>NZ_CP062165.1:0-4800000 GCF_014844075.1 Paenibacillus sp. JNUCC-31
GTGTCGGTATAAGTGCTTGTATTGCCATCAAACGCATACCAGCCATTCGTTTCCTTGGAAGCGCCCGTTCCCCATACCGATGTTGAAGCAGCCACCATGGATGGAGCAATTTCAATTCTGGTCCCAATCAAGTTTTCCAGGGATACGAGCTTCTTCTCTGCAACCAAGAGCTGCTGAAACAATCCCTTTTTATCCGCCCCTGGCTGCTGGAATGCCTTCTTGATTCGCTGCACCTCTTTCTGATATTGGTAGTAACTACCTTGAGTATAACCGTCAGCAGCAACTACTCTGGAATCTAACGAATCGTATTGATAGTCCCCATAAAATTCGACCTCGGATACATTGCCAAACCAGTTTGTCGAATTAAACAGCTTCAAATAACGATAATCTCCCTCATTCAGTAGCTCACGACTGCCAATGTATGTCCACTGCCCTTCCTTCGTTCCTGAAGCAGGTCGGGTCAGGTTTGTCCAGCTCGTTTTGTCATTGGAGCCCTGGATAACCAAGCCGTTCATGCGTCCGGGGAAATTGGGACGAGGCATTAGCATAATGTCGCTTAACTTGACCTTGGCGCTCTCGCCAAAATCGACCACATAATAGGAGCCTGCTCCTGTAGCCAAATCACCAAAGTTGGTGAGGTTGCCGTCAAACAGCGCATAACCGACCTTATCCTTCGGCACACCTCCCCCAATCTGGTCATCCGATGCGACAACCATAGCCAGCTTGCCGACCTGAATCCGATTCGATGAATTAACCAGATACAATATGGAATCATCTGTTGTAAAAATGACTGGCTCAGCAGCAACGTCATCTGCTGTTCTATAACGAATATTGAAGGATACATTCCCGGTAACCGCAGTATTGTCCATGGTCGCCGTAGCCGTCCAATGGAGCTGATCGGTAGACTCAACCTGCGCTTCCTGTCCTTGAATCGTTACCTGTACATCTAGGATGGGTTCCGAGGATTGAAAGGTCACTTTTGCCTGGTCGCCAATACCGATGCGGCGCTGAACAGCCTGCTCTGAACCAATCGAAACCGCCTCCAATTTATTCTGCGATTCATGCCGCTCTCCGTAAATTCTGAACTCGCCCAGTTCAAGCATATTGCCAACGGTTCCCCACAGTACATCCGGCTGCGGATGGAGCATTTGTATTTTAATAAAGCGATACCGCTCCTTCCGAAGAGACGAGTCAACCTCCAGCATAGCCATCTCGTCGGTAAACGCCGTTTCGTCTGATGTAAGTCTCGTCCAGTTCACCCGGTCGTTTGAGCCAAAAATCGCCGATCCTGCCATGCGATCGACAAAATTCATTCGGCTCTGCAAGCCAAATCGCTCTGCGGAACCTTTATAATTTGGCCCGAAATCCAGAATATGGTACAGATCTGGATAAGGTGCAAGCGTGTATACGGGATACGTATTGTTATTGCCGTCCACTAGCATGGAAATGGAGCTGCCAAAACTAGAGGTCACAATTCCCGAATAATCCATGCTGCCGTCCAATAACGGCGGTGTAAGCAGTTCAAGGTCTGTTGTTGCTTGCTTTAGCACAAGCAGTTGCTCGTTGAATTGTTCATCAGTTGCTGTTTGAAGCTGTGCCAGCGCCTGATTGTAAGCCTCCTGAAAGTGTTTCAACGTTGAAGACGTGTATTTAGTTTGCTCATCGTAGCTGGAGATTGCCGTTTGAATCGCGGCATTGCGATCAATCGCCACAACTACATGCACGTTCTTTGTTGCTACAGTTGCACCATCAGAGGCGACAACAACGAAGGAATATGAGCCCGGCTCAGCGGTGTGCCACGTGAAAATTCCGGTGTTTTGTTGCAGAGCTGCTCCTGGTGGCGGATCTGTGATCTCGTAGGAAAGGGTATCCCCGCCCGAGCTATCCGTGGCCGAGAAATCGATCGTCAAGGGCGTACCAGCTACAGTGACGATATCCATGGTTTCATTGCCAAGCACAAAGGACGGTGGTGTAAGTTGCTGTCCTGCCAATACATTCAAATGATCCAGGTCAACCGTTGTGCCATTGCCAGTCACGTTTAAATAGAGAAGGTTATAGTCATTATCAAGCTGACCATAGGTGACGTGACTGATGCCCATATCGAAGGTGATATATTTCCATTCACCATGGGTATCCGGCAAGGTTAACGTGTGATAAGGTGTGGAATTCTGTTCTTTGCTGAGCGTCACCGTTGCCTTGCCGTCAGTTCGGAATTTCAGTCCGATGAGGCGAGAGCCTGAACGGTCGGCGTAAGACAGATTTTGAAAGACAAGTCGGTTGCCTCGCTCTGTAGCTTTCACATTAATATAAGTGGTATTTCCCTCCTGCTTTTTCTCCGAATTCGAATCAAAGACACTATAACGATCCTCCAGTTCGACCAAAGCTGGATCGAGCTGTTCCTTGGGCAGCATCGTCGCCCCTTCAGCTGCTGCCTCGGCCGGTAGGTAAAGCCAGAAGTCTCCACCGCCGTCAACATTGTCCCAGTTCTGTTTAAGCGAACCCTGGTGATAATAATTGGAAGGGATTCGTTTTGTAAACGCTTCATAATAAAATGGTGCTTTTTCTGATAGATCAACACCTTTTTCGTACGTATAGTAATAATAAAGATCCCAGAAGTTGGCGGTTGTCATTCTGCCACGATAAGAGTCCGAAAATGTACGATAAATACCTTTGGCGCTGCCATCCTTCCCAGTACTGGAGACCACGGGAATCCACGAAGTATCGTATCCGAGCATATATTGCCAGAAGAAGTTGGCTGCATCAAGAATGCGGTCATTTAAGAACTCATACGGACCGACTGCATCTGCCCCGGTAGAAACGGTACCGAGCACGGGGTCAACCTTGGTACCCTGCGCCAGCAGCATGCGCGAAATAATAACCGCGTTGGTCAAATCACCGCCGCCATGCGCCTGGTCCCGCCCCATTTCCACATGTTGAACCACAGGGGGGTTAACTGCTTCCCCGGTCACTGCGTTTGAATCGATCAGACGGAACAATTGCTTGACTGAGCCATTGAACCCCTGATTCTTGGCAGTTGTATTCACAGTGAACCATTCCACCGCTTCCTCATAACGTTCTGTATTGCTCGTAAAAATGTAACCTGCCATCGCTCCGAGCAGCGGATAGTTATGCTGATTCATGAAGCGATTGTTGTCATGCAGAAAATTCTCAATAACAGGTGTAACCAGATTATTCGTAAAGTCGGTCGTGTCCTTCTCCGTCCAAGCCAGCTCAGGGTTTGGGCTGCTCGTATAACGAAGTATTTCTGCTGCCGCAACCATACGGTTGAGCGGGATGCCTGTATGAATATGGGAATCGTTAAAGTATACATATTTATTGGGATTCATCTGGGACCAAATTCGAATAATATGCATGGCATTGGCCCGATAAGTCACATCGCCGGTAATGTAGTACATGAGTGCCTGTGTATACGCTTTTAATCCATCCGCTATGAATCTGGAGTTAAATCCCTGGCTGTTGAAGGCATCGCTTGCGGGCTTAGTCGGATCGGCAGAGCTTTGATTGCTGGAGGTTACCGTTTTGGACGCCGAGGAAGAGACGGTCATTGCGTTATAATACGAGTACCAAGGCTCCTTTTTGGCAATTACCATCGATCTTATCGTTTCCAGCCTTGATTTGGTCAGCCCCACCCCTGGATGGGTAAATCCGTCCGTGACTGTCTCATTGATCTGAACAATATAATTCGTAGCAATCTCTCCCTCATCTGATGCTGCTATTTTTCCCGTTGGCACAATTAAACTTTGGAGCATGCCTGCAATGGCCAGCATCGCCGTAATGCGTTTCCATAAACTCGACTTTCCTGTTTTGCTCATCCTTTCCCTCCTCTTTGAATCTCTATTTCGAATTTGTTAGCGCTTACATTTATCATCAATATTGTATTTTAGCCGCCCGTTGTTGTATATGTGCATTTTTCTAGTTGCGTATGCTGATTTTTTTGGAGTTATCCCCATCTTTCTAACCATTTTTTGACCATGAAAAATCCCCTTCCAAGTAAACGTAGTGCACCTTTTACACACTTTTTTACTTGGAGGGGATATGAACACTGCAGAGCAGTCTCTTTTTTTACTGGAAAACAGTTCAACTGTTTTCACAAAGCTAAGGGTGGGCTTTTTACTCGTCCCAAATCCGGTCTGCTCCAATTAATGCGTCATCGATCGACATATTACCGGAGAGCGTGGCCTGCACAAGCTCATAGAATGCATTGCGGAAGCCGGGCGGGATCTCGTCCGCTCCCCAATAATGCTCCATCCCGCGCAGCTTTACCATATCAGGATTATCAAGCCACTGCTCTACCTCTTGCATAAGTTCGGAAGACTGAATAAACTCATGCTCCTTGGTAACCGGAGTACCGCCCACAGCCTGTAAATACTTCGGATACTCTTCATTGCTGTAGAAAAAATGTAAAAATTGCTCGATAACCTTAGCTTTATCCGGATCGGCAGCCGCCAGAGATGACATGGCCCAGCCGGAAGGCTGCGGCAATCCAAATATATGAATACGTCCCTGACGGTCAGGAACCGGAAAGAATCCAATTTCAAACTCAGGATCGGCTTGCTTCAACTGGCTGAACATCCAGGGGCCTGACATCATCATCACCGCCTTGCCACTAACCAAATAGTCAATGGTCTGATGATCCGCAATGTTCATGAAGCCGGGAACGATGTATTCCTCATCCCACAATAATTTCATGTCATGGAAGGCGGCCTTGGGGCCGGCATCCGTCCAGCTAACCTGACCCGCGGTTCGCTTGCGGTTCCACTCCTGATCCTTGGAATACACATGATCCAGCATAAAATGGTTTGTCCAGAAGCCCATATGCCATAAGTCCTTACCGCCGACAACAAGCGGATAAATACCTTTGTTTCGAATAATTTTGCACACCTCAAGAAATTGCTGATACGTGGCAGGCTCGCTTAGCCCCCATTCCCGAAACAGCCTCTTGTTATACACAATGCCTTGAGGCACCTCCGCTTTAAGAGGAGCAGTATATATAGTTCCATTCACCTTGGGAATGTCGTCAAACAGCCCGGCTATGCTCTTCGGCAGCTCAGCTAGCAAGCCTGCATCGGCAAACATCTGGGTATCCCGCATTTCCAGTAGATCGGGGAATTGGCCCATTGCATCAAGCAATGAAAGTTCATCTGCATACCCCTTGGCTTGCTGTGTATGTTCAACTACCGAAATTTGCACGTTGAGATGCGATTTTTTAAAGTCGTTAATGATCGTTTGAATGCCCTTGTGGTGTGCTCCATCTCCCATGGCATAGGTAATCGTCAAATGAACCGGCTCCGTCTCAGAGGCAGGCGATGAGACAGAATCTTCCCTCGTTACAAGGCCGCAGCCTGGAATCACCACAAGCAGCAACGCAATTATGATCTTCTTCCACCAGACAAGCCTGAAATCGTAAATGTATGACCGACGATGTTTAGTTGTGTAATCCATGTACCGCCGTTCCCTTCGATTGCCTGAATTCTTGTGGAATCTGACCATAGTGCTTGCGAAACATGTCGCTAAACAAACGGGCGCTGTTATATCCCACCTTTTCCGCGATTTCATAGACCATCAAATCGGAGTGTAGCAGCATCTGGCGAGCATGCTTCATCCGTATCTCAGTCAAATATTGTTTATAGTTTTGCCCCGTATGTTTTTTGAAAAAAGTGCTAAAGTAGGAAGGATTCATGTAAATGAGCTCCGCTATCGAATCCAGCGTAATGTTCTGCGCATAATTGGCCTCAATGTATTCCTTTACGCGCTTGATCTGCACATGCTCTTTGTTGCCCAGGCGACTCTTCACCAACGCATGAATGTCCGCGATAAACTCGCCGACGTAAGCCTCCACTTCCTGCAAGGTATCGAAATCACTGATCCGCTTAAGCAAAATACGAAAATCTTCATTGTATGACTCCAGTGAAACACCCATAGTCTGCAATTCCTGGCGGAGCGTTATCAGCGTATCGTAAACGCCAGATACAGCCGTGTGCTTATTGCCGACTGCAGCCTGCTTGATCGCAAGCACCAGCCGTGATAGGGGCTCGTGCAGAGCATCCGGGCCGACTGACTCAATAAGGTGATCAAGTAGCTGTGATTGCATTTCCTCAATACGCAGCTGTGCAGCAGGCTCTGCTGGAGACGTATCATACGGGATTACATGTCCGGGGCTTAGAAAGTAAGCCCATTCCAAGGCTTCCAGTGCTTGTCTGAAAGAGACGGCCGCTTCCTGAAGGGAACTTACGGCGCCTCCCACACCAATCGTCATATCCAACTTCAAATAGTTGCGAACCTGATCCCGAACTGTTTTGGATACCTGAATCGGCAGACTGAAATCATCACATAAAATGAGATAACAAAACATGTCTCCTTTGCGGAAGAATAAGCTGTTTGGGATGTTTTTCAAGCTTTCGCGCATGACATTGGTTATGGCAAAATCAATCAGCTTGCGTTCTCGCTTCTGCCATCTTATCTGGTCCTGCACACCGCGGCTGTAATCGCCCACGCAAACGGCCGCAAGCTTGCCATCGTTCAGGTTCAAGAACTTCTGAAGCGCATAAACGGCCTTATCATCACCATCGGTCAAACGATCCAGCAGTTCTTCAAAGGATCTATCTTTATTATCCCGCTCCAGATGCTGAAGCTTCTCACGCTTACGCTCCTCTTCCGTCTCGTCCCTGATTAAGGATACTGCCTTTTGAATCACTTGCTTCAGCTGATCGGTATTCACGGGCTTAACCAAATAGTCCAGTGCGCCATACTTCAATGCCTCCTGGGCATAATCAAACTCTTTGTGGGCGCTTATAAAAACAACCTTCGGTGTTCGTCGGGACGCCTGAACATACCTCAGTACATCGATGCCGGATTGGCCGGGCATGCAAATGTCACTGACAATCAGATCCGGGTTGCAGCGATCAATCAACTCAATCAGTTCGTTTCCATCATAGGCCTCACCTGCAATTTCAATGCCGAGCTCCTCCCAATCGATGAGCATTTTTAAGCCTCTCAGGATGACTGGCTCATCGTCAGCGAGAATCATTCGAATCGTGTTCATGCCGCACCTCCAGGTTCAGAGGAAGCAAAATCCGTACCGAGGTTCCGATATGCGGTCTGCTCTCCATGTCTAGTCCATACTGGCTTCCATATGCTGCCTTAATGCGCTCATGCACATTTTTAATACCGATACTTTTGCCCATGTTTCGATCCTGGTTATTCAAATGAATCCGCAGGGACTCTAATTGCTCTTGCTCCATCCCTGCCCCATCATCGTATATGGTTATACCGAGAATATCACCTTCCAGCCGTTCAATTGTGATTAACACGATTCCTTTTCCGCCCTTGGGACGAATGCCGTGATGAACCGCATTTTCAACGATAGGCTGCAGAATAAGCTTAAGCACGCTGGCCGAGGTCAACTCTGGCGACTGCAGCTCGACTTGTAATGAAATACGATGGTCAAACCGAACCTCAATCAGATGAAAATAGTGTCGAAGGTGCTCTAGCTCCTGTTCCAGCGTTACGGACTCATCCCCATAATCAATAACATATTGCAGCTGGTCTGAGAGCGCATGGATCATATCAGCTACTTTCCGATCCCCATTGGCAACCGCGCTCATGCGAATAACCTCTAGCGTATTATACAAATAATGTGGTCGAATCTGGCTTTTCAGCGCGTTCAGCTCTGACTGCTTTCGTTTGATCTCATTGATATATGCATCGTTAATGTATTCCTTGAGTCGTTCTACCATTCGGTTAAAACCATTAGCAAGCCGTCCCATCTCATCCTTGCGGCCAACCTTCATCTCGATATCCAGATTGCCCGACTCTACTTTGATCATCTGGCGTATTAACTGCAAAATAGGTCTGGTGAACATCCGTGAAAACATCAAGCCCATCAGAAACAAAGCAGCAAAGCTTGCTAAAGCGGCCACCCAGACGCTATTTTTTGTCCGGATAATTGGGGAATAAATATCCTCCTTGGACATCAACCCCACAACTTTGCCTTGGATATAAGGAAGCGGCTCACTGAAAATGATCATATCTCCACGGGATTTGACTCCAAATTCGTCAAATCGGGAGCCGATTTTATCACGCCGGTTCGAATATAAAATGATTCCGTTTTCATTTACAATGAAAATTTCATCCTTTTTGCCAAGTCTCGACTGCTGAAGCAAACTGTCAAACACGTTAACGTCAATATCCAGAAACAAGGTTCCGTAGATTCGGGCCGGATTCTGCACCCCTCTTGAGGTATCAATCCAGCTCCGAGCAAAAGTCATCACCAAATCCTGAGAATTGTAATATGCTTCCATATGATATGGAAAAACGGCCAGCTTTTTTGGGTTCGTGGTAAGCGTGTAGTTCCACTCTATCGGCGGATAACTGACAAAAGGGTCCATTTGCTTGCTGCCACGGGATTGCTGGTTCAGCGTTCCGTCCTCTGAGCGGACAAACAGCACATTCTGGATATTCGCATCGCTGAACAGCACCGTTTTAATGAAATCATCCATGGCAGACGAGTTAAATCCACTCGGATACAACTCTGAGGATTTTTTCAAAAAAATGTCGTCTGGTTGTGCCTTGGTGTACATCAAATTGGAAATATCATCGTATTTTCTCAGCATGTCGTTCACGTTATTACGCATGTACACCATCATTTGCTGTATGTTGTTGACCGTGTGACGCTCGATTTGTCCGGTAAACTGGTACAGGGAGAGCATGCTCAGCACGAAGATCGGAAGAAGGCCTGCTACTAAAAAAGCTACAGAGAACTTGAAAAACAGGCTCTGCGTGAAATTCGGTCGAATTTTCATGTTGCTCGCTCCCGTTACGTCAATGGTCTTGGTTCCATCATAAACCGAAATTGCACAGCATAAAAGATTTTTATACGAGATTCCAATCAAGTAAGTGAAGGTGACTAAACGCGACTTTCAAAGGAGTCCGCATATAAAGCTCCCAAGGGTGGTCGTACATGCAGAGAACACCCGCCTGTTGGCACGGGTGTTCTTTGCTGCATCCGATCAGCGAAATGAAGATATTAGCTCTCGTTCTGATCCAGGAACGCCTGAGCCTGTTTCACCAGTTCCTCGCGAACCTTCTCAAGACCAAGATTGCGTAGCTCCTCATTCAAGGCTGCGGCACTTTGGCGCCAGTTGGCGTCCAGTCCGCTTTTCAGAATCGGATCAAGCGTGGCAGCTTTCGGCTGAAGCTTGGCGATTTCTGTTTTGACAGGTTCGGTATTAAATACAAACCCAGCTAGTGGAAGCTTGTAATACGTTTCGTCCTGTGTTTGATAGGTGATGAGCTTCATGGCGTCCTCAGAGTTATCGCCACTGATGCGAGACATCGTTGGATTCCAGGTCAGTTCATATCCAGGGAATGCATAATTTTTCGTCAGTTCTGTCGATTTATATTCCTTCTCGCCCGATTTTGTCCAATGCGTGCCCTCGATGCCCAGTTCGAACAGATCGTGGTTTTCCTGATCGCCGAACAGCCAATCCAGGAATTTCATGGTGCGGTCTGCGTTTTTGGAGGTCGCCGGAATAACGAGATAGTTCCACGCTTTGTATTCCGTTCCGATAGCACCTTTTTCCATATTGCGGATTTTGGAGTTATACACAAAGAACTCCAGCTCTGCTTCTGGTACTGCCGTTTTCAGTTTGTCTCGCATGCTTGCAAAGCCATTAATGGTACCTTCGTTTGCAGCCGATTTGCCACTGGCGAACAATGCGCCGGGGTCTTTTTCGTTTAAAACGTCCTTCTGTACATATTGGTTCCATTCGACCTTCGTATCGTTATTGCCGTAAAAGTAATCTGCGCTGTTGAATGGCGTCGGATACTTGGCAAATTCCTCTTCAGGATCGCCAAGCGTTGGGGCTCCCAGCACCTTTTTACCATCCTCGGATAAAATCAGATTAAAGGTGGTGCCGGTTCCTGCAATCGCATAAGGCTCTGAACGAACCTGGGTCTGAGGCTCCTCATTGCCAAACATTTTAAAGAATCCGCGATCTCCCATTAGAGCAAACGGAATCATTTCAGGCTCGTTTTCCTTTACTTTGTCGAGATACACCTTAAGATCGTCATAGGACTGGATCGGAGCCAAACCGTATTTTTCTCTCAGATCCTTGCGAATATATACAACCTCGGAGTCATAGTACATGTTTGTGATCGGAATCGCATAGAGATGTCCATTGACTTTGTTGGCATCAAGAAACTCTTGCGAAAATGCTTTTTTCAAGCCGGGATATTCGTCATTATTAAAATATTTATCCAGCTCCTGATAGAAGCCTTGGGAAATATTCTGGTTCAGGTTCATCCAGGGCGCGTCGAACATCAGGTCTACCGCTTCACCTGCTGCCAGCTTCAGTTTAGTTTTCTGTTTATGGTCTGATGCCGGGTTAAATTCGAGATCTAGCGTTGTATTCAACGTATCCTTACTACGATTGCCGAACTCGGTAAGCACCTTGTCCATGTCTACCGGCTTGTCGCCGAAAAGCATGACCTTCAGTGTAGCGGGATCAGTCGATGAAGCGCTCGCGCCTTCTGTACTGCTGGATGAGGATGAGCATGCGCTCAGCAGTCCGCTCAAGAGAGCGGTAACAACAAGGGCTGCAAGAATTTTGGTTATTTTTTTCATGATACAACAACCTCCCTTTATGATGTTAGTCTTCCGAATAGCTCCAGTCTCTCCACTCCGCAGAAGCTATTCCAATTTCTTGTATGAATGAAAGGGACAGCACACGGATCGGATTATCCTTTCACTGCCCCTACCATCAATCCTTTGACGAAATATTTCTGAAGGAAAGGATACAGGAAAATAATCGGCCCAATCGTCACTACTGTAGTGGCTAGGCGCGTGGTCAGCGTAGGCACTACATAGTTGGGTAAACTGACTTTGGAAGACAACTCGGATGCGAATTGCGTATTGCTCATAATTCTCATGATCAAATATTGCAGCGGCCACAAATCCTCTTTGGAGATGTACAACATCGCTTCAAACCATTTGTTCCAGAAGGCAAGTGCGTAAAACAATCCAACTGTTGCTATGGCAGGCATGGAGATGGGCAAAATAATGCGGAATAAAATGTAGATGTCATTCGCCCCATCGATTTTGGCCGATTCCGCCAGCGATTCGTCAATTGATTTGAAGAAGTTGCGCATCAAGAACATGTTCCATGGACTGACCAGTGCCGGAATGATCAGCACCCAGATCGTGTCTTTCATGTCCAGGTATTTGCTGATAAGCAGGTAGTTTGCTACCAGACCACCGTGGAAAAGCATGGTGAAATAGACGTAAAAGTTGATCGTGTTCCGGTACTTCAGATGACGAAGCGACAATGGATAGGCAAGCGCACAAGTGACCAGCATAGCCAGCGCCGTGCCTACAACAGTGACAAAAATCGTGACCCCGTAAGCTCTATAAATCGTGGCATCCTTAAAGATCAGTTTGTAGGCATCCAGTGAAAACTCACGCGGCCAGAGTGAATAGCCGTACTTCAGAATGCTGGATTCAGTCGAAAGCGAGCTGCTGATAACGGAAATGAACGGAAACAGACAAAAGATTGCAAATACGGTCAGCAGGACGTAAAAAGCGATTTTTACGGTGCGGTCCTGCCAACTTTCCTTGATTACCACATTACTTCACCTGCCTTTGACTTCTGCTAGATTTAGAAAAGTGCGGATTCCGGACTGAATTTCTTGGCCAGACTATTCACCACGACAACCAATATGAATCCAACAAGAGATTGGAAGAAACCAACGGCAGCTGCCATGCTCATATCCCCCAGATCCATCAGGGCGCGATAGACATAGGTGTCGATCACATCCGTTGTTGGATACAACGCCACGTTTCGGCCAATCAGCGCATAGATCATGCCGAAATCGCCGTAAAAAATACCTCCCATGGCCAAGAGCAGCATCAGAATGATCGTCGACTTCAGTAAAGGCAACGTGATGTAGCGTATTTTATGCCAACGGCTCGCCCCATCAATGGAAGCGGATTCATAGATATCCGGATTGATTCCCGTAATGGTAGCCAGATATACGATGGAACCAAAGCCGGCTCCCTGCCATATTTTCATGATCACCAGAATCCAGGGCCAGTATCCCGGCTCGTTATAGAAGGAAATCGGTTCAACTCCAAACAGGCCAAGCATCTGATTGATCATTCCTGTGTCGGTCGAGAGCAGCGAGACCGAGAACATCGCGATTACCGTCCAGGATAAGAAGTTCGGCAGCGTAACGAGCGTTTGCGTAACCCGCTTGAATCCTTTTCCCGTTAGCTCCGAGAACATGATTGCAATGGCTACCGATCCCAATGTTCCACACAAAATGAATAGCGTGTTCAGAAACAAAGTGTTGGCGATAACCTTTAACGTATCCGTCGATTCAATAAAAAAGCTGAAATTTTTTAAGCCTACAAATTCGCTTCCGGTTATCCCTTTGATCGGGTTAAAATCTTGGAAGGCAATGACGATTCCACCCATAGGCAGATAGGAAAAAATAAAAATGACGGCAATTCCGGGCAAAGCCAGCAAATACAGCAAATAGTTTTTTTTCATTTCTGCAATAAAGCCTGTTTTTTCTCCTCGCACGAGCTTGCCGGTTTGAAGAGAAACATTGCTCTTCATATGTTACAACCTCCTATCATCTTCTCTTTCTCTATTCAAGCGTTTCCCTTTAAGCAACTTAAATATAGCATTGGGCTGAACAATGATAAATGCGGATTCTTTTGCGTTATATGCATGTTTTTTTGGAGAAGACTGATACTACGGAGCCTGTAGCAAACGGTACTCCCACCGTTATGCCTGATCGTTCACAAGCACAGTAAAAATCCGCATATCGTCGAATCCAAGGAGAGCAAGTCTATCTGAACAAAAAGGTTCAATCCCTTGCTGGTCTTCATTGCCCCGATGACGTTCTTATCGTTTAAACAACACGCTAACGGCAGTTGATAGCAATAGCCTCAACTTGGTACCGATTAAATAAAAAAGCCGCTTAAATAGCGACTTCAGTGGGACTATGTTCCTGTCTTGTCCCTCGATAAATAATGCCACGGATGACATTAGCAGCTCTTGTTGCAAGCACATCTTCATGGGTTTATATTTATTGATCAAAAACTATTTTAAACGAACAAAAGAGCCCTTCTCACGAAAGCCATTGCTACGAGGCGACTGCCGGATACTGTATCAGTAATATCTTGGATCGTAATTAGGAGCCTCCTTTTAGTAGAGAAATTGAATATAGTGTCAATCAACTTGGGATTACAGATTGAACGCACAACGAGAAAGTCCTAGTACTTTCTGTTACTTTAATTGGTTTTGGACACCAAGTTGAGTTCCGGATGCCCAAATTTGTCGAATCAAGCCATTTCTAAAATCTAAACACTCTCATTTTCCCAATGCTTATGAGATCATTGATTTGAAGTGACATGACTTTTAGTTCTCCGCCAAGAGTATAGAGTTCTAGTCCGCTACTTTCCAAGTGAGGGAAAATCATGTTTAACTGATTTTTGTAGTACTTTCTTTTCGTCATCCTGGTTGCTTCTTCTGACAGCATCGCAATTGATTGAGGTGTATAAATGAAGGGATCTCCAGCCCATATTGCTCGTTCTCGTCCAGCACTTTCCCGATCAAATCACTTAATGTTCGAAGGTTCTGCATCTCCTTCTCAATTCTGGCAACTGACTGTTCAAGCAATTGTTTCATATCATCTGGCGTTCCTTGCGCACTCCAATCCCGAATGGCTTGTACAGACAAGCCCGCCTTGCGGAGTAACAAAATATGTGAAAGCCGATAAATCTCTTCAATACCATACATCCGATATTGATTTTCATCCATGTAGGACGGGTATAATATCCCTTTTTCCTCAAAATAGCGAATTTGATGAACCGATACACCCATGAGTCTGGCAAACTCGCTAATGGTAATTTCCTGTTTCAAATGCTTCTCTCCCCCAACTCATTGAATATGAGTAAAGCATATACCTTAGGTCTGGCCTAAGGTCAAGTCATGAATTATAAAATAGAACTAGATTTTCATGTTGGCTAGCACTACGTTTCTTGAGCATTACAGTAGTGATATCCCATCCTCTCTTAGCAAGGGAAAAGGTCTTATCGATAAACAAAAAAAGCCGCTAAAATAAGCGGCCTGCATGTCCCTGGACAAATTGACGGAGGAAAAGAACTTGTACCGATTGCCGTTCTCCCTTATTCCATTCTTCAAGTTCTAGCTCGAGTCCGTCTAACGGACTTGACACAAAAAAACCGTCGATCTTTTCAGATGTTTTTAATAAATCTAATTTTTTTCATATGTTTCGACTTTTTTTGGAGCATCTTATGCTCATTACTTTTGTTGTTCATGATAAGCATTGCAACTTTTTGTGGTGTGTACGATTTCATCGACTGAATATCTCCTTTAGCACTGTCATGCTGATTAGGACATTTGAATTTATTAAGTATCGATTTATTTTCACTTAAATGATAATACTCAATGCTGCTGCTGGAAGAAGTACTCTCATCAAAATTTTATTTAAAACCAACACTGGGAAAAGACTGATCCCTGGAAATTCCACTTTGTAGGATAAGCCCGCTCATGCGCCGCTTCATTACTGTGAATTGTTGAGCATATTAACTCCATTTACTGCTTTGACTGTCTGTTTAATTGACGGCCATCACCTCTCCCTTTTAAGCGATTTTCTGCTTACTTTGTATACTTCAGCAGTATCTGAAATAATTAGCTCCAAGTTAGTTTTTTATTGTAGTAAATATAATGACAATCTGTAGCACATAATACCAGAAGTATCTAGAAAAACTTGGAGCTCAGGAGGGAATATTCAAATCGTGCTGGACAGAAAAGAACGAATCTCCACTAAACAAATTTCAGCACTTTGTTGGTTGTTAGTCATGGGTGATATGTTATTTGCTTATCCTTCGGGGTTGACTGCATTCGCTAAACAAGATGCTTGGATATGCTGCCTTATAGGAATTCCCTTAGGAGTATTGCTAATGTTTGTGTACCTCAAGATATACAACATAGATCCTAAAAAGTCCTTTTTGCAGATATGTAAGGGTATATTAGGTGCATGGACAGGAATTCTTGTTTACTGTATATTTTTATTTTATTTTATGATAAGTGCTTCAACGCTCATTCGAAACGCATCTGATTTCATTAATACACAGATGTACCCACGTACACCACTTCCAATTATCATGTTTATGCTTGTTTGTGTGGCGACCTGGGCTCAAATTCAAGGTGTTGAAGTTCTAGGGCGGGTCAGCGAATTGATGGCCCCCATTGTTCTTCTGTTTATCTTATTATTTTTGATCTTTTTAATTCCAAATTTTAAAATTGATAATTTATTTCCAGTACTGGGTATAGATTTACGATCTCTCGTACAAGGTACTGTAGCCAGTGTAGTATATCCTGTCGGTGAGATTATCCCTATCATATTCTTGCTCCCGTACGTCCTAATGCATCAACATACCAAACGAGATATTCTTTTTACTACAGGCTTTGGATGTTTAGTTCTTTTTATAATCGTTTTGACTTCCATTTTAGTGTTAGGTGCGTTTCTTTCTCAACATAATTTATATACCACCTTTTTTTTAGCCCAGAAGATAAGTGTAGGTAACATCATAGAGCGAATGGAAGCTATAATAGCATGTGCTTGGTTATTAGCAACTTATATTAAAACAGTAGTATATATGTATGCTTTTAGGATAGCTGTGACAGAATTATTTGGCTTGAAGAATCAAAAAATTCTTATTTTACCCTTAGGTTTGATGATTTTTGGCCTAGCTGGTTTTATTATTCCTAACCCTGTTTTCTATACAAGTGTATTTGGACCATACTGGTTTAATTTTGATGTTACAGTCTGTATCGTCATTCCAGTTGTTTTAGTTGTATTAGCCAGATTAAGGTTTATCTCCCGCCCAACTTAAGAGAAAAACTAACTGGTTCTTCATTTAAGATATTTTATAGATAGAAAAGAAGTCGCTGATTTCGCGACTTCTTTTCTACATGAAGGATTGAACGTATCAGAGGTTTAAGTTACTTAATGATAACTCAGTTCTAAAGGTATCGTGTAGTACACCATTATGTTTGTAGTTATCTGATATCATTTATCCTTTATACAGTTTAACTTTGTGGTTCGCCGCACTGTCATATGTATCAAATACTAAGCGAAGCGTTTTTATATTATCCGAACCGCTGGTCTGGAATTCCGCACCTGTATTTAAACACTCAATGAAATGGGTTTGGAGTTTACGGTGACTATCCTCGTAGTCTAGCTCTGTTCGTTCGGCATATACCTTCTCCACTCCAGTGTTATCAATGATGGACATTTTTCCACCTATATAAAGCTTGATGGTCGCGATATCTCCTTCAATGATGAGCTGTTCCTTGTGATTTGGAAGTACATGCTTCGGAAAAGGCTCGCTTAGCTCGCGACGAGTTGCCCAACTCATATCCATAAGGCCGACATAATCCTTATATCCCAGCATAACCATACCGCTGTCTTCACCGTGAGTATAGGCGCTTATCTTGCTTATCTCTGCATACAGACGTTCAGGTTCTCCGAACAGGAAACGCCAAGTATCAAACCAGTGTACACCCATCTCAAAGAATAACAAATGAGGCATATCCCTGAAAAAAGGCTGTGGCAGTTTCTGTTCCAGAGAAAATCTTGGGGAATAATAATCTGTATGAATATAACGAATTGTATTCATTTTACCCACCGTATTTTCCATTAGCAATTTTTTAATCAATTGGAACGGTTCAAGCCAGCGCCAATTCTCCGTCACCATCAAACGTATGCCTGCTTCTTCCGCAATTCTTACCATTTCCTCGGCTTCCGTAACGGAACTCGCAAATGGCTTTTGACACATGATATGTTTGCCTGCAGCAGCAGCTAATTTCACTAGTTCTAAATGTGTGTCGGGTGGTGTAATAATATCCAGTACATCCAGATCTGCTTCTTCAAGCATGGTTGCCACATCCGAATATCGTAATTTTTCTGGAATGTTGAATCTGTCCGATTTGTCATTCAGTACTGCATCATGGCGATCACAGATTCCTGTTATTTGAGCATCCTTAATGAATTTCCAAGCCTTAATGTGTTTTTCTGACCAGTACCCCGCACCTACGATACCTATTTTCCACATATTTTTCCACCCCATCTATAATAAAATCTTTAAAGTAAAACCTATTGCTCATCTACCTTTTTATTCCTGAAAGCGCATAAAGAATCAATCCCGATGAAATAACGTTCATCGGGATTAGATTGCTAACTTATAAGATCTTCATATTCGAGCACAAAAAAACATTATAGTTTTTCCGTTACTATCTTGTTAGAAGACCAATTATTTAATGATCTTCTCTGTTGGCTTCACCGCACTGTTGAGTTGTTGCAAAAGTAACTCAAGAGCCTCATCAGTGATCACACCGAATGCTAATAATGAGCGAAGAGGCATATATTTTGCCAATGCTGCAAGCATTGTAGAAGATACTTCATCGGATTGAGGCTCCGATTTTTGGGCTAGGCCCTCCATTTGGGCAAAGACTGGTGCTGTTTTTGGATTTGCCATCAGGTCACCCATTGTCGTATTACGGTGAATAACAGGAACAGTTGTGGTAGTAGATTCAATAAATAGATTTGCTGTCAATGGAACATTACGCGAGGAACTTCCGATCCCTATTTCATACTCTCCTGAATCTGCATTCCAATCTTTTAAATCCATGTCATAATAAGCAAAGCTCCGTTTATCCAACGTAAACGATATAATTTGTTCTTCATCAGGCTCAAGTGCTACCTTAACAAACCCTTTCAATTCTTTCTCGGGGCGTATAACTTTGAAAGCATTAGCCTTAACGTACAGTTGGATAATTTCCTTTCCATGACGCTTCCCGGTATTTTTGACTTTTAGGCTAACTTGAACGCTCTCTTGATCAGTTAAGATTCTTTTATCAATGTTAAGATCAGAATATTCAAAATTCGTGTAGCTTAGCCCATAACCGAATGGAAAAAGTGGTTCGATGTCTTTCGCATCGTAGTAGCGATACCCGACAAAGATGCCTTCTCTATACTCCACGCGATCGCCTTCTCCCGGGAAGTAGGGATGTGAGGGATTTTGCTTCAGAGTCATGGGAAAGGTTTCTGCTAGTTTCCCACTAGGATTGGCGTCACCGAAAAGCAGATCCGCAATAGCACCTCCTGCCGCTTGACCTCCCAAATAAGCCTCAAGAACAGACTTTACGTGCCTAATCCATGGCATGACCACTGGAGAACCGTTACTAAGAACTACCACGATATTCGATTGTACAGAAGCTACGCGTTCGATCAATTCGATCTGGTTTTCTGGCAAATTTAAATGGGTTCGGTCATAACCTTCGGATTCATAAGTATCCGGAAGTCCAAGGAAGAGTACCGCAGAATCAGATTGTTCTGCAATTTCAACAGCTTCGTTCAGTAACATTTCATCATTGTCATCAGAACATTGGTCATAACCTTTCGCGTAAAGAATCTTGGCTCCGTCGCCAGCGGATTTTACGATTTCTTTCAGGGGGCTATCCATCTTCGTAGGGTTAATATGCGAGCTCCCTCCCCCTTGGTAGCGAATCTGCTCCGCCATGGCACCTATAACGGCAATTCGGGATTGCTTTGAGAGAGGAAGAAGTTGTTTCTCGTTTTTGAGCAAGACCATGGTCTCCCTCGCTGTTTCACGAGCTAGCGTATGATGTGCTTCTTGATCAATAACTACATTCAATTTTTTATTATCCGAAGCTTTGAAAATAACCGTTAAAAGTTGTTTAACGGTGTGATCCAGTGTTTCTTGGGATAACTTCCCGTTCAGAACCGCATCAACGATAGACTTTTGACCGTATCCATTACTTGTAGGCATTTCTAGGTGCATGCCTGCCGCTAAGCTATTCACGGCATCATTAACCGCACCCCAATCGGAAACGACTAAGCCCTCATGCCCCCATTCCTCATTTAAAATTTTAGACAGTAACGCTTCATTCTCAGAGCAATATGTCCCATTTAATTGATTATAGGCAGACATAACCGTCCAAGGCTGAGCCTTTTTAACCGCCATTTCGAATCCGGTTAGATAGATTTCCCTAAGCGTACGTTCATCCACCACAGCATCCGTTGTCATTCGGCGGTGTTCTTGGTTATTGACGGCAAAATGCTTCAAGGAAGTTCCAACGCCCTGACTTTGAACTCCAGAAATGTGAGCTGCCGCCATTTCACCGGTCAGGTAGGGATCTTCGGAGAAATATTCAAAATTTCGTCCACACAAAGGTGACCGTTTTATATTTGCACCAGGACCCAGCAAAATAGAAACACCTTCTGCCTGACTTTCTAAACCAAGAGCCTCACCTACTCTATGAATTAAATCGCGATTCCAAGAGCTGGCAAGTCCTACCGCACTAGGAAAGCAAGTGGCAGGAACGCTCCCATTGACTCCTAAATGATCTACTTCTCCACTCTGTTTACGCAAGCCATGAGGTCCATCCGCCAACCATATAGACGGAATTCCCAACCGTTCGATTGCTTTTGTAGTCCAGAAGTCTTGTCCTGAGCACAGACCGGCCTTTTCTTCTAATGTCATTTCTGAAATTAGATTATCAAGATCTTTATACATAGCTGAGCCCTCCTGATTGTGTTGTATATTTTATTTTCCCAGTACTGTGTTCTTAAATGTTCTTTTTAACCAACTTATTCTTATCGTAATACGACTGGTAGTGTCATCTAGCTAAAGTTACGATTGTCTGAATTTAGGATGATGAGAGATTTCTTTGTTGAATAATGGTCTCAATTCCCATATTTTGAAATATCCATACGTACCTCCAATAGTTAAACTTATTTTATAGGTCTTTATTATAGAAGGTTGTAATAGCACCCGATATAACGGGTTACAAAGATAGATATCTCATTATTAAGTTCCAGCCTTGCTCGTATTGTAAACGGATACAAATCCCACTACAATTAAATAGGAGAATGAAGAAAAGGACCTGATGCCATGTTTACACAATATCGAACTTTCATTCATGCATTGCTGTTAATTTTGATTTTCACTTTAATACTCACTATTCTGTATACGTATACAGTTACTACAAGCATGTCCACTGTCAAAGAGGAACTCCAAACCAATAACTTGAATCGGTTACGAATCCTTGTAAATAACCTAGATAATAATGTTCAACAACTAAGTATGCTGAGTATAGCCATGGACACGGATTCCAAGCTGGCTCTATTATCTTCTATCGACGTAATGAACGACTACGAAAGAGACCGCCTGATACAAGATCTTATCGACAAAATGAATCTCCAGAGTTTCACCGAAGGCTGGAATAATCATATCTCTTTATACTCCCCAATAATAGATAAGTGGATTAACCCATCCACCAATCAAAAAGCACCTCCTACTAGTGATAATTTGAATCAATGGACGTTGGACCTGACTCATAGCTTATTTACTCTACGGAGACCGCACGAGGGGTATACGATTGAAGTGACATTTCCACAAAACAATCTCCAGCATATGCTGGATTCAGCTAAAGTAGAAAATAATGACCCCTTTTTCTATCATCCGGACTATCCGATAGTCACAAGCAGTTCGCCCAGCCCTAATAAGATTGAAGAATTAATCCACAAGCTCTCGATTCCTAGATTGTATGATCACAAAGAAGGAAGCGTGGAGATATCCATTGCAGAAGACAAATACATGGTCAATTTTTTTAAGTCGAGTACTTTGGGATGGTACTTAATTGACTATGTACCACTTGATCAAGCGCTACAACCAATCATGAAGACACAACGTATCTTCTATGTGGTTTGTTTGATGCTGGTATTAGCCAGCGTAACCCATGCTTTATTTCTTTACCGTAAGGTTCAGATCCCGATTCTTACTTTACTTAAAGGAGTTCGTCATTTGAAAAAGGGTTCTTTCTCACACAGGATCGAGAAATCCAGTCTCAACGAATTCGATATTTTATATCAAAACTTTAATGATATGGCTGAACAAATTGAGGAATTAATTGAAAAAGTCTACAAAGAAAAAATTATATCTAGAGAAGCTCAAGTGAAACAATTACAAGCACAAATTAACCCGCATTTTCTTTATAATTGTTTGTTTTTCATTAATAATATGAACCGATTAGGAAATGAAGATGCCATCACGGCCATGACGGAAAATCTAGCAGAATATTTTCGTTACACAACCAGGTTGAATGACCCTTTAACCACGCTCCAAAAAGAGCTGGCGGTCGTCCAAAACTATCTTAATATCCAATGCTTAAGAATGACTCGTTTACGTTACGAAATTAATATACCCGATTCGATGAACCAACTTCTTGTGCCCAAACTTCTTATTCAACCATTAGTGGAGAACAGCTTGATCCATGGAATAGAAAAAAAACAAGCAGCCGGCATAGTACGAATCGAGTGCATAGAAAGTCAAAATCAGTACCGTCTTCTCTTAGATGATGACGGAATCGGAATGACCAACGATGAAATTCAAGAATTGCTTTATCAAATCATGCAACCACTGACAGATACAATTGGTTGCGCTTTATGGAATATTCAGCAACGTATGGACATCTTTTTTATGAAGCCAGCAGGGATCAATATAGATAAGAGTCCTCTCGGCGGTTTGCGTATCGAGTTGTATTGGCCTAAGGAGAACTTATTGGAGGAATGACTTATGTACCAGTTGTTGATCGTTGATGACGAAAGCTCGGTTGTCGAAAGCTTAACGTTGACCATCCCATGGGAGAAGTACGGGATCGAAAATATTTACAGTGCCTGCTCCGCCCAAGAAGCTCTGCAAATCGCCTCTAAACATTCCATTGATATCATGATTACGGACATTAGGATGCCAGAAATAGATGGACTAGAACTCATTGAACGTATACAGCATTTTTCGCGTAAGATTCGTATCATCATTCTTTCGGGACACGACGAGTTCGATTACGCCAAAAAAGCTATGAAGCTCCAAGTATTAGACTATTTACTCAAACCTATCAATTTTGATGAACTTATTCATTCCGTACGTAAAGCTATCCAGGACATCGAGAATGAATGGAAAGAAATTAGTTCCCTAAATCGGATCCAACAAACTTTGCATGCGAATTTACCCCTTTTAAGAAGCCAATTATTAAATGATCTGTTAAACAACAAAAGTATTCCGAAGAATATTCTGGAGGAAAGGTTGAACACTGTTGGTGTATCATTCCGTTTGGACGATTCTTACCTCATGATGGTATTAAGAATGGAGGAGGACTTTTCAGGATATGAGCTACAATCCCTCTCGCTCCTTGAATATGCTATTACAAACATCGCAGAAGAAGTCTTTATAGAACTATTCGAGTTGTGGCACTGTATCACAGAGAAAGGTTATTTAGTATTTTTAGTTAAGAGCTCTGACCAGCAGGCACTTAAAATGGTAGATTCATTTGCTGTTAAGTTACAAAACCATGTTCAAAAGTATTTAAAGGGATCACTATCTATTTGTCTTAGCAAACTCGGTCGGTTTCCCGATGGATTGCCTGCTTTGTATCTATCATCAGTCAACGCCATCAACCGTAATATTGGGCACAATAAGAGTTTCTTTTTGACTCTCGATCCAATAAATCAAGAGCCTCCACAGGAACGAATTCATAGTGAAATGCAAGCACCACCGCTACTCCCATTTCTATTGGATTCAGGTGATTGGGATGAAGTTTTAAGCAAGATAGACAGAATCCTATCCATAAAGGGCTCTTCGATCGAGTATACGCAGGATCAACTATTTTCCATACTGCTCTACCTTTCCTCTTCGTTTTCTTTAGTATTTATCACAGAAAACAATGAACTAAATGAAGAACTTAACGAAGAATTAAATTTATTACTTCAAAAAAAAGGACATCTTTCAAAGCAGCGCATTTACGACTGGGCCAAAAAAAACATTGAATGCCTAAAGCTCAGGGCTTTAGACAATATAAAAGATTCCCATAATCATATCGTAGCAAGGATACGGACATTTATCCAAAAAAAGCTTTCCACCGGAATTTCTATACAAGACGCCGCAAATCATGTAGGCATGCATCCTGTGTATTTGTCCAAAGTATACAAAACAGTGACAGATGAAACGATAGGAGATTATATTTATCGGATTCGAATGGAACGAGCGGTTCAGCTTCTGAAGAATACGGATATGAAAGTATCAGAAATTAGTGGACAGTTAGGCTACCTCGCTGTACCTCATTTCATTAAGATTTTTAAAAAGGAGTTCGGGACTACACCGCAAGATTTCCGTAATCATTGATTATAGTAAACAATATTTTTCAAATTCAAATCTTTTCGGGTTTGGGCTACTGGAAGACTCCAATAGCCCTCATTCCGTTTCCGGGCAGCTCCTTTTTAGATGAAGAATACAATACCTTTAGAATTGTTAAAAGAAATGAAGAAACCGTGCTTATTTGTGCTTATTACGCAAGTTTAGGATGATCTCGTATCAGTCACAGAGCTTAAATAACAAGGAGCAGGAAGCTAATGTGATACAAGTTTGGAATTCGTTATTGATATTTGATTTGAGTTATTCCACGTTGACTATTTCATTATTATACTCTTAGTGCAACGAGCAATATATCTTTATCGGGGGTGTCAAAAGTGGGCAATAAAGCGAATGCGTTTTCATTGGTGCTTGCTACGTCAATCTTGTTTGGGTTGCTTCTGGGTTGTAGCGCTGAAAACAACTCAAACAAAGCAGTAAGTGAAAGCCCAGAGAAAAAAACAAAAATTAATATTGTTAACGGAAAACTGGATCCACCTGTTACGCTAAATATAGTTCGTGGCGAAGATCCAACCATGGTGTTCAAAAACGGAGAAACGATCGATAACAATGTTCACTACCGCTGGGCTAAAGAAGCCTTGGGGGTAGATATTAAAACCTTATGGACAGCGCCAATGACTGGTGATGCATACGACACCAAGCTTAAACTCTTGTTATCATCAGGAGAACGTTTGCCAGATGTTTTCGTCGCCAATAGTGCTGATACAATCAATACGTACTTAAAATCAGGCAAAGTACTGAATGCAGGCGAAGCTTTTGAGAAATATGCATCTCCCACTTACAAAGCAGCGATGAATGAAGTACCTTCGGCATGGCTACCCTTCACGAAAGATGGACAGAAGCTTGCTTTACCCATTATCAATGAAAATTTCGGGTCACAATCGGTGATGTGGATTCGCCAAGATTGGTTGGATAAGCTTAAATTGAAAGCGCCTACAACTATTGAAGAACTGGAAATTGTTATGGACGCGTTTACCAATCAGGATCCGGACGGAAACGGGAAAAAAGATACGATTGCCTTGGACTATGTTACTAACGGAACGGAAATGCTTGGTTCCCCCATCGGTGACACTTCCTGGATTTTTGGAATGTTTGGAGCAATTCCGGAGAGATGGTATCCAGGAGAGGACGGCAAGCTGCAGTATGGTTCCATTCAACCGGGGATCAAGAAAGCACTGGAAAAAATGAGAGAGTGGAAATCGAAGGGGTATCTACCGAGCGATATCGCACTCCACAATTTCAATACCATCGTACAAAATGTCGCTGCGGCGAAAGTTGGGATCGTTGGTGGACAAAATTGGCTCATGAATTATCCTGGTCCCATGATGTTACAAACTGACCCGAATGCCGAATTCCGACCCTATCCGCTTCCTGAGGGGATCGATGGGAAAAACATGCGCACAATCGGCAATGACTATAATGGTGCAATCTTAATCAGTAGGGATATATCGGAGGAATCTCTCCAAGCGTTCTTCCACTATATGAACACGTTATATTCCATCTACGATAAACCCGATTTATCCTTGTTCGAAGGGTTTCAAGAAGGCTATGATTATGCCATCAGAGATGGAAAGTTGACAACAAAGACAGAGGATATACCTGATGGGTATATATCTACGACAAAATATTTACTTCCCGGTACTCCCGTTTACCAATCTAAAGTGAGAGAAATTAAAATGAAGTTTATTGAAGGAAAAAAAGAAACTGCTGAGGATCTCGCCGTTATGTTTACCGCTGGAATAAGTGGCATGGAAAGTCCTTTAGACAAATACAATTACGACGCATTAAGGGTAGTTTCAGAACAGCTTTCTGCAGACGTGCCACAATATTACCAAGGTCCGGCGACCCGAGTGATGATTTCAAGGAACGAATTGCTTAGTAAAATGCAAATGGACACATATACCAAAATTATTTATGGGGAACAAGATCTTGACGCTTTCGATACCTTTGTAGAAAAGTGGAAATCCTCCGGTGGGGAAGAAATTACGGAAGAAGTCAACGAATGGTATGCAACCGTTAAGTAACTGGCATCATAAGATTCCGTTCAGTGAGGGGAGCCTCTTTGATAATCAGCAACAAAACGACCGTTCTCCATGAACGGTCGTTTTTGTATTCATTTATTTTGTTGATGAGTCTTTCACAAATCATTTTTTTTGGATGATGAATCCTTCCGGGTATTATCAATTTAAAAAAATTCTTTAAAGACCCTAGCATTACCGTTTAAGCTTGAATTATTGTGCTTCCCTTTAATGAAATTGTCGCAGGAGACTTCAGCACACTTGCAACTGGTGCATTACCGGATCAGTTGAATACTGTCAACTCGAATATCTTCTTTATTAAAAACGAGATACAAATCAGAAGCATTGCTACCCTTCGAAGATAAATCAGATTGAATTTCTGTATATCCTAATTCATGAAGAGTTGCACCGCTCTCATCAAAACTAGGTACCTTGTAAGTTACAGGGTGCGTTGCAGAAAATGACATTTGCGTCAAGGTATCCCCCTCAGGTGAACCGTGTTTGATCGTTACCGTGGATGTTTCATTTGTAGAAGCAACTCTAAGTTTAATACCTTTTGCATGAGCCAAATCAACATTGGGAATGGCAACCCATGAATCACTTCCAGCAGACATTACTGCGTAGTATTCACCTAAATAAGATATAGTTCGTTCTTTAGACACTTCCCGATAAACCAAATTATTCCCAGCGAATGCGTGCTCCCAGACATTTTTTGCTGTGGAAAGGTCGAGTTTTTCGATAGCTGAACCTTCTACCGTGATCTCTCTCTCTAGTTCAATTTCCTCAGAAGATTTACCAATCATGAGACTATAAACACCAGTTTCAACAACGTTTTTCTGGCTGTTCACATCCCATATTGTAAAGTTCTTGGGATCGACTAACAGGGTTACTGTACGCGTCTGACCGACAGGAACAGCTGCTTTTTCAAACGAGGCCAGCTTTTTCTTGGGTACAAATGTTCCATACTTGCTGGATTTATTTTTCAAATACAGCTGTACAACCTCTGAAGTATCTACGACCCCCGTATTCGTGACGTCCACTTTTACACTAAAGCTTTCATTAGCATTTACTTTCAATGGTACCTGCAAATTATCATATTTAAATGTTGAATAACTGAGTCCATATCCAAACGGATAAGTAACATCAGCATTCGTATACATATAAGTCATTTTTGTGGCAATGGGGTCACCGTTATCCATGTCAATTGTATAACGTGATTCAACATCACTAAGGCTCAGTGTGCTCCCTTCCGGAATATTATAATTATTGATTTTTGGGAAGGAGGACATATCCTTGTACCAGGTACTGGCCAGGCGTCCTGTTGGAGCATAGTCACCATACAATACATCTGTAAGAGCCTTGCCGTCATACTGACCGCCATAGGATTGGTACAATATGGCATCTACATTATCGTTATTCTGTATCTTTTCCATAGCTACTGGATAATTTGAAGCAATGACAACAACCGTTTTCTTCCCTTTTGCCTTGAAGGCTTCAGCTGTATGTTCAACTAGTGTGTACATATCGCTTCCCATATCAAGGTATGCCCGGTCACTGCCTTCTCCTGAATTAATCTGTGGACTCGCACCAACAAATATAACCGCATAATCATTACGATCTGCCAACTGTGCCGCATTTGCTCCCGGTTGCTGCAAAACATGTTCTTTAAATACATATGGACTTTTATCACTTGCTTCTCTATATGTGTCTACTGGTGTATCAAATGTAACACGATTTCCAACACTCATATAAGCAGCACTGTTTTCGGCGACCTCAAAATCACCTAAGATCCCGCCACCCGTTGAAGACAAAGTCTTGTAAACAGTACCGTTTACAGAACGATATGCACCTTCAGTAACCGTTGTATATCTGAATATGGAATCAATTGGACTGTTTATATCACCAGTAGCTTTTGGCTTATCTCCGTTAATGGTTACATCACCGGTAGGGTTAGTTAATGGTCTAAACCAGAACGAAATCTCTTTAGACAAATACTTACCATTAGCTAAAGAGCAAAAACTGTATGCGTCTTGACCCCAGTCGATAACTGCAAATGCTTCATGATCGGATACATATTCACCAGACCCTGGAAGCCTATATTTATATACAGGATCTGCAACCGATTTTGGGGTTGCGCCTGTCGAAGCTAACCCATCCGTTGAACTCACGCTTGTAACCGTCAAAAACGTATTATCATGCATAGATTGTAAAGCAATAAGCTTTTCCCCAGAATCTACGGAAACATTGGCTGAGCCTAATACACTTTGGATCGCTGAAAGTCCTGTAAGGCCTGCTCCTTCAAGCTTCGGTGTATTGGCAGCGTAAAAGCCTTTAAGTCTCACATCTGCCATAGGTCCCACTACTGCAGCTTTCGTATTTTTCTGTAGTGGAAGGGTATTATTATTTTTAAGAAGTACGATTCCTTCATGTGCCGCTTGAAGTGCAACTCTCTGGTTTTCGACTGTATTTTCATTTTGTGGTTGTTTCAATAAATTAGTAAAAGGATAACCGATAGGATAACCCTGTTCATCCTTCTTATTAAAGTAACCTATTCTAACCATCATTTCTAGGGTTGGGCGTACCGCCTCCTTTAGCATACTGGTATCAACCCCAAACAGCCCTCTAACATAGCCCTCCAAACTTTGGGCCTTATTCGCGCTCCCCGGACTCCCATCAAAAATGAATGTACCTTCGGAGGAGCCGATTTTGGCAAATAGCGCACTTTGATGCTGATTGTCAGGTATATAAGTTGTATCAAATCCGTTGCCCATGCCTGTAACCATTGGATGTGGCGAATTAAAGTCCGTAATCATTAGCGTACTGAAAGGATTAATCCTCTGAGCAAGCTTTATATCCGGCGAAATTGGGTTGGGAACACCGTTAGTCCTGCCATAAGAGGTCATAAAACCAACAATAGAACCATCTGTAAGTTGCTTCAAAAACGGGGGCAACGTATACTCATGCATTCCACGTGTGCTTATATAATAACTTCCCGTCATCCTGAACCATTCGGAAAAATAGTTCGGATAGTGTTTACTTTGGAGGGCTGCTTTCAGATAAAAATCATTCGTTTTATCATTATCTTTAACATTGACTCCACTTACTCCTGTAGCCCACTTACCAGCCATTTCACTCGTTAGAAAAGGATCTTCAGAAAAACCTTCTTCAAAACGACCAACGAGAGGGTTTATACGTATATCTGCAATGGCTGTCCATATAAGTATTTCGTTTATTTGATCATTTGTAACGGAGCCACGTTTTTCATTACCGATCACCGTACCTATTTTATGTGCAAGATCGGAATTCCAGCTTTGTCCGACTGTAATAGATGCAGGAAAATCAGTGTAAACACCTTGTACATGATCCCTTCCATTGACCTCTAACGGCAACTCATAGCCTGCATTTACTCGAATTGAAATAGTCGGCTCTGAATCTTCCGCTCTGTTATCAGGCTTTCTGGGATTCGCCATGAGCATAAGATCTTCTATACACAGGTCATTGTCCAAGATGTAATTTACAAAATCCTTTAGTTGTGAAGGGTCTCCGTCAAAGATTGGTTTCCCTGAAGAGTCTCTAGCCGGAACATAGCTTGAAGATGTATCTGTCGACGCATTTTCATTTAATGGCTGGGTTGATCCTTTATTCTCCATCATTGGTCCTCCTCGTATAAATCAATATTTTTACCTACACCCATACTGGAGAGCCAGCTTGGCGAACATATCTTCCAGCGTAAATCTTGGATCGACGTAATGGTACACTCGGATCTGACGTCCATTCTGACCGTGCATGTAGATCATCTCCTCCGTAAAACGTGGTGGAGGCTTCATCTCATAGCCGAATTGATGATCGTCAAGCAGGAGACTCACGGCCGGGGAATCGCCGAGACACCAACTCTCGCCTTTTGGCCAGTCAATGTCGGGCATCATTTTTGCCATCAAGTCGTTGTAATTGACAAGCTGATCGAAGAGATAACGCCCGATTTCTCCGTAAGGCCTAACCTTGAGCGCCAGCTCGGCGATTGTTACACGAATGGTGGAGTAGGCGGTTAGCGGCACCTGCCAGAGGTCTATGCCAGATTGGAACACAACATTGGCCGCATGTATGTCGTTGTAGAGGTTGTATTCCCCTCCCCCTTCCGGCCAGTGGCCGCCGCCGATCCAGAGCGCTGTCAACCGGCCCGCAATTGAGGGCTCTATCAAGTAAGCGGACGCCAGGTCAGTCAAGGGTCCCAGGAAAACAGCGTACAAGGGAGCTTGGTCATCTGAAAGCGCTTCACGAATGATCAGTTCGGCACCTTCCGAAGGCTGTGGTGTACGTTCGTCGAAAATACGTTCCTTAGCCCCTTTGAACACCGGAACCTGTCCGTGGATATGCATAAGGGTAAGCACTTTCTGAATTTCATCATAGCTATCCTGCATGGAAGTAGTCGATTTTTGATAGCCGAAATGGGCAGCGATGAGTCCTTTGATGATAAATCGGGGTGTCAGGAGAGCATGCACAATTGCAAATTGATCATCGGCTTCATTCTTGGCATCGGTGTTCATGATCAACCGGATCTTCTTCCTCTGCGGTACATCATAAGGCAGCTTCATTGCTTTCATCACTCCTGAATTAAAATGCGGATCCCCTAAGATTCAAATCGTAATGCGTCAACCTTTCACTCGCCGTACAACCGCACAGGTCCCAACAAACCGCTGGGTTCCAGCTGTCCAAGACGTGAGAAGAAGTCCGGTGTTTCGAATACCAGTGTATTGGTCACTTCAATAGCAAGTTTATTTCTGCCTTCCCTGACCAGTCCACTAAGGTCAAACCGATAAGGGGGTGTTAAACGAATGCCAGAGGAAACGCCATTAAGGTATACCTCTACCGTCTCGAAGGCTTCGCCAATATCCATTACAGCTTGCTTCCCGGATAAGGATGACCAGTTCAAATCGGTCTCATAACGAATCGTTCCTGAGAAAGTAGGCAACAGCCCGGTTCGGCTGAGATCCGACAGAGTTCCCATTTCTCTCCACGGGGTGAATGTCGGATATTGTTGGGAGGTTGCCGTATAGACATTCCATGGACCTTCGATAGCTGTAATCAGTTTGTCCGTTGTCGGTTTGGCTACTGCCTCTATCCCATCAAGTGCCGATCCCGCAATCACAACGATGGTTTCTGATTTCGCCAGGTTGAGCCTGATCAGCGAGCTATTGCCTTGCTTGACGCATTCCGATTTCAACACCTGATTGGTATAAGCATCGTAGAATTGCACGCAACCTGTTACTGGAAGAATCACTTCTGTATTGATATCCTTGGCTGGATGTTCATTGAAGAACATAAAGACTTCCATACTCAAATGTTTAACATGATAACAACGCAAGAAGGGTTCGCTGCTCTTCACCTGCACGTCGTAATATGCCGATGCCTTCATCCTGTCTACGAGCTTGTCGAGCGGAACAACCTCTACCCTAACGTCCGCAGCTAGGCGGTCAAGAATTTCTGAGTTAGGACTCCCTTCACTCGACCGGCTCGGCAAACCTTCTATGAAAAAGATGGGGAGTCCCTGCTCTGCGAGATAATTCATTCGGTGTAACACATCATTCGGGAGTGCTTCACTGTATGGCACAATGAGACAATGATAAGTCTCGTTTTGTAAATGAAGCTTACTATCCCTCACGCTGACTCCGTTCAAGATCGTATCGCAAGGAAGAATATCGCAATCGATCTGGTTTCTCAACAATTCCTTGACGGGCTTGTGGAAATACATGAACTCTCCGGACCATTCGGCTTCGGCGTGATACAATACGGCTGCCGTTGCGACATGCGTACCGCCCGATAAGAGATGGCTTAGACGGTTCGTATATTGGTTCAAGATCCGATAGTACCGATATTGGGGGTTTTTCCCTCCCGCGTACAGATGCGGCGGACAATCCTGGTCCGGGTAATCCTTGGGCGAGAAGGCGTGTGGTACGAAATGGTTAACCCCACGGACAAGCATATGATCCGTTAGCCATTTCATGAGTTTCAACCCTTCCGCCCAACCGTAAGCACCGAACACCTCAGCCATAGTCCTTCCTTTTTTCTTCGGATCGATATGGGCCAAGGACACAGCCATCTTAGCCATACCATAGTTGAAGAACTCCGAATCGATTTCCCCTGCAAATCCCTTGGTCGGTATCTCATCAACCCCCGGCTTCAGCTGCCAAAGTACGACATCCAGGCCCGACATGTCCTGTCCGCCGAGGGCCCGGTAGAAGTGGCCTGTACCGCTTCCAAGGCGGGCGTGAACGTTGTTGTCTTCCAGCACATGGCCAATATATTCCACTTCACGCTCCCGGCACCAGTTGCCGATCTGTTCCGTGAAGTTCTCCCCATAGAGCTTGCTCACCAAATTCATGTAGGCAAAGCGAATCCGTGACGTGCTTTCGCCGCCTTTGTACCACAGAAGGGGCAAATGTCGTCTGTAATCCGGTCCGAATTCCTGTTCCAGCAGGCTGAACATCTCCGTGCACCATGGAAGTGTGACGCCTTTTTTTCCCGGCTTGGAGCTAAAGTCCCAGGTATCCTTGTCGTTATAGAATCCGGGCTCATCGGAGAAGAATCCGGCCAGGGTTTTTCCGAAGTCCTCGTGGTATCGCTCGTAGAAAGCTTCGTAAACCGTGTTGATCAGAACGCGGACAGAGTCTGCTACAAGATGGTTGATGTAGTCCTTCTTCTCTGGGTCGCCGCCATGTTCGCTTTCAATAAGAGAAAAGATGCGCCAATATCCATCCGGAACGTTCCAGTACAACTTGCCGTTCTCCACCTGATCAGTCAAATCGATGCTCTCATCTGTCATTTCACCCGACACGGGGTCCCTCTTAACTGCGATTACCGCAAACAGTGTACCTCCATTGCTAAATCCCGGCATATAAGGCAAATTCGATACCATGAATGCGGAGTTATCCCGTGGCCCGACAGCATCGAGATGATTTTCATAAATATAGAGACGGCGAAGCTCCCGTGGTGCCTCCTTCAAACGTCCTGCTGCATGTCCGGTAGGAAAGTGGTCATCATCCAGGATCCATACCCGCATGCCCCGTGTTCTCGCTTCATCTAGGATCACATCAATATCTTTCCACCATTTGGGTCCAAGAAAATCTGGGTGCGGTCGGGACTCTATGCAAACTGCCCGAATCCCCGACTCGTAGATTCGGGCCATTTCGTCCCGAAGTACTTCCTCTTCCTCTCCGTGTTGCCAAAAGAATGGCAAAATATAATTTTCTTCCTTGCCCGTTAATACTTCTTGAAGTTTTGTTGCCATCGTTTTTTTCAACTCCTGTTCAAGTCAGTGCTGCCAGTTTCTAACGTAATCTCTCACTATTCGAATCCTATTGAAACATCCGGTTTAGGAGGATCTAACAAACAGGTTTCAGCCATGGATTCGACTGACTTATATTTTTGTTCGTTTTAGGGTCACGGACAAAAGATGCTTCACATTTTTCTCTAAACGTGCCTTTTCGATTCGGCCCTCTCTGACCCCTTCAATGATCGGGGTTACGTAGGTATTGTCAGGTGTCCCTGGCGTTAGCCAGCAGTTGCCCGCAGCTACTGCTTCCACAACATCCACTGTTTCATAGGAGTCCCAATCGGTCATGACATACCCTTCGAAACCGAACTCCTCCCGAAATACCCCTTGAATCATCTCCTCATCGGCTGCTGTAAATACGCCATTGCAAGCATTATATGCCGTCATAATGGAATCGGGCTTATGAACCCGGATAGCCACTTCAAATGCTTTTAAATAGATCTCGCGCAGCGAACGCTCGGTCATAAGACTATGATTTCGCTTACGGGCTGACTCGCAATTGTTTGCTACCGTATGCTTCAAGCAGCTGGAAACGCCGTTCTCTTCCAGACCTTTGCTTTGGTATCCCGCCATGATGCCGGTAAGGAAAGGATCCTCCGAGAAATACTCCGGATGTCTGCCATTCAAAGGATTGCGATGGATATTCATACCCGGTGCCAAAATCAAATGGATATTGTTCTCAATAGCTTCTTCGGCAATAACTTTACCTACCTCGTATGCGAGTTGGGTATTGAACGACGAACATAATACTGTGCTGGAAGGCATTCCGATATTAGGTTTATTCACATTGACCCCGCTGTTACCATCGGCAACGATAAAATCTCGCATATCGTATTTCTCTAGCAGATAGAGTCTGCCTGCTTCACCGATATCGGTCATCCCCCAGCCTGCTGCATTGCAAACGGATAGTCTCGCCAATTCTTCCACTGTCAATTGTTTAATGAACGCATCAAGCAGTTCCGGATTGACCACCACATCGGTATATTTGATCATCATGGTCGGTAGATCCGCCTGAATTGGCTGTGTCTCCGTCATTCTTTGCCGATTGACTATCGGGGTTAGTTCGGTTGCCCGCGATTTTATCCCTGAAAATTCACCAGTTGGATAGGTTTCTTCCGGATTGCGTTTGGATAAAACACGAATGGATACCGGCGGGCTCATTTTATTCGATACGGTTCGGATCGTCGACATTTCTTCAAGTTCAAAACTTCCTGCCTTCAGCAAGTGTTTGATTGAAGTACCGGCGTAAAACAGATAGGTCCCCGACTCCATGATCCACGACGCACTGTCTGTAGAATAAGAAGCAAGCTGATCTCGATTGATTTGAAATGTAAGAATTTGATTACTTCCAGGTCTCAGATCTTGCGTTTTCGAGAAGCCTACTAGCTTCCGGGACGGCTTTTCCAGTAAACCATCCGGCTCTTCCACATATATTTGCACAACCTCTTTGCCTGTAACTGAACCCGTATTTGTAATCTCTACAGAAAGCTTTACTACATTATTCTCCCAAGTAAAGTGACAAGGTTGGAGCGAAAACGTCGTATAACTCAACCCATATCCGAAGGGATAGGCCACTTGTTTATTGAACGTCTCGAAATAACGGTACCCAACGTAAATATCTTCTTCATAGTAGGTATCCACAAAATACGGGGTATGCGAATCCAGAATGGCCTTGCCCTCCATAGCGGTATAAAAGTTCCTGCTTGAAGGGATATCTTCGTAATCCAAACTCCAGGTATCCGGAAGCTTCGCGGACGGATTTACTCGCCCGTCCAGAATCTCAACAAGTGCCTTACCACCCAACATGCCAACGAAGCCGCATACGATCAAGCCCTTGATGTTATACCTCTTAACCCACCTTACATCAATCGGATAACCGCTGTTCACAATGGCAATTGTCTTGTCAAATTTTCCGGATACAGCTTGAATCATAGCTTCCTCATCAGCCGATAAGTAATATTCTCCTGGGATGGGGTTATTATCGATATTTTCGCCCGAGGCGCGGCTTATTACGATGATCGCCGTCTGTGATTCATTAAAAGCTTGTTCCAAGATTTCCACAGAGGGACAGACTTCCTCATCCGACTGATAAAGTTTTGATACCGCTTCATTAAGCGAAAAGTCACTATATTCCTCAATAGCCCTTAAGAACCGTACTTGATACCTAGGGTTAATTTTCCCAGCTCCCAATGCCCCCAAGCGAAACTGGGACTGACCTATTCCAAATACATTTAGCATCTCTTCCTTCTTAATTGGCAGCAAGTTTTCTTCGTTCTTCAGAAGAATAATCCCTTCTCTAGCTACTTCCAAAGAAATTTGTTCGTGCTGCTCATAGCTGGGGACTGGTTTTTTGCTGGGGAGCGTTTGAATCGTAATTTCCTTTGGTTCCATCATGAGCCCATCCTCATCTATGAAACCTTCCACTAAAGCATTGTAAGCCTTTCCAAACTGAGTCAGAACTCCTCGAACAGGGAAACCGAAACATTGAATGTTCATTCCTACAAGGGTAAAAAATGTCCCTTCTTTAAGTTTTTTCCCTTCTATTGTCATTTTACCAATAACTTTTTCATTCATCCGTTTTGTGAAAATAACCACCAAGCAACCTGACAACTCTCGATGTAACATTGCAAGTTGAGTGTCAATATCATCCAGATCATAAATAAATTCGTTTTCCAGATTAAAAGCCGCTATCGTTGGTTTGTCTCTATTAATACCCATATATAATTCTACTCCCCTACAGTTCAAACTAATGATTATATTGCTGTTGCATATGATCGATACAGAGGGTGAATGCTGTCACTTGGGCAACACAAGTTTCAATCTATGCTCTTTTTCTAAATTCTTAGGAACCCATAAGGAATTTTTGTTGCTCTCCTCAAGTTAATTATAGTAATCAACGGAATAGCTTAATATAACGATTCATAAACATTAATAACGCAATCTTAACTTACAGATTTTAAAAGCACTTTATACCCATCAATGTATATCTAAGCAATTTTAAGATCATTTAGGAATGAAATGAGAAAAAGCGGCCCTATCCTCGAATTTACTTCTTAGAACAAAGCCGCAATTTTTTATGATATCGAAATGAAGAGAATATCCATCGCACCTTCCCCTTCAATTTGAAAATACTTAAATCCTGCCAAGCAACCATTCTTGAAGGCAGCAATATATTGCACGGCATTTTCTTTATCCGTCATATCTTCTTGCGTAAAATACGGACCAGCGAACGGATTCCATATACCGTCTATCTTTTCATTCATAAGATTGCAAGCGATATAAGCGGATACTCACCCTTTTCTATCAGGGGACCCCCATTCAGTCCGCAGCTCGTGCCTTCTGCTTGAATGATGCTGCCGTCAAGCAAGATCGTCATCGGTTCCGCTACGGCTTGTCGTGAGTAATTTGTTTGGTTCGTTTGGCGGTGATTAAATACACAATAGGTTCCGTTAATACATTCAAAACTTCCATGATTATTTCCAATTGCGTTTACTGCATTACTAATCGGCCGACCATGCAGACCAATGTCACTGGATGAATGCAAACGTCACGGTAGACAAAGTCCCGGTCCTTATATTGGCTTGTGCAATAATTAAACCGGTAATATCCGTGGCGAAATAAATCAGATTTTAGAGACCGTTAATTTTACGCATGGAGGCCCCTTCAAAGAAATTCGGCTTTGCTCGGTCTTCATTAGCAGGCATAATAATTTTGGGCTCCGTCAGTAGGGTAAGCATATCTTTGTCCAGTTCGCGAACGAAAGCCCCTACCACGGGATGGCCAAACTCTTCATTACTTTTTTGTCCGGAGCCTGAATATAAATAGATACGCTCGTCATCGTCTGCAAACACAGCGGGGTCAAACTCGAAATAATCTGACTTGTCTGAACCTGTTATATGGCCATTGATATACCTTATGTCTCCGTAATACTCATATTGTCCCGAGGGTGTGGGCATACAGCAACGGAAATGATACTGGAATTCGCAACAGAATAGTACAAGAAATAACGACCGTCCGGACCTTTCGCTACATCCGGCGCATATAGATGTCCTTTCCCGTGTCGATAAGAACATCTTCGAAAGCCCGCCTTGGGCTTCTAAATATCGTTTATTTAGGATGTGTAAGAGTTTCTATTTAAATTCCAAATGTGGTTTAATCTGTTTTTTCGAGACCCATCGGCTTAATTACAAAGCTATATTCATAGTAACCAGGTTTGACCTGGAATTCTTCATGTATATTTCGTGACCAACCATCATCACCACCCAAACCGCTGTGAATGTGGTCGATGTTCACCCAGATCCGGTCGCGCTCAGGCAGTTCTTCAATATGCCGGGCTGCTGCATAATCAAGGACACTGTTACGGTGTGCATCCATGTGGAATGGTTCAAAGCCGCTAAACATTAACCCACTGCCATCACTATCCGTCAATGAGAACCAACGCACCTCTTCCTTGCCGCCCCATTCCACAGGAACAATATATGGGCAGGGTTCTTCATCAACTACAGTACGATAAAGCCCGATTGAAGCACTCCGTTTCCGATCCACATAGCTTTCGTGCGGCCCGCATCCGTACCATTGCAACTGATCGTTGTCCATAGGCATAGTAAAGGTAAGTCCAATTCGTGGTAATAAAGACAGCGAAACGTTAGCGTTTACACGGTTCTGTACTTCAATGGAGCCGTCACCATTGATGAGATATCGCACTTGGCTTTTAAACCCATCAGATCTTTCCGCCCCGTGTAAGAAAGCTTCCGTTTCGAACAGAACCATGTTGTCACTTGGTTGGGAGAAACGTACAGAAATAACCTCTCGAACAAGCCGGTTCAACCCATATGTTTCCCACTCGCCTGCATAGAATGCGCTTCCGCCTTGCCCCTGGTCTATGCCAGTGGGTGCCCGGTAAAAATTCTCCTGAGCTCCGGACAGAAGAAGAGTCTTCCCATACCGCTCGTAAGTTGTTAACGTACCTTCCCGCTTGTCGAACCGAGCTAGGAAAACATCCCCCTGAACAGTGACTGTCGCCGCGTCCTCCATTAATGTCAATTTCGAATGTTGAGATTTATCGTTTAAGATTGGTCCAGTTTGAAACGGAAAACGAATTTGCTCGTTTAAAATTTCGTAACCTGCAGGTGCCCATAAAGTTTCATGGTGGAGCCGTACAGAGAAATTGACGAAGTATTCGGCCCCTGTTTTCCCTTTCGACTTAACAAACGGAATATTCACATCCTTTTGTTCCCCAGGAAGAATGGTAGCAAGGGGGATTGAACCGGATTGAATTCCAATCCCGTTCTCAACAACCTCCCAATACAGTTGCAAATGGTCCAAAGTTGTAAAGGCGTATTTGTTAATAACAGTAAACAAGCCTTGCAGCGAATCCTTATCTTGAACTGCTACAGGAGCTTGCATTTTTTTGATTTCGTATGCTCCTGGGTGGAGTTCAAGATCAGGTGACACGACTCCGTTCATACACATATCGGGAACAGGATCAACGACGGATTCACCAAAATCCCCGCCGTAGCTCCAAGATGTAGAACCGTCTGCATGTGTGGTGCGAATAGCCTTATCGGACCAATCCCATATAAATCCACCTTGGAACCTAGGGTATTTATTAATTCCCAAAATTTATAAAAATTACCATTACCATTACTCTTGGAATACGCATATTCACACATGATCAGCGGTCGTAAGTCTTTGGTATCTGCCATAATTCTATCCACCCAGCTCAGAGGAGGATACATAGGAGCCAAGATATCGGATATTTGCGGACTGGGAAAACCGCTCTCGTATTGGACGAGTCTGTAAGGATCGTAAAACCGGATCCACCCGGCCATGGCAGCATGGTTCGCACCTACACTCGACTCGTTTCCAAGCGACCAGAACAGGATTGAGGGGTGATTTTTGTCACGCATCACCATCCGGATGGCACGATCCAGATAGGCGGCTGCCCATTCCGGATCTTTGGACAGGGTTCCCTGTATACCATGCGTCTCAATGTTGGCTTCGTCAACCAAGTACAAGCCAAGCTCATCGCATAAGTCATACCACACCGGATCGTTCGGATAATGACTTGTCCGTACAGCATTAAAATTCAATTGCTTAATCTTAATGATCTCCTCCCGCATTCGCTCAGGCGTAATCGTTCTTCCTGTATCGGGATGATGCTCATGCCGGTTCACTCCTCGGACAATAAATCGTTTGCCATTGAGGAGGATAACACCTTCAGGCGAACGTTCAATTCTACGAAATCCTACTCGACAACTCTCAAAATCGATTTCATTACCATCAGGATCCAGCATCGTGAGCACAAGCGTATATAGGTTAGGTTGCTCCGCGCTCCATAGTAACGGATTCTTAACATCAGAAATTATAAGGGCAGCTCCGTCCTCTGGCTTCCATTCCCCTCCCCAAGGCATATACATTGGAGTAGAGGTAGCAACAGGCGATGTCATCGGCTCAAAGATTTGCTTACCTTCCGAATCGAATAGCGTAGCCCTAACTGAGAAATCACCGTAATTATGGTACTTATTGGCGTGGGTATAAACAATGAGCTTTCCGTCCTTGTACTGCTCATCCAGCAAAGCCATGACTTTAAAATCACGGATATGCTGCCTCGGCTTTGCGTACAGGACTACTGATCGATGGATGCCCGACAAATGCCAATAATCCTGATCTTCCAGGTATGTGCCATCCGACCAGCGCATGACCTGCAGGGCAAGCTTATTGTCCCCTTGCCTCACCAGCTCGGTGATGTTAAACTCCGCGTTTAACTTGCTGTCCTGCGAATAGCCTGCGCATATGCTGTTTACCCATACATAGAAAGCAGATTCGACGGATTCGAAGTTGATAAAGATTTCTGTCGTTCCAGTTCGCATGAACCGTAAACTCCGTCAAATAACAGCCGGTCGGGTTATCTTCGGGTACGTAGGGCGGATTTAGCGGAAGAAAGCGATCCAGCAATTCCTCGTCTTTATGACTACGAAGATGGCGCGCCTCGGCAGGATTGTCGATATTAAACGGGAACAAAATGTTGGTGTAAATCGGTTTGCCAAAACCCTGTAGTTCCCAGCTTCCAGGGACTTTAATATTACTCCAGCCATCAGGTTTGAAGCTTGCTTCAAAGAATCCGATCGGAACATCATGCGGGCTAGATGCCAAATGAAAGGTCCATGTGCCGTCGAGCAACACCACATTCGGAGATTTGTAGCGCTCCCGCATGAATGCCTGTTCCTCGGAGGCGTAAGCGCCCTATGCCGAATGCATCGGTTCTCTATTGATCTGTTGGATATAGGGGTTTTCCCAATCGTACTTGCTCTTATTCACATTCATTGAGATACTCTCCTCCAATTATATTTCAACTTTTAAGAGAGCTGATCAGCAGCGAACTCTCATTCTACTTATTATAAGGATGGAATAAATTCTTTAGATATAGCGCATATCAAACAAAAAATAACGAATTTCTAACCTGCATATACGGAGAACAGAAGCACACATAGGTCAAGATCACAATAGGTTTCGATACTGATTGGGTGTCATTCCAGTATATTTTTTAAACACCTGAAAGAAGTACTTTTCGTCATTATATCCGACTTCCACCGCAATATCGCCAATACGCTTACCTGGGTCTTTCAAGAGGATAGCTGCTTGTTCAATCCGTACATTATGCAAGTAGCTTAAAAAACTTATTTTTAATTGCTGCTTGAATAAGAGGCTTAAATAACCTGGTGTGATAAATACCTCTTTTGCAACCGTTTCGCGATTAAGATCCTTATTGAAGTTATTTCGAATGAATTCCAAAATCCTTTGGAATAATTTATTCGATTGTTTCTTGTGATCCAGCTCTTCTGAAATCTTTTCAGCAATCTCGACCATTTCCCTATATATCTCATCCAAATAAGTTTTGGCTAGCTTTTGAGCCATGACTTGCAGATCTTCCCCGAAAATGGTGCTTACATCAATATCTTTTTCGACTCCTAAGCGATAAAGCGCAAAAAAGAGTGAAAAGGTAAACTTCATGGCTATATCCCTAGAGGTGCGTTCCTCGTTTAACGTCTTTTGAAAGAGTAACAATTTCTCCCTTATGGTCTCCGGATTTCCAGACAGGACAGCTTGAAGCAACGTTCTCTCTAAATCGATAGGATAAGCGGTAATATCGACGTTCTTTTCAGTACTTGTCGAAGAATAAACGATTCTTCCCTTACCTCTATAGTAGGTCGAATCCAGCGCATCCATGGCTGTCATGTGTGATGTTTTCAAATGATGGATCTGCTCTCCCGGTACTCCTATTCCAATTGAAACACTGAGCCTCAAAAAAGCAGATGCGTTAGCTTTAATTCGCTGTGAAACGGGGAGTAATTCTACCGCATCACTCTTGAATCTCGAATTCATGACGATGACGATATCATCTTCGTATTCGAACGCAGCACAAAGGAAATCTTCAGCTATCGTATCCTCGCCTAGGTTCTTCAACCCGTATTTTAATAGTTCGATATCATAAGAGTTGTAGGTTTGATATAGCTCTATTAATGTATCGATTTGAATAACCATGACAAAAAAGTGGGAGTGAGGGAAAAGGATTCCGCAAAGTTTTAAATTCTCCACCAATTTTTCATAAGGGCATTCATTACCGATCACGAGGTTTCTTAGTGTTTTTTCGCGTAAAAGGGGTAGGCTTTCACGGAAGCCCTGCTTCAAATATTCTAGGTGATGAATCTGCTTTTGCTCGCTTTTGATTTTTTCTATTAACTTTAATATCGTGTCAAGGATCTCTTTGACCCGGCTTGGCTTAATGAGATAATCGCTAGCTCCGAGTGTGAGCGCTTTTGTTGCATAGGAGAACTCGTCATATCCGCTCATAATAATGGATTTGATATGAGGGTACTTCTCGTTAACTATGGAAATAAGTGTAAGACCATCCATTTCTGGCATGCGTATATCCGTTAACAAAATATCGACAGGGTGTGTTTTGAGGATCTCAAGAGCTTCCACCCCATCACGGGCTTCTGCATTGATAGATACTCCATGTTGATCCCAGTCTATTAGGGACTTAATACCCGTTATGGCTCGTTCTTCGTCATCGACGATCATTAGATTAATTATGATTGACCACCCCCCTGTACCTATACGCTCTTCCCGACTGGAATCGTTAATTCGACCTGCGTCCCGGTCCCAGGCTCGCTAGTGTACTTGAGCCGATAGTTTTCCTTATAATAATATCTTAAACGTTGGATCACATTCTGGATGCCATATCCGCTAGTGTCATCGGATAAAGAAATATCATTGTCCGTAGTGACCTCTGTAATTTGCTTGACAGTTTCGGCATCCATGCCAACCCCGTTATCCTCAATGATGATTTTTAGATAACCACCGTCCAACTCCCCACGGATACTAATCTGCCCACCTTCGCGTTTTCGTTCGATTCCATGAATCAATGCATTTTCAATAAACGGTTGCAAGCTTAATTTCAAAAGGACGAAATGTTCCAATTCATCAGGAATGTCTATCGAATAACGCAGCCTATCCTTAAACCTCATTTGCTGAAGAGTGAGATAGAGCGTAATCAGTTCTTTCTCTTTAGCCATGCTAGTAAAACTTTTCCCCTGGTTTAGGCTTAACCGGAATAATCTGGATAGATTTACCACCATTTCGCTGATTCGATCCTGTCCTGCATATGCGGCTTCCCAATAAATCGTATCGAGCATGTTATAGAGAAAATGCGGATTGATTTGAGACTGCAGGGCTTTTAACTCTGCTTCTTGTTCTTTCAGCTTTAAAATGTAAGCATCGTCAACGAGCGACTTAATATTGCCTACCATTTCATTATATCCGCGGCTTAGTTGGCCGATTTCATCATTGTATTTAACTTCAACTCTCTCGTGGAAGCATCCGTTTTGAAATCGTTTCATCGATTTCAAGAGGTTCCCGACCGGAGCCGTGATCGTCCAGCTCAATGCAGACATTAATGGAATGGAAACCACAAAAGCAAGTCCGATGATCAAGAGCACAAATAATTTAATGGCATTCAACTCTTTAATAAGCGACTTAAGGGGAATAGCGTATAGAATCCGCCAGCCGTTGTCCATTTCGCTGTAGGAGACAAGCATGTCGTCTTGTGATGAATAAACGATTTGGGACCCTTGTTTAATATTTGTTTTTCCTCTATAAATGGAAAAGTTAGGATCGCTTATGGAGTAAAACGCCTTGCCCGCCTCCACAATAGTGTTCCCCAGACTGTCAAGAATGACAATGCCACGCTCTTGATCGTAGAGATTTTTCAGATACTGCTTGCGAATCGTCTCTTTATTCACACCGACAAAAGCAAACCCGATTTGCTTTCCGGTATATACGCTCCGAATGATCCGAGTCATTCCGATTTTATCCTTCTGGTTGTTCACAATAAAAGGATCGTCCTCGTCGTCTAAAGGAAACCAGTACGATGCTCCGCCCAGTGCCATAGTTTGTTTATAAATATCCGTATGCCAAATCTCGTTTAAACTGCCAGAACCGTAACTACCGTCCGTGGCAATCTGGTACAATGGTTCGCTTTTCGTGCCGTAAAGAGCCAAATAATCTAAATTCCCGGTCGCCAGCATTTGATCCATAATGGATGCCATAGGACCAGAGTAAAGCTCCGTTTCCAATTTATCCGTACTAGCAGGTTGGTTTTGCAAACGGTTTTGAATCGTAGATGATAGAGTAAACACCGTCACCCAATCCGAAATGTTTTTTTGCATCCCGGTCAAATTGTTGTCAATGACGTTCACAACAGATAAATTCGAGGCACTGACTTTATTGATAATCTGTGTCTTGGAAGTGATAAATGAGAAATACCCGAACATGAGCGTCACGGCAGTGCAAAACAAAAGGAGGACAATCACAATTTTATTTTTCAGTCTCATATTCATGAAATAAGTGCGCACGGTTTGTCCTCGCCTCTAAAATTTCAAGATTAGCATTTCCATAGCATGTGTCGTTATATGCTGGAAGGAGTAGAACAGAGTCTTTTGTAATCAATGAGTAAAAGACTCTGTTTATGGGGGTTGAGGACATAGTTTAGCCTTTTACGGCCCCTTCCATTACCCCTTTTGTGATTTGATCGTTAAAAAATGCGTAGATAACAATTGCGGGTATGGTGGTGAGCACCATAACAGCAAACTGGGAGCCGTAATCGGAACTATATACACCTGTGAAGTTCATTACCGAAAATGGAAGCGTTTTTAAAGCTTCATTACTAATAAATGTTGAGGCCATAATGAACTCGTTCCAACAGTTCAGGAATGTGGTAATGATCACTGTCACAATAGCGGGCTTTGTCAACGGCGCGATAATTCCAAACACGATCCGATAAATACCGGATCCATCAATCACCGCGGACTCTTCCATCTCCTTAGGGATACTTCGCAAGAATCCCGTGAGTATGAACATATTGAACGGAACAGAAACGGCTGTATAAGGAAGAATCAGTCCAAGATATGAGTCGGTTAGCCCCAGCCATTTAAATATTACAAAATTCGGAAGCAACGTTGCGTGAATCGGAATCATGATCCCTAACAATATGATTGTAAAGAAAAACGAACGCATTTTCCACTGCATTCGCGTGAACGCATAGCTAAGCGTAAGCGATAAGATGACCGTCAGCACGATCGTAACACTCGTGACAAACACGCTATTGAACATATATTTCAGCATGTTACCGTCTACCCAAGCGTTGACATAATTTTGCCATTGCGGATCCAACGGCCACTTTAGAATGTGTTCTGAATAAAAATCAGCACTAGTATTGAACGAATTATTGATGAGCCATATTAATGGAAACAACTGAAGTAATGCAATGATGGATAAAAACACCCAAATCCCAAACTTTGCTCTCGCTTTCATGTTATGATCCCCTATCCTTCCAGCGTTTCGCTGCGTATCAACTTATTGCTGAGATATGTAGCAATTAAGCAAATGATAATAAATAGAATTGATATCGCGTTTGCGTATCCGAATTGGTTGGAAGTAAACGCCTTCTCATACAAGTAGACGCCTAAAAACTGCGTTGAATCACCTGGGCCACCCCTTGTCGTCAGAAACACCATGTCCATCGTCTTCAAAGCAGAGATGATCGCCAGTGTTACTTGAACGGAGATAACCGGAGCCAAAAGGGGGAGCGTAATGCGTGAATGCAGCTTAAATCCAGCAGCCCCGTCCAATTTGGCAGCCTCGTACAGGTCCTCGGGTATTCCCTTCACGCCTGCATAATAAAACAACAATCCCCAGCCAAAACCAGACCAAATCAATATAAATAATATGGAGCCGAGCGCCGTGCTTTGGTCTCCTAGCCACGCACGCATAAGAAAGTCAAGTCCAATCATGTCCAACAGTTTGTTCAGAATGCCGAAGTTCGGATCAAGCAGGGAAACCCACATTTTTGATAAGACTACAACCGAAATAAGGCACGGAATGAAAAAGATCGTCCTTAAAAGCTTCTCGGCCTTGCCGCCAACTTGGTCAAGCAGGATCGCAAAGAGAATGCAAATCGGATGCTGTACAATGATTAAACCTCCGCCTAGCAATAGAGCATTCCGCAGAGAATGCCAGAATTGTTTATCGTGAAAAAGGAGATCTATATAGTTTTGCAGTCCGACCATATTAATTGTCGTTCCTGGCCCGAGAGTATTCGTCAATGAATAGTACCCGCTTAGAGCAATCGGAGCCAAAAAAGTAAGAACGAACAGTAGAATACCAGGAAAGACAAAAATAAAAATTGCCAATTTGTTTCCAAATACTTTCTCCATGATGAAGAACGCTCCATTCTATAGAAGAAATAAGAGCAAGAATATATTGAATACTGTCTTCCTGCCCTTTTCTTCTTCTGTCTTTAAATCATACCGCTTTATTGGTTATCGATCGTTTTTTGCAGCTCAACCACAAGTTCTTCCGGCTTCATGCTGGAGGAGAAGAACATGCCGAATTGTTTTGTATACTCATCTTTGAATTTAGCTGTTCCATAATCGATCGCTGAAGCACCTGCCGTCGAAGTCGCGTTTACCAGCACGTCCGTAAGTTGCTTCTGAACATCCGTTTCCTCTCCAGTCAATTCATACTTTTGAGCAGGAACTGCCCCTCCAGTTTCCCACGCGGCTTTCGCCCATTGGTCAGCGCGCATCATGTAATCGAAGAATTTCTTTGCCTCTTCTGGATGCTTGGACTTGCTAATAATCGCATACCCTCCACCGTTCCAGGAAAGAAGATCCGAGTCTTTACCCTTACCTCCTTCAACCGTTGGAAACTTAAGAACACCCAAGTTATCCCGGAACTCTTGTGAAAGCTGATTATCGGACGCCATCCCCGATTCCCAAGAACCCATGTACCACATCGCTGCTCTTTCTTGGGTAAACAGGTTTTTGGACGCACCATAATCTGCTGCCATATAACCGTCTTGGAACATCTTATTATCGCGTAGCTCAGCCATAAACTGTGCAGCCTTTAGAAAACTGTCGTCATCCTCTAGTTTGATCTTCTTGTCTATGGCCTCTAGAATAAGGTTTTGGTCACCGCTGTAACGTTGTGCAATATTTTGGTACATTTCGGCGAATGTCCAAAGTTCTTTGCCATTTGTGGACATTGGAATAATTCCTTTGGCACGGAACGCATTGGCTGTGTCACGGAGCTCCGCAAATGTCGTAGGCACCTTTACGCCATAGTCAGCAAACAATTTTTTATTGTAATAAATGACCTCGTAGTCGCTGTTCCGCGGCAACCCGTATAATTTCCCGTCGAATATAAAATTCTTTAACACGCCCGGGAAGAAGCTGTACGTATCATTGTCGTAATCTTGCTGATCGAGTTCCCTGATGTAGCCGGCTTGCACCAGCGTATTCAGAGTAGCTCCGCTTTGAACCATGGACACATCAATTGGTTCATTAGAGGCCATATAAATCTTTAATTTGTTGCCGAAAGGATCAGTAGCCAACGCCTCGAGGTCTATCTCGATGTCCGGGTTGTCTTTCTCGAAATTGTCGATTACAGTTTGTTCGGCAAGACCTTGACCGGTCTTACGGTCAGGCAAATTCGAGAGAAAGCGGAGTGTCACGGGCTTTTTACCGGTTTCCGACGTCGTCGACAGATTCTCATTCGTACCGCTCCCATCGTTGTTTTTGCTGTTGCATGCGGTAAGAGCCATTAAGGTTGTTAGCACGATCGCCGTTAAAAAGAAGTTTCGGGCCCACTTTTTTTGTTTATGCATCTGTCAATCCCCCCTAATTCATTGTGGAATCACTTATTCTTGATTCTTTTACAGTCTAACAAAGGTTAACATCTTAAATCAGTAGAGAAACGTATAGGAAAGTTTGGATAAGTCGATTCTGAGATAATCACGACATTATATTGATATATGATCACTCTATTCACTGGGCTACAAGATGCTGATGTAGCATATTTACATGAGACAGTCACGCATCTTTCGTTCCGAGATTATAAAGCATCGAACATCCGATCCATCTCATATAACGCTTTCGTTGTTCGATATACTTGAGGGGAGTTTTGGCGTCGGCAACAAAAGTGAGCTATACAGTAGAAGTGAAGATGAATGATGGCAATTGAAATGAGCTTGGAGGCATTCTAATGAAGGAAGTGATGAAGGAAGTGATGATGTAACTTAACATACAAGATACTTCACAATTGGACCCGGAAAAGCTGGAACCGAAATGGGAAGTGCATTGACTAGAAGAACAACCTGTTAGCGAATCATTATCACAGGAATGGAATCTATTCGGGGGGGAAGGGGACTTGTTATCCATGTGTGCACATAGTTGTGGGCCCCCGTTTTACACAATAACTTATCGTTCCCTACAATGGTATAATTTTAGGTATAAACCAAAAAGAATGGCAACCAAAAGTTCTTATGCATCAATTCTTATTTTCTTCCTCGGCCGTTTGATCAAATGAATCCTTTGGGGCGGTTTTATGCATAATTACCCGGCATCCAGCCCAACTCAACGCATTTGCCCCAATCCCAAGAGTCCCAACCTTCCCACTCGGATCCGTGACTTGTATCATGCAACTGCTTATAGCTCCAATAAAACCAGCCTTGTCCATTCTCCCAAGCATCGAGGAATGCCTTAGCGAGCTTCTGCTGAATGGTTTTTTGCTCTTCTGAGCTAAAGCCCTTAAAGTTTTTCTCAATAGTGGACAGGCACCATTCACCTACGATCACCGGAAAATAGGCTTGCATCTCTGCAACGTCCTTCGCAAAGTTGTTTTCAATGTAGGCCACAAATTCATCCACATTTGTTGCTATTCCGGTATAAGCAGCCATTCTCAGATACATGTGTGTATCAAGCACAACGTTTACGAATTTGGATTCCTGCATAAAGTTCTTCCATTCATGAAGCCGAAATCCGTCATGGAATACGATGACCTTCTCTTCTGGAAGATGCTTTCTCATTCTCCAGTACGCATCAACGTAGAAGTCTCTTAAGAACTCGCTTGTCACTGGACCTGAACCTTTCGCTTCTTCCTTATCAACAGCAATGTAGTGATTTTGAATCTGGGCCCATAGCTCTGCGTTGATAGGTTCATTAAGGATTTCAATTCCCCATAACCCCACCCGATTCGCATATCGTTGTGCAAGACGTTCCAATACGTTTAAGACAAATTCAACCCCTGCAGGATCCTGACTCCACTTACATACACCGCAGAGTCCACCGTTATCAAAACCATTTTGGCTTCCAGGCGCTGTATGCAGATCGATCAAAATTTGGAGACCATGTCTCTCCGCCCAATCAAATGCTTTGTCGAGATATTCGATACACCCGACAAATGGCTCAACATCACCAAAAATGAAATGAGGTATTGGAATTCTGATCGCGTTCAATCCTTTGTTGGCTATGTAGGCAAAGTCTCGCTCGGTAATAAACGTGTTTCGATGCTGCTTATAACGGTCGAGCTTCAATTCCTTGGGTAGCGTTCTGCAAAGCCAAGCCTCGTCCTCGCAATGCGTTCCCTCGAACATTATCGGATTCATCCACTTCTCTAAGACTAACCAATTTCCTAGGTTAACGCCCTTTACTTTTTTCATTTTAGGTAACCTCACTTTTTAAATAGAATGAAAAGCCTTCATAATTTTGATGAATTTCAGTAAAACGACCGCTCTCAAACGGTCGTTTTACTAATTCTCAACTGAAAGGTCTCCGCTGCCGGATGGAACCTCCTTGATTTCACTTAATGGATTCGTACCATTCGTTGACTTCTTCCGTAATTTCTTCCCCACCGGAGGATTTCCACTTTTCTACGAAGGAATCAAAAGCATTCAGGTTTTCTTCCCCATAAATAATTTTGGTATATGTGTCCATTTGCATTTTACTAAGCAATTCGTTCCTTGAAATCATCACTCGGGTCGCCGGACCTTGGTAATATTGTGGCACGTCTGCAGAAAGTTGTTCTGAAACTACCCTTAATGCGTCGTAATTATATTTGTCTAAAGGACTTTCCATGCCACTTATTCCAGCAGTAAACATAACGGCGAGATCCTCAGCAGTTTCTTTTTTTCCTTCGATAAACTTCATTCTAATCTCTTTCATTTTAGATTGGTAAACGGGCCTACCGGGAAGTAAATATTTTGTCGTAGATATATATCCACCCGGAATATCCTCCGTCTTTGTTGTCACTTTACCGTCTTGAATGGTATAATCGTAGCCTTCTTGAAACCCTTTGAACAAGGATAAATCCGGTTTATCGTAGATAGAATATAACGTGTTCATATAGTGGAAGAGCGCTTGGAGAGATTCCTCCGAAATATCCTTACTGATTAAGATTGCACCCTCATAGTCATTGCCGATTGTGCGCATGTTTTTCCCATCGATCCCCTCAGGAAGTGGATAGGGTCGGAATTCAGCATTCGGGTCAGCTTGTAGCATCATGGAACCAGGATAACCCATGAGCCAATATTGGCCACCAACGATCCCGACTTTCGCCGCAGCGACATTTTGTACGATGGTATTGAAATTATGGAGTGCGATATCGCTCGGTAGATACCCCTTCGATTTCCACTCTCTCATTTTTTCCAGTGCTTTCTTGATCCCCGGTTGAATGGAACCATACTGCAGCTTGCCGTCCTCTCCTGGATACCATCTCTCCGGAATTGCTCCAAACATTCCAAAAATCCAGGAAGTGTCACCGATGGGGGAACCAAGCATTTCCGTTCCGTTAGTAACATAGTCCAAGGCAATCGTATCTTTTTTCCCGTTTCCGTCCGGATCCTGATTGGTAAACGCGTCCATAACAATTTCCAGTTCTTCAATAGTTGTAGGCGCTTTCAATTTAAGCTTATCCAACCAATCTTGGCGAATCCACATCACCGATTGTGACCCGAAATTTTCATTGATAATGGGTAAAGCAAGCTTCTGTCCATCTTTCGTGAAGGGTAGCCATGCCGAAGGTACTTCATTCATCGCTGCTTTGTAAGTGGGAGATGCATATTTCTCAAAAGCTTCGCCTGCATTCAGTACTTTGCCTGATTTTAAGTACGTATTGATTGTATCAGCACTATTGGCGACGAAAACATCTGGCAAACGTTCTCCTGATGATAACAAGAGTTTAAGCTTAGTATCATAACCATCGCCAGTCGTGGGCGCTGTCCATAAGGTTTTAATATCTACCCCCAAGGCCTCTTTAGCCCAGCGGTAGTGAATATTGTTATCGATCGTTTCTCCGTTCTTGAACAGCATGGTCTGATCCTCGCCCCGGATTATATTTAGCGTAACAGGTGGATCAATTTTTCCATTAACAATATTAATTTTTGTTTTAATTTCACTATTTTCATTTATTGCTTTGTTTGAATTGTTTCCAGTACTACAACCCAGTAGCAAATTAAAAAGAACAGCAGTCACAACGACAGATGGAATTACTCGCATTTTCTTTCTCATTTAGAACCCCCTAATTTTTAATAGACTTATTACAATGATTAGTTTCAGAATGAAAGGAGATATGTTATTCTAGTAACTTGTATCTTAAGAAATCATTCTAAATTCTATTAGGTTTGAATTACTCTTTTACTGCACCAATGACAATACCTTGTGTGAAAAATTTCTGGAGAAGCGGATAAATTATCAATATGGGAAGAGCTCCGATCAAGACTTGTGCAGCATTTAACGAACGTGGATTGTATTTAGCAGCCTCTTCTGCATTACTAGCGTCAATGATCGGTTCTGAAAGGGCCGCCTTAAGAAATGTACTTAGTGGCACGTTATCGGATTTCATATAAATCTGGCCCATTAACCATTCATTCCAATCCATTACGATCATGAACATCCCTACTGTAGCCAGCACAGGAAGTGATAATGGCAAGAACAACTTAGTAAACACCTTCCAGTGATTAGCCCCATCCATAAAGGCAGCTTCTTCCAGTTCCTTTGGTAATGCTTTGAAGAAATTCATAATGAGAATGAGATAGAAAGTATTCACTAACGTTGGCAAAACGAGCGCCCAGACGGTGTTATAAAGGCCAAGCTTTGTTACCCACAGATAAGTAGGAATCATACCCCCATTAAATAGCATCGATACTACAAAAAATCCAACAAAAAATTTATATCCCGCTATTCCGTTTCTTCCTCCTTCTTTCGACATGACATATGCAGCCGAACAGTTCACCAAGAGACCTAAAATTAAGCTCAAGCCCGTGCGTTGCAAGGAGAGTCCTACGGAACTAATCAAATTGGGATTACTCAGTACTTTCGAGTAAGAATTTAAATTCCACCCAATTGGCCAAAATGTTACATCATTTGAGGCGACAGCCGAGCTCGAACTAAATGATATCGCGAATACATGGAGCAAGGGGAACAGGCAAACTGCTGCTAGAAAAATCATGAGACTATTATTAAATCTGTTAAACCAACGTTCTGAACCTGAAATGGTATTCATATGCCTCACTCCCTAGAAGATTCTGTATCCGGCCACTTTATAAGCTAATCGGTATCCACCGATGATCAAGATGAGTCCAACTATGGATTTGAATAAACCGATAGCTGTTCCAAAGCTGTAATTTCCTCCGATCAGACCGACACGATATACAAATGTATCGATAATATCGCCTTTTTCATAAACAAGTGGATTGTAAAGATTAAATATTTGGTCAAAACCAGCACTTAACACTTGACTTAATGACAGAATAAGTACAACACAAATGGTTGGAATAAGAGAAGGTAAAGTTATATGAAGCATTTGTTTCAACTTACCGGCTCCATCCAGTTGAGCGGCTTCATATAAGGCGGGATTAATGCCTGCTAATGCCGCTAGGAAGATTATCGATCCATACCCGAACTCTTTCCATACATCCGTACTAATGACAGTAGCTAGAAACCAGTTGTTATCTCCTAAGAAGAAGATAGGCTCAAAGCCCAAGAAAACAATGAACTGATTTATCAACCCGTGATCAGGATTGAGAAGTTCGATGAATACCCCTCCAAGAACTACCCAAGACAGAAAATGGGGTAGAAAAACAAAGGTCTGAACTGCATTGCGAGTGAACTTATTTCTCACTTCATTGAGTAGCATTGCAAATCCAAGTGTTGTGATGATACTAAAAACTAATTTGAGCACAGAAATTCTTAACGTATTCCAAATTACTTGCACACTATCAGGATACTCAAACAGAAATTTAAATTGATCCAAACCCACCCATTCGGATTTCATGATTCCCAAGTAAGGTTCGTACTCCTGAAAAGCCATCACAATACCGCCCATTGGAATGTAAACAAAAATAAACACTAGCATGACCGCTGGCAGCAGCATCAAATATAGTTGCCAACTGTCGCTTCTTCGGACGATTTTTGTTTTCTTGGTTCGTAAGCCCACACCATTTTCGATTGTAGTTGCTGTCTCCATATGCTCCTCCTGTAATGAATTCTTGACATGTCCTTATTATAAAGTTGAGCATATAGGCACGATATAGTGAATTACAAAGATGAATATCTCATTGTAAAGTTTCAATACAATGGTTATCATCCGAATTGTAAACGCTCTATTAATTACCTGTATTGAAAGAATATACTGACTAACTATGTGAATCATAATAATGAACTTACTATTTCTTTTTTTTCACAAACTAAAAAAAGACTGCTTCCCTCGTTAAGGAAGCAGTCTTTTAAGGTAGATAGACCGTTAATAAGCCGTCCATCCGGCATCTGCTGTAATCGTTGTGCCGTTAACAAAGCTCGATTCGTCGGAGGCTAAAAACAACGCTACTTTCGCGATGTCTTCCGGTTCTCCTATCCCAGGATTAATATCCATTCCGATTTGCGCACGTTCCGCCCCGAACGGACTAACTTCTGTGAGAGTCGCAGCAATATTTGTCTTAACACCGCCAGGCGCGACAGCATTACAACGGATACCAAGCTTCGCATATTGAAAGCCAACGTTCTTCGTCAGCCCGATAACTGCATGTTTGGACGCCGTATATGCCGCTCCGGCACGAGAGCCAAATAAGCCGCCCGCTGAGGCAATGTTGACAATAACGCCTGCTTTCTTCTCTGTGAAGATTGGTAGCACTTTACGTATCGTTCGCATGGGGCCTGTTGCGTTGACTGCAAAAACTTTCTCCCATAACACGTCCGTAACCTCTCCCGCAGGGACAAAGTTGTCCATTATACCAGCGTTATTCACCAGAATGTCGACTGTTCCGTAACGTTCAATCGTTTTGTCGATCAGTACCTGAACGTCATCCTCGGCCGCAATGTTAGCAAAGACCGCGATTGCATCGCCACCTTTTGACTCAATATCCATGACGACTTTCTGTGCATTTTCCAAACTCAAATCCGACACAACTACTTTAGCCCCTTCTGCTGCAAAAAGTTCTGCAATCGCTTTTCCCATACCCGATGCTGCTCCGGTCACAACCGCTACCTTTCCAGAAAGCTTCATCCCAGATACCTCCATTCATATGATAAAAGTAATTTAACTTAGTGACACGCATATATAGAAAAATCGTAACCAACTTGGAACAACGGTTCCAGCATCTTAGTAACACTTTTCTGGCGAGAATTCTTCACTGTATATACCGCTTGTCCCTTTGCCTCGAATTTTGCCCCCCGATCCTCTTGAGTTGTTTTTTCTTTTTTATTATAGAAGCACTTAATTTCCATCGAAATAACGCATAATTAACTTTGATAGTGCAATCTAAACATTAGGGATCGCTTGATTTTCAAAATATCCATTGCATCAGTGACGATCCTTAACGTAACAGTTTCGTGGCTTCATTGGTATTTCTGGCATCGATGTAGTGTGGATGTTGATTTACATTCGCAGTAATTACCATCCTCGGCTTACCTTACTTATAAACCTGCATAGGTAGATGAGTTAAAGATTGTCCTGGAGCTGAAGAAGTTAAATTTTCTTCTAATTCAAACCCGTCTACAGGTTTAATGCGAGAAAACTTTTTTAAAAATACCTCTAATGCAATCTTCATTTCTAATCTTGCAAGAGGGGCACCTAAACAGAAATGTGGACCATTTCCAAAAGTCATATGCTTTTTATTGTTTACACGATGAATGTTAACAGAGAAGGGATCATCGAACATAGTTTCATCCATATTGGATGCACTCATCCACGCAATGACTACATCTCCTTTTTTTACCGCAGTACCTAATAATGTATTATCTTTTTTAACAGTCCGATGCATTTTTGAAATTTGAAAACGATATCGGAGCATTTCTTCGACGGCATTTGGGACTAATTCTGGATTACTCCTTAGTTCTCCATATAATGAGTCATTATCATAGAGTAGGGAATAGAAAGTATTGGCTAAGGCATGACTGGTTGTTTCGACACCCGCACCTAAAAGCAGCATTGTTGCCTGCACAATCTCTTGATCAGTAAATTTTTCCCCCTCTACTTCAACTCGAATCAGATCTGAGATAATGTCATCTGTTGGATTCGAACGTTTTTGAAGGACAATGGGGTATAGATATTGGAAATATTCTTTTGCAGCATGTTCTTTTTGTAGTTCAATGTCATCCAACCTCTCTTTATCGTAAGGTTGGAAAAGGATGTCTACCCACTTCTTGAATTGATGCCTATCTTGTATTGGTACTCCAAATAAATCGGAAATAACTATACTGGGCAAAGGGGATGCTAGGGCTTCAATAATATCAACAGTTGCGTTTTCTTGCATTTCTTCTATAAGTTCAAGTGCAATTTGTTCAATACGAGGTTCCCAATTTTTCAAGCTGCGAGGAGTAAAAGCTGCTGCCAACAAAGAGCGACTCTTCTTATGCTGGGGAGGATCAATAGTTGTTAGACTTGTAATAGACAAAGATTTGTCTTGTTTGTAATTGTTTCCGACAAAAATAGTTGTTCTCGGTCCTTCACTTGAAAAGACTTCATAATTGCTTAAAACCTGCTTAACGTATTCATACTTGAAGACATTCCATGTTTTTGTTTTTTCATGGAAGTAAACCGGATGATTATAGAGCATTTCCTTATACCAATCGATAGGAAAAAATTCCTCAGCTCGCGTTTGAAAACCAGGAATTTCTTTAACTGGAATGACTTCTTGATTCATATTAATCAAATCCTCCTTCAAAATGTTTAGGTTAACTTTTCTTTGATGACCGTGTACTTCAACCTCCAATAACCGAATAATCTCATGAGTTTCTGTGTTCCAGTGGCACTCATTTTCATTTAAATTTATAAGGGTCTCCATCGAATGCTTCATCAGCAATTTTTATAGAATCTGTCGGACACCCTTCAAAAGCATCCCTAAGCTCATCTTCTAATGTATCTGGCACATTCACTGTGCCCTGATTTAAGTCTAGAGCGACAAACGCTATACCTTCTTCATCATAATCATAAATCTCTGGAGCTACTGCTCCACAAGCTCCACATGCAATACAAGTTTCTTTATCTACGATGGTGTATTTAGGCATCTTTAATCTCCTCACCTTTTATTGATGATTATAAGAACCATGCACGTTTCTGAGCACACAAGCTTCAACCATAAACTGATTCAGAAAAAACTTCATTACTCTTAGTTCATTCTCCACTTCACAATCAACTCACCAACCTTTATTTCCCTATTTCACTTCCAGACAAATGTTAAATCTGTATAATAAATAATATACATCCGTAGATTAACTGATGTAAGAATCAATCTTATTAGTTTATATAGTTAAACAACAAGAAGGAGAAATTGTAGATGAAAATTACTGAAGAAACTATTGATTTAAGAGTTAGGAGAACACTTAAATTACTATCAATGGCACTTATTCATTGTCTGAAAGAAAGTACTTTTACTTCTATTACTGTAAACCAAATATGTGAACAAGCTATGGTACATCGTACAACCTTCTATAAACATTTTACTGACAAATTTAGCCTATTGTCATTCACACTAGCACAGCTCATGAAGGGATATTTGCAGATGAGTGCAGAGGAAAGGTTAAAAAAGCCACTTCAAAGCTTATTTATAATGTCAGACGGTAGTTTAATTGAAAAAATATTATTAAATCAGAAAGATGATAAAATGTTCTATAACTTTTCGAGTAAGTATTTGAAAGATCTAATAAAAGAGGACTTTTTGGAATTAAAAAAAAGAGGTAAAAACTATACTATACCAATTGAACTGTTGGCAGAATTTCACTCAGGGGTGATTAGTTCCCTTATCTTATGGTGGAGTCATCAGGACGGAGAAGTTTCTTTAAAGCAATTGGACAAATATTATTACCAAATGATTAATAAAAAGATATCCTTGGAATAATTTATCAACATTTATACTTCAACAAAAAAATATTTAGTGTTAAATTATGGGTTTTAAGACCGATTACAATGCTTTTACGGAGGAACTGTCGTCATATGTAAGAGTTCATTAAAGTTTTCTTTACCACATTTTTCATAACGGAAGAAAGACTTGTCATACGACAAGTCCCTTTCCATTCCTTGATTATGATAAAAAGTAATTATTTCAGATAGCGACCGAACTAAACGAGCCTATCCTGATGTGCATGTATGTTCTCCTTGACTTTGTCATTCGGCAGCCATATGCTTTGCAGCTCATTGATTTGAAGCGACACTAGCTTCACGTTACCGCCAACCGTATAAAGATTAAGACCGTCGCTTCCGGGAGTGGGAAATATAGTGTCGGAAATAACCGCAGTACCATCGCCACCGAAAACTTCGATCGTTGACCAATCTACATAGATTAATAGACGAACACGGTTATCGTCCGGCTCGAGTGGCGCTTCGTGCTTAGCCGCAAAATCTGGATGGAAATCTGTTTTACCTGAGTTAGTTCGATCAACAAACAACTTCTTCATAGCAATATTGTATCCAATAATAGTCTCTTCGTCCGCAGACGTTCTAACCTTAAATCCGAACTCTGTTGCGGTTCCAATTTCGAAGTCCGCAATCAATTCCGCTTTATCGACGGTGATGTCCGTAAGCGGATTCGTATCAGGTGTGATTGTCACATTTTCCAAAGTCGCGAGCGGCGAGCGAATCCCGCTCAACTCTTCCACCGGTTCTTGCACGAGACGAATACCTTCTTGATACGTCTTCAGCTTCAGCTCACGTGGAATCGACGTACTTCCCCGCCACTTGTTGGTCGGGAGCAAATCCGCATACCGCCAGTTGTTCATCCAACCGATCCACAGCCTCCGACCGTCTATTTCCGTCGTATTATCCCAAGTGACAGCTGCATAGAAGTCGGATCCAAAATCAATCCACTTCAGATCATGAATCGAATGGATGGGTTTGTCTGGTGTAAATGTCCTACCGTCGAAGGTGCCGACAAAATACATCATGCCAGATCCGCCTGCTGGTGGTTCTGGATCGTTTGGGTTCACGCCATTACAATCGCCGACACTGAGTATAAGCACCCATTTTTTCTTATTTGGATCTCCGTCGACATCCATTGAAAACAGGTCCGGACATTCGTAAATACCGCGATGCGTGCCAATCACGTCTTCTCCGAAATCACTAGCAAACATCCATTCCTTCAAATTTGGAGATGTGTAGAATTCCACACGGTCATTTACAGCTAGCGACATGATCCACTTAGATGTCTCAACATGCCAGAATACTTTTGGATCTCGAAAATCAAGCGTTGTATCTGGGAACAAGACCGGGTTACCCAAGTACTTTGTCCAAGTTCGTCCCTTGTCTTTACTGTAGGCAATGCTTTGAACCTGCGGTTTATCAGGAGTGGCCGTGTTACCGTTGTTCGTATAGATTGCCACAAGTCCGGAACCTTCCTCATCAAAAAAACCACTGGTATTTTGCTTGTCGACTACGGCACTACCTGAAAAGATAGCTCCGTCTTCACCTGGCGACAAGGCAGGAGGAAGCTCCTCCCAATGTACAAGATCCGAGCTTACTGCATGCCCCCAATGCATTTTTTCAAAATTTGGTTGGTTTGAAAAAGGGGTATACTGATAGAATAGATGGTACTCACCTTCGTAGTAGGCCATTCCATTCGGATCGTTCATCCAGTTTTTCTCAGGCGTGTAGTGAAACTGGGGACGGTACTTCTCTGTATAGTTCATATTCTTCTCTCCCATTAGATAATAAAAGCAAGAAGACTGTCCGCCTGTGATATGTCGGCAGCAGAATGAGTTTTTGCTCATTTTATGATAAGATCTTTAGCTTATTCTTCCTTTATTAACCCTCTATGAGTAGACTCCATTCCTTTACTTGGAACATCTCATTATATACTTCCATAACCTTATTAGGATCAATATTCTTTAACTTTAAATACTACTCTGGGTCCTAATTTAACAATACATTTCCCAAATCAAATATAATTTTTTTTATCATAGATCTTCTTCTGTTTACCCATGGATTATATTTCAAATCACGATAATCCATTTCTACTAGCTCATGCAAGTCAAAAATATTATACGTCAATCTCTTTAATCACTTTTGCTGGATTACCGCCAACAATCGTATTGTCTGGAACATCCTTTGTCACAACGGCTCCTGATGCAATAACCACATTATGACCGATTGTTACCCCTGGATTAATTACAGCGCGTCCGCCGATCCATACATTATTGCCAATCGTCACTGGTTTTCCGTATTCTGGCCCCTTATTCCGTTCATTTGGGTCTATGGGATGAGTTGCTGTATATATGTGGACACCGGGTCCGAACATACAATTAGAGCCTATTCGCACCTCACAAACATCAAGAATAGTACAATCAAAGTTCACATAAAAGTTTTCACCGACATGTATATTGTAGCCATAGTCAAACCGAATATTTGGCTCCATACCCAGATTATCCCCTGTCGAACCAAGCAGTTTTTTAAGTATTTTAACTCGTAGTTCATCATCCAATTCGGTAGATTGATTGTATATACGCGTCATCTTTCTAGCATAAGCTCGATCACGTGTAAGTTCTTCGTCCCAAGCCATATATAGTTCGCCATCTATCATTTTTTGTTTTTCTGTTTTCATGTTAATTACCCTTTCCTCTGTCAATTTGAAGTGAAGTATTTTGAATTTGTAAAGGTCTAGCCGATCTTGTCAAAGAAGCCGAGATGACTATGCCAATGAGGACAACAATCAAAGCATTTAGTAATCCAAAATGCTCTCCCAAGAAGCCTAGCGCAGGCGGACCGACCAGAGATGCGATGTAGCCCACAGTCGCAACAGCTCCAACTTTCGCAGCAGCACCTTGAGGTTCATCCCCCGCTGCGGATAATCCTACCGGAAAACCAAGTGAAGCTCCAAGTCCCCAAAAAAAGACACCTACCGAAGCGACGAAATAGTGTTGACCCCAGATTACAAGCATCAATCCCAGGATCGCCGCAATAGCACACCCCGATAAGACTCGCACCCTTCCATAACGATCTAAAACCCATCCTCCTGAAAAACGTCCCAGAGTCATTGCTGCAACAAATACGCCATACACTAATGAACCGGTCAGTGAATTGACCCCGTAACCATCTACCATGATCAGTGGCAACCAGTCATTTGCAGAACCTTCCGCAAATGCCATTCCCAGAACCATAATCCCAATTAAGATAATTCTCTTCTCTTTGAATACCTCTAGCTGTTGCTTAGCAGCCGATCTTTTATGAGCAACACCTTCTACCTGTTCCTTTCCAGTTTCCTCTGGTAGATGACGAAAGAAATATATAACAGCGACAGCCATCAACAGAGCGAGAATCGAGAAATGAACCATGATCGGAAGATGGATAGCTACAGCTCCGACTCCCAGAGCCGCTCCAATGAGTGTCCCTACACTAAAAAAGCCATGAAAGGCTGGTAAAAGTGTACGATTCAATGCCTTTTCAACAGCAGAACCTTCTACATTCAGCGCGACCTCTGCTGCACCATAACCACAGCCAAAAATGATCAGCCCCATCATAACGATACTCATCATTGTCAACGCTGCACCAATTCCGATAGTCACAAATCCAATGACAATCATTAAAGTGCTGACCAGTATGACATGGCGCGCGCCTTTTCGTGCGATTACTGAACCTGCCGTAAGTAGACCAATAAGGGATCCTACTGCGATCGCAAATATAATGATACCCATCTCTGCAGTTGAGACTTGCAGCAAATCCCTAATGGCAGGCGTACGGGAAACCCAAGAAGCAAAGGACAGCCCCGGTAAGGCAAACAGCAGAAACAAGATGTTGCGTACCGTTCGGGGATTCTGTTGGTAAACAGTTTTCATGAGTTTTGCTTCACCTCCGCTTCTCTACCAGTTTTAACGAATAGGACAAGCTTTCCAGTGTCATTGTAATCAATCCGTACATGTAGTCCTCATCCGGATGTTCGAGCAGCGTAAGCTTCGGTATATGCATCTCCGGAATATACTTCAGACATTCCTGACGAATGAGATCTAAATCAGAGGAGTCTACCAAGCTCCCCGTCAGAGCAATAGTCTCTGGGTTCATTATTGCAATCAAGCTAGCTACGGCATGACCGGACAAATAATGAAAAGTTGTCCGATCATGCAACTGGCGGTACAGCTCATCATGAGACATGCCAAATGGTAAGAAGGCAATCTCTCCTGCAAAGCAAGTAATGCCTCTGTGGATATGTCCGCCCACCATCATGCCTGCTCCTGGCAAACAACCTTCAATAAAAGTCGCAACCGCAACTGACTTTTCTTCATCATATCCCTGCTTCTGGTAGAATCCATACACGGTCAGATTCATGTCGTTCTCCACGATGACCTCAACCTCATGATTTTCTTGAATGGAGGCTGCTAGCGGAACATTAATAAGTTCCTGGATATCACTGGTATTTATGATCCCCTGATTAACAGCACCCGGCACCCCAATACCAACAGCTCGGATCTGGGGGAAAAGATCTATGAGCTGATCAACCAGTTTGTCGATCACTGTTGAGTCGATTCGATTGTTTTCCTGATATCCTTCACTGATCGTCTCTCCTGCCAGGTTAGCAATAGTATAAGTGAGAGAATGAATCTTCACACCAGCTCTGATGATAATGCAGGCAACATAAGAAAAGTTCTCATTAAAACGATACAATCTTGCCGGCCGGCCGCCGCTTGATTCCTCCATCCCCAACTCCAACAGCTCGCCGGTGTCCAGTAACTCATTTAGAAGGTTACCGCAGGTCGCTATACTTAAACCTGTAGTTGCAGCAACCATGGACTTTGTACCCTGTTTCATTGTTTTAAGAGCCTGCCGTACCATCTCTTGGTTCATTTTTTTGACTCGCACTGTATTATTTGTAATTGAATTATGTATGGTACCTTCACTCCTTTTTTATTTTTATAAGACTTATAATAAGTCATACTTTATATGGTTTTGATCTAGATGTCCACCCTAAAGTTAAAGTAATTAGATATTTCTCGTGTTCAGCGATTTAACATAAACAGGGTATAGTTTTATTTTGTAGCATAGTGGCTTAATATTATGTGATTCCGAATCGGTAACTGAGATAAATCGGCATCGTATATCGCCCAATAGAGTATACGATGCCGCAAATGTAACGAAAATAAATATATTTACCCTTACAAATAACAAAAAGTCGCTATTAAAGCGACTCTCGATCTAAATGTATTTATGCCTTAAGAAGAGTACATGCTCATTATCATACTATTCGGAGGATGGAAATCGTCAATTATTTAAGTTTTTTGACCATTCTGTACAGCGACACAGAGGGTTTATTTATTTCAGATGAGATTTCATATCCAAGTTTAGCGTATAATTTTGCGGCGAGATGGTTTTCTTTTTTAACAGTTAGAGAACTTAGGGTATACCCTTGCTTAATCGCCTGCTCTTCCGCATGCTGAATGAGTAGCGATCCGATTCCCAACCCTCTTACTCTCAGGCATTGTCGCAAGTGTAGCAATATGATACTCCTCTTCAAACCCTTCTTTCAGGGTTAGAGTGGAAAATAGTGCAAGTGGGTGTAGAAGATTGTAAGCGATTAATCCCAGTTTTCTGTAAGAAAATAGTTGTTTTGCTGTAGGACTAGCCAATCGCTCCAAAATGGTAATTGGTAAACACGTAATCATTCCTAAAGTTTTATCCCCCATTTTTGCCTCAAAAGCATATTCATGACTGAAGCGATTGTTCTTATACTGCCATAGTCTTCTAAATGTAGAATCTAGGATGCCTTGTTTACTTGAACCCGCAAGGGTATAAGCCATATTGCCAACCGCCATTAAATTAAGTTTAGCTCCAACTAATGACTGCGAATGAGCTTTTACAATTGAAATATTTGTCATCTTGATCAAGACTCCTGTCGATTGGTTTTATTACTCAAGGAAAGAGGGATACTTCCAGTCTCAATTTTATATTACGGATATACCAGTCAATGTCCTGCATTGCTTCACAACATCAAGTAACTGATTGCAATCGAGTTCGGGCCTGTGTGTGAACCAATCACACAACCGCCCTCAATCACAACCACTTCCTTAAAATGTTTATGCTCTAACAAACGAGCTTGAACCATATCAGTCATTTTCTCCGCAAGCGTTTGAGCGATAATCAAAATGTTTGGACAGATCTGATTCTTCTGACTCATAATTTTCTCTATCGTACCCTCCAAAGCTTTTTCCATTCTGCCACGATATTTTTGTACAGAACGCACCTCCCCATCAAGAATGTTTAAAATTGGGCGCACTCTCAGTACATTAGCAATAAGATGTTGTATACTATTTACGCGACCTCCTTTATGTAGATAATCGAGCCTATCCACCAGTACTTCTATCTTAACCTTCTCTCTCACATTCTCTATATCCGCAGCCACTTCCACAATAGTCCGACCCATTTCAATCGCACGTGCAGCACGAATTACTAACATCGCATAACTTGCTGATAGATGCAGTGAGTCAATGATATGAACACGTCCGGTCGGAAGTTCTCTAGCAGCTATATGGGCATTATGATTGGTAGAAGATACTTTAGATGACATGCTGATATATAAAATATTTTTACCGGCTAGGATCTCTTCATTAAAGACTCGATAAAAATCGGAGGGGGATGGAGCTGCTGTTTTCGGGATGCCCCCTTCTTCCTCGGTGCGACGATATAGCTCAGCTGGAGTTATTTCCAAATTATCTTTATAAGTCTGACGTCCCATTGTAACGTAAAGTGGGACAACACTTATGTTGTATTGTTTAATCCAATCACTCGGTAAATCTGATGTGCTGTCGACTACTAATTTTATAGCATGGTCTACTTTCATAATATTCATCCTTTCACTTTCATCCATATTCCTCTGTTATACTAATAAACCATTACGTAAACGATCATTTTAACCCCACTCTATATAGTGAAATCTAAAATCTCAATTAAAGGATAATCCCACAATAGTGACGTTAACGCGGGCAATAACTAAACCAGTGAAGTTTTCAACAGCTTCCCGAATATTTGACTGCAACTGCCGACCGACTTCTAGCATCATCAAACAATATTGAATAGTTACACGTACGTGAATATCTAAACCTTTATCCGAATTCTTTATCTCAACTCCCTTTTGGGTGCTGCTTCCACCTATCCAATTTGTGATGTTAGTAATCATTCCGTTTGTTGATTCACATAAGATACCACTAGTCTCATTCACTGATTTGAGAATGATTTTCGAAACAATTTGTTCTGAAACAGTAATCTTCCCCAATACATTTTGAATTAGCATGTGCTACCCTACTTTCACTATAATTTCCGAAAATAAGTATCCACTAATCTGCTAAATAAAAATTATACTTATCAAATGATATTGATACATATCAAAAATGAGCATGGATCAACTTTATTTTGAAAGTTGATCGTATGCTTTTTGAGAAAATTTTATAAGCTAAATAAGTTCATACAATGATCTAAAGCTTTTTAAAACCATGATAAAATGTATTTACTAGCAAGTCAGCTGCCGAATTTTTAGCAATATTCCCCTCCGCCACCTGTTGCCAGGTAAGAAATAGCAGTGAATACAAAACATTAACAATCCAATTCTTGTCTACATCTTCACGAAAATGTCCCTTCTGCTGTAGCAAACCGATTGCATTCAGTAAAGGCTCCCTTAAAATTTGGTCCTCTTTCTCGATCTCTTTGTCGCTATTGACGGTAACGTCATGGTTTAGAAAATATATTTTGTCACCTAACGGTATTAACTCCTTAATTAACTCGGGTATATAAGCTTCGTAATTTTCCTCATCCATTTTTATATCTTGCATTGTCTCAGCAACAACTTCAATTGCGCGAAATCCTAAATGGATCATCAGTTGTTCCCTACTCTCAACATAACGATGCAAAGTCGCAATACCAATACCTGCTGATTCGGCAATTTCATGCATTGAAGCACTTGGATTCTCAATCAAACATTTTGTTGCTTCATCCAAAATTGAATTTAAACGCAACTGTTTAATTGAAGTAAGTTCTTTTCTTTTCATAGTTACACCTCTTATTGAGTAATGCTACTTTATTCATAATCGTTCATTGATAATATACATATGGCAAGGTCTCAATCTCTTTTTGTTTATTGTTTTCCTATGGTTGAAGCGTAAACTTAAGTTTTTCTTCAGATCAAAAGTTGAAAATCATACACATTTAAAAGGGATCACGCCTTTGAAACCTCGATTTGCCTAGGATACTAACTTTAAACCAACGATACTTAAAATTATTCCGCCTACAAGAGCCAACTTTTTCACATTTTTAGGCTCTTTGAAAAGATACATCCCTAACAGTACACTCCCCGAGGCACCTATACCTGTCCAGATCCCATACCCAATACTGATTGGGATGTCTTTCAGGGACAACGAGAGAAATATAAAGCTCAGACCAAAGAACAAAGCAAAAGTTAATGTATGTTTTAACTTAGTAAATCCTTCAGATAATTTCAAGAATATAACGCCACCTACTTCAAAAACACCTGCTAAGATTAAGAGAATCCAACTCATATTCTATACACCTGCTTCTTCTTTTGGTTGATTAGAAACTAATTTTAAGCCAATAATACAAAAAATTAATGTAAGGACTAAAAGAATTTTAAGTGCACTTACTTTATCTCCTAAAAATAGCATTCCGACAGTTGCAGTCCCGAAGGAGCCTAATCCTGTAAAAACTGCATAAGCTGTGGATACGGGTAAAATTTTTATTGATTTCGCAAAAAAGTAAAAGCTACCCACCATTAAAATAACGGTAGGAATTACAATCTCAATTTTTGAAAATCCATCAGAAAATGATAAGCCTAAAGCCCAACCTATTTCTAGAACTCCCCCTAAGATAAGAAATAACCATGCCATTTAAATCTCTCCTCTTTGTCTTTAATAGAATTATTGGATAGTGCTGACTCTTCTAATACAAATTACAGCCATAAAATAAAGTTTAATAAATATCTCACATCAGTTCGTCACAATGAAATCAAAATGCTGATCTATAATGCTGGGGTAAATTTTATATTCATTTGTAAACCTTTCTTTTTTCAAAGAAAATGAAATATAATATAATCAAATGATAGTTAATCATATCATTTGATTATATTATATAAACATTACTGTATATTTGCAAATTTAATTATTTTGTAATAAAACAAAGGTTGTTTAGGAGCTGATTTAGAATAAGTCATGTTACTTAAATGAAGTTTTTTTATTTTCGAACCTCGAGCATGGTTGGTGGGCAAATGTTAATGTAATCCCTTTACACACAAGTTCATGGAATGAAAAATAATTGCTATAGCCATAAAAACTGCACTCCTACAATTTCATCGGATAAACGATGGGGGTTCTGATATTTATTCTCAGGGGTGCATTTTGTATTAATCCTCCCAATCAATTTTGTAATTTGGATCAATGGTAGAACCGCTAAACAAACCAATATCAAACCCATTACTGAAATCGAACCCTTTACTTACATCAAATATTTCCAATGTATTCTGTATTGCATTTATACGATCTTTGCGATCTGCTTCTAAATAATATAAAGCATCGGTATAATGATGTTTCTTTAAAAGTTTTGCTAAGTACATTGCGTCCTCTAAGGCAACAGAGCATCCATATCCCGTGTTAGGGTTTATTGTATGTGCAGAATCTCCAATTACTACAACCCGTCCTTTAGACCAACTCGGAATAGGATCAACGCAATAAATTTGTTTAGGGATAATGTTAAATGATTTCTTGATAATCTCTGACAGAGCTCCATGTTCACCATAACGTTGTAATAAATCTGATTTAATTTCATCAAGATTCTTAAATTCGAATTCCTCTTTTGGAATTTTTCTCTCTTGATATCCGGATGATTGCCAAGATAGGTTTAATTCATTAGTTGGGTGGCTTTTAGAAATTAAGAAGTTGGCATTTTCCGTAAAATAAAATAATTCATCTCCACTCATTAGGTTTTGTACTACTTCGTTATCAATATCCTTTGAAGATGCAATTCCATACAACGCCCATGATTTTGCATAATCTAACATATGGTTAGGAAACATTTGGTTCCTTACTGTTGAATGTAAACCATCGGCGCCAACCAACAAACTCCCCATTTCCTGATGACCGTCATCAAAACATGCCGTTACACTCGAAGCGTCCTGTGAGAAACTAGTGAGCTTTTTACTGTAATGTATTTCAACGCCACTAGATTTAGCTTGACTCATCAAAATTTCTATAAGATCTGAACGTTGCATGTAGATGGATCTTTTACTGAAAGTCGAATGCTGCATTAAATTTATCGAGGCAATTTCCGTATTGTCAGTCGTTAAGAGTCTCATTCGATCAGCAGAGTGACTACTCTTTTTGATTTGTTCTTCTATCCCTAATTCTTTCATCACGTGAACACCACTTTTGTTAATGCGGAAACTAGATCCTTCAATTCGCTTGTAGGGATAGTTCTCGTAAACTGCACAATCAATTCCTGCCTTTTTCAAAAAAATTGCTAATGAAAGTCCACTAATTCCAGCGCCAATAATAATGATTTTTTGTCTCATAATCTCTCCCCCTAATATCTCATAATTGTCCTAACATGATCTAACCGGCGAAACGTTTTTGAAGAGATCTACCTTCATCCACAGGATCTCATAAAACACTAAATAAGTTTTGTTCATAAATTTCACAAGTAATTAAACTACAAGTTTGTCTAAATTTTTCGCTTTAAACATCACTTATAGACATCACAACCTTTCAAGTGATATTTTATTATATATTTTGATAGTATTGTATATCAATTTATTCTCGAAATCAAATATACGTACTATTTTAGAAAATTGACTAGGAGTTAGGAAACTTAGGGATAAGGCCTCGGCTAAATTAATTGGACAGAACAAAAGGCCGATTCCTTTTTGAGGATCGGCCTAACAGAGAGATGGGAAAGACTCGAGTTACAACTGAATTAAAAGTTTAATTCAATTCCAATTGACAACATCATAATAGCCCTTTTATTTAATTTTAAACCTTTAGTCGGTGAAATGTTATGTGTTTTAGATTGTAACCCCTTGTTATAAACTTTTTTTCTCTGAATCTTCTTTTGTTGTCTCATTGTATAGTTGCTTCTCGCCAATTAAATGAAGATCCCCAATCAGCTCGTCCCTTAAAGAAGGGTGTCCACTTCGTATCTCAATTATGGAGAAATCGTTTGAATGCAGGCTTTACAGCAAATAAACTTAGCCTTCTATACTCAACATAAACTTGGCTTTTCATTAAATGACCCTTCCTTTTACAAAAGGGTAACTTCCTAATTTATCTTATCAAGACAATCCACATATTGGAACTAACCTACCCGTGAGCTTAATGAAACAGATAATATTCTAATCGAAATTGATTACCATGTTCCCAATCTTTTCAGCAATGGAACTGAGTTCTTGCCTTCAGAAAGCGAATTGTACTTTTAGCTCGCCACATAAGTTCCGTCATGATAAGATTTTGATAACAATCTAATCCGAAATGACACAATGTTCTTGTCCTTTTCGGCAAAGGAACCAAGTTCTTGTCCCTAACAATGACAAATCAGCACTAAGTGCGATATCTGCCCCTTGATCCAAAATCACATTCAGCTTCCTCCCCTTTTCTTTGCTAAAGTGCTTGTTAACGAACTTGTTTTATCTATTTCAAATGGGATTACAGTTCAAGTGGAAGTCTCTCCTAGCGTTGAAGCTGGTCTCTTATTCATAATCCAACCCGTAGTCTGTTAATCGCTCAAAAGAGGCTCACTTCTACACTTAGATATTTATCTAATCGGAAATGGGAACAAGTTCGTGTCCATTTCGGCAATCGGAACAAGTTCGTGTCCTTCAACAGCTAGTTTCATTACGAAATTCCGCTTTTTTAATGCTTAGCAGCCTGTGTTTACCCTCAGAAACGCTGTTGCTTCATCGTGATGTGACAATTGTATAGTTTGTATTTGTCCCAATAAAACTTTACCTGAATACTTAGATATGCACCTAATCGGCAATGGGACGATGTTCTTGTCCATTTCGGTAATCGGTACAAGTTCTTGTCCTTAGCTTGGGACAAGAACTTGTACCGATAAAATAAAAAAGCCGCTAAAATAGCGACTTCAATGGGAATATGTTCTTGTCCCTCGACACAAAAATAGCGTCGACAGGAATCCCGCGACATGTTGTAGTGTCATCGTTTGGATTTTCAAAAGCAGCCGATCAATGTGATCGGCTGCTTACTTAATTCAAGGAACTTGTTACAAGTTTAGATGAACAAACAAACGTTATTTCTGATTGGAGATAATTGCTGCTGCAAAATTGCGTAAATCCTCATCATCAGCGGTTTTAGTGACTACTGCGTAACTCCGATAATTACCATCGGCTACTTTCTTCGACCAATTTATAGACTTTTCACTTCCATTGAGATCCCGATAAAAATAAGCATCGACTCCTTTAATAGAGAGTATTGAGTCCGAGGAAGGTTTACTATCATAAAAAATTGGCATTACTGGTATATTTAATGATGCGTTAACCCTTATTTCTTTTTTCTGCTTGCTATAGAACCAACTCAAAAATTGAGGCTCCGTTCCGCTTGGTCCTATTGTATATTTGTATCTAGTTCCAGTCTGATCATCCGTAGCAAAATTCCATACTTTCTCCTTTGAACTAGTGCTCAAAATATCATTTTGTAGTTCAGCCCGATTAAGACTCCACCCCATCCATTTGGATAGCGGAATATTGATTTCGACTCCACGTTCCAGTAAATAATCATTCATTCGTTCAGGAGAATCGAACTCAAGAGGTTTAACAACCATAGAATAATGAGATCCATTCTGTGGCAAAACTTCACCCTTCTGTTCTTCATCCGCTTTTTTTCCAATAAATACAGTCGCTTGTTCCCCATCTTTCAATGTCTCACGTATATCATCTAATATACTTATCTCCTCTACAGGCGGCGATGGTATATCTGTTGGTGCTATCTGAAATACTGTATCACCTGACTTATTATTAAGTGATAGTACATATTCGAAATAAGCTGCATAACCGGTTCCTCCAACCAGCACAAATACACAGAGCATCACAGCCACGCGAGTAGCCATGTTTTTCCGCACGCTTCTGCTATAGCGAGACCCTTCTCTCTCGTTAAGTAATCGGTTTATCACATTTGTTGTTACTTCACTACTCGAACGTACTGGAGAAGGGATATTGCGATATGCTGCCGAGAGCTCCTCCAAATAATTATCGTTCCGGTGATATAGACGTCCACGATTCTTGCCCATAATCTTCCCCCTCCTCATGCACATAATTGCGTTGTATCTTATATCTCGTTCGCTCGAAACGTTTTCGCACTGTCGCTACCTTGCAGTCGAGGATCACTGAGATCTCTTCAAATGTCAACTCTTCAACGACGCGTAAAAGCATAATCTGTCTCTCTTCCATCGACAATCCTCGCAGCAGTTCATCTACTCTAAATGAGGTATCGTAGTCAGTTGTAACTGCTTCAAGACGGAACAGATGCAACCTGGACATTAAACCTTTACGCTTGCGGATTAAATTTAAGCAATGATTGTAGGCAATCTTATACAACCACGAGGTAAATGAGACCTGTCGAGTATATTTATCTATATTCTTGATTACTTGCAAAAACACATCTTGAACGGCATCTTCTGCTTCCTCCCGATTCCGGATCAAATTGTAGACATAACGATACAAAGGAAGCTGATAGATTTCAATTACATGCCTAAGGGCATTCATGTTCCCAGCTTTAACCCTAATTATCCATTCTTCAATATTTTCAGCATTATTGCGTGTACTGTTTTCCATATGTCCTCCTTTCTTTACTTCTCAAGGCCTTTAATAATTTAAACACTCGAAGTCCTCCATTTGTGACATGCATTAAGATATAATTTTCCAGTTGGCGCGAGCCGGTGATACACTCAATTATTAGATATACATCTAGTCGAAAATTGGGCGATGTTCTTGTCCATTCCGGTAATCGGGACAAGAACTTGTACCGATAAAATAAAAAAGTCGCTAAAATAGCGACTTCAATGGGACCTTGTTCTTGTCCCTCGACATATATCGACTGAATATCTCCTTTATAACCGGGCTGCCTGTTATATAATTGGCATGCCCACTTGTTGTTAGTGTGTGTAAGAATGGTTATAGAAGTATTATCTATATACGTTTTTTGGAAATGTTGCGGCAAAAGATGTTGTAATGACAGCCCAATCAATGCTCCATGACTTATAACTAATATTCTTTTATCAACATGTTCTTTAATCAGTTTTTCGAGAAAAGTTAGACCTCGCTTTGCAACCATTTTGAAATCTTCCATACCAAGATTTTGCTCACGCCAATTTGCTCCCCAACGAGTGATACGCTCTTCCTCGGTGGTGCCTTCAATTAGGCCGCAATTAATCTCTCTAATACGTTCATCATTGAATACGGGTACTCCTAAACATTGCTGAATGATTTCGGCAGTTTGCCTAGCTCTCGTTAGATTACTGGAGAATATAACATCCCATTCTTCGCTTGAAAGTCTTTTTGCCAGTGCAGTTGCTTGCTCTATTCCTTCTTCGTTTAGCGGTATATCAGATATTCCTTGAGCCTTGCTAAGATTATTCCATTCAGTAACCCCATGTCTAATAAGACCTATTGTGGTCGCCATACCTGCCCCGTTAATGATTACAATTTCCCCATCATTGCCCAAACAAATAGTACCACATATTGGAACTATACTGCCCGTTAGTTTAATGAATTGAAGGGCAAGATGACGATTAGTTATGCGTCTAACCGGAAATAGGACCATGTTCTTGTCCCTCGACAGAGGACAAGAACATTGTTCCATTGCCTTCCTCTTCTTATCTTTTTGCGACAACCAAGAGCCGTTAATCAACATTGCACTGATTAACGGCTCTAAAAATTTAATCTTTTCACATATGCTTCAACTGATTTTTGTAATACTTTCTTTTCATCATCCTGGATGCTTCTTCTGATCAGCATCGCAACAGATTGAGGTGTATAAGACTTCATAGTATAAATATTACGTTTGGCGCTTTCATGTTGATATGACGGCTGACGAAAATTGCTAATTGATAGAGTTACTGAAATTAGAAGTCAAAGCTTATAAGCATACCGTTTTCGGTGGTGTAACCTTAAGGGTTAAAATTTGAGATCATATGACGACCGTTATGGAATAGCAGTTAATGGCACAGGTTCTTATCAATAAGTATCAACCGGCTGATAAAGTCACATACAACAAATCCAATGTTCAATGAAGCCACCCTGCCCATTACTTTAATGAATTGACGGGCAGGATATCATAACAATTGGCTAGCTGAATGAATGAATGAATTAATTTAATTTATTTTGAAAAATTTTATTAATAAGAAATAAAACAATATCCCTCCTAAAACCCCAAAAAAAGCATATAAATCAGTAAACATATACGCTATGAAAATAGAAGTTATTAATGTCACAACGGTCCCGGTTTTTATATTAGAAAATTTGTAGACCATAAAACCCAGAAATCCAGAGATTAAAGTCGTAATAAAAGGAATAAAAAGGTACATATTTGCTAACCTCCTAACTTGCACTAAATTTTTACAATGGTATACTCGGTTCATACTAAATTTTGGGAGGTAATAAATTTGATTAAACAGATTCCAGCTTTTAGAACGATATCTTTAGCTCTTATCCTTTTCTTACTTGGTACGCTCGTTTACCCTTCGTCTTATTCCAGCGCCTCTGCTAGCTACTCAGATAAAGATTATCAAAAAATTGCTGAACATATGAGAGAAGATGGTTCTTCACAGGATGATATTAACAGTGTAATCAACAAATTAAAAAAAGGAGAAATACTAGATGCTGATAAACCAAATCCAACTGCTTTAAGAACAACAGATTCGAATAACAACGAAAGTTTAACGGTCACTTCTGAAAATCCAACGATACACCAAAAATTTGAGGATGGTTCATACAAGAAATTAAGTTTAGTGATTGAGCCTTCAGTTACCGTGGCTGCGTCTAATGGACAGTCCATGTATTTTAAGGTTGAAGGAACAAGTGTCTTTGGGACAGCAAGCTTCAATACCTCTGCATTCATAGACACGCACATCGGTAATAGCTATATTACTGGTGTATCCGGCACCTCTATTCATTCCATTATGGGGGTATATTCTGACGAAAAGTTGCTGATTGATAGACTTACTGAAATTAGAAGTCAAAGTATTCCTGCTGAAGCACATTTAACTTATAAGCATACCGCTTTCGGTGGTGTATCAGCTAAAACAAGAACCTTGAGGGTTAAAATCGGAGATCATATTGACGATCGTTATGGAATAGCAGTTACTTTTACTGATGGCACAGGTTCTTATCAATAAATATCAACCGGCTGATAAAGTCACATAAAACAAATCCCAAGTTCAATGAAGCCAACCCTCTCTTATGATATTAACCTTTTTAATGGATGTTCAAAAAAATAATTTAGTAGAACCCTTTTCCGCTTGAGCGAACAAAGGGTTCTACTAAATTATGTGTGATGATTTTGGACTCAGCATTCCTGTGAATCTCCAAGCAATACATAACTTAAATGGCACCGAGTCCTCTTCCCTCTTTAAACATGACTGCCTGCTCCTTCATAAATTCTACAGCTGACAGCTCATTATTCTTCCAGTTGAGATACTCGGTATTCAGGACTGATCTGGTGTATTTGTATTCAAATTCATTTGTGGCCGCCCCAAGTGTTTACCTTTTTTCTTGGCTTCAGCAATACCCTCAGCCTGTGCTTGTTAAATCCATTACGTTCCTCTTCGGCAAGCCAGCTAAGCATCTCACAAGATCCATAATAAGCTGCCCTATCCCTGAAACTCCTAGTACTTTCTCGTATCGAGAATCCTAATGTCGATCACCACAATATGAATTTTTGCAATGATCAGCCATTGCCTCTCTTTTCTACTTTTTATTCCCCCCAACCGTTTGATGAACTTAACAAATTATTTATCACCCTCACGGATGAAACGCTGTACAACCTCACCTTCTCGAATTTCATCTGTATGTTGGCCAGAGCATTTTTAAATATTAGATACTCATAAAATCGGTAATGAGGACGGTTTCTAAAGTCTAAGTAACAAGTGTAAATTTGTCTAGGTCACCATCTAATCGAATTTGACACAATGTTCATATCCTTTTCGGCAACCGAGACAAGAACTTGTACCGATAAAATAAAACAGCCGCTAAAATAGCGACTTTGAATGAAACGTTTTATTGTCCCACGACTATTTACGCAATTTTTTCAACCGGCGTCTTGACTGACGCCAGAGCGTTGTTAATGAATTGTGGAGGCGTAAACACTTAACATCCTTTTATTACTTTTCTCCAACATGAAACACACCAATTACAGTTTTACCATCAACATCAAACAGCGGAATATCAAGACCTCCTGGTGATCTACTGTTCTGTATTGCAATGGCTTCCTCGGGTGATTTTGGTAACTCACCGTCTAAGTCTTTTTTTAGCACATATCCTGAAGTGCCATCCTCACCTATAGCACTGATTAATTCAGGTTCCGTTTCTGGAGAAGTAGCATCTGCGCTTGAACCGTATGTCTGTCCTTTTTTATTTTTAGGATAGTTCATACTCTTAGGGCTAATATGAAAAGAGCCAATTATGGTTTTCCCATAAACATCATACAGTGGGACATCACCAGGTTCACCGAGATAATCTTTTTTCAGTAAGTACCCTTTAATGCCATTTACACTTCCTGCATAGATTAAGTCAGGTAGTATCTCAAAGGAGTTAGACTCTTCAATTGTTCCGAATGTCAGTCCATGTTCATTTTCAGAATAGTCGATAGGCGTTATGTGACTTGGATTAACCGTATTTTTAGCACTTGTATTCTGGGATACCATCAGACCGCCTGAAACACTAATGATAAAAATCGCAAAACCCGATATTAGAGCGCCCTTAGAGTACATTTTCATAACTGTTCACTCCTCATCTTCCATTGTTTCAATACTTTATCGCAATTTATTTTTTGCAATTATATTTTCAGGGTCAATTTTTAAGATGCGGATGTAACAAGCTCTTTCTTTTTCTTTGAAATGGATCAAACTATAAATTTGAGCTAATAGTAACAAAATATCTATATCAATCGGATCTAATGAAGAGGCATGTTCTAATAGTTTGATTGAGGCCTCGTAATTGCCTTGTCTCTCAAGTAACTTACCTTTGAAATAAAGCGCAACAGTATTATTTGGATCAAAACTTAATATTGATTCTAAATAATATGCTGTTAATTCAAATTGATTTTCTTCAAGAAAAATTTTTGCGATTTGTAACCTTACATCGTAATCTTCAGGTTCTGATATTAGGATCTTTTTAAAATCAATAATAGCCTCCTCTTTTTTCCCCATATGCTTTAACACTAATGCTTTGTTATACATTGCATTAGTTGATGAAGGATCTATCTGTAAAGCCCACTGAAATTCGTTGAGCGCTTCTTGATTATTGCCCATTTCATGGAAAATTAATCCTAGGTTAATGTGAGCCTCTTCTTGATTAGTATTAAGCGCTAATGATTTTTGATAGTATTCTATTGCTTTCTTATATTCCTCCTTTTTTTGATAACAAAGGGCAAGATAATACAAAGCATCTTCAGAATTTGAGTTTATCATTACTGCACGTTTACAAAAAATTAGTGCATCTTCAGTATTGCCTAATTGTAAATAGACATAACCTTTATTAAAGTATAATCTTTCCCATGTAGGGAATAGTCTAATTGCCCTGTCGTAAACTTCAATTGCGGCATTATATTCTTTTAACTCTGTAAGACATCTTCCCATGTAATTTAGTGTATCTTGGATATCTATATTATCATTGAGAGCTTTTTTAAAGTAAACTAATGCTTCATCATAATTACCTTCTTCATAGAGCTCTTCCCCTTGTTCAAAAAAAGTCATTTTTCGCATCTCCTTTTTATAATATTGACCCCAACAAATAAGTTGTTGAGATCAAAAATACTAAGATCAAATTGATAATTAATTATCTATACATGTCCAAATCATTCCAACTTCTGTTGTTATCATTTCTAATTTCATTTTGATTTTCTCCTATATTACAATGTAATTATTTTTGATTGTTGTTCTGATTGTGCCATGCTGCAATTTCTTCCATCCTTTGTTTAATTTTAGATTCAGATCCGCTCTTTCATAAGCTTCGTTGGAGCATTCCGAAGTTGCAATGGGACAGGTTCACTCATGGAATGTAAAGCATCTTTTTTCGCATAGCGATAAGCCAAGTAAGCGGAATTCGATTTAGGAGCCAGGGTCAAATAAATAACTGCTTGTGTTAGATGAACATCACACTCTGGCATCCCTATAAATTGACATGCTTGAAATACCGAAACAGTGATTTCCAACGCCCTATTGTCTGCCAAACCTACGTCCTCACTTGCAAACCTAACCAGTCTACGAGCGATAAATAACGGATCTTCACCTGATTCCAACATTCGTGATAACCAATAAATAGATGCATTTACATCACTATTTCGCATGGATTTATGCAATGCAGAAATAATATTGTAGTGTTCTTCACCATCTTTGTCATACAATAGTGATTTTCGATGAATAATTTGAAGTAGCCCTTCTTTGCTAATTAGAATAGCTTCATCTTGTTTCTCTCCATTTAGCACAGCCATTTCTAAGGTGTTTAATGCCATTCGATACATGTTTTCATTTCTAAAACCTCATCCTCAGCATTTTTAAGGGTAGTTTTCACTAAATGAGAATTTATTAAGTTATCCTGCCCGTTAGTTGAACAAAAGCAGCCGGTCACAGGGATCAGCTGCTTTTTTCTACGTTCTATTACACTATCGTTTTCCTTTAGCTTAATGAATTATTACATAAGCCTGCTTCAGCAAGCTTCTCGTCCAGTCTTGCCTTCTGGCGCAAATGATGCCTGCTGTGCATGTTAATCATCTCAAACCATTCACGGGCATTAAGCCAGCCAAACCAGCCATGACGCACCTTGCAAGCCTGATTCGTCCCGTGAATGTGTTCCTCCCAGTATTTCAATTTTTTCTGCACCTGCTCCAGACCGGCTATGATCTCATCCTTACTATCGGGGTTACGGGTCCTGTTGACCGGTTCCTCAAGTTTTACACGGACATCGGGCCATGCTTTTTCGATAAACGCCTTTGTTCCGTCTTCAGTCTTGCCTTCATATATTTCTTGTGTCGCCATAATACAGATTTGAATATGATCGATGTACTCTTCAGCCACATCGATCACGTGAATATACATTTGTCCAATCGACCAAACGTCTTCCTGAGATTTATACCGCAACTGGTCTATCGTATATCCAGCCAGTCTTTGCTTATAGTGTTCGATAATAGCCAGGGAATCATTTATTAACATACGGTTTTCCCCCTATCATATCATAGTCGTTAAAGCACCTGAGCAATCTCCCAAATATGCCCTTCAGGGTCGGCAAAACAAGCTGTCCGCCGCCCCCAAGGACGCGTTATCGGCCCATTTAACCATGTAACGCCCCGCATTTCCAACTCATTGCACCCCCGGTCAACGTCGGGCATTTGGATTGTAAACAAGAACCTTGCACTATCTCCGACACGACCAACCTGAACCGGATCAATCAACTCTCTGGCATTCGATTGATTTAAGAGATTTATGCATGTATTTCCGTAATTAAATACCGCGCAGTTTTCGTCTTCGTATTGGATTAATAGTTGAAATGACTCTTGGTAAAACGTCTTCGATCGCTGCAGATTTTCCATAAATAATGTGATTTCGGTAATTTTATTCGCTCAGCCAGTTATCCCTATCTACATCCGCTCCTATTATTTATTAGTAAACACCCGTAATCATTCCGGTCTTTCGCTTATTCGTTCCTTCTACTCTACATTCTGTAAGTCAATTTCGTTTAGTTGGAGTTTTCTGTTTGCAATATGAGTTTCGACGTTCTCATTAAACTAACCTGCCCGTTAATGAAATGAAGGACAAGATGACGATTAGATACACGCCTAATTGGCAATAGGAACATGTTCTTGTCTCTCGACAGTTCTAGTGCTTATTTCAATTTCAGTTCCTTCGATTGGCTGCTTTTTATGTTTGAATGAGCTTAAGCAATACATTAGCTAATTTTCATTTTTATTTCTCCTTACATACCCATACTTTGATCTTTTGGAACTTTTATTTCATGCTGATCTGTAAAAAAACAAAAAAGCCGCTAATATAGCGACTTTCAATGGGACCATGCTTTTGTCCCTTGACATATAATCTAAAGATGCATCCCGGCTGAACATGTTCCTATGTTGCACGTAAACCCGGCTCCCTCAAGATCTGCTGTTTCTTCCATAAACGAAATATAAAGTAACGGAGGACATGATCATCAATATCACCGAATAAACCAATGTCAACGCTTTGGTATCTGCTAGCGCTTGCGCATCCGTACTGTTCTTGATGACGATTCCTAACGGCTGGTACAAAGGATGATAGAGGAACACGGTAACGTCATAATCGGCCAAAACTCCGTTGAAATTCAAGGCAAGAACAGCTAGCGTCGACGGTAGAATGATCGGCAGCAATACCTTTCTGAACGTATAGAACGGTTTGGCACCCAAATTCCTTGCAGCGTCTTCCAGATTGCTGTCCAAGCTGAAGAAGGAGGCCTTGACCATTCGCAGGGTGAAAGGAATATGGACGATGACATAGGCAATCAGAAGCATCCAGACCGTGCCAACCAGCACCGTATTCCCGATCATCAGCTTTGGCGTGTTAAAGGTTACGATCAGTCCGATTGCAATCAGCGTTGACGGCAGAATCCACGGAATCAGCAATGCGTATTCCAGGGCAAGCGCCCACTTGTTCTTATATTTATGTAAGATCCTTGAGGCGGCCAGCGCCAATGCAACGACAATGACCGAGGCTCCCGCGGCATATAGAATACTTACGAGATAAGGCTTGAATGCCGACATGGATGAAAACACTTGAATGTAATTATCCAACGTGAAGCTGTTCAAATTCAACGTGGCGGTCGAGATACTGGCCGCATCGGTGAACGAAAAGATGATGATCAGCACAACCGGAACGATGTAGAGAACAAACAGGCCGTAAGCCAGAATATGAGCAGCTATGTTACCGGATTTGCTGCGGATTTTTTGTTTGACCAGCTCCGATTTGACTTTGGAGACCGACATGAAGTTGCCCTTACGTTCGAACCGGATCATCACGGTCAACAACACCAGTGTGGCCACCCCGAGAATAAGAGCCAGCAGCGCAGCCAAGTCTCTTGACGTCATGCTTCTCGAGAATGTCAGAATCATCGGCGTAATCGTCTGGAATTCCTTGCCCCCGAGGATAAGCGGCGCGGACGTCGCAGCCAGGCCGGTGAGAAAAGTCAGGATCGTCAGCGCGTAGATCGTAGGCTTCAGGACCGGAAGTACGACCCGCCATAGGATATACCCCGTAGACGCTCCCATATTTCTCGCGGCTTCCACCGTTTGGAAGTCGATTTTGCGAATTGCATTGCTCAGGAACAGGAAGTGGTTGGATGTGCAAGCGAACGTCATGACGAATAGAACCGCCCAATAGCCATGAAACCATGTCGTATCAAAAGAAGGGAACAATTGAACTAAGAGCTTGGTCATAAACCCCTCTTCGCCATAGACGAATTTATAGCCGGACACCAGCACGACTCCGCTGTAAATTAGGGTGGTAAAGTAACCCAACCGCAAAATCTTCGCGCCTTTGATATCGAAATATTCCGAAATCAAAACCAGCGTAATGCCCACCACATTTACCGTAATGACAAGCGAAAAAGCGAGAATAAAGCTGTTGTATAAACTTCTCATCGCGCGTTTGGACGACAGCAGCTTCTCTGCCGCTTCCAGCGTGAATTTGCCGTCCTTAAAGAAGATTTCGCCGTAAATATTCAAGTTCGGAAAAATCAGGAAGGCAATGACAAACCAGACAATCAACCCGTATAAAAGGATCGAGAAAGGGTTTATGGAAGCCAGCCGGGTACTCGGGTTCCGGGCATTCATGCTTCCCCCTCCTTCATCGGATATTGCAAAATATCGCGGGCTGGGAGGTAGATGTCTACATCGTCACCGACCTCATGATGGACGAGCGGGCTTTCTATTTCGATGATTTTTAACCGTCCGCCGCCGGCAATCTCCAATACGTACTTGCTGTATAAACCGTAAAATTCCCGGTCCGCAATCTTGCCTTTCAGTTGGACCGTATCGATCCCCTGCAGGGGCAGCAGGCTTACCTTCTCATTGCGGATATAGGCGATATTCTCTGGCAGAACTATATCCCTCAACCGGCTGTTCTCTACCATCCGCGGATCGAACCGATTAATATCTCCTATGAAATTGCATACAAACTCGGTTTGAGATTGATTGTAAACTTCCATGGGCGTGCCCACTTGCTCCAGGACCCCATGATTGAATACGCCAATCCGGTCGGACAGCGTTAACGCTTCTTCCTGGTCGTGCGTGACATAAATCGTTGTGATCCCGAATTTCTTCTGCAATTGTTTCAGCTCATTGCGCAGCTGTACCCGCAGCTTGGCGTCCAAGTTGGATAAAGGTTCGTCCAGTACCAAGATGCTCGGCTTCAAAACCAGCGCCCTGGCAATCGCAACGCGCTGCTGCTGGCCGCCGGATAGTTCCGATACTTTCTTGAACAGCTGATCATCTTTCAGATCAACCTTCCGAGCAATGTCCTTTACCTTCTGGTCCACTTCCGTCTTGGAAAACTTCTTGACACGCAAGCCAAAAGCGATATTCTCGTACACATTCATCGTCGGAAACAGCGCATAGCTTTGAAATACCATCCCGATCTCTCTTTTTTCGATCGGCAAACGGGTAATGTCGGTGTCTTTCAGCAGGATCTGTCCGCTCGTAGGCATAATAAACCCGACCAGACTGCGGAGGGTCGTCGTCTTCCCGCAACCCGAGGGACCGAGGAACGTGAAGAATTCCCCTTCCCGAATATGCAAATTAAGGTTTTTGACAGCATGAAATTCTCCGAATTTAATGTCAACGTTCTGGAATGTAATCATATTATTATCTTCCTTTTTGTTGGACTTGAATGAACGGCTGCATATTGGCGTTCCCAATATGCAGCCGGCTTGACTCCATTCCGTTATTTAGTGCATAATCTCCAACTCGATTTTCTCCGCCCACAGATCCATGTTTTCGGCAATAAAGGCCCAATCGAAATCTTGTGGTTTTAACGATGTAAACAGTTCCTTGACGGAATCATTGGCTTGCTCGACCGCTTTCGTATTTGCCGGCATGGCATTGAACTCAGCCGCAAATTCCCCTTGAATTTCGCTGGATCCGAGCCATTCTACGAACCGCTCCGCCGTTGCCTGTTTCTTCGTTCCGTTTACGAGCGCTGCATGTTCCACGACCATCGGTACGCCGACTTCAGGACTGACAATGCCTGCTTTCACTTTATATTGCTCTTCCTTCTGCTGCAGGGTTCCGGAAACGAGCGCCCCTAGCGGTGTTTTGCCGCTGGCCAAATTGGCATAGAAGTCTTCGCCCTCGACTGCGCTGACGCCGTTGTCATACAACTGCTGAATTTCATTCCAGCCTTCCTCGGATATACCGAGATCACCATTCGGATCTTGGAAACGGGTCAGAATGCCCGCTACAATAAGACGAGGCGTATTTTGTCCAAGCAGCGTAGGAGCTTCGTACTTCCCTTTGTACGCATCGTTCTTATAAAGATCGGTCCAGTCCTTTGGCGCGGTATCGGCCGTGAATTCGTTCGGGTTATACCCAAGCAGAATCGCTTGCTTCACAAGGCCATGATAGTAGCCTTCCGGATCGTTCAAGCCCTGCTCCACATCTCCGGCCCAGCTTGGAACAAACTTAGCCAGAACGTCTTCCTTTTTCAAATTCTCATAAAGCATATTGTTCAAGCCGTATACGACGTCCGCGATCGGGTTGTTCTTCTCGGCAATCAACCGGTTCGTTAAGTCGGCGCCGCCCGCTCCGACAATTTCGATGTCAAAGCCCGCACCTTTCGCTTTCTCCATCAGCCATTCGCCGCGGCCGTCAGAGTTCGCATTCGTGTACACGATCAACTTTTCATTCTGGACCGGTTCCGTAGACGACAATTCCGACCCGGCCGGAGCTCCGGACTCCGAAGTGCCCGAGTTTGCATTACCGGCATTGTTGCCGCCTCCGCAAGCCGATACAATCACACACATAATGAGAAGTAGCGCCATTGAAAGTTTTCTCATGATTCCCTTAACTCTCCTTTGATCGTGTCATTTTATTTGGTTTAAATGTTGATGATCAACCCGTCATATGCCGGCAAAATTCCGACGGGGCTGAAGATGCGGACAAAATCATCATGAAGCAGCTTGGAATTATGGCTAAAATGTGTGACGACGATTTGGCCTTCAGGCTTAAGGATATTTTCTTTTTGGAACTCGCGCTGGACTTCCAGCACTGTTTCCACGCACATATGATTGCGGTCGTGGGAGTTCCCCGTATATCCATGCGTGCAGTCGAGGATGGCGCAATCCAGATTTTTGCCCTTTAACCATGCCCATGTCGCATCCGGGAACCAGCCCGAATCGTGCCCGTACAGCAGTTTTTTCCCTTCCTTTTCGATCACGTATAACAGACAGGTTTCCATGGGGTCATGATCCGCCAACAATGGCGTTACCCTTGCATTGCCCATAGCGAAGGTCTCAAACGGGCGCAACAGATGGAATTGATACCTTTGTCCCTCAAAGCGGCCGATGGCGGCACGCGTGTGATGCATCACCGTACCATTCCCATAAATGTGCATCGGATGCTGAAGGCCGTGCGCAATTCCCTCCCTGCGGCATTCCAAATCAACGGCATTGTAATGGTCCGAATGCGAATGCGTGACCAACAGGTGCTCGATTGCTCCCAGATCGATATTGTCCCGCAGCGCCTGCATATAAGAATCCGGGGAATAGTCAAACTTGATGACATCGTCCAGGATGGCGGAAGTTCGCGTGCGAATATTTTTCCCTCCAAGCTCCCGCGCTTTGTTACAATGCTCGCAGCGGCAAAAGGCATTGGGAAAGCCCTCTGCGGCTGCAGTTCCTAGAAAGTGAATTTTCAAAGTCATGTCTCCTTGCTACTGTAGTGATCCATTTTACGTCCTGGACTGAACGGATTGTCGTTCTACAATCGATGTTTGAATTTTAATGGTGATTGGATTCTCGTTGGAGTTGCCAACGCGCTTCATCAGCAAATCAACGGCCGATCGGGCAAGCTTCTCGGTATCTTGTCGAACCGTCGTAAGCGGGGTCGGAATATATGCCGCTAACTGGATATCGGAGAACCCGACGATGGACAGCTTTTCAGGAACCGGAATCCCCATTTGCAGTGCGGTGTGAATGGTCGAGATGGCGACATGGTCATCCCCGCACATGATGGCCGTCATCCGGGGGTTGTCCTGAATAAACCGCTCCTGTTCCGGATCACACTCATTAATGCGGCTGGTATCGCAAGCGACGCTTCGAAAATGAATGTTCTGGATCTTCACCGGAATTTTATGGTCGAGCAGCGCTTGGATATAGCCTTGATACCGTTCCTTCCGGCTTGTGATATTGTCGATCGGATTCGAAGTGTATCCGACTTCCCGGTGCCCCTTCTCGATCAAATACTTCGTCATTTGATAAGAGCCCATATAGTGGTCGTGATACACGCAATCAATCTCCACTTCATGGAAAATACGATCGATGATCACCAGCGGCAGTTTGCGCAACTTTAGTCGCAGCACCTGATCGCTGCAGGTCTTCCGGCCCTGAGGAAACAGAATGATACCGGTGATCCCTCCTTCGACCAGCCTTTCCAGACAAAGATCCTCATCGTCGCAGTCCTTGGTCATTTTTAAAATGAGGTCGCACCCGTGCTTTCGCACTTCAGCTTCGGCGGCGGCGATGATTCTGGAAGTGTAATCAGATAGATGTGGCATAATGAGTGCGATCTGTCCGAACGGCCTGTCCACGTTCGGTGCTGCCTCGGTGACATGGGGAGAAGTTCCTCCATCGGCCATCATCTCTTCTGACGGCTGGGCAAGGAAGGTCCCTCTTCGGGGCAAGCGGTACACCAGTCCCTGCTCGGCCAGCTTTTGAAGCGCCAGCTTGCTCGTCATTCTGCTCACCCCGAACAGCTTGGCAAGCTCTCCTTCGGATGGAACAGGATCATGTGGCCGTAGCCTGCGGCTCTGAATAATCTCGATTACCTGATCAGCCACCCGGTGATATAATTGATTCTGTTTAATTAAACGTACATCTTTCATCAAATCATCCCTCTAATCGTTGAGTCGACTCGTATCCACAAGGGATCTATTTTAACCTTAATTAATGTCACTGACATATTCAATGATATATATGTAAAACCCTTGTAAATTCTGTGTTAAATCGAAATTATGTGTTCCTGAATCAAGTATTATATATCAGTGATATATTAATTCGCCTCACATATTTGCTATCAAGGTACACTACACTATGCAAGCTATTGCCATTTCCCCGATCAGCAAAAGAAAAACCTGCCGGTTTGGTATTATCCCCTTTAAGTAGACACTTAAAAAAACCTTCATGTTATCATGAGGGTTCAAGTGACACTTGGAGGGGATATTTTTATGGCGAAAAAAGGACAAACATTTCAGACGTATACCGAAGAATTCAAATTGAATGCCGTTAGATCATATGTCGAAGGTTCCTCTAGTTACAAGGTAGTCGCTGAACGCGAAGGAATTCGAAACTGTTCACAACTGAAGGTGTGGGTGAAAAAGTGGAAAAACGGGGAAGCGTTCGATGAGCGAAAAAACAATGTCTCGAATCCACTGTAGGGGCGTCCCCGTACTGCCTTTAGCCGTGTAGAGGAAGAACGTGACTATCTTCAAGCACAGGTAGATTATTTAAAAAAGCGGTATCCAAATCTAGTAAAGGAGAAGCACTGAACCAACGAGAGAACTACGATATCATCGATGAATTGCGCTGCTCACATGGCATTACACGCCTATTAACCATAGCAGGAATACCCCGATCCAGTTACTACAAATGGCGAGCAATCCAGCCGCAGCGAGGCGCAAGACAAGACCGTGATCGTGAGATCAAAGAATGTATGATGGCCATTCATATGACAAACCGAGAGTTTGGTTATCCTCGCATGACCACGGCGTTGTGGGAGGCCCACTGTTTCTTGAATTGTTGAAATACAAATTCTAAAATTGTCCACCGTTAGCTGGAACATGCACGTTTTCAATCCTAATTCTATACAAGTTCAAGATTCGAACTTGTTACTCGCTGAGCTCTTCAAAATTCCAATACATATGCATCAAGTTATATTCAAATAATTCTTTAAGTTTTAAAAATAGTGGTAATTGCATAAGCACTTTAGAAGAGAGAGCATTCTCTTCCTTATATCCCTCGATCAATTCCTTGGTTATGGATTGTTCATAATCTCGTATGTTTCCTCCCCCGGAGTACGAGAACTCAAGCGCAGAATAGGTTGGAACGGCTAAATCGTATGCATAAAAATGCTTCTCACAATCTTGAAAATCAATCATAGTTAGTTTAGATTCATTGTCTATCTTCTAGCCAAAGGTCTCCATGTTCAGGAATAATTGAGCCGTCGGGAAAATCCAGTTAGCAATAGCATTGCTGTATTCTTTTAGACCCACTTGTTCGAGCTGTTGTATTACGTTTTCTTTGTTCATTATAAGCCCCCAAAAAGGTGCTTTCTTCTGTGCATGGATAAATCATCGATGCACAGAACAGTTCCGGCTAAACGTTTTGCGTTTATCATATAGATTCAACAGCTTCCGGCAATATTCTCTCGTATTCTTTATGTAACACGTAACGATGGACACCTCTTGAAGAATCAACTGCTTCCCTAGCATGCTGAATGGCCTTTTCGCGGTGACCTGCTTTGATTTCTATTTCCGCGAGTAACGCAGATCTCATCCAACGCTTTTTGATTGACTTAAGACGTTCTCTTGCTTCAGAACTTTTCTCATCCTCCGATAATAAAATGGTTTCGTAATATGCACGGTAATCCGAAAAGCGGATATGCGGCACAGCTTCCCGAACATCATTCATATCCTTGCGGTGAACCCCATAAGCTGCCTTGTACACTGCTTGTGCCTTTTCCCTCTTATGTTTGTTCATAATCTGCTCCATAACCATTCTTGCTTCATCCTCGAATCTATTCGCAAGTACATAATTAACATAAAGTTCAGGCGTATTTTTCTGAATAAGTAAAAAGGACTCCACACGATCCATACGCTTTTCAAGGGCCAACGGATAAAAGTAGTGGATGATAAACGCAATAAGGGCTACACCCATACCAACCCCTATGGTCAGGATTTTCGAATACCCATTTAAACTCATAAATAAGACAAGTAAGAACACGGCGACATAAAAAGCAACTTTCCATCGAAACTTCATTATTACTCTCCTTTGAACATAGTAATGAACAAGCAAGTCTCTATTATACCAAAATAAATTCTCTTTTTTGTAAAATGTTAGGAGTGGCGGTTTGCTATTGCCCAGTCGTGTCAGGAGATGATTCTGCTCGTCATAAGGTACAGACTAGTAAAGAATTATCTCTACATAAAGAATGATTACAATGTAAGGAGGAAGCTTGTTCACATCCAAAACTTATGAATTAGGCACTCCACAGGGTTGAAAAAGAACTCCGATATCCCTAAATGTAGTGGGTATGCGGAGTTATTTATTATTCTATTCGATCGTCTCCTGCGTGATGCTCGCCATGACTGTCGAAGGCTCTGGGTGATTAACGTCTGTGAATCATGCATACGTGTAAGGGGTCACATCCGTCTCCTCTATGTACGCTCAAACTTAAAATATAGTAATATACCCATATCATGATAGATCTAAGGAATGGACATTATACGAAAAGATAAATCTTTGAATGTATTATTTTTGTTTTGTCCTAATTATGGGATAAGAAAAATACAATCTCAACGTTGAATTTACACGCCACAAGTAAATACTCCCGATCTCGGGACGGACGTTGGGCTATATGGACATTTGACAGAAGATAAAGATACAGAAGTGTTCCTCCTCATTAACTATGAGACAGTTGAAGTCGTCACTGTAGGCGTTCCTGAAGAGATAATTCAAAAATAGGAATCTAAGCTGCCAATGGGAACAGGCACCCTCCACTCTGATTTTTACTAATTAGAAAGTCCTCACTTTTTATCATTATATATGCCTCCAAATAATCATTTCTACGTTAGCTTAATCACTGTTTTAATTTGTGATACGGTTCGGCGTATTATCTGTAGAGCGAAATCGAAGACACCCAGTAGGGTGCCCTTCGACTTTCTTACTGTCTCTCTTTGGCGAGTTGGATAAACGAACTCAAATCGATCAACCAACCTTGTTGGGACACTCGTTCACTGTACGGAACGTGCAAGTGCTGCAACAGAGCCTCGGAAATCGGGTCTGCCGTCAGCCGTCCACAAAAGCTCTGTCACAAATGTATGGCGATTCGGATCGTACAGCGGATCTCCTATAATGTTCTTGTATGTTCTTGCATGGAACACAAATAGCGTCTTTTCGCCCGTCTCTGACACCGTGAAGGAATTATGACCGGGACCATACATAGAGATGCTCTCATCTGTCGAGAAAACTGCTGCTTGCGACTTGCGCCATGAGGTGGCATCGAGCAAATCAGCATCCGCATCGGCTTCAAGCAGGCCCATGCAATAATTGAAATCTGTGGCGCTAGCCGAGTAAGAGAGGAATACCCGATTCCCCTTGCGAAGAAATGCCGCGCCTTCGTTCACTTTATAACCAATGATCTCCCAGTCATATTCCGGCATCGAAATCATGGTTTGCGGCCCAGTCAGCGTCCACGGATTGCTCATTTTAGATATATACAGATTAGAGTTACCTTCGATATTCGGATCCTTTTGTGCCCATACATAATAACGGCTGCCATTATGCTCAAAGGTAGTGGCATCGAGGGAGAAGCTTTCCCACGCGGTACGAATCTGTCCTCTTTCCGTCCAACTGCCTTCGAGCGGATTGGCATTTTCATTCTCTAGCACGTACATCCGATGGTCGAACAAGCCTTCATTCGTATCCGTCGTGTGTGCGGCAGCGAAATAAACGTACCATTTGTCATCAATAAAATGCAGTTCAGGCGCCCAAATATTGGCACTAAGGATACCAGTCTCGCGCTTTCTCCAGATCATCACAGGAGTTGATGTAACAAGCCCCTCAACGTTCTGGGCTCTACGGATTTCAATTCGATCATACTCCGGAACGGATGCTACGAAGTAATAATAACCGTCCGAATGTCGGTACATAAAAGGATCTGCTCTCTGCTCAATTAATGGTTGAATGTCGTGTAAGGCTCTCTGTTGGATTTCCATCTTATCACCTGTTTCATCTTAATTTTTACTACCCTTTAACAGCACCTGCAGTCATACCGTCTATGAAATATTTCTGGAAAGCAATAAACAGGATGAAAATTGGAATGATGGAGAAAAAGGAGCCCACGATCAATAGGTCATAGTTATTGCCATAAGGAGTTAACAACGTTTTCAAACCGATTGGAAGTGTAAATTTACTCTGATCTCCGAGCACCATGAATGGCCACAACAGATTATTCCAGCTATTCATCCCATTCAAAATAGCCATTGCCGCAAAGGATGGTTTCATAATCGGCATAATTAGTCTGAAATAAATCGTATATTCATTTGCGCCATCAACCCGCCCAGATTGAATAATCTCTTTGGGTATGCTTCTTAGATATTGCCTGAAGAAAAATATTGTCGCGGCATTAGCTATACCCGGCAGAATGATTGCTGAATAGCTATTCACCATTTTCAAATCATTAATTAGGCTGTACAAAGGAACCAGCAGTATTTCGAAAGGCACCATCATAATGAGCAGAACACATATAAAGAGGAAGTTCTTACCTTTAAAATCATATGCTGCAAAACCATATGCAACAAATGCGCTTACAAAAAGTGTTAAAACCACTTGAACGATTGTTAAAGTCATACTGTTCCAAAACCATACAAAATAATCATGTTCTCCAGTAAACAGATAGATGAAATTATCAAAACTCATGATTTCAAAATCCAAACTTAGGTTAAGACCATATCTAACTAATGATTCACCAGGTTTAAAGGAAGATAGGGCCACTGCATAGAAGGGGATCATAATTATAATGAATAGTATAATGAATAAACAAATAATTACTATTCTAGAGATAAAATCACTCCTCGTCTGACTTTTGCCCACTTTAATCCTCCTCCTTTTTGAACATTCCACTAAATTTCAACTGCGTTAAATTGATAATCATAGCAATGACTAACAGAACGATACCAACTGCAGCTGCGTAACCCAGCTTATTCTTCTCAATCCCTTGTCTATACAGATATCCAACAATGGTTAAGCCAATATTTTTGGGTGAATTGTTACCGTTAAACATCATCAGGCTCTCGGTAAACATGGCTAAACCTGCATAAACACTAATTGTCGTAACATATACCGTTGTCGGCTTCAGTAATGGCATTGTGATCGTTCTAAACTTCTGCCAAGCAGATGCCCCGTCAATTGAAGCAGCCTCATAATATTCATTGTCAATGCTTTTCAAACCGGATAGATAGTAAAGCATATTAACACCTGTCCATCTCCAACATGCGAGGATTAACAGTGCTGCCATACTCCAATTTCCGTCTTTCAAAAATTTAATATGCTCTACACCAAATAGACCTAGGAAACTGTTCATTAATGAACCTTCCATTTCACCGAATGTAAGGCGAAAAATGGTACCCGCAACTGCGACAGATGTCAATGCAGGGAGAAAGAACGAAGATTTAAAAAACTCTCTTCCCATCATTAACTTACTGTTGATCATAACGGCGAATAACATGGGAAAAGGAATTAACAGCACTAAGGTTCCTAACATGTACACAACGCTATTTTTAATAGATGTCAAAAACACTTTATCTGTAAGTAATTTCGAATAATTCGCTTCACCAATCCATTTAGGATCCTGTCCCAACATCCTATCTTGAAAGCTCATTACGAATGAATTTCCAAGTGGAAAAAACCAGAATAACAAAAATATGAGTATAAATGGCAATACAAAAACATAAGGCGCAACTTTTTGAGAGTATACAAATTTCTTTATCATATTCTCAATCTCCCTTGACTATGGTTAAACCTGCCGACCACTATACCTGCCGACAGGTTTAATCAAATCATTTACTTATTATATTTATTTCAATTCTTGTTCAATTGCGGCTTGTGCTTCATCCAGCGCTTCCTTTACGTCTTGGCCATCTTCAAAGATCGCATTCAAAGTAACCGTATTGAATATATTGCCGATGGTCGGTGAAGCTTTAACGGACTTGATCGCTCTAATTTCGTCCTTGATTTCATTCAAAGTATCAAATGCATTTGTTTTAAAGTATTGGACGTATTCATTTTCAGGGTTTTTCGTTACTGCATCATCTTTCCATACTTCCATGTTGATTGGGTCAAATCCAAGTGTATTCCAAATTTCAGTAGTAGCTTCTTTCGAAAGCTTAGCAAAGGCTACAAATTCTTTTGCCAACTGAACGTCTTTACCATTCTTAGTAACAACTGTGCCAGTACCGCCTAAGCCAACGGAACGAGGATTACCTTCTTCAAATACTGGCAATGGAGCAATTGCATACTTACCTTTGAGGTCTTTCATTTCGTTTACAAAGCGGGACATGTACCACTCAGGCATCAATGCACTTGCGTAGTTGCCTTTGTTGTATTCGCCTTTTGCTTCTTCTGTGTCGGGTTGTCCGCCAGGGATCGTATGAATAACATTGTTCTTCTGCAGATCGACCAACATTTCATACGCTTTAATCATTTCAGGCGAGTTAACTTTTGGATTACCATTTTCATCTGTAAAATCAGCGTTTTGCTGAGCTAACAGCAGCGATGCTTGCCACGTAGCTGATGTATCAGCAGTACCTAAGTACTTGCCAGTCTTTTCATAAACCTTGATACCTGCTTGTTTGTAATCTTCCCACGTTTTAATTGTCTTGTAGTCAACACCTGCTTGTTCGAGAATTTCAGTATTGTAGAAAGCAAGCGTCGCACCTACGTGATAATCAAAGCCGTAAACCTGATCGGCTTTGGAATAAATCTCGACACGTGAAGGAACAACAACATCTTTGTATGGTGCAAATACATCATTCAAAGATTCCAGTGGAACGTTGTCACCTTCCAGGAATTTAGGGAATTGACCAAGCTCGATATCCGCGATATCAGGAGCACCTTTTCCGCTTGTAACTGCCAATAAGAGCTTGTTGTGCATATCATCGTAAGGCATAACCGTTACATTCAACTTAATCTGTTTGTTTGGGTTCTGTTGGTTCCATAAGCCCAGCATTTTATCCAAATGCTTACCGTGCAAATCTACGAATGTCCAAAATGACAATTCTGTTGCATTCTCACCAGCATTAGCGCCTAATTGCTGTGTTTCCGTTTTTGAATCGGAAGGATTACCACATGCTGTAAAAACAAGTGACATAATAAGGATTGTAACGATGGAGATTAACGTACTGCGTTTTTTCATTTGTTCGTCATCCTCTCTTTTTTGTTATGCATTTGAAAAGTCGGCTGACTAGTTAGTTCTGTTAATTTAAGCGGTTTCAATCTGACTTGGCACCACCATCCTTAACATAATTCTAACCGTTCAAAGAAAAGCCCCTTCGCAACAATTTCTCAGATTCCATATTGTAAGCGCTTTACATGCCGTATTATAATATATATGAAATAAGCTTTATATAACCAATTGATTATAAAATCATAAAGTTTATGGGGAGATGCTACTCTTTGAAAAAGCTGGCGCTCTACAAACAAATTCGAGAAAATATTATACAGAAAATTAAATCAGGACAGCTTCGGCCAACGGACCGCATTCCTTCTGAGCAAGAACTAATGGACGAATTTAGAGTAAGTAAAATAACAGTCAAGAACGCCCTAACCCTACTAGCTGACGAAGGATTAATTATACGCGTACAAGGCAAAGGCTCATTCGTCTCTTCTAGTCTTGATGTTTTTAGCATCAATTCTCTGCCATCCCGCAGCGCGTCGACCATGCCACTCATCGGCTTCATCATTCCAACGATGAGAACCCGTGTCATTCAGAAACTCGTTGACTACACGGAACAATTCCTACAAGAATCCGGCCTCAGCATGGTACTAAGTATCACGCGCGAGTCCTCCTCTATCGAATCCAATGTCATTCGTACACTAACGGAGCTCGGTGTGAAGGGGCTGATCGTTTTTCCGACAGAAGATGAGAAGTACAACGAATCACTACTGCGTCTGTCGCTCGATAAATTCCCGTGCGTTTTCATCGACCGCTATCTGCGCAACATTGAGACGTACACCATTACATCCGACAATTACGGCGGTGCGTACAAAGCTGTCTCCCATTTGCTATCCAAGAGTCATCAACAGATTGCGCTCATCTCACCTGAGAATGTTAATACAGCCGTCGAGGATCGCACGCTCGGCTTCGAAAAGGCTTACACAGATCAAGGCCTATCGATTGACAAGAGCTTGTGGTGTCACATCCCTCTCGACATTCTACGCGGCGAGCAAGCATTGGAATATGTAAGCGACTTCTTGCAGGACCACAGTGGAATTTCGGCCGCCTTCTCCTTGACTGAAGAAACTGCACGCCTTACATCGACCGCTATCAGTCGTCTGAACAATCACTCCAATATCGATTTGCTATCTTTCGATAATCCACATCTTTCAGGCGTAGCTTATGTGCAGCAGGATGAACAGGAAATGGCACGAACAGCCGTAAGGCTGTTACGTGAACAAATGGAAGATGTTTATTCTCCTAAGAACGCCGTCATTCCCGTGCAACTCATCTTACCTTGACACGACAAACGTTGCAGCCAGATGATAGATGAACTGGACATATCAATTGGTTTTACCGGCGATGTTGTTCATGATTGTCTGCCCGGCTTTTTAAGACTCACTACCAATTTAGTCGTGCCCCTTGCAACGGCCATCTCCTACGCGAATGCTAAGGAATCTCAGAGCATAACTGGCACTTATGTTTTACCTTTTCATCGTGTCAGTTCTGTCATAACAATGTGAACATTTTCATGTATTACGGTACTTAATGTGGTTTTAAGTACATATGTTCATTTTTTAGATATCCATCTAATCGGAAATGGGAACATGTTCTTATCCATTTCGGCAATCGGTACAAGTTCTTGTCCTTAGCTTGGGACAAGAACTTGTACCGATAAAATAAAAAAGCCGCTAAAATAGCGACTTCAATAGAATCATGTTCTTGTCTCTCGACAATAATCGTCTCATCTTTCTCATTCCGAAACACCAGTGCTTCTTTAATATTCATCCCCATAGCTAAGAGAAATGCAAGGCTCATTAAAACAATTGCAGGTGTTGTCTCTTTACTTTTTGGAGCTTTTGTTTCGAATTACCCAGGTAGAGCGCACTGGTATGATGTGGGTGTAGATGAGATATTCGTCTCAGTTCAGTTTTGTGCAGTTATCTTATCAACTGCACTATATGTACTTCTACTAAAAGACGAGAGGAAAGTTTTTAATAAAATAGAGACCTATTTTAACTTTATTATCCCTCGGCTTTCTCATATTTAATATTGTTGCCGAGTCCTCTTACTTGATTGCCCAATTGTTAGACACAACTGAATCGCTAGGCTTCCAATCGCCTTAAATCGTTCTACCTCTATCGTTTTGCCGAAATAATCGGCTGGATCAACGTCTTCCATCAGTCCCCATTCGACCATATCTGGCGTACGGGTCAGCAATTTCCGATGCGACTGTCGAGAATCCTCTCTATCGCTGGATATTCCCCGAATCTTCTCTCGATGAAATGTTGAATAACCACCCCGTATAGGGGCGGTTTTCTTAGGCTTGCATAAATGCTTCTAACGGTTCCAGAATCGCGAACGTCTTCTTTGCATCCTTCTTACGTTGCTCATCATAGAGTTTGGTCAACTCTTCGAATGATTTAGCTTTAATCTTCGTATAACTCGATTTGGTGTATCTGATTATGTACGTCTTTAACCCTTCCTCTTCACTCCACTCGTAAACGACATCATATTTGTCCCTTAAATTCTTTAAATGAAGTGACCGGCGCAACACTGCAAAGTGTTCTTCAATGGCTTCATCGCATTCCTCCATAATCTTCTCGTATGTGCAGCCAACTCGCATCAGAATTTCCGATGCCCGTTCATCGCCATATCTCGCGAGAAATTCCTTCAACGAAACCAGCGCATATAGCAATATTTGTTCCTTGTCATTCGGATTCCTGTATTCATAACAGCCTACAACCAAATTGCGGTCGGTCATCTCCTCCTTACTGAATTGCATATTAAACAAATACTCGAGAGTCTTTTGCTTCATAACGGTTTCCAACATCTGTTCTTTATCAATCCTGATGCCCGTTGTCACCCACGGAAACGGTAGTTGGCCGTTACCTTCACGCGGTATGCTACCCCTAAGATTCAAAATCGGCATACCCGTAGCAATTGCGTACGACCTGTTATATCCTTCGCCCGCGAATATTTCCTGTTCTTCTAGCATGTGTCCTGCCTCCTTTTAGTACCAAGTTCCATTCGGCGACTATTGCATATCCATAAAACTACCACTTTTTTTGTGCTGGTCTCTTATTAGTTCATCAGCGCTTTTCATTAACCCACGAAGATATTTCTGGGATATATTGTATCATATGAGAACAATAAGTCCATCTAATGGTTCCGTTATCCTGCCCGTTGGTTAATGCCGGCTGCCAGTCTACAACTTTATTTTCACGGTCTAATACTTTATTTTTCAGTCTAACAATTTATTTTCACAGAACAGCTGAAGCCCAGGCGACCGGCACGCAACTGCTCTCTCCGATCCGGACGAGATCCACGCAGCTTCATACATAGTGCCCAACGGTGCAGCTCATACACACAGGACGGCCCAGGCTGTCCTTTTGTCCGTCTCCGGAAGTATCGAGCAGCCAGGCGCGTACCAGGAGTGCCCACGAGCTGAAGTCCGAGCGACCGGCCCGCGGCTGCTCCCTCCGATCCGGATCCACGCAGCTCCATAGCGCCCGCCGGCGCAGCTCATACACAAATTTCTCTTGCTTTACCGTAACAAACCGTTTGTCCAAGTCCTTCAAATTAGAAATGTCACCTTGAACGCCAGTAACCCGATCACCGATCAATTGTACTGCCGCGTCTAACTCCCTTTTGTCTACGGCCGGAATAAATACGTAGGCTCCTTCCGAAACGAATCGTTGTGCCGTCGTAAGTCCGATCCCGCTTGTTCCTCTAGCCAGCTATCTCTCGTGCCTTGCCATGTTTCATAAAAGATCAAGTCATCCGTCTGATCCAGATCGTCCGAAACTATGGCACTAATGAATGCCTTCTCGGATGAGCGTTCTTTATTCTTCTTTCTAACTTCTTATTTGATGGAACCATTAGTACTTGGAAATGACTTTTGACCCTCTTGTTTACCTGCTGAAAAACTGTCGATTGACCTGTTCTATAAATGGAACTATACTTTGTAGCAAAGAAGGTGAGTAGATGAAACAAATAAGCAGTCGCTTTTCGATGGCAGTCCATATTCTCTCGATGATTACGTTGGATCCCATATATAGTACAGGTGATCGAATTGCACGTAGCATTAATAGTAACCCTGTTGTAATTAGAAGGATTATGGCCCAGCTCAAAAAAGCAGGGTATATTGAAACAAAACCAGGAGTTGCGGGGGCCTCCCTTCTGGTATCGCCCGAAAGATTAACCCTGCTGGATATCTTTCAAGCGGTCGAATCTGTGGAAGGAAATCAGCTTTTCAATTTTCACAAGAATACTGACCCCAATTGCTCTGTAGGTATGAACATTGAATCGATACTATTACCAAAACTCTCTAATGCGCAGAAGGTCATGGAGCATGAACTGGCTTCTGTTACCCTAGCTCAAATTGTGGAGCAAATACGGACAGAGGCAAATGTAAAATAAAGCTACTCCTACGGTGTATGGAGTAGCTTTATTTTACATTTTTTAATTTTTCACCAATCAAACAGTAGATTGCGCAGGCTCTACATATTCAATAAAACTGCCATCGGGATGCTGCACAAAAATGCTTGGACCAATAGGACCATACTGATCCCTTATTATGAGGGTATTTTGTTTTTTTAATTCTTCCTTCAATTCGTTCATAGAATCCACATACACCACGGCACGGAGTGATTTAGCAGGCTCCATGGCATCGGGACTTCCAGATACAATAACGTAAGGATATACTGTGGCTAAAGATAAGCCAGCTTCAGGAATGTCCCACGTCCGATCCGTAGATCGGTTAGCAAGAGATTCATAATAAGCAACGGTTGATTCAAGTTGCTCGGTAAAAACGGGGATAAAATGATTTAAGATTTTCATGTTAGCCTCCAATTTTTTGTTTTCTAATTATAACCACAATAGTTATAACTGTTTTAGTTATACAAGAACATCTTGATTCTGTCAATTTTTTTCGATGAGTATTCTCATGATTTGTATACTTGTCTTGTTTCGTCTACTTGAGATCTGTTTGGTCACTCGATTCCTGGCAATGACATCGTTCTATGACGCCTTAGCTTGGCATCTCTTTTCTACAACACAAAGGGTTTGATAGCTGAGTTTTTCAAACCAAGCAAAAAACACGGGCATTTTCTCTCTACTTCCTAACTGTGTTGAAGTAAGATTCAACGTTTAGGTACTCATCTAATCGTTCATCGGACTATGTTCTTGCCCATTCCGGCAATCGGTACAAGTTCTTGTCCCTCGACAGTCGTCAATATCATCTTCTTTTACAGACTCTTTAATTCTTATATAACAATCTTTTAAACCAAGATTAACAACTATAGAGAGTATAATGTCTATACCTTCGTAAGACTTCGTATTCCATAACCTGCTCAGTGTGATATCTACATCGTATCTTGTTTTGTCCTCTAACAGCTCATAAGTCATGATTTGTCGATCTGTCAATTCGGCGAGGATCAACAAAAACTCTTCTTTATCCATACGCTTACTTTCAAAATCTATTAGCACATTTCTAAATAAAGATATTCTCAACTTTATGAAAATTTTATTTGAGATTCGGGCCAAGGACTAGTTTGTTTTGTTCATTAATATTCTTTACATCCATTGAACGTTAAAAAAATCTGCGATCAGAATCAATATTTTATTCTAACCAATTTGTAAAAAAAGAACATTATATTCATATTTGTGAAACAAAAATTTGCACATGTATTGCTAATATTTAAGGCTAAAGTTGTATATTAAGAATAATACTATAATGGTAAAATAATCCTTTGTATGATTGGTTTTATACTATCCATATTGGGAGAGAAACAATTGAAACTATTGAATTCAAACAAAACTTCTTTAGAAAAAGGAATTCGTTACATCGCACCTGTGACCGTGATGATGCTGGCTCTTTTGGGAGGATGTGATGCTCCTCCAGACACAAATGTACCGGAAACAAACAATATAATGAGTGAGCAGGCGGATGATCTCCATTTGTTTTCTGATGACCGTAAAGTTAGTGTCACTGTACCGGCAGATTGGACGACTTTTTCCAGTGACAAAATCCCTGCTCTCTTGAGCGTCGTAAATAAGCAAGGGGATTATAATTTTGTCATACAACGCAACAGCCAAGTTGATATGGTTTCTGAGATCACTTTGGAAGAGTATGCGTTAGTTGCCCCAAACGGCATCTCTTTTGGTAATGAGGTTATGCTAGAAGCTAAAGATTCAAATACGACAACTACCATAGATTCAGAAGAATCCTATATGAGCGAAGGATCAATAACTTACGACGGTATGGCTACCAATTACATAAGTGCTTCATTCAAAAAAGAAGATCATTATTATCGTGCCCTTTTGATCATCCAACATGAGCTAACCGAAGAGGATCGGGTTCTGTTCCATCAATTAGCCTCTTCCCTGCATGTCGTCGATAATCAACCGGAATCAGATCGTATCGCTTCTCATTCATCGACCCAAGTGGTAAAAGATATTGATACAGAAGTTGAATTACAGATTCCCTCCAGTTGGATTACAAAATTCAAACAAAACACAGAAACAAACATTAAAGCTATAGATCCGACTGGTAATGAACTTGTAACCCTGACCAGATATAGAAAATCAGATTTCGGTGACTCATCTCCCCCTCTTGATTTTATGGCAGATGCCCATATCGAATATATATCGGAAAATTTCAAAGCTGTTAAGCAATTGAGTTCAAGCGAGGAAGAAATAGACGGTAGAAACGTGATTCAGTACGAATTTGTGGCCACAGTTGGAAAAAGCAATCTAGGTTTTCTGGTTTCCGTTTTCGATTACCCTGAAAACTTTACAATTATTGAGTTTATCGCGCCCGTCAGCACTTTTGAACAAACAAAAGAGGCATACCGAAATCATATTAAGAGTTATCGCGAGAACCCTTAAATGTCTGATTAATTTACCTGAACTAGCAAATAATCTAAAAATACCAAACAATTATTGTGAAAATACATACGTTGTCTGAGGAGCGTTGTAGTTTGATATCCACCAATAAAATCATACAGGTTACCTTAGTCACTGGCATCATTGTGGCAATTGCAGGTTGTACCACCAGCAACACCAATGTGGAGAATTCATTTATCGAAAACCAAGAGCTTGAAATTCCAATGCAAGAAACCAAACCGATTCATAAAACCATCTACTCCAAACAAAAGGAAGTCCAAGTCACGCTTCCTAGTGAATGGAAAGCAGAGGATGAGCCTAATTCAATCTCACTCGTTCATGCTGTTTCATCAGATGGAAGTAAAACCTTAGATATGAGTCGATATAAACGCAGTGATCTAGCTTCAAAAATTAATCTTACAGATTATATTGGAATACAACAAGAAATTAAAAATACTAGTACCGATTCACCTAAGAAAAAGGAACGATTGCTCCGGACAAGTGAAGTAACCATTGACGGATACACTTCCTATGTAAAAGAAACAGAAATGGATTACGATTCAAGTCAAATCGGATACATCACTGCTTACTTCGAACGCAAACACCATTTTTATACTATTTCATTAGAATCAAACGGTGGGCTGACGGAGGAGGATCGGATTCTCTTTGAAGAAACTGCAAAGCATGTTCGAATATATCATGATGAACCAACGGATACTTCTACAGTTGAATCTCCATTGGAACTGATAGATCGTTCATTGGATGAATCTGCTTCCCAAATCAGTCTCCCATCCAGTTGGACTGTTGATCCACAATATTCGAAAGAGCAGGAATTCAAATTTTCCGGTTTTCTCAACACCTTCAATAACGAATCTGTAATGATCGCTCGCTATCCCAAATCTTTTGGAACGACATTAACTAAATTCTATTCTTCTATGGTTAAGAGCAGTATAGAGCCTTACAGCTTAATACCTCTTCCTGCTCCTGCCTCCGTAGAGATCAATGGTTTAAAAGGGTTTCAGGTGGAAAACTATTCGGAAGCTACCAAGCTGAAAACTGGTGAACTATACACCTTCTTGGATACTCCAAAGGACTTCGTAATTATCATTTTCACTTCGAAAGCCAGCCGTTTTGAGCGAGTGAAGCCTGATTACATCAAGTACACACAGACTTATCGAGAAATACCATAAAATAAACAAAGAGATCTGCCTGATTCAGGCCAGATCTCTGTTTGTATAATCACCATATTGACCTTAACTACATTTTCGTTATCTAAGATAGGTTTTAGATTCGTAATTTTGTAGAGTCGAACTTCATCATAGGAACTACATTGCCACAGAAGTCTTTTTTGTCTTGCCTCCATATCCGATTAACAACTGCCCTTTAAAGCTTGAGACTACGTTCTTCGGTCATCTACCTTCACTACCAACCATGGTAACATTGTATAATGATTTCATTCCCTATCATAAGGAGGCCTGTAAAATGAGTTACAGTAAATACTTCCCATTGGAAAATTACCTAAACCAAGTGTCAATCACCCTTACATATTCAGAGCTGGAGGAGATCCTTGGATTCAAATTACCACCTACCGCCTATAAACGTGAACAGTGGTGGGAAAATAATACTATGCATCATCCACAAGCTAATTCTTGGTTGAACGCCGGATGGAAAGTTGAAAGAGTAAGTTTGGGAAAGGAAGTTACCTTTGTACGTGACGAATCATAATCTATCTTACTGAAGCTTGAAATCCAATTAAGCTAACTATTCAATGCCTCAATGGTCTGCAATTGTTATGAGCAGTAGCTGCCTTGAAGTGAGGGAATTCTAACTATTGGACAGTTAAAAGCATAATTTTCTTCTCGAACCCACCGCGCTCATCTTGTTTATTTTTACGAATATTTTCTAGTTCCTCTATTGTAGTACCGTGATTAAGGGCAAAACTATAAACTACCTCTAACAAGTCAGCTAGTTCATGTATCTGCTCGTTTTTGTTTTTAGCTTCAAAGAACTCGTTTATGTCACATAATATTGTGAACATTTTCCTGTATTATGGTACTTGATAAAGCTTTAAGTGCATGTGTTCAATGTTTAGATATACATCTAAACGGCAATCGGACTATGTTCTTGTCCATTCCGGCAATCGGTACAAGTTCTTGTCCCTCGACATCTGATTTATATTACCTGGTGCTAGTGGAGCACCACAATTTGTAAACCAATTTATTCTATCTATTCTATCAAAGATTAATTTGTCTACTTTCACTGTAGCTCACCTCTATCTAAGGTTTTTTGGTTTGATTAATTTTACTAGGTATTCGATGCACTGGCATTCCTCCTTTTTGAATTCACAGATTGACGCAGCACCGTCGCATCGACAGGAGATTACTTTTTAAAATTACGTGTCATGTATTTCTAAACTAAAACTGTGAGAGGCTATCACAGTATCTTTTTCAGTCCCCACATTAAATAACCTGCCCGTTAGTTGAACAAAAGCAGCCGGTCACAGGGATCAGCTGCTTTCTACGTTCTATTACACTATCGTTTCCCTTTAGCTTAATGAGTTATTACATAAGCCTGCTTCACAAGCTTCTCGTCCAATCTTGCCTTCTGACGCAAATGATGCCTGCTGTGCATGTTAATCATCTCAAACCATTCACGCGCATTAAGCCAGCCAAACCAGCCATGACGCACCTTGCAAGCCTGATTCGTCCCGTTTTCCCCCTATCATATCATAGTCGTTAAAGCACCTGAGCAATCTCCCAAATTGCCCGTCAGGGTCGGCAAAACAAGCTGTCCGCCGCCCCCAAGGACGCGTTATCGGCCCATTTAACCATGTAACGCCCCGCATTTCCAACTCATTGCACCCCCGGTCAACGTCGGGCATTTGGATTGTAAACAAGAACCTTGCACTATCTCCGACACGACCAACCTGAACCGGATCAATCAACTCTCTGGCATTCGATTGATTTAAGAGATTTATGCATGTATTTCCGTAATTAAATACCGCGCAGTTTTCGTCTTCGTATTGGATTAATAGTTGAAATGACTCTTGGTAAAACGTCTTCGATCGCTGCAGATTTTCCATAAATAATGTGATTATGGCGAAAAAAAAGGTTATTAACTTACTGTGCCTTTTTTATCATATCATCCATATCATCTTTTATAGTGATGCTAGCGAGAACATCTTCCTTTGATTAAGTTTGGCAGTAAATCCATCACGGTGAAATATTCAGAGATTATTTGTCACAAATCGACTTGGAAGCTACAGCAAGGATTGCAAGTGATAATCCTTTAAAAAACTTACCGTCTTACATTCGTCAGTGTACTCCCCCATTCACCGACTGGTTCAAGCCAGCTTACGATTCTATCATCAATAAGGTTGGTAAGTGTACCTTCATACTCAGCACGATAAGGTTTATTAAGTTCGTGTTGAATCCAACTTTCTCTTGTTCCCTGCCAGATCTCATAGATGACAAGATCATCAGAATGATCAAGATCATCGGAGACGATCGCATTGACAAAGGCAGGTTCACTTTTGAAATTGCTAATCATTGCAAATAGGCTTTCACGGAAAGTTTCTTTCTTACCAGGTTTAATTTTAAAACGGATATTGAGAATGATTTGATTGTTGTTTGTTGACATCACTACACACTCCTTTTATTAATTCTTAATTTTCTTCATGGCCACAAGTCTCATTATGTACTATGTATCACTTTTAAAATAGTACGTACTTTTTAGTTATATAGTAACCAAAAAGTGATAATTGTGATAAAGTAAAGAATAAATTAATTTAATTTTTTAAATTACTCTATTCTACATTTAATCTCCGATATTCATCCTTGTTCCATGTCTTCTCTGCGTAATCCTGCCCCCAATCACAAAGAGCTCGCAAAGTGGGTTCAAGTGACATACCCATTTCTGATATTGCATATTCCACTTTTGGTGGTACCTGATTGAACATTTTTCTTATAATCAAATTATTACTCTCCAACTCCCGCAACGACTGTACCAACATTTTCTGAGAAATTGATGGTATGAGCCTTTTCAATTCACCGGTCCGTTTAGGACCTTTTATTAAGTAATACAGAATAAGAGGTCTCCACTTTCCGCCAATGACATCTAAGGTTATTTCCAGATCACAATAAAAAGTTTTCAATTGAGAAACACCATCCCTTATTTAATTTCCATTATTATAGTACATGTGTTGATTAAATCCACCTCCCTTGCCCTATATTCTGTCAGTTTTAATCAATGCTATTACATGATCTGTTTAAATCAGATATTCTTTAAGACGATTGAACTAACGGGAAATGATTGCTCAAAATGCCTGAGTTATTTATCCTTTTTCAAAATTCAAATGCGAACAAAAAGAGCTGAACGCGAACCTTAACTAGGAATGGATAAATCCATGCCCGTTGGCTTTATGAAATAAGGTGAAATACCGATTAGATATACGCCTAATCGGTAATAGGAACATGTTCTTGTCCCTCAACAATGACAGGATCAGCACTAAGTACGATATCGGTATATGTTTTCATTCCTCGAGCCAAAAGACACATCCAGCATCCTCTCCACTTCTTTGCTAAAGTGCTTTTACGAGTTTGTTTTATCTAATTCAAATGAGATCACAGTTTTAATCGAAGTACTTCCGATCATTGAAGCTGGTTTCTTTGACTATAAAACAGCATTCAGTGTTTCTGTCACCCATAAGAGACACAACACTTCTACTCAGATCTGAAATGCGAAAACTGTCCTGTATAATGCTGCTTATTGAGGTTTTAATTACATTTCTTCTCATTTAGATACCCATCTAATCGGTAATCGGACTATGTTCTTGTCCATTCCGGCAATCGGTACAAGTTCTTGTCCTTGGCTCGGGACACGAACTTGTACCGATAAAATAAAAAAGCCGCTAAAATAGCGACTTCAATAGGAACATGTTCTTGTCCCTCGACAAAAATTCTATTCCCCGGCCACACCAGCCTCAATCATATGGCGCAAAAAATAGTTCCATTCAATTGGAAGTATTTCCAAAACTCAATATCCCTTATACTACTTACTAAACAATATGTATGTATAGGCAAACATCCTCCCGTGGAGTTGGTTTACCTATTAAAAGATAAAGACCTCATTCATTTGAATTGATTAATAGACGGCTAATATGAATGGTCAGATAGATCTGTTCCTCTTTGGTTAAAATGAATTTAAATGATTTCTCGATATAAGATTTTATGACAAGGGTACATTGATGCTCTTTAGCAAAGGTGGAGCTTATGTTATCATACAAAAAGAAATTATCAGAATCTAATGTTCGCTCCTCCAGTAAACGCTGAGCCAGAAATTGCAAGTGAGTCACAAAGCGTGAATAATTGATGGAGTTGGTATCCAATTCAATGGCAAAGTAGTGATTTATCATTTTGGTAACATCTTTAATAAACGTGGTGACAAATATAACGTCCTGCAGATTACCTTCATTTTTTTGTGCATTTACGATATGGAAAGCAATGTTCCCCGCCTCTTCTTCTGGTAATTGAAGTCCTAAACCAGATTCAATTTCGTTCAGCGCCATAAGGCCAATTTCAAATTCCTTCGGATAGAATTTTTTGACTTCCCAAAGTAATCTATTCTGTAATGTCATCCCTGACTTGAAGCGGAGAACCGCCATATGAAGGTGGTCTGTCAAAGTAACGTATACCGAATCGAAAAGTTTTGATCCTAATGTCTTTTCTGCCACTTCAACAATTCGCCGGGTGATCTCCAAATACTCTGGTGGTGTCTCCTCCATCAATTTAATCAAATTTTCTGAAACGGACTGGTCTTCAAGAACATAGATTTTTTCGATTTTGGAAGAGTCAATGCGATTACCAATCTTGTTGTTATATCCGATAGCTTTACCCATGACAACGACATCTTCACCAGTATCCTTCTCTGCAAGAACGATACTATTATTCAGAATTTTAATAATTTTCATAATCGATTGCTTCCTCCTTAAAACTACATAAACTCAGAACCCGCATCAGCAGGTCCTGAGCCCATCCATCAAGCTGGAGTTAAAGGTTTTCTCCGTTGCTCGCGATCACTTCTCTATACCAATCAAAAGACTTTTTCTTGATTCGCTTCAAACTTCCAGTGCCGTCATCATGCTTATCCACATAGATAAAACCATAACGTTTCTTCATCTCACCTGTACCAAGTGAAACAGAGTCGATACAAGCCCAGCTCGTGTAACCAATCAGATCAACGCCTTCTGCGATAGCTTGTTTCATTTCTTTAATATGCTCTCTTAAATAATCAATACGATAATCATCATTAATGTTCCCGTTCTCATCCATGGTATCCACGGCACCCAATCCATTCTCTGCAATCATCAACGGTACTTGATAACGGTCATACAGTGTATGCAACGTATAGCGTAAGCCGATCGGATCAATCTGCCACTTCCATTCACTCTCTTGAAGGTATGGATTTTTGACTCCGCCTAGCAGGTTTCCACCCGTCTGTTCTTGGTTTGGATCTGAACTCACGCAGACAGACATGTAATAGCTGAACGTAGTGAAATCAACAGTTCCTTTCCGTAGAATTTCGGCATCACCCGGCTCCTGCTGAAGGGTAACTCCCTCCTGCTGGAAAAATAGTTTTGAATAGGACGGATAATATCCACGGTGAAGCACATCGGAACAGAAGTAAATCTTCATTTGCATTTCACGGGTAGCTAACATAATATCTTCAGGATTACATGTCAGCGGGTAAAACGTAAAATGGGTCAACATGGATCCAAATTGAAAATTCGGATTAATTTCTTTCCCTTTCATCACCGTCAATGCAGAAGCAACAAACTGATGATGTAGAGCCTGGAACCGAAGCTGGGCATTATCTTTCGTGAGATCAATAAGACTACCGTTTTCATCAGAGATAATCCCGCCCGCTTGATATGCTTTATGTGAAAGGGTAATACAGTTAATTTCATTAAATGGAATCCAATATTTCACATCGTCTTTATAACGATTCATGATAACCTCGGAATACCGCAAGTAATGCTCTATCATCTCTCTACTCGCCCAACCGTTAATCGTTTTGGAGAGATGGAACGGAAATTCATAATGAGCGATGGTGACGAGGGGTTCAATATTATATTTTTTCAACTCGGCAAAGATTCGATCATAGAATTCAAGCCCTTTTTGATTTGGCTCCAGTTCATCCCCATTCGGAAAAATCCTCGTCCAGTTTATGGAGAACCGGAACATCTTGAAACCCATTTCTGCAAAAAGTCTAATATCTTCTTCATATCGATGATAAAAATCAATCGCTTCATGGGTAGGATAACGTTCGGCAGGGTCCATTTCCAATGTGATCCGACGTTTTTGGTGAATGGAGCCACCTGTAAACATATCTAGTGTGCTGACTCCTTTACCGTCTTCGTTCCAGGCCCCTTCGATCTGATTGGCAGCTGTGGCTCCTCCCCACAGAAAACCTTTCGGAAATTGATATAAGTTATTCATATTAGACATCTCCTTTAGTTAGTGTCATGATGGCATCTCCAGGTTGTACTTTAGCGGGTGAGTTCCCCGTAATTTCTGAAAATTTGTCTGTGTTGGTTACGATCATCATGGTGGTTGTATCCAAACCAAAAGCTTTTATGGCATCCATATCAAATTCGATCAATTTGTCCCCTTTGGATACCGTATCCCCAGTATTTACGAAAGCTTTAAATCCGGAACCTTTCATCTTTACAGTATCAATTCCAATATGAATCAATAGTTCAACTCCATCTTCCGAGACCAGTCCCAACGCATGCTTGCTTTTATACAAAGGGGAAACCGTCCCATCCATTGGTGAATACAGAATGTTATCTTCAGGAAGAAAGGCAATTCCCTTACCCATCATTTCTTTGGAGAAGACTTCATCGGATACTTCACTCAGAGGAATACTTTTTCCGCGAAGTGGAGCAAATAGGTTAACCGTATCCGTTTTACCTGAAGCTGCCGGTTGAGAAGAAGTAATAACTTCTGTCTGAGCAGCAACGTTATTTACGACTTCGGCATTGGGATCCACAGGATCGTTGAATCCAATGAATCTAGCGATAATAAATGTCGCAATAAATGAAATGATTAACGTGATAATGGCGATTAAAAAGTTATTGTCCGCTCCAACGAACATGGGAAGTGAAGCAAACCCTGGCCCCACTGGAACATAGGCTTTAAGCTGCATTAGTCCTGCAAAAATCCCTGCAATCCCAGCTCCTGCCATGGCAGCATACAATGGTTTTTTGAGCTTCATCGTAACACCGTAAAGTGCAGGTTCTGAAATACCAAAGGAGGCAGTCACGCCGGAAGAAATCGCAAGCTGACGCAAAGACTTGCTTTTTGTACGAGTGGCCACGGCAAAGGAGGCAGCACTCTGGGCAAAGTTTGAGCAAAGATGTGCAACCAGAATCAGCATGTCATACCCAGGGTTGGCGATGGTTGAAACCATAATAGGAATGAACACCTTATGAATACCCAGCGATACGAAGATAGGCATCAATACGGCTAAAATGGCTACGGCAACAAATCCAACATGCTGCTGAATCAACAAGATACCTTCTGTGAGTCCGTTACCCAAGAAAACACCAATCGGGCCGAGCGCCAAAAGAGCTACAGGTCCAGTGATCAATATAACAATGAGTGGACTAAGAAATATTTTCACCACATTAGGCGATACTTTGTCTGCGAAGCGCTGGATATAACCCATGAATAATACGATCAGAATAATCGGCACCACTTGTCCACCGTAATTCGCGGGAGTTACAGGAATACCGAACAATGAAAGTGGATTGCCCTCAGCAAATAATGCTGTAATTTTCGGATGAAGTAATGCTGCACTAACTGTCATGGCTAATGGCACACTCGATCTAAACTTAACAGCTGTCGAATAAGCAACCAGAACAGGCAGGAAATAAAATGCAGCATCTGCAAGGTTATTAAGAATGATATAGGTTTGTGAATCTGTGCTTAGTATTCCGGTCATCGAACACAATAGCAGGAGTACTTTGAGCATCCCTGCTCCTGAAACTGCTGGAACAAGTGGTTGGAATATTGCCGAGATGACTTCCAGTATGGACCCCGCACTAAATTTCTTTTTAGAAGACGCTTTCTCAGAGCTTAAAGAAACATCTCCATTTTGGGGTAGTTCCCGGTATACGTAACTTACGTCGTTTCCAATGATCACCTGGAACTGACCGCCACTATTCACGACACCAATCACTCCATTGATCTGTTCAATTTCTTTTTTGTCAGCTTTAGCATCATCCTTGAGTTTAAATCTCAACCGTGTAGAGCAATGGTATACGTTTTCAATATTCCCTTGCCCGCCTACGCCCCTTAATATCTGGGATGCTGTTTCTTTATAGTTCATCGTTATCCCCTCTTCTTGGTTATCTGAAAACGAAAAAGGCCTGAATAAAGTAGAGGAAAGCACATCAACAATGTACCATTCCAATACTTCATCCAAGCCTTGCCTGCATTATCAGTAACACACTCGGTAAGTAAATTTATAAAGTTATAAAATAAAGAAACCCATGTTCATTCCGGAATAAAGCGATTCCATTTATCTGACAAGATCATACATGATAATTTTATAAAAGTAAAGCTCTTCATCTTAATTTTAAAAAAAGCACTTAAGAGGCGGCAGGTCACTGACACGAGGGATAACTCTGTGTGGCCGGACTACCAACTTTTTACACTCTATAAGAAGAAGTTCCGAATCATGTTGTTGATCTTCTGATATATCCATTCCTCGATTTCTTATCGGTTACCATCTTGTTATGATTGTACTATCTACACTCTAACCTGAAATATTCATGACTATCTAACTAAGGTTAGAAATTAGTTCTAAGTATTCGATCGCCATTTTACAATTAGTTTCTTCAGGGATCCCCATTGAAACGCGGGTCTAATACGATGAGTAATACTGTTCACAAGTCTGAAAGTACTATGATTATGCGCTGAATGCGGGAGAAAACTCATAAATCGGTATGCTCTTTTCCCTTTAGTACTATTACTTTAATTTTTTTACCATTCTGTACAATGACACAGTGGGTTTACTTATTTCAGATGTAATTTCATACCCAAGTCGGGCATATAATTTTGCTGCCAGATGATTTTCTTTTTTTACTTGTTGTTGAGGCTAATTTCTCCAATACGGTGATAGGTAAACACGTTTTAATTGGTTTTGGACACCAAGTTCAGATCGGATGCCCAAAACCGCGAAGTAATAAACCGTTTCATAGAATCAAGCCATTGCTAAAGTCTAAATAGTCTCATTTCCCCAAATGCTTACCAGATCATTAATTTGAAGCGACATGACCTTTAGTTCTCCGCCAAGGGCATAGAGTTCTAGTCCGCAACTTTCCAAGTGCGGGAAAATCATGTCTGAAATAGCGGTTGTTCCATTGTTACCAAAGACCTCTACACTAGACCAATCAACATAGATGCTCAACTGTATCCGTTCATGCTCTGGCTTCATGGGGGCCTTGTGTTTTGCAGCAAAATCGGGATGGAAATCAACGGTGTTCGACTTCGTCCGGTCGACAAACAACTCCTCATTCAAGACAGTATATCCGATGACTGTCTCCTGATCGGAAGAGGAAGATTTTCGCACCTTGAACCCGAATTCTGTTGCAGTACCGATTTCAAATTCCGCAATAATTTCCATCTTCGCAGCAGAAACAGCAGCCAAAACGTTCAGATCTGGTTTAATCGTAATGTCTTGCAGAGACAGCATCGGTCTTCTAAGTTGATTTAACTCAGTTACGGGTGATTGAGTTAAGCGAAGACCTTCCGAATACGTCCTAAGCTGAATCTCGCGTGGGATTGACATGTGGCCACGCCATTCCTTGGAAGGAAGAGTGGAAGCATAACGCCAATTGTTCATCCAGCCGACCCAAATCTTTCGCCCGTCCTCATTCGGGATACTATCCCAGGTCACGGCCGCATAAAAGTCAGATCCGTAATCTATCCATCTGATTGTATCGAATGATTCTAATGTTTCATCTAGTTTAAAAACCTTCCCATCAAAGTCACCAATAAAATACATCATGCCAGAACCACCTGCGGGTGGCTCTGAATCGTTTGGATTTACGCCATTTCTATCTCCGACACTTAGTATCAGAATCCACTTTGTGGTATTAGGGTCCTCATCCACTTGGATTTCAAACACCTCAGGACATTCAAATATTCCACGATGGATACCTGGAATATCGGAACCGAAATCACTTTCAAAAGACCAGTCCTTAAGATTCGAAGATGTGTAAAATTCTACACGGTCTCTTACAGCAAGAACCATTACCCAGTTTGAAGATTCTTCATGCCAGAATACCTTTGGATCCCGAAAGTCTAGCGTTTCTTTGGGGAATAAAACAGGGTTACCTTCGTATTTTGACCAAGTTCGACCTTTATCTTTGCTGTATGCGATGCTTTGAACCTGTGGTTTACCGGGCTGAGCGCTGTTGCCATCATTAGTATAAATTGCAACCAATCCTGATCCTGCTTCGTTGAAGAATCCGCTTGTATTGTTCTTATCGACTACTGCACTTCCCGAAAAGATCGCTCCATCTTCCCCAGGCGGGATGGCTGGTGGAAGTTCATCCCAATGTACTAAATCATTACTTACTGCATGACCCCAATGCATTCTGCCGAAGTCAGGCTGCGTATCGTGAGGAGTATGTTGGTAGAAAAGGTGATATTCTCCTTCGTAATAAACCATTCCGTTAGGATCATTCATCCAATTTCCCTTAGGTGAATAATGTATTTGAGGTCTGTATTCATTTTTATAAATAAAGTTTTCTGGCCCTTTGCTGATACTATTTTCACCTAATAAGTTTACTTTTTTAATTTTGTTCACTCTCCCTTGAGGAAATTTAGAATCTAAAAAAAAGTAATATTAAAACTTTTTTTCTTACTAATAGGATTGCATGCCTTAATGTGTTTAAAAATACATTCCTTATTAACAAAATAATCCAACAGTTTTCATTTGTCAAAGTATTTTTTGTATATTGCACAATATTTATTTGTTTTTTTCTTTCTCAAGTTTACATTTGCACATTTTATGGCGGATTAATCGATAATAACAACTTTTATTTAAGTCAATCTAAATAGTCTTCTTAATTTTTAAACAACGTAATTTGCAAATGTAAACTAAAGATGATATTGAAAAGCGTTAATTTAATCTATCCTGCCATCCCAGCGAGCCTGCATTAGCCACCATTGACAGTAATGAGAGGAGTATCAAGGATGTTCATATAATTTCATCCATTAGTAAAAAAACAGCTGTATCAGATCTCACTTATTGTAATCAAACAACCAATCAGTGAATCTGCACTAGCACTCATGTTTCCTAATCATCAAATGTATGATAATTCTGCAAAATGAAATAACCGTATTCTTGATGAGTATGACTCGTCAAAAATACGGTTATTTCATTTGGACGTTCTTTACCATTTTGTTTGTACTATTTTACATTGTACTGATAGTGCTGTATCACACTAATTCCGAAGTCTCTCATAAACTTCTTTCGATCTGGTGTCAGCAGTAAATAAAGCCTTAGACTGTCGCTATTTTATTGAGCTAACGTTCCTCGTTAGTTTAACAAAAGTTGTCCGTCTTTTGCGTTGAAAAACAGCTTTATAAAGTTCCCTTGGGTATCGTATCCATAGACATTAATACATGTTTGACCGTTGACCATGGCTAGACGGAAATGATATCCCGATGCCCAGTCGGTTCCGGGTTTTAACTGATACTTTGACCTGCTATATCATTCAACAAAGGCAGCCGATCGTGTGACCGACTGCCCTCGTGGGTATATTCTGCTATCATTCTTCGATAGTTCCCACCAAACATAAATTAGTGTGCACATTAATGCTGGATGGACAGAAATCCGGCTATCTCTGCCTGCAACGTTTCGTGAAATCGTAAGCGATCAAAGCCAGGCGGGTCCTGCGAGGGGATAAAGGCTGGTGAAATCATCGCAGATGGGAACGGGCTCAGGAAGGAAAAATGTCCAGCGTTCTCAACAGTCCGATAGAGAACCTTTCGTGGGTCTGCAACACCATTTAAGACGATTTGAGCGTGGAAAGGCGGCGTGTACGGATCATGCTGCGCATCCATCATCAGAATGGGGAGATTCACACTGCTAAGCGCTCCTTCATTCCGGAACCAAACGGACGCCGGCGCCAGCAAAACCAGGGATCGAATGCGCCGATCGCGCGTAACCTTGATCGGGTACGGCTGCCCGTATGGACTTTCGTTAGGGAAGGAAGTCGGGACGCCTCCTGCTACCGCTAACGCTGTGTATCCGCCCATGGAATGCCCAATGACCGAAAAACTGTCCGACTCGATCAGCCCTTTGAATCTCTCATCTTCAGAAAACCAGTCAGCCGCAAGGCAAAGGTGTCGGGGGCGATTGGTGAGATTGGTGACCGTACCTTCCAGACTATTATCATTGCGATTATTGTGCGGATGTTCGGGGAGACCAACGATAAAGCCGCTTCGCGCCAAATGCCGGGCAATTGACCGGTATACAAACGGAGAACCACCTGAACCGTGTGAAATGATAACCAGCGAAAACTTCCCCTTTCGTGGTGCCGCATCTTTGGCCACCTCAATAGGATACGGACCTAACTGATGGGTCTGTTCCGGGGAATCTGCCGGATACATGACGATCATGGGGAAGGTTATCCCCAACGAAGGGTCGGTTATCTTCACCTCGCAGTATCCCGCGTATCCTTCTATAATTTCAGCATTTTTGTTCATCTCGAATTCCCCTCTTCTTGTGATTCGTACTCTTTATGATGGTGAACGAATTGGAATATAAATGTCCAGTACAGAGTCCTCGTTTGTCGGACCTAAAAATCGCTGGTCATAACGCGCGAATTCCGGGGCATTGGTACGAACGCTGCCCGACTGGGGTAACCATGTTTCGTAGATGTACTGGAAAGTATCATTGAGTCTGTCTAACGGCCCCTTGTGTGAAAATACTGCATAAGTTGTTGCTGGGAACAGCTTGGCAATCATCCCTGCTGGAACCGGACTTGCTTCGTTGTCAGCCTCGACACATGCGGTATAAGAGACTTCCCATTGCTCACCTGTAAGTTCAATAACCGCATAATAAATGCCTTCCGAGTTAGGTTTTCGCTTGATTTCAGAAACTCTCTGCCTGAAGCTTCGCCATAACAATCCGACCTCGTCCGATTCGACACCTCTTATCGACATGCCAACCAGATTCAACTTTTCCATGTGAACTAAAGAAGGTTCGAGAGAAATACCAGTGTGCAAATGTTGCAACCTCTCTTCATTCAAAGGATGCATTTCCATGGTCCGGAACAACGTATCCTTCATGTCTCTTTGCTTGCGGAATTGTCCAGGCGAGATGGAGAACATTTTACGAAAGGCGCGTGCGAAAGCTTCTTGGGATTCGAACCCGCACTTTATGGCGATCTCGATAATCCTTTGGTTGGTATGAAACAAATCATATGCCGCGCGAGTCAATCTCCGCTTGCGGATGTACTCCGAAACGGAGCATCGTGTAACAGATAGGAAGATACGGTGAAAATGGTATTGCGAATAGCCTGTGACCTCCGTAATCTTAACGTTTAAATTCTCATCGAACATATGATCTTCAATATAGGATATGGCCTTGATTACTGATTCCTTATAGTTCATTTCAATGCCTCCATGGAGATATTCTCACTTTACGGCATGCGAAACGCCTTGTTTTGATTTTTTTTGCGGATTGTGCTTTTTTCTCGTATATTAACACAGTCAGGTTCCGGATCAGCTGCATTCTTGTTAAACGCCCATCAGGCAACCGAAAGCAAAACTTAAACACAAAGTTTATTTATTCCAAGTAAATCACCTATACCTTCAGTTGGGAACAATTTCGAACCCCTTCGCGCTCAGCGACTGCTTTATAACTTGAAGAACCTTCGACATACGCTCTAACTGCTTTCATTTTGATTTCTTCGGTCTACTTGTCTGAAATGTTTGTCCTTTTTTCGCCATAAAAATATGCCCTCCAAGTTTCACTTGAACCCCCATAATAACATGAAGGTTTTTTTAAGTGTCTACTTGAAGGGGATAATACCACTTTTTATGGTACCATGTTCTTCTCCCTCGACATGGTCTTAGCCTGTTCTACCACTCCCGATTCGGTATCAAGTGGCCGGATGAAAGGATCCATGCTCTGGTAACGTAGTCCCGAGGAATCCAGAATATTGAAAAAAATGCTGAATATAGTTGCTCTGTACAGGTGTATTTTGCAGCCCCTATTCCTCCTGGCAACAGGCTCAAATGAGAATGCCAATGGTCTTTTGCGAGAATGCTTTCCTAAATGCACGGATTTCGCTCCAATGACAGACGAAGCTTTATGCCGTGTTCTTGATCTGATAAGCCACAGACCACGGAAATGTCTGGGCTGGAGGATGAAAAAAGAAGCTGCAACAAAAGGTCCGGGTAACGCCAAACCTCTTGATGCAGCTTCTTTTGTATTTCTACTCGCTTTGCACAGCGAATACATAATAACTTTAAGCCTTGCGAAGCATTTGTCTCTCGCTTAGCTGTGATAGCATATCCTTCGTCATGGCCTTCAGGTCGTAGCGGGCATGAAATCCCCATTCTGTCTTCGCTGCCGTCGCATCAATGGAATGCGGCCAGCTATCGGCAATTGCCTGTCTCTTCGGATCAACGTCATAATCGAGGATAAAGCCGGGAAACTCATCCCGAATCGCTGCAGCGATCGCCTCCGGATCCACGCTCATTGCGGTGACATTAAATGAATTTCGGTGCATCAACCGGGAAGAATCCGCTTCCATCAATTCGATGATAGCGTTCAGGGCATCCGGCATATACATCATGTCCATGTTTGAGTCCTTTGCGATATAAGATGTATATCGGCCAGCCGTCACGGCTGCGTAATAAATTTCCACCGCGTAATCCGTCGTTCCTCCGCCGGGAGGCGTCATATAAGATATCAAACCCGGGAATCGCAGCCCCCTGGTATCCAGGCCGTATTTGTGAAAATAATAATCACAAAGCAGTTCGCCGGACACTTTGTTCACGCCGTACATCGTATTGGGCCTCTGGATCGTATCCTGCGGGGTATTGTCTTTCGGAGTCGAAGGACCAAAAGATCCAATGGAGCTTGGAGTGAAAAATTGGCAGCCGAGCTCTCTGGATATTTCAAGTGCATTCATCAATCCGCCCATATTCAAATTCCAGGCAAGCAGCGGTTTCTCCTCTGCGGTAGCCGACAGCAGCGCAGCCAAATGGATGACGGTATCAACTTCGTACCGCTTGGCGATTTCGAACATCGCCTTATCATTCGTCACGTCCAGCAGCTCGAATGGCCCGGATCGGGTAATTTCGTGGGCTGATGACCTGAGATCCGTAGCAACGACGTGATCCGCACCATAAATTTCACGTAATTTAACAACTAACTCAGAACCGATTTGGCCTAGTGCTCCGGTCACCAAAATTTTGTCCATAAGACATTCCTCCCGAAATATACTCCCGCGAATGCAGCTATATCAGCTTCATTTCCTTGCCAACTTTCTCATAAACGGAGATCACCTGGTCGAGCATCTCCTTGGTATGGGCAGCTGTCGGCATGTTGCGTATTCTTCCGGTTCCTTTCGGAACCGTCGGAAACACGATTGCCTTGGCGTAAACGCCTTCTTCATAGAGCCGTTTGCTGAACTGTTGGGTGGTTACTTCATCGCCAATGATACAAGGTGTGATCGGCGTTTCGCTTTGGCCTACATCATATCCAAGCCGGCTCAAGCCATTTTTCAAATCATTGCCGTTCTCCCACAGCTTCTCGATCAGCTCTTTGTCATTCATCAAAATGTCGACAGAAGCGCTGCAAGAAGCGATTGCAGCCGGAGGTAGCGATGTCGAGAACAGAAACGGACGGCTTCTCAGCTTCAGCCATTCGATCAGTTGTTTTTTACCCGCCACATAACCGCCGACAACGCCGATCGCCTTGGAAAGAGTACCAATTTGAAAGTCAATGCGGTCGGACAATCCAAAATGCTTCACGGTTCCCGCACCTGCTCCGAGAACGCCCGAACCGTGGGCATCATCCACATAAGTAATCAGATCGAATTCTTCTGCTATTTTCACGATTTCGGGCAGCTTTGCTATATCACCATCCATGGAGAAAACTCCGTCGGTGATGACCATAATTTTATGGTACTGACCGGATTCCTTGGCATTTTTGGCCTGCTGTCTTAAATCATTCATATCCGAATGCTTAAAGCGAATCACCTTGGCTCTCGACAGACGGCAGCCATCAATAATCGAAGCGTGGTTCAGCTCATCTGATAAAATCGCATCATGCTGGTCCATTACCGCGGATATAGCAGCCATATTGCAGTTAAATCCCGATTGATACACGATAACGGCTTCCGTTTTTTTGAAACGGGCCAGTTTTTCTTCAAGCTCAATATGAAGATCCATCGTACCATTAATTGTTCTCACAGCCCCTGCGCCTGCCCCATATGTCTGCGATGCCTTAACTGAAGCATCAATCAGGCGGTAATCTGTTGCCAGTCCCAAATAGTTATTGGAAGACAAATTGATTAGGGACTTTCCGTCGATACGAATAACAGGACCATTTGCACCCTGCAGCGTATCGATGACGTTATATAGACCTTTAGACTTTAGATCTTCGATGTTCGAACTTAAAAATTGGTCCAATGCTTGACTTGACATTCCATTCCCTCCTCGATATACGTATGTCCTCGTACAGGAGACATAGTATTTCTCCAAAAAACCCTGTTATAAAAGGAATTAAACTAATTTCAATGTATCATCTTTTTTATTTTTTGTACACATGTGGCGGACAGAAAATAAAAATATCCGCAAAAACACATAGCGATTGCTTCCCCCATTCCCGGAAGCAATCGCTACTAAATCTTTGCTTATATCTTTTGCTGCTCGGTAACTTCTTGTGCAGCCATTATTTCTTTTGCTTATTCCTTTAAATCAATCGATTTACCCCGATTCAAACGGGATTCTTCCGCGGCAAATGCAATGAGATGACTCCGTACGAAAGCGCTTGCCGAGGTTAGGTTCTCCTGACCACTATAGTTCCATAGCTACAAACTCCTGCATCTTCAATATAATAGACACTCGTTTCTTCCGAAAATGTCGACGCCATCATGCGAGAAACGGGTGGCCGTGGAGTCGATGTCGTGTTCGACACCATCGGCGGCAACACATTGTCGCGCAGCCCCGACACGCACGCACTCCTTGAACGAAGCTATTTTTCAAGCCCTTGCGCAAAGGAATACTGCCTTAGCAAAAAAAAATGCCTATTCGGTAATCGGTACAAGTTCTTGTCTTCGGCTCGGGACACGAACCATCATTTGATCCAAAAGATTGGATACCTCACTATCTAGTGGTAATACTTTACTTAATTAATGCAAGGAAGAGGGATATTAATGAGGATTATTGCTAGGACTAATCCATATATTAAAGCATTTTCGATCAACTAACTGTTTAAATAGTCATCTAAATCAGAAATCGGAAACACGACCAGGCTGATTGCCATTCCCCGCCACGTCATTTTTTGTTTCAGTCTTCTCATCCGCTACTCCTCGTCCATTTATTATGAACATATTGTTGATGATCAACCTTGCAATGTTCATCTGTAAAAAGCTCACCTTGATATATAACTGCCCCGCATGTTCACTTAATCGTAATGGATATAAGAAGTCAAAACTTATCACTCAAATGCCAAAGACATCACCATAACTAAATTCAGTGATGTCTTTCTTGCGATTCAGCTGCATCAAACTTAAAATCTGCTGTTCGAATTCTTTCGTTTTTCTGCCGGCAGCATGGCCTCGATGACGTCCCAATGTTCGGCGATCTTTCCATTCTCCACGCGGAACATGTCGTAGAAAGCAGTACGTTGATTGTCGAAGAGACCTTCACTCACTGTAAGAACAAAATCACCTTGTCCAATCACCTGATGGACATGAGTATATTCAAATTCAATGTTTTTCTTCTTCAGTGCCTGCAATGCAGCATGGAGACCGGAAAGGCCATCTGCTATATGTGGACTATGCTGAATGTAGTTATCCCCATCAAAGTAAGCGACAAGCAGGCCAGGGTTCTTCCCAAGCAAGATGTTCTCAACATAGCTTTTGACCAATTCTTTGTTGGCATCCGTCTTGTCGATATCCTTTATCGTGACCGGTCCGTCTATCATCGTATGATTGCTGGGTGTCTTTTCCACCATCTCTTGCATATTATCCCAATGTTCAACGATCAGTCCATTCTCAAAACGGAAAATATCAATGATAATTTTGGAGCCGAAAAACTCATATACGGAATGAAGTGCCACATAATCTCCGTCGACCAAAGCACGCTTAACACTTACCTTCGTACCCATTTCCTTTAAATGGCCAAGTGCATCAAGCATGGCCGCACGACCATCGGATAAGCCTTGGTTGTGCTGAATATATTGCTTTGGATGAATGTAAGCTGTAATTGCTTCAGGATTGCCGCTCTCAAAACTTTCCAGAACAGCGATTGCCTTATGGACAAGCTCATTTTGGTTTATTGATGTCATTTGTATATCCTCCAAAGTTTATAGTCATTAGATAAATAATGAACATAATGTTGTTTATTTATCTACAGCTCATTATAATAGTGGGTAATATTACGCTCAATATTCAATATTTTTAGTCTTGAAGTATAACAGACATCTCAACAAACTTTGTCGCTTAACTGCTCCAAATAAATTGAAGGGGACAGAAATAATGAACAAGAAAACCGACCTAAGAATACTTCGCACGAAACAATCGATTCGAAAAGCGTTTTATGAGCTGATTCAGGAAAAAGGATATGAAGCGATAACAATTCAGGATATTGCCGATCGGGCTATGATCAATCGAAATACATTTTATCTTCACTACCAAAATAAACCCGATTTATTAGATACATGTATTAATGAATTATTGAGCGAATTTAAGGATGTGATCGTCCTTTGTCCCATCAGCATGAATCCGTTCAGTATTTCTATACTTGAGACAGTCATGCAAACGGTACTGGAACATATTTCTCTCAACACTTCCTTTTACTACGCCATGTTAATTGAAGAGAAGAGAATCTATCCGTTTCGAGCAAAAATGGAGAATATCATTAAAGATAAATTAAACGAGGGGTGGAATGCTGATCAGGTAAATGCTCCTTTAGCGATATCCAAAGAATTGCTGCTCGAATATCTCGTATCGGCTTTCATGGGGATTGTCATTTGGTGGATTAAAAACGATCAGCCTCTTCCTTCGAATGAAGCTTCATCTCAGTTTAGTAGAATTGTTGCCTATGGGCATTTGAAGACTGCCGGCATCCCCGTCGAGGAATCAAATTAGCGAGGGGCGCTATTCTGCCCGTTAGCTTAATGAAACAGATTAATATTCTAATCGACATTGGTACCATCTTCTTAACCTTTTCAGCAATGGCACTAAGTTCTTCCCTTAGGTTGGAAAAAACTAATTTTATTTAGGCAGAAGCTTCTCCTTGTTCTGTTCTTTAAGTTGTTTTACATGCAAGTAAATAAAAAAACCAAAATTCCTGATCGGAACTTTGGTTTTTTTATACAACATTTGGAGTCTTTTTGATTCCGTTGACTTTCGCATCAGGTGCTTCGAATAGCCCTTAATTGGGACTACTAGAGTCGCACCTAGCTTTTTCATTTAATAACTTCAACCTTTTTATCCCCTGCTGACTTCGCTACCTCTAACGATGTTTTACCTTGGATAGCGACTATCACGCCAGTAGCCAGCATAGAAACGATTAAAGCTGCGCTCAGGGCTTTGGAAATTTTCTTCTTGAGCATAACCATACCTCCGATATCTTTTACATAGACTTCACTAATCAATTAGAATATCTCACTTTTTTTGTTAGGTAATCCATCTAGTGATTGTATTATAACGTAATTACAATTACTGTAAAAGTATTTTTTCCTTGTTCAAATAAAATAAAGTATTAGACTCGACACAGCCGCTAGTCATCACCCCGATCCACCTCCCGCTTCACATTCAAGAAGTCCAACAAGGCCTCTTCCAGCAAATTACACTGCACACAGGCACTATACGAAGACCGTTTTCCGAAAGAATACGGGAAAACGGTCATAGTTAGAAAGTATCTTTTTTCCTGCCTACTAAAAGGCATATGAACATGCCAGAAATCAAGAGCATCAGATGTTCAGAGAATCGCTCCTCCCTAAGTAAGGAAATATAACTTTAACTTTGTTTTATAATCGTCCCTCGTCACCTTGCTCCTCCTGCACAATTCGAGCAATGTGAATCATCAAATATAATAATTCCTCGTTCGATATGGAGATATCCAGCATGTTTTGCACGTAGGTTTTGATCATCTCCGCGCATTTGTATTCAAGAGGATGCTCCTTCACCATGTGCTGAAAGATGAAATCTTTCGGCGAATTGCCCAGGCGGCCCTCTTGTAAACGCTGGATGAAAAATTGCAGGTGTGTGACGAGTCTCACATAATGGATGGAGTTTTTGTTCAATTGCATATCAAAGGTGTATTGAATAAGGTTAAAAATATCTTTTAACATTTTAACGGATTGCATCGTGCGCTCCATATTTTGTTCATGCGTTTGGGCATTCACGAAATGAAAAGCGATATTCCCTGCTTCCTCTTCCGGCAGTTCAACCCCCAGTTCTAGATTCAGCATCTGAACGGCTTCAAGGCCAAGTTTGAATTCGACGGGATGAAACCTCTGGATCTCCCATAACATGCGATTCTGTAATGCTACACCTTTTTTCCATCGTTCAATGGCAAACGACAAGTGATCCATAAGCGTAAAGAAAATTTGATCGTCAAGAGACAACTTTTCTTTCGCATTGGTAATCAATTTGTTTATGACATTCACATGTTTTTCTGGCATGTTTTCGATGGTTCGTACGTAAGCCTGGGCAGACGGATTATTTTGCAGAATGAATCGTTTCTGGATGTGCTCCTCATCGAGTCGCTCGCCGACTTTGCCTTTGAATGCCAAGCCTTTGCCCATGACAATCATTTCTTGTCCCTGTTCATCTTTGGTCAGAAGCAAGCTGTTATTCAATATTTTGATTACTCTCATGCATTCATCACGATCCTTTATTCTTTCGTGACCGCCTGATCCGAATTTCCGATACATCTGCCATTCTGTTTAATGACCTCCTGATACCATGAGAAGCTTTTCTTCTTCAAGCGCTTCAAGTCTTTCAGATCCTGTTCACCGCGGTTTACATAGATCATGCCATAACGTTTCCCATAACCTTGATGAGTGCTTACCACGTCAATAACGGACCAAGGGCAATAACCAATCACATCCACCCCATCCGATAGAGCGAGTCTGATCTGTTCCAAGTGTTTCTCGATAAAATCAATCCGGTACGAATCATTGACCGTATAATCTGCTTCCAGTACATCTGGAGCTCCTATCCCATTTTCCGTAATTAAAATCGGGAGACCATATCGTTCACATACCTTACGCAATGTCAGCCGTAGGCCAACCGGATCAATAACCCAGCCATATTTCGTTTTTTCCGTATAAGGATTCTCTGCGGCCCGGTACACTCCCTGCTCACCAAGCATAATTTGCTGATCACCTGCACGAGCTGTAACATCCGACGCATCACCCGTACTGGCGGCAATGGTTGCCGTTGAGTAATAATTGATAGCTACCAGATCGGGACGGCCCGACTGGATGTCTTCCATGTCCCCCTGCTCCATGACCGGCTCGATGCTACGTTCCTGCAAATAATTCCAGAATAATGGATTATACCGTCCCCACACCGATAAGTCGAGAAAACCCCATCCGCGAATGGTCTCCCAGTTGTGGGCAGCGACTGCATCTGCTGGTCTGGAGGTTGCCTGGTACATGGAAGTCATGTTTAATGCAGGACCGATCTTGCCTTGCGGGAGCATGTCATGAAATAACCGCATCGTTCTGCCTTGTGCCACAAACATATGATGATTTTGCTGATACAGTTCCTTACTGGAAGGCAAACGTCCGCCCTTCGGTGTGCCAATGACACCCGGATGGAGAATCATCGTATTTTGCTCATTAATGGTCAACCAATATTTCACTTTATGCCCGTAATGCTCAAACAAGATACGCCCGTACTCGACAAAAGCATCGATCGTCTCCCGGTTGTTCCATCCTCCGGTTTTCTCAAGCTCGTAGGGTAGGTCGAAATGGTACATGGTGACAATAGGCTCAATGCCATGGAGCAGCAATTCGTCAATCAATTGGTGATAAAAATCGAGTCCTTTCTCATTAACAGCCCCTGTGCCTGAAGGCAAGATTCGAGTCCATGCAATCGAAAACGATACGCTTTTAGCCCCAGTTCTGCAAAAAGCTTCACGTCCTCTCTGAATCGGTGATAGTGGTCGCTCGCAACCGTGAAGTCGGCGGTTCCAGCCGGATGATCACACATATCGATCACGGACAGGCCTTTGCCATCTTCGTTCCAGGCTCCTTCCACTTGATAGGCCGAGGTAGAGCCTCCCCACAGAAATTCATTGGGGAATGGTTTGATGTGTTGATATAACATCTCAAACACTCCTTCATTTTAATGTAGATCAAGATATATGACAGATGATATTACGGTTGTTACGAAAGGTGGATAATGCTCGCTCCAACCTCCACAAGACTCTGCTTCTCCAGCTTAATATCCGGGAAACGATCCGAATTGGCGATAATGATCGGGGTTATGACTTCATACCCTTCCGCCTTGATGGCATCGATATCAAAGCTGATCAACAAATCCCCCCGCTGTACCCGGTCCCCTACTTTAATGGAAGAGTCGAAATGTCTCCCCTTCAGGTTGACAGTATCCACTCCAATATGAATGAGAACCTCCTCCCCATCATAACCATTTAATTTGACCGCATGTTTGGAGTCCATGAAAGCCGTAACTTCACCAGCGATTGGTGCATACAGTTCTCCTTTGGCAGGAATAATTGCAGCGCCTTTACCCAGTAATCCCAAAGAGAAGACATCGTCTGGTACACGGTCCAGATGGACTAATTCCCCTTGCATCGGGCTGGCGATGGTAAGTGAGCGTGTTTCATTTTGGCTCGGTACATTTTCATTTGTTGTTGCAACAGACTGCGTGCTTGGAGTGTTATCTTGAACAGGCTGCCCGGAAAGCGTCTTGTCCTCGTTAACGTTGGTATTGCCTTCTTCTTCATCGTCTACTGGATCTTCAAAACCGATAATCCATGTCAGAGCAAAAGTAACGATAAAGGCAATCAGACAAGTCACAATGGCATGAACGATGTTCATCGGATTGCTGCCAATGAAGGCAGGCAATGCGGCAAGCCCCGGAGAAACGAACGCATAACGTACTAATCCGGTCAGACCAGCGTATATCCCTGCTACACCACCACCAATCATTGCGGCAATCAAGGGTTTCTTCAGTTTCAGCGTTACGCCGTACAAGGATGGTTCCGTGATGCCCAGCACAGCAGTGAAACCGGATGAAGCAGCGAGCTGCTTGAGTTTTTTGTTTTTCGTTTTTAATGCTACAGCAAGCGTAGCTCCACCTTGAGCAATATTGGACGCGAGCATTCCCGGGCCGTTGATCATTTCATATCCATTTTTGGTCAGTTGGCTAGTTGCAATCGGCGTCATGGCCCATGCGGTACCTGTCACGATCAGGAACGGTTGCAAAGTTCCCATTAACAAAGGAATCAGCCAACTGGCTCTGGCATTGATCGCTTCTGCACCCATTGCAACCAGATCATTCAGATACGTTCCGAAAGGTCCGATCGCTACCAATGCAAGTGGTGCTGTAATCAATAGCACAATCATCGGTTTTGTGAAAAATTTGATCATGGAAGGCGATACCCGATCCGCAAAACGTTCAATGTAAGACATGAGCCAAACGACAATAATAATCGGCAGGACGGAGCCTGCATAGTCGGTTAATCGAACCGGAACACCGATGAAAAACACGTCTTTTCCTTCCGCCATCAGGGCGCTCCATCCCGGATGTAATAACACGCCGGCAACTGTCATTGCCAGAATTGGACTTGTTTCGAACTTAATTGAAGCTCCATAAGCCAGCAGAATAGGCATGAAATAAAAAGCCGCGTCCGCAATGGTATTAAGGATATAATAGTTTTGGCTTTCCGTCGTTACGAGGCCTGTCAGCACAAGTACGGCTAATATTGCTTTGATCATACCCGCGCCAATGATTGCCGGTATTACCGGAGTAAATGTCGTCGAGATTACGCTGATGAATCTGGAGATCCAGCTCTGTTTTTGCTTTGGTCCGTTATTTTTGCCAGAATCCGATTTGGAGTCCGCATTTCGGGTTGCCGAACCCATCTGCTGAGTGATAACTCGGTAGACCTGCTGCACCTCATTGCCCACAACGACCTGGTATTGTCCACCATTGTTCACAACGGTAATGACGCCTGGAAGAGCTTTGAGTTTTTCCGTCTCCGCTTTGGAGAGGTCGTGCAGTTCGAACCGAAGTCGGGTTGCGCAGTGCGTAAGCCGAGCGATATTATCCTTCGTTCCCACCAATTCCGTAATTTCTTGTCCCAACTTGCGATAATCCATACCTTTTCCCCATTTCTGAATTTGGATATAAAAAAGACCAAAACGATATGCCTTCCCCTACTCACATAAGGAAAATGCAAAATCATTTTGGTCATGCCTGCTTTACCAGTAACAGCCAAACACTGCTAATATTCAATTCGTTATTGATGTAAACGTTTACCGGATCATAATATCACACAATAAATTAGTTAGCAATCACTTTATTCGACATTTTTCTTTATACCTAACCACTTATGTTTTACCTTTTATCGTGTCAGTTGTTCCGCAACAAGGTGAACATCTTCATGTATTACGGTGCTTAAGATTAATATAAGTTTTTTGAAATTTTTTGTGCCATGCACTCAATTTTAGGGATCATCAAGTTGTCATCTATCAATTTAATTTTATCAGGTTTAAACAACTGAAATTTCTTTAGATTGTAATAGTCAAATAGCACCTGATACACAGTCAAATGGTTCTCCATCAGGTACTTTACATCTAAAACGTTACTTAGAATCTCATCTTGCATAATGATAAGTCTACCATCAATCTTATTAAAAATACCCTCTTTTATTCCTTCATCATAAAAAGCCAATTCCTGATATTCTCGTTGCTTCATGGCTTCTTTTAGTCGCTCATAGTTCTCAGGATAACTATTTTCAAGTTCCCTTAAGAAAATGTCTGTGATGAACTCTTTTAATAAGATTGTTTGTTCAAATGTTTGCTGAAATCGCTGAACAAATACTTGATCAGCATCAGAATCTTCAATAATTTCGTGGATGTATTTGACAAATGTACTCACAATAAACGAAATAATATCTTCTTTGGTAGAGAAATATTTATATAAAGTCGCCCTGCTTATATCCATAATCTTTGAGATTTCATCCATTTTCAAACCTTGAAACCCATTTTTTCTAACGTGTAATAACAATCTATTAGTAAGCTTTTGCCTCATCTGATGTTGTTTTTCAATCTGCCGTTCCATCTAACTGCCCCCTTATAAATTATATTATATCCCATAATCATCATTTTAAACAAACTATACTAAATAGACATTTTATATACTTTTTGTTTACTTTATTCAACTCCCATGCTATTATGTTTTTTGTTCCTATGAATAACCGTGATGAAAATTCATATTGAACGAGCTAAGATCGGATACCTTTATTTAAGGAGGAACAAAAATGCAAACCCGAAGTCTTGGTCAACAAGGTTTAAAAGTCTCTTCTATTGGTTTGGGTACGATGGGGATGACAATGGCATACGGTCCTTCAAATGAAGATGAAGCAATACCAACTATTCGTCGAGCTTATGAGCTTGGAGTTAACTTTTTTGATACGGCAGAAATATATGGATATGGAAATGGTCACAATGAACAGTTGCTGGGTAAAGCTGTAAAGGATTTTCGTGACAAGGTAGTACTGGCTACCAAGTTTGGCTTTGATATGACAGCCGAGCAGATTGGAACACGTTTTAACAGCCGGCCAGAAAATATTCGTAAGGTAGCTGAGAACAGTCTTCGCTATCTGCAGACTGATTACATTGATGTGTTCTATCAGCATATCCCAGATCCCAATGTTCCTATCGAAGAAGTAGCAGGGGTCGTCGGAGACCTTATCAAAGAAGGCAAAGTTAAATATTTCGGTTTGAGCAACACCGGTTCAAACACAATTCGTAAAGCTCACGCGGTTACCCCGGTCTCTATGCTTCAGACTGAATACTCGATATTCGAACGCGAGATTGAGGACAACAATATACGAAAGACATTGAATGAACTCGGTATAGGTTTAGTGCCTTACGCTCCTTTAGGCAGAGGGTTCCTGACAGGTGCTGTTAAACCAGCCCAAGAGTACGCGGAAGACGATATGCGCCGTTACGACGAGCGCTGGCAAGGCGAAAATTATATCTACAATTTACGAGCAACGGAACAACTTAATGAACTGGCTTCTAACAAAGGTATTTCTGTAACCGAATTGGCACTCGCTTGGCTTCTCGCCCAGGGAGAAGATATCGTTCCGATCCCGGGTACACGAAGTGCTAAGCGGGTTGAGCAAAACGTTGCTGCTGCTAACGCTAAACTTACAGAAGCTGATCTTCAACGTATTAAAGAGATCCTTCCACACGGATCAGCCGGTAGCCGGTATCCAGCTGGAATGATGGAGAATTTCACAAGAGATTCATAACTTTTATAGAAAATTAAAAAGATGAATAAAAAAAACAGCTAACTAAGGACATAGTCATAGTTAGCTGTTTTTTTATCAACACACTTAAAACTCCGTATCATCCTGTTCGAAAAATCCTATAAGCTTAAGTGTATGATCAGACTTCGCCCCTGTTTCGCACGCATAGTCAGAGTCTTAGCGATACTATATAAGAATACCTGTATGGATTAGTGGATCAAACCTTAGCAAAATGATTCATAATTATATCTGCAGCCCGTTTATAGCCGCCTGCCTGCCGTAAAGATTCACCGATGAGGTAAGCCTGTTGTTTATAGAACGGATTGCTTAGTATTTCTACTATTGCTTCTCTCAAATCAGTTGTGCTGAGGGAATTCTTGTCCAATGTGATACCCGCTCCCAACTCCTGTACCCGACTGGCGACAAGTGGCTGATCCGACGTTAATGGAATCATCACCATCGGAACGTTGTAATATAACGCCTCACTCGTGCTGTTCATTCCAGCATGTGTAATAAAAACATTGGTATGCTGCAGCATGTCCAACTGTGCAATATATGGCTTGACGATAAAATTATGAGGAATTTGATCAGCCAGCGGCTCCATATCCGTGTACCTTCCTGAAGATAGAACAACATTCACGGGTAGGTCCCCTAATGCTTCAAAGCAAAGCTGATAGAAATCCAAATTTTTATTTAAAATCGTCCCCATAGCAATGTACACGGTTTGCGGGTACCTTTCATGAAGCAACTCAAATGAGAAGGTCGGAGCATCTTGACGTGTTATGATCGAAGGACCAGTGAAAATAAAACGATCATCCAGCTTTTCTGCCTGCGGCTGAAAATAACGGCTGGTGTACACGAGCTTTAACTGACCTGCATGTGCCGGAATCTCTTCTATGGCTGGAATACTCACTTGAAACTCTTCGGCTAACTCAGTTGTGATCTTCATCGTAGCCTCATAAAGCTCCTTCGTCTCCGTCTCACTCAGGCCTGAGTGAGACCCGAGAGGCTCCACAAAAGCAAAGGAGGCAATTGAGCACACCGCAGGAATTCTTAGTTTTTCTGCAAGAATAGTCCCTCCCCATCCCATCAGTGAATCAAAGATTATATAATCGAACTTTTGATCCTCTATCACTTGCAGCACATTGGGGATGATCCTCCGGATAATACCGCTTACCATCATATAAATGAACTGATAAGAATGCTTGTATTCCTGGGGTTTCAACACCGGATCATGAGAGAAGGCATCTTGTGGAAATGGATAGGTAATGATCTGGGCACCGGTTTGTTCAATTCGGGAACGATACTCCTCCGTGCACACATAGATGACTTCCTCACCATTGTTTGTCAACTGAGTAACTAATCCTAACGATGGATTCACATGTCCTTCAGCCGGAGTAATGACTACTAATACACGTGCCATCTTATCCACCTCCCAATGCAATTAGTCCCCCCGTTCTTCATGATGTATTTAACGACGCGGTCGTCATCCGTTACATGGAGATGTTATCCTTCACTTGGCTGATTGGATGATGTTCTTGATGAACGAGTTTGGTAATTCGTAGTGATGCTAAGAAACTTAACAAGACCCATAGTAATTGTAGTGTTAACACGATCAAAACACCTGTCGATATGCCCCACTGTAAAGTTTCGGACAAGGCAATCAGAGCGCCACCAACTCCAATGCTTACTCCCATATAGAAGGAATCCACAAATTGCAGATTCGCGGACATTTCTCCCTCTTTCCTGGGCAAGGCATGTTGTAAAGCAATGGCTGCCGTTGTAGGGTTGGCCAATCCAACACCGAACCCTGTAATCATTTGTGAGAGAAGGATGAGTATAATCCCGCCGTCCGTCAAAATAAGAGCCAGGATCACAAGTACAGTTCCAACGATCATAATCCCAATGCCCGTCATGACCCTACCCTTTCGGGCACGACCTTGATCTCGTGCATCAAGCTTGGCTTGCAACCACGCTGCGGCGGACCAGCTAAGAGAACCTGCTGCTACAAGGAGGCCGGCAAGGTCAGCTGATAACCCCTTCACTTCGGTTAGTACCAAGATCACAAAACTTTCCGTTGTAAAATAACAAGCAACATATAGCCCTCTCGAAACCAAAGTAGCAGGCAATCCTTTTTTTACCGAAAAAGTGCCCACAGGCAGCAATTTACGCATTGGTGGGATCATGACGACTAATCCACCCAAAGTGAGTAATATACCTTTCCAATCGGTTATCATACCAAGTCCTGTGAGTAACAGTCCCGTTCCAACGGCAAGCAAAATCGCATACATAATCTTTGAGTCGGTTGCTCGCGCTGGACCTGTCAGATCTTGCTGAAGCTGCAAATTACGAAAAGAACGGAATGTGAGACTCAACGCTATTCCAATCAAGGGTAAAACGATCCAGAAAACATATCGCCACGAGATGTAGGAAGCAATAAGGCCTGCTGCATAAGGTCCGATTAAGGTAGGCAGGACAAATGCCATAGAGAATGCGGCCAGGATTTGAGTACGAAGTGTATCTGGATAATGTAACGTCACACAGGTATAAACACATGTGATCAGGGCCCCCGCTCCAAAACCTTGAAGGGCTCTTCCGGCAATAAGCATGTGCATATCGAAAGAGATAGCGGAGACCACAGTTCCTAACACAAAAACACTAAAAGATATCAGCATGGATGTAAAAACGCCGCGCTTGTCAATCTGCTGACCCATAACCAAGGTTCCAATAAGCTGAGATAACAAAAATGCGCTGAAGATCCAACCGTATAAATGAATGCCCTCTAAACTTTGTGCCATTTTCGCGGCAATCGTCGTGATAGCCAGTCCTTCGAAAGCTACGGTTGACAGAACCAGCATAATACCAATTGTAGGCGCCCTGTACTGAGCATCAAAAATCCCAATCTGATTGTTGTTTGTCTTCTACACCTCCGTAATTTTATGGTTATTATGGTAAATTAAACCTTTTAACTCCCTGAATATACCTTAAGTGTTCCGCTTTGTAAAGTTAAATGTTTAAAAAGTAAGATCATGGTCTAGAATAGGATTCCCATGTTCAATAGGAGATTTTGCTTGAAAAAATGCCATTTTCATTACAGTCAATTTGGAGAAGTTCATCCTGTAGGATCCAGGCATCTGTTTTTTCAACAAAGAAATGAAATCCTCCAATGGATTGAACCAATGCGGGATCGACCGGTGTAGCACTCGCATTTATGCCAATTGTAAAAGCATCGGAGCCTCCTCCAACATATTTTGCATAAATCCTTACATATTGGTCCTCTTCCAATTCCCATTCATTCTTAAATGAATCGATTGCTTTATCAGATACTACAAATGAGATCATTGCTCTACACTCCTTCCTTTAGTTTAATCACATTTTTTCACTTCGCCACGATAATTGGCCATTCTGAAACTGGCCCCGCATCCACATGAAACTTTTGCATTTGGATTATTCATGGTGAATCCGCCTAGCATTCCGCTCTCTTCATAGTCAATCTCAAGACCATCAATATATGGAATACTTTTCGCGTGAACCAATATCCGGAATTGCGTTTTATTTAACACAATGTCTTCTTCTGCCTGCTGCTCATCCACGATAAGGGTATAAGATAAACCACTGCATCCCCCTTCATCAACGCCTACTCTAAGGAAGGCATTTTGGATATCCGCACTTGATAAAATTTCGACGATTTTGTCCGATGCTGTATCACTGACCTCAATGATCATTTTAATCCTCCCTGGTGGTATCATTTTGAAATTTGGTATCCCAGTCCATTAAGCAGGGTATGAATGTAGCAAGAGCAGCTCCTTTTGGCGTAAGTTCATAAATGATTTGTGCAGGACGTGTCAGAATTGTTCTTTTGACCAAATTATCATGTTGGAGATCCTTTAAACGTCTAGAGAGGATCATTTCCGAAAGGGAAGGAATGCTTTCGGAAATTTCGCCGAATTTCTTCGGACCTTGAGAAAGAATGCATAATATATGGATCGTCCATTTCGTCCCGATGATGCGATAAGCTGTAAAAAGTCTCTCGGTATCTTCAGTGAACAATGATCTGTACACCCTCCTTCGTATTCATCAGCATTCTTTAAAATGTATTTTTAACCACTACACATCCTTAATGACGTGTAACGGTTTTTTCATATTAGAGGCGTTGTGGTGAGATCCGGGTGCTCGCAATTATACTCATGACGATCAACAAGAGATGGAAACCCATGGCAACAATTAAGCCGGCCTGTGACGGTGTAATTCCTTTCACGTCGATTAGCCAAAACCAAGAAATTCTGTGTGCTGGTATAGGCAGCGAATAACAACCCACGTTTAGACCAACCAAGAAAACCCCTGTACCCATCGTTAAAAGTAACGCCATCCAAGTGGATAATGAATATCCACCCAAACAGGCTAAGGCCGTTCAAGTCTCCAGCAATGGAAGGAGCAATGGTGGTGACGGATAGTCCCTCGAATCCAACGGCCGTCACTGACAAAATAATCCCTATGGACAGAGCAAAATAACGCGGGCTGAAAATACTTTGATGATTAGACGACATGAAATGTGATATCCAAGAAAAGTTGGTATGTATACATCGTATCCGGATACTTAGTAAACATTTTTGTTTATAATGTCTAAGCTACAGTTCGGCTTTGACTTTGTCAACATTTTTGTTTAAAATGTAGGGAGTGATGTAGATTCAGTTGCTTCAAAAGGAGGTACACCATGAGCGGAAATCAAACCAAAAAGGATGTCTCAACCAGTACCCGGAGAGCGATTATTGATCTGTTAAAGGAGCGCGGGGGAATGGATGTTGTGGCACTCTCCTCTCAGTTTTCGTTATCTGGAATGGCTATTCGCCAACATTTGAATGCGCTAAAAGAAGAAGGATTGGTTACCAATGTGGAAGAGGCCCGCCCCATGGGGCGACCCACTAAGCTATGGATATTAACTCCCGCGGCTAATCGTTTTTTCCCGAGTGGATATTCGGAATTATCCGTCAGCCTCATCAATTCGATGAAAGAAGCCTTTGGTAATGAAGGGCTGGACAAGCTGCTGGATGTTCGAAATAAAAATATGCAAAAACAATATCTTGAGTATCTAGGCGATGCATCAGATGTTAGAGAGAAATTGGAGAAATTGGCCGAAATTCGTACAAATGAAGGATATATGGCCGAGGTTAGGGAGCAGGATGATGGCAGTCTCCTATTCATTGAGAAGCATTGTCCGATCTGTGAAGCAGCTGCGGTATGTACGGGGCTATGCAAGAATGAGTTACATTTATTTAGAACGGTTCTGGGCAATAATGTTCATATTGAACGGGGAGAGTACATTTTAGCAGGAGGAAGAAACTGCGTATACACCGTTAGGCAAAATAAGCCATGACAAAAGGAGCAACCTCATTGGAGATTGCTCTTTTTGTTTATTTCACAACTATGCTTCATGTAGTCTCATCGAAAAGCCTGAACTGATGCAACCAAGAATGAAACCCTCCCTCCATGCACTGCGAACACCTATGGTGGTACAGGTTGATTATAATTAAACTCTAATGCTCGTTAGTTGAAAAAAACAGCCGATCACATGGTCAGCTGCTTTCTTGATTGTATAGAGTTACCGTTCCTATTATTTGAATCAATTTTCTTTTGCGCTTTACGAACATTTAAACCCGGTCGAGATCCAGATGTAGATGGGCTCTTCATTCAAATAAAGATTAAATTTGGGACCCGTACTGTATCAAAAGCTCCGCATGTTCTTGAGCTAATCCCTTGCCAATCTTGGCTTGTACTTGATGGATAAATCCATTGATTGCACCCTTCTTTCCTCCCTCATTGCCCGCTTCATCGGCTCTTTGTACTTTGGTCCATTGTTCCTTTAGTCTATCACCCAGCTCTTGATCATTAGGAAGGAACTTGTCGATAAGTCCTGCCATACCTTTATAGGTAAGGATCACCTCGTAAGTAAAAGATGAATTTGTCGTGTTCCCAGCGATATCTTGAGCGGAAGCATGGATCAAATGCACCCCAACACCCTTCATATAGGCGGGGCTATCAGCAAGCACAACATCACAATCACTTTTAGCTACACCTGATAAGGCATCCTGAGCAGAGCATTCGATCCGAACGTCCTCATCCAGCTCGTAGACGGATTTTCCTGAAAATTCGATGATAGGAGCCGTTTTGTCTATCTTGACTTCGGTAGTAGAGGGTACCCCGGGAACACCATAAGCCGATGCTGACCAATAAGTTACGGACGTTATTCCTTCTTCGCTTACGGTAAACTCAGTGGTACCGCCTTCGGTCTCTCGCTGATTCATTTCCTCAGCCCCCGTAGCTTCGAAGAAGATGGAGCTTGCTCCTTCCGAGTTTAACGCAATCGAAACATCTTCATGGTGCCAACCCTGCTCATTTGCCTGCGGATTAAACGTAACTTCAGTTAAGGGAGCCGTATTATCTTTAACCGTTACGGAAAAATCGTCATAGAAAGCTGTTGAAATATTATAGCGGCTAGTTACTGCGATCAGTCTGGCATAAGCCGTTCCTTCCGGTGCCGTACCGCGGAGGGTTACTTTTTGCCATTGGTGAAGTCGCGATTCATCCAGATGAGTTTCCAAGGTAGACAAACTCTGCCCTTCCGCATTATAGAATCTAAACATAAATCCGGGTTGGCCTGATTCAATATAAATTTGGGTACTTGCGGTATACTCTCCCCCAGGCGATAATGCGATTGGGTCACTTTGTACTGCGACGGAGGCAGTGCGGATAAGATCCGTCGTTTTCAGGCTATAATCACCTGCATAACTCTTGTTGCTGCTCCGCTCGAAATAAACATCCCCACTTGTCGCAAACAGTGAAGTCCAGCCCGGCAGCTTTCCGCTCTCTTCCGGCTGCTCCAATCCGGCATTATTTACCGGCAAAGGAAGCCCAGGCGGTTCGGGCACAATCTCTCCATCGATGTTGATTCTATACAGAACCGTATTCGTTGCTAGATCTGTGAAATACAGATTCCCATCCATGCCAAGATCAAATCTCGATGCATCCGTTAATGTTCTGAAATCCAGCGTTTCCGGATCAATCACCGTCAGCTTGTTGTTGAACAGTACATACAAAAGTCCGTCTTCCGACCAACGCATTGGATGATGATGCCACTGGGTGTAATAGAGCTTCGGATAAATCTTTTTATATTTTACAAGTTGGTACGTGTCCGGATCGATTGCAAATATATATTCATAGGATGCTCCCCAGATCAATCCATCCGGTCCGAGAGACAGGTCCCCAATGAAAATCGGATCGACAAGTTCGGGAATATCCAGCGTAAACTCCGTCATTTTTTGCTCATTTTGAACATCCCACACAAAAATTTTGGCCTGCTGCTCGCTTGGCGTGGAGCCCAGTCCTCCTCTAATGGTCGTAGATCCAAAAACCTTCCCGTCTACATAAGCGGTACTAAGCACACTCTGATTCTGAACCACGTTTCGATGGACTTTGGTTTCACCTGTAACGGTATCATGAACTGTAAGCGATCCTCCCAACGTCCCGTATCCAGAGATGGTCGAAATAAACAGTTTACCGTCTCCTTCAGACATATGCACAAGCCGTTCCTGATCGTTCCCGAGTACATCGAGACGCTGCGGATTCGTACTTCCCGGTTCTTGATTCAGATCATAAACGTACAAGCCACCTTCCGGGTAGACTCCCATATAAACTTTGTTTCCAATCGGGTATACACTGTCCGCTTGACCAATGCTGAAAGGTTTTGTCGTCATGGTCTCTAAGTCAACCAACGAAGATCTAGCTTGTGAACCTGTTGTTATCAGCTGTGTATCGGATACGCTTTGGAGACGATTGACGACTCCCGGCAATCCCGGGATAATCGGCGGCTGTACAATGACTTTTTGGGTATCGATATTGAGCATGGCTACTCCGCCGTCATATCGGACTGTAACGAGCGTTTTTCCCGGCAGCTCGGGATTGTTCTGAAACTCGACCCAATCCGCCCCTCTGACCCCACTCTCATAGGTCATGCCGGTTTCCTCTACCTGATGTGTCGCCAGGTCAAAGGTTTTCAGTTTTTTCTCGGACATATAATACAGCTTTCCATCCACAGAGTCAGCTGCGTGAAGACCGGTTACCTGCTGGAGCTCCACATCAAGCCAGGATCCTGTTGTAGTATCATAGATGTAACCCTCACCCGGTACACCACTTCCATCCGTATAACGCGCGAACAAATAACGGTTATCGATTGTACTCAAATCGTATACTGTATCGTTTTTGACGGTAAGCGAAGCAGCAATATTCGTTTTTTCACCTGTAGCCAAATCCACACGCACGATCTGTTCATGGGCTGTACCGGCATAAATATATCCCCCCTGGTAAGCAATGGAGCGGACATACTCCTGATCAAGTGCGCCAATAACGCGGCCATAATCCCTCACTTGCTTGGTCACAGGATCATACTGCCAAACTTTTCCGCCCGGATAAGTCCCCACGTACACCCTTCCCTGTTCATCCGTCGTGATGCTATTGGAGACAGACTGCCCTTCAAATTGGGCTACTTGCACGGCCTCGTGGGTAACTGGCGAATACTCCCATAATCGTGCACCCGATCCTTCGGCCGCTATATAAAGCGTACCGTTCGGCGCAACGGTATGCGCCCATGAGCTTTCCGATGGCGCAAGAGAAACGGTCCGAAGCAATTTATACTCTTCGAGGTCAATCACATTCAGGAAGCCAGGCTTGCCTTTACTCGTGGCATACATGACTGGTTTTCCATCCTCATAGCCTACCGTTCCGTTAAAGACAGCAACCGTGTAATTGTTGGGAATAAGCAATTCTTCGGGGACGCTGAAGTTTTTTTGAGTAAGCCTGGATTCCTCTGCTTGGGCAGGAGCAGACTGCACGGGAAACATCACAATAACAAGTAAACAACTCATGAACATGGTGATCAGGTTGAAAAAAGGCTTTTTCATCACACATCTCCCCTTCTTCATGCATTAAAAATACTTGATCAACGTGGCTAGTGCCCCTTGAGCCGAATCGGATTGATAATTTCCGTATGCTTCAGCTGCTTCATCCAAGGCAAACATATGCGTGATAGCAGGACTTATTGCAATTCGCTTATCAGCAAGCAACCTGACGTATTCGTCCATATTTCTTCCTTCCGTCCACCGTACGAAACCGATGGGATAATCCTGATTGTCCTGCTCGTACTGCATATCGTACCTTCCCGGCCCGCCCGCTCTCGAGATAAGGACCTGGGCTTCTTTGCGAAACATCAGATCTCTTGAAAACGCCATGGACAAATCACCAACGATCACGACTTTTCCCCGGTCACGAAGCCACTCAAGTGACTTGTTAATCAGCATTTCTCCAGATCCGCCAGCACATAAGAGGATGGAATCAAATCCGAATCCCCCCGTTTCGTGCATCACAAAACGCTCCACTTCCTCTTCTCTTGAAAAGCTTGCTTGAATGCCCATCTGCTCCTGAAGCAGCTGAACCCGTGCTTCGCTCAGATCGTATGCAGCCGTGTGACAAGCACCAGCAGCGGCGATTTGGGCCACAAGATTACCGAGAATTCCCAGTCCAACGACAAGTACCTTGTCCCCGAACCTCACGTCGGCTGTACGCAGCGCATGTATAGCAATGGCACCAAGCCCGGTAAATGCAGCCTCCTCTGGTTTGACATGTTGAGGTACTTTGGTTACCAGATTGGTCGGTACCGAAATGACTTCAGCATGCCTTACATAAGGCACACCATAACAAGCCACTCGGTCTCCCGGAAGAAGTTCTCTGACTTCACTTCCCGTTTTTTCCACAATCCCAACAGCACTATAGCCAAGGTATACCGGAGATACGCCTGATCTCTTAATCGCACTCATTTCCGTACCAGGACTAATGCCCGAATATTCGGTTCTTACTTGGACATGTCGTTTGTTCAGTTCGGGTATATCCGCTTCCAGTATCGTGACCTTTCCTTCCTTCGCAGCAACAGTTTTCATTCGATACGGCTCCTCCTTCAGTCGATTTAGCCTTTTTCCGAACCGAGCATCACCCCTTTAGCGAAATACTTCTGAGCAAACGGATAGATGAGCAAAACGGGGATCATGGAAAGTACGATGGTTGCATTTTTAATCGACTGTGGGGCAAGGGCCGAACGATCCACAAGTCCCGCGTCGTTTTCTGCGCTGTAGATTAACATATCCCGCAGCACGACCTGCAAAGGATATTTATTCGGATCGTTCAAGTAAATCAGCGGTAGGAAAAAACTGTTCCAGTGACCCATGAAATAAAAAAGTCCGATAGAAGCAAGCGCAGGCTTGGATAAGGGAATGACAATGTTGAACAGAATCCGGTAATCGGAAGCTCCGTCGATCAGGGCCGCTTCGCGTATTTGGGAAGACATGTTTTCGTAAAAGCTTTTTAGAATAATCAGTTCCATTGTCCAGATGGCATTGGGAAGTACGAGTGCCCAAACCGAATCCGTTAACCCGAGCTGCTGCACGACTACATAAGTGGGAATAATGCCGGGATTCAAAAACATGGTAAGGACAATGGTCAACATAAAAAACTTGCGTCCGAAAAATCCTTTTTGGGACAAAGGATACGCGGCAACAGCCGTAAACAGTAAATTCACAAACGTGCCGAATGCCGTATAAAAAATAGAATTCAGGTAGGCTCTTGGAATCGTGTCATTTTTAAGCACCTCGACATAAGCCTCAAGGTTCAGTCCTTTCGGAAAAAGAAACACCTTACCTTGAACGACCGCAGCTGTATCGCTTAAAGAAACGGCCGTAATGTACACGATGGGATAGAGTGTCGCTACAGCAATAAGACAGAGGATCAGCGAATTCATGACACCAAAAACAGATATTTTGCGCTCACCTACCATAAGCCATTACCTCCCAGCCGTTTGCTGATCGCATTGGCGGACAGCAGCATCACCATTGCCACGAGCGCTTCAAATAGCCCTACCGCAGCTGCATAACTGTAATTGGATTCAAGTAGTCCTTTGCGGTATACATACGTTGAGAATACGTCCGCAACGTCATAGGTCATCGGATTATAGAGCAGCAGTACTTTCTCATAACCGACGCGAATCATGGAGCCAGTTTTCAAGATAAACATGATAAGCATTGTGGGAAACAATCCAGGAAGTGTAATATGGCGGATCATATGGAAACGACTGGCGCCGTCCACCTTGGCCGCTTCATAAAGCGTAGGACTGATCCCCGCAATGGCTGCCAAATAAATAATCGATTCATATCCTGCGTTCGCCCATATTTCCGAAATAACATAGATCGGACGGAACCAACCCGGATCAATGAGAAAGTATTTTTTCTCAAAACCAAGCGCAGCCAGAAATTGATTCAAAATACCATGGTTTGGGGAGAGAAAATCGATAATCATGCTGCTGATAATGACCACGGACAAAAATGCCGGCAAATAACTGAAGGTTTGAACCGATTTTTTGAACCATTGGGTTCGGACTTCGTTCAGCAGAAGGGCAAGCATGATGGGAAAAGGAAAACCGAAAATAAGCGTATATAACCCCAAGAGCAGCGTGTTCCGGAAAAGCAACCAGAAGTCTTGGTTCGTAAAAAACTTAATGAAATGCTCCAATCCCACCCATTCACTGCCAAGCACTCCTGTAAACACACTGTAGTCTTTGAAGGCAATAATCAGTCCATAAAGGGGCCCGTAACGAAAGATGACATAAAATAGGATGCAAGGAAGAAACAGCAGAAGCAGCTGCCTATCGCGCTTGATATGATTCCAAGTCTGTTTAAGCCGGCTTCTGAAGCTCTTCTTTGGCACTTCTTTATGGTAAGCTACCGAATGTTCCGTACCGATGTCTGCCATACGATTATCGCCTCCAATACCTTTTTCCCTAAGGAGGGAACGTTCCAATCATCGCCCCCTCCAGTTCAATGTCTTAAACTCGTTTATTTGGATTCATCGTATCTTTTTTGAGCTTCATTATAGATTGCCATCAGTTCCTCCACACCGCCTTTGCTAATTTGGCCTCTGAAATTCTCCCACTCGGCATCTCCGTAGCCTGCGTCAAGAATATATTTGGAGTTGAATTCTTCAGCTGATTTTTGCAGTGATGTCTGCAGCTCGGCAATCTTGGAAGTTTCTTCGTCTGTAAAATTAAGTATCGGATCAAGGGGTTCGAAACGATCCTCATTCACGATTTTATCCTGCGCCTCCTGCTCTTTCTCCGAAAAACGATAATATATGCTTCGATGGTCCGGTCTTAGGTATGCTCCTTCGAGCCACATGGCATAACGATCCTCAAGCACGGTTATATCCACAAGGGGAAGATCCTTTAGTTCCGGGTACACCGGAAATCCGTCCTCGCCCCATTCGAAGTTAAGCGCTTCCACTCCGATAGTCATCAACTCACTCCCGGATGGACTGGTCAGATAATCGAGCAGTTTAAGCGAGGTTTCTGTATTTTTGTTCTTGGCAACGGCAACGCTGAAATCTGAAACCTCGGGCAGGGTTCTGATATTGCCGGTCGGTCCCACGGGATTGGCATACCTGAGGTCATAGTCAGGATTTTGCTCTTTGATCTGGTTGTAAAAGAGGTCCAGGCGTCCAATCCAGTCAAACGTGACAAACGATTTGTCTGTCGTCATCTTGGTCGTCCAGGAATCCTGCGTATCCGTCAAAAATTCTGGATCGAGCAGTTTTTCATTGTACAGTTTCTTCATGAAATCGAGCATGTCCTTATGCTCTTGTTGAACTGCGGCGTACTTCCATGTGCCATCTTTTTCATCGTAATAGGCTGGGTACTGATCCGTATTGCCGAGCCCCCAGCCGAAGGCCCAATCTCTGAAGATATTAGCCAAGCTTTTGGATGCATAGGGGTAAGAATCGGGATAAGCTTCTTTTACTTTTTTCAGAGCTTCATAAAACTCGTTCGTGTTCGTCCACTCCTTGATACCAAGCTCATCAAAGATATCCTTCCTGAACATGAATCCGTGATTGACTTTGCGATTGAGATTGTAAATGGGCCAGGTATATATATTTCCGGCTTCATCACCGAAAGATTTGATGACCCAGTCGTTTTCTTCCATATATAGCTTTTTGAAGTTAGGGAGCTGATCCGCGTATTCATTGATGGCAACTACACCGTTTTGTTTGCCGATTTTCTTGAGTTCGGCCGGTTTTAGCCCTGTAAAAATGTCCGGCAGCTTACCGGATGCCACAATGACTTTTAATTTATCCTGGTAGGTTTGTGGGGAATACGTTTGGAAGTTAACTTTAATACCGGTCCGTTTTTCAATCTCCTGGACAACCAGTTTGTTCGGGCCAAGGTCTTTTGCATTGCTTGGCAGCATGTACGTGATGGTAGTCGGCTCATCAACAAGAGGCAAAATGAGACCCCCTGTATCACCGTACTGTCCGGGTTCCTGGGGCGGTAGGGCGGTCGAACCGCCTTTGTCCGTACCCTTGCTGCATGCGGCAAGGATTGAGGTTAACAGTGTGATCGCAAGTAGCATGGAAATCCTCTTTTTCAGTTTCATCAAACATTCCTCCTTCAGATAGGTGGATCTGATTCACTAGAGCAAGGAGTCAACACGTATAAGGTTTGATCACATTTCCATGAGGATGTTGCATTTTTGTAGTCGACTTTGCTCTGCACATTCCAAAAACCGGATGACTTCCAGCGTTTCAGAGGGATGTACGGTGCACACGCCGTTTTTTAACCAATTCATGACCGACTTCAGGAGCTCTTTGTAGCTCGGTTCAAGCGGGATATGCCGGGTAGCGTTTCTGGTGTGTAAGGTTATTCCAAAAGTCTCTGGGCCATTTCGCATTCCGCGGATTGTTCCGATCCTCCCCTCTATCCAGGTTCCAGTAATGAGATCGCCGTGATCTGTAGAAACGGCGGTCACTTCCCTGCATCCAGGGCCCATGATTTGAACGAGTAGTTCAGCCGAATGGATGCCATACCAAAAATAATGTCCCTGCGTAGATTCGATGTGCATCGGTCCGTACACGTCCGCCCCCAAGATGTCTCCTCTTATGCATTCAGGCAGGGCTTCGGCATAACGCAAGCTTGAAGCACTCATTAAAGGGATTTGAAACTCTACTGCGAGTCTCATGATTTCACCTGCGTCTGCTGAAGACAAAGCAAAAGGTTTATCGATAAATACGGGTTTCCGGTAAGAACAGATTGCCTTGAACTGATTCAGATGCATCCTTCCATCGGCACTCAAGATAAGAATGGCATCAGTGCTTTCTGCAACTTGCTGCATCGTAGGCATCAATCTCACGCCGTATTCTTTCGTCATCCGGCGGGCAAACGTGTCTACACGGGTGATGCTGAGTGGAAAATCCGGAGATCCGCCCGCATATGCAGCCGTCACAGTCACATTTGCAAAAAGAGTCTCCTGACTTTCGTGAAAAATACGGGTGAATGCCAGGGCGTGAGAGCTGTCAAGGCCGATGATTCCGATGTTCATGACTGGGAAAGCGAAGCAAGCCTAAGCCACTCATCCAGATGCTGCTTCACAAAATCATCGTCATTCAGGTGAGGATACTGGCGGTATACACGATCGATTTCCTCTTTTTGCCCGTCGGATAAGGTCTCCTGCGGATTCAAGCACCAAATCCCTCTCATGAGTCCTTGCCTTCGAAGAACCTCGTGTATCCCCGGAATGCAGCCAGCAAACTGATGGGTAGGATCAAAAAAAGCGGCATTGGCATCTGTAATCTCCACGTTCCGCGTGAGCAAGTCCCGCGACAACGGAGATCCCTTTTGCTTGCGGATTCGTTTCACTTCTTCCAGCAGCTGGACCGCTTGATGTGTCCAGACAGCGAAGTGACCCAGCAGCCCGCCAACAATTTCTTTTTCCATGGTACCTTCTTCCGTTTCAAACCGAAAAGTTGTAAGTAGATCCATCAGAATGTTGTCATCGTTCCCGGTGTACAATGCAATTTCATTGCGGCGGCTTGAGCAGCAAACCGCTCGGATAACATCAATCGTTTGATATCGGTTAAAAGGAGCTATTTTGATGGCGATCACATTATCAATTTCAGCAAAAGCCTGCCAAAAGTCGAAGCTCAGCCAGCGGCCACCGACAGAAAGTTGAAGATAAAATCCGATGACCGGCATCATTTCGGCTATTTTTTCCGTATGCCGAAGTAGGTCCTGCTCACTCCTATCATGGAGTCCACCCATACTCAGCAGCACCGCATCATATCCGAGGGCTTTACTAATCCGGGCTTCTTCCGTCGCCTGTTCACTATCTCCGCAAACGCCCGCCACCTTGATGAAGGGCTTTTGCAGGCGAGCTTGCTCCGTTTCCTCTGCGGCCAAGCGGAGCACCCGTTCATAGAGGTTAACCTTGGGATCCCGAATCTCAAACTGGGTGGAATGGACACCAACCGCAATTCCGCCGACTCCTGATGCGATGTAGTACTTTGTCAGCACTCGCTGATAGACTTCATCCAGCTCTCTGCGTTCATTTAAGGCAAGCGGATGAGCAGGGATGACCAAACCTTCATGGAATGCAGCTGCCTGTTCCGGTGTAAGTGAAGCTTGATTTTTGTGCATTCAGAACCTCCCCTTCCTCTCCGAAAAGTGGGTTGGTTTGTTCCACGTAGGTCCGCCGGATTCAACCCATTCGGCAATGAAATCAATCATCTCCAGCAAACCTACTCTCGGATAACCGAATTCGCGAACCGCCTTAGCTGCATTGCTGAGCAGAGCCGTTTCGGATTCGCTTCCCTCAAACGATGCGCTAAGACCAAACCTTTCGGCAAACTGCTGAGCTGCCCAGCGAACGGACATGGTTTCAGGTCCGGTCACATTCAAAATTTCGGGAGGGCTTTGACACTTAAGCAGGCTCCTTAAGGCAATCTCATTGGCATCTCCCTGCCATATCACATTGGCATGCCCCATCGTAAGTGGCACCGACTTGCCTCCATGGACCTTTTTGGCTATTTCGAGCAACACCCCATAGCGTAAATCAATGGCATAGTTCAAGCGGTACAGGAGCATCGGCGTGCCATACTTATGAGAGAAGAATTCAAATATTCGCTCTCTCCCCAGGGTGGATTGTGCATATTCCCCGAGAGGTTCAGGGGGTACTGATTCATCTACTCCGCCGAGACCCACCGGGGTGAAGGGATACACGTTCCCGGAAGAAAAAACGACGATACGCGAATCTTTATACTTTTCTGCCACTCTTCCCGGCAAGTACGTATTCATTGCCCATGTATAATACTCTCTGCCCGTTGTACCAAACTTGTTACCAGCCATATATATGACGTTGTCCGCTGGAGGCAGCTGCATGAACTCTTGATCGTCTAAAAGATCACAGGAAATCGTCTGTACTCCAACGCTTTCAAGATCGTTCTTCACCTCCTGATCCTGAAATCGGGATACAGCTGTCACCTTCTTGTTCATCCCTCCCGCTTTGATGGCTTGTGCGGCCAATCTCGCAAGACTTGGGCCCATCTTCCCGCCTGCGCCTAATATAAGAAGATCCCCGTCCACTTTATGTAAGTCGTTGATTAGCCGATCTGATGCCTCCGAAAGCTTTGCTTCCAATTCAGCCACGGTCTTCATCCGAATACGGTCACCTCTCCCTGTTAACTCTCATAATTGGATCATATGTGGTTCTTATTTCCAATAAGAAATTAGCATACACTACGTTTTCTGTCAACTGGTTCTTTTGTAGTTCATATAAAACAATAAAAGCACTACCTCATGGCAGTGCTTTTCTAAAGCTTCTTTTCGTACTTTATAATTTGAGACTTTTAGACGGAAGCAACACTTCAGCAAGTCCCTCTTCATCCATTAAATAAGACATGTACTGCTTTAGGCTTTCTCCGAAACGGATCTGAGTTTGCATGGAAATCGACAGATCCCGATACGTCATGTATTTCGAGCTATAGTCTCGATGAAGTTCCAACCTGGACGGTTTGTTTTCAAGCCCCACTGAATATGTTTCCGTAATATATCTGCTCGCAGGTAAACTGTATGTGTGCTGCCTAATATAGGTCTGTGCCTCATCTGAAGTGAGATAATTCACAAAGCAGGCTGCCGTATCCTTTTGGCTCGATTCTGCACTGAGAGCGATGGCTGTAGATAGAAGGAGTGTCCTATCATTCTTGAAATGTGGTAACTGGGCAATATCAAAGGAAAAATCCACATTTTTTAGCTCATTCAGCATGTAATATGTGGTTAGCATGACGGATATCTTCTGCTCCTTAAACAACTTCTCGGCTTCAAATTCACCTTGTGCCAAGGCAAGTGGAAAAATGCCATCCTCTGTCACAAGATCCCTGAGCCATCGTAATCCTTCTGTGGGCAAGCTAGTTCTGTTCTGAGCCGGACTGGAATCCGTCGAAGATAGATCGTCCTCATTTTGCATCCAAAAAATCGGCCACCGATTCATGGAAAATAACTGAAAAGCGATACTGTAGCGATGTGGCGCCTTAAGTTCTCTGAGCAGCGCCGCCAATTCATCCCAGCTCCAGCTGCTATTGGGTTCACCCAGTCTCTTCTCTCTCAGATGCTCCTTGTTGTAACACAAAATAACAGGTGAATATATGAAAGGCTTGGCTGCCAAAACACCCGATTCCTTCTCAAAATATGTTGTAAGAAAAGGGTATATAGTGTCGTCTCGATCCTGATCGACCAACAAATCAAGGTACTTTTTCTCTTGGAATTGGTACATATCCTGCAAGTTGATGGTTAACGCATCGACAATCCCTAGTTTGACAAGATTGGCGATACTGTCTGAATTCATATAAGGAAGCTCAATGGTCTCCACATGAATATGTGGGTGTTTCTCGTGGAATCGCTTAATGAGTTCCTCCATCCCTGCTTCTTTATAAAGTGAGGGATATACACCAAAACGAATGGTTTCCCTCGAAGTAGGCTTTGCCACCTGCGTGCCCACCCTGGGAATTTTAATGATCAATCCCTCCTGTACAAGCTCCTCCAGAACGTATCTCACGGAGTTTTTACTTAGCTTGTACTGTTCTGTTAGTGCTAGCTCAGAAGGCAGAAATTCTCCCGGACTGTAGGTTCCGGAGTTCATTTTTTGCTTCAGATCGGCAGACATATGTCTCGTTCTAGTCTGAAAAGTATGACGATCTATTTTCGCCATGGGCCGTTCCACCTATCCTCTTCATCTTTTTATGTTTTAGCTATATTTCATTATATATCCTGATAATTACTTTTATTATACCAGATATGAACCAGATTCACACGCTGTGAGTAAATTAATTCACTTAATCCATATTGAAGTTTATCACGCCGGTTTGAATATTTGGATGAAGCTAAATCACAGAAAACTTTTTCCGTTGAAAAGTAGTTTGATCAGAAGATTCCAACTAGGTTTACAATGGGTTCTAAACCCTGTACTCCATTTAGGATTTATCGGATTTTTAAAAAAAAAACGCCACAAGGTAAGTACCTCTGGCATTTAAGAAGAGATTAAATTTGTTAAGTCGTTTGAATCAGGCACTACTCTAGTACGATTACAAAGGTATTCATCAAACAGTGACTTAGACATTCACACCGAATCCATCATGGATTCAACCACGTTTTCTGTCTGTCTGGAAGTATCGTTTGATAAATTTTTATATGTCTCTCCCCAGATTTTCATTTCCATAATGATCGGCACTAATGTGCGTCCGAATTCCGATAGCGAATATTCCACTTTAGGAGGAACTTGAGGGTACACTTCACGATGTACGATGCCGTCTTCTTCAAGCTCTCGAAGCTGCAGCGTCAACATTCTCTGCGTAATGGTCGGACATATTCTGCGAAACTCGTTAAATCGTATGGGGCCTTCAATCATATGGTACAAAAGTACACCTTTCCACTTGCCTCCGATAACATCCAACGTATACTCGACGGGACAACCTTCTTCATTCGGGCAATGGCCGTATCCCGATTTGCGGTCACGCATGTTTGTATCCTCCTCTTTTAACGGTATACAAATTGATACTACATCACACTATTATGCGTACTATTCATGATAGTTACTATACGTTATATTACAACCAGAAAGCAATAAGTGATATACATTCAAGGAGGAAATGACAATGTCAAACCGACAAATGAAAGCCATCGGCTTGCTGAACTATCTACCCATTGAGCATCCTGAGAGTTTGCTGGACGTTATGATGGATGTACCTGAACCTACAGGGAGAGACTTACTGATCCGAGTCAAAGCCATTTCTGTCAATCCCGTCGACGTCAAAGTACGCGCTCCTAAAAATCGAACCGAAAATACGCCAAAGGTCCTCGGTTGGGACGTCGCAGGTGTCGTGGAACAAGTTGGACCGGAATCTTCGCTGTTCGAACCCGGCGATGAAGTATATTATGCCGGCAGCATTGCCCGTCCTGGGGGAAATAGCGAACTTCATCTCGTTGATGAAAGAATCGTCGGTTTTAAACCGGCAACACTAAATTTTGCGCACGCAGCCGCTCTGCCGTTAACCGCTATCACTGCTTGGGAAGGATTATTTGATCGTTTGGGCGTGTCTGCTGCCACCGAGCGCAACGAAGGCAAAACGATTTTGATTATCGGGGCGGCGGGGGGTGTGGGTTCTATCGCGACACAACTGGCCAAACACGCCGGTTTGACCGTCATCGGCACGGCTTCACGCCCGGAATCGGCTGAGTGGGCCAAAAATATGGGAGCCGACCATATCATCAATCATTACGAAGCATTTCTCCCTCAGCTCAAAGCGCTGGGCTTGGAACTCGTTGACTATATTTTCTGCCTAAACAGTACAGAGAAGCATTGGGTCAATATGGCTGAGGCCATAGCTCCTCAAGGGAAAATCTGCTCCATTGTGGAGACGGATGAGCTGCTCGATCTGACCTTGCTGAAAAACAAAAGCGTCACTTTTGCCTGGGAACTGATGTTCACCAGACCGTTGTTCCAGACTGCGGATATGATTGAACAGCACAACTTGTTAAATGAAGTTTCCCGTATGATCGATGAAGGTCGCTTACGAACTACGGTTGCCCAGATCCTCTCTCCCATCAATGCAGCTAATTTGCGTAAAGCCCATGGAATACTAGAAGAAGGACGTATGACAGGTAAAATCGTGATTGAGAACTTTGAGTAAGTAATTCGAAACCAATTTACCGCTTAGGACGTCTCCGCAAACGAATCATAGAAAGAATCTGTTTATGAATATATCTTTCGCGATATTATACTATTCTCCAGTTAGTTGAACATAAGCAGCCGATCACATTGATCAGCTGCTTCCTTGGTATTATTGTGCTGTCGTTCCCCGTTAGTTGATTAATAAAAAATGTTACCTTGTCTTTAACTTATCCCCGATTATGATCTAGCCCTTGCCCCAAATAAGTCTTTTGAGGTAAATCCATATTGTTGTGTAATTCAGAAATTTCTGAACGAAAAATATCCTGTGTTTTAATAGTGAGTATATATCCATTTATAGTGTTAGCAATCATCTCAATCTCAGATAAATTGTATGAATCCATATCCTTTTTCGAAATGATCACTTGCTTAGCAAGCACTTCTGATAAAGAAAAGATAATTTGTTTCTTTACATCGTCATTTAAATCTTCAAACAGGAGTACAAGGTTTTCAAGGTCATCCTGGTTACCCTTCATCAAACTGGGGGATTGTATATCAATATATTCAGGGGATGAAGACTTGATAGCATAAATCTCAATGATGTCATCGATTTTAAATTCATAGTGTATGCCTTCTTCTGTTTCAACAAATAAGTAGCCCTCATTTAATTCTTTAGAAACACCACGGAAAAATTCATCTTGATTATTAATTTTAAGTACTACAGAACGTTGTTCTTTAACTGTCATCTTAATAAATTGTCTCTTATTCATCATATTATGCAATGTGTTACCCTCCCTTTTAGAGATATAGTATTCGTTGTTCCTTTTTGTCCTTGGACTAACTTGTCCGTTAGCTATTCAATCAACTATTCCCCTCTAACAGCACCTTTAATGTAGTTCTTCGCTTCGGCTAGTGTTGTATGTATAAATTTTATGGAAACATCTACATCTTCTTTTGTTGTCTCATTGTATGGTTGCTTCTGGCCAATTGAATGAAGCTCCCCGATCAGCTCGTCCCTTAAGAAGGGAGTCCATTTCGCACCTCAATTATAGAGAAACCGTTGACTGCAGTCTTTACAGCAAATAAACCAAGCCTTCAATACTCAACATAAACTTGACCTTTCATTAAATCCCCCCCTTTTTTCACTAAAAGGTAACTTCCTACTTTATCTTATCAAGACAATCCACATATTGGAACTAACCTGCCCGTTAGCTTAATGAAATACGGAAAAATAACGATTAGATATACGCCTGTTCGGGAATAGGAACATGTTCTTGTCCAATACGGTAATCGGTACAAGTTCTTGTCCCTCGACATCAAACATAAGAAAACACAAAAGAAGCCACCAAATTAGCGACTTCCAATGGAACGATGTTCGTGTCCTTCGACAACTGGGTTCAGCAAATTCCAAAATTGTTCAACCATGACGGATGGCGGATACGGCATCGAACGGATAATCCACCATTCCAATACACCCACTGATGCTGAAATTAAAAATTGTACTGTAATGTCTCTGTTCCAGTCTTGATCGAGATTAATTGAATCCAGATGTTCAATCAGACTTTTTCTGAACATGGTCTCCATTTGGTTTCGAAATACCATGCTTCCCTTGCTCTTCAACATAATCGAGTAGAAAGAAGCATGCTGCTCCAAATATTCAAAAGTGTGAAGTAGTGCGGTTTTGGAAGGAAGGTGAACCAGGTCATCTCCAGACATACAATGTCGAAGCAACTGGTTAATCTCATCTGTCATGCATTGCTCGCGTAGGTCGTACTTGTCATCGAAATGCAAATACACCGTTCCTCGATTGACATTCGCTTCTGCCGCAATTTGATTAATCGTTATACTCTCGAATTCCTTTTCTGACATTAGTCTCATAAAAGCATCATTAATCGCTTGCCTTGATTTTTGAATACGCTTGGCCATAATCCTTCTCCCCTTTATCTCATCCAAAAAAATGGTCACTTTGAAGTCCTGTGTTGAAAAATCAACAACTGAGCTCGTTTTAACCATTGAGCCCCATTTATTGCTCTGATACATTCACTATATAAAACATATGTTGATAGATCAACATGTGTTCAATTGAAGAGGAGGTTTACAACATGAAACTTACAGGAAATACGATTTTTATTACAGGCGGCGGCTCGGGAATTGGACGTGCGTTAGCAGAAGCCCTCCACCATCTTGGAAACAAAGTTATTATCTCTGGTCGACGTAAAGAGCGATTGGATGAGACAATCCAAGCGAATCCCGGTATGTCCGCAGTGGAATTGAATGTACAAGATCCTGCCAGTATAGAGATGGTTGCAAAGCAGCTAATCGAAGACTTTCCGGATTTGAATGTCTTGATTAACAACGCCGGCATCATACAACCCGATGATGCGGCGGGAGTGATCGATGAGGATGTTTTGATTTCGACGGTCGAGACAAACTTGTTAGGTCCAATTCGGTTGACTTCTGCATTAATCGTTCATTTGAAGTCCAAAGAAGAAGCTATTGTCATCAACACGACTTCGATCCTTGGTTTTGTACCGTTAGCCGCAACTGCTATATATTCCGCAACGAAGGCAGCGCTACATACCTATACGCTGTCCCAAAGATACATGCTTAAAGACACTTCGGTTAAAGTGATAGAAATTGTGCCACCGTGGGTTCAAAGCAACAACGATGAACCGCGTGCGATGCCACTTTCGTCATACATTGATGAGACGATAAAGGTACTAGGTACGGATACAGACGAAGTTCTGGTCGAAGAAGCGAAAATATATCGAAATAACCCTGGCCCGAACGAAGGTATTTTTGTGACCCACCTTAACGATACGATGAAGTCTGAACCTCCAAAGATTCATTAATTTACCTATAATTCAGCGTTTGCTCAAAAGGTTATGTTTCGTGTCGCCAGATTTGTATTTTCATCTGGAGAAACAATTAAGTGGGTTGGAAAGAAATATGAGTTCCGGCGTGAAACGATTTAGATCACCATCAAATCGGAAATGACACATGTTCTTGTCCTTTTCGGTAAAGGAACCAAGTTCTTGTTCTCAGCATGGGACAAGAACTTGGTTCCTTAAAACAAAAAAAGCGCTATATTGGCGACTTTCAGTGGATTCGGGACACTATTTTTTCTCTCATCGAACGCTTCTCCGTTTTCCCACTTTTTCACCCACACCTTCAGTTGTGAACAGTTTCGAATCCCTTCACGCTCAGCGACCACCGTGTCACTTGAACACTCATGATAACATGAAGTTTTTTTTAAGTGTCTACTTAAAGGGGATAATACCACTTCAATGGGAATATGTTCGTATCCCGCGACACGGTACGTCTGCTCGGCTTTCATCTTTAATTCCACGGGATATCTCACGTTGTTTGCCATTACAAAAACACCTCCAAGATGATTTCCCTATCTTACGACAAGGTTTCATTCTCTTGAAGGTGTTTTGATTTGTCTCACGTAATGGGGTCAGGCCAACCGCTACATTGGTCTGTCACTGCTTTTCATTATTAGACACATATTCCTAATGAGTATAACTGCAATTAAGTAAGTACGGTCATCGCCTCTCTTGTAAATGGAACTAGATCATCTGTACGTCCTTCTTGAATTTTCTTAGCCCATTCAGGGTCAACCAGAAGAGCACGTCCTACAGCAACCAGATCAAACTCATCATTCTGAAGTCGTTGTACCAATCCCTCGATACCGACGTTACTTGCGCCTTTGCCTTCTGTGAACAGACTTGTAAAGTCACCATCAAGACCAATCGATCCAACGGTGATTGTGGGTTTGCCAGTCAGTTTTTTGGTCCATCCAGCAAAATTCAGATCAGACCCTTCGAATTCCGGCTCCCAGAAACGGCGTGTGGAACAGTGGAAGATGTTGACTCCAGCTTGAACCAACGGTGCGAGAAGCTGCTCCAATAATTCCGGTGTTTCAGCCAATTTAGCCTGATAATCATCTGTCTTCCACTGAGATAAACGCAGTACAATCGGGAATTCCGGTCCCACTACTTCACGGCAAGCCTCAATCACTTCAACTGCAAAACGTGTGCGAGCCATCATATCTCCACCGTAACGATCCGTACGAGAGTTGGTTTTCTCATACAGGAATTGGTCGATCAGATAGCCGTGTGCTCCATGAATTTCAACACCATCAAACCCAACGCGTTTTGCTTCCGAGGCTGCTTGTGCGAATTCCTGAACGATTGTAGCAATCTCAGCTTCCGAATAATCATTAACATGACCTTTGGCTCCCATATGCCAGATCTGTGGAATAATTCGACCACCAGCTTCATGTACTTCAGATACAACATGTGCCCAACCATTCATTGCAGCTTCCCCATAAAAGTGGGGCACATTGGCTTGATTGGATGCATCCGGATGATTAATTATTGTTCCTTCCGTCACAATAAGCCCCACTGCGTTCTCTGCTCTGCGGCGGTAATAACCAGCAACATTCGAACCCGGGATACCGTCCGGAGAAAATTGACGCGTCATCGGCGCCATCACGATCCGATTGGATAACTTCAAGTGACCTAACTCTATAGGTTGGAACAATGCTTCTACGGATTGAGAATAATTCATAATAACCTCCACATATTTCGTTTTATATAAGTTGACCTAGGAGATGTTAAACAGCAAGCAGCCTGGTTAACAGCTAGACGTTAATTCCATATGAATCAATACACGATTTTTATCGAAAAGCCCCACCTCCTTCAAGGTTTCGTGGTGTATTAATCCGCCTTCAATTATTTTTGACTTCGTAGTCAAGAATTTCACAAAAAAAAGATCAAGACATGATCATGCCAAATGAAGTACGCAGAACCGTCTCGATCTGTTCACGGGATGAACCTGACTTCTCCATAACTCTCACACCAAGAATGGTGTTATTTAGATATGCTGCAAGCTCTATACTCGTATACCTGTTGGAAATTAACTGTTGTTTCTGGCCACTACTTATGATCTTCTCTAATACCAGTTGAACCTCTTCTACCATGAGCTCAGCTTCGCGTGTGACCTGCTCGTCATCTGTTCCGAATTCGAGTGATGCATTCACAATTAGACACCCTTGGCAGCCAGTTTCATCCTCTAAAAGGGAGTATCGTAAGGCATCCAGTTTATCACCGGGAGACGAATCCAGGGCTTCAATCTCCTTCAGTTTCGCTATGACCTGTTCACGGTAAAGTGCCAGCGCCTTCAGGAACAACGATCGCTTGTCTTTAAAAACACAGTACAAACTTTGCTTTTTGACTCCTGTAGTACGCGTAAGGTCCTCATAAGAAGTTGCTTTGAAGCCTTGATTCCAGAACACTTCCATAGACTGGTGTAATACACGATCGACATCAAATTCTCTTGGTCTGCTCATGGGATTAATATATCAGTTATTGACCACGCAGTCAATAACTGATCATTTAATCCTACAATCAGCAGTCCCAGCGCCTCAGCAACCGATAATTTTCGATGTAAGATAAGAATATCCAATACAGCTACCTCCAGTAGCATCAAATTGTTGATTAGACTATTCTCATAGGCTCGCAAATACTTTTGACTCCAAGTCCATAAAGAGAATGCAAATGAACCATTGATGATTCCTAGCCAAAGTATGATTCTCACAAGTGGCCAAGCGAAACTTGGTATACCTTCAAAAATCAGCCCGATAACTAAAAAGGGTCTAAATCCCTTGCTCGCTTCTTTAAATATGTATCTATCCGTAATCCGACTACGTTCTTGTCCATTCCGGCAATCGGTACAAGTTCTTGTCCCAAGCCAAAGACAAGAACATTGTTCCTTAAAAGACAACAACATTGTCCCATTGCCTCTTATACATTTAATTTATAGCCAAGTGCAACGGTTCCTCTGTGCAATGTTCTTGAGCTCTTGCACAAACTAATCTTTTTCAAAAACACGAATATGGAGATACAGATATTTCAACTTTAATCATTTGCAAATATTGTATTTGAATCAAGTTCTTCTTCACACACATTAGTAAACTTTTTTCCGCTGTCTGATCATATTATGTTGCATATCATCAAGTTAAAACCGGCTTGCATCAGTAGGCACATCTAGTTTCAAATGTTTAAAGGAAACCCGACATCCATTACCTGTGGGAGATTGAGCTACAACCCCTGCTATAACCTTTTCCTTATCTACCATGCCGAAATATCGAATCAGCTTCCATTCTTCTCCATCTAGAGAATAATAAAACGATATAACTTTATCTACCTTTGTAATTTTTAGATAAGGTTGTTCAACAAAAACACGTTCTGAATTACAATCATCAGACATTCCATTTTGTGTGACAACGGATACAATGGTTGAATGTTGTCCATTTGATTCAAAGCATAGTTTTGCCCAGTTATTTTCGTCCGCCATAATCATTAAACATCCCGAATCGTACAAGTGAAGCATATCCACTTCAACTTGTGTCGTAAGTTCAAACGTGGATGCTACATCCATATATAAAAACGGGGCTGAATGAGCAACGTGTTTCCCGCCTGGATCTTTAAAAAAGTCTACTTTGGGAGGAGTTTCAATAACTAGTACATTATCATCCTCAAAACTCCATGTATTTGGTTCATTCATCCACTTTAAACTAGATCTTTTGCTTACTTCAAATAAGTTTTGACTCATATTCTTTCCTCCATAGTTATTAATATAATTATAAGGAGATTATAGAATATAAAAATTATTTAGAAAATATAAGAATAATCCTTAGACATATAAGAATACAGAAACGTTATTTCCTATTTCGTTTTGTCTCGCTGTTACATTTTCTAAAGAACAACATGCCCCAGTTTAAGTGCATGTGATCAAAGTTTAGGTATATATCTAATCAAAAATCGGACTAGGTTCTTGTCCTTCCCTCAACATCTTTTATCAATCTTACATGGTCTAAAAGTTTCATGTGTAGCTTCATACTCTTCTATTAATCGGATTTTATTTCCATCAAATCTAATCGTTGATATCCCATCAAATGAATAAAGTTCCTTTTCTTTTGCTATAAAATACCATTCTACAAAAAATAAGGTTTCGTCTACTTGATGAATATTTTTTATCTCCCATTTTAAGACAACTTGCTTCAGTAACATTTTTTCGATCCATAAATGGATTTCCTCTATACCCACATACATTGCTCCATAACATTCGCGGTAGACAATATCATCAGAAAAATACGTATCTAAAAACGTAAAATCTCTCGTTACCCACATAAAGAAATATTTTTTTATAATTTCTTCTTTCATAAGTTTCTCTTGCATAAGCTCCTCCTCTATTTTTTAATTAAGCGCAGTTCTTAACTAGTGTTTGTAGTCTATTATATCAAATGAATTAATTCAGAAAAAAGAGAATGTACATAAGTCACACGCCCATCTAATCGATAATCACTATGTTCTTGTCCATGGCGGAAATCGGTACATCTTCTTGTCCCTCGACATTTAATGTTACTAATTCTATGTACTTTTATTTCATACGTAAGAGCAGCCGATCGTATTGGTCGGCTGCTCCTTGGTTTATAAAGCTATCGTTTCCCGTTAGCTTAACCATAATTCTGACAAACGGTTTATATTTTATTCAAAAATATCTGTTACTGCACCTCTCGAAGCAGAGGAAACTAATTTAGCATATTTGCCGAGTACACCGGATCTTACTTTCAGTGGAGGTTGCACCCACTCTTGCGCTCGAGCAGCCAACTCTTCTTCTGACACTTGAACCTTTATTTCCTGAATATCGCTGTCAATGGTGATAATGTCACCATTTTTTAGCAAAGAGATCGGTCCACCTACTTGTGCCTCAGGTGATACGTGGCCGACTACAAATCCATGCGAGCCCCCCGAGAACCTACCATCTGTTATGAGAGCAACTTTCCCACCTAGACCCTTTCCTACAATTAGTGCTGTAACGGAAAGCATCTCAGGCATACCTGGTCCACCCTTGGGACCACAATAGCGTATGACCAATACGTCTCCTTCTTGAATTTCATCATTCATAATCGCTTCCGTCGCGTCTTCTTCGCTATCGTAAACCTTTGTCGGACCGGAAAACTGCTGTATCTTCATGCCTGACATTTTGGCAACAGCGCCTTCAGGAGCGAGGTTTCCTCGAAGCACAACCAGTGGTCCATCTGGCTTAAGCGGATTGTCTAATGGGCGTATAATCTCTTGATTGTTTTGAAGTGGAGCAGCTTCTGCTAAATTTTCCGCCAACGTTTTACCAGTTACCGTGAGGCAATCCCCATGAAGTAATCCCTCAGCGAGCAATAGCTTCATTACCCCTGAAACACCGCCAATATCATTCAAATCCTGCATCACATATTGGCCACTTGGCTTCAGATCGGCCAAATGGGGAACACGCAAGCGAATTCGCTCAAAATCATCCAAGGTTAAATCTACTTCTACGGAGTGCGCAATAGCTAGCAGATGGAGAAAGGCGTTGGTTGATCCCCCTAGAGCCATAACAACGGTGATCGCATTCTCAAATGCTTTCTTCGTCATAATGTCTCTTGGGTAGATTTCCTGTTCAAGAAGTGAGATGACCTGCTTACCGGCTGCTTCGCATTCCAATGCTTTATCCGCTGAGATAGCTGATGTCGAAGAAGAACCAGGCAAACACATACCCATTGCTTCTGCAGCTGCGGCCATCGTATTAGCGGTATACATGCCCCCGCAAGCCCCTGGACCCGGACAAACACTACATTCGACCTTATGCAGCTGTTCATCTGTCATTTTTCCATCCTGATATTGACCAACAGCTTCAAAAGCTGAAACGATATCCACTTTTTTACCATCAAGATTACCAGGTTGAATGGTTCCTCCATATACATAAACGGAAGGAATGTTCATCCGTCCAATAGCCATCAAACATGCAGGCGTATTCTTGTCACAACCACCGATTGCAACAATGCCGTCAAAACGCTCGGCTCCGGTCACAATTTCAATCGAATCAGCTATAGCTTCCCTGCTTGGCAGCGAGAACAACATGCCTCCATGCCCCATCGAAATGCCGTCTGAAACTGTAATCGTATTAAAAATTAGTGGAGCGCCGCCATGGTTACGTACCCCTTGCTTGGCTTGAATAGCTAGTTCATTTATGTGCATATTGCACGGGGTTACCTCACTCCAAGTACTTGCTACGCCAATCATTGGCTTTTTGAAATCATCATCAGTAAAACCAACTGCACGCAGCATCGCCCTGTTCGGTACTCGGTTGGCACCTTCACTGATTACCTTGCTTCGAATACGAAGATCTTTTCCGTTCGCCATGTTCCCTTGCCCCTCTCAGTTTAAAGTATTCCTTGCAGCTCCTGCATCGGACGGATGAAATTTTGTTTCATTAGTGCCTGAGCACAATCGCTATCCTTGCTCTCGAAAGCTTTAATAATCGAAGCATGCTCATCGACAGAAGCTTGTGTAGCAGTAATAGGCTGCTTTAAGAACACGTATTTAAATCGCCGAATGTGAATCTGAAGCGATGCGCTGAATGAAGTCACATAAGGATTATCTGAAAACTCAACGATAAGGTTATGAAATTGTTCATCCGTCTCCATTGCTTGGTAAGCTTGACCACTCTTAATGTCACTTGCAAATTCTAGATTAATCATTCTCAGTTGCTCAATCTGCTCTGGAACAATAATCTTTGCGGTAACCTCAGCTGCTAATGCCTGAAGAACAGCCATGGTTGAATACATCTTAAAAATATCGTCTTTCTCGATTTCCGTTACTTTTGTTTCTTTTCCAGGATGCGTGGAAACGAGACCTTGTACTTCGAGTAACTGAAATGCTTCCCGAACAGGTGTCCGGCTTACCCCAAGCGAATCCGCCAATTCAGCGTCGATAAGCTTTTCACCTGGCTGCAGCGTACCATCGATAATCCATCTTTGAATCTGGGAGAAGGTTCTTTCTTTTGCGGACATTCGCGCAGGCGAGGCAAAATTTTTAGGTATTGGCATGGTTATCATCCTTACTCTTTCAGTTTTCCTATATGCAATATATCGCATACATATATTGAATGCAACGGATTATATCAAAATTAAATTTTTTTTTCAAAAAAATGAAGCTGCCTATTTTTTTAGGTAGCTTCATTTATCCTAGAAAAAAATATATCTCCCACTACGCTGTTCTGCCCGTTAGTTAATGAATTAACGGACGAATATCGACTAGACACATGACTATTCGGCAAGCTTTCTCCCTACCCTTATGTGTCCGCTAAATCGTTATCCATAAAATTGAAATATCTCAGTGTTCCAATCGAGACTGTAGTAAAGTAGAAATACCGCTTCTCGAGCTCTTTTTTTTCTTCGCTCATCTCCAGAAAGAACGGTTCTTTCATGACTTCATCAATCTTAATAGCTTCTCGCCAGAAGCACAGCTCAAGTTCTTGAATCGCAAAGGAAAATCCTGTCCTCGGATCATCATCTCCGACTATTGGGTACTCTTTCATAAGCGAGTAGATTAAATCCTCTACCTTCGTCGTGAAGGCGTCCACACATCGAAATGTTCGCGCATAACAGCATCTCGATATAGCTCGGATTCACGGATATACCATCATCAGCGCTCCAATGGTTCAGATTTTCAAAAGTCTTCTCCACCTCTTCCCTGCTCATCCCAGCCGAAAAGGACCTATGCCGACAAGCGGTGTTATCATGATTGCGTCCTCCACTTGCAAACTCCTTTCAAAGACAATTCTCTCGGTTAGTATACAGAATCCAGCCATCATAGGCATGTTAACCTGCCCATTTGCTTAAAGAAGGCAGCCGGTCATTTCGCTGGCTGCCTTCTTGTAATGATCGGGTTAGATTTTCCAGTTAACTTAATAAATCTCGCTACCAATACCTTTTTTTGTTTCATCTTCTTGTTAGTGTTGGGTTAGAGAAAACGCACAATCAGTTGGACATCCCAGATTCTCGAAAACTGTACGCGCGGCAGAATCTACCGGCAGGAAAACCTCAATTTGCGGATACAAGCGGCTGCCTGTGGAAATCGAAGCCTGTCTGTAGCGAATGGGAACAAACTCGCTGGTGCTTTCCATTCTGGCTAGTATGGTTTGTGTATGATCAACCTTTGCCTCTGTATCCGGTTCATTCAGATATTCATCCACGTTATATTTCTGAACTCTTTCAAACAATTTTTGATACCACGCATCATAACGCGAAAGCATGTGCTCCCTCTTGAAGGTGTGTATCCCGTTTTTGGCGTGCTCCTCCCACTGTTCAAACGAAACTTTGTCGAATGTGGAGCGGGGCCGGATAGGCAAATCGGAATTAAAATGAAAGTCGACCCTATTCATTAAACCGTCATATGAACGTTCGAGTGGGATATCGAACAAATGACGAAATGGCTTGTTAACCCCCTTGATGTCCTGTCTGTGTGTTACGATCATGGCGGGAAAAGGAATGCTCCACATCATTTGCTGAGCCCACTCCAATGCACGCTCCAACGACCGCCCTTCCAATTCGGTCAGGATCGGAAGATAACCGGCTGCCAAAAGCAAATCGTTCCGCTCGTCGGATGTGCACTCAAGATATTCTGCAATTTTTATAATCATCTGACGATTCGGTATGCGGCGGGTACGTCCAACCAGCAGATTTTTATACGAATGAAAAGCCTCGTCGTTGAGCTCTTGTTGAGTAAATCGTTTCAAGGACGGGTGAGGTCGGTCGGCAAGCTTTTGCTGGCGTTTCACCCGCAGCGCTTCAATTTCTCCGATAACGATTTTATGTCTGGACTTCTCCGGATCTATATTCATTCTCTTCCCTCCTCTTATGAAGTGTAATTCTGCACTTGGGCCGAACATTTATTTAAAGTATACTCCTCATTGAAATTAAAAGTCATCTATTGACACACAACCATAAATGGAGGAGAGATCATATGATTCGTACCATTGTAGTTGATCCGCTTGCCCCGTCACATTTGGCGTTCAAGGAAGTTGCCGCCCCGGAGGCCAAACCTTGGGAAGCGATCGTGCAAGTGAAGACCATTTCTCTCAATCGCGGTGAATTGAGAGACGCTAAGGATCAGGAAGCATTAAGTCGCCCCGGATGGGATTTCGCCGGAATTGTCATTGAGCCGGCCAAGAGCGGCGAAGGTCCACAAAAAGGGGCCAGGGTTGTTGGTTTGCTCCCGATGGGAGCCTGGAGCGAACAAGTTGCCGCCCCCTTGACGATGCTGGCCGAAATCCCAGAAAAGCTAACTTTTACGGAGGCGGCGACCCTACCCGTAGCAGGGCTCACGGCGCTTTATGCACTCCGCAAAGGCGGCATGCTGCTTGGCAAACGTATTTTCATTACAGGCTCTACCGGCGGGGTTGGGCTATTCGCCCATCAGCTTGCGGCCCAATCGGGCGCATACGTCGTAGGTACGGCAAGCACGGAAGAGAAGGCCGATCTCGTTCGGGAGGCTGGATCCGACGAAGTGATCATTGGATATTCCGCAATTTCATCAGCCCGAAAATTCGGGCCGTACGATCTGATCATCGATTCAGTAGGCGGCAATACACTAGCGGTGTTGCTACCGCAGCTAGCGCGCCAAGGGGTTTGCGTTGCGGTAGGATTTTCCTCTTCAACTACCTCAACGATCGATATGATGAACCTGGTGACCAGCGGGGGAAGAACCCTGTACAGCTTCTTTCTAGGTGAGGAACTCACTCGTCAATCAGCCGCGGACGATCTGAGTTTGCTAGCTCGGCTGGTCACAGATAAGCGGCTAATCCCCAGGATCGAAGTAGAGGCTCCTTGGACCGAAATTAACACCGTTGCCCGAAATATGATGGAACGTAAATTCTCCGGCAAAGCCGTGCTTCACATAGGCTGATTGTACTGCACATTCAATCATGACGATTGCTTACTATTTGCTATCTATATACAAGTCTATAAACGAGAAAATACCTGCCCCTCTACCGGGCAGGTATTAAAGGTGAATCGTATGAATGGCTTACCCACATCGATCACTAAATATTAGTCCAGAAGGCTGTAAATCTGAATGCTCTCCACCTTGGCATCCTTGATATGAAACGACATCACATCCACATAATTGGATGGTTCGTAACGGAAGTCATCCTCCTCATCAGGGGCTCCATTACCAAGCAGTTTCCCCTCAGGGTAGGCATTTTTGAGTGTATCCAGACTATCTCCTGCTTTAATGTTTCGTACTGTCGCGTACTTAGGATCTGTAATTTCGATATGAAAAATGGAGTCTTGTTTCCCCTTCGGTATACTGATTGTTTTAATCTCCAGACCAGGATACGTATAAACCTTTTCTGTAAAACCGATTAACGTATCCATGTTTGTTCCATCGTCGGCACTGTACGTATGCGATTTCAGGTTCTCCGGTTTGCCCAGCATCTGTTCCATCTGATCTTCATTCGCTGTATCCGAAATCGCAATAGTGTGCTCATTATAGACAAAAGCAAGCTCCTTCAGCACCACATTGCCTTCCTTCTCCATCGAACCTTCTTTAATAGCTTCAGTACCCTTTTCTTCAGAATTTTCGGAAGAAGGCGCATTAGCATTTGTTGCACCTTCGCCTTTGGACTGTTCGTTCGACGTGTTTTTTTCAGCCGAGTTCTGCGTCGCTTCTGGCGACTTGGCATCATTGGACTGACAGGCGGTAAGTGCCATCGTTAGTGAGATACTCAGCAGGATACCAGCTGTAGCTTTATTTATCAATTTCATCATGATCCCTCCATAAATGTGTGATTTGTTCTTATGAAGTGATTATAAATAAAACATTTGTTAGTCTCATAACAGAAATGTACCAATCTTGTAACGTTACCTATTTAGGCTTGGGATTGGATGCAGGTCTACACACGAGGCAGAACAATCGTAACGGTCGTCCCTTTTCCCAGTTGACTTTCGATGTCGATATATCCATTAAACCGCTCTACAATCTCTTTGCAAATGGAAAGTCCAAGACCTGAACCATTTGCTGTACTTGCATTTTTCGCCCGGTAAAAGCGTTCCTGCACTCGCTCCAGCTCATCGCCGGCGATGCCAATGCCTTGATCACGTATCCGTATAACGACCTCGCTTGGCGTATGTTCCAACTTCAGTTCGATCAGCGATGGACTGTCTGAATATTTGATGGCATTGTCCACAAGATTGGCGATCGCATGGGACATCAGCATTGGATTCACGTTGGCGTGCACTCTTGTCGTACCCTCATCATCCGCTTCTTCCTCCGCCTGACTAACTCTGATCTCTATCCCTTTATCTTTAGCCTTGGCTCCCATATTCATTGCAACTTGCTGAATCAGTTCGTTCATTTCCGTCTTCTCGACTTCCAAATCGTTAGAACCAGCCTTATCGAATCGGGATAGCAACAACAGTTCATTAATCAAGCGCGTCAGCCGATCCGATTCCTGCAGCAGATGAGCATAGATTTTTTGCAGCTCCTTGTTCTCGTTCTCCCCTTCAACCAAGTATTGAGAGAAACCCCGAATAGCTGCCAAGGGTGTTTTTAACTCATGAGATACGTTGGAGACAAATTGTTTCTGGTATTGAATGTAATCATGAAGCTGCCGTCCCATGGAATCCAGCCCATCTGCCAGCATGCCCAGCTCATCCTTCCGGTTTAGATGAACTCTTTGAAACTCCTGTCTAGAGAAACTTTGGGCAGCGCCAAGCAACAGCTTAATCGGCTTGGTTGTGTTGCGGGCAATCCACAGACTGGATAACGTAATCAGTACAATAAATCCGCCTGCACCCGCAAACAGGATATAACGGATTTGATCCATAATCGCATAAAAGTACGAAATGTCGTCCACGAACTCATATACATAAGCGGTTTCGTAAAATTGATTCTGAATGGGAGTCGCAAAATAAAGCAGATGATCTTCCGTTACGGTGTAGGCATAACTGCCGCTCAGTGCTTTCTCAATATTTTTGTCAAAAATAAGCGGTTTGCCATCATTAATGATGATGCCATCCACAGCCAAGCCCAGCAACTGCTTGGAGCTATCATAGATACGTACTTCCTTACCCGAAGCTTTCAGCTTCTCCAGAGCAAGTCTGACGATTTCCTTGGTCTGCGGCTCTCCTGACGATGACCTATGCTGTGCTAATACCTCTCGGAAGGACAGTTCGGACAGATCCGCCTTCTCCATCATCTGTTTTTCAATGGTTATGAAGCTGTAGTAATCGATGGCTTTATTCACCGCAAAAATGATAATGCCAAAGGACAGCACGGAGAAAAATAAATAATTCAGCAGTAACCTGGTTGCATACTTCAGGCCTCGCCACCTCCAAGTTGATAGCCAAATCCATAGATCGTCCTGACATACTTCGGTTCGTCCGCGTTATCCTCCAGCTTTTTTCGTAAACGCATGATGGTCATATCCACACTGCGACTGTCCCCCATAAAATCATATCCCCATCCGATCTGCAGCAGCTCATCCCGGGTAAAGATTTTGTCTGGCCTTTTGAGTAACGTTTCCAGAATTTTAAACTCTTTGGCCGTTAAAGACACAGGTACACCGTTTTTCAGCACCCTTCGGCTTTCCAGATCAAATGTCAGCTCTTCATGAATGATGCGTGTAGATTTCACTTCCGTTCCTTCACTTGAGTCCTCTTTGCTCTCGTTTCTTCTAAGAATCACCTTGATCCGAGCGAGCAGTTCACGATTGTCAAAGGGTTTGGTCATGTAATCTTCTGCCCCTAGCTCTAGTCCGAGCACCTTGTCGATTACCTCATTTTTGGCAGATAGCATGATCACAGGAACGGCACGTTTACCGGTGATTTCCTTGCACAGGTCATATCCGGAGCAGTCAGGCAGCATCAAGTCAAGCACCACCAGGTCCGGCCCAAAAGCATCCAGCAGCTGCAGGGCTATTTTACCGTTTTCAGCCGTTTGAACGACGTAGTTTTCTCTTCTCAGTACGAGCTCAATTAAATCTCTGATTGCGACTTCATCGTCAATGACAAGTATTTTCTTCAATGTGCACCCCTTTTAGCCTTGTTTCCCAGCTTGAATCAAAATTTACCCTCATCTTAGCACAGACACTTTAGATTTCTCCACCAACTGGAAGATGAGGTACACTCCACTGAGCCCAACATAACTTGTAATAAAACCGAAGAAGATTGGTTTTGGCTTTTTTCCACGCATCCCAGTTCAGAACACAATCATTACTTCCCGTATGTTGCAGTACAGACAATTGAGCCAAAAGACACATCCACCATCCTCTTCATTTCTTTCTACTCAGATCTTCATCTAATCGAAATGCGAAAACTGTCCTGCATAATGCTACTTAATGAGGTTTTAATTACGTCGCTTTTCATTTAGATACTCATCTAATCGGTAATCGGTACAAGTTCTTGTCCTTGGCTTGAGACACGAACTTGTACCGATAAAACAAAAAAGCTGCTAAAAAAGCAGCTTTAATGGGAATATGTTCTTGTCCCTCAACATTCCGCTCAGAATGGAAGATCAAGCACTCAGCTCCAAAAATATTGCATCCTCCGATACCCGACCTCCCATACTTTTTCGTTCCCTTCAATAGTAATCTTCAGTTCGCTCCCCGGCTCAAGAGGAATCTTGAATATCAACGGGAATAGTTCAGGATCACTCCGCTGATCTTCCCCAGAGCCGGTCATTATCTCGCTTCCATCGAGGGTAACACGGATACTTCCGGAATAATCTGTTGGTTCAGGGATTCCGTAATAAAAAGAGAAAATCGTCTCCCCCTCAGACGTATATGTAAACGTTTTAGAATCTCCGCCTTCAGTGCCATACATATTATAGAGAGGCTTTACATTCTGGTCGCCTATTTTGATGCTTTCCGGCTTGTCTCCAGGTGATGAACTCCCCGAACTGTCCATCCATTCGTTGATCGCCACAAACGGGCCTTCTACTTTAGTTGCTGCTTTATCTATCACCCCGCATAATCCCCATACGACTAATAAAAGAACCATACCGGAAATAGCCGTTGTCGCCAGATTGCGCCAGAGGTTCCGGGAACGGAAACCAAGTTTGTATGCCCCAAAACCGACGGCTGCTCCTATCGTATTCTGAATGGCATCGTTTATATCGAAACTGCCAAGTAAGGAAAGCGCCTGAATGGTTTCCAGCACAAGAATCGCTATAAAGAACAAGGACATGAACCGGGCAAAGGTGATCCGGTACAACCATGGAATCAATATACCAAAAGGGATAAAGGCGGCGATGTTACCAAAACCAACCAAAACCATTAGGCTGGGATGCAGGAGATCAGATAGAGCCGGCAGCCTGAAAAAGTTTTCGGGCAAAACAAGAAAGGTGTACCCAGCCGTTGTCTCTGCAGCATCTCCTCTACCGAAAGCGAAGAACATAAAATAAAGAATAAACAATGTATAGAATATGGTTATGGTAAAAATGATCTTACGTTGTTTGGTCATGGTTAACTCCTTTGCCGGATGCATGTTATTAACTGGGCTTATTGCCCCATTTATTTTACCACATAGTATAATAAAAACGCTCATTAGTTTCATGAAACCCGCCGATCCTTCACCATCTTCGGATACCTGTCGTAGCTTAATAGAGGCGGATTTTGTCTACAAACCTGCTCGCGTTAGCCTAATGAAACAGATAAATATTCTAATCGACATTGGTACCACGTTCCTAACCTTTTCAATGGAACTACGTTCTTGCATTAAGTCGTAAAATCAACCACCCTTCGCAGATTTGATTAACTTTACGTCAGCTAATCTCTACGGAAATTTCCTGCAGGTCCCATAAATGCGGTCTAACTCTTCCGGTAAGCAACCTTATGAAAAGCATTGATATAACGAAACAGTGCTTCACCATCATCAGGCACATGCGTGCTTCTATCCATTGGCAGCATCATTGCCTGATACGGCTCTGGCACCATTCTATATTGATGGACATAGGAGGTCAGGATGAACCCGTTGCGTTGCCAGAACTGAATGCGTTCCTGATGAGCCTGCGTTATCCCGGACTCCGCCTCTATAATCATACCTTTGATCCCGTGTTTTCTTAAAGCCCAGGCTCTGAGCTGCTCCAGCATCCAAGTCCCTATGCCCAACCCGCGCAGCTTCTGTTCAACCGCGAGGTAATCGATGATCAGGATGCGGTCCGCAGCCTTCCCCTCCAGTCCAGTAACAGCCATCGCAACCACTTCTCCATGATGAACGCCCGTGTGTAAATAACCAATCCCCCGGTCCAGCATACTGCGCAGAATCGCTTTTGTCTTAGCGCCGCTTTGAAAAGCCTCATGATAGATCCGCTCCATCCGCGCCCACAATGCTTCATCCCACTCCTCTATAGTAGTAAACTCTAATTCCAGCATCTCATTCGCCTCCAGATTTTTATCATAACAAATCCCGCCTCTGCTAATAACACTGTTAAACGTTTGTAAAATGAAAAGAATAAATTTCCAACTAATTATTATATATATCCACGTTCTATAAAGACATGTTCTTGTCTCTCGACAAATTTCTAAGCATTGTTACATTCCAGACTACTGAAAAATCGCTCAACAAAAACATCACCATATATTTTCTTCATATGTACTGTGTTAAAAATATATTGTTCCATATGTTCAAGCTTGCGCAGACTGCGTACCAATATTTTACGTTCATCGTCAGATAGATTAGGGTCATTGTCAATCTTCGTCATAGCATTTTTCACACGTACGGATACCTGTTCAACATACAGCTGGTTTTTGGATTTTGGCGGAATACATTGCGTCAGGTCACAGTTCACAAAACGAACACCTTCAAGGATGCAGTTTTCAAAATTGGCGATTAGCTTTTGTTTGCCATTTCCCTCAAACGTAATATCCACTAGCTTGCCGGTAAAGGAACAATTGACGATATTCGCCGCTTGTAAAATCGGGTCATTGAATCTACATTTAACAAAAGTACAGTCGATAAACGTAGCATTCTCCAACGTCATCCCTCTCATATCGCAGGAGGAAAATTCGCAACTGGTGAAAACAGCTTCGCCTCTAGCAATGCCAACAGAGCGCAAGTCGGAACGAATAAATGTACAATGATCAATCGTACTATCGGCAAAAAATCTCGCATTGGTAAGATCGCAGGTATCAAATACAAGTTGATGCAGATTACAGCTCCAAAATATAGGTGAACCAACATTCGAGTTTTTTATGGTCGTTCCGCTTATCGTTACGTGCTCATACCTGACAATATCAGTAAATAATTCGTTGTCTATTGATATACCCGACTCGAGTTTTCTCATCCTATTCACCCTTTCATTTCTTTCTTCAGAATCTCTTACCATTAAGAATACCTTATACTTTCACTTGTCGCTCCTAAAAGTGATGATTCTCTCTTAGATTTTTCAAGTTATATCTATATAACTAAAACCCGATATTCTCAATCGACCATCTCAGTTTAACAAGCGATTATAGATAATATATTATTCTGGCAGGATCAAAACAAACCGACGGGTGTTTCAATACTAGGCGGTTTGTTTTATTTTATCAACAGTTGGCTTTCCGAAATATTACATGCTGGACTAGTACATACTAAGGAAAAGTTGGATGAAGCTTACATATCGGAGGTCTCTTCATGGTATTTACAATCACAATTATCATCGTTGCACTATTTGCAATATGGGGAGCCGTCGCTCCTGATCAGCTGGCTGATGTGGCTAACGTAGCCTACAACTTCTCTATTCAGAATTTTGGCTGGTTTTATTTGCTAGCAACCCTTTTCTTCCTGATCTTCGCTTTCTATCTGGCATTCAGCCGATTTGGCGGTATCCGGCTGGGGGATGACGATGATGAACCGGAATATTCTACGGTTTCCTGGCTGTCCATGCTGTTTAGCGCTGGTATGGGCATTGGGCTGGTTTTCTGGGGAGTTGCTGAACCGCTGTCCCACTATTTATCTGCACCGGAGGGAGCGGTACCCGAAACAACGCAAGCCGCAAGACTTTCAATGCGTTATTCCTTTTTCCACTGGGGGCTGCATCCCTGGGCTATTTATACCGTCATCGGCTTAGCGCTCGCTTATTTCCAGTTTCGGAAAGGCTACAAGGGGCTAATCAGTTCCACCTTTATTCCTTTGATCGGTGAACGACTTGCTGCAGGCTGGCTTGGCAAGGTCATTGATATTCTGGCCGTCATTTCCACCATCTTCGGTGTTGCGACCTCGCTTGGATTGGGTGCACTTCAGATCGGTGGGGGGCTGAATTACTTATTCGGCATTCCCAACTCAACGCTGTCCCAGGTTGTCATCATCGCCATTGTAACGGTATTATTTTTAATCTCGGCAACTTCCGGTCTGGATAAAGGTATTAAGATTTTGAGCAACACCAACCTCGTTATAGCTGTGCTATTAATGTTGTTTGTTTTGGTGACTGGGCCGACTTCTTTTATATTTGATACATTTACGACCACCTTGGGCAGTTACCTGCAGAATATTATTAACATGAGTTTGAGACTGACGCCGTTCTCAAGAGAAACCTGGATTGGAACATGGACGTTATTTTACTGGGCATGGTGGATCTCGTGGGCTCCTTTTGTTGGCACGTTTATCGCAAGGGTATCCAAAGGAAGAACCATAAAGGAATTTGTAATTTACGTCATGGTTATTCCAAGTCTGTTCGGATTTATCTGGTTTTCCGTCTTTGGGGGAACAGGACTTCAGTTGGAATTGTTCAATGCCGCTCATCTAGCGGAAGCCGTCAAAGCAGATACAACAACCGCTTTATTCCTTATGCTGGAGCAGTTGCCTTTAGGCACGATTACCGCATTCGTCGCTACTCTTCTGGTCATGATCTTCTTTATTACGTCGGCGGATTCGGCTACCTTTGTGCTGGGCATGCTGACTTCAGATGGCAAGTTGGACCCGAGTACAAGAGTAAAATTAACCTGGGGAATCTTGCAGTCTGCCATCGCGGTAGTACTGCTGATCAGCGGGGGATTGAACGGCCTCCAGACGGCCTCCATTGTGGCCGCACTGCCGTTCGCTGTTGTCCTTATCGGCATGTGTGTCTCCCTGCTTAAAGCTCTGCAGGCTGAGGACAGAGAGCGCCGTCAGAAGGAAAAACGGCAGCGCCAAAAACTGAAACGATTACTGGAGGAACAGGAACTCGCAAAATGACGTTCCCTGCAGGTAATGTATACTTGATCTCTATAGAGAAGGCACCTGCCTATGGGCGGGTGCCTTTTTATTATGTCGTTTTAGATCCCAATAACACAAAAAAGCTGCTAATGTTTGTCAAGCCTTGTTGTCTTGGCTGGACTACAAGAAACTGATATAATTTTCTCTGTACCCCAAATAACCTCCATTGGCGTGGAGGTTATTTGGATAATTATGGGTATTAATGTGTATAGGGCTCGCCCTTTTTCAAGATGGCGTATACGTGATGGAGAAGCTTGTTGGCGCAAGCGATCACGACCACCTTGTAAGGCTTGCCCTCTTTTCTTTTCTTGTCGTAATACTCTTTTAACCTTCGGTTGTCTGCTTTTCGAATTCCGCACTGTACGGCCAGATATAACGCTCGTCGAAGCCTCTTGGAGCCGCGCTTCGTAATCCGGCTGCTTGTCGCTGTAAACTTCCCTGAGCTGTAAATCCCTGGATCCAACCCTGCATACGCGACGAGCTGCTTCGCATCCTGGAATTGACTTGCATTCCCGAGTTCCGCCACGATGGCAGCGGCTAGTTTGCCTCCTATGCCTGGTATGCTTTTAACCAAACCTACTTCGGGCAGTTCCATCGCCAGTGCTTCCATCTGCTGTTCCAAATGGCTTAACTGCTTGTCAAACTCCAGCAGCAACACGACCATGCTGGCCAGTGCTACGGTTTGAGATTGGCTTCTTCTTTGTCTGTTCCAGCCTTCCATAAGTTCCCTCAATCGTTCCGTTTTTTCTGCAATCCATCGCTTCGAATGAGATCTACCCACACATTCCTGAATTAGACGTTCCACATTCTCAGTCTTATTCTCCAAGCATCGTTGTCGCATACAAGTTGCAAAAGACTCCGATGAAATCAGGAAACACCTGCTCAAGCAATGCTCTGCTGTTTAGCTTCGCCTGCACATACATAGCGGTCACAAACTCATGCTGCCTAGTCAAGTGCTGAAGCTCACTGTAGGACTCTTCCCACTCGCGATGCGCTTTAACATCCCCACGGTAATACATCTCGGCCAAATGCCAGGCATCTGCTGCATCGGTTTTCACTTTTCGAAGTTGTGTGCCTTTGGATCGCTTCGCTTGCAAAGGATTGATGATGTAGTGAATCCATCCGCTACGTTTCAGATATCCTGCCAAACCTCGATGATAATGTCCGGTTGCCTCGAAGACAACGACAGGCTCCACACCACTTGTCTCTCTCAGTATGCTGAGCACTTCCCCTAGCCGCTCGAAACCTTCCTCACCATGCTGAAGGGTCTCCATCCTTCCATATGGATCGTTACGCTTTTTGAAGGCCTGAATAACACTACATCCTTTCGCCACATCAATTCCAACAACGGGTTGCATAAAAACCTCTCTAATTCGATTTACCGGCATTCCCACCTGGTTTCCAAACCCATAGCTTCGCTTGTGATACGAGGTCATAGCCTCAACCAGCTCAAACATGGTCGTTGGAAGGTAGTGAGAGAACAGTTTTTTGTACGGGTTCTTTGTCCCTAAGCCGCCCTCGTTCTCCCGGCTACCACCATCGTAAAACACCCATAAAAATAGGCCAACCAGAAAATTTCTGGCTGACCTAATAATACGAAAGCTGCTCTGTATCCTTAAAGCAACTTTTCAAACCTATTCAACTGAATGGGTCCAATAAGTCCACTTGGTTCCTGTTGGGCAAAAGAGGACAAGAAATCTCGCTGATCTTTTACCAACGTATTTGTAACCTCAATAATTAGTTTATTCCCCCCTTTCTTTAACTTCCCATGGATTTCGAATCGATAAGGCGGACAGATCCGCACTCCTACATGCTCACCGTTTAACCATACTTCTGCCGTTTCGAACACTTCGCCCAGATCTAAAATCGCTTGGTTAACGGATTCGTTCCATTCAAATTGTGTTTCATAACGAAACGTTCCGGAAAATTGCGGAAGATAACCGGGCGAGCACATATTGGTTAACGTATTTAATTGGCCCCACTCCACAAAATATGGATACTGTTCAGCGTCCGCCGTTGACACCGTCCACTTGGCTTGTAGATCAATGGTCTGGTTGAACTCTATATCCACTGGACCTATTGCATGACTATCCAAGTTATCTCCATGAAGCAGAATGATGGATTCATAAGGATACAGCATCAGCTGCACCGACTTCGGATGAGTGTCTGATGTAGTCAAGTGGATCAAGCGATTCCGGAAAGCATCATAGGTATAGATCTCGCCTTGTACAGGTAAAACAACCTCTGTACGTATCATGTCATGCGGACTCTCGTTGAAGAACATAAACACATCCAAATCAGGATGAACATAGTGGTAATGCCGCAGATAAGATTCATACGAATGCACTTGAATATCGAAATACCCAGTGCTCATCAGATCCTGAGACAACTTGTTCAGCTCTACCTTCTTAACGTTCCTATGATTCGCAAGATATGATAGCTCACCAGCAACTTCAATGCCTTCGCTGGAACGTGTGGGCAGTCCGTCAACAAAATAAATGGCCAGACCCTGTTCCGCAAACTGAACCAAACGCTGCAGCAGCGCCGCAGGAAGCGCATCCGCATAAGGCAGGATCAGGCATGCATAATCTTCCAGATGCACATGCAGTCTGCCATCCATCACACGCGCTCTGTCCAGAAGAACATCGATCGGAAGAATATCGCAGTCTATCTGATGCTGCATCAATTCCTTGACGGGCTCCTGAAAATACATGGCTTCCCCTGACCACTCGGCTTCAGCGTGATACACAACACCTGCAGTTGCCACGTGCCTTCCACCTGAAATCAGGTGGCTAATTCGGTTCATATATAGATTTAGATGTTTGTAGTATCGATACTGCGGATTTTTACCGCCTGCATACATATGCGGTGGACAATCGGGATCCAGGAAGGTTTTCTGTGTAAAAGCATGCGGGACGAAGTAGTTAACTCCACGCACCAGCATATGGTCGGTAAGCCACTTCATCAACTTCAAGCCCTCCGTCCAGCCATAGGCACCATACAATTCGCACATCGTCCGGCCTTGTTTTTTCGGATCCATGTGCCCGAGCGATACGGCCAGCTTCGCCAGGCCATAGTGGAAGAACAGACTGTCCGTCTCCCCTGACGTGGTGCGGAAACTCAATTGGTCAAAGCCAGGCACGATCTGCCATAACACCACATCAAGGCCCGACATATCCTGTCCCCAGAGTGAGCGGAAGAAGTGACCTGCACCGGGACCAAGCCTGGCATGAACATTGTTGTCTTCAAGGACATGTCCGATATACTCAACTCCGCGAGCTCTGCACCAATCCCCGATTTGATTGCAGAAGTTATCTGCGTAGAGCTTGCTAACGATATTCATATAAGTGTACCGCACGGTAGCAGATCGCTCTCCCCCATTCTGCCAGAGAAGATAAAGATCCTTACGATAGTCCTCACCGAGGGCCTGCTCCAGCAAAGCAGGCATTTCAAGGCTCCAGGGAAGCGACACCCCTGGTTTGCCGGGTCTTGAATTGAAGTCGAAGGTGACCGGATCATTATAGAATCCAGGTTCGTCCGAAAAGAAGCCCGCAAAGGTTTTACCGAAATCCGCCTGATATCGTTCATAGACCCTCTCATAAACCGTATTGATCAGAATGCCAACCGAAGCCCGGTCTAGCGGGTTGAGATAATCTTCCTGCGCTTTGCTGCCACCCTCCTTATTGGCAGAAATTATAAATATGCGCCAGTATCCTTCGGGGATGTCCCAATACAGAATACCGTCCTGTACATGTTCAGTGATATTGACGCAGTCGCTCAGTAATGTTCCATTGGACGGATCCCGGCGGACTGCAACAGCGGAAACCAGGTTGTTTTTCCCTTTTGCATGATGACGATCCGATATTGTAGGCCGAAGCCCAGTCATCAGCAATGTATCCAGCAAAAAAGAGGCACCTTTTGCAGGACCCAGAGTATCAATATAGCGCTCACCCAGAAACAAGCGGTGAAGCTCTTCCGGAGCTTCCTGTATTTTGCCTGCCGCATGCCCCGTAGGAAAATGATCGTCATCCAGCAGCCATACCTTCATCCCCCGCTTACGGGCTTCATCCATAATAATGTCCATGTCTGTCCACCATTTCGGTCCCAGAAAATCAGGATGCGGACGAGCCTCAACACACACAGCACCGATGCCTGCCTCATCCACACGGGCCATCTCTTCCCGGATCACCTGCTCATCCTCCCCATGCTGCCACAGAAATGGGAGGATATAATTATGTTCCTCACCCTTGAGAACTTCCATTAACCGATTTGTCATGATTCCCTCCTGGTCCGGCATCTATTTCAATCCGTAGATTCATACTCTGCACGTCAGATCCATATTAAAATTCGCCCGTCTTCAACAGAATGCGGGCGAATATCTTCGTTAATCCATTATTTCTGTACCTTGGCGTACCACTCTCTTGCGCGCTTGGTCACCTCTTCCCCGCCCGATGTATTCCATTTATCTACAAACTCATCAAACTTGCTGATTGGGTACTGTCCCAGAATGATTTTCGTGGCGTATTCCACGTATAGCGTTCGATTATTGATGTCCGGGAAGCTGTCGTACACGCTGGCTGGCATCCCGTCACCGGCAATGACTTTCGCGTATTTCTGGGCTTCCTGCATATTACGGGTCACCTGGTCGATCGCCCATTTACTATCTTCTGAAGAAGTACTGTTAAAGAGGTCGATCGTAAAATCAAGTGTCGCCAAAGTCGAATACGGATTCAAAAGTTGATTTTCCTGACTGCTCTTGTCATCGGGAAGTTTAACGGCTTTGCCGTCTTTCATCTCATAGTGCATGCCTTCCACGCCCAGGAACAGATCCTTCCAGTTCTTTTTGTCATACATATTGTTCAGCAGCTTCAAGGTGGCCATCAGCTTGTTCTCATCCTTGTTTTTCTTGATGACCCACTGCGGAGGTGCAAATCTCTTCATTGTGTAAAAACCTTCATATCCTTCGACTTCCGGTACAGGGAGCACCGTAAAGTTAGCCTTCACGCCTGTGTTCTTCTCCAGGTTCTCCAAAATCAAATTGCCATGCTCGACCCAGTGAAAATAGTTCCCTACCTTGTCAGACTGAATTTTGCCATCCCACTTATCCTTCGTGTTCAAAAGTGATTCCTTGTCGATTAAACCTTCCTTATACAGCTTAGCCGCGAATTCCAGAGCTGCCCTCATATTCGGAGTCACTGCGGAATAAGTCAGCTCGCCGTCGTATATATCCCACTCCGGATAGCCTTCAAACATCGCTACCCCGTACATGGCAAACAGATGGTCCATCCACCGGGCCTGCTCCCTGCCACCGGTAGGAAGCTCATCCTTCTGGCCGTTGCCGTTAGGATCCTTATCCCGAAATGCTTCGAGCACCTTAACGTATTCATCCTGAGTCTTCGGCATCTTCAGACCCAGTTGATCGAGCCAATCCTGGCGGATCATGCCCGCGTATCTTCCGTATTCCACAACCCCAGGAATGTAGTAGATTCTACCCTGACCTGTAGGATCGTTCGCCTTGACAACATCCCACATCTCCTGCGGGATGGCTTCCCATACATTTGGCGCATATTTAGGCAGCAGGTCGGTCAGGTCGGCAATGGCACCATTTTTAGCCAAGCTGTCTTCAATGCCCTGCTGAGGGATGAACAAGTCAGGCATTTCATTGGCAGCAATTTTCAGGTTCAGTTGGTTCAGATAGTTGGTGCCTCCGTTCCATTCCACATACGGATGAATTACACCCACGCCAAGCTTTTCCTTATAAAACTCATACAACTGGCTGCCCTTGGTAATTGGTTTATAACCGATGTTCGTTCCCCATACTTCGATATCGACTGTTCCATCCTCATTGGCCGAAGTCTGGCCAGCTGCGGAGGAATCACCCGTAGAGGATGAATTACAGCCGGTTATTGTGCTTATCGCAAGAACACCTGCAGCCATCATTAAACCCATCTTTTTCAGAATCATAGCTAATCCCCTTTCAATCCCTGTTATTCTTGTAGATTCATCTGTTCATTGATAAAACAAGATCAGCCCTTCACAGAGCCAAGCATGGCCCCTTTGACAAAATACTTTTGCAGGAAAGGATACACAATGATGATCGGAATGATCGCAAAAATGACGGTTGCTGCTCTCAATGTCCGCTCATTGTAATTCAGATCCACCGTTGAAGCAGCACCTGCCATCATAACGCTATCGTCGGTGATAAACTGTCTAATCTTGATCTGCAGCGGAAACCAGTTGGTATCCTGAAGAAAAAATAAAGGATGCTGAAACTGATTCCACAACACCACACCATAAAATAAGGCAAGGGTTGCCATTACAGCTTTGGACAAGGGAAGAACGAAATGGAACAGCATTCGGAAATAGCCACAGCCTTCAAGAAAGGCTGCTTCCTCCAGCTCTTTGGGAAATTGTTTGAAGAAGGTTCTCATGATGATCAAATTAAATGGATTCAGAATATGCGGTAAGATCAGGACCAGTGGATTATCATAGAGTCCAATACTGCGGACCGTGAGGAAATACGGAACGATCGGCGCTTTGAAAATCATTGCAATCACAACGCATACCATAATTACGGAGCCCCATCGAAACTCTGACTTCGACAGTGGATACGCGAACAAGGCTGTCATCAGTAGAGCTAGTACCGTTCCTATCACGGTCGTACCTACTGTCAGAAAGAAGGACCTCCATAGATCCGGACGATCAATGATGTATTTCCATGAATCTAGCGTAAATTCCTTTGGCCACAGTGTCACCAGGTTCATGTCCACGACGCTTTTGGAACTGAATGAGGTGGAAATTACAGACAATAGCGGAATAATGGCCGCAATGGAAAACAGGATGAGAAAAATGGTAACCCCGGTAACAAATGCTCGTTCTCTTCTCGCTTCAACCATTTTCACCAAAGCCCCCCATCCGACACTTTTTTGGACAGTTTATTAAATACAAATACCAGGATAAAGCCAATTACCGACTGAAATAATCCGACCGCTGTCGCGAAACTATACTGCCCTTGCTGAATACCGGTCCGGAACACGTACGTATCCAAAATATCTCCCACACTGTACGTCATTGGGGTGAGCATATTAAATACCTGATCAAATCCGAGATCCAGGAAGTTACCGATTTCGAGCAGGAAAAGCACAAGCACGGTTGGTAAGAGCAGCGGGAACGTGATATGACGAATCTGCCTTAGTTTTGATGCTCCATCAATCATTGCTGATTCGTAGAGTTGCGGGTCGATCGCGCTAATTGCTGCCATATACACCACAGTTCCCCACCCGGCGTCTCTCCAGATGGACGAGATGGCATAGATGGGTCTGAAATAGTCACTCTCCTGCATGGCCAGTACAGGATCCAGACCAAACCATCCGATTACGATATTAAACAATCCGCTTAAAGAAAAGAAATCGAACAAAATTCCGCCCACGATAACCCATGATAAAAAATGAGGGATATACAGTGCCGTTTGAATTCCTTTTTTCAACGCCGATTTGCGAATCTCGTTAATCATCAGAGCCAGTAATACAGGCACCGGAAAAACCAACACCAGTTTCAAAAATCCGAGCATTAGCGTATTTCCAAATACCCTCGCAAAATCGGGATGTTCGATTAAGGTCTTAAAATGTTTGAGTCCTACCCACGGACTGTCCCCGAACCCTTGAAATACCGAGTAATCCTTGAAAGCAATGATTGCACCGCCCAGCGGGACAAATTTAAACACAATGAGAAAAACGATACCCGGAATAGCCATCACGTATAGTGGCCAATACACTTTCATTCGATGAAACGCAAAAGCTTTCAACTTATCCCCCCCAGTATTCTCTAATGAATCCGCTTACAAGGTAACTATACAGCCAGAATAATCCTCACTCAATTAGGCATTTTTAAGTTAAAACAAGTGATTTTTAAGAAAAAAGAATGCCACTTCGTTATGAAGTGGCATCCTTGATTTTTATTGTTTTGCAAGACTTTTCCGATAATCCCTTGGCTTGAATCCGGTCCATTTTTCGAACATACGTGCAAAATGCTGCGCATCCGAATAACCTACCTTATGACAGATTTCATACACCTTCAAATCTGTCTGTTCAAGCAATTCTTTCGCTTTGCTGATCCGTATGTGGGTCAAAAAATTCAAATATGTTTCCCCTGTCTTTTGTTTGAAATATTGGCTTAAGTAATACGGGTTCATATAAAAGCGGGCAGCTAATTCGGCCAGGCTGATAGGTTCATCATAATGGTCTGTGACATATTCCTTGATCTCTGAGATCATGTCCTTTTTCTTGGGAGTACGTTGTTCCAGCAAAAATCCAATGATTCCACCAATGACTTCCACCATCCACTGCTCCAGAGACGCTAGCGTCTTAAACCGTGAAATCTCCTCCAAAGATAACAACTGACGACTTAACAACTTGTTCTGCTGAAGCTGCTGAAAAGATACTTTTCGAATGCTAAGCAAAAGGATGTTCAGGCATTGCAGCTGGAGATCTGCCGGACTGAAACCTGGGTCAGCTTCTATTCTTCTAAAGATCCGATGGATCATATCCACGCTATCCCTTTCATCCAGGTTGTCGATGGCAGCCTCCAGGTCCGCGATCATCTCCTCTGTAACCAGCTCGCTTTTCCCTGTCCGATTCATGATCTGGGTAAACGAAATGATGGGCTCTGCGCCCTTGATCACTTGATAGCTGAGGGCATTTCGCGCCTCTTCAAAGGATTGGCTAATTCCACCAGGCCGATTCTGAACGCTGCCGATGCCAATCACGCTGAAGACGTTCAGTTGTCTGAACAGAATCTCATGAAGGCGCTGTGCCGTGTTAACCATATCTCTGCTCTCCAAAGCTGCATTGTGGATCACAATCACTGCAATTTGTGCACCTGTATAGCGAAAACGATAAACACTACCGTACTGTCTAAACACCAGATCAATCTGTCTAAATACAGGATCAAAACCGAGCTCTTTTAGACCGTCTGCCTTACTGCGGATTTCAATCAGGATACAAGTAAATTGTGTGCCCTCCTTAGGCATGCATCCGATCCTTTGCAGCTCCTCTGCAATTTCGGTATGGTCGTTCCCCATATCCAGAATATCTCGCAAGCCATCTTCCTGCATACGGTGATGTGATGCCAGTTTTAATGCATCCATTTCCTGGACTTTGCTTCGCTCTATTTGAATTGTATCCATGACCTGACAAACACAGTCACGCAATTCCTGTTCCTCAACCGGCTTATTGATGTAAAAATTTACACCCAGCTTCATGCCTTTCCGGGCATATTCAAAGTCCGCATATCCACTTAGCAAGATGAATTTGCTCTGAATGTCGACCTCTTTGAGCATTTGGATCATTTCCAGTCCACCCGCCTGCGGCATTCGAATATCGGTAATAACGATGTCCGGCTGCCATTTTTGAATCAGCTCGAAGCCTTCACGTCCATTATAAGCTGTTCCGACCACTTCACATTCCGGAATATAGCGATCTATCATCTTTTTGAGTCCATCCAATATCCCTTTTTCGTCATCTACCAAAATCAGTTTCATTTCTCTCACCTTCCTTTTTCGCATCGAAACTTATGTGCTCAGGCTTGCCTATCCCGGGAATCCGAATTTCGATGGTCGTGCCATTCTCGATACCAGATAGCACCTTAATGTAATATGAATCTCCATAATGGAGCTTAATTCGTTCTGCAATATTGGTCAGTCCCAGACCGTTCTCTCCAAGGTCACTTTGGTTTTCAAGGCTGTATCTGTTTGAAGCCGCCTGTTCCAGCAGCGAATTCAGTTCCGTCCATTTCTCCGGCGACATTCCGGTTCCATTGTCCGAAATTCGGATCAGAATCTCTCCGTGTTCCGTCCAGCTCCCCTCGATTTTAATACATAATGCCTGGCTGTAGCCGGCAAAACCATGATTGATGCTATTTTCCACAATAGGCTGAAATACCAACGGAATGATGCTGCACTCCAGCATTTCACCCGGCATGTTGACGGACAATGTGAACATATCATCGAATCGGATGTTTTGAAGCTGCAGATAGTTGCCTGTGTACTCCAGTTCATGCTTAATCGAATGATGCCTTCCTTCTTTCCCAAGGGTTAACCGGAACATTCGAGCCAGAATTTTAATCATGCCTGCCGTATCCTCGTCATCTTTTACCAATGCCTTCATCCGAATCGATTCCAAGGTATTGTACAGCATATGGGGGTTAATCTGATGTTGAAGAGCGAGGAATTTGGCTTGCCGCTGCTTGATTTCTGCCACGTATACCTCTTCTATTAACGTTTTGATCGTGATAATCATTTTGTTGTAGCTGTATACCAGACTTCCAATTTCATCACTGGTCTGTTCTTTCTCTATGGGAAGATATTGACCTACCTCTGCCTGCTTCATGCTTCTTCGAAGTGCCTTGATGGGTCTTGTAATTGTATAACTGAGCCACAGCGAGATCAGAAAAATAATTAGGCAACTTGTCATGATCACAATCATGGTCAGCCCTTTCATTTGATTGATTTTCTGCAGCAATTTGGAGCGTGGTATCTCGGTTTTGATGAATAATTCCCCTTGGGCCGTATGTTCCGATAAAATAATCCGATCTTCATTTGCACGGTCTCCCGTAAGATCGAATCCTGAATGGAGCACCTGCTCCCATGTGATCCGGCCACTGGCAGCTTCGGAATGATAAACAATCTCTCTACGATCATTGCTTATAATCACGCTAATGCCATATTTATCACGAGCTTGCAGAAACTCATGCTCAAGCTGAAGCAGCGTAAAGGGATCGAGATCGATTAGAAGCATGCCGGCGTATGCTCCTTTCGAATTAAACAGTACTCTTCCCACGGTCACAACGGCTCCTGCGCCCTTATCCTCGTAATAGGAACGATCGTGCAGACCGCTAATAAAAAAGGTCTGATCCGAATTGCGGAGCTGATTGTACCAATCCTGGGATAACAGTCTGCTCTCATCGACTCGACTGGTCGTAGTCGTGTATTGGTACACGCTGTTATCCCGGCTGATCAGCATTACGGTGCCAATTTCGGATTTGAGCAATGAGACCCTCATGAGAAGCTGCTGTACGGCCACCCGCTGATTAACCTCCTCGTTCATGGGTATGCTTGACCCTTCTCCGAGCCTGTAGATCAATTCGTTTTCCACTAATACTGACTTCGTAATCTTGTCATATTCCTTGATAAATTCATTCAGCGAGGACTTGATCTGGGATGTATACAAGGAGGCAAATTCCTGTGAGGATTCTTCCAGCCCTTTAGCTGACTGATGAAAAATGAATACGCTTACAATTAATAGCGGAATGATGCAGGCCAGCAGGTAACTCAACATCAATTTGTTTTGAAACCTCAACTTTTTTATCATGGGCATCCCTTCCTTTGGTGCTCATCTTAACTTTTAATATCTATCGTCCGTCCATAATTGCGTTAACTTTAACGCTCCGACCCCTATCTTGTAAAGGGATTTTTGCTGGCTTCAAGCACAGTTTACAGCAAAATGAGACGTTGGATCATGCTCAACATGTACTGTCTTAAAAATAACTATGTATTTCCTTAAAAACAACCTGTTGATAGTGAAAAGGGAACCTCCCTTTTCCGGGAAACTGCCTTTACTTTACTGTACACTCACACGAGTCTATGGTAGGTTTAGGCAAGCATTTGGCACGAATCATTTACCAGTAAAATCCAATTCGACGAGAAAAAGCAAGGTCATGTATGGTGATTACACAACAACAAATTCTGAGGAGTAATTTTACACTATGATCAATCGATTTATCAGCTTATTTTCCATTCCTTCGTATGCTTTACTCTTTATGTGTATGGCATTACAAGGAATGGGCATTTCGCTCAGTACCCCCTTTTTATCTATTTATTTCACGGAACAGCTTGGCGTATCTATTGGCATGTTTGGGCTTTATCTAGCCGTTACACTAATTGCAGGAATATGGATCAGTACACTTATCGGGAGACGTTCTGACCTCGGCTTAAATCGAAAGAGCGTTTATCTTTTCTCTACTCTCGCTAATGCCCTGGCTTTTAGTGGTTACTTGTTCATTCATGATTTTCCAATTTTGTTCATTTACATGACTGTGTTTACTGCCCTTGGTGCACCAGGGATGCCTCAGTTGTTCGCTATTTCCAGAGAAGCAGTGATAAAGAGTCATTTTACTGAGCGTGCGTTTGCTAATTCTACCTTGCGTTCTGCTTTCTCTCTCGGCTTTATTACAGGTCCTTTAATCGGCACTTTATTACTCGCTGCTATTGGATTTAAGGGAATTTTTTTGGGTACAATCGGAGCTTTCTTGCTTGTTGCTCTGCTTGTTTTCCTGTTTCTCAAATCAAACACAGAAATGAAGAGCAATCATGCTGAAGTGAAAATAAAGAATTTCCGGCTGGCTCAAAACCGAGATATTTTGCTTCCTTTTCTAATTCTGATACTCATGTATACAGCTCATTGGATGAGCAGCATAAACACGGCTCTCTTTATTACAAACAATCTTGGGGGAACGACAAGCGATGTCGGTTTAGTCAGCAGTATATGTGCTGCACTGGAAATTCCTTTTATGATTGTACTCGGTCTACTTAGTGCAAAGTATAGTAACCGAATCTTGGTGTTTTGCGGGGCTATTTTCGGAGGAGCTTATTATTTCGTTATCCTTATTTCGAACGCGATGTGGCAAATGCTTTCAGCACAAATTTTGCTCGCTGTTTTTGTCGCCGTCATTTCTGCGATTGGAATTAGCTACATTCAGGACCTGCTGCCCAGAATGCCAGGATATGCTTCCACACTCTATTCGAATTCATCCACAATCGGCAGGCTGATTGGTAGTCTTCTTGGTGGTGGAGTAGCCAGCATTGTGGGTTACCGATACTCATTTATCTTCTGCTTTATACTTATCATTGTTGCTGTAATTATGCTTGTGGTAAGTGGACGACAGCCTGCAGATGAACCGCAAATTTCAACCTAACTACGCCGATTCAACGGGATAATGTAGATTTTTGAGCTTTTCCACCTATGGGGTTTGTCATCTTATCACTAAACTATCTGCACAAAAGTCGAACAAAGCAGCCGATCATAGATTAGCTGCTCTTGTTCGTTTTTTTGAATTTGATATCCTTATGATTTAAAAATTTCATTAAATCGTTACTCAGTAGAACAATCTCATTGTTAGCATTATTCGCATAATCCGGCAACATCATATCCCTAACCATATTCGTTCGTAGCCATGTCATAAAGAAAAGATCCAAAATTAAGTTTGGAAAATTAAGCACCATTTTAAGCATTGGTGGATCAATTGAAACACCAGCTTTTTGTATTGCCTTTAGATGCGCTTTTAAATTGACTGTTATTTTGCGTGCCGTCCTTCTGGTTCTGGCTGTTTTTTTGTCCATTATCTTATTCTCGGATTGTAAAACGCTCAACATGGCAATGTCTGATACAGAATGTGTGATTAGATACGACTGCATATCCTTTTTAATAACGTAAGGAAGCTTTGCTATTTTAAATATTTTTGCGAGGTTTTCTATGCGTTCTGTCACTACACCATTAATTTCTCCGAATGCAGTTGCCGCTATAATCTTTGGTAGAAATCGAGTATGCAATATTCCATCCTTAATCTGTCCGCCGAAGCCCGGAAAAGCGGGTAAAAGCCTATCACCTACGATATCCAGCCACGAAGAAAATCCCATTGAATTACTAATCATCGTAATTATATTTTCGCTTCGATTATCTTTTAGCGCTAACAACGCTGATTCGGACCGATCATAACGAACGGTAACGAAAATAAAATCGTATACATCGTCGTTTTCGAGTGTATCAATGACATTCACTTTTATCGATCTGACTGTACCTTTTTCCTTATACCGCAAGCCATTTTCTCTTAATGATATATATCTATTAGAACGTGCAAATAGGGTAACGTCAAACCCTGCTTCTATAAGCTTCATTGCATACATGCTCCCGATGACACCTGCACCAAAAATTAAAATTCGATCTTGTTTATTCGACATTAAAACCACTCCTACCGTTTACCATTTCTTATTTAATCATCCGACAACATGTTGTATGATGTGATTATAAATTTTCAATATTCATTGATCAACCATCAGTTTTTTATGATTTGTCGGATGATATTCTTATTCGCTAGTAGGAGGAAAACATGAAAAAGCAACCCCAAATAACGGAGAAAACAAGACAAACATTTGTTGAAGTTTTTTGTGAGTTATACAGCCAAAAACCAATTGAGAAAATTTCAGTTCAGGAAATTGCGAATAAGTCAGGATATAACCGCAGCACCTTTTATCAATACTTTACAGACATTTATGAATTACTAGAAACCGTTGAAAATGAGTTGTTAAATGACATCAAAAAAGAATTGGCGAATAAAGAGCTATCGATGCATACCGTTCAAGATACGCTCTATTGTCTGGACAAAAGAGAACATCTCCTGGTTCTTAATGCCCTTGTGGGTGATTATGGAAGTGCACGTTTCTTAAAACGTTTAAAAAAAGAAATCACTTTGGACCAATTGGAATTGAACGTTCCACAAAACCATGCCTTAACGCCATACTTAATTGAGTTTTACCTGACAACTTCCCTTTTTTTATTTCGTCTTTGGCTCCAGCGTCAAAAGGATTTATCGTCAGAAGAATTTTTTAAGTTAGTGGAGAACCTATATTCAAAAGGGATTACGCCCTATATTAAAGAATGAGTCGGTCATTTTTTAACAATGAAAAGCGCGCATAAGCTTGAATGAACAACCCACTCCCTAAAGACTAACCCACAGTTACCTGCCCGTTAACTTAACGAAACAGATAAATATCAAAAGCCGAAGTCTTTTATTATTGTGCTCACATTATCCTCAGGTTCACATAGTTAATAACGTTTTTTTAAACATTGGCAAGGCATCATGCTCGAAGCATTCCCTTAAAAGGAAACCAACCTTGTTCCTGCATAAAATAGGATCAAGGTTGGTTTCTTTAATTACAGCTGCAAGAAAATCTTATACAGAACCTGAGCAGCTTCTGCTCTGGTTGTCGTTCCAGCAGGACTCAGGGTGACATTGCTTCGCCCGTTTATGAAACCCATTTCAACCATTGCAGCCATGTCATCAACTGCGTACTTTGCTACATTTTCCGCATCTGTAAATCTCTTGAGATCCTCAGCTGTATGGGTCTGCTCAGTTTTCCCCACTGCCCGCAAAGCCCGCATGGTCAGCACAGTCAAATCTTGTCTAGCAATTTCCGTTTCCGGATAGAAGCTGCCGTTCGAGCCCAGGGCGATCCCGAGTGCTTTCGCTATTCCGATTTCCTCATAGTATAGGTCTGTTCCCTTCATATCACTGAAGGTGGTGTTGAACTCTGCTTTGAGATCCAGTGTCCTTACCAACCAAGCTAGATACTCACCTCTTGTGACCTTTTGGCCGGGACTAAAGCTTGTTGCTGATGTCCCGTCGATGAATCCTTTGGACGCCATTGTTTCAACCGCTGGTGCGTACCACGAATCCTTGATGACATCATTGAAGAACTTCTTCGTATAAACAACTGCATATTCACCTGTGTTTGCCGCTGGAAAAACAATGGCTTGTAGAGCACTGTCGTATTTGCCATTCAGTAGCTGAACAAATGTACTATTCGCAGCCACGTACGAAACTGTAAGGTATTTGGAATTGGCCAATTCTTCAACATCAGGAGCATAAGGCAGTCTGATTTCAGCCGGTGCATTCAAGGCTACCATTTCTTCTCCATCTAATTGGACAGCGAATGCAATAACAGGTCTGCTGGCTGTTACGGATTTTACTTCTGAATGTAGCTTTGCCGTATCTAGCCAGCTCAGTGTCAGTACCACACTTTTGGCACCTGACACATACTTCAGCAAATTAGAAGGTACTGCAACGGTTCCAAATTCCGTATTAATCTCGATCCTGATGTTGGCATGCTCTGCGGTTAGTGCAGCTGCAGGAAGCTCAACCGCATAGGAATTGGCACCCTTTGCTTTCGGAATGTCCACCATGATTGTTTTAATATTACTGCTATTCGCCTTTACATGCTCCAGAGCCTTATTAAGGTCTTCCTGCCGGATGGGTGCTCCTTTAGCTTTACCGGTTTTGATATCCGTCTTTGGTGCCACAATCTTAATCAAATTCCCTTCGACTTTGATGTTTTCAGGAGTCGGTGAAGGTGCGGTGACTGACACAGGTGCATCCATTGACGGCGGTGTTTCCGTCGGGTTCGGATTGATGACTGGATTGCTGATAACGACAGTAAGGGATTGGCTCGCATAATGAGTTGCCGTTTCTTTATATCTCACTTCGTAGATTCCGTTGCCAAGACCTGTAACCTCTGTGCCTGTGATCGCATGCCAGCTGTCGGCGTCTCCTCCCTCTTGCCGGTATTCCATTGCAGGACTTACACCAATGATCTTACCGTCCTTGACCCCCGCTGCACTGACATTTACAGCCTTGACCTCTGCACTGGACGGCGGATTCTGCTCCTGCTTGGTTCCGTCAGGCACAACGATCAGGATCGCAGGGCTTGGATTGCTCATATCTGTTCCGGCGTACCGGAGCTCATAGCTGCCGGCTACCAGACCTTCAATGCTGCTCCCACTGACCGGCATGTAACCACCGTGATCTGCCATCCGGTACTCCATATCGGCAGTCACATTTTCAATCCTGCCATCATTTCCGCCTGCTGCTGTAGGCGGTGTAATGACCAGTCCTTCCGCTGTTGGTGCCTCTCTGTCTTCCTTGGCTTCATTGCGAATGTCCACGGTTACCGGCGGACTTGCCTTTAGGCTGTCTGTGGCTGCGTACCGGATCTGATAGCTGCCAGGCTCCAGATCGCTGATACTTGAACCTGTAACAGGCATGTAGTCCTCTTCGCCAAGCTTCCGGTATTCCATCGTATCATTCAAACCCTCAATTTTGCCTTTTATGTCGATATCCGAATTGGCGTGTGAGATTACCCATCCACTCGCATCTGGTGCAGCCTGCTCCTGTGTCTGCCCTTCCGGTATAACGACTTCCTTATCCAGGCTGGCGCTCAGCGAACCAGTCTTCATATATCGGACATAATATTTACCGGCAGTGAGGCCTGTAACCTCAGTTTCTGCAATTGCAGTATAAACTTCTTCGCCTTCTTTCTTATACTCCATTTCGCTTGTCACACCAACCAGTTTGCCGTCATCTCCATGGAGAACGGACGGTGCCACCCCGGCTGGTGTTACTGGAGCCGCGCGATCAGGAATGGATCCGGCCTGGAGAACTTCCCATTCCCACAGGCCGACACCGTTGTCGCCTGCCTGTGATTGCTTGGCCAGGGTCACCCGCAGTGCTTTTACATTCAGCACTGGATCAAACGTGTACGGATTGGAGGATTCTGCCGGAGAATGTTCAACCACTTTGATTCCCTCCGTAACTGTTCCCGCTGTTACCCATTCATCAGTTGCGCTATCCGCCGGGATGTAGGAATACACAATTTGGGTAGGCGGCTTGATTCCGCCGGCATCTGACCACAGCACCAGATTCGAACTCCGGATGGAGGCACCCTGCGGCCATTCATATTGCACCCACTCCTCTGCGCCCTCATGGCCCCAGGTCCCCCAATGCGAAATGTTGTTGCCATCCTTCTTTCCGTCGTTTACTGCCGCCAGACTCTCCCAAGGAGAGGTATAGCTGGAAGAGGCATTTGCGAGGAAGGCCATATTGCCGTCTCTCGGACTGAGCAGACGCAAATCCGTCAGCAGCTTCTCAAGCGCCAGGGTAACTTCCTCGTCTATGGCATTCATATTCTTGATCACAGCAGATGCTTCTGTCTTCGCCGCTTCGATTGGCGCAAGGCCAGGATCTGCAAAGTTCGAAGCATTTAATGTATTTACATAGTTATAGACCTTAATCAGTTCTGACTTATCTACCGCTCCGGTATAGCCGTTTACCTTCCATTCCAGAATACCGCTGCCATTAACGGAAGGCTTCATGTCCATACGGACACCTGTAATATATGCAGGCTCAAAGGTAGTTGTATTATACTTATTTAGCTCATTGCCAAGTCCCTTAATGGCCCTTGGGGTGTACCATTTTCCATCTTCACCGCGAAGCATCATTTGCATATCCTTCGGACGGAAGTTCCCGCCGTTGTCCTGAAATACATATACATCCATGGAAGAGGCCAGGAATGGCTGATCCCATTCATACGTCACCCATGCCGGATCTCCTTCTCTTCCCCAGTTATGCCATGCACTGTTGGTGGCACCACGGTTCGGCGAGAAATCTGCCGAGCTCTTAGGTTCAATGCCGTTATTCATCGCTTCCGGATATCCGTCGCCACCAGAGAAGCTGGCGGAGGCCTTGGCTGTCAGCGCCGCATTCTGCAGCTCAGTATTCACGACATATACGGTAGCCCGAACCTCCAGAGCACTGCCATTGACGTTTCCCCTGGCTTCAAATTGGCCTGCATTCGCATAGTTGACTGGATCAATAACATCCCAAGTGATTTCCTGCTCTAGATACCCGTCCTCTGACAGAATATAGATTTGTCTAGGGAGTTCTGGCTCAGTATCCTTCTTGGTCACTACGCTGAGTGCCCGGTAAACATCAACGGTATCTTCCTTGATCTCTATCGTTATATCCTTGCTGGCCTTCTTGTCTCCGTCTGCCGCACTGAATGTAAACGTGTAGGTGCCGGCCTTGCTTACACGCGCATAGGCTGCAGCTTTGTCACCATCCACAAATGAAATGTCCGCTGAACCTTCAGGCTTTTGCTTGATGGCCCAAGTGTACTTCAACTGGGGTTCTTCTGCCTCGCCATGCACAGGGTCAGGAATGGCCTCCCCGGACAATACCACGATACTGTTATTGGCAACATCCTGAACCGCAGTCACTTGGCCAATTGCTGGAGGCTGTTTATCCGGCGGTGAAGCCAGCTCGAAGATGACTTGGCTGGAACCAGTCAGTTGTCCATCACTTGCGCTAAGCTTAACCGTATAAGAGCCTGCTTTGGTACCCGTAGCCTGTGTAATGCTTGCTTTCGGATGAGCAAAGGTTAGCTTGCCGCCTTCCGGGGCGCTGACCACTTCCCATTGGTAAGACAGAGTCCCTTCCGGCGCGCCATCATCGGTTACAATCCCATTCAGCATAAATGGAATCAACGCCTGTGGATGTTGTGTCGCCAGATCTACAGTAATTTGCGGAGCTTCATTTTCACCGCCGGCTGACTTTTCAATGATCAATTCAGCACGCTGCACGCTACCCATCTGAAACATGGCAACGCCTTCATTATTCTGAACATAGAACTGTCCGGCAGCTGCACCATTCAGCTTCATGGTATAATAGCCATTCTCCATCCCCACTCCATCGAACAAAATCCGTGAAGTATGCTCTTTCCCTGAGGGATTCAGGAGTTGGAGAGTAAAACCCTTACCATCTTTTTGAATTTGCGCGCTTTCCATTTTATCGCTTTCCAGCTCCAAATAGATTTTCTCATCGATTAGGTTGATCCGTTTGCCGAAACCGTCTTTTGGCGTAATGTTGTAGCTATCTCGTTCGTCAGTTACCAGCGCCCCATAACCAAACAGCCCGAATATCGGATCTGTAACAATATCAGAGCTGATGCTGAGAAGGGAACCATAGAGGCCTTCTTCCGATTCGCCCGAAAAATCATTCCAGCCGTTACTCATGACGCGTGAGCCGCCATCGTATACGTCCTTCGTACCTGTACCTCCCTTATACATCGAATATCTCCAAGAGGTACTGCCAACGGAATTAGCCGAAATCTGTCCCATATTGACGGCATTGAAGTTCGAAATCTTCGCGGCATAATTGCGCTGCTGTGCAATTGCCTTCTGCTCCACCGATCTGCCATCATTCTCATACCTTAACCAGTCATCCATAATGTATCCTGCTAAAGACGCAGTATATTGGAAATTCCACCAACCTTCACCGCCGCGGAAAACGGGCACGGAATAATGGAACCAGGTAGGCTGTATCCCGCGCATGGCACGTGTTTTCCAGTCGGCCATTTCCATACTTTTCTCAGCTGCACCTGTAAGCGCGTCTGCTGGATAGTACGTGCGCAGCGCCTTCGCTGCTGCATAAGCCCCTTCTTCGCCAGTATTATCATATTCAAATTCCGATCCGTAAGGATAAGTGGCTCTAGTCATATTCCGTCCCTTGTCGAGGGCGAACTTCTTCTGCAGATTGGCTGACTCGGTCTGCATCCCCTCTTCCTTCAGTGCTTCAATCATATCCGGGATTTGCTGCTCCCCATAGAATCCGATGGCCCCGGTGGAAACACGCTTATAGTAGATGTTATACGCTTTCTCCAGATAAAACTGAGGCGATTCCCGGTACTCGATCAGATTGGGATATGCCTTCTGAATCCGGTACATGTTGAAAAACCCGGTAGCTTCCATGATTTCGGAGAACGTACGTGTATAAGGCTTATCTTTGTCGGTGTAAGCTCCAGAATCTTTCAGCCAGTTCGCAACGATATGGCTATCCTGAGTATTCTTCATGTATCGTTCCCACATGAAGTCGATCAGATATGTCTCGATCGAGCGAATTTCATCAGGGTTGGGGGCCAGATAGTTCTTCATCGTCATGAAGTTGATGTTGTCGTGGCTCCAGTCATCTCCCCAATGGCTTGTATTGAGATCGATGCCGCTTGTAAGATACCAGTCGAAATAGTTCCCGTAAGTCGGACTTTCCTGATTCTTATCCTGTGTTTTCTGAACCATGAATTCGGAATGGGCATCCGAGATTGCATCCAGCTCGGCTAGAACATTGAATTCAAATTGAGTGAATTTATCCACCCATTCGTTGCCATCCTTCAGCTTATATTCGATACGAACGCTGTTGTTGCCGATCGAATCAAACTGAAGTGAATAGATATGATGCTGTTCACCATTTACGATCTTGGTCTCCACAAACTCAACTGACTCGTTGTAGCCAGGGTTTCCGTCAGGCAGTCCACGTCCGGCCCGCGAGTTGTCAACCATTTCCTTTCTGCTCTTCCCAGGCTTGATATCCGGAATATGTGCTTCGTCAAACGGATCATTCTCTTCCACATTCTGAATATCGATGGACTGTACATCAACGATACTGTCGTCATAGTGCAGGTCTAGCTTTACAGGCATATTGATCGCTGTCTGGAAGCCCGGCACCGCTAGGGCATCAATCATGCCAGATTTATATAGGATGGACCGGAGATTGGCTTCACGGTCTTCCATCGAGGTCGAACTGTTATTTGGGCTTTGGGGGCTTTCCTGCGGCGTATTGTCGCCTCCACGGACCGCTGAGAATTTGAACTTATACGTCTTGGACTCATCCGGTCCTAGGACGAGGCTGGAAGCATCGGTGAAGTATCCGCGTCCCGTTTTTTGGATTTCTTTGGAGTGGATATAGAGCACATTCAGTCCCGGATACCAGCCGCCACTGTCCCCTGTCCAGTTCTTAAAGGTATCTGCAGCACGCCGCTCTCCTGCTTCATGCATCCAATAATCCACATACTCGATTCGAGCGCCGCTCTCGGGCACTGGGGTGAAGAGCATAAAGTTCCCCTCACCACTGGTGCGGATGGCATAAGAATACCCACTGTCAGCACCTGCGAAATTATGCACTGTCACACGGTCATCATAGGTATCGGATAAGGTCTGGTATTTGTTATTCCAAGGCATCGGCAAGCCGATATCCCCGAATTCGATATACTGATTGCTCTTGTTCTTCACCGTAATCTCCCAAAGCATTGAACCGTCATTGGTCTCCATATCAAAAACGGATTTCACATCGAAACCCTTCATTACCCGCTGGTCTGTAGAGTCCAGGTTCTGTCCGATAAAGTTGACTTCTACCTTCTTGCCGTCTGCTGATGCCGTCTTGTTAATATAGGGGTTATCCGGATTGATGGTCGAATATTGTGTAGATCCTCCGGCGGCCAATGTTTTATTGATATCAACTTCTACAAAGCCGTCCCTGTTGTCAGGGAATTGTCCATTGGCACCCGTACGGTAAGAGAAGATCATTTCACCCATCCACTGGTGCTGGGTACCATTCTGCGGCGATGTAGTGTTAGGCAGGACGAAATTGATTGGCTCCCCCTGTTTATTGGCAGGATTGTTTTTGATATAGAGCTCTTCAATCTGGCCTAAGTCGCCGACTTTAGCCGACAGGCTGGCATTGGAGATACCGGTCTTTACCGCAGTGGCCGCAACCTCAGGCAAAGCGCTAACCTGCAACGGCAGACTTGGAATAGCCAGGAGCAGTGCGATCATAAGCTGCTTCCACTTCTTCGAAATCATTGTCATTATAACCTCCTGTATACATGTGATCATATCCATTAGGGGTTTAATTCTCTTAAACCGGTAAGTATAGTGTCTTCTACGAATTACCTTTGACCGATCAATCGAAAATGACGTTCATGCTTTCGTCTAAAGTAGAATCTCTAAGTCGTTTGTTAAAATATCGAATCCTATAACGGGATTTTCTTTTAACCTTTCACCCCGCCAACCGTGAGACCTGAGATAAAGTAGCGCTGAAAGAAAAGAAACAGAATCAAGATGGGCACAATGGCAAGCACGGCTCCTGAGATCAGTTCCTCATAATGATTGCCCAGCGGGGATACGAAGGAAGCCAGCCCAATCGGCAGGGTAAACTGTTCCGTTGTCCGCAGCACAATGAGTGGCCAGAGAAAGTTATTCCAGCTGTTCATGGCCTGCAAGATGGCAATTGCCCCAAATGCCGGGGCCATCAGCGGCACCATGATGCGGAAGAAGATGCCAAACTCGGTACAGCCGTCAATTCTGCCTGCATCCATAAAATCCTTGGGCAAACCCTGAGCGAATTGTCTGAAAAAGAAGATCGGCAAAGGCGCCACCACAAAAGGCAGAATAACGCCCCACACTGTATTAATCAGCTTCAGTTTAATCGTCAATTCATAAAGGGGCAGGATAATAATTTCCATCGGAATCATCATCACAACCAGCACGAGGGTGAAGATCAGATTTTGTCCTCTGAACCGGTACACGCCCAGTCCGTAACCGACCATGGACGAAAACAACAGGCTCAGTACCGTGAACAACGCGGTGATGACCAGACTGTTTTTGTACCACGTGAAGTAGTGGCCTGCCGCTCCCGATCCGGCAAAAATCGTCTTATAATTGTCCAGGCTCATTAAGGCCCAATCCCAACGAACGTTAAGGCCGTACCGGAACAGTTCGGCAGCTGGCTTCAGTGAGGCAAGTATTAATGCATACAGAGGAAACAGCATCAAGACAGCCAAAGCCGCAAACAGCGCCAGTAACAGCACAGAAGCACCATTTATTTTATTTTTTCGTGTCCCCAAGGTACTAATCCTCCTTCCTGAACATGCCCAGCACGGTAAGCTGAAGCATGCTGATCAGGAGCGTGATCACCAGCAATGTGATGCCGATGGCTGCACCGAATCCGAGATTAAAATATTGGAATCCCTGCTGATAGATATAACCCACCATCGTCAGTCCGATATTTTGTGGAGAGGGTTTGCCTGCCCAGAGCATGTAGCTCTCCGTGAACATCGCATACCCTCCATACAGCGTAATCGTAATCACATAGATGGTTATTGGCTTAAGCATGGGCACCGTAATACTCGTAAATTTCCTCATCACTCCAGCACCATCGATATCTGCGGCCTCATACAGATCCTTGGGAATGCTCTGCAGTGCCGAGAGAAAGTACAGCATGTTAATGCCCATCCAGCGCCAGCCTGCGAGCACGACCAGTGCAACCATGGCCAGTGACGAACTGTATAACCACTGCTGGCTTGGAATGCCAAAGGCATTCAGGATGGAATTCATCAGTGCTCCGTCGAGTTCTCCGAAGATGAGCCGGAATACAACCCCAGCCACAACAACCGAAGTCAGTGCAGGAATAAACAGGGCTGAGCGAAACAGGTTCCGCGCCATCATGCGACTGGAATTGAGCAATACGGCAAGCACCATGGGTACCGGAACCAACAGCAGCAGCGTCCAGAAGGTGTAACGCGTGCTATTCCATAGTGCAGCCCGAAAGTCGGCGTTCCAGAGTTTGCTGTAATGCTCCAGCCCCACAAACTGAACATCTCCAGGAAGAACTTGCTGAAAGCTCATCATGCCGGCCCGAAACAACGGATAAGCGAAAAAAATGAGAAATGAGAAGATAAACGGCAATACAAACCAATACGGAGCCCATGTTCTGGAATTGACTCTGATGCTCCGGCGCCTGTTGGCGCGTACAGAAGCTGTTTTTACCTTATGAAGCTGCACGGTGGACCAACCCCCAACCTGGAATAAGCCATATTTCCTCAATATCAAAAACGATCCCAACAATACCGTTTACCGAGTCAATTCAGCCTGCACGTCATTCAAAACTTGTTCAGGATCCTTCAGATTAATGAAGATCTCTGGCATCGCTTTATTACGCACCGCATCGAATACTTCAGGCGACTTCTCCCGAATGTGAACCGGAGCAATCTCATCCTTCACTTCGAGCAGGGTGTCGAAAATATCATCACCGAAATAATCCGTGTATTTGTTCGACTCCTTCATGGCTGCATCTGTCCAAACATCTGTGCGAATCGGGTCAAATCCAAGCTGCTTCCAGATCTGAATGTTACCCTCTTTGGACAGTTTGGCATAAGCGAGAAATTGCTCGGCGAGTTCAATCGAAGCGGACTGATTGGTAATAGACGTTGCTGTACCTCCCATGCCTGCGGAACGATTACCACCCTCTTCCCAGGCCGGCATTGGGCGAATGATCATCTTGCCCTTGAGATCCGGGATATGATCGGTGAACCGGTTCATGAACCAGAATGGCATAAACACTGCTGCTGCACTCCCCTTATCCATATATCCGAAGTATTCTTCCGTGTCATGCCCTGCACCGGGCGCGACAGCAGCAACACCTTCTTGGACCATTTTCTGAAAGAACCTCATCGTTTCAATATTGATGGGGGCGTTCACCGTTACATTGCCATCGGCATCCACCTGATCCGACTTCTGCTGGCTAATGGCCGGCCACCAGGACCAGTTCCCGTTACCTTCAAACGTGATCATCGGTTTGCCTGTCTTCTCGAGCACCTGCTTCCCTGCCTGCTCGAAATCACTCCATGTTTTGATATCATCTGCGTTAACGCCCGCTTGATCCAGAATGTCCCGGTTGTAATACATGACGGTGGCGCCCACATGATAATCGATACCGTAGTATTTACCTTCCTTGCTGTAGATCTCCACCCGGGATTGCACAATGTTATTCAGTTCGGGCTGAATCATATCCGTCAAATCCACCAGCTGCGGTACACCTTTCATAAAATTGGGGAACTTGCTCTGCTCGATATCAACCAGATCAGGTGCGCCCACACCGGATTGTAAGGCAAGCAATAGCTTGGTATGCATATCGTCATATGGAATCGTGGTTGCTTCCAGTTCAATCTGTTGGTCAGGATGCTCCTGATTCCACTGCTCTGCCATGCTCTCATAAAACTTCTGATGGGCATCCACAAACGTCCAGAAGACCAGTTTGGTCACTCCTCCGTTTCCTGCCTCTCCAGATGTCCCGCCTGCTGCTTCCTTTGTTGTACTGCAACCACTCAGAGCCATCACCACCACAAGAAGACATACCCCTAACCATACCTGCATTTTCTTCATGTTCAATCCCCTTCCCAAGGTTGTAATCTGAATCCGTTTAAGGATAGAAAACCGAATTTCGTAAGCGCTTTATTTTCTATGTTACTTGCTGTATCATAAAAAATAAATGCTTGATGCCAACATGAATTTTAAATATTTCAACCTGTTCGGAGGTGCCAATTGGACTCGCCCATCCTTCATTTCATCACCCCACCTATTCCCTACTTTATTGATTGCGGACGTGCTTATTACGAAGCTGGTGAGTATCACATCAGCCGCAGTGACATCGGTGTCTTTGATCTGATTGTCGTTACACACGGTTCACTCGCCATTAGTGAAAACGGGACAGAATGGCTTCTGAATCAAGGAGAAGCACTGATCCTTAAGCCGGATGGACACCATTACGGCAGCGCTGCCTGCAAGGCGGAAACGGAAATGATCTGGATTCATTTTCAAACCTATGGCAGCTGGAGAGAGTCTGCGAACATGGACGAATGCCTCGCCAATCAAAGTGAACTAATCGAGACACATAAGGTGAGCGCATATCTGAACCACTGTGATGTCTGTTCCATCTTCATTCCCAAACATATGCACATTGCATCCAAAGACATGGAACTGCTGGAGCATTTCTCTCAGCTTGATCAGGAGCCTCAGTCCATGCGCAACTGGAAACGACAGGCGACCTTCCAGCAATTTATGCAGCATCTGGACCTTGGGCTGTCCTCACTGTCCGACGTTGCGGCTATCCGGATCGCTGAGAAAGTTGAACTCTACATCCGCCACAATTACCCTCTACCGATCTCCAATCCGATGCTGCAAAGGGAACTCAACTACCATCCAAACTATCTCGCACGCAGCATGCTGAAAGTGTATGGCATGACACCCATGGAATATCTGCTGCATTACAGAATCGAACAGGCCAAAAAGCTGCTGCTGCAAACCGCCTGGTCCGTTGCTCGTATCGCCGAAGAGATCGGCTTTAATCATGTATCCTACTTCTCTTCCTGTTTCTCCAAAAAAGAGGGCATCTCTCCTTCCAACTTCCGCAGCAAGTTCACCAACACAGAAAATAAACCGACTCCTTCAGAACCGATACCCTGAAAAATAAACAGCGTCCGTTCACCAGAGATCGCGTTATCCTGCAACGCGTATTCTGGGTCGGACGCTTTCCCTTTTTGTCTAGCTTTTTTGAAGAAGCACTTTTCAACCTAAGCTTCACCTTTACCTTGCCCTTGCCCTGCTTCTGGTTCCTGTTCCTGTTCCGCAATCGTTACCGCGGCAACAGCTTTTAGCTCGGTCCCTTCCACTGTTCCTTGAACGGTAAAGGTACCCGCTTCTTTCGCTCACCATCTTCTCTCATGGTAGACATCCCCTTATTCGCACTCCCGAATCCAAACGCTCATTTCTCCCTCATCCCGATTGGCCCAAGTGAAGTAGGGAATGAAGCGAAGCTCGGCAGGCTGGGCATCCCAGTGGAGATCACTGCGATACAGATGTGTTCCCCAGTCTCCTTGGGATACCATTCGTCGCCCAATGGTTGTAAGTGCCGGAACTCCCAAAGGCATCCGCTCCCCGCTACCAATATGAAACTGGGCGTCCCGGGGCAGCTGAATGCGATGCAATCCGCGGCCATTGTCAACTTCTTCGAGACAGTACATAAACGGTCCCCGCTGTATGGCTACTTTTCCGAAAGTGGCTCTGATCTGATCGTGTCCTTTCATCCGCTGCAACTCCATTGGGAAGAGAAGCCTGATCTCATCACCGGCTTTCCATGTACGGGTCACTTTCATGTAACCGTATTCAAAAATAAATCCACCCTGTTCTGTCTTCTCCCCATTAATCCACAGCTCGGGAATTTCGCACCAGTCCGGCTTTCTCAGAGCTATCGTAAACTCCATACCCTCCGAGGAATCGGGCCGAACGATCAGCTTCACTTCTCCGGTGGAGGTATAGTCAGACGCCATAGTTAGCGCTGTTCTTCTACCCTTAAGTGTGAATTCCCCTTCCCCGCCGATATACAATTGCACATATAACGTAGCCTCTCCCACAGCTGGGGTATACACATATTGATCCAATGAGGCCAGTAATCGTGCAATGTTCGGCGGACAGCAGGCACAGCCAAACCACCCTTGTCGGCGTGTTCGCACGTGGGCATAATTAGGATTCACACGTTGAATCTCCGGATCGACTTCAAGCGGATTCACATAGAAGAAGCGTTGACCATCCAGGGACATTCCACTAATCACAGTATTGTATAGGGCCCGCTCCATAACGTCCGCGTACCGGCTATCATGCTTCATCTGAAGCATGCGCTTCGCCCAAAAAATCAGGCCAATCGAGGCACAGGTCTCTGCGTAGGCGGTATCTCCCGGCAGATCATAATCGCCTGTAAATGCTTCTTCTTTTGCTGATGAACCAATGCTTCCCGTAATGTACATTCGCTTGCTTACGGTGTTGCTCCACAACCGTTCACAGGCTTCTTTCAGCGATGTATCCCCCGTCTCTGCAGCTACATCTGCCATAGCCGCACACATGTACACCAGTCGAACCGCATGGCCTTCCGCTGTCGATTGCTCCCTAATGGGAAGATGGGACTGGGAGTAGGTGTGCCTGTGAACCATGTCCAACCCACCAAAATGTAGGGTACGGCCCCTTTGTTCCCATTCTTCTACAAAAAAGTGCGGACTCGCTCCCCGCTGATCCAAAAAATAACGGCTCAGTTCGAGATATTTCTCTTCCTTTGTAGTCTCATACAGCTTGAAGAGTGCAAGTTCAATCTCCTGATGCCCATCATAACCAGGCAATTGTCCCGGCTCTGTACCAAACACGGTGCCTATATGATCTGCCAAGCGAATAACCACATCCAGGAGCGTACGCTTGCCCGTGGCATGATAATACGCCACGCCAGCCTCAATCATATGTCCTGCACAATAGAGTTCATGACATTCGGCGAGGTTCGTCCAGCGCGCCCCAGGTTCACGCAAGGTAAAGTATGTGTTCAAGTAACCGTCGGCTTGCTGCGCCTTTGCTATGGTCTCTACAACGGAATCCACGAGGACTTCCAGTTCCGGATCGGGCTTCGCAGAGAGCAGATACGCAGCTGCTTCAATCCATTTCGCAACATCGCTGTCCTGAAATACCATGCCATAATGAACGCCCTCTTCCTCCCCTGCAGCGATGCGGAAATTCCGAATGGCCCGGCTTGGTTCAGCTCCTTCGATACGGTCATTGAGCGCTTCCCATTGATAGGGAACAACTACGTTGCGGACCAGTTCAATGTAATGCGACCAGAATGGATCATTGATTTTATGGCTATACCCTGGCGTCTGTGGATGGTTCGGTACATCTGGTTTTGTCATGGGAATCTCTCCTTGTTCTATTTAATATCCTTATTTTACAAATCATTACATCAGGGTGAAATCATTATTTCCAACTGAAATTTACATGATTGCAACCTATCACGACCGCCTTCCTTGCACCAATGTTCTTGTGTGGAACAAACTGGTCAGTATAACAAATCCCTTTACTTATAATGAATAATATAAATAATGGCTGCCCCTCAACAAAAATGTTGGGCAACCATTATTTTTGTAAATTTAGATTTTAGAGTTGTCCAGATTCTACTTTTCCAGGTGTGTCAGCAATCGGTAAATGACCGTCACCGCTTGCGCGCGTGTGGTCTGGCCATTAGGGATAAAGCGGCCATCCGGCATGCCCGTAATTAAACCACCCTTGCGAGCAGCCTCTACTGCTGCTGAGGATTCCGGAGAAAGATTATCCAAATCAACAAACTTCATAGAATCATCTTCCCCTTCGGTTGATAATGTAACATTTAAATTTTCTGCAAGACGATAAATCATCACAGCCATTTCCTCACGGGTAATGGGTTCATTGGGACCAAAAGTACCATCTGCTTTGCCTTTGACAATGCCCAGCTTATGCGCACTTACGATTGGAGTGTTATACCATGTGCCTTCTTTGATATCGCTAAATGCAGGTGTTGCTGTTTCATCCAACAAATCGAATGAGTTCATCAACGTTTTGAGGAATTCTGCTCGGGTTACTAGAGATGTTGGATTAAATTCTCCAGCTCCCGTTCCCTCAACAGCTCCTCTTGCTGCTAGGGCTTCAATGCCATCCACAGCCCAGTTCACATTGAATAAGTCCTTGAAGGCCACGTTTACGCCAAGTACTCCGAACATGCCGTTCTGCTGCATGTTAAACTCAAACATTTTAGTGGATGCATCATACTTACCACCGACTACAGCTTGGGCCACTCCGGCATCGTTCAGCGTAAATGCAACCACCTGGTGCCCTTTTATCCCTGCCTTCAACTGATAAGGCATAGCTAGTCTAAGTCCTTTTCCATGTAGTTCTTTAGAAGAAATACTTTTCCCATCTGCATTCATCGTGATGTTGCTGACTAAGTCTGCTTCAAGAAGTTTTCCAGCTTGTTTTGGCAACTGGCTTGGTTCCACGGCTTCAAAGACCACGCCCAGATTATTGATGTCCTTAATCGTAGTCAGGAATTGATGAGGTATCGTCAACACGGCTGATCCCATTTCAATTCTTACACTGGTTAAAGATTTCGTAGTACTAAGCGTCTTCCACGGGAGCATGGCTTCGACTTGTTGTGTTTCCAAGCCCTTTTGGATGATAATGGTTAACTTCCCGTCCTTCGTATCTTCCAGCGCTGCTTTAATATCGCTCTCTGTGAGCTGAACTTTGGCCTTACCATCTTTGTCGGTGGCAACTGCTTTTACATCGATTTTGCCTTGACCAACGGTAATCTCCGTAAGTTCTTTCGGATCCGTAGGCGTAGGAGCTGGTGCTGGAGCTGGTGCTGGAACTGGTGTTGGAGCCGATGGCGATGGGCTTGGAGTCGGTGTAGGTGTAGGCAACAGTTTTAATCCCGCAATGGCAGAATCCAGCGCGAGAACCGCAGCATCAATGTCAGCCTGTGAAGCGGATCCGCTCGTCAACAATTGTTCAGCTGATGACATCTTTTCCGCTAAGTTCTGCCAGCTTGCCGCCGTGTAGCGTTCTCGCTTCAACGCCCTTGCTTCATTCAGCTTTGCTTCGAGCGCTGCTGTATTTACTGGCGGATTTTCTGTAACCTTCAGGACAGTGTACGTCTTCGTTGTGATTTGATCAGAACCGGTTAACGTCACTTTGTATCCTGTCTTCAAATCAATTGCCGACGTCAACCCATCGGATTCGTAAACCGCAAATGTCACACTTGCGGGAACGTTTAAACCAGTTTTAAGTTCCTCCAGCGTTGTCGTTTCAGGAATTACAATTTCCTTGGTTAACTGATCCACAGAACTGCCCGGAATGTTTATACCGATAATAGATACATTGTGTTCCTCTACGGGCTCTAGAGCTTCAAAAGCTTCGAGCAACGTTTTGTACGCCGCATCGATATCTCCTTCGGTCGAAGCGTCATTTTTATAGACGTCACTAGCCATCTGCAAAGCTGCTTGCAACGTTTGCCATTGTTCCGGTGTGCCAATATAGTTCTCTTCGTTCACGGAAGGATCTGACGCAGCATCAATTGCCGCTTTTAGGCGGGACTTATCGTATTTGACATAAATACGAAGGCTTGCTCTTAGGTCGGTTCCTTCCACACTGCCAAGCACAACAAAATCAGTTGCGATGGATAGCTTATTTTCGGGAATCTCATCCCATACTACATTAGCCAACCCTTTCGTTTTGTCTTCATAAGTCACGGTAACTTGTGAAGGCAACTCAGGCATGATGTTGATGGTCGTATTGACCGATGCTGGATCAATGGCTGTTATCGCACCATGGTCCGTTTGAGGTGGTTCTTCCCCGTCAGGTTTGGCCGATATAGCACGCCATTCTTTTAAACCGGTGTATACCGAACTGCTTTGGTTTTTCATCGTTAAACGTAATTTGTCGGTCGTGACTTCATTAAAGGTGACTTGGTTGAATTTGCCCTTTTCCATTTTCTTCTCACTAAGTCCGGTAACCGCCACATACTCGCCTGTCTCCTGATCCCAATACTCAAAGTCGTAATCGGCAGGAACCTGTACGCCACCTCCATCATCATAAAAGTACATTGAACTGCCAGACAAGGTCACAGGCGTTTTCCATGTATACTCCACCCAATGACTCTGGTTAGGCGATCCCCAGTTTCCATATTGCGTTTCGATCTCTGGGTTGCCGATGCTTCCAGGGACTAATGGAATATACCCGTCATTCACCGAGTTCAAAGATTCCCATGCCGATGTATAAGAAGCACTTGGCGTAGCCAACAGGGCAGCATTGCGGTAACGAAGACTCTTCTCAGCAAGGCGCACTCGATTCGTCATGGACTGCACTTCATCAAGCGAATAATCATCTCGCGCAAGCAGTTCCTTGGCTTCAGTCAATGCTGCTTGCAACGCCTGCCAAGACTCCGGCGTGAAGTCATCCGCATTGCGGACAAGTTTGCCCTGTGGCGATACCCGGTCTGCAAACTTGGCAATGACATTAGACAATTCAGCTGTCGCTACGTATACCGTGATGGGCACTTCTACCTTCGTGATTGCATCCCCGTCGCTGACGCTCAACTCGTAGACGTATTCGCCTACCGCGCCGAATGTCACATTCAATGTCGCCTGATCCAGTGCCTCTGCCTGCACTGCACCAGCATCGCCTGATACTAGATTCCATGCATACGTCAAACGCCCGCTTGGCAGACCATCATCCGTAATTACTGGGGCCAACTTCAATGGAGCTCCTTGCTCCACGTTCACCGGCAGGTCTAGTTGCACTTTTGGTGCAAGATTCTCCGAAGGCGTAACGTTCAGGTCGTTATTGTAGATTTGAATTTCCTTAATTCCTGTTGAATAGCCCGATGCATGCGTAAAATGGACTCGGATAGCCGCTGTGTTCACCGCACTGAATTCAACATTATTGTAATTTGCGGCCACATAATTCGGATAACGGAATTGCCCTTCTACAGGCTTCCATGTGGTGCCGTCCGCGTCCAAGTATTCCACATCAAACGTTTGTGGAGCTGCATAGCCGTTTGGCCGCCGGTCATTATAAAAGTACACTTTTACATTATCCACCGTTTGGGCTCCATCAAATTGAAACGTGACTGAATCAGATGGATTCGGCGAGCCGCCGAACAACGCAGTATTCGAGGTATGGTTAATGGATGCAATCGTAGACCCGTCTGCCAGTCTGTTCACATTGGAATTGCTATGGATATAGCTGGATTCAACCGTAGTACCAGCTGCCGTTGCCAGGTTCACGCTGTTATGCTCCACATCAACTCCAGCTTTATTGAACATGTCCACTGCTTTTTCATTGCCTGCAAGTGAAGTATCGTCTGCCGAAGCCAGATTAACAGCACGACCAATTTCATAAATAACGTTGGTGTTTGTGTTGTCTCCAACCGCCCCCGGCACGTCCCCGTCCGGTTTTTCTACCTTGCCCGTTGCTGTATCAAAGATGATATGCGACATTTCATCCGTAGTCATGACACGTTCGCCATTGATGAACAATGAGTATCCCACGGGGATATCCTTGTAATATGGATCGCTATCGCTATATTTGGCCGGGTCTTGCCACACAATGGACAGATTGGCATCATGATAACGCAAATTGTCCACGGCGAAATGGTCATATTGGATATCAAGTGGCCATAGCTCGATTTTATCGTCCGCTCTTGGTTGAAGGCCTGCCATATCTTCCATGACGGAATAATTCATCATGCCCAGCGTATCGTGATGAATCCAGGCACGAACCATCTTGCCACTTGGGTTTGGCGGATTTTGTGGCGTCCAAGGTGTTCCGAAGAAATAATCCTCCAGCCAGAAAAACTCATTGGAATCCAGGTGATCCGTATTGCCTGGTTCAACCGTGTGTAACCATGCACCCCAGTCAAATAATGTTTTGTAGGTGTCGCTGTTGATATTCTCCACCGGGTAATGACGCAAGGAAGCACGAATCGTATTGATGTAATTTCCAAAGTTGCACCAAGCGAACTGGTCCGTTCCGAACGCGCTGGTCTCTCCATTCTGGAATGCTTCCACACGTTTCATGATACTGTGCTGATCTGCCGTAAAGAATGGGAAAATCGGGTAATAGTTCGGATCACCGTAATCGGATAACTGGGTCAAGTACTTGGATTCGTATCCTGCCTCCCCTTCTTTCGGCACTACACCGAAGTTAAACACAAACATATTGTTGTCACGCCATGGATTGAATACGTCTTGTTGGTTGATGACTTTTTTGTGCAAAAAGCTGCCTTCTCCGTTGGTATCGGCTTCGCCGTCACCGTCAAAATCTGCTTCGTCGTACCACATGTTGTTCAGAATGGCGTTCCGAATTCGCTGTGCCACCTCTTCCATGCGCTTCGCGTTTGCGTCATCCCCCAGTTGTTCGTACATTTGTTGGGTGGCTACTGTGTTTGCATATGCTGTAGAAGAACCGTCCAAACGCGCATAGTTTCCGTTTCCTTTCCAGTGCATGGACACGGTGTCTCCATCATTACCGGTAATTGGACCGTGATTGTAATAAACCAAATCAGGATTGGTACCCCTGAAATGATTCAGTGTGCCCGTCACATCGCTTGCCGAGAAATCGGCGAATTTTTTCAACACCTTTTCTCCGCCACCATAAATCTTGTACGCTTCCCAACCGACTTGCGAGGTATTTTGCATCATATCCCATGTCCAGATATTCGGTCTTCCCGGATTGTTTTTGTAGTTGGCGTTTTCAGAATATTCGCCTTGGGCTAGCCAAGTCCCGTATGCATAAGATGGGTCTCGTAGCCACTTCAAATCCTGCAACACCCACGGAACACTGACTGTGATGCCGTTGTTGTAACCCAGCACCCCTTCCATGTTCATCGGGAATTGCCAGTCGTTTCCGGGAATGTTCGCTTCCAGCAAGTTGAAGCGATTGGACCACCAACGATAATACAGAACCTTCTTCACATTCTCGTCTGGAATATCGATGTAGGGGATATTTTGTGCCCACCATTCGTTGTATTCCTTCACCTGATCATTGAAAGCCTTTTCATTATAGCTTGCTTTAAATTGAGCATACTGTGTTTTCGATGCCGGGATTTCTTCTGCCAACCACCCCATGACCACTTTTTCATCCACCGAGGTACCTGCAGGGACCGTAATTTCTTTCACCAAATCATTGCCAACAGGCGTCATGCCATCCCCGCTGAGATGAACGTCAACGTGGGACATCGCTTCCACATATTTCTCTCCAGCACGTCCAACCATAATTGGAGCAGCCACCCGTTTGCCGATCAATTCATCTCCCTCGGCTTCGGTTACAAATGGAGATTTGACGGTCATAGTTAGCGTAATTGGCGTATTACTGTTATTGGTTAACTTCAGTAGCGTAACTGCACTGTTAGAGGAGGTAATAAACTTACGCTGACTTATGTCCAAACGGCCACTCTTGTAGGTTTGGTCAGCATGGCTAGGGTAGTTTTTACGAGCAGCCTTGTCTTCCACTACGGCTCCCGTAGAAAGAGTTATGTTGTACATCGTATCCTTGTTGAGAGTATCCGCATAGTGTACCGTCCCAACAAAACCGAGCTGCCGGTTGTCCTGCGTTTTCATGTACAGCGCGCTCCCTCGGCTGAAGAGCGTGTTGGCACTGCCATCATCATTGTTATCGTCTGGGATGACACCCTCGTTAACCAGCAACTTATCGAGCCATGGCAAGTCGGCATGATCTGCAGCGAACTGGTCAAAATCAAAATCTTCGATGGCTTTCATCATTTGGCCGACGGTTTCCTGACTAAAATCCACGGGCTGGCTAACGATCTGATTGTTCTTCCATGTTGCATCGCCGTAGTCGGTACCTACGCCTTCATGCACAAAGTCTGTCGTGTAGTTCGCCGATGCAGGTATGATGCCTGTATTCAAGGTTACGACGGTGGCCAAAGCGGCCACCCACATTTTTGTTGCCCATTTGCTCTTCTTTGTCGCCATTGCTTCGTCTCCTCCTTATTAACCTTTAATTCCCGTCAACGTAATGCCTTCTACGAAATATTTGTTGCCGATCAGGAAAAACACCAGGCAGGGAAGTGTTACGATGAGTGCAAGCGCCATGACCTGCTCATAGTTTGGAATACGCATTCCGTTCACCATGTACAAGCCCATAGGCAAAGTATAATCGGCCTCTGTTTTCAGATAAATCATGGTATAGAAAAATTCATTCCAACAGTTAATGAAACTGAATAGAGCAACAACGATCATGGCAGGGCGAATGAGAGGCAGCATGATCCGGTAATAGATGCGGAAATAACCTGCGCCGTCGATTTTGGCCGCCTCGCTCAGTTCAGCAGGGATTGTCATAAAAAATTGTCTGAGCAGAAAAACAAAGTATGCATTGCCGCCTGCGCAAAAAAAGGCCGGAATAATTAGGGCAGGTTTGCCTGCAAGCCCAAGCGATGTATATAACGAAAATTGCGGCAGCAGTGTAACTGCACTAGGAAGCATCATACTGCTGATAACGAGCACAAACCAGGCGCCGCGCATGGGGAAACGTAATTTGGCAAACGCGTATGCTGCAAAGCTGGTCGTGATGACGGTGCCAATGACATACGGAACGACAATGGAGACCGAATTCCATAGCTGCCGCCAGAACTGAATCCGTTCCAGTCCTAGCCTGAAATTCTCGAACCCAAGCTCTTTCGGAAAAAATACAGGCGGTCTGGCCAATATTTCCGAATGACTCACCATTGCGCCACGTAACAGCCAGTACAATGGAAAAGCAAAAATGAATGCAAGCAGGAGAGATAACACAATCAAGCCGAGATGAATTGCTCTTCTTCGGTTTTTAGCCTGCTTGATGCTCGTATACTTCATCGGTGCAGGTGCCGTCTCCATTATCTCACCCACTTTCGTTTGCCCATGGCATCATCACGTTTGAGCGCGCCTTGAAAGTAAAACAACACGCCCGTAATCACCAACGTGATGAGAAATACGATCCAAGCTTCCGCCGATGCCAAACCTCGCATGCCCACTTGAACAAAGGAATGATCGTAGATCATGACGTTGATAAAGTATGTCATTCGGTCAGGCGCGCCATTTCTCGACAACACCACGCTTTGGGTATAAATCTGGATCGATGTCATCATACACATGATGAGCTGAAAAAAGAGTACGGGTTTAATCGTGGGATAAGTCACCTTTAAAAACTTGTGCCAGGCATTGCCTCCATCCATCTCAACGGCCTCCAGCAATTCTCCGGGGACATCCTGCAACGTGGCGATAAATACCACAATCGTCCCGCCGCATGTCCACAGGCTCATGATAAACAAGGTGTAAAAGATCCGAAGTGGGTCGCTCAGAAAATCCCATGGCGCAATGCCCATTTGTAGTAGAACCCAGTTGACGAGCCCGCCTTTGGCCTGATTTTGCAATAGCATCTGCCAAACGATCGTTGTCGCCAGCATCGGTACGACGGATGGAAGAAAAAAGATAGCTCTTAGCACATTTCTCCCAATAAACTTCCGGTTTAGTAGCAAAGCAACAATTAGGCAGAACACGATAACAAGCCCAACGTTTACAAAGGCATAGACCAGCGTAACCGTAATCGATTTTTTAAATTCAGAGCTCGGATTGCTGAAAATATACCTGAAGTTATCCAATCCAATCCATTCCATGACCTGACTGCCGCTCATAATCGTAATTTTATGAAAACTGTAATATAAACTGGCGAGCATTGGGTACATCGTCAGCACCAAAAATCCGATGATGGCTGGGGCAGCAAAAAGATATCCGGCAATGGCCTCTTTGGTGGCACCTTTTGCTATTCTTCTGGCAGGAACGGTTTCCGCACCGATTTTGCGTTCTGGATTCATAAGCATAGCCTCTCTTTTCGAATTCAAACTTCCTTCCTATGGCTAGGAAACCTTGCCGCTTTCCCACAGCGACTTGATTGCCGGCATAATCGCATCATAAATTTCTTTGACACTTTTCTGGCCGGATAATGCCTGGTCAATCGACTTTTCGTATTCTGTGTTCATTTTTAAATAAGCCGGGACATAATACGCAGGCCATTGGACAATGGCGCCCTCGGTCGTAGCATAGCTAAGGATGGTTTCCTTTGCGCTGGCTGGCAGATCAGCCGTCCATTGTTCAATTAAAGCGGGATCTGTATACCAGTCCGCCTGATTAGGCAGCCATGCTCCGCTTTTTAGCAAGTCTAGGCTGTTTTCTGGATTAACCATATAGGCGTAGAATTTCTTAGCCTCTTCGATATGTTTGGAGGTATTGTACACAACGAGTGGAGCTCCAGCATTCATGGTTACTGCTTTCTCCATTTTCGGGAGCACACCTACACCAATATCCTCATTGCCTTTGATATTCGCTAAATCCCAGGATCCGCTCACAGCCATAGCATAACCCCCGCTTAACGCATCCACAGCGGAGCCAATTCCAGAACTCCAGGTATAGCTAAAGGCCGAAGCAACTTTGTCTTTGTTCACAAGATCAGCCAGTTTTTGAATACCTTCTGTCGTTTGTGGTGAATCCCATTGAAACTCTTTTCCATCCGGGGATACAATGCCTCCTCCATTGGCGTTCGCTGCCCAGAAATGGTGAAATTCACGACCTGCCGTAAAACCAAGACCATAGTTTTCAGTCAATGCAGCATCGAATCCAGCATCAGCAGCTGTCTTACCACTCGAATCCTTGGTTAGCTTTTTAGCATTGGCAACAAAGGTATCCCAGTCCCAGGCTTCTTCAACCTTGGTAGGTGGATAGGGAACGCCTGCCTCATCAAATTTCGATTTGCTATAGAACAGCAGTTCCATTTGATTGGACAAGCCTACACCGATAACTTTCTGTTCTGGAGTATGGATGGTGATTGCAGGAAGTTTCTCCGGAATGGTTCCATCCGCAAGCAGGTCGGAAATGTCCTCTAAAATGCCCATCTCATTATACTTTTGAATGTCAGCTTCCCCCATGTAACTGATGTCCGGCAGTTCTCCGGATTGAAGCCTCGTCTGGATGAAGGTGTCAAATGTGCCGTCTGCCGGCAACACCTGCGCATTAATTTTCACCCCGGTGTCCGCTGTATATTTTTCTGCAGCGGATTCCACCAGTTGCTTCTGTACATCATCCCCCCAATACAACAACTCAAGGGTGATGCCCCCAGCGGACGGATCCCCCTTGCCTGCTGCTGCATTTTTGGCATTACCGGAAGTGTCCGAATTGCCAGAACAACCTGCCAGCGTGGAGAAAGCCAAGGTTAATGCGAGAGACAGAACCAACTTGCGCTTACCGAACCTCATGTTTGTTTCCTCCCTTTTTCAATGCTATTTATTTCAAGTCAACGAATTTAATCGTTTAACTTAAAAACATGGTCTTGCATCATATCCGGATGATTATGTGGTGCTGATCGTTAATCAAGTCTGTACTTCCTTTATAGAACAAGTGGGAACTGCCAAGTTAGCAGACTCGTCAAAGGCAATCGCAGAACTTTCCATTTTCCAGGCGAATGCTCTTTTGCAACGTTCCTTGAGGAGCTCTGAACTCTAAGTCTTCTTCACGGAATACGTACCTGGACGGATACGCCGCATAACTTTTCACGGTCCAACCATCATGCTCTTCTGTAACGAATCCGTTGACACATCTTAAAGTGCCTCCTTCATCTCGATAGAGGTACGTCGTAGTTCCAAACCCCAGCAAATATGCTACTAATTCCTCACCCATATCCCAATCATCCCCCGATACATCGGAGAACAAAGCGGCAAACAGCGGATCGTCTGCTCCCACGAACACCGATTGCCCAAAACGATTACGCGACAATTCCGGCATGTTCAAGTTGGGTGCAGATACACTATACGTCGATGCGGCTTCACCTTTCTCCAGCTTTCGCGGGGTGGATTTTACATTCCAGTCATAGCAATGGAAGATTGCCATTGTAGAGCGATAAGCTGCTTCCAGATATTCTGTATTACCGAGATGTTCATACGCAACCAATGCCGACGATGCCGCTAGTCCGCCCCATAAGGAATGAATCATTGGAGACAGTGCTTCCCACCATCGATCCGGATTTTGCAGCCTATAGTCGTTGCTGAATCCGATATTCGCCAAAATAAGCTGACCATATTGTGAAGCCTCGTCGGTATGCCCAAGGAAACATAATGCTGTGCACGTTGGACCAAATCCGGCATTATCATAAAAGTGCTCTGTAACGGCTCCGCCGTAGTGCCGAACACCAATTTCCATTTCTCGACCAAAGCGATCCCATAGCTGTCGTAGTTGATTATGTAATTCAGCATATCCTTTGTCTTTCAACGCTTGTAGTAGTTCACGTATGTAAAGAATAAACACGCCATTTAGACGCGATTCGTCCTTTTCTCGCTGACCTAAATGGCAATCGGGATCAAGTCGCAAACACATAACTTCGGCTGCCCATGTCAAATACTCGGAAGGAGAATGCAGATGAAGCAGCTCTTCATCCATTTGTGATAATAGATAAAAAACATGCGCGATATAATCGAAATCGTAGATACGATAGAAGTTACCGTACAAAAGTTGTGGCCGGGACAAATCACCGTCAATAAACCAGTGCACCTTCATATCCAGCACCGCTGCTGCTTCCGCCCTCATAACCTGCTCGGGAACAGGTAAAGACATCCAATTTTTCATTAATAAGAATGCCAATTTTCCCAGTGACTCACCTTGGTTAGATAACGGACGGAACGCATGGGGCCGAACCGCTGCCTCCCTGCCTTCATAGCTATTTACTGCCAGCCATTCTGCTCGCTTTTCAAGCAAGGTATGAACGGGTTCAAGGACATTCCAAACCAGCATGTCACGACGTCCGTCCTTGAGTATCAACTCCAGTTTGCGTTCTCCCGGTACGTCAGCGGGTAGGGTTACGATGAACTCCTGTTCAACGACAGGGTTGCTAATTTGAGCAGAGCCCACGTCTAGTGACATAGACTTTCCTGAAGGAATCAGTAGTGTCGAGATATCCTGCTCTTCGATGTCATTCGCGTGCCCAGGCGCACTGTATAGCTTTAACGACCTTATTTCAAGATCCCTAGGCAAACGGACTGAGGCTGTGAATTGTCCGCCTTCAGGCACAACGGGTGTAAAGCTACAGTGAGGATGTCCGAGAACCTTGCCTTGGTGGTAGAAATCCGCCAGGTTCTGGAATGATACAAATCCGTACTCCCAATTTTCCGCTTGTCCGGGCATTAACGTTAAAGAGTTGTAAGCGTCATCATATATCCAATCGGTAAGTACCAAATCTTTTAATGAGGACCCATCCTCCACCAAAGAAAGTCTGTGGTACAACAAGCCGTCCAAAGATGGAGAAACTTGTTCTAGAAAGCGGTTACAATAGCGACAAAGAGAACCCAAGGTGGATGTATTCCCTCTGAGCGTGTAGATTCCGAGATGAGGCCCTTCGTTACTTCGTCGTACAGCAGCAAATTTGGCAAAGTTCCCTCCGATGTGCGTATATACGGCGCAGGATTCATGCATGTTACGGTACACATCTTGCGTTCGAAACATAATGTAGGCGAGAGAAAACCAAACATGCAACCCTTGAATTTTAATGCTCTCATCCGATTCATTGGTCAGTTTGATACCCCAGCGGAATTGATCGCCTTCCAGCAAATATGAAAACAAGATCTTGACCTGTACGTCTTTGAACTCCACGGTAACATGGTTCGTGCTATGTTTCGTAATATTTGGCTTAAACATCGAGCTTTGAACAAACCTGTCATTCAACTGCAAACTCCATTCTCCAAAGAGCTTATCCTCATCATCTTGAAATCCAACCTCTCGCAAATAATGAGGATCTACTACCCAATTCATCTCATGGGGATCATCTTTCATCACCAATGACTGAACGGTACCACGTTCACCAAACTCGATCCTAAATTTTTCATTACTAAGAATGGTCACTTAGATCACCCTTTCATCGATCGGAATTAAGTTAAACGTTTAAATTAATTTCGAAAAGAGAAACTTAAGTTCCTCTATGGTATTGCGAAGCCTACCTGCGTTTGTTCTATGTATGGAAACTGGCATGCTCCTTTTTAGCTTTTAAGCTTCCAGAATCCGAACTGAATCACGCTCGATCAAGCGGCATTCCGGCATGGTTAGGTTTTGAACATCTTCTCCATTGATTAGGCGGTAAAGGGTTTCTATCGCTAAATATCCCATCTCATGAAGCGGTAATCCCATTGTTGTCAGACGTGGGCTCAGGTAATCGCTGAATTCCCTATCATCAAAACCAACTACAGAAATATCATCAGGGACGCTAAGCCCCTTTTCCTTCGCGGCCTGAAGAACCCCAACGCCCATAACATCGTTCATTGACAGAATCGCAGTCGGCGGATTGTCCATGTCGAGTAGCTCGTTAGCGTATCTATAGCCAGAATCTCTTTCCCAATCCCCCATCTTTATTAAGGAAGGGTCAAATGGCAGTTCAAAATCGGTAACTGCTTTGTAATAACCGTTTAATCGGCGTCTTGAAGGGATTGAATCCATTAAACCACTAATAATTGCGATGCGACTGTGTCCCTTTTGTACCAAGTACGACATCGCTTCATAAGATGCCTGTTCATCATTATACTGAATTGAAATATCGTCTTGTGTGTAACCGTAGGTATATATAATTGGTTTACCTTCAACATTGATCAGACCTGTCAAGTCGCGAGTGTGAACTCCAATATAGATAATGCCGTCTACTTGTTTACTAAGCAGTTCGGATACGGCATTGGTTGCATACTTACGATACGCTTCGACGTCCTGAAAATTGCGACCAATTCGCTTGTCTAGCCTAAGGTTGACGAGCAGGATATGAAGGTCATGACGGTCTCCAAAGTCGTTGATGCCATCGATAATATCCGGAGCATTAAATACAGTCACATCCTCCGTAATAACACCAATGGTGTTGGTACTGTTACGTTTAAGGCTTTTAGCAATCTCGTTCGGTTTGTAGTTTAATGCTTCGATGGCCTCCTGGACCCTCCTGCGCGTTTCCGGGCGGACATTGCGAGTGCCGTTAAGCACATAGGAGACTGTAGCAATAGAAACATTAGCCCTAAGTGCGATGTCCTTTATGCTGGTTTTTCTCATAAGTCTCTCCTGTCTAAGCATAAGAACCATCGTTCATTAGCTGTTTAAACGTTTAGATAAAAGTTTGATAGTTGAATAATACCTTACAATCACTGATTAAGCAATCGTTTTTTTGGGTTTTACTTCCACTTATGATGCCTAGAGATAGCGCCCATGTTGGGCACATAACAAAAAGCTCAACCAGTAAAAACTGACTGAGCTCATAAAATGACTGCCCCCGTATGACACCCATAACGTGAACGCATATCTCGATCGATTCAAAGCCTTCTTCACTTCTTCCGCGATGTGACTACGAAGTATTTGAATCACTATAGCACCATTTCATTGATGGAACAACCTCGCTGTCGACGCTTACGCGAACCAAAGAACTTTTTCACCAAGCGATCCAGCAGTCCATGGAAACAACTGGATAGACTCTTCCAGCCTAATGTGAGAACGAACTTCAGAAGATGGCCTTGTGAGCAACAATCTTCTGGAACTCAGCCATTAACTTGAAAACTCCCGCCAAGAAATTCATGGCTATATATGTCGGAGATTTTTTCCAGCACACGCTGCGCATGTTCAGTAAATTTCAAGTCCGCAATCCGATCTTTGAACAGAAACACGCCGGTCTCATTGCTGTTTTTGCCGAGTGCTCCCTCATATAATAGGTTGGCTCCATGAGTAGGCGGAGAGGAAAAAAATTTCATAAACAGTTCAAACCCTGCGGTCAGTCCGGAATCTTTTCCTTTTCTTAGCGTGTTGTTAATGCCCGGGTCAACGCTGCGGATCTTGATGTTTTCCTTGGCAAGCTGCGGTGCGATGGCTTGGGTCCACAACGAAAGAGCCAGCTTTGAAGTCGCATACGGTCCATACATTTTGCGGAAGGCTTTGGGATGCTCCAATTTGTCGATCGAAAACTCCTTCGTAAATCTAAACACCTGCGACGAAGTGTTAATCACCGTTTTTAAGCTGCCGTTCTTCAACAGCTCCTTCAATTCCATCAGAATAATATAAGGAACGACCGTCAACAATTCATAATGCAATTCGCGGCCTTGTTTCGAATAGCGCAGCTCGCTTAAGCCTCCTCCAGCGTTATTAAACAAAATATCGATCCGCTGTTCCTTGCTTTTTATTTCTTCCAAAGAGTGTCTCAAACTGTCATAATCGGTGAGATCCTTCACTTTATAGGCTCGGAGCCGTCCGTCCTTGAGATGATTTTGGAGGAATCTATCGTCTGCTGGAAAATCCGACCGGTTCAAAGCAACCACCTGCCAGTTCTCCGACAGCATTTTCCGGGTCAATGCCAACCCGATCCCGTTACTTGCCCCTGTAATCAGTGCAATATGTTCTCGTTGGTTCTTACTCAATGCATGTCCTCCTTCATTCAGAATTTCATCGGTTATATGTGCTCATCATTCGGAGTCGGGCAGGAGGATCAGTTTGCCGTGGGCACCCCCGCTCTGGCTGATTTCGACAGCTGAACGCCATGCGTCGAGTGCGAAAGTCTTCGCGACCGGAATCGTGAACTTTCCGTCTGCTGCGTACTGGGCAAAGTCGCCGACAACGTCATAACGCAGGGTATGTTCTTCTCCGTAGCTGGCGCGAGCGCCAAGTTCAACGGCCGCGGCGAAATCGCTGACGGTTAGGACGCGCTGGGGATGCCCATTGACGATATGGATCAGATCCATCATTGCGCCGCTGATTGGTGCGGTATCCAGAACAAGGTCAACCGGCTGCTCCGCCAGTTCGGTCACTCGTTCGACCATTCCATCACCGTACGAGGTCAGCAACGCTCCCATTGAGCGGAGCTTGTCGGCGTAGGTGGGACCAGCGGTTGCGATCACGCGGGCACCGCGCATGAGGGCAATCTGGACGGCGGCGAAGCCTACCGTTGTTCCAGCTCCGTGCACTAGTATGGTCTGGCCCGACCTTAACCCGAGAGTATCAATGCCTCGGTAGGCGGTTTCGACCGCCAATGGCAGTGCTGCAGCCTGTACAAAGTCGAGTCCGTCCGGTATGCGGAACCAGTAGTACATGATCGCCCGATCGGACGCACCGGCGCTCGATCCACCCATGAAATCGGCGGCACCCAGAACGGCATCGCCGATGGCGACATCGGTTACACCCTCTCCAACTGCGTCTACAATCCCTGACACGTCCAGCCCAATCCCGCGAGGCAAGGGCAGTTGACCGGCAAAGTGGCCTCGACACATCCCCCAGTCAACCGGATTTAACCCACAAGCGCGTACGCTCACGCGAATGCGTCCCGGGCCTGGTTCTGGGATCACCACCTCATCCAAGCACAAAACATCGGTTGGTTCGCCGTAGTTGTGGAACCGGATTGTCCGCATGGTATTCTCCATTGTGATATTCCCTCCATTTTGCTCTGATAGAATCGTGTTCTTGTGAACTCAAACGGTCTTCCAAGAAAAAACAACGATATCCTAAACTATAAAGTTCACTAGAAGGCAGGGTGTCTTGAGGGGAAAGCTACATGAAAATTCATGACCCTCCTACCCGCGCTTTAAAAGTAATGCGTGCGAACTTAGGGCGCTTAGATCTGGGAACCGCCTCCGTCGACAGGGAACTCAGCCCCGGTGGTATAGGTGGCCTCAAATGCCAGGAATGCTACGGCTTTGGCGACCTCGACTGGATCGCCGAAACGCAGCATCGGGATCTGCTGTTTTATCTGCGCCCCGGTCTGTTCTGCAGCTTCCTTCGGCATCGACCTCTCCAAGATGTCGGTGTCAATGGGGCCGGGGCTGACCGCGTTGACGCGAATCTTCCGCGGTAACAGCTCGCGGGCCAGACTGCGAGTCATGGAGCGCAGCGCTGCTTTACTGGCCGCGTACGCACTGATCATCGGGATTCCCAATACGTTCGTGATAGAGGTGGTAAGCACCACGCCACTTCCTGCGTTTAGCAATGGGGCAAGTTTCTGTACGGTGAAGTACGGACCTTTGGCGTTGATTGTAAGTAACTCGTCGTACACGTCTTCGGACATTGACTCGAAGGGGACATAGCGCGTGATACCGGCATTAACGAACAGAGCGTCGATCATGCCGAACTCGGCCTTGACCCGGTCGACCAACTCCTCGATATCCGTCAACGACGCGGCGTCGCTCAGCAATGCAACAGCGTTGTTGCCGAGTTGTTCACGAGCCGCATCCAGCGTCGTCTGAGTACGTCCAGTAATCAGAACGTGTGCGCCTTCATCCACTAGCAACTTCGCCGTCGCCAGGCCGATTCCGCTGCTACCTCCCGTGATCACGACCTTTTTGTCAGAGAATTTGCCTTTACTGAATGGTTCCATTTGAATCGTCCTCCCTTTGTATAATCCGTAATCGGATGATTAGGTACAGGATCGATTATATAGCAATAAATTTATTAAGTAAACTAATTTTATTAATTTAGTTCATTTAATTAATTTAATACATGAAAGGCAGCAAATTTGTTATAATAAGTTCGAGAGGCATTAAAGGGAGGCACTTATACGTGAGAAAAGCAGTGAGTGTAGATACATATGTAGAAAAAATAAAACCCGTTATAAGAAAAACAAAATTCAGCCAACTGAAAGTCGACGATCTCGCAAAATATATGGATATCAGCAAAGTGACACTCTATAAGCATTTTTCCTCCAAAGACGACATCATCGAACAAGTCGTGGATTATTACATTGATTATTCGAAGAAGGCTGACACCGTTGTCAAAGACGACTCCGTCTCTTTTTTGGATCGTTTTCAATTAACATTTTTACAATCTTTGATGTGTGCCGCGTATATCTCTGATTTGTTCTTGCAAGACCTGAAGGAATTTTATCCGCACCATTTTGAGAATCTGTCCCTTGCCCTACAGAATCGGAATAAAAGCTTACAAACTTTTTTTGAATCCGGTATGGAGCAACAGATTTTCAACAGATTGAATGCCGTGATGTTTATGGTTCAAGATGACGCTGTGTTGCGACGCTTTATCGAGCCGTCATTTTCGATTCAGTATGATATCACCTTGAAACAAGCGATAATGGATTTCTACAACATGAAGCAGTATCAATTGCTAAAACCCGAATATCTGAAAATGATAGACGACTCCGATATTGAAAGGAAGATTGTTAATATCTTGCAAGCCATTTCATAAGTGAAGCGTCCATATTCGATTCCGTTGTGGACGTCCGGCCGCGGACGGTTAGCTGATACTTGCGCAGGATGTCGTCCTGGTGTCTGTAGAAAATAAAGTATTAGATTCGATGTCTTGATACCACGCGGCTTTTAGAATTGCCATACGGCAGCCCTCATAAAATAAGTATTGGGCTGACCCTTGAAATCGAGAAAGCGACAGCCATGGACGAGAAAATAAAGTCCTAGACTGTCGCTTTTTCATTGAACTAACGTTACCCGTTAGCGGAATCGCTCAAACATACCAACGTTCGGCAATCCCTGTAATCTTTTCAATGACGGTTGGAACGTCTTCGTTACGGCTTATTAATATCAGGGTTGGAGATTACACCGAAGGTAAAGTAGAAAGGTACTTCATCCAGATTAGAGGTTAGCATAGACAACCCTCTCTTAGGCGTTATTCCGGCACTAAATGCCATAACCCCTGCCTTTAACTGCTTATCTAAGCGGTAATCGGACGATGTTCTTGTCCTTTACCGCAATCGGGACAAGAACTTGTACCGATAAAACAAAAAAGCCGCTATAATAGCGACTTGAATGGAACAATGTTCTTGTCTCTTGACAGTTCAACGCAATTACGTGTGTGTGGTCATTTAATCACATCAATTTATTTTATCATTACATTTTACTGCACGAAAACAGATATTTTGAACTACGCATCAAGCTCGCCAGGGCCAATCGGCGGGGCTCGCAACATCTCCATGATGCACAGAAGCCTTAGCCTAAAGGGCTAACCATTGTTCTGTTCAGCCTCGCACGATTCTATGTGAATTTCAAGTGCAATCGATTGGGTTCGGCAAGAGCACTCCATTTTGTCGTATCCATTGTTTTTCCTACAATGTACATTCGAATTTTCATTAATTCTTGGAGATCTTTTTCAAGTGGACCGTCATTTCTTTGAATTTTTCATGCCGTCTGAAGTTCTTCCAAAAGCTCAGCCAAACCGTTAATTGTCATTGAAAGTCCTTCCTTCATGCCCATTTTCAACGTTGTCTTGAGTTCTTCGGCTGAACCAAACGCGATCTGAACTGTAAGCTTGGTTTTTCTTTCCTGCTCAGTGAATGTGACTGTGGCCAGATGCTCCGGCTGACCTGCGACAGGATTGGCTTTTTCATCCGCAAAACCGCCAGTATAAACAATTCGTTCCGGCTTTACGATTTCCTGATAAACCGCCCTGCTCCAATGTCTGTTACCCTCTGGCGATTCCATGCAATAGTGCCAAATCCCCCCTGGGCGGAGGTCTATGTTGCAAACCGGGATTGTAAATGGTTCCGGTGCCCACCAGCGAGACACATGCTCAGGTTCGGTAAATGCCTTGAATACAAGCTCTCGAGGTGCATCAAAGACACGCTCCAATGTAAATTCCCGCTCTCCTACTTTTGAGGTAATGTTCTCCAATGCGTTGCTTTCTGTCATTACAAATCTCTCCTTATTGAATATTTGACATCGGTCTACAGCCTATTTGGTTCGCTGAAAAACGGCCGTGTCATCTTATGAATAAAATATACTCCAATAGGAATATTCCCGTCAAGGAATATTTAAATTTTTTTTATCCCTACACGTTAGTTCGCAGAGCTCAATTTTTGTGGTTATCGAATTTCAATCCTCCATCCCTTCAAACGTTCTGCACCATAGGTAAGGGTATAGTTTTGAATTAGTTGCTGTATTATTGTTATCTGTTCTGACATAACTTTACTGTTCGCTTTCACAATAAATACAGGATGAATATCGTTCTCGCTAAATTGATTTATAACCCTTGTCAGAACTTTAATATCACTGTTTAGAGAATTTAAAGTTTCTTCAAATCCAAAAACTTGATATGGGCTTAGGTTATGAACCTGAAGAATCCTATTAAAATTCTTATCTGAGTTGCGTTTAAGTAAATCAGAAATTTTAATCACATACAGAGAATTTGATTTTTGATCATAAGATCCAAATAGATCGAGGCTAATCCATTTATTTTGTTCACTGCTTATTGCTTCACAACTGTAAAATAACCCTTCATGCCTTGTTAGAACTAATGCTGGATCAATGATTTCTCTGCAGTGCTCTATCATCTCTTGCTTTTTTTTATTTTCTTGGCGAAATTCTTTCGGTCCCTCTGGGAAAATCTTATTAAATTTTTGATAAAAATATCTAGGAGAAGAAAAACTACTCTCGATTGATATTTCAACCAGACTTAAATTTGTCGTTAATAATAGTTTTATCGCATGCTCAATTCGTAAATAATGAAGTAAATTTTGCAGCGTATCTCCTATTAATAACTTAAACTGTGATGATAAATAATCTAAATTTAAATACTCCTCTGTCATTTTGGCAATTTCATTCAGAGAAGCCTTGTTGGTGTAACCTTGGTTATTAAATAAATAATCATAGATTTTCCATATTCGTTGTAGCTTAATTGGGTTGCCTTCGAAAATTCTTTTGATATCAAAATTCGTAATAAGCAGATCCAACAATGGTTCGATTATATTCATTAAGGTTAAAAAGCGTAGCTCACTCTTGTTGTTTACAACTGGAGTTATTAGTGTGCAGATCGCTTCCGTTATTTCTTTGACTCGTTCTAACCCTAGGTATGTTCCTGGGCCAAATTCGTGCGCAAACCAGATTTTAGATAAATCTGAACAGTGATCCTTAGCAAATTCAGCATCAATATTGATAATTAACACCAAATTATCTTCATTGGTATGTAACAGACGATGAACTTGATTGATATTGAAAATTTCTATCCCACCAACTCTTAATGTTCTTTTCTCGTCTGCAATGGCAGCATGAATGCTACCTTCCAGTACAATTACTACCTCAATGGAATTACTCCACCGAAACGGTTCATCTTTGATTCTTAGGAACTGCAATTTTAAGGGAGGATTTTGGGTCAAATACCTGCTCATTTTTTATGTCCTCCTTTCAATTCAACGATGATAAAGCTGCAGATCAATGATTCTAAGAAATGTACCCATAACTCTAAGAAATGTGAATTGTTCACTCTTCTTCATTTTAGGAAAATGAACTATAGAACATCAATGAAATTTAAAATGAAGGTTGGGGGAGATCACAGTGGAACAAATTGAAATTGCAATGAAGCTTAATCCACAGCAACAAGAACAAGTGGCCAATTTATTTTACGATGCTTTTCCATTGAAAGTAAAATATCTTTGGTTTTTTGCAAAATCGAGAGAACAGGCAGTTGAGCTATTAGCTCAATCCATTCAATTTGAACAAGGCATATATGCAATAAGAAATGATGAAGTGATTGGATTTCTCGGGTACAATATAGGAAAAAAGGCCTTTGCACCTGCGAATTATATCGCTTTTCGGAAGGTTTACCCTCCATTCGCATCGATGTGGCGATATTTCTTTTATACGTTTTATTTAAGGTTCCATTTGTACGACGAAGATATATTGCAGATTGACCCTATTGCTGTATCTGAAAAAGCGCCTGGTAATGGACTAGGTAAATTGCTATTAAATGAGGTGGAGAAACTGGCAAAAAGTATGAAAATCACTAAAATAAACCTAGAGGTTGTTGATACGAACCCGTCAGCACAAAAATTATATGAGCGTTTCGGTTATATTATCAAAAAAGAACTTACATCCGGTTCATTTAATGTAAAAGCTGGCTTCAAAAAAGTAATATTCATGCAAAAATATTTAGAGGTCACTACCACGACTTAATTCGACTAGTAGGCATATTCCCTTGTTCCTGGCTACGTTGTGTGGTCGCATATCGGCATCGGCTAAGATCGTCAACGGACAACTCGTCTTCGTTTCAACCAGTTATTTGTTGCACCGGGCCGTTCGTTCAATGGCATCAACAATAGTTTCATACAGTTGCGGTGGCATATCATGTCCCATGCCTTCAAGCAACATAAGCTCTGCGCCAGAAATGGCTTGTGCCGTATCTTCTCCACAGGCAGGGACAAACATTGGGTCGTCCATACCATAAATAATTAATGCTGGAACCTTCACTTTTTCAAAATGCGGACGGCGGTCGCCAGATACAGGCTATGGCTGCAAATTGCCGTCCAACACTGTCTGGATCATATGCTTGCTGAACTTCCCTCGAATGAGCGAAAGCTAATCATGGTTTAATAATCCAGGTTTTCATTTTGGAGTGTTACTTTTGAGCACAGCATTAACCTTCAAAAAGTGGGAGGTGTTACTACAGCAATAACTACCGTTTCTCCTTTCCATACATTCTTATAGCTATGCGGCGTCCTAGCATCGAAGTAGATGCTATCTCCCTCTTCCAGCGTATATCTGTCACTTCCAAGCACAAACTCCAAGCCTCCCGACTGCACATACAGAAACTCCTCGCCTTCACTGTGTCCTACACCAATATCTCCTGAGGTCGCACCTTCTTCAAGCACGCCCATTAATGGTCCCATCTTGTTTCTACTTCCCTCGCTAAGGGAATACCACGTAATACGAGAGCCTTCAGAATGTACCAGCGGTTTACGTTCGTTTTTTCTCACAACAATACTTTGCTCTTTCTGACCAAATAGATCAGTAAAATTAACGTTTAACGCATTAGCAATCCGTTTTAGCACACTGATTGATGGATTCGCTTTGTTACGTTCTATTTCGCTAAGAAAAGATAATGAGATGGACCCGGCTTTTGCCACTTCTTTAAGCGTTAATTTGTTTTGCTTGCGTGTATTCCTGATGACCTCGCCGATCGAATTCATATTTCATTTCTCCCACACATTCATTTTTTCGCTGTCAGCGAAATTTATATTTTGATATTAATCAAAATACCGAGCAATAGCAAGCTTTCTTGCTTAGGTTCAATTACGGTGTAAAAACGTTGATTTAACAGCATTATTGGACTAAGATTTTAGTAAGGCTGATGTGCAAATAAGTTCCCGGGACATTTACACATAATTCTTTTTCATATAGGATTTCATTTCCAGCGAAATTTCAACGAAAGTGATGTGGCACATGACGAAGCTACCTAAGATTTACACGGTGGGTGATACTACCGTAACTAGAGTTACTGAAATGGTAATTAGTGGTGTTCAACCTGAAATTTATTTCCCAGGTACATGGGATCCTACTCTTTTGGAAGCAAACCAACATTCCCTCCCCGAGGGCTTGATTGACGAAAATTCGCAACTGATTGTCAGTATCGGCACCTGGGTCGTGAAGACGCCCCATCATACAATTCTTATTGATACCGCTACAGGTAACGATAAAAACCTGCCACTGAATCCGGATCTTGCCAATCTGCAGTTGCCATATCTCGAACGACTCCAAGAGGCAGGTGTTACTCCAGAAGAAGTCGATTACGTGCTGTTAACTCATTTGCATGTGGATCACGTCGGTTGGAATACCAAGCTAGTTGATGGCAAGTGGGTACCGACATTCCCGAATGCAAAGTACGTATTCCCGCTTAAAGAACAAGAGTATTACTCCAGTGAAGCAAGCCATAACAAAGAAAATGAAGCAAACTTCAATGTTTACGAAGAAAGCGTACTTCCTGTCGTAGAGGCAGGTTTGACGGAAACGATTGCTCCAGAAGGCGGAACGTTTCTAGAACTATTTACATTTATTCCGACTCCAGGTCACAGTATTGGACAAATGTCCATTCGTCTTTCATCAGGTGGTGAAGAAGCTCTGTTCGGAGCCGATATCATGCATCATCCATTCCAAGTCTTAAGACCTGATTGGAATTCGATGTATTGTGAATTTGGTGATCAGGCTCGAATCTCACGCCGCTGGGCTTTAGAATATATCGCCGATCGTCCCATTATTTATTTCAGTACGCATTTCCCAGAGAGTTCAGCCGGTTATGTCACCCGAAGCAAAGATGGCTTCAACTGGCGGTTTATATAATACATCATCCATTTTATTAAAGAGAGGCGAACAATATCATGTCTAACAACACATTCAATAAATCCATTTCCATCATATCTGAGAATTTTAAAATAGCTAGTGATACGCCGGGAATTGAGTTATCCGTCCTTAATAAACGTCCTGCCTCTATGAATGTCTTCTCTAAAGAAAAAACGATCGTTATGGTTCATGGTGCAACTTATCCAGTGGGTAGCCTGTATGATGTGGAGCTTGACGGCTTTTCCTTCCTAGATTACCTTGCTAGTCACGGCTATGATGTCTATGCGGTAGATGTTCGTGGCTATGGCGGATCCACAAGACCATTGGAAATGGAACAACCTGCTGAGCAAAATCCTCCGCTTGTCCGTACAGAAACCGGAGTTCGTGATTTCGAATCGGCTGTAGACTTTGTCCTAAAACATCGTAATCTATCCAAGGTCAATATACTTGGGATGTCTTGGGGCGGTACGGTAGCTGGGGCATATACAAGCCGTAATAACGACAAGGTGAACAAGTTAACCCTCATTGCTCCTCAGTGGCTCAGCACCAAACCAATCCCGATCGATACAGGCGGTCCACTTGGCTCTTACCGTCTTGTGCCCGCAGGTTCTACGAAAGAACGATGGTTAAGTGCTGCTCCTGAAGGGAAACGTGACACTCTGCTCCCTGAGGGTTGGTTTGAGAAATGGGTTGAAGCAACTCTTGCTACTGATCCTAATACTCAGTCTGTACACCCTGAACATATTCGCGCTACCAACGGACCGATCCTAGACATCCGTGAATATTGGACGGTAGGCAAAGCTTTCTATGAACCTAAAGATATCACCGTACCTGTACTCCTCCTTCATGCGGAATGGGATATTGATGTGCCGTTAGATTTGGCACAAAACTTCTTCACTTCCCTAACCGGAGCTGCCTATCGACGTTGGGTTGAAATTGGAGAAGGTACCCATATGGTACTGCTTGAGAAAAATAGAGTTCAGGCGTTCCAAGCTGTTCAATCATTCCTAGACGAGAATTATACACCGGCGGGTCAATAACAACACAAGTAGCGGATATCAAAATACGATCTGACACCCCGCAGCTTATTGCTGCGGGTTCTTAATTACACATTACATGAACAGCAAAACATTCTGTATCGTTAGAGGAGGAAATTCATCATGAATCATACAGTTATTACATCCGCACAAGCGCCAGCGGCAATCGGTCCTTATTCACAAGCTATTAAGAATGGAAATGTGTTGTACACTTCCGGAATGCTCCCGATCGATGCTGAAGGTCAATTACAGGAAGGCATTATTGCACAAACTCAACAGATCCTGACGAACCTTCAGAATGTGTTATCTGAAGCTGGATTCTCCCTGGAAGACGTTGTGAAAACTTCTGTTTTTATGACGAACTTAGATCACTTTGAACAAATGAATGACGTTTATAGTCACTATTTTGGTAACCATCATCCCGCAAGAACTACCGTTCAGGTAGCTATGCTACCCCGTAGTGCTGAGATTGAGATTGAGCTAGTTGCTATCAAACGACAGCCTAACCAATAAGATGATCGGATTAGCTTAATTTTGAAAGAAGGCGCATTGGCTTGCGAACTTATCTGCTTCTCTTATTTTGTGCGACGCTTTATGGAAGTAACTTCGTACTCGGCTCACTCTTACTGCAGGAGTTTCCTGCAATGCATCTTTCCGCATACCGCCTTGCCGTCTCTTCCGTGTTCCTGATGGGCTATCTGATTTTGTCCAAACGTATGATACGGTTGACTGCACGGGATGTCATTTACCTCATCCCGATTGCCTTGATTGGAATGCTACTGCATCAGGTATCTTTCTTTACAGGATTGCAGACGATAGATGCAACTACGACTTCACTCATATTATCGCTCTCTCCTATATTTACTGCTCTACTAGCGAGAATCTTCTTAAGAGAATCATTCCCTCTGCGTATGGCGGTAGGATCGCTGGTTGCACTTATTGGTGTATTTTTCGTAGTCAGCCAAGGCAAAGGATTACATCTATCCCTAACAACGGGGATGGGAATCATGTTTATTTGCATGCTCGCATTCTCTGGTTCTACGATCCTGATGAGAAAACTCACGGAAAAAATGGATGCTCTCAGAGCGACTTCATATTCAACGTTGCTAGGCTGTGTGCTCGTATTTCCGGTGGCAGTGTGGCAAGAAGCTGATGAACAGAGCTCTCATTCTTTGGGATGGTGGATACTCTTGATCAGTTCGGCTCTGCTCATTCAAGGCTTATGTGCAATCATTTGGAACAATCAAATTCGGAAAGTTGGCGCTGCCAAAGCAACTGTATTTCTGAATCTCCAACCATTTGTCGCTATGGTGCTTGGATATCTCATGCTTGGTAACCCAGTCACTTTCACACAAATAGGTGGTTCCATCCTTATTGTAGGCGGCGTAGTTCTTTCTACTTTACAGAAGATACCAAGATACAATTCGCATAACAAGGCTTTATCACCAACTATAGAAAAGGAATAATTCGATTGACAACTTGTGTCCAGCTATCATGTACATGCCTACGTACAGCTGACCATAAGCTAACAAAAGCAACCGATCCATTTGGGTCGGTTGCTTTTGTTATTTTTTGGCTATGTTAATCCTCAATGTTGATATTTGATATTCACGAACAATCGTTCAGAAATTAGACAAATATCTTTTTTGTACTAAGTTAACTGAGCATGTACTTTAAATCGTATTTTTAACAAGCATCTCAATAGGAGGTATGTATTTAATGGAGGTTTCATTATGTAAAGCAGGTTTAAACGATGCAGTGACTATTCATGAAATGAAAGTCAAAGCATTTATGCCCTTGTTGAAAAAATATCAGGATTTTAAAACAAGCCCCGCCAATGAAACCGTAGAAAGAATTAATACTCAAATCAAAAAACATTTATAGATGATAGCCATTGGATTAAGTTAACCGCCTTTCAGTGGGCGGTTAACTTTTGTATGAAAATCAACAAACAAGTTTAACATAGCCATTTTTTAAAAGCATATAGATTCTGTTATCTGAATTACATTCTGTCATAACGCTGATCATTATGATAGGCTTCTTCATTAAAGTTATGTTCAAACTTTTTTTTCATTTTACTTGCTACTAAGTGGGTTCGGCGTGAATGAACAATGGCTCTAATGACAAAAAACAGAAGTAACAATACAATAATAAAATAAACGATAATCATCGAGAAACTCCTCTCTAGAAGGTAGATGTCCCTTCTTTTACCATTCAACCTGATCAAAACGCATGTCTTTGTAATAGAACTCTCGATCCAGTTCCGTAATCTCTCGTAAAACTCTGCATGGATTTCCCACAGCTATTACGTTCGCAGGCACATCTTTGGTTACGACACTACCAGCACCAATGACACTTCCTTCGCCAATCGTGACTCCAGGTAGAATAATCGCTCCGCTCCCAATCCACGCCCCATCTTCTATAACCACGGGTAAAGCAAACATCCCGCCTTCTTTACGTTTCTCAGGGTGCACAGGATGACTCGTTACAGCAATCGTTACATTGGGGCCAAACATGACATCATTCCCAATGGTAACTTTATAGTCATCAACCACGGTTAGATTGAAATTTATATATACATTATTTCCCACCGTCGTATTTGATCCATATGACATACGAAGCGGCGGCTCCATCCATACATTTTCTCCCATACTACCAAAAAGTTGTTTCATTAACGTTTTGCGCTTCTCAACATCGTCTGGATGCAAATTATTGATTTCATAGCATAAAGCCTTACCTCGCTGGCGTGCTTTAGCTAACTCCGCAGCCTCTTTCGGGTAATTCGCATCATCATCTGAAAATAATTGTTTGCTTGCCATTCGTTCTTTGATATTCATACCATCTTCTCCTCTTTGAAAAGCTAATATTTATTAGAGTAAATTACATAATCCTTAGTGAAGAGCAGGTTTCTTAAAGTTTCTAGTTAAGTTGTTCAGCCACTTATATTGACGGTATCGCGCTAAAGCAATAGGCAGTTTGATTAACTCGTCTAAGCTGATGATGACGTACAAGAAAATGGGAGACACATGCCAAACAAAAGCGCACAGGTAACTAAGTGGAAGAATAATAAGCCACATTACAATGGTATCGCACCATAATCCGAACTTGGCATCTCCACCAGCCGGGAATATACCTGCTATAGTTGTGGAGTTAAACGACTTCGCAATACAATAATACGCACTAATGTATAACATGCCATCCAGATAGCTTTGAGCGATTGGACTCAGATTGACGATGGAGTAAACCAAAGGTTTAATAAGCAAAATGGTACTGCCTGCAATGACTCCAAAAATGAAAGCATAATAACACATATGGTTACCCGCATACTTTGCTTTCTCCATTTCACCCTGTCCAAGATACTTTCCAATTAGTACAGAGCCCCCTGTGGCTATGCCGCCACAGAGAACAACCGCCAAGTTCTTAACTACAGATGCGATGGAGTTCGCCGCAACCATATCGGAGTTCACATGGCCTATAATGGCCGCCGTAGCGGTAAGCGCTCCTCCCCATACGATATAATTTCCCTGGAGAGGCAGTGTATATCTCAAGAAATCCTTCAATAAACTACGCTGAACATCGTCACGTATAGGCAAATGAAAACGAATGGTTCCCTTCGTTAAGGAGTGAAGCACACAACATGCCAGTTCAATCGTACGTGCCAACACCGTGGCAAGAGCAACAGCCACAATCGCAAGTTCCGGATTGGATGGGAACAGGACAAAGATGCAAATGGCATTAAACAAAATGTTTAAGACCAAACATAAAGAACTGATCCACGCACTGAGTTTTGCATTTTCCATACTTCGAATCACACTCAGATACATCTGCGATAATCCCATCACTAAGTAAGAAAAGGAATTGAACTGTAAAAACCTTGAACCATATTGAATCAATTCAGGATCATTGGTGAACAAGTGCATGAGTGCCTCGGGAATCAGGAAGGAAGACAAGAAAAACAGGATCGATATGCAAAAGGAGAATACACAGGCAATACTCAGAATGCGCTGTATGGCTAGTGTGTCCTTCTTCCCCCAGTACTGAGCAGTGAGGATACTCGCCCCCGCTGACAACCCCATATAAAATAATGTTAATGTGAAGGTGATTTGTCCTGCGAGCGATACGGCCGCCATTGCGGATTGACTCATCATACCCAACATGATCACATCAACAGATATCACCGTTGCTGATATTAGATTTTGTAATGCAATGGGGATCACAAGCGATATTAACTCTCGATTAAAGTCTCGTTTGCCGAAAACTTGCAGTTGCATGCGTTTTCTCACCTCTATCTGTTCTCTCCGTTATGTTCAATAATATAAGAATAGGATACATTGATTGTTGTTTCCATCAATATTGGCTATACTTTTATTAATATCGTATACATTTGTGTAAAGAAGGGATTCACAATGACAGATTTAGAAGTGTTCTCTGATTTATCAGAACGGTTGGATTATAATCTTCCTGATTTACCCCTTTATGTCCGCAAAGGAAGCCTTCATCAATTTAATAATCATGCAGCAGTTGCACATTGGCATGTGGATCTGGAGTTTATCTATATATTAAAGGGATCGATGGATTTCTCTGTTAATGGACGTATCACTCGACTGCATCAGGGAGATGGACTTTTTGTGAATAGCCAACGTTTGCATTATGGTTACGCTGTTGCGGATCACGACGATTGTTCGTTCCTAGTGGTCGTTATTCATCCCTCTATCCTTGGTGATAAAACTTCGTATCTTCAGACGTACTGGGAGGAGAAATTCAGTTCCAGAATGGCTGATTTTGTTGTACTTACGGAGCAGATGGCTTGGCAACAAGACATCGTACAGTCCATTCAGGAACTTTATCGGGAAATGCATAGAGAACATACACCTCCCAATCCACTTCGCTTGGTATCCCAAGCGTTGTCGTTGTGTGCTACAATTGGCGATCATTTAAAGCCTGTTTCCGGTCAGCCTGGCATATTAACGCATGTTCAGGAAATGACTCAATTCATTCACCAGAACTATGATCAGAAGATAACGCTTGAGGAGATCGCATCTGCCGGAGCTGTTTGCAGAAGCCGTTGTTGCAATTTATTTAACAAATATGTGGGCCAGTCGCCCAACAACTATGTCACACAATATCGACTTCAGAAAAGCTGCGAAATGTTAAGAGAAACACGGAGATCCATAAGTGAAATTGCACTTGCCTGTGGTTTCCAAAGCTCCAGTTATTTTTCTTCCATTTTCCGTAAACAGATGGGTGTAGTTCCGCAACAGTATCGTAGACAAGTGACGAACAGCGATCCAACGTAACGTTCTTATCCAATGAAAAATAGGGCAATCACATGATTGCCCTGTCATTTCGATAATACAATTCCCATTGACAGACAAGTATTACTGCAAATCCAGTGTTTTTTGAACTGTTAGAAGAACGCCATTCTCTTCGTTTGATTTCCTAATGAAGTTTGCTGCCTGGGTGCCCCTTTTCTTCACTTAACCAAAAGGCCACCCATTTCCTGCTCCAATGTCTTTAACCGATAGCTTACCGCAGCTTGTGACAGGTGCAGTCATTCGGCCGCTTTGTTTATACTCTCGGTCCGTACGATACTAAAAACGCTTCAATCCCAGGAAAATACATAGAATACCTCCTCAATATATAGAAATCATTAATATAGTTCACAAAATATTTGAGTTTTACAACATTATACTTTATGTTTAAAATTATTATTAATAAAGATGAGGGGTCAAATGTTTTTTCACTGGAGTGTCCTCGTCCAGATTGCTGTTGAAACGGCAAATGCGAAATACAGCCATAAAATTAAAGAATATGAATCTTGATTTTCCAAATTGACGGTGTGCTACAGTTTGATGCCGCTTTTTCCAAAGAGATATTGCTATATGAGAGGTGGTTTAGCAATGAAGATTCTCATCGTTGGTCATTTTAACGAGACCTCAAAATCAAATATTGCAGAGTATTTTCCGCAAGACTGGAATGTTGTAATCGTCCCGCCCGGACAAGAAATGCTGCATCATATTGAGGATTGCCAGGTAATCATCCCTGAACATATTAAAGTGGATCACAGCCTGCTTTCTATCGCCAAAAAATTAAAATTGGTACAGACGGGAGCAGGATTTGATAATGTCGATGTCCCTGCCTGTACACAGCTCGGCATTTGGGTGGCCAATGCTGCAGGAGTGAATGCACAGGCTGTGGCCGAGCACGTCATGGCATTGATATTGTCTTATTATAAAAACATACCGTTTCTTGATACTTTCATGAAAAACAAGATGGATGAAAATCAATTGGACTATACAGGGAGTGAATTAGAGGGCAAAACGATTGGGATTATCGGTTTGGGCGCTATCGGAAAAAAAGTAGCTGCGTTTTGCAGGGTTTTTGATATGAATGTGCTGGCTTATTCGAGAAATGCCATTGCACAATCGGACGGTTTTGTGAAAATGACGGATTTCGATACTCTTATAAGCACATCTGACATAGTCAGTGTACACGTACCCTTGAATCAGCAAACCAAACAGCTGATCAACAAAGCGGCATTCAAGAAAATGAAGAATACCACTCTTTTTATCAATACATCCCGCGGCGGGATTGTCAACGAAAGAGACTTGATTGATGCATTAAAAAACGGGGATATTTCAGGTGCATGCCTGGATGTGTTTGAATCTGAACCGCTTCCTATGGATAGTGAGCTCAGGAATCTGAGTAATGTGATACTTACTCCCCATACAGCAGGAATGCCTGATGGTCGGAAATTTCATAAAAAAAGATATGATTTCTTTATCAAGAATATAAAACGTGTAGAAAATGGTGAAGAGCCTGAAAGCAAGCTCAATCAGTTATTATAGTTATGGTGCAATAAAAATGAGCTATCGGACGCAGCTTCGTGTATCTGGGTGCTTTTCCGAGTTCTGCCCCAACGGATGAAATCATGGGATCTAATCGTCGTGGAAGAAGTTCTGCCAAGGCTCCTTTTTTTGATATTTAGTACTTCTAACATCAGATTGTTTTTTTCTAAGTAATTAAGTGTTTCATGATGGGATTCCAAGGGTAAAAATCAACTTTGAATCAGATAGCCAAAAAAGAAACCCGTTAATTTTCATCAATTGAAATCAACGGGTTTTAAAAACTCAATTTTCTTTACATATATATAAGATTAGTTTTAATTTTGCCGTAATGAAAATCAATTATATCTTCTAAATATCTAGAATCCTGTTGGGATGAAGCGCTCGTGCCATCGCAACCATATAACCCTGTACAGCACGCTGACTCACTTCTGTTTCAGGTGCAAAAATTTCGAAAAGGTGGAAGCAACCCGGATACAGATGAAATTCGACATCCACACCTGCTTGCGCAAGTCGGGCCACATACTCCATCGTCTCGTCTCGGAATAGATCGAGCTGACCTACACAAGTATAGGCAGGCGGCAATCCTGCCAAGCTCTCTGCTCTCGAAGGTACTGCGTAAGAAGAACTTCCACTGGCATTGTTCTCCTCACCAAGGTACATATTCCAAGCAGCCACGTTGTCCGTTCGGTTCCAGATTGAACCCTCTTCTGTAATCTCATGACTAGATGGCGTGATGTTGCGATTATCTAACATCGGGTACAATGGCATTTGGAAGATAATAGACGGACCTCCTTTATCACGTGCCATCAGCGCGAGTGCTGCTGTCAGTCCTCCACCACCGCTAGCACCGGCAATTGCAACTCGATTCACATCAATACCAAGCATTTCTGCTTCCTCCGTCATCCATACCAATCCAGCATAACAATCTTCAATCCCCGCAGGATAAGGATGCTCTGGAGCGAGCCTATAATCGACTGATACGACAATACATTCTGCTGTCTGAACAAAACGTTCGCACAATTTGTCGTCCATATCGGGATGTCCTAACACGTACCCACCCCCATGAATCCATAACATGGCTGGTAGTAAATCATTCGTTCGTTCGGCCGGCTCATAAATTTTGACCAGCATCTCACCTTTATCTCTCGGAATTTTCCGGCTAGTTGTGTTTACATGCTCTGATTTTTTCACTGATGCAGCCGATACTAAGCTTCTGCTCCACTCTAAATTTTTCTCCAATTCAAACCCTGGAAATTGTGAATATACCTCTCTTAACTCTGGTAATATACGTGTCTCAATACTCATGATAATTCCTCCAAATATAATAATGAATTCGATCATTTATGTTTTTTCAGTTAATTCTTATTTCATTTCAGCTTCCCACTTGGAAATTTCCTCTCGTACTCGCGGTGCAACCTCTTTACCGAGCAATTCTATAGCCCGCATTACCAACTCATGTGGCATCGTGCTTAAGGGAACATACATCATGAAACGTGTAATTCCTACATGCTTGCGAAGATGGATAATTTTTTGAGCGACTGTTTCCGGATCCCCTACATACAACGCACCATCAGAGCGGCGGGCAGCATCATAGCTTGAACGATCATAATATGCCCACCCCCGCTCTTTGCCGAGTTTATTCATGCCGTACTGAGTGGACGGGAAAAAGAGTTCTGCGGCCTTTTCCGTATCTTCTGCAACAAATCCGATAGAATGTGAACCTACCCGAAGCTGCGATACATCATGCCCGGCATGAGTTGCCGCCTTTTTATACAGTTCTACAAGCGGTGCAAATTTCGTTGGATCTCCACCGATAATTGCCAGAACTAGTGGCAGACCTAGAATTCCAGCACGTATGGCAGACTCCTGAGTACCTCCGCTACCGATCCATACAGGTATAGAATTCTGAACAGGACGCGGGTATACCCCCAGATTATGTATCGCTGGTCGATGGCCTCCACTCCAAGTTACTTTCTCGGATTCCCGTAATTTCAGAAGCAGTTCAATGTTTTCATTAAATAAATCCTCGTAGTCATGCAGGTTATAGCCAAACAGCGGAAAGGATTCAATGAAGGAACCCCGACCCGCTATAATCTCGGCACGTCCATTGGAGAGACCGTCAAGCGTGGCAAAATCCTGAAACACACGGACAGGATCTGCTGAAGATAGGACCGTCACAGCACTTGTCAATCGAATTCGTTTTGTTAGGGGCGCCGCAGCGGACAACACCATTGCTGGTGAAGATGCTGCATAATCATCACGATGATGCTCACCTATGCCAAACACATCAAGTCCTACCTGATCTGCAAGGACGATTTCTTCAACGACTTCTCGCAATCGCTGAGCGTGACTCATGACAACTCCGGTCTCTGTATCAGGCTTTGTTTCTACGAATGAAGTAACACCTATTTCCATAATTAATCTCTCCTTATATTTTCTTTCCTTAAGAGGAATGCTCAAGACAACGGATTAAAGCCGTCCAATCCAACTCACCATAACCATGGGCAATTCCTTCAGACAGGTGTTGATGGATAAGCTGACCTAAAGGTAGAGGAGCTTGAACCGACTTTGCTGCCTCGATAGCCAATGCAACATCTTTTAACCCGAGCTTCATTTTAAAACCGGCTGGTTCAAAGCGCTGTTCGGCCATGATCGCTCCATAGTTCTGATATACCGGAGATTGAAAAAGAGCATTCACGACATCCATATACCGGGACGACTTAATGCCGTGCTTTTCTACCATGAGCTGCGCTTCCGACAAAGCTTCCAGCATTGAAGCAATTAGAAAGTTAACTCCTATTTTGACAATGTTACCTTCTTCGCCATGATCCCCAATCTCAAATATCTCTTGACCTAGTGTTGTTAACATGGGAAGTACTCGTTGTCTTGCATGTTCCGGACCAGCTAAAATAATACGCAATGTAGCTGCTTTAGCGGCATCCGGGCGCCCCATCACGGTGGCAGACACAAAGTGTTGGTTTCTCTCCGCGTGCAAAGCGGATAATTTCCGAGCCAGATCTACGCTGATCGTACTGGCAGATACGTGAATTCCATTTTCAGATAATCCGTTCAGAACACCATTTGGTCCCTCAACAATCTCCTTCAAAGCAGCATCATCAGATAACATGGTAATTACAAGATTGCTTTCTTTCGCTGCCTCTAGTGGTGTTTGGACATATCGTGCTCCCTGTTCTATTAATGGTTCAACTTTTTCAGGGGTCCTATTGAAGAGGATTAATTCATAACCCGCGTTCAACAGGTTTTGTGCCATTGGAAGCCCCATATTTCCAAGCCCAATAAACGATACCTTCATTGGTTGCATCTCCTTATTTATGCTGGATTGTTTTAATAGCGGAATGATTGTTCCGGAATGATTAAAAAAATTTTGGCCTTACAGCTACTCTTCAAATGTGCATCTTCAAAATATGAGGAACATAATAACGGAACAATCATTCCAATATTGCCAAAAAAAAATTATATCCCTGCAATTACAAAGCTAATCATCTCTTTTGCACGTTCTGGATTCTGACCTGTTTTGGCCATAATATTTATGCTTTGATGTAAATTCAGCAATAAATAAGACAATGCTTTGATATCTGTAGTTTTATCTATCTCTCCCCATTGTTGGCCCTTCTCCAAAAGCTCACAAAATGCTTGTTCCAAATCCGAAAAACTAGTCTTTATCAAGACATTTATCTGTTCATCTGGCGACTCCAATGTTGTAGCTGTATTCGTTACAAAACATCCGCCCGGCAAGCTGGTATCGTATGCTGAAGCAATATGATACTCAAAAAATTGTAGAATTCCATCCTTAACGCTTGATGCATGTTCAAGAATAGTCTGCTTATTGAAACTCCCCTTTTTATAGTGCTCCAGGGCATCTCTATACAAAGTTTGCTTGTCGGAAAACGTATCGTAAAGACTGGATCGGCTAATGCCCATCACTTCTAGTAAATCCGGTATGCTAGCCGCTTCATAGCCTTTTTCCCAAAACAACAGCATCGCTTGATGAAGCGCTTGTTCTTTGTCAAATTCTTTTGTCCTGGCGATAAGTAACACCTCCCGTGAAAGAAATATAACATATCTGAACTGATCAGTCCAGAAAAAAGTGAGCAGATCTTACGTGCCACTCTTGGGACACACCAACTCTGCACTAAATTAGTTCCACCGCATAAAAAAATGATAGTAGTGAGTTTTCTAACTTACTCCATATGTATTATTTACATTCATCCATTCTTAACGATAAAACATATTACACAAACTAGAAAGATGAACGGTTCTTCAGCCCTTAACATCCCTCTTATTTGTTCTACCAATAAAGCAGGGGCTTTCTTTGGTCAACCCGTGTCAAACGGAAGCTGAGGATCGTATTCCAAAATCAGCTGGACTCCTTTACTCATATCTTCCAATTCCCATGCTATTAATTGAAGTGCCATATCGATACCAGAGGAGACACAGGCTGCTGTAACGATTTTGCCCTCACGAACCACTCTTTCATCTGCTGGAATTGTTCCAAGAGATTGAAGCAGGTCAAAGGACCCCCAATGACTGGTGGCTACGGTTCCATTTAACAAGCCTGCGGCGCTCAAAATCAGAGAGCCGTTACAAACCGACGTGGTCCATTTCGTTGTTTCATGCATTTGGCGAATCCAATTTAACGTTTCTTCGTCATTCATTGGAGTTTTATAATTTGGCGGGCTGCAACCTGGAACAACGAGAATACAGCTGAAGTAACTTCAGAAAAACTGTAATCTGCATGCAAATAACCCATATTTGAGTCCAGTTTGATTAACCCTTTTTTCTTAGCGACAAACTTTACTTCGACATACTATAAGATCATTTATCATCAACAAACGCCGTTGCAACAATATGCTACACGGCGTTTTTTATATATAATCATCAGGATTGAGAGTTTGTTACCTTATGCATCCATAACATCTAATAAAAAGCGATATGATGTTTCCGTTTAAATACGTGACTGTTAAGGCTACGTCCCGGTTCTGATTTACCATCCGATAGCCGCACCGTCACAGCGGGGGTCTGTGCCCCCGAGAAGGAAGCCATTGTCATCGATCATAATGGCATGCGCATGTCCCATGGCTCTAGCAAAATCTTCAACTGTGCGTACCTTGTGTCCGGCGAGCTGTAAACGCTGCTGCACTTCTCCCGCGATCCGTCCCTCCACTCTCAATTCTTGCGTCGCCTCTCCCCATGTTCTTCCCCACACCCAGCGGGGTTCACACACAGCGGTCTGGGGAGTCATACCATAATCCACCATGCGGGTCAGCAGCGCGGTCTGTGTCTGGGGCTGACCTTCTCCTCCCTGGGTACCGTACAAAATATACGGCTTCCCATCGCGGCAAGCCATCGCCGGCATCAGCGTATGAAAGGTTCTTTTGCCCGGTTCCAGCCTGTTCACATGCGACGAATCTAGCGAGAAGAACGAGCCTCGGTTCTGCAGCAATATACCGGTGTCTCCCCCAACCACAGCCGAGCCGAACTCAAAATAGAGACTTTGGATAAATGAAACGGCATTACCCTCGCTGTCTACTACCGCCGCATATGCCGTATCATGGCCTACCGGCTGGGTATTCATCGGCAGAGCTCGCTCCATATCGATGCAGGCCGCCAGCTTCGCGGCATAGGATTTGGATAGCAGTCGGTCCAGAGGAATGGAAGAAAATTGTGGGTCTGTCAAATAACGATCGCGGTCACGGAAGCTCAGCTTCAGCGCCTCCACGAGCAAGTGATAGTACTCATAGGAACCATGCTCGATACTCTCCAAATCAAACTGCTCTAGAATTTGAAGTGCCATTATACCGGTAAAGCCCTGTGAATTCGGTGGGACCTGATAAAGATCAAGCCCTCGGTAACTCCCTTTGACCGGTTCCACCCATTCACCTCTGTGTCTCGCAAAGTCCTCCAGTGTCAGCAGACCGCCCTGTTCCTTAAGTGAGCGAACAATCTCTTGACCCACACTGCCTGAATAAAATACGTCTCGACCCTGGTCCGCAACCTGGATCAGGCTCCTTCCCAAAGCAGACTGCACAAAGCGGCTGCCTAGCTCCGGGACCTTGCCTCCAGGCAGATAGATGGCGGCAGTCTGTGGATAAGCTGCCAGCACATCGAAACGCTCGCTCGTATTGACATGCTGGTCGGGCGACAGCGGGAAGCCTTCCAGTGCATAACGGATCGCGGGCTCAAGTACTTCTGCCAGCGTCATGGAGCCATATTCCTGTAATATGGCATCCCAGCCGTCCACCATCCCCGGCACGGTAATGACGCTTCGGGGTCCCCGCTGCGGAATGGCTGATTCGCCGGCAAAGCAGCTCGCGGTAATCCGGCTTCCCGAACGTCCACTCGCATTATATGCCCTTACTTTTCCCTCTTCGGTGCTATAGGTTAACCAGAAGGAATCGCCTCCCATTCCCGTCATATGGGGGTATACGACGGCAAGACAGGCGCTCACCGCCACGGCAGCATCAAAGGCGTTACCTCCCTGCTGCAAAATACGCGATCCTGCTGCGCTGGCCAAAGAATGTGGACTGACTACCATCGTCTGTGTGCCTGTGACTTGTGGAACCATCTTGCCACCTTCTTTCTCTCTTATGTTCAACTGACGGTAACTCCTGTTTGTTGTCTAATCATGTTACCCATTCAGACGCGAATGTCTGAGCTGTATGCAGAGCAGACTGCCATCTGCCGGAGGCATACACCCAGCGACTCATTTTTGTACCTGATAGCAGCTGCGTGACATCCGAAGCATCCGTAACAACAAAGTTGCAGGCGAGGCCTTCTTCTATTCCATACTCTTCGCAGCCCGTGATTTCAGCAGGTATATCCGTGATCATCCGCAGCAGCTGTACTAAATCCCGTTCACTGCCCATATGGGCAGCATAAGATGTGATTTGGGCGATCTGTATCAGATCCCCGCGGCCGAACGGATGGAACGGGTCTTGAATATTGTCGGAGGCCGCAGCAAGCGGAATGCCTTCGGCAAGCAGCTCGCGAATGCGTGTTGTGCCCCGTCTTACCAGGCCGCGATCTTCCCGTCCCTGAAGATACAGGTTCACCGCAGGCAGCGTTACCGCGTTCAGACCGGCTTCCTTCATCTTCGCCATCACATGCTGTGCTTCTTTTTCTGTCATTGCGGACAACGAGCACAGATGATCTGCCGTCACTCTGCCCTGATAACCGTAGCGAATCGTATGCTCTGCGATGCTGAGCACGGTTTTTTTTCCGGGATGATCACTTTCATCTGCATGCAGATCAATGGGTACGCCGAAACGTTCCGCTAACCGAAAAATCCTGCTAATCTCCCGTTCAGGGTCGTCTGCCAGATGAGGGGCTCCACCCAGTACATCAATTCCCATCCGCAGTGCTTCCTCGATTGCCTCATCCGCAGCTTCACGATTGCCGCGGAACGGAACCATGAGCGCATATTGGATAGCCATACTGCCCTTCAGCTTCTCCCGTACTTCCAAGGCTGCCTCGATCGTCCGAAAGGCCACCTCTCTCCCCAAATGAACAGGGAAGTCAAGGTGGCTCCTTATGGTCGTGGTCCCGTAGCTCTGTGCCATTCTGGCGGCAGTCAGCATGCGTTCCGCTAGCTGCTCCTTGCTGAATGTCTGTACAGCCTGGCTGTAATTAAGAATGGCTTCATGAAGTGTGCCGGATCGGTTCGACACCTGCGAGAGCGAAAAGGCCTTATCCAGATGCATATGACAGTCAACCAGGCCAGGAAGCATCATGCCGCCCTGCAGATCGATGCAATCCGCGTCTGCCAACCGTTTCAGATCTGATCCGGCCTGATGCGGGACCATCAGACGGGAAGCACCGCTTTCCCGTGCATCAAGGAAACGATCTTGCCGACGGATACTAACCCATTTTCCAACCTCCGCCTTTAGTTCATAAAGACAGAGGTCTTCCCGGTGCGGAAGGCGTACATTAATGAAATGCAGCCCTGCACTCATTGTGCGGTAGCCAGCGCCTGAAGCACGGCCAGATCCTCCTCGTCAAGCTCGGTGGCCGGACCCGCTTTGATCATATCCGAGAACATTTCGTCCGGTACCATGGTCGTCAGACAATACAGACGTGTGCTGCCCGTGTTAATAATATCGTGATGGTTGCCCGGTGGAATGATAATGAATGAGCCTTGGCGGATCGGAGTCTCATACTCGCTGCCAACTTTGGCTAGCCCTTCCCCTTTTAACACATAAAAATATTCATAAGCCTCCCGGTGTTCATTGGATGGAGTTCTGCCTCCAACCTCGAAAATCTCCACAAATGAAGTGAAAGGAACCTGCTCCCTGTCGCACAGCAGGATGAACTTATTCGTATCCTGTGCGGAAATTTTGTGGACGGGACAATTCTCAAAGTTACCAGCAACCAGACCTGGAATGTTCACCATATACATTCAACCTCACTTTGATTGATTTTAGTTTATGCTTCGCTTTTCATCTTTTTACCGGCAGCCTCAAACAGGATATGTCCTGTTCTGTACTGCGAACAGCCGTGGTGGCAATCTTCAACCCACCTGTTCCCGTGCTGTTCTTCTCGTCCCTAACACCGTTCGGATGCCGGGCGAATAACGGGAAGGCGCTGCCTGTCAACTCAAGCCGGACATACGAGCCAGCCGGAAGGGTAGCCGCCAAGGGACGCAGCCGGATCTGTGCTGTTCTCCATTCATTGGAAGCATCTGCTCCTTCACTGCAGATTTCCGTGCGACCCACACTGAGTAGCAGGGCCGTCCCTTGCTCGGATACGGTGGTGAGGATGGCTACCAGATCCGTCGGACCGCCCAATGTTTGGTACTGCACGGATAACTCCGGGGACCCAAAAATCGGGATATCCTCTGCAAGCGGTCCTCCCGTATATACCAGAATCTCTTGCCGTTCCTGAATGACAGCTCGGTCGGACGGCAGGTAAGAGTCCAGACGCATCGGCAGACGTGAGTCGTAAACGAATACATCCGGCACAGCCTCCTCCACATCTTCCTTATGCTTTTCCAGTCTCCCCCCTCCTGCCGCACCGTTCGCCGGGGTCTGTGACCCAGACAGATAAAACCATTCGGACGGAGAGGCCCCATCCTCAAATAGAGAAGGCAGCTGTTCCGCTGTATGCCATTCATGACTCAATTGGTCAAAATATCGGATCGGCAGTTCACCAGACAGTTCCATGTCTTCCTTGCCCTTCAGCCAATAATCAAACCAGCGCAGCTGCTCCAGATGATGACCACCATCTGCCTGCTCGCCATGATCGATTCCGCCCGCTCTGCGTCCCCATGGAATGTGGGCCCACGGGCCGACAACGAGCCGATGAAAGCAATCCGGCGTGGCCGTAGCTTGCAGAGCTTCGAACGATTGTAACGTACCCATGAGGAAACCGTCATACCATCCCCCAATATGAAGCGCCGGCACGGGTTCCTTTACGATATCGTTGATCCAGTTCATCTGCTCCCAGTACTCATCGTACGCTTGATGATCGATCCAATCATAAAATGCGGGAAAGTATTGCTCCAGAATCGGATGTCTTTCATTCAATGGCATTTTCCAAAGCATCTCATCGGGGCTGCGCATGAGTCGTGAGCATTGCTCTGCCGTTACGAAGTCACCCGCTCTTTGTGCCGTGTCACGAGCCAGCTGGAAAGCCCACGGCAGATGGTTGCCAAGTGCGAACGAGCCATGCGGATAAAATAAGCCATGATACATGTCTGCCGGACACATGCTCGGTGCAATCGCCTGGAGCGCAGGGGGGTGAAGGGAAGCTGCTGCCCATTGTGTTAGACCTTGATAAGAGAAACCGTACATGCCTACTTTGCCGGTCGAGCCGGACAGACCGGCTGCCCACTTGATGGTATCAAATCCGTCCTCTGCTTCTTGAACAAACGGATTAAATTCACCTTCCGACTCACCCCGCCCCCTGACGTCCTGGATTACAACGATATATCCCTTACTTGCATACCAGACGGGGTGGGCATGCGTAACGGTAGAAGCAATCGACCGTCCGTAGGGCTGGCGCATCAGCAGCACAGGATATTCTCCTGTCTCGTCCGGCAGGTATATATCTGAATACAACGTTATGCCGTCGCGCATCGTGCAAGGGACCTTTCGCCGGATGACCACATTTCCAAATTTCATGCAACTCGCTCCTTTGCTGTAGATACGGATTGACTATTAAAATCCGCATGGCACGTTAACTGCTGCAGGTTGCGCCATTCTTCCATCATCCGTTGATCAGACGCCACTGACAGCCGAACGCTTTAATTTCTCCTGATTCAAAATCCCCTTCGGGTCGTTGCGGTGTTTGATTTCCCATAAACGATCATGCGCGTAGGATCGCCCGCCCTCCTTCAAATCCCAAGTGTGCGGATTATTGACTATGACCCGGTTTTCCTCGTAACGTTCCATTAGCTGATTCAGGTTTTCCTCCGTTGTGAAGGGAACCAGTGGCAGGCCGGAGATCAGCAAATTTCCGTTTTGCCGGGCAAACTCGATATGATTCATCACTTCTGGATATTCCCTTTTCATTGATGAGATTTGCTCAAGGGCACTGGATGCTTCAAAATTTAGCTGCAGGTAGGTCAAGCCAGGGTCTGCCTTGCGCGCCCACAATGTCGTATGATTCCATGTGAAATCGGAGACCCCTACACCCTTATGGTACTGTTCGGCAGAAACCTTCATAGCCAAGTGACCTTCATATTCCGATAGGATACGTTCAAGCTGGGATTCGTTAGCTGTATCCACTTCCAGTAATGCGACAGCATGATCAGCGGGGAGATCAAGCGGAAGAAAATAGGACGGAACCGGCCATTCATGGATGGAAATTAGCCGTTTCACCAAGGAAGCGTCCTCAGCTACCGCCTGCCCGAAGCGAAAAGCCTGTTCAAAACGGTCAAAGGTCACTGCCCATTGCATCCATTCCACTCGGGGAGCCAGATTGATTTCCACTTCGGACAAAATGCCGATTGTACCGTAAGTATGAAGGTAAGGCAGCACTTCGTCTCCCTGGAGTTCAATGGTACGGGGATGAACCTCAACGGTCTTGATTTTTAGCGAACGTACCAACCCATCCCAGATCGTCCCCCAGCTGATCGAACCGATGCCGCCAAAACCGCCGCATAAAAACCCGCCGATCGTCGCGGATTGAAAGGTGGAAGGCATCGTACGCAGCTCATAACCTGCCTTGCGGGCAGTGGATTCCATTTTGCCGAGTCTAGCCCCGGCCTGGATCCGCATCGTGCCTTCTCCCATTTCGAGCACCTTGTTGTATTTGGCCAGATTCAGGACGATTCCGCCTGTGACCGGAACGCATTGACCATAGTTGCCGGTGCCGTTCCCCCTGATGGTTAGCGGAACTCCCAGCTCTGCTGCAATGGAGAGCAGATTGTCAAGCTCTTCCTCGGTGCGCGGACTGGCGATGCACTCGGCGACCTTACCCTGCAGCTGACTGGCCAGCACAGGAGAGAAGTGATGATAATCCATCGAATATTTGGCAAGCGCCGCCTCCTCCCACTGCAGTAATTCCGGCTCCATGCGTTCTTTCAATACGGCTATCCAATGTTCATTCATTCGGTTCCCCTCCCGTATTTGTAATACTGATCTCCCAAAGGAATCTCTTAGGAATTCGGCAAGAATTCATCCGTAAATACTTTGCTGACATCAGGCTCCTCTTTTAATGCCCCAATCTCCTTAAGCTGCTTTCCGAGCTCTGTCCAGCGTTCCTCTGTCATGTAGCCAACGCCATGTGTCGCCGCATCACCTTCATATACAAACGGGATAAGCGCTTCTGCGGCATAGTTCAGCTTTTCTTTCGTAAAATCAGGGTTTTCCTTTAGAATGACGTCATTCACGGTATCATAATTGGTCTTGTAATACTCCCAGCCCTTCATCGAAGCCTCGACATAACCGCGCACAATATCAGGATGATCCTGAATATACTGCTCCGTGGTGAACAGCACATTGGAATACGGGTTATAACCGGCATCTGCCAGTAGCAGGAAATTAATATCCACATTCTGCTGTTTCATCTCGTAAGGTTCACTGGTTACATATCCCTGAATGGCAACCGTTTCATCAGCTACAAAAGGAGCCAAAGAACCGGTATAAGCCAATTCCTTCACGTTACCCAATTGATATTTACTCTTCACAAAATCCCAAAACACCGAGCCTGTCCCCACGTATACGGAGCGGTTGTTCAAATCGGCCAGGGAGGACATGTTCTGATTGGCATGAACCATAAGTCCCTGCGGGCTTTTCTGGAATATCGTTGCAATCGCTACAAGAGGGATTCCTTCTTCACGAGCGACCAGCAATTGATCCGCTGTAGCCAGTCCGAACTGCGCCTTGCCTGAAGCCACGATCTGTGTTGGAGACACCTGCGGCCCACCTGCCTGGATGGTCATATCGAGACCAGCCTCATTGTAATATCCTTGTTCCTTTGCCGCATACAGACCCCCGTGCTCTGCTTGTGCAAACCAGTTCGTCACCTGTGTAATTGCCGTGAGTTCCTCGCTTCCCCCCGTAGCAGAGGCATTCTGAGCAGTTGGCTGTTTCCCGCAAGCTGCCAGCAATGTGGATAAGGAAAATATTGCTGCGAGTAAAACGACAGTTCCCTTTTGTCTGTACTTGTTCATCTCATTACCACTCCCCAAGGAAAATTACGGATGATTTATACGACTTCCCCTACCGGATTTCGAAGCGTCATAAAGCCACTGATTCTACACTCGGCGACATCTCCTTGCTGAATCTGGACGGACCCGGGTGTGCCTGTCATGATCACATCTCCCGGATAGAGAGTCATCATCTGTGAAAAATACGAGACAATGAACCATGGATGATACATCATGTGAGACACCGTATTGCTATGAATAACCTCATCATTCAACACCGTTTCAACGACGAGGCTCTGCAGATCACTTATTTCATCAGGTGTTATTAGTTGTGGTCCAAGACTGAAAAATGTATCGAATACCTTGGATCGCTGCAGGAATCTGGGGTTCCGTGCGTGAATGTCCTGGTTAGTCATATCCAGCGTTGCGGCAAAACCTGCAATGACCTCCTGCACACGTTCTTCCGGCACATTTTTGCAGGTTCGGCCGATGATAATGCCAAGCTCTGCTTCTGATGTCACATTCACATCCTGAGCTGTCAGCTGGATATACTCTTCCGGCCCGATCAGGCTTGAGTCCGGCTTCATGAAGCAGACTGGCTCACGCTCTGGAGGAGTAGATGCGAGATCGATCGCTTTTTGCACATAATTCATGCCAATTCCCCATATTTTACGAGGGTGGCGGAAGAGAGGAGCGGATATGGCTCCTGCTGAAGGTATGAAAGGTATTGATGAAACTGCCCTATCCCCGTGCTTCTGATACCACTGGATTAGCTCCTCTAGCTTGCCTTGCTGCAAAATCTCCATAACGGAGGTGCCCCATGAGCTTCCTTCCGCCCTGTTGATCTCCTCTAGAAGAAAGAATCGTTCCGCATGTTCAATCGCGGCCTGTTCACCATCGCCGTGTTTCAGACTGACGAGCTTCACGGGGTGCTTCCTGCTGGCTGTTGAACCGGTTCAGTCCCGCGGACATCGGTGATTTCAAAATCACACAGTTCCTCCAGCGCATCTGACAAAATCGTTGAGATTCTATCCTGAATAATGCTGCCTTTCTCAGGCGTGGCCGTCGTAGCATCACCAGCAATGCCGGTAGCGGAAATATCAGCCATCTTCCAGGCGAAGCGGATTTTCCCTTCTAATGTAAGAAAGCGGTAAGAGGACATATCAGGAAGCTCTTTGACGAGAAACTCCTCCTTCACCCAGTCCGGTTTGATGGACATCACGAGAGATGTCTCATAATCGCCACCATGAATACCGTATTCCAGTTCCTCGGAAGACAGGAGATCCTCTGCCACATTCAGACTGCTGGGACTGAGATAGAAAACCATCATCCCCGTTCTGATCCGTATTTCTCGGGATACCGTATTCAGCAAATCCACGTTGCCGCCATGGGTATTAAACAACAGTAACTTGCGAAAACCACTGGCCTTCAGACTTTCTGCAATGTCCAGCATGATGGCATGCAGTGTGCTCGCAGATAAGGAAATGGTGCCCGGGAGTCCGATATGTTCATTGCTTTTGCCATACGAGACCGGAGGCAGTAGCCAGATCTCCTTATCCGCCCGCACCCGCTCCAGCGTTTGTGATAATGTCGCTTCCCCAATCAAAGTGTCCGTATATACGGGCAGATGGGGGCCATGCTGCTCCACAGCTCCGACTGGGAGAATAATCAGAGCCTTATCCTTCGGCATTTCTTGGACCTGTTTGCTTGTCAGACGGGGCAAAAATCGTTCCTCCCAGGCTGTTCCTTCATATCGTTGAAACATAACTGACACCCTTTCTCCAGCGGCTTTAATGTTTTTTCGCGTAGCTTAATGTACATATATCGAATGATGCTCTTATCCTTTTACTTCTGAATTTACTGCTGAAAAAAAGGATGTGGCCCATTCCAGCAGACGCTGATCCTGTCCCGGACCGGCAATGATCGAAATACCCACCGGGTGGCCCAGTACCTCCGCAGCGGGAATCGTAAGCTGCGGCAGACCCGACAAGCCGGAAATGCAGGTTAAACGCATCGTTTTCACTCTTCGTTCTTCAATTAAAGGCCCGCCCAAGCCTAGCTTCGGGGCCGCTCCAGTCGTCGTCGGAATCACAAGCACCGTATCCGTTCTGAGCAGGTCAGTCATGTGCTTGCACACCTCGACTCGGCGTTTGGCTGCCTTCTCCTGATCGGCACGTTCAACAGTGCTTGCCCAGGAGAATCGCCCGGCCGTATCTGGCCCGAAGGTCGGCTGCTCACGTTCAATCCACGCCCCGTGCTCCTGCCATATTTCATAGCCCTGGATCGTCCTGAACATGGTCATCCATTCAGGTAGACCCTGCGGGGCGATGTGTACCGTTTCATGGCTCGCAGCCATGCCGCACAGCAGCTTCAGGTAAGGGGCAAGCGCCTCTTTGCTCTCCGTGTCAGCAAGCTCCCACGCATCCTCACCGATGAGCACCCGGCTAAAGCCTGTACCCGAGTCTGTCTGCGGCAAAAGCACTTCTCCTACCCGGCACAGCGTCTCGAGATCACGTGCCATCCAGCCGACGGTGTCGAAGCTGGGAGCGAGTGGGATAACACCTTTCTCGGAGACAATGCCATGTGATGGACGCATTCCATAAATTCCACAGTACGAAGATGGCACACGCACCGATCCTCCCGTATCCGTTCCAAGGGAGAAGTCAGCAAGCCCAGCGGCGACAGCAACCGCCGATCCGCTCGATGAACCGCCAGGGATACGATCGGGTGCCCTTGGATTCACTGGTGTTCCATAATGAACATTTTCACCATTCAAGCTGAACATCAGCTCATCCGTATGCGTCATCCCCGTTAGCCTTGCTCCTTGCTGCAATAGCAGGTTGAGCGTTTCCGCGTGTTCCGCCTCGGGCCCATGCGTCTGGAGCCAACATGGATTACCTGCGCCATTTATAATGTCACGGACGGCAAACACATCCTTGACCATAAAGCTGAGTCCGTTCAGCCTACCCTGTCCTGTCGGTTCAACGATCACCTGGTTGACCATGGCGTTCCATTGGTCCTTCATTGCTTCATCCCATCCTTCCGCTCAGCCTTCTAACGATGCCAGCTCTTCCGAGGTGTTTCTCTCTACAGGAGTCGCTCCCCCGCTCAGCTCTTGTACCAACCAGGTGGAATCTGTAACGAAGCCATAACATTGCTTGATATTGTACAATGTCGCTTCTATGCAGAAATCCGGGGAGCTTGTTGCCGAGCAATCCTCCAGAAGTATGCCGTCATATCCGAGACAAGCCGCGTCCTGCAGTGTATGCATGACACACTGATCGAGATTTACCCCGGCAAACAACACTGTTTGAATATTAAGATTGCGTAGAATACTGTCCAGTGGTGTATCCCAAAACCCGCTCATGCGGTATTTATCCACATAGATATCATCGGGAGATGAATCCAGGCCATCGACAATTGCCGTTCCCCAACTGCCTTTCTCCAGCACCTTGGAGCCGTTCCCTGGCAGCGGGTCCCCGATGCCGTTGCCCCGTCCATCCAAATTGTACACATGGAGCACGGATGGCGGCACGTTCATTCGGTCTTCCCGGTTGCCCCAGTTCACCCAAATCACAGGCACTCCCGCTTTACGCAGCTCGGGCATCAGTCGGTTCAGCCGGCTGACCGGGTTCAGCAGCGGCGAGGTATCGACCCCAATGGAATCCAGCCATCCCCCCGGTGTACAGAAATCATTCTGCATATCGATGACAATAACCGCTGTATGCTCGAGATCAAATATGACTTCCTGCGGCTGTGCAGGGAGGGTTACTGACTTGCCGTACTTTTGCGTTCGCCTTAGATCCACCAGCGTTTCGGACACTTGCCAATAGCTCTTTTGATTTCCAAGTTTGAACATATAAGTCCCCTCATTTTTTCTGAAATTTCTGATTTGAAGCCTTAAATACTTTTGGTTCAGGTTTATGGCTTCATCAGATACTCCGTTGTAAACGCCTGTGTAACATCTAGTGCCTTCGTTAATCCTCCACCCTTGATCATCTGATCCTGCAAGGTGCTCCAGCGTTCCTTTGTCATGTAACCAATACCGTTTGCCTCGGATTCCTTGTTAAGAATAAAGGGTTTTTCCTGCACTGCCTCATAATTCATTGCCTCTACCGTCATATCGGGATTGTAGGTTTGAATAAACGGGTTTACCTTTTCATAGTTGTCTAGATAATAACTCCAACCTTTCTGACTTGCCTGCACTACAGCTTCAACGACATCAGGGTGCTCTTTGAGGTAATCTTCAGTCGTAAAAAGAACGTCAGCATAGTTCGCATAACCGGAATCGGCGATTTTCAGATAGTCCACCTCAACCCCCTGCTGAGAAAGTGCGTAAGGCTCATTCGTGATGTAACCCTGATTGAGCGAACTGGGGTCATTGATAAAATTGACAAGCTGCCCGTTATACTTCATTTCTTTTACATCTGTCAGATTGTATTGGCTCTTGATATATTCCCAGTAAGGCACCGCTGTACCGATGTATACGGTTTTGCCGTTCAGGTCTGTGAAATCCTGAATGTTCTCCCCCTTGTGGTACATCAGAACCTGCGGTGTGCTTTGAAAACCAGCAAGGATACCGACAACAGGGATTCCCTGTTCCCGCGCCTTCAAAATTTCATCCGCATAAGAAATGCCGAATTCAGCTTTGCCTGCAGCGACTAGCTGCATGGTTGACACCTCGGGGCCTCCTGGCTGAATCGTCATGTCGATCCCTTTGTCCTTATAATAGTTCTGCTGCAATGCCGCAAAATAGCCTCCATCTTCCCCTTTGGCGTACCAGCCCTCGATCAGTTTCACCTGCTTCAAATCTGTTCCGGCTTCCCCTCCCGCCGGGGCGGCGGATTCTAGAGCGGAGGAATTGGAGCATGCGCTTAGAAGCAGTAGGATCAAAGATGCAGCCGACAGCAACCATTTCTTATAACGAAAGTTCATATGATGTTTGGACATGTTGGATCTCTCCCCCGGTTCTGGTATCATTTCATTGCTGATTCATGCCAGGACTTCAAAAGTTTGTTCGACACCATGTTGATGATTAGGAAAAATGCGATTCCTAGGGCGGATGCCGCTAAACCGCAGGCGAACAGATAAGGAGTTTGCAGGCGGGTTGCCGCAACGGTAATCCCGTAACCGAGTCCGCCTTGTCCGCCACCAATGCCTGCAATGTATTCACCAACGATCGCTCCGACAACCGAACTGGAGCATGAAATTTTCAGTCCTGCCATAATGTACGGAAGTGCCGCTGGAAATCTCAGCCTCCAAATGGTTTGCAGCTTGCTTGCATTATACAAATAGAATAAATTCTTCATGTTCTGATCCGTTGAGTTCAATCCGATGAGCGTATTTGATAAAATCGGGAAAAAGCTGATTAAGAATGAGATGATCACAATGGCATTTATTCCCGCTCCGAACCAGATTACAATGATTGGTGCTACCGCAACGACCGGAATAGTCTGTAGGATAATGGCGTACGGATATACGCTTTTTTCCACTGTTTTGGACAGAGCCAGCAGAATGGCCAATGAAATACCGAGCACGACACTGATCGTAAAACCGATCAACGCCTCAACAATGGTTGTGCTTACCGAAGCAATCAGATTTGTGCTGTTCTCAGCAGCGGCTGCGGCAATATCGGATGGCTTGGGCAAGATATATGGAGGCATTCCAAGTATCCGCACGATTAATTCCCATCCGCCGATAAACAGGACAAACACGACGATTGGCGGCAGAATTTTTTTCAGCAGTCCAATGACTGGGCTCTCTTCTGCCGGATGATGGCTGCGGATATTGTCCTTCTCGGAAGCTCGGATACCTGGTGTCGTTTCAACGGCTGGATTAGCTACCATCTCTTCCATGCTGCTTCCCTCTCCTCTCATTTCTGGCTATCAATGTTTCAGTACATTGGACACGCTGCGTACATATTCACCGAATTCAGGCTGGGTCCGGAATTCATCATCCCTCGGATAGGCAAACGGAATATCAATGAAATCCGAAATTTTACCGGGACGAGGCGTCATCACCACGACCTTTGTCGATAGGAACACACTTTCGAACACGTTATGCGTAATGAACAGAACCGACATCTTCTTGTCCTGTTCCCAAATATTTAGCAGTTCATTCTGCAGCGTCTGCCTGGTAATTTCATCAAGGGCGCCAAACGGTTCGTCCATTAACAGCAACTTGGGACGGGATATCAACGCTCTTGCAATAGATACTCTCATCTTCATTCCGCCTGACAACTCACGGGGCAGCACCTTCATATAATCCTTCAGGCCTACCAGCTCTAGAACCCGCTCCCCTTCGGTAATTCGCTCCTTTTTGGATACGCCACGCAAAGTAAGAGGCATGGTGACATTATCAATCAGCTTGGCCCACGGGAGCAGGGTATGCTCCTGAAATACAAAGGCAATTTCATTCTGTTTACGTGCTTCCTTTGGGGAAGTACCCAGCACGGTCAGATGACCGGAGGTCGGTTCCGTCAAACCGGCAATCATATTGAAAATGGTAGATTTCCCGCAACCGGAAGGACCGACAAAACATAGAAATTCTCCTTCCCCCACATGCAGATTCGCATGCTGCACAGCTACAGTGCCATTGGGGTAGATTTTGCCGACATCATCGATTACAAGCATGGAACGGCTGTCCTTTTGGGCCGCTGCCTGTTGATTTTGGGTGAGCTGCATCTGAATCCCCTCTTCTCTTTGAAGTTGTGTCCTATCATATAGCCAAAAAACATGTGTGTAAATATTCCTAACACAATTTTGGTTTTTCATCTAACGGTATACGCTTTACGTTGGTTCAAAAACAGAACATTTGATGTTTTAAGTTAACTTATATAACATACATATAACAAAAGGGATTGCAGAAATTCGACAAGACCCTATATAATTGCTTAAAAAGTTACGTGGTGTCCGGTACCTGATTCAGATATGTATCGTTTAGGAGGATGGATTGACATGCAATTAACTATAGAAGATGCGTTGGCGGTGTACCCGTTATCGGAAGGGAAGTTGGCAGCCGGTAAAAAAGGAATTTCTCGAACGATTAGCTCCATCAATTTGATGGATGCGCCGGATGTGATCAACTGGATGAAAGAAGGGGAGCTCTTATTGACTACAGCTTATGCGATTAGGGATTCACCCGAGGAATTTGTTAATTTGCTGCAAAAGCTGAATGAACGGGGGGCCTCCGGGCTTGGCATCAAGCTTGGTCGATACTGGGCGGAAATACCAGAGATAGCCCTGCTGGAAGCCGATCGGCTGGGCTTGCCCCTAATTGAGCTGCCTTTTCAATTCACCTTCTCCGAGCAGATCACCGCTCTCTACCAATCCGAGTTCCAACGCGATACCCGCCGGCTGAATGAATTGCTTGAAACGCAGAAGAAGCTGGTTGATTTTGCGATGCAGGCGGATGAGTACACCAATTACTTTCAAAGTATCACAAGCATATTAGGGGTTCCTTTAGCCATCGTTACCTCTGAAGGACAGGCCTTGTATAACATGACACGCTGTTCCGAAATGGAACTGTTGAGCGATTGGCCCTGGAATCAGGACAATCGGTTTTACAAGTCGGCGAGCAACCTGTTGTATCGGGTCCCCCTGCTGAAAAACGGAAAGTCATACGGTTACTTGCTGATACAAACTGAAAATCTGCTGGAAGCACATGAAATGGAGGGCATTTTTCACCAAGCTGCCGTTATTCTTTCCTATCATCTGGAGGTCATCCAGAATCAGGAGGCTACTGCGGCAGGCAGTCGTCTTGGCACGGCCATGGAACGTTACTTAAAGGGGAACGCCTCTCTGAAAACGGTGCTCGAATTTGCCGAAGCATTGGGAAGCACATTTTGGAGCACGCCCTACGTATGCATGGTATCTTCCACAAGAGCGGATGCTTGGGACCATGAAAGTCAGAGGCGCAAACTGAGGGAGATTCAGAATAAACTTCAGGACCATCCCAAAACGTCCTCCTTGGAATCCCATCATTTTTATGTGATGAACCGCATATATTCACTCTTACCACTTCTAGAAGAAGAAGCCAAGGAGCGAAGCCAGTATGAGAATTCGGCGCGTTTGTATGCGGATTTGATGCATGGATGGGACCACGGAGCAGGAGCATGGACATGTTATATCAGTAAAGTGAGAACGGGTATGGAGGAGTTCATCGACGGCTTCCGAGAGTGTGGGGAGGCTGAGAGAATCAGCACGGAGCTCGGTTTAAGCGAACCGGTTGTCATGTTTGCTGACCTGGAATTTATTTATCTCTTCAAGCATATTCCACAGGAGGTCATGGTCAGGTATTGCTCTTATTTGTTCCGTCCACTGCTGGACAAAGAAGAGGAATACACCAGTGAGATGATGCACACACTTGAAGCCTATTTCGCCAACAACGGCCAAGTGAATGAAACTGCACGTGAGCTATTTATCCATCGCAACACGGTGCTGTACAGGCTGGAGAAAATTTCGGGGCTGCTGAATCTGGATTTGAAGAATACCGATCATCTGCTGCTCTTAAAGCTGGGACTTATGTTTAGGCATTTGATATCGCCCGAGAGACAAATTTAAAAAAAGAGACGGGGGTATCCCGCGGAAGCCTCGATTCCTGGTCGCTGGTCAGCGCCACCCGTGAATAGTTGCAGATCGACATAACAAACAAGGCGAATGTTATAACCAAAACACCAAGTCGAACGATCTAGTTTAGACAACTATTACAAGTTAGACCCCATTTCTTTCAAGATAAATACATGGTAGGTGACGACGAATGCTCCCAATCACCATTACAGTTTTCAAGATACCAGTTCAGAAGCCAATTCAATGTTTTCATCATAGCAACTTAATTAGCTTTTCTAGCTCATCAACCAATACCTTTGCAAATTCAAAATTAGTATCTTTTAAAGCCAATTCTATTTTCATTTCAACTGATTTTTTCTTTTGTTCCGTTTCTAAATAGTCTTTGTTAAAATGACTCGCATAAATCATCTCTCTAAATTCTTGCATACTCATTTTACTAATTGTCTTATCGTCAATGATTAAAACATAATCCATGCCATTTACAACAGAATAGAAATCATGAGAATCGCACCTTTATAGTCCTCAATGGCTTTCTCGAGTGCAATTTGTGTATAGATGTCTAAATGGCTTGTCGGTTCATCAAGAAGCAGTACGTTTGCTTTACTGGCAGACACTTTAGCCAATTGAAGCATGTTTTTTTCTCCACCCGATAAAGATTCTATCTTTGAGTAAGGATTTCTCCACGTGGCGATCTCTCTAAGATTGTCGATGATGTGATCGTATCTCTCAATTTCTTCAGCTTCAGCAACTGCGATTTCCTGCAGCTCGATCTTAGTCTGAAGCAGCGAGAAGTTGTAATCAATATATCGCCCATCAAACTCTTGGATCTCCGTGTTTTCAAGGTGTAACTGAGCGGCGGCGTTCCGGCCTTCAAAGGACTTGTTCTCGTCCCTCACATATCTACATTTTCATTTTTATGGACACGACGGCTTTCCCCTTCAATCGACCTTCTCCAATATCACGAAACGCCTGAGCTGCTTCACTAAATGGGTACTGCCGATCAATAACCGGCAAAACTTGGCCTAATTCGATAAGCTCCTTCCAGACCTTCTGATCCCCATCGTTCGGTTTATGGACGAGCAGCATTATTTTCTTTTTTTCACGCCAGGAAATGAATGGAGCCCACAAAAGATTTTGGAGAATGCGTGACATAGGGCCTCCAATCATTACATACCTACCACCATTCCGTAGTGCGCGCTTCAAAGCTAAAACAGAACGGTTTCCAACGACATCAAGGATCAAGTCATATTGTTGTCCTCTTGCTGTGAAGTCTTCTTTCGTATAATCCAACACATGATCAGCCCCTAATGTCTGCAGCATATCTAGCTTCTCGCTACTGTCTACTCCAGTCACTTCTGCTCCATGCAATTTCGCATATTGGATGGCAAACGTCCCAACTCCGCCACCAGCGCCATTAATAAGAACGGTTTGCCCACTTTTGAGGCCTCCCGTATCACGTATACCTTGTAAAGCTAGCACGGCTGCCTGTGGGATAGCGGCCGCCTGTACAAAGCTGATTGCAGCAGGTTTTGGCGTCAAAACAGTCTCTTTAGCACATACATACTCCGCGAATCCACCCCATCCACAACCGGAAAGATCTCCGAACACCTCATCTCCAGATTTAAATCGTTTGACAGATGACCCAACCGCGATCACCCGCCCCGCTACGTCTGCTCCAAGAATCCTGTAACGAGGCTGACGGATTGCACCGATGCGGTTTACGAATGGTTTCCCCCGAAGGAGGTCCCAATCCCAGGAATTTACCGAAGTCGCATGAACCTCTATCAAAACTTCATTGTCCTTGGGCACAGGGATTGTGACTTGTTCAAATCGGAGAACTTCAGATGTTCCGTACGTATCATACACCATCGCATTCATTGAGTTGGTGTCCAGTTTGCTGGATGATCCCATATCAAACATATTCTCTCTCATGATCATTCTCCATTCCATAAACGAATGTGTACCGATACTGCAACCCGTGTAAGCATAAATTTAAAAGGATCATTCTCATCGTTTTTCTTCATCCAGACGACCCATAGCTTCTGACAACTAGCCCAGGTTGTTTCAGAACGATCTGAAATCGCCTTCCTGCACCTCAAAGAATACGGGGACGGTGCTGTAGCTTACCAGACCTTCAAATCAATTTTCGTGATTTGCATGTTTTCTTATCTCACTAGCTCGATCCATAGTTACGTTTCGAGTACGTTTCGCGGTTGAGCGGATGCTCTTACGGTCAGGGCGTCTACTGTGAATCTCAGACACCGTCTATTCCACTTTTTCAAAGGTGTTATCCCTTGCGCCGGGCTGTCCGTTCGATGCCATCAACAATCGTTTGGAACAGTTGCGGTGGCAGATCATGTCCCATGCCTTCAAGCAACATGAACTCTGCACCAGAGATGGCTTGCGCCGTATCTTTGCCACATGCGGGGACAAACATCGGGTCGTCCATTCCATGAATAATTAATGCTGGAACGGTTACTTTTGCCAGATGCGGACGACGGTCGCCAGAAACGGCAATTGCTGCGATTTGTCGCCCAACACTGCCCGGGTCATAAGCTCGCTGGACTTCCTCTCGAATGAGTGAACGATACTCGTTCTCTTCAAACGGATAGCTGGTGCCGGCAATGCGTTTGGCAAAAGCCAGGCTATGTGCCAAATATCCTGCCTCATCCTCCATCGGATTCGGTGCAGGCCGAGTCATCAACGCCATGACTTCCGGAGATGTTGGGGGAAGCTCGGGATTTCCTGTTGTCGACATGATGGAAGTAAGGGATAGAACTCGTTCCGGGTATCTGCTGGCTGCAAACTGGGCAATCATGCCGCCCATTGAGCGCCCAACGAAATGTGCCTTTTTAATCCCAAGGGCGTCGAGCAGTCCGACCGCATCGTTAGACATATCATCGAGTGTATATGGAATATCCGGGCGCTGTCCCGACATAAGTGTTTTAGCAAGTTCTTCAAAATCCAATGTAGCGTAATGGCTAAAGTGTGTGGATAGACCGGTATCACGATTGTCAAAGCGAATGACTCTAAATCCTCGCGCCACCAACATTTCACATAATGGAACGGTCCAACGGATCATTTGGGTTCCCAGCCCGGCGATCAGAAGAATGGTTTCGTCCGTTTCGTTGCCATAGCTGTCATAGGCGAGATCAATACCGTTTACTTTCAGAATATTCATTGTTGTTTTCTCCTTCATTTAAATGAATTTAGGAAGCTCTGTTATGGGGAGCAAGCGAGAATCTTCGATGGCCGCAGTCCGATGTCCAATACCTGCCAAGTTCGCTGTATGATTCGAAAAAGCAAGAAACGACTGCATGTTGCTCTTACGAATCAACATGACAAGATCCCACACTTTCATGTAAAAAAGGCAACATGTGTTATTTTTTCTGCTATTGTCAACAGATTTGACGTTGTTCTTAGGTTTCTTCCTCTATGAATGCATTCTCGGCTAATGTTTTGATATGGTCTCTGATATCGGGTGCCCAATCGTCAATCAATTGGTAAAAACGATCCTGATTCCCGGCATATAGTGCTCTTAAGGCCTCTTCGTGCTGAGGGAAATCGCCCGCCATTGCCGTCATAAAATGGTAACTTGCTTCTTGTGCCGTTCGTACCTTACTCTCATTTTTCCCAGAACGGCGAGCTTCATCGACCAGTTTTCGCAAAGTTACAGAAGCTCCTCCGGGTTGAGATTTAAGCCAATCCCAATGTCGAGGAAGTAAAGTAACCTCACCGGATACTACCCCCAACTTTGGACGACCAACCCGCCGCGTTGGTTGTTCACTTTCTTTCTCATCCGGTGTATGGCCAGCCTGATTGCTTAACCGTTGAAGTACCTCAGCTGTTTTTCCACGAAAATCAATATCAATTGGTTTTCCAGTAAAATCGTCAAAGATAAGCAATTGGGCAATTTCCCTATCCTCCAGGGTATCCTTTACGATAGCAACAACGTGCTGCAATGTCCCTTTGGCAATGAGTTGTCTCCCTACAAAGGCAGTACAACTTGTTTGTGTTGGTTCAGTCTGCATGCTATACCTCCTTTTTTACAGCTCTTCTTCAATGATTATACCCGGGTAAAATTTAATGTCAATATCACCCGGGTATAATTGCTTGGACGTCTCAATTCGTCATACCCTTTCCAGAGTACCTGTACTTTTTGGTTCATTACCAGTCTTATTGAAGTATTTCTTAATCCTGTATATTAAGACTCTTCTGCATTTAGGTATGCCGAAGCAAATTAATTACATGTATGCCTAATCGACATTCTGTACAAGTTCTTGTCCAGAGTCGAAGACAAGAACCTGTACGGTTAAAAGAAAAAAGCCGCTAAATTAGCGACTTCAATGGGACTATATTCTTTTCCCCGACAATATGCCATTATCAATTGACTGTTTTGCTGAGCACTTTGATGCTGATGTGGACTTGGTGTGGCTCTGGTAGGCGAGTGCGGACGCAGCTCTGATTCTCCACTCACTTTGCTAAAAATTAATGACCACAAGGAACAAGTTCTTCTCCTCCGACACCAATAGTTGCCTGTAGTTTCCAAATTGCCCCTGTCACTTCAAACATGCAATACCCGTTGACAGATAAGTATTACTGTAAATCCAGTATTTTTTGAACTGTTAGAAGAACACCATTCTCTTCGTTTGACTTCGTAATGAAGTTCGCTGCTTTTTTCGTATTTTCACAAGCATTACTTACTGCAAAACTGTATTTGGCGATAGTCATAAGCTCCACATCATTCTCACCGTCACCAAATGACATCGTTTCCTCGTATGTGACACCCAACATCTCTTGCAGTTTCTTAACGGTCTCCCCTTTATGCGTGTGCAATGCCGTAATATCCAGCCATTTAGCCTCCGAGTCAACAATGTAAATTTGTCCACTCAATGTACCCTCAACATGAGCTCTTAATGCTGTACTTCGTCCTTCCGAATCAAAGACCGTAATTTTGATAAAACGACTCTCGATATTTTCAAAGGAATCTATTTTTATTACACGTTCATAGGAGCCTTTAACCACTTTGTACATATCTTCTGCAATGGAAGAATGAACGTAAGCAGCATCGCTTGCACAGACGATAAGAGTCATCGTTTTGTCGAAGTCTTGAATACGATCAATCGCCTGCAGGGCGAGATCCCGACCAATGCTGAACTCTTTAACGACTTCACCATCTTTTTTAATTCGAGCAGCACTGTCACCCAGGATCCAAACTCCTTTGCCATGCTCGTCAAACAATTTTTCAACACGTTCACATTGTTTCCCGGTGCAAGCGACAAATGTAATTCCTTTTTGCTGCATCTCTGCATAAACTTTTTTGAAGAGTTCGACATCGTACAGACCTTTATTGTTCAGAAACGTTCCATCTAAATCAGTGACTACCAGTTTAATCATAGTTATGACCTCCATGTTTTAGTTTGACCTATTTTTCCTTTTGATTGAAATGATCTTCTTTATTCAAACGCTTTATAATGAATATTTAATAAGTGTCCAAAAAAGATTCATCAGGAGTTGCCACATGTATGATGTGTGATCTCTCGCTACAATGCAAGATTAAAATATGTAACTGGTTTCATGTCAACATTTTTTTTGCGAATGTAGATTGGTTGCTTTCTTGAAAGAAGCGAACTTGGGTCTATGTCCTTGCTTCACGACAAAAAAACCGTTGATCATTTCAGATGACGGTTTAATACATTCCATTTTATCATTCTCTTGAAGTATCTTGTTTATTGTAAGTCTTATAACTAGCACACTCATCGGTTAGTCGACGCTGCAAAGTACGATTACTCATGCCAAGTTCCTTGGCGACCATGTGTACATCAAGACTTCCTGCACTGAGCTACGCTTCATAATCCATTTGACCATCTCCGACAAGGAACGGTTTCCTTGATGTTCACAAGATTGATCGGTAACTAACCTTTTCAAATCTATTGTGCATTCCTCCCCATCTTCATTCATCTTTATACTTTCAGGAGGACAAAGTTGTTTATATCGACGATGGTTGTACCCCCTCCGGAATATCGAAATTGCAATCCTGGAATGACATTAACTTCCACGGACGAGGTATTTGCCGGATGCTGTCCATTCAGAATCTGCACTACCGTGGGAATTTCATTGGATCTTTCATAACCGGCTGAATCGTTACCCCGGCGCTATGACTCAATACCCCGGGCGTGTTGTAATGTTTCTTCCATTTCAATATAAAATTGAACTAGTAGAGGGTAACTATTCCATAACTGTAGACGTAAAAAGTCGTGAGTTATGATGAACTCACGACTTTCTAATCATCCGATTACAACCACGGTGTAACATTAACCCATTACCATTGTATGTACTTCCCGAATAAGCTTATAACATATGATCTTCTTTCTTTAATTTTCTTATCTGACTCATCTCTTTCCTAATTTCTAGTACGCGTTTGTGCGGCATACTTGGTTCTAATGACTCAGCTTCTACATTTTTGTATCGGATATCCAATTCATTCAATTGTTCCAGAGATGTTTTCTTGTTTGGATCTGGGCTAACTTGTTGTGTTCTAGGCTTGATCGATTTTGATCTCTTCGATTTCATGATTTGTTCAAATAAACTGTCTTCTTGAACCATTGCACATTCATCCCTTAGTCTGTAATGGTTCTATTGTAATCAATACTTTATATTTTGCAAACTACAAATTTGGAATCCCGCGAAAGGTTCCCGTCCCTGCTCATTATCTTCTGTTTTATATAAAAGTGGCACATCAAGTTTTTATCCCTCTACATGCATAAAGCTTGCAACCCAAAAAATGTTGATCTTTATCAGACCAACATTTTTTAGTTCGCTTTTAAATTATGTTTTTACTATAAATATCAATTGAACTTGCGCTGTCTTCTAATTCTTCATAATCAAACCAATCGAAATCGACTAATGAACAATTCTGATGATGGCCATTCTGGTTCAATGCTTCTATAAAATTAGGATCTGCTTGATCGCTTCCGTACAGACCAATGTAGGGCCCTATTCACTGTCACTGTAATCATTTCAATCAGAGAGTTGTAATTTAAAGCAACTTAATTAGCTCTTCTAGCTCATCAACCAATAGCTTTGCAAGTTCAAAATTAGTATCTTTTAAAGCCAATTCAATTTTCATTTCAACTGATTTTTTCTTTTGTTCCGTTTCTAAATAGTCTTTGTTAAAATGACTCGCATAAATCATCTCTCTAAATTCTGGCATACTCATTTTTCTAATCGTCTTATCGTCAATGATTAAAACATAATCCATCCCATTTACAACAGAATAGAAATCATGCGAAATCATGAGAATCGCACCTTTATAGTCCTCAATGGCTTTCTCCAGTGCTATTTGTGTATAGGTATCTAAATGGCTTGTCGGTTCATCCAGAAGCAATACGTTTGCTTTACTGGCAGACACTTTAGCCAATTGAAGCATGTTTTTTTCTCCACCCGATAAAGATTCTATCTTTTGAGTAAGGATTTCTCCTTCAAAGCCATAGTTTGAAAGGTACGATCTAATCTCATCGTACGTTTCAAACCCGGCATCAATGAAGTCGTTTAGTATTGTATTGGAATCCTTTAGCATTTCACCTTGAACCTGTGATAAATAAGCCACTTTGACATCGGGATTGATTTCAATTGAAGCATGATTATTTTTAAAGATTTCTCGGAGTAAAGTCGTTTTCCCGGTACCGTTTGGACCGATAATGGCTACTTTATCTGTCGATTTTATCTCAAAGTTAACATTGTCTAAAAGCAACTCATCAAAGGCAACGCTATAATGATTGACGTCAACCACAACGGTCTCTTCCATTTCCTTATCGATACCAAAACTGATATTCGGCTGCTTGATATCGACAAACGGCTCTTTTATTCGACGTGCTTCCAATCTCTCTTGGAACTTGACTCTGGCTTTTAACGCTCTGCCTCTGGAGGCTTCCGAATTATACGTGGCGATCTCTCTAAGATTGTCGATGATATGATCGTATCTCTCAATTTCTTCAGCTTCAGCAACTGCGATTTCTTGTAGCTCGATCTTAGTCTGAAGCAGCGAGAAATTGTAATCAATATATCGCCCATCAAACTCTTGGATCTCCGTGTTTTCAAGGTGTATAATTTTGTTAAAACAATGATTCAACAGATATCGGTTGTGCGTAACCACCAGCAGCATGCCCTTGTGGGAATTAATCAGCTTTTTAAGCGCATTTAGGTTTTCAAAGTCCAAAAATACATCGGGTTCGTCCATAATCATTAAGTCTGGACGATTAAGCATTTCCTTCATCACTTGAATAAGTTTGAATTCCCCACCACTCACGTCGGATATACTAAGATCTTTGAGCTTCATGAGGTTGGCCAGGTTTAGTTGCTTATTAATGGTGTTTTCGAAATTATCTCCATCCATCGAATCGAATGCGTCTAGAGCGAATTGAACTTTTTCCAGCAACGAATCCATATCCGATGTGGTTTCCATTTCAGCATAAATCGATGTGATTTTATCTTGTATCTTAATAAATTCTTCTCCGATATATTCAAAGACGGTCATTTCTTTCGTTTTGTCAACTTGCGAGAACTGACTGACATACCCGATTCTGCAATCCGGGTCTATCTCTAACTTCCCCTCGAACAAATATCTTTCCGGGTCCAACAGTATATCGATCAACGTACTTTTCCCACTGCCACTCGTTCCGATAAAAGCGCAATGTTGGCCCTCTTCAAACGTAAATGAAATGTTTTTATATAGTTCTTTTTGCGGAAATGAAAAGGATAAGTTTTCAACTTTTATCATAGTGTTACCTTTCTTTACAACTAAAATGGTGACTGTATTGTCGAACATAGACTTTTAGAGTAACACTGTTTACCACCAAGTTCAATCCATTTGTAATCCTTACCCTCACTTCGAAATTCTAATACTTTCTTTAAAATGGTGGCTTGTTGGATGATTTTCAGAATCAACCATGGCTTATGATAATGAAATCCATCAAAAACGATCAACTATATGGGGTTAACGGAACTTCATATTTCGAGTTTATATTCCATTTTTCAACATCCGTGATAAAATTGATATAGCTAAATAAACTCTATACAAGGAGTATTTATATATGAAAGCTATTCTTATTGACGATGAACTTTTAGCGTTGTCTTATTTGGAGCTTCAATTAATGAAGATGGATAACTTTAGTCTTGAAATTATTGGTAAATTCACAAACCCCTATGATGCCATGGCTATAGTAAAACATACTAAAGTGGATATCGCGTTTATTGATATTGAGTTACCTGAGATAAATGGTATTGAACTAGCAGAACGATTGTTGGAGGATCATCCTGGTCTGATGGTGGTATTTGTTACAGCCTATCAAGAGTACGCTGTGGAAGCCTTCGAATTAAACGCCATGGATTACATTGTAAAACCGGTCCGTTTTGATCGGTTGTCCAAAACGATGAATCGGATATTGAGCAAGAACAGAGTCAGTTTTAATAACCCTGACCCACATCCACCCCTTAGGATGACAATGTTCAGACAAGTCATGATAGAGGAGCCACAATCACCTGGTCAATTTTCGTTAATGCAATGGAGAACATCCAGAGCACAGGAACTTTTCCTGTATCTACTTCAGCACAGAGGACAGCTAGTTCGTAAATCATTTATCGTGGACTTACTATGGAGCAATATAGATTTAAACAAGGCATACTCACAACTGTATACAACGATTTACCATATTCGTAAAAGTCTTACCCCCTATGAAAAAAGATTTCAGATAAAGAGTGCAAATGAAGGTTATCTGTTGGAGCTAGATAATATTATTTTGGACGTAGCAGTATGGGATGACTCTTCACAGACTATTGATATTTCAGAGAATTTAGAGCTTTATCTTGAGAAGATGAGCAGCTATACAGGTGATTATTTGCAGGAATACGATTATTGGTGGGCCGAGGGAGAAAGGCAAAGACTTAAACAATTATGGTTAAATACGGCTTTACGCTTAGGCCAGTGGTATGAGGATCAGCAGAGATTTAACGATGCTTTGGCATCATATTTACAAATACGCCATCTATATCCAATGGAGGAAAAGTCTTCATTTGCCTTAATGAAGCTGTATGACAAGATGAGCGAACCACAAAAAACTCTGGAGTGTTACCAAGAACTTACGACACAACTAAAAGAGGAATACGATATTCCTCCAGGAAACGATATTCAACTATGGGTTAAGGAATGGAAAAAGAAACAACTTCCCTTAAAATCAGCATTTTTATAAACCCCACTATAAAGTATAAAAAAGGATTGTTAACGTTGCCATCATTCTTTCATATTAAGAAAAACATATCAAAACACAGGATGGCTTGGCTTATCCTCATTTACTTATTAGCTTTAATCAGTATGAGGCTGGTATGGTATACGGAGTTCTCCTCTCCCAGTCAGCCCCATGCAATTCAGGGAGAACTTGATTTATCTCACTGGAAATTTGATGATCAACAGACGGTCACACTGAGCGGGCAATGGGACTTTTACCCGGATACCTTCATGCCTTCCAGCACATCCTTTAATGACACATTACATGTTGCGAATTCAACAAAGGTTCCTGGTACTTTTAATGATACGAGTCCAGAGTCCCATTTCGGAACTTATCGACTTCGCGTACTTTTGCCTACATCAAATACGTCCTATGGCATTCATATTCCTGAAATAAAGACTGCTTATCGCTTATATATTAATGGAAGCCTTTTATATGAATCAGGCCATCCTGATGAAACTTCGATTGGAACGATCTCCAAGGTTGTACCCTATACAGGTAACTTTACAGTGGAGCAGTCCACAATGGATATAGTCATTCATGTCAGTAATTTTCACTATCATAACGAAGGTGGAATTATTCAATCCATAAAGTTTGGAACTCCATATTCTGTTGTGAATGAAAAACATTTTAGCGAGAATATGCAATTGCTAGTCTGCATTATTCTGCTGCTTCATATGTTATATATCGTTATCCTGCTTTTCGTCGGTCACCGACAGAAAGAGATCTTTTATTTTGCCGGAATTATTCTATTTGCCTTGATTGCTACGTTAATGGATGATGACAGAATGCTGCTTCAGTGGTTCCCGATTAATTTTGAATGGGCAATACGCATGAGAATTATTGGATACTCCGCCCTTTCATACTGTCTAGTATTGTGTACAAATCACCTGCTGACTGTACATAGTTTTAAGAAACTGATTTTTATTTTTTCTATTTTCTTTTACTCATATGCAACGACTACGCTTTTCTTTCCTATAGGTTGGCTGGATTACACGTCTAAGATTCTAGGTGTTTTTATGATCTCAGCTATCTTACTTGTACCTATTATTTCTAGACAGGCCGTCAGGACAGGTCAAGAAGCAGCTATTTCTATCCTACTAGCCGGAATTGCCGTTTCGTTCAATATGGTATTCAGCGGATTATTTAAGTCTTGGTTTGATAAAGATCTGCCTTATTACCCTATTGATCTTATTGTAGCTTTTGTTGTTTTTGCCTCCTTTTGGTTTGTGCGCTTCACTAAAACTGCAATACGTGCTGAAAAACAAGCGGAAGAGCTCAAAAAAGTGGACAAACAAAAAGATGAGTTTCTCGCTAATACGTCACATGAGCTTCGGAACCCGCTCCATGCGATCATTAATATGGCTCAATCGATTATTATTCGGAGGAGTAGTAAGCTAGATGCACCTGATCATGAAGATTTGATGCTAATTACTAAAGTTGGGCAACGTATGTCACATCTGCTCAATGACTTGATTGATATTACCCTTCTTAAAGAAGGCCGGATTACGCTAGATACAACAAGTGTCTCTTTACCTGCAGTGGCAAAGGGAGTAGTCCATATGCTGAACTATATGACGGTGAATAAGAACGTGAAGCTACAGAACGAGATTCATGATTCATTGCCTAACGTTGCAGCTGATGAAAACCGACTTACCCAAGTTATGTTCAACTTAGTTCACAATGCTTTGAAATATACGAAGGAAGGCAGTGTTTCCCTTCGTGCGGAGACCCAGAATGAAGCTGTTTATGTCCATATTATGGATACGGGAATTGGGATTAACGAAGAAATGCAACAAAAAATATTCTCCCCATATGAACAAGCTGATTCCAGCATAACTTCTCAAGGTAGCGGCTTAGGTCTTGGACTCAGCATATGCAAAAAATTAGTAGAACTTCATGGCGGAACATTGGAGCTTAAATCTGTGCTTGGACAAGGATCTGTCTTCACATTTTCCCTACCTCTTGCAGAGGCCATACCAGCTATAAAAGGTTTAAAGAACGGTGAAGTGATAGCGGGGCATTCTGTTCAGTTCGTACAAAACGCGATGAACGTAAATATGGAAGCAGCTGTTTCTTCAGAGAATAGATATAAGGTAGATAATGTCACGGGGGCTATCCTTTTAGTTGATGATGATGCCATCAATTTGAAGGTTATAAAGTCATTGCTGGAGCTGGACAATTATGAGGTAACCGCCGTAAATAGTGCTCAGAAGGCCCTTAAACAAATTAGCCATAAACAGTGGGATCTGGTTGTAACGGATGTCATGATGCCGGAAATGTCCGGTTACGAGCTTACTGAAATGATACGTAAGAAATTTACTATTTTCGAGCTGCCTGTACTGCTATTGACGGCAAGAATCAGACCAGAAGATATTCATACTGGCTTTCTTGCGGGTGCTAATGATTATTTAACAAAACCGGTTGAAATGGTAGAGCTACAGTCAAGAATTCGCGCATTAATCCATTTTAAACAATCCGTTGACGAGCAATTACGCATGGAAGCTGCATGGCTCCAAGCTCAGATTCAGCCTCACTTTTTGTTTAATACAATCAATTCCATTGCTTCGCTTAGTCTATTAGATCCAGATCGCATGATTACAATGCTTGAAGCATTTGGTGACTACTTAAAGGGAAGTTTTAATTCGAAGAATTTAGAACGTCTGGTACCCCTGTCCCATGAACTTGACTTACTACGAGCATACTTATATATCGAAAAGGAACGGTTTGGAGAACGATTGGAAGTGGAATGGAATCTGCCTGATCATTTGGATGCAAAACTTCCGCCACTAACCATCCAGCCTATCGTAGAAAATGCAATTCGTCACGGAATATTGAACCGTACAAGTGGAGGAAAGCTAACCCTATCGGCTTCGAAAGAAGAGGATTACATCAAGTTCATTATACATGATAACGGAGTCGGTATGGATGAGACAAAGCTGTCTTCCCTATTAGATGGCAAGAAAAAAGCTGGGACATCCGGTGTGGGATTAACGAATACGGATCGACGCCTTAAAAAAATTTATGGACAAGGCTTAACGATTCAAAGTATACCTGATGAAGGAACTACGGTTTCATTTATCGTACCGAACCCATAAGAACAGTATAAAAAGAAGGAGCGAGCATGATTTAAAATGTACCCCTTGTAAAGGACAATTAAAAAAAGGTTAGGCCACCTCAAGCTGCTGCCTGTAACGCGCAGGCGGCAGCTTCTTTAAGTTCCATTGACCTCGATAATGATTGTAATAGATCATGTAGCTTTTCACTTCTTGCGTAACTTCTTCCAAAGTCATACACGTTTTGAAATTCGTTTCATCTTTAAAATGCCCAAAGAATGATTCTTGTGGAGCGTTATCCCAACAGTTTCCTCTACGTGACATGGATTGACTTAGCCCCATTTCTTTCACAAGCTTTTGGAACTTCGGATTGGTGTAGTGAAATCCTTGATCCGAATGAATCAAGGCATCCGAGGTGAGATGGCGATGTTTCTTGAGTTGTTTCAACGTGTCGATCGCAATGTCCAAACCAAGTGAAGCAGAGACTTCATAGGCTAAAATTTCATTCGTTTCGGCGTCTTTTATCGTGGACAGATAGGCCCGCTTGTTTTTCCCATAGGTTAAATACGTGATGTCGGTTAAGAGAACTTGACCGGCGACCCCTGGCTTAAAGGCTCGCTTTAACGTGTTGGGACAGGTTCGATGCTCTTGAGTGGCTTTGGCCATACGTCGTGCAGGATTGGCTTTTCGAATCGGACAAACGATGTTGTACTTTTGCATGACTCGACGGATACGCTTGAGGTTGTATGTAACTCCATATTGGTTCTCCAGCGTCATTTTGATTTGACGAGCTCCCTTCTTCCTTCCCCGGTAACGGTAGGCTTTCAGAAGAATCGCTTTGACGTTTTCATCGTTTTGTTCCTGTTTTTGACGATGTAATTGAGCATTTTCACTACGATATCGATAGTAGCCCGAACGTGAGACCCCGGCGATTTCACATAGAACATGCACCTTTCGCTGGAGAGGGTATGCCCTCATCATCTGTTGAATCAGTTCGAATTTTTGCCACGTACTTAATTGAATTTCTTTTTTCTCATCTGCCTTTCGAGTTGATCGAGCTTTTTTAAGAATTCATTCTCCGCTTCAAGCCATTTCATTTTCGCTTCTAAACGGGCATATTTTTCTTCGAGACTTAATTCGCGGGTCAGAGGACGTCCTGAGGCGTGTTTTCTAGCGTCTGTTAATCCTGCAGGTCCTTGTTCCTGAAAAGCCGCACGCCATCGATTGGAAGCCTTTCGAATCCGGGTTGCCCCCAAAACGTCAATGGCAAAGCCCGCCTCCTGAAAAATCTCACTTGGAAACTTACCTTGATTATACTCTTGAATAAATCGTTCTTTAAAAGCATCCGTATATGTAATGGCTTTAGCACTGACATTTTTCACATAGGGATTTGTTCTTAACTGAGCTTGCTCTTGAGTTGTAAATAACTTTTTAGACATCCACTTTGACCACCGCTCGTTTTTTATTCATTGTACACAAAAAAGACCCTATAAGATGACCTTTTTAAAGTGTCCATCTTATAGGGTACATTTTATTATGCGGACACCTCTTTTTTTAATTCATATCAGAAACAATCCCTATCTGATGGTTTAAGTGTTAATGAACCTTCCCACGTATCATTAACTTTTGCCCCTATCGGAAAACCAGCTACTTCGGCTCCTAATAAAAAGTACCCGTTGACTTTAAAGTTTGCTTTATCTTTTGGAGCACACTTTTGGGAATACGTCTTGCTTGCTGATGTTTGTTCCCAAGAAATCAAGTTTAAACCACCTAAGTGCGATCCGATTTTACTTACGCCTGTATATTGAGGCCAGTTATTTACGTATTTATAACTGTACTGTACAGAGATGTTCTTAGTAGCGGTAGCACCGCCAAACCCCCATGCAGTGAATGGAGCGAACCATGAAATGGTATACGAATCCTCTACGTCTGCTAATGCCGCCGCCATTGTAACTGCATCCGATGATGCTTGAGCTTGATCGGGAACATCAACAGATACATCTGTGTTGGCATCGCTGTTTTGAGAATCAATGTCGCTTCTCAACTGAGCTAAGAAAGATTCATATTCCTCCATATCTTTAAATTTCAAAGATTCGGGGATTTCAGATGAAGATGATTTATCCAAGGACTGTACGCTGTTTGATTGAATTTTTGATTTGATGCTGTCATAAGGTACGAATTCAACATCGTATTTGGAGGATAGAACGTCCAATTGAGGATCATTCAGGATATCAGCCTTAGCCATTGCGGTGGGCTGAAAGGTAACCAATAAGAGTGCGAAACTTAGGGCGACAGGGAAAAATTTCAATTTCTTAATAATTTTTATCAATCCTTTCAAATGTGATATAATATATTTTACCATATACAATTTATTTTTGCCATACTTAGGAAATAAAATGTATATAATTGTTTTATATTCCATAGAAAGGAGTGGTAATTTGAATTCGGAAAAGATCAATGAGAAAAAATGGAGTGTCAACAAGTCTGTAATAATCCCTTTGATAATTAGTTTACTAATTCCACTTTTATCAATTTTTTTACCGATCTATACGTCAACTGATGGCTACACATACAAATTAGGATTGCCCCTTTATTTTTTTTATTTTTACGGCTCTAATTTACCTTCGGGGCTTGGTTTTTTTGATGGGGATGTATTAAGCAAACATGTATCGTTTCAGATGCTCCTTTACACGCTCAATGTATTGATATGTTATTTTGTGATATACCTCATTAGGGTAGGGATATCTAAAATGAAGACCAAATAAGTTTTTTGTTTGCATTAGTTACCTTATAGTGGTAATGTTGGATTGTACCTCATTACTGACTGGATAGGGTACACTCCAACATTCTTTCCCTTAATCATTTCAGTATGATGAGCTGGGAAAGGGGAAGGTAAACTCAAAGTATGAGTGAACTTGAAATCGTTAAGTAGATATGGTAACATACATACAAGAGTATATCATACAGGTAACAGGCAACTTGTATGTATGTTTGCATGACTCGACGGATACGCTTGAGGTTGTATGTAACTCCATATTGGTTCTCCAGCGTCATTTTGATTTGACGAGCTCCCTTCTTCCTTCCCCGGTAACGGTAGGCTTTCAGAAGAATCGCTTTGACGTTTTCATCGTTTTGTTCCTGTTTTTGACGATGTAATTGAGCATTTTCACTACGATATCGATAGTAGCCCGAACGTGAGACCCCGGCGATTTCACATAGAACATGCACCTTTCGCTGGAGAGGGTATGCCCTCATCATCTGTTGAATCAGTTCGAATTTTTGCCACGTACTTAATTGAATTTCTTTTTTCTCATCTGCCTTTCGAGTTGATCGAGCTTTTTTAAGAATTCATTCTCCGCTTCAAGCCATTTCATTTTCGCTTCTAAACGGGCATATTTTTCTTCGAGACTTAATTCGCGGGTCAGAGGACGTCCTGAGGCGTGTTTTCTAGCGTCTGTTAATCCTGCAGGTCCTTGTTCCTGAAAAGCCGCACGCCATCGATTGGAAGCCTTTCGAATCCGGGTTGCCCCCAAAACGTCAATGGCAAAGCCCGCCTCCTGAAAAATCTCACTTGGAAACTTACCTTGATTATACTCTTGAATAAATCGTTCTTTAAAAGCATCCGTATATGTAATGGCTTTAGCACTGACATTTTTCACATAGGGATTTGTTCTTAACTGAGCTTGCTCTTGAGTTGTAAATAACTTTTTAGACATCCACTTTGACCACCGCTCGTTTTTTATTCATTGTACACAAAAAAGACCCTATAAGATGACCTTTTTAAAGTGTCCATCTTATAGGGTACATTTTAATTACATGTGGCTCCTTCTTTTTACTGTCCATGAGCTTCAATATTCGTTTCAAATTCACCGTTAAACTCTTCGCCTTCGGTATTACCTTCAGGAGACTTTTTCAGTGGCCTCGAGTATCACATGGGGATCTCTGATCCCCCCTGTGAAATACCAGTGGTGTTTTTAATGAAATTTCACATTCCATCACACTTTAGTATTTTCTTTATCTATGACCGCCCTCACAATTAACCGATGTGTCGGATTAATAAGGGGATCACATGTAATTAATGTAAGTACCTTTCCCAGATGCGGGTCTTCAAGTACGGATAAATCCGTTGGTTCTACGACAGATATCTTATCCACGACGTATACGGTTTTTGATTGGTCTGTCAGAGTTACTTCAATTTGGTCCCCAATCTCAAGCTCGCCCAAGCGGTTAAATAAACGCCCTTTTTTATGTGCCCGATGAGCTGCTATTGCCGCGTTACCTTCCTCACCAATGGGTGACGTTTCCACGAGATGCGCTGCAGTTACCTTCATATTATCTGCCGTTGCATCTTCCAGGATCGGTAAACGAATATCAATCTTATCAATTTCAATGATTCCAACAGCACCCGGAGAAACATCCTGCTGCACGTCTGCATCCTCTATTTCGGATTCCATGGAGATAGGATTCTGATTAGCTTTCTCAAAGGTGTGATTGACTTTAGTCAAATCTGATTGAAGCATCTCTAAATCATCCATAACCTTGACTTGTTGCCAGTCATAATACTTTTCCTGTAAAAAAGGGTAAATGATAAAGGAAACACCTAGGAAAATGAGTAAAGAATATATCTTCTTCATGTAATAACTCCTTTGTTATTAGACAAATCGTTTTAGCATTTATATTATCTGAAGCACATATACAAAAACTGAGCACGCCTTTGCTGATTGGCCAGAGAGCTCAGCATAAAAATGAGCAACTGTTAACTCTACAGACTGCTCATTTAACGTTAGTAACAATTTTATCCATCAAAAAAATTCCGGATTACCAGGTTCCTCGTTTCCTAAATACATCTCTTTTTTGTCTCCTTTGAATAATTGCACAATTTGCTTTCGTAATTTCGAGGGAAATAACGGTTGTTCGATAAGATTTTCAATATCAAGCCATTCGTACCTCACCTGATGTTTGACGCCACGCAAAGTAGAATTATCAATTGGTTCTGTGTGTTCGCACAAAAAGACAAAATCTACACGATGAAATGCTTCACCGTATACACCTTCAATTACAAATTCCAATGATTTAGGAACGATATCTACTCCAAGTTCTTCTAAAGCTTCACGCTTAACAGCTGCGGTTAATGTCTCCCCTGCATTTTGGCTTCCACCAGGCATTATATAAAAAGCATCACCATCATCATCTATCTTAATCGCTAACATTTTTCCATCTTGAATTATTAATGCCTTTACGGAATTTCTTATCTTTCTCTCCATCTTATCTTTTATCTCCTATAGTAAATAAATTCACATCGTTTTAATTGTGATCTAATGGTCCCTTCAAATAACAAAATCAGGCGAAGCAAGGGATCTCATTATGAATTCATTATTCTGAACTCCACTTGGTAATTTTGAGTTGGGTAATCTTCATGTTTTAGGTTTGATTTGATTACCCTCTCCCTCATAGTAGATGATCAAAGCTTTAAAAAAATTATTTCTTAGCTTCAAGCTCAATGCGCTAAACGTTATGTTAGCATATTTGTCTCAACAAATTCTGAACATAGATTAGCCGGCTTTTCCATTCGTACTGCGGACGCAGAACTTAAAAGCCCCCCTCCCTCGGGAGGGGGGCTTTTTGTACTTTTAGTATTTTTTTATTTCATGTAGCGATATTCCAGGAGGTCCTTCAAATTTGAGATTTTCTGCAGCAGCTTCTCCCCAACATTGGTTTCCCTCACCAGCTTCCGTTCCAGTTCTTTATCCACCAGTCTTTTTGCAGACAATACGTCCGTTCCGTTGCATAAGACATCTTCTTTTGAATTAAATTTCTGATGGGCGACGAGCTGCATGCCAAAGGAATTAAACAACAACGTATATCCGGCGATGCCCGTTGTGGATTGATAGGCTTTGGAAAAACCGCCGTCAATGACAACCATTTTCCCGTTGGCTTTAATGGGGCTCTCTCCACGAATTTCTTTAACTGGCGTGTGACCGTTAATGATATGTCCATGATCCGGATTCAACTCAAACTCCAGCAGGATTTTCCGGCAGATCTCCTCATTTTCACGTAAATAGTAGTAAGGGTTCTTTCTCTCCTTATGGGTTTCTTTATCCTGGATAAAGTACCGTTCAAAGGTGGTCATTTCTCTCTTTCCAAAGAGCGAGGAACATTCCCCTGTCCAGATGTACCATACCATATCTGTCGCTAGATCATCTGTCTCTTCCGGGTGCGCAAAGGAGTAACGTAAGTAATATTCAAAAACATCGAGCAGCTGACGGCCCGAATATGTCTTGTCTTCAATCTGCATTTCTTCCATGTTTCCTTTTTCATCCAAAGGAATACAGCCGTGAATTAACAAATTCCCGTTGTATTTTAAATAAAGGCTGCCCTTTTTCATAAGAAAATTCATATGTTTGGCCAGCTTTTCGGAATGCTGCACGGAAAACAGCAGCTTTTCCATCACCTCCTGTTCTTCCTCCAGCAATTGTTCAGGCTGCTGTCGATTTACGGCTCTGAAACAGGTGTTTTCCAGCGGGTACGTTTTTCCGCCGATTTTGATTTCATTGTTGTTGTAATCAATCTGCTCAAGCAAAAGTCTTTCAGACATATTGAAGTATGGGCGTCTCTTGATAATCGGGATTTCAAGCTTGAACTGGATCATGGCAATAGCTTGATGAATTTTGGTAATCTGCAGGATTTCCTGCTCTGAACCGTTATGGTCGGACTGCAGCTTGGGTCTGAAGGCCGGATTGTCATCATAATATTTCTCCGCCAAGTTTAGCAGTGGGCGAAGATTGATTCCGTATACGTCTTCGATGATGTCCAGATTGTCGTATCTGGCGCCGATCCGGATAATATTCGCAAGGCAGACCAGAGAACCCGCATAGGCGCCGATCCACAGGACATCATGGTTCCCCCACTGAATGTCCACAGAATGATAGTTGATGAGCGTGTCCATAATTTTATCGGGGTCCGGCCCCCGGTCATAGATATCTCCAACCACATGAAGATGGTCAACCACTAGGCGCTGGATCGTATAAGCAAGACCGATAATGAGCTTGTCCGCCTGACCCAAGGAGATAATTTGCCGGTATATTACCTCATAATAAGGATCCTTATTGTTGGTCGAATCCGTTTTGTATAGAAGCTCTTCTACAACATATATAAACTGCTCCGGCAGAGCTTTACGCAATTTCGAGCGCGTATATTTGGAAGAGGCATAAGAAACGAGCTTAAGCATTTGTTCAATCGTTTGTCTATGCCACCGGTTTAAGGCTTTTTTATTGCACAGGTCTGCTTTAACCAGCTGTATTTTTTCTTCCGGATAATAAACTAAAGCCGCAAAATCATTGATTTCATCATCTGTCCAAACCTCACGAAATAAATCCTTGATTTTCTCCTTTACATTACCCGAACCATTTCTTAGTACATGCTGAAAAGCATGAAACTCCCCATGCAAATCACTGACATAATGCTCAGTTCCCTTGGGAAGATTGGAGATCGCTTCAAGGTTGATGATCTCTGTTATGACTTTTTCTTCCGTATCATATTTCTCGGCCAATAAATCTAGAAACTGCTCATCCAAAACAGATGTCCCCCTTCAATTTAATCCGCTCTATAAATGATTTTTTACACACGGAATATTGTTCTTTCAAAATGCCAATCTCTTCACCTGTATGGTTAACAATAAAAGTAAAATTATTTATGTGGTGATATCAGCATCGCCTTCCCCTATCATGGTAAACCCCCTTATTGCCAAACTTCGCCTAATGACGCTAGCCTTGACCACAATCTGTTCAGGCTTACAGACGCATCACTTGGTGAAAAATTATTTTCGACGTAATAGGGTTCTTCAAACTCTTATCACATAAAGCTGCACCTAATTCTACAATATCTTTGGCTAATTAACATCATAGATCCAGTACTCAACCTTGTTCTTGGTTAAAATTTGTCCATCCGCCCAGCAGCCCTGCCAATCTAGTTTAGAATAATATCACTCTCACATGCTATGTATAAATAAATCTGCAATTCGGGCAAAATGGATTAGATATATGCCTAATCAGTAATCGGACCATGTTCTTGTCCTTCGACATAATAAAACCCCCTACTAGAGCATAATTATACTTTTGCTTCAGGTAGGAGGTTTTAAACTATTGATTCAACTAGTGTTCCCCGTTAGTGTAATCATCCATCATCTATGCAGTTCCCGAAAGAGTTAATGCACAATGAGGACTGGGCAGTTTGATAGCTGTGAAACCTTGTGGCTGACACTTCCAAGCATCATTTCTTTTATGCCACTTAGTCCACGACTTCCAATAATAATGAGTTGCTGGTCAGTATCCCTTGCATATTTTAATATTTCATGTGCAGGGTTTCCCTTAAGATGAACTGTTTTCGGGTTAATCCCCGCAGATTCTAATTTGGATTTGGCTTGTTGTAATAGTTCCAAACTCGCTTTCTCCATTTCGTTCAACATTTCTTCCAAGAAATTTTCCGGTACATATGTCATGCCATTCGATACATATTCCTGGCTGACATTAATCAAGGTAACTTGGGTTTGTTTGTTTCGGACTATTTCAACGGTTGCATCGAGCATTTTGTCCGTTATTTCCGCTTGATCAATGGCCACAATAATGTTGTCAAACATATTTATCGTCCTTTCCGTGCAGCTCGTATTTATCCCGGCTACCTACAAAACGGTTTCTTGCTGCTCCTATACCGACTAAAAAGAGTAAGACCGAAGCGCCAAGCAGAATGAAAAGTGGCAGTTTCCAACTATTAGTCGCATCATGCAGATATCCTATAAGGGCAGGACCGACTGCGGCAAGAAGATATCCGATCGATTGCGCCATGCCAGATAGTTCGGCTGCTTGATGCGCATTTTCAGTACGTAATCCAAAAAACATCATGGACAAACTAAAGGCGAAGCCTCCACCAATTCCGAGTATGATGATCCACAACAATATGATATTGGAACTTCCGTAAAGAAGTCCGAGCGTCCCAGTTAAAAGCAAAGTGGTTGTGATGACCACTAACAAACGTTGGCTAGACATACGCCCAGCAATAACGGGGACCAGAAAGGTAAATGGAAGCATGGCTAACTGCATGAGCGAGAGGTACCATCCTGATTGGCTGGAGTCAATTCCTTGCTGCTTTAAAATTTCGGGCAACCATGCGATCAACACATAGAAAACCATGGATTGTATACCCATAAACAAGGTTACTTGCCAGGCAAGAGGGGATCGCCAAACATTCACATCGTTGCTGGCCTTCTGTTGACTCGTCGTTGCTGTTTGGTTCGTTTGATTTCTTAATTGGGGTAACCAACAGAGGATCGATACGAAGCTTAGAATCCCCCATATGCCCAATGCTCCCTGCCATTTTAGACCTGCGTTCACGGCTAGCGGTACACTGATTCCTGATGCGATTGCTCCACATAAACTCATTGAAATGGAGTAAAGACCTGTCATGGAACCAATTTTATTTGGGAAATCCCTTTTGATTATACTTGGCAATAATACATTACATACGGCAATTGCGAATCCAAGAATTGCAGTCCCTATATACAGATTAGCTGCGCCAGATAAAGAACGTATTACAATACCAACAGTCAGAAATATTAGTGCAATCAAAATGAGGCGTTCAACCCCATATTTTCGTCCTAATTTTGGTACTAGAGGTGATAATAAAGCAAAGGCAAGCAAGGGTAGCGTTGTTATGAGGCCTGCTAATGTATTTGAAATTTGAACGTCATCCCTTATGAGACTCACTAAAGGCCCAACCGAGGTTAAGGGAGTACGTAAATTAGCTGCAATAACAATAATGCCGAGAATGATAAACCCTAAAGAGGATGGTATGGCTTTTTTACTTTGTTTGTTCGGCATTCTTCAATGCTCCTTTCTGAATTCATACGTATTGTTTGTTTCTTGCTGATTGAAAAAACGATCAATAACATCCGCGCGGACAACAAAAGTATATTATAGTATATTATTTTTTACAATAAGTAATTTATAATATAATTAAAATCGTCTAAAAACAAAAATACAACTCTGAATTCCCGTCATGGAATTCGGAGTTGTAGCATAAGTGGAATTTTCGATTTTTAGAAACCATACTTTAAGGAGATATGGAGCACGGTTTCGCTATTCGTATGATTGGTATAAGAGTGAGGACAATCTGCACGAAAACTGATCGTATCATATTGATTCAATGTGTAAATCTCTTCATTGACTTGAATTTCAATGGAACCAGTCATTACTGTCGCAATTTCTGTTGTATTCACATGATGACCTTCAGGGTAATACGAGCTATTTGGCTGTAAGTAAGCCCGACACATTTCAATATCATTGCTTTTAAAGACTGGTTCAATGATCCAATTTTTTTGATCATTAGAAAATCGCAGTCCTTCGCCTGCTCGATACAAACTAACAGGGGCTTCTGATTTGAACAAAGCCAATAGCGGTAAAGATATGCCTTTTGAAATTTTCCATATAATCGCCAAAGTTGGATTGGTCTCGCCACGTTCGATATTCCCAAGAGTAAGTTTGCTTACGTCCGTTAATTCGGCTAAGTCATCTAAGCTCATGTTTTTTTCTTTTCTATACCTTTTCAAGGCACCACCGATTTGTAATACAAATTGTTTTGATTCATCGACTTCATTCATTTGAAATTCACCTCAACAAAAAACAGTTATAGCTAGTATATCGTCAATCTAGATTCTTTTCCATACGATTAGTAATTGATGGTGAAAATCACTCACATCTGGAGATTAACACAAGACTTCAACAGTAAATCCACCAGGGGCTTCAACATAAAAAGTATAACCGTGTGCATGCTTAGGTGCGTCTACTTCGAAGCCATTGTCTTTCAAAAGACTATATATCCTGTCAACCTCTTGTTCGGTCGGTTGGGGAAATCCGATATGAAAAGTCACTGGATAGAGTACGTTTTTACCCTTCATTAGAGTGAGAATAAAGCCTTCATCATCAAACATAACTGCAAATGCGTTTCCTCTCGTACCTTCACATTTCATACCAAAATAAGTCTCTAAAAACTCGCGAGCAGCTGGAACATCAGTAACTGTTAGGTTCAGATGATTTAATTTCATAATTACACCCTTTCCTACATATTTTGTACGTCCTCCGTAGAGCTTTATCTTCAATCCAAATAATACCACATAATGGAACTATTCGGTCCGTTACTTCAATGAAAAGTCGTTTTATTTTTGTTCTATACAGACGATCATCTAAATCAACACAAAAAGAGACTGAATTAATCAGTCCCCTGCGTCTACATATCGATTTACGACGTGTGACGTTCTCTATTTTGTTATGGTGCAAGCAGTTTATCCAACAAGCGAATAATCATCGCAACGGATTCAGCACGGGAAGCAGAATCATTCGGTTTGAACAATCCGTTGCCTTTACCACTTACAATACCTGCATTCGCGAAAGCATTGATTTGTTCAGAAGCCCAGTTCGTAACTACATCCGAAAATGGATTGGATGCGCTGGGAACATAGTTCGTCAGCCGAGAAAGCATGACAACGATCTCAGCGCGGGAGATCTCTTGATTAGGATGGAAAGCCCCATCACCATAACCCTTGATTATCCCTTTAGACTGTAATGCTGCAATCGCTTCTGAAGCCCAATGCCCTTGCGTGTCAGAGAAGGAAGAACCGACTGAATCCGTTACACCAAAAGCTTTTGCAAGCATCGTGGCGAACTCGGCGCGAGTTACCTTTTCATTGGGACGGTAAGAACCATCACGATAACCCGTTACAATACCCATCTTAGCGGCACGTTCCACTACGGAAGCACTCCACAAAGATGCTGGAACATCCGTAAATCTTACAGCGGGAGCAGATTTCTCTTTTTCCACAATAGCCTTCACTGCGTCTACATCTACCTTGTCGTTGAAGACAGGCTTCGAAGGCGTCGGAGTTGGTGTTGGTGTTGGTGTTGGTGTTGGTGTTGGTGTTGGTGTTGGTGTTGGTGTTGGTGTTGGTGTTGGTGTTGGTGTTGGTGTTGGTGTTGGTGTTGGTGTTGGTGTTGGTGTTGGTGTTGGTGTTGGTGTTGGTGTTGGTGTTGGTGTTGGTGTTGGTGTTGGTGTTGGTGTTGGTGTTGGTGTTGGTGTTGGTGTTGGTGTTGGTGTTGGTGTTGGTGTTGGTGTTGGTGTTGGTGTCGGTGTTGACGGTTCGGTTTCCGTTGTTTTTACAACAGAAAAGCCATCGATTACAGTGCCCGCACTCGTACGTGCCTCCACACGAATCTCATCCTCGGTGATTTCAATAGCAGAATATACGGGAACGTCTTCATCAAAGATATAATTCAAATAATTATATTTAGTGCCATCATAGAATTTCCAGCCTGAAGCACCGCCATCCAGATATACCGTACCCTTATTTGTAGCTTTATTCGGCTTTCCATCCAGCATTGGATAAGTGCGCGCATATACATGATCATGACCAACCAGGATCAAATCAACTTTTTTCTCTTCTAATATAGGGGCAAAATACGTTTGTGTATACTCAACAAGGGATTCCCGGCCATTTTCTGTATGGTAGGCAGGACGGTGGAACATAGCAATAGTCCATTTTTTATCATTCTGATCCAGATCTTCCTTCAACCATGCAGCTTGATCAACCATTTGTTCCTCTGTACCTTCTGAGTTCAATACGACAAAATGAGTATCATCGACCTCATAAGAGTACGCATATTGCATCTGGGATTCCGGCCCGTTCTCCGGGAAATTCGCACCTTTGGCAAATACATCTTTCCCTTCACTCTTTACATCATGATTACCCAATGTTAGAGCAGTTGGAATGGTCGTTGCATAGACCGACGAAGCTTGCCAGAACTTTTGCCATTCTTCAAATGCGCCACCTGCATCAACCATATCTCCACCATGCATAATAAACTGTGTAGATGGATAGTGTGTCAAAGCGTTAGTCATTAATTCTTGATAAATTTGTTGTCCTTGTAATTGATTCGTATGAGAATCCGTAATAAACAAGAATGAGGTCGGTGTTGATTTGTTCTGATCTACAGTAGAATATTCATGCCACTCCGACCAATTGCCCTCATAGCCTACACGATATTTGTAAGTAGTATCTGCTTTCAAGCCTTCAATCAGAGCATTATGAAACCGGATTTCACCCTTCGTTCCATTTTCCTTCATACTAAGCACTTGAAGTTCACTCTCAGCTGGATGCTGTTTTACATGAGTGACATCAGGGCTTTCCCCTGTTCCCCATTCACTTGCTTCGATGTATTGAAGATAAGTAAAGGTTTGGTCCGGATTTGTTTGCCAGGCAGCGCTCAGTTGTGAAGACATATCTTCTGCAACATAGGTTTGAACATATTGAGGTTCATCCGTACCGTATTGCTCCACGACTTCATAATGGACAACCTTACTGTTCTGATCACCGTTGACAGCTTGAACCTGATAGGTTCCTAGTGCCAATGTAGTCAGGTCTGTCGTTAATTGTCCTTTAGTATCTGTTTTACCAAGGCTGCTGTTCAATAACTGACTGCTAACATCAGCTTCAGAGATAAAGCCCGTTGTTCGACCATCTGCGAGAATAACCTCGAATAATCCATCCTCAGCTTCTGCTGAAGCGTAGTAACGTTCACCAGCTTTTGCGACCATTAATACATTAGAGGACATATTATCATCCTCATATACATTAGACGTTACAGTTTTAACTGTAACAACTGAGCTTTGCTTTAATAATCCGGTGAAAACAATATCCGCATCTTCAACCGGTTTGCCCTCTCGATCTAACACTGTAAATGTAGAAGTCGTGCCCAAACCAACTCCCGTCATTTCCAGCTGATATGGAAATGCGATTGTATAGTGAACAGGTGCAGCCAGTGGTGAGCTTGTCTGAACATCACCCGCTGTTAGACTCGAATTACTCATCGTAATGGTTTTGTACTCTTCACCGCGCTCTAACACGGCATGAGAGCTCACTCTGAAGTTAACGGTAACGACATCATGAGCTGCTGCTGATACATTATCAAGTGCTACCTGAACATTTCCGTGCTCATTATCAATATCTGAAGTTAGGGCAACCCCAGCCGCTTGAGTTATACTTTCAACTTGAAGGGTATTTGCATCATAATTTAGTGTGAATTTCGCCCCTTCTGCATTCAAGTAATCTCTGATACTGACTTGAACAGGGTAGATTTCATTACTTATTGCTTCTTTCTCAGCAGTCATGAACAACCGTTCGCCTGCATTCATTGTAAAAGTGAATGTTTTCCCTGCCGGGTTACCAACCTTATCCTTCACTTCAATAACAAGCTCATGATAACCGCCATCCACATCTTTCCCTGGATAGGTTAATACATTTGTATCTGGAGAATAGTGCACTTCATCCGTAATATCCGTGCCATCCAAAAGAACAGATAACGTATCCAAATCCAAACCTGATCCGTTATCGGTCAGCTCAACCTTTAATTCATCAAGTGGAGCATTTAATTCTTCATTCTCAACGGGGGCTATAGGTTTAATATTTGGAACGTCTTTATCCTCATCCATTTCCTCATAGATGAAGGTAATATCATCTATCCAAATAGAGCCCTTATTTTTTTTGCTCATATTTGATTGTTTCAATTGGAAAAACAATTCAAGGACAATCGGACCTGGTTTACCCTGCGGAACATCCGCCTCGATATATTTCCAACCAGACCAGTCTATACCGGTTTGATTTTCATCATAAAATTCAGCCTGGAAAGAAGATCCGCCTTGATCTCTAAATTTGGTTGTTAGCAAATGCCCTTCCTTGTTCCCATACACCCACATGCCTACTTTAGTAGGGTAACCTGTTACCGGGATATTCCCTGTTTTATACCCTACTTCAATTTGAGAGGGGTTATCTACGATGCCAATCATATCGTAATCAATTCTAGCCGAATATTGTCCATTTCTTACATGCTTCTTATTGTCTTCCAGGTGCAGTGTCGCATCATACATACGTTTAGGATTAAATTTCACATCGGAAATTCCATCTTCAAAATCTTCAACCATAACGGATGGCGCAGTTTCATCTGCTGCATAGATATAATTATTTTGACCAATACCTGTATGCAAGCTTCCTCCTAGCAACGTTACCATTGATATAATTACTATTGTCTTTTGTAGTACTTTGGCTTTCATTACTTTTCCTTCACTCCTTAGTGAAATTAGTATTCAAAGAGTACTATAACAATGCAATGTAAAATGGATACACCATTACTATTAAGAATCCTTGCAATAAGAAAGGACCTTACCATGAATTAGAGCTGGGTTTGCAAAAAAAATAAAAAGAAAACCGAACCTTTTTCCGATAGAGAGACAATATCGTGTGTAAGCTGCTTACTCAGGAGGGCCCTCTGAATGGAAAGTGAATATATGTACCAATTACTCACAAAAATGAAGGATGGTGATCAACAGGCGTTTCATACGATGTATGATGCCACTTATCAGGACGTCTATCGGACCGTCACCTTTCTGGTGGATCATCAGCAGGATCGGGAAGATGTCATGAATGAGATTTATATGCAAATGTGGACCTCACTGGCCAACTACGATACGAGTAGACCTTTCCACTTCTGGTTGCACGGCCTGGTGATCCGTCAAGTGTAGAGATTTCGGGTCAAAAGCTGGCGGAGATTCCGAATTTTTGAACGCATCCGTTCCTTCTCTCGGGAAGAACCTCATTGGGATCAACCTGCGGTGTTGATGGATGGGACGAACGACATGATATCGCAGGCCATTAAGAAACTGACCGACAAACAGCGAACGGTGATTATCCTCCGGTTTTTTCATGACTATACGCTTGAGGAAATCGCGACATTGCTCGATATTCCATTGGGTACAGTCAAGTCGAGATATCATGCTGGCCTGCAGGCGCTTCGAAAAAACATATGGAATCTCCCCCCAGAAAGGATGGAAAAGATCAATGACTATTGAACGCAAAATCCGTGAACATCTGCACAAAGAAGCCGAAACGTTGGAGTGCCCACCGGCCATTTCCAATCGAATAGAACAATCCTATTCTCAATATTTGCAACGCAAAAGGAGCGGAAAACCCATGAAAAAACGATTGATTGGTGGAATTGTTGCTGTTGCGATTTTGATTCCAAGCGCAGCATTTGCGGCACCTACCTTGATTGATATACTTACCAGAACACCAATGACTGCTGAACAAGTCAAGACGGATGAGGTTGGCAAAGCAGCACTTGAGAAGCTGTATAACGCATTTCCCGAAACAAAAGGGTTTGAGATCATCGATGCAAGCAACGTTCAAGGTGCTCAAACAAGCATCATCCTACAGGAAAAGGGAGGAACCGGCAAAAAGATTACACTTCATACAAACGGTATTACCGGTGCGATTGAACACGTGATTCAAGAGAATTGGGAGCCTAAGGAGAAACCGCTCACTGCTTTAACCGATCAGGAAATCATGTCGAAGGTAAATGCTCTCATTGATAAATTGTATGGTAACATCGAAAAGTACGAGTTTACTATGGAGGAAATGGAGAACCCGAATCAAAAAACGCTTGTATTGAATTACAGCACAAAGGGATCAACAACACCGTTCTACCAGGTAGTTGTTCAGGGCAATTCAATCAGTGTTTCTCTGATCGGAGGTGAGACTACATCTTCAAACATGAAGGTAGAAGGTTTCTTCTCTACAAATGGTAAACCGGATTATTTTGCCGATGCCTATCTAAATGATGAAAAACTGTTTGCTTTACTTAAAATCAGCCCGACAGAATTAAAACAAGAATTAGCAGAGGGTAAATCTGTTGTGGAGATTGCAGCATCTAGAAATGTCTCAAAACAACAAGTGATTGACGTCATTGCAAAAACGCAGGCTGACGGACAGATTCAAGGTGAGAAAAATGGCGATGTTCCAAAAAGCAATCGTTCAAATGAAGAAATGTTAAAAGCTGTTGAACCAAAAGTATTACAAATTATTGAGCACAAAACTGAAACACCATCGAAGTAATAATCCATTCAACAAGCGAGGATGTACGCGTATATACCGAGCTTGGTAAAAAGTAATAAGAGGCCGGTATCCTTATCATCCAGGAAACCGGCCATTTTTAGATCAAAAGAGGCTTGGCGTATCAAATTCGCAGCTTGTTGGCGGCATGTTGGTTCTCAGTAATATGATAAGCAATACGACTCGAATTAAATCATTGCTTTAATGGTATAACCATGTTCCACGTATCGGAAGCGTCCTTAAAACCATCACTGCCGTCCGAGACGGCCGCGAACAAATGAGTCGGCTTGCCGTTCTGGAACAACAGGAACGGCCGCTCCAGATTGCCCAGCGTCTGCACCGTACCGTCATCCCAACACACCGTCCGGGAATAGCCTTGCGGCTGCCCATGCAAGCTCCATTTCAGCCCGTCCGGCGACTCGGCGTAGATGCCGCCGTATTTTTCTCCGCATAGATGCCCTTCCATATCTTTGGCGATCATATTGTATCCTTCGTTTGTTTGCCAGATGAAAGGGTCTTCGATATGGAACGAATCTGGAGGGAACACCGGCTCGTCACTCAGCACCCGGTACAGCCCCTCGTAGTGATCGGCATACGCAACGCCAATCGTCATGCCGCTATGCAGGTTGCCTTCGTAGTGACGTGCTTTATAGATCAGCAGCACGGAACCGTCCTTCCGGACACACGGAGCCGGATTGGAGGTCAGAAAGCTATCGAATCGGCCGGGACGTGTTGGCAATATCGGTTCGTCCGCTCTGCGCCACGGGCCAAAAACGCTGTCCGCTATAGCCAGACCTACCCGTTTGTTTGCCCGCGCCACGATGCATTGAGGATCAGTTAACCCGAAATTCCCGGGCGGCTCTGGATCGCTTAACGGATGGGTCGAACCCGTATAATAAAGCAAATATTTGTTGTTGTGCTTGACGATATGGGGGTTGTGCGTGCAGCGACCGTCCCAATATTCCGCTCCCCTCGCCGGAAGCACCACCTCGCAGAATCGGTACGGTCCTTCGGGGGTATCCGACTCTGCCCTGACAACCTCTGAAGCTGTCATCCAGCCGGGATGCATCGGCAGTGTCTTCGGCCAGCGCGAGGCAAACATATGGAATTTGCCGTCCTCACCCTGCACGACGGAACCGCACCAAACCCAATAACCTTCCATACGGAAGCCGCCGCCACGTGGAGCCGGCAACATTGTGCTAGTATGCATGTACAGTCACCTCTTTTTTTCCGCGATTCCATAATTGTTGTGAAACATGGTTTCCCATCCTTCCAAATGAAGTAAATAACAAGACTGCTCCGTACATCAATAGATCGATATAGTCATGCCGGCGAACCAACCGCCGGCATGCTTGCACATATATTGATCCTAAGGCGTATTCAGCCCCACATCGTCAGCCGCGAGCGGGCGATTCAGTAGAGGCGCACCGGAATATTCGTCCGCTCCCACATCTGCTGTCGTTCGCATTTGACTGTCCATATCCGCCAGCACGAACGCGTATGTCCCAACAGCTGCATCCATTGCCGGGCTGCTCGCGGACAGTTTCTGAATGCCGTTCACCGCAGTCAGCAGCGGATTGATATTTCGGATCTGTTCCGAGCTGCGTGATCTGTTGCTTACCGTGCTGCCAAACCCGATGTTGCCTTGGAACAGCGTATTCGTTGTCGCCGCCTCGTAATAAAGCGTGCCGGTGCTGTTGTATACGATATTGTTTGCCACGACGGAATCCTGCGGAGCATACGCTTTGCCTGAGCCGATGACGATACCGGTTTTGCTATTTACAATTGTATTGTTGACGATAAGCGCCCGGTAAACTTTCCACTGTTTACGCAATTCTTCGACCGTCGGACTTGGAGGGGAGCCTCCAGTACCGCCGTCGAAGTCGCCGTTAGGCAAGTAGATTGCTTCGCCAGTCAAATTCTCAAAGTAGTTGTTATAAATCTTATGGTCATTGCCAAACATCCGGATGCCTTCCTGATCCGACTCCACGCCATCCCCGAGGAAAAAATTTCCATATACGCTGTTGTTATGGCCATGCCGCAGCGTCAGGCTGCCCTTGGACGTGCGGAACGTATTGAAGCGCACGGAATTGCTGCTGCTCTTGACCGATATGATTTCCGGCTCTCCATCGCAATTCTGAAATACATTGTATTGGATCGTATTATAGCCGTGGGAGAGCGTAAGACCCGACAAGCCGAGACGAATGGTCTCTTTGCCGTTAGCTACCCATGGGCCTACATCATGGAAATAGTTGTATTCAATAATATCGTATTGCGAAATTTGCCCTGAGCCGTCCTGTCCTTCGTAAGCGATTAGCGGTTCGGTATCGCTCTTCAATCCGAAGTCGTTCCGGTCGATGCGGTTATGATGGCTGTTCGTGCCCCGCACTTGCAGCCACATTAGGCCGCTCCCCGAGCTTGGAAGCGCAAACGTATTACGGGTCAGTCGCACATGGTGCGAGCCTTCCAACACCACTGCGCCATTGCTTGTGTTCGTAAACTTTAATCCGTCCAGCACCACATGCGAGGAGTTCTCGACGCGGAAGCCTGACCCTCCCGAGATGATAGCCTGACCGCGGTTTTTCGCTTTAATAACGATTGGCGCGTTGGCAGTGCCGTTTTTGTTCTGAACAGCAAACGGGCTTGTACGTGAATACGTGCCGTTTGCCAACACAATCGTTTTACCCGCCGTAGCGGTTGCAAGCTCGGCAGCCAACTGTGTGGAAGTGCTAACTTCGATGACCGTCCCTTCGCTACCGATACCGCTTGAATCGCTACCATAGATTTCGACCTCGGTCAAGCTGTTCCAGGCGTTCACCGAGTTGCCGTGGCCAACAATACGAACGTAGCGGACGGGGGCAACATCGGCAAAATCAAATGTCTGCAAGCTATTGCTCAGACTGCTGACTGCTCCCGGAAGCACTGTACTGAAGTTGTAGCCATCATATGAAGTCTGGATATCAAAAGCGAAAGTTCGCTCCGCTCCGTTGGCGAAGGCGATCTTCACGTATTCCACGCGCTTGCTCGATCCAAGGTCGTATTGGACCCACTCCCCCTCGCCACTCGCTGACCAGCGCGTGTTAAGATCGCCGTCGATTGTATACGCGACGATATTGCCGTCATCTCCGCTGGCCATAAGTTGTGGCACGGTAATCGCCAACTTGCTTGCGCCTGGCGGATTTCCGCTCGCGGTGCCGTAGAGTTCAACTTCAGAATAGCTGTTCCACAGGTTGGAAGAATTGCCGTGCCCAACGATCCTCACATAGCGGGTAGAATCGACATCCGGGAAATCGAACGTTTGCAGACCTTCCACAAGGCTGCTCACAACTCCGCTGCTGACGGTCGTAAAGGTGGAACCGTCCGTAGACGTCAATATATCAAAAGTAGAAGTGCGGCTTGACCCACTCAGAAATGCAATTTTGATGAAAGACACTTTGCGATTTACACCCAAATCGTACTGGATCCATTGCACGTCGCCATTCGCCGACCAACGTGTTAAGAAATCGCCGTCCACCGTGTTGGCTGGAACGTTGCCATCATCTCCGCTTGCCGTCACGTCGGAGCTGCCAATTGTAAACTTCGTATCAGCCGCCCTCGCCGTACCTGGCATTAACGCAACCAGCATACAGATCAAAATAATGAACTTCATACTTTTGATTCTCATAATTCTTTTTCATCCTTTCCATTATGAAATGATGGTTATAGAATCATTCCCTTCGTTCCGTCCGGCACCTCCTCTCAAGAATACGGAAGCCCGGAGGAACTTCCTGTCCTCCCGGCTTCGTAATTACGGCCTGTGACCCCGCTTAAAAAATATGCTGGCTCCAGCCTTTGCTCTTCGCCAAAGCTTCAATATAATAGTAATCGCCGTAAATCAGCGAAACGTTGATGTTGGTATTGACTGGCTTATGACCGGTTGCGCCGAGCAGGATGCCTTCATACTCCGGCTTGTCGAGCGCACTGTAGTTGTTCGACAGCGAGCGAAGAATGCGCGTAGCCGCGCGCTGGTATAAAGCAGCTTCCTCAGGAGCCACCTGCTTCGCGATATCGATCAAGCCGGATGCTGCGCAGCTCGCCGCCGAGGTGTCGCGCGGTTCGTCCGTCAAGTCGGTCGCCGCACGGAAATCCCAATGCGGCACATCGTCATCAGCCAACGCGCTGATGAAATAATGTGCCACCCCCTTCGCCGCATTCAAGTATCGCGCTTCTCCCGTATAGCGGTAGGCGCAGCTCATCCCGTAGAGCGCCCAAGCTTGGCCCCGTGACCAGGACGATTGCGGTGCAAAGCCCTGTCCGCCATCATAACGCTCCACTTCGCCCGTCTCCGGATCGAAGATAACGATATGATGCACCGATCCGTCGCCTCGGATGAATGAGCGAAGCACCATATCTGCATGGGCGACCGCAATATGCTTGAAGCGCGGATCATCGCTTTCTTCACTCGCCCAGAACAGAAGCGGCAAATTCATCATCGAATCGATGATCGACCAACCCGTCTGGTTGCGGGGCCAGGCTCGAATGAACTGTCCTGCCGGGTTGTACCTGCCCGCCAGATAGTTGGCAGCGAACAGCCCACGCCGCCGAGCGTCCGGGTCGCCTGTCAACTTGTAGCGGATAACCGATGTCGGCAGGAACTGAAAGCCGACATCGTGATGGAAATGGTTGTCCCGCAAGTAACATTGCTCCATGCATTCGTCCCAAGGCTCCGCCTCCTCCCGATAACGTTGCTCGCCAGTCATATCGTACAGAATCCATAGAATGCCCGGCCAGAAGCCCGAAATCCACTGATCCACTTTGATCTGGTCATATTTGCCCGCCGCCGAAACATGCGGCGCTTCTGTCCAGCCCGCTTCGATCATATGATCAACTTTAATCTTCACTTTATCCCACCAAGTCATCAGCTCGGATGGTTTAAGTGTCACATTTTCATTGCTCATCTCTGAATTCGGCCCCTTTTCCTAACCTTTAATGGCACCGATCAAGGCGCCTTTCACGAAATATTTTTGCAAAAACGGATAGACCAGAAAAATCGGAAGGGTCGCTACCATAATCGTGGCGTATTTCAATGTCTCGCCCAATATGATGATCTCATCCTGGGAAGCTCCTTCCGCCATGGAGTTTGCCTCGCCAATAATCAAAATTTCTCGCAGGATCAACTGCAACGGATACAGCGACCGATCCTGTAGGAAGATCATCGCGTTAAACCAGGAGTTCCAGTGGCTTACTCCGTAATACAGGCCTACCACTGCAAGCACGGGCTTGCATAGCGGCAGGAAGATGCGGAACAGAATGCCAAAGTCGTTGGCGCCGTCGATCTTGGCCGACTCTTCCAGCGCATCCGGCACTGCCTCGAACGATGTTCGCATAATAATGAGGTTAAATGCGCTTATTGCGGTAGGCAGAATCAGCGCCCACAGTGTGTCTGTAATACCGAGCCCTCTGACCAGCAAGTAGAACGGAATTAATCCACCGCTGAAAAACATGGTAAACACGATAAACAACGTAAGCTGCTTGCGATATTGCAACGTTTTTCTGGACAAGGCGTATGCGGCAAAGGAAGTAAGCAGCAAATTAAGAGCCACGCCTACAATGACAATAAATAACGTGTTTCGGTAGCCGAGCAGGATCATCGGATTACTGAATACCGCCCAATATGTTTCAAGTGAGAAGCCCAGCGGCTTCCAAAGGATGCCCTTATGCGCCATCATCAGCGCTGGTTCGCTGAAAGAAGCAAATGCCACGTATAGAATGGGGTACATTGTTACAATCATGAGCGCGGACAAAAACAGCGTATTGCAAACCCGGAATATATGTTCACCCAAGCTTACTCGCATGCGAACCCTCCTCTACCACAAACCCGTATTGTTCAACTTCCGGCTTATCCAGTTGGAGCCGATAACAAGCGCGAAGTTAATCACGGAGTTGAACAATCCGACAGCGGAGCTGAAACTGAATTGAAAATCTTGAAGCCCGATCCGGTACACATACGAGGAAATCACATCCGCTGTCACATACGTGGTCGGATTGTACAACAGAATAACTTTCTCAAAGCCAACGCTCATAATTCGGCCAATGTCCAGGATGAGCAATATAAAGAAAACGGGGAGCAGACCGGGTAGAGTAACATGAAGCATCTGCTTCCAGCGTCCACCTCCATCGATCTTGCAAGCTTCATATTGCTCAAGATCGATCGCAGACAGCGCGGCCAAATAAATAATGGTACCCCAACCTATATGCTGCCATATATTCGACGAAACGAATATTGTCCTGAAAAAAGACGGCTCCAGCAGCATCGTAACCCGCTCACCACCGAAAAATGCGATAATATCGTTGATGACGCCGTCACTGCTCGTAAAATCCTTGATCATACCGCAAATAATGACAAGCGAAATAAAATGCGGCAAATACGTAATCGTCTGAATCGAACGCTTGAACAGCGCATTTTTCACCTCATTTAGCAACAAGGCGAGAATAAGCGGAGCGGGAAAACCGAAAATGAGATCGTACAAGCTAATCATCAGCGTGTTTTTAAACACCCGCCAAAAATACATCCCGCCAAAAAAGTCTTTGAAATGCTCCAATCCTACCCACGCGCTGCCCCCAATTCCAAGCCGGGGGTTAAAATCCTTGAACGCAATAATTGAACCGTACATCGGGATATAATGAAAAATAATGAAATATAACAAAACAGGAGTAAGCATCATGTACAAATACTTGTTCTTAACTATGTCTTTCGCGATATTAAGCGGCAGACGACCGACATGCGTTACTTTGCTGCGTCCCAGCTTCAACTGAGCCATCTCCTACTCCTCCTATCCACATCCAGCATCATCGGAAGGGGATGGCTGCACCATTCCCTTACCCCCACGGCAGCCTGCAGCCAACCGTGGGACAATACATGGAGTTATCTGTTGTTGTAGCGGTCCAAGGCGCCTTGATAGATGTCGATTACCTCGCGAATCCCCATATCTTCCAGCTGCTTCACAAAGCTGTCGAACTTGTCGAGCGGCTCGTTCCCCATTACAAATTTGATAAACATTTCTTCCAGATACGTGTTGATTGCCGTCATCGTCCGCGCTACCTTCTTGCTCTCATCTACAGTAGGCGTAATGAACGCGGGCAAAACATGTTTCGCCGCATCGGTCTCTGACCAAACCTGGACCGCCTCGTCCTGTTGTGGGAACGTGTTGGTCGTTTTTTGCTCATGCATCGGAAATGGACCGTTCGGAACCGTATATTGCGCCAACATCTGCTGTGAAGTGTACTTATCGTTTTTTACGATCATATCGGTAAATTTCGGGACGCCGTTGTCCATCGTGTAGCTTTCGCCTTCAACGCCGAAGTTGTACACCATAGTCCCTTGCTCGCTAAATGCAAAGTCCAGCCATTTTACGATCGTTTCGAGGTCTTTCGCCGATGTCGTCACAGCCGCACTTGCTTTCGGGTTATATTTGAAATCGAGCTGTCCGGTGAACGGTTTTTCGCCTGCTTTCAATACCGGATAAGGAGCTGCTACGAGATCAAAAGCCGGATTTTGGGCTTTGCCGGACTCCAGCCATTTGCCCATGCCGCCGCCCAGCAGGAAGACAGTTGCGCCGGACTCGCCGTTCAGAAGCCGCTTATCCAGCGTGTTGCGCTCGACGATCGGGAAGTCTTTATCAATCAGCCCTTCGGAATACCACTGGCGGAACAACGTCATAACATCCTTGTATTGCGGATCTAACGGGCCGTATTTCACCTTGCCTTGGTCGTCAATATAGAAGCCGTGCGACGTTTTGTATGCCCCGAAGAACGCGTCCTGCAAATTCATCTTGTTCGCGTATAGCGCAGTCAGTGGTGCTACAGCGCCTTTTTTCTCTTTGAACGCCGTCAGAACCTTATGCCAATCGTCTATCGTTACAGGCAATTGCAGCCCCAACTCATCCAACCAATCTTTGCGCAGCATTGGTCCGCGGAAGACTAATCCTTCCGTGTTGCGCACCATCGGGAAGACGTAATACTGGCCACTGTCGGTTTTTACCATTTTATCCAGCTCTGGATTAGCCTCCAACATCTTCTTCAGGTTAGGCGCATATTGATCGATCAAATCGTTTAGCGGTATGATAACCCCGTCTGAAATCGCCTTCTCCGGTCCACCCGGATAAATACTCCAGTCATACTCCAGTACATCAGGCAGCTTGCTGGAAGCCAACAACAAATTAAACTGCTCTTCAGCTTGACCGTCGGTCGGGTGGATGTAGTTCACTTTCACGCCGGTAGCTTCTGCAATCGCCTTCCCGATTGGCGCTTCCGCCAGATTCGTTGTAAATGTAATCAGGTTTCCGTTGATTGGAGCCCAATACGAGAAAGTATCTTTCGTATCCAGCGGATACACCGTCTTACCCGATCCCTCGTTGCCTTTGCTTACGCCATCGCCGACCGCGCTTTGAGCCGGCTCTGTCTTATCCTTGTTTCCGGAGCCGCCATTACTGGAGCATGCGGTTATCAACAATGAAAGTACCATTACGATCCCCAGTGTGAGCTGCAGCCTTTTACGAGTTTTGCCGTTGCGATTTTTCGCCACTTGAGCCCCTCCGTTCTTTTCGTCTCGAATAAGTTGCTTTGAATACGCTTTCAACATAACGTTAATCCGGTGCCTCAAGCCATCGTTAAAACCTAAAATATACTTCATTTTCTCAAAAATGAGGGTAACAAAACCGAATGTTTGCCACTTTTTCTTAAAAGAAAAGCCCGAGAGCTACTTGACTTCCCTGTAGCGCCCGGGCGTTATCCCTTCAAACTTTTTGAATATGCGGTGGAAGGTATTCACATCGTTGTAACCAACCTTCAGCGATATTTCGCTGACCGTATATTCCCCGTCGGTTAGCAGCAATTTGGCCTGCACCAGCCGCGTCTTGTTAATATAATCGAGTAGGGATTCGCCGGTGAGATCCTTGAATAGTTTGGAAACATACGACGGTGTCATGGAGAACGCTTCCCCGATCATCGAAATGTTCAGGTTCTCGTCCTGGTAATACTCGTTGACATATTTCATGACCTTATCGATTAGCGGATTGCTGCAGTATTCACGGTTATTATTAACGTAGTCGCACAGAAGCTCCAACATATCGTAAAGCTTGCTGCGCATCTCCCCTACCGTCTGGCATTGCATCAGGCGTTCGATGGCGCGCACTCCGTCAGGCATATCCGGCTTGCCCGCGATGCGGATTTCGCCGATTACTTTTTGCAGCGTAGCCATTAGATCGAACATGAGACATTTGGTTGTATGAAAAGGAAACGGCTCCGTCGTCACATTTTTCTGAATGATCTCCCCGACGAACACTTTCGCCTTATCGAGCTGCCCCTCGCGAACCATAGCGATCAACTGCTGCTCAGCCTTGAGCGGATAAAAATAACCACCTGGAGCAGCCCCCGGGTTGTCGTTGCCGCTCAGGTCCCCATAATGAATAATTCCCCCGCTGCCTGCAATGATACGATATTCCATCGCCTCAATCGCTTCCTGGAACGCCTGGAAGATGCCATATTCGCCCTTCTGTTGTGCGCTGATAGCGGCGGTCAACTGGACATGGGCATGATTGGAAATGAACGACATCGTTTCTTCAGCGATGTGCATCAGCTCCCCCCGCTGCTCCGCCGGCGATGCAAGCTGATGGTTGACGATGCAGGCGAGCAACTCTTGGTCCAGCTCTACCGCATAGGCGTTCACTGACTTTCGCGCGACCTCCTCGACCACGTTGGCGATCAGAAAGTGCAGCAACCGCTTGTTATGGACCTGATCCTCATTCTTCCGATGGAACTTGCCGAAATGCTCGATGCGCAGCAAAATAACAGAAAACCCGCCCAGCGGGAAACGCAGATCATAAGCTGAGAATGATTCGTACAACGGGATATGGCTGTCGAGTTGCCCCTTCAGCAGTCGCTGCAAAAAGTGCGATCTAAGTGTATTGTTATGCTGATTCAGCTTGTAATGAAGCTCCTCCTTCTCATGGAAGGTACTGCTCAGCGCCTGCTCCAGAAACGAGTATTCATTGGAGCCGCGATCAAAGGTAAAACCCGCCTTGAACGACAAGCTCTGGATCAGCGCATGGATCGGTAGGTAGTTTCGCTTGAGGAGCCAATACGTCACGCCACCGCCAACAATAAGGCAAAGCAAGATGCTGGCGATCGTCAATTGCTCTACCACGTTCATCTTCTGGTGATATACGTTCGTCGGCAGTGTCATCACATATTTCCATCCCGTAATGGAAGAGGTAGTGTAGGATGCAACAAGCTGGCGACCGGCAGTCTCGATCTCAAGTTGTCCCGATTCTTCCGGCATGTCGCCGTATAGTAGAGCAGGTTCCGACAGCGACTCGCCCGTAGACGCAATGAACCGGTTGTCTTCATCCAGAATAAAGATCGTACCTTTCTCAGGCACCGAAGCCTGCTCAAGCAGCTTGCTGCGGTCAATCATGAACAGTAAGACAGCTCCAGGTTGGTTCATGATTGTTGAGTTTACATTTTGAGCATACATGACCGTAGGCCGCCACTCATTCTCTTCAGACACAACAACGGAGTGGTAGCCTTTAATGTACCATTGGTCAAAATATGCTCGAAACGAATGGAACGGCATATGCTCTTCAAGGCGAATATGGTCATATAACGATTCGATGTTTATACGGTTGTTGCGGGCGATGACCGTATCGCTATTTTTGTAGTAAATATAAATGCCTTCAAGAAAATCGTTAGCGATTTCGTATAGCCGCAAATCATTAGCGATTTGGTATATATCGTAGTGGTCTGAATCAGACAGATTGGTATCGGCCGAAATAAATGCTCCGATTCGTCTGTTGAGGCTCACCTCGAGGCTTAGATTCTCGATTCCTTTGAACTGGCTATCTATAGCTTGCTCCATCTGAAGAAGAATAGATTGATTGGCACGGTTAATTTCAGCCTTTACAACGTTCAGCGTCGCGCCGTATATAACGCCGCTGATCAGAATGGGCACGAGCAGCACCGAGACGTAGGAAAGCATCCAGGTCAGAAATACGCTGCGATTTTTATGCCGGAGCTGCTTCAGATAGATTGTCCACCGGTTTCGAGTTTGGGCCATAGGTTCTCCTCCATGTTAGCTTTATTCGGAGTCGGGACCGACGTCAATTCTTGTCAGAATAGCCGGACAACGAATATCCGCGACATCCGCTTTATGATTGTTAATACAAATCGCCGGAGACGGCCGGTATTCATAAATGGCCGACTGCTCCTTGCCGCATATTTGATTGTAAGCGATTACACATTGCTCCGGCGCATAAGGAACCCGCTTGCCGAGCGTAATGCCGTGACGACAATTGACAATCGTATTGTTCACTACACTGGCGCGATAGACGCGCCAATGTTTCCTCAGCTCCTCCTGCGTCGGCGCCTCGGGATAGCCATCCGGTCCGCCATCGTAGTTGCCGCCGTCAATGAGCAGCGCATCCAACGTTAAGTTTTCCATATAATTATCAAAAATGTGATGGTCGTTGCCGTAAATGCGAAATCCGCCCATTTCTTCCTTCACGCCATCGCCGATAAACACATTATTATGAAAGCGATTACCATGTCCGTGACGGGCTGTCACTTGGCCGGCTGAGTTAAGGAATGTGTTGTGCCGAACTGTATTATAGCAGCTTTTTACCGAAATAATCTCGGGCTCTCCGTCGCAATTTTCAAATAGGTTGTGTTGAATTGTAATATAGCCGTTCGACAGAGAGATGCCGGACAGGCCGAGCCGGATCGCTTCAAGCCCATTCACGACACGCGGGCCAATATGATGAAAATAATTATATTCAATGACATCATGCTGTGAGATTTGTCCACCGTCGCCATCAAAAATAACGAGCGGTCCGAGGTCGGCCTTTGGCCCGAACTCGTTACGTTCGATCCGGTTCCAGCCGCTGCCGCTTCCCATCACAGACAGCAGGCTATACTCCGCCCCAACCTGTCGCGGCTCAAATCTATTCCGCGCAATCCTCACATGCCGCGAACCATCCAGAATGATAGATTCGCGCTGCCTGACCTGGAAATGCAGCCCCCATACCTCTATATAAGCAGAGTTCAAGATGCGTATACTTGATTCTCCAGCTATCGTCGCTTTTCCTTTATTTATAGCGCGTATGCTTAATATTTCGGTGTCCGATCCCACTTTGCCTTCAATAATATAGTCTTCATTCCGGTCGTAAACGCCGTCTGCCAACAAGATCGAAGAACCAGGTTCTGCCCGGCCAATGGCTGCCGCCAACTCGTCGCTACTCGCTACCCAATAAATAGTAGTCATTTTCCCACCCTGCTTCCTATAGAATAGGCGGATATGATCCGTAACTTCACAACCTCTATTATGAAAGATACGTTTCCCATGCCATAGTGTAAAAAATGAAGCAATCATAAAAATGTAAACTGAGGCGAAAAATGAGTGGGATTTATCGCATTGCAAGCTGTGAATTGCAACCTGCCGGTGTACAATAAAATGAGAAAGGACGTATCCCGACATCAAAATCGTGGATACGTCCCCATTGTTGTTGCCCGCTCTCCCGCCCGCTTACCCAAAAAAGAAGTATGCAACCTTCATTTCTTCTTCTTTCAACAGCAACTTTTGTGCCGCTTCTAGCAAAGGCGTGCGGTCATAGACAAGACTTTTCATCGCTATTTTGCCATCGGTAATCGTGAAATAGTGCGCTTCTTTCGACGGATCGTCGCGCCGACGGTAAGACACGCTTCCGGGATTTAGCCATAAACTGTTGTCACTCAAATAATGAATGCATCTGCGATGTGTATGTCCGAAAATAATACGGCGACCTTCGACGGCCCCAATTGTCCTGCCGTTGCGTTCCGCCCAGAAAGCATCGTACTTGGGCAAGCTATCAATCGTCAGATAGTTTTCGTACAGATGCTGCATTGTATAGCTATAGCCGTCCATCTCGAATATGCGGTAGACAGGTATGCTTTCGAGGAAGGAAATTTCCGCTTCGCCGAGCAGCCTTGCGTTGTAATGTGCCCACTTGATCTCATCCTCCGCCACATCATGACCGCTATTGCCGTTTCGGTACAGGTCGATAATAGTGTCGTCATGGTTGCCGCGAACGCAAATTGCATCGTTCTTATGCACCCATTCGATAACTTCCCGCGGGAAAGGCCCGTAGTCTACAAGATCTCCCGCGCAATAAATTACGTCACAATCGGGTTCTGCCTTACGGATCGATTCCAGCGCTTTGACGTTGCTGTGAATATCCGAAATAATTAAAGCTTTCATAATCGATTCAACTCCCTTAGATTCAATATTCTCAGCAGTACCGTCACCACATCCGCCCACGTTGTAACCCTATCTGACCATTCCCATTAATCGGTAGCCTTCGGACAATATTCAGGACTCTCCCTCCTTTATATAAAAAAATGGAACATTGATAAATCGCCAAAAGCGAAAATTGCCCTCCAATAGTCCAACTTCTTATCTACAATTTCTGGAATGGACATCAAATCTTAAAAAATCCACTCTTATGATCGGTATTGGCATTTAGTTTTTTTGGATGCCCGAGTCCTTTCTTGCTTCGTAACTCTGCATTTGGGAGTAGACTTGCAAGAGCCTGTGCCCCACTGCGTAGTGGAGATGGACTTTCGACCCCTTCCAAAACGAGAGATGGTTGAGAAATCCCTTTTCCCAGATGAGAGGGTAAAGCACTGCCAGACATATAACCTTGCATCAATCTAGCATCGTATGGAAGCGTATGGGCAACAGACATAAGATTAGCCCATACGCCAGGCATGATTAGGTTTTCCTCCAGGTTCCGGGTAAGAAATCCGGATGGCTCCAGAACTTGGATGAAGTCCGTCTGCTTCCACTAACACCCCTGCTTTGGCCAACTCTTCATTAAACCGCATCATCGCTTCATTCTCTTCTACCTTAAATGTTTTCCTTTATCCAAGAACGCAACATATCAGCATAGAAAGAACGTTCATCAGGATCGGACGGAGAACCCTTTGACAGATAAAGTTGATCATTCACATATCTAGGGTAAACATGGAGATGATAGTGCCACACGTCTTGATTGCCTGCTGGCTCATTATGTTGTCTCGTAGAAATTCCATCACAACCATATGTACTTTTCATTGCAAATGCTGTAAGCTGAGCCGCGCGGTGAATTTCAACAGCGTAATCCGCAGGGAGTTCAAAGATGTTCTCGAAATGTTGATTAGGAACAACAAGAACATGTCCTTTATTGTTTGGCCACCATTTGCTCGCTATAAATGCCGTTACCTTTTCATTCTGATAGACGATATCCCTTTGTTTTGTTCCCTGATTAGGTTGCTCAATACCCCAAATATGACAAAATGGACATTCGTATCCTTCGGGCCTATGTGAAAATGATGCTGCCATCTTTCTCATTCAACTCCTTTCATATTTTCCCAATCCACTCACCGTAATTGCGATACCCCTTCAGACCGTTCATTACAAAGGGAAGGACAAGGTCTGTAAGACCACCGGTTTGATTATTCCCCCCAACATTTAGCCAAGAATGTGCGGCGCCATATATCGCTGATCCTGTCATCGCCGAAATCATCTTTGTATGCTGGGCATCTGGTAGCAGGTGCTTCTCCCCTTTTAAGAATATGTCTTCTATGATTTGCTGCAGCATCCTCTTGATCTTCTCATCCACGAGCGAAGCAATCGATTTGGAATCCATTCTGCAATTTCGATAAAAATCTACGATGTACTGATGCGTAAGCAGGATCAGCTGTTCACATATTTCATCTGTAAACTCATCCGCATTTATCACTTCTTCGGGAATCATCCCGAGAAAAAAATGTTCTGTGATTTCTTCTAGCAGCGCATATTTATCCTCATAATGAGCATAAAAGGTGGCACGGTTAATCGTAGCCTTTTGGGCGATATCTTTTATGGTCATGGTATCAAATCCTTTTTTCTGCAGCAAATCTCTAAAGGAGTCCCTAATTAACTGCCGTGTGCGCTTAACCCTTGGGTCTTCCTGATTTACCATATGATTCTCCCTCCAAAACCATCAAAGTTTCTAATCTGTTGTTTAAGCAGCTTTTCACCACATCTGGTGGTTGTACTCAGAAGAACAGCGTTCTATTATTGTAACCAACAGCTGTCGCTTAGACAACTTATCACTTATTTGCAGGAAGGAAGGATTCAGGTTGAACATAAACCCACGCAGAATTTTGATAGTTGGGGCCGGTGTGATCGGCAGTTTATATGCGCTCAGATTTGTACAGTCGGGGATGGACGTAACCATGCTTGCCCGGGGAAAACGGCTGGAAGTGCTTCAAAGAAATGGGCTTAGGTATTATGACAATGGTACGATAAGACAGCTCCCCGTCAAGACGATCAGCAAGCTTGCTGACAATGACATCTATGATTTCATCTTTGTTCCTGTACGTTATGATCAGGCAGAGGCTACCCTGTCTGAGATCAGGCAAAATCAGAGTACAACCATAGTGACCTTGATCAATACTGTCGGGTATGAGCCCTGGCTTGAAATCGTGGGTGACCGCTTGCTTCCGGCATTCCCTGGGGCAGGGGGTGATCTCAAAGGAGATGTGCTGCATGCGCAGTTTGGTTCCAAAACGTATTTTGGTGAAATAAACGGACAGGAGTCTGAAAGAGTCAAAGAACTTGCCGGATTGCTTGAAACTGCAGATTTGAAGTATGAAATACTAGTAGACATGCATGCCTTCCATGTTTCACATGCTGCGCTCGCTGCAGTCAATAAACATTTCTATACGGATGACGGGATGGTGGATCCGGAGACAGCAAGAAGTGAAAGAATTCTTAGCAAGCTCGCTGCAGACATTAAGCAGAATATCCGTCTGGTAGAGCAAGCTGGAATTAAGGTCATTCCGGCCGAAACGAAATCATTGGGAGACTTGCCAGAGAAGGAGATTATTTCACAGTACCGCCAGATGCTGAGCGATGACTTTGTAATTGATGTCAAGCTTGGAAATAAGGCGATTAGCAGAAAAGCAGAAATCCTGTTATTGGATGAGCACCTTCATAAAAAGCTGTCCAACGTTGCGTATTATTTCCATTCTCATCATTCCTCTCCAAGAAAAAAGTAAAAAATAAATACAATCAATGATATTAATAACTATCCATTGATTGTATTTAAGAACGATTATAGTATATTTTCAACTTTAATTAGAATCTATAGTATACTCATCTGTTGTGGTAGTGTTTACTGGTAGTTCAGTCGAAAGTCCTATGTACCAAAGGAGGTCGGAGTAAACAAAGTTACGATCCGCTTCAAATCCCCGCTTTCTTTAGAACTATTCTTTGTTTGGAGCACTGGAACTTCCAAGAACCAACTCAAATTTAGTCCCGTTTTGGGCGTTATACAGATGGAGGTCACCGCCGTGCAGCTCCGCAATTTGCTTGGCAATGGCCAAGCCTAGACCAGAGCCCCCATCCTCTCGCCGAGTGACGTCCCCTCGGACAAAGGGATCAAACACGATTTTCTTTAATTCATCAGGGATACCCACACCATTATCCGCAATTACTAGAGAGAGCCGCTGCTCCGATTTCTTAAGCTGAATGGTAACTTGCGTACCTGGAGGGTTATGCTGCAGAGCATTAGACAACAGATTAATTATTGCCCTGCGCATCAGACTCGTATCACACTCCGTCATGATTTCCTCTGCAGGAATGTCCACCTCCATCTGGAAATGTTTCTCTTCGAATGGCTCATAATAATCAGCAGCGATTTCCCTCAACAATTCGGCAATATCCACTCGTTCCGTTACAAGAGAATAATCTGGCCGATCCAGCTTGGATAGATTGAAAATCTGATCGATCAGCTCTGTTACATGTGTCGCTTTGTTAAAGATCAGCTGCAGGCACCGCTCCTTTTTTTTCTCATGTTCGAATATTCCTACCTCCAGTGCCTTGGCATACCCCAGAATCGTGGTGATCGGCGTCTTCAGATCATGAGAAAGATCGGCGAGCATTCGCCGCTTGCCATCCTGGAGTCTTCGATTCTCCGCTTCCGATTGCTCAAGCGATTCTGCCATATCATTAAAGCGTTGCTGAATGACAGAAAACTCATAGCTAGCAGTAATGTTTAGACGCTCACTATATTCACCCTCCTCCATCCGCTGTATGGCAGATGCAATCTGCTCCAACGGTCCGGTAAACCGTTTGGCTGTCCATAGGGCATACAAAAGACTGCATGTGCCAAGGAGCACCAGGAACAGAAGTAACTGCAGTACGTTTATTTCAATGGTCCGGCTATTCATATCCATTACCAGAACGAGGAAGGTCAGCGCGACTACACCAAACGAAGCAGCAAAAAATACATAGGACTTGAACAAAGCATAAAATAACTTGTTTCTGCTCACCGGATATCCCCCTTCTTGGCGAACTTGTATCCAAGTCCACGGATCGTTTGAATATAGAAGGGCTGCTTGGGAGACTCCTCGATTTTATCTCTCAGTCTGGATATATGAACCATGACCGTATTGGCATCCTCGTAATAATAATCCGACCACACTTGCTCAAACAGCTGTTTTTTGGTAAAAACACGTCCGGGAGATTGCATTAACGTGGCGAGCAGTTTGTATTCAATCGCGGTCAGGGGAATCTCGACTCCGTTCTTTCGCAGTATGTAATCAAGGTGGCTCAGGGTCAGCTCCCCAAAAACCGTATCTTTAGGCTGGTCAAGCTCAGTTTTGGATGTCTCATTAAAATCATAGCTTCGGCGCAGCATCGCCTGAATCCTTGCTACTGCCTCCAATGGATTGAAGGGTTTGGATATAAAATCATCTGCGCCCAATTGCAATCCCCTAATTTTGTCTTCGTCCTGATTTTTGGCTGACAATATAATGACTGGCAGCTTATACTCCGTACGCAACAATTGTAATAACTGCATTCCATCCAGCTCCGGCATCATAATATCCAGCACGGCAAGGTCGATTTTTTCCCGCCGCATGCATGCCCACGCCTCCGCGCCGTCATAGGCTTTCACGATCCGTATGCCTTCCTTTGCAAGAAATTCCCCCAGCAGTTCTATAATCTCGCGGTTGTCATCAACTAGCAACACTGTTCTTAACACAAACCGGCCCTCCAGTTCAACATCATATATATGTCTCCAGTGTAACACGCCAATCTGCGTTTGGGTTTCCAGTTAAGACTAATTTAAGAATAGGGACAGATTGATGTAAGTTAGCTGCGTTATTGTAAATCAATAGTAATGCACATCACTATTAGGAGGTGTATGGATTGAAGCTTAGGTGCGCATTATTCACTCTGATCTTTCTTATCTTGAATGCAATGGGGGAATTCACCAGTGTGGTGGCTGCCGATGAATCGCTCCTGTCAGCCCAACTGGAACAAACCCTGGATTCTATTGTAAACGAGGCGATGACGAAGGATCATATCCCTGGTGTAGCCGTTGTTGTAACAATGGGGGACAAGATTATTTTCAAAAAAGGGTACGGCTATGCGGACATCGATCGAAAAATCCCAATAGATCCGGAACGAACCATCATGCCAGTCGGCTCACTGACTAAGAGCTTGACAGCAACGGCAATTATGCAGTTAGAAGAACAAGGGAAATTGTCGATGGAAGAGGATGTAAACTCCTACCTCTCTTCATTCCAGATCCCTTTGTATCAACAGCATCCCGTTACCTTGCAGCATCTGCTGACCCATACCGCCGGGCTGGATGAAGCTTTATACGGTATCGCCGCCGCTTCACCATCCAAGACTGTTCCTTTAGGAGAATTCCTGAAACGATACATCCGTGAGCAGCCACCTGTCCGCACGCCTGGCAAGGAATATGCATACAGTAATGCCGGATTCGGACTTGCAGCCTATGTCCTGGAAAAGGTAAGCGGCAGATCGCTGGATGATTATCTGTCCCGCCATGTGTTTGAGCCTCTGGATATGCCAAGCGCTGCCCTCAATGCGACGGAGTCAGTCGACATGGCCCGTTCTTACACGTATCTGAATGGGGAGTACAAGCAAGTTCCCTACTCCTATGTCAATATACCAGGCGCGGGAGGCATAAGCGTAGTCCCTTCGGAATGGGCGCATTATATGATTGCTCATCTGAACGAAGGCCGTTATCAGGATAATCGTATTCTCAACCCCAACTCGGTTGAAGCCATGCATTCACGACATTTCTCGGAGCATCCGGATCTGGAGGGTTTGGGCTACGGATTTTATCGCACCCGGACGAAGAGCGGCCTGCTGACACTGTGGCATACGGGCGATATTGATGGCTTCTCAGCAAAGATGGAATTGATTCCTTCCCGGAAGAGCGGGATCCTTGTGATCAGCAATGCAACTCCAGAGGGCATCTCCGTCCATGATAAGGTAACGGCAGCCATCACTGGTTTACTTTCGGATGGCGATGATCATGATGTACGACACAGCGATGCTCCTGCCGACAATTTACAGCAATATGAACGAATGTATACAATGAATCTTGGACCTCAACATGGATGGGGAAAATGGTTTCGATGGCTTGGAGCAAAGGATTATCAGGTCAAGAGTTCGGGAGATGCTCTGGTCGTTAAGGGGGTCTTTCCAGGAGGAAGTGGAGAAACCGAGAGCAGAGTCTATATCCCCGTAAGCGAAGGCTTGTTTCAGGATCAAGTCCGCGAGGACACCCTTTCGTTTCACCAAGAGAACGGATTCTGGAAGTTAACTTTTACACAAGGTGTAACCATCCTTGAAAAACCGCCATGGTGGTTCCATCCTGCCACCTTCTTTGCTACTTATGTTGTTGTAGGCCTGTTCTGGATTCTTGTGTGCATAATCGGCATCCTGCAATATTTGCTGCGTTTCATCAAGAGAAAGAAGCAGCCCTTTCCCGGACCAGTGGCCTGGATTGCATCCCTGCAAACCGTCTATTTGATCGGACAATTCCTGTATGGAAATTCGGAAGTTTTCGCTCGTGGTTATCCAACTTGGTATGCCTGGGGATTCTCCTCTCTCCCCTTACTTGCGCTCGCTGGAGCTGTTATCTTGGGTGTCCGGACATTCCGTTTTCGGAAATCCTATACCGGGAAGCAGCAGTTACGAGCATGCTTCTCTGCGATGACGGCTATTTTATGCCTGCTCTATGACTTGTTTTTGTTCTATTGGAACATGCTCTCGATTCATTACTCTTAAAACCGGTATACATGTTTGCACGAATGAAAGCAGTGGGCTGGAACCGGCAGCCTGTTCCGTAATTTATAATAGCGAGGTTACGAACTTTGCTTCCGGAAAACGGCTATCCGGTCCTTTCATTAAGATTCCGCCTTGATTTTTCAGATACATATCGAAGAAATCCAGCATATAGGCATTGATAACGGAGTTCGCTCTTTCGGGTGCGATCTTTCCTGTAATGCCCAACATGTTGAACATCGGAGAAATGAACTGCACATCGGCAAAATTCAAATGCTCGGTATTTTCGATATAGAGAACTTGTCCCCCCTCTTCGACCGTTTCGCGCATCCGTTCAAGCTCCAACTTTTTATCTTCCGTTACTTGATCCTCCCACTCTCTTGTTGAGCCCATACGGTTAATCTCTGCATCCGTGTAGACCCGGTTATCCACCACCATTTTTAATTTTTCGAAATAGCTTTCCGAGTTGATGAACAAAAACGGCTTTCGCAGACCCTCTCTGTCACGCAGACGATAAAGCCCTCCATCCAGGTCTATTCCAACCGCGATTCGCGGATCGTAAGAAGCGTCATAGGCCGTCGCTCCGCCGATGGAATGACCGAACACCCCGACATGGCCGAGATCCATCCTGCCTTTTAGATGACTTGGAATCTGCCCCGATTGGATGAGCTCGAATTGATCCAGCGCAAAAGTTACATCGTCGGTTAAAACTTTTCCCAACTTGTCGCGAATTTTTCTACCCGTCCGGTAATCCTGCTCAGGCGAGAATAAGTCGTTGGTTGTGCTGGTTGTGATTCGACCGTCCGGAAATTTGGTTGCAAATGTATTGTAGGTGTGGTCGATCACTGCCACGATATATCCGTGACTCGCGAGATTTTCGGCTTGCGACGTGTGGAGGAACCTGGAAGATCCGTTGCCGGGATTCGCAAGGATCAGCGGGTATGAAGTCTGTGCCGAAGAGACTTCGGCCCCAGAATAAGCATGACTGGATACGTACTTCAGGTGTTGAAAAGTAAACCCGGGAAGGCCATAGTCCGCGGCCATATAACGTAAAATCTGAGTATCGGGGATAAAGGGAGCGTACTTACCGGTGCCAGCTTGAGCCGGATACCATACCTGAACCATCAATTCTCTCTTACCATCTCTGGCTTCGTCGAACATCTCTTCCCTATTTGTATCCACGAAATGAAAAGTTTGTGTTCCTACCTTAAATTCTCCTGTCGGTTCAGGTAGTTTAAATACAGGAAAAGCATACATGAGACCCGCTGTTACGACCAGCATTATCGCTATAGCGGTATACGCTGAACCCAACATGAATCGCGGGATTTTTTTTGGACCGTTTTTTTTAAAATAGCTATAACCTGAAATGGCTAAAAAAATGATCGTTATGCAATATGGGAAAAATAGCTGAACTCTGTATCCTTCCACCGTCCAATGAATGACCAGTAACAGTGTGGCGATCCCGCTTGCAACGAATACCGGAATTCTACGCCTTCCTTTTTTTAATAGGACTGTTAATGTAAACAAGCCGATGTTTGATAAAAAAAGCAACAGTTCAAACAGCCTCATCTCGATTCTCCTTTTAAAAACATTTCTATTTCCGTATGTTCCAATCTTATTCTGCCAGGCTGGCCTAAGCTATCGATTTGGCTTACATCTACCTTACAAGTTTGTAATTCGACCTTGCGGTAATGGAGGACGCGTAAAACGGTGGAATTGAAGCATACGAGCCGGTGCATATTTAGATCACCATTTAAATGGAATGACACCATGTTTTCGACCTCGGCTTGGGACAAGAACTCGGTCCTTAAAATCAGCCATCAGGAACTTTGCAAATAAAAAAGCCGCTAATGAAGCGGCTTTGCATAGAATGATGTTTTTGTCGCGTAAAAGACTTTAATCGTAAAAATTCCATCAACAATTCTCAAATTCCATCCACAGTGCGAATGCTGTATTGATCACTTTACTACGCCGCTTGCGTCAAAATAGAAGGTTCCTTTCGACACTTTATCATAGGCTTTTCCGTTCTTAGATACTTCATTTTCAAATTATTCAAGTTATTTCACAAAAAAGAAAAGAGCTGCTTGATCATTCGGCAGCTCTTTATTTATCTTTGTATTCGTTTCTTATTGTTTAGTTGGATCCACTTCCGTTAGCCTAATGATAGCGGGTATATTTCTTTAATAATCCCCAAAAATCATTTAATGCATGACGATTAAATAGAACAGAGCTGCTAAGACAAAACGGTATAGTGCAAACCATTCCAATCGGAGTCGCTTAATTAATTTAATGAACGTCACTACTGCAATCATCGCCACAAGAAAGGACGTCGTAAAGCCAATCAACATTAGAATGATATCGTCAGTATTCAGTAAATAGCGACTATCGTACAAATCCAACAAGCTTGCACCAAACATAACAGGCACGGAAATGAGGAACGTAAAGTCTGCGGCCGCTTTTTGGCTAGTCCCAAGCAAAAGACCACCTGAAATCGTCGAACCTGATCTCGAAAATCCCGGCCACAAGGCCAAACATTGGAACAGGCCAATCCCAAGAGCTTGTTTATAATTAATCCCATCCATCGTATCTGCGGTTTCGGTTCTTCTACTCCGTGCTGCGATAATCATCAATAAACCACCCGCAACTAGACCGATCAAGACAGGGGTTGGGCCGAATAATTGGCTTTTTATTGTATCCTTGAAGAGAAGATATACAATTAATGCTGGCAACATAGCCAAGATCATATGAATTACATTTAATCCTTTACTCTGGGAAAAATCCATTCTAATCAGATTAGCCCCAATCTGCAAATACCTTTTCCAATAAAGAATTAGAACCGCCATCACTGCACCCAGCTGTATAACAATTTTAAAAGTTATCGCAGCGTCTCCATCAAAGCTAAGCAAATTGCCTGCTAAAATAAGATGTCCAGTAGACGATACCGGTAAAAATTCAGTTAAGCCCTCTATTATGCCAAGTATTATTGCTTTAATTACATCTGTCATCAGTGGATGTCCCCTTTTCGGAAATAAACTGGTTTAACATTTCCCAGTATAAGGGGGACATCTACCTATTCCCATCGATTCACATAACAAAATCCTATTCAGAATGACATAATTGTCACTTTTTTCATTTTGTAGGAAGCAACTCATCTGTTCTCCCGGTAGGCTCATAAAAGTTTACCAGCATTTCGCCTTCAGCCCTCGAAATTCTCCGACTGGTTGTCATGCGCTGATCCTCGCTACGCTTGCACATTGGCTGCAAACGAAAAGAATCCGTTCGCTAAGGTGAAGATATTCCATACGCTCCGGTCTTTTCACATGTTGAACCCGTTTTTAACGCACAAAAATTCAACATGCATGTCTCTGAGCGACCTCAGTAACCGATTTCCACGCTTTCTTCGAAGAATCAGATAGCCTAAGGTTAACCCCAGGGAATGAAGAAGAACCGTCACATTCTCATGGCCGGCTCTTCTTCATTAAATTTTATAGATATCGTGAAATTATGTCTCTTGTGCAATATGTGCGTTATCTGGCACTTTTTGGTTCATGATCGGAACCATGACCAGTGCGCCGAGAAGAAATAATAATCCTGCACCGCCATAGATCGTACCCAGTGAAAAGGAATCCTTTAACGCGCCAGCGAAAGACATGGAAACGACCATCATGCCAACGAACATCGGATTCAGAACCCCATTCACCCGGCCGACAATCGAAGCCTCTGACCATTTCAGAATCATGGTGCTGATCCCAATATGAATGCAAGGGAAAACAAGTCCATTCAAAAATTGAACGGTCAGGGTGAGCGGAACGCTTGTCGAATACCCTACAATGGCTGTGCAGACTGCGCCTGCGATCATACCTATCGCGAGAAGAATCTGGGGCGGAACCCGCTTGGCGAAGACGGCTACGATCCCGCCACCAATCAGCATAGCTGCACCATTTACCATCAGCAGATATTGCAGGAACTCCTCACTCCTGCCCAGACGCTCCGTTACGATAAACAGGTTGAGCGCTTGGGCTACGCCAACAGCGAGTCCCGCGAGAATAAACGCAAGTCCGAGCATCCGCAGAACTTGGCTTTGCCAAACATAGCGGAAACCTTCAATAAATTCTTTACGGAACTGCCCTTTTACAGCGACAGTTTGAGCTCGCATATTATCCTCTGGCAGACGAATAAGAACGAGTGCGGAGAGCAGAAAAACCACGCCCATGACAGCGATCGAAATTTCAAGGCCAAACGTGCTGTAAACGAAGGTTCCGAACATGGGACCAAGCACCATGAAGATGGCCATCAGCGATTGGAATAAAGCCATCCCTTGCTGTAGCTGTTCTTCGGGCACATGATACTTAAACAATCGCATGCTTGAAGGTTGAGAGAACTGCGAAAGAATAGCCGAGATGAATGCGACAAGGTAGACGGAGTGCCAAGAACCGTAATGTATGGTCAAAAGTACTACGAATACCGATACCGCGGATAATAAATCGCACCAGATCATCGTTCGCTTCGGCCGCCAGCGGTCGGCAAATGTACCTCCAATGAACGAAAAAACAAAAATTGGCGCGAATTCTGCTACACTGATTAACGAAATGGCGTATGGATCATTGTTTGTTCTATCCGCAACGTACAGGAGAATAGCGAAATTACGTACCCAGATACCAACCTGCAAGAGTACGCTTGATAATAAAATCGTCTGTAGGAAGCGATTGCGAAACAGGCTTGGTGCATTGGTGCTGTTTTCGTGCCTATTCAATCTTTTCAACCTCCAATTTGTCTATAAAGATGTCCATTTTGAGTAAGATATGACTCTCCTTTCAATTCTTAATTATACGGATTTCACCATTGTTCACCTCCTACTAAAGACTGAAATTTCAGAGTGTGTCTCCCAAAACTAACCGTTTCCTGACGGTTCTTCGTGGCTCCTCCGGCTGCCAGTCATTCCGCGGAAGTGTTCCCTTAAAATAAAAAAACGCCAATTGTCGGCGAGTTTCCAGCGATTATAAATGTCTCCATAAAAAAGAGGAGCTGCTTTGGTCATAGCCCCGTCAAATAGACAATATAAAAAGAGAAAGTTCTATTAAGCGACGACTTCTTCCCGGAATTCAATCGGTGAAGGTCGCCGAGTTTGTCTTGGAAACGCTCCGCCTCGGGAATGCTTCCCGTCACCCATTTTCTTGGCATAGCTTTGAGTCGTATACTGAAACACTTGGTCTGAATGTGGGGATCGAAGCTCACAGTTAGAAAAAGTTATTCAGTATCTGTTCGATCTCATCTGGATTTGTGATTTCAGGACCGAAAACAGCTCTAGGTTGTTTACTGTTATTCCAAGGCTCCAACGTACAAGCATCATGAATATTTTCTATTTTCCAGGTCAGTACATTGTCAAAAGTTGTTCCTGTATTCTGTCCATGGATATGATTGATCCAGATTGGTTCCTTGATATTAATGAATTCTCGGGGAACCTTAAATGCATCGCGCCAGGTATAACGTGGCGCTTGTCCTTTCAAATACTCATTCACATTGACAAGCGTTACACCGTAGCTGGGAAGCCAGAAAAAAAATTTACCCAGTCGCTTTTGTACCGAGTCGTAGATGTAACCGTATTGTGGTACCAGGGCTACCGTGTCTTTTTGGGGTTTATAGGCATGCAGCTTTTTTATAAAATCTTTGTGATACATATCGTCACTGGACAGATAGACGCGGTACAAACACTCGCACTCTTCCATATCTTGGGTTACATAAGATTGGTAATCCTTAGGTGTGACAAAACAGATATTTGAAGGCAGGGGAGGATATTTTTTTAGTGTCTCGTGTATAAGTTTCTCAGACTTCGGATCATATAGCACGTAGCAGGTAAAATCCTGAGAAGATTGAAGGAGCAGGCTCTTGAATGCATATTTCATGAATAGATCTATTCTGTATTCTATCCAGCGCTTGGTCAGTCGATCCGCTGTCGCTCCCCAGTTATTAAAGAGCATTTCTACAATAAGCTTTTTTTCCTTAGACATTCTCTTAGCCCTCCTTTGACGTTCAGGGATGATCTACGTATTAACTGTGCCTCCTCGTTTGCCCTGAATCTATCAAGAACGCCTTTGGTCAGATCATGAATTCCCTTAATACTTGTTCAATCTCGTCTCCACTCAGCCGGTCTTTAGGTGGAACCTTTTTGACCGAGGTGTTACTGGAATGAACAACATTGATATAATTGCGTGGAGGCAGCAACTCATGTGGCAGATCAATGACATTTCCATGGGTGCCTCTCCCTGGTAATTTGACGCGGTATCCTGAGGCGTATTGCTCCGTTTTATACAGATACACATAGAATTGCGGTGAACGATGAAATGTCGGTGCCATCTCATTATTGACGCTGTCCCACAGATACCCATTCTGGTTGATTAGTGCCATCGTCTCTGTCTTTGGCTGCACGTTATATAGCTGCTGAACAAACGTTCTGTGGTACAGGTCATCCGAATCCAGTCTGGCAATGTAAATGTCTTCATGTCCTTCCGCAAAGGCGAGTATGGCACGAACACTTTCGATATGCGTTCCGAAACGGATATTGGCCGGCAAAGGTTCCTGCTCTGCCAAAATTTCCTGCATCAACTCTCCAGATTCCTTTGAGAGCTTCACTACGGTCAGGAAATCCTGATTCGTCTGCGCCTTGAGACAGTTCAGCGTAAACCTGCGAAAAATGTCCATTCTTCGCTCCAGCCATTCTCTTGTCAGACGCTGCGGGTCAAAACCATAGTTGTTGAAATTAATCTCGATCACGACTTTTCTTGTCATCATTTCGCCTCCTAATAAAATCTTTCATCTGTGTGTGGCAAGGACAACTTTCAGAAAAAAGACAAGTCATGACGTTGAATCTCTAAACCTCGCAATCCGTGCCTGTCTCAACGAATGTACTGTCTTCATCCAATTCTGCCGACTCTATAATGTATGAGTAACTAAGCAAGACGTAACGGACACTTGAACTGATCTTGATAGAGTATGAGATGAATATCCCCCCAAAAGTGCAGACAGTGTGTAAAAAGTCCACTAAAGGTTTCAACTTTACGGCATCCAATACGAAATGGTTTACCGATGTGACCTACCCTCCATTCGGCTCTTGCTTCATGACTTGTCAGTGGAATCGTAGTGGGGAACAAAATGGTTATTAAATCAGATTTGCGAGAAAAATTTTGCATAAGCTCTTACTGTTTGGTGCAATGTAGTGATGCAGGGATTTTAAAGATCTGATCACTACATGGAGGGATCATTTTGGCTAAGAGCAAACAGCAACAAGAAGCGCATGGAATAGGACAGATCGAGCAGCAGCTGAACAATCAGATGGAGACTGCCGCAGAAATTCAGGGACAATCGAAACTCGACCAAGAAATAAAAAAGGCCACTCACAGTCATATGGATCAATCGAATGAGCTTTCAGAATAAGGAGAATTCTCATGAACAAACAAAGAGCGATTGAAATTTCTGAATCGGCCATTATGAAAAATGTAACTTACAACGATACCCCTATCTTTATCCAGCATGTTAATGAGGATGAAACAGCTCGGATCTATCTGATCGGAAACTCGGAGCAGGAATTAACCGTTCCTTTGTCCAGTCTGACTGAACATCCTTAGAATAAGGCGGATGAGGAGCACTCCCACCTTTTATAGTGTAGCCGTAAAACTTTTTGCCCACAAAAAACCGGAGCATCTAAGCTCCGGTTAACAAAATATCAACTTTGCTATACATCCTCCTGACGGTAGTATACATACTTTTCATTGCACCTCTCTTCTCCTCTTTCTTGAGTAAAGAAAAGGATTAGGCAAAAGTTGATTTCTATAAGGAAAGTGTACGGTTCTTAAGGGATAAAATTAAAAAAATTCCATTGGGCCATTACCAGCACAAAACCGAAAAACAATATTACTGTCACAGTATGCGACACTTTCTGCCATCTGGATCGCGGGGGATATCCGCCCTTAACAACGGAGATCCCAAACAGCCCTGTGGCTAGCAAGGCTAGCACCCAATTGATAAAGACCCCCAAGTTCATTTGGTCCACCGTCACGTTTTCATTGATCATTGCACTCACCAGCTGGTATAGGACATTAACGACCAGAAGTGTCCCGCACAAGATAAAGGACGACATTAAATGGTTAGTTCTTACCATAGTACTCTTTCTTCTGCGCTGAAGCCACCGAATCAATAAAACGAATGGAGCCACCAGAAAAAAAAGGATAGCTAAGGAAACCCATATCAAATAGGTGATCAGGGCAGGAAGCGATCGACTTCCCTTGATCGGCAATATATCCGTGGCGATCCCTTTGCTCAATCGTAATACACCTTCGTCCGATATTTCCGCGTACAGAATCGGCGCCAACCTTTCGAAACTTGGACTGTCGGACCTAGCAAATTGGTATACATTTGGACTGGTTTGCTTGAGTTCTCCGGTCATTCCCATCACGCTCAAGATCAGATCATGCTCACCTTTCGGTTGCACCTTTATTAAACCAAGGTAGTTGATAACCTCATGGTACGTAGAGTACGTGCCACCCGACTGGACATAATATCCTGCGATTTTCCCGGAGGGAGACAACCCGGCAGCCGGTACAGTGTTTTCCGTTTCTTTCGTTTGGTCCTGAATCAGTAGATTAATGATACCAGCAGCGAGCTTCTGCTCTATCTCCATGTTGGTCAAGACTATGATGCCAAGTTGCTCTTCGGGAACGATCGCAAAGTTGCTGGAAAAACCCTTAACATTCCCACTGTGTCCAACGACGTGCGGGTCTGCCCGATATTCCCAAAAGCCATGTGCATTCGATAGGATTTCTTCGTTTGGGGTATAACTCCGGGAGAGCATCTTCCGCGCGGTGTCCGGCTGGATGAAGAGTGGGCTATTCGGGTCATACAGAGCCATGGCGAACCGAGCTAGATCTTCCGCCGTACCTTCCATGGCCCCCGCAGGATACATAGGAACATAATAGGGCGCTCTCGCTTCGAAACCGCCATCCTGTTTCATAGCGTAACCTGTTGCTTTTGTCTTCAGCAAATCCTGGTGATCCGCTAACGTCGGATGACCCGTGCTGCGGTTCATGGCTAGGGGCTTTAGGATATGGTTCATCTCGTAGTCCGAGAAAGATTCTCCGCTCACCTTCTCCACCGCCAAAGCAGCCAAAGCCGTTGCAAAGTTGGAGTAGGCAATCACTGTGCCAGGTTCATAGATTTGTTCCGGCTGGTTAGACAGTAGCGTCTCTTCCAATGAAGTCAGGCTCTCTTTCGACCGTGTAAACGTACTTAGCGGATGCTGCTCATAGCCAGCAGTGTGGCTCATAATATCCAGCATTGAAATTGGCTTGTCATAACGCAGCCTTTCCGCAATCTCTTTTGAAAAATATGCCCGAATATCTTCATCTAGCCTCATCTTGCCCGCTTCCACCATTTGCATGACAGAAGTCCAGACGAACGCTTTATTAATAGATCCGTAGGCAAATACGGTTGAAGCAGGATCAACAGCAGTCTTTTGATCAATATTGGCATATCCATAACCCTTGGAAAAAATAATCCTGTCACCCTTAGTGACCACAACCGCGGCGCCAGGAGTTGATTTTCCAATATGGGAATTTACATAGTTATCAATATTCTCCCCCAGCTCGTCATAAGGAATTCCAGAAGGGGTTTCCCCTATTTGTATTCTGGCCGTTGCAAAGGCTGGGACCGAGATAAGAAAAACAAGAAGTACACTTATAAAAAACACAAAAACAGGCTTCAATATTCTAGAACTCATGTGGTTGTTCTCCATCCAGCTCAGCGGGAATTTTTGTTATAAAATTAATGATGTAACCTACACTTCACAACTAAATATCTCTTGCTATGTTCCTAATCTCGCACTAATGTTGGAGCAACACGTGATTTACAGTGGAGTCTTACCGTTAAGCCTCCGTCATCTATAGTCCTGAAGTCAAAACTTTAATAAAGCAATCCCAAATTACCGCACTTTCCTTGCGCAGCAAAGGGTCTTTCGATCGATAGTCGATCATTCCCTCATCGTTTATTGTTACATCTGGTCCATAGATCCCTGCCCCAACGACAAACTTTACGGCTTCATCCGCCCAAGGAGCAGGTTTATCGGCTATTTCTGCCGAGATCATGGGTAAGTTTACACTCGAAGAGAGCCTCCAGAGGATTGTAGCTGCTTCTTGGCGACTGATAATACGATCTGGATAAAACAACTCATCAGAACTACCTACCAATATTCCAATGTCTGCAAGTGTTTGAATCGAAGATGCGTACTTGTGTCCTTCGGCATCTTTAAAGATTACCGGCTTATCCGAAGGTCTTAAATTAGCAAACTGAATCAATTGGGATACAAATTCACCCCTCGTAACAGCCTCATCAGGAAAATAGTGTGTAGATCGTTTTTTATTATGATGCGGCATAAACAATTTAGTTGAGCGATAAATAGCTGCTAAATATCCGTCATTTGCTACGTCAGAATATTTAGGAAGATCAGGTATTTTACTGAACCATGAGTCTGGTAAAATGTAATCCAGATAGGTGATTTTGCCGTCTGCATCTTTCTTGAAGGCTGCTTGGTTTCCTTCGTCATCAACGAACAACAGATCTCCAACTGGCTTTAAAGTATGTATTCCATTCGGACCTGAAATCGAAAGTTTCCCCTCCTGCTTCACGATGTCAAAGAACAAGTAAGGTTGCCGAAGATAGCGATAGGTTCCCGTAAACTGATCCAGCTCATTTGTATTCATCGACCATTCCGTTGTTTTCTGTTTTTCTTGAGGATAGTAGTAATCCATAAATGCAGTAAACAATTCTTCCCCAATGTCTTGGCTTGTGTCGCTATTGGTTATGACGAATCCGCCAACCTTTTTGTCTGGAATCAACCACATCCATGAATGATAGCCGGGTAAATCTCCCCCTTTTCCAATAACCATTTGGCCATGATATGCGTGCCGATAAAACTTTTCGAATCCTAAAGCCATAGTGGGTACCTGCTCTTGAACTTTGACTTGCGTGCGATGCATTTCTTCTGTTGTCGTTTTTGAGAGAATACGGGAGTTGCCGTAACTCCCTTCATTCAAATGGGCCAGCATAAATTGGGCTATGTCGCCACTCGTGCCAAACATCCCTCCGTCTGGCATAATAACGGGGTCATTTGGATACTGTTCCTTTGGTTGGCCATCTGTTCCGTAACCCGTGGCAAGCTGTTTTTTGACTTGTTCATTCATGCGGAAATCACTGTTTTTCATATTCAGGGGTTTAAAAATATGCTCCTGTATGTAATCTTCAAATGGATAGCCAACCATTCGCTGAATAATATATCCCTGAAGATTAAAAGCATAATTATCATACCGGTAACTCTCACCAGGCGTTCGTATGACTGAAGGCAGGTTACCTTTAATAAATTGCTCTAAGGGCTGTTCATCATTTACATTGTTAGCAGAAATATAATCGGTAAAATCAAACCCTGATGTATGCGTCAATAAATGCCTCATCGTGACAGGTGTTCCTGTGTGGTTCGTTATAGTCACCCCACCAAGATAGTTTTCTATATCCTCATCCAGCTTGATCTTCCCCTGCTCTACAAGTTGCATTACAGCAGTGGCTGTCATTACTTTGGAAATGGAAGCCATTCGGAAAATCGTCTGCTCCGGGTCTACTACAGATTTTGTTTTTAAGTCGGAGTAGCCATACCCTTTGTTTAACAATACCTTGTTATCCGCAACGACTGTAAAAGCTGCACCTACGAGCTTTTTTTTGATTTCCGGTTGATTAAAGAAATCATCCGCAAATTGCTCAACATCGACTGTAGTCATGGCCCCTTTATGAACGGTTGTTGGTTCTGATCTGGACTTGCTCTCACTCCAAGGAACCGAGTTGCCGAATGCCGTGGGGCCAGCAAGTAACGAGGAAAATAACACACCAACTGCCATTAGAGTGAAACCCTTTGAAGTACGTAATCTTCTTTTCTTTTTCATTTGAAAAACCTCATTTCTTAATTCATATTATTTATTTGTATATCATATAATCAGTCCCTTTATTTTCCATCATTCTCAAGCAGGATTACATATCCTATTCAAGTCCGGGTAGCTCCTCCAACTTAAGACTGGTATCTACTCGTCTTTGGTCTAAATCATATGTTTAGTCTTGAGATCACTCCCTCAATCCCTTCCATAAGTAGTCGAAGCGTAATTCATCGTAATTTCCATAACAGCAAAAAGACCGCTCTTTAATTTCAGATAACGGTCAGAGTCAAAATAATATTCAATTGATTAAACACTACTTTCAAATTCACCTTTTATTCCGAAGTGACAACTTAATCATTCAACGTTGCGCTACCACATCAGTTATACTGCATAATTTACTCAAACGAAACTGTACCATCTATGTCTGGGTGTTCAATCAATACAAATAACGTTCTGCAAATATTGCTATATAGTAATGTCTTTAACTTAAGGAAGGAGCCCATATCCCTCCCGAGCTTGGGATGCCTTTCAGATCAAGCAAACTCAGACGGTCAAGCGGTCTGGATACAGGGCGCCAGTGTACCAGATCACGGGAATGATGAATAAGTACGCCTGGAAACCATTCGAACGTGGAGGTTGCAATATAATAGTCATCACCTGTGCGAATGATCGATGCGTCCGGATTAAAGCCGCGTAGAATCGGATTTTGAATCATTAATGTCTCCTCCTTTTTCCAAAAATGTTTGTAAAGCAGCATTGAACGCATGAGGTGTCTCCATACTGGAAAAATGGCCTGCCTCCTGTAAATCAACGCACAGCGCATGAGGCAGGCATTCCAGAAGTCGATCCGCGGAGCGATGTGCCCCCTTGAAATCCTTTGCTCCATTCACTACGCATACCGGAGCTGGAGCTTGCGATGCAAGTAGCCTGGGCAGAAGTGCTTCACCCAAAATGCAGTTTGGCTCGCGGTGGGTGCATTGCCAAGCCTTCCAATCAGCAATCATAGCCCACAGCCTATCCTGATAACCGTTCCGGTCTTCCCCGCATCCCTCCAGCAGATGTGCAAACCATTCCTGCTTGAATTGCGGCACATCCGTCACTAGGGCTGGTGGAATGTCCGGTTTCGGATCAGGAATTGCCCCACTGGCGACAGTCACCGACCGCACATGCACCGGGTACAGAGCCCAAAAATCGAGCGCTACAAATGATCCCAACGACAGTCCGACTAAGTGCGGCGGAGTCGATATTCAAATGCCCCAGAAGTGCTCGCAAGTCCTCTGCATGCAGGAAGGGCTGTCCCTCCAGGGGCAAGGAAGATCTACCATACCCTCTGAGGTCATAGCAAAGAATTGAATAACGTGAAGCAAAATGCTCGATCTGCGGCCCCCACATGCGTCGATCCACCGAATGGGCGTGAATGAACACCAATGTCTCTTGGGAAGCACCTTGAACATGATATTGGTAATCCAGGAGAATGTTCTGATCCAGCTCGATATGGCCTGAGATCACTTGGTCCTTCTGCATGTTGCAAGCTCCTCTCCTAATTCTTAGCTTCATCTCCTACAGTGAAGGTAATTTCTTGTGAAAAGGCATTGATATCGAAATTTCCCTGCTCGGGCTTGAGCACAAGCTCGCCGCCACTCGAACCTCGATCGTTCCAAACATATCAAAATAAGCTACTGAGGCTTGCCTAACCTGGTGCATATCTACCTGGGCCTCATATACAAACAGCTCTTGCCAATCTTCCTCCGGTCGACGTACCCGTACCTTGAAGTCACGGTGCTCTCTGACACCCTCAGGTGTGGATAAACAATCAATTGATTCATGTTGTGCCCCCCTGCTCTCCAAAGTCTTCTTTCATTGTATCCCTGCATTGTACTTGGAGAAATACTGCTTTTTTTGGCCTTATATGTATGGTTTTTTAGCAATTGCAAGCATCCTGTGCCTAAAGGGCAAGGAGCTGTTCTCACTTCCGTTTTGTTAACATGGAGGGTGCAGGGAAGAAGATATGAGCAGGTATGATCTAAGGAGATAAATTGGTTTTCTATTATGAATTTTTCATATGTTGAAATAATATAATAAAGAGGATTGAAGGCTGCTTTTCTCAAATTCGTTGAAAATAGTGACTTACATAGGTTTTGCGAACCTGGATAGAGTACTGGATACAGTACAATGATCACTTTTTCATGATTCATATAAGAAGGATTCGACTGAATTTAAAAAATATTTACTATTGTGAATTTTTCATATGTTGAAAATATAAGGTTGTTGGCAATATAAAAGCCGCCATATGGCGGCTTTCGGCAAATGGTCTCTATTTATCCATTCTCATTGGATCAGGTGCGGCCCGTCCAATCGGCTCCGGCAACTTTTTTCCAGCGCGTTCTGATCTCATCATATATATTCTGAAGAAGTGGTCCGCGAGCTACGAGATCAGCATTCTGCTGCCAGCGGTTCGGTTTCGCTGTCCCTACAATTGCGGTGTCCACACCTTCAGTGCTTAGTGTAAAACGCAGTGCTGTTTCTACTATTGTCTGGGCATCTTCACTCAGAAAACCGTAATTCAATTCACTTAAGCGCTTCCAATAGACATAAGGGTATGCTTCTTCCGGAAGCGTATCATATGTCCACGCCGCATTGGCAATCGGCCTCTTGGCGATTACACCCATGTTTCTCTTTCTCGCCTCAGGTAACGTAAATTCGATTGCCTCCTGATCCGCAATGTTCAGCGACGTTTCCAAACTGTCGAACACTCCTGTCTGAATCGCATACAAAGCATCCGTCGTATCCCCGCTATACCCGATATACCTTGTTTTGCCGGCCTCTTTGGCCCGCTGGAGTACTTCAATAACTGCTCCTTGCCGCAATACTTCCTCTGAGCAACTATGCAAATGAATGACATCCACATAGTCTGCTTTTAACCGTTTAAGACTTCGATCAATCGTTTGCTCCAGAACTTTGGCATCCCAGTCGGGACCCTCTATCCCAGCGGCGTGTCCACATTTGGTAAACAAATAATAGTCATCTCGGCGATGCGACAGCACCTCACCGATCAATTCTTCGCTGTCCCCGTAGCACTCCGCGGTGTCAATCACATTTAATCCTGCATCCAGCGCACTGTTCAGTAGTTTCTCCACTTCCGTTTTAGATACATTTTTGCCAATTTCTGCTCCGCCAAACCCGAGTGTACTTACTTTCATGTCCGTGTTTCCGTAATTACGTAGTTCCATTGGGTTTATTCCTCCGAGCTTGGTAAATTTAGGTACAGAATTGTGAATAGTGAAAGGGTATAAAAATACTGATCCGTGTTCCGTATTTATTACCCTATACTTGGACAATATACCCGTTCTTCCTATGTGATTTATGTAAAACTTCGAAGGATTTCTTGTAGCAGTGACTACACTCGTCAATAAGTCAATCAGGTTACGAAAAACTGACTCGGGTTGCCCAGTTCAGGATGGAACTTTTCCCGAAAATGGCCTCCGGTGTAATCCCCAATAATTTTACGCCAGAACGCCTGTGCAATCACATTATTCCGAACCTGGGTCACTTTCCATCTCCCCGGAAAACGTCGGAACAATTCATAAGCGGCCCAAGTCCCCACCCCGCTACGTCGATATTTCTGCATGACAAAAAACTCGGTTAAATAATAGTCATTATCCTTGCTGCCTGGTTCACAACGTTCGACCAATGCAAACCCTGCTGGTGACCCATCACTCGTAATGAGAAAAGGAAACTTGGTGTCCTCTTCTGTCCAAAATGCGTCAAGTCCAGGGTACTCCGGGAAAATGCCATTGTTGTCTACATCAATATTAAGATACTTCGTAAAATCATATAGATAAAATTGCATCAAATGACGAATCACCTGACTTCGTTCCCGAGGAACCAGCTCTATTTTCATACTCATCCGGTTCAACTCCTCTGCTCTACTTATAATTCATACTTTAATGCCTTAAGCTCGTAAGGGCAAGGAAACATCGATCTTCATTATAGGGTTCTGTGCACTGCTGTGACGATATAAATATGGTACACTGAGTTATAGCATACCTTAGAACATATATTATCATGGAGGTGCAGAACTTGACCAATGTGCAAAAAGAGATCGACCGACGCAAGCTGGATGATAAACTTCCTTCCATGCCCTGGTTCGTTCAGCAATTCATTGATTATAAATTACCCGATTTATCACCGTCTACCTTGCTTGAGTACATAAGGGATTATGAAGCCTTTTTTGGCTGGATGCGAGCAGAAGGCTTGTCCCAGGCTGGTTCCAATAAAGAGGTTACACTGACTGAACTGGAAGTGCTGCGAATGGAATCAGTGACTTCATACCGTTTATTTCTGGCCACCAAACGTGAAGGAGCGAACTCCAGAATCACGGTCTCCCGCAAGCTTTCATCCCTGCGTTCACTGTTTCATTATTTAAGTCAGATTGCTGAAGATGAAGATTTCTATCCTCTGCTAAAACGAAACATCATGGCAAAAATTGAAATTAAACGTACCCATAAGCCAAAAGATACCGCAGCGAAATTAAAAGGAAAGCTCTTGGAAGAGGAAGAACTGCTGGAATTTATCGGGTATATCCTTGAAGGATACGCTGTGGATATGGAGAAAAACAAGCAGGCACTATATTCGCATGAGTTAAACAAAGAAAGGGATGCATGTATTGCAAGCCTCATTCTGAATTCGGGATTGCGTGTATCGGAAGTTGTGAACCTGAACGTGGATGATCTCGATTTGAACAACAAGCTGTTATACGTATATCGCAAAGGTAATAATGATGAGACCTTTAAAACACCCGTTTATTTCAGAGAGCAAGCCAAGGACGAGCTCGCAACCTATATCAATCTGCGTCAATCACGTTACCGTACACCCAAGCGGGAAAAAGGGTTGTTTATCGCTCTTCGCAACGGGGATTCCGAAGGAAGCCGGATGACCAAACGAGCGATACAGGCGATGATTATGAAGTACGCCAAACGATTTGGCAAACCGTATCTAACTGTGCATAAACTGCGTCACTCCTTTGCGACCGACTATTATCTGCAGAATGATATTTATAAAACCAAAGAGCAACTCGGACACGCATCTACAGAAACAACCGAGATTTACGCTCATCTTACTGACAAAACAATGTCGGAAGCTATTGAACGCCGTACGGATGATGGCATGTAACCTTTTTCCGGTTCAGTATCTCAAGGTATTAAAAAGAATTACGAAATAGCGATCCGTTCAGGAAGATTTTCTGGTAAGGATCGCTATTTGTCTATTCGTAATTTTCATATCATGAAAGCAACCAATCGATTATTTTTAATCGATACAATAAATGAGTTTACATAATATTTTTTACGTAAGAAAATCAAGAATTCTCCTCAACGTTACCCTCTAACGATATCAACCACTTCGCGATCTGTTCAGTCTCATCAACAGAATGCCATACAGGATTTCCCTCTGCCTGGACTAACTTATCATTTTCAAACGGCAACCATGAGATAATGCCAATCACTCCATGCAATGTCTCTATCAAAGAAGTGTCTTTCTCTTCACGTACTAGAAGCAACTTGGGAAAAGTCGCTTGTTTGTACCCTTCAATGAGAATCCAGTCGTAGTCCGCCAGGTAACTCAACATATTATCCAACCTAGTCGGTTGCTGCTCCATAATTGCTGTACGAGTCTCCGACATGATGACCACAGCTGCAGCCCCTGCCTGCGTAAAGCCATAAGAATCCGTTCCTGCATGATCCATCTCAAAATGGTCATGTCCATCATGTTTAATTACTGCTACTTTTCGTCCAATAGATGTCAGAAACCGGGTTAGAGCAGCCGTTAACGTGCTCTTACCCGTGTTTTTGTATCCGACGATCTGAACAATGTATGGTGCTGTACTACGTATCATATTCATGTATGACCTACCTTACTTGTCCTGTGGGAAGTCTAAGAATGCGTACCTGTTCACCCGCAGGAATGCCTTTTTTCTCTGGTGGAACAACAATCAGACAATCACTATCCTTAATCGTAATCATGACACTGGATTCGTCTATACGGGCAGCAGCAGGTTTGGCATACACCATCCCATTGCGTATCTCGATCCGTCCACGTACAAATCGGGTGAAATTATTCACCTTCGTGAATGCTTCATCCATAATGGCCGTCCATTCTTCCAGATATGGATGTGGATCGGCCTGCATTGAGCGAATCGCTGGCCGAACAAACAATCCAAATCCGACAAAGCACGCCCCGGGGTTGCCTGAAAGGGCAAAGAGTAACTTATCACGGATTACAGCAGCTGTTGTCACACTGCCAGGACGCATGGTTACCTTATTGAACAGCATATCCATATCCCTTTCCCGAACCAGATCACCCATAATATCATAATCCCCAACCGATACCCCGCCAGTTGTAACCACCATATCGTTATGTTCAACCGCTTCTGCCAGCTTCACACGTGCCGTTTCCACATCATCCGCAATTGAACCATACATAACCGGCTCCCCTCCTGCTTCAACGACCAGAGAGCGCAGCATATAACTGTTGCTGTTTCGAATTCGCCCCGGTTGTAACGGTTCATCCACGTCCAGCAATTCAGTCCCTGTGGCAAAAATTGCAACCTTAGGACGCTTATATACATTCACTTGAGCGAAACCGAATGTTGCCAGCACGGACTGCTCGCCTGCCTGAATGATGGTTCCTGCTTCAAGTAGTAATTGTCCTTCTTGGACTTCCAGTCCAATGGGTGTAATGTTGACACCCGTTTCAATACGTCGCTTCAGTGCAATCCAATGTTCGCCATGCTCTTCTTTGCTTTCCGTCATTTCCATCATGACAACCGCGTCTGCACCTTCCGGTACCTGAGCACCTGTCATGATCCGGGCCGCTGTACCGGATATAATCGTAAGATCTGATGTGTACCCGCATGGAATTTCATCAATAATACGCAACCATATTTGCTGCTCCGTTGATGCTTCAACTGTATCTGAGCTTAGAATAGCGAAGCCATCCATTCCGGAGCGGCGAAAGAACGGATAAGGATGAGGGGCATGGATCGTCTCCGCAAGTGTTCGGCCATGCGCGGTTTCTAGCGTTACTTTTTCTATCGGACCTGAAGTGACATGAGCTGCAATTTTTGCTTGAGCATCCGGGACCTGAATAGCCTTACGGACAAATTTGGCAGTCGTCATATCAACCGAATGTGAGTTCATTTTCAATGGTATATGATCCTCCCTAGGACATTTTAATCGTTTTAGAAAGTGTAGCTCGAAAGCCAGTTGTTGACAAGTACAACCCAACCTGTCTTCAGCCCGCGACAACTATTCACCGCGTGCGTAAATCCCAACATGTACGTAAATCGTAAAAAAAGAACAGCGTCCAAGGTAATTTTTAGTGGCAGAACTTCTCCACCTACCTCTTTCACTGTTCCTTTGCCAAACATTTAGCAATATCCATTATCAAACCACTGCCCAAGAATTCATATTACCTGCGCCTCATGATCCGGCCGCCGCCAACCCTTGTTTTCGGCTTTTTATAAGAACTCTTCGGTGAATCAAATAATCCTCCCAGGCCACCACTGCTCTTGTTACGATCGATGGTACCCTTACTTTGTTCCTTTTTCCGACTGAATAGTCCTCCACCCGAGCCTACACTCGAATCCTTATCGCTGCCACGCCGGGTAATTGATCCTTTTCGATCAACCGTAATCGGTGGGGCGGCCTTTTTATCATTATTTGTTGGCGTTCGATAAGAACCTTCACTCGGTTTGTACGTGTCTTTGTTCGTATAGCCCCGATACTTTCCGGCGGATCGATGACCTCCAAAAGTATCAAACAAATTACCAATTAACGTTGCAGTTAAGTACCCTTGCAAAAAGGATGAATCATAGTTCTGCCGAACATATTCCTTGGAATCGACTTCAACCAAGGTATCCTCCGGTTTATTCGGGTCTTGTTGTAAATGATAGTACTGGTCCTGATACACCAGGAACATCCGCTCTGTATTTTCCGCCGAAATCTGATCCGGTTTACGCTGTTCAGACAATTCCTGAGCTACCTCCGGAACCGTTCGATCGGCAGCCCGGTACACATAGGACGTTGTGTTACCACTGCCACTGACCGATTCAAGCGGATATGTGTCCTGAACGGAAGGTGCTCCGCACGCGGACAACAGGGACATCACAAGGCTGAGAACCAGCATTAATTTTAATCCGTGTGCCAAGCGCTTTTTCATTGGAACCTCTCCTAGCTCGAACGAATCACTTTGATATCCGCAGGAAGAATGGACTCTCCCTCATACAGTGTAAATCTTCTGTCTTGCCACTCCACACGCAGAAGTTTGTTATCATCCGACTGATATTGCCATACGAGCTGCTCTCCAGCCTGACCATAGGGTGTCCTTCCTGCAGTGGTTACCATTCCTCCGTATTCTTCCTCCAGGTGATACGCACGCCCATCCAGGTCCAGCAAGGTAGGCACCTCATCAGGTGCATCAAGCCGACCATCGATCGGTGTATAGAGAGCATAACGTGTCATTTCCCGTTCTTCAATATGCAAGTGCCGAATTGCTGTACCATCCTGCAATGTAAGGACAGCCGCATTCCGTGCGCGATGATGCACACGTCCAACAACTTCATAGGTTACCAGTGAAACCTCGCAGATATCACCAGGTGTCAGTTGGAGCATCGTTTTTTCTGCCCGGGGAGGTTCCGGTTTCGCTAATATCCCTTTAATCCGTTTCCACACACTCATGCCTATTACTCCTGTTCTTTATCTTATAAACAAGCTGCAATAATTAATGCGCCCACGATATGAAGTGCACCTGAGAATAAACCGTAACCTGTCTTTCCCTGCTGAATTCCCGTATCCAGATCCAGATTAGCCCACGTCCGAATCATGAAATGAACCACACTCTCCAGAATTAACAAAATGATAAACGAAACGACAGATACCAGTAACGCTTCTCCAAGATGACCCGCTGTCGATATGGAGGTAGCGAGCACATAACCTTGAGCGAAAAGCTTCATGACCATGCGTGTCGTAACGGCCATGTTGCCCGCTTTCACTTCGGCAAAATCCTTATATTTTGTGAACAACGAATCTACATACATCAAGACAAACAGCAAAACCGAACCCGATAACGTCCAGACCAGCATTGCCAAAATGTTCAAATCCATCTACATAGCCCCCACATCTCAACATGAACCGCAATTAAAAGCGAAGGAGAAACGCTGGTCTCTCCTCCGCTGGTGCCCCTGCTTATACAAGGTTTAGTTCTTATTTTCGTACTGCTTCATCAATGCAGCCAGTTCATCCTCAACAGCCTGATCTTTGCCTAGCTTTTCAAATTCATCATCCAGTGATTTTCCTTTGGATGACATTTCATTGCTGGCTTCTGCCTGAGCTTCCATCTGCATCATTTTTTCTTCCATACGCTTCATACCCGCGCTAGCTGTGTCAGAACCAAATCCGTTCATTGCCTTGTTGATTTCGGTTTGAGCTTTTGCTGCATTGTAACGCGCAACCAATGTCTCACGTTTATTTTTCATCTGAGTCAACTGTTTGCGCATTTCGTCGAGCTTGCCGCGAAGATTATCAGCAGACGCTTTGTTCTGGTCGTAGCTTGTTTTGTATTCGGCCATTTTTTCTTCAGCGACTTTCTTCTCTTCCAGCGCACGACGTGCGAGATCCATATTCTGGGCACGGGCAGCGGTGTGAGCCTGCTCTTCACGTTTTTTCACAAGAGCTTCCTGTTCTTCGAACAGTTGTTTAAATTTCTTCTCAATGGCAATCTGTGCGGCTACAGCTTTCTCTGCATCTTCCAGATCTTCCTGCATGTCACGGATATATTGATCCGTCATTTTAATCGGATCTTCTGCCTTGTCAATAATGGAATTAATGTTAGACATCGTTAAATCGCGCAATCGTTTGAAAATAGACATTATGGTATTCCTCCTAGTCGATATTACATCCTTGTATATAATCATACATACGTGGCAACCTTCTACTCGTTTCAATTTTAACAAAAAAAATCATAAAAGACGATTTTGGCTCCAATGAAACTATTGAATCAGCTGATCGAATTGAATCAACTCTTCATCAAGCAGCCTCTCTGCAGTCTGCACAATCTCATCAATCTGCATCCGTGTAATTGCATCAAAATGAATTCCCATTATAACGGTCACAGCTGTTTTCAAATGCATGGCCGCTTTACGTGCAAGCCTCTCACACAATTCTTGTTCTTTATGCCCTGGAATATGCACCGTAGCCCCGCTCACCCGTTCTCCATCCGGATAAAATGTCGCTACCGCTCCAATATGTGATTTTCCTCCAGTCACCAGAAATACTTTGTCTTCTCCAGCCTCAATCACCTGTATACGAACGGTTTTCAAGTCGTATGTGCTCATCTTGCTCCACCTATCCTTTTCTATCTGAGATATGTATGGTGGAAGTATGGATCGAATTCCATCAATCAGCAATGAAACATCTCACACATCACGAATAATTGACTGCATTCCCGGGCATACCAAAGAGAACGCAATTTGGGAAAAGGAGGCACTAACATGCGTCTACGCCTCATTATGTTATCCATCATGGTCATTCTTCTGGGAGGGAGCTTTGCCCCTGCTCAATTAAGGGCTGCTTCAAGCCCACAAGATAAACCTGTTTCGAAGTCGGATTCATCCGAGGAAGAACAATTGACACTTGGACAGCTTAGGCAGAAATATGCCGATACATTCAAAACCAATGGTCCTTCAACAAAACAGGTGGCTTTGACTTTTGATGATGTGCCTGATCCTAGGTTCACCCCGCTGGTACTTGATATTTTGAAAAGATACAAGGTACGGGCTACTTTTTTCATTGTGGGAAGTCGCGCGGAGAAACATCCGGATTTGGTGAAACGCATGGTGAAAGAAGGACATATTGTGGGTAATCACAGCTACAATCACCCGGAATTCAGCAAGCTGTCCATGAATGCATTTCGCAAACAAATCTTACATACCGGAGATATTATTCGCAATTTAGCGGGTTACACTCCCAAGATGATCCGCCCTCCTTATGGTGACATTAACGAACAACAGCTGCAGTGGGCAGCCAATCAACGTTACAGCATTGTGAACTGGAACGTTGATTCCCTGGACTGGAAGGGCCTAAGCAAAGACAAAGTAAAGAAAAACATTCTGTCGGCCGTTAAACCCGGTTCCATTGTTTTGCAGCATGCAGGTGGCGGGGTGGGTTCGAATCTGAAAGGCACTATCGAGGCGCTGCCTGAAGTTATTGAGGAATTGCGCAATCGGGGGTACGAGCTGGTCACTTTGGACGAAATGCTGGGCTTGCCAAAAGGCAAGTAAGATCTGTTTGTAAGGAGTTCGTATAAAAACAAAAGGGTGTCCTTCAATCACATCATCGTGACAGAAGGACACCCTTTACTAATTAGTAAGTTCAACGTGCAGTTGCACTGGATATGTGCGGCCATTTTTTATTGTTATTTCAAAATGTAAAGTTCAACATCCTGAATACCGAATGTACTCACAGACTGTTGGCTTCCCGGAATAAAGATATCAATCCTATGACCTTTAATAGCACTCCCCACATCCCGGGCCGTAGCAACAAATGCCTGTTTCGGAAGTCCTGGATGTGAATGACCCGTTACAAGGACCTTCGTACCCAGTGGAATAATACTCGGGTCTACTGCGATTGTGCCCAATTCGAGCGGATTACCGAAGTAATCTACAGCACCCCATCCTCCATTTTCTGAAGGATCGGCAGAGTATGCGGTTGCTTTTACATCGACTGACTTGCTGTAGTCAAATGTTTTTCCCCAGGCTTGGACTACCTTGTTATCTGCGTTGACATCAAGGCTGGCTGTAGTTATTGTTTTTGCGTTTGTAGCCGCTGCTGCAGATACTGTGTTTGTTTTGCCTGGAATCGTAATTTTCAAACCGCCGTAGATGTTGTAAGCGGAAATGTCACTGTTAGCTTTAATGAGTGTGTTTAACCCAACTCCATATTGCTTGGATAAGGTGAAGAAGGTATCCCCCTCTTTGGCCACATGAACTGAATCAGCGTGAGCCGGAACCGCCTGAATTAGCATTGCTGCTGTCAGCAAAGCTGTTGCTGTTTTGGCTATACGTTTCTTGTTAATCATGGTCTTCCTCCCTCATTGTGCCTGCGAAGTTAGTTGTCGGATTCGGATGGAGGAGACCACCCTATAGGTCCTAATTACATCAAAAGCTATATGTACGCCCTAATTCACCCCAAGCAGCGTGCCATCTTTCTTCCCCTGCACATTCTGCATCATTACATCCCCCACACTTCCTGTCCGGAAGTTTCGGCAGGAACAAATATATCACAATTTTGTAACCATGAGTCGTAGTAAATGTTACCAAATGGAGAAACAGTTCATCACAAATGCTGAAAATATGCGAATCCTTCAACATACAGTCTGACTGAAGTTGTCCCTTTGATGACAGAAACGTTACTTTTTATGTAAATCCATTCTTATGTTCACATGACAAAACAGCCTTAACGACTGTGTGTCGACAAGGCTGTTTTGTCATGTTTGAATTAAATTAGAGCACTTTGGCAAGGAAGTCCCGTGTACGAGCATGCTTGGGTTCACCAAACACTTCAGCAGGGGTTCCTTCTTCTACAATGACCCCGCCATCCATAAACAGAATACGATCTCCTACTTCGCGAGCAAAGCCCATCTCATGCGTTACAATAACCATTGTCATACCACCTTCAGCAAGACGCTTCATGACATCCAGCACCTCACCGACCATTTCAGGATCAAGTGCAGAAGTTGGCTCGTCAAACAGCATGACATGCGGCTGCATTGCAAGAGCTCTTGCAATAGCGATCCGTTGTTTCTGACCACCGGAAAGCTGATTCGGATAAGCGTCTTTTTTGTCGGACAGGCCGACCGTCTTGAGCAACTCTGCCGAGATTTGTTCAGCTTCCTTAACGGATTGCTTTTTCACTTTAATGGGAGCGATTGTAATGTTCTGCTGCACCGTTTTGTGCGGAAACAGGTTGAAGTGCTGGAACACCATGCCCATTTTTTCACGAGTCGCGTTGATGTTGTGTTTGGGGTCTGTGATTGACACACCTTCAAAATTAATTTCGCCGGAAGTCGGCTGCTCCAGCAGGTTCAGGCAGCGTAAAAATGTACTTTTCCCCGATCCGGACGGACCGATGACCACGACAACCTCACCTTTGCCGATTGTTACGTTAATGCCCTTGAGCACATCGTTATTTCCATATGATTTGTATAATTGTCTAACGTCTATCACTTGCACTCAACTTCCTTTCCAATCGACCCAGCAGCTTGGACAAAATGAACGTCAGCACAAAGTATATGGCTGCTGCAATCAGGAATGGGTTCATTCCTTGGTACGTAATATTTTTGACTACACTTGCCTGGTACATAATGTCGACCATACCAATAACCGAAATAATGGAGGACTCTTTAATAATGGTCACAAACTCATTACCGATCGCCGGTAGTACTGCTTTGAAAGCCTGTGGGAGCACGATGTAACGCATTGCAGCAGTTCTCCCCATTCCGAGCGAACGAGCCGCTTCCAGTTGACCACGATCTACCCCCTGGATACCTGCACGGAAAATCTCCGCAAGATAAGCTCCACTATTAATGGAAAGTGTAATGATACCTGCCTGAAGTGGCGTGAAATTAATACCCAGAGTCAGTGCAAGACCATAATAGATAATCATCAGTTGAACCAGCATTGGCGTACCGCGAATGACCTCAACGTAAGCTGTACCGATCCAGCGCAAAATCGCAACGTCATGCAAACGGAACAGACAGATGATCAAACCGATAATAACCCCGAATATCACACCGAGTGCAGACAGTAGAAGGGTGTAGCCCACACCTGTCGCATAAAAGCTTTTGTACTGCCAGAACACTTCAAAAATGTTCTGATTTTTGTCCAGCTTGTCTGCATTCAACTGACTCGCTTCTTTAACCATTTGCTCAATTTTATTTTCGCTTTTCAGACGTTCGAGCGTCCCGTTCACAGCGTTCAGCAATTCCGTATTTCCCTTGCGAATCCCGATCGCCGCTTCTACCTGCTCTTCATCCGGAATAGCAGGAGCTAGTCCGATAATATCATCCAAATAACCAGCAGCTACCGTATCTTCGACGATCGCCGCATTCACACGATTGGTCTGCAATTGCAGCACGATATCGGATATTTTATCGAGTGCCGTCAGTTTTGCGCCTGGGATTCCCTGACCAATCGTTTCTTGAATGGAGCCTTTTTGGACTCCAATTTTTTCATTTTCCAGTTCAGCCATCGTAGGATATTTGTCTTTATCCTTATTACGTATCATGATAACTTGTTTTGATTTATAATAGGTATCGGAAAAGTCAATACTTTTCTTGCGCTCATCTGTCGGTGTCATTCCCGAGATGACCATATCCACACGACCACTCTGCAATGCAGGCAGCAGTCCGTCAAAACCCATATCCTCGATCACAAGTTCTGCGCCAAGATCGGCCGCAATTTCTTTGGCAATGGAAATATCAAAGCCCACAATTTGGTCTTTACCATCAATGACTTTATGGAATTCATATGGCGCAAAATCGGCACTTGTACCGAGCACCAGCTTTTTACTGCTTGAATTGCCTGTGGTTCCCGTTGCCGATGCAACAGGTGCAACTGTTGTTAGCAAAACCACAAAAGCCAGCAGCATCATAGTGTAACGACTAATCAATTTCAACCCTGTTCTCCCCTTATAATACTTTGTGTGCTTCTCTTGTTGATGCCTGAGTCATTATAAAGTAGAATGCATGATTATGCAATGCATTTCGACATGAACGATTACAGCTTGTTTCTGAAAAAATTACTGCAACTATGATATAATTATTGAATTATTTTCATTTTTGCTAAGGAGTCCATCATGACACATACCAAAACACAAATTTTAACGGTTATTGATCAATATGCTTCCCGTTTTAAGGAGATTTCATCATACATTGGTGCCCATCCCGAACTCGGGAATGAAGAATATCTCGCTTCTGCTCGGTTAAAGGAAGAACTTGCCTATCACGGATTCACAGTAGAAGCTCCTGTTCTTGGATTGGATACTGCCTTCATCGGTACGTATTCTGCCTCCAAGCCAGGTCCAACCATTGCCCTCCTGTGTGAGTACGATGCACTCCCTGAAATTGGTCACGCCTGCGGTCATCATCTGATCTGCATGATGAGCCTGGGAGCTGCCGTTGGTCTTAAATCCATACTGGATGAAACGGGCGGAACGTTGAAAGTGTTCGGTACGCCCGCGGAAGAAACACGGGGTGCCAAGGTACCTATGGCTGAAGCAGGTTTATTCGATGATTGTGATATCGCACTGATGGCTCACCCGTACTACGCGTATGAGAAATCAGGCAGTTCTTTGGCGATTGACGCAGTACAATTTGAGTTTCATGGAAAATCTTCACATGCTGCTGCAAGTCCACACGAAGGGATCAATGCACTGGATGCGGTAATCCAGACGTTCAATGGAATTAATGCGTTCCGCCAACACGTGAAAAGTACGGTTCGTATTCACGGTGTAATCAATAGCGGAGGACAGGCAGCCAACATCATTCCTGATTATGCTTCGGCTCAATTCTATGTACGTGCCTCGACGAGAAAAGAATTGAATATCCTCACCCAGCGTGTAATTCAGATTGCGGAAGGCTCTGCTCTGCAAACGGGGTGCCGACTGGTTACATCCAATTATGAGACTTCTTATGATGAGATGGTTACCAATGAATCGTTATCGTCTGCCTTTAGTGCAAACTTGCTTGAACTGGGCATTCCTCAAGAGGAGATTGTGAGCGGTAACGATCACGGCTCCATGGATATTGGGAACGTTTCTCTGCGTTGTCCTGCCATCCACCCTTATATTCGCGTTGTGGACGAAGTCCATACCCTACACTCGATCGAGTTCCGTGATTTGGCGCTGCAGGAACGGGCTTTGGATGGAATGATCTTCGGAGCCAAGGCACTTGCTGCAACAGCGTATGATGTCTTGACCCAGCCTGAACTGCTGCAAACGATTCGAACAGAATTCGATGGTGTAAGTCGCTAAGTTTGTCGCAAACTGGCGTGCATTCTTCAAGGGGTGTTCTCTCAGACCCGCAATTCAGGGCTGATGGAACACTCCTTTTGTTCATTTTGATATGTATATTCAGAAACAAGCTGGAGATCCTGTGAAAAGAAAACATTGAAAGTCACTGAAAATTTCACATTTATTGCAGTAATCATGGTTCATTTGCTGTCTAACTTGGTTATTTATAGCTATAACTTTATCTTGAGTTCAGGAGGTGCTGTCATGCTGCTCGAAGCAATGTATCACGTTCCCCGCGACAAATGGGCTTATGCATATAACCCCTCTACCATTCACCTGCGTGTACGAACCAAGAGAAATGACGTTGAATATGTGACTGCACTGACTGGTGATAAGTACGATTGGGATGGAACTTACAAAGAGATTCAACTGGAGAAGGCTGCTTCAGACAGCATGTTTGATTACTGGGAGGCTGCTGTCAATCCCAAATTCAAGCGCCTGACCTACATCTTCCGCATAACCGCCGGAACAGAAAGTATTTTTTTGGCCGATAATGGAATTCATTATGATGCCCCTTATCCGACCGGAGGATATTATGAATTTTCCTACATACATGAAATTGATGTATTTAAGGTCCCCGAGTGGGCAAAAGAAGCCGTGTTCTATCAAATCATGACAGAAAGGTTTGCGAACGGCAATCCGGATCTGAATCCGGAAGGGACCCAGGAATGGGGCGGCAAGCCTGAACTGGATAACTACTTCGGCGGAGACCTGCAAGGTGTGCTTAATCACCTGGACGATCTGACCAAACTCGGTGTCAACGCCATCTACTTCACCCCATTGTTTCAAGCCAACTCCTACCACAAATACGACACCATTGATTATAAAAAAGTCGACCCCCATTTCGGGGACAATGAATTGCTCAAAAAGGTGGCAGAACAATGCCATCGCCGCGGAATCCGGGTCATGCTTGACGCGGTTTTTAACCATTGCAGCGAAGACTTCCCCCCATTTCAGGATGTACTGAAGAATGGCAAGGAATCCAAATATGCAGACTGGTTTCATATCAATGAATACCCTGTCCAGATCAAGAATGGAATCCCTACTTACGATACCTTTGGGTTTTATGGAAATATGCCCAAGTTCAATACTGCGAATTCCGAGGTTAAAGCGTATTTGCTCGACGTAGCTGAATACTGGATCAAGGAAATCAAGCTTGACGGCTGGCGACTGGATGTTGCCAATGAAGTGGATAACCATTTCTGGCGGGACTTCCGCAAAGTGGTCAAAGCAGCCAATCCGGAAGCTTATATTGTAGGTGAAGTCTGGAGTGATTCCTTGACCTGGCTCATGGGGGATCAATTTGATTCCGTGATGAACTACCCTTTTGCTGACAAAGTGCTTGAGTTTTTCTGTGGTTCTATGGATGGTTATAACTTTGCCAACGAGATGGGCTCACTCATTATGCGGTACCCGCAACAAACAAACGAAGTTATTTTCAATATGCTGTGCAGCCATGACACTCCACGCCTGCTCACTCGGTCCGGAGAAGACAAACGCAGGTTAAAGTTGTCTGTTGTATTTCTTTTCACCTATATCGGTACGCCGTGTATATTCTATGGGGATGAGGTCGGCATAAGTGGGGAGGCAGATCCGGATTGCCGCAAATGTATGCAATGGGACCCTGCCAAGCAAGATCGGGAGCTTTATGATTTCTACCGCCTGATGATTGATTTGCGTAAAAGTAATGAGGCATTACGGAAAGGTCGTTTCCGTTTCCTCAAAGCAGATCACAACGATCCCTGTATCGTGTATGAACGCGTGGACGACACGCTTCACTTTACTATATGGATGAACAATACCCCGCAAGACCGTACATTGTCTCATCCGATGGAAACGAGAGACTGGAGAGATGCTTTGACTGAAGAACCTGTAGCTCCAACGGATGGCATGATGAATATCAAACTTGATCCATACGGATATCGTATTTTGTACAGACAACTGGAAACGATCTAACTCATGCCAAAAACGTATGGAGTATTGGATGAATGATTCAATTCATCGGATGCTCCATACGTTTTTTAGGATTTTAACAAGTATGATAAAATTATAGCTTCGTGGTTTTTAAATCTCCTTTTGCATCGATCGTTATTCTCCACCGCGTAGAATTCGCACCCATCATGACAATTTCGTTTACCAGTTGATATACTGTTCCATTATTATCCTTAACCAGGTCAACCACTATGTTTTTCCCGTCTGACCAAGGACTGGAACCAAACAAATAACGCCCCGTTACATTCGCCGCTACAGTTAAGATATTGTCTCTGATAATATTGTTCTCCACCGTGTAACCGACACTATCGAGATGAACTGCCCACCACGTTCCATCATATCTCAATCGGTTTCCAGTGATAATATTGTTGGAGCCTCGTATTTGGAGACTTGTGCCTTTTCCCGCTATTGAATTATTGGTAAAGGTAACATTATCAACCAAACTGACCATTCGGTCAGGACGTTCGGAATCAATACCTGCCTCAATAATGTTATTCGAGGCAATAACCCCATTGGTAATATTCATAGCTATGCCCGCTTTGGCAATGTAATTACCTTTTACAATGATATGACCATCCGCAACAATTCCCCAGTGTTTTCCTCTTGGAATGATGATGTTGTCTGATATAATTCCGATGTCCATGCCCTCTGTACCTTTACTGGTACTGGCTTCAATGGCAGCTGTCGCACTAGACATGGAGATTGTGTCAATCAGATTACCCTGGATAATAAACAGGTGGTTGCTAACATCGTCGGGATTAAACTGTGACGGAGAGAAAGACACCGAAATGACAGAAGTTTTTTTGATATCATTAAAATAATTAGAGGTTACAAATGCACCTTCGAAACCAATTAACCCTACACCAAATGCTGTTCCGATTATGGAATTTCCGTGAATATGCATGTTTTTTGCCCCGGACTCCCCACCCTCATTGTTGCAAGTAATCCCCCCACCAACGGTGGGCATAAGAGACAGTTGTCCTCCTGAAAAACTAGCATAGTCCTGGTCACTGGATAGCACAGGTGAGTGAAGAAAGTTGTTAGTTATTGAAACATGCCACGTTGCCTTAATTAGGATTCCATCTCCGAGATATCTGGAACAATCGTTCTCACGAATCACTACAAAAACCAAGTTACTGCGAACTGCAATCGGCTCTTCTCCTAAATGATGCAGCTTATTGTTCCGTATAACGACATCTCGAGTAGGATTGTCTTGACTGTTGGAACCATTGACTGCGATTCCATCGGTAAACTTGCTAATATCATTATGTTGTAATATTACATGGCTCGAATTTTCGACGTGTAGCCCTGTCTTGTTTTTACTCCAAGCAGCTTGAGTCGTTCGCACCAAGGTCAAACCACTGATCTCTACATGATTACTTCCTTCAATCCGTATTCCTTGATCCGAGACCTCCAATATTGCTCCCGGCAGCGCCCTAATGATGACTGATCTTCCGCTAAACGTATAAAACCATCCTGTCTTCACCACCTTATAATGTCCTGGCGTAAATAATAAAACATCTCCTTCCTGTGCCGAATCAAAAAAAGCCTTGATCTGCACGGACTGGTTGCTGCCATCTCCTGGTGCAAAATTTCTCACATCAATGATATTGCCTGAGAGGGTGGATTGCACAGCGGCGATGTTGCCCATAACCTGACTAAACATTTCATTCATTTTGACCGAGTTATACCCGTCTGCACTACTTAAAGCCTGCAAATTAGGATTGTACGTAGTGTTAAAATTAATGAAGTTCATTATCATCAGCCCCCTCTTATCATCGTACAAAAAAACCGCAGTACGTTTAAACTGCGGCTCATTTGAAGGACTATTTTTTGGATTCTAGCGTAATGCGGCGATAAATATTCATATACTCTTCAGCTGATACGTTCCAGCTGTAGTCCCCGCTCATTGCGTTTCTCACAATCTTTTTCCAGTGCTCTGGTTGACGGTAAAATTCCTCGGCACGGCGAATGGTATTCATCATGTCATGGGCGTTAAAGCTTGTAAATGAAAATCCATTCCCTTCACCGCTGAATTCATTGTATGCCTGCACGGTATCGTTCAGACCCCCTGTTTCACGGACAAGGGGTACGCTGCCATAACGGAGTGCAAGCAACTGGCTAATACCACATGGTTCGAATCTCGATGGCATCAAGAACAGATCACTACCTGCATAGAAACGGCGAGACAATCCATCGTTGAATGTAATCTGGGCTGACATTTTTAGCGGATAACGATTGGCTGCCTCACGGAACCAATGCTCATAAGCCGGATCACCCGTACCCAATACGGCAAACTGAATGTCGTCATAATACAACAACTCATCCAATACTCGACATACCAGATCCAATCCTTTGGAATCCACAAGCCTTGTAACCATGACCATAAGAGGGGCATCCGGACGTACAGGCAATCCTAATTCCTTCTGCAGCTCAATCTTGTTCTCTATTTTCTTGGACAGGCTCGTTCTGTATTTCACAGAAATTTTGTTGTCTGCTGCAGGGTTGTAACTTTTGGTGTCAATCCCATTCACGATTCCACTGAATCGGTCCCCAAGCGAGGCAAGCAATCCATCTAGACCATAGCCATAATAGGAAGTTTGTACTTCCTTCGCATACGTGGGACTGACCGTCGTTACATGATTCGCATACACAATACCTGCTTTCAGGAAATTGACGTTACCGTAATACTCTGCCCCATCCACCGTAAAATACCGATCATCCAACTCCAGCAGATCACTAAATAGCTCATGTGGGAACACACCTTGATATAACAAGTTATGTATGGTGAACACCGTTCTCATCTCACTGTAGAAAGAATCATGAGCATAATGAGCTTCCAGCAATAAAGGAATCATCCCTGCGTGCCAGTCATGACAGTGCAATACATCCGGCTTGAATTCGATTTGCGGCAAAACTTCGAGAACAGCGCGATTGAAGAAAGCAAAACGCTCGCCATCATCCATATACCCGTACACACCGTCACGTCCAAAATAGTATTCATTGTCAACGAAGTAGACCGTAATGCCGTCATGCACCAACTGTTCAATCCCACAATAGGGTCTGCGCCAACCCAGAGGTACTTCCGTTGTAATAACTGGTTCCAAGGCGTCTTTGTATTCATCTGGAATACCTTTGTATTTGGGCAAAATGACACGAACATCTGCCCCGCTTTTTTTCAATGCCTGTGGCAATGCACCAATGACGTCAGCAAGACCTCCTGTTTTGATAAATGGATGTACTTCAGCAGCAGCAAATAGAATGTTCATGCCTTCGTCCTCCTCTTCGATTTACCCGATGTACTTGTAGTACTTGTAGTACTTGTTTTCCTTTCTTTCGGTGCGATGGTTCTTGATCTTACGGATTTCACTTCAAGTGTCGATGTATCCGTTTTCCGACGAGGATTCTTTTTTAAAATAACTACGCCTAGCGGAGGCAGGACCAGCTCAAGGCTATATGGCTGACCATGAAAAGGAATCTTTTCAGTAGCCACCTGCATATCATTAAGTATACCTGATCCTCCGTAATCGGAATGATCACTGTTCAGGACTTCGGTGTACATACCGGGACGCATGACGCCAATCCGGTAACGCTCCCGCTTGACAGGCTGAAAGTTAATGAGCACAAGGAGTGTATCCGCAGGTTTTTTTCCTTTGCGCACATATGAAATGACGCTCTGGTCCTGATCATCCGGAGTTATCCATTCATACCCTTCAAAGGAATGATCAAGCTCCCACAAAGCTTTTTCGCCCAAGTATAACTCGGACAGATCCCGTTCAAACTTGTGGAGTTTACGGTGACTGTCATAGTTCAGCAAAAACCAGTCCAGTTCATCTTCATCTTTCCATTCGATAAACTGGCCAAATTCTCCACCCATAAACAGCAGCTTTTTGCCTGGGAATGTCATAAAGTAACCCAAAAAGGCACGCATGCCGGCAAATTTCTGCTCGTATGTTCCTGGCATTTTGTCTAGAAGCGACTTTTTGCCGTGAACGACCTCGTCATGAGACAGAGGAAGCACGTAATTTTCAGCAAAGGAGTATACGACCGGGAATGTCAGCAAATGATGTTTGGAGGGACGCTCGTGAAAATCTGATTTCATGTAATCCAGCGTATCGTTCATCCATCCCATGTTCCATTTATAGTTGAAACCTAATCCGCCTTGATCCACTGGCCATGTCACCATCGGCCATGCACTGGATTCTTCTGCCATCATCAGTGCATATGGAAAGTATTTAAAGACGGTCTCATTAAGCTGCTGTAAAAAAGCGACCGCTTCCTTGTTTTCCAGACCACCTTCGTTATTGGTTCGGAATTGTCCCGGTTGCTTTTCGAAATCCAGTTTAAGCATGCTGGTCACTGCGTCAACACGCAGTCCATCAAAATGGTACATTTCCATCCAGTACAGGGCATTGGAAATCAAGAACGAACGAATCTCAGGTTTGGAGTAATCAAAGCTTAAGGTGCCCCAGCCTGGTCTCTCCGCTAACAGCGGATCTGCGTATTCATACAAAGGTGTTCCATCAAACAAACGCAAACCATGTGCGTCCTTTGCAAAATGTGCAGGAACCCAGTCAAGTAATACACCAATTCCGGCCTGATGTAGCGTATCGACCAGGTACATCAAATCTTTGGGCTGCCCGTAACGACTTGTTGGCGCGTAAAAACCTGTATTTTGATATCCCCACGAAAGGTCGTATGGATGTTCACTCAGGGGCATCATCTCTACATGGGTATATTTCATCTCCAATAAATAAGGAACAAGCAAGTCGGCAATTTCACGATAACTGTAGAGGGTACCGTCCTCTTTACGTTTCCATGTTCCTGCATGCATTTCATAAATATGTAGAGGTTTGTTATACATGGATCGTTGTTTGCGTCTCCACGCCCCGTCATTCCATTTGTAACCTTCTATGGAACTTGTTATAGAAGCTGTACGTGGACGGACTTCAGCATGAAATGCATAGGGATCCGCTTTAAGCAATTCGGTACCCTCTTCCGTTAATATACGGAATTTGTATAAAGTTCCTTCACTGATTTCCGGAAAAAAACGAGTCCAAAATCCAGAATCGGGTATCTTATATAATGGTTCCTGTTCACCTTTCCAATCATTGCGGTCAAGCGCTAGACCTACTTCTTTGGCATTAGGAGCCCACACGGTAAAGCGATACCCCTGACGATGATCTTCGATCGTAGGCTGTGCGCCCAATATTCGATAACTGTGATGAAGGTTTCCTTCATGAAACAAATAAATATGCTCCGGCGATATTTCCGGGTTTGCCAATGGTTGAATGGCCAAGAGATCACCTTCTTCTCCAGAAAATAGATGTAACAGTAACCATTACCCCATTCTAGCCAAGTTGAAAAGAAAAATGCGGTGTGTAAAAAAATGTTGTAATTTTTCAGGATTTTTACAGTATACATCGTTTCAATAGCTCCGCATTGCGTTTATGTATGTACTACACTGAACAAATATCTCGGGAGGGAAACGATTATGTTTAATAAAGATTGCATCGCTATGCTGTTGGCGGGAGGAGAAGGGAAGCGATTAGCCCCTTTAACCTCAAGTATCGCAAAACCCGCTGTACCGTTTGGCGGGCACTACCGGATTATCGATTTTCCTCTCAGCAACTGCGTAAACTCAGGCATCGACACAGTAGGTGTACTGACGCAGTATCAAGCTGATTCATTACATGATCACATTGGCGGAGGAGAACCTTGGGGACATGGAACTTCAGGTGAAGCTGGAATTTCCTTACTTCCATCTTATCATACAGGAAATGACGAATACTTGGGAACTGCGGATGCTATTTATAAAAATATAGACTATATTGATCAACAAAACCCCGAAAATGTTCTAATTTTGTCGGGTGATCATATCTACCATATGAATTACCGTGAGATGCTGGAAGCTCATAAAGCGAATGAAGCGGTAGCCACCATTTCTGTTATGGAGGTTCCATGGGATGAAGCACATCGTTTCGGTATTATGGCAGCGGACGCCAATTCGCGTGTTACCGAGTTTGCGGAGAAACCGGCCGAACCCAAAAGCAACTTGGCTTCCATGGGGATTTATATGTTCAAATGGGATTACCTGAAGCGTCACCTGATTGAAGATGCTGCAAACCCGGAATCCAGCCATGACTTTGGTAAAGATGTGATTCCTCAGATGCTGAACGAAAATACACCTCTCTTCGTCTACAACTTTAATGGGTACTGGAAGGATGTAGGTACGGTTAAGAGTCTGTGGGATGCACATATGGATCTGCTTCATAACGATGAAAACTGGAGCCTGCATAAAGAAGATTGGCCGATGTTCACTCGTGACTGGAGATCTAAACCAAGTGCATACAAAGCACGTAATACGCGGGCTGAACTTCTGGCATCCATGATTCATGAATCCTGCGCCATTGAAGGTCGAGCAGAACGCTCTGTTATTTTCTGCGGGGCTGAGACCGGCAAAGGTTCAGAGGTTAAAGACAGTGTAATTATGCCAAACGCACGGGTAGGCCGTGGGGTTCATATCGAACGTGCCATCATTGGTGAAGGTGCCATCATTAAGGACGGTGCCATCGTCAAAGGCACTGCAGATGAAATTGTGGTAGTAGGACCCAATGAAATTGTCACCGCCAAACCGGCAGTGCGTACACAACCTGTTCGTATGCTCAAAGAAGTGTATGAGAAAAGCGGACGCCTGCGCGCTGGTGAACTTTCCTCATAAAGATAATAAAAGGCGAGCCGAATATGGCTCGCCTTTTTGGTGCTCTTTGTTACTATTCAACCTTAAAACCTATTTGATACGCTTAGGGTATTGAAGACACGGTTACTTATTCTGACCAGATTCAGGTTGAGTTAAGTCTGAAGTGAGTTTATCTTCCACTTCATTATTCTGCACAGTGTCTTCCTCCACCGTCTCTTCCTCCTGCAAAGCTGGTAACGACACCGTTACCGTTGTTCCCGTTCCGAGTTCACTTTGCATCGTAATTGTCCCCTCATGCAGTTCGACCAATTCCTGCGTAATCGCAAGCCCCAGTCCTGTCCCTCCATTTTGGTGATTTACCTGGAAGAAACGGTCACGTACTTTAATAAGATGTTCTTCACTGATTCCGATACCGGTGTCCTGAACAGCTGCAATGATCTGACCATTCACCTCTTTGACGGACAAGAAGATCCAGGAATTCTCATGTGAAAATTTGATCGCATTATCCACAATGTTCAGGAAGACTTGTTTCAGTCTGTTGCCGTCTCCATGGACATTATAAGCACGAGTCTCATCCGTTTCCAACTTGAGATGAACCTGTTTTTGTTCTGCTTTGGCCCAGACATTTAACATCGTTTCCTGCACAATTTCACGTATGTTGACGGTTCCTTTGACCAGCTTCATCTGATTCTGTTGTAATTTGGAGAAATCCAACATCTCCTCAACAAGTCCAATCAGTCGTTCGGTTTCCTTGGAGATAATCCCCATCCCAATACGGGTTTCTTCCGGATCATAACCACCTGAATCCAGTGTCTCACTCCAGCCCTTGATACTGGTCAGGGGTGTTCTTAATTCATGTGAAATCGAAGAGATAAAATCATCCTTGATCTGATTACTTCGCACGATTTCATGTGCCATGAAGTTAAGCGTCGATGCCAATTCGCCCAGTTCGTGCTTATAATTTCCTTTAACCCTGACATCCAGCCGGCCTCGGGCCATCTGAGCAGACACTGCCGTAATGTTGTTTATCGGACGTACAATGGAGTTTGCCATACCAATACTTATAATCAAGACAATGGCAAGCACACCAATACCAACCGCAATGGCAAGCATACCCATGAACAATAACTTGGAATTTACGTTGTCGAGCGAGGTCAGGTATCGAATAACATAGGTGTTTTCGCCGCCTAGATCAAACTTGTGTGAGACGGCCATCACCTGCTCGCCAGTGCCCGGTTGTCTGCCTACCCACCGTCCCATGCCACCATTCAAAGCCTGTTGAATATCACTGGTTTGCAATACGGCACGATCAGATTCAAAAGCAGTCGAACTGGCTACCACATGACCACTCAAATCCAGAATTTCAAGTTCAGTATTATCAAGTGCCAAATTAACAAGAAGTTTGGAAAGGTTCTTCCCGTCTTCGGTATTGCTTTCACGGGCTAGAGGCTCAAAAAAATCCTTTGAGTTGGAGATATGGGTACTGATTGTATTATAAATACTTTCATAATAATATCTTTGAATCGCCAGCATAAATACAAATTCCACCAACAGCAGAGCCAGAAACACTACAATAAAATAATGTAGTACGATCTGCCGGGTAATTCCTTTTTTGATCATTGATCCCGGCCCTTCCATTTATACCCGTGACCCCATACAGTCTGCAGGTATTCAGGTTCGGAAGGATTGTTCTCAATTTTCTGGCGCAAGCGACGAATGTTTACATCTACAATTTTCGGATCACCCATATACTCTTTGCCCCACACATGATCCAGTAACACATCACGACTAAGTGGTGTATTTTCTTTTTCCAGGAAAAATTGGATCAGTGAGAACTCTGTCGGTGTTAGTTCAATTAATTCATTCTGCTTTTTAAATTGCTTCGAGATCAGATCCAGTGAAAACGGTCCTGACTGGAACGTTACCTTGGCAGCCGTTTCCCGATGTACGTTCACCCGGCGCAGCAAGGATTGTATCCTTGCGATCAGCTCTGTTGGACTGAAAGGCTTACTTACATGATCGTCCGCTCCGACTGATAACGCATATACCTTATCTTGTTCCTGTACCTTCGCTGTCAGAAAAATAATGCCAAGCCGCTCATTCGTTTCACGAATGCGCCGACACACTTCGAATCCGTCAATGCCAGGGACCATAACATCTAGCAAAGCCAGATCAATATCTGGTACAGTTTGCAGTATGCGAAGGGCTTCATGCCCGTCCCCTGCCTCAAGTACTTCAAATCCATTTCTTTTTAAATTAATAACAATAAAACTGCGGATGGATTCTTCATCCTCAAGAATAAGTACTTTACTCATTAAGTTCTTCCTTTCTATTCAGTTGCAATATTGTTAAGCAATCCCTCATCCGCATCCAGTTGCGCACCGCGTGAAGCGATGACCCGATCATTGGTACGAGTTATTTCCTTCCAATTTTTACCCTTTTCCTGATCCCACTGAGAAAGAGTAAAATATTTGATTTCTCCTACCGTTTCATCTGTGTCAATCATTTTGAAACGAATATATTTTTCTTTTTCCGATTTCGTATCAATGGTAATCTTTCCATACCATTCAGGTTTCAGGTTTAAGTGGAATAGGTCGGCATCGTCCCGGTATTGGAAGGAGACAAATTTCTTATCATTTTTACCGTCCCATTGATAGAAGGTATAGAACCACATCCGGGAATCAAATACATAATGCTCCCAGCCTTTAGGTGTTTCCTTCAATCCAAACTCAATAATACCATCATTGTTGACATCACCGCTTAAAATTTTGTCATCTCTGTAGGTTTGATCAGGCGATTTGAATGCATTCACTAATTTGTTATCTTTTACATATACGATCTGTGAGAATGTACTTCGATCATCCAGCTCCAAATCCAGTACTACACCCATTCTACCTTTCGCAATCTGACCACCTAAAGCATTATAGATCTCTTTCACCGTATAGTCCGTCTGCATCCTGTCAACTTCCTTGAAGCTGCCCTCGTCGTATTGATACAACGCAATGGATACAAACCCGCTATTGTTCAAAGATAAGATCGTGAAGTCATTTTTGTTGTCCCCGTTCAGATCCAGCGTGTTCCCCTGAACGTCATCTATAATATATTGGTTGTATGGAACACCACCCAATACTTGCTCAAGCGCTCCACCTTTATAAGAATACGCAGTTAATGCTTTCTGTTCCTGCAAACTGACACCGAGAATAATATCCGGGTTCCCATCATTTGTAATGTCCAACACCTTGAAAGATTGCAATTCATTTCCCGGAACGTCAAAAGTCAGCTTTTTAACCCAAGAGCCCACCTGTTCTTCCAGTAACATGCCATGAATTCGCACATTTTCATTAGGAGTCTCATAGAAAACGATAGCTTCTCGAGTACCATCTCCATTCAGATCTTCTACACGAATCATACTGGTATTATTCATGTCTTTCGGACGAATCAATTTGCTTTCAGGTGGCTGCTCGTGCTGGACCACATTTAATAATTTTTCCTTGTCTGTAGACATCAATGGTTTTCTCATCATGCCTTTAGGATCGCTTATGACAGTACATCCGCTAAGGACTGAACCGAGCAAGATACTTACTGCTCCGCCTGCCAACAGCCGTCCCCACCGTGAATTAAGCAAATTCATCACTCTTTTCAATAGTTTAAATCATATTTTTTTCTTGCTGTGTCAATCGACGCCCCCGAATGTCGAAAACAATTTTGCCTTCTGATAGCCCCCAAATGCGGGTGGCATGTTTCTCTGCCAGTTCAATCGGCAATACCGCAATTACGGTAGCCCGTTCTTCTTCGCACAATTTGCGCAGTGTCTCCAGGACCGCATCTGCGGTATGAGGATCAAGACCGACTACCGGCTCATCCGCCAAGACAACTTTGGCGCCATGTGCAAGCGCCCGGGCAATGGCAACACGCTGCTTCTCACCACCACTGAGCTTCTCTGCCGTCATGTGCGCTTTATCCAGTAATCCCAATCCCTCCAGATAATCCATGGCGCCCATATAATCATCGGAACGTACCATGCCCGTCACCATTCTCCACAAAGGGGTCTGACCCGACCTACCGATCAATACGTTCTTCAAAGCAGTACGTCTCGGATACAATTGCGGATTCTGTTCCAAGTATGCCCATTCCCGTTTAATTTTCCGTTTTCCGGACCAGCCCTCTTTCAAAATCTCGGCACCGTCCACCGTAAATCGGCCGCCATCCCATTTCTCCATCATGGCAAGGCATTTAAGCAGCATGCTTTTTCCGCTCCCGCTTGAACCGACTATTGCAATCATTTCTCCCTGTTGCATATCAAATCGAATATCCCGCAGAACCGGAACCCGGTCCGCCCCTACGGATTTGCTTAAGCCTTCCACTCTGATCATCGCGATGTCTCCTCTTGTCCATGTTTTTCCCTAACTACTAGTGTACTCGGAAATGGACATCAATTTCCATGCGAACACCAGCTTCTATTTTAACACAGATTCGAGCGCAGGTTTACGACGAAATAACACACCTGCTGCACCAAAAAGAAGATACATGAATCCAAGCAAAGTAAACATGCTTCCCGGTGAGATCCAGTTGATGACTTGCCCACCCAGATTCGGTCCTATAATGCTCCCAATCGTAAAATGAAACGAAGCAACCACGTTCGCTGCAGGCAGAAGCGCTTTAGGGAGAATATCTGCGGCATAGGCCAAGCCAAGCGAGAAAAACGACCCTACCAAACCACCAGCTATCGTCAGCAGCACAAGTGTCCACCAGAAGTGTGTGCCTGCCACGGGAATTAGCATAAAGACGATGCCGCCCGTTATACCGGCAAACATCAACGTCTTCTTCCGACCATATCGGTCGCTTAACATACCCAGAGGTAATTGAAGAAACAAACCACCGATTCCGACGAACGGCAGTAACGAAGATATCTGATTGGCATCGAATCCAATACGCAGTCCGTAAACAGGGAAGTTGCTATTCATCCCGGCTTCCATGTATCCATATAACAAAGCAGGCAACAATGCATACCATGCCCACGCCAGGCTTCGACGGAATCGACGTTCAGGCAGCTGCCCATGCTCTGTTTTTTCGGGCTTCGTATCGGGAAGCTTCATTAATACCAGGCAGAGTACAGCCGCCATACAAACAAATAATACCCAGAATGGAACAGCATCACCAAAGCCGAGCAGCTTGATTCCCAAAGGCCCAATACTGAATCCAAGTCCATAGGACATGCCGTAAAGAGAAATGTATCGTCCCCGCTTCTCGGGTGCCGTAACCAGGAGAACCCATAATTGCGCAGCATAATGAAGTGCACTGTCACCGATTCCGACAACCAGACGCAAAATGAACCAGATTTTGATATCTGGAAAATAAGGAAACAACATGAGGGGAATCATGACAAATAACAGACCGCCGATGATCAGCTTTTTGAAACCGATCGCTCCCAGCAGTCGTTCAGCGACCAGAGTCATGGCAAAAGAACCAACGTATAATGCGGCAGCATTTAATCCGTTCAAACCCGAAGAAACTCCCTTTTGCTCCAGGAAAATGGACAGCACTGGCAATAAAAGTCCCTGACTTATACCCGCTACAACAATAACGGTTATCAGTACGAGATAGTTCGATGTAGAATTTGACAATTTGGTTTTGGTTGTAGATGACACTAAATTTCATTCCTCCTGCAAGCATACAAAGAAAAATCGCCATCACTGACGACCTTTCGCATGTTATAACTATTCTGTTAATCAGGCATGGTTACACCGGGGCTTTGCCCCGGACTTGAACATTATAGTGGACAACGCCCTGCAAAACAAGCCATAATAGTACTTAAGTCGCTGCGTACATTTAGATGTGACGGGAGGATTCTGCAACATATGGCTTATCATGTTAAAATTGATGTTTCACCGATATATGAAATGCTCAACAGTTTTTTGGTATATGTAACGAAGAAATGGATTCAACATCTCGATGTTGGTCCAGAATGGATTATTGAAGTGGAAGGCAAACTAAGTTCCAATGTACGAGCTGCGCTCGCACCTGCTTCTACTTGGCCTTTTGATGACTTTGACGTCCTGTTCGCATGGGCTGCATACCGAGATGCTTCCACAGAAAATCGCGATTTTCTGGACATGCTTGCGGGCCAGTCAGCCAATGAACTGTTCGCACGCGTTTCACCTTTGCTGCCCAGTCTTACCATAGAAGAATCAACTCGTATTCGGGACAGCTATGTTCCCCTGCTTCGACTCTGGGATCAGCATTACTGCCAGCATATGAGTGAGGATTATCGTACCTGGTTGGAGGAAGACGCTGAGGAAAAACGCATTTTGCTTGATAAAATGGGACCGGAATTACTCATTGAGTATGCCACTGCCGGTGTTTTGGTTGAACCGATGCCTGGGCTGGATGAGGTCATTCTATTTCCAACCGTTCACAACCGCCCCATTAATATGTACTGTTTCTACGAGGGCATGATGATTATGCAGTATCCCGTGGATGCTCCCGAAGAAGATGAGGATCAGCCGCCAACCTGCCTGCTTCGTTTCACCCATGCTCTGGCTGATCCAGAAAGACTCCGTCTGCTTCGTTATGTATCAGAGGAGCCGAAATCGCTTGCTGAGATGTGTGAAGAACTGGGCAAAGACGAGGATATGGTTAAAGACCAGGTTATGGCTCTTCGTATCGCCGGTTTGCTACGAACTCATCTGCTTGGCAGTAACCGCAAAGAGAAATATAGTATCCGGCCGGATGGCGTATCTGAATTGAATATGTTCCTGGAATCCTATATTCGCATAGACATGTGAACATCTGTGGACCTGCTGGCTGCAAGGAGTGAATTTTGATATGAAAATAATTAAACAGCATATTATGTTTGATCTTGACGATACATTGGTGTATTGCAATAAATATTTTAACCTGGTGCTTGGCGAGTTCTTTGAGAACATGCAAGAATGGTTTGACGGACATGCCCTGACCGTTCAACAGATCCGGGAGAAACAGCTGGAAATCGATGTGACCGGAGTCAACAAAGTGGGATTTGCAAGCCACCATTTTCCACAATCCCTTATTGATACGTACCGTTACTTTTCCAAGAAGTTTGCTAAGCCGACTTCTCTCCAAGAAGAGTCTTATCTCACCAAACTGGGCATGAGTGTGTACGACCAAGAGGTTGAACCTTATCCGCATATGGTTGAAACGTTGGAAAACTTAAAATCGGCCGGACATGCCCTCTACCTGTACACAGGCGGAGAAACCGTAATTCAGCAACGGAAAATTGACCAAATGAAGCTATCGGCTTACTTTGATGACCGAATTTACATTCGTCAGCACAAGAACATTGAGGCGCTTGAAGGCATCCTCTCAACCGGCCCGTTTGAACGTCGTGCAACATGGATGATTGGAAATTCACTGCGCACGGATATCATGCCAGCAGTGACCGCCGGCATCCATAGCATATATATCAAACAACCTAACGAGTGGCAATATAACATTGTGGAACTACAGCCCAATCCTGAGACATCGATGTATACCATCACGGCATTGGAAGAGGTGCCGAAGGTCATCCACGAAAATATCCAACAGCAGCAACAACAAAAAAGGACCCTTTAACAGAGGGTCCTTTTACTTATATCCAGGGTGAAAATAAACAACTTCTGCTTCATTACATGAAGCTTACATTCCTGCCTTCAAGTCCACGACTTATGTTTCTTGCCTTTCAGCAGATAGTTTACCGGTTGTCGGGTCCTGCAAAATAATACGTGCCTTCACTGTACTTCCGTCTTTTCGTTTAAAAGACAGTACCTGCGTACTCCCCTTTTCAATCAACGCTTTCAACATGGTACTGGTAATTTTCTTGCCAACATATTCTTTCCAAATGACAAAACCACAGCCTTCTTTAAATCGTGTACAGCCATAACCTTTCTTGCCTTCAATAATCTGCCCCGTACAACCTGGAGATGGACAGGATGCCAGCGTTTCGCGGACACCCGGTTGAACAGCACTCGAAGCTTGCGTTTTGGCAGTTGCTGTCTTGACACTGCCCGTTCTCCCTGTTGCTCCTGAAACTTGACGTGACGCCTTCGCTCCCCCGCTTGTACTCGTGCCGGACGTCTTGGTAGACGTTGTTGCGCTACTCTTCTGGGTTCGGGCTCCTTTGCCTTTCCCCCGCCCTCCACGTGAATCTTCGCCAAAAGCATCCGCTGGTGCTGGGGCTTGCACTCGCACCTTATCAATGATGGACATCGTGAATTTCTTGACGTTCTCCATAAACTTGTCCTGACCTGCTTCACCTTTGGATATTTGGTATAATCTTCTCTCCCATTGGCCTGTCATCTCAGGGGAGGTTAACAAATCTACACCCGCCTTGCGGATTAGTTCGATGGCTGTTCGCCCCTTCAACGTCAGTTGCATCTTTTTACCCTGCATCGTAATGTAACCCACATTCTTGAGACGCTCAATCGTTGCTGCACGAGTAGCTGGAGTGCCAAGGCCACTGTCTTTCATTGCATCACGCAGCTCTTCATTCTCAATCTGCTTGCCTGCACTCTCCATCGCTTTCAGCAAGGTTCCTTCGGTATAACTCTTTGGAGGCTGTGTTGCCTTCTCCTTGAATTCACTTTTTGTACAGTGAACAGGCATTTCAGGCTGTACAGAAAAGGCCTTGTCCGTCCATTCCTCGGCTTCCTCTTCTTCATTACTGTTTTTCTTCGTCTTTTTCTTGCCAGAGCCACCCTGCTCCTGATCTCCAGAGCCCAGTACCACCTTCCAACCCAGGGACAGCAGTTCTTTCACAGATGTCTTGAACTCGTGCTTCTCAACGTCAGTGAGCACAGTATGCTGCTTATACTCGGCTGGCGGATAGAAATGGGACAAAAAACGTCTGACAATCAGATCATAGATATTCTGTTCATCCTTGGATAACGTACCCGGTCGTTTCAACGTAGGTAAAATCGCATGGTGATCCTCCACCTTGGACGGATTACATACGCCTTTATTATTTTTGTGAACGAGTTCAGGCTTCGCTCCTTGCGCCAGTTCACTATAGGTCCCATTTTTGAGCAGATTGAGTGTTTTGTGCATTCCTTCGATGTTTTGTTCTGTAACATAGTTGGAATTGGTCCGCGGATAGGAAATGACCTTATGTTTCTCATAAAGCGCCTGCGCAATATCCAGTGTTTTCTTCGCTCCATAACCGTACTTGGCATTCGCCTCTCGTTGCAAAAGGGTGAGATCATACAGCCGATACGGATACTCCTTGGTCTGTTTTGCTTCATACTTGGTAATCCGTCCTTGCTTGCCCTTCACACTGGCAGCAATGGATTCGGCAACCGACGGATCGGTTAACTTGTCCCCTTGACGCAGCCCTCTATACTCTACTCCCTCCTGGCGAAACCATGCGGCCACTTCATAAAAGGTTTGGGACTGGAAGGCTTCAATTTCGATTTCACGATCATATATCAAGGCCAGTACCGGAGTCTGAACTCGTCCTACAGACAGCAATGCATTATGACGCGTGGTAAACGCCCGTGACGCATTCATGCCGATGAGCCAATCCGCTTCACTGCGGGCCCTGGCAGCTTGGGTTAAATTTTCAAATTCCGAGGCATCCTTCAATCCTTCGAAACCACGCTTAATACTTTCAGCCGTAAGATCCGATATCCACAAACGTTTTACGGGCTGACGCAGCTTTAACTGCTGTTGAATCAAGGCAAAGATATATTGTCCCTCTCGCCCCGCATCACAAGCATTAACGATGGCTGACGCCCTCTTTGCAAGTTCACCGATTATCTTCAGCTGATCTTTGGTTCTGGGGTTGGGCACAATCTTGAACTGATCCGGGATGATCGGCAGATCCCCGATATTCCACCGCTTATACTTCGTATCATAGGCATCCGGTTCAGCCAGTCCCAATAGATGACCAATCGCCCAAGTGATGATATAATGCTCACCCTCCAAATAATTGCGATTGTTCTTGGCCCTTGGCTCTATGACGGCGGCAATGGTTCGGCCCATGTCGGGCTTTTCCGCTATAACCAGTGTCTTCATCCGTCCATCTCTCCTCCTTCACCGCCCGAATGACGGCAAAAAGGGGCCTTCCGCCTACGGAAGCCCCTTGCTTCTGAACCTTATTATATCAGATTTTGATTGCAGGAGCATCCTCTCCAGTGGAATTAGCCCGCTTCCTGTTCATTCACAGCCCGCTTTGCCCTGCATTCTTTGCATACGCCCTGAAAATCAAGCCGATGATCCGTTACAGCAAAGCCATACTGTCGCTCAATTTGTTGTTCCAGACGAAGCAAGCCGTCTTCCATAATTTCTTCCACACTACCACAATCTGTACAGATCAGATGATGATGGTGATGTGATCCATCCGTACTTCTCAGATCGAAGCGCGCAGCACCGTCTCCAAAGTTAATCTTTTCGACCACATGGAGATCACTTAGCAGTTCAAGTGTACGATACACCGTAGCCAAACCAATCTCCGGAAATTGTTCTTTTACCAGCAAGAATACTTCCTCTGCACTAAAATGATCCTTTTCATGCTCAAGCAATACACGTACGGTAACTTCCCGTTGCTGTGTCAACTTATATCCTTTTTCAACCAGTTGATGTTTAATGTCATAAATCTGCTCTGAAATGGATTTGCCCCGATTACTAGCCATAAGGTTGCACCTCCGAATTTAATAACTTCACCAATCAAAATGTTCAAGTCAATTTCAAGATATACTATTCATTCGTAATTTAATCATGTTCACACTCTTATTTATAATAATTATAATATAATAATAAATCTTTATGGATTAAAAAGCAATGCTATAACGCACACATGCAAAAGATAAATGAGACCAACTCTCAATTTCTTATAAACAAAAACAACCCTCGTATAAACACAAGGGTTGTCATTTTATGAAATTCATCTTTTAGATGATATGAGTGCAATTACGATTACATCGCAGAAGACTTCATCCGCTCTTTACACGAGAACTGTAGCACCCATCAAGTATTTGTCCACTTCACGGGCAGCTTCACGACCTTCATTGATAGCCCATACAACCAGACTTTGACCACGACGCATGTCGCCTGCTGCAAATACTTTATCCACATTGGTATTATATTTGCCATAACGGGCTTTAACGTTAGTACGACGGTCTGTAGCAAGTCCAAGCTGCTCAATCAAAGTTTGTTCTGGTCCATCAAAACCAATAGCAATCATTGCCATTTGAGCCGGGAATACACGCTCTGTTCCAGGAATGGGCTGATAAATCTTGCGACCGGTTTCATCTACAATACGCTCGATTTGCACGGTGTGCAATTCTTTGAGGTTACCATCTTCATCACCAACAAATTTGGTTGTCATGATAGAGAATTCGCGTGGATCTTGACCAAATAACGCTTTGGCCTCCTCTTGGGCATAGTCAAGTGTATATACGTTAGGAAATTGCGGCCAAGGGTTGTTGATGCGATCACGCTCCATAGGAGCCTGGGTGTGCGTACCAAATTGAGTAATGGTACGGCAACCGTGACGGAGCGATGTAGCGACACAGTCAGAACCTGTATCCCCGCCACCGATAACGATTACATCCTTGTCCTGTGCAGACAGGTAGTTTCCATCCTCCAGGTTGGAGTCCAGGTAACTTTTGATGCTGCCATTCAGGAAGTCCATAGCGTAGTGTACGCCTTTCAGATCACTGCCTTCAATGTTAAACTCACGCGGTTTGGTTGCACCACCGCACAACACAACGGCGTCATAATCGTCTACCAGCTGCTGAGCGGCAATGTCCTTCCCGATCTCCGTGTTTGTTACAAATTGAATGCCTTCAGCTTCAAGCAAATCAACACGTCTCTGAACTACGTTTTTGTCCAGTTTCATGGTTGGAATGCCGTACATCAGCAAACCGCCGACACGGTCGGAACGCTCGTATACAGTTACCGAATGGCCCGCTTTGTTCAACTGAGCTGCTGTAGCTAATCCCGCAGGACCTGAACCAACGACCGCTACACGTTTACCCGTACGTTTCTCCGGAGGTTGGGGAACAACCCATCCTTCTTCAAAACCTTTTTCTATTATCGCTTCCTCAATGGTTTTAATCGTTACAGGCTCACCAATCAGCCCGACTGTGCATGATCCTTCACAAGGAGCAGGACAGACACGACCTGTAAACTCAGGGAAATTGTTCGTTTTGTGCAAGCGATCAAGTGCCTCTCTCCATAATCCACGATACACCAGATTATTCCATTCCGGAATCAGGTTATGCACCGGGCAGCCCGACGTTCCGCCAATCATATCTATACCTGTATGGCAATACGGTGTACCACAATCCATGCATCGTGCACCTTGTGTTCTGAGCTCTTCTTCAGCCATATGTTTATGAAACTCTTCCCAATCCTTAACCCGCTCTGACGGCTCGCGGTCCGCAGGCAGTTGCCGTTTGTATTCCATAAATCCAGTAGGTGTAGACATCTTACGTTTCCCCCATCCGTTCTTGTCTTAATCCCTTCATCTGCATGGTTCTATATGAAATGGATTACTCTCATTACCTGAGTTTTTGTATATTGTATCACAAAATCTTCTCGAAGATATTTCAATTATAGTAGCACTTTGCTTGTTGAATATTAAATGGATTATCCGCATAATTATTTGTATTTTATACATCATATCGTTCTAGTCTACCAAGGGTCAATACCCTTAATTTGGTCTTTATCCAGGTTTAGATCCAGTAAAATAAGCGTTTGATTTCGTACCCGAAAGTTCGAATGTCAATTAAATGTGAGCTAATTTATCACTTAAAACAACAAATTTCCTTGTATTGTATTACCAATTCCGAATATTATCCTAATTTTAGGGCTTTACAACGGTAAAACTCTACATTATTTATACTTTTTCACTAAAAGACCAGTAGAACTATGTATAATATTCTTCCGCATCGTCAATTTAACGTAAATACAATGTTAGTTTTGTGTCATTTCGTATGGAGATCTATTTATTTTTTTAAAAAAAGACGCTGTTCACGAATAATTCGTAAATCAGCGTCCCAAATCATTTACTTATAGAAAATGTTCGGGTTCTGCCGGCCCAGCTTATGCCCCTTTAGCGTTTTCGTTCATAAAATTCAAACGTATACGCATAAACATTTTTTTCATCCTGTTCGCCTTCAATCTGTTCCTTCAATTCCCACTCCGACCAGTCCACTTCCGGGAAAAAGGTATCTCCTTCAAAATTCTCATGAATTTTGGTCACCACCAAGCGATCTGCGAGTGGCAAAAACTCACGATAGACCTGGGAACCCCCAATGACACAAAGCTCTTCACCTTTTGTAACTTCCAGGCCCTCTTCAATCGTGTGCACCACTTCAGCCTGATTCGCTTTGTAGTTCAAATCTCTGGTTACTACAATATTTCGGCGCTGTGGAAGTGGCTTGCCCCCAAAAGACTCCCATGTATTACGTCCCATGATAATCGTCTTGTTCAATGTACGCTGCTTAAAAAAGGCCATATCTTTAGGCAGGCGCCATGGAATGTCATTATTTAGACCAATAACACCGTTTTCTCCCATCGCCCATACGAGTTCAATGCTCAAAGATTACACACTCCTTCAACTTGTGTCTATTTATACCGCAATCGGGGCTTTAATGCCCGGATGATGCTGATAGTTCTCAAACTCAAAATCTTCAAACGTATAATCGAAAATGGAATCCGGCTTGCGCTTGATCACCAGTTTAGGTAACGCATAAGGTTCGCGCTCCAACTGGGTTTTCACTTGTTCCACATGGTTCGAGTAGATGTGTACATCCCCTCCCGACCAGATGAATTCTCCGACCTCAAGGTCACACTGCTGGGCAATCATGTGTGTGAGAAGCGCATAACTGGCAATGTTAAATGGCAACCCAAGGAACGTATCTACAGAACGCATGGTAAGCATACACGATAGTTTACCCTCAGCCACATAGAACTGAAACGCAAAATGACATGGTGGCAGCTTCATATTGTTAATCTCCGCCACATTCCAGGCACTGACGAGGTGACGTCGTGAATCTGGATTGTTTTTGATCGAATCAATAACCGCTGCAATTTGATCAATTTTCTCTCCATTGGGTGCTTCCCAAGTACGCCACTGCGAACCATACACTGGTCCCAAGTCGCCGTTCTCATCTGCCCAATCGTCCCAAATTTTAACGCCATTATCCTTCAAGTAGGATATATTCGTATCCCCGCTCAAAAACCACAACAGCTCATGAATAACCGATTTCAAATGGATTCGTTTGGTCGTAACAAGTGGAAAACCTTCGGAAAGATCATAGCGAAGCTGTCTACCGAAAACAGACTGTGTTCCGGTTCCAGTACGATCTCCCTTATGCACGCCTGTATCCAGGATATCCTGTAATAAATCGAGATAGTTTTTCAAATTATATTCCCCTCGCACTTCTTATTTCATAGCAATAAAAAACAAACGAGAACATTCACAGAGGTTGTGTTTGCTCCAATTTGCCTTATAGAAAACAGCACAGAACTAAGGTCTATGCCGTCATATTCGTTGTTACAGTGTACCACATTGAGATTCAGATTGCATGATTCTTGTGCTGTTATAGCTTCATTTTTTCGAGTCTTAAATAGCCTCTTACTTTAGATGTTAAGATAAAAAAAGGACAGACAACGTCGAATGACGTTATCCATCCCTTTTTAATTTACGAATAATGCCAGACGAATCCGGAGCTTAGACGATCTTAACGGGAAATGATGTGGATCGGGTGACCCATAACCAATTCCGCAGCTTCCATCACGATTTCGCCCAAAGTTGGGTGAGCGTGAATAGTCAGCGCCAGATCTTCCAGAGTAGCGCCCATCTCAATTGCCAGACCAAGCTCAGCAATCAGGTTGGAAGCTTCCAGACCTACGATTTGGCAACCCAACACAAGGCCGCTTTCTTCGTCAGCTACGATTTTCACGAAGCCTTCAGCATGGTTCAAAGATACTGCACGGCCATTACCCGCATAAGGGAATTTGCCTGCTTTAACTTTGTAGCCTTTTTCTTTCGCTTCTTTCTCGGTGTAACCTACGCTGGAGCACTCAGGATCTGTGAATACAACTGCAGGCATACATTTGTAGTCAACTACAGATGGTTGTCCTGCGATCGCTTCAGCAGCCACTTTACCTTCATAAGAAGCTTTGTGAGCTAGTGCCAGACCGGATACGATATCACCAATTGCGAAGATGTGAGGAATGCTTGTGCGTCCTTGGTGGTCAACTTTGACAAATCCACGCTCGTCAACGTCTACGCCAATCAGGTCCAAACCAAGCTCACCGTCTGTATTTGGACGACGTCCAACCGTAACGAGCAGGTAATCTGCAGTCACTTCTTTGGACTCACCATTTACAGAATATTTAACAGTTACATCTTTATCCGTTTGCTCAGCACTTTCAGCTTTTGCACCCGTTACGATTTCGATGCCTGTTTTCTTCATGTTTTTAGCAACGAGGCTAGTCATGTCTTTATCGAAACCTGGCAGTACTGTATCCAAACCTTCGATGATGGTTACTTTCGCACCGAATTTGGAGTACATTTGACCAAGCTCGGCACCGATATAACCACCACCGATAACGATCATGCTTTTTGGTACTTCAGGCAAGTTCAGAGCTTCTGTCGAAGACAGAATGCGTCCGCCAAACGGGAAAGGTTTCAGTTCGATTGGACGGGAACCTGTTGCAATGATTGCATTTTTGAATTTGTAACGCGGTGACTCGTGATCGTTAAATACACGAGCTTCGTTTTCGTTGATGAACATGCACTCACCGTTGAAAACTTCAACTTTGTTGCCTTTGAGCAAACCAGCTACGCCGCCAGTCATTTTCTTAACAACGCCGTTTTTGAATTCTTGAGTTTTGCTAAAGTCCACTTTTACGTTCTCAGCAGAGATACCAAATGCTTCACCGTGAAGTGCAGACTCGTATTGGTGTGCAGCAGAGATCAGAGCTTTGGATGGAATACATCCGCGGTTCAAACAAACGCCGCCCAGTTCGGATTTGTCTACGATCAATACGCTTTGGCCCAATTGAGCAGCACGGATGGCAGCTACATAGCCGCCAGGTCCTGCACCAATTACTAATGTGTCGATATTGAGAGAAGCGTCGCCTACTACCATATCTTACACCTCCATAACAAGCAGCTCAGGGTTAGCGAGCAGCTGTTTAATGTAATTCATAAAGTTTTGTGCTGTTGCGCCATCGATGATACGGTGATCAAAGCTCAGGGAAAGAGCCATTACAGGTGCTGCAACTACTTCGCCGTTTTTGATAACCGCTTTTTCGCTGATGCGTCCTGTTCCGAGAATAGCAACTTCAGGGAAGTTGATGATTGGAGTGAAGAACATACCGCCAGCAGAACCAATGTTACTGATGGAGATTGTGCTTCCTCTCATTTCGTTCGCGCTCAATTTGCCGTCGCGGCCACGAGCTGCCAGATCACGGATAGAATCAGCGATCATCCAGATGGATTTACGATCAGCATCTTTGATAACAGGAACGATCAGGCCGTTGTCTGTATCTGTAGCGATACCGATGTTATAGTATTTTTTGTAAACAATTTCGTTAGCTTCTTCATCAATCATCGCGTTCAAAGCAGGGAATTGACGGGAAGCCGCAACCAGTGCTTTAACGATGAATGGCAGATACGTAACTTTTGTACCTTTTTTCTCAGCGATAGGTTTCATGCGAGTACGGAAAGCAACCAATTCAGTTACGTCCACTTCGTCCATGATGGTAACGTGAGGTGCTGTGTAAGCCGACTTAACCATCGCATTGGCAATCGCTTTACGGATACCTTTGAATGGTACGCGCTCTTCTTCAAGGCGTTGATCAGCTGCTGCAGCTGCTGGTGCTGCGGATTTCTTCTCTTCTTGAGCCGGAGCTTCGGAAGATGCCGCTGCGGAAGAACCGCCACCGTTTTTGAAAGATTCAACATCTTCTTTGGTTACTTTACCGTTGTTGCCAGTACCGTTAACCTGAGCGATGTCCACGCCTTGTTCGCGAGCAAATTTACGCACGCTTGGCGTTGCCAGAACGTCTTTGGCAGGTACTGCCGGAACGCTGTTGTTGCCGCCTTCTTTAGCTGCATCAGAACTGGATGCTGCTGCGGAAGAACCGCTTGTGTCAGCTCCGCCTTGAGCTGCATCTTTTTCTTGCTCGCCTTGATCGCCAGCTGGAGCGTCGTCTTGCTCAGGAAGCTCGCCTTCTGCTTCGATAATAGCAACAACTTCGCCTACGTGGCAAACTTGACCATCTTTAGCAAACACTTCTGTTACTGTTCCGTTAACCGGACAAGGTACTTCAACGACTGCTTTGTCGTTCTGTACTTCCATGATGATATCGTCGTCAGTTACTTTGTCACCGACTTTGATGTGCATCTTAATGATTTCGCCTTCGTGAAGGCCTTCGCCCAGTTCAGGGAATTTGTATTCAAATTTAGCCAACTGAAAAACCTCCTTGATTATGTCTCAATCCTGAAAACAACCCTTAACTCCAAGAAACAACCGTTACTGCTAGTGCAATAAACTGTTACTCAAGGGGCTAATGGCTGTTTACAGTGCAGCTTGCGCTGCGGTGTGGATCACCATACTGCGCCTTGCGGCATGTCAGATGATTAAATTAGAAATTTACGACTTTGTTAACCGCAGCAACGATACGTGCTGGGTTAGGAAGCCATGTATCTTCGATTTGTGCAAATGGATATACAGTATCCGGACCAGCTACACGCAGAACCGGTGCTTCCAAGTGCAGGATTGCTTTTTCATTGATTTGTGCAATGACTTCAGCTGCAACACCTGCGCTTTTTTGAGCTTCTTGTACAACGATTGCACGATTTGTTTTCTTAATGGAAGCAACGATAGTATCGATGTCGATCGGGCTAACCGTACGAAGGTCGATAACTTCAACTTTGATTCCTTGTTTTTCGAGCTCTTCTGCTGCTTTCACAGAAGTGTGAACCATCATACCGTAAGTAATGATAGTTACATCAGAACCTTCACGAACAACGTTCGCTTTGCCCAGCTCAACGGTGTAATCTTCTTCAGGCACTTCTGCACGGAATGCATGGTACAAGTTCAAGTGCTCCATGAAGAATACAGGGTCGTTGTCGCGAATAGAAGCGATCATCAGACCTTTTGCATCGTAAGGGTTAGAAGGAACAACCACTTTGATACCCGGAGTTTGCGTGAGCAAACCTTCAAGGGAATCCGTGTGCAATTCTGCCGCTTTTACACCGCCACCGAATGGTGTACGGAATACGATTGGAGAATTGTATTTACCGCCGGAGCGGAAACGCATACGAGCTGCTTGAACTACCATTTGGTCAAGTGCTTCGAAGATAAAACCAACGAATTGGATCTCAGCAACCGGACGGAAGCCTTGAACACCCAAACCTACAGCCAGACCGCCAATAGCGGACTCAGCTAGTGGTGTATCAAATACACGCTCTTCGCCAAATTCTTTTTGCAGACCTTCCGTTACACGGAAAACGCCGCCTACATTACCTACGTCTTCACCGAAAAGCAGAACGTTAGGATCACGTTTCAACTCAACGCGAAGCGCATCACGGATTGCTTCTTTCATGTTCATTTGTGCCATTTGCTTCATTTCCTCCTTAAACATTGACAGTTCACATTTGAATTCATACATGTATACCGGGACACCGGAACCCGTCCCGGATGTTTATGCTTTATCGGAAAAAACTTATTGGAAATCAGCTTTTTGCTCTTCCAAGTGCTTAGGCGTTTGTTCGAACATGCTGTCGATCAAGCCTGAAATCGTCATTTTCTCGGTTTTTTCCGCTTTTTTGATCTCTTCGTTCACTTTTGCTTTTGCTTCTTCTTTCACACGTGCTGTATCTTCTTCAGTCCACAGACCTTTTTTCTCCAGATATTTAGCAAAACGTGCGATTGGATCTTTCGCATTCCATTCAGCCTCTTCTTCTTTTGTACGATACTTGGAAGCATCATCCGAAAGGGAGTGAGGACGGAAACGATATGTTACTGCTTCGATCAATGTTGCGCCTTCTCCGTTACGTCCACGTTCAGCAGCTTCCTGAACCGCTTTGATAACCGCAAAGATGTCCATACCGTCAACTTTAACGCCTTTGATCCCTGCTGCTACCGCTTTGTGAGCGATGGACAGAGCTGCCGTTTGTTTGGCAAAAGGAGTTGTGATGGCATAACCATTGTTTTGCACGAAGAAAATAACAGGCAATTTGTAAACACCAGCGTAGTTCAGACCTTCATAGAAGTCGCCTTCTGAAGAACCACCATCACCTGTGTACGTAATTACAACTTGTTTTTGTTTCTTCAATTTGTAACCCATTGCAATACCCATTGCATGCAGAATTTGTGCACCAATGATGATTTGCGGCATCAATACATTAACGCCATCCGGGATTTGTCCACCATGTTGGTGTCCACGGGAGTACAGAAACGCTTGATAAAGAGGAAGTCCATGCCACACGAGTTGCGGAATGTCGCGATAGCCAGGACATACAAAGTCTTCTTTTTCAATTGCAAATTCACTACCAACCATTGTAGCTTCTTGACCAGATACTGGAGCATAGAAACCAAGACGACCTTGACGGCCCAGGTTTACTGCACGGTCATCCCAAGTACGGGTAAATACCATGCGATACATAATTTCTTTTAATTGATCGTCGGAAAGTTTAGGCATCATGTCTTTGTTAACGATTTCGCCGTCAGGAGACAGCACGGACAGAGCTTCTACATCCTCCGTATATACTTCATAAGGAACCTTGCTCATTTTTTTCTTCACCTCAACAAAAAATTTGAATATCAAGTTCCGCTGTTATAATATTATTATACACCTGTTTCACTGCATACGTCAAAGATATCCGTAATTTTTTTATGTTTCCTTCCGGATTGTATGTATAACAGGGGCTTAATATTGGTATAACAGCATAATACATGTTTGCATGTTTAACCTATCCCCGCACACGGTTAATCTTACCGTATTGCGCGGTCGATTGCAAAAATTAACCGAGAAAGGTGACGTTTTATGACGGATTCCCGCTATTTGAAACGTACGATTGTGAAAGAAGAGATTGAGAGTCGCTATCTCGGAGAGAAGCGTACACTGCGAATTTATCTTCCCCCGGGCTATAACGAATTGTTAAGCTATCCTGTAGTATACTGTCAGGACGGTGAAGAATTTTTCAACTTTGGTCGTATTGCCACCACTGCCAACCGTATTATTCTTGACGAGGGAGCCGAACCATTCATTATAGTAGGGGTTCAGGTTGACGTTTCCGTGAGAACTCAGGAATATGCCCCCTTCGGCAATCGATTCAAGGCATATACGGCATGTTTCGCTGAAGAGATTATTCCCTATGTAGAAGAGAAATATCCTGTACGCCGATCTCCCCAGGAACGTATCCTTGCCGGAGACTCACTCGGTGGTAGCGTTTCACTTCATCTTGCCCTGCTTTACCCTGATCTGTTTACACGTGTCATCAGTATGTCCGGCGCATTCTACTCTGCTTCTCAGGAAATCTATGCTGCAGAGCAGGACTTGTCCTGGCTCTCGATCTGGATGATCGTTGGATTACAGGAAACGGCTTTCGAAGCTGACACTGGAACCTATAATTTTGTACAATTGAATCAGGATACTCGCGATTTGCTTGAAAAACGCGGTGCACTCGTCTCCTATCGGGAGAAAGACGGTCATCATCAGTGGGGATTCTGGCAGAAGGAACTGCCCGAAGCTTTGCTTTATTTTCTACAGGAAAACTAACTCAATCACTTAACAGGCGGCTGAAAGCCGCTTTTGTTTTGCAACCAAATGATATCGCTTACATAAACATTCAAAAAAGAAGCAGGCTCTCCTGCTCGTTTGTTGTCCAGCTTCTTGTCTTGTATTATGTTTGTCAATGTTCAGCAAATGCACCCTCTAGGTTATACCAATGAATGCTCCTTCGTGATCCGGTCCAGTAACACGTCGCAGCCTGCATCAAGCAGCCTGTACACTTCTTCAAAATTCCCCGTATAATACGGATCTGGAACTTCACGGAGTGTCTCGTCCGGCAGCATATCCATCATCTTGATAATTTCTGCTTCTTCACCGCCGGTCACACTTCTTACATTCGCTGCGTTGGAATCATCCATACATATGATGTAGTTAAATTTTGAGAAGTCTTCGCTCTCAAATTGTCTTGCAGCCATATCAGCATAAGAAATTTGACGTGAATCAAGCAATTTGCGAGTCCCTTCATGCGGAGGTTTACCGACATGCCAGTCGCCTGTACCTGCCGAGTCCACTCGAATCTGCTGAGCCAGTCCTCTTTCATTAACTTTGTGACGGAGGACGGCCTCAGCCATCGGCGATCGGCAAATATTGCCCAAACATACAAACAAAACGTGAATCATGTTATTCCCCCTTACTCAAGGTGCGGTTAAGTGGCGCTGTTGCTGTCTGAGGTTTCACACTCTCCGTTTGTACCAGAGAACGACGGGGCAGCTTCCATTTATAATGAACCGAACACATCCGAAAGAACACAACAGCACCAAAGCATATGAGCAGCCCAACATTCGTTGTGAACCACCCCATGCCGATTGCAAAACCAGCTGTAATTGCCCAGACGGCATAGATTTCATCACGGAGCACAAGCGGTTTCCGTCCTGCCAGCAAATCGCGAATGATCCCTCCGCCTATTCCGGTCATTACTGCGGCTACGATAACTGCACTAATGGGATGACCCATATTGGCCGCATATAATGCCCCCTGAATCGCAAAAGCAGCAAGTCCAATCGCATCGAACAGCGCTTCCGTTCGCTTCCAGTGACCAATCCACTTGAGCGGCAGTATGAATGCTATGGCTACAGATACAAGGGCCAACATGATAAGCGCTCCCTGGCTCCATAGTGTTGTCACAGGTACACCAATCAGCACGTTACGAATCACGCCGCCTCCAAATGCGGTGACAAGACCAAGCACCAGTACTCCCAAAATATCATACTCTTCTTCCATTGCTACGAAGGCCCCTGACATTGCAAAGGCAATGGTGCCTATAATGCTGAATACTTCAAAAATGTGCAAGTCCAACCTGTTCAAACCTCACTTTTCAAGTCATCTCCATGTCGCTCTACCCATTGTATCCGCGAGGATCGAAATTGTGCAACTACATTTTGTGGATTATACTGGTTTTGTGAATGATTCTTGTACAGGTCGACCACATTGTATAAGAAGGGAACCAGTTTCTTCATTAATCAGGAAGGATGAAATGGAATGACTAAGAAACGAGTTATTATTTTTACAGGTGGAAGCCTTTCTCCTGAGTTCCTCAAGGAAATCAGTAAAGACGATACTATAATCGCAGCCGACCGCGGTGCCCTATTTCTAATAGAACATGGGATTCAACCTCATATATCTGTTGGAGATTTTGATTCTATTACCGAGCAGGAGCGCGAAACTGTACGTCAGCATAGCGAACAAATCATCACCTGTGACCCCGTTCATAAAGATTTGACGGATACCGAGATGGCTTTTGAAACAGCGCTGGATCTTGAACCTACCGATATTCTGATGCTGGGTGCAACAGGTACACGCATGGATCACACACTCGCCAACGTACATATTATGGTTCGCGCTATGCAGCATCATATTTCCTGTACACTTCAGGATGAACACAATTATATGATGCTAACGACCTCCGAAGCTTTTGTGGAAGACCGTGGTTATGAATATATCTCCCTGCTACCACTAACCAATGAAGTGACCGGTATTACATTGGAGGGATTCATGTACCCGTTAGATCATGCCACCATACGCATGGGGCAGTCTTTGGGAATTAGTAACAAACTGCTCGGAAAGTCGGGTAACGTCTCGATCGAAAGCGGGTTATTACTTATTATTCAGAGCAAAGATTAACGTTTTGAATATACTTATTACGATTCTGTAATCTATAACTATGGTTTAAAATAATCGTCAAAACGTCAAAAGACCCTTGATATCAAGGGTCTTTTGACGTTTATAATATGGGTTGACTCGTCAATGATTAATTTTTTGACATTTTTAATGGTATTTTAATAAACAAACCGAAACCGTTGCGGCCCTAAGCTTTGTCGCTACTCATCCAATTTTTAGGCTGTTACAAAGCTGTTATACTCGCTCTAGCAACTAAACGAAAACGAATTTTGGAGGTACTCACATGAAAACAAACATCTTTGTCCAAAAGGCCGTAACCGTCGGGTTGTGCGCTACACTAGGTTTTGGAGCTGTATTAATGACTAATGCACCTGTTGCACAGGCAGCAAGCGCTTCTGTTTCCACAGGGCAACAAATTGTAAATTATGGTAAGAAATTCACAGGAACTCCATATAAATTTGGTGTTTCAACTTCTACTACCAAAAATTTTGACTGCTCTTCTTTTATGAAATACATCTTTAAAAAGTATGGTGTAGACTTGCCGCGTACATCCGTTAAGCAATCCAAGGAAGGCGTAGCAGTGTCCAAAGCAAATCTGCGTGTTGGAGATCTGGTATTCTTCTCCAGCGGTAGTCGCTCCACTGGCTCCAATATTACTCATGTTGGAGTATACGCAGGAAACGGAAAAGTTCTGCACACGTACGGTTCTCCTGGTGTAACGCTTTCCGATTTGAACTCGGGACACTGGAAAAAGACTTATATCAAAGCTCGCCGCGTATTGTAGTTCAAATTCAAAAATGTACCAAAGCGAGTGGGGCCGGATCTATTGATCCGGTCCTTTTATATTTACCCGATAAACTGCCCTCCCCAAACTGGAGGTATGTGGAAAACATGATCCGGTTTTTGGTTTATACTCACTTTTATTCGGTATGCAGCATATAGCCGACTCCACGAACCGTATGAATTAATTTCATGTCCCTCCCCTTATCCACCTTTACCCGCAAATGTTTGATATATACGTCTACCACATTGGTATCCATTGCAAAATCATATCCCCACACTTCTCTTAAAATGACGCTCCGCGCACATGCCTCGTTGACGTGACGGGCAAGAAATTCCAGCAATTCGTATTCTTTCGGAGTAAGCATTAGATATTCACCTGCTCGGCTCACTCGACGTGAACGCAGATTCACTTTTAGATCATGCACTACAATGACTTCTTCATCTTCCTGTGAGACATGTGCAAACACACGTAACAGATTTCGCACTCTGGCCATCAGCACATTACGATTTATTGGCTCTTCCATCACATCGTTAGCGCCATAGTCTAGCCATTCCACAATTAATTCAGGAGAGATCTTGGGAGTTATAACAAGAAGTGGAGAAATCGCGCCAATCTGTACTAACGATTCCAGTCCAGCCTTCACCTGATCTTCCTGATTTTTTTCATTAACTAATATGATCATGCTCAGTTCCGTCAATGGTATTTTGGAACCACGCTTCAATTCAGACCATTCCATTAGTTCAACATGATATCCTTCAGCACAAAATACGTCTTTAATATTTGTAACCTGCTCTCCGCTGCCAACCAGTAACATGGATGTTTTCATTTTTTCACCCGGCCTGTCTCTATACGCTTGCTGCATGGTTTCCTTGCTAACGGTCAATTTCTTCTTGTTATCACGTAGCATCGCAGCAATGTTGTATGTCTATCATGCCGTAAAATGAAAAAGTCCATTCCTCAAAGGAACAGACTCAGAGCATTATGTTTCAACCAAAATATCTGTGAACCAGTGTACGGGCCTCTGCGGTATCTTTTGTTCCATGAACAAGAACCCGCCCATCCTGAAAAATGACCATTCGGTACGTTCCAGTTGTAAAAGAGACCAGAAACGGATTGGCTTCCACTTTGCCATCATCCAGTTTCTCCAGACGAACAGCCGTTTGTTGCAAATCCAGTTTCATTTGGCGTGAAGGGCGGATCTGGACTGTATCCCTGCCACATAACACGTCTGTTTTTTCCAGATTGGAGGCAGACAGGTACGGATATGTAGCTTTTTGACCACATGATGGGCAATCTGCTTTTCTGGCACCGTCAACGTTAATGGATATGTATTCATTCCTCCACACGTCAAATGACAGTAACTTGCGTCTCAAGGCATCTGAATTGCCACTAAGTAACTTCATGGCTTCTGCTGTCTGATTTGCCGTAACCATCTGCACCGCTTGAGGGATAATACCTGACGTATCACAGGTGTCTCCACCTAACGGAACCTCACCTAACAAACAGTTTAAGCACGGGGTTTCTCCTGGCAGAAACGTGTAGGTAATTCCATAACTGCCGACACATCCGCCATAAATCCAGGGAATGCGGTACTTCTGAGACATGTCATTAATTAATAAACGTGTATCAAAATTATCCGTTGCATCCATAATCAAATCTGCACTTTGAACCAATTCTTCCAGTTCATCCACTCTCACGTCCATTACTTTGCCTACAACTTCAACGGTAGAGTTAATGTCAGACAGACGCTTCTCGGCTGCCAACGCTTTGGGCATTCGCTGAATGGCATCTTGTTCTACATATAACTGTTGTCGCTGGAGGTTGCTCCACTCCACATAATCACGATCTGCAATGGTAACGTGGCCAATACCTGAACGTACCAGTGTCTCTGCAATGCCAGTGCCAAGCGCACCTGCACCAACAATTAATACTCTGCTGTTACTCAATCTGTCCTGACCTTCCTTACCGATCGGAGCGTACCGTTCCTGTCTGGAGTAACGGTCTGCCTGCTCGGAGGGTCGTGTCTGATTTGTCATGTATGAACCATTCCTTCCGCCGGACTACTTGCTGCCGCGTAACGCTTAATGGGAATCATGCCTGCCTCATAAGCCATTCTGCCTGCTTCAACCCCCATTCTCATGGCCTTAGCCATCTTCACAGGGTCTCCCGATCCGGAGACAGCCGTATTCAACAATACACCGTCTGCTCCCAATTCCATCGCATGAGCCGCATCTTTGGGTGCTCGAAGCCCTGCATCCACAATGACAGGAACGACGGCTTGTTCAATAATTATCTCCAGATTATAGGGATTAATAATTCCTCTCCCTGCCCCTATGGGTGAAGCCCCAGGCATGACAGCATGTACACCGAGTAGTTGCAATCGCTTGGCCAAAATAACATCATCCGAGATATAAGGCAGTACCGTAAATCCCTTTTCAAGCAATATCTCACATGCTTTATACGTTTCAATCGGGTCAGGAAGCAATGTGATTCCATCGCCGATGACTTCTACTTTTATCATATCACAAAGTCCTGAAGCCCGGGCAAGTTCAGCGATTCGCACTGCCTCCTCTGCCGTTGAAGCACCCGCTGTATTGGGAAGCAGGGTATACCTTTTCAAATCCAGCGTGTCCAGAAAATGTTGTTTGTTTCGATCTTCCAGATTCAAACGCCGAACAGCGAACGTTAACACTTCCGTACCTGCCGCTTCAACCGCCTGGCTCTGCACGTCCAAATCCGAAAATTTGCCTGTACCCAGAAGTAGTCTAGATCCGAACGTATAATTCCCAATCTTCAACATAGTTAACCGCCTCCCACAAAATGTACAATTTCAATCCGATCTCCGTCTCTTAATGCCGTCGTCTCATGGTATTCCCTCGTTAAAATTTGCCGATTCAATTCAACCACTACGGTTTTTACTTGCAGATTAAACGAATGGAGCAATTTGTCCACACGATTTAAGCTATCTTCAATTTGCATGGTTTGTCCGTTGACAATGATATTCACTGCAATATCTCCTTTCGATTCATACGATCCGGACTAAGGTCCTGAATTCCCAACGCTTCGGAAGTTTTACCGTAGATTATATCAGCCATTAAGCTGCCCGTAATCGCACTAAGCAGTATGCCATTACGATAATGTCCAAAAGCAGTGAATAACCCGGGAATACTTTCACAAGCCCCTATGTAGGGCAATCCATCCGGAGTCGAAGGTCTAACACCCGCCCATGCCCGGAGAAAATGCGCTTCCTTCATGCCAGGCACCCAGCTTGTCGCAGCTGTAAATAGCTTCTGAATCCCCTGTACCGAGACTTTTGTGTCTGTTCTTCCGGGAAGGCTGGTTGCACCGAGCCACACTTCCCCATTGGCTTTTGGGACAATATATATATCATCTGCATACACCGTTTTGTCAGGTCTGTATCCGATGTGGCGAGGTGAGAAATGCACCGCTGCAATCTCTCCTTTCACAGGCAAAACAGGCAAAATCAGCCCTGCATGTCTCATCAACTCTTCTCCCTGTAACCCTGTTGCAACAATGACGTTCTTCGATGTCATCGTTCCAATGGAAGTTCGGATCCCTTGAACTCCGTTCACATCTATATGCAAACGGACATCCTGTACGCCTTCCATAACCCTTGCACCCATGGCTTGAGCCGCCCTGACATACGCCTGCGTGAGATTAACAGGAAGGATCTCGCTCTCGGAAGGTCTGTAATATGCACCATAGATATCCCTGTTTAACCATGATGCTTCCTGTTGGACAGAGACACGATCCCACCAAAAAGGTTCATCAGAGGAGTTCGAAGATCTGTTATTTTTGTAATTGCTGACCTCACTGTATGAACGAAAGGGAGTAATAAACCCATATTGCTGCAAACCCATCTCCACTCCACTAAGTGAACTGATTCGTTCCTTCTGTTTATGAAGTAATTCTCTGCTCTCCTTCGCGAGCCTCGCCATAACGGCATGAGTGAATCTCTCACTGTCAGCAGCAAGCATCCCGGCAGCTGCACAGGAAGTTCCTCCAGCGATCCGCGAACGCTCAACCAAAAGAACATCATGGCCTCGGGTAGCGAGCTCACATGCAATAGCACAACCGATCACTCCACCGCCTACAATAATGGTTTCAGCATGAAGATTGCCTCGAATTTCCGATCCAATTCTACTCCTTGATACTGCTCTTGGATGATAACCTGAACGTTTCCTTATACTTCTTGCTCCCTCTCTCATGATCTCATCTCCCTGGTTCGGCATACTTCTGTGAATTCGTGATCGCCCGCCGCAATGAAGCTGCTGCCAGTTCCGGGTTGTTGCTTGTCCAAATCGTAGAGATTACCGCAGCCCCTTTGGCGCCAGCAGTTCGGATAGCAGCAATATTCTCCGTTCCAATCCCACCAATCGCGATCACTGGAATTGAAACTTTGGTGCATACCTCAGCCAACGAAGCAAGTCCTCTAGGCTCGCAATTCGGTTTACTGGGTGAGGCGTACACATGCCCGTAAAATAGATAATCCGCCCCACGTTCTTCTGCAACTTTTGCTTCTTCCAGAGAATGAACCGACACCCCTACGCGAAGCCGATCGACTCTCCCCAGCTCCTTATCGTAGCTATGAATAGCAGCTTGGCCCCAATGCACACCACCAAACACCCCATGTTTAGCCAGCTGATCTGAGCCATTCATGATGATTCGGTTAGATGGAACACCCTTTTTTTTCAGGCTTTGGGCCCATTGTATCTGTTGCTCCAGGGTCAGTTTTTTTTCTCGAATGTGGATATAATCGACCCAGCGCCATACATCCGTGGCAGCATGCACAAAAGAGTTCATGTCACCTTTTCCTGGTGAAAGAGCATGCAGTTCGAATGATCCTCTTGTTACATGTTCGTGGAAGATTTCCGTATTGTTCGCCCTCCTCTTGCATATGATTACGCTGAAATAAACAACAAAAAAAGCCACTCCCGCAGGGGAGTGGCCACGAATTTAGTATTCATGGATCAACTGAATGACTGCTGCATACGGTTACTCACTGCATAACAACTACGGAACCCATAATTGTAACAATGTGTATATGCATGTTTCACACTGCAGGCAACATCGCAATAAAATCAACGATAATTGCTCACTTTGTCATTAGCTGAAACGGCCACTTCCCTACGCTGGTATGATCCAGATCAGGTGCAAAGGGTCCGGAATCTAATTCTTCCATCTCAGCCGCATCGTGCGGCCCCCCTAGTGTTCATATGAAGTTGTAGCCTATGTTACCATAGACACCTTTTTTTGTCACCGTACATTTCCATTGATTACGTTGTTCATTCATGCTTAGGGTTGATGTAGTTATAAAAGTAGCTGATCTTGTTCGAGGTTCGAAGATACATACTATTGTTTCTCGGACCAAGCTTCAACATCCCATGTTTTGGTTACCCAGCTTTCATAGAACTCAGGTTCATGTGATACGAGCAACACGGTACCCTTGAATTCTTGCAAGGCGCGTTTTAGCTCTGCTTTGGCTGTCACATCCAAATGGTTGGTCGGCTCATCGAATAAAATCCAGTTGCTTTCACGCATAAGAAGCTTACACAAACGAACTTTTGCCTGTTCTCCACCACTAAGCGCGTTAAGCGGACGGGTGATATGCTCATTTTTCAATCCACATCGTGCGAGATGGCCCCGGACTTCATTCTGTGTCAGATGAGAAAATTCATTCCACACATCTTCGATCGGAGTAATATTACCTGCACGTACTTCTTGTTCGAAATAGGCTGTTTCCAGATAGTCACCCAAGAATGTCTTACCGCTGATTGGCGGGATTTTCCCAAGGATGGTCTTCAGCAGAGTTGATTTACCTACACCGTTACACCCAACAATGGCAATTTTCTCACCACGCTCAATCGTCATCGTCATTTTGGGCAATAATGCATATGAATATCCAATTTCAAAATCAATACCCTCAAAGACGGTTTTGCTGCTCGCCCGGGCATCCTTGAATTTGAATGTGGGTTTGGCTGCTTCGTCTGGACGATCGATCCGTTCAATCTTGCCAAGCTGCTTCTCACGGCTCTTGGCACGACCGGAAGTGGAAGCGCGGGCTTTGTTCCGCTGAATGAAATCTTCCTGCTTCTTGATAAATTCCTGCTGTTTCTCATAAGCATCAATATGCTGCGCCTTATTCATGTCGGCCATTTCAAGGAATTTGTTATAGTTCGCTGCATAACGCGTCAACTTGGCAAATTCCAGATGATATATAACGTTAACGACCTCATTCATAAACTCCGTATCATGCGAAATCAGAATAAACGCATACGGGTAATCCTTCAGGTAACGCGTCAGCCATTCAATGTGTTCCACATCGAGATAGTTCGTTGGCTCATCCAGCAGAAGAGCCGTTGGTTTCTCCAGTAAGAGCTTGGCAAGCAATACCTTCGTACGTTGACCACCACTAAGCGCGGCCACGTCACGATCCAGACCGATAGCGGACAAGCCAAGTCCATTCGCCATCTCTTCCACTTTCACATCAATCAGATAAAAATCACCTTGCTCTAATTGTTCCTGAATGTCACCCATTTCTTCCAGCAACAATTCAAGCTTGTCCGGATCGGCGTCTGCCATCTGATCCGTGATGGACATCATTTCTTTTTCCAACTCAAGCAAGGGCAGGAACGCCTCTTTGAGCACATCACGAATCGTTTTTCCAGGCGTGAGCTTGGTATGCTGATCCAGATATCCATAGCGAACTTTTGGGGTCCATTCAACCTTCCCTTCGTCCTTTAACAATTTCCCGGTAAGGATGTTCATCAATGTGGACTTGCCCACACCATTTGCACCAACAAGGCCTACACGCTCTCCGGCGAGTAAACGAAAAGAAACATTTTTAAATAACGTGCGGTCGCCAAAATTGTGACTCACGTTCTCAACTGACAATAAACTCATAAGATGAGGTTGCTCCTATCTATTTGGACATTACTATCGTTCCGAAACCTTATTTTATCACAGGTATCGCCTTTTCTGAAAGTAATGTAAACATCTCATGCAACCTCACTTTCATATTACAAACAAACTGCCCTAATTTATGGAACACTTATACTCAAAATAGCCTTGAGCTGCTGCTTGTTTCGCATCTGTAAACACTTCTCCGGCCCTGTAACCATTGCGGCATGTGGAGGGATAATAATATTTGATTCCACTTGCCGGATCAACTCCGCCAATAATTGCTGTTTTCTTCACCAGTCTGCCACCACCGATGGCATAATTGTTAATCTTTTCATTCCCTACAGGTACCCCCTGAATAAAGGCCATAAGTCCTGTATCACTAATTGTATTGTACCAATCCTCTTGAGAAATCAAAGGCATGGTGAAGGTGTAGGAAACACCATTCCTTCTTGCAAACTCATTATGCCTGTTGATAACCTCAGCCAAATCTTCCTGCACACTTGTTACGATCCGGCTTCGTCTGACCTGTTCAAAGAGCTCGGCATCTTGAAGAAGAGGGATTTGCGTGCTGGAGGCCAGTTCTTTTTGGAAGCCTTCTACCCATTTGCCCAAGCTTGCATCATAGGCATACACATACCCATCGAGCGTGAAGTTAATACTGCTGCCATTTGAATCAGAATATGTATAAGGTTTCTTGGGGCTCCACACGTGCCGGAATGAATCTTCAAGGTTTCCTGTCATTTCAGTTTCTTTCGCCAAAATATAATAACCGTCATAATCCAGCAGAACTATTGCAGGTAAGTAATTAAACATGGCCTTTATCGCAGCAGGATCATCCTGAATCCCCATATTAAGCGCCATTGTTTGGGTAAACGTAAGTAATGCAAGCTCTTTGTCCGCTTTCACGAACTTGGTTGAATCATACCCCGCTTCATCGTTTTGCTTCTCATTCTGATGCATCACAGCCCCTGCATCCATTACAGCAGTCTGAAGTGCCGCCCTGTAACGATTGCTTAAATATTGAGCCTCTTGGGCATTGTCGGTATTGTGAGATATAACCCAGAAAATAGGTAAAAAGATAAGCACAAACACAATGGAAAGATCAGTAATCTTCATTTAGAACCATACCTCCATATGTGGTAAATACGGCTGCTGCCTGCGCAGACCCGTTTAACCACTCACGAATCAGCATGGCAGGTGTACGATTTGTATTTTTGACGGTCACTGTGAAAAAATCCCCCATAACCAAAGTATATCTGCGCCCAGGATCATCTGAAGCCAGTACACTGGACGATGGAAATAGCTTGGCTTTAATCTGAGCTGAATAATAGCCGTCCTGTACAGTCTCATAAGTTCCAGAGAATGTACTCTGATCCAGCGGGTCTGAATAATGGGGTACATACTTTTTGTGTAGGTGTTCCATGGCAATTTCATAGGAATTACCCGTTCGGGCCATCTGTTCTTCGAACTCTGCATACATGTCAGGGGAAATATACCCCTTTGTTCTGACTGCATCAACAAAACGGGTAACCGTCTGTACAACGGTCATGCGTGCCATGTCATCCTGCCGATCAGCTGACTCTGCTGCCGGATATACATACAGCAATACGACTGCCAGAAGAACGGCAAGCAGCTTGGATGCGGCATTAATCAAGGTATGCTGGCCTCCTTCCAAAACGCAATCTTTAGCACTTCGCCAGTATCACTTCTAATGAACTCCGGTCTGTACGATGCAACAAGTTGGACAGGGATAGTCACTGTTCTATTTAAAAGGGGATCCATAACATAGGCTGTCCCGTCTACCTCCACTCTGATCGTTGTCCCTGTCATCTGTCTTACCGTATGTAAGACTTCAGCACCGCTGTAGTGTTCTGGCTGGCTTATGTGCAAAGTTGTATTTAGTCGTCCTTCCATGTTTGCAGTGGTCTGCACCATGTGGTTCAAACCGTCTGACAAAACCTTCACATTTTGTTGCCCGTACAGGCAGGCTGTCACAAACAGGACAACCGCCGTACAAAACAACATGAGCTGCTGTGTATTCTGGGACATCATCAACCAACTCCTGTCAGGATTGCTGGAAAATAAGCCCTCTTACTACATTAGATCTGTCTTTTACAATAATTGCTTTGAATTTACCGCTTGGATTGACATACTGATTATCTTTTTCACTCATAGTCTGGTTGATAACGCCCACTTTCTCGTCAGGTTTAATAACAGAGCCATAATCCGCATTATTGAGATCCTGGGAAATGTTTAACTGATTACCATACCATTGGCCTCCTTTATTTTTACCTGTAATAACTTGAATCCCGAATTGATCCTTGTCCGCATATTTACGCAACGCGTTCGTAACCTGTGATCCGCTAATGGTAGTTCCGTCATACACCGTAAATGCAGCTTGGGACAACTCGGTCTGGATATCCGCAAAATTGTTTTGTGCCGTTTTGGTCGCCTCCTGAGCCGAAATAAACAACAAAACCACAATTGTAATAAGGGCGATGGTCAGAAAGATGCCTGCTGCCACCTTTAAAGCGCTTGATGCATTGTTCATGATAAATCCTCCTAAATTTATTGTTATTTATTTCAGACTGCGACGTACTTAGTCGTTACAGTTTCTGAATCTGTTCATAATAAATGTTCATTTGCAGGAAACTCATGCCTACCAGCGGAATGACCAGATAGAGGAAGATCAGGGCATACATCGGTGTAAACCCGATCATTCTTCCCCATGATGCTTTAACATCTATCATCTTGGTATATTCCTGTTTGCGTTGTTCAAAATAAAAGGCCATCATGCTATCCAGATCGTCAAAAGCTTCCCGAATCGAAATTTTCCCAAGTGCAAGTTGCAGTTTATCAACCAGACGCTGAAATTCAGGCAGACCCGCCTCTTCTTTCAATTGTTCAAGTGCTTGCTCCGGCCCATGCTCAAAGTGCAACAAACATTTTTGAAGTGGCCTTTTGAAAATGACTGCAAATCGATTGAGCCATTCTAATATTTCCTCGACAGACATACGGTCCATTTCCCGCAAGATTGATATAACGGTCTGAAATTGATAAATTTCATGCCTCATGTCCATGCTGCGCATTTTGCGCTGGAACATCATAAGCCAGATCGGCATGTGATAACCCGCTAAACCCGTTATGACTGCAATCATCAGCTCCCACCAGTGGAGGTATTGTTTGTTGTATACCTCCAGCTTCTGCATGATGCGCGCGATGGTTTCAGCCTGTGTATCATGATCCAGCTGTATGGGGTTCAGGGCCTGCAAAGCATTCGATATTTCATCATAGGTTGCTCCCCGCCTCATTTCGATGCTCTCAAGCACGGCTTGATCCAAGCTTGTCTTTTCTCTAGCCTGCTTCAATTCCACCTCTCCCATCGCGCCAAACATCCGGTCATCTCTCACAGGATCATGCAAGACGTGATTTCGTTCAATCTGATGCAGCAGCAAGACACAGCCAATAGTCAGGACAAAACAACTTGCAAATAACATTAATCTGCGTATAGCCAGCCATTCGTATTTTAGTTCTGAGCTGCTTTCCCGCATCAGCCTTATCGTTTGACTGTAGTTGGTACTGCCAGGTTTAGGCGCGAACAACATTGAAACTTTACGAATGAATGTCTGCCTGTACAGAAACTGATCGATTCTGGAGTGTTTGCGTCCTGTCCGATAGCGGGTTTCATCATATTGCTGTAGTCTTTGCAAAAGCAAGTAGGCAAGTATAATAATGATGTAGATCGATATTTTGGTTACAAATCCGATTTTGCTGCGATAAAATTCATCCATTGTCGGAAAACTTCCTCTGGCCCAGCGTTCAATTGGAGCTGTGAACAGAACGGGAGCCAGTGCAATGATGTTCAGTCCTTTTAAGAGATAGTCCAGTTTGTCCCGCCGCAAAATCTCCAGATGAATTTCCTGCGTCAGATTCCCAAGACCTTTCAAGTAGATTGAACCCTGTGCCCTGTCTTTGTCCCCAAACTCCATCACCATATATGAAATGCCGGCAAACCCCTTGAGAAAACGATTCGGTGCAATCTCATAGTATCGTTCCAATGCTTCGTTCGGATCTGGTGAAGTCAATGCCTCATAGATCAAAAGTACTTGCTCTGCAGCTTCTCCTTTACCTGCTTCAGCTGCTTCATACAGTGCTTCTTCTACCATTCCATGCTGGTGATAACGATGTCTCACGTCGGCAAACAGGTCCAGCATCTGCACCAACAATCGCTTCTCTATACGATTCAGACACATATCCAGTACAAGACTGTTCAGAACTACAGCGCAAAGTACCGACAATACCACAAAGGCGATACCTGGTTGCATAAGAAACAGAATTACACTGATGCTTCCGTATCCTCCGAAAATAATGAGAACCACGCTCATGGTCATTCGTCTTAATGCTGGTTCGTCGCCAACATGCCGGAATGAGATTCGTTTCTTCACTTGTAAAATATAAGCAGAGAGCAGCGGCACTTTCATGCCCCATCGATAGGACTGTAACAGGAATGTTCCCCACTGCAGCGTACGATTTCCGTTCAACGTAGCAATCCCTACAGATTTACTTGCAGTGTCACCTCCTCTATGACGCAGCAGATTCAATACAAGTAGCGTGATCACCAGTCCACCTGCACATATCCCCAGCACCAAAAGAAGAACCAGCTTAACGGTCATAGGTATCACTCCAATATTGCTTGATGAACTGTTCGAACAGTGCAGCGTCGTGTAGTGTCATCTGATCTCGCATATCCGCAATACTCCCTAATGAGATCGGAGCTGTGACGACGTAATTGCCGTCCCTGTACTCGATCACATTGCGAAACGCAAAACCAGCTCTTTCTTCCACACTGTCGCCTTTATCCGCACGTGGAAGACATTCCGTGATTCGTTCTATATATCTTCGTCCCTCAGCATCCTTTTTCATATGTACATCGAAATTAATAACACTAACCACTTGTTCCTCGGCAATATGTTCATGTTGAAACATACCTGTTTTGAGCAGTGAATTACGGAGAGAGAAGACCAGATCGCGAAACGTTTTGGCATGATGGGTAAACAGGGTGAACAGACTGGCTACCTGGGACATCTGAATCATCCAAGCAGCTACTTCATCACTTGCAACTTCACCAAGAATATTCACTGTACCATCCGTCTTTTTCTGTAAGTCCAGTCCCTGTTGACCTGAAATGTGCTCCGTCTCCCGGAAACTTAGAATGTTACGCCGACTGTATATACGCCTCAGCTGTAGTTCGAAAGCCATCTCCTGTACCCTTAGGGTATACGAGGCGTAAATATGCTTCACCATCGCCATAAGCAGCGTCGTTTTGCCCGACCCTTGTGCTCCGGTTACGGCTGTAATTCGACTGCCTTTCATCAGATACTGCAGCAACGTAATTGGCAGATCTGCATTATTTCCGGTAATCAGCTGTTCCAGTGAAGCATTGGGAATATCAAATTTCCGGACAAAGAAAGCCCATGATTCAGCAAAGGGAGGACGCACAACAACGACACGTGAGCCGTCCTTCATCTCGTTCACTTTGTATCCATTCGCTTCTGAAAGCTGCCCTGGATAGTTGTATTTGTAAATATTTTGACATACCCTTTTCAGTTCACGGATACTCCCAAAAGACAGGAAGGACAGATGAATGGATTTACCTTTATAGAAAATCCAGACACTTTCCATCCCACTAAGTGGTTCTTCAAGGGAAACATCTTCGAGTCCATCCTCCAACAGATCGTTCCACGAAGCCGGCTGCCGCAGCCCCATATCCTGAATGGCATCCAGCATGCCACTAACACCACCACTAACCCCATCAATCCGTTGGTCCCTTATTTCATCAACTACCGAAAAGCCTTTGTAATGCTGGTAGATGCGCTGAACGATAATATCCGTTTTTTCTCTGATTCCCAGCTCTCTATACTCACACTCGAACACATACCGGATGTCCTCTTCGGAGATATAGTAACTTCCTCCGTCATCAGCACGTTCATCCAGCCTCAATCTGCCAAGGTCATACGTGTCAATCATGCGTGACAAAGCATCGACACCGAATTGCTGGCGATATAAATAAAACACAATTTCAAACTGATCCTGGATCGTCAGCAACTCGGTTTCTTCAAAATAAATGACTTCATCTATATTTGACTTGTTCAAGCCTATACTGCGAGTCAGCAGATCACCGATCAGATTTTTGACATACGTTTTGTCACTGATGCTGCCGGATACACAGCCTTTAAGAGCCTTCCGCATTTCCGCGCGCTGATTGATTCTCCGGCGATATTCTTCCTCATGCAGTCCCGCGTCAGCAAGTTGGCTATGACTGAGCTCATGAAGTGAATGTTTCACTTTCTCTGTCAATCCTTCAATCGTGAAAGACTCTCGTTCAGGAGAACGGTTAATCTTTTCACGATGGGAAGCTCTATATTTGAACCAGATATAAGCAAGGCATAACAGCAAAATTAAAATTAAACAGAGGGTATTCCAGAGCATGGGAAGTTCAGGCGCCCCTTTCGAGCCTCTTCAGAACGGTACGCATTCCAGCACCGTCCATAATGAAGCGAGCGAGTTCAGCCATACTTGCAGCAAAGCTCCCTTTACGAATGTCCTTATGGTCCCTTAAGCCTTCCAATTGCAAGTATGCCGCCGCATCGCGACGATTGAACGCATCCAGAAATTCGGTTGTATACGGCAATACCGATATCGCCCCCTTGTATTGAAAGCGCCGCCGAATGTTGGTAATGGTTGAGCGAGAATGGGGATCATACTTGTTCAATACGACATGCATGTTCTGATTACTCATGCGCTCGGGTTTGATTTCTTCAAAAAATTTCTCCAAATCCCTCATATTTTGATTCAGGTTTACAACAATATAATCAGCCTGATCCAACAGAATTTGAGCACTTACGCCTGCCCGGTCTGCGTCCAGAAGAACCAGATCATAATATTCATTCGCTACGTCCAACAGTCTTTTCAAAGTCTCCACATGCTCCTGTGGGGAACGTTCCATCCTGTTAATTCTGCCGGTCAACAAGTCTAGACGATCTTTGAGAAGCGGCTTGGTATAATCCCTCAAATTATGCTTATTCAGACTCCCACTGATATGGAGACGTTCAATCGCATCCCAACCTCCCTCTTCAAAAGTAAATTCTGACCCTGTTACTCCTACTTCATTGAGTGGCAGGGCAGCCTCTGCACTGCTCCCTACAGGCCCTGTATTTACAAGCAGGACTCTTGTTCTATAGTGAAGTGCCATCGCATACGCGGCGATTAATACACATGACGTGCTGCCCGTTCCTGCGAAAGGGCTCCAAAACGAAATAGTGCTCATGCCCTCATCCTTTCAGCTTCTTTAATGGCCCGACGACTCTGGACATTTTCCCAACCCGTCAACTGTTCCACTAATCTGCATAGCGATTTTTTATAGTTCCGTGATAATGGCGCCAGATGGATTCGACGGTGATGCTCGTTTTCCAGCTTGACTGCTGCAGTCAACTCATCCCATGGAAGCATCAACGATTCCCCCGTCCATACAAACGGACTGCCTTCCAGATACGCCCAGAGATATCGTGCCTCCAGTTTGCAATCAACTGCATTAATCAAAATCCGTTGAAATGGTAATTCTGCTGGCAGAGATTGTTCTTCAAGCAATCGCCTTAGCCAGCCTTTGCCCCGTTCCAGGTTGTAACGTTCATAGTCACTAACCCAGATACGTATATCTGCTTTCAGCCATAGCTCACGTGATGCAAAGTGTGATGTCTCCATGTCATAAAGAACGTAATCATATGCTTCCAATTGCTCACCACTCGCTTCAAGGTGACTTTCAACAGCGGTTGAGGTTACAAATTGACAGGCTATATCAAAGCCTTCAAACTCTGTAATTCGCAAAGATTGCTGACTTTCTCCAACACCGTACCCATATTTTTGTTGTAATGTTCCATCAACGAGCAATACACGTTTACCAGAAGAGGCCAGTATTTTGCAAAGATACAGCATCAGGTCATTCTTCTCGCATAACCCGGCAAAAATCCATGTTGGCATAGCTCTAAAAATCTCCTTTCAGGTTTTATAACTCATTGTTATATGAACTAATTATTAATAAATTCGGCTTTTTTATTCTCCACCCGTCAGCAAGCTTTTCTGCTCATTCGTACTCGCAGCTGACGCTGAAGAATCATTGCTTCCTTTGCCAGTCGTTCCAGCGCTACCTGAACCGTCATTCCAGATAACACCATCGGTACCTGAAGAATTATTCGCTCCAGGACGTTTATTGTACGAGACAGAGGATTGCGCAACGTCCTGCTCCACACCTTGGGACGGTGCTGACAAGGAGGCAGCAAGAGAGCTTTCGAGTGAACTTCGCACCTGTCGTGCTAACTCCACTTCAGCCCGTCGCACAAGATTCGGATCACTCTCCAGCAGTTTTAACACTTCATTATTGGCAGGGTATGTCGGGATTGCTGGTGTCTGGAACTGTGGTTCTACATAGGTTAGGGCGTAGATTGAAGCTTTATGTAAATAAGCATCTACAATTGCACTTGAAAGGGCAAGAATCTCCTCCTCCGTCATCGTAATCCATAGTGTAGCTGCATTTAATCTTTCGACTTTCTTTTTGGACAGGAGAATATAGTCTTGCCCCGTTGGAAACTGAATACGAATATCAATGATGTCACCCTTCACAAGAGAAGATGGTAATAAAACAACCTGTAGTTCACGGTTTCTTAAATCTGGCGGTGCCGGGGTATCCTCATACACCATTTCAGTTGTAATAGCCGTTCCCTTTTTTAATTCTATTTTCGCCACTTGGCCATCCATCTGCTTGGAGCTGGACCACAGATTCCTTGGTGCTTGTGCATCCGGAACGGCTATCAGTTTGATATCCTCGGGCAATATCGGCTCTCCTGCTTCAACATCCCGTATAGTTACCCATCCCTGTGCCCCCGAGTTCCATTGTTGCATCAATTCAGCTTCTTTTTGTTCGAAGGCTGATGAGTAACGGGCCTCCACTTCAGCCCTCGTGTCGCTCATGGTTTTGACATTGTAAATAACATATGCCCCAAACAACAAACCAATTGCTCCTGCTCCCGTCAATCCAGCGTAAATCAGTTGACGGCTTTGTTTTCTTAATTTAGACAAAAGAGGCTCTCCTTTCGCAATCTCTACTAATCATGTACTCTTTTTCTTGCAAAGAATGAACGTTTCTTGGGAAGCTGCCCAATCATATGAGTCAGAATATGAGCAAAAACCTTATCCATCTGCGGTTCCCGATCGAATGGATCGATATGTAAAGGTAATCCGTATACACTGGAAGTGTCCAACGTTTTGCGTATGCGTTGAACGGCTTCAGCTGCTGCAAGCGGCAGGCAGTAGATCCATTTGTCTCTCGGGTACCGGTTGTGTGAACGGACAAAAGATCCAATCTCCGCTTGTCTCCATTCAGCACCGGAACCTATAACAATGGGCAAGTCGGCTCTGAGAAACTCTTCAAGTCGGTTCTGATCCTGACCACTGCCCAGATCCATCACAATGAACTGATAGCTGCCTCCCAATAAAGACAGGATGTCTGCACGTCCCGATTGTTTCCAATAATGCACGCCATCCACAGCAAACTGTCTGCCGGATGGCACTGGTTTACCCATATAAGCCACTTGTTGAATACGAGCAAATGACTGAGACCGGGGAGACATCTCGATTACGGCCACTTTGAAATTCTGCCGTTCCAGGTAGTGACTGATGGCTATAGCCGTATGCGTTACCCCAACACCGGATGATGCGCCCGTCAGAGCGATCACCCTGGTTCCTCCGCTTATGGTCACCGTGGTTTCTGCACCACCAGCTGCTATACCCGGTCTGCGCAGCAGTTCCTTGCGGACTTCATCTGCAGATTGAAAACGCTCATTCGGATTCAGGCGCAGTAACCTTCGCACAACCGGGAGATAGGTACGTGGAACATCACTGCGAATGGAACTCTCCACTCCCTGAATCCATTCCGTATAAGCTCCACAAGTCATAAGATAGAGCAGCAATGCCCCAAGCCCGTACAGGTCTGAACGCGCATCCGTCTGTCCTGAGCCATATTGTTCAGGTGCAGCGAAGCCCGCCGTTCCCAATTTAACCGTATCATCGACTTTTTGTGCTTTATAGCTCCTCGCTATTCCAAAATCAATCAGCCTGACTTCATGTTCCGGTGTAATCATAATGTTAGATGGTTTCAAATCCCGATAGATGACAGGCGGGTCCAGACTATGCAAATAACTCAATACATCCAGCAACTGAAATACAAACTCTGTCATATGTTCAAGCGGAATCTTTCCACGACATTGCTTGAAATAGTCACTAAGTGTCAATCCCTCAATGTACTCCATAACAAGATAGGTATACCCAAGCTCATCCGGGACAAAAAAATCTACGATTTGTGGTAATCTGGGATGCCTCAGAGATGTCAGGAGAGCAGCTTCAGACTCCATACTGCCTTCATATGGCATCGCCGTCACACTTTCTTTGATCGCCCAGGTTTTGCCTGGCAACTTCAAATCCTCTGCTTCATATACATGACTCATTCCACCCGAACCCAGAATGGACACGATACGATATCTTCCTCCCAGCAGGCTTCCGTGCCCGAGCCTAGCCGGCTGTCTCATATGAACTCCTCCTTGGTTACATAACAAAAAAGGGAAAGCTTCACCGAAGCGCAACAGACCGGATAACCGGACTTGTTCACCTTCGGGATGCTTTCCCTCAACTTGTTATGGTTAATATTGATATCATTATAGTATAGGCAATGAGGTATTGTAAAGCATAAAGTTTAATGCCTTTAATAACTTAATACTTAATCATATACAACGTGATCTCTTCCCTGTTGTGGAACAACTGCTTGGAGCGTTGAATTTGCATTCTTGAGCGCTCAAATGTGTCGATGACTTCCTTAATCAACGCGAGCGGCTTCTTATGCAGCAACTTCACCGTAACAACTGCTGTTCCTCCCGATTGAAGGCTATATAACAGGTCCGATACAAGGCGGCTCATCAGCTTTGGACTCCAACTCATATCACATACGAGCAGATCGAACTCTCCTTCGCGGAAGCGTACATCGCCTGCGTTTTTTTTCAAAAAGGTCAGTTTGGGCGATTGTAGCAGGGACGCATCCATCTTCGCCGGATCAACCGCTGTAACTTCAAGCCCGCGCTCAAGCAGAAAAGAAGTCCATCCACCTGGTGCAGCACCAATATCCAATGCTCTATGGAAAGATGTAAAGTCAATGCCAAATGTCTGCTCCGCTTCAAGCAATTTGAACTTGGCCCGGGAGATCTGTCCGTCCTCCTTCTGAAAACGAACTGCCCCCCCACTCCAGTCAGACAAATTTTGTTCAGGTTTGGATACTCCGGCGTATATCGTGTCATTCGCAACAAAGACAGATATCACATATTCCGCATCACGAACAACCCACTCACAGCCAAGATCATCCAGCTTCTCGATCAGAAGCTGTTTCAAAGAAGCCGCATTTTCCTGCCAGAAGGCCCCTTCAGTTTTACGAACTTGTAATGCAACATTCGTGCCTGTTAATTCAGTATGGTTAAGCACAAATGAAATTAACTTTTCCATCGCTTGCGCTGAATCTTCCGTGTTTTCCTGAAATTGAACAGGCTGAATATGACGTAAAAACGTTGGGTTAGCCTGCAAAAGCGTAATCGGCACCTCTTCTTCGGCAACCGGAAGACCGGCAAGCAGTATTTCACCCGGTACGAGTACCGTGCTCTTGACTGCACCAAACGTACGGCGCAATTCCTCCTGAGCGTAGGGTGCAAAGCCATGGTTGGCTGTGCAGATAAAACGGGAGAAGTCTCCTTCTCCCCAAGATGACTGTGTACTCAAATTGTGTTACCCTCCAGAACGTACGCGGATCCAAGGACGTCCATTATCCCACTGGATATCAACTGGAACATCGTACGTATGCTTAATTGTTTCTTGTGTTAAGACTTCATGTTTGGGACCTTCCGCAGCAATACGTCCATCACGGATCAAGGCCACATGTGTGAACAGTGGTACGATCTCTTCGACGTGATGAGTCACATAAACGACAGTGATATTACGCTTATGCAGCCGATCAATTTCGGCCAACATTTTCTCGCGTTCATACAGATCTAGGCCGGCACAAGGCTCGTCCATAATCAGCAATTTAGGATCTGCCATCAGTGAACGAGCCAGCATTACTTTTTTACGCTCCCCTTGAGAAAGGGTGCCTAGCGGATGATTAGCCAATTTTGCAAAGCCCATTTCATCAAGCAGACTCATTGCTTTGGCCTTCACATCGTCCGGGATTGTTTGATAGAAACGCAAAAAAGCATAAGCTCCTGTTGCAACCACTTCCCATACCGGATCACGTAGCGTCAGTTTTTCAATCAAGGTCTGACTGATATAACCAATGTCTTTACGAACCTCCCGAACGTCGCACTGACCATAGAGGTTGCCCAGTACTTCAATGCGCCCCTGACTTGGAAACATATATCCATTCATCATTTCAAGCAGCGTTGTTTTGCCCGATCCATTGCGTCCGAGAATGGCCCAGTGCTCACCTTCCTTGATATGCAGATGAACGTCATCCAGAATCTGATTATCTTCCCGTCTAAGAGATACATGCTCCATCGAGATCATACTCATTTTACCACCGCCTTTCGGATTTCCCCTAGCAGATGCTCGACAGAGTTCATACGATAGACCATTTTGGGCACATCATGTTCACCATCAAACAACATAACCGCAGGTACACTCGAAATCTGAAACTGCTGGACCAGTTCAGGTATATCGTGAATATTCATCTCAGTCAAAATCCCTTCAGGCAGTAAATGCTCGGCAATTTCCAGCATTCGTCGGGCTGCTCCGCAAGTTCCGCAGAGCGGGGTATAAATAAATACAGCCTGAGGCATACCTTCCCATACACCGCGCATTAACATTTTGGTCGTAATAGGCCTCATCAGCTTTCTTCTCCCGAAGCAACACGAAGCATTATCTCCCCAGACATCGGACCATTATGGACCGTAACAGAGTCTGGTTTATTGCTGTATAACAATTCGTACATCTGACGTTTGCCATACATGCTGGACGTGTGCAGATAGATCTGTCGCGGGAATAAACCTTCCCGGACGATGGAAGCAGCAACTTCACCGCCATTCGGGGAATCCGGACCCAGTTCATAATCCAGGGATAAAATGTCCACGTCACCTTCCCTAAGCAGGATTAGGCATTCTTCTGCATTCGTAGCCAGAACAAATCCTTTTGGACAAGCTCGGTAATCATCCAAAAAAACATGCATTACAATCGCTCCTCTCCCCATTTAAAGCCAGGAACGCATGAGCTCAATGTCACCGCGGTGTGTTCCATCTTCGCCTGATTCGGTCTCCAGCACAACTACAGCTTGCTGAAACTCGGGCGCACATAACAGTTCCTGCATCGCTTCTTTTCCTATATAACCCTGTCCGATCCGTGCATGTCTGTCCTTGCATGAACCGGATGGATATTTCGAATCATTAAAGTGAACAGCCGCAAGAGCATCCCAGTATCCCAGCAGTCTGCCTTTCTCCAGCATCGATGCCTCATTGCCTGTCGTCCACATGCCTGAAGCAAAAGCATGACACGTGTCAAAGCAAAAAGCAATATGCTCGGGATACCGGCTTAGCTTGCGAATTTGTATCAATTCTTCCATCGTCGTACCCATGGGACCATGATCTCCAGCCTGATTTTCAAGCAGAACCTTTGCCTGTCCATCCCACTCCGCTAATGCGGTATCCAGACAGGATATGAGATTCTGATATCCTTCGAGTGGTTCATTGCTCTTGAGATGTCCAAAGTGAACTACAGTCCCAACCGAACCGCAGGCATCTGCAATGTGCAGATCATTACGTATCGATGCGATGGTAGCATGAAAACCCGCCTCTCCTCGGGTTTTGCCCAAAGCCGGATTCGTGGGGTAGGGTGAGTGGGCAATTGAAGCAAGACCCTGCTTCTCACACCAATCCCGACACTGTTCAGCATCTTTGAGGTCCAGTTCTTTCAAGCCAAGGCTCCGAGGGTTCTTTGGAAAATATTGAAATGCCGTAGCCCCCATCTCATATGCCCGCTTGGCTGCCTGAAGAAATCCGCCTCTGGTGCTGACATGTGCCCCGATTCCGCTTTTAGGCCTCATGCTGGCAATCTGGACAGAAGAAAGCCTTCTTGCCCGTAATTTCCACGCGTGCTATCGTTCCCCCGCAGCGAGGGCAAGTTTCCCCTTCACGATCATACACCCGGCACTGCTCATCATAACTTCCCGTCTTGGTATCTCCCTGCATCAACGGCATTTCCATATAACCGCCTTCCGATGCAGCTTCTCGCAATACGGATTGCACAGAATGGTACAAACGTGCTGTGAGTTCAGGCGAAGCAGCAATATTTTGCGTTTTGGAGCTTGGTCTCAGGCCTGCTGCAAATGCAATCTCATCCGAATAACAATTTCCGATGCCTGCAATAATATGCTGGTTGACCAGTGTCGTTTTGAGTGTGCCCCGACGTCCCTTCAACAGGGCAGCAAAGCGTTCTATATTCATGCGCCGATCCAAAGGTTCAGGGCCAAAATCTGACATGGCCTCTTCTGTTTCTTTCGACGTCAGCAGATGCAGATATCCCAAACGAAGCCCAATAAAGAATAAAGTGTAGTCTCCAAACTGAATCTCTACTTGAGTGGTACGATCAGGCCGTTCAGCTTCCGTGCCCCAGAAAATCATTCCGCCCAACATGAGGTGCAGTACCAGACGCTTACCATTAGCCAGATGAAAAATCAGATGCTTGGCCCGGCGTTCTACAAATATGATACGATTACCTGTCAATTCGCGGGTAAACACATCAGGCTCGGTATTAATCGATTTATCACGATTAACCACCACACCTGTAATCGGTAAATCAAGTATGTTCTCGGACAGCAAGGTCCGGTAGTTTTCCATTTCCGGCAATTCCGGCATCGTTCATCTACCCCTTCTTGGATGCTTGGCCTGTCGTCTGCGACAGCCACTCAATCAGTTTATGCAAATCTTCAAAGACATGATCAGGACGAACCTTGGCCGCCTGGATGTGACTGTCCATGTTATCGCGTGTTGTAATTCCGGTAAGAACCAGAATAGTCTCACAACCCGCTGCTGCTCCTGCCGCAATATCTGTACGCATATTGTCTCCGATTACAGCAACTTCATCAGACTTTAAGTTCAAACGGCTAATGGCAGACTTCATAATAATACTTGATGGTTTGCCAATTACGGTAGGGTGAACTCCGGTGGCTGCTTCTATTGCTGCCCCAATTGTCCCCGCTCCTGGTGTAAGACCATCATCAGAAGGAAGCTGTAGATCAGGGTTGGTCAGAATGGATTTGGAGCCGCCATTGATCCAACGAAGTGCCTTGGTCAGTTTATCATAGGAAAATTCACGATCAATGCCTTGTATAACGTACTCCGGTTTATCATCCGTGAGTTTAAGCCCTGCTGCTTGTAGCGCTTGCAACAGTCCTTCCTCTCCGATACAGGCCACTTTCGCACCAGGAGCTTCTTCAGCCACATATTCCGCAGCTGCCACCGCAGATGTACAAACCTGAGATGCTTCGGCCGGGATACCCATCCCCTTCAAATGATCTGCCACACCTTGGGGGGTACGCGAAGAATTATTAGTCACAAACAAATAAGGCATGCCTTGTTCATTTAATGTCCGAATAAGCTCATCAGCTCCTTCAATACGATGTCTGCCATGATAGAGTGTACCATCCAGATCAATCAGGTAGGCCTTAATCATATACAGCACTTCCCTTCTTTTATCCCGTTAACATTTCATGTCCTTAACCATTCGCATTTAAATTCAATGCTATCCTATGTATACAGTACCAAACAACGACTTGCTCGCATCTGCACGCAACCCGTCGAATCGAATCGAACACGGACGTCTGGGCTTGCGCGTCTTCTGTACATGCTTGTCATTTCCTGCGCTTTCCCGGAAAATAATTTGAATCATTTCCCTCTTTATATTGCCCATCCTACACGCTTTCCCGTCCAATTGCAAAAGGGACCGCGGGTGTAATCCCCCCTCAGTCCCGTACAATTAACGGCTTCTTCTCCGGTTGTGTTTGGCTGTTCTGCTTCGCACATCCACTACTGAGATTCATCCTTGCGGTGAACCACTGGAATAAGCTCGTGTTCAATCGCAAGTTTCGTATTTGGGAATATCAACTGCGCTTCTTCCAGAAGTGGCTGCAACTGATCTTCATCTTTGTAGCGGGAACTAAAATGGGTCATGATCAGCTGTCCTGCATCTGCTGCTCTCGCCGCCTCGGCCGCTTGCTTCGAGGTACTATGATAGTATTCATGAGCCGTATCAGCCAAATCATGCAGAAACGTAGCTTCGTGTACGAGGACATCCGCATGACGAGCTAGTGGCTGTACATTGTCACATGGGCGTGTATCCCCCAAAATGGTAACGACCATTCCACGCTTTGGCGCCCCCAATACATCTTCTGGGCGAAGTGAGTCACCGTTGTCTAAAGTAATGGTTTCTCCACGTTTCAAACGACCAAATAACGGCCCAGGCTTCAAGCCATACTCAGCCAGTTTCCCAGGGTCCAGACTGCCTGGACGATCCTTCTCGGTAATTCGATACCCATAACTGTCGATACGGTGTTCCAGCAACGCTGATTCCACGATAAAGGTCTCATCTTCAAAAAGCACTCCGCCTGTATGTTCTACAATGCTTAGATCATAGTTTAGACGTGACTGGCTAAGTTCCATCGTAGTCATGATCATTCGTTCAGTGCCTGGCGGACCATACACCGTTAACGGTGTAGTGCCACCTTGATAAGCTCTGCTGGAGAGTAGACCCGGAAGTCCAAATACATGATCTCCATGAAGATGGGTTATGAATATTTTCTCCAATTTGCTCAATTTAAGCGGAGAACTTAAAATCTGATGCTGGGTTCCTTCCCCGCAATCAAACAACCACAATGCTCTGCGCTCATCCAACATGCGCAGCCCTATGGACGTTACATTCCGCTGAAGCGTAGGTACACCAGCGTTAGTTCCCAGGAAATATAGTTCCACTCTGGATCGCACCTCTTTCTGTTGCCAGCAAAAAGCCTCCGACAATGCGGAGGGCTTTGCCTGACATTTTACTTTTATGCCTTATCTACGTTAAAATACTTCGCTTGCGGATGACTGAACACCATCGCCGATACAGATGCTTCAGGTTCCATCATGAAACCTTCAGTCAGCTCCACACCGATATCCTCAGGCTGTAACAACTTGAACAACGGTCCTTGGTCCTCCAAATCAGGACAGGCCGGATATCCGAATGATACCCTTATTCCCTGATAGCGTGCTCCATGACGTTGCTTCATGGTCATCTGGGCTGGATCAGGGAATCCCCAGATATCTCTCATCATATGATGAACCCGCTCTGCTAATCCCTCTGCTACTTCAAGCGCTACGGATTGCAGAGCATGTGAACGAAGATAATCGCCTTGATCCTTCCAAGCAGTTGATAATTCTCTTACACCGTGTCCGGCCGTTACAACCATAAAACCAACGTAATCCATTTGTCCGGATTCTACCGGCTTCAGGAAATCAGACAGGCACAGGAAGGGTTCAACTTTTTGGCGCGGGAACGTGAATGTATGCAAGATATTGCTCGTATTCTCAGGGTCATAGACGATGACACTATTACCGCTGGATTGGGCCGGGAAGAAACGATACATGGCATGCGCCTGAATAATTCCGTCACGAACAGCCTCCTGCATAATATCATCCACTACCGCTTTCAGATCCGTTGCTTTCTGATCACCCGACGCAAGCAGCTGCTCTACCGAGCCGCGCAAACCAAGATGATGTCCGAGCAACATCTGCATGTTCACATACGGTAATATGTGTGACAACGGATAGTTTCGCAAGACATGTCGGTCCAGATCCGGCGGAATGAGAACCGGATTGTCGATTGCGATATCCGAACGCTCTACCCGAGTAAGCTCGGGAAGTGGTTGTACATTTTCTGCACCTGAAGCGTCAGCCTCTTTTTCAGCCTCCATCTCAAGTTGCATCACTTCACGCGTGCTTGGATTCATCAGCTTGTTGGCCAGATCCAGGCCGTCCATGGCATCTTTTGCATAGACAACCATTCCGTTATATTCGGGACGTATACGGTTTTTTGTGAATTTACGTGTTAATGCCGCACCACCAACCATAATAGGTACATCAATACCTGCTGTTCGCAAATCCTGAGCTGTAAGAATCATCTGCTGCGCCGATTTAACCAATAGACCGGATAGACCGATCGCATCCACTTTTTCTTTTCTATACGCCTCGATAATTCGCTCTGGTGGTACTTTTATACCCAAATTGATGATCCGGTAACCGTTATTGGAAAGGATGATCTCCACCAGGTTTTTGCCGATGTCGTGTACATCGCCCTTCACCGTCGCTAGGATGATCTTACCTTTTACTGACGTCTCGTTCTTCTCCATGAACTGCTCCAAATAAGCGACAGAAGCCTTCATGACCTCCGCGCTCTGCAACACCTCTGCCACGATCAGCTCATTGTTGTTAAACAGTCGCCCTACTTCTTCCATCCCCCGCATCAGGGGACCATTGATCACTTCAAGCGCTGTATACTTGGCGAGTGCCTGCTCCAAATCGGGCAGCAATCCTTCTTTACTTCCCTCAACAACATATGAAGCGAGACGTTCTTCTAGCGAAAGGTTCGAAATTTTTTCTTTTTTCTCGACCTTTTTATTACGAAAGGCGGCAACGAAAGCGGCCAGTGTTTCGTCATTTGTATTGTATAACAGCTCTTCCGAGAGTCTGCGCTCTTCCTCCGGAATGGAAGCATAACGCTCCAGCTTCTCTGTGTTAACAATGGCATAATCGAGACCCGCTTTGGTACACTCATACAAAAATACAGAGTTCAACACTTCCCGCCCTGCTTCAGGCAGACCAAATGAAATGTTGCTAATGCCCAGTATAGTGTGACATTCAGGCATTGCTTCTTTAATGACACGAATACCTTCAATTGTTTCTTTGGCCGAACCGATATATTGTTCATCGCCCGTACCCACCGGAAACACCAGGGTATCAAAGATCAGGTCTTCTGCTTTTAGTCCATATTTGTTCACCAGCAAATCGTAAGATCGTTTGGCTACCTCCAGCTTGTCCTCACGGCTAATCGCCTGTCCACGTTCATCAATCGTTCCGACAACGACAGCACCGCCGTATTTATGCAACAATGGAGTGACCAGCTCGAACTTTTCCTCGCCGTCCTCAAGGTTAATGGAGTTAATTATCGCTTTACCTTGTGAGTATTGCAGTGCAAGGTCAATGACAGCTGCATCTGTCGTATCAATCATAAGCGGTACCTTTACTTTTTTGACAACCAGTTCAAGGAACTTCTCCATATCTTCGGCTTCTTCACGGTCCGGGTCCTGAACACAAACGTCGACAACATGTGCCCCATTTTTTACCTGAGCCCGAGCAATTTCCGATGCTTCTTCATATTTCCCTTCAACAATAAGACGCTTGAATTTCCGTGATCCAAGTACGTTCGTACGTTCCCCAACCATATATGGGCGATTGTCCTGTTCAACGTATACTGGATCAATTCCCGACAATGCTGGTGGATGTGTTCCGTTCATTTCTCTTGGAGGGTACTTGGCAAGTGTATCCCGCATTGCCCGAATGTGCGCAGGAGTTGTCCCACAACAGCCACCCGCGATGTTCAACCAGCCCTGTTCGGCAAAAGCACCGATCTTCTGAGCAAGCGAATCAGGGGATTCATGGTAATTACCGTTCTCATCCGGAAGACCTGCATTTGGATAACAACTTACCGCAACTGAAGCCATCCCGGATAGCGAGCGAATATGGTCTCGCATGAATTCCGGACCTGTAGCACAGTTTAGTCCCACTGAAATTGGGTTAAGGTGTTCTAGGGATATATAAAAGGCCTCAATGTTCTGACCAGCTAGTGTTGTACCCATCGGTTCGATCGTTCCTGAGATCATCAAAGGAAGCTTGATACCACTTTGCTCGAATGCTTGTTGAATTCCAATGCTTCCTGCTTTTACATTAAGAGTATCTTGTGAGGTTTCGAGCAGCAGCGCATCAACGCCTCCCTCAATTAAAGCGAGCGCTTGCTCGAAATAACTGTCGATGAGCTCCTGAAACGTTACTCCGCCTGTTACAGAAAGCGTTTTGGTTGTAGGTCCCATGGCACCCACCACATAACGCGGAGACTCCGGTGTCGAAAATCGATCCACGGCTGCTTTTGCAATTCTGGCTGCTTCGAGATTGATTTCACGTGCACGGTCTTGAATGTCGTATTCAGCAAGTACAACAGATGTTGCACCAAACGTATTCGTCTCAATTAAATCTGCACCGGCTTCCAGATATTCTTCATGAATACGCTGGATTAGCTCTGGACGTGTAAGTACAAGCATTTCATTACATCCGTCGAGGTCTTCTCCGCCAAAATCTGCGCCTGTGAGATCAACCTGTTGAATCATGGTCCCCATTGCACCGTCGAGGATTAATATTCGTTGTTTTAATGCATCATGTAGGCTAAGCTTATCCAATATCGTCACCCCCGCAAAACGTTAAATCTTAGTTTAACAGAAACTACCTTAATGTGAAAGATCGGTTTTGGTCCGTCACGTGGCGGGTTTATATGAATGTGAGATGATTTGCGAATCGACAAAAACAGAACATTCCGATATAATAGCAATTAAACCAAGTGGAAAAGAGGGGAAGAACATGGCTGAAATTGTAATCCGTAATACGAACGAACGTATCACTGGAGACGAAAATGTTCGAAATTTCTTAAACAAATATGAAGTATTATATGAAAAATGGGACGCGTCCAAATTAAACACAGATCTACAAAATAACTTTGGACTCACGGATGAACAAAAAGAAGAAGTACTCAAAACATATGACTATGAAATCAGAGATTTGGCCGCACGTCGCGGGTACCAAATATGGGATGTAATTACGTTGTCTGAACAAACTCCAGACATTGAAGAGAAGCTTGCCAAATTTGAAGAAATTCATACGCATGCTGAAGATGAAATCCGTGCAATTGTAGCCGGCAAAGGAATCTTTGTCATCAAAGCTACAGATGATGTAGGTTACTTTAATGTAGAATTGTCTCCTGGAGACGTTATCTCGGTACCTGAGAATACGCCACACTTCTTCACATTAATGGAGAACAAACAAATCATTGCGGTGCGCCTGTTTATTGAAAAAGATGGCTGGATCGCAGACCCTTACCCGGATCCTACTTTTATTAAACAAGCATAATCAGCAAATTCTAATATGTGCTCAACAAACCCCTGTCCATTTCGAACAGGGGTTTCTTCATATTGAGATCGTATACAACATTTGATATTCATATAAAATAATGCGGATATTTTGCTTTCATCTTCTCTTGTTCCACAACAACAAGTCTGAGATGTGCTTCCATAACCTGAACAGCTTGATCCGTCTTACGTTCCGTGATGAGCCGGTAAATCTCTTTATGTTGTGAAATAATTACCTCCGCATCGGAATCTTCAGACAGCCGTAATAAACGAAGGCGATTAAAGGGAATATTCAATTGCTGCAACATTTTCCACGTTCTCATTTTCCCTGTGCCCTGAAACAATATCTGGTGAAACTCTTCATCCAGTTCAAAAAGACGATAGAAATTATTTTTCCCTATACATACTTCCTGCATGGCAATATTGGTTTCGAGTCTGAATCTGAATTCTTCCGGAAAAGATGCACAAGCCAGTGTGACAATTTCCTTCTCCATTTTCTCTCTCATAAACCGGCCTTCTTCAACATGCTCCAAATTAATATGGGAGACAATGGTTCCACTCTGTGGGATGATATCAAGTAATTCTTCTTCAGCAAGCTTCATGAACGCTTCACGTACTGGTGTTCTGCTTACTTGCAATTCATCCGCAATTTCCTTCTCGGAAATCTTTGTACCGGGCTCAAGTTCAAGGTGCAGAATTCGTTCCTTTATCAGATGGTATGAATAAGCCCGGGTCGAACCTCTAATCTTTTGATTAAGTGACATTCCTTAACCTCTTCCTCTCAGCCGTATTCCTCCATATTAGCACAATTTGCCGCTCCACTAAAATCTTCTCAGTGAAACGGCAATTGAGCAAACTTCAGTTTACAACTATTGTTGCTTACTTTCTTTGTACTTCTTATACGTGTCGTTGGCAAGCTGCATATATTGAGACAATCCTTGGCTCTCCAATTCTTTTACAAATGCATCAAACTCGGTAAGACTGCGTTCTCCCAGAATAAATTTAAGGGTATTTTGATCCGAGAAATCTTTGAGTGGTGTGCTAAGCAATGTCACCTGTTCACGATCGATATCAGAGTAAGGAATTGGTGGCTCAGCAGGAATCACTTCTTTTGTATCTTTCATGTCTTGTTGGAATTTCAGTTCTTCCTCACTAAACATGGATTGCAGCAAATCTGTCGTGCCTCCATAGGCAAACACACCACCAGAGAAGCCGTAATCTATACGCAAATCTTTCGTGCCCTTCGGATTCAATCCGTTATAATTCACGTCTTCTGCCAGTTTACGAACGCCATCCTTTTTGGTGAAGGTTTCCCCTTCAACACCCCATTTGGCAAATTCCTGACCTTCATCACTATAGTATAACCAATCAATAAATTGCAGGATTGCTTTAAAATTGTCACTGTCTTTAACTTTCCCGGAAATCATGACACCGTTTTCAAGTCTGGAGCCAGACATCAGCTGGCCTTTTGGACCACCAGGGACTGTAATTTTGGCGATGGAGAAATTCTCTTCTCCCAACGTTTTGTTCATGTCATTGCGGTGCAGAACTAACGTTTGCGAGTTACCATTAATCATGAAGGATTTTCCCGAAACAAATTTTTGAGTAGCCTGGTCATCGTCCTGGGTGAAACTTTCCTTATCCAGAAGTCCTTCGGATACCAGTTTGTTAAAGTAAGTCAACATATCTTTATATTCCGGTGTTGTAGCCGTGTACACAAATTCATCCTTGTCTGCCTTGTACGTCAGACCATTACCAAATCCCCATCCGGCTTTTGTCCCAAAGCCAATAGCTGCAATACCCAGCGTACTATTGAACTTGAACCGATCTGAGAATGGGATGGAATCCGGGTAAATCTCCTTCAGCTTTTTGGCTGCACTATACAATTCATCCCATGTCTTTGGAATGGCAATGTTATTTTTTTCGAAAATATCAGTTCTAACAATGAGCGTATAATCCGGCCAAACCTCTTCATGTAAACCTGGAAGCACATAATATTTCCCATCTTCTTGCCGAAGGCCCTCAAGTTCATCCTGAAGTCCCCATTTCTCTACTTTATCCTTGAAATTAGGCATCAAGTCAATATAATCACTCACTGGCAAAATCGCACCAGAGGATACAAAAGCAGATTCTTCACCCGGATAGGTTTTTGGAATAACCAGCGGTGCATCTCCTGAGCTGATGAGAAGGGATCTTTTCTGGGAATAGTCACTCATTGGAACGATAGTTGGGTCCAACGTGACACCGGTTTTTTCCGTGATTTTTTGGAACAGAAGCCAATCCTTCTTGTACGGATATGCTGGCTGGTCACTGTAAAGGATAGATAGATTAAATGGCTCAGTGGCTTTAAATGTCTCTCCAACACCATAAGATTCCATTGCCCCCTTGGATTCTGGTTCGACTTTCTCTCCACCAGTTCCGCTGCTACATGCTGCCAGAACGACACTCATCATTGTTGCCAATACCATCTTGCCTACCAGCTTACGTGGTCTCTGTTTCATTTAATTCTCCCCCTGCATGTGGTTTAGATTGGCCTTACCATCAAGATGTTGAACTATATCGGATTAGGATTACTGCTTAACAGATCCCAACATGATACCGGTTACAAAGTACCGTTGAACAAATGGATAAATCGTAAGAATAGGCAAAATGGTCAGTACCATCGTGACCGATTTAATATTCGCAGAAATTTGAGTCAAACTGTCTGCTGAAGCACCAGCCGAAGCACCACCAGTCGCACCTGCAATCATATTGCGCAAGTAGATTGTAACGGGGAACAGTTCCTTTTTGTCGAGATACAGGAAGGCTGGAAACCAGGAATTCCAGTGCCCTACAGCGTAAAATAGAACCATTGTTGCCATGACAGCTTTACTCAGTGGTAGAATGATCCGTAACAAAATACCATACGTATTCAAACCATCGATAGCTGCCGCTTCCTCAAGCTCTTCAGGCATGTTTTCGAAGAATGATTTCATTATTAGCATGTTATAAATACTGATTGCACCAGGGACAACCAATGCCCACATCGTATTATTGAAACCCAGAGAATTAATTAGGACATAGTTTGGAATCAAGCCGCCACTGAAAAACATGGTGAACACCGCGAACATCGTCAGAAACTTGCGTCCCATTAATCTTTTTTTGGATAAGGCATAAGCAAAAATGGTTGTCATGAACATAGAAATCAAAGTACCTACAACAGTATATATAATTGTATTTTTATAATTGGTCCAGAACATGTTGTCACGAGAGATCGTCTTGTAGGTTTCTACATTAAAGCCTCTGGGAATAATGCTTACCTTGCCTGAATTGATATAAGCCTCGCTACTGAAGGATTGGGCCACGACATTCAGAAATGGATAGAGTGTGATGAACACCACAAGCAACAAAAAGATGGCATTGAACACTTTAAATACTTTGTATGATTTTGATTCCAACATATTGCTCCTCCTTTACCACAAGCTTCGTTGTGTCAATCTCCGTGAAATTGCATTAACCGAGAATACCAGGATCAGTCCAATAATGGATTCAAATAAACCAATGGCGGTTGCGTAGCTGAAGTTGCTTGATTGCAAACCTACACGGTACAAATAAGTGGAAATCACGTCAGATGTCTCGTAGATCAGCGGATTGTAAAGGAGTAAGATTTTCTCAAATCCAACTGCAAGAAAATTACCCATGTTCAGGATCAGCAACGTAACAATGGTAGGCAAAATGCCCGGTATGGTTACATGGATGGTTTGCTTCCAACGATTCGCACCATCGATTCGTGCAGCTTCATACAAAGAATCATCAATTGTTGTCAACGCAGCCAAGTATAGAATTGCTCCCCAACCCATACCCTGCCAGACCTCAGAGGTGATATAAATTGTTCTGAACCATTCAGCGCGCTGCATGAAAGGAATACTGTCTCCGGTAAAAAATGAAACCAATCCATTAATCGATCCATTGACTGCTGTTAATTGCAGAACCATTCCGGCAACGATGACGATGGACAAGAAGTGTGGAAGATAAGATGCGGTCTGCACAAACTTTTTGAATCGTTTACTTTTCACCTCATTCAACAGCAATGCAAAAATGATCGGAACGGGGAAGGTGAAAAGTAACGCGAGTCCACCAAGCATAAGCGTATTTCCAAATACCTTCCAAAAGGTTGGGTCCTGGATGAACATCTGAAAATACCTGAATCCAACCCACGTCTCTCCGAAAATACTGCCTCCGGGTACGAACCGTCTAAAGGCGATAATGTTACCGAGCATCGGACCGTATTTAAAAATAATAAGATAGATAATTGGAAGGATTAACAGTGAGTACAACTGCCAATCTTTGCGAAGTAAAGCTGCAGCCGTTCTTAACCTGCTTTCTTTGCGTACAGAGGTCATCGTTAGCGTGGTTTTAGCGGTTTCCGACTCCATATATTATTTCACTCTCCGTTCCTTGGCTTGATAAAATAAAAGCGTTTTCGATTTCAATTCTTTCTTTGGATCTTTATCTTTTGTAGAAGACTACCTTGATGAACTTCCCCCCCACTGCGGAATAAACTAAAAAACAGATAATGTAAGCGATCTCAATTATGGTAATCATAAGGGATTTAGGTCAGTTAAGATGCTTAACGTCATTTTGGTACTAGCATTACCTGTTATATCTCCAAAACAAAACAGTTCCCTTTAATTATGTAAAGCGCTTACAATCAATATCAAAACAATAGCGAATAACTTTCGCTTCCACTTCATTCGAGTAAGTCAACAGATATCCGCTAAATCCAACCGCATACTAGTCATACTAGTATGTTAGTTATATTCTAAAGCAGCCGTTCTATAATTTCAATAACTTTTACTAAAAAAAATTATGATTACGTTAATGCGTTATAATCAATCTTTCCGAAAACAAAAAAACATTGTTAGGTTCATGGATGAAAAACATCTCATGGAACCTAACAATGTTTGGACAGAACACAAAAATACGATTTATGATGCACTAATTGAGAATTCAGCAATGATGCGTTCCAATTCAGATAAATGCTTGATTTCATGGTCAGGCACATACGATTCGGTATTCACTTTATTCTCACGGTTAATCCAAACAGACTTAATGCCAGCTGACAACGCTCCACGAATGTCCGTTGTCAGCTTATCGCCAACCATCACACTTTCCTGAGGCTTCACTCCAAGCCTGCTCAAAGCATGCTTGAAGATCGAAGGGTCAGGTTTTCCTTTACCAAAATTACCCGAGATAATAATTTCATCAAAAAAGGGAGCTAATTCAGGAACACCATCAAGCTTCTCCTGTTGTAATGCAGGACACCCGTTAGTTAAAAGCAAAAGCTTGAACTTTCCTTGTAGATGACTTAACGTCTCCATCGTTTCTTCATAGACATGGGGTCTCGATCTCCGCTCTGCCCCGAATTGCGAGGCGAGTCGTTCTGCCAGATCTTCGCGATCAATACCGAGCTTTAACAATCCACGATGCCATGATTCTTTACGATATGCAGGTGCAAGTTGTTCCAATTGGCGGAATTCCGGCTGATCTCCACCCGTAAAGTTAGCCCAAAGACCTTCAAACGGGTTGATTCCAATCATTTTGGTAAACGAAAAGGTTTCATAGGATTCATACAAATTACGTGCCTCATTACGAACTGCTTCTTCAAGTTCTTCAGGTTTAACCCCTGTCTCTTGCGCTGCGATCAGGCAAGTCTCATGAAATGCCTCACGAACACTGCGCTCATCCCACAGCAAAGTATCATCCAGGTCGAACAAAATCGCTTTTAACGCCATTTCGGTCATCTTCCCCTTTATGCAATAATTACTTTTTCTCGTATGTTTCCACAGTGATCTGATGTGCTTTGGCGAATTTCAGAAGACGTTCAGTGATTGCATCGGTATCATAACGATTGAGTAGTTTGGTAAATACCCATCTCTTGCCTCGTGCATTATGCTCAATAACAACCGTGCCTGGCTCAATTCTGAATTTCACAATATCATCGACTCCAATTGAACGCTCACGGTTTCCTTTAGTCGTCAAGATTCGGTTACTTCCTATCTTGATATAAGGTCGACGAAGCATGAAGATAACTGCCAAAAATACATACAGCAGCATCGTCACCCAATCCCAAGTGGTCATCGGAGCTTTGACAAGAAACGTACTCATAAAGAGATACAGGAATGCGAGTCCGATCAGAAAAATAGGAAACAGAAGGCTGCGTCCTTTAAATACGTCCTCACCTGGTGTACCTGAAATCGGTTGACCGTTCTTTTTACGTTGCTGGTTCAACTGCTTTGAATTTTTCCGAACCGTTCTCTCGAACGAACGCGACATGAGAATCCCCCTTAGATGTTCTTTGTATCGGCTTACATCATTGCAAACCAATGTTCCCCCTATAATTTGCATTCTCTAAATAACAGGAAGAAACCTAAATATCATAATGATATCATTAGGTTTCCTTAATGTTTGAGTTTGCCTTGGTGGCCTTGATCGTTCTCATCATCTACAATTTCAATCGAATCCAATTGCTGTCTGAAATTGCTGCGAATGTTATTCAAATAGATTTCTCTAAGCTTGGCACGTTCAGTGAGCTCTTCCTCTGTCAAGCCAGTGGATTTTTGCTTACGGGCCAATTCATTAATACGTGCTACCAGACTATCTATATCCAAGCTTGTCCCCTCCAAAAATACAAAGTCATATTAACTTTGACATGATAAAGGCTGCTTGTCAAGTTGATACGCGTTTATGCGTATAGATATGCAATTTACTCAGTGAATTGAGGCAGTATAAGCACTTGCCCTACCTGTATTGAAGTCGACTGAAGTTGATTCACTTTCTTAATTGCTTCTATATATATACGTGTATCCATACTTTCCGGTTTGTGATCCAATGATATACTCCAAAGCGTATCACCTTGCGAAACTACCGTCTTCCCGCCAGGTAAAAGGTTGTTCTCATTGCCTGCAAATACAGTAAGTACTGTGCTGCATCCAATAAATATGATTAAAGATACGATTACTAATTTCAACATCCATGTTGGTGTTTTGCCTTTTGTAAATACCTTCTTGAAGTTCCCTATGTTTGTTTTAACCAATTCTGTATTAACCGGTTCGTAAATGCTTTGATAAGTAGAATATCTCATAATTATTAACCTCCAAACGTTTGTTCCTATCTGTTGAAACCAATATAACACGAACATTTGTTTTGTTCAATAACTTTTTAGAACAATTGTTCGCTTTTTTTTATTTGTAGATAACCTCTTATCTCTTTCTTCTATAATATGAAAACTTTCATTTGCAGTATTTGAATAGATAGACAGAAAAAAATCATGTTAATTTGCAAAAAAACATTGATTTTATGCCTTATTATTTAGAACTTATGTTTGTACGAACGGAGGTTCTATGTTATAATTTTCCCAAACGTTACTAAAATGGGGTTGATACGGTATGTCGAAGATATCCAGCAGGCAACAGGCTATTCTGGAATTTATACGTAATGAAGTCCGGTTGAAGGGGTATCCTCCTTCCGTACGCGAAATTGGTGAAGCTGTTGGATTGGCTTCCAGCTCTACAGTACATGGACATCTGGATCGTTTGGAGAAGAAAGGTCTCATAAGACGGGACCCGACCAAACCAAGAGCCATTGAACTTCTAAGCCAGGAAGAGTCAGAGCATTCACATCAGTTTGCTCACAGTGTCGCTCGTATTCCTATTGTTGGTAAGGTTACTGCTGGGGTTCCAATTACAGCAACAGAGAACATCGAAGATTACTTCCCTCTTCCTACGCATTATGTAGGTGAGCAAAAAGTATTTATGCTTTCGGTTGTGGGAGACAGTATGGTTGAAGCAGGCATTGTTAACGGAGACTATGTTATCGTACGTCAGCAGCAAACTGCGGATAACGGCGATATCGTTGTAGCCATGACTGAAGACGATGAAGCTACGGTGAAGACGTTCTACAAGGAGAAAGATCATATTCGTCTTCAACCAGAGAATGCGACCTTTGAACCTTTGCGTTTGAAACACGTCAGTATTCTGGGTAAAGTCATTGGCCTTTTCCGTGATATTCATTAATAGGATTGTAGTTCGTCCGTTAGTTCGTATCATAAGAAATACGCAAAGAGGTTGCCCTGTTCATCAGGACAACCTCTTTGTCTGCGTACTGCTTATTATGATTTATTTGCTGCGTTTGGGCACGCTCTTATGCTGTGAGAACACATCGAAACACAGCTGACCGTGGTAAGAACCCATTCCACTTTCTCCTACTCCGCCAAACGGGAGATAATGTGATGTCATATGAGACAACGTATCATTAATACAACCGCCACCGAAAGATACTTGGTTCAAAACCTGATTTTGGAAAACCTCATCCTGAGTGAAGAGATATAATGCCAGTGGTTTTGGACAACGAATAATCTCCTCTAGTCGGGTTAAGATCACTATATTTAAACACAGGAAGAATTGGACCAAAGATCTCTTCTTGCATAACAGGTGACTTCCAATCCACTTCACCCAGTACTGTTGGTTCAATGAACAGTTGATCACGTTTAGAACGCCCACCGATCAATGTTTTGCCATCTTGGATACGGAAATCCGGCTTGTTTTGTAAATTTTCGGAAGAGGTGTGCTTTAACCTTACAACACTATTTGACAAGACGGGCATTTACCCAATCGGCATGGTCACTATTTATACCATCTCCACTATCTGTTACTTTAAGTTTTAGCTCATTCTTTCCGGAAAGATTAACGTTTACCTCTTTTGCCGCTGTATTTCTATTCATCACACCACTGGAAAATACAACTTGATTGTCTACAACAACTTGGAACTCCACAGTACCTACAGAACCTACATCACCATCTACCCCGACTAGCGCGGTAAAGGATGTGTACTTCCCATCCAGTTTGTAAACAATTTCACTGTTAGCATGTGTGCCCAAACCTTTGGTATAGGTCTTGTCATTTAACTTAAGTGTATTTCCATCAGCATTACGATCTTTTTGAATTGTTCCCCAACCTGTTGTGGCAGAAAACCAATCAATATCGCTGAGATACGTTGTTACAGGTGTTATTGGATCGGTTTCAAAGATTTTAATCTCACTTGCAGAGGCAAAACCATTTGTTCCACCTCCTTGAGGTACTTCAAGGCGAACATATTTAGCAAGCGTAGGTGTGAAAGTTACTGTCTTTTCTGTTTTGTCCTTTGCCCAAGTGCCTGTTGCAACCTGAGAGAAGGATACCCCATCAAGACTTGTGAGAATTTTATAATTTGTAATAATACCATTTTCTTCACTTTGACGTGGTAAATATGTCAGCTTGTTGAAAGTTAGCGGAGTTGCATACTTTGCTGTAATATTGAAAGGAAATTGATTTTGCTTAGACCATTCACTGTGCCAGATACTATTTGTATTTCCATCAAATGCATTTATTGCGGTATTATTAGCACTTGAAGTCTCTTGGCTATTTGTTGTTACCCCAATGATACTTTTTACCTTATCCATTCCATCAGTCGGTTTAATGATGTTATATTCTGACCCAAACCAAATTGGTGCAGTTAGAAGAGGTAAATTCAATGAGTTAATCTTGTTTCGTGTTTCATTTGTTGCAGACAAACCCCATTTATCAAAGAATGGCGTCAAATCATAGTGAGCTACTTTTGAAGTGTTTAGAATAAATGCCTGTTTTTTCTGATCATTTGTAGTTGGCAAATCAGCTTTTGCCGTCTCACGATATAATCGGTGTAAATCTGGGTAGAAGTTATCACCAAAAGCAAGATTAAGTTGCCATAACATTTCTAATTTTGAATTAGAGTCTGAAAAATTCTTGGTTGGCTGATCTACAAACGTGAAAGCAGTAAAGTACTCGAATGGTGACCTTGCAGTCTCAGTAGATTTAAGAACCTTCTTAGCAGCTAGAGAATATAGATTTACGGTCACCTCACCCATCTCATCCCAAGTCCAGGGTCCTTGTTGCCTCAAATGACCTGCCTCATGATACTGCCCCCAACCCATTCTTGTAAGGTCTAAAGAATCTGCATTTGCTCCAGTACTTGTAGGCATAATCGCCCCATCCCAAGTTGCATATGCATATGCTCCGCCTGTGTAGTTTGGTTGTTCAATAATGCCAATCAAATGTTTATCTAAATGATGTCTAGGATCAGAATCAGAATTTGATAGTCCAGAAATTTTATCCTGTGCTGCTATAAACGTATCATAAGTCTGTAAAACAGGAACTGGGTCTTGATTCAAGATATGGTCTCTAGCAGAAGCATACGTGAAGACTAAGAGAGCTTTTTCTGATTGAAGAACAACAGAGGGTGCATCAGGATAAGCATTCATCATTTCCTGCCAATCCGCTTTTGTGTTCTTGCCTAATACAAAGAATGGAACTGGACTCCCCCCACTCACTACATTTACATTAATACTACCTTCATTGTTGCTGTTATCAAAAGACAACAAACCGCCATTTGGTGAGGAAATTGTGTTTATACCTGCTTGTAATGGATACTGAATCGCCCACTCTTGATCATGACGATGTGTCCCAATAACCGCTGTAATTGGTTTGTTACCTATAACTTCAATCTTAATTTGTTCATTAGCTTTTGCATATAGACCTGTTGGCTGAAATATTTTTCGCGCATCTGCATACCCCGCCGCTCTGCGCTCTCGCTCACCTTCCGCCCATATATCTCCAAGAGCTTTTACTTCAATATTTCGCTGAACAACAAGATTACTTTGCTGCGTGATGGCTGCCTCTGGCGGTGTAATAGCTGCCTCTGAAGTTTCGGGTAGTACTTCAGATGCCGAGACAGGTGCTACAACTGCTGTTGCTGTTACCAACATAAGAGATAAAACCTGAAGTGACTTCTTAAATTTCCTCATAAAATCCTCCTAATATATTTTAATTTATGCATAGCTAGCATTTAAATGCTGGCATATCCACCTTGGTAAGTATTCAATAGATTTCAGACAAACCAGACCCTGCTTTATTACATTTTCAACAAATTATTTTCCGACTTTTGCAGCTTAACTCCATACAAACCCTTGATATAGCTGGGCTAACCAGAGTTCCATTTTTGTAGTTGGACGAAAAACAGTCGTATAGTTTACTTTTTGGCTTGAGACATTTCAAGAATAGACTCATGAGTTGTTGAAGTGCCGTCTGGAAGTCCAGATTGCGGACTTCGTCAGCAAAGAGAAAAAAAGACATGCGAGTTTTCGTTCATCACCCGATTCACGTCGCTCATCACGAAGCAGTAGGGTTTGCGTATACCAGCCATCCATGTACCTGTAGTCAACTATGAACCTTGCATGCAAAGCCTGGTCCAACATGGGTACAGCTCCATCCATAATTTGGAAGTAAACTTCCGGTTGTACCCGTTGCTTCGTTTGGGTAGATTCGAAGCCATTTCGCAAAAACGATTGGTCAGTTAGCCGATAAAAGCATGACAAAATCGAGCGGAGCGAAGCTAAAACCGCCTAAGCCAACCGGCGTAATCACCGTTATTAAATAAACACCATTAATCCTATTTCTCCTATTACATTTTTATTCTCATTTTAATTACATAAATTTAATTATAAATATTTTATTACTATATTTTCTATATTCAATCCCGCAAAACGAGCAAGATCCCATTGTTCTTCATACAAGAACATTGATCTGACTTACGGCATATCTAAAGTCACCGTAGCACCCCGGTAATTACTGTTAGTATCTAGCCATGAAAAGAGGGCATTAGATAAGGTAATTCGTGATCAGATTCGCTACCCTGCCTTTTTCATCTTGATAATGTACTGTTAATGGAATACATGAGGTCCCGTGTACTATCCACTTGCTTCAATAAAATGTATAACATTTTATTGGTTAATTATGTATATAAAGCATAAAAAGGTTTTAATGTGTGCAACAATATTGAGGAATTATTGGGGAAGTAAATTAGAGCTTCATCTGGAGGGACACACTAGCGGTAATTAGGAAAAAATACGGAAATCTAAATAGTTTGCTACACTATTCTGAATTAATTACATAGTTGGAGGAGTATGTCATGATTCATAACATCAGTTAGGTTTTGGTAATTTTTCTCACTTGATTTGCTATACCAAAACTTTTTATTTCTGTACTTGCCGACTGCTTGTTCCATCAAAAACAAGAACTGCTTTCGGGATTAACAATTTTATGTATTGGGTCAACACCTGTACTCTTCTCCACTTCACTATATTGTGCATATGTTCTAAGCAGTGTCTTCTGCCAAGATGAACGAGGACACAACATGATGTTTAGACAAATGTATACAGATCTCACTGACCAAGACATTTCAGGTGAGAGTAACGAACAATATTCCAATAAATTCATATATAAGTGGACTACAAAGGGCGTTTGAAGGTGAATTAGCAGCTATAGAAATGTACAGAAGGATTGGGTTTGGACTTCCTTATGGAATCTATAAGGATACCCTCGGGAGGGGATCATTCTTGACGAACAAAAACATGCTGATAAATACAACAATTTGTTAATTTATAAATTGGCAAGATGAAGAAATAAGATAAATTCAATGAGAAATTAAAGAGGGGTAGCTTTAGTAACCTAAAGCTGTTCCTCTTGGTTAAATCCATCATGAAAGCTATACACAGTGCGTAGAAAATTTTAAACAATTTACATTCCGGCTAGATGTAAAACTTCTTCTAATGTCAGTTTTCCAATAACCTTATACCCTTTTTGATCTCCCAGCGGTTTAATAATAACTGTCTCCATACTCGAAAGTTCTCCTAGTCCCACCCCGGGAGGAAAAGAGTGAGCTACTATTAGCCTGTTAAAATGAATTGGAGGTGCCTCTTCAACTTCATTTGTAAATGCTTGAAGTGTACTGTCTATAGTTTCAGTGCTCGGGTTTTGACTGAGTTTATATATGTTTAACCAGAAACCATTTACTTTTACATTTTGTGTACCAAAAGCAGTCTGAGCCGTTTGGAGGGTTCTACATAAGGGGCTTGCTTCTACGGGCATATGGACAGGAATATTTAGTTTTCGAATAGCATTGCCATACTTCTCAGCCTGTTCCTTTCCCGTAGCACTTAGATTCCTCTGTGTAGAGCAATCTGTCAGACTAAAATCTTGTTGATCTTCCCCTACAGTTGCGTCTCCATGACGGGTATAGAGTATGTACCCACCTTTTTGAAGATCATTTATAAGAAAAGATCCAGAAAATTCTGATCCTCTGGCGTTACAAGTTGTTCCAAGCAACAGAAGAAGACAGGGTACAATAATGAATAAACGGTACATTTCTCTACCACCTTTTTCCCTCTACTCTCCCCTTATTACGATATTATATACAATGTTTCATCATTCAGAGGTGGATCGGCTACCATTAGTTGGCCAATAAAAATGAGAGCTTATAGAATAAATCTATTACTCTGAAGACTACAATGCCGAAACAAAGACGTACGTATACAGCAGAGTTCAAGAAACAAATGGTATTGTGTGTAAACGGAAAAATACTCGGTATCAGCAGTGTGTGACGTCCTGCAAATCCCTAGAAGTACATTTTACTATGAAGCCCCCAAGAAGAGTTACTCGGAGACGATATCACCACAGCCATTATAGAGGTGTTCACAAATATCGAAAAGCATATTGCACCCGAAAGATCAAAGCTAAATTTCACGAACAAGGGCTGGTTGTTTGCAGGCGTCGAATCGGTCGGATCATGAACGAACAGGGATTGGTTTCGACATACACGGTTTCCCGCGCCTTTGCGAACGTGAAAGGAAATCTGAGTCAGATCCAATGGTTTCATACCGACCGTGGCGGTGAGTTAAAGATCAAGAGATGGATGAGCTTTAGAGACGTTTGAGATCGGCCGATCGTTGAGTGCAAAAGGCTGTCCTTATGACAATGCCATAGCTGAAGCCACTTATAAAATTATGAAAACGAAGTTCGTGAACCAGATGAATTTTCAGAGCATATTTCTTCTAAAACCAAAAAATAATATGCGCAAGTCCGAAAAATTCACTAAAGGTATTCTGCAAGAATAAAAGTTCAACAATCCATTTACCCACAAAAAGAAAAACCCCTCAGCGCTAGAGCGCCAAGGGATGCAGCTATTAGTACAACGTGATATATTGATCGCTTTCCCATTGGTGAACTTGTGTACGGTTTATGTTCCATACTTTTCAAAACTAATCATAATCATTCAGACTTTTGCGGGCATTTTGTGGGCGCCCTTTTTTCTTATTATAATGAAGAAACTCGTTTCAAATACTCATTTTGATTACATTACTACTTTGACATCATCTGAAATAAAGGTACTAAGCGTCATCTATATGACTCTGTTCAATCCGAATTCTCCCAATTTAAAAGCCATACAAATTCATTAGTTAACAGAGACTATTTCGGCGCCAACCAAGCCTCTCTATACTCTAGCATAATCATCCTTGAGCTTTCATATAATACGTTTCCTTCAAATCTACTACGTATGACAAGCGCCTCCCCTAATATTCAGTCCAATAGTCAATGTTCCCCGAAGGTGGAGTGTAGTCAACCTTGGGTCCTTCCAAAATAGACTTTGTTGGACGTATCCGTCTTGTCATCCCAATGTATGAATTCGCGTCTATAAGAGCTTCGAGAACAGCCAAGACGTCTGGTTTATATTTGCCGTCAACTCGTGGACTGCGGGAAACCTGCGCCGCCACCTTTGAAGTTGTATAAGATCCATAGGACCTTACATTGATAATCCGTTAGCAAGTTAATCACCTAGTGTTCACTTATGTACGAATATACGTTCCCTTATAAACAGTGAAATCATAGATATTTAGAATTACATATAGAAACATTTTCCTAGGTCTGATAGACTATATAATAAGAACATATATAGGAGGATTATTAGTAATATGAGAATAGTATCAGGTATTTTGCTTGTTACCGCATTTTTAACACTTGTCGCTTGCTCACCTCAATCTAAAGCCGATTCAAAAAGTGATGGTGGCGTTGCGAATAAAGTAGAATCTACTTTGTCACAAACAGAATCCAAAGAAGAGCCAGCAGTTGAAACATCTGCAGATTCTGTTGATCAAGAACAAGAAAGTACTGCAACTTCAATTAAAAAAGGAGAAACAGTAACGATAGACGGGTTTGCGGAAATTTCAGTATCTAAACAAAAGTTTTCTAAAAAGATTGAACCTTCAAAACCAGGCAATTTCTATACATACTACGAATCAAAAGAAGATGATTCTACATATTTTGCACTCACAATCAAAGCCAAAAATTTATATACAACCGGCATTGATGCAGATGAAATAGCAAACGTCACCTTAATATTTGATAATCAGTATGACTACCCTACTTTCAGTACCGTTGAGGAAAATGGAGGAGAAGACTTCACTTACAGTAACATTACCAGCGTCAATCCTCTAAAAACCACCACGTTATATTTTCTTGCAGAAATACCAAACGAGGTCGCTAAAAGTGACAAACCATTAAAAGCTGTAATTAAGATACAAGATGAAGTTTTTGAATATACAGTAAGATAATAAAAGGCTCTACCAGTTATAAAGCGTAACCTTTGTAAAGGACATTTGAAAAAACTAGACAACCTGTTGAAGCTGCTGTCTGTATCTTACAGACGGCAGCTTCTTCAAATTCCACTGCCCTCGATAATGATTGTAATACGTCATATCACTCTACGGAGAAATACTGTCGAGATATTTTTCATTCAAGCCAATAATTCCAGAATATCATTTGTCGCTCTATCTGCCTTAAGTCGATATTATAAAATCGAACGGGGAGTTGTTAATTCATAGTAAATATGATCCAAAGATCCCCGCCAATCCAGGTGTTCCCTTTTCTACTGTTATAAGTTGCTTCCCTTCTGGCAATCCCCCACTGTAATCCACTGCTCGTTTACAGATTGGTTAGAAGCTAAGCTGAATACCAACACAACTGCTCCAATTAATAGACTAAGCTTCTGGATGCGTATCTCCACAAATCCCCTGTTTCTATTCTAAGAGATTTGAGTAAAATTACATAGTATAGAGTCTCAAAGGAGGCATTATCATGTGCGGAAGATTTACAATCACTGACCCCATAGACGCTATCACGAACAGGTACTATGCTTCGATTGCAGATGGATTTGAGTACAAGCCGAATTACAACGCTGCACCTATGCAGTACATCCCAACCATTATTGGAAGCAAAGACGGAAATAGATTAGGCTCGCTCCGTTGGGGTCTGGTTCCTACTTGGGCCAAGGACGACAAGATTGGTAATAAGATGATTAACGCTCGTGCTGAAACGCTGTCCGAAAAACCAGCCTTTAAACGCCTGATCAGATCTAAGCGCTGCATTATCCCTGCGAACGGGTTTTACGAGTGGCGTAAAGAAGGATCAGCTAAGCAGCCGCTGCGGATTCTTATGAAAGACGACTCCATTTTTTCACTTGCTGGGTTATATGACACCTGGACAGATCCAGACGGGAATAAACTGAGTACTTGCACCATAATTACTACAGAGCCGAACAGTCTTATGGAAGACATTCATAATCGCATGCCGGTTATTCTACGACCCGAGGATGAAGCAAAATGGCTGGGAAGATATAATGACGATGTTCAGTCGTTGCTCAGCTTGCTCAAGCCATACAAGGCTGCTGAAATGAGAGCGTACAAGGTCCCCAAGGAAGTAGGCAATGTGCGAAATAATAATGAGGAACTACTGAAGGAAGTAAATTAGAAATCTAATCTAAGAGTGAGTGATCCCTAACCGGCAATCACTCTTTTTTGTTTTTTCATCTCAGAAATATATGGAAATATTCTCACAGGTCTGATAGAGTATTTTAGGTTAATTACATAAATGGAGGACTGCAATGATTGAAGACTTAAACAATATATTTGGTAACATATTTAGTGTGGGACGATTATTGGTCTGTTTGTACTTTCAATGCTAGCCTTTAAAGCAATGCTTAGAAATATAAAAAACAAATTTAAACCCTCTAGCAAATTAATGAATTGCGAATCTTGCAGAAGTGTAATATCTAAAGACGCCTTTGTATGTCCACATTGCGGACAACATTACGGGGGCTCAAGCGCTGGTAATTCTATATTTTTCTGTTTTATGGCCGGATGTGGATTGTTGTTTGTTTCATTTTATTGTCTTGAACTCTTCTTTGAAGAAGTAGAATATGAATTTATCCAAAAATACTTTAATTAAACGAATGCCCAGTAATAAAGGAGCCACTATATGGCTCCTATTTTTGTACCCTAAACTCAAATGTATCACGAAAGTATCTCTTCCCCATGATCTTAATGGATACTGGGCTATATTCTTATACTATCCCCCATAGTCAATAATGTGTTCACGATCACCCAGGACATGCCAGACGGATACGCGGACCTGGGTTAATGCTCCTGCAAGGAAATCATATCAGTGGATAATATCTTATATGTATTATTCATCTCATCACCAATCTATCACTTCGACAAAAGATTTGTTTTCCCTGCACAAACAACTAATTTCCATCAATTCTATACACATAACATTCCAGAATAATATTTATACAGCCAATATTTTACAATATTATCATTTACAAATATCCATTTTATATGGTATATTTATCCATGGTTGGCCAACTTAATTATGTGAGAGCTCTTCGATATCTTTAATTTCAAATAATAACTTAAAACAGAATCTTACTTTATTGGTTCTAGTATATTTGGGAGGTTTGAATATGAAAAGATTAAGAAAATTCTCTATTTCTGTTATGGCAACCGCTTGTTTATTGGCATTTGGTTCAAGTTCAGCATCCGCTAAAACTGGTTGGGCAGATACTTTTGAGACCGCGGAAGTAATGTATTCAAGCGTTAACCAATCTTCCGGATTTAGCGCAACACAATATTTAGATAGCATGAGCGACAACGATTATTATGTAATAGACAATACTAACGGTTCATCTGAAATCACATATTCTGTTATAGCCACTCCACCTGCTAACTTCGACATTATTATGGGTGTTATTAAAATGAATGCAAGCGGTGCGATACTGTCTATTCAAATGGACAACTGGAATGGCCGTGGTTATCCTGAAGCAATCAGCTGGAACGCTAAACCAGGTGAAAAAGTATATTTCAGAATTATGGATAACGGAATCAACAATTACAACGAACCTTATACAATTCAATTTACTAAAACTAGCTGATTGATCTTAAAGTCGGTATTCTAAAGGCTCCCCGCTTAATGCAGGAGGAGCCTTTTTCGTTTGTAGTACTTGGTATGTATGGTTCATTAACATTCTCCTACTATTCAAATGATTCAAAATTTTATAGCGAATATTCCCAGGATCTGATAAACTATTCAATTCCAAAAGAAACTAACTAAGATTTCAATTTGAAAAGAATTTTCGCCTTACTTTGTGCTTTAGCAATGTTTGGGATCATCTACATAATTGGTGATGTAAGTGTTAAGATCTCAAATCAGGTGAGATCTCTCCAGCATTCTTGGTTCAGAAAATCAAAATGGGGGACGTTTGGGGGACACTCCTCAATAGAAGTATAATCCCCATTCAAACGTCCCCCATTTAAACCCTCAAAAAAACACATAGTTATAAGGTTTTATTCAATTAGTACAACGTGATATATTGATCGCGTTCCCATTGGTGGACTTGAGTACGATACATGTCCCACTCAATTTCTTTCAGCTCGTAGAAGTGAGCTAGGGCGTGGTCGCCGAGTGCGTCACAGATGACTTCGCTGCGGATCAATTCGTTCAATGCTTCTTTCAGGTCAGCTGGCAAGCTTGGAATACCTTCTTCCACACGCTCTTCTTCTGACATGATGTAGATGTTACGGTCAATTGGAGCTGGTAAGGAAAGCTCACGTTTGATTCCGTCCAGACCTGCTTTCAACAAAACAGCCAAAGCCAAGTAAGGGTTAGCAGCCGGATCCGGGTTACGAACCTCAACACGTGTGCTCAGGCCACGGGAAGCGGGAATACGGATCATTGGGCTACGGTTACTAGCAGACCATGCTACATAACAAGGGGCTTCATAACCTGGTACAAGACGTTTGTATGAGTTCACAGTTGGGTTCGTAATTGCTGCAAACGCACGTGCGTGCTTCAGAGTTCCAGCCATGAAGTGACGTGCAGTTTTGCTCAGACCCAACTCGTCCGACTCGTCAACGAATGCGTTCTCATTGCCTTTGAACAAGGATTGGTTACAGTGCATACCGGATCCGTTCATACCAAACAGCGGTTTAGGCATGAATGTAGCATGTAAACCATGCTGACGTGCAATCGTTTTGACAACGAGTTTGAACGTTTGGATCTGGTCAGCTGCTTTCAGAGCATCAGCATATTTAAAGTCGATCTCATGCTGACCTGGAGCTACCTCATGGTGGGAAGCTTCGATCTCAAAGCCCATTTCTTCAAGTGTGATAACGATGTCACGACGACAGTTTTCACCAAGATCCGTAGGCGCAAGGTCGAAATAACCACCTTGGTCATTCAGTTCGCTAGTCGGGTTTCCTTTTTCGTCTGTTTTGAACAAGAAGAACTCGGGTTCAGGACCGACGTTGAAGGAAGTGAATCCCATATCTTGGGCTTCCTTCAGGTTTCGTTTCAAGATGCCACGTGGATCTCCTGGGAACGGATTACCATCTGGAAGATATACGTCACAAATCAGGCGTGCAACACGGTTCTCTGCAACCCATGGGAAAATGAGCCAAGAATCGAGGTCAGGATAGAGGTACATATCGGATTCTTCGATACGCACATACCCTTCAATGGAAGAACCATCAAACATCATTTTATTGTCCAGAGCCTTTGTAAGCTGGCTCACAGGAATCTCAACGTTTTTGATAGCTCCAAGCAAATCGGTAAATTGCAGTCGAATGAATCGAACATTTTCTTCTTTTGAGATGCGTAGTATGTCTTCTTTAGTAAAACTCACGATACCCTCTCCCTTTCTACTCTGCGTAATGGCTTGCCTGTTATATTTGTACATTAGAAAATTGCACGGGTCAAGGAGTTCTCCTCCCCGAAAACGGGATTTCCCCTGATCTTCGAGGTTATACGAATTTATTTTTTATTAAAAAAACGGGAAAGCTCTCCTTGAATGAGAGATACTTGTCCAGGTCGCTTACCTGACACAAGTTGTTGTTTCAGCAGACGGTGCAACTGAGAATCCGACAGTTCTCTGCGCTTCACTTCCGTATCGGCGGTAATAACTGTCGCCTCTTCGGATTCTTTGGATACAGGATTCATTACTTGCTTAATGCCAGCAATGTTAACCCCTTTTTCAATCAATGCTTTAATCTCCAGCAAGCGTTCTACATCATTAAACGAGAACAAACGCTGATTACCTGACGTTCTCGCAGGAACAATCAAACTGTGCTGCTCGTAATAACGAATCTGACGCGCGGACAGATCCGTAAGTTTCATTACAATACCTATCGGGAATAAGGCCATATTTCTGCGAATTTCGTCACCCATCTTCATCAACCTTCCAGTCATCTATTCTTCCCCTATTGTACATTTAGTTGTTACTAAGTGTCAATGATGTGTTAGATAAACTCACAATAATTTACGCTCTCTCATGGTCTGCAACGCCATCAAAACGCCATATTTAACATGAGAGTATGTTAACCCACCCTGCATGTAGCCAATATAGGGCTCACGGATAGGTGCATCAGCAGACAATTCCAAACTTCCACCCTGTATGAACGTACCTGCCGCCATAATGACAGGGTGTTCATAACCGGGCATGTCCCAAGGTTCAGGAACCACATGACTATCTACTGCAGCTGCCCGCTGTATCCCTTGCACAAAGGCGATTAAATGCTCTGCTGAACGAAATTGAACAGCCTGAATCAAATCGGTACGTGTCTCATTCCATGCCGGTTTGGTCACAAATCCGGATGCTGCAAACATCGCTGCAGCGAATATACTGCCTTTAATGGCCTGTCCGACAATTGTCGGCGCCATGTAAAGTCCTTGGTAGATGCTGCGAGTCGTGCCTAACATTGCCCCAACCTCACCACCGATTCCAGGAGCAGTCAGACGATATGCCGCCAATTGCACATACTTTTCCTTCCCGCATATGTATCCTCCGGTTTCCGCCAGACCTCCACCGGGATTCTTGATCAGTGAACCTGCCATCAGATCTACTCCAACCTCTGTCGGTTCACGTTCCTCCGTAAACTCACCATAACAGTTATCCACAAATACGATGACATCTTCCTTGATTGCCTTTACACGTGCAACCATATCAGCGATTTCTTCAATGCAGAAGGAAGATCTCCAATCATATCCTCTGGAGCGCTGAATACCGATGACTTTGGTTGCTGCATTGATCCTTTTCTCTACGGCTGCCCAATCTACTCCGCCATCTTCCAGCAAAGCCGTCTCTTGATAGCCAATGCCAAAATCACGTAACGACCCTGTACCATCACCAGGCTTGCCAATCACTTTATGCAATGTATCATAGGGCTTACCTGTAATGTACAACAGCTCATCACCTGGGCGAAGCACACCAAACAAAGCTGTAGCGATTGTGTGAGTTCCTGATGCAAAATGAGGACGTACCAATGCCGCCTCTGCACCAAACACATCTGCATACACTTCATCGAGCACTTCACGCCCGCGATCGTTATAAGCGTAACCCGTTGAACCGGCAAAGTGAAAATCGCTGACTTTTCTATGCTGAAAAGCTTCAATTACTTTCCACTGATTACGATCAGTGATAAGGTCTATCTGTTGTAATTGTCCCTCAATCTGGCGTTCAACCTGTTGTTGAAGTTCACTAATTTCTGAATCAAAGCTTGCCATCTTGCTTCATTCCCCTTCATAGCACGTATCTAACGTCAAATATCAATTATCGTGTCAAATTATCATACAAGTATGTCATCAATATTACAGTTGTATAAAATCTTCAAGTAAGTAACCAAATTTTTCATATTCACCTTTTTGCAGTTCCACTTCATAAATGACATCATTCTCTTCAAAAGTGGTCTCCACAACATCCCCTATTTTGTAAAGCACAGGCGTAAGATCTCCACGTTCAGCCGGAATACGGAACCGCTTTGTATCACCAGTTAGTTCCCCCTGGATCAGCTCCCGAATTTTCTGCAAATCCTCTGGATCAAGCGCACTCACTTTGATATGGTCTTTATCCAATGGAAGCATTTCAAGCTGCTCCGGAGTACATGCATCCTTTTTGTTGTACAACACCAACTGCGGCTTGTCTCCTGAACCCAATTGTTGCAAAATCGAGTGTACGGTTTTCATCTGGTCTTCGCGCATAGCGGATGATGCATCCACCACATGCAAAATAAGATCTGCTTCATTCACTTCCTCCAGTGTTGCCCGAAAAGCTGCAATCAGGTCATGGGGTAGATTTTGTATAAATCCTACCGTGTCCGTCAGTACGATTTCTTTGCCGCTTGGCAGTTCCATTGTCCGTGATGTCGGATCAAGGGTAGCAAAAAGCTGGTCTTGAATATACACATCAGCTGCCGTTAATTGTTTAAGCAAGGTTGATTTGCCGGCATTCGTATAACCCACAAGGGCAACCTGTACGATACCCGTTTTTTTGCGACGTTCCCGGTGCAGCTTGCGGTGACGTGTCACTTCCTCCAGATGACGCTTCAAGTCATCGATGCGGCCACGAATGTGCCGGCGATCTGTCTCCAGCTTACTTTCACCCGGTCCCCGTGTTCCAATTCCGCCGCCGAGTCTGGACAGGTTCTTACCGTGACCCGACAAACGCGGGAGCAAGTAGCTCAATTGAGCCAGTTCAACCTGAATAATACCTTCTCTCGTATTGGCGCGCTGTGCAAAAATATCCAAAATAAGCTGGGTACGGTCAATAATTTTGAGATCCAGCGCTTCTTCCAGATTACGAACCTGAGCACCAGACAGTTCCTGGTCAAAAATAGCTGTTGTTGCTCCCATTTCTTCAGCTACAGCTCGGAGCTCCTCCACTTTCCCCTTACCAATAAACCATTTGGTATCCCGTGTTTCCCGGTTCTGAGACAGTACACTCAGCACTTCCACGCCTGCTGTCTCGGCAAGCTTCACCAGCTCCTCCAGAGAGTACTCCGGATTAATACCCGAACGCTTAACTTCATCCGTAATCAGGCTCACCAATATGGCCCGATCCTTTTTTACCATGTCTGTATCATGTGTGCCATTTGTCATCGTGTATATTCACTCCTTCTTTTACGCATCTGCATGTATTTATTGCCACCATGATTCCCATGGCATACTTTAAGCCGAACCGGTTAACCCGGCCGGCTGCTTCAAAAATTATATTATCGCTTACTTTTGCTCAAACTTCAAATCCTCTGTACGAATGGTCATCAGCTCCAGTTTTCCCGGATTCCCCTGAGTATACTGCTCCAATAGTCGAACTGCCTGGTGGCGAATGGAGCGTTCAATGGCATTTCGGACATATCGTGCATTGCTGAACGCATGCAGAGATTCATTTTTTTCCTGGAGTAGATGCTGTTTTAATTTGAGTATGGTCTGCGGCATTAGAATATAATCACGTTCTTTGGCCATAATCTCGGAAATCTGAATTAACTGATCAATACTGTAATCTGGAAATTCAACCTGAATCGGAAAACGGGAAGGCAACCCCGGATTCGTCTGCAGAAAAAAATCGATCTCTTCCGAATACCCTGCGAGGATAAGAATGAATTGATTTTTATTGTCTTCCATGGACTTTACAAGTGTATCGATAGCTTCCTTTCCAAAATCCTTCTCCCCACCGCGAGCCAAACTATATGCCTCGTCAATGAACAAGATTCCCCCTAATGCCTTCTTGACCAAATCTCTCGTTTTTTGCGCCGTATGTCCGATGTATTCTCCAACCAGATCTGCTCGTTCCACTTCAATTAGATGCCCTTTGCTGAGCACACCCATCTTCTGAAACAGCTTTGCCACAATCCTCGCTACTGTTGTTTTACCTGTTCCCGGATTGCCTTTGAAAATCATATGATACACGTGCGCTCCACTTAGCAGTCCTGCTTCGGTACGCATCTGGGCAATCTGTAAGAAAGCGTAAATTTCGAATACCAAATCCTTGATATTTTCAAGCCCAACCAACTGCTCCAATTCACCTTGTATCTCCTGAAAATGCGCATGCTTGGCTAACCCTTTTGCTGCCTGGATTGCCGTCTCTTCTTCTTTGACCAGCATCTGAGGCTCCTGGTTACGCAAAACAACATTAATTTGTCTGGATGGTCTGCCTCCCGGTTGCCCTCCTGCAGCCATGACCCGTCCGTTCATTCGCCATCACCTCTATTTTATCGGGCTGAACTCTCCTGATTATTAATGTATTCTATCAGTTGCTCTAATATTAGAAGGATGACGAAGAATTCTAAGACGCGTTGATCATGAATCAAATATGGATATTTTTTCTGAATTCTCCGTTTTCGAACAAGGTCTTTCGATGCTTCAGCGACAATTGGAAATAAGGAAACACATGGGCATCAATGGCATGCAGCAAGTCCTTGGCTGTCCGATTGGCCAGGTCGTAATCCCCCGTCGTAATATGCTTACGAGAAAGCGCATCTTCAAGTTCATCTTCATCCAGCAAAAATACTTCTCCATCTTTCAGGACGACGACATCGAGATAAAGGTCATCAAACCAAGGAACACCCTGATCGGTAATCCCTTGGCTGCGACATGTATCAATATACCACTCAACAATCCGCTCCTGATCATCAAACATGGCCGTAACCACAAAATGTTCTCCTTTGGGATAATACTGCAACCAGGAATAGCCTTTATCTGCAATGCAGAAGGTGCTTCCTCCATAGGTTTTCCACAATGGCTCTTTTAAATCTTGTATCGTGTACAATGTAATGTAGCCTGTGAAAATTTTGGATTGAACGAACCGGCATGTAAATTGTCGGTTCGTAATCCGGCGCCAGTTCGCGCGGTCCCCGAATTTCCGTTTCATACGAACCCCTCTTTGCCGACCACAGGTCCGTGACCTGCTGATATTGGTGAACAGCGAATAACGTCCGCATTACCGACTCCATCAGTTCCTGGATCCGCTTTGCACAACGTATTACGAATAGTTACAGCTTACCATATTTAAGTTATACACTCAAAATCAAGCTTTGTCCCACTACTCAGCAGATTCCAGTCTATTTACAGATGTCTTTAAAAACAAAAAAGCCTGCTTCGCCGAAATTTCGGGAAGCAGGCTTACAGGTAAAACTATATCTTTCTTTTAACCACCAGTTCCGGTTTGAGCATCTACCGGGGCATCAGTCTCTCCAGCATTACCATTGTTCCCACTATCCGGTGTAACTACCTCACCCGGTGTTGATACGGAACCATCACCCGAATCCTCTCCTGTACCAGGATCTGTTGTTCCCTGTCCTGGCGGAGTGCTTCCGTCTCCCGGTTGACCATTACCTTGACCCGGTCCACCGTTGTTGCCGTTATTCCCATTACCGTTACCGGTATTGCCGTTACCATTGTTACCATTCTCATTCCCATTGCCATTGCCATTGTTACCTTCAGAATTTCCATTGTCCGGCGAACCGTTGTCCGGATTTTCTGTTCCTGGCTGTCCTGTGTCCGGTCCTGTTCCTGGCTCCGTGCCCGGATCTGGCTGTTCCGGTTCCAATTCTTCCGCTTCAATCATCAGCGATATCGTATTGGAAGGATCCGTCTCCTGTCCTGAAGCCAGATCATAGGCCGTCACATAATACTCATATGTGAGACCAGGAAGAGCACTTAGATCCTGCGCACTGGTCGAACCAACCGCATCAATGAGGTGCGTGAACTGTCCTTCAGATGTTTCTTTTCTGTAAATCCGATACTGTGTCGATGAATCCCCTGTTGCAGACCAATTCAACGATACCGTTTGTGTAGATGGATCATAAGCACCATTCAAACCACTCACTGAAAGCGTTGGTTTCTCTGGTTCTTTTTCCGGCGGAGGTGTCTGGGCTCCTGCTGGAGCTTTGAAGTCCTTCACAGGAACGCCTTTCAACGCATCCCCCATAACTTTGGCAAAGAACGCTGCTGACAGCTTACTGCTATTCTTGAGCATATGGGTTGCATCCGGATTGTCATAACCCATCCATACTGCTGCAGTCCATTCTGGCGTGTATCCGACGAACCAAACATCACGGTTGGCACTGTTGCCGGAAATACCACTTTGAACGGTTCCCGTCTTACCAGCGACCGGTCGATCCAGACGTGCTGAACGACCCGTACCGTCATTGACTACGTTTTGCAGCATCTGAGTCAGGGAATACGCATTTTGCTCACTCATCACACGCGTTGTGTCTGATTTGTCATGTTTATAAGTCGTTTTCCCGGAACTATCCTTAATCTCCTTAATGGCATATGCCTTCTGGTACTCACCCAAATTGGCAAAAGCACTGTAGGCTTGCGCCATTTCCAGCGTATTTGTTCCTTTGCTAAGACCTCCCAGCGCAATCGCCAGGTTTTTGTCTTCATCTGTAAGCTGGATACCTACACTTTTTGCAAATTGAACACCTGTGTTCACACCAATTTTGTTTAACAGCCATACTGCCGGAATATTCTCCGATTTCGTAATGGCATCCGTCATGCTAATGGTTGAAGAATACCCATGCAAATTACCCGGACAGTAATTCCCAAAGCATTGCTTTTCATTACTGAGAGCTGAGTTTGCATTGTAATTCCCTGATTCAAGAGCCGGCGCATAAGACACAATCGGTTTAAATGCCGATCCAGGCTGTCTGCGGCTCTGTGTTACCCGGCTATAGCCCTTCGTTTGATAATCCCGTCCGCCCAGCAAAGCAACGAGACTGCCATTTTCATGGTTCATGATTACCATAGATCCTTGAACCTGTTGATCATCTTTGCTTGACTCAAACAGGCTATCATCCGAGAACGCGCTCTCCATCGCGGTTTGAGCTTGAGCATCCATCGTCGTGTAAATTTTGTATCCACCAATATTCAGATCATCTTCCGTTTTACCTGACACACTTTCAGCTTCACGAAGAACATAATCGATAAAGGCTTGGTACTTTTGCTCTTTCTCAGGTGGTGTATATTTATAATCGACTGCTTTGGCTTTATCCATTTCCGCCTTGGTAATGTAGCCTTGTTCGTACATCAGCTGCAATACCACACCACGCCGTGCTTTGGAATCGTTAGGATTACTCAGCGGGTTGTAAGCAGATGGCCCTTTAGGCATGGCTGCCAGGGTTGCAATCTCCCACAATTCAAGCCGGTTCAAATCTTTTTCCCCAAAATAAAATTCAGATGCAGCCTTAATCCCATAACGCTGATGACCGAAGAAAATCCGGTTCAAGTACATCGTAAGAATCTCGTCTTTTGTGTATTTGCGCTCCAATGCCATCGCAATGGAAACTTCCGTAGCTTTACGGAAGAATGTCTTGTCACGAGACAAGAACATATTTTTTGCAAGCTGTTGGGTCAGCGTACTGCCGCCCTCCACCATGGAGCGGGCCATGACATCTTTTACTGCCGCCCGTCCGATGGACCAGATATCCACACCCTGATGCTCGTAGAAACGTTTATCCTCTGTAGCAACAAAAGCTTCCTTGAGCAATTTCGGAATAGCGTCACTCTCTACCGGCTCCAGCTTTTTAATGGATAACTCACCCATTAGCTGTCCATTACGGTCATATACTTTTGAAGTTTCATTGATTGTTGTTTTGTCCAGATTGGCTTTGAGCAGTTTTTCACCACTCACCATAATAAATAAATATCCGCCAAGTGCACAGAATATGGCGATTGCCATGGTAAAAAACAATGTCCATCCAACGCGTTTACCCGTAATTTTTTTCTTTTTAGAAGTCTTTGGCTTCGCTTTTTTGGTTGACTTGTTATTGCTGTTGCGATTGTTAGACCTCGACAACGGATCGTTTGGCATGTTACCTCCTGACTCCCTTTCGGATGCATAATTTCTATTCGTCTGTTGGCGCAAGCTGGTATTTGCTTATTTTGCCCGGAATGAAAAGAACAACCCTTATTAGGTTGCTCTGCTTCAATTCCTATACTTGTAGACGAAATGGTTGATAAAAAGGTTTCGACTTTTTTTAAGCTTCGCCGCTGTTATCTTGCTGCATCAGCGATACGCTGCGTTGCGGCGTGAACGTGGAGATGGCGTGCTTGTAGACCATTTGCTGGCGTCCGTCGCTGTCAATGACGATCGTAAAATTGTCAAATGCCTTGATCGTTCCGCGGATTTGAAAGCCATTGGTCAGATAGACCGTAGCTGGAATGTTTTCTTTCCGCAGTTGGTTCAAGAACGTATCTTGGATGTTGATGGACTTGTTCATTAGCCGTACCCCCATTGGTTCATTTGAATTCATGTTTAAGTAATATTCAATATCGCTGAGTAGCTTTCGTGCTATTATATCATGAACAGTTTCATATAATCCACAAAAACCCCTTGCCTGCTATTTGCAGCTATGTGTGAGCTTCGCTTGCAACTAGAAGACTTATCCATTATACACTGCTTGTCAAAATTGCAAAAGAGGGACAAATTCTTACTTTCCCAAAGCTCTTCTTCTTTTCTTCTTGGTCTCTAACGGTTTTCCCTATTCCTTGATAACGGAATATTTTGCCGTTTTTATTCTATCCTTGAATCAGAATTTTCAAGTAGATATTGGTCTTGAACATTAAATAAATACCCAGATTAGGGCCATTAGACCCGCAATTGCGAAAGTAACTAATATTGTATACGACTCCAGTTATCCCCTCTCTTAATGACATCCTTTTCCTAAAAAAATAAAGAACCTCTACCTTTATTTCAAAAGATAGAGGCTCTAAAGTCCTAAATATTGGTTGCGAAAGGCAATTTCTATATTCAGCCAAACTTGCGTGTAATCATCTCACATACCTGAGTATAATTTCCATTAAAATCTGTGGTATCCGTCATATCCACCCATTCAATGTCCTTCATATGACGGAACCAGGACAATTGCCGCTTGGCAAAACGGCGTGTATCCCTTTTTAGCCACTCTACCGCAGCCTCCCAGCTTACTTCACCCTGAATATAAGCCGCAATTTCCTTATAGCCGAGTCCCTGCATGGAGATATGCCCCCTCGCTACCCCGCGCTCCAGTAAAGACTTGACCTCATCTACCAGACCCTGCTCGATCATCAGATCAATTCGCTCTTCCACTCGGGCATACAGCTTCTGACGATCCATCGTCAAACCCACAATAAGCAGGTCATACGGAGACTCCTTTTTTTGGGAAGCAAGCTGCTCGGACCACTTCTCACCTGTGAGGTGGTAGATTTCCAGTGCTCGAACAATTCGGCGCTGGTCATTCGGATGCAGTCGTTCTGCACTAACCGGATCAATGACCCTCAGCTTATCATGTAACGCCTGCGGGCCATGTTGCTCTGCATAACGGAACTGTTCATTTCGAAACGCTTCATCCGAGCCGCTGTCCGAGAATTGAAAGCCGTAACATACCGATTCAACATACAGACCGGTGCCACCAACAATAAAAGGCAATTTGCCGCGCTCATGGATTTCCTCAATCAGACGTGTGCAGCTCTCCTGAAACTCAGCTACAGAATAGGGGTATTCCGGTTCATGGATGTCAATGAGGTGATGGGGTACACCCTTCATTTCATCACGAGTAATTTTGGCCGTTCCAATATCCATTTCGCGATATACTTGCATCGAATCCCCCGAAATAATTTCACAATTGAAGGCTTGTGCAAGCTCAATACTCATTCTCGTTTTGCCTACAGCTGTCGGTCCGACCAGCACAAGCAGCTTCGGTTTAACTTCCACTTTCAACATTAATCACTCCGTACAGTGTTTTTGCATTGCCCCGGTCGTGCACCTCAAAGCCGAGTCTCGTAAACTCCGTGCTGCCGCGCTTCTCTTTCATAACTACCCGCTTGCGGGCAACCCGTTTCGCTTCAATAATACTCTGTTCATCCAGTGCGCTTGGATTCGCATAATCCCGCAAAGGCTGGATGGCACTTGAATCGAGCATCGGTTCACGGAACATCGGGTCAAAATAGACCGTATCACAGCTTCGATCGGGCATGGAACGCAGCAAATCAAGATGATTTGCGTGACGCAGCTCAATGCGCCGGAAAGCTTCGTTTACCGCAGGCTTAATGCTTTCATATTGAGACATGCCTTCTACTAATAGTGTGTACAGCGGGAGGGAGCTCTCACATGCGATGACCCGACCACTTTCGCCCACCGCCACCGAAAAGACCAACGCATCGGTGCCGAGTCCGGCAGTACAATCGATAATGGTATCTCCTTCAAGCACAGCTCCCGCTTCCAGCATTGGGTCTGCCTCTCCCCTTAACACACGTTTGGCGCGTACAAATCCCATGCTGGGGTGAAACTCAAGCAGCGGTGAATCCGGACGAAACAAACGAACTTTACCCTGAAGCACAACAACAACCTCATCTATCCCATAATGTGCAATCAGTGTAGGTAAAGACATTTTTTTGCGTGGTATATAGGTGCCTCCCGTTGTTTCCGCAAGGTTTCGCGCACGTTCCACAAGGTGGCCTGCTTCCTTTTCACCGGTTGTAATATACATAACTTCCTCCTAAATAGCTACATGACCCGTTTGAACAATTTCTCCAGATCATAGGTTGAAAATGAAACCACAATTGGTCTCCCGTGTGGACAAGTATATGGTTGACGGCATGAACCAAGACGCTGAATCAGCACTTCCGCCTCCTGATCCGTCAGTTTCTGATTGGCTTTGATGGAAGCCTTGCAAGAGCACATAATGGATGCCGCTTCTCGCATCTTGGCAACATCAATACTACGTTCGCTCAGAACCCATTCTGCCATCTCCTCAATAATGTCTTTCTCATCCCCTTTTGGGAACCAGAACGGATGGGAACGCACCCTGAAGGTCTGCCCGCCGAAATGCTCCAAGTACACACCTGCCTGCTCGAACCAAGCCAGTCTGGTTTTAAGCTTTTCGGTCTCGGAAGGAGTGAACTCCAGCGTAATGGGCAGTAACAGTTCCTGTGACGCCTGAGCCGGACTGCCAAACTGCTCGTAGTAATACTCATAATTCACCCGTTCATGCGCGGCATGCTGATCGATCAGATATAGACCATCTTGATTTTGTGCAATCAAATACGTTCCATGGTGCTGCCCAATCAGACTTAGTTCGGGAAACGCAGGCATGGAAACATCCGATTTAACGGCAGATGCCAGCCTAATTGGGTCCGGTAAACGTGGAGCCTTCCAGCTTCGCTCTCCTTTTGTACCTGCCGCAGATGGGTTATAAGATGAACGTCCTTCTCTAACCGGAGAATCCACCGAATTGGAACGATAGTCAGGAGCCGGAGGCTGCGAAGCAGATGGTCTACTATCCACAGTTGAAGGTATGGCATCCTGCGAAACACCATCTGTAGCAGCACCGTTACTTCCACTCCCAGCTGAAGCTGGATCGCTATGGGAACTTTCGTTATCACTATAATTATACTTCAGAACATTAGATCCTGAGTCTCCGCTCAACACCCCGAATGGACTGTAGGTTGGCGGAAGCTCGGGTGGAGGCTCGGGCAAAGGCAGCGTCTGACCCTCCATGTTCCCATCAGTACCTGACTGCACATCAGCCGGAGCATCCAAATCCAGATCATCATCCTCCGGGTTCATGTTACCGGGTTCAGCACGTTTCCCTAAAGGACCCGATTGCCCATAACCTGCGGATTCAGCTTCGTCCTTTAGCGGCCCTCTTGGGAAAAGAAATTGTTCCTGAATAAAGGAGCTATTATCTCCACGTCTGATCTGCTGCTTGGTTACCTGTGGAATGAGTACTTCCTTCCGTAATATTCCACGCAGTGTTGTTTCTATAAACTCGTACAGCTCCGCTTCCTTGCTGAAACGAACCTCCAGCTTCGCCGGATGCACATTCACATCGACCAGGGATGGGTGCATCTCCAATTGCACTACGACAAGTGGAAACCGATTAATAGGCAGCAAGGTATGATACGCCTTCAGAATAGCCTGGTTGAGCCCATAATTCCGAATATATCGTCCGTTTAGAATGGTTGACATGCCGCCACGATTAGCACGAGTCCATTCCGGCAGACTGATTAGCCCGCTCACACGATAGTCCAGACTTTCTCCCTGAATGGGGAGCATGGCTTTGGCAGCACTTGTACCATAGATCGCTGCAACCACTTGCAGCAGATCCCCGTTGCCCAGTGTCTGAAGCAGCGTATTTTCATTATGACGCAGCGTGAACGAGATGTTAGGATGGGACATGGCCATGCGATAGAGAACATCCGAGATATGTCCCAGCTCGGTCTGGATCGTTTTCATATATTTAAGCCTGGCTGGTGTATTGAAAAATAGCTCTTTCACCTCAAAATCCGTGCCTTGGGGTGAGGTTGCATCCTCATGTGAGAGAAGTTTGCCTCCCTCAATCACGATTCGGCGCCCTCGCCCGTCATTGCCGCTGGCCGATAACACTTCCACCTTGGAGACAGCGGCGATACTCGCCAAGGCTTCTCCCCGGAATCCAAGACTTGTGATCTGAAACAGATCGCGACCATGGGCTATTTTACTGGTTGCATGACGATAGAAGGCCTTTTCCATATCCTCAGGTTCGATACCGGAACCATTGTCTTTAACCCGAATACGAAGCAGCCCGCCCTCTTCCACCGTAACATCAATCTTGGAGGCGCCTGCATCCACCGAGTTTTCGAGCAACTCCTTAACGACTGAAGCAGGTCGTTCAACCACCTCACCTGCCGCAATCTGGTTGGCAATATGTTCATCAAGCACATGAATTTTCGCCACAGGTTTTCCCCTCCCCTATACTCAGGATAATTGCTGTGCCTTCAATTTAAGATCATTCAATATCTGCATCGCCTGAAGCGGCGTCATGTTCATCACATCAATATCTTTCATATTGCGAATAAACTCCCGGGCAGGCTTGTCAACTGCAACTACATCCGATTTCGGAGCTATACTAGGCTCGTCATCACCAAAGATGGACAGTTGAACCACATCTGCATGTTTGGAGCCTGTCTGCTTCTTGCTGGCTGGTTTATGGGCTTGTTGCTGGTCTGATGAATCCTCAATTAAAACAGCGAAGTCAACCTTCTCCTCAGTCTCATGTTCCCGTATTAATGAGGAATGGTCTGTAGACTGAAACTCCACGCCATGAACTTGTTCATCCAGTTGTCGCTTGTCATTCCCGGCAAATTCACCTCCAACGGCAACTTGAGCTGCGGCATGCTCAAAACCATGCAGCAATCCATTTGCCCGCTCGATGATGCTATCCGGCAGACCTGCAAGTCGTGCACAATAAATTCCGTAACTGCTGCTGGCAGCCCCGGCAATCAATTTGCGGAGGAAATTAACCTTGTCCCCGCTCTCCTGAACGGCCATGGAGTAGTTCGCCAGCTTGTCCAGACTTTCCTCCAGATGAGCAAGCTCGTGGAAGTGTGTGGATACAAGCGCTTTACAGCCAATGATATCATGCACATATTCAATCACAGACTGCGCAATCGCCATGCCTTCACTGGTGGACGTCCCCCGTCCCAATTCGTCGATAATAATCAGACTGCGCGGTGTTGCCTTATCTGTCATGACCTGAATGTCGGCCATCTCGACCATAAACGTACTCTGTCCGCCGATGAGATCGTCTGCCGCACCAATCCGTGTGAAAATGCGATCCATGATCGGTACCTCAGCTTGTCCAGCTGGCACGAAACAGCCGATCTGCGCCAGAATCGAAATCAGCGCCACTTGCCTCATATAGGTACTTTTCCCGGCCATATTCGGACCGGTAATCAGCAGAATTCGAGCCTCTTCCTTGCGCATGGCTGTATTATTGGCAATAAAAGCTCCGTCTCGCATCACGGCTTCAACCACCGGATGACGACCTTGTTCCACAACCAGATTGTAACCATCGGTTAATGTAGGCCGTACGAAATTACGTTCCGCACTGATAACGGCAAACGATTGATATACATCAATCTCCGCGACCAGTTCAGCCAACTTCTGCAGCCTGGCGATCTCCTGATTAAGCCGTTCCCGCAATTCCGCGAACAAGCCGTATTCAATATCAACCATTTTGTCCTGAGCTTCAAGAATCAGTGTCTCTTTCTCTTTCAGCTCTGGCGTAATATAACGCTCCGCATTGGCAAGTGTTTGCTTCCGCTCATAACGCCCTTCCGGCAGAGAAGCCAGGTTCGACTTGGTAATTTCGATATAGTACCCAAATACTTTGTTGTAACCGATTTTCAACGAGCGGATACCAGTCGCTTCACGCTCTCTGGCTTCCAGTTCTGCAATCCACTGTTTGCCATTCACCGAAGCTTCCCGGAGTTCATCCAGCCGCTCATGATATCCTTCACGGATCAAGCCTCCATCTCTCACGGACACTGGCGGCTCATCAACGATAGCCTCACCGATTGCATCACGCAGATCACTACAATCATCCATAATGCCAGCAATATGCTGTAACGTCGTGGATGGAGAATCTGCACAATACTGACGGAGCCCCGGAATTTTGTCCAATGACATCTTCAGCGCATTCAGATCCCTACCATTGGCGTTACCAAAGGCAATGCGGCCCACCAGGCGTTCCAGATCGTAGATGTCTTTGAGTTCTGCACGCAGATCCTCCCGCAATATAAACTGGTTATACAGCGTATCTACCGCTTCCAGCCGCTCATTGATTTTGCCTTTTTGCAGCAAAGGTTTATCGACCCAACGTCGCAGCATCCGGGCACCCATGGACGTCTCTGTCCGGTCCAACAACCACAGTAACGAACCTTTTTTGGAACGTTCACGGACAGTTTCCACTAGTTCCAGGTTGCGCCGAGTAAACGGGTCGAGAATCATAAAATGATCCGGCTCGTACGTTGAAACCTGTGTCAGCTGTCCAAGGGAGCGTTTCTGTGTCTCACTTAAATAGGAGAAGAGGCGTGCAATGCAAGCTTGACGCTCAGGCTCCAGACGTGCCCATACCGCTTCGCCGAATTGCTGCCGCACTAGATCTTCCTTACTCTTTGTCCACGGCGTATAGACCACAGGACGGCCGATTGGAGATGCCTGGGTAGCAACTGTATCCAGTAACGCCGCATCCCCCACCAGTTCCGAGGGTTCATAGATCCCGATCTCATCCTTTAGCCACTCCTGGGAGTATGGGACAGAGGTCACGTAGAGCTCCCCGGTAGACAAGTCACAGGCAGCTAGTGCAAGTGTGTTCTGGTTCCCCGTCAGGCAAACCATATAATTGTTGGACTTGTCCCCCAATGTCTTGCCTTCCATAACTGTTCCGGGCGTGATGACTCGTACAATTTCGCGTCGTACCATGCCTTTGGTTACGGTTGGATCTTCCATTTGTTCACAAATGGCTACCTTGTATCCTTTTTCAATCAAGCGCTGTATGTAATTGTCAGCCGAATGATAAGGCACGCCACACATCGGGATCTTATCTTCTCCCCCGCCTGCGCGTGCTGTTAATGTAATTTCAAGCTCACGGGCCGCATTGACCGCATCCTCAAAGAACATTTCATAGAAATCACCTAATCTAAAAAAAAGAAAAGCGTCCTGCGCTTCGGCCTTCACTTGCAAATATTGTTGAATCATTGGCGTATACTGAGCCATGAGTATCCTCCATCCGCTCCTATGATGTCAGGAAGAGGCGCTGACCCGGAAGGAGCAATAAGGCGGTCAGGCACTTTATTTGTGCCTCCGCCTCATGTTTCGGCCATCCGCCGCTTCCCTCACAGGTTGCTGTTCCATTTCTCCCATAACGATAATCAAAATTGTCTTAATTCTCATTATACCAAAAAAGTGCCCACTCTTCATGAACCTGCTCGAATATTCCAGAGTTTACGTATATCCCGACTCTCATCCCATGTCCTCCCCTGTCTTAATTGGGTAATTAAAGGAGCCGCATAACGTTCGTAGCGCTCATAATCATCCATTTGTGTCAGGTCATCCAGCAGGGTTGAAATAGGTGCCTGCATTATTTCGCGGTTCCCTTCATAAAAGGCCATATGGATTGCCTCCTTCGCCAATGGACGTTGACGGAGTTTACTATAGCCACCAGCAATCAGACCAGCCAGAGCTACGACACCTTTGGCAACCAGAGGAGATACCAGAAAGCTCGGCAATGTGCGGTATTCGAATCCACCGTAGGATTTCAGCCGAAAATCACCCAGTGCCCCATACCGCGGGCGTCTCCCTGAACCTCGCGGGTCCTGAAGAATGGCAAGCGGCAATGCGAGATAATTGTCCAAGGCACGCAGCAGTTCACCGTTCAGTGTCACGCCACTGAAATGAACATGTCCGCCAAGCGGCAGTCCTCGCTGGGGCATCCCCCCTGCCTGCCAAATCAGCGAATGGTCGCTAATGCTGCGTGAGGCTACCGCAAAGGCCCTCATCAGATGTGCCAGCAGTTCACGCGGCTCGGAGCTGGGCGCTGGGCGTAGTTCCGCTACCGGATATATTCGCCGTCCGCCGATTGTCACGGAATCACAGCCTGCTACACCTGTACGTTCCAGAAATCGGGAAGCCGGTACGATTTTGGATTCAGGCATCTGCACAAGCAGGAACTCGGGGTCCATTCCAAGTGTAGGTGCTGTATTCCGATGCCGCTCTTCATCCAGTTCAGACTGAAGCTGTTTCCAGCCTGCACGGTACATGGCAGAGAGGTCGGTCATGCCCTTCCAAGGTCTCGGATCAATCGAGACGACAGCGCAGCCGCTTTTCCCTGTAGCCTCCAATCTTACAGCTCCGTGATCCAGTCCGACTGTGTACAATGTTTTGACGGCAAGCCGTTCAATGCGTTTGAACAACGTCGAAGCAGCATCCGGGTCCAGCACACTTTCTTGCGCTCCACCCATGCCGCTGGTATCTCTGCGTTTGATTCGGATCGCTTGCAGGCAGCATATCTCCACATCGTAACGTACACGCAGGCCCAACTCTCGGGCACGCCTGCTCTGCGAGGACATCACTTCAATGCCGGATCGCTTCAGGCGATCGGTCCGTTCCCTAGGGAGCATGCGTTCATATCGGCGCACCGCTTCCTCAGCCTCTTCTGTCACATTCATCTTGTCCCTCCTTCCCCATCGCCCCAAAACGAAAACAACTCCACAAGGTGGAGCCTTCCTTCGAGAGGTATTTCAACGTACATCCAGGAGCCTCGTAGATCCTATAAATAATAATTATGAAAAAAGAGGGCTTGCGCCCTCTTCGTTGCCGCTTCCGGCGCATATAATACCCTAACTAATCGTTCTAGTGCGATGAAATTACAGTTCATCGTCCAGCAGGTCGGGATCGAGATCGTCATAATCTCCATCACCACTGCCAAAGTCATAATCCTTGTCTTCGTAATCTCCACAACCATCCGTGCACACTTTCACACAAACTTTAGTCTCGGCGACCAGCTCTACAGCGAATTCCCGTTCCACCCGGATAATTACGCTGCCTCCACCTGCCGACACCGTGGCTTCCACACAGCTCGGTTCCTGCGTTGCATCCGCAGATACCTCTACTGTGGCAGTCCGGTGTTTCGGGTCCAGATAGGACAAAGGCACATGTTCTACATACGACACTGTTTCTTTGGCTACATCCGTCTGCGAATTTTTGTCATAGGAATACCAGATGTTGATATCGTAAGTACCAATAACTTCAATTCCGTCCCCCGCTGATACAGCTTCATATTGGTGGTTGATAATCCAAGCCCCCAAAATACTGGTCGGACCATTAGGCGGAGTCACGGTATGTGTTACGGTAGAGAACTTACGACCTTTGCCGCAGATCGCCTTCGTGATGATCTCTCTACATTGATGTTTATGACTCAATGACATCTTTAAACCTCCTCCATACAATCATTCACTACAAGTGTATGCAGGGCATCCGTCTAGGGTGACAACTATTTTCTATTATTCGTTTGTAGATTGGGACCGGTCCGTAATTGGGGACGGCGCTTTGTCCTTCTTCGCGATTTTCAGATACAGCGCGAGTTCCCGGCACAGCTGGAGAATCGCGGAGCGAATCTCAAATTCTTCCCTTGTATCCGGCAGATCCATTCGCCTGAATTCTTCCTGCACATCTGCGAGAAGTTTTTCGGTTCGTCCCGTGTAAGATTCGGTCAACACATCCTGGCTAAGCTGATCAAACAGCTCTGACACCATCTCCGCATGCGGCATCTTCTGATAGATCTGGGAGACCAGATGCATCATATGCTGGATGGAATCCAGCTGCGTTTTGCGCATATAAAAGTAAACACTCCAGCCCTCATTCGGGTGGATGACCTGATTCTCCAATGAACGTTTGGCTGCTTCAATGCCGCCAAGGACAGCCTTGTCGGCTTCAATCAGTTCTTTTCCTGCCCAGACTTCGTTGGGATTTCGCAACGTGGCTGCAAATTCCTTGAAGATGACGGAGAATAATTCATCGATCCTTTTGCGGATACGCAGCATCTGCGGATCAGCAGCCGGCATGTAGGCCAGATTGACCACCATCGCGGAACCAAGGCCAACTAACAGCAATCCAATTTGTACCAGAACGACATGTACGTCCATTTCTCCGCCGCCAAATACCCGAAACACTACGACAGACCCCGTCACAATACCTTCCTTGAACCCTGCCCGGACAATAACCGGAAACGCAATCAGTATGTAGACCGCCAGCACCCAGTAATGGAAGCCGAGAAAGTGAAAAAGTACACTTGCAAATAAAAGCCCCACTACGGAAGCGAAGAATCGGGCAGAAATGGTACGAATACTTCTTTTTCGAGTTACGTCCACGCCCAGAATGGCGAGCAAACCCGCCGATGTTGGTCCAGGCAAGCCGCACCAGTCCGCAATCAGCACGGCCATCAGCGCGGCTATTGCGGTTTTTATTACCCTAAAACCCATCTAACATTCCTCTCCTCTAAGCTGCAAAAATGTCAAAGCAAGCGAGTCACACCTCTCCACATGATCGCTTGTCCAATACCAGTAGAACGACTTTCGCATATCATTCCCTAGTATTACTCATCCTGCCACAAACCATTTCATCTCCACTAAAAAAAGAATGTAGCGAAAGAATTGCATATCATTTTGGACACAATGCCCAGTAAACGGCATCAACCGACATGCGCATGCATGCCGGTCACAATAACACGCCCCGGATGAGGGACGCTGGCAATTTGATTGATGCGACGGAAGCCTCTAGGCCCTCTTCTCCAATCGTCGCATTCATTCCGGACTGCGCGGAATATTCGTATTAGTATGGTACTTGATTTTACGGGTTCGGGCAACGTGACACCTCTTGTGAAATTGTATACATATCGTAAAGCACTCTTTTACACATGCATACTTTGCAAGATTACCTGCGTCCTGCCAGCAGCTTGCGTTCTACATAAACAACGAGTTGATACATCGCTGTCGCTACCGCTGCAATAATCAATAAACTTGACAAAACCAGAGTGAAATTAAACACTTGGAATCCATAGATGATCAGATACCCCAGCCCCTGCTTGGCGACCAGAAATTCACCCACGATCACCCCAACCCAGGCCATACCCACGTTTACTTTTAGGGTAGAGACAATGGCGGGAAAGGAAGCGGGCAATACCACTTTGGTAAAAATTTCGGAGCGATCGCCACCAAACGTGCGGATGACTTTAATATAATTCTGATCCACTTCATTGAAGCTGTTATACACAACAAGTGTTGTTATAATCACCGTAATTGACAAGGTCGTCATAACAATCGCCGTAAAACCGGCACCAAACATGACAATAAAAATCGGACCCAGCGCTACCTTCGGCATACTGTTAAATACAACCATGTAAGGATCAAGCACCTTGGACAAAAAAGGAGACCACCAGATCAGGACCGCAAGCAGCGTTCCGACGAGTGTCCCCAGCAAAAAACCAACTGCCGTTTCCCCAACGGTTACACCGACATGCGCCCATAACTCCCCGCTGGCAATGTCCTTGCCAATCTGATTGAAAATTTTGCTTGGATAACTGAACAAGAGCACGTCGATCCAGCGCAGTCGTCCCGCCAGTTCCCACAACAAAAACATACATACCAGCATGGACAGCTGCACAGCCAGCACTTTATGACGCCATCTGGCGACCTGCTGAATATGACTTTGGTGCAGCTGTTTCATCCAGTCATCACGCATTTCCTGCTTCTTCTGATTCGCATGATTCACCCGTTCTTCTCACCTCCTCCGGACTGTTCCAGTTCGCTCCATAACGCCTGAAACAGCTCATTGAAACCTTGCTGCTCCCGCGCGTAAAAAGGTTGCACGTCCCGCAGCTCCTCAGGGATGATGAACTCCCGCCGAATGCGGCCCGGATTGCGATCAAGCACGATAACGCGATCACTGACAGCGATAGCTTCCGACAGGTCATGAGTGACAAGCACCGAAGTTTTACCGGACGCCTTCAATGTGTCTGATACCAGATCCTCCAATTGCAGCTTAGTTTGATAATCAAGCGCAGAGAAGGGTTCATCAAGCAAGAGTATTCCCGGGTCTGTAGCCAGTGTGCGTACCAGCGCCACGCGTTGCCGCATACCCCCGGATAGCTCGGAAGGATACTGGTCTTCGGTGCCAGCGAGACCCATGCCTGCCAACAGCTCCCTCGCACGTTCACGGCTCCGTTCATCGAGCGTACCTGTCAGTTCAAGTCCGATCAGGACATTGTCCAGAATGGTCCGCCATGGAAACAGATAATCCTGTTGCAGCATATAACCGATCTGGGCAGAAGGACCCTCGATGCGTTTACCTTTAACTTGGACCTCGCCTGCGGTTGGGGTGAGCAGCCCGGCGATGATCGACAGCAACGTGGTTTTTCCACATCCGCTGGGGCCAACAAGACTGACGAACTCTCCTTGCTTGACCTGAAGACTCAGATTTTCAATAACCAGTGAAGCTTCACGCTCACTGACATAAACTTGCGAAATCCCTTCCAGTTTGATCACCGTTTCGGATTCAGGCATATGTGCTCACTTCCTTTCCTGAATACCTGGTTACTTATTCGATGCCGCTTGTTCTGCATAGGAGTTATCGACGATTGTTGCAGACTCCACCCGCTGTTTTAATTCTCCTGCCGCAGTCATGACGTCGAGCAAGTTATTCCATTCTTCTTCATCAATGATTGGATCCGTTGCATATGTTCCCTGTTCCTTATAGCGATTCACACTGCTTACCAGGATGGCTGGGTCGATATCTTTGAAATAGGGTTTGATGACCTCAGCAATCTCTTCAGCCGTATGGGAATCTACCCACGTTTGCGCTTTGTGCAGACCGTTCGTAAACTTCTGAACCACGTCTTTGTTGTCGTTCATGTAGCTTTGTTTGGTCATGAACACCGTATAAGGCAGATGACCGCTTTCCGTTCCAAACGAGGCTACAACCTTCCCGCGACCCTCTTTTTCAAAGATGGATGCCTGGGGCTCAAACAACTGCACATAATCACCTGTACCAGAGGCAAAAGCGGAAGCGATGTTGGCAAAATCCACATTTTGAATCAGCTCCAGATCATTCTGCGGATGAATGCCATGTTTGTTCAGCGTGAATTCGCCTGCCATCTGAGGCATGCCGCCTTTTCTTTGTCCAAGGAAAGTACTCTGTTTCAATTGATTCCAATCGAAACTTCCTTCGGGATTGCGGGCAAACAGAAATGTTCCGTCTGTCTGTGTAAGCTGGGCAAAGTTAATGACCGGGTCTTCCGCTCCCTGCTGATAAACATAGATCGATGTCTCTGCCCCAACCAGCGCGATGTCAACAGAACCTGCGAGCAATGCCGCCATCGTTTTATCACCGCCAGCTGTCGTCTGAATGTCCACTTCAAGCCCCTGTTCCTCAAAAAAACCTTGGGCCACCGCCACATACTCCGGTGCGTAAAATACAGAACGCGTGACCTCACCAATCGTAATTTTGCCTGCATTTTTCTCTTGATTGCAGCTCGTGAGCGCCACAATGATAATGAGCAAAATGACAATGGCCCGGATGAACCAGGGCGTGTATTTCATGGTATTTCCCTCCCTCACTGGTTTCAGCTGTTCTCTCTACTATGGATATGCCGCTGCCTAACAAAAGGTTAAGAATTGCATGCAAAAGAAGAGCCGGGCCAATGCGCCCCGCTCTTCAACCATTGGATAATGATGTTATCGCTGTCCTACAGCTTGTAAATCTCGGCATATTTCGCTTCCAGATAATCGGCCAGATAATCCGGGTTCAACTCTTCACCCGTTACGGCCAGAATCAACTCGGACGGTGTGCGGCTTTTGCCATAACGATAAATCTTGTCCGTTAACCATTCCTTGATTGGAATCAGGTTACCTTCGGCAATAAAGGCATCAAACGCCGGCATTTCCTTACGCAAGGTATGTAGAATCTGGGCAGCATACATGTTGCCAAGCGAGTACGACGCAAAATAACCGAAGTCGCCACCGGACCAATGTACATCCTGCAGCACACCCAACCCATCATTTGGTGGCACGATGCCCAGATATTCTTTGTATTTGGCATTCCAGGTCTCAGGCAGGTCTTTGACTTCCAAACCTTCGTTGAACAGCATTTTCTCAATTTCATAGCGAATGATGATATGCAGATTGTACGTCAGTTCATCCGCTTCAATTCGAATCAAAGAGCTCTCCACCCGATTAATTGCCCGGTAGAAGTCTTCCAGTTCAACCTCGCTCAACTGTGGGAAATGCTGCTGCAAATCGCTGTAATAACGCGTCCAGAATGGACGGCTGCGGCCAATCATATTTTCCCAAAGTCGTGACTGGGATTCGTGGATGCCCATAGACGTGCCTTCGGCAAGAAGGGTACCGGCCAGACTGTCGTCAATATTTTGCTCATACAGGGCATGTCCGCCTTCGTGTAGTGAACTGAAGACCGCACTTGTCACATCATCCTGCAAATAATTCGTCGTGATCCGCACATCACCTGGATTCAGACCCGTTGCGAACGGGTGAACACTCTCATCGAGTCTTCCGGCTTCAAAGTCATAACCCATTTGTCCCAGAATAAACAAGCTGAATTTTTCCTGTTGATCCTTGTCAAACAGCTGGTTCAGGAACTCCGTATTCGGCTTGTTCGCCGATGCATTGATCTTCTCTTGCAAGGGCACCAAACGGGCTTTGAGACGGGCAAATACGGCATCTACCTTTTCTACCGTGAGTTCCGGTTCATACATGTCCAAAAGGGTATCGTAACGCGTATCTTTCACGCCCCAGTAGTCAATAAACTCCTGTTTGAGCTTCACAATGTCCGTAAGATAGGGCGAAAATCCAGCGAAATCACTGTTATGTTTGGCATCTTCCCATGCTGTCTCTGATTTGGCTGTGAGCACGGTATATGCTTGCACTTTCTCGGGTGGTACCGACTGACTGCGATCATACTCTTTTTTGCAGTCTTCCACCTGACGGCGGTCTGTATCTTCCAGTTGTTCCAGTACCGCTGGAGTTGTTAAGGTATCCAGGTAGGATTTCATCTCCACTGAAGTCTGCAGTTTGAATGCTTCGGTAGATAACAATCCAAGCGTTTCCGAACGTGTCGGAACGCCTTTTTTCGGCGCGCCTGTGCGCAGATCCCAGTGAAGCAAACCAATGGCTTCATGATAACTCTTGATTTTACGGGCCAGATTACGGAAGGATTCCAGCTGTTGCTGTGCGTGTTTATCCATTGTTAACGTTCACCTCTCCAAAAAAAAGTTTATATACCCTATTGATGATACTTTTTGCAATGCGTATAATCAACTTTTAACAGATGCAATTTGTATTACTCTACTATAGAGCAAAATATTGCGAGTTGCAGACCGTGGTAAAAAAGAATAAAAATATAGGGCGTAGGACAAGCTGCACTTGATGCAAGTGGCCGTGCTCATCGTATTGGATAACAGGAGGCAATGGACATGAACAACATTCAAGAGATTCTGGCTTACAACAAAACATTTGTCGAGACAAAAGAATACGAAAAGTATACGGCTGGCAAGTTTCCAACCAAAAAGATGGTCATCATTACTTGTATGGATACGCGTTTGGTGGAAATGCTGCCCAAGGCCATGAACCTGAAAAATGGCGATGTGAAAATTATTAAAAACGCTGGCGCGATTATCTCTCAGCCTTTTGGGTCAGTCATGCGTAGTGTACTCGTCGCGATCTATGAGCTTGGTGCCGATGAAGTACTGGTTGTTGGACATACGGAATGCGGCATGGCTTCCCTGCACGCCGAAACGATGATCGGACATATGGTTGAACGGGGAGTATCGGCAGAAGTCATGAGCACGCTGGAGAACTCCGGCATTCGTTTGCAAAAGTGGTTACGCGGGTTTGACAGCGTTGAAGAAGGGGTAAAACATACTGTGGAAGTGATCAAGAAACATCCATTGCTTCCGCCCAATGTACCCGTCCACGGCATGGTCATCGACTCCTACACAGGTGAACTTGATCTTGTCGCTGAGGGGTATGGGCAACAGACATCTCTCTAAATGGTTTTGGGTGCGGACCTCAGGGTCCGCACTCTTTTTTTGTCTAAATTGAGGCAGTTGTTCTGCCAGGTTGTCAAACCATACAGTTTCAGTGTACACTTTTATGAAAGCGGTCAATGAGAACCATTTTGTATTGTTTTCGCTGACCCAGCCCTAATATTAAGGAGACATGTGCATGAACATACTTTCCTACGGATTGCTCGGGCTTCTTACCCGCGAGGAGTCATCAGGTTATGATCTAATGTTGAAAATCCAGCCACATTGGCAGGCCAAACACAGTCAGATCTATCCCCTCCTCTCCAAAATGGAAAACGATGAGCTTTTAGCCTCCCGCTGGGTGCAACAGTCTGACAAACCGGACAAAAAAATGTATGCAGTCACGGAAAAAGGTATTGAAAAACTGCTGGGATGGATGATCACTCCCGTTACCGCTCCGGTTACTCGTGACGAGTTCAATCTGCGTATTTTATGTGTCGGCATTGCGGAAGACGGAAGCATGAGACGTATTCTGAATGAACGACAGAACTGGTTTATGGAACGCATCCGTTATTTCGAGGGACTGAAATCCCGTATACCTCAGGATAATTTGAAAGTAGGCAGCCGGGAGTTCGGAAGTTACATTCTGGTACAAAAAGGGTTGATGAACGCACAAACAGGCCTCGAATGGTGCAACTGGGTTATCCAGCTTCTCGATGGTCAGGCAGCCATTCAGGACCCTTGTCCAAGTATTTCAGAAAATTAAACAAAATTTGAAACGATCCTGCAAGTTGACCGTATTAACTGAGTAAGGTCCATTTTTGGGCGAATCAAACAAATTAATCGGGGGGTTACGATCTTTACAATGAAGAACAAATTCGGAATTAAACATCTCATGATGGTTTTCATGGCCTTTACATTGTTGTTCGCAACAGTCGGAGTCGCAAATCCGGATTCTGCTGATGCTAGACGTGGTGGCGGTTTCAAATCGGGTACGAAAAGTTACACCAATACACCTAAGAAATCCGATTCCAACGTGAGCAAATCAAACACAAATAACAACTCCAGCAATGGAGCAGCAACGAACCGTGGCGGATTCTTCGGCGGTGGCGGTGGATTTATGAAAGGCATGATGCTGGGTGGTCTGGCAGGTATGATGTTCGGCGGATTGTTCGGCGGCATGGGAGCTTTGGGTAACATTCTTGGATTGCTCGTAAACGTGGCTGCAATTATGTTGATCGTGATGCTCGCGATGGCCCTGTTCAGAGCCATTACGAATCGTCGTAAACCGGCAGCGGATGGTCGTTATGACCGCCGTAATGATCGTGATGATGATGACCGTAACAGAAACGGACGGTACTAATCTCTATGGTTCTGAGCATGGATGAAATTGTCAACGCGATCTGTATTCACATGGCTGAACGCAAGGGTGTGCGCCCAACCGATGTCAATGTGGAACTGAGCTGGGAAGAAGATACGGGATATTCCGCTGAAGTCTGGATTCAAGGACGCAGTCAATACCTGGTCGAATCCAATATGATCGAAGCAATCCTGCGCTACCTGCACAGTGAATACGACATTCGGGCTTACCGTGAGAATGTAAGACTTGATCTGGATGAAGAGATCACAGCGATTGTAAATCAATAAACCATAAACCATTTGCAGATGGAATGTAAAAAGAACCGTCTCCATGATGTCATTGACATGTATGGAGGCGGTTCTTTTGTGTCTTGGGAAGATAAGATTAACTTCTTCGCAAAATTCTCCCAAGATTCATCCGATGACTACAGATTACGACTTCAATTTCACCAGACTGTAGTTTTTCTTGCCTTTGCGGATAATAATGAATCTGCCACCAATTGCGTGCTCTGCAGAGACCGTGAATTCCAGCTCCGTAATCTTCTCACCGTTCATGGAGATTGCTCCTTTGGTGACATCCTCACGTGCCTGACGCTTGGATGGCTCCAAGCCCAGATCCACGAGCCAGTCCACAATATTTTTCGCTTCACCATCGGTTTCGAAGGTTGGCATTTCCTTGAAACCCTGCTCGATTTCGTCCGCAGTAAGAGAACGAATATCTCCGCTGAACAGTGCGGCGGTAATGCGTTTTGCCTGCTCCAGCATGTCATCACCGTGCACAAACTTCGTCATTTCTTCCGCAAGTGCCTTTTGTGCTTCACGCTTGTGCGGCTCGGCTGCTACCTTGTCCGCCAAAGCTTCAATTTCTTCTTTGCTCAGGAACGTGAAGTATTTCAGGTATTTAATGACATCGCGGTCATCCGTGTTCGCCCAGAACTGATAGAATTCAAATGGAGTCGTTTTATTCGGATCAAGCCAGATGGACCCGCCTGCGGATTTACCGAACTTGGTACCGTCTGCTTTGAGCATAAGCGGAATCGTCAGACCAAAAGCTTTGGCTTCAGACCCTTCTTTTTTCCGAATCAGATCTAGGCCGCTTGTGATGTTACCCCATTGATCGGAACCGCCAATTTGCAGCTGTACATTCTCATGTTGGAACAGGTGCAGGTAATCGAGCGATTGGAGAATCTGGTAGGAGAACTCGGTAAACGAAATGCCGTCTTCCAGTCTGCTCGCAACTACGTCTTTGGCCAGCATCGTGTTCAGATTAAAGTTCTTACCGTAGTCACGCAAAAATTCAATTACATTGATTTTATGTGTCCAGTCGTAGTTGTTGACCAAGCGAACCTGATTGTCGCCATCCGTTATGAAGAGCTTTTTCATTTGTGCAGTCAGCGCATCCACATTCGCCTGAACCTCTTCCAACGTTTGCAGTGAACGTTCCGATTGACGACCACTCGGATCACCAATGGTACCTGTTGCGCCACCAATCAGAATGACCGGACGATGGCCGGCGTTTTGAAAACGTTTCAGCATCATGAATGGAATCAAATGTCCAATATGCATGCTGTCACCGGTAGGGTCAACCCCACAGTATAAGGATACCGACGTAGTCTCGGTCAGCTCACGCAGACCCTCCGCATCTGTTTGTTGGTTAATGGCGTCGCGCCATTCCAGTTCATCAATAATATTCAAAACGAACAACCCCTTCTCTATGCATTGGTAATAGGCCATGATTTACGCGAATTCATCAAGAGTTAAGCAGGGTGGGACTTTTTTTGGACACAAAAAAATCGCCGCCTTGTCTTCAATAGACACAGGGACGATTATGATAACCGTGGTACCACCCAACTTGCACAGACAACAGCTTACACGCTGTCCATACCGCTTTCGGCAAAATATCGTTTGCCATTCCGCTTGGCATTACCCAAGTACTCCAGAGTGTAATTCGCAGCCCTTGTATGTATCAGGTTCCATCAACCCCTGACTTTCTGTAACAGGGACAAAGCCGCTACTGCGCTCTATCAACGTAATTCATGTATTTAATTTATAGCCAGTATAGCTGAACGTTAACATCATTGCAAGGCCAAGTATACAATCTTTGGATAGAACAACAGATAAGTGCCTGTACCAAAATTTATAAAGACATCATGTTCAACTTCCCATGATAATATTCATATGCCTTTTGCGGGATCTGATCCTCATTGTTCCAAAATTGCTGATCCAACGCATCCAGCAGCTGCTCCTGTTCCGTTGTTAGAAATTGAGGTATATCCCACAGCTGAGTAAGCCGTTCATCCTCTTCCAAATGCTCAATGCAGCCATATGCTGACTTGATTATATCCGACACTTGAGCAGCACCAATGACTTGTAATGCCCGCAACGCGTAAAGGTATGCCTCTTCACCCCAGTTGCAAAAAAACTGCAAAAAGCCACCGTTAAAGGCATCCGTCTCTAACAGCCATAATGCTGCAATTTCCTGTTCATTTGGTGTTAACGCCGCCCAACCCTGGGCAGATTCATTCTTTTTCCCAACAAAAGATACCGCATATTCATACCATACATCATGGACATCATGGACATCCTGTTCACTCACATCAATCACCTCTCTTTTCTTGGTTTCGGCCTCTCAAGCTCCTGACGTTTGCCTGTCTGATGCCAGTGTAAAAATGGATCACCAATCTGGTGAAAAGCCTCCTCAACACTTCGACCCAATTCTTGGTTCACTTCGTTCGTATAGTTCAAATGTGTCCGTTTATTATCAGCACCATGTCGTTCCAGCAATTCTACATGCGCCGCCGTAAAAATGATATCCTCCAGCAACCAGTAGATCACTTCATCTGTCTGCTTCAACCGTTTTTCCAACATGACGATACCCCGTTCGTATATACGAACAATGTACGCATCGCTACCAATCTCTACATATGGGACGCCCTCCCATTTAAAGGTCTCGAACAAGCGGTTAACATAGTTCTCCATCTGTCTTCTGCCGAAGGACGTCGGTTCAAGCAACTGTATAAGAATTTCTGCAATTTCTTGTTTGCTTCGTAGGATGGACATGAAATCACCCACTTCAAAAAGTAAAAAATTCCATTTATTAGTGGAACTATATTTCTCTGAATTCAGTAAGAACCCCGTTGGAATCTTTTCTTAACATGATAACAAAAAGGGCTACCTCAAATAACCCCCCTCATAAATCTGGCCTCCAATGACCGTCCCAATCATTCTTGCTAATGCCTGAATAGGGTAGATTTAATAATCTACTATTGATTTTTCTTGAAAAAGATATGAAAAAGCTGCCATCGGCAGCCTCTTCATCATCTCTGTTCTTCAATCAGGTTCCACAGAACGTCTGGTACGAAGTATCGCATTGTGCAGGCAGTTCGGCGTATTCAGCTTGTTCAGGGGAATGCGCGTACGGGTTTGCCAGAACAGCAAGAAGCTTTTCCATCGCACCAAGGTCTCCATAATTCTCCGCTCGTTCAAGCGCTTCTTCTACCCGATGATTCCGTGGAATCACGGCCGGGTTGCTATCTCGCATCAATTGATGCGATACTTCCTTCGTTTCCGTCTGCCTGCCTAATCTCATCTGCCACCGTTCGTTCCATCCAGCAAACTCTGAAGTTTTAAACCAGGACGTATCCTCCAACGCATTAAAGGTCAATGCCAGGAAAGTATTCGTGTAGTCTGCATTATGCTCCTCCATGAGTTCAAGAAGATCTCTGATGAGCGATTCATCCTCAGCCTCTTCATTCAACAAGCCCAATTTGGAACGCATACCGGAGAGCCAGTCATGATGATACAGCTCAGAGAACTGTGCAATGGCATCCTGGGCGATCTGCACAGCCTGTTCTTCATCTTCATGCAAAAGTGGCAGCAGCGTTTCGGCAAATCGCGCCAGATTCCAGCCACCAATATACGGTTGATTTCCATAGGCGTATCGTCCTTGCGTGTCAATGGAGCTAAATACCGTGGCCGGATTGTAGGCATCCATGAACGCACATGGCCCATAATCAATCGTCTCACCACTAATAGCCATATTATCCGTGTTCATCACACCATGGATGAACCCAATTTGTTGCCATTTGGCAATGAGAGATGCCTGACGTTTAATCACTTCCTGAAGCAATAGAAGATAGCGATTCTCCGCTTCAGCGATATCAGGAAAATGACGCTGCAACGTATAATCAGCCAATGCTCGAAGATCCTCGATGGATCCCCATCTTGCTGCATATTGAAAGGTCGCTACGCGCAAATGACTGGAAGCAACGCGCGTTAATATTGCACCAGGCCGTTCTGTTTCACGTATAATATTTTCTCCCGTCGATACCACTGCCAGACTTCGTGTAGTTGGAACACCTAGTGCATACATCGCTTCACTAATAATGTATTCACGCAGCATGGGTCCAACAGCAGCACGTCCATCACCTGCGCGGGAATAGGGCGTTCTCCCTGAACCTTTCAACTGGATATCCACCCGCTCGCCCTGTGGCGTAATTTGTTCACCCAGCAGTAAAGCCCGCCCATCACCAAGCATATTAAAATTACCGAACTGATGTCCTGCGTAAGCCTGAGCCAGAGGCTCAGCCCCTTTCGGGATCAGGTTCCCTGCAAAAATGTTTGCCCCTTCATCACTATTAAGAGTCTCAGCATTCAGCCCCAAGCTGGCAGCAAGCAAAGTATTGAAGATAATCATCTTCGGTGATTCGACAGGTTCAGCTTCCTGCCTTGTAAAATAGGTTTGCGGCAGACGCGCATAACTGTTGTCAAAATGCCATCCTTTGTTCAGCGTTTCTTGTTGCATGTGATCACAACTCCTTTTCTGTAACCAAGGGATATCCCCTGATTTTAGTATAGCCTTGTGCACCAATGCTCATTTATGTAGTCGCATGGAAATTCAACTGAAAGAACATATAACTTGTTCATGATGAAACTTTAGCATATTTATATCCCTTTTGCGAAACTCCTCCAAAGAAATTTCGTTAATTTCCGAAAGCTTGAAAATCCACCGCAAACCTTTCTGAATCAGCCATTGTCAGGCGTCCTGAAAGAACTTCGGTACTCTCAAATAAGATAGCGCTTTCACCCTTCCAAAAAAAGGGTTGATAATTGAGAAATCATCCACTATGATAATGTCATCAGTTCGGATAATAAAGTTAAAGCACTTTAACTTTCGATTAACTAACATCATATGAAACCTATACCTATGGAAAACTTCACTCCGAAAGTTAAAGCGTTATAATTTTATATCCCATAGAAAGGTTGGTGTTTCCTTGACCCATCGCGAAAGCCGGCGGCAGACATTTTACCTGTACCTCTTCATCTCTCCATGGCTTATCGGTTTTCTCGTGTTTGCCTTGTATCCGATTCTGTCGTCCCTTTATTACAGCTTCACGGACTATGACATTATCCACCCGCCGAAATATGTCGGACTCGCGAATTACAACGAAATGTTTCACAATGACCTGTTTTGGAAATCAGTTGTCGTAACGGTGCGCTATACATTTATCAGTGTACCGATCCAACTGCTGCTGGCACTCGGATTTGCTCTCCTGCTCAATACAAAAATACCGTTCCGCGGATTTTTTCGAACCGCCATGTATTTTCCGAGCATGGTATCCGGTGTGGCGATGTCCCTGCTGTGGTACTGGATTTTCAACCCATCGATCGGTCTGTTCAATTACGTGCTGTCCTGGTTCGGCATTAGCGGCCCATCTTGGCTCATGAGTCCCGATTATGCACTTTACGCTTTGATGATTATGTCCTTCTGGACGGTGGGTTCAGGCATGATTCTATTCCTTGCAGGACTTCAGGGCGTTCCTGCCAGTCTTGTGGAAGCCGCCAAGCTTGACGGAGCGGGACGCTTCCGGATTTTCCTGAACGTAACGCTGCCCATGATTTCACCGGTACTTTTGTTCCAGCTGATTATGGGCGTCATCGATTCCTTCCAGGTATTCACTCAGGCGTACGTAATGACCCAAGGCGGTCCAAACTACTCGACCTGGTTCTACGTTTACAACCTGTACACCAGTGCCTTCAAGGAATACAGGGCAGGATACTCATCCGCACTCGCGTGGGTGCTGCTGATCGTCGTTATGGCGTTTACGGCAATCATTATTAAACTCTCGAACCGCTATGTTCACTATGAAGGGGGCGGACGTAAATGAGTACAATTCCGACTGCCGGCCCAGAGGCTTCACCTTCTGTGAATAAACGCCGGCGCAAAATCGATGCGGTCAGCATTGCCAGTTTCATTGCCCTGCTGGTCACCACCTTTCTCATGCTCCTGCCTTTGTTTTTCATGGTCTCGACCTCACTGAAATCGAAGAAGGAACTGTTAAAGTTTCCTCCGTCCTTTCTGCCGGAAACTTGGCAGTGGAGCAACTACAGAGAAATTTTCGACACGCTGAATTTCAGTCAAATGTATATGAACAGTCTTTTTATCGGCATTTTGACCGTTGTCGGCACCCTGCTTTCGTCAGCCCTTGCTGGCTATGGCTTCGCCAGATACCGGGGCAAGGGCAGCAACCTGTGGTTCATGCTCATGCTCAGTACGATGATGCTTCCCTATCCGGCGATTATGATTCCACAGTTCATTCTTTTTTCCAAGCTGAACTGGATCGATACCTTTCTGCCGCTGATCGTCCCTGCGTTTTTCGGTTCGGCATACAACATCTTTTTGCTGCGCCAGTTCTTTTCCACACTGCCGGATGAGCTGTTTGACGCCGGACGCATCGATGGCTGCAGCGAGTTCCGTATGTGGCGGCAAATCGCTTTGCCTCTGTCTGGTCCGGCGCTTGCTACGGTTGCAATCTTTGCCTTCATCTACAGCTGGAACGACCTTTTGACACCTGTTCTCTATTTAAGCTCATCGGATAAGTTCACACTTCCGGTCGGTATGTCTTCCTTTACATCTTCGCGTTTTCGAATTCCGCCATGGCATCTGCTTATGGTTGCCTCCGTGCTCGCCATGCTGCCAATCGTGGCCCTGTTTGCGATAGCCCAGAAGCGGTTTGTGGAAGGAATTGTTCTTACAGGCATCAAGTAAAGACCCCGCCGTAGGGGCGGCAAAAAAACTTGAATATATGGGGGACGTAGTTCATGAAAAGGATAAGGAACAAAAAGACTTTTGCACTTTTGCTTGCGACCAGCATGCTCGTTGTTTTGGCACTGTCCGGCTGCAGCGGTGGCAAATCAGCGGGAGATGTAGCGCCCGGTAACAACGGCGATAGCGCTAAATCCAGCTCCTCAGGCGAGCAAGTAACCATAACGCACTATACCATTGATTCCGAGGACCGCACGTTTATTGAAAAACTGATTCCGGACTTTGAAGCCAAACATCCGAACATTAAGGTGAAAGTAGAAAAAGCTCCTTACGAGCAGTTCGACAGTAAGCTCCAAACGCTAATTGCCGGCGGCAAATCTCCTGACGTCACAAGCCATTATGGCTACGGCGGTTTTGCGGAGTATTACAACAAAGACATGCTGCTCGACATGAACGACATTATTCAGGAAGATGGATTTAAAGCATCCGACTATAACATCCCGGATGACCTTATGAAAATCTATACCGTCAAAGATCATGTCTACGGTATTCCGGTCAATATGTATGTCACTCTGATGCTCTACAACAAAGATATGTTCGATGCTGCCAACGTTCCTTATCCTCCAAGCGACTACGAGGACAAGAGCTGGACGTTTGACAAAATGATCGAAGACGCCAGGCAAATGACGCATGTGTCCAGCGATATTGCCAAAACCCAATATGGCGTTGACTTCACATGGTCCGAGCGCGATATGCGCCCGCTCTATTTTGGAGCTGAACCGTACTCCCCGGATACCTGGACCAACGGCGGCGTACCATCCGAGACTCATTTCGATTCGCCGGAAGTCATCGCAGCCTATAACAAGCTGTTTAACCTGATCTTAAAAGATAAAGTGTCCCCGACAACAGAATGGAGCAAGAGCGTAGCGGGACAAAACGGCGATGCATTCGTAACCGGCAAAGTGGGTATGACCGTCAGCGGCTCCTGGAGCCTTGCCGGCTCGAATGACTTCCCATTCAAGGTTGGTGTAGCTGCCGTGCCTGCCGGCGGCAATGACAAGGTCCGCAGTGTGCTGTTCGTCGATCCGCTCTTGATTCTGAAGGGCTCCAAACATCCGAAGGAAGCCTTTGAATGGATCAAATATCTGGTCAGCGACGAGGTGCAGGAAAAATCCATCGACCTGAGCGGCGGCAACCCTCCTGTAAATACGAAGGCTGCCGAAACCTATTACAAGCATTTTGATGGCATTGATCCGGCAGATGTGAAGAAGGTGTACGAAGGCGCTGTGAAATACGGATTTGAATCCTATAACCACCTGATCACCCACTATTCTCAGATCAACGACATGTTCATCAACGAGATGCAGCCGATCGATACCGGACACAAAACCGTTGAACAAGTGATGCCGACGATTCAGAAAAAGGTCATGGAAATTATCAAACGTTAACGCTATACGTTGTGCCGTCCCGCAAGGGGCGGTGCATCTCTTAAAATAGCTTCGCGGCCAGGGCTCCGTACATGTATACTAGTGTTAAGTCAATGTAAAGTACGGAAAATCTGCCGCAAGGAGAATAAACAATGAAGGTTAGTATATTTGATGTAGCAAAAAAATCAGGGCTGTCCGTTGTGACAGTCTCACGCGTCTTAAACGGTGCCGAATCCGTGCGAGAGAAAAATAGGCAAAAGGTTCTGGAGGCGATCAAGGAGCTTGATTACCGTCCTAACGCTGCCGCGCGGAGTTTAGCCCGCGGCAAGACAGGAATCGTCGGTTTGATCATGACCACTCTTCAGGACTCCTTCTTTGACGCCGTCGTTAAGGAGTTGAACGAAGTGCTTTCACTTCACGGCTATTTTCTTGCCGTTTCGGTCTCTACCGGCATTGGCTCCGATGAAACCCATTACCTGATCCAGGAGGACCGGGTGGACGGTCTTATTCTGCTCTCGCCTATAGAAGAGGATAACTACATCGTGGAACTGAAGCGGCGCAATATTCCTTATGTCCTAATCGACAATCAGAAGCCGGAGAATGATGCTTTCTCTGTAACAATCGACAACTACAAGGGCGGTTATGCCGCTACGAAGCATCTGCTTGATCTCGGTCATACCTCCATCGCGCACTTAAGCGGAGACGACATGTTCCGCAGTACGAAAGAGCGCCGCAGCGGTTTCCTGCAGGCACTCAAGGAACAAGACCTGGCTCCATTCGATATGATCACAGGCGATTTCGAAATCGATTTTGGTTATGACACCTGCCGCCACTGGCTGCGGGAGGGACGCCTTCCTTCCGCGGTGTTCGCTGGCGATGACCATATCGCGCTTGGGGTCGTGAACGCCCTCATGGAAGAAGGCATCAAGGTACCTGAACAGGTAGCTATCGTCGGCTATGACGATCAGTATATTTCATCCAAACTGCACCCCTATCTGACAACGGTCCGGCAGCCTGCCGACCGCATTGGGGTTGCCGCTGCGGATATGCTGCTGAAACGCATGGACGGTACGATGAAACGCGGGGCTAATGTGCGGATCGACCCTGAACTCATCGTGCGAGAGTCAACTGGATCACCAACAGAAGGTAAATCCGATTAAAAAAATTATTCTTATATATAGGAGTGACGACCTTTGACTTACTACTTGGGAATCGATGGGGGAGGAACAAAAACATATGCCCTGCTGACCGATGACTGCGGCAATGTGCTTGGCAAAGGCGTGGGCGGCAACGGTAATCACCAGATTGACCATGCATTGGCCGCGCAAAGCATACGTAAAGCTGCAGAAGGCGCTCTGAACGAGGCAGGATTGCGGATTCATGAAATCTCGCATACCTTTTTCGGACTTGCAGGCGCAGATCGGGAGGCAGATTACCGAATCCTGCATCCTCTGGTTCAGGATATCGGATTCACCCGGAATTACTCGATTGACTGTGACACGATGATCGGCCTGCGCGCAGGCACGAACCGACCTTACGGGGTCGCACTGATCTGTGGCACAGGCACCAACGCCGCAGGCCGCAATCAGGCAGGACAACATGTACAGGTCGGCGGCTTTAATTATATGTACGGAGATTTTGGCGGCGGCGGTTCCCTCAATATTGAGGTGTTCCGGTCCGTCATCCGTTCTTGGGACGGCCGTGAGCAGACAACGCTCCTTACTCCGCTGCTGCTGAACTTCCTTGGATATGACAGTGTCAGCGATATGTTCGATGACTTCCAGGATCATGGCAAGCATGTGCCTGTGCATGCAGCCAAACTGCTGTTTGAGGCTGCCGCAGAAGACGATGCTGTTGCTCTGGAAATTCTGAACCGTCAGGGTGTCGAGCTTGGCAAGTCAGCGTCTGCGGTTATCCATAAGCTTGGAATGGAAGAGGATAGATTTGACGTGGTATTGGCAGGGAGTCTGCTAACAAGGGGAGATCGCGGATGGATTCGCAATATGGTTGAACAGACCGTGGCTACCGTCGCTCCGAAGGCTACCATCGTCACTTTGGCCACTGAGCCAGTCGTCGGTGCCCTATGGTCTGCTATGGATGCGGACGGACATGCGGTAAGTCAGGATGTATATGACAAAATGCGGGTCTTCTGCGACTTCGAACATATTAAGCTAACAACAAGATAAACCTCTATAAACACTGTCATCATCAAATGGCTTACCTGCATACTGATCCTTTGGCTCCTCCTTATTCAAAACCTCTTGCGGGTTCATAAACCAATTACAATTCTCAAAAGAATGGAGTGCGGAAAAATGGCAAATGAAACAGGATTGAAAATAGCGGTAATCGGCGGTGGATCTTCTTATACTCCCGAACTCGTTGAGGGGTTTATCCTTCACCATGCCGAGCTTCCGGTACGTGAACTGTGGCTGGTCGATATTGAGCCGGGACAGCGCAAATTGAATATTGTCGGCAACTTGGCTAAGCGCATGGTGGAGAAGTCCGGACTTCCGATCGAAGTTCATTTGACACTCGACCGCCGCGAAGCAATCCAAGGCGCAGACTTCGTCAGCACGCAAATGCGTGTCGGCATGCTCGAAGCCCGCAGCCTCGATGAATCCATCCCCCTGAAATACGGCGTGATCGGCCAGGAAACTACCGGTCCCGGAGGCATGATGAAGGCGCTGCGGACGATTCCGGTCCTGCTTGACATCTGCCGTGATATCGAAGAACTCGCACCCGATGCTTGGCTGCTGAACTTTACGAATCCGGCGGGTATGGTCACAGAAGCCATTCTGAAGTATTCCAACGTAAAAAGCATTGGTCTCTGTAATGCGCCGATCGGCCTAATCAAGCAGACTTCGGCCAAATACGGCGTAGAAGCGAACCGCATCTATGCCGAGTTCGTCGGCCTGAACCATCTGCACTGGATTACGCGCATTGATGTGAACGGAGAAGACAAACTGGATGAGATGCTGGCCGATACGGCCGGTTACAGCGCGAAGAACGTGCCTGCACGGGAATGGAACCCTGAATTTTTGCAATCCCTGCATGCTCTGCCTTCCTACTATCTGAAGTACTTTTATATGACCGATGAAATGCTCGAAGAGCAGCTCGAATCCTTACAAAAAGGCAGCAACCGTGCGGAAGTGGTTAAACGCGTCGAAGAAGAACTGTTTGAGCTTTATAATGATCTGGAGCTAAAGGATAAACCGAAGCAGCTGGAACAACGCGGAGGCGCCTTTTATTCCGAAGCAGCCGTGAACCTAATGCGCTCACTCTACAACGGAACAAATGACATTCAGACGCTGAACGTTGCCAATCAAGGCATCATTGACTTCCTGCCCGGCGATGCCAGCATTGAAGTCAATTGCGTGGTCACCCAAACCGGCCCACTGCCGCTGCCGCTGACCAAGATTCCTCCGATGGCCGTCGGACTGATCCATACGGTTAAGACCTATGAGCGACTCGCCATCGATGCTGCCGTGACTGGCGATCGCGGATTGGCCATACAGGCACTGGTCCATCACCCCTTGGTTCCTTCCGTCGATGTGGCGATCCAGATGCTGGATGAAATGCTCGAAGCCAACAAGGACTATTTGCCACAATTTTTTACTGAATCTGCAGCTAATGCATGACTCGGCTATGATTCACTCTGCCTGATGTCGTAATAAAAACATGTATCGACGTACTTTCCAGAAAACAAACTGCCATGTCCCAGGACTCCTGAGATATGGCAGTTTGTCGTTTATAGGCACTTGCCATCTGTATCGCCTTGCTCAAATCAATCATCTGGTACTCCCCTAGCTCCATCCAAAAAAAGCAGGCAGGGATCCAATCCCCCTGCCTGCTTGCAAATGAGCAATCAGATTCCAAGATTGCTTAGTATGTCCACCAGTTGCCGGACATTACAATCATGGAGAAAAGCTTGATGCTGTCTTCATAGTAGCCTTCATTGGAGCTGCCAGCCGTTTTGGTCCAGACGGAATTCAGCCAGCTTTGGTTCGTGGACGAGGTCATGGCGCTGACACCAAACGGTGCATAGAACGCGCCGCTGCCGCCGGAACCTGTAACAGTGCCGTTGAGTTTATACCCATCCTTGATGCTGCTAGGGTTGCCATTGACTTTGGCCGAGATCCAACTGTTCATTTGATTGAGCTGATTGAGCGCCCGGTTGTCGCCGGTCATCAGGTAATCCGTTGCGATCCGCCAAGGTGTTCGACACGAGTTGTAACCGTAGTTTCCGTCGTTTGCCCCTTCCAGAAAATCGGCTGAAGCCGGCTTGTACGTCGAACCCGACAAAACGACGAAGTCTGGAAGCAATCCGGTTGATGAGCTGTAGCCGCTGTATAAGGAGTTGATGATGGTATAGGTTTTGTCGATCACATTTGTCCACCTGGTATCACCGGTTGCCTTCTGGAACGCCTTCAAATGATTCAGCATAAAGTCCGATGGACGGGTAGCATTTTTGAACGTGTTGTCCGTTGCCCAGTCGCCAAGACGCAGCGTCCATTGGGACTGATTCACGTCACTTTGCATAATGGCATTGATCATGTCCTTGCCTGCCTGAAGGTAGTTGATACTGCCGCTGCTACCCCACTGCTTGTCCGCAAGCAGAAGGGAATAAGCAATGTCCATATCTCCATCCGTAGCCGAGTTGGCGCCTTCAATGTTCTGGAAGCTGCTGTTTTGTTTCCAAGCCATCAATTTCGAATTGATTTCGCTCGGATGAGCCTTATAATATTGATAAAGTCCGTCGAAATAGGTTTGCGCATTGCTGTCATAACCAGCCATTAGAACCGTTGCCATCATTCCGTATCCATGTGCCTCAGACACAGTATTCCCGTTGGGCTGATACTTCACATAATACTTGCCTGTGCCAGCTGTTTTCAGATAAGCCGATTTCCAGCTGTTCCATTTCGATTGAACAGAGCTGTCCATCGCGCTTTGGGAAACATTGCTCGGCTTGATCGAGCCGCTGGTATATGTCGTGTGCTGCGGAAATGGCTTATTCGGAGAGGCGAAAGCGAATCCCGCCGGAATCAGAAGAAAAGCGAGACAACACATCGTAACAGCTTTGCTGCTAAACGAAAATCTCTTATTTTTTCTCATAAACTTACGCTCCTTTTAGATCGAAATGGGTCTTGTCCATGACATAACCTTTAAGCCGATAATCCAGTACAGCATCCTGATGGTGAAACATTGTTTCGATATTCGCGAGACATGCTCACCTCCCTAGTATAAGTTAAAGCGCTTTAACTTTAAAACGCTTACATATAGTTTAGTCTCTCCACCAATATTTGTAAATAGATTTTATTGAGATTGAATCTAAAGTCCTGATTTGACATTCCCCATTTTTTATATGTGTGTTCTCCTGTTATATGCAGTAGTCGGATCACTCCGAAGTGTACGTCATCATAAAAAAACAAGAGGTTGCTATGTGAGCCGGATTGTTCCCCTTCATTCCGTCTCAATAGAAACCACCTTGGGTCGGTTTGTTTTTTTCAAATCTCATGCGTGTTTATGAAGAAGGGATTACGTATGTGCTTCTTGTGCCTGTGTGGGCTGTAGGGGCAGACTCTCCTTTTTAAATCCGAGGTTAAAGAAGACATTGAGCAGGATGGCGCACAAACTGCCTGTGATAATACCGTCGCTAACAATAATACGAATACTTTGGGGCAGTTGGGCAAACAGATCGGGCACAGCCGTGACGCCAAGACCAAGTGAAACCGAACAAGCAACGATCAATAGATTGGATTGCTTGCTGAAATCCACATTTTGCAGCATTTTAATCCCGGATGAGACCACCATGCCGAACAGAACAACCGTCGCCCCTCCAAGGACTACGCTTGGAATAATCGTTGCAAACGCGGCAACTTTGGGAATAAGTCCGAGAAAGATCAGGATGCCTCCAGCCGCGACAACCACATTGGTTGTTTTCACCTTGGAGAGCTGAACCAAACCAACATTCTGGGCAAATGTGTTGTAAGGAAAAGCATTGAATATGCCGCCAAGGACAAACGCCAGACCTTCTGCGCGATATCCCCGTGCCAGATCCTTTTCGTTGATCGGTTGATCACAGATTTTGCTAAGGGCCATAAATACACCTGTGGATTCGATAATAACAACTGTACCTACAATAATCATAGTAATGATTGGGCCAATTTCGAAGGTAGGCCATCCAAAGTAGAATGGCTGTGGCAAGTGGAACCAGGAGGCTTCCTGTACGGAATTGAAATTCACTTTTCCCATGAGGGCAGCGACAAGGGTACCTACAATAATGCCGAGGAGAACGGCGAGAGATTTGACAAAACCACGAGCGTATCGATTCAGGATCAAAATGAAGAGTAACACCCCGAATGAGAGTGCTAAATTGTCCAGACTTCCGAAATTCTCGCTGTTAGCTCCACCTGCCATGTTTTTGATACCCGTTGGGATCAGTGCCAGACCAATAATAGTTACGACTGTACCAATCACAACGGGAGGGAACAATTTGACGATTTTGCTAAAGAAGACCGAACATATGACGATAAATACCCCAGCCGCTATAATGGAACCATAAATGGCTGGAATCCCATACTGTGATCCAATCGCAATCATCGGTGTAACTGCAACAAATGAGCTTCCAAGTACCGCCGGCAAGCCTATTCCCAAATACTTACCTTTTCGGGCCTGAAGCCATGTTGCGATACCACAGGTTAACAAGTCGATGGATACCAGATACGCCAACTGTTCTGCAGTCAGGTTCAGTGCCCTTCCCACAAGTAGCGGAACTAGGATCGCTCCGGCATACATCGCCAATACATGTTGAATTCCCAGCGAAAGAATCTTTATTCTCTTGGTTTCTCTCATTCTAATCTGCCCCCTGTAAATTGGAATCAACCTATCGCCGCAGAATCATGTTATGTTGATTCACATTATATAAACTATTGAGGGAAGTTCCATGATTCATGATGTAGAATTGTTTCAATACATAAATAGATTCAGTCTTTTTAGGCGCATTGTACAAAATAAACACATAACTCCATTCATTCAATGTCAATTAAAGTGACAACAAAAGTTGAATAACGTTGCACATTTCCATACTTCTTCGCTAAGAATAATTACACGTCACCATTTAGTAGTAAAGATTTCCTAATGATGTGAACGCAGGCAAATGGTATGCCGATGCGGTCCGGATCGCTAGTTCACTTGGCGTAGTTGGAGGCATATCCAGTACTGAGTTTGGCCCAGATCTCCCTATCACTCGCGGAGATATTGCCGTTATGGTTGTACGGACTTTCTCCAGCTCCATCCAATTTGAAGGCTCTGCCAAAACCTTTAAGGATGTCCCCAACTATTACGCAGCCTCGGCCATTGCAAAAGCAAGCCAAACAGGGATCGTTTCGGGTATGACGACCACCACGTTTCAACCATTTGCGAAAGCCACTCGCGCCCAATCGGTTGTCATGCTAGAGCGGGCTTTACGTTTGGAACAAACCCAGCTCCCTGATACAACTGAACTGATTACTCTGGCTCTCAGCGCAACCGAACAGGAGATCAAGGCGATGTCTGAGCACAGCTACGATCAAGTGTCTGATACCTACGCTACATATTACACCGGTTATCAGCTCTCCTTTAATCTCACTTCACTTGAAGATCTGACATCCGCTCTAGATGAGCAAACCCAGATGGATATTGAATGGATCTCCAAACCTGTTTTCTCCATTGTGGAGCGTTCCAATCAATATGCCATATTAGAAGCGAATGGCGGCAAGATTAAAACGAGCATCAATGCAGGTAAGGATATAAGTGAAGAAACTATTTCATTAGACGGATTGTATAAACTCAAGAAAATGAATGATAACACCTGGAAAATCTACGCGGTTTTACCTTATGAGGGATAACCATTAGAAACACAGATAAATAACAAAAAGCACTGAACTGAGTTCAGTGCTTTTTGTTATTTCGAATTTTAGTGGATTACAAATGAAATTCCTTAATACATCACTCTTTTGACGTTTTCTTTGCCCAATACAACTTTAGGTATAACTAACCCCTCATCTTGAGGGGATCGGATAATCAGACACAATGACATTCTCCACCCAGCCATTCAGTGAAGCCACAAAAGCCTGATGAGCCGGATGCGGACCATAATTACGCAAAGCTTCCTGATCTTCAAACGTCACTCTCAAACCAATTGTAAACCCCTGAATACGGTCCGTTTCTTCCGTTGTGTTGACGCCTGCAGTCAGATCAACAATTCCCGGAACTTGTTCCTGTAATGCAAGCAATTGATCCACAAACTCCTGTTGTTTGTCTGACGTGATTTTATCGTTAAATTTGAATACGACCAAATGTTCAAACATCATTGCAATCCAACTCCTCGTTTAATCTTCCTGTGATAATACCTCAGATTGTAATGTAATTTTTCAAATGTTTCAATCCGCATACCATCGAGCCGTATAATAAAATAACAAAAAGGCACGTCCTAAGCCTGGCCATGGCTTGTAAAACGTACCTCTTTGACACCTCTACTCCTAAACAAACCTCTTTGGGTTTAAATAAATACTTACCCTTTTAACACTCTACTCTGAACATGATTCAGCAGCTTCTGAAGCCAGAGAATATCGCTCTGAATCGAGTGGTAGGCATGATCTCTCATTAACAACAGTGCATCTTTCAGATCCTCTTGCATTTCAATCTCCTGAGGCGTATGAAGATCGATATATTCCAGCTTCTTCTTCATCTTCTCAATAATATCCTCAATCAAATAAGCAATCTTCTGATTATCCACCTTATCCAGATGGACCAATGCAGCGTATAGGGACTGCACGTTGGTAAACTTCTGGAACACCTTGTATATGCTCTCTTCCAGGGACTGACGGCCCTTTTCGGTGATTCCATATGTCGTTTTGTCCGGTCGATTTTCAGTCTGGATCGTTTCTACCTTCTCGATCAGGCCCTTCTTCAGCAACACTTCAAAATTATAATATATGGTGCCCTCGGTAATCTTGGCATCCGTGTGATCCAGATGTTTACCAATTCGTTTTTTAATATCATAGGGATAATAATTCCCTTCACTTAGTGCACCGAGTATAAATATTTGAATCGACATGTGACTGCCCCCATTCTGCTAATCCAAGGGTATAGCTTCTTTCTAATCGCCTACCCTCATATCTTTCTATTTTATATCATAACGGGCTGTTGTACAGGTTCCTGTACAGTATCGATCTGCTTGGCTTTTCTGAAATGATGGATGGTTATATTGAACACAAAAGCTCCTGCCCCAACCAATGCAAGTCCAACTGCATATTGAACCGTCTTCCCGCCGCCAAAGAGAATATTATAATTCATATTACTTGAATTAAAGTACTCTTCTTTGTTATATTTGTCAATGAGACCAACCAAGGAGGCGAAACGAATGACGAAGAGCTCTATCATTTCTCTGTCTGAAATCACGAATTTCCAATCGAAAGAAGAAGAATTCAGTCCCTATCGTTGGTATCGCAACATGTTGAATCAGGAACCCGTCATCTACAATGAAGAAAGCGATTCCTGGCATGTATTCAGGTATGATCTTGTTAAAACCGTGCTTAATGATCACGAGCATTTCTCCAGTGTGAGAAAAAGATCCATTGTTAACGTAGGATATTCAAGTGAAGAAAAAGGCGCGGATCACGATCATCACATGCCGGACAAGCTGGATATTCACAACGTAGATCCGCCGGAACATCGCAAGCGGAGATCATTGCTGGCAAGTGCATTTACACCCAGAAGTCTCAAGCTCTGGGAACCGAGAATAGAAGCTGTGGCCGAAGAGCTGATCAGAGAATTTGAACATCAGTCGGAAGTGGACATTGTTGAAGCCTATACGAGCATGTTTCCTGTCATTATCATGGCGGATCTGCTTGGCATTCCTTCCAATGATCGTCTTTTGTTTAAAAAATGGGTGGACACCATGTTTATGCCCACAACGGATGCTACTTTTGATCAAATTAACCAATTGAAAAAGGTTGCCGGGGAGGAGTACTTTAAGTACTTATATCCTTTCGTCGTGTCCAAAAGATCCAATCTGGGAGAAGATATCATATCAGACCTGATTCAGGTTGAATTGGATGGCGAGCACTTTACAGATGAAGAGATTGTGCGAACCACCATGTTTATTCTGGGAGCGGGCATCGAAACAACCAGCAATCTGCTGGCTAACTCGTTCTATGCCCTTTTGTATGACCAACCGGAATTGTATTCCGAACTCAGGGATAACCTTGAGCTTGTTCCAGCCGCAGTAGAAGAAATGCTGAGATATCGCTTTCACATCAGCAAAATGGACCGCATGGTCAAAAAAGATAACGATCTGCTTGGGGTTAAGCTGAAAAAGGGAGATGCCATTGTGGCATGGATGAGTGCAGCCAATATGGATGAGAATATATTCGAAGACCCTTTCACACTGAATATTCATCGCTCGAACAACAATAAACAGCTTGCATTTGGTTTTGGTACTCACTTCTGTCTGGGTGCACCTCTCGCGCGTCTGGAGGGCAAAATCGTACTGACTTCATTTTTAAAAGCCTTCACCCGAATTGAACCTGTGGAGGGATTCAATCTGGAAGAAAACCTTACCCCTTCTGCGGCAGGACAATCTTTAACAAGCCTTCCTATGAAGCTGTTTACGTAATTACGATTCGCATATTTGCCTTCTATGGATAATAAGTTTCACTACAGTTTAATAAATAAAATCAAACCAAAAAGAGCAGATCTTATCTGCTCTTTTTCTCAACCTTTTACCCTCTACAATTTACCTTCTACCCTCCGTTATGGCCCTTCCTTCCATGCCTCCGTCGCTATCTCAACAAACCTGCTCCATTCATGATAAACGGTACCACTCGCTCCGCCAAATCTGAAGGAGATTCCTGCCTGCCCTCCTGATTCCAGCGATAGGTCAACCCATAGATGGACCAGCTTAACATCGTAGATATATATTCCAGCGACTGTCGCTCCATTGAATCCGAATCTCGTGTAATAATCTGAAAGATAAGCTGCTCCAGTTCTGAATCGCTCGCTACGTTGCTATAATGAGCTATAATTGAACCAAAGTACTCGTTATCCTTTTAGTGGAGCAGCGGGTATTTTGGTTTTTTACATGTTTGAACCAAAAAAGAGCGAGCAATATCGTCCAAGAATGTACCCTTCTTTTCATATTATACTGACATTAACTTACCAGAAAGAAGGTGCAGCAGGTGACTCGCGAAGTACGAACCGTCGTATTCGATGCCGATTTACAGCTTGAAGCCTACCAATTCGAAGGCATTATGCAGAAATTCCCGAATCATTTTCATGACTATTACGTCATTGGATTTATTGAACAGGGCAAGCGCCATCTCGTATGTAATAACGAAGAATATATCCTGAACACTGGAGACATGATTATCTTTAATCCGCATGATCCCCATGCCTGCGAGCAGGTGGACGGAAGAACCCTCGATTATCGCTGTATCAATATTCAGCCCGAGGTCATGTGCCAGTATGTACAGGAAATTACCGGACGGGATTACTTGCCCCGGTTTACTTCCCCTGTTCTATACCAAAGCGAACATGTTGCTTCCTTGCATGAACTGCATCAGATGATTTTGGAGGAGCAATCCGATTTCCACAGAGAAGAATTGTTGCTCTTCCTGTTGGAACAGCTGCTAAGAGAATATGCGGATGCTGAACCGCCCGTTTCTGCTCAGGACGTCACGATTGAGATCAGACGCATATGCGAGTACATAGAGTCTCATTATATGGAGTGCATTACGCTAAACCAATTGGCCGAGTTGACAGGCATGAGCAAATACCATCTGCTGCGTGTATTCACCCGCCAAAAAGGAATCTCCCCGTACCGCTACCTGGAAACGATTCGTATCAATCAGGCCAAAAAGCTGTTGGAGCAAGGGGAACTCCCGATCGAGGTAGCTGCGCAGACTGGTTTCAGTGACCAGAGTCACTTTACGAACTTTTTCAAAAAACTGATCGGCTTGACGCCAAAACAGTACCGACGCATTTTCAACCATGAAGCGGTTTCAAAGCGTGCAGCAGATCACATGTCATGACAAGTCAGAACAAAACCTCCACTGGGCATTTGCTGGCCTTACTTACGATTTTGATCTGGGGAACGACGTTTATTTCCACCAAAGTACTGCTAATTGACTTCACCCCGGTAGAAATTCTCTTTTTCCGCTTCCTGATTGGCTATGTGGTCCTCTTCCTGATCTATCCGCGTTCATTGCGGGTTACTTCGTTCAGAGAAGAAATGCTGTTTATTGCAGCAGGGTTGTGTGGAGTCACATTATATTTTCTCATTGAAAATATGGCACTGGTATACACCCTCGCTTCCAATGCAGGCGTCATTGTCTCGATTGCTCCCTTCTTCACTGCCGTACTTGCGCATTTCTTTCTGGATGGAGAGAGATTACACAAGAGGTTTATCGTTGGCTTCGGCATTGCCTTGACGGGTATCATCCTGATCGGACTGAACGGCAGTTTCATTCTGCGACTGAATCCGTTGGGAGATCTTCTCGCATGTGTAGCACCTGCCGTATGGGCTATTTATTCGGTACTCATGCGCAAAATAGGCGAGCTTTCCTATCACACCATTGGAGCTACACGCAAAGTGTTTTTCTATGGTCTGATGTTCATGCTGCCAGCCTTATTCCTGTTCGAATTCCACCTCGATCTCGGGCGCTTCTCCAACCTGGCAAATCTCTCGAACTTTCTGTTCCTCGGACTGGGCGCCTCTGCCTTATGTTTTGTAACCTGGAACCGGGCAGTCAGTATTCTCGGAGCCGTCAAAACAAGTGTCTACATTTATCTGGTGCCTGTTATTACCGTCATTGCTTCTGCACTGATTCTACAGGAACAGATTACCTGGATAACACTACTCGGAGCTTGGTTAACGTTGGTTGGATCATTTATCTCAGAACGAAAAGTGCAAAGCAGAGCCTCCAGCAGCATATTGCTCATTAATCCTTTCAACAAAAAGAGGCATTAATCCATAACGGATTAGCGCCTCTCTTCATTCTTCATTTTGCCCGTCGGATACCTCCATTGGATTCCAATTATTCCTCGTTCAACATGGACAGAAGGTCCTCCAGTTCCTGATTCTCCAGATGTCTCCACTCCCCACGTTCCAGGCGATCCAACGTAATATTCATAATCCGAATACGCTCCAGCTTCAGCACTCTGTATCCCAAGGCTTTGCACATTCTGCGGATTTGCAGATTCAAACCCTGAGTCAGAATAATACGGAATACCTCTTCGCTTTGCTTGAAAACCTCACAGGGCTTGGTCACCACGTCCAGAATTTCAACGCCTTGTGACATGGCCTGCATGAATTTGTCTGTCACAGGTTTGTCCACGGTGACCACATATTCCTTCTCATGGTTGTGCTCCGAACGCATCATCTTGTTCACAATGTCTCCATCGTTGGTAAGCAAAATCAAACCTTCGGACGCTTTATCCAACCTGCCGATCGCAAAAATACGTGAGGGATAATTCACATACTGAATGATGTTGCCCTTCACCTGTTCCGCTGCCGTACAGACGATACCAATTGGTTTATTCAGGGCAAGGTAAACAGGCTCGCTATCATTCAGAGGAATTTCCTCACCATCAATGAGCACGATATCCCCTGGTTCAACATCCGCTCCTTTTTCACACACTTGCCCATTGATCGTAATACGCCCGGTTGCAATTAAACGGTTCGTTTCCCGGCGTGAGCAAAATCCCGTTTCACTTATGTATTTGTTAATACGCATGTTCCACCACTTCTCATCTACTGATTTCCATTCCATATGATCTCATTTATACTGAAACGAAGCAACGAGTCGTTAGGGGAAGGTACATAGGTAAGCCAATATGCACTCTGAAAGGAGCTATATCCATGGACAAAAACAGCATGAGAGTCCTGAAAAAGTTATATATGCATACGAATGGTATTTATGATAGAGAACGTGAAGTTATGATCTATCAAACAGATACACTCACTCCTGCTGAACAGGATGTATTGATCACAAACAGCTGGGCAGCTAACGATCTGGAAATGATCCGTCATAATGATATTATTCAACAACTCATTACGTTGCAGCAGCATTCGCGTCTTTCCTGGTCGACGGTTACCCAAGCATTTATTGCAGGTGTCGGCGGCAGTTATCCACGAGGCATCTCTACGCTCGCAAGCTACCATCTGATGATTCACTTGCAGCCGCACGCTTACGAAGAGGCAGATCGGTTCCTTGCTTGCAAAGTTTGCGGTTTCAGTCATAGCGATGAGAGCTGGAAAAACCTATCCAATATTCGATATGCTCTCCACCAGGGTTATGATTATAGCGGGACAAGCGTAGGTGCCTACGCCGATTTAACGGAGTTAATTGTGCTACTTGAACAAGGACCCGTTACTCCAACGGATGAGGATATCACCACATTCAATCAACTGCTTCACATGCTGGATCAGGCTGGGGACGAAGAGTCTCCGGGGAAATTTGAAAAACGACTCACTGCGGAGAAATTGGTGAAAGGACACGCCGGAATTCGCCGCAGTATCCTTCAGGCGCTGTCCAGGACAGGTGTTCTGCCCAATCAGGTTCTCTCATTGAGTCCGGATCATTGGACAAACAATGAGGACATTCTAAATGGTGAACTACTGCTTAATAACACCAAAGGCCGTTCCGATATGGAGATGCCTTGGGCGGGCTGGCAAGGTAAACTTGGCGTCAATTGGGACATAACGCGCAAGCTGTTTGGCGACGTGATTCAATTCAAAGGTTAAATAGGCAGCCCCCTCACCCATCCGATAAGCCCCTTGCGTTAAGTTATAATTGCAAAAACACCTGAATAATTCAAAATGTTTCCCGTCTGTTCGACAGGAAACATTTTTTGTTTTTTCTCAGCCGAGTCCTCTATAAACTCTCCACCTTTAGTTCCTGTCTCCATCATTTTAATCTCCTATTTATAGATTCGACACGAAACCGTTTTAGAATGGACATTGTGAGAGAAAGATAATTCATTCGTCAAATCTTTACAGTATTTTACAATAAAAAGCATGTACAATTGCATAATTATGGTATAAGTTATATAAAGGGGAAACATTTTTTACATAATATAAAATTTATATCCATCTCAGGAGGGTAACAGATGAGAAGAATTTTCGCTTTAAGCTGTGGTTTTTATCTATTAATCGGTATAACCAGCGTGGTCATGGGGGCACTTTTACCCGTCTTGTTGACACACTATGAGCGCGGTTACAGTGATGGCGGGTTTTTGCTTTTTTTGCAGTTCCTCGGTTTTCTTGTCGGGGTGCTTGTCGCTCCTTCCATGACTGCCCGCATTGGCAGAAAATCCATGCTCTTGATTGCATTAATCTGCATTGTGGCTGCTTATGCCGTTCTGGGATTTTTGCCATCTTGGACTGTGGTTCTTCTACTAACGATCCTCGTAGGCTTCGGGTCAGGCATCATTGAACCCTCTGTAGGTGCGTTTACGATAGAATTCACCGAGAACCAAAAAGCGGTTGCGATGTCCAAACTTGATGTGTTCTTTGCCCTAGGCGCTCTTCTCATTCCGGCAGTCGCTGCCTTATTCATCTGGCTTGATCTGTGGTATCTCACCTTTTATACCGTATCCCTTATATCGATTGTTCTTATGTTACTGTGGGTCACCATGCCTGAATCTGCAGCAACTTATCTCAAACAAGCTGGTGAAAATACAGCTGCACATCCAACTGGCCGAGCCCAGTATTCCAAAAAACATCTCGGATTACTAACTATTTTTGTTATCTTTTTTTTCATCTACATGGGACTGGAACTTGGACTGATGAACTTCTTGCCTTCTATCCTCGTCGAACGCTTGCAACTTCAGGAATCCGTCGCCTCTCTCAGTGTATCGATCTTATGGGTGGCGATGATAATCGGTCGTCTTTTCTCTGGAAAAATTGCAGAAGCTGTCAACTATATGCCTTTCCTGATCTGGAGTACGGTAGGTACACTTCTATTCGCTGTTGCCATGGTATTCGTGACAGGCCAATGGGCCACGTACCTGTTGATCTTTGGAACCGGACTGTTCATGTCAGGTCTGTTCTGTATCGCCCTGGTCTATGCAAATATTCTGATTCCCGGCATGACTGAACGAACAACGAGCATTCTGATTGCATCCGGCGGTATTGGCGGTGCTGTCTTGCAGTACGTAACCGGATGGAGCATGAGCACTTGGCCTGTTGTCAACACGATCTGGATTTTGGCCGGATTTTGCCTGATTCTACTCTTCACGCTTATACTCTCTCATCTCTGGAATGTAAGGAATAGTACCGTAAACAGAACTCTCGCACACCAAGGTAAAGAGATTTAAACGCTGCTTTTGAGAGGGGTGATGCCTGCGTAATCCGGATTATTGAGCTTTGTTGAGGCTAGTACATTACATTATGGAGGGAATCGTATGCAAACTTTAACCAAAAACCGTTTCAGAACCGGAAAAGGGATTAAGTTGATTGACGATTCAGGCGTTGAATATCTGGATGGTGTATCCGGAACGTTCAATCTGTCACTGGGCTACAATCACCCGCATGTCGTAAGCAAAATTCAGGAACAAGTCGGCAATCTGACGCATATGTCTTCCTCCTTCACTGAACCTTATGTGGATGAAGTACTCGATCATCTGATTGAATACGCACCAAACGATATCAACGCCGGATGGATGCGGGATATCACAGGTTCAACTGCAAACGAATGTGCGACTAAAATTGCTCAGAAATATACCCAGTCCACAGACATTATTAGCCTGTACCTTTCCCACCATGGTCAGACCCAGTTTGCGACCGGTATTTCGGGAAATGCCTTCCGGCGGAAACGGTTTCCAAATTCGGCGGTTGCCAATTCTGTTCATGTACCTGCACCATACTGCTATCGGTGCCCATTCAAATCTTCAAGCGGAGACTGCGGATATCAATGTGTTGAAGCAATCTCCGATGCTATAGAATATGCAAGCTCTGGCTCAGTCGCCTGCATGATCATTGAACCGATCCTCGGCAATGGCGGCAATATCATTCCTCCTGCTGGATATTTCAAACGCCTGCGTAAACTGTGTGATGAATACAACATGATTCTGATTGCCGACGAAGTACAGACGGGAATAGGACGTACCGGGTACATGTTCGCCAGCGAACTGTTCGATATCCAGCCTGACATGATTACCCTGGCCAAAGGTCTCGGCGGAATCGGCGTGCCTGTTGCTGCGGTATTGATGCAATCCCGGCTGAACGTACTGGAAAAGCATGAACACTCTTTCACTTCTGGAAGCAATCTGATCTCTGTTACGGCTGCCAAATCAACCTTGGAGGTTGTATCCGAACCCGGATTTCTGGATGACGTAAAACGTAAAGGCGAAATTCTCGGCGGGTTGCTGAACGATCTCGCAATGAAGTACCCGAGTATTGGCGAGGCTCGCGGAGTCGGTCTGATGTGGGGATTGGAAATGGTTGGAGACAACAATGAACCGGATACAGATAAAACCAATGCCATTATCGACCGTGCCTTTACGGATGAGCACCTGATTTTAAGAGGTTCACGTTATGGCTTCGGCAATGTGGTCAAAGTCAGACCTTCCCTCACCACAACCGAAGATGAACTCGTTGAGATTGTAGAACGGTTGGACTCCGTGCTTGCCAGCATTCATTAATCATACTTCAACCTATTATAAGGAGGTTATATCATGCTTGCACTAGTATACAAATCAGCTTGGGATGTATCATTAGAGGAGCGGCCTGTCCCGGAGATCACTAGAGATAATCAGGTGCTGGTTCGTATTCGGGCAACAGGCGTATGCGGTACCGACCTCGGTATCGTCAGCGGCAAATATCATGCGGTTCCTTCCGTCATTCTCGGTCATGAGTCTGCCGGGGAAGTCATTGCGGTGGGCTCTGCTGTAACAACACTGCAACCAGGTGACCGGGTTGTCATTGATCCTACCTACTACTGCGGACAATGTGACATGTGCAGAACAGGCAGACAAAATCACTGCAAACATAAGTCGGTTACGGAGACAGGTGTAAGTGCTGATGGAACATTCACAGATTATTATGTGACCGAGGATCGCTTTTTGTATAAATTGAAGGACCACGTGAGCTATGAGGAAGCGACCCTCACAGAACCGCTCAGCTGCATGCTTACAGGTATTAATCAGATCCATCTGCTGCCGAATTTCAGAACGATAATCCTCGGCGCAGGCCCGATTGGCATACTGTACAGTTATGCGCTCGCCTCCAAAGGCGTTACAGGCTGTCTGGTCGATATCTCCGAAGAACGCTTGGCCATTGCAGGTTCCATTGCACCCGATCGTTGGGACGTTCATTCCTCCTTCGAAAATGCAATAGAGTCGCTGGCACCTGAAACTAATCAAGTCGATATGATTGTGGATACGACGGGCGTCGTAGGTACCCAAGTACTTTCCCAACTCGCGAGCGGCGGATATCTGATGCTGGTGGGTCTGAGAGATGGAAACACATCTTTCAATCCAAAAGAAGTTGTGGACCGCAGTCTGAAGATTATTGGTTCCATCGATTCTCTGGGAACTTTCGCAACAGCACATTACATGATTGAACAGCAGATTATTCCGGCGAAAAAAATCATTACCCACTCCTTTCCGTTGGAGGACTATGAAGAGGCATTCCGCACGCTTGGCTGCGATATTCAGGGACGCACACTTCAGGCTTCCTCCCATGCTATTAAAGTCGTGCTGCAATCCAGCGGTTCCAGTTTCTAAAATGGAGTATTGCACAAAAATAAGATAGATTAGAGATAGCTTTACAGAATCCTGGAGGAGGAATACAACATGGTAGCAAACAAGGAGTTTGGAAGGCTGGGAGCGGCTAATGATGACCTCATTCAAGCGGTCATATTTGACATGGATGGCGTACTGATTGACAGCGAACCGATTTATTTCGAGATTGAGCGCAGCTCTTTTGCCCATTTTGGCGCAGTGATGACGGAAGCGGAACATCACACCTATGTTGGAGTTACGCTGGAATCCATGTGGCGGCAAGTGTTGGACAAGCACCAATTAACGGCTACCATAGAAGAAGCTCTCGCCTACCATCAGCATAATGTGATGCAGACGATGCTGGCTCACCCGAACCTGACAGCCATGCCTTCCGTGGAACGCTGGTTAAGCTGGCTGCAAGAGCAGCACATTCCAATTGCAGTGGCTTCTTCATCTCCACGTGCACTGATCGATCTGATCATGGACAAGACGGGACTTGGAAAATACTTTGAGGTCCGAATGACAGGCGAGGAAGTTGCAAATGGCAAACCGGCTCCGGATATTTTCCTGACTACAGCTGAAATGATTGGAGCATCTCCTTCAAACTGTCTTGTAATTGAAGATTCGCGCAATGGTGTTCAGGCCGCCAAGAGTGCAGGCATGCGCTGCATCGGATACCATAATCCGGGATCAGGTGACCAGGACTTGTCCAAAGCCGATCTTCAGATTTCCAGTTACGATGAGTTATGGACGCTGAAAGATACACTACCGCTGGAAGGCAGATCGCCAAGCTTGTCAAAGTTGCGCTGAGAAGATCGTAAGTTCAGAATGTGCATTTAGAAAAAAACAACCCAAACGGCTTCAATTCATTGGAATTGGAGCCGTTTGGGTTCTGCTTGCTGCAATGGGTGTTACATGAGGCCACATGCTGTAATTTCAACTAGACCGAAATATCCAGACTTGCACCCAGATTGGGATGAGGAGCCGGAACCGACTTTAACATTTCTGTTAGTTGCTGACCTTGCTGCTCTGCCATGTCTTTCGACATAGACATCACCTGCAAGCTCGCCGTTTGTACTACAGAAGCCTGGCTCATGGCCATTGATAATGCTGCAATATCCATGCTCTCTACTCCTTTCGCTGTCTTGTCATTTGGGCGTACTTATTATATATCGGTCAGAAGGGAGCAATTGTTAAAAAGCCAATCAGAATATATAAGAACATCCATCCATTCACTCATAACCTCCCTCTGCTTCGGGCAGTTCCTTGTAGGCTTCTTTGGTTTCGACGATCTGTTGAATGAACTTTCGTAGTTTCAATAGCTGATCCGCCTCGTTTGTGACATCACAATGTTGATCCGACCACGTAAGAAGCTTTACTTCTCCATCTACAGTAATTTTCCAGCTTTCTTCATTATAAGGTTCTGTTAAACAGTTTGAATCGGTTACTGTGACATCTTGCATCCCCATCACGTTTATCTCATACATCTTAGCATATATGCTGTGCATCTCTTCTGTGGTCAAGGTGATGTCTGCCGTTGCAGTTCCCTTAATGATGAGATCCTTAATAACTTGATCCTCATATGTGTTTATTTCATTTTTGGTCACCTCACCATATCCGAAACGAACCACGAAATTAAGTCATGCACATGACTGAGGACACCCCTTATTTGGCGTTATTTTATATTAATGAATCTATACCACGCTATTCGCTCTGATTTGCACAGATCTGAGGCGTAACGAATCACAGAGACGTTATTTCGTCGATTGGGTCGATTTTTAGGCTCTGACACCCTGATATGACGAAATAACGATACTGCGGTTCGTTAAAGATTGCAGTTCCATGCCTATTACCTCTTAAGACGCGTCAGAATCGTTAGTGCTTCGATCGAGGACAGGAAAATCACTTTTGGAGCAGCCCCTTACCTATGCATTAATAACTGTTTGACGTAATCAATGCAAGTTCGCTTATTTTAACTTCTGGGTTACTTACCACTTGTTGAATCATGGAAATAAAATGTTTTTGAATCTGTTCAACGGTGGATAGGCCATAGACATTGGCATTGTACATCAATATGATCTTCATGTTCTCATGGGGTTTGACGATCAAAGTAAAATCAAAACTATTGTGTTCTGTACCCCCTACATTCATAATTTCAAGCGGTATTTCGCCTTTTTGACCCAAACTCTCCATTCGATGATCTACCGGGAAGTTCTGATATACCACAACATGGTTAATCAGAGATTGTTTTTGCCTGGTCAGATTTTGAATATCATATAACGAATACGTATCATATGCATGTGAATCCACAGCTTGTGCCTGATTTCTTTTCATTAAAGATATAAACGACTCATCGGCCTGGGCCTGGATACGAACAGGAATCGCATTAATAAATAATCCAATCATGCTTTCGATCCCAGGAATGACAGGCGGCCTGCCCGATACAACACTTCCGAATACAACATCGCTGCTTTCATTGTATTGCTGCAACAATACACCCCAGACAGTCTGCACTAACGTATGAAGAGTTACATGCTGCTGTTCCGCAATCTGTTTCATTTGTTCGATTAGTACATCATCCAAATAGCAGTTTAGCGTTCTGGAATCCTGTCTTTCATGTTTCGGTTTGATTTTTTCTCCAGGCAATTTCGTTTGCCCTTCATAACCTTCCAGGTAACGACTCCAATAGGTTATGGCCCCTTCATTGTCTTGCTGCTCCAACCATTCAATGAATTGACTATATGGTGTTAACAGGGTCATTTCAGGTTTTCTATTTTCCCGAATCGCAAAGTAATTCTCAAAAATCTCTTTACTTATAAGAGACATACACCAGCCATCCATCAAAATATGATGAAAACTCCAGATGACACGGTATTCCTCATGTTTTGTTCGTATAACAGACATACGTATTAACGAATCTTGCTGTAAGTCAAATCCTCTTGCCTTATCCTGCTCGATATACTCGTCAACATACGTCTTACGTTGCCGTTCACTTGTACCTGTTACATCTTCATAGTTGAATTCAAATTTCTTCTCTTGATACACGATTTGAAGAGGGATGTCGATGAAATCACTGTAAAAATTAGTTCTTAATATCGCATGCCTTTGCATTAATTGATCCAGGCTCTGTGCAAAAGAGGCACTATCGAAATCCCCACGCATGTCAAACATGATTTGTACAAAGTAAGCGCCCGAAATTGGATTTCGTTCACTTTCGTACAACATTTCCTTCTGCAAAGGTGTAAGTGGGTACACATTTTCGATTTGACCGATGTTCCGGGTGTGTTCCACCATTTGATCCAATTGATCCATGGTTAATGACTTACAGGAAATATCACTTGGTGTAAGTTCGACTTGTTCCTTCATAACACAATGCTCAATCACTTCATGAAGACTTTCCTTATAGAAACTCGCCAGTTGCTCCATCGTTTCCTGTCGATACTGTCTTCGACTATAGCTCATAGTCAGTGACAATCTTCCCTCGATAACGATGCCATTGATATTTAGTACAAACGGTCTCTTATTGTTCTCACTTACGGATGGTCCGCTGAAATAAGATGAGAATTTAATACCATCATTGTCCGAATCTTGATTCACCTGTCCCATATAGTTGAAACTAATTTCGGGATGTTTCTCCCAAATGATTCCTTCCTCTCTGTGTGACAAATACCTTGAAATTCCGTAACCAATGCCTTTGTTTGGGATCTGCCGCAGTCTCTCCTTGACGGTCTTAATCCTTCTCGATACATCTATCCCAGCTTCCATCTCAAGAATGACGGGGTACATACTTGTAAACCAGCCCACTGTACGCGTAATATCCAGATCCGGAAGGATCGCTTCCCTACCGTGTCCTTCCAGATTTACGACGATTTGTTCCATGCCTGTCCATGCATGGATAGCCATCCCCAATGCCGTTAGCAATAGATCATTAATTTCCGTATTATACGTACGATGTGTCTGCATCAATAATTGTTCGGTTTCCGCTACTGTCCACTGAAGAGTTATCGTTTCACTGTCTTTCCCGATCGTCTCATCATATTCAGCATCTTTGGGCAGCGGGCTTATTTCCATGTTCTCCACACGACGCCAATAGGTATCCTCTTGCCCCATCTTAGCGCTATCTGCAAACATAGACAATTGTTCTGCCCATTGTTTAAACGAAGTTGTTTTCTGTGGAAGCCGGATTTCTTGACCTCTCAAGAACTGGTCAAGTCCTGACTGAATATCTTCATATAAGATACGCCATGAAACCCCGTCCACTACCAAATGATGAATGGCAATAAGTAAATGATCCCCATCAGCACATTGGAACAAGCCCAGTTTGACCAAAGGTCCCTGAATCAGATCCATGCTGCTCTGAATTTCTTTCGCTTTTTTTTCGATGATGGGTGCAGGATTTACTTCTTTTTTGAGGTCAACAATTTCAAGACTGAATAATTTGTCTTCCTCTCCCCCTCGATTCCACGCTTGATATCCGCCTTCCGCAGCCTGACGATAAACGATACGAAGAGCATCATGTTGCTTCACTATCTTATTCATCACGTTGTAAACGAATTGGACATCAAATCCTTTTTCTCGATAGAACATCATTTCCTGATTGTAATGATGTTCATCCACCATGTTTTGATCAAAGAACCACCGCTGAATTGGCGTCAGTATGACTTGTCCCGTAACTTCCCCTTGGTCAGAAACCATGCTCACTGAGGTAACGTGTGCACTTAGCTCCGCAACGGTCGGATAGGTGAAGAAATGTTTCATTTCCACTTTATACCCAGCTTGAAGGAGTCGTGAAGAAACTTGAATGCATCTAATGGAATCGCCCCCGAGTTCAAAGAAATGATCGGATATGCTGATCTTTTGAACGCCAAGTACGGATTCCCATGCAGAGACGATCGTTTGTTCTATAGCGTTTCGCGGCGCCATATATTCTGTTTCTTTTTGCATGCTTTTCTCTGGAGATGGCAATGCTTTTCGGTCAATTTTCCCATTAGATGTTAACGGTATATGCTCTAATTGAACAAAATAGGACGGGATCATATAATCCGGTATTTCCTGGGATAATGCCATTCTGATTTTCTTAGCTGTTACGGAATTATTGCCTTTCCAATATGCACACAAATGCTTTGATCCATCATTATTTTCACGAGCAATAACAACTGCTTCTTGAATGGAGTCTATTCTCAAGAGCGCTGTTTCCACTTCACCAAGCTCAATTCGGTAACCGCGAATTTTCACTTGATGATCGATCCGTCCCAGATATTCAATATTCCCATCTGGCAGCCACCTCGCGGCATCTCCCGTTCTGTACATTTTCCCTTCTGTAACGAACGGATTATCAACGAATTTCTCTGCTGTTAAATCAGATCGGTTCAGATAACCTCTGGCAAGCCCCTCACCTGCTACATATAACTCTCCCTGAACGCCAATCGGTTGAATTCGTTGGTGTTTATCCAAAATGTACGTTTGTAACGTTGGGATCGGTTTGCCAATATTGCTCTTTCCTGCATGTATTTCAACTCCAGTTATTTCTTTATAGGTTACATGAACCGTTGTTTCCGTTATCCCATACATATTAATTAACTGTACGAATGGGTACTTTATTTTCCAATCCATTAATAATGCCGGATTGAGTGCCTCTCCTCCAAAAATCACTTTTCTTAATTTCAATTCTTCTCCACGATCTTTCCGTTCTTCTTGCAGAAGATGATAGAAGTATGTTGGCGTTTGGTTCAATATCGTCACTTGCTCATGTTTTAACAATTGTAAAAATTGTTCTGGACTTTTTGCCGTCATTTGGGGTACGATGACTAATTTCCCGCCATAAAGCAACGCGCCATACATTTCCCATACCGAAAAATCAAAACAGAAGGAATGAAACAACGTCCATATGTCTGAATCATCAAAATCAAAACAATTTTTACTATTGAACAATAAACGAACGACATTTTTATGTTCAATACACGTCCCTTTCGGTTTACCAGTCGTTCCTGAAGTATAAATCACGTATGCCAAACTCGTTGGAGCAGCGGCCGTTCCCAGATTTGAATGATCTTCGTGATAAAACTTGGGTTGATCCAGGCAGACAACCTCTCCTGCAAAAGATATGCGTGCGTGCAAATGGCTTTGCAGCAGTAATATTTCTACGCCTGAATCCTCAAGCATATAACGAATACGCTCCTCTGGATATTCGGGGTCAATAGGCACATATGCTCCACCGGCCTTCAAAATCGCGAGAATTCCAATGACCATGTCGAGCGATCGTTCAGCGATAATTCCAATGAGCTGATCCGCCTGAATCCCTTTGACCTTCAGCGTTCTTGCCAATTGATTGGCTTTTTCGTTCAGATCTTTATAGGTCAAGTGTTGATCCTCAAATACAACCGCCACTTGTTCAGGTCTTCGCACCGCTTGCTCTTCAAACAATCCATGAATGGTCTTGTCCAATGGATAGTCAGCCATGGAATCATTAAAACCTTCTAAGATTTGCGATTTCTCCCGTGCTGTGATGACTTCCACTTCATCGACATGGATATGTGGATTATGGATCACTTGTTCCATCAAATGGATCAAATGATCTTGAATGCGTTCTACACTTGCTCGATCATAGACGTTTGCATTGTAATAGAACATCCATTTCATTTCTTCACCCGGTTTGATAATCAGGTTAAAATCATAATTCGTTTGTTCATCCGCTTCTACATTGGTAATCTGAAGAGCTGTTTTCTCCTGATCCCCAAACTGCTCCACAATGCCTTGCACGGGATAATTTTCATACACCAGGATATGATCAATCAGATTTTGTTTTTGCTGAGTAACCGCTTGAATCTCATATAATGGATACGTTTCGTAAGGATGTGAAGCAACAGCTTGTTCCTGATTACGCTTCATCATCTCAATAAATGTCTCGTTTCCTTGAGCCTGAATACGTACAGGAATGGTATTGATAAATAAACCAATGATGCTTTCAACATCGACGATTGCCGCAGGTCTGCCCGATACCACACTCCCGAATACAACATCTTCACTGCCATTATATTTCTGAAGTAAAATTCCCCACGCAGTCTGCATTAACGTATTCAGGGTTACCTGATTCCGACTGGCCACTTGCGCCAATTGGCTGGTAACTTCTGTACTTAGTGTAAAAATCACATTCTCTGAACGATATTCATTACGATTCGTAATTGTATGTTTTTTCGGCAACGTGGTTTGCTCATCATAGTCTTGTAAATAGTCACTCCAGTATTTCAAAGATTGTTCATGATCTTGTTTTTCCAGCCATTCTATATATTGTTTGTATGGGATCGCTACCCTGTTCTCCCGCTTTCGTTGTTCTTGTATTGCAAAATATCCGTCGAACAACTCCTGTATTACAAGAGATAGACACCATCCATCCATCAAAATATGATGATAATTCCAAATAAAACGATAAGTTTCATTATGGGTATGCAAGATCGAGATACGCATTAATACATCTTTAGACAAGTCGAAACCGTTCCTTTTGTCTTCTCTTGTATAGGATGCAACGTATGCTTCACGATCGTCTTCATTCATTTCACGCAAATCTTCGTATACAAGTCCATTCTTTTTATGACGGTATACGACTTGCAGTGGTTCATTCTTCCATTGGCTGTGGAAGTTCGTTCTGAATATAGCATTTCGTTGCATCAACTGATCCACACTCTTCGAGAATGCCTCCACGTCTAGCGACCCATGAAGATCAAGCGTCGTTTGAAGAAAATAAGCTTCAGAATTGGATTGGAGAAGATGATGAAAAAACATTCCATTTTGCATGGGCGACAAAGCATATATATCTTCGATTTCACCAATGTGCTCAGATTGATGTGCAAATTCCTCCAGTTCCTCAATCGTGATTCCTTTTAAAGAAATATCACTTGGTGTGATTTCAGGTTTCACTTTCGTGACGCAATGCATGATCAATTGTTGCAGCGAATCTCTAAAACATTTCGTCAATTGCTCCATCGTTTCTTTACGATATTGGGTGCGGCTATACCGAAGTGTCACAGACAATTTGCCTTCCATAATTAAGGCGTTTATGTCAATAAGATGGTTTCTTCTGTGGTTTATGCTAGCTGTCGCTCCGCCCGAGTAGCGTGAGATCTGCATCGCACTATTCTGTAGATCCTGATCAAATTGCCCCAAATAGTTAAAACTGATTTCTGGATTCAAGGTAAAAGGAGCTTCTTTCTGAAGTCCACTTAAATACCTTAAAACACCATAACCAATTCCTTTTTTGGGTATTTTGCGAAGATTTTCTTTGTTTGTCTTGATGAGACGAGACAAATTTGAACTTGCTTCCATATTTAATACAACAGGATATTGGCTCGTAAACCATCCGATCGTACGTGTAATATCCAGATCCGGTATAATCTGCTCTCGTCCATGCCCCTCCAGATTGACCAGAACTTTATCCATGCCTGTCCATTGATGAATAGACATTCCTAAGGCATTAAGCAGCAAATCGTTAATCTCCGTTTTATAGGCACGATTCGCTTGTTTCAATAACTGCTCTGTTTCTGCTGCTGTCCATTCCACTATTATTTCTTCACTGTCTTTTTCCAGTGCATGATCTTGTCTGATATCTTTAGGCAACGGTTCATATGCGGTTTGTTCTATTTCATTCCAATATTCAAGCTCTTGTTCAATGACTTCACTGTCCGCATACAACTTGAGCTTTTCTGCCCATAATTGAAATGAATCTGTTTTTGGGGGTAGATGAATCGGTTCTTCCTGACTTAATTGTTCATACCCTTTAGAGATATCTTCGATCAAAATTCGCCATGAAACTCCGTCGATGATCAAGTGATGAATAACGATCAACAAATGATCTCCATCTGCACATTGAAACAATCCTATCTTCATCAAGGGACCACGATCCAAGTTGAAGCTGCTCTGAATTGTATTGGCTTTATTCACGATCTGTTCAGATGGATCTGACAATGCCTTTAAGTCCATAACTTCAAGCGTGTATAAAGGTACTTTTTCCTCCCCTTCATTCCATCCTTCATACCCTTGTTCCGTTTGGCGGTATACCATACGAAGGCCATCATGATGCTCACTAATCTTATTTAATACATGGCGAAGTGTGGCATCATGAAAACCTTCCTTCCGATACAACATGACCGATTGATTATAATGATGGGCATCCACTTTATATTGTTCAAAAAACCAATGCTGAATTGGTGTCAGCATCACTTGACCCGTGATGATTCCCTGCTCTGACATCGCACTAATCGGTTGGACATAGGGAATTAAACTTGCTATGGTTGGATACTTAAACAAATGTTCCATCTGAACCTGATAGCCCGCTTGATATAATCTCGAAGAAACTTGAATGGATTTAATCGAATCCCCTCCGAGCTCAAAGAAATTATCCGTCACCCCAATGTTCTCCACACCAAGTAAGTCTTCCCAGATGGTTGCGAGTTGTTGTTCCACCATTGTTCGTGGGGCCTCGTAATCCGCTCCCTTCAACATATTTTCTTTTGGTGCTGGCAGCGCTTTGCGGTCGATTTTCCCATTGGACGTGAGCGGCATCTGATCCAGTTGTACAAAATAGGACGGGATCATATAGTTTGGCAGCTGTCTGGACAGTTCTTCTCGCAGTTTCCCAATCGTTATTGCATTCTTCCCGACCAGGTATGCACATAATTGTTTAGTACCCGTTTCATCTTCTCTGGCCAAGACGATGGCCTCTTGTATCGTGGATGTGTTTAGAAGAGCCTTTTCCACTTCGCCAAGTTCGATCCGGTATCCACGAATTTTTTCTTGATGATCCACCCTTCCTACATATTCAATGTTCCCATCCGGCAGCCATCTTGCAAAGTCACCCGTCTTGTACATTTTTGCGCCCGTAACAAACGGATCATCTACGAATTTCTCCGCTGTCAGGTCTGGCAGGTTCAAGTAACCTCTGGAGAGCCCTGCTCCTGCTACACATAATTCTCCCTGAACTCCAATAGGCTGCAATCCATTCTCTTCCCCTAAAATATAGACTTTATTATTGGCAATTGGCCTGCCAATAGAAATATTTTGATCCGCTGAGTGGATCAAAAGAACCGTTGATACGACGCTATTTTCGGTTGGACCATATTCATTGCATACTTCGATGTGCGGATTGATTTGCTGCAATCTGTGGATCAAGGCTGGAACAATCTTCTCTCCCGCAGCAACAACATTTTTCATGGAAGCCCAATCTTCTGCGCTCACTTGTTCCACCAGGGTCATCAAAAAACTGGGCGGGCTTTGGATGTGCGTGATTTCCTGTTTTTTAATTAATGCGTTGATTGCTACAGCATCTTTACATTGTTGTTGATTTAACAAATACACCGTTGAGCCAGATATAATCGGACCAAAGAAATGGGTAATAAACGAATCAAACACGAATGGATTCAGCATTAATACCCGATCTTCTCCAGTAAATCTATAAAATTCTGATTTCCACTGAAGAGAATTTGCAATGCTGTTATGTTCGATCATAACGCCCTTCGGGTTTCCAGTTGTGCCTGATGTATAGATCACATATGCCAAGTGAGTTGAACTCGCTTCAGACTCTACGTTCAAAGGATTGGTGTGGTAACTCTGTTCATCATCAAGAATGATACATGTCCCCGCAAAATGTACAGGCTTCTGTATATGACTTTGCAGCAGCAAGAGGTTCACTTTGGAATCCTCCAGTACAAAATGAACACGCTCCTCCGGATATTCCGGGTCAATAGGAACATAGGCTCCTCCGGCTTTTAAAATCCCGAGTAAACCTACGATCATCTCAAGTGAGCGTTCTGCCATAATCCCAACCAACTGCCCCGCCTGCACACCCTTGGATTGAAGTGTCCGGGCCAATTGGTTTGCTCGTTGATTTAGCTCGCTGTACGTGAGCTGTTTGTTCTCAAATACGACAGCTGCATGATCCGGTGTTCGTTGTACCTGCTCTTCAACGAATTGGTGCATCATCTTGTTCTTTGGATACTCCGCGGCCGTATCGTTAAAGTCAACTAACAATTGGTTTCTATGAAACTCTGAAAGCATCTCCACTTCACTTAATTCCAAGTCAGGCTGGCTCAACACGGCAGAAAACAATTGGTCCAGATGTTCTGTAACTTGGACTATAAAATCTCGATCATAACGCTCTTCATCATAAGCGAGTTTCAATTGAACACCATCGTTCTTCAGGTCAAAATGAAACATCGTCGCTGCTCTTACGTTATTCTCATCCAAGTTTGAATGAATTTCTTTCAAAGAAACTATCGAATGGATCATAGGTAACTGGTTCGAATCATATTGAACGTTTAAATGCTCGACCATCTTTCTGAAGGGTATTCGTTGATGCTGGATGGCTTCACTTAAACTTGCCTTCACTTGATTAAATACGGATTTAAATGACATCGTGCGATCGATATTATTTTTTAATATTAAATATTTATTGGACAGTGAAAGTTCATTATTCTTTTCTTCCAGCGTTGGCATGCCAATAATCATTTTGGATTCATTGGTGTATTTATATAACAGACACGTCACTCCAGTTAGTAATATCGTATAGATCGCCATTGGAGCATTTTTCGAAATGGACTTGATTTGATGTGACACGTGGGCCGACAGAGGCTTATATATATACTTCTGATGCTGTGTATCGTCTATGGGCGTTGAAGTCGTTTTACAATAAGGCAAATGAACCAGATAATCATCATCTTCAAAGCGATTTGCCCAATACATTTCTTGTTTCTTAAAAATAGACATACGGCACCCCGATCACATTTATAATTTGTAGGTATATATTAGGAAAAATCCACTTCAATCAAATCTGCTAATGTATCCCGATTCATTAATTCTTCAACCAATTTTATTTTGCTGATTTCGATATGGGGATTTTGGCAAATGGTTGTTAATATGAACACTATATTTTTGGACATCGCTTCAATCGTTGTTTTCTCAAATAATGTTGTACTGTATTCAAAGGCGGCTTCCAGCCCATGATCCAAAATGGTGGCATATAAGGTTAAATCGAATTTGGATACTTTATTATTTTGAGCATAAGGTTTACAGGTTGCGCCCTCCATTTGAATCTCTGATGCCTCCGTATTTTGCAATACAAACATGGTGTCAAACAACGGATTTCGGCGGACATCTTTGGTTATATGAACTCTCTCGATCAATTCCTCAAACGGGTAATCCTGATTCTCATAAGCGCTTAACATATGTTCTTTCACTTCAAGCAGGTACTCCATAAATGTTTTTTCTCCCTCAGGATAGTTTCTAATCGCAAGTGTGTTCACAAACATCCCCATAACCGGCTCCAATTCCGCATGGGTCCTTCCTGCGATCGGCGTCCCAACGATGATATCTTCTTGGCCGCTGTATTTGGATAATAAAATGGTATATGCTGCAAGTATAATCATGTATAGCGTCGTTCCTGTCAGAACTTCCATCTTTCTTAAATCTGTAAAGAGTTCTTCTTCCAGCGCAATTTCGAATAAATCTCCCTCATTGCTCAGGATTTCAGGTCTCTCATAATCTGTAGGCAGATCCAGAAGGGGGATCTCTCCACTAAAGACATCAAGCCAGTACTTCTCCTGCTTTTTTATCTCGTCACTTTGAAGTTGAGTTTGCTGCCATTCCGCGTAATCCTTGTACTGAATTCGAAGGGGGGAAAGCTCGTCTCCCTTGTACAATTGGCTAAGCTCGGTCATTAGAATGTTGATGGATAACCCGTCTGCAATAATATGATGCAGATCTACAAGCAATACATGACGCTCCTGCTGGAGTTCAATAAGACCCACTCTCATCAGAGGGGCTTGGCCCAGATCGAATGGGCGAACAAACTGTAGAATTTGGTCTTCGATATCTTCGTCCGAGGATACGATACATTCCATTCCAAAATTCACTTCAGGATATATCATTTGTTTAGGCTCTCCGTGTATCATTTTAAATGCCGTCCGAAGAGATTCATGACGACGAATCAAGTGTTGAAAGGCTTCTGTTAACCTCATACGATCAAGCGATCCTTCTATCATAAAGATGCCTGACATATTGTAAGTGAGCTCTTTGCCGCCTTTGATGCTCATAATGTACATTCTCATTTGCGCTGAAGAAATAGGATAATATTCTTTTTCCTCCACATTGGGAATGCTAACCACTGCACTCCGCTCCATATTTTCAATGAATTGAGCCATCTGTTCAATCGTTTGCCATTCAAAGACATTTCTTACCGATATACTGACATTAAGGTTGTGATTAATTGCGGACACCAGCTTTGTCGCTCGTAAAGAGTTACCTCCCACATCAAAGAAAACATCTTTTATACTGATTTTTTTCACGGCAAGCACGTCTTGCCAAATAAGCAACAACTGTTTCTCCACCCCTGTTCGGGGTTCTACATATTCGCTTCCCGTTTGTATGTTTTCTTCCGGAGCCGGAAGCAATCTGCGATTAATTTTCCCGTTCGATGTCAGTGGCATCTGATCTATTTGTATAAAGTAGGCGGGAACCATGTAACTCGGTAAAATAGGAGTCAGACTTTCTTTCAACTCTCTAACCGTCAGCGTCTCATTCCCTGTGAAGTAAGCACATAAAGATGGCTCCCCGTTATCATGCTCTTGTGCAATGACGATGACTTCTTTCACACTCTCTACAGTTAACAATGCCGCTTCAACTTCCCCTACTTCGATCCGATAACCGCGAATTTTGACTTGGTGATCCATTCGTCCTAAATACTCGATGTTGCCGTCCGGGAGCCATTTCACCAAATCCCCCGTCTTGTACATTTTTGCTCCCTGGACAAACGGATCTCGTACAAATTTCTCTGCGGTCAGCTCAGGTAAATTCAGGTATCCTCTGCCTACCCCATCGCCAGAAACACATAATTCTCCTACGATGCCCACAGGCTGAACTTTTTCATGTTTGTTTAATACGTACAGCCGGTTATTTCCTAATGTTCTGCCAATCGGTATGTGAGCACGTCTATTTTCTGTATCAAGTTGTTCTGGAATTACTCTGTACGTAGCAACATCCACACAACATTCAGTTGGACCGTATACGTTGATCATGGTTGGCGGTTTGATATGGTTGAGCGAAAATAAGGCTGTTAATTCTGCTACACTTTGTTGAGAGAGAGCCTCTCCACCAATCAGCATGTATTTTAATGAGATCTCATGAATGTTTTTGGCTTTTAATAGTAATTTCAAATGTGCGGGCGTACCGTCTGTTACGTCAATTTGATAGTGTTGATAGTAATTCATCAAATCTTGTCCATCCAATATCGTTTCCTTATCCACAATAAACAAGGAATGACCGGATAGCAGTGCGCCAAAAATTTGCTTGACCGATGCATCGAAATAGTAAGGTGCAAGCAAAGCCATATGCAAATGGGGATGGTGATCCTCAATAACCTGGCTATACAACGCTTTAACCAAGTGATGCACCTGGCGGTGTTCAATCATCACGCCTTTTGGCTTGCCTGTTGTACCCGAAGTATAGATCACATAAGCCAACTGCTCGGAATCACCTGCTGACTCCAGATTCGACAGATTCGCTGCGTAGGTTGCTTCATCATTCAAATTAATCGTTGTGCCATGGAAAGATACAGCATGCTGAAGATGCCTTTGGGTGACCAGCACCGTTGCTCCTGCATCATGCAGAATATACCGAATACGCTCTTCTGGAGCATCCGGATCGATGGGTACATATGCCCCTCCCGCTTTCAAAATTCCAAAGATGCCAACGATCATGTCAATGGAACGATCGGTCATGATACCTACAACTTGGTCCGCTTGTACGCCCTCAGCTCTTAATGTACGAGCCAACTGATTCGCCCGTTCATTCAGTTGACGATAGGTCATTCGCTGATCCCCATGACCAACGGCCAATTGATCAGGTGTCCGTTCCGCCTGCGCTTCGAATAATTCATGGAGGGTCTGATCGTGTAAATAATCTATCGTTGTGTCGTTAAATTCATGTAAAACAAGGTTTTGCTCACGTTCAGACATCATTTGAATGTCTGACAAGTGAACATCCGCTTCGATCACAATGTGGCTGAGGATGTGGAGCAAGTGCGACTTCATCCTGTCAATGGTATCCCTTTCGAATAGTTCGGTTTTATAGTTAAAATGCATTTCCAGGCATTCGCTGTCATCTTCAACAATAAACATTAGATCATACAACGATATACCCACATTTAATTCTCTCACTTTGAACGTGCAATCCGTTTCTTGTCTTGGATTCAATTCTGTATTCAAAAAGATATACATCGTATTGAATAGTGCTGTCCCCGTTGTATCTCGATGCATGTTTAACTTCTCTACGAGGTTGTCAAAAAGATAGTCCTGATGATCCAATGCATCCAATGATCGTTTTTTGATTTCTTCAAGATAGGTTCGAAAAGGTTTATTCCCTGCGGGCTGTGACCGAATGGCTACTGTCTGGATAAAGACACCTATCATGTTTTCGACATCAGGATGGTTTCTTCCAGAAGTTGGCGTACCTACAATCAGGTCTTCCTGACCCGAGTAATGATGGAGCATCACATTGTAAGCGGCCAATAACACCATGAATAACGTAGTTTCTGTTTGTTTAGCAAGCTGATCCAGCGAATGCTTCAACGGTTGATCCAAAACGAATGACACTCTTGACCCTGCCGAAGTTAAATGAGGTGTTCGAACAAAATCAGTAGGCAGATTAAGATTTGGCAGCTCCCCTTGAAATTGTTCCAGCCAATATTTTTCTTGCTGTTTATACGTCTCTCCCGCCATCCAATCTTTCTGCCAAGCTGCAAAGTCTTTGTATTCAACTTCAATGTCCGGCAAGTTTCTTCCGTCGTAATCATCCATAAGTTCATTGGCAAGGATACCCACAGAATAACCGTCAGATATAATATGATGCATCTCGATGAGTATTTCTGCATGATCATGGCTTACTCGAATGAATTCAGCCCGGATTAATGGTGCCTTGGATAAATCAAATGGTTTGGCAAATGTCTTCACATCCTGTTCAAATTGGGCCGGGCTCTTTTGAGACTTTTTCACTTCAAAATCAACCGAAGGGGCAATCAGTTGGTACAGCTCTCCTTCGACATGATGAAAACTGGTGCGAAATGCTTCATGACGCTGAACCATTTTTTCCAATGATGCGATCATTTGAGTTTCATCTATATTTCCGGTAACCGTGATGTGACCGCACATGTTTTGAAAAACGCTATTCGGCTCAAATTGATCCAGAAAATAGATTCGCTGTTGTGCAGCAGATGTTTCATAGAATTCCTTTACTCCCAAAGCCGGAATAGGCATGTACGTATCCTCTTGCTCGCCTGTAATCAGATTGGAAAGCTCCTTGAGATGTTGATTCTCAAAAAATTGAACAATTGAAATTCTATGATGGAACTGCTCATGTACCTTTGAAAGCATCACCGTCGCCTTCAGCGAGTTCCCCCCGAGATCAAAGAAATGATCATTTCTCCCCACTTGATCCACGGATAATACGTCCTCCCAGATCAGCGCCAGCTTTCTCTCCGTATCATTGACCGGATCTTCGAACACGACTGCATGTTTACCGCCAGGAACGCGCTCATCGTTGTACATCTCATTTAATTGATCTTGTTGTTCTGGTGAAAATAACGTCAAAGACGAAATTTCTGCCTCAGGATGAATTGCTATATGTTGCAGCAGACCCATAAACCCTTCTGACCATAATTTCATCATCTCATGTCCAATGAGATCGGTATTATAATCAAAATCCAGATACAATTCACGGCTAACATCAGTAACATTTAGAAATAAATCATACGGAATATGCTTAACGGGATACGACATCCATTCAGTCTCCATATCTTCAAATTGAAGATGATGGATCGTTCTATCCATATTAAATAAAATGCGAGTATCCGGCGCCGCCATCGTGGAAAGGTATTCAGATACGATCGACAACGGAACATGCTGGTATTTCATTACCCGAGCTACTGTTTCCTTGATATGAAGCATATTATCTTCAATGGACTGCTCCGTTTGCAACACATTGTGAACAGGTACAATATTAACGCAATTGCCAATCAGTGCATGTTTATTCATATGGGACTGACCCGCCGTAGGGACGCCAATCACCAGTTGACACTGACCCGTGAGTTGATGCAGATATATATGAAATGCTGCAAACATGGTTACAAACAAGCTGCTTTTATTATTCATACTCAGCGTTCGCAGTGATTCGGTTAATGGACGGTCAAGTTTCATGGAATATCTTGCACCTGAATATCCTTTTTGAGCATCCCCGGACTGCGCCGTTGGTAACTTTATTGTGGGAAATGATAAGGAAAATTGCTCTTTCCAAAACTGAATCCCTTGGGTAAATGTACCTTTATCATGTTCAAGCTGTTGCCATGTTAAATATTCATGAAATGGAGTGGCCTCAGGTAATGTAACATGACCTCCTCGAACAAGTGCAGAATAGATCTGTTCCAACTCTTGAATGAATACAGCAATTGACCAACCGTCTGCAATAATATGATGGAATGTAAGCACCATAAGAAATTGATTCGTTCCCTTTTTAAGCAACGTAATTCTAAATAGAGGCTCCCCAGACTGAAGATCAAAGGTTTCACGCGCATCATTAGATAACCAATTGGAGACTTCCAATTCCTGGTTCCCTTGAAAATTCTCTGAGAGATCAATACATGTGCATTGAAATTCTATTGCTGGTCTAATTTGTTGTGTTTCACGATCGACACGAATCACAGTTCTCAAAGCATCATGACGCTGAGTGATCTGTTTCACGGCCTGATTCAATACTGAAAGGTCCAGGTTGCCTGTCATGTTTAAAATAACATTTTGATTTAATGCAGCATTTGCAGCTTCCCCATGCAGTGAAGTTAATAACAGATGCTTTTGTTCTAAAGAAAGTGGATATTCCGAAACAGGCGAGTCACCCGGAATAAATCCAAACTCACGAAGTTCATACACCGTTTCCTTCACGATGCGAATAATCGTATTCATGTCATCCATGCTATGCACGGTGGATATAAAACAGTTGCGACCTTCCCAAATATATAAGCCTTTATGAATTAAATGGTAGAAGAACAACTCCAAATCACCAAATGAAATAAATCTAAACAACGATCCGTAGTTTACCATTTGTATCGGCACATTGGATGTTTTGAAAAACTCATTTAACTCGTTGACCAGATAATCTGTTTTTCCGTTTAATTCCTTATATAATCCTGCTCCCTCGGATTGAAGATAATCCAGAACTGTTAACGTCACCCTCATCGTCAGCGGATGTGTACAGAATGTTCCACCGACAAATGTTTTCTTATCCGCATCCTCAGGATAGGACTGATCGCCATAATGCCAGACTCCTCCATCCACTGCATTCATGAATTCGGCTTGGCCTGCGACGATGCCAAGCGGCATCCCGCCACCGATCACTTTTCCATACGTCACCAGGTCTGCTTGAACCCCAAACCATTCTTGGGCCCCACCCAAACCAATTCTGAATCCAGTAATGACCTCATCGAAAATAAGTGCAGTTCCAAATCGTTTCGTAATCTCTCGTAGTTCCTGTAAAAATTGTTTTGGCTGCATATCCGGTCTTCGACTTTGCACTGGTTCCACAAGCACAGCAGCCAACTCATCACCGAGGCTTTGAATAATATCCAACGTTTGTGGATGGTTATAATGAAGAATAATCAAATCATCCATATAGCTGTTTACAATACCTGGAGCCATGGGCAGAGCAGGAGATAAGGCATTTTCAGGGTTCGCTACACCCAGCACACCATCATGCGTTCCGTGGTATGATCCTGAAAACAATACAACTTTGGAACGGCCCGTAACCGCTCTCGCCAAGCGCAGCGCAACCATGACTGCCTCTGTTCCTGAGTTATAAAATGCGACACGCTCTACCCCTGTCAGTTCACAGATTTTTTCTGCGACATCACCGGCCACATCTGACATTGGACCTAGTGGAGGCAGCTGTTCCTGAACACTGTTTGCCATTACATTTTGGATAAACGATGGATGATGACCGAATAGATTTACACCAAATCCCATCGTTAGGTCCATATACTCGTTACCATCCATATCCCATAATTTGGTGCCATCCGCACGTACCGAAATAATGGGATACACGAGTTCTTTCCAATACGAACGGAATCCGGATACATTGCGATTATTCGCATGGACCAAACGAGTTTGATCTGTTTTTAACTTGGAACCTTTCGTTCTTGCCGTATATTTTGCAATAAATTGTTCCAAATACTGTTGCTGGGGTTTTGTAAATCCACTATCTTCATGAATTTTTAATGATTGATACGGAATGAATGGTTTGGCATTCTTCGATTCCGTCACTGGTTTGATTGTTTTAAGCTCTTTGACTTCTTTGACTTCTTTGACTTCTTTGACTTCTTTGACTTCTTTGGTTTCATTATGTTTAACTTCCAAATGAGGTGCTGGAACGACATCGTTCGCTTCACCTAACAGCAAATTAAGACTCTTTAATTGTGATTCCATCAGTTGAATGGCCGAAATCTTGATTTGCTCTGAAATATTCGCGGCAGATTGTAACGTGCCCGTATTGCTTACAACCGCATGATTTACATGGTGTTCCTGATTATTTTTATTATTAGTATTTTCTTTCACCACATTGTCCTTTGTATTCTCAGACACGTATTGGACCAAATGATTAATATCCGTAAGGTTTTCAAAAAACATCTCCATAGGGATATTCAAACTGAACTTATCCAAAATTTCATTCCTGATTTGCACAAGAATGATGGAATCCAACCCCATTTGGAGAAAATGAGCATTCATATCTAACTCATCCAATTTCAATCCAGAAGCACGACTTATGCTTGTTTTAATCTTTAATTCAATATCATTTGTATTTGTATTTGTATTTGAATACCTCTCCATATGAGCCTCATTCCTCTCTGAAATGCACTCCGTCGGGATCGGATGCTTGACTTCAATCCAACACCTCTTCTGTTCAAACGGATATAACGGCAATGGAGTTTTTGGTATAACCTCATGTCCATAAAATTTCTCCCAATCAATCACTGCCCCTTTTGTATACAACTCACCGAATTGATTTATTGATTCTGCCTTTGCCTGGTGATACAGACGATCAGAAATAAGCGCCTTATCTTTTTTTCCATAGCCAAAATAAACATAGGTCAGCTTGTCCTCTCCACGTGCGATTTGATTTAATTTCTCGCTTAGTTCTTCTGTACTGGTTATAATGATGGCCAACCGATAATCCAAATTAGCTCTTCCTGTACTCGCTGTATAACAAATTTGTTGAATAGAAACATCACGGTGATCATCTATATATTGATGATAACTTCTAACCAGATCATCAAGTGCCCGTTCGTTGGCAGCAGATAAAACAAATAAATTACGTTCTTGAACCGGTATTGGATGTTTTAAAGGCAAAGGGACAAATTCTTCGAGCACCACATGCGCATTCGTCCCGCTGAAACCGAATGAACTAACCCCACAGCGCAAAGGCTTGTCTTCCTCACCAAAATCCATTGATTTTTGATTCACATAAAAAGGCGAAGCTTCAAATTTAACTAATGGATTAGGTTTATCAAAGTGGACCAATGGCGGAATTTTCTTATTTTGAAACATGAGGAGTGATTTAATTAATCCAGCTATACCCGCTGCTTCAAAGCAATGCCCGATGTTCGTTTTGGCAGATCCGATTGCACAAAATTGCTTCCGATCTGTATATTTCTCAAAAGCTTTACGCAGTGCATTAAACTCAACGGGATCACCTAATTTCGTTCCTGTTCCATGGGCTTCAATAAAATGTAGCGTTTCGGGAGAAATTCCTGCTTCATTCCAAGCCTGTTCAATCACATTGGTCTGTGACTCCGGATTAGGTGCAGTGATTCCCGCCGTCTTGCCATCTTGATTAATCGCACTTCCTTTAATCACACCATAGATATGATCCCCATCGTTAACAGCTTGCTGCAATGGTTTTAACAGGACAGCTCCAACACCTTCACCAAACCCCGTACCATCGGCATTTTCGCTAAACGTTTTGGTTAAACCGTCAGGTGATTCCATATCCAATCCAATACTTATCGGTAATAATGCCGTTCGAATGCCTCCCGCTATTGCCATTTCACAATCTCCAGCGAGCAACCCTTTACATGCCAGATGAACAGCAACAAGTGAAGAAGAACAAGCCGTATCGATCGTAAGCGCTGGACCTTTCAGATTTAAGAAATAAGCGATTCTGCTCGACAGTACAGAAGGTAAATTTCCAATGATATAATTTTTGAGTTCTTCGGGGTAATTAGCCGTCACAAGCCGCTCATAGTCATATCCAACTTTCGAAAAACCCACATATACGCCCACATTTCTTCCATGGATGCCTTCGCCTGCATATCCTGCATCTTCAATCGTATGCCAAGCGGTTTGCAAGAACATCCTTTGATTCGGGTCCATGAATTGTGCTGTTTTCGGTGTTAGACCAAAGAATGAATAATCGAATTGATCAATTTGATCCAAATAACCACCCTTGATAAATTGACTTTCGTCCATTTCACTTCGAATGGAGTGTAAATAATCACCCGCATCTTTTACCCGACTTTCGGGATAATCATGAATGGTATAGGTACCATTTTCTAAAATACCCCAAAACTCATTCGTATTCGATGCTCCCGGGAAGTTCAAAGACATACCGATAACAGCAATATCTTTTGACGAGACATCCTCTTTCTCAATTTGCTTTTTTTGCATGGTTTCGCCGTCGCTTCTAGCCAAATATCTTGCTAATTCAGTTATAGAGGGATATGTAAAGAGGTCAGTAACAGCAAGCTCTTCTCCATATTTCTGTTCGATACGTTCAGCGATTTGAGCCAGTTGTAATGAAGTTGCCCCCATATCAAAGTAACTATCTTCAAGTTCAATCTTCTTCCCCACCAGCACATCAGAAAATAGTGAAATTAATTCGGTTTCTATCCCTCGAACAGATCCAGGAACCGTATCTTTGACTTGATTGTTCATGGTCCGTTCATGGATGTATGCAGACTCCGTTAGGAATTTCCCTGCTTCATATTGCCTCGCTAACTGATATCGCTGTATTTTCCCGCTTGTCGTTTTCGGTAATTTTTTAATGGGCAGCACCTCTTTGACACTCCATCCACCGTGTATATATAAGTGCTTTTTAATTTCTTTGATAAGTGGCAGAAAGTGTTCAATCTTTTTTTTATAAACTACAAATACAATGATCTCTTCACTTTCACGATTTGAATCATAAACACCACAAGCAGCAACTCTTCCGAGTTCGATATCATGCAACTGAATCGCTACACGTTCAATGTCATGGGGGTATACATTTTTACCATTGATGAAAATAATGTCTTTTTCCCGCCCTGTTACAACGAGATTGCCATCCATGATCAAACCCAGATCCCCTGTATTCACCCATCCGTCTTGCGTTAATAACTTCTTCGTTGCCTGTGGATTATTATAGTAACCTTGGGTGACGTTATCCCCCTTGATTTGAATCTTGCCGATGACAAAATCGGGAACCATGTTCCCTTCCTCATCGCAGATTCTGATCTGGCAATAATCAACAGCCTTACCTACTGCGACGAACGAAGCCACGTGTTCATCTTTGGGGTCTAATTCAATCACATGCTCTCCGAAATTCAGATGATCCCGGTGCACATGCACCGCAGTAAATTTTTCTCCATTGCGGGGAAAAGCAACTGCAACAGAGGCCTCAGCCAATCCATATACGGTAAACATGGCTGTGTTCTTCAAGTGATATTTTGCCAATACCTCCAAAAACTCATGACATACTTCGGGTAATATAGGTTCGGCCCCGTTGTAGATGATCCTGACACAGGACAGGTCCCATCCCTCAGCCTTTTCTTCGCGAAAGAAATTCAAGAAATACTTATATCCAAAATTAGGGGAGGAAAGTATCGTCGCTTGGTGTTCATCCACTTTTTTCATCCATAGAATCGGTTTTCGAATAAATAATTCAGTTGGAATCAAGTACTGATGAATACCTGCCACGAGTGGTACGAGGTGAAATCCGATTAACCCCATATCATGGGTAAGGGGCATCCAGGAAAGGAAGCTATCACTTGTACTGATTTTTGTACGATTTATTGCAGCACTGGCATTGTAAATTAAATTTCGATGTGTAAGCATCACGCCTTTGGGGTCACCTGTAGATCCAGAAGAAAACTGAATAAATGCCAACTCTTCAGGCTGAGGTTTATAACAGGTTACCGATGTAAAATCATATACTTTATCTTGTATAATTTCTGTTCTAGCTTCTACTTGATGATGAAAATCTAGTAATTCATGTTCTAAAGCAAATTTTTTCATTTTATCCAGCACCTTCTCAGATGCAATCATGAAGGGGTCATTTAGTAAATCCCAAATACGGCACACTTTTAAGTTCTGTTCTTCATCTTCACCAACACTTACAGGTACAGGTATCATTCCACCGAGTAAACAAGCCCAGAAAGCGACTAAGAATCGTTTATTCTCTTGGATTTGAAAAATAATTTCCTGTTTTGGTTTAATTCCCATATCTTGTAAATAACCCAAATATCCTAGGGCCTCATTAAATAATTGGCTATAGGATATAAAAGTTTCGATTTTATCAGCATCAATAAAAAGAATACCGCGGTCCGTTATATTACTTCTGTCCTGTATGACATCCACTAACGTTTGATATTGATTGGTATACATATTTCTCCTCCAAATCTATCATCTCATTCACGCCCATCATTTAACTTACACATATTTCCAAGGAAATTTTACCATAGAAATATATGTAATAACAAGTATAGTAATGTAAAAATATAAGAATATTTAGCCATAATAATACGATATTTTTACATATTTATGACAAACAATCAGGATATTCATCCAATTCACACCGTAAACTAATCCGGTAAACGACAAACAGGCTACCCTTTTAAAGAGGTAACCTGGAAATTCCCGCAAATTTTTCAAGTAAACAAAATAGGTATTATTTATACTAGATTGCATCAATCAAAGCAGTTTTATCCTTTGAAATTTGTTTTGCAGTGAGAATGGAATGACAGATCTGAATGGAAAGATTTATATCTTCTTCACTAAGTTCATATCCGTTGTCTACTTGTTCTTTCACCCTTTGTAATTTTAGAAATAAGGGTTCTACCGTTTGGGTATAAGATATGGAATCTTTGTTATAGTTCCGTGAAATAAGTGCGGTCACCATCATTTCAGATAATATATGTTTACGCATAGTTAACAACTTATTCTTTCTTTCATTTGTATTCGTAAGCAGGAGTAGATCAGAAGGCTGATTTAATGAATACGGTACAATCCTTTTCGTTATTTTATTCATCAGACGTGCTAAAACATTTTTAGGCCCCAATTCGATCACTTCTGTAATCCCATGTTCAAGCATATACAGCATAGACTCTAACCATCTTACAGGCATAGTCATTTGCATACTTAAGTAATCAACGACGGGTCGATCAGGCTGATACGGTGTTGCTGTAACATTTGAAATAACTTGATATTTAGCTTGTTTATATTGTTTTTGATCTAATTCTGCTTTAAATTGCTCTCCTGCAATTTGCATCATCGGAGAATGATAAGGACCACTAACGTTCAAATACGAATGTGAAGTCCCCATTGATTCCGTCATTTTTATGATTTGTTGTATGGATTGACGATGTCCTGAAATGACAAATTGCTGGTCAGAATTGACACAGGCCACACATGCCGGGCGTTTCTGCGTTGAGACTTCTTCACATATTTTTTGAAGTGTTTCCAATTTAATATGAGATATGGCTGCCATAGTACCCTGCTGATTCGGATCTGCATTGTTCATAATAATGCCTCTTTGCCTCACAAGTTTAATGGCGTCATGGAAAGAAAGAACACCAGCACATACAAGAGCCGAGTATTCTCCTAAACTATGACCTGCCAACATAGTGGGTTCCACCCCTATTTCTTGCATGTAAACTTGAAAGGCAATGACACTAACAGTCAAGAGGGCAGGCTGAGCATTCATAGTCAATGTCAAATCATTCAAGCTGCCCTCAAAACACAACTTTCTTAAATCAAAAGAAATGGCGTCGCTGGCTTCTTCAAATCGATTCTTAGCTACTTCAAAATGGTCCCAAAAACTCTTCCCCATCCCAATCATCTGAGAACCTTGTCCAGGAAACAACAGAGCTACATTACTCATCCAGCATCCTCCATGTATTCAACATTTATATTTCGAGCATTCGAGTCGTTTGCCCAGCCATATAATTCCTTGTTTTCAAAAATATATTAAACTTTCATTGTAAGTTATGCAATAATAAAAATTGGAGCGGGAATGAAAACAGACACCTCCGGTAGTGAGGTGCCTGGTTCAGTTCATATTTTAGCATTTTGCATAATTCAAGACACATGATTCACATTAACCCAAATATTTCAGCACACCATCCGTTTCTTTGGCTCTCAGCGTTACTTTGGCTATTAACTGTTCCGGTTGCTGAAAATCCTCTTTGATCTCAGCCATCATTTCCTTCACCAGTACTTCGAGTTGCTCCAACGTCGTTTCTTTAGGTAAAATACGTGTTCTTACAATCTCATGTTTACGAAACGAATCATCGTACTCTCGAACCGATTCCTGGCCGAATGCACTAACTTCCAATTCAACTTTAATTCCTTCGGACATTGTTTCACCTCTTCCACTCGTTTGAGGTTGATTAGGACTCAATTAATCCATACTTCACAAAACTGTGGTATAATCCATCCTCTTCAATTGTTCCCGTAATATCATCCGCAATGGCTTTTAGACCTGGCTTCGCATTGCCCATCGCAATCCCTACGTTGCAAAACTCCAGCATCTCGGCATCATTCATGCCGTCCCCGATGGCGAGTGTATCTTTACGCGACATCCCCAGATGTTCCAACAAATCTGCGATAGCAATGGCCTTGTGAATACCCGGAATCATCAGCTCACCACTTCCCTCACCAAAGATCGGCACCGTGCACTGAATCACTTCGAATTTGCCTTCAAACTCCTGCTTGATCCGATCAAATGGAACAACCGGACTTTCCAGAAAACAAACCTTGTTCACGTCATCCTTGTATAAATCAACTTCGCCATACGTCAATCCGGTAATAAATGGATGCGGCTTTTGTTCTTTCTTCGCTCTGGCAGCGGGATCATTCTCCACATCGCCATAGATCCGACGTTCCAGATGAGATTGAAGATGGCTACTTGCATATAAGGCCGAATTGGATTCCAGGTAGAAGTCAATCTGGTGTTCATTGAAGAAATCGACCATATGCCGAACATCCTCAGCCGTTACCCTTTTGTGATAGAGCACTTCTTTGCCAAACTCCACATAGCCGCCACCCGCACCAATCAGACCGTCGAAACCTACATCCCATATGGAATCATATATCTCTGCCTTGGATCTGCCTGTACATAAATAGAGCAAATGTCCGTTCTCTCGCGCCTGTTTACAAGCAGTCTGTGCGGATAACGGAATGTTGCCGTCATCGTCTACCAGCGTTCCATCAATATCTATAAAAACAATATTTCGATTCGTTGTGCTCATCTGTATTTGCTCCCATCTATGCTAACTTGCTGATTCTTGAACTTTGAACTTTGGAATGCCCTTTACCATTCCCCAACCTTCTCCATATGCACGGTCTGCCAATCATCTTGCTGCTCGCATATAAGCACATACCCCTGACGTTTCCAGAAATCCACAGCTCCAGGCAAAAAGCGATGCGTATGCAAATATAACGTAGTATATTGCATGTCTCTCACCACTTTTTCCAGCTCGTTAACGAGAAGAGAACCGATGCCGTATCTGCGATATTCTGAATCCACATAACATTTCACAATTTCCGCAGCAGACTGCGAAGGATATCTTCCTGCGATTGCTTCGATACGCCCATCATATGGCAGGACGCCAATGGAACCCACAATCCGCTTGTCTTCCATGACAGCGACAAGAAAGACCGCATCGGCTGAATCCAAGTAATGTTCTCTGAATTGCTCCAAATCAGCAGGTAATCTCTCATGATCTATTATTGGAAATACTTCTCTGCGAACACGCATGGCAAAATCAATTGCAGCATTCATTTGGTGCTCCTGGATAGCGATCACTCTCGGTTCTATATCAAACTTTGCCAAAAAAACCACATTCCTTATCCGTTATATTCGAGTCGGATTACAACTCCATATACAAACCCTTGTAGATCGCAAGTTCGGCCTCTACTTTTCATCTTACCGAATTCAGCCTTCCCTATCAATCTATCTAAACTACTAACCAAAATAGCAAATAGCCCGCGCGATCTGATAGGGTTCGCATACGATAAGGCGTATTATCATTCCATTCCGAAAGGGGAAGAAACTTATGTGGCTATGGTTAGGAATCTCCGCTGCAACCCTATTGGCACTCCGATTTGTCTGTCGATATTTGGAAGATAAACGTGCAGCCAAAAAGTTTCATCCCCATGCGCCCAAGCAGTTGTTAATTAAGTTCAAGGAAGATACGACAGCCGACGAGATGCACACATTGCATAAAAAAGCAAAATGCAACGTAGCCGAAACGTATGAAGATCTGGGCTGGTATCGCATCGAATCAAGAAAGAAAATGCACCGTATGTTAAAGTATTACAAAAATCATGAGCTTATCGACCACGCTGAACCTAACTATTATCTGCAGTCATCGTTTACGCCAAATGACCCCTTTTTCCCATATCAATATAACCTGCAAAAAATCAATGCTCCTGCTGCCTGGGATATATCCCAGAGTAACAGTTCAGTCAAAATCGCAATCATTGACACAGGCGTACAACTGAATCACCCTGAGCTCGCTGGCAAGATCCTGCCCGGTTATGATTACGTTGATTACGACAATGTCCCCGAAGATGGTAACGGGCACGGCACGCATGTTGCCGGAATCGCTGCTTCCATTACCAACAATGGAGTGGGCATTGCAGGTACTGCCCCGCTTGCTTCCATTGTTCCACTGCGTGTACTGGACAACAATGGACAAGGTACAACGGGCAACGTCGGAAATGGACTTGTTTACGCCGCCAACAATGGTATTCAAGTCGTTAACCTGAGTCTCGGCGGTCCTACAGGAGAAGCCTTTCTCCAGGCTGCCGTGCAGTATGCATGGGAACGGGGGGCTGTCATCATCGCGGCAGCAGGTAATGATAATACTTCGTATCCGATTGTACCCGCTTCTTATCCCAACGTCATTGCAGTAGCATCCACCAATCCTTCCGACCTCAAATCGAACTTCTCGAACTATGGGTCTTGGGTAGATATGGCTGCGCCTGGGGATACCATTTTGTCCACATACCTGGGCGGCTCTTATGCTTATCTCAGTGGAACGTCCATGGCTGCTCCCCATGTGGCCGGAGTGGCTGCACTGCTGGCTGCCCGCGGCAAAACCAATGCCCAGATTCGCGATGCGCTTTGCTTCGCATCCGATCCCGTATCCGGTTCTGGTGTCTACTGGCAATATGGGCGACTTAATGCAGAGCGCAGTTTGCAGGTACCTTAAACCTTTTCTCTCCCTATCATAAACGGAAGTAACTGTATTTTATTTCATTCTGCCTACGGCTTGTCCTACGGTTACTTCACTCACGCCTCTTCTTTCCCAGCATGCTGTCATCTAGGAACGTGAGGTAAAAGAAATGTTTCCCTTCTGGGAAGGATCTTTTTTTACCTCACTATTTTCATACAGCAAGGAGCAATCCCATATTAACGAGACTGCCCCTTCCGTTCATTTCAATTGGCATATGAATCAAACTTAGAAATATTGCGCCCCATTATTGGCAATGACCTCTTTGTACCAATGGAAACTTTTCTTTTTCACTCTGCGAAGTGTGCCGCTTCCATCATTGTTCCGGTCTACATAAATGTATCCGTAACGCTTCTTCATCTCTCCGGTACCCGCACTGACCAGATCAATCGGTCCCCAACTGGTGTATCCTAGAATTTCGACACCATCCTGGATTGCTTCGGCCATCTCGGCAAAATGACTATTCAAATATTCGATGCGGTAGTCATCTTCAACAGTGTCATTGTCGAGCAATACATCTGTGGCGCCAAGTCCATTTTCCACAATAAACAGTGGTTTGCCATATCGGTCATGCAGCTGGTTGCATGTAATACGAAGCCCCTTCGGATCAATCGTCCATCCCCACTCCGAAGCCTGCAGATAAGGATTCTTCACGGAACCAAATACATTACCTTCTGTGGAATTCTTCAGGATGTCCGGATCACTGCTTGTACAGCGGCTGGCATAATAGCTGAATCCGATGTAATCGACCGTATTCTGCATGAGAATATTGGCGTCTTCAGGCTGCATGTCAATGACGATCTCATGTTCTCTGAAAAAACGCTTGGTATAACCTGGATAAGCACCCTTGGACTGAACATCGATGAAGAAGAAGGACTCACGATCCTGCTCCATCGCTTTCCATACGTCATCCGGATTGGATGTGTAAGGGTAGACCATCCCTGCAGCGAGCATACAACCGATCTGAGCACCGGGGATCATTTCATGACAAGCCTTAACCGCAAGTGCACTTGCCACCAGTTCATGATGGGCTGCCTGATAAAGAACCTGGTCTTTGTCTTCGCCTTCCTGAAGAACAATACCCGCGCCGATATACGGTAGATGCAGCAGCATGTTGATCTCGTTAAAGGTCATCCAATACTTCACTTTTTCCTTGTAACGATTGAACAGCGTCTTTGCATAAGTCTCGAAAAATCCAATCATCTTGCGGTTCTTCCACCCGCCGTAAGTCTCAACCAGATGCACTGGTACATCAAAGTGACAGATGGTGACCACAGGTTCAATGTTGTATTTTAATAATTCGTCGAAGACATCATCGTAAAATTGCAATCCTGCCTCATTCGGCTCCGCATCATCACCATTTGGGAAAATCCGTGCCCAGGCAATGGACATTCTGAAGCACTTGAATCCCATTTCCGCGAATAGCGCAATGTCTTCTTTATACCGATGGTAGAAATCAATTGCCTCATGGGAAGGGTAGAACTCTCCCTCTTTCGGTTCATAAGAATCCAGGTTTCCCATGGCAATAGGGAATCGATTAGCACCTGTTGGAATCAGGTCAACCGTAGTTAATCCCTTTCCCCCTTCAAGATAAGCTCCCTCAAGCTGGTTCGCTGCCGTTGCTCCTCCCCAGAGAAAATTCTCCGGGAAGGCTGTTAATTTTTCATACATTCTCGTCTACCTCCCATCCATAATGAACGTTCAATTAACCGAGTACTGTGAGCAATTTGTCTTTCTCTTTCACAGATTCATCCTTCGTGCCGACTACATCCAAATAATTGGACGTGTTCGTAATAATTATCGGTGTAACCGTCTCATATCCGGCATCCTTGATCGCTTGCAGATCAAATTCCATGATCAGATCCCCAACATTAACGCGGTCGCCATCTTTTACATGAGCTGTGAAATGCTGACCTTTCAGTTGCACCGTATCCTGTCCGATATGAATCAGCATCTCAACACCATCATCGGTTACCAGCCCAATGGCATGTTTCGTGCGATACACGGTTTGCACAACTCCATTAATCGGAGATACGACTCTGCCGCTGGTTGGACGGATGGCAATCCCTTTACCCATATGCTCTCCTGCAAAGGTAACATCATTGATCTCTTTCAGTTCAACCACTTCACCAGCCATGGGGCTGTAAATTTCATATCTGTTATTCGGGTTTGGATCAAGCACAGGTGTTGGTGCTGGAACTGCATCTGCCTTGTCTTTGAAACCAACAACATACGTAAGAACAAAACCAAGTATGAACGCAACCGCTGTAGCTACAAGAGCCATGTAAAATCCGGAATCAACGCCTGTTTTTGAGTTGATGAAGGTCGGATAGCCGAATACGCCAAGTCCGCCAAACATGTACATTTTCGATCCGAATAACCCTAGTATTCCGCCTCCAATACCACCTGCGATACAACTCATGATAAATGGTTTTTTCAGTGGAAGTGTCACACCATAGATGGCTGGCTCAGTTACACCAAAGATTCCCGAGATGAAGGCTGGAATGCTCAATGATTTCAATTTGGCATTTTTGGTTTTTAACATAACGGCGAGTACCGCACCAATTTGGGCAAAGGAAGCAGCGAAAGACATCGCAACCACTGGGTCAGCTCCGGACGTACTCAAGTTAAGAAGCATGACTGGCACCAGTCCCCAGTGAAGACCAAACAATACAAACACTTGCCACAGACCACCAATGACCAAACCTGTAACGAGTGGACTTAATTCATAAATGCCTGTTGCTCCTGCGCCGATCAATTGACCTGCCCATGTAGATATCGGACCAATCACAAGGAACGTTGCCGGAACAATAACAAGTAATGTAAAGAATGGAACCAGGAACGTACTAACCACTTTAGGAATGACATTTTTGAAGAATCTCTCTATTTTCACTGCAAAAAATGTAGCGATAATGATTGGAATAACCGATGATGAGTAATTCATCAAGATTACAGGAATGCCCAAGAACGTAATGTGAATTGGTGATTCAAACAATGTACCTGCGAACAGGGTGTACAACGGATCTCCCGTAGATAGCCCGGATAGCGTTGGATAAACCAGCGTAGCTCCGATCGCCATACCAAGGAACGGTGAGCCGCCAAATTTCTTAATCGCAGTATAACCAAGGAATACCGGGAAGAAGTAGAACAGACAGTCACCCGTTGCATTCAACAGATGGTACGTTCCTGATGTATTCGTTATCCATCCAAAGGATATAAACATCGCTGTAAAACCTTTGATCATCCCTGTCGCAGCGAGCAGACCGAGTAGAGGTGTGAAGACGCCAGAGATCATGTCGATAAAACGACTGAACAAACTTCCCTTGTTACCTGAATCTTCCTGTTCTTCTGCAACCTGTCCTTCAGCAGGCAGATTGCCTGCCTTTACAACGGCTTTATATACATCCGGCACTTCATTGCCGATAACAACCTGATATTGTCCACCACTTTGCATGACGGTTATAACACCTGGCAAATTTTTAAGTTCCTCCGTTTTAGCAACGCTTTCATCTTTAAGTTTGAAACGCAATCTGGTTACGCAATGGAATACACTGTTTATGTTTTTAGCTCCGCCTACGCCAGACAAGATGTCTTTGGCCAATTTATCATAGTTCATAGTATTTCTTCCTCTCTAAGTAAACTCCCGATGCTTGTGAAACAAAGAAAACCTGAACTACTGAACATACACAACGTGCCGGATCGTCCGGAAACAAGTCATGTTATTCAGCAATTCAGGTTTTGCCCTTAACGGTTGCAACCCTGTAAGGCTGTACACAGCGATATTCAGTTGTAGTATTAACAACTTCATCCTAAAGTAAGTTGCAACCCATCTTTACAGACCCCGATTGGTCGGAAGTATCGGAATTGCCTGATTGAACAGTTACAATCCGAATGATGTATGCGCTTACTTTATGGATTCATAATATAATAACTTCTAACCTTTTGCAAGCGTTTTTTTAAGAATCTTTATTTTGTAATATCATTACTCTGAAGTGGCATGCACCACTCGCTCAATATGGATCGTTAAATACATCAATTCTTCGTTAGTCAGTTGATACGTGTAGTTATTTTCAATGAATTTTCTGATTTTCTCCGAGCACTTGTGTGCCTCAGGGTACTTCTTCTGAATCATATCAAATAACTCTTCATCGTTGTTGCTCTTATAATGCTTACCTTTGACCAGACGTTGGGCGAAAAATTTGAGATGGGTCACAAATCGATAATAGTTCAGTGCATTTTCGTCAAAGTCCATTTTGAAATGATATTTAATAATCGTCAAAATCTCCTGCATCACTTGAGTCATGCTTCGTATGTTAGGCATCTCTTCGTTTAGTGCCGCATTTACAAAATGAAGAGCCATGAACCCCGCCTCATCTTCCGGCAAGATCACACCAAACTGATCGCAAATCATATTCAACGCTTCGAGCCCCACTTCATATTCATCCTTGTAGAGCTGTTTGGTCTCCCACAGCAATCCATTGCGGATCGGGAGATTGTTACGGTAACGCTCGATGGCAAAATGAATATGATCCGTAAGGTGAAGATAAATGCTCTCGTTAAGCTTTTTCCCAAGCTTCAGCTTGGCATAAGCAATAATTTCCTCAGATACTTTCATGTACTCCAGTGGTATGCTCGCGATTAATGCCTTGAAATTTTCCTGAATATCTTCATTCTGTAAAGTAAAGATCTTATCAATAAGCTGCTCCGACACCTCATCGCCAGCTCGCTTCTGAAATGCAATCCCCCGGCCAATAACGATGACTTCCCGTTCATCCTTGATCGCAACTACAGCATTATTGTTTAACACCTTCTCGATTTTCACTTTATCCACTCCAATATACAGAAAAAGGCAAACCAACCCTTCCATGAGGTCACTGGCCTTGCCCATTTCACTTCAATGTTAACTATATGTGCGTTCATGGTATTACATTTTTCTACAATGTGCAACAAAAAAATCGGTGATGCTAAGGCTTACAAACCAATTTCTGACTCTATATCAATCCGTTTATCTGCTTTGTGTTTTTTCATTTAATTCCTATCCGTCTGGATCTATCTGAATCCGATTAAAAACTGCTCCTATAGCATGACGCCATGTGCAAGTAATTATACCGGTCCGAGCAAAGAAGTAGTTACAGAAGGCGCAATCCCATCTGCCATCAGAGCGATCCTGCAAACTTCAATCTTGTCAACATAAATCAATTTATTCTCGGTTTACCAGAAATGTTCTAAGCCATGTCAATCCAGAAAAGCTTGCACTTCTTCACTATTAATCCAGGATACAATATATCTTGAATCATGTGAAATTTGGATCACAAGTAAGCAAAAAAGTCCCCCGCCAGAGAGGACCGTATGTGTCTGAATAATGAATCATTTGAATAATAAGATATAAAAGTCATTTGGTTCTTTCTATCGTGGCTGTTCACCATCATGAACTTTTCTTCTTACTTCCCTTCTCTAGCTCAGCTTCAATTCTTTGATTACAGATTGAATTGTTCTTGGATTAGCCGCGCCACTTCTGTTGCACTCTTATGTGTGTTATTGATCCGAATATAATGCTCGTGCGTTATCTCTCCCGGTTCTGAATTCAATCGATGTTTCTCCATGCTCGAAATCAGATCCTGCTCGGACCATTCGATATTACGCTTCGTTGCTTTGTGCAGCAGCCGATGTGGACTCTTGTTACGCTCCAGTCGTTCCGTTGAATCAGCCTCCAGTTCCACATAGCATACCTGTGCACCTCTGGATTCAAACATCTCGCTGATTTGGCGAATGTATGCCCAATCTTCTTGCATATCGAATGCCCACACAAATGTAAAAATCAAACCGGGCAGCTCGCTCTTCGCCACTTCTTCAAAAATCTCCTGACGGAATAGATTAACAAGTCTCTTTCCTTGAGTTGTACCATAACTGAAATAAGGGGACACCAGTTCAATCGTCATATGATTGTGAAACAATTTTAAATCGGTGATCTTCTCCAATTCCTGACCCACCGTCATTTTCCCCACAGCCTGTGGACCAAAAATAATAATGAACTTCATTCCACCACTCCTGACATCAACGATATGTCGTATTCCATTACTTGAATTTTATGGACATTAATCCATAATAACGCCTCTTGGACAAATAAAAAGAGATTTCAAGTCATCCACTGAATGTACAGGGCTTGAAATCTCTTTTTCGGTTTCACTTTATATTCATTATTTCACAGTCCACCCAACATTAACGTCCGATCAGAACCCATCCCCACTTCATTCGTCGGAGTCCCATGGCAATCATCCATGAAAGCAAAATCGCCACAACATAAGAAAGTATAATGCCAAGGCTGAAATGAGGAGCGAACTCCACCGTGAGTTCTCGTCTCCAGAAAAGCAGCACTAACGGATGAATCAAAAAGATACCGAAAGCCACCGTACCCAAAGAGTTCAGAATGCGAGTTGCCCGATTAGATCCATTCTGTTTCCATGCGCCGATTCGTTCACATACGACCAGCAAGAGCAAACAAGCCGAAAGGGTAAATAAATTACGGAAAAGAAACAGCAACGTATAGGTTAGCGCCGGATATGCGGCAAAAGCCGTTTTTACATAAGTATTGCCATAAATAAAGACAGCTCCTCCGCTCAACAATGCAGCAATCAGCGCATAACGGTAGGAGAACAGTTTCTTCAATGCCGTATCAAAGTTCAACCCAATCCAGGCACCGAATCCAATAACGATCAGGTAACTGGGCAGCAAGCTCCCCATCCGAGAGAAATGAAACTGCAAATGCAACGCGTAAAAAGCAGCCTGTGCCGCAATAAAGAACAACGGTACATATTTATTAAATAAACGATAGCGCGTAAGCGATAGAAGCATTGGAAAGACCACATAAAATTGCAAAATAATTAGAAAAAAATATAAGTGTGTGTGCGCTGTACCGGTTAACAATTGCTCTGAAAACTGATCCACATGTACAAAGGGGTTTTTACCTGCAAGCAACTGTTTGATGGTGAAATAAATGATGGACCAGGCCAGGTAAGGCACAAAAATATAAAATAATCGCTTTTTATAAAAAGCGGGCATCCAGCCCTTTTCCTTCATTTTGGAGCTGTAATTGTAGAACAACACCAAGGAAGACAGAAACAGAAATGCCGGGACAGCGAATTGCAGAAAGCTGTTCCAAAAATAATAAAAGTCATGATCCAGCGTATGTTTGGGATAATGTGCAACTGCCGTTGAAGTGGCATGAATGGCGACAACTGCCATGATGGCAAAAGCACGATAGAGATCCAGATACTCAATACGTCGGGGCCGATTAACCGGTTGATTCATAATAAAACCTCACTTATGCCTGATAGGATGATAGTTTCCGGCCGCAATCCAGATTCCAACCTTTATTTTAATCAGCACACGAGGCTATTACAATCATAATCTATATTATTTTTGTGAAAATCCACCAATATTCATCATTATTCGACACGATTGATCCAGAACCGTTCGACTACGTTACCATCTGCTTCTATATAGTCTTCATCCTGGATACCTCCATTACGAAGAATAACTCTTTTGGAGGCCTCATTATGTGCATCACAAACGACCAATACTTTCGTGATTCCGAGTTCTTTCGTAATTTCCAAAGAAAGCTTGAGGATCTCGGAACCATATCCATTCTGTCGCTCCCCTGGACGAATTCCGTAACCGATATGCCCTCCGCTATGGAATAGTTTCTCATTCAACTCATGCCGTACATTTACGGCTCCAACCACTCGATCACTCTCTGTCACGAGCCAGTATGTACTGTCCTGAACCCAGCCTTCCGGGATATCCATGCCTTGTTCACTACGCTGGAGAGATGCTACCATCTCCTCGAAGGGGTAAGGTTCTTTGGCAATCACCCAGGGTACCATCGATTCTCCACTTGCGAGCCAGTCTTGATAAAATGCCAAATACGTTTCCTTATATTCCGCTGAAGGTCTGACCAGTCTAACTTTTTCTTTTCCCATCTGAAGTGCATCCCCCTGACTAATATTGATACTGCGATGCTAATTTACCCTAGTAGACTAATTCACAGTCGTGATGTTCCCATACATCAAACAGGTTACCATCGAGATCCTCGAATGTAAAAAACTTTCCATAAATGCCTTCATCACTGACTTGACCAACGCTGACATGACCAGCAGTGAGTTGAGTATGCAGCTTAACGATATCGTCCGTAAAAAAGGTGATAACCCATCTCTTTTTATGCTTCACTTGAAATACAGCTCTGGAATCATGATCACTTTCAATCAGATCGAGAATCGGTCTATTGTCTCTAAAGAGGCTAATATAGCCTTCTCTGGGTTGCCTAATATTGAATCCAAAATGATTCACAAACCAAGCTGCTGACTTCTCTACATTTGTCACAGGAATGACATTGTAGGCAATACCCAGTATTTTTCCCGTCGTCAATTTTATCCTTCTCCCTTCATTGCATTAATAACTTATGAACCTCATATGGAAGTGAAGAACAGTATCTTTATCTAAGTAAAAAAGAGAACCCGCGTGTGCAGATCCTCTACTTGGGCTCAGTTTTCGCTATTATATTAGTTCACGATCCTGTTTACAGATTCCTCTAATCCATCCAGTTATACTGACTCCACTTGTTGTGCATGCACTTCCTGATCCGCTTCAAGTACCTTGTAAATGAATAGATAGCTCCCTGATCCCAGAACAATTCGTACATCCGATCCCTGAGTTTGAACGTCATGAATATCCGATACTTGGTCCAACGGTTTTCCGTTCTCCAGAACCGTCTGTACCTCTGCTCCAGGAAGAAGGATTGTACCTGTTGTATTGGCAGGAATGGTCACACGAACATCCATCTGGTTGTTCTCACGGCGATACCAGCTTGATGCAACAGGCCCATACATCGTTTCGAGATTCGCTTCCACCCACTCCAGTCCAGGTCCTGGTTTGGGTTCAATGTGCACGATCCGGAAGCCAGGCTGATGTTCATCCGTATTAATCCCCGCAACATAGCGATATAACCACTCGCCAATGGCGCCGTACGCATAATGGTTGAATGAATTCATGTCAGCACTCCACAGACTGCCGTCCTCTCTGATTCCGTCCCAATGCTCCCAAACTGTAGTCGCACCTTGTGTCACTTGATATAACCAGGATGGATAGTCCTCCTGAAAAAGTAGCGTATAGGCCAGATTGTGATGTCCCGTATCACTCAGTACCGGATTCAGGTAAGGTGTTCCCACAAATCCGGTGGTCAGATGGTTCCCTGCGTCCGCAACCAATTTCCCCAATTGATCAATGGTACGATTTCTTGCCTTGGAGTCCAGAAGGTCAAATTGCAGAGCGAGTACATGCGCTGTCTGTGTGGGAACTGCGATTTTGCCCGACGGTGTTACAAATTCATCTTGAAACGCAGCAACGATGTTGTCATGCAATTTATCATAATATGCTGCATCGTCCGCATGCCCCAACACCTCAGCCGCTTTGTGTGTTAATGAAACGGAATATGCATAAAATGCCGTAGCGACATAATCCTTATCCGTAGCACCGATGTAGCTATCCGGCTTGGAGTCCAGACCCAACCAATCTCCGAAATGGAAGCCTGTATTCCACAGGTATGGATTATCCCCTTGAGCATGAATGTAGCTGACCCAGCGTTTCATGCTGTCATACTGCTCAGCCAACAACCTGACATCCCCGTACATCTCATAAATCGTCCAAGGACAGATGACCGCGGCATCACCCCAGGCGGCAGAAGAGTGATTGGTATTTCCCCATCCCTCTGACGTCGAGCTCCTCAGATCAGGAACAAAAAAAGGAATTCCTCCATCTTCCCCCTGGTCAGCTTCCAGGTCCCGCAGCCATTTGGTAAAGAACGGTGCCGTGTTCATCAGATAGGAGGCTGTGCGTACAAACATCTGTGCGTCGCCTGTCCAGCCAAGGCGTTCATCCCGCTGCGGACAGTCGGTCGGGACGTCAAGAAAGTTCCCTTTTTGCCCCCACAATATATTGTGATGAAGCTGATTGACAAGCGGGCTGGAACATGTAAAATTTCCTGTCCGTTCCATATCGGAATGCAGCACCACTCCGGTAAAATCATTTAAATGGACATCATCCGGGAAGCCAATTAGCTTTACATACCGGAACCCCTGAAACGTAAAATGCGGCTCATAGGTTTCGAGTTCACCGCCTTTTAACGTGTAGCGAATACATTGTGTTGCACCACGCAGATTTTCAATATAGAAGTTCCCCTCATGATCCAAAATCTCGGCATGCCGTAACTCAACCGTATGACCCGCTTCACCCTGAATGCTGAATCTAACCCAACCGACCATATTCTGTCCCATGTCGAGCACGCGATCACCTTGCGGGGTTGTTAGTAAAGCAATGGGTTGCAAATGCTCTATTTGGGTAACTGGCACATTCTCCTGGGCAACAATAATGTCTTTGGTGTAATCCAGCACATCCACCGGCGACCAATTCTCTGTAGGTGCATTTGTCCAGTTCGACTCCATTCGGGCATCGTACGTCTCTCCCATATAGATATCAGACATGCGTATAGCACTTGTGGCTACCTTCCAGTCCGGATTTGAGAGAATATGTTCTTCCGAACCATCCGTATAACGAATATGAAGCTCCAGCAGCAAAGCAGAATCCGTTCCAAAGATTTTCTGCTCCTTGTTCCACCCTAAATGTCCTCTGTACCATCCATCCCCGAGATAAGCACCGAGGATGTTCTCACCATTCTGAAGCAGATCCGTGACATCATAGACCTGATATTGCAACCGCTTACCATAACTGGTCCAGCCTGGGGTGAAATAGTCTTGGCCTACTCTTCGATCATTTAAATGCAGCTCATATAACCCAAGTGCCGTCACATATATTTTGGCAGAGGTTACCGACTTATGCAGGTCAAACAACCTGTGAAAGCGAGGGCAGGATACATCGGTCTCCCCATCAAAAGGAGCCTTAATCCAATCTGCCTTCCAGGCATTCCCGCTCCCCATAAGCCCCATCTCAAAGAATGCTGTGTCAGACCAGCTCGATTCATCGCCCGCAACCTCCCAGGCACGAATTCGATAGTAATAGCGGGTTCGTGCGTTGGGCAGCCAATGGTCCAGTTCTACATGAATGGACTGATCGGAGTTCTTTTTGCCGGAATCCCATTCTATCAGCTCAAAACTCTCGGTCAAAGATAATTGAATCTGGTATGCCGATTGTACGCAGTTCCGCCGATCAGACTGCAGCTTCCAGCTTAATCTGGGGGATTTCATGTCCAGTCCAATCGGATTTATTTTATACTCACAACGCAGATGGCTAACGGTCAACATCAGATAAACATCCCTTTCCATCGTGGTTTCCAAAACAGGCTTACGATATAATTATATTGATTCTGGCATTGGAAATACCCGGTAATGAAGACTGTTTAACCCGGTTATTCGGTCATGTAAGCGAGGAGGCTAACCTGTGAATCCATCCATCCAACTTTTCAAGAGTGAATCCTTTTTACAAAATAACCTGAAGCTCTTCGTAAACCGTTGCTCCGAAAATTTCGATCTGCCTTTTCATGCTCACGATTTCGTTGAATATAGCTATGTTGCAGAGGGAAAGGGCTTTCACCATATTGGTGAAGATATTATTCCCGTTCATAAAGGTATGCTTTTTGTGATTCCCGTCGGCGTGCCGCATGTCTTTCGTCCAGCGACTTCGAACGCCTCTGAACATCCGTTGATTCTATATAATTGTCTTTTTAATTCAGAGCTGATTATTACACTGTCAGTCATCATACAGGAACAAGAGATTGGAGATCACCTGAATGACTTGGCTAACAATCAGATTCCTTACGTATCGATTACGGATGCCGGTCTTCGAATGGAGGAGCTTATGGTGAAGCTATACCGCGAATCTTCCGTTCCCAGCATCATCGGATCTTCCACCATGTTATACACACTCGTCAGCCAACTGGTAGTGACAACCTACCGCCAGCTGTATCATGAACTCCATGATGAACAGGAGCGGCCAACCGATTTTGAGCATATCCTCCATTATCTGGACCAACACATTAGTGAACGAATTCGCCTGAATGATCTGGTCCGATTCTCCGGATGGAGTGAAAAGCATATTGGAAGGATGTTTCTTCGCTATACCGGGCAGACGTTTGGTTCGTATCTTCAGCATCTGCGGATACAAAAAGGCTGTGAGCTCTTAAAGAGTTCACAGCAGAAAGTCAGCCTCATTGCGGAACATGTTGGTTACCGGGATGTCGATTCGTTTCACGCTGCATTCAAAAAAATTACGGGTGAGACCCCACTGGTTTACCGCAAAAAATCCAGAGCATAATGCTCTGGACAGTGAGGATCAACTTCTACACATTCACGTCTATACATGCACCGTTTTCAAAAGATCATCTATGTATTCCTTGGCACCTTTCCAGGATGACATTAAGGGAAACTGGTACTGCTCCCGTTCATTCAGATTCCATGGATGAGGGATGCAGATCACTTTTTTGCCATCGTTCAGCGCCGGGATGAGATTATGTGCTCCATCATCAATTAACAGATCGAAGCCGAGCAGATTTTTTCTTTTGCACGTAATAAACTGTTCCGCAGAAATAAAAGGCATATGCCGCTGAAGCCAGTTCCATTTCTCCACAACCGTTCTCGGTTCCGCTGCCGTCACAACAATGACATCATAGGCCTCATTCAACTTCTTCATCTCTTCTACAACATACTCGTCGTACAGTTCCAACTCCTCGAACAGACCCGGCCGACCATAAAATACATCATGGGTGCTGTCCGGATGACGCAAGTGGGATGTATCCCAGTGGATCATATCCTCATAACGTAGCGGATGGGTTGGGAAGTTGATGTTGTTATGATAAATCGCTCGCTGGACCAGATGACATATCGTGTCATCCATATCTACAGCAATAATAGGTTTTCTCATGATTATCCCTCCCCAATACGAACACAGTATATCACCCTAGATGTCATGAAGCTATCCTTTTTACGTTTCACTCAGGTTATGAGGGTAAACTATAAAAAAAGGCACCCCTGTACCGCAGCAAATCGCTGCACCCGGGGCTGCCTTCATGAATTAATTCAGATCTTCGCCATTCGTGGCAATAACCTTTTGATACCAGCCAAAGCTCTTTTTCTTGAAGCGATCCAACGTGCCTTGTCCATTGTCGTCCTGATCCACGTAGATCACGCCATAACGCTTGGACATTTCCGAAGTGGACGCACTGATGATATCAATGGCACCCCAGTTGGTATAACCCATGAGGTCTACCCCATCCATGACCGCTTCTTTCATTTGTGTAATATGTTTTCTCAGATAATCAATCCGATAATCATCGTTAATGGAACCATATGCTTCTACCGTATCTTTGGCACCGAGTCCGTTCTCCACGACAAACAAAGGCAGTTGGTAACGATCATACAGCTCTTTCAATGCCACACGAAGTCCGATCGGATCAAGCTGCCAGCCCCATTCCGTACGCTCGAGGTTCGGGTTCTTGATTGTGCTGTACAGATTGCCGCCCGTTACGCCGTATTCTTCCGGATTTACTGCGGATACCAGGGAAGTATAATAGCTGAAAGAGATGAAATCAACGGTATGCTCACGCAGGACTTGCTCGTCACCCGGTTCCATGGCAATCGTAATTCCGTTCTCTGCCCAGTACCGAGCCATGAACCTTGGATAACTTCCTCGCACCTGTACATCGGTATGCAGCAGGTTCAGCTGGTTATCGATTTGAGCTTGCAATACATCCTCCGGCTTCGACGTTGCAGGGTAATGAATCATACGAGCGAGCATACATCCAATCTGGAAATCAGGGTTAATCTGACGTGCTTTTTCTGTAACCAGACTGCTGGCAACGAATTGGTGATGAAGTGCTTGATAGGAAGCCTGCATCACGTTATCGACACGATCTCCGATAATGCCTCCACCCGTGAATGGCTCAATAATGGTCGTGTTGATCTCATTAAACGTCAGCCAGTATTTCACCTTGTCTTTGTACCGGCTCATTACGGTTTCGGCGTATCTCACAAAGTGTCCAATGACTTCCCGGCCTGCCCAGCCGTTGTACTTCAGTACCAGTGACATCGGCATTTCATAGTGGGAAAGCGTCACGAGAGGTTCGATGTTATACTTGAGCAATTCGTCGAACACTTCATCATAGAAGCGCAGTCCTTCTTCATTCGGTTCTGCATCGTATCCGTTCGGGAAAATGCGCGGCCAGTTGATGGAAAGACGGAATGTCTTGAAGCCCAGCTCGGCGAACAGCGCAATGTCCTCTTTGAAGCGGTGATAAAAATCAATACCGTAACGCTTCGGGTATCCCTCTGCACTGTGGTGAGCCATCGCTTTCTCAACCGTTGCACTGGTCACGTGCATCAGCTCTCTAAGGTTGGTGTAATCTTTCTTCTCAAAATAAGGAACCATATCCGCCGTGGACCATCCTTTGCCCCCTGCATCAAATCCACCTTCAGCCTGGTTGGCAGCAATAGCGCCGCCCCAGAGAAAACCTTCTGGAAACCCTTGTCGATTGATCATGCGTATCTCTCCTCTTCTTATTGATGTCGTCTTTATTTCATCTTTAGACTTTAAATTTCGGCTTTTAATACTTCTTCACCTGTCGTAATTGCACCCAATTTGACAGGCAGAACCTGCTTGTAATCTGTTGTATTCGTAACGACCATCGCCGTTGTAATGTCATATTCCTTGGCGATTTGATCAAGTTCAAATGTTAGCAATTTATCTCCAGCCTGTACACGCGCTCCCGTAGCGACATGGGCTTCAAAATACTGTCCGCGCAGTTTCACCGTGTTGATCCCCACATGGATCAGAAGCTCCATTCCGTTATCACTGCGGACCACGATCGCATGTTTCGTTTTGAACACATTCATGATGGTACCTGTAACTGGTGACATCAGTTCGCCCACCGTTGGAACAAATGCCACACCTTTACCCATCAATTCATCGCCAAACGTTGGATCATTAACTTCTTTAAGTGCGATCGCTTTACCCGTCATCGGTGCAATGGCTACCGCATCACTTGTTGGTGTTGGAGCGCCCATCTCGTCTACGTTCACGGTTGCAGCATTGCTGGAAGGTGCTGCCGCTGGTGCGGTAGAAGCACCTGGTGAGAATTGAGCCAACGCCTCGGCGTCGCCTTCTTCTTCCTTGATCCCGAACACTGTGGACATAATTGCACCTACCACAAAGGCAAGAATCATGCCGCCAAGGGAGTACCAGAAGGTTTGTCCGATCAGGGAAGGCAGACCCGGAAGACCACCGTTACCCGCAAGCACATAAGCTTTGGCTCCAAAAGCAAGAGCGAACCCGCCACCCACTGCACTACCAATCATCGCCGCGGCAAACGGTTTTTTATATTTCATGTTCACGCCGTACATTGCCGGTTCAGTAACCCCCATCAAAGCAGTAAAGCTGGTCGACAATGCAACGGTTTTAAGCTTTTTGTCTTTTGCACGGAAGAATACGCCCAACGTCGCTCCGGCCTGCCCCATATTGGAGATGAACGTCAGCGGCAAGAATTTATCGAAGCCCAGTGTAGCGATATTGCTAAGAATGATTGGTACAAGCGCATAGTGCATTCCTGTCATAATAATGAGCGCCATCGCGCCGCCAAGGACAATACCTGCAATCAACCCGCCTTCATTTAGCAGCCAGTTGATGCCACCTGACAATCCACTACCTACAAATGTACCCAGTGGACCAATTGCAATCAGCGTTACCGGAACCATAACTAGTAAAGTGATCAGTGGCACAAGCAGCAACTTCAGTGCTGCCGGAATCACACGGTCAACCCACTTCTCGACATAGGACATTAACCATACGGCAAGCAAAATCGGAATAACCGATGAGGCATAACTGACAGCTGTTACCGGAATGCCAATAAAGGCAACCGACTCACCGCTGGAGAGCAATGCACTCATATCCGGATACATCAGCGCGGTGCCTAGTGCAATCGCAACAAACGGATTACTGCCGAATTTACGAGCAGCGCTAACTGCGATCAGTAATGGTAGGTAATGGAATACGCCATCACCAATGGCTGAGAGAATGCGATACGTATCGGTTCCAGCGGACATCCATCCTACGGATACGAACAGTGCGAGCAATCCCTTGAGCATACCCGCAGCTGTAATCGCTGGCAGCATGGGTGCAAAGACACCCGCAATCGTCTCAAAAATATTAAGAATCACATTTTTATTTTTTTCCGGTTTAGCCTGTTTGTTTTCTGAACTTTGCTGGATTGCCGGATGTTCCTTCACCATAGCATCGAACACTTTGGACACGTCATTCCCGATAATCACCTGAAATTGATCTCCTGAGATATTCGTTCCCATCACTTTATCCAGTTTCTTGAGTGAGCTATTGTCCACTTTATCGTTATTTTTCAGATCAAATCTCAGTCGTGTGACGCAATGATACACCGAGTTGATATTGTTGGTTCCCCCAACGGCTTTGATGATTTCCTGTGCCGTTTCCTGATGTTTCATAATCGTTTCCTCCTTATTTTTCCAATAAAAAATACCCGAACAAATAGCCACGTCTTCTACGTGTCATTCATCCGGGTATTGCCTGATTGAACAGTAACAAGCCCATTTGATATTTAGTTAGGTTTTGGTTCACGTGCTGAGATTTCATTGGTCACGCTTCGGTTTCATTAACCGCTCCAGATGAAGGGTCAGATACAACTGTTCCGAATGCGTCATATCATACTGATAGTTCTTATGGATAAAAGTCTCAATCTTGCCGATGCATTTGAAAGTTTCGGGATAGTTTTTCCGTACGACCTCATATAAATATTCCTCCGCATCGTCATGTGACGCGTGAGTAATTACACGTTGGCAGAAATACTTCAAATGCGTAATAAAACGGAAATAGTTGACGCTATCTTCATCCAATTCAACATTGAAGTGATATTTGATAATGTTCATGATCTCTTGAAGCAGCTGCATCAAATGGGTGACATCGTTCATGGAATCATTCACTTCCGCATTGATGAAATGCAGCGCTATGTTGCATATTTCATCCTTGGGAAACTCCACATCCAATCTTTCCTTCAGCAAGGTGAGCGCTTCCCTGGCCACATCAAACTCGGCCTTGTAGAAATGCTGTACTTCCCAGGAGAGTGGATTACGAGTAATCATTCCCTTTTCCAGACGCTGGACAGCAAAATGAATGTGATCCGACAGGGAGACATAAATCCCGTCACTGATGGTTTTGTTCAATTGCGTACGTGCCAATGTCACGATATCATCCGTCACCTGCAGGATTTCAACTGGGACTTCCGTTACAATGGACTTGAACCTCTCATAGATCGATGCATCCTGAAGCCGGAAAACTTTCTCAATCCGCTCTTCATCAATCACGTCGCCTGCCTTGAACTTAAACCCGATGCCCCGGCCGAGGATCAGCAGTTCCTGATTTTTATCATCTACGGTACTGACAATATTGTTATTAAATATCTGTTTAATAATCATTATGGACCCACCTGTTTTTTTTGAGGATTAAAAAAAGGGCAAAACCAAAATAGAAATAATAAAATCATTTCCATAGTGGTTTTGCCCGCATTACCGGTAACAAGCCTCGGAACTAATTTATCATAACCTGAAAACGGTGTCAACCAAAAATGCTACCACTACTTTTTTACTTCGTCTTGCTTTCAAGAAACATTTCCCTATACTTCCACGTTTGAGAATATGCAATCTTAATATGTACATGTTTATACAGAAACAAACTGGAGAAGTCTTCTAATCGCATTGAAATGTTTCCTGTTCACAGGAAACTCATCTGCCTTGCGCATAAATATGAGCCCTTCTTCCGAAGGGCTCACTGTCACCAACTATTGTCGATTATTGCTGAAACGTCATATTTATTGTTGGAACGTCACGTTAATCTGTACAATCTCCGAACGACTGCTCGTACGAATTGGAGGTCCCCAGAAGCCAAATCCTGAGGTCACGATGGAGTGCATGGAACCCTTTTGCAAATAACCCCAATCATTCTCGTAGATGGCCTTAGTAATAAACTGAGCGGGTGCGATCTGACCACGATGGGTGTGACCTGACACAACCAGATCCACATGGTTTTGCTCCGCAATATCCAAATCATAAGGCTGGTGATCCATCATGAGCACAGGCTTGCTCAGGTCGGTATCCTTCATCAATGTTGCTACTTCTGCACGATCCTTCTCTGTGCGGTCTTTACGCCCAATCAGCGTAATCTTATCGTCTATTGTAATTTTGTCATCATACAGGACCTGCATATTACTCTTCTCCAGAGCCGCAATCAGATCCTCGATCGGACCATCATACTTGTCGTGATTGCCTAGTGAAGCGTACACTCCGTATGGGGCCTGAATGCCGCTGATAATATCCGCGATCCCGCTCTTGAGGTACATATCCAGGTTGTCATCGATAATATCACCAGGATACAGTACCAAATCCGGCTTCAATGCGTTAATTTCTTCCACCATGCGTTTAGCGTGAGCAGGACCGGACAGCAGGCCAAAGTGCATATCCGCAGCCATGACAATGTTGAGTCTTTCGACACCTTCCACTTTTTTATCAATCTGAATGCTGTATTGTCTTACGACTGGACTATAGGCATTATAGATACCGTAGCCCAACGTGGACAGCAACAGCACGAGGGTGACCACGCCCGCCCATTTATGAGCGTAATGTCTTGGAATGCGGGTTAGTCTAAGTAACCAGAGCGTTAGATGAACTACTGGCAGAATTAATAACAGCAGTGAAAAGATTGCAAGCCAGTAAGAACCGATAACACTCAGGAAAGAAACACTTCCAAACAACCGTGCCAGTATGAATGACACGGCGAGGAATACAAGCGCGACTATGTAAAACCAACGAAATCTCGCAGATACGACAGGCTTCATCCAGCTCCAGCCGCTCCACCCTATGTAAAACACCAATAAACCGTATACAACCAAAAACAAGATGCCTGCAAGTACGAACATGCCCCAGTTAACCTCCACGTCAATAAGTTGATTGCTGAATTTTCTCCAAAACGAATTCCAGTCCATCTGAACAAGTATAACGCAGTTAAAGGGATTCGGACATCCGTTTCCATTCCTCATATGCGTACATTTTATTACAATTTGGGATACTTAAATTCCAATCACTTTGTTCCAGATATAGCATCAAGGAGCAGCATTACTAGGCTGAAAGAAATATAAAAAAACATTCCTGCGTCCGCTCATGATTAGCTAACATCATGAACGATCGCAGGAATGCTAAATGGTCTCGAATTACATATTACTCGTTGGTATCCATCCATTGGAAGTGGAATGAACCTTCTTTGTCCACACGTTTGAATGTATGAGCACCAAAGTAGTCACGTTGTGCTTGCAACAGGTTCGCAGGCAAACGCTCAGTGCGGTAGCTGTCATAGTAAGACAACGCGCTGGAGAATCCAGGAACCGGAATGCCTTGAGTAACCGCAGCTGCAACGACTTCACGCCATGCACCTTGGTAGGATTCAACAATGTTTTGGAAGTATGGGTCCAGAAGCAGGTTTTTCAGTTCTGCATCCTTGTCATACGCTTCTTTGATATTTTGCAGGAACTGGGAACGGATGATGCAACCACCGCGGAAGATCATGGCGATGTTGCCGTATTTCAGATCCCAGCCGTATTCATCGGAAGCTGCACGCATTTGTGCGAATCCTTGTGCATAGGATACGATTTTACTTGCGAACAGCGCTTTGCGCACATTCTCGATGAATGCTTTTTTGTCACCGGAGAATGCTTCAGTCGCAGGTCCATTCAGGATTTTGCTCGCTGCCACGCGCTCGTCTTTCATCGCAGACAGGAAGCGGGAGAATACGGATTCCGTAATCATGGACAAAGGTACGCCGAGATCAAGCGCGCTTTGGCTTGTCCATTTGCCTGTTCCTTTTTGTCCAGCTGCATCCAGAATGACATCAACCATTGGTTTGCCGGTTTCCGGATCGTATTTGGAGAAGATGTCTGCTGTGATTTCAATCAGGTAGCTATCCAGCTCGCCTTGGTTCCATTCAGAGAAGATTGCATGCAATTCTTCAACGGACACATTCAACACGGATTTGAGCAAGTGGTAAGCTTCACCAATCAGCTGCATATCTCCGTATTCAATACCGTTGTGCACCATTTTCACATAGTGTCCGGCACCGTCTGGTCCGATATAGGTGCTGCAAGCATCGTCGCCGACTTTGGCCGAAATGGCTGTCAGAATCGGTTCAACGAGCTCGTACGCACTTTCTTGTCCACCTGGCATGATTGCCGGGCCTTTCAACGCGCCTACTTCACCACCGGATACACCCGCACCGATGAAGCGGAAACCTTTAGCTTCCAGATCTTTGCTGCGGCGTTGGGTGTCAGGGAAGTATGCGTTCCCTCCATCAATGATGATGTCGCCTTCGTCCAAATGTGGCAGCAGTTGTTCAATGGTAGCGTCCGTTGCTTTACCCGCTTGAACCATGATCAGGATTTTGCGCGGAGATTCCAGGGAGGATACAAACTCTTCAATTGTGAATGCGCCTGTCAGGTTCTTGCCTTCGGCTTCTTTCAGAAGATCGTTCGTTTTCTCCGGGGAACGGTTAAATACCGATACCGAGAATCCTTTGCTTTCAATATTAAGGGCAAGGTTCTTACCCATTACTGCAAGTCCGATGACACCGATCTGTTGTTTACTCATTTTGTCCTCCCAATGTCCCATGTTTTAAATAAACGTTAAACGGATTAATTCACACTAATCAGCAGCTAACTTATTGAACTGTTTTTTTCCAGTCCGCTGCGAATTTGTCCATACCTTGGTCTGTCAGTGGGTGCTTGGAAATTTGTTCAATAACGGAGAATGGAACGGTAGCAATATGTGCTCCAGCCATCGCTACACGTGTAACGTGGTCCGGATGTCTTACGGAAGCCGCAATAATCTGTGCATCCAGGTTATGTGTGCGGAACAATTCAGCTACTTTGGCAACCAATTGAACACCATCTTCAGAAATATCGTCAAGACGTCCAAGGAATGGAGATACATAAGTAGCGCCAGCGCGTGCAGCCAGAAGTGCCTGATTCACGGTGAAGATCAACGTTACGTTGGTTTTTACGCCTTTTTTGGTCAGATAACGGCAAGCTTCAAGTCCTGCGAGCGTCATTGGCAGCTTGATTGTGATGTTTTTGTCGTTGTTATTGATTTTGATTAGTTCGTCTGCTTGAGCAATCATCTCTTCAGCTGTAATCGCATCTGGTGTTACTTCCGCAGATACGGATTCAACTTCAGGAACCTCACGCAAAATTTCTTCAATGCGATCTTCGAATTTCACGCCTTCTTTGGCTACCAGTGACGGGTTTGTTGTTACACCAGACAGGACGCCGATTTTGTATGCTTTTTTGATGTCTACCAAGTTTGCTGTATCGATGAAAAATTTCATATTCAATTACCTCCAAGGGATATGTTTTTTTGATGTTACAAGTTTTTGATGTTACAGGTTGGCATTAACAGCCAGAGGAACTTCAATATCATCTTCAGCCTGTTGATCGGCAGGTTGGTCAAACCACCAGTGGTGCCCATCGGCTGCCAGCATCGCATCCGACTCTGCTGGTCCATAGCTTCCTGCCGGATACAAATGAAGTGGCAGCAAATTCTCCTGGAATGCATCCAGAATAGGTTGTACCCAAGCCCAGGACAGTTCTACCTCATCCCAATGGGCAAAGAACGTTGGATCGCCATGCAATGCATCATGAATCAGGTTCTCATAGGCCTCCGCCAGATCCTCACGATCCGGTGACAGATCGATATGAACCGGTTTGAACTCGCCTTTGTTTTGCGGATCGCTCGCATTAAGCTGCAACGTCATGCTCTGATCAGGGCTCATCTCAATAACAAGCAGGTTCGGTTTGGAACCGTTAACCACGTTAGCCTGACCGGATGGTTCCTTGAATTCAATGACGATACGAGTTGACTTCTCCTTCATTCGTTTGCCTGTGCGGATATAGAAAGGCACGCCGCGCCAGAAGAAGTCATCAATCTGCAGTTTCGCAGCAATGAACGTATCATTCATCGTATTCTCGGCAACACCCGGCTCAGCTGCATAGCCGATAACGGATTTGCCTTGAATGTTTCCTTCAGCATACTGACCGCGAATGACACTTGCACCCACGTTCTGCTTTTGCAATGGCTCAATGGATTCCATAATATGCTTTTTCTTTAAGCCTACTTTTTCCGTGGTGCTGTTGTAGGGGAGCTGAATGGCCATCATCATCAGCAATTGCAGCATATGATTCTGGAACATGTCACGCACGGCGCCTACATGATCATAATAGGATGCCCGTTCTTCCACGCCAACAGTCTCATTCGCAGTGATCTGCACATTGGAGATATAACGATTGTTCCACAACGCCTTCATGATCGGATTGCTTTGATGCAACGTTTCAAGACGCTGTACCATCGGTTTGCCCAAATAATGGTCAATCCGATAAATTTCTTCTTCAGTAAACGCCTCGCTTAATTTGCGATTCAGATCACGAGCCGATGGCAGATCATGTCCAAATGGCTTCTCGATGACAAGGCGTTTCCAACCCTCCGCAGATCCAAGTCCACTTTGCTGAATGTTCTCCGCGATGGGTTCGAAGAATTCTGGACCAACCGAGAGGTAGAACAGGCGATTGGACGGAATGCCAAGCTCTGCCTCTCTGCGTTCAACCAGATTCAACAGCTCTATATAATCTTCCTTATGGCTTATATTCAATACACTATAACGGAAAGCCTGCACGAATGACTTCACCACTTGAGGATCAGCCGGGCGTCTGGAAAATTCATTTAATGATTTTTCCACTTGAGCCTGAAAGAATTCATCAGACCATTCTCTGCGCCCCAAGCCAATCAGCGAGAAGGATTCCGGAAGTTTCTGCTCAATGTATAAATTATATAAGGCAGGATATATTTTTCTTTTGGCTAAATCGCCAGTCGCACCAAATAAAATAATGGTCGTTGGTTCCATCTCACGTTTCTCCTTCCAAGTAACTCTGGTTTCTTTGCTGTAGTTACACTATAATACGTTTCATAGCCATACAAGTAATTAATATATTTCACAGGAGCTATAGACGATATCTATGACAACAAATTATGAATTGTATAAGGTATTCTATTGGGCTGCCAAAACGGGCAGTTTGACCCAAGCCGCCAAAGCGTTGTATATCACTCAACCAAGCGTCAGCCATGCGATTAAACAGTTGGAGGAAAGCTTTGGCCTTACGTTGTTTTATCGGAATTCCAAGGGAGTTGCGCTAACTCAGGAAGGTGTCAGTCTGTATTCCTATATTGAACAATCCCAGATTCTGATCTCGCTGGCGGAGGAGAAAATGGCCGCTCTGAAGAGTTTGGACAACGGAGAACTCAGAATCGGGGGCAGTGATTCGCTGTTTAAGCATTACATGCTGTCCTATCTGGAAGAATTTCATGTGCTCTATCCTAACATCAAGCTGCATCTCAGTCACGGAACAACCCCGGAAGTCATTACGTTCCTGAAAGAAGGCAAAATTGATCTGGGTGTTGTACGGATGCCCATTGTTGATCCCCAGCTGGAAGTCAAGGAAAGTATCCAGCTCAAAGACTGCTTCGTCGCAGGTGAACGCTATGCTCAACTGAAGGATAAAGTCATGACACTGGAGATGCTGCTGGAGCATCAACTGATTCTTTTCTCCAGAAACAGCCGTGTTCGGATGGCGATTACGGAGCTGTTCAACAGCTATGGCTATACACTCAAACCCGAGATTGAGGTCGGAAGTGTAGATTTGTTAATTGAGTTTGCAAGACGGGGATTGGGCATTTCTTACGTAACCCGTGAATTTATTTCCAAAGAGCTGGAAGAAGGTTCACTCTTCGAAATCCAATTGGATGTCCCCCTCCCTCCTTCCCATGTGGGCATCATGACAAAGCGAAATATGCCGATCTCCTTGGCAGCCAACCGATTTATGGATCTCATTTTCAAAACGGAGTAAGATCGTTGCTCTGTTACTCTATACAAAAAGTGCCTCGTCATCCCCAAAGGATGATGAAGCACTTTTTGTGATTTTCATTTTTCCAATTACACAACCAACCCATTCTCATCATACTCCAAGTTCTCTCAATCTGCTCTCAATTCTCTCAGGAATCATAGCAAACAGTTGCTCCCAGGGCATGAATAGACTCGGCTCAAACAAAAACTCCTCAAACTCCATAGAAGGAACAAACGCCTTAGTCTGCAGGAAACTCCGCACGCTGGCATTGATCTCATCATTTGTTTCAAAATAACCTTTGAACATCTCGTTCACGAGCAGGCCGTCACAACCAGCATTTGCACCTGCTGCACTGTACAAATCCGGCAACAGTTCAAACACGACAGGGATCGGAGAAAAGGCATGTTTGCCTGGCTGCGAGTATAGACACATATGGCGTCCAACCACATTAACTCGATCCTTCAGCAATCCCCGAAGTACTCTGCCATGAAAGCTGGCTTCACAGTCCACAACTTCACCGTCATGGCCTACATATACCCACACATGCTCCATCTCGTACAAATGACCAATCTCATAATCCCACCAAATCGCAAATTCAATTACATATTGGACTGCCTCGGCTGGAAAATGAATTTCCCTTCTGAATGATGGGGAAGGTCCGGAACGATCCAATACCGAAATACCTACAAAATCAGGGTAAAAGGGTTCATTTTGATCAAACATCAATACCGGGGCATAACTCAATGCGATTTCAAGCTTTTCCTGATCCGTTCTTGTCATGAATGATTCCTCCACGTTCTTTGAGTATGATCCATACGGTGACAATCCAATGTTACTATTCAGTTTAACAGAGAACTTCGAACGTGTTAATTGGACTAAGGTAGGCCCGCAACCGGTGAATCGTACCGGTTACGGGCCTGAATTGGTTCATTTGAAAAGAGAATGTAATGTTATCCTTGTGAGCCTTTGGATGATTTGGAGGCTTTGATCGCTTGATCTGAAACGGAATCCACACAACCGATTGGCGGTCCCAAAATAGCGTCATTCTTGATGGAGGCTACTGCCTTGGCGTACGCCTCTTCATCAATGCAGTATGCCCGATGTGCAACTTCTGGTGGCGTTGCAGCCAAGAAATCCGCCCCAAGAACAATGTCCGGTGTCGGTTGGTCAAATATCGTTAACAGGTGCACATCGTCTGTCTCTGCTACAAACCAATGGAACCATCCTTGAGGGAAAATTGACACCTGACCAGGCTTCAAGTGATAACTTATCCGCTCACGCTTGAACGGATCGAAGACTGAGGTAGTGATCTCACCACTGATCAGAACAATCATTTCGGTCACATTTGTGTGCCAGTGAGGCTGAACAATAATGCCTTTGCTCATGTATACATTAAAAAATCCATTCTTGATCGTAGGTAGCTGCTCCCCAAACAACTGGGTAACATAATTTCGCGAGTCACGCTGATAATATACAACCGCTGTGGAATCGGCCGCCAGTTGAACATTCGGGGATTGCAGAATCGGATTAATCATACCGCTGTTTCCTCCTTATAGGCATACAACTCATTGTAGTACTGTATGCCTTATGCGGCAGAGATAATACCGAGGACAACGTTTCAGCTTCATTTATTTATAACGATTAAGTTTATATCAGGCAATCCCCGGATATCTTCCTCCAGCAGCAACTCCTTTGGGAGATATCCGTTCAATCTCTGCCATTTCATCATCGGTAATCGTGACCTGCAGGGCGCCAAGGTTCTCGTGAACTCTCTCCAAACTGCGAGTACCCGGGATGGGAACGATATGTTCTCCCTTTCCAAGTAACCAGGCGAGTGCGAGCTGAGAAGCCGTACATCCTTTTTGCTTAGCCATGTCCTGGATCAAGTGCACAACCTCCAGATTTTTCTGGAAATTCTCACCCTGGAAACGTGGATAATGACGACGATAATCGTCTTCCGGCAGATCGTCTACCGATTGAATCTGGCCTGTCAGGAAGCCACGGCCCAATGGACTGTAGGGTACAAGCCCAATGTTCAACTCGTTCAACAAGGGCAATATCTCATCTTCCAGCTCACGACTCCACAATGAATACTCCGTTTGGAGTGCTGTGATGGGATGAACGGCATTCGCGCGACGAATGGTCTCTGCCGATGCTTCAGACAAGCCTATATATCGGATTTTCCCCTGCTGTACCAGATCGGAAAGTGTTCCTACGGTTTCCTCAATTGGCGTATTAGGATCAGGTCGATGCTGATAATAGAGATCTATATAATCCATGCCCAGGTTATACAGACTGGCATCCACTGATTTTTTGATATACGCCGGATCTCCCTTGGGGCCTTGGGTATGTGTTATACCGAACTTGGTTGCTACAATCGCATCGGCTCTTCGCCCTTTAAGCGCACGACCAAGCAATTTCTCGTTGCCACCAAACCGCTGCTTTTCGTATTCACCATACAGGTCCGCTGTATCAAACATCGTTACTCCTGCATCAAGCGCGCCCTGGATCGTATGTACCGATTCTTCGTTATCTGGCATCATCATCACACCTAGCCCAAGCCCGGATACCTGCAAATTATCGCTTCCCAACGTCCTTGTCTTGATCATGTGGTTCCCTCTTTTCGTTAATAAAATAAAAAGTATTGAACTTGTATTCATTCTATTTCACAAACGGAGTCCCAACCACAGTCTGTTTATGCTAGTACTAGAATTACCAGTCTGATCAATCTTCTTCTATACGGCAACAGGAACGTAGATACAACAATGAATACCTGATTGGCTGTTCAGATTATTCATGGAAAAGATATCGTACGTATACACAATACCATCTGTCCGATCCGTCGTTTCAAGCTGGACCCGATTGACTTGTTTCAATCCAACTTGGTGCAGGTTCCAGATCGTTTGAAAATCGACACTTTCTTCGCTCAACTGTTTCACTATTTTGGTAAATTGAGGATCAACCTGATACTTGTCATAGTACGTCCGAAACACGGCTACCGAGTGCCGCGCGAATTCTTCCCAGTTATGCATGCGTTCCCTAAGCGTTGTATCCAGAAACAAAATTCGCATCATGAGACGATCATGAACATGCATGGAGGAAAAGTTGAACAGGTTCGTATTTGCAGCTTCATTCCAGGCAAGTACCTCCGAGCGTTCATTGGTAATAAAGGAAGGGTATGTCAACTGCCCAATAATACTCTCCCATCCCGGCTCCAGTTGAGAATACGAAGCAAGGAATTCATGCTCCGCATTGGGGTCCCATAGATGAAACAGATGATCCTTCTCTTCCAGTGTTAACTGGAGTGCATTCGCTATACTCACCATCACTTCTCTCGAAGCCGCCAATTCCCTGCCCTGTTCAAGCCACGTGTAATACGTTGCACTGACACCTGCCAATACCGCCACTTCTTCTCGCCTTAAACCTGGTGTTCTTCGTTGTCCATAAGATCCTGATAATCCGACTTGTTCTGGCTGAATGAGACTTCTCCGTGATTTCAAAAATTCACCCAGTCTTTTGTTACGGCTTACTCCTCTACTCATCTCATATACACCGCCCTTTATGTGAAAATGGATTACAGCAATGCGCAGACTCTATCCACAAATGGAAGTCTCTGAATGGCTTTGATATAATTCTTTATATGATCATACGGTATATGCTTAGTTAACCAATAGATTAGCATTGATTCATGCAGAACGAAAGGAGCCCAGGTTGGAACTGCTGGTTCTGAACCCCAAGATGAAAAGTCTGAATTTCAGAGAAAACCTTTCTCCTGAGCTCCGTATTGAGGCATCAGAAAATGGAAGATGGATATGGTTGAAACCTATACTCAAACCTTCAACAAGATGGATGCCAAGACAGCGCTATAGAGATGAATCGTGAGGAAATATATGAGGTGTTTGGTCGCATGAGGGATTTTTAGATTCGATGATGAATGAGAGATGAAAGTTCTGTTTTTCTAAAAGAGTTGAAAGAAAAAACCTGACTCCCTATTGGAATCAGGCTAAGATTTTTCTCGATCCTTTATTCAAATTTACGAAGCTTCAACGGTTGTTCCACAATACTCACAATCCGTGGATTGATTCCGATATACCTTCGCCTTCGCTCCACATCCCGGGCAACTTACCGAAACTTGCTTTTTCGGCTCTTCGGCCTTTTCGACCTTTTCTTCAACGTCTGCCATATCTGTTATATTGATTTCTGTATAGTTGATTGTATTGTGACTGGTGTAACTCACGGTGTTACTATTGGAACTTGAATAAACTTTGGCACTCTCTGTTTCGCGATCCAGATCGCCTCCATAGTCTCCACCATAAAACTTGCGTTCCGGGACTCTTTTTTTTCTGAGCAATCGAATACCAAAAAATAAAAAGATAAATTCAATAAGAAGAAATGCCCACATAGTACCATTCTCCGTATTAAAAAATACGATTGCTTGCATAATTGCATAAAAAATAAATAATATACCGAAAAACTTTCTCAAGATAATTCCTCCCAACAACCACGACCATGGTATATATGTTATTAGTCTACGAGATCCTAATCGTTGTCCCGCAATACTCACAATTCGTCGATAAATTGGGGTAAACCTTGGCCTTGGCACCACATCCGGAACAATTCACAGCTACAGGTTCTTGTAGCTCTTCATAATCGGATTTTTTAAAATACTCTTCGTTCTTGTCATCAAATTCGTCATGATCCGAGTGAGGGGGATAATAACGATCTCCTAAATACGGTTGATGCTGTACCTTTGGTCTCCTACAGAGTCTGACCCCCGTAATAAACACAATTATTCCTGGGAACATTAAAAAGATCATGCCAACAACTGCTACATCTCCTCCATCGACTAACATTAAAATCGACATCAATAAACATATGGATGAAAATATGATTAAAATGATTCCAAAAAACTTCTTCACAACTTCTCCCCCTGAAAAATAAAAAGTTAGGATTTTTGAATCAATATTTGCTGATTCCGTTCAATCAAACGACGTTTTAATGTAGTTAACTGAGCTGAAATGGTATCATAGTCTAGTGCCTTATCATTTGCATTTGAGTCTGCCCATTCACGGTTTAACGTCTCAACGTCCAGTAAAATCCTGTGATCGTTATAAACGTACGAATCTGGAGGAAGAGGATCACTATATTTCACCATTTCAATCATTTCTTCTAACGTTGCCTTAGCGCCATCAATTGCAGCACTAGGGGTCTTCTCCAGATTGTGCTGCAGTTGTATAAGAACTAATTCAACCTGTTTCAGTGTACCGATTTTGGCTTGTATATTCTCCTGCTCACTGTTTGCTGATCGAATGTAAATGACCAAAATTCCACTTATGATGGTCGCTAATAATAAGGTTGAAACATGCAGAGCGATAAACCAGGTTAAGGCAACATCTGCTATGCCCGTGACAAGGGAATAAGTGAGCACACAGATTAAATATACTACGACCACAACACCCAGAGAAGCATAGCCAGGAATCAAACGTTTGACAGATTCCCAATGCTGTAATACATACATGGTATATGCCCATAATGCGGTAACTCCAACATAACAAGCTGCAAGACTAATCCAGAAGGAAACAGTTAGGATTGATTTTCCAAACAGTGTAAATGACATAATGGATACGAGTGACAAACCGACTATATAGATCAGGCTCAAGATTAGGGCGTTACCACGTTTTAGAAACATTTATGTGTCACTCCCATCCTGTAATTTGTTGCCGCACTCCAGACAGAACTTCTGACCGGGTTTCACTTCGTGATGACAATGATTACATTTCAAAACCAGGCTGGAGCCACAATTGCCACAAAATTTGATATTGCCTAAATTGATATGATTACACGATGGACATGGACTTGGCATAGGTTGATGACACTGAACACATTCATTGGCATTCTCTGGATTATCTGCTCCGCAAGAAGGACAAGCATGGTATTTGTCTCCACAATTAGGACAAAATTTGGTTCCTTTTTGCATGGAATAACCACATTTATTACAGTCCCTTACTGTTGTTTCAATTCCCAAAGTCTTGCCGCATTTACTACAAAAAGAAGCATCTGCCTGATTCGGGTGATGACAATGATCACATAAGCGCATGCCTGGTGTTTCGGTAGTAGACATTACCCGTGACATCTGGGACATTTCGCCCCCGAATGTGCCACCTAGGCCGACCCCCATGCCCATTCCAAGTCCAGCTCCCATTAAGCCAGATTGCATGCTTCCTTCATTTTTGGCTGCACCTTCAAGCGTATCGAATGAACGCTCCTGTTGATAGGTGTACCCGATAATGTCCATTTCGGCTTTGCGTGCCAGCGCTTCTCTCAATCGAATGACCGAGGGGTCCTCTTCAGGCAGATTCACACTGTGGATATACAGGTTCATTAACTCAATACCAAACTCTTCAAAAGCAGATGCGATCGTATCAGCAAAATGTCGTGATATTTCGGCGATATAAGCATTGATTTCCAGTACACTTACTTTTCTATGTATTAGATAGGAAGACAGCATCGAGTTAATATTCATAATAATCAGCCCGCGAAAGTAATTGACCATATTAACCTGGTTGAATTCGGGCAGCGTTCCCACAAGTTTAACTAGAAATTTGCGAGAATCCGCTATTTTTATTCCCATCTGCCCAAAGGCTCTCACAGGAACGATAATATTATATTTTGGGTCCTGTATCTGAATTGGATTTGCTGTTCCCCATTTCACGTCTAATGCACTTACTTGATTGACATACCACACTTCTGCTGCAAAAGGTGATTTTCCTCCGAACGGAAGGTTAACTATCCGATTTAAAATCGGGATATTCGCCGTACTTAGCGTATGTCTTCCTGGCCCGAACATATCAAGCGCCCTTCCATCCTTAAAGAGGATTGCCTGTTGGGATTGATTCACAATCAACTGGGTCCATGTTCCCAATTCGTTCTCAGGATGCTTCCAAGCAAATACATCAGGTGAACCGTCATACTTGATTACGTCAATAATGGCCATTTCTCTTCCTCACTCCAGTTGTAGAATACTATAATTTCACTTAATCACTTGCACTAACAATCGATTTCTAACAATCTAAAGTTGAACCATTTGATATATTCCTTATCTATTAATCTTTCAACAAAAATATTTTTCATGTTTAGGCATTGCTATTTTACCATTTCTAACCTCCCTTCGCACTAGTATAGTTCATATTTCGTGAGATTTTTTTCCTATTTTAGTGTTATAAATATACTAAAAAACCTCTTGCATATAGATACATACAAGAGGTTTATGAAATTTTCTGAAACACTCCAGTTAATTCAGGAGACTTTCCAAATGTACTTCAGGTCCGTCCAGGAAGTTTTCAAAAGAACATATCGTTCCATGCTCCTGATGTTCAATGTCAGCATAACCAATCATTTTTTTACTCGGATTCCAGACGATCAGGAGATGGGAGTACTGATCCACGTCAGAGGATATGCGCAGCAGTTTCTGTCTGCCCATCTTCATTTCTACCGTATCAACCAGTTGGAAGAATTCGATGTACCCCACGCCAGACGGATTGTCCGGCAAGTCAATTCTGTGCGGGCCTTCGTTCAGAAAATGTATCAATGCATCAGGCAGCCTATACGATTTGAGCGCATGCAATTTGTTGCTCAGATCGTGAAATTTTTGTGGCTCATGAGCCTTCAGATATTCTGCCATTTCTTCATTCTTTTGACTGATGGCAATCGTATATGCCCGTTCCCCATCCTTCTCCTGAAGGGTTACATCGGACCCCTGTTCCACCAGAAATTGGACCATCTTCATATTGTTGCTGCGAGCAGCTACCGTAAGCGGGGTAGCCTTATAGGGATATACCATATCGGGCTCGTTGTAATTGATGTCCACGCCCTCGTCCAGCAAATACTGGACCATCTTCATGTCGTGATCCGAAACAGCTTTACGTATCGTTTTGCCGCCATATTTTCGAATATCCAGTCCGAGGTCATTCAGCACTGTGATGTTCTTTTTGTTACCATAATACGCTTCATCGTATGCACTGGACTTGACCTTGTTTAAACCGTTCAATTTGGCGCCCTTCTGATGCAAATATCGGATAATCTCTTCTCCACCATATCGGACCGCCTTGAGGATTGATGGCTTATCCTTCACATTCAGGTTCACTCCATGCTCTACCAACCGCTTGACCACTTCCTGCTGATTAGTGATAAGAGCAAGGTCCAGGGGTGTCAAAGCTATGTACTTGCTGAGCGAAATCTCTTGTTCGAGATCCATGCCCTCTGTGATAAATTTTTCTACCGCAGCAGTATCTCCCTTGTAAATCGCCATAGCGTGATCGGGCAACGTTTCAAACGTACCTTGATTTCCGATTTTGAACAAAAGTCTAACCTCCCCCTGGTTAATAACTACACGACTAATTCCTGTGATGCACATTACTAATAGTATACCTGCTATCTATTTCTTTTGTACAAATCCTCCAACTTTCAACAGATAAATGTTCTGTGGTCTGCTCCGGTGTATCAGTAAATACGAATATCCGAATCAGTCTGCGGTTCAGTCCTTTCTAATCCGGATTTCTGAGGTGTTAGAATTGAGAACTTATTTATTCGTATGCTATGATGATGGTTCAAACCTTTTTCTACTGAATACTCAATTTATGGGATATGTCCCAAATAAGAAAGGACATTATGAATCCTTTATCCATACCATCTATGTTGCATCACATCATCCCGCCGCTGGATCTGCGCAGCTGCCTTGTCAGCGTACGTGGTGAACTCATTTACGAGCACTATCGCAACCAAGAGGCTGCAACCCATATTGCTAAAATCAATTCATGTACCAAGAGTGTGCTGTCCGCACTTATCTGTATGGCGATGGATCAAGGGATGCTGCCCGAGGCAGGCACACCGATCTCCACTTTTTTCCCACAGCTGGAATCTGATCCTGACCCACGCAAAGCGGAAATTACATTGGAGCAGTTACTAACCATGACGGCCGGATTCAACTGGGACGAATTCGGAGGACAGAATTCATTTCCGCGCATGACGCGTACAGATCACTGGGTAAATTTTGCGTTGGAGCAACGCTTAAGTCATGTACCAGGTACACATATGGAGTACAATTCGGGAGTATCACAGATCTTGTCTGCCATCCTCATGCAAAGTACAGATATGTCGGTAGCTGAGTTCGCGGAACGTTATCTATTTGGCCCCTTAGAGATTCAAGAGTATCAATGGGAAAGCGACCCTCAGGGTGTTCATACCGGGGGGTTCGGCTTAAAAATGCTCCCGAAGGATTTGCTAAAATTCGGACAACTGTTTTTGCAACAAGGCATGTGGAACGGACAGTCGCTAATTTCGAAAGATCTTGTTAGCCGCTCTACCAAACCTGCGATTACGGTAACTCCACCCAATCATGGCAGCTATGCTTGGCATTTGTGGGTCGATGTCTATTCAGACGAGACCACTTCCTTATCTGATGCATCCATTTCATCGGAACAGAACCTGCCTCCACTGGATTATTACTATGCCCGCGGATTTGGCGGTCAATTTGTATATATCGTCCCGGCTCTGGAACTCGTTGCCGTGCTGACTAATGACAAACGAAAGAAAGAAAAACCTCCACTGGATGTGTTCCCCAAACGGATTGCACCTCAACTGGCGAAACTCTTATAATCAGATTTGATTGATTTTTGGTTATCGCAAAATAACCCCTTAGCTTACCAGCTACTTCATTGGTAAACTACGGGGTTATTCAATCATTTTTTCAGATTATTCATAACTAATCAAAATCAACTTGAACTTTAATTTTCATAAGAATTAGGCCGTTTCACCAATACCTCTTCCACCGCAAGAGTTATTGGGTAAGGACCCGATTCTTTGTTGGAGAGGACAACAACTTGCACGTTGTGATCCGGATATACAGAAGACATGAACGACACCCCAGGATCAAAACCCATCAGATGCCATTTAAATAGTTCTTCCCCTCTCCGATCAATCCAGATCCCCTGCCCATAAAAGGTTTCATCGTCCTCAGGCACATATGGCGTAATCAACTTTTCAGTTGTTTCTTGGCTCAACAGTTCATTACTTAATAACGCTTCCCAGAAACGAATCATATCCGGCGCTGTCGTATAAGCTCCACCATCAGCCCCACCCTTAATAGGAATGGAAAAAATGTTGCTTGTCCATGAGCCGTCTTCATGATCCATATATCCGATCGCAGTATTACCCGGAAGCCGGTCTGTCACGAAATAACCCGAACTCGACATGCCGCACCTTTTGAAAATATATTCCTCTACATACTCCGTAAACGAATGTCCCGTGTGCTCTTCAACAATAAGGCCCAATACGATGAATGCCGCATTATTATAGTGGAACCGTTCACCCGGGGCAGATTTCATAGGCAGATGCTGAAACATCGGCAAAAAATCATTCAATTGCCGCATCGAATAGACGGGCCGGTCCTTCCACAATTCAGCAAAATCCTCCATCACTTCTTCATCAAAATAATCCGGGATGCCTGAAGTATGTGTTAACAGCTGATGGATTGTAACTCCTTGATCCCATAGAGGAAACTTAATGCTCAAGACATCTGCCAACCTGGAATCGTACGATAATTTTCCTTGTTCAATCAATTGGCATATACTCACTGCCGTAAAGATTTTGCAACCAGATGCAATGCCGAACCGTGTATCTGGCTGATTCAACCGTTCATCACTTCGATTGGCATATGCACGAGCCGTATTCAATAGCGTATCTCCGTTTTGTTTTATCAAAACTACGCCCGAAAAATCAACCTTCTCCATCACTTCTTCTATTTTGCGTGTCAGATCTGTTATATTCATCATTCTATTATTCACCTGATTCTTTTGATTTGATTTCTATGCTCCGGCTGGAAATCATACGATGTCATATCAACAACTGAATGAGGAATGTAATCACCTACAAACTTTTCTATGTAATCGTTATCTTCCTCATTATTTATTCTTGATCAGAACCTGTATACCTTCCTATTTCTGCAAATAAAAAGAAGATTCCCTTATCCCATCAAGGAAATCCCCTTTTAAGTTAATTCAAATTACGCCTGACAAAGCATGCTTAAATGTTGTCCAATCACGTTTTCCACCTTTTGAACGGTTAGCCTTTCAGGCTGCATCAACATATGAATGGCAAGTCCATCAACCAAGGCATACAACCTTTCGGTTTCGATCTCAGCATCCATCCCCGTACGTGCCATACCCTGTTTCTGCAACTCCTGAATTACAAACTGGGCAGCCCGATACATGCCTTGATGCATCTGATCACTTAACTTTTGCAGTTCGGGATAAACCAGCACTTTAGCCGAAAAAGAGAACCAAACCTCCATTTCTATTTTTCTGTCTTCATCTAAAGGAAGAAATTGCAGTAGCAGATGTTTCATATTTTGTAATACAGAATCAGTCATCTGTAATGCCTCTACTCTTTGTTGAACTCTTTCAGCGAAAAGGTTCATGCAAAAGGCAAAGAGCTCCGCCTGTGTGGCAAAATAATGCCTCATGGAACCTACGGATAACCCCGCTTCCTTTGCTATATTTCTTACGGTAGCATGATCCAGTCCGTTATCCCGAATGACTCGAATGGCTGCGTCAGCAACGATTATTCTTTGTTTTTCATGATCTACGATTTTTGGCATACTCCCATTATACACCAAGCTTCTCTTTTTTTAATACGTCGTGCTATAATAAATTTTATAGTACATTGTATTAAAAAAATATAACAAGAGAGGATTTAATGGCAGATGGACACAAGTATTCAAAGCAAACACAAACGTAAATTTGGAGTATTGAAGTTCACCCTCGGGCTGTTCTGCACCGTTCTATTGATTATTGGTGGAGGTTTCCTGTATGAGTGGTACGCCTCTTCTCAGGCCAAAAGTGAGTTCCCTCCTGCAGGAAAGTTGGTTGAAGCAGGAGGTTACAAGCTTCATATTCATAAACAGGGGAATGGATCACCTACCATTATTATGGAGGCCGGTAGTGGTGAGACCAGTTTGTCCTGGAGAGATATCCCCTCTGAGCTTGCTAAACACGCAACTGTCGTGACCTATGATCGGGCAGGATACGCCTGGAGCGAAGCCGCGCCCACAGAGCGTACAGGAGCCAACATCGTACAAGAGTTACATCTGGCTCTCGAAAATGAAGGTATTAATGGACCATATGTCATGGTAGGCCACTCCTTGGGGGGCATGTATGCCAGACTATTTACGCAGATGTACTCAAACGAAGTACAGGGCCTTGTCTTAATTGATGCCCGTCCCGAGGATGATGATCGGAATACGAAAGCTTTACTCCAACAGGATCATTTCATAGGGAACCCGCCTGCCTCATTATTATCACTGTTGAAGTTATCCGGAAGTTTCCGTCTATTTCCAGACTTCATGCTGGAAGGACTGGTTGCAGAGCAAGATCGGGATGCATTTATTAACGTGATAGCAACCCCTTCCTTTTTTCATGCCAAAGAAGAAGAAGGCGCTCTCGCATTTACAACAGAAGATGCCATTCGTGGGCAGAATCTCGGATCCATTCCGATACGAATCATTGCCAGGGGTCTCCCCCAGAACTATGCCCAGGCGGGAATTTCAACTGAAGTTGGGCAGCAACTTGAATCCATATGGCAAACCGGTCAGCGTAATATGATGAATCTGTCCAGTGATAGCGAGTTTATCATTGCCAAGCAGAGTGGCCATATGGTTATTCATGATGAACCGGAATTGGTTGTGCAGACAATTCTTGAATTGATTTCGAGTAGGAAATGACCGGGAAGGCATGAATTGAACCCCTGTTTTAGCAGAACATTTCTGCAGGGGCTGGCATATAACAAAGACCTCTCTCACCATATTGGTGAAAGAGGTCTTTGGGATGGCATATTAGCATTTTTCCAAAAATACAAAATTCATAAATTGCGCTCACAGTTCCGCCTCTTGATCACTATTCTACCTCTTGGCTGGACCCAAAGACCTTGTATTGACCAGATAGTACAGCGTGGCATAGATCGTAAGAATAAATGTGCCAAAGAACATACAAAACGCAAGTGATGGCCGACTTACACTCTCATGCATCAGTTCAACCAGCGTGTCCCGATTGGTTAATGCATCCCAGCTGTTCAGGCGATAAACACGTCCCAGCAGCACGCCGTAACTTCCCAGAGCACAACCTCCAAGCACGAAGATCCATGAAGCCCATCGTCCCAGGTGGTAATGGATCACTTCCTGCAGCTGATACATCGATAGGAATCCGAGCAATAATCCCGTCCAGACGAACATCAAGACCACGATCAAGTCATACCAGTACATGTAGTCCACACCATGTCCACCGCCGTAATAGCGGGAACTGCGTGCTGTCAGATGAACCAGATCCGTTACAATGTAGGAAGAGTTCGGAAAGAACAGCAGCCATAACAGTCCGCTTGCAACGGCAAGCCATGCTGCACCTTTCCATTTCATATGACTGAAGCCATAGGCGATATAAGAGAATACAAAAGGAATCCAGCCCAGAAACAAATTCCAGATAAGGAAACGAAAATAGCGATGATCCAGCCAATCCGCTGCCGCGTAATACAAACCCAGGGTCACCACTGTGACCACACTAAGGAAAATAAATATTTTGATATAATTCAGTCTTCTCAATGATATTTACCTCACTTGATCCAATGAAATACATTCAGTTCCGAAAATATCGGATAATCTCTTCCTTGTTCTTTTCGACACGAAGATTCAGTCCACGTTTATCCTTCAAGCCATATTGTTGTAGTTCATGTCCCGGATCAAGCACCAACGGTTTGGTTGCCACATCCTCCAACAAGTTCATCGTCAGTTGATAGGTTTCACGAAGCTTGTCCACCGGAATAATGGATTCATATCGCTTAATCAACTCCAACAGACGCTCCGCATACACCAGACGTACCATACTATCCGCACTGGATAGTTGTCTCGATGCGAATGCTGTAATTGCAGCGATGATCAGCGGATTCGCATGATATCTGGCAATCAGGGTAAGCTCATCAACTGCGTCCCAGTTCATAATGGATAATTCAGACGTTAACTGATGGATTCTTTCGTCCTTCCATGTCTGCTCCAACTCCTGCGGCACATCCCATTGTTTATATTCCGCATAAACACCACCACGATGCATTTGAACAGCGCTCCCGTAATGTTTAACAAACAACGCCTGGGGAACAGCCCAATCCATTTCCACCCAACCACCACCATACTGTCTCTATTTTTGCTCATTTTCATTCGGCATTACATAAATTTTACTGTAAAAACCATACTAGGATCATACCACTTCCCAAAGGAGAATCAAATTCACATGAATGAAAATCAAATGCAATTCAGAAATGAAGCAAACCCAGGCCTCACGCCCCATATGAACCATGGTGGACATGAAATGTTCGATATGCATGAAGTCCTGTCATGTGCAATCAACGTATTGGATCAATACATGATCTTCAGAACGTTTGTGCAAGATACCGAACTGCTTGATATACTTGACCGCCAGTACAATTTCATGTTGTCTCAGTACAATGTGACTGCTGAATGTTTCTCCACTGGACAGAAACCCGGGCAGGAGACAGGGACCTACATGATTCCAGACATGGTTCCGCCTATCTATGGTCTTAAGCCAGCTGCACCAAAAAAACCAAACCAATCCCTGGCTGATGTAAAAGATGCCGGAATCAGCGGTCATATGCTGGGACTGATCAAAACACACGCTTCTCTGCTCGCCATGGCTGCTCCTGAAATTACAAATCCGACAGTACGCCGTGTGGTTGCTGCTCAGGTTCAACATTTTATCGAGATGGCTTACGAAATTTTCATGTATCAAAACAAAAATGCTTATTACCAAGTTCCGCAACTCAATGCAAATGACACACAGCAGATGCTTAAGGCTTACGTACCAGCAACCGGCGCACCGCAAATGCCAACGAACAATAAACCACCTCTTCATTAGATTAAAATGATGTAGGATCAACAAAGAACAGGCTCTTCAACCCGTACAGGTTGGACGAGCCTGTTCTTTGTTTTCAGAAACATCCGATTTCTATGGCTTACCCCCGTTATACATTTTTCAGTGAATATATACTTGATTAGATTACCAAAAACTGGTTTAATCAAGTGAAACCTTTACTGTGCTGACCTGCGAACCACACGTCTAATGCTATAATGCAATCATAAAAATATAAGTATAATTGGAGACCACTTATTATGTATTAAGGGAGGACCTTGAATGCGATTGAAATCATCTATTAAGCTCAGTTTTCTAGCCATTACCCTAAGCATTACGGCTATTGGTACAACATGGACATCATCCCAAACTGCTTTGGCTGCGCCTGTTTCAGCTTCCAAAACGGTATATCATCAATTTCAAATGTACTGGAAAAATGCAATGCATTCCACGTGCAGCCTGATTCAGGCACGTAAATATCTATCGAATCATATCGATGAGGTTGGCCCATGGCAGGCCACCTTGATGACTCTTCAACTGGAAAATTTGCAAAAGATCCAACTGGCTGACCTGGATCAAAGAATGTATACAGAGTTGTTTCAACATGTTCTTTCCGAAGCCCATTCCAAGATAGGATATGAAAAACAGCTTACATACAGCCGACTGCTCAAAGAGATTAAAGATCCGGCGGTTCACAAGCTTTTGCAGGAAGCATCTGATTTGGGGTTCAAACTGGAAACCAGTGAAGGTCTGTACTATCCCATCATCAATTATGAAATGTACAAAAAGTTTCAACCCTACGTGAAACCTGACATTGTTGCTTACATTGATATTATGGCTGCGGAATCCAACCAGCCTACCACTTCAGATGCGGGTCTTATAATAACCTGGAATGAACTCATCCGTCGCACCTTGGAAAAGGAAGCTTTCCTGAACAACTTCCCAAGCTCCAATCGTGCGTCAGCAGTCAAGAATTTACTGTTCGTCAGTTACCTGTTTTACGGAAGTGATAACACTCCGGCCTATGACTGGTACTCGGAAGAAGAAATCCGTACAATCGATCCAGAAGTAAAAAAAGCATACGAAAAGGCTGTCGCTAAGAGAGAGCCTAATACTCAGAGTATACTTCTCGACACAGTGGAGAAGATTTTGCATCTCCTTGATGAGAGCAATAACGAACTCACCCCGGAAATCAAAGAAATTATAGAACATGTTGAGAAACAATTTACCAATGAATGATGAAGGCAAACCCTGGAAACGGTTCAACGGCCCTTTGTTGGCCACGATCAAAATCGCTTCAAGCGATAAGCCAAAAAAGCGGCACTCCTTTTTACAGGTGTGCCGTTTTTGCTTGTTTCCATACCTTTTATCCTGTACCCATCCAAAACAGTATTATGTCGATACCGATGTTAGTTTGTCTGGATTCACAACCAGATAAACTCCCTCAATCCGTTCACCCGAAGAATCGAGTTCCAGACACAGAACCTCGGATAACTGACCCCTTTCCAATAACGCAAGGTGAGGCTCTCCGTTAATAACTGTAGGTACCCACTCTCGTTCTCGCAATCGGGTAAAAACCCGACGAGAGGTCAACAAGGCGAGTACGCCCTTGCGAACTCTCATCGTTCTCATGACCGTATGCACACGCCCACCGCCATCTGCGGTAAATACAGGTTGTTCGGCTAGCAGATCCAGCATGGCGGACACATCATAACTCAGAAAAGCGGTTGTAAAGCGGGCAAGTAATTCCTCTTTTACAGCATACTCAGCAGGGTTCTGTTCCATGGTAGGAAGGCGATCAGGCAGCTTGCGTCTGGCCCGGCTAAAGATCTGACGGCAGTTGCTCTCCGATTTACCCAGCCAATCCGCGATTTCGTTATACTCATACTGGAATGCTTCACGCAGGATAAAAACAGCACGTTCCATCGGAGAAAGCTTCTCCAGCATAACCAGATAAGCGTAGGAAATCATCTCCTTCTGCTGCACGGTTTCCTCCGGAATATTGGCTGATCCACCGTTACTCATCGGCTCTGGAAGCCATTCCCCAACGTAACTTTCCCTTTGATTGCGGGCAGAATTCAGCAGATTCAGACTGCGGTTTACGACCAGTTTCGCAATGTAGGCCTTGAGATTACGGATATCATGAAGGGGCTTGCTCTGCAGCTCTGCAAAACAATCCTGCACCATATCCTCAGCCTCTACAACACTGCCAAGCATGCGGTAAGCTATGGAAAATGCATAGGATTTGTAGCGAATGTACAGTTCACCAATCTCCAGAGAAGACACTTCTGGCTCATTGGTGAAGAAATTGGATTTCATGAAAATGGCCTCCTCTGGCAGATGGTTATCGTTTCATTTAGTTGAAGCAGCCAGGGTACATCCCTGTTGTAATCGCAATCCGGTTCCAGTTATTAATGGTGTTAATCGCCAGAATCAGATCCACCAGTTCGGCATCACTGAAATGATCTTTCACTTTTTCAAACAATTCAAGTGGCACGCCTTGATCCGAAATACAGGTCACGGCTTCAGCCAGCTCCAGCATAACACGTTCTTTTTCCGTAAACAAAGGCACCTCACGCCACACACTCAGCAGCAAAATGTGATCGGCATAATCGCCCAGCTTCAACAGATCTTTGGCATGCATATCAAGACAAAAGGCACAACCATTGATTTGTGATACACGAATTTTCAACAGTTCATATAACACTTTATCTTCAAATTGACCCGAAACATGCTGCTCCATGGCCATCATCGCTTTGAAAGCCCCCGGATTAGCCACTCTGTAATTCACTCTTAAATTCATCTCATTCGCCTCCGTATATTGGTCTACAATCTGAAGACAAATGAAGACTCACATCTGTGACACTTTTCTTCAAAAAAAATTCCTATTACATTTGAAGACAAAATAAATACGCGACGACATTAAAAGGAATAGCATGAATGAAACGTTGCCCAATTGTTATATAGTTTACATAAACTGTTAAGTTCAAACCGATCCTTCCGTTTTTATGTTAGGTATCTGCTCTTACGTTTGTCATTTCAAACAAAAAAGGATTACACATATTGATATACCAAACAAAAGAGTAGTAACATACGACTACAAAGTAAACTTTTCTGACATTAAAAATGAATGATTTATTATTCTAGCAAGGAGTGACTTCCATGATAACTTCCAATTCCAATCCTCAACTACCATCTGAACTGCCCCGTGGCTGCACATTCTCTGCTGAAGACTGGCATGTCTTATCCCAATATTGGTATCCGATTGCACAGGTAAGTGAAGTAACAGATAAACCTCTCGCAGCTCAATTGCTTGATGTCCGATTGGTCCTGTATCGCAGCAACGACAACGTTGTGGTCGCCAAGGATCTTTGTTTTCACCGAGGGGCCCCGCTTAGTAAAGGATGGGTTGAAAATGGGGAAATCATCTGTCCTTATCATGGTTTCCGTTATAACTGTGAGGGAAAATGCACCGCCGTACCTGCTCACCCCAGCTCCAAAATCTCTCCCAAACTGAAACTTATTGTATATCCAGCAGTCGAACGTTATGGCCTGATCTGGACTTCACTCGCCGGAACAGATGAGCAGATTCCTTCATTCCCAGGTTGGGATGATCCGGATTATATTAATATCCTGCCTCCGAATTTTGATATTGCAGGTTCTGCCGGAAGACAAATGGAAGGATTTCTGGATGTATCCCATTTTGCCTATGTGCATACCGAGACGTTTGGCGACCGAAATAATACAGAGGTACCCCAGTACAAAGTAAAACGCGAAGGCAATGAACTGCTTGCCGAGTATTGGAGTTCTGTTAGCAATTATGGCAAGGGCCAGGATAACGTGGCGCCGGAAGGATTTCAATGGCTGCGCGAATTTCGGGTATTCCCGCCCTTTGCTGCATCACTTACAGTTCACTTCCCGGAAAACGACAAGCTGAACATTCTAAATTGTGCCTCCCCCATCTCTGCACGTTATACGCGTTTATTCTGTCCCATTACCCGCAACTTTGACAAGGATGCTCCGATCGAAGATACAATCAAGTTTAACTTACAGGTATTTGAGGAAGACCGTGAGATGGTGGAATCACAGAAGCCAGAGGATCTGCCACTGGACCTGTATGCGGAAGCTCATATTCCCGCAGATCGCACCTCCATTGCTTATCGTCAGTTATTGACCGAACTTGGGTTGGGACGAAACTACACATCGTAAATCCAAAAACAAATGGAAAAAGAAGCAGAAACGTTCCCATGAACGATCTGCTTCTTTTTCCATGGTGGCTGCAATCTCACTCATGACGACATACCGGGATCGAGCCCATCCTAATAAGTCTAGATCTGTCACTTACCCTTGAATATTTTTATTCACCGGAGGTTCTGTATAATACGGACAGCCTGGTTCGTGAATAATACGAGGATCTACCCACGTTCCCCAATATGGAAGGCGATTCACATATGGCTGTTCGTTGGGCTGACTGTTCGGATGCGGCATATTTGTGGTCGGGGAAACTTGAGTTACACAGTCTGCTGGAGGCCCCACAATCACTGTTTTTTGGATTGGAGCGAGCGTATCCTTCACCTTGTTCTCATCCAGACAATACGTATGGGCCAGAACACTCGCTGGTGTCAGACGTAGAATATCTGAACCAAATATGGCTTCAGGGATTGGAGCATCAAAGATAGCCAGCAGGTGGGTCTGATCTACCGTTGCCATTTCATAGTGCCACCAGCCTTGCGGAACATTGGCTACTTGGCCTGGGGTGATCGTAAAGTTTAACAACTCATGAGTAAACGGGTTAATGAGGGAAACAACGGCTGAACCACGGATGCAATATACCAGTTCGGATGCATTCTGATGGATATGAGGTTCAACTACACTGCCGGTATTCAAGAAAATATCCAGAAGGGAATTATTCCCCAACGTATTTAATTGTTTAATGGATAGGTAATTAATATAGTTTTGTTCATCTTTTTTGAAGAAAGGATTCTGGTTCAAGTCAAATGTAAATTGAGTGGTTGGTAAGGTATAGTCCATATAGGAAGTTGCCAAAATAAACGCCTGCCCTTCGCTCTCGGTTTAGGTGATAACCTATACGCCAGCTTATGCTCTGGGCTCCTATGCGTGAGCCCATTTCTGTTGAAGGTTTGCTGATCCCAAAGAACCCTGACAAAGGAGGCCTTATCAGGGGTTTTTCGTTATTCATTTTCTTCTTCCGCCAAAGTCTCTTTCCAACCGATGCCCACGGGTGTATTGGTCAAGTCCACGTGCTGCAACCAATTCATCCGCGAAACGACATCAGGAGTCTCTTCAATTAAGCTATTCGTCACACCTAGATAACGCAGATTCTTCAGCTTCTCCAGCTCAGGAGGAAGAACACGTATCCCAGAATAAGCAATGTTTAAACTTACTAATTCGGTCAGTTCTCCTATCTCCGCAGGAATGGAATCAAAACTAAGCTCTGATTTGGACTTTGGTTTCCATCCCGGCACCACACGGTCAGAACTTCCACAATAAATCGTTAGTCTCTGTAACTGCTTTAACTGTCTGATCCCCTTAGGAATGCACTCCAGATCAGCCGTCATAATTTCCAATTCTTCCAGTGTGGTCAATTCAAATAAAGCCAGGGGAAGCTTAAATACATCCTGCTCAAATATCTCAAGTTTCTTCACATGCTTTAGTTCCCGAATCCGTTCCGGAATCTCGGTCAAATGATGGGAGCAGATCTGGAGAACATCGGTCTGATGATTGATCGCATCGTCCAGATAACTTTCAAATTCACGATGCCTATCCAACCTGAAAAACAAGCCAGGTATCCTTTCCATCAAGTCGCTAGCCTCTTCTTGGGTAATATGCATTCCATATATATTCTCATGTGCAACGTTAAAGAAATAATCACTTCCATCCTGCTTCAAAAAACAAAGATCATCTGGCAGTGATGGATACAACCAGTCATGAAAACGATTTGCTTCTTCCTTAAGGATCTGACCCGATTCCGGCGTGCAGCGATATATGTAATAAATCCCCTCTGAATACATGGCTCCACTCTGCATCATCATTTCTTCCATCGTACAGCTTTCAATAAGATGAGGCTGGAGTCTTCCCAATACTTTGGAAACCCTTGGTGGTTCGTCTTCATTGTACCGTCGTCTGTCAACTAGTAAAAAACGATCAGTCTTCTTGATTAATTCGTCAATTAATTGTTCATAGGCAGAGCCTCTTGGATCGGTATGAAAAAAAACGGTCAACACTCATCTCCCTCTCTGCGCTTGCATCCTTATATTGAATCCTTTGTATCATCTATTTACATCTTGGCATAGGCTGATATCATCAATCGAGTCATTGGAGGCATGCAGCATGGTATACGGACCTGGTTCTGTTTCATCCCCGCAATCAGCGGGTTATCCTTACCCTTATTATCCACCAGCACCCTATCCCTACCCTTATCCATATCCATATCCATATCCGCCCATCGTCCCGTTTCCACTACCATTCCCGATAGGCGGACCTTGGTGGCATGGTGGCTATCCGGGTGGCGGTTACCCAGGCGGACCACACGGCCCATACCCTGGAGGTGGCTATCCAGGCGGTCCTCATGGTGGAGGACCTGGAGGACCTGGGGGTCCTGGCGGAGATTTCCACGGCCATCGTTTCTTTTAATGATAATATGAGCAATACAGGAGCTGCTATCGGCAGCTCCTGTCCTTATTCAACTTTCTTTTAAAACACCTAAAGATGATGTCCTTCTTTCATAAAGCATTCTACCTGCTCAATACTCAATTTCATCCATGATCCTTAGATTCCGAGTGGACATTTCCAGCAATTCTGTAAATGTATCTGTCAAATAATAAACAAAGTCCGGATCATGCACATACATAATAATCTGTCCATAGTTCCCCTGTTCTGCCGGATCAAAATCAAGCATCAAATACAGGGAACCCCCGGCCATCGTTGCAAAAGGAATCCATTGTTTATGAAATAAATACGGCTTGATTTCCGGGTCCAGCTTACTGATCTCTTCCGCGGAATAGTACTCATCCAGTTTCATGTCTGCTTCACAAAAGTATTGTTTGGTTTCACGTATGTCCTCCAGTGACATCAGATAAAACGGGGTACACTCTTCTTTTTCCGCATCGCCTGGATACAAGATATGAAATGCATAACCACTGCCATCCTTACGCTGATAGAAGGCCCGAAAATCTTCCGGCAGCCGGACACCATATTCCGTTTCAAATGCGGTTAGGTATTGCTCGGAAGCACCCTCCCGATGCTGGTATTCCTCGTATAATTGCCGAATTTCGTCATCTTGGATTTTTTCGTTCAGAAGCTCATTCAGCGTGTTGAACAAGTCATTCCATCTTGCGGTGTTCTCATGTGTCACGAAGCTTCATCTCCTTCTTCACTCAGCTCTGCCGGTTCCCACACATATTCCTGCTAATTTTTCGGTTAAATCCGTCATTCTGTACGTCGGATATTACCAGCGCACAGGTTCTTCTCCGCGCCATAACACATAACGCTCCAACTCACGGAGGGTTCCTGTGCCAATGCCATACTCATCCATCTTATCGGAATGCAGATCAAGGATGTGCAGCATGCCTCCAAACGTACCCACGGCGAGCTTCGACTGATCAGTAGAAACGACAAGGGAATAGATGGTGCCGCCTACAAAATGTCTCCACACTTCCTGTCCGTTACCATTCACGCAATATAAATATCCGTATGCATCCCCAAGCACCATGCCTGCATCTATCTCTACAGCAGCGTAAACGCGGGCATTCTCATCCATTACAGGCCAATCTTCTTTACTCTCATTACTATCAATCGTTTCCAACTGAACTTGTATCGTAGCACCGTTATAAAAGTGACATGCATTAAACCATACCTTCGAGCTATCGGTGGTGAACACTGCATAATGAGGATAGCTGGATTCAGGATAAAGTGAATACGTCTTATTCTGTTTTCGATCCAGGACCATATGGTTGCTCACCTGGCTGCCGTAGGCAATCCAGCGACCATCACGCGAGACCGCTGCATGACCCATATCAATCTGTGTGTCTTCCAACTCATATTCTTCAATCTCTGCAAGATCCGGATGCAGCAGGGATACCTGGTCTTGCTCAAGCAGATAGATCCCATAATTGGAGAAGATAAGAACGGATTTTCCTGTATTAAACGGAATGAGTCCTTCAAGTGTACGCTCCGGGTGCTCACAGTCAGCAAGGGATTCGATACGCGGCAAAGCCTGCTGAATACTGGATTGAATATCTTCCCAACGATACACTGCGAGCTCTTGTCCCTCCAGATGGCGATCAGGTTGTCTAATGACACGAATAGTTTCAGGTCCGGCAAGGGCATAGTCCATCCCATCCGGTGAACAGCCTGCGAAGGTATACTGGGAGAAAGGTACACATCCATGTACATTAGCCGTGTACACACAACCATTCTCTGTAAAGGCACCGAGCGAAAATACCAATGTGTCCACATTCAAATAGCCAACCACGCGTATAGCCTGCATGTAGGATTGAAAATGTTCATTCAATGGCCATGTTGCAGCAGGCAATTCCAGCCGGAGCCGTTCCAAATCTCCTTGAAGATTGGCTTGCTTCACCATCTCCCACACTTCAGTGCTGATCTGGGCTCTGGCATCCTCCGCAAGTTCCATTTCATCCAGCTGCTCTCCCGCCATGCCTCTTCGCACAAAGGCATTCACATCCCTTGCATACCGTTTGCCTTCATTACGCCATGATTCCGCAATTTCTTCGTTTATCCAACTCAATGGTTATTCCTCCCCTCCGCCTCTATTCAAAGCCGTACACTGATGTGCCAACAAAAAAAGATTAATCTCATGATCCATCGCCCCTTCGCCTCCATCCATTTCTTCATAGAAGAGCGCAATTTCTCGTCCATTCGCATAATTAAAACGCAAATATCCGCCCATGGAAGCCATAAACAGCTTACACATATATTCATTTTCTAGCACGGCATCCCACTTGAATCTCGCTTTGCACAAATCAGCCAGTTCTTTCATGAAGCCTTCACGCGTGGTGTTAGCCAAGTGGTAAAATGTGTGGTTTCGCAGTTCATTCCAGGGTTCAAAATAGGCTGGGGTCAGCGGTTTATCCTGATGGTAATAGGTGCAATAGATCCGGTTCAGCGTCTCTGCAAAATCAGCTTCAGGACATGTCCACAGGATGATATTCTCATCATGACGCGGGAGCCATAACAATCCCTCCACGTCTGGATGAACTGCCAGGAAATCCCCATCCACCGAACTGCCAATACTGATACACTCTTGAAGCTGATCTTGAGTGACCGGTGTATCCTCCGTATGCATCCAAAAATCATATTCAGCAAAAGGTTTCAATACCTCCTGATCCGGCCGCTGCACATTCATCCAGCCTGTGTACGTCCCTTCCCCGTATTGTTCCAGCCATTTTCGATAAGAGGAAGGCAACGAGATGGAATGCTGTTTTTCAAATTGATCCAATTCCTCAGCGGGTACGGGTTTAAACGTACGGGTTACCATATACATTTCACGACATCTCCCTACGATCCGTTCGATCAGTTCGTTCAATTCATTCCGTTCATGAAGATCGTTCACTCTATATCCGAACGTGATAATTCATTCAATCCTTCGGCAAATCAATCAGCTATGCCCGTTCTTCCTGCACTATTTCGGTCACGACACCCTTGCGGTTTACAATGCTAATGGCAAAGGCATCATAGCCGTCACGTTTCACTTGCTCAAAATCCATGCTCTCTCCCGTAATTAGTTCGTATTTTCCGTCTTCATCCACATCTTCTCCAAACTCTTCATCCCACGGCACGTTGTAAAAAGCAGATAGCTGTACTTCAAATATATCTTCTCCTTCAACGTCCAAATAAGGTCGCAGAGGCCTGTTGTTCAGGTCCTCCTCCGGATAGGTCTCGCATAACATGGCATCATAACCGTGTTTGGCTGCATCGATCAACAAGTATCGTTCTCCGGTTACGGTGTGCTCCGCATATACGATGAGCGGTGTCGAATCATGCCAGGTTATCAGATCATCCTCGGTTAAGTCACCATAATAAAAGATATGGAACTTGTCATGGCCATCCCTCGTTTGCAACTTGCCTTTCCATTCCACTTCATGAGTCTGAACATCCCGAATTCCCTGAACCACCCCTTCCAAATATGCAGGTCCTTTATGTACACCAAACAAATTCATGATCTCGCCTCCAGTTTATTCATTCGAATGGTTACGACTTTATGTTCTTCATCGACGTCCAGCTTCACATCGATATTCAACTTATCATGGAACAATGTCGTAACGTTGATATAAGGATCACGAGCAGCTTCGCTGCCTCCATTGGTAGAACGACTCATTCCCTGATGAATAATGGATTGGACCAGCTGTCCATCCCCTTTTCCGGTATTTTGATAACTATAAATCACCTCTTTATCCTGATTATAAAAATGTAACACCGTTGTAAAATCTTTGGCATTGGTATATTGCTTTTCGGTTTTTACATATTCGTTTTCTGTGGATTGATAGCTGATCGTTCCCGCCAGATAGGGATTGTCTTCACTGGGTTTAATATCAAACTCCTGATAGGCGATGCGAAAAAGGTATTGGATATGACTCATATCGACCCGGTAATATAACTGACGGTTGTCTTCCTCCTTATCCATGGCAGCGAAACTATTGATGAGCGGCAAGGCATCATAAGATTTGCCGTTCACGTCCACAGCGAGAGCATAGTCGGACAGTACCTTTTCTTTTTGAAACACACCATACGTCTGTAAAATAAAATAGGCCGGAATGAGTAATATGCCTATAATTACCGCAAATATCGTGATCTTTAGACGAACTTTCATCATCATCCTCCTTAGCGACCCGCGTTCTACCGGTTCATCCTGTCGTGTGCTGAAGTTTGGTCAACGTGCGGACCACCAACTCCCTGTTCTTGGCGTTCTTGATATACGCAGGGATGGTATGTGAAGCCGTCTTCAAAGGTACAATTCCAGGTTTCACGCGCAATTCGGCCGAAATATACGAAATCAGATAATTTAAATGCGCCCGATTAACGGCCCATACCATCTTTCCTCTGATATAGTCTAAAAAATACAATTCCATTTTAAATATAGGATCTCGTCCGTCTCGAATATCGGGATAATACCCTCTATATACTGGCTTTTTATGTAATACGACATGATTGACACTTCCACAATGCGGGCATTCGATATGCGATGATTTGTGGGACGTCTTTTTCTCATCTGTCACTTCAACATTGAACCAGCGTTCACATTGGACACAATTGCTCTTGGCTTTATACTGATATTCCGTCTCATGAACTCCGTGAGCGAAACATTGTGAACATTTCCATGCCAGGTGACCATCTTGGTTTAATATATAGGCATGACCACCGCAGCATTTGCATTTTACATCCACCTGCTCGCACCGCCGAAGAACAGCGTAGAAGCTGTATTTATATGCCCCTTCGTCTTCGAAACGTTTCATTCCGAGCCCACCTCCCTCTGATTTCTCGATCTCCCTTCACATGAAGTATGACCGAATCGAAACAATCAACATTTCCCAATTGCTATCTAAAATTATATGAAACTCTGCTGCTTTTCACAAGAAACCTCCACCAGAAAGATCATCGTATGCACCAAAAAATGACGTAATAAAGTGTGTTTCGCATCACACCAGACCTCGGCTCAATGTCGTAATCTAAACCTATATTCAAAAGAAATATATTCGTTTCATTTTATTTGTGAAAAATATTACTTGATTAAGGTTGTGTTCTCCATGTTCTCTTTGTCAAATCATGTATCCAAGGTTTCGATAATGCTTGTTGTATTCACTTCTGTACTCTCACATTGCAGTTCTTCCGAAACCATTAAACCTGCTCAGCACAGTGAAGTCCCCTCTACCGGGGTCAATCAACCAAGTCAGCCGCCAGTGGATCCGGTCATTCGCAGGGAAGGCACCACAGTATATATTGAGATGACTGCTCAAGTAACGGATATCGAAATCTCGGAAGGCGTCATGTATAACGCTTGGACGTTTAATGGTACAGCCCCCGGGCCGGTACTTCGTGTGACTGAGGGAGATACCCTGATATTCACGCTAAAAAACAAAGATTCCAGCCTGCCTCACTCTATGGATTTTCATGCTGTTCATGCTTCACCCAGCAGCAAATTCATCGATGTCATGCCGGGTGAGGAAGGTACTTTCACCTACGCAACTTCCTCACCTGGCGTATTTATGTACCACTGCGGGACAAAACCGGTTCTCGCTCATATTGCCAACGGTATGTATGGCATGATTATTGTTGAACCCAAAGCCGGTTATCCTTCTGATCATCTGATTCATCGTGAGTATACGCTTGTTCAGAGTGAATGGTACAAGGAGCATACTTATGATGCCTTTTTGAACGAAGAACCGGACTATGTTGTGTTCAATGGGAATGATTACGGACTGACCCGTAATCCTCTGCTTGCCAAAGTTGGAGATACCGTTCGCCTCTATGTAAGCAATGCCGGACCGAACGAAGTCTCTTCTTTCCACATTGTTGGTACGATCATGGACCGAGTATATATAGACGGAAATCCCCGAAATATACAATATGGAATGCAGACGGTTATGCTTCCGGCGAGTGGTGGGGCTGTCGTGGAATTTACCGTAACAGAAGAAGGAGATTATCCGATTGTAACGCATCAGTTTAACCATGTATCCAAAGGGGCTTCTGCTGTTCTTCGTGTAACCAAGGATGGCAAAGACCATGGAGGTCAGGCAATGTCACACTGAGACATCCTGACGGGAACTATACATATCCTGGACGATTTGAGGTGAGAGAAGAAATGATCTGTACGCATCAAACTCAAGACCCCTGTTTTCTGAAAGTGCCTCTATTCCAACATCTTGGCCCGGAAGAATCTGCAATGTTGACCTCACTCCTGCATTCCCGCAAGTATGATAAAGGCGAGTATGTCGTTCAGGAAGGTGAACGCTCGGATACGCTGTACATTGTTCATCAGGGATGTGTCAAGTTATCAAAATACGGCCAGAACGGCAAAGAACACATCATCCGTTTCCTGTTTCCGGGTGATTTCTTTGGGCAAGCTGCCCTGTTACACCAGAAACCTCATGATGCGAATGCCGAAATTTTGGAGTCTTCTGCCCTTTGTTCCATGAACAAGCACAACTTTGATCTTCTTCTCGAACAATATCCTAAGCTTGCATATCATTTCCTGCTTGCCGTTTCCGATCTTCTCGGTACGACAGATGAATGGAATAGTGCCCTCAGTTCCATGGATACTGAACAAAAGATAGCAAATTTGCTCTTGTATTTTCATACTCGAAATCATGCACCACATGAGATCCGATTGCCTGTTTTCAAAAAAGACATGGCACTGCTACTGGGCATCACACCCGAAACACTTAGCCGCAAGCTGGCCGCCATGCAGAAACAGGGACTGCTCCAGGTTACAGGAAATTGCATTCTGATTCTTCAACTGGAGCAACTTAAGGAAAAGATTCAATAATGAAGAAGTCTATCTAACTCCGTGCACGTTTCATATTTAACATTGAATGTGAGTAACGTCACAGTACGCATTCCCGTTCCATTATACAGTTAAGAAAAGCTCTGCAGGAGGTTGACGATATGAGTACGATTGTAAAATTGGACAAACAGATCATCATGCACAAAATGCAGGAGTTATGCTCACTCCTATTACAAGATGAAGGCTACAAAGAGATGCGCGACATGATAGATCAGTTTGCCGCAGATGAGCAGGCCACAGCGCAATACGAACGGTTTATGGAGAAACATCAGGCTTTGGAGGAAAAAGAACGGCAAAACATCGAACTGCTTGCATCCGAAATTCAGGTGTATGAAGAGGAAGAACGTGCGCTGTATGATCATCCGCTCATTCGCAGATTCATATATGCACAACGCGAATTTAGCCAGCTGCATCAGCAGATCAGCCACTATTTCACAAAATCCGTTGAGTTGAACCGTTTACCCGAACCGAAGGAACTACACAAGGAAGCATGCGGTTGTGGAGGAAACTGTTCCGGTGGACACTAGAATCTTACATTGAACGCAAAAATAAGAGTATCCATGATCAGCTCATGATCTGAATGGATACTCTTGTTTGCACTTCCATATCTCATCGTTATAAATCAAGCAAAAGTGATACCAGCAATCCCATGGAAGCAATAAATCCTACTACGGGACCACCCTCTTCAAAGGCTTCAGGCATCATGGTGGAACAGATCATGGCTATAATTCCTCCACCTGCAAATGCACCAATAGCCGCCCCCATCTCCTTGGGCAGCTGTTCCAGGAACAAATATCCACCCAGGGCTGCCAGCGCGGAGATCAGCAGTACACCCAGCCACATCAACATAATTTTGGATCGTGTATATTTATTACGCTGTAGTCCAACGGTACTGGACAGACCTTCAGGAATGTTGCTGACAAAGATGGAGACGACAAGTACAACGCTGATGCCATTCCCGGTCAGCAGACTTGCCCCAAGCATGATTGATTCCGGAATGGCATCCATAACCGTACCTGCAAAAATGCCAAGCCCACTTTGGTTCGATTCTCCTGTGCCAACCTCTTCTGAACGTTTACGCCCTGCTCCTCCCTTACTGGAAATAAGCAGATCGAACAGCGTATATACAACCGCCCCCGAAGTGAAGCCGATCGCTGTCGGTACAATTCCTCCATCATTCAATGCATCACCAATAAGTTCAAATGCAGCTGCACCGATCAGAGTCCCTGTACCAAAAGCCATAATCCAACCGATGACCCGTTTCGGAATCTTCAGAAACAGCGCCGCAAGCGCCCCAATCACAACCGCTGAGGCGGAGATGCCGCCCCACATGAGCGCAATCCACATCCAAGCCGCCCCCTCTTCTGTTCATTTAGATCTATCCATCCATTAACCCGGGGAATGACTTCAAAAACAGGAAACCGGACGAATGACTGTACGCACCTCATTAAGTCACCCGATCATTTGCAATGAAAAGATACCTTTGTGATTTATATCACCTGTCAGAATCATAAATCACGGTATGATGGAGAGATCAGACTTATAACAGGACAGACCATAACAAAAATTGCACCGAACCAACAATCTCAATGATGCCTACCTTCATGGGACGTAGAGATTTTCCCGCATAAATGAAGGTTCGTGCAGCCGAGTAGATATAAGCCAGTATCATCCATGGATAACCGATCACTGCAGGGATCACTAACAGGAGCAGATGGACCAGACGTGTCAACATTAACCAGCGTTTGTTGGTCCGTTCCCGGAAGACGGATTTCACAAAAAACGTACTTCCTGTAAAATGAAGAAAACAAAACAGAATGACTGCACCCATTTTGATATCCCAGCTGCCGCCGCCAATGAGATAAGCAGCCGCACCTCCGAGAGAGAACATCAACATCGCACAAAGGTCATTGGTCAGTGAGCGTTCCGCTTTGTGCCTGACATGCCAAACGTTCACAAGCAGCAGCCCGCCCAAGACCGGACCGAAGAATAACAGGGAGGATTGTTTAATAATCGGTGGGATCAGACAGATCACGGCTGCCAAACCGTATATTCCGGCCCATCTGTAAAAGCGAGTTCGATTGGACTTTCTTTTCAGAGACTGAAGCATAGGATACGCGGCGAGATAGAGTCCAAGCCAGGCGATAAATAACGGGACATGCAGCCACTGTGGATGGCTCGCGACTACACCTACGAAAAAAGGTACACTAACCATGGCCCATCCGCCATGTTCATGAGGGATAACGATTTTATGATTTGTCACTTCACAGTTAACCTCCTTCATATTAATGACATAGAAAGGACGAGTAGTTATGCGCAGGGAAAACAAAGATACGGCAGCTGAGTTTTTGCAGCAATTCCCCATCTTCCAGGAACTTACCCCGGAGGAACTGAACCAGATAGAGGATATTTCCATTTCCAGAACCATTCACAAAAAAACGGTGATTTTTGCCGAAGGCAGTGAGAAGGAAGCCGTATTTTTCATCCGAACCGGAATCGTTAAAGCTTACAAAACGGACGAAAATGGACATGAACAAATTGTCTCCTTCCTGAAAACAGGCGATATGTTCCCACACACCGGCTTTTTCAACACACATCCCTACCCTGCCACAGCTGAAGCAATCACCCCTACCGAACTTCTTGCCATTCCCGTCAGGCTGTTCGAACGATTAATGCTGAACACGCCGTCGATTGCGATCAAGATCATGCGAGTGCTAGGCGATAAAATACGTGAATTACAGGATAAATTGCAGGTACTCTCCGGTCAGGACGTACGAAACCGTGTGCTTTCCTTCCTGCTGATGTTAGCGGAGCAGCACGGTCAGTCGGATGGTCAGAAAGTCATCATTAACCTGCCCATGACCCATCAAGAGTTTGCCAATTCCATCGGTACAACAAGGGAAACGGCCAATCGTCTCCTGAATCAGCTTACGAAGGAGCAGCTGCTCGAGGTAGATCGCAGCCGAATTATTATTTATGATTTGCAAGGGTTGAAGCAACAAAGAGATACCTGATCGCCCCTCCTCCTCTCCCCTGTGAGCGTAGCGATATCACAGGTTGTGCACCACAATACTTTACACAATACAGTGTGCAAAAGAGACCTTAACGCCTGATACTCCTTGTTAAGGTCTCTTGCTGTATGCATAATCACCCGTACTACTATCTGGCGATCGAGAGATCGGGTTTGCCCATATCACTGAACATGCCCGCGTAATATTTTACTTCGCCAGCTTCGTTACGGATTGCCGTAATACTCAGCCATTCCTGATATATCTCTCCGTTTTTCTTCCGGTTCCATATCTCACCCTGCCAATACCCTTTTTGCCTCAACTCCTGCCATAATTGTTCATAGAAACCTTTATCCTGCTTGCCCGATTTCAGCAGACTTGGCTTCTGTCCAACTGCCTCCTCAGCACTGTAGCCAGTGACCGCAGTAAAGGCTGGGTTCACACTACGAATAACACTGTTTGTATCTGTAATCAATATCGCTTCAATTGTATTCTCCAGAATGCTCGCAGATAACTGAAGCTTCTCCTGATAGAACATCCAGATAACGAGTACCAGACTAACCAATGCGAACTGGGATAAAGCCATGAAACCAATGGCGTAATGTCCAGTCATGCTGTAGAGCAAAGTGAGCATAAGTGGTGGGAAAAACCCACCCAAGCCACCCATGGCGGATATAATGCCGTTAGCGATACCTGGTTGTTTAACGAAATACATTGGCACTAATTTGAAAATGGTACCGTTCCCCGTACCTGCGCACAAAGCCACCGTCAAACACCCGATTGTGTAGATATAGATTGATGGTGCGAAGGATAATACGATCGCGGCGATCGTTAATCCGCCAAAAACAAATATTAATATCTTGAATGGATTAAAACGGTCTCCCAGCCATCCTCCAACCGGCCGCATGATGGTTGCAACGAGAATAAATCCTGCTGTGCGAATCCCTGCATCCACTTTGTCCATCTGAAAGTAGCTGACCAGGAAATTCGGCAAATAAACCGTAAACGCTACGAACGAACCAAAGGTCAGGAAATAGAACAAACAGAGCAGCCATAGTTTATTGTTGCGTGACACCGCCTTCAACTGCTGCATCAATGGAGCGTTAACGCGGGCTTCTTGTTTATCACCCAGAACAAAATTCAGCAACGCCATGCCTATTAACAAAATACTGTATAGCAGAACGGTTGTAGACCACCCCATTCGATCCGCAATAAGCGGGGCTCCGAACGCCGAAAGTGCTGTCCCCAGATTACCAATGCCATAGATTCCGTTGACGAATCCATGTCGCTCTTTGGGATAGTATTTGGGTAGTGAAGTTACACCGACCGAGAAGACAGCTCCTCCAATACCGAGGAACAGACCACCCGTAACCAGGTCACCAAAGGTCGTTGCGCGGCTAATCCACCATATAGGAGCCAATAGCAGCACAAAGCTGATGATGAATATGTTCCGTGCCCCGTATCGATTCGTCCAATAACCAATCGGGATACGGGCGATCGAGCCAATCAATACGGGAATGGCTGTCGCCCATGCAAGCTGAGAGGAGGTCATAGCGATATCCTCTTTGATAAACGGCATCAGGGAGGACAGGATAACCCATACCATGAAGCCAAGGATCAGACTTGCCGTTTGCAAGGGCAGTTGAACTTTTCCTTTGTGCTGCATTTACATCGCCCTTTCTTTTTTTGATTTCTGATCAGGATAAACAGCTCCGTCTCTTCTCCGGTATAACACATAACTGCGTTTCAGATAACCAAGAGGCATGCTCAGCATATGAACCAGACGTGTAAATGGAAAAACGCAGTACAATACAAATGTGAGCAGGATGTGCACTTTAAAATTCAGCGGCACCGTCTGCATCAGAACCGGGTCAGGCTGAAACACCATCAGGCCGCGCAGCCATGGATTGATCGTTGTTCGATAGTCAAATCCACTATGATTCACCGCATTCGCTGAGGTCGCTAGAATCCCGGTTACAATGACAATGATCAGCATGGCGAGTGCCAGCCAGTCACCGATACTGCTTGTTGCCCGCACTCTGCGAGCAACATATCGGCGTACCAGCAATATGACTGCACCTACAAATGCAATAATCCCTGCAGGCAATCCACCTGCAATAGCCATCAGGTGATAGCCTTCGTCACTAAGGCCAATCCACCGATAGAATTCCACGGGAACAAGCAAACCGGCAATGTGCCCACAGATTACAGCAAATATTCCAATATGAAAGAGCAGACTGCCCCATTTCAGCATTCGTTTCTCCAGCATCTCACTGGACTTGGACGTCCAGCTGAAGGGATTGGTCACATATCGCCAGATCGTCGCTGTAATACAGAAAACAATGACCATATAAGGGAGAGCGCCCCACAATAGCAGTTCCAGTGTACTCACCGATTCCCCCTCCTCATCTGAGCTTCCATCTGTTGTCTTGCTTCAGGAAGTTGGCTGTTCTCTTCTCCAGGCTTCGTTGGTGCAGGAGCAGGCTCAAGGATAACCTGTAGCATCAGGCTGAGCAATGGTGCATACGGGCTGCTCTGTCCTGCTATGCTTTCTGTCATCGTGACCAGAGCCTTAAGGCAGCTGGAGAGAACTCCCATTGCATCTTCTTCGGGAGCCTCAGCCACAAATTCAAGTACCATGGGCAAATAATCCGGCAACTCACTAACTTCCATATAAAATCCCGCAGCTTCATATCTGCGCTTCAATTCAATCAACGCCGGGCCCCGATCCCGCTCATCGCCATGTATGGCGTAGGTCAGATACAGATTGGATTTTTTGTCAAAATCAAAAGTACGAACATAGGCATCCTGCCACGGAATGGAACCGGAAGACATGGCTTCATCTACAAACGTCAACAGGATTTGGTTTATCTTTTCATCCGATATTGACTGTACAGCTTCCCGGACACCTGGCAATCCTTCTCTCCACTCCGCATCGGGATATTGCAACAGATAGGAGATGAGTTTACACACCATTCTGTTCAGATCTGTTCCACAACCTAGAGTCGGGCTCGTCACTCCATTAGTATCGATTGGCATCACTGTCGTTGTCTCCTCTCCCATCAGAATACCCCGCAGGAACCCGGACCACCTGCAAAATCAAGTCCACAGCTGCCCTGTTCACTGAAGAGATCCTCCACTTCCTCGCGGTGAGCTGGCGGGATCACAAAACGGTCATTGTATTTCGCTATAGCGAGCAGACGATACATGTCCTCCACTTCCTGAGCATCCATGCCTACACTCTCCAGCAATACCGACTCACTGGTCTTACCCGTCTGCTGATTACGCATGTGAATGCGCATAACTGCCATTTTCCGCAGTACTTCACGGATTCGACCCGTATCTCCTGCCGTAAGCAGATTGGCCAGATATTCCACGGGAATACGCATGTTGTCAATTGCCGGGAAAATATCATTGGCCTCCAGGGAACTTCCCTGTCCCTCTACCCGATTGGTAATCGGACTAAGCGGCGGAATGTACCATACCATTGGCATGGTCCGGTATTCAGGATGAAGCGGGAGCGCAATTTTCCAGTCTATAACCATTTTGTAAATAGGGGACTGCTGGGCCGCAATAATCCAATCCTCTGGGATTCCTGCCTCGCGCGCTTCACGAATAACCTCAGGATCTTTCGGATCAAGAAAAATATCCATCTGGGATTCATAGAGATCCTGGTCATTTTCAACAGAAGCTGCAGCTTCTACACGGTCTGCATCATACAGCATCAAGCCGATATAACGGATACGTCCCACACAGGTTTCGGAACAGATCGTTGGCAGACCCGCTTCAATCCGTGGGAAGCAAAGGGTACATTTCTCGGCCTTGTTCGTCTGCCAGTTGAAGTAGACTTTTTTGTACGGGCAACTCGACACACAAAATCTCCAGGCCCGGCAAGCATTCTGATCTACCAGCACGATGCCGTCTTCTTCCCGTTTGTACATTGCTCCTGAAGGACAGGAGGACACACAGGATGGATTGAGACAGTGTTCACAGATCCGGGGCAGGTACATCATGAACACCTGTTCAAAATCCATTTTGATCGATTCCTCGACATCTTTCATATTAGGATCTTCCATACCTGTTACATGGGCACCCGCCAGATCATCCTCCCAGTTCGGTCCCCATTCCAGATTCATATATTCTCCGGTAATCTGGGATTTCGGTCTTGCAACAGGCTGATGTTTCTTCTCCGGACTATTCGTCAGTTTCTCATACTCATACGTCCACGGCTCGTAATAATCATCGATGGTCGGCTGATCGGGATTGTGGAAAATATTGAGCAGGCGTCTGGTACGTGTGCCCGATTTCAACTCCAGTTTGCCATTTTTTATTTCCCAGCCGCCGCGATAACGCTCCTGGTCCTCCCATTGTTTCGGGTAACCCACACCTGGTTTGGTCTCTACATTGTTCCAGTACATATATTCTGCACCAGGTCGGTTTGTCCACGTGTTTTTGCACGTTACACTGCATGTATGGCACCCGATACATTTGTCCAGATTCATGACCATGCTGACTTGTGCTTTAATCTTCAAGCCAATCCACCTCCTGCAGTTTTCTTATGATGACGTTCAGGTCACGTTGGTTGCCTGTCGGGCCATAATAGTTGAACCCGTAACTTAATTGGGCATAACCGCCGATCATATGGGTGGGTTTCACATGAATACGGGTCGGGCTGTTGTGCGTACCGCCACGTGTCTGTGATATCTTCGTTCCCGGAACGTTAATGTGTCGGTCCTGGGCATGATACATGAACGCCATCCCACGAGGAATGCGGTGTGTCACAACTGCTCGGGCAACCACGACACCGTTACGGTTAAAACATTCGATCCAATCGTTGTCGACCAACCCGGCTTCCTCCGCATCCTCATGGTTCATCCAGATCGTCGGTCCTCCACGGAACAGGGTAAGCATCGGCAGAGCATCATAATACATGCTGTGGATCGACCACTTGTTATGCGGGGTCAGATAGTTGAGAACAATTTCCTTGCCACCTTCAATCGGACGTTTGCTGTTTGGATGGAATGGCGTATGTTTCAACACAGGTTTAAACGTCGCCAGCGTCTCCCCGAACTCACGGAGCATGGCATGATCAATGTAGAACTGCTGTCTACCCGTCAATGTACGCCAAGGAATCAGACGCTCAACGTTAGTGGTGAATGGCGAATATCGACGGCCCCCTTTTTCCGATCCGCTGAATGCAGGTGACGTGATGACCGTTTTCGGTTTCGAAGTAATCTCATCAAATGTAAAGCATTCCTCCGACCGCTCTTCAGCCAGGTCTTTCAGATGCAACGCCGTTTTCTGTTCAAGCGCTTCCCACGCACGTACAGCCATCTTGCCGTTCGTTGTACTCGACAAGGTCAGAATGGCCTCTGCAACATTACGGTCTGTGCTCAGATCCGGACATCCTTGTCCAACACCATCTTTACGGTGAACGCCCAGGATGCTCTTGAGTTTTTCATATTCTTCACTAGCAGACCAGGATATGCCTTTGGTACCAATTGGTTTATCCTTCACAACAGGTCCAAGGCTGATCATTTTGTTATATACGGCAGCATAGTCACGTTCCACGACCTGAATATGCGGCATCGTTTTCCCAGGGATCGCTTCACATTCTCCCGCACTCCAGTCTTTAATCTCTCCGTACGGTTGAGCAAGCTCATCCGGTGAATCATGCAAGAGCGGTGTAGCTATGATCTCCTTCTGCGGCCCATCGAATTGCTGCGCAGCCATCTCGGAGAACACACGCGCAATTTCCTTGAAGGTATCCCAATCGGAACGGGATTCCCACTGTGCGGCTACAGCCGGGTTGAATGGGTGAACAAACGGGTGCATATCCGTACTGCTCAGGTCGCTTTTTTCATACCAGGTCGCTGCTGGCAAAACAATATCGGAATACATCGCTGTACCTGCCATCCGGAAATCCATATTAATCATCAGGTCAAGCTTGCCTTCCGGTGCTTCATCAACCCACTCCACATGCTCTGGACGCAGTCCATGATCGTCATCGTTTAACAATCCGTTCGTTGCACCAAGCAGATGCTTGAGGAAATATTCATGTCCTTTCCCGGAACTTGAGATCAGATTCGCTCTCCATACAAATAACACACGCGGGAAATTCGCTGGATCATCCGGTTGCTCAATCGAGAACTTCAGATTTTTGTTCTGCAATTCAGAGGCTACATAAGCACCAATCTCATCCTTCGTCGTTGCTCCGGCTTGCAATGCATCCTGATGCAGATCAATCGAGTTGCGATTGAATTGTGGATAGGACGGAAGCCAGCCCAGACGTGCAGCCATGACATTATAATCAGCCACATGCTGGAACCGCGGTTCACCCTCAAGCGCCGAGGTCAGCTCTCCTACTTGGGTTTCCTCGTATCTCCACTGATCTGTTGCAAAATAGAAGAACGATGTTCCGTTCTGCAGACGTGCAGGCCCGGTCCAGTCGCGTGCAAAGGCAATCGTCTGCCAGCCTTCAGCTGGACGCAGTTTCTCCTGACCGACATAGTGGGCCCAGCCGCCGCCATTCACACCCTGACAGCCGGTCATCAGGATCAGATTGATAATCGCGCGATAGATTACGTCGGAGTTATACCAGTGGTTAATGCCGGCTCCCATGATGATCATGGAACGACCTTGGGTATCGATCGCATTTTGTGCAAACTCGCGGGCAATCTGAACCACAGTCTTCTGGTCTACACCCGTAATTTTCTCTTGCCAAGCAGGGGTAAAAGGCTGTTCTTGCTGACCATACAACTTCTCCTGCTCTCCGTTGTTCTGCGGACCGCCCTTATCTGCAGCAGATACTACTTCTGTTGCATCCGCAGAACGGGTCATCTCCCGTTCAATGCCGTACTTCGCAAGTACCAGATCGTATACTGTTGTCACTGTAATCCATCTGTCTCCCACCCAGATCTGACGAACAGGGATCTGCCGCTGCATCACATGTTTTCCCTCGTCATCAAAGTATGGCAATTGAATCGTCAACAGATCGTGGTGAACACCGAGCATGGAGAGGCGTGGATCAATCGGATCGCCGTTTTCCACTTGTTCCATTTTCAGATTCCAGGTGCCTTCTTCCCCCCAGCGGAAGCCCAAACTGCCTTTTGGCATCGCATATGTTCCACTGTTCTCATCGTAAACAAGCGTTTTCCATGCCATGTTATTGCCCGTGATGCCCAGGTCTTCCCCAACGAGAAATCGGCCTGCTGTGTGTGCGCCATCTTTTTCTTCCACAATCAGCAGATTTGGAAAGTCGGTATACTGTTTGGCATATTGCATGAAATAGTCCGTAGGTTTTTCAATATAAAACTCTTTCAAGATGACATGACCCATAGCCATCGCCAGAGCGCCGTCCGTTCCTTGTTTTACTGACATCCACGTATCAGCGAATTTCACATACTCCGCATAATCCGGGCTGATCGACACCACTTTCGTTCCCCGATAACGTGCTTCAGCCAGGAAGTGGGCATCCGGTGTCCGAGTCATTGGCAGATTGGAACCCCAAACCAGAATGTATCCCGAGTTGTACCAGTCACTGCTCTCCGGCACATCCGTTTGATCGCCCCAGATCTGAGGTGAAGCCGGAGGGAGATCCGCATACCAGTCATAGAAGCTGAGCAAGGGTGATCCCATCAGGGATAAGAACCGTGATCCTGCTGCATAACTGACCATCGACATGGCAGGAATCGGAGAGAAACCAATAATCCGGTCCGGTCCGTATTGTTTGATCGTATGAATCAGTGAAGCGGCGATAATCTGTGTCACTTCACCCCAGGACGCACGAATCAGACCACCTTTTCCACGTACGGACTTGTATCTTTTCACTTTGACAGGATCATCTGCAATGCTGGACCAGGCTTTGACCGGATCACCATGCACCTGAAGTGCGTCACGCCAAAGATCCAGTAATGCACCGCGTACGTAAGGATGCTTGACACGCAGCGGACTGTACAGATACCAGGAGAAGCTCGCTCCACGTGGACATCCCCGAGGTTCAAATTCTGGCATATCCGGTCCGGTTGAAGGATAATCAGTTGCTTGCGTTTCCCAGGTTACAATCCCATCCTTCACATAAATCTGCCAGCTGCATGAGCCGGTACAGTTGACTCCGTGTGTAGATCGCACCACTTTGTCATGCTGCCAGCGGCGTCGATACACTTCCTCCCAATCCCGGTTCACCGGGGACATTTCACTCCAGCCTTCCGCATTTTTTTCACGTTTGGCGAAATATTTGAGTTTGCCCATCCAGGGCGTGCTTTGCTTACTCATTGTTGTCCTCCCACAAATATGACCTATAGTGTGAATCTGAATCCTGAACTGCTGTTTCTAACCTCCGATTTGCGACATATGTCGCACCGTCGGAACGCCCTCGATCAGCTGCCCGTTCAAAGCTTTGACCATCTCATGTGTCTCGGGTTTAGCACCGAGAGCCTTGTAAAACAGAGCCTGAACCGCCTTCTCATCACCTATTAGGGGGCGAACATTGAATTCATCCGACCAGTAGAGACATGGTTTGATATTGCCGTCTGCCGTTAGTCTTAACCGATTGCAGTTTCCACAAAAGTGACTGCTCACCGGATGAATCAGACCAAAGGTTCCAGCCGCTCCCCGTATGCGGTAACTATCTGCCGGACCGTTACCATAGATCTCTGCGCAGCTTTCGTACTCCCATAGGGCTCCGCACGTTTCCAGAACATGTTCGAGAGGCATATACCCCGATTTCCAGATTTCTCCACTTTCACCTATGGGCATGTATTCAATAAAACGAATATGGATCGGTTCTTCCCGGGTCATCTGCAGAAAATCTTGCACCTCATCCTCATTCACACCCTTCATCAGCACCACGTTCAGCTTGATTGGATGAAATCCGGCTTTTTGACTGGCTCTAATGCCTTCAAGCACACGTTGTAATTTCCCGCCCCTTGTAATGCTGGCGAAACGATCAGGCTTTAAAGAATCCAGGCTAATGTTGACTCGGGTCAGCCCAGCAGCTTTGAGCAAATCCGCATAAGCTGCCAAGTAGATACCATTCGTTGTCAGTGCAATATCCTCAATTCCTGGAATAGCGGATAACATCGCAATCAGTTGGTCCAGTCCCTTGCGAACAAGAGGCTCCCCTCCGGTCAAACGCAATTTCCGAATGCCCAGTGGAGCAAGCGTCTTAACGATAGACGTGATTTCTTCATAGGACAGGATTCGTTCTGTCGGTTCAAACTGCATTCCTTCCTCTGGCATGCAATACACACAGCGGAGATTACAGCGATCCGTAACCGAAATTCTTAAATAATCATGCACTCTTCCAAACGGGTCCATTAATATTGATTCCAAACACATACCTCCCTTCTCTAGGGTGCTGTCTTAACATCAGCCGAAGGAGAAACCTGCTTTCTCTCATCCAGTGTCATCTTGACGCTAAATATAAGGATGTCTCGCTCGCCGAACTGTGCAAAATATCACAAGAAGTGAAACATAGCACACAGTTGCACATTTATATATGCTCCGCAACCCTTTTCCAAACAGGATTTTCCTATAAATAAGTCAAGATTATGACAAACGAAAATATGTGAGCAGGCTCACACAGACCCCTCATTGCGTTATCTATAATCAAATTGCAACACCACAACATCCCAATTAGGAGGAACGACCTATGAACACATATGCAGCTACCATCAATGCCACGGAGTATCCACCACACCTGAAGCATAAAATCATTTTCGAAACCTTTGATCAGTTGAAACCCCAGGAAGCCATGCTGCTCATCAATGATCACGATCCGAAACCTTTGAGATTCCAGTTCCAATCCACACACCCTGAGGGCTTTGAGTGGGAGTATGTTGAACAGGGTCCTACAACGTTTCAGGTCAAAATCAGCAAATTATAGATTGGGGCTGAGCCGTTATGCCACACGTTGAAATCATTGATGATACTACGCTTCGCATTATGCTTGGGCTGGAAGATGCAATCGCCATGGTGCAAATGGCACATCGTGAGCAGGTGAAGTATGCACAGGAAATCATCACAATTTATGAGAAAATGCCACTGTTTGAATATACTCATTTCTGCTTCTATGCCTATGACAGTGCAGGACTTTTTGAGCATATGCTTGGAACGGACCCCAAAGCATATTTGTCCTTTTCGCTTGATGCACCGGATTCATTCTTTTATGCCCTGTACGGTGGAATGGCTGCCCTGTATGAATCGTCTCTAAAATTGGTGCAGCAGGCTGATGTAGTAGGAACAGGATCGGATGTGAACGCACATGTCTCCATCTGATGTTCATATGGTTGAATTGGATGTGCGTCCTCATCTGAGTAAAAAGCTGGAGCCATTTCAGTTGATCATGGATACGGTGAAAGGGCTACGAACCGAGGATGTGTTTGTACTTCATACTCCATTCAAACCGACGCCCCTGCTCGGTATTCTCAAATTGAAAGGGTACTCCAATTCATCTGAAAGAAAGAGTTCAGATCACTGGGTCACCACATTTATTCACAAAAGAAATATGAACAGTGCAAAAGCATTATCTGAAATGGCTTTATCGGGTTCAGAGGCTGATTCAGAACCCGATTCAGACGAAGAATCAGCTTCATGCGCGGGACATCCGGAGGCGAATGTTGTTGCGGTTAGAGGGAATGAATGCCTCGAAGCTCCAACTGTTGAGCTGGATAACCGGGGATTGCAGCCTCCACAACCGATGATGCGAACACTTGCCGCACTGGAGCGCTGCAAGCCTGGAGATATCGTTGTGATTCACAACGATCGAGTCCCTGTATTTTTGATAGAGGAGCTGAACAATTTGGGCTGTCCTTATATGATTGAGGATCAAGCCGATGGTACGGCCAAAGTGAGAATTGAAAAAGGGTAAGGAGGCGAAAGCCATGTCCAGGTTGCCGTTTCTTTTTATCATCACGGGCATCTTTGGATTTGTAATGTATCACGCCTTCTCCCTGCTCTCGCTGACAGGCTGGCTTGGTGATGAATTAAGAGGACCCGAAGGCTGGTTTCATGCCCATCTGTTTGTGCTCGGGTGGGCAACCATGCTGGCCATGGGTGCCGCTTATCAGCTGATACATGTTATTTTGCAATCCAATATTTACAGTCTGTTTCTCGGTTATTGTCATTACGTCTTGTTCACAATCGGAATTACGGGCATGTTATATGGCTTCATTCGAGGAGATGTTAGCTGGATTGCGGGTTCTGCCACACTGGCGCTCTCAGGCATTCTGTTGTTTGCATGGAATATGACCGTTACCCTCTTCCGAGCTTCACAGTGGAATCCGGTGACGATTAGCGCCGCCTGCGCCTGCCTTTATCTGGTACTCACCGGGCTATCCGGTATGCTGATGGGTCTGAATTTTGCCTTTGGTGATTGGAATGGCCTGCATGAACGGTTATTCGGCGCACATATCTGGATGGGAACACTCGGCTGGTTTGGCATGTTAATTACCGGGTTCAGTTACAAAATGCTGCCCATGTTCTACTTGTCCCACAATTATTCCATACGATTGCAAAAAGTGGTCTTGATCCTGTGGAATGCAGCTGTAATTACAGGTGTGGTTGCTTTTCTGACAGGAATAAAAGGTGGATTGCTCTGGTTTGCTCTATTACTTCTTACCGCAGCCGTTCTCTTCTATGTGTATCATCTGGAACAAATACAGGAGAACCGGCACAAAAGCAACCCCGGTCCAGGCATCCGCTGGTCTGTTTATGTAAGCCGTGCCTTAGCCGTATATGCTGTCGCTCTGCTGATCTACTCTGCACAAGGGATCGAACTGCTGCTCCATCCACGTGTTGTTCTACTGTCTGGATGGGTATATCTCGGGGGTTGGGTGTCACTCACCATACTTGGCTACGCCTCCAAAATCGTGCCTTTTCTGTGGTGGACCCACAAATATGGCAAGCAGGCAGGCAGACCCGGAACACCGCTGATGACCGGTATGTTGAGTGAACGGAACGTCAATTGGGGCATGCTCGCTATGGTGGCTGGAAGCCTTCTGCTTGTCAGTGGAATTCTGATTAATCTGGCAGAGGTTATGATGGTTGGAGGGACGATTTTATCTCTTGTCTCAATCGTTTATATTGCGAATATTGCTTTGGTATTCAGACGTTAATAAATATTAATAAGGTGGACTGGAGAGTGAAAAAGATGGAACAAACGACTCATTTGCTGGAATGTCTGAAGGAAGTATATGATCCTGAGCTAGGTGTTAATATTGTTGACCTGGGGCTTGTGTATGAAGTACGGGAAGAACCGGAGCGGGTATACGTACGGATGACGTTGACTACACCAGGCTGCCCTCTCCACGACACCATTGTAGGTGCTGTGAAGTGGGTATTGCAGGAGAATACGAATAAGACCGATATTGAGGTTCAGGTCGTGTGGGAGCCTCATTGGACCCCCCAACTCATGTCAAGTGAAGCCAAGGAAATGCTAGGATACTTCTAACGATGAACATGAATTATTCACGACTGCTCCTAACGTGGAAAAAGCGTACTTAAGCTCTGATCCTTTCAGAGTAAAGTACGCTTTTTGTTGTTCTTAAACAGGGTCATTCATCAGATAGGATGTGGAGTTACACATCCTGAGCGTACGAGGCATCCGGCACTTGATTCAATACTACAAACAGGCGTACTTCATGATCTCCAGTATTGTGGAATGCAAACTCAGTCTCACCGCTGCAGCAGATCACATCTTCCTGCTTCACTTCCTGTCCTTTCCCGTCCAGAATGATGGTTCCTGTACCTTCGACCACCAGCAAGATAACGTCTGTCCCCGGATGTTTGTGAACCGGAAGCTGTTGTCCTGGCAGAAAATGAAGCACAAATGTGACCCCACCTCCCTGCTGAAATAAAACACGTTTTGTAAAACGGTCTGCGTTAAACTCCCTTACTGCTTGCAAAGACGTAATACTCATCATTTTTTCCTCCTTCTATACTCTTGGAATGGATTCATCATAAAGCAAAAACACCCGGAAATCCTTGATCTAAATCAAGGATTCCGGGCGTTACGAATAATTACACCATCATTTTGCGCAGTGAAGATATATATCTCGAGCGAATAACGAAGAAATAGAAGGTTTGTGCAAGCAGAAATGCACCAAATACGGTTAATACCGGAACCGTATAATTGGTAATACCGAATTCAGTCAGAAACGGCTTAACAACAACGAGAGTTTCAACAATGGAGATCAGGATTGGGAAGAAAAAGAGAACCGCGATCTGAATCGTGGATGATCTTTTCATCTCCTGAAAACTGAGACCCATTTTGGACAGGGAATGCACCATTTTCCCATCTGCCTCCAGATCCGTGTGCAGTCTGAAATACAGAAAGCTGGCGGAAGAGATCGAGAAGATTAATCCAATGAAAACGCCCAAAAAGGTAAAGAGCGCTGTCCCCTGTCTGTATCTCTCAAAATCTCCGTATCGCGTGCTCAGATATCCAGAGTATTTATCATTTGAAGGGTTATCGTTTTGGATTGAATCCACGGACGAAAGCAATTGATCGCTAACCATGGCTTCCGAAGATTGCCGATCAGGCACAGCATGGCCCCAAGCCGGAATCTGATACAAATATTTCCCCGATATATAATTCTCTTTGACGTCATGTGTCATTGCTTTGTACTTTTCATCCGGGACCACGACAACGCCTGTGGCATAGATCAGGTTTGCAAACCTGGGCTCTATGTCTGTAGCCGTAACCTTTGCTTGCACTGTGCCAGCGTCCAGATTTAACGTCAACGTGTCTCCTTTCACATCATTGCGAAACCTGTTTCGTTCAATCTGATCCTGATTCTCATCATTACGGGAATCCACAAAAATCACTGATTCAGCATCCAATTGGTACTCCTTTTTTCCTTGGATTGCATTGAATCGATTGTAATGACTTAGCGGCATGACTGACACAGCACTCTGATCCGCATCAGCCCAGAAATATTCCAGGTAAACTTGCTGATAATCCAAGCCTGCGGCTTCAAGTCTCGAATCTATTGATGTCAGATCCAGACGATCCGATGGCTCGTATGCATTGTATTGGATTGGAAAATCATTATTTGTAAACTGTTCCCGGTTCTGCTGATCCAGTGACAAAATGACAACTGCACTCATGGAAGCAATGGCTATAACCACCGTCACCATAAACAGCATTCTTGCGTTGTCTTTGATTTTGTAACTCATTTCCGAAATCCACAGTAATCGCGTCCCATGCCATACTCGTTTACGATTACGCTTCAGGAGCCGGATGGCAAGAACGGAGAGTTGGGAGTAAAAGAAATAGGTTCCCGCAATACCTGTTACTGCGGCAATCAATATGGTCCCGCCATTCAGCTCGCTGCGCAGTGCAACGAATCCCGCTGTAAGTAATGCCAGTCCCAGAAGTGAGAAGAACCATGAAGCTTTGGGCTCCTTTTTGGGTTTGCTGGTACCTGTTAAGAGCTCCAATGCCCGCTTGTTCCCGATAAAAACCAGCGTGAAGAGCGAAATGCAGAAGAATAGCAGCAAAAAGGCTACTACCGTAATCAGAATCGCTTTGATCGGAAAATAAAAGGGCAGATCATCCATACCAATAAAACGAGTGGTTAACATCAGGAACAACTTCGACAGCAACATGCCTCCGCCAATACCGGCAATAATGGACAGGCAGCCGATCAACATGTTTTCCAGAACAACCAATTTCCGAATCTGTCCAGGTTCAGCACCAAGTATGGTCAGAATGCCAAACTCCTTGTTCCGTGATTTAAGAAAAGCACTGATGGAATACATGACAAAGAAAAATGCAAACACATACACAATAACCGATGCTACCTGCATACCTGTAGCGGTTGTTGCACCAATCGGTAATTCTTTCACATATGGATGATAGGTAAACATGGCGTAAGCGAAAAAAATCATGACCATAAACACACTACTGAGAAAAAAAGCAATATACGCTCGCCCATTCCGGCGAATGTTGTTAAACGCGAACTGAGGAAAGCTCATGCGAATTCCCTCCCCAGAACGACAATGTATCAATAATCCGCTGAAAGAACGTCTGACGGTTATCTCCCCGATGCACTTCGGCAGCGAGCTTTCCATCCTTGATAAACACAATCCGATGGCAATAACTTGCGGCGAGTGGATCATGGGTGACCAGCATAATGGTTGTTTTCTCCTGCTGGTTGATCTGTTCGAGCGATTCCATTACCGCTTGCGATGATGTCGAATCCAGCGCACCTGTCGGTTCATCAGCCAGTACAATGGATGGCATATTAATCATGGCTCTGGCGATGGCTGTACGCTGCCGTTGCCCGCCTGAAATCTCATAGACGCGTTTATCCAGAATGTGATCGATTCCAAGTTGAGCGGTGATTCGATTGAGCCTGCTCTCCATCTCTTTGAGTTTGACCTTGTCCAGCGTCAATGGGAGTACGATATTTTCAGCTACGGTCAGAGTGTCGAGCAGATTGAAATCCTGAAATACAAACCCGAGTTCCCTGCGTCGGAACATGGCCAGTTGTTTCTTTTTCATCTCAAACGGATTCATGCCATTAATCAGAACTTTGCCCGAACTTGGCTCATCAATGGTCGACACCATATTGAGCAGAGTCGTTTTCCCACTACCCGATGGCCCCATAATCCCTACAAATTCACCCTGCTTGATGGTCAGATGAATATCACTAAGGGCTTGCGTCTGCACTTTGCCCTGATACACTTTGTTTAGTGCCGATACTTGCAACATTTCCATAGGTGTTTCCCCTCCAATTGAACGATCTTGGTTTTCATACCCTTATCCTAAACGACCTCCCACAACCCTGCTATCGATTTACCTTAAACTTTCCTTACACGGCGTTTAAGGTTATGTTCCCTTCCATGCGAAATCCCCACTTCCATGAAAAAAAGCACCTCACCCATGGGCAAAGCGCCTCTATTTCCGATTCATCCAGCTGAATCTGACCAATGTTCCTTCATCCGGTTTGGAGAACAATTCAATCTGGTTACCCAAACGTGAACTAACCTCACGAACCAGATACAGTCCCATGCCTGTAGATTCATGATACTGTCTTCCCCGCTCTCCAGTGAAGTAAGGATTAAACACGCGATGAATATCTTCAGCCGATATGCCGATTCCCTGATCCTGTATATCCAATACAATTCGTTCTTCCTTTACATAGGCGGTGATTATGACTTTTTTGCCGGCTTTGCTGTCAGAGTAGTTGACGGCATTGGTCAAAATCTGGGTAAATATAAACCGCAACCATTTGGAATCACTGTATATGTGAAAATCTTCTTCCATTTGGATTACCGGAGTAATACCTTTGCGTATAAACAAACGTCGATTCTCGGCGATACTGCTCCGAACGACCTCAGATAATGACAGACGCTCCACGCGGAAATCCCCTTCGAACTGCTCCAGCCGGGAAGAATGCAGCACCATTTCAAGTCCTTTACGCAGCTTATCCAGCTCATCCTGAATACTGGCAGCTGTCCTATCCTCCACGTCTTCAAGTGTTAATTGAATAATCGAAAGCGGAGTCTTCATCTGATGTACCCAACGGTTCATGAATATAACCTGCTGTTCCTTACGAGTACGTAAATGGCCGATCGCATGCTGACGGTTACGCTCCAGTTCGTGCATTAATTGGTGGATGGCTTCAGCTACAGGAGCTGCACCAAGCGATTGTAAAGGCTCCTCTACCAGTAGTTGCGGCTGTTGGAGTGCTTGATAATAATGACGTAACTGAACATAACGTACGACCAGATACACAATCAGTACCACTGTGCTTAGCAACATGCCATAGAGAATGATTTTCAACGGCCGCTCTTCACCCGAGAGCCAATATGCACAAGGAACCATCACCATCTGCAATAAATAGAATCCGAATAAAGTAAGCTGGTCTTTCAGAAAGAGCTTCATTGCATTCCCTCCTGGAAGCGTGATTCGAGATCAAGCAATCGATAGCCCGCTCCCCGAACGGTTTCCAAAATCTCATCAGCCCCCAGATCCTTCAGCTTGCGGCGAACACGTGTAATATACACATTCAACGTATTATCATCAATAAAATGCTGATCTTCCCACATGAGTTCAAGCAGCCGTTCGCGGCCAACAACCCGACCTGCCTTGCCCATCAGTGCTTCGACCAACACGGATTCTTTTTGTGTCAGTTCCACGGAACGACCATCATACTCCAGTACATATCTCTCGGGATACAGCAGCATGGAACCATTCTTCACTTTCATTTCTTGTTGTACAGCTGCATACATCCCATATGCCCTACGCAATTGACTGCGAACCTTGGCCAGAACAACCTCATATTGAAAAGGTTTCGTAATATAATCATCCGCCCCGTGCTCCAGCGCCATGACCTGATCCATACCACTGTCACGAGCCGAAATAAACAGAATAGGACATATGGAATGTGTACGAATCTGTCTGCACCAATAATATCCATCGAACTGGGGCAAATTCACATCCATGAGCACCAGATCCGGTCCGTTTTCCACGAATTCATCCAATACATGACGGAAACCAGTTACAGTCTGCACCTGAAAACCGTTTCGAATCAGATATGCACCCAGCAATCCTGCGAGCTTGGCATCATCTTCAACCAGCAATATCGATTGCATTGTCAACCCTCTTTCCATACTTTAAACATGGCTTCTAACATCTAGTTTACCATTCTAGTCAAAAACAGTTTGGAAATAAAGGGTCAGACCACCAAACGTCCACGTTTTTCCGCCAAGCCAATGGTTGCTTCCACCCCGGAATTAAATTCAAGAAAGTCCTGTTCTACACCGTCGCTGAAAATAACTCCATCCTCTGGCATCTGTGATACGATCCGCAAAGGCTGTTTCGGATGAATCTGTCCAAACACCAGATTGGCAGCCGTCGTCCGGCTGGGAAAGGGCTCACGTACCGTAAAGTACAGATACGGTGCATCCCAACCGAATGAATTCAGATGACTTATGCCTCCATGTGAGGAAATGGTTGCAGGAGCTTTCGTTTCTAAAGCCCCTTTTTCCTGAACAACGTCAGAACTGAAATGGTTTTTGCCTCGATTGGAGAAAATCTGTCCATCTGAATGGATGAGCTGCCATGCCTCTGAGCCTACGACTCCAGCAGCGCCTGTTAACACACTTTTAAACCATCCCGTCGATCCCATTCCGGTAGATACAATTACACCACTGGAGGATTGCTGTTCTACCGAGGAGCCCAATCGAACTTCATAACGGGCGGAGACATGAGTCTTCCGGCCAATGAACAGATCGTTAACGCCATACAGATATTGCCCATCGTTCAACTCGACTTTGGCCAGGGTCACCTCTTTCAGGGAGCGCCGTTTACGAATAACATCGGGAATAATGAAGCTTAGATCCTCCACGGTAAATGGCAGCAGTACCCCATCCCATCGCATCGGATCAGGATTTACACCAATGAGCGGTTGTTCGGTTACATACTTGAGTGTATTGGCAACAAGACCATCCTGTCCGATCACAACCACAATGTCCTGTGCTCCAAAGATGAAGTTGGGTACATGCTCCCGATCAATCGTCTGAACCCGGCCCAACGGGCTCAGCTGCTGCTGGGCCTGCTGTACTGCATGATGATAACGCCTATCCTCCTCCAGGTAATCACTAAAATCTGCTCCCAGTCGTTCAATATAGAACTGGGCTTGCTGGACCGTATTATACCGTACCACCAATTCTTCCAGCCTTGTTCTTCGTTTGACCAAAATCAACTTGTATTCGGTCATTCGCTCTTCTGCAACAGGGTGTGCTGCTACTGGTTTGCTTGCTTTACCCAATCTCATCACGCACGACCTCCTTGCTCTCTTGCCTGAGGCGTCATTAATCCTTGCAGCAGATCGGGCGAGATGTTCAGCTGTCCAATCTTCCCGGCATTCTCCGCCAGTTCCTGGAACGCAAGGGCTATCAGTTTATCCGAATTCATCCCCATATTAGCCATCGCTTGCAGCACATTCGGCTCAACATTCTGTAATGAATTCATTACGGCAGCAATTTCATAGGCTTTCGCATCAGCTTCGGCATTGTGATTGGCAATCGTCAATTCAATAAGCTGTCGCTTCCGTTCCTCCATCGCTGTATTGAACTGGAGCTGCTCCTGTTCCATCTCATTCTGTTTCTGTTTCACCGAGCGCTCGGCATGCAATTGGGTTTCACGAATTTGTTGTTTCTTCGTCTCAACGGCAATTTCCGTGTTCAACTCGTTCTCCTTCACTCTGCGCTCCTGTTCAATGGAAGCATTGCGACGTACATACAGTGCCTCGTCAGCCTGTCGCAAAATGTCTTCCCTCGCTTGTGCTTCCAGAGCACGCATGGTCTCTTTATTGGGTAAAATGGCAAGGATGGACAGACTCATTAACTCTACGCCCAGTTTCTCCAGTTCTTCACTCTGAACCACTTCCCGTTTCATGCTGCTTGCCAGTCGTTCACTGGATTGAATGGCCTCCTTCAGCGGCATTTGTTCCAGGTGTTTTTTGGTTAGCACTTTGGCAATCGTGATCACACGTTGATCCAGCTTGCCAGGGTCATCGGAGATGTATCGGTTTTTACGCAAATTGTACGTGTAATTCAAGCTTTGGGTAATTTTCGTATAATCAACAATTCGATAGCTCAGTTGGCCTTGGACGGTAACCGTCTGATAATCAGCCGTGATCTCTTCGAACATGAATGGTACATCCACCGAAGATACGGGCAAAACGACCACCGAAGTGGTTGGCTCATAATAATAAAAGGACAAACCTACACCTTGACGTTGTACCTGACCATTCTTCACTTTCATTACATACTCACTGGGTTGAAACTTCACGAATCGGAATCCAAACATGGTTCATTCCCCATTTCTCAATATTATCATTATGATATTATCGAAATGATATCAAAGAAGTTCAATATTGTCAATATGACATTAACAAATCCCTTTTTCTTTTGACAGCAAAAAAAACCGCCCCAGGCCAAAGGCCCAAGACAGGTTGATTTTCTATAATAATAATCAGTAATGACTACTTATGATGGATTGGACGTTATTTTAACATTACCTGTAACATTAACATTAACATTAACATTAACATTAAGACTAACAGCAACCCCGTCGCTGCTCATTTATTTATTTGCTTTGTTCAGCACTCTTCGTGATCAGATCAACAAACAAATCAATCTGGGCTGTAATGGCAATCGGATCATACCGATAGAATGTATCAAAATCATTCTCAAAGAATCGGTGATTCTTCACCGCATCCAGACCGTTCCACACATTGGACTGTTTGAATTCCTTCAACGCCTCTCCCTTTTTCTCGGGATCGTACACGGTCATGAACATATAATCCGCTGCGTATTCAGGCAGCACTTCCAGAGATAGTTGGGCAGTTTGATTATCATTACTTACCTTGCTTGGCATTTTCAATTTCAAAGCGTTATAGACGGCTTGCCCGCCTCGGCCAGCATTATCACCAAACGTCCATAGGTCACCTTTGTCTGTCAACTCGTACAAACCAACGGTTGTATTTTCGTCCACGATGCCTTTCAGCTTCTCGCGTCCTTCAGCCGCCTTTTTCTCATACTCGGCAATGAACGTCTTCGCCTGCTCCGGTTGACCGATCAAATCACCAAACAGCTCAACGGTCTTGTAGATATCTGTCGCTGTGCCGTATGGGATATGTACGGTTGGCGCAATTTTGGACAGTTCCTCATAGTTATCATCATACATCACAACAATCAAGTCAGGCTGTAACTCCAGCGTCTTCTCCACGTTAACCGGATAACCCACATCAGAGGTGTCTTTCAGCTGTTCCTTAATGAACGGATTGTCAAAAGCACTTGGCTCCACACCGACCAAATCCCCGCCTACAGACAGGATTTCGCCACCATAGTAATCGGTCACAATACGCTTGGGATGTGCAGGAATGGTGATAGTTCCTTTGTCCGTCTCATAGTCGCGTGTTTCACTTTCCGTTGATTTATTCTGAACTGAATCGGTTCCATTGGATTCCTGATTCTCTGTCGTCTGTCCTCGCTCGCTTCCCGTATCATCCATTGCCTTTTCTGCATTTCCGCAACCCGCTAGAACAAGCGCAAACACAATGAATAATGTGTAAATGGACAGCATCGATTTGGATTTAAACATAAATATGATAGCCCCCTATAATTCAACGCTTTTTATGATAATGGTAATCATTATCAATTAGATCATAGCAGAATTGGTCTCTATCTGTCTACCATTTAGATGAATAAACAAACATAGGGATCGAGCCAGAAAGGCCCGATCCCTATCTCATGTATACACTTAGAATGAATAGATCTGCTCCATCATTCTGGCTACAGCGACTGCTCCCTGTGCACGGTTAGCATTCTGTTTCGGCGCAAAGTTGCCATCAGCCATCCCGTTTAACATGCCCTGTTCTTGCATCAAGGCAACAGCTTGTTTTGCATATTCGGATATCTCTGCATTATCCTTAAATCCGGTACTGCTGGATGTACTTATGGTTGAACGTTCATTCTTCGTCATAACCTGTATTGCACGGTTTAACATCACCGCCATGTCCTCACGGGTAATACGTTCATTAGCTGCGAACGATCCGTCTGCTCTACCTTGCACGATTCCCATCTCCAGACCAAGGCGTACGGAATCTGAATACCATTGATCACTCTTCACATCCGCTAGGGCTGAAGTGGATGTATCCGGCAAACGTGATTCGCCAATACCCTTAATAATCATTTGTAGAAATTGTGCTCTTGTCAGCTCTCCCGCGGGATTGAATCGAGTATCCGTCATGCCTGTAATGATTCCTTTGCCATACAGATTCTGAACCTCTTTCATGGCCCAGGAGAAGGATTGCAAGTCATTCAAGGGAACCTGCACTTCAGTAATCACGAAATGGCCTGATTGAAGCGGCTTAAATGCCAAACTTTTAGTCGTTTCATTATATTGAGTAAAAGTTACTGGCATCATTTCACCATTTGGCAAAAGGGATTGAATAACCAGCACAACGTCTTCTGCATTTGAATTTTGAACATTCGACATCGCGATTTCAACGGATCTGTCTGTCCACTGTAACGGCTGCCCGTTTAACAACAGATTCACGCTGACCACGTTGTGGTTACCGATGGTTTTCTTTTGCGCTTCAGACAGATTCGCTGTGGAGTCTTCGGCCAGAATGACATCCATTGTAGCCTCATCTTCGCTACGAGCATCCTTCAGTAAACTTAATGGGATACGGACAGATGTCTGTTTCATGATCAGCTCCAGCGACTGTAATGCCTGAGTACGTGCCCATTCCTGAAGTTGATTTGCATTGAGCTGAAAGGTCACAGACTTTGCATCCTTAGGAATATCCGCAATCAAGGTTAGCTTTTTGCTCCCCGCTCCCATTCCACCAATCGTCTGAGACAACTTCTTCATATCAGGTTGAATCACATAGGTGTCCACTCCCGTACTTGTCCCTTTGATTGTAATGGAACCACTTTCTCCTGGATTAACGGATTCAACTGGCGGCGTTACAATAGGGTTGCCAGGATTCTGCGATGATCCAGGTGTGGAAGGCTGAGCAGGTTGGCCGGGCTGTGATGGCTGACCCGGGGTCGATTCTTGCCGCACAAGCTGACTAACCGCCATTTTCAAAGCGTTATCCGCAGCACTGATTTCCTGTGCACTTGCTTCTGCATCATTGATAAGCACGCGGGCAAACGACAATGCCTGTGCAAACACATTCCAGCTTGCGGCTGTGTATTCACTTTGACGTAGCTTCGCAGCGGAATTCACTGTAGTCTCCATGGCAGATTTGTTCGCCGGGAAAACCCCGTACGCTTCAAAATCCATAAAGCCTACCCAATCGGAACCTGCCGTTACGGTAAGACGAATATAACGCGCCTCCGTGCCTGCGGGCAGGATATGTCTTGGATTGGTGGATACAACGACATCACTTGTTGTATCCACGACTTTCACAAAGTTCTTGTTATCGTCGGATACCTCAATCTTGTATTTAATGCCACCACTCCACATGGACATTTCCAACTTGCGGATTACAGCGGTTGCTCCCAGATCCACTTGCCACCAGCTACCCACACTTTGATCGGTTCCCCATGAAGTATTGGGATTGCTGTCGATTGCACCCCCAGGCGAGTTAGCTTCTCCACCACCTGTACCTGCACTGCTTGATGCAGTAGCTGTTTTGCCTGTTGTTAATGCTTCCAGCAAAACAAGACTGTTATTCGCTTTTTGAAGTGTAGTCAGAGCCCCTTGCACTTCAGATTGTATGGCATCCTGCTTGTCTCTAACTGTGATTGCAGATAACAAAGCCGATTTTAGGTTCGCCCAGCTTCGTTGGGTAAATGACGATTCGGTCAATTGCTGCATTTCACCGATGAACTGTGTTAGCTCGGTTTTGTCCACATTGGATAAACCATGGATCGCGGCTTCCACTTGTTTTGCTGCTGTATTTACCTCTGTTTGTGTCGCCCTTTCATCCGCCATGACCTGTTCTGCATGCACTAGAGCCTTGGTCAAACGCCCCCACGTGGCAGCAGACCAGTCGGTTTGCATGTATGTCTTGGCTTCGGCGATAATCGCCTGAAGTGTGTCCCGATTCGCAGCTATAACATCCATCTGCTGCATAACCGTATTCAGCGCCAACGTCGCAGCATCCGTATCCTGCTGTGTCACACCACCAGATGTGTAAGCCAATTTGTACGTATTCTCGGCTGCCTCAATGGCTGGACCGAGTGTGTTCCAGCTTTCAGTTGTGAAATCACTGACTACGAGCGCCTGTGCGCGTGTAATGGCTGCCGACAACTCTTTCCGATCTGCGGGCAGATTGTCCAAGCCACGTTTGTACACATCCAGCGAGGGTAGAGCACGGCCTTCATAGGAGTAACCGCCATTAGCCGGATATTCGTCATAATCAAACATGGCATGATTCTCCCATGCGTCTCCCTCCGATGCAATCCAGCCTACATTAGCTGCAATCCATGCAGGCTCCCAATAGAAGAAACCGGCTCCCTTCTGATCAGGAACTTGTGAAATCATGTCCATAATGCCTGCAATCGCATCATATTGTCCCTGTACGGTTGCCGGGAAGGTCGCTCCTCCTACATTCAGCGTATCGGGATTGCCAATAATATTGCCATGGGCATCCCCGTTTTTATACGAGAACGGATAGGACGTCTCGGCGATAATAACTTCCTTTCCATATTTGGCGGATACTTCATTCATCGTTTTTCGCACATCTGCAAATGTTCCGTGCCAGAATGGATAATACGAAAGACCGATGATATCGTATTCCAGCCCCCGTTTCTCCAATTCACCGAAATACCAGTCAAAGGTATCCGCTTTGCCCCCTTCAGCCAGATGGATCATAATTTTGACCTGATCTCCTCCAGGGACTGCGCGAACACCATCCACCCCGCGCTGAAGCAAGGCAGCGTTTTCATCAAAATTGACTTTACTATTCAATCCGTTTAATACACCACTGTTGATTTCATTACCGATTTGAACCATGTCTGGCATGGCGCCCGCTTCCTTCATTTCGCCTACCACTTCACGCGTGTAATCATAGACAGCTGTCTTCAATTCTTCGAATGAGAGGTTTTCCCAAGCTTTAGGACGAAGCTGTTGACCCGGATGTGCCCATTCATCAGAATAATGGAAGTCGAGCAGAATCTTCATGCCTTTCGCCTTTACCCGCTGGGCCAGACGAATCACATCTTCCTTGTTGTTATATCCATTGGATTTCTGTGGATCATTCCACAGACGAATCCGCACGTAGTTCACGCCGCGGTCTTTCAGAATGTCGAGCAGATCGCGCTTTGCGCCATTACTTTCCAGATAATAACCGCCATGATCCTCAATAGCTGTCAACGTGGAAATATCCACACCTCTGACAAAATCACTGCGGTATCCTTCAACTGTAACTTCGGCTTCCGGTTGTACCGGCGCTCCATAGACATCACCTGTGACCGTAAATTTGCGTGCTGATGCGTACTGTGAAGGCTCAATCTCTTCCCAAGTAACCGGAACAAGGCCAGATTTCCCGTTCTGGTAATGTGCCTTAACTTCGGTAGGCAGAACAGGTACAGTACGACTTACGGTAGATACATGGACTGCATCATATTCCACGATATCTGCCGGGTTCCTTGCCTCTTTCTCTCCCCAGACTTGAAACTCGGAAATGCCAGGCCACCAGTCAGTACCCGCATAATAAGGAATCGTGACCTTTACAAACTGAACTGCGCCAGCTTGAAAATCCAGGTTGGCTATGCTCTGAGCCGTTTCATTGGACGTTTGATCCGCTACTTTTGTCCAGTTCGTGCCGTCAGCAGAAACTTCGACGAGAAACTTTACAACCTGGTTTGCATCCTTCCATGTCAATTCAGCTCCGGAGAGCTGGTATGAATCTCCCAGGTCGACCATTAACCAGTGAGGCTGGTCCACTGAGGTCGCTCTGTCCGCACTCCATTTTGTATCCCCTTTGCCGTCTACAGCGTTCTCTTTATTGCCTCCCCACTTTAGATCTTCCGCGCTAACCGTTACCGCCTTGTTCAGTGCAACGTTTGTTTTCTCTGCTGCTGCTGCCGGTCGAACGATCAGTCCCAGATCGCAGAACAACATTAATAATACGAGACAGCCGCTTATGTATTTCTTGTGCACGCTTGATCTCCCCCTTATCATGTTTGGATAAACTTGAATCCATGAGTTTGTAAATCATTATAATTGTAAGCGCTTTATGTTGATCAGGGACACGGCATTATCCCAAGTAAACAGCAGTTATTTTAACAATCGTCTGGTAATTCCTTACTCACCGTGGATCGTTTCCCATTGTTAACATAAAAAATCTGCCCCCTCTGCCAGACAGGCAGAATGGAACAGATTTAGGCGTGTAACGATGTACATAAATATTGGTTTCTCCGTCTACATCACTGGAATGTAAAACAAGTTGGATTAGTCTTATGTACTCAATTCTTACTTGCTGAGCTTCAGCTCCAACCGTACCTGGATATCATTCTCGGCCGAGAGAACAACAGAGTGCGGATTTTTCAACCCAAAATCTTCAAAGGTAACCATCGTTGTACCAGACAACAACACCTGATTATTCTCATAAGCCGCTTTCACGTCAAACGTAACCTCTTTCTCAATTCCTTTTACCGTAAGGATTCCATTCATTTTGAAGTCCACCGTCTGCCCTGCGGTCCATTCTGCTGGCACATTCTCGAAGGAAGTTGCGGTGAATGTAGCTTGAGGGTATGTGCTCGCGTCGAAGAAATCGGCCTCTTTTACATGACCATCGCGCTGACTGTTACCCGAGTCGATTCCATTCATCTGGATCTGTCCTTCCGCTTTCATTTGGGAAGGGTCTGCCACATTGATCGTCCAGTTACCACTCACCTGCTCGTCCGCAAAATTGACGGTCTCCTGAGATGTTGTTACCGAGAAATAAACTTTCGAACCTTCGCTGATGCTCCAGTCTCCATTCAGTTGCTCTGCTCCAACGGTTTCTTTGGATACTTTTGTCCCACTGCCGCTGTCCGATCCGGTTTCCGTTGTGGAAGCTGCCGTACTCACAGGAAGCACTTGCTCAATCTCAACATTATTTCCCAGATAACTGTTCGCGAAGTAGTAACCTCCGCCCCCAAGAATGACGACTGCTGCGACACCTGAAATGATCCATGTTTTTGTCTTTTTGTTCATCTCTATTCTCCTCCAATGGATAACGGTATAAGTTGGTTGTTAATCAGCATCTTAACAGTCCAATGTGTCAGGATGACGTCAAGAAATGACGTATAACGCATTTTTTTCTGAAAATAATTGCCTCATTGGCATTGTGCTCCCGCTCATGTAAAATCAGTACACAAGCTTCTGAAGTGAAAGGAGACATCTTCTTGAGATCCATACTCATCGTCGAAGATGAACAAGCTATTGCCCGCGTGCTGGCTGCCTATCTTCGAAAAGCGGGATTTGTCGTTCGTCACGCAGCGGATGGACATGCCGCCCTCACTCTATTTGATTCGGATGTCCCATCCCTGGTGTTGCTGGACGTGATGCTGCCCGGCATGGACGGTTGGGAGCTGCTGCGAATGATCCGTGAAAAAAGCGCTTGTCCTGTCATCATGCTTACCGCATTGGATGATATTCAGGATCGTCTGAACGGTCTGAATGCCGGAGCTGACGATTATATGAGCAAACCCTTTGTCCCGGAGGAAGTCGTGGCCCGGGTGAATGCCGTACTTCGCCGCAATCCGCACTGGACCGCTGGTGGTGAAGGCAAACGTTACTTTGGCAATCTGGTCATTGATCTGGCCGCCAAACAGGTGCTTTTGAACGGAGCTGAGGTTGCATTGACACCACGTGATTTGTCACTGCTCCTGTTTCTGTCCGAATACCCCAACCGCACGTTTACCCGTGAGCATCTCATTGAACAGGTATGGGGGATGGACTATGACGGAAGTGACCGGGCTGTAGATCTTTCCATCAAAAGACTGCGTCAGGCGCTTTCTCATTGGATACCGGAAACAGGAGAAATTCGGACTTTACGGGGAATGGGGTATCAATTTTGGATCGCCAACTAAAACGAAATAAACCCAAACGCAAAACATCCATTCTATCCTATTGGACGCTTCGATATTTTCTAATTCTCTGCATCGGCTTCATTATTATTGTTGCAGGTGCACTCTACTGGATCAGAATCACTTCCATTGAGAAGAGTCTCAAAACAGCTCAACTGCTAGGCTTCGAAATTGCGGAGAAGATTACTGAAAACGAGAACAAGCTGCATATTCCTCCCGATCTTGACAGACTGGTGGACAAGCGTATCAAGCTGTTCAATACAGATAACTATTTTTGCATTATGGTGCTCGACAACAATAATCAATTGATCTATTCCAGACCGAAAATGACGCAGCAAGATGTGTATTACAGGCTGTCAGATGACCTGCGCGAACCACGAAACAACAAATTTGCCGGGGTGACAGTTAACGTCACAGATGACGATCAGACGCTGGGTAAGGTGTGGGTCATGCAATCCAAAAAATCCATTACATATAATCCGGAAGCGATGCTGGTGGTATGCCTAATTTTTGGCGCATTAATTCTGTGTGGATGGTTTACAATCTACCTCCTGTCACGAAAGCTCTCCAGACCGATTCGCCAGGTCGCTCTTGCAGCGGAGCAGATTCGAAACGGCAATTATGAAGTCAATCTGAATCTGAATACACGGGAGTGGGAGATGAATGAGCTGGTTGATTCCTTCCGGGAGATGTCCATTCGTTTGCAGCAGCTGGAGGAATGGCGTGCCCTGTCCCTTGCAGGGGTATCCCATGAATTAAAAACACCCGTCACTTCCATTAAAGGACTTGTGATGGCCGTTCGGGATGATATCGTCAGTCCGCAGGAAGGAAAGGAATTTCTGGATATTGCACTAAAAGAATCTGAACGTATGGAACGTATGGTCGCTGATCTGCTTGATTACAATGCAATGAGTGCTGGCAATGTTGGTGTGCGTCAGGAGCGCATTGATCTGAATCTGTTGGTGGGTGAAATTATCTATCAGTGGAAAATTGCATATGAGAACAAGTCTCCCGAGATTGAACTGCTAATCCCTTCGAGTACACTCTATGCCATTGGTGATGCGCTTCGGATTCAGCAAATCATTGTTAATCTGCTAAATAACGGTCTACAGGCGACAGCTTCCGATCAAGCTACGGTCTTTCATATCCGTTTGCGGGCCGAGGAAGACAAGCTGTTCATTGACGTTCAGGACAACGGTACAGGGATTATCATGGAAGATCAGCCCAAAGTCTTTGAACGCTTCTATCGCGGTGAGATCAAGAAACGTCATACTCGCGGACTCGGCCTCGGTCTGACCTACAGCAGCTTGCTGGCTCGTGCTCAAGGCGGGGAATTGTTACTGACCTCCAGCAGCCCTGAAGGCAGTCTCTTCACCTTATCGCTGCCGCGTTGGTCTGCCCCGGATAAACCTGGGAAAGAGTCATCTTACCGGGCGACTGCTAATGCTTAATACAACATGCTGAATTACCAAATAGCCCGGTTTCCTTTGAAGGAATACCGGACTATTTTCTTTCTATGTGATCAGACTATTTCCTGTCGTCCTCCCCAAGTTATGGGGTTAGAACACGTGGCATATATTCTGTATACGCATCATTGATTAACTTTTTTGCAGCGGACTACTGGCAATTATGGCTTTTCGCTTGGCCTGGAGTCCAATTTGTTGCAAGAAAAAGTAAAATTTGCTATTCTAAACATGCATCGTTGTGTATAACGCAAAAAAGCCCTCTATTTCCTCGAGAGAGCATAGCATTTTTTCCAGATAGCAAGCGGCAACTTGCATTCTGGGTTTTCTTTTATACCAACGAATGTAAATCCAAACAAAGTGAGGTTTAACAATCATGGCAAAAGACGTATTATGTGAAGTTGATTCCTGTCGTTACTGGGCTCAAGAAAACAAATGCAACGCAACTTCGATCTACATCGTGAGTCACAGTTCCAAACCAGTCAATGAATCCGCTGAAACGGATTGCAAAACGTTTGAAGTGAAATAAGAAATTAATTTTGTTTGTACCAAGTAAAAGGAGCCCCAGCCGGTTCCTTTTTTCTTTTGTATTGTAACAAGAATGATAATTATTATCAAGCTCTTTTATAAAGCTTTCATATTCATTTCTCTCCATGCACAACAGAGTGCCTATTTACGTACACTACGAGAGAAGTCAAACTGCCCATGAACGATTCAATCCAAGAGGTGAGTAACGATGCCCGCTAAAAGTGGCAAACAGTATATTGAACGTATCGATACCCAGACTGTCCCCTGCTGGTACAAAGGAGAACTGGTTACCGGAAAACGCTCTGAACATTTTGCTTTTGCAGGTTTAATGAAAACGCAAGCCAAGCTGTATGATCTTCAGAACGATCCGCAATGGATAGATACAATGACTTATTCCTCCCCAACCGATGGAAAGCCTGTAGGCATGTCCTTTCTGCCTCCAACCAGTGTGGATGATTTGCGCAGGCGTCGTGAAGCGATGAGTGTCTGGTCAGGCATGCATCATGGATTTCTGGGCCGCTCACCCGATTACATGAACACAGCGATCATGGCATTTTATACAGGAGCTGACATTCTTGCCGAGTTATCACCACAATATGTCGAAAATCTAAAAAACTATTATGCCTACTGTCGGGATAATGACATTACGCTCTCCCACGCATTCATTCAGCCCCATGCCAGCAAAATATCGGGACAGTTGGATGCAACCGAAGATGCCATTGCCGCCAAAGTGGTCGAACGGACGAATGAAGGCCTGATTATCAACGGTGCATTCATGATGGCTACCCAGGCTGCAACGTCGGACGAAATTCTAGTGTATCCTTCTCCATCACCGGCTCCATTCGACGATGAAAACCCGTTCGCTTTTGCTTTTGCAGTGCCAAACGACTTGCCGGGAATCAGCCTGATCTGCCGGGATACCTATGCATCCGAATCCAAATTTAACTACCCCCTCAGCTCCAGATATGAAGAGATGGACAACATTGTCATCTTTGATCATGTGCTTGTTCCTCATGATCGGATATTTTTCGCGGGAAATGAAGAAATGTCCTCCCGCTTATTCACCGGAAGCCATTTTCACATCCACGCGGGTCATCAGGTGTTATGTCGCTATATTGCCAAAACGGAATTTGTCCTCGGCACGATCCAGTTACTCGCAGATACGCTCGACCAGGCAGCCGAAACTCACGTAGTGGAGAAAACAGCGCGTGTCCTTGCTGGACTTGAATCCTTAAAAGCATTGGCCGTGGCAGCTGAAGTAGGTGCCATAACGGACGAACGTGGTTTTGTGTTACCTGCCCCGAAACCACTAATGGCCGCCAACCTTCTGTACCCCAAACTGTATCCTGAAATGATTGAAATACTACAACTTTTGGGTTCCAGTGGCGTCATTATGGTGCCTCAGGAAGAAGAGTTTCGCTCAGATATCGCACCACATCTGGATACGTATCTTCGCGGGAGCGACATGGTATCGCAGGAACGTACAGCTTTATTTCGTCTGATCTGGGAGCTAGGGGCAGGATCATTTGGGGGAAGACAGACCCAGTTCGAACGGTTCTTTTTCGGTAATTCAATCACCGTGTCAAACCGGTTGTACTCCGCCAGCTCCAAAGATTATTCGTACCGACAGCTCGTTCGAGATTTTATTACGAATACTGGCACATCGCTATGAACGGTTATACCATCCTTTAGACCAGATGGTCGTATACCGTCATCAGCTCAGAGGCTGGTCTGCTTGCATCGTTATTCCGAAGCACAGACTGGTCTCCGTAACCGATGTGGAATACACCCATTACCTTTTCCTCACTGGTTAACCCCATCAAATTCATAAACACGGGGTGCTGTTGATAATCATTGATCTTCCAGACGGCATTAAGGCCATGTTCCGCTGCCAAGATACAAAAACGTTTGCTCCAGGCTTTTGCAGGCAATACATGGTCCTCGCTGGCCCTTGAAGGAGTCACGACAACCAGATGCGCCGGGATAGCCTCTGTATACTGATATGTAGCCCAATCCCCGTACCGATCTGCCAAATGTGGTGGGTAACTCTGCCTAACCGCCTCCAGATAAAGCTGACGTCCTTCACTGGCGAACAACATAAACCGCCAAGGCTCTGGACTCATCACATACAAAGATGGATCGGCTTCATCCAGTAACCGTCGTATAACCGACTGTGGCACAGGCAACGGACTGAATTCACAAGTTCCTGTACGTTTCTTCTTGCCGCTTGCGGCATCTTGTCCCAAACCGGTAGACATGGCTCTTCACTCCTTAATCTGCGCGATATACCACAATATCCCTCGATCCTTACATCAACCAGTTTTTTTTCGGTTCGATCTCACTTCTCCAGCGATCGACCTCTTCATGGACTCTGGCTTTGTCCTGAACTGTAAATTGATCAGACTCCACCTTCTCTTCGCTCGGAATGCTATCCCGAATCAGTCGAAGATAATCCATCGAACGGACAAGCGATTGACGTCCTGGGATATATCGAATCTTGCGCCCTTCGAGCAAACAATAGATTTCGATCATGCCTGGCAACTTGCCAAATGCTTCCCAGCAGAACGCGCTCACCATATGCTGGTACGCCTCAACAACATTTGGATCATGGACAACCATATATTTTTGGATGAGCAGTGAATCCCAGCCCTCTGGCAGCCAAGCCGTATGGAGGATCATGGACAGATGCATCGACAGGGAAGGAAGTTCCGTTCGCCATTGTTCAAACAGAATGGCCGGATACTTCAGATCATCGTTCATCGCAATGGCGAGCGATAATTCATCCGTAATTTTGTTTTTTACATCCCAGTAATGAAGTACCGATTCGAAGCCGGTTGCCTTTCTGGGCCACCACTTTTCAAGCAGATACTGGACAGGCATCTCTTTGCGCACATCCGAGTCCAAACTGTAAAAAGCGTTGACTGCATGGCTGACTGCATATTGTACATGGTGTCTCCATTGCAGCGGAGCGTACTGCTTTGCCTCCGGTTCCGGGCGGATGAACCGATGCGGGCTGCGCAGCATCTCTTCCAGTCTGTAATCTACAAGCAGCCGTTCCGGGACGTCTGACACTCCTGGCTGCATAGCTGCCTGAACATTATGTCTTAACATGAGTCCTAGGACACCTGTAATCCGGCAGCAGCGAAACGCTTGCCAAAGTCACGGCATGTATCCTTCTCCTGCTCCATCGGACTGTATTCAATCTTTAGCATCTCTGGAAATACCTCCGCCCCACGCTCCACCAGCTTCGCAGCCGCAAGATCTACAGCACCGCAATACTGCTCGTAAGAAGTATCCCCGCTTCCGAACACCGCTGCCCGTTTGCCACTCAAGTCAAGCTCATCCAGCTCTTCGTAAAAATCGAGAAATTCATCTGGCAGTTCACCGTCTCCCCACGTGTACACACCAATGAGGAACCCGTCATAGTCGAGCACATCAGAGGCATTGCAATCCGTGACGGACTTGAGGTCTACTTCATGCCCACCTTGTGTAATGCCTTCCACGATCAGTTCCGCAATCTCTTCCGTATTTCCCGTCATACTTGCATAAGCCACCAACCATTTAGCCATCTATTTTTCCCTCACTTTTTATTGATCCTGTCATACGGTTCCTGAAGAGTAACATTTGAATGTATCAGAATCATAAGTGATAATGATTATCATTGTCAAATTAATTTTCGTTTGTATTCCATTTCAGTATATGGGAATGAAGCAAATTCAACACCTTAAAGGGCACTTCGCCCTTTAAGGCGCCCACCACAACTGGCGTACAGGCCCTTTTTTGTTGTACAATAGTATCCAAATGACTTTTGAAGGATGGATAAATCATTATGTACGTAGCAAAGAACTGGAAGGACTATGAAGTAATTGACACAGGAGGCGGTGAAAAGCTGGAACGTTGGGGCGATGTCATTTTGCGCAGACCCGACCCACAGATTATTTGGCCCCTTGAAAAGGAAACCAATGAATGGCGCCAGGTGCATGGCCATTATCACCGCAGTTCTTCGGGCGGCGGCAGCTGGGATATGAAAAAACCGATCCCGGAACGCTGGACCATCGGATACGAGAACCTGAAATTTCATATTAAACCAACCAGCTTCAAACATACTGGTCTGTTCCCTGAACAAGCGGCCAACTGGAGCTGGATGATGGATAAAATCGCCGGAGCAGGCCGTCCCATCTCTGTACTGAACCTGTTTGCGTATACAGGCGGTGCAACCGTTGCTGCAGCTTACGCCGGTGCTTCGGTTGTACACGTGGATGCGGCCAAAGGAATGGTGCAGTGGGCCAAAGAAAATGTTCAATTATCCGGGCTTGCTGATCGCCCTGTTCGTTTCATTACAGACGATGTATTCAAATTTGTACAGCGCGAACAACGCCGCGGAAATCGATATGACGCTATCATTATGGACCCGCCTTCCTATGGTCGAGGCCCTAACGGGGAGACATGGAAGCTGGAAGAGAACCTCTACCCATTCCTGAAATCGTGTATGACTATTTTGTCGGACAACCCGTTATTCATGCTGGTGAATTCCTACACAACGGGGATCTCCTCCACCGTTCTGCGTAATATGCTGACAATGACGATGTCTGCCCAATATGGCGGTCAAATTACGGCAGGTGAAATTGGCCTCCCCATTACCCGCAGTGGTCTGGATCTGCCTTGCGGCATCTTGGGCCGCTGGGAGTCCTGATCATGTCCGAGCCATTGCAAGGAACCGGTGATATTCCGATTCTGTTTGAGGACAATCACCTGCTGGGCATTACGAAGCCGGTCAATGTACCTACACAGGAAGATGCATCCGGTGACCCGGATTTGCTTACACTGCTGAAACAGGATCTGAAAGAGCGGTATAACAAACCGGGCAACGTCTATCTCGGACTGGTCCATCGTCTTGATCGCCCCGTTGGTGGTGCAATGATTTTTGCCAAAACATCAAAGGCTGCTTCGAGATTATCCGAGATGGTCCGGGGACGTCATTTCCGCAAAATATATGCGGCTGTTGTCCATGGCAAGCTGCCAGCACAGCAAGGAACGTTAAAACATACGCTGCTGAAAGATGCGCGCACCAATACCGTCACTGTTGTGCCCAAAGGCACTACGGGTGGCAAAGACGCCGTTCTGGATTACCGGGTCATCGGTGAAACAGACCGTTATAGTCTGGTTCATATCGAACTGCACACCGGCAGATCTCATCAGATTCGGGTTCAAATGAAGGAAATCGGCTGCCCACTGTTCGGGGATCAGAAATACGGGGCAGGTGTGAATAAGCCGGGACAACAGATTGCACTTTGGTCTGCCATCGCTGCTTTTCCTCACCCCGTAACCAAGGAAGAGGTTGTCCTGCAGTCCCTGCCTCCCCGTGAATTCCCATGGGCAGAGTGGCCGGCTGCTGTGTATGAGAAAACATTTAAAGCGGAACAATAACCAACACACTTTAAAAAATCATTCACAGGATCAAGTCAAATCTGATCGTACACCGTGTCATCCAGATTCCGAATCTGAATGGCACGGTTTTTTGATCTCTTTCCATTCCAGCGATATGATAAACTAGTTTTGTTGGAATTACCACCATACTTAGACCCTATTGGCTTACTCAAATGGAAAGGAAGACTCACTACTATGACACCGTTTACCAAGCAGGTTGTCGCCATCATCGCATCAATCCCTGAGGGAAAAGTCATGACCTATGGTCAGATTGCCGCTCATGCTGGCAGTCCGAGAGCTGCCAGACAGGTTGTACGCATTCTGCATTCGATGAGCCGCAAGGAACGCCTTCCCTGGCACCGTGTCGTCAATGCCAAAGGCCAGATCTCCATTCCCGACGAACATTCTCGTTTGATGCAAGAGACGGAGCTTATTAGCGAAGGTGTTGAATTTCAGATGGATGGGAGCATCAACCTCAGACTCTTCGGTCATGATCCCGGTCCTACCTTCCTCCTTGATCCATCGACCGATGAAAAATAAAGCCAAAATAAGGCATAGCAAAAGAGAGTCCAAGCAGTGTAATCTGCCTGAACTCTCTTCTGCATATATAAAACCTTTATTGGATCAATAATAACTGTAATCTAGGTTAATTTAAGCTGTTGCATTCACTTTTTGTTGCTCTGTTGTAACAGGTTCAGTAGCCGGTTTTGTTTTACGAATAAAGAACGCCAGCAGCAAAGCAACAACAGTCATCGCAGTCGCTACAACAAACGCATAGTTTACGCCGTAGATGGTTGCATCTGCGGTAGCACGCATCATTGCAGCCTTATCATCTGCAGCAATTTGGCCTGTAGCCAAGGTATCTGCCAAATGAGATTTTAGCTTACTACTCATAATTGTAACGAGAATCGCTGTACCAATCGCACCCGCAACTGTACGCAGTGTGTTGGACATCGCTGTACCATGCGCATTCAGGCGCTGTGGCAGCTGATTCAGACCCGCCGTTTGAATCGGCATCATCAACATCGACATACCGAACATACGAGCTGTGTAGATAAACATCATGTAACCATAAGTCGTATCGATCGAGAGTCGGCTAAGGCCCCAAGTGGTGATAGCTGTAATCGCAAGACCGGCAACGGACAACCAGCGTGCTCCAACTTTGTCAAAGATACGACCTGTGATTGGAGACATAATCCCCATCAGAATGGCACCTGGCATCATCAGCAAACCTGATTCAATCGGTGAGAACCCTCGAATATTTTGCAGGAAAATCGGAAGCAAAATCATACCCGCAAACATCGCCATCGTAACGAGCATATTAATAATTGTTGTTAATGTGTACATGTTGTATTTGAAAATACGGAACTCCAAAAGCGGATGATCGGTTGTCATTTGTCGAATAACGAACAGGATCAGGGATATGGCCCCGACGATCAGACATCCGATAACAATAGCACTTCCCCATCCATCTGTCCCCGCATCACTGAAGCCGTACAACAAACTACCAAAACCGAGTGTGGAAAGAATAACCCCTGGATAGTCCAGTTTAGGTTTGGATTGACGTGTTACATTTTTGACAAATGCAATACCAATTGCAGTTGCAATAACCGAGAATGGCAAAATGATATAGAACAACAGTCTCCATGAATAATGCTCCACCACATAACCTGACAGTGTCGGTCCAATGGCCGGAGCAAGAATCATCGCAATCCCCATCGTACCCATGGCCTGACCACGCTTCTCAATTGGGAAGATCGTCAAGAACACAACCGTCATCAGAGGCATCAGTATACCTGCGCCTGCCGCTTGAATAACACGACCTACCATCAGGATACCAAAGGTCGGACTAAGTCCACAGACCAATGTCCCTAATGTAAAGAGGGTCATCGCTGTAATAAAAATTTGACGTGTCGAGAATTTGGCGATCAAATACGCCGTAACCGGAATCAACACACCATTCACGAGCATATAACCGGTAGTCAGCCATTGGGCTTTGTTCGCTCCGATGCCGAGGTCTTCCATGATCTTAGGAAGAGCCACGTTCATCAATGTTTGATTCAGGAAGGCAACAAATGCACCGATTAACAGTGCGGCCACAATCGGGCCTTTCTTGATATTGTCCATCGCTGATGATGGCGCTGCTGCTGCAGTAGTACTCATTGGTTGTTCATCTCTCTTCCTTCTAACTTTTCAATCATTTGATTATGAATTCTTAGCAGATGCTCAAGGTCTTCCTTCGGGATATCCAGAATGGGTGAAACTCGTTCCATCCACAAGTGGTGTGTTTCCTGCTGAGCCTGTTCCCCTTTGTCCGTAATCTGTAGCTTTACGGATCGGCGATCAGAGTCGGAACGCGTACGAACTATGTACTCCCCTTTGACCAAACGTTCCACCACAGCGCTCATGGAACTGCTGCCCATATGACAGAGTTCAGCCACTTCATTAATCCCGATCGAAGGGCGCTCCTTCAAAATGGATAACACCATAAATTGAATCGAAGTGAGCTCAATTTCCTTGTTTTCATTCCAGAATGCACGGAAGAGCATTTGATTGACCTGCCGAAACGAATTGATAATGTAAAATACTTCGTATGTGTCAGACATTAATTCACCCTTTTTACTTATGGAATATAATATTTCGTACACGAAATATCAGGGGAACAATTATTTATTATAACAAAAATAATTACATAGTCAACTCTTTACATATAAAATTTTAGAAATTATTCTTAGTGACTCAAAGGAGGCGATATTTTTAACGTATACATAAATAAAATAACCATAGTCGTCCTGCATGATTCAGCAAGAGTTCCATGGTTACTATAATTCCAATGTAATTAAGATGTAGATAAGGCAGGCTCTTTTGTTTTTGGTGTTGTCATTTTGTTCAGCAGATAGATCAGCAACTGCTGGTTATGCATCGAAATGTTGCTGAGAACGGAATTCATAAATTCATTCCGGATTGTGATCCCCCGTTCGGTCTCCATTCTTCCCTTGTCAGACAGGGATACCCATACAATGCGCCGATCCTGATCATCCCGATCCCTGCGAATCAGTCCATTTTTCTCCATGCGATCCAGCAGCATCGTTACTGCTGCGGGCGTTGTAGCCAAGAAAGGAATCAGGTCGGATGGTTTCATCTTCTCATGGTCCTCAAGAACCTCCAGTACAGCCAACTGAGCCTCCGTTAACGAGGGGGCCAGCTCATGATCCATATGCAGCTTGTAGTCCTTGGTCAGCCTCGACCAGCACTTGGCAAAATCGGAATTATACATCTTGCATCGCTCCTCTCTGCAACCGGTTATCACTTCACCTGCTTAAGTTTTCGCCCTTCAAAGCCGCATTCCTGCTGCCTTTTTTCAATTTCCCAGCGATCGACCGTAATCGACGAAGGTTGTTAAACTTCGCATGGAGGGCATCTTTTAATCCGCGTTTGAACAACAAAAAAAGACTTTCCGCATGACAGGATCAGCCTGTACTGCGAAAAGCCTTGTGTTGATATTTCTTATGAAGATGAAGCTGGCTGATTCTCGTTAAAATCCGTCAGCAGTTCCACGATCTCATCCTGTTTGTCCACATGAACGAGCAATTTACCGATATGCTTCCGCTCAGTAATAGGCACACTTTCAGAAGAAATATGATGTGATTGTCCTTCTTTCGTCATCACCGTTACATTCCGTTGTTCCCGACAATAAAACGCTCCAGCTATGCGGCTGCCGTTCGGCTTCACCCGTTTGCCTTCCTTGAATTCAAATGTTGCCAGCCCCTTGCCGCCACGACTTTGCAGCGCGTAATCCAGCAACAACGAGCGTTTACCGTAACCCAAGTCAGTCAATACAGCGACTTCGCCTTCATCGCCTTCCACCCATAGAGCAGATACAATTTCATCCGTATCTTTTAACTGAATACCACGTACGCCTCCAGACACACGTCCCATCGGATTCACCTCATCTTCACGGAAACGGATGGCCATAGCTTCTTTGGTGATCAACATGATGTCCTTGCCAGCTGTGCTTAGATGAACGGATAATACTTCATCATCCTTGCCCACTTTGCAGGCTGCTACAGCACCGGAACGCTTGGTGACGTATTCCTTCAGCTCGGTACGTTTAACCTGTCCTTTGCGGGTGACAAAGACCAGACTGTGATCCGGTTCTTCGAAAGATTTAACGGCAAGTACACTTGAGATCCGATCATCCTTCGCCAGAGGAATGACGTTGACGATCGCTGTCCCCGGATCTTTCCACTTGAATTCGGGCACCTGGTGGACAGGCAGCAGGAAATACTGCCCTTTCTTCGTAAATACCAGCAGATTCTCAAGGGTGTTCACTTCAAGAACCTGGGCAATATAATCGCCATCCTTCACGCCACTTGCGTTACGTTCCCCGCCGGATCGTGTAAATGACTGCATACCCGTACGCTTGATGTATCCTTCTTTGGACAAGGTAACAAATACATCTTCCGCGTTGACCAGCACTTCCAGATTGACCTTGAGTTCTTCCACTTCACCCTGAATGGCAGAGCGACGGTCTATTCCATACTTTTCGCGAATCTCCATCAATTCTTTGCGGATAACTCCGATCAGCTTGCGATCGCTATCCAGAATGGAGCGTAATTGCGAGATCTTCTTCATTAATTCGCCGAGTTCCTTCTCCAGAGAAGTAATCTCCAGATTGGTCAACCGGTACAATTGCAAAGTCAGAATGGAATCCGCCTGACGTTCCGAGAATCCGAACATCCACATCAGGTTATTTTGAGCATCCTGACGATTTTTCGACGCTTTGATGGCCGCAATGACCTCATCGAGGATGTTAAGAGCCTTTACCAGGCCTTCCAATACATGCGCACGGTCTTCCGCTTTCTCCAGCTCAAAGCGGGTACGGAACGTTACAACCTCACGCTGATGGGCAATATAAGCCTCGAGGATTGATTTCAATCCCAATTGCTGAGGAGCTTTATTCACAATCGCAACCATGTTGAAGTTGTAGGTGACCTGCAGGTCGGTTTTCTTCAGCAAATAAGCCAGAATGCCTTGAGCATCCGCTTCTTTTTTCAGCTCAACCACGATCCGCAGGCCTTCACGCCCACTCTCATCCCGGACTTCGGCAATCCCTTCCACCTTTTTCTCAAGCCGGATGTTTTCCATCGCAGTAACCAGACGGGATTTCACGACCTGATAAGGGATCTCCGTTATAACGATCTGCTGTTTGCCGCCGCGCATATTCTCGATATCGGTTTTGGACCGGATATAGATCCGTCCTTTACCTGTTCGATAGGCATCCAGAATCCCGTCGCCGCCCATGATTAATCCACCTGTTGGAAAATCGGGACCCTTCATGAACATCATGATCTCGTCCAGCTCAATGGATGGCTTCTCCATCACAGCGATACAGGCATCTATGGTTTCACGCAAATTGTGAGGAGGAATCTCCGTTGCAAATCCGGAGGATATTCCGCTCACGCCGTTAACGAGCAAATTGGGATAACGGGATGGCAGTACAACCGGTTCTTTGGCCGTATTATCAAAGTTATCTTTAAAAAGAACGGTCCGTTTCTCGATATCGCGAAGCATCTCCATCGCGATGGGCGACAACCGAGCCTCTGTATAACGCATCGCCGCTGCCGGATCATCATCCTGTGAACCCCAGTTACCATGACCATCCACGAGCATATGACCCATTTTCCATGGTTGTGCCATCCGCACCATACCTTCGTAGATGGAGGAATCCCCGTGAGGATGGTAGTTACCCATAACATCCCCAACCGTTTTGGCTGATTTCCGATACGGTTTCTCCGGAGTATTACCTGAATCGTACATGGCGTATAGAATACGCCGCTGCACGGGCTTCAAACCGTCCCGAACATCGGGAATAGCCCGGTCCTGAATAATGTATTTGGAGTAGCGACCGAAACGGTCCCCTACGACCTCTTCGAGAAAGGCGGGCATAAATTGTTCTGATAGACTCATTCCAAGCACCTTCTATTCTTCGTACTCTGTAAAGTCGACATTCTCTACAATCCAGCGTTTGCGCGGATCAACCTTATCACCCATGAGTGTAGATACACGGCGTTCCGCTTTTGCTGCATCCACTATTTCTACCTTGAGCAATGCGCGCGTTTCCGGATTCATCGTTGTCTCCCACAGTTGATCCGGGTTCATCTCACCAAGTCCTTTATAACGTTGAAGCTCCACATTGTTTCCGAATTCTTTCATGTAATTCGCCAGCTCTTCATCGGTCCAAGCATAACGCACACTCGCCATTTTGCCTGATTTGCGTGTGAGCTTGTACAGCGGTGGCTGAGCGATATATATTTTACCTGCATCAATTAGCGGCTTCATATACCGATAGAAGAAAGTCAGCAACAGGACCTGAATATGTGCGCCATCCGTATCGGCATCCGTCATAATAATGATTTTGGAATAATTGCTGTCTTCAACTGCGAATTCGGTTCCAATTCCTGCTCCGATTGCGGATGTAATGGCACGGTATTCTTCGTTTTTCAGAATATCAGCCAACTTTGCTTTTTCCGGATTAAGGGGTTTGCCCTTAAGCGGCAGAATCGCCTGAATTTTGGAGTCACGTCCCTGTTTGGCTGAACCTCCAGCGGAATCCCCTTCGACGATAAACAATTCATTCCGGGTAAAATCCTTGGATTGAGCCGGAGTCAGCTTGCCATTCAAATTGGAGCTTTCGCTGCGTTTTTTGCCTGTACGCATCTCATCGCGTGCTTTGCGTGCAGCTTCTCTGGCCCTGGAGGCCTGAACTGCCTTACGAATAAGTGTTTGTGCAACCTGCGGGTTTTCTTCCAAAAACCGCTGGATATTCTCGGATACGACAGAATCCACGGCGCTTCGCGCGGAAGCGCTACCGAGTTGGTCCTTCGTTTGGCCTACGAATTCAACCTCCGACATTTTGACGCTGATGACCGCCATCATGCCTTCACGCAGATCATTACCTTCAAGGTTTTTGTCTTTCTCCTTAATCATGCTGGTACGCCGTGCGTAGTCATTCATCACACGTGTATAAGCCGCTCTGAATCCGGTCTCATGTGTACCCCCGCCCCTCGTGGGAATCGAGTTTACGAACGACGCCAGCGTTTCCGTATAACCCGCGTTATACTGGATCGCCACTTCGACCTCAATATCATCCTTCTCCGCATAGAAGTGAATGACATCATGCAGCACATCTTTATTTTCGTTAAGAAAAGCAACAAACTGGCTTGCTCCGCCTTCGTACATGTACTCATCCTGATTGCCTGAACGTTCGTCCTTGAGTACAATTCTCAGACCCGAATTCAGAAAAGCAATTTCCTGAAGACGTTCTGCCAGTGTATCATAATTCAATTGAATCCCGTTCTGGAACACCCGAATATCCGGTTTAAACGTAACTTTGGTACCCGTCCGATTGGTGTTGCCCAATACTTCGAGACCCGACACCGGCTCTCCGACATGTTCAACGCCTTTTTTGTCCTGCCAATATTCGAAACGTTGACGATGTATCTTGCCATCACGGAAAATCTCGACTTCAAGCCATTCGGACAATGCGTTTGTAACTGACGCACCTACACCGTGCAAACCGCCGGATTTTTTATATCCTGATCCACCGAACTTTCCGCCTGCGTGCAAAATCGTAAACACGACCTGGGGAGTGGGAATCCCTGTTTTATGTATGCCTGTCGGAATTCCCCTTCCGTTATCCTGAACCGTAACAGAACCGTCCTTATGCAGCGTGATATCGATTTTGGAGCAGAATTTGGCGAGATGCTCGTCGACAGCGTTATCCACGATTTCCCATACCAAATGATGTAGACCTGAAGTGCTGGTGCTGCCGATGTACATCCCCGGCCGTTTCCGTACCGCTACCAGTCCTTCAAGTACTTGAATGTCGTCCGCGTCGTAGCCTGAAGACCCTTGTCCTCCGCCTGTCGAACCTGCCGACATATCGATTTGCTCGACCATTCATGCTCCCCCTTCTTAACTTGCAACTAAAAAAATGCCTGAAATGCAAACAGATGTTTTCTTATCCTTGTCCATTTTAATTCAAGATATCCCGTTTCGTAAAGACAATGAATGACACAAAGAGTGAAGCAATGCCCCAAACGCTAAGCACAATAAGGGAAAAACCCAAATTCATCCCTTCAATTGGCGGCAATCCGCCAGACAAATAATCCGGTAGTTCGAGATTCACCATAAACAGATATTTCGCTGACTGCCAGGAGGCAGCCATGCTGGTGAGAATGGTTCCTGCGATGAGTGCTGCCATCATAATGACAATACTTGCAGCTGTACTTCGCACTAAGACTGAGACCATGAATGCAAGCATCGCCACAATTACACTGACAAACCAGATCAGTCCAGCCTGCATCAACATGTATAGCCATTGGTCCACAGCATGGACTGCCGACATATCAACATCTGTGCCCACAACCTTGAATCCGGTAAAAATCGGCATGCCGAAACCTTTATATCCGAACACCGCTCCCGATATCACATAACAGATAATGTACGCCGACACCACGATAATTGACACAAACATAATCAGTGTAATGAGCTTGCTCAGCAATACTTTCCAGCGTTTTACCGGTCGGGTTAGGAGCATTTTTATCGTTCCTGTGGTACGCTCACCGGACACCAGGTCGGAAGCAATCGCCATAATGAGCAGCGGGATGAACAGTCCAACGGCGTTATTCATGAATTCCCTCGTAAAAGTTACACCGCCAGGCTCCTTCGGATTGATGTCATTCTCCAGATAGTATTGCATTTGCTGGATGTACACTGTCCTGTACTTTTTGTATTCTTCAGGTACCCGGTCACTGCCAAGCGAGTTCTGATTATCCGTAATAGCCTGTTGCAGTTCCAGCCGCCAGTCGCCACCAAACTTGTCACGATTATTTTCTGCAGATTTCATCTGGGCATACGTAAACATTGGTACCAGGACCGCCAGTACAATAAAAATAATATAAAGACGTTTCTTCTTGACCATCTTGATCGTTTCGTTGCGGATCAGCGGCATAATGTTACTCAATGGATTCACCTTCTGTCATTTTTAAGAATAACTGTTCCAGCGTAGGCTGAATCCGCTGTACGCCTTCAACCTGAATTCCGGCTTGTACCATCTGCTGTACCAGTGCCGGAATCCGATCTTCATGCATTTCAGCAACGACAGCATTCGGACCTAGCCCTGCAACAATGGTATCATCCATAACATCCGCAGGCCGATCTACGAGGGAAACACCTGCATCCAGCAGCATTTTTTTGCCTTCTTCCAGCGGCGTAACATGCCATATTGCCAATTTGGAATGGTCTTCAATCAGTTCATTGACGCCTCCAACTGCCAGCACACGTCCTGCACTGATAATGGCGACTCTGTCACAGAGAAGCTGAATCTCACTGAGCAAATGACTGCTGACGAATACAGCCATACCTTCACTTGCAAGCTGTTTGATAAAGACACGAAGTTCCTTAATCCCTTTGGGGTCAAGTCCATTCGTAGGTTCATCCAGTATCAGCAGTCGCGGGTGTCCAAGCAGAGCCTGTGCAATACCAAGGCGTTGACGCATTCCCAGAGAGTAGGTTCTTACTTTATCATGAATCCGCTGATCGAGCCGCACAATATCCACAACTTCCTGAATACGGTCATTATCCACGCCAGGCTGCATTCGGGCAAAATGCTCCAGGTTCTCCCATCCGGTCAAATATGTGTAGACCTCCGGGTTCTCCACAATGGATCCCACGTATTTCAGGGCTCTTTCAGGATCACGATTTACATCATAACCACAGACTTTAATCTTGCCTTCCGTCGGTTTAATCAGATCGACTAACATCCGGATAGTTGTAGTCTTCCCGGCACCATTGGGTCCCAGAAAGCCAAAAATTTCACCTGGTTTAACGTCAAACGTAACATCCTTAATGATCCACTTGCGTCCAATCTTTTTCTTCAGATGCTGCACGGACAATACGGGATCAGTCTGTTCTTGTGCCATTTATTTTCCGCTCCCTTCTGCTGGAGTCTCTGCCTGATATTCCTGCGCAACCCGAGCGGCAATCTGCTCGTATCCTTCTCCATTGGGATGGAAATGATCTGATGACAGATACTGTCCCAGATGATTTTCAAACAGATCAAATGTAGGCACGAGTGTCATCTTGTCCTCGTTGTTCATAACCTTCAGTGCAGCATTGTTCCATGCTGCTACAACCGCATTTCCCGGCCCTTTGAGTTCTTTCACATCACCAAACGGGTTGTATAGCCCTATGTAGGCAATCTGTGCATCAGGGTTAATTCCTTTCACTTTCTTCAAAATCTCCTGCAAACGCTTCGATGTCTCGGGCAATGCGGCCGCAAGTGTCTCTGCAGTTGGAGGATCTTCTCCCTGTAAGACTTGTCCACCCTGGAACAGATCATTGGCTCCGATCGATAACAGAATAAAGTTGGACTGTTGTAAGACATAACGTACGCCTTTTTCATCCAGCTTGCTCAACAATGCGTCTGTTCTCAAACCGTTCACACCCATATTGTTGAGCACTTGCACATCATATCCCTGATCTTTGAGCAAATTGCCTGCTCTCCTTACAAAACCAAGCCCCTCATCATCCCCCGTACCTCTTGCCAGGGAATCACCGATTACAGCCATTCGAATTTTGCCATCTTTCACCACAGGTGCTGACTGCCCGTTACCCTTCGCAGGTGTCATTGTCTGCTGTCCTTTCCCTAACTTGGCATCTCCCTCTGGAAAAATGACGTCTTTGATGGCATACCCAAATCCAAATAACAGCAGCAATGTTGTCAATATGGATACTGTACTGATGGTTCTCCAGATCCATGGCGCTGAATCAAGATTTCTTTTTTTCATTCATCACATCTCCGCTCATGTACACCTGGCCGGGTACTTAAAATTTAAAATGATTTTACATTAAGATGACGCTTTTTCTAAATAACATAAATGTTCTGTCGTTAATTTGCAAATTTTGCTGTTATATAAGTGGAATTCGGTATCCAATACGTTTTTACACAAAAAAAGCCATGTCACGCACAGCTTCAAGCCGTGATGACATAGCCTTTTTTTGAATTAAACCAGATTATTCTTCAATAAAAATGATTAATTGCCGATAAATTCTTGAGCCCAATATCCGTTGTAATATCCAACACCAATTTTGGTAAAGTTTTTGCTCAGGATATTCGCACGGTGGCCTTCACTATTCATCCAAGCTGTAACAACCTCTTGAGGTGTTTTTTGCCCTTGCGCGATATTCTCGCCAGCATAGCTGTAAGTTACTCCGAATTGTTTCATCATGTCAAACGGAGAACCATAGGTTGGTGATTGGTGGTCAAAATAATTGTTGTTGCTCATATCTTTCGCTTTGGCTAAAGCCACTTTGTCCAAAAGAGCATCGGAAGCCAATGCGCTCAGACCTGCTTTGGCACGTTCAGCGTTAACCAGTTTTACGACCTGAGCTGCAAAATCCGATTGTGTGCTCTCACTGCCACTGTTGTTTGTATTGCCTGTAGTCGTTCCATTTCCAGTATTTGAAGGATCTTTGGCAGGTGTAGTTGCCGGTTTCTTCTCTGGAGTTGGTTTTGCAGGTGTTACCGGTTTTGCAGGTGCTGTCGGTTGAGCAGGTTTAGTGGCTTGATCAGGCTGTGTTGCAGGCTTCTCTACCGTTGTTTGCCCTTCGCCAGTGGATACAGTGTAACCATTATCTTTCAACCATTGTTCAATGTATGCTTTTAGACTCTCTGCACTCGTAATTTTATACGTTGTAGTCTTATATGATACATCTGCAGCAGAAGCGGAAGCAGGGAGCATAATCCCTACGGCAAGTACGGCTGTCAGACTGCTGGTCACGACGGTTTTCATCCATTTCTTCTTCAAATTCAATTCATCTCCTTAGAAATTAGTTATGACAACTTTGTAATTAATACTCTAGGAGTATATCAATTCATAAGTAGAATGTGAACCTATAAAATATGGAAAAGTAACTTTTTTGTCATTTTTAGGACCTCTTTCAAAACAGATCTGACGGTTCAATCCCATTGCATCATCGTCAGGAATCGCTTAAGAACACTGCATATTTAATGATTAATCACATCAATTCAAGAAAAATTGCATAAAAAAACGGCATTCGGACAAAAAACTGCTCGCCGAATGCCATTCACCATCTATTTATCATTCACCACACCAGAACGTGAAGATCACGATATAATGAAATTTTTTCTATAGAAGAACTTTACTGAAACGATAGCCTCTCTTCTGGAAGCCAATGTGCTCATAAAAAGAATATGCCGTTGAAGTCACTTCGCGATTCGCACCTGTGACAAACAATTGTTTCCCGCCTTGTTGTCTGCCCCAGTCCTCAGCACGAGCCATCAGACGACGGCCAATCCCGCCTCCACGGTGCTCCTGACCTACGATCAAGGACGTGATTTGGGCAGCAGGTTCCGGATAGGCATGACTTTGCACACACTGCAAGCCAATCACACCAATAATTTGTTCATCCACTTCGGCAACAAGCATGCATGCGTTAGGATTGCTCTCCAAACATTCAATGCGCTCTTTCATAACATTAGCTGTTGTCGGATAGCTAACCTCTCGCATCAGTCCCGTTACCGCTTCAGCATCTCGCAGTTCACACTCCCGGATCATCAGTACAGGGGCCTCAACATTATTGGACATGATTTACCTCCACTTTCAGCATATTAGCGGCTTGAACCGCAGTTTTACGAGCTTCTTCCACATCTGAACCGGCGCTTAATGCTACGGCCATACGGCGTCCCACTTTGGTTTCAGGCTTGCCAAATACACGAACCTGAGTGCGAGGAAGCGCAAGCGCTTCTTCAATCCCGCCTATAGTAAAGTCAGATGTTTCATCATTAGCCTTCAGCGTAGCTGAAGCTCCCGGTGTCAGCAGATGTACATCTGTGACCGGAAAACCAAGAATTGCACGTACATGCAGCGCAAACTCGGAACTGTCTTGCGTCACCATGGTAACCATGCCCGTATCATGCGGGCGAGGAGATACTTCGCTGAACACAACACCGTCTGGTGTCAGAAATAATTCAACGCCGAACAGTCCGTAACCGCCAAGTTCATCTGTAACCGATTTGGCGATATGACAAGCTTGTTCCCATTGCTCAGAAGTCATGGCATGAGGCTGCCAGGATTCGACATAATCCCCATCCTTCTGAATGTGACCAATTGGAGGACAGAATACGGTTCCTGATACGGAACGTACAGTTAACAGCGTAATTTCACTGTCAAACTTCACAAAGCTCTCCACAATGACTCGTACGGATTTGCCACGAGCTCCCGAAAGAGCGATGTTCCAGCAATCCTCCACGTCATCCGGTGTATGGCAAACACTCTGCCCTTTGCCGGAAGAACTCATCAGTGGTTTAATCACACAAGGTGTGCCAAGTTCACGTACGGCTTCCTGAAGCTGTTCCAGGTTGTCCGCAAAAAGGTAGGCCGCTGTTGGAAGATTCAGTTGTTCGGCTGCAAGACGACGGATGCCTTCGCGGTCCATGGTTAGACGTGCAGCTCGCGCGGTAGGCACGACACAAAATCCCTCTTCCTCAAGCTCCAATAAAGCTTCTGTTGCGATAGCTTCAATCTCAGGTACGATGTAATGAGGTTGTTCCTTACGGATCAATTGTTTCAAAGCTTCGGCATTTAACATGTCGATGCAGTATGACCGATGAGCAACCTGCATTGCAGGTGCGTTGTCGTAACGATCGACAGCGATCGTCTCTACTCCCAGTCTTTGAGCCTCAATAACGACCTCTTTTCCCAATTCTCCACTGCCCAAAAGCAGCATTTTTTTGGCTTGAGCCGTAAAAGGAGCACCCCACATGTTCTTTCCAATCCTCCCAAAGAGAAATCTTCTATATCTATCTCTCTATTTTCGGGGTTTTGGTTAAAGAATGCAAGAGTGCTCCCTATTTTTCTTGTGAATTTTACAAGATTTTTTGTTTTTTTTCGATCAATTTTTACAATTACCGCTTATAGATTCGATACTCCTTCCATTCCTCCCAAATTTAAGGTTGTAATTCTAATGTTAGTCAACATTCGGTCATAAACTTGATGAAGCCTACTTCCCTAAAGTTCTCCCAACTTGTATTTGCCGATTTTTCTCTCGGAAAAGGTCATATGATACACTCCGCTATCATCCAGTGAATGAACATTGGCCTCAACCAACTGACCCGGCAGTTTGATGGAGATGATCCAATTGGTCAAAACGTTACACTGGGTTTCGCTATAATCTTCCTGCATCGTTCTCCCTCCAGCCATCCTGATTCGTTCCTATCGGTTATCTTTAAAAGATAACATAAATAAACAAAAGACACTCACGGTATGCCTTATCCCTGCCTTCAATAAAACAATTGCTTCTTGAAGTAAATAGGGATTGAGGTTACCGGAGTGTCCGTCAAAAAAAGTCTAAAGTATATATGGACAGGTGTTCATTTACAAAAATCTGTATTGAGCTTCTATTAAGCCATTATAAACCCCTTGTTTCTGGATAAGTTGCTCATGGTTTCCTTCTTCCTTAATTTCGCCATGATCCAGCACAATGATCTTATCTGCATTTCGGATCGTCGAGAGACGGTGGGCTACCATAAAGGAAGTTCTTCCTTGCAGCAGCACTTTCAAAGCCTCCTGAATTTTGAGCTCCGTTTCGGTATCTATACTGGCCGTCGCTTCATCCAGTATCAAGATCCGAGGGTCTGCAAGCAAGGCGCGGGCGAAGGATAACAATTGCCGTTGCCCCATGGATAATACATTCCCGCGTTCCTCCACTTCGGTATCATATCCCCCGGGCAGCTTCATAATGAATTCATGCGCATTTACAGCCTTCGCAGCTTCTTCCACTTCTTCATTGGTTGCGTCCAGCCGTCCAAAACGAATATTGTCTCGAATGGTGCCAGAGAAGATAAACGTATCCTGCAACACAATACTGATTTGGCTGCGCAAACTTTCTACCGTTACGTCCCTTACATCCTGACCGTCAATGGTGAGTCGTCCGCTAGATATGTCATAGAACCGGCTGATGAGATTGATAATGGTACTTTTACCGGAACCCGTATGACCTACAAGAGCAATCGATTGTCCTGCACTTGCAGAGAAACTGATTCCTTTAAGCGCCTGTCTGCCTTTCTCATATTCAAACACCACATTGTCGAATACAACATCTCCTTTAATAGAAGCAAGCGGCTTGGCCCCAGGTTTATCTGCAATACTCGGCTCCTCATCCATAAACTCGAAGATCCGTTCAGAGGAAGCCATCGCAACGAGCAGCTGATTGTACATTTGCCCCAGACGATTAATCGGGTCCCAGAAGTTACCGACATAGTTGGCAAAGGCAACAAGCAATCCGATCGTCAGCTGCCCTTCTTGAATCAGGTAAGCACCAAACCAGAACAGGATTAACGTCCCGAATCCGCCCGTAATTTCAATCAGAGGACCAAACCCCTGATTCATGGCCGATGCTCTGTCCCAGGATTTTTTGCTCGACAGATTCATGTTGTCAAAATATTTGATGTTCTCTTTTTCCTGTGTATACGCCTGAGTTACCCGAATCCCCTGAATGGATTCATTCAAATGGGAATTGATACGGGAGTTCTTCATACGTACATCCTGCCATGCTCGGCGGATCAACACGCGTAGTTTGGTCGAAATGATAAACATGAGCGGAACGGTAATAATGACCGCAAGACCCAGTTTCCAGTTGATCAGCAGCAGGATAACGATAATTCCGAGCAGCTGCACACAGTCAATCATAACGTTTACCGCACCGTTGGTGAATAGATCCTGCAGGGAGTTGATGTCATTGGTGATACGCACCAGAACCGAACCCGCAGGTCTTTTATCAAAAAAGTTAAAAGACAGCTTCTGGATATGTTTGAACAGATCCGAACGAAGATCGTAGATGACCCGTTGCCCGATAATGTTCGTCAATTTGATTCGGTACGTATTGGCCGCCCATTGAATCAGGTACAACACAAGCACAGAACCAGCAATAATATAAAGCATCGTCAAGCTTGGCATCCCCGTTGCAGGTGCAATCGCTTTATCAATCGCCAAACTGATCAGGAATGGAACAGACAATTTCGTAATCGTGCCCAAAATCATCATGAGGATAATGAGTGGTAACAGTTGTCTTGCATAAGGTTTCATATATGAGAACAATCGTCCGAATTCCCGCCAGTTAAACGGTTTTTCTATGATTTCATCATCCTGATATACAAAACGTTCATTCATTTTCTTGTCAGAGGCTTCTTTAGCCTCGCGCCTATCGGCTACCGTTTCGGCACTCATGAATTCACCTGCTCCCCAGCCTCCCGCTTACCGCGGGCAATATAATCTGCGTATTGAATCTCATATACGTCCCGGTAAGGCCCCGGCTCTGCAATGAGACGTTTGTGTGTACCACGTTGAACGACCCGTCCTTCATCCAGCACCAGTATCTCATCTGCGTGACGTAATGAAGAGATCCGATGTGCAATGATAAACGTCGTTCTTCCACGCATGACTTCCTGGAACCCGGATTGAATTTCATGTTCGGTCTCCATGTCGACTGCACTCGTTGCATCATCCAGAACGAGAATTTTCGGATTCTTGAGTAAAGCCCTCGCAATCGCTATCCGCTGTTTCTGTCCTCCCGACAAGCCCATACCGCGTTCGCCAACAACCGTATCGTATCCTTCAGGGAATTCCATGATGAACTCATGGGCTTTGGCAAGTTTGGCTGCGCGAATAATTTCTTCCATTGTTACATTCTTGAGTCCATATGAAATGTTGTTTCGAATGCTGGAAGAGAACAGGAACGTTTCCTGGAACACAGAAGCAATCTGACTCCGCAAGCTGCGAATTCCAATGTCCTTAATATTTTTGCCGTCCAGCTTGATGGTTCCCGAGTTCACGTTGTATGCACGCATCAGGAGCTGAATAATGGTCGATTTACCCGAACCTGTTCCTCCCAGGAAACCGATGACGGAGCCTGGTGGTGCATCAAAGTTAATATCGGTTACTGCCGGCATTTTATTGCCGTAAGCAAAGGTAACGGATTCAAAGGTTACATGCCCATTGACTTGATCAGCCTCCACAATGACTGGATCTTCTGTCTCTTGCACATCTACCGGCGTATTCAACAGTTCCAACACCCGTTCACCCGATGCTTTGGATTGCGTATAGTTGTTGATATGGAAACCAAGGTTCCACATTGGACCGATTATGTACCAGATCAAACTGAAAAAGGCAACGAGTTGACCGAGTGTTAACGATTTTTGAATAACCATGTTTCCACCAACCAGGAGCAGCAGGACTACGCTGACCGAAGCGAGAATCTCCATGATCGGAAAATAGTGGCTCCACAATGTGGCTGCATGAATCTGATTTGTTTTGTAACGCTCGTTGCGTGTGGAAAACTTCTCCACTTCGTAAGGCTCGCGCGCAAAAGATTTTACAGTGCGCACCCCTGTGATATTCTCCTGTACCGCAGTCGTCAGTGAGCTGAGGGCGAGCCGCATTTCTTGGAACGCTGGGTGAATGCGGGATTCGAATCTCAGCGCAACGAAGGCAAGCAGAGGAATACATATGAGCGTTAGCAGGGTAAGCTTCCAGCTCATGGTCATCATCATGATTGCGCCGAATACGACCATCAGAACCATATTGAGAATCTGGGCGAAGCCAAATCCGATAAAGTTACGGATTGCTTCGAGATCTCCCGTGAGGCGGGACATCAAGTCACCCGTTTTGGCCGTATCATAATACCGGAAGGATAAAAATTGAAGCTTTTCGTAACAGGCGTTACGAAGTCGGTACGCCAGAAAGTTCCCCAGGCGACCTCCAAAAAGACCGTGTAAAAATTGCATTCCCGCTTTCAAAATAACGACACCTAACACTGTCAAAGCAAGTTTGGGAACGTCTTCAAAATTACGCGGGGTAATGACGTCATCAATCAGTATCCTTAGCAGGTTCGGATACACCAGTCCAAGCGCGGTCGCTATGGCGAGGCATAAGATCGATAAAAATAAATACGTGCGCTTCTCCCAGAAAAAGATCTGCAATTGCCTGAGAACATCCATGTCTCTCCTCCTCTTATATCGTTCAAAAACAGTATGAACATTTATGAAGTTTATCACCGTCCCCCATTCGCGGCAAAGCGAATAAGCGACCATATTCAGGCTACTTTCACCTTAATGCGTCATTAAGGGAGGCAGATACCCTCCTATCAATCAAATGTTTGAATATTCTCTTCCTTTCAGGTTGTTCGTATCAAAAAAGGCTCCCTGTATGCCTTTAGGGGCAGGGGCCTTTTTGGGTACAACGACAACATTTCAAAATATCGCTGTATAACTCATTTTGTTTTACAACCGTTTCCATACAGACATGGATTTCAATACCTTTTATTCACGTTCAATCTGCCCAAGGTGTACAGACAGACTCTCCCACTTTTCTGCAGGAATTCCACTGGTCAGTGTCTCATGAAGGGCACTTACAGCCTCCTCAAGTCTCTCTTCCAATTGACGGGATTGATGCTGCAAAGACTGCCCGATCTGGCTGTCATAAAACTGAATCAGCTTGTTCTCCGCAGCGGGCAGAACATCGATTATCATCTGTTTTATTACAGGATCAAGCGCCTCCTGCAGCCGTTGTCGTCCATCTCCCTCGAAGAACTGTTTCGGATTACGGAAATAACCGAGATATGCTTTCCACCCCGTTGGCTCTTCCAGACGCACCTCTTCCAGGACAGGTGTACTCCAGCGTTCAATCGGTGGCAGCGACAGATCCATGCCTCCGGATAATCGTTTCAGTTCATCTATACATTCGTTCACTTGCTTGTGCAGCCAAGTCTGACCTGCCTGTTCGAGTCTGAGTGTGGTGGCAAGCAGTTCCTGCTCCAGCTCGATGGCAATCATACGCAGCAATTCGCGTCCGCAGGCGGCGAAGGCAGCTTTCAGATTCCCGCGGTCCTCCCGAAGCACGGACGGATGGAATGCTTCTGCCATGAAGAGGCCGAAGCGGTAACCCAGGCGCTGCCGCACATGGAAGAGCAGTTCAGCCGTTTCCTGAACCAACTCTGCCTTCATGGACCGTTCTGCAAGCAACTGTATCCTATGAAGTGACTGCTCCTGAATTGAACCCAATTCATCACGACGTCGCTGTAGAGCCACTTCGCCCTGAGCCGCATCCTCGGCACGTGTCTTGAGTCGTCTGATAACCCGTGCAATCTCTTCTGCAGCCCCGCCGACGGCAAGATCCGCAAGTTCTGTGCCTGCAAAGCGGTTAAATTCTTCCTCGAACTGAATAAATCCGGATTGCTCCATCAGCTTTGCATCGTTTGCAATCTTGCCTTCCATCGCCAGCATACTGGATACCGGAAAGAGTCGTGGTGCCCGAATGCCGTTACTGCGCAGTTGTGTGCTCACATGATCCAGAACCTGCTCCAGCTCTTCCTCAGAAGATGACAGATCGCTTGCATTAACTACAAAGAACATCTGATCCATCGCCGAGCTGTCTTTCACTCGTCCCAATTGATTCAGAAACTGTCGATCTCCCTGAGAGAAGGCATGATTGTAGTACGTTACGAAAATAAGTGCATCCGCATTCTTCATATAATTGAAGGTCACACCTGTGTGACGGGCATTCACGGAGTCTGCACCCGGCGTATCCACAAGCACAATGCCTTGTTCGGTCACATCACAACTGTAGTACAGGTCAATACTGTCGACAAAGCAAGACTTTTTCTCGTTGGCCACAAAGTTTCGATAACCGTTCAGATCCACCAGCACATCCTGGCCAAGCTGTTCCGAGGTATCCTCCCATCCGGCCGCGGCTGCCTGCAAAAAGCTGTAATGCGGGCGCCCCGCCGGATGTACATCCTGTGGCGAAAGAGTTTTGACGCGTTTTTGCCAGTCTCCCCCAGGCTCGCCCAGTCCGAGTAAACGGAAGGAATACGCAAGATCTTCCTGGAAAGCGTCCCGGGACTTCATCCGGACCCGGGCTGTTCCATGCTCCGCGCCGCCTGCCGGAGCCATGATCCGGTTAATTGCCGCAGTCGTTGGATGCGGCGAGACCGGTAGTACAGCTTCGCCGAGCAACGCGTTGGCGAAGGAGGACTTGCCGGCGCTGAACGCTCCGAACAGCGCCAGCGTAAACGTGCCGCCCGCAAGCGAAGCCGCGCGTGCACGCAGATCCCGTACCGCCGACCCCATGGCGGGGTACGGCTCGACCAGCGCAGCGGCGGCTTCCAGCCGTGCCGCCGCTGCGTCCAGGCGCCGGCGGCGCTGTGCGCCAGCCGCCGGCTGCCCAGGCACCGCCGCTTTGCGCGGCGGCGGTGCCCCTGGAGTCTGTGGCTGCGCAGCCACAGACTCTGCCGTGCCCGTGTGCGAGCCGGGTGAAGCACCCGGCTCATGCGCGGGCACGGGCGGGCCCTGCACCTCCGGCAACAGCCCGGAGGTGAGGGGGCCCGCGGCAGGCAGCAGGCTGCGCAGCCCTGCTGCCTCTGCGTCGGCGGCGCGCTGCAGCGCCGTGTAGCGCGCCGCCGACGCAGATTGCGCCAGCAGCGCTGCGCGGCTGGCGTCCAGCGCCTGAAGCGCGGCTTCGCCCTGCGCGCCCAGCGCTTCAAGCAAACGGTCGGCCAGCATCATGGCCGCCCTGCGGTAACGGGTCTCAATCTCGCCCCGTATGTCTTTGCTGAATTGAAGCACATACTCGGGAGATACCTCTGCACTGGCGCTCCGTTTCATCTCCAGCAGTGCTTCATCTACCGCAGGCAACTCCGCGTTCAGTGCCTGCTCCCACTCTGCGCCCCATAGCTGATGGGCTTCACCCAACTGTCTAAGCATGGTACGGATATGCACCTCAACTTGCCCCGAGGCCTGATCCTGCAAGAGCCTCACAAGCTCGGCCGCGCGACGCTGCTTCTCCTGCTCGGTCTTGCCACCAGCGAACAGTAATCCTACCCGAAATCCAGGTTTGCGGCTCTCCAAGTACTCCCCGGCGGAAGTTCGAATATCTGCCGGGGTCAGATTCGCATTCGCCAGAAGAGGCTCCAGTTCTGCCCGAAACTTCTCCCGTTCACGTGAAGGTTTAGAACGAAGCTGCGTTTCCTGTTGATCCAGGAGCTCCAGTTCCCGTTGCAACCGTCCCATACCTTCCTTGCCCCCAACTTCCTCCAGAAGTGCAGCTTCTTGTTCCTCACGTTCCTCGGCCTTCCGTGTTAGGTGCTGCTCTGCAATGTGGTTCGCCGAACTAGCCAGACTGTGCCGTATTAGTCCTTCCTTTTCTTGCATCATATGCTTAATGAGTTCAGGAAGCTGATTCCATTGGCTGTAACGATGCTCCTTGTCTCGAAGCGAAGTGAACAACAGCCCGTCATACCTGACCTCCCATGCTGCAAAAATCGCTTCTACCCCTACTACATATTGATCAAACGAAAGCTCACGCTCTCGATGTTTATCAATTTGGTTCACAATAAGAAACAACGGTTTTCCCCAATCAGATAAACTCTTGGCAAAAGAAAGATTGCTCTCGGATTGTACATGGTTATAATCCATCACATAGAACACCACATCAGCAAGATGAAGTGCTGAATGTGTTGCCAGGCTGTGCCCCTGATCGGTCGAGTCCACGCCTGGCGTATCAAGTAATACCGCATCATCTTTCAGAAGAGGGATGTCATCCCATACTTCAATGGAGGTGTATGCCCCACCATTCTTGCAATACTCTTCCAATTGTTCTGGAGAAACCTCAATAACTCCCGCTGAATTGTCAGCGCTTACGTTCGACGACGTATAAATAAGTGCTCTGGGTTCACCGTTACGGATGGAAACCACATTCGCACTCGTTGGCACGGGACTTGAAGGCAAAACCCGCTTACCGCATAAACTGTTGATTAGACTCGATTTACCTGCCGAGAAATGTCCACAAAACGCAATCGTTAACTGTTTCATTTCCGCTTTATTGATCAAATCCGTTAATGCCTGTACAGCTGTATGGTCTCCTGTCTGCTCCATCGCTTCTCGCAGTGGAAGCAGAGGTTTGGCCATCTCTACTGGGTAATCTGTTCTGGACATGACTGGCCTTCCCCCTGGCTCCTCTAATTTGACATCTGTTCCGATGTCTTTATCTTATAATTCATTTATTTTACCATGATCAAGTTTGAAATTGAACGATTAGAATTGCAGGCAAGCTGATAACGAATACGCACAAGCCATTCTCCACATAAAAAAATAAAACCGATCCTGTCGGTTTTATCTGCGAAATGATTGTATTCATAAGCATGCTGCATTCACGCCCAACGAGATAGGTCCTTCCAAGAGGATAACCCTTTGGACTTGAAGCAGCATGGCTCCTTGGTTCAAATCTCTTATGAAACAGCGTTCTCCATTGAAGGCAGCAAAATTTCAAATACTTGTCCATGCTGCAAAATCGTAATGCCACGACCTTTGTCTCTCATCACAACGACCTCTGGTTTGACAGACATACGCTCCAAATAATGTTCAGGCACATCACCAGAATGACTTACAGTGATTCCTTCTACTTCTTTTTCTTCGTTTTCAGCCATCTCCTGTTCAACGATTTGTTCGAAAATATCGGAGAAGGCCTCAAAATTGTCAGTGTACACGGAAATGCATTTCATAATTACTCATCCTCTTCTGCTCATTAATTTATTTTTCGTTTTGGGGTTGTTGCACGTTCCTTATCTTTCCTGATTTGGGACGTTTTCATACGTTTTTTCCCTTCCCTGCATATGTCCAGCAATGGACAAATATGACATTGAGGGTTCTGTGCCTTGCAATGGTAGCGTCCAAAAAATATGAACCGGTGATGAGTTAAAGTCCACTCTTCCCGGGGTACGCGCTTCATCAGTTTTTTCTCGACTTCAAGTACGGAGTCATCCCAACCTGCCAGTGCCAACCTTTTGGATACACGTTCAACATGCGTATCCACCGCAATCGCCGGGACTCCAAAAGCATTCGATACAACTACATTTGCGGTTTTCCGTCCGACACCAGGAAGCGTAACAAGCTGATCATGTTCTTGTGGTACGTCTCCGCCATATTGCTCTATTAAAATTCGGCACATGTTCTGAATATGCTTGGCCTTGTTACGATACAAACCGATCCGCCGGATATCCTGTTCCAACTCCTCGAGAGGAACGGCCAGATAATCGGCTGGGCTCTTGTATTTTTGGAACAAGTCTGCGGTTACCTTGTTTACCGTTTCGTCGGTGCACTGGGCAGACAACAGAACGGCTACCGTCAATTCAAACGCATTGCTGTGATTTAATTCGCAATGTGCATCAGGAAACATCGCTTCCATCGTCTCGAGTATATGCCTAACAGTCGCTGCATTCATGAAGAGCTACCTCCCACAAAATAACTCCACGCCGTGGAGCCTTACTTCGAAGCTTCTTTCGAGTACTTTGCGGAGAACCCAAAATCTTGCAAAAAAAACGTCCTGATACGGGAAAGATCCCGCATCAAGACGGTCATTCTTTTGATCCTCGAAAAGAAACGATTACTGTTTTTGGATCTCCAGTACAACGTTGTTCAGGAGATACAATACAATATTATCATTATCTTTGAGAGATTGCACGCTTAAAGTGTTGTCACCCTGGTGAACAAATACGCCCGTTCCCAGCGCAAAACGATAATTCGTGTCTGATGTAGACTCACGTTTAACCAAAATTTGGTTACCTACTCCATCATAAGACCAGAACTGTTTGCTCATGACCGTCAACACTCTGAAACGAGTGGAATTATCCGTATCCTTCGTCATCTCAACACGGTCACCTACAGTAAGACTGGTAAGAGTGGTTAACGTAGATCCCGATTTGACCACTTTAACAGTGCCGCTCACAGGAACCGTCTCGCTTTGACCGTTAAATAGCTTAAGTGTGACTGACGAAGCATCAACAGAAGTAACTTCCGCCAGCGTACGTTTGACCACTTGAACCGCTTTTGGCGTTGTTCCCTCAAAAGTAACATTAATCAGGTTGCCAGCTGTCAGCTGTGATGCCGTAATCGTCTGGCCAGTTTCATTTGTGAGAACCGCTTGATCCACGTAGAACTGACTGGTCAGGGCATCCGATTTTACACGAACGCGGCCATTGGTTTCCACAGACACAACTTCAAATTGTGCCACCGTGTTCAACGCCACTTTCTGTACGAAGTCCTGGTTTGAACCCAGTGTAACTGTAACTTTATCACCGATCTTCAGATCACTTAGACTTGCTCCTGACTTGTTGTAAATCTCAATCGAAGGAAGTGTGGAGTACGGCACAGTGATCGTTTGGTTTCCGGACAACAAACTGATTTTTCTGCCCGCAGTATCGATGCTGCTAATTGTGCCTTCGTACTTGAAGATCACTTTAACGGATAGCGCACGAGTTCCCACATATGTCAGATCCAATTTGCGACCGTCATTCAACAACGATTCCAATCCAGCAAGTGTAGGCTTCGTTGCATTGTAGTCCAGCTTCGTTTTGTCATCAAGCGTGAACACAAACGGTTTTTTATTGCTGTCAAGAACCGTCAATACTTTGGTTTTGCTGTTGTAAGATACAACAGATGCCCCGTTCATGGGCTCCATCTGACGTCCGACCACTTGAATGCGCGTCACGCGATCTTCAGAATTTAACGTAAGCTCAACCTGATCTCCATTGGTTGCGTCTGTAATCAGATCATTCAACGTTGCATCCTGTATTCCGTTAATGATTACTTCCGGCTTCTCTACCAGCAGCTTCGCTTCCAGAGATCCACCTTCACGTTTAAATGTCAGTGTGGACTGGTTACCACCGATTTCCACCAGTGTGCCGCGTACAGACTGCTCTACACCTTGCGACAATTCAATGGTTTGCAGGACACTGTCTTTCACCGTATATTTTACAGCACTCCCCGCTTTTAGCTCAGCCAGGGAAAGGATTCGGTCCTGATAACGAATGATCAAATTATCGTTATAGGTGTACTGCTCTGTAGCTCCGGCTGCATTGGTCAGTTTAATCGTTTTGGCTGAAGTCGTTACTTCAGCAATGACACCACTATCACTTTTATTGACAATACCGGACTTCACACGAATAACGACTGTCTTTTTGTCAGCCGAGAACGTCTCACGTTGTACTTCAATGGTGCTGTCTGTTGTAATATCAGACAGTTTGATTGCATTTCCGTTTTGATCGATAAATGCCGTTGCCTCATCATAGCTATACGTTTCATAATTCTCGCCTACAAACAAGCCAATTTTATTACCTGATAATGAACGAGCAAAAATTCCTTCAACGCTTTCTACCTGTGGCGTAGCATCAACCACTTCCACATAGGAAGCTGTACCGGCAGCACCTACAACCTGAACTTTCGTATACAGCTTCACATCCGCAGACGATGCACGGGATTCACTGTCTTTTGTAAAGTAAGGTGTACTGCTGTTCACTGCGAAGTTGACAGCTTTGCCGTCCACAACCAGCGTGATCTGCCCATCTTTTAATCCTGTTACATAACCTGTAGATGTATTCGCATACTTCGTATCCGTTAACGTTTCGCCACGGCTAAAGAATGTAGCGAGTTGGGCACGAGTTACAGAGCCGGTTGGATTAAATTTGTTGCCTTCTACACCTTTGGCCAGATCCAGACTTACAGCCAGATTAATGTATCCTTTTCCACTTTGGGAAATGCTATCATTATCAGCAAATCCGGTAGATTGGTTGTTTTGCGCCTTCGCTTCAGCATCTTTGTTCAACGAACGGATCAGCAATTTCGTAATCCATTCCCGTGATGCCTGTTTCTGTCCCCAGGAAGTTTTGGACACATCCACTGTAGATTCTTCGGTTTTATCAATCAGTCCCAGTTGAAGCGCCAAAGCGACATATGGCTTGAAATAGTTTCCCACTTCCATATTTGTCGGTAATGCCGTAGCCGTGCTGTCGTTCAACTGGTTCTCCTTGTTCATAAAACGGATCGCCATCGTCACAGCTTCCTGCTGTGTTACCGCGTCTCCCGGACGGAACAGGCCGTTGTTACCGAGAAGAATGCCTTGGTAGGCCAGCTTGTACACATGTTTCTCAGCCCAGTATCCGACCTTGATATCACTGAACAAGCCGGTTGATGCAGCTGTATTGCTTACAGTCGCAGTCTGGCCTTTCCCCGTTTCTGTTGATTCTGCTGCCAAGGCAGCTCCGCCGGCACTAAGGGCCATCATGCCTGCAAGCACGGCTGAAACTACTTTTTTAGAGTGTGATGGATTGTTATATTTAAAAGTCAACTGTGATTCCCCTCTCTCATGTAAAACGGCCGATATTCCGCAGATTCACGGTAAACAACATGCTGTACAACCTATTCGGATCGTGTCATTGGATGCTCAAGATCCACATGGCCCATCAAGCTCTCGGATGGCTGGCCGTCCACCAGCAAATCAAGCGATTTGACTTCATCAAACTGGAAGAACGTTTGTTTCAAGGCATCAATGGCAAACACTTCGCCACCTGCACCAAGACGTGCTGTATCTGGCATGTGGATATCCAGTGTAAGCGCCCCGTCTTTGAACTGAGCAGATTTCAATTCTATTTCTTTTGCCCAAAGAGGAACGAGTTTGTCGTCCTTGCTTTGTTGCAGCGCTGCAAATGCAGCCTTGTATTTGGCATCATCTGAAGCGTAAGAAAGTTCTGCCGTTGCTTTGTGCAATTCCAGCTCTTCCGGATCTGTGTAGTACACATCAATGGTCTTCTTCTCATTGCTTTCGGAAGTTCCAGGCTTCTCCGAGGAAGTTTCGCTCGATGGAGTAGTTGTTGTACCCTCCGTACTGCCTTCTGTAGTACCCGGTGTCGTCGTTGTTTCCTCCGGTTCCACGATTGCAGGTTCAGTAGTTTCCGTCTCATTCTGATTTTCAGACGCATTATTCTCTGTTCCCGCACCTTGTGTCTGACTTGGAGATGGAGCTGCTGTTGGCTTGCTTCCACATCCAGCAGCAACTGCCATAACCGTTACCAACAGCGCTGCAATCCATAATTTTTTGTTCATTCTAACTCCGCCTCCTGATCATAAGGGCTAAAACCCTTATTTAATTCCCAGATACTCCTTGATTCCTGCAACAATCCCTTTGGCTACACTGTTCTGGAAGCTTTCAGTGAACAATGCAGCTTCATCACTCTTGTTGCTCAGGAAACCGGCTTCCAGCAAAACTGCCGGCATCGTTGTTTCGCGGGTTACGTGGAGACTCGCCGTTTTCACTCCCCGATCCTTCAGACCAGATGATTGCAAAAGGTACTTATGCATTACCGTAGCCAGTGCCTTGCTGTTAGAACGGGTATAATATGTCTCCACACCGTTCGCCGCAGCAGAACCACTGTTTGCATGAATGGAAATAAAGATATCAGCCTTCAAGCTTTCTGCGATCTTCACACGTTCTTTCAAAGCCAAAAATGTATCATCGCTGCGCGTCAGCACAACGTCAATGTTGGATTCTTTTTTCAGCAATGCTTCCACTTTCAGCGCCATTGCCAGATTGAAATCTTTCTCTCTTTTGCCCGTTACCCCAATGGCTCCTGGGTCCTGATCACCGTGTCCAGCATCTACAACAACAACCTTTTTGCCATTGTTTCCAACTGGAGGTTGTGGTGTTGTAGTCCCTTCTTTGTTCAGATCAATCATAACGAGGCCCGAGTCACTTTGCACGTCATAACCTTTGGCATTGCTCAAATCAATAACAAAGCGAAGCGTCGAAGGGCTATTGCTGTATAAAGAATAACGAATTTTCGACACATCCGGATATCCACTCACAACAAGCTGTCCATTCTGGTTGCTATCAAGAGCTTGTCCTTCACTGAAAGAATCAGCAAAAGCAGTGTTCGGCAAGTCAATAACGATTCGATCCGGTCCTGTCATCGTGAAGACGTTCGGCTTCGTATTACCGCTTGTTGCAATCAAGAGGCGGTTATCGCTGAAGCTGATGCCGTTCACCAGTACAAGACCCTCCTGATTGGAACCTCCGCCGTCATTGCCAGAGTTCGGAGGAGTGGTTGTCCCGTTTCCGGAACCTGAATTCTGGGTAACTAATGTTACCGTCTTCGTTGTATTGTTCCAACCCACCTTAAGACCCATTTGCTCACCAATGAACCGGAGAGGCACAAGTGTGGTACCATTTTTTACGAGTGGTGGGGCATCCAGGTTCACGTTACTGCCGTTCACCGTTGCCGTCTTCTGTCCTACAATCATCTGCATGGCAGTGTTGTCTTTACTAATAGTCACGGTGCTTGTTGCCTGTTTCCAGTCCACACCATATCCCAGGCTCTCCGAAATCACCCGAATCGGAACCATCACTTTACTGTTGATGATTTCCGCTTTGGCATCCGAAGGCTGTACAATCTCTTTCCCATCTAGGATAATGTGCGTATCTGCTGCTGCATGACTATAGCCCGGGAAAACGAGCCCAAAGACAAATAACAGTACCAAAAAACCGAACTTCTTCATCCTTCACCCCTACCATTCTCATATTTTTTTGCCGCATGTTGTGAATCTTCAGCTCCGACTGACCACTTGGGCATTACCAGACACCTATTAGACGCCCCGCGCTCCCAAAAGTTGCGAATATATTCCAACATAACAGAAAAAAAACGTTGTCAAATCAAGCTTTTTCTACATTTTATTGTCTGGATTTTCCCTTTATTATCAAATATGCATCTCTAAACAACGAACTGTCCTAATCTGCATAATTGCGCATACAAAGCTTATAAACCCAAATATTCCACGATTCCGTCGACAATGGCCTGTGCACATTTATCCTGATAATCCTCTGTAAGCATAATTGCTTCATCGGAAGGATTGCTTAAAAATCCGAGTTCAAGTAGAACCGCAGGCATTGTTGTTTCACGGGTTACATGCAGACTTGCTGTTTTGACTCCCCGATCCTTGAATCCCGTAATTGGTAACACATGTTTGTGCAGTATGTCAGCCAGAGTTTTGCTTTCCTTGCGACTGTATAGTGTTTCTATCCCATTAGGAACTGGGGTTGTGAACTTGTTTCCATGAATGGAGACAAAAATATCCGCTTGATTCAGTTGGGCGATATCCACACGCTGCTGCAGGGATAACTCCGTATCATCCTGTCTTGTGATCACCGTCTGAATCTCCGTATACTGTTTCATTAGCTCCTGCACTTTTAATCCCACAGACAGATTAAAATCCTTCTCATAGGCACCTGACACACTCACGGCTCCCGATTGACGTCCGCCATGTCCCGGATCGATAATAACGACCTTTTTGCCATCATTGGTTGGCAATGCCGGCTGACTTGTTGGTTCTCCGTCACTTGCTGTAAGGTCAACGAGCAAGACGTTGTTCTCGCCTAGTGACCATTTGGCAGTAGCTGCCTGATTCAGATCTAGTACCACACGCACCGTTGAAGGTGACTTGCTAAATATCGCATATCGGACCTTCGAGACCAGTGCTGAATCCGTAACCTGAATACTCCCGCTCCCATCCGGACTGCTTACTTGCCCCTGACTGAATTCCTTGGAAAATGTAGTGTCAGGCAGATCCACGATAATGCGATCAGGTCCGCTGATACTGGACACTTTGGGTGTCATATCACCATTCGTCGCAACAATCAGTCGATCCCCGCTGAAGCTGATGTTCTGAAGCTCTCCAAGACCATTCGATGCAGGTGTTTCTACTGGATCATTTTCATTTTCTGGATCTGCTACAGGAGGGATGCTAAATAGGCTAACTGTCTTGGTTCCATTGTCCCATCCCACACGCAGACCCATGCCCTCACCGACAAACCGTAGTGGAACCAGTGTAGTCCCCTGCTTAACAAGGGGCGGCGAGTCCAGACTGACCCGACTTCCATTCACAGTGGCTGCATCCTCACCGGCCGTCATCTGGATACTGCTGTTACCTTTGAGAACTCGGACGGTCTGGGTGGCTTTCTCCCACTTCACCTGATATCCGAGATTTTCAGAGACAATCCGAATGGGCACCATCACGGTCTTGCCAATGTTCTCGGCCGGAGCTCCCGATTGTTGCTTAATGGTCACACCGTCCAGCACAATCGATGGAGACGAATCGGCATTTGCCATGACAGGAAATAAACACAGGAACAGAAAAACAAAGACTGCTGCCGACCACTTTTTCATACATCAACCACCATTCTGTTTGTCTTTTGAACCTTCCACCTGATTCGCTGTGATGCAACACTCGACTCTATCAACCCTTCCATAATCTACTAATCAGTTTATCAGATATTGTCTCTTCATCCGGTTACAACGTTGTCATATTTAGTCGGATTATCCCTACAATCAGAAGCTGCACGCTTAATAGGCACAATGCAAAAAAACCTCAATCCCGAGTCTGGAACGTTGAGGTTCCATGCTCGGTCTAGAGGTTCGATATTCATTTTGCCAAAATTGAAACGCTTGGTTGGTTGAAGCTATTTATCCAAACAATTTAGCCGCGTGACGCTCTTCATAAGCTGTAATTTCATCATCATGCTGAAGTGTCAGACCGATATCATCCAGACCTTGCAACAGGAATTGACGACGGTGTTCATCCAGATCAAAATCAATATGCAACCCGTGTGCATCTGTAATCGTTTTGTTTTCCAGATTCACATTTAGTTCATAACCTTCATGAGTCGCTGTACGCTGGAACAGATCTTCTACCTGCTCTTCCGACAGTTGAATTGGCAGAATGCCATTTTTGAAACAGTTATTATAGAAAATGTCAGCATAGGATGGTGCAATCACGCAACGGAATCCGTAGTCCATAATTGCCCATGGCGCATGCTCACGGGATGACCCACAGCCGAAGTTGGCACGTGAAATCAGAATGGATGCCCCTTTGTAACGAGGTTTATTCAGTTCGAAGGAGGGATTGTTGTTCCCCTCTTCGTCAAAACGCCATTCATAGAACAAAAATTGTCCAAATCCGGTCCGTTCGATCCGTTTCAAAAATTGTTTCGGAATGATGGCATCTGTATCTACATTGACCCGATCTACCGGTGCAACGATGCCTTGCAGTGTTTTAAATTCTTCCATATCATTCGTTCTCCCTTCAATCCGTTCCTATGTTAGATAGCTGCTTCCGTTTTGAAATTCCAGTCACGTACGTCAACGAAGTGTCCCTTAACCGCTGCTGCTGCTGCCATTGCAGGAGATACAAGGTGAGTACGTCCTCCGCGTCCCTGACGTCCTTCGAAGTTACGGTTGGATGTCGAAGCACAGCGTTGTCCTGGTTTCAATACATCCGGGTTCATGGCCAGACACATACTGCATCCTGCATCACGCCATTCAAATCCAGCCTCAGTGAAAATTTTATCCAAACCTTCTTTTTCGGCCTGAATTTTAACACGTCCCGAACCTGGAACAACGATCGCTGTAACATTACTGGATACAGTGTGACCTTTGGCTACCTGTGCAGCAGCACGCAGATCTTCAATCCGTCCATTGGTGCATGAACCGATAAATACATAATCAACCGGGATTTCGGAGATTGGTGTTCCAGGTTCCAAGCCCATATATTCAAGCGCTTTTTCAGCTGCTTTACGTTCATTTTCAGTTGGCAATTCAGCCGGTACAGGAACTTTCGAAGAAATGTCGGTTCCCATGCCTGGACTTGTGCCCCAAGTTACTTGCGGAATCAATGTTTCCACATCGATTTCAACCACTCGGTCGAATTCAGCACCTTCGTCGGTTACAAGCTCTTTCCAGGCAGCAACCGCTTCATCGAATTTGCCATCAGCAGGTACGTATTCACGTCCACGCAGATATTCAAATGTGGTTTCATCCGGAGCAATCATGCCCGCTCTCGCTCCACCTTCGATGGACATGTTGCAGACGGTCATGCGCTCTTCCATGCTCAGTTCACGGATCGATTCACCTGTATATTCAATAACATAACCTGTTGCAAAATCTGTACCGTATTTGGCGATAACTGCGAGAATCATATCCTTCGCCGTTACACCCGGGTTACGCTTGCCGACAAAACGAACTTCCATCGTTTTGGCTTTGGCTTGCTGCAAACATTGGGTTGCCATAACATGCTCGACTTCACTTGTTCCGATTCCGAATGCCAATGCACCAAATGCACCATGTGTGGATGTGTGGCTGTCTCCACATACAATCGTTTTACCTGGATGAGTCAGACCCAGTTCAGGTCCCATAACGTGTACAACACCTTGGTCGATGGTATCCAGATCATACAGTTTTACGCCGAAATCACGGCAGTTTTGTGAAAGCGTGTCAATTTGTTGTTTGGAGATCGGATCTGTAATGTTGAAACGATCCTTGGTTGGAACGTTGTGATCCATGGTCGCAAACGTCAGTTCAGGGCGACGGACTTTCCGACCACTCAGACGCAGACCTTCAAATGCCTGCGGTGATGTTACTTCGTGCACCAAATGCAGATCAATATACAAAATGCTTGGCTTGCCTTCTTCCTGATGAATCACGTGATTTTCCCAAATTTTCTCAAACATCGTTTTTTTACTCATCATTTTCACCTCATCATAAGTTCGGTCCTTGGAAGAGCCTTGTACGTTCCTCTAAAAGTAAAGCTCTTGAATGACATAAATATATCACCCTGTCCTTCATTGTTCCAAGATATAATTTCTATAGATGTAATAGGTTCAGCCTATAACGAGGAAAATGCAAATAAACCACTGCTTTACGCAGGGGTTCCAATTGATAACAATTATCATTATCATATAAATTTTATACTACGTTCCAGCCTCTTCTCTGTCAATGCTTTTTATATAAAACACAAAAAAAGCAGCCCTGTTACCAGGGCTACCATGAATACATCTCACCTGTTCCAGACGATCGTATTCCCCATATTTATCCATTCATTGCATTCCTGCCTCTGCTGGAAGTGAATTACTTCTTGTCCCCACTGCTTTAATAACGAAATTGTAGGCTTTAGCAGAATCTATGCCGTTTACTGTATAGCTGTAACTCATCTGACCACTTACCGCCGGTACATATATGCTCCAATTTGTGCTGACTTTATCATTCTTCTCGTAAATCCGGTAACCTCGCACCGGCTCAGAGCTATTTGCTGGCGCTTTCCACGAAAGAACTGCACGGTTCCCGGACTGTCTTACTGCGCTTGGGTTTTGAACTGTGCCGGGTTTGACGTCCGTCCGTTTAATACTGTAAACATCATAGACAGCAAGGGGTTTATCTTTAACAGCTGTGTAAGATGTAAACTTCAGCACGTCGTTTGAAATGGAAACATCCACAAACATTTTCTTGTTGGGCTGCTCGTTTTTTGCTGCAAAAAACGTGTCTGCATCTGGATTAAGAGCATAGAATTTCGAAGCGGCCGAGTTACCCATTAAATATACAGTCCCCTTGGGATTCAGCACATTTCCTTGCTCATCGGTAATGACATTCTTAATTGGAACGTTGTTCAGCATTTGAAAAGACCTCATATACATATGGTCATGTCCCTCAAACACCATATCCACACCCAGCTCATCAAATACAGGAATCAGATATTTCCGGTAAAATTCTACCCGATCGCTTTCGGCCGAAGCATTATCCCCTGAAGAATAAGCTCCCTTATGCATAGAGACGAATTTCCACTTTTTGTCGGTCTTTGCCACCTGATTCCGCATCCATTCCAACTGCTTCGTGAACTGAATATCCGCTTTGTAAGGTTTGACCTCCCCTTCGTACTGGGAATTGATTTGCATGAACAAGGCATCGCCGTATTCGAAAGCATACACCGACCCGTCATGAGCGCCCGTCCCGACATCCTTTGGAAGATTAAAATGGTTATAGAAGTTATTATTCGGATAATCCTCTATCTCATGATTACCGATGATCGGCGCAAATGGCACATTGGCAAATTCTTTTTTCGGCACTCCCAAGAACCACTGCCACAGCTGCTCCAGATCACCGTCATCCGTTAGATCCCCTGTAAGAAGAACAAACTTGGGATCTACTGTTTTCTCAATAGCTCTCTTAAAAGTATCCTGCCACAGATCGAAATTCGACTTGCTGGAGCCTTGGGTGTCGGTAACATAGAGGAAATGGAAATCCTGATTATTCGCCTTGTCCGTAGTAAAAGAACCTGTCTCGCTCCAGCCGTCCGCATCACCGTTACCAGCTCGGTACATATACTTGGTTCCAGGCTTGAGATCGCTTGCGATAACCTTATGACTGGCGAACTTTTTATACTTCTTGGAGCTTCTGTCTCCTGAGGTCATTAAGGTTTCAATAACTGTTGAGCTGCCCTCATACGAAGTCGCCAGTTGTTCCGGGAAATCGTTTCCTCCCGCATTGGAGGCCTCCACCACTTGCACTACTGTACCTCTGACGGTTTCGGCTGTATACCAGTCAAAGGCGATACTTGTCTTTGGATCCCCATTAAAAGTCATGTTCAGCAGTGTTGGTGTTTTGTTGCCGGTATCCAGAGACTTCGTCTTAAAGCTCCAGGTAATATTGTTGTCCGGTGTCCGGCCGTCCATAGCCCCCTTAACAAGCTCTTTAGGGATGGTCACCTGGTAAGTTTTTCCTGAAGTAAAATTAGGGTGGCTGACTCTAACCGTGTCTTGACCGAGAAGCGAGGCAGAGATGTTGTTAAGCGGGACACTGTTTTCCGTGATTACAACTTGAAAGCCACTGTCGAGACTGATGGCTTTATTAAACTTTATTGTGATCTCTGCGTTAAGAGAAACATCTGCAGCTCCTGAGGCTGGAGTTTTGCTTACCTCAAGTGTGGGAGTGTCCCCAGGTTCGCCACTAATACGTGTTCCTTTAATGACTACATCCTTGATTCTGCTTGAGCCTGAGCTGGACACCGTTCCTCCGCTTACGCTTTTTACAGAGTCTACCACCCAACGGATATAGACTACATCTTGATTGTTTATTCCCGCAGGCAAAGCGAGGTTCGTTAATTTGCAGGAATTATTAGCACAATTAAAATTGTTCTGGGCAAGAACCAGTTTACCGCCTACAACATCTGTCCATTCCTGCTGATTTGTACTGTATTGCACCTTAAAATCCTTGGGTCCCGTACTTGAAGAAGTTTGCTGTGAAGAGAGGGAGATAGCTTCGAAGTCTTTGGTCGAAAGCGTGGCCAGCCAGTATTTAATGCCCGTTCCTTCATGCCAGCCCTGGTTGCGTACACTGTTCTCACCTGACTCATAGGTGTATGCATCTGTATTTGTTCCTACATCACGAATGGATGAAGCCGTTTGATTTACCCCGCCGGTAGCCGGAAATAATCCGTTCTCGCCTTTGTCCTTAAAAATCCACTGGGCAATCGTTTCCTGTACTGCAGCTGCTTCACTTGCAAGACCTTCCTCACTTTCTTCCCTTCCTGCTGAGACAAAACCGGTCAACTCCATGGCAAGCAGCAAACCTATAGCCATTAGACTGATCACCTTGGAAAATCTGTTCTTGAGATAAGATTGGTTTTTATCCATTTGGCCCATCTCCTTCTTCATTAAACTCACTTATCATCAAACCGCCGTCACCGAGAAGAACGGCGGTTCTGCTACCCTTACATTCCTGTTATTGGAGTTCCCAGTCGGTGACTTGACGTACTGCCGAATCTGCGCTCTTCAGGTCTGTCTCCCCCATGTTCAGCAAATTACTCCATTGCTTCACACGATTCTTCCCGTTAGGCGGAGAGTTGTACTCATTCGTATCCACAATCTTGGTCCGTTCTTTATAAAATTTGGTCATGAAAGTCTTCTCATCCGTGCTGCTTCCTGATTTACCCAAAAGCCCTTGAAGAGTCTCGGAGCCGCCGGTCGCTCCATGATTCAGCGCAGCGTCCACGAAGGAACCAATCGTTAATGCCGAGTTAAAGCCGCGTTTGCGGGCCTGATCCACACTGTACTTAATATAGACATTGTAGAACGTTTTCCACATAGCCTCTCTCCACTCGGGATCATTCTGCAAATTGCCGATCTTTTTGCAGAAACTCTTTTCACTTTCATTGATTTCGAGGATCTTCCCTTTCATCGCACCCTTGACACCGATTCGGGCCAATGCGCCTTTAACCGAAGGATTACTCGCGCCTTTGGCAGCGTCATATTCCTTGAACAGATCCGGACCGTCGGGACCGGTGTCATTTGAGCCGCCTGTAGTCGCACCGAATATTCCAATCGTATAACCACGGTCATCATCAATATCTTCACAATATCCGTAAAACTTGGTCCAGTTCAGATCGTCCTGCTCCGGTTTGTTGACAAGCATCATAATATTGTTCCATTGCTCACCATCGAGACCAGTGTTAATACGCAAGAATTGAAGTGTTGCCGGTGAGAAATTTGAATCAGGGTTCCCTGCCGCGTAACTCTTCTGTTGGAACGTACTAGACAGAGAGCCATAAGAGATAATGATTGAAAAACTGAGCAGGATCAACAATGAAAATTTCATCTTCCTGAAAACCTTGCTATTCGTTGAATTAAGCACCGCAATCTCTCCCTTAACCAAATAGTATAAGCGCTTTAACTTTTAACAGAGATGAACCTTATCCCCAAACCTCTGAGCATGACACCTCCTTTTCCAGCACTTGGTAAATTCAGCTTAAGCTTAACTCAAAAAGTTTGTCTAAACAGCACGTATTCTCTTGTAATTATTAAATTTTTATACATATATTGCTACACACTATAGATCAAGTCTACAATCCTCTTAGGGGGTGCTAAATGAAGCCGGTATTTTATGAGTCTACTCTTTTTGACATCAGCCACAAGAAACAGGTATATACCAGCATGCCTTCAAGTCACTATCATGATGCATATGAGATTCTGTATTTAATATCAGGAGATTTTTATTATTTTATAGGGGACAGAACATACCAGGTTGCGGGTGGAACACTGCTATTTGTGGATATTCACGAAAAGCACAAACTGGTTAATTCCGGCTGCAATATGTATGAACGGGTTACACTGCTGTTCAAGAAAGAATTTCTGCAGCATTTCTGCACCGGCGGTCAATGTGAGGAACTGCTCAAATTGTTCAAAAGTGATTACCGCTCTTTGAAGATGAACGGGAAGGATCAGTATTTCATGGAACAGCTTTTTCAGAAGATGATTCAGGAAGAGAAAAAGCAAGCTCGCGGATATGAACAGTACCAACAAATTTTATTGGTGGAGTTGCTCATCAATCTTAATCGTAAACTATTTGACAGCCTTGCAGCTCCATTGGTGGAATCCAATCGTGCACACAAGAAAGTCCTGGACATTGTTAATTATGTAAATCAACATTATATGGAACCGCTTAAGCTCTGTGAGATTTCACGGCAATTCGATATAAGCTCTTCCTACCTTTGCCGAACTTTTAAAGAATCCACCGGATTCAGCTTCATTGAATATATCAATAACATCCGTATTAAAGAAGCGCGTGATTTGCTGGTTGGCTCTTCTTTTAATGTTACTGAAATTGCGGGAATGGTTGGGTTTGATAACACCTCCCATTTTGGACGAACCTTCAAATTAATGATGGGCATCTCGCCGCTCTGCTTCCGCAAACAATTTAAGTCTTAATAGCAAAACCACTGGAATACCAATCATTAGAGAAAATAAAATGCCCAATCTCTCCCCCGTCTATCGTATCGTACCCTGCCGACATAGTATAACGATAGGATATTAACATTCCGGTTAGTGAGATTACCTCATATACTCATTCGCCATTATGGATACCTTTTGAAAAATACCCATAATCGAGTAGGAGGGGGCGTTTAAGCCCCCTACCTCTCACACCACCGTACGTACCGTTCGGTATATGACGGTGCATTATTAGTAGCCATTCTTCTCCTTATTACGTGCTTCATTCTTTTGATTCAGGGCAGTTATACACACTACTTTATAGAAAATACCATTATAAGAACTAGTTGTATCGTGTACGCTTCTGTTATTTTCTTCGGGCGATGGGTGACTTTAGACAATAGTTACTAGGCATGAAAAACTGCCTTAAAGACATGCAGACCACAGTTTAAGCGCTTAAACTTTCACGCGACAAATCACACCGTAGCTTTAAGAATTAGAGAATCAAGTCCACTGCATCCTGTGAAACCCACACTTTATCTTTAATCATTACCGTCAGTACATTGAGTTTCGTTGTTTTGCCGTCCAGAATGGCGATGTTTTTATCTATAGGCAGCTTGAGAACTTGGCCTGCTTTTTTCACTACAACCACCGGATTGGTCTTATCTGCCTTATCTAGGGTGATCGTAGCCCCTTTGGCCTTGAATTTATCACTGGATACGTACAGTGTATTCTGAAGTTGAGCCAGATTTAGTCCAGTCACTTCTTGAATATACTTACTCACATCCGTATTCTGGATTACGCCGCTGTTCACGAAATCGGTCGGTTTAAAATTAGCCGGATGATAGGCGAACAATCCGACTTCTTCCGATGTGTGATCATCCGTGGAGAAGGTTACGCCTGTCTTATTCCCCAAGATTTTACCGATGACCGGCGAAAGGTTATCTTTCATTCCTTTTTTGACTCGTTCTGCTTCTTCTTTAGTTAAATCACTAAGTCCATAATTATCCGCAAGGACCTTCTTGAAATTGTTCTCATTAATACTGCCTTCAATGTAATAACTGGTATGCTTCGCTTTCTTCATCACGGAGACAAGGTCCTTGGTGGAATCATAGTTCGTCATATTGAGCCCACCGGTAGCATGATCCGAAACCGATAGGACTGCTGTATTTCCATCTTTTTCTGCAAAGTCAACAGCGGCTTTGAAGGCTTTATCAAACGCTAATGTCTCACTCATAATCCCCACCGGATCGTTATCATGACCATACCAGTCAATCTGACTTGCTTCGACCATCAGAACAAAACCTTTCTCATTCTGTGACAATTTCTCTACAGCTACTTTGGTCATTTCAGCAAGGCTCGGCTGTTTTTGCGGGTTCAGGTCAAAATCAGCATCCAGCGCTTCGGAGTTGAACAGACCCCAGATTTTATTCGTTTTAGAATTTATTAATCCTGCTTTATCCGTTACATATTCATATCCATTCGATTTAAGGACTTTGGTTAAATCTTCTCCGTCCTTGCGGTTAATGTCTTCTTTGCCGGGTACCAAATACCCAGCCCCACCCCCGAGAAGAACATCTACCCCACTGTAGACCATCTGCTCTGCAATAGACTGCGCATTGTCACGCGTGTATGCATGACTTAGAAATGTCGCAGGCGTCGCATCCGTTAATTCACAAGTAAATACCGTTCCTGTACTTTTCCCTGCCATTCTGGCTGCATCCATAATCGTAGGGAGAGGTTTGTTCACGTCCTCGGGTTTAACTGCATCCACGAACGGCATCGTTATTAGGTCTGGAAGTATGGATACCGTCTCACTCTTAACCTTATGGCCTGTGGCATATGCCGTAGCCCCCGCAGCGGAATCCGTGGTAAGTGAATCCGTGGAATACGTTCTGACCAGGCCGCTAAAATACTTATCCATCGTAAGCGCCTGTCCTCCCTGATACCATCTGGCCAAGTTAACATCGGATAAGCTCATCCCATCCGTAATAAACAGGATCACATTCTTGACCGATTTGTTCGTAGGAGCATCAGAGTTATTGACGCCATTGGCGTAGGTCGTTCCGTTGTTCGCCGCAAGCAGACTGCAAACCAGAACTGTAGTGCAAATTCCCCCGATAACCTTTTTGCGCATTTGAATCCCCCTCTAGCAGATTTTGTTAAGTACGCTTCAAGTTTAAAGGAGGATTGTTTGCGGGAACAGCACCTATTCTCTTGTTATATGTTAAATTCTATGCATATTTTGTCTTGACCTGTGCTACTGATATATGTAAAAAAAGGGCGCCCTTTTCAGTACTACACTGCCTTATTACGAGGATATCGCGAGGTGATCTACCAGTGCTTTGAATTTGGGGAATTTCGGAGATTGTAAGGTTACGGCCTACCAATATCAACGAAGATGAGACATTATTAAAGTTAAAATTACTCAAGTTCGCTACATTCTGTATGGGTCGGAATGTGAAGAAAATAAAAAATAAGCCCACTAGACTTATCTAATGGGCTTTCGCTGTGGAATCGCAAATAATAGTGATTTATAGAATTTGACCGCCCACCATCGTCCAGAGAACCTGAAATTCATCATCCAATAGGACGAGGTCGGCATCGAAACCAGAGGAAATTTCCCCCTTTTGTTGAAATCCAAGAATATTGGCTGGCGTAGTTGAAGCCATCTGTAAGGCATCTATCAAGGGAATTCCGGTTTCGACAGTATAACGTAAGGCTTCATTCATGGTAACTGTACTGGAGGCCAGTGTTCCATCCTCCAGTTTTGCAATGCCACCCGATACCGTGACATGATGGCCTCCAAATAGATAATTCCCATCGCCCATACCCATTGCTTGTAAAGCATCTGTGATCAAGACCATTCCTTCCGGTCCTTTCAGGTTATGCATCAGTCGAATAATAGCAGGATGCAGATGGACATTATCTACAATAGCTTGAAGACTTACATGTTTCTCTTCAAAAGCAGCCACGATCAGACCCGGGTCTCGATGATGGATCGGCCGCATGCCATTAAAACAATGCGTAACATGACTCGCACCTGATGTAAAGGCTTGTTTGGCTTCCTCATATGTAGCATCCGAATGAGCGATCGCTATAACTACTCCCTGTTCTTTCAAAAAGGAAATCAAGTCCATTCCTCCCGGCAGCTCGGGAGCAATAGTAACCATCTTAATGAGTGACCCTGCTTCCTGGAAAATGATCTTCATTTCTTCTATGTTGGGATGCCGCAAATACTTTTCATTCTGCATTCCTTTTCGCTTCGGGTTCAGATACGGCCCCTCTAAGTGAATCCCTGCGATCTTTGCCCCCACTTCTTGTCCTATTACACGCTTGACACTACGAATCATTTCCAGAAGATCCTCCATCGTAGAACTAACAGATGTAGCCAGAAATGAGGTACACCCCGTTAAAGCACATTGGCGTGAAACTTCTTGAATACTCTCTTCAGTACCGTCCATCATATCAAAGCCATTGGCACCGTGGATATGAACATCTATCATCCCAGGTACTAGCAAATGTCCTCTCCCATCAATCCGTTCATACTCTCCTTCTAGCGTAGGAAGATCACCTGTGTCTATCCTCATGATTTTCCCTTCAGAAATCCACACATTGGCTGATGGAACGATACGGTTGCGAAGTGCCATCTGTACATTATGCAAAATATAATACATAAAAACCCTCCTCTTTCCTATGGTTATCAGTCTTGCTTTCGAACCTCTTCATTTTCTTCCTGACACTCAATAACAGTGATGTTCTTCTGATCCAGAACTTCTCTGATCTCACTCGGGAGTTCCAGATTTGTGACTAAAATGTCAACGAAATCAAAGTCCAGCCGATGAATAGATTTGCCAATAAATTTTGTGTGATCGGCTACTACGATAACCTGATCAGATCTTCTCGCCATTTCTTTCTTTACCCGGGCATCTTCTTCATATGGATAATAGAGCCCATCAGACCGGATTGCCGATGCTCCAATGAAGGCTTTATCAGCACGAATTTCACTGAGTTTATCGATAATGGAAGATCCATATAAAAAGCGGTGCTTTACATTCAAGTAACCACCGAGAATATAGATTTGAAGATCCTCTCGATTGGACAAGATCCCTACGTTATCAATCGAGTGCGTGACCACCGTGCAATTTTTTGCGCTAATTTGTTCCGCTACAAATTGCACCGTAGTTGATACGTCTAAAATCACAGTCTCATGGTCTTGGATAAGTTTTGCCCCAAACTTCCCTATTTTTTTCTTACTCTCGGATTCATCAATCAAACGATCCTGATAAGACAGCATTTCTTTCTGTAACTCAGGTAACGATAGCCCCCCATGAGTTCGAATCACAACGCCTTCCTGTACTAATCTAACAATATCCCTTCGTGCAGTATCCCTTGATACTTCAAACAGCGTACAGATATCTGTAACACTCATCGATTGGTGTTGTTTCAAGTATTCGAGTATTTTTAACAATCTTTCCTCTTGATACACAATACTTGCACCTCCTTTTAAGTAATTATAAGTATAATTTTTATTTTTCGCAAGTTAATATAAGCAAGTTTTAAGTTTGTTTAAGTATTTATTCCTGACCGTTCATAATAAAGACGTTAGCCAGATGAATTTACATCCGTTAACGTCTTCATAAGTTAAGATTTACTGCTAAGAAAAAATGAAGGATGGATTTCGGAGCCATTTGCTTAACAAATTGACTTAAATCACTCAGATACTTATCATCAAAAAGCGCTCTAATGCTCGTTGCAGAATTGGACTTCCCGCTCCCCCCCTTGCGGGGCCGTTTCTTTTTGTTATAGTTGTGCCTGTGTTGTATTAACTCTTTTTAAGCAGTGCAAGCGTTTCAGCAAAAATAACGATTTCTTCATCTGTAGTGCTATAATGATGGCATAACGAAAGGAATGACGTGTTGATATGGAATTCAGACAACTTCAATATACGCTGCAGATCGCGGCAGAGCGGAATTTCTCCCGTGCAGCCGAGAAGCTGCACATCGCCCAGCCTTCGCTAAGTCAGCAGCTGTCCAAGCTGGAAAAGGAGCTGGGTGTACTTTTATTCCAGCGTAATACCAGCACCGTGGAGCTAACTCATGCAGGGGTGACTTTTGTAGAGCAGGCCCAGAAAATCATTGATGCCGTCGAGCTGCTCAGACAGGAAATGTCAGACATTTCCCAGCTGCGTAAAGGTAAAGTCGTTGTAGGCAGCATGCCAATCACTGGCTCCCACCTACTTCCGCATGTGCTTCCCGCATTTCAGCAGGCCTATCCCGAGATTGAAGTAACCTTGCTGGAAGACTCCGGGCTTACGCTTGAAAAGCTGACGGCCAGTGGCAAAGCAGACTTAAGCCTGCTCTCCCTCCCATTGCAGGAGCCAAGCCTATCTTATGTAACAATTGGGGAAGAGCGAATTGACTTGGCTGTTCCCCCAAATCACCCTCTGGCACGCAGAGGAGATCCGGAACATCCGGTTCCCGTACGGATGGAAGAGCTTCGCGATGAACCATTTGTTGTACTGAAGAAAGGACAGGGATTCCGCAAACTTACTTTTGATCTGTGTGAGGAAGCCGGGTTTGATCCCAATGTGGTGTTTGAGAGTACAAACATTGAGACGGTACAGTCACTGGTCGCTACAGGCATGGGGATTACACTGGTTCCACGCTTTATTGCCCGCGCGCCCCGCAGTGAATTTGTTCCAGTTTATGTACCGTTGGCCGAGCCAACCCCCAGCCGTACACTGGTGGTTGCTTACCGCCAAGGGCGAGTCCTTTCCAAAGCTGCTGAAGCTTTCATCCATACGTTTCAACAAACCGTCGCCGAACTTTCTCAAGGAGAATAACAGGATTATCCGCAAATTATGTTCGCCACACATGTCAATAAAATAAACAAAGGCTTGACCCATAAGGGCCAAGCCTTTGTTCTATACTCGTCTCCCGCATCCGCAGGATAAAGTTCTTACATGGTATTAGCAATTATCGTTACATTACAATGTTGCTGATGTCATTATTGAATTGTTAACGTAAAAACGTACATATGAGAATTTCAAGTTTGGCGGTTTATTTTCGCAAATTACGTTCACTTGTCAGCCTGTTCTGCTGATTCACAAGGCGGCCTTCGTCCTGAACAGATCGTTCAGGGGGTGATAGCCCTCCTGCCCCATTCTCTAAGAATGGCCTAAAGTGATCTACCCTGGTGTTTTCCTGTTCCAGTCTCCTGAGCGTATCTTTCACATGGTTGTCCATTGATTGATCATCCTCCTTGGTGACGGGATAGTTATCATTACCCGCCTCTCGGGAGAATAAACACTTTATTTGGAAAATTACCGTTTTTTATTTACCGCCAAAATAAATGCCTGGTCTGCGGTCTTCGAATACCGGAATGCGGCCACGAACCTCATCCACAAGCGAAGGACGGATAATTCCGGTCACGATCTCTTCTCCTTCTCCGCCTTCAGCCACAATTTCACCCCAAGGATCAATAATGAGGGAATGTCCGAAAAATTCAGTGTCTCCCCCTTTGCCTACACGGTTGCAAGCAATAACATACATCTGATTCTCAATGGCTCTTGCTGTGAGCAGCGTGCGCCAATGATGCAGGCGCGGGTTAGGCCATTCAGCGGGTATGATTAATGCCTTGGCCCCGTTCAAGGCAAGCGTGCGAGCCAGCTCGGGAAAACGAATATCGTAACAGATTGAAGCTCCTGCGGTAAGACCATTCTCCAGCTCAAATATTTCAGGTTCTGCACCAGGCTGCAGATACTTTTCTTCATCCATCAGACGGAACAAATGCAATTTATCATAACGTGTTACCTGATTTCCTTCGCTATTGTAGGCATACATTGTATTGTAAATTTGGCCATCACGTTTCTCCGCAATAGAACCGCCGACGATAGAAATTCGATGTTTTTGGGCAAAAGCCGCAAGCCATTCCCTTGATTTCTTTCCTTCCGGGTCAGCAAGCTCATGAATTTGTTCCAATGCATAGCCCGTGTTCCACATTTCGGGCAGTACAGCCAGACCCAGATCGGGATACTGTTCTACCGCCCGTTCGAGCAAAGACTGCATATGTTTATGGTTGGCCTCAGGGTCTCCGAGCTGAATATCCCCCTGAATGAGGGCTACACGCATTTCCCCTTGTTGTTTTGTCATGACAAGCACTCCTCTGAATCGTGATACCTGTAATCATAGCTTGAGCTTCCAGACGTCTGCAACCTGTTTTCGTTATGAATTGTGCACAATAACCCACGAAGCAGCGTTAACAATCGGTTCCTTGCTCAATGGACAAAAATAAATGGCCTGTTTCAATTTTGTTCAAAAACCAGTTCATTCTTGCCGTCTTCGAGTAACTGAAGTGTTTTCCCCTCTATACAGCTCGGGATTGACGTGATAAATTAATGAATACTATTGCCATCTTTCATAACCGGAGTGATGTATAGCATGACTAATCTGCCTAATTCATCGGGTCGTTCCGCCTTTACCATACCTACATCCGATGTAATGACACAGCTACCAACACAATTTTTTGCTTCCCTTGTTCAAAATGTAAACCGCGAAATCGCAAGTGGTCACGATGTTATCAATTTGGGTCAGGGCAACCCGGACACACCTACACCGCCCCACATTGTTAAAACGTTGCAAGAGTCGGCAGAGAATCCGCTTTACCACAAATATTCACCTTTTAGCGGTCATGCCTTCCTGAAGGAAGCCGTTGCGAAACGTTACAAGGAAGATTACAACGTGGACCTGGACCCTGAAACGGAAGTTGCCATTTTGTTCGGCGGAAAAACTGGCTTGGTCCAGTTGCCTCAGATATTGCTCAATCCCGGCGACGTATGTCTCGTGCCTGATCCAGGTTATCCGGATTATTGGTCCGGTGTGGCACTGGCAAAAGCACATATGTCTTTCATGCCACTGCTGGAGTCCAATGCATTCCTGCCTGATTATGAAACAATCTCTGCCGGAGATCGGGAAAAGGCCAAGCTGATGTTCCTGAACTATCCCAACAATCCCACATCGGCCACCGCTCCGCTTGCCTTCTATGAAGATACGGTAGAGTTCGCCACTCAGAATAAAATCGTCGTAGCCAGTGACTTCGCCTATGGGGCGATCGGATTCGATGGCCATCGTCCAGTGAGCTTTTTGCAGGCACCAGGTGCCAAAGAAGTGGGCATTGAGTTCTACACATTATCCAAAACGTACAACATGGCAGGTTGGCGTGTCGGTTTTGCGTTGGGCAACGCCGAGATTATCTCCAAAATCAATCTGCTGCAGGATCATATCTACGTGAGTCTCTTCGGAGGCATCCAGGCCGCTGCAGCGGCTGCACTGACATCTTCCCAGGAATGTGTTACTTCATTGGTTGCACGTTATGAATCACGTCGCAACATTTTCTATGATGCACTCTCATCGATCGGCTGGCAGGCCCCAAAACCAGGAGGTTCCTTCTTTGGCTGGCTGCCTATTCCAGCGGGCTTTACTTCTGCTTCCTTTGCAGACGTGTTACTTCGTGAAGCGAAGGTTGCGGTCGCACCGGGCATTGGTTTCGGTTCACATGGTGAGGGGTATGTGCGTGCAGGACTGTTAAGTGATGAAGCTCGATTAAAAGAAGCTGCAGAGCGGATTGGCAAGTTGAATTTATTCAAGTAATTTACAGGGGCATCCCCCCTTTGCATCTACCAAGTTTCCATGGTATGTTATAAGGAAATATTGAACGAAACGTGATGACGGGACCAGTACGAGAGGATCAGCCGCGCCCAGAGAGTAAATTCCATCCGGCTGCAAGAATTTACCGCGGCTTCTCTCCGAAACCTACCCCTGAGCGGCCTGTGATGCACAGGACAGTGCCTTCTGTTACAGGGCATGAAGCCGGATGATTCAATCATCAATAAAGGTGGTACCGCGGAAGTAACGAACTTTCGTCCTTTTTAACTAAAAGGGCGGGAGTTTTTTTTGTACCCAACGGTCTGCTTTCAAATCTCTCATTAATATTGTTTAAGGAAGTGAAAACATGACCTCACGTATTGTCGTTAAGATCGGAAGCAGTTCGCTTACTACGGAAGAAGGCGGGCTCGATCGAAGTTCCATTACTTTTTTTGCCGGAGAAATTGCTGCCTTGGCTGAACAAGGCCATGAAGTTCTTCTTGTTACCTCAGGAGCAGTGGCTGCCGGTTTCCGGGAGATCGGTTACCCCCAGCGTCCCAAGCAACTGCATGAAAAACAAGCTGCAGCGGCTGTTGGTCAAGCTTTGCTGATGCAGGCATATCAACAGGCTTTTGCAGCGCACCGCGTTACTACAGCACAAATTCTGCTTACCCGTACCGACTTTCATAGCCGGAAACGGATGGGCAACGCGGGCATGACCGTGGAAGAGCTGCTCAAACAGCGCGTCATTCCGATCTTTAACGAGAATGATACGGTGTCTGTTGATGAATTGAAGTTTGGAGATAACGATCTTTTGTCGGCTCTTGTGGCGAATCTGGTCAAAGCGCAGCATCTGATCATACTTACGGATACCAACGGCCTCTATACAGCCGACCCACGCAAAGATCCATCAGCTGTACGTTATGACCGCATTCCCGAAATCACAGCTGAGATCTACGCTTACGCTGGCGGTTCGGGATCATCGGTTGGCACAGGCGGGATGCGATCCAAGGTAGATGCAGCCAAAGTGGCTACCCGTGGAGGCGTGCCTGTCTTTGTGGGAAGCGTGAATGAACCTGGAGATATGCAGAAGGCGGTAGATGGGACTGGAAAAGGAACCTATTTCGAGACTCGCCTGGCTGCGCTCTCACGTAAAAAGCAATGGCTTGGCTTCATGTCCACTCCGCTCGGAACCGTCGTTGTGGATAATGGTGCCGAAGAAGCTCTTGTCCATGGCGGTCACAGTCTACTGCCTGTAGGGGTGAAGCGGGTGCTGGGCACCTTCCACGCCGGAGACGTTGTAGAGGTCGTTGGTATGGATGATACCTTGCTCGGTCGTGGTATCGTCAATTATGATGATGACCAGCTTCGTCTTATTGCGGGATTATCGAGTGGCGAAGTGATGAAGCAGCTGAACAGCATCCATCGACTTGAAGTCATCCATCGGGATGAATGGATTACGTTAAAATAGAACATCTATGGTCCTGACGATTCACCTCTCAGGGTTCATAATTATCACCAATAAACAATCTTTTGTTTCCACTTTTAAATATGGGAGGAATTTATAATGAGTGAAGTCAGAGAAAAAGCGAGTAAGGCCCAAGCCGTAGTTCCGCAGTTGAATCGCCTGAGTACAGAACAAAAAAATAACGCGCTGCTGGTTATGGCAGACGCATTGATTGCCCAGACCGATTCCATTATTGCAGCGAACGCTGAGGATCTGGAACGTGGCAGAGAGCAAGGCACTCCGGAATCGATGCTGGACCGCCTCGCTTTGAATAAAGAGCGTATCGCCGGTATCGCTGAAGGACTGCGCCAGATCGTTGAGTTGCAGGACCCTGTCGGTGAAGTGCTGGAGACATTCACCCGTCCGAACGGATTGCATGTTGAAAAATTGAGAGTACCGATCGGTCTGATCGGCATTATTTATGAGGCTCGTCCCAATGTGACCGTAGATGCAGCCGGGTTATGCCTCAAAACAGGCAATGCTGTTCTGCTTCGTGGCGGCTCCTCTGCTCTGTCCTCTAATCGCAAGATTGTTGAGGTGCTGCATCAAGCACTCGCTACAACAGACATGCCCGCTGACGCATTGCAGCTTGTTGAGGATGCAGACCGTTCTTCCGTAGACGAAATGCTCAAGTTAAACGGACTGCTGGATGTCATCATCCCGCGTGGTGGAGCCTCGCTGATCCGCAATGTGGTTGCCAATGCAACAGTGCCTGTGATCGAAACAGGAGCAGGTATCTGTCATACCTATGTGGATGAATCCGCCGATCCAATCATGGCAGCTCAGATCGCTGTTAATGCCAAGGCACAGCGTCCTTCCGTATGTAACTCTATGGAAACTTTATTGCTTCATGCTGTATTTGCAGAAGAGCATCTGCCCGTTCTGGCCGAACAATTCCGTGAGGCTAATGTGCAGCTGAAGGGCTGTGACACGGTTCGCCGTCTGGTTCCCTCTGCCCTTCCAGTGACGGAGGAAGATTATGCAACAGAGTATAATGACTATATTTTAAATATCCGTATTGTTCAGAATCTGGATGAAGCGATGCAGCATATTGCACGTTATGGCACGAAGCATTCGGAGTGTATCGTTACTCGGGATACTACCAATGCAGAGCGCTTTTTGCATGATGTAGATGCGGCCGCTGTATACCATAACGCTTCCACTCGTTTCACTGACGGGTTCGAATTCGGTTATGGAGCGGAGATCGGGATTAGCACCCAGAAGCTGCATGCACGCGGACCAATGGGCCTGCCTGCCCTGACATCGACCAAATACCGTATCACTGGCAATGGACAAATCCGGCAATAATATCCCAGCTACAGTTATATAGGAGGAACGATAACAATGAGTCAAGAACAACAGACGTTATTACAACAAAATATTACTTTCCACGGAGCAGGCGCGATGGCTGAAGCCATCGTGCGCGGTCTGATCTCCCGCCTGGTCGTTCGTCCTCAGGATATTACCATGCTGAACCGCAGCAACCAGAAACGTCAGGAGGAGCTCAGTACCCGATATGCTGTACATACCGGAACCGCAGCACAGTCTCTGGACCATCTTGCCGCTTCTCCGGTCATTGTACTCTGCATGAAACCGAAAGATGCCGCAGCAGCTTTGCGTGAACTGGGACCACTCCTGTCACCAGATCAATTGATCGTCTCCGTCATTGCCGGTTTATCGATCCGTACGATGCAATCCTTGCTGGGCCGCAAACAGCCGATCGCCCGTACGATGCCGAATACATCCAGTACCATCGGGCTTGGTGCAACCGGACTTGCCTTTTCTGCGGAAATTACGGATGAACAACGAAGTACAGTCATGACCATGTTTGAAGCCGTTGGAATCGTGACCATCGTGCCTGAAGATAAACTCGAAGTGCTCACAGGTATTTCCGGAAGTGGTCCGGCTTATGTATACTATTTGATGGAGGCCATGATTGCCGCAGGTATTCGTGGCGGCTTGTCCAGCCAGCAATCCCGCGATCTGACTGTGCAAACCGTATTGGGCGCTTCACGAATGGTACAACAGACTGGATTGGAGCCGATGAAACTCCGTAGTGATGTGACCTCCCCGGGAGGTGCAACCCAGGCAGCACTGAAAACGCTGGATGAGGGAGATTTCTTTGAAAATGTAATTGCAGCCGTCAACCGCTGTGCAGAGCGCTCACGGGAGATGGGAGCTGCATTGGAAGGGGATTTAAAATGAACAATATGTGCACAGCCACATATCGTCTGCATGATGACCGTACAGACTTCCGCAAGAAGGCAGAGTCCATTGCTGTCGGCATGACTGTTGGCAGTTGGACCGAATTGCCTCAGGCCAAACGCGAAGCGATGCAGAAACATTTGGGCGAAGTCATCAGCGTTGAGGTCCATGAAACTGAAGGCATGGCCCCAGGTGAGCGTTACGCCGATATTACCATTGGTTATCCTGATGTGAATTTCAGCCGTGATATCCCTGCCCTGCTTGTGACAGTCTTTGGCAAAATCTCAATGGATGGACGCATCAAACTGACACGCCTTGGTTTCTCGGATGGTTTCCTTAGCGCGTTCCCTGGTCCCAAGTTTGGATTAAATGGAGTTCGTGATCTGCTCGGTGTACACGATCGTCCATTATTGATGAGTATCTTTAAATCCGTTATCGGACTGGATGTAGATGAACTGCGGGAACAATTTATCCGTCAAGCTCTAGGTGGAGTAGACTTGATTAAGGACGATGAAATTCTGTTTGAGAACAAGCTGACCCCGATCGAAAAAAGAGTGGAGATCTGCATGAAAGCCGCCGAACAGGCACGTAGGGAGACGGGCAAGAAACTTCTTTATGCCGCGAATTTGACCGGACCTACATCACGTCTGAAACAGCAGGCTGAACGTGCGATAGGTGCAGGAGCAAACGCATTATTGTTCAATGTTTTGTCCTACGGATACGATGTGCTGCACGAACTTAGCAGTGATCCCGACATCAACGTGCCGATCATGGCTCACCCTGCGCTTGCAGGTGCACTGTATCCTTCACCACACTATGGTATCTCAGCTTCGGTTCTGCTCGGTCAGCTCATGCGACTTGCCGGAGCGGATCTGGTGCTCTTCCCTTCCCCTTACGGATCAGTCACGATGCCGAAGGAAGAAAATATGGCGATCACCGAACAATTACTGTCATCGGATTTGCCTGTGAGAACCAGTATGCCCGTGCCTTCAGCAGGTATCCATCCAGGGCTTGTACCGATGATTCTGCGTGACTTTGGCACAGATGTCATCGTGAATGCCGGTGGCGGGATTCATGGACATCCCATGGGGACCGAAGCAGGTGGACGTGCATTCCTGCAAGCCATTGAGGCTGCACAGCGCTCTATCCTACTTGCAGATTATGCGGCAGAGCATCCAGAGCTGAAAAGCGCATTGGACCTGTGGGGTGGCGAACGATGAGAAGTGACAAAAAGACCGTTATTTTCTGTGATTTTGATGGCACCATTACCCTCTCGGATAACATTGTAGCGATTATGAAGCATTTCAAGCCCGAAGGTATTGAAGCGATTATGAACGATACGATTGAGCAAAAAATCTCCCTGCGTGAAGGTGTTGGAGCCATGTTCGCCCTGCTGCCTTCTTCGCAAAAAGATGAAATTGTGGAATTTGTGCTTGGACAAGCGGGGATTCGCGAAGGGTTCAGTGAATTTCTTGAATACGTTCGAAGCGAAGGCGTTGAATTCAATGTAACCAGTGGGGGAATGGACTTTTTTATCGAACCGTTACTTGCACCATTTCATATTCCACAGGATCACGTTTATTGCAATGGAGCTGACTTCACGGGTGAATTCATCCAGATCGAATGGCCAAACCCCTGCCAGCCTCCTTGTGAGAACGGCTGCGGCATGTGCAAAACGACCGTTATCCGTACATTCCCGGAAGAGCAATATAATCGCATTCTCATTGGAGACAGTCTGACCGACTTTGAAGGTGCCAAGATTGCTGATCTCGTCTACTCCCGTTCCATTCTGACGGACAAATGCGTAGAGCTGGGAGTGAACCATGTGCCATTCGCGACCTTTTACGATATTATGGAAGACATGAAACAGAAGCAAACACAAGGAGTGCTGTAAAGATGGGTTTTGAAAAGATTACATTGGAACATAAACGCCAGGTCCTCGAAGAGCTGGCCGATATCAAAGCTCTATTTGCCAGCCGTAACTGGTTTCCTGGCACAAGTGGCAACCTGTCAATGCGTGTGGGCGACTACGATCCGGAGCAATTTTACTTTGCGGTCACAGCTTCAGGCAAAGACAAATCTCTCCGTACACCGGAAGATTTTCTGTTTGTGGACAAGCATGGTAAAGCCATTGAGACCACAACCCTGAAACCAAGCGCTGAAACGTTGATTCACTGCGAAATCTATCGTTTAACCGGGTGTGGTGCGGTGTTCCATGTTCATACCGTATTTAACAACCTGATCAGTGAGTTCTTTGGATCAGATGGCTATGTACCGATTCAAGGAATCGAGCTGATCAAGGCTTTCAACATCTGGGAAGAGAATGCGGAGATTCGTGTACCAGTTCTGCCTAACTTCGCGGATATTCCATCTATCGCTGAATTGGTGCCAGGTGTACTTGACGCCAAGGTGCCGGGTATTTTGCTGCGAAATCACGGCATCTATGCCTGGGGCAAGGATGCTTTTGAAGCGAAACGTCATCTCGAAGCGTTCGAATTCCTGTTCGAAGTGATGTACCGTCAACTTCTCCTGAATGGCGCTACGAAATAAGTAAGCATTGTAATCATTCATTCAAGAAACCAATGGAATAAAACAAAAACACACCAGAGGCTGTAGACATGGCCCTTGGTGTGTTTTTGTTTTGAAATACTCGTTTTCAGTGATCGCTTGTGTAGCGTCGCTAAGGAAGCTCTACAGTCGATCATCCCGATCCTTGAACAAAAAGAGACTGTCTGCTCCCTCATCATTCCGATGGATCGTATGGGTACCCGCTCCCCGGTGCTTGCCGAACAGCAGCTTGAGGCCGCCAAAAATGAGCAGCAAGGAAACAATGACGGTGTTCACATACGAACGAATCTCGTAGGTCATAAATATATTGGGGAACATCTCATTCAGCTGTGGAATAACCAACCGGATGACCAGATAATACAGACCCAACGCTGCAATACCGAATCCGATCAGTCGCTGGTGACGAGCCCAGTCCTTGAAAATGGGTTGATCAGTCAACGGTTCACGGCCGTAACGACTCGAACACTGGAGTCCGTCAAAGAAGCTGTAGAACCAGATCAACGGGATCATGAACAGGAATACCGACAATCGAAGCAGGTCTAGAATATAGATGCTGCCGAGAAACAGGAACATCAATTGCATGCCTCTTTTTTGCAGTCCCAGATACAGATGACCCGCACCCGGAAAAGCCGATAACAGTGTTGCTAGCACTTTACTGCGCCGTCCAGATGCTCTGCCCATCTCCAGTTCCTCGAACAATGTCCGATCCTGCAGTACCTCACCAGCCTGCTTGCGATGGACATGCTGGACCGCATCAAACATGCAGTACACCCAAATCACAGGCAGAATGAGCAGGAACATCAGAAATACCGATTCATTCGTAATGGAAGCCACAAAGACCATCATGGCAAATGAACCAAAGAACGCCATCAGAAACGATAGTCCGCGATGTAACAGTCCGAGGTGAAGATGACCCAGTCCAGGAACAAAGGAAAGTAAAATGGTGAAGAATCGTTCTCCCTCGCTACCTTTTCGATACATAGGTTGACCATACCCACCCTCAGGAACATCATACTCACCGCCCTGATGCTGTATTCCCTCGTGGTCCATCTCCATCTGTCCCAGATCTCCTTCATGACCAGCGTACGCTCCCTGATATGCGGCCCCCTGATGGGGACCACCGTAATGTGCGCCATATCCCCTGTAATGAGCTTCTCGGGCAGAAGGTGCACGGAGCAGAACGATAACGATGTCCAGCATGCTGATGCACCAGAAGAATATGGCCCCCAAGGCCCCAAGAATCATTAATTCTTTCTCACTCACCAGAATGGCCAGCATAAACGAACCAACAGCTGTCCCAAAAAAGAGTAAAGGATAGATTACAGCTCTGGCGGGCCGACCCCAATACAGAAAACCCAGACCCGGTATCAGGTTTAATAGAAATGCAAGTAATTTGTTACGATCTGATTGCACAGTCGTCATCCTTTCTTTTCAGGCAATGTGACTAAATTTATGGTTTAGGTTTAAAGTGATCCAGCCAGGAAGTGGCTGCCTCCGTCCATTTTTCCGTGAAAGATCCCCTGTGGTCACCATCCTGGAACTTATGATAAGGCGCGACTTTGTCAAACACCCCAGAGGAGAGAAAGATTAGCGTCAGACAAGCCGCTACTGCATAATGAAACACTTTATGATTCAACCAGAGTCGGCTTCGTCCGGAACGCGATTTGCCCTTTGGCTTGGAGAATTGCATATCCGTAATTCGGTTCATGACTGAATCTGCAAAGCCTGCCGGGTCGTTCAGTTGGGGCAACTCTCGATGAATCCCTAGTGCTTCGAGATAGTTGTCCATCGCATCCGGTACGTCCATTAATACCTGTTCCATACTATTTGCCTGGTTTGCAGTCATTCGGCCTTCGATATAATCAGTCCATTCCTGGACAGTGTACTTGTCTTTATTCCTCACGCCACTCATCCTCCTTCCAATGATTTCGAATCCATTGCCGTGCACGATACAGCCGGGACTCCACGGTTTTCACTGCCACTTGTGCATCACTGGCGATCTGTTCATAATTTTTTTCGCTTAAGTAATACGCAGTAATAATATCTCTGTGTTGGGCAGGCAGCTGATTAATGCGTTCACGAATCTTCTCCTGACGTTCTTCACGAACAAGACGGAGAAGTACATCTTCTTCATGTCCGGGCATGTTTATTATTTTCTCTTCTCCGCCCAGATCCTCAGCACTCCGTCTGCCCAACTTGCGTTTGGCATCGATTGCTTTGTGAAAGGCAATTCGGGTCAGCCATGTTTTGAAACCTTCAGATCGGTAATCGGGGAGAGATTTAACCATTTGAATGAACGCCTCCTGCGCAGCATCCTGTGCATCCTGATCGTTCCGCAATACGGAATAGGCCACGTGATATACATGTTGGCTGTATTTTTCGATCAACAAACGCAGTTTGGATGTATCGCCTTGACGGATTTGTTCAATTAAGCGCGCTTCATCAATGACTCTCCCCTCCTCTCCACTACAATAGACGACAACTTATTTGTTGACCCCTGCATATTCATTCAAATTTTTATAAAAAGATTGCTCATTGCCTGAAAAGATTAGCTTTCATGAACCTAAACGCCTCTATAATCTAACAAAAACAGGCGCAGAAATCTTCTGGCCTGTTCTTGGTTTATTCTGAATTCAATTCATTGAACTTGCTGGTTAACCTGACATTAATCCTACCGTCCCCCGTTACGGAAACGTTGCGTATATGCCTTCGCATCCTGCACATTCTTCACGCGATTGCGGCTCCATTCGAGCAGAATCCGATCGATATAGCGGAAATGTACTTTACCAGCAAACACTGCTTCCTTCAATGCCATAAGAATAAGTTCCTCTTGATAGCGATCCTGATCCAGCCAACTGGATATCGTCTCACATTCCATTGGTGAGAGTGGACGGCCAAATTCTTTTTCAAAAATAGAGAACATGTTTCGTTCTTCCTCTTCTTTTTGAACACTGTTCGAATCCGGTCGCGATGCATTACGGTCCAGCTGTTGCTGACGGGAAGCGTCCATATCTTCCGCTGTACAAACTGCCAGCTTGGCATACAATCCGTGCAGGTCGTAACGTTCATACTGAATATCACGCTCTTCATCCCGATGTTCGTCAATGTGAATGTACCCTTCTCTCATAAGACGTTGCAGCATTCTTGCAATGCCTTCAGGAGCAAGACCCATGCGGGTAGCAAGCTCTTCAAGTGTTGGGAACTCATTGAATTCGACTTGCCGAAATCCAAACAATTGAATCAGCAGAAGTACCTCAGCATCACTTAACCCCAGCTGATGGTAATAGCGCAGTAAAGCATATGGGAGCTGCGCTGTGCCTGCTGCCATACCGAAAGCTGCTCCATTCAACCAGGCTTTGGAGCCGGTCTCTTCCATAGACTCACGGTTCAGCATTAAGGATACAGACGGTAGAGCATACGTGGGAATGCAATGGTCTCACGTACGTGATCCAATCCACAGATCCAAGCTACCGTCCGCTCCAATCCCAGACCGAAGCCGGAGTGAGGAACCGATCCATATTTACGCAAGTCCAGATACCACTGATATGCCTCTTCTGACAATTGATGCTCATCAAAGCGCTGCTGCATCAGTTCCGGATCATCAATACGCTGGGAACCGCCAATGATCTCCCCGTATCCTTCTGGTGCGATCATGTCTGCACAAAGCACCACTTCAGGCCGATTAGGATCAGGTTTCATATAGAATGCCTTGATTCCAGCTGGATAATGTGTGATAAAGACCGGAGTTTCGTATTTCTCAGCAATCGCCGTTTCATGTGGGGCACCGAAGTCTTCTCCCCAAGGAATATCAAAACCTTGTCCATTCAGGAACTCAATCGCTTCATCATACGTAATACGCGGGAATGGAGCGACAATTTTCTCAAGCTTGGATACATCACGTCCGATGGACTCCAGTTCAGCACGGCAGTTGTTCAGAACCGTTTGAACCACGTGAGCAATAAACTTCTCTTGCACTCGCAAGCTTTCTTCGTGATCCACAAATGCCATCTCCGGCTCAATCATCCAGAACTCGATCAGGTGACGACGTGTTTTGGATTTCTCGGCACGGAACGTAGGACCGAAGGAGTACACTTTGCCCAGCGCCATTGCTGCAGCTTCCATATACAACTGTCCACTTTGTGTCAGATAGGCATCTTCATCAAAGTATTTGATGTGGAACAAGTTTGTTGTCCCTTCAGCAGATGAAGGTGTGAGGATTGGAGGATCAACCTGTGTAAATCCGTTACCATCAAAAAACTGCTGAACAGCACGGATAATTTCCGCACGAATGACCATAATGGCACGTTGTTTCGTCGAACGCAGCCATAAGTGGCGATGATCCATCAGGAAGTCTACCCCATGTTCTTTAGGAGTGATCGGGTAATTTTCAGTAAGATGAATAATCTCTACACCAGTAACTGTCATCTCATAACCAGACGCGCTACGTGGCTCTTCGCGGATGATGCCTGTAACGTACAATGAACTTTCTTGTGTCAAGCTTTTGGCAGCATTCCAGATATCTTCGCTGACTTCGCTCTTAACCACTACCCCTTGAATATATCCGGTTCCATCACGCAATTGCAAAAATTGAATTTTGCCGCTGGAACGTTTGTTGTTAATCCAGGCGCCGATCTTAACGGTTTCGCCCACATGCTCATTCACATTACGAATTACACAATCCGTACTCATGCCCATATCTCTCCTCGGTATCCTGAATTTGAAAATGCAGCGGGCAGGCCTATGCCTGTCCCCTGCACTTCCTTGTCACGCTATATTCACTTTACAATTAGATTACTGAGAATTCAATACGATTCGGTGTGTATCTCTTGCAATAACCAATTCCTCGTTCGTTGGTACAACGAGAACATCCACTTTTGAATTCGTAGTTGTAATACGACGTGGTTCACCCGAACGAATGGCATTCAGCGCTTCATCCAGTTCAACACCCAGATATGTGAGCTGCTCACATACTTTTTGACGAAGAACAACAGAGTTTTCACCTACACCAGCCGTAAATACGATCACGTCTACACCGTTCATTGCTGCTGCATAAGAACCGATGTATTTACGCAGACGGTATTCGTACATTTCGAATGCAAGCGTGGAGTTAGCATCGCCAGCCTCCATCCCTTCCGTGATTTCACGCATGTCGCTGCTGATGCCGGAGATTGCAAGAAGTCCACTATGTTTGTTCAACATGGAGTTTACTTCGCTCACGCTCAGTTCTTCTTTGTTCATCACATAAGGAACAATTGCCGGATCAAGGTCCCCACTACGTGTACCCATCATCAGTCCTTCGAGTGGAGTCATCCCCATGGAAGTATCTACGGAAACGCCGCCCTGCACAGCAGTTACGCTACCACCATTACCGACGTGGCATGTGATGATCTTCAGATCTTCCAATGGACGATCCAGATATTCTGCTGCAGCTTTGCTTACGTAATCATGGGAAGTACCATGTGCTCCATAACGACGCACTTTATACTTTTTGTAAAGCACACGTGGAATGGCATACAAATATGCTTTTTCCGGCATCGTTTGATGGAAAGCCGTGTCAAATACCATAACTTGAGGTACACCCGGCATATTGGATTCAGCCGCACGAATACCCATCATTGCTGCAGGATTATGAAGTGGAGCCAAATCGAACAGACGGCGGATTTCTGCTTTGGAAGCATCATCAACCAACGCAGATTCCTTAAATGCTTCACCACCATGAACCACACGATGCCCAACAGCCTGAATTTCATCAACGGAATCAAGCACACCGTTTTCTTTGTCTGTCAGGATATCAATAACTTTACGAATCGCTGTTGTATGTTCCAGAATCTCGCTAACTTCTGTAACATCCTCACGACCCGTTGGTTTGTGCGTCAGAATGGAAGAATCCATTCCGATCCGCTCTACCAGACCTTTGGCCAATACGGATTCATCCAACATGTTATACAATTGATATTTGAGCGAGGAACTTCCCGCATTAATTACGAGTACTTTCACAGCCGGTCACCATCCTTGTCGTACTTGAAGAATCCTTCGCCTGTTTTGACACCCAGGTGTCCTGCCCGTACCATTTTCTTCAGGACCGTGGAAGGACGATATTTCAATTCACCGAATTCACGGAACATTCTTTCGAGTGCTGCTTCTACAGAATCCAGCCCGAAGCGGTCTGCCATCTCAAGCGGGCCATGCTGGAAGTTGTATCCGATACGCATAGCGTCATCGATATCTTCAGCAGAAGCGACGCCTTCCTGCAAAACATGAAGAGCTTCATTAATCAAAAGACAGATCAGTCTGGACGTAACAAATCCAGGGGACTCATAGATCATGACACCTTTTTTGTCTGCTACTTCTTCCACAAAACGTCTGGTCTCTTCAAAAGTGGGATCTGACGTTTTCAGTCCACGGATAATTTCTACAAGATCAACCCGGGAAACCGGGTGAATAAAGTGCATACCAATAACACGCTCTGGGTATTTGGTTGAGCTTGCAAGCTCAGTCAAACTCAGCGTGGATGTATTACTTGCAAGAATTACGTTGCTTGGGCAAACCTGATCAAGCTGACTAAATACCGCTTTTTTCGCTTCCAGATCTTCAGAAATAGTCTCAATGACCATATCGCAAGTTCCGAGTTCAGCCAAATGAGCAACTTTGGTAATACGGGAGAGAATCAATTTCTTCTCAGCCTTCGTAATGGCCCATTTCTCCAGTTGTTTATCGAGGTTCGTCTCAATCATGTTATATGCATGATCCAGCTTCTCCGTTGTGTGTTCCACCAGAAGCACATCAAGTCCTTTGGCTGCAAGCATCTGGGAAATACCTTGCCCCATCGTGCCGCCGCCGACAACTCCTATCTTTTTGAAAAACATGGTTCTGCTCCATCCTTTCGGTTCTCTATTTCTCTATTGTACCCTGTTCGCCGAAAATTACAAATTTCGACCCAACATATAATAATATCTTAGCACGACTGAAATGTAAAAAAAAATAACCGACATAAATAAATTATGCCGGTAGAAGGGCGCTGTCACGAAATTGACAACGAAATTGATCGCCAGACAACACTTCTTCCCTGAGCAGCGTGTCGAGGGAATTGTCGAAAATTGTCCGCTGTTCTTCAAGCAATCGTTTGGTCTGTTCCATCAGGTCTTGCAGAATCAATTTGTTCTCACGCATCAATTCTTCCGTCGTTACCATGTCCATGTTAACAATACCCAACGTCGTGAGCCCGGAAGCCATCATCGTCTGTACCACATTCGTTGCTTGCTCAAAGTCATTACGTGAGCCTGTGCTGCGCCCACCATAATACATTTCTTCTGCTGCCGCCCCTCCGAGCGCAATCATGATCTGTTCTTCAAGAAAGCGCTTTGTATACAGAAATTGTTCTTGCTGCGGGTTATGACGTACATATCCCAATGCCTGTCCACGTGGACTAAGCGCAACTTGACTTACACTTCCAGGACGAACCAATTCTGCCATAATGGCATGTCCCAATTCGTGAATAGCGACCCTTTTTTTCTCTTCCACACTGGATTCACGATCTGTCTTCTCACCCATCATTACTTTATCAATCGCAAGCGACAGATGGCGCTGTTCTATGTTGAGCAGTCCGTCTCTCATCGCATAAATTGCAGCTTCATTCATTACACTTTCCAGCTGAGCCCCAGAGAAACCATAGGATTCTTCAGCTGTCTTATCGAGACTGACGCCTTCCAAAAGAGGTTTATTGACTGCATGAAGCTCCAGTATGTGTTTTCTTCCTTTTTTGTCTGGCAAGTCCACCTGAATATGACGGTCAAAACGTCCCGGACGAGTCAGGGCGGTATCCAACATTTCTTTTCGGTTTGTCGCTGCAATTACGAGTATGCGTGGTGTGTCGGAAGAGTATATCCCATCCATTTCAGTCAACAACTGATTCAACGTCTGATCGTACTCACGCTGCTGCCCACCTTCACGTTTACCCCCAATGACATCAATTTCATCGATAAATATGATGGCATTTTCTTTATTTTCTTTGGCAGCCCGAGTTCTCGCATCCCGGAACAAATCCCGGATTCTGCCGGCACCCACACCGACGTACATTTCAACAAACTCACTGCCTGAGGCTGCTACAAAAACAGAGTCCGTATAATGAGCAGCTGCCTTGGCCATTAATGTTTTCCCTGTTCCGGGAGGGCCAGTGAGCAAAATGCCCTTCAAAGGACGAATCCCGTACTTCTGGATTTCTTCGTGCCGGATCAGAAAATCAAGCGCTTCCCTCAGTTCCTGTTTGGCACTTTCCTGACCCCCAATTTCTTCAAAGGTCAGCTTCGTAGGTCCTTTTTTCTTGCGTTTACGTTCCTGACCAGCTCCTACCGTAATTCCTCCGCGCATTTGCATCATGAACAACAGCCCCCCCACAAGCAATGCCGCGATTAAGATGGGAACCATGTTTACACCAACAAAAGCAAGAAAGATAATCAATACGGGTACAAATCCAATGGCAATTTCTTTCGTCCATTTAGGCATTGGGCCACACTCCTATCTGACCGGGCACACGCGGCAGAATAATAAACTTGCTGGCATCTCCATCTCTGAGACTAACATATACATTGTTATCGTCCATAGCCGTGTTTACCTTGATTCCATTCGTTGCCATCTTGGACAACGTCGGGGTAATCTCGGTGTATTGCTTGTTTTCCATCGCCTGAGCCACGGTAAACATGGCGCTACCCCACCAGCTCTCTAGCGCTTCGTTGGAATGATCCACGACATCCAGTTTCAACGATCGGGTGCCAATCAAGGTCTGTCCTTCTTTATGAATATATTGTACCAATCTGCCCAAATCAACATCTGGCTGCAGATCGAGTTTCAACTGTACATCATTGCGGTTAATAGATAATTGAACGTCATTGACTCCGTCGTATTGGGTAACCATCTTTTCAATAGGGCTCTGCAAAGCCACATGACGATACACAAACCAACCTCCAAACAACAAGACGGCTGAAATGACGGCAGTTAAAGCAATAGGCAATACTTTTATCTTCAAGTGAGTTACCCTCCTATATGTTGGCTCATCCTATAGCTTGTAGCCAAGAATATGAATATGTGTACGTAATATCCTGTGATGTGCCTAACAGGATTTATTTGTGTATGATGTATCCTTGAGTACATATTCGAGTATATCACATCGTATATACAATATCTAAGGCGAAAATATGAATAAATTAATAATTTTAACTATTCAAATCCAAAATGATCAAGAAGGTAAGCCAAAGAACCGGTTCAGTCGGGTTTCCGTCTGCCGGCTCTTTGCATGTGCTTTTTTTAGACAATAGTAAACCTGCTGCCTATTCTAGCTATTCGGGATGGTATAGACCAGATCAACCTGTTCACCGTTACTAAAACGATAAAAACGGTAGTAATTGTGAGTGCCATCCTTATAGTACACTTGCCATACATAGATTCCATTCACAACGCCTGGCATGATTCGCTTGATCTCCCCACCTGGGACTTCAGAGCTGAACCGATTTCGAATCTGAGCTTCAGACATGCCGTTTTGCAAGAGTTCACTGTGTACTGCATTGGCCCCCGTCACAGGCTTGTTATTTCCATCAAACTTGATCCATACCACGACACTCTGGTTATCCTTATTTTTGCCGATCAGGGTCCAGTATATGTTGTCTCCGCCGTCTTTCTGACCCCATACATACTTCCGCAGGTCTTCATATGACGTTATCCCAAGCTGGTCTTGTGCCGCCTGTATGGCCAACGCCTCTTCCTTGCGCTGATCCTGGGTAACATAGACATAATAACGCTGAAGACCAAACAGAATCAGAACCAGGAGCAGCAGCGAAATCCATATCCACTTCTTTTTTTTCTTCAAAAGCCGAACTTCCTTTCCCCTATGACGCTGCAATCCTGAAATTAACGAGCGAGCAGACCGTCAAATGCAAGCTGAGACTCATGCAAAATGCGCTCTTCGTCCATGGTAAGACATTCGCCATGTTTGACCACTTGTTTGCCATCCACCCATACATGCTCCACATCTTTGGCTGATGCCGAGTAGACCGTGTGGGAAATCAGATCGGTATGTGGATAGAAATGGGCCTGTTCGATGTTAAGTGCGATGAAGTCAGCCTTCATGCCTGCTTGCAGAGCGCCTGTATTGTTCAGGAAAATGGATTTGGCACCATATGAAGTTCCGAGCTGCAGCGCTTCCCCGGCTGGAACGGCCGTTGGGTCACCGGACACACCTTTGTGAATCAATGCAGCCAGTCTCATCTCTTCAAACATATCCAGGTTATTGTTACTTGCAGGTCCGTCTGTTCCCAGGGACACGGTCACACCTGCTTTCAGCAAGTCAGGTACACGTGCAACACCCGAAGCCAGCTTCAGGTTACTGCCTGGATTGTGGGAAACGGCTACATCATGCCGTGCGAGAATCTCGATCTCCTCATCATTCAGATGCACGGCATGGGCGACCAGGGATGGACGTGAGAAGAAACCCAATTTCTCCAGATGTGCGACAGGACGAAGACCATAGTCGGTTACATTCTGCTCCACTTCACGAAGTGTTTCAGACATATGGGTATGCAAAGGCAGATTCAGGTCATGTGCAACCTGTACCAGCTTCTCTATGTAGTCTGGAGGACAAGTATAAGGGGCGTGTGGAGAGATTACGGTGGTAATTCTTCCGTTTGCTTGTCCATTCCATTGACGTGCAAATGCTGCGGACTCTTCCAGTTTACGCCGTTGTTCTTCTTCTGAGCAAAGTCCGATTACGCCACGTGCCAGAGCAGCCCGAACGCCGGATTGTTCCACTACTTTCGCAACCTGATCCATATGATCATACATATCGAGGAACGCCGTTGTTCCGCCTTTCAACATTTCAAGCACGGAAAGTGATGTGCCCCAATATACGTCTTCAGACGTCATTTTGGCTTCCATTGGCCACATTTTCTCCTGCAGCCAAACTTGTAGCGCCAGATCGTCCCCGTGACCTCTCAGAAGCGACATCGCTGCATGACCATGCGTATTGATCAGACCCGGCAGGAAGAGCAGTCCTTTTCCATCCACCTTTGTCAGACTTTCGTCTCCTTCCGGCAACGTCTCACCAATATGCACAATCTGGTCATTCTCTACGACCATATAACCGTGAACCACTTTCCAATTCGCACCCTCGCTAACAGCAAATTTGCCGTTATGAATAACCCATCTATTTCTCGTCATCTTCCTCGTCGTCCTTTCCATTCTCCAAGTAATAAGCCAAACTAAGCAGATCCGTCGTAAAATCGGCATGATGAATGCGAATATGCGGCGGGGTTTTGAGGATGGTTGGTGCAAAGTTCAGAATCGCTTCAATTCCAGACTCAATCAGCTGATCCGCAACATTTTGGGCTTCCGTGTCGGGAACAGTGATAATTCCGATGCGAATGTTATCCTTTTTGATCGAATCTGTTAATTCATTCATCGGCTGTACCGTCAGGCTGTTGATTTGACTTCCAATCTTCGGACCATAGGCATCAAATACAGCAACAATCTTCATGTTGTCTTTCAGATATGCGTTGTAATTGGACAATGCATGTCCCAGATTACCGGCTCCAACAAGAGCCACATTAATCTGCTGGTCTATCTTTAAAATATGACGAATTTTTTCGATGAGATATGAAACGTCATAACCGATGCCTTTACGGCCAAAATCACCGAAATAAGCCAGATCCTTACGAATCTGAGCTGGATTCAGATCCAGCCTTAGTCCAAGCTCTTGAGAAGAAACCGTAGTGACTTCGCGCTGATGCAATTCATTTAAGTAGCGCAAATAAACGGGCAAACGTCGCACCACGGCTTCCGAGATTTTATCTGATTTCATTCATTGCTCCCCCTTACCAAGGCCACGATAGATAGATGAAAAGATGAGCATCCTGCATAAATCAGTTCATACGAAAAGAAAAGTAAATATACAGAATGCTCTAGTTATATAAATGATAATTGCATTACTTCAAATTCATGAAACAAATGAATGATCTAATCAATTTTACCGCTGATCACTGGCTTCATGCAATGATGTAGTGAGCACGAGGTATCTCTAGTCTGTTATTGTTGTTCCCCGGCTGGCTTATCGAGCCATTCCGTAATTCGCGGAACCATCTGTTCCGCAAGCATATGCTCCATTTTGGGTCCTGGTAATGAATATAAAAAGTACTTGCCATAATAGGCTTCAATGACGCGTGTATCGTATACGATCACGATGCCTCTGTCTTGACCTGTGCGAACCAGCCTACCGAAACCCTGTTTGAAACGAATGACCGCTTGCGGCACAGACAGCTTCATAAACGGATTTTTCTTCTGTTCTTGCAAAAGCTCACTCTTCGCTTCCACCAATGGATGATTCGGCGGTTGAAAAGGAAGTCTGACAATGGCTAGACAAGTCAATGCCTCTCCCGGAATGTCCACCCCTTCCCAGAAGCTGCTTGTGCCAAGAAGCACCGTAGCTTTTGCGTCCTGGAACCGGCGTGTCAATTTGGATCGGCTGCCGCTGTCCACCCCTTGGCCCAATAATGATATATCGTTGCCGGACAACGCCTCTTTGAGTGGATCATAGACCTGTCGCAGCATGCGGTAGGATGTAAACAGCACCATCATGCGGCCACGAGTGGCAATGGCCGTTTCCGCGAGTGAGTGTACAAGCATATCCACAAAGTGGGCATCACCAACACTGCCCTTCACGCTCGGGAAATCACGTGGAATAACGAGCAGGGCCTGTTCACGATAGTTGAAGGGTGACGGCAGCATGGACGTCAACAGACGGTTATTCTCGGAAGCTTCCTGCAAGCCAAGCTGCTCAATCATGAATTGAAATGATTTGTCAACCGAAAGCGTAGCCGATGTAAGCACAACGCTTTTCTTTTTATCAAAGAACATTTCTTTTAATTGTGCACTGACATCTACAGGAACAGCATACAATTGCAGCGATTTACTGCGGAATTGGCCGCTGGCTTCCATCCAATAAACGGTTTTGGTATCATCCATCCGCATGAAGAAACGCAGATTATCCTTGATCGTTGCCAAGTCCTTTAGCAGACCAGAGATATCCGTAATCAAACTATCGGACTGATAATCATCCTGATCTTCTTTCACTTCAAGCAGCAACTTGTCACCCTTACGGATTAAGTCACCCAGGGTTACATAAATCTGGTTTTCAGCCTCCTGCAGTTCCTGCCATTTGGCTGGTTTTTGCGAAGGCTTCAGTCGAAGAGAAAACTGTCCTGTCTCGCCTGGAGAAGCATCAGATCGTTCAGGCAACAAGCCGAATAAAGTATCGCTCAATCGATCCCACATCTCTTTGACTTCAACCGCAAGCGGGAACATCTGATCAATCATGGAACCCCATTGTACCGAGTTTTCATGACCCGACAATTGGGAACGAAGCATGGGAAGTTGGCCGTTGCGGCTATCTTTAAACAGCCGGGTCAGTGTATGAACCAACGTGAAATATTTCATATGCAAACCAAGATGCTTACCCGCCACGTCCTCCAAATGATGTGCTTCATCAATCACCAGACTTTCGTAGGCTGGCAGCAGTTGATGCGCTGCTTTGACATCGGTAAACAATTTAGAGTGATTCGTAATGACGATATCGGATAACCCTGCTTCATGTTTGGCCCGATGATAGAAACATTTGCGGAACCAAGGACAAGAACGTCCAAGACAAGACTCGGACTCACTCTGTACTGTCTCCCAGAAGTCACCTCCGCGTCCGCTGAGATTGAGTTCCTCATCATCACCTGTCTCCGTCTGAGTAAGCCAAACGATCATCTGAGCCGCTGTGAAGTAGTCCTCTTTGGGTGTAGCAAATTCGCGCTTATTGATTTTGTGCTCAAATTTGCGCAGACACAGATAATGCCCACGTCCCTTGAATACAGCTGCCTTAAAAGGGAAGGGAACCACTTGGGTGAGCATGGGAATATCCCGCTCTCTCAATTGCTCCTGCAGATTGATGGTATGCGTGCTGACCATGACTTTCTGTTCTTGCTTCACACTTTCATAGATGGCAGGCAGCAAATAACCGAGTGATTTACCTGTGCCTGTTCCAGCCTCAATCAACAGGTGTTTCTCTTCGTCCAAGGCTTGTCGCACACTACTGAACATTTGAGTTTGCGCCTCGCGCTCCTCATAATGATCCAGCGTTTCCTTCAAGTTATCTCGGACCTGATCCATGTACTGTTCAAAACTGATGCCTTCCAGGGGATTCCCTTCCCGCTCGTCCCGTGGTGCACCAATCTCTGTCCAGTCACTCACGTTTAGGGCAAGCTGTCGGTAATACGTATGACCATCCAGATCCTGAATGGGCTCAGCTTCCTTCTCTGTGCGCATCCCGTCGAAGAACCAACCCAAGTCACTATCCTCCGGTGCAAACAGGTCACTGAGGCGCTGAATCGTTATAAGCGGTAATGCACGTAACTCATCGAAGCATTTCAGAAGCACATAAGCTGTCGCAAGTGCGTCACTATCTGCCTGATGAGGGCGGTCATGCTGAAATCCAAATTCGGAAGATACATAACCGAGTTGATAAGAACCCAGTGATGGGAACGTGATCTTCAGAAAATCAATCGTATCCAGAATACGGCCGGTGAACGGCAGATAGCCGCATCGATCCAGTGCATTTTGAAGAAAGTGAAAATCAAACGCCACGTTGTGTCCAACAAGAACGACATCGTCCAGTAACGGAACCATCTCCATCATCATCTCTTCCAATGAGGGAGCTTCCTCCACATCTTCGTTAGTAATACCGGTTAACCCCGTTATAAACGGAGGAATCGGCACACCCGGATTCACATAAGAACTATATATTTGAGTTATGCTGTAGTCATGATCTATGATGGCAAGCCCGGCTTGTATAATCTCACCGTCGGACTGCGTGCCGGTTGTTTCGAAATCCAATACGGCAAATTTCATTGCAATGTACGGTCCCTTCCATTCCAGTCTATGTTACAGCATAGCAAAAAAAAGGGCATTTGAAAATTAACTGACAAAAAAAGGCGGTGTCCCCGCCGCTATGCCAGAGGAGAGAACACCGTCTTCTTGCCGCCAAACGGCTCCTAGTTCAGGGCCGTCAGCTGATTTGCATATTGCAATTGTCCGTTGTTCAATCGACATGCTTCCATGTTATACAACGGTTCGGTCAACGTCGGGTCATACTGAAGCGCCTGTGCAAACAGGGAACATGCACCATCAAGGTTCGCGAGCTTGGCCTCAATACAGCCCAGAACGTTACATACCAGCCCTTTTAATCTCGGCGATCCATTTAAATGCATAATACGCTGCAAGTGTATTCCAGCTTCTGAAGTTTGCTCCAAATGAAGATGAGCCAAAGCCAGGTAAAAACGAGTCAGTGCGCTTTCCGGATGGTCGGTCACAACCCTCGAAAATTGCATAATCGCCTGTGGATACATCTGCAATTTGAAATATCCCTGACCGCGACTGAAACATTCCAGATGGAGTTCTGGCAAAGCGGTCACAGCTTCCTGTTCAGGTTCAAGAGAAGCAGGCTTAACCATTTCCTGCTCCCTTACCTGACTCATTTTTTCTTCAAACATCAGCCACTCATCAATCATCCCGTCACTCATCCGCTTCAGTAAATTCCACTTTTGAAGCAGCTCCTGTTTGTTTAGGCCTTCAGCAGAAGGGTAGCGCTTGATAATTTCATCTAACATGTCGTTCATTTCTGCGAAAACATGCTGGAACATCGATGCATCCCCACCCTTGAAAAAATGGATTAGTGCAGTGACCTGTACTCATTTTTTGTAGAATGGACCGATTTCATTCCCCTTACCAGTCGATTACATAATCGTCGCGTGAACTTCCTGCTTCATCGTTTGTACAGGTTTATTCTGTCCATCCACGAAGACCACAGTAGGCTTGTGATTATTTACCTCTTCTTGAGACATCATTGCATATGAAATGATAATGACGGTATCGCCAGGCTGTACCAGGCGGGCAGCAGCTCCATTAAGACAGATAACACCACTTCCTCGCGGTCCTGGGATGACATATGTTTCCAGACGAGCACCATTATTGTTGTTCACAATCTGAACTTTCTCATTCTCCATCAGATCGGATGTTTCCATCAGGTCTTCATCGATGGTAATGCTACCCACATAATTCAGGTTTGCTTCCGTAACGGTTGCCCGGTGGATTTTGGATTTCATTAATGTTCTAAACATGGGACAGTACCTCCGATGGTTGCAGCCTTATATTGTCAATTAATCTTGTTTTGCCGAATTTTACTGCAAGTGCGATCAACAGATCGTCACGACCATGAACTTTTTCCTGATCTGCAAGTGGCTCCAGGCTTGGAAAAGACTGAATTTCAGCGTAATCAATGACAGCCAGCCGTGAACGTTCAATATTCTGACGCAATATACTGCGGATTTCTGCTGCTGTTGTCGCGCTGCCTGCATCTACAGCTTCTTGAGCCTTACGCAGTGCTTTGGACAGTACCAGCGCTTCCTGACGTTGTTCAGCGGTCAAATATACGTTACGCGAGCTAAGCGCCAAGCCATCATTCTCACGAATGATAGGACAAGGGACAATCTCTACTGCCATATTTAAATCGTTAACCATTTGCTGGATAACAGCAACTTGTTGAGCATCTTTCATGCCAAAAAAGGCACGCTGTGGCTGCACAATATTAAACAATTTCGAAACGACCGTAGTCACTCCATCAAAATGTCCGGGGCGGGAAGCACCACACAAGCGATCTGTTAGACGGGAAACGGATATAGTCGTTTGTGTTGGCTGTGGATACATCTCTTCAACAGAGGGAATAAATACGATATCCACCCCTTGTGCACGAGCTGTTTCTACATCCCTCGCCTCATCTCGGGGATAGCTCTCAAAGTCTTCATTCGGACCAAATTGAATCGGATTAACAAAGATGCTCAATACCACAATATCGCTTTGTTGTTTGGCAGCAAGCATCAAGCTGGCATGGCCTTCATGAAGAAATCCCATCGTAGGCACCAGTCCAACAACAGGCTCTCTGGACCGAATCGACTGACGTTGCAAGCTGATTTCTTGTCTTAATTCTGCGATTGTCCGTATCACTTTCATACGCTCGTCTCCACCTTTTCTTTACCATGTCCGTACAATTGATCCAGAACGCCGTCAGCGGCGGTAAATACGTGCTCTTCAGCTGGGAAGGAGCGGTCCTTGACTTCTTTCACATAGGACTCAATGCTATTGCGAATCAGTGTTCCTACATCTCCATATGTTTTTACAAAGCGTTTTGGCGTATAAGGGGAAGCGTACTGAACCACATCATGGAATACGAGTACCTGACCATCACATCCTCTACCTGCTCCAATGCCAATTGTAGGGATAGAAAGTTCTTCTGAGATGGCTCTTGCCACTTCTTCGGTAACCAGTTCAAGTACTATGCCGAAAGCTCCAGCCGCTTCAAGTGCCTTGGCTTCGTCCATGAGACGTCTGGCATCCGCAGCATCCTTACCCTGAATGCGATAACCGCCAATTTGATTCACGGATTGCGGAGTCAGTCCAATATGTCCAAGAACGGGTACACCGGCTTGCACAACTGCCTTTACCGTATCCGCTATTTCGACACCGCCTTCCATCTTGACCGCATGTGCATGACCTTCCTGCATTAAACGACGCACACCTTTAAGTGTCTCATCTACACTGCCATGGTACGTCATGAAGGGCATGTCAGCCACGATAAACGTATTTCCTGCACCACGCACGACAGAGCGTGTATGGTACACCATATCGTCGATCGTAACAGGCAAGGTGGAGTTGTACCCCAGCACCACATTTCCCAGTGAATCACCGACCAGAATCAGATCAATACCTGCTTCCTCTGCCAATTGGGCTGTCGGGTAATCGTAAGCCGTGATCATACTGAGCGGCACGCCGTCCTGCTTATATTTTTTCATTTTCACAATATTCAATGCTTGTTTATTTCCCATCTTTTTCATGGCTCCTCTCACCTTTTCAATTTAAACGCAACAAAAAAAACCTTTTAGTTTTCCACTAAAAAGTCCCGAAAAGTCAAAAAAGAGTCACTTGCGATCGTCCCTTCTGTCTCGGTCCTCTTCGGCTCAGAGCAGAATCCAACAACTCACTTTACTACCATTCGTTCATGCCTTATTGCTGCACAATTTGAAGCAGAACAAAGCATACTACCGCCGGAGTGCAATTCGGTCTGCATTAGCCGATATCGCCTCACGAACACAGTATACCAAAGTTCTGCTCAAACTTCACGTTTTATGTTTCATTTTACCTGTGTAATTTCGACATAATGTTTAATCTACCAGCGAAACTTCACCTGAGTACACGGATACCCGTTCGCCGTTTTGCTTCTCCACAATCAGAGCTCCAGAAGGATCAAGACCTATTGCCATCCCTTCGAGACCGCCCTGTGGATTGACCACCTTAATCTCACGATTCATTGAAACGGATAAGGCTTCCCAAAGTGAAGAGATTACCCCGAATCCTTCTTTCTGGTACAAGAAATACAGATGTTCCAATTCTGAGAGAATGGCTGCTGCAAGTTTGGTCCGATCTATGGATTGACCCGTCTCCATCTTAAGCGAAGTTGCAATCGACTTGAGATCTTCTGGATAATCCTTGGGGTCAAAATTAACATCTACCCCTATTCCTGCAATACAGTATCGTACTTCATGGTCTTCAACCGTTGATTCAAGCAGGATTCCACACACCTTACGACCATTAATCAATAGATCATTGGGCCACTTGATCCCAGCGTCAGCGCCTGTGCAGGCGCGAATGGCACGACACACTGCCACACCTGTAAGTAGCGTTAACTGGGGTGTGTTTTGCAGCGCAAGCTCAGGACGCATCAGTACACTCATCCAGATCCCTCTTCCAGGTGGAGAAAACCACTTACGACCAAAGCGGCCGCGCCCACCTGTCTGTTCTTCCGCCAGCACAACTGCCCCTTCACTCTGCCCCTGTTCAGCCATGTGCTGGACATCCCCTTGGGTGGATAAGGTGGAATGAAGGATTAAGGCTTTCCGGCCAAACACCGTTGTTTTCAGCGCCAGCTGTAACGCCGTTGCATCAATGCTGTCCGGTTTGGTAACCAAGCGATATCCTTTGCGAGATACGGCTTCAAACTCATAACCCAGGTCACGCAGTTTGTTAATATGTTTCCACACGGCCGTTCGGCTAATGGACAGCATGCGACTGATTTCTTCACCAGACACAAACTCTCCTTCTGCATTCAGTAACATATGTAACAGTTCTTCATGCTTTGTCATCTGCAGACACCCGCTTCACTTCGTTAGTCAGCACTTCATGCTGATTCTTTATCTTACCAATCGCCGTCTCTTTCAAGAGATATTTCATCAACTGTCCCAGCCACGGTCCGCCCTTGCGCCCAAGCAACTGCAAAATGTTTTCACCGGTAATATGCAGATCTTTCATTTCATGTACCTTCATGGATTGACTCCATGCAGCACCATTGAATTGTATCGCATCGATCTGTCCTTCAAGCAATCCCCCTTGTTCCCGCCAACCTGATGGGAGTAAGCGTTGAATCATTAGCCAGTCCTCTGTTGCCTGACGCCCGCAAGATAACACCGTAACGATCCATTCGGCTCGCAGTGTCTCTTCGTCCTTCTGTTCCTGAACGAGAGACTTCACCTGTTGTTCCACCTCAAGAACACCGGTCATGCGAGAGCGATCGTCGTTAGAAAATGTCCATTTCCGAAGCAAAGCATCTGCTTCATCTCTGGTAAAATATCCTGCAATAAGCAATATCGACCAGCGTAATAGAACGTTCTCACCCTTCAATTGTTCCATATTGGATAAGAGAATTTGATTAAATCGTTCCACGTGAACAGGTGCCTTGACATACTCCAATGCCTGACTTCGGCGCAGCAATTCCAGTCCTCTCAGCGGATGGGCGCCTGCCATCATTTTGACCATTTCGGTTCGAACCCGTTCCATGGCAATATGTTGCAGGAGATCTTTCTGTCGAACTAATCCCTTCCAGGTGTTGTGGGCAATTTTGAAATCGAATACCGAAGCAAAACGAACGCACCGGAGCATCCGCAGCGCATCTTCACCAAAACGCTCATTGGCTGATCCCACACATCTGACCCGTTCATCCTGAATGTCCGTCTGTCCGCCAAAAGGATCAACGATATTTCCGTTTCGGTCCATGGCTAGTGCATTCATCGTGAAATCACGCCGTTGCAGATCTTCCTTGATATCCTGGACAAAGTGAACCGCAGTCGGCCTTCGATTGTCCTTATATTCAGATTCTGTACGAAAAGTCGTAACCTCAAAGTAACAGCCTCCTGATCGAACGGTAACCGTTCCATGCTGGAGGCCTGTTGGAATACAATCCGCGAACAGTTCCATGACTTGCTCAGGAGAAGCAGACGTAGTGATATCCATATCATCCACACTGCGTTTCATAAGCTCATCACGGACACAGCCACCGACCCAGTAGGCTTCGTACCCTTTTTCATTTAATGTTCGAAGCACCTGCTCGCTTTGTCTTGCCATTTCAGGGTCTACCTGTGTCCATTGAACCACTTACTATCACCTCATGACTACCTGTTGCTTCGGTATGGCTTACACAGAACTATTTCCACGGTGAACTATCTGAGAATTAGCCACAAACGGGCTTCAGATTCGGGACTTCACGTCCCAGCACCCGGTAGTATATTTGTTCATATTCATGCCGTATCGCATCGTTGCAGAAATCATGATGGGCCCGTCTCAAACATGCCTCTCTGAAGTCCGCTGTCAAACGGTTGTCTGTCAACAAGCGAATCGTGTTCTCTGCCATCGATTGTGTGTCGCCAATCGGAGACAAAAATCCGGTCTTGCCGTGCAATACCAGTTCAGGGATACCCCCTGCCTGTGATCCAATGGTAGGTACACCACAAGCCATAGCTTCGAGCGCCACCAGTCCGAAACTTTCCTTCTCCGATGGCAGCATAAGTACATCAGCCATCGAAATGACTTGAGCAATATCATCCTGCTTCCCTAGAAAATGAACCTTATCATTCAGTCCAAGCTCATTAATCTTCCATTGAATCTTCGGCAAGTCCGGTCCTTCTCCAACAAACAGCAGTTTAGCAGGCACTTGTTCCTGTACCTGACGGAACACCTCCACCACATCCTGCGTTCTCTTCACAGGACGGAAGTTGGAGATATGCATCAGTATTTTTTCGTGAGGTGCTGCGAAATCTCTACGCAGATTTGCTGCATCCCTCGGATAATAAATTCTTTTATCTATAAAGTTATAAGTCAGGTCAATTGGACGCCTTATATCGAGCAATTCAACCGTTTCACGAATCAAGTCTTGTGATACCGCTGTGACGGCATCACTCTCATTAATGGCAAGTCGAATCAGATCCTTCAAAGATTCATCCTGTGCCAGTACAGTAATATCCGTTCCATGTAACGTTGTGACTACCTTCAGGTCCTCACCCACCATTTGTTTTGCCAAAAAGGCACACACGGCGTGTGGTACTGCATAATGCACATGCAGCAGGTCCAGTTTCTGTGATTTGGCTACTTGAGCCATTTTCGTTGCCAATGACAGATCATAAGGCGGATAACGAAATACGTAATAATCGTTGACTTCAACTTCATGATAAAAAATATTTTTCTGAAATGTACCCAGTCTGAACGGGATACTATTAGCAATAAAGTGAACCTGGTGACCCTGTTCGGCAAGCAACTTGCCCAGCTCCGTTGCGACAACGCCAGACCCTCCGAGGGACGGATAACAGGTGATCCCAATCTTTAGCTTTTGATCCATCCGGTGGACGCTCCTTTAATCTCCCGCATGTGCAGGTTGATATAATGCAACGGAAGTGCAACTAATATATATTCATACGAGCAAGCTCGATCATCTATTACTTGGCTGCTAGGCCAAACTGATTAACCACATAAGGCGTGATACTTGCGAACCCTTCCGCATAAGGAATAAAGCTTCGTTGCCCTAGCAAGGAATCCCGGGCTCTCACACGTTCAATATATCCTTGATTGAGCGGAGTGGAAACTGCCCCTTCTCCCCTTTCAAATTGGGAACGATAACTGAGCAACGAATGTTCCTTTTGCTCGTAGTATTCCGTAATATCCACAATCAAATCCGTTGGCCCGATATCGTTGATGAAGTAAAAATACAATTCTTTCACCTGAACAGCGGGCATGTCCGGCATATAATTTCTAAGCTTGGCGTTGAATACCGCCTCCTGTACAAGCTTGCTGCACATCACATGGTCCGGATGGCGATCCTCCCAATAGGGAGCAAACACGATTCGGGGTGCATGACGGCGTATCTCGGAAGTTACTGCCTGAATGTGTTCAGGGGTAACATGCAGTCCCCTGTCAGGCAAACCCAGATTGCTTCGACACGAAAGACCGAGGACGCGGGAGGCTTGCTCCGCTTCCTCGGCTCTGCGCTCTACTGTCCCGTTCGATGACATCTCTGCCCGGGTCAGATCACACACGCCAACTTTCAGTCCTGCAGCAGTATGTTTGGCAATCGTTCCTGCCATTCCAATCTCTGCATCATCCGCATGTGCACCAAATATGAGAATGTCCAAACTCATTGAGCATCACCCGAATTTAATCCGCCCTCTGGCTTGTATTTATGTACAAGCTCTCTCCAGCCAAAATCGCCGCGATCCAGCGCTTTAACGAGAATCTCAGCAGTTGCGATGTTGGTGGCAAGTGGAATACCCTGCACATCGCAGAGACGCAGCAAAGCGTTAATATCTGGTTCGTGAGGTTGTGCCATCAGTGGATCACGCAGGAATATAATCAGATCCATCTCATTTTGTGCAACCAAAGCTCCGATCTGTTGATCCCCGCCTAGCGGTCCGGATTCAAAACGGTGTATCTGTAATGAGGTTCCTTCCATAATACGCAGGCCGGTTGTGCCGGTAGAGTATAGTTGATGGTCTGTAAATACAGGTTCGTAAGCTGTCACGAAGTTAACCATCTCTTCCTTTTTGCGATCATGGGCAATAAATGCGATTTTCAACATGACAATCTCCTTTTAGTGTGTGTTCAAAAAGTCAGGTTTTCAGCACCAAGAAGGTTGGATGAAGCTAGGGACTGAGTAGCGGAGCTACACGTTTTCGGAGAAAACGGCTTCGGAAGCATGTGCTTGCGAACCTACGTGAGCAACGGAAGGCCCGGCCGAATTCAAGATTCGATGTCGTATCCGCTTCTCGAGTGACCTCGTGATCAAAAGTTGACTTTTTGAACTACCTCTTTTAGTCGATAAAGTGATCAAATCCGTAAATGAGTCCTGTATATTCCATAACCTTTTGTACTCCAATTTTAACACCAGGCATGTAACCTGCCCGTTCATAGGAGTCATGGCGAATTTTGAGGGATTGGCCAAAATCTCCAAATACCACTTCCTGCTGGGCGAATACACCCGGCAACCGTACACTGTGAATTCGGAATCCATTATAATATCCGCCACGCGATCCTTCGATCGTCTCTTCTTCATTCGGATTACCTTGACGAAATTCCTCACGGTTTGCTGCAATTAGCTCGGCTGTTTTGATGGCTGTGCCTGAAGGAGCGTCCAGCTTTTGATCGCCGTGGTATTCGATGATCTCGACATTCGGCATATGTTTGGCAGCCTGTGCGGCAAACCTCATCATCAAAATGGCACCGATTGAGAAGTTCGGGGCAATTAACCCTCCAATGCCTTTCTCCTGACACTGCTTGTCCAGCTGTTCAATCTGATCCGGCGTAAAGCCGGTAACACCCATAACAGGTCTGACCCCATGACGGATTGCAATCTCTGTATGGGCAAAGGCATATTGGGGGACAGTGAAATCCACCATAACCTGTGGTTTTGTCTCTGCAAAGGCCATCTCGATATCGTCGGTCAAAAGCACCCCACATTCAGGCAGACCGACAAGTGTTCCGGCATCCGTGCCTACCCCGGAGCGGTTGACCGCTGCTGCGAGTTCCAGTTCAGGATCTTGAAGCACCAATTTCACGACTTCACGGCCCATCCGGCCAGCCGCTCCAATCACGGCAACTCGTATTACTTCACTCATCTTGGCTGCATCTCCTCACTATGTTGGCTCAATCGGCTGAATCCATTTCATGACCAATCCCTTACACCCATAAAATGGATTCTTATTGTATAGACTTCATACGCTGCTTAATTTCCTGTAACAATTGATGCAGTTGCACATTCTGCGGGTCCAATAACAGTGCATCACGAACGGACCTGGTTGCAAGGTCGAACTCATTCAGATCACTGTATGCAAGAGCAAGCATGATATGGGCTTCAACATATAACGGGTCAAGTTTAACCGCCCGTCTCAGCAAATCGGCCGCCTGAACATATCTTTCATGCGTTCCGTCCCCTGCCTGTTCAAGCAGTACCTTAGCCTGAGTGCTGAGCTGTTTGGCTTCCAGGGTCTGTAAATGCAATACATACTCCTCTATGCCCTGAGACAGCTCAACTGCCTTACGCGCGTATTCAAGCGCTTGACTCAGATGCTGACTGCGGGCATGCGTAATGGAACAACGATAATAGAGTTCCGCATGTTCCGGGTGAGCATTGATGGCGGATTCAAACCAACGAATGGCCTGCTCAAAATCATTTTGCAAAATACAGCGGTATGCTTGCTGCATATACTCTTCCGGTTTCATCATCCAAGCTGTCCCTCCCCATTGAGGTGATGGTACAGCATATGTAATCTACGCCTAATCGGTGTTTTTTGGAGTCCACCGATTTGCATCGCGTGTGTTAAATTTATGCATGACTTTGTCATGTGCCTCTGCCAGATCAATCCCTAGAGAGTTCGCAAAACAAATCGTGATAAATAAAATGTCCCCGAGCTCAAGCTCAATGGAATTTTCTGCTTCGGAAGATTTTTTCGGTTTTTCGCCGAACTCATGATTGACTTCCCTCGCAAGTTCTCCCACCTCTTCGGACATTCGAGCCAGCATGGCCAGCGGACTGAAATATCCTTCTTTGAACTGGGAAATATATAGATCAACCTCACGCTGCATTTCTGCAATGCTTTTCTCCATGAGAACGGATTCTCCTTTTGAAATTGTGTCGTATTTGTACCTAATATATCAGTTATTTAGATTCACTTCCACCATCATAAACGACAAATCATTTTTAAAGAATCGATAAACAGGTATACTAAGGTGGGAATGATTGCTTTCACATTCTAATTTGCAAATGGAGAGGGAACTTATGAGCATTTCCAAAACCTGGGTTCAGTTCAAAATGATTCTTCCCATCCTGTTGGGAACCGCATTATACGCCTTTGGACTTCTGTATTTCATCATTCCCAACCAGCTCATGGAAGGCGGGGTAACGGGAATTACGGTCCTGCTGAATTATGCGTTCGGCATCTCTCCTTCACTAACAACCTTAATTGTTAACATTCCGCTCTTTTTGATTGGGCTCAAAATTCTGGGCGGTAGACAGATGATCTTTACAGGGGTTGGTATTGGAGCACTTACAGTGTTCCTATGGTTGTTCGAAAAATGGATTCAGATCGGCTGGATCCAGCCGCTACATACCGAGAATGATCTTCTGCTTGCGGCGTTATATGCCGGGGTCACCCTGGGCGCAGGGCTTGGCATCGTATTTCGCTGGGGCGGAACAACAGGCGGCTCTGACATCATTGCCCGGATTCTCAATCGAAAATATGGATGGAGTATGGGACGTGTATTACTGGGTATCGATTTCATCATTATTGGCATTTCGCTTATTTACATTCCAAAAGAAAAAATACTATATACGTTGGTAGCTGTATTTATCGCCTCTAAAGTGATCGACTTTATTCAGGAAGGAGCATACTCTGCCCGGGCCTTTATGATTATCAGTGACCACGCCCCGGAAATTGCAGACCTGATTACCCGTGATATGGATCGCGGCGTAACACTCATTCCAGCTGTTGGTGCCTATTCAAAACAGGCCAAACATGTAGCCTATTGCGTCATTTCCAGGCAAGAATTCAGACGTTTACAGACGATTGTGCGCTCCGTTGATCCCAGAGCCTTCGTCATCATCAGCGATGTCCACGATGTGCATGGAGAAGGGTTTAAGGAAAGTTGATCCAGATTGCTGAAAAACCCTCGAATCATAAGAACAGAGCCAGCGAATTGGCCATTCTTGTGAATCGGGGTTTTTCTATTTTTTCTATTGTTTTTGATTAAATTCAGCGGCGAAAAGGAAAGATCCCCTGCTGCTGCGCCCGGTATTTACGGTAACCCGCATAACCCAGTGCTGCTACAATCACGGAACTAATGAACAATCCGGCCGCCCTGCGGTTGGGACCTTCAACAAATGGTACAAAAGCACTTTCGTCCTTTTCCCGACCAAACAATTGGTTCACCAGCTCTTCACCATGAACGACCATACTTTTCAATTGGGCAATGTCGGGTTTCTTGGCCGTAGTCAGACCCTTTGTATGCGATAGCCAGGCGTCAAGCTGGGCCATTTCGTAGGGTTCACGGCGGATCGTAGCCGCAGGGCGGATGGTCTCATAATGCTCCTCCAGCAAGGCGTAGCGGCTCGCTATGATTGCCGCACTTTGCTGTTGATCTGCCGCGGTTGATAACGCGTCGAGATCATTTTTCACAATTTTATAATACTGGAGCCATAAAGGTTTGGATGGATTAGCAAGACTGTCTGCTGCAAGCCGAAGTTTGGCAGAGGCCTGCTGGAGTGACGCATCATCACTTTTAACCCGGACGGCGGCTTCTTTCACTTCAACAATGGTTTCGGATAGGGCGTGTATGCCTTCTACTGTCGTCTGACCCTCAAAGGATATATGCTCCAGACCTTTACTGATTCGCAAAATACTGCCTCTCACTTCCTCAATATCATGATCGAGGGCATGTCGATACAGTTGCGCCGCTTCTTCATTCAATTGCTCTATTGAATTTTTGACAGAGACTTCCTTACCCTTTTCTCCGTTAACCCCACTACTTTCCGCTGATACGCTGTATGACAAGTTCGTCCAGAACAGCAGAGCCATGAACGACACCACCATTAATCCAGTTTTGATCCTGAACGTTCTTTTCATGGACATCCCTCCCACCATCAATGTATGGCAGGGTACAGCTCCTTAGAACAAGCTTTCTTTATGAAACTAGGCTCGTCTTGCCTGTCTCAAGGCCACCCATGCACACAGAATGCTCACCAGCGTCAGTCCTACAGTGAAATTGCGCACACCATCCAGTTGATCCATCAGTGACGCAGGCAGCCAAGGGAAAATGTCATAGGTATAGTCAACTGTATCATTTAGCAAAGTCCATAATCCGGCAATCACCAGAGCTCCCCAGCGGAAACCGAAGAACCTCACATACAGCAAAGCCTCGATGGCCATGGCGCTATGCGATGCAATTAACATCCAATCCTGCCAGTTTTGCGAACCTCCTTGCATCCAGCCTGCAAATATAATGGAAACCGCCCATACACCATACTTCACCGAAGTAACCACTGCGAGCGCCTGAATGACATGTCCGATCCGGTTCAGGATTCTGGACTGCGGCTTATACAAAACCCACAATAAAGACAATGTGAAGAACAAGCTCGCTGTCGGACTATCCGGCACAAACACAATCTGCCACAAGGGTTGCCGCGCCAATGTATACTCCAATTGATCCCCGTACCATATGTATCCGTACACCGTTCCCACTGCATTACACCAAAATAAAAGCCACAGGAAATAACGGTTCGTTAGAAATTCCCGGCTCCAGAAAAACGATAAAGCCACGTTCTCTGCCCCTTCCTTCATATGTGTTCTGCTTCCAGAGGTATTGCTAAAAAACACTTCAAAAAAACCTGACCGCATAAACGATCAGGTTTCATTGGTTATTTCGATTTTACTGTTCCGCCTTTTGTTTCGCAAGCCATTCCGCCAAGTGATTGATGTCATCATCCGACAGCCCTTGAGCAATAGCGTTGTCATACTGAGCAGGCATGCTGTTATATCCTTCTTTGATAATCGTCAGGATTTCTTCCTGGCTGTGTTTATCACCTACACCACGAAGTGAAGGTCCGCCTGCTCCCTTCATGTCGGCAGCATGACATCCGATACAACCGGCCTTTTTGAAGGTCTCCATTGCCGGATCATCCTTGTCTACGATTGCCACTTCTTGTTTCTGACCTGGCGCATTCGACGTAGGAAGACCCAGCTCGTGTTTCTCCCGCGCTTCTTCTTCACGCTGAATATGTTCCGGCTTCTGACCGCTTGCTTCCAACTCATGCTCGTAATGCGTCCACGCCACGTTAGTCAGATAGATTACGGACATCACCGACAGAATCATAAGCGATGATGCAATGGGGCGTCTGTAGAAACGCCGCTCTTTGCCTGTATCCAGAAATGGAGCGAGCAACAGAGCGCCGAAAGCAACTCCGCTGACCCCCAGTACCCCCAACAGGACGTAATCACCTGAGGCATACGGGTATTTCAAATACTGGTACAGAAAAAGGAAATACCAGTCCGGCATCGGAATAACCGATGCACTTGGATTGGCCGGATAGCCCAAAGGTGCAGGCTCCGAAATCGTTAATACCAGAATACCAACCAGCACAACGACACCAACCATCCATTCCTTTAGCAAGAAGTTAGGAATAAAGGCCTCTGATTTGCCGGGATACGCCGTGTAGTCCGGTGGAGTAATAAACCCCGCCCCTTTACGGACGCGTGAATCCCCAACGAAGATAATCTTTTCCTGGTCATCCGACTTGTGTCCGTGAGCCATGTCGATTCCTCCCTTCTCAGATTATAGTGGTCCCGAAATGCCCTGTCTGCGGATCATAATAAAGTGTCCGACCAGAAGCACCAGAAGCACAGCGGGGAGGAAGAATACGTGCAGGGCAAAGAACCGTGTTAACGTCTGTGCACCTACAATGGTTCCGCCTTGCAGGAACTCTTTAATGATCGGCCCCAGCCAAGGAACCGTGTTCGCTATCTCCAAAGTAACCTTGGTTGCAAAGTAGGCTTTATTATCCCATGGCAGCAAGTACCCGGTAAGCCCCAGACCCAGCATGACAAAAAAGATCAGCATGCCGACAACCCAGTTCATTTCGCGCGGTGCTTTGTAAGAGCCGGTAAAGAACACACGCATCGTATGTAAGAACATCATAACGATAACCAGACTGGCTCCCCAATGGTGCATACCGCGAACAATTTGGCCGAAGGCTACTTTGGTCTGCAAATACTCGACACTGGCGTAAGCATTAATAATATCAGGCACATAGTACATCGTCAGGAACATTCCTGACAAAATCTGAATTACAGTGATAAAGAACGTCAATCCACCAAAGCAGTACACGAATGCGGAAAAGTGATGAGCCGGGTTAACGTGCTCTGGAACTTCATGATCCGCAACGTCCCTCCAAATTGGCGTGATATCGAGACGCTCGTCAATCCAGTCATAGACATTTTTAAACATCTGCGTTCACGCCTCCTATTTGACTCGGGTGTTCGGAACAATGTCGCCCAGATAAACCCAGCCCTGATCTTCTTTAACCACATACTCATCCAGTGGCTTCGGGGCTACGGCAAGATTCTTGCCTTCTTTGTCATAGTGCGCGCCATGGCAGGGGCAATGATATTCATCAGGGTACTGTTTATCGCTATTCCAACCTACGGTACAACCCAAATGTTTACAAATGGGTGAAAGCGCATAAATTTTACCCTGTTCATCTTTCCTGATCCAGGCGATTAACGAAGCATTGCTCAAATACCAACCGTCTTGTTGCTGCAGTTCAAACGTAAATTCTTGAGGTTCATTCGTAATTTTGCTAATTTCTGCTACTTTGACAGAGGTGCCTTCTCCCTTGTGCTGCAAAATCGGGTCCACCGCAAAACGGACCATAGGGAGTATTGCACCGGCGGCCATGTAGGCGGTAGCTCCACCAAGCGTGTACGTCAAAAACTGCCTGCGTGACATTTCCATGCGGCTTGGCAATTTCATGGAAGCTTCGTGCTGGTCATGCTCACTGCTCATACTGTCTTCAACCCCCTTTTTCAGCCAACTCTCTCAATCGTTTTCATTATCAGAAATTCCACGACTTACTAGAACATACATAATCATATAGTAGCCCTAGAACACCGTCAAGAATTTGTCACACATTTTTAAGGTACATTTGTAAGCGTTATTAAAAAAGTGTTGGTAAATTGTCACATTTGTCACAGGAAGGTCACCTTTTCCATAACTCACGGATTTTTTCCCCGACAAAACGCGCAATTCCGTCTTCTCCCACCTCTTGAGTCAAAATGGAGCGACTTAAAAGCAAATCAGCAGAAGGAATTTCAGCTTTTTCCAATACACCATCTGATGACATTACAACCACATATTTGAAACCGGAAGATTTAAGTTGTTCACATAAGGTATTTAATGCCATTGACATCTCCGGATATGCGTAATGGAATGCAGGGTAAGTCATGATCCGCCCTTTGAAAGGAATCTCCACCAAATCCAAAAAATCTCTAAGTCGCTCCAGCGCTTCCGTCACTTCAACCGGAGACTGCTCGCCATTGAGGGCTGTAAATGGGATAAGGCATGTATCCAGATAGAGTTGCAGTTCAGCCCAGCTGTCTTGAGTCATCTCACTGAATTTCAATTCCCTAATTCCCCTCTCTATCCATTTTATTCCCATATTATATATGACCCTATATTATAAATCCAGAGATTCGTGTAGAACGGGGACTTGAGTACCATTTATGAGGTTTTTCATAAACAAAAAAAGAGATGCGTTTTCACGCATCTCTTGTATTTTTATTTTGATATGCTCATCAGTTTATGGCCTTCAGTTCATCCGTCAGACTCCGGAAAGCTACTTCGTCTCCGGTAGCCAACGCCTTGTCGATTTCCATATACAGCTTCTCACTGCGCTGTTTACGAAGCGCGTCGTCCCACACCATCTCAGCAGCCAGCCCCAACATGACTTCATACGTAACTTTCATTTTATCCAATAGGATGCACCTCCAAAACGGATTTAAGAGCTCCTATATTCCTTTCCTTTGGCAACATAACCTAGTGTAGTTCTTGACATCCGCTCAAGGTCTGCATCAGTCAACTCACGTATAACTTTGGCTGGTGTACCCAAAGCAAGGGTATAGGGCGGAATTTTAGTATTTTCAGTGACTACAGAACCGGCCCCGATCAGCGTATATTCGCCAATTTCGGCTCCATTGAGAAGGATGGCTCCCATACCAATCAACGAACCTGTTCCAATACGACAACCATGGATGATCGCAGAATGTCCTACCGACACATCGTCTTCCAAGATCAAAGGCTGACCCGTGTTGACATGTCCAACAGCATTGTCCTGTATATTACAACGTCGTCCAATTACAATCGGCGCTAGATCAGCCCGCAGCACAGCATTGAACCAGACTGAAGACTCTTCCCCCATAGTGAGATCACCTATAAGCTTGGCACCTTCAGCCATATATACCGAAGGGTGTAACTGCGGTTGAATACCTTGGTACGGAATTATCATTCGTATCACTCCTTAATTTGGGAGTGATTTTAGCAACTTGTCCTTCAATTGTCAAACATGACAGGTGTAATGTCCTTGGACAGCGAGCGACAAGATGACGCAAGGCGTGAACCCCATGCTGTCATTTGTATCGTTCGTCCATCCGTATGCTCCCCAATTCGAAGCATACCTAGATGAAGCATCATTTTGAGTACCCTGTTGTCATAAATCGTCTCTGCAGTGTCGTAGTAGAACGGCTGAATGAAAGGACCTATCTGGCGGAACAATGACTCTGCTGTTGACCAGCCGGCTGCACATTCCCCTGTCCAATACACGATAGAGGACAGATTGGGAATAGCACCTTTATAGAGTCTTAACCAAAACCTAAATAGCTGTATCATCTCGGCTGTTTTCTCTGCCCCCAGCTTGTCTTCTCCTGATGGGGACAATTTCAGCATGCCCTGGTCCTCACGTACCAGACGATGGTGAAAAGCGTAGTCATAGATGAAGGCAAATCGGTCGGGGTAGTCTTTGAACGAACGACCATACCCGAATCTCCATCCAGCTTTCCCTACCAGTGCTTCACTCACATGCAGATGCTCCATGATCTGCTGCTGAGAACGCCGATACATCATGCCTTCTGCATTTAGAGCAATTTCCTGCTGCTGGACAAATTGCAGAAACAGCTTGAGATCTTCCGCGAGAAGATGGTATTCATCCCTGTACACGGGAGGCTCGCTTGTCTGTACAACACCTGCCTTCAGGTGAGTGGCTAGTACATCCCGGAATCTCATTTGCAAATCCTGGGGTACCTGATACAGGTATCTGGTCTGTTGAGTTGTGCCATTGAACAACCATCCGCTCTTCGTAAAGCGTACGATAAGATCACGAGGACTGGCTCCAGCCTCACTATCTTTTTTGTCCATCGACTGGCGAGCAATGGCGACGAGCTCCTCCATCCCGAAATATTGCCGGGCATCAAACAGCAAGTTGTTCAAAAATCGCAGATCTACTTGATTCAATTCGCGAACCTGCTGTTCGAAAAAAGGTCTGCTGCCCAATGTAGTGAGGATGCTCTGGATGAGTTCATGTTTGGAATTGGGCTTGCACTCGCATTGATAATAGTCTGCTATTCGATTAAGCTGGCCGATATCGGCAAAAGTAAGCATATCCGCTAGATTCATGGGTCCATCGCCTCGCCCGCTGACTACTTTTTGGCTGATGATTCGGGGCCTGAAGTAGTTTGGTTTTGTAAACATCGTTGACGGAATTCCCACGATCTAAACCTCTTTTTTTGGAAATCTTTTATGTTTTAACCATACTATGCCTGAAGTAGCCTTCTCAGAAGGAAAATGAGAGGTTCAAATTCATATAGAATCATGGTTTATATACCTGTAACGCAAAAAAAACAACCCGAGTATATTACTCAGGTTGTTTCGCCAGATCCAATGAAAGGTGCCGTGTACAGTTATAGAGCAATGGACTCCAATCCTCACGTTCCTTCTCCAGGATGGTGAGCGACAGGTTACCAATTCGTTCCGTATAGCGGTCCTTATACAAAGCTGAAAGCAGATTGGCAAGGAAAGCGCCATGAGAGACAATCAGCACATTTTTGTCCTGATAGGCCTCCCATAAATCCTCCAGAAAGCTCAATGCACGTGTTTGAATATCAGCAATCTGTTCCTGGCCCAAATCCAGCGTCTCCCAGGCAGTGCCCCAACGAGCAACACGTTCTTCGGATGTTAGACCTTCAATCTGACCAAAGGCCCTCTCCTTCAAACGTGCGTCTGGCTCCAACAAGGGAACATTTAGAAGCCCGGAGATAATCTCTCCTGTCTCCTGAGCCCGGGATAGCCCACTTGTAATGATATGGTCCCAGCGATATTCTTCGGAGAGCAAACGTCTTCCCAGACGCATTGCTTGCTCACGACCTTCTGCATTCAGAGGTATGTCTGTCTGACCCTGAATGCGTCCTGCCGCATTCCAGTCGGTTAGACCGTGACGAATAAGCCCAATCCTCATCTCATCCCTCATTTCTCTATACGGTGAACGAAAGCCTCAGCTAAGCACGTGCACCTTGTTTGCGTTTGTTTGTTGTACGATGCATACGTCCAAGAGAGAACAACGCCATACCTATTGCGAGCAATGACAACGCCATCCAATACTGAGGGTAGGCCGGCCCCATGCTCACAACGAAGGGCTCAATAATACTCCCTCTGTCCGCTCCCGTCATATTATACTTGTACACACCAGAAGAAGAAGGTTCACTACCTGCCACCCCGGTCTCCAAAATACCCGTAGAGACCACTCTGGTCTGTTCAGCTTCCGATACATCTGGCTTAAACATCGCCATGTACAGAAAGCTGCATAAAAAAATTGCCAGGAACGCAGCAATCCACAAAGACATATGCTTGCGGATCACAGCAGAAAAACGATTCACCTTTGCCTCTTCCGGCAATAGCCATGGAGACTCCGCATAGATCCGGTCCATAACATTACGGTTTACTTTCTCTGCTTGTTGTTCTGTCACTGGGACCGGTATGCTGTGCAGCAGAAACTGAGCTTCTTCCCAGACTTCAAATTGCTGCGAGCACTCTTCACAACCAGCGAGATGAGCATGAAATGCAATCCGCTGAGGATGAGCTTCCGGCAAGTCCCAGACCAGTGCAAACAGTTCCTGGGCTTCATTGCAATTCATCGGTTCTTCATCCCTTCATATGGCTCGTAGACCGGTTCGAAGAAATAAGGTTCCAATTGAGTTTTTACGCTTGACCTTGCTCTGAACAATAACGATTTCACAGAACTAACGCTCTGCCCAAGAATATTTGCAATCTCCTGGTAGTCTAGTTGATCATACTCACGGAGTATAATGGCAGAACGCTGCTTCTCCGGTAAATTGTTAATCGCATCCCTAACCAGCATCACCCGCTCACTGCGCAATACAGCATGCTCTGGCGCGTTCTCGGAAGGAGCGATTGGTACAATACCGCTCTCTTCGAGTGGAATACTTCCGCTGCGCTGTTTGCGAAGCTCACTCAGTACCGTATTTCTCGCTATGGTATACAACCAGGTTGAGAATGAGGCATCCACCTCTCGGAATGAGTGCAGACTGCGGAACGCCTTATAGAAAGTCTCAGAACAGAGATCTTCCGCAAGCAGCTCCATATTGGAACTTTTCAACATATGATATACGAAAGCCAGTATTTTACGCTGATAACGACTCATCAGCTCGGAATATAACTCCAGGTTACCTTCCTTGATCTCTCGAATCAACTGGGAATCCGTCATTTGAGTGCGACCCCTCCTCGCCCATCCATGTGCTTCTCCCCGTTCGACTCTATCCATGTATTACCGAACAGGCACAAAAAAGTTGCGGTTCTCACCGCATAAAACAGCGTTCAGTACCTTAACAGGCCTTCTCGCCAAAATCCCCTATGTAATGGCAATTTCCCCAACGTTTCTACATTAACAGTATTTATTGTACAACGGTCTGCATCATCCTGGCAAATCCAGTGCTCCTCATCGCAGCCCGACCTGTCATTCATATGCGCCATTTTTCGCCTGTATGACTTCAATTTGAGCCAATTTATACTAGCCAATATACATTAGACGAATAGACTCCCGAAAAAGTTGAAGAGAATAATCATGATTTGAAAATTTCTCATCGTTTCTTTAGTATAGTTCATCGCTTATTATAACTTAATTTTGCGTTACCTTGGTCAAACGAATGTATTTCAAACCATAGAACCACCGAGTCAGTGAATTTTCAACTATCCTTCGAATAAGGATTAAATCCCCTGAATTTACGAAATCTATAATTAATTCAAACAATTTTACTTAAAGTGTTGACAAAATGAAAACGTATACATATAATAAAAGTACAGTATGGTTTCTCTCCACTCCTATCCAATAACTGTATTGCTCCACGTGAGCAATGGCCGCTTATGTAAGCGGTCTTTTTTTTGTCCTTTTTTTGTCACGTATTGTAACAACTCGTTAACAACACAAAAAGGAGGGCTTATCGCCCCCTTTCATTTTGCTAAACCCACACCTGATACCCAAGAGAATCCAGCAATGTCCTGGCACGTTCCATATCCTCTTCCTGACGGAAAGACAAACGCATAATGCCTGGAACATCGACCCGGTTCTCAATAATTTCCATATTACTTAAGTTAATATCATTCGCCCCAAGCTCGGTGGCAATCTTTCCGATCATCCCCGGCGCATCCTGCACATCCGTATAAAGATCAAACAACGACGAGATCATACCTTTCCGTCGTTCAGGCAACACGCTGCGGAACTCGCGTGCCTGTCGGAACGCCTCTTCAATGCCCTCACCATTCTGTTGCTCCAGCATATCGGTGAAAGCGGTCATCTGGCCATTCCAGTCCTTCAGCAAGCCCAACAGCACCTCACGGTTGCTCAACAGGATATCTCTCCAGACAATGGCATCACTGGAGGCAATCCGGGTAATATCTCGGAATCCGCCTGCAGCCAGCATTTTATACAGAGGGTTCGATTCATTATATTCACGTACCTGATTCACCAGCGCCACTGCAATAACATGTGGCAAATGGCTGATCGCCCCCACAATATCATCGTGCAGCATAGGCTCTACTCGAACAATCTGGGCACGTGTATACGCAAGAAGATCAGATAATTTGCCATAGGCTTCCTCAGGTACATGTTCTGAAGGGGTCAAGACATAATAAGCATTCTCGAATAACACAGCTGAGGCAGCATCCACACCGGCACGCTCTGATCCGGCCATCGGATGACCGCCGATAAAGTATGCATCACTCATGCGGACATGTTCAGCACATGCTGCAATGGAAGCCTTGGTGCTTCCTACATCCGTAATAATGCATCCCTTTTTCAAGGGAAGCTTGGATAGTTTTTCGAAGTAGGTTTCCAGCAGACCTACAGGTACACACAAAAAAATAAAGTCAGCATCCTCTACCGCTTCCTCCAAAGAAAGCGTAGCATCATCCACTACTCCGCTTGTTATGTACTTGTCCTTCAGTTCAGGCAGGTGAGCATAGCCCATCACCGATATTCCTGGCTTGCCTTTGAAGCAAAGCGCAAGTGATCCGCCGATGAGCCCTACACCGATCATTGCAATTTTTAGTTTCATGGGTCCTCACTCTTTTCATCGCCAGTATTAAGGGCGTGCTACCGCCTTCTCAGCCAGCGTGTTCTCCAGTGCCGTGACAAATGCACGATTCTGTTCTGATGTTCCGACGGACACACGAATGTACGTTGGGTATTTATCGAATCCAGCACGAACAATAATGCCTTGCTTGAGCAAGGATTGGAACGCATCCCGGGATGGCATACCGACATCAACCAAAATGAAGTTCCCCTGCGAAGGGAAAAATGGAAGTCCCAAGTGCGTAAATTCATTTTGCAAATAATCGCGCTCCGTTGCATTCCGTTCCGAGCACGCTTGAACAAAAGCCTGATCTTCAAGTGCAGCCTTCGCCGCAACTTGACCGATACGTGAAGTATTAAACGGCTCACGCACACGATTAATGAGATCAATCACTTCAGGACGTGCAATACCATATCCAATACGTAATGATGCCAGTCCATAGATTTTGGAGAATGTCCGCAAAATGACCAGGTTAGGATAACGCTCAATCATAGGAATACTTTGTGGATAAGCCTCATCTGTTACAAATTCATAATAAGCTTCATCCAGCACAACCATGACATCAGAAGGCACACGGTCCATAAATGCCATGAATTCCTGCTCTGAGATGATTGTACCCGTTGGGTTATTCGGATTACACACCCAAACCGCTTTCGTCTTATCATTAATTTGTGACAGCATAGAGGTCAGATCATGAGTTCCATCTTTGAGCGGCACTTCAATGCTGACAGCACCTTCGATGTCTGCGTTGCTTTTGTATACGGAGAACGTCTGGTCCGCCATGATGTTCTCGTCTCCCGGGAGGAAGAATGCACGAGTAATCAACGCAATGACCTCATCTGATCCACAGCCAAAGATCAGATTATTCCGTTCCACACCCAGATGCTTAGCGAGCACTTCGGTCAGTTCTGCGGAACTGCCATCCGGATATATGCTAACATTGACCAACTCTTTGGTGATTGCCTCAAGTGCAGCAGGCGAACTACCGTATGGGTTCTCGTTGGAAGCCAGCTTAATCACTTGCTCCAAACCCAATTCACGTTTTACTTCTTCAATCGGTTTGCCCGGCTGATATACAGGCAAATTGATAATCTGGGACTTCGGTTTCAACCCGACCGCCTCCTGTTCGCTAAAATAGTTATGGACATGCTCAGCATGTTGCTGAGCATGTCCCAAGGATATAACATTATTCAATCTCTATCCTTTTAATTGTGCCACAAAGTTGCGAATTTGCAACAGCCCTGCCTCACGTGTATCCGGGTTTTCAAGAAGAGGAATCGCTTCTTCCACCTGACGAACAATAGCACTGCCTACAACCACACCGTCACAGATGCGGGAGAAGCGAGCCACCTGCTCGTGGCTGGAAATACCGAATCCTACAGCAACCGGAAGGTCTGTCAGACTTTTTACCGTTTCAATGAAGCTTTCCACGCCATCGAAGAAAGAAGCTCGCTCTCCTGTTACGCCCAGTGAAGAGACACAATAGATAAAACCACGTGCTCCCGTAACAATACGTTCGATCCTGGCGTTAGAGGTAGGAGCCACAAGTGGAACCAAGTGCACACCTGCTGCATCCGCACGGCGACGCATTTCCTCTGCCTCCTCAATCGGAAGATCCGGGATGATCATGCCGCTGATTTCATGTTTGACCAACTCGTCAAAAAATACATCCAGCCCCGTCTGCAACACCGGATTATAATAAGTGAACAGAACAAAAGGCATTTTCACACCCTCTGCACGTGCTCTTGCTGCTGTTTCCATACAAGTCCGAATCGTGATCTGACTTTTCAAGGCACGCTCCGAAGCACGCTGAATTACGGGTCCATCCGCGAGCGGATCGGAATAGGGAACACCGAGTTCCAAAATGTCCGCTCCCGCGTGCTCCAACTCCTTAATGATTTCCACCGTGGTATCCACATCGGGATCTCCAACGGTAAGGAATGGAATCAAGGCTGTACGGTTCTGTTCTTTCAATTGCTGGAAGGTCTGGTCCATCAAGTTCATGCCAAGTCCCCTCCCGTATATTTCATAATCGATTCAACGTCTTTGTCACCACGACCGGACAGACAGATTACAACGATATCGTCAGCGCCGAGTTCAGGTGCGAGCTTGACGACCTGAGCGACAGCATGTGCTGACTCCAGCGCGGGTATGATACCTTCTGTTCGACTTAGCAATTGAAGGGCATCCAATGCTTCTTGGTCCGTAATGGGTACGTATTTCGCACGTTCGATGTCCTTGAGATAGGAATGTTCCGGACCAACACCCGGATAATCAAGTCCCGCCGAAATGGAATGCGCTGGCTGAACCTGTCCATATTCATCCTGCAAGAGATAACTCATCGAACCTTGGAATACACCATGTGTTCCTTTGCTCATCGTAGCCGCATGGAACTCGGTATCCACCCCTTTACCGGCAGCCTCAACACCAATAAGCTTCACATCCTGATCTTCAATAAACGGATAGAACATGCCGATTGCATTACTTCCGCCGCCTACAGCTGCAACAATTACATCCGGCAACCGTCCTTCAATCTCCTGAATCTGACGTCTTGTCTCATCACCGATTACTCGCTGGAAGTTACGAACCATCATTGGGTACGGGTGAGGACCGACTACGGATCCAAGAACGTAAAAGGTATCTTCTACATTACTAACCCAGTAGCGGAGTGCCTCGTTACCTGCATCTTTCAATGTCCGCGTTCCAGATGTAACCGGAATGACTTCTGCTCCAAGCAGCTTCATCCGAAATACGTTCAGCTGTTGTCGCTGCGTATCTTCTTCACCCATAAACACTTTACATTCAAGGCCCAACAGAGCAGCGACTGTGGCCGTGGCAACGCCATGTTGCCCTGCACCCGTTTCTGCGATCACTTTCTTTTTCCCCATCCGTTTAGCCAGCAGTCCCTGCCCAATAGCATTATTGATCTTGTGCGCACCTGTATGATTCAGGTCTTCACGTTTCAGATAAATTTTGGGCCCACCCAAGCGGCGGGACAATTGCTCTGCATGGTATAAAGGTGTTTCCCGGCCAGAATACTCACTTAGCAAATAATTTAATTCCTTGTTGAATTCCTCGTCTTCTGAGAAGTGGCTGTACGCTTCTTCCAACTCGATCAGAGCGTTCATTAGTGTCTCAGGTACAAAGCGGCCTCCGAAGGGACCGAAACGCCCGTGTTGATCCGGCAATTGATGTGTCATGCCTGCTTCACCCTTTCTACAAATGCTGTTATTTTCGCAATATCCTTCACACCTTCGGACTCTACGCCGCTGGAAACATCGACGCCGTTCGGTGCATATGTCTGTATCAGTTGTTGCACATTATCCGGCTGTAATCCACCTGCCACGAACAACGCAATTCCATGATTTCTCGCCCATTCGGCATAGAAAGGAATTCGTTCCCAGGCAAAGGTTTTACCGGAACCCCCTCCATAGAGCGGGTCGTAAGTATCGAGCAATATGGCGTCCACCACATTTTTATATGGATCAAGTGCCATCAAGGCATTATCTTCAGTTAATGAACCTTCTTCATCCTTGGGAAAAGAAAAAGCCTTGAACACTTCGGTATCAAAACGTTGTTTCACCTGTTCACAAAAATCCGGCGATTCCTGTCCATGCAGCTGAATGACATCCAGACGTGAAACCTTCATGATACTGTCCAGCTCTTCGAGCGTGGGATTCACGAAAACACCCGCCAGCTTCGGCCGATCAAACATCGTCCAGTCCAAAAGAACAGTTCTTAGCTCAGCACCCTGTTCAGGTGTAATTCGGCGACGGGATGGGGCAAAAATAACACCAATGTAATCCACAGGCAAGTTTATCATCGATTTTAGCACTTCAACGTCCTGAAGTCCACATATTTTTATAGCCGCTGCCGGCTGACTTCGCAGATTCTCATCTCTACTGCTTGTGCCGTCATCATTGAATGCACTCATGCTTTTGGTCCCATCAGTTCGTAAACCGCAGCCTCAACATCATCCTTGCGCATCAGATGCTCTCCAACAAGGATACCATGTACACCTGCCTTAATAAGAGATTCCAATGGCTGCGGACCGTCAATTCCACTTTCACTGATCAAGGTTACACTATCCGGAATCAAGTCCATCAAATCCAGCGTGGTGTTCAGACTAGTTTCGAACGTTTTCAGATTGCGATTGTTGATACCTACAAGTGTTGCCTGCGGAATATCCAATACTTGCTCCAGTTCGGTCCGATCATGAACTTCAATTAATGCATCAAGGCCCAGACTTTTGGCAAACGTCAGATATTGACGCATCTGTTCGGGTGTCAGAATGCTCGCAATCAGCAAAACAGCATCCGCGCCAAGCAGCCTTGCCTCGGCAATCTGTCGTTCATCTATAATAAAATCCTTGCGCAGCAGCGGTATGTTCACAGCCTGATGAATCGCCTGCAAGTATTCGCTATTTCCCTGGAAATAAGAAACATCAGTCAATACCGAGATACAATCCGCTCCAGCCCGCTCGTATGCGGAAGCGATCTCTACCGGATGGAAATCAGGACGTATCAGTCCTTTGGACGGAGATGCCTTCTTTACCTCGGCAATGAGGCCGAGCTTACGGTTGCGATCCTCTGATAAAGCTCGTTCAAATCCACGAGTATTGGGTAATGCGTCTATCTTTTTCAACGCATCGTCCATCTGAAAGGTTTGTGCAAGAACTTCAACTTCTTTATGTTTAGTTGCTACGATTCGATCAAGATACATGACTGTACGCCTCCGTTGTATGAATTAACTGTTCCAGTTTCCCGGCAGCCTTGCCGGAGTCTACAGCTTCTGTCGCCATCAACACACCTTCTGCAATGGTGTCCGCGAGACCAGATACGTATATGCACGCACCGGCATTCAAAAGAACGACATCACGGTATGCACTTCGCTCTCCCTTGAAGATCCTTTTAATAATTTCTGCATTCTGGGCTGCATTTCCTCCAAGGACTGATTCCAGCGGATGCAATGAAAGCCCCACATCACGTGGATCAATATCATAGGTCTGCACTTCACCGTTACGCAATTCAGATACCTGGGTAGGTGCGGAAATACTGATTTCATCCAGACCATCATGACTCGCAACGACCAAAGCTCTTTTCAGTCCCAGACGATTCAGCACCTCAGCAATCATCGGAGTCCGGCTGCGGTCATACAGACCAAGCAATTGGCGATCGGCCCCGGCAGGGTTGGTTAGCGGTCCAAGCATGTTAAAGATTGTGCGTACACCCAGCTCTTTTCTTGGCGCAGCCGCATGTTTCATGGAAGGATGATACACCTGGGCAAAACAGAAACAGATTCCAATCTCATCAAGGCACTGCCTCGCCTGTTCTCCGTTCAGATGAATATTCACACCAAGCGCTTCTAGTACATCCGCACTTCCTGCTTTGCCTGATGCCGAGCGATTGCCATGTTTCGCAACCCGAACAGAAACTGCTGAAGCAATAATGGCTGACGCCGTTGAAATATTGAACTTATGAATACCTGAACCACCCGTTCCACAGGTGTCCAACAGTCCATTACCGTCTGTCAGAATTCGTCCACCCTGCCCACGCATGGCCTCCGCAAACCCGGTGATTTCATCCACCGTCTCCCCCTTCATCCGCAAGGCCATAAGCAACCCCCCGATTTGAGCCGGAGTCGCTTCACCTCTCATGATGGAATACATCAAGTCGCGTGCTTCCGCCTGCTCCAGATGGCTGCCCTCCAAAATTTTGGCAAGGCCATTTTTCATTCCTTCCGCTTGGCTTGTTTCAGTTACGGGCCGTTTGGATTCTTCATTCATTACTGGGTTCATACTCATTTCCGGTCTCTCCTCTCTCAGTTCTGTACAGCTGTGGCTGGAGTAACAAAATAATCAGCGTTGGCCAGGTTCATGATACTGTCCTTCTCTTTCGCAGGAAACATGGCTTCTGCTGTACGGATCGCCTTTAATAGTGCCTTGGCTTTATTTACCGTTTCTTCATATTCATTCTCAGGTACGGAGTCCCATACGATTCCGGCTCCAGCCTGCACATATGCTTTTCCTTTTTTGAAAATAATCGTTCGAATGGTAATACAGGAATCCATGTTCCCCGAGAACCCGAGATAACCGATGGCTCCTGCATACGCACCTCGTGCTTCTTTCTCCAGTTCCGCGATGATCTCCATTGCACGCAGCTTCGGCGCCCCAGATACCGTTCCTGCTGGCAAACAGGAGAGAAATGCATCAAAGAAATCCTTGTCTTCTCTAAGCTCACCTGTAACATTGGACACCATGTGCATGACGTGGGAATAACGCTCAATCTCCATGAACATGTCACATTTCACACTTCCAAAGTTAGATACTCGGCCCAGATCGTTGCGACCCAAATCGACAAGCATCAGATGTTCTGCGCGTTCCTTCTCATCCTGAAGCAGATCCGCTGCCAGCGCACGATCTTCGGCTTCCGTAGCTCCTCTTGGACGAGTCCCCGCAATCGGTCGTGTCTCTACGCGGTTTCCATCCACTTTGACCAGTGCTTCAGGTGAGGTCCCAACAATAATCTCATCATCCATCTTCAGATAGTACATATAAGGGGAAGGATTCAATGTCCGAAGAACCCGATATACATGCAGCGGAGAAACTTCGGTATCAATATGGAATCGTTGGGATAATACTACTTGAAAAATATCTCCTGCCCGAATGTACTCTTTGGCCTGCTCTACATTACCAATAAACTGTTCTTTAGTTAGATTGGATTGAATATCCCCTAATTCAATATCTCCTGGAATGGAGCGCGGATTCAGGTTCTCCCCTGGTCCTTGCTGCTGTAAACGTTCAGCGGCTTGTTCCAGCTTCTCTGAGGTTAAGGCATAAGCTTGACGGATATCATCATCCGTTGCACCGTCTTTCACATGTACATTTCCCACCAGCAGCATCTGCTGCTTCACATGGTCGAACACGATAATCTGGTCACAGAACATGAAGCGTATATCGTCCATTTTCAGATCATCCAACGCATGAGCTGGGAGCTTCTCATAATATTGCAGCAGATCGTATCCAAAGAAACCAATGGCCCCGCCCGTGAATGGTGGCAGTTCATCATCTTTCGGACTGCGATACTTACGCAGCAGTGCTTTGAGTTCTTCAATCGGTTTGCCTGGCAATTCCCGAGTATGGCCAGCTTCTTCTACCATAATCCTGCCTTTTTTGGCTGAAATCATCAGGAACGGATCTGTACCGATGAAGGAATATCTCGCCCATTGAATCCCACCCTCCACACTTTCCAGCAGAAATGCCCGGTCGTTGTCAGCATAACGGCGGAAAATTCGAATTGGGGTCTCCATGTCTGCCAGAATCCGTTTGACTACCGGAATCAGATTATATTCATTCGACATTTTCAGTACTTGATTAACGTTTGGCGTTATCATCAGATCACGTCCTTTCAGATTAGGTAGAAGAAAAGTACTACATACAACAAAAAAAGCCTCTACCATCAGGTAGAGGCTTGATTATAAGCTGTTTCAACAGGTTGGTGCTTCATAAATAACAAGTCCCTATACATACACCGTTACCGAATTATTATACAGGCTGTGGTATGGATGTATTATGCATCCAGCCAAAACAAAGGAAATGTAGCGGTATACACTGAACTTTATCCGATTCGTGCATTCTTTCAAAGAAATGCATAAGGATATGGATTGTGTTATACCAAAACAAACGATGTCCTAAGACATGTTCCCTTGCCTTAATCCTGTTTCAAATTCCGTAGCATGACGTACCGCGAATCAGTTCACCGGCTACTGTTGCTCCGGCTACCACCCGCTGGACTCTGCTATATACTCCACTCGTCTCAGCTGCTCTCAGCTCAATCTCATACTCTACTCAACTGGTTCTCACTATACATTATTCCGAACGATTTGACAACCACCCTAATGTTACGAATTGGAAGGTGCCGCCAAATCCGGCCGAAGAGACTGTGCCCCATTGAGGTATACGTGGTGAATCTCATTCTGACTTTTTCCTGTGTTGATGTGTACCATAAAACGAATGCACTGTGGCAAAGCTCCTGCAACCGGAACTTCGAGTGCACACATCAAGGGTACAAGCTCCCAGCCGTCTAACTGACGAATCGCCTTTGCCGGGAACGCAGCATCCAGATCTCCTGTCATCGTAATCCACACACTGCAAATATCTTCAGGTGTAATCTCGTTACGATCCACAATTTCCTGCAATAGCACAGCCGTTTCTTTCAAAATCTGTTCTTCGTTGTTATGCGTGACCGTTGTGGCCCCGCGAATCCCCCGAGTAAACATCGCTTTTATTCTCCCTTCTTGAGCCATTCAATGACGTCGCGTACTACCGTTACAGGCACGTCCTTCACAATTCGGGCGGCGCCGATCCGGTCAGGAATAATGAAGACCATATGACCTTCACGAAACTTTTTGTCATGCATCATTGCATCCATTAATTCATCCGTTTCCAAATGTTTTGGCATCGTCACCGGAAGGCGCAATGAACGCAGCATGCGGACCGTATCGTCATAGAGCCCTGCCGGTGCTCCCAGCTTCTCGCCAAGTAATGCCGAGCCTGCCATACCAATGGAGATGGCTTCACCATGCAAAAATTCGCCGTAGCCGGCAATCGCTTCAATCGCATGACCAATCGTATGACCCAGATTCAACAACGCACGTTCTCCATGTTCACGTTCGTCTCTGGATACAATCTCTGCCTTGATGCCACAGCCACGTTCCAAACCGTAACCCAAAGCCTCCGAATCAAGGGCAAGCAGTTCCTCCGCATGCTCCTCACACCAGTATGCAAAAGCTCCGTCCCGAATCAGTCCGTGCTTTAACATTTCTGACAAGCCAGCTGAAACATCGCGCGGCGGTAGAGATTGAAGAGTATCCACATCATAGAGCACAAGCTCTGGCTGATGGAATGCACCAATCATATTTTTCGCCAGTGGATGATTGACTGCTACCTTGCCGCCAACACTGCTGTCGTGCGCCAGGATCGTCGTAGGCACTTGTATAAACTTGATTCCGCGCATATATGTAGCAGCAACAAAACCAGCCAGATCCCCCACTACACCGCCGCCTAAAGCAACAATAGCCGAACTGCGGTCCAGTTTGCCTTCGATGGCGACAGTCATCATATCCTGATAGACCGAAAGGGATTTCGACGTTTCACCAGAAGGGACCACTGCTGAGACGACTATAAAACCTGCCGTCCGCAGCGTTTGTTCAAGATCTGACAAATATTTGGGTGCCACATTCTCATCGGTAATAATGAGTAGCGGGCTTTTTTTGGTCAAGCCATATTGCTCAAAATATTGGGGTGCTTGAGCCAGCAAGCCGCTGCCAATCAGGATTGGATAAGAGCGCTCCTCCAACTGCACTGTCAGCTGGCGCATCTTAGTAATTCTCCAGTTGATTATTGTAGCTTTCAAAGTTCGAGCGGATTTCCTCCATGGAATCTCCACCGAATTTCTCAAGGAAAGCCTTCGCAATTTCCCAGGCTACCACATGCTCCATAACGACACTAGCTGCCGGAACTGCACATGCATCTGAACGCTCAACCTGAGCTGTGAATGCTTCTTTTGTATCGATATCCACACTTTGAAGCGGTTTGTACAATGTAGGAATAGGTTTCATAACTCCACGTACCACAACCGGCATTCCGTTGGTCATTCCACCCTCGAATCCGCCAAGACGGTTAGTCGCCCGATGGTAACCGCGCTCTTCACTATACATAATCTCATCATGTACCTGAGAACCACGAATGGTTCCGGCTTCGAAGCCGATACCAATTTCAACACCCTTGAATGCATTAATGGACATCACACCCTGAGCGATTCGTGCATCCAGTTTGCGATCATACTGTACGTAGCTCCCAAGACCCACAGGCACACCTTCAACGATACATTCCACGATTCCCCCGATGGAATCACCTTCCTGCTTGATTTGATCGATGTAGGCCTCCATCTTCTTCTCGGTTTCTGCATCGGTCACACGTACGGAGGAAGCTTCTGTCACTTCGATCAGTTCATCGATCGGCAGATCCTGATAAGGTGCTTCGATCTCTCCAATGCGCAGCACACGACCTGCTACTTTGATCCCAAATTCAGCGAGGAATTGACGTGCAATGGCGCCACAAGCTACACGAACTGTTGTCTCACGGGCACTGGAACGCTCCAGTACGTTACGCAAGTCTTTCAGGTTATACTTCAGTCCTCCGTTCAGATCAGCATGTCCCGGACGTGGACGATGAACACGACGTTTCTCTTCATCGCTGCCTTCAATCGGCTCAATATTCATAATCTTCTGCCAGTGTTTCCAGTCATTATTTTGAACGACCAATGCTACTGGAGCACCCGTTGTATATCCGTGACGGATACCACCAACGAAATTGGCCTGATCTTTCTCAATTTGCATCCGGCGACCACGGCCATATCCTTTCTGGCGGCGTTGAAGCTGGAAATTCAGCTCTTCAAAGTCAATATTCAGATTACTAGGCAAACCTTCAATAATTGCGGTTAATTGGGGTCCGTGCGTCTCCCCTGCGGTTAAATAGCGTAAACTCATAATACGTTCCCCCTTTAAACTGTTAAACTTCACATTGCTAAAATCCCATAATTTCTTTGCTTATTATAGTATAGCTGACGGGCTTTGACAAGAAAGCCGATCGTTTCTTCTCCGAGATTGACCTGCCTGGATGAGTGATAACCAAGATTATGACGTGTGAGGGTTATTTTCCATCCAGCCGTTATACAAATAACCGCCTGGACACATGTACATGTGCACTCCAGACGGTTATGACATCAATTGAAGTTATTTTTTGCGATAAAAGAATGTCTCCGCTGTCTCCAGACCATATTGTCCCGGGGAGAAAATCTGTTCCGTACTGCCCACAAATAAAATACCACCTGGACGCAAGCTTGCTGCAAACTTATGGTACAGCAGGTTTTTGGCTTCCTCGGTAAAATAGATCATGACATTTCGGCACACAATCAGATCATATCCATCGTCAAAATGATCGAGCAACAGATTTTGTTTCATGAACTTGACAGAACTTTTTAATTGCTCATCAATGCGGTATACCAAGCCATCTTGCTTAAAGTATCGATTGGCCGTTTCCTTCGGTACGTCTTTGAGCGAGCGTTCCATATAACGCCCTTCCTTGGCTTTCGCAAGAGCTCCTTCATCCAGGTCACTTGCTGTGATGGAGCTTCCCTTAAGAATCCCCATCGTGTCCAGTATCATCGCCAAAGTGTAAGGCTCCTCGCCTGTGGAGCAAGCCGCACTCCACACTTTAACTCCACGTTTCGAACCCTGCAACTCAGGCAGGATTTCATCTCGCAGCACTTCCCAGCGATTGGGATTCCGCCAAAATTCCGAGACGTTAATGGTCATGCGATCCAGAAATTCGTAGAACAGTGACTTGTCTTTCTGCATGGCATCAAAAAAGATAGAAAACGTATGAAATCCGTTTTTGTTACGAAGTGTGGTCAGCCTTCTTTTCATCTGGCCTTCCTTGTATTGAGCAAGATCAATACCTGTGCTCTCTTTGATTTTACGAATAAATCCGGTGTAATCCGGGTCTAGTAGTTGTTCCTGCTCCAGCATCGTATCACCCTTCTGGCTAATAAATTACAACCAGGCTGCGATGCTCTTGTCGTACGTTACCAGCTCATCGGGAGCAAAGAAGTTTGCTGCTTCACGTAAGGCACTTTCTGGTGAATCTGCCCCATGAATCAGATTATGCGGTGTATGGCTGGCGAAATCTCCGCGAATCGTTCCCGGAGCCGCTTCCTTCACATTGGTTTTACCGATTACGATGCGTGCAAGCGCCACGATGTCGTCCCCTTCCCAAACCATGGCAAATACAGGTCCAGAAGTGATAAAACGCACCAGGTCATCGAAAAACGGTTTTCCCTCATGTTCAGCATAATGGCGTTTGGCCTGATCCTCAGACATTTGCACCAGTTTGCCTGCCACCAACTTAAATCCTTTGTCTTCCAGACGGCTAACGATACGCCCAATCAAACCACGCTGCACACCATCCGGCTTCACCATCAAAAATGTACGATCCATAGGCTCACTCCTCACTCACGGTTCAAAGTTATTTCATTATGTAAACGCAATCCCTTTGATTGTAACATACATGTCCAGATCCCCCCAATGAGGAATATCACATGTTTGTTATTTTTTGAGTAAGTACATCTGCCCAGGAAGCTTCATTTTTCCAAGCTCTTGTAGAAAACAGAGAAATGATCAAAACAGATTAATGAGTACGTTGGACCACAAAATGTGCGATATCACGCAGGTTTTTGGTCGTCTTGATGTTAGGCAGTTGATCCAGAGCATCGAGCGCTTTCTTCATATATCGGTCAGCCAGGGCTTCTGCTTTAGCAATTCCTTGACTTTGGCGAATCATTCCAATCGCGTCGGACGCACTTGCCCGCCCCTCCTCATGCTGAACACGGGAAATTTCCTTTAGCAAAGGTTCACGCAAATCAGGCTCCTGCAACGCGTACAGTACGGGCAGCGTAATATTGCCTTGCTTCATGTCACTGCCTGGGGGCTTGCCCAGTTGCTTCTCAGTGCCGACCAGATCAAGTACATCGTCCTGAATCTGGAACGCCATACCCACGTTGTAACCGTAGGTGTACAGCAACGAACATACATGTTCCGGCGCACGAGTGGCAAGCGCCCCCAGCTGGCAGCTGACAGCAATAAGAAGCGCCGTTTTGCGACGAATTCGCAAGAGATAGTTACGTACACTTTGTCCCGTATTGAAAAAATCCCGAATTTGTTCCATTTCACCAATGGACATCTGCACCATCGCTTTGGCCAGAATACGGTGTATCGCCGGATCGGACAGGCCCGCCGTCATTTTAAGCGCTTTGCCGTAAATATAATCTCCGGTATACATCGCAATCCGATTATCCCATTTGGATTTCACCGTTGGTTTGCCACGTCGTGTCTCGGCATTATCAATAACATCATCATGAACCAGAGAAGCCGAGTGAATCAATTCCAACGGAACTGCTACCAGCTTTAGGCGCTCGATGTCGTATGTACCAAATTTCCCGCCAAGCAGCACAAATACAGGACGTAATCGCTTCCCCCCTGCCTTAAGCAGGTGAAGTGAGGTTTCGCTCAGCAGTTTCTGTTCTCCCTGAACGCTGCGGTACAACTCTTTTTCAATGTAATTCATGTCCTTTTTTAACAACCCGAAAATATCCAATAGTTTCATTCGTTCACCCGTGTCAGCGTATTATCAGTCCATAAATCCATGCTTACCTTCCCCTCCAGCAAGTCGGGCCTGCAGGCATAACGAAAAACCAGGGCTTGCCTTTCCTGCTTGCGTTCTTCTTTAACGTACTAACCTTGTTCGAATGTCATGGCTGACACTCGGGAATTAAACTCTGCGACTTGTTCTGAAACATAAGTTCAGAAGCTGCCGGAGCATGGGTCAAGGCTGTGGCTCATACGAAGCATGACCATCAGCGCTCACCAATACCCCGGTATTTGGGGGGCGACCAAGTCACTTATGCACTTACTTATCAGATACAAAGCGAGAGTACTTGGTCCTATCCCCGTTCATCCGGTTCTCCCCATCTCGTAAACAGTTGATGTGGAATGCGAAGGCTATCGAGCACCTTACCCACCAGAAAAAGAATCAACTCGTCCATCGTTTGGGGTTTGTAATAAAAAGCAGGCATCGCTGGTATCATTCGGACACCAAGCCGGGAGAGCTTCAACATGTTCTCCAGATGGATTGCATGTAAAGGCGTCTCACGCGGTACCAAAATCAGTGTTCTTCCCTCTTTCATCATGACATCAGCAGCACGGGACATCAGATTATCGGACGCCCCCTGTGCAATCGATGAAAGAGTGCCCATGGAACATGGCATAATTATCATGCCTTCTGCCAGGAAAGAACCGCTTGCGATTGAGGCACCAATATCACTAACGGGATGATAGATTAGGGAACCAGCACGTTTGCCGAATTTTTCTTCCAGCACATGGTCCCGGTTCGTAATATCCCAGTCCATTTCTTCTTTCAATACACGCCAGCCGGCATTGGATATCACCAGATGCACGGTGTAATCCAGATCAAGCAGCGTTTCAATTAACCTGATGCCATATATACTGCCACTCGCTCCGGTAATTCCGACAACCAGTCGTTTATTTTCCGGCTGATGCATCTTTATTTCACCGCCAGATCAATTAGAGTAAATGTAAATACAACCAGGCTTAGTACACTGTTCATGGTAAAGAACGCGGTTTGCACCCGGCTCATGTCATTTGGCGATACAATATAGTGCTCATAGAAAAGAATACCATAAGTAATCAGCATTCCGGCACCATACCACCAGCTTAGATCAGTCATCAATAACAAGGCCAGAAAACCAACTGCGGTAATCACGTGAAATAACTTGGCGATCTGCAATGATGTGTTAAGACCGAAACGGGAAGGTATGGAATGAAGTCCCTCACCCTGATCGAACTCCAGATCCTGACATGCGTAAATGATATCGAACCCTGCTGTCCAGAACACAATCGTAACGTACAGCACAATCGCTGTCCAATCCATTGTACCCGTTACAGCTACCCAACCCCCAAGCGGAGCCAGACCAATAGTCATACCGAGTACTACATGGCACAACCATGTGAAACGTTTGGTATATGAATACAATACCAGCATAAATACAGCTATCGGCAACAATTGCATGGATAACACGTTAAGGTTGGAAGATGCCCAGAACAAAAGCACAAACGACAATATGATAAAAATAACGACCTCACCGTTTTTCAATAAACCGGCCGGAATCGCTCTCATCGCGGTACGTGGGTTTTTCTTGTCTATCGCCTGGTCAATCATGCGGTTCAAGCCAAAAGCAGCGCTTCTTGCACCAATCATTGCCAGTAATACCCACATAATCTGGAGCCAGGTTGGGAATGTATCATTCACTACCATGGAACCGAGAATGGCCCCCATAAATGCAAAAGGTAATGCGAAAAGCGTATGTTCAATCTTGATCATTTCTAAAAAGATGCGAATTTTCCTAAACATGCTGATTCTCCTTGGTTCCAATATGCAGTGCCGCGATACCTCCGGTCAGAGGATAGGCCTGCACTTGCTTCAATCCGGTTTCTGCAAAAATATCGGCCAGTTCCTTCCTCCCTGGAAAAAGTGCCAGTGAGTCCGGCAGCCATTTATACTGCTCATAACGTTTGGCAAACAATTTGGCAATCTTCGGTAGTAATTGTTCAAAATAAAAATAATAAATGGCTTTAAACGGTTGCCATGTCGGCTTAGATAATTCCAGACAGACTACCATGCCTCCCGGCTTCACGACACGCTTCATCTCCGACAGAACCTGACGAAGATCAGGAACGTTGCGTAATCCAAATCCAATAGTGACATAATCAAATGAATTGTCCTCAAAGGGAAGTGACATCGCATTGCCTTGAACCAGCGTGATCTGTTTCTGACGGTTTACTGCATTAACCTTGGTCTGCCCAACTTCGAGCATATTGCTGCTAAAATCAAGCCCATGCATGTGACCCGTTTCACTTGCCTGGGCCATGGCGAGTGTCCAGTCACACGTACCGCAGCATAAATCGAGCCCGGTATCGCCTTTGGACATATTCATCTTCTTCATGGTGAATTTACGCCAAGCCTTGTGCCTGCGGAAACTCAGAATATCATTCATGACGTCATATTTCCCGGCTATACTCTGAAAAACCGAATGGACAAATTCTTCTTTCGGTTTGGTCTCTCCGCTCCCCATTCGTCTGTCTCCCCCTCAATCTTCCCTTACTGCCGCATGTGAAGGCTGCAAATACGTCAGGTAAGGCTCCAGTATTGCATCGAATTCATGCAAGCCCAATGGATTCTCCTCGTCTTGCAACAACTGCTGTATGCGGCGTGTGCAGTCTCGAAGCTTGTCCAGCAAAACTTCGCCAATTCGATGCTTGAGGACCATTCTGCTCCATGTCCGTGCATCCATCTCTGGCTGACGAAGCCATTTCTGCTCGTCGTCGTTGCCGTGTTCGTAAATATGCCAGAAAGCATAACTGTGATAAAAGTTTTGATCGTCGTTCATCCGTCGCAACTCTTCCGCGATCATTTCGCAGCAGCTGATTTCCGACAGCAGACTGTTCCATAGGGACTGTTCCTTGGAACCAATCATGTCTGAAAAAGAAAGAAACAGCTGCATCTTCAGCTGTACCGTTTCACGCAAGTATTCTTCAGCCGAAACGAGGAGTTTTTTCATCCGTTCATACAGCGTCATCTTGCGTGCATTCACTTCGGATACAGCACCACTGAGTTTGCCGATCATTTCAATTCTGCCCGCATGAGCGAGCAACTGATAGAAACGGCTGCTCAGATAGTCTCCGGCAAGCACGTTCAACTGGCGCGAACGCATCTCCTGTTCTCTGCGCTCTCCGGATATCGTATCAATCCGATCATGCGTATCCATAGCCAACTGAACGAGCGAGGTTGCAAGAGCGTAAAGCTCATCATGCACCTTTTCGTCTGTCCGGCCCACAAATACCTGCAGCAGACGTGCCCGGCTATCCGGAAATGATGGGATTTCCGTATGTTGTCGAATCATGTCGTAATCCGTATATTTCTTTGCTAGTTGGGGTACGCGATATGAATTCATTCTCAGCCTCCGAGCCTTTACATTGTTAAACCATTTCTGCACTACAATCTTATATATTATAGCATATGTTTATCGGACACGCACTGAATCCTGCTATTCTATTACCCCTGACTTGTCATTTCGAATTGCTTCTTCCACAGTTCCGTCTCCATCATATGAAACCAGTCCTTTAATTCTTCCGAGAGGATTGGACTTTTCCAGCTTCGAAGCGTTTCGATTGCATACATCGGCCATTCTCCACGTCGAAAATCAGCTGCAAGTAATAAATGCCTTTTGTGCAGCCATTCGTCCTCAGCCATCACACGCAGCAACACCTGATTCACATTGTCGAGACTTTGAAAGCCAAGATCAGCCACAGCAGCCATATTAGCATAGATTTCGGTGTAGCTAGTGCCGGTTCCGGTGACTTTGAGATCAAGCGTCAAAATCGATTGTTTCCATTCCACCCTCGCGATGGGTGTGGATAGTTGAAGGGTACTCAGCACATCCACCAGATTTTCTTCCGATAACTGAGCTGGATGCCTTGTGGCAGAAACCGGTTGCGCCCTTTCTCCGCCCCATGTTCGAATATGTAAGGTTTGTATGGCAACAAGCAGAAGGACCGCTGCAACCGTTGCCAGCAGTGAAGCAGTCACGATCATCCGCGGTTTCATAAATGCCTCCCTGCCCTTACCTGTTAGTGTAGTCTGTCCGGTAAAGGCTCATACCTCATTGTACAATGAAAAAAAGCAGGCTATGCCTGCAATTTTCATTATTCGGACTGAACCTGTCCATGCTTGGTAATCAGGGTAGCTTTTCCACGGATTTTAATGGCTGAAGTATGGTTCGTAAATTGGGCAAACATGACTTCTCCCTTGTCCAGCTTCTCGGTATGATGAAAGCGTGTATCCTGACCTCGGGTTAAGCCGATCACCTGGACACCATTCTCCTCTGCCTTAATTACAATATAATCACTGCCGGTTGGATGATCCATTACGCACGACCCCTCTCCTAGTTCAATAGCGTTAATGATGATAAAGATTGTTTCATTTGTCAACCAACCCTTATGTGTAAGGTGCGCAACATTCTGTTACCCCTTGGTCATACTACAGTTAATCCCGCCACAGAAAGGAGAGACCTTATGAAGTATGCCCCTGCAGCGCTGACAGACGAGCATATTCACCAATTAAGAGAAATAGAGCATCATCTGTCTGCAGCCGCTGGAGAAGAACTCATTCTCATAGCCTATGCACAACAATCGGACGAGCCAGAGTCCCTGAACAAAAGGGAGACAGATCAATAGTGGGCAAAAGAAAAGGCCGTGAACAAGTCACGGTCTTTTTGTCGACATATGGAATATGTAGAAATCTTATTTAATTCCGTCTTTGAGCGCTTTACCTGGTTTGAATGCAGGAATTTTGCTCGCAGGAATTTCGATTTCTTCACCTGTTTGCGGGTTGCGTCCTTTACGTGCAGAGCGCTCGCGAACTTCGAAGTTCCCAAAACCAACCAATTGTACTTTGTCTCCGCTTTGAAGAGCACCAGAGATTGCTTCGAATACGGCATCAACCGCTTTCGTTACATCCTTCTTGGACAATTCAGTCGCTTCAGACACTTGTGTAATCAAGTCTGATTTGTTCATTGTTTTTTCACCTCCTGAATCAATGTCCTGAATGTTATACTGTGTTTCCGTTTTATAGCGAAATATACGTTCATACGCAAAAAATCTACGTACATCTTGAGCGTGATGAACACAAATCTCCGCCTGCGGTCAACAGTCATTTCCGGCAGAATGTCGCCTGAAACAAAGGTTGTTTCGGACGCCGAACAAATTTTATACTAATACAGACAGCCCACAATTTCAAGTGCGGTTGCGGTTTAAGACGTAAAATGTCACTGCCAGGGCAAGGACGAGCACTCCACCCTTGACAATATCATGGGTGAAATATTGGACATTCATCATGGTCAAACCGTTGACCAATACACCAATTAGAACCGAGCCGATAAACGTTCCAATCACGTTCGGTTTACCTGCGCCAAATACAGAGAAGCCGACAAACACAGCTGCCACCGATTCCATTAACAACGGAGATCCCGCGTCGATTTGCCCTGATCCTACTTTGGATGCATAGATAATACCTCCAATTGCAGCAAACACTCCAGCTGCCACATAGGCGAGAGTGCGCACCTTTTTCACCTTGATTCCAGACAGACGTGCCGCTTCCTCATTACCCCCAGTAACGTACATCTGGCGCCCATACTTTGTATACGTCAAAAAGATATGCACAGCAATCACAGCAATGAGCAGCAGGATGACCGAAATCGGCATACCCAGCCATTTTCCCTGCCCAATCAATAGAAATGTGGGATCCATCTCCCCGGCAGCTTTACTCCCGTCAGGAAATTGCATATGGTTGTATATCGTGTAACCTTGGGCATACGTTTTGTGAATTCCACCGATGATGTACATCGTGGCAAGTGTCGCCAGCAGATCCGGGATACGGAGTTTCACGATCAGCAAGGAATTAAGCCAACCAATAACAGCCCCAATGATTAGAGGGACAATAATGACAACAGCCAGCGGCTGCTGGTACCAAATCATTAACGAAGCGGTAACGACAGTCGTTAGCGAGACGGTTGCCCCCACCGAGAGGTCAAATCCATCTACAATGAGAGATAAGGTTACACCAATCGCCACAAATGTCACAATGGAGATGGAACCCAATATATCTGTCAAGTTACTGTACGTAAAGAAATATGGCAATTTAATACCGAAAAATGCAATAACACCAACAATAACGATAATCGCACCATAACGGAACGCAAAATCCAATGATTTATCCTTCATGCTTCCACCTCTTGTCCACCGCTTGCATAGTATAGCAGCTGTTCTTGGTTAGTCTCGCCCCGTTTGAATTCCTTGACAATAGTCCCTTCACACATTACTGCAATTCGGTCACCAATGCCCAATCCTTCATCCAGTTCACATGTGAAATAGATTACAGCTTTTCCTGCCAAAGCCAATTCGTTAATAATGCGAAAAATGTCACTTTTTGCACCGATATCAACACCTTTTGTCGGCTCATCAAATATAAATACGTCTGCATCCGCATTCAGCCATTTGCCAATAGCGACTTTCTGTTGATTGCCTCCGCTTAAATATTTCACTTCCTGCCGAACGGACGATGTTTTGATTCCGAGTTGCTGGACCAGAGATTCCGCGTTCTCACGTTCACGCTTTCGGCTCACAAAGCCCAATGTACTTAGGCGTCCCAGCAACGGCAGGCTCAAATTCCGTTCCACATTTTCCTGGATCAGAATCCCCTGTTTACGACGTTCTTCCGGCACGGAAACAATGCCTAGAGCAGCGGCATCCGCAGGTTGGGAGAGGTGAAGCTCACGGTGATTCAGCCGAATTTCTCCACTCTCCAGACGATCTGCACCAATCAGCAAGCGGGAGCATTCCGTTTTGCCTGCACCAACCAAACCTATCACGGCAAGCACCTCGCCTCGACGAACAGAAAGATTCACTCCCTTAACCCTGAGTCCACGACGAAGTCCGCGTGCTTCCAGCAATACCTCACCTATTGGCGCTTCTGTCTTGGGAAACTCTTCCTCAAACGGTTTACCCAGCATATGCGTCACCAGATCATTAATCGTAAGCCCCCGTGCTTCACCTGTGAATACATGCTGCCCATCTCTCATTACTGTGACCCGATCACAGTGACTCGTAACTTCAGGAAGACGGTGAGTAATGAAAATACATGCCACACCCCGATCTTTCAACAAATGCACAATTCTAAAAAAGGCGTCGGTTTCTTCCCGGCTTAGTGGCGCAGTCGGTTCGTCAAATATAATGACCTTGGCATCCTGAATCAGAATGCGTGCCAGCAGAATCATCTGTTTCTCCGCCAATGTCAGGTCCGCTACCTTTTTGTGTACCGATATGTCTGCCCCCAGTTGCTGCAAAGCTTCAGCTGCACGCTGTTGCAGTTTCCGAGGACTTTTCCACCAGCCTCCGCCAGACGACGCCAGTTGGTCCAACATAATATTCTCGGCTGCCGTCAATTGAGGAACCAATGCAGCATCGACCTCTTGGTACACACAATGAATACCGTTTGACTTGGCCTCACCAGGTGATGATAATTGAAGAGTTTGTCCACTCAATCGGATGGTGCCTTGATCCAGCTGGTATGCACCAGACAAAATTTTCATTAATGTGCTCTTCCCCGCACCATTTGCCCCCAGAAGCGCATGAATCTCTCCACCTTTTACCAAGAACTGCACATCTTTCAGGGCAGGAATGCCTGCAAATTGCTTATGAATATGTTCCATTTGAAGCAGGATCGGTACAGTGCTCATGACGCAAACCTCCTATCACTCCCCGCTGGGATTATCGATATCCTCATGCATTTAAATTTCGTCATCATGGTTGGAAAAAGCGCGCCTTGCGGCGCGCCCCTTACGCTGCTTTATTTAGCAGTAACCCCGTACTCTGTCATCCAATCCTTGATTCCCTGTGTACTTCCTCCCCAGCCCTCAACATACTCGGACAGCTCTGAAGTGGAGATTTGTTTGTCAGGCAGCGCCTCACGTTGCACATAGACTGGATTGAGAACCACTTGGTCTTCCGTCTCATCCCCGTTCAGTTTCTGGTACGCATAACGAACCTGTACACGACCAATGTCTGTTGGATCAACCGCTGCGGAAGCAACCCACGGATTTTTCGGATCCTGGATCATCTGCAAATCTTCATCACTCATATCAATGCCGTACACTTTGATTTCGTCACGTCCTGCTTGCTGAATGGCACGTGCTGCACCTTTGGCGAATTCATCCCATGCAGTCCAGACAGCTGTGATTTCGCCTTTTGGATATTGTTTCAGGATTGCTTCCATCTTGGCTTGTGTATCCAAAGCCGGGTTCTGTGCTGAACCAAATGTCGCAATCTCCTTAATATCCGGGTTATCTTTCAAGAACTTGCCGTAGGCAAGTTGGCGGCGTTCCATCGGTGCAAATCCGGCTACCCATACTTTTACAATGTTTCCTTTTCCACTGATGTCCTTTTTCATTTGCTCCAGCGTCAATTCAGCCATCTTCTGATCATCCTGGGACAGCACTGTTGCTCCAGGAACGCTAATGTCTGCGTCGAAAACAACAACCGGGATATTTTGCGCTACTGCCTTTTTCACACCTGGCTCCAGCAAGGAATCTCCGTGGTCGGTCAAAATGGCATCGAACTTCTGATTAATCGCGCTATCGAGCAACGATACCATCTTGGCTTTATCATTATCGGCAACAAACGTAGTCAGTTCCCCACCGAATTTTTCGATTTCTTCTTTAACGCCTTGCACATATTGCTGTGAGAACGTGCCTGTGTTAAATTCCATAATCAATGCGACTCTTTTGCCGCTCAATGGACCAGTGACTGCTTCTGTCTTGGGCTTGTCCTCAGTCGTTCCCGAAGCTGTAGTCGAAGCAGGTTCTTTTTTGATCCCGCAAGCGGACAGCGCTAATGTAAATACGAGCAATACACTCAACCATATCCATTTTGTATCTTTCTTTTTCATCTCTGTCTCCCCCTGTTCACACTCTCTGTGATCTCGATCACAATCGTTGAATATTAATATAACGGCTAATCCCTAGTATGTAAATGGGTTTTAGCAATTTAAAGCTAAAACTCGCTAAGTTTTTACGAAACGTATAACTTTCCATCCAATTCATCCAGAATAAAGGAAAACAAAAACAAGAAAAAGACCGTAAAGGGGGGCCTTTACGGTCTTTTGGCATTACAGAATAATGGCGATTAATCCACCCGAACCTTCGTTGATGATACGTCCAAGCGTCTCTTGCAGTTTGTATCGAGCATTGTCCGGCATCATTGCGATCTTACCCTGTATACCTTCTCTGACGATAGAGTGCAGCGAACGACCGAACATATCTGAATCCCATACCTTGATTGGATCGTTCTCGAAGTCCTGCATCAGGTACCTCACCAGTTCCTCACTCTGCTTTTCCGTTCCGATAATCGGAGCAAACTCCGATTCCACATCCACCCGGATCATGTGAATGGAAGGTGCGGTCGCTTTCAGGCGGACACCAAATTTGGTACCCTGCCGAATGAGTTCTGGTTCATCCAGTGCCATCTCGGCGAGAGATGGAGCCGCAATACCGTAACCGGTCGTTTTGACCATCTCCAGCGCTTCAGCAAAGCGATCGTACTCTCTCTTCGCATGGGAGAATTCCTGCATTAGTTGCAGCAGATGATCCTTCCCTCGAATTTCAATACCGACGACTTCCACGAGGATCTGATCGTATAATTCATCTGGTGCATACAAGTCAATTTCCGCAACGCCTTGCCCCATATTCATGCCGCTCAGCCCTGCTCGGTCGATGAATTCATACTCCATAAACTGGGCGACAACCCGATCCACGTCACGCAGCCTGCGAATATCCTTAACTGTGTCGCGCACTGAGTTTTCGTAGTTGCTGCGCAGCCAGTGGTTCTCATTGAGCACCATCACCCAGCTCGGCAGGTTTACATTCACTTCATGCACAGGGAATTCATACAGCACTTCACGAAGCACACCTGTCACATCATCTTCTGTCATTGTCGCTGCACTGAGTGTCATGACTGGAATGTCATATTTGGCTGCAAGCTCACTGCGCAACTGCAATGCTTCCTCACTGCGAGGACGGGTCGAGTTGATCACCAGTACAAACGGCTTACCGACTTCCTTCAGTTCAGCAATAACCCGTTCTTCTGACTCCACATAAGAGCTGCGGGCAATTTCTGCGATCGTACCATCTGTTGTGACAACCACACCCAACGTGGAGTGCTCCTGGATGACCTTGCGTGTGCCGATCTCAGCTGCTTCCTGAAAAGGAATTGGCTCTTCGAACCAGGGTGTGGAGATCATGCGTGGTCCATTCTCGTCCTCGTATCCCTTGGCTCCTTCCACAGCGTAACCTACACAATCCACAAGGCGCACATTGACATCAAGTCCCTCTGCGACCTTGATTTGAACCGCGTTATTCGGTACGAATTTTGGCTCCGTAGTCATGATTGTTTTGCCAGCTGCGCTCTGTGGCAGTTCATCTACTGCCCTCGCGCGATCAGCCTCGTTTGTGATGTTTGGCAACACAATCGTTTCCATGAAACGTTTGATAAATGTTGATTTACCCGTCCGGACTGCGCCGACAACCCCGAGATAGATATCCCCTCCGGTCCGCTCGGCAATGTCCTTAAAAATGTCCACTTTCTCCAATGAAATCCCCTCCCTAAATTACTCCGAAGGAAAAATGCTAAAGAGCATCCGCTTCGTTTTTTCAATCAGAAGACTGAAATCCCTGCAACGGTAGAGCCGCCTTTGTGAGTGCCCGGAAGTCGTCCGCCGCCGAACGTTGCATTCTGATGAAACCGGCGAAAGCGGCGTTAACTCGTACATGCAATTGGACTAGTATCATCTTATGTATCCGTATGCAGCATTATGACGCGTTTTTTGTTTTTTTCTCAAGGTAGTGACCTTGTGAGAATCGCCTTCTCTCGGACTGCGCGTCTTTATTTCAATCTACTTTATGTGTAAGGCGAAGCATTTATGACCGTTCATTGATTTGTAATTGGTGGTATTCATCAAGCCTTACAAAAGTTATACTTAGGAGGAAACCATTAAAAGCAGAGCATAGAACAGAGATGAGCAGAGAAAGGTGAGATGAGTGTGGCACAGATCAAGATTTACGGATTGAGAGACCAACTGAATCCAATAAAAGAGCAGCTTTCACAAGTTATACATTCCGTTATGATGGATGTCTTGGGATTACCCGAGAATAAGAGGTTTCATCGGTACTTCCCTATGGGGACGGAGGACTTCCTTTTCTCTCCGGATCGTTCAGCAAATTATACGATTATTGAAATCAGCATGTTCGAGGGCCGATCCGATCTGTCGAAGAGAGAACTCATGATGCAATTATTCTCAAGGTTAAATGATCAATTGAATTTATCACCCACAGATGTGGAGATTACGCTATTCGAGACGCCGCGCAATCATTGGGGGATTCGTGGATTGCCTGGCGATGAGCTTGGTTTGTCTTATCAGGTGGAGGTCTGAACAAAGTTATCTGAACTTTTCATGGTTACTCTGGATTTACAGATGAACCTGTATCATTAAAAGGGGCTGTCCCATAAGTCATGAACATGACGGTGGGACAGCCCTTATTAGCGTTATTGTGGTCTAACGAACCAACCTGGTGCACTATACGTTATTGAAGCAACATCAACGCGCTCTTTATTTGCTTTGTGCAACGGGGGCGTTATTTTCCCAAGCGTAAGCAACTGATTTTACAGGGACAAAGTAAGAATGCTCCAGCAGAATTTCACGCATATCCCCTGCCTGAGTCGGGGGACTTTCCGACTTCTCTACTGCCTGCATAATGTCAAAGGCGTAATCCACATAAACATCGCCTTCATCGTTCAGCATGAAAGGAAGCTCCTGACCAGAGTATACACTGTTCAACGTAACCCCCGGAGCACCAGCCTGTGCGGCTTTTTCCATATCGACAGCATATAGCCCAGGATACAGTTCTTCCCCACTTGGCAGTTGATTGTTATGTACCGACTTGTATTGATTGACCATTCGCTGAACATCATTAACTTTCTGCACCGTTTGCAGATCCATAACTTTAACAGTCGGCTTTACTTCTTCATCCTGGATGATAAAGTAAGCGCTCCCACCACTCTCAAAAGCTGTTCCAGGAATTTCATCCAAATATCCCTGCTGTTTCAGCTTGGAGAGATCGATTCTAAATTTTTCATATTTAGGTGTTTCCATATCTGCATTAACTATGGGCAAAATCCCCTGATCCTGTTGGAATGCTTCTACGGCCGTCTGGATACGGTTTATACTTTCCCTGTAAGCAACTTTGGGATCAGCATTACTCTGGGATTGATACATGCAACCACTCGCTGTCAACGCAAACAGCAGGAGTAACAGCAGATAAGTCATCTGCTGCTTTAGACGTCGCCGTCCGCTTAACTTCACGTATTTCCACTTCTTCCTGTTCATCCGTATCCTCCTCGAATCGTTCCCTTCAGGTCTACTTAGAACCAGTCATCCTCTTCCTGCTGCTGACGCTCTAATTGTTTGCGAATTGCGGCCTTCAGGGGATCCTCCGGTACGTGAACCACCATCGATCCCCTCACCTTCGCTTGACAAGCAAGTCGGGTCCCCGCATCCAACAGCGAACCCAGCTTACGTTTCTCCGCATCCGTTGGTAAGTGTAGTGCTGCAAGATGTTCCGCGTCCACTTTCACCTTACACATCAAGCAGGCTGCCTTGCCATCGCATCGGGTCGCTATTTTCACACCTGCACGTCGTGCAGCATTTAGCAGCGTTACCCCAGATTTTATCCGAATTGTTTTGTTTTGTGGTAAAAATGTAATCGTGTAATCCATCATTTTTCCTCCCTCAGTCTACTGGGGCCAGTCGAAGCCAACAAGCTCTTCCACTTCCGCTCTGAAACGGCTTGTCCATACATTTTGCTGCCCCAATAAAACCATTAGAGGTTGATGCAATTCGGGCCTCTGCCGAATCTGTCTTGCAATGGGTTCATAACGATCAGCTCGACCTCTCATCAGGTTGAATAACAGCTCATGAGCAAGCGGCATCAGTCTTACTGTGTAGCCACCGACCATGGCTTCAGGTGCATGCTTCACCAAGACATGCTCAATCTCAGTGCGATACCAGCTTTTTCTTGACCATACCTCAAAACCACCAACCAGCTCCAATGCACAGTTCCCCACCTGATAATGACTGAGTAGTGATGCATAGGGTCCAGTCCTATCTACTACCGGCACGTCCAACCCCACTCCAGGAGCAGATTTATGCAGCATCTTGGCTGCGGTGATATCAGCATAAATATCAATATCTCTGGGAGCCTGCTGTAACTCCACCTGCTGGAGCAACAAACCACAACTTCCTCCAAGCAACCATGTGTAAGGCTCTCTACACCAGGCTTTTGCGGTTTCCAGCAAAGCCGCGTGCAATTCAGGAAAGCGTTCTGTCCGATCCTCCGTTTCATGCGGCCCCATCGGCTCACCTTCCCCTCATCCGTTTTCATTTGTGTCAGTTCTATGATGTGTATATGCGGATGTTATCTCTCAGGTAGAAAGATCAGGTCAGAGAAGCTATTCCGCCAAAAAAACCAATCAGCATAATTAGAAAAGCAATTAATGAAAGAATCCCCCGTACAACACCTTTTGTTTTGGCACGAGCAAACGTAATCAGGAATACAGATAGTCCCATAATGAGGATTGCGACCAAAGACAGCCACATCTTGTCCATTGCGTTCATAATCCAGAAGTCTCCCCTTCAATCCGTTATTCATCACTGACACTGTGATAATTGCAATTATTATAACACGAAACTCGGCCCAACTTTCCAAAAAAAAGACAAAAAGCAAGTCGGCAGAAGCCGACTCGTCTTTTTGTCTTGCTCGACAACCTGCCAGAGCAGGTGCGATCTATTATTTTTTCATCATCATTTTCATTAATGATTCCATACTGTTTGGGTTTAATCCGCTTTTTTTGACGGCACTTACAATGTCCTGAACTGTATCTTCAGATACAGGTACTTTCGCCATAGCGGATACTTGCTTGATCAATTGGCGCAACTGAGCTTCATTTTGCATGGTGGACGGTTTCACTGTACTCGCCAATTTCTTAACGGCACCTTCTGTGATCGTTTTGCCTGTTTTTTTGTTGATCGCTTTCAGCGCATCTTTGGAAATGTTGTTACCCATTCGTCTCCCCTCCTCCGGTAATACTCATGTGTATAGTATGAGTACACCGGAGAAAAGGTGAATAAGCTTCCCGTTTCGCATGATTTGCCTATAGCACCCTCAAATCCATATTAAGAATGCCATTGCTCCCATGTTTCAAGCGTCATGACTTCCATTTCAGTTTTCGGGTCACGTCCCATTAAGGCTTCAACCGCATCCCGCGGCTCTCTTTCCTGAAAAAGAACGTGATACAGCTGATCTGCAATCGGCATTTGAACACCGTATTTCTGAGAAATAAAGTAAGCTGCCTGCGTGGTCCGTATGCCTTCCACAACCATGCCCATGGAATTCAAAACATCGTCCAGTTTCTGTCCTTGACCTAGCAGGGAACCCGCTCTCCAGTTACGGCTGTGCTGACTTGTTGCGGTCACGACCAGATCGCCGATCCCTGCAAGTCCAGAAAATGTAAGCGGATTCGCACCCATCTCGACACCTATACGGGTGATTTCAGCAAGTCCACGGGTTAACAAAGCAGCCTTTGCATTGTCACCAAAATTAAGCCCATCGGACATCCCCGCACCAAGAGCAATGATGTTCTTGAACGCTCCTGCCAATTCAACCCCCAGCATATCGCGATTCGTATAGACACGGAAATAGGCATTCATGAATAAACCTTGAGCTGCCTCGGCAAAAGCTTTGTCCAATGAAGCCACAACAACCGTTGTTGGGCAACGCTTTACCACTTCTTCCGCATGACTTGGGCCGGAAAGTACAACGATACGTCCTTCTTCACATTCAAGTTCTTCCGAGATGACTGTGGACATTCGTTTCAGGCTCTCCGTTTCAAACCCCTTGGTTGCATGAATAATTAACATTTCCGGTTTGTAATACGCTTTAAGCTGGTGTGCCACCGAACGCATCGCCGATGAAGGAGCAACAATTAACACCGCTGAAGCCCCTTCAACTGCCGTTGCCATATCCGTAGTTGCGTGAATACGGGGTGACAGTTGTGCATCAGGAAGGTAACGTTGATTTGTATGTTTAGTATTGATCTCTGCGGCCTGGTCTTCACCACGTGTCCACATGATCACGTCCAGCTGATTGGCAGCCAATACACTGGCGAGCGCAGTTCCCCAACTGCCTGCAACCAGAACAGCAACTTTTTTAGACAACGCGTTTTCCCCCTCCAGGGTTTTTCGATCCCAATTTATTTTCCTGTCCTTTGGCGAGCTTCGCAATGTTGGTACGATGTCTCCAGAACGCAAACAGACAAATAATCAGACTTCCCCAGAAGATACTCATCGAATATCCAGGTAACATAAGGATGAAGAGCGGTGTCAAAGCTACAAAAATCAGGGAACCCAGTGAAACATATCGTGTCAATACGATGGACAGGATAGCAAATACTCCGGCACATAGCGCAGGAACAAGAGCAAGAGTCACGAGCACACCAATGGCTGTAGCGATGCCTTTTCCTCCACGGAAACGGAAGTACAGCGGCCAGTTATGTCCCGCAATAGCAGCAATCCCACTGAGTGCAGGAATCCAATCGGAACCGTTGCTGAGCCAAACCCCAATCCAAACAGCCGCAATACCTTTAAGTACATCCAGCAGCAGTACCAGAATTGCCGGTCCTTTACCCAATATCCGCAATGTATTGGTAGCCCCCGCATTTCCACTTCCGTGCTGACGGATATCGATCCCCCGTAGTGCTTTTGCAAGGAGGACACTAAAGCTGATTGAACCGAGCAGATAGCTCAGTACAATCGCTGCGATTTGTAAAATCACAAACTTCTCCCCTAACCTTCGTCGGACTTCCTCCGAGTAAATATGCGAATTGGCGTCCCTTCAAAATCAAACGCTGCACGAATTTTATTCTCGAGGTAGCGTTCGTACGAAAAGTGCATCAATTCCGGATCGTTCACAAAAATAACCATGGTTGGAGGTTTAACAGCAACCTGCGTCACATAGTTGATGCGCATTCTGCGTCCTTTATCTGTCGGTGGAGGATTAATCGCCACAGCGTCAGATACCACATCGTTAAGTAAATGCGTCTGAACACGCATGGAATGCTGCTGTGCTACACGTTGAACAACAGGTAACAATTTTTGCAAGCGTTGTTTTGTTTTAGCTGACAAAAATACAACCGGAGCGTAAGTCATAAACAGGAAATGGTCCCGAATTTTTTTCTCAAACTCGTTCATTGTTTTATCAGACTTCTCCACAACGTCCCATTTGTTTACAACAAACATAGAGGCCTTGCCTGCTTCGAATGCATAACCTGCAATATGCTTGTCCTGTTCAATAATGCCTTCTTCGCCATTAATAACAATCAGAACCACATCTGCACGCTCAATGGCACGCATAGCACGCATCACGCTGTATTTCTCCGTCGTTTCATAGACTTTACCGCGCTTACGCATACCTGCTGTATCAATCAGCACATAGCGTTGGCCATCTTTTTCGAATGGTGTATCAATAGCGTCACGCGTCGTTCCAGCAACATCACTGACAATAACACGTTCTTCGCCCAAAATGGCGTTTACCAGTGAAGATTTCCCCACGTTAGGGCGTCCAATCAGAGCTACACGAATGACGTCGTCATCGTAAGTCTCTTCCTCAAGTTCAGGCAATTTCTCGACGATCGCATCGAGCAAATCTCCTACACCTGTGCCATGACTTCCAGATACTCCGATGGGATCACCAAACCCAAATCCATAAAACTCATAAATGAGCTCACTGCGCCCGATATTATCCACTTTGTTAACGGCTACAACGATAGGCTTGCCTGAGCGGTACAACATCTCTGCGACTTCTTCATCAGATTGCGTAATCCCTGCTTTTGCATCACACATGAATACAATAACATCCGCTTCTTCAATGGCGAGCTCCGCCTGCATCCGGATTGATTTTAGAATGACGTCCTCGCCGTCGATTTCGATACCACCGGTATCGATAATGCTAAATGGTTTACCGTTCCATTCACCGATTCCGTATATACGGTCACGGGTAATGCCCGGTTTGTCTTCCACAATGGCCAATCTGTCGCCGATAATCCGATTAAAAATGGTGGATTTACCCACATTCGGTCGCCCGACAATTGCCACAACGGGTCTTGCCATACATTCCACTCCTCCTGTCCATACTTACGATACTCATCATAGCAAAAAACACCTGTCTTGGCTAACGTTTCATGCTGTTATACTCGGCAATAACAACAATCGGCGAACCCGCTGGGGCTCGCCGATCTTGCTTTTATTGTTCAGCAAAATATGCAGTATTTAACTAAGAACCATGCACAGATAACTTATTTGAATTTGCTGAGTTTGTCACCGAAGCGCTCGCCGAGCGTGATGCTCAGACCTTGATTGCTCATGGAAACGTTCGGGTTATTGATTTCTTCACGTGGAGCGTTGTTTCTTGCTGGTCTTTCCGATTTAGGCGCTTGGGCAGGAGCTTCTTCTGTTTCCTTGATGCTCAGGCTTACACGTTGCTCAGAAGGGTTCATGTCCAAGATTTTAACTTGAACTTCTTGTCCTTCTTTCAGCACTTCATGAGGAGTGCCAATGTGTTTGTGGGAGATTTGTGAGATATGCACAAGTCCCTCAACACCAGGAGCGATTTCAACAAATGCACCGAAGTCAACCAGACGTTTTACAACACCTGTTACGATATCGCTGGAATTGAATTTGTCGCCAGCTGTTTCCCAAGGGCCTGGTTGAACAGCTTTCATGCTCAAGCTGATTTTACCTTTTTCAGGATCAACTTTCAGCACTTTTACGTTAACTTTGTCGCCTTCAGACAGGACGTCAGATGGTTTTTCAACGTGTGTCCAAGCCAGCTCGGATACGTGAACCAGACCGTCTACTCCGCCTACATCAACGAATGCACCGAATTGAGTCAGGCGTTGTACCGTACCTTCGATGACTTGACCTTCTTGCAAACCAGCCATAACCGTAGCTTTGTTTGCTTCGAATTCTTGCTCAAGTACGTCTTTTTGAGAAAGGATCACTTTGTTGTTCTCACGGTCGATCTCTTTCACTTTAACACGCAATGTGCGTCCTTTGTAATCGCTGAAATCTTCAACGAAATGGCGCTCAACCATGGAAGCCGGGATAAATCCACGTACGCCCACGTCTGCAACCAGACCACCTTTAACAACATCAGCTACAACAACTTCGAATACGTCTTGGTCTTCAAAATGCTTTTGCAATTGATCCCAAGCGTTTTCGCTGTCGATTGCACGTTTGGACAGTACGAGTTTTTCTTTCTCGTCGTCGATGCTAAGTACTTTAGCTTCAACTTCTTGTCCAACTTCAACTGCATCAGACGCGCTGTCTACGTGTAAAGAAGACAGTTCACGAATTGGAATTACACCGTCATATTTATATCCAATGCTCACATAGGCTTGGTTATCTTCCAATTTGACGATGGTTCCTTTTACGGTATCTCCTTTTTTCAAGGAAACGAATTGATCCAACTCATCTTGGGTTGCTTCTTGATTTTTCATTTCTTCCGACATGTCAAATACCCTCCTCAATTCAAAAACCCCATTATATTCAAACCTGCCTGTAGCAGAGTTCAAAACACTTTCAGAACTGAATGCATAGCTTAGCTTCCCTCAAAAAAATGGAAACATGCACTCTGTTGTCCAACGCCACCTTGCTTACTTGCTCGGCACGCCCGTTTGCACCATTTCGTTAATCTTGGACATAATCTTCTCCGTCGCTCTCTCCAGAGCATCTCCGGATGGATCTTCTTTGAACTCGTCCAAATTAACAGGTGCTCCATACACAACTTTCATCTTACGAAAAACCTTGTAGTTACCGATAATAGCAGTAGGAATAACAGTAGCACCACTTCGGAGTGCAAAGCTCGCTGCCCCTTTTTTACCGATGCCTCCATCATTGTGACGGCTTCCTGAAGGGAAAATGCCAAGCACTTCACCATTACGCAAAATGTTGAGTGAAGTCTTAATGGATTCCTTGCTGACACCTCCGCGTTTAACCGGGAAAGCGCCTACGGCTTTGATAATTCGGCCTAAGACCGGAATATCAAACAATTCGCTTTTGGCCATAAATCGCACCTGACGGCGAATCTTGATACCTACCGTTGGAGGGTCAAAGTTACTGATATGATTGGAACATAAAAGTACGCCGCCTTCTTTCGGGATGTTCTCCCGTCCGATAGCCTCCAGGCGGAAAAGAATGGTGTAAATGATCCGCAGTAATGTGCTGCAAAATGTGTAAATCATAGACCGATCTCTCCTCTGACCATTGTGCAATAAGACACGATTTTGTCAACCACTTCATGGATGCTCATCTTGGTTGTATCGAGCACAGTAGCGTCCTCAGCACAACGAAGCGGGGAAATCTCCCGACCTTCATCCAATTTATCACGGGTGGCAATATCTCGCTCAAGTTGCTGCAACGTCAGTCCTTCAGAGGGGTCCAGTTCTTTGAAGCGGCGAAGTGCACGCTCTTCCACACTGGCAGTCATGAAGATTTTCACTTCCGCATCGGGCAGTACTGTCGTTCCGATATCGCGTCCATCCATGACGACGCCCTTGCGCAAAGCCATTTGCCGCTGTGTATCCACTAATTGTGTACGCAGCCCCTCGATTTGCGCATATCGGGACACGATTCCCGTCACTTCACGGGAGCGGATTTCCGAGGTTACATCTTCCCCATTACAGAACACTTTCTGTCCGTCGGGATCCGGTTGTAAATCAATGACCAGCTTTTGGGTTTCCTGAAGCACCTCTGGCACATCTTCCGGTGAGATTCCTTTCCGAAGCATATGCAGGGTTACCGCACGGTACATTGCGCCAGTGTCGACGTATATATACGCGAGCGCCTCTGCAACCAATCGGGCCACCGTGCTTTTCCCGGCACCGGCAGGTCCGTCAATTGCAACGTTCATTTTCCCGTTCTCTGATGTGTTCTGGCTTGCCAACGGGGCATTCCTCCTCAAACGATAAGCCTCAATAAAAAAACAGGCATTGCCTGCATCGTCAAAATTATACCACACTATACACATGGATGCAAAAACAGACAAATTAGTGTTGCACCAAATCGTTTACCATTTGCATCTGAATTGGTGTTCCTTCCAAACGATCAATTGTCGTCATATTTTTCTTCAAATCAGGCACTTGAAGTAACAATTGATATACCACAAGCAGGATCAAAAGGAACACGATCAGTTTCATAACCTTTCTCTCCATCCTCATGGATAACACATAATACAGGCGCTTGTATCTTCGGGATGCATGGCGATTGTTCATGAGCCGAACCTCCGTTTTCCCATTACAGTGCCCACCGCTGTCCCTTTTTATGCCAGACAAACAACATTTTTTTATTTCGTACGATAATCTAATTGTCGTTCAAAGCAAAACTTGATGATCTTCTGTCGTTCCGAATCCGTAATCTGTACGAACTTTAACATGCATAGCTGTCTGCCTGTTTCCGTGGTTTTGATTCGAACCACTTCAGCTTCAAAATTCGCATGTTCAATTGCCCCATTACGATAGGGGATCAGCAACCAGCATTTCAGCTTCTGTCCTTCAGCAATGATAAAGCCAGGTTCACCGTGTATGGATAACCCACCGCCCCCAATATCTTCAGTCAACCCCACTGCACGGGTCAGATCTTCACTCTGAATGGCCATTTCAAGATTTGCATGAACACGCAAAAAACTGCGACGCTGGATTTTGGTAATATCATCCGGTAAGGGCTTGCGAATTCGTACAAGCCGGACAACGTCTTCTTCAAATCCGGTCACGTACGTGTTGAAATAATGATTGACCCCATCTTCCGTAATATAAGAAATGGACAACTCCTCGCCAAAAAACAACCTTTTTAACCGACTGCTTCCTTGCTGCATGGGAACTTCGATCAAAAAACTGTTATCGTCCACATCTGCAATGCGTGATTTGTACTCTTTGCTTTCCTCTTTTTCATCTACAGAGGCAATCTGGATGTATAGAACTTCATTTATTTTGGGAAACAAGCTGTTCACCGCCACCTTAGCTTTTTATCTTCGCATCGTATGTACAAGGACTATTATACCATGACCTTTCTCATAGTGGACAACAAAAAACAGACCACCATGATGGTCTGTTCCTTAATTGATTTGAATTTTTAACAAGCTGCCGGCTCTGGATGTTATTTGGTCTCATTCACCGGTTTGATTTCCTCAACTGCTTCTTCCACACCTGTATCGGCGTTGATGTAAATTCTATACTTCGTGCCGTTAATGCGTCCGCCGAATTCGTAACAAAGAACTTCTTTGCTGTAATCATTCTTAATGAGTGACTTACGAGCATAGCTCTCCTTGAATTCGGGATTCAGCTTTTTGCGGGCTTGTTCGACGGTGAGAGCCGCTTTGGGAATCTCCCGTTTCTTCTGATGCTCATATACGAAGTCACTTGCCTGGAAACCGGTAACATCCCCGTTATCCAGCCCCACTCGAACAGACATTTTTTCCGGATAAATCAATGTATCGCCTTGTTTGCGCACATAGGTCAGGTTACCGAGATTTCCAAACTCATCATAATTGACCGCCTTCATATCTTTGTAACCTTTATTGGAAAGGAATTGATCCGCTTTTGCCATGGCATCCTTACGTGTTACTTTCTTTGTCCCGATCGGACGTGTGTCACTGTAAGAGATGAGCAAACCGCCATTACGTGTGAAGTCCATCATTAATTTACTGTCTTTGGATCGATCAACCGTGGCTGTATACGATTCCCAATCTGTACCTTTACCATTTTCCTGTACTTGAATCTTACCGTGTTCGGCATCAGAAAACTTGGCAGCTTTAGTTTGGATCTGCTCTTTGGTCATCGGTAAACCATCCAGCTTTTTCACCGAACGTTTGGCATAAATGCTGGAGACTGAAGGACCCCAATCAAGCTCAGGGTATTCCTGAACCTTTTTGTTCACCGTACGGAACCCGTCCACGATGCTATTGTCCATCGTTTGTTGTTCCGTTGCCATTGCTGACTCGGCATCCATCCAGCGTAAGCGATCGGTAATAACCTTCTGCTGTACATCCTGCAGATTCTTGGTAATCTCGGACGAATTCTGATACAGTTTCTTCAGGTTGCCCATTTCTTTTTCACTTAAAGGTTCATTTGTCAGATCACGCATGGACGCCTGATAAGCAAAGTTTGAAATACGGGAGAGAAATTCCTCCGTTTCATTGAATGGCAGCATCGTAAGCGGCAATTGATTAATCTCATTTTGCGCTTCACTGGTAAGTCGCCACACGTTCATCAGACCTTTGCGATGCATTCCCTGGGACGTAGCATGAACAGCCAATGTATTCCCAATCTCCGAATGCAATTTGTCCATATGAAAAGATAAATCGTGAAAAGCACGCTGATACTGATTCTCTGCTTTGATCAGAATTGCATTTTTCTCCTGGTTCTCTTGGTATCCCCATACGAGAGCACCGATCAGCAGAACTGCAAATATCGGAAACATAACTGAACTTAAACGTTTATACATCGGTAGAGTCTCCTTTCTTCTAAGCCACTACCTCTATTGTGGATCGAAGAAAGACCTCTTATGCATGCGATTTCCAGTCTGGCCAATTACGGTTCATAATTGTTGGTTCAATATTGTTCGTTTAATTCAACTGGACCCAGGTTACACCGCCATCCTCCTCAATTTCGAACTGGTCCCGATTGTCACATAGACACTGTTTGAAGCCAGTCTCAATTCTTCCTCGTTCCTTCTTACCTCGCAGCGTAAAACGTTCACCACATTGTTTGCATCTAATTTTGATCTTGATCCTCATCACGTGTATCCCCGTTTCTATTTGTCTTTCCCCGGGGATTTTTTATATTGTACAAACAAAAAAAAACACACCGGGGCATCAGGCGCAGGTTGCGCTCCATGTCCACCAGTGTGTCCGAATTTTTATAATTTAATCTCTTCCTCACGCTTCACAAATCGAAAAGGAGAACGGTTATTGGCCCTTGTAATCTTGCCTATCGCTCCGTACCATAAACCAGCCATCAGTGGGGCAATGAACCACAACCAATGATTCACCATGGTGTTCATAATGACATCGTAAAGCGCATGCCAGAAGAATGGCAAGACGAGTGAAAGCATAAGAAACCAACGTTTCTTCTTGCCATCCGTGAACTTGGCCCGACCCATGTAATACCCCATAATGACGGCAAACATAGCATGACCCGATACAGGAAGTAATGCACGAATGAACATGGCTGAGACGGAAGCATTCCCCGCAAAGGCATACAACACATTCTCTACTGTAGCAAATCCAAGTGAAACCGCAACGGAGTACAAAATCCCATCGTAAGGTTCGTCGAACTCAGTGTGGTTATAGATAATATGATATATCACAAACCATTTAACGAACTCTTCGACCCCACCCGAAATCAGGATGGCTTCAACATAAGGATTATCTCCAAGCCAGATCATCATACCCCGTTGAATAATCATGACAGGCAGTACCATCAGAATCCCCATCAAAAAAACTCGAAATACCATGTGAAGAGGTTCGGAGTCATAACGGTCTTTCAGATAAAAGTATGTTAACAAGGCGAGACCCGGAGCTACTGCTGCCGCTAAAACCGAAAACAAAAGCACCGAAATTCCCTCCTCTGACTAAGACGCAGTTACAACTTGAACTTATTCTTGACGTTTGAAGTGGGTGCAGATAACTTCAATCGCTTTTTCAGGCATAACAACTTTTCCGTATTCTTCCATAACTGCTGGAGTAACTGAAGATCCTTCACCGAACTCAGCGAGCAACGCTATCAGTGCAGCATGTTTGGTGGAATCCACGTCATCCGGTTCCAAATGCAAAAACCACTTATCATTATAGGAATAGAGTCTTCCTGCATCTGTTACGTGCTGATGCAACATATGTGCAGCCTCAACTAACACTTCAAAATCTTTGAATGCATAGACGATGGAATCACTTTGCTCCAGTGTAACTTCCATCTCATAAACTTCTTCAGGCAGATCATCCTCATGACCTGAACCATATTGTTGCGGATCATATTTCCCCCGGGTGACAATGACAACCATCCCTTGAGCGGGAAGTGCGAATACTTCGACTGCAAGTGGACCTGTAGCATCAAATCCAAGTTCGGAATAAGCCTGGTCCATCATTTCAGTGAACAGTTCATGAACTTTAGGTATTTCCTGCCACATATCTTCTTTTTGTATTCCGCGCTCGCTCAGATCGTCAAAGGTCAGGAAAATCCGTATCTTATCGTGACTTAATCGTTCTATTTTCATACAGGATCTCCCCTTTATAAGCAAGTCTTATAACAGATTATGATGCACAAAACAATATGTGCTGAAAATAAATCTATGTAGTTATGTTATCATTTTATACCTGCAAATGCACGAAGTAAAATCGACAAAAAAAGAATCAATCCACATCAAAACAGGACTGTGGATGATTCTAATGGGGAGTTTTGGTTTATAAACCCGGTACTGTTGTGTTTGTTTGAGTTAAAATCTGCTCAACTTCATGTTTGACATCTGGATTGGTGCGAATAAAATCCTTTAACATGTTCATATTCTCTTCCTTTTCCTGCGGAGTAACTGTTCTTGTACTCTTTTTAAGCGAGTTCTTGTGTGACTCTTCACCATGTTCATTTGATTTGGAGCTGAATCCGTCCATGCCCGGGAATGTCATCTCCATCATCTTATGTTTGGCCTGATTCATCATGCTGCGGGATGAACCGGAAGACAGCATTGGCATTTTACCTTTGGACAGCCAAGTACTGGCTGCTACGCCAACTGCAATGCCCACTAAAAAAGATGACGCCTTCATTACACCAACCTCCTCTTAATGTTAAAATCACAACTAGTGTTTGCGGGAGCGCGCCATATCATTCGCATAAATACAGGAAAGGGAGTTGAAATCATGGTTAGACACATCGCCGCCTTAATTATGATTGCATGCATGCTGTTGTCAGCGTGTGGAGCAAAAGAACAAACATCACCTGAAATCGCGAGGTCCAGCAACGAATCAGATACTTCTTCCCCGAACAAGCAGAACGGTCCAACTGCAACTGGCACAGAGGAAGCTCATTCCACTGATTCCCAGTTCCCAACGGATAAAACATCTGATCAGGAAACACCCGGTGATGACGATACGTTTCTAACAGAAAAGGAAAATACAAACAGCACAGCCGGTACAGAGGCATCCACAGATAATATTGAAAAAACGTACCACATGAACGCCAATTATTACATCAAGCCCAATGATAAAACGAGTGAAAACAAAGTGGTGTTGCTGACATTTGATGATGGCCCCAAAGAAGAAAAAATGATTAATGCTTTAATCGACACATTGGATAAACATGAAGCGAAAGCGATATTTTTTGTTAACGGATACCGAGTGAAGAGTCACCCAGAATTGCTAGAGATCATTCATGAACGTGGTCAAGTGGTAGGAAATCATGCGTGGGATCATGAGGATCTGAAAAAGATGTCCACCTCGGTAGCTACCAAACAGGTAACCGATGTTCAAAAGATTGTGAAAGATACGATTGGCGTGGAGCCCCAGTTCTTCCGTCCACCCTTCGGCTCAGGTAATGATGCTTTGAAAGCCACTGTCAAAAAAAACGGCATGTTATATATGACATGGTCTAATGGTTCACTGGACTGGGACAAGAGTACCAAAAACAAACCGGATAAAGTCATCCAGAATGTACTGGATCAATTAAACCCGGGTAGTAATATTTTGATGCATGAGCTGCCCTGGACTGTTGACGCACTCGATGAGTTGTTAACCAAACTGGAAAAGAAAGGCTACACTTTTGTCGACCCCCGCTCCATTGAATTGGAAGCACGCTAACTTACTTATTTGGCCAACACTCAGCATAATCTCAGTGATGATTTAGAATGGACATAAAGGAACATACAAAGTTAAATAAACAGCCTTGATCCCATGTGGATCAAGGCTGTTTATTTGAGAGCATTCGCAAAGTAATGATATGCATTTCTGCGGGACAACAAAGTCTGAACGGCAAATGATTTGTTCCGTATCCTTTGCTAACCAGCATTTTGCCTTCCTGCTCGGTATCATTACCATCTTTTCTCAAAGAGAACCATCCGCTAGATACCGAGCGGTACGCTTTGTTAAGAAAAACGGGGCCAAACCCAGGCATTACCAATTGTCCGCCATGCGTGTGACCACTTAATATCAGATCAACTGGTTCATTTAAATGAAGAGCCTGCAGGGGATCGTGCACGATAGCAATTTTGCAATCTTTGGTATCCAGCTCTGTAAGCAGTGAATCCCCTCGCCCTGAACGATAATCAAATCCAACCAGGCAAAGTTTGCTTTTGCCTTTATGAAGATAGACGGTAGAATCTTGCAAAAGTTGAATGCCCGTATCCCGGAATATCCGTTCGAGCTGTACAGTTCCTGCTCTTTTATCGTGGTTTCCATACACGGTATATGCAGGAGCTATATATGATAATAAGCTCATGTTATGTCTGACAATGGGCCATGAAATTCCTTTTTCTGCCACATCTCCCCCAATGATAACCCAGTCAACCTGATTGCGAAGGTACTCCAGATCCTTCTGTTTCAGTCTGCGTTTATGGATATCCGATAAATACAGGATTTTGCTCCCATCAAAAGAAGACGGCAAATTCGACACTTCAACCTCTTCGGAAACAATGTGGTGAAGATGCGCCTCACGCCACATATGAACCAGCAAGATAATCCCTGCCAAAATAACGACCACAAACCAGATCCACATTACCAAGGCCATGGAAGAAACGTATTCAGAGGAGGCGCTCCTTCCACTCCCCACCAAATAAGACTTATGGTAAGCAAAATAAATATAAAAATGAGTGAGTTTACAAATCGTTTACTAAGCCGCAAACGCCGAGAAGGATGAAGCTCTGTCCGTGTAGGCAGTGTACCCGCTTCGGAAACGGATTCTTCTGATGGATTTTGTGCTTTTTTGGTGCGTGCTGGTGCCCGCTGGGGGAGTACCGGACTTTCCAACGATGTTATATTCGATTTGCGTTGTGATCTTGGTATGGAGACAGAAGTGATCTGCGGGATGATGGCCACCTCCGCGGCAGCAGCTGATTCAACAACCAAATTGACTTGAGAAGTTTCAGAACGCTCAGACGTCTCTGTCTTATCCGAGTTACGATGGCGCTGTCTGCCGTATGTCTTCATTCTACTTAATTGCTGATTCATGATCCCCTCCGAAAACGTATCGCTAATCCAGACACCAAATCAATAATAAAATGACATAATATTGGCGCCCATAATGTGCCGGATTGCAAATAAATCCAACCCAATCCGTAACTGGAGACAAATACCCAACCTGTTGGAATCCAATGCCGCAGATATCGGATGTGGATCACTGCAAATATAATACTTGTCCAGTAGGGACCTATCGCATACTGTATAGCTCCACGAAATAACAATTCTTCGCAGACAGCAACGATGGCTGCTATACATACAATATGCCAGATCGGACGCTGTCGAAACAGCATCTCGTTAATCCCCCCGTCGTCCATACTTTCTTGAGGAATGACATAGGACAGAATCAAGTCCATTACAAGCATTATGCCAGCAAGTCCAAGTCCCCACCATATAAAATGGTAGCTGTCAGGCCATGCAAACACATCCAACAAATTTCGCTTCTGCAATAAAATCCACACAACCCCAACGATCAGAGTTAAACCTTGTGTAAAATATAGATTGATCAGGAGCAAGCGCTCGGTAAGCTGCTGTGGTTCAGCCTTCTGAATCTTGAACTTGGGAAACTTCAACTTTTTCATCGATGTGTCTGTCCTCTTGACTTATATTTGATGGATAACAAGTTCGTTGTCCAATCGGATAGTATACTAAATCATAGCCAAAAAACCAAATAGGTTCAAGGCCTGCCCCAAGTCCCGATTTTTCAGCGTAGCTATATCCGATGGATTAGTTCATTACTACAATAAAATTCGATTCACAAAACAGCTTGTAATCAAGATGATTTTATCATTAACGAAGTCAATTGCTAACATTTATTTGCTTTGTCTGCCACTGAAGAAAATGAATTTCGTAAATTGAACTAAAACATTTATGCCTATTGACATGCTCATGTCAGCCATGATACATTATGAAAAAATTAGTCACGTTAAACACGATGATGGAAAAAAGACGTTGCTTTGTCTTACAGAGAGCCGATGGATGGTGTAAATCGGTGGCAGGCAGATGATCTTGAGCGCTCCTGAGTTATTGCATTGAAATTGGAGTAGGTGCAATCGGTTTAGACCCGTTATCCTCTTCGGTCTTCATTGACCGCTAAGACTGTCGTTGCGAAACGGCGGTGAATTAGGGTGGTACCACGACAACTCTCGTCCCTTATTGCGCAAGCAGTATGTGGATTGAGAGTTTTTTGATTTATTTTAAGTAAAGACGTGGGAATTGCCCTATTTGCTACACCCTCCCCCTCTGCTGCGACACCGCGTTGTTGAGAGGAAGGATCGGAATGGTTTTAAGGAATACCTCTTCTGTGAGGTCAGACCTTGACGATATAGATACACATACCAAGGAGGAAGAAACCATGTACAAAGTGTTAGTGTCGGACCCTATTAGTGATCTGGGTATCCAGCAACTGGTGGATGCAAATGATGTTGTTGTAGAGAAGAAAACAGGTCTTAGCGAAGATGAACTTGTTGCCATTATCGGCAATTATGATGCCCTTCTGGTTCGAAGCCAGACTCGTGTTACGGATCGTATTATGACTGCAGGTACAAATCTTAAAGTCATCGGACGTGCTGGTGTAGGTGTAGATAACATTGATCTGGAAGCTGCTACACAACGTGGTATCATTGTTATTAATGCTCCCGATGGTAACACCATTACGACATGTGAGCATACATTTGCCATGATGATGGCACTTGCGCGACACATTCCTCAAGCTTATGCCAAAACCATTCAAGGTACTTGGGATCGCAAAACCTTCCTTGGTGTGGAATTAAGAAACAAAACACTGGGTGTACTCGGTATGGGACGAATTGGGAGTGAAGTTGCAAAACGAGCGAAAGCGTTCGGTATGGACATTCTTGCATTCGATCCGTTCCTCACACAAGAGCGTGCTGAAAAACTGCAAGTTAAACTGGCCAGCGTGGATGACATCATTCGCAATGCCGACTTCATGACTGTACACACACCATTGACACCTGAAACACGCCATATGATTTCCCGTCCACAATTTGAAGTCATGAAAAAGGGAATGCGTATTATCAACTGTGCCCGCGGTGGAGTTGTTGATGAACTGGCACTTGTAGAAGCCATTGATGAAGGTATCGTTGCTGGTGCAGCATTTGACGTTTTCGAGAGCGAGCCGCCAGCTGCTGATCACCCGTTCCTGAATCACCCAAGCATTATTGTTACACCTCACCTGGGTGCATCCACAGTAGAAGCTCAAGAAAACGTAGCTATTGATGTATCAGAACAAGTACTGCACATCCTGCGCAATGAACCGTTCAAAAACGCAGTTAACATGCCAGCTGTGGCTCCAACAGTAATGAACAAATTACAGCCGTACTTTAAACTGGGCGAAACACTGGGTAGCTTCGCGGCTCAGATCACTCAAAATGCGGTTCAGGAAATTCGGATCGATTATGCTGGAGACCTGTCTGAAGTGGATACTTCCCCTTTAACTCGTTACATTGTAAAAGGGATTCTGGCAAGACATCTAGGTGGAGAAGCCAATATTGTCAACTCCATGCATTTAGCTAAAGTGCGGGATCTCAATGTAGTGGTTAGCCAAACATCGACTACCAAAGGATTTACAAATCTGATTACCGTTACACTTGTAACGACTCAGGATTCCGAGGAGCGCCGTGTTGCGGGCACATTGCTTGCCGGTTACGGAGAACGAATCGTGCGTCTTGACAAATTCCCAGTGGATATTGCTCCGGAAGGTCACCAAATTCTAATCTCGCATAATGACAAACCAGGTATTATCGGACGAGTGGGAACCTTGCTCGGACAAAACGATGTGAACATCGCATCAATGCAAGTTGGTCGGAAAATTATCGGTGGAGCTGCTATTATGATTCTGACAGTTGACAAGGAAGTTCCGAAAGATGTTCTTGTACAGCTCGCTGCTCTTCCAGAAATCAATACAGCCGTTGAAATTGTACTCCATTAATATCAAATATTCAAAAGAGGCAATCCTGTAAAGGATCGCCTCTTTTTTGGTTAACTTAACTGAATAATGTTTAGTGTCGCCCCCGGAGGAGATAGAACAGCTGTACCAATAAGCCCAAATAATTGAAACTGGATTGTTGAACCGGCGGTAACAGTCACAATAAAGTCAGATTGCAACTGACTAATTGAAAGGGTTGGAGATACTACACTTGCCGGAATGGCGGTCCCGTTAAGCAAAATTCGAGATTGAATAGCGAGTGCAGCTGTCAGATTTATTTTGTAAGAGATATAATAACGGCCTGCATTTGTAAGAGTGAAGGTGTCATTCGCCCCATTGACCGTTATGCCAGTTCCTATATTTTGGTTATTCGGCAATGGAATAAGTGTACCACCTAATATTACAACAATCGTACCACTCGTGTTTTCTGCGTAAGCTGAATTGGAAGTTATGGAAGCTCCTGTTGCTCCTGTTGCACCTGTACTTCCACTTACACCAACGCCGGTGGCTCCCGTGACTCCCGTATCTCCAGTGGCCCCAGTGACTCCGGTGACTCCTGTTGCGCCGATGGCTCCTGTACTTCCAGTTACACCGACCCCGGTGACTCCGGTAATTCCCGTATCTCCAGCGACCCCAGTTGCCCCCGTAACTCCTGTATCCCCTATGCCTCCTGTGGCTCCTGTAGCTCCTGTAGCTCCTGTACTTCCACTTACACCAACACCTGTCGCTCCAGTAACTCCTGTTGCCCCGGTGGCTCCTGTACTGCCAGTCACACTTACTCCCGTAGCTCCAGTTTCCCCCGTTGCTCCTGCTCCGGCAAGCAAGGTATAGTCTGGCGAAGTGCCCGGTGTTCCGGTTGGCGACGCCACATCTGCAATGAACGTATTACCATTGAACGTTACCACCTGACCAGCTGGATACGTTGGCGCTACTGATGGGTCAAACGGTACTATGCCGCTTAGTCCTACGCCGGTGGCACCTGTTATTCCCGTAGGTCCGGCGCCTGCAAGCAATGTATAGAACCCGGAGTTCCTGTTGGTGAAGATACATTCGTAATATAAGTACTGCCGTTAAATATTACGACTTGAACTGCTCCATCCAATCCTATGCCTGTTGCTCCTGTAACACCGGTAGGTCCTGCACCAGCCAAAAGCATATAGTCAGGAGATGTTCCTGGAGTCCCCGTTGGAGAAGCCACATTTGTAATATAGGTACTACCATTGAATGTTACGACTTGACCCGCTGGATATGTTGGTGCAAGCGCCTGATCAAACGGAACCGAGCCCGTTAAACCTGCACCTGTTGCCCCCGTTGTTCCGCCTGACACAAACAACGTGTAGTCTGGTGAACTTCCCGGTAAACCCGTGGGTCCATTCACATTAACAACATAAAGACTGCCATTATACAAAACCACTTGACCTTGCACATAACCAGGTGCCTGAGCTGAATCAAACACGGAGATATCATACAGTCCAACTCCTGGCAACCCCTGCGGACCTGGTACGCCTTGGGGACCTACAGGACCTATGGGTCCAGCTGTTCCTCCTGGCCCGGCTGGACCAGGCACCCCGGGTACACCTGGCACTTCTGGTGGACCTGGAGGACCAGGGGTTCCGGGTGTACCAAACGAACTTGTGGCACGACTTAAAGATATGGATATGGATCGAATCAATCCGACCAGTTTATCTTTTTCGTCAGGTGAAACTTCCAGAAGCAATGTGACGCTTAATAAATCATCTAGTAGATTTTGTAAATTACCCACCAAATTGATGACCGCTACCGGCACAACTTCAGAACCTGCTATTGTGAGTTCCAACACAGATTGCAGCTCTGCTTTCACCCCAGGACGAAAACTGGTAGTATTAACAAAAAAGAGTAAATTCCGTAAACTGTTTTGTAAAGCCAAAATATGGGCCGCAGTAGGCTGGCTGACCGCGACCGGAATAGTCACAGTGAGAGAGCTCAAAATAGACTGAAACTGCTCCACTTCACTGGATGTTATTGGAATAAATAGTGATCCCGCTCGAAACGATCTTCCTTCCAGAAAAGCCTTAATATTAACCCGTTTTCTTTCATCAGGCATGCGAAATCCAATCCTCCTTTTACTTCCTTGTTTTTAAACTTATGTTACATAGGAGGCAAAATTATCTTGGACACTTTTTTATGCAAATAAAAGTGACTTCTTATGTTCCACGTTGAACAAGATTAAACGGTACTGTTCAACAAAAAAGCACCCTCTACAGGCAATGTCATTAAGATAAGGCACAGACCCAAAAATGAATAACAAGAGCAGGTCATCCAAAAGATGGCCTGCTTTTTTTGCGTAAAAAAACTTGACAAGTTGTTAGAAATGTGTGGCGAAGCCCCTTGAAACAAAGAGGAGGTTACGCCAATGAATTCGTACGCAATTTCGCTAAAAGACAAGTTGACATCCCTCATACGAGAAATGTCTCTCGCGCCCGCACCTTATGTTAGAAACGCGGAAAACGATTTTACCCGAAAGAAAAAGTTGCCTTTTGAAACGGTAATGCATCTTCTCATCTCTATGGGAGGCAACAGCCTGTACAAGGAGCTTCTGGAATCCCAAGGCTATGATGTGAACACCGCAACCACTTCTGCTTTTGTCCAGCAGCGGAATAAAATTCTGCCGTCTGCTGTGGAGTTCTTGTTTCACCAATTTACGCAATCCTACACGGATATCAAGGACTACCGCGGGTATCGGTTACTTGCCGTTGACGGTTCGGATTTGCATATCGCTACGGACTCGTCAGACACGGATACCTACTTTCAAAATGCGCCTGGGACGAAAGGCTACAACCTGTTGCACTTGAACGCTGCCTATGACTTATGCAACCGACTATATGTAGATGCGGTCGTCCAGCCGCGAAGATTGTGCAACGAGGGAAGGGCGCTCGCCACGATGGTGGATCGTTCTCCCATTCAGGGAAAAACCATTGTCATTGCTGACCGGGGCTATGAAAGCTACAACAATTTCGCACATTTGGAACGCAAGGGGTGGAGCTATGTCATTCGGGTAAAGGATCTGAATTCAAAGGGGATTCTTTCAGGCTTACACTTGCCTTCTGGGGGAGAATTTGATACGAACGTGCATCTGACACTTACCAAAAAGCAAACCAAAGAGATTAAGGCTCAGCCTGAGAAGTATAAGTTCGTCCCATCCACCTCTACCTTTGATTTTTTGGATCTGCAGGAGAATCTGTATTACCCGATTTTCTTTCGGGTTGTTCGTTTTGTACTGCCAACGGGCGATTATGAAACCGTCATTACAAATCTTTCAGCCGATGATTTTCCGCCGGATGCACTGAAATCTATTTATCACCTGCGCTGGGGCATTGAAACTTCTTTCAGGGCACTAAAATACACTGTGGGTCTGACCAATTTTCACGCCAAAAAGCAAGAGTCCATCGTCCAAGAGATATTCGCAAGAATGATCCTGTACAATTTTGCTGAAATGGTGACCTCGCACGTCATCATTTCGCAAATGGATAAACAGCACCTATACCAAGTAAACTTTACGGTTGCTGTTCATGTGTGTAGGTACTTTCTGCGCTCAAGGGACGAAGAACCCCCGCCTGATGTTGAAGCACTGATTCGCAAGAACATATTGCCCATTCGACCCCATCGACCAGGACAGGAGAATAAGCGAAAAATCCGCTGGAAATCAGTCGTTAGCTTCGTATACAGAGTAGCATAATTAGTGCCATATGAACATTTTTTAAGCGGACATTCCTTCCGCTTTGTTTGCTGTATCATTTTTTCGTACTTGGACAAAAAAGTAACGGCACAGGACTTTTCCCATGCCGTTTCAATTTTATTTTTTTATTCTCATTTTTGTCTTTAAGCTAAACTTAATGACATTGCCTCTACAGGAGGGTGCTTTCGCACTTTTTGTATGAAATCGGGCTATTTCGGGGAATCCACAGGAAATTGTAAAATAAACTCCGTACCTTCACCAAGTACACTGTTGACATTAATGGTGCCGTGATGCGCATCCACAATATTTTTCACAATCGCCAGACCTAGTCCTGTACCGACACTTTCCCCTCGAACACGAGCCTTATCTGCTTTGTAGAATCGTTCAAAAATGAATGGCAGATCCGAAGATGGAATGCCTACCCCTTCATCTTTTACAATCACTTTAGCTGCAGGTGTCCGCAGATCTGTTAAGAATTCTGCTGATATGACAACATTTTTGCCCGACGGTGTGTGCCGGAATGCATTATCCAGCAAATTCGTAAACACCTGTTCAAGCCGATCTTCATCGGCCTGGTGAAGTTCAATGGAAGACTGATTGCATTCAAACTGAAGATGAATATCCTGTTCCTTAGAGCGTACGGAAAACTTCCTGTATACCCGTTCCAGCAGCTCAACCAGGTCAACTTCCTTTACGGCCATATCCGTATGTCCCGCTTCCATTCGGGCAAGATCAAGCAGATCCTTAACCAATCTGCCCATACGTAAAGACTCATCATGAATAACTTGAATTAACTCTTCGCTTTCTTCTGGAGAAGCCGCCATTCCATCCAAAAGAGCTTCACTATATCCTTGCATCATAGATAGTGGAGTTCGTATTTCGTGAGATACGTTTGCGACAAAATCACGACGCATTTTCTCCAGTCGTACTTCTTCCGTTACATCACGAAGCACGGCTACAGCACCTCGTACGACACTATCAGCATATAAAGGCGCCATCTGAACAGACCAGACTCCCTGTTGCACATGCACGTTAGAGTTCTGATCCTTGCCTTGTTCCATGACCGCTTTGAACAACGGAACGAGCGGTTCGGGCACTTCCCGTAAAGAGCTAACCGAACTGTCCGATTCATTTCCTTCACCCATCTGCTGCGCCCAGTCAAGATCACACCATGCCTGCATGATTTTCTCTCCAGGCGGATTGGTCAGAATCACTTTGCCCTCACCGTCGAATGTAACTACTGCATCAGTCATACTTCTGAGAACACTCGCCAAATGTTCCTTCTCATGGTTAAGATTGCGGATATTATCTTCCAACTGTGCAGCCATATGATTAAAAGTATTTCCCAATTCGCCGATCTCATCACTCGTCACAAGGGAGAGACGCGTACCGTAATTTCCTTTACGTATGGCATTCGCTGCCTGGATTAACTGCTGCATCGGTTGCGTAATTTTCGTAAAAAGAAACAACGCAAAGAAGGTCGTCAGGCTGAAACCGATAATACAAACATATGTGAACAAACGCTTGATATCTCTAGACTCAGACTCAGCAAAATTTGTATCAATATACGGCAGCAAAAAAAGACCCAGCGCTATGAGTACACAGCCCACAAGGCAAATAATGGTGATCCATAACTTCCCGACCAGCGATCTCCAGAAATTGAAACTATTTCGGTACTTCCAGTTTATAACCCACACCCCACACTGTCGTAATCATCGCCGCTGATTCAGGCGATACTTTGTTTAGCTTCTCACGAAGACGCTTCACATGCGTATCTACAGTACGAAGATCACCAAAGAATTCATAGTTCCATACATCCTTGAGTAGTTCTTCCCGGGAGAAAACTTTGTCTGGTGATGTCGCAAGGTAATGCAACAGTTCATATTCCTTAGGCGTAAGACTGATCTCTTCTCCACCCGCAGTCACCCGGTGAGCGTCATGTTCAATGACCAAATGCGGAAATACAATATTGTTACTCGAATTACTCTCTTTCGAAAGGTAGGCTGTCGCTGAAGATCGGCGCAAAATCGCCTTCACCCGGTAAATTACTTCACGCGGACTGAACGGCTTAACTACATAATCATCTGCCCCAACTTCGAAGCCCTGAACGCGGTTAATTTCTTCGCCTTTTGCAGTAAGCATCAACACCGGCGTTGATTTTACCTGACGCAGACGTGTACATACTTCAACGCCGTCCATACCCGGTAACATTACATCAAGCAAAATCAAACCATAGTCACCCGCAGTTGCTTTTCGCAGCGCAGTTTCCCCGTCTTCCGCTTCATCAATTTCATAACCTTCTTTTTCGAGATACATTTTCAAAAGTCGGCGGATTCTCTCCTCGTCATCCACAACCAGTATACGGTTCTCATGTTCAGCCATTCCACTCCAGCCCCTTTGCAATAACTCCTCATTACTTCTATTATGTTCGATCTGGCGAACAATATTTGAAAGCCCCTATTGAAAGAAGGGGCTTTCACATATGTTTCATGGATTTCTCTCCGGAACTTCACGAAAACAAAACGTCCTACCCTAGTCTGCCCCGGCGTAAGAATGCAACCCTGCGATGATTAAATTCACACCCACGAGGGTAAACATAACGACCAAGAATCCAAGCACAGCCAGCCAAGCAGACTTGCGGCCCTGCCAGCCTCTGGACAAGCGCAAATGCAGATACACACTATAATATAACCATGTTATCAGTGCCCACACTTCTTTGGGATCCCAGCCCCAGAAGCGGCTCCAGGCAATCTGGGCCCAAATCATGGCAAAAATTAATGCACCCAGCGTAAATATAGGAAACCCGATAGCAATTGCGCGATAACTAATTTCATCCAGATCATCGGCATCAATACCATCCAGCATCGGTTGTAGTGCTTGCCCAAGCGGTTTTCTTACGATTAAACGAATAAGACCGTACAGAATCAGCCCTACAATCAATGACCAGACTACTGTATTCAGTTTACGCCCGGCATTAACTCCATTCATCCAGGAAGGCGTTTCAAGCAAAGGTTCCTTCATGCCAAGAAACGGTTTTATACTTTCCACTTCGCTATTATAAGGTGCGAAAATGGGAGGCATGCGATAAACCACTTTCTCTATTGTACTATTTTCCTGTACCTCTGTGTCAATGCTAGTGGTTTTCTGTACAAAAACCGCCTCATATCCGGAAGCACGGAAAGCAAATACAATTCCGATAAAACCGACGACTACCACAATTGTAATCATCGTGAATTCAACCCATCCACGCTGGCGTCTGGAAGATTTGTCCTTGCCACTAAAGTCGACGGTACGCAACAAATACATGAACCCAGCTGCAAAACCTACGGCAAAGAATGCTTCTCCAAAGGCGGCCAAAGTCACGTGAATCTTGAGCCAAATCGACTGCAAAGCAGGAATCAGTGGCTGCACTTCCTGAGGAAATACGGCGGCATATGCCATAATTATGATCGTAAGAGGCAATGCGAATAACCCCAGCAAGGATTTACGATAAATTGCGTACACTACAATAAATGCCACCATAATCATCATGGATAAAAAACTCATAAACTCATACATATTACTTACCGGTATATGGCCTGCACCCGCCCAGCGTGTGCCAAAAAAGATAAGATGTGCAGCCAATGCAACAGTGGAAGCGATAAAAGCCCGCTTTCCCCAACGATCTAGATGAGCCTGAGGATCGCGATTACTCCATTTCTTTCCCATAACGGCAACGCCATATAACATAAATGCAGCACAATATAGAAAAAAAGATACGATAAATGCGTCGCTGCTGAAATCCAATAAACTCATGCTTGGTTCCCCCCGTTATCCAACGACTTCTCATCCACTTCCACATTCAACTGTTTCAACACAGCTGCAACTTCACGTCTGAAGCCAAACCAGTTTTTGTTGGTATGTCCGCCCAAGGTAAGCTGTCCAGCATCTATCCGAATCCAAATACGTCGATGGTGCCAGTAAAAGCCCATAACCAGTCCCAACATTACGATTCCAGCCCCGATCCATACAAAAGGCATGGCCTTGTCGATACGTATATTGAGGTAACTCACGGATTGAATGATATCAACCTTGTCCATACTGTCCACTTCCAACTGCAGAGGAATTTCTCCTCCATTCAGCTGTGTATTAATCGCATCCTGTTGAAAACGCTGTTTGTCCACCTGCTTTGCAAAATACAAATACTGCATGCCATTTTCGGGCAAATCCGGCCCTTTGATGTTAAATAGAAAGGCAGGTGCATTAGGCGAAGGAGACTTTGATTTGGGTTGTCCATTATCATCCAATGCAAAATCCATATATTTTTCTTTGACTGTCAAACTATAGGCTCCAGCTTCGAACGTTCGCTGCGTATCCACCATATCAATTTGGATGGAACCATACCGCTCACCTGTCTTGGTATTGACCAGATCAGGTGTTACCGAACGGATCGTTGGCGTCAGGTCATAATCAAACTGATACGCTTTCAATCCGTTATAATTTAATGGATGGTTCACTTGAACGTCATGCCTGGCCACCTCAGACAATTGAGGTTTCTTTGAAGGGTCTGAACAATCTGCAGTACATTCATACAAAACCACTTTGGTTTCGAAAAGTTTTGGAACCGTTTTGTTCAAGTTACGAAATTGTTCAGGCACTTCATCTTCTGTGTAAAACTCTACGTTGAACTGTTCATTCTTTAGATACATGGATGTATTCGGGATTTTCTTAATCTCCCCTTCAGGAAATGCAACATGCTCATCCAGATTCAGGCCAGGAAGTCCCCGCGCAAGTACTGCCAGTAGAAAAATAATCAGTCCGATATGGATAACATACGGCCCCCAGCGACTGAATCGCTGTTTTTCGGCCAGCAATGCAGTACCCTCGGTGTGTACACGATATCCTTTCTTTTTAAGCGGCGTAACCGCTTTCTTGATCCAGTCTTCTGGGGCCTCTTCAAAAGGGCCTTGGTACACCAGACGCTGGCGTGTAAGGAACTGCAAGTGTTTCCGTATTTTTTGTTTATTCAGTGCTTTGTATAGCGGAAGTACCCGGTCAAGACTGCAAATGACCAGTGAAGCACCGATCAGGACCAGCAGCAAAATAAACCACCATGACTCATATGTATGGGACAGACCCAGCAGATAATAGATATGACCCAACTGACCGTATGTGTCCTTGTAATAAACGGATGGATCAATATTAAGAAAGGTACTTTCTTGTGGATAGACCGTGCCGAGCATGGAACCAACAAGCGTAAATACAATCATGTATACGGCAATTTTGACCGACGAAAAAAAGTTCCATATGCGGTCGATCATATTGGGGTTACTACGTTGCGAACGCCGCGCCATACCATCATAGCGCATTTCAAGTAATTCATCCGATTTAACCTCAGCCTCCAGCAGCGGCTTGCCGCACGCTTCACACAGCACGGTGCCTACCGGATTCTGGTGTCCGCACTCACACTTCGTATTCTGAAACACGACTAGACCTCCTGTCAGGGCTGCTTCGCCAGTTGTGAAATTTGAGCGTCAAGTGTGTCCAAGTCAAGTTGACCGATATGAATGGTGGAGATTTTACCCGTGTCGGAGACAAAAAATGTGGTGGGCATTGGAGATATGCCGAAATCCCGGATCGAATTTTTGTCCCGGTCAAGCATAATTGGAAACGTTACGCCCACCTGTTTCACAAAATTTTCCACGGTCATTTGGTCTTCCCCTACATTGATACCAACAAATTGCACACCCTGGTCCTTCCACTTGTCCGCTTGCGCTTGAAGTGCAGGCATCTCTTTGACACAAGGCTCGCACCATGTTCCCCAGAAGTTGATCACCATGGCTTTGCCTTTGTACTCCTCAGACGTATGAACTTGACCATCCAGGCCCAGCAGTTCGAAAGAAGGAGCTTTGTCTCCTTCTTTCGGTTTGCCATTCGAGCCGGATACCGATGTCGTAATCGCATATCCGCCCAACACCAGGATCAATAACAAAATAACGATTTGCACCGCTCTTCTTGATTTCCCCATGTGCTGCTCCCCTTTTAAGTAACTATCATTCAGATATAACCGTCTCGGACAACTGTGAACATCCTATGAACAATTATAGCGAATTTCGTCACAAAACTGCGGCGGTTTTATGAAGATTATGTGTCCTCACATTACCTTTTTTTCATTTTTTTGGCGGGTTCTGATTTTGCGAGGGTAATTAGGTTGTTGACTTCCTCTTTGGTCAGATTGCGTGTGAGCCCACGTTTCAGGTTTTGCAGCAAAATGCCGCCGAACGAGATCCGTTTCAGACGTGTTACCGGATGGTTAATCGCCTCGAACATACGTCTAACCTGACGGTTACGCCCTTCGTAAATTGTGATGGAAATTACGGCTTCATTCCCTGCCGTATCCACATCCTTGTACTCGACTTCTGCAGGAGCTGTCATACCGTCATCCAGCATAATGCCTGTCTTTAATTTCTCCAGGGCAGTACCATGCGGAACCCCTTTAACGGTTGCAAGGTACGTCTTCGGTACATGATGCTTTGGATGCGTCAGCAAATGAGCAAACTCTCCATCATTCGTCAAAATCAGCAAGCCTTCCGTGTCATAATCCAGACGGCCAACAGGATAAACGCGTTCTTTGACACCTTTAAGATAGTCGGATACAATTTTCCTGCCTTCCGGGTCTGAAGCACTTGTGATAACACCTTTCGGCTTGTTCAACATCATGTACACTTTCTTTTCACTGCGGATCGGTTTTCCATTAACCGTAATCATATCCTCTTCGGGGTTCGCTTTCGTACCCAGTTCGGTTACGACCTCCCCGTTAACTTCTACTTTGCCGGACAGGATCAGTTCCTCACTCTTGCGGCGGGATGCAATGCCTGCCTGTGCGATAATTTTTTGTAATCTTTCCATGTTTGTCATGTCACCTCACACTAATGATACCCATCAAGGCCGGAAATCACAAGGATAATCCATCGATTTTGTAAACGCAGTGGCTGAAAACGCCTTTTGACCTGTGTTTAGCTATGAATTCAGACCAAAAAGCTCACCTTTTCACTGCCTGTATTCAACAGGAAGCGTCAAGGTGAACCTTTCACTTTCAATCATATGTAACCACTAAAACGAATAAGGTTAACTGGCTACTTTGCCGGCTACAACGACCTGTTTTTTGGCAGGTACTGCGCTCTCTTTAATGAAGGATTGCAGCGTTTTGGAAGTAATAAAATAAGTGCGTCCTCCGTATACAAAAGTCATCATGCCAACAACCTGATTGTTCTGATCCAGAACTGGGCCACCTGAATTGCCTTGTGCCACCGATTTTACGATACTGCCGATGCCCTTCTTGCCTGGGACGTCTGAATCTTGTGAATTAAATACTCGGCTCTTGGCTATCGTATTGTAGGTTGAAGGAAACTCCTCGTCCAACAGCACGAGTTCCCCAGCAGGATTTTTGGGAAATCCAATTGTATAGACAATTTGGTTATCCTTGCTATTCGCGAACGTCACGGGTTGTGCATCGATTGCTTTGTCCAGCTTTAGCAATGCCATATCCGTCACCGGATCTGTTTTGATGATTTTGGCCTTCACAGGCTTATCCAGTTGACCTGGGCTCGCTACAGTCAGTGTTCCTATGTCCCCGTCAGACAGTTCAGCAATATCCTGAATGACATGATAGTTGGTGAGCACTTCATCCTTGGAGATCAGTATTGAGGTACCCACATCATAATATACTGTATCGGGTTCATCCTGTTTCTCCAGACGTACGTTCACAACGGGGAAAGAATCCGCAGAAACGGCCAGTTGAGCACGCAATTGTTTATCAAAATAACCCGTAAAATGAATCGTATTAACGGCTTGAGCCGCGGCCAGCTCCGTCTGTCCTCCTAGCAACGCAATAGCAAGCATACCTGACATTCCAAAGCGGAGCATTTGTTTCCAACTCTTTTGCATGGTTCCCACTCTCCTCCGCTATTATTCTAGCATAATTCATATATCGGAAGGAAAGGGCAACTTTTTTATTCAAATACAATTAAACAAATGACCAAGGCAGCAATGAAACCAACCACATCAGAAAACAACCCGACTTTGAGGGCATAGCGGCCATTACGAATGCCTACTGCTCCAAAATAAACAGTCAATACATATAGAGTTGTATCCGTACTCCCTTGAATCGTGGAAGCCATGCGGCCAATCATAGAGTCAGGACCATAGGTCTTGATCAGATCTGTCGTAAAGGCAAGTGAGCCTGTCCCGGTCAAGGGACGCAAAATGCCAAGCGGCAATACTTCTCCCGGAACCCCCATCCAGGACACGAGTGGAGCGATCAGACTAATCACATAATCCAGTGCACCGGAAGCCCGAAATACACTAATCGCTACCATCATGCCTACCAGATGAGGAATAATGCTAATTGCCGTGGAAAATCCATCTTTGGCCCCATCAACAAAGGATTCGTAAACCGGGACCTTTTTGGTGAACGCATATAATGGTACAAACGCGATAATAACCGGAATGGCCCAGACGGAAATCCAGTTGATGAAGGTTAACAACGCTACTCATCCTTTCATAGCGGGATTGTCACTTTTATGTACACGCGGCGGTTTGTGAAGTGCTCTGTTGCGGTACCAACGATCAGCTACGATGGCTGCAAATGTCGCGACAATCGTTGCCATCAGTGTTGTCCCTACAATTTCCGTAGCATTGGCGGAATGATAATTGAGCCGAATGGCTATCAGGGTTGTTGGAATAATGGTGATACTCGCTGTATTCAATGCCAGTAAGGTACACATGGCAGGGGACGCCGTTTGTTTATCCGGATTCAATTCCTGCAGTTGCTGCATGGCTTTGATCCCCATTGGGGTAGCCGCATTGCCGAGGCCAAGCAGATTGGCACTCATATTGGATAAAATGTAGCCCATGGCTGGATGATTCCGCGGAACATCGGGAAACAAATAGCCGACGACCGGACCCAGCAGCTTCGCAATCCGGCCCAGCAGCCCGGCATCTTCAGCCATTTTCATCATCCCCATCCAGAACACGAGCACACTGATCAGCCCAAAACATACGGTTACTCCGGTTGCCGCTCCATCAAAAGCCGCCTGGGTAACGATTTCAATTTTCCCCTGTGCTGCTGCAAAAACAAATCCCGTTACGATCATGATAAGCCAGATAAGATTAATCAAAAGATAACCCTCCCCTCAACTTCAATATCTGTTTGTTTCGGAGGAACAAACTTAGCATTCAATTTTTTCGGCAATTTGGATTTATGGAGATAACAGATGACTTAATACTGCGCGCCAGGCCGCCGCCCACGAGGAAACATCGGCAATTCCGCCCCATGTTGAATCCTCTGTCTTCGGTTCCGGCGGAATATAACTTCCCTTGTGGTATACAGGGATGGAGCCCACAAGTTTCCCGTCAAGCTGCATATCAATTCTGCCGGCCAGTCCAAAAGAAGGATCTGTCGGTTTGGCACCTGCCTCTGCACCTTCCTGAACACGATTTTCGAGTAAAATAAGCTTTTTCGTCAATGAGGATGTCTCACTCTTCGCCAATGGATAGATGAACCCGCGGCCTGTGACCACATCTGTGTTTTGTACAGGCTGTTCCTTTTTTGCTATTTCCACCAAAGGGAAGTTTTCAAAACCAAAATCCAGCATTCGCGCATGATCATTCCAGTCATCGCCATCGTTCAAGGTTACCGCAGCAAGCTGTTGTCCATCGCGTGTTGCAGAGCTGACCAAACAACGGAACGCCTTTTTGGTATACCCGGTCTTCACCCCATCGGCTCCTTCGTACAGCCGCAGCATTTTATTTTTGTTTTGCCAGGAATACTCCCAGCTCTCATTCGGATTTGGAGCCTTCTTGTTCTCCGTCGCTACAATTCGTTTGAAAACCGGATTCTTGAGCGCATATGCGGTTAAGCGTGCCAGATCATTAGCGGTGGAGTAATGACCGTCGGCGTCAAGTCCATGAGGATTCATAAAATGGGAATGGGTCAGACCCATTTGCTCTGCCTTTTTGTTCATTAAGAGTACAAAACCTTCTTCAGATCCACCGACATGTTCAGCAATTGCAGAGGCCGCATCGTTGCCTGATCGCAGCATTAAACCATATAGCATGTTTTCAAGCGTCATTTCTTCGCCCAGTTTGAGATAGAGAGAAGACCCTTCTTTGGCAAAAGCCGAAGAAGTCACTTTTACTTTGTCATCCAGTTTGCCGTGTTCAATCGCAACAATCGCCGTCATGATTTTGGTCAGGCTGGCAATTCTGAGTTCCTTGTCCCCATCTTTGCTGTACAAAATCCGGCCCGACGTCACATCAATCAGAGCAGCACTTTGCGCATGAGTTGAGGGCCCCGGTATAGTCTCTTGGGCTTCTGCAAGCCCAAATGAAGGAAACAGAAACAAAGGTACAAGCATACATGCCACAAATTTCATTAATTTTCGCATCAATTCATTCCTCCGGGTCACTTGGAATCTTGTACTAGCTTATGTCTGGACAACCCGAAGTATGTCCCAGTACAAGAAAACAGCAAAAATCCCTTTCGCACACTCACTGCGGAAGGGATTTTGAGCGAATCATTTAGCTGAACGTTGAAGGATTAGGTGTGACAGGTATGCCGGACTCCGAAGGTTGTTGTTCCGTATTACGATTGCGGAACATGTCCTGAATTCTGTCCATCACATATGGTGTGGAGTCAATCAGTTTCTCGAACAGATGCGTTGAGTTGTCAAGCGGCACAATGTGAACACCCTGTTTTCCAACCACCAGGAACGCAATAGGACGAATAGATACGCCGCCTCCACTACCGCCTCCGAATGGAGAAGCAACCGAGGCAGAGCTGGCATGCTCAGTAGCACTTCCAGCACTCGCTTTGCTGCTTCCTCCATCATTTACATGAAAATCACTGCCACCTGCAGCAAATCCGAATCCTACTTTACTGATTGGCAGAATGACGGTACCGTCAGGTGTTTCTACCGCATCACCTACGATTGTATTGACATCCACCATGGCCTTGATATTTTCCATTGCGGTTTCCATTAAGCCTTGAATTGGATGATCTGACATTTAAATTCCCTCCAGTTTCATTATAAGCTAGGTTTGATCTAACCATATCATCCCCAAACTTGAAGGGAGTTATGTAAGTGAGTATTTCTCGAATCGTAGTCAAAATCACGGGCCAAGAACATGTCACATTCCGGTGTCGGTCGTTGGCAACCTTATACTCATCTTTGGCTGTATAAAAAGAGGACACCCACCTTCTAAACATCCTAATTGGTATGATGTCTTTTCAGCTTTTTCTTGCGTCTGCGCCGTTGTTCCTGCAAAAGTTTGAACCACACACGCCATCCTCCCTCCACTTGCAGTACACGGGTTAACAACATAAATCCTGCAATCAAAAGCGCTGTAATTCGAATTTTCATTTTCCAATCCAGTTCGGTTTGAAATTCCATATCATCTCCCCACACCGGCACAACCTGCAGGACTGGTGTTCGTTCAAAATGGATTTGATAAGACAAATATCCAATGATGCTCGATTTGATACTCCATACCCAGCCAATGAGAATAGCCGTGTACGCTGCATCGCCAACACCCACGCGGGTAGACCAGGACATATGAGTCATATGTACACGAGTGAGCGTTTGCTTGACCCACTGCTTCAATGCATCCGTTGCCCGAAGCATGATTTTTACATCTTTCGCCCATTTTTCAACTTTTCGTTTGTTGACACGCTTGCTACCCTGAGACTCTCCTCTTGAATGATTCGTTCGCTGTTCTGTTTTCACCAGAAATCCTTCCTTCCAATTACGAAAGACGATGCTGGGAATTTCATAGTTAATACGCACAATGCCATAGAACATACGAATCGTAATTTTGGCATAATCATCATGATTCTGTTTACTGAATGTAAAATGCACATGAACATACGAGATGAGGACTGCGGCAAGCAGCAGTGCGATCAACAAGCCGATTCCTCCAAGCCAAATCCACACAGGCCTTACCTCCAAGCCCTCAATTCTTTTCTTGTCTAGTATGACACTCTATATAGGAAAAAATTCACGTCCGACCTGAAAATTCCATTCTAACTTCCGACGTACCCAATCAACTATTCGAAAAGACAACAAAAAAACCGGCCCCCTTTAGGGTACCGGTTATCGTCCAAAACAATATTATGAATTAATGGAATCATCTTCAATGTTGATATCGTGTATATCGTCCGTAACTTCATTGTCATCCAGATTTGTATTTTCCAGATCCAATTCCACAGGCTGCACATCCAGCTTTTCAAAGAGCAACTGTGTCTCTTCCTCCAGATTCTCGGAATCTTCAAACAAGCCCGGCTCAGGCAGATCTTTGAGTGAAGCCAAACCGAAGTAATCCAGGAATGATTTGGTTGTTCCATATAGAATTGGGCGTCCAATCGCCTCAGCGCGTCCCACTTCCTGAATCAAATCCTTGTTCACAAGCGTGTGGATGGCGCGTTCAGACTTTACTCCACGGATCTCCTCAATCTCTACCCGCGTGATCGGTTGACGATACGCTACAATCGCAAGTGTCTCTAGTGCGGCCTGGGATAGGGAGGTACGTGCAGGTGAGTATGCCAACTTCTCAAAATACGTCGCATGCTCCGGCAAGGTACCCAACTGCACAACCCCTGCAATTTTAAGAATTTGCACGCCTCTCCCCTGGTTGGCAAATTCGGCGATCATTTCCTCAATCGCGTCGGACACCAACTCCACCCGCTGATCTACGATTTCGGCAATTTGTTTGATGCTCAGACCTTCTTCTCCGGACAAAAACAACAGGCCTTCAATAATCGATTTCAATTTCGGAAAATCCATGATTCTTTGTTTCCCCTCTCCACTCCATAACAATATCCTCAAACATCCGCTCCTGGTAACAGACAATCTGCTTCATCTTCATCAGCTCCAGCACCGCCAGAAATGTGACAACAATTTCATGCCGATAGATCTGGTTATCCAACAGTTTTGAAAATAACAGTCTGCCTCCTGGCCCCATGCTTTCCAAAGCGCCGATGACATCACGGATGCGATCCTTAACCGATATTTCATCCCGGTGGATCCGGGTAACGGTTGTCCGCTTCTCCGCCTTACGCAGCGCCTTCTGAAATGCAGCAATCAGATCCGAGGTATGCAACCCTTCCACCGGATTAGATTGTGCTTCTACGGGCATATACGGTCGCAAATCCTCGGGCTCTTTGGAAAAAATAAGGCTGCGTTCCCACTCCCGCTCATGTAAATGACGCGCAATTCCCTTGTATTTGCGATATTCAATCAGACGTGCAATCAGCTCAGCACGTGGGTCATAATCTTCTTCTTCCATATAAGCATAATCCTCAAAGTCCTCGATTACCGGTGGCTTGGGTAGTAAAAGTTTGCTCTTGATCGACAGAAGTGTTGCCGCCATTACCAGAAATTCACTCGTAATATCCAGCTCCAATTCCTGCATCGAATGCAGATACGCCATATATTGATCGGTAATATCGCTGATGGGAATATCCTGGATATGAATCTCTGCTTTATCGATCAAATGAAGCAGCAGATCCAAAGGCCCTTCAAAAGTCTCCAGTTTGTATGTCACTACCGTCACTAGACGAATCCTCCCGCCAGAAAAATAAAAACCCCCGCTAAGCCGCCGAATCCGGTCTCCCGTTTTCGTCTGCGCAGAGCAGGGCACTATATTAAATAAGCACTATTTTAGCTGTTTCGTCAAGTTTGCCATTTCGATAGCGGCAGTAGCTGCATCCCAACCTTTATTTCCTGCCTTTGTCCCAGCACGCTCAATGGCCTGTTCAATATTCTCTGTCGTAACCAGACCAAAGATGGTAGGCACGCCTGTTTTCAGGTTAATTGCGGCTACACCCTTAGCCATCTCATTGCACACATAATCATAATGTGTCGTTGAACCACGAATAACCGTACCGAGCGTAATGACCGCATCGTATTTTCCACTTTCGGCCATTTTTTGTGCAATCAACGGGATTTCAAAGGCACCTGGAACCCAGGCTACATCCACTTCATCATCTTGTACACCGTGACGTTTGAACGCATCCAATGCTCCACTGAGCAGCTTGCTTGTAATGAATTCGTTAAACCGACCCACGACAACTCCATATTTTAATCCTTCCGAAACCAAATGTCCTTCAAAAAAGTGTGGCATTCATGTCATCTCCCTAATTGTATTATATGATGTACGTAGCTGATCTTCGGCAAAAAATATTTCACCTTATTTTACTTCAGAACAGCCACTCAGTTTTTTTCTTCATTCTGCTCGATATCGTCGAATTTCAACATATGGCCAAGCTTCGCCTGCTTCGTATGCAAGTAGACCGTATTATCCTCGTTCTCTTGCATCTGAATCGGTACTCGTTCTACCACTTCCAGCCCGTAGCCTTCAAGCCCTTTAATTTTGCGCGGGTTGTTGGTTAATAACCGGATTTGGCGAACGCCAAGATCCTTGAGGATTTGGGCACCAATGCCGTAATCACGAAGATCAGCAGCAAATCCAAGCTTCAGATTGGCATCTACGGTGTCCAGACCTTCTTCTTGCAACTTGTAGGCTTTGAGTTTGTTGATCAATCCAATGCCACGGCCCTCCTGTCTCATGTAGAGCAGAACGCCATTACCTTCTTCATGGATCTGTTTGAGGGCTGCATCGAACTGCGGACCACAGTCACAACGATGAGAATGGAATACATCCCCTGTCAGACATTCAGAGTGCACGCGGACCAACACAGGCTTCGAACCGTCAATCTCTCCTTTAACCAAAGCTACGTGCTCTTTGTTATCCACCGCATTGGTATAGGCTACCGCTTGGAATTCGCCAATATCCGTAGGCATACGCACAGCGACTTCGCGTTGAACGAGCTTTTCCTTTTCATTCCGGTAACGAATCATGTCCTGAATACTTATGAGCTTCAGATCATGTTTACGGGCAATCTCCTGAAGATCTGGAAGTCTGGCCATCGTACCATCTTCCTTAATCACTTCACAGATGACACCGGCCGGGTATGAGCCGCACATAATAGCGAGATCCACAGCTGCTTCCGTGTGTCCGGCACGCCGCAGGACACCCCCGTCTTTCGCGATAAGCGGGAACGTATGCCCCGGCTTGCGGAAATCTCCACTTTTCGCTTCTGGATCGATCAAGCCCTTCACTGTTATGGAACGTTCATGTGCCGAGATGCCAGTTGTCGTATCTTTATGATCTACCGAAACGGTGAATGCCGTTCCATGAAAGTCCGTATTTTGTTGAACCATTGGTTTCAAATTAAGTTCGTCCGCACGCTGCTGCGTGATGGGAACACATACCAAACCTCTGCCTTCGGTAATCATAAAATTGATTACTTCCGGTGTAGCCTTCTCGGCCAATGCGATAAAATCGCCTTCATTCTCCCGGTCCTCATCATCTACCACAATGACAGGTTTCCCCCGCATTAAATCATAGATCGCTTCTTCTATAGGGTTCAGAATGGATTGTTCTCCTGACATAAGTCCCCCTCCAGTTTCCATTTCAAATTATATTTGTATTCAAACAATTAGTTAAGCAAATCCGTGATTAGCTAGGAAATCCTCACTGATACTTTTCGGCTTGCCTGCACCAGTCTCCTGATGTCCCTTACCGTAGTGCAGCAGATGATCCACATATTTGCCCAAAATATCACATTCAATATTGATGGTATCACCCGTCTTTTTGACATTTAATACCGTTTCACCAATGGTATGTGGAATAATGGACACAGTGAATGCAGTCTGTGAAGTATGCACAACTGTTAGACTAATTCCATCCAGGGTTACGGACCCTTTGGGTATCAGATATTTAAACAATTGCGTATCATCAGGTTTGATCTCGAAAACAATCGCATTCTGGTCACGTGTAATGCTGCCAATAACGCCAGTGCCATCTACATGACCCTGAACGATATGTCCGCCAAAACGTCCACCAGACAGCATGGCTCGCTCCAAATTGACTTTGTTGCCGGATTGCAATTGACTAAGATTGGTATGGCGGTATGTCTCGGGCATTACATCAGCTGTAAACCCACCGGCCTCCAGGGTTGTTGCAGTTAAGCATACCCCGTTTACAGAAACACTATCGCCAATCTTCAAGTCATTCATGATGGCGGAAGCTCCGATATTCAGGACCATCGCTTCGCCTTTCCGACCTATGCGCCGGATCTGACCGACTTCTTCCACCAAACCGGTAAACATGCTGCCGCCTCCTTTATTTATTTCGTTAACATAAATGTATTTATTCTGGCCAAACCGGAATTCCGCCAATGCTGATATTATCTCCAACTTGCTCAATTTCCAGCTGATGCAGTTGAATGGCCTGACTCATGCGCTCCACACCCTCGAAGCGGAAACTGCCTGGTGTATCGTATCCTCCGACAATTTTCGGAGCAATGAACATAAGCAGTCGGTCTACCAACCGAGCTTCCAACATAGCCCCATTCAGTGTGCCTCCGCCTTCAAGCAGGATTGAACCAATCTCACGTTCACCGAGCTTGCTGAGTGCATTCAGCAAATCTACACGCGGTCCAGGTCCACAACGAATAATCTCCACACCGTATGCTTCCAAACGCTCAGCTGCTTCAGTGCTTGCTTCATCCGTTGTAAGCACCCAAGTTGGTACTAGGCCATCCTTAACCATTTTGGAGCCTACAGGCAGACGCAGCTTGGAATCCACAACGATCCGCACCGGGCTGATCCCTTCCACCTGCAGACGAGTGGTCAGCTCCGGATTGTCAGCAATTACAGTTTCCACACCAACCATAATTCCTTGATGACGATGACGTAGAGCATGCACAATCTCGCGTGCCGGCTCGTTAGAGATCCATTTGCTGTCACCGCTACGAGTAGCGATTTTGCCATCAAGAGTAGTAGCCGTCTTTAAAGTTACAAAGGGAAGACCTGTTGTAATGTATTTAATGAATTTTTCATTCATCCGTCTGCCGCGCTCACGGAGGACACCCACTTCAACTTCAATCCCTTGTTGGCGCAGCATGCTGATGCCTCTGCCGGAAACTTGCGGATTCGGATCTTCACAGCATACAATGACACGTTTCACTTTCTCGTGAATGAGACGTTCGCTGCAAGGAGGGGTCTTACCATAGTGACTGCAAGGTTCGAGTGTAACATACACTGTACTGCCTTCAGCATCGCTGCCCGCCATATTCAGTGCATGTACCTCTGCATGGCCCGTCCCCCGTTTCAGGTGACTTCCCAGGCCTACGATACGCCCCTCTTTCACAACGACACAACCTACAACCGGATTAATTCCTGTCTGTCCTTGTGCCCGTTCTGCCATATCCAACGCCAGCGCCATATAAAATTCATCATTAATCATTTCCAATCCGTTCACCCCACGGTTAAAATCTGAGTTATTGTATTGACCTCCCTTCCAACAGAGAGGCATGTTCCATATCTATTAAAAAATCCCCGTCGAACAATCCGTTCGATGGGGATGATGAGAGACATGTGTCATCAGCAATACTATTGATACAGTACCAAAAACACTTCGCCCAAAAACTTCATTTCAGGCAAGTGAAAGCAGACACATACCTTAATGAACTTCATTTACAGGTAAAGAGCTTCTATGATGTGGCATATGTATGAAGATTTCCGAATGTAACCGGATTTCTCCCTGCACAGAAAATGAATTCGTCAAAAACTGTACAGCAACAATACTGCGGAATGCGGCCCGTTAGGACTGCACCCTCTCCTTCTCCCATCCAGACTATACTGTCGGTTCTGGAATTACACCAGATCAGCCATCTGCCACGGGCAGACGGGTCACGGACTTTGCACTTCGTGCTGGATTGACATCCTCACACGACTGCATCACCGCCGGTAGGGAATTACACCCTGCCCTGAAGGATTCGCTTTCGTTATTAATTGGATGTTAGCACTTTAATGTCAAAAAATCAATTATTTTTTGTTCCTTTTTGTCACATACTAACTTTTAATAAGCTAAGTGTAATAAAAAACCGTCTCGCCAAAGCGAAACGGTTTCCTTACAGAGATCCTGATTAAGCTTCTACAACTTCAACAGTCTCCATTTTGTCTTTACCTTCAAAAGCATCTACGAACTCCATACCTTTGGTTACTTTACCAAATACAGTATGTTGACCATCCAAATGTGGTTGCGGTTGGTAGCAGATGTAGAACTGGCTTCCGCCTGTGTTACGGCCTGCATGTGCCATAGCCAATGTTCCGCGCTCATGTTTGTTCGGGTTGATCTCACAGTTGATTGTATAGCCAGGGCCACCTGCACCGGTACCGTTAGGGCATCCGCCCTGAGCAACGAAGCCCGGAATAACACGGTGGAATGTAAGACCATTGTAGAAACCGGAGTTAGCCAGTTTCTCAAAGTTTGCTACTGTGTTTGGCGCTTCTTGATCGAACAGATCGATCAGAACTTCTCCGCCGTTTGCCATTTTGATTTTCGCTTGTTTCGCCATATGTAAATGACTCCTTTCGTATTGACCATCGTTAATGGTGCCAGAACGCATTGACCCTGGGTCAAGCTTTATAGCACTTTTCTTAGTGTACACCGAAAATGGATGGATCGCAAAATAATCAGCAAGATTTTTTAAAAAATCCAGCCTTATAGATGCAAAGAAGACAAAAAAGGAGCACTCCTTTTTTGTCTTCTTTATTAACAATTCAGCATCGTTCTCGAATTAACGAGTTACAGGCTGCTTAGCAATACGCTCAGGAACGAGGTCATTCTGGATAATGTCCTGATACGTCTCACGGCGTACCACAACATCCCCTTGACCGTCTTTGACAAATACTACTGCCGGACGACGAATCCGGTTGTAGTTACTTGCCATGGAGTAATTGTACGCGCCTGTGCATGCTACTGCGAGCAGATCGCCGCTTTGTACTTTGGGCAGTTCCAGATCCCAGATCAGCATATCGCCGCTCTCACAGCATTTACCAGCAACCGATACCGTTTCCTGAGCAGCCTCATTCGCACGATTGGCAAGTACTGCTTCATATTTGGACTCATACAGTGCCGGACGCGGATTATCTGTCATCCCGCCATCAACAGCCACGTATTTACGAACCCCTGGAATGTCTTTGCTTGTTCCAACGGTGTAGAGTGTTGTTCCCGCTTCACCCACGATGCTGCGGCCTGGTTCAACCCAGATCTCAGGTACGGCATAGCCGATTTGGGCAAAATGATTTTTAACCGCATCGGTGATGGCTTTTACGTATTGTGAAACTTCAAGCGGGGTATCTCCATCAATATAGCGAATGCCAAAGCCGCCGCCCAGGTTAACCACTTTGAAAGCAACGTTAAGACGCTCATGAACATCAGCTGCAAACTCTGCAACACGCTGAATGGCCATTTGGAAGCCTTCAACTTCAAAGATTTGCGATCCGATGTGTGAATGCACACCGAGTAAAACTAAGTTCGACTGCTTGGAAGCAAGTTCAATCGCTTCGAATGCAGTTCCGTTCCCGATATCGAATCCAAATTTCGAATCGGTTTGTCCTGTGGAGATATATTCATGCGTATGCGCTTCAACACCAGGCGTCACACGAAGCAAAATGTTTACTTTACGATTTTTGTCTGCCGCTACGGCTTGCAGCAGGTGCAGTTCATTAAAGTTATCCACAACAAAGCAGCCAATCTCAGCATCAAGCGCCATTTCAATTTCTTCCAGTGTTTTGTTGTTGCCGTGGAAGTGAATACGCTCTGCCGGGAAGCCAGCTTGCAGTGCAGTGAATAATTCACCATCGGATACAACATCCAATGAAAGTCCTTCTTCCGCAGCAAGAGCACACATGGCCATTACGCAGAATGCTTTACTTGCATAAGCAACTTGAAAGCCCAGTCCGGAAGCACGGAATGCTTCCATGTACTCTCTGCAGCGCTCGCGAACCAGTTGCTCGTCCACAACGTAGAGTGGAGTTCCGAATTGTTCTTTCATATCCGTTGTATCCACGCCACCAATTTCCAAATGTCCTTGCGCATTTATTTTACTTGTACCATGTAAATACATATTCTGCATTCCTCACTTTTTATATACTGGAACAGCTGTTATTCCAATGATTTTACACCAGTATATCAAATTAGTGAATGAGAAGAATGGATTTTTCAACTGATCATTTGTGTTTTTTACTTTTTCGCAATTCTCCGTCAGGGTCATCGTCCATTTTGGTATTGTCACGCGTCTTGTTGATTGATGGACGTTTTTTATTTTCCAACAAAGGCAAACGAAACAAAAAGTTGCCCAATGCCTTTGCATTAAACGGTATGAATGGCCAGAGATAAGAAGAGTTGTACGAGCGATGCAACGTAAGGGCCACTATAATGAACGTGGTTCCAACAACGAATCCAGGAACCTTGAATATCGCTACTGCCACTAGCAAAAACAACCTGACTAGCCGATTCGCCAAACCAAGCTCATAACTGGGAGTTGCAAACATGCCAATCGCAGCTATAGCCATGTAAAGTACAACTTCATTCACAAAATAACCTGTTTTCACAGCGATATCACCGACCAGAATGGCGGCAATCAAGCCCATGGCCGAAGCGAGTGGTGTGGGGGTATGAACAGCCGCCATCCGCAATAAATCGACCCCGAACTCAATGAGCAGGAACTGTAGAATCAGCGGAAGCTTGGCATTCTCATGAGGACCGATGAACTCCATTCCAGCCGGCTTGATCCCCGGATCAATCACCATCAATAACCACAAAGGTAACAAGAAAAGCGAAATCAAAATGCCCCCAAAACGTACCCAGCGCAGATAGGTTCCCATAAAGGCGGTCTGTCTGTTCTCTTCTGCATGTTCACACAGGTCAAAAAAAGTCGTGGGCAGAATCATCACACTGGGTGAAGTATCTACAAAGATAACAACTCGCCCTTCAATCAGATGAGAAGCCGTCACATCCGGCCGTTCCGAATAACGAACCAACGGATATGGGTGCCAGCCCTTGTTAATGATCGCTTCTTCAAGTTGCTTATCAGCAGCAGGAATGCCGTCGATATTCACTCGTTTAATTTTCTCGCGAACCGAATCCACCTGAACCTTATCCACGATATCATCTATATAGACGACGCAGACATCCGTTTGAGATCTCCGACCGACCTGCATAATTTCGAATTTTAATCCAGGGTCTCGTATTCTGCGACGTACTAGCGCAACGTTCGTCAGGAGTGTCTCGGTAAAACCGTCTCTAGAGCCGCGCACCACTCGTTCCAGCGAAGGTTCCTCCGGTGAACGCACTGGATAACTGCGCGTATCCATAATAATAACGGAACGATCCCCTTCAACAAACAAAGCGCTCATACCCGTGAGAACCTTGTTAATTACAGCACTCATTTTTTCTACTCGCTCAACCTGTATATGAGGGATGTAACAATCAAAATATGACTTTAGTGCATGTCCTGATACCTGGTCTGGTGTAAGATAGGTTAACCGTTTTAACACTTCAAGCAGAATCTCATCTTTCGCAAAACCAGTTAATAACAGCAATCCCACATGCTTTCCGCCCATAACCATTTCTCTCATATTGACATCGAAGGATTCACCAAGACCCAATACTTGCTGCAGCGTATATTTGTTTTCACTCATGCTCGGGGAGATATCATCGTTTCCCTGCCAATATTCTACCGATTCCTCAATACTGTCCGACATTTCATTTTGTTTCTTTTTTTCGTATGCCTTCTTCTCTTCCTCCTTCTGGGTTTCATAATCAGATTTGTTCACCATCTCTTCCGACATTGATTCGTCGGAGTTACGCCCGTCGTTGTCCGGTCTTACATCCATTTCCCAGCCTCCTTTGGCCAACACGATTTAACGCTGATATACAAAAAAGTCAAATAGCGAACCAGTCATTTTCCCCAAAATCATGGCGAGCAATAGTCCGAATAAATAAGATTTCATGCCCAAACGTTTCGCGAGTACAGGCAGCACATTCAATACCTCTGTGAGTGCGGCAGCGAGCAGACCGATGAACACACCGCAAAACAATCCAATGATCGGGCTGAGCAGCAACACGCCATGCACTTTCCAATGCCAGAAATCCGCAACGGTACCGATCAGCGAACCGCCAATCAATGCCCCTTCATACCAATGGGTTTTATCATAGGAACGTGTTAGCTGCGCCAATCTGGGAATCATATCGAGCACGAGAATAAGCGCAATCACACCGCTTCCTACGGCGACTCCCCCCGCAACACCCAGCACGATACTGATCGCTCCATTAAGAACGCTCATCCGCATTCATCTCCCTGCGTTCCTCTTCATGCATACGTTCGGTTTCTTCAATCACTACATATTTGTCTACATTTTGCTGGTATAGGAACATTTCCACTTCCAAAGGGGTAGGTTCTTCATTCCATTTTTTCTTGAATAAATGATTGAAAAACACAGCCATACCAAATCCAATCCCAATGGAATAGGCCACTTGGAACAAATAGGGATGCTCATCACGGCGTCCTGTAATCATTTCGACGATTCGAATCTGTACTTCCTGCATGTTTACGTCTGCATGAAAATTCATAATGGTCAGGGCTGATCCGAAAAATAGCAGCAACCATACCAGAATGAACAATGATATGGATGCCTTGCCAGTTCCCGCAATCACCTCAACAAGTGTATGTCCCGATCCGATTAATTCAACAGTGACACCAGGCAAAGCCATACGGATCTGGGGAATAATCTGTAGTATGTCAATGAGGATCAGATTTCCGTCCTCCGGTCCGGGGCGCAGCAGTTCAAGCTCAAGCAGCCTCCCTTCCTGTTCCTCTGGAGAGGTTAGCAGATGAGCCACATCCCCAAGCTTGACGCCCCGCCCCCTCTGGATGCGAATACGACTGCGCAAGCGAACGTAGACCGTTGGAGTGGGTGTCATGGACATCCGAAACACTCCTTTACTGCGTAATTTAGGTTAGTATTTGAAGAATGTGCAAATTTATTACATTCTGTTGGAAAAAGGTTGTATGAACCTTGCGGGCACTTCGGGATGGATCGGCCTCGGTCGCTGTTATCCCCAGATTTCTTTGAATCTCCTTTATCAAGGAGGAAATCCGGTGCTAAAGGCGAACGCTTCGCTCCTTAGTCCGATTCCATCCCTCCGCTGCACGGGTCTCCATTTTTCCCAAAGGTCTGCAATAACTATGCTGGGAGCGGTAGTAGGAGATAAAAAAAAGCCGCTATTATAGCGACTTAGCTGAAATTAGAGAGTCAGCTCGAAATCAAAACCGGTAATAGCTAGCAGGACGGATAACAATACCTTCTTTTTTATTTCATCGCTCAATACCCTCCTTATTCCTTAACTCCAATTCCTTTCTGAACTTTAACGGGGTGATTTTCATGATTTTGCGAAATTGGTTAATAAAATAACTTGTGCTATTAAAACCAACTTCATAAGCAATCTCGGTAATGCTGCGTTCTTGGATCTGTAACAGCTCCACACTCTTTCGAATGCGATAATCGATAACATACTGCAAAGGTGTTGTCTTCAACATTTGTTTGAAATAACGGCATGTTTCCGAGCGGCTTAACTGACCTGCCCTTGCAATGTCCTCCAGTTTGATGGGATCGGCAAAGTGCATGTGAACCCATTCGACCATGTCCTTCATTCGCCTGCTTTTGGTGATTTCTGAAGGATCATATTCCAGCACGTAGCCACTGGTAATCAGATGTTTCCACATCGTCAAGAGGTGTGAAGCCACATTTATTTCGTACAACGGGAGCTGCTCATCCAGATCCTTTTTAACATGACGGATGGCGTTCAGAACATGAGCGCCCCAAGGTAGTTCCCCTTTGATCAGAAGATAAGGTAAATTAGTGGCTGAGATGTAGGGATGAACATACTTCACATATAACTCGGAAGGTACGACAAAATGGGGTGACAGGTTCAAACAGAGATAAATACAATTATCATTCTTACCATGATCTTCTGCCATATGCATGGAACCACTGTTGATAAACAACCCATCACCTTGTGACACAACGATCTTTTGATCATTCACATGAAAAAGAGCTTTACCCTGGACAATCAAAACAAATTGCAATTCATCATGCCAATGCAAAGGGATGTGACCATGAACATGCCGTACAATTGTGGTTTCGTAACAAGCTACAGGCAAAGTAACCGTACGATGATCCGTCAGTTCCTTCCGGTTCTGATCCATTTTAAATTCTGACTTAATCATATTTTATCATCTCAATATAGTTATATTTATCTGTGCGATATTGATATTATTATAGCTTGTTTCACCTTAATATATCATTATTCTTATATTTAAGGCGGGGGAACTATCCATGATAATACCTATTCAAAATTCTAGAAAATCAGGCATATTCTTCGTTCTTACAGGAGCAATATGCTGGGGCATTGGTGGAACGGTTTCACAGAAGCTGTTTCAACAATACGGAATCGAAGTCAACTGGTTTGTAACGGTACGACTGCTGATTGCCGGCATACTGCTTCTTGGCGTGCAATCCTTTACACCGAGGCGCACACAAATTTTCGATATATGGAAAAGCAGTAAATCAGCCCTGCAGCTAATCATTTTCGGTTTATTCGGGATGCTGGCTGTTCAGTATACGTACATGGCGTCCATTCAACATGGCAACTCCGCGGTAGCTACATTACTTCAATATTTGTCACCAGTGATGATCATGGTGTATATGATCTGGCGAAGACAGGCTGCCTTGACCAGAAAAGATGTTACATCAGCGATTTTGGCTCTAAGCGGGTGTTTTTTTCTGCTTACAAATGGTTCTCTCTCCCAATTGTCTGTGGCGTTACCCGCAGTATTGTGGGGGCTGTTATCCGGAGTTGCAGCTGCCTTCTATACCCTCTACGCCGTGAAGCTTATTGAAAAGGTTGACTCACTCGTTGTTGTAGGCTGGGCAATGATCATCGGTGGGGCTGCACTGAGTCTCATTCACCCACCTTGGAAAATGGACTTTGCCAGCTTGCGTATGGAAACCTATGGATATTTGATATTTACTATTATATTTGGAACAATGATTGCATTCTGGTTCTATATTGAGAGTCTTAAAAGCCTGACCGCAAAAGAAACAAGTCTGCTTGGAAGTGCCGAGCCGCTTGCTGCCGTCGGAGCAACAGTCGTCTGGTTGCATGAACCTTTCGGTTATTTCCAGTGGCTGGGGACCGTATGTATTATTGGATTGATATTACTGTTGCAGTCGAATCGGAGCCGATCCGTAAAGGCTAACGACAAATAACCTTCTCCGCATATTCAAGCGCGATAGAAGGTTGTTAGTTGTCGTATATTGGAAATTCAGCACCAATAATGTGGTCAGCAATCCAAAATTACTGCGCGATCTGGTCGCGAATGGATTGAAGTATTTTTTTCTCCAGCCGTGACACCTGCACCTGGGATATGCCCAGCCTGCTGGCAACCTCGGATTGCGTCTGATCCCGGTAGTACCGGAGGTACACAATCAGTCGTTCCCTTTCACTAAGACCGCCGATTGCTTCGTTCAGCGCAAGCTTGTCAAACCAACGTTCCTGAGATTCGTCGGCAATCTGATCCATCAGTGTAATCGGATCGCCGTCATTCTCAAACACCGTCTCATGAATGGAGGTCGGCGGTTTGTTCGCTTCCTGCGCAAATACGACTTCCTCCGGAGTCACCCCCAGCTCTTCAGCCACTTCCTTGATCGTTGGAAGACGGTCCAGTGTTTTGGACAGCTCATCCCTTTTCTTGCGGACTTTATTCGCCATTTCCTTGAGTGAACGACTGACCTTGAGGGTACCGTCGTCTCGCAGGAAACGCTGAATCTCTCCGATAATCATGGGTACTGCATAGGTGGAAAATCTCACATCGTAACTGAGATCAAATTTATCCACCGATTTGAGCAGCCCAATACAACCAATCTGGAACAGATCTTCCGGCTCATATCCCCTGTTCATAAAACGTTGTACGACGGACCAGACGAGTCTGATGTTGCAGTTCACCAGCGTATCCCGTGCGACATGGTCACCCGACTGACTGAGCGCAATCAGCCGTTTGACTTCGGCATCGTCCAAATAGGTCTGTGAAGACTGTTTCACTTCAGCATCCATAAGACCACCAACCCCTAATTATACAATGCTTTCTTGGATTCAATCCTCTTCTTCATCTTGATGGAGGTGCCTCTGCCGGGCTCACTGCTGACTTCGAATTCATCCATGAAGTTTTCCATAATGGTGAAGCCCATGCCCGAGCGCTCAAGTTCGGGTTTGGACGTATACAGTGGCTGTTTAGCCAGTTCAAGATCTTCGATGCCTTCACCGCGGTCTTCCACAATGATCGTAATCATGTCATCCCGAATCTGGGCTTGAATGGACACGACACCTTCAGGATTGTTGTTGTAACCGTGGATGATGCTGTTGGTCACTGCTTCCGAAATGACCGTCTTCAGATCGCTAAGCTCGTCCATTGTAGGATCAAGCTGGGAGATGAAAGCAGCAACGGTCACCCGTGCGAACGATTCGTTCTCCGACTTGGCCGCAAATTGCAGATTCATGAAATTTGTCCCCGTTCCTTCATTCATGAGACGACCTCCAGACCTGAGAGAGCAGTTCCCTCATTTTCGTAAATCGGCATAATCTTGAACAAACCCGACATTTCCAGCAAACGGTACACCGGCGGATTGACATCACAGACAACCATCTTGCCGCCTTTATTCTTAATGAGCTTGTATCTTCCCAAAATAACACCCAATCCCGAACTGTCCATGAATTGCAGATCTTTCAGGCTGAGTACCAGATGCTCGCATTGTCTGCGCTGGATAGCTTCATCCATCTGCATCCGTACCATATCAGCTGTATGGTGATCCAGCTCCCCGGATAATCGCACAATCAGAATCCCGCGGTGATGTTCCATTTCCACATGCAAGTTCACGTTTGCTCACTCTCCTCCCTGTCTTGAACAAGGATTTCTACGTTCCCGAAGGCTTTTCCTGCCCCCCGACAAAACTAGAAGAAAACCCCTATTTAACTACAAAATATGTTCAGTCACCGAACTGATCTGCATATGGGAGCTCTAATCAAAGAGTGTAGAGGTTGTGCGTTTGAACAGCTTCCACCAGCCTGCCTTGGCCACATCCTGCGGTGCCTGAATGTCGAATTCCTTAATCACTTCATTGCCTTGGTACACAACAAGCTTGCCGACACTCTGACCTGCTTTAACCGGGGCTTTTACTTCTTTTGCCATCTGCAATTCATGACGGAGCTCATTGGATTTGGCCCCTTTACGCATCAGCACACTATAATTTTGCGTTGCATTCAGCGGCAATGAAGGGACCTCACCTTTTTCAATTTTGAGACTGCCAAGCAGATCGCCTGACTTGTACAATGCTTTCATGGTGTATTGACCGAACGCATAGTCAAACATCGATGATACTTCACTGTTTCTTGTTTTGGTGTTGGGTTCACCCAAGACAACCGCAACCGTGCGAAGGCCGTCCTTCATTGCTGTAGCTGACAGACAGAATTTGGCTTCCGATGTGTATCCGGTCTTCAAGCCATCCGCACCCGAATAGAACCGAACCAGCTTGTTCGTATTCACCAGCCAGAATGGCTTCTCGCTATCTTTGCGAAGATAGTCCTGGTAAGCACCTGTATACTTTGTAATCCCCGAATGCTTAAGCAATTCACGGCTCATCAACGCAATATCATAGGCGGAGGAATAATGGTTATCAACCGGAAGACCGTTACAGTTGGCAAAATGAGTATCCTTCATGCCAAGCTCTTTCGCGCGCTCATTCATCCGCTGCACAAAGGCTTCCTCCGAGCCGGCAATTTTCTCTGCCATGGCCACAGAGGCATCATTGCCGGAAGCCATGGCGATTCCTTTTAACATGTCGTCGACCGTCATTTCTTCCCCAGGCTCCAGAAAAATCTGTGATCCACCCATGGATGCCGCATATTCACTCGTTCTCACTTTATCCGTCAGCTTCAGTTTGCCAGAGTCAATTGCTTCAATGGTGAGCAGCATGGTCATAATCTTCGTAATGCTCGCGGGAGGCAGCTGATCATGACTATTTTTCTCATAAATAACGGTGCCCGTATCTGCATCCATCAAAATGGCAGAGCGTGCCGACGGGGCCAAATCTGCTCCACCCGCTCCTTTGGGTGTTTCTTCAGCCAGCGCTGTTGATGCCATCAGGGGCAGCAGGATACAAAGGGTCATGAACGATGCCATTATTCGTTTTTTCACAAGGGTTACCTCCTCAAATGACTTGCTTACTGCATGTTCCATGCATGTACTGCTAATCATTGTCGGCCCAATTAAAGTAAATTATTCCATGAAAAGAATGATTTCCCGAACTTTTTGTGTAAAAAGAGGCCGAAGACCAAATGCTCCTGTACTCATCGGTTCACTAAGCGGCACTTTACAAGAAAAAATAAAGAGGCAATCTGCCCCAATGTTCACATTAGGGTAGATTGCCTCTTCTAAATTACCAGTTACATTTGTGGAATAACAGCCAGGACAAGCGCCAGGAAGGATTCACGGACACGTTCTGTCGTTTCCATAACCTCATCATGAGACAATGGCTGGTCCAGAATTCCGGCAGCCATGTTGCTGATACAGGATATGCCGAGTACTTCCAGTCCTGCGTGGCGTGCTACGATGACTTCGGAAACGGTAGACATGCCCACTGCATCTGCACCGAGTGTACGCAGCATCACAATCTCAGCCGGTGTCTCGTAGTTAGGGCCGAGCATGCCTGCGTATACCCCTTCTCGCACGCTAAAGCCTTGCGATGCCGCCGTGTCCTTCGCCAGCGCACGCAAGCGACGGCTATAGGCCTCAGACAAATCCGGGAAACGCACGCCCAAGGCAGAGTCATTCGGTCCGATTAGCGGATTCTTGCCTGTAAGATTCAGATGATCCGAGATCAGCATCAGGTCACCCGCCTCATACGAGGTATTCACACCGCCTGCTGCATTGGTTACGAGCAAGGAGGTCACTCCCAGTTCTTTCATGACACGTACCGGGAAGGCTGTCAGTTCCGGACCGTATCCTTCGTACATGTGGAAACGACCTTTCATCATGACGACCGGACGGCCTTTAATAGTTCCCACAAGCAATTCGCCTTCATGCCCCTCTACGGTGGACACCGGGAAATGCGGGATATCCTGATAGGCGATGCTTACGCCATCTTCAATCAGTTCTGCCAAAATCCCAAGTCCTGAACCCAAAATCAAACCAACTTCCGGTTTAACTGAACTTTTACTTTGAATATAGGATGCTGCTTCCAAAATCATCTGTTGGTTTAATGCTGTCATAAGATGTTCCCCCTTGAGTTGAAACGATCCGTCTGTATTTAGCAAATGGCATCATTCTTAATATTACACGCTAAAGATGCATCTGCTTATGTATAACGGCGTTTACCTGTGTTCAATTTATTTTATCCTAAATCGGCTTCATGTTCCGCATTTTTTGCAGATTGGCATCCACATCAACCACTATCTTGCACGCGGATGATGCGATTCGTAAACTTCTTTCATCGTTTTGCGACCATGATGGCCATACTGTTGCCCAGGCTGCTCCACATGCCCAAGCATATCCTGCACCGCACGGGTATCTGCTCCACTGGCGATCAGGTGAGCAGCAAAGGAATGACGCAGCGTATGCGGTGTAATTTCACCTGAAATTCCTGCATCCAATGCCGCTTTTTTGAGCAGCTTCCAGAAGCCCTGCCTTGTTAATCGTCTACCGGATACATTGACGAATAAAGCCTGCTCGTCCAATTCGTTCTTGATTAACAAGTTGCGGTAATGATCTACGTAGACACTCGCCCAATGCGCGGCTGGCGCACCAATCGGCAGAATGCGTTCTTTACCAGCGCCTCCACAGCGGATAAAGCGCATGCCAGGCTGTACATCCCGAACATCCAGCGCGATCAGTTCTGAAACCCGAATGCCTGTCGCGTACAACAACTCCAGCATGGCCCGGTCACGTACACCTTGTGGCGAACGCGTATCCGGCGCTGCAAGCAACAGCTCGATCTCTTGGATGGTCAACACCTGCGGCGGTGCTTTGTCTGCTTTTGGCGCCTCCACGTCAAACGTAGGATCCTGTACGATCTCTCCTCGCCGCATCAAAAAATGAAAATAGGAACGCAGGGATACCACGCTACGAGCGATGGTTGCATTCGCACGTCCTGCCTGTTTCAGCTGACCGATAAACAGGATGACATGCGTACGACGCACCTGCTCCGCTTCCCGGATACCGTATTCTTTGTCCGCAAATTCGATGAACTTGTCCACGTCTCGAAGATACGACTCCAACGTACTGCTCGACATCCCTTTATCCTCTTCCAAGTATAAGGCATAGGCGTGTATCGTCTGCTTCATGCACAACGCTCCTCATCTGACAGGACTGCCTTGCTGGCAGCCTGCATCCGTATTTGCATCCCTGGCTGTCCAGGCTACTCTCCGTACCAATAGAATAAACGGAGACGCTCTGCCATCGTAGGGCGCCCTTCTTCGTAGCCTTGCCACACATTTTCCTGAAATACCTTAACTGCATTTCCGGATGGCATCTGATATTGGTCCACAGGCGAGATCCAGCCGTTGAACAAATCCAGGACATGATAGAACAGATAAACCAAAGCAGCAAAAAATACGATAAATCGAATAAAACGGAGTCCTCTCCGCAGTGATATGATCATGGGTCGTACCCCCTTCTGATTCAAATCCGGTTCGTCCTTGAATCAGGGTATGTCCACCAACACAGAAATATGACATTCTGGGCAAACCTCACATCACATGCGGTACCAAAAAAGCTCTCCCGTCAAAACCGCCGGTGAGAGCTTGAAGATATGCTATGTTATTCTTCATCTTTGGGCTTCTGGTCATTTTTAGCTTTGCAACGGTAACAAATCCCATGAAAATCCAATCGGTGATCTACTACCGAAAAATTAAATTCCCGCTCCAGTCGCTCTTCAAGCGGTCCAAGCCAGTCTTCACGTATTTCATCCATACTTCCGCATTGAACACAGATTAAGTGATGATGGTGATGCTTGGATGTATCTCCGCGCAGATCATAACGCGCTACACCGTCGCCGAAGTTGATTTTCTCTACAACATGCAGCTCACTCAGCAGTTCGAGGGTACGGTACACGGTTGCCAGACCGATTTCGGGAGCCTTTTCTTTCACGAGCATGAATACGTCCTCTGCGCTCAGATGATCTTCTTCATTCTCAAGAAGTACTCTTACGGTGGCTTCCCGCTGGGGCGTTAATTTATATCCTTGGGACTGTAGTTGCTGCTTAATTTTATCGATCCGTGCTTCCATTTTCTCCCTCCCCCTAGGAAATCACTGCACACTGCAACTTAACCCACTTCTTTCATTATAGGGGGAGTACATAATTAAAGTCAACATTTTACACTGTTGCATGCAAGCTAGGCTGGAAGCAGCATCGGCGTGACCCAGCGCATCATCGCGGGAGTGACCCAGGTTTCAAAAGAGGCGACACCTAACAACAATGCAGCCATCACGAGAGTCAACACCATATAAGATGCAAAAGGTCTCTGGTTGCCTGTTGTCCGCTGCATCAATACCCGGTTCCGAATGATGTATAATGAAAAGGTCATCGCTGACACACTGCAAATCAGCAGGACAGGAATCACGAATAGATTATGTGGCGCAACCGATACCAATGCAAATAGAAGCCCTTTCCAGGAATACTGTCCAACAAGATAACCTACTGTAAAACCAATGAGCACCCCTTTCAGGAAATCGAGAACCAAAATGCCCGGCAGGCCAATGACCGATAAACCCAGAATAAAAATGAGCCCCACCCATTTCAAATGAAGCATGGCAATGTCCCAATAGGTACCAGTCTCGGTCACCTGCCCACTGTGCTGCACCGTCATAAAGAAATTGCCGAGATACCCCTCCAGATCCTGACGCTGCTCAAGAGACAAGGCGTTGACCATCAGGGCACCAAAGATGACTCCGACCAGAAACAAGACGGCCACGAATACATATAGCGAGGTTTGACCTTTAAATGTGAAGAAGGCAGAACGCATACAGGTACGAGTCCCCTTTCCGGTTATCATGCTGCAAGGATGTCGAGTGAAATCCTTATAGTCATTCTTATGAACCGGAACGCACACGTATGACTTCTTGTCCAGATTGCCCCTACCTCGAACTACTCTGTTACTTCTCTGGCGGTTACTTTCCCATAAGTACCTCCACCGCCGGAAGAGAGCACCAGTTCACCATCTCGAGCAGCAACGATAAGTCCTGCCAGAACGGGTCCTACCACCGCTGCAAGTTCATCTTCACTTGTCAGATGGAGTACGTTCATTTCCGTGCCAAAATGGTCCAGCAGCAGGCGCAGTTTGGCTTTACCCAGTCCTGGGATGAATTCCAGCGGCACCTGGTATTGATAGGCTGGCCTGCTGGCAGGGACATGCGGATTCTCCCGGTCAGCGATCGCCAATATGCGATCAAGCACGCCCTGAACAAGCTTCACACTGCCACAGTGTGGACAGCGTTCTGCTGACATTGCATGTTCGTCCATAATACTTCCACAGGATGCACAATAGGTACGGTGATATTTGCCGAGTCTTGGATTCAAACCGTAATTGGCGGTAATTCTTCTGCCCTCCTCTCCTTTAAGTGCCATGTTGAATTCGTCAAAAGAAGGTTTCGCGAGTTGCAACTCATTGTACTCTCGTCCGATCTTGCCCAGAGAATGTGCATCCGAGTTGGTCAGAAAGGGGACCTGATCCAGTTCCCGAATGTAACTGGCCATGGATGAGTCGGAGCTTAGGCCAAGCTCGACTGCATCGATCAGGTTCGTATCCAGCACATCAGCCATACGAGGAGCCGTACTGCCATATATGCCCTTATGCGGTGTAAAAACATGTGCAGGCACAATCAGTCCACCACGGGCCTTAATCTCGGCCTGCATCTCCAGAGCGGGTACATAGACTCGCTGAGAACTAAGGTTCACATTTTTCATATACCGTTTCATCCAGTCCGTAAAGGACTTCATCGTGCTTAGAGCCCGGAAATAGGCAAGCATATGAAATTCCCGCATTTCCGGTTCGCGCAGTTCCAGCTCCGTACCTAGCAGGATCGTTGTATCCTGATACGCAATTCCTCCGCCCTCTACCTCGGTCATGGTGCCGTTCTCCAGCAACTGCTCGATATCCATCTGTACCACGGGAGAATGACAATCAATGACGCCGAGTAAACGAATGCCTTTGCGATCCGAAGCTTCCCGAGCAATGTTCTCAAATGTCAGATCCCGGCTGCCACTAATTTTAACGGCTTCCCCGCGCGAAGTTCGTCCGATATGAATATGAAGGTCTGCATAACACGGCTCCCACATTGCAGATGATGTCCGTTGCTCATCCATTATTAAAACCGTCCTGTCGTTTTGTATAGGTCCCACGCATATACAGCCATCATCGTTTTGGCATCACTAATCCGGTTCTCATCCATCAGCTGGTATGCTTCTTCGATCGTAATTTCGGATACTTCCAGAAATTCATCTTCATCCAGAGCCATATCCCCGGCTTCCAGCTCCTCGGCGATGTACAAATGGATGATCTCATCCGCAAAACCTGGCGATGTGTAAAACGAACGCAGATGCTGCAGTGATTTGGCTACATAACCAGTCTCTTCGCGCAATTCACGTGCCGCTGCCACTTCAGGCTCTTCTCCTGGGTCCAGTTTACCTGCTGGAATCTCCACTTCGGTACGTCCCATAGCCTGACGATATTGATCAACAACCAGCATGCGATCTCCATTCAGGGCTAGGACCGCTACCGCTCCAGGATGACGGATAATCTCACGGGTAGCGGTCTGCCCATTGGGGAGCTTAACCGTGTCGACTTGAAGTGAAATAACTTTACCTTCAAAAATGGGCTGTGTGGATATCGTCTCTTCATCCAGTTTCGGATTAGCCGGGTGTATATGATTGGTTGAATTCGTTGGTTTCATGTATTCTTCAACTCCGCTTCCTAGAAATTGGTTCGTATACGTATAAACCTCAGTTTTTTGGCATATGGTGAGTCTATAGCGATTTTCAAACAAATATAGTGAATCAGGGGGACAACCAATGAACACTTATTTAACACCGCAATCCGTGCACGTGGTCGGACAAGCCAGACAAGTCCAGCTCATCCTCAAACAATGGATACGCGAGTGGGGTCCGGATGCCAAATTAAGCGACATGCTTGCTGGACGCAAATGATGCTGTTCATGGTGTAGTTATTCATACCCATGAAATATAATTTTTTTGCCAAAAAGTCCGAACACGGTGTGTACCGGATTCGGACTTTTCAGTTGTAGGCAGAGACCTTACACCTATTTTACGAAAAACACTCTTTACTTCTGGCTCGCAGCCGTTTCCTGAATAATCGCCACGACCACTTCGGACAGCTTCACAATATCTTCAGCGCGAATGCGTTCTTTTGTAGTATGAATATCTTCATAACCTACTGCCAGATTGACCGTAGGAATGTTGAAACCATTGAAGATGTTGGCATCACTGCCGCCACCGGATGCAAACGTGCTGGTCTCCAGCCCCAGGCTGCGAATGGCACGTTGTGCAAGCTGAACAACCTCATGCTCATCATGGAAGCCAAATGCAGGATACAGGATTTCACTTCTGAATTCAGCTGTTGCACCATATTTGCGGCATGTTGTTTCCAATGCTTCACGCATTTGTGCAATTTGCAATTCCACTTTTTCCTGCACAATGCTGCGAGCCTCCGCTTCAATCTGCACAAAATCGCAAACAACGTTCAGCGCTGATCCGCCCTGAAATTTGCCGATGTTCGCTGTAGTCTCTTCATCTATCCGTCCCAGCTTCATTGCCGCAATCGCTTTGGCAGCCACCTGAATGGCGCTGATGCCATCTTCCGGATTCACGCCCGCATGAGCGGATTTCCCATAGATCTTCATTTCAATTTCTGCTCTGGCCGGTGCTGCCACACAAATTGTACCCACAGCTCCGTTGGAATCCAGTGCATAACCGAACTCAGCTTCAATATCCTTCGGATTCATGGCACGTGCTCCGACCAGGCCTGATTCTTCACCTACAGTGATCACGAACTGAATTTTACCATGCGGCATGTTGTTCTCCTGGATGACCCGAATGGCTTCAAACAAAGCGGCAATCCCCGCCTTATCATCTGCACCCAGAATTGTCGTACCATCACTGCGAATCCAACCGTCTTCACCGAGCTGAGGTTTAATCCCCTGTCCCGGTGTTACAGTATCCATATGGCATGTAAAAAAAATCGGTGCGGCCGCTTCATTCCCCTCGGCTTCCCAGGTAATAACTAGATTCCCTGCACCATGTCCGGTTTTTTCCGTCGTATCATCCTCATATACGTTGAGGCCCAGCTGAGTAAATTGTTCTTTTAATACTTCTGATATATTCTGCTCATGGGTTGTCTCACTATCCATTTGCACCAGTTCCATAAACTGATCAATGACACGCTGCTGTTTTATCATAGGACTTTCCTACCTTTCGTCGATACGGTACAATACAATTACTATGGTCTGTTTATTCATTTGTTGAAAGGAGTTTCTCATCATGCAAAAAAAGAAATGGTTCCGCATCATTATCTATCTCATGCTGCTCGCCATGATTGGGTCCACCCTTTTCATCGCGCTCGAACCTTTATTGTTCGGATAGAACCCTGAAGCCTTTGGACTGTCTTAATCACAGACGGTGAAAGGCTTCTTTTTCTGTAATCCAGGTAATCTCATACGGGAAGATCCGGTTAAAGTATGGAACGATCTCCTGCGCAACCTGTTCCACAGTGTACGACTTGCCTGTGATATCCTCCAACGAAGTGACACCATACTGCTCAATACCACAAGGAATAATCCCCTGAAAACCTGCGTGCTGAATGCCGGAAGTGATATTAAAAGCAAATCCGTGACTCGTCACGAAACCGCGACGATGTTTACACCGATTGAACTTTACGCCGATAGCGGCAATTTTCAGATCACCGATCCATACTCCCGTGTAAGCCTCTTTGCGTCCCGCTTCAATCCCCTGATCAGCCAGGTAATCAATAATCATCTGTTCCAGCCTGCGTAAATAGCCATGCAGATCCAAAGCTTCATCCCGCCCGAGCACGAGTAACGGGTAACCTACCAGTTGGCCTGGGCCATGATAAGTAATATCCCCGCCGCGGTCAATTTGAAACAAGGAGATGCCTTGCTCCCGCAGTTCCTCCTGACTAAGAAGCAGGTGCTCCGGGTGATTCTGTGAACCGATCGTATACGTAGGCGGATGCTGGAGCAGCAGCATCTGTTCCGCTCCTTCTCCCTCGTCGAGTTGCTGCACAATCGCTTTCTGGCGGTTCCAAGCTTCTTCATAATCAAGCATCGGTATGTAGGCAACATCCAGCGGCTTGCTCATGATTCCTCCACCCTTCTGGTTCAATGTTCATTGTATTGTAAGAAAGCCTTTAATTGAAAAAAGCGGGAAAAGTGCACGGCCGGAGGCTCATACACTTTCCCGTCATCCATCTATTTAGCAAATTGCATCATTTAAACAGATTATCAAAATGTTGCAATCGCTCTACTTAATACACTTTGGTATCCATTGTGTAACCTTCGAGGTTTTCTTTTACACGTTGCAGGAAACGTCCGCAGATGACTCCATCCAGAATACGATGATCCAAGGAAAGACAAAGGTTCGCCATGGAACGGACAGCAATCATGTCATTGATGACCACAGGTTTCTTGACAATGGACTCAAATGTAAGAATCGCCGCCTGCGGGTAGTTAATAATAGGTTGCGACAGAATCGAACCAAATGATCCCGTATTGTTGACCGTGAATGTACCTCCCTGCATATGGTCCAGCTTCAAAGTACCTTCACGTGTTTTACGTGCCAGATCATCAATCTCGCGAGCCAGTCCAGCGATATTGCGCTGATCCGCATGTTTGATAACAGGTGTCAGCACAGAGTCTTCTGTACCCACCGCCATGGACAGGTTGATATCCCGTTTGACAATAATTTTGTCGACAGCCCAAACAGAGTTCATGATTGGATAGTCTTTAATTGCGTTGACGACACCCTTCATCATGAAGGACAGATACGTCAGGTTGATGCCTTCCTTACGCTTGAACTCATCCTTGAGTTTGTTGCGCAGCATCACCAGATTGGTCACGTCCACTTCAATCATCGTCCACGCGTGCGGGATTTCCGATACGCTTTGACGCATATTACGAGCAATCGCATTTCGAACTGGGGTAACGTCGATGAAATACTCCGATCTTCCCTGTCCGCCGCCCTCGACTTCGATTTGTGGGATTTTCGGACTTTCGGTCAGATGTATGCCGGAATGTCTTACAGGAACGCCTGCGTCGGCTGCAGGGACTGTCTCTCCCGCTGATACACTCAAGTCTCCACTCACCCGATTCAATCCGCTAAAAGGAGAACCTGAAGGCACTCCCGAAGAGGCATGCTGTCCAGCTGCAGCAGAAGACTGAACAGACGCTGCACCCGTGTTTCCACCCTGGGCAACGAAAGCCAGCACATCCTTACGAGTAATCCGCCCACCTGCTCCAGAACCCTGAATATTCTGCAAGTTCAGACCGTGTTCGGCTGCCAGTGATTGCACTGCAGGGGAATACCGGTTGCGCATTGGCTGATTGGGATCATGAACTCCCGTACTCGCTGCACCTGATGCAGGTGTGTAACTCGTACGCTGTTGTACATGGCCTTGAGCCTCATTCTGCTGCTGCGTGGTTGGTGTTACTTGCTCTGCCGCTTCCTCATCAGAAGCTGCCACCTGCATGCGGCAAATGGCTTCACCTACAGCAATGGTTGTGCCCTCTTCCACCAAAAGATCGCCCATAATTCCATCTACAGTGGATGGAATCTCAGCATTGACTTTATCGGTTATCACTTCACAGATCGGCTCGTACTGTTCCACACGGTCGCCCGGTTTTTTTAACCATTTGGCTATGGTAGCCGAGACCAGTGATTCCGCCAGCTGCGGCATGATGACCTCGATCCATTTCATACTCATTGGTTATATCACTCCAAACTTTGCTTTTAAACGATCTCAATAAACAAATTAATACTCAGCGAGGGTACGCATCGCTTCTTTGGCTTTATCCTTGCTCAACATATAAAATTTCTCCAATGTTGGGCTAATCGGCATTGCCGGTACATCCGGTCCGCAGAGACGCTGAATCGGCGCATCCAGATCGAACAGACATTCTTCGCTGATAATGGCCGCAACTTCGGCGCCTACACCACCGGTTTTGTTATCTTCATGCACGATCAGCACTTTGCCTGTCAGACGAGCAGAAGCAATAATTGCCTCGCGATCAAGCGGCTGCAACGTGCGCAGATCCAGAACATGGGCAGTGATGCCTTCTTCACGCTCCAGCTCCTCGGCAGCCTGCATGACAAAATGAAGTGGCTGACTATAACCGATAACCGTAATATCTGCCCCTTCACGAAGCACGTTGGCTTTACCGATTGGAACGATGTAATCATCCTCTGGCACATCTTCCTTGATCAGCTTGTAACATTTTTTGTTCTCAAAAAAGAGAACCGGGTCCGGGTCGCGAATGGCTGCTTTGAGTAACCCTTTGGCATCGTATGCCGAGTAAGGAGCTATAATTTTCAAACCTGGTGTTCCGAAAAAGATTGATTCCGGACATTGGGAATGATACAGTCCGCCAAATATACCGCCGCCAATCGGTGCACGAATCACAATCGGGCAGCTCCAGTCATTATTGGAACGATAGCGAATTTTGGCCGCTTCACTAATAATCTGATTCGTAGCAGGCAGCATGAAGTCCGAATATTGCATCTCGGCAATTGGTTTCATGCCATACATCGCAGCACCAATGGCTACGCCTGCAATAGCTGATTCAGACAAAGGTGTGTCCATGACACGCATTTCCCCGAACTGATCCTGTAACCCTTTGGTTGTGGTGAACACGCCGCCTTTGACTCCGACATCTTCACCAAGGATAAAGACATTTTCATCCCGTTCCATCTCTTCTTTCATTGCGAGACGGATTGCATCAATATATTCCATAACCGCCATGATTACCGTCCCCCTTCTTCGCTGTCCGCATACACGTGCGTCAGAGTGTCCTCAGGTTTCGGATATGGCGCGTTGTCTGCATATTCAGTTGCTTCTTTCATTTCCAGCGCAAGCTGGGAAGCCAGATCCGCATCCCGGGCTTCGTCCCAGATGCCGCAATCGATCAGATAGTTCTTCATGCGAAGGACGCCGTCCTTCTTCCAGTTCTCTTCAACCTCTTCCTTGGTCCGGTACGCCAGATCATTGTCGGAAGTGGAGTGAGGAGACAAACGATACATCATCGCTTCAATCAGCGTAGGTCCTTCACCAGCAATTGCACGGCGGCGAGCTTCTTTGACTGCACCGTATACTTCCAGCGCATCGTTTCCATCTACACGAAATCCGGGGAACCCGTACCCAAGTGCACGATCCGATATTTTACCACTAAGCTGCTTGTGGACTGGAACCGAGATGGCATACTGATTGTTCTCACACATAATGATCACAGGGAGTTTGTGAACACCTGCGAAATTGGCACCTTCGTGAAAATCACCCTGATTGCTTGAACCTTCACCAAAAGTTACAAAAGAAACGAATTCTTTCTTCTTCATTTTGGCAGCCAGTGCAAATCCTACAGCGTGCGGAACCTGTGTTGTAACCGGGCTGGACCCTGTCACAATCCGCAGCTTTTTGTGACCGAAGTGACCCGGCATTTGCCGTCCGCCACTATTCGGATCTTCTGCCTTCGCAAAAGCAGACAGCATCAGCTCGCGTGGAGTCATGCCGACCGCCAGGACAAAACCATAGTCCCGGTAATACGGTAAATAATAATCGTGATCCCGGTCCAGACCAAAAGCAGCACCTACTTGCGCCGCTTCTTGTCCTACACCAGATACGTGAAAGTTAATTTTGCCGGCCCGCTGTAACAGCAAGCAACGCTCGTCAAACTTGCGTGCGAGCAGCATGTATTTATACATATCCAATACTTCACCATCGCTAAGTCCCAGCTGTTCATGCCGATGGACCGCGTCTGCAGTACCTTGTGAACTCATATGAGGTACCTCCTTTTAATCAGAGCCTGTGCCCGTCTTACAACCCGATCTTATAACCTGGTACTAAGACTTGGCTTAACCTTATTATAATCCCTTTTGCCCAAAAAAGGAAAGGACCATTCTCATAAGCCTGTCCGGCCTACATTCCAATCGCTTTTCCGTCTACAGCCAACATGGCTTCACCCATGATTTCTGATAGGGAAGGGTGAGGATGGATCGTCTGTCCCACTTCCCAAGGTGTAGCATCCAGCGTCTGAGCCAGGGAGGCCTCAGCGATCAGTTCCGTCACATGGGTACCGATCATATGTACACCCAATATATCATTCGTCTTGGCATCGGCGATTACCTTCACGAATCCATCCCGGCTTCCATGAACCAACGATTTTCCAATGGCCTGGAACGGAAACTTGCCTGTTTTCACTTCATAACCGCGCTCTTTGGCTTCACGCTCCGTGAATCCGATACTCGCTGCTTCCGGACGTGTATAGACACAGCGAGGGATGCGATGCGATTCGACAGCATGTACCGTTTCACCCGCCAGATGATTCACAGCCAGAATGCCTTCATGACTCGCCGCATGTGCAAGCTGTAATCCGCCGATGACATCGCCAATGGCATAAATATGACCCTCACCCGTTTGCAAATATTGATTCACAGCGATAAAGCCGCGTTCGAGCTTGATATCCGTATTTTCGAGTCCGATATTTTCCACATTGGCCTGACGACCAACAGATACCAGCATTTTGTCCGCTTTCAGGGTTTCTTGCTTCTCGTCTCCCAGCTTGACGTCAATCTGAATGCCGCCTTTTTCCACACGATAGGTCTCTGTCAAAACACTGGCGCCTGTCAGGAAGCGAACTCCACGTTTGCCAAGCAATCTCTGCATCTCCTTCGCTACATCTTCATCCTCGGCTGGCAATACATGAGCGGCAGCTTCAACAACTGTAATATCGACGCCAAAATCATTCAGCATGGAGGCCCATTCGAGGCCAATTACGCCACCACCAACAATGATCAGGGATGCCGGAAGTTCGTCCATTCGCAGAGCCTCATCACTACTCATGATGTATCGGCCGTCTGGCTCAAGACCTGGTAATACCCGCGGGCGAGATCCGGTAGCAATAATGAGGTTGGTTGGCACAACCGTATCCATCTCGCCATCTTCGAACTCGACAGCTACTGCACCGCTCTGAGGGGAGAAAATGGAGGGGCCAATCACGCGCCCTTTGGCGTGTACCACCTGAATTTTATTTTTTTTCATTAAATACTGCACGCCCTGATGAAGCTGCTCCACAATCGCATCCTTGCGCGCCTGAACCTTCGGAAATACAAGTGTTGCTCCAGCTGTCTCAATCCCATACATTTCACTCTCTTGTATCTCTGCGTATACTTCCGCACTTCTCAGCAATGCCTTGCTTGGAATACAGCCGCGATGCAGACAGGTGCCTCCCAGCTTATCCTTCTCGATAATAACAACCTGTTTTCCTAACTGTGCAGCACGGATGGCAGCAACGTACCCTCCGGTTCCGCCTCCAAGAATGGCAACATCACATGTAATTGGCATCTCTTATGTTCTCCTCTATCCCTATAATTTCAATATATTGCAAATGATAATCCCGATGTTTCTCTTTTTGAAATAACCGTTCCTCTACACTCTATTGTACTCCCCTTGCACAGCCAACTCAAAGTTTGTCTCATAAAAACGCATGGACAGCTTCTGGAAACCAAGCTATGATGGAATCAGGCATGACTTGTAAGCGCAACCTTTATTTGACGTCGACTTCAGGCAGAAGGAGTTAATGGTAGATGAATACTAGACTTGTCTTTGCACGATTTGTGGCGATTGTTGTTCTGGTCATTCCCGGGTTAATGGCAATGAAGGGTTTTCTGATGATGAAAGATGCCCTTTTCCTGTATTATGCCGAGCATGGGAACGAGCAGATCTCACCAGGCTTTCAGTGGCTCTCCTTTGGCGGAGGCCTTGTCCTGTTTGCCGCAGGCATGAGTTTTTTGGGAGGCTGGATTCTGTTCCGTGATCGCAAGCGTAACTATGTAGGGCCGCGTTTTCGCTCCAAGAGCACTCCCTCAGCCGAAAAGGCAGACTCGCCCGGTACGACTTCCTGAGTCCGGGCTTTTTGTCGTTTATTCGGAACCTCGCCCGCTACCATCATCCGAACCTTATATCTGCCTTTATATACCGTGTACGATCAGGTACAATGCTTACTTGTTTCAACACGTATTTGCAAAAATTCAGATTTAGCTTTTATTCTCCCATAAATTAGAGACAGAAGATAACCCGGAGTAGTCTCCGGGTTATTCGTATAGTGCATCCCGCAGCTTGGTAGACATGCGTGACTCTTTAGAAGAAGACTTCAGAATCGTTCGACGCAAGCTCAGATTACCGGCTTGCAGCCGCTCAGCTTCAGCAAACAAATCTGCAATCAAGGCCTGTGCAGCCTCATCAAGAACGGCCTGTCCTTTCAAACGTTCATATCGCTCCTGCAATTCGGATAATGTCTCACTCATCGTTAACACCTCTTTTCAATCAGCTCCCGGTTAGTCAACTGCCGTAACCAACAGCATAACCATCCATATAGTAACACAAAGCTGCTTAGATTAGTTCTGGCTCTTACCAAAGATTTTGTGGTACTCTGTAATGGTCGCTTTTTTGTTGAATCCCGTATGTGAGAGGAGTAGCAGCACGTGCAAACAGGACGTATTACCGTAATTACAGGACCTATGTTTAGTGAAAAATCCGGTGAACTCATTCGCCGTTGTCAGAAATTAATTCAATTCGGCCGTAAAAAGGTCGTTGCCTACAAACCTGCTGAAGATGATCGGTTTGCCCAGGACGAAATCGTTAGCCGTATCGGCTACCGCCTGCCTGCCCATTCCATTCCACGGCAATTGACCCCGGAATCTGTAGAGATGATCCTGACTCAGACCAAGGATGCTGATGTTGTTGCATTTGATGAAGTACAATTTTTCAGCAGTGCCATTATGGAGCTGGTCTCCGAGCTTGCCTATTGTGGGAAACATGTTATTGTGGATGGACTGAATATGGATTACCGTGGCAAGGAATTCGGATATGTAGGCGGTTTACTCGCCATGGCAGATGACATTGAGAAACTCTCGGCATTCTGCGCCGTATGCGGAAGCCCGGATGCGGCATTCACCCAGCGCATCGTTAATGGTGAGCCGGTTACCCTCGGCCCGGTTGTTATGATTGGCGATTCAGAAGCTTACGAGCCGCGCTGTCGCTGCTGTTTCATTCCTCCTCACAAAGTTGAATGCTGAGATGGCTGCCCATATTCAATGTATAGGTTCTGATCGGCGGTATCTGCTGCTACAGATTTCCTGAGATTTTTTTATAAAAAAGCCCTTAAGGGGCTTTTTTGCTATATATTTAGTTTAACATCAACATACCTAAAATCCACTCTACCCTAACTAGGTTGGGGTTTTAATCTATCTGTACGTACAAAAAAGCACCGCTTTCCAGCGATGCTTCCATAGGTCACTTCCCGTTAATCACGGGAAACAAAATATTTGTTGGTCATGTAGTATGCGTCACCACGCGACGTTTCTACCATTCCTTTTTTGGCATCCAAAAATACAATTTCCTTGCACTTGGTGCAGTACCATTTGGTGCGCTTATATGGAGATTCCGTAACATACGCCGTGCCACATTTACAATCAATCTTCATTAATAACTCGGTTGATTTATAGGCGCTGGACAACCGTTCCAGGTTATCCTGCTGCTGTGTAGGCATAATGGTCTGCTGATAATCCGATAAATGATTCTGAACTTTGAAGTCTGCTACCAAACCTGCATTCAATCCAAAAAACTCCTTGCCGATCTCGGTCACGAAGCGCTTCTCATTTCTGTAGCAATCCAGCCACTCAATAATCTGCTTATTAGACAGTGGAACCGTACCCTTGATACCGCTGTTTAAGGTGTAGGTCATGATGTATAAAGTATCGTCTTGTCTACCTGAGTACATTAGAATCCTCCTTCGAATACATTTGCTAATGTACTACAAAAACGCTCATAAATCAAAGCAATGTTATTTCCTGAGCGTATCTCTTCCTTCATTAAATGGGCAGCATTCCTCGTTGCTCCGCCAATGTTTTACAAGAACTGCATACACCTGTAACATTTCCCTGGGAAGTCGCATAAAAAACGATGGACTTTACTTTTTTACTACAGAGTGAACAATAGTGCCTCCTTTCCTTCATCGGAGTGTAATCGGATAGGTTTATTACGTTTGAGTTTGATTTGAACCTGCGCACAAAGTTAAGCCATTTCATTTCTTTCTCTCTCTTCCTTGTTTGCCTTCTGAGGGGGAAATCGCTTATGCTCGGGCAAAAATTGATCCTGCATTGGTTATGTATACGATTCCAAGTTGTGCATGCTTATCTCATAATCTATTCGACGTTTGGAGCCTTTTTCCTGTTTTTAATCTCTACACATACAAAAAAAACCGACAGAACCTGCTCCAAACTCTTGTAAAAGAAAGGAGCATAATGCGTCGGTTAGCCTGCTTTATTTATAAAACGCCCCAAGAACTTCCAACTCGGGTGAACGCTCAATTCGAAACGGATAGATGTATCCCTGATTCAGCTTGGTAAACTTGCGACTCCACAGGTCAAGTCCAGATGTAAATTGATACGCCTGATATACAAATTTGGAACAATAGTTCCGTTCAATGCTGTGTAGATTCGTCTGCAAACGATACCACTTCACTTGCTTATAATGCTCCTGTACCCACTCTGCTGCCTTAACACCAGCCAGATTCAAGCGGGAACGAAATATAATGAATCGATCCCCTTCATAAAAGCGGGTGATATACCAATCCAAGGAATCGGCAAACACCGGTCCGTAAGGATGTACGTGATACACTTTGCCGTCCAGTCCAATGATTCCCATATGCCCCGCGTAATAAGTTGATTCCGAGCTCGGTGTATAAACAATATCTCCTGGCTCCAGCTTCATCTGGCCCAAAGCTGTAACGGGCAAGTCCTGGTACAGCCTCTTGGCTGCTGAACGCGCACGGCGCCCTTCCACCAACCATCGGTGCAGCTTTCCTGCCAGTGCAAGATAGATTGCGGATAACTTGATTCGTTTTTTCTCAGTACCTTTGAACCACTGTCGGGTAAATGTGGATATACGTTGTAAAGCTTTTCTCATATTCTGCACTCCACTCTGATCTGTTTGACGTTTCTCGATGCTTTTTCTCTTATTAAGGCTCATTATAGTCATTCGATGATGTATGTTCAATTTGGCTCCTGTTTTATATTGTGCATATATGCCTACTTCATACCATGTTTATGCAAAAAAAGAGGCTTCGGATTTACCCGAAACCTCTGCCAAAGTATGCAATCAATACATTTTTGTTATTCTACTCTTCCACAACACCAAGTGCCTTATTTTTTTCTTTGAAACGACTGTTATGAGAAGATACATAAGCAACTTTTTCCGCCTCAGGGTCCATATATAATTTCGCACTATTGACCGCCAGCGCTGCATCCGTAAATGTACCCGCAATAAGATACAATTTACTTCCATAATCGACAAAGTCTCCTGCGGCGAAAACGCCTGGGATATTCGTTTGCAGCTTCTCTGTTGTGCTGACATGCCATTCTCCAAGATCAAGTCCCCAATCCCGGATCGGTCCAAAATCACTCTTCATCCCGTGGTTAACGATAATTGCATCCACATCCAGCAGTTCACTTTCGCCCGTCTCAACATGGGATATCGTCACTTGTTCGATCATTTCGCCACTTTGACTATGCAACGTGTCCACGGCATATGGTGTACGAATATCGACCGAAGATTCTCTCATGCGCAGTACATTGCGCTCCAGTCCACCAAAGCGGTCACGACGATGAACCACCGTTACTTGCTCTGCCAGTGCCTCAAGTTCATTGGCCCAATCCACAGCGGAATCTCCTCCACCTGAGATTAATACTCGCTTGCCCCGGAATGGTTCCAACTCTTGTACTGTATAGTGGAGATTGGTGACCTCATAACGGTCAGCTCCTTCAAGCTCCAGCTTGGCCATTTTATATATACCATACCCGATCGCCAATATGACGGTACGTGTCCAGTGTTGTTCTCCTGTAGCCGATGTCAGCAGAATCGTGCCATCCGGTTGACGCTCGAAGCCTTCGATTTGCTGTTCAAACACAATCGTTGGTTCAAACGTTCTCGCCTGTTCTTCCAACTGTTTAATCAGGTTCTCACATAGAATCGGGGTGACACCGCCGACGTCCCAGATCATTTTCTCTGGATAAAAGAGCATGCGACCGCCCAATTTGTCCCGCGCCTCAATCAACTTGGTCTTCATATCACGCATCCCGCTGTAAAATGCAGAATACATCCCGGCGGGTCCGCCGCCGATAATTGTTACATCATATAATTCCAAATGCTGATCCATTTCTTTACCTCCATCAGTTCGATCCAAAGCACTTTAACTATTTGATATCGATTCTCATTATCACTATTTTTCTAGTCTAATGGGAAACTTATCAAATTACAATGGCTAAAATTCAAACAATTCTTATACAAAACTTCTATCAGATATATCCCGAACGAACTATTTCACTCTGGAAGCTGCTAATAAATGTTCGACAACGAAATCGATTTGTTTGCTGACTGAATAGATATCGGAATAATAGAAGAATTCAAAATCAATCTCGATTAGACGGCCTTCCTTTACAGCCGGTATGCTGCTCCATATTGGATCATCCGTAAGGTTATCAGCCCCTTCATACACCGAACGAAACACGTAGTCTCCGATATATTCAGGCAGTACTTCCATGGATAAGTTGGAGCCTCCCGCTTCCGAAACCACATCTATTTTTTTCTGCACTACTTCAGGTGCTTTCATGCCCAAGTACTCATATAGTGCCTGAGATCCCCGGCCATATTGCTTGCTCTCTACAACGACCATACTTTTCAAACCGCCCTCCACAATGGAAACCGTTTTGTTCAATATGCCTGCATCTGCTAGTGTTTTCTTGCTCTCTTCAACTTTGTTGTTGAGATTAGTGATTAACGTTTCGGCTTCCTGTTCTTTGCCAAAAATACTCGCTATACTCTGAAGTCTTTCTTCTGTTGTCATTTTCTCGTACGGAATATATACCGTAGGTGCGATATCCTTTAACAACGTATACGTCTCTTCTGAAGGCGCAATAATCAAATCCGGATCAAGGTTTATGACAGCTTCAGGATTCGGTTCAAACCAGGCACCCAATGAATTTACACCTTCAAGCTCACCCTTATATGCAGCCCCGGCAAATACTTCTGAGGTAGCGACTGGCTTAATTCCAAGTGCCACGACATCACCTTGGAGATACAACACAACAACCCGTTTGGGATTAGCTGGAACAACAACATCGCCCTTTACCGTTGAGACGGTTCGTGTTTCATTGTCTTTGTTCATCTGGCTTTCCGTGTCTGAAGACACAGTCGTACTACTGTTATTGGAACTGGCACCCGTTCCTTCGCCAGCTACTGGTGTTGTTGCCGAACCTGAAGAACAGGCCGCGAGGAGCATCGTTATGCTTAATAATGCAACCATGATCATGCTGGAACTTGTTTTTCTTCTTTTCATTGGTGTAGACCCTCCGTCTTTATATTGATAATGATTCTCATAATCAATATATCCTCGCTTCCATCTCCAGCCAATGGACGATTCGGAGATTTGCAATGGACGATCTTCTGCCAGGCTCTGATCTCTCACGCTTTGTTGATAGAGGGTCGGAGACAAGCCCACATGTTTTTTAAAGATGCGACTGAAATAATATACATCCGAATAACCCACTTCTGCTGCAATTTCGCGCAAGGTTGCATCCGATCGAGCAAGCAGATTTCGAGCCTCAGCCAGTCTGGTTTGAATGAGATAATCAATCGGACTGTATCCCGTCTTACGTTTGAATTGCATGGATAAATGACGAGAGCTGTAGTTGAATTGTTCGGCCAAAAAATCCAGAGTCACTTGTTCCCTATAATGATTCTGTATGTAACGGAGTGTTTGTTGCACTGGGTCTTGTACCACTGTACTGACCTCCTGCTCTGCTAATTGAAACATGAGTTCATGAATAAATTGGTAAAACAAACTCTTCACTTGAAGCAGTTCCAGACTTCCTGCCTGATCCCAGGCTTTCTCCAGCTCACCCAGAGGACGTAATAAAGCAAGGGGATCACTTGGTGTAAACCCATATTGTAAAGAGTACGGAGCTGCCAGGGGTGCCGGCCTCAACGTCTTACGATGAATTGGGAATGCAAGGAATGCCCTGTAGAACAGCAAAACATATTCAAATTTTTCGTTTTCGCTAACGCGGATATTTATCGACGATCCTTTAGCACCGTGAAGAATGTAAAATCGCTGAGCTTCATAAGCTTCTTCATCCATTTTCAGCTGAGCTGCACCACGTATGATGTATATATAACCGTTTGCAGGCAGCACATAGGTATCCAGGATCTCCCCTGCCTCCATGACGATCCTGCGTATATCCAGAATTTTGACAGCCGCACGATTCCAGCATTGCATCTGTTCATTTAATTGCATTGATTACTCTCCAATCCCAGTCTCACCGGTACAAAGACCTTGAACAGGTCATCATACTACAAACGCTATCCTCACTGATGCGTTACAGAGAGGGCATATTATCCTTCATTATAAATGATAATAATTTTCATTATCAACTGAAATTTGGACTTGGATTAGATTTCACCACATTTATATATTCGCTTCGATCGGTTCGATTACTTCTTATCTGATATCTTTGTAAACCACGCTGCGAGTTCCTCCGTCTGATCCAACGTTGCAATCGGGTCAAAGTACCATGAACGATCCGGACTCCAGATAAACACATGATCATTCTTGACGGCATCAAGTGAACTCCAGACTGGCTTGGTCTTCAATTCCTCTACAGTCAGGTTGTCTGCCGTAAGAATAATGTAGTCACCAGCAAAATCAGGAATGGATTCGGACGAGACTTCCACAAGCTGATCCTTCATTAATATCTCTTTTTTATCTGTGGGAGGATTCAAACCAAGTGCAGTATAAACAGCCTGTCCTCCGCGTCCAAAATTATCACCAAAGGCCAATGGTCCTTTATCATAAAACTGCATCACTGATACTTTTGCATCCGAATCGATTGCTTCACTGACACTCTTCTTGGCGTCCGCTATTCGTGCATCGTAATTGGTAGTCCACGCTTCAGCCTCTTTTTCTTTATTCAGTGCTTTACCGAAATAAGTGATTTCTTCATGAGTATTTTTCAATTCCCCATAAGGAACAACAAGTGTCGGGGCAATCTTGCTAAAAGAGTCGAACAAATCCGGATTACCTGTAATAATCAAATCCGGTTGAAGTTCCAATACCTTTTCGAGAGAGATGGTTTCGTATTCACCAATATTCTCTACACCTTCGAGTGACTCAATAAAATAAGGATTCTTCAGATTCATTTCCGGTGTACCTACGGGCTTTATTCCTAAAGCAATCAGGCTTCCCAAATATAAATCAACCACAATTCGCTTGGGTTCAGCCGGGACCGTAATATCTCCCTTAACCGTCGAGATGATCCGAGGCTCGGAATTGTTCGATTGGCTATCAGCCATTACTGTGCTGGTGGCACTCGAAGTCCCTTTGCTTCCGGCTGTTTCTCCCCCAGAATGACTAGTTGCCCCTGGCGAGCAAGCACTAAGCAGTAGAGTGAGACTTAATAAAATACTAAGCAGCATTCCCGTTCTTGTCTGTCTATTCATGTACAATAACCCTCCGTGTTTATATTGATAATGATTATCATCATCGTTATAAACATACCTTCCAGCTCTCCCACTGGAAATATCATTTCGCGCCAAGGTCGATGTCAGATCAGGCCATTTTAGGGGGCCGGATGTTTTCTTCTTGAACTGAAGCGGTGAAACGCCTGTATATTTTTTGAACATACGTCCCAGATAATATCCGTCCGGATAACCGATGCCTGCTGCAATCTCATCCAATGTAGCATCGGTATGTAGCAGCATCTCCTTGGCCTTGAACATACGAAACTGAATCAAATAGTCGATTGGACTATACCCAGTCGCCTCTTTGAACTTGCGGGAAAGACTTCTCGGACTGCTTCCGATCTTCTCTGCCAAAACATGCAACGTTAATGGCTCAGCATAAAAGGATTCCACAATTTCGATAACTTTGCTGACTTGATCCGTAACGGAATAACGAGTTGCAGCATGAGGAATTTGTGCTGATACTTTCTCTACAAAAGGATAAAAAAGGCTTTTTGCCTGAAAATGATGTATGGGGTTCTTTTGATTCCATAAAGTGTGCATCTGTTTCACTTGCTCATAAAGCACAACTGGTGACTTGGGGACAAACCCATAGGTTATCTGAAATGGATTCATGTGCTCCATCATGTTGCCCAAATCGGTTCTTCCACCCCTTGGCAAGCTTGCTTTATACATAAGGTAAAACAGGTTCAATCCGGATTGTCCAGCTTCAATATGCAGCACGCTCCCCTTTCCACCATGGAGAACATAAAAACGACTTACTTCATGCTTCTGTTCGTTTATGGTCACATAGGCTTTACCCTGGATGGTGAATACAAATGTACTCGCAGGAAATTTATAAGTTAGCTCCTCAGTTGGACCTAACTCCATATAACGTATATCCGCAATGCTCACCGCAGCATAGTTCCAGAGTATGTAATAATTATTCCACATTTCATTAACTCAACCCCGTCTAAACAGATTCACTAACAGTCCTTCACTCATTGATAACCATTATCAATTATGATCAGCATGTAAGCAACACACAAGTGAAAGTAAACTAATTAGCAAACATATCTTCATTTGCTTCTCGTAACATCCGATATATGTAAGTAAATCCACGATATAACGAAGAAGGGGAAAAGACCATGAATTCAATTTCACCTGCCTCCAAAAGCAGCTTCACCTCCGGGAGCCAAGTCTCCAGCGGAGATAAGGAAATTCAGGGACTTATGAAACAAAAAATCAGGCTTAATGAAGAACTGCAATCTGTCAAATCCAATGATCAGTTGGACTCCAAAATTAAGGCGGAACGAGTTAAATCTATAACGAGCTTCATCCAACAGGTCGATAATCAAATTTCTCAAATCAAAAGTGAGGAGATTCAAGAAAAAAATAATTTGAAACAGTCTGAGCAACCCAAACAACAACAGCCTCACCCCTCTAAGCTCACTGACGAAAATCAAGCTCCGGCAATGGATCATCTAATCAAACATAGCCAGACTTATGATCAGTTAGGCAAACTGGTTGGTTTGAGTGATCGCATGCACGGGTCTATTCAAACATTAGAAGGAGAAACCCGCTTCGACCGGATCGTTCTCGATAATGACACAGGAAACGACATGGGCAAGTCGATGATGCTGGAGAACGCAGAACAAACTGTTTTTCAAATGAAGCGCGAGATGGTCCAAGAGATTGATTCTCAAATCCGTAAGGTTGATCAGTCTATCGGGGAAAAACTAAAAGAAATCAACCAACCGATACCAACAGAAGCTACCTATTCTACCCCACCATCTCATACAGATGAAGATCAGGAAGTAAATAAAGAAAACAAGGCTGAAAACAAATCAAAGATTTCCAACGGTACGCAGAATGATAAAGATCCAGGAAAAATTCAAGAGACGCAATCAAATGCATCCCCTGCCCCTTCCTATACATCTCTCGATATTCGGATTTAATAGATTACATAATGGATAACTATTCTCCAATAAAAAACCGTTATTTACAGGTTTCTTCTACCTAATACATAACGGTTTTTTCCGTATGATGATCTTCCTGTCCTTTATGGTTTTTCGGCTTCCTCATTCCCACAAATAATGCTGCCATTTACCGATTTACATACTTTTTTAATCCGGGTTGCCTCACTCACAATTTGATCAATGTTTTCATATTGTTGTCTACGGTTCGTGACCACTGCGATCGACACCGATACAAGCGGTATGGGTCGGTGCAGTCCAGAACGCCCTTCGCCCAAAACATATTGATTATCCAAGTCATCCTGATTGTAGAACATTCGCTTGATCTTCTCAAAACCTGTTATCACTTCTTCACTGACGTCCCTAAAGTTATGATGATTTAATATCGCAATAAAATCATCTCCACCAATATGGCCAAGAAAAGCCTCTGGAAAAACAAAAAGCTTTCGGAGCAGGTTAGCAGTGGCTTGAATAAGCTGATCCCCCATTTTGAACCCATAGCTATCATTGTAGGATTTAAAGTAATCCAAATCTATGTATAGAACACTAAAATAATCTAGCTGTAGTAACTGATACAATCGTTCTTCTATAATTCGGTTTCCTGGAAGACCTGTCAAGGGATTCATGAAAATCGCCATCTCGGCTCTAACATCCGCAACAGCAAGCAGTAGACGCCGGATACTAACTGCTCCATACAAAACGCCTTCAGCTGTTATAAGCACTAGATCGTATAACTCTTCTTCAGATCGATTCATAGCCAGTACGCTTACATCCGTAATCTGTTCCGCGTATTCGACGACCAGTGCCCGGGCATTCATAACGAGTTCTACAGGGCGTCCCATATACAAATTATAGCCGTACTGTGTACCAATCTGCTGGAAGAAGCGAGCTCGCATCATTAATGACACACCCTGTTCGCCCTTAACTGCCACACCTTCCAGATTGGGATTTGACTTAAAAAGATTAAAGACGATATCACATTTTGTTTCGGGCGCTACTACAGGAATCGTATCGGCTATCTCACCTATTTGCGTAAAAATACCATTCGCCTCCTCTATACACATCTAAATCTTTAATTACCCTTGGGAACAGATAAGGGAGACGGTTTTAATACTGTGTCAGGCCTTCCAAGTGCGTAACCTCGACCGTATTCGATACCTTCACATTTCATCCTTTATCCTACAATGTAGATCTTGTTAGTGGTCACATCGTACCACTTTCTTGAGGAGAAAGCGTTAACTGCAAGTAAAAGTTTGTAAAAATCTCATTAATGGATGCATATTAATGCAAAAAAAACACCACGTTTTCATTGGTCTTGGAAGACTCAATAAAAACGTGGTGTTCGCTTATGTGTAAATAAGTTCAAATTAATGGTTTCGGATGACTACTATTCCTGATCCTTTCAGGACACCTTATGCTCAATTCTCAGCTTGTCAGCAACCATCGCGATGAATTCGCTATTGGTTGGTTTCGACTTGCTGATGTTGATCGTGTAGCCAAACAGGTGGCTGATGCTGTCGATGTTACCGCGTGTCCAAGCCACTTCAATCGCATGACGGATGGCGCGTTCGACGCGGGACGGCGTTGTTTTGAATTTTTCGGCAATAGCCGGATACAAAGTTTTGGTGATGGCACCCAAAATTTCGATATTGTTATACACCATTGTAATGGCCTCGCGCAAGTATTGATATCCTTTAATATGCGCAGGAACGCCGATTTCATGTATGATGGACGTGATGCTAGCATCCAAATTTTTGTGTTTACCCATCGGCACCACGTTGGACTTGTTCAAAAACATGGATGAACCGCCACCACCACCTGTGGAGATCGTGGTTTGCGTGCCAACCAATTGACGTACACGATTCGCGAGCACTTCCATGTCAAACGGTTTCAGGATGTAATAAGAAGCTCCGAGTTGCACGGCGCGCTGCGTGATATTCTCTTGTCCGAACGCCGTAAGCATAATGACTTTGGGCTGTGGAGACAAATTCAGGTTGCGCAGACGCTCCAACACACCCAGTCCATCCAGGTGAGGCATAATAATATCCAGAATCAACACATCCGGTACATCGCGAGTTTGCTCCAGCAACTGCAGCACTTCTTCACCATTGTAAGCAATTCCAGTTACTTCCATATCTTCCTGTTCAGATATATATTCGGCAAGCAAATTCGTAAATTCACGATTATCATCGGCCAGCAATACCTCAATTTTTTGCAAAACGGTATCCTCCTTTAATTTAAACATCGTTTCGTACATTTCCTTACAGGTTAAATTTTCGACACAGGAGAGGAAATTCCTTCTGTCGAAAATTATTTTTCTTTATTTTTTTTTCGCGTTGCTATATAATAAATATTTTATTTCATGATCTGATAATTTACGTTGCTGTTCGACAAAAAAACCTTAAGGCGGGTTATCCCGCTTTAAGGTTTTTGGCATTATCCTTTTTCATCATCACTCCGGCATCCTGTAACATCCACTCAATAAAACAGCCATAACCTGATTTCGGATCATTAACAAATACATGAGTAACGGCACCGATTAGTTTGCCATTTTGTACGATGGGACTGCCACTCATGCCTTGTACAATACCTCCGGTCTTATCCAGCAGCTTCGGATCCGTAATACGAAGAACCAAGCCTTTTGTTGCCGGTTCAGATTGATCGGCGACATGGACGATATCAATAGAGAAGCGTTCCACTTGTTGACCCTCAACGACAGTAAGAATTTCAGCAGGTCCTTCTTTTACCTCATGCGAGAACGCTACGGGAATCCCTTTAGAATACAGACTATGTTCAGGATTATCGGACATTTTACCAAAGATGCCAAAAGCCGTATTGCGTTCAATATTGCCTAATATTTTGCTTTCCTTTAAGAAATGTGCTCGCTTCTCACCTGGGTCACCGGATTCACTTTTGGAGATGGACGTGACATTAGACTGAACGATTTGACCACTACCCACAACGATGGAGGTCTGAGTATTCATATCTGTAATCACATGTCCCAGTGCGCCGTATACGCCCTGATCTGGAGCATAGAAGGTTAATGTCCCCACACCTGCAGCAGAGTCACGAATGTACAATCCAAGCCTCCAGGCTTGATCTTCTGCATCATAAGCTGGAGTCAACCGAGTTTTCACTGTTTCTTTACCACGTTTTAAGACTACATCGATTCCTTTTTTGCTCTTGCCAGCAAGCTCTACAACTTCTGCTACACCCGCAACCCCATTCAGACGTTTCCCATCCATGTGGGTAATCAGATCACCGAGCTTGATGCCTGCTGATTCTCCAGGAGATACGCGCTCGTCCTGTCCAGAACGCACCAGATGGTGTCCAACAACCAAAATACCTGCAGATTTAACTTTGACGCCAATGGTTTGACCCCCGGGAACCACACGCAAGTCCGGAATCACGTTTACATTCACCGTTTTTACCGGAATCTTGCCCCACAACTTCAACGTTAACTTGGCGTGTCCCGTTTGTTGGGGATGAAGATGCAAAGGTTGTTGCCTGGTTACGTGCACCGCATTCTCCTGACCATCGAAACCAACAATGTCGGGGCGGTCCACAACAGCACTTGAAGCGGCCGGTACAGCAAGACGAACATCAGCCTGTCTGCCTGCAAACACCTGTAATTCATCAGGCAATGAGGCATAACTTTGCACAGGCTGGATCGCCTGGCTGATCACACATAGAAAGAAGGCAAATAAAAGACCTAGCAATTTCTTCCTGAGGGGGGAATTCAATGGCTGTCACACTCCCTTTGCTTCTTTCGCTTGACGAAAGGTGGTCGCCAATTGCGTACCTATAAGATAACCTCGCCCCCAGGCTTTTATTACTGTCAATCATTACGCCAGCCGCTCGTTTCACCCTTTTTTGGCTTCCGCCAAATTCAACATTTCCTGAGCATGATGCAATGTTTTTTCTGTAATTTCCACTCCGCCCAGCATACGTGCCAATTCCTTCACTCTGCCTTCCTCTGACAGCGATTCCACTTGCGTCATCGTACGCCCGTCAACGACATGTTTTTCGATGAGATATTGATGGTCTGCCATACAAGCGACTTGTGGTAAGTGAGTAATGGAAAAAACTTGGCAGGTGGAGGACAGACGGAATAATTTTTCAGCAATCGACTGTGCGGCTCTTCCGCTTACACCCGTATCTACCTCGTCAAAGATTAACACGGGGATCCGGTCATGACGTGCGAAGATACTCTTCATCGCGAGCATCATCCGGGACAACTCACCCCCGGAGGCAATCTTGCCAAGCGGACGTAGAGGCTCCCCAGGATTCGGTGAAATCAGGAATTCCGCGTTATCTGCCCCCTGACGGGTCAGACGTATACGTCGACCATTCCATTCAATCCCTTTCTGATCTTCAAAGGGAGTAATCTGTACCCGCAACGTTGTTCTTTCCATCTGGAGATCCTTCAGTTCACTTTCCACCTGGGCTGCCAGATCCTCTGCACATTGCTTACGAACCCGGCTGAGCTCCTCGGCAGACTCCATGACCAGCTTGAGCAATTTGTCACGTTCATTACGCAACTTCTCCAGCCGTTCATCCTTGTTCTCCAGCTGGTCGGTTTCATGGCTGATTTGTTCATAATAATTCAGAATTAGTTCGACACTGTCCCCGTATTTCCGTCTGAGGCCAGAAATCAGATTCAGCCGCTGTTCCACTTCTTCCAATCTTGCTGGATTAAATTCAATCTTCTCTCGATAATCGCGCAACTGAAACGTGGCATCTTCCAGCTGGTAAAATGCAGACTGGAGCTGTTCCACAATAGGCTGTAACCCTTTGCTGTCATATCCCGAAATATCCTCAATTCGTGACAAAGCGATACTTACAGCCTCCAGCCCACGTTGACCACTAAGCAGATCATATGCACCAGCAACACTGTCCATCATTTTCTCACTATGGGATAGTTTGACCCGTTCTTCTCCAAGTGATTCATCCTCACCCTGGGTTAGAGATGCAGCTGCAATTTCTTCAAGTTGAAAGCGATACATGTCCAACAATTGATATGCACGCTGACTGGATTCCTGAAGTGCACGCAATTCTTTTTCAGCAGTAATGAACTTGCTATAGCGCTGCTGATATTCCGTTTTGACAGGGCCTATCACTGTCGCGCCGTATGTATCCAGGAGCCCGAGATGGCTCTCTGCACGCAGCAAGCTTTGATGTTCATGCTGTCCGTGAATATTGATTAGTTTTTCGCCTACTTCACGAAGCATAGTCAGATTGACCAGCTGTCCGTTAATTCGAGATGTACTTTTGCCTTGGATGTTCAGTTCTCGGCGAATCACCAGATGCTCCTCTGGTTCACAATGAATACCAAGCTTCTCCAATGTTTCCCATACCGGATGACTAGGCTCCATTTCGAATAGAGCCTCCATCTCGGCCTTCTCACATCCATAGCGGATGAGATCTGCGGAGCTTCGTCCGCCTGCAATCAAACCCAGTGCATCAATAATAATCGATTTACCTGCTCCTGTTTCACCTGATAAGACGTGAAATCCCTGGTGAAATACAACATCCACCTCTTCCACGACAGCCAGATTACGAATCGATAATGTTACTAACATCTGCAAAAACACCTCCGGATGGCTAACTCAGAAATTATGTTTTTGAACAATAATGATTTAGGAAATGTAACCCATAATTCGCTCGATTACAGTCACACTGTTATCTTCCGTCCGGCAAATGATGAGTATGGTGTCATCTCCACAGATCGTACCCATGACTTCAGTCCATTCAATATTATCGAGCAAAGCAGCAATGGAATTTGCCGTTCCAGGTAAACACTTCATTACGACCAGATTATTCGTATGATCAATGTGCAAGAAGTTGTCCACAAGGGCACGTTTTAATTTCTGAATCGGGTTATAGCGTTGATCTGTAGGCAGCGAATATTTGTATCTTCCATCATCCATGGGAATCTTGATTAAAAGGAGCTCCTTGATATCCCTGGATACCGTGGCCTGTGTCACTTGAAATCCTGACTGACGCAGTGCTTCAACCAGATCATCCTGGGTTTCAATTTCGTTTTGACTAATAATTTCACGTATCTTAATGTGCCGTTGTCCTTTCATACATGCCTCCAGTTCATTGTATTGCAATAAGCCGGCAGTCCGTTGTTATTCATGAGGCCTTTGCCAGCAATTTTTGTTGTCAATCATTTAGCCAATCTGGTTCTAGTTTTATATATGCCACTAATCCAGCCCATCTCCGTCATACACATCTTCCTGATAGTCCATAAGCCTGATTACTTTGATATCCGATTCCTCCATGTCTACATACAGCAATCCTTCACAGCCGGGGTATAACAATAAATAATACAGAAAGCGATCCCGCAGCGCTGGTCCAGTAAGTTCAAACGGTTGTCTGCGACGTGACGTCTTTACCAGGTACCTGAGATCATCCCGCTCTGCAATATAATCTATGAACAGTCTGCTGTAATAAACGGATTCATCTGCTTCAAAAGCTAAAGGAACTTTCATTTTGCCTCCGATGACTTCATATCCTTCCGCCTCAAGCAGATCGACTGCAGGTGAATCCTGAATTTCCGAATTCAATTGCATGCCGGACAAGCTTACCGGAATCGGTCGGTTAACCCAATTTCTTAAGCCAAAGAACAGCCACAAAATCAAGCAGACAGCAAATACACCAATAACGATTGTGTCATATTGCCCATCCATCATCGCTCACCTCGAAGACTTATTCGAGGTTCGACAACCAATTTCCTTTTAGCTTGTCACCTTTCCAGCGAAAAGAAACCCATCCTATGATGAGTTTCCTGTAAAAGTATGGGCGGCTTCTGTTGCAACTTGGTCTGCAAGTGCATCAAGTGAAGCCCCAACGTTCTCTAGTTGTGTTGGTCCTGGTGCTTCCAGACGCCAGTGGGCGAGAAATTCAATATTGCCTTCTCCTCCAGTAATTGGGGAGAACGTTAGACCTTGCAGTTTCAACCCAAGCTCATTGGCGAAACGAAGCATCGTCTGCAGGACGTCCTTGTGAACCCTTGAATCACGAACGACGCCCGACTTCCCGACCTTCTCACGACCTGCTTCAAATTGCGGTTTAATTAGTGCTACAATGTCTGCCGGCTGTTTTAGAAGTGCCTGCAGCGGTGGCAAGATAATTTTCAGTGAAATAAAGGAAACATCGATACTGGCAAAGTTAGGTACAGGTCCATTCAGATCTTCCGGAGTCACATATCGGAAATTCGTTCGTTCCATAACAGTAACCCGTTCATCATTACGAAGGGACCAATCCAGCTGATTATAGCCTACATCGATCGCATAAACATGAGCTGCTCCATGTTGTAGGGCACAATCGGTAAAACCGCCAGTTGACGAACCAATATCAAGCATCACAAGTCCATTCATCTTGAGGTCGAAGTGACGGATCGCTTTTTCCAGCTTTAATCCGCCTCTGCCAACATAGGGATGTACTGAACCTTTTACTTTGAGTTCAGCTTCCCGTGGAATCTTCATGCCCGCTTTTTCAATCCGCTCGTTGTTGGCATATACCAGTCCAGCCATGATCGCAGCCTTTGCCTTCTCGCGGCTTTCATAATATCCCTGCTCAACCAGCAGAACATCAATTCGTTCTTTCGGGAGTGACATGTCTTTCTCCTATCATGTAGTAATCCTACTATTCAATAATGTGTTTCAGTTATGAAGGGAACCGTGTTCTGGACATGCCGTATGAAGATTGGGCCGCCATACTGCGCAACTCTGAACTCACATTCTCGACGGTGAGTCCCACTTCTTCTCTTTGCTCCTCAATACTGCCATGTTCGATGAAACGATCCGGAATCCCCATCAGTTGCACATGAACATCGTGCAGCCCTTGTTCAGCGTAAAACTCCAATACAGCACTTCCCATGCTTCCCGCCTGTGATGCTTCTTCAAGCACAATAAGTTTCGTACCCCGAACAGCCAAATCACGCAGCATCTGTTCATCCAGCGGTTTCAGGAAACGGGCATTAATGACGCCAACCGTGATACCTTCCCTTTTAACCGTCTCTGCTGCTTCTTCTGCAAGTTGTACCATCGATCCCGAAGCGATAACAGCGTAGCCTTCAGATGGTCGAAGTTGTTCCCATCTGCCAATCGGAATGGGAATGAGTTCATCATCAAGAGGCACACCTACCACATTATTTCGTGGATAACGATAAGCAATGGGACCTTCATTATATTCAAGCGCTGTCTTCATCATATGGCGCAGTTCGTTTTCATCTTTTGGCATCATCAGCACGATATTCGGAATATGACGCATAAACGCCACATCGTATACCCCTTGATGCGTCTCGCCATCCGGGCCTACAAATCCTGCACGGTCGATAGCGAACATCACATTGGCGTTATGACGGCAGATATCATGAACAATCTGATCATACGCTCGTTGCATAAACGTCGAATAGACGGCAAATACCGGTTTCAAACCCTCCATAGCGAGCGCCGCACACATCGTTGCTGCATGTTGCTCTGCAATACCTACGTCAATCATCCGTTCTGGGAATTCTTTGCTAAACGGAATGAGGCCCGATCCTGTTGGCATGGCTGGAGTTACTGCCACGATTCGCTTATCCTGCTCGGCAAGTTCAACCAGCGTTTTACCAAACACTTCTGTATACATTGGTTTGCCCACAGCTTTGAGTACTTGGCCTGATTCAATCTTGTACGGAGAAATTCCGTGCCATTTGTGTGAATCGGCCTCAGCCGGCTGATACCCTTTGCCCTTGGTTGTAAGCACATGAACCATGACAGGGCCATCCACATTATCCGCCTGTTTGAACGTTTCAATCAACTTGGGAATGTCGTGACCGTCAATGGGTCCCAAATAAGTAAAACCCAGCTCTTCGAACAGAACTCCTGGAACCATCATATATTTGACACTATCTTTAATCCAGCTCGCCGATTTGGCCAGACGATCCCCAATGGCAGGGATTTTTTTGAGCATTCCTTCCACGTCATCTTTGGCTTTCAAATAGTGACGATCCGAACGAATTTTGCTCAGATATTTATGCATAGCTCCGACATTTGGAGCAATGGACATTTCATTATCATTGAGAATGACCATCAGTTTTTTCTGCTCATGACCAATGTGATTGAGTGCTTCAAAAGCCATTCCTCCTGTAAGCGCTCCATCCCCGATCATCGCGATAACCTGATTGTCTTCACCTTTGAGATCACGCGCAAGCGCCATACCCATTGCAGCAGACAATGATGTACTACTGTGACCCGCTTCCCATACATCATGTTCACTCTCGTTACGTTTGACAAATCCGCACAAGCCATTGTGCTGACGCAATGTATCAAAGCGATCCATACGCCCTGTCAGAACCTTATGCACATAAGCTTGGTGCCCTACATCGAAAATCATTTTGTCCACTGGACTGTTATAACAGTAATGCAGGGCTACCGTGAGCTCAACCACTCCTAAGTTGGGTGCGAGATGGCCCCCTGTAACGGACAGTTTCTCAATCAGAAACTGCCGGATCTCTGCCGACAAAAGAACGAGATCATCCTGAGACATCGACTTTAGATCACTGGGTTGTTTAATTTGTGGAAGCAGCACGAGAATCTCCCCGCTTTCCTAGATTGTTTGATTGTTGGTGTAATCTATATATACACAATTTATTAAATGACATTAAAACATTATAACATAAAAGAACAAGAATCATAATTTACGGCACTATACTCCAGATAACGAGCATTTTCGCCAGCAAGGTTCAATGATCTTCCTCTGTATGTATTCCACCGTTTTCTCGGAACTGACTTGCTCTGTGCAGGCAGAAAAAGCACATTAAATGCATTACACCTCTGCAGGCATTTTGAAACAAGGAGCGCGATCCGAAAGCGGATCTTAATGATCTCGACTCATTAAATAATCAGCAATCTCCATCAGTCTTGACGGATCAGGTAACTCAGCTCTACCAAGTGCATCTTTCGCAGATTGTGTAAGAGACTTCACCTCATCAAGTGAGGCTTCCATACCAATAAAGTAAGGATACGTCACCTTGTGCTGACTCACATCACTTTGCGTTTTTTTGCCCATTTTTTGCTCGTCACCCGTCAGGTCCAGAATATCATCCTGAATCTGGAAAGCCAGGCCCAGATCTCTACCGAATACGCGCAGCGCTTCCAATTGCCCTTCAGTCGCACCACCGATTCGAGCTCCAGCAAGAAGGGAAAACACAATTAAATCCCCGGTTTTGTGCAGATGAATGTACTGGAGCTGTGCCAAATCTGTCATCCCCTGCTCGCCTTCCATGTCAGCCACTTGCCCACCGACCATGCCTCTCGCTCCAGCCAGTTCGGACAAATCCTCCACAATGGATAACAAGGCGTCTGTCGAAACACCGCAGCGGCGACCTGCCTGCACAATGCTATAGAAAGCATGCGTCAACAGAGCATCCCCAGCCAGAATCGCCGTTGCTTCGCCGAATACTTTGTGATTCGTTAATTTTCCCCTGCGATAATCATCATTATCCATCGCTGGCAGGTCGTCGTGGATCAACGAATACGTATGAACCATCTCCACGGCGCAGGCTACCGGCAGTGCAGCTTTACGCTGTGCACCGAAGGCTTCCGCCGCAGCAACGACCAGGAGCGGACGGAGACGTTTGCCCCCGGCCATAAGAGAATACTGCATCGCGTCAACCAGTGACTGGGGGACATCCCAGTGAACAGGAAGAGTCTGCTGCAACTCTCCTGTCACCTCTGCCGTTATTTCCTGAAGATACGCTTCAAACGAAGGACGATTACTCATTGATTTCACCGCTCTCATCGACGGCAGTGCCGAACGGTTTCTTGCGAAGTTCCCCATCCTCTTCTACGATCATTTCGATCTTTCGTTCCACTTGTTCCAGCTTCAGCCCACAAAGTTGTGATAATTTCATCCCGCGCTGAAACAAATCGATGGCCTGTTCCAAAGGAACATCACCATGCTCAAGCTGACCTACGATGTCTTCCAATGCCGCCATTGCCTCTTCAAAATTCAATTCCGGTTCATTCGCCATCGGTATTGTCGTCCTCCTTCATTCCCCAAACCTGACAGTCCAGCTGTCCGTCTGTTAATTTAATCTTTATGGAATCTCCAGGCTGTACATCCTCTATGGATTTGATCAAGCGTTGTTCCTGCTCGTCATAGACAAGGCTGTATCCCCTTGACATGACCTTAAGCGGGCTAAGCGCATCCAGATGCCGTACGGATGATTTCCACTGCTGCTGCTTGCCTCTCGTGATGGATCGGATCGCAACCTCCAGCTGACGCCGGGCTGATGCATTTTCCCGCCTTGCTGCATTCACCTGATCACGAGGATTAAACCGCTGCAGGGCAGCACGCAAACGCTCCTGTTTCTCGGTCGTCCATCTCACACGTGTATCTACAGTTCGCAGAAGACGCTGTTTCAGCATATCCAATCGCTCCGTATGCTGCATTAAGGTCCTTCTGGGATGCACAAGGACAGGTGAGCGCTGCAATCTCGACAGCCGCTCGCGGTTATGAACAGCACGCTGACGTAAACTGTGTTGCAGCTGACGCTGGCGCTGAGCAATCTGATCAAGCAGTTCGGCACGGTTAGGCACTGCCAGCTCGGCAGCAGCCGTGGGCGTTGCCGCCCGCAGATCAGCAGCAAAATCGGCAATCGTAAAATCTGTTTCATGCCCGACGGCTGAAATGACCGGAATGGCCGAGGCAACAATCGCCCTTGCCACGATCTCCTCGTTGAAAGCCCACAATTCCTCCAGTGATCCCCCGCCTCTTCCGACAATCAACACATCGGCTTCACCCATACGATTCAGGTTGTTGATAGCTTTCACAATGGAAGGAGCCGCACCTTTACCCTGAACGAGTACAGGATATAGAATGACTCGGGCTGACGGATATCTGCGTTGCAATGTAATCATGATATCCCTTACCGCTGCTCCTGTAGGTGAAGTAACCACACCTATCGTCTGTGGGAAACGGGGAATCAGCCTTTTGCGCGATGCAGAGAATAGCCCCTCTTCATCCAGCTTTTTTTTCAGTTGTTCATATGCCAGATAAAGACTTCCAATACCATCCGGTTGCATGTGTGTGGCGTAGAATTGATATTGTCCGTCCCGCTCATACACCGAAACGTTACCACGAGCAATAACCCTTGCACCCTCCTTCGGTACAAAGGGCAATCGCTGATTATGGGACGCAAACATAATGGACTTAATCCGGCTGTCCTTGTCCTTTAATGTAAAATACATATGACCACTGGAGTGATGTGTAAAATTGGAGATCTCTCCGCGCAGCCAGACGTCCGACAGGACCTGATCCGATTCCAGCTTCATTCGGATGTAGCGGTTCAGGTCTTTGATGGAGAAGATCTTTTGATCTGCCACAGACGGTAACCTAGGCCAATCCGTGAGCGCGTTTGGCTGCGATCAGTGTATTTTGCATCAACATGGTAATGGTCATTGGACCAACGCCTCCAGGAACCGGTGTAATTGGGCCGGATACCGTCTTCACGCTCTCGAAATCCACGTCTCCTGCCAGTTTGCCGTTATCTAGACGGTTCATCCCCACATCGATGACAACTGCACCTGGTTTAACGAAATCAGCATCCACAAAGTTTGCACGGCCGATGGCAACGACAAGAATATCTGCCTGACGCGTGATTTCTTTCATGTTCGCTGTACGGGAATGACACATCGTTACTGTTGCGTTCTCACGTTGAAGCAGCAGCGATACCGGTTTGCCTACAATGTTGCTGCGTCCAATGACTACTGCATGTTTGCCCGACATTTCGAGACCCGTACGCTTGATCAGTTCAATTACACCCGCAGGCGTACATGGGAGCAGACTGTCGTCACCAATGACGAGGTTACCCACATTGACCGGATGGAACCCATCCACGTCTTTGTCCACGGCGATTGCATCGATAACTGCTTTTTCCTCGATATGCTTCGGTAATGGAAGCTGAACCAAAATACCATTAATGGTTTCCTGTTTGTTCAGCTTGTCCACCAGAGCGAGCAGATCCTCCTGCGACGTGTTTGCATCCAAACGATGCACCTCGGAATAAAAACCAAGATCATGACATGCTTTTTCTTTATTACGCACATAAACTTGGGATGCCGGATCTTCCCCGACGAGCACCACAGCAAGACCAGGTACTACCCCCTGTTCGCTAAGCTGTTTTACTTCGGTCGTCATGCTTGCGCGGAGCTCTTGGGATACTTCTTTGCCGTTAATAATAGATGCTGTCATTGTACTCTCTCCCTTATGTGAATAAAAATAAAATAACTTGCGTAATTAAGACAATTTTGCTTTGATGGCGTCAACTTCCTGAATCATGCGTCCAAGTACGCCATTGACGAATTTGCCGGATTCATCTGTACCAAAATATTTGGACAATTCAATCGCTTCATTGACGGATACCTTTGCCGGGATGTCATCACGGAACACCATCTCATAGGTTGAAAGGCGTAAAATCTGACGGTCTACGCGCGACAGACGGCTAATCTGCCAGCCTTTCAAATAATCCACGAGCAAGCCATCGATTGCTTCCTTATTATTCCATGTACCCTGTACGATTTCAGTCACGTAGGTACGCATTACATCTGCATCGTGAATAACCACTTCGGTTTCATTGTCTTCAGCGGCTTCATTGATCAGCATATTCACAGCCTCAGCTGCGCCCACTTCATTCATTTCCATCTGATACAGACTTTGTACTGCAATTTCCCTTGCCAAACGTCTTTTCATGTCCTGCCTCCTGCAGCGCCCCTTCTGGAGCGTCATCATGCTTATTTTAAAATAGTAAAATCTTTGATGGAATCAGAGATCTTATTATATTGTTATCCCTTTTCACAAAAAAACCTGCACTACGTTTCCTCCAAAAAACGGGCAACCTAAATTACAGTTCTATTTTCGGAAGAAACATATTGCAGGGTTCAGATGGCTCACTTGAACGGACGCCAGCGGTCACCAAGCCATTGTCCCCATTCCCTCCAGGGAATGAACGAGCCCAGCTTCGAGTCGCTTCGTCTGCCTAACGTATAACCGATGAACACCAAGAGTGCAAAGAACAACATATCCCAAAAACCGATCCATACATAAAGAAACCCAAAAAAGATGCCGCCGATAATTCCGGTAATCCGGCCTTTGTGACTATCCCAAATCTCTCTCCACAACATCAGTGAAACTCACCTCATTCCACTCGACTCTTGTAGTTAGGTGACTGGGTAACATTGGCAATATATACGGTAACAAAAGAAACCGGGATACCCGTAATCTCCTGTACATGATCATGTATTGCCTTCTGCAGATCGGATGTCAGCGCAGGAATTGGCGACTCCCCATCCACTACCGCGCGAATCATAATCTCCAGTCCCGATTCGACTACACGAATACGTGCTTTGACATCACGCACTCCCCGGAAACGGGAAGTCGCTTTGAGACAGAGATTCTCAATCGTCTCCATTGAAATCTGTACATCCCCGTACTCGGTACGTTGGTCCACAGATGGCAACGAAGCACGATCACGCCGAACCGAAATGTAGAAAAATCGCAAACTCAGAATAAACAAAATCGCTGCTGCAACAACTGCCGCAATAATGACGTTTTGTTCCTGCTGGTAATTCAATTCGTAAGGCAGCACACCACTGATAAGAAGTATAACTGCTGCCGATATTGCTCCAACGCTTATGCTGTATATAAACAACAGAAGCCGATCCAGTATTTTAGCCACGAACTGCACAGCCTCCCTTGCTCACTAACATTGCTTAACCTGCCCATACGCAAAAGGGTGATCCTCAAGTGCACGCTTCCACTGCCCCAAAGGCCTGTCCAAGACAGGATAAACCCCGGCAGTGATGCCGGGGGAATCTGTCTTCTTTTATTTAACGCGCTGACTGTTCAGATCGATTTCTTCCACTTTCTCGGCGCTCTTGAACTGAACGTCATGAATGTGCACATTAACTTCATTCACATTCAATCCTGTCATGTTCTCGATGGAGCGCTTCACGTTCTGTTGAATTTCGGTAGCCACCTGTGGCAGACGGTAACCATATTCAATAATAACGGAAACATCCACCGCTGCTTCACGTTGACCCACTTCAACCTTCACGCCTTTGGAAAGATTTTTGCGACCAAGCAATTCAGCAAATCCACCAGCGAATCCGCCGCTCATGCCTGCAACACCTTTCACTTCGACTGTAGCCAGTCCAGCGATCACTTCAATAACTTCAGGTGCGATCTGGATTTCACCGATATCCGTTCGTTCAAATTCTGTCGGCAATGTACTCATAACTGTTCAACACACCTTTCGCGAAATAAGTTTGCGGCCATCCGTCAGGGCGCTGGCATTCAGATCGATTGACCTTCAGATACCCTTCCGGTCCGGCTTTACCGGAACCCCTGCAACCTTCATCCGCATACGTGACGGCTTATCCTCTGCAGGAGACATGCGCTCTTATTATTACATACTATATCATTTGGGCTACATTATGACAAACAAGCCCAATATGCCTTTTAAATCTCATTTTCCTCAAGAAATTTGATATCAAAGTCACCCCGAACAAACGTTGGATGATCCAGCAATTTCTGATGAAAAGGAATCGTTGTGGAGATGCCTTCAATCGCAAACTCAGCCAATGCACGCTTCATCTTTGCGATGGCCTCTTCCCGGTTTGCTCCCCATACGATTAATTTAGCGATCATGGAGTCGTAATAAGGAGAGATCGTGTAACCTGGATAAGCTGCACTATCTACACGTACACCCGGTCCTCCTGGTGCAAGGTAGAAACCAATTTTGCCTGGTGACGGCATAAAGTTACGGTCAGGATCTTCTGCGTTGATACGGCACTCAATGGACCAGCCATTAATCACAACATCTTCCTGACGGAAAGAAAGTGGATTGCCTTCAGCTACCGAAATCATTTCACGGATCAAATCCACTCCTGTAACCATCTCTGTTACAGGGTGTTCAACCTGAATACGTGTATTCATTTCCATGAAATAGAATTCACCGTTAGGGCTGAGCAAGAACTCAAGTGTACCTGCTCCCGAGTAATCCACGGCAAGCGCCGCCCGTACTGCGGCTTCTCCCATCAATGTACGCACATCTTCAGAGATGATAGGACAAGGCGCTTCTTCCACTAGCTTTTGACGTCGACGCTGAACGGAACAATCACGCTCGCCCAGATGCACTGCATTTCCATGCTTGTCTGCAATGATCTGAATCTCCACGTGCTTCATGCCTGTCAGGAATTTCTCCAGATATACTCCGGCGTTGCCAAAAGCTTTCTGTGCTTCCTGCTGGGCAGCTGTTATTTGCTTGATCAGCGTTTCTTCATCTTCAGCAATACGAATCCCTTTACCTCCACCACCAGCGGTAGCTTTGATAATGACAGGATATCCAATATCTCTAGCAATCATAATGGCTTCATTCATATTTTCAACCAAACCGTCGGATCCCGGAATGACAGGTACACCTGCATCCTTCATCGTTTGTTTGGCAACAGCCTTGTCACCCATTTTGGTAATGGCTTCCGGAGATGGGCCGATGAACGTAATATTGCAGGAACCACAGATTTCTGCAAAATCAGCGTTCTCTGCCAGGAATCCGTAGCCTGGGTGGATCGCATCACATTCCGTCAGTGTAGCTACACTCATCAGGTTTGTGAAGTTTAGATAACTGTCTTTCGAAAGTGTAGGCCCGATACAATATGCTTCATCTGCAAGACGAACATGCAGGGAGTCTTTATCCGCTTCCGAATAGACTGCTACCGTCGAAATGCCGATTTCACGACAGGCACGAATAATACGTACCGCAATTTCGCCACGGTTCGCAATCAGTATTTTTTGAAATTTCATTTCGTTATTGTCCTCCTTCGAAGCTCATGCAGTTGCCGTAATGCGGCTGTAACCGTTATTCCGGTTTCACCAGGAACAGGGGTTGTCCATACTCAACCAGCTGTCCGTTCTCAACCAGCACTTCAACGATTTCTCCCTTGATGTCAGCATCAAGCTCGTTCATCAGCTTCATCGCCTCAATGATACATACCGTTGTTTTCTCAACAACTTTATCACCAGCGCTTACAAAAGGACCAGCTTCCGGCGAGGAAGCTCTGTAAAAAGTACCCACCATCGGAGATACAATTTTATGTAAATGACTTGTAGTATCGACTTGCGGAGCAGCCTCAGCTACAACTGCAGCCGGTTGCACCTGTGGTGCAGCAATCATTTGCGGTTGAATAGCAGCTGCCTGAACATACTCGGTTTTACCCGGTTTGCGAATCGACAACCGTGATCCTTCATTTTCAATTTCCAACTCTTGAACGGAACTTTCATCTACCAGTTTGATCAGCTCTTTGATCTCACTCAATTTAAACATTTCCATTATTCACTCCTTCGGCATCATGCCAGTCTCACTAGGACGGTCATATGGCTTTATGTATTATATCATAATCGTTAAAAATGGAAAGAGCCCGAGAACTGAACCAGCTCTCGGGGCTACTTTTCCATGAATCGGATTACTGTTCTGTTACGTATTGAACGCTGATTTTATTTTGCGTTACTGCCAATTCTTTCATGACCAGATCCACAATGGAAACCGCCTGTTTTACATCCAGTTTGTCACTGAGAACAACAACTTTATACTTGTCGGCATCCTCTTGAACGATGGCATTGGCAAACTGCTGTGAAAGAGTTTCTTCAATGCCATTGATTTTGGCTTCTTTTTCTTCCAGTGTGCGGAGCTGTTCTGTTGCTTTTGCATTTTCCTCTGGTGTTTTGCTCAGATCACCTGCAACGGTCATCAGTTCCTCATATTTGCGATTGTTGCTTTCTTCACGCTGCCATTGATAATTCTGGAACTGGCTGCTCGCAGAGGCTGCTGTATTTTGCTCCTCCATTTCCTTAAGGACTTCTTCATCGGTTTTCGTCACGCTGCCGTCAGTTCCGCCACTTGCCTCAGGACTGGTTGCTGCGCCTTTGTCAGAGCCCTTCTCACTGCCTTTTCCTGCTTCACCTTGTTTCTCTCCCGAATCTGCAGCAGGGGATTTCTCGGTTTCTCCGGCTTCTTTACCGTCTACAACCGCAGGATTATCAACCGATTCAGTTGCTGCCTGCTCTCCTTCAGTCCCTGTAACTTCACCGCCATTCACCACTTCATTCACAACCAGACCTTCTGTCGGATCAAGGATTCCAGTCGTTTCCTTCGCTTCTCCCTGCTTCATCCCATCCACCTGCGTGCTGTCAGCTACTGGCGTATTAACCGGACCCGAATCTTCAGTGAACAAGTAATAAGCGGACAAAATGACCATCAGACTCAGCATGGATACGAGCCATACCGTTTGACGTTTGTTATTCATTAGAACTTCCTCCTCGAATTAGCTTCATTCTTATGTGAATTAAATCTTGTACAAGAATTGAATACTGAGTTTCAATATTCCGAATTAATCCTGCTTGCGCGGAACAACCGAGATTCGGTAGGCCGCCACATTCAGTCCTTTTTCGACAGCATCTGTAATCAGGTCCTTCACAACCTTGTTCTCTGCGCCTCTGGCGACGACAAGCACTCCCCGGATTTGCGGTTTGAGCTTCTTGGTGACAATGGGGGTCTGATCCCCTGATATTTCATACGTAATAATTTCGCCATCACGGGTATATTGCGTCATATGCCGCTTTCCCCCGTTAGCATCTGTTTCTTCGGTCAGCTGCTGCGAATCCTTCACATTACGCTGCACAACAAGCTCCTCTGTAGAATCGACAGTAACCATGACATCAACGGTTCCCACGCCGACGATATTTTCCAGTACGCCCTTGATTTTGTCTTCAAACGCGATCTCTATCGCCTGAAAAGGATTCTGATCCGTTGCATCCGTCTGGATGGTTGCCATGGATGTAGTCGGATCAGGAGGTTCGCGACCGATATTTTCGGAATCAATCTTTTTGACATTGACGAAGGAATTAAACAGCATGATCCCTACTCCGATCAAGCCGAGGATAATAAGCCAGCGAAAGGTTTGACTTCGCCGTTGTCCACCTTCTCCGCCGCCAAGCCAGCTTTCCATCTTTTTGAGCCATTGCCTCATCGGACACCCTCCTTTTCACAGCGCCGAAGCGCTTTTCTTTTCCCTCACCTGTACTTTGCTCGCATCAACATCCCACTTCTCAGTCAATAGCGTAATAATTTGTACTGCTCGCTCTGATCGGGAGGACGTTTGTTCTTGCTGAGGGTTTGTCTCTGACTGATCACCCAAAACTGGTGTGGAGTGAGCTTCCTGTCGATTTGGAGAGCCTCCAGGATTTCCGTTGTCCACGCTGCTGTCATCATTGCCGCCATTATCCACCTTAATCTGTACATCAGGCACTTCAATCTGACCGATCTGGATTGGCTCTTGTGCTGTATTCGATTTAGCAGGTTCGGATTCGGAGTCAGCGCCGAATAATGGATCGGTACTTGCCGCTTCCTCCAATGAACCTGTGTTGGAGCCGGCTTTCCCGGCTGCTGTCTCTCCTGCCATCTCCACCAAAACATACTGGATTGCGGGCAATTCCACGGAGGATGCCAGATCCTTCTCCGGTTTGGTTGTATCCATGACAAGCTTCACCTCGACGGACTGTACTCGCTCCCCGGTTGTTTCTTCAATTTGCCCCTTCATCACATTAGCCAGTTCTCTGGCTGTCCATTGCAAGGATTGTTCCTGTTCGTTCGACTGCAGCTTCCTGCCCTGAGCCAGGATCTGTTCCAGTGTTGCACTTCCATCCGACGGTGAGTCCATGGCTGTCATCGCTCGCTTCAGCTCGGCAACGGGGTCACTTCGGAGGAGCTTTGTTATTGGGGATAAAAGGGTTAGCAGGATAAGAAGGCTCAGCACAAGCTTGACATAGCGTTCCATGGATCGGTTGGGCAATAGCATATCCACAAAGGTCGCCAACAGAACGATCATGATCAATTCCCGGAGCCAGCTGCTCAGCCACCCCATCCTTCCAGCCCCTTTCTCTCGAACAATCCCCTCATCGCATCATGACCGTCAGATTACCGGCAGTTAGCAGGATCGTGATGGCCAGAAAAAACATCAGTCCCACAGCTGCCAGTGCTGCAAATACGTAAAGCATGCTTTTGCCAATCGCCTGCAGGCAACCTACAATTGGCGTTTCACCCAAAGGCTGCATTATAGCGCCTGTAATGTTGTATATGAGGGCAAGGGTCAGGATTTTAAGCGCTGGAAAAGCGCATAGAAACAAGATAATGATGACACCGGTTAGACCGATTGCATTTTTGACCAGCAGTGAAGCCGTGATGACTGTATCAGTTGCATCCGCAAACGTTCTGCCCACGATGGGGACAAAGTTTCCCGCGATGTACTTCGCCGCTTTCAGACTAACTCCATCTGCTACGGAGCCTGATGCACCCTGCACTGAAATTACGCCTAGGAACATCGTTAGTAATATACCGAGTAGAGCCACACTAATGTTGCGTAACAAGTCTGCTAGCTGAGTCAGCTTGTACTTGTCAGACAAGGAACTGACGAGATGCAATACAGCCGAGAAAAACAACAGTGGGAACACCAGGATGTGAATCAACGTACCCACCAGATGAATCATGAAAATGATGAGCGGATGAGTGACTGATACGGTGATAACATTTCCCATTGATGCCAGCAGCGTAAAGAGCAGGGGCACCATGGCCATCATAAAGTTAATCATGCCGGCAATCGCATCCTTGGCGTATCCAATCGCCACACTGAAACTGTTTATGGCGATGATAATAATGACCATGTAACAGATGGAATAGGCAATTTTGCTAATATTGTTTTTCTCAAAAGCGGTCTGGAGCGTCTCCAGAATCATACTTAGCACGCTCAACATCACAATCGTGACCAGAAGTTTGCCGTTATATAAAATCTCATGCAGCATGAAGGTTCCGATGGCTATGAACACTGACTTCAGACTGAATCCTTCATTGCCTGGAATTAACATATCCATAAAGGAAGGCGTCTTTCCTTCCGGGAAAAATCCTCCGTATTGCTGCATAAGTTGATCCCAATATTTTTCCACCTGATCTTTGGGAAGCTGATCGGCCTGCTGCTGCATCCATTCATCAGAAGGGGAGCTGGCAGCGACCTGTCCCATGATCGCAAATAGAAAGCACAGCATCAGCACAAAGGCAAGGCGCCACTGCGGCTTGTTATGCATTATTTTCATATGAAGTCCGCACGCCTCCTCCTCCTACACCGGCATTAGCTTCATGACGGTTTCGATTATAATGCTGATGATCGGTATGGCAAGGACAAGAATCAGCACCTTGCCGGCGAGCTCAATCTTGGAAGCAATGCTCTCCTGCCCTGCGTCCCTGACAATCTGTGCACCAAATTCAGCAATGTAGGCTATGCCTATGATTTTCAGCACGGTTTTCAGATAAATGCTCTCCATGCCCGAATTTTCAGCAAGCCGTTTCAGTACGTCGATTACTGCGCCGATCTTGCCAATCAGCATCATAAAGATCACGATGCCGGTAGCAGCAGCAATCAAAAAAGCGAACATGGGCTTCTGTTCCTTGATAACTAGAATGAGAACCGTTGCGATGAGCGCCAGACCTACAACTTGGATTATTTCCACAGGTCACCACCATCCCGGCTTCATGACCGTTTTCATTGAAAAAGAAATATCGATTTGATCTCTTGCAGCAGGCTGTCCAACATACGAACCACCATGAACAATACAACGACAAATCCGATCACGGTCACCCAGTGAGCCATATCTTCCTTTCCCATTTGTTTCAGCACCGTATGAATCATTGCAATAATGATTCCGATGCCCGCAATTTGAAAGATTGCGTTCACTTCTAAATTCATGACCTTGGCACCTCACTATCCCGGCTATTTCAGAAGATCAGAATGACGATTAACGCTCCTACAAGCATCCCGAGACTGCGACTCATTCGTTCATATTTCACTTGATCGGCCTGAGCACGGGATTCCTCATGCATTAGTTGCTGAATGGCTAGCGAGATGTGTTTGGTCTGATCCTGACGATCGCTGGTGCCAAGGCTGAAACTTAATTGCAGCATGACCTCCCGCTCGTCTGCCTTCATGGCTGATTTTCCCCACGCCTCTTCAATGCCAGACTGAAGACTTTCACGAGCAGTGTGGCCATGAGGGGGTTCCATTTGCTTGGCTGCGTGGAGAAATAACGTCCGAACAGGCTCTTTCGTCTGGGCCCCCATTTTTCCCATGGCATCAGGCAAAGGGGTCAGCCCATAGTTGATTTCGGTCATCAGCCGCTGGAGAGCGGCAATTAACTCACGCAATTGTCTGGGCCGCAAGGCAAATTGCCTTGCCTTGTAGAATCCGGCGAGCGTGCTGGCCAGCAGAATGATGACGGCTCCGAGCATGTTAAGCAAATGCCTCACCTCCCACTTCCGTCTGCTGGAGGCCACGCATTTTGCCATCAGCCAGTCGAAAGGTCATGCCCCGGCTCGTCCGCTGCAGTAGTACGTAGCGTTGAAACATCTGCTCGACAATCAGGGTCCTGAGCGCAGGTCTGGAAGAAAGCTCGGCCAAATCACGACCGTGTGCCGTGGCGATGACGGATACACCTGCATGGAGTGCTTCCATTACCGCCTCAGCATCCTCTGGACGGCCGATCTCGTCCACAATCAGGACATCGGGAGACATGGAGCGCAACATCATCATCATGCCCTCAGCCTTCGGACAGCCGTCCATGACATCGGTACGGGGTCCCACATCGAATCCCGGTACTCCCTTGTAACTCCCGGCGATTTCCGACCGCTCATCTACGATGCCAACCTTAAGCCGCGGACGTATACCCTGAACAAGCTCGCTGACACCCATAAGTTTGGTTCCACTGCTGATCTGCCGCGCCAGATCCCGCAGCAATGTGGTCTTGCCTTGCTGGGGAGGCGAAAGAATTAAGGTGTGCAGTACCTGACCACTCTTCATGTCCAGCAGATAGGGCAGGATCCGATCAGCGATTCCATGTATCTCCCGCGCAACCCTGATATTGAATCCATTGATATCGCGCAAGTATTCCACCCGACCACCGCTGAGCACGGCCCGGCCAGCTAACCCAATTCGATGACCGCCGGGAATGGTGATGAACCCTTTGCGCAGCTCTTCTTCCAATGTATAAAGCGAATGATTGCTGATCAGATCCAGCAGCCTGTGAGTTACCTCTTTTAAGGGGATGTAGGCTTCATCAGGCTTCGCTGTCGGACTGCCCTGAGGGGTAAGGAAGTGATAGGTGTCTCCTGCATTGATTTCCAGTGGCCTTCCTTCACGGATACGTACTTCCTCCACTTTTTCCAATAAAGCGGGCGGCATTCTTCCCAGAATGGTTCGAATCGGTTCCGGAAAGATATCCTTCCAGTTCACCATCATGAATAGGCCCCTCCAACCTTGAATTCGGTTTTATCGCGTTTCTGGTGCTTGTTCATATTCAAGTTTATGTGTGTACATTGATTTTATGACGCTGAAATCTATCATTTTCTTCAGAATAGGGATGAGAGTTAAAAAATCATAGATCAGCTCCTTGTTCTCCGTCTAGGCACCCGTCTAGGTACAATTGCATATAGTGCTTGCAGACAGGTGTTATCCATTTGTGGATAAAGAAAGAGAACCACCTATCCCCAAATGCAGAAAGGAGTTGTGGGGAGTGCGAGTCGATGTGGTAGGCAATGTGAATGAAGTGCGAAAAATGGATATTGCGGGCCGATGTGTGGTGGTGATTGATGTGTTGCGAACGACCAGTACGATTGTGACGGCACTGGCTTACGATGCAGCAGATGTAATCGCTGTAGAGACTGTTCCTCAAGCGAAACAATTGAACGTGAAGGATGCTATTCGTGGCGGGGAGCGTTTTGATAAAAAAATTACAGGATTCGAGGTGGGCAATTCCCCCTATGAATATATGACTCCAAGTATCGCGGGTAAGACCATTATTCTGACTACAACAGATGGTACCCGTGCCCTGATCAAAGCATCCAAGGCCAGATATGTGTTCGCAGGCTCGTTTCTCAATGTTAAGGCTGTGGCGGCAGTTCTGTGCGAGCTTCGCAGGGATATCTTATTGTTATGTGCCGGAGACCAGGGGGAGTTCGCGCTGGAAGATGGTTTATGTGCAGGCAGCATTATCGAAGAGCTGTACCAACAATCCCCTTTTCCCATCATGTTGAATGACCTGGGCTTGGCGCTCCATCAGGCTGCAATTCATGCCGAGGATACATTGCCCGATTTGGTTAGAGTATCGGCTGGTGGGCGAAGGTTGGAGAAACTGGGCAGGATGCATGATGTAACCTACTGCACACAATTGGATTTGCTGGACTGCGTTCCCGAGATGGGGGAAGGGCACCGAATGCAACCTTTTAATGGATCACGTAAAGAGCGGGTATTTCGGTTGTTGTAATACAAATAACTCAAAAAGGTGTACCGCTTCCCCCCTGAAGGGATTCAGTACACCTTTGGTATGTCTGGCTATATTACTGCTTTTATCTGCGAACTTGCGGTCCACCAATCACAGCCTGCTCTGCCGTATCCAGGTCATACGCTGTGTGCAGCGCCTTGATTACATCATGAAGTTTCTCTCCATCGATAACACAAGATACCTTGATCTCGGAAGTGCTGACCATCTTGATGCTCACACCTTCACCCGAGATCACTTGGAACATCTTCGCAGCTACGCCTGGATGGCTAACCATACCTGCGCCAACGATCGATACTTTAACCAAGTTCTCTTCGGAAGTCACTTCACGGTAAGGCAGGCGGCTGTGAAGGGCTTCAATGACACGCAGTGCGTTCTCCCGGTCAGACAGCGCAACAGAAAACGAGAAGTCAGCCTTGCCGTCCATTACACCGCTCTGTACGATAATGTCGACATCCAGCTGTTCTGATGCAAGGGCACCAAATACTTCGGCGAGAACTCCCGGTACATCAGGCACACCCAAAATACTGATGCGAGCCACATTTTTGTCATAGGCAATGCCACTAACTACCACGCCTTGTTCCATTGTTGCTTCCTCCTTCACAACCGTTCCTTCATTATGGTTAAAGCTGGATCTTACAATCAAAGGCACACCGGAATGCTTCGCGTATTCAACTGCACGCGGATGCAATACCGCTGCTCCCAGGTTGGCCAGTTCCAGCATCTCGTCGTACGAAATTTCCTTCAGTTTGCGTGCCACCTTAACAATTCGCGGATCCGTGGAATAAATACCGTCCACATCCGTGTAGATCTCGCAAGCGTCCGCTTTGATGGCTGCTGCCAGGGCTACTGCCGTTGTATCGGAACCTCCACGGCCAAGTGTCGTAATCTCGCCGTCTTCCGTCATTCCCTGGAAACCTGCAACGATAACGATATTACCTTCAGCTAACGCCTGATTCACCCGCTGCGGATGAATATCGTTAATCCGAGCTTTGCCGTGTACCGGCTCCGTCCGGAATCCCGCTTGCCAGCCTGTAAATGAAATGGCTTTGCGTCCCAGCGCCTGAATCGCCATGGATAACAATGAAATCGAGATCTGTTCTCCCGTTGTCAACAGCATATCCATCTCACGTGCAGGCAGTTCACTGTTCAGCTGTTTCGCCTGATCAATCAGATCATCCGTGGTATCCCCCATGGCCGAAACCACGACTACACACTGATGTCCTTCATCCGCTTTTTCTACAACACGTCCGGCTACACGCTTCATGCGCTCTGTATCTCCGACCGAGCTGCCCCCAAATTTCATGACGTACAATGACAAAGCAAATCCACTCCCTACCTTGTGCAGTATGCATAATTGATGTCCATCGTCATTATTCTCTCCGAAAAATGACTTTAACCCAGTATATTACGAAAGCGTCTGATAGGCTAATCTTTTTTCGAAAAAACCCTCTGCCAAAGGAATGGCAGAGGGTTGAATTCATGCTTTATTTAACTTACATCAAGTGAACGTTACGCGCGAGAAGAGTATTTACCTTCACGCGTATCGATCAGCAGAACGTCGCCTTCGTTGATGAACAATGGCACTTGTACGTTGAGACCTGTTTCCACTTTTGCGTTTTTGGTAGCGCCTTGTGCCGTGTTACCTTTTACACTTGGCTCTGTTTCGATAACTTTCAACTCTACGCTTGTAGGCAAGTCGATTCCGAGGATTTCACCTTGGTAGCTAACGATTTTTACGTTCATGTTCTCTTTGAGGAAGTTCAATTCCCACTCCAGTTGGTCGCTTGTCAGTGTGAACTGATCATATGTTTCGTTGTCCATGAACGTGTGCTCTGTACCACTAGCATAGAGGTAAGAAACGCCACGGTTTTCGATGATGGCACGGCCAATGGTTTCACCTGCACGGAATGTTTTCTCAACGGTGTTACCATTGCGCAGGTTTTTCAGTTTGGAACGTACAAAGGCAGCACCTTTACCTGGTTTAACATGTTGGAAATCAAGTACGGTATAGATGTCGTTGTCTACTTGTACGGTCAAGCCTGTTTTAAAATCGTTTACTGAAATCACAAAAAATCCCTCCTGATATGGTTGAAAAGTAGGTGATATGAGACGATTGGTTAATTTATAGATGAGTTCATTTCTGAATTGACAACCATGTGCTACGTGACCGTTACGGGCTCGGATCGTTCCTCCGATCGCTGTTGTCTCCTCATTTTCCCGATTAGAATTTGATAAGGTTTAAAATGAGGAGACAAAGGCGAGCGCTCCGCTTCTTCAGAATCGATTCCGCTCCCTTCACTACTTTTGCAATGGTCCAGAACAATCAGCAATAACCTGTACCAATATATTAAAAATCGTCTTATATCACCAGTGGCTGTAAATTAGCCGATTACGGTGAACTTCTTGTCTGATTTCGTTAAAATGTGTATACCTGTCTCGGTTATCACAACGTCATCCTCAATACGCACGCCGCCAAGGCCGTCAATATAGATCCCCGGTTCAACGGTTACCACCATGCCCGGTTTCAATATATCGTCGCTCAGCTTGGACAAACGAGGAGCCTCATGAACTTCCATACCCAGGCCGTGGCCTGTGCTGTGTCCGAATTGCTCTCCATATCCGTGTCCTGCAATGATATCACGTGCCAATGCATCTGCTTCCCGTCCGGTCATGCCCGGTTTCAGGTTAGCAAGCGTATGTAACTGAGCTTCCAGTACGATGTCGTAAATTTTACGAAGTTCAGGTACAGGCGTGCCAGTTGCAATGGTACGTGTCAGATCTGAACAGTATCCATCCAAAAGTGCACCGAAGTCAAATGTAATTAACTCATTTTGTCCGATGACCTTGCTGCTTGCTACACCGTGAGGCATAGCAGAACGTTCACCCGATGCAACGATGGTGTCGAACGAAGAGGAGGTTGCTCCATGTTTACGCATGAAAAACTCCATCTCCAAATCCACTTCACGTTCAGTCATACCCGGTTTTGCGAATTGCAAAACATGACTAAACGTTGCGTCTGCCAAATCCGCAGCTCTTTGCATTACAGCGATCTCATCTTCATCCTTGAAAATGCGCAGTTGTTCCACAATCCCGGAAACAGCTTTCAATTCAATGGATTGAAGTGCTTCAGCATAAGCAGTATGCGTACCATAAGTGACATGATCCTGCTCAAAGCCAACCTGTTTGATATTCGCCGATGCAAGGAGATCACGTACGGATTCCAATGGTTTCGGTCCATGTTCCACAACGGTAAAGCCTTTGGCTTGCTGCGGTGCCTGTGTCATATAACGGAAATCGGTCAGCAAGAATGCTTCTTGTTCCGTAATCAGCACATATCCTGCTGAACCTGTAAAGCTCGTCATGTAACGACGGTTGATCGGATTTGTAATCAGCATAGCCGTGAGTTCATGTTCACGCATGGCCTCACGCAACTTATTTACTCGTTTGTTTTCCATCGGTAACCCTTCTTTCTCTCACATTCCCGGGTCCCCGGCTCAGGTTTGCTTGTCCAGATGACGCACAAGAGCCAGCAGCCCCAGTTCATAGCTTACTTCTCCAAATCCGGCAATTTGCCCGATTGTTTCTGCAGCAATTACTGAATGATGTCTGAATTCTTCGCGTGCATGAATGTTGGATAGATGTACTTCTACTGTAGGAACTTTCACGGCATTGATTGCATCACGCACGGCATAACTGTAATGAGTCAGCGCTCCGGCATTCAGCATGATTCCATCCGCATCGCCCATCGCAGCATGAATACGATCAATGATGTCCCCTTCATGATTGGATTGATAAAAAGCGATGGAGACGCCAAGATCCTCCGCCTGTCTGCGAATTTGTTCTTCAATATCCTTCAGACTAAGCGTTCCATAGATGCCGGGTTCACGTACGCCGAGCATGTTCAGGTTCGGGCCATTGATTACTACAATCCGTTTCATAGCTGCTCCATCCTCTCTGCAAATAACCATCTGCTATTTTAACACAGCCATTGCCGGATTGAGAAGCTTTTTTGCGCTATACTCCCGCTTTCTCCGGCTCACGTTTCCGTTCATCTGTGAACTCCATAGCTACGGTGTATCCAATAAACAGTCCCCACAGCAAAAAGAAACAAAATTCAGTAATGACTGAATCCCAGGTTAAACGGTTTAAGGGTTTCACCATATCCAGTTTGGGACCTACCAGCACAAAGACAATGAGCCACCAAAAAATCCCGTAACCCATGCCTGGAAGGGGACCTTTCCATTTTTTTAACGTGAACGTGTAGATCAGGGATGCCAGTACAGAAAATAAAATAAAAAACAGCCAGCCGGTTAAATGCCCTGCGGCAGTGTAGATGAATTTATGTTTAAAAAAGGGCTCAGCCAAAAAACCCAATGGCACAATCGTAAAATGGAGCAGATGGAACAACCAATGCAGACCTCCCCAGATAAAACCTGCGAAAAAACCGAGCTCCACTGCAAAGGGAAACGGCTTGGTGAAGTAATGGGCCTGGCCTTGACGCTGGGTAGGGCGGCTGCCCCGGTCCTTTTGATTCCGTTCATCAGAACGTTTATTTTCCATATGTGATGTGCGTTCATCCTTATGTTCTGTCATTGATATTCTCCTTCACGTTCAGTTCGCGTCATTGGGGTTATAACCGAATTTTTGTCCTAACTCTACCGGGTAGTATGTTCAAATCAGGGCAAACTTAACAACATCACCTCTGGATTGTCTCGTAAACTAGAAATTACCTTCAATATTCGATACAATAGGGTTATTAAACAGTCTTCGACACTGAAGGCCTAGAACAGAATAGGAAGGTGAATAATTTGCCTCAACAATCCAAGCCTGTCAGCTACGGGGGGCAAGCTGTCATTGAGGGCGTAATGTTCGGCGGTAAACATGTCAACGTTACTGCTGTTCGAAGAAAAGACGGCGAAATTACGTATCTGGAAGTCCCAAAGCAAGACAAGTCCTGGGTCATGAAATTGCGGCGGATTCCATTACTTCGCGGGATTGTCAGCATTATAGATTCGAGTGTCAAAGGCAGTAAACATCTCAATTATTCTGCTGACGCTTATGCTGATGATGAACTTGAACCCGAAGAAAAAGCGAAGCAAAAAGAAAAAGAAGGCTCAGGTTGGAGCCTTAGCATGATTATTGGCGTCACCGCTGTAGCTATTCTTTCTTTCCTCTTCGGTAAAGTTGTGCTTACGTTGTTGCCCGTTGTCATCGAGAATTTTCTGTTCAAAAATGCATTCGACAATCAGTTTTTGCATAATTTACTGGAAGGCGGAATTAAGCTCATTCTGTTGCTTGCCTATCTGTGGCTGATTTCTCAGACTCCAATGATCAAACGTCTGTTCCAATACCACGGAGCAGAGCATAAAGTCATAAGTGCTCACGAAGCCGGAGAAGAGCTCACCCCAGATAATGTGCAGAAGTACAGCCGTCTGCATTACCGTTGCGGAAGCAGTTTTATTATGCTGACTGTCATTATCGGGGTATTCTTGTACTCGCTCTTCACATACGATAACCTATGGGAACGTATGGGGCAGCGGCTGTTGTTGTTGCCAATCGTGCTCGGTATTTCGTTCGAATTGTTGAAGTTGACCAACTCCGTACGTGACGTCCCTGTCCTGCGTTATCTTGGATACCCGGGGCTGTGGCTGCAATTGCTGACAACCAAAGAACCAACGAATGAACAGGTGGAAGTATCCATTGCTTCGTTTAACCGTATGCGTGAATTGGATGCCAAGCTTGCAAACGTATCAGCCACTTCGGAAGTTCCTGTTGCAACATTTGATCCTGTGAAAGGGTGAATGATATGAAGAAGCAGGCCATCCTATTTTGGACGTTCATCGCACTGGCTGCTGTTGGAATCTTGACTAGTCTGTGGAATAAAGGTGTATCTCAATTGGTGATACCCCTAATCGTGTTCGGAGTTGTGTTCCTGCTATATAAATATCCGCCCCGCCGCTTTGCACGCAAGACATCATCACCGAAGATCAAGCCATCGGCTCGGACCATGGCTAAAGTTAATGCTCAGTCCGGCACCAGAAAGAGCAGCAGTTCTTCCAAAAAACGTAAAGATTATCCTTTCCAAGTCATTCAAGGGCAAAAGGGTAAAAGCGACGAAGACGTACCCAAGTATCACTAAAACACTGATTTCCGCTGAACACACAGAAAAGCAATTCTCCCAACAAGTGGAGAATTGCTTTTTCAGTTTCCTTTTTATACAGGTGTTAGAGGGGGCGTATCCGCTTGTCTCTTTCTTAGCTCTCGTCGCTGTTTATCCAGCTGTTCACCATAGATCTTGGTATTCCACCCACTGAAAAATTCTGTGCCTGCGGTAACCCCGGATTGATATAAGGCTGTACTGTCTTCCACAGAAAGATGAAATTCGGTAGGTTTAATGCCAAGGGTGGGAATTTTCACTGTACGGAAACGATTGATCTGTTCAATGTAGCGCTCGTCATGTGCAGAAAGCATCGTTTCAACCAATGCCTGAAGCATACTGAGGGGCCCTCTAATTCTCGATGGCTCACCTTCTGTTTTCCCGACCATTTTAAACCCGATAACAGGGATAATATCTCCTCCCCGTTCTGTTCGCTCCCCGTCAAACAGCCAAAGGGGAAAGTTACTCAGCAGTGCCCCATCGACGATGTAAACAAACTGGTCTGCAAAACGTAAACCTTTCGACAGGACTGGAGATCTGCGAATCGCTACCGGATCGAAGAAATAGGGGATACTGCAACTCATGCGTACCGCTTTGGCTACCTCCAGCTTCGCTGGGTCTATACCAAAACGTTTTATATCGTCAGGCAGCACCAAAATGTTACCATTGGAAATGTCTGATGCGATGATTAGCAACTTGCCTGGCGGCAGATCAGCAAACGTCCGAACTCCCTTTTTTTTCAGCATATCACGAATCCACGATTCCAGTGCTTCCCCAGAGTACAGTCCTTTCTTCAAAAAGAGTCTTGCTGCCGGGCCGATCCACCTTATATCAAATATGGGAGAACGCCGCAGCAACGAGGCAAACGGTGTATTCTCAATAATCCCCTTCATCTCTTCAGCTGGATATCCCGCTGCAAGCAGTGCCGCTACGATGGAGCCGGATGATGTGCCCGCCACACGATTAAATTCGATTCCGTGATCTTCAGCACTTTTTACGGCGCCAGCGAGCGAAATTCCTTTTACGCCGCCACCTTCAAATACCCCATTAACTAACACAATAAAACCCCCGTTCTCCAGGCAGTCCATGTACTACTGCCACTGTATGAGAACAGGGGTTGGTCTTATTACGTTAAAATGTTTTAAAGTCCATAATAGGCTTTTAGTTTGGCGATCAAGCCGAGCGGATTTTTCGTCAGGTATTGTGAACTGAAGAAAATATCTCCTTTCACTGTATCATATTTCTCATTGTATATCAGTTGATCAATAATTTCTTGTGACGTCTGCCAACCAATTTCGGGTGTGCCCAGCTTATAGGGCGAGTGACCAATATACAATTTCACATTTGTATTTGCCACCTCATTAGCCCACCAGTCAACCACCTTGTCATATCGTGCTGCACTGAGTGTCATACTCCAGTACACTTGTGGTGCAACATAGTCAATCCACCCCTGCTTGATCCATGTCCGTACATCCGCATTCATGCTATCATAAGCGGTTACCCCTGCTTTCGTATCGGAACCTGTCAGGTCAACAGATTTGTTACGCCATACTCCAAAGGGGCTAATTCCGTATTCAACGCCCGGTTTCACATGATGAATGCTTTCTCCGAGCTGCTTGACGAATTGATTGATATTATCACGGCGCCATTCTGCACGATCTTTCGTATTCAATGTGTTGTATGTTTTGAACGCAGCGTCATCATTGAATGTGACATTCGACGGATAGAAATAGTCGTCCAGATGTACACCATCAATCTCATACTGATTGACCACTTCCATGATAGTATCAATAATATGCTGTCTCGCTTCTGGAATACCCGGGTTAATATACAATTTGCCGGATGCGTTCACAATCCAGTCCGGGTGCAGCTTGGATACATGATTGGAGGCGAGCCCGGTTGTACTTGCCGAATTGGTTGCTCGGAATGGGTTGAACCATGCATGGAACTCAAGACCGCGTTTGTGAGCTTCCTCGATCATGAATGCAAGTGGATCGTACCCTGGGTCTTTCCCCTGTGTTCCTGTAAGAACGCTGTTCCACGGCACAAGACTTGATGGATAGATCGCATCCCCATTGGCTCGCACTTGAACAAATACGGCGTTAATTCCCATGTCCTTCAACGTATCAAGCTGCTGAATGTACTCCAGCTTTTGTTTCTCCACGTTTCCTTTGGCACCCGACGAAGGCCAGTCTCCGTTTATGGTTGAGATCCAGGCTCCTCGCATCTCATCCGTATTTGGTATATTTCCTGTGCCTCCAGGTTCTGCTGGTGTAACAGGAGTAGGATTCGGCTCATTTCCTGTTGTCAGATCAATAGTCTGCGCAGACTGGTTCCAGGTCACCTGAATTCCAAGATTCTCACTGACAAATCGAATCGGCACCATGACACGACCCTGCTTTAACTCGACTGAGGCATCAAGATCCACTACCGTACTATCCACCGTTGCCTGCTGGCGTCCACTCGTCATTGTAATGATTGAATCGGATTTCTTGATTGTAACGGTGCGCGTAGCTTGAGACCATAGCACAGACGCCCCCAGTCCCTCACTAATGACCCGAAGTGGCACCATGGTAACATTGACTTTCGGTAAAATGTAAGGTGATACATCCGATTCCAGACGTTGACCATCCAAATAAATGACAATTTCCTTTTGACTGGCTGCCTGCGCCGTCATACCTGCTGATTGTAGACCTAGAACAAAAATAAGCAGCAGCATTAATCCTTTACGAAGCTTCATCAGTGCAATCCTCCAAAATAATTATAAATTCGCGGCAAATTCTGCTAGTTTAATAGACGCTTCAACGGTTTGTTTAGTTGCGAATAATTGCCAAATTGGGGTTAAAAAAAGCAAAAAGATGCTTCTTCGCCCTTCTTCATGGCGAGAAACATCTTCTGATTTTGGATGGATATGCACTTCAATTTACAAAGTGAGGTCTGGCTTACACCCTAGGATTCGGTATTGCTCATGACATCCTGAATACTTTTCAGATCACGTAATCGACTTTCATCCTGGCGGAAGTATTCAACTAAAGACTCAATGCAGGTAATGGAATCCCAACTGAGATGGTGTTCAATTCCTTCAACATCCTGGTAGATATTTTCTTCCTGAACACCAATGGTCGTCAAAAATTGTTCAAGCAGATGATGGCGCTCCATCAAACGTTTGCCCATCTTTTTGCCTTTTGGCGTAAGCACCAGCCCGCGGTACTTCTCATAGATCAGGTACTCGTCTTTGTCCAGCTTTTGGATCATCTTCGTCACTGATGAAGGATGTACTTCCAAACCTTCAGCTATATCAGACACACGAGCATAGCCCTTTTCATCAATTAATTTGTATATACGCTCCAAATAATCTTCCATACTGGGCGTTGGCATCTGCTTCCCTCTCTTCTCTCTGACCGACAATATTCTTGCCTGGTCCCTATCTTATAATGATACATGTTATCAATACGCATTGGCAAGCCCTGCACAATTCATTCACTTGTTACTGTTCATTAAACACTTCTCAATACTTAACAGGCACTCCTTGTGCGAAAGTATTGGCAAGGCTGACTTATCTGCAAACGAGGCACACTAAGCAATGTTCCGTAATGAAAGGAGTGATTTTGTGAGTACAAGTGTAGCGCATCCACCCGTTCGCAAAGCAAAGGGAACTAAACCTTTTATTCCCGATTTGGTGTATTTTGAACCTGGAGCGCTTGAATATGAGAAAGGCAAACGGATTATGGAATGGGTTACATCCAGGAACATCCCATATCAAATGACAACATCCCATAATCGAATTACCAATCTCCCCGGTGAAACGGAACAGGAAAAGTACCGGATGGCCAAACGAACCCTTGTCGTCGGTGTGCGTAAAACACTTAAATTTGATCAATCCAAGCCATCAGCCGAATACGCTATTCCCATCTCCACAGGCTGTATGGGCCACTGTCATTATTGTTATCTTCAAACGACGCTCGGGGCCAAACCTTATGTCCGTGTCTATGTAAACACGCAAGAGATCATTCAGGCAGCCAAAGGATACATCGAGGAACGTGCACCTGAACTTACTCGTTTCGAGGCGGCGTGTACATCCGATCCGGTAGGACTGGAACATATTACGGGAAACCTCGGCGACCTGATTCGTTTTATGGCCGATGAGGAGCACGGGCGACTTCGCTTTGTAACCAAATATCATCATGTTGATCCTTTATTAAATATCAAGCATAACGGACACACTCGCATTCGTTTCAGCGTGAATTCCGATTATGTGATCAAAAATTTTGAGCCAGCTACCTCACGGTTTGAAGAGCGTATAGAAGCCGCAGGGAAAATAGCTCATGCCGGTTATCCGCTCGGATTTATTATTGCCCCAATCATGTGGTACGACGGATGGGAAGCAGGGTATAGTGAGCTTTTACAAAAGCTTGCCGATACACTCCCTGACGAAGCAACCAAAGATTTAACCTTTGAGATGATTCAGCATCGATTCACCAAAACAGCCAAAGCGACGATTGAGAAACGATATCCCAAAACGAAACTTGAGATGGATATCGAAAAGCGTAAAATGAAATGGGGACGTTGGGGCCAGTACAAGTATGTGTATAAGGATGACCAGCAGGATGCGCTGCGCGAGTATATTACTGAGCGCATTTTTGAGCATTTCCCACTGGCCAACATTGATTACTTCACTTAAACATAAAGTAATGAACCTATGGCGCGCCAAACAGGTTCTGATTAAAAAAGCAGGTTACATGAGCCAGAATTGTCTGGTGCATGCAGCCTGCTTTGTTCTTATTTTGATCATGGACGAAAATTCCCAGTCTAGATAATCATCCAGTCAGGTGTAATTTGCTGTAGCCAGATCGTAATTTTGGTCATCTGATCGGTAAATAACAGTACACCGAGGAACAGCATTAATGCGCCCCCGACCTTCATCATGATATTGGAGTATCGCAAAATCCAGCGTGTAGAGCCAATAAAAAAGGCCAGTATGAAAAAAGGTAATGCAAATCCGGCTGTATAGCCGGTAATCAATGCCAACCAGGTCGTCGGCTCGCTCGCAGCCATCGCGATAATGGCGGTCAGGATTGGTCCAATACAAGGCGACCAGCCTGCCGAAAAGCCAATGCCAAATATAAATGAGCCCAAGTAGCCCGCAGGTTTCCATTTCATATCCATCTTGCGTTCTTTCATCAGGAACTGCGGTTTGAACAAACCAAGCAAGAATAACCCCATTAACATAATCAGGATCGCAGATAATTGACGAATGAGATCACGGTTATCATTGAAAAATTGGCCAAACAATCCGGCTCCCAGCCCCAGCGAATAAAATACAGCCGAGAAGCCCAAAATAAACGCCAGCGTATGAGTCAACGTCTTGAAGCGAACTTCACGCTGATTGCGCTCATCCTTTAACCGTTGCACCGTCATCCCTGTAATGTAAGAGAGGTACGAAGGATACAGCGGAAGACAGCATGGCGATATAAACGAAGCTAATCCTGCTACAAAAGCCAGCCATACATTAACATCAGGCATGAAGCGGATATCTCCCTTCCTGGGGGCTCACTTGCTCATGTTAGACTTAGGCTCGGAACCCTTTTTTTCCAATCATCGTAAGAATCAGCATCATGATAAGCAATAGTACAATCGTCGCTCCTGGGGCAAGGTTCCAGATGCCCGCCACAACCAATCCAATGACCACAGCTATTTCACCAATGACCACGGACAATATGATCGCCGATTTGAAACTTCGTGCCATGAGCAGACTCACAGCTACCGGAATGGTCAGCAATGCCGATACCAACAATGCACCAACGATTTTGATGGCCGTACTAATGACCAGGGCGGTCATCACGGTAATCAGCATGTTGAGCAGTTTAACAGGCAATCCGGTAACCGCCGCGGCATCTTCCTCAAAGCTGAGCAAGAAAAACTCCTTATGTAGCAGAGCTACAACGATGACTACGATCAGTGTCACCACACCAACCAGCTTCAAATCCGTGGAGTCCAATGTATAAATACTGCCAAACAGGTAACTCATAACATCTGTATTATATCCTTTGCCCAGTGTGAAGAACAATGAAGCCAGCGCAACTCCACCAGACATGATGATGGCAATCGATAATTCGGCGTAACTTTTATATGCCTTACGCAGTTTCTCGATGGCAAATGAAGCAAGCACGGCGAAAACAAGCCCCACCGCAATCGGATACACTTCAATTAGGAATCCGAGGGCAACCCCGGCGATCGTCACATGAGACAGGGTATCCCCGATCATGGATAAACGTCGCAGCACCAGAAACAATCCGATCAGTGGTGCGGTGATGCCGATTAGCAATCCCCCCGCCAGCGCTCGCTGAAAAAAATCACTCATTAAAATTTCCAAAACACACACGACTCCTTCGGCCTTGCTCTAATCTGGTTGGGCACTCGCGTCTAACGTACCTGGGAGGTGGTATGCTGCAAATTAGTCTCGGCACAGTCCTCCACCTCATGGGAATGCCGGACATGGAAATGAATTTTCCCGTTCGTCACGGCTGCTTTGGAGCCCAGATAACTCTCCATCCGATCCATATCATGCGAAACCATCAGGAATGTCATCCGATGGTGTTCATGCATATGGGTAATCAGTTCGAAAAAGCTGGCCTGTGATTCGGCATCAATACCTACTGTGGGTTCGTCCAGAATCAGCAGATCAGGGTGATTAATAAGCGCACGTGCCAAAAATACGCGCTGCTGCTGTCCGCCGGACAGTTGTCCGATCCGTTTGTTCGCCAGATCTTCAATCCGCATCACTTGCAGGGCATCGGTGCACTGCTGCTGACATTTACGGGACATTCGGCGGAACATATTTTTGTTATTGTATAAGCCGGACATCACCACTTCCCTTACCGTCGCAGGGAACAATGGGTTAAATGCGTTCTTTTGCGGTACATAACCAATCCGTTCCCAGTCCTTGAATCGGCGAATCGACTGTCCGAACAGCTTGATATTTCCCTCGGCTGGAGGCAAGAGTCCAACCAACATCCGTAACAGTGTCGTTTTGCCTGCCCCGTTTGAACCGATAATCCCGACAAAATCCCTTTCCTGGACCATAAAATCAAGATTTTCGATTACTCGCTGGTCACCGTAGGAAAAGGATAGTTTCTCGATCTCTATGATTGGATCATGACACAATGGCATGATTTGCTGCATGGCAAAGCCGCCCTTCATTATATATAAGGATTGCAAGGAATCCTTCAGTCTATCTTATTTTAATGCGATCAGCAGATTTTGCAAATTTTTCTCCATTAGGGTGAAATAATCATCCCCGTTGGTAGCCTGTTCTTTGGTTAAACCTTCAACCGGATTAAGGACCATTGTCTCTACACCTGCTTCATTCGCGAGGGTTTTCGCCAGTTTGTCCGATACCAGCTCTTCGAAGAAAATATATTTAATCCCTTCATCTTTCACCAATTTGGACAATTTCACAATATCCTGGCCTGTGGGCTCTGCATCTGGAGAAAGTCCCATAATCGCATGCTGGGTCAACCCGTAATCACGTGCAATGTACCCAAAAGCTTGGTGTGATACCACAATTTCTTTGTTAGGAACCTTGGACAGTTCATCTGTAAAGTGCTGATCCAGCGTTTCCAGCTTGGTCCGCAGTTCTTGATAGCGTTGTTCATATCCTTCTTGATGTGCAGGATCTACTTCAACCAGACTGTTTTTGATATTCTCAGCCATTACCATTGCCGATTTTGGACTTACCCATGTATGGGGGTCCACATGATGATCTGCAATATCCTCTGCGTTAGCTTCATCAACATGTTCGTCACTATGTTCATCTACCTGTTCTTCGCCATGACCGTGTCCATCATCACCTTCAGCTGTCAAAAGGGTAACTCCATCACTTACTGCAACTGACTTTACCTTCGTATCGCTATTCAGTGACTTCAGGAAGTTGGGAACCCATCCCTCAAGACCTGCACCATTGTATAGGAACAACTGGGCTTTGGATGTATTGACAATATCTTGGCTCTTCGGCGTCCAGTCATGTGGTTCAACACCTGTTGGCAGTAAATTAATGACATTCGCATCTTCCCCGCCAATTGTCGCAGTAAACGCATAAACAGGATAGAAGCTCGTGATCACATTCACTTTACCTTCCACCAGCTTGGCACTCTCCGATCTATTTTGGCCGCATGCCGACAATATCAGCAAACTGAGAACAAGCAGACCGCTGAGCAACAGCTTCAGATGGCTTCTTCTACCTGTTGCTAGAGTCCGGTTTACCTTGTCTCTATTTCTTCCATTATAAAATTTCACTAGTATTCACTCCGCATCTCTTAATCGTAAACATTACTGAAAGAATTATAGGTAACCTGCACGAACTTGTCAAGCTGATCTGTCTTATTCATTCTTTCCTTGAGCACGGAGTTCATAACAGTATATGCCTGTTTTCATCGCAACAGAGCCGATTCCATCCAAAATAAAAAGTGACCCGATTATTCATCGAGCCACTTTTATTGTAGCAATACAAACCAAACCCTTGGTTACACGATCCTATTTCACTTGTGCGCCATTAGGCATGTTGTCTGGTACCGTTGCCAGTGTAAGCTGATCGCCGTGGGATGCCGCCAGGATCATGCCCTGGGACAGTTCACCGCGCAATTTCACCGGTTTGAGGTTGGTCACACAGATGACTTTGCGTCCAACCATATCTTCAGGTGAATAAAACTTCGCAATTCCCGATACCACCTGACGCTGCTCATAGCCCAGATCCAGCTGCAACTTGAGCAATTTATCGGCTTTCTTGACTGGTTCACAGGCAATAACTTGAGCGACACGCAGCTCCACTTTGGCGAAATCGTCAATGCCGATTTCTTCTTTCCCTTCTGGTGCAGTGACCGGTTGAACGGCTTCCGAAGAGTCTCCAGCATCAGCTTGAGTTGTCTCAGACTGCGCTTCTGCTTTTTTGCCTCCAGTCATCGCTTCTGCAATATAAGCAATCTCCTGTTCGGAGTCCAGGCGCGGGAAGATCGGATCACCTTTCTGCAAGGCGTTGCCTGCCGGAATAACGCCCCATTGCTTCGCTGAATCCCAGGCCGTCAGTTCACCTTCCTGAATACCGAGCTGTTCCCAGATTTTGCGCGGAGCACGTGTCAGGAACGGTTGCAACAGGATGGAAGCAATGCGCAGGCTTTCAATTAGATGTGACATCACGGACGCCAGTTCGTTCCGTTTTGCTTCATCACGAGCCAGAGCCCATGGCTGTGTCTCATCAATGTATTTGTTGCTGCGGCTGACAAACTGACTGATCGCTGTCAACGCTACAGAGAATTGCAGATTTTCCATGGCTTGTTCCACTTTCTCCACAGCAGCATGACCCGCTTCTTCAAGCGATGCATCAAACTCCGTCACACCGGAAGTAAACGCAGGAGCCTTGCCTTCGAAATATTTGTCCACCATCGCAACTGTACGGTTCAACAGGTTTCCAAGGTCATTCGCAAGGTCCGAGTTCACACGTTCCACAAAGCTTTCCGGAGTAAACGTACCATCTGAACCAAATGGAACTTCACGAAGCAGGTAATAACGAAGTGCATCCAGACCATAACGGTCAATCAAGGTTACCGGGTCAACGACATTGCCTTTGGATTTGGACATTTTGCCGTCTTTCATCAACAACCAACCGTGGGCAAATACTTTTTTCGGTAGCGGCAGGTCCAGTGCCATCAGCATGATTGGCCAGTAGATTGTATGGAAACGAACAATCTCCTTACCTACCAAATGTACGTCCGCAGGCCAGAACTTGTCATACAGGGATGCATCGGATGAACCGTAGCCCAGAGCTGTAATATAGTTGGACAACGCATCGATCCATACGTATACAACGTGTTTCGGATCGCCTTTAACTTTGACACCCCATTCGAATGTCGTCCGCGATACGGCCAAGTCTTCCAGACCCGGCTTAATAAAGTTGTTGATCATCTCGTTCTTGCGTGACTCCGGCTGAATAAAACCTGGATTCTCTTCATAATATTTCAGCAAACGATCGGCATACTTGCTCATCCGGAAGAAGTAGGATTCTTCTTTTACCAGTTCAACGGGATGTCCACTATCCGGGCTTTTGGCCGAGATAATCTCGCCTTTTTCATTCTTCTCCACATCCACCAGTTGGGTTTCCGTGTAATACGTCTCATCCGGGATACTATACCAGCCTTCGTACTCACCCTTGTAGATATCCCCTTGTTTCAGCAAACGGTCAAAGATATCCTGAACCACCGTTTTGTGCCGCTCCTCCGTAGTACGAATGAAATCATCATTGGAAATGTCCAGCTTGTTCCACAGTTCCTTGATGCCCACAACGATGTCGTCTACAAAAGCTTGCGGTGACTGCCCTTTCTCCTGTGCCTTGCGCTCAATCTTCTGGCCATGCTCATCGGTTCCAGTCAAATAACGAACCGCGTAGCCGCGCAAACGTTTGTAACGAACCATGGCATCACCCGCCACAGTTGTGTACGCGTGCCCAATATGCAGTTTGTCACTCGGATAATAGATTGGTGTTGTTAGATAAAAAGTTTTTTGATCAGCCATTAATGACTTCTCCTCCTTCGGATGTTCCTGCTTTTGAAATACTGTTTTGTCTAAAAAAGAACACAAAAAACTCCCGCCCCTGTATGGGACGAGAGTTGCTCTCACGTGTTACCACCCAAATTCCCCGTGCTTTTCACAAACCACAGGCTCTGCCGGTCCTTCGACCGCCCATTAACGCTGGATCACGCCTCAGCCTTACGACAACCGTCCTTATCAACGTCTGCACGCTCGAAAGAGGTTCCTCCGGGACCATATTCCATCCTCCTCCCAGACCGGTTCTCAGCTCATCCGGCTCTCTGCACTGGGGGTGTGTCTGTACTTATCCCTTCACTGGAAATCATATAGAAGTTGTTCAAAAAGTCCAATTTTGATTACGATTGATACCTAGGGCATCATCAGCATCGAATATGAAATTCAGCCGAAATGTCCGTTGCTCACGTAGTTTCCCTACGCTCGGCTACTCCATTTCTAGCTTCATCCCATCTTCTTGGTACTGAAAACCAAACTTTTTGAACAGCTATACATACCAAAAATATACTGAAATACTGCCTTCTTTGTCAAGTGGACAGCACTCTTAAATCAACTCTGCAAAAACGAGCGTTGGACCGTTAATCCGATACCATCACAGACTTTTCAGCCTTCGGTGGCACCAGATCCACCCCGCCTGGATGAAACGGATGGCATTTCGCAATGCGCTTTGCCGCAAGCAGCGATCCCTTGAACGCACCGTGCACCTCAATTGCTTCCATCGCGTAAGCCGAGCAAGTGGGATAGAATCGACACGTCGGCGGCTTCAATGGAGAGATATAGCTGCGATACACCCGAATGGGGGCCTGAACGAGTCTGCGGGATAATTTCATTGTCAGTGCTTCCCGTGAGTGTGCTGATGTCCAGACGACACTTTGGCAGGCACATGTTCGGCACAGTCCTTACAATACCCGAAAACTTCAAATTTATGATCGACGACTTGAAATTGCTCAGGTGCATCTGCAAGCTGCATCGGGCAAAAAATGATCGGATATGTCTTCTGGCATTTCAGACAAATCATATGGTGGTGATGGTGATCCTCGCTGCAATGTGCTCTGAACTTCACACCATCTTCAAAGATAACCTGCTCCAGTACACCCAATTCCTGCATGACACGCAAATTCCGGTACACCGTGTCAAAGCTCAGGCCGCTGTATGTCTTACCCATATATTCATAGACGTCCTTGGGTGTCAGATACCCCTGGGATTCGGCAAATAACCGGGCCAGTGTCTTCCGCTGATCCGTAATGCGGAGCCCCTGCGAGGACATAGTCGTAATAATCTGTTCTGTTGACAGCATGACCAAAAGCACCTCCTGTCATACGAGCATTCTGCATAAGTCCAAAGAGCGAATTCAATCCAGCCATCCTAGGTCGGAATGGTTCTATTCGTCTAGGAATTGTACCCCTTAGCGTGCGGAGCCAAATTATGCAAAATGCTGATACTTATGCTTAATTTATATACTACTAATAATGCCTTAAATGAAGTTCATAGTCAACGAAAGCGCCTGGATACCGCTAATAACAGGCTGAACTAAAAAAGAACTGCCCCCGGTCATTTGCATGACGTGGGAACAGCTCCATCTTTTGACGGTTCAGATGCTTCATCCTTCGGACGACTTTTGGGGTGACAGGATAATATTATATAACTTCACACCAAACCGTCCGTGCCTATGGAAAAGGTTGATTACTTCTCAGCCGGAAGCGGTGTAAACAGCAGGTTAACCGGCAGATTGCTTCCCGGTGCTGCGGAGAACAGAATGGTTACACTTTGACCATAAGAACCAGTACGATAGAGTACACTTTGTTCATTTGGTGCGCTCACAGATTTGCCGTTCGAAATCTGAACAAGTTCTCCATTAACGAGTGCTACACCCGAATATTTACCACCACGCGGGTTGAAGGAGATCAATGTGCGCGGAGCTACATTGTTCAGTGTAATTTTGTACAGTACACCGAAGTTACCCGCGTTGGAAGCATCTGTGTACGCCATTGGATCTGTTCCGACCAGATTCGGGTCACTTGCATTATCCCCAAGCGGCAAACGTGAAGGCTTCGAACCTACTTCCTGGTCATACGTAATGATACGTGTTGCATTCGGGTATGTTCCCCGGTTATGCACTCCGTCACGATCCAGAACAGGCAGTGTGGACCATACAGCCATCGGATCTTTATTTTCTTCAATCATGATAACGTTGTAATCCAGTCCATAGTCGCTGAATGCATCTGAGTACAAAGAGATGACTTGACCCTGTTTCATTGGAAGATCACTCAATTCGGTCAGAATTAGCTTGCTCTCTCCAGGCTGAATGTACACTTTCTTTTGTCCTGTACCACTCTGTATGGATTTGAACCAGCGATCAATGGACAGCTTCCCAGCCGCAGTTGCTATTGGTGACGGACCTGCGAAACCCATATTTTGCTGTTCGAACACTGCCGTATATGCGTTGTTATTTGTTGCAACAACATACATCTTCACACTTTTACCTGTATTGTTCACGTGGTGAATCATAAAACGGGTCTGTCCGATGGATGACTCTTTGTACACAATCCCTTCCGTATTAACGGTTTCTGGGCTGTTACTACGAATCAGCAAACTTGGCTCGTCGTAATACGTGTACGGAACTTTCTCCATGGCAGGAACATCATTGCCGTTGAATATAAACTTCTCACCTACCGGTGTAAACAACTGATTAAAGTCAGACATGGTGTACAGCGTTTCACCTGTAATGTTAACCGTCTTGGTATAGCTGTTGCTCGCACCATGTTTGTCCGTAACAGTCAGCGTTACGGTCTTAGGGCCCGGAACAAAGAATGCCAGAGCATTGTTTTCCCATACGGTTTTATCATTATCAATGGCATTTTCATCATCGGTGCTTTGATCAATATAGATGATCTTTTCACCCATCTTGTACTCTTCCTTGTCAGTTGTAAACATCGCTACCGGAGGAAGATTTGGCTTCTGAACCTGAATCGTTACAGCGTACGGATCACTCCACTGCCCACTCGAATCCTGGACAGCATACGTTACCGTATATGTACCTGGTTGGTCATATGAATCCTGACGGCCAGTCCAGCGTTCGTCTACAATTTCCAGTCCTTTGGGAGAGCTGGATTTGGTGCTGTATGTTACCGTATCTCCTGCAAAAATCTCTTTTTGTACCGTGAAGCTGGCTACCGGTTTGGTATTCAGATTCAGGACAATAGTCTTGGCAGACTGATTAACTTTATAAGTAATGTTGAGTGCCTGAGTAATCGAAGTCAGGGGCACCATGAACGTATTTTTTTGTTGATAGGCAGGGCCTTTCATCGTTCTGGATTCACCGTTAACGGTATAAATGGTACTGTTCGTTTTGAAGCGAAGCTCATCTTCGCCACTAATAATTATGGTTTCCTTGGTTGTATTGTCATATTTAACATTATAACCAACCCGGTCCACCAGTGCGCGGATCGCTACATAGGATACGCCATTTTTAACTGCCATTGGCTGTCCGGCAAGATATGTTTTACCGTCCTGCATCATTTTATTGCTGTTCATGTACAGTGTCAGATCTCCGCCTTTACTTCCGGCAACAGATTGACCGCTTGTAGATGGATGCTCAACCTCAACTGGAGTCGTAGGTACTGTTGTTTCTTCTTCCGCACCTTCTTCATCAGCAGGGTCTGTAACCGGCTCAACCGGAGTAACATCCGTACTTGTTGGTTCAGTTGTCACCGGATTTGCGCCTTCTTTTGTGCCTTCTACAGTTCCATTATCCGTTTGAGTTGTACCAGATCCGGACTTCACTTCTGATTCGGCAATCGTTTGTTCTTTCTTCACAACCTCTACGGATTTAACGGTGGCTGTATTTGCTGTTGTTGTATCACTTTGATCGGCTGCCAGTGCATTCGCGGGAATCGCTGCAAACGCTTGAAACACAGCTAAAGCGGTAAGTATAGATAATTTCTTCTTCAAATTCATTCTTTGTCTTTGGCTCCTTCTGCTCCCATTTTATAAATATCCCCCTCAAAAAGTCATACTATTAGACGCTTGTAACCGGGAAAAGTTGCTAAAATATTTAATTAAGAAATGTAAACTTTTAATAGACGGAAAATATTATGGAAATAGTTATCTATTACACTTTCGATTTGGAGTGAAAAATCTGTATTAAAACCTGCCGCAGATTCCAACAAAAAAAATCTCTCCATGACATGGTAGAATAGCACCACGTCACAGAGAGATTTAAGAGATTTCGAACGTGCTAACACAAACTGACGGGCAGACTTCCGGTTGACTGCAATTCACCTGTTAACACGAGGGACAATGTACGAACCACTGCAGGCGTGTTCTCGTATGTGCACACATAACATCCCGGTTTTGGAATCTCCAATAGATCATACGGATTACGCAGAGCAACCACAATCAGGGAATACTTCTCACTAAGTTTTTCAACCAAATGCTGTTGTCCTTTCGGAAGATGTCCAGCGGAAGTATACGTACATACGATGATTTGATCTCCCTCCGACACATCCTTCAATATCCGATCCGCTTCATCATAAGTTGGCTGGGTGGTTATTTTGTACTCCCGAACTCTGCCTCTCCGCTGCGATAGTGCCACGCCAAGCGAATCCGTATGTGACCATGGTTCATCGACTTCGGTCCGTTGCACGACTTCCGGCCAGATCACATACACGTCCTGTTCTGGGTTCAGCGGAAGCAACCCTTCATCATGAACCACTGTAATGCTATTGGAGGCGATCTCATTCAGTGTGGATTCGATGGAGGCCAGCGATCTTGGTGATTCATCCTTTTCTTGTGATGTAAAAAAAAGCTCACCCACATCAGTTCTATCTGGTACAGCACCTACTGCATCATCCGCTTCTAGGGAAACGAGATAGTTCCCCCACTGACCACAACGTGCTGCCTTCCATGCAATGATACGTTCCAGTGCCCGGTTAACGGTTGCTTCTGCAATACGCCCAGACTGAACAGCTTCAACAACTGCTTCCACGGCGGAGATCTGATCTTGCAGAGTATGACTGACCAGAACCAGATCAGCTCCTGCCTCCACAGCACGAATGGCAGCCTCGGCTACACCATAGGGCTTGGATATCGCATGCATTTCCAGACAGTCTGTAATAATAATACCGTCAAATCCCATTTCTTCGCGCAACAGGCCTGTCAGCACTTTACGTGACAATGTCGCCGGAATCGGCTCCGGTTCAATGGTTGGAAAGATTACGTGGGCTGTCATGATGGCATCCACTCCAGCCTCAATAGCCCGACGGAATGGCAGCAATTCAATCTGCTCCAGCCTGTCCCGATCATGAGGTACAGTCACCATGCCGAGATGAGAATCCACTGCTGTATCCCCATGTCCTGGAAAATGTTTGGCTGTTGCAGCAATGCCTTGGGATTGGTACCCTTTGATAGCTGCTGCCCCATGGACAGCTACACTTTCGGCATTCTCGCCATAGGAACGCACGCCGATGACCGGATTAAGAACATTGTTATTCACGTCCACGACAGGAGCGAGGTTCATGTCGATACCGATGCTTTTCAATTCCCGACCTAAAATTTGGGCACATTCAAGGGTATAGTCGGGCTTCCCTGCTGCTCCAAGCGCCATATTGCCAGGTACCTGGGTCACTCCCTCTTTGTCAATCCGGGCCACCATACCGCCCTCCTGATCCACAGAGATCATCAGGGGCAATTCTCCGGCATCCGCCGCAATCGCTTGCAAGTCGGCAGACAGACGGGTTAACTGGCCCACGCTTTCCACATTTCTCCGGAAATAAATGACGCCTCCCACATGATAATCACGGATCAACTTATTGATCTGTTCATCCGCGTGCTGTCCATGAAATCCACACATAAACATCTGACCTACCCGTTGTTCCAACGAAAGACGATCGATAGATTTCATACGCATGCTTCACTCCCCCATTAAGAACCTGCTCTTTGGTTTGACCTGAATTCCGATGGTTTCATATGAAAATGTTTATGGAATACTTTGGAGAAATATCGCCGCTCCTTGAATCCCGTTGCTTCTCCAATGGCTGTTATGCTCCACTCCGTTGTGCTTAACAATAAAGCTGCGCTCTCCATCCGTTTCTGGGTCATATATTCAACAAACGTAACACCCATATGATTTTTGAACAGCTGGCAAAAGTAACCCGGACTGATTCCCAGCCAATCGGCAACTTCATCAATACCCAAATCACATTCCAGTCTGGCGTTCATATACTCGCACGCTGACGTCATTAGCTCCGATACAGAAGGACGTGGCACGCTTTTCTTGTCATAACAAACATGAGCAAGCGCCTCAGCCAGTTCGATTAATTCTTTGATGGAGGTCGCTGAATGCAATGCGCTCCAGAAATGAATTTCGTCTTGTTCAGCCATCACATGTACTTCGCGCAATTCACGCAGCATATGTACAAGCAAGAAACGCAGACTATTTTCAGCGACACCATCCAGCGCACTCTTATGTTCACTCATCCGATGTTTGAGCGTGGTTAACAACTCAATCAAGCCCTGCTTATTTCCCTGCCTGATCCAGCGAGTGATGAAGTCCAGATCTTCTTTTGCAACCCACATCATTGCCCTTCCGGATGGTTCCTTCGATATCTCTAAGGAAGGTTCAGAAATTTCCTGCTTTAACTTCACACTGCACGGGTCCGAGTCACTCATGATCAGCAGTCTCTGACAGTGGCGGTACCGCTCAGCAATCTGGTCATCCAGCTTCACAGGCATAACATCCTGAATGACCCGTGTCTTCATGCCCGAATCGGGCTCAAATGTCGCATCCAACTCCAATGTGATCTGCCGAGCCAACGCATCCGCCCGCAGTCTCCATTCATCAGTTGCCTCCACCAACATGCACCATTCTCCCTTACGGGCCGAAATTAGCAAGGTACCATTACTGATTCTGTCAGTAAGCTCCCTAAGCCTGGAACGGATCATCCCATGCCAGCTTTGATGACGGGATACGGACCATCCAATGGAATGCTTGAAATAACCCGATACATCAATGAGCAGCAAGATATATCTTAAGGAAGATAACTGGGGTTGAGGGACAGACGTTGGGTAAGGAAACAACGCCGAATCCTCTTCTCTTCGCATCAGGTCAATGATATGTTTGTATCTGACCCAGGCTTCCATCTCCGATTTGCGGTGGGTTTCCGCCTCCAACTCGATCCGCTTCTTCTGAATCTGCCCGGCAAGCTCACGCAATTTATGTTCCAGATCCAGGTAATCGATTGGCTTGCATATGTATTCATGGACATTGTAACGAATAGCTGTACGGGCATACTCAAACTGCTGATATCCAGTCAGCAAAATAATTTCGCATGTTTCACCCTGTTCCCGCAACGTTTGAATTAACTCCAAACCATCCATGGATGGCATACGAATGTCACACAACATAATATCGGGATGATATTCTGCAACTTTATCGAGCGCTTCAGCACCGCTTCTGGCCGTGCCCACAACTTCAATGCCCATCTCTTCCCAAGGCAAAATAAAACTCAGGTTTTCCAAAATCGGCAGCTCATCGTCAACCAGCAACGCGGTTAGATTCATTCATCTTCCCCCTGCTCATATTGTGGAATAATACATTGAATGATCGTGCCATTCCCCGGAGATGAACAGATAAACACCCCATATCCGGTTCCATATTGAATCCGTATCCGATCTGCTACACTTCTTAATCCCAGCCCTCTGCGCTCTGCCATAGTAGATATCGGACGCATTCCCTCTGCCATGATGTATTCAGGCGGGTCTTCTGCCATGTATTCGAATCGTGCCAACATTTCCTGAGGGATTCCAATACCATTATCTTCAACTCGCAGCACCAGATTATGTTGTACCACAAACGCGCTGATTCGAAGTACACCCTGATAATCAATCCCCTCAAACCCGTGCTGGATACTATTCTCTACAAGAGGCTGGAGGGTAAGCTTGAGCATGGACGATGTGTACAGATGAGTTGGAATGTCTAGCTCATACCGAAACAGATCACTGAATCTGTAATGTTGAATCTCCAGATAACTCTGCAAGTGCCTAAGCTCCTCACCGAGCGATATTTCCTCCTGATCCTGAATACTGATGCGCAGCATATTACCAAGCCGTGTCACCATCTCACTTACTTTACGCCCTTCTCCCCTCAATGCTAGTCCGTTAATGGATTCCAGTGTATTGAACAGAAAATGAGGTTTGATCTGGGCTTGAAGCACTCGCAGTTCAGCCTTGGCCTTCTGTTGCTGCTCCGCACGCACACGCCGGAACAGACCGCCGATTCGATCCAGTAATTCATTGAAGCCTTGGGCAAGCAGCTGCATCTCGTCAAAACCTTTTCCTTCAACCCGGGCATTAAAGTCCCCATCATCCACCCGCCTCATGAATCGTACAAGCACAGCAATGTTGCCCGTAATTCGGTTCATGAAGAACACATTGAAGACCATTGCAGCAAGCAGACACAGCAGAATGATAATGATGGACCAGCCTGCAAATACATTCGTCTCTGCGGATAACGCTTCCCATGAAGTGACGCTGACCAGACTCCAGTTATAGTTTTTTAGATGATATTGTGAAATGATGCTTTCACTGCCGTCAAACACGGCTCTGTTGCTGCTAAACCCCGTCCCGTAACTTCCAGAACGCACACCCAGGTTCTCCATCTTCTCTCCGCTGTAGCGACCGGAAGGATCGTATACGATCAGACCTTCCTCATTAATCAGCAGGAACGAAGTATCCTGTGCAGGATCACTTATTTTCAAATGGCGGAAGATGCGATCCATCTCCCCTTTTTTGATCTGAACGACCAAAACTCCGATATTCTGAAAATAACTAAGTTCTTTGACCAACCGGATTTGGGTAAACACAGGCTCCACGCCGGTCAGTTCGGGGTATTCCAAAGGGGCCAGCCACTTGGGTACACCGTTGAGTTCCTGAATTTCTTTGAATAATGGATGCACCTTGAATTGTTGAAAAGGGAGAGCCTGAAAATTTTCTTTGGTAAAAATAGAGACAATCTGATTGTCCTCGGATGAACGCGAACGTAAATCATATAAAAAGGCATAACTGATGAATGGATAATTGTATAACAGGGAACGGAAATTACGCTGGCTGGCATTCAGGGACAATTGGTTACCGGTTCCAAGATCCTGTTTGGTTGGATCTTTGGCGTTTAATGCCATCTGGAAAACCGATGTGGCAATCCCGTTGTCCGTAACATTGTTGATCTGCTGAAAAACATTCTCGATATTGTAGCTAATCGCCTGGAGTGCATATTCAGACTGCTGATTGTATTTTTTCTCAATCGTATGTGATGTGACCAAAAACATGCCGATTCCAAGCGCGCACATCGGTACAATGATGAGCAACAGAAATGCCATGGCCAGCTTCATCCGCAAGTTCATTTCTCGTTCTCCCTATAAAGCAAATCGTTAATTATCCTTTGACACTGCCCGCCGTTACACCTTCAATAATTTTCTCCTGAAGCACAGCGTAAATCACAATAACCGGTACAACACTGTATACAATTCCTGCTGACATTTGCGCATAATTCATCTGATACTGATCACGAAACTGGACCATGCCGACAGGCAGGGTACGCAGTTTATCGGTGGATAAGAAATAGTTGGCGAGTAAAAATTCGTTCCAGTTGCCGAGGAAATTCACGATAAACACCGTTACTATGGCCGGAACTGTAAGGGGTATCACTATTCTAGCAAAGATACCCGGAGCCCTCAACCCATCCATTACTGCGGCTTCCTCAATTTCTCCAGGAAGTGATCGCATAAAGGCTGCCAGAATAATAATCGTGAACGGAATCGCATTCGCAACATAAGGAATAATCAGCGCCAGATGTGTATCCAAGATGCCCAGCTTGCGTACCAGCAAATATATGGGCAGCATAAGTGCATTGTTTGGAATCAGCATGCCCGCGAGAATGAGACTGTATAGAACCATACTCCATTTGCGGTGTCTCATCCGGGTGATGGCAAAAGCAAACATCGCTCCCAGCACAATGGTTCCGGCAGAGGACAAGACTGATATGTACATACTGTTCCAGAAATACGTTCCGATCTTGGCGTTCACCCAGGCCTCCACGTAATTGTTAAACACCCAGGTTGAAGGCAGACCGAACGGATTCAGTGCAATCTCGTTGTTATCCTGTTTGAATGATGAGAAGATTACGAATAAAAAGGGAAACAGAATTGCAATCAAATAAAGCATTAACAACACATGAGGTATACTGCCTTTTATGCTTTTTGCCATCAATATTCCACCCTTTCGTTGCGTCTCGCCACCAGCAACTGATACACCGCGGTGAGCACAAGCGTCAGAGCAAAGATCAGAACCGCAATCGTGTTTCCATAACCGTATTTAAAATTGGTAATCGCATATTTGATCATATACGTGGCAAGCACTTCGGTAGATCCTGCGGGCCCGCCTTTGGTCATAACCAGCACAATATCCGCTGCTTTCATCGCTCCTGCAATGGACAACATGACCACAACGGAAATGATCGGTTTGATTAATGGCAACGTAATTTTAAACGCTCGCTGTACCGCAGTGGCTCCATCAATAGCCGCCGCTTCATCCAGATCCTTGGGAATAGCCAGAATGGCCGCCAAAACCATGACAATATAGAATCCCGTCCACTGCCAAGCGTTAGTTACGAGAATGGATATCATTGCGAACCGGTTATCGGACAACCAATAGACCGGGGAAATACCGACGACTTCAAGCAGCTGATTCAACAGGCCAATGTTGGGCTCGTAGATGAATCCCCACAGAATACCGATGACTGCTGTTGACATAATGGACGGTAAAAAGACAGCCGTCTTGTACAATCCCTTCAGTTTCTTAACGTTCGCAATAAGCAGTGAAAAAAGCACAATAATAGGTACCTGAATCAACACGGAAAATGCGATAAAGAAACCATTATTGCGAGTGGAAATCCAAAACCGTTCGTCTGTCAGTGCCTTTGCGTAATTCGAAAGCCCCACAAAACGCGGCTCTGCGGATACCCCGTTCCAACTGGTCAGACTATAATAAAGTGAACTGCCGATAGGATACAGGAAAAACATAATAAACAGGATCAAGGCCGGCAACACAAACAACGTATAGATCAGAGGGCTGCGGAGTGAAGTATTCATGATCTACCTCCTTCAGTGACTTCAACTTCTTAAGCTCATATATAGAGCAGATCCTCAGCAGTGCAATTCTTTCATTAAACCAAGAGCCGTACCCCGGAAATAATTCAAACCGGGGTAAGCCAGCATTGGTGATCAAGAGATATTCGTTTTTTGTAAGATAGATCCATTATTCGACTGAAGCATTAGCCTCTTCCTGAACTTTTTGCAGTTCTTCCGCCATCTTCTCAGGAGTGGTCTGTCCACCAACCAGCTTCTGAATTTGCAGATTGCTGATCTCGGTGGTTACATCCGCCTGTACGAGGGCATCAAATGCCGGGAACGAAGTCTGGGATGCATTGAGCACAGCTACGATTTCTTTCATCAAATCGTCGGTGATGCTGTCTGTCAGCACTTTTTCATCCAGCTTCATCGCTGGTAACACACCATCTTCTACGAGCCCGCGCACTTGCATATCTTCGTTGTAGAAGTTCTTAATAAACGCTTTAACTGCCGCAAGTTTCTGCGGGTCATCCGCAACTGCTGCGGAGAAACCGTATCCATTATTTACGTCACGCATCAAAGCTGTTTGATCTCCAGCACCGTTCTCTACCGGAGGCATATTGAAGAAACCAACCTTGCCAATTAGCGATTCTCCGCTTTGCCCTTCCTTGAAAACAGAAGATTTCCAAGTTCCGTCATACATCAGAATGGCTTCACCGCTCGTGAATTGAGTGGTGTACTCCGCATATTCGAAGCCAAGTTCACCTTTTTTGAAATAGCCTTTATCCACCCATTCTTTATGCTTCGCAAACCCTGCAACAACGCCCGGGTCAGTCCACTTGGCTTCGCCTGTCGCAAATTTCGCCGTAATATCAGGTCCAGCGTAACGGGACCACAGATGGTTCGTTAACATAAGCGGAACCCAGCCAGCCTTGGAAGCTGAAGCGAGTGGTACTTTGCCATCAGCCTTGATCTCGGCCAGCATGTTGTCGAGCTCAGCCATCGTTGTAGGCGCTTTCCAACCTTTTTGTGTAAAATACTCTTTATTGTAGAAGAAACCTTCACCGGAGCCCCCAATTGGAAGTCCATACACTTTGCCTTCATAGGTGAATGGTTCAAGTGATGAGAATTGGTCCTGAATACCCAACTCTTGCAGAATGGGCGTGAGATCCAGCAACATGCCTTCCTTGGCATACACTTTGGAGTCCGGGCTACCGAACAATTCGAAGATATCCGGTGGATTGCCTGCAGCCATCTCCCCGCGAAGCTTCTCCTTGCGGTTCACATCAGATTCGACTCCGTCCAGCGTAAAGGTCAGATTGGGTACCTCGCTCTCTACTTTGCCCACGACGTCCTGCAGAATGGCCAGCCTTTTTTGTTTGTCGGCGCCCACCTGGGTGTGACGGAGAAGCATCTCAACCGGCTCCTTGCTCGTCTCCGCAGGCGCTTTGCCGCCTCCTTGCTGCGGTTCACTACTTGAGCTCGAACATCCCGCCAAAGTCCATGAAGTGATAAGTAATAATGAAAGCAGTAATGTCATTCCTTTTTTCATCTGGTTGACCCTCCTCAAGATATTGAGCATTTGGCTTTACACTCTGATTATAAAAAGCCGGAGCTTACATCGTAAGGATGACAATTCATCAATGGAGGGATAAAATCCTTCACTGGACAAAATATCTTGCATTTACAATAGATAACAATAGCAAAAACAGCCCCTGCGAAACATGTTCGCAAGGACTGCTTGGTTGGAATATAAGTTGAACTTAGAATATTTACACTTGCCGCTCCGATGACAGAACTGTATAGATAGTAACTTAATTAGAGCAAGTGACGCTTGCTGTTTCGGAGCGACCTTGTTCAATCAAACGATATGCCCGTTCTACTTCCTCATCACTCGGAGAAGGAACACCTTCGAGCGGATAAGCTTTCCCCAGCGCCTGCCATTTGTAGATACCCATCTGATGATAAGGCAAGATTTCGAACTTCTCGACTCCATTGAGCGTTCCGATAAACCGCCCCAGATTGAGCAAATCCTCTTCCTCATTGTGAATCCCTGGCACATACACGTGTCGAATCCACATTTTTCGTCCATTGTCCGATAACCACTGTGCGGTGCGCAACGTTCTCTCGTTGGATTTGCCTGTCAGTTTGATATGTTTCTCATCATTGATGTGCTTCAGATCGAGTAAAACCAGGTCCGTGTTATCTAATAAATCATGAATGCGATCCGGTTCATTGAACCCGTTGCTGTCCAGCGTGGTGTGCAAACCCCAGCGCCGTTTCGCTTCCTTGAAGACCTCGGCTACAAAATGAGCCTGCAATGTAGGCTCCCCACCAGATACGGTGAGTCCGCCACCAGAGCTGCGATAGTATGACAAGTATGGCTCAATCTCGGCCAGTACCTCCTCCACGCTCATTTCCTTACCACCGTCCAATGCCCAAGTATCTGGGTTGTGACAATATTGGCATTTGAGCAGACATCCCTGCATAAAAAGCACGAAGCGGATGCCTGGGCCGTCAACCGTCCCGAAAGTTTCGAGTGAATGAATATGTCCGTTAACCATGATGCCTCTTCCTTTCTGTATCCGCATCCGCTGTGCGTTTAATATGTGGTTCAGTCTGTCTTTCCGGGCGGCTTTCTCATTTCAATTTCATTTACATGGAACCATGGAACGTCCGGTTGATGACATCGAGCTGCTGCTCACGTGTCAGCTTGATGAAGTTAACCGCGTAACCGGATACCCGTACTGTTAGTTGCGGATAGTTTTCCGGGTGATCCATCGCATCAATCAGCTGCTGACGATCAAATACGTTTACGTTCAGATGGTGTGCACCTTGACCAAAGTATCCATCCAGCATCGCAGTCAAATTGGATTTACGTGTATTCTCCTCTTTACCTAGTGCTTTTGGCACGATGGAGAAGGTATTGGAAATACCATCAAGACTGTGTTCATATGGCAATTTGGCTACAGAACCCAGAGATGCCAGCGCACCTTTTTTGTCACGACCATGCATTGGGTTCGCTCCTGGTGCAAATGGTTCGCCTGCTTTACGTCCATCCGGTGTTGTACCTGTTTTCTTGCCGTACACAACATTGGATGTGATGGTCAGTACAGATTGCGTTGGAATCGCATTACGATATGCTTTGTGTTTGCGAATCATGCCCATGAAGCTTTCCACGAGTTCAACCGCGATGCTGTCGACACTGTCTTCATTGTTACCGTAACAAGGGAAGTCGCCTTCAATTTCAAAATCAATCGCGATGCCTTGTTCGTTGCGGATTGGTTTGACTTTAGCATACTTGATTGCACTCAGAGAGTCTGCTGCAACCGAGAGACCGGCAATACCACAAGCCATCGTACGTACGATATCGCGGTCATGCAGTGCCATTTCAATACGCTCATAGCTGTATTTGTCATGCATGTAGTGAATGACGTTGAGCGAGTTCATATACAGTTTGGCAAGCCACTCCATCATCGGTTTGAAACGTTTCATGACCTCATTGTAATCCAGTACTTCGCTTGTAATTGCCGGATATTCAGGACCCACTTGAGCCCCCGATTTCTCGTCACGACCACCGTTGATTGCATACAGCAATGCTTTGGCGAGATTGGCACGTGCACCGAAGAACTGCATTTGTTTTCCGATCTTCATGGCGGATACGCAGCAGGCAATACCATAATCGTCTCCATAGATTGGACGCATCAGATCGTCATTTTCATACTGGATCGAGCTCGTTTCAATGGATACTTTCGTACAGTATTGTTTGAACGCTTCCGGAAGCTTGGTGGACCAGAGCACAGTCAAGTTTGGTTCTGGTGCAGGACCAAGATTGTTCAGGGTGTGCAGGAAACGGAAGCTGTTTTTCGTAACACGGGTTTCACCGTTAACGGACATACCACCAATGGATTCGGTTACCCATGTTGGGTCTCCACTGAACAACTCGTTATAATCCGGCGTACGCAGGAACTTGACGATCCGCAGTTTCATGACAAAATGGTCAACCAACTCCTGAGCCTGTTCCTCCGTGAGCAAGCCTTCTTGCAAATCACGTTCGATGTAAATATCCAGGAAAGAAGAGACACGTCCGAGCGACATCGCCGCACCGTTTTGCTCTTTGATCGCAGCCAGGTAACCGAAGTAGAGCCATTGGAACGCTTCTTTTGCGGTTGTGGCTGGCAAGGAAATGTCGAAACCGTGCATTTCGCCCAATTGTTTCAATTCTTGCAATGCACGAATCTGTTCGGACAGTTCTTCACGCAGACGAATGACATCTTCATCTATCACATCAACTTCGAGTGCATTCAGTTCGCCTTTTTTATTCCGAATCAGGAAGTCTACGCCATAGAGAGCTACCCGACGATAGTCACCGATGATCCGGCCACGGCCATACGCATCTGGCAGACCTGTAATGATTCCCGCTTTACGAGCTGCACGCATCTCGGAAGTATAAGCATCGAACACACCCTGGTTATGTGTTTTACGAATATTTGTAAATATATCAATGACGCCTTGAGGCAATTCAAAGCCGTATGCTTCACATGCATCAATCATCATGCGGATTCCGCCTGTTGGTTGAATGGAACGTTTGAATGGGGCATCCGTTTGAACGCCGACAATCTGCTCTTTGGTTTGATCCAGATATCCTGGTTGGTGTGAAACGATTGTAGCTGGTGTGTTCACATCAACGTCAAGGACGCCGCCGTTATCACGTTCTTTTTTGGTCAGATCAGATACAATATCCCATAATTCTTTTGTATTCTGGGTTGCCCCTGTAAGGAATGCTTCGTCACCGTAATAAGGTGACAGGTTGTGAGTCAGAAAATCATTCACATCGACGGATTTGGTCCATGTTCCTTTGGTAAAGTTTCTCCAGCCTGTTTGTTGTTTGACATCTTTTTCAATCACCGACATCGTAATCCCTCCACTAATTTGGATTTCTGGACACATAACATGTTGCTTCATTCGTATCATTGTGTGCCCAGAGCCGCGATTAATGTGATTAATTTCACATATAAGCCGGAACACGTTCTCTCTACTTGGGAACCGGAACCGCGGAATGAATGTTTTTCTTACACTTTCAGTATACGTCGTCGTTCTTTCACACTCTGTGATTTTTATCACAAAGTCAGTGAACTAACTCACTCCACCTGCGCTGTGTCCCATTGAAATTGAAGCTTTACACAGGATCACTGCGTGGCAGAACAACCTTCCAATCGCTGTTATCCCCAGATTTTTTTGATTCCCTTTCAAAAAGGGAAAATCCGGTGATAAAGGTGAACGCTTCGCTTTTTCAGGTTATTTCTGCCCTCTTCGTTATCGTGTGGAAGGACGGCAATCGGGGCTCCCCATCTTGGGGAACCCTGATTCTCTTGCCGTAAGGCAGGCTTAGTCTTATTCGTTATTCAAACTTTCCGTAGAAAGCATTGCGGTATACATCTGCCAGTTCAGTCACCAGCGGCATTTTTGGATTGGCTGTTGTACATTGATCTTCGAAGGCACGGTCTGCCAGATAATCCACATGTGCTTCAAAGTCTTTGGCATCAAATCCGATTTCCTGGAACGACTCTTCAATACCTAATGTTTTGTTCAGTTTGCGAATGGCATTGATGAGGCTGGTAACCCCTTCTTCTGTCGTACGTGCAGGCAATCCGAGAATGCGGGCAATTTCTGCATAACGCTCATCTGCCACAAAGTGCGAATATTTCGGGAACGATGCAAATTTGGTCGGTTTTTTCGCATTATAGCGAATGACGTGTGGCATCAGGATCGCATTGGTACGTCCATGTGCTGTATGGTACTGACCGCCCCATTTGTGTGCCAAACTGTGGTTAATGCCCAGGAATGCATTGGCAAAAGCCATACCGGCAATCGTCGAAGCATTATGCATTTTCTCACGTGCCAGTTTGTCACCTTGTAACGCCGATTGCTCCAGGTATTGGAACACCAGTTGGATGGCTTTAATCGCCAGACCATCTGTGTAGTCATTTGCCATGACGGATACATATGCTTCAATGGCGTGAGTCAGTACGTCCATACCTGTGTCCGCGACAGCGGTTTTCGGCAGAGAGTATACAAATTCCGGGTCCACGATCGCCACGTCTGGTGTCAACTCGTAGTCTGCCAGTGGATATTTCGTATTGCCTTGATTTTTATCTGTAATAACTGCGAACGATGTTACTTCCGAACCTGTGCCCGAAGTTGTCGGGATCGCTACGAATTTCGCTTTTACACCGAGACGCGGATATTTGTAGATCCGTTTGCGAATATCCATGAATTTTTGCTTCAAGTCGTTAAAGTCTGTGTCCGGATATTCGTAGAACAACCACATCGCTTTGGCGGCATCCATCGGTGATCCCCCGCCGAGTGCGATAATGCAGTCTGGTTGGAAGCGGCGCATCATTTCCGTACCACGGTCTACTGTTGTTGTCGATGGATCGGGTTCTACGTCAGAGAACACTTCAATAGCTACCGGCATTTGACGTTGACGCAGATAGTGCTCTACTTTTTCTACATAACCGAGTTTGACCATCATGGCATCCGTAATAATGGCTACACGAGTGATGTCCGGCATTTTGGCAAGATACTGTGTTGCACCTTTTTCGAAGTAGACTTTGTTCGGCACTTTGAACCACTGCATATTCACGGTACGGCGAGCCACCCTTTTCACGTTGATTAAATTCACAGCCGTTACGTTCGAAGAAGTCGAGTTACGTCCATACGATCCGCAGCCCAGTGTCAGTGACGGCATGTTGGTATTGTAGATGTCACCGATGGCGCCGTGTGTGGAAGGAGAATTCACGATAATCCGTCCGGTTTGCAGACGATCTGCGAATTTGTTAATCACTTCTTCGTTCGTCGAATGAATAACCGAGGAGTGACCCATGCCGCCAAAAGCAACCACTTCTGCTGCACGCTCAATTCCATCAGCCGCCGTTTTCACTTTGTAACAAGCCAGTACCGGACTTAGTTTCTCAGCGGACAATGGGAACTTCGTACCTACCCCTTCAATCTCGGCTACGAGAATTTTGGTGCCTGCTGGAACTTCAATACCACACATTTGTGCGATAGTGACTGCGGATTGACCAACAATGGCAGGGTTAACCGCACATTTTTCAGCGTTAATCGCTCCTGCGGTCAGTTTTGCTGCCTCATCCTTGTTAACGAAGTAACAGCCATTCGCAATCATTTTCTTTTTCACCTGATCGAAGATCGGCTCTTCGATAATGACTGCTTGCTCGGAAGCACAGATCATGCCGTTATCGAACGATTTGGACAAAATCAGATCCGTTACTGCTTGGTTGATATCTGCACTTTTCTCAATAAAGCAAGGTACGTTCCCTGGCCCTACGCCCAGTGCCGGTTTACCACAGCTGTATGCAGCTCTCACCATGCCTGATCCGCCTGTCGCCAGAATGAGCGCCACGTCGTTATGATTCATCAAGGCGTTTGTACGATCCATAGAAGGATCATCGATCCACTGAATGCAATCCGCTGGAGCGCCATGCTTCACTGCTGCATCACGCAGGATTTTGGCAGCTTCGCGGCTGCAGTTCTGTGCAGATGGGTGGAAACCGAAGATGATCGGATTTCGTGTTTTGATGGAGATCAATGCTTTGAACATCGTGGTGGATGTCGGATTGGTTACCGGGGTAATCCCCATGATGATGCCGACAGGCTCCGCAATTTTCTGGAAGCTTTCGTATTCGTTATCTTCAATAACCCCTACTGTTTTGTCATATTTGATGCTATGATACACATATTCTGTTGCAAATATATTTTTGGTGATTTTATCCTCATACACACCCCGGCCTGTTTCTTCCACGGCCATTTTGGCGAGCATCATATGTTTGTCTAGACCTGCCAGCGCCATCGCTTGCACGATCCGGTCAATCTGTTTCTGATCCATGGACATGAAAGCAGCGTGTGCTTTATTCGCTTTGTCAATTAACGTTTGAATATACTGACCTGCTGTCGGTTCTTTTACTGGGGCGACTTCGTTCTTTACAGCCATCTCCCTCATCCTCCTAAAGGTTCGTATTGGTTTGTCTCTCTTCTTTACATTCACATCGTACCATGGAGAAAGGGTTAATTATGTGATTTTTTTCACAAAGTATAACAAATTTAATTTAAGTTTTGTGGTGTCCCTCACTTCGCCATTTACACTTCCTATTTAAATTATAGGGCTGTCCAATTCATCTTTCCCTTCTCAAAGTGAATTTAATCACAATGTTTGAAATTTCGCCATTTTTGCCCCTTATCCACGCCCCTCAAACGGCAAGATTAGGTATATACTGAACTTAAAAATTGAACCACCGCAATTTGTACCGTCCTCCGGCCGAGTTAGACCCTGATCAGGACGGCAACGGTTTGCGGCGAACCACGGAGGCCAGTCCAAGCTGCAGAAGGCCGTCCGATGGACACAAAGGGGAGATAGACTTATGAGAGAACAACTGAGTGTACTGGAAAAACGCGGCAATACCAACTGTTTCTCGGAAGCGAATTTCAACCATCTGCTCGTAACGATGAAGGACAGAACCTATCCGGAAGGAACCCATCTGTATTGGGAGGGAGATGTCTCTGACAAACTTTATTATATGAAACGGGGCCGTGCCCAGATCACCAAATCCACGGATGAAGGCAAGGAACTGATCATGTATATGTATCAATCCGGTGATATGATTGGTCAGGCCGACCCGTTCTTCGGGTCCAAACACAGCTTTTCAGCGGAAGTGCTGGAGGATAGTGAGATCGGAGTACTGGAGCACAAAGACCTGGAAATGCTAATCTGCCAGCATTGTGACTTTGCCATCGATTTCATGAAATGGATGGGCATCCATCACCGGTTAACCCAAACCAAATTCCGTGATCTGATGTTATACGGTAAACCGGGCGCACTTTGCTCCACGCTAATTCGATTGTCCAATTCCTACGGCGAACCCCATGGAGAGCATGTCATGATTCATAAAAAAATAACACACACGGATCTGTCCAATATGATTGGAGCGACCCGTGAAAGTGTCAACCGTATGTTAAGCGATTTGCGCAAAAAAGATGCGATAGAATATGACAACGGCATGATTGTCATCAAAGATCTGAGCATGCTGCAAGGCATCTGCCACTGCGAATTATGCCCTAACGAAATTTGCCGCATCTGACATCTGACGCTTTCCCCGGCTTATAAACATTTGATATGCAAATGAAAAAAGCCCATCTTCAATAACGAAGATTGGGCTTTGTTATACTTAAGATACAGTAGTCAATTCAAGCTTTACTGCATCACGTGGATTCAACTTCATATCCAAACCGTTTTCCATTAATTCCTTGTCATTCACCATGATCATCCAGCGTTGGTTCATTCGGGGACTCACATTTTCGACTGACACAACAAATTTGTTGTTTTCCGACATTCTCACAATTCCACTGGACTTCAATACGTCACGCACAGTACATTCCTGAACATACACCCCGGCATATTGACGATTGAGATTCGGCATAATATTGCCGCCGCTCACCTTGAGCAGTGTTGTTTGGTAAACAACATCATCGCCTCCACTGTCAGCGGCTTTTACATATATGATTACTTCATCTTTGGCATGAAGCTCCATGTCCCATTTTTCCGGGTCAATATCTTTGCCATTCAGTTTAACAGCCCAGCTAAGTGAGGAGTCCAGAGAAACTTCCCCCACGGATTGGATCCGCTTGCCATCTGCTGTAAAATCGACAAGTCCACTGTTCAATAGTGCTTTCTTGAGCGTCAGACCTTCACTAAAATCTCTCTTAATGGACTTCGTTGCATCAGGCAGAAAAGTGCTGCCATCCACAGCCACTGTTATGGTATTCGGTGATTCGGTCTCTTTGACGATTGGCTGTTCGGAAGGCTGTGTCTCACTACACCCGGCTAATATAACCAGAATAATCAGACATATACCTATGTAACCGGGGATTCTCTTCTTCATGTAGGTAACACCACCCTGCGTAAAATCATTCACCCTGTTGTCCATAACCTCTATTATGACACAAAATTCAGGCAAAAAAAGTGTCAATGCCGTTACTTTTCTTCCAGCGGGGTCCACAACTGGCTCGCACAAACAAAAGGAGCCTGCAAGCAGGCTCCTTTAAGTCTATCGTATATAGAGTCTGTTGTTACAATGTTACTGAACGTAAGCCTGCATGTAGGTACGTCCTCCGTCTCCATCCTTTAGATAGGGATTAAGCCCGAAAAACTGTTCCTCTGACACATATACACCTGTTAACAAGCGGCCCTCAAGCAATGCTCCATCCACCTGTACGCAGAATGAAGGTGCATCTACATACTCCTGATACAGTGGAATCTGACCGGATTGATGGTGTACCTTGGATACCTTTCCTTGCTCGTGCAGCGGACGTTCAGAGAAATAGGTAGGTACGATGTAACGGGCAATTACGTCCAGCTCTTGAACCGTGTAGAAGGTGTCATCACCAAGCCACGGCGCGAGCATGCGAATTTTCTCATACTGTGACCATACAATGGCCTGAATCAGCATTTCTGTCTGAACAAAACGGCCTTCGCCTACATTCAGAAACAGACGCTCTTCATGAAAGACGGCCTCACCCTGAATGCCAATGGAATCGGGTTGTCTCATTTCACAACCGATACATTTCCAGCCTCTTGCTGTCTGAATCCACTTTTGCAGTACTGCCGGAGTCGGTCCCTGACCATTGCGATTCGACGAATGGGTCTTTTCTTCTGCAAGATCACCCTTAACTGAAAGGGAATATGCAGTTCGTTTAAATAGCTCCGCAGCTTTTTTGTAGATTAGATGTACCTGGATGGATGCGCTCTCAAGTTCTGCAATATCTTGCTTGCCGTAGCGTACTTCACGGGATAAGCTTTCTTCTCTCATGACAAGTGGCCTCCTCGCTCCGGCCGCCTGCGGCCATTTTATTTACAATTATACTACAACTCATGACAACATGTGCAGGACCCTTATGACAAAAACTCCTGATTTCCATCGGAAATCAAGAGCCTATGTCCCATCCATTTCTAACTATTGAGCCAGGGTATCTATGAATTAATCAACCCACTGCTCTGCCCAGTCTTGAATCTGGTTCATGACTGGCTGTAGCGCCTTGCCCTTCTCAGTCAGCTCATATTCGATACGAACTGGCGTCTCGGGATACACATGGCGGATCAGAATTCCTTCACTTTCCAGATCCTTCATCCGTTCCGACAGCATCTTGTCACTCATCGATGGAATCAGATTGGAGATATCCTTGAATCGCTTCGAACCACTCATCAACGTTTGAATAATCAGACCGTTCCAGCGCTTGCCCAGAAAAGAAAACGCCGTCTCAAAACGCGGACACATCCGCAGATCTTGGCCTTCCACATTAATCACCTCTTTAGAGATCACTCAACTTACGTTTAGTTAGTATATTTCATAATAACATATTTAGGTCACAAAGAAAACGTCTGCCGTAAAAAAGTTAAAATTTTATAGGCGTCAACTAACTTCAATGATACAACCAAGTATACATCACACAGGACCCAGGAACCATGGGAAATATCGTATAACTCCCCTGTTACTATATATCTTACCCAAAAAGAACCCAACTGCCACAGTCACACTCGACTTGGAGTTAGGTTCTTGGTTACCATTTTTTGTCCATTCAAGAAGTCATTTGCAGCTTAGACCAGCACGCCACCAAATGGTCTTACAGGTTCGCTTCTGCCGAATTCCGGCTTGTAGCTGCGGGCTGGATAAGCCCACTTCACTGCATTGCTGATTACTTTTAATATGTCCGGATTGTAATATGTCGGATACGTCTCATGACCTGGACGGAAATAAAAGATTTTGCCTTCCCCACGACGGAATGTGCATCCGCTGCGGAATACCTCTCCACCTTGGAAGTTGCTGACAAACACCAGCTCATCCGGTACTGGAATGTCGAAGAATTCCCCGTACATTTCTTCTTTTTCCAGTATGATCTTACCCTCGATTCCTTCTGCAATCGGATGGGACGGATTTACACACCAGACAATTTCCTGCTCATCGGCTACACGCCATTTCAGATCACAGCTGGTGCCCATCAGTGCCTTGAACGGTTTGGAGAAGTGACCGGAATGAAGCACGATCAATCCCATGCCATTCAGAACGCGCTGTGCAACCTTTTGTGAGATCTCGTCGCTTACCCGATCATGTGCCATATGTCCCCACCATATGAGCACATCCGTGGAATTCAGCACCTCATCACTTAATCCATGCTCAGGCTGATCCAGTGTTGCAGTACGGATGGCAAAACCTTCGCCTCCCAGTCCGTCTGCCAACGCACGGTGCAGACCGTCCGGGTAAACTTCTCTTACTTCATCATGAATCTTCTCATGGACAAATTCATTCCAAATGGTGACGTTAATCATATTCAATTTCCCCCTAGTGTAACTCTAAACCCACCACATATCTCCCAGTGGTTCCTCAATCAATACTTGTTGGAGATTTTGCACTGCTTTAGAGAATCCTTCTTCTACCGACATCAGACCGTCTTCATGCTCAATACTTACGACATAATCATATCCAACCAGACGCAGGGCGCTAATGATATCAGCCCAAGTTTTGTTATCGTGACCATAACCGACCGAGCGGAATTGCCAAGCACGATCAAGCATGTTTGTATAATCCTGCATATCCGTTACACCGTGTTTGTTCACGTTAATTGGATCAATGGTTGTATCCTTGGCATGGAAGTGATGGATAGCCCCTTCACGACCCAGAATGTGGATCGCTTGAACCGGATCGATACCTTGCCACCACATGTGGCTTGGGTCCAGGTTGGCGCCAATCACTTCGCCTGCTGCTTCACGCAATCTCAGCAAGGTAGCCGGTGTATGCACCGAGAATCCGCCGTGCAGCTCCAGTCCTACTTTCACATTGTGATCTGCAGCGAACTTGCCCCACTCTGTCCAATAAGGGATGACTTTGTTCTCCCACTGCCACTTCAGAATTTCCTGAAAGTCATTCGGCCATGGTGCAACAGGCCAGTTCGGATATTTGGCATCCTCATGGTCTCCCGGACAACCGGAGAATGTGTTTACGACAGGTACTTCCAGTTTCTCAGCCAATTCTACCGTTTTAACGAAATCATCGTGGAATCCCTTTGCAATATCCTTTTGTGGATGAAGCGGGTTACCGTGACAGCTCAATGCGCTGATGGTCAGGCCACGGGATTCTACTGCATTTTTGAAGTTTTTCAATGCTGTCGGGTTGCTCAGAAGCTCATCCGGTTTACAATGTGCATTCCCTGGATGTCCTCCAGTTCCGATTTCTACGGCTTTTAAGCCTTTGGATGCTACATAGTCAAGTGCATCCTCCAATTTACGTCCTCCGAATAATACCAAAAATACGCCGAGTTTCAAGTGCGATTCCTCCCTAGATTAGATATCATATAATTGCTGTTTTTATGAACAATGAACTGCATAAAAATACCGTTCAGGATCACATGATTGTATCATTATTGTGGAAAATCAAGAGCTTTTCTATCCTGAAATTAAACACAGGAATACTGGTTATTTCACTGGAAATGACATCCTGTCTATTCAAAATATACTGCTTTGCCTGTCTGTGCAGACTCATAGATGGCTTCTAGGATTTGAGTAACAACAATGGCTTGCTCAGGTTTTACAACCGGCTCCTTGTCTTCCACAATCGCTTCCAGCCACATTCTGGCTTCACGATCCGCTTCATTTTCAGCACTGCCGGAATAAAAAGCTACCCCTCCTGCGTTCAAATCCACCTTCGTCTCATACAGACGGCTGCGTTTCTCGCCATTGATCCGCAGACCATCCTGCATATCCGCTCCGCCTTCTGTACCGCATAGCAGCGTTTTGGCTTCGCCAAATTCAGCCACATTCAATGCCCAGCTGGATTCAATAATGATCGTGGCTCCATTTTCCATCGTTACAAATCCGAATGCAGAATCCTCCACCTTAAATTGTTCAGGGTCCCACGGACCAAAAGCGTTGGCTGCATTTTCACGTTGGCCCAGCTTGTGGAATGTTGATCCCATAACACTCTTCGGTTTATAGTTATCCATCAGCCAGAGGGTAAGGTCAAGTGCATGTGTACCGATATCAATCAACGGCCCACCGCCCTGCTTTTCCTCGTCAAGAAATACACCCCAGGTTGGTACTGCGCGGCGGCGAAGTGCAATCGCCTTGCCGAAATAGATATCACCAAGCTCGCCTTCTTCACACATTTGTTTCAGGTATTGGCTGTCATTGCGGAAGCGATTCTGATAGGCAATGGACAGCTTTTTGCCTGTACGTTGTGCTGCCTCCAGCATAGCCTGTGCTTGTGCAGAAGTTTTCGCCATCGGCTTTTCACACATCACATGTTTGCCTGCCTCAAGGGAAGCAACCGTGATAACGGAATGGGAGTCGTTAGGTGTACATACATGTACCACATCAATGCTTTCATCCTTCAACATCTCAAGATAATCCGTATATACTTTGGCCCCCTCAGCCCCAAATTCGGCTGCGGCCTCTTCTGCGCGCTCTTTGACAATGTCACAGAATGCAATCATTCGGCCTTGTGACTGTTTGGACAGGCTAGGCATATGTTTTCCTTTGGCGATCCCGCCACAACCCACAATGGCGATATTAAGTACTTTAGACATGAATAAGTCCTCCATCAGTTGCACATTCTCCAATCCAGTTCCTACTGCTCTCGGTGCCTTGTAGTGGCGGACTCTGGCTCATCCTGTTCCACAACCAACCACTCGTCACCTGTCTGGTTTGAGGCTGCTGGGAAATGCACCCAGATCCACCTCTCCCGAAATCAATTAGTGTGATTGTACAGCCTCTGACTGAATTCCATCTGTGTTGGTTGCTGCTACGGCTTCATACGTGCTCTCTAACTGGATGTGTTTTCCCTCGAGGGAGGAGCGCTGGAACGCATGCATCGCTTCAAGCACATGATAAGCAAGCTTGCCACTAGCCTTGTGTTCACGACCAGCACGAATGGATTCGACCATCTCCGTAACGCCGATTCCACGCTCGTTCTGTCTGCTTTCAAAAGCAGGCTTCACGGTTTCCCATGTATCCTGACCAAATCTGCGCAGCTTCACTTCCCCATTGAAATAGTTAGGGTCCGGTACACTCAGTGTGCCTTCCGTACCATAAATTTCAATTCTTGGCAGATCCGAAGCGCCCCGGATGTCAAAGCTAGTAATCATCGTTGCAATGGCACCTTCCTCGAAGTCAATGGTTCCTGCCAAATGTGTAGGCGTTTGCACTTGTAAAGGTGTACCTTCCTTCGGTCCAGAACCAATGACGCGATCCGGGATCTGTACACCTGCGGAGGAACTGATTCTGCGAATCGGTCCAAGAAGCGTGATCAGAGCTGTCAGATAGTAAGGCCCCATATCGAACATGGGTCCGCCTCCAGCGACATAAAAGAACTCCGGATTTGGATGCCAGGCCTCTGGCCCTCCACCCATGAAGAATGAAGTAGCCGCGATCGGCTTGCCGATCAGCCCTTCTTCAATCGCCTTGCGGGCAGTCTGAATGCCTGATCCAAGGAAGGTATCCGGTGCTGAGCCAATGTACAATCCTTTTTCCTCCGCCAGCTCAACAACCTTGCGCCCATCCTCGAGAGAAATCGCCAACGGCTTCTCGGCATACACATGTTTGCCGGCTTCAAGTACAGCCAGATCTGTCATGGCGTGACTGCCAGGAACCGTAAGGTTCAGCACAAGTTCAATTTCTTTATTTTGCAGCAACTCATCTACATTGTAAACGTTTGCGATATTAAATTCATCTGCCCGTTCCTGTGCCCGTTCACGGATCAAATCCGCAACAGCCACAATTTCAATGAGAGGATTATCTTTTAAATTTTCCAAATAAATGGCGCTGATGTTACCGCAACCAATAATTCCTGCTTTCATTTTCTCCACAGTGATGTTCATCTCCTTATGAATGGTGAGAACCTGTATTTGCATAATGGTAATCGATGGTTTGCGGTTAAAAGGCTGTGCTGGATGTTATGCGCTTGAATTTAATACTATGGTATTCCGTTTCGGCTTCGATTAAAATGAATAATATGATTAAAACATGAACTATCTGGTCATAATTTTCAAATTGCAAGGAGTATGCCAATGCCGACTGATCCTTCCTGCCAGGTTCTTACAGCAGGCTTTTCATTTCACCGCAAACCCTATATTGGCTTGCATCCTGAGGGAGTAAAGAATTACCTATTGAGGCTCCAGACGGATGGACGTTGCCGAGCCCGTGTAGACGGTGTCATGTCGCTCGTGGATGCGGGTGATCTGCTTCTGTTTAGTCCCGATGAGCCGTATGAACTAAGAGTAGACAAAGAACAAAATCCCATGGGTGAAAGACTTGTGGAGAGTGGTGATTACCATATTTTCTTCAACGGGGACTGGGTCGATGAGTGGTGGAACCATCACAAGAGGCCGAACCGGATCAAGGTGCAGCTGACCGAAAGTCTGCTCACCCTGTTTCGACAGCTCGTACTGGAGCAGCGCCGTATTTCCAATCCTTACCCGGAGATCGCCAGTTATTATATGCGCATTCTCTGTCTTGAAGTGGATCGTTTGCTCTCGGAGCATCCGACGATTACGAATACCAACTATGTGGCGTATGAGATTAAAAGTTATATTGAGGAGAACGCTTCTTCTCTATTCAAGCTTGAAGATATAGCTACACATATTGGAATCAGCGTTTCACGCGGAGTACATCTTTTCAAAGAAGCGTTTGGCAAAAGTATCATGCAATATACCCTTGATGTACGGTTGAACATGGCCAGGGAACGGATCATTTTCAGTCCGATGACACTTGAACATGTAGCCGAATCTTCCGGCTTTAACAACTATACGTATTTTCACCGGGTATTCCGCTCCCGGTTTGGCATGTCACCCAAGGAATTCAGGGTCATTCACCGGGAACAGATGTAATTCGCTTCATTCATACGTATTATACGTAACCGAAACTTATTTGCGCGCGGCAATCGCCTCGGATACCACCATGGCGAGATCTTCATTGCCGAACATCGACAAGACACCCAGTACTGTATCATCCGGAATGTCACCGGCTTCCTCCTTGGATACTACCAGCTTCAGCACCTGCTGCAAACGCTCGTTGCTCAGTTGATCCGGGTAGGCTTGCCGGTACATCTCTTCCGGGTCCAGTCCGTGATTGACACACCACTGGACGAATACCAGAATCATCATTTCCTCTTCCTGTTTATAGGTCTCAATCACAGCTTCCTCGATCTGTTTACTGCGTTCCTTTTCATATTCATCCATCGTATTATTCCTCCAAAATGTGTATTCTACACCCAAACTATTTGCGAATCAGTTGTTCAGCAAGCTCATGACTGTCCATCACATGACTTGCACTGATCAGACAGTCGTCAGGTGCCTCCAAACAGGTCAGAAAATCATCAACAGCTCCGGTAAACCCTCTGCGCGTCCATACGGAATCCCAGCTGCCAAACGTTTCGCTCCGTAAAAGCCCTTCCTTTTCCACATAACTGGCTGTTTCCATGTTCAGAACTTCTACCGATCTTCCGCCGCCGTGCAGTTCTACCTTCTCCAGATCAGCCCCCGCCTGGCGTACCATATCAAAACGGCCATAAGCTGTTTTGCTTAGTTTGGCTGTTCCCGCCGCATGCAGCATTTGGCCCAGATCATTTTTGCGTATCCACTGATGTAGCAGTTCTACATTATGATCCGAATACCACAGCATCAGGTCAAGCATATGGATCAGGTCATCATAAATGGTTTCCGCAGCAGGACGCTCCTGAATGCCGGTTCTGTGTTTTGTTACAGTCAAGGATTCGAAGCCTTGTCCAGCCTGCATCCATTCTTTTGCTTTTTGGTACATCGGTGCAAATCTTCGGTTAAAACCTACAGCCAGCAATAAACCCTGCGCCTCGGCAAACGCCGTCATCTCTTCCGATTCGCGTAATGTATACGATAGAGGTTTGTCCACGTATACAGCCAGTCCCTGTTCCAAACATTGCATGACAATGTCAAAGTGAGCTTCCGTTGCAGTATGTACGAACACTGCGTCCAGATCCCATGACAACAGTTCTTTCAGGTCTGTTGTTCCATGACTTAATCTATACGTATGCTGAATCTCCTTTACTGGCTCTGGGGATCGGTTCATGATACCCGCAATTTCCACACCAGAATGAGCACTTAACAACGGCAAATATACTTTACGTGCAATATCCCCGAGTCCAATGATACCGGCACGGGTGCGCTTTTTCGTTTCCATGATGTCATTCCACCTTCAGATGAATTCAATATTTCCACGTCCTATAGTGTAACCCTTCAGGCAGCAACTTGCCAGTGATTGCAGGTGGGGTGGAACGAATTGTTCATCCTTGGGTGGATCGTGGTAAACTTTAGAGGAATAGCAAAACAGATTGGAAGAAGTCAGACCCTTTCTAATCTGAAAGGAGCGTTTGGAAATTTGCGAAAATGGTTATGGCTCCTCTTATATGTTTTACTTGCCGGAGTCACGTTTATTTACAGATATGAACTGCTGGCCTGGACGGAGCTGCACCAGTCCATCCCGCTTTTACTCGCCATGGCGACATTGTTTGCTCTTGTACCCGTAATTCCGTACAAGATCGTCATTATTGCCTTTGGCTATAGTTATGGTACCTCAACAGCAGCCTGGATCTGCTGGCTTGGGACCACACTTGCAGCGCTGCTGGTATACACGGGAGCAAGAACGATATTCAGAACTCAGGCCAGATCCTATCTCGAAAACATCCGAGGTCTGAATCGATTCACGACCTGGATGGAAGCTCATCCCTTTATGGGTGTCATGACGATGCGTCTGTTGCCGATTGTCCCCCAAATGGCAGTCAACATCTATGCGGGCATAACCTACACGCCATTCTGGGTCTTCATGGTGGCTACCGCGATTGGCAAATTGCCAGGAATTTTTGTTTTTGCCTATGCAGGGGCACAAGCAGAAACATCGATATGGCTAAGCCTGCTGATCCTTGCCGGATATCTGTTGCTCATGGCAGTTATATTGCTCTTGTTTCGTTTGCGTACGCGTAAAAAAATCTGAATCGGAGGTTCAGAGGCCATTCTGTTCCATCTCATACGATCCGGGTTGGTTGGCTTGCCAATTCAGGATATAATAGAAGTGTAAGCCAAATTCTTGTGTTAACCAGTTTCAATAATATCGGTAGATTGCTGGAGCGAGTGATCGAATTGGAGCGACAGCTCGAACACGAGCGCTGGATCTTCATCAGAAATGGAGTGAATATAAATGGAACAACATTCAATTGAAAAAGCAACTTTTGCAGGAGGATGCTTCTGGTGTATGGTATCCCCTTTTGAGGAATTGCCCGGCATTCATAAGATTGTATCGGGTTATACTGGCGGACACACCGAGAACCCAACCTATGAGGAAGTCTGCTCGGAGACGACAGGACATGTAGAGGCGGTTCAAATTACGTTTGACCCGGCCATCTTCCCTTATGAGAAGCTCGTTGAGCTGTTCTGGCAACAGATCGATCCAACCGATACGGGTGGCCAATTCCATGACCGCGGATCATCTTACCAGACGGCCATCTTCTACCACAGTGAAGAACAACGCCAAATTGCGGAAGCTTCCAAGGCTGCTTTGGAGCAAAGCGGACGTTTTGACAAACCGATCTTCACACCGATTTTGCCAGCGAAACCGTTCTACGAGGCAGAGGAACATCATCAAAATTACCATCGCAAGAACCCTGCCCACTACAAACGGTATAGCAAAGGTTCTGGTCGTCAAGACTTTATCGAGCGTAACTGGTCAGGCAAGGTGGATAAAAGCGATCTAAAAGAGCGCCTTACACCGCTGCAATACGAAGTGACACAAAATAGTGCAACTGAACCGGCGTTTCATAATGAATTTTGGGATCACCATGGTGATGGAATCTATGTGGATATCGTGTCTGGTGAGCCGCTGTTCAGTTCCACGGACAAATACGATTCCGGCTGCGGCTGGCCAAGCTTCACCCGTCCATTGCGTGACTACAACGTCAAGGAAAAAACCGATCTCAGCCACTTCATGATTCGTACTGAAGTGAGAAGCCGGGAAGGCGATTCCCATCTGGGTCACTTGTTCAATGACGGTCCTGTCGAAGCTGGAGGCATGCGTTATTGCATCAACTCCGCGGCCCTTCGTTTTGTACCCAAAGAAGATCTGCAAAAAGAAGGCTATGGCGAGTACACTGTTCTGTTTAACTAAATGATAGATTCAGCAAAGTAACGGAATGCAATCAAGCTGCTAGCGATTCGACCGCACCTTTAACTTCTTTACGATTCGCTAAACGGCCGACCTGCCGGAATTGGAGCTAACAGCTTGTGCTCGGTTCGTTAGAGAATAATAACACCAAAAAGGGATTTCCCGTCATGTTGATGACGTATGGGAAGTCCCTTTTTGGTCATGCTTTTTTTATCAAAGGATTGGAAGAGGGTTTACATCCTTACCTCCTCACATCAGCTTACATTAAGCTTAGATTGAACTTACAATCCAACCAATCCAGTATGCGAATGGAATAAGCAGCAGCTGCGCCAAAAGAGTCCCGAATAGACGGGATACGAGCATGCAGCCATAAATCTGATTCATTCGATCCAAACGGATCTCACCGCGTAATGATTTGTCACTGAGGAGAGAAATCCGTGGATCAATCAGGATCGTCAGCAAAATGGTAGCAATGCCGTTAATCAGCCCAGTCGATTGGGAGGCAGCAACAGCCTGCCCTGGATAAAGATACGCAGCGTAAAGACTGGACAGAACTCCAGTCGTATAGATTGCTGTCACCGCTACATTCAGCATCATTAACCGTCTTGGCATTCCGTGCTGTACTAACCGTTTGGCCATCTTCCAGGATGGCGGAGTGATGTAATACGCTGCATTTCTAATCTTGCTCCGCTTCAGCATACTGCGAACCATCACCGGAATGGAACCGGCTGCTTCAAAATGCACGACCATTCTTGATGCAAGCTTCACCATGGTTGGGAAACATAATATGGCTAGAGCCGTCCCTACAGTAGCCGCCCCCATAAGCCAGTGCAGCTGCACGGCAAAATGGGGATTCCCTCCATTCGTCGCGGTATCCACCAGATTGCCCACCATCGGTCCTTGTGCCATATTGGAAGTACGGGATACCAGCAGCAAAATTCCAGATAGAGATAGAGCCAGCGCTATTCTTCGAGTACGCAATCCCCCAAGGCGCAGCGCATAGGACAGGCTGTCAGCAGCATGAATAAGCATCGTAAATAACATGGGAATGGCAAGACTCAAACTAAACATATGTAGATCTCCTTATCTTCCACTAATCGTTTTTATTGTACTTTTTGGATATGGGAGCATTATACTCCTCGCCCATATAAAAGTATAGAAATGGTGGAAAAATCTCTACCGAAAAATGTGTGAATGCTACGACTTATGCATCTTGACCTATCCAAAATAAACGTTTATCCCTCCCTCTACAGGGTAATATAAAACTAACTTACTACTATACAGGAGGGAATTACTATGCCGTGGAACAAACAGGATTATCCGGTTTCCATGAAAAATCTGGAGCCTCGTGTCAGACATAAAGCCATTGATATTGCCAACGCACTCCTGGATGACGGATATGAGGAAGGACGCGCCATTGCGATTGCTACGGCAAAAGCGGAAGAATGGGATGAGAATCATCCCACCTCGAAGAATTCGAAGCAGGGTACGAAACATTCTTCTTCAGACAGTGGATCAGAGCATGGAAAATCCTCATCTGAGCACCGTCATTCCGAGCCGGTCTCTTCTTCCAAAAGCCATGATAATATTCATGTTGTCCCTACGGACTCCGGCTGGGCCATCAAGGAAGAAGGGCAATCCAAACCTCTCTCCACGTTCCGAACCAAAGCTGAGGCCGTAGATGCTGCCAAGGAAAAGAGTGAAAAGCAGAACATCCGGGCGATCATCCATAATGAAGATGGTCAAATTGCCTCTTCCATCAAACCTTGAGTGAATTTGTGATATGGATTGTTTGGTTGGGAACTTACCATGTTTGTCGGTCGCCTGCTGATATGTCAAAAGCCCTTTTGCTGCTAATGGGATCTCATCCCATCAAGCATGCAAAAGGGCTTTTTGGAGAACCAAAAACCACCTTACCCGAGAATGGTCCATTCAGGGATAAGGTGGTTCGCTGATTTAATAATTTAGTGATTAATGTGATACCCCTCTAGCCACCGAAGCTCGTTGGGACGCACCGCTGACTACTTTGGCTGCAGTGGATACGGGCAGCTTCACAGCTGAGGTCGTAACCGTGCGGCGAGCCGGGAAACTGACCATGTACGTAATCACTTTGCTGGCAATCCATACGGCCAGAATGGTATATAAAGTTTCTTTTACCGGTAGAAAGAAAAGCGACAATCCGAGTACAAACGCATCGCTGACAAAGAAAACCGTTCCCAGCTTCCAGCCCTTCCAACGGCTAATGAGCACCGCCAGAATGTCATCTCCGCCTGTCGCTCCTCCGAAACGAAGCACCATGCCAGCTCCCACGCCAGTTATAAGACCGGACAGGACGGCCGGAATCCACAGATTGCCGTGAAACGGAATGACCAGGGTGGAGTACCGCTCAAACCCGTCATAAAACAATGAGAATGCGGCCACACCCAGCAGCGCCTGAATCATGAACTTCCAGCCTTTGATGAACCAGGCCAGAATCATGACTGGAATATCCAGCAGCAGCATGCCGATGGCAGGTGATAAGCCTGTCGCGTATTTTCCAAGCAGGGCCAGACCGACAAATCCGCCCTCCGATAAATGATTCTGAAAATTAATGTGATAGTAGGCAAATGCCAAAATAAATGTTCCGAGCAGCATAATGGCGAATTTGATCGCCTCTGTCTTAACTTGTTGTAAGGTTAACGATGTTCTCTTCATTCAGGTTCCCTCGCAGTTTGTAAAGGTTGGTTTGCACCGACCGTACACTGCAAAAGGCAAGCCTGGAAGAAATCATCGTATTTGTCCTTCGAATATTATTCATTCCAATCCCCTCTTTCGCAGAGTCAGCCGTTTATTTCTTTACGGTGGTTTACTCTACAAGGGGCGCTAAGTGTAAGAGAGATCGTAACGTTTCCAGATCGTCCTTGGGGAGATTATCCTTCGGGAACTCATGGTATCCTGATCCTTTCTGTCTGTTGGTGGTTAGCTATGCTTGGTTAAACAAATTGAAATATTACACTATGCACAAAGTCGAACGTCTGATATCACACTTAACCCACTTCGATCGCAGTACCCTCTTTCGATCGCTGTTATCCACGAATTTTTCTGATCCCATATTTCAAATGGGAAAATTCGTTGATAGCTTATGCTTTCGAAGCAGCTTTCTTTCAGAAAGCTTTCAGGCGAACGCTTCGCTTCTACAGACGGGTTCTGCACTCTTCGTTCCTGTGTGAATGTAAGTTCAACATGATTCAAAACGTGTAATCGTTCATTCTGATTAAACACCAAAGCTAACTTGCTTGTTCTTCTATTATATAACACCGATGTGATTGGGTCGAAACAGCAGACCCTTCAAATATGCGCAAAAAGCACACTCTGGCCTGCCTGAGCCGCCAAACAGCCACACCAGGACAAGCTTCTCTAACTAATGGTGCAACCTGCTCCTTCATTCTATGACTGAAGCTTCCAAATATAACTGTCCAGTCACCCAACTGTGACAATTTGGGTCCATTTTTTATTTTTCCGCGAATTTTATAGGAAACATCTCCCTCTTGCACATACACTATAGCAAACGTAATCGGTTTTTGGGTCCAGCTAAACGTTTCCAGACTTACTCTGCTGTTTATGGTATAATATAACAATTGATTCCCACTACCGTTTAAGCGAGGCGGATTGATGAAAACGTTAAAGCCAAGAGTCTTTATTGGCTGCTCGCTGGAAGCGAAGCCGATTGCAGCCGCAGTACACGAAAACTTGCGTTTCTCGGCCGAAGTTACCCCTTGGTACTCCGGAGTTTTTAATCCAAGCAGTTATACGATGGACGATCTGGAAACAGAAGTGCGTACGACTGATTTTGCCATTTTTATTTTTCATCCGGATGATATATCGAAAATTCGCGGGAAGTACTATGCCTCTGTCCGTGATAATACAATGCTGGAAATGGGTTTGTTTATGGGGCGGTTAGGAAGAAAACGCATTTTTTTCATTCTCCCTGAGGATATTACGGACATCAAAGACGCATCCAAGATCGAAGGTTTGCGCATGCCCACAGACCTGTTAGGCTTAAATCCACTGGTTTATGAAATTCGTTCAGACGGGAAATGGGCACCAGCCGTATCGGTGGCTTGTTCCAAAATCGCAGACAGCATCGAAGAACAGGGGCGCTGGAGCGATCCTGAAGTAGAGCAGATCATTGAGAAGCATAAACGAACTGAAGGAGAAGCGCGGTTGCAGCTGCTCAAGTTGCTGCGGTTCTTTAGGGAATTGCTGCGCACCCGCAAAGCAGATGCCAAGATGCTCGAGCGAATGAGTGACGCCCTTCGTACTGCCTTTGTCTCTCATCCCCCATTTGCCGTACGCGGGACCGCCATATACCGTACAGATGACAGTGGTCATATTGAACAATTATGTGGTAATGTGGGGGAACCGGGGAGAAAATATAACTTGTCCGCCAACGACGATAAGCAGCCTGATGATCCGAAGCGAATATTGGTTATTGATTCTTACCGGGAGAACAAAATCAAGATCAATCTCTACGACGACTACCTTGAGAAAGAATATCTGCTATGCTATCCTGTAGCCAAGAGGTATGTAATTACAGTCCACATTATTGGGCATATTGATGCAGATGAGGCGATATTTCAGCAGATGGATTTGGAGAATCGTCATCTGTTCAACGCCATCAACGATTTGTTAGGAGGCGAACCGGAATGAAACCGGAAACGAAAAAAATAAGCAAGCGCTGGGGCAGCGAGAAAAAGGTACGCCTCAGTTCTGCGCCCGAATCATCACGACCGGTTCCGGAACCCAAGGAAGAAGATCGTTTCCACAAACCGGCCGTACCCTTGACCACGATTGGCCCTTCCCTGAAGGGTAAGGAAAGACCATACAAAGTGATTCTTGAAAAAGAGGCTCTATACGAGAAGCCTCAGTATCTGGCATAACCGCATTATACTCATATACAACTCTGCCGTCTGGTTCGGCAGATGATTTGCCCCCGCCGCCCAAGGCAGGGGCTTTTTTGTTGCTGTTTTTCAAAAAAGAGCTGCCATTCCCATAACCACTTCCGTAATAGCTTGCAATCCATAAGACCGTTTCTTCATGCCCTTAGGTTTCCTGCAAAAGCCAAAAATTATACCTTATTTTGGAGAAGGCCTGTCCTTATTTGAACACCTTACACTTCAGCATAGACAGGATATGGTCCCCTTCCAATATTCCCCGGTTGTAATGTGTACCGACATCCTCATATAGATCATAATACAGGAACATATGTTCTGTAAATAACAAATTATATTTTTTAGATGAGTTTCTAAGAGATAGTTTAGTCGTCTGCATGTCATCTAATCCAACACCCTATGCAAAGCAAACAGGCAACGCAGATCTCGCGTTGCCTGTTCCAATAACAATATCAAATACAGTTCAGAAAAATGTATTGTTATGAATCTATATTAGACCGGACCGCTGAAGCAATCTACGGATGATCACGGCTGTCTCTGCACGGGTAATCAGCTGGTTGGGAGCAATGGTCCCATTTCCGCGTCCAGACACCAGTTCAGAGTGAATGCTGGCCGCTACTGCTTCCTTCGCCCAGCTTGCTACTTGCCCAGCATCTGCATAGTCAGACCATTGCTGAACGTCCACGGCAGGTAAAGTCTTGTCCATTCCAGTCACTGTCATAGCTCTTGTAATGAGTGCCATGGCTTCCTGACGAGTAATCTGTGTCTGTGGACGGAATGTCCCATCTTCATATCCATCGATCAGACCGTAGCTGGATGCCATGTTCACTGCATCCGCGTACCATTCGCTTCCATTCACGTCTTTGAAAGAGTTCACCTGCTCTCCAGGCTTCAATCCCAATCCACGTACCAGGATGGCAGCAAATTCTGCACGTGTAACTTCACGGTTCGGGTCAAAAGTGGTGTCTGTGATGCCTTGGATGACCATACGTGAACCCATATCATTCACTTCGATCTCGGCCCAGTGTCTGGCAACATCGGTGAAGGTATGCGGATGCCAGATGACGGCATATACACTGTTGGTCAAGCTGTTAATCTGGGCGTGGTATACCCCATTGACCTGTGTAATTTTCGTTGGTACATGGCGTACAGAGCCATCAGCATCCACTACAACACCTGTGGTGATCTGGTTTGGATCAACGTTAGCCGGTAATGCAATCGTACGTGATACATAGCTATTGAACTTATCCACGCTCACGAATTTGCCATCGAAAGTGGCTGTTACTTTGAAATCAATCGGTGATCCCAAAAGAGCATATCCATTTTGCTGAGCTGCTGACTGTGCTGTCTGTATGACGGCCTCTGTCGGCTGTGAGATTTCGATTCGCATTTTGATCTTCTCCAGGGAGTCACCTGAATTCACACCCAATTGCTGGGCAAGTTGATCCACATTAACCTGTTGTGCAGGCAGCGTGTAAGAAGCAACATCGGTTTGAAGCACCAGTATTGCTTGTTTGTCAGCCATGAGTTTGACTGTCTGACCCGTCAGCTCACCAACGATCAGATCTCCTTGGCTATTGCCTTTTACAGGAATCGTAACGATCGCGTTGTTTCCCTCAGTTGCGAGTTTTTGTGCAATAAGTCGTGCGTCCACTGCAAGGGTTACAACTTTTCGTCCGTTCACTTCACTAGTGGTTAAGCTGCCTGCGTTCTCGGCTTTACCGTTCACAAGCACCTGAGCCCCTGTGGATGGCGGAGTTACGACGTTGTTGGTCCCTGGTGTACCTGCATTGCTTCCCGCAGAACCGGAACTGTTCGAACCACCAGATCCCCCACTGGAACTCCCATTTTCACCCGTTCCTCCTGAATGATCACTGTTGCGTTTAATGTTCAGCGTATATGTTTTCTTGCTTATTCCGTCCAATGCAGTCACTTCAATAGTGATTGTATTCACTCCGCTGACCAATGGCACAACTGCGCTTTTCCCAACAATTCCGTTAATTTTAACTCCCACGCCCGTTTGTCCCGGTTCAATGCTAATCTCAGTCGAACTAACGGAACTGCTGACCGTCGCTTCGTACATCTCTACATCCGGACTGAACGCTGGAGACAATGTAATATGAGGCAGAGTGATTTCACTTAGTTTGGCGTTACTGCTGTCGATGCGGTTGATGTTAAGTGTGTAGTTATTTCTGCTACCATCCTCCGCTTGAACGTTAATATTTACAGGGTTCGAACCATATACCAAATCCGTAACAGTATAGGTGTAAATACCATCCGTCAACGTTTCATCTGTGGCACCTGTTACAATTACGTCTTGTCCTTCATTTGCTTTACTCAGAGAAAAGCCCATACTCGTTACATCGGATTCGACATCTACGTGATAATCAAGCTCATCCGCAGAGAAATCAGGTGTGAGCTGCCCTGAACTTACCGTCAGACTGGAGAGTGTTGCTGTAGATGACTTCCATTTGGCATAAAGCGTTATATCTTTCGTCAAATTTGTAGTAAAATCAAAAGCCTGCTGCAACTGGCTATCCTGATACCAGCCAAAGAACGTGTATCCCGATTTTTCTGGCGCGTCAGGAATGATTGCCGAGCTATTGTAATTCACCTTTTGACTAATAACCTCGGTTCCACCGTTCGATTCAAAACCAATATGGACATAAAGCGGTTGCCACTGTGCGTATAGCGTAACGTCACCATCATCCATGGAGAATATGTCCGCTGCACTGTAACCTATTCCACTACCGTCTGCGGCTGTATTCCATCCAGTAAACTGATAATCTTCCCTCTCCAGCGCTCCTGCGTTATCCAGCACTGTCACCATTGCATCTTTTTCGTATTTCTGATTATCTACCGGGACACTGCCTGTGGTCGCACCGTTGGCATTGTACACCACCGTATGTCCCGTAGAAAGCGTCATGACTGTCATCTTATTACTCTTGGTATTATCTATATAAGCAACATAAGGCATTCCATTCGGACCAAAAGCAAGCGAAGTTTCGTTTATTTGGCCTGCAGAGAACGGCTTCCCTCCGACCATAGTCCACTGATTTCCATCCAGCTTCATCATGACACCCTGCGGCTCCATACTAAAATTAACTATATTTCTAAAAGCGGTGTAAGGTACACCTTGCGGATCAAAAGCCAAAGACAGATTATACGATGCTCCTGAAGAGAACCCCGCGTTTCCAACCACTTCCCACTGGCTGCCATTGAACTTCATTACGGTTGCTTTGTAACTTGTTGATCCATCTTGAAAAGCAAGATAGGGCGAACCATCCGGGCCAAAAGCTAACGAAGGATCTGATGCTTGTCCCGGTGTAAATCCTCCTGCACCCACATTTTTCCACTGATTGCCTGCAAACTTCATTACAGTCAATTTATTATTCGTTGAATCTTTAAATGCAAAATAGGGAATTCCATTAGTATCAATAATCAGTTTGGACATCTCCAGTGCAATACCTGTCGTAAAACCGGCAGTGCCAACGGTCTCCCACTGATCTCCACTCCATCTTTTAACCGTCACTTTAGAATCTGCAGCATGATCCCGGTAACCAATGTAGAGCGTATCATCAGGACTAAATGCAAGCGTAACGTACACCGCAGCGCCAGCCGTAAAACCATCGCTGCCCACAACCTCCCATTGATTTCCGTTAAATTTCATAACCGTAGCTTTGTTGTCATTGTCCATATCCTGGTAAGCGACGTATGGAACGTTCTGAGAGTCAAATGCGAGTGACGTAGTCCAAACCTCACCAGCAGAAAAGCCGAGCGGTCCGACAGATTTCCATCCGCCAGAGATGTATTTCATAACCGTTGCTTTATTGTTATTGCCTACATCCCTAAATACAGTATACGGTGTACCTTCCCGATCAAAAACTAACGTAATATTTTCTACCTGTCCTGTTGTGAAGCCGGCTCCACCTACGTCTGTCCATGTCCCATTTGCGGCATAGGCGCGATCCACGCCCAACGTCTGAAATCCGGGAACACCTCCGAAAATGAGCAGACACACCAATAGCATCGCAATCACTTTTCTAACCTTTAGTACCTTCCTATTCATCATCTTCATCCTCTCCCTTGCTATATAACATCCGCTTGTTACTCCCCAACCCGTACTCTATCTACATCCACATCCTACGAAATTTACTAAAAAAGCTAGTTACTTTGCTAGTAGACAAATTAGCTACTTATATTCTTCTGGTATGTATCTCTGATTTTTTTATCTCCTTTCTGTGCAATAACAAAATATATAGACACTATAACGATTCATTCTGAACCGATTCTGAACATCAGGCTAAAATGGACTGTTTCTGCTAAGCAAACATGCTCCTAATGTATCTGTAACCGACAGAAGGTAAGCATTTCGGGCATTCAAACCTGGAATTATACATAGGACTGTAAAAAATTTCAGGTTGAAACCTGTATGAGTCAAGCTTATGCTGACTATAATACAGAACAGGAACATTCGTTCTTAATTCGATCGATTTATATTCAAGCTAAGGAAGTGAACGTATGTCATCCTCCCCTTCCGCCCCATCCCCTGCGGATGAGGACCATCGTTTGATTAAAAGCATGGTTGTACGCACCCTCCTGCTGGATGTGCTTGAACGGGATATTCGAACACTGGATACGTTGCAGCTCAAAATGCCGGAGGTCTACATCCTGTCTCTAACCCGTATTCAGAATCATGTACTCAAGGAAATGCTGGAACTTCGCAAACAGATGAGAATCCGTGGTGTCAAGGTTCTGGAGGAGAAACGGCAAGTCGAAGGAATTGAAACCCAGTATATGTGCAGAGGATATTTGCAGCGGTTCTATATGCTGTGGACGTTTGCGCGGAATGAAGTCAAAAAAGAGCTTAGCCGGCATCTGGATATGGATTTGACCCGGCCGTTATAGCTGATTCATCTGCTTAATGTACCCGTTATCGTTTGAATTCACATTTCTTAGTCCACTTACTCCTCAGACTCCCCACCCTTCTGCCTAATCAAAACAGGTTGACCCGGGAAGGCTGCGTTCATTAAGATGGAATAGACTTGTCTGGACATTTCGTTCAGACCTGCAATGAAAATCAATGCCTTTAACCAAACAAGCCTGCCAGACATTAATGGCGGACAGACTTGTCCAGCGGGATTGCTTTCAACGTCTTATCAATCAAGGAGTTGTACTTCATGGATTTGGATTTGAACTCGACTAAACAAACAGCCAGGCTTACAGGCGTTGCCGCAGATGTCACCGAACTGATCGGCCAAACACCTGCCGTTCGACTGAACAGACTTACAGGCAACGATTCCGCTGACGTATATGTTAAACTGGAATATTTCAACCCAAGCGGCAGCGTCAAGGACCGTGCCGCCTACAACCTGATCGTTCAGGCTGAACGGGCAGGACTGCTGCTTCCCGGCGCAACCATTATCGAGCCGACCAGCGGCAATACAGGGATTGGTCTTGCGATGAATGCCGCTGCCAAAGGATATGAGGCCATTCTGATCATGCCGGACAACATGTCCAAGGAGCGCATCAACATTCTGAAAGCCTATGGCGCAAATGTGGTGCTCACCCCCGCTGCGGAACGGATGCCTGGTGCGATCAGCAAAGCAAAGGAGCTTCAGGCCGACATTCCGGGAAGTTTCATTCCCCAGCAATTCGAGAATCAGGCGAACCCGGATATTCACCGGATCACCACCGCTCCTGAAATTATGCAGCAGATGGAAGGCAAGCTGGACGCCTTCATTGCTACGGCGGGAACAGGCGGCACCATTACGGGAACCGGGGAAGAACTGCGTAAGCAGTTACCCGGTATTCGCATCTATGCGGTGGAGCCCAAAGGTTCTCCGGTGCTGTCCGGTGGCGAGCCCGGACCGCACAAGCTCGTCGGTACAAGTCCGGGGTTCATTCCGGACATTCTGAATACCGACGTGTGGGATGCCATCATCCAGGTGTCCGATGAGGACGCACTGGATACGATGCGGCAGCTTGCTGCCCGGGAAGGGCTGCTGCTCGGCCCTTCCTCTGGGGCTTCGGTGTGGGCCTCCCTTCGCATCGCGAAGGAACTGGGGCCGGGGCACCGGGTGCTCTGCATTGCGCCGGATACCGGGGAACGGTATTTGAGCATGGGTATTTTTTAACATAGCTAAATTTGTACACACAAAAAAAGAGGCTATCTCCTGCTCCATAAGTCATAAGGATGACAGAGAACACCCCGTTTTTAGCGTTCATTGATTCTAAAGAACCGAGCACACGCTATCCGCTCCAATTTGCGCAGGTCTTACGTGTAACGAATCACAGCGACGTTATTTCTCCAAATTCGGTCGATTTTTAGGTTCAAAAGCCATTTTCGGCGGAGTAACGTTACTGAGGTTCGTTAAAATTGGCATTTCTTGATTATTATCCTAATAGGGTGCGGTAGGTTCGTTAGCGCTTGGAGCGACGTGGAGTGAGGGGAAATCCCTCTCAAGACAGCCCCTTGATCCTTAGCGGAACGTAAGGTAGAGAACAACATCGATTCTGAAGAAGCACAGCGTTCGCCTGTATACTCGATTCCTCTCCCTTTAGAAAAAAGAGAAGTATATTTGAAGATAACTACCAAAATAAGCTCTTGCTCACATACGGATGGTGTATCCGCAGAGAACAAGAGCTTTTTTCTGATGGGAGCCATTTCGGCCCGGTTAGAACGTATAATCCAATGTACATATAGGATTTAGTACGATTTTGTATGATTTAGAATTCAGCTAGTTAGTGTGTCAGGGTTGTCCATTCCACACCTTCGGGAAGCAGGGCCGCAATGCGGTCTTTGGCTTCCTTTTTGGTATACAGCGATTCATCGAGAATGACCGCGGAACCGGAATCCGTGCTTGTCCGAATCAGACGTCCAAGACCTTGCTTCACACGCAGGAGCATATACGGAAGATCGATCTCCTCGTAAGGCGCCGCTGATGCACTGCGTTTCGCATTAAAGACAGGGTCCGGTGGCGGATATGGAAGTGACCAGATCACGACGTTGGATAGGGACGGTCCTGGAACATCCAGCCCTTCCCACAGATTGACGGAACACAGCACACTCTCCTCATCCTGCTGGAAGGCGGCAATCAGGTCACTGATCTCACGATCTCCCTCATACATAAAACGCAATCCTTGTGCTTCCGGCACATGAACGATATCCTGCTTGAACGCACGCAATTCCTCCATGGTACGGAACAGGATCAGCGCACGTCCTCCACTCTCCTGAAGCAAAGACACGGCGTCGCGCATGCGATTTTCATTTTCGGAGTGACCTGGTAGAGCCTCGTTCGTAATCTTCATCTGCATTTTGTCCGCGTAGTCATATGGAGAAGCAACGGAGAACGATACAAAATCTTCAATTCCCAAGCTGTCTGCCACATAACGGAAGGAACTGTCCACGGATAATGTTGCGGATGAGAAGACAATCGGAATACCGGTATTGAACACGCGCTCGTTCAGCATTTCCTTCACGGTACGCGGCATGATCGATAAGGTTGTTTCGTCTTCGCTCTCTTCCGCCCAGCAGATGTAACCATCTTCCTTGCGGAACAATGCAAGTGCAGACTGAATCATATCCAAATGTTCTTCCACCACACGCATCTGATAACCATCCAGCGAGAACAATCCGCTCTCAAATACCAGTTCCTCACCGATCGCATCCAGCACACTCGTCAGACGTTCAATCTCACGCAGCAGTGGCGGCTCTACCCGAACTTCCTTCCGTTCCGATCCCGGAATCGCCACCGTATACGTATCCAGCAACGCAAACAGTCGTTCACTGCTCTCAATCGCTTCATCCACACGCTCCGCGAGGGATTCACGAATCTCTCCTTCTAACAGTCGAGTGACGAGTTCCTCAAAGATGCGGTGTTTCAGCTTGTAGCTCAGTGCGTTCAGGGCTGCTTCTTCCAGCAAATGTCCTTCATCAAATACAACCGAGCTGTGATCAGGCAGGAGTGGCAATTGTCCCTCGCGTTTGCGCGCTTCATAGGTCCACACATGCTCCATGTAATAATCATGGGAACAGATGATGATGTCTTTGGAACGACGGTAATGGTCACGCGACAGCGTCAGGCCGCAGCGTTGTCTTTTTGGACAAACAAAACAATCCTGGAACGGGTCCCAGTTGATTTTGTTCCACTGACGATCATTCAGATGTGGATACTGTTTGCGGTCACCATACGGATGGAAAGCCTGAAGTGTACCCGGCGTATTCACAAAATCCGGAAGACTCTCATGCACTTCTTCAATCACAGGCGCATCTTCATCCGCAAATCGCATCGCACTTAATTTGTTCAGACAGACGTATTGGTCCGGGGACTTGCCCAGACGTGCGTCCACTTCCAAATCCAGATGAGCAGCCAGCTTCGCAATATCTCCGCCGGGCTTCACCAGTTGTTCAATCAAGGACTCATCGGCACAGGCGATCACCGCCGGTTTGCCTGTATAACGTGCATAACAGACCGCGTAGAGCAGATAGACTAACGTCTTGCCTGTTCCGACACCGGCCTCCGCCATAATGGTCTTTTTATCTCCATAGGCCCGTTCGAGCTGGTACGCCATAAAAATCTGTTCATCCCGTACCTCGAAGCCGGACTCTGGCAAAATATCGTAAAAAACATCGGCTACCCATTCCCCAAGACGGGATACAAAAGGTTCAGCCGGATCATATGCAAAAGGATAACGTTGTGTAGACAATCCTAGGTCAGCCTCCATTCTTAGACAAAGCGGTCCGATTTCATTTTTCCGTTCCAAAAAGGCCGCTGGGCAAAAGTTAATTATCTCACGCGGTGAGGCGGGTGACAAGCTTTTTTTGCGAGGAAATTCGAGGGGCGATAGGATAGGTTTTTCAAAAGGTAGCTTAGATGTTCGTTGGTTGCCACCATGTATAGAACCTGCCCACAGGGAAAATATATACAGGAATCCACTTTAAGGAAAGGCGGTGCTCCACTCCATGAATCATCAGTCTTCACAACCAGAGCATTCCTCAGACAAATCAGCTGAGACATTAACGGATCGACAAGGGCATCCCATTACGGACAATCAGAATGTACGAACCGTTGGCAGTCGGGGACCGACTACGCTGGAGAACTATCATTTTCTCGAAAAGATTACTCACTTCGACCGTGAACGTATTCCTGAACGTGTGGTCCATGCCCGCGGCGCTGGCGCTCATGGCGTATTTGAAGCGTATGGAACAGCCGGGGATGAACCGATATCGAAGTACACACGTGCACGTCTGTTTCAGGAGAAAGGCAAACAAACGCCTGTGTTCGTTCGCTTCTCCACCGTTATACATGGTGGACATTCACCGGAGACCCTACGGGACCCGCGCGGGTTTGCTGTAAAATTCTATACCGAAGACGGCAACTGGGATCTAGTGGGTAACAATCTGAAAATCTTTTTCATTCGCGACCCGCTCAAATTCCCGGACATGGTACATGCCTTTAAGCCCGACCCTCTGACCAATGCACAGGATATGGAACGGTTTTTCGATTTTGTCTCGCTAAGTCCTGAAGCTACCCATATGGTGACATTCCTCTTCTCTCCATGGGGCATTCCAGCGAATTATCGGCAGATGCAAGGGTCGGGTGTTAATACATACAAATGGATCAATCAGGAAGGCACGGGCGTACTCATCAAATACCACTGGGAACCGCTCAATCAAGGGATACGCAACCTGCTGCAAAAAGACGCGAGCGAGATCCAGGGACAGAATTTCAATCATGCGACATTGGATCTGTATCACGCCATTGAGCAAGGAGACTATCCCGAATGGGAGCTGTGCGTTCAAGTGATGGAAGACGGCGAGCATCCGGAGTTGGATTTCGACCCGCTGGACCCAACCAAGCTATGGCCCCAGGATCAGTTTCCTTTTTTACCTGTGGGCAAAATGACTTTGAATCGTAATCCCGAAGATTATTTCAATGAAGTGGAGCAAGCGGCGTTCGGGACAGGTGTCCTTGTGGACGGGCTGGATTTCTCAGATGACAAACTGCTGCAAGGGCGCACTTTCTCCTATTCAGATACCCAGCGTCACCGGGTGGGTGCAAATTACCTGCAATTGCCTGTAAATGCACCGAAGAACCGCGTTGCGACGAATCAAAGCGGCGGGCAGATGCAGTATCAAGTGGATCGTGCACCGGGTCAGAATCCGCATGTGAATTACGAGCCTTCGTCGCTCGGGGGCTTAAAGGAAGCTACCCCTCGTGGCAAGGAACATGAACCATTGGTGGAAGGCCGACTTGTGCGCAAGAAGATTGAGCGAACCAATGACTTTGGACAAGCGGGGGATACGTATCGGGCGTTCGAAGATTGGGAGCGAGATGAGCTGATCAGCAACATGGTCGGTGCTTTGGCGCAATGCAAACCGGATATCGGGGAGCGTATGATCTCTTATTTCACCCAAGCCGATGCAGATTACGGTCGGCGCGTCTCTGAAGGGTTGGCCTCTGTACCAACCGATGATAGTGCCACAGTCCAACCGAAACATGAACCAAGTGTCGAGCAAGCAGAGAAACGCAGTCGTGAGACGGACGGATATTAAAATAGCTGGACAGCGTTTAGACTGATAAGTCTGACAGTGTTAGTACATTCGAGTATTTTGAGTAAGCAGATTACGTACTGAATTAAAGATAGCCCTGATCGTCAGGTTGCCATTTGCAGCTGCCATCAGGGCTTTTTCATGACTAGCTTGAGTGTAATCTCCACTTCAGGATGCATACTGCTATTTATTTTAAATTAAATGAAGTTCATATGAGTGGATCGAAGGTAAGACTTGTGCTCGGGGAATGGAAAAGCTTACTTCTCTACGTTCATTTCAGATGATTCTTCGTTAAATGAGAGCTATCACCCAATGGAAAGATTACATAATTCACGTGATATTACAAGCCTTGGAAGGTTGCAGGCCTGACCTGCCTGCATGTACCTCCATCTGATCAGATGATTATTGATGATAACGCTTACAACATTTACCATAAAGCTGTGTCCTAGAGATTACACCTAACCAGCCGGCATGACCTATCTCATAGGTAACGGTCTGGTACACGGCTACCACATGCTCTTCATTCTATTCCCAATTAACCAAGGAGGTTTGCGTAATGAAATTATTCCCATCTACATCCACTCATGCATCTGTACGATCCGAACGTTCTCTGAAATCGAAAATGGCCCAGATCTGTCTGAGCGCCGCGTTCCCTCTATTATTGATTGGTGGTGGATCGGCTGGTGCTGAAGAGCTGATCGAGAGCAGCTTGCAATATCCCTCTGAATCGGTGGAGACTTCGAATATCGCACTTGCTGCGGGTGATCTGTATGTGTCTCCTGGCGGTTCAGCCAGCAATCCGGGAACACTCAACAGCCCTACGTCACTCGCTAACGCATTAACCCAGATCGCCCCAGGCAAAACCATCTATCTACGCGGCGGTACCTATAACTTCTCCCAGACCATTACCATTGAACGTGGCAATAGCGGAACATCAAGCCAACGCAAAAACCTTGTGGCCTATGGATCGGAAAAACCGGTCTTTGATTTCTCGGCCCAAGCCTTCGCTTCCACCAACCGCGGGCTGCAAATGTTCGGAGACTACTGGTTCGTCAAAGGGCTTGAGGTGAAGGGTGCGGGCGACAACGGCATCTTCATCGGAGGTAGTTACAACCGTCTGGAGCAGATTGAAGCTCATCACAACCGGGATACGGGTATTCAAATGGGACGTTATACTTCCACAGCCGCCAAGAGTGAATGGCCTGCATATAATGAAGTGATTCGTTCCTACTCCCACAACAACTATGACCCGGATGACGGCGAGGATGCAGACGGTTTTGCGGCCAAACTGACCGTAGGCCCGGGCAATGTCTTCGACGGTTGTATTGCGGCCTATAACGTAGACGATGGCTGGGATCTGTATAGCAAAACGGACACAGGCGCCATCGGCGCGGTTACGATCCGTAACAGCATCGCCTACGCGAACGGTGCAACAGCAGACGGTACTTCTACCTCCAACAGTGATGGCAACGGCTTCAAGCTCGGCGGCGAGAAGATTGCAGTGAATCATATTGTTGAGAACAGCATTGCCTTTAATAACAAAAAGCATGGCTTTACCTACAACAGCAATCCCGGTTCGATCCAGATGAAAAACAACACCTCCTGGAACAACGGACAAAGCAACTTTGCCTTTGATGTAGGCACCCACATCTTCACCAACAACCTGTCCTTCCAAGGCGGCGCCAGTGACAAAACAAGCGGAACCGACGTCAGCAGCACCAACGTCTGGTGGAAAAACAAAAAAAGCGAGAACGCCAAAGGCCTGCTCGCCAGCGCAGCCGACTTTGTCTCCCTCGTGCCTTCGGTAACACGTAGCACGGACGGAACACCTGTCTTGAGTAATTTCCTGAAGCTTGCGAACGGTAGTGATTTGGTTGGATCGGGTACGCCATCGGGTACAAATATTGGTGCGAGATAGGTGGTAGGTAATAAGATAAAAGAATAATTAAAAAGCAAAATCCCCTCCCCCATGCCAGCCTGATCGGTGGTAATGGAGAAGGGGAATTTTTTGGATTTGAGTTCGTTGTGTGCTGGTTTCTAGTTGATAGATACTCACGGTTTGGCTAAAACCTCAATCATCAGTCTGCCGCCTGTGCGAAAACCTTGCTCAAACGCCGCTTCCACATACATCGACGTGGATTGTCCGATCAAGTCGATCAGTTGCTCCAAAGCATCGTATTCTGTATCTGTGAGATTTGTTTTGTAGTTTTGCATCATGTCCGATATTTGATGATTGATTTCCTGATACTCGGCCTGCTCAGGATGAATCGACTCGTCCAACCGCAAATTCCCGTGAAACAAATCTTCGATCAGGTTTGACATGTTATCCTTCATGGTAAGGTCACCTCAGGAAGATTGTAACTCAAGGGATGAGGTGAGATGGGGATTTAGCGGGAAATCCACTAGTTTTTTATTGAGTCGAAATTATAGTTAAACTCATACCTCAAACACCAAAGGAAGCTTATCTTGCTGTAGTCAACGCTCACAAATGGCTCACATTCTGTCATATGGAGGCAAAAGAAAAAGCACCACGAGGGGTGCTTTAGTTGACATATTTATGATCATTTCGCTACTATCATTTGAATGATATGCATTTATCCCAAAGGATTAAGACTAAGGGCTTTTATCAAAGATTCCTTCATGTTTTGAATAAACTCGGCGCGAGTTTCAGAAGAAATTTCCAACAGAGACAGATAAGGATTCAAGTCCTCCAGTTCAACTAATAGCAGTTCTCCTGATAGTGTGCGACATGCATCCACACGTTGAATACCACAGTCAATGTTATTCCAATCAATACTTTTGTGCAAAAGATAAATCTTGTTCAGTAGGTGTATATTCTTTCAATTCCCAACGTTTATCCTTATCCGGTGCATACAATGCGTACTGATAGTCCTTGTCAATGAAGTAAAAGGATACCTCGTATTCAAAAGGGATAAACGGTTGCACCAGAATACTCTGCTGCTCATTATCAATTTCATTAGTTAGTTCTTCTTTAGAAATTTTCTTCATGCCAATGGAATCAGCGCCATCTTTTGGTTTGACAATGAAGTATTCTACCTCGGGTAGAAATTTAACATTTTCAACGGAATCTATCGTGGGTATAACCGGGAAATTCACATTTGTTAATTCCAACAAATACTCTTTTCCATTCATATCTGCTTTGCCATTAAATGAATTGTAAGTTTTTAGTTGCTTGTCTACTATTCTCTTACGAAAAGCTTGATACTTTTCTTTAAAATTGGCAACAGGACCTGCATTTCGAAAGATAATTAAATCGACAACATCCTCGAAGCTCTCGATATCCTCCGGATGGCAAATAATCAAGTCGAACTCTTCTCTAAGTTTGGAAGTGAGATACAGGTCTTCTTCATAATAGTTTCTGCCTTTAGCTGGATAGTAAAGGTCTGTTACAAATAACAACTTCTTCAAAAAGGAACACCTAACTTTCGTATTCTTTTTATTAACCCATTCTTAACATATTATACGATGTTAATCTCCTATTCAAAGAAAATAAGAAAAAGTGAGATGCGGAACGCCCCAGTCATATACTGCTTCAGCAACTGTGCATTTCATTCTCGCCTGAATTCCAACTCTCACAGTAACACAAAAAGATCATATGGGCTTCAAATCAGACTCATAAAGCAATCAATATTATTTCTCGCAAACGGTACCGTTGTCATTAACGATTTTTCTTGAAAAGAATATCCAATCGATATTTCAACATTTTATCTTCTCTCACAACTTCCAAAGAATAAAAGTATGTTTGAAAATCATTATAATAATTTTCTTTTCTCCAATATTGCTCGATTTCTTTAATAAGCTTTTTGATTTGATGGCACCAAGTCCATTGTTCATCGCTAATCTTGCCAGTGGGCACAGGAAAAAATAATGATTACTTTCTATACTTTCTAAAATGTTACTCTTAATTGACTCATTTGTTGAAATAGAGTAAATAGAATTTAGTAGTTGACCTATATAAAAGTGGTTACTATACTCATTTCGGTCAAAAAGAACTTTAATATGGGAAACAAGTTTTTTAAAATATTCATATTCTAACTTCTTCAAAATCTTATCAATTACTTTTCTTGCTTTTTCACTTTCAGTAGGAGAAAACCACGAATCCCCTATACTCTCTTTTGTAATATCAACTTCTCTCTGGAAGAAATTAGATCTAAAACTTCTTCGTCGTTAATCCCAAAATCTACAGACAATATTTCGCACCATGAGTATGCAGAAGTTAGATTTGTGATAATCTCACCAATTTTCTCATCTCCTTGCAGATTTTTACTGTACTTTCTAGTATGATTTATCATCGCCTCAATTTGTGACTCCGATGAAAAAAAATTATGAGGTTCTTCTTTATAATTGTTAATATTTGAGATTAAACTGGTAAACACCTCTTCGGAATATGTGCCTGTCTCAAACCATTTTTTTATATGAGGAAAGATACTTTTGCACATATCATTATCAAGTGAATTCTTTAATATGAAATTACATAAGTATTCTATGACTCCACTACCTTCAGTAGTATAAAATATATTGATTAATTCACTGTTAGGTGCATCATGGTCTAATAACACCATCTCTCCATTATGTTCAATTTTGAAAACTACTGAGGCAAAACACATCCTGTAAAGATCATCTCTCGTAAACTTCTCACTAAATAAATCATCTCCAAGTGTTTGAGTTACTTCTCTAATAAAATGATTTGTTTTTTCAAAAGTCCTCAAATTTTTAAATTTTAAATCCGCAGCAAGATTACCAATTACTCTCCATACTTCATCTCGCAAAATCTCTCTTGGTGCTTCGTCAGCATACTCTTCAATAGTATAAATTCTATCGATTGCTTTTTCTCTAAAGTTCGTGTAATCAGCTTTCTCTTCATCATCTTTTATGTGATTAGTAGCAGCAACTAAAACTACCTTAATCTTATCTATTTTAGAAAGACTATCTACCACACCAAACACTTCCTTAATGTTTAAATCATTATGCTTCCTTTCTAAGTCATCGAAAACAATTATAAATGTGTCTTTCTGGCTTAACTCTTTATTTAATGTGCTTAACATATTTTGTAGCACTGGTATTGATAGAGAAACACCAAAATAAGATACGTCTAGCGAATTCATTTTTTGCCTTAATATACTAAAGTACTTTTTCATTTTCCCACTTGGTAGTTGGTCTAATATTTGGAAATATATCTCTTGAAGCATAGTATTAACATCTTTTTTTCCAAATAATGATACATAACAGGTATTTGAGTAGTTACCTATGAAATTAGATATGTACTTTGTCTTTCCAATCCCCCATACTCCATCAATTAAAATTTTCTGATAACTTGATTCCTGAAATTGTCCGAGAACTTTTAATATCTCATTTGCTTTCATAAATTATCCTCCAATCATTTGCACGAGTACTAAAATAATAGCACATGTAAATAATTATAAAAGCTCCAATCAGATGCCTGAAGGTATTCTAATTAGAGCTTTTTGTTATACTCTCTTCTAGAAAAATGACAGTCCTATTGTGTGGCGGAATACATATTTTTCTCTTTAAAGAGAGTGACGTTGGTTAGCTCGCTTCGAATCTTCGTCCTAAAATCTTAGTGCCCGCTTGCTGGCTTAGAGTCGGTACTGCTCATACACCCAAAGTTGCTTTCAAATTAGAATCGTGACATTCACCCTCTTGTTCGCATTTAGATCAGATCAGTTTGATCCATAAGACGAGTGCTTCTTACCCCCTTGAATTAATTTTGAAGTTTCATGTTATCTTTTTATTGACACACTACCGATTGACGGAAGCATTATAGATTGAGATGCTCCCAGCAAGTATTCACCGAAAGTAAGAACGTAGGCATCAGCTCTGTCCGGAGACTTTAAACCGCGTTTCTTCATGTCCTTCTTACTTTCAAGAAGTATTTTCCCTTTACTGGTCATTGACCATTTTCTTGTATCGCTGATGACCGCCGACCATATGCCCAGTACGTTCGTTCCAGACAATCGGCTCAACATAACCCAATTCCTCTATACTACAACGAAGCTTCTCATATTCAACGTCCCCAGGTTGAAGGTTAACACGGGGGGTGTAGGCTGCTGCATTAATCTGATCAATCGGCACGATTCTGATGTTCATTCAGATACCTCCAATTTAAAAAGCCATCCTCGTATTAGGATGGCTTCGTTGTAATATCTATTAGTTTTTGATGCCTTGGATAAAAACCATGAACCTTAAGCATCATTAATCTGTGCTGATTTTGTTCTATTGCCATATAAATCAGCCTAACTTCATCATCTGTCGTATTCATGTTCACAAGATTATCCAAAAGATCTTTTTGTTCATTTTGAAGCTTATATACTGCAATAAAATTTAATATAAAAAAGAATGTATTAAGGTAGCTTTGTAAGAAAAGGGAATCCTCTGTAGGCTTCTCTGCTCCAGCATATTGATCATGTGCTAGCATTCTAGAAATTCCTTTATATCCAGTATAATACTCTCCGTTTAAATAGTACTGTATTTCCTCTGCTCGTCTATTTTTAGTTTGAATAAGGTCGTTTACTATTCCCATTGCTGTTTGAAGATTTAACAAGTTCTTCTGATCCTCTAATTGGTCAGCAGATCTAGCTGTTTCTTCTCTCTGCATCCTTACCTCTTCAGTCTGCATTTCAATAGCTTTCCTTTGAAGTCCTAGCTCTTCTGTTTGCATTTGTATGGCTTCTCTCTGAAGCGAGAGTTCCTCTGTCTGCATATCAATTGACTTACTTTGTGTCTGTAATTCTTGTCTTTGCACTGCAATTGTGTAAATGAGTCCTGTAAAGGCAAGACCTGAGAACAACGCATTTACTGCTCCAAACATGTCTCCAAACGTTCCGCCCCCATCTGGTTTTCCAAACCACAGTGAAATAAAGAGCCCCGAGAGAGCCCACAAGACTAAAACTCCTGCCGAGATCCACAAAATGTGTTTCTTTTTCATCCTTCCACCCCTATTTGTTCTGATACAACATCTTCCAGTATCAGACAATAAGTGAGGTTGGTCAAGAATGATATTTGTGTTGAGTTGGTTTCAACGTTGGAGTGACCATCGTATGCATGCGTAGGCTCACTTAGACGCTGTTCTCCACTCTTAAATGGACTGACCACTGCAAACGGACGTTCTTATATAATCAAGCTTAGGACGGCTTACATTCTGTCATATGAGAGCAAGAAAAAAGCACCGCATTGGGTGCCTTTTATGCCTTATCCAACTAAGCTAGTGGAACTACAGTAGGACTTCCTGCTATAGATATGTTGGACTGGTTTATATTAACTGACACTGCTCCAGGTGATGATAGTGGTTCATCAAACCTAATTTTAATTTGTACACCTTTCATCTCATTGTGTACAGTTTCGAAAATGTACATATCTTTTACGGGTGGCCAATGTGGGTTATCTCTCATTGAAACTGTTGGGGCTTCTTCAGATCCTGTTTCAACAAAAAATAGGAGTTGACTTCCACCCTCCATTATTCCTTTTTCATCCAAGACTGCAACAAGGCTGTCACTCATTATTCATTCCTCCTGTACATGATTTCATTTCTAGAACGAACAATAGTATTCCATTAGTGACTACGATTATTCCGCTGGCAATCCAAATTACTACAAAATTGTATAATCCCATCTTCCCCATACACAACCTTTGCACTTCTCTGGCTGCTTTCTGGGGCGGATGCGTAACTTCTTCCGTCTTCTGCTAATCACTTCAATTCCTCCAATGAAAAAAAGCCGATCCAGTGAAGGAACGACTTCGGCTGTTATATGTACGATATTGGCTAATGAAATTAATTTTTCTGTCTATAAAATGACGCTTTTGGCGATTCGTGTGACGTTTTTAAAAGAATGGCGTCCGTACCGTCCGCAGCAAAAACGTTGCACTCTTTGCTTTAAATGCATACGTACTAAGTTACAAGAGAGTAAGAACAAGACCATTGTACTGAAGCTAACAAAAGCGGGTCAAGGAACAGATAACGGGTGAGTCCCGATGAACTGGAACAAACCCGTCATTTACTGCCGAATCCTCGCTATTTCACTTAACAATATTAAACTGATCGTTGTATGACACGAAACTCTGTTCTAGCAGTAGCTTCTTTGACATTAAAATCAGTGTTATTCAATTTTATATGCAAAAAATATCCTGTTTCATTAAGGTATAAACTTTGGAAATTAAAGTTACTGTTTGTAATTGTTAAATTCCTAACCCGGTCAATCTCGGATTCATAAGGATTAACTGTATTCACCTCAATCCCCCAGTCAGCATCAAAATCCCCGTCAATGTCAACTACATGAGCGTGTTTTTGTTTCGATGGAATAAATATTTCCAAAAAATCTGAAACAGCCAAATTAATTACCTCCTTTTTAATTTGACTTTATTATTATACTTCTAAAGGTCCATAATTATTATTAATAAACCTTTTGTAATGTAAAAGCGAGAAGAGGAACGCGCCAGTCATATGCCACATTGTGAAGCTGTACGTTTCATTCGCACCTTTTTCTATGCTTCTAATGTATCAAGGAAAAATGGTCATGTGGGGTTCAACATTGTCTCAAGATAGGGTTAGATTAGGGTCAGAAAACGTTTATCTTTTTTTCCGCACAAGATGAGATCAGATAAAATTCCCAGAATTACAGACATCAGATTGGATAAGATAATCAAGCTTTAATAAAAAAGGAGGAATGATTAATTATGGGTAAAGGTTTGGATAATGGTTATGGTGTATTGAAATGTAAATTAGCAGATGTAGAAAAAGTATATGTCCCAAGCAAAGGGACCAACCACGTTGAAGTATTAGTAATTGGTGATTCACATGAAAAGTTTAGGTTAGCTATTAACATTCAATCGAGTGTTTCACCAAGACATTTGTCAGAAGACACAGCAAATCAAGTTCTTTACTACGTTGGTGAAGACTTCAGTTCAGAAGAAATAACACATCTGCCTGACCTTCAGTTTGGCTTCACAGAGATTACAAAAGGGAACCGAAACATCGCACTTGATTTTATTCGAGGGAATTTGGTTATCCCAAACAAAATGGTATTCCTGCCTAATACTGATCCTGAAAATTCTGAAGACAACAATCCAGACAATGATCTTTATGATAAGGTAACTTCCTACATTGAAGAAGCCAAACAGAAGAACGCTACTCTGTACGTATTCGGAGAACCTTGGGGACCCGAAAAAAACAAACCCGATAAATATTTTGATTTTGAACCTGGGCGTGGAATTCATAATATTCATATGAATCAAGGTAATGCAGGAAAATATGCTAAAGAAAATGGATCATGGCAAGACGGCGGAGTTTTAATTCATCACGAAAATGAAAACAGATGGGTGGCTATTTTCTTAGCATTCCAATCCCAATCTTGGTGTACTAACGACAAGGGAGATGCAACAAAGCCAGTAAGCGAGTGTGATCATATCAGTTGTGAGGCGAATAAAGAAAAGGCAGAAGTTTCGTGCTAAATTATTCTCTGAAATAAAAATCAGTAAAATAATGACGGCAACCTAAGAATATCGCTTTCTTAGGTTGCCGTTTTACATTTAGAACTCTGCGTCGTCTTGCTCGAAAAAACCGATAAGTTTCAAGGTATTTGCGACACTCTCCAATCCCTCATCGATTTTGCGCTTGATCGTGCTGTCACTGAGGGCTCGTCAGAAGAGAAGAGTAGCGTTTCCTTGCGTGAATAACCTTGAATGTATCTGTAATCAATCGCCTTGCGGGCATCCTCGTCTTTGATTAACCTCAGAGCTCTTTCCAACTGGTGTGTGTAAAAGTCATATCTTTTGTACACCCAACGCTGTTTCTCTATAAGAATCGTAGCGTTTGCCGTCTTGCCCGCAGCAGATCTGTTTTATTGAAGATACAAGTTACTTTATAATCACCCTCCCTCTTAATATGATTTCAAAGTTTCTTGTTATCTTTTTATTGATACACTTCCTATTGTTGGAGTCATTATAGACTGTGGTGCTCCCATCAAATATTCACCGAAGGTGAGAACATATGCGTCAGCTCTGTCCGGTGATTTTAATCATCGTTTCTTCATGTCCTTCTTACTTTCAAGTAGTATCTTACCCTTGCTCGTCATTGGCCATTTTCTTGTTGTCAATTGGGAAGTAAGTACATCGTCATCGGGTAATTGTAAAACCAATGAGTCGTTGTTCATATGATTGCTCATGTTTTGTTCCACCTGGCCTTTAATATACGCCCACATCTCAGCTCCTAGGTCCCCATAGTATCTTTCATAAAATGGTGATGTTGCCCAAGTAATACGTGAATAATATCAGCGTATTCGAATTCTCATTTTAACCAAAATAAGGAACATTACATTTATTAATTCTTCTCTTTTAAAGTAAACTTCTCAAAATTACAGATACAAAGCAACAAACCCTAAACAATACTTTTACCTTAGTAGTTACAGTCGGTATTCATGATTTATAATTTCGATTATTCGATGCCCTTCCATAAAATGCACCATTTCACCTCTGGCCATTTTAGCCCAGGTTGCCTTTTCAACAATCTTCCCGTCAACCATTTGTCCGAAATTACAGGAATGGTTAACTGAATCCAATGTCAAAGCCCAAAGTCCAAAGTCCATCCATTCACGTCGTGGTCCTTTGAAAAGAACTAAAAAACGAACAAACCCGCCCACTAATGGCCTGGCTTGTTCGTTACAACTCGAAAGATGAATTCATTTTTTAATACGGATCAGGAATAAGTAGATCAATGATTCCTTTAGAAAATTCATCTCTATTCTCCCTGACGTTATCCTATTTCCTGAAATCATTAATACGCTCAATCTTTTGAGCAAAATCACAAGCATGTTGAAAGTCTTCTTTCGTGTAAAGTTCAGTTAAAGTATTCGCCTCTTCCTGCCAATCGGGACCAAACTGTAAAAGATAATCCGTAAACCATTCATAGTAGGACCGGTTGGTTGGATTCAACAGGATCAATCTTTGATACATCTTCATCACACAGGGGATCGGCAGAAAGAAATGTGTAAGCTCAACATTGATCGCTTCTAGTAAATGATCAGAGTCGTTCGTATGATCTATCTCGGATATGAGTTAATTGGACAGAGAGTCTACGGCTTCCCGCTTCGTTATTAACTCTGCCTGATCTAACTTCGACCAATCTTGATTAATTAACTGATGTAGTTCACTCACTGTCTTTGTACAGTCAAGGTTATCGTCCGTTCTCTTCATTAAATTCAGTCTATTTCTCACGACATCTAATAAATTGACAATTCCCTCTTTTTCCTGTGGGTGCTCCTGAAGGTAATTCTCGCTGTAAATGACTAAATAGTTATAAAATTCATCATATTCCATGACTGCCATTACATCTTCAATATGCTGGAGGCCCTCCAATAAAACACACTTTCTGATCACCAATATACTCTTCCTCTTCTGGCATGTGATAGGATGACAATTGTACCTCCAGTGGACCTTAACCATAACCATGTCTCTCATGATCTCCGAAGTATGTTAAAGCTCTTGGAAAATCAATAATCCAGAAATAAGATTCGACTAATCTATCTATTTCAGCTTTTGTTGTCAATAATTTATACATCATCTATCTCTTCCTAAATATTAATCGGAATGCAGAATCAATATGCTTTATGTTTTCTTTGTCGTCATTTAGAAGTTAGTCTTTGGGGTTTTTATAACACCAATCCGGGTCATACGGTAAAGATTTCAGTTTTTGTATGTCCTCCCGGCTGTATACCCAATCATTGTCTGCAATCCAAAAATAATCATCAGGATTCAGGATGAGATATTCATAAATAAAATGAAGTATCAACTCTTGATTACCATAGATATCCTCAATGTGCCCGACTTGGCATAGTGATACATTAGGATCTAAACCCAAATCTTCGTGATAATAAAATTCAGTGCTTGGGCTACTAATGCTGTGAATATGGAAAATCAACGAGGATTCATTGTCCCAAGTAAATGACTTATGATTAATATTCAGCGTTGTATACAGGAACTCTCCTTCATTTGTATACGTCTTATTGTTATAAAAATAGAGAGCTACGTCCGAATGAAAAGCTGCAACAATAGTATCAGCTAGAAGCTGCTCTGGAGAATATTTATCTTTTTTCGTTAAAATAACTGCTGAAGTCCCCATTTTATTTAGCTTTCTCCCTACTTCCAAAGTGTAGCCTATCGAGTGAGACCACGTCCCATGCAAATTTGAATCTAAAGTCTATTCCCCACTTGAAATTTTATCTTGCAACCACTTTATAGCTTCTCCACCCACCAGAATATTTGGCTGTTCTGGCGTGCCGATATTGATGCTTTTTAATTGAATGATGGACTCATTCCATACTGGGTAGCCCCATGAGTTTCTGTAAAGAGATTACGCAACAATCGTTACATACCTTATACAATCGCGTTAAAAGGTGCATGACCTGTTTCAGCATTCCTTAATAAGGTTGGTTTTCTAAAACGTAAACTAGTTTCCAATTTGAATATAGCGGTATCTCCTTCAATTTCCACAAAAGATACATTAATCCATATGGGGGCTTTTGGAAAAAGCCCTCCTAAAACCCCAACAACATCTTCTAACAATAGTTTTTTACCACCAATATTCTCTTTAGATAACACAAGACGTTTCATCATTTCATCACCACCATCTAACATTTTCCCACGTTCCTCGACAGGCTCTATGACAAATTTAACCATATCGCTCGAAATGTTTCTAGCCTGTTTTATCTCATCAACTGCTTTAGATAAATTTGTTGAAAAAATCTCTTCATTCATTTGAGTAATCAAAATATTTCCTCCCACTATTTCAATTTAGTTGACTGCACTTTCTTTAATTTCCCTAAATCAACATAACCGTTGCTCGTTACTTCTAATTGATATCTCTCTAACCAAGCGTTTTCTGTCTTTATTCCAGCACTATTAAATATTTGCTCATATTTTTTTGGCTTGCTCAGTTGTTGGAGTATAGTGTCCTGATTCATTTGTTATTCTTCTAACATTTCCATTTGCGTCGACTTTTAGTTTTCCAGCAGCTTGAACATCAGCTCCATTAGCTAAATGAGAATGTCCTCGTCCAACCTTTAAGTTACCATTTACATCTATGACGAAGTCAACCTCTTTAATTCCATCTCGAATCTTAACTTGACCATTCTCCAAAACATATTCAAAACTCTTTCCTTGCTGAATCTCATTTGGATATCTGTTTTCAATTATTTGGGCAGGTCTAACATCTCCCGTCCCCTTAATACTACTAGTTTTCCTCACTTCAGCCGCTTCCAAATTCTTTTTAATCTTCGCCACAGCTGGATGAGAAGAAGGCAAACGAAACGGCCCTTTGCCACCCGGCATACTCCCGCGAACCATCTGAAATGCCATAAATAGCTGGCTGAACTTTAGAGAAGTCAACATGATCTGAGCATACTTATCGGATACAGGCTCACCTGTGAAGGGATGAATTCCATTTTCAAAGGCTTTGATCTGCATCGCATAAATATCTTCCCCTGGCGCTTCAGAATCCGTAGCTTGCATCCGATTGATATCCAAATGCCCCTGATCCTTCTTATATGCCTGGAGCGCAGCCTGATCCGTAACACCATTCTCGTTCACAGGCATCCACATCAGCTTCCCATACACATTGACTTGTGCCATCCGGTAGCCTTTATCCTCCAGACCCTCATCATTTCCCAAGGTCTTCATCATTGCTCCCGCACCCACAGCGCCAACAGCACTTCCAAGACTCACCTTTTCAGCATCGACATTCTCAAATCGCGTAGCGATCTCCTTGAGTTCCTTGGAGATGCCCACCATACTCTCCAGTGCTTTATCCAATATAGTACGCGACTGTTCAAACTCATAGTAGAATCGCTCCTGCGTCGCCCCCATCCACATCATCTGAACGAACATGATCTGTCTCGTCAGTTCACTGCGAATATGCTCCAACTGTTGTCTGGCCTGATCCACCTGATTGGATACATGATGTAGTTGCTCAGGATTCACCTTAATCGTACTCATCCGTTTTCACCGCTCATCTGATATATGATTAACCTATGTTAGCAGAAGTACTAGTACAATACATCCGCCTAACCTCCTGATTTCACTGCATGAACCTACGCTCAGAATGATCTATATCCGTCCTTCAGCCCCATACGATCTCTATGCAGGTGTATACATGTTCTTGAGGGTTGTCATTCAATTTGACGACTACAGGATACTGTAGCATTTTGCTGCGATGAGAAGTCAACTTTAACAATTAGTAGTATTAATGAATAAACTTGACTTTAACTAGAGATCGGAGTTACTATATGTTTATATAAATGGAATATATTTCATTTATATATTTATTTTGGAGTCTTATATTTTCAAGATTGGTAACAGGGTCTACCATTGCTAAGATAACTATGCGAAAAATTGAGTTTCACATTTTGTCTGCAACACATAATCATTGGCAGGCATTCATTTTACATATACATTCCTACTTCATAGAGTTTTCTAGCCTGTAGATTTCCACCATTTTCATAAGAGAGGAGGGCAAGAGGCTTTAAGCTGCAAGCAGGTCTATTTGTCGTAACCGCATGTTTTGTAAAAAAATACCCATAACAAGAAAGGTGGAATTTATTGCTATGAGAAAATTATTTAGTTTAGCTCTTATTCTTGTTTTAGTGCTTTCATTTAATGTTGCTGCTTATGCAGACGGTGACGTGAGTCAAGCCAAACCGTTGACAAAGGAAGAAATTATTAATTCCAAAGAATTCCGTGAAGCTGTGAAAGCGGCTAAGGCTGAATTTGAATCGCAGAAGGCTGATAATGCGGGTGGTCCAGTCCTATTTGCCCCTGCTCCGAAAGTATCTCACATTAATGTATACGGTGTCGTATCTCCAAATGGCGGTCAAGAAATTTACGGCTTTAATAACAACCCGCTCTCCACGACCAATGATCATGGTGGGGCTTGGATTCAGTGTATTACTTTCCAGATCGGTTATGACAGCAGTCACTACGGCAAACTCGCCGGCAATACAATGACAAACAACTGGTCTGAAGCTATTGATCTGGACGGTGATCGTGTCGTTGATGCTTTTGCCCATTCTTGGGTTTATGAATCCCCTAATACAACAGGCGGACAATTTGTAGGTACGGTCTATTCCATTAACATTCCAACACAGTGGACCGCTTGGATTAATGTTCGTTAACAGGAAAGATGTAATCTGAATATTGGAGGAATTGCTATCCTGGTTCTATCATGAGGAATACGGGGGGTAAGCCCAAAAGCTCATCAGCTTCGGACACGGATTAGATTCTTGATCAGGCGCAGGGATTTATCTCCCTGCGTCTTATTCTCATTGTGACCTTAAAAGGGCCGACTTTGTATAAAAACCCACCGTTGCACAACAGGCTACTTTCCCTCTGCTTGTATGAATACATACGTACTCTCGTCGGATCGTTCTTCTGAAAAGGCAAAGTTTAACCGATCAAAGTTTCTTACGTCCTTCACCTCTGCAATCTTATGCTCTGCCATATAACGTACCATTTCACCTCTGGCCATTTTAGCCCAGGTTGCCTTTTCAACAAGCTTCCCATTGACCATTTGTCCGAATACACAAGTAATGAACCGGGTTTCCTCACTAAGAAAAGGTAAAATATTTTTGCTATACTCTTTTGAAGCCAGATTTAGGATGTGGTTGCTTTCTGATTGAAGCTGCTCTGCGAGTTTGCTACCCCAGAATTGATAGAGCGATTTGAAGCCCGGACCTTGCAGCTTGCCCTGCATCTCCAACCGATAAGGGGTAACCCCATCCAAAGGCCGCAACATGCCATATAAACCGGATAATATACGTAAATGCTGTTGAAGATACTCTAATTCCTCATTTTGAAAAACACCCGGTGCCATATATTGATACTGAATGCCCTCGTAGGAATATATGGCTGGTGTCAGATTTGCTTTAATATTCATATTCTGAATCCGCTCCACGTTCTGTTCGGCGATTGCATCGTTACACTTCCACATCGCTTTGAGTTCGTCATAGGATAACTCTTGAAGCAGACTCAATAGCTGTTCTGACTCGTTTATAAATTGCGGCATCTGCGCGATAGCCATAAGGTCTGTATCAATCTTCATCTTTTTAGCTGGTGATATAATAATTCTCATCGTACTGATCCATCCTTAATCTACCGTTGTTTTTGTCGTTATCCATTGTACAGGATTGGACAGGTGAATCCAATGCCAAGGCTTAACTAAATCCCTCATGGTACCTTTGAAAAGACTCAAAATGAACAAGTCAGCCCACGATTGGACCGGCTTGTTCATTCGAATTCAACACATTCAATTGGTGAGAAAGCAAGGCGTGCATTTCAAACCGCTATTAGGGAGATACGCTACCCGCGCCACTATTTTGCTCTGTTTTTGTAGTTGGCAATTGAATCATTGGCGTATTTGATCCACTTACATATGGAAGGGCTCCATCCCATTTCTTGATGGTTTCATATTCAACGAGTTGACTCGATAAGGATTGTTGAAGCTCTTTGTTGGCTTTAGCTTGACCCTCTGCTTCGATCAATAGTTTGTCTGCATTACCTTGTGCTTCCACGCGCTTGCGCTCTGCTTCTTTCTTGGCGATCTCAAGTTCAGTCGTTTTACGTTCCAGTTCTTGAGATGCTTCGACACGTTTATCGATTGCTTCCTGAGTCTTGGCATCAGGTTGAGGAACACCTACAGTAACGTTCGATACAATAAATCCTAACTCTTTAACGTCATCAGAAAAACGTTGTTGCACATCCACTCCGGCTTCGGATGACTTTTCACCATAAACATCAATGACTGTAAACTTGGAGATACCCTTACGAGCTGCGTCACGGAAACGTGTTTTGAGATATGTATCCTCAATTTCTTGAATGCTAATTGGCCCAAATGTATTAAATATAGAAGATACTTTACTTGGTTCTACTTGGTAGTTGTAAGCAAAATCGATGGTGATATTTTTCCCGTCAGAAGTAGCAATCTGAATGTCTCTGTATTCCACCGTTTGAATTCGGATCGGATATTTCGTCACTTTATCAAACGCTCCAACGAGTTTCCACCCTTGACTCAGTGTACTATCTTTTACGCCTCCATTGGGTGAATACACGACCCCAACATATCCATTAGGAATTCGTGTTAAAAAGAAGGTCACCAGCAATACTCCCACAATAATAACTAATGCCACCGCAATTGCCCCTACCCTAAACGTCTTTGAATTTTTCATCACCATTCTCCTCTTGTTTGAATTTATTGTATTTCTTCAAAATTCTACTACCTATTTTATTGAATAGCGGGATCATTAATGCCCATAGAATAAATGCTAGGATAAAGATTAAAATGATTCCCCCAATAAATGGCATATTCGTCCTCCCCTCTATGGATGTAACCGAGTACAACCTCATCTGCACGGTAGGATCCACATAGTTATTTAACTTTATATACGCTTAATCGCATCCCATGCTAAACCCTCGTGGCCAAATTCTACTTTGCAAAATGCTGTGGTTCCATCTACATCTGTTAAATGTTACTTCTCCGTTCATCCAAATTTATAACCAACTAATTATATCCTCCTTTATATATACTTTGTAAATTCGTATTCGGTTTCAAGGATATTCAACGCTTGAAGTACTATTAGGTTAAGTAGTGAAGAAAATGGTGAGTGAGTAACGTCCAGTACCCGGTTATTCCTAATCCGAAAGTGATCATCATTTCATCTGGATATTATGAATCAGGAGTGAGTTGTCGCCCTTGCTCTTCTCTGTAGGTGTATGCAAATGATATAATATGGCACTCTTTATCCGTATGTATTTTTATAAAAAGCTTATTCCTATTGCTATAGAATATACAAATCAAAATCAAACTCTGCTTTCAAGTCATAGGCTATACTGATTGCCTTTTGCTCGATAGAAATCGCAGGGCTTTCATTATTCATGACCCTGATCGAGAAGCTAAACAGAAAATTCAAATTATGCTTCATTCTCAAGGTTTTCAACTTTTCAATATGTGGCTCCAAAAGATTCAGTAAGTAGTTCAATTGCTGATTGACATCAAAAGATTCCTGATAGTCCGTTTCCAAGAACCAACAGGTTTCTTTTCTGTACAAATCTCTATCATCAATCTTTTCTCCTTTTATATAGGTTCCTGATGGTTCGATTCCAATCTGTTCTGTGATTAACTTCGGTTCGAAATGATCTCCGGTAATGATAAATTCAGCCATCATATTCGTTTTCTCCATATACGATCCTCCTAACTTGTTCATATTGATTTATCAGAAACCACTGGAAGTATATCCCTTGTGACATCCAGCGGACTACAGTTGCCTCTTGACCCCTTCTGACTTGGTGATGACCTTTCCGTTTTGAATATTCACCCAGTTAGCATTCTGTGTACAGTAATAATCCTAAGTTAGAGTAGTTTTAACAAGATGGTCAGCTTGTCTAGTGGTTTCAGGCAACCGATACTTAGGTGAAAGTTCCAGTATCCAATTACATGAAGTTTCTAAAGAGATACGGTGACCAATTGACACGAAAATAGGCTTAACATTGTTTTGAGTTCTCAGTACCTTGCCAATTACTTCACTGTTATCGATTAAAGGTGAATAACTACCGCGTTGGGATTCGGGTTCTACAAATGTTCCTATCAATCTTGTTTTCCCACATCCGATCGTTGGTGTATCTAAAAGTACTCCTAAGTGGCAAGCCAAGCCAAACCTTCTTGGATGAGCGATGCCCTGTCCATCACAAACAATTAGATCTGGCTTAATTTTTATTCGCTTAAACGCCTTAACAATTGGAGGTAACTCTCTGAATGAGAATAATCCAGGGACATATGGAAATCTAACTTTATCTTCAATTACTACTGATTCTACTGGTTTTAGCGAATTAACATCCAAAATAACTACTGCAGCAATTAAACTATCACTTCGTTTACTATATGCTACATCAACTCCAGCAACATAATTCACCTCTGTAAATTCATCTTGTTTAATGACTTTTTCAGCTAAACTATATTGAAGGACAATGGCCTCTTTCTCGCTTATTTCCCATGGATGATTTAATATTTGCTCCATTATAATCACCTTTCAATTTGTTATCCTGTTATTGATTTATTGTTCAAGTAATCATTTATTCCCTTAGATGAGTAACCACAAGTAAATAGTATGTAGTGAAGTGGGCCAGAATGAATTTACTCACAGTTCCTATTTTCCATTTTTGAAAGTAACTTTAAAACCATCAAGAAACTGATGTTGATCTAATTTCACCATTCTTGAACCAAGAAATAGACTTTCCAGCAATTGCTCCATTACGCATACGTTTAAATCCTTCTATTTTACCATCTGCGTAATACGTGACATAAGCACCATCAGGAACTCCATCCACATAGTAACAATAGTGAGCCAAATTCCCATTTCTATATTTTTCGTAAACTAATCCTGTAACTGGATTTCCTCCATCTTCGATAGACTTATCAAAAATTTGATCCCCGTAATCTCCATCAAAACAAACATCTCCTGTAAATTCTAAACCGTTTAAAAGAACTTCTTCCTTCGATAGTATATTTATTTCCTCCATTATTGTGCACTCCCCTCTACTGAATAAAATTACTATAAGTCAGAAAGAACATAATTACAGTGCAGACATGTTTTGGTCTTGTCGTACTTCTATTGGATGATCGATCGGGTTACCTCTTTACTCAAGTTTAATTATAATATTACCCGTCCACTAAGTTTTTTCATCCCTGGCCTTAATTCCATCTTTATCTTTAGGTTTAGGTGCATTCTTCGCCTTAGTCAGTTTAACATTTGAAGACATAGAGGAATCTTTAGAAGCTGTTCCTTTCCACGGCATACTGGTCTCTTTCGAATCCACTTGAGAAGTGTGCGTCTATCTCTTCGAACTTCCAGTGGCCACTGTATTTTCTATGATTTCCACTTGTATCAGAGAACATATGACTGTCAATCTTCACAATTATCGGTACGGTACATCGTCTACTAACTTCATCCGCTGTACTTGCCAAGGAACACTGGATATTGCGCCTGCGCTCATATTGCCCAAGACCTGGTTGATTCGCTCTCCCAATTCCACTAGAGATGAAGGCATTATTGCTGAATTGTCTTGAGCTTGCCATCCTTCATAGCACTGCCCGTGGCTCTATCTGACCCATCTGCATGGCCGATCTTTTTACCGCTACCCACTTTTAACGATTAGGATGTATATCGCTTGTTGGCACAGGCGGAACAGAACCTAACGGCCTCTAGATTTTCTGTTTTTAAATTTTTCTTGCGGGTAATTCCCATTTTGATTGGTTTAACAGTAGGATGATAGTAAAAGTTTCACCTTCTCATCGGGTTTAGGTATAACAAAAAACAGGTCAATCGTAGTGGTCTCTGACCATACTTTACCTGTTTAATGTAATGCTATAACGTTATTTAGGACGACCATAACTTAACTTAACTTAACTATTTATCAGGCGTAATCACTTAGATGCCACTTAGGGAAGTGGTGGTTTTATAATACGTTATATTAAATGGAATTTCTACTTCGGTTTTAACTTATACAGACTTCTTTATCATTATTTTAAAATCCTTATCCATTATGACAAATTCATCACTAATTCTAACTAATAAATCAGAATAGTTCTCTTCTAACTTGTACTTAAGTTCAGTAATAGAGACCGAGAAATTAATAATTAAATAAAGCTCTGTAATCCTGTAACTTTCAGTATCAAGAAACATTGTAACCTTAGTGATATCATTATCTTTTCGCTCCACCTGATTTATACTGTAGGTTATGTTTTTGTTGTTATCTTCTTTCATATTTTTAGAACCGAATAAGCTGCCTAGATTGATATAATTTGGATTCCCTTTTCTAAATATTGAAACTAAATCAACTACCAAGTTATTAAAAGATTTTTCATAGAATTCTTTTTGTAAGGCATTCCATTCATGATCTATAAAAGTAAACCAATCTGGACTAATCGCCGAATTATCGATAACGCCAGGTATTGATTGCCTATATAGATCTGTCTTTAAGCCGAAAAATTCGTCATTACTTGTAGACATTATAAATACCTCCAATTTTATCAGCTATTGTTTCCATTAACATATCATTTACTTTGGCACTATGGCCTTCTTTCCAAAGTTGCATCATCTTAGGATCGTTTCTAAATAAATTCATAGTTTCTTTAAATATTTTTTCTACATCATAATACGGTACATTCCAGCCTGTTTCTCCCCTTTTCATACTGAATGTAAGGCCATTAGGAAGTGTTGCACGAATTTCAGCTGCATTATATGCTACGGCAGTTTCAATATCATTAAAACTGAGCATACCATTCGTTGGATGATTATGTGTGATTATAGCATCCGTGATAAGATCTTTATAGGGAGCAAAGTTAATTTTAGTGGGATGTTCATCTGTTATTAATTTGCTTAGTACGTTACCATTTTTTTTAAAAATTGCCCCGTATTCAAAGCCTTCGTTTTTAATCATATCCTCCAAATACTTAATAGTCGATGTAGTACCGTCTGAATTACCATTTGTCGAACCTTTATATCGTTCTCCTTCAGAAGCTTTCCCCGTTGCAGAAGCTTTACTTCTAGAATTATACGTAGGCTCCCTTTTCGAATCTGCTCCTGCCCTAGTTAGATCATCTTGTTGAACCTGCTGCTTCCAGGCTGCCCATGTATCACCTAGAGCTGAACTGTTCTTACTGTTAACCAGCTTGTCCGCTGCCTTATTTAACCCATGCTTGGCCAGCATAGCCAGGTTTACAACCATCAACGTAATACCCAACTTATCCAGCAAATCCTGATCCATTCCAAGAAACGTTGGATTCGTATTGGCGTTTCCGTTCTTCAGATCATTCAACTTCTCCGCGTTAACCACGATCATGGAGACGCCCAGCGCAGCATCCGCTACAGCCAGCATGTACAGAGATCCTCCACCTGTTGGTATCGCCGCTATAATTGCAACTACCCCGAATAAGATGTTGAATTCTGCAATCAATACTTGGGGACCAATAATAAGCTCTTCGAACGTATATCGGGATAAGTATACCGTTTTTTGGGTTTGTTTGCTCAAGTAGTCGGGCTTTTGCGGTATGCCATAGGCAAGTTCCATCTGTTCCAGCCAAGGACTGATCTTTTCCAATACGCCCCCGATTCCGGTAGCTTCCACGAACTGCTGGATCATCCCTGGCTTTCCGCTCGATCCAGCCGGTCGGGAGGATCCTTGACCGCTCAGCACTGGAGGAGCTGGCATCATCGCATGGATTTCCTCTGATGACTTGCCTGCTTGCCCCCCTTGTTCCATCACCTGTTTGGCTTGCTGCTTCCAATCGTACATCGCCGTTCGATCCTGGTCCATCTGGTCGTAAACCTTCTGCTGGCTTGCCAGTTCGGCCTGTTTTTCTGCTTTGCTTTTCTTTTCCGGCTCTGCAGCAGACTGATTGATATACTTTTGTTGATAGATTGTTTTTTGTTCATTGGAAGACATGGTGCTCAGCCAGTTCTTGGCTTGATCCTTCATTCCCGGATCACTCTTAGCCTTCTCGGCTACTTGATTACGAATATCCGCTCGCTGCCCATTCGTTAGCTGAACTGCAGCCTTGAGTTGGAGCGATAGATCGATCTCTTGTTTCGCAATTTCTCCTTGAGCGAGCTTATCTAGATACAACTCTTCCAGCTCTTCTTCGGTTAGAAGATCCACAAAGTCCACTTCGATCTTCTGGAAGTCAACCTTGGCACTCTGAATCCCCATCCGGTTACCGTTCAGGATAACATACTGGTCCGTATTCGTCTGGAGTACAATTTCCTGCTCAGCACGGATTCGAAGAGATTCGAGAACTCCCTCTTCACCCCCACTGCCGGCTTCAATCTGATTTCCTGCTACAACGAGAAGATCCTCGCTGGCATTCAGCGTGATATTTCCTCCATCCAGATGCAGGCTAACGGTCCCTTTCTCAAATAATACCCCGTCATCTCCCAGCTGCATTTTGGCCTCACCAGGCATCTCGAATACTTTTGTGGAAGGTTTCTGGAACACCGTCCGGCTCTTCATTTCCTCGCCGCCGCCACGAACCGAATTAATAGCCATCGCCTTTTTCTCTGTGCCACTGGGGAAATAGACCTTAATGCGAGCCCCCTCATCCGGCAGACAGTGAAAGATATTGTTGCCCTCTCCCGAATAAGGAAACCACCAATTTCCCTGCTGATCATGTGCATCATCGATATCTAAATGCACCTTCACCATGTTGTTTGCGCGTTTGATCACGCGTCCTTCCAAAGACATCCCTTGGAGTTTATCATTACGGCGGGATTTTCGGCGCAAACTCTGGCGTTTTACCAGCAAGTATTCATACTGTAATAAACCTGCTGAGTAGCTGATCACGGACTCGGAGACCACCCACATTTGTTTCTTAAATGACACATCATCGCCAACTTGGCAATACTGATCACTGGTTACTCGGTAGTTAACAAAATCGGCTTCCACTAGCCGCTCGGCATCCTTGCCTTCAGCATTAGCTCGAAGCTCTTCATAGACAGCTCGATCTTTCATGGCCTTGTAACGCCGGACATGTAGCTCTTTACCCCAGGATAAGTCCGGGACACCAAAGTAGACACGAGGTGCATCCATGGATACGTCCGGTAAAATGACCGTCCCCACTCTAGAAGCAAGTCGCTTCAGAAATTTCCAATCCGTTTCTTCGTACTGTACCAACAAAGCACCTATGGAAGCCTGGTCACTTGTCGCCATATTCTGGGCATCCCCTGAGGCATAATTCCGAACCAGCTGCCGAATCGCATCGGTATAGGTCAGATGCTTGTTCTGATACGAGCGACTCCGCGGCTTCATATCCATAATATATGTACGTGATAAAGCCTCCACTTCTAAAAGGGGGATACCGTCTTCCATCTGTATATCGACTTTGGTAATTCCTCCGGCGAACCACCCCTCCGGTCTGGCATCCGTTGGCTTCTGCAGAACGAGGCTGTCGTTAAAGGAACTCTGGAGGAGGCATTGCTCTGCCTCCTCTTCGCTCATGTGGGCTGTAAAAACACAACGTGTATGTGCATTGAAAGCTCGCTCAATTCGGAAACTGCGGAGGTCCTTGATCTTGTAGGGCCACTGCAGTTCAAATCCATCTCCCTGATAGTTAACATCCATTTCGATACCCTCCTCCGTTATGCCAGCCTTACCTTACAGCAAACTCCGGAGGAGCCGGATCCATGCCATTGGTTAACAAGCGTATCTGTCCTCCACACGTACAGAACAGGCAGGACTTACTGGTCAGGGCCGGTACTCCCTGAATGGACACATTGGGACTTCCATTGGTCCACTGGGGCTTTGCCCCTGCCAATGCCTCGATCAGTGCACTTAACGAAGGCTTTGACATCACTGTGCTTTGAGCAGAAGCCGAGGCGGTGGGCATAATTCCAGGGGCACAAGGGTAGATAGCCTGTCCACATGTTGGTTCTGTTGGATCGGGGTCAATAATGTACGAAGGATCCGATTTGGGTCCTGCGACACGTTCAGCTAACTTCATCGGATGCAGCTCACTCCGGCAATACCCGAAGGAGTAGAAGTTCCCGTCGATTTCCTGTCCCATTTTTGTATAAGGTATACCGTGAATCGTCCCTGGCTCAGAAGTGGACGTGGCACAATCCTCGACCGTTAGCATCGGGCTACCGTTTATGTACACCCCATTGGGCTCCAGCTTGTTCAGTACCTCCTCATGGGTTCCAAACGTACAATGCATATAGGCTCCTGCCGTTACATATGTATCTTCACTCCTCCAGGGGGAGGACAGCAGCTTGTTTAGCGTATCCTTCGTTAAGATTGTATCTGTAACTCCCATCTACATGTCTCCTTCTGTGATCTGAATCGGTCTGACGTTCAAACCATATATACCTGCCCGCAGTAGACGTTCTGCCAGTTCAAGACGAACAATCACCAGCTGAGTCCGATAATACGGAATGAGGAATGCAGGTTCTTGTTCAAGGCCGCTGAGATCAGCCATTATGCTCATAACCTGCCCGCTCTGGATCAAGGCTTGATCAGGCGCGATACACGTCGCCTTCGGCAGATCCATCCAGTGATAGAATGTCTGGTTATACTGTTCCAGGTTCATCACCACAACTCTTTTAGAAGTAATCTCAGGTGCAAGCTTCATGATGAGCTTGGATAACTCATCACCGAGCAGCAGCAAAGGATATTGCGCAAGGATACTGGCAGAAGAAAAGGGCTGACCACTCTTCACATAAACGACTTCCTCTTCAGCAGCATAGTCATAACCTTGAAGCATTCGCTCTGGCCATTGAAGGCTGGCTCCGTTGGAAGAAAGCTGTCTGTCATGTTCGATCACGTAGTAATTTGTTTCGCTCATGAATTTTTCTCCACCCATTCAATAGCAGCGCGCTGTTCAGCAGTTAACTGCACCCGAAATCGATCTTGTACAAGCATCTGGCTTCCTGCCAGATCAGCCCCGGTGAAATCTACCTGCTCCAGCTGTGCACCTGTAAAGTCACCCGCAATTTTCGCATATCGAAAACTTGCATGATTCAGATTGGCTCCCTGAAACTGGACACCGTTCATACCGTAGAACAGTCCATGTGTATCGACGAAGGTCTCGCGGCCACCCAAAGCACCATTGAATCTTGCCTTGCTCAGATCACACCCTCGAAAGTCCGCATCATACAAAAGCGTCTCTCCAAAGTTGACATGATCACACTGGCACCGCATAAACCGAGTTCCCAGTAGGCTCGTCCCCTCCATGTGGCTACTGCTAAGTTTCACTTCTTCGAACCGAGCGTAATTGAAATCTATTTCCCCATAATCCCCCTGCGTAAGATCTACACTCGCAATATGTTCATAGATGTATTCACTGGTCAGCTTGCTCTCCAGCCAACCCTTACAAGTTATCGAGCTGCGCTGCATCCCATTCATTCGGTATACCGATTCAGTCACTTCATGATCCTGAAATTCACCAACACGAACTTCAAATTCTATGTCCTTGTTTAAGTTCTGAAATGAATCTAGTTTACGAATGTCATCCATTGCATAACGGACAGCATGTACCATATAGACATGAAAAGGATACAACTGTCCTGTTTGCCATGCATGAAGGGCAACCTGATCAATCCGGTTCATATATCTCTTGCGACTGCTCTCACATTCCTCGAACCACTGTTCCATATAACGATAAATCCAGCTTGCATCGTATAGAAACCCGCTCGCGGGCATCTCCCCCTCACGGTACCGATCACTCGCGTGTAGCATATAAGCCGGATCTCCCTGATTCAGCCTGGTCCGCATTAACGATACGTGCAGCGTACTGCATGCCTGTAGCTCACCCTGTTCTTGTTGCAATCTTACCCGTTCACAGAAGGCGTCAAATAGAGGAACAATTCCCTGTACTATCTCTTGCCGATGCCTAACATAATAGGCGTGCAACTCCTGTATCTTGCTATTCCGAAGTGGCAGCACTTCCTGTTCCAAGAACTGCTGCCACAGCTCCATCTGATGCATGATCTAGCCCCTCACTGTCTTTATTGGTTCATTAAGATCTCAATCCCTTTAATGACAACCTGGCCTTGGTCGATGGTTAGACCGCCGTTTCCATCCTTGGTTGACAGATCTATTTGGTTAGCTAGCATGACGACGGACTCGGATACCATTTCAATCTGCTTACTTGCCTGAAGGGTAATCTTGTTCTCACAGTTCAGGATAATGGTTCCTGCACTGGTCAGCGTCAGAGTCGCTCCTCCTGTGGCTCCAGTAATGGTGATTTTGTCTTCTTCAAAGGTAATCTTCTGTCCAGTCGGTGTAAGTAGGAATTTGGTGTTGGGATTGGCCATCAGATCTTCTTTTAAATCCTTGTCATATTGCACAATGGGCTGCAATTGCTCCTGCTGAACAACCGTAGTGGTGATCCCTCCTCCACCACCTCCAGTTTGGGTAGTTTGGGCCGATGCAGGCGACGAAGAAGGTGATGAGATGGCCTCTTCCGGTATTTTCTTGCGAACAGAGCTCAGTGCAATGCCTTCCGCCTCCCTTGCATTAGGAAAGTAAAGACGGATACTATCCCCTTGCTCAGGCATACAGTACCACCCAGTCTGATCATCCGAAGCATACATGGTGGAGTAAGGGAACAGATTGGCCGTGGCCAGACTCCATTCCTGATCACAGTCCAACTGGACTTTAACCTCATCTCTCACGACGCCCATAATCTGTCCTGAAATGGATGCACCGACAAGGCGTGAGTTGTATCGCTTACGTTGATAAGCAGATTTCATGTGCCCGAGCACATAATGGTGGATAAGTAGCCCTTGCTGCATTTCGGTCCGAATTTCAAAGACGTTGAGTCTTTGCCCTTTAAACTGTACCTCATCCCCAAGTTGCAAAACTCGGTCATGTACCTTAACTTCATATCGGATATAAGCCTGTTCACTAAGGCCACTAGCACCTTGCGCTTCTTGTTGATAGGCCAGCATGTCCTTATACATGCGGTAATGCGTTGCTTCCAGCTTGCCTGCATCCCGTTGCTCGGGTATACCTAGATAGATACGAATGCGTTTTTCCGTTGATACAGGAATCAATACCGTATGATAATGAGACGCTAATCGCTGCAGAAACTCCCAGTCGGTCTCCTGATATTGGAGTGTATAAGCTCCAAGTTTTTTCTTTTCCATAAACGTATTGAATGTCTGACCGTCTGGATAGAGCCCGCTAATCTTCTGCATGACATCTGGAATCAAACTGGCAGCATTCTGAAAGGAACGTGTCTCGCGCTTAATATCCATGGCATGCGTATGCGAGACGGCTTCCGCCTCTAGCCAGTACACCTGATTTTCCACTCTGACCTGGAGCTTCAGAATGACACCGTGAAATAACCGCTGTTTTTGTCCATGTTCATCGGTATAAAACAATTCAACGGGAGTGCTCTCATCGGCCATACGTACGTATTGCTCTTCTTTTTCCTCTGGAATGACCCCAGTGAATCTTAACTTCCCGTGCTCATGAACTTTCATATGTATCGCAACTTGATGTATTCGAATCTCAAAAGGCTGTATCTGGAGTTGCTCGTAACTAATTGTCGCGAGTGTCATGACCTCTCACCTACTTACTTTTTTTTATTCTGATGCTTTAATTTACTATTTATCGACTTTTAACATATGTTTGTTTATACATTATCCTTAAATTCAATAAAAAGGATATAAAATAAGACTTTACTCATATTCCATAAATTCCTAAACGCGAATAAAAAAGAGCAGCGCGCTTGCTACTCCTCCTTTATTCCTACGCTTTGGATTCTTATTTAGGTATCATCTGTTAACAATCCACTTTTCAGCTTCTTCTTGTCGACCCAGAATATATCGCCCATGGCCGTGATTTCTCCCGAATCGTGAAGTAATTGCTTGTCTTAAATACAACTGTGGGACAAGGTAACTTTCATAGGCTGCCGTATTCTAAGTAATAATGACATCTGGAGTCAAATCCAATACCTTCTCTAAAGAGATGCTCCCCTCCAAGAACCAACAGAACCCCGGCAGCACGTCTGCATTCAGCAGCGCACAACCGGGGTTCACCATTATTTTAATTATTACTAATATCTCTTAACCTAACTCACCTTGTAAAATCATGCTGCCCAATGGTCAGAAGCGTTGGCCTGCTCTTACTCCACAACGATGTTGCAATCTTCGGATTATAATAATAGAGTGCTCCGTGTGTCGGGTCCGTTCCATTCAAGGCTTTACGCGCTGCTTGATAGGAAGTCTGGGTTGGCTTTGTATTAAACTGACCATCGTCTATGGCCGTGAACTGCCCTTTTTGGAAAATCACTTTCGGGATTGAAGACGGGAATGCATTTGAATGCACTCGATTCAATACGACCGCGCCAACAGCAACCTGTCCTTCAAAGGATTCTCCGCGTGCTTCCCCATGGATCAGCTTCGCGAGCTGGCGCAGCGTATTACCTTGGGCTGCAGCCTTCTTGTTCAGTCTGTTCAGTGTTGCCGGACCTGCAATCCCATCCGCACTCAGCCCCTGAGCCTGCTGGAACTTACGGACAGCACTTTTGGTAATAGAACCGTAATATCCGGTCAACCCAGCTTTGAAATACCCTAGTTCGTTTAATTGCTCCTGCAATTGAAGCACATGTTCACCGCGAACGCCCTGCTCCAGTTTCTGTGCTCCGGCAGACGGAGCTGCCATAGTAAGTCCAAGAGCCATCGCGAAGGCACCGAGAAGCACACTGACTCGTCCTGCTCTTTTGCCAGCCTTTCTCCCCCTGCGATGGGTGACTTTCCGGCTGATGGTAATAGGTTCCATGTGGTCAGTGCTTGTGTGCAAATCATGCAGATCAAGCCTCTCATCCCCGCTATCTAATCTAAACTCTTCATCAAGGCTGTAGATATAGCTCGTCATCTTCATCTGGTTCATTTCTTTCATCTCTCTAACAGGAGTAAGATCAATCACATCATACCTCCCATTTATCTCACTAATCCTATCGTTGCCATTATAGCTGTACATCACATTCATCCCGACATTCTCTATCACGCGTATCAGTTCACACACGCTATTCTGTCCACTCATCATTTGCTTTTCATTCATTTTATTCTTCTCATTCATCATATTCTTTTCAATCATTTCATACGTTTGATCCATTTCATTAATGTTCTTCATGATTAGATTAACCTCCACTTTTCTGAATCCAGATCCCACTTCTTCCCCCTGAATCCTCACGGCCCTACATCCCGAGTGTCATTATAGGATATAGAAAAAGTGACGTCTATCGGACCGATGGCGCAGGCGAAAATCCACTCCACACACAGCAAAAAGAGGCATGAGCCCATGGTCACGCCATGGTCATGCCTCTTCTTGTATCAACCTTCTGCCGCTTATCCAGCCCGTTATAGGCGTAGGCAGGCAGACCCGCACAAAAGTTGCGTTGTATTTATTGACATTTATTCAGCCAGTTCCAGACCCTTGGTTTCCCGGCCCAGGAACAGCACAGCCGCTGCCCCGATAAGGATGGTCACGAAGAAAATCGTGAAAATCAGGCTGATTGCAACTTCACGCTGAACCAACATACCAACCATTAATGGAGCAAGCACGCCCCCAATTCGGCCTACTGATGTGGCAAGACCCACACCTGTTGAACGAACGGAAGTGGGGTACAATTCCGGACTATACGCATACAGACCGCCCCAAGCTCCCAGATTGAAGAAGGAAAGACAGATGCCTGCGGTCAGAATCGTCGCTTCCGTTGTTGCCAGTCCAAAAGCAATCGCACTTACTGCTGTCAATGTAAGATAAACGACAAGTACAAATTTGCGGCCAAACCGCTCAATGAAGTACGCCGCCGTGAAGTAACCTGGCAGCTGTGCGATCGTCATGATCAGCACGTACTGGAAGCTTTTGACCAGCGTAAAGCCTTTTGCCATAACAACCGACGGCAACCAGAGGAACATGCCATAATAAGAGAAAATGACGGTAAACCACAAGATCCAGAGCATCAACGTTGTACGGCGATGAGGTGCTGACCATACCGTCGCAACCTTTTCGCGGAACGTGATTTTCTTAATCTTGGTATTGTTCTTGTAACGAGGAGGGTCCTGAATAGCGCGGCGCAGATACAGCGCATATAACGCTGGAACGGCACCAATGGCAAAAGCAATTCTCCAGCCATATTCCGGGATAACAAAGTTGGCAATGAGTGCTGATACAATCCAGCCGCCTGCCCAGAAGCTCTCCAACAGTACAACTGCACGTCCACGTTCTGCCGTAGGCATGGACTCTGAAACCAACGTAGATGCCACGGGTAGCTCCCCGCCGAGGCCGATACCTGCAATTAGACGTAGTACACACAATACGGCGAATCCGGTCGCCAATGCTGACAGGCCACTAGCAATCGTAAATACTAGCAGGGTCCACATCAAAATGGCCTTACGCCCGAAACGGTCCGCAAGTGCTCCCGCAAGCAATGCACCTAGCGCCATACCGATGGAGTTGATACTCGTAAGCACCCCGACTTGTCCCGGACTGAGACTCCATTCCTTGGCGAGTGCAGCCACGATGAAAGAAATCATGCCGACTTCCATTGCATCAAACAGCCAGCTCATGCCGGCACTGAACAGCAGCTTGCGCTGCTTGGGATTCCGCAATACTTCCAGTTTGCTCATGTCTTATAGCTCCCTTGATCTCTATGTAGTCATTCTGACACTAAACCATTATTATGCAGAATGATCCAGAAATCAATGCAAAATACGCATATCGTTGATCTTCTTCCCATCCCTTACCCTTTGAGTGAACCCGCTGTCAGACCTGCAACAAAATAACGCTGGAGCAACAAGAACAGCACGATCATCGGAATAGCTGTGACAAGCACACCCGTGAGCATCATTGGATAGTTGGTCACATATTCCCCGCGGAACTGCATGAGAGCGAGTGGTAACGTCAGCTTGGACTTACTGCTGAGCATCAGCATTGGAATGAGCAGATCATTCCACACCATCACAAGCAGGAACGTAGCTGTAGCCGCCAGCGAAGGAGCTGCCAGTGGCAGTGCAATTCGCGTATAAAGTCTCCACTCGCTCGCACCGTCCATACTGCCTGCTTCCAGTATTTCCGCATTCAGCATACGCATGAAGCCTGTCAGCATAAATACGGAGACGGGCATCAGCATGGCGGCCGATACGATAATTAGCCCCGTCAAGCTGTCCGACCATCCGAGCGTACGTGTGAGGGAATAGATCGGCAGCATGCTCACCTGGGAAGGAACGATCAGACCTGCCACGAACAGGGCAAACACAATCTTACCCACACTGCCGCCCCAGCGTACAATGGCATAAGCAATCATGCTGCTAAGCAGCAACTCAATCGCAACCGTACCCAGCGTTACGACCAGACTGTTCCCGAAGTATTGCCACATCGGCTGGTTGCTGAACATGCCTGTGAGATTATCCAGCGTAAACGGGTCCGGCCAGCTAAATGGACTGGTGAAGAAGTTACTGCTTGTTTTGAACGAGGATACAAATACAAAGTACAGCGGCACGATGATCAACAGCGCGTACACCAATAAGATCAGTCGATTAAACCATTTTAAAACCATATAAATCCCCTCCCTTCTGTTTTAAGTCTTTTATGTCTACTTCGGTGCCGTTCAGGTTCGCGTTCGGATGGGACTGAAACGACGAATACTTCTACATCCCTATCCCCGTCCAGTCATAACCTTCTCCTAAACGATACTTCCGCAGCACCTCAAGTCACTACGACACGATAAAATCAACAACTTGTTCTACATCTCATGCACTCACGACTCACGAACATGCGTCCAATCTTCAATAGTTTACCCGGTCGGCACGAAGCGCCTTGAACTGCAACAGCGTCAGCAGCGCGAGCAGCACCAGGAAGATCATCGAACCCGCAGAAGCGAGGCCAAATGAGTAGCTGCCAAAGGCGGTATGATAGATATATGTGGTCAAAATTTCAGTGGCGTAGTTCGGACCTCCGTCCGTCATTGTGAAAATGAGGTCAAACGCCTTGAACGATTGAATCGTCGTATAGGCCACAACAATCGTTGCCGAAGGTCCCAGCAGCGGCCAGGTCACGGTACGGAATACCTGCCATTTGCTGCCGCCATCCATACGTGCTGCTTCATACAGCTCCGCTGGAATGCCTTGCAGACCTGCGATAAACACGATCATCATCTGCCCGGCATGCGCCCAGACTTGTACAGCTGCAATCGAGTAGATAGCGATCTTGGGATCGCCAATCCAGTTGTGGGCCATTCTCCCCATACCTGCCTCGTTCAAACCATAGTTAATGAGCCCGATCGAAGGATCGTACATAAAAGCCCAGATCAAACCCACCGATACGGAGGACAGAATCGCAGGCAGAAAGTACAGCGCCCGGAGCGCGATGCGTGTCTTTGTGTTGCGTACCAGGAGCAGCGCCAGAACAAGTGAAATAAAGGTTTGCGCAATGACAACCGTTAACATGAACTCCACGTTGTTGCCAAAGGCTTTGCGAAATACGATGCTGCTGAGACTGTCCTTGTAATTATCCAGCCCTACAAATGCATACGACGGGGATACCCCGTCCCAATCCGTAAAGGAGTAGAACAGCCCCGTCAATGTAGGAAATACGAACAGTGCAACGTACAGCAGCAACCCGGGTAACAAAAACAGGGATAGCTGAATACGGTTCTTCATCGTTTATTTCCCGATATGCTGATCAATGATCGCTTGTGCCTGCTGCGCTGCTTCTTCAGGAGAAGTTCCGCTCAGCACGGCCTGAATGGAGTTCGTCACTGCTTTCTGATTATCTCCGTTCAGGATGGTAAACCGTGGCTGGAACACGGTCTTTTTGCTCTCCCAATCTCCGGCAACCTGAAGTTCAGGTGTATCGTACTTCACATCATTCACCGTTACATTCTGTCCCGTCTGGTTGGCATATTCGCCAGCTACTTCTGGATTACTCAGGAATTCGATGAACTTCTTCGCTTCTTCCGGATGTTTGGACTTGCTGTTCACCGCAAGCATGAATGTGGTGGTATGAACGCCTTCATACTTCGCCTGATCTGCACTTATGGTAATCGGTGCGAGTAATTTTTGCTCCAGATTCGGATTCTGCTGTTTGTTCTGAGCGAGTTGGTACGATCCACTTGCGAGCATTGCTGCTTTTTCCTGAATAAACAGCGCGCCTGCCGCAGGGTCTTTCGTCCCCAGTGCATCCTGCTGGAAATATCCTTTGTCGTTCAGTTCTTTGATCTGAGTTAATGTTTTCACCCAGAACTCATCCGTCAGTTTGGCTTCGCCAGCTTCTACTTTGGTAAAAATGTCGTCACTCGGCGCATTGTTCATCACCATCGTATTCATGAATTGGCCCGGACCAATGTCCGCTCCAGCAAAGGCAATCGGAATAATGCCATTGTCTTTCAGCGTCTGGCAGAGTGCCAGGAAGCCTTCCCAATCCGTCGGTGGTGTCAATCCATATTTTTCGAACAGCTTCACATTATAGATTGGATCGTTGTATACGAGTTGATAAGGGATTGCATATTGCTTCCCATCGTGCTGGCCTGCTTCAATTAACTTAGGATTGTATGCAGACAGAAACGACGATCCGGTCAGATCCGTGAACAATCCGGCTTTGGTGAATGCTTCGAACTGCGCACCCGGGAAGGAAGCAAATACATCCCCTACGGAACCGTCACCGATTTTGGATTGCACGGTGGATTGGTATTGATCGGAAGGTAGCGTCTGCATCTCCACATTAATGTTCGGGTTCTCTTTTTCAAATGCGTCAATGGTCTTGTTGAGTGCTTCGGAATCCTCTCCACGCCAGTGCATGAAGCTAATGGTCACTTTGCCTGAACCTGAGGAGCCGTTCTCTCCGGATGCCGCATTATCTCCGCCGCCGCAAGCCGACAGCAGGATGGACATGACCAGCATACTGACGAGGGGCAGGATATATTTTTGTTTTTTTCTCATGAAAGAAGACCTCCTGAAGATATTTGATGTAAGTTGCACGAATGTTTTTACACTGGGTACTCCGAGTGCAGTACCATCTTCCGATCGCTGTTATCCCCGGATTTTTTGAATTATTTTTTTCAATGGGAAAATCCGGTGATAAAGGCGAGCGCTCCGCTTCTTCAGATCGGTTCTGCTCTCTCCGTTAAAGTGTAAAAACAAGTTGAACTCACTTAATTGGTAGTAACTGATTGCTGTATTTGTCTTGTTTTCCACTTCTCACGAATGATGGGCATCACCGTGCGGCCGAAGATTTCGGCTTCTTCCAAATGCGGGTACCCGGATAATATAAATGTGGTCACACCCAGATCGCCGTATTCCATCAACCGGTCTGCAACCTGCTCCGCTGTACCCACGATGAGAATTGCTCCGCCGGAACGAACAACAGACAAACCTGTCCACAGGTTGGGACCTACGACGAACTGCTGTTTCTCGGACAGTTCCCGCAGCTCATTCTGTCTACGCTGGTTCGTTGCATCCGTCTCCGCGAAGGCTGCTTTGGCTTTTTCGATGGCTTCTGGTGGTACTTTGCTAATGATCTCCCAAGCGGCCGCCCAAGCTTCCTCTTCGGTATCCCGAATGAGTACCTGTGCCCGCATGCCGTAACGGAGCTGACGATCTTGTCCGGTTTCCTCTTTGATCTGTTCGCGAATAACCTCAATCTCTTCGATCTGCTCCTGAATCCAGTCATGCGGTTCTCCCCACATGAGGAATGTGTCTGCGTGTTCAACAGCGACACGTTTCGCAATCGGTGAACTTCCACCCAGGTAGAACGGTGGATACGGATTTTGTACCGTTTCAGGCATGCCTACCGGACCTTTGAAATTGTAATATTTACCCTTAAACTCCGATGGTTGATTGGCCGCACCTTCCCCATTTGCCTCAGCACCGCTTCCAGCAAATTCAGTCAAATTGAGTCCAGTCGATTGCGTCCATGAACGCTTCATTACTTCCATGTATTCACTCGCCCGTTCATAACGTTCATCATGGGCATAAGCCAGCGGGTCTCCCAGTTCCTCCAAATCCCGAACCGAACTGCCTGTCACCACATTGATCATGGCACGACCGCCAGACAACTGATCCAGTGCCGCCCCCATTCGCGCTGCTAATACAGGGGTGACCAGACCTGGGCGAATGGCAACAAGCGGACGCAGGGTTTTCGTGTGACTCATGACAGCCGAACCCACGACCCACGCATCCAGACACGCTCCACCTGTCGGGATCAGTACAAATTCAAATCCTGCCTTCTCCGCCGTCTGCGCCACATCAATCAGATAATCCAGGCTTGGTTCCCGCTCCGGGGCAACCCCTACATACTTTCCGTCTCCTGCTGTAGGCAAAAACCAGCCAAACTTCATCTCTTCCTGTTCGCTCACGCAAGTCAATCCCTTCTATGAATAAATAAAGTCTCATGTTAAAAATAAGGTCATTGCTCTGCAACTTAGCCGTTCCGGTTACGAATCGTTCTTTCGATCACTGTTATCTCCAGATTTTTTGATTCCCTTTTCCAAGGGGAAAATCTGGAGATAAAGGTGAACGCGCTGCTTCTTCAGAATCGATTTCGTCCCCTCCACTACGTTCGCACTCGTTAAACCTTATTTTTAAAGTGCGCCTAATTTCTAATCATTTTATAAGTACGAAAACATCCAAATGCCGATTAATTAACTTGGTTTAATAGGTATGGACATCATACCAATTGATTTGTCTGTGATCAATGTCATTTCGCGGCAATTTATTTTTGTCATTTTGTGGTGAATTCACAGGAATAAGCCATCCTGATCTTGAATATTTACAAAACCCACCTGTATAATAGGTTATAAGAGAAACTTTCAGAGATTACAAACTATACTTATATTAAAGAGGTGTTCCTGATGACCGAGAGCATGAAGGAGGACCACCACGAGTTTTTGGATATTATTTTTTTTACTCCGTCTGAATTTGAGAAAGCCGGTGGAGCATGGCCGATTCGAATCGGCCGTAATATAGCCAAGAGCAACTATCATATCGGCCCTCGAACGACACCTTTCCATTATTTAATCTTTGTTCTGGAAGGTGAGGGAACATTCATACAGAACGGACATCGTTACTCCTTGCGTGCCCGCGATGCCTTCTGCCTGTATCCACAGGTCACCCATGAGTACTGGTCCGATCCGAAAGAGTGTTTGCACAAAATTTTCATCGCCTTTGATGGAAAACATGCAGCAGAACTTTTGGCACGAATCGGACTCACCCCGGACTCGCCGCATCGTTCAGGTGTACTTACTCCGGAGACGGCAAGTGGCATGCGTGCTTTTATGGAAGAGGTTCGCAAACCTCAGGGAGGCGCAAGCGACCTGGGACGACTTACCCGTTTTCTCGGATTGTTTGACCGGATTGCCAAATCTCCCGCTACCCGAGTGCTTCAACCAGACTCTGCTACGCCATGGCTGCAAAGGGGCAAGGAGTACATGGATATTCATTTTGCCGGAGGTATTACCGTGGAAGGCGTTTCTTCACATGCTGGCGTGGATCGGACCCATTTTGCCAAACAGTTTCGCAAAGCCTATGGTCTGTCTCCTGTCCAGTACATTCAGCGTCTCAAAATGAATCAGGCCAAACGACTGCTTGTCCAGACCCCGTTAACGTTAACTGAAGTAGCGCACTCGGTGGGTTATCCCGACTTGTTCTCCTTCTCCAAAGCATTCAAAAAACAGGTCGGTCTGCCACCCAACCGATATCGAACAGCCGAGAACAATAAAAGCTGATTTGTGGCCAATCGCTCGCTACTGAAAGCTACCTAAAACTACCTAAAGCAAAAAGGCAAGCCTCCTTGACCGGAGACCTGCCTTTTCCTGTTTACAACTTACAACACTCTTTCTGTGAACTACTTCCCCCCGCTACTTCGTCTCCTCGCTCTTTCGAGCCAGCGGAATTCCGTTTTCCTTTGCATACCATGCTTCATAATGATGCACCGCGACACCTGCAAAAGAGGAATGAGAAGCACCGAGATCAAACACTTTCTTCATTTCTTCGTCCATGTTGGTAATCGATTTACTAAAAAAGGTTAGATGATCACCTTCATGCGTGTCCGCCAGCTCGGCTCCAACCCATACTTTCTTGCCAAGCTCATCCGCTTCGTCCAGCTCTTCCTTCGATAGATCATACATCTGCTGACCACGATCCCGATAGGCCATAATGGCCACCGCATCAAAATGGTCGATCACCCAGCGGCTGAATGTACCTCCGCCTTCGCTTTCTGCCGATTCACGCGCATCCAGCCAGAATGGTATCGCAGCGCTCATGTACAATCCGGCGTCATCACCTGCTTGGGTCCACGCCTTCATGTTCTCGCTCCACTCTGCAATAACGCTGTCCTGCTCGTTCTCCCAGCGTTTTAGCTGATACGGTTCCACATCCAGTTGAACGCCCTCAAAACGTTCATTTTTGGCAGAAGCTGCATTATAGGTTCTTACTTTTTCAATAAAAGCAAGTCCCTCTTCCCGCTTCTCCGTATAGGCCCAGTCTGCATGACCGTTCAGGGCGTGCACCTCGATCTCGGCCTGCCCGGCAGCCGCTATGAATTTGCGGTATGTCGCGTCTGGTACCTCATCCTGGATTTGCAGGAAAATAGTATCCACACCCTGCGCTTTGGAGAAGGAGATAATCTCCGGCGTCTGCTCGGCAATAATGGAAGCGTCCCACAGCCAGGTCGCTTTGTGTTCCTCATGTGAAAACCATTTGAGTAGCCAGGACAGAAGAAGCAGGCAGAACAGCAGGGCCAATATGGCCCATTTTGCCTTCATCGACAGTTTGCCCCACTTGTTCGTTATATTCCTCAGACGAGCAACGCTTCACTTGGCTCAAGCACGGGGTGCTGTACCGAGTGACCAATCTTGTAAATGTGTGGATGTGTGTACGTTTTGAACGCATTACGTGTATCCAGAATCGGTACACCCATCTCGGCAATATCAAAGTAAGGCAAATCGCTGTGGTTGGTGATCAGCACGATGCAATCGTACTTTTTGAATTGCTCCAAGTTGAACACTTCGCTGTATACTGTCTCGCCATGCTTGTCCAGGAACGATTCAGCATGTGGATCATAATAGCTGACATTGGCTCCACCTTCCTTGAACAGCTCATAGACTTCCAGTCCCGGAGATTCACGCAAATCGGCAATATTCGGCTTGTATGACATACCGAGCAACAGAATGTTGGATTTACGTACCGATTTGGAGTACTCGTTCAGAATGGTTGACGTTTTGTTCAGTACATAATATGGCATGTTGTCGTTGGTGGACTGGGCCAGCTCAATGAACTTGCTGTAGAAACGGAATCCTTTGGCCTTCCAGGACAGGTACATCGGATCCAGCGGGATGCAGTGGCCGCCGATGCCAGGGCCTGGATAGAAAGGCATGAAACCAAACGGCTTCGTCGCTGCCGCATCGATAACTTCCCAGATATCTATGCCCATTCGGTCGCACATCATCGCCATTTCATTGACAAAGGCAATGTTTACGCTGCGGAACGTATTTTCCAGCAGTTTGGACATTTCAGCCACTTTTGGCGAAGATACAGGTACAACCGTTTCAACGTATTTGCTGTACAATGCTGTTCCAAGCTTCAGGCAGGCTTCCGTTGTGCCCCCGATGACTTTCGGTGTATTAAACGTCGTGAATCGTCCGTTGGACGGGTCCACACGTTCAGGCGAGAAGCACAGGAAGTAGTCTTTGCCAGCTTCATGTCCGATCTTGTCCAGCTTTTGCTGAATCAGTTCTTCGGTTGTACCTGGGTAAGTGGTGCTCTCCAGCGTAATCAACATGCCTGGTTTCATGTGCAGTTTAATCTGATCCACAACCGTCTCAATATAGGACGTATCCGGGTCCTGGTTTTCACTAAGCGGTGTAGGTACACAGATGCTCAACGCGTCGATCACACGCAGCATGCTGTAGTCTGTTGTAGGCTGAAAACGGCCGCTTTGCATCACTTTTTTCAATTCCTCAGACGAAATATCGTGAATATAGGAATCTCCCTGATAGATACTATCCACTTTGGATGCATCCAGATCAATTCCGATTACCGTAAAACCCTGATTAACCATTTCCACCGCAAGTGGAAGTCCTACGTAACCGAGCCCGACCACGCCGAGCACCGCTTCTTTATTTTCAATCGCATTCAGTAATGTGTGGAATTGTTGATTCTCCATTATATTCCCTCCAGGCAGCGTATTAGTTTGGTTGATGACGAATCCATTTGATAGATGTTTGTCTATAGATGTACTTGTCTGTCTAATCGAAATGATTAACGGATAAAAACTATTATTTCTCTTGGCTTTGCTCGTGGTGATTAATGCAGGCAGCGCCGGATTCGGGCATCCAGCTCCACAGGTGAGAACGGCTTGGTCATATAATCATCGACTCCGCTGCGGAAGCATTGACTGATTGTCTGTTCAACACGCTGTTCCGTCAACACGACGATTTTGGGAGGCTGCTCCACATCCAGGTTCTGGATATGTTGAATGAACGGCAGACCATCAATGCCATACAGATTCAATTCGGTCAGCACCAGATCGGGCGTGATTTTCTCAATCAGTTCCAGTGCAGCCAGTCCGTCCACCGCTTCATAGGTTTCGTACCCCTGCATCTTCAATCGCAATTGCAGAAACTCGCGTATCGTCGGATCGTTATCCACAATCAAAATTCGTTCCGGCTCGTCTGCCGTCTGGTCCAGCGTGTAGATATGAATTTCCGACGGGTCTACCAGCTTCGCGGACTCAGCCATGTGCTGGATGGTTGCCTTGGAAGGACGCTCACCTGCCGGGAAACTTGCCAGCGTGATTTGCGGATCGGCACCAGGTACCGTCTGCTGCAATTCATGCTTGATGCGAAGTCCCTCATAATGAACCTCATCCAGTGTCAACCCTGGCAGCAGGACAGCAATCGCCTGTGTGGCTCCATCCTCCCAGACCTGGAACCCAGACTCATTGGTCTGCTCCAGATGTGTCCTGACCTGCTGCACCGGCTGAGACTGCCCTGCACAATGGATGAACATTAAGCCGCATGTCTCGGCACCCGTTTCCTTCAATCCCTGTTCTACACTGCGGTACACATTAACGGCAGCCTCACGCTGCAATGTCGCCGTAATTGGCATGTTCTTTTCCACCCTTCTCCTTCGGTTATCTATACAAGTTCAACTTAGTTGAACATCTATATGGTTTCTGCTGTATTACATTGATTACGCTGTGCCTAGGCTGCTTCGCTTGTCTTCTCTTCCTCGGACCAGCTTTGGCGTGTCATGGTACCCCATGAGTTGTTGTTTTGCATGAACTGGATATGCCCCTGCAATCTCCACAGCACGCCGAGCTGATGATAGCCGACGAATTTCAGGGCAGAGTAGAACAGCATTTTGACCAGATCGGACAGCTTGTTATACCGCTTGAATGCAATTTCCTCGAGCACTAGGGCTCCCACACTCAGCAGATAACCACTCACAACGTTGAGCAATCCAAACAGAAGAAGTATCGGCCACTGGGTCATATCCATCAGTACATATCCCGTGAGAGCGAGAAGTCCGGTAATTCGGAAATACGGATTCAGCGCTTCAAAAAGGATATTGTATGGCATAGTCAGCATGCCCATGACTTTATATTTCGGGTTGAACAGCATGCCGCGGTTCTCGAGCATGTTCTTCAGATTTCCGCGTCCCCAGCGCTTGCGCTGACTGGACAAGATCCGGTAGGAATCCGGCGCCTGTGTCCAGCACACGGCTTCAGGGCAGAAGGCTACGCGGTATTTCAATTTGTTCTCCAGCATATAACGGTGAAGCTTGATAATAATGTTCATGTCTTCACCCGGATATCCGTCCCGGTATCCACCAACCGCGATAACGGCATCCTTGCGGAACATGCCGAAGGCACCCGAGACGATAATCAGACCATTCATGTGACTCCACCCGATCCGTCCGCCGAGAAAAGCTTTGAGATACTCGATGGACTGGAACATCGGCCAAATTTTGCGAGGCAGTGAAACGTCCTGCACTGCCCCGTTTTCGATTTTGCAACCATTCGCTATCCGTACATCCCCGCCAATCGCTACGGTCTCTTCGGGATTCTCCATATACATGCGTGCCATGCGGATCAGGGCATCCTTCTCCAGCAAAGAATCGGCATCAATGGAAGAGATCAGCGGATAATGGGACAGGTTGATTCCTGCGTTGAGAGAATCGGCCTTCCCGCCGTTCTCCTTGTCAATGACATACAGGTCCGGAAATTCCGGATTGTGATAGATCCCGCGAATCTTCTGACAGGCAATCTTGCCCCGAATCTTTGTGTCTGGTACCGGCTTCAGACGATATTCTTCCAGCAGCACCTTCAAGGTAGTATCGCTGGAGCCATCATTCACTACGATGACTTCATACGTTGGATAATTGAGCGTCATCAGACAGTTCACATTTTCGATAATCGTCAGTTCCTCATTGTAAGCGGGCACCAGCAAGGAAACCGATGGCACCAGCTCCGAGCCTGACAACGTATTGTATTTGGAATACTGCGACCGTCTGAAGATCGTCCAAATGTTACGGAATGATAAGGCTAGAATGGAAAAATAGAGCGTATTTACGGCAACGACATAATAGATTGCCACCATGCCGTAGATTAACAGTAGATCTCTAAGCAGTGTAATCCCCTCCTACCGCAGCCACACCTGTACGTTTCTTGCTAATTGTCCGGTTCCCACGTACGGGACCGAAGTACCGATCATACAGCAGCCTTTTTTTGTTATGTGCAATCATCTGGTCAACGGCTTTGTGGTCTGTTCCTGAGTGCTGCATCGTGCTCTCAATCTGTTGCATTGCAATTTCGCGTTCAGCACCTGTACCCTGCACGGCGGCCTGACACAAGGCTTCGAATCCCGGTTCGCCCAGCTTGCTCAGGCTCTCCGCACTGTTATAGCGTACGCCCCAGTCTTCATCACGCAGCGCTTTGCGCAGCAGTGGAATGCTGCCTGCCGCATGTTTTGAACCGAGCGCCTGAACCACTTCGGCACGGACCTCCGGGTCCGAATCCTGCATGAGCTTCAGAATGGTCTCGTCCTGAAGTGCCGGACTTGCGCTAAGATACAGCTTCACCGCTTCGGCACGCACATCCTGATGTTCTGCGCCAAGGAGTCTGTCGAGTGCAGGCATTACTTCGGGTACAGCCTGTCCCCACATTGCAACCAGTCCCACTTTGACAAAATCAGGATTACGATCTTCCAGCAATTCAAGCAAAATTCTGCTGGTATCCAAACTGGTTTCGAGCAAAATATCTGCTGCCAGATGATGAATCGATTTTCCTTTGGTTAACAGCAGGGCAAGCATGTCTTTCAGTTCACCCTGACGGGTGGTGCATCTGGCGATTGAACGACCAATCATAATCGCCATTGGGCCAGGCTTCTCATCCTTGAGCAATTCCATCAAACCTGGAACGGCCTCTGGACAACGCATACCTCCCAATCGATAAGCTGCATCAATCTGGCGTCCGTAACGAATACGACTCAGTTCCTTCAGATCATGCTCTACAAACCCGGCTTCACGGCAGAGCGCAATCAATTTGTTGCGATACTCTCCCTTGAACTGGTCAATCCATTCAATAAGCTTGCTCTGGATGACCCGACGCTCGAGCGGAGCCAGCTTCCCGGGTGGCAATCGGAGGAGGCTGTCCTCAGTCAGCGCCGTCTGCAGATACGTAAAGTAATCACGCTGCTTTAATTTATAAAATTCAATCTTGCGCCGTTTGCCGTTGTGGGACATTTTCATGGCAAACAGCAGGATCACACCCACAGCGACGAGCGCTGTGCAGATGTATAAAAATAGATAAGCCAAAGCCAAATTCGGAAACATGTGAAAAGGTCCTCCTTTATACTCATTTATTCGGTCTGAAAACTTGGAATTTGTTCATACCGTTTCTTCATTTCCCCGTAGCTCAGTTTCAGTCGCTCACTGTACTGTACCTGCTCCCAAGGCTGCCAGCTGTACACAGGCAATGTCTTCACATCCAGTGTCTTCTGTTCACCACCAGGCCAAGAGATATTGCCAGTAGAACGATCCATTAACCACGGAACCAGAGTCACACCCTTGACTGCGACAGTTTCGAATTCCCGTCCACCCTTCAGTGCTCCATACTTGATCGCTTGCAGTGAACTTGGGTCACCGAATCCAAGCAGCATCCATGGAATACGCATCTCCACCTGATTTCCGTTATACTGCCAAGCGGTTAACGAATCGGTATCAGACTGATCTGGAGCTGTCGTTCCCCGCTTCAATATACCGACCTTCTCATTCATGAACGGTTGGGCGGAACGGGTATCCGGTGGGGTCATTCGCAGGCTGACCGCCAGATTCCATGGATGGAATGGATCTGCCGCGTTCTCTTGCTCCTCGGGCAGCATCCCGTAACCTTCCTTGCCATAGAGGCGTCGGTTAAAGTCATAATCCTTGGCGATCTCCACTTGTGATTCATCATCCTGTCCCAGTGTAATCACCGTTTCGAGCCCATCACTGAGCGTTCGATCCGGAAGTCTGGTGCCCGGCTGATTACCACCAGCCAGCGTATCCGTTCCGATGCGCAGCAAGGTCTGGTCCGGGTCAAAAGGTTGATCCAGCGTCATGCCAATGTACAGGTAGGCTTCATCATGGGTCATCTTCATTTCCTTGATGCCATCCACCTTGCCTTGCCAGAGAGTGACCTCTTCCTTCTTCAGCGCATTCCAGTCATCCAGCTTCCCGTCGATGGTCAACTGTTCCTGTTTACCCGGGTCCATGGCGAGCAGACCGAACATCTTTTCATTCGTGAGCACGTTCAGCCAGTAGGAGCGGCGATCGGCCGGAATTTCCAGCGGCATCGTGTTCCAGGTTTTTTTGAACCATTCATCCTGCCACATGAACAAAATCGCTCCTGCATACCCTTCGTCATAAATATCCTGAGTCAGCGATGCGTCGATCTCTCCTTGCTCTGCCTCGTTATGTCCCCCTTGATTGCGGCCTCCCATACCCAGATGGGAAATCCCAAGCGAAGACGGTACACCGTACTCTGTAACCATTACAGGCATATCGGAAAACTCGGCTTTGAGCTTGCGCAGATAGCTTTTGTACGTGTTGTACTTGCCGTTCTCATCCTTGATGGTCTGGAGTGTCTGGTCCGTATGGAACAAGTCCGGGTAATAAGGGTACACATGGTATGCTGCAAAATATCCGCCCTGCCATTCTTGGGGTTGAATATGTCGCGCATCCACACTCACCAAATCCTCTTCAAACAGCGGCTCGCCCGGATGATCCAGCACATCGGTGGTTACCCAATTGGTGAAGGTCATCGGATGCTCCCACCCATACTTCTTCTCCAATACGGCAGTATAGTCCAGCAGCTCCGCCAGCCAATTCTCGAATGGTGATGCATCCTGCGTCCCGGAAAAATGAACACCCTTGTACTGCGGCACATCCGGATGGCTTTCATTCGTGTTGTTCACCATCGAAGGGTCCCACTCGGTACCCACATGCCAAGCCATCAGGTATTTTCCAGCATTCGTCTTGTATTTGCCGCTCGACTCTCCGGGTCTATCGGGAATGTCTGCATCCCCGTATACAGCGGATACCGCCTTCTCAATCTCTTGCTTGAACGTTTGTTCAATATCGTCAGCATAGGCATCCTGCTTCTCAATCAACTTTTCTTCCGGCGACCATATGCCCTGTATAAAATATAACGGTTGCTCCCGGCCGCGATTATATTCGACTAATGCTGTGTAAAAGATTGGCTCATGTACCGTATACACCCGGATGACGTTGGCTCCCAGATCCTCTATCTGCTGGAACCACCGCAAGTAATCCTCTTTGGTCAACGGGAATTCGCCCGGGTAATGTCCCGGTGAGGTTGCGCCCAGATTTACACCTTTGACGAACATCTCCCGCCACGTCCCATCGGGTCCGTATTCCATGAACCGGTCTCCATCAGTCTTGAATTTCATCTCCGTGCCGTTCTCCGCTGTGTACGTAACGAGCTGGGGCTGCATGTAGTGCCATCCGGCCAATATTCCGCCTGTCACTACGGCCGCTCCTGTCAACATCGTCAACAACCAGCGTCTTCGTCTTCGTCTGCTCATGGCTCTTAATTGCTCACCTCTCTAGTATGCATCCAGCTTCACCTGCAAATCTTAAATGACATGAAGTTCTGAGGGAATTCCGCTTCGGATGTCCGCTTTGGGTAGAGATGTCAGCGGTGTAGTTCTCACTATAGCTCTAAGACTCTGCATTTGTAACTAGGCTGATGGAAGCAAACATGAACTGCAACATTCTGCCCATAATTCGTAAAAAGCACCATCAACTTGCATCCATGAGCCCTCTTGGCCTCTATGCTCCATGGACATGAATATTTGCCACTTTATCGTCCTCTTGAGGTTCTTCCAGCCTGGCACATCTCTACCCGTTATTGTTATATGCAACGCGGATTACGAGATCTGTTTCCGCTTGAACGCTTACCCCATTAAACGCAAGGTAAATGTTAAAGTTGCGGACCTTTTTACAGTATTAACCATAAAGATTACAAAATTGATACTATAGTCCGATAACGCATCAGCGAAAATCCGCGTCCTATCAAGGTTTTCTGAAAAGTGCAGAAAATGAAAAAAGGACATCAGTCCCCCCCTATAGGACTGTGCCCATTTATATTACTTTTACACAAAGCCGAATGAACACCCAGTCATCACCCGGAAGTCACGGATCTCTTACATGAAATGTAAAAAACTACATCTTATTTCCTAAATTTTGACTCTATTAGGTCTGTTCAATAATTGTGTCCAATTTGCAAAATAATTCCGGTTGCCGCATCTGACATTGTCATATATGCTTATAAAACAGGAACACTTGTTCCATACTGTAAATAAACTGTAAATAACACTCACTGAATGGATCCCATTTCCGTACAGAAGCAGCTGGATCATCTATAAAAGGAGAGAAGTACTATGCCCCGCAAAGACGGACGTGTCATTATGCTGGCCGATTGCCAGTCATTTTATGCCAGTGTGGAAAAGTCTGCACATCCTGAATACAGAGACCGTCCGCTTGTTGTTGCGGGAGATCCTGCACGCCGTTCAGGCATTATTCTGGCAGCCTGCCCACTCGCCAAGTCCTATGGAATTACTACAGCAGAACGACTGGGTGAGGCTCTCGCCAAATGCCCCGATGTTGTCGTCATTCGTCCCCGGATGGCCGAATATATTCGTGTTTCCCTGCACATTACCCGTATCCTTCAGTCCTATACCGATCTGGTTGAACCGTATAGCATTGATGAACAATTTCTCGATGTCACCGGAAGTTTGGACCTGTTCGGCAGTCCTGAAACGATTGCCCGCAGCATTCAGGACAGGGTCATGGAAGAGACTGGCGTCTATATCCGCGTCGGCATCAGCGACACCAAGGTTGTCAGCAAGATGGCCTGTGATCTGTATGCCAAAAAAGTCCCGGGAGGCATCTATACGCTGCCCCGCAAAGACATGCAGACAACATTGTGGAAAAAGCCTGTTCGAGACATGTTTATGGTCGGTTCCCGGATGGGGCAGCATCTCTATAAGATGGGGATTCATACGATCGGTGATCTGGCGCAGACTCCATTGTCCCGGCTTAGAGAACGTTGGGGGGTAAACGGTGAGGTACTGTGGCGTATTGCCCGCGGGATCGATGATTCTCCGGTAAAACCCGGGACATATGCTCACCAGCAGCAGGGCATCGGACATCAGATGACATTGCCTCGGGACTATGAATCATGGGCAGACATCAAGGTGGTGCTGCTCGAATTGGCAGAGCTGGTCAGCCGGCGTTCCCGGGACAAATCGCTCATGGGCAATGTCGTCTCTGTAGGCTGTCGGGGGCATGATTACGATCGTCCCACCGGCTTCTCCCGCCAGATGAAGGTAAATGAACCTACCAACATCACCGATGAAGTATACGATGCGGCAGCAGCTCTGTTTCTGCGCCATTGGGACGGATTACCCATTCGCCGCATTAGCGTGTCATTGACCGGACTTGTGCCCGATTCCGAAGTACAGCTGTCCTGGTTTGATGACCGGGAACGCAAAAGAGAACTGGAACGTGCCACGGATGACATCAAACGCAAGTTCGGAGATACCGCGATCATGCGGGCCTCCTCGCTCTGCTCGTCCGCACAGGCACAGGACCGTTCTCATAAAATTGGAGGTCACTATAAATGAGTAAAAAATTACAGCAAAACGGGATCTTTGAATCCTCACGCATGATGCTGCCCGAACACCGGGAAGCCTACATCATTCATCAGGAGCAACTCGCTCCCCGTATTCGCCCGTCCCTGGATGCCCAGGCAGCGGAAGAAATGTCCCGCTTGCTTAGCAACTCCATGCTGCTTGGGGATGCAGTCACCATCACCCTGTTCCATGAACATGATGATATCCGCTTTACCGGGCAGGTGCTTCGACTGGACTCCCCTTCCCGTACGCTTAAGCTGCTAACAGAGACCGGGACCCGGGACATTCAGATGAATCTCATTACGGATGTGGTACTTGCGAATGAATGATGAATGATGACGAATGAACTTGATATAAAAGGAGCCCCCCATGAACTCCGCGTTGCGGATATACCGGAATAGATGCAACATGGAAATGGCCATGCAGGACCCTTTTCCTACACGATCGGATGCAGAACGGAAGCAGTCGACAAGTCGCATTCATATCGGACCATTTCGTTCCAAAGAAGCAAAAGGTCAGATTGGTGATTCATTGGCTGCTCCAGAGGGTAAGGGGAAGACTTCGTTAGAACAAACTCCAGTCAAATTCATTGGAAAGACGTTCGAGCAGATGCACACCTGCAATGCTGTTTCCTTTCCGATTCAGAGCCGGACCTACAAGACCGATACCAAACTGGCCTGGAACCAGGGTCAGGATTCCGCCCGACACTCCACTCTTGGCAGGCAGCCCGACCTGAATCGCAAATTCACCTGATGCATTATACATACCGCAGGTGGTCATGAATGTCTTGGCGATCTGTACATAACGGCGAGGAATAAGCTCATTCCCGGTGATGGGATCTGTCCCGTCATAGGCAAGCACCAGTGCCATACGGGCCAGGTCCGAACAAGTCACCTCTATGGAGCAATGCCTGAAATAGACGGCAAGCACATCCTCGACGTCATCCTTGAGCACACCGTTATGCTTCAGAAAATAACCAAGCGAGCGGTTCAGATGGCCTGTATCCGATTCGGATTGAAATACCGCTTCGTTATAACCCAGCCGATCATTATTCGCCAGCTTGCGGAAAAATTCCAAAATGCGCCGTGATTTCTCCTCCTTGCAATCTCCGGCAATCAGGGACGATACCGTGATCGCACCTGCATTGATTAATGGATTAAACGGAATACCCGGTTCCACCAGTTCAAGCTTGATCATCGAGTCGTAATCATCCCCGGTGGGTTCTTTTCCTACATTAAAAAAGACCGCTTCCTCCCCATGATCCATCAGGGCCAGAATGAGTGTAAATACCTTGGAGATACTTTGCATCGTGAACGGGACACCACAATCCCCGGCTGATACGTCATTTCCTTCGGCGTCCATGATATGTATCCCCAGTTCATCCTGCGAGGCCTTGACTAGCTCCGGTATATAGGAAGCTACTTTCCCCTGTCCAGTGTGCAGACGGCTGGTCTCCAGCCATTCCGGCAGTAACAAGTTCAGGCGTTCCATTGCAGCATTGCTCATCTCCATCTCCTCCAAATCTCTGTATGAGCATTCTGCATACACCCGAATGAAGAAGCCATTCAAAATGATACAAAATGCCGGGATAGGTATGTATTACCCGCAAGCCTGATCCCTTACCGCTTCACCTGAAGATTCAGCTCCAGAATCTCGCCGGGCAGCCCATGATAGTCCCCAACCCATGTAGATACAAAATTCTGTCTAAGCAATATTCGACGGGATGCCGCATTGGACGGATCGATAACGGCATAGAGTACAGCCATTCCTGCCGCCTGTGCCTGAATAATCAGCCGAGCTGCGATAGAAGTCCCGTGTCCTTTCCCCCAATATTCCGGCAAAATCATATAACCCATTTCCGCCCGGGACGGATCAGATTCATCCGGGATCAGTTTGGCGTAGGCCATCCCTATCCCATCTTCACCAGATATCCGATAATATCCGCAGTCATTCCCCTGATTATAATTCACCATGGATTCAAACTCCGCTATAGCCTCATGCTCAGGAAGAGCACGTTCGGTAATCTGTTGCATCACTTCAATATTGGATACAAGAGCATAATAATCCGCAAAATCAGGTTGTGCATATTTCATGAAATTCATGACGGACATACCTCCTCTTAATGGCTAACAGGGACTCACTCTTTTTGTTTCACCTAGAGTATACCAGAAGCAAAGTATGCATTGCACACAACCCCTTCATGTACCGGAGCCTTCGCCTCTTTGCTTCATTGGGTTCAAAAAAAGCGGCCTCCTTAGAGACCGCTCAGCTTGCTTTTTATAAAATAGAACTTCGTCCCCGCTACACTCAGCTTGCCCGGGATGAAGGGTTAAGATTCATCTGCTGTTCACGTTGACGTGTACGACGTCCCTGACCCGGAGGCGTTATAATCAACGCCAGCAAGAGCGAGACAGCGCAGAGTACAGCGATCACAATAAAGGTAAGGTGGAACCCGCCTAACAGGGCGCTGATAAACGATCCGGCCAAGGCACCAAATCCAAATCCTTGATAGATGACGCCGTAGTTTTTGCTCTGATTTTTCAGTCCAAAGTAATCCGCCACAATCGCCGGGAAGACTGTAATGTTGCCACCAAAGCAGAACGCGATAGCAGCCACACAGGCGAAGAAGATGCCAAAGCTTAGAGGTACCAGACTCAAGGTCATCACGGCAACAGCTGTAACCAGCAGGGCTCCGGCAATGACTTTCATCCGTCCTACTTTATCCGACAGCGCACCCAGAATAATACGTCCAGCGGTATTAAAGATCGCAACCATCGCCACGGCATTCGCCGCTGTAGCCACGTTAAGCCCTGCCAGCTGTACACCGATATCTTTCACAATGCCAATCAGATACAAACCACTCATACATGCCGTGAAGAAAATAACGAAGAGCATGTAAGCTTCTTTGGTACGCAGCATCTCTTTGACCGTATAATCCTGACGTGCTTCTTGTTTCTTCGCACCCTCGTTGCTGCTCGCTGGAGCCTGTCCGCGAACAACCGCTTCACGGATCAGGAACGAGCCGCCCACAATCAATACCAATACTATCATGCCCCAGTACATAAAGGCTTGAGCAGGACCAACGGCACTGATTAATGCCGAGTTCACATATTTGAACAACAGACTGCCTGTACCAAAAGCACCGACCGAAATCCCCGAGATCAGACCTTTTCGCTCAGGGAACCACTTGATCAGGTTGGACAGGGAAGTAATATACGCCGTACCATCCGCGAATCCAACTACAAATCCGGCCAGGATGTAGAGCAGTGTCAACGAACTCACTTGAGAACTGAGCACGAGTCCCAGACCAAGCACCACACCGGCTACCCGAATCAGGCGACGAAGCCCCCATCGTTCTTGCAGTCGCCCTGCAAATAATGTGGCAAATGCCAAAGCAAAACTGGTAATCGAAAAAGTTATCGCGACCGAGCTGACGTCCCAACCGAAACGATCAGACAACGGTTGATTAAATAAACTCCAGGTGTAGATGGTTCCAAGACCCATTTGTACAATGATGGTTCCCAGTACAATAAGCCAGCGGTTCATTTTCATAGATGTAACTGTTGATTCAGGTGTTGATGAAGCGGATGAAATAGCTGCTTTCATCGTGATCTCCCCTTTGCCGATGTCTAGAGCATTTTGCATCATTCGATTCCAAGCACTAACGGGACAATATGTAGACGAATAAGAACATTTCGATCTGCATATTGCTGATTACAACCGTTCTTTGGATTGATGCAAAATGCTGCATTGAATGCGTTCACAAGCTAATCATACATGAAAGGGGATTCATTACACCGATTTGAGCATGAGTTGCATCAGATGCGGAATGAAATGCCTCTAGATGCGCATGAGCTGCCTGAATTCCTTGACCTTGCCCCGGCTAACAGGCACTTCAGCCTCCAGATCGCGCAAACGAAGCAGATACGTATTGTTAAACCAAGGGACAATTTCACGGATTTGAGACAAATTCACCACGTAAGAACGATGGCAGCGGAAAAAGGTTTCCTGCGGCAAACGCCCGTGAAAATCCGAAATGCTGATCGGCATCGTAAACTCACCGTTTTTGGTATATACCTTCGTTACTTTCTCTTGTGCTTCCGCATAATAAATATCGGCAGTGTCTGTCACAATAATATTGTCATTGCGAAGCAAATTGATGCGTCTCTCCGTCTGGGCATTCGATTCCCGATCCTGCATGCCGGATACAGACCATTCGTCGTTCACTTGTGCCGTATGCTGAGCCTGTCCATCGTCGTTGCCACGTTCACGCACCTCTTGCTCATGATCCCGTTTGAATGCCGTTTCGAGTTTCTTCAGCATCGTGGCAATTCGCTTTTCATCATACGGCTTCAGAATATAGTCAAACGCCTCCAGCTCAAAGGCCTCAGCCGCATGTTCCTTGTACGCCGTAGTGAATACGATATAGGGCTTGCTCGCAAACTTCCCAATATGATGCGCCAGCATCATGCCATCCAATGAAGGAATGTTAATATCAAGGAAAATAACGTCGACTTCCTGCTCCTGCAGAAACTTCAGCACATCCAGTCCATCTTCCAGACAATCTACCACTTCAATTTGGCTATGTTCCTGTATCAAATAATTCAGTTCCTCACTTGCCGGAATCTCATCTTCAACAATAAGAGCTCTCATTGGCCATTCATCACCTTGTCACTGCATCTCCTTTGGGTACATCAAATATAATATCGGTGCCTTGCTCCAGCCGGGTAATCGTTAATCCTTGTCCATAAATGAGCTTCACCCGCCGATGCACATTGTACAACCCGATCTGGTTGCCAGGCATCCGGTCATGGTATACCCGGTCAATAATATCCGCTCCAATCCCTGCACCTGTATCACTGACCCCAATTCGCACAAAGTCAGGATAGTCCTGTACCCGAATCCGTACGTTTCCGGGTCCTTTGACCTTGAGAATGCCGTGAATGATGGCATTTTCCACAAGGGGCTGGATGACCAGACTTGGGATATGCACAGCTACCTCATCAATCTCATAAATGACGTTAAGCCTGCTGCCAAAACGTGCCTTCTCAATTTCCACATAATTGCGGACCTGTTCCAGCTCCTTGTGAATATCGATAAGTTCATCCGACAACTCCAGATTATAGCGCATATATCCGGACAGATTCACAATCAGTTCGCGCGCCCGATCCGGCTTGGTGCGAATCGATGAAGCAATGGCGTTCAGCGCATTGAATAGAAAATGAGGATGGATTGTGGTCTGCAATGCACGCAGCTCCGCTTTATTGGCGGCAGCCTTGATCTCCTCCACACGTGATACTTCCATCTGGGTGGAGATAATCTGGGACAGGCCCACAGCCATTGTTTGCAAAGGATACGTAATCTTGTACGCTTTGCGGTAATAGATTTTCAGCGCACCCGTCACTTCTCCCCGCTCTTTGAGCGGGATGATGAGGAGGGAGTGGATATCCGGCGTTTTTTCGTCAATTACATCATTGCTGATCGTAATCTCTCCGCTGGAGATTGTCTTCTTCGTCATCTCGCTAATAATTTCATTGCCGATGTGATATCGTTCCTCACCAAATCCCACATAAGCCAGTACATTTCGGGTATCTGTAATCGCAACCGCATCGGCCTGAATATCCTCCTGAATAATCCGGCAGATTGTCCGCAGAGAGTCCTCATCAATGGAACGGAAGTAGGGCAAGGTCTTATTGGCAATTTCCAGCGCCAACTTGGCCTGACGAGCCGCAATCATTTCCTTTTCCCCTTCCACACTCTGCACCAGCAGAACGATCAGCCCAATGTTCATCTCACCCAATATCATCGGGAGTGCAATCTTCGAGACGATATCGGCACCCAGTGGATCGGGATAGGAATACAGCAGGATAAGCAGCATCGTAAGTGCTTCACAGATCATTCCGGCCGCAATACCAATCATCCAGCGCTTCGACTTGGGCGTATACTTATGTATATACCCGGAGACCAGACCTGCTAGGATACTCGTGATTAGACACGGGATGGCCGTGACCCCATCCATATCGATCAAATACCGATGTACCCCAGAGACAATTCCAGTAATGATGCCCACAGGCGCTCCGAATAAAATGCCGCCAGACATGATCGCAATAATGCGCACATTCACCAGCGAACCTTCCACATTAATGCCGGTATACGTGCCAAAGATGGCAAATGCACAGAATAACAACGTAACCGCAATGTATTCCTGCCATCTCAATGTTCCCTTTTGCAAAATCTGTCTAAACCGCGGTACCCTCGACAGAAAGAATAAAAATATAATCAGCAGTGCCGCCCGTTCGAACAAACCCAGCAGCATCGTAAACATCTCCGTCAATCTGACTTCCTCCACATCCATCAAAAATAAACGCCCTCATCGCAGCAGCGTTTTCCTCACCTTGAGTTCCATATATGCTCGTATGAAACAGTTTACCGTTCCCCCTGGAGGAAAGCAAAGTCAATCCTGTGAAAATAAGAGGTAGAAGCACCGGCCGGACTTATTCTCCTTTTTGACAGACGCTAAGGAATCGGTAACACCTTATCACTCCATTTAGCGAGGAATACAAATTCTAACGAACCTCAGCCACGCTATTCCAATAAAAACCCGCAATAAATGGCATGAAACAGGCAAATAACGACTCTACGATTCGTTAAAATATCGAACCTTGGGAATTGACTCAATAGCGTGCGCTCAGTTCGTTAACCTAGATAATTTTTCGTGAAGTACGTTTCTATCATGATACATGTAATCATTTATCATTTATCATGTATCACGCATACTTGCCTGCCTTAAATAATCAAAAGGGCGGTCCACAGTCATCTTCCTGACTTATGGACCGCCCTTCCACTATAATTACATCATACACATTCGATGTAATTTGGTTTTATAAAGTGAAACTAATTTACACAATAACGGAGAGGACAGAAAAAACCTGAAGAAGCGAAGCGTGCGCCTTTATCCCCGAATTTTACCCTTTGAAAAAGATAATTCAAAAAAATCCGGGGATAACAGCGCTCGGAAGGTTGTTCTGTCATCGTAGTGCCCCGTGTAAATGAAACTGTTTCATTTTATTCCCACCCAACAATACATCGAATCCTATCTAAACATGCCCCATAGCTTAATCAAATGAAACGTATTGTTCGGATCGATCTTCTGCGCGAGGACAAATGCTACGAATTGTTCCTCCTGAGCCGCAGAAAAATTCTCATTCATAATGACCGCTGATGATTTGACCAGCCTTCTCACCTTGGCCTTATCCTGCAGATCCGATTTGGTGACCCCATCGATCAGCTTTTTGATACGCTCTTTGACAGCGGGATTTTTCATCTTCGTTTTAATCCGCTCTACCAGCTGCGGACTGATTCCATATTGTTGATAACCCAAAACGTACAGCACCTCCTGAATAATGAACTCACTTCTTATTCATATGACAGGAGGGCCTGTACACTTGACATTTTCCCACGGAAAATGTGGAATACCCCACATCCACAGCCCCAATTAATCGATCAGATCACCCTGGAATACTTGCTGCTGCTGCAAAAAGTCACGTAAAGGAGCGTAGTCCACAGACGTCCAGAAGCTGGCGTCCGCAATCAAACTGGATACATCATCGCGGGCCTGCTCCAATACGGCAAAATCCCCCACCATGTCAGCAAGCCGGAACTCGGGTAATCCACTTTGCTTCGTACCAAAGAAGTCTCCCGGTCCCCGCAAATCCAGATCTCGACGCGATACTTCAAATCCATCTTCCGTTTCCGTCATGACCTTCATGCGCTCCTGCCCCACCTCTGTCTTGGGGTCGGCAATGAGCACACAATAGGAGGCATGAGCGCCCCGGCCGACCCGGCCACGAAGCTGGTGCAGCTGCGACAGACCGAAGCGGTCCGCATCCATAATGACCATCAGCGTTGCGTTGGGTACATCGACCCCGACCTCCACAACTGTTGTGGAAACCAGAAGCTGAATTTCGTTGCTGTAAAAGTCACGCATCATCTCTTCCTTCTCGGCAGCCGTCATCCGTCCATGCAGCAGACCGACGCGGTACTTCGGAAAGTTCTGCTGCATCTGGATATGCAGATCAATCGCATTTTGTACATCCAGCTTTTCTGATTCTTCGATAAGCGGACAGATCAGATACGCCTGTCGCCCCTGGTCCACTTCTCGCGAAATAAAGCCAAGAACCCGGTCCATCATGTCATGCTTGACCCAGTACGTCGAGATTGGAATTCGCCCCTTGGGACGTTCCGAGATGGTGGACACTTCAATATCACCAAAAGCCGTGATGGCCAGCGTTCTCGGAATGGGCGTAGCCGTCATCGTTAACACATCCGGGTTGTACCCTTTACGCCGCAAAATGCTGCGCTGATTCACACCAAAACGATGCTGCTCATCCGTTACGACAAGACCCAGATCACGGAAAAATACATCCTCCTGAATCAACGCGTGTGTACCCACCACGATATCGATCATCCCCATCTGCAAGGATGCGATCAGATCTTTGCGCTTGCGTCCATTCACACTGCCCGTCAGCAGCCCCACAGTGACGCCAAAAGGTTCAAACAGCTTTTGCAATGAGCGCATATGCTGTTCTGCCAGAATCTCCGTAGGCACCATCAGAGCCCCCTGAAACCCGGAACGAACGGTTGTATACAGGGCAATCGCCGCAATAACCGTCTTACCTGAGCCTACATCTCCCTGCAGCAACCGATTCATCGAATACGGTGAACGCATATCATGCAGAATTTCAAGCTCTACCTTCTTCTGGGCATCGGTCAATTCAAACGGCAGACTGCGAACAAACTCACGAATCGTCGTATTATCCGTTGTATGCACGACACCATCCATGCGATCCCGGTTCAATGCCCGGTAAGCCTGCATCTTGAGTTGAAACAAAAACAGTTCCTCATACACCATCCGCTGTCTGGCCTGCTGGCCTTCCCGATTATCCTGCGGACGATGAATTCCGGCAATCGCCTGTTTGCGGGGCATGAATCCATATTTCTTCATAAGTGATTGAGGCAGAATTTCGGGGATCATGTCTCCGAACTGAACTAACCCCTGATTGATCGTTTTACGCATCCAGGATTGCGTAAGCTTGCCGGTTACGGAATACACGGGTTGCAGCGTGCCTGAACGCCCTTCCCCTTTATCCGGGAATTCCGAGTCTGTTACGGTCATTTGCATACGCTTTTGTTCCCATTTCCCGGTTATGACAATCTCCCGGTTAGGCGTAAGCTGATCCTTTAGAAAATGCCGATTAAACCAGGTGGCTGAAATCATCCACTCTTCCGTCATCACCTTACAGGTAAGGCGTGACTTTTTGCCATAGCGCTGCAACACCGGGATGCCCATCACTTTACCCTGCACCGTAATTTTGTCCCCATCCTTCACTTCGCTGAGCGAACGCAGGCGATAGTCCTCATAACGGAACGGATAGTATTCAAGCAGGTCTTTTACAGTAGAGATGCCAAAGGCGTGAAGCTCTCCCTCTTTGAGAGCACTCACGCCGCTAATTTGTTTAACCGATATTTCTTCCCATTTCATGTCTAATCCCTCATTCCGGAACAGGCCACATAAAGATGGCAATTACGCCTGGCCCAACATGGCTGCCAATGACGGCTCCAATATTGGTATACACCACTTCATTCAGTGTAAAGTGCCCACGCAACTGCTCTGCACAAGCAATCGCTGATCCAGGGTCTGCGGTATGACCTACCGCCAGATTAACACGTTGACCCGCCAGATCCTGCTGAAACAGCTCGATAATGCGTGCCATCGCTTTTTTGTGACCTCTGACTTTCTCCACTGCGTAAATAACGCCTTCCTCATCAATGGACAAGATCGGTTTAATATTCAGCAATGTTCCCAAAATGGCCGCAGCCTTGCCAATCCGACCGCCTTTCTGCAAATACTCCAATGTATCTACGAGAAAAAACAGCTTGCGGCTCTGCTGCATGGCAGCTACAGCAGCAGCAATTTCCGCAGCGGATTTGCCTTGTTCGGCAAGCTCTGCAGCCTGTACAACCAATAAACCATATCCATAGGATGCAGACTTCGAATCCAGTACCGTTATATCGCCTTCACGTTCCAGCAATGATTTGCCGAGCAGTGCCGATTGATAGGTCCCACTCATGCCGGAAGACAAATGAATCGAGACAATCGGTCGCTCCGGGTCCTCATCCAACAGTGAATTATAGATACTCATAAAGTCGGTGGGAGAAGGCTGTGAGGTTGTAGGCAACACAGATGCCTTCTCCAATTTTGCATAGAACTGTTCCGAAGTCAGATCAACGCCGTCCGCATAAGCTTCTTCGCCGAACAAAACACGCAGCGGAACAATATGAATCCCGTATTTACGGATCAATTCTTCCGGTATATCTGCGGTGCTATCGGTTACGATTGCAACCTTTTGGCTCATGAGATCCCCTCCTCTTTGCTTAAGTGCTATTAGTGCATGTTCAAAAAGTTAACAATTCAGCACCGAGAAGGTTGCGAGAACCTGAAGGAGGAGGAGCGGAGTGTAGGCAAACCTACATGAGCACCGGACTCCGAAGGTGAACGCAAGATTCGATGTCGAGTTCGCTTCGTGGGCTACTTCGTGATCAATTGGGAACTTTTTGAACAACCTCTATTAGGACTCTACAGAGAACAGATAATAATACACCGGCTGTCCTCCAAGATGCACCTCTACCTCAGCATCAGGATATTGTTCTTCAAGCCATGCTACAAGCGCAGCGGTGATCTCAGGTGCAGCCTCTTCCCCTTCAAGGATGGTCACCACTTCATCTCCGCTTTCCAGCATCTGTTGCAGCAAACCTTCACATGCATGCAGCATGTTTTCATCCGTTGCCACAATTTTGGAATTATGGATACCGATGTAGTGTCCCGCTTTGATATCAAGCTCATCATATTGCGTATCTCTGACCGCATGAGTCACTTGACCGGACTGTACCCGGCTAATCGCTTCAAGCATATGGTCACGGTTGGTTTCCGCAGACTCATCCTCCTGGAAAGCAAAAGCCGCTGCCATGCCCTGAGGAATCGTTTTGCTCGGAATCACCGTAATTCGGCGCTCATCTTCAAGCAGCTCCCGAGCCTGCTGCGCAGCAAGTACAATATTGGAATTGTTCGGCAAAATAAATACCTGTTCCGCTGCAATTGAACGCACAGCTTTCACAAAATCTTCAGTGCTTGGATTCATCGTCTGTCCACCAGACAGAACAACATCCACGCCGAGACTCTTGAAAATCTCTGCAATTCCGTCACCGGAAGATACCGCGATAAAGCCATATGGCGCCATCTCATCTGCTGGTGGCTCCGCTTGCTCCAGACTGCGCGTTGCTTCAGGCGGGATCTCTGCGAACAGTTCAGGCGAAGGGGCTATGTCCATGCCTGCCGTCAGCAGATCACGATGCTGCTCACGCATATTGAGAATGTGAATTTGTGTAATTTCTCCATAACGGAGGGCCAGGTTTAATACATCCCCAGGTGTCTTGGAATGCACGTGAACCTTAATCACTTCATCGTCAGCAATAATAATGATGGAATCCCCATTAACTGACAACGCTTTCCGGAATGCTTCATCATCGAATGCAACGCCTGCATTCTCTCCCAGCTCACGATTAATAAAGAACTCCATGTCATACAGGAACTCAATATCTTCCGTTTCCAGTCTCGCCTGGGCAGACATGGGCATCTCTGGAACGATGACATGCTGTGCAGTTTTCGCAGAAACCACCTCTGCCGGTACAGCTGATTTCAAAGCAGATGCCGCTGCGGATGGTTGTACATCTTTTTGCAAGGATGCCCGACTGACTCCGTCACTTTGCAGCAGAACCTCCATAAAGCCCTCGTAAATATATACAAGCCCCTGGCCACCTGAATCCACAACGCCAACCTGTTTCAATACAGGCAGCAAGTCCGGAGTCGTTGCCAGTGCTTCTTTTGCTTTTAACAAAACTTCATTCATTAATTCAGTAATATCATTCGTCCGTCTTGCGTAGTAGCTGGCATGTTTCGCCGCTTCCTTGGCTACGGTAAGAATGGTCCCTTCAACAGGCTTCACTACAGCTTTATAAGCTGCGTCCACACCGTTCTGCAGGGCTGCTGCAAACTGGAGCGTATTCAGTTCCTCGTAAGGAGCTGCTGAACGACTGAATCCACGGAACAATTGAGATAAAATTACTCCCGAGTTCCCCCGCGCACCCATAAGCAGACCTTTCGATAAAATACCGGCAGCTTCTCCGATGGAGGCAGAACTCTTGCGTTTAATCTCTGCGACTCCTGCACTCATTGTCAAATTCATGTTCGTTCCCGTGTCACCATCCGGCACAGGGAAAACATTCAGGGAATTGACGTGCTCTGCATGCTGTCCAAGTTGTTCCGCTCCGGCAAGTACCATTGCGGTGAAATCTGTTCCATTTAAAGAACGTATACTCAAGTGAGAATTCCCCTTCCTAGCTTGATACACGAACATCCTGCACCAAGATGTTAACTGGTCTGTTCATGCGCTAACGCTTATCGCGTTATTCTTCGTCCATACCTTGTCCGGCACAGGCATACAATACATAATGTCAGCCGGATTAACGGTCTGGGCGGCCGGGCTACAGATATCCTGCAATCGCTGTAACCCCTAATTCGAGGCATACGGATATGCACCGGTATCAAGAGCCGGCATGAATGCCGCATGGAGACTGGTGCCATTGATGGAATGCCGCAGCTCACAGCGTTGCCAAAAAAGCAGACTACCAATCCTAAGGCCTGTTTTTTCTCCGGCTTCTCCGCGGCAACAGCCTGTTCATCGCTGTATTATGGACTATTCAACATTGTACTATATTAGACAGGAGAAATAAATAAAGTTTTTGGATCAGTTGACGAAGCTTTTTTCAATATGATATTATATTCAAGTATTGTTTTATGCAGGTTTAGTAATGGAAATGATCCGGCTATGCCGGCTTGAACAACGCCATTAGCTACTGGAACCTGACCATTGCGGTCAGGAAGAACAATTTAGCCCATATGGAATGACATTCATGTCTTCTGAGGGCAACTGGTTATTTTAGGATAGGAGGTGTAATCTATGTCTCGCAAATGTTATGTGACAGGTAAGAAACCGGGCACCGGTAACCACGTATCCCACGCTAACAACCGTAACCGTCGTTCTTGGGGCGTAAACGTTCAGAAGGTCCGCATTCTCGTGAACGGTAAACCAAAACGTGTATACGTAAGCACCCGTGCACTGAAAGCCGGTAAAGTGACTCGCGTATAATCACGCACAGCTACTATAAATCGGGTAAGCAAAAAGCACCTAGTTCCTTGCAGGTGCTTTTTTGGTATTCAGAAATAAAATCATGAATACACACATTAGCATGTGAATGGCCGCCGCATGGCGCTTCGCAGGTCCGAATTCCAGATGATCCTGAAGCCAAAGCGGCGGTATTCGCCAATGGAACCTTTTAATCATGTCAGTTCTTTTGAAACGTATTAAGGATTGCCTTTACAAACCCTCCCAAAAACTTCGGCAGTTTGAATGTGTAAAATTTCATACTTCACCCTCCCCATCATGCTCATGCATCCGCCGTATCCTATGCTCCAGGCCTTCTTTACCTTAAACACGACAAAAAAGGCTACATGAGAAACCTGCTCATGTAACCATATTTATGCGGAACTCCCTGTCCCTATTCCACAATGACGAGCCTGGTTATCAGGTGAATTAGGTTTGGGCAGGGATATATTGATAGGCAGCGATCATAAACACACTCAGTAAGTAATACAGTATGCCGAATATAACAAAAGTAACCCGAAGTCCCGTACGCTCAAATTTGCGGAAGTACATAATGACAACACCAACCCCAATCAATGACGTAATCGCATTATATGGGGATTGGATAACCGCAAACAAAGCAAGCACCAGCCCTGTAACGAGACTCGCAGCCATTGTCCACAGCGTCTCCTTGAGGTTCATGCTCAGCCTCCGTAGCTGCTGCGAATTTCGGCAATTGCGGCAGCACGGTCTTCACGACCAAATACAGCACTTCCCGCAACGAGTACATCCGCTCCAGCTTCCACCACAAGTGGAGCCGTGTCGGCAGCAATGCCGCCATCTACTTCAATGTGCACGTCATGACGTCCTTTTTCATTCAGCCAGCTGCGAATTTGCTTAATTTTGTTCATGGTACCCGAAATGAAAGCCTGTCCGCCAAAACCCGGATTTACGGTCATGACAAGCACCATATCCACATCGTCCAGCACTTCCTGAATAGCACTGGCCGGGGTCCCCGGATTAAGGGCAACACCCGCCTTAACTCCCTGTTCCTTGATCAGATGAATAACGCGGTGCAGATGCACACAAGCCTCGGCATGAACTGTAATAACCGCAGCGCCAGCTTTCGCAAATTCCTCTACATAACGCTCCGGATTCTCAATCATCAAATGAACATCAAGCGGCAGGCTTGTATGTGGGGCGATCGCTTTTACAATCGCAGGTCCCAGCGTAATATTAGGGACGAAATGACCGTCCATGACATCAACATGAATCCAGTCTCCGCCAGCCGCTTGGGCTTCCGCCACTTCCGCGCCGAGACGGGCAAAATCTGCAGATAAAATAGATGGGGCAATTTTAATCATGTTAGTACCTCCGCTTCTTGTCTTTCATTTCTGTAAGGAATTGTTCGTAATGGTGATAACGGCTTTCGGAGATCATTCCCTCCGCCTTGGCTGCTAATACACGGCAGCCCGGTTCATGTGTATGGGTACAACCCCTGAACTTACACTGATCGGCATATTGAGCGAACTCCCGGAAACAAGTGGATAACTCCTCCACACCAATCTCCAGAAAGTCCAGTTGGCTGAATCCCGGCGTATCGGCGACAAAGCCACCATTATCCAACGGTATGAGCTCCACGTGCCTGGTGGTGTGTTTCCCTCGGCCAAGACGCATGCTGATTGCACTGGTCTCTAGGGTCAGACCTGGCATCAAGGCATTCAGCATGGAAGATTTACCCACACCGGATTGCCCGGAGAATACGCTAATCTTGCCGGCAAGACGCTCCTTCAGCTGCTCATTGCCTTCACCAGTTCGTGAACTGGTAGAGATAACTTCATATCCGATCTGCTCATACAGCGCCTTTACTTCAGCCACTGTATCACGAGCATCGGTTTCCGGATTAGCCAGGTCCTGCTTGGTAAGGACAATCAGTGCATCCAATCCGGCTTGTTCGATATGTACCAGGAATTTGTCCAGCAGATTGAGGTTCATGTCCGGTTCCTTAACGGAAAATAGCAGAACAGCCAAGCTTACATTGGCCACAGGGGGACGAATTAACTCCGTCTCACGTTTTCGAATCTCATCTACTGTTCCTTCCCCGTTCTCAGTCAGCATATAGCTGACACGGTCACCCACAAGTGGTGAGGTACCCCGTTTTCGAAAGATGCCTCTGGCCCGGCATTGAACGGCGGAGCCTTCAACCGAAGGCACCCCGCTGTCTTCCAGTGGCATGACATAATAGTAACCGCTTAGCGCTTTAACGATGATACCTTCTGGCATAGCTCCGTCGCCCTCCTTTAATTTACAGTACACGCACCCTGAACGTCAGCAATAAGCCGTCCTTATGGACGGCTCGATGCGTTAACGACTTCCTTTTTCTTGTTATCTTTGCCTTTGGCTTTGGAGGGACCCTTTTCCTTATTCATAGCCGAAGTATCTCCCTCTTCGTTGTCCACTTCACCATCCACAGGTGTATCAGGCTCACCCTCCTGGTTAGGATCTACCGTTTCTTCGTCAACTTTGCCTGGATCGGTTTCATCAGGCGGCGGCTGAGCACCCTTCTCAGGCTCGATGGTAGGCACAACAACCGTTCCATTTTTGGCCTCGCTATAGGAGACCAAATACGTATCCAGGAATTGATCATCCCGATAGACCGAAACCACACCATCCACATTTGGAGCCAAAATAAGCGGAATGGTCAGCAATTGGGCAGACTTGATGGTCCGGGTTCCCCATTCTTGATTCTTTCCACGAGCATCCTCAAAAGTAATTCGAATTTTGCTGCTCTTTCCTTCTTCTTTTGGTGAAACGTTGATGTTATAGTCGTAGTTCAATGCCTCTGGCGGATATCCTGTACTGATGAAAATGGTGATTTTATCACCCGGATTCACCTCTGTACCGGCTTCCACAGGCCATTGCTGCGTAACTTTCCCCTGTTCAATCGTATAGCTTGGTTCTTCCTGTACCTGAGCAAGCACCAGCCCGGCAGACCTGATCAATTCCTCAGCTTGGCTGCGGGTCTTATTTTTCAGATCAGGCATTTTGACGGTTTTAGCGCCTTTGCTAACAGTCAAAACAATTTCAGTCTCTTTAGGATCGAATTCTACATCGACTCCAGGAGTTTGGGATATCACGTTCCCGGATGCAATGTCATTGGAGAAATCATCCTTGCGTTTGATCTGATCCTCGTTGATGCCCAGAGCAATCAATTTTTTGACAGCCTCATCATAGGTATCCCCTTCAACACTGATCATTTTGGTCAGTTCTTTTTCAGCCCCAACACTGAGCTGCACCTCAGAGCCTTCCTTGACCACATCGCCTTCGTTTCGGGTCTGGTCAAATACAATGCCAGGGTCCACACCTTCCTTGTATTTCCGGATGACCTCGGTACTGACCACAAGTCCTTTATCCTGCAACATTTGACGAGCCTTTTCCTCAGTTTGGCCAATCACATTGGGTACCGTAACATCAGGCACAACTAGCATGCCTTTTACGTACCATACGACCCCAACCATGGCGATGAGAATAAGGACTGTCAACGAGATCAGTAGCGCCGGCTTTTTCCAGTTCTTCGTTTTGGGCTTGCCTTTGTTATGATCATCGTCAGAATCCATCACAGGTACAGCACCTGTTGACGTTACGCCACGCGGCTCCGGCTTGATCGCTGGCATAACGCGGGTCTGATCGATATCATCCTCATCCGGAAAATCAATCTTTGTTTCATTGCGTCGTTCCGGCATCAGGCAGGTTTCGAGATCTGTCTGCATTTCTCTGGCCGACTGGTAGCGCTCCTGCGGATTTTTGCGCATGGATTTCAGAATAACGTTCTCCACGCTCTGCGGAATCAAAGGATTGAATTTTCGTGGTTCATCGAACTCTTCCTGTAAGTGTTTCAGCGCAACACTGATTGGACTCTCTCCCAGGAACGGAAGCTGCCCAGTCAGCATTTGATAGAGTACAATACCTAGAGAATATAAGTCCGACTTCTCGCCAGTCACGATGCCTTTGGCATGTTCCGGCGAGAAATAATGTACGGAACCGACCACCGAGCCGGTCTGTGTAATCGTTGTGGACGTAACCGCGCGGGCAATCCCGAAGTCCGTTACTTTCACACGGCCATTACGACCAATCAATATATTATGCGGTTTGATGTCCCGATGAATGATTTGATTATGATGTGCATGATCGAGGGCATCCGCAATCTGGGAAGCGATTCGAACCGCTTCGTCTACCTGCAGAGGCGCCCGTTCTTTAATAATTTCATTCAGGTTTTTGCCTTCGACGTACTCCATGACAATATAATGCACGTCATCTTCCTGCCCCACATCGTAAATACTGACTACATTAGGATGGGACAGTGATGCTGCGGACTGTGCTTCCCTGCGGAAACGACGAATAAACTCTTCGTCATGCACAAATTGCTGCCTTAGCACTTTGATGGCTACGTTCCGATTGAGCAAAAGATCCTGGGCCTTATATACGAGAGCCATGCCTCCACCGCCGACACGCTCGATTACTTCATAGCGTCCGCCTAGCTGGTGCCCAATCATGACTCACACCCCGTTTCCGATACCGCGGAACCTTCCTTTTGCAATTCAAACAGTGCAACCGTAATATTGTCATCTCCACCGGCAAGCAAAGCCAGCTGAAGCAAACGGTCTGCCCGATCTTCCAATGCCAGATCCAAATTACCTGCGACCTGAATCAGTTGCTCATTGCTGACCAGGTTACTTAAGCCATCACTGCAGAGGAGGAGAACCTCGCCCTCTTCCAGCTTGATTGTATCCAGATCCACCTTCACTTCGGCATCTGTGCCAAGTGCACGTGTCAACACGTTGCGACGCGGATGATGAGAGACGTCTTCTTTGCTGATCTGACCATTTTTGAACAATTCATTCACCAGAGTATGGTCTTCAGTCAACTGGATCAAATGTTTGTTCGCAATTTTGTATGCCCTGCTGTCACCGATGTGACCGATAACGCCCTCCGTATCATTTAATAAGGCTGCTACCACAGTCGTACCCATGTTATGGTATTTGTCATCCGTGGATGCGGTGCGGAAGATGACTTCGTTGGCATGCAAAATAGCATCGCTGAGTGCGGCTGATAAAGACGCATGTGACAGACCTGGTTCAAGCGTCCCCAGATCCTGCACCAACGTCTCTACCGCCAGGCGGCTCGCCGTATCTCCTGCAAGATGTCCGCCCATACCATCGGCAACAATACCCAGTATATAACCTGTTTCAAGATTTCGAATCCAGGCTGAATCTTCATTCACCGAACGCACCCGTCCGATATGGCTCACATGAACTGTTTTGATCAAAACGTTCTCACCTCAACTCCATATGCTTTGCACGAAGCTGGCCGCAAGCGGCAGCAATATCATGTCCCTGTTCACGACGAATGGTTACATTCACACCCTGCTCCGAAAGAATTTTCTGAAAATTGAAAATATCACTTCTGGATGTTCTTACATACTTCCGCTCAGGTACATGGTTGACCGGAATCAGGTTGACGTGGCACAACATGTTCTTCAGCACGCCTGCCAGTTCTGCCGCATGCTCCGGCTGATCGTTCACGCCACCAATAAGTGCGTATTCAAACGTAATTCTTCTTCCGGTTTTGGCCAGATAATAACGCAGTGACTCCATAACATCATCGAAAGGAAAACGACGGTTTACCGGCATCAGTTTGGAACGTAATGCATCGTTAGGCGCATGGATGGAGATCGCGAGGTTAATCTGCGTGTCTTCATCCGCAAACTTGTAGATGTTCGGTACGATTCCGCTTGTGGATACCGTGATATGACGCTGACCGATATTCAGTCCTTTTTCATGAATCATGATACGCAAGAACGTCATCGTGGCTTCATAGTTTTCAAAAGGTTCACCCGAACCCATGATTACGATGCTGCTGACACGTTCACCCCGTTCATCCAGAATTTTTTGGGCTTGCACAACCTGAGCCACAATTTCGCCAGCAGTAAGGTTACGCTTTAGTCCGCCCAGTGTGGACGCACAGAACGTACACCCAATCCGGCAACCAACCTGTGTCGTTACACAGATGCTGTTACCATAATTGTGCTTCATAATCACTGTTTCGATCGCATGATCATCATGCAAACCGAACAGGAATTTCACCGTTCCATCCTTGGATTCAAACTTCGTAATTTCGGTAAGTGTAACGAATTCAAACTGTTCAGTCAGTTTTTCACGCAGTGCTTTGGACAGATTCGTCATTTCACTGAAATCATTTACACGTTTCACATAAATCCAGTCAAAAATCTGACCACCGCGAAAAGCCGGCTCCCCGTTATCGATAGCCCACTGTTGCAGCTCTTCCAGGGAATAATCATATATAAAAGGTTTCATTTTGTTGTCAACACCTATTCCTTCTTTTCTTTTCATTCTTCCTATTCTATCACAAAGACCACTTTACATCCATGTATACCCTTGATGCCCGTACTTCATGCATTATAACACCTCAGTGTCTGCATCGCACCCTATCATCACTTTTTACTGATGTTCAACCTTCCTGTCTTATCACAAAGAAATCCGCCGAAGTTTCCCTCGGCGGTCATCCTTCCGTGCTTTATTAAACTGTTAATCGCCTATCCTTGTCAACCGCGCAATGAAAAATCCGTCACTGTGAGCGTACTGAGGCAAGATCTGCACCCCACCGTTCACAACCTTCCAATCGGCTGTTTCCGATCCAGACCAGACCAACTCTTCAGCCGCCTTGTATTCCGGATGCCGATCCAAAAAATCAGCGACCATATGCTCGTTCTCCGCAGGCTCAATCGTACATGTACTATACACCAGAATACCACCTGGCTTTAACAGTGGTGCAACCCGATCCAGCAGTTCACGTTGCAAGTTGGAAATATCCTTGATGTCTTCTGTGGATTTGGTCCATTTGACATCCGGCTTGCGACGAATAACACCTAAACCGGAACACGGTGCATCCAGCAGTATACGATCGAACGATGCCTCTGGGTAACGCTCATCCAGATCCAGAGCATCTCCTGTAACGGCATCAATGCAACTGAGTCCCAGACGATCCGCCTGATCCATAATCAATTGACGTTTATGAGCATGTACATCATTCGCAACAATCCGTCCACGGTCCTGCATTTTCTCAGCCATATGGGCGGTCTTGCCACCGGGTGCTGCACAGCAGTCCAGTACAATCTGACCTTCTTCAGGCCCCACTGCCTCGGCTACGAGCATCGAACTTTCATCTTGAACGGACAACAGGCCATCCCGATACCAGGACGTAAGTGCCATGTTGCCACCACTGCGAACGAGAATGCCTTCCGAACTAAGTCGGGAGGGTTCCACGATCGCACCCGTACTCTCCATCTCTTGCATCAATTTCTCACGTGTAGTCATTGTCGTGTTCACACGAACACTAACCGCAGGCGGTTCATTATTCGCACGACAAATCGCTTCCGCCGTCTCTTCGCCATACTGGCTGATCCAGCGTTTGACCAACCACAGCGGGTGAGAATGCTCAAGTGAAATACGCTCAGCTGCAGGCAGATGCTCGGGAATATGCAGTTGATCACGGTTACGGATCATATTCCGCAGAACCCCGTTCACCATACCGGAGATGCCCTGATGACCTAACTTTTTAGCCAGGTTGACGGCTTCGCTCACCACCGCGTGTTCCGGAATACGGTCCAGATATATCATCTGATACACGCTGATACGCAGCAAACTGCGAACCCAGGGTTGCAGTTTGGATACACCTTTGGCTACGTAACGTTCCAGAAAATAATCAAGGGTATTCAGTCTCGAAATCGTACCATAGACCAGTTCGGTAGCCAGCCCCGCATCTGCTGGGCTAAGCTCGGCTTCTTTCAAACGTCGGTTCAGCTCCAGGTTGCTGTAAGCCCCCTCTTGTTCAACAGCGCTGAGCACCTTCACTGCGAGTGCACGAGCAGATGTTTTGGGCCGCTCCGAGCGGGATGCACCATTTGCTGAAGATGAGGATGCAAATGAATTTCGTGCACCACCTGATTTCCCCGAGTTTGGACGACGCTGGTTTCCTCCGCGCCCGGACGCATTACCTGCGACTTTATGACCAGTCCCTGACGGGCGGCCCGGTGTATTTCCGCTCATTTCAGCACCATTCCTGGTTTCAGGGTACCGCCACGGGCGAAATCAGCGGCTTGCATTACTTTTTTGCCAGCGGGTTGGACCTCAGTAAGCCAGAGGGAACCATCACCTGTGCGAACTTCAATGCCGTTCTTGCCTAATTGCAACACTGTTCCCGGCTCAGCTTGTCCAGCATCCGAAGACGTGAGCACATCCGCCTGATTCGGATTTGCTGCTGCCCAGACCTTGAAGACCTGCTCATCCCACATCGTAAATGCACCTGAGAACGGCACAAGTCCGCGAATCTGATTAAACAGTTCACGCGATGTACGGTTCCAGTCCATCTTCTCGTCGTCCCGAGTCAGATTGCGGGCATACGAAGCCTCAGCTTCATCCTGAGGGACAGCCTTTGTTTCGCCAGCAACCAGCCGCGGCATTTCTTCCTGAAGCAACTTGGAACCCGCTTCGCTGAGCTTTACAAACATGGAACCTGATGTATCTTCATCCGTAATCGGCACTTCCACACGTGAGATCATATCCCCCGTATCCAGACCTTCCGCCATGAACATCAGCGTAACTCCCGTTACCAGCTCCCCATTAATAATGGAACGCTGAATCGGGGCCCCACCGCGATATTTGGGCAAAAGCGAACCATGCACGTTCACACAACCTCGAACGGGCATATCCAGCACAGCTTTGGGCAGAATCTGCCCAAAGGCCGCGGTTACAATCAGATCCGGCTGCCATTCGGCTAATCGGGCCACTGCTTCCGGATCACGCAGTTTCACCGGTTGAAATACAGGCAGGCCGTGGCGTTCTGCCGCAGCCTTGACTGGTGTTGGCGTAAGCACCTTTTTGCGACCCTGTGGTTTATCCGGCTGTGTCACTACGCCAACCACGTTATAACCCTCGGCTATAAGCATATCAAGAGAAGGTACTGCAAATTCAGGTGTTCCCATAAAAACAATATTCAAGTCGATCACTCCTTAGTTACGACGCGGCCCGGTTTGTTCGGCTGCAATTTCGTACACCTTTTCAGCAATATCTGTAAAGAGTACGCCATCCAGATGGTCAATTTCATGCTGGAATGCGCGTGACAGCAACCCGCTGCCCGTAATAATCAGTTCTTTGCCTTCACGGTCCAGCCCTTTGACTGTAACCGTCTCAAAACGGCGCACATCACCGTTAATCCCAGGGATACTCAGGCAGCCTTCAGGTCCAAATTGCTCTCCCTCACTCGAAATGATTTCAGGATTGATCATCTTGATCAAGCCCTGCTCATCTCCAGCATCGATCACAATGAGACGTTTCAAAATACCAACTTGTGGTGCAGCAAGACCTACGCCTTCAGCGTCATACATCGTATCTGCCATATCATCCAGCAGTTTCTGTACATTGGGTGTAACTTTGGTTACTTCTTTAGCTCTTTTGTGTAGTACCTCATCCGGTTCTTTCACGATAATACGAATCGACATGTTGTAAGCACCTTCCTAATCCTCATCATAATTTCAGGACATCAGGCTCATTTCAAAAATAAGTACTGATTTTCTGCTATGTAGCAGGTATCAAAAACTGATTTTAAGGTATCGAGCCATCATTCATGTTGTTTTTAATCTATGTTTATACCGCTTGTTTACATCCGCATTTTACTCCAAATGCTCACATTAACATTTGCGGGTCTACATCCAGACTAATTTGCAGTTTCTGCGCCTGAACATCGTCGTCCATGCGCCGGGCCGTCGCAAGCGCCAGTCCGATGGCGTCGACATCCCCCCGCCATTTTATCATACATTGGAATCGGTATCTATTCTTGATCCGAGGAATGGGTGACGCTACCGGTCCAAGCACGTCGAAAGCATCATTGCTGAAACGATCCAGGCTGCCTAACCAGCCAGCAGCATTTGCCTTTTCTTTCAGTATCCGTGTGTAGTTCTCAGCCAGACGGATCAATACCGGAAGCTGCTCATGTGAGAAGGTCACCAAAATTAGGCGACAGTAAGGTGGATACTGCAAATTGCGCCGATGCAACAGCTCCTCACGGACAAACGAAACATAGTCATGCTGACTCGCATGCCCAATCGAATAATGCTCTGGTGTATAGGACTGAACAAAGACCTCACCCGGAAGTTGATGTCGACCTGCACGACCCGCCACCTGGGTAAGCAGCTGAAATGTTTTTTCGGCAGCCCGGAAATCTGGCAAATTGAGTGCCGAGTCTGCTGTTATGACACCAACCAGGGTGACATCAGGAAAATCAAGCCCCTTGGCAACCATCTGAGTGCCCAGCAATACGTCTGCCTTTTTCTCGCGAAACTGCTTCAGCAGCTTCTCATGAGAGCCTTTTTCGCTCGTCGTATCCACGTCCATCCGAATGACACGAATACCCGGGAACAGTTTCGCCAACTCTTCCTCTACTCGCTGTGTACCTGTCCCAAAATATCGAATATGCTCACTACCGCAATCCGGGCACACTTCAGGCGCTGCTTCCGCATATCCACAATAGTGACAACGAAGATTGTTGGAGCGCTGATGATAGGTTAGCGAAATATCACATTCGGGACAGCCGGCAACATACCCACAGCTGCGACACATCACAAAGGTGGAATATCCGCGTCGATTCAGCAGAAGCACGGTCTGTTCCCCGCGTTCCAGCCGCTCCTCCAGCCCTTTGTGCAAGGCACGGCTGAACATCGAGCGATTTCCATCCTTCAGCTCTTCACGCATATCAACAATACGGACCTCCGGCAGCTTGTTGCCAAGTGCGCGGGTAGGCATCTCCAACAAAAGTGGTGCAAAGTCATCATTACTCTGTGAACGAGCAGCATAGTAACTTTCCAGCGATGGTGTCGCTGAACCCAGAACAACGACGGCCTGGTGCTGCTGTGCTCTTTTTACCGCTACATCACGGGCATGATATTTCGGGGTTTCTTCCTGTTTATATGAAGTCTCATGCTCCTCGTCCATTATGATCAGACCAAGACGACTGAACGGAGCAAAGACTGCTGAACGGGCGCCAATGGCAACCTTCACCTGACCTTCCCGAATTTTGCGCCACTCATCATAACGCTCTCCGCCAGACAACCGACTGTGCATCACGGCAACCTGGTCACCAAAGCGTCCTTTGAAACGCTCTACCATCTGCGGTGTCAATGCAATCTCGGGTACAAGCACAATCGCCTGCCGATCCTGTTCAATACAGCGCTGAATGGTCTGGAGGTATACTTCCGTCTTACCGCTGCCTGTTACACCATGAAGCAAAAAGACGCCATGGCGCCTCTCCTGCAATCGACCATTAATATTGTGATAGACATGCTGCTGCTCGTCAGTCAGATTCAGTGGCTCGGTCGCGCGAAACTTACGGCCCTGATAAGGGTCACGAAAGACTTCGACGTCCTCCGTCACAACTAGCCCTTTCTCCTCCAGCCCTTTGACTGTAGCTGCTGATACCTGAAGGGTGGCCAGCAATTCTTTCATCGCCATTGGCAGCAGTTCTTTCATTTCCAGCAAAAAAGCCAGAACTTCTTTCTGTCGTTGTGCCTTTGCAGGGAACGAAGTCAACGCCTCTTCCGCCGCCGCCACATCCACAGCCAGATTAATCGACTTCATCGTTTTTTTATTCAGCTTGTCCTTAATCGCCTGGCTCTCCAGTAACACGCCACTTAGCAACAGCTTCTTGATCAGCATCGCATGATTGGGATATTTCCGACTGAGTTGTTGCAGAGGAACCTGCCCGCGACTCTTCACAAAACGAATAATATCCTGCTGCACTTTCTCTGTCGTCGATTCCTCTCCCCATACAAATAGAACCTCTTCACTAGGCTCCGAACCTGCCGTTTGTCCGTCGAGGGCATCTCCAAGTGAGATATACCGCTCTGCTTTCCCTTTCAGCGCAGTTGGTACCATGACCTGTAAAGACAAAATGCGATTGCTGGCATAACGTTCACTCATCCATTCAGCCAATTCAACCAAATCTTCAGATAACGGCGGAACGATATCCAGCAACTCCTGAATCGGTTTGAGTTTGAAAGACTCCGTGCCCGTGCGAGGCACCAGATCAACAACGAAGCCCTGCACCGTCCGATGACCAAAAGGTACACCTACCCTGCTGCCAATCTCAATCCATTCACGCATGGATTCCGGCACCAGATAGTCAAAAGGCCGATCCGTCTGCTTCACAGGAACATCGACAATAACCTTGGCGATTTCCATATTAATTCCTCCCGGCAATGCGCTCCGCCGCAATCGAAAGCAACCGGCGGGCGACTTCTTCCTTCGCCACCACCTGAAGCTCTTCCACCAACCCTTCACGGTCATAGATGTGCACCGCGTTGGTATCTGTTCCAAATCCGGCACCCGCACGGGTGACATCATTGGCTACGATCAGATCACAGTTTTTCCGTTCCAGTTTCTCACGTGCATACCTTTCCATTGAATGGGTCTCAGCAGCAAACCCAATCAGAAATTGGTGACTCTTCTGCTTGCCCAGTGTTTCAAGAATATCTATATTTTTAATAAGTTCAAGCGATAACGTATCGCCCTTCTTCTTCATTTTCTCCGTGTACACATCCTTGGGACGATAATCCGCAACAGCTGCCGCCTTCACAACGATATCGGCATCCTCCCACTGGCCAGCCACTGCATCATACATATCCTGTGCCGACTGTACGGGAATTACATGGACATTGGCTGGTGGCGGAACCTCTGTATTGCCCATTACCAGCGTAACGTTCGCACCAAGATCACGCGCTACTGCCGCAATGGCAAATCCCATTTTCCCTGAAGAATCGTTTGTAATATACCTTACCGGGTCAATGCGTTCAATCGTCCCGCCTGCGGTGACTACAACCTTTTTGCCCTTAAGCAAAGAAGCTAGTTCATGACGTTCCCGTTTGGCTGACTCCTGTTGTTCAAAGAACCGTTCAACCACATCGACAATCGTCTCCGGCTCTTCCAGGCGCCCTTTGCCAACATACCCGCAAGCCAGCTGCCCTTCACCCGGCTCAATCATCAGGGTTCCCCGTTCGGTGAGCAGACACATGTTGTGCTGGACGGCCGGATGATCATACATATGTACATTCATCGCCGGAGCGATCATCACGGGAGCCGTCGTTGCAAGCAAGGTTGTTGAGAGCATATCATCGGCCATGCCATGCGCCATTTTGGCAATGACATTGGCTGTTGCTGGAGCAACCAATACAAGATCGGCCATATCCGCCAGATGAATATGCGAGACAACGGAAGGCTCCCGCTCATCAAATGTATCACTATATACCACATTTCGGGTCAAGGTTTGCAGCGTTAATTCGGTAATAAACTGTTTCGCGGAATCCGTCATAATGACATGGACATCCGCCCCTTTTTGTACCAGCCTGCTGCATAATGTCGCCGCCTTGTATGCGGCTATGCCTCCAGTTACACCGAGCACGATTTTTTTACCGTTCAACATGGTTATTCCCCCCGATATATATGACATTATAAGGATGAATAGAGAAAAAAATAACAACCTCGCGGTTGTCAAATAAAGCCGGCTTGCGCCGTATGCAGTTGAAGAGCGCCGCTAGCGGCTTACTCTTCTTCCTCTTCGTCCTGTCCTTTGATGACAACGAGCAGATCACCATAAATTTCTTCGAGTGCAACGCCAACCTGTTTATGGGATCTGGCATTTCTCAAATCCGTTTTCTCACCTTCACGAAGCTGTCTGGCACGGCGGGAAGCGGCAACAACAAGTGAATACTTGCTGTCAACTTTGTTCATCATTTCATCAATAGAAGGATACAGCATATTTACAAAACACCTCTTTGCATTAGTATAATCGCAATGCACCACTGACGGATCATGATGAATCGTCTAAACCACGTTAACCAGACGAAGCTGCTCTACCTATATCCTATGACAGCAGCTCCACTGATTATCGCAATCCTTTGCGGAATTGGATTATTTATTGATCTTACAATGTTCGGCGATAATAATGCTTTCTATTCGTTTACACGCCAAATCAATTTCGTCATTAACGACAGCGTAATCGTACTGCTCCAGCAGACTGATCTCATCTACCGCGACGGACATCCGGTGATCAATCGTCGCCTGACTTTCCGTACCACGGCCCTGAATGCGATCTTTAAGCTCGTCCAATGAAGGAGGCAACAGAAATACAAAGATCCCTTCCGGGAACTTCTCTTTCACTTTTAACGCGCCTTGAACTTCAATCTCAAGAATAATGTCCCGGCCTTCATTAATCGTTTTCTCCACAAAATCACGCGGTGTTCCGTAATAGTTCCCTACATATTCTGCATGCTCCAACAATTGATCTTCAGCAATCATGTTCAGGAACTCCTCATGGCTTCTGAAGAAATAATTGACACCATGTTCTTCTCCCAGACGAGGCTGACGAGTCGTTGCCGATACAGAATAAATCAACTCCGGCACCCGTTTGCGCAAAGCGCTGCATACTGTACCCTTCCCGACCCCAGATGGGCCGGACAACACAACCAGTAATCCCTTAGACATATTACACTCCATTTTATTCGTCGTTATCATCATCTTTCGAAGAAAGACGATGGGCGACCGTCTCTGGCTGTACCGCAGACAGAATGACATGATCGCTATCCGTAATAATAACGGCACGAGTACGTCTTCCGTACGTTGCGTCTATCAGCATATGACGATCTCTTGCCTCTTGTATAATTCTCTTGATCGGCGCCGATTCCGGACTCACGATGGATATAATCCGGTTCGCCGATACGATGTTACCGAATCCAATGTTAATGAGTTTGATTGCCATAATCAGGTTCTTCCCCCTATACATGCGACTCTTTTGCCGAAAAATGACCGCTCATTCGATATTCGCCGCTTGCTCACGAATCTTCTCCAGTTCCGCTTTCATCTCGACAACACGGTTCACCAGAGCCAAATGGTTGGCTTTTGATCCAATCGTATTAACTTCCCTATTCATCTCCTGAATAAGAAAGTCCAACTTGCGGCCTACCGGCTCATCACTCCTCAGCAGCTCCCTGCTCTGTCCAAAGTGACTCAGTAGACGCGTAAGCTCTTCCTCTATGTTAGAACGATCGGCAAACATAGCAATTTCCATACCTAATTTATGCTCGTCAAAAGGGAAAGAGCCTTCTTCCTGCATTTCCGTAAGCCTTTGTCTTAACTTGTTGCGATGATCACTCACCACAGTCGGGGCAAGAGCAAGCATCTCGGTATGCAGTGATTCCAGACGACCGACTCGTCGTTCCAGATCACTGGCCAGATGAAGACCCTCGCGAGCGCGCATCTGCTCCAGACCGGATAAAGCCTCTTCCAACCCAAGCTGCAGGACACGCTCCCATTCGTCTTTCTGTTCTTCCGGAATCGAACTTGTCCCATCCGAATGTACCATGACTTCTGGAAGTGCCAGCATATCCATAATACTCGGTCTGCCCTGCAAGCCATAGCGGCTTTCCAATTGCTCTGCGGCCTGAAGATAGGCCCTGACCGCCTGCTCATTCAGAACAGCGGGAAGAGCCTGGTCTTCATCTTTTTCTTTCATCACATAAACATCAATCCGCCCACGTTTTAATCGGCTCTGTACCTTTTTCCTCAATCCGTCTTCATAACACGTCCACTCTCTCGGGAGACGCATCATCACTTCGCAATAACGATGATTAACAGACTTGATTTCCAATTGTACCTTATAGCCCCCAAAATGAAAGGCGGATTGACCGTATCCGGTCATACTGAATGACATCGGCATCACATCCGTTACACTATTGTAATTGATTATTAGGGTTGAAACAAGTAGGACATTGATGCTCCGACTTCTCCCAGACATATTGGGTCAGTTCGGCCGTCATACCATAGAACATGAACGGAGTCATTAAATAGATTCCTTTGAAATATTCCGTAGCTACATCCAGAAGCTCCTTGGCAATCTTCACACCCATGGCCCGGCCTTCTTCGCCTTCAAGACCTGCCATCCGGGAACGCACTTCATCCGACAGCTGAATACCCGGCACCTCATTATGCAGGTACTCTGCGTTTCGGCCGCTGGCAAGTGGCATAACTCCCACAAAAATGGGTACATCCAAGTGCTTGGTCGCCTCATGCATGGCTACAATTAATTCAGGATCGTATACCGGTTGCGTCATAATATAGTCGGCTCCGGAAGCAATCTTTTTCTCCAGCCGCTGTACAGCTTTATCCAGATATTTCACATTCGGGTTAAATGCGGCACCGATAACAAATCCCGCCTTCTGCTTGAGCGGTTTACCGGAGAAGGACACACCGTCGTTCAACTGCTTGATCATACGTATAATTTCAAAAGAAGTCAGATCGTATACCGAGCTTGATCCAGGCAAGTCACCAAATCGTGCAGGGTCACCGGTTACAGCCAGTACATGGTTAATGCCAAGCGCGTCAAACCCCATCATGTGCGACTGTGTTCCGATCAGATTGCGGTCACGACATGCAATATGCACCAGTGAGCGCAATCCTGTACGATCCTGAACCAGATGACCAAGAGCCATATTACTCATCCGGGTAACCGCCAGGGAATTATCCGCCAATGTTAACGCATCTGCACCAGCCGCTTTCAGTGTCTCGGCCCCTTTCATGAACTTCGCAATGTCAAGATCACGAGGCGGGTCAAGTTCGACGATAACCGTATGGCGCTGTTTGACCAGATCCACAATCGTGGGCTGTCCACCCCGTCCGGATCGTTCATCTACATTCTCATGCAGGATAATTCGAGGTTTGGGCTCTGACGGATCAGGTTCCAGTATAGGTGCAGGTGTATATTCAACAAGAGCCTGGGCAATCGCCGTGATATGATCAGGTGTCGTACCACAGCAGCCTCCGATAATACGCGCACCCAGTTCAGCAAATTGCACTGCGGTCTGTCCGAAGTATTCCGGTGACGCGCCATAACGGAACTGACCGTCTACATAGTCCGCTGCCCCCGCATTCGGATACACAGACATGGGAATACCAATACGACCCGACACCGTTTCCATCGCCCGCATAATTCCGTTTGGACCTGAACGACAGTTGAAACCAATGACGTCAGCCCCCTGCTCACGCATGATTCGGAATGCCTCAGGCATCGTAAACCCATCCAGTGTATGCCCAACATCCTCCACAGCGAACTGTCCAATGACTGGCAAATCACTCAGCTTGCGCGCCTGTAGAAGAGCGATATCCATTTCCTCGATATCATAGAAGGTTTCGAGCAAAATGCCGTCCACTCCTTCATCCAGCAGTGCATATATCTGCTGCTGATAGAAACGCTTCAATTCACTCGTTGATACGTTCGTCCGCTTTCCTCCACGGATGGAGCCAACCGCGCCGAGAACATAACCATTTGGGCCAGCGACTTCTTTGGCAATGCGGGCACCGGCACGATTGACATCCTCCACTTTGGACTCCAAACCGAACTTGGACAGCTTATCGTAATTGGCAGAATACGTGTTGGTTTCGTGAATTTCCGTACCCGCATCGCGATAACGACGATGTACATCTGCCACCACTTCAGGTGAAATCAAGTTTAACTCTTCATATGAAATCCCTACTGGGAATCCCATCTGATACAGGAAGGTTCCCATCGCCCCATCCCCAATGAGAACCCGTTCCTGCATTACACTGCGCAAATCCGCCTTCATCCCTTTTCCCCCCGCCTGGCTGATCATTTCATACTAATGTAACACAAAAAACGTCCCGAAACGAAGAAAAACACAGGTTTTCCGTGAAATTAAGTCTTCATAACCATCTGGACAAAAGCATGAATGCCTGTAATTGCAAAAAAAAGAGGCCTCAGGCCTCTTCATCTAAACCGTCTTCTTACGAAGTGACTCCTTTGAACACAACTTCAGCTGGCCCAGTCATGTACACGTGATTGTCGACTTCGTTCCATTCAATATGAAGGTCTCCGCCCTTAAGGCTGATCACCGCTGTGCGATCCGTATGTCCGTTCAGAACGGAAGATACCAGTGTTGCACAAGCTCCGGTTCCGCACGCAAGGGTCGGTCCAGCGCCGCGTTCCCATACACGCATGTCCACATATCCGCGATCGCGAACGGTTGCAAACTCCACATTCATTTTTTTGGGGAACATGGGATGAACCTCCAGAAGTGGCCCCCATGTGGAGAGATCAAAATTCACAGCATCATCCACATAGATGACCGCATGAGGGTTACCCATGGATACAGCCGTAAATTTGAACTCCTGTCCGTTCGCTTCAATAGAATGATTCACCACCGGATTGGCGTCTACAGTTGTTGGAACTTGAAGTCCGTCCAAGATGGGTTCTCCCATATCAACACGAACGGTTTCCACTTTACCATCACGAATGTTCAGGCTGACAGGTTGTACACCTGCACCGATGGTTTCAATCGTAATCTGTTCTTGTGTCACATGACCGTGATCATATACATATTTCGATACACAGCGTATGGCATTGCCACACTGCTCTGCTTCGGAACCGTCCGAATTCATGATGCGCATCTGAAAATCCGCCTTCTCTGAAGGCAGTATATAAACCAGGCCATCCGCGCCGATGCCGAAGAAACGGTTGCACCATTTTACAGCCAATTCTGATGCATCGGCCGGAAGCTGTTGTTCCCCAAACACAACAATAAAATCGTTGCCGAGTCCATGCATTTTCGTAAATTCCATAACCTTGCCCACTCCTTTTGGCAGTCTGCTGCCAAAGCGTTATAAAAAAAGCTATCCTGCAAAATGCCGAGGGAACCTGCCTCGAATCATTTTGAGGATAGCATAACGAAAACGATAAGGAATTGCTATTAATTTTATGCCGAAAACTTTGTACTTTTCGGTACGAAGCGACCAGGGCCCATCCGGCGACGGTTACGACGACCTCCCCACACACTGCCTGCTCCCATGAGGAAGGTTGGAATGCCTGCGGCAACGATGGAAATGGCCCATTCACGCATGCCCAGCGGTACGGTTTTGAAGATAGGCTGTAACGGCTCCACATACATGACCGCCAACATCAGTACGATGGATGAAATGACTGCAAGAACCAGATACTTGTTTTGCAGTGGATTCCGGTGAAAAATAGAGCGGGAACTACGGCAGTCGAATACATGAATGAGCTGTGCCAGAACGAGCGTAGCAAAGGCTACGGATTGAGCTTTAATGAGCTGACCCGGTTGATCCGGCGCAGCCTGAAGAGTGAGCCAGAACGCTCCAAGTGTACAAAGTCCAATCAATACACCCCGACTGACGATTTTCCAGCCCAGTCGTCTGGCAAAAATGTTTTCCTTGGCGCCGCGCGGCTTGTGTTCCATCAAATCTTTTTCCGGCTGATCCACACCCAGTGCCATGGCCGGCAATCCATCGGTCACCAGGTTGACCCAGAGAATCTGGATTGGCACGAGCGGCAAAGGCAAGCCCATCATCATCGCAAAAAACATGGTTAAAATCTCGCCTACATTCGATGCAAGCAAATAACGGATAAATTTTCGGATGTTCTCATAAATATTACGGCCCTCTTCAATCGCAGCTACAATAGTAGAAAAGTTATCGTCACTCAGGATTAACGCTGATGCTTCCTTCGTCACGTCCGTGCCTGTGATTCCCATCGCAATACCGATGTCTGCCGCTTTGATGGCTGGCGCATCGTTCACACCATCTCCGGTCATCGCTACGACATGCCCTTTGCGCTGCAATGATTTTACAATACGCAGTTTGTGCTCAGGCGATACCCGTGAAAACACGTAAATGCCCTCCACCTGTTTATCCAGTTGATCGTCCGTCATGCCTGCCAATTGCTGTCCGCTAAGTGAAGCCCCGCCCCGTTGAAGAATGCCCAACTGCTGGGCAATGGCCTCTGCTGTGGTGCCATGGTCACCCGTAATCATAACGGTACGTATGCCTGCTCTACGGCATGTCGCAATTGCATCCCGTACTTCACGTCGTGGTGGATCAATCATGCCTGTCAGCCCTACAAAGACGAGCTGGCTCTCCGCAGCATGTTCATTATCCACTTTTTCATCCGGTCTCACATCGCGATAAGCCATTCCAAGAACCCGCAGCGCAGACCCGGCCATACTCTCGTTAGCCGCCATAACCTTCTGCCGCAGTGTGCCCGTGAAAGGCACAACATTGCCTTCCCACAAAATGTAGCTGCATTGTCCAATCAGCACATCAGGTGCACCTTTGGTATAGATCATGCGACCACCCTGATGTTGAACCAGGACAGACATCCGTTTCCGATCCGAATCGAACGGGAATTCCTGCTGACGTGCATATAATTCTTTCAATCCTGCAGGGGTGAGGCCCATCTTGGAAGCCAGCGTTACAAGTGCTCCTTCCGTAGGGTCACCTTTCAGTTCCCATACCACGCTGTCTTCCTTGACCGTTTCCTTAGCATGGTCTTTCTTTGTATCTTTCTTGCTATCCTTTTTCGTCTCTTTGCCTTTCTTTTTATTCCGCATCTCATCCGCAACACTCTCGATAATACTCGCATTGTTGCATAGTGCGCTAATCTGGAGCAGCCTCCGCAAGGTCTGATCACTCTTCAGTTCCACGTTACGACCGTTCTCCAGCATCTGTCCTTCTGGTGCATATCCGTCTCCGGTTACCTTAATGCTGCGTCCCTCCAGCCAGACATCCGTAACTGTCATCTTGTTCTGGGTCAGCGTACCTGTTTTGTCCGAGCAGATAACCGAGGCACAACCAAGCGTTTCGACGGATGGAAGCTTGCGTACGATGGCTTTTCGCTTAATCATCCGCTGTACACCAAGGGCCAGCGCAATGGTTACAATAGCCGGCAGACCCTCCGGTATGGCGGCCACCGCCAGGCTGACCCCTGCCAGAAACATGCCTACCGCGGGTTGTCCATGCAGAATACCTGCAACAACGACCATGACGGTTAACCCGAGCGCGACAAAAATCAGAATTTTACCCAGCTGTTCCAGCCTGTGTTGGAGTGGTGTTTCCTGTTCCTCCGTATTTTGGATCAAATCAGCGATTTTGCCCATCTCGGTATCCATCCCCGTACGGATCACCACGCCTTTGGCGGTACCACGAGTGACCATCGTTCCCATGAATCCAATATTCTTCTGATCTCCGAGCGGTACGTCTTCAGCAGCAATGGGATTGCAATGTTTGCTTACAGGAACCGATTCACCGGTCAATGCGGATTCCTCAACGTCCAGGCTGTTCGTCTCCAGCCAGCGTACATCAGCAGGTATACGGTCGCCGCTCTCCACAAAGACAATATCCCCTGGAACCAACTGCTTGGCTGCCAATTGTACTTCCTGACCAGACCTTAGCACCTTGGCAAGCGGTGCCGACAACTGCTTCAATGCACGAAGTGAGCGCTCGGCCCGGAATTCCTGTACAAAACCAAGGATGGCATTAAGTACGATGATGGCAACAATCGTTACAGCATCCAGGTACTCTCCAAGCAATCCGGATACCAGCGTGGCTCCCATCAATACCAGAACCATAAAATCCTTAAATTGATTAAGCAATAACGTAATTGGAGATATTCGCTTGCCTTCGCTCAGTTCATTCGAACCGACAGCTTTCCTCTTCTCCATTGCAGCTTCTTCGGTTAACCCTTCCTCTGGACTTACGCCAAGGGTATTACGAAGCTCCTCAACGCTTAGTTGGTGCCACTTGGTATGTTCCATGCTTCAAGATTCCCTCCCAGTCTGTATTTCCTCTGTAAAACCTCACCCTGCATCACCGGCTATGCTAATCCTCAGGCTGTACGCTATGCCGGACAAACTACCTGCTCTATATGTATTCGGACAGGGCCCCGATTAGCACCGAAAGGCAAATCCTTTCCCTGATGGACAGAATACGCTAAAATAAAGGTCAGCGGTTATTTATGAAGTAGCAATTTACTTTTGCAGTGCAAACGACGACGTATTTGCAGCGGGTGCTGTTTTTATTACATATACCGGTTGCCCGTTTCAGTTATAGATAGAGAGGAAGTTGAAAAAAATGGCATTGGACGGCATCGTAACACGAGCCATCGTACATGAACTGCAAGGCTGCAAGGGCGGACGCATTAGCAAAATTCATCAGCCTAACGGCCATGATGTGGTTCTGACCCTTCGGGCTCAGCGCGGGAATAGCAAATTACTTATCTCTGCCAGCCCAACGTATCCTCGTGTACACTTTACGGAGAAAACGTTTGTTAACCCAACGGAAGCTCCCATGTTCTGCATGTTGCTGCGGAAACACTGTGAAGGAGCAATCATTGAAGAGATTCGTCAAATTGGCATGGAGCGGATCATTCATATCGACGTACGTCAGCGCGACGAGTTGGGTGATGTTTCAGTCAAACGGATTATCATTGAATTGATGGGGCGTCACAGTAATATTGTTTTGGTCGATCCGATTACGGGGACCATCCTGGATGGTATTCACCACGTGACTCCGTCAATCAGTAGCTACCGGGTTATCATGCCAGGATTTTCGTACACAGAACCGCCAGAGCAACATAAAAGCAATCCGCTGGAAATAAACAGCACTGAATTTGAAAACAGCTACTCTGCTTCAGAAGAAGAGGCCTCACGCTGGCTCGTAAATTCATTCAGCGGTCTTAGTCCGCTGATCGCCGGAGAGATTACCTCTCGGGTACCTGCCAGTGACCGTGCCGATCAAGCTGCAAACAAGGATGATACTCGGATCGAAGCCGATGCGTTGTGGAATGCTTTTGAATCTGTGATGGGGCCAGTAAGAGACCACAACTACACCCCTGTGACCGGACTGAATGCCAAAGGCAAAATGATTTTCTCGGCTGTTCAGCTTCAGAGTATTCAGGACGCAGAGAAAACCTATGACACGATGAGCAAGTGTATGGAGGATTATTACGGAGACAAGGCCGAGCGGGATACTGTCAAGCAAAGAGTAAGCGATCTGCTGCGTTTCCTGCAAAATGAGCGTAGCAAAAACATTAAAAAGCTGGACAACCTGAACAAGGATTTGCTCGAAGCCGACGATGCGGACAAATTCAGATTATGGGGTGAGCTGTTATTCGCATCCCTGCACCAAGTCAGCAAAGGGGACAAAAGTGTTGAGCTGGTAAACTTCTATGATGAAGATCAAGCCAACATTACCATTCAGCTCGACCCATTGCTTACACCATCTGACAATGCACAGCGTTATTTCAAAAGATATAACAAATATAAGAACAGCCTGGCTGTCATTCATGAGCAACTCGGGAAAACGAAAGACGAGATCAACTATCTCGACAATCTGCTCCAGCAGCTGTCCATCGCTTCCATGAACGACATTGAGGAGATTCGCGAGGAACTTGTACAGCAGGGTTATCTTCGTGACCGCAACAAAAAAGGCAAGAAGAAAAAGAAAAACGACCGCCCAACGGTGCATCAGTTTACTTCTTCGGAAGGTATTGAACTTCTCGTAGGCAAAAACAACCTGCAAAATGAGTACGTAACCAATCGTCTGGCTTCGTCCAATGACACCTGGCTGCATACCAAAGACATCCCGGGTTCACATGTCGTCATTCGCAGCACTGACTTTGGCGAAGCCACCCTGGAAGAAGCTGCACAACTCGCAGCTTACTTCAGTCAGGCCAAAGAATCCAGCAGCGTACCCGTGGATTACACCCTTATTCGTCACGTTCGCAAACCAAGTGGTGCCAAACCAGGTTTTGTCATTTACGACAATCAGAAGACCGTGTTTGTTACACCAAATGAAGAGTTGATTAAGAGCTTGCCATCCACGATCAAAAACGGATAGCGTTCCCTGCTTTTGATTCGGATAGACAACTTAAAATCCCCCGAAACAGTGTCTGTTTCGGGGGATTTTTTGTTTTTCAAATAAATATGACCTGACTCTGGTAGTTCACTTTTTTTGAATATATATTCACTTAGGTGTATAATAATACGATGATCTATAAATCCACTTTTAAGGATGTGTCCCATGACCATACATATCAGACAAACCCAGCCTAATGATTTGCTTCCGTTAACCGTATTAATGCATGAATATGTCGTCGGATTTTATAACAACCCCTGGCCAGGTGATCAGGCAATCGAGCTTTTGATTAGAAACCTGCTTGATCAGCAAATTGGTGTTCAATTCGTCGCAGAACAGGACGGTGAACTTATTGGGTTCGCTACGCTCTACTTTACCTACAGCACGATGAAGGCAAACCGAGTTGCCATTATGAATGACTTGTTTGTGAAGGAGGCTTTGAGAGATGGCGAAGCAGAGACTGGACTATTTGAACACTGTCAGCAGTATACACGTGAACACGGATGTGCTTATATGTCCTGGATCACAGCAGCAACCAATGAACGGGCACAACAATTATTTGAACGTCTTGGAGCTGCTCGCGGCACATGGGTGAATTACTCCATCAACTAAATAAAATGGATTCAAAAAAGGACATAGAGACATGGGTAGCGACTAGCGCTCACCATCTTTCTATGTCCTTTAATCATTCTATCATTCTTATTCTTCACTTTGACAACAGATTCGTTCTATCCCAGTCTCGCCCAACATATAAAAATCTCCGACTTAAGACTTTCCGGCCGCGGCCCGAAGTTTATCGAGCACATCCATGGTTACGGTTTTGCTACCCAGATCCCCGTGGAAAACAACCCCTTGCCTTACTCCGTGGTAATCCGATCCGCCTGTTTGAATCAATCCAAATTCCCGTGCCAGTTCCGCATATCTGCGCTCTTCTTCTCGTCCATGATCGGAATGAACCACTTCAATACCATCAGGATTGGAGCCCACAACGATACGACGAACCAATTCATCGTCTTCGTATAAACCAGGATGGGCAATAACTGCAGCACCACCCGCATCTTTAATCCACTTGCATGCATCTTCCGGTGCCACTCGGGGAACCGACACAAAGCCCGGTTGGCCTTCAGCCAAATAACGGTTGAACGCATCCCTCATATCAGCGGCATATCCTTTGCGTACCAACACATCGGCCATATGAGGTCTACCGATGCTTTCATCCGGCTCCAGCGGTCGGCCAAGGTTATCAATGACCTCCTGCCAGCTGATTTCGAGTCCAAGCTCCTGCAGCTTGGCAATGATCCGATGATTTCGTTCTTCCCTCGCTTCCCGAAGTCCGCGCAGCCGCTCCAGAAATTTCTCATCTTCTGTATTCACATAATACCCCAGCACATGAATATCCTTGCCACCAGCGCGGGTACTAATCTCTACTCCTGCAACAACGTCTATACCAAACTCGCGGCCAGCCCGCTGTGCCTCGGCTACACCCGCTACCGTATCGTGATCTGTCAGCGCCATTGCAGCCAAGCCCCTTTGTTTGGCAAGCTTAACATTCTCGGCAGGTGGCTGCATTCCGTCCGAAGCCTGGCTATGGGTATGGAGGTCACAACGTCCTAGATGATGACTCATAAATAACAGCTCCTTTTAATCAGCTCATTACAGGTTTAAACGTTTGCCGTCTATTGCATTCCACCAATCTTGGGTCGATCATGCACTTGTCCAGCAACTGCATTTATTTTCCCTATTCTGTTGACCCTTCTAACGTTGCCTGCTCCTGCTGACGCAAATAATTCAAAAAGGCCACTGCCGACAAGGGAAGCAATGAAGATTTCAGATGTATGGCATAGAACTGCCGTTTGAACTCAAGTCCACGAATATCCACGATATGGACCAGTCCAAGGGCAAGTTCATGTTGGACGGATGATGGAGATAACATCGTGATTCCCACTCCCGCTTCCACAGCAGATTTTACAGCTCCCGTACTGCCAAGCTCCATCACCACATTCATGTCCTGTGGATCAATATTTCTCTTCTGCAACTGGTCTTCCATGACCTGACGGGTACCCGAGCCTTTCTCCCGCAGTACAAATGCGTAGTTCAGTACCTCTTCAAGCTCCACTTCCCCGCGATCAGCCAGAGCATGTCCAGCCGGAACCACCAGTTTCAGTTCATCCTGCATGACCGGCTCTACAATCATATCCGGGTGGTGGACCGGCGCTTCGATCAAACCAAAGTTAAGCTGATGTTTCAAAATATCATCCATAATTTGCGTTGTGTTCATTACTTTCATAACGATGGAGATATCCGGGTATTGACGGGCAAATGGCCCCAACATCCGTGGCAATACATATTCACCGATTGTCAAACTTGCCCCGAGCTGCAATCGTCCTTGCAGCATTTGTGTGAACGCCGACATCGCCTCATCAGTCTGTCTAACGAGTTCTACACTTCGTTTTGCATGAGGCAATAATGTTTGTCCAGCCTCGGACAATTCTATTTTCTTGGTCGAACGGAGCAGCAGTTTGGTGCCAAAATAATCCTCAAGGGATTGAATCTGCATCGTCACCGCAGGTTGTGTCATATGTAATGCTTGCGCAGCCGCTGAAAAACTCCCCTTCTCCGCAACGGTATAAAAAATATGCAATTGATGAAAATTCATATCTTCGCCCCTCTTCTGTACGCTTTCCCCATTGTAGCCGATTTCTATAATTACAACAAAAAAAGCATGCAGCTTGTCTGCATGCGATGTAGCCTGAATCTATTATTTCAGAAAATAGGGATAATTCCGAACTTTACTTATGCTTGCGACTGTTCTTAACAAGAGTCATTCGTCTTGAATGTCTCAGCCACGAATAATACGATTTCAGATCCCGCAATTCAATCGTCTCGGACATTTTCCCCAGAAACGTAACTACAATCATCTTATGAAGTGGATTGCCAGCGATATCATATTCCCCTTCAAGTTCGGAAAATTCAGCAACCACGACCAGATCTTCGTCGATGAGGTAGACATCCTGCTCATTACGGTAGTATGGTGTAATACGGTCCTGCTTCAGACACTCCCATAACCATGCCGCAATATGGTCATCATCATTACGTGTCGGCTCAATACGATCTGCGTACCGTACTTTGGCATGATGGGTAATGACGATGTCGGCCACTTTCTTGTCTCCAAGAGCCACAAAAAAAGGCTCGTAGGTGCTCCAACGTTGCATCACCTTATCACGCATGGGAATCACTCTCCACCAGATAGGACTTTCTATCTATTTCTTTACCCAATATATTACAACATAAGTCCCGTAACCTCAAGGCGTAAGTTCAGATTTTTTCACAAAAGCCGTTTTACACCTAATTCAATAAAAGAGCGGCCCCGAAGGACCCCTCAGTGTTCATCGTTTCGAAAGGAACAGTGGCAACAAGTTCACTGTTCATTCCCAACGATTTGTTATATTCCGTAAAAACTCGTTTTGTCCATCGTTTTGCTGGCATACTCTGTTTTGATCTCATTCCGGTAGGAACGTTCGACCTTGCGCACATAGGAAAGTCTGTTCACATTTTTCATCGTATCTTCAGCCCGCTCTGCATTAACATACATAACGACATAATGCATACGGCGGGAGATGTAATGAACGGTACCATATTTTTCGAGATTACGAGCCGCTTTCAAATCACTGACCCAAATAATAAATCCTGTCCTTTCCGCAAACATCATCGCTTCCCCGCCCCTTTCTATAATGGAGACCGGAGCCTCAAAAGGGTCCGGTCTATCATGAGTCTATTGGGTTATCATTCTCTAGCTACAACCACACTTGCCGCCGCTTCCACAGCCGCCTTTCGGATTTGGATCATTACTTGGTACCTTAATTGTGGTTGAAACTGCGAAGGCAATCGTCTCCGACATCTGGAACAACATCTCATCCAGCGATTTCTCCGCCTGTTTGAAACGCGCTACTGCCTCAAATTGTTCCAACTCCAGCTCCAACGCCTGAACCTGATCTTTCGCCGCGTGATAGTCCGGGTGAAAATGACCAAAACGCTGGGTTTCTTCAAATAATTCTTTCTTGGCGTTCAGCTTGCGTATTCCGGCCTGAATTTCAGGGTTCGTCTCCACTTGCTGCTTCCAATATAAATAATCCGATACTTCGGCAGATTGGTTAATCATGTCGCCCAGTTCATATGCGCCCGTTAACACTTGGGCCATATCGACCGTGTTCATTTCCGCTACGCTCATGAAATTCATCCTATCTATATATAAAGTTCTACTAACGTAGACTATTTCATAATAGCATATCCCCGAATAGTTAAGAAGAGTTTTTCCTGCAAATAGAAATTAGGGGAACAAGGGATCGGCGATTTGGAGCTGGTTCATGTTTTGGCCTGTTCAGGGATGATCAGACGTATCTCGCTCCATTCGGTGGGCGAAAATGTAAGCCGTTCGGGATGTACACCGATGTCTGACGAATGCCATCCTGTGAGTGTCCAATCTTCATAACCGTGAATCTGATCCGGAATAAAATAAATGACATCCTTGTCCAGCTTCAGACCCAGTTTGGTCTGCCATTCAATCGCTTTCGCTGCAATCTGACGAGCTGTGGACATATGATAACTCCTCCACTGGTTGTGCCATACCTCCGGAATCTCCCCATACCCGGGAAAAAGAACTGATTGCTCCGTGATCGACTCATCCTGATCATAAAGATGCAGATCAGGGCCTGTTTCAATGAGCCCCTCACGACCACGCACATTAAAGAGTTCCTTTTCCAGCTCAAGTCCTGTAATGGATTCCTCGGCAATTTGCATCCGTTCCGTCCTCTTCAGCTTTTCAGATAACTCTCGTCTGAAATCAAATATCCATCCATTCATGTTCTTCGCTTCATTGACCTTGTCCGTTAGACCGGTATTTTGATCAGCGTCTCCATGCAAATGTGCTGCTTCTTTTCCCCACTGCTGTATGGCCAGATTCACATGCTCAGGCAGACCTGATCCGGCATACCGTCCAAGAAAGCTGACCATAGCATCTGCGGTGAAGCCGATCACTGCTGCAGCGATGATCCGTTCCTTTGTCACCCGATATATAGACATCCGGTCACGACTTGCAAGCTCTGAAATCAACTCCAGGTTCCAGCGTACCTGCGGAGGTATATCTGGCGGAACCATAATTTCAAAGTCAGGCTGCACAAAAAAAGTCTGGTTTCCTGAATCCATTGCGCCATCATAGCCTGAATCTAACAAATTGACAGGTTCAATCAACCAGCGATAATACAACCTTCCTTCGGAAGTCTCACCTACTTCGCCATATCCAAACGCCGCCAAAAGATCAAGCCATCCCCGTGTTTTTTCTTTAATATCCATCCCTTCTTTTAGCCAATCACTGTCTGGAGTCGCTGTTGCGATAGCGAACCATTCATTGGAGCCTGGAGCAAGTAACGACAATTGATAGCGAAAATGCTGAAGTACCGGCTCGGCTGCACCGTATCGGTCCATGCATATGTTATAAATTACCCGCTGCATGGAAGGCCACGACAACGACAACCAGTGATCCAGACGATCAATGGATACATACATCCGGTTATGAATCTTTTCAATCAAACCCAGACTGAGAAGCACATCAAAAATAACAGCAACATGAACCGGGTACACATCCATAGAATTGTAGTGAATATCCAATCCAGCAAAATCTTCATGATCCAGCACCGTGATCCGGCTTAATTGCTTGACTATTCTCTTATGAACAGTCCCTTTGCCGGTGAGGGGAAGTCCTTGGTTCTGGCCTTCTCTAACCATCCAGGCCAAAATATGCAGAAGCTCTGCCGCAATATCGGGTTTCCCCTCTCGGATAACCTGAATCCCATGACATGATCTGGAGTTATTTTTCGTAATCTCACCCTGCACCTCGTCCACCTTCTGTTGTACGAAGTGTCCAACCCGTTCAGCATAGGTTATCGTCATTAAAGGAAGTAAAGAATGAGGTATGTAATAAAGCCGTTCGCCCCACGTCTTAAGCACGGCTTCAATCCATCCTTTTTGCTGAAGTGTAATAAATGCGGTTATAGCTTCTGCTCTGCTGAGGCCTATTGAAGCCCACTCTGCTGTTGACATCATGACGGAAAAAGGTTGTCCGGCCTGTTTGTGAAAAATCGCACCAAGTACCGTGTGCTCCATGCACGAAAGCTCGTTTAACAAACTCACATCCAGAAGGTCCTGTGTATTATTCATGGGCTGACCAATCCTTTCTCTTTATTTTAGACACGGAAATGAACATGGGTGATTCATTATAATTCATGAACAATCTTGTATTCATATCCTTGCTCAACCAGAAACATCTGACGACGTAATGCAAATTCTTGTTCCTTGCTGTCTTCCGATACAAGTGCATAGAAATAAGCTTTATTTTCTCCGGACTTCGGCCTTAGAATCCGACCCAATCGCTGGGCTTCTTCCTGTCTTGAACCGAAGCTTCCTGATATTTCAAGCGCAACAGCAGCATCTGGCAGATCTACAGCAAAATTGGCGACCTTGGATACGACAATCGTTTTGATTTCACCACGTCGAAAGGCTGCAAACCATTTCACTCGCTCTTGCTGAGACATCGTACCAGATATAAGTGGAGCATCAATTTCCCGGGCAATGGTCTCAAGCTGATTCAAATATTGTCCAATAACAAGAGATGGCAACCCCCGATGACGTTCCAGTATCTTTCGGATTACAGCTAATTTGGCCGGATTTTCGGCGGCAATACGAAATTGATGTTTGACCTCTGCTTCCAAATAATTAGATCTCAATTCAGTTGAAAAAGGGACACGTATTTCCTGGCATTGTACATCTGCAATCCAGCCTTGCTGCTCCAATTCCTTCCATGGCATGTCATATAACTTCGGACCAATAAGTGAAAATACATCTTGCTCACAACCATCTTCACGCACCAATGTTGCGGTCAATCCCAGCCTTCGTGTAGCTTGAATATCTGCCGTAGCTCGAAATACAGGTGCTGGCAGCAAATGTACCTCATCATAAATAATCAGCCCCCACTGACGTTCACTGAGCAATTTGATATGGGTAAAATCAGCATCCTTGGACTTTCTGTGCGTAAGAATCTGATATGTAGCCACAGTCACTGGTCTCACTTGTTTTTTTTGACCGGAATACTCACCAATCTGTTCACTGGTTATGGTTGTTTTATTTTGTAATTCCTCAATCCATTGCCGCACAGACGTGGTGTTAGAGGTCAAAATAAGGCATTCACATTGCAGGCGTTCCAGTACGGCCAATCCAATAACCGTTTTACCTGCCCCGCATGGCAACACAAGCAGACCACTCCCCCCCATACCCTCGCTGCCTTCAAAAGCATTCACAGCGTCTTGCTGATAAGGACGCAACTCAAATTGTCCTGAATGTGCGCTTGTATCCTCTTGCCAACCAAATGGAAGACTTGTTCCATTCCTGTATCCTGCATAATCCAGCACTGGATAACCCAAACGGGTCAATTCACGCTTCAGCAGTCCGCGCTTCTCCCCGTCCAACTCAAGCTCATGAGGATCGACACGTTCCATCCGGAAAGCCGAGATCGTCTTCATGCCGCTTAATTCATCCAGCAATCGCTCATCTTCACTGACAAGACGCATTTTGCCCTGACCTGTGTCAGACTGCAATTTCAACTTTCCATATTGATCCACAATTCTTCGGATATCCTGAATCAGGGCGGCAGGAACATTCCAACGGGACACTGATTCCAGACTCGCAATCACTTGATCAGCGCTCCATCCCAGTGCGGCGGCATTCCATAAAGACAAGGCCGTGATTCGATAGGTATGAAAAGCCGCTGGTGTCTTTACCAGTTCGGCATACATTCCCAGTTGAGCTCTGGCCTGATCAAATCCGGGATGGCCCACTTCAAGCAATACTGTAAAATCCCGCTGAACAATACAGGCGTCCGTTTTCTCCATTCCGCTTCCCCCTAATTAAAAAAAGTATCTATTCCTGTGAATAAGAGGCATCACAAAAAGTCCAATTCCGGTGTCTTCCGAAAATGAACCTATACAGTACAGCAGCTCAACCTTGACTTAACCTCTACAAAGACCATACCAAAAAAGCACCCTGCTCATACCTTGGTATGAATAGGATGCCCAACTGCATTCAAATCATTCGGCTGTATACCCCTTAGCCATGGCAATAAATAGCTTCACAGCATTTTGCATGGCATCTTCATCAAAGTCAAACTTCGGATGATGATGCGGATAAATCGCATTTTTCTTCGGATTACCTGCTCCGACAAACATGAAACAGCCAGGAATCCGCTGCAGATAGTACGCAAAATCTTCAGCGGGCATCATCATGGGTGACTTCTGTACAGAGTCTGCCCCGAATACGTCCACTGCTTCCCGAAAGAAACGGGCCGTTTCCTGCTCATCATTGACGACTGGAGGATACCCCATAATATAGTTCAACTGAGTCTCTGCACCATAGATTGCTCCTGTCTGAGCAACAATCGTATGAACACGTTCTTTCATGATACTGCGCGTCTCTTCGTCGAAGGTTCTCACCGTACCGGTCAATTTGCATAATTCGGCGATGACATTCTGTGCAGAACCGGCCTGCATCGTTCCAATGGTTAACACCGCTGGACGCAAGGGATCCACCGAGCGACTGACAACGGTCTGCAACTGCATCACCAGAGCAGAGCCAGCCACCAGACTGTCCACTGTAGACTGTGGCATGCCGCCATGTCCACCTTTTCCTGTGATCTCAATATAGAAGTCATCTGCCGCTGCCATCATCGGTCCTGGTGTACTCGCAGCCACGCCCACAGGAAGCGGGGTCCACAGATGAATGCCATAGATGACATCCACCCCTTCCAGTCCGCCGTCTGCAATAACCTTGAGCGCGCCACCTGGAAGCAATTCTTCTGCTGGTTGGAACAAAAAGCGTATCTCACCCTTGATCTCATGTTTATGGCGACTAAAATAAAGTGCCGTTCCCAGCAAAATGGATACATGCCCATCATGGCCGCAGGCATGCATGGCTCCTGCATGTTGTGACGCATATTCAACGTCCTTCTCATCCTGGATCGGAAGTGCATCCATATCCGCACGAAGCATCACGACAGGCCCTGGGTTATCCCCCCGAATGGTTCCAATAACCCCATGCCCGCCCACGTGACGTTTCACTTCAACGCCAAAACTCTCCAGCATACCCGCTATAAAAGAGGATGTCTTCTCCTCATGAAAGGAAACCTCAGGATTCCGATGAAGATGACGACGCCATTCTACCATGTGGATTTGCAAATCATCCCACCATATATTGTTTGTCATGTCTCTCCATCCTTTCGCTCTCTGAACGGGACTTTCATCAAGCCCGAACCTTCCTCTTGAAACCTATTGCTGTATATTGTAGCAGAATTGGAAGAAAACCGATACGAATGACCCCTGGAAAGCTTGCACGGGAAGGGGAAACATACTATCATAAACTAGAGAAAAGAACGAGATTTATACTCTCGGAAGCTTATGAGGAGGATCAGACGCTTATGATTTTTGAGAATACAGGCTTGGATGGCTTGAAGAGCGACTTGGCATACCTGGATGAGAGCGCCGAGAAAGTCGGATTTGTCCGGTGGCAGTGGGAATATTATCGTGCTACATATGATTACAAAATTGAAGATGAACAAACCAAATCGGAATACTTTGTACGTATTAATACCCGTGCGATCGATGGCAAACTCGAAAAACCGGATACGGTTCTCGCGGTTGAAGCTGTTTATCTTGGAAAAGCAACCTTCCCGCATGGCCTGGATTATGACTCTACCGTACCGCAGCCAGTCGTGAAGCTGGCGGCCCAAAAATTACAGCAGCTTAAAGAACTGCTGGAAGCTTAGGCTGGGCCGAATCATGAAACAACAAACGGCCCAAACGAAAACGAAGAGAGGCACGCCGGATTTCCAACTGCTAATCCTCACTTTATTGTTGGTGGGCTTCGGACTGGTGATGGTATTTAGCTCCAGTTCCAGCATTGCAATTGCAAGCAAAAGTTTTAACAATGATGCCCTGTTCTTCACGAAAAAACAACTACTGTGGGCGGTTCTCGGTTTAGTGGGCATGTTTTTTGCCATGAACATCCGATTTAACAAATACAAAAAGCTTTATGCACCGTTTTTCCTCTTTACCACGGTGATGCTATTAGTTGTTTTGGTTTCAGGTGCGATGTTGAACGGTGCACGAAGCTGGATTCGAATCTTTGGATTCAGCGTCCAGCCCGCCGAGTTTGCCAAAATCGCTATCATTTTGTACCTGGCTGCACTAATTACCAAAAAAGGGGAACGGTTCAGGGATCTTAAGACAGGGTACATCCCTGTGCTGGTCATTGTTGGATTCATTGCGGGACTGATCATGCTGCAACCTGACTTTGGTACATGCTTCATTCTCGTGGCTACATGCGGCCTTGTCATCTATGCAGGCGGGGCCAGCATGAAACATATTATGGGTTCCATTCTGCTGGTTGTGCTCGGAGCCGCATTGGCACTGGGAGCAAATGCCCTGTTTTCCTCCGTATCTTCTCCAGATACGACAAATGGCTCAGCTACAGAAGCAACAAAGAACTACAAAATCGATCGGATTCATGCGTTCCTTGATCCATTATCCGAGAAAACTGGAGGAAGTCTTAACCTCTATCGCTCCCTGGTGGCAATTGGGGATGGGGGCATCACTGGCTCTGGTATCGGGCAAGGTACGATGAAGCTGCATTATTTGCCGAATGCCTATAATGACTTCATTTTCTCCGTCATTGGGGAAGAGCTTGGTTTTATTGGAAGTGTCCTGTTTCTGCTGGTCTACCTGTACTTCATCTGGCGAGGAATTATCGTATCCCTCCGCTGTCCAGATCCATTCGGGACACTAGTCGGTATTGGGATTATGGGATTAATCGCGATCCAGGCATTTATCAACATCGGGGGCGTAACGCAAACCATTCCGGTGACCGGGGTTACTCTTCCGTTTATCAGTTATGGCGGTACCTCACTCTTTGTAATGATGGTGGCGATGGGCATCGTGCTCAGCATCTCACGCACTAATAATCTGGACGTCATCAAGGAAGAGAAAACGAAGTCAGTGACGGTTCAGACATCACGTACCTCTCCCGCGCTTCGTTCACGTGAATCCATTCGTCGAATTCGGTAATGAGAAGTAAACGTTATTCGAATGGTTTTTGAACCAAGTCCAGATGAAAGCAACCAAAAAGACTTCGCATCCTATTTATTCGATGCGAAGTCTTTTTGGTGTTGTCTATCTCGATGAAGAATCGGTAGATGTACCGTTGTTCTTCCCTTACGGTTAGTTAAAGTTTACAGGTCGTCGCCTCTGAAAGATACGCCTTCTACCTTTACATTAACTTCAACAACACGTAATCCGGTCATGGTCTCTACCGCTTCTCGAACATTCTGCTGGAGCATGCGAGAAACTTCATGAATCGGTGTCTCGTACAGGACGATGATGCGCAGATCAATGGCTGCTTCCAGCTGGCCGACCTCAACGCCTACGCCTTTCTGTACGTTTTTACCGCTCAGGCGCTTGGCCCAGCCCTCTGACAATCCTCCAGACATTGCGGCAATTCCGGGCGTCTCCATCGCAGCCATTCCGGCAATTTTCGCCACTACGTCATCGGCAATCCGGATGTTTCCGCCCTCCAGTTGAAGTTGTTCTGCCATGCCACATCCTCCTTCACTTCGTTACTCGTATTTTAAATCCTTTCCACCCCAAAAAGCAAATTAAACTCGAAAAGATGCGTTTACAACCTACCACGATTTGGTTATATTGAAATATGAAAATAATCTCATACGAATTTTTATGATGATGTTTAAAACAAAATAATCAGTTAACCGAGGTGTTTGTTGTGAGAAACCGGATTTCATCCATTTTGCTGATTGTTACTTTTGCACTCAGCGCCGTCGCCCACTACATGAAATGGGATTCGATTCTACAGTTCGTGATATCAGCCATTTCGGTTATTTTCGTAGCCGGTTTTCTAGGCAAGGCTACCGAAAATGTAGCCCATTATGCCGGTCAGCGGCTGGGCGGATTTCTGAATGCTACCTTCGGCAATGCCGCCGAGTTGATCATCGCCATTTTCCTTGTTAAAGAAGGACTATTTGACATGGTTAAAGCGAGTTTGACTGGTTCTATTATCGGTAACCTGCTGCTGGTGCTCGGTTTAAGTATTTTTGCTGGCGGACTCAAATTCAAAATTCAGAATTACAATGTATCGCTTGCCGGTCTGAACGGCTCCCTGATGATTGTAGCTATCATTGCTCTGTTTATTCCAGCCGTCTTCCTGAACACCCATTCCATTACACAGAAGGATACGAATACACTCAGTCTCATTGTCGCAGGATTGCTGATTCTTGCCTACATCGCCTGGTTGCTTTTTTCCATGGTGACTCACAAGAACTATCTTGCCGATGTCACAGAGGATAGAGATGAAGAATTACCACATGAACACGCACCGGAGTGGTCGAAGAAAAAATCGATTCTCTATCTCGTTCTGGCAACAGTCATGGTTGCTTTCGTCAGTGAATGGCTTGTGGGTACGCTTGAAGTGTTCACCGAACAGTTTGGCCTGAGTGAGCTGTTTGTCGGCGCCTTCCTCGTTGCCATTATCGGTAACGCCGCCGAGCATAGTGCAGCCATCATGCTTGCCATGAAAAACAAGATCGGCGCCGCCGTGGAAATCGCGGTTGGCAGCAGTTTGCAAATCGCACTCTTCGTTGCACCTGTTCTGATTTTTGTCAGTTATTTCATGGGTAATACGATGAATATTGTCTTTACAACGATTGAACTGGTTGCCATCGGTGTATCCGTGTTTATAGCCAAGTCCATCACTCAGGACGGTTCAACGAACTGGTACGAAGGTCTGCTCCTGTTAGTCGTGTATATCATTCTGGGCGTATCGTTTTTCTTGGTGTAAACCCGCTCAGCACTTCCCCATCTTAGGTAATTTAGCGTAAGAGGCAGCCGAAAATACATTTTCGGGCTGCCTCTTTATTTATCACTTCGCCTCCAGTACATCAGACTACCCATTTCATTTCAAACGTACAAAAAAAGCATGCAAACACCTGCATGCCTTCTATTCTGACCCACGCTATTGCAGGCTATTGCTCATTCTTCTTATTCAAAGCTTCATATAGAATTGCCAGATTCCGCTCAAGCGCGCTAACCAGCTGCTTACCTGCACCTTCTGGAAGAAGCCCTGCACGAACAGCAAAATCAACTTCCTTGGAGAACCCATACATCTGTGTATCCAGTACTTCCTCATAGAGAGGGCAGTAGCGGGTAGCCAGATTCTCCATCTGTACTTCTATAAGCTTCTGTATTTTATCTGCATCTTCTTGAAGAAGACTGATCGCTTTCAAGTGCAACTGGTCCTGCAGATCAGATGAAGTCATGCATTTTTCCCCCCTATGTCCCAAAATCGCGTAAAGACGTTCTACCTCTAATATTAGACGAAATCAGGAGCTAATACAAGAACCTGACCAAAATAAGCATACAACCTGAAGACCACTATTCCTGCCTAATCCCCCTATTTTCCGGAGGTCTTGCCGGATACCCGAATTATCTCATGCAAAAAAAGCACCTCTGCCCATTATTGGCAGAGATGCTTCCTCGAGTCATTACTCGGATGCGATACTTACATTCAGTCCATGCTTGGCAAATACTTCTGACATGGCTGCTTTGGCTTCTGCTGCATCCGGGCCATGAACATGCAGTTCATAGCTGTGCGTGCTGATTAACGTTGTAAACAGCCCAAGAATACTTTTGACATCGATATACTTGTTCTCTGAATGAAGCACGATTGAAGAAGTAAACTTGCCCGCTGTTTGAGCAATTTCCACTACCGCTGCATTATTACTCGACATAGGAATCCCTCCGTCTTTTCACTTTTGGTATCATCTATTAATTACCACTACATGATACCGTGAATCCGCTTTCCTAGCAACAGCAAAATGCTGTTCCTACTTCAGACGGTCTGGATTAAGGCATTCCAGCTCAGGAATCACGAAAATCCCGTCTTTACGGATCAACACATCATCAAAATAAATTTCGCCACCACCGTAGTCCGGGCGCTGGATTAATACCAGATCCCAGTGAATGGAGGAACGGTTTCCATTGTCTGTTTCTTCATAGGCCTGCCCTGGTGTAAAGTGCAAGCTGCCTGCGATTTTTTCATCAAACAGAATGTCCTTCATCGGGTGCAGGATATGTGGATTGAATCCAATGGCGAATTCACCGATATGACGAGCTCCCTCATCTGAATTCAGAATTTCATTAAGACGTTCTGTGTCGTTGCTCGTTGCTTCAACAATTTTGCCGTCCTTGAACGTGAACTTGATATTCTCAAAAGTAATTCCGTTATACAGCGTTGGCGCGTTATAACTAATCGTTCCGTTCACGGAATCACGTACAGGAGCGCTGTACACTTCGCCATCCGGAATATTTTTTTGGCCAGAACATTTCTCTGCACCGATACCTTTAATGGAGAAGCTCAGGTCCGTTCCTGGTCCAGTGATACGCACTTTGTCTGTGCGTTTCATCAGGTTGGCCAGGGAATCCTGGGCTTTGTCCATTTTGGCATAATCCAGGTTGCACACGTCAAAGTAGAAATCTTCAAACGCTTCTGTGCTCGTATTCGCCAGCTGCGCCATGCTTGCATTCGGGTAACGAAGCACAACCCATTTCGTATGTTTAACCCGCTGCTCACTATGTACAGGATGGGAATAAAGTGAATTGTACATTTTCATTTTTTCTTCCGGTACATCGGACAGATCGTTCACATTTTCTCCTGCACGAATACCGATGTAACAGTCCATTTGCTTCATCCGGTTCAGATCAATCTCTGCCCAGGTTTTCATCATGTCTTCTGTCGCACTTTTCAGCATCGCACGCTGTACCGTCTTGTCTGTCAGCTGTACAAAGACGTTACCACCTTTTTTGCCTACTTCTTCAATAATTGCATTCATCAGATCACGTTCCGTGCCGATCATTTCAACCAGCACATTTTCGCCGGGCTGTACATCTACAGAGTAGCCCACCAGATTGGCTGCGAGCTTCTGAATTCTTGGGTCCTTCATCTTGTAAACTCCTCCTGTCATCTGCCATCTTTGAATTGAACAACGGTAAATTACGATACTATTGTAGCATGCTACAACGATCCCGTCAGCAGGCAGTCACTCAAACTCGTTTACTCATAAGACCTGAAATTTACATCAGTGACAAGTGCTTCTTTGTTGCTTTTGTTGTTCATGTCTTTATAGTCCACCTGGCTTTCCGAGGAAAGTCGCAAAGGCAAGCTGGTTTTGCGATCCACCGTAAGATGATATACCGTCTGTACGTTGGCCTGTTTCATCATCTGTTCCATCGACGTTTCTCCTTGCTCCCACACTTTATTCAAGTCTTTCTCCAGCTTCTCCTGGCTCGCCCCCTTCACCCTACTGGCCTTGTGCATATACTCTGCACGTATCGCATTCATCTCGTCATGAAGCTGAGCGAGTGCCCAGGTTTTGGCGTCTTTGGGCGCAAGTTCAATCCGCAATATTTGGGTTCGGCGACCTGAACCGTACTCGGACTTAATCGTTTTGTTCAACCGATCGATACTTTCCATTTGAGCGATTGGATTAAAACGGGAAAGCGAACCGCGCAGGGGTTCGTGTTCGGCTGTTAAAGCCATCCACTGTCCTTGTTTTCGTTCAAATGAAGCGCTAAATCCGCTCGGTTGACCGTTATTGTTCACAGCGGCGGCATTCACCCCTTTTACTCCTGTTCCGACAGCAGTCACAGCTCCAGGCAGCCTCGTTTGCAAAGTCAGTCGATCATGATTCTCAAGCTTGCCTTCAAATTTGAACTGATTCTCGAATAGTCCGCTGCTCTCACGCCGCAGTCCCGCCTCTCCATCAAAACTCAACGTTTCTTTACCGGCAATCCCCGACAGTGCCCGTGAGAATAATTCCTCCGGACTCTGATTTCGCTGCAGCAGACCGCAACCAGGAGCACACACCACCACAATACTCAGAATCAACAATAACCCACGAACATACCGACGGTTCAACATGTTCTACTTCACCCTTTCGTCAACTTTCTCCATAGCCTGCCCCTCCCTTATTTGCTTATACTTCCTTCCTTTGGCATTACTGCTTCCCAAAATAAAGAGAGGACGACTCCTCAAACGGAATAGTCCTCCCTTAGCGTGTAACTTCGTGTTCTTCCACGACAATCCGGTTTCGACCGCCATGCTTCGCACTATACAGAGCCATATCAGCGCGGTAAAATAACGATTCCACACTGACCTTCTCATCCATCCAGTTCCATTCAGCAATACCACTGGATACGGTCACGGAAGGCCTTGTCTCTTCGGCCACCCTCCTGCGAATGATTTCGGCATATTCTAGTGCCTGACGAGAACCAATCTGCGGCATATAGATGGCCAGTTCTTCCCCGCCCCATCTGGCTGAGATATCACCAGGCCGAACAGAACTTGTTACAATATCACTCACCTGTTTCAATACCTGATCACCCGTTTGGTGCCCAAACGTGTCATTCACCTGCTTAAACTGATCAATATCTACCACAACCAGTGAACCACAGAATTCATTCGTCTGCCGTTCATGGATCACACTATCCAGGTAATGCCTCACATACAACCCTGTCAGCATATCCAGGTTCGCCAAACGTCGCACCTCGGCATGAAGCGTCGCATTGGAGAGTGCAAGTCCGATATGAATGGACAGCATCTGGAGCAGACGGTAATTATCATACGAAAAATATTGCTTTTTCGTATGTCCCAGTAAAATTGCCCCCTTCACTTCACCATTTACCCGAAGGGGCGACGCCATCAATGACATGGAGCCAGTGAGATCCATGAATACCGAAGACACCTTATCGTATTTCCCATAATCAGACAGAATAAGCGGTTCTTCTTTCTCATAGAGCAAACCTACAATACCGTAGTCCACCGGGAAAGATTTGCGGCATATTTCATGCACATTGGATGACATCACTTCAAATTGTTTTGTACTGTCGTTCAGTTGAAGGATACAACACGTTTCAGCCTGAAAAATGTCCTTCAACTCCTGCTCGGAGAATTGATAAATTTCCATTAGTTGCAAGCTTTTATTCAAGCGTTGCGTCAGATCATTGATTAGACGAAGTTCTTGGATTAACATATTCGATTGTTCATGCAATTTGGCATTTTCAAAGGCTGTCCCTGCTGTATCTGCCATCATGGTGATGAGTTTCAGATCGGAATCTTCCAGTAACTCCTCATTCATTTCAATATGGAATACACCATAGATGCCTTGTTTTCCTTTTAGTGGAAGGCCTACTTCCAGAATACGCTGTTCCCCTTCGTCTGACCGAACAATGATAAGCTTGCCCTCCATAAACGAACGAACACAGATATCTTCTCCCCGTTCATGAACAAGCAATGGTTTGATACGGGGATTGAAGCTGCTCTGATCCTGAGACATGTACAGTTTCATGCAAGTGGTTGGATATAAATAATCAATACTGTCAAACACTTCATCCAGAATTGCATCTACATCCATTTTGTCATGCATCCGTTGAACGATCTGGAAAAGAATCGATCTTCGGTGTTCTTCTCGTGCAGTTTGCTCATGAGCACGTAACAGATCCGTCATAAATATGTATTCAAATCTTCGGTAAAAGCAGGTACGAAAATGCATTGCCTCCGATCGAACAACGGCTTTAGACGTTTCATATTGATTTTGCTCGTAGGTTATTGCAGTAAATACAGCGAACATATCCTGATTTGTCCTGGAGAACAGCGGCTCCGCAAGGAGAAGGAACTCTCCATGTTCAGTGGAACCCCGCAAGGACTGTGCTTGTCCTGATTCAAGGCATTGTAATACCGTGGGATATACATCCAGCTCCGGAGACTGCTCATTATCGTGCCCCATGCAGATGCCTTCCGTATTCCATACGTTATAAGTCATTGGAGATCTGTCTGCGTTTGGCTGACGCTGGGTTTGCCAATCGGTATATGCTTGCTGTAACAAACTTCCCAAATATGAAAAATCAAAAGGTGTGATGTCCATTTTTTGCATCCAGAATACATGCTCTTCGTGAGGAGCGACAGAAGATGCGGAATCGCCCGAACTTCGCGAAATCAAGCTGGCTGGTATGCTTCTTAGATGTTCTAACATGTCAGGCGCTCCTTTGCACCGTTTTTGCATCCAACAAATCGGATGCATTAATCTGCAGACGTTATCGCAAACCTGCAAATCCTATGCGATAACCTTAATGTACAAGATCATTTAAAGTTAAGATACAATCTATTTTACTCTCTTTAAAGGTTTTTTGCATCCATATTTCAGAAAATTGTCCCATTATTTTGGGCCTAATGACCTATCGACAAATTTAGACGTTTTTTTTCGTTTCTCACACGCTTGACTTTGCTTCTAGTAAACTGTAATATAAATTGTTGATGAAGACTACTAATGGGTCTTTAAATTTGGGCATTACCGGTTGTGTCACCCTCATTCTTTTTGTTGCTTTCAGGACAGCGGCTGAACTTTCCTGATCGTTCTATGCGAGGCTTGGCCCGCATCAACAAATTGGAGCGCAAACAGAGCCCTATATGAACTTAACTAAAAAGGAGCTACTTTAAACATGGCACGTTACACTGGTCCTAAATTTAAATTGAGCCGTCGCCTCGGCATTTCCCTGAGCGGAACAGGCAAAGAATTGAAACGTCCTTTCCCTCCAGGTCAGCACGGAGCAAACCAACGGAGAAAAATCAGCAACTACGGTATGCAGTTGCAAGAAAAACAAAAATTGCGTCACATGTACGGTTTGGGCGAGAAGCAATTCCGCACTCTCTTTGCTAGAGCGCAAAAAATGCAAGGTATCGCGGGTGAAAACTTCATGTTCTTGCTTGAGAGCCGCCTTGACAACCTCGTTTACCGTCTTGGTTTTGCTAACTCCCGCGCAGGTTCGCGTCAGTTGGTATCCCACGGTCACGTAACTGTAAACGGCAAAAAAGTCGACATCGCTTCTTACCAAGTAAGCACTGGCGACGTTATTAGCCTGCGTGAAAGAAGCCGCGGTCTTTCTTCCGTTAAGGAAGCTTTGGAAAACCGTTCGCATCTTCCTGCATACGTAGAATTCAACGATACAGCTCTGGAAGGTAAATTCATTCGTTTGCCTGAGCGTTCGGAATTGTCCCAAGACATCGACGAAAAACAAATCGTCGAGTTCTACAACCGTTAATCGTTGCATTTTATTAAAGCTTCACGGCAAACAGCTGTCCGAGATTTCTCGGCAGCTGTTTTTTTATGTGTTTTTTTAGTTGCATATACATAATAAACCCCAAGTAAACCCTCTACCCACCTACCCGTCATAGCCACTTTGCAGACAGGCAACTTCCATGTTTTACTGAAATTCTTCAGGGTTTCTCATGATATTTAATTTAATTTCGCATGATATATATCATTATGCAAGAAAGAATGGCAATTTTCGACCATTGCTTGTATTTCTCAGGCATGCAAACCCGCCTTTTTATGCTATAATAAGTGCTGTTAAAAGGAGGAAGACACTGAATGGTTGATGTTAATAAGAAAAAGCCTGATGAACAGCCTGCCCGCAAGCGCAGTTTTGCCCGCAGACTGGGTAGTGTCGTCAAATGGATAGTTGTCCTGGGATTCATGGGGGTGCTATTTGCAGGAGGTGCTTTGATGGGTTACGTCAGTTCCATTGTGAAAGACGAACCCGTCCGGTCAAGGGCCCTGATTGAACAGAAAGTCAGCGAAAACTCCATCACAGGCTTTGCTTACTTTGCCGATGGCAGTCCGATCGGCCAATTACGAACAGAAGAAGACAGGCGTCCGGTCAGCTTTGACCAGATCCCGCAGAAAGTTATTGATGCTGTTATTTCGATTGAAGACAATCATTTTTACGAACATAAAGGTGTAGACATGAGCGGAACGCTCCGCGCTGTGAAACAGAAAGTGCTGAAAGAATCTGTTCAAACGGGCGGCAGCACACTGACTCAACAATTGGCCCGGCGTGTATTCCTCAATCTGGATCGAACCGAGGACCGGAAAGTGAAAGAAATATTACTTTCGCTCCGACTCGAACGTTTCCTGACCAAAGACGAAATTATGACAGCGTATTTGAACAAGGTTCCTTTTGGTAACGGCTCCAGTGGATATAATGTATATGGAGTCAAGGCAGCTGCCAAAGGGCTGTTCAATATTAATGATTTGAGCAAATTAAACACAGCTCAGGCTGCTTATCTTGCAGGATTGCCTCAGCTCCCCTCCTCTTATTCTGCCTTTAATGGAAAAGGCGACTTTGTTGAGGACAATTTTGAGCGTGCAATCAATCGTCAGCATCTGGTCTTGCGTCGTATGCTGGAACTGGCCAAAATTGATCAAACCGAGTATGACGAAGCTCTTGCTTTTGATATCAAAAGTTCTCTCGCACCCAAAACCATCAAAGCTTACAACACTTATCCATACCTTATGATGGAAACGGAACGACAAGCTGCTCAGATTTTGATGAAACAGCTGAATTCGGATAAAGCTGAAGGCACGGATGCCACTGCGGGTACAGCCAAGGATTCGGATACCGATACACCACAAAAAGAAAGCGGCGCCCTGCTGGAAGAAGCCCAGATGCAGTTGCGTACAGGTGGATACCGCATCTATACAACCATTAACAAAAGTGTATACAAAACGATGCGTACCATTGCCGAAGATGACAGTAATTTTTCAGCTGACGATTCCGTGAAAGGAAAAGAACAGACTGCTGCCATACTCATCAATCACAAAACGGGTGCTATTCTTGGCATGATTGAAGGCCGGGATTTCCAGGATGAACAGATGAACTATGCAACCCAGATGATGCGTCAGCCAGGTTCGACCATGAAACCTATTGCCGCATATCTGCCTGCATTGGATGAAGGTCTTGTTCAACCGGCCTCCATTATCGATGATTCACCGATCATTCTGAAAGACGGCCCGAACGGATTCCATATTCCGAAAAATGCCAACAATCGTTACCAAGGACTCGTGACAGCCCGCCGAGCACTGAACTACTCATTAAATGTACCTGCTCTGAAGCTGTTCAACGAAGAAGTCGGGATCGACAAATCATGGGCTTTTGCCAAGAAGCTCGGAATCACCACCATCCAGAAGGATGACTACCAGGCCCAGACCGGCGTTCTTGGAGGTCTTCAGTACGGTGTAACCGTTGAGGAGCTCACTAGTGCGTATGGAGCCATAGCCAACAACGGTGTATACAATGATTCCTATATGATCAGCAAAATTGTAGACTCCAAAGGAAATATTGTATATAAACACGATGCAGAACCTGTTCAGGCCTTCTCTAAACAGACCGCATACCTGATGACAGATATGCTCCGTACCGTTATTACGGAAGGAACGGCAGATAAAGTCCGTGAAAATTACAAGTATTTCAAAAGTGTGCCGATCGTAGGTAAAACGGGTTCAACCCAAAACTATGCGGATGTCTGGTTCGAAGGCTACACGCCAGATGTCACACTGGGAGTTTGGGTTGGATACAAACAGTCAGTAAACACACTGGAAACCAAATCACAAAAGAAACGCGCTCAGCAACTATGGACCCAAATCATGAATCAAGTCATTGCCACAGACAAAGAAATGTTTGTCACGGATTCATTCAAGAAACCATCCGGGATTGAGACACGAACTGTATCAGCTTATAGTGGCAAATTGCCAACTTCGTTGACAGACAGATATGTCACCGATATTTTCAACAGCAAATTTGTGCCGAAGGACAGCGATGATGGTGTCGCCAAAGCCAAGTATATCACCTACAATGGTGTAAACTACATTCCGCGCGATCAAACACCTGGAGACATGACGAAAGAGAAAACGGTTGTTAAACGCAAGAAACCAATCTCTGATCTCATCAAAGAATTGCAAAGCGCTTTCTCACGGATGAGTCGTCACGAATCACTTGGGTATTACCTGCCGGAAGATGCGGATGCCGACATGCCGACACAGATTGATCCAAGAACGGATAACGGCAAGGCACCAGATGCGCCAGGCAATGTAAGAATATCCGTTGGGAACGGTAACGCCGTGATTACGTTTAACGCCACACCGGAAAGTGATGTCGTCGGATATCGTCTCTATCGCTCCGTCAATGGTGCCGGATTCCAGAATCAGGGGCAGGTTGTCCTGACAGGTGAGTCCAGATCATTTACTGCATATGCACAAGGTGGAAACTTTGCGTTCTACGTCACTGCAGTGGATGTCGCTGGTCGTGAGTCTGCTCCTAGCGCAGCAGTTAGCAGCGCAGGAGTGGCAGAACCTCCTGCAGATGAAGAAATAAAAGAACCGATTACTGTTCCGGGAACCGTAGTTACCCCGGAAGATTCCGAGAATGGAAACACCGCAACGACGGCTCCGGCTGCTCCTGGTCAGGTCAGCGTTACGGCTCTCTCGCAAGGACTGCGCATTCAGTGGGCATCCAATCCTGAAGCGGATGGCGTCCAAAGTTATGCTGTATATTATAGTGAAACGGGCGCAGATCCTTACACCAAAATTGGAACGACTTCAGGTACTTCCATGGATTACGGAGTGCCTGCATCCACAAGCGGATGGTTCAAAGTATCCGCCAGCAACAGTGTAGGCGAATCTGAACCGTCCGGGGCCGTGCATTTCCAACCTTAATACAGAGTTATCAAGATTCCACTTTTAACCCCATTCTCGCATCTTGAGGATGGGGTTTTGTTTTGCATGGATACCCAAAAGCAAAAGCCTGATCCGCAATGAGACACGGATCAGGCTTTGAATTGGAATCATGGGACAGGCAGACGTGTTGCATCCGCTGGTTTATTCTTTAGTCTTCAATGGTCGACAGGTCACCCGTTGGCAGATCCAGCTCCCAGGCTTTCAGGACGCGGCGCATAATCTTGCCAGAGCGGGTCTTCGGCAGTTTATCCTTGAACTCAATCTCACGCGGAGCGGCGTGAGCAGACAAGCCCTCTTTTACAAATCGATAGATCTCTTCCTTCAGCTCAGGTGTCGGCTCATACCCCTCACGGAGTGCCACAAAGGCTTTGATGATCTCCCCCCGAGTTACATCCGGCTTACCGATTACGCCCGCCTCTGCTACTGCAGGATGCTCTACGAGCTTGCTCTCCACCTCGAAGGGACCAATCCGTTCACCAGAAGAGTTAATCACATCATCAATCCGGCCCTGGAACCAAAAGTAGCCATCTTCGTCCATATAAGCGGAATCTCCGGATACATACCAGCCAGAGAGTCGGAAGTATTCTTCGTATTTGGCCGGGTTATTCCAGATCTTCGCCATCATGGACGGCCAGGATGTGCGAATAGCCAGGTTCCCCATACTGTATGGCGGCAGTTCCTGTCCTTTATCATCAATAATGGCGGCTTCAATTCCCGGTAATGGACGACCCATGGAACCTGGTTTAATTGGCATGCCTGGATAGTTACAGATAAGCTGTGCACCCGTCTCCGTCATCCACCATGTATCGTGAATTCGCTGTCCATAGGCTTTCCAGCCCCAACGGACAACTTCGGGATTAAGTGGTTCACCTACGGACATGACGTGACGAAGACTGCTCAGATCATGCTGGGCAATGGTCTCTTCGCCCGCCCCCATTAACATTCGGAAAGCAGTCGGTGCACTGTACCATACGCTGACTTTATTTTTCTCAATGGTGCTGTACCAATCTTGCGGACTAAAACGTCCCCCACGTATAACATTGGTCACGCCATTCAGCCAGGGTGCAAAAATTCCATAAGATGTGCCCGTAACCCAACCAGGATCAGCGGTGCACCAGTATACGTCATCTTCGCGCAGATCGAGTACCACCTTGCCGGTGTAATAATGCTGAATCATCGCATTCTGCACATGATATACACCTTTCGGTTTGCCTGTAGAGCCGGAAGTATAGTGAATCAGCAGACCGTCTTCACGGGTCAGCCATTCCACTTCCATATCATCCGAAGCCGCGGACATCTCTGCATCAAAGTCGATGAGTCCTTCTTCCGTTTGCGGACCTCCACCCACAACAAAAATATGCTTGAGTTCCGGCAATTCGGAACGTTTGATTCGTCCCAGCAATTGGGGAGTCGTCACCAGTGCCACAGCTCCGCTATCCTCCAAACGGTCCTTCACCGCAGTCTCCATAAAAGCTTCAAATAACGGACCTACAACAGCCCCGGCTTTCAATGTGCCCAGCAGACTGAAGTAGAGCTCAGGACTGCGAGGCATAAAAATAAACACGCGATCGCCCTTGGTTACCCCATATTTGCGAAGAACGTTACCGAAGCGACTCGACTGCTCACTTAAATCAGCAAATGTATATGCCTCTTCCCGCGAAGCATCACTGTATAAAAGTGCTATTCTTCCGCCTCTTCCTTCCAATACATGACGGTCTATCGCTTCATGCGCCATGTTGACTTTTCCGCTGGCGTGCCACGTAAAGTGCCTTTCAACCGATTCCCAATCAAACCGGCTTCGGGCCTCCGTGTAATCGCCCAGATTAGATTCAGACACAACCGTTTGCAGCATCTCACCATGTGCTTGACTCATGCTTGCCAGCCTCCTTCAACTCGACATCTCGATTCCCATTATGGGTCACTTCTCATTGCCTTTGTGTTGACTGAACTTCCAGTTAGCGCTTACATTAGTAGAGAGAACTTCTCATCATGTACTTGCCAGGCCAAACCGATGAATCCAAACTGCTGTTGATTTGTGAACATTTTTTGTCTACGCAATTATAGCAAATCTTTTCAATCATCGTCTATGGCTTTTCAAATTTTTGGTTTTTTGCTATAAATATGTGTTCATAAAGATCGGTTTTCAGTACCAAGAAGATGGGATGAAGCTAGAAAGGGAGTAGCGGAGCGTAGGGAAAACTACGTGAGCAACTACAATGTTTCCGAAGGAAACATACTTCGCAAGCATCCGCTTATTTCGGCTGAATTCCATATTCGATGCTGATGATGCCACTAGGCATCCTTCGTAATCAAAAGCGGACTTTTTGAACAACCTCTATAAGTAGGGGGAGAGAGGAGCATGAACTATGGAGCATATCAAGGAGTATCATATGCGTTCCATCTTCAAGTCCGGCCACCGAATCACCATTGAAGGACCCGTTCAGGCCGAGACGATTAAGCAGCTTGAATTTCATGCAGATCTGGATGCCTTCAGACGCCCTTCGGAACAACAGGAGGCATTGGCCGAAATTGCCGCATTGCCCGAAGGTCGAATCATCATTGCACGGGAAAATGAAACCATTGTCGGCTACGTAACGTTCCATTATGCAGATGAATGCGAACGTTGGTCCGAAGGCAATATGACCGATCTGATTGAGCTGGGTGCTATTGAGGTTGCAGATGCCTTTCGATCGCTGGGGATTGGACGGGAAATGCTGCTCACTGCGTTTGAAAATGGACAGATGGAGAAATATATCGTATTTACAACAGAATATTACTGGCATTGGGATTTGAAAGGCAGCGCCCTTTCCGTATGGGATTACCGCAAGATGATGGAAAAATTGATGGAAACCGTAGACATGACCTGGTACGCCACGGATGATCCGGAGATCTGTTCTCATCCGGCGAACTGCCTCATGGTTCGCATCGGCAACCAAGTGCCCTTGGAATCCGAGGAACAGTTCGACCGGGTGCGATTCCGCCATCGTTTCATGTACTGATTACGAATCCAATATGTATGATTTCAGAAAATGTATACATAGAAAAACCGCCTGTTCATGAACAGAGTCATCACGGATGAACTGTTATGAATACGCGGTTTTTGTTGTCTTTTACCCTTTAATCATGCCCAACATATGCATCCGTAAGAGGGTTACATATGTTCCAGCATATGTTCCACAATACGGTGGGAACGCCGGGAAGACTCCACCGTGAACTCGGCAAAGTTCACATGTGCTGATCCATCCGCTTTGTCAGACATGGCGCGAAGGACAACGAACGGAACACGGTTCATGAAACTGACCTGGGCTACGGCAGCCCCCTCCATCTCCGCGCAGGCCCCATCCATTTCGGTATACAGCATGTTCACCGTATCCTTGTCAGCAATGAACTGATCTCCTGACAGCACTTTGCCGATCAGATAGTTCGCTCCCTGCGCTTTGCAGGCTTCTTCAGCCAACGCGATAAGTGATGCTTCCGCCGGGAATGCAGACGTCTCCTGGTAAGGGATAACCCCGCGCTCAAATCCAAGTGGTGTCACATCCATATCATGCTGTACACACACCGACGAGATGACCATATCCCCAATGTTCAACTCCGGATTAACTGCGCCTGCGACACCTGTGAAAATAATACGGTTAACCTGGAAACGATCAATCAAAATCTGTGTCGTCACAGCCGCATTCACTTTACCCACACCTGACTTGCAGACCACAATCTGCTTACCCAGCCATTCGCCTGCAACATAGGTGATTCCGGTTTGTTTTACCGTCTCTAATTGCTTCATACCAGCCAAGAGAAGTTCTACTTCCTCATCCATTGCACCAATAATGCCAATTGTTTCCCGCATGTTCTAACCTCCTGTTATGCATTCTGTATGTTGAACCTGGACTCGTTTCCCTCCAAGTGTGTTTTCCGTTTACGTGCTGAGCCCCATCCAGCACAAAAGCTCCGTTTCCGGAGCTTTCGTAATTCCACTATGTAGAGAGAATGCCTTCTCCCTTTCTTATTTAAACTACATCTGCATGGCTTACAGACAGACGAAGAATTGTTTCATGCGGCAAAATAACCCGTGGGTTCTCCACATTTTCTTTCTTCATCAGCTTGGTCAGCAAACGCATCGCTACAGCGCCCAAGTCATACATCGGTTGAGCTACAGTTGTCAGCTGAGGACGGACCATGGAAGCCATACGAATGTTATCCACACTGATGATGGAGAAGTCATCCGGTACTTTCAGACCTTCATCCTGAATGCTGTGAATAGCACCAATTGCCATCTCATCTGTTGCTGCGAAAATCGCCGAAGGTTTTTTCTTCAATCCGAGGAAATACTTCATCGCTTCCACACCAGACTCATAACGATAGTTACCAATGCGTACGAGATCTTCCTGGTATTCCATACCCGCTGCTTCAAGTGCTTTCTTGTAGCCTTGGAAACGAGCATAACCGTTGGCAGGATCTTGCAGTGTACCACTGATCATTGCAATTTCCTTGTGTCCATGACGGATCAAGGTATTTACAGCGTCAAATGCCGCAGCTTCATGATCAATATCTACAGAAGGGTACGTGCCCTTCTCGTCACTTGTTGCACAGAGAACAATCGGCACAGCCGCTGACTGGAACGCCTGAATATGCTCGTCCGTCACTGTTCCACCCATGAAGAGCAGACCGTCCACTTGTTTCTCCAACAACGTGTTAATTACACGAATTTCTTTTTCTTTCTTCTTATCCGCGTTACACAAAATAATGTTGTAGTGATACATATTCGCGATATCTTCAATCCCGCGGGCAATCTCTGCAAAGGTTGAGTTCGAAATGTCCGGAATAACGACCCCGACCGTGGTTGTCTTCTTGCTCGCCAGACCTCTGGCTACCGCATTCGGACGATATCCGAGCCGATCGATGGCTTCATATACTTTTTTGCGTGTTTGTGGCTTAACATTAGGGTTATTATTAACAACCCGTGATACCGTTGCCATAGAGACACCAGCTTCACGTGCCACATCATAAATGGTTACCGTCACAGTACTTCTCTCCATTACCAGTAAATTTTCATACCATTTTCATTAAGATTTATATTACGACAAATTTATGCATTAATCAATTAAAATAGGCTTTAGGACTCACGCAGTGCATTCGTGATTGTGGTTGAAGTAATATTCGAATGGGAAGTATGCCATACAGGAATTCCCTTTTTGACTAGAATCGCCTGCGGAGATTCGTGCTTAACACCCAGCTTATCCGCTGCTTCATTGGACACAGGACGGTCTTCCACTACATAAATGATCCCGTATTGCACCTGTTCACTTGGACTATTTTGCAAATAATCGTTCATCTCCTGATAGGCACTCGCGCTGATCGGACAGCGTGTACTGTGCTTAAACAGAAGCAAAGGTTGATCCTCGGTAGCCTCCACTGCGGAGTTTAGCTGTTCAATACTTGTCATTTTAGTCATGTCAGCCATTTGATATACATCCCCCTTTACCAGGATTACCGCTATGTTGAGCGTTTTCACTCTACGATATCTTAACAAAAAGAGAGCAAAAAAGCCAATTTTCATGAAAACAAGCATTTTACACGTCAAAATTAGACAGCATTCGAGAAGTGCGCCTGCCATACAAAGCCGGATAATTGCCCCAATCTGCGCTCCGTTGTCTCAATCCACTCTGCATCGCCGGATTTCTGGGCGTACCCCATAATATCCAGAAGCAGATTAATGCGTTCTTCTACAGCATGCTGCATCCGATGTTCCATCTCGCGATCTGTAGCATCAGGCCAGGCCAGCAACTGTTCATGCAGGAGGTCTGCAAGTTCATTTCGCTCCCCAAACGATACATCCTGTTTCGCAGGCTGTTCTCCCAACGTACTGATGCACGCTTTCAAATCCGGCTTGACCGGCTGAAGCACTTCGTAGGAAACACAATCTGTACACGCAAATACAGGTACGTTACGAATCTCCACTTTTTTGGCGTATACCACCGTTCTTAATTCCAGTTCCATTACATGTCCGCATCTGCACGTCTTACGCACAGTCATCACCTCACTCGTTCTATAGCTCTTATATAGATATCATTCGACCTAATTCCGCTCAAATCCTGCTATAAACCATAGGTTGCACAAATTACCACTGTCCCCAGATGAAGGTTGTCGAATGTAGGGATTCATTGCATTGTAATCGCTTGCGTGGTTGGAGAACATGCATGACAATGAAGTCACCATGAGAATCTGTTACAATAAAGACGCTATGTGCTACTTACCGTAAAAGGAGAGATGATGATGAGACTAACAGGCAAAAAAGTCATCGCCCTGGTCGATGAAGAATTCGAAGATCTGGAACTGTGGTATCCGGTGCATCGTGTTCGCGAAGAAGGAGCCGAAGTGCATCTCGCCGGAGAGAAAAAAGGCAAAACCTACATCGGTAAATATGGTGTTCCTGCAGAGGCGGAATACAGTTTTGAAGAACTCGACAGCTCACAATATGATGGAATTCTTGTACCCGGAGGCTGGGCACCGGACAAGCTGCGACGTTATCCCAAAGTACTTGAACTCGTCAAGGAAATGCATGCGGATCAGAAACCCATCGGTCAGATCTGTCACGCAGGCTGGGTATTGATCTCTGCCAAAATACTGGACGGGGTTACCGTCACTTCTACCCCGGGAATCCGGGATGACATGGAAAATGCCGGAGCCATCTGGAAAGATGAAGCTGTTGTCGTAGATGGACACATCATTTCGGCTCGTCGTCCGCCTGACCTTCCTCCGTATGGCAAAGCATTTTGTGATGCCCTTGCTGAAAAATAAAGAAAAAACCCATGCCATATTGATATTGGCGTGGGGTTTTGTTATTAAATACTTCTTTTTTCCATAATTGTAAAAAAGTAAATATTTTCACTTAAAGGTATTTAATAGAAATCAACCAATCTAAGATGCATTTGATCCGCTCTGTTCATCCGGGCTACCCATCGAATCATTGAAGACCTGCAGACGCTGTTCGATGTCTGCACTTGTCCGCAGGGTGAAGCATTCCTGTGCTGCCTCTTTGGCAGCCGCAGTTGTCGTATTCAATACCCTGTGCTTCACACGCAGCAAGGATTGTGGGGACATGCTCAAATTGCTTATACCTAGTTCCAGCCATATAGGGATCGAACGCTCGTCTCCGGCCATCTCCCCACACACACTGACATCGATCCCTGCAGTGTGTGCCGCTTCCACTGTCGCGCGCAGCATGCGCAGTACGGCAGGATGATACGGGTGATACATGTGAGCAATCTGCTCGTTCATTCGGTCTACAGCCAGCACGTATTGCACTAAATCATTCGTACCGATACTGAAGAAATCAGCTTCCTCGGCAAGCAGATCGGCGATCATCACCGCTGCTGGCACCTCAATCATGATGCCTACCTGAATATGCGGATCGTACGGCAACTTCCGCTCGTCCAGGTCAGACATCGCTTCACGCAGGATTTCATTGGCCTCCTGAAGTTCTTCTACCGAAGAGATCATCGGGTACATAATTTTAACATTACCGGCAGCACTGGCGCGCAAAATGGCTGTAAGCTGTGTTTTGAACAGATCTTTGCGGTCCAGACTGATTCGAATCGCACGATATCCCAGAAACGGGTTATCTTCTTCCGGAAGTTCGAAATAGTCGAGCTGCTTGTCACCACCAATATCGAGCGTACGAATAACTACCGACTGACCTGCCGTTTTCTCAGCAACAAGACGATAGACCTCATATTGCTCCTGCTCCCCCGGAAATGTAGCCCGGTCCATGTAGAGGAACTCTGTCCGGAATAAACCAACGCCCTTCGCCCCATGTTTCAATGCCATATCCAGTTCCTTGACGGAACTGATGTTAGAAGCCAGATGCAGAACGGAGCCGTCTTTGGTTACCGCATCCACTGTAGCAAGTACCTGCAACTGTTCTTTTTTCTTCAATTGTTTGCTGCGAATCATCGTGTAACGTTCAATTGTCTTACGATCCGGTTCTGTAAATACCAGGCCGTTATCTCCATCAACAACCAGCATATCCCCGGTCTCTACCGGCATGCCAAGACTCGCTTCCAGACCGGAAACGAGTGGAATGCCAAGGGCACGGGCCATAATAGCGGAGTGCGACGTTTTACCTCCGATGAGGGTCACGATGCCCAGCACATGACTTGGATTCAAATGCGCAAGTTGAGAGGGAGACAGCTCTTTAGCCACAAGAATATAAGGCTGTGTATCCGATGGAAGCGTAATTTCCGGTGCACCCAGCAAATGCTTTAACAATCGGTTTCCAACGTCCTTGATGTCTATGGCGCGTTCCTTCATATATTCATCTTCCAGCAGATCAAACATGGTGACAAAATGATCAATCGCTTCTTTGACGGCCACTTCTGCCGCCTTGTATTGACGCTCAATTATGCCACGAATCTCGTTCATGAATACGGGATCTTCCAGAATCGCCAGATGCGCATCAAAGATGCTGGACTCTTCCGGCCCAACGACTTCCTTGAACTCATTCTTGATATATTCAATCTCATCCTTCGATGTCCGTATGCCCTCGTACAGCCGTTCGAACTCTTGGGCGAGATCCACCGAATCCATCTTCTGATCCGGCAGATCCCATTCCCAACTGGGCAGGACAAATGCTTTGCCGATGGCTATGCCTGCAGCGCCGTTGATGCCTTGTATCTTCATTCTACCCCTCCAACGTTCCTGTCATAGAGCACCACGGACATAACGGATGCCTGACCTTTCTTAACTTGCTTAAATGGAGCAAAACTCCATGATTTAACACGATCTGGATTCGTGATCACCATCGGTGTCGTCAGCGACGCCGCCTCGGCTCGCAATACAGCCAGGTCAAACTTGATTAACAACTGACCCGGCTCCACCGTGTCCCCTTCCTGAACAAAAGCTTCAAAGTGCCCTTTCAACTGGGATGTGTCGATCCCGATATGCAACAGGACCTCAAGTCCTTCCCGGGTTGAAATCCCCAAGGCATGCATCGTCGGATACATGTGCATAATCGTTCCGTAGACGGGTGAGACCAGTTCTCCTTTTTCCGGGACAAAGGCGACTCCGTCACCCACAAGCTTGGCTGCGAAAATCTGGTCAGGTACCTCTTCAATCGGTAACATCTTACCCTGAACCGGAGCGCAGAACAGAACCTGCTGCAGATCCCGTTCGAGCAGCTTTGCAATCTCTTCCCGGATCAATTCCGAGTAGGTGCCAAATACGACTTGTACGTTACCGCCACCCAGCTTGATAAGGCCTGCGGACCCCATACTCTTCATTGCACCTGTATCGATTAACCGATCATTATGCACCGTGAGACGAAGCCGTGTAATACAGGCTTCTACCTGCACAATGTTTTCTTTCCCACCCAATGCTTCCAAAATGAGAGGCGCCTGATAGGGAATGTTACCTACCCAATCTTCCAGCATGGAACCCTCTTCACGGCCTGGAGTCGGAATCTTGAACGTGCGGATCGCCCATCTGAACAGGAAATAATAAACCAACCCATATAGTATGCCAACCGGTATGATCTTCCACGCATTCTCCGATAGATGAAAATTGAGTATGTAATCGATAATGCCGGCGGAATAAGAGAAGCCGTGCCTGATATCAAGCCAGTAGCTGATCCACATCGCAAGACCCGACATGACTGCATGCACGATAAACAGATATGGTGCAGCAAACAAAAAGGCAAACTCAATCTGCTCCGATACCCCTGTCAGAAAACAAACAAGCGCGGAAGTAAGAAATGTTTTTTTGATTTTCGGTTTTAGGTCTTCCCTTGCTTCCTGAATAATGGCAAAGGCAATCGCTGGAATTGCGAACATCATGATCGGGAACAACCCCGCCATAAAATATCCTGCTGTCGGATCGCCTGCAAAAAAACGTGGCAAATCCCCTTGCACAATATTTCCGTCTGCTGTTTCATACGTTCCCAGTTGGAACCAGAACACATTGTTAAGCAGATGATGCAGCCCAAAGGCCACCAGTACCCTGTACAGGACCCCATATATAAACAGCCCAAAACCGCCGAGACTGTATTCCCAGGTGGCGATGGCGTTCAATGCATGTTGCAGTATGGGTGCGATCCATAACATAAAAAAGGAGAACAGCGCCGAGCACAGTCCAACAATGAGCAAAACAAACCTTGAACCGCCAAAAAACTGTAAGATTTCGGGCAATTTAATGCTTTTGAACCGATTATGCGTCACCCCGGCGAGTGCGCCGAGAATAATTCCGATTAAGGAAGCAGGTTGAATGGTGTCATCCCCGAAATTGCGAGTCACCTGATCATATATCACAATACCAGCCAGAGCAGCGAGTCCCGCTTGTCCGGCCTGGTTGGAGAGTCCCAGCGCTACACCGACAGCGAACAAATACGGCAAAAAATAAAAAATACCGTGTCCGGCCACGGTAGACACTTCACCAACAACTTTCAATCCCCAGGCGTCCCAGGGCAAACTGCCAACACTCAGCAAAATTGCGGCGGCGGGCAGGACCATTGTAGGCAGCATTACCGCTCGTCCGAGCTGCTGCAAGGATCCGAGCCAATTCATGGCGACCTCTCCTTTCTATCCTAGATGGTAAGCTTTACGCAACGTTTTGTCAAAGCAAAACAGTAACCAATTGGCAATTTGTATCCCACTTCCTTCAGACATGACAAAAAGGAGTCCAAATCTGTGTTGCCCCATAACTACATGGAGCGGAGCAGCGCTTTGATTTCAACTTCATTCCTCATAATCTGCAAATGGTACCCTAAGTTTAAAGTTCATAAAACAGAAAAAATCCCGCCAACTCGAGGTTAACGGGATTTTTCAAGAATCGAGACTTAACCGCGTCCAGCACCGCGCAGAACGATGGAGTCCTCTACCTTGATACAACGATTCGTCACTGCTGTCATACCGCTCTCAGCAGCAATCTGTACGGCTTCATCACTGTGAATACCAAGCTGGAGCCATAATACATTGGCCTTGATCGCGGCAGCTTCACGAGCGACATCCGCACAATATTCATCACGGCGGAATACGTTCACAATGTCAACCGGCTCAGGAATGTCCGCGAGTGTAGCGTATACCGTCTCACCGAGAATCTCGCCTTGCACTTGAGGATTTACCGGTATGATACGATATCCTCTGCTTTGCATGGCCTCCGCTACCATATAGGAGGTACGATCCGATTTGTCCGATAAGCCGACGACTGCGATGTTGCCTGCCTTGCGCAAAAGTTGTCCAATTTCTTCACGAGTAGGGTTGTTAAATTCCATGTTCAAGCACCATCCTTTTCTGCTTAACGTGTTATTTTACTCTTTTACCCATTGAACCGAGGCGCCAAGCGCCTGCAAATGATCGAAATATTGCGGATAAGACTTGGCTACATGGTGTGCATCCCGAATACGAAGCGGCTCCTTGGAACGCAGACCAACAACAGTGAGTGCCATAATTACGCGATGATCGTAGTGAGCGTTGATCTCAACGCCACCCTCGACACCTTCTGGACGACCGTGTACGATAATCTCGGCTTGACGCTCCTCTACGTTGGCACCTGCCTTCCGCAGCTCGTTCAAATAATCTGTAATGCGATCACATTCCTTGTAACGTAAGTTCTCTACATTATAGAACCGTGAAGTCCCTTCCGCAAATACAGCCGCAGCTACCATCGCGAGCACCGCGTCCGTCGCGGCATCTCCGTCAAATTCGACAGCCTTCAATTTACCGTTACCTTGTACATGTACCACATCGTTCTCATGCGTCAACGGCACATCCATCATGCGCAGAACGTCAACGATGGCACGCTCACCCTGTTTGCTCTGTTCCATCAATCGCAAAATTTTAACATCCGATTGGGTGACAGCCGCGGCCGCGAGGACAGCTGCTGAACCCGGATAGTCTCCCTGAACAGTATACGTTTGCGGTTTATAAGCCTGACCCCCGGGTACACGGAAGGACATATAATCATCACTTGCATGAATGACGATACCTGCCTGCTCCAGTACTTCCAGCGTCTGACCAATGACCACTTTGGATTTCAAGTCATTCAATACTTCAATCGTGCTGTCTTCTGCCAGAAGAGGAGTTACAAACAATAATGCGCTCAAGTACTGGGAGCTGACCGAACCTGAGACTTGAATATGTCCACCTTTGGCCTGACCGCCTTTGATCGTAATCGGGAGTCGCCCTTGCTCGTGCTGAACCTCAACACCAAGCTGGCCAAGTGCGTCAATCAGATCATCATGTGGACGTTTGCCGAGAGAATCCGGGTACGTATTCACAAACGTTACTTCAGGGCAAAGTGCTGTTACGCCCATAAGGAAGCGCAGTACGGCTCCCGCATTGCCGACATTCAATTCCCGCACATCACGGGGATGGCTGCCAAAGCCCTTGATAACGATTTTGCTGTCATCCTCTTCAAGCTCGGCTCCAAGATCGCGAATACATCTGCGCATAGCATCACTATCTTCACTATGTGCTGGATAATGAATCGTACTGGTGCCTTCTGCCAGTGCAGCAGCAAGCAGGTAGCGTGTGGTGTAGTTTTTGGAAGACAGGGCTCCAATTTCCCCGCTTAGGGTTGGGGTTGGATTAACGATAACGTCCATGGATGAATTTCTCCTTCATTGATTATAATGTGCTTCTTAAAATTCATAAGATGGTCCTGTTACATATAAGTATAAGATTCCTTGCAGTCATGCTATTCTGCCAAATTGACATTCCATGCATCGCTTGGGTATCATTAAAGGCGTTAAGTCCATACAGAAAAGAGGACCTGAATATGACACAAATTGCTGAAATTGAAACTTCTGAGCTCCGCCGCCGTTTAAAGGCGGGAGAAAAGCTCCAGATGATAGACGTCCGTGAGGACGATGAAGTCGCGCAAGGCATGATTGAGGGAGCCAAGCACATCCCGCTTGGGCAGATTCCGGACAGACTGTCTGAAATCGAAAAATCAGGTGAGATTGTCCTGATCTGTCGGAGCGGTTACCGCAGTGAGCGCGCCTGTGAATATTTACAGCAGCTCGGCTACGATGGCTGCACCAACATGGTCGGCGGCATGCTTCAATGGCAACAGGAAGACTAACACAGCATCAGGGGCGTGGCTCATGCATTAGATACAGCAAGCAAGCTGCATCAGCAGTCTTGCATAGCTTAGCTGAGCCAAGACCTCTGCAAGTCAAACGGGCCCATCGGCCCGTTTTTTATATCTACCTCCCCCGATGACATGGCTCCACTAATCCTTAACTCCCCGCCACAATCTTTTTCCATATGCGAAAGTTATCCCTCTCCGGTGCCTCGGCCATGTACTCATGTGTACAGTCAATTCCTGCATTCAATTACGAGAATATGAAATAATTACAAGCTTAGACGCGGTAATGCGCTAAAATTAGACGAGTCACTTCAGCAGCGGATAACTCCGTAGTATCCACCGTGTAATGTGCGAACCGGTATGCGTCCTTCCGTTCCTGCATAATGGTCTGTATGCGTTCCTCCGCATTACCTGCCAAGAGTGGACGATTATCACAGCCGCTAACGCGCTGTACAATCACTGCCGGATCCGCAGTCAAGGCAACCACCCATCCGTTCTTAGACATGACATCACAATTGTCTGAACGCAGAACGACACCGCCTCCTGTTGCAATTACCTGCGCCTTCTTCTCCAACACCGAGCATAACATGCGGCTCTCGGCATCGCGGAAATACGTCTCTCCCTTGCCTGTGAACAATTCAGGAATCGTACAGCCTTCCTCTCTCTCCACCGCGGCGTCCACATCAATCAGTCGGTAGCCCAGCTCGCGTGCGAGCATGTCAGCAACAGTTGATTTGCCCGTTCCCATCATGCCGATGAGAATAATATTGTTAGACTTGCTCAAGGTGTACACTCCTTTATTTCAAGCAATTCGTGAGCACTTTTGTCCTATCATAACACAGCCCTGCGGACGGGGAAAGGCCATTCCGTTTTGGTCGCGACTTCCCCTTGAGTCTCTGCAATCACTCCAACGCATATCGAAGTAAGTCCATCTACACCATAGGATTCTAATGAACTCAGATGAGCTAATTTCCGAGATCCAGGGGATTATTAAATTCTAACGAATCTCAGTAAACCTATTTCCAAAAATTCCATCAGAACAGCCTACTTTCGCTTCATATCATCGAAATAAGCCCTTCAGAATTCGTTAAAAAATAGAAAAGTCTCATCTTCTCAACATAGAACGTCTCATGTTCGTAACTCCAGGCGAGATTACAATACCACTAAAAAAGAGACCTGGAGTTCATCGGTATTAACCGATTCTCCAAGCCTCTGTCCATGCTTCTCTTTCAGCCAAGGCTCCTGAATCAGGACGCTTTAGCCCAATCTCATGGATCGTATATATGATACTATTCCATCCAGTTGTGGTGGAAGCTGCCTTCTTTGTCCAGGCGTTTGAACGTATGAGCACCGAAGTAGTCACGTTGTGCTTGCAGCAGGTTTGCAGGCAAACGCTCTGTGCGGTAGCTGTCATAGTAGGACAACGCGCTGGAGAAGCCAGGAACCGGAATGCCTTGGGTCACGGCAGCTGCAACAACTTCACGCCATGCGCCTTGGTAGGATTCAACGATATTTTGGAAATATGGGTCCAGAAGCAGGTTTTTCAGTTCTGCATCTTTGTCGTATGCTTCCTTGATATTTTGCAGGAACTGTGAACGGATGATGCAACCACCGCGGAAGATCATGGCGATGTTGCCGTATTTCAGATCCCAGCCGTATTCATCGGAAGCTGCACGCATTTGGGCAAAGCCTTGCGCGTAGGATACGATTTTACTTGCGAACAGGGCTTTGCGCACATTCTCGATGAATGCTTTTTTGTCACCGGAGAATGCTTCAGTCGCTGGTCCGTTCAGGATTTTGCTAGCTGCTACACGCTCGTCTTTCATCGCAGACAGGAAACGGGAGAATACGGATTCTGTAATCATGGACAAGGGTACGCCGAGATCCAGTGCGCTTTGGCTTGTCCATTTGCCTGTTCCTTTTTGACCTGCTGCATCCAGAATGACATCAACCATCGGTTTGCCAGTTTCCGGATCGTATTTGGAGAAGATATCGGCCGTAATTTCAATCAGGTAGCTGTCCAGCTCGCCTTGATTCCATTCCGTAAAGATCGCATGCAGCTCTTCAACAGACACATTCAGCACGGATTTGAGCAAGTGATATGCTTCACCGATCAGCTGCATATCTCCGTATTCGATACCATTATGCACCATTTTCACATAGTGTCCGGCACCGTCTGGTCCGATATATGTACAACAAGGATCGTCTCCGACTTTGGCCGAAATGGCTGTCAGGATCGGTTCAACCAGCTTATACGCACTTTCCTGTCCGCCTGGCATAATGGAAGGGCCTTTCAGTGCGCCTTCTTCACCACCGGATACACCTGTACCGATGAAGCGAATGCCTTTGTCTTCCAGCTCTTTGCTGCGACGTTGGGTATCAGGGAAGTAGGCGTTACCCCCATCAATGATGATGTCACCCTCATCCAGATGAGGAAGCAGTTGTTCAATGGTTGCGTCGGTTGCTTTACCTGCTTGTACCATGATCAGGATTTTGCGTGGGGATTCCAGGGATGCCACAAACTCTTCAATGGAGAATGTGCCTGTCAGATTTTTACCTTCGGCTTCTTTCAGAAGATCGTTGGTTTTCTCCGGGGAACGGTTAAATACCGACACCGTGAAACCTCTGCTTTCAATGTTAAGGGCCAAATTTTTGCCCATTACTGCAAGTCCAATGACACCGATCTGTTGTTTCGCCATCTGGTCCTCCATCCTTTGCTCCAATTAATTTTATTGAAATGAACTCTCAACAATACCCCCATTTTAACGGTTTTACGCATAGAAGTGAACCCCGGACCATGGTCGCACAGCGAGAAAACACCCCAATTGCCTGAGGTGTTCATCGTATTTTCATAAATACAGCATGACATTCAACCTTCCAGCATCAACAAATGTCCTGACAACTGTTTTAAAACTGCACGACAGGCATTCGCTTTTTCGACGTTATTCAACTGAATGGCTGCGTGCAGACGTTCCAGTTCATCGTCCACTTCCATGCGGAGCAGCATGAGCCGCTCCTCGCCTTCGCGCGAGAGGAACATGTCTTCCATCTCTTCCGCCGTCGGCGCAGGTTCCTTTTGAAAAATGACACGCTGTTTGAACCCGGATACTTCCACAAGACGAATGACTTCCCCAAACAAAATATTTTCCACGGTCATCTGCTGATCCTTAAACCGTTTTACCACGGCGTGCCCGCGGGTATCCCCAATCAACTTCTCCAGCCATTCTGCAAGCTTTGCGTCCTTGATAATGTAATCTCCTGTCATCTTGTAGTTCCCACTGCGTGTCTGTTGAAAACGGAGCTTTACCAGCTTGCGTCCGGTGCGGACTGACAGGATAAAAAAGGATTCGTCCTCGCTCCAATATAGTGAATACCCCTCACGAATTAGGTCTTTGATCAAATTTTGGATATGCCGACGGTTGAACCGCAGCTCCAGATTGCAATATTCAACTTCATAACTCTTATTCACGGCACTCCCTCCTTCTGTACCGGATGTGCTCCGGCCATCTTCTTCCATCGCTTCTTCTCAATCGGCTTACCCTATTTTATACTTCATTTTATGTAAGGGTACTTGGTTATTTGACTATTTTTCACCGAATGCAGCTAAGGACCTCACGTTTCCGCAGGAGCACAGGGGCAAGCCCCCGATTTTCATGATATAATGGACGCGAAATGGAGGATTACAGATGACTTTCTCAGGTTTTAATAGTAGTGATTTTGATGTATTTCAGGTCCCGGGGCTGGAACCGCGCATGGAATTGCTCATTGAACGTGTTCGACCGAAGCTGGAAGAGCTGGGTACTGAACTTACGCCTTATCTGACAGAATTATGCGGAGAAGAGATGTTTGTGCATGTTGCAAAACACGCGCGCCGTACCGTCAATCCTCCAAAAGATACATGGGTCGCCTGGGCTTCGTCCAAGCGTGGTTATAAAGCACTGCCTCACTTCGAAGTAGGCATGTTCGATACACATCTGTTTGTTATTTTCGCCATCATCTACGAAAGTCCGAACAAAACAACGTTTGCGGAGGGCCTCGAACGCCAGCTGGATGAAGTGCGCAGCAGTTTGCCTGGAGAGTTCTATTGGTCCATGGATCACATGGCTCCTCACGGTACACTGCAACAGGACATGCAGGATGAGGATTTTGACAAAATCATCACCAAGCTGAAGACGGTAAAAAAAGCCGAGGTCATGTGCGGGCTGCGCGTGGATCGGGATGATCCATTAACTGCGGATGGGGACAAGTTCCTGAAGACGGTTCGTTCCACGTTCAAAACGCTGCTGCCGCTGTACAAGATGTCTTTATCGTAGGTGGACTTGCGGGGTACGAAGACCGTTTAATTCAGAAAGAACCTGGTCAGCAGGCAGAATAACTTTCTGTTGTCATCGACCTGGATGCGCTATGCAACACCAAAAAGGGAGTCCCACAACCTGTATGGTTGATGGAACTCCCTTTTGTTAATAGAACATCCTCATCAGACCTCAATCGGTTCATTTGACAGGAGCTGTTCGATACGGTTTACGTGATAACACATAGTGCACAACGGCAAGTCCAGCCATAACGACAGCACTCCCGATAAATGGAGCCGGATGACTAATGTGATCCCACAGCAGCCCGGATACAATCGGCCCTACGACCATACCTGATCCCTGAAGGGTCAGGAAGAATCCCCAGATCGCTCCGCGTTCTCCTTTGGGAATCAAGGTGGCCACAAATGCATTCCAGGCCGGGAGAATCATCGCATAGCTAACACCAACCAGCATGACGATGCCGAATACAACAGGAATGGACGTAATGGAAGAAAAGGCAAACAGGCTCACTGCTGCCATCAAAAAACCGATGTTCAGAAACGGTGCCGTTCCAAATCGGTCTACCATTTTCCCCACAGGCAACAGTGCAATGACTGTAATACCTCCACCCGCGATTAGCAACAAACTGTACAGGTTAGGCGAGATATGCAGATCTGTGCGAGTGTACAGCGTAATAACCGGGCTGAGCAAACCTATGACAAAGGATTGCATGAACAGCGCAGGATATACAAGGGGATTGACATTCAGCGTGCTGCGCACTCGTTGCAGCGTCCCCTGTACACTCTTCTGAAGTCGAATAAACGGTGTAAGCAAATTCGGTTTGGCTGGAAATTTCATATCTGCCCGTTTGGATTCTTCCACATGTTCTCCTTCTACAACGACACGTCCGGGAAGAATCAAGGCAACCAGAATGACCAGGATTGCCACACCCATCAGCACCAGAAAAATAGTACGATAATCGTGATGTGTTCGCTCAAGCAACCAGTTCATGCCGATTGGCCCAAGTCCGGTTCCCCCAAGAGCCGCCATCTCCAGCGCGCCCATGGCTGTGCCGTTCTTGTTCTGTGGGCCCGACATTGCCGTCACGCCTGTCATGGCACAAGGCCAAAGGGGTGACGTCCCGATTCCGAGAATGAGACAAGCCATGGCAAGCCCAAATGCACTTTTGAAAAATATAATCATGATTACAGCAATCAATGTACAGATCAGTGCCGTCACCATGGTCGCGCGGAACCCGATCCGTTCTGCTGCCCAGCCGGAGGGAGCCCGGAACAGATTATCTCCCAAATATTGAAGGGCAAAGGCCACACCAATCACGCCAGCGGACAGGCCCAGAATATTGTCCATATACACGGGCAGAATAGCGACCAACAGGGCTCCTTTGATAATTTCAACTAGAAAAAGTGTTAGCCACATGGCGATAAAAAAAGGTGAGCGCAGGATTTTGGCTGGTTTTGTATTGGTTTGCATTCTTTTTCCCCTTTCGGTGCTTGCTTGCCCATCTCCTATCCTTACTGTAACCCTAGGGGATGTGACCAAATCTCGGCAATTCGAAAATTTGTCAAGCAATACTGCTTGCATTCGGTTCTACATTTGCTATACTCATCTTTGTTTAAGATTACAAAATGATGAGTTTCAGCGAAGCTGAACTATTCCGTGATCGCAAGAAAAACTTCCGCTACATGCGGTCTGTCTTCATAGAATTTACGTCGAAAGACGTTTTTCTTACAAATTATAATTAGGAAAGGTTGTGACAGCACTGATGGATCACCACCGTACGCCGCTGTTTACCGCTTTAAAAAATCACGCGGCACTCAATCCGGTGCAATTTCATATTCCGGGACATAAAAAAGGATTGGGAGCGGATACCGAATTCCGTGAATTTATCGGTGATAATGCCTTCTCCATAGATTTGATCAACATCGCACCACTGGATGATCTGCATCAGCCCACCGGAGTCATTCAAGAAGCACAAATGCTGGCTGCAGATGCCTTCGGAGCCGATTATACCTATTTTAGTGTACAAGGTACAAGCAGTGCGATTATGACGATGATTCTATCGGTCTGTGGACCGGGCGATAAAATTATTGTGCCCCGTAATGTGCACAAATCCGTTCTGTCTGCCATTATTTTCTCAGGCGCGAAACCTGTATTTGTCTCTCCCGCACAAGATGCCAATCTTGGTATCGATCACGGGGTGACCATTCAATCCATACGCAGGGCGCTGGAGCGCCATCCTGATGCCAAGGCATTGCTCGTCATTAATCCGACTTATTACGGGGTATGTACAGATCTGAAAGCAATCGTTGAGCTGGCACACAGCTACCAGGTCCCTGTCCTTGTGGACGAGGCTCACGGCGTACTCATTCATTTCCATGAGGATCTGCCACTGTCTGCCATGGCAGCTGGGGCCGATATGGCTGCGACGAGTGTTCACAAGCTCGGTGGCTCCATGACACAGAGTTCCATACTCAACCTAAACACGAAGAATGGGTATGTGAATCCGCAGCGTGTACAGACGATTCTGAGCCTGCTCACATCCACATCAACCTCATACATTTTGCTTGCTTCCCTCGATACATCGAGACGCAATTTGGCTTTGCATGGTCATGAAATTGCACAGAAAGCGATCGATCTGGCTGAATTTGCAAGACGCTCCATTAATGATATGGATGGATTATATTGCTTTGGCAAAGAGCTGCTGGGCACAGAGGCTACCTTCAATTATGACCCAACCAAAGTAACCATTCATGTTCGTCATCTTGGAATTACAGGCTACGAAACAGAGAACTGGCTGCGTGAGCATTACAACATTGAGGTGGAACTCAGTGATATGTATAATATTCTGTGCCTCATTACGCCAGGAGATACGGATGATTCCGTAGAGATCTTGCTAAGCGCCTTGCAAGACCTGTCCCGTACGTATTATCAGGTGAATCCTGCCCATGAACTGGTAGTCAAGGTTCCGGATGTGCCTCAGCTGATGCTGACTCCGCGTGATGCGTTCTATGGGGATACCGAAGTCATTCCTTTCAAGGAATCCGCGGGCCGGATTATTTCGGAATTCATCTACGTTTATCCGCCAGGTATTCCGATTCTGCTGCCAGGTGAGGTTATCACCCAGGAGAATATCGACTACATCATTGATCATGTCGAAGTTGGACTTCCTGTAAAAGGACCCGAAGACCGGAGCGTCACCAACGTTAAGGTTATTGTTGAAGCTGATGCCATTTTCTAAATCATCCTCTTCCAATTATGGATGATTTTTCAAAGGACCAAGCCCTCGCTTGGTCCTTTTATTTTTCGAATGCAGCATTGCTCTGTCTTTGTCCAAACTTGGATTATGAACGTTGATCCATTTGCATTTTCTCACCTATTCTGTCGGTTCTTTTGAAGAAAAAACATATAAAATTGTGAAAAAACAAACAAAAGACCCCTTGATATCAAGGAGCCTTCATGCTTTATTCCAAAAGGTTGACTACTCTTGGCTTGCAACGAGTTCGTTGTACGCCGCTTCAACGCGGGCCCACTCTTCTTCGTCTTCAATATTGTAGAGCACCATTTCTTCGTCTTCTTCTTCCATACGCAGAATGATACCGTCAGCTTCAGGATTGTTACGTTCCAGCAGGAGCGCATAAACATGCTTCTCCACGTCAAACGTCTCCACCAAAACCATCTCCACGTCATTTCCGTTCTCGTCTGTTAGTGTCAGAAGAACTTCTTCATGCTCGTGGTCGTGGTCATGGTCTTGACCGTATCCGCAGGCATCGCCGTGTTCATGTGTGTGATCGCTCATTGAAATACCTCGCTTTATAAATAGAAATTGTGTAACCTTGCATATCGTAACATGTTCAATGACCCAGGTCAATTTTACGGACAAGGTTATTTTTGCTTCATTCGTTGAGCGCGGTAATGATTTTCTCGGTTACAAGCACATAGTTACTGTTTGCATTTTCTTTAATATAAAAACCGATTTGGTACTTGCCAGCCCGGCTGAAATCATACGTAAAATCATACGTACGGAACCAGAAGTTGTCCTTCTGTGTCTTTAGCTCCTGAGATTGAATATCCTTAACCTCACCACTTGGATTGGTTATCGTCACCTTCACAGCAGCTATATCCGTTGTTAAACTGTCCACTTGTGAGAACACATTAAATTTAAGTTTACCCACGTTAACATTACCAAATACGGTATCTCCCTTGAAGAGAAAAATATGTACATTCGGTTTGATCACCGTTACTCTCTTGTTTGTGCTATCCCATCTGGCGATTCCGCCCGCTTCCCTTACAGGTACATAGGTCGTTCCGTCAATCAGATAACCACCGTCAGCTGCTTCCTTGCCGTTTATGAGAACCCGAATCTTCTCGTTCACTGAATCTGCAAACAATAAAGACCCGCCGAGCAAGGAGAATACCGTGACACACAGCAAAATTTTTTTCCATTTCATTCCGTCAATATTCCCTCCCCTGCTGCTAGCTGTTGTACATTTATACTGCAGGTTCATCCACAAAGTTGCGCTGTTTTTCATCATTTTTCATTTTTTATCCAGAATTTCTTCCACCCCTTGGAACGATCAAAAAGAGGCAACCCTTGTTAAAGGATGCCTCTATAGTATTGTTGTTGGAAATGCGTAATTATACGAACTTATCCCAGATTACTAAGTGTTCAACTATATCTACGAAGAAGTATGACGCGTCAGTATACATGGGACGCCCTTGCCTACAGCGCCCTCTGTTCGCATCCGTGCTGCATAATCCATTCCTCGTGTGCAGGGTGTTTTGCAGCGCTCGCATACATCCGAAGTGACCAACTTCATGGATACACGGAGTTTGTCACTCTTTAACGCAGGCGCCTTCTTTCCCTTTGCTTTTGCCATCCCGGATTCCCCATTTCCCCAAGTGCTTGTTGATGTAATGCATCATATGGGGATTCGCCCGGTTGTGTGTCAAAAGGAATAAACGAGGTGCATGTTATCGTTAAATGAAGCCGCCGTTAGCCCGCAGCGTCTGTCCTGTAACCCACTGAGACTCCTCACTGACGAGAAAAGAGATTACATTCGCAATGTCTTCCGGTTCGCCCAGACGACCGAATGCATTCAATTTACGCAGCCCCTCGAGCTGTTGCTCTGTCTTCCCAACGGTGAACAGTTCGGTATTCACCGGACCTGGTGCTACGGCATTAATAGTAATCTGTCTGGAGCCAAACTCCTTTGCAAGCTGACGGGTAATCTGCTCCACCGCTCCTTTGGTTCCAGCGTATACGCTGTATCCCGGAAACATTTGTCCCGTTACAGAGGTAGAAAAATTAACGATTCGGCCCTGCTTCTCCATGTGTTTCAGTGCTTGCTGACAAGCAAAGAATGTCCCTTTCACATTGATTGCAAACTGCTGATCAAATTCCTCCTCCGTTACATCTGCCAGAGGCGTCGTCTTCATGATGCCTGCATTGTTGATCAGAAGATCAACTTTGCCAAGCTGGCTGATCGTTTCTGAAAATAAACGCTCCACGTCTTCCTTCCGTGCAAGATCGGCCTGGACCGTAATGGCACGCACTCCTTTTTGGCGAGCGATTTCCGCCACTTGCTCTGCTTTGTCCGGACTACTCGCGTAGTTGATGACGACATCCGCACCCAATTCAGCGAGTTGCTCCGCAATGGCACGTCCGATTCCCCGGGATGAGCCTGTTACAATGGCCACTTTACCTGTCAACTTTTTCATTTCCGATTACTTCCTCTCTTCATTCAAATGTAATAATCCCTTTTCTATCAACAACCATACTTGGGCAAATTCCGCATCAATGTTGTCACTCTGCCACTCATAGGCATGTGCCGGATGGTGAAAACGAGCTGTAGCTTGTAGAATTGCCGTTGCTACCTGATCGGGGTGATCGAAATTGAACTGGCGCTCTTGCCGGATAATCTCGCTCAAATGACTTACCAGATGTTGTACATGTTTGTAGATGATATCTGCAGATTCCTGTGTAACACGTGCATACATCTCAAATAACTCTGCATCAGATTCGGCATAATGACGTTTACGAGCGATTAACGCTTCTATATATACCTTCAGATGTTGAATTCCTTCTCCGATGTAATGCTGATCCTGAGTTATCGCCGTCAGAGGCGCAATAATCTCATCTTCAAGCCATTGTGCGGTTACGCCCTCCAGTAATTCTTTCTTGCTTTTATAGTGTCTGTAAATGGTTCCATGGCTGACCCCGAGCAATTTAGCGACATCGGTAACCGATGTTTTGGCGACACCAAAGCGTCGGAGGGTTTCCTGCGTTGCTGCAATAATTTGTTCTTTGGTTAAAAATTCAGAAGTTTGTGTTTTGTCCATACGAATGAGATGGTTACACCATCCTCAAGTCACCTCCGTTGAACTTAGATTAACACAGATTATAACAAATGACAATTATTGATTTTTGTCATTTGTTATTTCATGTATGTATTTTATATGTATAGAAGTAAAGGAGTAAAAAAAAAGAGCCCATAAATATAAGGCCCTTTTCCCAAGTGTTCTTGTTTTTCACCTAAGTGATTTAAATGTGCTTAAGTTTATAGTGGAGCAGTGTGCTATAAATACACGATCTCACCTTATCCAATGATACTAAGAAGATTAGAAAACGTACTTAAACAATAAGAAGATGACCACAAGAATGCCACCGAGGATCAACCAGTTGCTAATTTCCCACCAAATGCTTTTCCCTCCGGATAAAAGCTGTTCTTCACGTTCTTCATGGCGCTGTTTGTGTGTATGTGACTCGGAGGCATGGGGCGGCTTGCTAAAGTCCATCATATACATTCCCCTTTCCAGCAGCTTTAGTCTTTATTGTTCCATTATAACCCATAATTGAATGGAAATTTAATAATAATTTAAAAAATGTTATGTAAAACCACCCTATTTGCCTGAAAATTAAAGACAGGGTGGTTTGGGTATATACCGCGCTTCTTAAAATTATATTCATGGATGAACGAGCTAACTTGTATCCATTCAAGCTTTCTTATTTGACAGATAACTCTTCTTCCGTAACCCATTTGTGATTTTTCACCGGATCTCCACCTGTTGTCGGTGTATAATCAACCATATATACAGTAGTCTGCTCCGCCGAATCAATGGTTGCTTTGGCACCTTTCATTCCTGGCATGTGGTCAGCATCCAGCACAACCTCTGCTCCTGCGGCATACGGCTGATTTGTATGATCTTGAATTTCCTCCTGAATAACCCATTTATGATTTTTCACCGGATCTCCTCCCGTGGTAGGTACATATGACACCGCATAGGCCGTTGTCTCATAGGCCCCCACAATCGTTGCTTCTGCACCCTTCATTCCAGCCATATGGTCTGTGCTCATAACGGCCTGGCTGCCTACTGGGTAAGTAGGATTGCTCTTTTCATGTAATCCTTCCGGTACATCTCCCGAATCAGAATGGTGCATTGCTTCCGTGCTTGCAGGATGACTGCCGCTACTACTACTGCTGCTGTTCTGCTCAGCGCTTTTGCCACATCCACTTAACATTAGACTTCCAACCATTACCGTAGTCAGCCCTATCATTACGTATTTTTTCATGAGTTGCACTCCTTTGGGTTTTCAATTTACATACTCATAATATACCCCATATGGGTATATTTCAACCAAGATTAGTATCTTTGTCTAATACCGGTTTCTCTGAAAAGGTAAATAACATACGAAAAAACCTCCGATTTTTCGGAGGCCTTCAGTATTTTAGGTATTTGATTCGGACTTTAAAAATTGGCTCCAAGATGAAGCTGTTTAATTGACCTGGCTCATTGATTAAGCCATTTCTACAGAAACATTGACATTGCCTTTGATCGCTTTGGAATATGGGCAGTAGTCATGGGCAAGTTTGACAAACTTCTGTGCTGTCTCCTCATCCAGACCGAGAATTTTAACTTCCAGATCTACTTGAAGCTTCACCCCGTTATCTGTAGGGTCCGTAACAAGCATCACCGTAGCAGATACCGTGCTTCTTTCAATTTCAACTTTGTGTTTCTTCAATTGAAACTCCAGAGCAGAATTAAAGCAAGCACTGTACCCCGCTGCAAACAATTGCTCCGGATTTGTAGCTGTCGTCACTTTGCCTCCCAATTCAGGTGGAGCAGCAACATCGAGCATAAATACGTTATCCGGCGATTGTACGATTCCTTGACGTCCGCCTGTATTGATGACTGTAGTTTCATATAATGTTTTCATTTTGTATCGGCTCCTCTTCATCATTGAAATGTATTGGTTAAATTTCATTTATCGTTTTTACTTGTTAACAATTTAATTGTACACAATTTAATTTTGTTTGTAAACTGTTTTTGAAAAATAAAAAAGAGTCAGCCTCTTAAGGCGACTCTTGTAATATTCTGATGCCATCCCACACGTGCATGGACAGCACTTAAGCAGACGTTATTATTGGGCTTGTATCAGCCACTATCGATTTATATTTTTCTTCATGCCAATCGTAAATCTCTCAAATCCCAGTTGTGCATAATAGGATTCCAACCCCTCAGAGCATAGCAATTGTGGAATCACTTGGTTAGCCTCGCAATGCTCTACCATTTGCTGCATCAATGCCTTGCCGATTCCTTGAGATTGATAGTCAGGCAGGACGCATACTCCGCATATCACCCCTGTGATCACTCCGTCCGATATGATGCGTCCCATGCCGACAAGGCGCTGTTTCTCATATGCATATAAGGCATACCAGCTATTGGTGCACATGCGTTCCAAATCTTTGAGAGTCAGATTTAACAGATTCCAGCCCAAAGCTTCATATAGAGCAAGCAATTGTTCGAAATCCTTAGGTGGTTCCACTGAATAAATGATCGTGTTCATCGCCTGTTCTCCCTCTTTCCCTGTAATCAGTTGCTCCAAATATCACTTTCATCTGGGCACTTGAAGTAAGCCTGAACGAAGATATACCACCCACGACCTCTACCCAGACGGGTAACCCTTCGCGCAGAAAATGAATGATAAGCTGTTAATGACCTTTGCCAAAAGACACAACGTTACCCGCTTGGCGAAAAAAAAAGAAGCCTCACATCGTAAGGCTTCTTGTGTATGATCTGTAGTGGGCTCGAACCACTGACCCCTACCCTGTCAAGATAGTTTGACATGATAGTTGATCTCTATGCTATGTACAATAAGGATTAATATAAGGTAAGCCACTAATTTATCAGTCCAACTAATAACAGTATATAGTGGCTTGGGTAACTTGTAAAGGTGTTCCTGATATTCATGAAGATGGTGGTTCATTTTCTACATTAAATTAGAGATTTCAACTGAATACGATAGAACTTATACACGGATGAATCTGTCTTTAAAGTGGCTTTTAGTTGAAAGTAACCTTGAGGAACAGATGAACTAACCATTGCGGATTTAAGCACTACACTTGTACCTGATTGGCTAGAAATGGTTGCTTTATTTGTAGTGGATACTTGATCGTCTGCATACAATGACCATGTTACATCTTCTTGGTTTGGTGACACGCTAGAAGTCCATGTATCTGTTTTATTACTTGTAATTGTGGTACTCCCCGTTACTATAATTGTTTTATTTGTTGGACGATAATAATCTAAATGCATTGGAATATAATCATATATATTCGAATCTGAATCAAGAGTTACCTTAATGTAGCAGTCTTCTGGAATACCTGCGTTTACATTATGAATATTTGCTGTGTGCTTGGTGACATTTGTTAACTCTACAATAGTTGCAGGAACTGGAGTTGTCATATTTGCATATACCATTGAGAACGTAACACTCGGCTCAAAAACTTCAACCTCATTGTTATATACCTTCACTGTAATTAAAGCCGACTCATTATACATTAAAGAAGATTTATCAGATGTAGCACTTATAGTATACTTATCTGCTAACTTAACATTAACAACAATCGAGTCTTTATAATAGACATTGTTACTTAACTGGACTGTGATCGTCGTGGCTCCCTCCCCTACTGTTGTAATTATTCCATTAGAATTGATAGTAGCGACATTGGAATCAGAGGAGGAGAACAACATAGCAGATCCAGATAGAGACTTGTAAACTAACTGAGAACTCTCACCAACATTTAGCAATATATTATTAGACGGTGAAACAATCTTAACTGAACATGTTAATCCATCAGCCACATTATTAATCAAATCGTCTGTTGATGATAATTGGTCTACTTGTGCTGTAATCTTACATAGCCCTACACGTTCGTATGTATCTATGCCTGTAACTTTGAATGCCTTGCCTTTAATCAAAAACCTGTCATTTAATTTAATCTTTTGTGAGTCTATACTATCCTTCATTGTTACGTAAATAGCGCCTGAAGGCAAAGTTATATATTGACCTGTATCTAATCCAAATGTTGCAGTTTCTATGTAAGCATCTACATAATTATAAACACAATTTTTATTGAAAATAATTGTAAATGGAAGTCTACGCATAATCCCCTTGTATTTATTGTAGCGTTCTGTGCTTATCTCAGTAATTAGGATATACTTATTACCTTCATGAACAATAATATCACCACAATGAATATGGGATAGGGAACTGATTTTCTTATCATCATATATTTGCTCAAGGTTTGTATTCGTGATAACCACTCGCGTTGGTTCAACAGATTCATTGATGTAAACATCCGTACCAATCTGACTCTGGATAAATTCAAAATCGGCTGTATCTGAAATATTGAATAAATCAAACATAATACTACTCCTTCCATTAAGAATTAAATAACATAAACATTGAATTATTACTGTTCATATCATCTGTGACAACCATCATACGAATTTTCCGTTCAAGTTGATCAATGCGGTTTTGAATTGAATCAGCAAAATCAGTAATAGTGATATCATCACTTTTGTAGGATTTCATCATGGAGGGATTGTTGGCAATACTATTTAACACAGATAGGGCTGCTGAATAAATATTACGTTTATCTATGTTGGAAAATGGGGAGTATTCCGCTTCAGAATCAGTTACTCCTTCTTCTTCAAGGTAAACTGATAATTCAGTGGAGGACAAAGTGATGCCTTGTGTCTCTAATTTAAGGCGTTCCGTAAACTTCATAATGATTCTCCTTTGTAATGATTTTTTCGTAAGAAAAAAACCTACTGGCTAGAGTAGGTTTGAGTATATGTATTTATTTCACTTGAAAAATGGTTCGTTATCCCTCTGTTTCTGATCCTCTTTTAATTTCCATTTCAAAAAATCATTCATTTCTTTATTCGTATAATCCTCTAATCTTTTTGGTTCTGATTTATTAAAAGCCCCACAAGCCCCAAGAAGGATAAAAAATACAATAATGAGTCCAAAACATCCAAGGATAGGTTTAGCGTCACTTTTTATTTGTTTTATATTTTGGGCTCTCTGTTCTTCTGGAGTCAATGTAATAACCTGGGTTTCGTCATTTACTTGTGACGATTGAACTACTTTTTGAATTGCATTAATTTCAGTACCGCATTTATTACAAAATAAACTATCTTCAGATAAATCGGAACCACATTTTGTACAAAATAACATCTTCACATCTCCAATACTATATTTCCCATTATAATATCATTATCAAAGACATAGGTATATAGAAATAGAAAATTATGTTGTTAGTGGTTCCAAATGACTATAATCATGCAAGGAATCTGTCTCAGCAATATATCGTAAATATCTTTGGCTCTTCGCTCTTCTGATACCAATCCTCTAATTCTCCAAATTAGATTTTGTACACAGAATTTATATTCGATGAAATAATTCCATTTTTTTGTTCATGTGTAATTGCATTGGCTACAGAAATGTTTTCCAGTTTTGAGGTATCACATCCACCAATTAAGTACCCACTACTTCAAAATCCCCATGTAAATATGCGTATTAGTACAAATAATTCACCATTCCACATTAAACGGCTCCAAATTGCTCAGAAATAGACTACTAACTACAGCAGATAGTGGTCTATCAGGTATACAATGTATCTTATATACCTGATATTCAGGAAGCGGATAGATGATTATAAATTTTACAAAAAAAAGTAAATAAAATAAGAGGAATTCAACTTTGTTTCTGCTTTATGCTAAATTAGCACTCGATACAGAATATTCCTATAGTAACAGGTGTGCGTTTGTTAACATATTACCCTCATCAATTTGTCTATGTTTTAATTATGTTTTTATAATATCATCAATCAACAACGTCACCTACTTTTAGTTAGTAATATCATTATTAATTTCACTGCCTTCTCTTTCCTTATCTCCTTCACTGGTCAATCTAATCATTTCACTGTTCACATCTGTTGTATACGGACTATGACCAAGAATGCTTTCAATACTGATTGCACCCATTCCCTTCAACTTAGACAGATTATCAATGACATCCTTCTCACTTTGCGGCATAGCATATTGGAAAGTAACATCAAGTGTATCCCATTCTTCATCAGTAAACTTCATTCCTTGTAACTCTAAAAGTCCTCTAATCTTCTCATATCTTTGTTTCATGCCATCTTTGATAAATTTCTCACTTATCATGGCTTTAAGATTACTCAATGAGAACATTAGTTTAATACTAACCTCACTAAGATTACTTATATCAACCTTACCAATGACTACTCCAGGTGTTGAACTAATATCAAGTAAACTGGTCATAAGGTGTTTATACAATGTTTCAAATGCTGCATGATCAAACTTATTTTGAGCAAACATAAAGTCAGCATCTGAATCAAGAACAAGCCCACCACCTAATATTTCTGTAGGCAATCCATCACCTTTAAGTTGTTGTCCCTTGACAATCGGAATACCTGTAATGTATTTATAGAAAGCATCTGTACTCTTACTAATCAAATCCTCCATACTGTCTAGGATAGTTATATAATCATCTAAATCACTTCTACCAAACACATCATTAACAGGATTATCATTACAATAGATTACAGGCAATCCAGTTAGATTATCGAATGTTCCCTTTAAATGTAGTTCTCCACCAGCATTGGTATACTTCTCAACTCGATCTGGATAGTACACATTATAAAACGTGACATTATTAATAGTGTAACTCTCTACAAATGCAATGTATTCATTATCAGCATCAACTACTGGATAACTATCTGCTACATCAATAAGTTTACTTGTAATCTTACCATTCTTAATAAATACATACTCATAGGCGTTACCGTAACGATTAACATTATGTACTAGGTCAAAGTCAGTCTTATCATAACTGTTTCTATATACCGCACTAACTGCTTCTACTACCTTTTCATTACCCGTTAGAGTAACCTTATTACCAATCAGATAAGCCGTACCAAACTCCAGTAACCGCTTTGCATACTGTAAAACGATACGTCTAGGAATAAACTCCTTGCCATTAAACATCTCATTAGGACGCTTATTAATAGCATGTGAACCTGCAAGATACTCTTTGGTATCTAGAATATTCATTACTCTCATTTGATTATGTACTTCATTAACATACTCGGCAAACCATTCATTGCCATAACCAAATTCCTCAATGAATTGATTAATTGTACCCATTTCACACGCTCCTTATACATACCATTTGTTATTTTTCATTGCTTGAACTGCTAACGAATGAGCAATGACCATATCATCATGATTGTTTGCCCCTCTTTTGTTTCCCATTTTTCCGTTTATCTCAATAAAAAGAATCATCTGCTGAAGGGTTTCCTTATCATTAACAAGGATTAGGCCCTTTTCAAATGATTCCTTAAAGTCGCTTATCATAATTGCTTTTGTTTTATCCGTTGTAAGCCATCCAAGGGCAAACTTCTTATTACCCTTCTGGTCAAACGTCTTATGTTTATATAGATTCATGTATTGATGATCATTTCTAAGACGTTCAATTACTGGCAATCCGTAACTATTCTTTTCAGGTGCAAGGAAAGCGTAATTATAGTATCTGCCAATCACATTAAGCACTTCTGCAAACTCATATACACTTACTTTATTATGATCAAATGCCAATACTTGGACACCATCAGCATCCATCAACGTTAACGTACTTGAGTCACCGCCTGAACCACTTGCAACATCACTTCCTCCGTAGTATCGCACACCACGTTTAGGTAAATGGTAGACATTCAAACCTTTACCTATATATTTGAGTAACGTTTCAGGTAATTCAGTTTTCAACTCATCCTTACTTATTGGATCTGGAACATTTTCTAAGTGTTCTAATATCTTCCCTTGATCAAATACGTTCTGTCCACTTGTTTTGAATGCTTCTTCTGGATAGGATGGGAACTCTGTTTGGAAGTCCGTTAGTGACATTGAACTTAACTTCCATTGTCTCCACATCAACATACGAAGGTTGGCTCCCATATCGTGGATTCGTTTCTCTTCATCAGTTAAATCTTTTGTTAATAACCGTTGCCCTCTATTTTGTGCCTTGAACCATTCCTCTGCAATATCATGTTCAAATTTAAACTGGTCTTTATAGGCGTTACTCGTCCAACCATAGAAGAATGCTTTATAGTTAGTTCTACCTTTCCAAGAGCGCATGAACAAGTCATAGTAATAATTACCTGTACCATTTGCCGTTGTCTCGATAACTAATTTACTTGTTGGATTCTTGGCTAATGCTTGCTCCAAACTAGTCAAAACCTTTGATTGGTCACCTTGATAAAAGGCAAATTCCGAAAGCAATGCAAACTGATATGTATTACCCCGTCCAATCTGTTTACCGTCACTGGCTGCTATCTGTACCCTAGAACCATTGCTTAAACATAACTCACCACGATTATCTCTATCAGTCTTAGGAAATGGATACTTTGTTCTTGGCAGATTTTCATTCATAAACTTTAACCGTTCAAATAATGCCGTAACTGACTCACCTGATAATGAAACAATCATATAACTTGTATTGGGATACTTGACCGCATTATATAGGCAATAGGCCAAACTCATTGTACTAAATCCAATCTGACGAGATTTGGAAATGATATTAAACTTTTGCATCTGGACAATAAAATCAGATTGTTCCTTATTTAACACAAAGGGAATTGTATTCCCCTCATTGTCAACAATCTTAACAAAGTTCTTGGCAAATGCCTTGAAATCATCCATAACCATATCAAATTTACTTTTCTTTTTTACCGTTGCTACTGCCATTTAATCTCCTTCCTGAACGCAAAAAAGAGCCGCTAATTTATAACGACTCCATTTATATCCTCAATCCTATGTATTTGTTTTGTCCTGCTTCTTCAATACTAGAATAATATCTTTAACTTTATCCGGTAATGGAATACCGAGTTTACCACCGTTTTCTGTCAAACTAACAAACTCTATAAGACAAAAAGCACCTGACACACCATCTGATACTATTCCATTGCCTTTTAATACTGCAACCTCAATTAGATATACGGCTCCAATCAAAAGGATAATATATAGTTTCTTGATCAATCCTTTTGTTCCGATCCTGCTATTTACTTTCTTTTCATACATGCCAACCATAATACCAGTGATAAAGTCTATAGCCATCAATCCAATAAGAACGGTGAAGACTAATCCGAATCCTCCAACCATCCATGATACTATTCCAGTAACTATACCAATCAAAAATTTAACAACAACATCCAAGCGTTCCAATTTATCACCTCCTTAATTAACAGTTTAAAACCATCACGAAAATTCGTGATTGTCATAATGAACTTCACGAAATCAGACTATCCACAATTTGCGTCAGTTTAACGTTGTATCAGAACTCAGGCCATTTTGTCCTAACTCACGGCTCAACTTCTTTGAGTGGTCACGATTTGTTACATCCGAATCTGACAATACTCAATTACAAATCATTATTGAGTTTTCAGATTTCCATTTTGGAATATCTGCCCATCAAATTTGCAGTAGAGGTTTACAATTCTAGATCGTCTTCATCTTCTTCATCGTTCTTAGCAAAGAATTTTTCTGCTTCTTTGTTATGTAGATTTATTTCCTTCATCAGTTTAAGCATCATTTCAATATCCTTTGGATTAGGGTTCGATTCAACTTTAATTTTCAGTTGCTCATATATCTCTAACAGGTCATTAGCCTGCTTAGTAGCCAACACAATGCTAGTAATATGTTTAAACTCAGGAGTACGTTCCCATCTGTAATAAGTCCCCATAGACTTCAAATCAACCTGTTTAAGGAACTCTGTCTCAGTCATTTCTTTCTCTCTGTCCATCCACAAGTTAAATTTATATTTAACATACAGTTGTTTTTTATAAGGCAACTTCTTCAACACATCATAAATTGTCATCTACTTAACCTCCAAAACAAATATGGTATACAGACTTAAAAAGTTCACGCATGACTAGATACAGATTGTATGCCATATACCCAACCATCACATAAACAGCCCCTATCACCAACTTGTTAAACATCTTACCCATCATTTTATTCATTTAGATTATCTCCTTTGATTTAATCCCCTTGTTCACTTACTTTTATAAAGTTGTACGTTTTTACCTACAATAGATTATTTATTATTTTAGGATGGGCTTGGGTTCTAAAAGTCCTTGCCTTAAAAAGGACTAGAAGTATTAACGAGCAAATCAATTAAGCGATAATACTTTCATATTGTCGTCTAGGTAACATCTTCTTCAATTCTTTATCTGAAAAATAATACTTCAAGCACTGACTAAAGTCCTTACCACTATTGGTAACAAATGTATCGGTAGATGAATCAACTGGAACATCAAAATTGATTCGGTACAAATTCGGCAAATTACATTTTCCATTACTGACCTTACCCTTTACCTTTCTGTTCCGTTCGGCTTCAATTACACCAAACTCAATCAATTTATTAACTTGCGTTCTAACTGTCTTTTCTGTAATCCCTGTAGCACTTGCTATACTGTTAAAGGTAAAATAAAAAACGCCTTGCATATTCGCATGACGTTTGGAGTGAATCAACATGGCATATGCAATTAATTTCTGATTCTTGTCTGGACAGTTATCCATAATCCATTTAATTTCACTAAGAGAAACCGTCAAATCTTTATTCGTTGCCGCTAAATTGTAATTACGTTCATAGATATCTTTTACAACTTGGTCAATGTCCTTATGACATTCCTCTAAACTAGATGAATAATTCTCTGTCTTCTGCTGATCCATCCATGAATGCAATTCTACATTGCATTCTTCTTCTTCTAACCCACTGTACTTAAGATACATACCAATCAATAGTATTGAATTGTGTCGGCTACCTTGAACTTTTAAACCATTCTGTAACAAGTCAATAGCCCTACTTATGGAATAATCCTCTGACTGTGTATGGTTTTCAGGTGCGACATAACTACTTATTGCCTTTTCTGTTTTAATGATCGTATCACTATCAAAGTCAATCTCATCTTCCATGTCCAGAATATCTAAAACCTGTTTACGTTGTATCTTCTTAATGGTGAACAGATATTCATGGCTCCCTGTTTCAGTCATAACCTTTAAGCCATCTTCAACTTTACAAAATCCGCAATAGTTACCGCTAAATTGATGCTTACCTAGAGGCAACTTAACTCCTAATTTATCCGTTACACGAAATTCCACTTTGTTGCCAGCATCAAATATATTAGTTAATTCAGCATAGTTGATAACAAAATCAAAGAATTTCTTTGCTTGTTCAATGGAAATCAAGTCCTCAAAGAAAATGTCAATGTGATAACCTTTGTTGCCACTAAAACTAATATAATGTTCGTTAATGCCAAGATTGTACAAAACATATGAAATCTTATATGTAACCCACTTGGCTTGATAGGCATCATGAAAGTCAACGTCAAAGGTCATAAACTTACTAAAGAACTTACTGAACGTTCCAACTGTCATGATTCCTTCTAAGTGCTTCTCAAACTGCCAATCCATCAAAGGCTTAACCTTGTTTCCCTTTGCATCTTTGCTTCCCTTTGTGTATTGCTTATAACCAAAAGGATACTGAATCAAATAGTGTCCACGCTGAATAATATACAATTCACTTAATTGCTTAATTACATCCTTCATTTAATCCCTCCATTAAAAGCCATTCCATTAAATTAATTACTTACTTTTTCGTTGTTGCATGAATGCCGTTACTGCTTGATAAAGTGAATCGGATTTCGTAAATTGCCAAAATTGGTCTTGTGATTTAACATTCAATCCTGTGCAATTAAATTCAATCCCTATGTCATAACGCAAATGCTTTACCAATCCTTTGTCATACACATAAAAAAAGTTGTTATCACGTTCCATAGTTTTTTATCTCCTTTGTTCATAGAAGAAAAGACAGCCTAGTAGACTGTCTTACTTCCCATGGTGAATTTAAATTTGTTTTTGTGAGTTAATGCCATGCTATACAGACCATTTATATCGTGCTTACTGTATTCCTTGTCTTTTGCTAGTTCATAACGTCCAGTATTTTCAAACGTATGAGTCAGTTTGAATTGCTCTGCTGATAAACTTAGTGGAAACTCAAATAAGCCTTGCATGGCTGCAAGGTTAATGTTTGTTTCAAGTATTCCGTTTTCGTTTACCCTAATTGGTGCGTCTAAATTATATTGTGATTTGACACGGTAAAACTCACACTTATGTATTCCTGAATCTAAAATATCCAATAGTTCAAATAGTTCTAATTGTTCCAGCCAACTTCGATTTATTGCCCTGAAATCATTGTTAAAATAGCCAAGAAACGTGCTATCTATTGCAAGCAGTATAATCTTACCTTCTCGACTCTCAGGCATTGGAACATTATGATAACTAATGATTTGGAGCAATGTAGAGCCACAATACTTTGTATAATAGTTATCTCTACTTATTCCTGTTACTGAATTGACATTTGCTGAATTTGGATTTACTCGATCTGTCCGACTTATTTTAGTTATATGGTTATCCCAAACCTTTCCACGTTCAAGAGCCATGTCTACACCAATTACTTGTTTACCTGTATTTTTTGCTTTAAATATGTTGCTGAAATCGTAGAAGTAATTAATCTGATACCCTCTAATCTGTTGTAAATATAAACAAGACAATAAAGAGTCTAAATCATTCGACAAGCACAAGTCATACTTTCCTTGTTCAGTATCATTACACCATTTTGGAAATTTGCTTTTAAGTTGTTGGATCATATTAGATGAAATTGATCTCATCTAACTCTTACATTTTGATACTCCCTATTATTAGTTAGTTTAAATCACTAACCTATTCAAAAGGGAGTTAAAGTCAATCCTTTCATTTTTACACCTACCTTATTAGTTTTAGTTATTACCTTCAATGAATTGTTTGTATCTTTCTATTCTCTCTGGTGACATTTCACCTTTATTATTTTCATACAAACTTATCAGGGTACTGCTACATTTGAGATGTTCTGTAACGTCTATTTGTTTAATGTTGTGTTGGATTCTTTTTATTTTCCAATCCATTCGTTCAGACATAGAATTCATCTCCCTAAAATTATTTATAAAAAAAGAGTGGAGTAAATCCCCCACCCTTCATTATGTATTAGGCTTTAAGAGTATATTGTGCTACTGCTTTCTTACTTGCTACTTTCAGCGTACCTTCTGCGATTACTTGACCTTTGACGCTATCACCTGTTTTCGCAAGTGCTTCGAATTGGGCTTCACGAAGGAATGCCAGAGACAATGCAGAAGCATCAAATACAGTCATTTTGTCGGCAGACGCATGACGAGACAAGAGCAGATTCAAGTTACCATAGTTAGTACGGATAACATCAACGATAATGCCGAATACGTTAGTTTGGCTGTATGTGTAAGAACCTTTGTAAAGCGCATCAATTTGTTCTTTAATATCAGCATTGACCAAACCAAAGTATTCACCTGTAGGGAGTCCTTGATCCCACAGTTTCTTTACAGTGGACTTAATTTCGGCTTCTGTAATGATTTTAGAAGTTGCACCAGTAACCAGGTTAGATGGATCAGCCCAAGTTTCAAGTCCAGCCATACGGCGAACAAAAGGAGTTGCAGAACCATCATTTTTGATACCTTTGGTCACTTGCTTCTCGATATTCACTTTAAGTTCTGTCAGACGGTCTGCAACCTCGCTAGAGAAGATTTTTCCTTGACCTTGTACATTGATTGCATTTGCTGTACCCGATACAGACACACCCTTCTGGAACAGTTCAAGAACGTTGTTCATTTCAGCACGTCCAGATTGGTAGAACTTCACATCTTCGTTACCTTCAATTACAGACACATCTGCATCATTGGAATATGCTTTTTCTCTCCAAGTGTGAACAGTTCCATTCGCCTTCTCAGTCAGTCCTTTAGCCAAAATCAAAGATGTAAGTGGCGTGTCAGTGATGCCAATTTTAACGATTTCTTTAGCGAGTGAAATAGATTCTCCGGCAGTAAGATTATTAGATTTAAACATGTTTTATCAATCTCCTTAGATTTGTTTTAGTTAAATAGTTTAGATAATTTTGCGCCAATCATTCCAGTAACATCATTCTTAGCCGCTGCTTGATCGTATGTGCTTGTTTGTTTGTGTTCATTAGGAACATAGGCATTGGTTACTTTTCTTGCTTCTAAAATTGTAGTTAATGCTTCAATCTTAGGCTTCAGTTCATCCAGATTAGCGACATTGAAAAAGTCAGCAAAGTCTTCTAGTCCACTCACCTTTAACTCAATTGCAAGTTCTTTCATAAACAATTCCTGTTCACGTTGTTCAAGTGCTTTTTCTGAATCTGATTTCTCCACTTGCTTGAACTGAAGCAGGTCATTACGCTCAGTCATCAACGGTGTAAGAACTTCAGTTTCCCAAGTTGATTTTGAATCTGCAAGCATCTGGTCAATGTGTGCTTGTTGTTCTTCTGTAAACTCCATTTAATCCATCCTCTCCTTAATAAAGTTCCTCCAACTAAACTTTTTCACAAAAAAAAGAAACACTTCAAATGAAGTGCCCAAGTTATAGAGGTTATAAATATTGAAAACAAAATGCTGTGAAGGAAACCAATCCTTCATTCAATCCATGCAATTATATGGAATCAATGAAATGCTGGTTTTTGATGAATTCTATCACTATATAAAATTTTTAGAGAATACTTGAACACATTAATACGTAAGAGTTTTTAGGCTGTTTCTAAAAAGTAACGTTTTCTATTTTCTTCCCTGTTAGTACTTTTAAAAACCAAGCACGAAGAATTCCCCCCCCTACATTACCTAATCTTTTAGATACTTTAAAAACACTGATAAATCAACGTTTTTTTGAAGAAAAATATTATTTTTGTGTCAATTTTCGCAAAAAACGCTCAAATTGTATTGTTGTACAAAATTAATCCATGTCTCTACTATATGAAAACCTGATCGCACCTAAAAAAGCCACTGTTTACAAGGTTTTTTTAGGTATTATTTTTGAATGTGTGTCGTTTTGCTCAAAAAAATCAATAATGAAGTTCATTTATTTGTATAACCGGAGTCTCCCTAAAACACCTATCTAATTCTATGCTAGAAAAATAGAAAACCCTTGTATATCAATTTTTTTCTATCATTGATGGCTTGTTTGAAATGATTACATTAAAAATTTCGAAGATCAGAAACTCCCACAAACATCAGTTATCCCGAACAATTAAAAACACAATACAACATATGTCTTATCTTACCCCTGCATATTTCACGGGATATCCGCGACAGCCACGTTATCACAACGTTACTGTTTCGACCTGTCCCCATTAGGTCATCGTCAGGCGGTCACAAAGCGTATAAACTCGTCTTACAAAACATTCGAACTTGAAAATACTTATTCCCATTGTCATCTATAATGTACATTTCCTCTCCAACATTCTCAAATTGAACTTCCCACTTGATAGGATAGGTTTTTCCAACTGTGACATTAGGTAATTTTTTCGGGTTAGACATTATACGTATAAACTTTGCATCTTCTTCTGAATGTGTAAGGGTAACGATTGATTTCATTTTAATTACTCCCTTCGATTTATATACAATTGGATTTTTCAATTATTACAAATCCATTCCATTTAAGGGGTTATATTTCGCATTCTGTTCTCTTAATGCAGTTCCCCAAATGCTGAGATACTTTTGAGTCATACTGATTTGACTGTGACGAAGCATCTTTTGCAAAGTAAAAACATCACATCCATTCATTAACATACGGTGAGCAAATGTATGTCTAAAGGTGTGACAAGATAGGCGCACATCTTTAAAGTTCATTGCTGCTTTCAATCGTCTGAAGAGTGATTTTACCGATTCAACTTTAAGTTGTTCATTTTTCCTATCACTTGTAAATACATACTCTGACAATGTTTTGAATGTTTGACGACAGAACACTTGGTATTCAGAAAGTTCCTTAATTAATTTATCAGTGAGTGGAATAGAAGACTGCTCTCGCTTCTTGCCATACACAGTGACTGTGCCTGACTTGAAATCAATATCATTCCATTTCAAATTAATTAATTCACCTAACCGCACACCAGTCCCTAACAATGTGATGATAATTGTATAGTCGCGGTAGGCATGGAATGTCCTGTTCCTGCTATTGATACGGCGATAGTAATTTAACATCTGAGTGATGTGATAATCACTAAACGCTTCAATTTTAATATCTTCTTTGACATATGAAAGACGTTTTATCGGATTTTTTTTCGAGTCGATAATCTCAACTTCTTCAAGGTAATTGAAGAAAATTTTAATTGTGTGAAGTTTAGAGTTTCTTGTCGTGGGATTGTTTTCTCGTTCCTTTTGACAGTATAAAAGGTAGGACTTAATTAAAGATGTGGTAACGTCCTCAACATTAACAATCTCTTGCTCACTACAAAAGGCTTGAAATTCTTTTAATGTAAGAAGGTAAGCCGCAATCGTTTTAGGAGATAAATTTTTGTATTCTCGATCATCCTTAAATTCTTGAACAGCAAATTTTAAAATCAAAAAAACCACTTCCTTAATCAGAATATGATGTCCTGATAATTAAGTGGCTTCTTGGATTGGAATAGCGTCCTTACATGAACACTATCTAATCAAACCTTATAAAACGTTTAAAACCCTTGTAAAGCATTGTGTATGATCTGTAGTGGGCTCGAACCACTGACCCCTACCCTGTCAAGATAGTGCTCTCCCAGCTGAGCTAACAGATCATGATAACTGATTGTTTTCCAATCAAGTAACAGTATCATACCAAGTAACCGCGTTCATTGTCAATTGTTTTATTGGTAATATTTCAATAAAATATGTGCATAATAAAGGAAGGATTACCATTTAACGACGAGGTGACTTTCATATGAGGAACATAAGAGAACGCAAAGCACGTTCATATCTAACAGCTAAAAACGTAACCTGTCTGCTTGCGCTTGTTATATTAATCAGCGCTGCTGTCGGTTGTAGTTTAGAGCGGGATGAACATACCGTACAATTTCAACAGTTGCAGCAGCCCAATGAGGTTAATGATGACCTTCCTGTCTGGCTGGATGTGTATTCCAAGTCTGTCGTACATGACGTATACTCACCACAAGGGCACGTTGAAATCTTACCCTGAGGAATATCACATCGCATCTCACTCGTCTTCTTCATCCCACTTTTTGGAATACGCCTTCTTGGTCACATAATATAACAAAGCAATCATCCCGGCCGACATCAAAAGTGTAATTGCCATCACTCCTGCCATGCCCATGAATCCCACCGCCTCTCCCAGTATGTTCCAGACTAACTATACAGGAAAAGCATTTTTTTGTATAATTCAGTCTGATATGCGCGTAGAGCAGAAAGAAGGAATGGAATTGGCAGCCGAGATCCGTTATGTAACCACCGAAGAACAACTTCAGAAAGCACTGGGCATTCGCAATGATGTTTTTGTGATTGAGCAGCAAGTGCCTGCTGACATTGAAATTGATCAATATGATATCATTAGCCCTGATGTGCATCATGTATTATTAAGTACAGATGGACAGGCCGTAGCCACAGGTCGTCTGATCTATTACGCGAAGGATACCGCCAAAATGCAGCGCATCGCTGTACTTAAATCTCATCGTTCCTTTGGTTACGGGAGTGTCCTGCTCCTGGCCATGGAAGAAAGAGCGCGTGAGTTGGGCCTCTCCTACTCTATTTTGGATGCACAGTGCCAAGCCCAGACGTTCTATGAGAAGCTCGGATATGAAGTCATCTCGGAAGAACCTTTTTATGATGCAGGTATTCTGCATGTTCGTATGAAAAAGAGCCTGTAAACGTTATAAACTAGTCTTGGCATAGTAAAATCGTCAAGTGGTACATACTTTCTTAGCATTTGGACAGGCTAAAAAGGAAACCAGATTCCTATTTGGTCAGAGAAGGAGAGTGTGACATCATGGATCAAACGACACGCGAAAGCTTCACAGCAGTACAAAAAAATGGTGACGGCGATCTGACGGCGTTCCAAACTTCAGCAGGACGTGTACTGGATTACCAACAAGCTCTGGCAGAAGTAAAAGCAGGAGCCATAGCCGGAGTGAACGTATTTAAAGGTAAAGATGGCGAAATGTACATTCGTGGTGACGCCGACGGGGACCCAACCAATAACCTCGACCAGCTTCCTATGTTCTAAAATAGATGCATGCAAGGGCGCCAATCCGGGCAATCCGGGTTGGCTTTTCTTTATTTCACGCTAATACTCGGTAAAATATTTCACGGCATCGCCACCAGACTGGCTTTTGCGAATCGTCTGTGTCTCCTGCTCCCATGCCTGCAAGATAAGTATGCCTTCCAGAGTGGACTTATTTTCCCACAGGATATGCTGCCTGCGCTCAAGCTCCAGCAATGACTCATGAATTATGGCTTTGCCTCGGCCCGTCTTGTTCTCCAGTTCATCCATTCGCGGTACACGCCGCCGCTGTCCCACATAATTAACGATAATCCGCAGAATTTTGCGTTCAAAATCATTCAGCATATTTCTTCCTTCCCATCCTTATGGAGTACAGGACGCCATGCTAAAATACCTTGCTCCAGAAATGTTCGGGGTGACCCCTCTTTTCCTGCCGATGCTCTGATCATTCCGCCTCGCACACTGTTGATTCGAATCTGCCGCTGCGTAATATGTCCTGCACGATCCATGTAGACGAGCTCCACCATCTGACCAATATATTTCCCTAGCATAATCATCCCTCCAATAAGAACATTTGTTTGTATTCATTATTATATGCGAACATCAGTTCTTTATTCAACAACTAAAAAAAGGATTTTATTGAAATGAAAAAACCAGACTTTCCCCTTTTAACAAAGAGCGCCTGGTTACATCTGTTCACTTGTGGGATCTTACATCCCGTTCACATATCAGCTCATGACTTTACGTATGATCAACGTCGATCCGATTCAGTGAATTGTACCTTTTTCAATTGCTGTGTAGACGGATTAAAATCAATATTCACATATACTGCAAATTCTTTGCCCTCTTTGTTACGAACCCATAGCTTAAACTGTTCACGGGATTGATCTGCTGTAAGTGATGTGCGGCCAATATGTTTATAGTCCAAAATATCCACATTATACTTCGTTTGTGTTTCTTTTACCGCAATAATCCCCCACTTTGCATAATCGGGAACCGCACCTCCAGTAGCCGAGGCTGTAGTGAATCCTGCCATACTTAGAACCACCGTCATCAGTGTAACGATGAGCATTTTCATGTGCACTCACTCCTTGGGCAATAGGTTTCCTGTTATCCTGCCCGTCCGGGTTTCATTTTACACGAATAAACGCAATGAGTTATGCCATCCTTTAGTCCCATTTGGTTGTTTTTTGTTTAAAGCATCCACTAAACGTGTAATAGGCCATGATAGAACGAACCCATTATCTGGAATAGCTAAGGACTGAAACACTATTCTGAGGAGGTACCATTCCAATGTTCAAACGCATGGATGAAATCCTGATCGAGATTCCTAATGTCGAGAAGCCTGACCCGAATGCAGCTGCTGCCATTCAGGAATTGCTGGGTGGCAAATTTGGAGAAATGTCAACATTGAACAACTACCTCTACCAATCGTTTAATTTTCGTTCGAAAGAGAAGCTGAAGCCCTTCTATGATCTAGTGATGAGTATCACGGCCGAGGAATTGGGTCATGTGGAGCTGGTGTCTCACGGTATCAACCACTGTCTGCGGGGTTCTACAGAATACAAAGAACCGGACGATACACCGCTGGGTTCGGTCAAAGACGCGCGTCTCTCCTATCATTATCTGGCAGGAGCACAAGGCGCGATGCCATTCGACTCCATGGGCAACCCGTGGACGGGGGCGAATGTATTCAACAGCGGCAATCTGGTTGAGGATCTGCTGCATAACTTCTTCCTCGAATGTGGTGCCCGTACCCATAAAATGAAGGTATATGAGATGACGGATCACCCGGCAGCGCGGGAAGTCGTCGGCTTCCTCCTCGTCCGCGGCGGCGTGCATGTCGTGGCGTATGCCAAAGCGCTTGAAATCGCCACAGGTGTCAACGTGACCAAATTGGTTCCGATTCCGTCCCTGGACAATAAATCCTTCAACGAGGCCCTCAAATATGAAGAAAAAGGCGTACACACCAAGCTGTATACCTATAGCGATAAGGACTTTAACGCCATCAGTCAGATCTGGAAAGGCACTCACCCCGAAGATGGACAACCTCTGGAAGTCATTCAAGGTGTGCCTAAAGGATTCCCGATTCCCGAGGCTCCGGCAGTGGAGGAAGAGTTCGCACCGGGCATCTCCAAGGAAGATTTCAATGAAATTGCACGCCGTCTGAAGATGGCCGGGAATATTACGGATTAAGGTAGCGTTATGTAGTGGATGAATAGTTGTTGTTGATTGTGAATGAAAATAAATTAAGCCCTCAAATCTTTGCTGCTTTGGTAGCAGGATTGAGGGCTTTATGTTGATCTATTTAAAAAATGGATTTCATGCTGTTGATGAACTTTTGCCCTGTGTTTGCCTCCGTCAGCGTAATGTCCCACATCACTACATTGGTTATCGGATTTGAGCCATCGTTCATTACTTTTATAGTCAGTTCATTAACCCCTCTTAAAGGAGTTTGGAAAGAATCAGGCTGGTTCTCCACAGGGTCAGCTGATAAACCCAGGGAATAAATCTCTGTTCCATCAGCGATAAAGCTTATGGTAATCGTCTCATTGCTCGCCGTATGGGAAACATCGTCCGGAATAGCGAAATAACCTCCCATATTTTTATATTTGCCGTTCAAGAGATATGAAAACTCATTTGTTTTTTGGCTTCTTCCGCGGTACAGATTGATTTGAGGTTCGACATTTGTCTGGCCTACTGTAAAACCGGAGAGTTCTTCATCCCATACTACAGCCCCGTCACTCGAAGCAAGTTCATTCAGTGCAACGCTTTTTCCGTCAACGTTATCTAAATAATGATTGAGTCCGCCAACAACGGTGATCGTACCCATTGAAAAAATAATCGCTGTCAGAAAGATTCGAATAAGTCCTTTTAATGTATTCCGTCGATGCCTTACGATCCGCTGTGCCCCATATCCCACGGCAGCCCCTAAAGTATTAATGAGGATATCGTCTATATCAAACGCTCCTAAACGGGAAATCATTTGCAAAGCCTCTAACATCGTAATACAAAGAATAAATATGCTAATAAAACGAATAAATCCACAGCGAAAGAGGAGCGGAATGACCATCCCGAAAGGGATGAACGCTATAAAGTTCCCCATTTCAAAAAACCAAATCGTAAAATCTCTCCCCATTGGAAAATGTAAAGGAATTCCTTGAGGGGTTAAGCTGTATCGCAAGCCCTGATCAAGACTGGACGAGCTTCTATCGAAGCCCAGAAATAAGAAATAAAATGTTAAGCAAGTATATAACGACAACAATATAATGATACGTTTTCTTGACTTTCCTTGATACAAAATCACACCTTCTTTTTTCAATAAACTGCTACATGATCAAACCATTAGTCCAAAGAAGTCGCCAAAACCGACTCCTCATCACTTCAATTAGTATGTTTGTTGGCTCCCAGTCGAAACCCCTGAACAAATGCAGCTTCGCTGTGCATGCCATCACATACAGGTAGGATATTTATGCAGTCAGCTCATTCATAGTGATTGCGGGATAGGAAGCAGCGCTGTTCTTTCCGGGACGAACGCTGCTTCCTTTTTTATTTTTGGAGCTCGTCGTAAATCTTCTCAATCCCTTTGCGAACGATGTCTGATCGGTTCGTATTCAGCTTCTCAGCCGAAGCATCGAGCTTGTTCATAATTTCATCATCGACACGTATCTCAATCGTTTTCCTTTTGGGTTTGTCAGATTTAGGACGTCCCATCTTCTTTGAGGACATCGCTTCACCTCTTTTTTGTCTGACAATAACATATTATCGTCAGGACAAAAAATAAATTTATTTGTGTAAAACATACGTTCGTCTTTTCGTGGATCGTAGATTAAACATAAGCAGATCATCAATTCTACTCCGCAAAAAAACAGCACTCAAGTTATATGAGACTGAAGGCTTGAGCGAACTCCACCGTATGGATTTGATTTTTCGCCAGAAAAAACAACCCTGAAAGGCCAGGCCGTTCAAGGTTGTTAAGGACTGCTCCTCAGTTGAACTTTCCTGAGTCACAAAATAAAAAATACGCTTCTTAAATTGCTTGTTATTGTATTTTATTCAGTAGCGGCACTATAACCTCATCCAATTCCTCAAGTGTCTCACTTTTTGTAGGATTTTCTAATATCCTTTCTAAATCATCCTTCAATATTATTAGATATTGCGAAGGTAACCTACTGATTAAACCACTGAGCATAAAATATTCCCACTGTGGATCTTTTGTTTTAAATACATTTTGGATATGGGGAATCAGTTCTTCTCCGAATCTCAAAAGTAAATCTTCTACGGATCTGGAAATGGGCCAATTTCCATCTTGTAACCACTCAAACAGCTGCGGTAAAATTTCTTTTAATTCCTCATTACTTAATACACTTAGCTTACGCACCGCTTCAAAATCATGTTTGTCTTGTGGTAACATCTCTCTTATGTTCATACAACGCCCCCTCCCCACCATCATAAAGCTATGAATCCCGTCATTCTCCGTCCTGGGTCTCGACTTGTTCCTCGTCCTTCACGATCACATGAACGACTTGCCCTTCATTCGCTGTCATCGCATCTCGCATAAGAATGGTCCATGTCCCTGAATCTGCATCAAATCGGGTATCTTCAATGACAGGAATATGGATGTTCTCTGCATCAGGTGAGCGCAGTCCGCTTCGAATCGCATCCACCTCCGTCATATGCGCACCATCCGGTGTCACGGGGCACGATACGGCGATCGTTTCTGCTCTGGCTTGCCCGGGATACGGCTCGTTTTCCGGACTGCCATCGGTCCAGATTTCTACGTAAGCGCCGAGATGCGGATCAGGCGCATTGGAGAACCATTTTGCCGGATAATACCGACTCGCTCCCGCACTTCCACTGAAGTCCTCATAGGCAGGTTCAACGACCAGAATGGAATCGTCCTTGCGATCCACGACATAGCCGGTAAACCCGTTTTCCCTTGAGCTTTCTGCTCCCGTTCGATCATTCACACATTCGCCCTGCCGCGAACAGCCTGTAAGACATACGATGAGAATCAACAAGGATATATAAACGATCCAACGATGAAACATATGTAATTCCCCCTCCATGAATCTGTTTCTCACCTAAACGCTCCCTATATAGGTAATGTTGCACAGAGGAGAAGAGCACTGCTAACGTGAACATCACGTACATCCAATCACTTCTTCCGGTACTGCTTGAACGCATACCTCCCCCATAAGAACAACCCTACACATAACAAGAGGGCGCAATATGCCCAAACAAACAGCAATGCCAGTCCGAAGCCGATGTTGGCTCCGATATAGCCTCCCTTCAACTCCGTATATAGTGCATAGCCCAAAGGTGCTGTTCCTAGCACAAAAATCCCGATAAACCATCCGCCCCAACGTCTGAAATTGGATTTTGCACCACCGTATCCCGTCTTTTTGACCCCTTCCCATAAGAACACCAGTACAAGGATCAAGATCAACCAGGTCATAAACAATTGCAACATCGTGTTTGCCTCCTTTAGAAGAACCATTCTTACCTCTATGCACAAAAGAATCCGTATATATGCTTATTTTACATGATGAGCACTTTCAATAAACGAATTTGTTTTCATTCATAACGATAAAGATATGTTTAGAATGTTGATGTGCAAGGCAGAGCATCAGGATGAACGCATTACGCAGCAAAGTACCCTTTCCTTTCACTAATGATTACCCTAACCGAAAGGGTCGTAACAACATTTGGAGACCAGACTGCTCCTTACCCATACAACTGCTGGGGCAGAGACAGTCGTTTCAGTAGCTGCACAAAAAAATGCCTTCGTCTTGCTCCTGTTGAGCCGACGAAGGCATATCTGCAAATGCGTTGTTATCCTGTTACATTCACGCACCAAACTGCGCATAGTGCAGACGGCTATATACGCCACCTGCTGCAAGCAATTCCTCATGACGCCCTTGCTCCGTAATGCCCTGCTCGGCCACAACGATAATGCGGTCTGCATTTTTGATGGTAGCCAATCTGTGGGCAATGACCAAGGTAGTCCGTCCTTCAGACAATTCGGCAAGTGATTGCTGGATCGCAGCTTCCGTCTCAGTATCGAGCGCAGATGTGGCTTCGTCCAGGATCAGAATCGGTGGATTCTTCAGGAACATGCGTGCAATCGACAAGCGTTGCTTCTGTCCACCAGACAGCTTCACGCCGCGTTCCCCAATTAGCGTATCCAATCCTTCCGGCATGGAATTAATGAGTGTTTCCATCTGTGCACGGCGAGCGGCCATCCAAATCTCTTCTTCCAAAGCATCCAGCTTGCCATAGGCAATATTTTCCCGGATGGACCCATCGAACAGGAACACGTCCTGCTGAACGATTCCAATCTGGCTGCGCAATGAATCCAGCGTCATGTCCTGGATCTCCTGACCATCGATTGTGATGCGACCTTCCAGCACATCATAGAAACGAGGCAGCAGACTGCACAGCGTTGTTTTCCCTGCACCCGATGGTCCAACCAGAGCCACCGTTTCGCCAGCCTGAATATCCAGATCGATGCCTTTGAGAACAGGCTCCTGATCCGAGTAGCCGAAGGTCACCTGCTCATAGCGTATATCTCCACGCAAGTGGGATACCTTAACAGCACCCGGACGATCTTCCACATCCGGTTCCATGTCGAGCAACTCCGTATACCGTTTGAAGCCCGCGATTCCTTTGGGATACGTCTCGATCACAGAGTTAATCTTCTGAATGGGTGTAAGGAACACATTGGACAGCATAATAAAGGCAATAAATTGTCCATAGCTCATACTGCCTTGAATGACAAACCATGTGCCGCACACCAACACAAAGAGGGAAACCAGCTTCATCAGCATGTAACTGACGGAAGAGTTCCAGGCCATGATTTTGTATGCGATCAGCTTCGTTTGGCGGAAACGGCTGTTATTCACAGCAAACTGTGCTTTCTCATGCTCTTCATTGGCAAAAGCCTGAACAACGCGAATACCACTTACGTTGTTTTCGACACGTGCATTGAAGTCCGCAATATCCCCGAACATTCGGCTAAATGCCTTGGACATCTTGCTGCCAAAATACAGCGACAGATAGATAATGAGCGGCACGATGATAAACGTTAACACCGCCAGATTTCCGTTAATGCTCATCATGATGCTGAATGCACCCACCAGGGTCATCACTGCGATAAATACATCCTCTGGACCATGGTGGGCAATCTCCCCTATATCCATCAAGTCATTCGTCATGCGAGACACCAGATGTCCGGTCTTGGTATTGTCAAAGAAACGGAACGATAGCTTCTGTACATGATTGAAAAGAGCCTTACGCATATCGGTTTCGATATTAATCCCCAGCTTGTGTCCCCAGTAGGTAACGACAAAATTGAGGAACGAGTTTAACAAATAGATAGCGAGCAGTGCAAGACATGCCCATAATATCCAATCCCAGCGTCCTCCGGGCAACAGGTCATCCACGACTCGATTAACGGCTAGCGGGAAGGCCAGTTCCAGCAGAGCTACGAAGATCGCGCAGCTAAAATCTAAGATAAAGAGCTTTTTATATGGTCTGTAATAGGTAAAAAAACGACGAAGCATGGGCTAAAGCCCTCCTTATAGCAACCACACAGCATGATTACTTTTATTTCGTCCTGCTCAAGAGGAACAGGAAATATGGCGCACCAATGATCGCAACGAGAATACCTGCCGGGATCTCGGATGGTTGCAAAATGACACGTCCAAGCGTATCTGCCACAAGGACAAGCAATGAACCAATAAGTGCGGATGCAGGCAAAAGAAACTGATGTTTTGGTCCAACGAGACGACGTGCCAAATGTGGACCGATCAGACCCACGAAACTGATCCCTCCGCTGACGGATACGCATGATCCGGCCAGTCCCACGGCAGCAGCCAGCAAGATCAGTCTTTCACGCTCCACCGGAGCACCAAGACCACTCGCTGTCTGATCTCCGAGGTTCAGTACATTGAGCACACGAGCTTTATACAGAACAAGCGGCACAAGGACAAGGAGAAACGGCAGCAGCGCCGTTACGAATTTCCAGTTGGAACCCCAGATGCTTCCAGCCATCCAGGTCGCCACAAATTGGTACTTCTCCGGGCTGAGCCGCAGGGTGAGCACGATCATGGCCGAGCTGATCCCTGCCGCTACACCAATCCCTGTGAGCAGCATGCGGGTAGGCAGGAGACCCTCTCCCTTTTTATAGGAAAGTACATAGATCAGAAAAGCAGCAAAGGTCGCCCCGATCAGGGCCAGAATAGGCAGCAAAAATATCGGAGCCGCTGTCGTTGTCGGAAAAAAAGAAACAAATAACATCACAACCAACCCAGCCCCAGCATTGATACCGAGAATACCTGGATCAGCCAGAGGGTTTCGGGATACCCCCTGCAGAATACAACCGGATAGCGCAAGTCCGGCACCGACCAGAACCGAAATGACAATACGCGGCAAGCGGAATTCAAACAAAATCAAGTCCTGCTTGGGTGTTCCCCCACCAAACAACGTACGTATCACTTCAAGTGGCGAGAGCTTGGTAAACCCTGTATTCATACTGACGATAAAAGCCGCAATAATTAACGCGCCAAGTACAATTAATACCATGGTGCTTTTGGTTTTCTTTTTACGCTCTGTTTGAACCAGCGTTGAGGATTCCATATTACAGGCTCCTCCTTTCTTTACGCGCCAGATAGAGGAAGAAAGGTACCCCGATCAGGGCAACCAGGGCGCCAATCGGCGTCTCGTATGGCGGGTTAATCATACGTGCGGCCAGATCTGCGAATACAAGCAGCAGACTGCCCATCACAGCAGAACAAGGAATAATCCAGCGATAATCGACCCCAACCAATTTACGCGTTAGATGGGGGATGATCAGACCCACGAAACCAACCGCTCCAACAACGGATACGGCTGCACCCGCAAGAATCAGTACCACAATCAGACCAACCAGCTTAATCAGCCCTGTACGTTGACCCAATCCAATAGCAATGTCTTCTCCCAAACTAAGTAGCGTAATGGAACGGGAGATAATCAGACCTGCAATAAGTGCACCCAAAATCCAAGGGAACATGACTTCCAGTTGAGACCACTTTGTTCCGGCGACACCACCGGCTGTCCAGAATGCAATATCTTGTCCAACCTTGAAGTACAGCGCTATTCCTTCACTGAATGCAGAGAGCATCGCAGATACCGCAGCACCTGCCAGTACCAGCCTGAGCGGCGTAAGTCCCGATTTGGACGCTGCACCGAAACCATAAACCAGAAGAACGCCAAGTCCTGCCCCCAGGAAGGAGTACAGAATGATATACATATACGACATGCCCGGGAAAAAGGCAAAACAGACAGCTAGCGCAAATCCTGCGCCGGCATTCAGTCCGAGCAACCCGGAATCTGCCAGCGGGTTACGGGTCATCCCCTGCATAATTGCACCGGCTACAGCGAAGCAGGCACCAACCATCGCTCCACCAAGAATGCGCGGCAACCGAATCTCCCATATGATCTGGTGTGGAGTGAGGTCGGGATTGAAATTGAAGATCGCTTGCCATACTACGCTCAGCTTAATATCTGCCGCTCCAAACGAGATGGACAACGCCATCCCCAGAGCAAGCAGCAGAACCCCCCCGGTCAGGATTAATGTGGCAGCCCAGGGACGAGTGTGTATATGGGCGGTCGGCGATTCTGTATCGTGACTTGCCGGTGAAGCTTTCGAACTCATATGCGCCCACCCTCATTATGAGTGGAGTAGACATATCCTATGTACATACCAATCACCTCTCTATTAATACCAAACTAATAACGATAATGATATTGATTATCATTCCCATAGATCATTGTAAGTCAACTAACGGTCTCTGGCAATGGACAAATGGGACAAGTTTATTGCATAAATGAATTTTTGTATGCAAAAAGGCTACATCGGATCAACAGATCCCATGCAGCCTCATGATCTCAATACGATAATTAACGGGTATGTACAGCAGTTAGCGCTGCAAGTACATCAGGGACATCGGTAATGATCCCTTGCACACCCATGTTGATTAGTGCCAGCATCTCGACAGGATCATTCACTGTGAACGGGTGCGTTGCAATGCCCTGAGCGAGCGCAGAAGCAACTTCTTCTTGTGTTACAGCCAGCTTATAGGGATGAAGAGCAGAGGCTTCGAGTTTGGCTGCATAATCATACGGACGATACAACTTTTCCATATATAGAAGTGCTGTGCGGATTTCCGGAGCTAGACGTTTGCACTTCACTAGTGAGGCATGATTGAAGCTCGATAGGATCACCTGTTGTTCCATATCCCAATCCCGAACTGCTTTTATGATTTTTTCTTCCATCCCCTTATAACTAACCATGCCATTCTTCAATTCCAGGTTAAGTAGGATATTCTTCCCACGCACCAGATCGAATAATTCATCCAGTGATGGAATGCGTTCCACAGCAAAATGGGCATGAAACCATGTGCCTGCATCAAGAGAACGCAATTCTTCAACCGATTTATCCTTGACCCAACCTTCCGTTCCAGCTGTTCGACTTAACGTCTCATCATGAATTAGCACCAACCTGCCATCACTGGACAATTGCACATCCGTTTCTATACCTGTCGCCCCAAGCTGCAAGCTGCGTTCAAAAGCAGCCATCGTATTTTCGGGACAAATAGCAGATGCTCCCCTATGAGCAATGATATCTATGCTTCTCATTCCAGCGCCTCCTGAATTCAAACGTTAAATCTACTATTCCCACTATACATACGATTTGTCATACCCATATTAACAGAACGTTTAATTATGTCCCTGTGAACACATTGATAGAGGCGTATGGGATAACATCCAGCGGGCTGGGGATTCACTCATTTTTGCGAACTCAATCTGCAAATCAACATAACATAGTATGAACGATAGAAGTGCCGCACTCCGTCATAAGGAGGTTGACTATTGAAGCCCCTAACAAAGAAATACACCGCACCTCCAAAATCATTTTCCAAAAAGGATTCCATACCCAAAATTTCAGCAAAAAACAAATCCGCTATCCCTTGCCGTAAATCACGGACCCCTCCTGGATCACATCGACGCATACATCAGGCGTCCGTTCGGGGCCTGGTTGTACCCGACAAAACGGGTAATCAAACATCCGTTTCTACAGCACAGCACAGACTAGATCAGTTAGCTTTAATCGCTGCCATCCTTGCTCTCATTGCCGCCGCCATCGGACTGTACATTGCCTGGAAAACACTTATCTTGCCTGGTGGTGGCGGTACTATTGTAACAGTTTAGCTTCCCGTCTCAACTCTGTATCTCTTTTCCATGGAGACAGAGTTTTCTTTTTGCGGCAAACAAAAAAACCGTTCCCCCGAAACACCGACAATCGCCGGTGTCTCTATGGAAAGGCCTTTTCTTCATACGCCATTATCCGGGCGCTGTGTCCCCGTCCGGGAATAGCAGGCCAAATTACAGAATGAAGGTGCGGGAGATAATAACCAGCAGAATGAACAATACCAGAATGGCGCCTGTGGATGTCCAGACTCCACCGCCGAAGCCTCCGTACCCGTAACCTGCGCCTTTAATTTCGCTCATGAGTGACACTCCCCTCTTAAGAAAGTACACTATAGACTATGTCTCGGGTCTGAAGTTGCTTGGGCAGAACGGAAAGTTTTCCGCAGGAGCGGGTAGTCCAATATCATGCATGCAGTTACTTCTCATTCAGCTGAGTCCATTTCTGAGTCAATTGTGCAGGGACATACGCTGCCATCCGGGCAAGCAGCTCAGCAGGGTCGGATTCAAGACTCCACAGACTGAGATGTGAAGTATTAGAGAATCCTTCGTGCACACTATGCTCCACCATTCTCATTAGCGGCTCGTAATATCCATTCACATTCAATAAACCCACCGGTTTACGATGAATGCCGATTTGTGCCCAACATAATACTTCGAATAACTCTTCGAACGTTCCCATTCCACCAGGAAGCGCCACAAATCCGTCAGAAAGTTCAGCCATCGTCGCCTTGCGTTCATGCATCGTTCCCACTTCAATTAGTTGGGTAAGACCACCATGAACAACCTCTCCCCGGAACAAACCCGTCGGCATGACACCAATCACTTCTCCACCCTGCTCCAGAGCAGCATCTGCGACTGCACCCATTAATCCCATGCGCGAACCGCCATAGACAAGTGAATATCCACGATCAGCGATCTGTTTCCCCAATGTTACAGCCTGTTGTGTATAGTCGGGGTGATTCCCCGGGTTCGAACCTGCAAAAACACATATACGTTTCACTGGAATTCACTCCTTCTCATTTATCTATTTCATTAGTGTATACCACGAGTGTAAAACCTATGTTACATCACCAACTTGCTCCGCTCAACAAAAAAACACCCGACCGTTTGCAGCCGGCCGGGCTCCCATATCAGTGTATATTATTTAGAAGGGGTTGTTACTACTTACTATAACGGCCTAACATTAAATCCGTATGATCTTTACATGAAATGAATATTAAATATCAGCGTACTTATCGTATTCCACGTCGTGAGCGCACAACAAACATATGCTTGTCCTTACGAAGAATCCGGCCGTCTGCAAGCTCAACCTGATCATCATCATGGCGTAAAATGGTTGTGGATAACGCTACAATCTTGGCCCGACGCCAAATCATAACCTGTGATTTGAAATAGATGGCATTTTCAAATTGCACGGCCTTTTTCATCACATATCCAACCTTATGCACCTCGGAACGCGCTTTTTTCAAGGGAAGACTCTCTTCTGGCAACGGCCGGATCATTGCGATATTGTCGAACGATACTTTGATCCGTTTCGGTCCGATTCGTACACAATCCGCTTCTTCATCCCACTCTACCAGCGTTCCTTTCAATGGCTCTCGTATGCCAGTTGCCCGATATACAGCTACTTTTCGTCCTACCCAATGTCGCAATGTTTCCACCCCCATTTTGTCTAGATTTCCGGTATCGTCCAATCAATTGGCTCAATACCCTTGGAGGTCAGAAAGTCATTGGCTTTGGAAAAAGGACGACTGCCCAGAAAGCCACGGTGCGCCGCGAGCGGACTTGGATGTGTAGATTCCAGCACCAGATGTTTATCCCGGTTAATGAAGGCGCCCTTCTTCTGGGCATGACTGCCCCAAAGCATAAATACCATCGGTTCTGAACGTTCATTTAATGCCCGGATGATAGCATCTGTAAATGTCTGCCAACCGAGGCCCTGATGGGAATTCGGCTGTCCTTCCCGTACCGTCAGTACGGCATTAAGCAACAGTACGCCCTGCTCCGCCCAATGAACCAGTGATCCATGATTGGGAATCGGCAAACCCAGATCCGCGTGAAGCTCCTTGTATATATTTTTCAAAGAAGGAGGAGTTCGCACCCCGGGTCTGACTGAAAAACTTAATCCGTGAGCCTGACCCGCTCCATGGTAGGGGTCCTGACCGATAATCACTGCTTTCACCTGATGATACGGTGTCAGTTTCAGGGCCGAGAACAAATCCTCCTTGGGAGGAAAGATGGTCTGTGTTTTATATTCAGCGGCGAGTTCATAACGAATACGGTTGAAATACTCAGCTTCAGTCTCTTCCTTGAGCACAGTGTCCCAATCATTATCAAACATATGTATAAGCTCCTTTCCCTGATGAATACATACCCGTGCAGCCCTCATAACGGACTGCCACCTGCGAGAGCCGCATGATGCGACTCATAGACTATCCACCATTTTAACATAACCGGAGACAGCAGACCAGAAGTGCGCATCAAGGCAATAGGTCACCTGTATTACTAACGTTGCAATTCAGGAATATCAGACTTAAACAGGTACAAGATTCAATTCACGTCCGGGTACAGAATATGGACAGGAAGAACCCCCCTGAACTATGCAGCGTATAGACGAATAAAATTTCAGTCTTTGAGGGCTACGTTCCACACACAAAAAAGGACGGCAGTTATCAGCCACTACAGCTCATAAAAGCGCCCTTTTGTTTGGATCAGGTGTTAATGCATTCCCTGCTATGCCTTCGGCATTGTTGCATCATTCAATTCAAGCCCTAGTTTTTGATTAAATCAAGCGTTTCGTCAAACCATTGCTTCTGATCCTCAATCTTGTTTTCGTTGCCGATAACACAGCGTTGCTGCTGTTCCAATATCGAGGATACCAGTTCGGCAAAACCAATAATATCCCTTTCCGTTGTGCTCAGTACTTCATCCCGTTCTTTCTGCAAATCCGCCTCGGTGACATTGGACAGATAACACTCCAGAGAGAATGATCCTTCGCCATGAGGAGTTCTCGGCGTATCCAGGTCCTGGATGGCACCAATGATATACCTTGTCATCTCCCGTGTATCTGCTTTGAACTCCTTCAAGTATTGCGGTATCGCTTCATATACTTTATATGTTTTCTCAAGATTCGGGTCACGGTACGATGCAACATAGCTGTCTCCATTACGTCTAAAACCTGACATGCAGCCATAGGCTCCGCCTTTGGCTCTAATATTGTTCCACAAGTAATCCAAGGACAGAATTCCTTGCAAGACACGAAGTGAGCCTGTGTATGCATATCCTTTATCGATAAAATTACCCGTTTGAACAACATATTGGACTTCAGATGGTGATCTGAACCCTTCCTTATGCTGTACAGGTGTGAATACCGCTGTTTCCTTGGCAACGTCTTGGGTGAACAGTTTCGCCTTCAAATCGGACACTTGTTTCTCCAAGCCCGCATATCCCTGATCATCCGCTGTGTAACTCACAAGCAAGTTCTCCGGTCTGAAAATAAAACTGGTCAACGATTGAAGACGGGTCGACAGCTCTTCTTTTCTTGCCTCAAAGTTCGCCTGAAGATCCTCAAGCCACTGGTAAAAAGCGATACCGCTAACCGATTCCCTAAAGTTTGCAACTGCCGAATGTTTGGAAGTCGACCGGCCAATTCCTGCGGAATGTCCCCCGCTGATCATGTTGCGCTGCAAATTGCCTTTCAGCTGAGAAATAATTTCGTATAAACGCTTCGAATCATTAAATTTGGACGTGAACACGATTTCTTTGATCATGTCAAACGCAAACCCAAGCTTGTCATATAACACTTTGGCATTGAATTCATAGGTAGCCCTGAAGTCTTTGTGCTCATGTGCGTTTGCATACGTACCAATCCCGCTGTGAATGCCCCCGGAATGGATATGGATTTCATTCGATAATTCATTAAATGAGAAATTTTGAGTATCGACGTAACCCAGCACACTTTTTAGCAATCCAACATAAGGCAGCAAGTGCCGTGGGACTTCCTTAATATCGAACAACAATCTCAGATAACCAATCCCATTGGTATAGATGTTATGGTGCAGAACAGTAGTACCTTCGACCTGATGGAACGTCTGATACAGCGTGGATGCTTTCGGTTCAATATCCTCTATTGATAACGTTGGAATGACCTGCTGTTGTTCCTTGGTTGAAGGCGCATTTTGATATTCCGCGAGTGCCTCGGTTCTCTGAATGAATTGCTGAATTTCTTCTTGGCTCAACCGAGCCTTAACCGATTTCAGATGCGCTTTCAACGCTTCCTCTTTTCGAGCATTCAACCCTTTATCCGGCGTGACTGCGACAAAAGAAGTATGTGGATTTTTCAGTATATACTGTTCAATCAATTGCTCGAAATAACCCTCGTTCATCTTCGTTCTCAGCTCGGCAAATACATCATTGGCTTCCAAATGAGTGAAAGGAGCCTCATCATCATACAGCCAGCTTTGCAATGAGGAGAAGCCATAGATCAATCCTTTGGGCATTCTTCCATAGTCAGCTTCCCGGTGATTAAACTCATAGGAATTAATGCCTGCGAGCAGCGCTTTTGGATCAAAACCATCCTTCACCACACGCTCCAGCACGTCTTTCACCGTACCCAGAAAATCCTCTTTGCTCGACAGATTGCTCTTCTTCAGTCCGATGGTGAACACAGGCTGATACAGACTGTCATCATACGTACCATATACATCCTTTGCAATTCCTTTATCCAGCAGCGCCTGTTTCAGAACAGCTCCCGGAGCGTTGAGCAATGCGTACAGCAAAATTTGAAAAGAAATGTTTAGCTCCTTGTCCAAACTTGTTCCAATAACCGCATTATAGGTCAGAAAGCTGTTATCCACTTCCGATTCCGTGCTGCCGGCCGAGTATGTCTTGACTGCGTCGACTCTTTCTTCGAATGCAGGCTGGAGCTGAATGGCAGAATCAATCTCGATTCGATCATATTCACTCAGATAGTTCTCGTCCAGCCACTGCAATTTTTCTTCCATATCCATATCCCCATACAAATAAATGAAGCTGTTGGAGGGATGATAGTATCTGGAGTGAAAATCCAGTAATCCCTGATAGGTCAAATTGGGAATTTCATCCGGGAATCCACCGGATTCACAGGAATATGTAGTATCCGGGAAGAGTGAATTCAGAACTTCCCTGCGCACCATCCGTTCTGGTGAAGAAAAGGCGCCTTTCATTTCGTTATATACAACACCGTTATAGGTTAACTCATCTTCGGCTGAAGTCAGGTTGTAATTCCAACCTTCCTGCAGAAATATTTTTTCATTATCATATATATTCGTGTTGAGTACCGCATCCAGGTAAATATCCATCAGGTTATGGAATTCATGGTCGTTGCGGCTTGCAATCGGATAGATCGTTTTATCAGGATACGTCATCGCATTCAGAAATGTATTAAGTGAACCCTTCAACAATTCAACGAAGGAATCCTTAGCCGGGAATTTCTTGGAGCCACAGAGTACGGAATGCTCCAGGATGTGAGCCACACCTGTGTTATCTTCCGGAGGCGTGCGGAAACCGATACTGAACACCTTGTTATCATCCTCATTGGATAAAAGTACAATTTTGGCACCGGATTTTTGATGTTCCAACAGATACGCGTCTGATTTCAACTCTTCGATTCTGCGTTCCTGCAGCACCTTATATGGCTTAAGCTGTTTCAACATGGGCTGAGTCCTCCGTCCATACGATTATTTATTTTGTTTTGCAACCATGAGTTCTTCATCTCAAAGGTAATTTATGCCTATGGATAGTATACACCATCGTTCCTGATAATTCATAACGGGGCTCCCCTTGGGGCGTCTTCTGATATGTATTATGATGTGATTATATTTATGAACTTGGATTGTACGGAAGAATTCAAAAATCCGGACAAAAAAAGATCGCATGAACAACTTGTTTAACAAGTGTCATGCGATCTTTTTTTAGGATGCCGAGGACCGGGATCGAACCGGTACGGTAGTCACCTACCGCAGGATTTTAAGTCCTGTGCGTCTGCCAATTCCGCCACCCCGGCATATGTATGTATTGCTTCATCACTTCGGGCGACAAGAAATATCTTACCATGAAATTTATATCTTTGCAATACCTTAACAACACATAATTCAAAAAAAATGAAACAGGCACTGCCAGCGTGAGCAAGCAGTGCCTAGAAAGTTCGAGTTGCGGTCCCGAACTTTCTATAAACCATCTATATTAAGGGAGGTGTAAAATAAGAATACCTCCCCAACATTAAAGAAACCTAAAATCAGGCTTAAATTAAACTAAAAAAGAAGAATAGGTGCAATTCGGTCTGCCTCTTCGTCACTGCATTCCACTACCACCAGGATGTGCCCCTGTACCAGCCATTCTTCATAGTAATTGGCATCCTTTTCAGAGACCCCTGCTTCTGTCAAGGTTAGCACCAGATCATCCGTCTCACTTCCAATCTCGTTGCCTGCGAGTTTTCGTACCGCTTTTCCTATGGACATCGTCTGATCCATCCTCTTGCCCAGACCAGCAAGTACACCTTTAAGCGCCCCTAAGGCTCCATCCGTCCCTGCACCCTTCAGAGGCATCGGCAGACCGGTCTTCTCACTTACCACTTCAAGATTGACCTGCTCTTTGGCTACCGCTCCTAAATATTTATTTGCTATCCCTTCCTCTTTCAGTTTATTTAACAGGATAATGGCTTCATTCTCCGTACGCGCAAGTCCGATCAATAACTGTGTCACTTGCATTCCCTCCCTCTTATCCATATATAACCCCAGCAGCTTCTTCAAAAACCGATAGTCCACACTAAGCCCAATCACCTATGTAAAATATAATTTCTTATCTGGAAATTCATACCTAGTTCTGATAGACTAGATAAAGAAGACAAATTAACCATTGAATTATTGACATATTGAATTCATATTCCATAACCAGGAGCAATGACTTATGAAAAAAGAGGTAGAAATTGCCATTCGCCGTAATCAACAAATCATCGTCCGCAATACAAGCGGGCAAACCGTGACAGGATTCCCGGAACGTACAGCCGATGCGTCCATTCTCTCCTTGCGTACCGTCCACGGAAGCCTGTGGATTCCATTCGACGAAGTTGAACAAGTCACACGATTGTTAAGCATTCGCTCTCATCATTCAAGTGGAATGCATCTGTGTACAGCTGATCTGTAATTCCAGATGAAGCACCTCTCTATTTATAGGCAAGCAAGACGTGTGTTCATATCTTCAGTCACACCATAAAACCAGACGCATCAACGTCTGGTTTTATTTTTTATAACTTGCACTTTACAATGTACTTTAAAAATTCCGGTATTAGTGCCTCTTACAGTTCTTCCACCATCGTTACTTCACTACAAACTTCACTCGTGTCCCATCCGGATATGTACTTAACTGGTTTCCAACCCATGAGCCTGCACCACGATTATCTTTAGGACTAATATATTGAATATCTGCACCCGCCCCACCTTCCGCACACATCGCCATTGGCCATTCATCCCGATCTTTACCTTTTTTGACGGGCACACCTTTGAGGGATAGATCACGATTACCCTCCGCCCCACTTCGATCAATGGTACATACATCCGAATGCCCTTTATTAATCGCCGTTTGGATGTGTTTGGCCGTTTCGGGATACCGCTCTGACGGGAAAGTGATCGTATGATCCACATGCTTGCTGCTTCCTCCTAATTGGGATGGAAGATCCAGTGACCACTCCCCTCCAACCCAGGCATAGAGTGCAACCATTAACATGGCAACCAGCGCGAATACCTGCTTTTTGAATCGCTGGTTCCCCTTGCCCTTTCTCCTTCTGCGTCTTCTACTCATGTTGTCTCTCCCCCATTCAACTCTTGCATTATACCAGAACGTTAGTTCGTAAAACAATGCAAAACATAAAAAAAAACAGCCGAAATCTCCGGCTGTTCTGCTTATACTAACCCACGTTAGGAATGGCCTGTTGTCGAAGCAACGGCAAAGTAACCTCAAACTTCGTACCTTTCCCTTCCACGCTCTCTACCGAAATTTGGCCATTCATCAGTTCAAGCAGCTCTTTGCATATGGTGAGCCCCAGTCCAGAGCCGCCAAATTTCCGTGAATGAGAGACATCAGTCTGAGTAAAAGCTTCAAACAAATGATTGATCTGAGTATCCGGAATGCCGATCCCTGTGTCACGTATAGTGAACACTAAGGTAACCATATCCCCGCGAAACTCTTCCACATCCATCTGTAATTGCACTTCACCATGTTCCGTAAATTTGATGGCGTTACTAAGCAGGTTATCCAACACTTGCCGAAGACGAAGAGGATCTCCTGTGAGTACGTCAGGAAGATTCAGGTCTGCGTGACAGAGCAAGCGGATTTGTTTATTCTGCGCGGCAGGTTCATGTGTCTTGATGATCTGTTGTACCAGTTTCAACGGTTGAAATTCAATTTGTTCCAACATCATTTTCCCTCGGCCCAGCTTAGCCATATCGAGACTGTTGTTGACAATATTTAGAAGGGCTTCACCTGACTCACGTGCCAGCTCCAAATATTCCTTTTGCTCATCGCTGCTTTCACCCATACTAATAAGTTCGATCATTCCCATAATTCCGTTCAGGGGTGTGCGAAGCTCATGGTTCAATTTGCCGATGAATTCCAATTGTCCCCTGCTGTTCATTTCTGCCAGTGACGCAGCCATTTGCAGCTGCTGTTCAGCATATTTCCGTTCTGAAATATCGTATTGAATCCCTACAAAAAAGAGACATTCTCCTGATTCATTGAAGATGGGATCGATATTTAGTTCATTCCAGAACTTCTGTCCATTTTTCGTATAATTCAAGATGTCAATCTTCATGGAGTGTTGCTTTTCCAACGCTTCGCGAATCTGCTTTACGGTGTCCGTGTCTGTCTCCGGCCCCTGAAGGAACCGACAGTTTTGTCCAATTGACTCCTCCGCACTGTATCCGGTCAATTGAGTAAAATACTCATTTACAAAAATCAGTGGAAATTCAGGCAAGGTTGCATCGACTACGGTCACGGAAGATTTAATTTTAGAGATGATAAACTCCCATTGAATAGCGAGTTGATTGTATTTGGTCATGCGTCCTCCTTCATCTCACCAATCTTTAGTGTTCATGTTCCGAATGAAGCTATAGATTAACCCGATGGTATGTGATTATATAATGACAATATAATTAATTGTAACATAGTTATTCAATTCATGTGTTCCTTGGGTAATGTCTGTTAAATAACATTTACAACAAAACTTATCATGTCATCAGGAGGGAGCCTCATGAAATTTCTGTTAATCGTCATTATTCTTATTTTGATTGTTTTCTTCTTCACGAGACGTAAGCGTTAATTTTGAGCCGGTCATGTACAATGAGGAAGGAAGATCGGGTATGAAAACCCTCTTTTTTATATTCATGACACTTTGTATCATCAATCTCTGCTTTCCGAAATTCGGCTGGTACCTGCGCTACGGCTGGATTTCCCGGGGCGAAACGGAGCCTAGCCCTCCTTATATGGCTATAACCAGAATGACCAGTCTGTTGATGCTGCTTGTTGCTTTTACACTCGTTGTGGCTTGAATCATAGGAATGAGAGCATGGCTGTCCTCTTGGACAGCCCTTTTTTGGTACTTCAATGATGGGAAAATGACAACTTTGTTTGTGGTGCATTCACAACGGTACTCGTAATATATACTTATCGTTGTGTGGAAAGGACACCTAAGCATGAACATCGCATTTTATCCATACTGGGCTGCCAAAACGCTGCTCTCTCTCATTAATGTCATATATATCATGGTTATTACAACCTTTATTTACGGACAGACCGGGTCGGTCCTGTATGCTGCACTGTTTCCATTTATTCAAATGACCGCACGTATCGTGGCAGGACTTACTGCTCCATTGCTTGTGAACCGTTTTGCATTCTCCCGGCTTATCCTGAGTATTCCTTTAACCAAAACGTTACTGATCACCGGAATCGCCATTGCCTTTACCGATCTCACTGCTCATATCCCTCTCCTTCTCGTAGGAGTGGCGATTCTGTCGTTTATGGACGGATGGGAATCTCCGCTGTTAAACACCTTAACACCGCGGTTAGTTCAAGGAGAAGATCTCGTAAAAGCGAATAGCCTGCTCTCTTTCTCCAAACAGACGGTGACTATCATCGGTTATGCGATGACAGGATTCATCGTGATGCACTGGGGAGCTTCACAGACATTCTGGGCGGCTGCAACCTTGTCATGGGTCGTACTGCTTCTAATGAGTATGATTAGCTCGCTGACCCGCGACAATCAGGAACAAATAGAGAAATCCGCATCCAAACGGGATGCGCTGCGGGAAGGCTGGATTATGCTTTGGAAAAATCGGTCCCTGCGACTGATTACATTCATGGATCTGGTTGAAGGTCTGGCCGGCTCCATCTGGATCGGTGCGATCACGCTTGCTTTTGTGAAAGAAGCTCTCGGCCAAGAAGAAGGTTGGTGGGGGCTTATCAACTCCAGTTATGCTGCGGGTACCATTCTTGGAGGTGTTGTGGCTATCGTACTGGCGACTCGCATACAAAGACATCTGATCTCCAGCATGGCCATCGGTTCTCTTGTATTCAGCCTGCTGACCGTCATTTACGGCTTGAATAGCCTTCCTTGGCTTGCTCTGGTGCTGTGCGTACTTATGGGTCCCGCTTACCAGATTCGTGATGTCGCTCAGCAAACGGCTTTTCAGAGCAGTGTGCCTGTCGAATCCCTCTCCAAGGTATACGCGGCACATCAAATCATCCTATCTACTGCCATGAGCCTATCTACAGTCATTTTCGGTCTTATTGCGGATCAGCTTGGGGTTCGACTGGTATATGTGATTGGCGGGGCTCTGCTTATGGTGTCAGCGCTTTGCTCTTTCTCGTTAAACCGAGTTAAACGAAGTAAGGATACGACAACACACTCGCATAATTCTTGATTCAAAATAAAAGACGAGCAGTTATCTGCTCGTCCCAAGCTGCTTCCGAAACACTTCGGTGCAGCTATTTTTTCTCAATCCAAACGATAATCTGTCAGCGGCTTGCCTTGTTTATAATACAGCGCGGGTGACAGTATATTAAAGAAAATATGCACATCAGGAAGATCTGCTTGTTCCAAAATATCTTGCATGGATGATGCAATCCGATTATGAATCTCCTGATCACGCTGGAACATAAGGATCTCTACTGAAGCCGGAGAAGGCGTAAGAGCTTGTACATCATGACGTTCTGCCTTTACTCTCTCTCGCGGAATATTGGTAATCAAGGCCATCTGTTCCGTAATGCGGGGTACAACTTCCTCCAGTTGGGGTCCTGTGAATCCTTTAAAGCGAATAAACGGCATTGCTATCCCTTCAATCTATGTTATTAGTCTCTTATGTGATTTTAAGCACATTGTTTTCGGTTGTCAAATGAAAGCTCGTTGCTGCTCATCTGATTCACACAGGAAAGCCCCGCCGAAATTTCAGCGGAGCTTTGTTTAACCATCCTTTTCTTAACTAGATCCGACTCAGCACCAGAAAGATTTCGTGATGATAACGAGCAGGATGAAGAGTACCAGAATTGCGGCAGTAGAAGTACACATACCGTTTCCAATTCCTCCAACATTATTACAACCGTATCCAACTTCACTCATTTCATTTGGCCTCCTTTGAATTTCAAGGTATGCCATAACATATGCGCTATCCATCCAAATGACCGGGCGCTTTGGCAAGCTCGCCAGCCCATTTCATGGCCATTTCTTGCCGTTGTGCTATAAGGAAGGAGTTACTTGAAAATTCACCCGTCTTGGTTCCGCTCCATGAGGCGCACCCGTTACTTCCCCCTTGTTCAGAACGATTAATCGTGTCCTGGTATCGTTCTTGGCTTCCAGAACCAATCCTCCGTCAGGAGCGATACAATAAGCGATCGGGATTGAAATTGCACTGTCACGATACGAGCCGTCCGCGTGGCTGGTACCCATAACGATACATTGATTTTGTAATGAAATCTGTCGTGCCTTTTCGATCCATTCCGCATACTGCTCCTCACTGAACATCCCCACACCAATCGAATGCATAATGATATCCACTTTTCCTATATTTTCATTGCGAAAACCTTGCTGCACCAATTCGTCGCATAATAAAGTACTTATGATCCAATCCTGCTCCTGAACGACCTCAGCAGGTGTATACTTCGCCTTTTCCAGTATAGTCTCTCCTGCCTTATTAATAATGATTGAGCGATCCTTGGGACGTTCATCCAATCTGCGATGACCTGATACAATCATCGTTCCGTATGCAGCCGCCAGACGGCTCGCCTCGTCTACGTTCTGATTCAGATACCCTTCCGGGAAAAATAACAGATCTGCTTCCGGATGTTGGTTTAACTCCGTTTCCAATTGTAACAGTTGTTGCTCCAGCTTGGGTTGTCCAATAATAATCTTCAACGTTCATCCCCCATTCATTAATAAAAGCCGGTTCGTACCTGAATCAGGTACGAAACCGGCTTAAAGGTTGTACAGGCAGTTTTTCTGCCCCTTGCACTCGCTTCAAGAGTAACTGACTTCACGTATCGCTCAGTGAGACAATTACCTTTACAGTTCAGATCGTATGTAATTAGGCATTTCTGTGTTCAATTCTATCATAAAGCTCCTGCCCATCATAGCCACGATCTGTAGCTACATCCTTCGCAAAAAGTGCGCTATCCGCATTCCCGGACAACATCCCCCACGCCCCCAATACCCACGCAAATGGATATAGCAAAATAGTCAGAACCTTCTTCATATACTGAACCCCCTATTCCTTTTGTCGGAAATTAACGTATGATTATCCCATTAATACGTTAATTAGAGAAGAAGATTTCAAGTAAATATCACTCAAAGCTTCTCAGCAAAGCCATCGCTTCTTCATGATCAGGTTCCAAAGCCAGAACTTTCCGGGTGTACGCCAGCGTCTCTTCTTCCAATTCAAGTTCATAACAACACACGGCCAAGTCATAAAGTACAGCCGTATTCCGTTTCCTTGCATCCGTGTTCAACGAAAGCTCGAGAAACCGCTTGGCATCTTCATACATATACATCTCATACAATAATTGTCCTGCCAGAAAGGCCACGTCTCCTTGATGCTTCATTACATAGTAAGAAGACCACATGGTGTGGATTCCATGCTGAATATCAAGCATCTCTTCATCACTTGCTTCAGGGAGAAGATTAGAGATTCGGTTAGCACTATGAATCAAGAACTCTGCATCATATCCGCCGAGACGCCAAAACGGTAAAATCTGCTTTAGTTGCATCGTGCCAACCTGTTGATCCATCCACTCTTTTATACTGAAAAAGTCATCTGGTCCAAAGCGTTCAACAGATCGATGGTAAGCGAGCCGTGTATTCACATACGCCATCGGTTCGTCCACCATTAACATATATCCAACATTCAGATCCTTGTAGTGATGTGTTGTGAAACGAGTCTGCGCCCCTTGGCTTTCCAATATATATTGAATTCCATGATAATTAGCCGTCAAAGAAAAACTCCCATGAAGAACGAATTCAGGAGGCTCGGCAAACTTCCAGTTGTCCAATCGGTGATCTCCTTTATCCGCCGTAATTAACACATATCCAGACTCCGACAGCCTGTTTAATCGCTCAAGACAGGACAGACCGATCGCCGGGAACAGGATGTGCGAATCTTCCAGTTCTTCCTTGTACAATTCAATTAGTTCCTGATACGGGTAATCCTCTTCACTGTATTCAGGTGCGCGACGGTACTCATAACTCAGTGTCATGTTCTCCAGCAATTGAGCAGGTTCAGGGTATGTAGAGGGATCTGGCGATTGAAGGAGTATGTCACACTCATAGATCTCACCCTCACTGATGTAAATCAACTCCTGAGGAATACTGTCAAAAAAGTAATTCGCAATCAATAGCAAGGGCTGCTTCAGATCACCTGGCCGGATAACCGTGCCCGCTACCACCAGATTCAGTACCGTATCCTGTATGGCGTCAAAGCGTGCAAAATCCAGTATCCCTTGTTGAATAAAAGATTGCATGGAAGGATGCTCTTTCCACCCCATTACATTATTCTCTACCAGATCAGTCATTACATATCGAAAAGCAGGTAACTCCACCCCTGCAAAATCCTTTAACTCCATCAGTTTAATTAGGATCTGGTGCGCCAAACGTCCTACGCCCGCTCCAAGTTCGAGAATGGTCACCGTCTCAGTGGTCTGTCCCTTGCTCGCGAGGTCCTGAAGAAAACCAAAAATCATCTCGGCATACGCTGTGGCAATCATCGGATTACTCGTAATATATTGCGGTACCTGATTATCCATCCAGGCGCGTAACCCCTTCTGTTCATAATAGGCTCGCTGCCAATCCCACACAGGGGCTTCACTGAAGCGGTATCGCTGTCCTTCATTTTGCATCATGAATTGTAAACCTGCTTTCCATTCAAAATTTCATCGGCCTCTTGGACTTTCCGTTTCTCACCCTTACAGACCGTTCCCTTCATCTCTAACGCATTATATCACAAACGATGCCAGATCCATGAAAGTGCTATATGTACTCTCATCATTAGAAAAAAAACCTGCCTTTCCCAAGGCAGGATGGTAAACGATCCGTTAATAGGTTAATGTTTGATCTGTAACGAGGCTGAGAGCCAGGAGAATAGCTCTAAACGTCAGTCCGAATCACGGCTCCATCAAAGTTCTCAGGGCCTACACGGATCGCTCCCAGCAAGTTAGAGCTGATGAACGCCGTATATGTTAATTGAGGGGTCAATTTCCAAAATAAACATCTAGTTTGCCAGTCGGCGGAGTGGTTGCCATCCAAACTGCAGCCAAATTATCGGGTGCATACGTGGTAGCGGTGATATAATCACCAATTAATACTGTAGGCATCGGGGAATTACCGTTGGGATTAAACGAAGTGGTCGTAAGTCTGCGATTGGTAAAGGTAGCTCCTCCGTCAAATGATTCAGCAACATACACATCTAAAAGGAACCCGTTAATTTGATTAGAATAATAAATAACCCTTACAGTTCCCGTGAATGGCGAAACCGTAATGGAGGGGAAGAAATTTTGCGAACCAGCGGGTGCTCCGGTAATGCTAACGGGAACTGACCATAGAAGCCCATCCGATGATTTGCACAAGAATATGTCGGTGTAGCCATTCCGGGCATCATTCCAGGTTGCATAGACAGAACCACTATTGGCTCCATTCGATATGTCAGCACCCAAACTCAAATTGGTCTGAACTCGAAAAGCATAATTCGTAACAGGTAAAGGGGATGGCGCAGGTACTACTGAAGAGATGAAAGTGGACTGTCTCTGGACGGGAGGCTGGTAGGAAATCCCTCCATCATAGGATATGCGTAATAGTGCCGAAGGGCTGGCAGGGCCAGTGACAATATATCCTGCATAAACTTCGCCTGAAAAACCTACAGTTATTGATGAACGGTCATGTATCCCTCGCGGATCGGATATTCGGTCAGGTGTCTGCCAGCTTAACCCTTGATCAGTAGATCTTTGGACAAAAATAGAGGAAGCAATCGTTGCAAGTGGCGTGTAGCCGACATAAGCATTTCCCCTGTATGGACTCCCCGGAGAGCGATCCACTGCGATAAACGGCTCATCATTATGAACGATAGTACCATATCCCTTGTTCACAAACACGGGAGGCGTCCAGGTCACTCCATCATCCAGGGATGCATAACTGATAATTGTTCCGTCATTATCACCGTTAAATACATGAACTGTCACTATGAACGTACTAGGAAATGTGTAATCTATGGTTGGTGCTTCAGCTCCCGCGTATCCGGCAGGCTGCTGCAAAATGGTCGTTGTCCATGTCAGGCCAGTATCGACAGAACGATATAATCCAATGAGCGTAGGACCTGTACTTGTATCTACTGCAACCGCACACATGATATTCGGAAGCAACTCGTTGGCAGCAATCGAAGGTTCAAACTGATTTCCACCGAGTGCGCCTGTAATATTTACAACGGGCAAGCTACTCACCTCCATCAAAAATTAGGTGATATTCGTAAATCGGTCAATTAATGTCATTTCAGATTGCAACACCCGTTGAATAATCCCACCTGTAGAATCCACACCGTACACATGAATGATTGTACTCGTAGCGCTAAAGTAGTCCGATTGAACCTCGTAAAAAGCTGCATTGTTCAAGGCATAAATCAAGGTCCGGGATGCCTGGGGTATGACTTGAAATAAATCGTGCCCGATTGGAATTCTCGCGGTTTGAGTAGTATCCCACTTAAAAACTTCAATCTCGATATTCACAGGAATATTAAGTGAGTCATTTAAACAAGTCACAAGGACTTGTGTAGCCACATTTCCACTCGTTGGTGAATTGTATATCAATCCTGTAGAGTTTGGCAATTAAACCACCCCTCCTCTTTAAACCGCAGATCCACTACACTATTTGTACGCTTTTTCCGTTTAAAGTAGTACGAATTCTTTGTAGTAAAAGGGAATACAACAAAAATCCTTACTAGGAACAGCAAGGAATGATTATGCTCATCATTTTCGAACATGTACAGGCTTGTTTCGGGCTTAGTGAAATATAGTCTGTAACAATAGAAAAAAACCCTTGCTGCACAAGGGTTTTGAGAGAATGGGCCCTACAGGACTCGAACCTGTGACCAATCGGTTATGAGCCGACCGCTCTAACCAACTGAGCTAAGGGCCCTGAACAAAAATGTATAACGTTCAGATGATGGCTGTGAATCATCCTGTAGAACTAAATTGCGGGGGCAGGATTTGAACCTGCGGCCTTCGGGTTATGAGCCCGACGAGCTACCGGGCTGCTCCACCCCGCGTCAGTAAAAATATTAAAACAGCGACTTAATTAATATACACCATACCCCATCTATATGTCAAGGGGTAATGTCAGGGAATAAAACGAACACCATATCTTCCTTTGCGTGATCGATACACTTCCACTTCCGCCGGTTCATTATGACCATAAATCCACCCATCCTGCTCCATCCGCTTCGCAAGACATCCTGCCTGAAATTTGGTTGCATACAATTTGCTGAAATATACCCAGTGCATTCCATTCGTCCTTTCTTGGAGTCATCATTTATCCCTGCTTTTGTAGAATACCCCAATTCCATAAAAATAGCCGCCAAAGAAATAAATCTCCAGCGGCAACATCTGTAATTATTTTACAATTCCTTCAACGCTCATTGAAACGTGGCTTTAGGGTCCTTCTTCAATTTCTCCAGCATTTCGTTACCCTTTGCAGCCCACTCGCCAAGTGCTTCTTTTGGGGTCTTTTTATTCGCAAGTACTTGATTGAAGTACTCCATTCCCTTATCACTCACTTGGTACAGGCTCGGCATTTTCTGATACATTTTATCCATATTGGTATTGGTCGGAGGAACCGGCTTCAGTGTATAGAATGCCTGGATGTTGTAATCCAAACCATCCTTTGGTTTAATGAAGCTCTTCCGAGAAACCATCTCATAACTGCTGCGTGCTTTGATCTTGGCCCAGTCTTCACTGTTCATATACTTGATCAATTCCCATGCATCATCCGGGTTCTGGGCTGAACTACTAATGGCCATAAGGTTGCTCAGATAAATATTGCCACCGATTTCGGGAGCTTCCGGATGAACCGGAGGTGTGACAACATCCCATTCTACCTTCGTAAAGTCTTTCATTTTATCCGCATTTTTGTTGGCATCAATCAATTGATTAATGTAGCTGTAATCTCCAATCACCATAGCTGCTTTGCCACTCAGGAACAGATCACCCTGAAGCGGATTATAACGTCCGCCATCATCCTGATCCTGTGGCTCATCTCCTTTAGGGATGACCTTATCTATGGCAAGTTTGCTAATGGTACTCCATACTTTCTCCCATTGAGGAGAATCTACGGTCATTTTCTCTGCTTTGTCATCAAAAACTTTCAGCTGCAGAGAGTTATAATACTGTGACATCGTATAGTATGGAGAGCCACCTTGATAGGTACTGAAAGAGAAGCCAAACACATGGTCTTTACCTTCACCCTTGGTCAGACGGGTACCCAGGTTGAAAATATCGTCCCACGTCATATTATCCGTTGGAGGCTCTACGCCTGCTTTCTCAAACATGCTCTTGTTGTAGAACAATGCTGAAGAGGAGAACGTTGGTGTCAAAGCGTAGATGCTCTGATCTCCCAAATCCTTGATTCCTTCGAGAACACTTGGCACAATATCCGAAGTATCAAACTTGTCTTCCTGGATCAGTGGGTCCAGTTGTTTCACCATGTTTTCCTGAATTAACGACTTGATTGTCGACGTATCCGCCACGATGACGTCTACCGGGTTATCCCCTGTCATAATCTTCTTCAAACTTTCCATGGTATCCGGAACGTCCTTCTGCTCTTCCTGGTTACCATATCCATACATACTGCCCTGATCTACGGCAGGAACAACTTCAATCGTTATATTCGGATGTGTCAATTCAAAAGCATCGGTAAACTGCTGCCGGAAATAGCTGTCATCCTGGCCCCCCCACATCGTTGCTACACGCAATACACGCTGCTCGTTATCCTTGGACTCACTCGCTGTACAACCCGCAAGCAGCGGCAATGCCAGACTGGCTGTAGCCAGCACGGCTAGCACCCGTTTTCCCCAATACCTGTTCTTCATCTCCCAATTCCCCCTCTAAAATTATCTTGGCGGTGTAATGACAATACGTTCACCGTCAAATTCCAATGTGGCACGATTATCAATGGACAGCGCCTCCAGATACTCCTTTGGCACCTGAAGCCGGCCCGCCCGGTCAATGATGACAAAGGCTTCATGAATGTCCTGGGCACCCGCCTCCGACAAGTCATGTTCGTCATCCAGATTCGGATTGCGCTTCACGAACTCGGTGCTGGTCAAGCCGTCCCGGATCGCCACGATCCGGTCCACCTTGCCAGCCAGAGTTAGATCATGAGTAACAATCACAATCGTGACCCCGAGCTCCTTGTTCATTTTGCGAAAAATACCCATGATGGTATCACAAGTCTCCGAGTCCACCGAACCTGTCGGCTCATCTGCAAGCAGCAGCTTGGGACGATTCGATAACGAGATGGCAATCGCCACCCGCTGCTGCTCCCCACCGGACAACTGATGCAGCTTGTTGTGCATCCGATCCTTCAGTCCAACCCACTCCAGCAGCTGCATGGCATAGGCACGATCGCGCTTCCCTCCCAAGATCATGGGCGTTTCTACGTTTTCCAGTGCTGTGAGGTATGGCAGCAGGTTACGGCCGTTATTTTGCCAAATGAACCCTACGGTATGACGTTTGTACTCAACCAATTGGGTATCCGTCATTTTCAGCAAATCCCAATCTCCAACAACGGCTGTACCGGCTGTTGGACGATCCAGTCCACCCAAAATGTTGAGCAATGTGGATTTACCACTGCCACTATTACCGATGATGGCCATCATTTCACCTTGATTGACAGTCAGATTGAGACCTTGAAGGGCAACGACTTCCACATCGCTGGATTTAAAAATTTTGACAAGTCCTTCGCATTGGATCACGTTTACCTCTCCTCTCCCATTTTGACTGCCTGGTGAACACGCAGCCTGCGGATTTGCCACAGCAGCATCGTTGCGCCAATGACCAGCATGACCACGGTCACGCCGTACAGTTGCAGCATGTCTTTCTCTTCAAATACAATCCGAAACGGAGGTACCTGTGCAGACACATTATCCGTGGTTTGCAGGAAGGGCAGGAACAGACGGCTGGATACTTGACCAATACCTATACCCAGAATGATCGAAAGACCCGCCGTAAACACCTGCTCCAGCAGCAGCATGCCGCTCAATTGCGCCCGTGATAACCCCATTGCCCGCAATACACCAAACTGCACTACACGCCCGGATAGATTAAAGAACCAGTACAGAATGTATCCAATTAGAGAAATAATCACTGACACCAGGAATCCAAGACTCAGTATGCCGAACACGCCACCCCTTGACGGATGCTTGCCCTGGGATACCAGTTCTGTCCGCACATCGCGTACAGACGATAACTCAATGCCTTCTGCTGCAAGTTTCTCCATCAAAGGAGCGACTTTGGCATCCGGCTCCATCTTCAGCCAGACCTCATATGGGATCAGAGGCACCTGATCATAGATATAGTCCAGATTGGCAATGAAAAACGGCATTTGATCCGGGTACTGAGCAGGCCAGTAAGGAATAATGCCAAAGACCACAAATTCAATCGCCTGACCCTGTACACCAATGGAGACGAGGTCTCCGGTTTTGAGCTTGAATTTGTCTGCAAATTTGGAAGAGATCAATACGGCCCCTTCATATTTCCCAAGCAAGTCGAGGTACTTATAAGGATGTGCTGGGAACAGATCGTTGCGGAACCACGCCACTTGGGCAAAGTCCACATTGTCGATCCCCACCAGCATTCCCTGCCCACCTGATTTGCCAGAGACAATAATATTGCCTTTCGTCTGCAGCACTCTTGCTGCATGTTCGACACCATTCAGGCTGCGGAACACTTCAAAAGGTGGCTCGGAATAGATCATCTTGGTGGGTTGAGAAGAACCACCGCCACCGCCATTCCCTCCGCCTGTACTGCCGCCTCCAGAGCCACCACTACCATTACCTCCACCTTGCTGCCCACCACCTGAGCCACCGCTTTGTCCGGAACCAGTCGGCTTAACCTCAGGTGTACCTTCCCATACCGTCTGCATAATAACATCCGTACCATATCGGTATAACGTGCGCTCGGTCGAGTTCAGATCAATGGTTCGAGCCGCTGCCGAGTTATACACACCAAGTCCGAGTGTCAAAACAAGCAGGATCATCAAAGGATAATAAGAAGATGATGACCGCGAAAGCTGTGTCAGCGTCAGGTACAGCGGAACCGGAAGAAACTTGCGCCCGATCAGCTGAATGAGCTTCAGAATCCACGGGAACAACCGCAGGAAGAAAAGCCCCAGCGCAAAGATGGCGAGTGCAGGTACAAAGAACAGAAACGGCTGTACCTGAAGCTGATCTGTCGTCATTCCGGTCTGGAAGGTCAACATTTGCCGTTCATAGAACAGATAATATCCATATCCTGCCAGGGCAAGCAACGCAATATCCAGGAACCAGCGCTGCCATACCGGCGCACGATCCGTGCGGGCCTGCCGACGTTTGGCTGATACAATGGTCGCCCGCGCATAGGTTATTGCCGGAATGAGCGAGGCTATGATGGCCACCAATACGGCGATCAGGCCAAGCAGGATCGCTTCTTTCGATATCCCGATCGGAATGGATTTCCGATCAACGAACGCCAGGAATCCGCTGGCTGAACCGATACTTTTGGCCATAAACCATCCAAGAAAAGGTCCTATAACGAGCGCAATCGCTCCCAAAAATATGCCTTCAAGCAGATAGAGAGAGAAGATCTGCCGGGCAGAAGCTCCGCGACTGCGCAGGACTGCGATGTCACTTTCCTGCTTCTGCAGCGACTGTCTGGCATTCATGGCGATAAAATAAAAGACCATCGCAATCATCGGTGCTGCCAGCGTGAACAGCATGGTCTGCAATTGCAGACTCTGACTGCGGAATTGCTTCAGCAGATCTCCGAAGGTAATATCCACTTTTGTATCCTTCAACCGCTGATACAGATCGATATCGAGCCTTTCCAGCATAGAGGTCAGCCCCGGGAGCTGGCTCGTTTGAATTTCTTTCAGATCAAATGCATAATACCAACGGGAATTCTGAAGCGGAATCCCTTTTTCCTTCAGCAAAACATCATTAAATACCGATTCATCCACATAAAGCCCATTCATCATGCCGTCAAATCCCTGCACCCAGTATGGGCTGCTTGGATCATCCGCTTTAAATGAACCTGTAATCTTCACACGCAACGTAATATCAAGACCGCTGTATACCGGATATTCCAGAACATCTCCGATATGCAGATCGTTGCGATACATTCCCTCTTCCAGCATGACCGCTTCAATGATATCGTCCTTGACCTGGTTGCCCGGCTTCACACCCGAAGAATAATTAACCTGTGCATCCAGGCCTGTCATCGTGCCGAGACTCATACTGCGGACCCGGCTGGCATCCACTTTGGTTGGATCTTCCGGGTTCACCTCCGTACTGCGGATGGAACGGGTGTTCACATACGTATGAAAAGGAAAACCAATATCGCGCGGCACATCCTCACGAATATATCGATCCACTTCTTCCAAACCACGTGTGTCTGTCTTCACACCACCAGGTGCCTGGTAACTCATCAGCAACGAGCCGGCTGGCAGTCCCTCACTGTTATCCTGCAGCGTCTGGGCCACGACCCGCTTCAGCGCACCATCGGCATACATCGGAATACTGACGGTGAACGCTACCGCCACAATCAGTCCGATCAGTGTGCTGAACGTCATCCAGCGAGTGTTCCACATTTTGCGGAACAACAGTCGAAGCAATGGCAGCCCCATTAGCGGCCCACTACTTTCTGTCCGACAGTCAGACCTTTCAGAATCTCCACGTCCGTAGACGTCTGCTGCCCGACTTCCACGTCCACTTCACGTTTGCTTCCATCACTTTCCACCACTTGCACGTACGTTCTTGAACCGATGGAGCGCAGAGCAGATACCGGAATTACAATCGCGTTCTCTGTACGCTGGGTGACAATCGACACCGTCAGCGGTGTGCCGCGTTCAACACCCTTGGGCATCTTCGCCAGCGAGACGATAACATATTTATCGAGGCTTTCTTTCGCTGGAGGTGTTCCACCTTCCCCCGTACCTTCGCCGCTGCCGTTGCCACTTCCCGATGCTTGAACTACAGGCATAACTTTAACTTTACCAGCTACTTTGCCTGCACCATTAATGTCCACATCCGCCTTCATGCCTGCTGAGAACTTCTCCAGATCTTCCTTGGCAAATGTAGCCGCCACAACCAGATTGGAAGTATCCGCTATGGTCGCAATTGGGTCATAGGCTTTAACAGCTGCGCCTTTCTCCACCTGCACGGCAATGATCGTTCCCCCGAACGGAGCGGTCAATGTGGCTTTACCCAATTTTTCCTCCAGATCGGCAAGTTCCTGACGAAGCTCTTCAAAGGCAATCGTGGACTCTTCGAACTCCACCGGGTCCATCTCATCCCGTTTACGAAGCGTTTCCTTCATTTGAACTTCCGATTTGCGAATCTGCAGGTTTTTGGCCCGGATTTCCTTCTCCACACTCTCTACATCAAGAACAGCGAGAAGTTGACCTTTTTTCACTTTATCTCCCGGTTTAACATTCAACTCTTTGATATGCATGCCATCCAGCGTAAAATATACCTTTTCTTCCCGCTGGCTCATCATCTTGCCGCTTCCGCTTACTTTCTTCTCCAACGTCTCTGTCCGAACTTCATATTCCGGCTTCTTGGAGATCGTTGGCGGTGTAATTGGCGGAAGTACTTCTTCCTCTGTTTCTGCCGGCAGCAAAGAACAGCCGGACATCGTTGCAGCCACTATCGCACTAAGCACAATAAGCGCTGCGCGTTTCCCCCTCTTCGGAGCGGCCCCCTTACTTAATAAATCTGCCGTCCGCCATTTCATAAACATGGTCTGCAACCTCCAAAATCGTAGGATCGTGTGTAGTCATACAGATGGTCACTTGTTCAACTTCAATAATATTGCGAAATACCGCCATCACCTGTGCTCCCATTTTGGAATCGAGTTCCGCTGTCGGCTCATCTGCGAGCAATAATCTCGGTCTGTGGGCTATTGCCTTGGCGATGGCCACCCGCTGCTGCTCTCCCCCGGACATCTCGAATGGACGGTGCTTGACCCGTTTGGTGAGTCCAACCAGATCCAGACAATGACCTACCCGGTCCTTCCATTCCGAACGCGGCACGTCTGCCATCCGCAAGGACAGCTCTACATTTTCCCAAGCTGACAACAAGGGCATCAGCGCATACGCCTGAAAAATAAAACCGATTTCCTTACGCCGCAAAGCGGTCCGCCGCCGGTCTCCCCAATCCTGAAGAGGCTGGCCGGAGAACAGAATATCTCCACTTGATGGTTGATCCAGCCCACCCAGCATATTGAGCAGCGTTGTTTTCCCTGAGCCTGATCGCCCTTTCAACATCACCAGCTGCTGCGGATTCACTTCCATATCAATGCCTTTGAGTACATGAATAATGCGGCTTCCTGTTTGAAAACTGCGATGAACATTGCGAACCTCCAGCACAGGTCCGTCATATGGAGGCAATAGCTCCTTTTGCGAGGAGTTGGGCTTCGCCTCCGGTTCAGCAGCTGCAACGGCGATCTCATCCAGGCTGGTTTCACTGGTTATGTCGTGCGAGTCAATGGATGGGTGCTGCGTTTCACTTATGTATGTCGTGGCATCCTGCCCGACTGAATCTTGCTGCTCCGTTTGCCCGACTGCACTGTCCTCGCCTGACTGGCTCTTGGCAGGTCTGATTTTGGAAAATAATTTCTTCATGCCAGCAATCACGCTCATCCTTTCTTCATTTCCCTTTCACTTCATCAAGGCACTAAAAATAGAAATCTATTCCATACTACACTGCATTATAAACGACGGATCACAACTAAAAGTTACAAGCTTTTTACAACGTTCCAGTGAAAAAGTTAATATTTTGATGAACAAACGAAAAAAGCACCCCAACGAACGGGATGCCTCTTGCCTATTCCATGAATTTGCCACTATGACGGCAATCGTTACAATTTTGATACCGTTCACAAGCAAACTGTTCAATCCGCTGTGAATGATATTATTTACCAAATGAAGAAGGATCTTCACGCCAGGATTTGAGCAGTTCAAAATCACTCTCCTGAATGGTCCCCTCAGCCAAAGCCACATCCATCAAAGCGGTGTAATTGGACAGAGTTTGCAGCGGAATTCCTGCTTCTTCAAAAGCTTTAATCCCTTTGTCCAGCTGATAGCTAAAAATCGCCAGCACCGCCAGCGGAGTCGCCCCGGCTACGCGTACTGCTTCTGCGGCTTTGATTGAACTGCCTCCAGTCGAGATCAGGTCTTCAATGACAACAACCTTCTGCCCTTCAGTGATCAGACCTTCAATCAGGTTCTCTTTGCCATGTCCCTTGGCTTTATCACGAATGTAAGCCATGGGCAGATTCAGCTTCTGAGCCACCCATGCAGCATGCGGGATACCTGCGGTTGCTGTACCTGCGATGACTTCTGCGTCGGGATATTGATCACGAATAATCGCAGCAAAGGCTTCAGCGATGTCGTTGCGAATCTCGGGATAAGACATCGTTAAGCGGTTATCGCAGTAGATTGGTGATTTGATGCCGGATGTCCAGGTAAATGGCTGCTGCGGACGCAGCGCCACCGCTTTAATTTTCAACAATTGGGAAGCAATATGGTTAGGAATCTCAGTAAGTTCGATCATGCGTTCAACATCTCCTTCAAAATGGTTTCTGCCGCTTCACGCGGATGGGGAGCGCCCGTAATTGGTCTGCCTACAACAATGTAATGGCTTCCTCTGGCAATGGCTTCACCCGGTGTCAGGACACGAGTCTGGTCTCCGAGGCCACTACCTGCAGGACGAATGCCTGGTGTGACTGTGTGAAAGTCACTGCCACAGGCTGCCCGGATCGCAGGTACTTCCAACGGAGAAGCAACGACACCATCGAGACCTGCCTCACGAGCCAGTCCTGCATAACGGACTACTGCTGCCTCAACGCTTCCCTGGATGCCGATCTCGGCATTCATCGTTTCCTGACTGGTACTGGTCAGCTGGGTAACCGCAATAATCTCAGGTCTGCGAAGAGAAGGATCAGCAGCCAGAGCCGCCTCAGCACCTTCACGGGCAGCACGCATCATGCTTGTACCTCCAGCTGCATGCACATTAAACATATCGACACCCAACCGGGTTATGCTTTCAGCCCCTCCACGTACCGTGTTTGGAATATCATGCATCTTCACATCAAGGAATACCGAGTATCCCTTTGACTTCAGCTCTCGAATGAAGTTCGGGCCAGCCGCATAGAACAGCTGCATGCCCACCTTCAGATAACAGGGAATACCTTCGAGGGCCTGTACCAACGCCTGCGCCTGCTCCGCACCGGGATAATCGAGTGCCACCATCAGACGGCCAGCCATTTCGTTGAAATTCGGGTGATTCATCATTCAGCGCTCCTTCCACAAACTTAATCGTTCCGTTTTTGCCCGATATAAAGGACATCCCGCCAGCCCGAAGGCTGACTGATGTCCTTGATCAGTGACAAATCGTCTTATTTATTTTACAAGGGCCGGCATAGCCTCAGAGGAGAAATTGATCGTTTGCAGCATGATCAACAGGGCACGGATCGTATCCAGTGAAGTCATACATACAATGCCATTCTCTACTGCCTCACGACGAATACGGAATCCGTCACGCTGCGGGGTTTTACCTTTGGTGAGTGTATTGAACACAAAGTTTGCTTCGCCGCTGCGAATCATATCGAGAATGTTCGGCGAACCTTCACTTAATTTGTTCACCGTCGTCACCGGAATGTTCGCTGCTTCAAGCGCAGTCGCCGTGCCTCCGGTAGCCATGATTTTGTATCCCAGTCTGTAGAAACCTGCAAGCAGGGGAACCGCTTCTTCTTTGTCTTTATCTGCTACCGTTACCACGATTGCTCCAGTGGCTGGAATCTTCATGCCTGCACCGATGAGACCTTTGAACAACGCTTTGGCGTAGTTCGGGTCACGCCCCATAACCTCACCTGTGGATTTCATCTCAGGTCCAAGCGTTGGTTCCACACGACGCAGCTTCGCGAAGGAGAAGACTGGAACTTTTACAGACACATGATCCGACTCGGGCCACAAACCATCGACATAACCGAGGTCTTTCAGCTTCACGCCCAGAATGGCTTGTGTTGCCAGGTTAGCCATCGGAATGTTGGTTACTTTGCTCAGGAAAGGTACGGTACGGGATGAACGCGGGTTCACCTCGATGATGTACACTTGGCCATCATGGATAACAAACTGGATGTTAACCAAACCGATCGTCTTCAGTTCTTTTGCAATCTTGATTGTAATCTCTACAATTTTCTCTTTCAGATCCTGGGACAGGTGCTGTGGCGGATACACCGCGATGGAGTCACCGGAGTGAACCCCTGCGCGCTCGATATGCTCCATAATACCCGGGATCAATACCGTTTCACCATCACAGATCGCGTCAACCTCAACCTCTTTACCCATCATGTAGCGGTCGATCAGGACCGGATGCTCCGGATTGATTTTAACGGCCTGCTCCATATATGTCAGTAATTCAGCATCGGAGTAAACAATCTCCATTGCACGACCGCCGAGTACATAAGAAGGACGAACCAGTACCGGGTAGCCCAGACTTTGAGCCGTTTCAACCGCATCATCTACCGAGATGACTGTTTTACCTTTTGGTTGTGCAATTTCCAGACGGGAGAGCAAACGCTCGAACTTCTTGCGATCCTCCGCTTCATCAATGTTTGCCAGATCGGTTCCGAGTATCGTTACACCAGCGGCACGCAGAGGTGCTGCCAGGTTGATTGCCGTTTGGCCACCAAACTGTACGATAACACCTACAGGCTGTTCCTGTTCGATAACGTTCATGACATCTTCGAAGAACAGGGGTTCAAAGTACAGGCGATCGGATGTATTAAAGTCCGTAGACACCGTCTCCGGGTTGTTATTAATGATTACCGCTTCATAGCCTGCTTTTTGCAGAGCCCATACGGCGTGTACTGTCGAGTAGTCAAACTCAATCCCTTGACCGATCCGGATTGGACCCGAACCTAGTACAACGACTTTTTTCTTGTCAGAAGGGATGACTTCATTCTCCGTTTCGTACGTCGAGTAATAGTATGGCGTTGTTGCTTCAAATTCAGCTGCACACGTATCTACCATTTTGTAAACTGGGCGAAGGTTCTCTTCTTCACGACGTGCTCTGACTTCAGCTTCTTTCGTCAACGTACCTCCTGGTTGACCTTGAGCACGCAGCTCAGCGATGGCACGGTCAGTGAATCCAAGGCGTTTGGCTTGATATAGTGTCTCGGAGGACAGTTCCGATTCCTCACGAATGCGATCTTCGAATGCGATCAGACCTTCGAGCTTATCCAGGAACCACCAGTCAATTTTCGTCAGATCTTGAAGCTGTTGCAAGGTATACCCTCTGCGGAAGGCTTCAGCGATCAGGAAGATACGCTCATCATCGGCTTTGACCAGACGCTCGTTCAGCGTTGCTTCATCAAGTGTTTCGGCATCTTTCAGATACAGACGGTGTACACCGATTTCCAGGGAACGCACGGCTTTGTGAATCGACTCTTCGAATGTCCGGCCAATCGCCATAACTTCGCCTGTTGCTTTCATCTGTGTACCCAGTTTGCGGTTCGCCGAAATAAACTTGTCGAACGGCCAGCGTGGGATTTTGCTCACGATATAATCCAGTGTTGGCTCAAAGCATGCATACGTTTGGCCCGTTACCGGATTCACGATTTCGTCCAGTGTATAACCCATGGCAATTTTGGCAGCCATCTTGGCAATCGGATATCCCGTTGCTTTAGAAGCTAGTGCCGAAGAACGGCTTACCCGTGGGTTCACTTCGATAACATAGTATTGGAAGCTGTGCGGATCAAGCGCAAACTGTACGTTACATCCACCTTCGATGTTGAGGGCGCGGATAATTTTCAGGGAAGCCGACCGCAGCATTTGATATTCACGGTCAGACAGTGTCTGGCTTGGTGCTACAACGATACTGTCTCCTGTATGAACACCTACCGGGTCAAAGTTTTCCATGTTGCAGACCACGATGCAGTTATCGTTTTTATCCCGCATAACCTCATACTCGACTTCTTTCATGCCTGCAATGCTTTTCTCGACCAGACATTGGCCGATCGGGCTATAACGAATGCCCGCTACAACTGTCTCACGCAGTTCTTCTTCGTTGGCACAGATCCCGCCGCCTGTTCCGCCAAGCGTATAGGCTGGACGGACGATGATTGGATAACCGATCTCATTTGCAAACTCAAGAGATTCTTCAAGTGTTGTCACGATAACACTCTCAGGTACAGGCTGTTCCAGTTCACGCATCAGATCACGGAACAAGTCACGATCTTCCGCTTTTTCAATGGAGGTGAGCTGTGTTCCAAGCAATTTGACATTCTCACGTTCAAGGACGCCTGCACGTGCCAGTTCCACGGCCATGTTCAGACCCGTTTGGCCGCCAAGGGTTGGAAGCAAACCGTCTGGACGTTCCTGACGAATAATTTGCGTTACAAAATCCAGTGTAATGGGCTCAATGTATACTTTGTCAGCCATGTTCGTATCCGTCATAATTGTAGCCGGGTTGCTGTTGATGAGTACAACTTCCACGCCTTCTTCTTTCAGTGCCTGGCATGCTTGTGTACCGGCATAGTCGAACTCGGCCGCTTGACCGATGACGATTGGACCTGAACCAATCACCAGGATTTTTTTGAGATCTTTGTTAATCGGCATGTTATTGTGCTCCTTTCACTGCGGCTGCCAATACGGCTTGACGCGCCTGTTGCGGGTGAGTGATCTTGTGCTCCCGAATCATCTCGATGAAGCGATCAAACAGATAGCTGTTATCATATGGTCCTGGCGCTGCTTCCGGGTGATACTGTACGGAAAACGCCGGGAAAGTTTTATGTTTCAGACCTTCGATGGTCTTATCGTTATTGTTGATATGTGTCACTTCAAGCTCCGTATTTTTCACGGATTCTTCGTTTACGGTGTAACCGTGGTTCTGGGATGTGATGAAGCAACGTCCGCTCTCCAGTTCTTTAACCGGGTGGTTTCCGCCGCGGTGTCCAAATTTGAGTTTCTCTGTATCGGCACCTGCCGCAAGTGCGAACAGTTGGTGCCCCAGGCAGATTCCGAAGATCGGATATTCGCCGAGCAGTTCACTGATCATTTTAACGGCGTGAGGTACGTCTTTCGGATCCCCAGGGCCGTTGGACAGCTGGATGCCATCCGGGTTCATGCGACGAATTTCGTCCGCTGTTACATCATGTGGAACTACGACAACGTCACAGCCCCGTTTGCTGAGTTCACGCAAAATCCCTGTTTTTGCACCGTAGTCAACCAATACAATGCGTTCAGCCGTTCCCGGGCTGTTGTAAACATGTTGAGTAGAAGTCATAGGAACCTGGTTACGCAGCTCAGCGATGCTGGTGTCTCCCATCATCTCCAGCAACTCTTCCACAGGTTTCGATCCTGTTGTGAGAATTCCTTTCATTGTGCCGTGGTGACGAATCCGGCGAGTCAGCATGCGTGTATCAATCTCGCTGATGCCTACGATACCGTACTCCTTAAGCAAATTGTCTACGCTGTATTCCGCACGCCAGTTACTTGGTGTCGGCTCATGACGGCGTACCACAAAACCGTGTACGAATGGACGGATCGACTCGAAGTCGTCACGCGTAATACCGTAGTTACCAATCAGTGGATACGTCATGGTTACGATTTGACCGCAATAAGAAGGATCCGAAAGCACCTCTTGATAGCCTGTAATTCCCGTATTAAAAACGACCTCACCTGTTGTTTCACCTTCAGCACCGAACGCTTTCCCGGTGAACAGTGTGCCGTCTTCCAACAATAATCTTGCCTGTGCCTGCATCCCATTTCACTCCTCTGTGTTTATCAACGTTGAATACTTTGAGTTGAACATGGGGGACGTTACGTTTGGTGCGGCTCCGTGGGCAGAAAACCCTTTGATCGCTGTTATCCCCGGATTACTTTGATCCCATTTTTCAAATGGTGTAATCCGGTGATAAAGGCGAACGCTTTGCTTCTTCGGGTTCTTTCTGCCCACTCCGCAGTTACGTTGGTGTCCATGTTCAAAAGCATTATTCAACTTTTCTTTGTTTCGTATATTGAACTCTCGGCATGATCTGCCTCGAGTTAGTTGAAAAGTGTTACTGGTGTAAAAATTAAATTTTAGAGTTATTAAATGCTGCTTGTTGTTTTTAATAAGTTAAAGATGTTGTAGAAGTTTAATGATTTAATGAGTTGCTATGGTACCTGTTTATTGCTGTACCGTGTTGTTCCACACGCTTTTGCCGTCCACCCATGTTTGTACCGGCCAGCCTTTCAGCTTCCAGCCTGTGAATGGCGTGTTTCTTCCTTTGGTAGCAAAAGCTGCCGGGTCAACCGCTTGTTCCTGGTTCAAGTCAATCATGGTAATGTCTGCAGGTGCTCCTTCTTCCAGCTTGCCAGTATCCAGTCGGAATACTCGTGCCGGATCAGCTGTCATTCGTTTGACGAGAAAATCCAGACTCCAAAGCCCTTTTTCCACAAACTTCGTGTATAGCAGCGGGAAAGCAGTTTCGAATCCGACGATGCCGAATGGTGCCAGCTCCATACCTTTTGCTTTCTCTTCTTCGCTATGCGGCGCGTGATCGGTAACGATCATGTCCAGCGTTCCATCCAGCAAACCTTCGATACAAGCCTGCACATCACGTGGCGAACGAAGAGGCGGGTTCATCTTCCAGTTGGCATCCATGCCCGGGATATCTTCATCCGACAATACCAAGTGGTGCGGACATACCTCAGCAGTTACTTTAATGCCGATGGATTTTGCCAGGCGAATCAGGCGAACCGATTGCTCCGTACTTACGTGGCAAACGTGGTAGTGTACTCCAGTTGCCTCTGCGAGCAGGATATCACGTCCTACGTGGATAGCCTCGGATTCATTTGGAATACCTTTGATACCGTGACGCTTCGAAAACTCGCCTTCCGTCACATATCCGCCGACTACCAATGAATCATCTTCACAGTGAGCGATAACTGGCATATCCATGCTTGCTGCGAGGCTCATGGCATCTTTCATCATCTGAGCGTTTTGTACGCCCACGCCATCATCCGTGAATCCAATTGCGCCTGCTTCTTTCAATGCGGCGAAATCCGTAAGTTCACGTCCAAGCTCGTTCTTCGTAATCGCTGCATAAGGCAGCACTTTAACCAGATCGGCTTCTTTGGCTTTATCCGAAACCAGCTTCACAACATCCGCGTTGTCTGTTACCGGTCTTGTGTTCGGCATGCAGGCGATCGTTGTAAAACCGCCTTGTGCTGCCGAACGGGCACCTGTCTCGATCGTCTCTTTATGCTCGAATCCAGGTTCACGCAGATGCACGTGCATATCAATCAACCCAGGAATAACCAGTTTGCCTGAAGCGTCGGTTACGCTATGCGCTGATTGCTCTGCTTCCAGTACCGCTTCGTCTTCCACTCCAGCGATCTTTTGAATTTTTCCTTCATCTATAATGATCGTTTTCCGTTCAAGCTCCCCTTGTTGATTCAAGACGTTCGCGTTCTTTATAATCTGTAGCATAATTGCCCTCCGCTTCGGTTCTGTCCGACTTGCCAGGCAAGCCGGATGATTTTCTTTATCGTGTACTCTCTCATTGCTCTATAAGAACTTCCACCCCGTCAGCCTATGACCCACAGCCAGACCCTGTTACCGTTTCATCGCGCGTTCCATGACCGCCATTCGGATGGGAACACCGTTTGCCATCTGCGGGAAGATCCGCGATGCTGCGCTCTCCACTACCGCGTCATCTACCTCGACATTGCGATTCACAGGAGCAGGGTGCATGATAATTGTGCTTGGTTTCAGGCGTGACGCCCGTTCTTCCGTCAATCCGTAGTGTTCGCGATAATCCTCAGCCGAAGTAATCAGGCCGTGTTTATGACGTTCCAGTTGAACTCGGAGCATCATGACTACATCCGCATCGAGTGCTTCTTCCAGCCCAACATAAGGTGCGTGTTCTGCAAGCTCCGGTGCTTGCATCGTTTGTGGTGCGCAGAAGCGCACATCCGCACCAAACTTTTGCAGAGCCCACAGATTGGAGCGGGCTACCCGGCTGTGCAGAATGTCTCCGATGATCGACACACGCAAGCCTTTCAGCTCACCGAATGCCTTCCGCATCGTGTAGAGATCCAGCAGCGCCTGAGTAGGGTGTTCGTTATTCCCGTCTCCGGCGTTCACCAGTGGAACATTCACTTTCTGAGCCAGCTGCTGCAGAACACCCGACGGTTTCAACCGGATTACCCCTGCATCAATGCCCATGGACTCCAGTGTGCGTACCGTATCATAGATGGATTCACCCTTCTCCACGCTGGATGCAGCTGCCGTGAAGTTCAGTACTTGTGCACCCAGACGTTTTTCCGCCATTTCAAATGAGAAGCGAGTACGCGTGCTATTCTCAAAGAACATGTTGGCTACGAAGTGGGATTCCAGTACAGGAACCAGTTTCTCCTTCTGCGCTTCCCAGTGTGCTGCTCTGTTCAGAATGGATTCGATCTCATCGCGACTAAGTTCCTTAAGGCCAAGCAAGCTCCGGTCCTTCAATGCTGGTTGTGTAATCATCATGCTTGTTCCCCCCGGTTCTGAATGATTTTGACCTCGTCCTGTCCGTCCGTTTCTATGAGTGCAACCTCGATCTCCTCTGATTTGGAAGTCGGCACATTCTTGCCGATAAAATCAGGTCGGATCGGAAGTTCCCGGTGTCCGCGGTCTGCGAGAACCGCCAGCTGAATGTTCTGTGGTCTTCCACAGTCCATCAGTGCATCCATCGCTGCGCGAATCGTCCGTCCGGTATAGAGCACATCATCGAACAAAATCACTTTTTTGTCATGAATCGAAAGTGATTCAGGTGTCATCGTCAACAGTTCCTTGCGATTCGCTTTGTTCTCATCCAAGCGATCATCGCGATAAGGGGTCACATCGAGCTCTCCCCAAGGGATTGGCGTACCTTCGATTTCTTCAATCTTGGCGGCGATTCGTTCTGCGAGGTATACACCCCGTGTTCGAATACCGATCAGTACACAGCCCTCAATGCCTTTGTTTTTTTCCAAAATCTCATGGGCAATCCGTGTTAATGCGCGGCGGATCGCGGTTTCATCCATAATGACATGTGTCTCTGTGCTCATGCGTTCAGCCTCCTCAGGATTTCCCTTTCAGATCATGGCCCCGTGACGAGGAGAACAAAAAAGACTCCTTGCCGTGTTTATTGGCAAGGAGTCTCCGAACTTCAGACCGCTCTGAAGAAAGTATACTCTCGGGATGCATCGCTTCATTTGCCGCAGCAAAAAAACGATGTATCGTTCACGTTACCTTGCCAGTCTCACGGGACTGATTTAAAGGTGCTATTCATGTCGTTCATATTGAAGGACCTCACAGGGTTCTATACTCAATATGTCCGTTTGTCTTCATGAATTATGACAGAAAGACAACCCTCTGTCAACACCTCAACATCACAGGCGAAATTCCTCTACTGTATTCCCTTAGAATCAGCAGTTCGGCTGAAAAACATCCAAACACATCACATTTCATTCGTTATTCATAATTATACAATGTTTCTGCATATTTATCCATAGGCAATTGCGGAAAACCTTACGGCCAAAATAATCCTCTGACTGTATTAAACATTGAGACAGGGCCCTGCCCTCTTGGAATATGCAGTGTATCCTGTCATGAATGCCTTCAGTTTTGATGGCAGTTTAATATGTCGATACCTTCTAATTTAAAGTTCAACGTCCAGAAACACGGAATACATGAAGACTCTGCATTAGTACCCAGTAAAATGGGTAAAGTTTATAAACATGAAACCATTCATTTGATGCTGCCATAAAGCCGATATACATAAGGATTTACAAATATGCGACATAGAAATAAGATAGGACCTACATTTATTTACATTTAGGAGGAAGTCATGCGTCACATTTGGCAAGTTTACAAAACAGATTGGTTACATATTTTGAAGGTTCCCACAGGTATATTTCTAATTGTGGCTATTATTTTACTGCCCGGGGTGTATGACTGGGTCAACGTGAAATCCGTTTGGGACCCATACAGCAACACCCAGGGGATCAAAATTGCGGTGACAACCGAGGACAAGGGTGCAACTGTTGCAGGAACCGACGTTAATATTGGAGACGAACTGGTATCCAGCCTGAAACAGAACGAAAAGCTGGGATGGACTTTTGTGGACCAGGCTGAGGCTGGTCGGGGTGTGCAAACAGGAGAGTATTATGCAAGCCTGCTCATTCCCGGGGACTTTTCATCCAAAATAACAGGCATCGTTGACGGGAAGCTGGAGCGGCCAGAAGTAATCTATACCGTTAACGAGAAGGTTAATGCCATTGCTCCAAAAATTACAGGCTCCGGTGTATCTGCGATAACAACACAAATCAATGAAAATTTCACCGAAGCGGTCAGTGAGGCTGTTCTAACCAAGTTAAAGGAAGCCGGGGTTGAAATCAATGCCCAGCTTCCAACTCTGCGCAAAATGGAGAATGGCATTTTCACGCTGGAGAAAAATCTTCCGGCGATACAAGCCGCAGGACAAAAGGTATTAGAAGTGGAAAAGGCCATGCCTGGTATTGTAAAAGATGCACAAAAGATCGTCGAGATCGAAAAAAAACTGCCCGAAATCAATGAAGCCGCACAGTATGTGCTCAAGGTGCAGGAGTACTGGCCACAGATTAATGACGCAGCTTCCGAAGTGCTTGCTATTCAGGGACGGATTCCCGATATTCAAAAAGCCGTTAAACGTATTCGGGAAGTGGATGCAAACTTTGGTCAGGTATCAGGCGTCATCCAAATGGCCCTGGATAAAACCGACAAGGCTCTGTCAATCGTAACGGCCGCAGAGCAAGATCTGGACAACGTATCCCAAATCGCGGGCAACGGGATTGAACTAGCCGAGGGCTTAAATCAGTTTGTGGATTCAAGTGAAGAAGCGTTTCAGGCTATCGGCCCGGCGATCCGGCAAAACCTGCTGCTGGTGCAGCAAATCGCAAACGCTGCGGCAGACGTATTTGGGCAATTGCAAAATTCGGACCTTAGTAAACTGCCGACAGCAGAGGATCTGGACCGCATCGCTGCCCGCCTGGAGATTGCCGTGAAACTCGTTGATAGTATGGCGGAACTACTCAGCAAAATCGACAATTGGCTCCCAAGCCATCCACTGAGCGATAAAATTACACAACTGAACACCATTTCAGATAAATTACAGCTGCAAATCCGCCTGGCGGGAATCATCAGTGATGCAATGCGTCGCAATACAACACCGCCGGCAGACGTCATCGCACAGTTAAATACTCTCTCCAAGGACATTAGCAGCGGTATTGGCAATATCCTGAACACCTACGAGAGCGAAATCTCCCCAGCACTTGCAGCTGGTGCGGATAAGCTGAGATCTATTCTCTCTACTTCAGCAGATACACTCCAGGGAGCAAGGGATCGAATTCCGGATATTGCGGACATTCTTGCATCAGCCAAAGAAGGGATTACGTTTGGGCAGACCGAGTTGACGAAGATCCAGAGCGAGCTGCCGCAAATCCAATCTAAGATCCACGAAATATCAGAGACACTCGCGAACAAAAGTGAAGGCTTTATCCAAGCTTTAAACGCAGTGTCTTCATTAATCCGCAACGATCTGCCCAAGCTGGGGACCAAACTGAACGAAGCGGCTGATTTTGTTCGTAATGATCTGCCTAATGCCGAGAAACAGATAGGCAAAGCATCCAACTTTGTGCAGAACCAGCTGCCGGAGGTCGAAAAAGGAGTCCATCGTGTGGCCGCGCTTGTACGTGATGACCTGCCCGCATTGGAGAGTGCCATCAGTAAGGCTGCGGACAAACTCAGGGAGGTTGAAAGCAATAACCAGTTTGCCGAACTTGCCAAGCTTTTGCGCGGCGACATCGAAGAAGAGAGTGCTTTCCTGGCGAGTCCCGTGCAAATCAAGGAACAGCAGCTTTACCCGATTCCGAATTATGGATCGGCAATGTCACCATTTTATGGCGTGTTATCTTTGTGGGTCGGTTCAACGCTGTTGATCTCCCTGCTTCGCGCCGAAGCTGAGAACCCCGAAGGCAAATTCCGGGGATACGAGTTGTATCTCGGACGTCTTGCTACTTTTCTGACCATTGGATTGCTGCAAGCGGTATGTGTAACCCTGGGGGACATCTTAATCCTCGGAACCTATGTCGCAGATAAACTGTGGTTTGTCCTGTTTGCCATGCTGGTGAGTGCCGTATTTGTCACTATAACGTACACCCTGCTATCCGTTTTTGGGAATATCGGAAAAGGGATCGCGATCATCTTCATGGTGTTCCAGTTCTCCAGCTCCGGTGGTACGTTTCCGATCAGCATGACATCACCTTTTTTCCAGGCATTGAATCCGTTCATGCCCTTCACGTATGCGATCAGTCTGCTGCGTGAGTCGGTCGGCGGCATCTTGTGGGCTACTGCCCTCAAGGATATTTTGTGGTTATGCATGTTCATCGCGCTGAGTCTCATCGTTGCTCTCGCTTTGAAACGTCCACTAAGCCGTCTCACCCAACGTTCAGCCGAGAATGCCAAGAAGACCAAAATTATTGCTTAACCCGTTCAAGCGATCCTCTGCATCATGAACGAAGGAATCACGCTAAACAAGACAAGGCCATCGGACTGTAGATCCAATGGCCTTGTCTTGTTGTATAGGTTTATTAAAATTTCTGATTATTTCACTGTACGTTCCTGTTCCAACTGTTCATAGGATTGCTTGATTGTTGTCAGTGTTTCTACATGACGATAGATATTGTTTCCAGCAGTAACGAGTACACACAGCATGATCAAACCTATTAGCACTTTTTTACCCAACCCCTGACGAAGACCGATCACGAAGCCCCCACCGAGGAGGAAAAACGCAAAGAGATAGTGTCCTGCATACAGGTACATATCATATTGAAATACCGCCAGCCCGAAACCAACAACGATATGAAGTACAAATGCAAACAGAATGTATGGAACAAGAGTCCACACTTCCCGTTCACGGATGCCCTTGATAAACCCAGTGAGTGCCAGCAACAGGATAAAAATACCCGTGAGCTGAACATAGATTGGGTTGGAACGGGACAGATCCGTTACAAACGCTACCATGCCCGGATCAAGCAAATGCACTTTGGGAGACAATATCGGATTGATCGTTAGCAAGCTTAGAGCCTTCCAATGAACTGCAAACTGGAATGGAGTGGCATAGCTTGTTCCCCCATTTTGAATGCCAAGCAGCCAATTGCTGACCCAACTGCGACCGCCAAACGCAATATACTGGATCCCTGTCAATACCACAATGAAAGCAACGGCCAGAGCCATAATTCCGATATACTTTTTCCACCCAGACTTGTTACGCCATGTGCGCAAGTTGAAAAACATGGCGGCTGTAAACGGCACAATGTTGGTCGACGTCAGTCCGAAGTTAATGGATGCCAAGAGCGCATTCGGTATATAACGGACATCTTTCCGCTCACGGCTGTATTGCATATATAGTACAGAGAGCAGGATAACAAACTGTACATACGAATAAGAATCCGGAATCAACGCGGTAAACATCAGATACGAGCTGAAACCGAACATTAAAGCGAAAAGCAACGGTATGGTGATTGGTTTATCTTTTTGATTCAAAAACAGGAATACCAGCACAACCGAGACAGCATTCAAAAGTGATTGCAGGATTAGAAAGAACCAATTCCCACCTAGCAGTTGAGCACCTGCTCCAAGCGTAACCGCCAGAAACGAAATTAACGGATGAATAACCGAAGAACTGTTATCTCCATAATACATGGAAGGATCAAAGTTAAATATATTAAGTGGAAACTGCGTAGTACTAAATGGTGTGTATGACCCAAGAAGCTCAATATGCTCTGCAACGTACGTTACGTAGGAGCCGTTCATCAATCCGTAGAAAAGAGCAAACCCTGCAAAAAGGCAGAATGCTGTCCAATTCGTTTTGCGATTATAAAATATGTAGTCCAAAAATTTCATACATTCACATCCAGTTTCAAAATTCTAGAAAACCAATAAACACAACCCGCCCATAATACAAGCGACACCCACCCAGCGTAAAGGACCCACTGTTTCCTTAAAGGCAAAGCTCGCAATGATGAGTGTCCACACATACGTTAGCGCATTGGCAGGCAGTACAACCGTTAACGGAAGAAATTTCAACAAAACAATGTTCAGCAGCGCACCTGTCCCATAGAATCCAAGCCCCATAAGAACATGGAGCTTTTTGCGGCTGTTGGCGTAGGCTTTCAAACCTGCTCCTCCCATCGCTCCACACAGGGTCATTGCGATCAGTACAGCAATCATCCAGCTATCGATCAACACTGGTCAACGTCACCCCGATTCCAAGCAGCACAACAGCGGCCAGCTTCTGCACCGAAATTTCTTCACCTAGCAAAAAGTATCCATAGATCAGCGCAAACACGTAGCTGGCACACATCAAAGGATAGGCTACAGACAGCTTTTCCAAAGCAAAAGCCTTAATCATCAAAATCGCACCCAGTCCATAACACAGAAAGCCGATGCCCAGATAGATCCACTCGGTCAGACCCCATTTCCAGAACAATTGGCCTGTCGCTGTAAGAAAAGCGGAGACCAGCATCAACAGTTTGCCTGTGTGACGCCCTTTTATTTCCCCCACGTTAATGCCTCCATCTCTGGTACTCGCTTGTTAATAAAGTACCGCTGACTCACTAGCTGCATGACTGGAAGATCGGATAAGGAGTCGGAGTAGGAGCAGGACTGTTCATAATCAATCATCATCTTTTTCTCTTCCAGATAGGCCTGAATTCGGCGAACCTTTTCATCGCCTTTGCAATTGCTGCCTTCAATTCTACAGGTATAGCCATTCGAGTGACGAACCAAATCGGTACCAATGACATGATCCACCCAGGGAAAGTTTTTAAAATATTTCATATAGGCATGCGGAGATGCAGTTACGAGTAACACATGGTATCCCGCTTCCTTACGGTGCTGCATCTCAACACTTGCCTCGGTAAAAATGGCAGTACGCAGTCGAGTGTCAAAAAAATGCTCCAGATCTTTTTCGGTCATGCGCTCAATGCTTTTGAAATAGGAACGTTTGACACGTTCAACGGTCATCAGACCTGCTTTGAACAGCGCCGTATGAAATGCAATTACAGGTAATCTCCATACCTGCCATGGGTAACGCCTAACACCGTAATGCACAAACTGAAACATGGAATCTCTGCGTATAATCGTTTTATCAATATCAAAGATGGCGACTTTCGTGCTTTTCACCCTGATCCCCCTCTACCTTCCAGACTCTAACGTTTATTCAAAAATAGCAAAAATCAAAATAACACTTATGACATACAAAATGACCGTGATCAAGATGGGCTTGTCCTCAAACAAAACTCGATCTGGCGAGCCACCTTGGTTCTTCATATGAATCAGATACAGATAACGGAACATGCCGTATATGACCAAAGGAATCGTCCACATAAGATGAATGGTGCGGTCGGAGGTGAATGTAAATAGCGAATAGCTGATAATGGTCGCCGTTGTGACAATGGTATTGAACTGATCCAATAACGTAATCGAGTAGTTATCCAATACTTTACGGTGCGAGCCGGTATTTCCCTCAAGCAGAGTGAGTTCATTCCTCCGTTTGCCTATGGCCAGGAACAAGGACAGCAGCATCGTACAAATGAGGAACCACGGCGTAAATGGTACATGGATCAGCACACCACCGGCAATCGCACGAAGCACAAATCCAGCCGCAATGGTCATCATATCCAAAATAACGAGATGTTTCAGTACAAATGAGTACGACACATTCAGAAGGAAATAAACAATACATAACACTCCGAATAACGGGTTCATCACGAAGGCTGTCCCGACGGAAAGAATCAACAACAGAATTCCAAACAGCAAGGCGTGAGCCGGATTGACCTGTCCAGAAGCAAGAGGACGGAACATTTTCACCGGATGCTGACGATCTCTGTCGCGATCTACATAATCGTTTAAAATATAAACGCAGCCTGCAACCAGGCTAAATAAAATAAAACCTAGCAAAGTCGATAGAATGGTCTCCGTCCGAATTTCCTCAAAAGAAAAAATCAGTGCGGCAAATAATAGCACATTTTTGGTCCACTGTTTTGGCCTCAATAGTTTGAATAAACCTGTGATGGTACTACTCGTTCCTGCAGCAGGGGATGACACCGTATTGGTACGTGATGATAACAATTTCCATAACTCCCTTCAAAAGCAACTTCTGACTAAATACATAACGTAAAGATTTAATCATATGTTGCTTGTATAATTTTGTAAAGGGATTACAGGAAGAATTTATATATTTTTGCATAAAAAAAGAGACCGTTTCCGGCCTCTTCTTCCTTTACATTACATCATTATGATTATGTGAATTTAAATTAAAATTCGAATTGCACGTCGCTCAGGCGGCGTTTAATTTCAGCGATAACACGTTTCTCTTCCTCTTCCCCTTTAGCTTCAAAGGTAACGGAGAAACGAACAAAGTTACCGGCATCATCCCAAGGCACCGAAGAGATCAGTTTCTCACGGATCAGGAACTGGGAGAAGTCTTCGCCGGATTCAAAGCGGCGTCCACCTTCAATACCTTTTGGAGCTTCAACATACAGGAAGAAGGAGCCTTTAGGCTTCTCAGCCTGGAAGCCCAGCTCATTCAGTGCAGCTACCAGCAGATCGTGACGACGAGAATATTTCTCGGCGATTTTTTCCGTGATTTCCGGGTGGTTCAATCCGTAAGCAGCTGCCTTTTGGATCGCGATGAACTGACCGGAGTCATTGTTGTCTTTCACGTCGCTGAATGCTTTGACAACGAGCGGGTTACCTGCTACAAAACCGATTCTCCAGCCTGTCATGTTGTAGGACTTGGACAGGGAGTGCAATTCAACGCCTACATCCTTCGCACCAGGTACAGACAGGAAGCTGAATGGTTTTTTGCCGTCATATGTCAGTGCAGCGTATGGAGCATCGTGTACAACAACTACGCTATATTTTTTCGCCCATTCAACCACTTCCGTAAAGAACTCAACCGTTGCGCTCGCACCCGTTGGGTTATTTGGATAGTTCAGATAGAGCAGCTTCGCACGTTTCGCGATATCCTCCGGAATGGCCGTCAGGTCAGGCAGGAAGTTGTTCTCCTTGGTCAATTGGATGTTGAATACTTCGCCACCCAGATATTTGGTGTGTGTACCCATAACCGGGTACCCAGGCACCGTCATAATCGTTACATCACCTGGATTAATGAAGCAAGAAGGCATCATAGCCAAAGCTGGCTTAGAACCGATGGAATGCACGATTTCAGTTGAAGGATCGATACCTTCGACATTAAATACATTTTTCAGATAAGCCGCTGCTGCTTCCTTGAATTCGGGAATACCGTTATCCGCATAACCACGGTTTTCGGGTTTGGAGGCTTGCTCCGCCAATTCAGCGACGATACCTGCATCGGCCATCTCATCCGGCTCACCTACGCCGAGGTCAATCAATTCTACATTGGGAAAATCTTTTTTAGCCGAAGCTTTGGCACGTTTGATTTTCTCGAATTTATAGATGTTCGTGTCTTTACCATAGTTGGAGCCGCCAATACGGTCGGCAAAATTAGTCTGAATGTACGTTTCCTGATATTTATCAATACTCATGGTTTTGTTCATCTCCTCATTTGACGCAAATTTCTACACTTAAATATGAAGCATTTGCGCGTTCAAAACCATGGACAAATGTTCCGAACATTTGTACTTTCACGAGCTGTCAGCGGCTGCGTAATGAGGCCAGCACATCTTCCATATCCTGCGGAAGTGGAGCTGTAAATTCAAGATATTCTCCGGTGGTCGGATGAACAAAGCCAAGAATCGCGGCATGCAGAGCCTGCCCCTGCATTTTGATCCCTTTGTTACGTCCATACGTCGGATCTCCAACAAGCGGATGACCAATGAACTTCATGTGAACACGAATTTGGTGCGTACGTCCTGTCTCCAGTTTCAACTCCAACAGGGTATAGTCATTTATACGCTCCGTGACGGTAAAATGCGTGACGGCATGTTTACTGTTACGTTCGGTAACAGTGTACATTTTGCGATCATTGGTGTCTCGTCCAATTGGCGCATCAATGGTACCCTGATCATGACTAAGATGGCCATGAACGAGTGCAATGTATCGTCTATTCACACTATGTTCTTTGAGTTGGGCTGCCAGCGAAGCATGGGCTCGGTCATTTTTTGCAGCCATGATCAGGCCGGATGTGTCCTTATCAATCCGATGCACAATGCCGGGACGCAACTCTCCGTTAATGCCTGAGAGATCCTTGCAATGATACATCAGAGCATTAACGAGTGTTCCAGACGTATGCCCTGGTGCAGGATGTACAACAAGGCCGCGCTGTTTGTTAATAACGATCAAATCACTATCTTCATATACCACGTCAAGCGGAATATCTTCAGCAATGATCTCCACCGTTGCCGGCTCAGGAATTTGGAGTTCTATCAGATCACCTTCGGATAATTTGGCGTTTGCTTTGACTTTAGCCCCGTTTACCGTTACGAACCCGTCTCCAATCCACAATTGAACTTGGGACCGCGATACGTTATCCATGGATTCTGTAATATATTTGTCAATTCGTTCTTTCTTATGTTCTGCAGCAACCGTCCATTCCATACGGTCATTGTCATTCAGCAGGAGCTCATCGTCATGTGTTGACATGTCTCCGTTAGTCTGATCTTCATTTTGCGTTTTACTCATGATGTTCATTCCCTTCGATCTTTGCGGCTGCTTTTTCGCGCCGTCCTTCAAGCAACGTTTCCACAATGATCAGTACCACTCCGATACAGATGGCCGAGTCGGCTATGTTGAAAATGGGAAACGTGTAGCTTCCAAAATTAAGCTGAATAAAATCGACAACTTCTCCGGTCAAAGCCCGATCCAGAAAATTACCAATCGCTCCGCCAAGCACCAAACTAAGCGCCACAGGCAGCAATTTGTGCGGAGTATCTTTTACTTTTTGCAAATACCACACCAAAGCCACCACGACAACCAGGGTAACCACAATAAAGAACCAGCGTTGATCCTGCAAAATACCAAAAGCTGCACCTGAGTTGCGATGTGATGTGATGACAAAGAAATTGCCAATCACCGGAATTTCATCTCTAAGTTCCATCCGGGTTGCTATGAGGAACTTCGTTCCCTGATCCACTAAAAATACGATAAAAGCGAGGATATAATACACCACGTTTGTTTGTCACTCCGTTCTTGTCTTTTCCAAACGATACCAGGCCTAACGCCAGACTTGTTCATTGTAGCACAGCTGTTTGGAAATCGTCCACGACGCGTTAGTCGCTGCATGGATGGCAAAAACGATAACATTTCCCTTCTGTAATTGTGCACGAAATGGTACATCCTACAACAGAGTCAAAAACCGGAGTTCACAAGGAACAGAAAGGGGAAAACGATGTCACATTTCACTGCCAAACAACTGCAATTGTTACGTTCCCAACTGATAACCGAAAAGCGTGATATTGAACATAGACTGGAGCAAAACGAACATTATGGTCTTGGTGACTCCATGAAGCTCCAGACAGGTGAATTATCACCGATTGACAACCATCCCGGTGATGTAGCTACCGAGATGTATGAACGCGAAAAGGATATTTCACTGCTGGAGCATGATGAATTTCAACTGGAGCGCATTGATTCTGCCCTGCATTCCATTGAAGAAGGCCATTATGGGACTTGTGCCGTATGTCAACAGCCTATCCCCTATGAGCGCATGCAAGCTGTTCCATACACCAAATACTGCAAAAAACATCAACCGGAAACCGTTGTCTCCGAAAATCGCCCAGTCGAGGAAGAATTCCTCGCTCCAGCCTTTGGCCGCACTAGCCTGGATGAACGTGATGACCAGAACGGCTTCGACGGCGAAGATGCATGGCAGATCGTTGAAAGCTGGGGCACCTCCAACACGCCGGCCATGGCAGAGGGACGGGACATCGACAGTTACGACGTCATGGCGATTGAAGCCACAGATGAAGTGGAAGGGTGCGTTGAGGCGTATGAGAGCTTTGTCGCAACCGACATTTATGGTCACGATGTGTCCATCGTACGCAATCGGCAATATCGACAGTACCTGGAGAACCGTGAAGGCGATGGTCTGTTAGAACCGGATATGGAACCAGACGATTCGTATTAAGCGCACGGGACAACTAATACGTGTTCAACTCCAGTTGTCGTTGCACAATCCGCACAATATCTGCGATGTAATCACCCACAATGGGCAGATTAAGCGCGCCAAGCACTTGTAACACGTAAATGATCGTTGCTGCAAAAAAAGTGAAACCGATGGCAATCCCCACGCCCCTTGCTGCACCAGACAACAAATTAAGTCCGATCAGTTTCCACGGCCGGTTCAACAACTCTGTATACTGTGCGATTCGTGAACGTTCGAGTTCATTGGCGATCCGGTTAGTGAGCTTGTGAAGTTCTTCAATCTTGTCCTCCGCTTTCTTGGAATGCGTGGATTCTGAACTAGATGGCGATTGGGTATCATGTTCGTTCATAAATTTACTCAGTTCCTTTGATGTATATAGAGTGTCTGCACAATAGAAATCATTGCCCATTTGCAGAAAAACCAAACGAGCCAAGATACAGGATTCATCTCCTACATCTGAGGCTCGTTGGCATATCTGTCTCTATATTCTGTCCTATTTGAAATGGAGTTACTCTGTCTCCGTTAAGTCTGGGATAACTGCTCATTCCCAAAGGAACGCTTTACGTATGAAATACTCTATTATCCCTCGATATATACGCCGAAAGTTTTACCTCCAGCTTCAATGCGCTCCATTGATTCGTTCGTACCGAAGGTTACTTCGGTTACGAGAACATTATCACGCAGCACGTCATCAAAGGATTGAATCGCTTCTTGGAGAGACGGGTCCACATCCAAGGTTAAACGTACTCTTTTCTCAATCGGGAGATCGAGCTTCTTCCGCGTGTCTTGTACTGCACGAATGACTTCACGGACCCAGCCTTCCTGCTCAAGCTCTTTTGTGATTTCAGTATTGAGAGCCACTGTCAGACCATAACCAGATGCCGATGCAAAACCGGATTTGGCTTGTTTCTCTACCAGTAGTTCTTCATCCGTCACTTGCAGCTCTTCGCCTTCCGGAGATACGACGTTCAGGACGCCTTCTGTCACCACTTTACGTGTCTCATCCGCAGACATTCCCTTGAAAAAGTTTTGCAGGAAGCCTACATTTTTACCGTATTTTTTACCCGCTACTTTCAGATTCAGCTTCAATGTAAAATCAACGAATTCCGCATCATTATGCTCGGTACGGATACCTTTGACATTGATCTCATCCTTGATGATCTCTTCATAACTCGCCAGATCGAAGCCTTTATCCAGAGAAACGATTAACTCGGACAATGGCTGCCGTGTTTTGATCCCTGTTTCGTTACGAACGTTACGGGCAAGCTCAACAACTCGGCGTGCTGTCTCCATATCCTGCTCCAGATCCAGATCAATCAGGGATTCATTGGCAACTGGATAGTCATCCATGTGTACACTCTCGCCAGTAGTCAGATTCAGATAGATGTCTTCTGCAAGCATCGGTGTGAACGGAGCCACCAGCTTGGCTGTAGTCACCAGTACTTCGGTAAGTGTACGATATGCGTCCAGTTTGTCTTCTGTCAATCCGCTGCCCCAGAAACGATCACGGGAACGACGGATGTACCAGTTACTGAGTTCATCCACAAATGCTTCAATCGCTTTGGAAGAGTTCAGATAGTCATTAACCGCCAGCGCTTTTTCCACTACGAGGATCAGGCTGTTCAGTCTCGACAGAATCCAGCGATCCAGCTTGTGTGCAGACAGTTTGAACGGATGCTCCTGTGGATCAAATCCATCAATGGTAGCATACAGCGTCATGAATGCATGGGTGTTGACCAGCGTATCCACCATTTTGGATTTGGCTTCGGCCACAATGCCCTTGGAGAAACGTTTGCTGTTCCATGGTGCGCTGTCAGACAACAAAGCCCAGCGGAATGCATCTGTACCGTACTCTTCGATAACTTCCCAAGGATCGATAACGTTACCTTTGGATTTGGACATCTTCTGTCCGTTCTCATCGAGAACGTGGCCTGTTGCCATCACTGCTTTATAAGGCGCTTTGCCTGTGAGAAGCGTAGATACCGCCAGCAAGCTGTAGAACCAGCCGCGTGTCTGGTCAATCCCTTCACAGATCATGTCAGCCGGATATTGCTGTTCAAATGTTTCTTTATTTTCAAATGGATAGTGCTGTTGGGCAAACGGCATGGAGCCGCTGTCGAACCAGACATCGATCACTTCTGGTGTACGTTTCATTTCATATTTGCCACAAGAACTCATGACTTTGACGTCATCTACATACGGCTTATGCAGTTCCAGATTCTCAGGCACATCGCCAATCGCACGAGCACGCAGCTCAGCGATACTATGAGGAGCGAATTGTTCGCCCGTCTCTTCACATACCCAGATGTTCAGCGGCGTTCCCCAATAACGGTCACGGCTGATATTCCAATCCACGAGGTCTTCAAGGAACTTTCCGAAGCGCCCGTCACGAACGTGGCCCGGATACCAGTCCACTTCACTGTTGTTGGCAATCAACTGATCCTTGATGGCCGTGGTTTGGATAAACCAGCTGTCCATTGCATAGTACAGAAGTGGTGTATCACAACGCCAGCAGAACGGATAGCTGTGCTCATATTTTTCTTTGCTGAACAAACGTCCTTTTTCCGACAGGTATCTGACGATATCAATATCGCAATCCTTCACAAAACGTCCGGCAAAATCAGTTACCTGTGGGACAAACTTGCCTTCCAGGTCCACCATGTTCACAAAGCTGATGCCATTCTCACGACATACACGATAGTCATCCTCACCATGTGCAGGTGCCATGTGTACAATCCCTGTACCACTTGCATCGGTTACAAAGCCTGCGCCGAGGATGATGTTTGCTTTCTCAGCCTGCACGTAGTTGAACGGAGGATCATACGTTTTGCCAACCAGGTCAGAACCTTTCAGGGCGCCGATGATTTCATACTCACCTTTGGCGTCTTTCATAACTTTCTCAACCAGATTGGTCGCCATGATATACACTTCGTTGTCCTGACGAACACGGGAGTAGTCCATATCCGGATTCACGGCAAGCGCAACGTGTGAAGGCAATGTCCAAGGCGTCGTCGTCCAGGCAAGCACGAATTCGCCGCTGTCATCCAGCTTGAATTTGGCCGTAGCACTGAGGTCTTTGACGTCCTTGTACCCTTGTGCAACTTCATGGGAACTGAGTGTAGTCTGACAAGACGGACAGTAAGGACTTACACGGTGACCCCGATACAGCAGGCCTTTTTCATGAATTGTTGCCAGGATGTTCCACACACTTTCGATGTAGTTGTTGTCGAGTGTGATGTATGGGTTATCCATATCTGTCCAGTAGCCGATACCTTCTGTCAGATCGCGCCATTGCTGTTCGTATTCGAACACGCTCGCTTTACATTCGTTAATGAATTTCTCCACACCGTAATCTTCGATTTCCCACTTGTGGGAGATGCCCAGCTTTTTCTGAACACCCAGCTCTACAGGCAGACCGTGTGTATCCCATCCTGCTTTACGAACGACGCGGTATCCCTTCATCGTGTTATAGCGTCCCACGAAATCCTTGATTACCCGTCCCAGTACGTGACCGATATGCGGTTTACCGTTGGCTGTAGGCGGTCCCTCGTAAAATACGAAGTTCGGCTTGCCTTCCCGGTTTTCGATGGATCTTTTGAATGTATTCTCAGTTTTCCATTTGTTTAACACGCGTAGTTCTCTGGCACGTGCTTTTTCTTTGACGTCTACTCGTTGCATGATGATCATCTCTTCCTTTCAGCTGTGTTAAATTGTGGACCGTCCACAAAAAGCGTTTCAATCCCCCTAAATCCCCCTTGCCAAGGGGGACCCCATAGGCGCTCCGCCCTCTGGACACCCGGAATGTGTTGTCTTTGGCGGGATTGCGGCGGACTTTGCGAAGGTGTGTATGTTGGAGTCGGCCCTTTTGCGGCTGTCCCCTCCGGGAACGCCGCCGGGCCTTACTACGTGGGGGAGTTGCCGGACGCTTCGCTCTTCCGGCGGTCGGCTCTCTCCTTGAGGTCCCTTCGGGCCTCATGGACGCTCGCCTTGGTGAGGCCCGGTGCCGGACGCTTCGCTCCTCCGGCGGGGCGGCTCTCTCCTTGAGGTCCCTTCGGGCCTCATGCACGTTCGCCCTGGCGAAAACACGCTGCCGGACGCTTCGCTCCTCCGGCGGGGTGGCTCTCTCCTTGAGGTCCCTTCGGGCCTCATGTACGTTCGCCCTGGCGAAAACACGCTGCCGGACGCTTCGCTCCTCCGGCGGTCGGCTCTCTCCTTGAGGTCCCTTCGGGCCTCATGCACGTTCGCTTCTTTTTGGACACAAAAAAAGCCTCATCCCTGGAAAGGGACGAGGCTGTGCTCGCGTTACCACCCTAATTCTGTTCATCACAAACCACATCCAATACAAGCTGGGTATGTTCTGTCATCAACAGCACTTATGCCCCGCTAAACTACCGCAGGGTGCCAATATAACGTTTGGCTTACGGTTTCGCTTACACACGGCAATTTGTTCACCGCTTCAGCGTCACTTCTCCGGGGAGATATTCGGCTATAACTCATCCATTGGCTTGCACCAGATCGCCAACTCTCTGAGGGATGAGATCATAACGTACTGAACCCGTCATGGAATCACTATTCATTATGAATATAGTTATAGCCTCTTTACAGGTAAAAGTCAACCGGGCGGATAAACTAATAAATTTCTTTCATTTCCCGCTCACGATCACGGACTTCCTGCTCCCGGCTCTCCAGCGCTTCCCAGCCGTCCTGCGACAACAGTTCAAGCTGCGCTTCCACAAGTGTACGGAAACGGGCACGATAGATGGATGCCTGCTTTTTCAGTTCTTCTACTTCCAAAGCAATTTTACGTGATTTAGACAAAGACTCATTTACGATCCGGTCCGCATTTTTCTCCGCTTCCTTCACGATCAACTGTGCCTCTTTTTTGGCATTGCTCTTCACATCATCGGCAGCTTCCTGCGCGATAATAATGGTTTTGCTGAGCGTCTCTTCAATCGTTGCAAAATGATCAAGCTTCTCCTGAACGGACAGCAGCTGATTGCTCAGCTCTTTGTTCTCGCGAATGACGCCTTCGTAATCTTTGATGACTTGATCCAGGAATTCATTGACTTCATCCTCGTCATACCCGCGTAAGCGTCGGGAAAATTCCTTGTTGTGTATGTCCAGCGGCGTTAATGGCATGCTGTCCACCTCCTGTAAAAGTTCCTTCCCGTACCGAGAAGGTTTGCAGCATATGGGTTCCACCCAAGGGGCCGTATGTGTGATGCCCAATCCTGGCAACTAATACGGAATGCAGGATCAGACTTTGATCCTTGGCAGTCATATCAACCTTAACACTTCAATGTATATCGGAAACACCGAATGTTTTTTGCACCTTTATCTTAAACATTTCGACAAGAAAGCAGGTTTTCCTGCAACACACTTAGGCAAATTTGCCGATTTTCACGCGGCAGCGTCCCTTTTTGGTCAACCCATCCTGTTCCAGTACCTTGAATCGACCAAAACCCTGAATGGATACCACATCCCCAGCTTTCAGCGATTTGGACGGATCTTCCTCCACTTTCCAGTTCACACGACAACGACCAGCCTTAATCGGAACCAACACCTTGCTGCGACTAAGCCGATACACATCTGCACAGATTCCATCCAGACGAAGGGAAGCGACCGTGATGTCCATGATCTCCAGTTTGCTCTCGGACCATTTCATTTGGTCCAATTCCAATAGCTCCGTAAATACATGTACCCGGTGCACCTGATTCAGTTGAAGCGATAAAAAAGCGCCGGTTTCCGACGCCACCACAGTATGGCACCCGTCCTCCAGCACTTGAATATCACCGATCTTGCCACGTTTCATGCCAAGCCCGAGCAGGGCACCCATATAGTCCCCATGCTCCAGCTCCTTGATCTTCTGATCGTCAGATGTAATGCTCATCACCTGCATACCCATATCTTCATCATCCAGATATCGATAATCCGGTGCAATCAGCGCACGTTTGCGTTCAGCGGCTTCATAACCGCCATCCAGACGGATCTGTACATCATCTCGACGGTTGACAAGTGTTTGTAAAATAAAGACCTGTCTCGGATCAAGAAAGTCAGTTAGCTTCATGTCATGAAGCTTGCCTGCACGTTCAATCCAGTCTGAGGCTTTATCCACAAAATCCCGCTCGTCGTGACTAAAATGCTCGTATATTTCACCGCTCATCTATGTTCACCCTACCCTAATATACCAAATACCGGAGTATGGAGATCAGCCCATTAAGCGCGAGTTGAAGAACAATCAACGCCACAATCGGGGAAATATCCAACATACCGAACAAAGGCGGAATAAATCGACGGAAAGGACTCAGGTAAGGTTCCACTAACTTGCCCAGCCATTCACCGATGAAGCTCTCCCGTGCGTTGGGAAGCCATGACATCAATATGTAGACAATGACCATGTAAAAATAAATCTGGTATAGCGTATACAACACAACTTCAATCTGTTGCAAAAGCGGCTCACCTCATTCTGTTATAATCTTGCTCGCTGTCAGCCAGTATTTCCGTAATTGCTCCCTGAATTTCAACCGTATCTGGCGTACAGAGAAAAATGTTACCGCCAATTTTTGAAATACCGCCGCCCAGTGCATACACTGTGCCGCTCAAGAAATCAATAACGCGCAGTGCCTGATCCTGACGCACCCGTTGCAGGTTAACCACAACCGTACGATGGGAGCGCAGATGGTCAGCAATCTCCTGAGCTTCGTCATACGAACGCGGTTCATAAAGGACAACTTTAACATTTTTCTGGGAATGAATGCTCACCACATTATTCCCCCTTTGGTTTCTACGTTTATCGAGACTTGAGGTTTCAGCTTCCTGCTGGTCAGATTCATTTTCCTCTTGTGCCGCCAGCCGCTCACGTTCCACAATTTCTTCCTCTTCCTGAAGCCCGAGGAAATTCATAAATTTATTCATTACGCCCATCGTGAACCCTCCTCTTTTCCTACGAGAATCGATCCCAGTCGAACCCAGGTTGCCCCTTCTTCAATCGCCACTTCAAAATCATTGGACATGCCCATCGACAGCTCAGTCAATGGCTCTTCTGTCAACGCTTGTCCATTCAAATGGTCTCTAAGCTCACGCAGACCGCGAAATACGGGACGGGTTAGCTCCGGATTTTCCTCATGAGGTGCCATGGTCATCAAGCCGATAACCTTCAGGTTGTTAAACGAACGGATTTCATTTAAAAAAGAACTCACCTGTTCAGGCTGCAAGCCATATTTGCTCTCTTCACCTGAAATATTTACCTGCATAAGCGTTTGCACCTGTATGCCAAGAGAAGCGGCCTTTTTATCCAATTCCTTCGCCAGTGACAAACGATCCAGTGAATGAATGTAACGAAATTTACCGATGACGTCCTTCACCTTATTCGTCTGTAAATGACCGATAAAATGCCAGATACCCTGCCCGCCGAATGCTTCCCATTTGGCCTGTGCATCCTGCCAGCGATTTTCTCCAATATGCTCAAGACCGCAGTCCAGCACAGATCCCGTCGTTTCAAGTGAGACATATTTCGTGACAGCAATCACATTTACATCCTCACGTTGACGTCCACTGCGCTGACATGCGGCTTCGATCTTCTGATTTACCTGTTGTATACGCTCCTCCAAAGACACAGAGGGTCACCTCTCTTCCAGCCCAATCCAGCTCGCCATTCTCCCGGTTATGCCATTTTCTTTACGATATGAGAAAAATAGCTCGGGATTGCAGCTTGTACACCAAGTTGTACATTCGATATGATCCGGCAATATTCCTGCTTTCATCATAATGTGTCGATTGCATTCTTTCAAGTTTAACATCGTTTTACCGTTTCCGGCCGACTGATATACTTGGTTTGAAGCAGAATTCCTGTATTCATCATTACCCGGGGACTGGTCCAGCCAAACCCGTACATGCTTCATGACTGCTTCATCCACTTCATAACAGCAATCCCCAATTGAGGGACCAATTGCAGCATGGATATCCTGTCTGCGGCTTCCATATTCCCTCTCCAACGTTTCGACCATCGACTCTGCTATACCAGCAACTGTACCTTTCCATCCGGCATGAGCAAGCCCCACTGCTTGTCGCACAGGATCATAGAAATAGAGGGGCACACAATCTGCATAAAAAGAAGTCAGCAGTACACCCGGGACGTTCGTGACCAATCCATCCGTATCCTGCAAAGCAGACTGTCGATCCAACAATCCTCTTCCTCTGTCTTCCGTTGTAATTACCGCGACATGTTTGCCATGCACCTGTTCACCACAAGTCCATGATTCCAAGGAAAAACCCAGCTTTTCAGCCACAAGTTTACGATTTTTCAATACATCTTCCGGATCATCACCCACGTGATAAGCACAGTTGAGACTGGCATAAGGAGTGCTTCCAACCCCTCCCTGCCTTGTCGTGAAACCGGCTTTCATGTGCTCAAATCGTTGTTTCCATGGCTCCACATATAATAACAACGGGTCAGGACCCATATTGGAATTCTGGTTACCTGACCGTTCGCTTATTTCCTGATCCAACATAAATGGCTCCATTATCTCACCTCACAACTTCCAGTGTACCAAATGAACCCTGTTCTGTCTCGGTTATATCGTCCGGCGCTGACTGCGGTCTAACCGCTCAATACGTTCCACACGGTCTGCGCGACTGTTATGTTGTTCATCATACATACGTGCTTCACGATCTCGTTCATCATAGGTACTCTCCTTGATTTCATCCATTTTAACCAATATCACATCCGAGCCGATCTTCACAATGTTCCGCCAGGGAATGACGAGATCCGTTCCCCCTCCAAACAGCCCCATAAAACGACTGTAGCCTGGTACAACAATCGCTTCAATCCGCCCCTGCTTCAGATCCAGCTCCAAATCACTGATCTGTCCCAGACGCTTGCCGTCTGTAATGTTAATCACATCTTTCGTCTGAAAATCTGAAATTTTCATGCCTCGTGCTGCCGATTCACCTGTGTTTACTTTCACTCGGTTCCGCCCCCCTGCCTTCATCCGCTTCTGCCCGTTCTACGCTTCTATACAATATATGTTCAAGACGCGAAAAATGTCCTGTTTTTCAAAGGTAAAGAACAATCCCCTCATCTCGAATCGAAAAAACAAAAAGACGACCAAGGAATATTTCTCTCCCTTTGGTCATCCTCTTGGTTTACATTATGCTACGACTTCACATGTTTCTGCATTTGTTGTATCGCTGATTTCTCCAGACGGGATACCTGAGCCTGGGAAATGCCAATTTCATCAGCCACTTCCATCTGAGTTTTCCCTTCGAAAAACCGCATCGACAGAATCATTTTTTCCCGCTGACCAAGACGATGCATCGCTTCACGCAAAGCAATCTCCTCAATCCACGACACATCCTTGTTTTTGTCATCACTGATCTGATCCATTACATAAATCGGATCTCCGCCATCATGATAGATCGGTTCAAAGAGCGAAACCGGGTCCTGAATGGCATCCAATGCAAATACCACATCTTCCTTCGGCACATTCAGTACCTCGGAAATTTCGAATATCGTCGGTTCACGGGAATTTTTATTCGTCAGGCTGTCACGCACCTGAAGTGCTTTATAAGCAATGTCCCGCAAGGAGCGAGATACCCGAATCGGGTTATTATCGCGCAGGTATCGACGGATTTCACCGATAATCATCGGCACCGCGTAGGTTGAAAATTTGACATTCTGGGATAAATCAAAATTATCAATGGCTTTCATCAGGCCGATACATCCAACCTGGAACAGATCATCGACAAACTCCCCCCGATTGTTAAAGCGCTGAATGACACTGAGTACAAGTCGCAGGTTGCCATTCACTAATTTCTCTCTTGCTGAGCGATCATGGTGTTGCTGAAGGGAATGAAACAATTCCCGCATTTCTGTGTTGGTGAGGACAGGCAATTTTGCGGTGTCCACGCCACAAATCTCGACTTTGTTTCGGGTCATCGTGATTTACCTCCCAAGGAGAAACATTAATGTACATTATCTCCGGGGCAGGCTTTTTTATTCGCACTTGGCATCCTTGCCATTAATACCCATTATGAAAAATACTCCTGTTCAGACCATCTTATTGAACTCCTTGCGGAGTCTTTTAATGATTCTTTTTTCGAGACGAGAGATATAGGATTGGGAGATTCCAAGCAGATCGGCGACATCCTTTTGCGTCTTTTCTTCCCCATCCGTCAAGCCAAAGCGAAGCTCCATAATCATTCGCTCCCGCTCGGTTAATTTTTCCAACGCTTTATGCAAAAGCTTCCGGTCTACCTGTTCTTCAATATTCCGATAGATTGTATCGTTCTCTGTACCAAGTACATCCGATAGTAATAGTTCATTTCCATCCCAATCAATGTTGAGTGGTTCATCAAAAGAAACTTCTGTACGAATTTTGCTGTTGCGTCTCAGATACATCAATATTTCATTTTCAATACAACGCGAAGCATACGTTGCCAGCTTAATTTTCTTTTCCGGGTCAAAGGTGTTAACGGCTTTGATCAGTCCGATGGCTCCAATGGAGACCAGGTCTTCGATATTAATTCCGGTATTTTCAAATTTACGTGCAATGTATACCACGAGTCGCAGGTTACGTTCAATGAGCATGGCACGAATCGCCGAATCCCCTGATGACAGCTTTTGCAATAAAAATTCTTCTTCTTCACGTGTTAATGGGGGCGGCAGCGCCTCACTGCCTCCGATATAATAGATCTCTTCACTTTTCAAACCAAGCAGAAATAATAAACGATAGTACTGCAGCTGTGCCACCAGTTTCCATTTTACAAGCATGTACGTTCCTCCTATACCACATTCAGCGGCTTTTCTGTTGCTCCCGCAGAGATAGCCGTAGACTGCGCAGAAGCAGCATCTTGCACAAGCTCAGGGTGAATCACGGCCTGGTATTTTCCATCGGATGACAATACGCCCCCGTCCAACCCTATTAATACCTTTGTTGTCTCATAACACATCTCATCCATCGTGACCTTCACCCGGTCCGGCTTAATCGCCAGCATAAACGCAGTTCCTTTGTTGTTGATGCCTCGATAGGGCACAAGCCTTAAACGATCCTGCCAGTGAAAATCCTCCTGATCCAGCTCCATGATAAGGTTGTCCGGCGCCTCATCCTTCAACCTGCCCTTCCATGCAGCAGGCAGCATGTCTTGCCACAACGATACCTCCATTACCATGACAGGCATGCGCGAAAGGGGGTCCGTTAATTGATTTCCTGTATCCAGAAGGCCTGTACAAGAAATGTTGACCTCTTCGATGCAAACCTCCACTTTACCCAAGTACGTTGTCATTCGATCTGTTTTTCGTTTCGAGTTCTGCACGGTTTTGAATAAAAAAAGCATGGCAAAAAATACGATAAACGTGAACCAGAAAGCGATTTTCAGATCAAATGACATTCCACCCGATGCTGTAAACCAAATGCCGTTGAACAGTTCCCCAGAGCTCTGGAGCATGTAATGCACACCCAAAATTCCCCCTGCGGCGACAAAATTGATCACATAGAAGGTACCCAAAGTCCTCATAAATGCCTGAAGACCTTTAAACCCAAATGCAATAACCAGCATCACGAGAGACAATCCAAACTTGATCAAAAAGGTGAACATAAAATCAAACTCCGGCACAAACATCATGACAACATACAATGCACCCACGATCGCGGACAGCAACCATCTCCACCAAACCAGCTTCGTTTTGCGCATCCAGGCAGTCAACCCGATGAGTGCACCGTCAATACACAGGTTCGTCAAAAAAATAAGATCCACATAAACAACCACACTCTTCACCTGCCTGCGCGCAACATATCGAAATAACGTTATCCCGATATTCATGAGCATATTCACAAGTATACGGAGCGCACTTTTCAAAGTCTGTCTAATCATGGGGGGACCGTTTCAACTTTTTTTGTCGGAATTACTCAGGCCTGTTGTTCAGAATTTGTTCAGTTACGGTATGATATGATAATAAGCAAAATAAAAAAAGACCCGATTGCTCCATAAGGAGCATCGGGTCTTCATTAAGATCTATTGAAGTATTAATCGTTGTTATTGTTACGGGAACGATTGCGCAAAAATGTCGGAATATCCAGCTGATCATTGCTCGGCTGATTTCCAAACGGACGCAGGTTCGGCGAACGCGTATCCGTGGTCTCCGTTGCTGGCGTTGGTTTTTGACCAGAAGGTGGCGATGCTGGCTTGTCTTCAAATCCCGTTGCAATCACCGTAACTTTGATCTCCTCTTTCAGGTTTTCGTCAATAATCGCACCAAAGATCATGTTCACTTCCGGATCGGAAGCCGCAGTGACAATCTCTGCCGCTTCATTGACTTCATACAGGGACAGATTGGTACCGCCCGTAATGTTCATGATTACACCGCGTGCACCTTCAATCGAAGTTTCGAGCAATGGGCTCATGATAGCCTTGCGTGCAGCTTCAGCGGCACGAGTTTCGCCAGTTGCTTCACCGATTCCCATTAGGGCAGATCCACGTTCTGTCATAATCGTTTTGACGTCGGCGAAGTCAAGGTTAATGAGACCTGGAACAGCAATCAGGTCAGAAATACCTTGAACGGCTTGACGGAGAACGTTATCTACTTGACGGAACGCTTCAAGCATCGGTGTTTTTTTGTCAACAATTTCAAGCAAACGATCGTTTGGAATCACAATCAATGTATCTACTTTTTCCTTGAGCGCTTCAATGCCCTGTACGGCATGCCTGGAACGTTTCGGTCCTTCAAACGTGAACGGTCGGGTCACTACCCCTACTGTAAGAGCACCACATTCTTTGGCGATCTCAGCAATAACGGGAGCTGCCCCTGTTCCTGTACCCCCGCCCATTCCGGCAGTTACAAAAACCATGTCGGCACCCTTCAAGGTGTTCATCATCAGATCACGAGATTCTTCGGCGGCTTTCTTGCCCACTTCTGGGTTGGCACCAGCACCAAGACCTCTTGTCAACTTATCGCCAATCTGCAATTTATGTTCGGATTTCGCCAAGTGCAATGCCTGCGCATCCGTATTCGCGGTAATGAATTCTACACCTTGCACTCCATTTTCAATCATTCGATTAACAGCATTGCTTCCACCGCCGCCCACACCAATGACTTTTATTTGAGCAAAGCTCTCCATCTCGAAATCAAATTCCAACATATTATTCCATCTCCCCCTCATTGTGCATGGATAGCCCGTCCAATTGGTATTGAACCGAATCAATTTCATATATCGACGAACGAAAGCGTTTATGTTAGTTTACCAGCGCATTCAAACGGCTTCAAGGATTGTATGAAATGGATTCAACCTGTTATATAAATTCGCTGAACATATTTTTCAGCCGTTCAAACAGACCTGGTTTTTGCTCCGATTCCTGAGCCGCATTCGGCTTCGGACGGTTGGTCGGTTTTTTGTTGTTATTATTGTTGTTTCCACCGCCGCTGTTAACTGAGGGACGAATACGCAAACTGCGGATTACACTGTGCAAAATGCCGACTCCACTCGTGAAACCAGGATCACGCACGCCGATATAATCCGGCACCGCAACTCGTACCGAAGCAGCAAGTTCATGCTGAGCGACCTGCAGGACACCCGGCATTGATACCGTACCTCCAGTTAGTATATAACCTCCAGGAAGATCATTGTAACCAAGACGCTTCACTTCTTGAGATATCATCTGGAATATTTCCTGAACCCTTGGTTCAATAATAGCTGCCAGATCCTCTTGAGAGAACTCCTTGTCCACATTGCTGCCGATCCGTGTTACCTTGAACATCACATCTGCAGCAGCATCATCCAACCAGGCACAGCCATATTTCAATTTCACCTTTTCGGCTTGATCTGTCAAAGTGCGAAGACCATAAGCGATATCATTGGTGACGAACTCTCCGCCGATTGGTAGCGTTGAAGTTGCAACGAGACTGTCTTCTTCGAAGATGGCAATGGTTGTCGCCCCTGCTCCAATGTCAACAAGCACGGAACCCATCGTTTTTTCATCCTTGGACAATGCGAGCTGACCTGCTCCAAGTGACATGAGAACCAGATCGCTCACTTTCAGACCCGCTTTTTCCACGCAGCGCAAAAGATTATGTATCGCAGTTTTTGCACCCGTAATGATGGTCGCCTCCACTTCAAGGCGAACACCAATCATCCCACGGGGGTCCTGTATGCCCTCCAAGCCATCAACAACATACTGCTTGGCTACAACATCAATAATTTCCCGTTCCGGCGGAACCGCAATCACTTCGGCTGCTTTCAACACCCGCTCCATGTCTTCTTCTCCGATTTCACGGTCTTCGTTAGACACTGCCACGACGCCGTGACTGCTCATCAGTCCGATATGATTTCCTGAGATTCCAACATATACTTCGGATATTTGAATACCAACCATACGTTCTGCATGATCCACTGCATTGCGGATCGATTGCACCGTTTGATCGATATCTACGATTACACCTTTGCGAATTCCCTCCGAGTCGGCAGATCCAACTCCAATAATATTAAAGGTTCCATTATTCATTTCCCCAATAATAGCGCGAATTTTGGATGTACCGATGTCCAAACTAACAATGATGTCATTGTTGCTCAAGTCTGTGGCACCTCCTGACTCCAATAGTAAAATACGTTCGGGTTTAAACACTCTTAAAACATATTCAACACACTTTAGGCTTTCCCTCTTTTTTCTACAATTTTTTTGGGTGCCAAGATCTGGTTGCGAGACATAAAACCTTGAAGAAAAAAGAAGGAGGCAACTCAGGTGCCATAAGTTCAAGTGTATCATTTTTTCTTCATCTCAGAAAGAATAACTTTCAGTGGTACACAGGGGCTAAACCCCGCTCCCGCCTGGTTTTGCAATACAGTTTAACCAATGAGGGCGAAAATCAGGGTGTAGCTCCTGGCTCAGCATCTTCTTCAGGGGTGTCCGGAACGAAAGGCACGTACGTATCGGCCTCCAGCATCGTAATCTTCCCTGGCCGCTCAGTCTCAATGACTTGATTAAGATATTCAACCTTATCGGATAATAGAGAGACGGTTGTAATGACTTCAAACTGTGACTTGGTATACATCCGGATCTGATCCGGAAATGAAGGCGTAGGATTCGGAATAATCTCCGAAATATCCGTCGTCAGTTCATTCGGGATCTTCGCCAATGTTTCACTCAGTTTGGTCTTAAGCGGATCATTTGCTTTCCACTGGGTCAAAATCGGTTTCTCTACGGCAACTCCGATCGTAGCAGGAACCGTAAGGCTCGTCCCGCTTGCCAGTATGGCTTTTAGCGTACCGTCTGAAGCGAGTTCATACGCTACCGTTGGATATTCCTGGACCTTGATATGAACAATGCCGGGGAATTGTTTATCCACCGTTACAGACGATACCGCCTTGATCGTTTTCAGCCGCCCAATCACATCAGCTGAGCTTGTCCCAAAAAACTGTTCGCCTTCTTTCAGGCCGCTCTTCTCTAGCAATTCCGAAGTCGTAGTATATACATTACCCGTAATCTCAATTGCCGAAATCCGGCTCATCGATGAACGAAAAAAAAGTACAGCAAGTAATACAATAAAGAGTAGTAAGAGAATAAAAACAATTTTACGGCTTGTGTTTCGTTTGGGCCGATTCTTCTTCAGAACCGGAATTTGGCTTTTAGGCATAGGTCGCGCTCCACAAAGCCTCTGGCCCCCTTCCCTTTAAGAAGGGGACTCAAAGGACGTTAATTGGCAAAATCCAGCTGTTTCGAAACGGGGGACTGTCGCTCCACGGAAGCTCCAAGACTCTGAAAAAGCTTCTCGATGCGATCGTACCCTCTGTCAATATGATGCACTTGCTCCACAACCGTCTTGCCCTGAGCAGCAAGGCCAGCAATAACTAAGGCTGCACCTGCACGCAGATCGGTTGCTTCCACTGTAGCCCCGTACAATCGGGGAACACCACGGATAAATGCTGCATTCAGGTCCACCGAAATATCGGCACCCATGACATTCAACTCATCCACATGTTTAAACCTGCCCTCAAATACCGTCTCCTTCATCACACTGAACCCGTCCGCCAGACTGAGCAGCACCATGATTTGCGACTGCAAATCTGTGGGAAATGAAGGATACGGAGAAGTCACAATGCGGTCTACTGATTTTGGACGACTCATACAGCTCACCGTCATTATATCATTGCAGACTGTGATTTGAACACCAGTACGCTTCAACACATGTATAAGTGAAGTAAGATGGGCCGGATTACAGTGTGTAAGCGTTACATTCCCTCTAGTTGCTGCGGCTGCAATCATCACCGTTCCTGCAACGATTCGATCAGGTATAATCTCGTAAGAACAAGGTTTGAGTTTCTCCACCCCGTTAATCGTAATCGTATCCGTACCGGCACCAATAATTCGTGCACCCATAGCATTCAGAAAATGTTGCAGATCCTGTATTTCAGGTTCTCTCGCTGCATTATATATCGTTGTTGTACCCTCAGCCGTGACAGCTGCCATCATAATATTCTCAGTGGCACCTACACTGGGGAAGTCCAGATGAATGTCTGTCCCCACCAGCTTGCGCCCGCGACAAATGATTTGCTGATCCTGCTCTTCGATTGAAGCTCCGAGCACTTCCAGGCCCCGGAGGTGAAGATCAATTTTACGTTCTCCTATGGCACAGCCACCTGGCTGGTACACGGATACTTGCCCAAACTTAGCCAGCAATGGGCCCATCAAAAAAATGGAAGAACGCATCTGTTTCATTAGATCCTCAGGCACATCATATGACCGAATGGACGACGTATCTATCGTCACTGTTCCTTGTTCATGCCGACACGTGCATCCAAGCCGTTCCAGGATATACAGCATCACTTCAATGTCCAGCAAGTGTGGTACGTTGTGCAGCGTAACTTCTCCATCTGCCAACAAACTTGCGGCCATGATCGGTAAAGCGGCATTTTTTGCTCCATGGATGCGTATGGATCCTGAGAGGGGTTTCCCGCCTTCAATCACCAATTTGTCCAATGTATCACCTCCGGGGTTTACCGCTCACCCACTACGAAGACTTCCGGTATCAGGTTTATACCGTTTTGAGATGATATAGTGCTCTGTATCTGCTGCATTAGGGTGATAACGTCCTCTGCTGTCGCCTGCCCTGTATTGACAATGAAATTGGCATGCATGGTGGATACCTGTGCGCCCCCCTGAGTCATACCTTTAAGCCCCGCTGCTTCTATCAGTCGGGCAGCATGATCACCGGGTGGATTTCGGAATACGCTACCTGCACACGCCATCTGCAGTGGCTGTGTACGTCGCCTGCGATCTTTGTAAGCCGCCATTGCTTCCGAAATGACCTTGCGTTCCCCATGCTGGAGTGCAAACGTAGCCTCCAGCACGATGCCTCTCCGTTCGTGCAGAACAGAGTGCCGATACGCAAATTCCATGTCCTCCTTGCTGTAACGTACCAATTCTCCTGTCTCCAAGACAATCTCAGCGGATTGAAATATCCGTGACACATCCGATCCATGGGCACCAGCGTTCATGTATACGGCTCCGCCGACCGTTCCGGGGATGCCGCTGCCAAATTCCAAACCGGTCCACTCTTTTTTGGCAGCAACCACACTGAGTTTGACAAAGGAATGGGCCGCTCCGGCCGTTACGCCTTCCTCATGAAACTCGGCATAATCAAAACCTTCTCCCGGTTTCACGACAACTCCGCGTATCCCCTTGTCAGACACCAGCATGTTGGAACCCCGTCCAAGCTGCATCCATGGAATCTGATGCTCGTGCAGCAATTGGATGAGATTGACCATTTGCTCCTTGTTTTCCGGTATGATCAGCGCATCTGCAGGACCGCCGATCTTCCATGTGGTGTATTTGGCTAGCGGCTCGTTTTCAAGAACTTTGCCGACATTGTTCTGGGATAATAGCGATATCCACTGCTGCATATTTATATCCTCCTTTACTTCAAAACCGATGAGCAGGCTGCTGTTTTCGTTTCTGCAGACCGTGCTGCGCTCCCATGGAACGATTGTCACAATTTATACGGTATCTTATGTCAGTCCCGCCGCGTGTGTGACAAACGCCCAAAACGCACTTTACCGCCCTGCAGCAAGACGCCGAATCTCGCTCACAAGCACTTCGGCTGCATCAGGTTTACCCAGTTTTCGGGAGGCTTCAGCCATCCTTCTGCGTGCCGGTTCATCTTTCATAATTCCAGCAACCGCTTCATATAACGCCTGCCCTGTGAGATCCTTCTCCAGCATGGTGAGTGATGCACCACCACCCTCAAGCGTGCGGGCATTCGCCTCCTGATGATTATTCGTCACGTTCGGTGAAGGAATCAGGATGGACGGAATGCCAAGAGATGTAATCTCGGCAAGGAATGAAGCCCCTGCACGATTCACAATCAGTGACGTACAAGCAAGAACCTCTGGCATATTGTGTACGTAGGGCAGCACATGCAGATGATTCGGCATGGTGCCAAGTGAACTGCGAATGGCTTCACGTGTTTCATCAAAATACGAATCGCCTGTGACGTAAACCACATGCACATCATCAAGCTGTTCCAGCATCGGTGCCATGTCCACCATGGCCTTGTTAATTGCTTTCGCACCACGGCTGCCGCCAACCACAAGAACAACTCTGCTGTTCATTGGTACACCCAGCGTCGCAAAGCCACGATCACGGCTGGCCTGAGCAACCGTGGTAGCTCTTGGATTGCCGGTATACACGACCCGTTTAGCTCCAGAAAATGCTTTTTCCGATCCCTCAAAACTAACAGCTACCGTATCCACATACCGGGTCAGGAACTTGTTCGTTAATCCGGGAATGGCATTCTGCTCATGAATGACACTTGGAATACCGAGTTTGGCTGCCGCATACACGACAGGTCCACACACATAACCACCGGTACCTATGACGACATCGGGCTTGAATTCCCTGAGCATTTTTTTGGATTTGCGAACACCTTGAAGAAATCTCATGACCGTCTTCAGGTTGTCTATGGATAACTTCCGGCGAAAACCTGTAATATCAATCGATTGAAACGGAATATTTTCCTGTGGCACCAGTTTGCTTTCCAGCCCCCGGGTACCACCAATATATAGAAATGTCGAGTCGGGATTCTCCGCCTCACATTGTCTTGCTATAGCAACGGCCGGGTAGATATGACCACCGGTACCGCCGCCGCTTAGAACGACTCGCATCGTAGATTCACCTCGCATAACGGGATAAGTTTAATAATATACCTAGCGCTGTCAACATCAATGTCAGAGAGGATCCGCCATAACTAATAAGGGGAAGGGTGATCCCCGTAACGGGCATAAGCCCAATAACGACACCAATGTTAATGATGACCTGTACAGCCACCATACCCACAATCCCGACACCCAGCAGACTTCCAAAAGCATCCGGTACTGTCATCGCTACGCGCATCCCTCTCCAAACCAGTATCAGGAACAGCAATAATACAATCATTCCACCAATGAAGCCAAGCTCTTCTGCCAAAATGGAGAAAATAAAATCCGTTTGCGGCTCGGGAACGTAGCTGTATTTTTGTCGGCTCATCCCCAGCCCCAAGCCCGCAAGTCCTCCGGGGCCGATCGCATATAACGATTGAATAATCTGATATCCGGCACCAAGTGGATCAGACCACGGGTCCAAAAAAGCCGTTATTCGCTGCAATCGGTAAGGAGCTGCTGCAATCAACGCGGCAAACCCTGCTACCCCGCCAAGGGCGAGCAGCAAGAGATGTTTCATCCGTGCTCCTGCTGTAAAAATAATAAGCATGGATGCACCCAGCATTACGGTGCCTGTCCCCAAATCGGGCTGAAGCATAATAATACCAAAGGCCAAACCAATCAATCCAAGCGGTGGCAAAAGCCCCGTGGTGAACGTTTTGATTTTACCAGGTTCTTTGCTTAACCAGTGAGCAAGAAACAGGATCATGCCCAATTTCATGAATTCAGAAGGCTGTATGCCGAACGAGCCAATGCCCAACCAACTTCGCGCCCCTCCACGAACTACTCCGATGCCGGGAATCAGCACCGCAATCAGCATGATAAAACAGGCAATCAGTATAGGTTTGGCATATTTTCTCCAGACCCGGTAGTCCACATTTGCGGTAACAAACATGGCAGCAAGCCCAAGTCCGGCGAACAACAGCTGTCTTTTGACAAAATAAAATGAATCACCATAGTCATGGAAAGCCAGCACCGAGCCCGCACTATAGACCATAATAATGCCGATGGCAAGCAATGCCAGAATACAAATCAGGAGCCAGATATCCGGCGCCGGTCGCGACTGTTTCATCAGGAGGCCACCCCTTGCATGGAAGTAGGGGCTTTTCCACCCCCCTACTTACAAGTTATGCGCCGCCTCTTTAAAAATGCGTCCTCGCTCTTCATAGGAAGCAAACATGTCCCAACTTGCACATGCCGGTGACAACAAGACGACATCACCCGGAGCTGCAAGCTGCGAAGCTTCCTGCACGGCAGCGGTTAACGTTTGGGCAGCGTCCTCCTCATTATCGACGACCTTAATTTGCTTTAATCCCGCCAGTTCTGCGACCTTGGCAATTTTGGTGCGTGTCTCACCAAGTGCAACTACAGCTTTCACCCGCTCCTGGAACAGTGGCAGCAATTCCATCATGTCTGAACCACGATCCAGTCCTCCGGCAATGAGCACGACTGGTTCCTTGAATGAGTTCAGCGCCATTACGGTTGCCTTGGAGTTGGTCGCTTTGGAATTGTTGTAATACTTAGCTCCATCATGTTCAAGTACATACTCAAGACGGTGTTCAACCCCCTTGAAGTCAGCCAGAGGCGCAGCAAGCACAGATGGGTCGGCTCCAGCGGACACAGCAATAGCCACTGCTGCCAATGCATTTCCGACATTGAATCGTCCCGGGATTCCGATGTCTTCCACATCAATAATGACGTGATGGTTGCCCTGACCGTCTGCATAGATCACCTGGCGCTTCACATCATCCTCTTCCCCGTCCACGTATGGAGGATCAGCATATACCCCTGCTTCAAGCTTCTCTGTCAGCGAAAATGGGAGCAGTTTTGCTTTGATATAAGGAACCAGTCCGCGGCATACCGGATCATCCCAGTTCAGGATAGCTACATCCTCCGGCTGCTGGTTGGAAAATAATTTGGCTTTGGAAGCCACATAATCATCCATGTCTCCATGATAGTCCAAATGAGTCTCCGCTACGTTTAACAAACTGGCAATACGCGGCCGGAAATCGGCTGTTCCTTTGAGTTGGAAACTGCTAAGCTCTACCACCATCCAGTTATCCGCAGAAGCCTGCTCTGCTGCCTCACTCAATGGCGTTCCAATATTACCGGCAACGATAGGTTTCAAACCGGCAACCTCCAACATGTTGCCTACCCACGTTGTTGTAGTCGTTTTCCCATTGGAACCCGTAATTCCGATCATAGGGGCAGCGCATAGATGATAAGCTACCTCCACTTCGGTCACTACTTCGATGCCTAATGCAAGCGCCTGCTGCACAGGAGGTGCCTGATACGGAATGCCCGGATTTTTGACCACAAGCTTCACATCACTTTGAATCAAGTCGTCGGGATGACCTCCGCACACAATAGAAATTCCCAAAGCCTCCAATTCGGATGCTTCGGGACACTGTTCTCTCTCTTTTTTATCATTAACTGTGACCTTGGCGCCGGCACGATCCAATACTTTGGCAACCTGCACACCACTCTTCGCGAGTCCAAGTACAACCACTTTTTGTCCACGATATGATTCAGGATGGTTCATTGTTTACAACCCCTTGTTGAGATAAAGTCCAAGAGCGGCCAATATGGCTCCTACCGCCCAAAAAGTAATGACAACTCGCCATTCCGACCAGCCGCTCAGTTCAAAGTGGTGATGAATCGGGCTCATTTTGAATATGCGTTTGCCACGTGTTTTAAATGATACCACTTGAATAATAACGGACAGAATCTCGATAACGAAAATACCGCCAATAATAACAAAAAGAAGTTCTGTCTTCGTCACAATAGCGACTGCACCAATCGCACCGCCAATTCCCAGGGACCCTGTATCTCCCATAAATACTTTGGCAGGGTGTGCATTGTATACGAGGAAACCAAGCACCGCACCGATCATTGCTGCTGCACATACTGCTGCTGGCATGGATGTTGCTTGCATGGCCACAATGGCAAATGCGCCAAATGCAATGGCGCTCACCCCGGACAGCAAGCCGTCCAGACCGTCCGTGAAGTTGACTGCATTCGTGATGGCAAGCATCATGAATACTACAAACGGATAGTAAAACCATCCCGTCCAGTCAAAAGAGAATGATGTACCTGGAATCGATATGGCTGTACTGTGTCCATTTTGGATCAGTAAGTAGCACATCACGGCACTGAAAAACAACTGACCAATCATCTTTTGTTTAGCCGTCAGCCCCAGTGAACGTTTGAATACAATTTTGATGTAATCATCCAGGAAGCCGATCAGACCGAAACCGAGAGTAGCCACAAGCAGGACATAAAAGTCCGTATTTTTGACCGCTGAAAATTTCAAAAAGGCCAATGTGAACGCGAGTAAAATAACAACTCCGCCCATCGTAGGTGTTCCGCTTTTTTTCAGATGGCTCTGTGGCCCATCTTCCCGAACCTGCTGCCCGAATTTCATTCGACGCAGCAACGGAATCAAGAGCGGTGCGGCAATCACCGCCAAAATAAATGAAACACCGATTGTTAACAGTAATACCTGAAAATCCATGGGTTCACCCCTCTAGTCTACTCTATTCTGTAATGGAGCTATTTTAAGCGCTTCGACCACATCCTCCAGCTTCATGCCCCGTGAGGCCTTGAACAAGACAACATCTCTCGGATGGAGCTTCTCCAGCAGAAAACGGGTCAATTCTTCTTTGCTCTCAAACGCATGTACGGCGTCCGCAGGCATGTGCTGTCTCGCCCCTTCAGCGATACTTGATGACAAAGACCCATAAGCCAGCATCATATTCATTTTGGCAGGTGTAATATACTCCCCGATGCCACGATGAAGCTCTTGCTCCTGAGGTCCCAGTTCGAGCATATCGCCAAGTACAGCTACTTTATTACGATATCCCTTAAGGCTTTCTAGAACATCCACTGCGGCCTTCATGGAGGTCGGGCTTGCATTGTATGCATCATTGAGCAGGGTCAGACCACTCACACCCTGAAGAACTTCAATGCGCATGCCTGTCAATTTCAATCCGGACAGCCCTGCTGCAATTTGCTCGGATTCCACTCCATAATGTCGTGCAACCGCTAGCGCAGCAAGACAGTTAACCACATTATGAGTCCCCAGCAATGGCAATGTAAGAGCAGCTTCTCCCAACTGCTTGGTCGTAAAAGCAACCCCGTTTTGCACATTCATGAGTCCAGTTGGATAATCATCATTATCTGTATGCAAGCCAAATGTATAACGCTGAAGGCCTTCAGGCTGCTTCGTCGCCGGCTCTGCCAATACTTGTTCAATCAAAGGCTCGTCTCCGTTGTAGATCAGTAAACCGCCTGGTTTCATGCCAGCAGCGATTTCAGCCTTGGCACGGGCAATCTCCAATCGGGACCCCAGTTGAAGCAGATGAGACTCCCCAATGTTCGTGATGATCGCGACATCCGGCTGGGCGATCACAGACAATTCTTCGATCTCCCCCCGGCCGCTCATGCCCATTTCAAGAATCACAATTTCGGTATCGGGCTCCATGCTTAGTACGGTGAGTGGCAGGCCAATATGGTTATTAAAGTTGCCTTGGGTTTTGTGCACTTTGAACGTGGTAGACAGAATGGCATCCACAATGTCTTTCGTTGTTGTTTTGCCATTGCTGCCCGTAATACCCACGACTGATGCATCGCTTTCCCGCAAATAGGATGAAGCGAGCACCTGCAATGCAACAAGGGTATCCTCTACCACAATGACAGCACCTCGTGGTTCAGTCCCATGGTCCCTTTGCCATAGGGTTCCAGCAGCACCCTTCTCTACACAGGTTTGCACAAACTCATGTCCATCAAACCTTTCGCCAACCAGCGGGATAAAGAGACTTCCCTGGGTGGGCTTACGTGAATCTGTAAATACACCTTCAACAGACACATCTCCATAAGCGGCAACGTCAGTTAGTGTTCCTCCACACATCTCGGCGATTTGTGCCAATGTTTTTTTTATCAATTGGATTTGCCCCTTATCGCTTCTTTCGCTATGATCCGGTCGTCAAAGTCCGTTTTGGTTGTACCAATGATTTGATAAGTCTCGTGGCCCTTGCCCGCAATCAATACTACATCGGCAGGGCTTGCCATTTCAATAGCTTCATGAATCGCCTGGCGCCGATCCACAATCATGGTATACCGATCCGCTTGAATGCCATCTTCAATCAGTCCCTGTTCAATGTCTTTAAGAATCAAATCAGGATCTTCTGTACGCGGATTATCGGAAGTAACCAATACAATGTCGCTATATTTCGCTGCAATTTTGCCCATTAACGGGCGTTTCGTACGATCTCGGTCACCACCGCACCCAAATACACAGATTACACGTCCCTCAGCAAATTCTTTCACTGTCCGCAGTACGTTCTCCAGGCCATCCGGAGTGTGTGCATAATCAACAATAACAGCAAACGGCTGTCCTTCATCCACAGCCTCTACACGTCCATCTACACCAGGTACCGTCTCCAGGCTACGTTTGATCTCTTCCAACGGAACATTCTCAACCAACGCAGCAGCAATGGCAGCCATTGCATTGTACACATTGAATTTGCCGACCATCCGTAGACGAATATCCGTGCTGCCACGGAAGGTGTCCACATGGAAAGAAGTACCTTGAGAGGTAATGGATATTTGGGATGCGCGAACATCTGCATGGTCTTCCATGCCGTATGTAATCACTTCAGCCGCTGTAACAGAACTAAAATATGCTGCTGCAGGATCATCTGCGTTGATCACAGCAAATTTGCGCTTCGAAGCATCCTCCGTATAACCGTTACCCAGCCTTGCAAAGAACAATCCTTTGGCTGCGCGATATTCTTCCATGGAATGATGGTAATCCAGATGATCCTGCGTCAGATTGGTAAACACGGCAGTTCGGAATTCCGTTCCCTTAACACGACCTTGCTCCAGAGCGTGGGAGGATACTTCCATAACACAGCAGTTCGTACCTGCTTGAACCATATCATGCAGACTGCGCTGCAAGTCGAGCGCTTCCGGCGTTGTGCCTGACATTGGGTATGTGCGACCGTCATAACGCATTTGAATGGTCCCGATCAACCCCGTTTTCTGACCAAAATCACTCATGATTTTTTCTATCAAGTAGGTTGTCGTTGTTTTCCCGTTGGTTCCCGTTACACCAATCATATTCATCTTGCGGCTTGGCGAGTCAAAAAAGGAATTTGCCAATACAGCCATTGCAAAACGGCTGTCTTTGACCAACAGTTGCGGAACAGGCAGATCCAGCTCACGTTCCACTACCAGAGCAACAGCTCCAGCGTTTACGGCCTTCTCCGCAAAATGATGTCCATCGACCGTATGTCCCGGAAGACAGATAAACAGATCTCCCGGTTGTACCTGGCGAGAATCTGTCTGTAGGTTTTGGCATTCTGTATTTGGTTCGCCAATAACACGGGCGGTTGTCAGCGTTGATAAAAGTTGTTTTAAAAGCACATGAATAACCTCACTTTTCCAAGTTTACTTCGACTTCGATATCTGTCTGTATTCATACTATCGACAATACAGCCCATTAATGAAACGCAAGTTAGTGAATTTTGTTGCGGTGTGGGGATCAAGAGCCCGGTCAGGGCTCTTGTCCTTCCTCCTTGGTATGATCATGAATATCATTCAGAACATCGCTCATATAGATGCGTATGGTAGATCCCTGTTCCACCCGTGCTCCTGGCTTTGGCGCCTGGTTAATAACATATTTGCCACTGCCGGATTTGGCCAGCATAAAATTCATATTCAGATCCTCATACAAGTCTTCGACCGTAGCTCCTGTCAGATCGGGAACCGTCACAATTTTGGTCTCTCCATACTTGTATTGTTTGGCTACCTGATCCTTACGAACAGGAACATTCATGTAATGCAACGAATCCTCAAGAATGTTCTGCACAATCGGAGCCGCAACCACGCCACCAAACTGAATCCCTTTCGGATTATCCACCGCAGTATACACAACAATCTGTGGATCGTCAGCTGGAGCAAAACCAATAAAAGATACGATATGCTCGGTAGAAGAATAACGTCCATTAATGACCTTCTGGGCTGTACCCGTTTTGCCGCCAACCCGATATCCATCGATGAACGCGGGACGTCCCGTTCCTTTGGCAACTACACTTTCCAGGGCTTCACGCACTTGCTTGGACGTAGCTTCCGAGATCACTTGTCGAACCAGTTCCGGCTTGGCTTCTTCCATCACTTCTCCCGTTACCGGATGAACCCATGCCTTAGTAACATAGGGCTTGTATAGTTTGCCACCATTAATGGCTGCTGACACAGCAGCTACTTGTTGAATCGGTGTAACGGAAACCCCTTGACCAAAAGCAGTGGTTGCAAGCTCTACAGGTCCTACACGTGACAGTTTGAACAGAATACCGCTGGCCTCACCACTCAGGTCGATTCCTGTTTTCGTGCCGAATCCAAAGTCTTTAATGTAAGAAAATAACGATTCTTTGCCAAGCTTCTGCCCTAAAGCAACAAACCCGGGGTTGCAGGAGTTTTCCACGACCTGCAGGAAGGTCTGACTTCCATGGCCGCCCTTTTTCCAGCAGCGCAAGCGAGCGCCCCCGACTTCAACAAATCCGGGATCATAGAACTGATCCTGGGTCAGATTGACCTTTTTCTCTTCCAGTGCCGCTGCGAGCGTAATGATCTTAAACGTTGAACCTGGTTCGTAAGTCATCCAGATCGGTAAGTTCCGGTTGTATACTTCGGAAGGATATTGCTGATAATCCGCCGGTTCATAGCCCGGTCTGCTGGCCATGCCAAGAATTTCGCCCGTTTTGGGATTCATGGCAATGGCAAGCGCCGAGTTGGCCTGGAATTTGACCATGGCCTGATCCAGCTCTCGTTCCATGATGGACTGTATCGATTTATCAATAGTCAGTTTCAGGTTCAGACCATCCTTCGGTTCCACATACTTCTCAGATGAGCCCGGCATAAGCCTTCCGGCCGCATCGGACAAGTAGGACACACTGCCATTCAAACCGTTCAACTTGTCATCATATTTTTTTTCGACGCCCGTCAGCCCCTGATTATCAATGCCCGTAAATCCAAGAATATGAGCCGCCAGATCGTCATAAGGATAAAAGCGTTTATTATCCTCGGCAACAACGATACCCGGAAGCTTCAAATCACGGATGTGCTGAGCCTTCTCCATCGTAATTTTGCGGCCACCGGGTTGTAGTCGGACAATTAATTCTCTCTTCTTGATGGTTGCCAGCACTTTCTCTTCGGTCATCCCCAGCAAAGGAGCAAGCGCTCTTGCTGTTGTTTCCGCTTCTTTCACCTGAGCAGGAATCGCCATAATGGTCGGAGTTGTCACGTTATAGGCCAGAGAAGTTCCATTCCGATCCAGAATTTCTCCCCGTTTGGCTGAATAGGGGATGTTGCGCCGCCAGGATTCTTCCGCTTTCGCCGACAATTCCGGGCCTTCCCCAAGTTGTACATAAGCAAGCCTGATCACCAGGGCAGAAAATAACAACACTAAAATCATTAAACTCCACAGCAGCCTGCGCCGCAGATTTACGCTTGATCCCTTCACGAAAAGATCCCCCCACTCGTCCCAAAATCATGATTGTGTTCCATTCATGAATATTCAGGACAACCGGGGGTTAGAACAAGCTGTCAGTGATCCCTATGGAAGCGAAGTCTCATCTGATGTCTCGGCAGACGATTCGGTCTCATTTGAAGGTGTGGTTGTCGTACTTGTTTTCCCCGCTTCTTCCGTGTTCACCGCTTCATCAGATTCCACTTGGTTATTAGCCTTATCTTCTGACGTTGGATCAGAAGACTCAGGAGCCTCATCTGCTATACCGGTAACCGCCGCTTTGGCTGTCTGCAAGCTAAGCTGAACCGTTCTCTGTTCGCCTGACACCTGCTCCGTTTGCTTCACGACATACCCTTCGCCTTTAACGGTTACGCCCACTTTCATAAGAGAAAGTACTTCAAGTGCATCCCGGAGAGATTCACCTGTCAGATCAGGGATTTTCATCTTGCTACTCTCTTCGGTCAGCAGATAGATTCGCTGACCCGGATTCATGGACGCACCCGGTACAGGGTACTGACGAATAACACTTTCACCTTGACCGAGCGTTTCATAGGCAATCCCTGCGTTCAAAAGCTGGCTTCTGGCCTGTTTCGCTGTCTTACCTGACAGATCAGGAGCTTTGGCTTGAACGACCGGAGTTGTTTTTGACTTTTTGTCAGTGGTTTTCACCGTATCTTTCGGGACTCCCATATATTGAAGAGCTTGACTGGCAATCTTTTTGAATACCGGTGCGGCGGCTTTCCCTCCGCCAATATTGGCACCGTCCGGCTGGTCAATCACAACCAGGATCGCAATTTTAGGATTATTTACGGGTGCAAAACCGATAAACGAAACGACGTCTTTGGATTTACTGTAATCCCCGTTGACAACTTTTCTGGCCGTACCGGTTTTACCAGCCACACGATACCCTTCAATGTAAGCATTACGTCCTGTACCAATCGTCTGATCTGCAACAACCTGCTCTAGGTACCCGCTCACCAGTTTGGAAGATTCTTTGGAAATGACCTGACGAACGACTTTAGGCTTGATCACTTCGGATGAACCGTCATTTGGATTGATAATCTCCTTCACCAAGTGCGGCTCCATGAGTTTCCCACCGTTGGCAATGGCCGAAACGGCTGCTACCTGCTGGATTGGTGTTACCTGTACAAGACCATGACCATAGGCGGCTGTGGCAATTTCGGATTTATAAACCAGCGGCTTGATTGGTGAAGCTGATTCACTCGGCAGATCAATGCCCGTCTTTTTACCAAAACCGAATTGGTCTATGTAATGACGCAAACGTTCACCGCCAAGCATGTTATAGCCCAAATTAACAAACGCAATATTACTTGAACGTTTAACACCTTCCAAGTAGGAAATTCGACCATAAGCGTGACCGTTGTCACTGATTGGGTAACCCCCGATATAGATCCGCTTGGATTCAAACGTGGCGTTAGGATCAAACAGCTTCTCTTCAACTGCACCCGCCAAGGTAACAATTTTAAACGTAGACCCTGGCTCATAGATCGATTGTATAGCATGGTTAATAAAATTTTTCTGATCTGGCGTATTCCCATAGGTATTAGGATTAAAGGTTGGCCAGTTCGCCATACCGAGAATTTCCATCGTATTGGGATCTGCAGCAATGACAGTCATACTCAGCGGATTGTACTGAGCTACTGCTTCTTTCATTGCATTTTCGATGTAGAACTGAATGGTATCATCGATTGTCAGCTTCAGATTATTCCCGTTTTGCGGAGGAAGATAGCTGTCCTGTGAATCGGGAAGCTTAATACCTTTGGCATCCTTCTGATAGTTCAGATAACCATCTGTACCTGTAAGCTGTTCATCGTAGGATAATTCCAGACCGTTGACAGCCTTCCCATCACGACTCATATACCCCAGGAGATGAGAGGCAAGGGTTTCTTCAGGATAATATCTCTTCGATTCCTGTGTCATGACAATCGCGTTTTGACCCTTGTAGTCATCTTTCAGTTTTTCGCGAAATTCTTCTACTTTTGCAGCCAAATCAGGGCTGATTTTATACCCTTCACTGCGTACTTCACGTTGCTGAAAGAATGTCCCATCTTCCTTTTTGGCTGTTACAAGCGCACGCATTTCGCTCTCGTTTTTACCCAACAAACCAGACAATTTGTCAATAACCACATCTTCAATGCCGAGCTGGTTAATTAGCTCCGGATTCACAGACACGGTGTATGCAGGAGAATCTGTCGCCAGAATGTTACCATTCCGGTCTGTGATTGAACCACGACTAGCCTTGATAGTTTGTTCACGCTCTACCAAACCAGCGGCTTCTTCCTGCCAAAAACCGCTATTAACAACCTGAATAAAAAATATGCGGATTATTAATACAAGAAAAAAGAGGGTAATGCATCCCCCTATAAGCAACGTGCGCATCTTTATTCTTTTTACCATCGGTACACCTCTTTTGCTTCAGCATTTTGTATGGATGGATACAAAATGTTCTACTTATTGGCTGGATCCGAGGATGATTCAGTACCTGCCGAGTTCGATGTACTCGTTGAGCGAGGCACAAAAATGACATCCTTGCCGGAAGCCTCAACATAACCAAGTTTGCGAGCATTCTCGATGACCAAATTGTTCAGTTTTTCTTTTTCTACTTGCAGATTTGCAATGGCTTTCTCTGCTTCTCTCACGTCGGACAACGTCGTCTGTGCCTGCTTGTTAAGCTCATAGATGTGAGCATAGCGCGACATCATTACACCGCCGACAACAATAACAGCAATCAGAGTAATCAGATACAAAAATTTTTCGCGTGCCGGAAGACCGGTACGACGGGTCACCACTTTGGTGGTTTCCTTGTACCGCTGCTGGGTCACACGCTCTTGGGACGCTTTTTCTTTCACTGCCAGATTACCACGTGTATATGCCATACAAAGGCTCCTCCACTCTGTTTTTACAATTTCTCGGCTACGCGCAGCTTCGCTGAACGAGCACGGGAGTTCTCGGCCAGTTCCGTTTCCGTCGGACTTAGCGGCTTTCTGTTCACTAAACGCAAGACACCCTTACCACCGCATACACACAACGGAAAATCGGGAGGGCATGTACATTTCTCCAGATAACTGCTAAAGATCTGTTTGCAAATCCGGTCTTCAAGTGAGTGAAAGGTAATAACAGAGACACGTCCACCTGGCGCCAGACACCGAACCGCCTGATGTAACCCTTCCTCGAACGCACCAAGCTCATCATTTACTGCAATTCGCAACGCCTGGAAGCTGCGCTTCGCAGGATGTCCTCCGGTACGACGCGCTGCCGCAGGAATGCCTTCTTTAATCAATTCTACCAGTTCACCAGTCGTCTCAATCGTCGATTGCTTCCGTTTCTCTACAATGACACGAGCAATTCTTCTAGAGAATTTCTCTTCACCATAACGATACAATACGCGTGCAATCTCCTCTTCCGGCCATTCGTTAACGATCTCCTTGGCAGTGAGGGATGCATCCTGATCCATACGCATATCCAGAGGAGCATCGTGATTGTAGCTGAATCCACGTTCCCCTTCGTCAAATTGTGGAGAGGATACCCCCAAATCGTACAAAATCCCATCAACCTGTGGTACGCCATCTTTCATCAGTACATCCAGTTCCTTAAGAACCTGCTCCAGATCACGAAAATTGGTTTTGACCAATGTAATTCGCTCTCCGTACGGAGCCAATTTTTCACGTGCGTTATCCAAAGCCCAATCATCCTGATCAAGTGCGATCAGACGTCCCTCTGGACCGAGCTTGGAAGCAATCACGGAACTATGTCCCGCGCCGCCTAAAGTGCAGTCCACGTATATACCGTCCTGCTTGATGTTTAAACCCTCTGTTGCCTCTTCTTTGAGTACGGTTATGTGGTGAAACAACCTGCACCCCTCCTGACTTTATAGATCAAAATTAAAATCGACCAGCTTTTCGGCAATGTCGTTGAATGCTTCTTCGGATTGATTGAAATAACTCTCCCATATGCCTTTGCTCCAAATCTCCACCCGGTTCGACACACCAAGGACAACGCAATCTTTGTCCAGCTTGGCATACTCTCTAAGATTGCCCGGCAAATTTACCCTGCCCTGTTTGTCCAATTCACATTCGGTGGCACCCGAGAAAAAAAAGCGGGTAAACGCACGTGCATCAGATTTCATTAATGGCAGTGCTTTGAGCTTCTGTTCCATGACCCCCCACTCCTCCATGGGGTACACGAAAAGACACTGGTCCAAACCCCGTGTGACAACGAAAGAAGGTCCCAGAGATTCGCGGAATTTAGCCGGAATAATAACCCGACCCTTATCATCAATGCTATGTTGGAACTCCCCCATAAACATTGGCCCACTCACTCCTCACCCGTTTCTCCCACTTTGCCCCACTTTCCACCACCTAAGCATAATAGATTCGCACAAAAAAATCAAAACCCTTCTTGCTTGCTTTACTTTTTTAATTTCGTAATTGCAAAAAAACGTCTTTGATCCTGTCAGTCAGGATCAAAGACGTTTCCCGTTTACGAACAATCGCACGTACACCGCATATGAGCCATTCATCAATTAACCATTGTAAACCCTTTGAATCACTTTATCAGCTTGTAATTAATGGATTCCTCTTAGAATTTCCAGCTATCCAGATATTTTTCCTGCTCCGCTGACAGGGAGTCGATGGCAATGTTCAAGCTTTCCAATTTGTAACTTGCGACCTGCTGGTCGATGTCATAAGGTACATTAACAACGGTTTTACCCAAGCTCTCATAGTTCTCGCTTACATAACGCAGACCCAGCGCCTGCAAAGCAAACGTCGTATCCATAATCTCGGCAGGATGTCCATCTGCTGCACCCAGGTTTACAAGACGTCCTTCAGCCAGCAAATACATTTTACGACCATCTTTGAAACGATATTCTTCAATGTTGCGGCGTACTGTGCGGATTGAATCCGAACGTTTGGCAAGCTCAGGTTTGTTCACTTCCACATCAAAGTGTCCAGCATTGCTCAGGATCGCTCCATCTTTCATTACATCGTAATGCTCTCCAGTAATCACATCTTTATTGCCCGTAACCGCGATGAAAAAATCACCCAGCTTGGCTGCTTCCACCATGGTCATAACACGGAATCCGTCCATATGCGCTTCTACAGCCTTGATAGGATCAATTTCCGTTACGATTACATTCGCTCCCAATCCTTTGGCTCGCATCGCTACGCCTTTACCACACCAACCGTAACCCGCTACAACCACATTCTTGCCTGCAACGACCAGATTCGTTGTACGGATGATCCCGTCAAATGCAGATTGACCTGTACCGTAACGGTTGTCAAACAGGTATTTGCAATAAGCGTCATTGACTGCAACCATCGGGAATCGCAATTGGCCTTCTTTCGCCAAAGCTTTCAGACGAATGATGCCCGTTGTCGTTTCCTCTGCTCCACCACGAATGGTGGCAGCAAGATCCGGACGCTCCGATGCAATAATTGTGGCGAAATCCCCACCATCATCAATAATCAGGTCAGGTTTTACCTCCAGTGCACGGAGCTGCAATTCCTTGAATTCAACAGGATCCGGATTATGTTTGGCGTACACCGTAACTCCATCTTCAACCAGAGCTGCACAGACATCGTCCTGTGTTGACAATGGGTTACTATGCGTAATGGTAACTTCTGCACCACCAGCCTGAATGACTTTTGCCAGATAAGCCGTTTTAGCCTCAAGGTGGAGACAAATTGCTACTTTCAAGCCTTTAAACGGCAGATCTTCTTCAAATTGGCGACGAATGCGGTTCAATACCGGCATATGCGCTTCTACCCAATCAATTTTTAAATGACCTTCCGAAGCAAGTCCCATATCCTTCACAATACTGTTTTGCAAAGCAGGTGTTGTCATTCCTTTTCCCCCTCAATATATTCCTACTATTATAAAGGTCACTACAATGTGATCACTTGGTGTTGTCCACGGAATTCGCACTGACTTTCAATCAGCTGCCCAATCCACTCGGTTCCATAACGATTCAGGTAAAAGAGCGCACTATGTACTCGTTCCTGCGGTTTGTTCATGGGAAAAAGTGAATTCTGAATTCCGTTCCAGTGCCTTAGGCTCACATTGTGTTTTTCTTTGATCGCCTTATGGGTCTGCTGTTGTAGATACTGTATCTGTTCGCTGATTTTGCCTACATTGGTTTCTCCAATTCGGTCCAGACCAGGATGAATCTCTGCAATCTGGTCAAGCAATGGTTGATATAGATCGGCGAACGCTTGTTGAACTCTCCCAAACTGTTCATCCACCTGGAAGGTCTCCTGCAGTGCCAGCCATTGCTTCTTCCTATCTTCCATATGATATTGAACGTCCTGGAAAGAAAGACCGTACTGCTCCATATGTTTGCGATGAACATCTTCCAAAATGGTAAAGGACAAGCGCGGCAGCAAAATAGGCATCTGCAATCCGAACTGCCGGAACGCTTCACGCGTCAATCCCCAATAGGCAATCTCCCCCTGACCCAAAATAACAGCCGCTACAGGCAATATGGAGTCTTGCATCAATGGCCGTGTCAATACATTGTTGCTAAACCGCTCGGGATGTTCAGCCAACTCCTGAAGCAGTCGCTCTTCTGTAAACGAAACCAGACCTTTACGGTCGCTGTACAAGCCGTCTTTCAACATCAGAAGCAACCGTGCCCCATCATGTATGTAAAACAGATTGGCCCCATCTTCCGCGACTTCAGCTGGCATGGCATATCCGGCTTGTTCCAACGCGGAGGCACCTTGTGCATATGCTTGCCGTAAGGTCCCATTTTCACGAATCAAACGCTCAAATACAGGCTGCTCAAGCCTGCGCAAGTCTGGATCTGCGGCATCCATCAGAACAAGTCCAGTGCTGCCAAACAAGGCTGAAATTAATCGGGCAAATGCATCACTTAGGTTCGAGCTGGATTGATGTATCTCGGTAATCAGCTTCATTAAACCTGGTTTGTGTATTGTATCCGGTAACAACTGCTCCACCTGCTCCAGCACAGTCATCCATTGTTCCGTTTCCACACGGACATAACTCACGGAATCCCTGCCTGCAAACCGCCCTTGTAACTTGATCTTCTTCATGTCCCCGCTGGCGTCAGGCAAGTATGTGTGGTTCACTTCATCCCAGTCATGGTCTTCTCCTGCAATCCAAAAAACGGGAACGACTGGCCGTTGTAGCCTGTTCTCCGCTTCCCGCGCAGCTGCAACCACACTTGCTGCTTTGTAAATTACAAACAACGGACCTGTAAGCAGGCCGCTTTGCTGTCCTCCCGTAACAACCAACGCATCTTGTTCCGCGAGACGAGTGATGGACTCATGTACTGCACTATGATCGTTCACCCGCTTATTATATATACGTAGATATTCTGCCAGGCTTTGACGGGGTATGCGTGTGTTTTCCGATTGGTCCAGCCACTCGGCACGTGTATGCAGCCCCGATTCCCAGCGTATATCATATTCGTAAAGGCCACGCGCAGCATCCCTTGAACAGACATAGTCTTCTGCAAGTCGCGTTCCGCTGCGGAGTGCCTCGGTCATACCTTTCATGAGGTCTGCCTCCTATCTGCTTCAAAGAGCCTTTCTTGATTGTACCGAATGAGTGCCCTCTTCGTCAAAAGAAAGTGCATCAAAAAATAAAAAACCACCGAACAAAGTCGGCGGTTTGATATTTATGGATAAGTCCAAATGAAAATTGTACTTTTTATACGTAAGGTTCTGCAACCCAGTGACCTTTGGAAACCTCAATCAATTGAGCATTCTGCAGGTTGTAAGGATCATTTGCAGGACCACCAGATCCATTTTTATTTGCTTGTTCTTCCGGCAGCAGAATGCGACGTTTGCTCGCTTCTACTTCCGGATCAGGTACAGGGATCGCAGACAGCAATGTTTTGGTGTAAGGGTGAATCGGATTAGCATACAGTTCTTCACTTTCTGCCAACTCCACCACTTTACCCATGTACATTACAGCTACACGGTCACTGATATGCTTAACCATGGACAAGTCATGCGCAATGAACAGGTATGTCAAGCCGAGGCGCTGCTGAAGTTCTTCCAGCAAATTAACGACCTGAGCCTGAATGGACACGTCCAATGCAGATAATGGCTCATCACAGATGATGAATTTAGGGTCTACAGCCAATGCACGGGCAATCCCGATCCGTTGTCTTTGACCACCTGAGAATTCATGTGGATAACGGAGTGCATGGCTAGGATTCAGACCTACAAGATCAAGCAGTTCTTCAACACGTCTCTTCCGCTCTGTCCGGCTTGACGCCAGACCATGAATATCGAGGGATTCACCGATAATATCCATAACATTGAAACGTGGATTCAAAGACGCATATGGATCCTGGAAAATCATTTGCATATCTTTACGCATTTCTTTCATTTTGCGTGGGGACAGCTTATAGATATCTGTTCCGTTAAAGTTAACGTTTCCGCCTGTTGGCTCATAAAGGCGAAGAATCGTACGGCCAGTTGTGGATTTACCACAGCCAGACTCCCCTACAACTCCAAGTGTTTCGCCTTCAAAAATATCAAAGCTAACATCATTAACCGCTTTGAGAATGTTGCCTTTACCCAAATTGAAGTATTGTTTCAGGTTCTTCACTTGAACCAGCGGCTTGTTGGCACCTTTGATAATACCAACTGGAGTAGGCTTTTCTTTCTTAGGCTCGTCCAGACGAGGAAGAGCATTCAGCAATTTAATTGTGTAAGGATGCTGAGGGTTACTGAAGATTTCAGCAGTTGTCCCTGTTTCAACAACTTCGCCTTCCTTCATAACGACAACACGGTCACACATTCCTGCAACTACTCCAAGGTCATGCGTGATAAGCATGATCGAAGTTCCCAGCTTTTGCTGCATGTCCTTCATCACATCCAAGATTTGTGCCTGGATCGTTACGTCGAGTGCAGTTGTTGGTTCATCCGCAATCAGAAGGGATGGACGGCATGCCAGGGCAATCGCAATCATAGCACGCTGACGCATACCACCGGAAAATTGGTGCGGATAATGGTTCATACGTGCTTCCGCATTTTTGATGCCTACAAGTTCAAGCATTTCCAATGCACTTTTTTCAGCTTCTTTTTTGGACATATTCTGATGCTTGCGCAATACTTCGGTAATTTGTTTACCAATTTTGATGGTAGGATTCAAAGAAGTCATTGGATCCTGGAAGATCATGCCGATATCTTTACCACGGATGGCTTCCATCTGTTTATCTGTCTTATTCAGCAGGTCCTGCCCGTGAAAAGTAATTTCTCCGCTTTTGACCTTCGAAGGCGGGGAGGGAATCAATTTCATGATGGTTTGGGCAGTAACACTCTTACCACTACCAGATTCACCTACGATCCCCAGCGTCTCTCCTTTGCCAAGTTCAAAACTCACATTTTTAACGGCATCAAATTCACCAGAACGCGTTGTAAATGACACACTCAGATCTTTGACTGTTAAAATCGGCTCCATAATCCCACCTCCTATTTCTATTTACGTAATTTCGGATCAAGCGCGTCGCGCAAGCCGTCACCAAGCAAGTTAAATGCGAGCATTGTCATAACCATCAGACCTGCAGGGAACCACATCCGCCAAGGATACAGCGTCCAGCCTGTTAAAGCGTCATTGATCATTGACCCAAGTGAAGATCTTGGTGCCGAAACACCCAAGCCCAGGAAGCTCAGAAACGCTTCTGCAAAGATGGCATTTGGAATTGACAACGTCAATGTAACGAGAATGGGTCCGACAGCATTTGGCAACAAATGACGGAAAAGCTGACGTCCTGTGCTTGCGCCCATGGAACGAGCCGCAAGAATAAAGTCTCTGTTTTTGAGTTGCATAATCTCACCACGTACAATCCAGGACATGCTGATCCAGCCTGTAATGGTAAGGGCGATAATAATGGTCGTTAAACTTGGCTCCAATACAACCAGCAACAGGATAACAACGAGCATGTAAGGCAGGGAGTACAAGATCTCGGAGAACTTGTTCATGATACCATCAACACGTCCACCGTAGAAGCCCATAATTGCCCCATAAATTACACCGATGACAAGGTCAATTAAAGCAGCGGCTAAACCTACAGTAAGAGACACACGTGCACCTACCCAGGTTCTTACCCATACATCACGACCCAATTCATCTGTTCCAAACCAGTGTTCAGCACTCGGTGCAGCGTTGGCATTCAATAGATCATTGGAATAATAATTATAGCTTGAGAATAACGAAGTTGGACCAATCATTGAGAAAATGACAACAAGGACTAGAACAGCCAAACTAATCATAGCGGCCTTGTTGGTTGCAAGTCTGTACATAGCGTCTTTGAATAGCGATACACTCTCTTGCGATTTCAACGCTGCCTGACTATCCAGGCCTGTGTTCGCTGTTTCTTTATTGTTGTTATTCGTGCCAGACAACGTTATGCCCCCTTCCGGCTTTCTAGCTTAATTCTAGGATCGATCAAAACGTAAGCAATATCTGTCAGGAAACGTGCAAGCATCAAGAGGATACCATAGAAAATTGTAATCCCCATAATCATCGTATAATCACGATTCGTAATACTCTCTACGAATACTTTACCAATTCCACCAATATTAAAGATCTGCTCAATAACTACGGAACCTGTAATAATATTCGCTGTCATCGGACCAACATAAGTAACGACTGGCAGAATTCCGTTCCGTAAAACGTGTTTAAACATGATAGCAGGCCATTTCAAACCTTTGGCTTTGGCTGTCTTGATGTAGTCTGCATGCAACACTTCCAACATGCTTGAACGCGTCAAACGCGCGATAAAGGCAATTGGAGATGCGGACAGGGCTGCAACCGGAAGCACATAGTCGAGTGGACCATCGAAGCCCATAACGTTAAACCAGCCGAACTTAAAGGCGAAGACGTATTGGAGCAACGAAGCGAGCAAGAAGCTCGGAACTGCAATACCAATAACAGCTAAAATCATTGTTACATCATCAATCAGCTTGCGATGGTAAACTGCGGCAAGAAGTCCCAGCAGAACACCCACAATAATTGAGATAATGATCGCAAAGATTCCCAGCTTCAATGATGCTGTAAACGTTTGAGTGATCATGTCAGATACATCCTGATTCAGGTATTTCATCGAAACCCCGAAATCACCTTTGATGATTCCGCCCATATACTTCAGGTATTGTTCATACATCGGTTTGTCTAAACCATACTTCACTTCCAAAAGTGCCCGAATTTCGGGTGATACTTTTTTCTCGGATGTAAAAGGGTCACCCGGAATGGCCTTCATCAGGAAGAAGGTTGCTGATGCGAGTATGAAAAGTGATAGCAGCATAAATAGCAGTTTTTTCAAAACGTACTTAACCAACCCTTGCACACCTCCACAAACAATATTTTGTATACAAATCGATTGTAGATTTAGACAGAAATAAAGTCCAATCCATTTATCGGAAATTTCAAGAATTATAAGGAAAATCGGTGTACATACAAAAAAATCGGGATATATATGGAATTCCACATATATATCCCGAAGCAATCATATTAGACTTCAGAACAACTTATTTCTCTTCCAGATATGCACGAGTGAAGTCAATAGCTCCACTGAAATCAAGTTGTACGCCTTTCAGATAAGGCTTAGTCAAAGATACGTTAGTGTAGTAGTAGATCGGCAATACGCCCATTTCGTCTTGAACCAGAATTTTCTCAGCATCAGCAAATGCAGCCATACGTGTTGCTGGATCAGCAGATTTTACAGTTTCTTTAACATCTTTGTCATACTGTTCGTTGCTGAATTTGGAATCATTGTTTGTGTTTCCAGTAGTCCACATTTCCAAGAAGTTGTACGGATCGTTATAGTCAGCAGACCAGCCCGCACGAGCGATTTGGAAGTTTTGGTTTTGACGGTTCTCAAGGAATACGCCCCACTCTTGGTTTTCCGTTTTCACGTCAACACCAAGGTTCTTCTTCCACATGTCAGCAACAGCAAGCGCGATTTTCGCATGATTGTCACTAGTGTTGTAGATCAAAGTTACTGCAGGCAACGTTGTGTAGCCTTCTTCTTTCATACCTTCAGCAAGCAATTTTTTAGCTTCGTCCACATTTTCAGTGAAGTAGTCGTCTTTGTGCTCATCACGGAACTCGCCGTTTTCACCGCGGATACCTGGAGGTACAAAGCCGAATGCAGGAATTTGTCCACCTTGTGTTACTTTATCAACGATCAACTGACGCTCGATAGACATTGCAAATGCTTTACGAATTTTAGCGTTGTTGAATGGAGCTTCATTAACGTTGAACTGGTAGTAGTACGTACTTGCAATACCAGTAGCTTTAAACTCGTCCGGCAATTCTGCTTTTACAGAAGGAATTTGGTCTGTTGGAATCTCACCATTTGGATTACCTGTGTAGTCCAGTTGTCCAGACTTATAAGCTTGCAGTTCGGAAGCACTGCTGCTTGTCAAAGACATGTTGATTTCAGACAACTTGATATCGGAAGCTGCATGGTAGCCTTCGTTTTTCTTAACAACGATTTTTTGACCTTTAGCGTACTGATCCATTGTGAATGGTCCGTTAACGATCATATTTTTGTAATCAGTGAAGAATTTATCATTGGTATCAGCAGACTTGTGTACTGGGTAGTACGTGTAGAATGCTGTCAGACCCAAGAAGTAAGGTGTTGGGTTTTCCAACGTTACTTCCAGCGTGTGCTCGTCAGTAGCTTTAACACCTACTTGAGAGAAATCTGTGATTTTAGTACCTTTATATTTTTCGTCTTTGCTCAGGTTGTAACCCTCAGCACCTTTGATGTAGTACAATTGGTAAGCATATGGAGAAGCTGTTTCCGGTTTCAAAGCGCGTTCCCAAGAACGTACAAAGTCTTCGGCAGTGATTGCATCACCGTTGCTCCATTTTGCTTCAGGGTCCAGGTTAAACGTGTATTTCAGACCATCTGGAGAAATTACCCAGTCTTTTGCAACGCCCGGAGCTTCTTTACCATCAGCGTCGATACGAACAAGACCTTCATACAAGAATTTCAGAACCGTGTTGGTTTGGCTGTCTTTAGCTTGAGCCGGGTCCAACGTAGGAGGTTCAGCTGTCAGGTTAATTTTCAGCACTTGATCTTTCGCAAGACCATTGCTCTCGCCTGCAGAACCAGTATCGGTGTTACCTGTGCCTTCGTTTTTCGATCCGCACGCTGCAAGTACGGTACCGAACGCCAAAATTAGCGTCAAAAGGACTAATAGACTTTTCCTTTTCATCTAACACTTTCCCCCTAAATTGATATGGTTTATGTTTATAGATTATACAACCACCGGTCAAAAAAATCTACATTACTTTTTCAGAAAGTAATGTTTTTTTCAGTATTCGACAAAATCGACACATTTTTTAGCCCTCTTGCGTTATGTATCCTCACATCTGTTTCATGAAGTATCTAAATAATCCAAATATAGTAAACAAAATGTACCCAAAACTCATCATTACAAAAGCCATGCGCCAAACGGCCCGGAACATTCTACCCCCATCGACCTTTCCTTTTAGGCGATTTTGAGCCCCTCCGATAAATCCAAGGGCTATTAGTATGAGTATAAGCGTTAAATAAAATCCGAAATTCGAATCAAATGTTAAGTTGAATAACGCCGAAACGGAGAAAATAAGAAATACGGTTGTCACATCCATCGCGGATCGTAACGCTGCTCGCTTATCTTTCTTCCACCCGTACATGATCCAGTAAACAAGTAAAAACGGAAAAAACGGCAGTATGCTCAGCACAATAAAAAATCCCATCAACTCACTCCTTCCGGTTGCATGCCTTCAATCAGATGAAGCAGTAATTCATGCATCGGAGCAGTCAAACCACACCGACGTGCCATGCTTACAATTTGCCCGTTAATGGATCGGACCTCTGTCTGTCTTCCATTCAAAACATCCGATAACATGGAGGAAGTATTTGAGGCAGTAGAATGACAGACAGAGAGGATTTGCTCCCATACATCCACGTCCAAAACGATTCCGCTTGCTTCATATGTCATCATTGCCTCGTCATATAGCTGACGCATCAACACGATCCGTTCCTTCTTCGTGATTAACTCACCGTTGGGTATACGCCACAGGGCAGTAAGAGGGTTAATGACAGCGTTAATCAAAAGTTTTCTGTATATCAGCTTATCGATTTCATTCGACACTGTACAGTCAAATCCTGCCTGCTGCAAAAGTCCCGTTAAATGAATTAACTCATTCTGATCCGCCGGAGTTTGAGATGCAGGACATACATTTGCACTTTTGCCCAACCAAGTCTCTCCCCTGCCTGCCCTGATGACCCTATCTTGCTCACGTTTTGCACCCTCTGTGGTTATGACACTCCATATATTGCAATGCGGCATACTCCATTGTAAGTCCTCCAAATGCCCCATACCGTTTTGAAAACATGCTATATTCAGGGGCTTGGTCTTCAAGGCCTTTATTTCACGAATGACATCATGTACCGCCGTCTGCTTCACCATTAAAAGCAGCCATTCCCCAGGTAACTGTTCAGGTTGTGCTTGTCTTCGGGATAAGGCTTTAATCTCATCGGCTTGAATCAGGCTAGGAGGAATCTGTTTGATTCTTCCCCCCTCGATCACTTTAAAGCCTTCTCTATTCAGTTTCTCTGCCTGTTCAGCCGTTCTGGTCCAGAATCGAACCTCGTAACCAGCAGCAAGAAGTTTCCCTCCATATAAAAGACCCAGCGACCCTGCTCCTACAACGTCAATGATCATGCAGCATCCCTACCTCTGCTCAAAAAGTTCTTTCATATATAATAGAACAAAAACAGCAAACAAAAAACCCGTCATCCCTGCCGTTATATAACGAAGGTGTGACGGGCTTGATCTAAACAGAGAATCAAACACATTTTTTTGTTATTCAATTCGTTCCAGGTTTCCGTTGGCATCCATTTTGAATCTTGTTTTGAGTTCTTCTTCCTCTTCCGTCAAAAATGCAAGTCTGCGAGCGCGATCCATAATCTGAATCAGCGCTTTATAATCGTCGTTCACCACACGATAGTCTGTCTGCACTTCATTTACTTCCTTGGACAGCCGATCATTTTCGCAGCGGAGTTCATGAAGTTCATCCTCTTTTTCCCGCAGCTCCTTCTCAAGCATCTTAAGCTGGCGACTATTCTCCTGGGCTGTCCCCTTCCATTGACGCAAGAAACGAATTACGGCATCAATGGAAAGAGAGTCTTCCGAGATTCCATCTGTCTTGTACAGATTATCCTCTGTATCCAGTGTGGACAATGCTGCCACCTGTGGTCCAAGCAAAGCTGGCTGCTTGCGAAGATAGCTCCGTTTTTGACGTTGAGCCTTGGCATTGCTAATAGCAGACTCATACTTCTTACGAACACAACTGTTCCAGCGAAAACCGCAAGCGGCTGAAGTTCTGCCTATTTTTTCGCCTACCTCTTCAAAAGCAGCCAGTTGTGTGCTCCCTTCCCGAATATGACGCAAAGTAACCTCTGCCAAAATCAAATCGTCCTCTGTACTCCAAGCATCCTGTCTCACTGCAGTCATGCTATAATACCCTCCTAACAACATCCTAAAATAACCGTCCCCATGACCGATTTCCGGCCTGTGAATTAGGTATAAAAGCTGCTTCATTCATTCTTATGCCTCTCATAGAGTTCATAGAATTGATTTCATACTAAAATGTATTTCCACATTTAAGTCTACTCATACGTGACATATGCAAAACAGGCCATACTTTAATTCATTTCAACAAAAAAAGAATTCGCTTTCATATCCAATTTTGTTTACACCTTTTTCCTTTCCCGGTATAATGTTGTGTAGACAATCTATGATCGTACATAGGAGAGGAGGACTTACCGTGGCGCGCATGTTTCGGGTACTCGGGTTCTTCACGCTTGCGATTGGCCTGATGGCTTTTGCGGGAGACCTAGTCGAAATGGCTTTGCTTTTTTTCCTGCAGACTGCGTTTTTTGTCATTTTGGGATATTTGAAATTTACCGAACGAACGTACATATTGCTCTTCTGGGGTTATATGATCGTGACATTCACAGGGTTCAGCTACTGGACCGTATTCCAAATGGATTTGCCGCTCTAATCCGCCAGCAGCATCAAAGCGATCCGGCTACAGTCGGATTGCTTTTTTGTTATTCCAGATTAAATGATTGTTCTTTTATGTTATGTAACCACTAAGGATATTTCACATATTTGTTTCATATATTGTCTGAAAGAGATAGCCTGTACCTGAGATATTAACCGAGAGGAGAATGATTGGTGAAACACCGATACGGCATTCCTGCCTTCATCGTATGTATTATATTATTTATCCAACTGCCATCGACATATGCCTATGGAGAGTCTTCACCTCAGGATACTCATGAGATATTGCAAAAAAGTCTATCCATCGTTGAAATCGATCATGAAATCGAGCGGATTGGAGAAAGACAAAAACAGCTGGATGAACAGCGCCAAGCGTTGTCCTTACAGCTTCAGGAACAGGAAGAACAGATACATATTCAGCAAGATCGGGCAGGTGCTGTGGTAAGGTCCTACTATACTGGAGAGCGAGACAGTCTCTTGATGACTGTACTCGGAGCAAGATCTTTCAAAGACCTGTTTATTCTATTCGACTACTATCAGATCATCATGGGAAGGGATCAGGCTGTACTGGACAAGTACCAGGATCGATACCGCAGCTTGCAACAAACGTCCTCACAGATTAGTCAGACCCGTTCAGAATTGTCTGAACTAAAAATCAATCTTCAGCATCAACGGGAACGTGTACTTGTATTGCAGAAAGAGGTAGATGGAAAAGTAGCCGCCAGCGGGGATGCTGCGGTCATGCAAAAATTGATGGATGAGCTAACCAGCTATTGGGAGAATATCGGCATATATGAGGTCAAGCGCTACTTCAAAGCATTGGCAGCTGCCATGCAGAACCTGCCACAGTTCATTCAGGAGCAGAACGGAGGAATCTCAACTACCGGAAAGACGTACACGATTCGAATTGGGCAAGATGAACTAAACACGTTTCTGCGTTCCCAGAATCCCATCTTTGAAGACTTCGCCTTTGAGTTTGAAAAGGATCGAATTACGGCCTCTGGTCAGCGTGATCAGCTGCAATTAAGTATTGAAGGCCATTATACGGTAGAGAATGAACCGCAAAACTCCATTCGTTTTCATGTAGATAAACTTGTATTTAATCAGTTGGAACTACCCGATACTACACGCCATATGCTGGAGCGGGAATTCGATCTCGGATTTTACCCACAGAAAATTCTATCCTTTGTTAAAGCCACAGAGGTATCCACAAGTGAAGGTATACTTGAAGTGAAGCTCGCCATTTCATTTTGACGAGATCTGCAAGGCAATAATGCTTTTTACGTATTGATTAGCCGTAATCTCACCCACGAGAAGTTGTTGGATCTTCTTTTGAAAAGCAGAAGTCAGTATAAGGCTTTCCGTCATTACAGCCTGTGAAGATTCAGCTGGAAACCAGGATTTCACATCAGTCGTATCATATTTCGTTATTAGTTTCTGTGACTCAAGATCTAGTTCCTGTTGCTTTGCGGGTAAATACTTAGCCTGTTGGTACCACTCCGATTGCACGGAAGAGGAAGTCATACCTTCAATCCAGCGGCTGGCCTCTTCCGCCTCAAGTGAGCCAGCTGCGATAACAAGACTTCTTGATCTTAGAGGTTCCAACGCACTGAATGCTATCCTGTCTGTTGAAGCCTTTTCTCCTGCCACGCCTTGATTTCCACTCAACAAACGGGACAGCAACGTGACTAGCATAGGAGCACCCGTTTGCTCACCAGAAGCAGAGATCGTCGGATTTGTTGATTCTACCGTAATATGCGACTGGATTTGGTCCAGTAGCTGTATGATCTGTTGGTACGCCTCCGTTTGCGAAGAAGTTTGCGCTTTCTTAATTCTGTTGGGGGCCATGCCTGGCTCAAACTGATTCAGCCACGCACTTACCGCATGAAGATCATTTAAGTTTATTCTTATCAAATCCGTTCCATCTTGCGTTGCCTGTTGTACAAGTTTGATCCACTGGTCCTTGTTTTCGGGTAAACCTGCCAAGCCAGCTTCGTCCAGGAATGGAGAGCGAGCTGCGAGTACGTAGGCGTCAAAGTCAAACGGCATACCCCATTGGTAACCATTCCACTCTGTCATTTCTCTCAAGCCGACCACGGTTTCTCCCAAAGACTTGGACAGCGTTGTACCATTTAACGGATACAGATGTCCTTTTTTGGCATGATATTGAACTTCCGCACTATCCAGAAGAATGATATCCCCGCTCTCCCCTACCGAAAATTGATTATCAAGCACTCGTTTATATGTATTTGGCTCCAAATTACGAAGACTTATTTCCACATGTTGAGAAGCTGCTGCTTCATTAGCCAATCTTTCAAACGACTGGAAGTCTGTCTTTGACATGGAGACTACAATCTCTAGTGGGGCATGTTGGTCCTCGCTGCGCGATGATGTGTTGGGAAATGCATCTTTCTCCTGGTCTCGTTCCTGATTCAGCTGTGAACCTCTAAAGTCAAAACTGGGAGACAGAATCGTTAACGAAAGCAGCAGTACTGCGAACAAAATAACCTGGTGCCCACGCTTCATTAACTTCTCCTCCTTGCTCCCTAATTTTTTCCTGCAACACTCATTGTAACAAATAAGTAGTGCTCTTGTCCTATCCTGCCAAAAAACAGTTTTCCGATATTTTGCATACTTCGAGCATATCGAGTTCTGTGCAATAACTGATTTTTATTTTTTCAGCAAAAAAACCGGCTCCAAGAGCCGGTTCTTTAGAAACATTTTCCGGGAAATAAACTCTTCTCAACCTTACAATAAATCCGCTGCAAGCTGAGCCAATTTGGAGCGTTCTCCTTTTTCCAGCATAATGTGTCCGCTGATTCCCTCCTGCTTGAATCGCTCCACAATATACGTCAGACCATTACTTGCTGAATCCAGGTAAGGATGGTCAATTTGCTCAGGGTCACCCATCAGAATAATTTTACTGCCCTCACCGACCCTTGATACAATGGTCTTCACTTCATGACGAGACAGGTTTTGGGCTTCATCAATAATGATGAACTGTCCTGGAATGGACCGTCCACGAATATAGGTCAAGGCTTCAACCTGAATACTGCCAAGCCCCATCAAAATTTTATCAATGTCGCCTGCTTTTTTGGTATCAAACAAAAATTCCAGATTATCATAAATCGGTTGCATCCACGGTCGGAGTTTTTCTTCCTTCTCCCCAGGAAGATAACCAATATCTTTTCCCATCGGAACGACAGGACGGGCGATCAATAATTTTTTGTACTTGTGATCATCCTCCACCTTAAGCAAACCTGCAGCAAGCGCCAGCAAAGTTTTCCCTGTTCCCGCCTTTCCTGTAATCGTAACAAGGGGAATATCATCATTCAGCAGCAGCTCCAGGGCCATTCGCTGTTGCGCATTACGTGCGCCAATGCCCCACACATTATCATTGCTCAGGAAAAGCGGCTCCAGTTTCGTCCCCTCTGTATTCACTTTGAGCAAAGCCGATTTATTAGTTCCCATCTCATCCTTGAGAATTACAAATTCATTCGGGTAAAGTGAATAAGACAACTGTAATGGTTTGATTGGCAGAAAACGATATGTGTAAAACTCATCAATAACCGAAGGGTGGACTTTCAGGGCCGTATAGCCCGGGTACAACTCACTCAGTCCTGCGGTCCGATCTGATAAGTAATCCTGCGTAAACAGCCCAAGTACATCCGCTTTGATACGAACAAGTACATCCTTGCTGACCAGTACAACCTGACGTTCAACGATCTCTTTTTCATTTTCCTCAATTTGATAATTTAAGGCCACGGCCAAAATTCGATTATCATTCGATACCTCACCAAACATTTCCTGAACTTTCACAAAGCTGCGATGATTCAGTTCCACTTTCAGATTGCCTCCATTAGCCAAAGGTACACCACTGTGCAAATGTCCTAATTCACGCAATCCATCAAGAAGTCTCGATACATTACGGGCATTCCGGCCAATTTCATCGGCATTCCTTTTTTTGGAGTCGATCTCCTCCAGTACAACCGCGGGAATGATTACCTCATGTTCTTCAAAGGCAAATATGGCATTGGGGTCATGCAGAAGCACGTTGGTATCCAATACAAAAATCTTTTTCATTCAATCCCCTCCAAAGCGGCGTCGTTAAAGGCATGGGCTAGAACGTGAACTCAGGAATGCCAGATTATACAATTGTATCACCATGCATGGGCAGTCCTTTTTTCTTTCCCGAGTTCGTTTTTGATCGTGTGATCTTCAGCAGCGGCATGGACAATCATGCTCCCATACATAAATGTATTCGACTAGGACAAAATAATTGTCAACCATTCTGAAAAACTCCAAGAAAGGATGAACATTTATGAAAATATGGGTGTGCACGCTGCTTATGATCTTTATACTTACAGGCTGCAACACAACTCGTAACGCTTCGCCGAATCAGGGGACACATGCGAAAGGATACGGAGGAAATGTAACAACTCGGCAAGATCAACGGAAAGGATCTCACATGCTCAATACACAGGCAGATCGGATGCACCCTTCTGCTGTGGACCACCTGACCGAAAATACAGGTGAGGTTCATGAGAAAAACGTCATGGACAACACCCAGGCTGGGCGGATGCCAAACGAAAAAAGGGTCACCCACCTCAAAACACTTGCCAAGCAAGTGGAAGGTGTCAAAGATGCCAACTGTGTCATCCTTGGCAATACAGCCGTCGTTGGCATTGATGTGGATGGTGAACTGGAACGTGCACAAGTCGGTACGATCAAATATGCTGTAGCCGAAGCCCTTCGCAAAGATCCGGAAGGTTTGGATTCCATTGTAACCGCAGATGCCGATGTTACCGAACGTATTAAGGAAGTTGGTGAACATATTCGTCAAGGACACCCGATATCCGGCTTTGCTTCAGAGCTCGCCGACATGGTGGGACGAATTATCCCTCAACTGCCGAAAGATGTCAAAGTCCGTCAAAATCCAGATGAACATAAGCAACAAATGCAGCAGCTGCATTCATCTGACAAAAGACAACAAAAAGCCCAGTGATCTCTCACTAGGCTTTTTTCATGGCAGTAAACACCTGCTCATCTAATTTCTCAGCAGCACGCTGATCATATATTTTGACATATTGCGGCACAGAGGACAGTTGGGCTCCATAAAAAAGGGCATTCCTTACCGCCTCAATGGAAATGTCGAAGCAGCACATGTTAAAGGGAACATCCTGTAACGGATTTTGTCGTACCGAAGCACGTCCGTTTACAGCATACACCATTTCTTCTCCAAATATGGTGACGGTAATAGCCGGATTCTCAATCATATTGTTCACGAGACGTGAACGATGATCAATCGCCACACGAAGGGTGGAAGCATTCTCCGCATAGATCCAGGAGATTGCCGTTGATGTCGGACCTCCAGATTCAATGTCCACGGTGCTCAGGAGCACAAATGTTTCGTTCTTGAATTGCTGTAGAAGAGATTCAGTCAATTGTGTGACGGCTTCGGACATCCAACCAGCCCCCTAATCTTCTTTATGCAATTCTTGATGCGTTATTGATGTTATTATAACATACCACCAATCTTGCTTCCAATCCCAAAAGAAAAACGATATTACTCCGCTGATGGAGAAGTTGTTACTTTACCTGATAGGGTATCCTGCAACGCCTGCTTGGCGTTAGCCAATTCCGTTTCGTTGATATATACATATGGACTTCTCCACTCTCCGGTTACTGGTGTGTAATGTACATCCGATTTGGAAATATTCCAGTAAGTAGCAATAAAGTTTTTCATCTGCTCCGATTCAACGTCTGTCGTCATATTTTTATCAACCGCGCCAATCACTTTGCTAATCTTCGTAACACCGCCCAGTGATTTCAACTGATCCAGCATGGAATTCAGCACTTGGTTCTGACGTTTGTTGCGGTCAAAGTCATTGGACTCGGCTGTTTTCGGATTACAGTTCGATTTACGGTAACGAACGAAATCGAGTGCTTCTTTGCCATCCAGATGCTGCGCTCCGGTCACCAGATTAATATCCGTGCCATCGGCTGTATCTTTGTAACACATGTTTTTGTCCACGGTCACATCCACGCCACCTACGGCATTGACAGCATCACGAAATGCCTGGAAATTCAGAACGGTGGTATAGTTGATATCCACATCCAGATATTTACCCATCATTTCTTTCATTTGATCTTCTGCATTCTTGCCAGAGGTTTTTTCCTGCGCTTTAAATTTTGGATAATAAGAGTTCAATTTATTCGCCTTGTACCCATCCAGCTGAATACGTGTATCCCGAGGTAATGATACTATAGTTGCCGACTTGGTTTCCGGATTCAGTGCAGCTACCATGACCACATCGGAGAGATACGTGCCTGTTTCAGGACGGTTATCTGTACCTAGCAACAACATCGTAATGGGTTTGGTTTTGGCTGACATACCAGGTGGTACCGGCTTGTCGATGCCTGTATCAGCTACCTGATTATATACCCAATAGATATATCCCCCGCCTACCAAAATAGCAATAGCCAATAAACTTAAAACCAGTCTGCCAAAGGTTCGCATCCGTTTCTTCTTCTTTGGTTGCTTACCCTTTCCATTCTTCGATCCAGAAGCACCGGATGAAGCAGGTGCCTGTCTCCGTGGAGGCAGTCCATTCGAATTTGAGTTCATATCTTCAACACCTTTATCACATCTGTTTTGGCCTATATATAAGACAACCGCTTTCCCTAAGGAAAACGGATGGTCTATACAAGGACAGAGTTTATGAGTTTCGAGCGGCAGCTTCTGCCTTTTTCTTTTGACGACCTTCAATGAAATAGCGCACTCGCACTAACAGCATCAAACCGACAGCGACCAACAAACATTGAATGATGGGCAGTTTGTCGATCTGAAAAATAAGAAGCATGAATGTGCCCATCGCCATCAATACATAGAGAACGATTTCCTTACCAAGCGGCAATTTCTGACGTACCCGAAACACCTTGTTATATACGTAAGTAATCAATACAAAGATGACGATGTAGGCTACGATCGGGTTTGATGCGAACCATGCTTGCATGCACAGCCAACTCCTTTCGTGTTCATGCTAGATATAAGTTAATTGGTTGATGGAGCACACCAACAACATTAATTACAAAGCTCTGCATGTGACCGTTTCGGATTCGGATCGTTCTTTTGGTCGCTGTTATCCCCAGATTTTTTTGATCCATTTCTTAATGGTAAAATCCGGGGATAAAGGCGAACGCTTCGCTCCTACAGAATCGATTCCGTATCCTCCACTACTTTAGTGGGTTGTAATCAACGCCGATGGTGCATATGTGTTCCATCAAACGTTAACTTATATATTTTATTTTGTTGTAATTAGGCTTTAGAAGCCATTTTACGTTGTTTCTCTGCACGTTCACGCTCGGATTTGTTCAGGATCTTCTTACGAAGACGAATAGATTTCGGTGTAATCTCACAATATTCATCTTCATTCAGATATTCAAGCGCCTGTTCCAACGAGAAGATAATCGGAGTTTTAATTTTAACCGTGTCATCTTTACCGGAAGAACGAACGTTAGTCAGTTGTTTTTCTTTGCAGATGTTGACAACGATATCATTGTCTCGTGTATGCTCACCAACGATCATACCTTCGTAAATTTCTGTTCCAGGCTCCAGGAAGAGCGTACCACGATCCTCAACGCCCATCATTCCATAGAACGTAGATGTACCCGTTTCAGTTGAGATCAGTACACCTTGGTGACGTCCACCCACTTGACCGGATACTACTGGAGCGTAGCTGTCAAATGCATGGTTCATTACGCCATAACCACGAGTCAATGTCAGGAAGTTGGTGCTGTATCCAATCAGACCACGTGCAGGAATCAGGAACTCCAGACGTACTTGACCGCTACCTGTGTTGATCATGTTAACCATCTCTGCTTTACGTGCGCCCAGGCTCTCCATTACGGAACCCATGCTCTCTTCAGGGATATCAATCAACAAGCGCTCAACAGGTTCCATTTTCTTACCGTCAACTTCTTTGATGATAACTTCTGGTTTGGATACTTGAAGCTCATATCCTTCACGACGCATATTTTCAATCAGGATACCCAAGTGAAGCTCACCACGTCCGGAAACGATAAATGCATCCGGGCTTTCCGTTTCGTCAACACGAAGGGAAACGTCTGTTTCCAGCTCTTTGAACAAACGCTCACGAAGTTTACGGGAAGTTACCCATTTACCTTCACGGCCTGCGAATGGACTGTTGTTCACGAGGAACGTCATTTGCAATGTAGGCTCATCAATTTTCAGAACTGGCAAAGCTTCAGGTTGGTTAGGGTCAGCGATGGTTTCACCAATGTTGATGTCCTTGATCCCTGCAATGGCAACGATATCGCCTGCTCCTGCTTCTTCTGTCTCAACACGTTTGAGACCTTGGAAACCAAACAGTTTCTCGATACGAGCGGTTTTGCTTTTGCCATCTCGCATAATAACCGTAACGGATTGTCCTTGACGGATTACACCGCGGTTTACACGACCGATCGCAATACGGCCAAGGTATTCATTGTAGTCCATCAAAGTAACGAGGAATTGAAGTGGTTCTTCAACATTCTCAGTAGGGTGTGGGATGTGGCTGACGATGGTATTGTAGATCGCCATCATGTTGTCATCTTGTTTCGCAGGGTCATCTTCCATGCTGGATGTTCCGTTCAATGCGGAAGCGTACACAACAGGGAATTCAAGTTGTTGATCGTTGGCGCCCAGTTCAATGAACAGGTCCAATACTTCATCAATAACCTCAGACGGACGAGCCGCTGGACGATCAATTTTGTTTACGACAACGATTGGTGTCAGGTTGTGCTCCAATGCTTTACGCAATACGAATTTCGTTTGCGGCATGCAGCCCTCGTAAGCATCAACAACGAGCAATACACCGTCAACCATTTTCATGATACGTTCCACTTCACCACCAAAGTCGGCGTGTCCTGGTGTATCCACGATATTGATCAGGTAATCTTTATAGGTAATAGCTGTGTTTTTGGCCAGAATCGTAATACCGCGTTCACGCTCCAAATCGTTGGAGTCCATTGCGCGCTCCTGTACCGTTTCGTGATCACGGAAAGTACCGGATTGCTGGAGCAACTTGTCGACGAGTGTTGTTTTCCCGTGGTCGACGTGGGCAATAATCGCAATATTGCGAATGTGTTCTCTTGAATGCATGGTTTGTATCCATATCCTTTCCAATTTCAATTCTTATCTACTAAACTTCCCGCAATTTCGCAGGTTACTCACCCAAAATAAGCGTCGGTGATATCCCGACGCATGTCTATATCCCTTATATTATAGTTGATCATAGGTAAAAATCAAGATATTTCGCTTGAAAGACCATTGGGAATGTTACCAGCCTCTCCCTCGACGTCCACGACCAAGCAACAACCACATCCCGCCTACAATCAAAAGTACTGCCAGTACGTAGATAATACCCGTGTGAAGCAGTGTAAATCCGAATAAAATTATTGAAAGGATTCCCACGCCCGCTGCAACCGGAAGTACCCATTCAGGTCTTCGGTGATCGACCATTGCATATTCAAGCAAACCAATTGCAATTCCCAGCAAAAATGCAGGCCATAGATTACTCATCAATCCACCGCCCCATGTATTCGTGATTCCGAACAACAGACCATAGACCGTTAACGTGCCTGCTGGAACGAGTGACCATGATGGCGTAAGCCTTGCATAGTATAATGCATGAAGAGCAATACCAGGCAACAATATGAGCAAAGGCCAGAAGTGCCGTCCAATGAAGCCAAACACACCAAGTTTGCCAAGTAAAATAATTAAACCCGCAACTACAATGAAAATCCCAATTGCTTTTTCGTTTCTCATCCTCATCTACAATCACCTCTTATACATTTGGCTATGTACCCCGAAATCTAAACTGAAAGCATTCGATGATGACTGACTGTTTCCAGCCTGCTTCTAGTGTAGCCGATGTGTATGCAAAAAACTACACTTTATGTCGCACTTCGCCTCTCTCCATATCCTTTATTACCCTAAAATGCCTTTGCTATTACTTCTCCAAGGTAGCTCTATTCTTCACAACCGCAGACAACATATGAATACAGCAAAAAACTGCCCTTGAACGGGCAGTTGCCAGCAAAACTTACATTTCACCTGTTTACATCTAACCTACATATTTCGACGAACAAACTTGTGCGCTCCCCCAACCGCGATCACAAGACAGGCCATAGCGGCAGGTAACAAGGTGTGCGCCTCAGCAGCCATGCCGCCAAGCCACTGTCCCAGCTTCGGATCATTCATCACCATCTCACCTGCTGTGAAGGCCAGAATACCCGAACCTGCGAACACCAGAATCGGGAATCGTTTCAACAAACCGACAATTAACCCGCTGCCCCATACCACAATCGGAATACTTATGGCGATACCAATCACCGTCAATGCGAGATCCCCATCCGCTAGAGCAGCAATTGCGAGAACGTTATCCAGACTCATGACAAAGTCAGCAATCAAAATCGTTTGAATGGCTTTCCAGGTCGTAGAAGCTTCCCGAATATGTACTTCATCTTCATTTTGAAGCAGAAGCTTAACGGCAATCCAGAGCAGCAGCAGCCCGCCTGCCGCCTGGATAAAAGGAATACCCAACAACAAAACGGCTGCAAAGGTTAATACACAACGCAAGACAACCGCGCCAAATGCCCCCCACCACACCGCTTTCTTGCGCTGTCGTGCTGGTAAATCCTTGCTTGCTAGTGCGATGACAACCGCATTATCTCCACTTAGAACCAGATTGATCATTAAGATTTCGGTCAACAGCCATAGCGTATCCATGCTTCTCATCCCCCCACTCTAACTTGTATGTCAAAGTTGTCCATGCTATTCTTAAACGTTGAACAAGCTTTCTAAGGTTTGGATAAATAGAAGGAGTGACATCGTATGGAGCTGTTTAGCCCCGCTTTTTGGCTGGCGTTGTTGAACGTTGTATTTATTGATCTAATTCTGGCTGGCGATAATGCCATCGTGATTGGTCTCGCAGCTCGAAATTTGCACCCCTCTGTGCAGAAAAGGGCCATTCTCTACGGAACAGGCGGCGCACTATTGATACGTATTGTGGCCACCGTAATTGTGTTATGGCTGCTGAAAGTGCCTTGGTTGCTTCTTGTGGGGGGATTACTTCTGATCTGGATCGCTTACAAGCTATTGGCAGATCAAGGAGAGGAACATTCGGACATCAAGGCAGGCAGCTCTCTCTGGGTAGCCGTGCGAACAATTGTAATCGCAGATGCAGCCATGGGTCTAGATAATGTTATTGCCGTTGCTGGAGCTGCACAGCAGCATTTGGTACTTGTCATACTTGGACTCCTGATCAGTGTGCCAATTATTGTTTGGGGCAGCACGTTGTTTATCAAATTAATCAACCGTTTCCCTTGGATCATTTACCTTGGCGCCATCGTTCTGGGTTATACGGCTTCCAACATGATTACAGAGGAGCACCGTCTCGTGCCTTTCTTTACCGAACATCCGGCATTGCGGATCTTGTTTATTGTTCTGGTTACGGCTGGTGTTGTGTTTGCCGGATATCGCAAACGCGCAAATAGCAATAAGCCAGGCGGGGAGCGTCAACACTCCTATTCATAAAAGTTAAAAGTCTGCCACTTTAACCATAGGACATATACAAAAGGACTGACCGATAGGAATTCGGCCAGTCCTTTTGTATAAGGGGTAACATAGTCGTTATTATGTCATTCGGTCCTGAAGATGAATGATCAGAACCATTCTTCCTTCATTTCGTTATCCTGATCCTGCTGATTAGTCAGCATAGCGGTTTCACCTGCATGCAAGGTAATCGTTTCTGTTTGCTCCACCGCCTGATCCACCCATTCAGGCAGCTGGCTCATGGTCGCTTCGATTTTATCCACAATGCGCAGATTCGGATTCGTTGTTGGGGATTTCGGTACAAATAGAGTGCAGCAATCCTCATATGGCAGAATCGATATATCATACGTTCCGATCTGTTTAGATAACGTTATAATTTCCTGTTTGTCCATCATGACAAGCGGTCGCAGTAGCGGCAGATCCGTCGCACGTCCAATGACATTCATGCTCGGCAGCGTTTGGCTTGCCACCTGACCTAGGCTATCTCCCGTAATCAGTGCAAGTGCACGCTCGCGTTCAGCCAGCTTGGTCGCGATCCGTAACATCGAGCGCCGCATCAATGTAATGATCAGATTATCCTGTCCCAGTTGGGTAAATGCCGTTTGAATTTCCGTAAATGGAACCAGATGCAGCTTGATTGTGCCCGCATGATCAGCAAGCGCCCGCGCCAAATCAATGACCTTTTCTTTGGCACGCTGGCTTGTGAATGGGTAGCTGTAGAAATGTACACATTCCACTTCAAGCCCTCTACGCATCGAAGACCATGCAGCTACCGGGCTGTCAATGCCACCTGATAATAAGAGCATCGCTTTGCCATTCGTCCCCAAAGGAAATCCACCTACAGCTGGAATGACTTCACTGAAAATATACGTGCCTTGATCCCTGATTTCCACACGCAGTTCTATGTCTGGTTGACGCACATCTACACTTAACTGCTGGAATTTCCGAAGAATCGGAGAACCCACCAGATGATTCATTTCATGCGAAGAATGAGGAAACTCTTTCCACACACGACGTGCATTAACCTTGAATGTGGTACCTTCTTTGAATTCAGACTCTCTCTCATCCATAAAAGCAACAGCCGTCTCCACGATATCATCCGGCCTCGATGGCGTAACTTTAACCGGACTGATCGACATCACTCCGAACACTCGTTTAAGTACAGCAATCAGTTCCGTATGAGATTCGCCGCCCAGATCCACATACAACCGTCCAAATTCCTTCCGCAGACTTGCGCCTGGATAAGGTTTGAGAAGAGAACGAACCTGGGTGATAATCGTTTTTTCGAACCGGGCGCGATTTTTCCCTTTTAACATAAACTCTCCGAAACGGAGAAGCAGCATATCATATTTCATCTAAAATCACATCCGCCTTTCCATCGGGCGCAGCTGCGCCACCATCTGATGTAACGCCTGCTCCAGCAGAGCCACATCTTCTTCTGTATGTTCATCTCCAAGACTAATACGCAATCCGCCAGCAGCACAAGCATTATCCCTGCCCATGGCAAGCAATACCCGGCTGGGTTCAGCTGATCGCGAAGAGCAGGCAGATTGTGTAGAAATGGTCACTCCAAGTTGCTCCAGGGTATGCAGCGCCACTTCTGCCTTCATTCCAGGATAGGAAAAGTGAACAATGTGCGGTGCACCTTCTTTACGGCTATTTAGCACAAGTTCGGGAATCGTATCTATGACCTCCATAATACGGTCTCGCAAAATCGTTGTACGCCGCGCAAAGTCAGCCTGACGTTCCGCTGCGAGACGCATCGCCTTCGCCATACCCACAAGCAAAGGTACATTTTCGGTACCCGCTCTCAACCCCTGCTCCTGTGAGCCCCCTGATAGCAATGGTGTAAGCTCCACCCCACTTCGTACATAAAGGAGACCTGCCCCTTTGGGACCACGAATCTTATGAGCAGACAAACTATACAGATCGGCGCCCCACATCGCAGGTTTAGCCTCAATCTTTCCAAACCCCTGTACACCATCCACATGAAAAAGTACTCTTGGTACTTCCTTCTTGAGACGTTCACCAATGTCCGCAATAGGATGAATCGCTCCGGTTTCATTGTTCACATGCATTAGACTTACAATCACTGTGTCGGGTCTGATCGCATCCATAACCTGTTGGGCGCTCACCAGGCCGTTGGAATCCACGGACAACCAGGTGACATCCCATCCCCATTGCTGCATTTGCTTAAAACTCTCATACACCGAAGCATGTTCCGTTGCAGTAGTAATCATGTGTTTGCCCCGAGATTGATAGCGTAATGCCGCCCCTTTAATGGCAAGGTTATTGCTTTCGGTTGCGCCTGAGGTAAATACGATTTCTTCTGGTTTCACCCCAATAGCTGCAGCACAACCGGTTCGTGCTCGGCGCAATAATTGGTGGGCACGCTCACCATAACCATGAATCGATGAAGGGTTCCCATATTGCGCCTCCATAATCTCGGCCATTGTACGAACGACATCTGGATAAGGAGGCGTCGTTGCTGCATAATCAAAGTATTTCAAACGAGGTTCCCCTCCTAGTCTTCGTTGTGGAATCTACTGTGAGCATTGTATCATGATCTCCGTTCAACACAAAAAGACCAAACAGGAACGGAGCTCATAGGAGCTCTGCTGTTCCCGCGTTTGATCTCTTCCTGCATTACGTTTGTATTTCCATACCTATCGTTTATACCCTAAATTTCGACTGTGCCTTCTCCACCTTGGAGATATAAGCCTGTGTTTCGGAAGGCAGACGGTTGAGTACACTCATCAGTTCAGCGTCACTGGATACGCCGAGGCTCGAAACCCGTCCTGGCCCGGCATTATATGCAGCAAGTGCCATCTTCACCTCGCCACCAAAACGCTGGAGCTGAAGAGAAAGATATTTGGTTCCGCCATCTATATTTTGAGCAGGATCATAAGCGTTGCTTACCCCCAAACCTGCTGCCGTCCCATCCATGAGCTGCATCAATCCTTTGGCACCTGCGGATGATACCACATTCGGATCGAAACCGGATTCTGTATCAATGACAGCTTTAATCAAAGATTCAGGCACACCGTATTTCGCACTCGCTGAAGCAATCAAAGATTCAAAATCCGTTGGTACAGATGCTCCGGAATCCACTAATCCTTTATTTAACAGCGAAGATAAAGAGCCTACATCACTATTTGAAGTTGAAACAGAACTTGCATCCGGGTTATACATGCTACCAAGTTGCAACCATAACAGACCGTCACTGGAACGTTTGGAGAGCGCAGCAGAGTCTACAGTTTCCCCTACGGTATTATTCAAAGAATTTGAATTCGTACCGAGAAGCCCATCCATGACACTGGCAAAATCCACTGTTGAACCAGAAGTTGCATCTGATGCATTCGTTTCGTTAGTACTATTGGACAATTGCAGTTCCAGCAACTGCCGCGACCCGCGCGGATCAATCTGCATGAGTTATACCCACTCCCGTATATTGTAAACGTATATTATGACTTTATTCTACATCGTTTTACATGAAGGTTCCATTGTTTTCAAAAAAATAATTCTTATTTGTATACTTCTTGCATATGTACGAAAAAAACCTTCTTCAATCACCCGTTAACTACGGGGAAAGTAGAAGGCTTAGATCAGGCCATTATTCTCTGTTCAGAATATCTGGTTCGTGCACTTCTTTAGTTTAGTCTTACTTTATTAACGTGCAAACGGAATCATGAAAAAGTAACTGAGTGTTGCCACGGCGCCAAGTCCGATTGACCATGCACCTGCTGTTTTCCGGCCATTCACATAGGCATAATAACCAAGCACCGCCGCAGCAGGACCAAGGACAATGGACCACATGAATAAGGACGCTATGCCAAATGCTAACCCCATATATCCCGAGATTCGACCTGTAGATTTCATTACACCGTCATCTTCATGCTTCACTGGTGTATGATCTTTTCTTTCAGTCGACTCTGTGCGAATGGAACCTGTTGGTGGGGCTACCTCAGCACCATACTCTTCCCTGTGACTTCGTCTTGGATAATCTACACGTTTGCGCTGTTCTTCTTCGAAGGAAGTCGTTTTTTGACGTTGCAACGGATGATCCTCTTTACGGTCATTATTCAATGCAAAGCACCTCCATATGAATGGGAATGACTGCTCATTTGGGTCTGAATGTGTGGCAACATGTGGCAGAAGAAGTACGGGCATGGTCATGATGATCGGAATCAAAGGTCTCTCCGGCAAATTCCTCATGTAAACGGCGAGTGGCATGTTGGTCAATGTCAATCATGATGGCATCGGCCTGGCAGAAATTGTTTTCTCCCCAAAAGTGACAATTCGAAACACTGCATTTTACAATTGGCTTCTCATGGCTCATTTTTTTATCACCTCGACACCTATTGTCCCCGCTGTTCAAATCGACTATTCCCTGCGTAAATACCAGATGATGACATCCTTTTGAGTAATTCAGGATTAAAAATAAAGTAAAAAAAACCGCCACAAGGGCGGTTTTGTCCAATTCGCATATAAGTTGAAAACGTTAATTAAGCGTGATTGCGTTGATTTTGCATCCGACGCTGCGTTAGGTAGTCACTTTCATAAAAGGCCAGATCATCACGCAGTTCTTCATAGGTTTTTGACACCTCAAGAATAACATCCCTTACTGCACGGATTGGCTTATCACGGAAGCGGATTGCATCCTGACCCGTGTAAGCATATCTACCGTCTTCAGAATAACATTCATTTTTGGGATAGAAAAAGCTGTTTACGCATTGGTGATACGTGTTATAGAGAGCCTTTTCGGCAAAATCAACATCAAAATTGGCACGACGCAGCACAACGCCAAGTTTTTCGTAAGAAACTTCAGAAAAAACGAGCAAATGACGAAGATCCGAAAGAAATCCTTTGTAGAAGGTTGTTGATTCCTCTGTCTGATTCTGATCCAGTTCAGGCAAGGCATTTTCATTCAAAAATTGTTCGATCCGATCGATAGCCGGTTTTAACTTTTCCCTAGTTGACTCACATGTTTTCTGTACATTGGCTGCTGACATAAAGGTAGCTCCCCCTTAAATAAGTCCTTACATATAGATCGGCCATAGGGATGTTCTCCCTAGCCTTGAATTCTCAGGTACTATCCTACCATAAAAAGATGACGAGCGGTATCCCTTAATCAGGCTTTCCCTTTCTGCTACTGAACATGCTTGCAGACGGATTCAACCTTATGGTCAGTTGCATAAAAAAATGCCCTTTTCCTAACGATAGATATAACCAGTGACAATGATGAAGTCAGAACACGGTTACGAATGATTGTCAAAATAATTGAGGAGGTTCCATCCCTTATGTCCAGACCGAAATGGGTTAACTGGGCCATCGCCGCTGGGGCGGGCGCACTTGCCCTGACGCTGCTGCTTCCAACGTCCAATCGCCCTGTCCCAACCCCAAGTGCCATGCCTGATTCTCCACACAAAGAGCAAGCAAGCAAGCAACGTCTCAAAGTCCAGGATGTAAAAGCAACCGATTTGCTGACACGTATGGATGCCAAACAGCATCTCAGCATCTTGCTTGAGAAAACCTCCAATATGACTGATTCGCAAATCAAACGCTACATCAACGAATTACAACAAACACATGATCATATTTGCTCCATCGATGTGATGAGTACCGATGGAGCAAACCGACGGCACTTCGAAAAAAAATCAGCAAAAGGAAGCAAGCTGGAACAGCAAAAACTTGAACATTCTCTTACCCTTGCGAAGAAAGCCGTCAGCAAACGTCAAAGTTTCGAATCCTCTTCTTTCCCTCTGGGTAAAGAAAAGTATTTTGTGATGGGACAGCCCTCCAAGGATGGGAAACGAGCGGTCATTGCACTATTTAGCCAGAATGTGCTGAACTCCGTAGAGCAGCATCAACGCAAAAATCTGCGCATGATTCCCTATCCGCGTGAAGGTAAATTCAAAATTGAGTCGGTGCACCCTGATACCCTCAGAGAAATCACAGTGAAAACAGGTCATGATAACGCTAATGCCAGTCACTTTTACGAAAATGAGATTGTCATCCGTTTCCGGCAGGACCCGGGTGAGCGAGACTTACGCATCATTAAATCTGATCTGCGTACTCAATCAGCACGCAAGCTGGGATATACGTATGTTTTCCGGTCTGAAACCATGAATTATGAGCAATTGCATGCTTATTTTGAACGTAAATGGAATCCGTTATATATGGAACCCCACTACTTGTATTTAACCAATGAAACCGTATCTGAACAAACAGATGTAACTGTGCCCAATGATATTTTATTCTCTGACTATCAGTGGAATCTGCCCGCAATTGAGACCAACCGTGGTTGGAATATTACAAAGGGCAACAAGGATGTTATCGTCGCCGTAGTGGACACCGGTGTCGATCTGACCCATCCCGATCTGAAGGGCAAACTGCTGAATGGTTACAATGTCGTCGATCCCGAAAGCAAACCGCTTGACGATGTAGGCCACGGTACACACGTCGCAGGGATTATCGGCGCTGTTGTGAATAACAATGAAGGTGTGGCGGGCATGAGCTGGTACAACAAGGTACTTCCTGTTAAGGTACTGGACAATTCAGGTTCAGGGACAACCTATGCTGTTGCAGAAGGCATCATCTGGGCAGCCGATCATGGAGCCAAAGTCATCAATATGAGTCTAGGCAATTACGCCGACGCCCAATTTCTTCATGATGCGATCAAATACGCGTTTGACCGGGATATCGTTTTGATTGCAGCGACCGGTAACGATAATACAGAGCGACCGGGATACCCTGCAGCTTATCCGGAAGTGTTCGCCGTATCTGCTACAGATCCGGATATGAACAAAGCTTCCTACTCCAACTATGGGGATTACGTAGACGTTACGGCACCAGGTTCCAGCATTGCAAGCACGTATCCGAAAAACCAGTATGCGGCCTTGTCCGGTACGTCAATGGCAAGCCCCCATGTAGCTGCACTTGCGGGTTTGATCCGCTCATTAAATCCGGATCTGACCAACACGGAGGTTATGGATTTGATGCGCCAAAGCGTTATTGACCTTGGCGATCCCGGCCATGACAAATATTATGGATATGGGCAGATCGACGTGTTTAAAGCTTTGGAGGCGGCATCAGGGAATAGCGCACCACTTCAGTTCTGGCCACAGCATGTGAGACAGCAAATGGACAATACGATGAAAAGGTACACCAAATAATGACTGTAAGCTCTCCATATAAAAACAAAAGCAGCTGCGCCCCGGGGCGTATGCTGCTCTTTGGTATATTTACCTATTCCCCCGGGGCACCCGCTGCGACTAGCGTTTGCGAGAAGTTGTGCGGGACTTGCCTGATTTTTTCACGGATTTTTTCTTGGCGTTGTAGCTTGAAATATAACAAGGATCTTCTTCTTTGACTACGACAGGATACATATGATGATGAATTGGCACACAGTGATGTTTTTTGATGACTTCGATGGGGTGAATTACAGGTACGATTTGTGGAATGTAGTAATCTTCAACAACCTGGATCGGGTCACAAACTATCGGGCAAAGCGGCGGACAGAAATGGTTCATTTCAAACCAACTCCCTTTCAAGTGATACTATAACCTATTGCACATGGACCATTGTGGATTGGATGTATGTCCATTTTTGAAAAATTAAATAAGCGGTAGCCTGTCCGCCGTTGCCCCGCCTTTTTGGGGTGTAACATTTTCAATGACCCTGCACAATACACGCAGCCCCTCACATAATAGCTCCTGATTCGTTACCGTAAAGCAAATCCGCAGACTCGCCGTATCCGTTTCCCCTACATAACAGGCGGAACCCGGCAAAAATGAAACACCTGCAGCAAGGGCCTGGCGGTGCAGCTCTCGCATATCCAAACCATCAGGCAATTGAAGCCATAAGTTCAATCCTCCATCAGGCAAAGTCCAGTACATCCCCGGTGGGGCATATTCCTCCAAAACCTCCGAGGCGGCACAAAGACGGGAATATAACTCTTCCCTCAGACGAGCTGTATACGAACTATAATGATGTTGAATATACGATTGCAATGCCTTCTGCGTGAGCAGGGGGCTCCCCAGGTCCGCAGTGGATTTGGCAGCAACAAGCCGGGTGAGCACACTTCCATCTGCAACTGCACAGGCCACACGGCAACCAGGAGACAGCACCTTGCTAAAACTTTTGATATATACCACATGTCCTGTTCCATCCATGGATTTAATCGATGCGGGCGGCGAATCATGGAAATACAGATCAGCGAACGGATCATCCTCCAGGATGAGACAGTGATAACTCTGAGCAAGATTCAGCAGTTGAGCGCGGCGCTGTGCAGTCATCGTAATGCCTGTAGGATTGTGGAATGTGGGAATGGTGTATATCAATTTGGGAGGGTATGTATCACACAAACGGGTTAACAGATCAATGCGCATCCCTTCATCATCCATGGGTACCGTAATTATCTTCGCTCCCCTGCTTGTAAACACATCGATCGCACCGGTGTAGCTTGGTGCCTCCATGTACACCACGTCACCAGGCCCGACGAAGGTCCGGGCGACAAGATCAATTCCTTGTTGGGTCCCGCTTGTAATCAGCATCCGTTCAGGTGGTACTCTAAGCCCTCTTTCTGCAAAATGCCCTGCAAACGTCTGCCGAAGTTCACGGTCTCCCTGAAAAGAGCCGTAAGCCGCCATCCGTTGTGGGTGATCTAAGGAGAGGCGGTAAGCACTGTCGATAATCTCCTGCGTTGGCAACAATTCAGGCTGAATGGCCGACATATGCAGCTCATATTGTACTTGAGGAGACGCGTCAAAATGTCGCCAGAGCTGTGCACGGGGCAAATAATCGACAAGAGCCATCTGCCAGTTCCAGGGTGTGCTTGATTCAGTCCTCGGATGCGTCCGGTGAGTTCTCTCCATGTCTTCTGTTGTCTCCAGCTCCTGTCCTCCGCGTACATAGCATCCTTTTCCTTGAGAACAGGTGATCAGTTGAATGGCTTCCAGTTCGGCATATGCTTTGGACACGGTCACCAGGCTGACGCCCAGATCCGCAGTCATTTTTCGAACAGAGGGAAGACGGGTTCCAGGCTCAATTAGCCCAGACCTTATCCGGTCCGCAAGGGTTAGGGCAATCTGGATATATAATTTGGTGCTGCTCCCCCGTTTCAGTTCAATATGCATACATGTGCCTCCCAACTGTTATGATCCGCATTTTACTGTTATAATGCATTTCGTCTATTATAGTTAATAACATCAGTATAACAGTGAATAACAGGAGATGAGAATAATATGAATATCCCTTGGTCCAAAATGGCACAAAACACCCCTTCCTCTGTCGTTCGCGACATGCTTCAGGCTGCACAGGCACCTGGAATGATTTCGCTTGCCGGAGGTTTACCCGCCCAGACATCGTTCCCTCTTGAGGCCATCCGTGAAGCATATGATAAGGTATTTATGGGCGGCGCAGCGGCTCTTCAATATGCAGAAACGGAAGGTTATCGACCGTTACGTGCCAAGATTGCCGAACGTCTTGAAACCAAGGGCATTCCCGCTTCACCTGATCATATGCTCCTGACCACCGGATCTCAGCAATCCATTGACCTGGTGTGCAGAATTTTGCTTGATCCGGGCGACAGCGTATTGGTTGAATCCCCAACCTACCTGGCTGCCCTTCAAGTGATCCATTCCTATCAGGCGGAAGCGCATGGAGTCGCCTGTGATGATGAAGGCATGTTGCCTGAATCGCTGGAAGAACAGCTTCAGCAGCGTCATCCGAAACTCGTTTACATCAACCCTACTTTCTCCAACCCATCGGGCAAAGTATGGAGTCGTGCCAGACGTCAGCAAGCTGTGGACCTGTGTCGTAAATATGGAGTATTGATTCTGGAAGACGATCCTTATGGGGAAATTCGCTTTAATCCGGAACAGCTGGACGCTCCTGCACTGGCACAACTGGATGCAGAATCCTATGAGGGTCCATCCAATGTCATTTACACCAGCACGTTCTCCAAAACCGTAGCCCCCGGCCTACGCACTGGCTGGATTTTGGCCGCACCCGATGTAGTCAAAATTGCTGCCCGCGCCAAACAGGGTGCAGATCTGCATTCCAGCAGCATCGACCAAAGAGCACTTCATGCACTGCTGGAATCATTTGACTTGGACGGGCATATTCGCAATATCTCACAGGATTATGAACAACGGATGAAAAAATTGACCGCGCTCATGGAAGCAAAATCATGGGAAGGTATCTCCTGGAACTCCCCGCAAGGCGGAATGTTCCTTTGGCTGCAGCTGCCTGAGGGTATGCTGGCAAGCAACCTGTTTACCTATGGAATTCAGGAAAAAGTGTGCATTGTACCAGGTGATTCCTTCTATGCAGGTTCACCGGAGCTGAACCGTATGCGGATCAACTTTACCCATACCGATCCAGACCTGCTGCCTGAAGCTGTAGAGCGTATGGATCGCGCCATTCAACGGTGGCATGCATCATTACAGTCGGACAGTGTAGTGACACTGTAACGAACTGTCATCAACTGTATCATTAGAAACCATTCCTCAGTCACACTGTAGAACAAAAATAAGGCGGCAGACCGAGAAAACTCGGAGTCTGCCGCCTTATTTATATAACCTGATTGAACAGGTATCTTTTGTAGTAGTTGATGATGCGATGGCGTCTTTCTGATCAGCCAGGATCAGATTCAATCACTCTGGTTCTCCTCGACTGATAGTAGACCACACTGTATTGCTGTTGTGTTGTAGTTAGGAAAGCTTACCGTAAGCCGGGTTCTGTGCTCTTCGTGGTTCAGACGGGAACTACCCTCCCACCACAAGCGACAATCATCTATCTAGGCCATACATTGCTGCACAGCTCAAGCGACCAACCTAGACACACCTCGGGCTAAGGCTGCCTTCTCCGAAGAGTCGACTGTGTCCCATTAGGTCTTGCTCCAGATGGGGTTTACCAGGAACGAAGTCACCAGCGTTCCTCGGGGTCTCTTACACCTCGGTTCCATCCTTGCCTGTGCCGGAAAAATCCGGCCATCGGCGGTCCATTTCTGTGGCACTATCCTTCAACTCGCGCTGACTGGACGTTATCCAGCATCCTGCCCTGTGGAGCCCGGACTTTCCTCTCGTGGCAACGAAGGCCACCAGCGATTGTCTGTCAAGCTTTCCGAACAACATTACATAGTATACAGGCATTTGAGTTTACAAACAAGCTTAATTATTTACAGGCAACAACGAACTTACATGTTTTTCTAGATAAACTGAAACACTTCCGTGTTCACCTCAGATGCAGTTACTTGTGTGTCATAACGTTTTTCTTCCAAACGGGAACGCAGCCAGTCCGCAGTTTTGGGCTTCATGATTTTCTCAGCATTATGACCGGCATCAATGATACACATGCCTGCCATCAGTGCATCGTGAGCCGTATGATAATCAATATCCCCGGTCACGATGACATCAGCACCTTTGAAGCGTGCGGGAAGGGTATAACGGCTGCCTGAGCCGCCAAGTACTGCTGCTTTTTTGATCTGCCGGTTGAGATCGCCTACTACCCGAACGTATGGCACATCCAGTTTGGCCTTCACGACCTCCACCAGCTCACCGAGTGTCTTGGGTTGCTTAAGCGGTCCTAAGCGTCCCAGACCCAGCGTACGGCCTTTTAAATCGATTGCATAGAGGTCATAGGCCACTTCCTCATAAGGATGAGCCTTAAGCATGGCTTGAATAACTTTGCTGCGCAGACTTTGCGGTACAAGGGTCTCGATTCGCATTTCCTCTACACGCTCCATCTGTCCCTCTGTTCCGATGAAAGGCTGTGTCCCCTCTCCCGGTACAAAAGTACCTGTGCCTTTCGTATTGAAGCTGCACTTGTTGTATTGACCAATACTGCCAGCACCTGCTTCAAGGATCGCCTGAAGTACCTGCTCATGGTGTGTGCGGGGTACAAATACAGCCAGTTTGAACAATTGATCTGTATGTACATCCTCAAGTGATTCCTTGCTCTCAATTCCGATGGCCTCGGCCATCCAATCATTCATTCCGCCTTCGGCCACATCCAGATTGGTATGGCTAATGTACACCGCAATATCATGCTTAATCAGCTTCTCGTACAGTTTCCCCATGGGTGTGTCGGTATTCAATGATTTGACTGGGCGGAAAATGATAGCATGGTGTGCAATAATCAGATTCGCTCCTATCCGAATGGCCTCGTCTACAACTTCGTTTGTAACATCAAGCGCGATAAGAACGTGCGTAATTTCCTTTTGCAAACTGCCAAGTTGAAGACCAATTCGATCATCCGGCACGGCCAGATGTTTGGGAGCAAGCTGCTCCATCCATTGAATTACCGTTTGACCTTTGGCAAACATGAGAGTACCTCCTTCAAGTTCACAATTAAATGCTCCACCTCAGCTGCCTTGTCCCGTGAAGATTCCTGATCGGATTTGGAGATCGACTGCACAACACTTTCCAGCTTGACGATTTCGCTCTCCCATTTGGCAAAAAACACATCTGTTGGACGGTCTGTTAAATAAGGCCCCATGCGCAGCAGCAAATCGGATGTCAATTCCACTCCGCCTTCAAGCGGACGTGCTCGATACACTTCCTCGTTGGCGATCGGACTGAGGGCTTGCGGCATTGCTGTAATAATCTCGTATACTTTGCCATCTTCTTCAAGCAGCTGCTCTGCAACTACAACCCATTGATGCTCCAACAGCCACCTTCTGAGGATATCCTCACCCACATTAGGTTGCAAAATAAGCAGTTTGACCTCATCAAGTTTGGAAAGACCACGATCCAGAATGGAGGCAATTAGCGCCCCTCCCATACCAGCAATCGTGATAACATCCACTTCTCCTGCTGCGATGACATCCAAGCCATCTCCACGTCGTACTGTAATTTGCTCTTTCAGGCCAGCATCGCTAACTTGCTTGCGTGCAGCTTCGTAAGGACCCGGGTTAACTTCTCCGGCTACTGCACCTTCCGCTTTCCCACTGCGTACGGCCGCTACCGGAAGCAAAGCATGGTCTGAACCAATGTCAGCCAAGCGGCTGCCTTCGGGAATTTGATCATGTATTCGTTGTAATCGATTCGAAAGTTTCATGAAGCACCTACACCATTCATTTAATTTATTGATTTGCATTGAACAACAAAAAGCGATAAAATGAAATCCAATAAAACATTTCAAGGATGAATTACCAAAACTAAGAAATTTAGATGCTCAATTTAAACATAAAGGAGACCCCGCCGCCGCTTAAGCGGCTTGCGGAAAGTCTCCCATAGTGCTGTTATTCGAGGAAATCTTTAAGCCGTTTACTGCGGCTAGGGTGACGCAATTTACGAAGAGCCTTGGCTTCAATTTGACGAATACGCTCACGCGTAACACCAAATACCTTGCCCACTTCTTCCAGCGTTCTTGTACGTCCATCGTCCAGACCAAAACGCAGACGAAGCACGTTCTCTTCACGCTCAGTCAAGGTATCCAGGACATCTTCGAGCTGTTCTTTCAGCAGCTCATAAGCAGCAGCATCCGCCGGAGCCAGTGCTTCCTGATCCTCGATGAAATCACCCAGATGGGAATCATCTTCCTCACCAATCGGTGTTTCCAGGGAAACCGGTTCCTGAGCAATCTTCGTAATCTCACGAACTTTCTCCACACTCAGGTCCATCTCGGCAGCGATCTCTTCCGGTGTCGGTTCACGCCCAAGTTCCTGCAACAGCTGACGGGATACCCGGATCAGCTTATTAATCGTCTCCACCATGTGTACAGGGATACGAATGGTACGCGCCTGGTCCGCAATCGCACGGGTGATCGCCTGGCGAATCCACCATGTTGCATACGTACTGAATTTATAACCCTTTTTGTGGTCGAACTTCTCAACCGCTTTGATCAGACCCATATTACCTTCCTGAATCAGATCCAGGAACAACATGCCACGACCAACATAACGCTTGGCGATACTGACCACGAGACGAAGGTTAGCCTCAGCCAAACGACGTTTCGCTTCTTCATCCCCATTTTCAATCCGTTTCGCCAGTTCTACTTCGTCATCCGCAGACAGCAAAGGTACTCGACCGATTTCTTTGAGATACATCCGAACTGGGTCATTGATTTTGATTCCTGGTGGAAGGCTCAGATCGTCATCAAAGTGGAATTCATCGTCTCCCTCTCTGGTGTTGTTCTCGGAATCTTCACTAGGGCGAAGGGTTACCTCTTCATCATTTTCGTTCACGACATCAATACCCAGGTCGCTCAGTTGCTCATAGAACTCATCCATCTGTTCTGCATCTTGCTCAAATGGGGAGAGCTTCTCTATAATTTCCTTGTAGTTCAACGAAGCTCTTTTCTTGCCTGATTCAATCAATTGATCCTTAACCTGATCCAGCGTCAATTCTGTTTCTAGTTCAGTATGCTGATCATTCGCCATAACTCGACTCCCTCCTCCCTAGAAACATCCAACATTCAGACGTTCACTGTCTCTCTAGGGCAATCATTTCAATTGCAATTTGTGCCGCGCGTACAGAATCACCTGCCCGCTCTGCAGCAATCATTTCTTCTTTTTTCAAATCGTACTCTTTCTTGCGCGGATATTTCAGCACTTCCCTGATGCAATCATCGAGTATTTGAACACTCCATTCACCCGGACCATCCATCATCGAGATTGAACTAACCGTCTTTTCCAGTCGGTCGTCATGCAGTGAAGACATAAAACGGCTTGTATCCGACGGTTTGCCTTGCGCATAATAGGCATATAGATAAGCAGCAATAGCTGCATGATCATCTAAGTTAAAAGCTTCACCAAGATGCTCATTCACGTACTGGGCAGCCTCCTCATCCTGAAGCATCCAGGCCAGCAGTTTGCGTTCAGCAACGTGATAAGCCGGCAACAGATTGGGCGTAGGTACCTGCCTATTTTGTTGCCTACCATTATTCCACCTTTTAGGGTTATTATCCCCATACTGAAGGTTATTTTTCATAGCCTCCCGTTCTTCGTTACACTCCTGCTTCAGTGTTTCAAATGATACATCGACTTCCGCAGCCAGTTCCCGAAGATATACTTCCCGCTCCGTAGGAGAAGACAATGGAGCAATAAGTTTCACCGCTTCCTTGGAGTAAGCGATTTGTCCGCCACCTTCTAGCAGTATATGGTTTTTTTTTAGGTTTATAAGCTTAAATTTTGTAGTCGTTACGGCGCCGTCCACAATCTGGTTTCGGAACCGCTCGCCACCGTGCTTGCGGATAAAATCATCCGGGTCGAGCCCATCCGGTATCAGAGCAATTTTGACGTGCAATCCTGCTTCCTCTAGAATAGGGAAGTTTTTAAGTGCCGCAGCCTGTCCTGCTCGATCACCGTCATAACATACAATGACTTCATCACACATGCCTTTAAGCATCAGTGCCTGATTCTCAGTGAGCGCAGTCCCCATTGCCGCTACACCATTTTGTATATCCTGATCCCAGGCGGAGATAACATCGCCATATCCTTCGAACAATATGGCCTGCCTTTGTTTGCGAATCGCATTTTTGGCATGATGCAGATTGTAGAGAACACGGCTTTTGTTAAATAACCGGGTTTCCGGTGAATTTAGGTACTTTGGTTGCCCGTCTCCCAAAATGCGACCTGCAAATGCAATCGGCTTACCACTCCTGCCATTAATCGGAAACATGACCCTGTCTCGGAAACGGTCAACATACCCCTGACCTTCGTTTCTCGGTGACAGTAAACCACCTTTCTCCATCTCCGCAAGCGGAAATTCGCGCTTTTCCAAAAATTGCACCAAGGTATCCCAGCGATTCGGCGCGTAGCCAATCTGGAACTGGTCAATAAGCTTGTCGCTAAACCCGCGTGAGCGTAAATATTCCATAGCCGCTTTACCATGCTCTGTATTTTTCAATAAGAAATGATACAGCTTCGCGGTAAGCTCATATGCTTCCAATAAACGTTCAGTCTCAGGATTAACATGAGCCGATTCACGCCCTTGCCAGTCACCCATTGAAATGTGGCTTTCTTCTGCCATCGTCTTGACAGCCTCGGGAAAGGATAACCCTTCGATTTCCATCCTGAATTTGATGGCATTTCCACCCGTGCCGCAACCGTAGCAATAGAAAATTTGTTTCTCAGGCGTAACTGTGAACGAAGGCGTCTTCTCCGAATGAAAAGGACAGAGGCCTTTCATGTACTTCCCCTGCTTGGTCAGATGCACAAATCGGCTCACCGTATCGACGATATCATGCTGCTGTAACACCGATTCAATAATAGTTTCGGGTATACCGCCTTGTCCGGTACTCATCTTGGGCCACCTTCATCTCTTAACACGTAAATATTATTCGATAAACTTACACATTCTCCTGCAAATCTTTCAAAAGTTTTGTCAGTTTATGTTGAAACTTTTCCCGATCCTGCTCTGTGAACGGCTTTGGGCCTTTTCCATAATGTCCTCTTTTTCGTGCTTTGGCCGCAGTATGACGGGAATCCAGCATGAAATCAATGTCACGATCATTAAACTCACGACCACGAAATGATAATACATAACAACGTTTGCCAAGTGCGAGCGCCGCCAGTCCATAATCCTGTGTAATGACCACATCGTATGGCTTAATGTGATTGGCAATGTACAGATCGGCACTTTGATCACTTCGATCAACCTGAACAGTGCGCACTCCTTCTCCACCCTGAAGAAAATGGTCAAATGAAGAAACCATCAATACAGGTACGTTGAATCGAAGAGCTGTTTCTGCGATCTCGGCCTTGACCGGGCAAGCATCACCATCCACAACAATGTGGCGTACATTCAACTCACTCAAACCCAGACCACCCGGTTTCATAAAATAGCTGCATATTGTAATATACGACCCAAGCAAGCCAAAATCCTTCTGACGAGTCTATGGAAATCAAAGGCTAAAATACGGAACGGCTGTAAATATAAATTTCTCACAATCCGTTCCGTATATTTATACCCTCATATATCCTTCTTTAATACTGAATTTATGCATTGCCGCAGATCATCTGTCCTTCTGGAGCAAAAATGAACTCCATTACCAAACGAGTTTGGAGAAATCAGCAAATGCTTTCAGATCACGGTCAATGGCTGCAAGCAATGCTAAGCGATTTGCACGGACAGCCTCGTCTTCAGCCATAACCATAACCGAATCAAAGAATATGGTGATCGCTTCCTTCCAAGACGATGCAATCGCGAGCGCTTCAGCAGCAGCATGCTTAGATAGTACCTGTCGGTACTCCTCATTGGTTTGGCTCCATGCCTCATGCAGTTGACGTTCTCCTTCTTCTGTGAAAAGTTCCGAATGTACCGACGCATTGGATGCTTTGGCAGCCAGATTACCTACACGGTTGAAGGATTCTACGGTTGTTTTGAAGGCATCTCCAGTTTGGACAGCTGCCATCAGTGCCTCACCTTTTGGAACGACAGCGCTAATATCATCAAATCCGGAAGAAATCACTGCATCCACCACATCATAACGGACAGTCTCGGACAACAGTTTCTTCACGCGGAGACCAAAGAAGTCCTGCAAATCTTTACGAACCTCTTCATCCGCACGTTTCAACAGGTTCATTTGGGCATGCACTTGAAGTGCAACCCCAAACACGTCGGACAAGGTCAGTGGAAGATTGTGATCCAGCAAAATTTGAACGATACCTGCTGCCTGACGGCGCAGCGCATAAGGGTCCTGAGATCCCGTTGGAATGATATTGATGGAGAAGCAGCCAACGATCGTATCCATTTTATCCGCAGCACTTACAATGGCACCAACGAGCGAAGCAGGAGACTGATCGCCGGCGAAGCGTGGTTGATAGTGCTCAAATACCGCTTTGGCCACGTCTTCTTTCTCACCAGCTTTTCGTGCATAATCCTCACCCATTACTCCTTGCAGTTCAGGGAATTCGCCCACCATAAGTGTAACAAGGTCGAATTTGCAGATATCCGCAGAACGACTCACCGCTTCAGCCACATCAGCAGATACGTGCAGCTTGGCAGCCAAGCCATCCGCAATTTTGCGAATGCGGCGAACCTTATCTCCAACCGTACCGAGCTCTTCCTGGAAGACAATACTCTCCAGCTTCGATAATGCGTCCTTGATCTCCAGTTTCTGGTCTTCCTCGTAAAAGAACTTGGCATCAGACAGACGTGCACGAAGTACCTTTTCGTTTCCTTTTGCAATGACATCCAATGAATCGTTACCGCCGTTACGAACCGTAACGAAGTATGGCAACAATTGTCCATCGTTATCAAGCACAGGGAAATAACGTTGATGCTCGCGCATCGAAGTAATGAGTACTTCTTGAGGAATATTCAAAAATGAAGACTCGAATGTTCCGAACAGCACCGTTGGTGTCTCCACCAGGAACAAGACTTCTTCCAGCAGATCTTCCTTAATCGCAATATCCCATTTCTTCTCGGCAGCCAGTGCCTGGATCTGGGCTACAATCATCTGCTCACGTTCTTTGATATCCGCAATAACGTTCTCGGAACGAAGCACTTCCACATACGAAGCAGGATCTGATATGACCGCCTCTTTCCCGAGAAAACGATGTCCACGTGTTACATTGCCAGACTTTACTCCTGCAACTTCCAACTTAATAACATCGCTGCCCAGCAGAGCGACAATCCAGCGAATCGGACGTACAAATTTGAAATCATACGAAGCCCAGCGCATGAATTTCGGGAACGTCATGGCATGTAGTATAGCCAGCAAACCTTGACCGATTACAGAGGATGTTTCTACACCTTTGCTGCTCTTGGTCGCATAGATATATTCCACGCCGCTCAGTTCCTTGAATGTGAACTGATCCGGTTCAACACCCTGACTACGGGCAAATCCAAGTGCGGCTTTACTCCAGTTACCACTGTCATCCAGTGCAATTTTGCGTGAAGGTCCTTTTACTTCTTCCTCCACGTCCTCCTGTTTCTCGGCAACATCCTTAATCAAAACAGCCAGTCGGCGAGGTGTGGCATAGGCGTTCACTTCACCATAAGCAATACGTGATCCATCCAGCCATTTCACGACACGATCCTGCAGCTGTTCAATTGCTGCTCGCATGAAGCGTGCAGGCACTTCTTCCAGACCAATTTCAAATAACAGATCCTTAGACATGCTCAGCTCCCCCTTTCTTAATCAGCGGGAAGCCGAGCTTCTCACGCTCTTCCACATATGTTGCAGCCACTTGACGGGCCAGATTACGCACACGGGTGATGTATCCGGTACGCTCCGTTACACTGATTGCTCCGCGTGCATCAAGCAAGTTGAACGTATGTGAACATTTCAACACATAGTCATAGGCCGGGAAAACCAGATGCTGAGCCATCGCCTTGTTCGCTTCTTCCTCATGCATGTTGAAGAGAGTAAACAGCATTTTGACATCAGATACTTCAAACGTATATTTGGAATGTTCGAATTCAGGCTGGCGGAACACATCGCCGTATGTAATACCGTCGACCCATTCCAGCTCGAACACATTCTCTTTTTCCTGAATGTATGAAGCAAGACGCTCCATACCATACGTAATCTCAACCGCTACCGGATTCGTCTCGATCCCGCCAACTTGTTGGAAATACGTAAATTGGGTGATTTCCATACCGTCCAGCCATACTTCCCAGCCAAGACCAGCACAGCCGAGGGATGGGTTCTCCCAGTTGTCTTCAACAAACCGAATATCGTGTTTGAGCGGATCAATGCCCAACTGTTTCAGACTTTCCAGGTAAATCTCCTGAATATTGTCCGGAGAAGGCTTGATAATAACCTGGAATTGATGATGCTGATAGAGACGGTTTGGATTTTCTCCGTAACGACCATCCGAAGGACGGCGGGACGGCTCTACATAAGCTACTTTCCAAGGCTCGGGTCCAAGCGAACGCAAAAAGGTCATTGGGTTCATTGTACCTGCCCCTTTTTCCGTATCATATGGTTGGACAATAATACAGTTGTGCTCGGCCCAGAATTGTTGCAGCGTGAGAATCATCTGCTGAAAATTCATAATCATGCTCCTTTTCGATGGTTTGTGATGAACAAGCCCAGAACGGTACAGACACTAAAAAGCCCCCGTCCTACGCCTGTTATACAGACATAGGGACGAGAGCTGTTCCCGCGGTTCCACCCTACTTGGCTAAGATACAAACAGAAAATCCTGTTCATTCAAGCCCACTTTTCCGTGTCCAATCATGCTCCCGAGTGCCATTTCACAGACCGATTCAACCCGGCTCCCACCATCCCCGGCTCGCTCATACAAGATTTAGCAAGTCAACCGACCTGTTCTCTTGAATGTAATAAATCAAGTCTCCTACTTTCTCGTTCAATGCATGTCTCCAAAAGAGAAATTATAGTTCATAATATATAAAAATAAGTACGAAGTCAAGATATATTACTTATTTCACAACAAGACGACTCAAATCCCGTACTTTTCCATTTGATCAAGAAAAGAACGGGATTTCAGATTCAATCCAAGCTGATGATCCATAAAGGCCCGCATAATCTTTTTGATCTCATCTCGAGTGCCTTCACTCACGGATATATTACCAAGTCTTTGCAGATCCAACTGCGCAAACAAACGCAACAGCTTCAATGCCTTTGGGCTCACGGACATCGCCGGAGGGTCGAAGTGTTTGCAAGCACGGCACAGAACGCCTCCAAGCCTTGGACTCACAAATAATTGTTCATCCGGTCGCTCCTGACCACAAGAGATGCAATCATCAAGCTGAGGTCCATATCCGGCTGCCTGTAATATTTTCATTTCATACAAGCTTGTGATGACCACCGGGTCCTTCTCTTCCTTTAACGCCTGGAGACAGGCTTTTAACTGTTTGAACCAGAATGTGCCTGTCTCTTCATCCTGCAACACCCGATCCAGCAGTTCACAAGCATAAGATGCATAGGAAGCCTTAACCAGATCTTCGCGCAGCTCATGGTAAGACTCGATGATCTCACCGGCGTTTAGTGTCCCCAGACCGGTGTTGCGAAAATATACATACTGACCGTACGTAAATGGCTGCACCAGTGCAGCATGTCGGCTTTTGGGCTTTTTTGCACCACGAACGAGTACCCCTACTTTCCCGCCGCTTTCGGTGCAAAGCGTAATGATTTTGTTTCCCTCGCCGTAATCCATGCTGCGGATGACAATCCCTTCCACCCTGTATAGCATGCCTCGTCACCTAACCATTCCCGAATCAGCCAATTATCCTTCGGCTTCTTCATCTTCGATCACTTCCCTTGCCGTATCCGACTCCTGTGCCAACGAGCCACATGCCTGGGCATATAACAGATAGGACTCCAAATCCCCCGTCATTGCAAAAACCTTCCACGAAAAATCTCGCATCGGAATTTCATCCTCTCTTCAGAAATGACGTCTGCTTCTACCAGATAGGATGGAGTCTTGCAAGGTAAACTATGTGTTGCAATTACTGGATAATGAATGTATTATTCGCGGCCAAAGCCAAGATCCCGCAGTACACGCTCCTGGTTTCTCCAATCTTTTTTCACTTTGACCCACAAGTCCATGAAAATTTTGGAACCCAACAGGTTTTGAATATCCTGACGTGCCCGCTTCCCGACTTCCTTGAGCAAAGCACCCTGTTTTCCGATAATGATTCCTTTTTGCGAATCACGCTCCACAAAAATGACGGCTGAAATATAAACGACGCCGTTATCCTGTACTTTCATATCCTCAATCGTTACCGCAATGGAGTGTGGTACTTCTTCGCGCGTCATTTGCAATATTTTCTCCCGAATCAACTCGGCGCAAACGAACTGCTCCGGATGGTCAGTTACCTGGTCGTCTGGGTAGTACTGTGGACCTTCCGGCAAATATTTGCCCAGTTGCTCCAGCAAAGTGCTAACATTGCTGCCAAGCATGGCCGAAACAGGAACGATTTCCGCGAAATCGTGCAGCTTGCGATATTCCTCAATCAAAGGAAGCAAGGCTTCCGGCTCAATTTTATCAATTTTGTTCATGACAAGAATGACAGGCGTCCGCACATTTTTCAATTGTTCAGCAATATAACGATCACCACCACCCATGCCTTCCGAAGCATCAATCAGGAACAAAGCAGCTTCCACTTCTCCGAGGGTATTCAAAGCGGTCTGGTTCATGTAATCGCCGAGCTTGGATTGACGTTTGTGAATCCCAGGTGTATCCAGGAAAACGATTTGTTGTTGTTCCGAAGTATATACACCATGAATTTTATTTCGTGTCGTCTGTGGTTTGTCCGACATGATCGCAATTTTTTGTCCAATGACTTGGTTCATCAGTGTGGATTTACCTACATTGGGACGTCCAATAATGGCTACAAAGCCGGATTTGAATGCTTGTTTTTTCATATGTTCCTCCTCAGGCGCCTAGGCCTGGAATGTATTGGTTTTTACTTTTTGGCAGAGTTCAGATCTGACGGTCCAAAAGCCCATGGCAATAGCTCGGCAACGGTAGTTTCCTGCAGATCACCTTTCATGTTTCCCAGAATGACCTTCATATCCGGATCACACAGTTCGTACATCACTTGACGACATACGCCGCACGGAGCAATCGGGCCGTCCGTATCTCCTACAATTGCAATGGCCTTGAAACTGCGCGGCTGCTGTCCACCGGCAATTGCACTGAACATGGCTGTACGCTCAGCGCAATTACCTGGCGTGTAAGCAGCATTCTCAATATTACAACCATGATGCACATGTCCTTCACTGTCAAGCAAAGCTGCGCCTACACCAAAATGTGAGTAAGGAGTATACGCCTTCGTACGTGCCTTAATTGCTTCCTGCATCAACAAACCATCATCCATAATTAATCTCTCCCTCTGGGGTGTACTATAAAGTTAACTAGTGCATTTACACTGAACACTCCGTTGCCAGAACAACCTTCCGAGCGCTGTTATCCCCAGATTTTTATGATTCACTTTTTTCAAAGTGAAAATCCGGGGATAAAGGCGCACACTTCGTTTCTTCAGGTTTATTCTGACCCCTCCGTTATCGTGTTTGCATCAAGTAACTATACAATTGTGTGTAATTTTAAAACAAAATCAAAGCAAACCCAGCCAGCTCATCACTGGCTTGATGAAAACGATACACCCAATGATGACGGCGAACACCGCAGCCAGTAAAACTGCACCGGCCGCGGTGTCCTTCGCCGCTTTTGCCAGCGGATGTATATGCGGATGCGCGAGATCCACAGCAGCTTCAACTGCTGTATTCATCAGCTCCGTCACAAGAACAAGAAAGACGGCTGTCAGTACAAACATCCAGTCTGTTCTCGAAATCCCGAAAAAAAAGCCGGCTGCACACATCAAAATGGCGACTCCTGTATGAACTCTTACATTCCGCTGAGTCCGCAGCCCGTATACGATTCCTTCCGCAGCATTGCGGAATACCATCCCCCAGGAGCGCCTTTTCATTATCGTGTCAACCCGGCTTGGGCCAATACCGCTTCCTGTTTGCCCATCATTTCGGCTTCGCTGGCTTCGTCCTGATGATCATATCCGAGCAGGTGCAAGAAACCATGAACAAACAGGAACCCGAGCTCACGTTCAAATGAATGCCCATATTCTTCACTCTGTAGAATCGTCCGGGGAACAGAGATAATAATATCTCCCAAAACATCCGGCATTTCTTCCATTTCTTCGTCCTCATCCAGCTCGTAGATAATATCAAGCTCCTCATCCACCGTCTCATTCATCGCAAAAGACAACACATCGGTTGGACGATCAATGCCGCGATAGTCACGGTTCAACTCATGGATCTGTTCATCATCCACAAAAGTCAGAGCTACTTCCCCGTCTGCAACGCCTTCCGCTTCTCCGGCAAGGTTCAGCAGTTGCTCCAGCATTGCAATCATCGGTTCAGTAATTTCTTTATTCTGTTGTTCATTATTCCACGCTAGGTTAAGACTCATTCTTTCATACTCCTGTCTGCTCATATTAGCGAATCAACCCGCCTCTGGCGAGGTTGGTTTCGGTTTCTTCATTTCTTCCGGATATTCGATCCTGGAGTGGAATATGCCCATGACGGTTTCTTTAAGGGTCTTGGCGACGATATCCAGTTCACGCATCGTCAGATCACAATCGTTAAACTGGTGATCGTCCAGCCGACCTTTAATTATTTTTTCAATCATGGATTCCACTTGTTCAACAGTAGGCTTCCGCAAGGAACGGACCGCAGCTTCCACGCTGTCAGCGATGCCAACAATCGCCGACTCTTTGGACTGAGCCTTGGGACCCGGATAACGGAAGTCCTCTTCCGTGAAATCAGGTTCCACTCCAGCTTCCTCCGCCTGACGAAGCGCTTTGTGATAGAAATAATGCAGGAAGGTTGTTCCATGATGCTGCTCGGCAATGTCCCGGATAGGTCTCGGCAACTTGTAGTCCTTCTGCATTTCCACACCATCCCGTGCGTGAGCTACGATAATGGACTTGCTCAGCTTGGGATCAATCGAATCATGCGGATTTTCCATATTGTTCTGATTTTCAATAAAATAAATGGGTCTTTTGGTCTTGCCAATATCATGGTAATAGGAACCTACCCGACATAACAGCCCGTTGGCACCGATCGCCTCTGCTGCGGCTTCTGACAGGTTACCTACCATGACACTGTGATGATACGTGCCCGGTGTCTCCGTTAGCAACTTGCGCAGTAGCGGATGATTCGGATTAGACAGTTCCACCAGTTTCAGCGCAGACAAGATCCCGAATGAGGTTTCGAAAAACGGCATCAGTCCAATAACCAATATGGCAGTCAGTACACCTCCGGCAAACGCAAATCCAATACCATACAACGTTGTTGTCCGGTTCCAGTCACCCGAATCAATTAAAGCGAGCGTGAAGACCGCAATCGACCCGAACAGGCAGACCATAATCGCACCTTTCAGGATGGTAGAGCGCTGACTCGCCCGATGGGTGGCGAAGATCGCAACAAACGATACCAACACCGCGAAGAAACCAAGTTCAAAGTCAAAAATCTGACCCTGATGTGTGTTCAAAATAATGCTCGACAACATGCCAATAATGATCGAGCAGACAAAGGCAAGCGATGTATCCAGCAGCAATGCAATCAACATTGCGCCTACGGCAACAGGTGCAAGAAAGCCTACGTATGAATTCTCACTGGTCTGGAGGATCGCTGTAACATGCATAACCACAATGGTAATAATAAATATAATAACAAGCATCAGCAACTGCGCATTGTTATATTTGAAATGCGTTCCGCTGAACTGCTGAATATACATTAGAATCGCTGCAGACAACAGGCAGGAAAACATAAGTAATCCAAGCTGTGGCCAGTAGTTCACTTCGTTTTTCAGCAAATCATTCTCACCCAGAAGGGTGTACATCTCAGGAGTAATTAACTCCCCTTTGGCTACAAGCGTGTCCCCTTGCTTGATAAAGACCGTTTGCGTATTCTCACGAGCCTGCACTTTGGCTTCCTTCGTTCCCTCTTCATCATAGAAACGATTGGACGTCACCACAAGACGAGCGAGTTCCTGTACAACCTCACGCTGTGTTCGTTTGCTTAGTGAGCTTACACTCACCATCTCGGCCACTTTCGCACGTGCTGTTGTTGCATCGCTAATCTGGTCTGTCATTAATCTGGAGACGATATCCCGGGCAACGGCTTTCATCTCCTGAATATCATCTGAGGTCAGACGTGAGATTTTAATGTATGTCTCTTCCGGGATACGATAGCTTTGCTCCTGTACCACATTTCTGATCTCTTCCAAAAGAGTTTCGGAGTATGTACCCGCTTTCCGGTTGTTGTTGATAAAATTGGCCACAAAGTCCTTCTGACGCTGCGGTATTTCATCACGATAGATGTCAATCTTGTCCTGACTTGAAATCTGATCATCCTGATTCAGTCGATCAATACGGTCAAGCAGAGTCGTCATCAGATTTTCGTTCCGCATTTGCACGATCTGAAACATTGGCTGTACACGTTCTGCCGCTTCTTCTTGCGCTTTCAGTGTAGCTTTCGTATTTGGAATTTGCATGGGCGCAGCAATATCCACTTCGCTCCGTGTGCCTTCCTGAATATCATACCGCTCAGGGAGCAGCTTGGAAGCAAGGCCTACGTAGAAGAGGATCACCAGAAACAAAAACAGAAGATAGCGTGCCCACACGCTATACTTCCATCCTGTAGCTCTATTCTGAAAAGATTTGCCTTTTGACAGTTCCTTCGAGGTCATCGAGACAATCCCTTTCTATTCTTGATTTTCTGCGGCGTGGTTATAGGCAACGATAATTTTCTGGACGAGGGAGTGCCTTACAACATCCTGTTCGGCAAAGTAAACGAATCCAATCTCTTCCACTTGACCCAATATCGTATTTGCCTCCACAAGACCCGACTTTTTGCCGCGGGGTAAATCAATTTGTGTCACATCACCCGTAATGACCATTTTGGAACCAAAACCAAGACGGGTTAGAAACATTTTCATTTGTTCCGGTGTCGTATTTTGGGCTTCATCCAGAATAATGAATGAATCGTCCAGTGTACGTCCCCGCATATAGGCCAGAGGCGCAATTTCAATCAAGCCACGTTCCAGGGCCTTGGCGGTCTGCTCTTGTCCCATAACATCGTATAAAGCATCATACAAGGGACGCAAGTAAGGGTCCACCTTTTCCTGAAGATCACCAGGCAAGAAGCCCAGGCTCTCTCCTGCTTCAACGGCAGGCCTTGTGAGCACGATTCGTTTGACGCTGCCTTCCTTGAGTGCTGCTACAGCCAATACAACCGCCAGATAGGTTTTACCTGTACCGGCAGGACCGATACCAAATACAACATCACGTTTTTTAATTGTAGTTACATAGTGTTTCTGTCCAATCGTTTTAACCCGGATCGGCTTTCCGCGGTATGTCGTTGTAATCTCGCCTTTGAACAGATCCAGAAGCTGGTCTGCACGCAGTTCCTTGGCAAGCTCAATAGCATACTTGACGTCCCTTTCGGTTAACACATACCCGTTACGTACCAATTGCAACAACACATCAAATAATTGTTCAAGTGATTCCACATGCTGTATGCTGCCATGGATCACAATCTCCGCTTCACGGGAAGCAATCTGGGCTGGAATCTCGGATTCAATCAGTTTTAGAAAAATATCTTGGGGTCCAAAAAGAGATTGACCCTCTCCCGCACTTTGGAGGGAGATTTGTATGCTGCGTGTTTGCTCTGACAAATAGCCTCATTCTCCTTGACTATGGACTAACGGAAGTTCTTCCGCAATGCTTTCTTCCACTTCAAATAATACTTTCATATAAACTTTACCATTCTCTTTCTTCTCATGCAAAATTTTTTCACTTAAAATTTTGGTTCCTTTGCCGTTTTTGGCAAATATATCGTTTCTTGCTCCTTCCAGCCCTTTCGTTCTGGCCCATTCAATCGTGTGCTGCTCCTCTTGTTCCGTCGTTTCCAAATCTTTCTCTGTCAGCCATCCCATAGGAAGTGTGAAGGATCGCCAGGTTAGTGGTTTATGATCACTAGCGGTGTCAAATGAGGTGAAAGGCGTACTCCCGTATCCCCAAAGTTGTATCGCCCATTTCCCCAGAACAATGTAAAAACGTTCCTTGCTCTCCCCGGTCATCGTGTTATGTTTCTGAACAAGTGGCACTTCCACCTGATATTCACGCCATACCAGTCCGCGAACTTCGCCTTTGGCTACGATGGTCTTTGTGTTCTCTTCATCCCCCAAAATACCCGATATTAATACTTGCCCTTTTTTGACACGCATGTTCTTCTGGACGACAGGGCGCCCCTGCTCTGCGTAGATTTGCGTGATCACGGCATCCGATTTACTGACCAGATGTCTCGGGTTCAGCAGCGGTTCACGTTTGGGTTGTGCCGACTCCACGACCTGAATGGTGATGGTGGTCCCTTCTTTGGTCACTCCAATCCAGGTTACATCCGGCAGAGCGAGTGCGAGCTGTCTGGAGAGCTTGTCCTGGCTTTGAAGACGGAACCCCCATTGAAATGGGTAGATACCTTCTTTTTTCGCAGCCGCAAGCACTTCATCCGTCGGAATGGTCACATTTCCTTTGACTTCCACATCCCAAACCATGGATGACAAAGCAAACAGAGCTGCTATAAAAAACAGCATACCTCCAAGAAAGAACTTTCTTTTCAACAACCGGGCTGCAAAAAATGGAAATCCGCTCCGATGTGTCACCTTCACCCGGCAGCCTGTCCGTTTCACCAAAGGACGCAGCCTGAAGAAATGCGGTAGCAGAATGTTCATCTCTGCCATGCGTCCGTCATGGGCACGCAGGTCCCACACTTCCAGTCCCTGCTCTGCCACCATGTTGATTAATGCTTCAATATCCCCCCCAGTGACCGTGATACGGACTGCTCCTCGCAGTTTGTACAGACTGGGCTGCTTCATGCGTTCCCCTCCGCTCCATTTATATGAATATCCAGAATCGTTCCTTCAACCGCTACTTCATCCGGCAAAATATTGCGAATCATCAAGTCAAATCCTTTGATCTCCAGTTGACCTTGAGAGAGTGCAAGGACGATGCGATCCGGTGTGAAATGGATGACACCACGATGATTCTCTATATACAATTGCTTTGTGCCGATCAGGGTTAACCGTGGCATATCGTAAAGCACATCCTGCGGCAAATCCAGCACCTCGCTGGTCCATCTGCGCAGCTTGCGGCTGATCCGGGTCATTCGAAGGTCTTCCCCCTTCCTCTACAGTTCAACTTATGCGCAGATTCTTGAAATTATGAAAACTACGGACCGTGTTAGATGCGAAAATAAAAAGAGGCCGAGACAGAAAAAAGCCGTCGTCTGGATTCATGCTCACCAGAGACGGCTTATCACTTATAAAAATGTATAAAGTTACAGTTTGCCTCGTGTTCCAAAAGGCTGTTTAGAGCGCGGAGAACCGAGAACTTCTGCCCACAACACACCCGTACGAATGTCTTCTCGTCGAAGCTGGGACTGCTCAAACTCGCCAGTTGAAACTTCATCCCAACCGGAATCAGACACAACCGGTGTATTGGCAGTAGAAATACGGTCCAGTCGCTCGCGAATTTCGCGTTGCCGTTGCTCCATGACTTTCATCTGTTCTTCAAGGGAATTTTCCATTCCACCCAGAGAACTTTGTCCTCCAAAATCATTATTAACGGAACGGGCAGATGTCGTCGCCGGCTCCGAATAGGGTTGATCATATCGATCATCATACGGATCGTCATCATCGTACCGTTCGTCATACTGCTCGTCATAGCGGGGATCTGGAGGACCCGATGACTGCTGCGGTGCGGTATTCCCACGCGAGCGATTATCCCGGTCCGATTCACCGCTTCCTCCAAATGTTGGCATCCCATTATTAGGACGCTTTTTGTTCGGATCAGCCGACTTGGATACTTTTCCAAGGAAGGAAAAGAGTGCAAAAGCGACGACTGCTACAATATACAGATTGTTAAAAATCCATTCAAATAGGCCCATATGCACTCACCGCCTATCTTCCGTTTTTGGAATCACCCTGATCGTTGGAGTTTGTACTTTCACCAGGTTTTCCTAATGTGTTGCGCATTTGAGTATCCGCTTCAATGTTTTTCAGGTTCATGTAGTCCATTACGCCAATTTTACCACTACGAAGTGCTTCAGACATTGCCAGAGGTACTTGGGATTCAGACTCAACCACACGTGCTCTCATTTCCACTACGCGTGCTTTCATCTCTTGTTCTTGAGCTACGGCCATCGCACGACGCTCTTCCGCTTTTGCTTGTGCGATACGTTTATCAGCTTCTGCCTGTTCCGTTTGCAGGAAGGCACCGATGTTTTTACCTACATCCACGTCCGCGATATCAATGGACAGGATTTCAAAAGCTGTACCTGCATCCAAACCTTTGGACAATACCGTGCGGGAGATCAGATCCGGATTTTCCAGGACGTCTTTATGGGAATTGGAGGAACCGTTCGTACTTACGATACCTTCGCCGACACGGGCAATAATCGTCTCTTCACCCGCACCACCGACGAGACGGTCAATATTGGCACGAACTGTAACCCGCGCTCTTACTTTAACTTCGATACCATCTTTGGCTACCGCAGAAACAATCGGCGTTTCAATAACACGTGGGTTTACACTCATCTGTACGGCTTGCAATACGTCACGACCTGCAAGGTCAATCGCAGCAGCACGTTCAAATTCAAGTGGAATGTTCGCACGTTGCGCAGCAATCAGGGCGTTAACAACACGGTCAACGTTACCACCGGCCAAGAAGTGACTTTCCAGTTGGTTCATTGTCAACTGAAGTCCAGCTTTGGTTGCTTTAATCAGTGGATTTACGATCCGGCTAGGTGTTACACGTCTTAGTCTCATCGCTACCAACGTGATAATACCCACACGTACGCCGGAAGCAAGAGCTGAGATCCAGAGCATTACCGGGAAAAAGCTGAAAAATACGCTCAATACGATAATCGCAACTACCGCAATGAGCAAAACCGTAATCAAGGTTGGTTCCATAGTCAAAATTCCTCCATTTGCAATTTAATTTGTGAAAAAAACGTATTAACAGACCATGTGGTGGAACTTCGCTGCTGTTCATTGATTTACACCACTCCACTCGCAGCTTCTGTAGAATGGTTATGTACATTGCCGAAGCTGAATCAAGCTCCGGCAAAAAGCGGGTTATACCGGCAAAGCCTGTTGAACGACAATCCGGGTACCTTCCGCTTTAATCACAATAATCGGCGTATCAATCGGAATGAAGTCTCCATCAGACACCACATCGACCCGCTCCCCGTTAAACATCGCTGTTCCCGAAGGACGAAGCGGAGTCAGACTAATTCCTTGCAAGCCGATCAACTCTTTGCGTTCTGTTGCAGAAGAGTAACCACGATCAGCAGACAGTTTGTCGCTTAATATGAATCGATTCCATATGCCTCGATCCTTGAACAGGATAACGACGATTGCAATGACCACCAGAGCTGCACCAAAAGCAATACCTAATGATATAAATGCATCACTTGTATCATAAGCAGCTCGCACAACACCAGCCACAAGTGCAATCGATCCCAAAATTCCCAAAATGCCAAAGCTTGGGATAAACATCTCCAGAATCATCATGATCAGTCCGACAGTGAATAATACCCATGTCTCTGCTCCGGCAAAACCGGCAATATAATTCCCTGAGAAATAAAGCACAAAGCACACGATACCAACGATACCAGGCACTCCGAATCCAGGCACAATCAACTCAATAACCACACCGGCTATTCCAAGGAATAGCAGTATCGTCATGATGACAGGATTGGTCAGAAATGTAGATATGTTCTCTGCTGCGGTTCTTTGAACAGTGAACACATCATCCTGATTGTATCCGAGCCAGGCTGCAGCTTCTTCCGGCGTGCTGCTGATATGGTCCGCAAAGCCCACTTTCAGCGCTTCCTCGGCCGAGAGAGCAATAATTTCACCTTTTTCTTTGGTTTTATTAATCTCCGGCATCTCCACGACCATGTTAACATCTGTCATTCCAGCTGCAATTTTGCCGTTACGGCCACTTTTCTCAGCCGCTCCCTGCATTTTGCTCTTCCAGAACGCAACCAGCTTCGGATCGTCCACATGTTTACCCGTGCTGTCCACCATCGCTGCCGCACCGATCATGCTGCCTGGCGACATTACGATCTTATCTGCATTCAAAGCCAGAAAACTTCCGGCCGATGCAGCATCTCCACGAACGAATGCAACGGTTTCAACAGGACTTTCCTTAATCAGGTTACCTAAATCCTCTGCCGTGTCGACACGCCCACCCGGCGTATTAATATCCAGAACGATCAGGCCAGCATTCATCTCTTCTGCTTCCTTGAAGCCGCGTTCCATAAACTTGCCAAGCCCCTGCTCGATTGGTTTATCCACCGGAATGATATATACGGCGCCACTTTTCTCAGCTGCATGCGCTGACGGTGACCCAATCCAGACAGGAATCAGCAGCGTCAGCAGCATCAAGAGCAACAATGGCCCCATAAGCTTCTTCCGGCGCTTTCCCTTCACAATAGTCCCCCCTTTTCCATTAATGTTATACTGTCCAGCTTATGGTATTTATTACGTACAATGCAACATTTCGTTTCAAAATCTTAAAATTATATTTGAAACCCAGACCAATTGCAACAAATAAAATCCATATTCATGTTCATTAACCATTTAAAAGCAATATTTGTGAACGCACAAAGAATAATCCCGCATGTTATTCGCATTAGCTCACTCAACATTCCGTGATCCCTTTCAATCAAACCCATGCTGAATAGTAAAACGGAAACGGAAAAAACACCCCCTGACAAGTCAGGAGGTGTTCATTGATTTGCTTTATTGCAGAAATTGTTGAACTGCTTGATTTACCAGTTTGCCGTCCGCTTTGCCTTTGACTTTCGGCATAAGGGCAGACATGACTTTCCCCATCTCGGCTTTCGAAGAAGCACCGGTTTCCTGGATGGTCTGCTGTACAATAACTTTAATTTCTTCTTCGGTAAGCTGTGCGGGAAGGTACTGACTGAGTATTTCAATTTCCGCTTTTGCATTTGCCGCGAGGTCTTCACGGCCCGCTTTGTCAAATTCTTGGAGGGCATCTTTGCGCTGTTTGATTTCACGACTCAGAATATCAAGCACTTCGTTATCATCCAAATCTCTTTTCAAATCTATTTCAAGATTCTTGATCGTCGAACGAATCAACCGAATGTTGGAGAGCTTGAACTTGTCCTTACTCTTCATCGCTTGCTTCATATCTTCGTTCAATCGTTCGCTAAGATTCATGTAGTTAAAATCCTCCTAAAACTTTCTCTTACGAGCAGCCTCGGACTTTTTCTTGCGCTTTACGCTTGGCTTCTCATAATGCTTACGTTTCTTCACCTCAGCCAATACGCCATCTTTTGCGATGGAACGTTTAAACCGACGAAGTGCAGCATCAATAGTCTCGTTTTTGCGAACTTTAGTTTCAGACACCAGTTTTCCCTCCCTCCGACCAGACCGTCCAAGAGCAATAACACGGTTCATCACCTTTCATTATAGGCGAAAGGTAATAAACGTGTCAACCTTAACGTAATGATCATTTATTTTATGTGAACTTCAACCCCATATTCATGCTTATTCATGCATTATGGACAAGTCCTGAACTAAAGTAACAACGCTCATTTATTTGTGTGAGTCGGACAAGCTGGTCAACACGCCAAGTCGGGTACCGCCAAGCAAATGATAATGCAGATGATGTACGGTTTGTTCCCCGTCCTTGCCGCAGTTATTAATCAGTCGGTAACCTGTCTCTTCCACACCAAGACGTTTGGCCGCTTCCTGCGCAGCCAAATGAATCTCACCAATTAACGGCAGATCTTCTGCAGTTACTTCATTCATGGAAGCAATATGTTTCTTTGGAATAACAAGTACATGGGTCGGTGCAGCGGGCTGGATGTCATGAAAGACAACGACATGGTCATTCTCCAGTACCTTATTGGAGGGAATGCTGCCCTCTACAATTTTGCAAAACAAGCAATCCATTGTTCATACCCTCCTTTGAATTTAAAATTATGTATACCCTTCTATCATACCGGAACTGAAAAGGGACGTCCAATCTAACATGTTCAGTTATCATATTTATAATCACAATAATAGACATAAAAACCTTTCACATCTTAGTGAACTACTGAGCGTACACCAAAGATGAAAAAGGTCATATTTGCATTACACGCATTACTCCATCACGAAACTTTGTTAATAATAAGGCAATAAAGATAAGGCAGCGAGGCCAAACAGAGGAAGTATCAGCCTATTGAAACGTCTGCGACCGTAACCGTAATAAGGGTACGGGTAGCCATAGCCCGGAAAAAAGCCGCGTGCATGAGCAGGATAAGTAACTGGCATCATATTTGGTCCCCAGTTCGCGTGATTAGCCATAGCTTCATGTCCTACGGGAACAGCCAAATAAATCATGTCATCATCCACATTTTCCACAATGCCATCATAATGGGTACCGTCAAGCATTTGTACACACACATAGCGATGCATGTGTTCCTTACATAGTTTCTTCGCTTCCATCTTTTCCACGTTTCATCGCCTCCAGATATGTCTGCTCTTCATCACCCTTTCATGGTATTCAGATCTGGGCGAAATGACACTATATGAATGACAAGAGTTTCAGGATTATGGCCGTTTCTAGGTAAAGTCGTGTACATGATGCACCTGTGAAGGAGGAGTAAACGCTGAAAAATAAAAAAGAAGCACCCCGTTGCAGCTTCCATGTGGAAGCCTGCAATTGCGGATGTCTATCCAGGAGCGTTCCTGATCAGACGTCCGCCGGGGTACTTAACATAAAGTTTGTCGGCTTAACTGTAGTATAACAACAGGATGAACCTGTATCTGTGATCTAACTCACTTAACTGTTTCAACGGAATATATAAATAAAATTCAAACACATATTCCTCAATTCGTTCGTGGAGACCCCATCAGATCCATTTTGTAGGACTGGTTAAAAGCTGGGTTCTTCCTATCAACTCATTCAACCACGGAACACTTCCGTACCTATAATGTTTCCAGCACCACACGAGACCCGGCGCCAGCCTCCCCTGCTGGAATGACTACAAGTTTGCGTGGCAAGCGTGCTCTCAGCTCCGGAACGTGGCTAATGATGCCGACAGCAAGGCGGTCATCATGCAATTTTTCCAGCGATGTAATGACCGTATCCAACAGTTCAGGGTCCAGTGTACCGAACCCTTCGTCCAGGAAGAAGAATTGCAGCGGATACTGGCCACGCAGCTGAATTTGGGCAGATAATGCCAATGCCAGTGACAACGAGGTCAGGAAGGTCTCCCCACCGGACAGGGTGGACACTGGTCGTTTAACTCCACCGTTTGCATCATCACAGATGACAAAGCCACCACCCGAATCCACCTCAAGTGAATAGCGTTGTTTGGTAAGGAAGCGCAGGCGCTGTGAAGCAGCCTGACTCACCTGCATCAGCTGTTCTTCTGCAATATATTCAACAAATGCGTTACCTCTGAAAGCCGCTTGCAGTTTGCTAAGCATCTCCCCTTGACGACTAACCTCCACCCGTTTGTTCTCCAACTCGGTCCAGCGAACATGTCGCTGCTGAACATCCTCCAGATCACGTTCTGCGCGTGCCTTTGCCCGGAGGGCCGCTTCATCCTCTGAACGGGATCGTTGCAGCCGTTCTGTGCAAGCTGACCACTGTTCCTCGGATACAATTGCTCCGCCCAATTTTTGTTCCAGTTCACGAAGTTGGGATGCAAGCTCACGATCACGTTCCCGATGCTGCTGAATTTCCGCTGCCAGTCGCTCAGCTTGTTCGGAAGGAATCGCCGCCTCAACAACGTCCTCTTCCGTAACAAACGGGGATTGCTCCAGCAATTGCCTCCAGCGCTCCTGTGCCTGTTGGAAATGCTCTGCTGCCGAGGCTGCTGCCTGCTGGGCCATGACGTCTTTCTTGGCCGATTCCTGCTTCAACGCATCGGCTTCCTTGAAGCGCTGTGCCGAATCTGCAGCAGCTTTGCGCAGTTCATCCAGTCGTGTCTGGGCAGCAGCAATTAAATCCTCGACCCGTTGCTCGCCAACCCATTGGCGTAAACGTTCTTCCTTCTCCGCAAGCTGTTTGTTGTTGCCTTGCCATTCCGTCTGCCATTGGATCAGCTGTTTGTCCAATTCAACCAGCTTCTGCTGGAGAGACTGTACCAGCTGTTCCTTTTCTTCAAGGAACGTTACACTTTTATTCAACCGTTCCTTGATGTCTTCTGCGCGCGCGTCGCGCTCCTGCATCGCCTGGTGGAGGGCCATAGCCTCCTCCAGAGCGATGCCTGGCAATTCCGCGGCCCAGCGGCCGTGCAATGCGGCAGCGACGGCCTCGCTCTCGGCCAGCCTGCGCTCCGCCTGGGCGAGCCCGGCTTGGCCGGCCTCTTGCGCAGCTGCCGCTTCCATGCGGCGCTGCTGTGCGCCCAAAGCCGCCTGCTGCAACGCGGCGGCTTCCGCTTGCAGCGGCGCTGCGGCAGCGGCCAGCGCCCGCGCGGCTTCGCGCAGTGCGGCGGCACGTCCCGCCCAGTCCGCCGGGGAGCGCCCGTGTGCGGGCGACCCGGCGGACTCCGGCTCCGCAGCCGCAGGCGCGGCCTCGGCTGCGGCCGGAGCTTCGCCGGCCGCGGCGCCAAGCTGCGTCAGCAGGCTGCGACGTTCGTGCAGCTGCTGGCGCAGCCCAAAGCGCAGCTCCTGCAGCTCAGCATGCAGGCTGCGCAGCAGTTCCAGGTCCGCCTCGCCTGCGGGCGGACCTTCTCCCGACGGCGCAGCCGGGAGCGGATGGTGTGCGGAGCCGCACACCGGGCATGGCTCGCCGTCGCGCAGTTCGGCGCGCAAGGCGGAGGAGAGTCGGTGCAACTCCTGCTCTCGCATCGTTCCGCGCAGCTGCTCCTCCGCACTGGCCAGCAGGCTCTGTTCGCGACCAATGTCCTGCTCACAGGCAAGCAAGGCCTCAAGACCCGCTGCCGCCTGCTCGATCAGATGCTGTCGCAGTTCACTCAGACGGCTCTCTTCCGCGGCCGCCATCTTCAGCCTGTCGGCCCCCTGTGCAGCTGCTTGCGTATAGGTTTCCACCTCCGCCTTATTCTGGCGCACTTGCTCCGCTGCAATATCCAGACGGTGCTTCAATTCGAGTGCAGCCTGCAGCTGCCTGCGTTCTTCCGACTTCACTTCATTCGGCTTGAGGCTTTCCTGCAATTCTTCCCGGCGCTTGCGTCCTCGCTGCTGCAGTTCTTTTTCCTTCTCCAGCTGCTGCCCGATGACATTCTGTTCACCCTGTCCTTTGTCCAAAAACTGCTTGAGACGAATACCGTCCTCTCGGAGCCCGTCCCGTTCCCGCTGCAACTCTTTGGCCTGCTCCAACTGTTCCAGCCGAAGAAGCAACTTGGGTTCTTCCTCAGACATCTGTGCACGGGCATTTTCGGCCTTCTCGGCCTCCAGAACAGCTATCCGTTCATGTTCCACCGCTTGCTGATGTGCCATTCCGGCCACGTCCTGACGCAACTTCTGCTGCGCAGCTGCATCTCGCATCGTCTGCAATGAAGGGAGTATCGCATCTGCCGCCCCGGCCTGCTTCAACCGCAGCTCATTGGCCTTGATCTGTGGCTCCAGTGCTTGCAGCTTGCGATGCTCCTCCATACGAGCCTGACGTTCATGGCTTAATTCCCGTACTTTACCGAGCTGTTCGGCTTCCTTCATCGCTTCATCAAGCGCTTGGCGTGACACTTCCGACTGCTTCACTGCAGCTTTTAGAAGGAGCTCCGTTTCCGCCAATGTCTCTTTGCTGGCATTGCCAAGTCCTTGCTGCTCCGCTGCCAGTGACTGATGAACCATATCATTGTCCTTCACCCGTCGGCTGAGCTTGATGGCCAGCTGATCTCCATACTTCTCCAGATGGAACAAACGTTGCAGCATCTGGCGTCGTTCACTGCCTTTCAGCGACAGAAACTCGGCAAACTTCCCTTGCGGAAGAACAACAGCCCGCGTAAAGTCATCCATTTTCAACCCAATGACATCTTCAACGCAGCGATTCACGTCTGCCAGCTTATCAGCCAGCACCTGTTCCTCTCCATTGACGGTCTCAATGAATTTACTGATGGTATTGCTCACCGAAACCTCATTGTTTCGTTTGAAACGACGCTCGACCCGAAACCGTCTTGTTCCCTCTGCCGACACGAGTTCAAAGGTAAATGCAACAGACAAGGAATCCTCGGCATGATTCATGATCCCCTGGGTACCGTTAACCGCTCGTTCCACTTTTCCGTACATCGCCAGCGTAATCGCATCAAGCAAGGAAGATTTACCGCTGCCTGTTGGACCAAAAATGCCGAATAATCCTGTTTCCGTCAGAACGGTAAAATCAATCTCCTGGGTCTCCCGATAACTTTGCAGACCTGCAACTTTCAATAGAATCGGCTTCACTGTCCTTCGACCTCCTCACGCACACCCGGCTCATCCTCATCGACAAGTTCCAGGAACAGTTGTACCAGACTGTCTTCAGGCAATGCTCCACCTGTCTGACGCTGATAAAATTTGCGGAAGAGCTCATGTACCGGAAGCTCGGATCGTTGCTCCAAAAGCCCTGCGGCTGCCATCTCGGGATACACCGGGCGAATATGGATGATCCCGTCATGCGACTTGCGGAGCTGCTGGATTTCTTTCAGGGACATGGCGTCATCCAGCCACACTTCCATATCGATAAAAGCCTGGGGATCGCGTCCTTCATCCAGCCAACGATAGATCTCAGCCAGACCGCCGCGTGCCTTCCAGCGCACAAGTGGACGTCCGGAGGTCAACAGCACTTCTTCCACATTAGCGGCCGCTCCCGGTGCCAGGTCAACCATTGTGACGGACTTGCTCTGCCCCGCTTCGGAGAAACTGTAGGCCAGCGGAGAACCACTATACCGAATCACACCTTCTCCTTTCACCGCCTGCGCACGATGGAGATGCCCCAGCGCTGTATATTGCGCCCCTGTCGACAATGCAGACGGATCAACCGTATACGCGCCTCCAACCTGAATCGGACGCTCCGAATCACTTTCAACCCCACCCAGGACATAAATATGGCTCATAGCCAAATTCACTGTATCTGGACGAAAAGAAGCCGCCAGACGCTGCATCAACATCCCCACCCGGCGGCTGTATGCCTGACGAAGCACATTTTCATCCCCGTCCGTTGTCAACAGTTCATTCAACCGCGCTTCCGAGGGATAGGGCAAAGCGGCAATCTGTGCAGTCTCTCCAGTTCGGTTTGTATGGATAGTTACGACTTCTGAAGTAGGCATGCCTACAAGCGTGATTCCCTGTCTATTCACAAGTGGGGTCACCGAAGCCACTCGCTCCGGCTGATCATGATTTCCGGCAATGACTACAAGTGGTCTCCCATTTTCCGTCAGACGCGCAGCCGCTTCGTAAAACAGCTGTTCCGCCGATGCAGGCGGATTCACAGAGTCATAGACATCTCCGGCCATTAGAATGGCATCTGCTTGCTGCTCATTCGCCAGTCTGACAAGCTCATCCACAAAGTCCTCCTGCTCCCGCAGCCGACTCCGTCCCTCCAACGTTTTACCGAGATGCCAGTCCCCTGTGTGCAAAATACGCATTGTCCGCTCAACCCCTCTCTCCTGTTAAATCAATGTCACGAATCTCATCCAGGCTCTTTATCATTTCATTTTATTTCATAGTTTCACAGCATGTCCGTTATCAAAAAAGTACAGCCATTTCCGGTCGACTTTCCGACCCAGAATATCTTCAATAGCCCGACCATACAGCTCTAGCTGAAAACGATAGTTTTCTGTCAGTTTGTCCAATCCGCCGCGATGCTCCAACACGCGATCTGTCTTGTAATCTAGCAAAACTAGATCGCCATTCACCTCATACAGGCAGTCGATAATCCCCTGTACCAGCACGGTCTCATTTGTAAGAGATGCTTGCATCTTTCCGTCTTCTTCCAACGTCTGCATGCCCGCATTTGGTGAAAGTTCATGGAGCCACTCGGCAGGAGAATGATGGGCAGGAAGTCCATATATAAATGGAATCTCCCGCTTCACCCAATCCGCGCGCAGCAATTCTGCCCCAGGTTCTGTATTGAAGAAATCCGCCAGTTGTTCAGACTCAATAATGTCAGCCTGATGCGGAAGCATGATTTGAAGCTCCACTAACCGTTGAATGGTCTCTTCCACGATTTGCGAATCAACGGGTGATCCATCCAAAGGAAGATGCTGCATCAACGTATGATACACTGTTCCCCGCTCGGCCCCGGTCAATTGTTTCTCCTCCATAAATTGAGGACGACGCAAATGCAATTTAAAGGACGAAGCCTCCTCCGAACCTTGCTCATACATGCCTTCTTTTGGAGTTAACACATCTTTCCTTATCGACTCATTTGTTAACGTCTCGTCTGAGGTTAATCCTTCCCGCATCTCATACATCGCAGATGCCTCAGATTGCTCTAGCATTTCTTCCATGACCTGAACCGACGAATGGCCCTGCATGGCAAGCCATGTTTTCAGCTCGGTAACCGATGTACTCGCAGCCACCTGGGTTGCTGCGTGATGAGCATATGTCCAGGATAACCTTCTATCTACCTCACGTTCGACTTCGTGTATTAGCTGTACACCCTCTTGCGCGCCTGGTGTGCCCCCCTGTTCAATCGGACTATCTCGCAGGATGGCATCTTGTTCATCCTCGTGCATCTCTTTTTCAACTGAGGAAGGTAACAAGTCCACAGGCTGAACTGCTTTTAGGGCAGCAACACGATGTTTCCGTACTTCGGTTATGCCGCCTTCCTCACCATGCACCTGATCCACGAACAGGTCTCGGGATACGTGATCAGCCGAGATGACAGATATATTCCAGCGTGATTCATCATCCACAAGGCAGGCAGCAAACGAATCACTTCCTCCTGCAAGTTCACGTAGCAAAACCGCGTCCGGGTGTCTCATCAGGGATGGACCAATCCAGTCCAAATAACTACGTCCTGCTGCAAGCAGGTAATCAGGCAATATCCGTTCCGGACTGTCCTTAATCTGAGACCAGGCCACTGCCTTTTTAACCACATCTTTCACCGTACCGACCAAAATCATTTTCTCCTTCGGACGGGTCAGAGCCACATAGAGCACCCGCATCTCTTCGGCAAGCAGCTCAAACTGGGCACGACGGCGAATCGCCAGATTCGCCAAGGTTGGATAGGCAACCCGATTCTCACGATCCACAAACCTCGGGCCAAACCCCAGCTCCTTATGCATCAGAAACGGCGAGTTCAGATCCTGCTGATTGAACATCTTGGATATGCCGCCGACAAAAACGATTGGGAATTCCAAGCCCTTACTCCGGTGAATCGTCATGATGCGTACTGCGTTATCCTGCTCTCCCGAACCACCAGCTACGGTCCCGAGATCTCCCCCGTTCTCACGTAATCTGGACACATAGGTCAGGAAGCGAAACAAGCCACGATTGGCCGTTGCCTCCTCATATTGTCGTGCCCGATCATACAGAGCCTTCAGATTGCTTTGACGCTGCATGCCTCCAGGAAGGCCGCCTACCCAGTCCAAATAACCTGTTTCCCTGTACATGCGCCAAATCAGTTCGCTCAGACTGCCTTGTCTGGCTTCAAGCCGCCACTGTTCCAGTTGACGCATAAAGCGAATTAGCTTTTGTTGCAGCTCTGTGCCGGTACCGTTCTCCCCTTCCACATCCTCGCTTATACGTTCAACCGTACTTGCACGTACAGCAGCATCAATGACTCCATCTTCTGCATTCGCTCCCACATCGGGTTCACGCATACGTTCGATGATGTCTGCCTCAACGGATACTGCCGACTCCCGCAGCCCTTGTTCCATTTCTGACCAGACTTCCGGCCATTGCAGCTGGATTGCAGATGAATCAGGGTCTGATGTCTGCCCGGCATGCTGCCTGTAGCCGTTCAACGAGTCAGGGAAACCTCCTGCGGCCGATACAACAGCATCATAGAAAGACTGTCTCTTGCCCCCAAGACGAATCTGAGCCAGTTCCTCTTCATCCAGTCCTACAATCGGCGAACGAAGCACGGAAGCAAGTGGAATATCCTGCCTTGGATTATCCACAATTTGCAGCAGGGACAACATCACTTCAACTTCCGTCGCCTGAAAATACCCTTTGCTCTGCTCTCCTCCAGCAGGAATACCCTGTTGTCTGAATTCCTCGATCATGAGTGGAGCCCACATCAGGGCAGAACGCAGCAAAATGACAATGTCTCCGTAACACGCAGGTCGCATGGATTGAAGGGCTTTATCATAAACATGAAGGGCTGGTTTATCCGTATCTCCGACCATTTCACGAATACGGCGAGCCATGGCCCTAGCTTCCAGTTGAGCGGTTTCGAGCTCGGCACTCTCCAGCTCGGCAGAAGGCAACGCATCCCCATTCTCGTCCGTGCTTTCCATGAGATCAGGTCCTCCGCCTTGACGATCAATCAGCATGAGTTCAGGCGTGTAAGCCTCATCTCCAAGCGTCTCTGCCGGGAAAGTAGCCCCATAAGCAAGCTGCGCCCGTTCATCATAGGCAATCTCGGCGACCCCTTCGTTCATGAGCTGCTTGAATAACATATTGACTGAATGGACTACTTCTGCACGACTACGGAAGTTGCGTGCAAGATCAATGCGTCTTCCTGCCCGCAAAGAAACGCCCTCTCCGACTTCACCCGTAACCGAATTCGATGCATATTGACGGTACTTGTTCAAAAACAGACCAGGTTCAGCCAAACGAAAACGGTAAATGCTCTGTTTTACATCACCGACCATAAAGCGATTCCCCGGATTTTCTCTGGAGATCAATCTGACGATATCTTCCTGTACCGTATTGGTATCCTGATATTCATCCAGCAGCACTTCATCGAAACGTGCCTGGTATTCCATGGCTGCATCTGAAGGCATGGACAATTCAGGCGTAGAATCCTCATGACGCAAAATATGAAGACAGTAATGCTCCAGATCACTGAAATCGACCTGACCGCGCTCCTGTTTGGCTTGTCGATATCGTTCTCCAAATGCACTGACCAGCTTGGACAGTTCCTGCATTAGTGGTGCCGCCTGGTCCAGCTCCTGCCAGAAAGAAAACGCACTTCTTCCAAACAATGACCCTTTCAGATCCGTCACGGCTTTTTTCGCAGCCTCACGCAGTTCCTTGACCTGTTCCTGTAACCCCGGGTCCGTCTGGTCTTTTTTGCAAGGCTTCAGCTTGCCAAAAGCTGCTGGTTGAAACACTTCAGGCAATCTTTCCCACGGTATGATCTCAACAGCTGACAGAAGCTCTTCCACCATCGCCAAATCTTCTTTTAACGTATCTGCATAAGGTTTCGGGCCTTCTGGCTGCATCGATATGCTAATCCCTTGACGCAGCAGACCAGCCGCACCACTGAGGGAAAGAGCGGCATCGCGCAAAATACTCTGAACCCATGCAGAATGACCAAGCGCCTCGACACTTTCCACCTGAAAAGCAGCTGCCATCTCAGCCAGCCAGTGATCTGGCCAGGAATGACTGCGTGAGAAATCATACAAACGCTGCACAAGTCGATGCATGGCATCATCGTTTCGTTCCCCACTGAACCAATCCACCAATTCGCGGAATGTGCTGCCTTCATCTTCTTCGCCGTACTTCTCTTCAAACAGTTCCTCCAACAATTCCTGACGCATTATTTCTGCTTCATTTTCATTTAAAATCCGGAAAGCCGGGTTCAGTGGAATTTGCTGATAGTAACGGCGAATGACTTCCATACAGAATGAATGCAGCGTTGTAATAGACGCCCGTCCAAGCAGAGAAAGTTGTTTGCGCAGATGATCTTCCGCAGGCTGTTCTTCAAGCGCACGTTCCAGCGCTTCCCTAATCCGCTGCTTCATTTCGGCAGCAGCCGCTTTGGTAAACGTAGCGACCAGCAGGCGGTCTACGCTGAATCCCTGGGAAGGGTCTGCAATCTTGCGAATAATCCGTTCAACCAATACGGCTGTCTTTCCTGATCCGGCTGCAGCGGCGACCAGGATGTCTTCCCCGCTCTGCGAGATGGCACTCCACTGGTCATCACTCCAGAAGCTTCCCTCCGGTTTTGGCATATTCGTCATGAGTTTTCCCCTCCCTTTTGGTGAGACAGCATGTCCCAGATTTGCTGTTTGCCTGGTTTGGACAGCAGATTATATTCGTTACCTTCGATAGTTTCATCAAATTGACAGACGGATTTGTACGGACAAAAGGTGCATGCAACCTCCTGCTGGATACGATAAGGTTCAATCGCTACATCCCCATCCGTAATCCGGGTGCCAATCTCGCGTATGTTGCTGCGCACGGAAGCAAGCAACGTATCCCATTGCTCCGGCGTAGCTACAGCTGCACTGCTGTAAAAGCTGCCATCCGCCTTAAGGGCAACCGGAATAATGGCTGAATAGCCCTTGTCCAGGGTATTATCCATTTGAGCGATCGCATCACGGTCCGCCAGCAGCAAGCCTTTCATTTTAAACCGTTTCAACAGTTCTTGTCCTGCCTGCTCCGATGTCATGCCGTTTGCGGATTGCAGCAGCGGGTTATGCACATGGAAATACAATGTACCTCCAGGCATAGCCGATTCTCCAAGCCACTCCTCGGCAGCGCTAAGCAGCACCTCCAGGTACGTGAGCATCTGTAATGACAGGCCATAATACACCTCATGCAGTTTGAGATCAGTCTGGCTGGATTTGTAATCAATGACTCGCAGCAGCAGACCGTTCTCTCCTTCAGCTACATCCACACGGTCAATCCGACCCACGATCTCCATCACGCAGCCGTTTTCCAGTTCAAAACGCAGCGGTGGCAGGGGTTTATCCGGTCCAAAATCAAGCTCCAGCCCAATCGGTTCAAAACTTCCGCGTCTGGACTGCTCACCCAGAATAACCGATGCCCGACTAACAATATCCTTTAACTTGCGGAAAATGTAGCCGTACCGCTTCGTGCTGAGCAGGATTTCTCCCTGCAACTGTGGTGCGATCTGCTCCACGGTGTGCTCCGCTTCCTTTCGGCATTCCTCTGGAGACAGACTGCCCCAACTGCGATTTTCCTCTCGCAAACGTATCGCAAGCTGACTCAAGGCTGCATGGAACAGTTGTCCGATGTCCGGAGCCTGTAAGCGGTATAGTTGGCGCTCTTTCAGCCGCAGTCCATGGGATGCAAAATGGGAGAACGGACATGCCACAAAACGCTCCATTCGCGAGACACTGGTCCTTACCTCTGTGCCATATAATCTGCGGCTGGTAGCGGTACGAAGGGGTAGCGCCCGATTGCGATAAAAGATCGATCCAAGCAGCTGCTCCAGCTGAGGTCTGCTCGTCTCCCGAGAGACATGCCAGTTGTATACCGCCCACCACATTTCAGGAATATCTTCTCCACGACGCCATCTGCGCAATTGTCCAATCAGATAAGAGAGGCTTTGACCCGAATGAATAATGTAAGACCAGTGAGACTCTTCTGAACCCGCAACAGGAGGCTGAGCCAGTAGTGGCTGCTCGTGCAAACCAAACATCTTGCGTATATGCCGAACAATTTCTGAAGGAAGAAGTGCCTTCCCTTCATCATCTGCGACAGGATAACTCAGCCATAACTGCTTGCTCGCCGCTGTCAGGGCCGTATAGATCAGAAAGCGCTCATCCAGCATTTGTCTTGTTGCCCCCGGTCCAAGCCCCAAACCTCTTTCCGTCAACAGCTGTCGTTCCTGCTCGGTTAATACACCATCATCCTGAGGGACAGCGGGCAGTTCACCATCAACCGCACCCAGAATAAATACATACTTGATATCCTGAAGCCGTGTACGATCCATCGACCCAACCAATACCTGATCAAGCGCTGGAGGAACAAGGCCCAATTTCAGTTCGGTCAATCCGGTCTCCATTAACCCGGCAAACAGATCCATATCCAGCCGTTCGGCCCCCATCATATCGACCATTTGGTCCAATAGATCCAGGACAGCACCCCACATTTGGCGATGCTCTCTTGAACGTTCGGGGTCCCCCTGCCCCTTGGCTTCTGCAGACATGTGATCCAGCTTCCAGGGAATCTCGGCATCCTCCAGCAACCTGAAAAGCGCCGCGCATTGATCTTTGGCTGTCTTTGCCTTTAGCATTCGTTTCTCAAAAGCACCCAGTGGATCAACAATCACCGATCGACATTTCTCCATTAAAGAAAGCATCTGTTCCCGTCCCCGACTGGGACCCTCCTGACCGTTGTCTTCCAAGGAGAGGCTGGGTACATACTTCCATGGCTTACCATCTGTCCAGCGATATCCGTGAATCCCGCAAGCCAATATATAATTTTCGAGCTGATCCATATCTTCACGTGTGATGGAGCCATCACGCGGAAGCAGCAGATCCGTTTTGACACAGCGAAATACATCCTCGTAACGCCAGCGGCGACGAACGATATCCAGTGCGGAACGAATAAATTCAGATAGTGGATGATGCAGTTCATTTCTTCTCCGATCCAGAAAAACAGGAACGTCATAGTCTCTGAATAGGGGCTCAGCAATGTCGGCGTATGTATCCAGCTGACGAACGAGTACTGCCATATCCCGATAACGCGCACCTTCATCTTGCGCCAGACGACGCATCTCACGCAGTGCCCCTTCCATCTCCGCCCGACGGTTCTCAGCTGCATAAATTCTGACACCCGCATCACGCCCCTCACTCTTCCACCGAACCCGGCGATCGAATCCAGCTTCCAAGTGAGCGAGTCCAGGACTGCCTTCAAATCTTGGCAAAACTTCCGGTTGAAGCACAGTGGTCTCATGAAGGACACCCAGATCCTCAGCCATGCCTTTGAGGCGCGTGTATGCACTCGCTGTGGGATGGAACAGTTCCAGTTCCTCAGGAAGTGCGCCGTGGTCATAGGCACGATCCAACGTCAGTGTAATCGTCACGGAAGAGGCTTGCATCATCAGTCTTCCAATAACGCTCATTTCCTGCGGGGTAAATCCTTGAAATCCATCGATCCAGATCTGTGCATCTTGCAGCAACGCGCTCTCTGACAACCGCTCTGTCAGTTCAGTCAACGTGTCTTCATCGTCAATATATAGTCCAGTCAGTTCCTTTTCATAATCACGGTATATTAAAAGTAAGTCATGCAGCTTCTCCCCCAGAATCGGTGCAGACGAGGATGAGGTATTCCATGCGGAAAATCCTTCTTCCAGTGAAGTGGGGTTAAGTTCATAACGTTTAAACTCACTGTATAAATCATTTAAGTCTCCTATAAATCCCAGCTGGCTGCCTGATGCTCCAAACAGCTTCAATTCTTCTTTGCGACGCTGGAGCACTTTATAGAGCAACATTTTTTTTCCTTCAGCCCCAATGGGAATACGTGCAGAACCACCTGCCTCCTGCATTACCCGATAGGCCAATCGGCGAAAGCCAAGCACTTCAGCACGCACGGTACCTTTAACAGCCCCTGAAGACACCAATGACTGCTCGGTTCGAAACGTACTTTGTTCCGGGACCAGCAGAATAAGTGGTTTGCCTTGCGGTTCCTTTTGAAGCAAGGATGTGATTTCCTGGGTAATCAGCGCACTCTTGCCGCTGCCTGCCCGGCCAATAATAAAGCGTACAGACATGTTTAATCCTCCAAACCATCACGAACAAGATTTTAATTCCCAGTATAACATATCTGGCTTGGTTCGGAACATACGTTTGCCACTATCAGGTAATTTCATAGACCCTCAGCAGCGCACAACAAAAAGTCCACAGTTTATCCAAACTGTGGACTCTTTGCCTGAATATATATCGATATGTTCGATCCACAATTGAAATCGCACGATTAGTTCTTTTTACTGCGCACTTCAAAAATGGCGAATTTCAGATAATGACCTTCGTCTACACCCAAAATTTGCGGGTGATCCTTGCCAGCTGCTTTCCAGTCAATCAGACGCAGCACTTTGCCTGCATCCTCGGCTGCATCCGCAATCGTTTCCAGGAAGAGGTCTGGACGCATGTGGTAAGAACAGCTTGCCGTTACCAGATACCCTCCCTCGTTCACCAGTTTCATCCCTTGCAGGTTGATGTCTTTATATCCGCGGCATGCACCTTTGACCGCTGATTTCGTTTTGGCAAATGCCGGCGGATCAAGGATGACCACATCGAACGTTTTACCACCGGCTGCAAGCGCTTTGGAAGTATCCACTTTCTGTTCTCCGGCACGCGCACGTGCATTACGGTCATCGAGGCCTTTGACCTGCTCACGTAAGTATTGGAATGCATCCGCAACGACAAATTCGACCCTGTCAGTGAAACCGTTCAGCTCTACGTTGATTCGTGCACTTTCAATCGCATGCTCTGAGATATCAAGGCATGTTACTTTTTTGGCTCCATATTTACAGGCGTTCAACGTGAAGCTGCCTGTGTGTGAGAAACATTCCAGCACCGTTGCCCCGTCCCAATAAGGGAACGTCACTACCTTGCCGCTTTTGTTCACAGGAAGCCATTGCTCCGAACCATCCTGCTCAGTCTGTTGGAGCGTAATGCCACTCTTGTAGCCCCACCCCTTCATAAGAGGTTCGATCGCTGCACGATTCTCGCGCTGGTCGAAGAAGTACCCAGTCTTCTGGCCTTCCACGATATCGACCTTAATGAGCAATCCATTCTCAGTTACCGTGACATGACGCGGGCAATCCCCATATAGAGGTCCCTTCGTCTGCTCCAAACCTTCCAGTTCACGAATGGGAACATCACTGCGTTCATAGATCCCCTCAGGCTGCATCACTTCAACGAGAGCTTGTACGATCGCTTCACGACAACGGTCCATGCCCAGTGTGAGCAACTGTACAACAAGAATACTGCCAAAGCGGTCAACAATCAGACCTGGCAGAAAATCAGCTTCCCCATAAACGAGACGATACGCCTCTCCATCCCGGATAAAACGCTCCCTGTGGCGCAAGCAATCACGAAAACGCGCTGCAAAAAAAGAAGTGTCCATCTGTTCAAATCCCAAAGGCTGATAGGCTACGACTCTAACGGTAATTTGAGATGCTGGGTTATAGTAACCCGTCGCTAAATAGCGACCTTGATGATTCAATACGTTGACCAACTGTCCCGGCTCGGGGTTTCCTTCAACAGAGGCGATTTCATTGTTAAATATCCATGGATGAGCATGTTCAAGCCGCTTTTTGCGACTGCGTTCCAGTGTAACGGATGGCAAGATCGATTCACTTCTTTCATAGTTAGTTGAAAAGATAGGTTTGGTGCAAAGGAGACCGCTGCGGGAATGGATTGGACTTTCGATCGCTGTTGTCTCCAGATTTTTCTGATTCCCTTTCTCAAAAGGGAAAATCCAGAGACAAAGGCGAACGTTTCGCTTCTTCAGTTCCAATTCCATCCCCTCCGCTACGTTTGCAGAATCTCCGTATCTTTCGAATAGGGGGGCGGTAATTGGGGTGACCATTGTCGGGGTGGATCGGACTTTCGATCGCTTTTGCGTCGTACAGATGAATCTCAAATTCCACACTTGCCACTGCAATGACAGAACAACCTTCCGATCGCTGTTACCCTCAGATTTTTTTGATTCCTTTTTCACTATAGGAAAAATCCGAGGAAAAAGGCGAGCGCTTCGCTTCTTCAGTTCCAATTCCATCCCCTCCGCTCCGTTTGCAGAATCTCCGTATCTTTTGAATAGGGGTTCGGTAATTGGGGTGACCGCTTCGGGCATGGATCGGGCTTTTGATCACTGCTGTCTCCAGAATTCCGTTAGCTGTCATGGTTGTCCTTGCTTTCTCATAGGATGAGATAAGGACATGCACGGAAGGAATGATTATCTTATGTTCAGAGACGTTGTGTTGCCCCTGTTATACGGGCTTCTTATCTTTTTTGGCGGGATGAAGCTGATGGAAACCGCCTTGCAACGGATGGCAGGGCCGATGTTGGTTGGCTGGCTGGACCGGGCTACCTCTGCTCCCTGGAAAGGCATGGCTTTCAGCGCAGGTGCCACAGCGGTACTGCAAAGCAGCACTGCTGTCACGGTACTCACCATTGGACTGGCTAATGCCCGATTGATTACGTACGGACGCACACTTGGCATTATCCTCGGCACGAACATCGGGACGTGCCTGACGACGGAACTGGTTGGACTGCAGATCGGGCGTGCTTCCCTGCCTCTGCTTGCCCTGTCCCTGACGGGATGGGCTGTCTTTGTTGTGCTTGGTGAACGCAATCAGGCAGCTCCAGAGCGCATGCGCCGGACTCTGTTCAACATGCAATACAGTTTCCTCGCAGCTGCCGGATTTGCTCTCGTCATGACAGGCATACAAGTAATGCAGTCCATAGCCGTACCGCTGCGAAGCATGGGCGTATTTCAGTGGTTTCTGGACCGCTCAGCCGACAGTTTGTGGTGGGGCTTCCTGGCCGGCGCGTGTCTGACGGCGCTCATTCATAGCAGCGCCGCCGTCATCAGCATGGCGATTACGCTTGCAGCCACAGGGGTATTACCTGTGGAAATCGGCATCGCCATTGTGATCGGGTCCAACGTGGGGACCTGCATCACCGCCGTGATTGCTTCCGCTGGCGGAGCATCCGCAGGCAAATTTGTCGCAGCCTCCCATGTCGTATTAAACATCGCGGGGGCGCTGCTATTTATGCCGCTGATCGGCCAGCTGCATGCAGCTTCGGCCTGGCTGTCAGCGGATAACGGGGCACAGATTGCGCATGCCCAGACCCTTTTTAACGTTACCAGTTCCCTGCTTGCGCTGCCATTCTGTTACTTGCCCATCTGGCACAAAAAACCACCGGTCTCCACCCCAGTGGCGAAGTCACCCGTGGCCTGATGTATTGAACCCTATCGACAAGCTGTAGCCATACGTGCCACAACCAAGAAAATAGGTCTGTTATTTCATTACACGTTAAAGCCCAATTTATTCAGTGCCTCACGTAAAATGTCATCGTTATTATCGTACCCGCTTTGCTGCTGTCTGGACCATGCTTCTTCCGGAGCATACCAATCCACACCTTTGATTTCTTCAATCTGAGGCTGGAGATCGCCGCTTTCCGCTTCAACGAGATAATAATGAACTTCCTTGTCCACTGGACCAAACTCTGCATGCTGGTACGTATAGGCGATGATATCAACCGGCTCTACAATCCGGCCCACCATACCCGTCTCTTCCAGAATCTCGCGCAGAGCCGTTTGTTCGATGGTTTCTCCATCTTCCATTTTGCCCTTGGCAAGAGTCGTTTTGCCATAACGATCTACAATCAATTGAATTTGAAGCTTTCCGTCTTCCCCAGTACGGTACACAACGCCGCCTGCCGAAATTTCCTTTTTGTTCATCTTGCTCTCCCCCAATAACGGAATAGTCTTCATCTTTTTCGGAAAAAGAAGGACCTCATCTCCCGGGTATACGTTCCCCAAGGAAATGAAATCCTTGTTACCAACGCTCGATTACATCGCTGCGGACTTCAGATTTTCTTCCAACACTCGAACCAGCGTTGCCTGGCTCTCATTCACACCTGCCTCGGTCACTTTGACTCGGCACACTTTACCGACCATATCCAGGGATCCATCGAAGACCAGTTGAATGTAGTTGTCACTGTATCCGTGCAGTTTGCCACTACCCTCGCGGCCCTTGGCCTCGCCTTCAGGTATGACATCCAGTACCTGTCCCACAAACTGCTTGGCGTATGCCAGCTGCATTTGCTCCGACAGATCAATCAGTTCATGTACGCGGGCATTTTTGACATCCTCGTCCACCTGATCCTCCATTCTTGCGGCCGGTGTACCGGTCCGTTTGGAGTAAGGGAATACGTGCATCTCGGAAAAACCGATTTTCTTCATCAGCTCATAACCGTTACGGAACATCTCATCCGTTTCACCCGGAAAACCAACAATGACGTCGGTCGTAATCGCTACATCCGGCATCGCTTCCCGAATGCGAAGCATTTTATTATAAAACTCTTCGGTCGTATATTTGCGGCGCATACGCTTCAGCACCGTGTCATCGCCCGCTTGCAGCGGAATATGGAAGTGGCGAACGAGCTTATCGGAACGTTTGATGACATCCAGCATCCGGTCATCAATCTGGCTTGCTTCGATCGAACTGATCCGAATACGCTCCAAACCTTCTACTTTATCCAGATCCCATAGCAGATCCGTCAGATCGTAGTTCTCCATGTCATCCCCGTATCCACCCGTATGAATACCTGTCAGAACAATCTCCTTGTATCCGGCATGCACGAGCTGATGAGCCTGTTGAATGATGCTGTTCGCTTCCCGGCTACGGGAGAGTCCACGCGACCACGGAATAATACAGAATGTGCAGAAGTTATTGCAGCCATCCTGAATTTTCAGGAATGCGCGTGTACGATCAGCAAAATCCGGTACGTCCATCTCTTCAAATACCCGTGTCTTCATAATGTTGCGCACTGCGTTAACAGGCTGTCGGGATTCCTGAATTTCCTTGACATATGGCAAAATTTTGTCCCGATCCTGTGTACCGATGACCAGATCCACACCAGGGATGTCCAGAATCTCTGCCGGAGAAGTCTGCGCGTAGCAGCCGGTTACGGCTACAATCGCATCCGGGTTGCGCCGAATGGCACGACGGATAATTTGACGGCTCTTTTTGTCGCCGGTATTGGTTACTGTACAAGTATTAATCAAGTATACATCCGCTGTCTGTTCGTCGAAGTCTACCTGCTCGTATCCTTCGTTTTTGAACAATTGCCAAATCGCCTCTGTATCATAAAAGTTAACTTTGCAGCCCAAGGTGTAAAACGCCACGGATGGCATAATTACATCCCCCCCATTTCTCCGGATTCATATAACACACAAGTGAGCGCAGCCATTCCAGCTGTCTCTGCCCGCAGAATGCGTTTGCCCAATCCTACGGAAACCGCGCCCGCCTGATCGGCTTCAAGCGTCTCCTTTTCGGAGAATCCACCTTCAGGTCCAACAACGATCAACACTTCGGCCCTTGCATCAGGTGCAAGCTGCTCCACAAACGGCTTCAATGCATCTCTTAATTGCTTGCCGTTTTCTTTTTCATAACAATAACATACCAAATTGTAGGCCTCAAAAGAAGATAGCAGCCCTTTCCAGGAAAGTGGCTGCTCGACGGATGGGATGCGGTTCCGATGACTCTGCTCAGCGGCTTCCTTGGCGATTTTCCGCCACCGATCCAACCGTTTGCCCTCTTTCTTGGCGTCATATTGCACAATCGTACGTTCCGAAAGGAAGGGAACAAAGGAGACAGCCCCAATTTCGGTACATCTCTGGATAACCGTCTCCATCTTGTCGCCTTTCGGCAAACTTTGGGCCACCGTAACACGAATACGTGCTTCATGGTCCATCTCAAGCGGCTCCACAATGGTCGCTGTTACTTGCTGAGCTTCGATGCTTTCAATCTCTACCAAAGCTTCTTTGGAGTTTCCGTCACTGACAATCAGTTTATCTCCAGGTTTACCACGCATCACCTTTCCAATATGGCGCGCATCATCACCCGTGATGACCACGGAATGTTCATTAAACTGTTCTGCAGATACAAAATAACGCTGCATAAGTCTGTCCACCCATTCTATCCTGTTATGATTGAAATTCACCCCGCCTAACGGCAGGCGTGAATCCAATCGCCACAGATGATCATACAACTTTTATGTCCTTCTGACCAGTATTTCAGTCCCATACACTATACGTTTCTAACGATATAAACCGATGATTAACCTTGCCAGATCCACATACATATTCTGGGCAAATTGATATAATGGTTGAATCGTCGCATTTTGCAATGGAGGAATGACAAGGATCAAAAGGAAAATAAATATGGACCATTGCTCTACCCCCTGCAGCTTCCGGCTGATTGAAGGCGGCAGAATATCCTCCAGAATTCGATATCCGTCCAATGGCGGCAACGGAATCAGGTTAAAGAGAAACAGGAAAAAGTTCGTTAGGTTAAATATGGAGAAAAACATGGTAATTGCTGTAAGCAAACGCTCATTTTCAATGCCACCCAGTGCTCCCGAACCAACCAACGAAGCATAGATGATCGTACCGATGATGGCCAGCAGCAAATTGCTTACAGGCCCAGCAACGGATACAATAACACCCATTAGTCTTGGTTTGTCAAAATTGGCCCGATTGACCGGAACCGGACGGGCCCAGCCGAAACCTGCAATAACGAGCAGCAGTACACCGAACAAGTCAAAGTGTACGACCGGATTCAGTGTGACTCGACCTAGAAGCTTGGCCGTCGGATCACCAAACTTGTTGGCAAAATATGCATGAGAGAATTCATGCACGGTAAAAGCGATCAGGATGGTCAACAGGAAAAAGGGAAGCTGATCCAGCGGGTAACGAAAAAATGATTCCAAATTCATCGGTTACCTCTTTCTGGCTACAAACGCGATCCAGTCCTCATCGCGGTGTACCGAACTGATTTCAAAGCCGGATGCAACCAGCGCATCATGCACCACCTGCTCTTTATTTTTCCAGATGCCAGAAGTAATATAAACGCCTCCAGACTCAAGCGCATGATAGACATCATCCACAAACAGCATAATAACCTCGGCCAAAATGTTCGCAACGATGATTTTCACCGGAAGCTTCACGCCTAGCGCAGGGTCCTGACTGCCCAGAACAGAGAGCAAATCGCTTTCTTTAACCGTAATTTGCTGGTTCAATCCATTCAATTCCACGTTCTCCTTGGCACTGGCTACCGCAACCGGATCAAGGTCCAGGGCCAGCACATGCTTGGCCCCAAGCTGAATAGCGCCGATAGCGAGAATGCCTGATCCTGTGCCTACGTCAATAATTTCCTCGCCACCCTGAATGGCCGATTCCAGTGCACGCAAGCAAAGTGAAGTGGTTGGATGTGTTCCCGTACCAAACGCCATGCCTGGATCGAGCTCAATTATTTTCTCATCCGGACCTTGCGGCGTATACTCTTCCCATGTCGGTTTGATGGTCAGACGTTCCGAGACACGCACCGGCTTGAAATATTGTTTCCAGGCATTCGCCCAGTCATTTTCATCCACTGTTCGCATCTCAAAACGTATTTCTCCGGCATCAATATCGAATTCTGAAAGCTGCTCAATCCGAGGACTAACCTCAGATTGCAGGGCCTCCATGTCCGTTCCTTCGGAAAAGTATCCTTTGATCACTGCAAAGCCTTCAGGGATATCATTCAAAGGAAATTCGTACAACTCGCCATACGTCGTATCCCGTTTTTTATTTAAAGTACCGGACTCTTCAATTGAGACCCCTCCAGCACCCGCTTCATGTAAAAAATTCGAAATCATCTCCACAGCTTCTTCTGTGGTATGTATTGTTAGTTCATGCCATAACATACTTCATTTTTCCTCCTCATTTTTCAAACATCCCAACTATTGTACTACACAAGCAAGCAGGTGTACAAAACCGCGCCAGTAAAAGAAACAACAAAAACAGGATACTCGCAGTCTAACTGCTTGAATATCCTGTCTTCAATCGATTTAAACCCTTTAAATTGTTGTTCAGCAAAAACGTCCACCATTCTGAGTAATCATCTCTGCAGCTTGCGGGAGAGATTCACTGGATACAGAAACAATCAACAAAATTTCGTGCCTCGGCCTGTGTGAAGAACCATTTTCTACCTCTTCATATACCTGGCCACCTGACAAGATTTCAGTCTTATCGCTAATGAGCGAAAGTACATTCAACTCACCACTGAATCCTCCGACAATAGCTGTAGGAGAACTGTAACTGGCATCAGGCGTTTCACGATTCGAGGGAGTTGCTTCATTCTGAAGGCTTTCGATACTTAGCTGATTCGGGTGCAGCAATGCCAGAGCTCTCCGTGCAGATTCGGCCTCGGACCAGCTTGTAAACACGGCCTCAATGACCACTGCGGAGCGATCTTCAGTCATGAAGCTCCCGTCCCTGACGTCGATCAGCTGCTTCACTGCGGCGCAGAGCCTCTATATCTTCATGGTCCGCAGCTTCGGCGCTAAATTCCACATCCTCATTTTTGGCGGACTGCATTCGTTTCATCTTTTCTGTTTTCGTCAAAATCTTGCCTGGACGTTCATGTTCTGCCATCGTTATGTTCCTCCTTCAAATTGTAAAAGTCCAACTAAGTGTATTTACACTGGCACTCCGATGACAGAACAACCTTCCGATCGCTGTTATCCCCAGATTTTTTTGATTCCCTCCCTTAAAAGGGAAAATCCAGGGATAGCGTATGCTTCCGAAGTAGCTTTCTTGCGAAAGCTTTCAGGCTAACGCTTCGCTTCTCCAGTTTTTTTCTGTCCTCTCCGTTATCGTGTAAATGTTTTAGGTGAAACTTACATGGATTTTAAAACTAAATCATACCGCCAGCTTGTTCGATAATGGATAGTGCGCGGTGATGCACCGCCTCGTCTACGACGACAGTCAGTAATACATCTCTGCCTGTCGGTCCCTCTTGTCCGCCGTCACTCATACCGCTTGCAGAGGGGTCTGCTGCAGCCATGATTCCGGCACTGGCATTCGTGCCTAGTGCACTAGGCACCCAGGAAGAAAAACTGCCGGAAACACCCGACGTATAGGAAGCCCCACTTGGCCCTACACCTGCATAACGACTGAATCGATTGATTGACAGGTCCTCCACTCGTAATGCCTCCAGTTTTTTGGCTGCCCCTTCCGCTTGCTCCGGGCTATGGAAATAAGCCAAAATATTTTTTTCGGTCATCCGGTTCACCTGCTTCCCTAGTTTTCGGCACATCAGTAACCACTGAATGCTCATGTCTGGTATCTTTCCGCAACCGTGCCCATATTATGCAAAAAAGGACACCCTGCGGAAAAACCGCTGTGGTGTCCTTTTACATTCATGATAAGACTCAGTCTCCACGGAAAGCCCGTTTCACCCGGTCAAAGAAGGATTGCTCGTGTTCATGCGTTTGTTCTCCATCCAGCGCAGCAATTTGACGAAGCAGATCTTTCTGCTCGTCATTCAGCTTGCTTGGTGTAACTACAACCACTTTTACATGCTGGTCGCCTTGCCCCATACCACGCAGACGTGGTACGCCTTTGCCTTTAAGACGGAAATACGTTCCCGTTTGTGTACCGGCAGGTACTTTCAACTTCACTTTCTCGCTCAACGTTGGGATTTCAATCTCATCTCCCAATGCCGCCTGAGCAAACGTGAGCGGAATTTCGCAATAGATATCATCGCCTTCACGCTCAAAGAAATCATGTGATTTCACACGGATGACAATATACAGATCTCCTGCTGGTCCGCCACGCAAACCACCTTCACCTTCACCGGTCATACGCAGTTGAGCGCCATCATCTACACCCGCTGGAATGCGAACATGAATTTTGCGTTGTTTGCGCACTTTACCACTGCCGCTGCACGTTGTACATTTTTCTTTAATGATTTGTCCTGATCCGTTACAGTTCGAACAAGCACGGCGGTTGACCATCCGGCCAAACGGTGTATTCTGGACTACTTCCTGTTGACCGCTACCTTGACAGACGGAACAAGTTTCGGGCTTGGTTCCCGGTTTGGCACCTGAGCCATGACAAGTATCACAGCCTTCAGTGCGTGGAATGGTAATGTCGGTTTCTTTGCCAAATACCGCTTCCTTGAACTCAATCGTCATAGTGTATTGCAGATCGTTCCCCCGTTGCGGAGCATTCGGATCACGTCGTCCACCGCCACCGCCAAAGAACATATCGAAGATGTCGCCAAAGCCGCCGCCGCCAAAATCGCCACCGCCGCCGAATCCGCCCTGATTTGGATCAACATGACCGTATTGGTCATACTGTGCCCGCTTCTGGCCGTCACTGACCACATCATAAGCTTCTTTAACTTCCTTAAACTTGGCTTCCGCGTCAGCAGCCTTGTTTACGTCAGGGTGATACTGACGGGCAAGCTTGCGGTATGCCTTTTTGATTTCCTCGTCGCTGGCATTTTTGCTGACGCCGAGTACCTCATAATAATCACGTTTTTCAGCCACTCTTCCACCCCCATATCATTCACCATATCGCACATCGTGACAAAAGGAAAGCCAAAGCACGGGAGCCCCGGCTATGACTTTCCCCTCGTTCCGAACGTCACCGATGATTAATTCACCAAGAATCGTGAATTAGTTTTGTTTTTTATCTTCATCCACAACTTCGTAATCAGCGTCTACAACGTTGTCACGTTTCGCGGAACCTTGTTGCTCTTCAGCACCTTGAGCTGCTTGCTCTTGAGCTTGTGCTTGCTCGTACAGTTTAACAGACAGTTGTTGAACGATCTCTGTCAGTTCTTCTGTAGCAGCTTTGATGTCTTCCAGGTTATCGGAACCCAGGACGCCTTGCAGTTTTTCTTTTGCCGCGTTGGCTTTTTCAACTTCACCAGCGTCTGCTTTTTCGCCAAGATCTTTAATCGTTTTGTCAACAGAGTAGATCAGTTGATCTGCGCTGTTTTTCGCTTCAACGAGTTCTTTGCGCTTTTTGTCTTCTTCTGCATGCAGCTCAGCGTCTTTCATCATTTGCTCAACTTCAGCATCGCTCAGACCACTGGAAGAAGTGATGGTGATTTTTTGAGTTTTGTTTGTACCTTTGTCTGTTGCAGATACGTTAACGATACCGTTGGCATCAATATCGAAGCTAACTTCGATTTGTGGAACGCCACGTGGCGCTGGAGGAATATCTCCGAGCATGAAACGTCCAAGCGATTTGTTACCCGCTGCCATCTCGCGCTCACCTTGCAGGACGTGAATCTCAACGCTTGGTTGGTTGTCTGCGTAAGTGGAGAATACTTGGGATTTGCTTGTAGGGATCGTTGTATTGCGCTCGATCATTTTAGTGAATACGCCACCCGCTGTTTCGATACCCAGGGACAATGGAGTTACGTCAAGCAATACAACGTCTTTCACGTCACCTGTCAGTACGCCCGCTTGTACAGCAGCACCCAAAGCTACAACTTCATCCGGGTTAACGCCTTTGTGAGGCTCTTTACCAGTCAGCTTTTTGATCGCTTCTTGTACTGCAGGAATACGAGTGGAACCACCAACCAATACGATTTTGTCGATATCGTTAGCAGTCATTCCCGCGTCGCTCAGTGCACGGCGAGTTGGTTCAAGCGTACGCTCAACCAGACCTGCAGAGATTTCTTCGAATTTCGCGCGGCTCAGGTTCAATTCCAAATGTTGAGGAACGCCATCAGCCACAGTGATGAATGGCAGGGAAATCGTTGTAGTCAACACGCCGGAAAGTTCTTTTTTTGCTTTTTCCGCTGCATCTTTCAAACGTTGAACTGCTGCTTTATCTTTACTCAAGTCAATGCCTTGATCTTTTTTGAATTCACTTACGAGATAATCAATAATTACTTGGTCGAAGTCATCGCCACCCAGTTGGTTATCACCGCTGGTCGCTTTAACTTCGAAGAAGCCGTCACCCAGTTCAAGGATGGATACGTCGAATGTACCGCCACCCAAGTCATATACGAGAATCGTTTGGTCTTCGGATTTCTCCATACCGTATGCCAAAGCTGCTGCTGTTGGCTCGTTGACGATACGCAGAACTTCCAGACCTGCGATTTTACCTGCATCTTTGGTTGCTTGACGCTGGCTGTCATTAAAGTAAGCAGGTACCGTGATAACCGCTTGAGTTACCGTTTGACCCAGATACGCTTCAGCATCTGTTTTCAGTTTTTGCAGGATGATTGCAGAGATCTCTTGTGGGGAGTAGTCTTTGCTGTCAATTGTTTCTTTGTGGGATGTACCCATATGACGCTTGATCGAGATGATCGTACGATCCGGATTTGTGATCGCTTGGCGTTTGGCAGTTTCACCAACAACCCGTTCTCCGTCTTTTTTGAAACCTACTACGGATGGTGTGGTACGAGCGCCTTCCGGGTTTGGAATTACGACAGCCTCGCCGCCTTCCATAACCGCTACGCATGAGTTTGTTGTTCCTAAGTCAATACCGATTACTTTACTCATTGGAAAATATCCTCCCTCGACAATTTAAATGGATCAGATTGATCCTTATTTTATTTTTTCACTAGTCGTGCTCTATGTGTGTACAAACCTTTATATTAAGCTTCGCTGGCCTCGTACAATCATGCAGTAAACCCATTGCATTCTGCTACAGAAATTATGAGCTCACTTTAACCATAGCCGGACGAAGCACTTTATCCTTCAGCATGTAGCCTTTTTGGACTTCCTCAACAACGGTACCTTCTTCATACTCGTCGCTTTCCACTTGCATGATCGCTTGGTGGAATTCAGGATTAAACGGTTGTCCTACCGTATCCATTGCAGTCAGACCTTCATTATTCAGCACCGTTTCCAGCTGACGGAAGATCATTTGTATGCCTTTGGAAAAAGATTCAACTTCAGTACCTTCCGGTACAGTAGCCATGGCACGCTCGAAGTTATCAATAACGGGTACCAATTCGTTGACCAGCTTCATCGAAGCGTATTTCGCCAGTTCTTCTTTCTCCTTCTGCGTACGACGACGGAAATTGTCAAAATCAGCTTGCGCACGGACAAAACGCTGTTGTTGTTCCTCTGCTTCTGCCTTCAAACGCGCAATCTCATCTTGCTCCTGATCTGCCATCTCTTCCGCCTGTGCTTCTGCAGCTCCGGCTTCGTTGACAGGTTCCTGTTCCGCTGCTGTAGTCGATTGCTGCTCCTGTTCTTCTGCTGCGAATGATTGCTCCTCTTTCAAGATGTTCACCTCCTTATAAGAATGAAATGCTCTTGGATTCATTCCCTTATTTGAAACGATGCGTTAGCATGGCCGTCAAATCACGGGATAATGTATTTAAAATATGAATGACACGTGCGTAATCCATTCGCGTAGGTCCCAAAATTCCGATAGAGCCCAAAGCTTCTCCATCCAAAGAATAGGATGCCGTTATCAGGCTGCAATTGGCGAAGGCTTCATGATCATTCTCGGTACCAATTCGCACCTGAATACCAGATCCACCCTGCACGGGCATCATCAATTTCATGAGTGTTGGTGTCTCATCCAACAGATCCAATATATCTTTTACTTTTTCAATATCCTTAAATTCAGGTTGGGTCAACATATTGGTTGCACCACTGAGGAACAGACGATTGTCATGTTCATTGTCAAAGGCACTGTTCAGCACCTGCATGACTTCCTCATAACGTGTAATATGCCGTTCCATCTCTTGTCCAAGCTCTGTATAGAGACGAGACTTCAACTTGTAAATCGGCACACCAACCAGCTTACTGTTCAACAAACGAACCACTTTCTCCATCTCGGCAACCGAGATTTCAGGCGGAATCTGAACGGTCTTGTTCTCCACCTGGCCCGTATTCGTTACAATGATTGCAACGGCTTCGCTTTCGTTAAGCGGAAGCAGTTGAAAATGACGAAGTGACGTATGAAAGACTTCCGGTCCAAGCAGGATCGAAGTATAATTCGTCATATGTGACAAAATAACTGAGGCATGCTGAATAACTTGTTCCATCACGTTCAGCTTTTCCGCGAAGAAAGACTTTAAGTCATCCAGTTCTTGCGGTTCCACTTGATTCCAAGGAACCAGATGATCGACATAATATCGATAGCCTTTATGCGAAGGAATGCGACCAGCCGATGTATGTGGCTGTTCCAGAAAACCCATGTCTTCAAGATCTGCCATTTCATTACGGATCGTAGCCGGACTGTATCCAACATCTCCCCTTTTGGAAATGCTTCGGGACCCTACGGGCTCAGCTGAACGGATATAGTCATCCACTATAGCGTTCAGAATCATTCGTTGACGCTCAGTTAACATGGTGAGTATTCCCTCCTTCTGACTGTACTGTCCCATGTCGTTAGCACTCCGGTTAGATGAGTGCTAAGCGGTAATACAAAAATACCAAACTGACGTGATCGTTGTCAAGTGAGTTTGATGAGTACGCTCATCTATTTATAGTATAGACCAATATATGCAAGTCCTAACAACTTTGCTGCACATCTAATCTAATGAATTAAAAAGAACCGCATCTGATTGAGTGTACTGCTCGATCCATGCGGTTCATTATTTATTAGGCGGAAACGTTCAACTCTTTCAATACGGCAATCTCATCACAGCAATCCTGTTTACTGCAATAAACACAGTCGGTCCATACTTTTTCCGGGAAAATCTCCTTTTCCACAACAGCGAAGCCATTTTTCAAGAAAAAAGAGACCTCATATGTCAACGCCATGACCTTGGGAATCTGTTGTTTCTCCGCTTCTTCTACGAGCCGGTCCAGCAGCAGTGAGCCAATGCCCATGCCTTTGTGACCTTCCGAGATGCCGAGGGACCTGACTTCCACCAAATCATTCCCCAGACGGCAAAGGGATCCACATCCTACAACTTCACCATTCACTTCAGCTACAACAAAGTGCTCCAGTTGCCGATGCAGTACTTCTCTTGAACGCGGAAGCATGATTCCACGCTCTGCATAGCCCTTAATCATTTCAAATAATGGTTCAACATCTTCCGGTACGGCTTTTCTGCATATGGCCGACATCCAGCTCTCCTCCTAATAAGAAGCTTTCCAGAGGAAAGCCAACTTCGTAGTTGTATAAATCACACGCTCTGTAAAATCAATATGAATAAATATACAACAGAGCGTATATAATTTCAAGCTACGAATTCAGCGATATCGACCCGATAAACTCGGCAAAAACGTCATTTCCGAACAGGATGCCCTGCTCACTAAGCCTGAAGCCGTCTGGCGTCTTCTCAAGCAGTCCTGCATTCAACATTTTGCTTAAAGGCTTCGCAAACACTTCCTCCATCGACTCCCCGAACTGTTCGCTGAACCGCGATGATGAAGCCCCTTCCAGCATTCTCAGCCCAACCATCAGGTAATCCTCCATCGCCTCAGCACGGCTGATCTCAAAATGATCGAGACGCGGGAGCCCTGCTCTGGAAGCTTCAACATAAGGGTTTATACCTTTAATATTCATATGACGTTCACGGCCCACATACCCATGCGCACCTGCACCCAGACCATAATAGTCCTCATTCCGCCAGTACGTTATATTGTGACGACTCTCGAAGCCAGGTTTGGCAAAGTTACTGATCTCGTATTGTCCGTAGCCCGCTTCTTTCATGCGCTTCATTAATAGAAGATACATTTGCAGCTCGTCATCTTCATGAGGAAGGGGAAGTTGATTTTTCTGATACAACGTATGGAAAAGGGTATTCTCTTCCACCTTCAGACTATATATGGAATAGTGAGGGAGGTCCAGTTCCAGCGCTTTGTCGATACTCTCGTTCAGCATCTCAACCGTCTGGTTTGGCAAACCAAACATGAGGTCAATAGACAAGTTATGCAATCCGGCAGCTCGGGCATTCTCCAGACTGCGGTATACATCATCTGTATTATGAATGCGGCCAATGCCTGTTAGCAGATCATTTTGAAAAGCCTGTACCCCAAAACTGACGCGGTTAACTCCGCCTTCCTTCATGACTGCAAGCTTCTCTGCATCAGTCGTCCCAGGGTTTGCTTCCATCGAAAATTCGATATCGTCTGCCCAGTTCGGGAAGTAGGTCTTAACTGATTTCAGGAATACGGCCATTTCGTCCGGCTTCAGTGCAGTCGGCGTGCCGCCGCCCACAAATATGGTTTTTATCTCTCCCGGCGGATTCGCCTGAACCGTATGTTCCATCTCCCGTTCCAGCGCTTCAAGATATTGCATAACAGGCTGGTCCTTCAATACATAGGAGTTAAAATCGCAATAAAAACATTTATTTGTGCAAAAGGGAATGTGAAGATACACCGCTTGGGGTGCACCTGTTTTCCGGCTGTGTGCTGCCAATGTCATGGCAAGTCCCCCTCTATTTGAAAAAAGGAAAGCCATCCGGCTTCCCTTTCAGCTTGGTTTATTTTTTATTCTGTGTTGTACCCAAATGAATTCTCTTTAATCTAGTTTGAATGAATACACACACTCTGTGTTGTACCTCAAATTAGATTATTTAAACGCATTCTCCAATACACAAAATTTGGTGTCCCTGGAGATTGCGTTCTTAATCATCAATTTTCAGCACCGCCATAAACGCTTCCTGCGGTACCTCTACGTTACCGACCTGCTTCATCCGCTTCTTACCTTCCTTCTGCTTCTCAAGCAGTTTCCGTTTCCGCGAGATGTCACCGCCATAACACTTGGCAAGTACGTTTTTACGCATCGCTTTTACCGTTTCACGAGCTACAACCTTGGTACCTACAGATGCCTGGATCGGCACCTCGAACATTTGCCGTGGAATCAGCTCGCGCAGCTTCTCACAGATAATGCGTCCGCGGTTATACGCACGGTCACGGTGAACGATGAAGGACAAGGCATCGACTTGCTCACCATTGAGCAAGATGTCCATTTTCGCCAAATTGGACTGACGATAACCGGATAGTTCATAGTCAAACGATGCATATCCTTTGGTGCTTGATTTCAACTGGTCGAAGAAGTCATATACAATCTCGGACAACGGGATCTCATACGTAATGGTAACCCGAGTTGTGTCCAGATATTCCATATTCACATATTCACCGCGTTTATTCTGACAAAGCTCCATGATTGTACCCACATAATCATTCGGTACGATTATAGAAGCTTTCACATACGGTTCCTCAACAAAATCAATTCTGCCCACTTCTGGATAGTTGGATGGGTTGTCAATTTGCATGACTTCACCGTTAGTCAACGTCACGTGGTAGATTACACTTGGTGCGGTCGTGATCAACGGAATGTTGAACTCACGTTCAATCCGCTCCTGGATAACATCCATGTGAAGCAGTCCAAGGAATCCGCAACGGAATCCAAAACCGAGTGCACTGGAAGTCTCCGGCTCAAAGCTGAGCGACGCATCGTTCAACTGTAATTTCTCCAACGCTTCACGCAGGTCCACATAATCCGATGTTTCGATCGGATAGAGACCGCAGTAAACCATTGGATTGATTTTACGGTAACCCGGTAAAGGTTCCAATGTTGGATTTTTGGCGTCTGTTACCGTATCACCGACTTGGGTATCACCGACATGCCGGATACCTGCAACAACAAAACCAACATCACCCACGTTCAGCTCGTCCACAATAGTCATGCGTGGTTTAAACGCGCCCACTTCGATAACTTCAAATGATTTTCCCGTTGCCATCATTTTGATTTTGGAACCGGACTTGATTTTACCATCAATGACACGGATATATACGATGACACCTTTGTATGGGTCATAGTGCGAGTCAAAAATCAGCGCTTTTAATGGCTGGTCCGGATCCCCCTGTGGTGCAGGCACACTTTGTACCACTTGCTCCAGAATCTCTTTGATCCCGATGCCCGCTTTGGCTGAAGCCAGTACCGCATTGCTTGTGTCCAATCCAATGACATCTTCCACTTCCTGCTTCACCCGATCAGGATCAGCGCTCGGAAGGTCGATCTTGTTGATGACCGGTAAAATTTCGAGATCATTATCTAATGCCAGGTACACGTTAGCCAGTGTCTGGGCTTCAATCCCCTGGGCCGCATCCACAACCAGCAGAGCACCTTCACATGCTGCAAGGCTGCGGGACACTTCATACGTGAAGTCTACGTGTCCAGGTGTATCAATCAGATTCAAAAGATACTCTTCGCCGTCATCGGCTTTGTAAGTCAGCGCTACCGCCTGCAGCTTGATCGTAATACCACGCTCACGTTCAAGTTCCATTTGGTCCAATACTTGTTCTTGCATTTCCCGTGTAGTAAGCGCACCTGTGTACTCCAAGATCCGGTCCGCAAGTGTTGATTTGCCGTGATCTATATGTGCAATAATTGAAAAGTTACGAATTTTACGTTGTCTTGCCCGAATGTCAGTCATTCCTTACCCCCAGAAACAGCCTAGTGTCAATCACTTCATTATAACAGTTGATGCAAGGAGCATCAATCCCGCGTTTCCTCAACTTTATCATAACCGTTACAACGGCAATCTCCCAAGGGTTTAGTTTGCCTGTATTTCAGGGCGTTTTATTCAGCTACACCGCTAAATAAGGAAACGACCCACTTCATTCCGTTATGGGACAGATTTTGGAGAAGCCCTGCCGTTTTGTCGGCAAGCACGTCGACAGGAGCTTTATTCTGTTCTGCACCAAGTACCTGGCTCGGAGAGAGAACAGGTACAACAGGCGCTTCCTTGACCTCCTGTTGTACAGGCTTGACTGGAACAGATTCGGCTGTCGGTGACACAGCTGTTTTTACAACTGCCGGGCTGCCTCCCGAATCATTACCCATATGAAAGTTGCTGCCAGCCAGTTGCATTCCGAACAGAACACCCAGCAGCATTAATACGCAGATGGAAAATAATCTTTTACCGAATCTGGACACCATCTTCGCCTCCTGTCTTTATTTCTAGTTCTTACATATTAAAATGAATTAGCTCCCTTTTGACGTTTTAACTGCGCTCGCTTTGTCCACTTTCTGTTCCTCCCAATACACTTGCGCAATCATGTCGGCAAGCACTTTTGAGGTTCGTTCCAATTCAGCAGCTGTATTGTCGATGCCACCAATTTCGATCAGAATGCTATTGGGTGAGAGCGTCTGGTTATATTCGCCATTGTTTGCCCCGCCGCCATCCTTACCCCAGACGCCCCGAGACACCCCTGGATACTTCGCTTCCAGTTTCTTATGAATTTTGGCCGCAAAGGCTTCATTCTGCTGCCAGTTTGGATTTTCATGTCCAATGATAAAATATACTTTGGCGTAGCCCAACTTATTAATAGTTGTTGTGGTTTTATTATGACGTTGTGAGTCACGGTGAATATCAATCAGATACGTAAGATCTTCATTTTGAGCCAGCGCAGCTTTTACGGTCTGACGGGAATATTTATAAGAATAGTTCCAGTTGTAATCCTTAACTTTCGTAGGATAATCTTCTTTGGCATGTTCCACTCCGATCCCCAGCTTTTCGAGACTGTCAGACAAGTAGGTACCTACTTGAAAAACGTTTCCTGTAGATTTACCAGAGGACGGATTGTCACTCTTCGTGCCAAGAAGCGGATTATACCCTTCACGCGGATGAGAATGGTAGACAAGCACTGCCTTTTTTCCTGTCGTCGGTGTGCTTGGATCATCCTTCTCGCCACTCTTCGGTGGCGGATCTTCCTTCACTTCGCCATCACCAGACCCCTGCGGATCAGATGGCTCGGTATGATCTTGACCTGGAGGAACATGCTGTTCGCCGCCCGACTTCCCTCCACCTGCTGATGCAGTATCCGTGAGTCCAGGACCCGGCTGGTAGTCTTCCGGCGCTTCCCCTTTTTCATTTCCCGAACCAGGTCGCAGCAATACGGGCTGATTCGAACCCATACCCGGCATTTCTCTAGCAATCAGGCTCTTCGGGTCCTGCGGATTCACATTCGTCAGCAACTGGAATACAAAGGAAGTCAGGTTCTCACCGGAAAACGCAGAGGTCTGTTCCTTCTGGGTGAGGTGAGGCATTTCCATGCCAAGCATGTCCACAAAAAAACGGCTTGATACAGCGCCCGCAAATCCTTTCATGGAGGAAACCGGTGAGTTATTCAAACGTTTTTCTGCCATTCCCCCTAGACCGAGTATTACAAAAAACAAGGCAGATATGATCATAAGCAACAACAACGTACGGCCCATGGCCAGCACGTGCAGACATCTTTTTTTCCATTTACCAATATTCCAGGCCAATATTTTGTTCATGCCTCTGTCTCCTTCCCTGCTGGACAACGCTTATACTTCAACTCTATGAGCCTGCCAGATTTGATAGAACAGGAAAAAGAAGATTGCACCCCAAAAAAAAGAAAGTCCGATAGATTCGAACCTTCTTCTTAAGAGTTTCAGACATATAAAATTCAATATCAAACCTAAATCAATGGGTGTAGGCAGCTACATTCTCAGCATTAACCGCATCATGGAGCGCAGCGTTCAGTCCTGTTGCAATAATGTTGGCAATATCCTCGACAAATTCATCGATTTCCTTGGGGGTAACGATCAGATCATGTCCCAGTGGTTCCAACACCTCTTTTACCAAGCTGAGGCGGTCATTCTCGCTTATGTCGTCCAGCATGCCCATAATCTGTTTCGTCTGATCCGTCTCCTGCCGAAAATGGGTACGCATCATTTCGATAACGTTATTCACGATGGTCGATGCATAACATACCGTAGGCACCCCAATCGCAATGCAGGGTACACCCAATATCTCCCGTGTCAATCCGCGTCGCTTGTTACCGATGCCTGAGCCAGGATGGATACCGATGTCCGCGACCTGAATCGTTGTGTTGACACGCTCCAGGGAACGTGAAGCCAAGGCATCAATGGCAATGATCGCATCCGGCTTGGTACGGTCCACGATCGCCTGCACGATGTCACTGGACTCGATGCCTGTTGTACCCAGCACCCCCGGGGCAATCGCACTGACTTCCCGATAGCCAGGGGCCACCTGATCCGGTACCAATTCAAAATACTGACGGGTAACCATCAGATTTTCTACCACCAACGGACCGAGGGAATCTGGTGTTACGTTTAGGTTGCCGAGTCCCACAATCAGTATCTTGGACGTCTTGTTAATGCCCGCCTTGGCCAAAAAATCTTCCATTTCCCGTGTGAATTCTGCTGCAACCCGCTCCTGAAGCTCGGTATCCCCGTTACGAAGCGAGGGGACCTCCAATGTGACGTAGTGCCCTTTCACACGCCCAATGGCTGTGGCAGCAGCATCATTCAGCACATCAATACGCGTAATGGTGATCCCGTCTTTTTGATCCACATCTTCCCGCAGCCCGGGAATCGTCTGTTTCTGTTTACCCTGAGCCATTTCCTTGGAGTCAATGGCCAAGTCTGTACGAATTGTATAGTTTTGCAAATCCAGTGTCATCTGTCCCTGCCTCCCTTACCGCATTTGAGCATATTGTGTGGGAAAATGATGTGCTTTATGCAGCACTGTCGAACTTCATAGGAAAATTGGTTGCAATTTGCATGCTAGCGTGCTAGAATATTTTAAGTTGTGAAACGTTTGTATTCATGCAAATGCCTTACAGGAGGTGAATGTAATGCCAAACATCAAATCCGCTGTTAAACGCGTAAAAACGAGCGACAAGCGCCGCGCACTCAACGCTTCCCAGAAATCTGCACTCCGTACAGCTGTTAAAGCTGCTGATGCTGCTCTGGTAAGTAACGAAGTTGATACTGCAAAAGCTGCGATTCAAGCTGCTTCCAAAAAGCTGGACAAGGCTGTAACTAAAGGTCTGGTTCATAAAAATGCTGCAGCCCGCAAAAAGTCTCGCTTGGCGAAAAAACTGAACGCTCTTTCCGCACAAGCGTAAGAAGCGTTACTTATACGATCTAATGGAAAAATCCTGAACAGCACGAGCTTTCAGGATTTTTTAGTATCTGATTCTATAAGCAATCAAATAAAGCGGCCTCTCATTCGAAGATCTCACCATCAACGAATGAGAGGCCGTTTTGTTGTATCGTTTGCCTTTTATGCCCCAAGCCTTAACAGGAACAGCTCAAGTCCCAGCACTTTATCCACTGCGCCCGTCTTCATCTGATAATCCAGCTCACTGAGATGGCTCAGAATCAGCCTCAACCGTTCGGCCTGAAATTTGCGAGCCTGTTCACCAGCAATTTTGACAGCATACGGATGCAGACCAAGCTGGCTGGCAATTTGCTGTTGGGAATAACTCTGCTGCCCCAACTCTTTCACTTGGATCATGATCCGAAACTGACGGGCGATCAACGCTGCAATTTTGATAGGTTCTTCACGCTGTTTGAGCAACTCATAAAAGAGACCCAAAGCCTTCTCCAGGCGCAAGTTAGCCAGCTCCTCCACCAGTGCAAACACATTCTGCTCGGTGCTTCGCGCCACCAATGACTCAATATCCGCGCGTTTGATTGTACCCCCGTTGCCCGCAAACAAACATAATTTGTCCACTTCCGCAGATAATGTCTGCAGACCTGTCCCTGCATAACTTACAAGCGTATCCGCTGCTCCAGCCTCAAATGATACATCCCGCTGCTTGGCCAGCTTCAGAATCCAATGAATCAGCTCCTCACCACTTAACGGAGCGAATGCCAGTACAACCGCTTGTTTCTTGGCTGCCTTCACAAGTTTTTTACGCTCATCCAGCTTATCCCCTTGAGCCAGAAAAACAATAATACTATAATCTGCCGGATTGTCCATATATGTAAGCAGTCGGTCAATCTGGTGATCAATCTTGGAATCCTTGCCAGCTGTGAACAGATTGGCATCACGAACGATAATAAGTTTACGCGGGACAAGAAAAGGAACCGTCTCCGCTTCTTCAATAACCACCTCCACAGCTGTTTCAGACAGATCATACGGAATGATCGCAAATTCACGGTGCTCTTCTTCAATCACCTGTTGTTTTAGCATATCCGTAAATTGCTGTATCTGGTACTTCTCCGTTCCGTACAGCACATATATCGGAGCCGTTTCTCCGTTACGTATTGCCTTTGTCGCACTCTTTACATCCATCACGGTGCCCCCTTATCCCTCTTATCCTACCAGAAAACGTGATAGACAACAAAGGGGCCTTACATCCGATTAACGGATATAAGGCCCCTGTCCTACATCTATATAAACGCGGACACCAACGATTCTAGAAAAGGCTGGTGCGCGGTCATACGACGTCAGTTGTTCCAACTGAGATAGGACGTTTTGGTTCATTCCATTATATTCTTGTCATACCTGGAGTGTTCGGCAAATCTATAGGGTAAACATCTGATATACAGCCTATTTGCCAGAAGTTCCGTTAGAAGCAGTAGACACATTAAACGATTTCTTTATAGTTGTCCCATTTTGATCTGTCTCATAACTGAATACGGTACTGTCATTGGACCAGCTTGCAGATTTCAGTGTGCCCTCCATATTGCGCTGTTCAACCAGATTGAGTTCATCCGTGTCAGCGGCAGATTTGGAGTAGATGCTGATTTGGTCACCGATCAGCATGACCAGGTAGGTTCCATCCGGTGATTTCCATTCTTTTGGAGCCGTGGTGGTCGCTGCACCCTGATCTGTGGCGGCAAATCCTTTATTCCCGCCAGACGCATCCATTCCCGTCTCCGAATCCGGTGTCGTCGTTGCACTCTCTGTCGGATCTTCTACCTTCAGATCAGGCATATCCTGAGAAGTGAATACTTCCGAATCACTTGGTTCCGGCTCTGTTGTTTTACGGTCCTCAGAAACTGCCGGAGGTACGGTCCCAGCTGTAGGATCCTGGTTTTTCTGTTGATTTGCATTCTTTGAGCTATCCCCGGACTTGGAACTTGAAGGGGTATCTTTTGTTTCACTGCTCTTGTTCGATTCTGAACCAACAGCTGGCTGCTTAGGAGTGATGTCTTCCTTGCTTTCAGGCTCTTTCACCTGTTCCGAGCCATCGGCTTCAGGAGCAGCATCCTGGGCTTGCTCATCTTCAATCGACGACTGGTTATCTGAACGGTCAGCCCCCATACTGTCATTGCTCTCTGGGGAAGGAGATCCTTCATTGTTGATCTCTCTGCTCAGCGGATTTTGATCCGTGTTCCCGCTTTCTTGGCTACTTCCTGTGCTCATCATCATTTCAGCATTTTCTATCTTCTCTGGCTGATATCCGAAGATTGCAACGCCCAGAACAACAGCTGCGGCAGCAGCACCCACGGACATTCGGCCTGCCATGGAATTGAGCCATTTTTGCTTCGGTTTTCGCTCACTTGATCGCTGTAAATTCTCAAATGCAGCAGGGACAGGACTCATTTCCTGTAATGTACTGCTCTGTTCCCTCTTCGCTTCGTCGATTGCATCCAGTTGCGGCATAATGGCATCAACCAGACTGAATCTCGGGGTTACCTGCGGCAAATCTTCCAGTTCTCTGGAGAGAGCTCTGAGCAAACTAAAATTTTCGGCGCACTCCGGACACTTCGCCACATGCTGTAGCATCTGCTCGGTTTCCGCCTCGCCCAGATCATGATCCAGATACCGGTGCATCCATTCCACCACCTCTTCGCATTTCATCCTGTCACACCACCTTTCTGATACTCCTGTAGTAGATTTTGTAATTGCTGTCTGGCTCTAAATAAATAAGATTTAACCGTATTTAACGGAAGATCAAGGCAATCCGCAATTTCGTTATAGGATAAGTCCTGCAAATATCTTAGAACAATAACGGTACGATGATGCTCAGGCAGCTTGTTGATCGCATCCTGAATATCCTTTGCCACATATGTGGACATGACTTCGAATTCAACATCCTGATTGTCCTGAAAAACCATCTCATGCTCGTCAATGGAGACGGAGGGCTTGGTTCTTCTGAATTTATCAATACAGATATTCGTGACGATGCGCTGGACCCACGTCTTAAACTGGGCCTTTTCCTCATACGAATTAATCTTGGTGTAAATTCGGATCAACGCTTCCTGAGCAGCATCCAAAGCGTCCTGTTCATTATTTAGAATGTAATATGCGGTCCGATAAACATGCTGTTCAATGTCCCGCAATAGGGTAATTAGAGCGTCGCGATCGCCCGATTGAGCGGCTCTGATGAGTTCCGGCTCTACCACAAAGGATCCCCCTCTCCCTGCAACCTTACAGACGTGACCATCAATAAAATTGTTGCAAAGTTAAGTATTTTTTTTATATTGCCATAACAAAATAACGGCTTATGTATTAGGGCCGCTGAAATCTTCTCTTAGAATAACAGAAATTGCATAACGAGTCACCAAGCCAATCTCAAAAGTCATTCCATTACTTACACGACTCAATTTAATTACAATGGCATACATTATAGCTAACAACATTTGTGGCATTGAAAATTAGAAAAATTCAAGTTTTGTTCAAATTTTGTCCGAATTTAAGCTCATTTTAATGTAATTTTCATGAAAATAGTTTATTGTAAATTTACATTCATAACACGAGGTGATGAGCATGCCAGCTCTTGCAAAAATTCAAGCGTTAAAAGAACAAATGCCCAAAGAATATCAAAGCATATCCCATTTTGTGGAACATGCACTGCAGTCTATTGATACCCTGGTTGAGGAACATCGAAAATATACCGCTGCACAAGCATTGTACGGCGATAAAATCGTCGGGTCGGAAGAACGCTTGTACAGGGAAACCGTCTTGGACGTAAGAGCACAGCTCCTGCTTACGCTTGAGAAAACCGTAGAGGATCTGTTGCATAAAGGCGACAAACATTGGAGTAAACATTTCAAAGACGGCGTTGAATAATTCTTTTATTTCCAAAAGTTTAAAAAATGGCCCGCTTTCCGGTATTCTCCCCGAGGAGTTTAACGGAAAGCGGGCTTTTGGTTTCATTCTACGAGCAAATGATACACTTCATACATAAAATTAATAAATGACAATCAGTTTTCCTCCAACAAAACCTAAAGCACGTATACCTGCCGAGCTGCCATATACCCACACTTCAATCTTCCCCTTCGAACTCATCTCCTGGCTTATACTTGTTGGATCTCCCCAGGCCAAACGAGCCTGTGTTGTAGTCATCCCCAAGTCTACTTCCCCAGCGATAATCTTATTCCACGTGGATTGGGACCATTTATATTTCTGATAAGGATCATTTGCGAAGAATTGATTGGTATCTGACAGCATCTCCGTCACCTTAGCTGCAGTACCTCCTGCATAAGCAACAACCGTTTTTCCTTTGGCATTACGGAATACAACAGAGTAGCTCTTATCTCCAGAGTCAGACTTCTCAATCTTAATGTCTGTTATGGTCACTTTGCTGAAACGTCGTCCAAGATCCGTATAATCATTGATCCAATAGGACTTACCAATCAACCGACTAAGGCTGCCCAGTTCTTTTTTCTTGATTAAAGCGAATGTATCCTTCGATTCAACATTAATGGATGACTTTCCAACCAAAACTTTTGCCTGTTTTAACTCTGAATCCCATTGAACTTGAATTCCCGCCGTTTGACTTAACAGATTCGCAGGAAATACTGTTTGTCCGCCAAAGGTTTGCACTTTACCTTTCATCTCGAGATCCTTGTTGTTAAAGCGTGCAATTGCACTTCCTTTTTTCAAAGTTATTTTTTCGTCTCCGAATTGAATCTCAAAAGATGAACCTTTAACATCAACTTTAGCTCCCAGTGTCTTAAAAACGGACTGCACTGGTAAATATACAGTTCCGTCCAACAATGTAGCGCCTGTCAACTTTTGCTGTGATTCAACGTTCAGTTGAAGGCTCGAAGTCAGATCACCTATCTTTAAAGTTATTTGGGTTGTCCCCATACCGCTAACCTTTAGTTTCCCGCCTTGAATTTGTGCCACTTGAGGTTGCTCTACTATAATTTCTTCCGGCAAAGGTGTGCGCTTGGTTTTGAACCCGTTGCTATAGTTCTCCTGAACAGTAAGTGTAATCTCATCTCCAATAACTGCTTCTTTGGAAGATGCAGTCAATGTTACTTTATTTAAAGTAGGAGCTACGAGCGGGGTTATTTTCCCATTGTTATAAATGACCCAAGATCCGTCTTGTAACTGGGCATATAATTCATCCAGATCATACGAATGTACAAGCCTATTCACATTAGTTAATCCTGGCAATTGTTCTGACTTGTATTTGGCGGTTCGATCATAACTCCATACGGTCCCATCATTCTTCACCGTGAGCAGCTTATGTGTACTTCCCCACCAGATCATGGATTGCACATCACTAGCAATAGTTACCTGTTCGTCCTCGTACAACACACTTACAATAACAACAGATCCATCGTTCTTCAATACTGCTGCATAAGCGCTGTTTAGTGCGATAGCTTTACCATTAGGTACATTGCCTGCTTTGCGCACTTTGTTTCGATAGTCGGCGTAATACACGTCTCCAGACGAAGATAATGCGCTATAAAAATATTCCCGACTTCCCACATATGGCCCAACATCAATGATGGATTCCAAGCCTTTAATTGGTTCCCCTTTAGTATGAAGTGTTCCATCTTGAAGAAGAACCAACCCATGTCCATATACCTTCACTATTCCATTGTATTGGTTAAACTCTGGTTTATCTGCATTATCCTTATCCCATTGAATGACCTGCCCGTTCGCATTCCAGCCGAAAATCGAGTGGGTGTCGGCGTTGGAGATACCGATCAGGTTTCGACTTTGCGTCCAGATACCACTGGTGCTCCCTTTGGACCAGATGGTACCATTGTCCAGCATATAGTTATTCCGATCCAGCACGGAAATGATTGAACCGTTTGAGCTGGATGCTGCAATCGCAGAGGACTGGCCCACCAGCAAACCAATAAATAGAAGTCCAACCCACAACGCTACTGTTATTCTGATCCATTTAAATCTATTCTTCCGTGTAACATTGCCGTTCTGTTGTGCTGTTTTTACAAGCTCCATTTTTTCTTGATTCCCTTCTCATTATGTAATGTTGCTATCTCTAGCCCCTCAAACCTGAGCCTACATAATATTCGGTAAAAATAACCATTATCCTGCACTGTACAAAAATTCATCAATCTTCCCTGATCAATTTGTAGCGCACATCAATCTTCCCATCTTTGATCTTCATCTGAACCTCACCCATTTGGTCTGTTCGATAGATATCCGCACCCGTGGCCTCCAGCCGTCCAAGCACTCCCGGATTGGGATGACCGTATGTATTATTAACGCCAGCGGATATTACGGCGGTTTTGGCATTCCAGTACTGTAACCACGCTTCTGTGGACGAGGTTTTGCTGCCATGGTGGGCAATTTTTAATACATCAATGGAGACAGGCATACTAATATTGGCCTCCTGTTCCTCCCCCGAATGATGTGTAAACAACTCCTGAACAGAATCATCTGCTAGTGCAGCGTCTGCATCATGCTGTCCGAACGAGGCTGCGAGCGATCCATCCTGAATCATAAAGAGCAGATCCTGCTCAGCTGCGGCATCCATGTCACCCGTGAACAACAAGGAGGCACCGGCCATCTCCAGCAAAAAGACAACCGAGTCATGATTCTGATGCTCAGACACGGGTAATCGATCTCCCACATCCATTGTTTTCTCCAGATCCGGATATACAAAACGCAGATTGGTTTCTCCATCCGGTGCATAGGACATTCCTTGTCGGATCGCATATAAGGGAATCTCCTTTTCTATAGCGGTGTCCAGCAATTTCTCAAAATTGTCGGTTCCGCTGGTTGTCCCATTGAACATGAATCGTTCCACCGGAATCTGTTCGAGCACGGCCTGTAATCCTCCTGCATGATCCTGATCGGCATGGGTGACAATCACGGCATCCAGCCGATGAATGCCCCGCTTTTTCAATAAGGGAACCACGACCTTGGCCCCTACTTCATATGGATCACGCCGTGTTCTCCAGGATTGGTCAGGCTTCCCGAATCGAACCGTACCTCCACCATCGACCAAAATATGTTTACCTCCCGGTGTTGTAATTAATGTACTGTCTCCCTGTCCGATATCCAGAAATTGCACCATTCCCGCCCCCGCAGGCTGCGGTGTCTGGTATGCCCACCATAAACCGGCCACAAAACTTAGAGCCAGCAGCGCACACATCCATTTGTGGAACGAACCCATACGTTCACCGGAGTAAAACCCTGCCCCGCGCACTGCAAAAGCACTGGTATATTCCGGCCAGGCAATGCTTGCACTTAATGTCGTCATCGAACCAGGACTAGCTTCAAGCCTACCTGTTCTTCTGTCATGTGATGATGATAAAGTAGATCGTGAAGACAACCCTAGAGCCCCTCTAGGCACTCCCCCAACATATCGACGATCCAGCGGAGCTGTGTCCTCTTCCACCCCCTGGTTAATCGACTGCTGCTCACCGCGTCCCCGATGAAAGACACGCAAAAGCGCGTAGAGAACAGTATAATATGCTGCAATCCACAGTAGCGAAGGTGTAGCCCAGATCAGCACAAAACCAGGCAAACTGTTCATCCACTCCACACTTGCAAAAGTCAGTTTATTTAGCAGAATGGCAATCCACGCCAAGGGTTTAGCCAAAGGTAACCAGAGAAACGATACAATCAAGGCAATCGTCCCAAGCGGCAGAACAATAGCGCTGATTAAGGATACAAGCAGGAAGTTTGCGACAAAAGAAAGCAGCGAGAACTGGTTGAAATACAGAATCGTTACCGGAAAAGAAATGAGTTGTGCCGTCACCGTTACGGAGGCTGTTGCTGCAAGCGCTTTGGGCCAACTGCTAAATAACCGATTAATCAATGGCATGTAAATCATCAGTCCGGCTGTTACAAGAAAAGATAGCTGGAAGCTGACACTTAGCAAAAAGTAGGGATTCCACCACATCATTAACAATGCCGCTGCACTGATCATCTGCAATCCGTCCCTGGCTAGGCCGCGCCGCGCCATGTACAAACCAATCATGGACATGATGCCGGCACGAATGACCGATGGCGAACCGCCGGACAACAGTACATATGCAGGGATTAACAGCAGCACAATGGTGAGCGATGTTTCTCGGGTTAACCTGAGCCAGGATAAAAGGAGCAGCAGTGATGCCACATACACCGCGACATGTGTACCTGAAATCGCTAATATATGAGTTAAGCCCAGCTGCGAAAATTGACCGTAGGTATCCGGATCGATATCACTTGCCATGCCGATAATCAGACCTTTCATATAGCCCCCATGTGGCTCAGGAAATATCTGATCAACCGCCGTACCAAGCTTATGCCTGATGATGTCATTCCACCGCAGTATATTGAATTTCTCCCAGCCTTCGGGTGAGATGGTTGTTACCGAGCTGGCACCCTTCACTTTAAACAACCAGTGGATGTGAAGAGTTCTTAAGTAATTTCGATAATCAAAACCACCAAAGTTTCGGGCTTCGCCGGGAAGGGAAAGCGAACCGGTCAGCTTCACTGAATCTCCTCGTTTCCAGCCTGCCGCTACTTGCTGTTCCTCTTCCTCGGCCAGACGAACTTGGACCATCAGACGTTCTTTCAAGTTAGGCTCAGTTCGCGTTTCCGACGCTGGTGCCGATGTTGTATCAGATTGCTGGAGCATGGAGGTAATCTGCATTTCAAAATCGGCCCGATCCCCATCTATGCGTACATCCGACATCAGGGTTCCTTCAAATGTAGCTGCATAACCATCCAAATCCTCGGCAGCCGTATGTGTGATCTCGGGCAGACTGCTCCGATTCCTTGCATCATTCCATTCCCAGTGCATGGCCCCGCCAAGGAGTGCCCCAATCAGCAGCAAGGTGGACCAACCTCGTATATCAATCATTCGCAGCAACAACGGCAGACAGGCCAGCGCGCCGATCATTCCCACGATCAGGGACCATCCAGATAACGCACATGCTATCCCGCTACCGCATAACCAGCAGACTGTAAATACCAGCAAAGGTCTGCCTTTCATTCTCCCACCTCCTTCGAGTCATTCGTAAGAACGCAGAAAAACCCCCGGCAGCTGTGACAGCAACCGGAGGTTCTTCCCCGCGAATTTGAATATTATGTTGGTGTTCTAGTCACTTACCGTCATCATCGTCTCACGGGGAGGCTGATAACTTTCCAGTCTGCGAAACGTGATGCCTTTTTGCTTCATCATATTGGTGACCTTGCCTGTATCCTTGGGATATGGGCGATGAAAGACAATTTCTGTAATGCCGCTATTTGCGAGCATATTGGAGCAAGTCCAGCAAGGTTCATCCGTTACATATACAGAAGAGCCTTCACGGTCAATCCGGTCCGTGAACAAAAGCAGATTTTGCTCTGCATGAATGGTTCGAATGCAGCGTTGCTTTTTGACCATTTCCTTCTGACCGTCGGTTACCACGAGTTCATACTCTTCGGAGATCATGCATCCTGCTTCAGAGCAATCCGGAACTCCCATCGGTGCACCGTTGTAAGCTGTTCCAAGCAGCTTTTTCCCCTGGACTAGCACGGCGCCAACATGACGGCGTGAACAGCGGGAACGGGTTGAGACCATATAGGCGATGTCCATAAAATACGTATCCCAGTCTTTGCGTACGTCTGCAGTACTCATGTCCGTTTCCCTCCCGTCCGATACAAGCTGATTCATAAAAATGTACATCTAGACTCTCTGCGTACAGAAAACCTTCCGATTGCGGTTATGTCATTTTCAAGTTCAACTTCTATCATCCTATTTATTATTATCTGATCTGCACATAAGGAGCCATTTTCTCCAGCATCTTCATACCGATTCCTTTCACTTTGGTCAGATCGCTGACTTTGGTAAAAGATCCATGCGAATTACGATAGTCAATAATAGCTTGTGCCTTTTTCTCCCCAATTCCGGGAAGTTCCATAAGCTTGGCAGCAGGTGCAGTATTGACATCAATTTTGCCATTGTCTGTAGCTTCACTGCTCACTAATGCTTGATTATTGTCATGCGGAACAGCGGATGCATCCGATTTCACTTCTGTCCCCGCAGTAGAAGCATTCGTTGGGTTGCTTGCAACGGCCTGATCAGCCTCTTTCCCCATTGCAGCATCAACCTGATTTTGCTCTACGGAAGTCACAGCTGCTGGTGACTGTTGCTGGTTTGTATCGGCTGTGCTGTTCGTTTGTTTCTGAACCGAAGTAGCCGACTGTACAGCAGCGGTTTGCTGCTCTATCGTCGGCTTCTCGGCGGCGAGCTGTATAGGTTCCCAGCCAGAAGGTGGCTGTTCACTTTTGCCCGACCATAATATCAGTATGCTTCCAACCACCGCAGCAGCAATGGTCAGCCCCTTATTCCATCTCATCCTTCCACACCTCTCCCTAATTCAAAATAATCTATTCTGAACACGGGCGGTGCTTCCGAACCGTTGGACTTGCCTTATAGACCAAGCAGTACATTTTTCATGTCATGTCACACAGGTTCTGACGCATACACTAGAGGGAAAGAACTGCGCCATCACCGTAAAGCATGAAAGGAGGCCTGAACAATGAAGGTTGGATTTATCGGAACCGGCAGCATGGGCAGCCTGCTGATCTATGCCTTGATTCAATCCGGTGCACTCGAGCCCCGGCAGATCAGCGCAAGCAATCGAACACCTTCCAAAGTACGGCAGCTATCCCTCCGTTACCCTGGTCTGCATGAATCACAGAGCAACAGGGAAACCGTCATCCGAAGCAATATCATCTTCCTGTGTGTGAAGCCACTTGAATTCAAACATGTTATCGACGACATCCTGCCTGTCGTAAATCCCAATCATATGGTCGTCTCGATCACCAGTCCCGTGCAGCTGCGACATCTGGAATCTTCACTTCCTTGCAAAGTCTCCAAAGTTATCCCGAGTGTTACGCACCAGGTCGGCAGCGGAGCATCCCTGTGTATACACGGTGAACGAATGACCACCCAAGACCGCGCTGTACTGGAGGGGCTGCTAAGTCATATCGGTAGACCCTTTCAAGTGGATGAAGCTTGTACCCGAATCACATCCGACTTCTCCAGCTGCGGACCTGCATTCATATCGTTCTTTCTGGAGCAATGGATTGAAAGTGCCGTCAAGCTAACAGGTATCAAACGAGCTGATGCCTGCGCTCTTGCTGGCGAAATGCTTCTGGGAACAGGCAAGCTGCTCACCGAAGGCGGATACACCCCGCAAGAGCTTCAAGCTCGTGTGGCTGTACCTGGCGGCATCACCGCACAGGCACTTGCCCTGCTGAAAGTTAGTCTGAATGGTGTTTTTGACAGCCTGATTCATACGACGCATGACAAATATGATGAAGATTTGTTGAAGCTGGATGAACTATTCAAAGCCGGTGAGATTAACCGGCAACAATATTAACGAGTTTGCCTGGAACGGCAATGACCTTGCGAATGGTCTTGCCTTCCAGTGCCTGTTTCACAGGTGCCAGTTCCATCGTAAAGTCCTGCATGCCCTGTGCATCCAGATCCTTCGCGATCGTAGCACGGGTTACAATTTTGCCATTCACCTGAACAACAATTTCGACTTCTGCATCCACTGTCATGGACTCGTCATACTCAGGCCAAGCTACGTAAGAGATTCCACCTTCATGACCGAGACGGCTCCACAGTTCCTCCGCCATATGTGGTGCCAGCGGTGACAACAGCTGTACAAAATTCTCCATGGCTTCACGCGGCAGCGTATCTGCTTTGTACGCATCGTTGATGAAGATCATCAGCTGACTGATGGCTGTGTTGAAGCGCAAATGTTCCAGATCATCGGTAACCTTTTTAATCGTTTTGTGCGCAGTCCGCTTGAACTCATCCGTACCACCATCTGCTGTAATCTTGTCATTGACCGCACCTGTATCTTCATTGATGAACAGACGCCATACACGTGACAGGAAGCGGTGCATGCCTTCAACCCCGTTAGCGTTCCACGGTTTTGTCGCTTCCAATGGTCCCATGAACATTTCATACAAACGCAATGTATCTGCACCGAATTCATTGACGATCTCATCCGGGTTAATGACATTACCACGGGATTTACTCATCTTCTCATTATTGGTTCCGAGGATCATACCTTGATTCACCAGTTTGTGGAAAGGCTCTTTGGTATGCACCACACCTAGATCATACAGCACTTTATGCCAGAAACGAGCGTACAGCAAGTGAAGCACCGCATGCTCTGCTCCCCCAATGTACAGATCAACTGGCAGCCACTGCTGCTGTTTCTCTTGAGAGATCAGTTCCTTGTCATTGTGCGGATCGATAAAGCGCAGGTAATACCAGCAGCTGCCCGCCCATTGCGGCATCGTGTTTGTCTCACGGCGTGCTTTCATTCCCGTTTCCGGATCTACCGTATTAACCCATTCCGTAACGTTTGCCAGTGGCGACTCTCCAGTACCCGAAGGTTTGATCTGATCGATATCAGGCAGCAGCAAAGGAAGTTGATCCTCCGGCACTGTCTTCATCGTCCCATCTTCCAGATGCAGAATCGGGATTGGCTCACCCCAATAACGCTGACGGCTGAACAACCAATCGCGCAGACGGTAAGTTGTTTTGCCTTGTCCCTTGCCGTTCTCTTCCAACCAGGCAATCATCTTCGCAATCGCTTCTTCGTTGTTCAATCCGTTCAGGAACTCGGAGTTCACATGCGGACCGTCTCCGGAATACGCTTCTTGTGTCACGTCGCCACCCTGTACCACCTCGATGATATCCAGACCAAACTGTTTTGCAAACTCCCAGTCACGAGTGTCATGACCCGGAACGGCCATAATTGCCCCTGTACCATAGCCAGCCAGTACATAATCGGCAATCCAGATAGGCACCTTCGCTCCGTTTACCGGATTGATTGCATAAGTTCCTGTAAACACACCCGTTTTATCTTTAGCCAAATCGGTGCGTTCCAGATCGCTCTTGCGAGAAGCCTGTTCCTGATATGCTTTGACTACTTCACGCTGTTCTGCCGTTGTAATGACTTCCACCAGCTCATGCTCAGGTGCCAATACAGCATAACTTGCGCCGAACAACGTATCTGCACGTGTTGTAAACACGTTGATCACTTCTTCATGACCCTCAATGGAAAAAGTAACTTCCGCCCCGGTCGATTTGCCGATCCAGTTGCGCTGCATATCCTTGATGCTTTCCGACCAGTCCAGTTCTTCCAGGTCTTCCAGCAAACGTTCTGCATATTCCGTAATTCTCAATACCCATTGGCGCATCGGTTTACGAACGACCGGATGTCCACCGCGCTCACTCTTGCCGTCGATAACCTCTTCATTCGCCAGGACTGTACCCAAAGCCTCGCACCAGTTAACAGGTACTTCATCTACATAAGCCAGGCCTTTATTGTACAGCTGGATGAAGATCCATTGCGTCCATTTGTAGTAGTCTGGGTCTGTCGTGCTGATCTCCCGATCCCAGTCATACGAGAATCCGAGGGATTTGATCTGACGACGGAAATTGTCAATGTTGCGGAATGTAATCTCTCGCGGATGTTCGCCCGTATCCAGGGCGTGCTGCTCGGCAGGCAAACCAAAGGCGTCCCAACCCATCGGATGCAACACATTGTATCCTCTCATACGTTTGAAGCGTGAAACGATATCCGTTGCCGTGTACCCTTCCGGGTGACCTACGTGCAGACCTGAACCGGATGGATATGGAAACATATCCAATGCATAAAACTTCGGTTTAGCCGGGTCCTCACCCGTTTTAAACGTTTTATTCGCATCCCAGTACTGCTGCCAGCTTTTCTCCATGACTTGTGGCTGATAGCCGTGTTTTGGCTGTTGATTCTCACTCATCTATTGTTCCTCCTCTGGTTATTCGCTTTTATTGCAACAAAAAAACCTCAGCATCCCGTAGCGTTTGCAGCGCTAGGGACGAGAGGTTGAATTCCCGTGGTACCACCCTAGTTAGCGGACGAACGTGCTTCGTCATCCACTCCCTTTGGACCTGTAACGGCGGTTAACCGATGCGGATTTCCATTCCTGAACCCGAGTGTTGCTCCGGTCGGTCACAGGATGGTGTAATCACCGCATTTCTCCAAGGCGAGTTCGTGAAATACTGTCAACCGACTTGCACCAACCGCCGGCTCTCTGTCATGTACAGGACTCACTACTGATCCTTATCATCGAAATATGTATACAATATCGGGACCATTATATAAAAAAACAGCATTAAAGTCAATATTACACTGTCTTTTGCCTATAAATGGCGCTATTCATCAGCATACACCTCAGGATAACCGAAATCGCTGAATTCCTTCCTCCAGGTTATCGATTGCCCATTGAATATGATCCTGATTATCATATTGGCGATAAGGACATTCGATTCTGAGGGCCAGATCAAAATACAGATCATACAACCTTCTTCTTTTCCGTTCGCGATCCGTTGTAACTGCGCTTCCATAGCCTTTGAGAAATCCCGGTGTATTATTAAAATGACTGAAGTAATGCTCCATCAGAGGATCTGCCCAAAGCGAGCGTTCAAAATCAATAATCGCCGTAATTTTCCCTGCTTCCACAAATACGTTGCCATCCCACAAATCCCAATGCACCAGCACAGGTTCCTTAACATCATCCAGTACTTCCGATTTCTCCTGAATCAAACGCTCCAGTTCCTCATAACCAATGGAAAATTCCACACCCGCTTCTTTGCCATCTGCAAGCATGTCATCCATCAGGCTTAGAAAAGCTTCTTTCCATGTGGCATACTTCGGTTTCTTTACGGAAAAGTAACCAAACTTCTCGCCTTTAATCTCATTCATTCGGCGATTGTATGCACCCAGCTGCTGCTCAATAGATTCCTGTTCTTCCACATTGTATTGATCCTTGACTTTGTTATAGGGCGTTCCAGGCATATATTCCATAATAAAATATTCGGCCGGTACCAGGGTCAGGGAAGGATCATAGGCCAATACCCGAGGAACGGGTACATCCTGAAGCTTTTTCGCGAGTCGAAGTGCCTCTACCTCAGCAACCATGACATGCTGCTCACAGCGCATCAGCTTGATGTCATTAGAAGGAGCTATTTTGAGTACTACCTTCTGTCCGTCATTCAGTGTAATAAAGTAAGCGTGGTTTGCCCAGCCGTCGACCATTTCCTTATAAGCTTTGATAGCGGTGTTAAAGTGATGCTTCACAATCCTGTCTAGCTGGTCGGCAGTCAGCCTCGTTTTGTATGTACTTTCCATTTTGCACCTCACCTGAACTTTTAATTTTCGGATTAATTTTACTAGGGCATAATCTTCAAACTCAAATATGGCAAACCCAGTATGGCTGCCCGTGTCCAAAAAGCCTTGGAGTACCCAGAATTTATCCTAGCAAGTGGCCAAACGTTTTTCTAAGGAACCGAGGATGTCCTATTTGGCCACCAGACCTTCTTTTTCAATCGTAAGGAACTCCAGACGCGTTATTTTCTAAAAACCTCCTAAAAAACGCTACAAAAGGACCCTAATTTTGTTATAACGTGTCTCAGGTTCCTTAGCTTTCGGAAGGCGCTTCCCCCCTTAATAAGCCGTCTCAGATTCGTTAGCGCTCCACCCTCTGCGTCAAAGCAAACCCTTCGTAACTAGGAACACGACCACAGATAGCGCTGATACGAAGGACCTCAAGGAGAAGGGCTAACCTGCTTTGACGGTATCTTGATCGTTTGCTTGCCCGTTTAGGCCTCGGTTTAAAGATACACTTTAGAAAACTCTCTCCATTCAACTATTATGGCTACCATTTACCTAGACTGACAATACCCATTGTTACAAAAAACTTTTATTTTTCTTACAGTGTTAACGCTGTAAACAGAGATTCAAAATACATAAGAAAAACTGCCCTTATGCATTATAAGGACAGTTCTACATCTTCATTCTATTTCACGGCTACATAGAACAGACGCTGTGCGCCTTCTTTTGCCTCTTCCCACTCAAAATCAGCATATACACGGACATCTCTGAAACCAGCCTTTGTCAGCTCCAGCTTCATCCAGTCCGGATCATACGCACGCTGAACATGAACCTCTTCAAACCGTTGGTACATATCCTTGCCGCTCTCAGCCACTCGGGAAAATATACTCAGATGATGCTCAATCTCACACCGAACATGATCCATATCACAGGTCCAAATATACGATATGGAGCGTTCATCCAATACAAAAGGCTGCTCCTCTTCGTATCGAATAAGGGTGTTCGGATGATGCACATCGAACAGGAACGTGCCCTCCGGCTTCAGCATCTCGTATGTACGCTGGAATGTACGAACAACGTCCTCTTTTTCAAGCAGATAATTGACACAATCACAGAACGATATAACCGAGTCCACGGGCTCCGGTACTCTCCAGTCTCGCATGTCCTGCTGCACCCAGCGAACACTGCCTTCCCGATACAAGCGGTGACCTTGAGGCGTAGCCTCCATTTTACTGCGTGCGACAGACAGCATGTCTGCTGACAGGTCAATACCTGTAACTTCGAAGCCGGAGTTCACCAGCGGGATCGTAATTGAGCCCGTTCCGCAGCCGAGTTCAGCTACACTTTTCGGCATGCCATGCCGTTCCCAAGCTGTTCTCGCAAACCTTATCCAATCCGGATAAGGCATATCCTCCATTAATTCATCGTAAACATAAGCAAATTTCCGGTAAGACATGTCAGGCACCGCACTTTCAATTTTCATTTTCCAATCCCCATTTGAACAAAAGAAAAAGCAGGGGCGTCCGGAGTTCACCCAGCCTTGCCCTGCTTTACTTGTGGATTCAAGTTTATTCTTGATCCATGATACCTGTTGCTTACTTGTCTTCGCTCTGATCCTGCGGTGCAGACTCTGTTAGATAGGTCCAGCTTTCCTTCTGCGTCACCAGACCATCCTTCATCAGTTTGCCCAAAGCACGCTTAAAAGCGGATTTGCTGATACCAAATCGCTGCTTGATGATATCCGGCGGGGTTGCATCCGAATAAGGCATGCCACCTGTAGGACGTTCTTTCATGAAAGCGAGCAGCTTGTCTGCATCTTCATTGCGACCCACCTCTTTGAGAGGAGACATTGCCAGATTGACACGACCGTCTTCACGCACCAGTGTCACCCGGCATTTCACTTTTTCACCAAGGCGCAGCAGGCGGCTCCGTTCCGAGGAATGGATCATGCCAATGGCACCAAAACCAAGCACTCCGCCTTCCACGAGTACAAAAGTACCCATCTGCAACGGCTTATACACCGTAGCTTCAACCCATTCGTTCACCCAAGAGGTTGGCGCATGGAAGGACAATGGCGCAAGCTCACGTTCCCCAGCCAATTTCGCCCGCAGACGTCCTTGCTTGTCATGCTCCATAATAACAAAAACTTCATCGCCCATATGGGGACGCAACTCTTCCAATTCAGGCAATTCACGAATCGGGAGCAGCAATTGCCGCCCAAGCCCCATCTCGAGGAAACATCCGAGGCGTGGATGAATATCCGCCACAACCAGTCGTCCCATTTCGCCGAGTGTGAGATACGGTTTTTTCATGGTTGCTGCCAAACGGTCTTCTGTGTCAAAGAACAGAAATACCTCCAGCACTTCTCCAATTTTAACGTCCCGTGTGAGTTCCGTATAGTGAAGCAGTACATCTTCCGATCCTGTCGTCAAAAAGTAGCCAAACGGAGACACTTCACGTGAAACCGGCAGGTTGACGACTGTTCCAGCGATCAAACTCATACCGTTTCCACCACTTTGGCGTCAGACCACAGGCGCTCAATGTTATAGTATTCCCGCTCGTCGCGGTGGAAGATATGAACAACGACATCCCCCATATCCATCAATACCCAACGCGCAGAATCCATGCCCTCAATGCCTTTGATATTCACGCCGGCTGCATGAGCCTGTTTGCGAATTTCCGTTGCAATCGCCTGTACCTGTGTATCGGAATTCCCGTGACAGATAACAAAATAGTCTGCTACCAGCGAGATACCAACCAGATCCAGTGCCACAATGTTGGATGCCTTTTTATCGTCAGCGGCAGCAACCGCCATATTCATAAGTTCCTTCGATGATACTGTCATGAACCAACCTCCATAATCTATAAATGTGCAATCAAGTCATTTCGCGACAACATGGTCAAAGGATAAATGACACGGCGCTGTGAGATCAGCAAGCTGATCGTTGAATCAAAACCGGCAATTAAACCTTCTTCCAGACTATGCCCAGCCTGTTCACGAATATGATCTACCCCCGGGAAGTCTCTTCCCGGTTCAATATAATCCGCCAGACATACCACTTTATCCAGCAGGCTCATGCCCACCCGACCCGAGGTATGCCAGCGAATGGCATTAATAATCTCGGCATCATCAATGCCGTAATCACGCTCAGCAACAAAGGCCCCCACTTCGGAATGCCAGAGCTGCTTGTCATGCTGCAAAAGTTCTTCGTTCAATCCATTGTCACGAATGACCGCTTCCATCTCGGCTACGGGCCAATACTTGGCCACATCATGCAATATGGCTGCCAGATCTGCTTTTACAGGATCAGCACCGTATTGGTTAGCCAGCATAACGGCCGACTCCATGACACCCAAGGTGTGCTTCCAGCGCTTCTCCGGCATTTGGCCGGAAACAGCTCGGATTAGTTCCTCACGGCTTAGTTCCATATAAACCGCTCCTTACAATGTATTGATGAACCGCATCGGGAATCATGAAGCGCACGGAATGCCCCTTGGCAAGACGTCTGCGTACTGCTGTGGATGATATATCCACCAGGGGCATCTCTGCCAGCAGAACCCGATCCTGTAACGCATCCGGAAGGTCATCCAGATGTAACTGGAACCCCGGCCGTCCCACACCGATGAAGGTTAAGCCTTCGGCGAGTTCTTCGATCTGTTCCCATTTGGGAAGATAGTTCACCATATCCGCCCCGACAATGAAGTAGAATTCATGCTCGGGATAGCGGCGCCACAGCTCCTTCATCGTATCGATGGTATAAGACACACCACCAAGCTCCATCTCAATGGCAAGCACCTCATATTGCTGCACTTCCTTCACCGCAGCTTCCGTCATATCGAGACGCTGCTGTCCCGATGCTCCGGCTCCGCGTTTGTGAGGTGGAACATGGGAAGGCATGAACCAGATCGCATCCAGTGCATGTGAATCCCTTGCTGCTTCCGCTGCCAGCAGGTGCCCCATGTGGATCGGATCAAACGTACCACCCATGATGCCGATCTTCACCCGCGTCACCCTCCCTTACCTAGGTAGTTCGATTTGTTTGTTGTCACGCGATTCTTTGTACAGAATGATGGTACTTCCGATGATTTGCACCAGCTCGCTGCCTGTTTCACGGGCAACCTCTTCAGCAATCTCGTTTTTGTCATCCAGACAGTTGTTCAGCACTTGTACTTTCATCAATTCACGCTTCTCGATTGCATCTTCGATATGACGGAACAGATGCTCATTAGTGCCCCCTTTACCAATTTGAAATACAGGGGTCAGATGATGTGCTTGTGAACGCAAAAAGCGCTTTTGTTTACCGTTTAACATGAATACTCCATACTCCTTATGGTGAGCAAACCTCAGCAACAGTACAATGTCTGTCCGGGGATTGACCGTTCAAATTATATTTTTACATTCATAAAACGAACTAACAAAGTTTACACAGTGTGACTACGATTGCAGTACCATCTTACGATCGCTGTTATCCCCAGATTTCTTCATTTCATTTTTATAAAGGGAAAATCCGGTGATAAAGGCGAGCACTTCATTTCTTCAGATTGGTTCTGCACTTTTCGTCATCGTGTAATCTTATTTTCATTTTACAATATCAAAAACTGTCTAATACAGCTCGTCTCATCGTCTCCACGGGAGCCGGAATGCCGAGCCAGTGTTCGAATGCTACGGCGCCCTGGTATATAAACATGCCCAGACCACCATGCACGGTGCATCCACGCTGCCTTGCCTCGCGAAGCAGGCGTGTTTCCAGCGGATTGTAGATGAGGTCACTCACTGCTGCATCTGCTCGAATGAGTGCAGGATCAACAGGTATGTCATCTACATGCGGATGCATGCCTGCAGCTGTCGTATTAATGACAATATCAGCCGAGGCGAGAACCTGGGCAGCTTCTTCCATGCCACTGCCTGTGATCTCTCCAAGTCCATGAGCACACAGATCAGAAGCAAGGGCAACGGCTCTGTCGGCAGTTCGGTTCAGTATACTGATCCGTTCAGGCTTCTCTAAAGCAAGCGCATATATCACGCCTCTTGCTGCACCTCCTGCCCCAAGAACAGCGATACGCTTGCCCGCAAGTTCCGGAACAGCTTCTTCCTTCAAGGAACGCACATAACCAATACCATCCGTATTATACCCTGTCAGCTTGCCCTCTTCATTGACAATAGTGTTCACCGCTCCAATCAGGCGTGCACTTTCATCAATCACATCCAGATACTTCATGACCTGTTCTTTGTGGGGAATCGTTACATTCACACCACGGTATCCCAGCGCCACGATACCTCGAATGGCTGATTCCAGCTGCTCGGGACGAACATGCAATGGCATATACATTCCGTTCACTCCTGCAGCCTGAAGAGCCGCATTATGCATTGCAGGCGATTTGGAGTGCGCAATGGGATCGCCCATTACACCAAGCAAGACAGGAAGTGAGGGATTGGCATTTTTTTGTTCTGACATACTTCCGCCTCCGATCTGATGAACATGCTTCTAAGATTACATTAGATCAAGGAAGGACGGATCAGTACACGAATACCTTTTGGAGCATGAACTGCAACAAGCGCCCCATTCTCACCGTTAACCTTAATCCAGCCCAGACCGGAAATGAATATATCCGACTGACTGCCACGTTTGATACGGAATTCATGTCTTGTCCATTCAGGCATGTCCGCTGCATCTTCACGCGTTGGTGGAGACAACAATTCACCCAGATGGCCACGATACAAGTCGTCTGCACGTTCAAGCTTCGTCCGGTGAATATCAAGCGCAGTGCTGATAAAACAAGTGAAGGACTGGCGATCCCCTTCTACAAAGTCAAATCGAGCCATGCCGCCAAAGAACAGCGTCTGACCAGAATTCAACTGATAAACGGCAGGTTTAAGCGGTTTTTCCGGCATAATGGCAGCCAGATCCTTACGGGATACAATTTCGCTGAAACGCCATGGGTATACAATACCCGGCGTATCAATAATAGCTTTTCCATCATCCAGCGGAATATTAACCATATCCAGCGTCGTTCCCGGATAACGGGAGGTCGTAAGTTCCTGCTCCAGATCGCTGTAGTCACGGATCAGACGGTTAATCAATGTCGATTTGCCCACATTAGTACCGCCAACCACATATACGTCACGATCTCCGCGATACGTCCCGACTAGCTCAAGCAGTCGGTCGAAGCCCTGATTTTGCTTTGCGCTGCATAGAACGACATCCACTGTACGCAAACCTTGTTCTTTGGCCTGCTTCTGCACCCAGTTACGAACCTTGTTCCAGTTGGTTACTTTGGGGAGCAGGTCCGTTTTGTTCACGGCAAGCAATACTGGATTGTTACCTACGAAACGCTGCAAACCGGAGATGATACTGCCATCAAAGTCAAACAGATCAACGATATGGATGACAAGTGCATCCTTATCCCCGATTTTGCTCAGCAGGGCCAGGAATTCGTCCTGATCCACTGTAACGGATGATGACTCATTGTAATTTTTGATACGGAAACAACGCTGGCAAATGACCGGTTCACGATCCAACGCTTTCTCAGGGATGAAGCCTGGTAATTCAGGGTTTTCCGTTTGCAGATGCACGCCGCATCCGCTGCATCTTACGGCAATATTGCCGTTATGCGGTTCTGTCATTTCTTATTTTCCTCCTCAAGCCATAAGCCTTTCTTGCGCAAACTCGTTAGAGCAATCCGTTCCACGCGCCGATTGAAGCGGGTCATGAAGCCTTCATCTCCAATGGAAATCGGCAACACCAGAACCGTATAGAGTCCCAGCCGATTACCTCCAAAGACATCCGTAAGCATCTGATCGCCTACTACAATCGTTTTTTCTGGAGTTAACTCCATCATTTTCATTGCTCTACGAAACGGAACATTCGATGGTTTGCGTGCACTATGCACAAACTGGATATCCAGTGGCGTCGCAAACAGGGATACACGATTCAAATTGTTATTGGACACAATCATGAGCTGGAAACCAGCCTCTTTCACACGTGCGAACCACTCGATCAGTTCGGGCGTAGCGTCAGGGGCTTTGGCCCCAACGAGTGTATTGTCCAGATCAGTTATAATTCCACGGTAGCCTTGAGCGTATAGCTCTTCCAGATTAATGTCAAAAACCGTGTCTACACGCAGCTTGGGCATTAACATTTCAAACAAAGAAGTCACCTCAGTTTCATACGACACACTATATCACAAATCCGTCTTTCCTGAAAATGCATACAGCCCTGATGGGATGGGGAAAAAGGAAAAACGGGACAGGCGACATCTATGCCCGTTCCGCTTTGAGTTCCTTACGCAGCTTCGAAGCTGTCTGGTATACTGCTTTCCAGTCATCTGCTGTTACAGACGCTGGACTATAGCGAGTCTGTTCAAACTTCGCAAGAAGTTCATGAAAAGTCGCTGCTGCAGCCGGTTTTGCCTTGCTCCAGCGGGTTACCGATTCACGAAGTGTTTCGTGCCCGCTCCGGGTTAGCCCTTTCCGTCTCGCATAACGAATCCAGCGCTCGGTCTCCGCCACAACCTTTTGTTCAGGAGTAAGCGGACCGCCTGTCCGAAGACGAAGCACAAAGAATCGAAGCGAGAAACGATTACGCCAGAACATGTAAGCAACCCATAATACGATGATGGCTCCCGCAACCCAGATCACAAAAGCCGGGATGCTGGATGCAGCCTTTTCAGGTGAAGGAGTCGGCTCTTCTTCTTGTACCGGTTCCTCTTCAGGTTGTTCTTCAGGCTCATCTACGGGTTGTACATCCGGTTGTTCCGTGAGCAGCGGCATGTCAAAGCCCGGCGTCGCTTCCACCGGAATCCAGCCATACTCGCCAAAATAAACTTCAGCCCAGGAATGCGCATCTGCATTCGTAACGGTGTAGGTCGTCTCGATCTCGGCTCCCGGTTGGCGCGGAGCCTGCATATCGGAATTCAGCGACAGCTGACCAGGCGCGTAACCTTTCACCCAGCGGGCGGGAATACCCTCGGAGCGCGCCATCATCACCAGCGCAGTTGAGAAGTAATCACAATACCCTTCACGAATGTCAAATAAAAACCCTTCAACAAAGTCACTGCTTACTTTTCGGGATAAATCCGGATTGTTCGTGTAATCAAAATTTTGTTGTAAATAGTTTTGCAGTAATGCCACTTTTTCATACGGTGTATTTGCGGATGCTGTAATTTCGGTGGCCAGGTCCGTTACCCGATCAGGGAATCGGGATGGGAGCTGCAGGTACATATCATCTGCCGGATTGCTCGAATACAGATCATCAAAAGACTTTGTCCGGAGTTCGTCCTCCACAATGACTGGAGCTTCGGATACGAGCGTATATGTCTTCGGATATTGCGGTTGCTGACGGTCTGTTACGACATGCAGCTCTGCCTGTTCCGGATTCCATAACATCCGGTCCGAATTGGCCTCTCCATTAACTGAAGTGACTTCAGCAATGGAATAGGCTCCGAAGAGGATAGGATACACATTGTCATTCAACATGGTTACTTTTTGAGTGACTTGCTTGGTCTCCACGTTGCCGGATTCGTCATTCTTCAGAACCTGTCCTGCCTCAACATCCTCTGTCCCTCTTCGTCCCCGATCATCCCAACCTGTTCCTGTATATTCGGCACGCGTCTCACCGCGCCAGTAGCTGCGCTCATTGGTAGTGACGGACATGACAGGTGTGTAGTCAAAGTTAAATCCTCCGCCCAGCTTATTGTCTTCCCTGCTGTATCCCGACTCGGTCGCTGCCGGAATGTCCAGTGTTCCGTTGCCCGCCTGACTTGCCGAACTTCCGGTATAATTACGCCATGCGGTATACGGGTCAGTCAAGGTTGGAGGGATTTCCGGCATGTTTACACTAGCTACGATAATCAAAGAAAATATGATGGCAATGTTGGCCAGTATTTTATAAGGATATCGGATAATTCGCTTCCACCCTTGTGGATATTGCAGTTGGAAATTACGGAAGTGCTGGCATACCAGCCATCCCATTCCCGCAAACATTACCCAGGCGATTTCAATCCAGAGTGGAACCTGGGTGAAGGAGTCAAGAATTCCCATCGAAATAATGTTAATGCCCAGAAAAACGAGAATGCGTGGTGTTGTGGTCACCAGACGAAGGGCTGCTTCAAGCATCACCCATGCACACAGGGAGAACCAGATGTATGGAGTCAGGTGCAGTATAAACTGCTCTGTACGCTCCATTAATGTGCCGTAAGGAATGTAAACCGCGTAATCGATTAATGTCTTATGCAAAATATAACCAATGACAACAGCCTTGATTATGGTTCGAATCATCATTTTGAAGGGGAGTATAATTTCCAGTAAACTGACCGCTGCAAGCGTCCATAGCACCAATGAAGTTGTTTCGGTATACCAGGTTTCCTGTGTAAATGAAATCCACTGCATCCCAATCAGGAATATCCATAGCAACGAAGCTGCATGATACCAGGATCTTTTTCCCGCTGCCAGCTCTTTGCCTTTAGTACTCATACACTACCTCCCCCCATAACCGTTGGAAGCTCCTGTAGATGGGAAACCGTGAAGGATCTGGTTCCTCTTCCGCGCAGCATGGCATTCCATTCAGCACTCCGGCGGGATTCACTGGTGTCCGTCAGAATATGGCACGGGGTCATCCCCCGCGTATCCGCCCATCGCAGCAGTTCCAATACCTTTTCATCCTTCTGGGGAGAAATCACTACAAAATAAGCGCCCTGAGGCAGCTGACGCGTCATTTTCTCCACACCTGGCAGCAGCCGATTGTCCTGGCCGTTATATTGGATATCCACCAGATGATGCATCATCTTTTGCCGTTCCAGCAGACTTTCGCTTGGTGCAAAAAATGCAGTATTCTCCGACAGTGTCAGCAATCCCATACCCATTCTTTCTCTTGAGCCATACTCCAGCAGGGAAGCAGCCGTGGATACAGCCAGTTCAAAGGCCTCACCGTGTTCGTAGCTGCCTGCAAGCGCATCAAGCACCAGAATCGTTTTCGGTACAGACTCATGTTCAAATTCCTTGGACTTCCACGCTCCCGTCTTCGCAGTAGCGTTCCAGTGGATGCGGGAAAGACGGTCTCCGTACACATAATCACGCACGCCATTGATCTGGGTCGTTTCCCTTCGCGAGCGGGTTAGAGCCGTCTGCGGACCCGATAACCGTGATTTGCGGTCATACAGCTGCCAGTATGGAATAAATACCGTTCGTGGCAACACCCGAAACTCTCCTTTGGCCTTGAATGTTCCTCGATGTTCGATCAGTCCAAAGATGTCTTCGCTGGCACATTCCGTCTCTGAAAAGACATACTTCCCCCGCTCCAGCGGTGGGGTTTGAAATGATAAATTCCCATACCCTCGCATGTTCGGGATCAGGCTTTCTTTGAAAGACCAGGATTCGCCGTTATGCCGATGCAGCATTTCTCGCACTACGACATAAGGAAGTGGCAAAAATCCCGGAATGTTCAGACTTAATTGCACCTGTACCTGGTCACCTGCATGCAGCAATTCTTCATGATCCTGACCGGAAGAGAGCTTGCGCACGCCTTGGACACGCCTTACTCCGCCAAACCCGGCAATCGCCAGATAAAGACAAAGCAGGGTCACCATGGACAGCAGCATCAGGGAGGTCTTCCCACCCTGGAACAAAACATAAGCCAAACAGCACATCCACACCGCCGCGATGCTCCAAACGCGGGGGTGGCGGATTCCCCTTCTGACTGTACTCAAAAGCGGCTTCATCAATTATTGTCCCATGGAGACGGGCACACGAACCTGCTGAAGAACGGAATTCAGTACGGCTTCAGAGCTCATGCTGTCCAGTCTCGATTCGGGACGCAACACGATCCGATGGGAGATAACGTAAGGCGCCATCGTTTTCACGTCATCCGGAAGCACGTAATCACGTTCCTGCAAAAAGGCAAAAGCCTTCACGGCCATCATGAATGAAATGGCTGCCCGCGGGCTGGCGCCCAGCAATACGGATGGGTGGGAGCGAGTTTGGCGAACCACATCAAGCAAATAATCCATCACCGGATCGCCGATGAACACTTCCTTGATCTCCTGCTGAATCACAGAAATCTGATCCATATGGGTTACGGATTCAAGCCGGTCAACAGGCTGACCCGACTGATGCTGTTTCAAAAGCATTTTCTCGATATCCTTGTCTGGGTAACCCAGACTTATTTTCAACATGAACCGGTCGAGCTGCGCTTCCGGCAATGTATACGTCCCTTCAAAATCGATTGGATTCTGGGTTGCGCAGAGCATAAATGGATGGGGCAGATCATATGTATCGCCGTCTACGGTTACACTGCGCTCCTCCATGACTTCCAGCAATGCGGACTGCGTTTTCGTTGTGGCCCGGTTAATCTCGTCTGCCAGCAAAATGTTGGTCATGACCGGACCCGGACGGAAGTAAAAGCGCTCATCACGCGGGTGGAACACGGAAACTCCCGTAATGTCACTTGGTAAGATATCAGGATTACATTGAATACGACGGTACTCACCACGCATGGACTTGGATAATGCTTTAACCAATTGCGTCTTGCCTGTTCCCGGTACGTCTTCAATTAGAACGTGTCCGCCTGCAAGCAAAGCTGTGAGCAAAAGTTGAATTTCAAAGGATTTCCCCATTATGCAAGATTCCAGATTAGAACGAACAGCTGAAATGATTTGGATCGACTCTTTGCGCACAGGCATGTGGTCTAACCTCCTAAAAAAGCATACAGATTTCCTTTTATTGTACATGATCCACGGTCGCGAGTACACTCGAAGGAACTCAACATTTGTTTCCAGCCGTCAGATTCACCGCAGTTCTCGCATGATTACGACAAAAAGAGGCCCGGATAGAAGTTATCCGAAGCCTCTGCTGACTACTATCTATAACGGCTGCCCCTGCATGCCTGATTACCCTTTGGGTCGAACGACCAATGCCGCGAGAAACGAAAAAATAATCGCTGACGAAATCCCGGCGGCAGTCAGATCAAATATTCCGGTAATGACACCGATCCAGCCTTCTTTCTCCAGTTCCGTCAATGCCCCGTGCACGAGGGAGTTACCAAAACTGGTAATGGGGATGGATGCCCCCGCACCTGCAAATTTGACAAGTGGATCATACAAGCCAAACGCATCTGCCACAGCACCGGCAACAACAAGTGTACTCATCGTGTGAGCAGGAGTCAGTTTGACACCATCCATCAGCAGCTGTCCCACGACACATATCAACCCACCAACAATAAATGCCCATAAAAACTGCATTCCTTACCCCTCCTTTTCTATGGCTACAGCATGAGCAATACAAGGAATGCTCTCGCCCTGCTGGTATGAAAGCGGAGATAACAACGCACCGGTAGCAACAACGAGCACCTTCTTGAGCTCACCCTTTTGCATCCGATTCAGGATGTGACCATAGGTCACGCTCGCCGAACAACCGCAGCCGCTTCCTCCGGCCACAACCTGAGGCTGCTTCTCCAGGTCATAAATCATCAGACCGCAGTCATTGAACACGGTCTGTTCCATCGGTATGCCCTCTTTGTGCAAAAGCTCCTTAACAATCGGTAATCCAACCGAGGCAAGATCCCCCGTAACAATGAGATCGTAATATCCAGGTTCAAGCCCTGTATCACGAAAATGGGAAACAATGGTGTCCGCCGCCGCTGGAGCCATGGCTGCCCCCATGTTAAACGGGTCCTTGATGCCCATATCCATGACTCTGCCAATAGTTGCACGGGTCACAACAGGGCCATCACCCGTTCGGGATACCACGCTGCATCCTGAGCCAGTTACGGTATACTGGGCATAAGGCGGTTTCTGAGAGCCATATTCCGTGGGGTAACGGAACTGTTTCTCAACCGTACAGTTATGACTGACCGTGCCAGCGAGTACATAGTCTCCGCCACCAGAATCCACAATAAGGGAAGCCAGAGCCAGTGTCTCCATGGAAGTGGAACAGGCACCAAAGACGCCGAGATAAGGAACGCCCAGTTTACGAGCCGAAAATGAACTGCTGATAATCTGGTTCATCAGATCCCCTCCGACAAAAAACTGAAGCTCTTCCTTTGTAATATTCGCATTGATTAATGCCATTTGAGTCGCCTGTTCGAGCAGCTTGCGCTCTGCCTTTTCCCAGGTTTTCTCCCCTAACTCCAGGTTATCGTACACGTAGTCGAAATCGGATGCCAAGGGACCTTGTCCTTCATCGGGACCGACTACAGTTGCTCTGCCGATAATGCGCGGACGATTCTCAAACTGCCAGGATTGACGGCCGATTCGTTTCATAGATGCCCACCTCCGAATCCAAGACAGGCATAGACGATGCCTACAATAAACGCTGCCACTACACCAAAAACGATAACTGAGCCGGCGAGTTTAAACATGTTGGCCCCCACACCCAGCACCAATCCCTCAGCGCGATGCTCCAGCGCAGCCGAACACATCGAGTTGGCAAATCCGGTAACCGGTACCGCTGTTCCTGCCCCGGCCCATTGGGCAATTTTATCGTAGACCCCAAGGCAGGTCAGGATAACCGAAATGAGGATCATAACCGCAACGGTTGGACTGGCAGCTTCCTTGGATGTCATATGGAACGCGGCCATAAAAGCTTCCTGGATCGCCTGTCCAATGACGCACACGAATCCGCCAACGAAGAAAGCTTTGATACAGTTCGCCCAGATTGGACGGGCAGGCTCATGTTTTTTGGCGACTTTTTTATATTCCTGTTCGCTGATGGACAGGGATGAAGATTTTTTCCCATTACCTGACTTCTCTTGAGCTGGCAAGATTTAGAACCTCCCTTGAAATCAAAATGAGTCAACAGCTAATGACGACTTGTACTGTGTGTAACCCTATATTCATTGTTTGTTAATGTTGGGAAGGTTATGTATCCGGCGAATGACAGCATTTGTTTCCAGCTCCATGAAGTAGCCGAATCCAGATGAGTTACGCAGCCGGTTCAGAACTGTGATTCATTTATAAATAAAGCAGAACAATCACGAGCAGAATAAAAAGAACGATACAAAGGATGGTTTCATTGCCTTCATTTGGCGGCCTCATTTGTTTCCCAACTCCCTCCTGTTGTCAGGCAAGTGAAATAATGCAGGGAAAGCAGACACTTCCTCACTACATGCATATTCAATACAACTGCTTTGGGACAATGAATTGTGCGGATTTTGGGACGTGGAGAAAATGATATGAAGAGGAACCTCTTATGCCTTAGATACGTGACATAACCATGGACAATTACTAGCGCAAGGTTCATACTATAGTGTGACCAGTGGTTAAATAAATCGTTCTTCTCTTTCTGAAGAACAACCGTCCGGCAGCCGTTCTGCTGAGACTGATCTACATACAAGCAGAGGAGTTGTCGACACATGAATCAAAAAACGATGGAAATGTTTCGCACGTTAACGGAATTCCCTTCCGTTTCCGGGTTTGAACGCGAGCTTCGCGGATGGATGAAGGAGCAAATGTCTCCTTATACGGATGAATTTGTCCAAGATCGCTTGGGCAGCCTTTTTGGAGTACTCCGGGGCGAGAAGTCCGGTCCCAAAGTTATGGTTGCGGGTCACTTCGATGAAGTTGGCTTCATGACTACAGGCATTACGGAAACAGGCATGATCAGATTCCGTCCACTCGGTGGATGGTGGAGTCAGGCTGTACTGTCCCAGCGTCTTCAGATCATCACTCCGGATCGCCGGATTACAGGGGTTGTCGGTTCAACACCTACACACTTGCTGGATGATTCCCAACGCAATAAACCGGTTGATCTTAGCCATATGTACTTGGATATTGGTGCGGATAACCGTGCAGAAGCAGAGTCTTGGGGCATTCACCCCGGTATGCAGATCGTACCGATCTGTGAATTCACACCGATGGCCAATCCGAAGAAAATTATGGCGAAGGCCTGGGATAACCGTTACGGGGTAGGACTTGCACTTGAGTTAGTTGAAGCACTACACAAGGAAACATTGCCAAATACGCTCTACTGCGGTGCAACGGTCCAAGAGGAATTGGGACTCCGCGGTGCACGCACTGCTGCCAACCTGATTGAACCAGATATCTTCTTTGCACTGGATTGCAGTGCGGCAAATGATATGACAGGAGATAAGCAGTCTTTTGGGCATATCGGGCAGGGCGCTTTGCTGCGAATCTTCGACCCGGGCATGTTCACCCACCGCGGCATCGTGGAATATGTTCAAGATACCGCTTCTTCCAATCAGATCAAAATGCAATATTTCATCTCTCCCGGTGGTACGGATGCCGGAGCGGTTCATATGAGTGGTATTGGTGTACCTTCAACGGTAATTGGGATCTGTGCCCGTTACATTCATACCTCTTCTTCCATCATTCACACGGATGACTATGATGCAGCCAAAGAGCTGCTCGTGAAACTGGTGAAGGGTCTGGATCAGACCACACTAAATACGATTATTGAAAATGCGTAATTGTGGATTCTAGGGTGAAGCTTGAGCTACATGCACTTCATAGCTTAACCTTCATTGAAATGAATATATGAATTTAAGAGATATCCTGATACATCAGGATATCTCTTTTTTGGGTTCAACTAGTTTAATAGCTAGAACATATATAGAAAAGAATCATAAGATATTACTACAAGAGAAGAACTAAAAAAACAAGCGGGGGACCTTTTTATGGCAATGAGAAGGAACGGAAAATCGAATAAAGGTTCCACCAAAACAAATGCTGCCAACACCCTTCTCAATGGCAACCTTAAAGGAAAGAACCTGGAAATTATCGTCGCAGCCTTGCTGGTGAGCGGGAAATTAAGAGTGGATGCCGTTACGTTGTTTAGAGAAGCAACATTGGTGGTCGAGTTGACCGGAAAATATAAAACGCTGCAAAATATGACATCAACTAACACGGATAAGCTGGTCGATTTCATGAACCAGAATGGAGATATGACTTTGGATGACGTGATGCAAGCTTTCCAGAAAAGAATGAATTCCTAGATATTATGAAATGAGGTTGGAATGATGTCTGACTTTGACGGAACCGGCTTTGCCGAACTGATAATTGTAGTTATCCTTGTAATGTTGTTTGTATTTGGTTCAACAGATATTGAAGGTTTGTCGAGTACACCCACAAAGAGCTGAACCACATGACCCTCTCCATATTGATTACAGCCATGGATATGAACAAAAGAAATACCAGTCCTGCAAGAGGACTGGTATTTTTGAGATTTCACAGAAATAAAGGGGAGAATGCAATCCAGGCCAAAATGAGAGCCAGTACAATGCAGACATTTTCCACAACGGTCCCATGTTTGGTTCCTGTACTCATCAGATTGGCCCGTATACGCCACTTGAGCGGTGGGAAAGGACGAATCCCGCGATTCGTCAATGAATCAGCTAATAAGTGCATGGCGTACGCCGTACCTCCAGCTACCCAAATCTCTGGTCCCTGCTGATGCGTAGTGCTATAGAGCAATCCAGCCCATACGACGGTTCCATAAAGGGTATGTGTTAAACCTCTGTGGGTTAACGTCGTGCACAGCATTAACAAACTGCCCGTGATCAGATTCCAGGGTGCGAATGCATGACCATAGATGACGAGTCCCAATCCGATCGCAAACATCAACACTTTGCGCAGGGAACGGGATGGTAGGAAAGATACCATTGCAATCAGAATGGCGAGCAGCAGATTCCATGGTTTTGCCTGTACATAGAAGTACACAAATACGGCGACTGGTAGCAGGATTGTCTGTAATAACCGGATGAGGCTGTTCGGCAATGCCTTTGATACCAATAGCGAATTGGGCTCATCAATGTCTGGCAGCAGCGAACCGATCAGGGCCACGGTAACCGCTGGTGCAGTAACGGGCATGCCAGCCAATTGCAAAACAGAGAGGGACACTGTGGTCCCGATAATCAGGTGGGATCTTCCCATCATGGTGCAAAAACTTCCTTTCAAAGAAATAGGGAACATAAACCGCCCACTTCCGATATTACAACGAAAATAAAACAAGAACAATAGTTCGCATTTCTCATATATTTAACTTTTAGTCTCTATACCCTTCTGATATGCATTGATATTTATACATACTTAAAAAAAGTTTCCGTGACAGGGATCACACTTTTTAATTTGTGATGCCTCTATCCTTATTAGTGAAATTAATCACATTTTCTGTCAGCATTAGACGTTATACTTCAAATATAAACCACTAAAAATGATGGTATTGTAAAGTGTCCATTCAAGGAGGCATACACACATGAACGGAAATAAGGAAAAATTAGTCATCATCGGTAACGGTATGGCAGGCATCAGTACAGTTGAACAAATTTTAAAATTGAGCTCACGGTTCGACATTACGGTCTTTGGTACTGAACCCTATCCCAATTACAACCGGATTATGCTGTCCTATGTGCTGGAAGGCAGCAAAACAATTGATGATATTGTGCTCAATGATCTGCATTGGTATGAGGATTATGGTATTACCCTCCATACAGGTACAACCGTAACACGGATTGATTCCGAGACCCATGAAGTCGTTACTGCAGAAGGCCAACGCTTCCCTTACGACAAAATCATCATCGCAACCGGCTCCAGTTCCTTCATTCTTCCCGTACCCGGTCATGACAAACAAGGGGTTGTTGGGTTCAGGGATATAGCCGATTGTAACGTCATGCTGGAAGCTGCGAAACAGTACAAAAAAGCGGCTGTCATTGGGGGCGGGCTTCTAGGCCTGGAAGCTGCCAAAGGGTTGGTACAGCTAGGGATGGAAGTCACAGTTGTGCATTTGATGCAGGATCTGATGGAACGCCAGCTTGATCCGCAGGCGTCCGCGATGTTAAAAGCCGAACTTGAACGTCAGGGCATCCGGTTCAAGATGGGTGCACAAACCGCAGAACTGCTTGGTGGCGAACGGGTAGAAGGTATTCGTTTTGCCGATGACTCCGTGCTGAACACCGATTTTGTTGTTATGGCCGTAGGCATCAAACCCAACACGGATGTAGCTCGTGAAAGCGGCATGGAAGTTAACCGGGGCATTGTGGTGAACGACTATATGCAAACTTCACTGGAGAACGTGTATTCCGTCGGGGAATGTACTGAACATCGCGGTGTATGTTACGGCCTTGTTGCCCCACTATTCGAACAAGGCATGATTCTGGCCAAACATATATGCGGCGTGGAGACCGCTCCTTATGAAGGTTCTGTTGTATCCACCAAATTGAAAATTTCGGGCGTGGACGTCTTTTCGACCGGTGAATTCATCGACAGTCCCGAACATACGGTCATTGCGCATAAGGATGACTGGAAACGCACGTACAAAAAAATTCTTCTTCGGGATAATATCTTAGTTGGTGCCGTACTCTTTGGTGACATTACGGATTCTGCAGAATTACAGAAGTTGATCAAACAACAAGCCGAAATGACCGATGAATTGTATGCTTCACTGATGGGTACAGGCTGTGGCGGGCACAAAAAGGCTGCCTCCGTGGAAACCATGGCAGAAGACGAAATTGTCTGCGGATGTAACGGAGTAACCAAAGGAACCATTGTCGATGCCATTACGAATCAAGGATTAACCAGCGTAGACGAAATTAAAGCCTGTACGGGTGCAACCCGCTCCTGCGGCGGCTGTAAACCGGTTGTTGAACAAATTTTGCAATATGTGCTTGGAGACAGCTTCACAACAGGTGCCAAACAGGGAATCTGTGGTTGCACCTCCCTCAATCGGGATGAAATTGTATCCGAGATTAAACAAAAAGGATTGCAAACGACCAAAGAGGTCATGAATGTGCTGGGATGGAGCCAGCCCGAAGGATGTTCCAAATGCCGCCCGGCCATTAACTATTACCTTGGCATGATTGCACCAGATACCCATGTGGATGAAAAGGAGTCCCGTTTTGTCAACGAACGCATGAACGCCAATATTCAAAAAGATGGCACATATACCGTTGTACCGCGCATGTATGGCGGGGTCACAACACCGGAAGACTTGAAACGCATTGCTGACATTTCGGTCAAATACGATGTAAAAGCCGTCAAAGTAACAGGAGGTCAGCGTCTGGACCTGATTGGAGTCAAAAAAGAAGATCTGCCCAACGTGTGGGCTGAGCTGGATATGCCTTCAGGCTACGCATACGCCAAGTCACTGAGAACGGTCAAAACATGCGTCGGTTCACAATTTTGCCGCTTCGGCACACAGGATTCCATGGCGATGGGCGCTCTGCTCGAGCGCAAGTTCGAACGTCTGGATCTGCCTGCCAAGTTCAAATATGCCGTGAACGGTTGTCCTCGTAACTGTGCGGAGTCGTGTACGAAAGATATCGGTATCGTAGGTAATGACGGCGGCTGGGAAATATTTATTGGCGGTAACGGTGGCATCAAGGCCAGACTCGCTGACTCCCTGTGCAAGGTGAAGACTGATGAAGAATTAGTTGAGCTTTGCGGAGCAATCATGCAGCATTATCGGGAGACAGCCAATTACCTGGAGCGGACTTCCGAATGGGTGGAACGTCTGGGTCTGGAGCAGATTCGAGCCGTTGTGGTCGATGATGTGAAAGAGCGCAAGGCACTTATGGGACGAATCGAATTCGCTCTTGAGCAAGTGGAAGACCCTTGGAAAAAAGCACTGCGTAACGAGGAAGGCCAGAACAAACTATTCCATGGCATAGAAGTGACAGCTCGACCATAGCCCCCTTTCTCGGCCATTATGATTTATCTTAATTGATTCTGTAAGGTAATTTGAAAATGAAGGAGTTGTTCATATGACAACACAGCAATCTGCCATCTACTATCCTGCCGGAGAGATTGAAGAATTCCTGCCTCAGATTGGCAGAGTCGTTGAGGTCAAAGGCCAATCACTGGCCGTATTTCGGACTTCTGATGGCACCATCTTCGCCGCAGAAAATCGTAGTCCCCATCCCAAAGGTGGACCGCTGGCAGAAGGGATGGTCTCCGGGTATGATCTGTACGATCCACTGTATGATTGGAAAATCGATCTGAACACAGGTCTTGTGCAGGCCCCCGATCAGGGCCAAGTGCGGATGTATCCTGTGAAAATCGAGAACGGGCAGGTTTGGATCGCTATATAGCTATATATTTTCACTGTCAACGATAGATGCACCAAATGGAGGAAATCGTCATGTATACACCCAATGTTGAAGGCATTATTGAAGCTGCAGTAAAAAAACGGGATCAAATGAATGCCAGCCTGCCACGTTACATGGTTGCAGCCTTGATGGCTGGTGCTTATGTAGGTCTTGGCATCATTCTGATATTCAGTATCGGTGCCCCGCTGCTTGCTGCTCAGTCACCACTGCAAATGATGCTGATGGGCATGTCTTTTGGACTCGCCCTCACACTCGTTATCTTTGCCGGATCCGAACTGTTCACAGGTAATAACATGTTTTTCACCATGAGCACGCTGGCAGGCCGGACTACCGTTCGGGATACGCTCAAAAACTGGGGACTTGTCTTCCTTGGCAACCTGATCGGTGCTGTTCTGCTCAGTCTGCTCATTGTGGGCAGTGGTCTCTTCAAGACGGCTACACCGGAACATCTGCTGTTTGTCGTTTCTGCCAAAAAGATGGCCGCTCCCGTTAGCGAATTGTTCTTCCGTGGCATTCTCTGTAACTGGCTAGTCTGTCTGGCGATCTGGATGGCAGCCCGCTCGAAAGAGGATATTGCCAAACTTGTCCTCATCTGGTGGTGTCTGTACGCTTTTATCGCCAGTGGTTATGAACATAGTGTCGCCAATATGACCTTGTTATCCTTGTCCTGGCTGCTGCCAAACCACCCGGATACGATTACTCTGGCAGGCTGGATGCATAACATGATTCCGGTCACGCTCGGTAATATTATCGGAGGAGCTCTATTTGTCGGCATGGCCTATTGGTTTGTTTCGCCTGTGAGAAAAAAGGATAGATCGCCTACGATATAGTTCACTTTCGTTAATCGTCTTTTTGCAGGAACTCAGATGTATACCATTTCACCACCATTCTTCCTTCGACTTATCTTCAAAGGGACATGGTGGTTTTTTCTATTTAGCCATTTTTACCTTTCATGTATACATCGTTAATCCACGGTTAATATAACTGGAGTATACTCGGTGCATACCCAACTAAAAAGGATGATCGCATACATGGGAATTCATACGTACTTCAGGTCTCTAAACGATCTCGAACGCATTATCCGCACGCCTGGCAAATTCAAGTTTGAAGAACACAGTGTATCCGCACACTCCTGGAAAGTTGTGCAGTACGCCAAAACGCTCGCCGATATTGAAGAACAACACGGCGTCAGCATCGATTGGAAGAAGTTATACGAAATCACCAGCAGCCATGATTATGGCGAAATCTTCATCGGTGATATTAAAACACCGGTCAAGCATTACTCTCTGGAGCTGCGTTCGATGCTGCAACAAGTGGAAGAAGGCATGGTTGAGCATTTTATTAACGAAAATATTCCTGAAGAATTCCAGCCGATTTTCCGCAGACAGCTGCGTGAAGGCAAAGATAACTCTGTCGAAGGACTTATTCTGGAAGTGGCCGACAAAATGGATCAGGTGTACGAAGCGTTTGCTGAACTGCAACGTGGCAACACCGAAAAGGAATTTATCGTGATGTACCGATATGCCCTGATCAAAATCAAAAATATTGACCTCCACTGTGTACACTATTTTCTCCAGCATATTCTCCCCGACATCATTGAGGAAGGCAACCGTTCCCCATTTGATATCCGCCAAATCACGGAAGAGGCCTTGTCCCAATAATCAGCTCCAGTCATCGTGGTTCTTCAAGGGCCATGGACAGGGCTTTTTTTCGTTATTGTAACTGTTGGCGATACTCGCTAGGATACAGTCCTGTCTTGTTTTTGAAAATACGGCTGAAATAATGAGAATCACTGTATCCTACCGCTTTACCTACTGTCTTGATATCCATATCTTCAAAGGCCGCGAGCATGCGTTTTGCTTCGTTGATTCGAAGTCCTGTCATATATTTGAGCGGTGTTTCGCCCGTTACTTTTTTGAAGCACTTTCCCAGGTAATCCACACTGAAATGCATCTGTCCTGCCATATCCTGCAACGTGATTTCGTGCATATAGTTCTGTTTCAGATACCGTTTGACAGCCTCTGCAATATCTTCCGGCTTTACCTGTTCGTCCTGCACCGCGCTGACATGGGCCAGCGAGTCTCCTGCGCTGCCGAGTTTTAATTCCATCGCGTCCAGCAGCGTCCGGAGTTGCTGCTCCGTGAGTGGTTTGAGGAGATAATCCTCCACTTTATAATGGATCGCCTGACGTGCATATTCAAACTCATGGTGGCCGCTCAGGATTACAATCTTGACATGGGGGTAGGCAAAATACAGATGTTTTGCCAGTTCCAGCCCATTCATAACAGGCATCTGAATATCGGTAACAACCAGGTCAGGCACCATTTGTTCAATTAGCTGTAATGCTTCCTGTCCGTTCCTCGCTTCACCAATCACCTCGAAACGTGTGCTGAGCTCTCTGAATTTACGCGATACATTGCGGCGAATCAATGCCTCGTCCTCGACAATAATAGTTCTATACGTCATCGTCATGGATTGAACGGTGCTCCTTTCGAATGGAACCTCCAATGGTAATGCTCACTCCACCAGAAAACTTGTTTACAATATGAATACGAGCTGCGGCGCCATACCATAACTTCAGTCTGATCCAAATGTTCCGGAGGCCCATCCCGCCCATCTCCAGCTCAGGCATGCGCTCCCATTCCTGTGATTTCTTCATGTATTGCTGTATGGCGCTAAGCGCCTCGGGTTCCATACCAGGTCCGTTATCTTCTACTGTTATTTGCCATGCCTTTGCTATCATGTCCAGTTCTCCAATGATATGTATCCTCCAGGGTGGCGTATCCCCAAGTCCATACTTCATGACATTTTCCAATAGAGGCTGAATCAGAAGCATCGGAACCTGAATGTCTTTCATTGCGTCAGGGATACGAAATTCATAGACCAGATCATCTTCAAACCGGATTTTCATACACTCCAGGTATCGTTCGCAATAGTCGATTTCTTTGGATAATGGGACGCCGTTTTTGTTCGGAGCCGAGATATAACGCAGCATGGAAGCAATATGACCACAGAACGCAACAATCTGTCCATTCATGCCTTCTTCCGCCATAATACTGATGTTCGTAATGTTGTTATACAGAAAGTGAGGATTCATCTGGGACTGCAAGGCCAGCAATCTGGCATCGGTCTCCTGTGATTTGATGGCCATCATATCCTGAAAAGACTGTACAAGCTGTTGATTCAGTCTGATAAATGTATCATTCAGTTCATCCATCTCGCGGATGGAACCCGGGCGATCCAGCTTAAACAACTGACCCGAGTCCTCACCTGTGGTTAGATCATGCACACCAGTTTTCTGAATAATACGCTGCAAACGATGGAGCGGCAAAGTGACACGCTTCGAGATCAGGTAGGAGAGAAGCAGAATAAGCATCAATGTACCCAAAGTAGCCCCCATAAACAGAAGAGCCATGCGATTCAGATTTGCAAAAAGGGACTGCTTGGACTGCATAACGACAACAGTCCATCCTGTCTCCTGTGAGGTGGTGTATGTCATCATCTGTTTCGAATTCCCATACGGATCAGCAATTTCCTGCATCGTTCCTGATGCCTCGTCACCATTACGAACTCTCTCTACAACGTAGGCGCTGTTTTCAATCAACTCTCGATCATCAGAAGCAAAAGGATATAATAGTGTATTGCGCTCGTCCATCACATAAATCCGAAGATCACCCTGACCACCCTGGACTTCATTCAAATGCTGGAACAAGGTACCCGCATCCTGCAGAATCTCAACTACTCCCTGACTGACGTAATTCCCGTCTTTGTATACGCGAGTGAGAGAGATATACGGATTCCCGGACTTCCCCTCCTCTGTAGGCATAGGCAGACTTCCCCCATCCAACAGCCGGATGACCCGCCAGCCGCTCCTCTCCCACGTTTCCTCGTACCATGGTCGTTGAGTGAGGTCTACCGACATTTGACCGTTAAAAGCCCCTGCCCCCAACATTTTTCCATTCATGTCATAGATATTCGCCTGTTTCGCCGTGTTCGAGCTGCTAATAATCGCCAGAATGACATCAATCAATGTCGTTGTATCCTTGTAAAATGCCGGATCACTCCCCAGTGTCTGTTCACTGTCCTCCGCTGGAGACAAATAATGACTGAAATGTTCTTTCACCAGATTGGAATACACAATATTCATGGAGAAATTGTTCATTTTAACAATCTCTTGGTCCAGATTGCCTACCATCGATACCCCCAGTTGCTTCTGCTGCTCCTCACTACGATTACGGATATCGCTTGCGAGAAAAACATACAGAAGGCCTGCCACAATGAGCGAAAAGATTATAAACACCGCAGAGTAATAGGCAAACAGACTTTGCTGAAGCGTTCTAAAGCGATAACGAACCATCTCACACCTCATCCTCTTGACTTAAGTCTATTGCGTCATTCGAAAATGTCCACTCAACAGAACGCTTTTGTCTATTGAGCACATTCGTCGTTCACAGTAAAGTTATCCACATAAGAATACGCTTACATCAAGCGTTTCGGCAAGTGTCAATTATTCTTTTTATTCTGGGAGGTTCAATCATGAGAAAACGATTTCTATTTACCTTCGCAAGTGTGCTGCTGCTCTCCACCCTGCTGCTTGCCGGATGCAACTCCGGTAAAAATGCGGACGGCAATGGCAAGGTAACACTCACCTTCGGAACAAGCCAGTCTGGTATTCCACGTACAGGGATCATGCAGACGATGGCTAAGGAGTATGAGCAGGAAACTGGCGTCAAAATTGACTTTCAGGTGGTACCTGACGCCCAGTGGCGTGACTTGATCAAGGTGAAGCTCGCCTCCGGTGAAGCTCCTGATATTTTCAACGTTGATGTGGACCCGCTTAGCATGCCTGCCAACGTAAGGCCGGAAGAAAACGCGATTGATCTGACCAAGGAAGAATTTACGGGTCGCATGTCGGAGGAGATTTTACCAACAGTCAGTCACAAGGACAAGGTATATGGCGTTTCTTTTGCACCAACAAAAATCTGGTATGTGTACTATAACAAACGCATCTTTGAAGAGCTTGGCATTGAGCCGCCAACTTCATATGCAGAATTCAAGGCGATCAGCCAGAAAATCAAGGAAAAAGACATCATCCCTTTCTATCAGGCACCTGCCAGTGGATGGTATCAAGTTCTGCCTTTGTTCGAAACGGGGCCTAACTATGAGCAGTCTGCGCCGGGAACGTATGAGAAGCTGAACAACAATGAGATGAAAGTCGAAGATTTGACGCAGCTCAAGACGGTCATTGAACAGTTGAAAGAATTTGCGGACCTCGGCTATTTCGGCAAGGATTTCCTATCCAATACCGTTGAAGCGGGAATCGAGGCCTTCGGTCAGGAGAAAGCAGCAATGCTGCTGCGGGTACCAGGTACGGAGAAGGAAGTTTCCGAGGCTTATCCGGCGATGGCGGACAATATGGGATTCTTCGTCATGCCATGGGGAGACAACCAGACCATTGGTGTGAACCCGGGTGGTTCAGCAGCCATGTTTGGCAACAAAAACAGCAAACATCCTGAGGAAGTACTGAAATTCTTCCGCTGGATTACGGAGCATGATCATCTGCAGCGTGTCTTTGATGAAGGTGAAGGCAATCTGACGATCTGCTGGCCAGAAATCGAACCGAAGCTGACGCAGGATTATATCGATTATGAGAAAAATCATGAAAAGGGTACGGTGATGCAGGCAGCCGTGAAGTACATTGATCCGCAATGGATGGATATCGGCAAGGATCTTTCGGGCATGTTCGCCGGAGCAATGACCCCGGATCAAATAATGCAGAATATTGATAAACGCCGGGCCGAGCAAGCCAAAGTGCTGAAGGATGAAGCGTGGCAATAACAGCGTATATGCCGGGTAACCTATAATATAAGGCTGACCAGCGTTGCATACAACGGGCATCGCCCGCTCATGGATGTTGGCAGGAAGGACAGGTGTAACGGATTATGAATGCGAACAAGATCTATCCCTGGTATTTCTCATCCGGAGCGATTGTATTATATCTACTGTTCATCGTCGCTCCCGCCCTGCTGGGCATCTACTATTCCTTCACCGACTGGAACAGCTACAGTTCGGAGAAGAACTTTATAGGCCTGGAACATTTCCGCACCATTCTGGCGGGTGATCCAACGTATTTACTTTTTATTAAGAATACAGTACTTTTTACCCTCATTACCTCCATCGCCAAGACGGTACTGGGTCTCTTCCTTGCCCTGCTGCTAGTCAGCGGTGTAAAGGCCGCCAATCTGCATCGGATGATCATTTTTTCACCCCAGGTGCTGTCATTCCTGATCGTCGGCCTGGTATTCAAAAGCCTGCTAGATCCCAACAACGGGTTCGTTAACGTGACGCTGCGTTCGCTCGGTCTGGACGTTCTGGCCCAGAACTGGCTGGGCTCACTGACCTGGGCCATGCCATCCATCATGGCGGTGGATACGTGGAAAGGGATGGGGTACATCATGGTCCTGTTCATCGCCGGACTGCTCGCCATTCCTCGTGATTATTATGAAGCGGCATCCATTGATGGTGCCGGCTTCGGGCAGAAGCTGTTTCGGATCACCATTCCGATGCTGATGCCTACAATCACGATCGCCACGGTGCTTAATATTACGTACGGGCTGCGGGTATTCGATGCCGTATACGTGCTGACTAACGGTGGGCCAGGCAACGCTACAGATGTGATTAACACAGCGGTGTATTCCTCTTTTGCGAAAGGCTATTGGGGACTCGGCAGTGCGTTATCCACGATTCTGTTTGTCATTATGGCGATCATCTCCTTCTTCATCATCCGCTTGATGAACCGAAAGGTGGAATTCTAGATGCGAGTGAAAAAACAGCTGGTTTCCATCGGATTAAATGTACTCGCCTGGCTGCTTAGCCTGGTGGTATTGATTCCTTTTGTCGTCATTGTCCTGAATTCATTCAAGTCCGATGCTGAAGCCAAAGTACTAAAACTGACCCTACCTGAGAAGTTTGTCTTTGAAAATTATAAAATCGTCTATGAACAGGGACATTTGGGAGGTTCCTTTTTCAACAGTCTGCTGCATTCAACGGCTTCTTCTCTGCTGCTCGTGTTTGTGGTCGCGTTCTCGGCCTTTACATTGTCGCGCAATCATTCGAAGTTCAGTCAGTTCCTGTACTTCTTCCTGATTCTCGGCATCACACTGCCGCTCAATTACATCCCTTTAATGGAAGTGATGAAATCCCTGGGCATGATTAATTCGCATGTGGGCATGATTCTGCTGTACACAGCGATGGGCATTCCGATCTCGCTATTCATCACGTATGCGTTTGTATCCAATATTCCAAAAGAACTGGATGAGGCAGCCATAATGGACGGGTGCAACGGGATCAAGCTGTTTCTCAGAATTATCGTGCCTCTGTTAACCTCTGTACTGGTGACGGTGTTTGTTCTTAATTTCCTGAGTGTCTGGAATGAATTTACCGCCCCGCTCTACATGCTCAATACCGTCGAGATGTGGCCGATGACACTGGCTGTATATAACTTCTTCGGACAGTTCAGTGCTCAGTGGAATCTGGTGAGCGCGGATATCGTGCTTACTTCCCTGCCTGTGTTGATTGTGTTCCTGATTGGGCAAAAATATATTGTCGGCGGCCTCACTTCCGGGGCAGTGAAGGGATAAGATCACTTGAATGACGATATCCCAAACCTTTTTTATAAAAAACTGCTGACTTCACAGTCAAAAAGCCCTTGTCTGCAAAGCATGTGTGTCTGGTTCTTCAACCAGACCGTTCACCTGCTTCGGACGAGGGCTTTCGCTGTGGAGATCTTTAACCGTCACACATTCATTCTGAATTAATCGTGCGCCAAACCGACAGAATCGGGCGGAGCGATGTCGGTGTCTTGCTCCAACGACTTGATCATTTTCAAACGGGATGTAATAAGCGCGATCAAAATAACGAAGAGACCCGCAATGATGAACAGCAGGGCAATGCCTCTTCCCGGCCCTGTTCCAATGATCTGACCAATGGAAGACGCCAGCGCTCCACCCTCCATCATCAGTGGATTAAACACATGGTCAGCCAGAAATCCAGCCAAACTGTATGCTATCACGAACCCGAGCTGTGACAGAATACCAATAATGCCCCATACCCTACCCTGTTTTTCGTTGGCAATATTGTTTCGTACCAGCACATCTGCGCTCATGTTGACAAACGGCAGTGAAGACAGAAATAGAAAGCCTGCGAAAATAATAAAATAAATGTTGGTGGATACACCCAGAAGTGAGAAGGACAAGCCGCACAAAATCAGCCCCATCACAAGCACACTTGCGTATTTCTTCGTCATTGTAAAAATACCGATACACAAGCTGCTGATCAGCATGCCGATAGCGCTCACGGACTGAAACGTTCCAAGTGTCTTCGCATCCGTAAAGGACAGCAGCATCGGGCCAATAAGTGTCTCCAGGAATCCCAGATAGAAGGTGACCAGAGAAATAATCATGACAAGCAGCAGTACTCCCTTGTTGGTTACAACTTCCCTCCAGCCCTCCTGAATATCAGTCATCCAGTTTTTGTCTTCTTTATTCTCTCGCTCAACCTTCATGCTCTTCCGAATGACCAGCACAGCCAAAATAGCAACCAGGAATGTCAGAATGTTAATGACCAGAATAACTTCAATGGTTGTTATACTAAGCAGAATACCCGCAATGATCGGTGAAAAGAGAAACTTCGAGGATTCAGCCAGCTGCACCAGCCCGCTTCCTTTGGAGAACTGATCTTTATCCAGCAAGTCGGTGGCAGAGGCCTTATATGCCGGGCTTTGCAGTGCGGAAAACACAGAACTAAAGGCCACTCCCACATAGATATGCCATAACTGGATATCACCCGTAAGCATAATCGACAGAATGAAAATCAAACCCGCCGCCGATCCCAGGTCGCCGATGATCATCATGGTTCGACGGTCGAACCGATCAGCCAGCACACCTCCAATCGGTCGAAGCAGGATGTTCGGCAGAAACGTGAACAAGGTGATCAGCGCAACACTTGTTGCGGTATTCGTTTTTTCGAAGGCATATACCCCCAGCGAGAAGGCTGTAAGACCAATCCCGATCATGGAGATAAGCTGACCGAACCATACAACCAGAAATTTCCGAAATGATTTTTGAACGGTATGTTCCATGGATAGCACTCCTTTCTTGGTTAAGCTTGATGTGGAAAATAAAGACGGGTGACGTAGGCAAAGCTTCCTTTTTCTGCTCCCAGAACACGTTCCATAATATGCGTGAAGGCTTCAACCTTTTGTTGGAGTTCTTCCTCCTCCCATTGAAAGATGCCTCGATCCAGCAAAAATTGGGACGATACGAGCAGAAATTCGATGGATTCCTTGGGGCTAGGTGTATGAAACACCCCTTCCTGAATGCCCTGCTCCACCACTTCAGCCAAGATCGGACTTAACCGAATTACCGTCTCCACGAGACTCTTTTGGTGCATCTCCACATTATGGACACTGTGCAATTGCTCGATGAGATCATGCTTTCTGTCGTCAGGCTGATTCTGTGCCATCATGATTCGAAAAATTTTGTCATGGGCGTTCAGTTTGGGATCGGATACCACGCGCTTGGCTGATGCCTCGCCGCTGAGAATAAAACGCATGACGATGGCATTCATAACCTCTTCCTTGGACTGAAAATAATAATAAAATGTGCCCTTGGCAATGTTGCACGCCTGGAGAATATCCATCACCGTTGCTTTGGTATATCCCTTGGTCACGAACAGAATCTCGGCCGCATCCAAAATCTCGTTTCTTCGTTCTTCCGGGTTTTTTATCACTCTCATATCCTGGCCTCCGATACGTTCGACCGACTGTCGGTCTATTGTAGTCATGAAGTACTTTTTTAGAACCCCATTTCAGTCAACCATTTCGCCAGATGGCTTTCCCTTGCTTTCAGATCCTGACGTTCTCTTGCATATTTTCCGATATTTTTGTCTGCAACCAGTTTGCCGTCCATCATAAACAGCACACGTTCCGATCTGGCAGCAACTTTGACATCATGGGTTACGAGCAAAATGGTTGTACCTGCTGCATTAATATCGCCCAGAATATCCATAATTTCATACGTCGATTTGGAATTCAGCGCCCCTGTCGGTTCATCTCCGAATAGAATATCCGGATTATTAATAAGCGCACGGCAGATGGCAATCCGCTGCAGCTGTCCTCCAGAGGCTTGGGTGATGTTATGCTGGGCCAGCCCGTCAATCCCCATTTTTTTCATCAGTGACATCGCCCGTGTATTGATCGTTTCTCTGCTGCTGTTCTTGGCGAGATATGCGGACAGTACGATATTGTCCAACAGATTCAGATTCTTGAGCAGATGAATATTTTGAAAAATGAACCCCATCTTGGTCAGACGCAGACTTGCCAGGTCTCTCTCCTGAAATGCGGATATTTTTTTGCCATTAAAATAGACGCTGCCCGCACTAATCTGATCCATGCCGCTGATGTTGTACAATAACGTGGACTTGCCTGAGCCGGACGGGCCCATGACGGAAACAAACTCTCCCTTTTTTAATTGAAGGTTGATATCTTTCAGGATGCTATGTTCTTCATTCTCGCCGATCGCTACGGATTTATTCACTTCTTTGGCTTCAACTATCGTTGTCATCGTTAATCCTCCCTATTCCACAATCATTTTGGATATGCTAGTTTCCTTGATCGATTGTATGCTGATCCATGCTGTCAGTACGATCGTGCCTGCAAGCAGCAATGGGCACAAAATATAAGCCTGCAGCGGGTTAACAACAAAAACAATATTCGAAGCACTAAACGTCGACATGATGCCACTGACCAGTAGCGGACCCAGTGTATTGGATAATATCGTTCCAGCAACAACCCCAACAATCAATATGACAAGTGACATCACGACATACTTCAACTTGATCTTGGACAAGGCAAAGCCAAGACTTCTTAATACAGCAATGTCATTGTTGTCCTTGGCTACTAACATCTGAAGGAACAGAGATGTAATCAAAATGGATATGAAGACACCGATGACCAAGGCCAGCATTGTAACCAATTTCAATTGCTGGATGGTTCCTCCGAGCGTCTGATCCAGATATCCTTGAAGATCCGTTACTTTGGCTGGAGAGAAGGACGTCTCATACTCAGCTATTTTGGCAGCCATTTCCCCGCGATCTTTCAGATCCAGACTGACCACGTACCACAAAACGCTATCCTTGTTGTAGGGCAACAAAGCTTTCGCCGTTTTCCCACCATTCGTAACGTCCTGGTATATGCCACTGACCGTCATCACCTGGTCCTTGCCATTAACCAGCAGGGTAAGCTGCTCACCTGTCTTCAGACCCAGCTCGCCGCTGTTTGCATCTGATAGCGCTATTTCATTCTCGGTTGTTGGCGCATTCCCGCTAACATAGGACAATGGAAAAATACTGAAATCCCCGGTTTCCACACTCAGATTGTCATAACTTCCTTCTGCATTCCGAACCTTGAACTGGCTCGTTACCAATGGGGAATACGTTTTGATATCATTATCATTTTGGATCTGGGCAACCAGACTGGCATAACGCTGCTCTACATCGTCTGTGTGCCTCAAGTCAATGCGAATATCGCTTTGTCCAACACCCATATAGGAAATAAAGCTTGGCGCCTGTAAAGTGTTCAGGAAGTTGACCGGCACAATCATGATAAATGAACTGACCACAAAGACGAATAATAACAATCGGAACATCTTTATTCGCTGTATGACTTCCTTCAGACCTAGAAAGACGGGTACGGAAGACCAGCGATTGCGGGACAAACTAAGCCGATTCCGAATGAGCTGAGTGTCTCCCAGGCTTCCGGTACGGAGAGCATCCACCGCGGAGATGGAACGAAAACGCCGCAGTACCGTTCGACAGAACAGAACCACCATTGTGAATATCAATCCGGCTGCCACTAAAGGAATTGCAAAATGCAGCAGGGTTGCAGGCGCTTTTCCCATATACAACATAATGTTTGAAACGAATAGTCTGTTAACCCCGAGCGATGCAATGTAACCCAGCACGGAAGCTAATCCGGCCATAAAAATATACTTCATCAGATACAGTCTCTTGATATCCTTCTCGGCGATACCAATCGCTTTCATGACACTGATCTCACGATAATCCTCTTCGATGGTCGCCAGCATCGTGAATCGGATGCAGAGCATCGCGATCAGGATCAGCACAAGACTGACCAGAATAATGACGGCTGCAATAACTCCGTCGGTCATGGCATTCAATACCTGGAACAGCCCGTAGGTTACAACTGGCCCGGCATTGGGAAGCCCGGCATTTTGGTAAGCCTGGGTGAAATCTCCCGTCTGTCCGGGATCAGTCAACCGAAACTCAATGAGATACTCCATCTCCCCGATGCTCTGCTTCAGTTCCTGCAAATTCCCTGAACTCACAATAAAACGTTTGGAGTGGACAACCGACGGATTCATCTGAGCATCACGGACAAAATCAACAATCGTATAGGAACGCTCAAACTGTCCATTACCTACCCGGACCTGATCACCCACATTCAATTTGTTTTGCTGCATGTAATATACCGGTACTGCGATCTCGCCGTCGTTAACCTGTATAATCTCACTGTTCAGATTCAACAAGTAGTCAAAACCCTGATTCTGTGTAACAAAATCAATGTCCATAACGCTGTTTTTTTCAGACTCTGCTCCGAGAAACAGGTTAGAGCCGTCAATGTTGACCATCTCCACAATCTGATGCTGCTGGGCCATGGCATTTTCCTCGGCCCACGTGTTCACTTTGGCCTGATCGAGCTCTCCGGCATGCATTTGTACAAAGTGTGGTGTTTTGGATTCAGAGAACAGATATTGGATGGAACTTGTCAGTTCCATAATCATTCGTGAACCCGAAGATACCAGCAAGGCGGCTAACAGTACAAAAATAAACAGTGCAGCGGTAATCCCTTTCTTTCTTGTCAAGTCGTTTCTCAGCATTCGTAGCAACATAAACGAACATGGCTCCTCTCATCTACATGTCGTTCCTATTCATCTGGAGTCAAATCATTCTGGACAAATATTATTTCAAATACATGTTTGATAACTAGAGGTTATGAGAAGTTGATTTGTTCAAAAATTTTTAAAAATAGGTATCACTCTCCCTGCTTTTCATTTTGGAACGATTTTTTTCTCAATATGTACATTGGTGTAGATAATCAGATTATATATTCACTTAAATATTTGTCAATTAACATATTTTTTTCTATTTTTTTCTGATTGTTATCATCATCCATAATTACGAAATATTCCTGATGTCCAATATCATTTTATAAAAAAATTGACATCCATTCGTTTTGTAACTATTATAGTTACAACGGTGGTGATCATCCATGAAACAAATCAGCAGTCGCTTTTCCATTGCAGTTCATACGCTGTCCCTGGTCGCTGTTGTGCCCAATGAGTGCACTGGAGATTATATCGCCAAAAGCGTGAATACGAATCCCGTGATTATTCGGCGGATCATGTCCAAGCTGAAACAGGCCGGCCTGATTGAGGTTAGACCCGGTGTCGGCGGTGCTTCCTTGTTGAAGGACCCGGCGGACATTACCCTTTTGGATATATATCGAGCTCTTGAGGTCGTCGAGGATGGGGAGTTGTTCAACTTCCACAAACATCCGAATCCGAATTGTCCGGTTGGCAGCATGATCGAACAAACCTTGCGTGCCGAACTTATTGAGGCTCAGACAGCCATGGAGCAGCGCTTGAATCGTGTAACGATACAACAGATGATGGATCAGGTTCACGTCTCTGAATAAAAAAGCTCATTACGAGCTTTTTTTAAACCTTTCGTTGTAATCACACCTGTTATAACATCTACGATTACATCCATTCGTGTAGATTGACATTTCAGATTAGTGTCGATACAAAACACACCCCATAGGAGGAAATATCAATGAAAATTTTAGTTACGGGAGCAACAGGTCATTTGGGTTCACTCGTCGTAGACGCTTTGTTAAAAACGGTATCCGCTGGGGATCTGGCCGTAAGTGTACGGAGCCCGGAGAAAGCGGAAGCTCTTCGTGCTCAGGGCGTTGACGTTCGTCACGGTGATTTCGATCAACCGGAAACATTGGAAAAAGCGTTTGCTGGCGTGGACCGTTTGCTGCTCATTTCCACTGATGGTGACAATGAAACACGTATTCGCCAACATCAGACTGCCGTGGACGCTGCCCAGAAAGCAGGCGTTGGATTCATCGCTTATACCAGCGTTGTGAATGCGGAGAAAAACACCCTTTCGCTGGCTGAAGTACATCGCGCCACAGAACAGGCTATCCGCGAATCCGGCATTCCTTATTCCTTCCTGCGTAACAACTGGTACCTGGAAAATGAAGCAGGCAGTGTTCAAGCAGCTTCCCAGGGCGCACCTTGGGTGCATGCAACGAACGCCAGCCAAGTCGGCTGGGCTACTCGCAGCGATTATGCTCATGCTGCTGCTGCTGTTCTTGCTGGGGAGAAACATGAAAATACCGTATATGAGCTGTCCGGCAAATTGCGTACTCAGGCTGACCTGGCTGCCATTGTTGGTGAAGTGCTGGGACAGGAGATCAACGTACAAAACGTGGACGATGCCGCTTACGCGGATATCATGAAAGGTGCAGGTCTGCCTGACTTTGTAGTCTCCATGCTCGTAGATATGCAAAGTGCCATCCGTGAAGGTGCACTGGCTGTAGCAAGCGACACATTGGAGAAATTACTTGGCCGTCCGGCTCAACCATTGAGCGAAGGTGTTAAAGCGATTTTGGGCAAGTAAGTTTTGGGTACGAAAACTCTCCAGTTTCGAACTCTCTCTCTGTATACATAGAGGAGAAGTAATGGAAATCAAAAAGGGACACATCAACGAATGTTGAATGTGTCCCTTTTTGTGCAGTTAAGAACTGTAACGCTATCTGGAAGCTGAACAGATCACTTATACAAGTGCATGTCTTCAAACCCACTGAAAGCGGAAGCCGACCTGAACGTGTCAGGGCATGGCATCTTGAATGTACAAGTAAGCGAGCACTAACGAACCGGAGACGTCTTATTCAGGGATTTGAAGTGTATACAGAAAACTAAGAAACCTGAGACACGCTATATCAGAATAAACAGCCGTTTACAGCGTTTTTGTCAGGAAATTCAGGAAATAACGTGTCTGAGGTTCCTTACTTTTTAGAAAGAGTATCTGAAGGCGAAATAAGACGTCCTGAGTTCCTTAGAAAAGGGTCTACTAGCTGGCTTGGACTTCGAGACAGTGATTATTGCTGGATGTAACGTGCCGGGATATGATCGGCCAGCCAAATATTTTCGTTTCCATGATAAAAGAGTATTCCGTCTTTGGCCGCTTGATTGGCATTAATTTTCAGTATTACAGGCTGGTCATCACGTCTTTTTCCCACCTGTTTGGCGGTATCGATATCTGCGGACAGATGTACATACTGCCTTTGTCGCGGTTGTAAGCCTTGTTCCATAATGGAAGCGACCGACCGCAATGGCGTACCATGATAGAGTATCCCCGGTGGATCGGCAGGTGTTTTGGAAATCTTTTGCGGAGTCGAATGACCATATAATGCCCGGATGCGGCCAGAACGGATCTCATGTCTCTTTTTCTCCGAGGCCTGAATCATCTGCTCCAGATCGGCTTCCGTGACTTCCTTCCACTGTGGACTTTCATGTAAAGCCACTAACAATTGGGGAATCTCCACCCAGCCTTCTTCGTCCAGCTCTAACTCATATTCCCAAGGGGCGTGACGCAAGGCGTAAGAAAGTTCCTTGCTTAATTTCATCAGATCCATTGCGATCATCTCCCCGATTTACGAATTCTCTTTTATCTCTCCGGTTGTACTGCCGCCAAAATCTCCTGAATGTTGCGAGCCAGCCCTTCATCGTCTTCCTGATTGAACTGGCGATGTCCATCAATTCCGCGATGAATAATCGTGTTCATCACAGGATGAACTTCACGATCAGAAGCCACCCGAATCAGGTCATCCGCAAAATCCACAGCCTGCTGCTCACTGTAGTTAAACGGCTTAATCAGCATCCGGATGCTCAATGCATGAGCCTGCGGCTCCCCTAGTTGATCCCGATGGGTAATGCCATATACAGCGCCAAATCCAAAAGCAGCAATCACCTGACGCTCCAGTTCCGTTGTCTGTTCCAAAGGCGTACCAGTCAGTTCACAAATTTTGCCCACCATCTGCTCCAGCTCTGAAGCCGCCGCAGCCAAAATTACATCGTTAATATCTTCAGCGTTGATAAAATCAGTCATGTTGTATTTCTCCATTTCTGAGCCGTATTGGATCCATTCTCTCAGACTCTATGAGAACATTGTATCGAAGTTTGGGTGTTCGTTTCAAATCCATTTGCAAATCCACAATCGATGTTTCAGGTTACTTGTAAATGAGAAGGCTATTTATGTGTAGTACAGCTGGGTAGATTTTCATATGCGTAACTATTAATCCCGGCGTGATTCATCGTTTGGCGCAGCTCCGAGACAAACTCCATAAAGTACACTTCAGGACTACGACTTCCGGCATAATACTGTAGGTCATAATCGTAGTTTAACCTCGAATACACATCATGAAGATCGTCAACCAGTACCTTTTTCATATCCTCTTTGGAAATGGCTGGGTCAATAGCGCACTCGTTGACTAGCGTCTGTAGTGTCTCCTGGAGAGCTTGCTGATCGTATGACGGGTTAGACAACAGATGCTGCAAATCATACAAGTCTTTGAACCGTGGCCTCACTATCGTTTGATGTAGCTTCCATGCAATTTGAATGGAGAGTGGTACGGTGTGAGGAACCACAAAAGCTTCTCCAACCATGGGTTGGTACAGTAGAGCAACAGACTTCTCATTCAAGTCGAGGTTAAAGGATATATCCAGATGCAGCTCATCCTCATACATATCTTCTTTCCTTGGTTCACTATCAATATAAAAGGCAAGCTCCGTGTTCACCGTGGGAAAATCATCCGCCATCGCGTAGTCTATTCTGCGCCAAAAGGTATTCTCCCGAAAGCTTCGGAATACGATACCGTCATTCAGATCCATCTCAGTTACCCGAATCATCCAATCTGTAAAAATTTCATTGGCTTCATCCTCGCTCTCAATTCGACCTGCATACAAAAAATCAATATCATCAACATACCGAATACTTGGATTCTCCAAATACTGTCTGGTTAACAAGCTACCTTTTAATATAAATGGGTCATCTACTAGAGTGGCACGTTTCAATAAGGCTTCTAACACCACAATGAATCTCTCATCCTCATTTAAGAGGTGCATTTTTATGTTTTTTCCAGACAACCGTTCTCCTCCTCTATTCATCGTACTCAACATCCGGTTAGATCCATCCACGATCCAATTCTTCCCGGCTATCGTAGATGCACAGTTCATATTGCTGTTTTAACAGTTCGATCTTGTTCATATGCAGAATGGCATGAATCTTTTCAACTCTACGATAAAAATGTTCTGCACTTTCATATTCTCGGACCGTTACGAATCTAACTTTTCCATTCGCATTCAACGAGTTCCGTGAGATATGTCCACCCGAGTCGGCGCATAGCTGCTTCAACTTAACCACATCATCAACATACACTTTACCGTGCCATTCGAAATAAGGCTTGGACTGTGGCAGCAAAGGCTGATCAAAATATGTCTCTTCTTTTGCGGGAATTTCCACTTTGGTCCGAACCACCGTGAATCCATTAACCCGGAATTTCGTGATAACCTCTTCAATAACATCCTTTACTTCTTCATAATCCGTGCTATGTACAATGCCTGTGATCATCGGTTGATTGATATATTCACCTTGGTCCAAGACGATTAACACGGGCTTCACGTTCTCTTCATTACAGATGTTGATAAAAGTTTCCTTCTCATTCTGCTTCAGATCACTCATGGTTACATGATATTCAAATTCCATCGGGTCACTTCCTAACTAGTTTTGGTCATCTATCAAAAGCTAGCTCTATCTTATCATCTTCTGATAATCGTTCAGCCACATCGTTTAAATCGAATTCTTTCAGATATTATTAATGGACTATAGTCTACAGACATACAGTGAATTGACCACGTACTAACATGAACTAGATTAACCTTATTCATTTAGCATTTCAAAAAATTCTGATATATTATGAGCTACACTTTGTGTCACAGGAGAAAACTCCTCTGACTCTTCATGAAACCAAATAACTACAGTAGGCTCTTCTGTTTCTCTAAAATCTAAACAAATAAAATCTCCTGAAAAAAGCGCTGCAATAGGAACTACATTCATTCCCACTAAATCTTCATTATCAGTTAATCTATCACCTATTTGTGTAATAGTAACTTCAATATCATACCATCCATTAATAGGATCAGACTCACTGTCATTCAATATACAAAGAAATTTCTCAATTATATATTCACGCTGATTATAACTAAACTTATTCGCGATTGGCACAGCTCCATTATTTCCCTTCATAAAACTCCTATAAGTTTCAGGAAATGAAACTCTCAAGCTTCGCTCAACTACATCTAATAATTTATCGGTTGGCAATGGAAAGACAATCGTATTAGCATCCAATCTCACCTTTTTCACTCCCTATTCATATCTTTTGGCATGCACCCAACCACCTGGGACTCTTCCACCTTGATGATTTATGGAATTATGCATACCAAAAGGACTAATTCCATTCTACCGTCAATTTCAGTTTGTTCCAGGTGGTCGTTTCCCACTTGGAAGTTGTGAATCAAGCCATTGGAACTGTTTAGGATCAGTCTTCTTCCAATAATCTTTAGGCAACTGTAAAATAACAGGTTTGCCATCAATCTTTATGATTAAATCAGCTTTCTCAAAATCGGGATATCTTGTACAAAGCTTCATAGGTACATCAGGTATTTTTTCCAGTTCTTTCGCGCGTTCTCTAATCAACTTAATCTGCTTCTGAGTCAAAGAATCCCCACCCGGTATATTTCTCCATTTCAAAGGGGCATTTGAATTAACTTTCTCCGCGTAAACTGTAGTATAGTCATCTAATACTTCATCAAACTTCTTATTACCTGACAAGAAATTGTCAATGTTTTGTAAATGGGGTGGTTTACTTCCACAATCTTTTTTCCAATTACCACCATTATATCAACTTGCCTGACGCTCTGTTTTCAGAAAAAAAGGAGAAAACGAGGAAAACAAAAAACAGGTCAATCATGGTGGTATATGACCATAATCACCTGTTCAATGTAAAGGAACAGCATTATTTAAGTTATAAAATTCATGCATTTGATGTGCGTACAAACATATTTAGTAAAACTTCATATGGGGCTGATAAGGGTTAAGTCTGATTGAGCATTGCTACCCATTCCACTCGGCACTGCAGCCAATCCTCTTAGCCACTTACTTCACATTTTTCTAACATCCATTTCTTTGCTTCATCTGATTTCAACAAAATTGGTTTCTCCAACGTACCAATATTAATACTTTTAATATGAGCTTCTTCTACACCTTTAATATTTTTCAAAGTCACTCCGCTTAATAAAGTTTCTTCAAACGTCGCTACACTTATATCTATATTTTCTAGTGTTGCCCAACTAAAATCCGTTAAGTAAAACGATACATTAATCAAATTACAATCTACTAAATATGCATTTCTAAATATTGCTTCCCAACAATCACCTTTACTAAATCTACTGTTTTTAACGACGCAACCGGAAAAATTTGTATATCTTAGATCTGATTTATAAAAATCACATTTATCTAAATATGCATTTTTAAATGATGACGAGGCTAATAATGATGTGTGAAAATCGATATTTTCCAGTTTGAGATCATCAAAAGTACACTCTATTAAATATGCTTGTTCAAGCAATATATGGGATAAATCAAAACTTCTTAAGTCCACTTCATCTAACTTTAACATTTCCCCTTCTTTACCAATTGTCTCAACCCATTTTTTATGCAAATCAAACTTCCTATTAAGATTTCCTTCCATTTTCCCACCCCTTCAAGGATACCATATTATTTTATCTGTTACTCCTTCTTCATCAATTGCTTTCTTGAGTTGTTCAACATGCTTAGGCTCCATTTTTCTCGTGTCAATAATTACATTGTTCCCATTATCAAATTCTTTTTGCAGCTTTTTCATACCTTGTTTGATAGTAAAGGCACCCTTTTTGGGATTTGTTATAGGAACTCCATTGTCACTACTTGGGTATGATTCAAAGCTTTTCACGTCCCACTTTAAACCTGAAGAAGTATCAATAAACTCTGCTCCATTTTCTGCTTGTGGATCACGTATTAGCTTTCCTACTTGACCTCTTTCTTCTACTGCTAATCCAACTTCCCTTTCCCTTATATTTTTAGGTTCTATTTTCCCATTACTTGCTGGATCTCGAGCTAAGTCTTCCAACTCCTTCTGAGTTCTACCGCCCGTATAATTTCCATCCTTATCATAAAGGTTAGGTTTGTTACCTTTACCCGTCGCCTCAGTACCTTCCAGTTTATCCTTCGGTTTGTTTGTATTCTCCTCTGGTTTCTCCGGTTCGGATGATTTAGGCGGTTTCGTATCGGCTTGCGGTTTACCTTCGTCCTTTTTCTTAGATGGAGATGGCTTCCACGTATTCACTTCATTCGGCGTTTCATTTTTTTCTGGTTTCGTCTTCGATGTCATGCTATTTTTCGGTGTTGTCGTTGCATTAGGTTCATTCGTTTTCGAAGAAGGTGTACTATCCGAATTTTGTTTCGGTTTCGACGGGTTCCCTACAGGTTTGGAGGTCGATCCTGTTTCACTGTTTGCTGACTTGCCATTCCCCGAAGCAGCCTCACCCGTTTTGTTCGTCTTATTATTGCTCCAATGACTTCCTCCGCCAGAAACAGCATGCATCATCTGGCTTTTTTCCCATTGTTTTTTGAAAAAACTCTTCACTTTGGGCATCATAGTCTTAAATGCATTGTTGCTAGTTTTGGGCGACATTGTTCCTTTTGCCTGCGGGATGGGCCGTCCGAGGCCTGCATAGCCACCTGCTGAACCTCCTCTGCGATTCATACCAAATTGCGTATCCATCCCTTTTTGCATGGCGTCTTGTTGGTTATATCCATCAAGTAGTTCAGCTAATTCTTCATTGCTCATCGTCGTACGTTTGATTCTTCAGGATAAAAACTTCTTTTCTTCGAGACTTAGCTCTTGAGTCTCCCAATAGTCATAACTGCCCAGTTCCTCTACCGTGATATGAGGCCTACCTATATTGAAGGTGATATTCGCAAAATGGGGACCTACGAAAAGAATATTGTATTCCTCCGGGTTTTCCATCACTTTGTTGAAATATTCCAGCGAACTTCTCAGGTCCTGATCCGCCTGTTGTTTCGTCCACTTTGCCTCGTTCTCCTGCTGTTGCAGTTCAATCAAAACATTCGTAAGTCGGTCCAGCAAATTCGGCACTGAAGGCTTGAAGGAGCCCAGCTTAGAAGCGCCTCGATGAGCCCTGTGGCGGCAACGGTGGTTCCGACCAATCCACCTGGTATCATAACTGTAACGGCACAGTTGTGAATGATTTCAAAAAAACTGTAAGAAAACAAACATTATAATAAAACAGGTTAATCATGGTGGTATCTGTCCATAATCAACCTGCTTGATGTAACGGTATAGCTTTATTTAGGGTATAAAATTAAAACAGTTGATGTGCGTACAACCGAAATGGAGAAATCTTAAATCTTAATACGGGAATTACATGGGTCGTATGTGTTATTAGTTGAATGATGGGTTCATTCAGCACTGGTTAGCTCCCAAACCTCAATCCATATAATCTATGACATTCAATATTGTATCTCTCAACGCAATATAGTTCGTTCCTTCATAAGGCAATATTTCCTCGTATATTTTTGCAAATGATTTTTTCAACTCTGATTCTTCAATCTCAGGAATTTCACTTTCCATCATTTCTACTAATTCCAGAAACATACTTAATTTCAGGGAAAAATCAGGTTCAGCAGCTCCTCTCGCCTCAACAAAATGAATGCCATCAGAAATAATATGCTTACTAGCATTTACAAGAATGAATCCAACCATCTCATCAGTTTGCAGAACAAAAGAAAAATTCCCAGTCATACTCACTAAAACAACTCGCTCCGATTTATTCCATTTCTCTGAATAAGAAATTATCTTATCCTCTTTAGTATAATATTCTGTTATATGGGACAATTTATTGCTGAAATTTTTCTTTACTCTTAATTTGATGCTTCCGCTTTTTACTTCAAACTGTTTTATATCCGATTCTTCTTTGATAACATTTATGGGTTCTGTTAGCTTTATTACAGCTCCAGAAAAATTCAAATCATCTTTATTAAATAAAATAGTATCCGCATCAGACCATAACCAATCAAAACTTCCATATGAGGTTTTTTTTAGTTCTTCTATTTCTTTGTAATCTTTCGCCTTACCAATCCAGATAATTTGACTGGATAAGTACCATCTTATTTCTTCATTAATATCGCTTAAATTGTGATCAATTATCACTTTCATAGTTTTCATGGTATTATTTGAGTTGCAGGCGGCATAGTTCCTCCACTAGGAGTGGGAATATTTCCATTTACTATTGAGTCATGTGTGACGGGCATACCAGGATCTGTCGGTTTTCCACCAAATATAGCAGCACCACTTTCACCTCTCGCCCCATCTGGTCCATAACTAGTAATTACATTCCCTTTGGAACTGCCTTTGCTCTCAACTATTACCACATTATCCCCTTTCCTATATATTAAGTTTTGAGAATTGTTTCCTGAAACATATACTGCGTCAGGTTTTGATAAAATCTCTAGCTCTTTCTCTTTTCCAAGTCTACCATGATAGTTACTTGCATATTTAACTTTTCCGTCCTTGGCTTTAGCACTAATATCGAATGCAGATTTAGCCTGCTTTTCAAACCCTTTAGGTACGCCTTTACCTTTACCCGTCCCCTCAGCCTCTGATTCACTTTTTTGTCTTTCGTCCTCTTCCCTTTTACGTTTTTCCTCCTCTTTTTTCTTTTTATCATCTTTACCTTTTCCTTTTTTCTTCGATGAATCTTGTTTCCACTGATTATGATTGTTGGGAATCTGATTATCTTTCTTGTTAGTGCTAGATGAATTTGTTCCTTCACTCTCGCTCGACTTTTTCCCTGTACCTGTATTTGATCCTGCAGTATCCGGTTCTCCGGATGTTTGGGTCTTCTTACTGGTATTCGGAGTCGGATCCTCTATCTTTCGACTACTTGATGGCCCTGTTTCTTCACCATTGTCAGGCTTCTTCCCTGTACCTGGACTCGATGCAGTAGCATCCGTTTCACCTGACGATTGCGACTTCTTACTGCTGCTCGGGGTCTGATTCGGTTTATAGCCATTGCTGGAGGAACTTGTTCCTGCCCCATCGCTTGACTTATTCCCAGCGTTCGAGCTTGTTTTCCCTCCGGAACCCACTTCCCCGGCATTACCCGACTCTTTGGGCTTGTTTTTTCCCAAGTTGCCCCAAGGCTGAAACCGGATGACCTGGCTCTCTTTATAATAATCGCTGACGGCTTTAACAATCACATCTTTTGACTTTTTCACAAATGTCTTTGTTTAACGTTCGTACTGTATCCTTCAAAACTTTCCCCAGCTGCTCACAGCTACAATTCTATGCTCTGATAATGAACAGCTTGAATGACCTGTTTTGTGCACTCCCAGCGATAGTGCCCTGCTTTGTCTGAGGGTTAAGGTAAGGTACAGAAAAATCTAGGTTAAATTTTACTTATTACTTCTTTAATTCGAATAGATAGATCTCTCTTCTCATCTTCTGTTAATTGTTCACCTAATCATTTAAATCAAATTCTTCCAAATCATTTTCAAATTCTAAAATCTGTTCGTTTTCCTTAATTTCATATTTAATTAGTATTTCAACAAGTATAGTTTTTACCACGATATTTTCACTAAGTTCGTGAGAATTTATATTGTTTTATTTATTTCTGTTTGGTCCAATGAATTTCACACCAGATATAAAATAAGCCTATTCCTCCGTAGAAATGTCCAAGTTGGAATAGGCTGGCAGGCTATGATTTTCGTTCATTGTTCATACTGCAATTTATTCGATAGGCCCCATAAATTGAGTGATTAAATAAATATGCTCAATAAGTTTAACTTTGCTTAAACTCTCAATTCTTTCATATCCACCAAGTCCAAGAATTGGAACATATCCGAAACATTCATCAAATTTTATTTCACCATATTTTTCAATTGCTTCAGTAAAAGGTAACCAATCTAGCTCTTCTTCTAAAAAACTCTCATCGTTTATATCTTCAAAGAAGAAATCAAATCCAGCAGCTATTACATTTACCGTACCTTTCCGATAATTAAGTAGGTTTAAGTATCTTCCTTTTTCCCAAACAATTAGATCTCCCATAGATGTAGTAAACAATGGAATTGAATCCTCATGTCTAACGTACAGGTCTACTAATATTCCCTTGAAATCATCAGGATTTATTATTTTTAAATAACCATTCAGGATACTTCCAAAGCCATATTCACTCCAAATATCGGTAATTTCTGTAGGAATTAATCCTTTATAATTTTCGATAACTGCATCCGATGCTTTCTCTTCTAACACAAAAAACTGGAACGCAGTTGGCTTATCTGACATACAAGTCACCTCAGTACTTTAATTTAATATTTAGAAAGGTTGATTCTCTTTCTTCTTTGGTCATGGTACTTGCAATTTCCCTAATTTGTTTATCTAACTCACGTATTCTTGATTTCCATTGTGAGCCAATTGATGAGTTAACTCTTTTGTCGCCCACTCCTCCAATTTTTTCAGGCTTTCCACCTGCAATTTGATCTGGATTATGGAGAGCAGCTTGTTCCTTCAACCACTCTTCTGCTTTTTTATTCGCCTCTTCCCTGGATAAACCTTGCTTACGTAATTCAGTAACTTTTTCCTTCAATGCTTCCTGTCGAGCCAGTTTTTGAGCGGCATCCCCTTCTAATGCCCTACCGTCCCTCAGATATCTATCACGGTTCTGTATAAACTCTTCAACCGTTAGGGAATTAATCCCTTCTTCTTGGGCCTTCAATTGTCTTTCAAATTCTATTTTGTCATGTTTAGGATTTATCTTAAATTTAATTTCAACTTCGGATATCCTCGGAACATCAACTCCGCCCGATCCTTTACCAGCTTCTTGATTGTAGTTCGGTTTAGCATCATCCTGATTATCTTGTTGCTTGGGTGGCTTATTGTTGTCTTTTGGCTTCGCACTTGAACCGTCTGTGTCCTTATTCGAAGAGCTTGGTTTTGAGCCTGCTGGTTTTTCAGGCACGGCGGTTGAACCGGGTTTTACCGTCAGCTTCGGAGTTTCGGGTGCTGTCTTGGGAGGTTTCCCGGCATTGGAAGCTACTTCCTCACCGCTAGATTTCCATAAAGTGCTTGAACTTGGTTTTTTCGAATCATGATTCGATAAGAAGCCTTTATCCTTCTCATAAGCTTGCATGGCCGCCTGGTCGCTATACGGGCCTCCAGATATGCTAGATAGTGCTGTCTGAAGATCACTAATTTTGATCACACAAACGAGATCTCTCCAGTTTCCATAAATGTAATAACCACACCTTTAGGTAATCGATGTAACAACTACAGCCATTTCATGAAACTAATAACAAAAACTCACTCCTGACTCATTTTTCGAGTAGGAGTAAGCCTTTAAAATTCATCATATGGAAAATTATTTTAATAACTTTCTAGAACTAAAATAATCAATTAATATTTTATGTTATTTTATCCTGAAACGGGCCATTCTTTTGTCTGACTCCTAATTATGCTAGATACGAACCACTGGGTAGACTTTACTTTCAGTTTAGTCTAGACATACCTTTTAGATATATATATATATATTCAATTTTCACATTCTACTTACTTCTTCAAACCACTCGTCGAAAACCTCACTTGCACTTTTTGATAGATTGGTGAATTTTAAATCATAAGAATAAGTAGCCTCTAATTTATTCTTAATCACATCATAGGTTAGTTTCATTTCTGTCGGCATTTCACGATTATATTTTTCAAACAAATTAATTATTTTTAGCAGGTCTTCGTTTCCTATTCTTAGCAATGCATACTGCCTTTCCTCAGAAACATCAATTTCACTATATATTTCATTGACTTTGTGCTTTTCAACAAAAACATCATTTATCTTATAAAATACATCCATTCCATATTCGCCTAATTCATGGTAGCAACAAATATAGATAACATCTGCGCGTTTATCAACGTACTCTAAGCAGATTGAAACGATATCAGATTGTAACTCTGAAAAATAATCCTCAAATATTTTCCCCAATTAATTAACCTCCTAGTTTTTAATATTAGTAGTTTTTATTTTTCCATCAATAGAATACTTCACTTCAAAAATTGATGGGCGTAAAGCATCTCCATCATATTTAATGTTTACTTCGACCTTCACTTTTTTCCCTGCTTTAATTGCTTTAGCCCATTCATTTTCTAGAACTTTATACTTACTTAAATTCACATTACTTAATTGTGAAACAAGGTTATCAATCTCTGGTGAACCACAAAATCTATCCCCTGCCAAATGACCTGCATGGTCGCCTGGCTCTTTGCCTGGTGTATTTGCATCATGCGGTAATCTGCTATCCCTTTCAGTTAATTTTAAATCGTCAGCTGTAAATTTTTCAAGCCTTCCCTCACTGTCAGTTTTATATAAATATTCATATTCACCTGTTTTATATGTTGCATTTGGCTTTAGCTTTCCCTCTTCCATATGACTTCCATCACGTATAATATCATCAACTTGACTACCAACATTCCCCGTCCCCTCAGGACCTTCTTGATTGTCCTTCGGTTTAACATCATCATCATTTGCCTTTGGCTGTGGCGGCTTAGTGTCTTCTTTTGGCTTAGACACATCTTTATCCTTCGTTGAAGACGGCTTCCAGGTATTCACTTCATTCGGTGTTTTATTGTTAACCGGATTCGATTTCGAACTTTCTGGCTTCGGTGTTGCATCTTTCGGCTTCGCACTTGAACCGTCTTTGTCCTTATTCGAAGAGTTTGGTTTTGAGCCTCCTGGTTTCTCAGGCCCGGCGGTTGAGCCGGGTTTTACCGTCGGCTCCGGAGTTTCGGGCGCAGTCTTGGGCGGTTTCCCGGCATCGGAACCTACTCCATCTTCATCAATGGTTTTCCATAAGGTGCCTGAACTTGGTTTTTTCGAATCATGATTCGATAAGAAGCCCCCCGGGACAATACCAACCCTCTGACTCTCTTCCCATTTTTTCAGGATAAATGACTTCGCTGTGGCTAACCCGTTACCCATGCTCGTTTTCTTACTTGCCGCTTCCGCACTCTGGATGTTTCTCATCATCTGGCTAGCTGCTGAATTCATTCAACCCTGGGTTCTTAGACATACTCTTGGCGCTATACATGCCGTCCATTACCTTCTATACCCGCTATCTTTTAAAAAATCATCTTCTAAATAAGGTTAATACTATTTTAACAATTTCCACCATTTAATGAGCTTACTATACGCTCTCTCAGAGTTTTTAGTGCTATAAAAAAACACCATAATATGAGTAGATTGCTCATATTATAGTGCTCGGTATGATTATTAAATAATATTCAAACACTACAGTGTTTCCACAAACTATTTTACAGAATCATCTGAATCTTTTCCTCATTTTTTTTGTTTCTAAATCTGCTTGTCTGATTGGTACAGGGAGTCTACTTTCCTTATTAATTAACGCTAATGTAAGGTCTGTAGCAGTATCGATATTTATCCAATTACCACAGGAGACGAAAATGGGCTTTACACTTTTATGTGTTCGTAATGCTCTCCCATAGATTTTGTGATTTATCACAATATCAGAGAAAGCCCCTTCTTCTTCATCGGGCATAATAAAATCAACCCCTTCAATTTTCAAGTAGCTTTTTGCAATACCTATTGTTGGTTTATTAAGATAGAAAGAAGCATGTGTCGCAATTCCCATATTTCGAGGATGCAAGTATCCATTCCCATCAAACATTATAATATCCGGATCTTTTTCTAAAAAAACAAATGTATTCATAATTAAAGGTAACTCTCTAAATGATAAATATCCGGGTATATACGGTACCTCGATTTCCGCTTTCAAAAACTTTGTCTCAACTACCTCTTTGCTAAAAAGATCAACGACACATATACAACATACTGCAAGTGTCTTTTCATTTTCCTCCCAGTATGCTAAATCGATTCCTGCAATTAATCGTATCTCATTCATACTAAAACTATTCTCCAACTTTATATTTCGAGACAAATCATTTTGCATTTTCTTGAATATTTCTATTGTGTTATTTTCCATCTTGCTCAGCCCATGCGTCATACTTATCTATCATTTCTTTTTCAAAAACACTCGGCTCAGTTTTTTCTGTTATTAATTGTCCTTCTACATCCCACTCTTTGTATGTTAGCTTAAAACCGTACTTGCATTCTGCAACTGATTTTATATTACCATCCTCATACCAACAAACAGATTTACCATGTACAGCGCCCTTAATCATTTGTTGAAAACTCTCAATTTTGCCGTCTTTATAAAATTCCACATAATCTCCCTCCGCCACACCATTCTTATAATAACTGTAATAAACCAAATTACCATTTTTATATCTTTCATATAAAAGACCTGATATTGGATTACCACCATCCTCTATAGGTTTATCAAATACTTCTTGCCCATGCTTACCAGAAAAACAAACCTCTCCTGCAAATTCTATCCCTTCTAACAACACTTCTTCTATGGAAAGAAGATTATAATCCAACATTTTCAAATTGCCTCTTTTCTTGTTGACTAAATACTGTTCTATTCAACGTATATTCAATAAAAATAAAAAAAACATCAACAGCATTGCATCAGATACATGATGATCTACTAGACCACCTTGTACTAAAGTACAAGGAATTATCTAGGCGATTGAAAGTCATACTTTACACTCAAATGAACTGAAATATTCGCTTGCTAAAGCAATCTCAAGTTCGTGACTGAAACTCACTCTTCAATCTTAAATACTTCGTCGATTTTATCGTTTCCTTGCTCTTTCATGTATTCTTGACCATTTCTTACGTTTCTGCTCCTACTGTTCTACAAAAATACTCGGGTGCCCATAAATGTTTTAGATACGGAAAAATTTCACTTGAGACCGAGATAGGTGGACTCATTAACAACAGATGAATATGTTCCTTCCCTACACTTCCCTGCAAGATGCCTATCCCTCTTCTTCACATTCTTGGAGAAACAACTCACGTGTTTTTATCGCCAGAGGACCTTTCAATACCTTATATCGATATTTAGTCAGCCAGATTACATGATACTTGATCTCATACACTGCGCGGCTGTTCCTTTTAGTATCCTTCCATACTCTCACCTCTGTAGTGAAAGTATTTCTAGATTTTTTTAAGGCTAAAGCGGTTACCGTCTAAATACAGTGGATTTAGACCTCACCCTTGGAAATTAAAAATCTTTCCCCCAAGTCTAAAACACAAAAAATGAATTATCACAATTATTCATCTTATTTTAATATGGTTTATAAATCTTTATTTTACATCGATCCAACCATAGACCCTTTTTTTATTTCCAGTCGGTGTCGCGCTGCATAATTACAATCCGTCTAAATCTGAGATAACGTTAAATCCTTTTAAAATATAATTGCAATGTGGGCACGTTTTAAAAGGTATATCCATTACAGGTTTTGTTGCACCTCCAGGTCTTATAACATATATGATTAGATCTTTAATACTAGAATTTGGATTAGCTAATAAAGCCTCATTAGCAGCATATACCTCAGCATGAGATCCTGAGCCATGTGTAAATTGGCTATATGAATCATATACATCTTTTGGCATATTTTTTATTCTTTCTTCAATAATTGGATGTAGATCTTTTGGTATATCTCCCTTTACGTCATTAATTGCTATATAAAACTTACCTGTATTCTTATCATATGAACCTGCAACTGCTGGACCTAATTGCTTATTCGTAAGCCCACTGTCTTTTAGCCTTTGAGCTTCTTCTATAACGTACTCCTTAAGATTTGCAACTTCTCTTGGTGTAAAATTCGATTTAATTCTATCTTGAGCATTTTCATCCTTCTCATCAGGACCTTCTTGATTGTCCTTCGGTTTAACATCATCATCATTTGCCTTTGGCTGTGGCGGCTTAGTGTCTTCTTTTGGCTTAGACACATCTTTATCCTTCGTTGAAGACGGCTTCCAGGTATTCACTTCATTCGGTGTTTTATTGTTAACCGGATTCGATTTCGAACTTTCTGGCTTCGGTGTTGCATCTTTCGGCTTCGCACTTGAACCGTCTTTGTCCTTATTCGAAGAGCTTGGTTTTGAGCCTGCTGGTTTCTCAGGCCCGGCGGTTGAGCCAGGTTTTACCGTCGGCTCCGGAGTTTCGGGCGCAGTCTTGGGAGGTTTCCCGGCATTGGAACCGACTCCATCTTCACCACTGGTTTTCCATAAGGTGCCTGAACTTGGTTTTTTCGAATCATGATTCGATAAGAAGCCCCCCGGGACAATACCAACCCTCTGACTCTCTTCCCATTTTTTCTGAATAAATGACTTCGCTGTGGCTAACCCGTTACCTACACTCGTCTTCTTACTCGCCGCTTCCGCATGCTGGATATTTCTCATCACCTGGCTGGTTGCTGAGTTCATTCCTGGGCTCTTAGACATACTCTTGGCGCTGTACATGCCGTCCACGACCATTTGCACGCCCATATTGACTTGATTCCATTTGAGCGTAGTCACCATCATCTTGGCATATGAATCTGGAACAGGCTCTCCTGTAAAGGGGTGAATCCCCAGCTCAAAAGCCTTGATCTGCAGTTGGTATATATCCTGCACGGGTTCCACGGGATGTGGATCCTGTCTGAGCGTGGCATAATCCAGGATTCCTTGATCCTTCTCATACGCTTGCATGGCCGCCTGGTCGATAACCCCATTTTCGCCCACCGGCCTCCATATATGCCAGAACGAATCATACACCATACGATAGCCTTTTTCCTTGGGCTCCTGATTTGCCTGTTGCAGTTGATACACCCATTTTTTCTTAACCGGTTCTGAAATCTGATGGACGAATGTACTAATCTCCTGATGTTGCTGATGCAGTTTCTTAATAAAATCTGGAAATGACGTCGCCGTAGACAATTCGCGAGCTGCTGTCAGCACCTTGCCGAGCAAGTTGCGCTTGGCATCCTGCTCATCTTGGACGAATTGCTTGAACCCGGCTTTCAATCGATCTAGCAAGCTAAGCGCCGAAGGCTTGAATGAACCCACTTTCGGTACCCCCGAGATCACACCCGCTGCTACCGCAGCAATACCTACACCTTGAGCATCTATTGGAATCAGTGGCGGCCCTGGATTAGGAAGTTAAAATTGCCACTTAATCGCCAATAAACTAATCCATTTAGTAATTATTCTATTATTAAAAAGACTTATTCCAAATGGTATGTATATTGGAATAAGTCTTTAAATTTTTTTATTAATAAATCGAACTTTACTCTTCAATAGAAATATTAAGGACAACTCTTCTTGGGCTTAATAATGACATTTCATGCTGACAGATCCATTTTTGAGACTCATTTATACCTTCAATACTATCACCGTCTACAAAAATATCACCATTCTCAAAAATATAATTCCCATATCCATACAATAAACCGGCTATATTAGAAGGAGTAATATTTTTAAATCGACATTGTAAATCTGGTAAACCAAAACACGAAAGTCCCACTGTATCCATAACCATCTCTTCATTTGTTTGATCCAATTTAAAAAATCTTACATTTAATCCCCCATTTAGATGTTCTCCTTTTTCAAACCGTTTAATGTATGACTTAGGATCAGATATCTTTTGACTATAAATCCAATTTATAGCTACACAGTTTGAATATTTTAATATAGTTGCTAAAACATTATTGAACAACTCAAATCTTCTTTGATAAGCCAATCCGGAAGCAAAAACATCAGAAAGAGTGCAACTGTACTTAACCTTACTTACAACATCATTCAATTCAACAAAATCCCATGTTTGCTGTGAGGATAGGGTAATCTTTTTTTGATCTACATTTATATATTTTGTGTTTAATATACATTGAGCATTTAAAATTAAACCTTCCTGAATTTCTGTTTGGTATTCAGAAAAATTAAAAATCACAACATCGGCATTATCATTATCGTTATTTAATTTGTAATTTTGACTTAAGTCCATCATTATTTTTTCAATGTGAAATAATGGAACCTCTTCAAACAATAGTTCAACAGAGTATGTTGCACCTTTATGATTTTCTATTTTTTGTGTCATTACGACTCCTTCCTCCAAACAAATGATAAATTTTTAATATATTATTATGATGATATTTACACATAACCGCTCATTATAACTTCTACTCCTTTATTATTTACCAGCAGTTCTCTGAGTGAAGGAGCTATTAAAACTGTATCTTCAATATCAAGATTCCCAAATCCAACCATATATAATCCAAATCCATATTTACCATTTAGATATATCAGAACATTTCCCCCCTCATCGTCTCCAATGGCTAGCGAATCAGGAATATATTTTTGAATTTTGTGTGCTTCATTCATTTCTATACAGCCAGAAGGGCTCCAAATTCGAATATACATCAATTTATTAACGTTTATCTCCAATTCAGTTGCAATTTTAGACATTTCTTCATACTCTTTTGGAACTATCATATCAGAAAATTTTTGGAGCCTCCTAATATCTTCTTCACTTGCTGGTGGTTCTTTTACTTCTACATGAAAGTTACTACTCATCTCTTCAAAAATATTCATCTAGATCTATCCTCCTATATGGAACTTTAAGTTTATCCAACATTTTATACTGCTGTTCCAATATTTTTTCAATAGTTTTTCTCGTAAAACCAATTTCTTTGAAATCTTTAACTATATTAATTAATTCCTCTTGTAACGTAGAACTCCATTTCCCCTTACCTTCAGCAACACGCTCATCCCTTCTATTATTTTGTAGATTGGTGAGGGTTGTGTGTGGATGTCCTTTACCTGTTTCAAGGGTTACCGTTGGTGCTTCTTTATAATCATATCCATACTGTGTTAGATTTTCCTTTGCCCATTCTCCTTGTAGTCCATGATGTGATTCAAGTCGTCCTCCATTAGGACCTTTTCCTCTTGGTTTAGGAGCAGCATTCTTGTGTGTTTTATTAAATAAAATAAAATTCTGTTCAATACTAGTTTGGCTATCTTGACCCGTCCCCTCAGGACCTTCTTGATTTTCCTTCGGTTTAGCATCATTCTGATTATCTTGTTGCTTGGGCGGCTTAGTGTCTTCTTTTGGCTTAGACACATCTTTATCCTTCGTTGAAGACGGCTTCCAGATATTCACTTCATTCGGTGTTTTATTGTTAACCGGATTCGATTTCGAACTTTCTGGCTTCGGTGTTGCATCTTTCGGCTTCGCACTTGAACCGTCTGTGTCCTTATTCGAAGAGCTTGGTTTTGAGCCTGCTGGTTTGTCAGCCCCGGCGGTTGAACCGGGTTTTATCGTCGGCTTCGGAGTTTCGGGTGCAGTCTTGGGAGGTTTCCCGGCAATGGAACTGACTCCAGCCTCACCGCTGGTTCTCCATAAGGTGCCTGAACTTGGTTTTTTCGAATCATGATTCGATGAGAAGCCCCCCGGCACAATACCGACCCGCTGACTCTCTTCCCATTTTTTCTGGATAAATGACTTCGCCGTGGCTAACCCGTTACCTACACTTGTCTTCTTACTCGCCGCTTCCGCATGCTGGATATTTCTCATCACCTGGCTAGTTGCGGAGTTCATTCCTAGGCTCTTAGACGTACTCTTGCCACTATACACGCTGCCCACGACCATTTGCACGCCCATAATGACTTGATTCCATTTGAGCGTAGTCACCATCATCTTGGCATAGGAATCTGGAACAGGCTCTCCTGTGAGGGGTGAATCCCCAGCTCACACGCCTTGAGCTGCGTTAAAACAGGATTATATATTATTTGATATAACAACGAACAATACCGCAATACAGGCCGATAGCTTGTATTGCGGTATTGTTCGTTGTTTAGTTATCTACTATCTCAAAAAAAAGTGAAAGACCCTAATTCAATCAACTGTAGCATCCAATCATCGTAACGCAATAATTCTCATTTTATAGATTTTTACGTTGTACCTCTTCAAACCATTCATCGGCAAAATCATCAGCCGATTTTATTTCATCATTTGTGTGCACTAAATCATATTTGTATTCAGCCTGAAATTTCCCACTAGTAGCATCATAAATTAATTTCATCTCCGTTGGCATGTCTTTTTCATATTCATTGCACAATTCTTCAATTTTCCCGATATTATCATTGATAATTTTCAATACCATAAACTGTCGTTCCGTGGACACATCATAACTTTCGTCCGCATCTTCCAATGCATCATTTACCTTATGAGACTCTAAATACTTATTATTAATTAAATAAAAGAAACTGCTCGATATCATATCGTCTTCACATGAAGCATAAATATATACTTTATCGGTTCGATCTTCAACATACTCCATACATATAGATACCATATCTGCTTGCAATTCACTAAATCTTCCTTCGAAATCTTTCATAACTACATTTCACTCCCTTAAAAATTCTTAAATTCTGCACTTCCTGGCTTACCATCAATAGTGTATTTCACTATAAATTTGTCTGGGCGCATATTATTACCTGAATAAACTATTTCAATTTCAACAGTTACCTTTTTAGGAGGTTTCTCTTTCAGAGCAACAGCCCATTTATTTTCAAGTTTCTTAAATTTTTTCTGATTTACCTCTGATAATTGCGAAACTAAATTATCGACTTTAGGTGATCCTCCAAACCTATCACCTGCTAAGTGACCTGCCTCATCTTTTCCTTTTATTTTTCCTGGTGTATTTCTGCTGTGAGATAATCTGCCAGTTCTCTTAGTTAATTGTAAGCTGTCCGTTTCAAACTTAGTAATTCTACTATTCCCATCTGTTTCATAAAAATAATCATACTCGCCAGTTTTATAGCTAATATTAGGCTTTAACTTGTTTTTTCTTCCGTTTGTATACTGTTCGTTTTCACCTACTAATGTTTTATCGTTACTTATTGAATATTCTTTACCCGTCCCCTCAGTGCCTTCCAGTTTATCCTTCGGTTTGTTTGTATTCTCCTCTGGTTTCTCCGGTTTGGATGATTTAGGCGGTTTCGTATCGCCTTGCGGTTTGCCTTCGTCCTTTTTCTTCGTTGAAGATGGCTTCCAGGTATTCACTTCATTAGGCGTTTCATTTTTTTCTGGTTTCGTCTTTGGTGTCGTGCTTGGTTTCGACGTTGTCGTTGAATTTCCTTCATTCTTTTTCGAAGAAGTTGAACTACCCGAACTTGTTTTCGACTTCGGCGGGTTCTCTACAGGCTTAGAGGTTGATCCTCCCCCACTGTTTGCTGTCTTTCCATTCCCCGAAGCCGTCTCACCTGTTTTGTTCGTCTTATTATTGCTCCAATGACTTCCTCCACCAGATACGATTCGCATCTTCTGACTTTCTTCCCAATACTTTTTCACAAAGCTCTTCACTTTGGGCACTAAGGGCGAAGACGGGCTCGTGCTCACTTTGGGCGGCGTTGCTCCACTTGCCTGCGGGATAGACCGGACCGGGCCTACAAGACCACCTGCCGAACCTCTCTTGTTCTTAAAATTAACTTGAGTATTCCGTTACATCAAACAGGTTAATTATGGTCAGATACTACCGTAATTGGCCTGTTTTTTGTTATCTTTGTTTTCTTGCGTTTTTTTAAATTTACTCCCAACTATAGAATAATCCGCACCGATAGAAAGGATGGAATGGAAATAAATATCATTATTTGAATAAATACCACTGTAATTAAGAGTATCGGCTAAAGCCAAGGGTTTACATGTCATCCCTAACTTAACTGAACCTTTCAGTGATTGTTATTATGAAGAAAAAACTCTGCCTTTGGTTAAACTATAGGGTGGATACGATCAACATGATGCGATGCTAAATTACAAGCTATTGTTTCTGGAGAAGGAAAAGCTTCATCGTTTTCTCCTAAATGACTCATAATATCAAACAATACACCCCGATCATTCATGCTTAAGCCGTAGCATTTTCGAAGCATGTGAGGATAGGGAATGTAGTATTGATTTCGTTGGAATTGAACGTTAAAGTTATGCCATTCCATATCTACCGCCCATTCAATCAATCTTTCTTGAATACTCTCTGGCATTGGAACTACGTTCTCTCTGAAAGAATTTTCTTAGGTGAGAGAAAACCCGATTTCCCGAAACGTCACTCCTTACTGTTCTATGTCAAACTGGTCGTCACCAGGTTTATTGACTTGCACAGTAACTATCACGGCAAACAGCCAGATTGTTGCATACAATTTACAGATAAGCCCTGACAATATGAATAGTCGATCTATCCATCCAAGAGGGTGCGATGGTTTAGACAATTATCTATCGGTGCGGCGTATGCTAAAGTTGCATAACATTTTGAAAATCCTATGAGAAAACGAACATAACAAAAAAACATATCAATTATGGTGGTATCTGACCATAATTGATCTGTTCAATGTAACGGAATAGCGTCATTTAGGTTATAAAATTAAAGCATTTTATGAGCGTACAACAGATATGAAGAAATCTTTATACGGGTATTTCATGAGTTATATGTGTTATCGGTTTAATGATGCGTTCATTCGACACTGGGTAGCCCCACACAACAAAAATTAACTGTGTTACACCCCTTAATAATCCAACTATTCTTCTATCTCATCGTGTAGCTTTTCTAAAAACCCCCCAAAATCCTTAGCAAGGAAATACATATTGCCTAAATCTTCAGGGTCTTCATCATGAATCCAAAAATAAACATCTCCAAAATGCTTTTCAGTAAGACCTAAGCAAATCTGATTACCACCAGAATCATCTGCAATCGGAATAAATCCTGCGTCTAATATATCATCAAATATATCAACTTTTTTGTCTAAATTATCGTACATTTCACCAATACCATAGAAAATATTTACCATACCAATGCCTTGCTCTTTAGAGATAGTAAAGTAATAGGGTTTAGGATATCCCCCATTGTATTTCAATAAAAATTCTCGATATTGTTGGGGAAGTTGAACTCCGTTTATTCTTTCAAAGTCTTGAAGTCTAGATTCTGTTAAAACCTCATTACTTCCTTGAATCTCCAATTTTAATCTCCTCCTGTTCCATTTACAATGGACTGCCCGCCCATATGCTTAAATTCGTCGTGTACATCTTTTTCAACTAGTACCATTGTCTTGCCATCTTCCATATGGTGCCATGTGTACCCTTCTGGCGGTTTATTTTTTTCAGGTACAGATGGATTAGATGTTTTACTAAGCCCTGCCTCTTTATTTGCCGCCTCATAATCTTTCGGATAATTTTTAGGCTGTGCATACTCTATTTTTACTGGCTTTACATCTGGATGATAATACTTAGAAAAATCAGGGTATCCATTTGGGTAACTTACCGATACTCCTTTTTTATTGGTGTACGTCCAGACTCCTTTTTCATCAATAGAAATGTGTCCACCTTTAGCATACCACTTTTCAGGAATACGAGCATATTTGGGTTTTGTCGCCATTATTTCTTCTGTGAAATCTGACAGTTCTAATTTCCCTGTCTTTTTACCCGTCCCCTCAGGACCTTCTTGATTTTCCTTAGGTTTAGCATCATTTTCCTTTGGCTGTAAAGGCTTAGTGTCTTCTTTTGGCTTAGAAAGATCTTTATCATTCGTTGAAGATGGTTTCCAGGTATTCACTTCATTCGGTGTTTTATTGTTAACCGGATTCGATTTCGAACTTTCTGGCTTCGGTGTTGCATCTTTCGGCTTCGCACTTGAACCGTCTTTGTCCTTATTCGAAGAGTTCGGTTTTGAGCCTCCTGGTTTCTCAGGCACGGCGGTTGAACCGGGTTTTACCGTCGGCTCCGGAGTTTCGGGCGCAGTCTTGGGAGGTTTCCCGGCATTGGAACCGACTCCATCTTCACCGCTGGTTTTCCATAAGGTGCCTGAACTTGGTTTTTTCGAATCATGATTCGATAAGAAGCCCCCCGGGACAATACCAACCCTCTGACTCTCTTCCCATTTTTTCTGAATAAATGACTTCGCTGTGGCTAACCCGTTACCTACACTCGTCTTCTTACTCGCCGCTTCCGCATTCTGGATGTTTCTCATCATCTGGCTGGTTGCCGAGTTCATCGCTGGGCTCTTAGACATACTCTTGCCACTGTACATGCTGCCCACGACCATTTGCACGCCCATACCGACTTGATTCCATTTGAGCATAGTGATCATCATCTGGGCATAGGAATCTGAAACGGGTTCACCTGTAAAGGGGTGAATCCCCAACTCAAACGCCTTAATCTGCAGTTGGTATATATCCTGCACAGGTTCCACGGGATGTGGGTCCTGTTTCAGCGTGGCATAATCCAGGCTACCTTTATCCTTCTCATACGCTTGCATGGCGGCATGGTCGCTATCCCCATTTTCGCCCACGGGCTTCCATATTTTCCATTCGTAATCATATGCCATACGGTAGCCCTTTTCCATGTTCGCCTGCTGTTGTTGATACACCCACTTTTTCTTAATCGGTTCAGAAATCTGATGGACGAACGTACTAATCTCCTGATGTTGCTGATGCAGTTTCTTAATAAAGTCTGGAAACGACGTCGCCGTAGACAATTCACGTGCTGCTGTCAGCACCTTGCCCAGTAAGTTGCGCTTGGCATCCTGCTCATCTTGCACGAATTGGGTGAACCCGGCTTTCAATCGATCTAGCAAGCTAAGCGCCGAAGGCTTGAATGACCCCACTTTCGGTACACCCGAGATCACACCCGCTGCTACGGCAGCAATACCTACGCCTTGAACTATCGCACTTACAGCTCCGCCAAGGGCACCCACGATGGGAATCATAGCGGTAATGGCTAACGCTGTGCCAAATAAGGACGCTTCCTTCATGCTCGTTGTGGATGCCTGCACAGTGGCTTCCGTCTTGGCAGCCAGCGCCGCAGCCTGAGCCGCTTCGTATTGCTCCAGTGGAATCAGTGGAGGCTCTGGCTCCGGAGGTAAATCAGCGACGTGCACAGGTGCCTTGTTGCTGCCCTCCTGCTGAATCTGGGCTGCGCGTACATCGGCCTGTCCATCCAGTATGAAGCTGCTCCCTCCGCCCATCAGCCAGATCGCTTCTGGCGAAGAACCCTGAATCTGTCCAGCTTCCAGCGCAATGTTGCCTCCCTGAATCGAAAGGTTACCAGGACTGGACAATACCACGCCCTGATCGTTAAGGGTGATCGTCAGACCTGATCCTGCCTGCACCTTCACCTCCTCAGGCGACATGCCGACCGAAGGCCCGGCAGGATGACCCATAACCTTATGATCCGTGCCACCTCCAACAGAACGTTTGCCTTCCGGAACGGAATGGCGAATATACGCCCCGGATTCCAGACTCTCGGGGAAATACAGTTCTACGGTATCCCCGATCTCTGGCATCATGTACAGCCCGCTATGTCCTTCCGCTGCATAGGTTGGTGCTACTGGATATGGGCATGAGGCACCTTGCATCATTAGGCCATCGTCCATAGGCAATTTGATTTGTACGTGATCCTGTATCACCCGGACAACTTCTCCGTACAGGGACAGACCGATCAGATCTGAAAGCTCACATCTCGGTGTACGCATCTGCTCTTCCAACATCATACGGTAGGAGGTCATCAGAAGACCTGATTCCAGACGCGATATAGCTTCAACGACCGTGAGCTCCCTGCCGTCAGGAAATTCAACCTTGTCACCCAGCGCATAGGTTTCGGCACTGTCCATCGTATACTGTAGAATACCCTGATTACCCTTGGGACTTCGGATCACATATTTCTCCTCAACCTCTGAACCATACCATCGCATTTCTCCCAGCTCTTTCCGGACACGATAGGATTGATCTTGTGGCCATTTCCATAACCTTCCTGTCGGTAGACCAAAAAAGATCTTGGGTGAGGCAGCCGTCACTTCGGGAACTAAGAACGTGCCAAACCGGGATGCGAGCCTTCGCAGAAACATCCAGTCGGTTTCTTTATATTGTAAAACAAGTCCGCTTAATTGGGTATTCCCCGTTACCTGATCTATAACGTCAGAATATCGGTATGGTTTCATAATGAATCGGACAAGCTCTCCAAATGTCCAACCCCTGTTTTGGAAGGCCCGTTCTGCAATATGAATATCCATCTGATATGTATTAGATAACGCTTCGATCTCAAATCGATATATTCCTCCAGACAGATGAACCTTAAGAGACGTCATGACACCATGGAAGAGACGTCTTACAGACTTTCCTGCTTCATCAACTTGCCTGAGCACAATCGGTTCCCCTTCAGCCTGAATGCGAAGGATACCCGGACCATCTTCTTCAGGAATGACTCCACTGACGTACAACTTCGCGTGCTCGTTCACCTGACGTGTAATGCGTACTTCTTCCAACCATTGGGCCTTATATGGCCAATACAGGCGAAGTTGTTCGTATCCAATACGATCTTGTAGAACCTTTGTCAATTCGTCCATGGCTAGAAGTCCAATTGCTGCCCGTCATCTTCAATCACGATATCTCCACCATACAGACACTTATGCGTACATTGACTGAGCAGGGCTGCTTTCCCTTCTACCTCGGTATCTCCCTTGCCATGCAGCCAGGGCATGGTCAAAACGGGCGTACACGGGGCTTTCTTGACTCCATAAATATCAACCATTGTACTGGTCTCTACAGCAGGATTCAGTAGATTGGAGCAGTTGCCGAAAGAACCGATATGTATGCCGGGAATGTAATCCTCGACCGTCATTTGTGCCTTGCCTTTAATATAAACCCCATGACTGAATGGAATTTTCAAACGTGTTCGTTGTGTGCCGCAGTTGCATTTCAAAATTGCGCCAGCAACGACATAGCTTTTAGGTGCATCTCCAGCACTTTGAATCTGCGTGTCTAATTCTTGTTTTAGCGCCATCTTACTCTCTCCCTTCTAAGCTGTTAGCTCCTGTTCCAGCTTCACCAGTCGAACACCTGTGATATCCCGACGCAGAATACTCTCTGCCAATGCAAGATTCACGATCATGACCGTTTCGCGCAGGTCCACTAATTGGAACAAAGGGACCTCTACCATTTCTCGTCTAAGAACGATCTGTTCCAAACTGCCGTCTATGCGCCGCTTTGTATGAGGTGACAGCACATTTGCAAGTTCTGGCGGATGAATCGCCCAATATGTTTCCTGGGTCATACGCTCCCTGTCCGTAAGGACAGCCGCCCTGCGCTTCAGGCGGGGCTGATATAGCGTTAACACTTCAAGTAAACGATCTGATACGAGCGGAATCGGATGTTCCATATAATCCGTATAATCCACATGAACTCCACCGCGGACATTCAAGCTGATCGCCCTAAGATCGATGTTGGAATCCTGAAAAGCCTGACTCCATACCCTTCGCTGAAGTTCACCTACGGGCTCAGTCTCAGCGCGATGAATCCATCTCAAATCTGCCATTAAGCGAAAGTATTGGATAACCCTGTCCTCCCTTCGACATTGTCAAAAATCGCCCCTTCAATATTGGCATTACTCCACAGTGTATCTACCAGATTAGCTCCGCTGAAGTTGGCACCTCGAAGGTCAGCCCCTCTAAAATCTGCTCCTTTCAGGTTTGAATTCTTGAAGTTAACTGCATCATACCCAGGTCCCTGTACAAGTCCCTCTGGGCGTCCCATATCTCCAACTACACCTCTGAATACAGCCCCTTGTAGGGAGCAACCACTGAAATCCGCTCCATAAATAAGACTATTTGAGAAGTTCACCCCTTCCATTTCACAATTCCGCCAGCGTGTGCCCACAAGCATGCAACGTTGAAAATCGGTCAATTTCAAATCTATATTCTCAAATCTGCTGAAACGAAAGTCCAAGTCGCTGCACTCCATTTCCGCCATACTCAGTCCTTGAAAATACGCATACATGACAGCAATACCATTGCTTTCCTCCAGTTCCTCGCCAATTTCTTCAATGCTTCGCTCTCTCTGATCCAATCGGAATACGCATTCGCTCGCATCAAGATACTCCCCTACACGTACTTCGAAGTTATGTTCAAGTTTCATTTGCAAATGCAATTCCATGTCTTCTAGCAAATAGCCGCATCGTCGGATGAAATAGACGAGATACCGGTTCACCAAAGGTACCTGCTGCAACCGAATACCTTCCAGTTCCACAGCCGTCACGGCACCTTGATAAGAAGCTAAAGTCTGTTTCAATCTTTCGATCATCCGTTCTACACATTCATAGGCCCATTGTGCAGAATAGAACGCTCGAACTGGCCTGCGGTCCAGCAACCACGACGAATCACAAGCCTCAACCAGCACATTCATCGCCCCACCCAGTACTTCCGTTCGCAATATAGAGTACTGGATGTAGGCGATTTTCTCTTTTGTCCTAACCTCTTGAGCAAGCGCAACTTCTTTAATAAACTCTCTGAAATGTTCCATATATTCTGCCGTCAATTCGGTTGATCTGCTCTCTAATGTACGCCTTAAATCCTCCATCAGCCTGACTCGCTCTGGCTCCACCTGATCGGCATAAAAGTGCTTCAACGAATCCTTTCGGTTCATTTGCTCCCCCCTCCCTCGACTACAAATACATATGTTTAGTTGGATTTCACCTCAGAACCACTCATCTGTGCCTGCCCATCCAATCGGAATGTCCCCCCTCCACCTTCAAGAAGTAACTGAGAACCGGCAGACAATATCATTTTCTTTCCTGCTTTCAGGGAAAGGCTGCCCCCTGCAGACATTGTGACTTGCTGGTTGCCCTTGATTTGAATGCCCTCATCTCCACTCAATCGGATAAACACTTCTCCTTCTTTTCCAGTGATAACAATGGAGTCTGGTGTCAGTCTAATCTCCTTGCCATGGGGTGTGCGAAAAATTTTGTGATCCGGATTGTTCAATTGGTTCGTTCCCGTCACCTGTGTATCTAGTCTGGGCGCTGGCGTAGCATACGCCTCTTCTTCATGCTGAGTTGGAAAATACACCGCCACCGGATCACCAATTTCTGGCATCACGTACCATCCGGTCCGCCCCTCAGAAATATAGGGAGACTGATACAGTAGCCATAGTCCATTCTCCGCTTCCTGTTCTTTATCACAATTCAGTTGTACTCTGACATGTCCGCCATGTACCGCAAATATGCGTCCCATTAATGAGCTTCCAGCAATCAGTGGATTGTAGTACGTCTTCTGTCGCAATCCTTTGTGAAGACTTAGCACGTATTTATGCTTTAAAATACCTCCGGCAAGTTCCGTATAAGCTTCCGTAAGATACAGACTTCTGCCTCGGAATGAGATATGGTGTCCCAGTTCCATAACTTGATCTGTCTCCACTTCGTATACAATGAAGTCACTTTCATTCACATTAACGGTCTCGTTCTCCGTGAAGTACATGAACGGAGTCATATTTTTGTGGACGGTATAACGTGTATTATCCAGCTCAATCGAGTTACCATGCTCATATACGCCGAAATAAAATTTGGGGCTGTCGAATTGAGCCGCAGGCATCAGACTCGTGTGAAATCGGGAAGCCAGTCTTCTGAGAAATGCCCAGTCTGTTTCCTGATATTGCACGGCAACCTTGCCAATCTTGGCTCCCCCGGTCCCCTCATCAATCACGTCCAGTCCCGGATAATCCTGATCCAGCTCCTTTAACAATTCAGGGAGCGTCATCTGGATGTTTTGAAACGTACGGGTTCGCTTTTTGACATCCATCAGGTACGTATGTGAGATTGCTTCAACCTGGAGCGTATATACGCCCCTCACAACCTGCACTTCTACAGATAAAGGAATGCCTTTGAATAGCGGACTTTTGTTCCCCTCCTCGTCCTTTTGCCACACTTCAATCGGGGTATTCTTATCCGTAACATCCACATAACGATCTTTCCATTCCTCGGATACCATACCTTTGAAAACAAGGCGGGTGTGCTCATTCATCTTTTTGCGGATTGTCAATTCTTGCAGATGTACTAGCTCATAAGGTTCAATAATCAGATTTTCATACGTCAGGCTCATGGACTCAGCTCCTCTCTAATTCATTTCGACAATGAGTGTATCCAGAAGTGTACCACCGGGTTCCATCCAATTTCTCTTCTCATCGTCCGTACAGTTAAAACCATAAACAAGGACTTTCTGATCTAAAATGGTGAACACCATATGGTTATAAATTTGATCATTCAACCCCTGAACAGCGAATTGGCAGTAACCCGTGGAAAGACCAGCATCCGTCACTCGAACACCGTGTTTTTTCCATTCTCGTACAGGTTGAGTTGCACGAATCACGTCAGCCATCGATTCCGTAAAGGAATTCAACTCTTCCGGAGCAAGACGATGATCCAATGTCTTGAACGTAAAGTTGACCGTTCCCGAATCATTGGTATAGATCCATTCAGGACGATGGGACGACGGATATTTTAACTGAGCTTCTCTTTCTGTCACCAAACGAAATGTGCGGGGAAGAGATACTGTAACCTTTCCCTCGTATAGCTCCGTTCTTCTCAGATGTATCGTTTCCTGTTCAAGGTGTATCATGGTTATTGGCTCGAATGGTTTAACTTCACTTGATTCAGCAGAGGCTTCAACATCTCTAGTCTCTGTTCCCTGATGAGGTTCACCGTTCAATGTTTTGCCATATAACATCGGGATGATTTTGCGATCCATATGTTCCATAAACGAATTCCATCCTCCCATTCTCTTGAAAATTTCAATCCACAATCATACGATGTGGTCCACCCACCGGCATACCCGAACGTCCCGTTCCCCGACCTGCATTCGCCAGTATACGATCCAGATATCGATGAATCTGCGCATTATCGTATTCTCTGTACTCCAGTCCCAATCGACTGGCAATGTGATGCAAAATGACGCTACGTGCAACCGTTCCTTCATTGAGACACATCATGGCGAAGACCAGATCCTGGGGATCAGAGGTCCCCGTTCGAAGCAACCTCTCGGCATAATCCTTCATGACAACCGGAGATAAGGTGCTTGCTCCCTCGGCTGCATAAGGAACATGAATGACATGCAGCGTATTGAACTCCGTTGCCAAGTCGGCAAAGGTCTGATAGTCCCGCCGCAGCCGCGCCCCTTCCTTCAGCTTGAATCGAGCCAGCTCCAACTCTCTCGATGTGCACGTTGTCTCTTCATCCAAGAGCAGTTCCGAATGGCTTATCGTCATGTCACTCACGGTCTCCTCCGCGGTAAACCGAAGCTTCAGCACATTGACCCTTCCCGTAGCTTGGTATGCCAGTTCCATAGGCTCTGTCAGCATATAAAGCCTTCCTTTATACAGCACCATCCCAGGAGCGACGACCAATTTGTCCGGGAACACGTCTACCTCTGCACCTGCAAGAATGCCATCTGCATAACCGCGATAGTACAGTTCGATGAAGTCTCTGGGGAAATCACGTAGTCCCTCCAACATGGATGTTTTCAGAATTCTTCCCTTGTTAAAATGCGGATACGAATATGTGAACATGAGCGGTGTTCCCCCTTTCTGCTCGTGGTCCTCACTTCATTCCGTCAAAGAAGTCCAGTTCCGACAAGTCTGTCTCAAACGGAAGCAGCTTCTGCGATCCCAGATACAGCCGTTCATTTCTGCGAGCTACAGGCAACACATGGAAGCCCCAATGACGATCATCCGGAAAGACAAAAAACTTCGTCTCTCCATTCACGATGGAATCCGTATCATCTTGCGGAATTTTATCTCCATATCGATCTCGAATGTCTTCGTAGAGTACCTCTTTATAGAAATCCGGGCGGTTCGCATATACGAATTTTTGTCTCAGCTGGCCATCGCTTCCGCTAAGGTACAACTCCACTTCTGCCGTCTCGAATGGCCGGGAAATGCTACCGGGAATACCATCACTCCGATCCAGACTGCTGATCAGCATTTTTTCCCGTCCATTATGCGTGTAGGCACTTACGGTATACGGAATTACAGCGGCATCATGCGTGATATCGGCTTGAACGCTTCCTGTTTTGCGGGCACTCAGATAACGAATCGCCCCTCGAAGGCAGGCAAGTTTAAGATCAGGCACACGCCCTTCCGCAGGTTTTTGCCGAAACTCAATGCTTCTGCCTGGAACGAACTCTTTCAATGCTTCCCGAAATACATCAATACGGCAGGACTGACCTGTCAACTTGATAATTGAGTACTGGTTCATCCGTCCCTGACGGTAGAAATCATCCAAAAACTTGCGGACTACCTCATAGATATCAGCCTTAATCAGCTGGGTAATTTCCTTGATATTGAACACCACATCGGGGAACTCATATTCATCCTTCAACTCCCCATTCCGCTCTACCGAGAGGAACCAACGCTCCATGGTGGTGATCTGCAGATCACTGTCCCCATCGCCCTCCATCTCCGAGTGGAATCGGTTACGTAAGATGCCTGTTTTGCGGAAAAATTGTTGCTTCATCTCTTCTGCGATTTCCCACAGGAAGTAGAAGTTTCCTCTTACCCGCAAATACTCATCCCGTGAACGGTTCTCTCGACGCGCAAACGCAGTCGGGATGATGTGTTCTGCCTCCTCATAGCGCTGCTCCAGCTTCTGATAAACGGACTTCACACCCTCTTCGTCCACCTGACGGAACACATCCGCACCAGGTGCCTCAATCAGACTATCAATATCCGTCACCTGACGGCGTCCGCTATAGTAGTCGGCGAATACAATTTTCATGAATTGCATAATACGATAGGTGATGTTGTGACCTCCGAAGTTCGTGTCCCCATTTTCGTAGGTCGTATGGATATCGAGCTTGTACGCCATATGTCCGTCCTCGATCGTAAAGGCACAGGAAGACAAATCGGTCGTTCCACCTCCACAATCAATCACGAGCGCATGGTACGTCTGCCCTTCCATGAAAGCACCACGTTCCATGCCGTCAGCAAGGGTGTTATAGAGCACAGCCATTCCCTCATCCAGCGCATACGTCTGCTCAATCCGATAATCCGGAAGCATCTCTCCGAACATCTGCAAAAACTGTGTTTTCATCTTCACGGGACTGGTAAAATGCACATGCCGAAACTTGCACTTGAACTGATGCTCTGCCGTTCGGATGATGTAGTTCATGTACGCACGCAGCAGATCCATACGAGAAACCATGGCTGCATTGCCATGAACATCGACAATTTCTTCCATTTTGTTGTAATTGTTCACCCAGCGCTTCATGCTGCGGAAGACACTCGCCCGGCTGCTGTACCCTCCCCGACGCATGCTTCGCAGCGCTTCATAGCCGAACTCGTAACGAATGTTTGCTGGATCCGAGCACTCCGCCACACCGATTGCCGTAGGAAGGACCTCGATCCAGTCCGTATCTTTGTATGTAGGATCGGGAAAAGAAACGTAGTTGATGGCATCCATACGGACTCGTCCATTCAGCAAATCCTGGCTGCTCGGCGCCTGAATATAACCGTTATGCAAATAGGCGCCTGCCGTCGTATTGGAGGTGCCAAAATCAATTGCAAGCACTGCTTCTGTCGGTTCAAGCTCCCGGATGTCCAGATCTGCCAGTGGGATTTGAGTATATTGAATATGAACCGGTGGAAGCGGTCTGCTGGAATAATAGGTCTGATATAAATACTCCGAGTCGCGTTTACGGAAAAAGAGAAGACTGTACTGTCTGTTTCCCGATCTCTTCCAGGTCGCCCCACTTCCTGCCGTCAAATAAAAGGTTCCCGATACGGAGTCGTCCTTAACCAGGTTGAAGATGCCACACAGCTCCATGCTCTCATTGACTAAAAGTACGTTGGATTCGGTTAATCCACCCGGTGCCGTGACCACATATCGATCCAGCTTGTCCACGTTCAATCCTTCGTACAGAATCAGCCGGGCTGGTACACTAATGCCTCCATCACTGCTCATGGGCGCCGTCATATGACGAGAAATAGCCTTTTGTATCCGCTCGAATCCACCTTCAACAGACTGATCGATCCACAATACATCGTCCGCTCCCAGAAATTTTAAAATAATCCGAATCAGTTCTTCCCGCTCCGTCCGAGGGCCCAATCCCTCAATTAACCGTTCCTTGTAACAAATGTTCCGTAATTGGAATGTGGTCATGTCCATCAATTCTTCGCGCGTATAACGCATGGTTCCTCTGGAACGTTCCCTGCTCGTGGCGTCAGGATACAATCGGTATGAATAGCCGTTCATCTATACTTCCTCCTTACAACTGCTGGTGCTGCTTAATATAGGGCAATCCCGTCCTGTATCATCGTATAGTCCACATCCAGAATGCCAAAATGATGCCCCCAGTATATTTCCGTGTCGAAACGAACCGGCAGAAAGAGTTCAAGAATCAGTTCCAGCTTCTCCTTCGCTTCCGTACGTTCCACCTGACCAATATACAAAAGCAATTCATCCTTTTCCTCACAATTGGCATAAAGGGTTGAACGCGGGAACATTCGAACAAGGGTATCCCTCAGCAGATGAACTGCCTCTCCCGTATCATACAAACGGAGCATATTGCAGGCGATCACTTCCTGCTCCTCCTGCCCGAACAACTCCAGTCGCCGTCGAACCCGATCCCCGTACACACCCGAATGCATATCCTTCAGAATGAAGCGAATATAATACTCCCTCTTGTTCATACCCTGCATCAAATCCATATCCGCCAGAAAATGAATAACCAGATCAAAGAGTGCTTCCCGCAACTCCACCTGCTCTTCATTATTGATATCGAACAGGTCCCGGAAAATATCAAAAAAGCGATAATACGGATTGACTTCAACCGTACCTTCCACGCCTGAAGCATTCAGGTTTGTCTGGCTAAGTTCCATATAAGGCGAATATACACGTGCTGGCACAAAGGTTACGTCGCGCAGATCGGTTCCATCACGTTTAGCTCGAATAATCAGATCCCAGATGTAATTCATGCTGTACTCACACCCATTCCCCTTCGCAGCGATATTCAGGGAAAGCCAACTGGATCTCGGATACCAGAAAGCTCAGCAAATCATCCAGAAAAATAGCCTGCCCTGGCTGAATTCCGTGTTTGCTGAACCTTAAAATCATTCGATGTTTATCTGCCTCAACACGGACATGATCGCTAACAAATCCATTAAGCGGGTACGTGATGCCCAAGGTGGGGCCAGGTGGCACCACTTTCACATCTTCCAGTTCCAATCCCTCCGCTGCCTGAAAAGCATGAGCCATGCGGGCAATCTCCCCTTTGGATCGCACAGAGCGTCCTTCCTGACGCGCATATTTACCGGCAAACCCTTCCCGTTTGTTGTTGGAAAACAGCGGAAAGTCCATTCTACCGATTCGGGTTGCAACGGGGCCGGCTATTTTCAGTACCGTCCATGAATCGGATTTCTCCAGCGGAGATACGATGGTGATATCTTCTTCCGATCTTTTGATATACCGAATATGCGATTCGTCTCCATCCACTAAATATCCGTGCTCAGTCCCTGTTTTGCGGAGCGGCAACACATGTTCATAATTGATGCGGTCCGAAGCCGGGACAGGGAATCCACCTGTTTTCATCTCAAGCTTCTGAATATTCCAAAGGGGGATCATATTCGTTCTTTTGTATGACTCAAACTCCTCCAAATGGATTGAAAGTTCTTTGACCACATGCTGTTTGTCCCATGCAGCTCCATCGTCCGAACCCACTAGAACACAATCAACGAATTTGAACACATAGGGTGCATTAATCGATTTCCATGGCAGACTGTTCTTACGAAATACCCGGTACAGTTCTTCAATTTTGGAGATATACGCTGTACTTGATTTCAACCGAACCGTTATGGCATGTCTGCCTTCGCTCGTTACAATCTCCCCGCGAAATGTCCGATTACTTTTCAGCAGAGATTGGAGCTCCTGTTGCCCACATTCCATGTAGAACGTAAATAAATTCATCTCTTCCTTACGTGCCAGCGCTTCTGAAGCCTCGCTCAAATAAACAGTCTGGGGTGCAGCATCCTCCGGAAGAATCGGATACAGAAATTCATGAATGGGGTCCAAATCTTCCCGCGGACATAATGTGACATATACATCGTGGCGTTCCTCCAGCGGTACCACCTCGTCAAACACCCGTTGCTCGATCTGTTTGTTTAGTGTCTCCTGATACTCCACAAGATTAAGAAAAACGCCTGTCATGAGGTCTTTGAGCATGCGGCGTTGTTCCAGATCCTCCATCTTGTTTAGACGGTCACGAATAATATCTTTCATCACGAATCCCCTCCTTCCGTGGCTTCCTGTTCATTCACTTCAGCCTCGGTGGTGTCGGTGCTTTCTTTAGCCTTTGAGGCTGAATTAATGCTAGCATTGCTTGTCGTTTTCCCTGAAGAAGAACCGGAGCCGGAAGCATCCACAGTCCTACTTCCGTCCGAAGTGGCATTACCCGCGGAAGAAGTGCTCCCCGCTGAATTGCCTGTGCTCATTCCTCCCGCATTCTCGGTCCAATCCGAGTTCAAACCAGACGTATCCATTGTTCCTAATCCTGCCGCATCCTGCGTAAGTTCTGCCGCCGGTACAGGTGGATTCAGTTTCTCATCCAGCTTATTTATTTTCCGCTCCATAGCCAGCACGCGTTCCAACATATCGATCTCCTGATAAATTTCCTGTGCCGAAGCATAGGCCTCCATGGCACCACTATAGTCTCCGGCTTCATTGAAGCGGTCACCCTTCTGTTCCAGCGTATCAGCTTGAAGTTGCCGGGATTGCCGCTTGATATCTGCACGTTTGGTCTCGGCCGTCTCCAGTTGCGTAGCAATTTCCTTCAGCGCATCCTTGTAAGCTGTCTCCGTAGCGGCTGTTCTGGCCCTTTTATACAAAATGATCGCTCCACTGTAATCTCCGTTCTGGAGTTTCAGATCGCCCTCGGTGATCCAGTCTTGCACTTGCTGGAAGGTGGTCATCTGCTCCAGGCGCTCCTGAATAACTTCCCGGTTGAACATGCTATAGGATTCAGACAATTCCAATGCTTTGGTGTAACTCGCGGTTGCTTTGGTAATGTCGCCTTCTTTCAGGTGAGCTTCCCCATCAACCAGCGTCTGGGCAGCAGCCATCTTCGCGGTCAACAGCTTTTTATGTATAGGGTCCTTGATTTTGATGGAATTATTGCGTGCAAGGCTGTAGTCCGAGACCGCCTTGGCATACTCTTGTTCCTTGACGTACTGGTCTGCGGTCTGTTCATATTGCAGCATATCTACGACCAATTCAGCTTTTTTGGCTGCGCTTTTCACCGCGTAGAATATGCCGGCTCCACCAAAAATCAGGAGCATAACCAGCATGATGGCAATCCGCTTAATCCATTTCTTACGGTTCTTGGGCTCTTCATGAAAAATCTTGTTCACATATATGGCTGCCGCACTATAATTCTCGATACGGGTACGCTGCTTGCTAAGCATTACTTCTTCAAGCGTATCCGCCAGTGTCTGCGGGTCATTGGCACCTTCAACCGCATCAATCATCTCGGCATCCTGAACACCTTCCCATAATCCAGGGGTGCAGAGCACAAGCACATCGCCATCGGCCAGCTTAATCTTATCCGATACATACGGTCTGATCATGCCAGGTTTGCCCGCGTATTCGTTCAGATTGCCGCGTTCATCATGCTGATCCACACGATCTTCTGCAATCTGGCCTTCGGCTGCCAACTGGGCAGCAACGCTATGATCCTTGCTTTTTAGTGCAAGCCGATTTCCACGAAAATGATACAAACGGCTGTGTCCGGCAGATGCCCACACCATACGTGTATAATCTGTCACAACAATGACGAATCCCGCTTTGAGCCTGACTCGGCGGCTTTCATACTGAAGCCACTCATGTGCAATCTTGATATACTCTGTTAGTCTCCGTTTGGACATGGTTGGCTTTTCCAAAAAGGATTCCAGAATGGTCTGCACTGTGATCTGTGCGCTATTCACTTCCGTATCCGTATCCAAACCATCTGCAATGACATAACAGGCCCAATCTTCCAGCTCAACGCAGCCGTAGAAATCCCGATTTTTCAGGAAAGATCCCGCTTCCGAGACAAAAGCCGTCTTGAATTCACTGTTCTCCTTCCTCATCCGTCTCCCCATTTCCCTTCCCTGTGCGTTGCCTGATCCGTTACCATCCTTGCTCCAAAATGATAATCGTGGCATTATCCTGATGCACGAGCTGTTTTTCTTCAATCAAATCAATGATGGTCTGGGCTGCATCAAATGGCGACATGTCTTTCGCCAGTATAGTCTCCAGTTCCATCTCAGTAAGGGAGTTGTATACCCCGTCACTGCATAACACAATCTTGTCCGCCGGTTGCAGTGCAAACGGCTCGTCCGCGATTTCCATTTGTTTAAAATGGTCGTACCCCAAATAGTTGACCAGCCTTTTGCGCTGCGGATTATCCAACGCCTCCTGCTCCGATATTTCTCCAGACATATACTGTTCTTCGAGTTGAGTTTCCAGCGTATGTTTATGATTGATAGCAAGTAGCTCACCTTTGCGAAATACGGCCAAAATACTGTCTCCTACCGCGCCCCAATATAGCTCTCTGCCCTTGATCATGGCTGATACCAACGTTGTTCCGCCCGGAACGCCAAGCAAGTTACGAAGAATCGCCTGGTTTGCCGCATGGGAAGAAGCATCCCAAAACTCCTCTGGATCAGGAAACCGCTCCAACTCTTCAAACTCACGGATAAATGTTTCTACGGCAGTGGTACTGGCTACTTTCCCTCCAGATAATCCGCTAATTCCATCGGCAAGTACTGCAAGTACACCATAAGGCTCCACGGCGCAGGCAAAATAATCATCCTGCTCACTGCGAGCACCAATGGTCTGTCCATTCCCGATCTGAACACCTACTGGCCTATCGTCACGTTGCCTTACCGGAATCCGGCTTCGGACGAATAACAACAACCAGATCGACAAACAGCCTGCTGCCAGAACCCAATAAGGCGTTAGCTCCTTGTCGTTCCACAAGATCATGAAGGTATTCACTGTTGCTCCCATTCAAAATGCACACCACATAATGGGATGAAAATGAATTTGCTGCGTCCTAATTGAATGACGTCGTAGGCAGCCAGTTCCACCGGAGAATAGACCGCTTCATTGTTGTGATAGGCAAGGCCGGAAGCATCGCCGGGCAGCAGATAGAAATTCCGTTTTTTTGGATCATATACAATCACCGCATGATTACGCCTTGAAATCGTGTTATCCCCTAGGATGCGAACATGCATCTCTTCCGAACGTCCAATAAAGTTCTTTTCAGCCATTATTCGATAATCCTGGCCCATCTGCGGACCTTCGATACACACCATCCATCCCGTTACCGGTTCAATTCCTGTCGTTTCCCCCAGGTATGGCATCGTTCTGTCATCCTCTGCCGTGCGAGGCGCGCGTGGGATTGCTCCCGCTGCTTCACTATTGCCGGAAGCCGGTGACTCGACGGCCAGATTGCAATATGGACACGTGTTTCCGTGCCGTCTCGTGCTGAACATATGTCCGTTTCCACATCTTGTCAGACTCATTTCTTTTCATTCCCCCGTAGCTTGTATAATGGTACGCCAACGTTATTTCACCAAAATTCGGGTATTGGCAATATAAATTAAGTCCCCTGCCTCAATCAGGCTGGGTTCTTCGATTTCCAATTTGGATGATCTGCTTTGATTTCCCTTACGTACACCTACGCCGCTGGCCGAGTCAATATCCTCGATAAACCATTGGCCCGAGGCTTTGTTCAGCACAGCATGTTGCGGACTGATGAGGGAAGCATATGGAGTATCGGACAGATCAATGTCCGCCTCACTGTTCTTCGAACTTTTTCCGATCAATACACTCGTCTCACCCTGAATGTACCATTCCTTCACACTTGTACCGTCGTCGTCCAACAGCACGAGTTTCACAACACGTGAAGACAGCTTCTTCTTTTCCCCCTTGGTGGCAGGTATGTATTTAAAAAATAGGTATGCTCCCCCGGAGAGGACTACAATAATTCCAGTTATCCACTGGGCACCCATGTCCCGGTTAATGATGAATATGTAATACAGCACGGCTAACGAAATCATGGCGACGCATACGTCAAGCCCTATCGTCATTACCGACCTTCCTCGTCTCACTTCCATAACCTCCGCCTGAACCGGCACGATCCATTACAGGCCACCGGTTTACTTTTTTCGAACTCCGAAATATCGGTCAAACATGGCGGACATATCCATTCCTTTATTGGGATCGGCTTTGCCACTGTTTGAGCTTTCCTTGCCTTTGGGGCTATAGCCAAAAAATTGTTCAAACTGTTCCTGCATTCGTGATGGATCAGACCATACCTTCTCGGTATTCATAGGTCCATTTTTTGTATGTCCACTCTTTTCTCGTGCAGTACTGGATGATGCTCCTTTTGCCGCTCCTGGATTCCCTGTAGATCGAGGTTGTTGATTGTATGCTGCCCGTAACTCGGGATTTCCGAGTGTGCTGTAGGCCTCATGTACTTGCTTGAAACGCGCCTCTGCCTGTGGATCTCCCCCATTAACATCCGGGTGAAATTTTTTCGCCAATTGACGATAAGCCTTCTTGATCTGCTCCGGAGAAGCTTCACGTTCCACACCAAGCACGGCATAATAATCTTTCATGGTATTCGTTCCTGCCTCCCTGCCGTATTCGGGCGTAAATAAAGATTAAGGGGCACCAGGGCCCCTTAACATGACAGCGTTATTCTGAGCCAGTCATAACTGACCCGGAATATTAGTTGCCCCCTTTTATACCGGGAAGCCGCCTTCGATTTTAGTGAATTCAGTTTTGTCTTTTTTCTGTTTGATGAACAGGCTGAATTCACCCACGCCTTCGGTATCTCCGAAACGCTCTGTGTAATCCACAACGAACGCATTAGGCATGTAAATTTTGCGTACCACTTGATCCGCTGCAACCACTTCCAGGGTTACTTTACGGTAGCAATCCGCTTTTTCAGCTGGAACGAGGGACCACAGAGCAAGTTTCATCGTGTCATCTGCATTGTCACCGTCTGTTGCTGTAATAATTTTGCCACTGATGCGAAGTGTTGCGCCTACATCTGTGGATCTAGCGTTGGAATCATCTGGTGTATCCGTGTCATACACAACTGTACGGATATTATCCATTCCCAATTCGATTGTTTCTGCGCCTTCTACTTTCAATACAAAACCCATTAATAAAAACCTCCTTAAAATTAGGAAAAAATGTGCCCGGTATGCTCTCCATCTGGGGAGAGGTACCGGAATATATGTATAAGGTCAGCCATAAAGGCTGCCTTTAACACCAAAATAAATGTCTATAATTCGTTGTTTAAAGAATTATATTCAAAATTCAAAACTTGGAATTACTCCAGCCTCTTACACTTTCATCGCGCTGGTGCCTTTGGTGATCATGACCTCCAGGTTCTTCACGTTGCCGTTGAATACCAGGTCAATGTGGCACATATTGCTCTTCTCATCGATGATAAAGCTCATGTCGTCGCCTTCCTGAATGATCGAATTGATCGACCCTCGGGTTCCCAGCCACCGGCTCTTCTGACTGCTCGGATTGTTGCTGAAGAATTTGACGATATTTTCATGCTTGAAATCACCCGTCTGGAAACGGAGCAAGCGCTCAATGTAAGTACTTACGAGTGTTTTATACAAGGAATCAAAGCCATCTTCGGACATCGCCATGCTTCTCGCTTTGTATACCGTGATCCGCTTGATATCACTATCCTGAATTTGGGCATTTTCCGATGAGAAAATAAATCCAAAGTTTTTCCGGTTAATCGAATCCTTGATAGTGTTCGTAAATCCGGAGATTTCTTTGGTCATCGTAGTTACTACACGCAGACTGTTATCGCCTGCTTCAATATCAAAACGCACACCTGGATAATCCCGGTTCACGGTTTTGAATGCGCCTCGTAGGTACTCAGGGCACTGATATGCAGCCACAATTCCGGCAGATACATAAGACGCACCGACATACACACCTTCAATCCACAGCTTCAGAATGTCTTCTTTCTCCTTGGAAAGCTCCACACCATTCTCCGTCTGGAGCATACGACTGTCGATAACAACACCCGATTTCTCTTTCGGAATGATGGTGAAATTCGGAGCACTTGGAATGGCGAATTCGCTGTAGTCCTTGCGAGTTAATACCGCGCATTTATCAATATATTTATCGATGCCTGCGGTAGCCATGCTGCTGAATGTAGTCTCTTCTCCAGATTCAAAGCTGAAGAATACTTGTACTTTGTAGTCTTTAACGACTTGCAGGAGCATGGACAAGGATTCCATACTGTTTCCGTCTTGTTTAACGACTTTCTCGTTACCACGGAAACGGGCACGACTGACTTGAACTTGTCCCGTATTCTCCAGTTCAACGGAAGGAACAATACCGAACCAAATGGTGTCGGTAAAATCATTCTTCGCATTGACTGTGTTGAGATAGGTCTCCAGCCGCGGAATGTTACTGCTCTTAACAAGCATATCCAGCTTGGCATTGGCAATCAGCATGGAAGGCAGCATGCCTTTGTTTTTGGTCGCATATTGATCAAAGAACATTTTGACACCCAAAATTTTCTCTACCAGCGGTTTTACGGTTTTCACAAAGTCATCCTTGGCGTTCTTGTAAAATTCCAGGTATGTATTGTAATTCTGTACTTCAACTGCCGTATCGACATCCGTCTGAACCGCAGGAAGTGGGCAGAATGTACGAACGACCAGATCCTGTACATACGGTGAAGGTGCCTCGGAGAGTGAATCATAATCTTCGGCAAACACCTGAGTCAAATCTGTGCTTGTCGACTCATCCAGGAGCATCAACTCGTTGTTATCACTCTTTGGAGCTTCGATAATTTTCAATTCTCCGCTCTCACCAATCGTGAGTTGTCCTACCTGAATCGCTTCGGAAGAAGTTTCTTCTTGAGCACGGCCCAGCAACAAGCGGGTTTTGATATCTTCGATGGCCAGTGGCAGCATTGCCATAACATTGTTATAGTTCCGGCTGGCATCTTCAAACATGACATTAAGTTTATCCCCGATATCCAACTTCTTCGGGTCCCCGTCATCCAGCTTCTCATGCTGGCCATACATGTAATGAATTTCTTTCCGTACCTGCCGAATGTCATCCATAACCTTTTTCGGTGAAATCATATCCAGCAAATTTTCAAACTTGAAATCTACATTCGTAATCCCCTGACTACGTTTGGTATCGATCAGGGTAAAGAGCATTCTCAGGAAGTCATTGCTATGATCAATTTTGATCTCAGAGATTGCTTCATCCGGAATCCCTTCCGGTTTTTTAAGCGTATACATGACTTTCTGGTTTACCGCATTGAAAAAGGAATACACACTGGGAGAAAACTTGTCCAAAAACTCATCGAAGTTTCGTACAAGCAAGTGTTCGTTGATCTCCTTGATCTTGTCATCATTCAAACTGTCGATCCCTTTTACGTCACCGACAATCGTAATCAAATCCATTTTCTCAGGATTGATCTCTTCAAAAAGCATCGTTCGGTTCGTTTGATTAATAATATCCATTCAGGCAACATCCCCCTAATGATGGTTCATTTGGGCGAATGCTTCCCCCCCTCCATCAATTTTTGACACTCCGCACATCTCTATCAGCCTTCAGTCATGATCCAGGAGAATCAACATCCCCAGCACACACAAGACCAATAGAACGAGCTGTCAACATACGACTGGAACTTATGTACCAGATTATGCCGTTTGCTTTGGAGATTTATGGAATTCATCTTAATCATCAGCGATATGTTTTGTCAACAATCTCCAATATAGGTCTAAAAGCTCATTTTATAACCTTCTATATACCTATAGAACTAATTTCTAGAATTCACTTCAATTCCTTACGAATCATGCCGATGATATAGAATATCCTATAATTTGGATGATGTTCAATGATTTAAGACTAGTGGAGTTTTCCCCCTAATTAAGAGTAAAAAGACTTAAAGTATGCGGTGTTGCATTATTATTAACAAACAAAAACTACGCATAACGGCCTTATATCGTGAATAAGCAAAAGTTTTAAAAAAAGTTTTAGTATTTCCAAAAAATGAACTCAAGTTTTCAAACCAGAAAGGAGATTCGAAGCCTCACATGATATTAATTAAATGCAAAAAAATACTGCTCTCCCTATTGGTGATTAGCGTTTTAATTCCAGCATGGGACATTGGGAGCTTGTACGCGGAATCCTCTGTCAAGACCCACGCGTATGAAGGGCTTGATGCCATGTTTGTCCTGGATGTTAGCTACTCCATGAATGAGACCGACAAAGATCGCATCGCTGAAGAAGTTATACATATGTTTATGGATATGAGTAGTGGACCTAAGACTCGATTGGGATTCGTAGCTTATAATGATCAAATCACTTCATCCGTACCCCTAATGGATATATCATCCTCTGGGGCACGAAATAACCTTCGTAGTCGTGTTGACGGCTTAACACGCTCAGGGTATACCGATCTTGGACTCGGCTTGCGCCGAGGTGCGAGCTTGCTTGAACAGTCCCAGACGGACAAACGAAAGCCATTTATGATTTTGCTCTCTGACGGCGAGACGGATTTGCGTGGTTCGTCGGGCAGAACACCAGCTGATTCTTCCAAAGATGTAGACAAGGTGATTGAGATGGCTCAAAAAGCTAATTATCCCATCTATACCGTCGGACTAAACCGCGATGGTACAGTTAACCCCGCTGAACTGGAGCGGATAGCTCAGGAGACGGGTGGATCTTCCTTTATCACGGGAAGTGCGGACGACTTGCCTGAAATTTTCAACCGGATTTTTGCAGATCAGATTCAATCTGTTCTTGTATCTGTGGCGGCAGTAACAGCAACAGGGGCAATGCAGGAAGTAACTGTGGACATTCCCAATTCAAGCATGGCGGATGCTAACATTATCATGCTCTCGGATCATGCTGTCTCTGAAGCTCAGCTGTATTATCAGTCGAGCAATGTCAGCTTCATCCGATCTGATAAATATGCTTTAATGAAGATCATTCGTCCGGTCAAAGGACAGTTCAAGCTGAAATTCAAGGGGCGCAGCGGAGATTTGGTGAAGATCAATCTACTTGGTAACTACAACGTGTCTGCGGTTGCAAATATGGCAACGGAGCAGCCTGTTAAGGGGAAAAGCATCACATTTGAAGCCTCTCTCTACGATCAGGCCGTGAACCCTAAACCCATTCAGGATTTGAATGTTTACAAGGGACTTGAAGCAGAACTCATTGTGACCCCGTCTGATGGCAAAACAGAGCGTATCCCTTTGGCCAATACGGGCAGCGGGTTTAAGGGGAACTACACTTTTCCAAAATCGGGTATATACACATGGGGTCTTCGGATTGATGGTCCTGACTTTTATCGGGAGATCACCCCCGTTGAAGTAGATATTACGAATCAGGCCCCCATAGCAACCGGGGAGTCCATGGTGTTATCCAAAGACGATAGCAATACAGAGGCTGATCTAAGCAAATATTTTAAGGATGCCAATAATGATCCATTAACGTATGCCCTCGCAAAAGGTGGGAGTGAGCGCAAACTCGGAGATGCTGTTATTGAAGGCAATATACTTCGCTGGTCTTCGCTTCACACCGGTAGTTCATCCATCAAGGTGACCGCAACGGATTCCGAAGGCGCTAGTGTAACCGCAGACATCCAGTTGCAAATTCATTCTTTACGCGAAAAGATATTGCTATATACGGGACTCGGTCTCCTCGCAGCCGGGGGAATCTTCGCCCTGTATTGGTTTGTGCTGAAGCCAAAACCTGTATTTCGCGGAAGACTGGAAGGATACTTCTTGGCCACTGCAAACGGAGAAGATATTCCCGTGACGAATTGGCCACTGACTTCATTAGAGCGACGAAAAGTAAGTCTCAGTGAACTGTTTGATCGTATGGACATTGGGGTTAAGGTACCGGAGTCAGGACGAATCTGGCTGGAAGCTGGTAAAAAAGAAACGTTATTGGTTCGGCATGACACGAACTGCACAGTCGTTCGGGGACGAACACCCGTGAAGCCCAGACATACAGAAGCTCTGGAGTATAATGAAAAGTTGTATATTACGTTTGAGGATGGAGTCACGGAGATTGAAATTCGATACAAAGCCATCAAACCAAGTACCAATATCTATGTAGGACAAAAGAAAGATCCACAGCAGGCCATGGGGTAATCGGAGTGTTGAAGAGAGCTAATCCACTAACAGAAAATGATTCCTGTACTCAACAGGAATCATTTTTTTATCCCCTTATTATCTCTAATATGCAAGTGTATAGCTATTATAGAGATTTTCTACCAGACGTCTGTCTAACACTCCCCTTCCAGCTCCGCATCTGTCCAATGAAGCTGAACACCCTGCCGAATCAGCTGTGCCTGATAGGACTGAAGATGCTCATCTGTCTCTCTTACTGCTGTCGGTTCTACCTGATTGGCAATCGCATATGCCGCAAGGGTACCGGATGCCTCACCAATATTCCATTCGGTGGGATGCAGACGGTAACAGCCGTTCGCGATCTGGGTCATGGAAATATTTTTGCAGGCTGGAAGCAGGTTCTTCATCCGCACCGGGATCAGCGAGCCCAAGGGAATCTCATAGGGATGATTAGGAATATAAAAGGTCCGCTGACTCACGGTTGTGGGATGGAGATCCAGATGATAGCTGCCTACCCCTACGCTGTCCTTGTAACGTTTTGCTCCCTTTGCCCCACGCAATTCCTTGCTCACGTCCTGTTCGGTTACGGTATACAGGCCGCGGATTCGACGTGATTCCCGAATATACGGAGCTTTTGCGAGACCATCATCCGTGCCCAGCACATCTCCGCGCAACCGTACGCCGGGGTAGCCCCGTCCTCCATCGAGGCGGGGAGCCTCCGTTTGAAGCCAATACACCAAAGAGAGCGTAAGCTGCCTTGCGCTATCCAGATGTTGTTGCCTTTCCTCTGGGGATACCCCGATCAGGGGACCAGCATAATAATCGTTCAGCGCCCAGTTAAGCAGTGTAACTTCACCGTCGTTCAACGGTTCTGACCATAGTTCGGGATCAACGATCCGACGATAATCCCATAAGGAGACAACACCCTGTTCATTCGGGAACATCGTGAACTCTTTCAGCTTGGAGGTATCATTGGCATCTGAAGCATACCAGCTCAGGATCGGATACGATGAGAACGAGGGAACATACTGACGCCAGTAGTCATATTCCCGAGGACGGGAAATCGTGAAGTTTCCATCGTGTACATAATCCACCGCCGCCACATGGGTAATCGACTGCATATCTAGCGGGTCCGCTTCTTCCAGGGCATGAGGCTCACCCGTCTCACGCCTAGATTCTGCTCCGCTTACATGCTCCACTCCGGCAAGGGGCAGCAGATCGCTGCATTCTGTGGCATCCAGATAATAGGCCCCCCGGAGCTTAATCAATCCTCCCGTTCGCCCTTCCTGCACAGTCACGCCAGTCACCCGATCACCTGCTGTATCCACATGAACGGGTACGGTATGATAGAGCACTTCAATCCGTCCAGTATTCACATAGGGAGCAAGCATCTCGTGCAGAACCGCAAGTGCTACCTTGGGCTCATGCGTCAAACGGCTGACCCAGCCATTGCCAGGGTTCAGAATGGGATTACACCTAGCGGATTCTGTAAGCGGGTAATTCCGTCTGTAATAATCCCTGACTCTGCTGCGAAACTCACGGTACGAAGCAGTGCAGCCGGATTGTTCAATCCAGCGGTGCTCATCCGGTGGCACTGCTTGTGAGGTCAATTGACCACCAAGCCAGTCCGTCTCTTCCGTCAAAAGAACCCGCTGACCCGCTTTGGCTGCGGCCAGTGCAGCTGCCGTCCCGCCAAGTCCGCCACCGATAATAACAACATCAGTGCATTTTTCCTGCTCCATAGCCATGCGCTTTCTCCTCCTTGTCACTGCCTCCGAGTCAGGCTGATCCGTCTTGCTACAGCCGCTCCATAGCCAGTCTTGCCGCCCCGAAGCAACCAGCCCGGTTGCCAAGTTCAGCAGCTACAATCCGGTCTGCCAGCCCTTCACGGTGCAGCTTGTTGGTAAGCCGATGCCACCATATGGCATGGTCATGAATCACTCCACCACCGAGGATAATCAACTCGGGATCCATCGATGCACTGATATTGGCCATAACCAGCGCCAAGTCGGCAGTGTATTGCTCCAGAACGATGAGCGCAGCTGCTTCTCCCCTTCCTGCGGCTGCCATGATTTCACGGCCATGAGTATACGTGCTCTCCGTCTGTTCCAGTGCAATCCGCTGCAGCGCACTGCCAGAGACATATTGCTCCACACAACCCTGTTTGCCACAATTGCAAGGATGCCCTCCAGGTACGAGTACGCTGTGTCCCCAGTCCCCACCGCGCCAGCCAGCCCCGCGCAGCAGTCGACCTTGACACATGTTGGCACCTCCAACACCGGTGCCAAGAGTCAGCATCACCAGGCTTTGCTTGTCACGTCCTGCCCCAAGCCACGCCTCGCCAAGCAACGCGGCATTGGCATCGTTATCCGCAACTGCAGGCAATCCGAACGTTTCCTTCGCCCATTGCGTAAGCGGCATGCCCTGCCAGCCGGGTAAATTGTCAGTGGCGAAGATCACTTCCCCCGTAGTTACATTCACCCTGCCCGCTGAAGCGATGCCCACGGCCTCCACCTCGGCACATCTTGCCAGCAGCTCACTCAACAGCTCATTCAACTGACCAAGTATGCCTTTCCGGCCCTGACATGCCTCTGTTTCCCGTTCCATTTCCGCGAGAACCATTCCAGCTTCATTAACTACAAGCCCTTTGATTTCCGTGCCTCCGATATCCACACCAATGACCTGCCGCAGCTGCTTCTCCCCCATTCAGATACATGGTTCAATAAATACGGTCAATTACCGCCCTTGCTGTCCATTCCTTCATCCTTTTGCTCTCTTCCACATGCAGTCCCTCCAACCCCTGGCAGAGAAGATCGATAATGAACAACTGGGATATTTTGGCCCCGACGGACCCACCTTCGAGCGGAGATTCCTTCCCGGCAGTCAAAAGTACGATATCTGCAATGGAAGCAACAGGGGATTTTGCATAATTCGTCATGGCAATAACCTTTGCTCCGTTCTGCTTGGCCTTCATCAGCATATCATTCGTATCCAGCGTGCTCCCCGACACACTGATTCCAAAAGCAACATCACCTTCCCCCATCGTCACCGCCATCATGGACTGAATATGGCTGTCGGAATTGGCTTCCACACGCCGACCGATGCGCAAGAAGCGGTTTTTGGCATCGAGGGCCGTGATCCCTGAAGAGCCCACGCCAAAGAACTGTACATGTCGTGCCTGATCAAGGCACTGTACAGCCTGCTTCAGTTGTTCTCGATCCAGCATCCCCTGAGTCGACTGAAGCACACCTACCATGGAAGCATATAATTGGTCCGCAACATCACTCTCTTCACCCCCGCTTTCCGGAAGGTTCTGCCGTTTTGGCAGCCCCTGGGCCAACATCAGCTTGAAATCCTGGTAACCTTTAAACCCGATTTTACGACAGAAGCGCATCACCGTAGTCTCTCCCGTCCCAGCAAAATCAGCCAGCTCCGTCACGGATAGATAGATCAGGTTATCCGGATGCTCCACGACGCAACGAGCTACCTTCTGCTCCGACTTGGTCATTGAAGGGTAATACGTATTAATTCGATCGTTCATTTCCATCGTTTCTCATCCTCGCTTTTGTCGTCACTGCCGCAAACCGCCGGGTAATCAGCTGGGGCCGTGTTATCGCGGAGCCTACCACAACAGCGTAGGCCCCCAGTTCCAGCGCCTTTTCCACCTGGGAAGGCTGACTGATTCGGCCTTCAGCAATGACCGGAATCTTCAGACGCTGGGCAGCTAGCTTCAGCAGCTCCAGATTCGGTCCATCCTGCTGCCGGGAGTAAGGGGTGTAACCGGAAAGTGTAGTTGAGACACAACTAACTCCTAGCGATTCAGCATATACCGCCTCCTCCAGAATGGAGATGTCTGCCATGGAAACCGTTCCGCTGTCGTTCAGAAAGCCTGTAATTTGCTCAAGCGTATCATTCTCCGGCCGCTTCTGCCGGGTCGCATCCAATGCAATGATGTCTGCACCAGCCTCCAGCAGCTCGTCGATTTCTCTCATCGTGGGGGTGATATATACAGCAGAATCCGGGTAATTGCGCTTCACAATACCGATGACTGGCAGCGATACGGCTTGTTTGATGGCCCGCACATCCGCAGCACCGTTCGCCCGAATCCCGGCTGCCCCGCCTTCTTCAGCCGCTGCAGCCATCCGCGCCATGTACACCGCGCCGTGCAGCGGCTCATCCGGCAGCGCCTGACAGGAAACAATCAGCCCCTGATGCAGTTTCTCCAGGACCATTTTTTTCAGGCTTCCCACCTTCTCTCTCATCATCTAATTCTTCAGCCCAGGGGCGGCAGGAACAAACCGTACAGAGAGCCCAACTTCGAACATCCGGTTCCACGGCATGTAACAATTGGTAATCTCTACACTCCCAGAAGAACTGTCTATTCGTACAGCAAGCTCCTGACGCAGCCGTTCCTCTACTCGGGTAGCGATACGGCCGTGTGGCCCATCCAGCAGATATTTGCCATACCCCATCTCCTGCACCGGGCCATTACTCAGTTCTCCCCGCACAACTGAACAATAGCAGACATCTTCGGCATACCGCAGCGCCAGAAAATCAAGATGTTCTTGTGTACGCCCATAGATCAGATAGATCATGGCCTGCGAGATGACGGTCCCGAGCGAATTGGAACTGGTATTCCAGGCCGCATATCCGGCAAGATCGAATAACATGTCTTTTTGCCGCAGCATCTTGACCAGCTTCTGATCACCGCCATTGGCGTACCCGACATCCGCAACTGCAGTCGGTTTCCCCTTGCATCGGAGCAGATAATCCCCGTATTCAATTAATTCCATCAGGTTCCGGTACACATCATAACTGTAAAAAGAATGCTGCTGCGATACCGCCTCTGCCATCGTCTCACCCGGTGTACTGATCAGCAGAATCAGATCCGCTTCATCTGCACTTGATGCAATGAGCCCGCCTGCGGCCAGAATCTGATACTTCAGGGTCTCATAGAAAAATCGATCCTCGAACAGCGGCGTAACAAACGCTCCCTGCACAGACGACAAGCGGGGATACACAAGCGGCATTCGGCCGCGGGTCTTGTTCATCATCCGGGTAAGCAGTACGCAGCCCACTTCGTCTGCTCCTGGATACATATAGACCTTAAGCTCCAGATCCAGAGCAGTAATGCTTGCCCGGACCTTCTCTTGATCCTTCGCCGTATGACCATAAGGCGCTGAATCATCCTGCGGAACAATCATGAAATCGATAATTCCTTCCTTTACCAGAGCCATCACCTGTTGGTTCGCTGCAATATTGATCGCCCTTCGCCGAAGGTAATCCTCCAGCACCTTGGCTGGCAGCCGGGTATCAATATCATTCAGTTCGGCGATCTCCTCGTCAGTCGCAATCCCCAGTTCCAGCCGATGGCTGATGAAACCCTTGCGGAAGATTTCCCGCCCCCAATCCGCATAATAGTCCGGTTCTTCATCCGACAGGGAATATTGCGGACAGCGCATAATCAGTTGGAACGCGTATAAGGTCAGCTGAGGATGACGTTCCTTGATTCCCCTAAGTCGCTCCAGACGTTCGGTCAGTTCTTCCGGCTTCAGCTCATGCAGTCTCGATGGAATAATACCGCCATATAGAAGTGTATCCAGCGCGACAACAGCACCGTCTGCCCCTGTACAGCTTTCCTCGAACCAGGACCAGAGCTGGTCCACATCACCAGGGCGTTTCTTGAGTCCCATCTTTTCCAAGGGTGGACGTTCCACTGTGAATTCTGTCCCATGGGCCAATAAATAAGGGAAATTATAATTGCAAGGCCGTTCATCCAACGGGACAAGTGCTAGCTTATACTGCTTTGGCATGAATGTGATCACCCTTTCTGTGCTTGGGGTCCGGTCATCTTCGTATCTCGTTGGCTCTATCCTTTAATCGCACCTGCAATGCCTTCCATGTAGTATTTCTGTGTGAAGAGAAACACAATGATAATGGGCAGCACCGAAATCATCGTTCCGGCGGCAATCCAGCCAAAGTTATATGAGAACTGACCGTTCAGATACGTAAGTGCTGCTGCCAGCGGATATTTCTGCGGATCATCCAGCACTACAATCGGCCACAGGAAATTGTTCCAGAATGCCATAACCTCCAGCAAGCCGATGACGGCAATGCCCGGTTTGACCAGTGGCATGACGAGCTGTACGAAGATACGAAACTCGGAGGCTCCATCCATTTTGCCAGAATCCCTGATATCCACCGGTATGCCCAAGAAAGTCTGCCGCATCAGAAAGATGTTGAACACCGACACCGCAGCTGGAAGCACCACCCCAAGAAACGTATTGCCCAGATTGAAGGCCTGTATGGTCAAATAATGCACAATCATGGCCGTTGCCGACGGAATAACCATGGTCGAGATCAGCAGCGTAAATACCAGATTCCTTCCCTTGAACCGGAAAACCGCCAGCGGATATGCCGTCAGACAGGACAAAACAATGTTGAAAACCACACCAAGCAGGGTGATGACTACGGTATTCATAATGTAGCGCGGAAACTCCATGAACTCCCACACCTGCACATAGTTGTCGAATGCGATGAACGTAGGCAGGATCGCTGGCGGATTGGCGAACACATTGCGACCCGGCATAAGCGATACACTAAGCAGCCACAGGAAAGGACCCATCATGAACAAGGCAAGCAGGATTAACAGCACATAGGTGATCACATAGCGAAGACATGTTTTCATTTTTTTAGACGAAAGTGTACTCAGAATCAATAGGAATTCACCCCGCCTTTCCGGTTCAGACGGAACACCAGCACGCTAAGCGCCCCTACTAACACACTGACAATCAATCCAAGTGCCGAGGCATAACCAAAGTTAAACTGCTCCAGCCCTTTTTGAAAAATATAAACACTTGAGGTCAACGTGGATGTTCCCGGTCCGCCTTTGGTCAAAATATAGACCTCGTCGAACACGCGGATCGCCCCCATTACCGAGATTAAGGTACAAAACAGAATATGCGGCCGCAACAAGGGAATGGTTACGTGAACAATCATTCTCAGCGGCCCGGCCCCATCCACCCGGGCTGCTTCATACAGATCAGCAGGAATGCCCTGAAGTCCTGCCAGATACAGCATCATGTAGTAGCCCAGGCCTTTCCACATGGTGATGAACATCAAAACATACAACGCCGTACTGCTCGTAGAGAGCCATGAGACCTGCTCGCTGAGAACGCCTGCCTTCAGCAGAAGATAATTGACCACGCCATTATTGCCCAAGAGCCAGCTCCAGATCAGCGCCACGGCAACCATTGAGGTTACAACCGGTATATAGTAGGCAGCCCGAAACATTTTGACACCCGGAATCCGGCTGTTGACCAGAATCGCCATTAAGATGGAGAGGAGTTGAATCACGGGTACAATCAGCACATACACCAGCGAATTCCACAGCGAAACCAGAAAGTTGTGATCTTTGAATGCACGAGTGAAGTTATCCAGTCCTACGTAATGCGTCTCCGTAATAACAGAATAATCGGTGAATGAGAGCGGTATCCCGTAAATAATCGGCCAAAAGGTAAACACCGCCAAAAACAATAAGCCTGGTGCCATAAACGCCCATGCGGTAAAAGATTCGGATCGAATCGCCTTATACACCCCGTTATGCCTCCCTCTCCTCAAGGATCGAGGGGAGAACGAACTCCCCCACCACAAGCTTTTCCGCGATTGTTTAAGAGCCCTGGCTCAGGATATTGTTCACTTCATTCTCCACAGCATTCAGTGTCTCTTTAATGTCTGCTCCATTCATCAGAATTTCCTGCAGCCCCCGCGTCAGTGCGGAGTTGATATCTGCAGCACTCGGGACACCGACCATATAATCCGTCGCTTTGTCGAGACTCTGGGAAGAAGCGACCTTTGCTTCCGCTTCCAGCGAACCGTTGGATTCCGTAAAGAACGGATCTTGAATGGAGGCTTTGCTCGACGGCAATGTGTTGGCTACCTTGGAGAAGGCAGTCTGATTCTCGGAATTGGTAATAAAAGCGGCAAATTCTACAGCCTGCTCGGGATTCTTGGACTTCTGCGGCACAACGAGGTTCATGGAGTTGGAGAGTCGCAAGTTGGCTTTGCCCGTTGGAAGCGGTACAGCAATCGTATTCTTGTAAACATCCGGCGCAGACTTCTTAATGAAATTGATAAAGGTTGGCCCCGACAATTGGAAAGCGACCTGCTCGCCGGAAAAGTATTGGATCTGCTTGCTAAATTCCGCATCCTCCTTCAGTACCACACCTTCGGCCATCAAATCTCGCATTTGGGCGATCATCGCCTCAGCTTCCGGCGTGTTGAAAGCAGCGGCAGTTTTATCCTCATTCAGAATCGGGATGCCATCGATCGGGAACAACTTGGAGACCAGCTGCTGCGCATATCCCGCAACTCCAGTCTTCTCATGAACCTGACGGCCCCACTCAACCAGCTCCTCCCGAGTCTGGGGTGGATTCGCCGGGTCAAGGCCCGCTTGCTGCACCAGCTTGGTATTCATGAACAGCACTTCCGTACCTGTGTACCAGGGAAGCGCGTAAGCCTTGCCATTCAAGATCGTGGAATTATAAATGCCTTCAAAATAACTCTTCGCTTCCTCATCTGTGAGGTATTCGCTCAGATTCAGCAGGGCTCCCTTGCTTCCCAACTGACTGGCAAATTCGGTGTTCAGATTCACCACATCAGGGCTGTTGCCGCTGGCCGTACTGGTCAACAAACGCTGCGAAATCGCATCATAAGGGTAGTCCTTCCACTCCACCGTCACACCAGGATGACTGCTCTCATACTTAGCAATCAGATCATTAAAGTAATCATTGAAGGTGGGTTGCAGTGCAATGGTCCAAAACTCCAGAGTGACAGGCTCTCCAGTCGTAGCACCTTTGTCGACTTCTGTGCCTGTTCCCCCAGCGCTTGTCGGACTTGGCGTACCCGCCGTATTGCCATTCCCTCCGCAGGCGGCAAGCAGCATCGACATCATAACGACGAACAGCAAAGATACTGTGAAACCCTTTTTGTTGGTGGTCACGCAACATTCCCCCTCAGTTTGGTGTAAGACGGGAGCCAGCGCTTGCGTCCGATGTCCTGACTTATCACTCCATCTTTCCAATGGAGTATATGCAGCATCAGGAATGAGAATGAAGTATTTTTCCATAAAATAATTAAAAAAAGAAATAATTTTTCTTTTGCGGGCGCCAAACTGAATATCTTTATAAATTGAACTAAAGAATATTTACATGTGCCACCCCGATGCCAGAACAACCTTCCGATCGCTGTCGTCATGCTAAATAAGAGCACAGAAAAAAGCCAGTCCGCCCCTCGCAAGGAAGATGAACTGGCTTGTTTCTTGTATTATATACGCGACATACGCTCATTAAGTGTAACTGTTCGTTTCGGCATAAAAGGCTTAACCCTTAAGCCGTCTCATCCTTATTCTGAGGCTCCAGGGCATAGACCTGGGTATGTTCATTTTCGGACAAAGTCCAATCCACCGTGCCCGGTTTACGCAATGTCCACATCCAGGCTTGAACCTGCAACGACCTTCTGACCCAAGCCAGAGAAGCACAGCGCTTCTCGGAGCGGACCGTCAAACCCCAGTGAATCACACGCGCGAGCCACGGGCTCACATACTCATTATGCTTACGTACAGATGGCAGTTCGTCCCGGAACAACCGCTGCTTTACATCCATCGGCGGTTGTCCGCATGTCCAATAATGAAGCAGTGCCGCCAGGCTGTAGATGTCTGACATCGGTCCCTGATTGGATTTCTCCGAGTAAAATTCAAGCGGCGAATATCCTGCGGAAGTAAAGATCGCCTGTTTGTCTCCCGTTTGCATGGGCCAGCGAGCTGCCGAACCAAAGTCCAGAAGCTTGGGTGTCCCATCCTCCATCACCATAATGTTGGAGGGCTTCACGTCCCGATGGAGAATTCCCTGTTTGTGAATATAGTCCAGTGTGTCCACGAGCGGAAGCAACGTCTTCGTAATAAAGGCTGCATCCAGCGCGTGATTGCGCTCGTTCAGATATTCCGTCAGGGTCACTCCTGTGCAATATTCCATCACAAGATAACCCGTGTCATTTGCTTCAAAGTGATCCACATACGGAACAATATGAGGATGATTCAGCGTAGATAACAGATCTCCTTCTACCATGAAAGCAGCAAGAAGCTCCTGATACTGTCCACCAAATCCTCTCGAAGAACAGAATACCCGCCGTTTGTCTGAGTGACGGGCGGCCAGTCTTTGCGGGAAAAATTCCTTGATCGCAACTTTTACACCTGTATTCTTGTCTCTACCTGCATATACGATGGCAAGCTCGCTGCACGCCAGTACTTGTCTTACCTGATATGTATCATTCAAAATAACATTGCGTTGCAACGCTATTTTGGAGTTATCTTTTCTCATAACAGACCTCTTTTCAACCTTGTCGATCGGAAGACTTGTCGCATGTTGCATCATTCAGTTCCAACCGGACAGGCGTTTCATCGCCAACCATCTATATAAACCAAATGATGCAGATTGAATCACATCCATGCGCACAACATAAAAATGGCTATACAATGCAGTATACTAGAGTTATCCCTTATTGAAATCCCCAATCTTAAACGGAACCGGATACACTCATCTACTATTATGACAGACAGGGCGGTTAATTTGGGTTTATTCTGACTGGTAAAAAATTCCGCCCCATCCTTTACTACTTTTTAATAATTCTTCTGTAAAAACTGTTGGATTTCCTCATTCATGTGGATCAACACATCCTGGGACGGGAAATGACCAGTATCATATTTGACTGCTTTTACATTCGAGATAATTTTCTGAGCACGTTCGATTACCTTGTCTGCCGGGAAAAAGACATCCTTCTCCCCCACGAGTAATAGAGTTGGTGACGTATAGTTAACCAGCTCTTCCCGCTCTGTTAGCTTGGGCATATCCTGTTCCAGACTGACGTGTTTGAAGATTTTCCCGATAATTGTTCTATCTATTTCTTTCATACAGCTGCATGACATGGTATCCGCGATCTTTTGCAGAGAAGTTGGAGAAGAAGTCATTCTGTACGTAACGAGCGGCAGCACGATATCCTGAGCCATTTTGATTTTGGAGCCCATGGCCAATCCAGCGGGTGCTACCAAAACGGAACATGCAATTCGGTCCGGAATGTAGGTCGCCAGTCTTAGGATGATTCCTCCTCCGAAGGAAGGACCGATAAACGCACTTTTTTCGATCTTGTAGTGGTCCAGCAAGTCAGAAACCCACATAGCCAGACTATCAAACCTTGCCGAAATCCGCGTTTCCTCACTGTACCCTGGATGACCGATCGTATCGGGTGCAATAATCCGGTATTCTTTGAATAGCGAAGTAAACCAGGATAACGTCATCGGATTCACACAATTCCCGCCTTGGAGAATAAATAACGGCTTGCCATGTTCAGGACCGGTTAATAAAACATGCGTCTGTCCAAAACGTGTCTCTACGTATTCTCGTGTGAAACCTTCGCCCAATTGATCAACATACGCTTCATATTCCTCAAGTATGCTGTTCTTGCCTTCTTCACTTCTATAAATGGAACTCATGTCTGCCTCCTGCAAAGTGTACTCAATTCAACATTTCTATGGACACGATGGTCCATAAAGATAAAAGAGCCTGCTGATGACAGGCTCCTCCCGATATGTGTAACGTATCATATTGAACTGATTATAGAATGGAAACTGGAAATTGTAAACATCGTTTCTCATAGAAAATTAATAATGAAGCAAACGTAGCGAAAAAGGGTTATTTCCGGCCGTAATCCGCCTTGATTTCGCCCCATTGTTTAGTCTGCCATTTCAGTACTTTATTGTTGTACGTATGGGTCCGCAACCACTGCTCGGCTCGGTCAATCATTAACCAGATTTCTTCGGTTGAGGCATCCCGTGCCAGCGTAGTGGATACCGCTTTTTGCTTCAACCATTTCATCGCATTGACGGAGTCCGTATAAACCGTTTTGTTACTGCCCTCTTTTTTGAGATGAGCCAGGGCATGTACAATGGCGAGAAATTCACCCAGATTATTCGTGCCCTTGGCAATCGGTCCAACGGAGAAAATTATCTCCCCCGTGCGCGTGTCCACCCCTTTATACTCCACAGGGCCCGGATTTCCGCGCGTACCTACGTCAACAGATATGCTGTCATAGTCAATTTCCGCGGATGTTTCCATGCCTGAGCTTCTTCCGCTGCTGCCAGACTTGGTCTTCGAAGAAGTGCCCGATCCACCGGCACCTGTCCCCCAGTTTCCTTTCCATCCGGCACGATATGCCTCTTCGGCAGCAGCTTTCGATTCATACGATTTATATTTTGCTCCGGTAAAATGATCGGTCTGTGCTTTGCATTCTGCCCATGTGCTGTATACGCCAGGCTGCTTTCCTGCCCAGACGACATAGTATTTCTGTTTGGCCATCCTTAACCGCTCCTTCGTTTGTTGCATTCAATTTCTTATTGTAAACGATCAGGAGGGGGGATTGAAAGAAGCGTGTTTATCTTCTTCCTACAGCTAATACCTCAATTTCTTCAACATATCTAATGCTACTTCCAAAAGCTTGCTTTGGTTATGTGAGATTTGCATTTCAATAAGTTGTTGACACCTAAGGTTCTGTAAATCCGATAACTTATCCATTATTTGCTCCAGCAACATGAATGACTGCGCGCTCACTTCCAGACTGGAATCACCGATAAATGGAATGATGCTCTCTATATGTACGATGTAATTCAGATTCTCAAGAGCGTATAGCAATGTGCCTCTGCTTCCTGATGTCTTGGGGTCTGTGATGACTTCAATTAACGGTTCAACTGCTCGATCATCTCCAATGTCCATTAAAGCGATAGCAATTGTGTTGCGTAGTATGGTGTTGTCCGTAGATTTCAGGAGTTCAATCAAGAAAGCGAATTGCGTTGTATCCTTCTTTTCACCAATATATGCTATCTGTTTAATGACCCCTTCCATATCTCCTTGGGAAAGATGCTTTTGTATCATGTTTGTATACATTGTACGTTGTATCACTCCTCATTTTGTTAGATGAAAGCTCTCCATAATAATATCGGCCATTTCCTTATTTTAGGATGTAGTATAATGGTCTTATAATGTCGGGACTATTTACCTCATCCACCTCTCTTGTCCTAAGCCATTTGTATATTCACTTCCAGATCAAGAACAGCCTAAGAAAAACATCATATGACTTGCTACAGAAAGGAATACAGCCAATGGACTGGATATGGAAATCCATCTTGCTTGTACTGATCGGCATGATTCTGCTGCGGGTTGCTGGACGTAAATCGATCTCGCAGATGAGTGTCGCCGCGACGGTCATCATGATCTCGATCGGAACGACGATTGTACAGCCTGTCGCGAACCATGAGTTTGGCAAAGCGATCGGATCGGCATCGGTTTTTATCCTCACATTACTTATCGTTGAACAATTACAATTAAAATTCAATGGATTTGAAAAGCTGATGAGTGGAAAAGCGAAGGTCGTCGTGGAAGATGGGAAGTTGAATCTACCGAATCTGAAACGTATGCGCTTTACGGTGGATCAACTGGAGATGCAACTGAGGGAAGAAGGGATTACAAGTTTTGCCGATCTGGAAACAGCCACGATGGAACCAAACGAACAGCTCGGCTACGTACTCAAGCGACATGCGCGTCCGGTGACCATAGGTGATCTTGAAGCTCTCCTGAAGAAAGGCACGTGGCCCATGGAGTCCAAGGAACTGTTCCAAGAGGTTATTCAGGATGAACATTCGCATCCAATCGATTCGAAGATACAGTAAATGTAAATGAAATAGAAAAATATAAAGAAGAGGGCTTAGCGGATTGACCCTTATCTACCTCAAATACATCCTAAAAAGACACCTGAAGGAATTGGTCAGGTGTCTTTTTAGGTGGAGTAACCTACGATCAGTTCTTCGTCCCTGCTACGGAAGTTACAATTACTGTAAGCAGTATGCAGAATGATACGTATCAGCTCGATGCACTCAGCCTGTTAAAACGGAAAAATACGTTTGATGGATGCAAGGTAAAGTTAGTGTGGAACAGCTGATTAAAGCTTTATAAACCAATATTGAAATCCGGGCTTGACATTAGTTTGATAACAAACTATATTACACATATGAAAACAAGAGACGCTATATCACTCATATCCAAAATTAAAGAGAAGGTCAACCGCTTCATTATATCCGAGATGGCTCAGCAGGGAATTCAGGATCTGGCCACTTCCCATGGGGATATTATCTATGCCCTGTACAACAATTCCCGAATGACCATGGCCGAAATCGCCAAAAAAATTGGCAAGGATAAATCCACGGTAACAGCGCTTGTCGACAAGTTGGTTCGAAACGGTTATGTCGTCAAAGAGCGCGATGCAACAGATTCACGGGTTGTTCATGTGGCCTTGACTGCAAAAGGCGAAGAATTAAAGCCAGTCTTTGAAGATATTTCGCAGCGCATGCTGAATTCGTTTTATGCGGATGTTACGGAAGGGGAGAAAAAGGAACTGCTCCGGATTTTGATGAAAATTCATGGCAACTTCTAATTTTTTTTGGACTAATAGTTTGATATAAAACTAATATTCAGGAGGTATTTTCTATGATCGACTTCACTCAATTGCTGCCCAAACATAAGGTTAAAACGTTAGGAGAACATGATCTGTATCTTGAAATATTTGAAGGTGATCTGGTTACCCTCTCGGAAAACCCAATAAAAAGGCCCCACCTCCTGTTTGTTCATGGCGCATATACAGGCAGCTGGATGTGGAGCAAGTATATCCCCCACTTCGTTGAACAAGGCTGGACCTGCTACGTCATGAATCTGAGAAGTCATTACAAAAGCCGGGTAATGGACATGACGAAGATTACGTTTGATAATTACCTGGAGGATATACAGGAAGTTCTGGCGGAGTTCGACGAGCCCCCTGTTCTTATCGGCTTCAGCATGGGCGGAATACTCAGTCAGAAGATTGCAGAGACGAATGCTTTAACTGGATTGGTCGTCATTGATTCCAGTGTCAGCCAGGAAATTCATCATTTGATGCCCTATCCCAAGAGTGATCAAATTACACCTGACATCATCATTCCTCCCCCAGCTCGCGAGGAGCAAAGCAGTATCGACGAAACTGCGGAAGACATTGCTTTCCAGCGTAAATATCTCCAGATGGAGTCATCGCAGGCATTTCTCACGTTCTCCACGGCATCCGGCTTAAGCGGCGGTGTATCCATCAATGGCGATTTAATTACATGTCCAAGTCTGGTCATCAAAGCCGTAGAATCCGATGACGAAGAGCGGAGAGGTCAACTGACGGCAGAACAGCTAGGCGCTGAATATGCAGGGCTGTGGAATACTACACATACCGGATTGCTGGTTGGCCAGCGATATATGGAGGTTGTGGAGATCATCCTCCAATGGTTGAATCGGGGGAAATAAAATCAACCCTGAGCACAAAAAGCCGCCCATCGTCTAGTAGCAACTCCAATCATACGTTGTGTCTACGATTTGGATTGCAGTTCGAGTCATGGGCGACTTGAATGTTCTTATTTAGGCGCTTTTCTTTTTGCAAATATACATGACTGCCATAAGAACGAACCACACAGGGGTAACCAATAGCGCTACACGCGTATCCTCAGCCAATGCCAGTATCACCAGCACAAATACCAAAAACGCCAGAATCAAGTAGTTGGAAAACGGATACAGCGGCAACCTGAAGCGACTGCGACCCGCCAGTTCCGGTCGGGTACGGCGGTATCGGAGATGACAGATGACCATGATGCCCCAGACGAAGATGAAGCACACTGTCGACACACTGGTGATTAGCGTAAATACACCCTCTGGCATGATATAGTTCAGCACAATTGCGATTAGAATAACGATTGTGGAGAAAAACAACGCATTGGAAGGAACCTTCCTGTTATTCAATCGTGTAAACGACTTGGGTGCGTTGCGATCCTTCGCCATGGAGAACACCATACGACTTGTACTGAAAATGGCGCTGTTACAAGCCGAAGCAGCAGACGTAAGCACCACAAAATTAACAATGCCGGCAGCTGCCGCAATACCTACGGCTGCGAACACCTGAACAAATGGACTTTCACTAGGCACAATGGCGTTCCATGGGTAGATGCTCATAATAATCAGCAGTGCGCCAACATAAAAGAGCAGTACACGGATGGGAATCTGGTTAATCGCTCTCGGAATAACCTTCTCCGGATTCTCGGTTTCCCCTGCAGTCAGTCCCACCAGTTCCATGCCTACAAAGGCGAATACAACCATCTGGAATGAAATCAGGAATCCATGCATTCCGTTCGGAAACCATCCCCCATAACTCCACAGATTGGTGAAACTCGCAGGACCCTGATCCGTCGTAAACCCTTTGAAGATCATATATAGACCAACAACGATGAGTGCGAGAATGGCTACTACTTTAATCAGAGCAAACCAGAATTCCATTTCACCAAACAGCTTGACCGTCGCCAGATTCATGATCAGCAAAATGACCAGCGCAATCAATCCGGGCATCCACTGCGGAACGTTCGGAAACCAGAATTGCGTATACAAACCAACAGCCGTAATGTCAGCCATGGCAATGGAGATCCAGCAGAACCAGTAGGTCCAGCCTGTAATAAATGCCGCCATATTTCCCAGGTAATCACGCACAAAATCGACAAAAGAATGATACTGCAGGTTGCTTAGCAACAATTCCCCCAACGCACGCATAATGAGGAATAGCACAACCCCTGTAATGATATAGGCCAGCAAAATGGATGGACCTGTCAGTTGTATCGTTTTGCCTGCTCCGAGAAACAGACCTGTACCGATCGCACCTCCAATCGCCATCAATTGCACATGCCTGTTCTTCAATCCCCGTGTTAAAGTTTCTTCTTGCATGGTAACCACTCACTCTCTTTCTGTACATGCTCTCTACGATGCCCAACTTGTATACAACTCATCATATAATAATCTGAAGAGAATACCTATCCCTCTTTTAGGATTATGAATGGGAATCTCTTTGCGTGTTTTCTTCAGGGGGCGCAAATGCATATGTATTTCGTTTTCGATACAAGGTTGACTTTCTGCATCCCGTTTTTTATGCTGAAAAAAGCAACTCATCCGCAGACAAGTCGCTTCCTATACACTCTATTTTATCCATACCACCTTGTAACTTGTGATCTCATTGCTTCGCCTTATAAAACTCGTGATACAGTTTCATCAGCGCCCTTTTCTCTATCCGTGATACGTAGGAGCGTGAGATGCCAAGTTCCTTGGCAATCTCGCGTTGGGTACGCTCTTCCCCTCCTGCCTCCAGGCCAAATCGGCCAATCACAACTTCCTTCTCCCGATCATCCAAGATATCGAGATTGCGGTAAATCTTACTTTTTTCAATCTTGAGTTGCACCTTATCTACAACGTCGTCGGCTTCTGTTCCGAGGATATCAATAAGAGTGATTTCATTGCCCTCTTTGTCCGTTCCTATCGGATCGTGAAGGGATACGTCTTTACGTGTTTTCTTCAGTGAGCGCAAATGCATAAGTATTTCGTTTTCGATACACCGGGCAGCAAACGTAGCGAGTTTGGTCCCTTTGCCTTGTTGAAAACTTTCGATCGCCTTAATCAAACCAATCGTTCCGATGGAAATCAGGTCTTCCTGGTCTTCGCCAGTATTGTCAAATTTCTTGACGATATGCGCAACGAGGCGCAGATTGTGTTCGATAAGCAAATTACGGGAATGTGCATTGCCTTCAGCCATGAGGCGTAAATGCTTGGCTTCATCATCCTCAGCCAATGGCTGGGGAAATGCATTATTTTTGACATACGAGACGAGTAACGTTAACTCTTTGATGAACAGGGCAATTGCGGTAAACAATCCGGGCACAGATGACACCTCCTGCAGTTTTACAACGATCTGGCCTGAGCACATGTGGGAACAGGGTCGATTTATTGTATGTAGGCAGGGGCCCATAAGTGCACGTACACTTGAAAAAGGAAATGGACTCGTGATGATTTCATACACTCACTGAAACGATGGAGCCCACCTTTTGAAGCAGTAGGAATTCTTTCTCGACACTTTCGATAAAATATTTTTTCTCGCCGAATATAACGACATCACTTTCAGATAATTGAACTTCGCTTTTGAAATAGATAAAATTATCCGTTTCTCTGAATGCACCTTTGTAGTAAAACATGTCATCGACCCCCTCATAGCCCCAGCCCTCAAGCGAGGCAATAGTGTTAGTGTTAGCCGTGCTCTTTTTTCTAAAGAACCCAGGACGCCTTATTGGGACACCAAGCCCTTTTTTTCAAACGTAAGGAACACCAGACACGTTATTCCCAAAAATTATCATAAAAACGCTACAAACGGACCCCAATTCCGAAATAACGTGTCTCAGATTCCTTAGCCCACTGTAGGCGCTTCAAACCCTTAAATAACGTGTCTCAGATTCGGCAGCACTCACCCCTGTGTGAAACTATCAGACTATTAAAAATGTCAAAATGTTGGTTTCCATTTAAACAGAAAATAAAGAAAATTTCCACCTCTTATCTTCTACGCATGTCTGAAAGATACGTTCAATTGTCTCTGAGCGCATATACGAACAAGGACGAACTCTTGGGTCACAGGCAGAGGTTTAGGAATCGCACGTAGTAGATTCAAAAAAGGAAGACTCTCTTCAACATGCTCTCAGCAACACTAGAGCCTGTCATTCATGGATGGGAGAAACAAGAACCAAGCCGATGGCTTAACTCACGTACCAAAAACCTCAGCTCTGTATACTACAGAACTGAGGCTGACAGTCATTAACGACATTAACGACATGAAGGCCTGTGACTACTTAAAGATGCGTTGAGAGAATTGATACAACCCGCTGTTCCAGACAGACGGCTCGTGCCCACCCACATCCTGATACCAGGTATGCGGAATGTTCATGCTGCCCAAGCCGTTTTTGAAATTCTGGCTGACCCACAACAGACCGTCACTCGCTCCACAGGATATCCATAACAATTTGAGTTTACTTACTACTTGTCCCGGATTGGTGACCAGCTCCGACACTTGCTTGGTATTCGGTGCTGCGGAGAAAGCTCCTACCCAGGCGAAGGTATCCAGGTTCTTCAACCCAAAATTGAGGGATTGCCCGCCACCCATAGACAGACCTGCCAATGCACGACTATTCTGATTTTTGTAAACTGGATAATTTGCTTCGATATGAGGAATCAGATCCTTGAGCAAGTCCTGTTCAAATCTCTCAAATGCAGCCACTTTATCCGGGGCAAAAATGTCACCGACCGGGCGATCATCCTTCATGGCGCGACCATTGGGGAATACCACGATCATCTGTGACAGCTTGCCTTCGGAATACAGGTTGTCCAGAATATTTTTTGGTTTCATAGCGTTAACCCACTCATACTCATCCCCGCCAATACCATGCAAAAGATACAGAACATTATACTTTTTATTCGGAGAATACCCAGGCGGTGTGTACACCATAGCCTTGCGTGAGTTGCCAACGGTAGTGGAATAATATGAGATGAGATTCATATTTCCGTGTGGGATGTTGTTACGGTATGCATCATAACCGGGCGGTGCAGGTACAACCGCACTTGCAGTCAAGCTATTTTCATTTGTGTCGTTCGAGACACTCGCAGTTCCACTTCCAATTTCCTGAAGTGCGGCGGTGGTCACCCCTTCCTTCGATTCAGTGGCAAAAGCCATCGTTGGCACGAGTAATGCAGCAGCTATGGAAAGATTTAAAATGACAGACAAGCGTTTTTTCATCTCATCACTTCTCCTGTTCAACTTTATTTTGGTGCATGCAAACAAATTATCAAGCTGGCCTTTCACAAAATAGTATATTGAAAGCCCTTACATAATTAACGTGAACTTCACCCCCTTTCCGTATATATGGGTCTGTTCCCTTAACTGCCTCTTGAACGAAATGAGATGCTACATTTTCATTTGTACAATCCATTCTATTATAACGCATTAAATAACTTATAAAGTATTTAAATACTTAATTTTCCATTGCATTTCCTTTAAAAAGTATAGCTCTTTGGGAAGTTATTCTAAACATCTGAAGGTGAGCATGCAAACGTTGAGATGTGCGAATCCAAATAAAAGCCTCAATTCTCCGTGTTCAGCGGGAGAATTGAGGCTTTCTGACTGTCTTTTCATTTGGTTGGGGTCGTTTATGCAACCTCTGCGATCTTTGGCAAGCGTGTTTTGCGTTCCATTGTCACACTAAGGATTAATCCAAGCAATCCAAATGCTGCAATGACGGCTGCGTACAACGGTACCGAGATGAGCCCCGTATGCGTAATTGCAAACCCGCCTAGATACGCACCGCCTGCGTTGCCCAGATTGAAGGCCGAATGACTCGACGTAGTCGCCAGCAGCGGTGCTTCGCGGGTCATATTCATGATTCGAATTTGTAAGCCTGGCATAATACCAAATGCCGCAACGCCCCAACAGAATATGGTCATTACCGCGAGATACGGATTGTCCAGCGTCAGCGTTAATGCGGCCAACAGAATTGCCAGTATACCGAAGTTAACCATCAGGGAAGGCATCAGCCTCCAGTCCGCCAGACGGCCACCAAGCATATTACCCAATGTAACACCGACACCGAACAGTACCAGAATCCAGGTCACGCTCTGCTCGGCAAAACCACTAATATCGACAAGCATCGGCGTAATGTAGGTGAACACAGCGAACAAACTTCCACAGCCGAGCGCACCAATCAACAATATCAATAACACTTGGGGGCGAACCAGATTCCGGAATTGCTGACCCAAGTTTGCTGGTGGTCCCTGTTGGATCACCGGAATGAAACGAATGATACCCATCAATGAGATGATGCCCAGAATGGTAATGGCTCCAAACGATGACCTCCACCCAAGCTGTTGCCCGATGAATGTACCAAACGGCACACCAATAATGTTGGCAATCGTTAATCCAGCCAGTACGACGGATACCGCCCCTGCCCTTCTCTCCGGTGCAACCAATCGTGTTGCCATCAGCGATCCTACACCCAGAAACGTACCGTGAGCAAATGCCGTCAGAATACGTGCCGAGATAAGCAGCCCATAAGTTGGAGCAATAACAGACAACGCGTTACCGATGATAAAAATACACATCAGCAGCACCAGCAGTTTTTTCTGCGGAATCTTGTGAGTGAACACGGTAAGTACAGGTGCACCTACCGCCACACCAAGCGCGTAACCCGTGATTAGCTGCCCTGCTTGGGGGATGCTTACATTCAAATCCGCGGCCACATTCGGCAGAAGGCCCATAATAATAAACTCCGTCATGCCGATGGCAAAAGCCCCTACCGTCAGGCATAAAAGGGATAAGGGAAACGCCCCTCGTTTGGCAGATTTCGTAACTTCCGATTCCATTTGAGTTGATTCTGTCTTACGCATATGATGTTCTCTTCTCCTGTCTCTTCTATCTTGTTTCTGCCTTTAACCACAGTGCCTCTGTCAATTCGTCCAGCGTATCTCGCATGGCCAACTTCTCTCGCCAGTGTGACGGAATGCCGCTTAATCCATAATACGCTCCGGCGATTTGCCCATATACCGCTCCCGTGGTGTCCGCATCATCACCCAGATTCACCGCCAATAACGCACCCTCTTCAAAGGTCGAAGATTGATGGAAAGCCCATAACGCCGCTTCAAGTGAACGAACGACATATCCGCTCCCCTGAATTTCAGGTGGTACTTTATAGCGGTATGATCCTTGGACAACTTCTGCAATCGCTGGTGAAAAAGCTTTCTCTTGCCTCCACTGACAGCAGGCATCAGGCCGCAACATGGTATCCTTGTCCGCTCCGCGCAGTCCCGCAACCATGATTGCCGCCAGCACTTCGCATGCTTCCACACTTTCAACTGCGGCATGTGTCGTTCTGGAGCTCAACCCTGCATACAACAACGCCTGATCCGGCTGATTGGCATATGCCATGGCTACAGGTGCGAGCCGCATGATGGAACCATTCCCCGCAGTCATCGGGTTGGTTGAACCACTATACGCTTCACCTGTTGCTGCAAACCGATCAAGGGCATTGCGAGTAGCCCCGCCAATATCAAAGCAGGTTCCCGTACTGCTCATATAGCCGACCTGATACCAATTCGTATACCGTCTCATCTGGTCCTCGGGATCAAAGCACTCTTTTCTGACCAAGCTTTCAGCCAGACAAAGGGCCATCGACGTATCATCCGTCCATTGTCCGGGAGCCAGATCGAATACACCTCCGCCCACAATATCGGTAACAGGCTCAAACGTGCCGGGACTGCTGAATTCCACTGTTGTTCCCAGTGCATCCCCTGCCGCAAGCCCAATTAAACAACCTTGAAAACGATCCTTTAGCAGCATCGTCCATCCCCCTCCTCTACAATTCAACTCTCAAATAACTTCTTCTTCCATTCTCCCACATGGTCCGATATGGCGTAAAGAAGTGTTTAATACGCAAGCTGATTGCAAATGAACTTTAACCGTATGTTGAGTTGCCTTTCTTTCAACCTGATAGACATACGGCCAAGAAGCCGGGAGGAACCTATGCCTGTCGCATCGTTCCTTCCGGCTCTTTTCAATTGATGATTTATTCAAATGTTTTAATAAAATTTTTCTGATCCTTTGTAAATACATACCCACGACGTTCGTAAAATCGGTGAGCCGGGATTCGACTTGGATGAGATAGTAGTTTAATCCCGGCGTACCCGTTATTCTTTCCCCATTGCTCAAGAGACGCTATCAACAGGCTGCCCGTACCCTGATCTCCCTTATCTTTCTTTCTTGCATTCGATAACCCCTCATTCGCCGTTCAGTTTTCCACTCATTATCGAAGCACGCTTACTCATTCTTGATGGAATGAATAGAGGCATAGACCATAGGCAGGAAGCCTTCAGATGGTTCCCCAACAGGTGCATGGATATGGAATACGAAGCCAGTTCCATCCAGCTCTTTTACGATAACATATTCTGATTTCTTATCGTTTTGAGCCATCATGAACAATCTTGCATCTTTCATCGGGCCATTGCTAAGCTTTTCCTTGTTTAATTGCTTCACTTTTCCAGTCTCAGACAACTCTTCCTTGGCATCCATCTTTAGATCATCCAGTTTATAATTCGAAGGCAGCTTTTCAATCTCCACCTCATAATCCGGATCAATCTTCATGGTCAATTCATGATCATCCGCATCAAATGTCATCGGTTCAAACACATATAATGAGTACCCTTTGCCTTGAGCCAGTGTAACCGGGCGCTTTTCGGTCATGCCTTCTACGGTTACTTCCAGCTGAGACGTCTTCGGACGATCCGACGTAATATTACCGCCTGTATCTGAACCGTTACTGTCCTCTTTCGTCTCGATCTTGGCAATTTCCGTAAGCACCAGCTGTTTGATCGTTGTATCGCCTTCAATGGCTTTTTCTACATATTTGAATCGAACGGAATCCTCATCGTCAATGTCATCCAAAAACTTCTGTACATCTTCACCCACCTGGAAAGACATCGGTTCCTCATTCACACGAATTTCAACCGTGTGCGAATCTGCCCAACCGGTCAAAATGCCTTTGGCTTCGATCATAGCACTTTCCTCAGGCTGCTGTTCAGGTGCCGGTGTCTGTACTTCTGTATTATTCGCGGGTGGCTGAGCAGCAGGGCTACTGTTGCCACAGGCCACAAGCGAGAATCCCATAACCAAAACAAGTAATGATGCACTAATATTCATCGTATTTCGCATATGAACACCTCCGTTAGCTTATACGCCATGATGCTTGTCCATGTTGCCTGACTTTGTTAACTTGACAGCTTAGTATTACTTACACGGCTGACCAGTCGCTTAATCATGCAAAGTGCTCAACACCTTTTTGATACCATGAATATTCAGCCGGCTTGTTCCATTTGCACAAGCTTTGCGTTGGCTACATTGAAAGCTTTCGTCTGCTTGTTGAACTGCTGCCGTAACTCAGCAACTTTGGCATATTGGCTGTTCCGTTCCCGAATCGCACGCTTGATCTTGACCAGATTGGGCTCCACGCTGCCCCTCATTAGTGAATATAACAGCTCGTCCGCGTCAAGACTCTGCCTGTAGGAGGCGACAAACGCTGCAAACGACGCAGCTCTTTGCTCATATTGGTCCAATACCGTGTGGGCCTGAGCCAGATTCTCTTCCTTTTCAAAGGATAATTGATCCAGTGAAGTCCGAAGCTCCTCCATCTGTCCTTTCGTCCTGTCCATGACCACTTCTGCTTGATCCAGCAGTGTTCTTCGCTCGGAAATATGTTTGTCTGCCTGATCCAGCAGGGACTCAAGATCACTGTTTCTGTTCTTTCCTTTATTCAAAATCGATGTATACAATTCCATGTCTTCCCGTTCATGGCGGGCAAGCTCCTTCAGACTCTGATTCATCTCCTGATCAGTAACAATCAGTTGATTGACTTGATTTGCCGCCGGTTCCTGCGGTTGACCGCAAGCACTGACAAGCAGAGCCAGCAATATGCTGACTCCGGTCAGAGCTATCTTTTTTCTTCTAAGCACCTCGGGGTGCCCCCTCTCTTGCAACTGCTAAGTTGTTGTTATTATAAGCGAGTATCTCCGCTAAAATTGGCTATCCAATGCGCACTCGGATCGTAGACCTCGAACTCATAGCCCCGATCTTCAAGCAATTCCAGTATGCGCGGCAACGCCTGTACCGTTTGCTCGCGCTCATGCATCAGAATCACTTCCTTATCCCGATGCACACTGTTGCTGACCCGTTTCACAATTTTGTCCGGCTGACCTGGAAGATTCCAATCGAGGGAGTCGGTGGTCCAATCCCACATTTTGAATCCCGCCGCAGCAATATCACCCCTGAAGGATTCCCCAATCTGAGGACTGCTGCCGTATGGAGCACGAATCAGATGCGGTGTAAAACCGATCAGGTCCTGGACCATCTTCTGCTCCTTCTTGAATTCCTTCACAAAATTGGCGGAGCTTCCGCTCTTGTACAGTTTGTTATAGTTATGTGTCATGCTGTGAAGACCCGGATAACTGCCCTCTTTGACAAGCCGCTCCACGGCTTCCTTATGCTGATTCAACTGACGCCCAATCATGAAAAACGTTGCCTTCGCCTCATGCTGCTTCAAAATATCCAGTAATTGTCCTGTATATTCACTAGGACCATCATCAAACGTTATGTATGCCAGCTTGCGAACTTGACCCAGGAACCGTGCAGGTTCTTCTTTGGCTTCAGGAGTCATTTCAATCATCCCAAGCTTGGTTGGCTGTTCAATTACAGCTACTGGAGGGGGTGTTACATAATCCTTGATCCAGTGCGTTATGCCAATGAATGCATATGTTAAACCGATAATGAGCAGTGCCAGAAGCGCCAGCGCAGCACTCAGTCTCCCATACCGGATTCTTCTTCGTCCATGCGTCTTGGTTCGGCTTGTTCTATGCGGGATGCCGCCACTCTCTCCCGCTCTCTGTTGTTGAACTCTCACTTCCAGGCCACTTCCTTACCTTCATTTTTTTCCCGATTATTGGTACATTATATCGTTTCATGTCTCTATATAGAAGATTAATAGAAAAATAGTCTGGGAGAATGACAGAATAGTTACAAGCCCGGTTACAATCTACTTATCTATTTCTTCTCTTTATCTTTTCCTGGGGGCATATTGTCCTGTATAATAAGTTGATTTACGCCATTTGACTTCAAGAAGGAGCTACACCCATGACTAGCTTGAACCGTGCCGGCAGATCGATCTTTCTGCTATTCTTTGTCGGCATTATTGCCATTTCGTTTTCTTCCATCTTTGTACGTTGGTCCACAGCAGATGTCGCTGTCATTGCGATGTACCGACTGTTCCTCACAAATCTGCTGATGCTTCCTTTAGTGTGGAAATACCGGCATGAGATGATGCGTTTGAACTTCAGACAGTGGGTTTTGCTGCTCTCATCCGGCGTGATGCTGGCACTGCATTTCCTGCTCTGGATGGGATCGCTACGGCTCACGAGTGTAGCCAGTTCGACGGTCATTCTCGCTTTGGAACCTATATTGATCCTCGCCGGTTCGGTCTGGCTGTTCAAAGCCAAAATCAACCGCATGATGATCATCGGCATGGGCATCGCCCTGCTCGGATCCATCGCTATTGGAGCCGGAGATTTCCAGTTGGCAGGCACAGCGCTGCGAGGGGATATTCTTTCTTTGCTCGGCACGATCGCTGTGGCAGTACATATGCTGCTTGGACAATTTTTGCGTGCCGGTCTGAGTGCGTTCTCCTATAACTTTTGGGTATTTTTCGTAGCTGCCTGTACGCTTGCGGTATATAATCTGGTTAATGGTCACCCGTTTGGCGGTTATTCGGCTTCCGAGTGGGGAATTTTCCTGTTGCTCGCGATCGTGCCAACGATCTTTGGGCATTATCTCTTCAACTGGCTGCTTCAATATATGAATGCCACGACCGTATCGATGGGGGTTCTGGGGGAACCTGTATTTTCCTCCCTACTGGCCTGGATGCTCCTCGGTGAATCGCTCAATGCATTGCAGATGTCTGCCGGAGTTGTCATCATTTTCGGGGTATGGATCTTCATTCGGTATGGCAAAATCAAACCTCAGATTGCTCCTACTGAAGACCGTATCGTAGGGAACACACCTGCTAAACCAACTGTTGTGTGAAGTAAACTGGGCAATGCTGTATGAGTTGAACTATTCATTTACACTTTAACGGAGAGGACAGAAAGAACCTGAAAAAGCGGAGCGGTCGACTTTATCACCGGATTTTCCCCTTTGTAAAAGGGGATTCTTAAAAAAATCTGGAGATAACAGCGATTGGAAGGTTATTCTGTCATCGGAGCGGACTGTGTAAAATCTTTAGTTCAACTTATATAAATAAAACGGATGCATTCCAAAATAATCTCATTCCTTATAAGGCGGTGTACTGTTATGAAAAATATTGTATCCATGCGCTGGCTGCTCGCCAGAATGTACGAACCAGATGTTGTCATTGCGGATTGCCGTTTCCTGCTCGGTCAAACGAATGCCGGAAGAGAGGCTTATGAGGCTGGTCATATTCCGGGGGCAGTCTATCTCGATCTAGAACAGGATCTTTCCTCTCCGGTGTCAGCCCATGGCGGACGTCACCCCCTGCCTGATCCAGCTGCATTGGCAAGCCGCCTCTCCAAAGCTGGCTTTGGGTCGAATAGCCGCATCATTGCTTATGATGATCAAGGTGGCATGAACGCCTCACGGCTATGGTGGTTGCTGCGTTATATGGGACATGAACATGTGTATGTAATGGATGAAAGCTTCACTGCTTGGCAAAATGCGAAATTCCCTGTTACGACGGATGTACCGGTACAGATTCCCTCTTCGTTCGAGTGGAACCTACAGCCGCTGCTGCTGGCAAGTGTAGAGGATGTGCAGCAGGCTTCTGTAAGCGGCAGCGCCGTGCTCATCGACTCTCGCGATGCCCGCCGCTATTCCGGGCTGGAGGAACCGATTGATGCCAAGGCCGGACATATTCCGGGCGCAGTGAACTATTTTTGGAAAGACGTGCTTGGTCCGGATGGTCGCTGGTCTGGTGTTGACGCATTGGAGGAACGGTTCGCGAAGCTCGATAAGGATGGGGAGATTATCGTCTACTGCGGCTCCGGCGTCTCTGCTTGCCCGAATGTGATTGCGCTGGAAGAAGCGGGATATACGAATGTGAGATTGTACTCCGGAAGCTGGAGCGACTGGATTAGTTACGAGGAGAATCCGGTGGCTACCGGGGAAAAATAACGTATAGTACAAGTGATAAAAAGCCCGCGCAGAGCGCGGGTTCTTTTTGTTAGGGCTTGGGTGATTTACCCTCGGTACATTAGTGTTCTGAAATATTCCGAAACAATTAAAGGATGAAGAGGCACTCTCAATTCATTTCACGGCTGTCGCTATCATCCGGAACAAATTCCATAATGTCTCCCGGCTGACAGTCTAAGATTTCGCAGATCGCTTCCAAGGTAGAGAAGCGGATCGCCTTCACTTTCCCCGTTTTCAGATTGGACAGATTGACATTTGAGATCCCAACCTTATCTGCCAGGTCATTCAATTTCATTTTTTTGTCGGCCAGAACTCGGTCGAGACGTATAATAATCGGCACTGTCATCAGTCTCCATTCTCATAAAGTCGAATCATGCTCTTCCTGCAGAAGAACGCCATATTTGAAAATCTCGGAGACGAACAGCACTAGTATGCCGATGATAATTCCGATTAAAGAGATACCGCCCAGATTAATTGAGAAGATACGAGTAACGAACAGGCAGATCAGAATGTTGAGAACGAGCTTCGCCAGCAAAGAATACAGGATAACGACTATTCCCAGCTTTTTCAGACGGGTGGCATTCGCCTGATTAAACGGGCTGCTTCCGCTAAGTATGCTACCTATTATATTACGAATCTGACCAATCGAGTAGATGTAAGTAATGAAGATAAGCGTAGTGTTGGTCAAACTGACGACCAGATAAGCAGTCTTGGCATCGAACATATCGGGATTGATCGGTTGAAAATAAGTGAAAGGCACCATAACGCTATTCGTCAGCGTATCCGATAAAGGTACTGAAAAGAACCAGTGCGCGATTCCTTTCTCTGCAGAAAACAGTTCCTGAGGTTTTAATCCAATCCAGAGTTTGAAACAGACCAACGCAATGAGCAGCCCGATTCCTCCCCAGTATCCGATCATAAGTGCAATGTGCATTCTTTTGAGTCCAGGTTTGGCTTTAAATTCAATTCCGTTCATACGCAATCTCCTTTTCTTGTGAACTTACAATATATACTAAATGATAAGTTTACGAAAAACAATAACTATTTAATGATAAACATTAATTATCAGTCAAAGAGCGGCTCAAAACTGTTTGATAAATGGCAGAGTTTATGAATGTGAAGCTGTATTCCGGGAGCTGGAGCGACTGGATTAGTTATGAGGAGAATTCGGTGGCGACGGGGGAAGAGTAAGGGGCGAGAGGCCGCGTCGGACGCGGTTTTTTTGGGGGGTTATGATAGGTTGCTGTTTGAGGACCTGTTGCCGCCCACTTTTGGCTTTTCTGTCAACAGCTTGCAAACAATCGTTGGTTGCAAATGGTTGTAAGTGCCTGAGCCAGCCACAGCGGGCGGTCGCATCAGGTTGCTCTTGAATGCTTTCCCCCTTGTCTCAGTCCGTTCAGACCAGGAACGGTGAATCCTTTCGTGTGGAGCAAGTGCAAGATCGTCATACGGAGCGATTTGGTAACAACGTAGTAAAACTTGCTCCGCCAAACTTTCGTCACGACTTTCCTTCGCTGCGATTGCTATGACAAGCGGCAATCAACCGGAGCAAAGATGCACCCAAGTGATTGCCGCGATAATGCGATTTTTCGATTTAAGGTGTCCGTCAAACATAAATCGCTAGCTCTTCGGACAGGTTTTTCGAACCCGTTAATTTACAGATGAGATCCGCCACTTGCATCAATTAATTGACCAGTGACCCAACGGCTGTCCGACGAGGCCAGAAAGGCAGCAATATCTGCAACATCTTCAGGCTCCCCCCACCTTTTAAAGGTTGAAAGACCAGCGGCAGATTTCTGTCCATTGGGATTTTGCAACGTCCCGGCATTCATCTCTGTATTAATGATACCAGGCTGGATGGCATTCACCGTAATATTACGGCTCCCAAGCTGTTGAGCCAAGATGTGCGTAAGCGTGTCGACTGCACCCTTCGACATGCTGTAGGCGAAAACACTGGGGGAGGCCACACGTGTTACAAACGAAGAGATATTGATAATATGGCCTCCATCTCTCAGACGTGGTAAAGCTTGTTGGGTAACAAAAAGCAGTGCCTTGACATTAATGTTCATGACCTCGTTGAAAGATTCTTCCGTCGTCTCTTCAAAGGTTACAACTTGTCCGATTCCAGCATTATTCACAAGAATGTCAAAACGATTATCACCTGTACGTTCCTGAAGGGCTTCATCCAAAGCCACATATAAATCATGAATGCCGTTAAGGGTACTTAAGTCAGCACCGATCGCGAATGCGGCACCTCCATTTTGCTCTATCTGATGAACAACTTCCTCTGCTTCATTTTGTCTTTTTCCATAGTGTACTGCAACTACTGCGCCCTCCTGCGCTAGACGCAACGCAATACCACGACCAATTCCCCGGCTTGCACCGGTTACTAAAGCGATTTTACCCTTCAACTTACTCATGCCTTCATCTCCTTGTTTGGAATTCATGGTCAATTATATTGCAAGGTGACATTTGAAATGTTGCTCTCTCATTCGGAATTCATGTTATCGTCAATAGCCTACGGGAAGCTAAAACTGTTCCCCCAGAGCGACTGGCTCAGTTGAAGAAGCGAAGCGTTCGCCTTCATCTCCGGATTTTTCCTTTTGGAGAAGGGAATCCAGAAAATCTGGGGATAACAGCGATCGGAAGATGGTACTGCAATCGGAGTGGTCTAGTGTAAAGTTTATAGCTTACATAGATTAAAAAAACAAACTATTTTCACAATAAAAAGATAATAGTAGCCCTATCGAGTCTTGCAAAAAAAGTAGACCAGACTTGAGGCTAGCATTCCTCCCAACATTAGTCCAGCTCCCACTACCCTCCAAAGACTGATGATAAACTCATCTTGCATTGTTATATTTTACTCGGTAGATAATTTATAGCTAAAGGAGAATAATCAATTGAAAATTGTATTACGCATCACCATTTATCTGATCGTTTTTGTGTTTATCGTGGGAGGAACAGGAGCCATCGGATTTATCAACACAATGAATTCCGGAATGTCAGTTTACGATAAAACTGCGCCTTCATTAACGAATGTACAAATACCAAAATATGACGCTAGTAAACCAACAGTGGCTGTACTATTGGAGAACGAAGTGACAGAGGTGTTCGACTTCCTCGTTCCTTACGAGATGTTTGCGATGACAGAAGCTTACAATGTGTATGGTGTTGCTCCTGACCGTAAAATCAAATCCCTTACTGGGGGACTTGATGTTATCCCACATTATTCATTCGATGAGATGGACACGATGTTAGGTAAAAGTCCAGACATTATCGTCATTCCATTTATGCCGATTTTGAACGATAAAAAGTATGCTCCTGTTCGTGAATGGATTCAAAAGCATTCGGGTAATCAGACGATTTTACTCTCTATTTGTAACGGAGCAGAAAACCTGGCAGATACTGGATTGTTGAATGGTAAATCAGCTGCTACACATTGGGGCGACATTAATCGACTTATCAAAAAATATCCAGAAATTCACTGGGTGAAGGATCAACGTTACGTTGCGCAAGGAAATATCGTATCTTCCGCGGGTCTGACATCAGGAATTGATGCCACGTTGTATGTCATCTCCCAGCAGCTGGGTGATGCGGCTGCAAAAAAAATAGCAGACGATATGAACTATCCTTCTTATAATTATGTGATAAATCCAAATATGAAGCCCTTTAGTGCCGGACTTAGTGATATCACATACGTATTAAATAATGCCTATCAATGGAACAAAGTCAAAGCAGGCGTACTCCTGTACAATGGCGCAGATGAACTGGATTTGTCTGCTGCATTTGATACGTACGGTGCCTCCGGCACGACAAGGACACTTACGATATCCAATAAAAATGAACCCATCGTAACGAAACATGGTCTGAACCTGGTCGCGCGTTATCAAACACCAAACGTACCAAAGCTCGCTAAAATGATTGTCGTTGGTCCCGATGCTGAGGCTATAGCTGCCGAGGACATTAAGCAATGGAATAACAGTGACAATGGTGCGGAGTTACTGTTCCTGCACCGTGATATGGCAGAGCGATTTGCGATGGACCCTGCATTTGAGGATTTGGCAAAACAGGAAGATATCCAAACTGCGAAATTTGCAGCTAAGCGTCTTGAATATCGTGCCACAGACCACCTGAAGCTGGAAGGCAAACCTTTCTCCTTTGAAGCGTTTGGTCTACCTATTTTACTTGGCATACTAGCTTTAATAATTGCCTCATTTATTGATAGACGTTTCTTCGGTAGGAAACAAGGCTAGCTCAAGCTATATACAGGAAACTGGAGTGATGGGATCAGCTATGAGGAGAATCCAGTAGTTACCGGAGAAGAATAAGCGCATTAAACAAAGTAATGGCCCGCGAAGGACGCGGGCTACTTGGTGTTCTATGCCTTATATTGGGGAATACCGATGTATTGGCCATATATCGACTAATTTTAGAAACTAAGCGTTCTCAAAATATTTGAAAAATCCAACCGTTTCACCAGGTATCCATAAAAGCTAGAGTTGAAATGGAAAAACATCTGTATATTCACATTTCAATCTCCCCCTAACTAAAAGCAGGTCAACCAGATATCTCTTAACCGTTATCGTGAGTCTGCTCTCTCCTCACCTTCTAACTAATATTGTACGTCAATCATCAACTGTATTTAATCGATGACTCTATCCAATCAGTCAGAGAGGCCACAACCTCATCTAAAAAACGATTCACTGTCTCTTGATTGTTTGAGGACTGGTGATACCCTACAGACAATGTAAGCTGATTATTGTATGTATTCGCACCCAATGCAAAATGAGGCGAATATATAATAGGCGGGATCATATATGCATCCACTACTTCCTGATCTCCAAAGTAAATCGTATTAGCACTCAGCATGCCAAAATTGGTTATGCATGGGGTTGCCTTCTTCGATTCTATAGCTGTCATAGATTGCTGCTGCAACCATTGATAGCTTGCATTGAATCCATACGTTGATAACATCTCCATTCCAAGGGCAGGCTGGATACCAAACAAGTCCGATTTCGCATGCCCCAAAGCTACGACTACTTTCTCCAGTGTCTGATCAAACGGTTCATGCTCTTGAGGAAGTATAGCAATATAAGCCATACCTGACAGATTGGATACCGGATCCATTACATTGTCTTCTAGATACCGCCGCAAATTAACCGTTAAGCTAATTTCCTTTGTTTCCTCCTCTTTATCATAGTCAACTACTTTAAAAAGTCCGCGATAAAAAGCAGTCACTAGAAGATCGTTAATTGTGACTGCTTTTTGCTTTGAAATATTTCTCAGTTCTATAAAAAGTTCTTTATCTAATCTTCGCATTGATACATGGGGAAATTCGTTCGATCCTGGTTGAGATGGAACCCCCCAAGTTGGCTCTGGCATGTCCTTAGGGTTAAGAATCGTTTGGTAATCAACTATACCCACTGCATCAAATAATCGCTGCTGACTTCTTTCTCCAGTGTACGGACAAGAAAATTCGGCCTTTGAGCCTACATTTAATTGAGAATATACTTCAGAGAGAAGCAAAAGATACTCTTTGAAGCCCGCAGCATCGCAGCAAGCATGAAAGATTTTGATGCACAGCACATCCGACGATCCACGGAATAATGCAGCTCTCATTGCAGGCCCACTCTCAAAATCATTTTTTTCCACTATATATGATGCAACTGCTTCGTCTAAGCTTTCTTCCAACGAACCTAGACGGAATTCAGCTGATACCGCCATTTCTGCCTTCTCCCAATAAGGTCGGACAGGATCTTCTACAAATCGGCATGCGAGGATGGGCTGTAAACCAACCGTAATTTGTATAGCTTCGTTTAAAAGATTAGGATCCAACCTTCCCTCGAACTTCAAAACATAGGAGATTTGCTGGTTTCCAATGAAAGATCGATAAATGTAGTTCATCATATCTTGTGCCTCTACAGGGAAAACTTCTTTATGCTCTAACGTGTTATCCATAGTTTCCTCCTTAGATATATGTTCCTCTATTCTTTTAAATCATTTACTCTTTGATTTGGACAAACTCATTTGGGACGTTACGAATATAATTACCAATAATTGAAATTGTTGTTGGGACTATCTTTTCAAAAGCTAAATGAAGACTTCTAACATAAGGTCGTAATTCAGGGTGTTTCACCAAATCGGAATGAAAATAATCCTTCCAATTCGGATCGTGTTTTTGATTAACTTGTTTCAGTAAGTCAAATGTTTTTTCGCAATCATTAAGAAAAAGCAACAATGCTTCGTCCCCAATAGTTGAAACTCCAGCTTTCAGTTCCGGCCAATAACTCTGTTCTGACTCCCTCATATACGGAATCCATGTATAGAACTGATCGATTTCCTTATCCGAATGATCATAGAGCACCCAGAACATAAAAACTGCGCGCTGACCTAAAGTAAGTTTCTTATAGACCTCAAATTTGTTTAATGGAGCCTCACCACTATGCATTTCATGAACCGTCGGTAAAATAACCGCTCTAAACAGTTCCTCATCATCAAAATTTTCCCATTCTTTCCGTTCCAACGTAACTAACATACCCATTCCCCACTTTCATAATTAATAAGTAGACTCTTCTTCAAGATTAACAACTTGTGCAATTAACTAGACAACGATGTTTTGTTCCGGAGACTCCAGATAAGCGGTTAAACCTGCAATTGTAGGATAGTTATAGATATAATAAATATTTACATCCACATGATACTGATTCCGTATTTTCGAAGCTAACTGTAGTCCCAAAAGCGAATGACCGCCCAATTCAAAGAAATTATCATGAATCCCAACTGCCTCGATACCCAGTAGTTCTCCAAAAATAGCCTCAAGAGATCTTTCGATATCATTAGATGGGGCTTCGTAGGCTGTAACCAGGTCTGGCCGAGAATGCTTGGCTTCCTTTTCCATTTCCTTCGAGTTTGCTTTTTGAAGAGGTTCTAATGAGACCCACTTTTTATATCTGTTATTCAAATCAGTTGCCGAAATATCTAGCTCCACAACTCCACTTACGGCAAAGGAGTGCTCAAAGCAATCAATACCTTCTTCGTGCGTCAATACAGACGGCTCCAAGCGTGCGTATACAGCATCAGGTAGATAATTCCGAATCTGCCCCCACTCAATAACCCAAGAATCCCAGCATTGTACAACCCAATTCTGCTCGTCCATTCGATTCTGTCTAGTAAGGTAAGCTTTGGCATAGTTTGAAACAGTCGCAATTTGAATAAAACCATCCCCACCGAGCACTGAGCCTAACGAATTCAGCATAATACGGAAATCAAGGGGTTTATTATGAAAATAACGTTCCATCACAATTAAGCTAAATACGACATTATCAAAATGTTCCTCCCAAGTATCCTTACTGGTACTTGCTATGGATCGAACCCTCTTTGCATTTGAAGCCCCTGGAGCATGGATAATTCCTGTTATCGTGCCTACTTGAGCTTGAACAGACGTCAGTAATGTGTCAACTTCCTCCATATTCCCAATCCTACCTATATACTGTGCGCCATTCTCAACTAGTGAGACTGCATGTTGAATTCTCTGACTTATCGGATCATCATCACCTTTTTCCAGCAGCCATTTGTTCCAATCCGCTTGCTCCGGAAAATTGCTCTCCTCAAGTATAAGTACCTTCGCCCCGATATTGCGTACCATGTGTTCGGATATGAGGTAACCTATGCCTTCCAATGCTCCAAATACAAGATAAATACCATCGCTCCGCAGTGTGTTATATCGTGGCGCGTCCTTCTCTACTTTCAGAGACTCATATTTCCGAACAAAACGCTTCTCTCCTCGGTAAGCGCATACAAGTTCGTTGGTTGGATGTTCGATTTCTTTTCGAACTGCCACTACGGTTTGATTGCGCTGCTTAGAAGATGGTTCCGATTCTAAGACAGACAGATCGATAAGCCGGCAAACAAAATTGTCATACGCCTGCTGCACAACAAGTAACAAACCATAAATCGTGCTTGCATCTACACAAAGCGTTTCATTACCCAACACGTCAAACGCATTATTAGTTAATGCAATAAGTTCTACTTTTTTAGTAAGCAATCGTTCATCAATGGCTTGAACGAGTTGTAGCAACGCGAAGAATCCATTGCTCTGGGCATTGATTAATGTTTTGAGATTAGGTTCACTTTCGTAGGAAGCTGTGTCCAGCCCCCATGCAAAAATAATGCTGTCTGGTAAAAGATCCGATTCGTGCAAAACGGTCAGCATTCTGCGAAAGTCATCCGGTTCCGTAGGGTTAAGAACGAAAGATAACTCTTCCGTTTGCTTGTACCGTTTGCCAATTGTCACTTTAATCGTTGTTCCAGGCTCCTTCTCATATGAAGAAGCGATGGCATCACCTACCTCAAATTTATCAAGGAAAATCATACGAACTTTAGCTTCCTGAGGTTTATGAATGAAGGATAATGATGACGTTCTCCATGACGGCAAATAGTACCAGTCACTCATGTCATCCAATTTTTTGAAATAATCATCATGCTGAGCTGCAAGCTGCTCGGTTGGAGATGCTGCAGGCTCAACCCAATATCTTGTTCGTTCAAATGGATATGTTGGTAACGGAACGCGACGAGGCGACCTACGCTCCCAGCGTACTGACCAATCGATCTCTCTGCCTTTAATCCATGCCTCAAGCTCAGGATCCTGCCATAAGAAACTCTCATTAGACTGTACATCTCTAGCATCAAGTAACAATCCAGGTTCCCTCTCTCGCAAGATAAAAACGGCTTCCTCAATGGTTCTAGCTCGTAGAGCTCTTCGGTGTGAAAATGAACGCCGACCACATTGAAGCGTGTAAGCGACGTTCTCGATTGAAAGTTCGGGATGGTTTCCTAAATAATCGGCTAAGTTGACTGTCACACGCTCCAAAGCTTCTTGAGAACGTGCTGATAAAAGAAGTGTGTGCTGCTCTACATCTTGTATTGTAGCTGGCTGAGCTGATACTGCAGGAGCTTCTTCCACAATAACGTGGCAGTTAGTCCCACCAATCCCCATGGAGCTTACTCCTGCACGTAATGGTCCTGACTCCATTTCCCAATCCATTAACGTTGAATTAACAAAGAAAGGGCTACTCTCAAAGTCGATCTTTGGATTAGGGCTCTTATAATGGAGGCTTGGCGGCAGTTGTCTATTTTGTAGCGATAGAATCGTTTTAATCAATCCAGCGATACCGGCTGCTGAGTTCAAATGGCCAATATTCGTTTTTACAGATCCAATCGGACAGAATGCTTGACGGTCTGTACCGTAACGAAAAGCTTGGCTTAAAGCAGCAATCTCAATAGGGTCGCCCAAAGCAGTTCCCGTACCATGGGCCTCAACATAGTTAATTTGGTCTGGAGAAAGCCCGGATACCGCAAGCGCCTCAACGATGACTTTACTTTGCCCTTCAACGCTTGGGGCGGTATACCCAACTTTATTTGATCCATCATTATTTATCGCTGACCCTTTAATAACTGCATGAATGCTGTCTCCGTCTCTGATTGCATCTGCCAGTCTCTTCAATACAACGACTCCGCAGCCGTCTCCCCAAATTGTCCCCCCTGCGTCAGCGTCAAAGGCTCGGCAATGTCCATCTTGGGATTGAATACCATCACTCATATAGGTATACCCATTCCGGAACGGAAGAGAAATTGAGACGCCTCCAGCAATCGCCATATCACACTCACCTAGAAGTAAACTTTGGCGTGATAGATGAATGGCAACTAAAGAAGTAGAGCATGCTGTATTAATATTGATGCTTGGCCCTCGTAAATTTAGCTTATAAGCAACCCTTGTAGGCAGGAAGTCTTTATCATTACCTATCATAATCTGCTCTTGACTGATCGATTTTAAGTACTCGGGGTTTTTCCCAAGCACTTCAAATAAATACGTATTCATGCCAACACCTGCGAAGATGCCGATGTCACCATCATATTTCTCCGGATCATAGCCTGCATGTTCAAGTCCTTCCCAGCATCCTTCCAGAAAAATACGGTGCTGCGGATCCATACTTTTGGCTTCATTCGGACTAATTCCAAAAAATCCGGCATCGAAAATGTCGTGATCTTCCATAATTGAAGCAGCCTTGACGTAGTTAGGATCGTTCAATCGATCTCTTGAAACACCTCTTTCCAACAGTTCCTCATCTGTAAAAAACGATACTGCCTCCTTACCACTTCTAAGGAGCTCCCAGAACTGCTCTAGTCCTTTGGCCTGTGGAAACGAGCAGGACATGCCGATCACGGCGATATCAAGAGCAAGTTGATCATCTGTATCATCTATTCTACTATCCATGTATATTCTCCCTCCCTAACTTTTCACTTTGTTCTGGCCTGACTCATCTTCATTAAGATTTCCCGTTGTCTTTTCGCTTTTTGTTTACTTCTGTCAAATGGATTTACCGTTTCGGTTTTACTCAAATAACGAGTTAGGGATTCCACAGTTGGATATTTGAACATGTCAACGGTGGTAATCTCTCTATTTAAGACATCCTTCAATTTAATTGCAGCCGTAACAAGCAACATTGAGTGACCACCGAGATCAAAGAAATTGTCTCCTGGATTAATATCATCAAGCTGTAAAACTTCGCGATACACCGCCATGATCTGCTGCTTGATTTGTGTATCTGTTTCATCTACCTTGCTATTAGAAGCCGTTGGATATACATCTAGCGCATGAGCAGCAAGCGAGTGCATATCAATCTTCCCATGAACAGTTAGGGGCATCGCATCCATCTGCACGAAATATGCAGGTACCATATATTCTGGTAGCATGCCCTTCAAATATTGTTTAATCGATTCGGTAGAGAGAATATCTGCTTCCTTTGCACATATAAAGGCGAGCAACTGCATGTTACCTGACATATCTTTCTTTGGGCTAACCATGACATGCGCTTCTTTGACTTGTTCATATGAGGATAAAACTGCTTCAATCTCCCCAAGTTCAATCCGATGTCCTCTTATTTTCACCTGCCTATCCATTCGGCCTAAATATTCAATGTTCCCATCCGGAAGCCATCTTGCCAAATCTCCAGTTCTGTACATTTTTGTTCCGAGTACGAATGGATTTGGAACGAACTTGGCATCCGTTAATTCGGCATTATTTACATAACCGCGAGCAACACTCACCCCTGCAATGCAAAGCTCGCCTGGAATCCCTACAGGTTGTAGCCGATTATGCGAATTAAGGATATATAGACTCGTGTTATCAATAGGTCTACCAATTGGAATTCTCAAAAGTGAGTCTGATACAGTGCAATCATAATATGAAACATCGATGGTAGCCTCAGTTGGACCATATAAATTCATCAATCTAGTCCCATAAGCCTGATGTAATGTCTGATGAAACAGCTTTGCCTGAGCACCGGTCAACGCTTCTCCACTTACAAACACTTGTCTCAGATGCGACAGTTTGTTGATGGATGAGAATCCAGTGATATATTGAAGAAAATTGTTTAACATTGAAGGGACGAAATGCATCACAGTAATGCCCTGTTCCTCAATAGCCTGAGCAATTAAATGCGGGTCCTTCTCAGCTCCAGCGTCCAACATGTAGAGCTTGCCGCCTTCTAACGACCACCAGAATAACTCCCACACTGAAACATCAAATGTAAACGGAGTTTTTTGAAGTATCGTATCATTACTGGTTAAACAATATACCTTTTGCATCCATTTCAATCGGTTTATAACTGAACGGTGTTCGATCATGACACCCTTTGGTTTGCCAGTCGAGCCAGAGGTATATATGATATAAGCCAGATCGTTAGGCTTATTAATATTATTCAACTCTTCATCACCCATGCTTAACAACACATTTTCGTCATACAAAATGCGTTCTCCTGTGAAACTAAATTCGCAAGCTAAGGGTTCAAGCATAAGCAATACAGAGGCTTCACTGTTACTCAATATATATTCAATTCGTTCTGCAGGATAATCAGGATCTATTGGCAAGTAAGCCCCTCCGGCCTTAAGAATCCCATACAGTGCAATCATTAATTCCGAGGATCTCTTAGCTGCCACAGCTACGATCGTGCCACGTTTTACTCCAGCCTTCTTCAGCACTCTCGCCATTTGGTTCGAACGTTTATGCAGTTCTTTATAGGTTAAAGAACGCGATTTACAGGAAACAGCTGTTTGATCGGGGAAAAGCTTAACCTTCTCCTTGAATAGTTGATGAATGCATTTATCGTCCGGATAGTTACTTTCCGTATCATTCCATTCGCTTAGAAGTAAGCTTCTCTCAGCCTCAGAGAGAAAATCGACCTCGCCAACAATTTTATCGCTTCCGGTAGTCATTTCATGAAGTAACTGTTCGTAATGACCGGCCATCTGTTCGATTGTCGACTCATTAAAAAGATCCGGATTATACTTGATAAAGATAGAATAACGGTTGTCGATATAATAAACCTCAAAGGAGATATCAAACTCGCCCTCCTGGTGGATTTCATGAATAGGCTCCAACATGAGCAGGCTGTTCTCATTGAACGACTCTTCTCCATTTTGAAGCAGATCTTCTGGCTTTAGCCAGTTTTGAAATACAAATGCAGCTTGAACGATGGGAGCGTCTCCACGGTTCGTTTTCCCCCGTATCTCTTTCACAACCTCTGCAAAAGGATAATTCCCGTGTTCAAGAGCGTCGTACGTTTTAGATTGAACCTGCTTCACAAAATCTCCGAATTGAAGTTCCGAGGTAACCTCACTACGGATCATAACGATGTTGGCAAAATAACCAATGACGTCATTGAATTGCTTCTCCTGTCGGCCTCGGAGTGCCGTTCCGACTGCTATATCTGTTTGCCCGGTATAATGGTGCAGCAGCATTTTAAAAGTGCTAAGCATAAAAATGTATGGGGAAACCTTTTCCTTCGCACTACCCTGATGAACGTTCTGCGTCAGTGCTTCATCTAACCTTTGAATGTACGTTTTCCCCTGGAAGTTGGAAGTTTCCGGCCGTGGACGATCATAAGGTAATTGAAGCGTAGGCGTTTCACCTGATAGTTGAGTTCTCCAGTAGGTTTGTTGACGCTGCCCAGTCTCACTACCAAGAAAATTCTGCTGCCAATCTACAAAAGCCTTATACGTTACTTCAGGTCCAGCAAGCTCCATCGAATCACCATTTAAAGCCTTGGCATACAACAGCAATAGCTCTTTTAGAAGTACCATTAATGAACTTCCATCGAATACAATGTGATGCACATTGATAAACAGAATATGTTCATCTTCTGTTTTGGTCAGTAAACATACACGAAGAAGTGGTCCTTTTTCTAGTTGGAAAGGCTCCCGCGATTTTTGAATCAAATATGCCTTGAGTTCCTCCTCAGACAAATGCGAAACATGTTCTGTTTCATAGAGAAACCGGTTCTCAGGGTAAATGGCATGAACCGCTTCAGTCCCATTCATTTCAATTACAGCTCTCAAGAGCAGGTGACGGTTAACAATCCCATTTACAGCTTTATGCAATGCATCCGAATCCATTTTCTGTTTGATTCTGAAGGCATGAGGCAAGTTATACGCATAGCTTGACGGAGCGAGCTGTTGAATAAGCCATATGCCCAATTGACCTGACGATAGAGGGAACCTAAGGGGTTCCTCTGGACTAACATTCGCCATTTCGAAGTCTGGTTGTAGGCAATCTTGAGGTCCAGACGGAGTGTTTTTATGGATGTACTCCGCTATTTCTTGAACCGATCTATAGTTGAGGAGCTCCTTATAAGACATCTCAACTCCAAACTCCTCTTTCACCCCGTTCATAAGCGACATACCACTTATCGAATCCAGGCCGTAACCGAACAAATCTTGTTTATCATCGATCCGATCAACAGTTATGCGTAATATGGACGATACCAGTTTCAACAGACGCTCACCGGTTCCCTCGCTTGGAATCCCTGAGGAACCAGGTTCTGCATGTTCAATTCCTGAAGAACTGGAATCAATCCGTACTACCGTGTTTGAAACATATCCAGACGGAGATGCCTTCGCATCTGACACCCAATAGCTCTCCTTTGCAAAAGGGTACGTAGGCATAGACACTCGGCTGTAATGATCATTCGAAAACAGCACCTCATAATCCAATTTATATCCTTGAATAAATAACTCAGCTACAACTTCCAAGTTATCTATGTATTCACGCACGTCATCCGAGATCAGACAATTGCGAATACATTGGTTACCGATCCGTCTAAGGGAAGGCCGTTCACGGGTTGCAATCGTTTCCGACTTGGTGGCGACAAATAATCGAGGAGATGTGACACCTTCAAGCCACTGGGAAAGTGTACTTCTCAACTCATCCTCATTCCTTACGATAAGAGCAAGCCTGTTGGAAAGATGTTTTCTCCCCACAAGGAGTGTGAAGCTCATATGGCTACAATATTTAGTTCCCGGTTTTTCACAATAAGAAACGATCTGTTCAGCTTGTTCTCGTAATTGCTCCTCTGTCGCTGCTGATAGCACAATCAAATGAGCAGGCTTACGAATTGGTTTTGTCTCCCTTTCCGGCGCCTCCTCAAGTACGATATGTGCATTCGTTCCACTGAAGCCAAATGAACTGACTGCTCCCAATCGACGCGCTCCCAACGATGGTGATTCCCAATGTTGAAGACGCGTGTTGACATAGAACGGACTCCCGGCCAAGTCAATATTGGGGTTATGCTTTTCAAAATGCAAGGACGGTGGGATTTGTCTGTTTTTCAAAGATAACAATACCTTGATAAACCCTGCGATACCCGCCACAGATGTGGTATGTCCAATATTAGTTTTAATTGAACCGATAGCGCAGTACTCTCGCTGGTCCGTGTATGCTCGAAATGCCTTAGTAAGTGCTTGATGTTCAATAGGGTCACCAAGCTTTGTACCCGTTCCATGTGCCTCTACCAGCTCTATTGCTGACGGGTCAATACCAAACGTATCATAGACATCGCGCTGTAACCTTTCTTGCGCAAGAGCGCTCGGTGCTGTAATCCCGTTCGTTGCACCATCCTGATTCATACCAGAGCCTCGGATTACACCATAAATATGGTCGCCATCTGCCATAGCAGCCTCAAGTTTCTTCAAAACAACCACTGCAACACCTTCGCCTGGAACAAAACCATCCGCACGTTCATCAAAAGTACGGCAGCGACCGGATTGAGAAAACATACCCGCACGGTTAGCAGAAATATAGAAACCAGGCGTCGTTTGTATGAATACCCCTCCGGCTAAGGCCATCTCTGTTTCTCCGCTCCAAAGTCCTTGGCAGGCGAGATGAATCGCTACCAATGAGCTGGAGCAAGCGGTATCTACCGTAATTGCTGGCCCACGTAAATTTAAATGATAAGAAATCCTTGCTGGAATGATCGATGCAGAATTTCCCCACATGGCTTGCGGTGGCGCATCTGGACCAATCAACCTGTCGTAATCTGCTCCGTTATAACCGACATACACCCCACAGGATCTACCTTGTATCTGTGTTCCAGCATAGCCTGCGTCCTCAAGAGCTTTGTAAGACTCCTCTAAGAAGAAACGCTGTTGTGGATCCATATAGGAAGCTTCCGCACCTGAAATGTTGAAAAACAAAGGGTCGAACCGATCAATATTGTCCAAGAAGCTACCATAATCACAGTAATCCCCAGACATATATTCTTCCAGATTCCAACGGGTTACTTTTTCGACTAGATCATGGCCCTCAGCAAGATGTTCCCACAATTGTTCCAGTGTTTCCGATTTGGCGAATCGTCCACTCATCCCGATTACAGCAATGGGTTCTTTCGAGTGCACACCACCCTGACTAGCCCCTTTGTTGCTTACTCCCGATGATGAGCGCTGTTCATCAATCCCCTTTTCATGTCGATCGACATCTTCAAGTACACTGTGATTAACTTCGTCAGACATGAGTTCTGTCTCTGTAAATCTATCATCTGCTTGGTAAAGAGAAAGAAGCCGCTCATTATACCGTGTGACGATATAAGCAGCTAAGCCGAGAACAGAGCTATAATCGAACAGGCAAGTCGTCTCTAGATCAATTTGCAAATACTCATTCAACTGTTGAATGAATTGAACACCCGTGATAGAGTCCAAACCATAATCCGTGAACGGTCTTTCAGGATCAATCAACTGCTCCTTGATATGTAACGTTTCCGTTAATTTTCCGATTATTGTGTCAACTACTCGGATCTCAAGGTAGGAGTCATCTTGCTTTGATACCATTGATTTTTGAGTTGGTGAGGTTCTGTTCACATTCAGTTGAAGAGATGGAGAAGATTCCTCAACCCGATTTCTGGTCTCGGCTTCTGTCCCAGTCTTCAAGTGACCATGGACTGGCTCACTAATTCGTATCATACCGTCACTTGCAGCAATGACAAGATGAGCTTCGCTCTGGAGCGAATGGCGAACGATTCGATAGCCTTCGCTTTCAAGTATAGCTGTCCATCTTTCCGGCATTTCTGAGGTCGAAACGGGGGCATTCTTATAAATCACCAGCCAGCCATTTCTCTTTAAGAGCTTCTTGGCATTCCGAACCGCACTTTTGATGCTGCCTTTGGCAAGATAAGTACTACCCGCTATTATCAAATCATATTCACCTTTTGAAAATCCTTGTTCAGATGGATCAGAATCGATAGTGAAGGTTCTACAAATTAAATAAGGAAAACTTGAGTTATTATTCTCTATAGCTTGATGTATATAAGCTTGCGAGATATCAGTAAGACTATATTCCTCAATAAAATCCCGGTAATGGTCAATGTTCTGGAGAACAGTACGACTCACCTCCCCACTACTCGCGCCGATCTCCAGAATCTTTAAGCGGTTTGTGGCATCACGCTTAATTCTCTCTCCGATGTAAGCAGCAACAGACCTTGCAAGAATCTTATTGCTATAAATCGCTTCATCCACTGATTCATTCATCTGCTCGGTCTCCTTTTAATTTCATAGTTATCGAACTCCTTTTTTATGTTGCTCATCTCACGTCTCTAGGCATCATTCTTCTGTTTAGACTTGTAGAGCCGTAATAGCATCTCCGTAGATTTGTTCCACATATCGAGAAAAACTGAGAATTGTGGGATTCTCGATCAGAGCGAGCGGAGTCATCTCAATTCCATACGTACGGTTTACCAGAGTCACTAGCTCAGTCAATAGGATCGGATCGAAACCATACTCATACAAATCAACATCGACATGTATTTCCTCAAGTCCAACTTGTAACAGCACCGATGCATGTTTGAGCATGAAGGCTTGCAAATTTTTCAACATAGGAGTGGATTCCGTTTCACTATTCATGTGTTTCTGCAAAGCAATAGAAAAGGTATTATCCGGCAAGTCTTCAAAGACATGCCCAATATCGATATCAGCTGGAAGTGTCTCAGGATATATCTCGATAACCTCCTCACCAACAATCCCTCTAATAGATGTGCGGTCGGAAGTTTTCACGAACACCATTTGATCCAAGGGACCATGCAACAACGATTCCAGGGCTTCCATAGCCTCAGCCGATTCAATAGAAGCAATTCCTGCCCGGTTCATAAGCTCCCTATGCAAGGCTGAAGCTCCTGCACCAACATCGCCCCAGTAACCCCAGTTCATTACTTTTACTTTGCATGACCATTCCAGAGACAAACGGTGAGCAACACTATCTTTGAATAGACAACCCGTCACATAGTTGCTCTGACCCGGCGTCTTGACAAAAGAATTCATGGAGGAAAAGAACAGAACGAAATCAAGTATTTCATGACGGAAAACCTGTGCCAGCCTTATACTTACGTCGGTTTTCGCTTTCAATCCATTTCTAAATCGATTCTCATCCATCGCTTGTATGCTTTGGTCAAATAAGTCAACGGCTGCGTGAACAACCCCATGAATGGCTCCAAAACGATTCTTAATTTCGATATAGGCCTGTTTTAACGCAACAAGATCGGATGCATCAGCGACGAGATATAATGGGGCTGGTCCGAGTACAGCAAGCGCATCCAATTTGGATTGAATTACTTCATCACAAGCTCTTCGGCCAATCCACACCACTTGAGCTTTATAATTCCGAACCATATGTTCTGTCCAAACTTCGCCAATACCACCTGCGCCACCGATAACGACATACACACCATTCATTCGCTGCGCTTCTAGATTCGTCTGACTCGTATCTTTAATCATCGCAAGTTTGCGACGTTGCCATCTTTGGTCTCGGTAAACCCATGCTTGACCGTAACGATCAGGAGGTAAATCTAGTGCATCGGAAAGTGGCCATTCCGCTCCCTCCTCCATATCCACAATGTTCATACTCCAGGAAGGATATTCTCTCGCCAATGTCCCCATTAATCCATAGATCCCAGCATCAACAGGGTTCGTCCATTCGCTTCTGCGAACCGTATGAGCCTGAACGGTAAATACATCCCAGCGCAGTGCCTTGGTTTCATAGCCAAGCTCCAAAACTGCTTTAATGATTCGGAAACCTGAAAACAATATGTCTTCCTGATCATCTAACAACGTCCCGTCCATAATGGTGCCTGTAGATGTTGTGGACGAAAGCCATACAATACGTTTAATATCGCCACCATGTTGAAGTTTCTTCTTAATCATTGCCGTTGAATCGTTTCCATCGACATCAATCAGTTCTGCTTGCGGAAAATAACTCATTATCTGGTATTTACTATCCATCGTACCGTTGATGACGATAATTCTTCCTTCTTCTATCGTCGACTCTGTTCGCCTAGCTATGGGTAAAAGGATTTCATCCCATATTGGAATGAGCCTCAGCGCTTCAGTAGTAACTTCCCTGGAAAACTCTTCTGAAGAAGAATCCACTTCACTTACCTGTCTGTCTCCCGATAACTGACCAAGGCTAGCTTCATTTTTAATCACCCAGTACCGATCCTTGGCGAATGGATATGTTGGCAGGCTCATTCGACTCGGTTTATTCCCTGCATACAAGCCGTTCCAATCGACGGAAAGCCCTTTGCTCCAGAAGGCTAGCAGTTTGTCATATTTCCCTTTTTCCATCCATGCCTGTGCTACCGTTTGCCAATCTTCGTCCCCTCCGATCAGCGCCATTGCTTCTTTATTTTTCCTTGCCTGCCCTGTGTATAGGTCGGTATGCTCGTCCTTCCCTTCCACATAGGCATGCAATTTGTCCTTCAGTTCTTCCAACGAAGCTGCTGTGAAGCCCAGGCGCTCGTCCATCGCTTCTCTCCCGACTTGCAGGGTATATGCTACTCGCTCCAGTTCCGACTCACCAATGGCTCCACGCTGGATCGCTTCGAGCAACAAGCGGGCTTGTTCGTTCAGACGCTCTGCGTTTTTGGCCGATAAGATAACGATTACCGGCTGTTCTCCTCTCACCGCTTTTACCGGGTTAGACGTTTGTGCTACATACTCTTCAATCACCACATGCGCATTTGCCCCGCCAAACCCAAATGAGCTTACACCTGCACGCCGTGGAATTGCGTTTCCTTCCTCATCTTCAAGTGCTTTCCACTCCTCTTCTTCCTGTACAATATAGAACGGACTGTCTTTCAGTTGGATATAAGGGTTGATCGTCTCACAATGTAAACTTTTCACGAGCTTTCTATGCTTCATTTGTAACAGCACTTTTATCACGCCTGCCACACCTGCCGCCAGCTCCAAATGTCCAATATTGCTCTTTACAGAGCCGAGTCCACATCTTCTTTCCGGTTGGTTTACTTCTCCCGTATCTTGGTACAGCGTCTTGAAAGCCGACTTTAACCCGTTGATTTCAATCGGATCCCCCAGTGAGGTCCCCGTACCATGTGTTTCGATATATGTCACTGTTCCTGGATCGATTCCCGCTTGCCGATAGGCTGAAAGCAAGAGATCTGCTTGGGCTTTCGGATTAGGTGCAGTGAGTGACGCAGCCCGGCCCCCGTGATTTTCCGCGGTTCCGCGAATCACGCCATAGATGTGATCCCCGGAAGCCTCGGCTTCGCTCAGCTTCTTCAGCAAGAGCATGCCAACCCCTTCGCCTCTCACATACCCATTCGCTTCGCTTGAGAATGTCTTGCATCGCCCGTCCTCACATAACATTCCCGCTTTGCTGAAGCTGATCTGTAGCTCTGGCGATACGATTGTATTTACGCCTCCGGCAATGGCCATTTCACAGTCACCACTCTGAATAGCCCTTACCGCACGGTGGATGGCAACTAGAGAACTGGAGCAGGCCGTTTCTATCGGTTCGCTCGGTCCGTGAACGTTCAGAAAGTAACTCATTCGGTTCGGACCCACGGAAGTTGCCAGTCCTGTTGCAGAATATCCTTCTATAGCAGCCTTCGCTTCCTTAATCAAACTGCTATAGCCGCTGTTCATCGTACCCACAAAAATACCGGTATTGCTGCCAGACAAGCTTTGAGCTGAGTAGCCCGCATCCTCGATCGCTTTCCAGACATAGGTCATTAAAAGCCGCTGTTGTGGGTCCATAAGCTCTGCTTCTTTCGGCGAAATGCCAAAAAAGAGCGGATCGAATTCATCAATCCCATTGATAAATCCGCCCCACTTTGCCTTTGTTTTGTTACCTTCCGTCATAGGATTTCCGTAGTACGCCTGCCAATCCCAGCGACTTGGTGGGATTTCTGAAATACAGTCCTTGCCTCCGACAAGATTCCCCCAAAATGCATCCACATCATCTGCCATCGGAAATATGCCGCTCAGACCTATAATGGCGATTGGCTCTTTTTCGGTTTTATCCTTCTGTTTAAGCGTGCTATTAGTGGAGAAATTATCATTAGCATGTCCTCGTCGCTGGAACTTCACTGGCTGCTGCTTTTTAGAAGCAGCAGCTGAATTATGATCGACAGAAGAATTCCTTGTAATCTCCCTATTTGGAGTCTTTTCATCAATTGCAGCAGCATATTCATTGCACATATAACCAGCCAAACCACTCATGGTTGGGTACTCAAAGAAAATTGCAGGCGTCAGCTCGATCTTGTAATGTTCGTTCAGCTCATTAGTCAATCTCGTAAATGTGATAGAATCGAAACCATATTCCGTCAACAGGGCATGTTCATCGATTTCTTCACGCTTCACTTTTAAAATGCTGCAGACCGCTTTCTCAATAAACCCGATTACATTTCGGAATTGAGCATCGTCTGTCTGGTATTCAGACAACACGCCTGGCACTTGAACTTCAGTGTGCACAGCTTGAAGCATCCGTTCCCTAATCTGGGATAAACGGCCCTCCATGACCATAACCTGCCCAAGACCCGTAGCGTACGCAATATACAAAGCCTGAATACCAGTCAAAGTATGCATGGGGACGATACCCGCGCTCCGTAGCATCATCTTCTCTGTTTCAGCATCAACTTGCATACCGCCATCCTGCCAAAGAGGCCAATTAATGGCCAGTGTGTATCCGTGTCGAAGGCCGGATGTAACCAACTGGTTTCGATATCCTGAAAACGCATCCATAAAACCGTTCGCCGAGGCGTAATCGCTTTGTCCCTGATTACCCAAACTCCCGGCTAGAGAAGAGAACAATATGAAAAAGTCAAGCCGCAGGTCCTTACTAGCTCGATCGAGATTAGCCACCCCCGACACCTTTGGTGCAATTACATCCATAAACTCTCCGCTCGACTTATGGATGATATAGTTATCTCGCTTCATCCCTGCGCTGTGAATAATGCCATCAAGAGATCCATAGCGCTCACAAATATAATGAATCAAATCATCGACCACGGGTGCATCCGTTACATCCAGCTGCCTGTACTCTACTTGAATATTAAACAATTCAAGCTCACGTAGCCATAGATCATCGGTATCCGTCTTGCTGGATCTACCAGTAAGAATCAATACCGCACCCTGTGCTGTACGCGCAATCTCTTTAGCAAAGATACGGCCCAATCCGCCCAATCCACCAGTAATGAGATATACGCCTTTTGCCTTCCAAGGAATGCACGGCTCTAGCGAACCTTGGTCTACCTCCGCCCAAGACTCAGTCATTCGTTTACCATTTTGATATCGAATGTGGCGTGAATGGGGTAGGCTTCTGTTTTCGGATAATTTATCTTTGATTACCGTCTCATCAATGGTATCCAGCTGAATGAGTTGCCCTCGTATCCGGCTATTTTCCATCTCTACTGATCTTAACAAGCCGAGCAATCCAACTAACGGTGCCCCGTCATTCTGGGGTGGAACTACAATTTGTATGAGCACTCTACCTACAGGTTTACTACTGATGATTGTCTTAATTTCTTCGAAAGCCTGTAGAGCATACGCTGTAAACTTCTCATCAATTAAGATGGATGCTGACTCTAATACGACATAACGAGTCCTTTCTAGTGGCATCTTCATGCTGTTTTTAAAGGTTGCTTCCTCCATTCCGCATAGAAGGACAACATGCTCATCGTCGTCTGATTGTACAGGAAGAAGCCCCGTCGCTTCTTGCCACACGGGTTGAAGCAAAACCAGGTCGTTTTTTATAGAGTCCGCCACTTCCACAATTCGAACCGAAAAACCTTTTATACGCACACAGATTTCACCCACGGTGTTATAAATGTGAATATCCATTGTCGTTTTAGTGCTCGTAGAATCATTGTTGTCGCTATAAGAGATCCTCGACCACATATTGGTGTCTCTACATGGACGAATAAACTCAAGCTCCTCTAATCCGTAAGGCATAATACGAATGGCTCTATCGCTACCAATCATCTGGCCAGATGACAGAATAAAACCAATAGATGCCTGCAATGCAGAATCCACAACACTCGGGTGCAAGGTGTATTCCTCTGCAGTCTCCGATATGGAATCAGGAAGTATTAACTCGGCCAACACTTCATCCTCGCAAGCATGAAGTCTTTTAATTCCTTTGTGGGCCGGTCCATACTTAATATCCATGTTCTCGAACAATTCATAGCATTGCTCCGCATCCAGCACGCTAACCCCGCAACGAATTAACGTCGCTTCAAGATCAAGAGGTGAATGTGTACGAATGGGCTCAATGGAAGCCCACGCACGGCAATACATGACAGGCATCTCATTTGGATCAACGGCTTCACTGTAAATTTCAATTGTCATTCCGTCGGCTTGACTGTCATTCACTCGAGTATGGACTTCTACAGAATGATTCTGGACGATAAACGGACGCTCCCATATAACGTTTCGTAAGCGAATCGACATCGGACCCTTTTCAGGCAATCGCCCAGCGAAACCAGCTGCCTTCAGTGCCATTTCTAAGTAAGCAGCGCCTGGCAACATTCGCTCTCCCCCAATTACATGATGAGAAAGGAAGAATTCGTTACCACTGAATGTCGAACTGTAACGTTGTTCAAATAAATCGGATGTGTTTAAGTGGAGCAATGGATGAAGTCGCCCGGTAAAATTCTGTAATGATATTTCCTCTTTGTCTTCTCCAAATTCTTCCAACGATTCTAACTTCGTTAACCAATATCTATTCTTAAGAAAAGGATACGTAGGTAGACTAACTCGATAAGGTTGGTCTTCACTGTAAAGTAGGTTCCAGTTTACATTGGCTCCTTTCACCCAAATGTCGGCAACACGATCTAGTTGTTTATTGAGAAGCCACACCTCAAGTACTTTGATTGCCTGCGCATCACTCTCGTAGATAACAACTTCATTCCGGCTTTGTTTTGTATTTCCACTGAAAATATCCGCAGTATCATGACCATTAACATATGCATCAAACTTTTGAAGAAGGTTGGTCTTTGATTCAGCCTTCACTGCCAAACGGTAATCCATCGGCTCTCGACCGGTCTGTAAAGTAAATGCCACGTCTCGTAGACTTGTATACCTGTCATTCTTTAACCACTCCATAACGTGCTTTACGTACTGTTGAAGTTGATTTTCGCTTTTGGCTGAAAGAACGACTAAAACCGGATCATTGTCATCAGAATTAATATGGGTTTCAGCACCTTTATTCATATATTGTTCAATAACAAAATGAGCATTTGTGCCACTGAATCCAAACGAGCTCACCCCCGCGCGAAGCGGGGCCTCGTTTTTACTCTCCCATTCCTTCACCTCTGTATTGACATAGAACGGTGATTGCTTAAAATCAAAATGCTCATTGTGTTTCTCGAAGTTCAATGTCGGAACCAGTTTCCGGTGTTTCATACTAAGTAAAACCTTTTGGATACTAGCAATTCCGGCAGCAGCAGAAGTGTGGCCTATATTGCTTTTAACCGAACCAATTGCACAGTAGTTCCTTTTATCGGTTTTCTCTCCATATACGGTTGACAATGCCTCCAGCTCAATTGGATCCCCTAATTTCGTCCCAGTTCCATGCATTTCGACGTAACCGATAGTCTCTGGATCAATACTATATTTCTCGTATATTTCTCGTTCCAGTTCCATTTGGCTATTCGCACTCGGCGCTGTGATACCGTTTGTTTTGCCATCTTGGTTGAGCCCTGACCCAATAATAACACCATAAATATGATCCTTATCCGCCTCAGCATCTTTTAATCTCTTCAACACCAGTGCACCTGCACCTTCTCCAGGAACGAATCCGTTTGCAGTATTGTCGAATGTCTTGCACTGCCCATCCGGTGACAACATGCCCGCACCACACATACTAATATAAGATTCCGGTGTCAAATATAGAGTGACGCCACCGACAAGGGCCATATCAATTTCGCCACTTTTCAATGCCTGACAAGCAATATGCGCGGCAACCAAAGAGGATGAGCAAGCGGTATCCACTGGAACCGCTGGCCCCTTCAAATTGAGATAATAAGGAAGTCTAGCAGCAGCTATAGCAAAACTATTTCCAGTTGTACTATTTGCACCGACCTGGTTCTGATATAGCATAAGACCGTACTCATTACTCATTATTCCGAGGTACACTCCGCATTTAGATCCACTCAGCTGTTCACGAGAATAACCCGCGTCTTCAAATGCATGATACGCCTCTTGCAGGAACAATCGCTGTTGGGGGTCCATATCTTCCGCTTCGGCAGGCGAAATATTAAAAAACAACGGGTCAAAACAATCGATATCATCAAGCATACCGATCCATTTGCAGTACACCTTTCCTCGCTGGGAAAGACGTGGATCATAGTAGTCTTCGACCTGCCAGCGAGAAGGAGGAATCACTCGGATAGAATTTTTGCCTTGAACAAGGTTGTCCCAATACTGGACCAAATCGGGAGCGTCCGGATATTTGCCTGACATTCCAATGATGGCAATTGCATCTTCACTGTCAGGTTTCTCCTCGCTGGTTTCAGGAAGTACCGGTGATTTCTCATTAGATGCCGTCAAACTAGCGAGTTTCATTTTTGCATCTTCCGGACTTATCTCTCCTGCCTCCAAAGCGCGTAGAACGTGCTGAATATTCATGGCAATCCCTCTCTTTTATTTACTTGGAAAGTAAGGAGCTCAACAATTGCTCTGCCTGGTCGATTGGAATGGCTTTTTGGCGAACTTTCTCAAGTACCATTTCCAATGTTAGCGGATTATGAGACGACTCCGAATTGTTGTTGGAACTCGACATTGTTCCAGAATGATCGTTACTTTTACTCAATTCAGTCATAAGATAGTTCGAAAACTCCGTAATAGTTGGGTAATCGTATATTTTAGTTGCAGTGACATTCGTCCCATACCGTTTATTGATGAGTTGAACCCATTCCACGCCCGTAATCGAATCCATTCCCATTTCGATAAAGCTCTTCTCTAGCTCAACGTCAGCTCGATTCATAAACAACGTCTCCGCTAGTAAGTCTTTCAACTCTTCCATTAGTGAACCGGATGTCATGGACATCGCTGTTACCGATTCCTGCTTATTAGTTGTAATATTCGGAACGTTCTCAATAACATCGCCTGGATCTTGTGCCCTATTTGGCAACTCTCCTGCTAAATATATAGAAAACTCACGCAGGGTCGGATAATCATAGACTCTTGTCGCCGAAATTGAGAGTCCATATCGCTTATTAATAGCTTGAATCCATTCCACACCAATGATAGAGTCCATTCCCATTTCGATAAAGCTGCGGTCGTAATCAATCTCATGAAGTGACATGAAAAGAGCATCCGCCAGTGTTTGGGCAAGCTCGGCAATAAGCTGCTCTGCTGTTTGATGGACAGGCAGGACATGTTTTCGTTCCAAAATGGGCGTTAACAAGGGTTCAGGTTTGCTTTCTTCTTTGATTTCAATGGATATTCCCTCAGACTGAGGAAGCGCAGATAACTCAATCCTTACTGGCTTCTGCGTTGGTGAAACATGTACTATATCCTGCAAACCGCTCAACTGGATGTAATTAGAATCCGTTTGGGTTGGCGTTACCTCTAGAATAGTTGTAGCTAATGGAGATACCTTGTCGACTGAATCCTTAGAGAAGCTGGTCTCCTCTGCTTCGCGTTTAGCATTTACCCAATACCTTTCGTTAGCGAACGGGTAGCTCGGCAGACTTATCCTGCTGGGTTTAGTTGTGTTATACAGCAGAGACCAATCAACTTGATATCCTTTAACCCACATGGATGCCAGCTTTTCACACTGATCATATTCGCGATTCGGCCAAGCAGATTCGGCAACATTAGGCGTTAATGATTGATTCTTAGATTTAACTTGTCCGAAATGCATACCAGCCGATTGATTGCCTTCAATGAACTCTTTTAGCCTAATCTCAAGATCACTTACGGAATCAACAACGAACGCAAGGCGCTCCTCCATGGCTTCCCGTCCTATTTGCAAGGTGTATGCTGCATCCAAAAGATTGTCGTCTGTAATATTTTTCTCCTGGATTTGCGCCACCAGCTGACGAGAGCGTTCCTTTAACCTGTCAACGTTCTTGGCTGAAAGCACAATTGTGACTGACCTTACCTGTGACCCCGCAGTGCTATTCGTCGAATTCGGTCGATATTCCTCAATAATAAGATGGGTGTTTGCACCACCCGCCCCAAACGAAGAAATGCCTGCAATCAGAGGAACTTCCTTATACGCTCCTCCTTGTTCTAAAACTGGTCGGCGCCATGGCGCACGCTCAGTTTGCAGCTTAAACGGACTGTTTCGGAAGTTAATATCTGGATTAGACTTTTCTGCATGAATCGAAGGAACCAATGTTTCGAACTTCATTTGCATAATCACTTTTGTGAGCCCTGCAATTCCCGAGGCACTTTCGCAGTGACCTATATTGGACTTGACCGATCCAATGGCACAATATTGCTTTTTGCCTGTCCCATCTCCAAAAGCTTTCGAAAGTCCTGCGATCTCAATAGGGTCACCCAAGGCAGTGCCTGTGCCATGTGCCTCCACATAGCTAACCATTTCAGGTTGAATCCCTGATCTTTTAAGGGCGTCGGTGATTGCTTGATGTTGTGCATTCGGGTTGGGTACGGTATAGCCGTTCGTTTTCCCACCAGAGTTAATCGAACCGCCTTTAATTACACCATAAATGTGGTCGCCATCTTCAATAGCCTTGTTCAACGGCTTCAAAATAACGGCACCGACACATTCTCCGTCCACAAAACCGTCAGCTTGTTCGCCAAACGCCTTACACCGATCAGTTGGAGAGAGCATTTTAGCTGCAGACAGCTTTATATAATGGACAGGATCAACAATAAGGTTTACCCCTCCACATATAACTACATCGCTCATTCCATTAAACAAACTATCCATGCCAAGGATTATAGCTGTCAAAGACGATGAACATGCTGTGTCAACCGCCATGCTTGGCCCATTAAAGTTTAAAGTGTAAGATACGCGATTTGCGATGGACCAGTAACTTGCCCCAGTCGGATAATTTCCGTTCATCACACCGACAAATACGCCAACCTTGCCAGTTTCACTAAGTTTATCTGGCGTGTAACCTGCATCCTCAATACTTGCGTAAGCATTTTGGAGGAACAGACGCTCCTGGGGATCCATCTGCATCGCTTCTCTCGGAGATATATGGAAAAATTTAGGATCGAAACAATCAATATCTCGAATGAAGCCGCCCCATTTCGTATACATGGATCCGCTTGTTCCCTTCTCGTCACTGAAGTAACGTTTCCAATCCCAGCGTTCTGGTGGAATCTCCGAAATACAGTTTTCACCTTCCAACAGATTTGTCCAGAACTGATGAGCGTTCCCTGCCATCGGATATTGGCCAGAAAGACCGATAATAGCAACATCTCGATTAGTCGATTGTGTCCTTACCACATTCTGTTGCTCAGTAGAAGTCTTACTCTTAAATCTACTGGTGGGTTGATTAACATGTTTAGCTGGTCCATTCATAACTGAAAGGTTTTTGTTGTTATTTCTTTCAGTTCTTTCTACTTTCACTTTGGGTGCAGCTCCGACTAATACTGCCATTTCTTGAGGACGATCATGAATCAAATGCTCGGCCAATGCATCAATTGTTTGATATTCGAAAAACAGTGTACTGCTTACATCGGACATTACAGTACGGAGCTTATCAGTTAGTCGTACAATCAATATAGAATCAATCCCGTACTTCTCCATCCTCTCGGATGTATCGATACGTTCTGTTGAAAGTTTCAATGTCTCGCCCACTAGCTGCTTCAGGTAGGCTCGTGTCTTCTCGCGAAGCATCTCTTGCCTCCCTTCCCCGCTGATAGGTTCTACAGAATTCTTTGCAGCCACACGCTTATTCAATGGAGTCTCAATAACTGAAGGAATAGAATCGGTTAGCCGTACGACACCGTCGCTCTTAGCAACAACGATCTGTTGCCCCATTTCTTCGTATTCAACCGCTGGAAAACGAATGCTGTGATAATTTTCTCCTTCCAAAGCCACCTTCCAGGACTTGGATGAAAGAGCAGGACTTCCATCGATGCGTAGCCCAGGATCCTCATATAACCACCATCCCTCCAACAATCCAAAAGTAAGGTGAGTAAATAATCGGTTTCCGGCAATCTCATTGAGAACAAGCAAACCATTTGGACGTAAGGCAGCCTTGACATTGCGTAGAGCAGAACGAATATGTCTAGTGGCATGCAACACATTTGTGGCAATAACCATGTCATATGATCCTACATCTACCCCTTGCCCACCAATAGAAAATTCCACATCCAAAATCCTACAATTTACATAAGGCAATCGACTAGCGTACTCGCGCTCCCCATGCATGAGAAAAGCCTGTGAAATATCCGTATAACAATACTCTTGTACGTAACTCTGGTAAGGCTTTAGCATTTCAAACATGGTTGCGCTTGTTCCACCCGTCCCAGCGCCGACTTCCAAAATACGGATTCTCGCATTTGGATCATTTTGGATCCGCTTCTGAATATAGTCAACAGCAGTACGGGCAAGGAAATCGTTGAAATAATCCGCCACAGGATTATTTTTATAAATTCCTTCAATTAGCTTCATAGATGAGTTAGGAAACATCAGATCTGTAGCTTTACGGCTTCCGATCAAAATTTCAGGCAGCGCTCGCAGCATAGTTTCGGCTAATTCGACCTGTGCCCGAATCGTTGGATCATTCATCCAGATCGATTTTTGTGAATCCCACTTTTCCCAAACAGCGGCTGCGTTTGACGGTGCTTTTCCCGTGACAAGCCACTGGTTATCCATCTCGTCTGAACGACGTAAATATCCAAGTCTCTCCAGCACATGAAGGCTCTCTTTGATCCATCGGTTATACTGCTGTTGTGTGCCAGCTCGTAATTCCATTGAATCTATTTGCACTAAAGATTTCTCGAACATAATCATTGATTGCATTTGACACCAAAGCAATTGGCCCATAAGCTCATTCATCTGAACGACATGATTATGATTAACGGCAATCATTGCCTCACGTCTCATTACCGAATTGTCCAATACTCTTTCCTCTTCATGAGAATTGAAGAGAGCTTCTGTATGAGGATAGACGACTATACGCTCATTGGGTTTTATACCTAAAGGTGAGTAATCAGACGTTACTTTCATGTATGCGATCTGATCAATGGGAGCTTCAAGTACCTTCTCTAGTAAGTCCATTGCCTCCACTGACTCAATCGAACCAATACCCATTCGGCTCATTCGCTCCCTATACAATTCATCAGCAACAGCGCCGTGGTGTCCCCAATAACCCCAATTGATGACTTTAACCGGACATAACCAACGACTAGATAATCCTCGAGCAAAAGCATCCTTGAACGCACAACCAGCTACATAATTACTTTGGCCTGGTGTTCCCGCAAAGGCATTAATGGAAGAGAAGAATAAAACAAAATCCAACATTTCATTTTGAAATGTCTGTTCAATCTGCAGACTCACCTTGGCCTTGGTATTAAACACCGAGATGAAGTTCGACTCATCCATATTCGCAATCATTTGATCTGCCAACACGATAGCGGCATGAATAACGCCATGAATTTGCTCATGACGCTGTTTGATCCAATTATATGCTTGATGCATCTCAATGCGGTTGGCAGCATTAGCCTGAATGTAAGTTGGAGCATGACCTAAAGTTGATAAGCGATCAATTTTCGCTTGAATAATAGCATCCTTTTCTCTACGGCCAATCCAGATGATTACAGCTTGATAGCGGCGTATCATATATTCGCTCCACACTTCGCCGATACCGCCGGCACCGCCAATGACTACGTACACCCCACCTGATCGATACGCAGATTTAATTGGTTTGGGTAACTCGACTGGGACAAGTTCTCGACGGTACCATTCTGAATGGCGATAGCACCAAGGTAGGCCATCTTTATCAGGAGGAAGAGCTAATACCTCGCTTAATGGTGGAAATTCTTCCTGATCCGTATCAACTAAACGAACTTTCCAATTCGGATATTCTTTAGCGAGAGATCCAATGAAACCATGGAGACTGGCCTGATTAGGATCTATAAGTTCACTTTCAAATATCATTTGTGCTTGAGAGGTTATAATAGTAAGTCCTATCTCCTGGCTACCATAGCCCGAACGAAGCAACGCCTGAATAAATCGGAACGCTAGAATTACCACCTCTGAGCCTTGCATATCCTCACGGTATGGAAGCTCAACTGACTCGTCGCCACTATAAGCAACCCACACGAAATGTTTAATCTCTTCGATTTTCGACAACCTGTGACTTATGATATCCGAACTCTCAGAAGGTTTTATTTCAAATGGGACAATTCCTTGAATTTGCCGGTGCCAGAGCTCCGACTTATACGTTGGTCCTATAACTAACATTGTCCGTTCAGGTTCAACTGGCAATGTTTCTCCTGTTTCCGGTGTTACTGCTCCCCAGATTGGTCTTAATAATAACGAAGTATCCGTAGCTGTCTCCCCTTTTAAAGTTTCATTGGGACTAACCGAAACTGATTCCTCCAGGATCCTACATGTAAGACCCTTCATTTGGATGCAGACAGTGCCATCCGGTCCACACAAGTCAATATCAAACTTTGCGACTGAAGAAGTCGCCCCACTTCTCGGGCTGTACTGGACAATCGCCAACATGTGCTCAGAGCAGTCCTCCCATATCACAAGCTCATCCAACGCAAACGGCATTGCTAGCGCCTTATTATTGTGAGTTACTCCCCCGGCTGCTAGGTTAAATCCGATTGTCGCTTGCCATGCCGCATCAATCAGAGCTGGGTGCATAATGAATGATCTCAACTCTTCTGCTGAAGATGGCAAAGCAAGTTCTGCCAGAACCGTCGTTTCACTGACGTATAGATAATTAATTGCTTGATGACTTGGACCGTATTGTAGGCCAGTTTCCGTAAAAATCTGATAACACGTTTTTGCATCAAAACGTTGATTGTTTTCTAAACGGATACGGTCGATGTCTCGCTTCGGCGCCTCGATAAGATAATTATCGCCATTGTCCAGCACAAACTTCCCCTGACTATGAATAACAGGATCATCAGAGGTTTCTTCAGGACTACTATATACCACAAAGCCAATATCTCCATTATCATGAGGAGTTACACTGATGTGTAGATCCTCTTCACTTTGATCAACTACGAACGGTCTGGTCCACGTTACATCAGCTATTTTCCAGTGGAGTAGATCATACTCCCTCGTACCTTGAGCTAAATGCACCGCTGCTCTCGCCAGTTCCAAATAGGCGGCACCAGGCAATACAGCTCTCCCTTTTATACGATGATCATGGAGAAAGAACTCCTGTCCAGTAAAAGTCGAACTATACCGCTGCTCCATCAAATCAGATGTATTACGATGCACCAACGGATGTAACACATGCTTGGGAACCTCAGGTACCGAGGAGACTCCTGTAGTTATCTGAACCCAATGACGCTCTTTTGCAAACGGATAGGTCGAAAGACTAATCCGGCGAGGCTGCCAGTCTCCATATAGTATGGTCCAGTCAATGACGAGTCCCTTCACCCAAAGCTGAAGCAGGTTGGTATACTTTCCTTTATGCAACCAAGCTTGTACAGTATGAACCATATCTTCATCAGCCAAGACTGATAATGCATCGAAATTTGGTCTAATTTTGTTTGTGTAAAGCTCAGTAATATCCGGCTGTCCTTTTAGATAGTCGGTCAGCTTTCTTTTTAACTCGTCCACCGAGGCAGCAGTTAACGCTAAGCGTTGTTCCATGGCTTCGCGTCCAATTTGTAGCGTGTATGCCATATCCAAGAGTTGCAGATCCGTGATAGGTCGGTGTTCAATATCGCTAATAAGTCTTTGCACCATCTCATGTAGCCTGTCTTCATCTTTAGCTGATAGGACAATCAAGGCCGGGCGTCGGGAATCTGGAAGGCGGTTTTCGCGTTCGTCAGACGAAGGCATGTACTCCTGTAATATGATGTGTGCATTCGCACCGCCTGCCCCAAACGAGGAAACTCCAGCCGTTCTTGGAAGCTCATTTCCTGCCCCTTTCCCTACCGTAGGCCGTTTCCAATCACTACTTTCCTGTTGTACGATAAACGGCGTTTCGGAAAAGTCAATATTCGGATTAAGCGCCGTGGAATGTAAGGAAGGAACCAACTTGCCATGCTTGAACTGCAGCAATATTTTCGTTATGCCTGCTATACCAGCAGCACTTTCACAATGCCCGATATTCGATTTTACCGAGCCGATTGCACAGAACTGTTTATCTTGTGTACTGGAACGGAAACAGTTCGTCAGTCCCGCAATCTCGATAGGATCACCAAGTGAAGTACCTGTCCCATGTGCCTCGATATACCCTATCATCCGAGGATCAATTCCGCCTTCTTTTAGCGCCTTTTCAATTACAGCTGATTGTGCATTCGGATTTGGAACAGTATATCCCGCTACTTTTCCTCCGTGATTAATTGCTGTTGCTTTGATTACCCCATAAATATGATCGCCATCTGCAACTGCTTTGCCTAACGGCTTTAATAAAACGGCTCCTACTCCCTCACCTGGTACGTAGCCGTCACCACCCCTACCGAAGCTTTCACAGCGCCCTTTGCTAGAGATAAATTGCCCTTGCCCCAACATAATATATTTGTTGGGATGGATGGAAACATTAACACCGCCAGCAACGGCATACTCGCATTCCCCGTTTCTTAGACTTTGGACCGCAAGATGAATTGCTGTGAGTGATGATGAGCACATTGTCCCTAACGTCATACTTGGTCCATGAAAATCACAAAAATAGGATACCCGGTTGGCAATAGTTGCCGGATTTCCAGACAACGTTAGAGCGTTACCTCTAGCTTGTTCCTGCGCCCCGTACAATTGATACTCATCATACATAACACCGACATAAACACCGACGTTTCCGCCAAGTCCCTTTGTATGATCACCAATAGAGTCCCTCGTATAACCCGCATCTTCCATGGCTGAATACACGCTTTGGAGAAATAATCTCTCTTGCGGGTCCATCATCTCCGCTTCTCGGGGTGAGATATGAAAAAACTGTGAGTCAAACTCACTAATTCCTTCAATAAAGCCTCCCCACTTGCCATAAGTTTTTCCGGGCGTTGTTCTGTTTTCATCAAAAATCAGATGATGATCCCATCGATCTTGAGGAATTTCTGTAATGCAGTCGTCTCCGTTAGACAAGCGGGTCCAAAATTCGTCCAACGTTCTCGCACCCGGATAGCGGCCATCCAGTCCAATTATTGCTATATCCATATTATTGTTTGTAAACGAGGGCTGATCTGTATGCAAAGTTGACTTCACATGATCACCAGCCGAGGACTCAGAGTCAGAACCCATAGTCTTTTTGATCTCTACACTTCTTCCACCTGATTCGCCCTGTATGCTACCTGTGTTCCATCCGTTAAGCCCAAGCATCCTAAGCAGCTCTTTGCGATATGATTTGACGAAGTAACCTGTTATCGCTCGAAGACTTGGGTATTCGAAAAACAGCGTTTTGGGAAGCGTTCCAAATCGTTGTTCCAACTCCCCCGTAATTTGCATGTACGCAATCGAATCCAATCCATATTTCTCAAAGGTGATATCCGGTTCAATTCGATTTGCAGGCAGTTTCACGACGGAAGCGATCAACTTCCTAAATTCATGGATTGCTTTGTTTTCAAGTAATTCTCTCTCGTCTACCTGCAATACACGCTCTTCAGGACCAGATCGTGCTGATTCGTTTTTCATCATGCCCTCCTGTGCTTGTAAGCTATTGCGTATCTGCTCCGTATAACCAGATAGAACCACAACTCGACTGTTTTTTAGGCTATATGCTTGATAGAAGGCCTGAACCCCAGCTTCCGTATCAAGCGGAATCATGCCTGTTCTCCGGCTTATCGCTTTCTCCGTAGTCGCATCAATGTGCATTCCTCCTTCTTTCCAGAGCGGCCAACCGATAGACAATGTCCTACCTGCTCTTTGTCCTATCGCTACCAAATCATTCCGGTACTCAGCGTAAATATCCATAAATGCATTTGCAGCAGCATAGTCTGCCTGACCAGGATTTCCAAAAGCGCTAGCGCCAGATGAAAATAAGATAAAAAAGTCCAATTGGAATTGTTTACTTGCCTCATCCAAGTGAATCAAGCCGGATACCTTTGGAGCCATCACGGTCTGCAGCTCGTCCACACTCTTATTTATCAAATAATTGTCCTTGATTAATCCGGCGGAATGAATAATACCATCGAGTCTTCCAAACTCTAATTCAATGGCGTGCATTATCTCTTCTACCACTAATTTATCCGTTACATCAGCTTGTCTATATTCGCAGTGCACACCCATAATTTCCAATTCCATAAGTTGGGCTTGCTTATCAAGATCAAGTAGGGATCGTCCAACAATAATCAAAGTGGCATTCTTAACAGTTCGGGCAATCTCAGCAGCGAAAATCTTTCCCAAACCACCGGCTCCGCCAGTCAACAGATAGACCCCACCATCTTTCCATGGAAGCATACCAACGACTGATTGCTCCCAGTGAATCTCTTTTAATTTGGTAACGAAACGATTACCCTCTTTGTAGCGAATATGAGCTTCTCTATAAAAACGATCTGCAGCCAATCTTTCTATGATACTGGATACAGATTCACCTTTCTCCATTTCGATAATCTGACCATTAAACCGTGGATTTTCCAACTTTGCTGTCTTTAGTATGCCGTGTAGTCCAGCCATCACAGAATTCTCGGCATCAATCCCTATCACCACTTGTATCATTAACTGTCGATCGGTTCGATCCGATAACATTTCTTGAATATTAGTAATCAGATGCTTCGAATAGAACTGAAAGCGTTCATCCAAATGATACCCTGGAGGATTAACCTGCAAACAGTGTGCACCTCTTAGTCGAGTAGAGAAGATTTCGGTAGACAACTCATCCATTTCATATAGCAGTACGAGATGAATTGTCTCTTCAGGTAACCTAAATTCTTCTTCCTTCAACTCTTGTACTTGCTGTTCTTTCCAATCAGGAACTAGCATAAGCAGTCCTGTTTGATCCATTGGTATTGAAGAGAGCCTGCTCATAGAACGTACTTGACTGATTTCGGAATGGTCAACCTGCTCTAAAGCTCTCGTAGTCAGTCCCCGAAGGCTGACGCACACAGAACCATCATTCCCTATCCAATCAATATCGAGCTTTCGCAAGGTTTCTACCACTTGACCTTCGCTCCATCGGATCCATGCATTGTTAACTTGTCGACAAGAGCTATATATCTCGAGGGATTCAAAAGCAAAAGGCACCTCTGTTGCTAGGGGCTGTCCATCACCAACAGATAAACCGATTGATGCCTGAAGAGCAGCATCAAGCAACGTAGGATGGAGGAAGAAGTTTTCGTTCTCCTGTATACCTCCAACTAGAGAAAGTGTAGCTAATGCTTGACGATTTCCAATTTGTACTGATTCAATTCCCCTATAACCAGGTCCAATGACTATGCCAACCCTTTGATAAAGGTTGTAAATATACTGAGCCTCTAAAGATGAATGACTGCATACATTATGAAGAGATTGAATATCAACGAGGGGCGAAGGTTTAGCGGAAATCACCATAACACTTCCACTACAATAAACCATACGATCCCCTTCAAGTGCAGGAGTTCCTTGGTATACTTCAAACGTAATATCGTCATCGTTCAGCAATAGACCGACATGCAGTTCAAGATTATTACCCTCTTCAGCAACAGCTTTATTTGCCCAATGCACATGTTTGAATTGAATAATATGATTATCAGGAACAGCGGTCTCCTGCTTGACTGCAACCCTAACCATTTCAAGATAGACTACACCTGGAAGTACACGCTGCCCATGTATCAAATGATTCGCAAGGAAAAACTCCTCACCAGTAAAAACCGACGTATAGCGAATCTCACCAAATTGGGAAGTGTTATGTTGCAGCAATGGGTGAATATAAGCATTGGTAGGATAATTCGGAATTTCAATCCCACTTTCCGATTCAACGGAAACTCCATCGGGTACCCAGTAGCGCTCCTTAGCGAATGGATATGTCGGCAAGCTTGTTCGCACAGGATGATTGCCTTGATAGAAGGATAACCACTCCAACTCTGCTCCTTGGGCCCATAAGCGTGCAATTCTTGCTAATTCTTCGCCAGTCATTTCTCGAATATGCTGAGAAGTTGAACCCGATGAGATCAATTCGCCATTCTCATAGACCCTGCCTTGCCAAATGCCATCCTGACCATAATTTTCTTCCCCGCTAGCAATCCAAGTTAGCTTATTCATGAGCTCACTATGGTTCCTAACGATGATCGCTACGCGTTCCTCCATCGCTACACGTCCAACTTGTAGGGTAAAGGCCAGCTCTTCCAGCGAAGGTTTAATTGAGTGAGCTTCCATTTCGCTCACTAGACCATTTCGCTTCCCACCGCGTAGATAATCTAGTAATTTGGCGGCATAGGCACTTAGTCTTTCTTTATTCTTAGCCGAGAGTGGAACGAGAATGGGCTGCTCTCCCTCACTTCCAATTTTCCGCTCATCTTTTCCTTGTTTCGCCGATATGTATTCCTCCAGAATCAAATGAGCATTCGCACCGGTTGCACCAAATGAACTGATTCCTGCTCTGCGTGGGTATTCTTTTTCCTCCCCCCGCTCCTTTAGGATCGGCCGTCTCCATGCTTCGGTCTTCTGCTGTACATAGAACGGAGAACGAGCAAAATCAATATGCGGATTGGGATCAGACGAGTGCAGTGATGGAACCAGCGTTCGATGATGCAGCTGTAAAATAACCTTATGCAGCCCCCCAATCCCTGCAGCAGACTCCGCATGTCCAATGTTTGACTTCACCGAACCAATGGAACAATATTGAACATCTTCTGTGTAACGACGGAATGCCTTTTCCAGTCCTTGTATTTCGATGGGGTCCCCCAGCGAGGTACCTGTTCCATGTGCTTCGATATAGCTGATGGTCCGAGGATCGATGCCAGTTTTCTCTAAACAGGTCTCAATCATTTCTCCTTGTGCGACTGGACTTGGCACTGTTATTCCACTTACTGCTCCTACATGATTAATAACACTGCCTTTAATCACTGCGTATATATGGTCGCCATCCTCCTCTGCTTTTCGCAACGACTTGAGCACGACCGTCCCTACGCCTTCTCCAGACACATAGCCATCGCCGCCCTTCCCGAAGGTCCGGCAACGACCATCACTGGCATGCATATCTGCTAAACCATAAGATAAATATTTTCCCGGATGCAGCGACAGATTGACGCCACCTGCTAAGGCAACCTCGCATTCGCCAAGCGCTAAACTATTTAAAGCCAAATGCACGGCCGTTAGCGACGAGGAGCATACCGTATCAATGGTCATGCTCGGTCCATGAAAATTGCAGAAATACGAGACGCGGTTTGCGATTGGCGCGTTATTTAAAGCAATAGGAAACTGTTTTCCCGCAGATGCTCCAACAAGTGTATAATCTTTATGCATAACACCGGCAAATACACCGACAGACCGTCGTTTCGTTTTGCCCACTGGATTGACCAGTGTATCGGGAGTATATCCTGCATCTTCCACTGCCTCCCAGCAGGTTTCTAAAAATAGACGTTCCTGCGGATCAAGAGTCTCTGCATCTCGCGGAGTAACTCGAAAGAACGAAGCATCAAAACAATCAGGATCGTCAATGAACCCTCCCCATTTTGATAAAGCTTTACCGGATGGTGAGCGGAATGACTCAAAATCCTCCCAGTTCCACCGGTCCTTTGGAATTTCTCGGATTAAATCCTTACCTTCGGTTAAGTTGGACCAAAACTCCTCTAAGTTAGTAGATCCTGGATACCTCCCAGCCATACCGATCACTGCAATATCTTCATGAATTGATGTACGATGGTCATTCAAATCTAGGAGGTTTTTAGACAAAGCTCCTAGTCCACTTCCACCTGATAATGTTTCATCTTCAGTTTTAGATATGTTCTTCCCAAGCCCTACACCTCTTTCGAAAGCTTGAGGATACATGTCACTCAAATGATCTGCTACTTGCTTAATCGTGGTGTATTCAAACAGGAGCGTTGGAGACAGCGTAGTTCCTATACGCTCACTGATGAGTCTAACGGCCTCCAATAAATTCTTTGAATCAAGCCCCATCTCATAGTAACCCGTATTTATGCGTACATGCTCTTCTGTTCGATGGAGTAACCCTGCCAGTAACTGCCTTAAAAATGTGATAATGGTTTTATGGATAAGAGTGTATTGGGATTCTAAGTTATCGTTATATCCCGTTTGAGGAGCATCTGTTACGCCCATTTCAGACATCCTAAACTCAGATTCTTGTCCAGAAATGAAATGTTCACCCCACTTGCCCGAACTAGTATCCTCTGCTTGTCTTAGACGTTTGTTTGTGAATTTGATTAATTCACCGATTTTCTCCCCTGCCTCGTTAAAAAATTCAAGGTCCATGGATAACAGTTCTTCCTTGCGATCAACAGTATCCGCTTTAACTCTTGTTAAACAATTGCTACGTAATGGTTGAACCGCTCTGAACGATTCAAAATAAAGAGGCAGATACAAATGGTCCGCGTCCGAATTCCCTCCTGCGATTCTATGAAACCAAGCACCGGAGCCTACCGCACTAGAATCGATAAGTGCGGGGTGAAACAAGAACTGATCTGCATCTTTTCGCGCTTCCCTATCTATGGATATTTCCATCACGATTGCATTGCTTATATCAAAAATTCGTCCATCTGTCTTCATATAGCCCGTATGAACAAGTTGATGAGTACGGCATGTTTGATAGACTTGCTCCAAGTCAAGAACAGACTGGGCTGAACGAATAATATCGTCCTTATTTAGATTTGTCTCATACGTAATTACAGTACTTCGATGTATTTCCGCTGTCATCAACAGTTGCTTGTTATCGCTCCATCCATCGCCGTGCTGTTGCAAGCCTTCAACTCTAATTGTCCAAACGCCTTCGTCGGTATCCTCGGATGTGAATTTAAGCAGTATCTTTCCAGGATCTTGTTGGAATGTCATGGGCTCATATATGACTAAATGCCGCAGTTCAAGTTCTTCATATGAGAAACCTTTTTCCGCAAAACATTGATATACTATATCGATATAAGCCACTCCAGGAAATGTTTTCTTACCTAGCACTAAGTGATTGCTGATTATTGGGTTATCAGTTCGGATTATAAATTCGCTTCGCATATGAGTCACCCTCATCTTCCCGTCGTATTAGCATTGCCATCGCCCGCAGGTACAGCATCTCTTTCTTGCACCCACCAATTTCGTCGCGAATGAATCCCTTTTTTATTGGTTTCGGAATCCATCCAATGAGTAACTTCCCGCTTTTCCTGTTCAATAGGTCCACGGGTCACATACCCAGCCACACCCGGCTCCCATGCCTCCACGATGACATGAGCGTTAGTCCCACCGTCTGCAAAACAATTAATCCCTGCGGCTGGACGCTCTCCCTCCCAGATTTTGCTTTCACGAGTAAAATGAAACGGGGAGGCTCCGATATCAAAATGCTTCATGGGCTGCTGACCAGATAGGAACGGCACGAACTCTCGATGATGTAGCATCAGAACGACCTTCACCAGGCCTGCTATCCCTTCCGCACACAATGGATGTCCTATATTGGGTTTGCTTGAGCCTAACCCCAACTCTTCTGAGTTCTCTTCCCGGTAGACCTTCCGAATGGCCTTTAGTTCCAACAAGTCCGTTACCAAGGAGCCCGAACCATTCGCCTCGATATAACTGATATCCGCTGCCTGCTTACCGCTTCTTTCGAGCGCCGTACGCATAACATCCTGTTGTGCTTGGATGTTGGGTGTCGCTGGTCCTGCCGTTCGGCCGTCGTTATTCACGGCTGTCCCTTTAATTACCGCATATATCCGGTCACCATCCTCTTGTGCTTGCTCCAGCGTCTTGACGATGACGACCCCGCCGCCTTCCGACAGCACGGCTCCACTCGTTCGACCATCAAACAGATGGAAGTTCGGCTCCCCGCTTAATATTCCTCTCTGGTTGAATAATCGGTGCGCCTGGTCGGTTCCTAGCAAGCTAACCCCGCCCACCAGAGCACCGTTTATTTCGCCGCTGTGCAATGCCTGAACGGCCATATGCAAACCTACTAAAGCTGACGAACATGCCGTATCCAATACTAAACTCGGACCTCGAAGATCAAAGTAATGGGAGATATTCGCCGCCAAATAATTCGGGCCCACTGCCAGGATCGGGTTGCGAGCTGCAAGTAGCTCCTGCTCATCCGGTCGGTGCTGGCTGCGTCCCCCGATGTACACGCCCACCGGCGCTCCTTTGATCTCATCTACCGTATATCCGGCGTGCTGCCATGCCTTTAAACTTTCCTCTAACAACAGTAACGCTTGAGGATCCATCACCCGAGCGTCTTCCGCCGCAATATGAAAGCGGGATGCCACCCGTTCTGTTGGCGTTTCAACCAATCCGGCATAATAGTCCGCTTCCTGTCCCCATCGTTCCTGCGGCACACGACCGATCGCACTCCGTCCTTCTTTCAACAGATCCCAGTACGCGTCCAAGCTTGGTGCGCCCGGTAACTGACAGGACATGCCAACCACGGCAATATCCCCGGTTCTCTGTTCGGAGCGAACTGGTAACTTCGGACTTGGAGGAAGCTCCTGCGGATAAGATTCCAACGGCACTCCGCTCGAATCTACAGCTTGGCTTGCCGGAGTACCTGAAGTTGTCTCTCCACTCAATGCCGAAGCGTAGGTATGGACCAGCCATCCTGCCAAACTTTCCATACTGGCGTATTCATACAAGATCGAAGGATCCAGCTCTTCACCTATCCACTGATTAATGGTACGTAACAACTGGGTCAGTAAGATCGAGTCAACTCCAAACTCCTGAAATGATACATCTGGCTCCAGTTCCGCAGGATCAATTTTCAGCTCGGACGAGAACAACCCGACAAGCCGCTCTATCACCGTGTGCAGCAGCGTTCCATCGTCTTCCTGCGCTGGTTGCAGCTGAACCGGAGCACTTTTCTGCTGTTCTTCCAGTTTCCGGCTCATCAGGTGTTGCGGTTGCCATACTTTTGGATTAACCATGGCTGGGAGTACGACATTACCCACATCGTAAGTCAGCACCCTATCCAGCATGGCGAGACCTTCTTCGTTGGTATGACTAAGTAGACCGGTTTGATGGTATACCCGGCTTTTGACTTCTCCAAAGCCTGTTTCCTTCCAGCTAGGCCACTGCACACTCACCATCGGATATCGTTCCGCATGTGCTCTAGCTGCATAATCCATGTAGCCATTGGCCATCACATAATCGCTCTGTCCCGATGCCAGTGACGGTATAATTGAAGATACCGATGAGAACAACACAAAAAACCGCAGCGGTTGTTCCTGCAGCGCTTGACACAGTATGTTGACTCCTTCCACCTTGGGCTCCAATACTCGGCGGATACCTTCAGGTTGCTTTCGAATAAATGCGGGGGTATCACGATCACCCAACCCAGCGCTGTGAATCACTCCACCGATTGGACCCATCGTTTTAACTACCGTCTCCATACTTTCTCGAACGGCTTGCCCATCAGATAACGTTAGGGACAGCACCTGCACTTGAGCACCCAAGGCCTCTAAGTCACGGATATGCCGAATCTTCTGGCCGGTGCCACTGTCCAAATGCTCATATTCTTCCCATCGTTCCCGAGACGGAAGCCGTTCTCGTCCGGTCAGAACCAACTTCCTCACCCCATAGTGCTCAACCAAATGACGTGCACATAAGGCGCCTACTCCACGCGTGCCCCCGGTTATCCAGACGACCTGCTCGGAAGGGAATTCAAATGTTCTACTGGACTTTGCACGGAATTCCTGAAGGCTAGCCCGGTAGCGGAATCCATCCCGGTAACAGACCTCCGCCTCCTCACTCTCCAGTTGAAGTTCATCACCAATTTGTTTTGCCAGTGTTCCCAAATCGTCCGCTGGATCGAGGTCCATATGACGGGAGCTCACGTGACGGTATTCGCTTTGCAACATGCGATAAAGCCCGGCAGTAGCTGCACCAGCCAGACTAACCGGCCGCTTTACAGCACCACACGTTTCCAGCCCCTGGGTAATACCCAGCAGGACGACACCTTCCTTCTGCCGCTCTTCAATCACACCCTGTAACCATGGAATGATATGCAGACTTGCTTCGATCTCCTCCGCACAGCCCGTGACATCCACGACGGCAGCGTAGTCTTTCCGGTGCCGTTTCATGGTACGCTTCAGCTCCAGATTGATCTCTACTGTGCCCGGTTCGATGACCTCACTTCCAGGAAGATATCTAGACAGTTCATTAGCAAATGCTTTCGTTGCTGCAGAGGCAACGATTGCCACTGAGGAATGTGATGCTCGGCGTGATGCACCTTCTATGGGTGCCAACTCAAACTGTTTGCCCACTAGACGCATGCTTCTTTCCTGCTGAACCTCGGTTGCCTGGGGAGAAACAGTCATTCTTGATGGCAGTGCCAATCCCTCCGCTTGACGAATTTCGCCAGATTGCGATGGAATCCCTGGCAACCAGTACCGCTCTTTAGCAAAGGGATAGGTCGGTAGACTGATTCTACATGGCTTGTGTTCACCGTATAACATTTTCCAATCGATGTTTAGTCCCTTTGCCCACAGTTGAGCGATCTGGGTCACTTTACCTTTTGAATGCCACTGACGAATCATTTCTTTAGCATCCTCATCCTCGTAAAGAAGAAGTGCAATATCCTTGTTTGGTTTCCGTTGCCCCCTATAAATGCCTTCGACGCTCTTGTTCCCTTGTAAAAACAAATCTAACAAATACATGAGCTGAGATTTGTCACTTGTAACAAATATGACTCGATCTTCCATTGCTTCCCGTCCGACTTGTAACGTATAAGCCAGCTCTTCTAGTGAAGGTTCAAGTGTGTCAGCTTCGGTTGTCGGTATCAAAAGATTTTCGCTCATTAGACCATTTCGCTTCCCACCGCGCAAGTAATCTAGTAATTTGGCGGCATAGGCGCTCAGTCTTTCTTTATTCTTAGCCGAGAGTGGAACGAGAATGGGCTGCTCTCCCTCACTTCCAATTTTTCGCTCATCTTTTCCTTGTTTCGCCGGTATGTATTCCTCCAGAATCAAATGAGCATTTGCACCGGTTGCACCAAATGAACTGATTCCTGCTCTGCGTGGGTATTCTTTTTCCTCCCCCCGCTCCTTTAGGATCGGCCGTCTCCATGCTTCGGTCTTCTGCTGTACATAGAACGGAGAACGAGCGAAATCAATATGCGGATTGGGATCAGACGAGTGCAGTGATGGAACCAGCGTTCGATGATGCAGCTGTAAAATAACCTTATGCAGCCCTCCAATCCCTGCAGCAGACTCCGCATGTCCAATGTTTGACTTCACCGAACCAATGGAACAATATTGAACATCTTCTGTGTAACGACGGAATGCCTTTTCCAGTCCTTGTATTTCGATGGGGTCCCCCAGCGAGGTACCTGTTCCATGTGCTTCGATATAGCTGATGGTCCGAGGATCGATGCCAGTTTTCTCTAAACAGGTCTCAATCATTTCTCCTTGTGCGACTGGACTTGGCACTGTTATTCCACTTACTGCTCCTACATGATTAATAACACTGCCTTTAATCACTGCGTATATATGGTCGCCGTCCTCCTCCGCTTTTCGCAACGACTTAAGTACGACCACCCCTACGCCTTCTCCAGACACATAGCCATCGCCGCCCTTCCCGAAGGTCCGACAACGACCATCACTAGCATGCATGTCTGCTAAACCGTAGGATACATATTTTCCAGGATGCAGCGACAGATTGACACCGCCTGCTAAGGCAACCTCGCATTCTCCATGACGTATGCTTTCCAAAGCCAGATGCACAGCCGTTAGCGACGAGGAGCATACCGTATCAATGGTCATACTTGGTCCATGAAAATTACAGAAGTAGGAAACCCGGTTTGCAATCGGTGCATAATTATGGGACAGCGGGAACAGGTTACCTTCCCCTAACGATTCCATGCCAAGCAACGTATAATCTTTTTGCATAACACCAGCAAAGACTCCAACAGGTCGTCGTTTATTTCTACCTTGAGGAGAAACCAAATCCTCTGGTGTATACCCAGAATCCTCAATTGCTTCCCAGCAGGTTTCTAAAAAAAGCCGTTCCTGAGGGTCCAAGGTTTCCGCCTCTCGTGGAGTGATCCGAAAAAATGAAGCATCAAAGCAATCCGGATCATCAATGAAGCCGCCCCATTTAGATATTGGTTTTCCTGAAGGTGAGGATATCCCTTCATGCCGCTTCCAATCCCAGCGTGTCTCTGGAACTTCTCGCACTAAGTCTTTTCCTTCCAACAGATTTAACCAGAAATTAGTCATGTTTGTCGCACCTGGGTAACGCCCTGAAATTCCAATCACAGCAATATCTCCAGATAACGCAGTTGTTGCAACAGCTGACTCGGACAGTGACAAACTGCTATGATTCTCTTTTATTTTTGATTCTTTATGTGGTTTATGTTCAAAATTCAGCTTCGTACTTTTTTGGAACACTGAAGCAGCGAAGAAATCCGGATATGCTTCCGACAAATACGTAGCTAATTGAGAAATAGTCGTATACTCGAAGAGCAACGTTGGTGAAAGCTCGGCCCCAATCTTCGTTCCAATCATATCAACAGCTTCCAATAACCCTGGAGAATCCAAACCCATCTCGTAATATCCGATGTTGATTTCAATTTCCTCTGCAGACTTCTTCAGATACTGCGCCAACACTCCTTTCAGAAAAACTTGTGCCGAAGGAGATTGTTCTTTAACATACTTCGTCTCGGATAGCATTTGGTTATCCGCCTGCTCCGTTTCTTCTAGTATAAGCTGTTGTTGTTTAGTAATATCATTACTTCCTTCTTGTGAATCAAGGATACTACCATCGCGAACAATTTTGTTCGTTAACTGTTTCATTTCCCCGATTTTGTGACCGACATCATTATAGAAAATGATATCCATATATAATAGTTCACCATTTCGTTTGATCGACGTGACTGGAATTTTTGCAAGACAGCTATTTTCGATCAAATCTGATGCGCGAAATGACTTGATATATAGAGGCAAAAACAACTTGTCCTCATCCTTTATAAGGGCGTCAAACAGCCCTTCCGATCCAGCGCCAACACCGTCAATTACAGCGGGATGAAACATAAAATTGGACGAATCAGAGATTCCAATTTCCTTGTCCACACTCAGCTCGATAAAACGAGCCTCATTATCCTCAAATACTTGGCCTTCAGTCTTCATCAAACCAGTGTGAATTAATTTTTGTTTGCTCCAACGCTCATAGAGCTCGGCCATTGAGAATGAACGTGTCGCTGCATTACGGAATGATTCGAAGTCAACACTCTCTTCGTAATCCACCGGTATATAGCGAAACATATCAGCGACGGCATACACAGTCTTAACACCAACCGCTTCCTCGCCCTCCAAACGAACACGCCAGTGGCCCTCTTCCTGCTCGATACAATCGATGGTTAATCGGATTGGGCGATCCTCATGTACAACAAGTGGACGGTAAATCGAAAGATGTTGGAGCTCTAGCTCCCGGTATGAATAGCGATAGATTCGGAACACTTGATAAATCAGATCAATATAAGCCAGTCCCGGCAGTAGCTTTTGTCCAAACGCCTGATGATTGCTAATAACAGGGTTTTTTGTAGACAACGTTATCTGATGTTTAATACTAATCCTCTCCTATCCAAATAAATCCCACACCATCAACTCCCTTTGCTCTGGGAGTGTTACCCCTAGGGCATCCCTCTCCTGTTCAATAGGTCCACGGGTCACATACCCAGCCACACCCGGCTCCCATGCCTCCACGATGACATGAGCGTTAGTCCCACCGTCTGCAAAACAATTAATCCCTGCGGCTGGACGCTCTCCCTCCCAGATTGTGCTTTCACGAGTAAAATGAAACGGGGAGGCTCCGATGTCAAAATGCTTCATGGGCTGCTGACCAGATAGGAACGGTACGAACTCTCGATGATGTAGCATCAGAACGACCTTCACCAGGCCTGCTATCCCTTCCGCACACAATGGATGTCCTATATTGGGTTTGCTTGAGCCTAACCCCAACTCTTCTGAGTTCTCTTCCCGGTAGACCTTCCAAATGGCCTTTAGTTCCAACAAGTCCGTTACCAAGGAGCCCGAACCATTCGCCTCGATATAACTGATATCCGCTGCCTGCTTACCGCTTCTTTCGAGCGCCGTACGCATAACATCCTGTTGTGCTTGGATGTTGGGTGTGGCTGGTCCTGCCGTTCGGCCGTCGTTATTCACGGCTGTCCCTTTAATTACCGCATATATCCGGTCACCATCCTCTTGTGCTTGCTCCAGTGTCTTGACGATGACGACCCCGCCGCCTTCCGACAGCACGGCTCCACTCGTTCGACCATCAAACAGATGGAAGTTCGGCTCCCCGCTTAATATTCCTCTCTGGTTGAATAATCGGTGCGCCTGGTCGGTTCCTAGCAAGCTAACCCCGCCCACCAGAGCACCGTTTATTTCGCCGCTGTGCAATGCCTGAACGGCCATATGCAAACCTACTAAAGCTGACGAACATGCCGTATCCAATACTAAACTCGGACCTCGAAGATCAAAGTAATGGGAGATATTCGCCGCCAAATAATTCGGGCCCACTGCCAGGATCGGGTTGCGAGCTGCAAGTAGCTCCTGCTCATCCGGTCGGTGCTGGCTGCGTCCCCCGATGTACACGCCCACCGGCGCTCCTTTGATCTCATCTACCGTATATCCGGCGTGCTGCCATGCCTTTAAACTTTCCTCTAACAACAGTAACGCTTGAGGATCCATCACCCGAGCGTCTTCCGCCGCAATATGAAAGCGGGATGCCACCCGTTCTGTTGGCGTTTCAACCAATCCGGCATAATAGTCCGCTTCCTGTCCCCATCGTTCCTGCGGCACACGACCGATCGCACTCCGTCCTTCTTTCAACAGATCCCAGTACGCGTCCAAGCTTGGTGCGCCCGGTAACTGACAGGACATGCCAACCACGGCAATATCCCCGGTTCTCTGTTCGGAGCGAACTGGTAACTTCGGACTTGGAGGAAGCTCCTGCGAGTAAGATTCCAACGGCACTCCGCTCGAATCTACAGCTAGGCTTGCCGGAGTACCTGAAGTTGTCTCTCCACTCAACGCCGAAGCGTAGGTATGGACCAGCCATCCTGCCAAACTTTCCATACTGGCGTATTCATACAAGATCGAAGGATCCAGCTCTTCACCTATCCACTGATTAATGGTACGTAACAACTGGGTCAGTAAGATCGAGTCAACTCCAAACTCCTGAAATGATACATCTGGCTCCAGTTCCGCAGGATCAATTTTCAGCTCGGACGAGAACAACCCGACAAGCCGCTCTATCACCGTGTGCAGCAGCGTTCCATCGTCTTCCTGCGCTGGTTGCAGCTGAACCGGAGCGCTTTTCTGCTGTTCTTCCAGTTTCCGGCTCATCAGACGTTGCGGTTGCCATACTTTTGGATTAACCATGGCTGGGAGTACGACATTACCCACATCGTAAGTCAGCACCCTATCCAGCATGGCGAGACCTTCTTCGTTGGTATGACTAAGTAGACCGGTTTGATGGTATACCCGGCTTTTGACTTCTCCAAAGCCTGTTTCCTTCCAGCTAGGCCACTGCACACTCACCATCGGATATCGTTTCGCATGAGCTCTAGCTGCATAATCCATGTAGCCATTGGCCATCGCATAATCGCTCTGTCCCGATGCCAGTGACGGTATAATTGAAGATACCGATGAGAACAACACAAAAAACCGCAGCGGTTGCTCCTGCAGCGCCTGACACAGTATGTTGACTCCTTCCACCTTGGGCTCCAATACTTGGCGAATACCTTCAGGTTGCTTCCGAATAAATGCAGGACTCTCCCTATCTGTAAGCCCCGCGCTGTGAATCACTCCACCGATTGGCCCCATCGTTTTAACTACCGTTTCCATACTTTCTCGAACGGCTTGCCCATCAGATAACGTTAGGGACAGCACCTGCACTTGAGCACCCAAGGCCTCTAAGTCACGGATATGCCGAATCTTCTGGCCGGTGCCACTGTCCAAATGCTCATATTCTTCCCATTGTCCCCGAGACGGAAGCCGTTCTCGTCCGGTCAGAACCAACTTCCTCACCCCATAGTGCTCAACCAAATGACGTGCACATAAGGCGCCTACTCCACGCGTGCCCCCGGTTATCCAGACGACCTGCTCAGAAGGAAATTCAAATGTTCTACTGGACTTTGCACGGAATTCCTGAAGGCTAGCCCGGTAGCGGAATCCATCCCGGTAACAGACCTCCGCCTCCTCACTCTCCAGTTGAAGTTCATCACCAATTTGTTTTGCCAGTGTTCCCAAATCGTCCGCCGGATCGAGGTCCATATGACGGGAGCTCACGTGACGGTATTCGCTTTGCAACATGCGATAAAGCCCAGCAGTAGCTGCACCAGCCAGACTAACCGGCCGCTTTACAGCACCACACGTTTCCAGCCCCTGGGTAATACCCAGCAGGACGACCCCTTCCTTCTGCCGCTCTTCAATCACACCCTGTAACCATGGAATGATATGCAGACTTGCTTCGATCTCCTCCGCACAGCCCGTGACATCCACGACGGCAGCGTAGTCTTTCCGGTGCCGTTTCATGGTACGCTTCAGCTCCAGATTGATCTCTACTGTGCCCGGTTCGATGACCTCACTTCCAGGAAGATATCTAGACAGTTCATTAGCAAATGTTCTCGTTGCTGCAGAGGCAACGATTGCCACTGAGGAATGTGATGCTCGGCGTGATGCACCTTCTATGGGTGCCAACTCAAACTGTTTGCCCACTAGACGCATGCTTCTTTCCTGCTGAACCTCGGTTGCCTGGGGAGAAACAGTCATTCTTGATGGCAGTGCCAATCCCTCCGCTTGACGAATTTCGCCAGATTGCGATGGAATCCCTGGCAACCAGTACCGCTCTTTAGCAAAGGGATAGGTCGGTAGACTGATTCTACATGGCTTGTGTTCACCGTATAACATTTTCCAATCGATGTTTAGTCCCTTTGCCCACAGTTGAGCAATCTTATCTGCATCCCCGGATTTCAGCTTTCGGACATCCCCTATTGACGTAGTCAGTTTTGAACCCACATCTTCTTTCTGTCCTTTTTTCTTAACTCTGAATGAATGTAACCTCTCAGACGGACATCCATCTAAAAATAGCTGCAATTCCTTCATTGCTCCCATAACTGTATCCGTCACAAATGCCAGCCTGTATTCCATCGGTTCTCTTCCGATCTGTAAGGTGTAAGCAATATCAGGCAGCGTAGCGTTTCCACAGCTTTCCAACCATTGTTCCAATTGACGAGCATAGATCTGGAGTTGTTCGCTCGTTCTTGCTGACAACACAATTATCACCGGTTCATCAGGCAAATGTGTGAGATTACTTGATTCCCAGGATGGTACGTATTCTTCAATAACCAAATGAGCGTTCGTTCCACTAAAACCAAAGGAACTTACCGCCGCACGTCGTGGTAAATCCTCTACCATCTCCCATGGTTTCAAAGTGGTATTTACATAAAAAGGTGACTTTTCAATTTGAAAATGCTCATTGGATTCGTTATAGTGCAGCGAAGGAACTAAATGCTTATGCTTCATACAAAGCAAAACCTTTTGAATGCCTGCTACACCAGCTGCAGCTGAAGTGTGACCGATATTGGTTTTGACTGAACCGATAGCACAATAATTCTTCTGTATTGATTTTTCTTTATACACGGTCGATAACGCATCCAATTCGATCGGATCGCCAAGTTTGGTTCCAGTTCCGTGCATTTCTACATATCCGATACTTTTAGGATCAATCCGATATTTATCGTAAATGTTCCTTACAAGCTCCATCTGACTGTTAGCGCTAGGAGCAGTGATACCATTTGTCCTACCATCCTGGTTAATGCCGGAGCCAATGATGACTCCATAAATATGATCACCATCCGCTTCGGCATCGCTCAGTCGCTTCAGTACAAGCGCCCCGGCACCTTCCCCTGGAACAAAACCATCTGCGCGGTTATCAAACGCTTTACACTTGCCTTCAATGGACAGCATACCTGCTTCACACATGCTGATATACGATTGTGGGGTTAAGTATAAGGTGACTCCTCCAGCCAGAGCCATATCAATCTCGTTGTTTAATAGTGCTTGTATAGCCAAATGAACTGAGACCAGCGAGGATGAGCATGCTGTGTCGACAGGAATTGCTGGCCCTTTCAAATTAAGAAAGTAAGACAGACGAGCTGCTGCAATAGCAGTACTGTTTCCTGTAGAACTGACGAACCCACCACCACTGAGACCTTTTGCTAATGCTAACTTCTCCTGCATAACCCCGTATTCATTATGCATCATCCCTAAATATACACCGCAGTTCATGTTGGCTAGTGCATCACGGCTGTATCCTGCATCTTCGAAAGCCCTATAGCCTTCCTGTAAAAAAATTCGCTGCTGTGGATCCATCAATTCAGCTTCCAAAGGTGTTATCTGAAAGAAAAGAGGATCGAAGCAATCAATATCTTCAAGCGCTCCAAGCCACTTTGCATACATGTTCCCCTTCTCAGCGGAATTAGGCGAGTAATACTGCTCCACATCCCAGCGTGATTCCGATATTTCCTCCACACTGTTTTTGCCTTCGGAAAGATTGTTCCAGTAAATAGATACGTCCTTAGCATCTGGATATCTGCCGGACATTCCAATGATAGCAACTTTTTCCTTGCTATATTTTTTTTCTATCTCTGCTGATAACTCGGGAACGGTTGAATCCTTAGAACCGAGACCGTTTTTTAGATCGCTTAGTCTCTTCTTGGCCTCCTCCGGGTCAATTGTACGTGATTCTAGAGCGAGCATAATTTCTTGTAGATTCATTCACAATCCCTCTTTCAGGAATGTATGTTATACATCCCGGGATAATCGTAAGTAAACAGCCCATTGAAAATGGCTTTTACGTACCAAATAGAGACATGATACGCTGCTTGACTTCCTCCTGATGAAAGGTCTTCTCATGCATAATTAGTTCTCGTTCCACAAATGTCTGAAGCTCTTCCCGTAGTTGTCTAACCAGGTGATCCTTTAAAGTTACTAAGGATACTCTCGGCTTCTCCGCCAGCTGTCGTGCTAATTCAAGCGCATGCTGGAGAACTTCATCGCGGGGAAGGACAGGAAATGGAACTCCACGCTTCTCTAGATCTGCACCACGATAATTTCCTGCATTTAATAGAAGTTCTTCCGCCAAACTAAAACCTAGTTTCTTCGGTAAAATACATGTAGCACCCATACCAGGCGTAAAGCCATACTTCATGAAATTCGTTGTATATACGCTCTCACGACTAAGGACGATGAAATCAGAAAATAACCCCATTACGAACCCGCCACCGATGCCATGACCCTGCATAGCAGAAATGACGGGGATGGGACAGTCGAGTGCAAGACTGTATATATTACCGTCAGTGAATCTCGCCCTTCCTTCGTAAATGGCCAACAGGCCTTCCTGGGTACCTCCTGAAGCAAAATAGCTATCGTAACCCGTTAGTACGACCGCCTTATACTGATTAGATGCACTAATGGTTGCGAACGCATCGATCAATCCTTTGATAAGCTCATCGGAAAATGTGTTCTTATTAACTCGATCCTGCATCGTGATTTGTACAACAAATGGTGAAATCTCCTGCATTTGTACAACAGGTGTCATCTCTCATTCCTCCCACGGAAACTTCCCTTGTTCCACATAACGTATAATGCCTGTCATAGAATCCGTATCTGAAAACATTTCCACGTTGGCGGCTACCGCTAGTGGTTTACATGCAGACAAATTGTCCTGAAGGCTTATCATATAACGCTTATATGCAGACACCGATTTTTTGGTCAGTCTCCTCAGCCGAAGCAGATGTTTGCGCAACAATACTTCGCCCGAAGTATCAAATGCATCGATAAGCCCCCATGCGTGCGCTTGATCTACAAGGATTGGGCTCGTCATAAGTGTCAAATAATGCGCTTTCTGAATTCCTGTACGACGAATAAGGAATGGTAGTACGCATGCCGGGTAGAGCCCAAAAAGCATCTCAGATAAGCTAAACTGTGCCGTATGGTCGGCGAGCACAATATCACTTGCAGCAACAAAACCGATGCCCCCCGCATTGACCTTCCCCTTCACAAGGGAAATTACAATGTACGGACCAGACGCCAGTTTCAACCACAAGTCATACAAGGGTCCAGGATCTTGCTCCAGCTCATCGCCACTTTTGGCATTATCCCTCAACCCTTGGAAATCCGCGCCGAAACAAAACACCTCTGGTAACCCTTGAATTACTAGCACTGTAACTGCATCCTCACACATTTCGAGTAAACGATGAAACTCATCGACAAGCTGGTCATTTATTGTATTGTTAGACTCCGGTCGATAAATTTGTACAAAACAGATCCGTTCCTGTATTTGAACACGAAGCGTCTGAAAATCCGTCCTTAGTTCCATCGATACACTCGATGATACTCTTGAATTTCATCTAAATACAGCCGTTGTTTACCCTGCACAGAAGACATCGCTCCTGGAATCAAGTCGTGATCAAGTTTGACGTTTCGAGTTCCAAACCTCACCGCTCCACTTCCTTTGAGCAACACTTCGTAGGCTTCCATACTCAATTGAAACCGTTCATCCAGATGTTTGTTGATGTTAAATTGCAACTGTCTTCGTTGACCTTCCGGCCGAACAATACCACTATAAAATTCAGAACAACAACCTGATCCGTATGAAAAACATCCGATCCTCCGAGCCGTGTCAAAATTTCCGTTATCAATTGTACTGGCGAGCGAAAGCAAAACAGTTGCTCCCATAATATTACCTACTCGTTGACAGTACGTTATTCCAGGCATAACCCTGTTCTTAAAGTCTTCTTCAATTTCCTGGGGTTTGGCCTGTACCATTTTTCTCATCATGGTACGATGCGCACCTTTAACCATTCCACCAAAAGGAGTATGGAAAGAAAGGTACTGGAATGTATGACGATAATCGACCCCCGTTACCCGCTTCTTGTATTCCAAAAAGGAATTCTCGCAGCAATCCAAATACGACGAGAGCGAAAGATCCACGTCCCCCGCTTCACTGTCAGGTACTGGACGACAAGTATCCATTACTTCATATCCGTAGTAACCATTGGCACCAGCGTCCACCTGAAAAACTTCAGGATTCTCCCCAATCAACATTGCTACCGCTCCCGCTCCTCCGCTTGGTTCAGCGAATGACCAATCCGCGCTTAAAGCATCCCCAGCATCCACAACCATAAATCGTGATATATCGGTTGCAATAACTAGTGCCTTTGCACCTGGTGAAGTCTGTGAGAGTACAAAATTTACTGCCATTTGAAAACCGGCTGTGCCTGAATAACATGCTTGCTTAATTTCAAAAAGTCGACAGTTCCGATTTAAGCCCAAATAATGATGAATATACGTACTCATCGACTTTCCAAAATCAATGCCTGATTCTGTACAGGTGATCAGCAATTCAATTCGATCTTTGTCTGCCTCAGTCAATGTATCCAACAGCGGCTTGGCTGCATTTACAGCAAATGTAATCGGGTCTTCGTAAGGAAGAGCCACTGTTTTCTCTTTTACAAGTAGATTCTCAAAGCGGTTCGTATCCAACTGCCTATACTTAGCTAATTGAATAACGTCCAAAAAGGCGGTACCACCAAAAAAGTTCATCGCTTCGATGCCAGCAGATACCATAACCATTCTCCTTCAATTATGAATTTATTAAATTGCGTAAACACAAAGCCGTATTTATCCCACCGAAACCTATGCTTAATGATAAGGCATGTTCGATGCGATGCTTTGTAGGGTGTTTCAATACCCATTGAAAATGAGGACTAATTGGATTCTCCAAATTTAGGGATGGATGTAAGCTTCCCGCTTTCATTTGTAAGACTGTAGCAGCAACTTCAACCGCACCCGCCGCACTTAACCCGTGACCTGTAATCGATTTGGTGCTATTAACGTAAGCATGTTTAAGTCCTGAATCATACAAAGCTTTAAGTTCCGTTTCATCACCGATTACAGAACCGGATCCGTGGGGATTAATGTAATCGATATCTTCTGGAGCTAGCCTCGCTTGGTCCAATGTCTCTCGAATAACCCTCATTTCTCCTTCGCACGAAGGGTTGGGATTGCGATTGGCATCTGCCGAGACCGACCACCCAAGTATCTCAGCATAAGGTTTTCTGTCTCTCCTTGACATTAAGTCCGCTCGTTCAACAACTACTGCAGCACAATTTTCACCATAAATAAATCCATCCCGATCGCGATCAAACGGCCTGCATGCTTTAGCGGGGATGTCTGCGTATTTATCGCTTCCCATAGCCCCCAATGCGCGGAAACTTTGGCATTCCAAATACGAAAGATCCATCAACGCACCTATCGCAATACAGACATCGACTCGTCCAGATAAGACAGTCTCTGCCGCCTGGATAATAGCCAGTTGTCCACTCGCTGATGCTCCACCAAGTGTGTAAGCGAAGCCTTGTATGCCGAACTGCTCAGTACATAGTCCGCATAGGTCGGAATCCATAAACGAAAGTGCATACGATGGCCGAATAAACGGTACGTTGTCCACGTAACTTTCAAATGTCGTTACCAGTTCCCGCTGTTGAATGTTGGTTCCACCGATGATGAGACCAATGCGTCGTGGATTAATCTCATCCAGCGACGCATCTTGCCATGCTTCATAAAGTGTCGCGAGTGCCACTTGCCCAGACCATGAGGCGCTACGCAACGTCCTCTTCCCAATCTTTTCAGGAAAAGAAAGAGAAGGAATTTCTGCACCTATAAAGCTGGTCCCCCGTTGCCTTCCAGGTCTTTTCATAACGTCGAACGTATTTCTGCCCTCTAGCATCGCAGTAGAAAACGCTTCTTGTCCCTGGCCAATGGCGGAGGTAACTCCAATGCCAGAGATGTGCAAGTTAATTGGAGGTATACTTTTCATATACGATTTCAGCCAACTCTCCGATATTTCTTGCTGAAGCAAGTTCCACACGAGGGATATTCAAAGACAGCGACTCCATCGTCATCGCGACAATTTCTGCACGATCTATCGAGTTGGCTCCAAGATTGACTAGCTGATCTTCCTTTTGAAATTCATGCTGCTCCAACTCCGGTAATATTTCGCAAACATGGTTTACAATAATTTTAAAAATGTCTTGTTTATTCATAAGAACCTCCCATTAATTATAAATTCCGTAATATTTGCTGCGCTTGACCTGCTTTAATCGAACCACGATACAACTGTTCCAGAACCTCATCCAAAGACTGAGTTGTCTCCGAAATGGCTGTTTCCTTCCCATCTTTGTCCAGTTCTTTCCTCACGAAGTCCGTAAATTCACGCAACGTGGGGTAGTCATAGACTTTAGTTGCGGGTATGGAAGTACAATAACGTGTATTAATATCCTTAATCCATTCCACTCCAATGATAGAATCAAGACCCATGTCGATAAAGTTCATGTTCCTATCAATATCATCGCTATTCATATACAGAGCATCTGCCAAGCTATATGCCAGATCACTATCCAATAGATCCAATCCTTTTTCGGAATTCACATGTGCGTTCTCTAGCTGAACGGCTTGTAACTCCGCACCAAAAGATACGTCGGAAATGAGCGCAGTTATATAGTTAGAAAACTCCCGCAACGTGGGGTAATCATAGACTTTGGTAGCGGGTATAGAAATACCAAACTTACTGTTTATCTTTTGAATCCATTCAACGCCGATAATTGAATCTAGCCCCAGGTCGACAAACTTTCGGTCTGCATCGATATCCTTTGGATCTACGAATAGTGCGTAAGCTAGACCTTCAGTCAATTCTCGCAGAACCGTACTAGTCTGAGATTCACTTTTTTGCTCCCTCTCTAGTTGTTCGTTGTCTCGAACCGTCAAATCACCTGTTGGCACCAAAACAATCTGTGGCTTAGGCATTACGTTCTTCTCTTGCTGCCCAAGAGCAGTTTGGAGAGATGCCAGTGATATACCTTGCTGATGAGATTTCCCGACTGGGGGGCTCACATCCAAAACTGGCGCAGCGATAGGATTAGCCTGTAATGATTCCACATTATTCAAAACTGGATCTGGCAGAAGGAATTTCTGTTTAGCAAATGGATAACTAGGTAGCCCACCTAATCGTCTGACCTCTCCTTGCTCGTACAACGCTTCCCAATGAATATCATTTCCTCTCACCCAAAGCTCAGCCAGCTTGCCAATTTTCCCTCCACCAGCTAATCTTTTAACAAAATCTTGACCTTCTTCGGTGTCAGTAATCAGCATGCCTGTATTGCTTCCGACCTCACCTGCAAATCCCCCTTGCGGTAATGCACCTTTTCTGTCCACATAGTGCTGCAACTGAGAGATCAGCATATCCCGGCTCGTGAATTCGAAAGCAAGTCGGGCTGCCATACTTTGCCTACCCACCTGGAAGGTATAGACCAAATCTTTAATGGAGGTCTGCTCATTCTCATTCAGATAGTCAAGCAATTGTTTGGCATACTGCTGGAGCCCCTCTTTGCTCTCTGTGGATATCGGAAGTACACCTACTTCCGACGCATATTTCACACGTGCAGGAGTTGTATATGATTCAATTACGACATGCGCATTCGTACCACTAAAACCGAATGAGTTGACCGCTGCCATTCTGGAACCTTTAGAGTTGACCGGCCAATTGCTCAACTTCGTATTAACATAAACCGGACTGTTATCAAAATCGATATGTTCATTATTCACATTAAAATTAATAGATGGCGGTATTTGTTCATGCTGCATACTAAGAAGCACTTTGATTACATTTAAAACACCTGCCGCGGCTGTCGTGTGACCGATATTTGCCTTCAACGAACCAATAGCACAGAATCGTTTCTTGTCGGTAAATTTAGCGAATGATTCAGTTAATGCATGCAGTTCTATCGGATCTCCCAGTTTCGTTGCCGTCCCGTGGGCTTCAATATACTGGATATCTTCCACATCAATCCCGTTCCGCCGATACACATTCTCCTGTAGCTGACTTTGGGACTGGAAGCTTGGTACGGTAATCCCCGACGTTTGACCATCCTGATTCGTGCCGCTGCCACGGATGACCCCATAAATATGATCGCCATCAGCCTGTGCATCCGCAAGTCTCTTCAATATAAGAACCCCTACTCCGTCTCCGACGACAATGCCATCGGCGTTTTGATCAAACGGCCGGCATTGACCGGTCGGGGATAACATGCCCGCATGCTGCATCGAGACAAACATTCCAGGATGAGTATAGACAGTGATTCCACCTGCAACCGCCATATCGATATCTCCATTTATCAACTGCTTGCATGCCATGTCGATAGCAACAAGTGAAGAAGAACAGGCCGTATTAACAGCCATTGCTGCTCCCTTCAAATTCAAATGGTATGCGATGCGGGCAGCCAGTATACTCGTGTCGGTTCCAAGCATGGTGAAATGGGAATAAGATTCCGAAGGTTGAGACAGACCCATAGCACCAATGATTGTGCCCACTTGCTTACCGTGTAGTTTCTCTGGCGTGTATCCTGCATCCTCTAGCGCTTTATAGCATTCCTCCAACAAAATTCGTTGTGATACATCAATAGCTCCAGCTTCCTTAGGCGATATTCTGAAAAATTTTGAATCAAACGAATCTCTATTCTTCATAACACCGTACCTGTTAGCAAGCTTCTCTTTGGAACTTGAGCGGAGGAAAGCTTTCCAAGCATCGTTATTCAGATCCGAGACTGTTTCTTTGCCCTGACTGACAATATCCCAAAACTCGTCAGGCCCTTCAGCTCCAGCGCATCTGCAAGAAAGTCCAACAACTGCAATCTCATGATCTGATTTGTGAGCCCTCTTATCCACCTGGGGTTCCGACACTGCTTCTGCAATAACCGGCTCTGAAACAACTACTTCTTTCTTTGAAGAACGCTTAGGTAGCTGTCCTTCAACATAGGAAGCAAGCTCTTTTAGCGAGTTATATTCGAATACTATACTTGTCGGCAGTCGAAGGTCGAATTGTACATTGATCCCTTCTGTCAATTGGACAGCGTTAACCGACCCAATACCAAGTTCAACAAATGTCTCATGCTCATCCAAATCTTCACGTTGTATGCCCAGAACCTCCTCAAATACGAGCATGATTTCCTCCTTAATCGGACGGATATTGCTTTGTCCAACATTAGAGAAAGAAGAGTTTATGGTTGAGTTTACTTGATTATCAGGAACAGGTTTTGACATAGGGTAAGGAATATGACCACTCGCAAGCATCTCTTTCAATGCAGCAGAATACGGCGTCTTGTTCTTGATTCTCGTTGCGTTATATGCGCTACACTCTTCCTTGCTCATTTGCGTTTCTTTCTTGAGTTTAAATAGGCAATAGCTGATCCAACCATTCTCCAACGATTTACTTTGGTTTGCATAATTCCTGTAGGTATCCCTCGTCACTTCTGGTAAACCAATCGTGTTTTGATCAACAAATGGATCATAAAGGAAATTTGCAATTTCCGGTGAGACGTCAATAATTTCATCAATAACAAGGTTGTGTTCCGAAAGTAATTCGATCCAGTCCTGAACGGTTGGAATGCTGATCTCCACCTTGGGATCAATAATGGCTCCCTTGAGGTTGCAGATATAATCCATTAGCAGTAATCTTCCATCTTTATTAAGCGAAGCGGAAATATTACTGAACAATCCATGCTTGTTACGAATATGAAAGCTAACCTCAATCCCAATAGCCAAATCATACTTATCCGGGAATGCATCCTTGGAGCTGTCTTTACAGAAGATGGTTGCCCTGTCCCTCAGGCCCTTCTGTTCAATTCGACGATTGCCAAGTTCAGCTTGTGCTGCAGTGATAGTAAATCCGTGTGTGCTTATGTGAGGATACATTTTAGCCACTTGAATTACATCCGTCCCATGTCCGCATCCGATATCTAAAAATGAACGCACACGTCTAAAATCTTCCTTGCAGAAGAGCACCTGTCTAAGCTCGATTTGTTTCGATCTCATCTGTTGCATTGCTTTCAAATTTTGATCTGGGAATAGAAACATTTCGCTCATAGAGAATCCGGGAACCTTCTCCTCAAAAGGACAAAACGTCAGATAATCCTCTGTGAACTCCCAACTGCTCTGCTTAGCCGCAAATGTGTAGAACTCGATCGCTTTGTTACTATACTGGGTTTGCGGAGACAACATTTCTGCGCTCTGTTTGGTTTGGAATGCCGTCTTGAAACGACCTACCCAACAGCTCCTACGGTTAAACGGATACGTCGGTAGCTTGGCCACTTTACGTCTTTGTTTACCTTGGTGCAGCCCCTGCCAAGCTATAGGATGACCGTTTACCCAATACTGAGCAATTGTCTCAATATCGTTTTTCATTAAAGCAGTTTTCAGAGTCTGATCAGGGGCAAGCGTTTTTTTAGTAATTTGATTATCCCCTTCATAACACGGTTCGGATATTTCCGCTTTGTTAAGCCATTGTTCTAATTGCTGTTCCAAGTGAGCTTGGTTTTGGGCTACAAAAGCCAACCTGCACGGCATAGCTTCACGGCCCACCTGAAGTGTGTATGCAATGTTAGCCAAATTCACATTTGGGTTCCTTCTCAAATAGACGGCCCAGTCTGCTACGTATTCCACTAGTCGATCACGATTCTTGGCTGATAAGATGAATAACACCGATTCTTCGTTCAATATGGCATTCGGCACATCATCAGGAATATACTCTTCTACAATGATGTGAGCATTAACCCCACCTGCTCCGATACTTGTTATCCCAGCTCTTCGTGGAACTTCTACTCCAGCGATGGAAACACGTCTCCACTCTTCCAATGTGCGCTGAATACGGAATGGCATAGTATCGACATTAATATTCGGATTTACTTCTCCATGAAGCGATGTAGGCACCAAAGTTTGGTTTTGTAAGCACAGTACAACTTTCGCCAATTGAGACATGCCCGAAGCTGCCTCACAATGTCCGATAATCGGCTTTACAGAACCAATACTATACTTCTCATACTGCTCATTATCTTTCCGCAGCCCATAAGCTTTCGTTAAAGCGCTCATCTCGATAGCATCACCCATCTCTGAGCCACTAGCTGCAGCCTCTATATAAGTGACTGTGTTAGGATCGATACCGCATTGATTAAGTGCAGCTTCCATGACCGCTGCTTGTCGGCTCGGATCTGGCGTCGCATATCCGTTCGTCCGTCCGCTATGATTTACTGCAGTACCTCTAATCAATGCATGAATATGATCTCCGTCTTTAATCGCCTCTTCATATGCTTTCAGCACAACAACGCCGACGCCTTCTCCGGGAACAAAACCTCTACCATTTCGACCAAACGCATCCCCTACGGGACTGTCCGACATCAGTTGTCCTTTAGAAAGCTGAGCGTATCCAGATGGATGAACATATAAATTGACTCCCCCTGCAATGGCCATATCACCTTTACCCTGTCTGATATATTCACAAGCCTCGTGAATCGCCACTAACGAGGAAGAGCACATTGTATCAATCGGCATACTAGGGCCTTGGATATCTAAATGATAGGAGACTCTGTTGACCATCGACGAGAATGAAGTTGCGGGTAATTGACGCAACGCCTCTGAGCCAAGCAGATTATAACCCTGTTTGGTAATCCCTCCGAATACACCCGTCCGTTGACGCGTATCTTCTGACAATGTTGTTGGAGCATATCCTGCATCCTCCAATGCCTTCCAGCACTCTTCTAAAAATAACCGTTCTTGAGGATCAATTTCTTCTGCTTCACTTGGAGTCATATTAAAAAATTTCGGGTCGAATTGGTCGATAGCCTCTAAGAACGCCCCCCACTTTGAACAGCTTTTCCCTAAAAGTGCTGCTTCTTCTTTACTAGCAACGTAGTGGTCTCGCCAATCCCACCGGTCCAGAGGCACTTCTGTAATACAAGAATTGCCCTCAATCAATTTGTCCCAATAAGCTTCAAGATTTTTGGACTGCGGAAAGCGACCGCTGATGCCGATAATGGCGACAGGTTGCTGCGTCTGCATTTGCGAGGATTGCGTTATTTGACCAATTGACTGATCATTCACAACTGTCACTTCCTGCATAGCTTGTCTTGTGTGTGGGTAAGTCTCCACTAAGTAATCTGCCAGATCACCGATAGTTTGATATTCATAGAAAATCGTTTTAGAGAGCCCACCTACCCATAGCTCCAGTTTGTTATTTAAATCAGCAATCATAAAGGAATCAATACCGTAGTTTTCGAACCGTTCGTCTTCATCAATCTGAGCAACTTCCAACTTCGCAGCCTTGGCGAATATTGTTTTTAGTCGAAGTATTACCGATGCACGCGCTGGATCCGAAGCGTCTATGTTTATCGTTTCAGCAACAGGAGCATGAGCAAGTATCTTCAATTCGGGCTTACTGTTCCTCATGGATACCTCCTCCCCCTCTAATACGAGCATGTGATCGGCATCAAAAGCCAAAGCCATATATAGGGCCTCTAAGCCATTTTGCGTTTTCATTGGTTGAAGTCCGCTCTTCTGTTTCATGTGCGCCTTTTTTTGCTCGTCCACCTGCATTCCGCCTTCTTCCCAAAGCGGCCATCCGATGGAAATGGTTCGGCCATGCCGCTGTCCATCTTTCATAAGGCGGTTTCTATAACTGGAATACGCATCCATGAAAGCGTTCGCCGATGCATAGTCGGCTTGCCCTTCATTTCCGAAAACGCCCGAAATCGAAGAGAACAAGACAAACCAATCTAGCTTCAGATCAGCAGTTAATCGATCCAATATCACAAGCCCTTTGGTTTTCGGAGCCGTCACGGCCGTAAATTCCCCAACTGTTTTATTTAGAATATAACTGTCGCTTATAACACCTGCACCATGCATAATGCCATCCAGTTTTCCAAAATTGGTTAGGATATAATTAATTAGCCTATTCGTTTCAACCTCTTCGGTTACATCAACTTGATGGTACTCAATATAAAATCCCGATACTTTCCATTGCTCGAGACGAGCCATTAGGTTCTGCTGAGGGGTAGACCTCCCTGTTAGAATCAGCTTCGCACCGGGCGCCTTTGCCGCCATATCTTCAGCTAAAATCATACCAAGCCCGCCTGATCCTCCCGTAATGAGATAAACGCCACCATTTTTCCAAGGTAGCTCCTTGGTCGGGGGAGATCCAGCATCTTGCCATGCTTTAACGTAACGTTCTCCATTCTCATAACGGACGTGTTGATCAGCGGAATGCTTCCCGCTTTCCATTACTATGTGCGCTAGAATCTCTGCGTCTGGCCATTTATCAAGTTCGATAAGTTGACAAACCAGCTTCGGGTTCTCAAGTCTGGCCGTATGAAGTATTCCGGATAAACCTGTAAATAATTGTTGCTCGCCGAAAACAGGAACGACAACTTGAAACAACACATTTTCTTTTGGTTTCTGGCGAATTATGCTTTGAAGCTCCTGCAGTATCCGCACGCCATATTGTTGGAACCTATCGAATATATCTACCTGATCTGCGTGTAACTCATGGTAACTGACCCCATCCATGATAGACTTAAATGTCTTGCCGTCTAAGTCGTTAGGTTCGCATAGAAAGATCACATGCCCGTCATGACTGGATAAACGAATAGGTTCTACCGAACTTTCCTGCCAGTGCGGAAGAAGAAAAGCAGTGCTCAAGGATTCAACAGTAGCCGTAGATGTAAGCTGACGAACTAGGCTAACCTTCTCTTCCGGAACCCAGTACCGGTCCTTGGCGAATGGATATGTCGGCAGGCTCATTCGGCTCGGTTTATTCCCTGCATACAAGCCGTTCCAATCGACGGAAAGCCCCTTGCTCCAGAAGGCTAGCAGTTTGTCATATTTCCCTTTTTCCATCCATGCCTGTGCTACCGTTTGCCAATCTTCGTCCCCTCCGATCAGCGCCATTGCTTCTTTATCCTTCCTTGCCTGCCCTGTGTATAGGTCAGTATGCTCGTCTTTCCCTTCCACATAGCCATGCAATTTGTCCTTCAGTTCTTCCAACGAAGCTGCTGTGAAGCCCAGGCGCTCGTCCATCGCTTCTCTCCCGACTTGCAGGGTATATGCTACTCGCTCCAGTTCCGACTCACCAATGGCTCCGCGCTGGATCGCTTCAAGCAACAAGCGGGCTTGTTCGTTCAGACGCTCTGCGTTTTTGGCCGATAAGATAATGATTACCGGCTGTTCTCCTCTCACCGCTTTTACCGGGTTAGACGTTTGTGCTACATACTCTTCAATCACCACATGCGCATTTGCCCCGCCAAACCCAAATGAGCTTACACCTGCACGCCGTGGAATTGCGTTTCCTTCCTCATCTTCAAGTGCTTTCCACTCCTCTTCTTCCTGTACAATATAGAACGGACTGTCTTTCAGTTGGATATAAGGGTTGATCGTCTCACAATGTAAACTTTTCACGAGCTTTCTATGCTTCATTTGTAACAGCACTTTTATCACGCCTGCCACACCTGCCGCCAGCTCCAAATGTCCAATATTGCTCTTTACAGAGCCGAGTCCACATCTTCTTTCCGGTTGGTTTACTTCTCCCGTATCTTGGTACAGCGTCTTGAAAGCCGACTTTAACCCGTTGATTTCAATCGGATCCCCCAGTGAGGTCCCCGTACCATGTGTTTCGATATATGTCACTGTTCCTGGATCGATTCCCGCTTGCCGATAGGCTGAAAGCAAGAGATCTGCTTGGGCTTTCGGATTAGGTGCAGTGAGTGACGCAGCCCGGCCCCCGTGATTTTCCGCGGTTCCGCGAATCACGCCATAGATGTGATCCCCGGAAGCCTCGGCTTCGCTCAGCTTCTTCAGTAAGAGCATGCCAACCCCTTCGCCTCTCACATACCCATTCGCTTCGCTTGAGAATGTCTTGCATCGCCCGTCCTCACATAACATTCCCGCTTTGCTGAAGCTGATCTGCAGCTCTGGCGATACGATTGTATTTACGCCTCCGGCAATGGCCATTTCACAGTCACCACTCTGAATAGCTCTTACCGCACGGTGGATGGCGACTAGAGAACTGGAGCAGGCCGTTTCTATCGGTTCGCTCGGTCCGTGAACGTTCAGAAAATAACTCATCCGGTTCGGTCCGACAGAGGGAACCATTCCTGTAGAAGAATAACCTTCAATTGTAATATTCGCACGCAAGAGCAAATCGTTGTAACCACTTGCAGTGGTACCAGCAAATATTCCAGTATTGGTTCCAGACAAGCTTTGAGCTGAGTAGCCCGCATCCTCGATCGCTTTCCAGACATAGGTCATTAAAAGCCGCTGTTGCGGGTCCATAAGTTCTGCTTCTTTTGGCGAAATGCCAAAAAAGAGTGGATCGAATTCATCAACACCATTGATAAACCCGCCCCACCGGCAGTTCATTTTATTCACTTCAGTCATAGGATCGCCATAATAAGTCCGCCAATCCCAGCGCTCTACTGGAATCTCGGAAATGCAGTCTTTGCCTTGAGCAAGGTTCTTCCAAAAGGCATCCACATCGTCTGCCATCGGGAAGATGCCACTGATACCTACGATTGCAATACCATCCTTACCGCTGTCTGATTGTTTCAACTTCTGGTCTGTAGCTGCATAAACCGAATCAACGCGACGTTTGTTTTCTCGTTTAAATCGAGGCTGCTCTGGATTAATCTTCGTCTCTTCAATTTGTTTAGATGCAGCAGCGGTAGCTTCCGCTTTAACATAAAAAAATGGAGTCAACTGAATGGAAAACTCACTAATCAAAAACGCCACATACTGTTGTATCGTCGGATATTCAAAAAACAGCGTAGGTGAAAGTTCCAGATTATACAACTGATTAAGTTTATTGGTCATCTGTGTGAACGTAATGGAATCAAATCCGTAATCGGTTAATTCGGTCTCGGTATCGATATCGTTCGCATCTACTTTAAGCAAATTAGAAACGGACTGAACAAAAGCAGTCTTCACTTTCATAATCAATTCTTCATTCGTCGCTACACTACTAGCTGAAGCTGATGAACCGATTGTCTCGCTTACCACTTGCTGACGTATATTTAACTTCCCACTTTCGTCCAGCAGTTTTTGCTTGAACCGAACAGCATCGCCTGACACGATCATTATCTGATCTTTACTAGTGCTCCTTGCCCGTTGAAAGAACTCAAGACCGTCTGCCGTATTCAATGCCTTCATACCCCAGTGTTGGAACAAGTATGCTGCTCCTGCTTCATCGACCTGCATCCCGCCTTCCTTCCATAAGGGCCAGTTGATCGAGACCATCCGCGGTTGTTTACTCGAGGCATTTCGATACGTAACGTAGGCATCCATAAACGCATTGGCTGTGGCATAATCGGCCTGCCCCATATTGCCCAAAATCGCTGCGATGGAGGACAAAACAACAAAAAAATCAATTGGTTCTTCTCTTGCAGCCTCTTCCAAATTCAACAGACCAGTCACTTTCGGAGCTACTACATTTTTAAATTCATCTGAGTTTTTGTTCATGATAAGACCATCACGAATGATTCCTGCTCCATGAATAATACCATTTAACTTTCCATATCTTTGGCGAATGCCTCGGACTAAATCCATAACCGCAGTTTTATGTGTTACGTCTACCCGCAGGTACTCGATTTTGGCTCCAAGCTCCTCAAGTTCCCTATGCTGAGCTTTCATTTGCAAAGAAAGCACCGATTTCCCGATCAGAACTATCGTTGGGCTTTTGCATTTGCTGACGATTTCTTTGGCAAATATGCGCCCCAGCCCACCATTACCACCCGTAATCAGATAGACTCCGTTGTCCTTCCATGACACATCGGAATGTTCATAGATTGGATCAGCTTCTTTCCAATCACGAACCATCCTGGTGCCATTTTGATAGCGAACAAAAAGATCTGTACAGTAGCTGTTTTCTTTTAATATCAGTACAATTCTATTTGCATCTTTCCAGTCATCCGTTTCAATTATCTGTCCGGCAAATCCCTTCCACTCCAAGGCGGCTGTTTTTAGCAGACTAGAAAATGCCGAATACAATTGCTTTTCATTATGAACAGGGACGACAATCTGCATAAAAGCGGATGTTTTTTCTGTAATGATAGCCTTTAATCGTTCAAAGAGTTGAACAGCATACTCTTCAAATCGTTGCCCGAGCTCTTGATGTCCAGATTGCAGAACAATGCATTCAGAATCCATCAACAAACGTGCAACCTTCTCATTAACTTGATCAGCCAACTCACACAATACAATCATTGAGTTTGTGCGTATTTCAGCTTTATCTCTGGTAGTAATGGGCTGCTCCCGCCAAGTCGGATACAACATAATCGCACTTGAAGATCTGGATGTTGTCTCGCCCGAGACAGCATTCATCCGCCTGCTCGTTAGCCCCTTCATGCTAACGCATATTGTTCCATCCTCGTCACAAAGCAATATCTCCATTTTCTCTACTTTATCTCCAGGCTGGCTTCCCTCACTATAACGGACATAAGCCCACATTGTGGAGGTACAACCACGGAGCAACTCCAATTCGTTTAAAGCAAAAGGCAAGATCGGGTTCATCCGGTCTTTGTCTACTAAAGTGCCTGCGATATCTATATGGAACGCTAGAGTGAGCTGAAATGCAGCATCCATAACGCTCGGATGTAGAATGAATTGCTCTTGTGTGTCCATCACAGACTGTGGCAGAACAAGCTTACCAACCAGATAGTCCTTACCCCTGTAGATGTGTTCAATGCCCTTGTGGGAAGGCCCATATGCAAACCCAAGTGCATGGAAATACTCATAGCAATCACTGGACCGTAGCACATTTTCACTTTGGTTAATCAAGCTTTCAATATCCAACTTCGTGTATATAGTAGATTGATGGGAAATAGCAGAACCTTGTGCATGGAGAATGGTATCCTCTCCATGCATACTATTATCACTAAAAATTCCGAAGGAGATATCTCCATTCTCTTCCGGATACAAACTTACATGTACTTGAATAGGTTCGTCTTCCAATACAAAAGGTCTGGACCAGATAATGTGCTTGAGTACAATATTCTCATGCCCTAAAGCTCTATTCGTGGCATGTTCGATTGCGATCCTGGCCATCTCCAGGTAGGCAACGCCTGGCAATACCCGTCGTCCTTGAACAACATGATCTTTCAAGAAGAATTCCTCTCCGTCGAAAGAGGAACTGTATCGTTGTTCATCAAGCGTAGAAGTATTTTGGTGAATTAACGGATGGAGCGTTGTCATTTCACGTCTAGTTCTTCTCTCTTTGGTTGAGTTTTGTACCGTAGGTGCCCAATAACGTTGCTTGCTAAAAGGGTAGACGGGCAATGGAACCCTAGATCTAGATTGATTCCTATGCAGGCGTTCCCATTCGGGATTAAACTGCCGACTGTACTGTGCAGCTAACTCATTCAGCATTTTCCGATACTGCTCTGGTGTTAATTGCTGCAAATCCTCCACTTCGGCATAATAAGCATCTCCTGACTCAGCCTCAATACCTGTATCGTTTAAATCATCTTCGTATGCAGCAATATCATTAAGTCGTTCGAGTAACTCATTAGTACTCTGTGCAACAACTGCCAAGCGGAAAGGGAAGTGGCTGCGCCCTTGTTGAAGAGTATATGCTATATCCGCTAATTCAAAATTTTCCGACTCTCGATGCAGCCACTCTATCATGTCTTCGACTTTTTGCTTTAACGCCACCTTCGTTTTTGCGGATAACGGAAACAGGTGAGCATCGATTGTTGTAACATCGTTCTGCCTTCTGACCTGTGTAGCTTCTTCAAGTATCATATGGCAGTTTGTCCCGCTAAAACCAAATGAACTTATCCCTGCCCGTAATGGATACCCCTCCACAGGAGTCCAGTCCATCAGCTCCGTATTTAAATAAAACGGACTTCCCTCAAAATCGATGTGCCGATTAGTTTGCTGCACATGTATGGTTGGCGGAATCTGCCTATGTTTCATGGCCATCAACACTTTAAACATACCTGCAATGCCTGCCGACATAATGGTATGTCCGAAATTCGGTTTGTGTGAACCTATGGCGCAGTATTGTTTTTTATCTGTAAATAGGGAAAATGCTTCACTTAATGCTTTAACCTCAATCGGATCCCCCAATTTAGTGCCTGTTCCGTGGGCCTCGATGTAGCTAATGGTTCCGGGATCAATGTCGCTTTTTTCATAGGCCTCACATAAAAGAGCTTTCTGAGAAAGCATACTTGGAGCTGTTATTCCTTTTGTTTTTCCATCCTGATTAATTGCACTGCCTTTAATTACACCGTAGATATGGTCACCATCCGCCATAGCACGCTTTAATGATTTTAATACTACGGCTCCAACACCTTCCCCAACAACGATGCCGTTGGCTGAATCGTCAAACGTCTTGCACTTACCGTCTGACGAAAGCATATTCGTCTTCGATGTCATGACATAAAATTCAGGTGAGCTAAGTATAAAAACACCACCGGCTACTGCAATCTCGGATTCCTCTTTACGAATGCTCTCGCACGCCAGATGGATGGCTACCAAGGCTGAGGAGCACGCCGTATCGATCGCAAGACTTGGCCCCTTAAAATTCATGAAGTAAGATATCCTAGCTGCCAATATGGCCATATCGTTACCTAAGAAAGTCTGTGAGCTTACGTCCTCGCCTTCCAATGTCCGTTCTTTATAATCGGAGCTTCTTCCGCCTACGAACACTCCGACTTTTTTTCCTGACAGTTGTTCGGATGAATATCCACTGTCCTCTACTGCCTTGTAAGTCTCCTCCAAAAATAACCGTTGCTGAGGATCCATCCGTTCAGCTTCTGCTGGAGATATGTGAAAAAACAAGGGATCGAAGCTATCGACTTCTGACAACAGCCCTCCCCACTTGCTAACTGATCTATTTTCTTGCGCTGGATTCGAGTCATAATAGGATTGTTGCTCCCAGCCAGGACGGTTAATGACTTGAATGCAATCATCGCCTTCCTTCAAATGGTTCCAAAATTTATGAATGTTCTCTGATCCAGCATATCTACCTGAAATTCCGATGATTGCGATATCTGACTCTCGCACAACGCTTTCGGATGTATTGTTGCAATTAGCTTCCATATGGTCCGCTTCACTTTTTGCCTTTCCATAGGTATGTAAAATGTGTTCTGTTAGCATATCTATGTTGTCATAATCGTACATGACTTCAAATCCGAGACCAATTTGTAGCTTACGATTAACCTCCTCAACGAACTCCACTCCCATTACAGAATGCACGCCCAATTCACCGAAGCTTGTTCTAGCGTCAGGTAGTTCGCCACTTGTTTCCTGAAGAAGGCTATTCAGAATCTGCTGCAATAACAAAGTCGTCTCTGGCTTGCTGGAAAGATCACTTCCTATATCAAGTGACCTCAGATAATCAACGAGTGAGGAAATATCATTGTAATCAAAGATTAATTCAACACCTATTTGGGTGCCTAATCTTAAGTTGAGCGTTTCCACAAATTCGACAGCAACTATAGAGTTGACACCAATATCTGAAAACGGAGCATCTAAGTTAAGCTCATTACTCTGTTCCCCCAACAAGGAAGCTAAAACATCTTTTAACTCTAACTCAAGCGCTCCACTTTCTGTTTTTGCGTCTATATTCAAATTTTAAACCTCCCCCACAGACATTTTCTCGCCAACGGCCATATAGAGCTGGCGAAGGATCGCATGATCCTCACTCTTCACCACATTACGCCACTGTACTGAAATATCTGCTAACACTTTGCTAGGCAAAAAACCGTCACGCACTAGCTTTGACGGAATCCCAATCCCTTCCGATTTGAAAAACTTCTCATCTCCGACCACTTCGCTATGAGCACTTATGACTTCAAAATCAATATTTGAGAGTCCTCCTCTTTTCAAAATCAAGGGTAATTCTCTGCCTATTTTCGGGTTCCCCCCTTCTTGCGATCTGGATTGACAATATGCTTCATATAGCTCTCTTAACGAACCAAAAGAGGGGAAGGTCATAATATGCATTTCAAAATCATTATCCACAAAAATAGCTTTCCCACCTGGCTTGATTATTCGGCAAATCTCACGCACAGCACCTACCGGATCAGGCAAATGCTCGAGCACGAGCCTAGTAATGGCAAAGTCAAACGAGTTGTCAGGGAACCCTGTCGTCATGATTGACCCTTGTACTATCTCATAACGATCAAACTGGTTCTCCTTCAAATATTGGGCGGCGTATTCCACTAGAATAGAATCAATTTCTAGAGCTGTTATATGGATATTAGGTAACGTTTTCAATAGATTCTCAGTCACAAATCCCGGTCCCGAACCAAGCTCAGCGATTTTCATGCCATCTTCCAGACCGAATTCGACGTATCGCTTAAACTCTTTATCCCAAAACAAATCAACCTGAGCCTTTAAACGATTAATTTCTTTATCAATATTGCTTGCGATCGTACTAATCTGATAGGAACCTTGCGAACTCATAATTTGCCCTCCACCACTTTCAATTTTTCTTGCAAAAAAGTAGCAATCTTATCGGCAGCTTGTTTCCAGTTTGGATCCAACATCATATCATGACACATATCAGCAAAAATGATCGGTTCAACATGATAAGCTTTACCTAGGTGTCGAAGTGATTTTTCCGCAAAAAGGTTATCACTCTGAGATCCAATAATAAGAAGCGGTACCTGAACAGGAAAAATTCGCGGCACAATTCGCCTGCACATTTCCATACCTACTCTGTTAGATTCGGGTTGGAGAAGTGCAGCGAAACGAACTGTCTGTTCATCACTTAATCTATTATTGAACAATAGAGGGTATGGAAATTTTTTGGTACTTGTTTGATTAAAGGCGTTTAACTGAAACATCCATCCTGTTTTCTTTAGAAATAATCTCATTAAAGAACCAAGCATACCGTTCGGTGGGACAGATGAAAGTAATACAGCGGCTCTTATCGTTTCTGGCGCTGTATGCATAATTTGTTGCACGATTGCCCCGCCCATAGAATGACCTATTAGAATCGGCCTTTCGTTCATTTGGCCAATCGCTGTGACACAATCCTCTTTGTAGTCGCGGAGTGAATACGAATGCAGTTTATCACGCCCTTCGCTATGACCATGTCCACGCAAACTGATCGCATAGCATGAAAATCCAAGGGCGGAGAAGTAAGGTATAAAATATTCCTCCCAACACCATGCCCCGTGGTAAGCTCCGTGTATGAACAGAATAGGTGGAAGCATTCCTGTATTTTCATTACGCTTAGATATCATTTCGATCTTCATTAAACAAGGCTCCCTGTTTTAAATGCGTTGATACGTGCATTAACGAGTGCAGCTGTCTCCCTCATCATGGTAATGCCAATCTCGTCCACATGACGGTTTCTCCAACTCTCCATCGCTGTTCCCTTAACCCACTGGTTAAAGGATCCTAGTGCAGGACCACAATGTATTTGAAAATCAACCTTATGTTCCAATTGGCCACTCATAGCAAGTCGTGTTGAATGTCCAAAGTACCATCGGAAAATCAAAGCCATTTTGTGTTTGGTATTTCGCTCAGCTTTCTCAATTTCTTGTGGAGGTTGATAATCTAGAACTTCCTGATACACTTCTTCAAACGAACGATTGAAATATTTCTCTTGAAGCAACCGCTTCGTTTTTTCATCTATCTCATCAATGGAATTGTACTGCTTATAGAGCTCATACAGCTTATTAGCCCGTACAGGAAAAAATAATCCCTTCTTCAGTACTTGTACTTTTGCTCCGATCTCGAACATATCGCCTGCTGGTGCATACGCAGTATCCTGTACATTAGCCTCCTGCAGTAAATCTTTTGCCGCATCACTTGTATCTGCCTCAATAGTGCATTGGTTGATGGAACCTGTCACGATAAAGTCTGCACCAAGCATAAACGCAGCCATTGCAGCAACCGGAGTACCTATCCCCCCCGCTGCACCAACCCTAATCCTTTTACCATAACCATATTTCTTCATCATCTCATCGCGAAGCAATGTGATCGCCGGCATTAATGCGTATGCTACACCTGAATCTGTGTGTCCCCCAGAATCAGCTTCCACACATATGTCGTCAGCCATAGGTACTTTGCTCAACAGTCTAGCTTCAGTAGCCGTGATTTTATTGAGCTCAACAAGCTTATCAACCATTCTCTGCGGTGCTGGACTTAGGAAAGCTTCCGCAACCTCTGGTCTTGATAATTTAGCGATGATTCGATTTCCAATGCTGATGCCTCCGAATGCTGTTTCCGTCAACCCTTTTGCTCTGTAGATGATCAAAGATGGAACAATGCCCATAAAGGCGGAGGCTTCAATATTTTTTATACCGTACTTTAAAAATAAGGATATCGTATGTTCCTCTGCCGACGGATCGGACGGGTTATGAAGTAGGTTCATCCCGTACGCTTCTCCTTGGCTCAGCTCCTTTTGAATCGACTGGATACTTCGTTCAATCCGGTCTAGACGAAGTCCCCCGGTACCATAAAATCCAAGCATTCCGGCTTTAGCTACACGTATAACCATTTTTTCGGAAGCGATGCCGCGGTACATTGCACCTGTGACATAAGCATACTTAAGACCATAATCCTCCTTAAATTGCTTATCACCCAATGACTCGCCTGTGACCAGACCTTCTACAATTTCGGTGTTGTTCGTGCCGGTAACCTTTTCCGTCATCTTATCTGTAGTCACACTTGAGACAGGAACGATGGGCGTTGCTTCTTTCCGTATGTAGCCTACCAACTTGGTCAGCACGTTACCAGGTCCAACTTCTGTGAAATCGACTTCACCCAAACCAAGTAAATAGCGAATAGTGTCATTCCACTTTACTGGACTAACAATCTGTTTGATTAGATTGCTGCTGATATCTTCCTGCAAATAAGGTTGTGCGTGAACATTAGAAATAACAGGAATAGACAGCTTGGAAAAGCTATGTTCAGCCATAAATTGTTCAAATTGTTGTTGGGCATCTGCCATATAACGAGAATGAAAGGCTCCACTCACATTCAGTGGCACATACATTTTGGCCCCCGATTCTTCAAAAATCGACTGAGCCTGTGCAATATCATTCTTCTGTCCAGCAATAACAACTTGGGACGGTGCATTATGATTGGCCACATCGATACCTGTCAGATGGTTCTCATGTAAAATATTACGCACCTGTTCGATGGTTAAACCAATAACCGCAGCCATTCCACCCACAGGAGCCTGGCTCATCAGCTCTCCACGTCTTTTGACCAGTTTTAAACCTGTTTCAAAGTCAAATGCTCCAGCGGCTAACAATGCGTTATACTCACCTAAACTGTGCCCAGCTACATAATCGGGCAATTGGTTCGTTTGCTCCACTTTTTTGTAAAAACTAAGCGCAGATACAACGTATAAAGCTACTTGCGTATATTGAGTTTGACCTAATTGTCGATGCGGATCTAAGAGACAAAGTTCTTTTATGGAATACCCGAGAATTCGGTCTGCTTTTTCCGTCAAATCTCGATATTGATCAAACAACTCTCCCCCCATACCTTTGTGCTGAGATCCTTGTCCAGGAAAAAGATATACATTCATTGAACTCCGCCCTTTCTTATTCGAATTGGTTTCAGATAGGCCACTCAATTTTGCATATATTCGCTTATAATTGGCTTCATTACTTCCAAACGGTGTCATAATCGAATAACACTCCGATTGGGATTGTTCAGATAGTATCCTTTTGGCTAGATTAGTCAACGTTCCCGATGGGCCTACGTCAAGATAAACATACTCTGATTCTCTTTCCAGTAGACGGATAGCCTCTTCAAAATGTATTGGGCCTCGTACAACATCCCAAAAATAATTGTATGTAACCGTTTCCAATCGCTTCCCATAACGCGACGAAAGAAAGCCAATTTGTGATGGCCCTAATGTCTTAGTTTGGGTAGAAACGTTAAGTTGTTCCGCAGCATTATCAATCCATGAAGAATGGAATGCAAACCGTACTGGCAGCGTTTGGGTAATGATACTCTTAGCTGCTAAACGTTGTTTAATGGCTTCAATATTCCTCGTCAAACCTGATAAAACAAAGTGTGTATCACCCGTTTTGGATGCCATCTCACATTCCATTTTGAGCTGCTGATCGTCTTCATAGTGACTGTAACTGCCGAGTACCGCCAACATTTGTCCAGCCTGACAATGCGTTTCTATAGCCTTCGCATGGGCAAGTAACAAGTGAAGTGCATCAACAGGGGCTATCAAGCCAGCGACCGATGCAGCAGCGAATTCCCCTACACTACTTCCAAGAACACATTCTGGGATTATGCCATCCGCTATTAGTGACTGAGCCATAGCGAATTCGACCATAAATATGGCCGGATGCGAATACAGTAGTCGATCAAATGGTTCGTCCTTGCGGTTGCTCTTGTCAAACATTCGAGAAATCACAGATTCACCTATTTCCGCTTGTATCTGATCGTCGAGTACTTTCATCCAATAGCGGAAAGTTGAATTGTTCTCATACATGTCCTTGCCCATATGAAAGTATTGGGAACCTTGTCCGGAAAATAAAAATACTACACTTTTCCCCATAATCCACTATCCCTTTTCCATGTTTGATTTTTCCGCATACGGAACTGAACAAAATGCTCTTGGTGTTCCAAAGCAAAATAAATATTATTCGTGAGCAAATAGCCCAGCATACGACTGCCAGGCTCTTCGCCGTAGGAATGCCCTGAGTATATGCGAACCGATGGACGTACAATACGTTTAATTTTTTGAATACTTTCATACATCTGATGTGCAGATCCCCCAACTGTTTCACATGATCCACAGCCTTCGATAAATACCGTATCTCCACAGAACAAACTTTCAGTTAGTAAATAGCATGTGCCTCCTAGCGTATGACCGGGCGTCAGCAAACACATGATTTGCGTCCCCCCTAACTGAATATGGTCAAAGTCATTTAGAGCATTTAGATTTTTACTTGAGAACTTGTAAAATTCTATTTCAATGCGGGACATATAAACCTGAGCTCCATAATAATCAACCAATTCAGGTACCATATTGATATGGTCATTGTGGGAATGTGTTAACAAAATCATTGATGGAATAACGCCAAGCTCTTTACAAGCTGTTTTAATCATTTGAGCATCCCACGCCGGATCAACGATTGCCGTTTGCCTGGTCATTCGGTCAACAATAATGTAAATATAGTTTATAAGGTGTGGAGGTCCTGCTTTTAACGTCGTAATTTCGTACGTCTTATTCTCGCTTATGTCAAACATAACCTTAGCCTCTCATTTAGTGTATTTAGGAACTGCGTGAAATCGATACATAATTTTTTGGGATAGGTTATCGAACACACATACATTCCGAAGATAACGGATACTGTCTGATATTGAGGAAAATGGGTAAACAAACTTCGTACTATTCCAGCATCCACATCCACGGTTGTTGGTTTTTGAAGTTCATACAAAGAAAAACAGGTAGTCAGACCTGTTTTTAATACTTTAGATAAGGATTCCTTTGCAGTCCAGAACATAGTAAGCGTTGCTTCTGTGGAAAACGGTAAGTCCTCGATGAAACCCTTCTCCCAATCAGTCAATTGCGATAAGAACAAGTCTATTCTAGTTGGGTCGATTCGTTCGATATCGATTCCCATGGGTACCGCTTCAGGGAAGGCTAACGCTGCCCCGAGTTCGTCACAATGGGTGATGCTTACTTGCATATTTTGTTTATTTGGATGCACTACAATTGGGTGGTCCAATATTCCTCTATCGATCCAAATCTGATTTAAACGCCCCTCCCCAATCGCCCCGGAGAGCGAACATTTAGCAGCGTATCTTCCTGCTAAATAGCTTTGCTTCCTTCTATCGGCAAGACCCTGATTTAGATAATCCAGCTCGTATGGATGCAAAATATCTACCACTTGTAGACTTTGAGTATAATTTGAGGAATAACACAAGCTAAAGCGGAAATAGCGCTGCTCACCCCTCTCAGTATTGGACCATTCATGTTCGACCAGTACAGGCAGTCGGACCAATTCTCCCCCACCTCTATTCTTCTTGTTCAACTCGAAATATGTGCTTAAAATCGGACAATATTTCCTCTTTTTATTTTACGTATAGTACTTTTATAGAAACCAAAAATAAGCCATCAAGACACACCTTCCCCAGGTCGTCTGTAAGCTTATTACACACTACAACGTAGTAAATGACTATAAACGATTCATCCATTCAACGTGCCGAAACAACGATTGAATGAAACAGATAATTGTAACATTAAGGCAGATAGGTCAATATTGTCAATTTCTTTTGGAATTCATAGGTAATAATGATCATATAAAAAAATACATTGAAATGAACTTTTACACTTCCTTTTCTTTCCTCCTAAGTATATAATGATCCAGTGTTGGTTTACAATTATCATTTTTGTAAATTTATTTCAACATTTTTCGACATAGAATGATCTTTTTTTGAGAAGAATTATTTTTTTACAAAAAAACGTTATAACTTCATGTACAAATTTACATAGTCATGATTTAATTGGATAAAACATCTAATTAATGGATGAGTAAGGGTGTTGAGGTATGAAATGGTATGCACTCTCAGTACAAACAGGAGAAGAGAACAAAGCGAAGTTATTTTTACAAAACAAGTTTGACCAACATGTTTTACAATGTTTAGTGCCCAAACGTCTTGTTCCAGAGCGAAAAAATGGCGAGGTGTATCATGCAGTTAAATTGATATTCCCTGGATATTTATTTATTAGAACCCACATGACATTCAAACTCTATTATGAGATAAAAAAAACACCTAGAGTGTTAAGTCTTTTGAGTTATCTGAATCCTAAAGATCGGTGTTGTGATTGGAGCAAAAAGTCTATTTCGAACATGGGTGATTCCGTTGATGAAGATACTTTCTTCAAGAACGTGCCGGATGATGAAATGAGTCAGATTCTCAAGTTGTTGGATGACAAGGGTATGCTGAGTTACTCCCAAGTTGTCGTTCAAGAGTCTGAAGTATTTGTTCAGTCTGGGCCACTAACAGGGATGGAAAGCATGATCAAGAAAATTGATAAACGCAAAAAAAGAGCAAAGGTCTCCATCCATTTCTTGGATTCAGATAAAGTGATCGACGTCGGAATTGATGTGATTTCATCTCCGTCTATCACGGAACAATCACAAAATAATCGTTTAGGAGGAACAAGCATTGGCGGTTTTGAAAACAGCGGAAACTAAGCAATTAGGTCCAAAGAAAGCAGCTCTAAATTTTATATTCTTCACCATATTAATTGATTTTTTAGGTTATGGTATCATTGCTCCACTATATGCATTTTACGTATTGCAGTTCTCCACCTCAGCATTTATTATAGGTTTGCTAGCCACTTCATACGCTCTCATGCAGTTTATATTTTCACCCATTCTGGGGGCTTTATCAGATCGATTCGGCAGGCGTCCTATCCTCTTACTTTCACAGCTAGGTGCAGCTATCGGGTACATTCTCTTTGCAACATCAGATCAGCTCTGGTTATTATTTGTCTCCAGAATGATAGCCGGCTTAACAGCTGGGAACATTTCAACAGCCCAAGCTTATATCGCCGATGTCACCTCCATTGAGAATCGTTCTAAAGGATTTGCCATTTTTGGAGCCGCATCCGGGTTGGGTATTGTATTAGGTCCACTTATTGCTGTTGTCGCCGTAAAACATAGCCTTGCGTTACCCTCTTTGGTCGCAGCAGGATTCGCACTGTTGAATTTAATTTATGGACTGTTTGTTTTACCAGAATCACATGTAAAACGGACAGCACGCTCGTTAACCATCTTTAATCCAATCAAAACACTTGTAAAATATTTATCTATGCCACGTGTAAACATCATTACACTTGCCATATTTATGATGTACCTATGTTACCTTAGTATTCAGACCATTTTGGCACTATTTGCGGTCGACCGCTTCGGTTATGGGCCTTCACAAGTGGCATACATTTTAACTTATGTTGGCTTTCTATCAGTCGTCTTTCAAATTGGCTTACACAAAGTCATTAACAAATTCCCAGAATACAAGTTGGGGGTTTCAGCCTTTATAATCATCGTTATGGGATACTTAGGCACAAGCTTTTCTTATAATCTATGGATGTTGATTATATCACTGACCGTAACCTCTTTAGGTAATGCCATTGTACAAACCATTTTGTTGGGACGACTCTCTAGACTTGCTCCTGAAAGCGAGCAAGGTTCCATAATGGGGGCATCTCAATCTATGAATTCACTTGCTGCCATTATTGGTCCAATTCTCGGAGGGCTGCTGTACCAATATTTTGGTGCAGGAGCACCTTATCTGGGCGCAGTCGTCTTCGCACTTATTGCACTCAGCTGTTTCACGTTCTCATTTAATAAGGTTGGCCAGACAAGTACAAATCAAAAAATGATTTAAGGAGAGATCAAATGGATAAAACGAATAATCTTAGTACAGTTAAGGAACATGATCTTGTTATTACACATCTTACCGGAAATATCTCTGTAGACGATGTAAACCACTGGTATGACGATTTCATTTCTGTTTGCCAACCATTATTGGATAATGGACAAAAATTCAAACTACTGGTTAACAGACTACCTTATCAAGCGGAGCACTTTACTGTCCAAAAGACTTGGAGAGAAAAGTTCTTTAATGATTCTTTACTCAAACAATGTAATGCCATTGCTTTTGTGATTGAAAGCGGGGACGTTATGAGTCATTTAAAAGAGACTTATACTTCCGAGAAGGTTCAATTTTTCAATGATTATTCAGAAGCTCATCAATGGATCACTAACTTTACTGCATCTTAATATTAGAAACAAGGGAGATTGCCCAAGTCTCATCCCTAAGCTAAGGCCGTCGAGAAAGTATCGACGGCTTTTTTATACTCAAATCCCTCAGCAATTACGTACTAACACTCGCCGATACATGTCATAATCAACCACATTCGCAGGCGGATGATTCATGCTGATATCCTGCCGTGTAAATGCATTTTTCCCCATCGTCTCCCCCTTTCCTCTAGTAAAAATTAGCGCAGCTGAATTAACCATGGATTGTCAACATTAAATCAGACAACTTTTTTTAAGGGCTACTTGACGATACTGAGCAGGCGTCATGTACTCCAGTGATCCGTGAATTCGGTACTTGTTAAACCAGTTGACGTAGTCGTATAATTCCAATTTCGAAATTGCATCTGGTAGATAAATTCCCTTTTCTTTGGGTATTAGAGAAAAGAGTTCCTGACAGACCCTGAAATGCCTTAGATTGATATTGCCCAGTGCTTGCTCCACTTTCCCTTTCTGATTGCCAGCACCAATCCCTGTAAACTTCACGCCTATACCCAAAAAAGCGGGCTTTTCGTCATGCCGCCGATTAATCGAAATATTTAATCCGCAAGTTGCTAAATACTGCCGTCCCGCCTTCAGCATACAGCGTGATCCCGCGGTCACTCCATTTTGGAAAAATGACATTGGATAACACCAATGAACCATCATCAACGAAGACCTCGATACTGGTCTTGTCTACCAGAATCTTGAGATGAACCTTGTTCTTCTCGGGAGCAAATGCCGCCTGACTCTCCAAGTCTCGGCCACTCCTGTCAGGATTCCCGGTATAGGTCCGGTTCACATAGACATAGCCACCTTCTACATTGACGCCTGTATCCACATGTCGGCTCTGGTCGTTGGATTCACGAAGCCTTAAACCAATATTATTGATCTTGGTCCACGATATATCAGCCTCAAGCTGATATGAATCTCCCATCACATGAAGTGTATGAGATCCCTTGACTGTAATCGGTTTAAAGGCAGTCTCCGAGACCACTGCCTGTTCCAGAGACTCAATCGGCCTTGAGATCAGTCGATACTGACCCGTTTTTGATGTAATAAGTTTAATTTCCCGAACAATCGAATCCATGCCGTTGTAACCTTCCTGGAGTGTCGGCGTATTGTTGGCATAGCTCCAGTTATTCATCCAGGCGAATGCGTAGCGGTGATCGGTTTTGTCACTGCTAGCCCCATCTTCAAATGTAATTCCTCCATACCAGTCGAAACCATAGTCGAGCCATTGTGGTTTATGAAGGTCGGGGACAAATTCTCTGCCATTAAAGCTTCCGGTCCAGTAAGCGTAGGTGTTGGGTTGCCCTGATGATCTGCCGTTGCCGCTTACGCCAAGCACCCATTTATAGGTGTCGTTATCTGCCCGCATCACAAATAGATCAGGACATTCCACCAACCCTACGTTTTCCGTGAAGAAGCCGCCGGTATATCGCCAATTTTTCAGATTAACCGACTCATAGAACCCAATCTTCGTCCCTTCAGCCAGAGCCATAACCCATTTTTCGGATTGCTCATCCCAGATGATTTTAGGGTCTCTAAAATCCTTTTGTCCCGGATTCTTTATCACCGGTCGATCTCCATAAGGCTTAAATGTTTTCCCTTGATTGGTGCTGTACCATAAATATTGTTCCTGCTGTCCGCTGCTCGCAGAGGGCTGCGTCATAATCGCAACAATCGCTCCCTTGCCGAAGCCTGCTGTACCTGACTCATCTACAACCAATGAGCCAGACCATGGATCACCGTTCCGGTTCGTGTATTTGGGGATTGCCACTCCTTCATCCTTCCAATGAACCAGATCGACCGATGTGGCATGCCGCCATTCCGTACCATTGCCTGTGGGGTAATCACCATTATACAGATAATAATAGTGGTACTTTCCGTCCAGATATATCGGCCTTTGAGGATCATTCTTCCACTTGTCTGGCGTTGTAAAATGAAAGCTAGCTCGCAGGCTCGCGCCAGGAGAGGCTAATCCCGTATCCGCTGTAGGCCATGGGCTGTTGGTCAGGATCGGAATAACAGTGAAGGCAAGCGTGATCACACCACAGACAGCAGACCAAATGATTATTTTCCTTCTGATTTTGTTATTCATAACAGATACCTCGTTTGTAAAAAAAGAAAATGCCAATAGTTATCGACATTTTCTTTCTTTTAGATTCTCTGCGGAATTGGTTTATTCCACTGTCAATTGTCCTTGTGCCAGAATGCTGTCCTTCACTACGGATGTTTTGGATCCTTTGATATTCACCAGGAAACTTGGTGCGAAGGTAGAATGATGATCTTCAAACATTCCTCGGTTGGTCATATAACTAGTGATCACTACGTTGTTGCCTTGAACCTGCGGAATAGCAAAATGTGCGTAAGTCCAGGTAACATCCTTAGGGTCCAGATCTTGATGCAATACAAGTCCAGTACCATTCAATGGCTTATAAGGTCCGGTCAGAGAACCAGATACATATCCCAACATGTAGATATCTTCAGCATCAACACCATCCACAACCATTTTGGCTCCTCTTGTATCCGTGAACAAATACCATTTTCCATTCAATTTAAAGATATTTGCGCGTTCAATTTCATCTGTTACCGTATTGGATGCAATCAGCGGCTTCATCACTTGTTTTAAGGTATAGTCATCATTCAGTTCAATGATCCCCAAAGCGCCATTGGCTAAGGAAGCTAACTTTTTATTAGGGCTTTGCAGCAATTTCTCCCTCTCGGCCTGGAAGAACTTCTTGCTTCCTTCGTAGAAGGCTCTGTTATTGAATGCATCATCGCCCTGGTAGCCCGTCTCTGTTCCAGTATTGGCTTCGAAAACAAGGTATTTGTGACCCTTATCTTCAACGTAATGAGGATCTCTCAGCGTATGATTGTCGGAATAATCCCCACCGCTGAAAGCCTGCTCCACGGTTTGATACATTTTGCCGTCACCATCAAAGATCGACTTGAAATCTTCAACACCCTCCACTTTGAGCGTGTCCTCTGTAAGTTCGGAGACATTGATTTGAGCAGTCGTCAGGGTTTGCTTGCCATAAAATCCGTTGGCCGGGTCCCAGCCATGACGATTGGTATAGAAGAGACGAATATGGCCATCCGTAGTCAGCGTAGAAGAGCCGGACCATTCCTCTTCCTGGTGGTTCAGAATGGGGTCGTTCGGAACGTCCTTGTCGGTGTTTTTGAACACTCTCCCTGCATTTTTCCAGGCATCAATGGACGTGTCTCCTGCTTTTTTGTAGAACATATAGATGAATGTGTCTGATCCCCGATCCGGGTCACCCGCCAAACCAAAAACGATTTGATAACCATGATAGTCAGCTACAGTACCATCTGCATTTTGCAGTGGCCAGGTATCCCACACATCCATGTCGATGACATTACCCTTCTCATCATATCCTTTTGCGGAAGGTAGATTTTGGATAGTAGATGCGTCAAACTGAGGAACTTTGAATTGTTCTTTGATTTGTTCCGCAGGGATTTTCAGGGCGTCTGTGCGTGTAATATGGGAGAAACCATAACTCTCTTTGTAGTCTGAACTTTCTTTTGCAAAAGCCGAAACTCCCCCACTTGCCAATAGTGCTGTTGCAAACGTTACTGCTGTCGCTCTTCTCACAATCTTCTGGAAATTCATTAGATGTATCCCTCTCTCTTGTCATTTTTTCCGGAAAACAGAAAAAGACCTAAAAATCGTTAGGGTATGGTGGGTACACCGATCCCAACGGACTTTTAGGTCTTGCCTGCTTACCAGTAACAATCCCGACATATTCAACTGTCGATAACTATTCTATATGGTCGGATCAAAATTTGGCTATAGATCGAAACTCCCGATTCGGATCAAGGACCAGGGACTCAGTTTATCAAGCATCATAATCAATCTGAGGATGGATGAAGTCGATGATCTATCCGAATGATTTCCATGGCGATCACAACCAGTTGGCTTTCGGTAAAAGCATATCCATAATCCTCTTCAATCATTTCACCGATCTCGCGGGCCTGTGTATATGCTTCGGTAAAATTCATCTTTGCCATCGCTACAAGCTCCGGATTCAGTTCATTGCGAAGTCTGCCTGATTCATCCGTTTGCAGCATATTCTCAAGCTGGGTCAAAAGTCGCTCATAGTTCGCAGACCGTCGATCCAGTACACCGGCAACTTGTCCTACACCTTCCGCGATATCCCTGATCATGGCCGTCTTTTCCGGAGCCTTATGGCGCATGCCCGCATTCTTCCAGGCCGTATGGATATGCATGGCGATATAACCCACCTCATCTTCCGGGATGACCACCTGCAATTTCTCGTAGATCAAACGCTTGGCATGAAGCCCAAGCTGGAACTCTCTTGGATAGAGGATACGAATCTCCTCAAGCAGCGTATTCCGAATTTCGATTCCCTTGCCAATCCGCTCCAAGGCAAACGAGAGATGGTCTGCAAGAGCGATATGGATGTGCTCATGAAACGTAACACCAAGTGCTTTCTCGGCGAAAGTGATGATCTGCTGGGTGACTGCAATTTCTTCTTCGGGCAGGGTCCCCAGTATTTCCTGAAGGTGGTTGTACTGCTTCGGATCAGTCATCACAAACACTTTTTCAACAAGGCTTGAGTCTACAATATCATTTTTTCCTTTTTGGAAAACAACACCCGGCCCCATGACAATTTTCTCTTCTCCATGATCGTTAACCACAGCGGCGTTATTGTTAAGTATTTTTTTGATCTTCATGTTAGTCTCCTATGCCTGTTCGTTAAGTTTATCAGCTTCTGGTCGAACATCGCGATCCACACCGAGCAGCAAGGTAACGGCAAAAGCCGTGGCCAGAGCAAGCACAAAACCTATCAGATAATGAACAAGATTCATCAACCCGGGCTGTACGATAAAAGCGATCATCGGCAATCCGGTTAGCCCAAATGAACTGGCGATAACCTGATGAAAAGCGACATATGCCCCTCCGGTGGCTCCTCCGGCAGCGGCACCCAGAAAGGGGCGCCCAAGTTTAAGATTCACACCATAGGTGATTGGCTCGGTGATACCGAACAGTGCGGTGATCGAAGCAGGCAATGCTATTTTCCTTAATGCTTTGTCCCGGGTTCTGGCATACACCGCAAGACCGGCTCCTGCTTGCGCGATATTCGCCATGGACCAGATCGGAAGCAAGAAATTAAAGCCGATATCCGGATTGGAGATCAGTCCAACTTCGACAGCCTGAATCCCGTGATGAAGACCGGTGATCACAATGGAGCTATAGACCCCTCCAAGCAGAAGGCCAAAATACAAGCTCCCATAGTTGAAGACGTGTTCCAGAATACTTCCGAGCGAGCGGCCCAAACCAAGAGCAAGGGGTTCAATAACCAGTACTGCAAGAGTGCCCGCGATGCTAAAGCTTAAGAAGGGAACGAGAAGAACAGCTCCGGATGACGGTATCCATCGCCGTAGTCCTTTCTCAACTATCGTTAACATTAGCGTCGCAAGAACGGTTGGGATTATGGCTCCCTGATACCCGAATTGCGGTGACATGGGCAAAACTTGAGCAAAGACCGGATCTCCACCGATTTTGGTGAACGGAAGAATTCCCGGATGAGTCATGACAATCCCCACAGCGGCACCAAGCGCCGGGGTTCCCCCGAACCGCTTGGCCGTGTTGTATCCGAAGAGAACCGCCATCAGCTGGAACGCTGAGCCCGTCAGCAGTGACAGAATCCGGAACCACATTTGGCCTGGATCACCCCACCCGAATGCCCCCGCAAGTCCCAAGAGACCCAACAGCAGTCCAGCCCCGACGAAGAGCGGAATAATGGGTACAACGATATCAGAAAAAAATTGGAATGCGTCCATCAACCTGTGTAACAGAGATCGTGAATGAAGCCCCTTATCATTGGATGACCTGCTAGCGGTAGACACGGACGGCAGTGTACAGGAGTCAGTATGGTTTTCTTCGTGTAGCCCTGATGTGAGAGGTCCATTCGGGCCGTCTTCTTTGGATATGGACGAAGCAGTTGACTGAAGCATGCCATTCACCTGACGATTAACCTTTGAGACAAGAGCGGGACCAAGGATAATCTGCAATTGCCCAGCACGAATGTACACCCCTTGAATTTCCTGCATACCGTCAAGACGTTCTTGTTCCACCAGATCAGTGTTCTGCAATCGGAGTCGGAGTCGTGTCGTGCAATGGGTGCTTTCGATAATATTGTCCGTTCCACCAGACCATTCAATAAGTTGCATGGCTAATGCCCTAGCGGAACTACGCCCCGTTTTGACACTCCGGTCATCTTGCGGCATGAATGCTCCTCCCTGTTACTTAGCATTAAACGGACATCGAAGGACCGACGTCTATTATTGAAAGTTGATCTTCTTCAAAAATAACAATTCCGTCATTTATGGCAATATTACTATTGTGACCACTTCACTTTCCAAAATCAATGGTCAGTAAATACCACTACTCTGAGGACAATGACTCATCTTGGATCAATTATGAGGAACATCCGGTGGCTAGTGAGGAAAAGTGAAAACAAGGAGCTCGCATCAGACGGAGGTCACTGAGGAACTTATGCTTTTTGGGCAAGTTCAAGCAATAGACGAAAAAAATGCGTCACCTCATCCGAATTTTCCGGAAGGTGTCGCATTTTTTATGAGTTAACCTGATTAGCCCCGCCACTTCCGAAATGTTATTAGAGGAGCGGTATCATTTTCTATCCAGCTGGTAGATTACTTGAACAACACCGGAAGTAAACGTTCTTGTATGAACCGTTTTCAAATTTATTCTCTGTTTCACATCAATAAATAACGGCTTCCCTTCTCCCAAGATAACAGGGTGAATGGATAATCTGAATTCATCAACTAGCCCTAAATTAATAAAAGTAGTAATAAGATTTGCTCCACCATATAACCAAATATCTTTACCCGGCTTATTCTTTAATTTAATTACTTCTTCAGTAATATTGTCATTAATGTAGATCGCTTTATTATCAGTCTCTTTTTTAGTCTTGGAAAACACATATTTCTCTTTCGTGTGAACCGTATCCCAAAACTCTTTCTCAGCATCAGTATTTTCACTATCCGGTGTAAATTCTCCCCATAAATCATAGCTTTTTCTTCCGTACAAAATAGTATCAATTTGATTCAGAAACGTATTAAACTCCATATCAGGATCCATGATGCACCAATCAACTTCCCCATTCTTCCCTTCAATATAGCCATCTAAAGTAACCGCTAAATCTAAAATTATTCTTCGGTTCATAACTTACATCTCCTTTCGTTAATATACCCTCATTATAAATCCAAATCACGACAAATCCTGTCATAGTTAAGAATTGTTTTTTGTTAGCCTAAAGGGCCTTTGTGCTTTGGTTGGACGTTAGAAGGTCAAGCTCTCTTTTCGTTTCAGGATGAACCACTATGCTCTCCGTTAGGTTTAGAGTAGTATCTTTTACTCTTTTCCCCCATTTTCTTGAAAAAGAGCGCCAATCACATACCATTTCGATGACATACTTCTTAGGCATGGGTAACGCCTCTTTTGTATTGGGGTTAATAACCCAGTACTCCCAATGGTGCTTATTTTTATGCTGATGACGAAGCCATGCGTATTTCCATTTCAACTCGTCTTCTAAGGTTAACGGTATTCCAGAGTAAAACTTTTTAGCGTATGGAAAGAATTCAGCCGGTAAAAATTTCGACCAATCATGAATAATCCCCTGAATATAGAGGCCTTCTTTCCAACATTCAATCAGTACATTCAGTTTATGATTAAGGATATACAAGAAATAATTCCAGTAAGCTTTTAGCATGAATTAAACCTCCTCTCAAGATCAAACCTCATTCCTTTTGAAAAGAACCCATAATTCCGATGCTATTAGAATAGTACTGCTCTGAGAAAAAAAAAGAATCCCACCTCCAAGAACAATGTCTTGGGGACGAGATTCGTCGTGGTGCCACCCCAGTTTACTAATCTGTCATCAGATTAATCTTATCGAGTACGGCATGACAATCATGCTTATACTCTAGCTCTGTAACAGGAGCTCCTGTCACACCACCCCCTGAACAGCCTCAGGTTCCGATGTGATGCTCAGAGATTTGATTCAATAAGGTTCCCCTTACTCCTTTTCAGCTACCGGAGCTCTCTGTAAATGTACACCTTACCTACTCTTCTCATCACTGCATTTGCCCAATTTTACCAATCTGATATTGAGTTTGTAAAGACAGCCGACTAATTAGCCGGCTGTCTACTTGAGTTATCATTCAGAGTTCTATTGGGGACTCACGGCAATCTTATGCCTTTAATTTATTTGTAACGAAATCCCCATGAACGGGTCTTATATACGTAAGGTGGTGAACAAGTGGCCGATGTGGAACAAATCTACGAACAATATTTTCAGGAGGTATATTTATTTGCGTTGTCTTTAAGCAGAAATCAGCAGATTGCAGAAGAAATCACTCAAGAAACGTTTGTAAAAGCCGTGAAGAATATCGACCAGTTCAAAGGCAACTGTAAAATCAGCGTTTGGCTATGTCAAATCGCCAAAAATACTTATTTCACATACATGGACAAACAAAAACGTTTCGAACCGGGGCCCCCGCCTGACACCAGATCTGGCACCAGCCTCACGATGGAACAACAGCTGATCGACAAAACCGAAGCTTTGCGCATCCATAAGCTACTGCACAACCTTAAGGAGCCTTACAAGGAAGTGTTTACGCTGCGGGTTTTTGGCGAGCTGTCTTTTGACCATATCAGCCAGATCTTCGGAAGAACGGAAAGCTGGGCCAGAGTGACCTTTCACCGTGCAAGGAACATTATTCAAGACTTACTACTGGAGGAAAAGCCATGAACAAACTATCCTGCGAGGTCGTTCGGGATTTGCTACCGCTGTATTACGATGAGGTATGCAGCGCTAACACCAAAGAAGTCGTTGAAGCTCACCTGGCTACCTGTGAAGCGTGTAAAGCAGCCTTGCACAAGCTTCAACTGAGCAGCAGCCTGCCTTTTGAGCTGATAGCGAAAAATAAATTGGAGAGCACGGGTCTGGCCAACTTCAAGGCGTATTGGCGGCGCTCAAAAAAAGCCTCGTTTCTAAAAGGCCTGCTGCTCGCGACAGCCGTGAGCGGAGCCTTATATCTCGGCTATGTCGGATTATTCCAATGGAATATTAACGAGGTTCCGGCCAGTGTCATTGAAGTCACGCAAGTCAGCCGGCTCCGAGACGGCAAAATCGCGTATCATGTGAAGATGACCGACGGTTACCGGGTGAATCAGGTGAATTACACATTGGAGGATGACGGGAATTTCTATATGACACCGGTTCGGCCTGTGATCAAATCCAAAAAATTTGCTGAGATCAGTCTTGCCAATATCTATAACTTCGTGGATCTCAATCAATTAAATGCCAACCGGAAGAACCCTGAAATCACCATTAAGGCCATTTATTACGGGCCCAAGGACAATGCGACGCTGCTCTGGAAGGAAGGCATGGAGCTGCCATCTGCAAGCGAGGAGGTTGAAGCACAATATGCGAATTGGGATTAGAAGCTTGTATTACCCAGAAGACGGCGTCGGGTACCTGCCCCCGAATAACCGCAAACGCGATTCAGGTCATTTTTCTGTTCAAACCGACAGGTTTCCGGCTACATGCTGATACTTACAGATATAGCTGATATATTCTTTGCCACTTTGGTTAATTTCTTCATCAGTGGCTTGAAATGAGGCACCAAAGACCGCAAAATACGGTAACGCTACGGCGCCAACATGATTGATGCTGGCTTTGAATGGCGTGACTACCTCATCTACAGTAAAGGACACTGAACCATCCCGTTTGTAATTTTCCTTTTTATCACCAATGGACATGGCCAAGCCCAGCTTTTTCCCATGCAGTTTGTTACCTGCTGATCCGTACGCCCATCCGTAAGCAAAAACATCATCAAACCACTTTTTTAACAAAGGCGGATAGCTGTACCAATACAACGGAAACTGCAAGATGATATGATCATATGCTTCCAGCAACTTCTGCTCTCTGGACACATCGATGTTCCAATCCGGATACGCTTTATAAATCTCATGGATGGTAATACCGCTCGAGTGTTGCTCCAGTTCTTCTTTCCATCGCTGATTCACTCTCGAAACCTCCATATTTGGATGCGCCAAAATGACAAGTGTTTTCATGATTACCATTCCTTTCTCGGTTCAGCTATAGGCTTTTTTTCGAATATGGCCATTATCATATAAGCCTGTGCAAAAGAAAATACACACTCGAAAGTAAGATGGTTACTTCAAAGTGTGTATAGACTTCATCAGCCATGCTGTGAGAAAATGAATATTTATACCACATCATCAGGATGTAACTTGAACGAGGTGATATCTCATGAAACAATATAATCTGGGGATCGAAGCGACCCTCGAAATCATCGGCGGCAAATGGAAGGCGCTAATCATCTGTTTGCTAATGTCCGGCGTGAAAAGGACAGGCGAATTAGAGCGAAGTATTGACGGAATTTCTCAAAAGGTACTGATCCAGCAATTACGCGAGCTTGAAAGGGACGGCCTTGTCAGAAGACATGTCTACCAGCAAATGCCGCCCAAAGTCGAATACAGCCTTACGGAGTATGGCGTTACCGCCAATAAGATTGTCGATGTGATGTGTGCATGGGGAAGGGAAAATATAGCATTAAGGCAACAACAAGGAGAAGAAATTATATTATCAGAAAATAAAGAGCCTGCTTTTTGAGCGGGTACTCATAGACTGACATTTTGAGAAGAAGGAGCATTTCAATTTGAAGAACTATCTTGTATTCGGTGCCAGCAAAGGATTAGGAGATGCATTTGTCAGAGGTGTGCCTGAGCATGGCGATAAAGTCTGGGTAATATCTCGCACGAAACCTGATAACTTGAAGCTGAACGATGGCGTAGAACGAATATGGATACAGGCAGATTTGTCCGATCTCCATGCAGCCAAACTGATCAGCGATGCGCTTCAGAACGAAATACTGGATGTTCTCATTTACAATGTGGGCATTTGGGAAAAGGAGGGGTTCGAGGACCACTATACGTTCGATAACGATACCCCCGCCGACATCAGTAATCTGATTCATGTGAATATAACATCCGCTATTGTATGCATTCAGGCATTATTACCCCACCTCAGACAATCGACAGCTGGCAAAATCGTTCTGATCGGCTCGACTGCGGGTCTGAGCAATGCGAACAATACCCAGGTTTCCTTTGTGGCCTCCAAATTTGCCATTCGAGGGATTACAGAGGCCTTGAGAGAACATACAAGAAACGATGGAATTGCGGTTACGTGTATAAACCCGGGAGAGCTTGCAGCCGAAATTCCGTTTAAAGATGGCATTGACCGCGCTCTTTCCGAATATAATGGTACACGCATCCCTCTACAGGATATCGTTTCTATCGTAAAATGCATCGTCAATCTGTCCAAAGCAGCCTGTGTAAAAGAAATTAACATTCCGGCCATAACGGATTTGAACGCTTAATTGAAAACCCACCGGGATTATAAATAATTCTCATGCAGATCAGTAAAAATTATACGATCAAAATCGGCAAAAAGCCCGTACACTAGCGGGCTTTTTGCCTTTTTATTATAGAATATAAGGCTAAATTACTTCGAAGAATGAAAGGTTGGCAAGTATATACGACATCGGATCATTTGGAAGTTTCATTGTCCTGTTCACAGTCCATATCTGACAAGTCACTTTGAGGCTGTCATGTACTCCACCAGTGCTCGCAGGGAAAAATCGGAGGTTGAGCACAGCAGGATGCTTCCAGCTGACTGCGGCAGTGCTCCATCATCATAAGGGTTACGCAGCACCAGATTCAGCAGCGGCTTAACCGCAGCCAAGGCCTCAGCCAGCGCCAGCTGGCCTGTGAATAGATGGGCATTAAGGGTGCCCTGGATCACAACGTCTGCATCAGCAGCTTTCTGTACCATGGACACGATCTGCTCGGCATCGGGCTTCATTGCACAATACCGGACCTCCACAATCAAACCTTCATCCTTCAACAGCGATTCCAGCCTGATTTCGGCAGAACCACTATTATCGGCCTGGGTCAGCTGCTCCTGCTGCGGCAGTATCAGCAAATATTTCAGCGAATCCTTGAGTGGGAGCAGGCCCTGCGGGTCCCGGCTGACTTTCACGGTCATACGAGCCAGCTTCAGTGCCGTTTTCTCCCACTGCTCTCTGGGAATCGGCTGTGCCGCTGCTCGGTACTGCAGGAATTGGTCATACAGCTGCCGAATACGAAGAACCGACTCGTCGATTCGTGCCTCGCTGATGCGCCCATCCCTTACAGCGCCCAGAATACTCGCGATCACCCGATTCTGGAACTCCGGCGTATGGCACATCAGGATCATATCATTCCCCGCCTGAACGGCAAGCACACCTACCTCTTCCGGGCTGAAATGTTTGCGGATGGCCCCCATTTCAATATCATCGGTGCAGATTACCCCCGCAAAGCCCAGTTTTCCCCTTAGCAACTTCGAAGCAAAATAGGGGCTGAGTGATGCTGGAAGTCCCCCGGATTCTGGAATGTTGGGAAACACCAGATGCCCCATCATGATTGAATCCGCTCCAGCTTCAATCGCCTCAACAAAGGGAAGCAGCGGCCCCTCCATCAACTGTTCAAGCGTTAGTTCACATTCGGGCAGAACGATATGCGAGTCTCCGCTCACTTGCCCATGGCCGGGAAAATGCTTTGCCGTCACAGCAACACCCGCTTCATGCATTCCCTGAATATAAGCTCGGCCGAAACCGGCCACCAGCTGCGGGTCCTCTCCGAAGGATCGAACGCCGACGACCGGATTATCAATATTCGTGTTCACATCCAGCACAGGTGCCCAGTTCATCGGAATGCCAAGCGAATGCAGCTCACTGCCGATCACTCTACCTAGCAAACGGGCAGCTTCCGGGTCTTCACTTAATCCGACTGCCCGGTTCCCGGGGATATAGGGGAAGAAGGATTTGAACTTGGACAAGGTGCCTCCCTCTTCATCTACCGAAATATAATAGGGCAAAGGGCTGCCACTATCTTCGGCTATCCTCTGTACTTCTGCAAGCAATGCCAGCGTCTGCGGCTCACTCTCAATATTGTGTGGAAAGATGCCTATTCCGCCAAACGGGTGCTGCGACATTCTGCCGCGGAACTCCGGCTCGGCCCGAGTCGATGGCGTGCCAACTACGCACATCATCGCTATTTTGTCCTCCAGGCTCATTACCGTCCGATTGGCTGCTGGATGAATTACGTTCAGGCCCAATTCGTGATAAAGCGTTCGCTCCAGATAATCATGCAGATAGAACCTGGATTTCACAAAATGCTCTGCCATATCAGAGGACTGGTAACGCTCCAGCGCTGCCTTCATCCGAGGGAGGACACCATCACGCCCGCGGCGATTTCTCGTATAGTTGTTATGGAGTGAGCGCCACTCCGCATCGTCGCCGGGATACAGTTCCCAGCGGTAGGCATACTTATGGATCGCCCGCGAACGATCTGTCGCCACCTCAAAATCATGCATAATTGCAATCAGTTCCGCCTCTTCTTTATGCTCGCGCACTTCGTCCATCAGCTTCCAGATCACATCATAATAATCCTCCACCCTGTAATTGCCCAGACGATTGTGTCCGGTAACCGGATCAATGCCATGAAACCGTTCCAGAAAACGGTCGATGAAACTTGCGGCATCCGCCTTGCGGTTCCAGGCCAAATCCGCATGCAGCAGCATGGGGTACCAGGTGGTTTCGAAAATACCATACGGAACACCGAGACTGAAAGGCCCCGTCCAGTTGGTGGCAACCACGCAGTCCAGATCCAGCTTGTCGGCTGTCTCTGCCCATTGGAGTAGATTATCCGTCCGGTTCAAAAGCACCGGATAATTCTGATGCTCCGCCCAGTCAAAGCTGCGGACGGCTGGCGCTCCCATAATTTCAATGCCAAGCGACCTGAATTTGTTCGCATGCGAAGTGACCTCTGCTTCGATATTGCGACCGTTGTAGATCCAGATCATCGCTGCACTTCGTTGATCCAGCTTAGCCAGTTCATCTGGCGGGCACTTATCCAGCATGTCATGCCAGAAAATCGGCTGTTTCCCCCGCTCTGCCGTAAATGCGATCAGCCGGTTTAAAAAGGCAATAAATGCCCTTTCCCTTATGCCTCCAAACTCGACTTTGCAGCGTTCACATTCGCATAGGCTGTAGACCTCGTCACACCCGAGGTGGATATATCGCGAATCCGGGTGGGCGTCGATCATCTCCTCAAGTAAGGTGGTTATCAGCCCATAGGTCTCTGGATGTGATGGACAAATCTCCCCGGTAGACTGCTCTGTCTCGCGAAGATGCCGCCAACCTTCGTGGCGTAATACATATTCCAGATGTCCGAAGCTCTGCTGGAGTGGAATAATCTCTATAAAGTGCTCATGGGCGGTCCGCTTCAGTTCTTCCAGCTGTGAGAGGCTTAACGCATGCTTCGGGTGTGCGAATTCCGGATGCGTGCGGAATGGAAATTTATCCTCATATTCGACCAAAATCGCATTCGTCTTATAACGAGCGAATTCCGCCAAATACCCGATCAGCAGTTCCGGCTTCGAGAACGTCTGCCGCAGATCCAAATTCATTGCACGCACCGCTGTATCCGGCCAGTCTGTTATGGACAATGCCGGGATGTCTCCATCCGATCCACGCAGTTGTACCAGAGTCTGCAATCCGTAGAATAGACCCGCCGCATCCAGCGCGTAAACCTCTGCCCTTCGGGACGATACCTCCAACCGATATCCTTGTGCCCGCCCCGCAAGTCTGGCTGAATGTGTCTCGTCATTTCCGATGAATAAACTAACATCAGCGATGACCAGGCCCTTCTGTTGTACTCCCATAGCTTCAGGAGCTTCATGAACTGTTTGGACTTCTTGAGGTTTAGGAGCTTCTTGTGCTTCTTGTGCTTCGTGGGCTTCTTGAGCTGCATGGACCTCATCGACTATCTGCTGCATTTGCTTCCCTGGCAGACGTTCGATTACTAACAAATATCCTCTATCTATCCTGGAGCATGTATATTCCATCCCCGGAAATGCCCGTCGGCAATGAATTACCAATCTGGGTTCATCCTGCTCCATGAAAAGGCTCAGTCTTTCCTCGCCTTTCAGCCGCAAAGCGTCTCCCTCGGTCGCTGCAATCTGCTTCGGTTGTGGTATCAAGCTCTGCATCGCTCTCCCCCTATTCTCGGCTCTGTGGACTGATCCGACCATTCTTCCAACACTGTAAAACCCTCAACTTTCCCCCATCCAGATTGAAACTAACCACATCTGCAGGCGCTCCGACCTTAAGTCCAGCGGCCTGTTCAAGTCCAAGCAGCCGGGCTGGATGCACCGATGCACAATTCCAGACATCGGCAAGCCCAGACAGCCCCGCTTCCACGAGATAGCCCACCTGATCCGGCAGCATCATCGCCGAGCCAGCCAACAACTCCGGCTGGCCGGCAAGGTGCAGCCGACCTTCCGCCGTCAATACCACATCTCCGCCGATGTGAAGATGATAATAACCTGGCGGCATGCCGCTCAATGAGACTGCATCGCTGACCAGAATGGCGCGCCCCCCCTTCATCCGGAGAATCACGGCTAGTACGGACAGCGGAAGATGGTGACCATCCGCAATCATGCAGCCATACAACTCATCGGCCGCAAGCTGTTCCCACAGGTAGTTGGGATGGCGCGGAAGCGTCAGGTGCGTACCGTTACCAAGATGCGTGGACATGACAGCCCCTGCGGCGACCGCCTCCCGGATCTGCTCTGGCGTTGCTGCTGTATGTCCAATCGAGACCAAAATGCCGGATTCGCTGCAACGGTTTATAAATGCAGCCGCACCAGGCCACTCCGGGGAAAGCGTAATGATGCGAATCAACCCATCGGCAGCTTCCTGCCAACGACTGAGGGCCTCCCAATCAGGAGAAACAATATGCTGCTGCGGGTGTGCGCCGCGCGGGCCGTCCTCCCGCGAGAGGAACGGGCCTTCCAGATGAATGCCCGCAATTCCCTCGGCCGCATCCGGGTTCAGCCGAACGGCTTTCGCAATGGCGGAAGCCGCCTCAGCCAGCCGTACAGAACTGTTCGTAATTAACGTCGGACAATAGCTTGTAACACCTTGGCTTTGCAGCTTACGGGTTAGTTGCAATACCGTATCCGGACACAGCGGGGCTGTGTTCAGATCCAGCCCCCACCCGCCATTCACCTGTAAATCCACCAGTCCCGGTGCCAGCCAGGGCAGGCAATCTACGGAAAGAGCCCCTTCAAGCTCAGCAACCCCAGTGATACGTCCCTCTCCAACTGCCACCTCAATGGGCTTCCCGGTCCGATAGTGCCTCCCGATTATTGGCGCACTCACAGGCCGTAGGCTTCCCGGTCTGTGAACATCGTGATTCCAGGATGGGTACGCAGGATGGTAGCAGGACATGCCGTGCTGATCGGATCATGTAAAGCTGCTGCAAGTGCACGCCGCTTGGATGCTCCCGGCACAATTGCGAACAGCTCCCTTCCAGCCATTAACGTTGGCACAGTCAGGGTCAACGCCTCTGCAGGCACGTCATCCAGATGGGCAAAGCAACCATCATTCACTTGCTGGCAGCGGCAGGATTCGTCCAGCTCCACTGCTTTGACAACTCTTGGATCTTCAAAATCGGCAACTGGCGGATCATTGAAGGCAATATGCCCGTTTTCTCCGATCCCGAGGCAGACGATATCAATAGGAGCTTCACACAACAGGTTTCCATATCTTTGACTCTCCTGCTCCACATCTTGTAGCCCATCAAGCAGTTCCACCCGCCCAGGCTGCACGTGACTGAACAAACGTTCCGTTAAATATCGGCCAAAGCGCTGGGGAGCCGTATCCGCCAGACCGATATATTCATCCATATGAAAGGCGCAGACCCGTGACCAATCAATGCCTTGCTCCCGTATCAGACCTGCATACAATTCATTTTGCGAAGGCGCGGCAGCGAACACTATGCGAACCTGGCGCTCTGAATCCTGAAGCAGCTGTCTTAATCGGGCAGCTACCGCAGCGGCAGCCGCTGCCCCCATCTGATCCCGGTCGACATAAACCTGTACAGACATGCACTCAACGACGTGAGTTCCCATCGGTTTTATCAAGCCATTTCCGTTCATGCTTCGTTAACCTCCTTCAAGCTGTTTCTCTCCCGCTTTGTTCATTTGCCTGCATTTAGCATCAGCAGCGTTGCATGCGGCGAATCATGACCTGCTGCATAATAATAGCCGTTGTAACGGATTCTGCGTGGTTCAAAACCAACCTGCCTTCCCGGCCCAACTGCTTCCGAGCCAAGCGCTACACCTCCATCCACTCCGGTGATTCCGCTGATGTACCGTCCAGCAGCATAAGTGAATCTCCCCTCGACTCTCGCTCCAGCCAGTACTGCACCTGTATCGTAATCTCTAACTTTCAAGGTGACGGATGCCCCTGATCCGCCATAGACCAGATTCATGTCCGTTACAATCATGGGCTTCAGTATGGTGCTACCTGTGGTCGCCGAAACTTCATCAGTGAGTGGCCCAATATTACCACGCAAATCGCGGGCTGCAATACGGTAGTAATATGTCGTATCCGGCAGCAGTCCCTTGTCCTGGTAATTCAGGGTGCGGGCGAATCCAACGATATCCGCAGCGACAGGCGTGAACCCCTGCACTGTACTTCGGTAGATCACATAGCGTTCCACTTCCATGTTATCCGAAGCCATTCCATAATTCAGATGTACAGTCTGATAATCAGTGGCCTGAATAGACGGAACCCCTGGAAGGGCGGAAGGGGCCTCCTGGTCATCCGGCGCTGTCCACACTACACTACCTGGTCCCCAGTAAGAAGGAAGTGCCCGGTAGGAATCATAGTGATGGACAGCAATACCGCCGAAGCCGCTGCTCTGTCCGTAAGCTGCATACACTTTATCCAGTTCGGCTTCCATGTGGATGCGGCCTTCCTCCCAGAAAGTAATGCTCTCCGGGTCGCCGCTATTGGCAATATCCAGCGTTTCCACACCAATGACCACGGAGTGCGGCTTGCCGATCTGATCTGCGTATGCCAGTTCTCCAGCAGCTCCGGCAATAATGCCAGCTGAACCATCTGCTGTATCCCGGTAGTCCATAATGGAGATATAGTCGGAGATATCCTGAACATGCTCAGACAGCCATTTGCTGGAGCCATTCCACACGATATTAGCCCCTTGGTCCGATGTGTCATACCACTTGGGCACAGCAGGACCGAACGGAAGCCGAATACCTGCGGTATCCCGGCGACTAATCATCTTTTGCAGACCATCCAGGTATTCCTTCTGTAGAAAATGGCTTGGATCTTTGAAGTCGGGAGAGATATACGGCTCAATATCCACATTAATACCGTCAAATTTCTCCGTATCGCCTGCCGCAAGGTTGTAATTGATCACCTGCTCCATTTCCTGCACGGCATGATGGTGATATTTCTCGTAAGCGCCCATATAGGCCGGTGTAGTGCTGCCTGCAATTAACGCATGCACCTGCAGATTTTTGCTGTGCGCCCAACTCACGAAAGAACGCAACTCCATTTCCTGCGCTTCCAGTGCATCGTATCCGGCATAACCGCCCACTGCAAGATAAAGCGTCTGGACCGGTGTTTGGCCGAATGTCTGCGTATCCGTGATGAATGACTCCAGCACCTGGCGCGATTCAGGATTCAGCAGCAAGTTATAGCTCTCCGGCTCCCAGATCCACATGGCCCGCTCCTGTACAGGAAGAGGAACGGCAGTCTCATGCGTCCCGGTTCCAACCTGAGCATACACCGTCGGGCTATAACCATAACGCCCCGGGGCGCTGGCCGCTCTGGCCTCCAGACTGACCGTGCGATCGCCAAGTCCCGCCGTGTCCCAGGTGTATACATATGCAGGGCCCTGCTGAACAGCCTCTTCCCATGGCCCGCGGTTCACCCGAACCTCTACCCGCAGGATTGGAAGTGGCGAGCTGGTCTCGATCGACACCTCTACCTGGCCGCTAAGAGATACGCCCTCAGATGGTCCGGTAATGGTTACAACGGGGACAGCACCTGCCGGGTTATTAACGGTAAGGATGGCAGGCACCCCCCACACCCCGTAGCGGGTTGACGTATCCAATCCACGGACCACCAGCTCCACCGTCCCGTTATAGCCTGAGGTATCCAGCATATAAGACCAGGTGCCGCTGTCATCCCCATCTGGATCATTTAATACCACTTCGAATTGAGCCGTTCCGTCCACAAACAGTCGAATGTCATACAGGTCGGTATAACTGCCCCCAATTTCCACCAGCCCTCCATCCGACACGTAACCGCCCGCAGGCGCGTCCAGCGAGATTGAACCCGCTGCTTTTGCCTTGCCAGGTAAAGCTATTCCAATCGTCACCATACAGATCAACAGAAACAATCCCAGTCTGAATCCGGAGTACACACGCAGATGCTGCTTTTTCATAAGCGAAGCCTCCTTTTTCCATTCGTTAATGGTCTAGGATTTCCGTGCCGTACCTTACGTGCATTCGCTCATTTCGCGCTCAGCTGTACATTCTGAACACGGTCATACGCCTCCTTATAGGTGTTTAGCAGCTGATCTACCCCAAGATTGTTAATCTCCTCGACATACTTCTCCCAATCCGCCAGACTCCGGGAGCCGGTCACAAATTTGGCAAAGCTCTCGTCACGGTGCTTCTTGATCGCCTGCCCGGTAATGGATATGATTTCGTTCTCCCCCTCAGTAAAAGCAGGTCTTGGCTGCATTGCGGGAGGATCATACTTCACCGCTTCTTCATAGGCATGTTTCAGGTCATCCGAGAACAGCGACAAATGGGCGTTGAAATCAATCCAGGTATAGGTCCCACTGGTCTGAAGCCCTGTTTTCTTGCGCATTTCAATGACATCGTTATACTCCGGCTTGAACTTGATCGTATTGCCTTCCTTTACATAGGTCTCGCCCTCTACACCCCAGCTGCTGAGCGTACGACCTTCTTCGGAATAGAAAAAGTCCATGTACTTCATCACATCCTCAATATTCTTGGAGGTGGAAGCCACCGTCAATCCGCCTTCCATATAATGAAAATACGGATTCAGCTGTTTGCCGCCAGAGATGCCTGCCGGAGGGGCCAGGAATTGCATGTTGAATTCGGGATTCTCCTGCTGCATGGCATTGTTGAAGAAGTCAATTCGACTGATATAATCAATCGTTACGAATGATTTGCCGGTAGAGACCATATCCTGCCACTGCTTAGTTTGCAGTGATAAGAAGTCGGGTGGAACCAACCCTTCATCGTAAAAACGTTTCCACATTCCCACCATGGCCTTGTAGTTGTCTTCAGTCGGTCCATAGCGCCATTCCTTCTGGTCAAAATCATAGTAGGCACCCTCACCTGTTCCGTAGTTCACCGTCATATTGGCATTCATCTCATCCGGGATTTGGCCGTAGCGAATAGAGAGCGGATAGCTGTCCGGGTATTTCTCCTTCAGCGTCTTCAGCGCCGCATGCAATTCTTCATAAGTTGTTGGAACCTGGATGCCTTCCTTATCAAAAACATCCTTGCGGTACATCCAGATCATGCGGTTCGTCTCGCCAAAGCCCTGATTGGGAAACATATACATTTTGCCGTCGGCGGACAGGGCAGCCTTCGCCTCTTCGGGATATTCCTTCATCCATGCCTTCAGATTCGGCATACTGTCCATATACTCCATCAGATCAACCAGTGCGCCCTGCTGACCAAACTTGTTCGAATCCTTGCGATTGGGCATATACATCAGATCAGGCAGCGCTTTGGAGGCAATCGCCAGATTCAGGCTCTCATCCAGCTTGCCGGAAGGTGTCTGCACCTCCAGCGTGACGCCGGTCTTTTCCTTCAACCAGCCCCAAATGGGCCAGCTTTTGGAATAGGGGAACGTGGCATTATTGTCCAGCAGCGCCGTGAATGTCTTTTCTGCCCCGGCGGAGTTATCGCTTCCCCCGATGGAGTTCCCCTTGGTATTCGTTTGCGGGTCGGCACCACTGCCGCCACTACACCCTGCAACCATCGTTACTGCAATCAGCAGGGGAAGTATTACCGATTTCCATTTGCCCATAAGCTTCTCTCCCTTAATCTGAATTTGCGGTGCATTCCTTGTTTGCCTTTAAACTTTAGCCTTTGACCGCACCAACCATGGCTCCCTTGACGAAATACTTCTGTACAAACGGATAGATGACCAGAATCGGCAGCGTTGAAACCATGATGGTCGCATACTTGAGCGATTCCTCTACCACCAGGTTATCTCCTCCAATCGACGTTACGTCGCCTGAGCTTGCACTTCCGGCCAGTACCAGATTGCGCAGCAGTACCTGGAGTGGAAACAAATCCGGAGATCTTAGATAGAGCAGCGGAAAGATAAAGTTGTTCCACATCCCAACGGCATAGAAAAGGGCAATCGTGGCAAAGGAAGCCTTGGACAGCGGCACAATAATCCGTATGAAGATACCAATATCATTCAGGCCGTCCATGCGGCCCGATTCCTCCAGTTCTTTGGGAATGCCTGAGAAGAACGTGCGCATCAGAATCAGATTCCAGGTGCTGACTGCCCCCGGGAGAACCATGCCCCATATGGTATCCACCAGATTCAGGGAACGGACCACCAGGAAAGTCGGAATCATCCCGCCGCTGAAAAACATCGTAATGACAATCAGGATGGTGAAGGTATTGCGCAGCGCCATATCTTTTCTGGATAATGCGTAGGCTCCGGTCGAGGTGACCACCAGCGAGATCAGTGTGCCAAGCACGGTATAAATGATTGTATTTCGGTAAGCCGTCCAGATTTGCGGATCTCCCAGCACCAGTTTATACATGCTCAGGTTAAATCCCTTGGGCCAGAAGGAAATATTGTTTTGCATGACGTTCACGTTGCTGCTGAGGGAGACGGCCAGCATATGAAGGAACGGATAGAGTGTGACCACAACAACGAGCAGCAGAATCAGGGATGCCACAACGTTAAACCAGGAAAATCGGAGTGATTTCACGCCACACCTCTTTCTACCATAGACTGGTCTCACTTAATCGGCGGCTGAGCCAGTTGGCTGTATAGATGAAGATCAGACTGATGACTCCCATGAATAAATCAATGGATGCACCATAGCTGAAGTTCCCCTGTACCATGCCCACCCTGTAGACATATGTGCTGATAATATCTGCCGTATCGTAGATGGCCGGATTTTGCATCAGGAAGACCTTCTCGAAGCCGATCTCCAGCACTTTGCCGATATTCAGTATCAGCGTTATAACGATGGCGGGAGATATACCGGGCAGGGTGACATGCCAGATTTTGCGCAATCGGCTTGCTCCGTCCATATCCGCGGCTTCATACAATTGCGGGTCAATCGCCGTCAGCGCGGCCAGATAAATGATGGTCTCCCAGCCGATGTGCTGCCAGATTTCCGACAGGACATAGATGCCCCGGAACAGCCCTGGCTCATTCATAAAATTAATGGGTCCAATGCCGATCCCTGCCAGCAAATTGTTAATCAGCCCTCCGGTCGGGGACAGGAACATAATGACCATACTTGCCACAATGACATTCGAGATAAAATGCGGCAGATAACTGACCGTCTGCACAAAACGCTTAAATGCAGCCCTGCGTACCTCATTCAGCAGAATGGCCAGCAGGATCGGAGCCGGGAAGCCGAACACCAGCTTATACAGTCCCAGCAGAAACGTATTCTTCATCAGCGGCCAAAAATCGGGATTCTCCAGAAACATCCGGTAATATTTGAATCCCACCCAATCACTGGCCCAAATTCCCTTGAATAAATTGTAATCCTTAAACGTGATGACCAGACCAAACATCGGCGCATAGCGGAAGATCAAATAATACAGGAGGCATGGCAGGAATAGCAGCCATAGCGCCTTGTTCCTGTTCCAGGTTCGGACCAAACGCGACTTCCGCCGAGGCGGCCGGTGCGCTTCCTTTTGTGGTTTGATTTGCATTACATCAGCATTAGCCATCGGCATGCCCCCTCTTGCATAGATGATTGTACGTTGTTTTAATGATTGTACATGGACTTACATGTCAGCTTACTTCCCCCGGATTTCCGGGGTTGTTCTCCGAATTATAGTGATAAATCTTTAGAAAGCGCTATCTACATGTTATATAACTTTTCGCCTCTACTCCTTTTTTCCAGATATCCGCGTATAATTCAGTAAAAGTGTATATTGTTTGTGTCAGATTTATGCCGCTATGATAGGGTTAACCACTCGATCCGGGGCTGTACTTAAGGGGGAATATCATAATGAAGGGACTGCTTACAAGCAAATTCGCGCTGGATGGACTGTTTGTCAAGCTAATGCTGAGCTTTCTCAGCGTCATCCTGATTTTGGCTTCATTTAACCTGTTCTCCCATCTGTACCTAAGCAACAAGGTCTATCAGGAGATGGTCAGGCAAAATGAACTGGGCCTTGCACAGACCGTTGAAGGGTATGAGAATCACTTCCGACTGACCCAGAATATGATTCTCGCCCTCACTCAATCGGATACCTGGACAGCTAACCTGGGCATTTTGAGCCATATTAAGGAGAACCGCCGTTACGATATTCCCGCAGAGGTCAAGTCAGACCTTTCCACGCTGTACGCCAATCCTTTTTTGCATATCGACAATTTCATTCTCTATTTCAAGCAAGAAGACTATGTACTGGAGAAGGAAGGCCTCAGCAGTGCCAGCGATATGTTCGGGAAATATTATTATAGTAAAGAATATCCGCCGGATTACTGGAAAACTCAAACGATGAACAACCAGTTCCTGAAAGTGATGCCTGCCGCAGCTTTCACTGAAAATACTCTTCATTCTTCACGCTCTCTCGGACAACTGATGCCTGTCATGATGAAGGCCATTCCTTACGAGGATGTGTACGGGATTGTTATGCTGAACCCGCAGCGTATGCAGGATACGTATGGCGATGCCGGCAATAATCCGTTCTACATTCTGGACAATGAGGGGCACCCGCTCTTTACCACAGCGGAAGGGAATATGCAGAACCCTCAGCTTCCTGCAGATGGAAGCAAACATGAACGTATTGGAGATCAGTATTACTTCTATGAGAAAGGCAAGCAAACCGGGTTCATCTATGTCCGGGTCACCCAGGCGGCAGTAATTGCCGCAGAAATGCGCGGTATGCAGCTGCTGCTGGCTGTCCTGCTCGGCGCTGCTATTCTAATTAGCGTGCTCTCCTCCCTGTTTTTCAGTCTGCGATTGAATCAACCGCTTCAGCGCCTCATTGCCGCGTTTGACCGAAATTTGGACAGTGGGCCAGAAAAGTTGAGTGGTGTAAAGGAGTTCGCCATAATCGGTGAGCGCCTCAGTTCCATTCTGGAGAATAATCGCTACATTCAAAGTGACCTGGCGCAGAAAAACTCTCTGGTACGTCAGTATGCCTATACCCATAAAGTGAAGAACATTCCGCTCAGCTCCTATCTGGCGGATCTTGAGGATGTTCGGCAACCCGAGCAGCCCTACGTCTCCATTCTATTCAAGGTCGGCTTCAAGTCTCCGCCAGATGAATTCGATCAACATACCCTGTTATTGTGGAAACTGATTCAGAGCCTGTTCACCAGCAGCAAAAATAATAGCGTTGCACTTCAGCCCGAGCAGGATCAGCTGCTCCTGCTGCTGTTCGATCCTGGTCCACAGAGCGGTATACTGCAGGCGCTGGATACTCTGAAAGAATTGCTCGATACCGAAGAATCCCTCTACCTGACCATCGCGGTAAGTCCAGTGTATTCCGGGGAAATTCCATTTACCGATGCGTACAGCGATCTGTCCAAATTGTTGAAAGAGCGGAGACTGAATGGGGAAACACAGATTATTGTAGAGCCACGTGCTTCCTCCTCGAATGCCTTCCATGTGAAGGTGACTTATGGGGAGGAACTGCACAATCTGCTGCAATCTGGTAATGAGGAGGCTGTTTTCGCTTGGCTGGATCGCCAACTGGAGCAGTTGCAGCATAAGGATGCAGCCGCAGAGGACTTCCGCACGTTTGCAATCGGTATAGCAGAACAAATCGGCAAGACGGTTATGAAACTGAATTTGACGCACATCGAATTCGAACTTCGCTCTTCTCCTCCGGGAGAAGCATTTGCTGGTTTCCATTCCGTTCAGCAGTACAGGAAATGGCTTCAGACGCTCGTTACACCGGTACTAATGGCCGTACGCAATCAGTTGGAAACGCGTGATCCGGTCATCAGCTTTGTGCTGGACTATTTGGACCATCACTATGGGGAAGATATTAATCTGAATATTGTTGCGGATAAGTTGAATCTGACTTCGGGGTACCTTTCGAGTATTTTCAAGGAAAAGACCAACATCAACTTCAGCGAATATCTGAATAATCTGCGGACTGAGCGAGCCAAGGAGTTGCTTGTGAATGTCGATCTGCGAATTCAGGATATCGCCACACAAGTTGGCTATCAGAATGTCAACTCATTCATCCGCATGTTCAAGCGTCGGTACGGGATGACCCCCGGAGAATACCGCAAGCGTCATGCGGGTGATGAGCCATTCATCTCTTCCAGCCATGGATAACAGATACAGCAGCTTCTCCCCGCTCCTCCCTTCGGAAAATAAAATGAACCCCCGCATGGCTTCATGCGAGGGTTCAGCATTTCAAGAAGAAGGCGCTTAGCGCTTCATCTACTCTACATGAAAATAATCAAAATCGGCAAACCCTCCGGTGGACTTGGTTGCATAATTGAACAAAGCAAAGCGGTAGCCCATAAAGTGGGGCAACGTATAAGACATCTGTAGTGTGTTCCCAATCGATGTCCAATTGGTGCCGTTCAGACTATATGCAAAGTAGGCCTTGTCCGTTTGATTCGTAAAATCGCAGATCACTCGGAAATATACTTTGTTTTGGTTCAGCGGCACGGTTGCCACCTCGGTCATCGTCCCGGAGCCGACATTAGCCATGACGATGGATTTGGCATTCCCTGACATCTTCACGCCGACGAAGCCGTACCTGGCTTGAAAAGCAGCAAGACCGGCATAGTCGCCGTCCTTCATACCTGCCGTTTCCATGGCTGTAATGCCTGTACTTTTGGGCCCAAAGGTTCTTTGGGTCAGCGTATTGCGGGCCTCCAAAATACTTGAACTTGTTTTGCCTGTAGTTAGCCTCATGAAACCTGGGCGTTGGGTCAGCGACCAATTTACCGGGTCTGGATTGTGATTCCACTGCCAGAATTTCGCAAGGCTCGCGCTTGCCCCTCCAGGCGCAGCAGTCGTAGAGAAGGAAACATCATCCACGTAAAAATTCATGAGATCATTGCTTGCATCCGGGTTCGCGCTGTAAGGCGTCTCAAGGAATACAAAGGTCTGCGACAGGTCCGCACTAGCAGGGACGGTGTATGTTCCCTGAATGGTGCCCCATTGTCCCTTGGTCAGCGTTGCACTGCCCATAATGGATATACCCGTGTAGCTTGGACCATTTTGAATGCTGAGATTAAACGTTTTGCTTGCGGGTCCCGCTGTATATTTCACTTTTGCCGAAAAGGTATATACGCTGCCCGCCGTCACCTTGCCGGTAATTACTTGTTTCACACCGGCAGCCGTCTGTTGTCGGCCACTGACAAGCAGGCTTTTAGAACCTCCAGCATACTCTGAGGAGGTCGCTGCAATCGATGCCGTATTGTTGCTCGTCCATGGACTCAGGGTAGCATCTTCGAAACCCCCATTGACTATTAACTGTTGAACTGCGCCCGTGTCTGTACCTGATCCGGCATTAAATTCGTCAGAGCCATAAATCTTTTTCGCCGGATACCCCTCCACCGGAACATTCATCGTCAGCGGAACCTTGCCATTCACCCCAAACACAGGCCAGTTATCCGACCATGTTACCGGAACGAGATAAGGAATACGTCCGACTGCCCCGTTGTCTCTGAACAACAATCCGTACCATGAACCTGAAGCGGTGTCTACAATACCTCCCTGAGCAATGCCTGCATTCCTTAAAACAACACGGCCTGTATAATTACCTGTCAAACTGTCTGCGCGATAGGCAATCTGGACACGTCCTTCTCCTGTAGGCCAGGCAATCAGGAAAATATAATACTTTCCGTTGATCTTCTGAATGTGGGCGCCTTCAGCCTTTACAATGAAATTCGAACCAGCCACACTGCTGGCATTCGGAATAAGGACCTGATTCAGGCCGCCCGCCTTGACAGCCGACGCCTCTGCATTAAGCTCAACAATACTGATATTGTCAGTACCATGCACCAGAAATGCCCGTCCGTTGTCAAAAAGCAGTGAAGCATCGTGATAATAACTGCCCAGTGTAGATATGGTCCAAGGCCCTGTCTCAATATTGGTCGTTTTGTAGATATAGGTTTTGCCCGTAGAGAGCGAGCCAAAGGCTACGTAATAGATACCATTGTTGTATCTCAGACTGCTTGCCCAGGAGCCTCTCCCATATTCATTCTGACCGTTGTTCAGGAGATGAGAGTCGGTATTTGCGTACGTATCATATACATAATTCACAATTTCCCAATTTACGAGATCGTATGATTTCATGATGGGCACCCCTGGACTCATATGCATCGTGGTGCTCGTCATATAATACGCGTTGCCTACCCGAATGACGTCACTATCCGGAACATCGGCATGGATCACCGGATTACTGAACGTTGTAGCCGCCGAAGCGGGAGCAACTGGAGTCGCTATCACAAGCAGCGGGACAACCAGTAACAACATGCCTAGCCTTTTCCACATTCACATGGCCTCCTGATCATTTCATGGATTCATTGCATACATGCCGCGCTACCTTTCGGATCTAACCATGGATCACAAGGAATACTCCATATAATCCACATACGCATCCCATGTCCCATTATCAGTGGTAACAACCAGTTTGACCTCCTGGGGTCCAGTTGCATGGGTGATGTTGGACAAGGTTTGAACGGTAGGCTGAGTTCCGGTGAAATAAAAGGAACCATGTGTTACGCCGCCAATCACCAGATCCACTCTTGCTGTACTACTGTTGTTGGAGGCTCCACGGACCGAGAATTGATGCGTCGGATTGCCAAAATATTGATTATACGCCACAGCATCCTCATTGGCATATAACGCTACCCCGTTGAAGGGGGAACTGATCGCTCCCGCATATGGACCACTAATCGTCATGCTCTCAGCCTCAACCTTGGTTACCGGATTGCTGGATGTGTTGTTGCCGAACTGCCAGTAATCCAGATTGAACAGGTTAGCGCCGCCCGTACCCGTGAATACCAGATACAATCGGTGTACACCTGTGGCATTATTTACGGTGGTTTGAACTTCCTTCCATGTTTGTGCACCGCCCGTTGGAGTTACATTAAGCGTGCCAACAAGCGGACCTGTCGCGCTGTCAAGACGAATTTCAATTTTGCCGCCTACGGTTGAAGCGACATTGGCTTTGAAGGTACTAGCGCCAGCAGAACCAAAGTCTACGTTACCCAAAGCGATCCAGTCGCCATTATGAATATTCGTGACATTCTGGTTGCTGAACGGTCCACCACTAGCCTGAGTCGCCTCGGTTGTAATTCCCGCCTGCCATCCAATCGTCTCAGCCTCCACCCGGTTATATGGGTTCAGATTGGTGATCTGCGAAATACCCGCCAGGTTGCCCTGCACCTCCTGAATTGTTCCATCGGCACTATGCACCAGCCTGTTGATATTCGGCGAACGGTATCCCTTTCCATCACCATGCTGAGCTTTACTCACCGTTTGGGCATGGTACACGGTGTACCACTGGTTGTTGAAATTAAATACAGCATGGTGATTGTTCCCCCCAACACCGAAAAAGGCATACGGATTTTTCAAAAAATGACCTTTGTACGTAAACGGACCCATCGGATTGTCACTTACCATGTAACCAATCTCTCCAGCCGGATAGGCAGGCGGGTGTGTACCGGAAAAGTTAATACAGTACGAGTAATAATATTTGCCATTATACTTATGAATGCCCGAGTCCTCGAACAAATACGGCGCATCAATCATGGTGGCACTTCCGACAACACTCGTCATGTTGTCTCCCAGTTTGAGAACACGGGCCGTTTGGGGATTTGCGATGGACGCCGGATCGGAATTATTTGGAATGCCTCCACCGACATACAGGTATCCCGTTCCGTTGTCATCAACCAGCACAGCCGGGTCAAAAAGCCATGTTACACCTGACATGCCAGGTGTACTGTGTGTTACCAGCGCCTTGCCAAGCGGGTCGCTCCACGGTCCAATGGGTGAATCCGCCGTAAGCACACCAATGCCTGATGCACTATTTGCAAAATAAAGGAAGAACTTATCCTTTCCTGCTATATTTTTTTTGGTAGCTGCTGGAGCCCATGAGCCCCATGCCCATTTGGCAATGCCTTGACCATTATTGGCATTATTGCTGCCTGCCACCGGAATGGCTCCATGGTCTGTCCAGTTCACCATGTCGGCAGAGGATATGACATGAACTTTGTTCAGCATGCTAAAGTCATTCTCTTTAACCGTACCATTACTGTTGTAGATATAGGCGTCACTTGACATGTAAATGTAAACTCGGCCATTGTGTACCAGCACACTGGGGTCAGCTCCCAGTTTATGATCCATGAGCGGGTTCGCGTTTCCAGGAAGTTTCGCGAGAGGCTGATTCGCAGCATGGGCGAACCCCATAGGCAAACCACTGAATAACAAAACCAATGCCAACAAAAATACCAATCGTTTTCGCATCATTTACTTTTCCTCCCAATTTAGGTTGAATTCGTGTTAACGATATGAATCTTAATCACTCACCTCTTTTCTGTGCAGATTGCCTCCTGGAAAAGCGCTAGCATATATGGTTTAAGCCGAGCCGATCGCAACCTGTTTTGCAAGGTTTACCATGACTCAGACACCAACCCTTGATTAAACAGAAGATAGTAATCAGTCCAAATCATATAATTACTCCGGTTGTTTATTGGAAACGCTTTCAATATGATAGAACAAGAAACATTCACCTCGAAGCGCAGAGTGTTTTATGTAATTAATTTCTATATATGTCATTTTATGTGATTATTTAAAGACATCATATCATACTTTATTCAAAATACAACCAATTCTCTTGCTTTATCCTCAAATTCTGATGTGATGTCGATGAAGATCCTCTCGTTCACTTCTCATTTGTCCTTTCTCCATTTATGATAGAAAGAGACTACTGGAGAATCAGTTACGGAGGCTGTGATGATGAAATCTGCTAAACGCATGAATTATTTTAAAGAGGGAATTTTCACCCGTTTGCTTGAGATGAAACGGCAACGACTGGAGAATGGCGAACCTGTCATCGATCTTAGTGTGGGCACACCCAATATTCCTCCGGCACAACATATTATTGACGCTTTGGTTGAAGCAGCAGCAGACACGCAGAACTATATATACGCCATCAATGATCAGAATGAGCTGCTGCGGGCTGTTAGCGAATGGTATCAAACAAGATACCAGGTACAGCTGAACCCCACGACCGAAATCTGCTCATTGCTTGGTTCCCAGGAGGGATTGGCGCATATATCCCTGTCCATTGTTGATGAAGGGGATCTCGTGCTTGTTCCCGATCCCTGTTATCCAATTTTCGCGGATGGACCCTTACTGGCTGGAGCTGAATTGTACTACATTTCGCAAAAGGAAGCGCACGGATATGTCATTCAACTTCAGGACATCCCGGAGGATATCGCACACCGGGCCAAATTCATGCTGGTTTCCTATCCCAACAATCCCACTACCGCGATGGCACCGGAGCAGTTCTACCTCGATTTGATTGCATTTGCCAAGAAATATGATATTATCGTTCTCCATGACAATGCCTATAGTGAGCTTGTGTTTGATGGACGAGCGTGTGGAAGCTTCCTTTCGTTTCCCGGAGCGATCGATGTGGGCGTGGAATTCAACTCCTTGTCCAAAACCTATGGGTTGGCCGGAGCGCGGATCGGCTTCTGTGTGGGTAACCCGGATATGGTATCCATGCTGAAAAAATTAAAGTCCAATATGGACTATGGCATGTTCCTGCCACTCCAAAAGGCTGCCATTGCTGCAATTACTGGAGATCAGACGGAAGTTGGACGGGTAAGAGCCATCTACGAGGAGCGCAGAGACGTCCTGTGTGAGGGCTTAAGCCGGTTGGGATGGAAGATCGCGAAACCTGAAGCTACGATGTTCATCTGGACACGAATTCCTGCTCACTATGACACGTCAGAACAATTTGCCATGGACTTGGTCACCCGAGCAGGGGTCATCGTAACCCCCGGAAGTGCCTTTGGACCTTCAGGCGAAGGATACGTTCGTTTGGCATTGGTTCAGGATGTTGAGATGCTCCACCAGGCTATAAAGTTTGTGGAAGAATCCGGTATCCTAAACTAGTAATTTATACAAACAAAACAACCGTATAATTGCAATTTATTTTACCGTTATAAAGCGAGCCATTAGGCTCTCTTTTCTTTTTTTGTGCCTTTATGCACCAAATTCGAATTGTTCATTATATCCTTCCCTCTCCATCTATCGAAAAGCAGCCCAAATTCCGACATATTACATAAGAGCTCATCAGCTCATTCATTACAGATTTCGGGGGGAGATGGCAACATGTCACAGCTTGCAAAAAAGAGGGGCTTCAGATTATCAAGCATCGCTAACACTTTGTCCATGGTGTTATTAGTCATTATCGTTGTCGTCTTTTCTATTCTGGGAACGTTTATGTTCTCCAGTACCCGAAGCATCCTGATTAAGCAGCAGGAATCTATGCTTCAAACCAAGACACAAGCCATCGTCAGTGAATTCGATGCACTATTTAAGGAAAAAGGTTCACTTGTTAAACAGATGTCTACAAATAATCTATTTAAACAATACATTGAAACGACGGAGCCCGGAACGGTAAAAACATCAGAATATGCCGCAGAGACGCAAGCCACATTGGCAGCCATTGTTGCGGCCGAACCTTCCTTTGCAGATGCGTGGGTAGCAGGGGTATCCGGCAAAGGATTCTGGTTCCAGAATGACGGAGTATCATCCGATTCCGCATTTGTTATCCAGGATCGTCCGTATTACAAACCGGCAGTTGCAGCAAACGGCTTGTATTACTCCGATCCGTATGCAGATATTGCTTCGGGAAATGTACTCATGGGTATCTTCTACCCGGTTAAGAATGACAGCGGGGAATTAATCGGGTTTGTCGTGGCTGATATCGCCTTTAAAGACATTCCTGCCATTATGAAAAGCTACACGCTCGGAAGTACAGGGTATTCCATCCTAGCCTCCAAAACCGGAGATATTCTGTATCACCCTGATCAGAATAAGGTGCTGAAGGAAAAAATTACGGATAGCCCGGGTGATCTCGGAGAAATCGGACAGAAAATGGTTGCTGGCGAATCCGGGGTACAGCTGATTAATGATAATGGGGAAAATCGTTATATCGGATATGCCACCAGCAAAGATACGGGATGGTCGGTAGGCTTAACCATTTCCGAGAAAGAAGTCATGGATGAATTACAAACCTTTACCACGATTACACTTGGCGGCTTCATTATTGCGGCGATTGTGCTCGTTGTCATGGCGTATATCACCCTTCGTTACCTGCTGAGATCCATACCGAAGCTGCTGGAGAAAATCAAGTTGATTGAAAACGGGGATTTAACGGTTCCGTTTGATAGCAAATCCAATAATGAAATCGGGCAAATTTCTCAGGGAATTCACCATATGGTGCAAAATATTCAGCGAATGCTGCAGATGGTTGGCAGCTCCGCCCAGGTCTTGAATCAGTCTTCTGACGACCTGCAATCCATTTCTTCCAGAACGGCTATAACGATGAATGATACAGCAACCGCCGTTAATGAAATCGCTAATGCAACCAATTATCAATCCATCGAAACCGAGAACATTTTACGCAAAACCGGAAACTTGTCTGGACAAATTGATGAAATTGCCAGCGATGCCCAAGCCATCGAGACGATGGTGCAGACTTCTGCCAAACAAAGCGAAATGGGGCTTCATGTCGTGGAACAGTTGTCCAAATGGGCCGCAGAAAATCATCACTCCACACAGACCATGTCATCCATTATTCAGGATATTGATCTGAGCCGTAATGAAATATCCAGTTTTGTAGACACGGTTAAACAAATTGCTTCACAGACCAATCTGCTGGCGCTAAATGCTTCCATTGAAGCTGCACGTGCTGGTGAACATGGCAGAGGTTTTGCTGTCGTCGCCGAGGAGGTACGCAAGCTTGCTGAGCAGACTGCACAGGCGACTGAAGAAATTAACAAAAAGGTACATGTGATAGAAGAGAAAACAAACGTATCCGTAGAGCATACTGCCCGAAGTTTGAACATTGCTGAAGAAAATGCCAAATCCGTAGAGAACACCAAACAAGTCTTCTTTAACATTAACAAGGATTTGGAACATTTGAAATTGCGCATGATTCAGATCAGCAGCAACACTGCCAATATTCATAAGCATAAAGATGAGATTTTGCAAGCATTGGAGATCATTTCTTCCACAACTGAGCAGAACTCCGCTTCAACCGAAGAGGTTAGCGCGAGTACACAGGAACAACTGGATAGCATCGAACAGGTTGCGGATCTCTCCAAACAATTGAATCAGTTGTCTACGAAGCTACAGGAGGAATTAACCGAATTCAAGGTCGAATAATACCGTTTGGTAGAGGATAAGGAGTCACTCTATTAAGCGTTACTCCTCAGCAATATCCCCCAGGTCTACAGGTGCACATGAGCTTCACGTTTGTTAATGTGAGCTTTACACACTGTAGACCTGTTTTTTATTAGGTAAAGACTACATATGAGCAGGTGCAACCTCGCATAGTTGGACATGCAAACTGGCTTAACCATAAACAAAAAGGGTAACCGATAGGTCATGAGCATGACATGACTTATCGGTTACCCCTTTGAAGCGAGAGTGGAATCAATCCCTTTCGAGACAGCCCCCTGAATTAACATCGTTATACGGACTTGCGCCAGTTGGAACGATACATCAGATACAGGAAGTACGGCGTTCCAATGATTGCAATGAGTATGCCAGATGGGATCTCTGTTGGCGCCATGACCGTTCTGCCGATCGTATCGGCCAATACCAGCATGACTGCCCCCGCCAATGCGGATAAAAACATGGATCGTCTTAATTTATGTCCTGTCAACAGCCGAACCATATGTGGTGCAATCAGACCGATAAAACCAACGGTCCCTACACAAGCGACAGCACCTGCTGCCAGCAGCACCCCTGTCGTCATGGCCAATAATCGTGTACGGCGCACACTCAATCCAAGTCCTGATGCACTATTGTCGTCAAATACCAACAGTTCGAATCTGCGAGCGAGCCACCAAGCCACCGGAACCAGGATAACTAAAAATATACCGATCGTCCTCACCTGATCCCAGGTACGGGCATAGGTACTTCCGGTCAGCCAGATATATCCGCTGCTGCCATATACCGCACCACGTACAATCAGAATCTGAATACCTGCTCCAGCAATGGCAGACATCGCGATCCCCAGCAATACAACCGCAGACGGGTTCAGCCCTTTCCTCCAAGAGAGGGAGAACACAACCACTGCGGCGATGGCTGCACCGATGATTGCCGCTATGGGCAGCAAATATATCGGAAGACCGGGCAACAAAATGAGGACCATCATTGCTCCAAGCCCAGCACCAGAGGACACACCCACGATTGAAGCATCTGCCAGCGGATTACGCACCGCCATCTGGATTAACACACCGCTGATCGCCAGTGCAGCACCCGCACCTGCGGCAACAAGCGTACGCGGAATTCGAAGCTGAATCAGCGCGGAGAACAGTCCATCCGATTGGAACAGACTCGGCAACAGATCGGCGAACGGAATGCGCATGCCGCCAAACATCGTACTGAGCAAGATCAGCAGCACAGTTATAACCGAAAATAATACGGCCATCGGGCCGAATGCAAAACGACGTGAAGGCGCTCCTGTACTCATTGAAGCGGACATGCCCGACCCGTTAGCTGTCTTCATGCGTGTAAGTACAAGCCAGATCAGCCACGGCGCACCAATGATCGCCATTACAGCCCCTGTCGGCAGCTCCATGCTGGAGTTATGCACCATCTTGGCGAGTACGTCTGCACCAATCAGGAGCGCCGCTCCCCATATAAAAACACCGGGTAACAGTAATCGATTGGAACGTACACCACTCAATCGAACCAGATGCGGTGCCACGAGTCCCACGAAGCCAATTGGCCCGATTACACTGACGATCACCGCTGCCAGCAATACCGCGATAATCAAACCACCGGCACGAGCGAGTCCAACCTTTTGACCCAAAGAGGAGGCCGTGGATTCATCCAGCTCCAGCATATCCCACTGTCTGGACAAGATTAGCGCGAGAATGGTAATACCAATTACCCAAGGCCAAGCATAAGTTACGCCACTCCAATCATTCTGAACGAGTGTTCCCGAACCCCAAAGAAAAAGTCCCTGCGTTTCCATGGAGAAAAAAATATGCAGTGCGCTTGTAAATGAACCAAGCACCATCGACACGATCATACCGGATAACGCCAGTCGAACGGGGCTGGATCTTCGTCCTCCGCCCATGAAATAAGCTGCGAATGCCGCAAGCAACCCCCCAAGAGCTGCGAATAGAAAAGGCGACTGACTCAATACGCCCGGAAAGAGAATGGCTCCCAGCACCACGATAAAATATGCTCCTGCATTAATACCCAGTGTGTCTGACGCAGCGAGCGGATTTCGAGTGATCGTCTGCAACAGCGCTCCCGCAACAGCTAGCGCCCCTCCCGAGATAATACCAATTACCGTACGTGGCATGCGCAAATCCCAGATCATATTGTGCTCCAATGTATTCTGTCTGCCCGTAAGTGCGTCCCAAACGGTGTGCAATGAAATGGCTGCCTCTCCATAACAAAGGCTTACAAAAAAAAGCACGATGAGAGCGGATAGACCGCCCCCATATATGCTTATTGTGCGCCAGTTCATAGCTGGCTTTGCTCCCTGAACCGAACTCATTTGGTGATCGCCTCAACAACCCCGTCAACTAATACTTTGGAGGAGATCGGTCCACCAAATGTCCAAGTTGTACTATCGAGTTGATAAATACGTTTATCCTTCACAAAGTTCAGTCCATTCCAAACCGAGTTATCTTTCATCGCTGTGCCAAAAACATCATCGTCTGGCTGTGTAATATAAATGAAGTTACTGTCCTGTACGGTCGACAGTGATTCAATTCCTACAGTGGAGAATCCATACCCTTCAACCTTGTCCGGCTGCCAATCGTTAACCATGCCGATTTTGTCCAATGTGCCGATGACGACCGAGTTATCGGTAAACATACGCAGACTGGCCGCATTTTGATATGTGAATGCCTGTGTCAGGGCAAAGTGGAAATTATCTTTACCGGCAGCAGCCAATTTTTCTTTGGCTTCTACATAATGCTGATCCAGTTCATCCAGCACTTGTTTCGCTTTGTCCTCTTTGCCAAGAGCAATTGCGATGTTATTAAATATATCTGTCATTTTGTCATAATTATAGCCATCGCCATCATAAGGGTCGAATTCAATCGTTGGTGCAATTGCATTAAGCTGATCGTAAACAGCATTATTATTATCTGCATTAGCAATGATGAGATCCGGCTTCAATGCAGCAATCGCTTCCAGATTCGGCTCACTCCGTGTTCCAATATCTGTTACACTGTCATCCAGCGCTGCTTCGGGTGTTACATAGACTTTATAATTGGCGTTATCTGCATTACCTACTGGCTGAACGCCCAGTGCAACCACATCTTCGGTATATGTCCATTCCAGCGTAACCACACGCTCTGCCGGTTTGTCCAGCTTAAGCTCCCCGCGTTTATGCTTAACCGTTACCGGACCTGCTGTCTCTTCGGCCGGAGCACTACCGGAATCGGCATCCTGACTTGGTTCAGTAGTACTATTGGTTTTACCGCAACCCGCCAGAACCAGCACAAACGCCAGCATGATTAGAAGTCCGTTCAAGCTTTTTTTCATATCTCTTTCTCCCCTGTTTATATGTATTTATATGATAACAATTATCATTATCACTTATGGATTATCCTGTAGAATTGCGATTTTGTCAATTCAAAAGAGTTATTATTATCATTTATAATCGCTTCCCGTCACAATATGAGGAGTGAAAAATGAAAGAACCCGCGATCTAGGCGGGCTCTCCAGCGTACAAGAAACATCCTGCTCTCCGATGGGAAAGATGGACTGGGTCCCATTATGGAATACAGGGATCATTCGAAGATATTCCGTATCTTCCCTTTCCGATAACTAACTCAACTGCATCGTTGTAATGCATGTATTATCTTCTTCATATGTAGACAGCTGTGTCTCTGCGACCTTACCATCATGCACCACACGAATGAGGTATGACTTATCCCTGGCTAACCAGAAATCCATAAAACCATTGGAACCGGCTTTTATCTCAGCATCTTTCATCAGCGTATTGCCTTCGGAGTCATGGATCGTCACCATGAATTTCTTATTTTTCATTTCGCCCTGGCATCCGGTCAGGCTATGAATTGCACAAGGGTGAGTTTGCTCCACGTAAGGCGCAATGGAAAGAAAAAACTCATTTTCAGGCAAATCATAGGTTTTCGTTTCGTTATCCTTATCGGTAACCGTTAATTGAGTTGCGTTGATCGAGGCAGATTCCGGTGTCTCTTTGCCTGTGCTGATATCTTCTACCAATTTTCTAATATTGGGTGCTTCGGCGTTACCTGCCTCCTCCCTTCCCACATTACCAGTAATCAGATAGGCTCCCAGCACAATGACAACTACTAAACTGGCAATGATCCACATTTGTTTTTTCATCTGACGTTCATCTCCTCGTCCGTTTAGGTTTATTATAAGGGAGAACGTACCATCATGGACTTAATCGACATGGAGTTCACCAGATATTCACATATCTGTATGTTCCATTCGCATCATGCTAGATGGTCATTGAGGCTCTATAAAAACTGCCAAAAACCGGCGATCGGGTCACGCCATTGTCCTACGTCAAATTTGGCATATAAGTACAGTGCTCCATAAGCTTGCACGCATAAGGGTATGGTCTCTTCCTGACAAATGTTGTACATATGGGCTACCGCTCGCACGATGGTGACATGGTAAGCCTACCATGGCATGTTCCTATCCAATCCTATATAATAATATAAATTCTGGAAATCAATTTGAACAAGTTGAATCAATTATACGTGTCTAACCCATTCTAACTTGAGGAGCAGGAGGAATTTCCATTGAAATGGCACCGTGTACATAAACAAAAACCTAATGCTATACATTCCGTCGACTGGACCGGGCTGGTCCCGAAACATATCGCGATCATGATGGATGGAAATGGGAGATGGGCGACGAGAAGAGGGTTGCCCAGAAGTGCCGGACACTATGCAGGAATGCAGACGATGCGGGAAGTGATAAGCATGTGCCACAAAAACGGGATCACCTCTCTAACCCTATATGCGTTCTCTACTGAAAACTGGAAAAGACCCAAGGAAGAGGTCGACTACATCATTAGTCTGGTGGTCGAATTTGTACAGGATACAACGGTCCAGGAATTGAATCAGAATAATATTAAAGTTAATTTTATTGGCGATATCTCGAAATTCCCGGAAGAAACACAGGAAGCAATGCGCAACGTGGTGGAACTAACCCGGGCTAACAGCGGAATGGCTGTTTACTTTGCAATGAATTATGGAGGGAAAAACGATATTGTGCAAGCCATCAAAACGTACATCCAAGAAAACGTCGATGAACACAAAGAAACCTCGGAAATCTCCGAGGCAGAATTCGAAAAATTTTTGTATACAGGCGAAAATCCTGCCCCGGATCTGCTGATCCGGACAAGTGGAGAGAAACGGCTAAGCAATTTTCTATTATGGCAAGCCGCCTATTCCGAACTATGGTTTACGGATGTGATGTGGCCGGATTTCAATGAACAATTGTTATATGAATCCATTCTGTCTTATCAGCAGCGCAAGCAAAGAGCATTAGACGATGTAACAAAATAATTCATCTTTGTTCCTGCCGATCCTCAGCTCAGATAAGATTTTAACCAGGGTTGGATAACAGGGAGAACGGTACTGGGTTGCATCGCTTTGGTGTGATCCATATCCTCCCCCTTGATGATTTCGACGGTCCAGCCGAAGTTTTCTAGAATTTTTTTATTCTTTTGCAGCCGTTCCGCGATATTCACTGTCACATTCCCAAACTTTTCACCATATACAATTGTATCTTTCTCACCTGCAAAAGTTAATCTCGGGATACTCAGCTGATCTTGAATGAGTTGGTCATCAAAATCCAATAAACTTTGGTACATGGTGACAAATTGTTTTGTTTGAGCCGGATCAATTTGGATCTGAATGTTGTCCCAGTCGACCTCATCCGGGTATATCTGCTCCGAGTTCATCGATGCTTGTCCTTCTTGTTCATGTTCCAATTTCCCATGTTGCTTCAATGCTTCTTCATATGTCCTTGCCGTAACTACTCGCATTTCCTCATAAGGTCCTTTATATGGCGGGAATCCTCCCATAATAAGACTTTCGATCCGGTCGGTCCGAAGTGCGAGTTGCAACCCGACAAGGGCCAGCCAAGAGTATCCGTAATAACTGAATTGATTCACATTCATTTGATCTGCAATTCGTAATAAATCCTGGGTTATATGTTCGGGTGTGAAATGATCCGGATAAGGATGTGCCATATAGTGTCCTTCATAATCAAAATGCAGAATCTGATATTCATCCGAAAGTCCAGCAATAAACTTTGCACCCAATTCAGGATCAACACCCCATAACTTTAAGGTTTCGGCTTCTTGTCCGGTTACGGACTTTTTAGCGATGGGCAGCATAATGACTTTGCGATCGGCATTTCCGGTTAGACCCACTTCCAGCTCTGAACCGTTTTTCATCTTAATTATTCTCTTCAATTGAACCACTCCTTTGCTGTTATCCCTCAGAGTAAAACATTATATGCGTTTTTTAGGTCTGTCCAAATTCTAACCAGAGCTTCCTCTTTCTTAAGTATCTTGTCCAGCTTGAACGTGACGTAGGCGTAATCTCAGTGACCTTCATCCCTTCAGTAGATACCAGCATTGTGAACCTCTTACCAGACTTTGGGGGCTTGGCTTCGGAAACGAAAGAGAGCGGCGGCGATGTCTCTTAGCTTCATCGTCCCGCCGCTTTCCAGTCCCCGATAATTCAGACTATCTTTTAGAATAAATAGACTTATTGACTGGATAAAAGACATAAACTTTTATTTTTATGCTCACATAAACTATATTGAGAATCGGAATTAAGGAGTCAATTTCAGAATGGTCAAAGTGGTATTTAGATTGTTATGCAACTGTGCAGGAGTTGCATTCGCATTTACCAGTTGGATCGTCGTCGGAACTGTTGTGACCGTAATAATAACTTCAGCAGATATGGGCCCTCCTCCATTACCCGTAAAAGGTACTGGTGTTATGGGTGTTCCATTAACCGTAAGGTTGAAATCGGCATTACCCTGATTATGAATGGTGAAGGAGATAAAGTAACTTCCTGTTTCATTAATTGTTATCGTCGAAGATGGCGGCACGAAGGTGAATGCTCCGCCTACATTAGCCAAAACTCCGGTTAAAGTGATTGGTGAGTTTCCTGGAACGGTGTCAGTACCTGTACCGGGATCTGCTCGAAAAACACTCAAGAAATCGGATATTCCAGCCCCGGCTGGGCCCGTGGCTCCAGCAGGGCCAGTTGCACCTACTGCACCTACGGGGCCGGCAGGGCCGACAGGACCCACTGGGCCCACTGGGCCAGCAGGACCAGCAGGGCCAACTGCTCCGATCGCGCCAGCCGGACCCGCTGGGCCTTGTATACCAGGAACTCCTTGCAGTCCGGCTGGCCCCGGTACCCCCGGAGCACCAGTCGGGCCTACCGGTCCAATTGGGCCAGGAATCCCTGGAGAGCCTTGCGGTGCATTAATCACAATTTTAGGTTTAACCCTTAAAAAAATCTTACCCTTAACACCACAATGCAATTGTTTTTTAAATTTACGTCTACAAATACGTTTCCCATGACGATTTATCAATTAACTCACCTCCGTGATATTTCTCCACATACTATGTGTAACAATCACGGGGGGCATAGACAGTTAACCATAATTAGGAAAATTATAGTGCCTATTATTAGATAAGTTGTCTATTAAAACTATTAATTTTCATTTCATCCTTCTGCAATTCAATGTCCAACTCCCCACCATTGCATTTTTTTGCATTTTAATTATTTTCTTTTTAGTGACTACTCCTTTGCTGTCTATACATTCAGTCTATAACATTGATGCAATATTCCGGTTTTCATAATTAAAGTGCTGATCAAATATACCCATTGCCTCTTTTTATGTTAGTGTAGCACTTGAAGGTTTTACTTGAAGCATGAGGAGTAGAAGCAAATGAACTTTACATATACACCTGGACAGATTGCAACTGAACTAGCCATTAGTACAACCACGCTGAGACGTTATGAAAAAGAAGACCTGATTCCCGACGTTCCACGGACCGCCAGCAATCACAGGTACTACACGTCCTTTCACTTTCAAGCGTTCATCGCCATTCGTTCGTTATTAAAGGGTTATGAGATTCCCGTTGTATATGAAGTCATGAGGAAAGTTAAACGCGGGGAAATCAACGACGCACTTTGGCTTTTGAACCAGCAGTTGTATAACACTCAACTGGAGAAACAACGGGTTGATGAGATATGGATCATGATCCAACAGACCGATTTTTCAGAATATAAGAATGTTAAAATCACGAATGCAATGACGATTGGGAAAGTCGCTGAAGTAGCTGGGGTCAACACTTCTGCCATCAGACATTGGGAAAAAGAAGGGTTAATTCGTTCGGAACGGGACAAGCAGAATGGTTATCGAATGTACACTAGAGCTGAGCTGAGAAAGATATTGGTCATTAGCAGCTTAAGAAAATCCGTTTACTACATTGAACATATGAAAGAGCTTCTAAATTCGCTGGATACTCAGAATTACACACAAATCCAAAACGCCTTCCAGCTTGCATTGCAAAAGCTAAACAAGCAACTGACGCTTCAATTTGAAGGAATAAAGGAACTTATGAGATATATTGCTTTACATCAGGAACCACAGGGGTAACCCCCTTATCAAGCTTCTTCCAATTTATTTTCCAATCCAGCACCAAACACTTTGGCTTGTTTGGCAGAGCAAGAAATTAGCTTCCAGAAGAGACTATACAAACAAAGCACACCAGAATTAGACGGTGCGCCTGTTTGTATTTTGTTTGAACCATGTCGAAATTGTTGTTATCTATACGTTACGTCAACTTCTATTTTGCATCATTACATCAAACAAATAAGTGCTCATATTTTCGAATCTGAAATCTTAAAATTTGCGATACTCTCCCAAGCTCATGGTCATGTTCTTTTATAAATTGCGTAACTGAAGAACGATTAAATTGAAGATTTGTTTCCAATGCACGTGCTTGTTTTGAAAAATCACTGCTAAATGGCTTCGCTTTGATTTTACGCAATGCAACACTCGTTGGCATACTCATGGGATAGTCCGTTGTATCAGATAAGAGGCTTAAACCATGATCAAACAGTGGACAAAGTCTATATCCGTTAGAACCATGTATAAAAGCAATATTATTCAGATGTCGGTCTTCATTTAGCAAAATAGCATCCAAAGGTAACATCAGTGAGAAGTACTCTAGCGTATCTAATTTCAAAACATCCTTGAGAAACTCAACAACGGATAACACTAAATCTCGTGTGCTCTGTCCCTGCTGTAAATCATCAAATTTAACACCATAGCTCTCCAAAATGCGATGCAAAGTAATGATACTCTCTCCTGGATGAAGAAAATCTTCGGAGTAGCAACCCTCATACTTGATGTTGTCCTCTATCAGAACACATTGTTTGTAAGGAACTTTAAGTTGTGTAGGGATGTTGGAACGATGAATCAACTCGAACGCTACCCATTCTGCCAATCCCTCATACCCAAACTTATTAGCTTTCGCCCACTTATCATCAATTTTCCATTTTAGTTGGTCACCCTTGCTACTACTCACAAAAGTTTGACGAATATTCTTGTTCACCTGCAAAACGGGGATGGACATCGGCACAGGTCAACTCCTCATTAGAAAATCGAATCCATACATAATCATCATATAACACGCCATGTGTTTGTTTTACGATTTCCGAAGCTACATAATCATTCAGACCCAATGATTGCAAAATTTTATCCGCATGGTGTCTGGTGCGAGGGAAACATCTTGATTCAAAATAATCCAGTACATCCCCTACGGTCACCTTGGACTTGTTTGGAAAGGGAAGAAAAACAGGCAATACATTGTGGTCTTGCCATACTTCAACCGTTTGATTTCTATAATCCAGCTTCACTTTAGCAATGACTCGATCATGCTCCAAAACCTCAAACTCAAGAGGAGGAGCCATGAATAGACTTGATTTTTTCATCTTCTGCCTCCCATGTAACACTTGTCATGCTTGTTGAATATAATTATATCATTTCTTTAACTTGTTTATCATTTCCCCCCTCTCCCATTCTTTAAAAAAAAGCCCGACACATGTTCTTCAAACGCAATGAGCTGACCATAAAAAAACTTCGACTTGATGCCCATTTAGTTTGCAAATGGCTTTTCCATCCGTAAGTAGTACTTTCTTTCATTGTACTGTTTTGCATCCTTCCATAAGATCGGGACTATGGAAAGCAAAAAAAGAAGCAAGCTCATCACACACGGATGATCGGCTTGCTTCATCTCATTGACTGTTTTGTTCCTCAGCAGGACTTACACACTTTTGTGGTTGGCTGTTCTTCCCGCCATCCAGTATGCAAGTGCACCTGATCCACCAAAGGCAATACATACACCAATACAAGTATGCAACATATTGAAAGTTCCCTCTTCTATGTAGAATGGAATGTCCAACAGGCTGACGGAACCGCCTATAACCAATGCCTTGACAGACAGGAGACCAAAATACAGGCCTCCAACCATACCACCCAGCATGGCTGCATAAAAAAACGCTCTCCTTCTCATGTTGACTGCAAACATTGCAGGCTCTGTCACTCCAAATAATGCCGTTCCGCTTGCCCAGAATGCCAGTTTCCTGAATTCCGACTGCTCGCTTCGCAGACCTGCAGCGAGTGCGGCACCCGCCTGAGCAACAAAGGCAGCAAGCATAGCCGGAAGCACAATGGTGAAGCCATTCGTCATAAGCTCATTAATCAGGATGGGGAACAGCCAGTAATGTAATCCCGTGATCATAAGTAGCGACATAATCGCTCCCAGCAGCATGATCAAGACGACTGGAGCATGATTCAGCAGCGATTCAATGACGCCAGACAGGTGCTCGTCAACCCAAGTACCCACTGGGCCAAGTGCCAGCAGTACAATTGGAACAACAATCATTAATATTAACGCCGGAGCAAGGATTCCTTTCAGCGCTGAGGGGCTGATTCGCTCAACCCGCTTTTCCAGCCAAGATGCCGCGCCTATGGTTACAATTATCCACAGGGGGGCTGAAAAAAAGAGCGTCTGTGATCCGAGGGGTACACCCATAAAATGTACTTCTTCTCCACTGGAGATGACAGTGGTCATTTGTGGATATAACATCAGTCCGCCAATGGCGGTGGCCACATACAGATTGCTTTTTAAGCGATAAGCCGTGCTGATGGCGATCAGGATGGGCAGTAGATAAAATGCACTGTCACCGATGGAATTCCAGATCATCCAGGTCTGACTGCCGATCAACGAAGCATCTTCCGTGCTGAGCGAGTTAATCACTGTAATCATACCGAGTATGATTTTGAGTATTGCTGCTCCCAGAAGGACTGGCATCAACGGCCTGAATACATCGGAAATAAAATACAGGGCGGAGTATGTCTTTTTACCTTTAATGGTTGTTTCCTGCATCGAATTACGGTTCTGTTGCTCCACACCCATACCAAGTAACGTATTGTAAATATAGGCGTCTTCGTCTCTAAACTTCACGCAATACTTGCCATCGGTGATGCTAATATCCGTGTCCAGATCCGGCGCCGTCGGAACGGACAGATCCATGCGTGTATAGTCGTGCAATGTCAGCGTTGTTATACTCATGTCACGCTGCACATAACCAATATTGTCCTTTCCACCTGCGAGCTTTAATCGTTGTTCGATGAATCTGTCTTTCATATGTACCTTCTCCTTATGCTGCGGTAAACCCGAGTTTTGTGATGTGCCCTTATCTATATAGCCATTTCCATGAAAAAACTTCAATAGGATAAAAAAACGAATTCTCCTTATATTTCTTGATTTTTGCGCAAGGTATAATGACCTAGTAAAAGAAAAAAGCAAAGAGCCTACTGCTGATGTAGGCTCTCTTTCATCTTATTTTGTGAATCATGTGCCCCGCACTCCAATGTGCCTATCTTACGACAACGCCAGCATGGCGTTCATATCTTCCTCTGCCGTTGTGATCAGCTTCAGGCCGAACATATCCACGAGTACATCCAGCACACCAGCCGATATAAACTCCGGCGGTTTTGGTCCAATACGAATGTCCTGAATGCCGAGACTAAACAAGCCGAGCAGGATGGCAACTGCTTTTTGCTCAAACCAGGACAGGACAATGCTGACCGGCAATTCGTTCACCGTACAGCCAAAAGCATCCGCTAAGGCCATTGCAATTTTCACCGTGGAACCGGAGTTGTTGCATTGCCCCAGATCGATATAACGCGGAATGCCCGTATCCCCAACTGTACCGTAATCCACATCATTGAAGCGGAATTTGCCGCAGGATGTGGTCAGAATTACCGTATCATTCGGCAACGATGTAGCCAACTCACGATAGTAATTGCCGCCTTTGCCCGGTGCATCGCAGCCTGCAATAACGAAGAAACGACGGATATGTCTATCCTTTACCGCCTGAATAATCTCGGGGGCAAGTCCGATCACCGTCTCATGATGGTATCCGGTGGTTAACACTTGCTCGGACTGGATATCAGCCGCAGGCAATGATAACGCACGTTCAATCAGGGGGGAGAAGTCATCATCCATAATCTTGGCAACCCCCTCCAAACCAGCCACTTCGTACGAGAAAAAGCGATCTGCATACGTTCCCTTAATCGGCATGACACAGTTGGTCGTTGCAAGAATGGCACCTGGAAACTGCTCGAACAGTCTGCGTTGATCGTACCAGGCTTTACCGATATTGCCTTTCAAATGAGCATATTTCTTCAGGGCCGGATATCCATGGGCGGGTAACATTTCCGAATGAGTATAAACGTTGATGCCCTTTCCTTCCGTTTGGCGTAACAGTTCTTCCAGTGCATAGAGATTATGTCCTGTTACCACAATGCACTGTCCTTCGATCCGGTTCTGGCTAACCGTTATCGGCTGAGGAATACCAAAACGGTCTGTATGCGCACGATCCAGTACATCCATAATACGAATCGCTGCATTCCCTACTTTCATAGCCATATCCAGATGTTCCTGCACATTAAAATTGGAATTGGTTAACGTCATATACAAAGCCTCATGTGTAATGCGATCGACCTCAGGATCGTGATAGCCGAGCTGCCGCGCATGTGTTGCATAGGCAGCGATTCCTTTTAGCGCAAAAATCATCGTATCCTGCAAGCTGGCGATCGTTTCATTTTTGCCGCATACGCCAACCACGGTACACCCGCCGCTAGGCGTCTGTTCACACTGGTAACAAAACATATGATTTCCCTCCTATTTGGATTAAACGATGCTCGTTATCAAATAGCGTAGCAGACCCATAAGTGACCAAGTGTGATGACGCACACAGTTTTCAATATCCTTTCAATATCTATTTCCATTCCTAAAAAGTGCAACCCACAGAAGATACAACTCGTAATCATAGCAAACGAATGAGATTCACCAGACACGGAGATTCTACCTATGAAGTTCATCAAAATGATGAAAATCCACTGATTCTTATACGTCTGCAAGGTTATATACACAAAGAAATCTAATATCCGAAATCTATTATCCAAGGAGCTGTTCAACCATTGCAACATTACAGACACAGTGCAGAGGAAACACTTCAGGACGTACAGAGTTCCAATAACGGACTCACAACCTCCGAAGCTGAGAAGAGACTGGAGACAGAAGGATATAACGAGTTAAAAGGAAAAGCGGCAACACCCATCTGGAAGCTGTTTCTTGAAAATTTTAAAGATCCCATGGTCATCGTGCTGCTTATCGCAGCCGCTGTTCAAATTGTGCTTGGGCACCTGATTGAATCGCTAATCATTATTCTCGTCATACTGTTAAATGCGGTAATCAGTGTTGTACAGACCAAAAAGGCCGAAAGTTCTCTGGATGCACTCCGGCAAATGTCTGCTCCTGAAGCTAAAGTCATTCGAGACGGACAGAAAAAAACAATTCCCGCGCGGGAACTCGTTCCCGGCGATATCGTCCTGCTGGACGCTGGTGATTATGTCCCGGCAGATGGCCGCATTTTGGAATCAGGCAGCTTGCGAATCAACGAGGGCATGCTGACAGGAGAATCCGAAGCAGCAGAGAAACACGCAGATGCCATCCCGGAAGAAGCTCCAATCGGGGATCGCCGCAATATGGCATTCAGTGGATCACTGGTGGTGTATGGTCGGGGTACGCTCGTCATTACGGGTACAGCGCTGAAAACGGAAATCGGCAAGATTGCCGAATTGATTGAAAATGCAGAAGCGAAGGAAACCCCGCTGCAACGGAAATTGGAATCGTTTAGTAAGAAGCTGGGCTTTTTCATTCTGGGCTTGTCCATTCTCATTTTTGCCATCGAAGCAGGACGAGTCTGGTTAACCGAAGGAACGGAAAATATTGGCCCATCCATCGTCAATGCGTTGATGTTCGCTGTGGCCGTCGCTGTCGCCGCCATCCCTGAAGCCCTTTCCTCCATAGTGACGATTGTATTGTCCCTGGGAACGAATAAAATGGCCAAGCAGCACGCCATCATCAGACGTCTTCCTGCCGTGGAAGCCTTGGGTTCTGCCAGCATTATCTGTACCGACAAAACAGGAACGCTTACTCAAAACAAGATGACTGTGGTTGACTATTATATTCCCCAGGGCACCAAAGACAAATTCCCGGATGATCCCAAACAGTGGTCTGAAGAGGAGCGCCGATTGTTACATATTGCAGTACTCTGCAATGATTCGAATATTAACCAGGAAGGCAAGGAACTCGGTGATCCCACCGAGGTGGCGCTCATTGCCTTCAGTAACCGGGTGAACAAGGATTACAATGAAATTCGTGACCAGTTTCCGCGTGAAGCCGAGCTTCCTTTTGACTCGGATCGGAAATTGATGAGTACCGTGCATACATTTGAAGGACAGACGGCTTTGCTGACCAAAGGTGGCCCGGATGTCCTGTTCAGTCGCTGCAGTCATGTGTTTATGAACGGAGAAGTTCAGCCATTGACACCTGAGATTCGCACGCAGTTTGAAGAAAAGAACGAAGCGTTCTCCAAACGTGCCTTCCGTGTGCTGGCTTACGCCTACAAAAAATTTGATGACAAAAATCAGGTCACGCTAGAGGACGAACATGATCTGACACTCGTTGGTCTGACAGCCATGATTGATCCACCGCGTGAAGCGGTATATGGTTCCATCGAAGAATCCAAGAAGGCGGGCATTCGCACGATCATGATCACCGGCGATCATAAAACAACAGCCCAGGCCATCGGTATTGATATCGGGCTTGCCGGCCCGGATGATCTGGCTCTTACCGGAGCAGAGCTGGACAAACTGTCGGATGAAGAGCTCGATCAGCAGCTCGAACATATCTCGGTGTATGCACGCGTCTCTCCTGAAAATAAAATCCGCATTGTGCGCGCATGGCAGCGCAAAGGTAAAGTTGCAGCCATGACCGGTGATGGTGTCAACGACGCCCCTGCACTGAAACAGGCCGATATCGGTGTAGCGATGGGCAGCGGGACAGATGTCGCAAAAGATGCGGCAGCCATGATTTTGACGGATGATAACTTTGTATCCATTGTGAATGCCGTCAGTGTGGGGCGCATGGTGTTTGATAATATCAAAAAAGCCATTGCTTACCTGTTTGCAGGAAATCTGGGTGCGATTATTGCCATATTATTTGCACTTGTGGTCGGTTGGGTGAACCCCTTTACAGCCCTGCAGCTGCTCTTCATCAATCTGGTGAATGACTCCCTGCCTGCCATTGCACTGGGTACCGAAAAAGCTGAACCGGATGTCATGCGGCGCAAACCGCGGGATATTAACGAAGGCATCTTTGCCGGCGGAACGTTGCAGGCTGTTATCACACGTGGTGTTCTAATCGGGGTGGCTGTCATCGTGTCCCAATATATTGGACTTGGGATCTCGGAAGAAATGAGTGTGGCGATGGCCTTTACGACCCTGATTCTGGCACGGAGTCTGCAAACATTTGCAGCGCGCTCCAATACACAGACAATATTCCAGGTGGGATTCACCACCAATAAATATGTTCTTGGCTCCATCCTGGTTTGTCTCTGCCTATATGGAATCACACTGATCCCTGGGGTTCGCAGCATCTTCGCCATCCCTTCTGCGTTTGGCTGGAACGAATTTCTCATCGCAGGAGGACTCGCTCTCGCCGCGGTCATTCTGATGGACATCATCAAATGGATTCGCAATCGTGGCAAACAAACCAGTGCAGCTTAACAGTAACAGGCGTTCCTAATCAATAAAGGGCGCCTGTTTTTGATTACATCAATTTTCCATCCTGCCGCCAGCATGTGCTAGAATCCAGACAAATCCGTATGACATTATTGCCATATATAAAGATTAGGCGTAAAATGGTTTATTGATTTTGGGTGCCTGTTGACCCCATTGAATTTATAGACAGGAATGGTTATGTGAAAGATAAAATTGTAATGCCTCTCTGGACGTGCTGCCTGTTCATCGTTGTGATGAACACCACCATGTTTAACGTCTCTTTACCCGTTATTATTCACGATCTTCAGATTACATCTGACCTGGGGTCCTGGGTCATTTCTAGCTACTCCATTGGTTATGCCTTGTCGACGGTGATTTACAGTCGATTGTCTGACCGTATTCCGGTGCGCAAGCTGCTGACGGTGGGCCTGCTGATTCTGGGTCTATCTTCATTGCTCGGATTATTTGCACACCGTTTTGCCATCCTGCTGATGACACGCATTCTGCAATCTGCGGGTGCAGGAGTTATGGCCGGTTTGGGGCTTGTTATCGCGAGCCGTTACATCCCGGTGGAGCGACGTGGAGCTGCTATCGCATTAATCTCGTCAGGCAGTGCCATGGCGTTTGGGCTTGGCCCCATTGTGGGTGGACTCATTAGTGAGTACTGGGGCTGGAATGGACTTTTTGCCATAACGGTGCTTGTCCTGCTTGCACTACCAGTACTGCTCTATTTTCTACCACGTGAAACGGCCAAGCCGGAGAATCCTTTTGATATGATCGGTGCAGCATTAACCGTCATTAATGCAACCACCCTGTTGGTTGCCATCACCCAGCAATCATGGCTGTGGTTGGCCATTGGTGTCATTTCACTTGTTGTGCACATCGTTTATATTCGCAAGGCGAGCCTTCCCTTTGTAAATCCACATGTATTCCGAACACCAGGATTTACCCGGCTAATGACCATCGGTTTCTGTGTTCTGGTCGTAAATCTGGGCAATCTGTTCCTGATGCCGCTAGTACTTGCTGATCTGTTTGGACGCTCGTCACTCGCTATTGGTTTGCTGATTGCTCCTGGAGCCATCGTCTCGGCATTCTGTACCCGTTTTGTAGGTCGCTGGATCGACCGTTACGGCAATATGCGTTTTCTGATGATCGGGCACATTTTACTTGCCGCAGTGCTTGCTCTGTTTATGCTGGGACTGAATCAGTCTGCTCTAATTATCACCGGAGGTTATCTCTTCTTCTCCCCGGCTCTCTCCGCCTCGATCGCTTCGCTGAATAACGAGGCATCTCGGGTGCTGCCCAAAGCGCACATCGGTTCCGGCATGGGCTTGTTACAGTTGATCCAGTTTTTTGGCGGTTCGGTATCCGTAGCTGTCTGCGGGTTGCTGCTTCACGGCATTCCGGGCGTTCCGGTAGAGGATGCCTATCATGTTGTATATGGATGCCTATTCTTGGTCTGTCTGGTCTCGTTAGTGATCGTGATCTGGCATAACAAAGCTGCACAATCGACTTCCACGGTTACGATGACCGGGACTAGATAGGTTGCAAGATAGGTTGCTAGTTAGAATGCATGTTATGTTGTTCCAATAGTCGCTTATTCATCTGTTTGAAGTGAAAGGCCCGCGCATGGCGCGAGCCTTTTGTTGTTCACTTCGTTGTTCGAACGTGAATCATTCTGTTTGATCACTCGATCTGGCTTTCAAACAAGCTATGAATGCATTGAAATTGGCAGCGATCTCTCGTACATTTTCCTCCAGCAGTTGCTGGGCTTCCTCCGGCGTCTCCGATTCACTCTCGGCATCTTCGCGCACCATCGCTTCTTCATGAACCATAACCAGGACAGCAGGAGATTCCGAGTTCTTTCGGTAATCCAGTAAATAGTTGTTGCCGCTGCTGACACTCCAAGCAAATGGAATGATTCGGCGTGGATCGGGATTCACATTGTCTACCAGATTGATGTTATTCACAATGAACTGCTCATCGAGTGCAGAGAAACGAATCTCCCAATCGATGACCTCTCCATTTTCAATCACATCAAATGCTTGACCATCGGCCTCCCGTTGAAACTCCACATATTCGTGCGGAAACACAATGCCGTAATGATTCTGAATGTTATCGATTTGCATATTATTCACGCGCTCCCTCCGTACAGTCCTGTCATAGCCCATCATTTCCCAGCCAATGCTGCCTTCCAGGCTTCCTCCACCGCTACAGGAGCTTTGCTGCTGCTCTCTCCGCCGCCCTCCTCCGTCCACAGCGGTGGAAAATACGCAAATACTTGTCCTGTCTGAAGCTGTCCCATGTCATTCTGCCAGCCTTTCCAGCGAAAGGTCTGATAATACTGCTCCAGATCACCATTGGCCAACCAGTTGATGAAGCCCGAATAAGCCAGTTCTGTCGATTCCCATTCCAGTGTATCGGGGGCAAAATAGTATACATGTCCTGTACGGCCATACTTGCCCATATCCATTCCGAAAAATCCACCCGCCGCATCGTAGGCGACAATCATCATGCCTTCCAGTGCTGGTACACTAGGTTTGTCAGCCACACCATTCCAACCGGTCAGACTCCCGAATATATTGGCACCGCCCGATCCAAGCAATGTAATCCAGCCATCATCCAGCAGGATGCCCGCTGTCTCATAGGCTACGGCTCCCAAATAGGATTTGGTGCTGATCTGAAGACGATAGAGCGCATCCTCTCCGGCCTCTCGCTGTGCAGGAACATAAGTGTATTTATTTTGTCCTTGGTCCAGCAGTTCCTTGAGTTCCTCCCAGGCGTGATTCTCCCGATCCACTAATTCATTTGCAGATAATGTATGCATGATTACTCGCCCCTCTCGAATTACTTTAAATTAAAACCCCGTAGTTGACCCAAAAGTTCATGCCCTTTCCTTTTATGTTTCAAGCTTCAACCAGATATGTTTGTAATCAATTTTCCCCCATGCATTCAAGGCAATGCCTTCAAACATCGGATGATGCTGGGCTCGCTGAAGGCTGTGATAGAGAAACATGACATTCGATGAACTTTTAAGCTTTTCCTGAATACCCAAAAGCAGCTTCATTCGCTCACTTGAGCTTGGTTCTCCCATGCATACCTTTAACTTGCCATCCACATATGCGGTCATTTCCGAACTGAAGTGATTGCGCAGGAAACTAAAAGGGGATTGATACAGCTCGAGCAGGGTCAGGTCTGCCTGCTCTCCAAGCACTTCACCAGCCATGACCAGATCGGCTTGTGCCAATACTTTGGGGTCAGCCAGGTGCTCAATCGGGAGCTTCACCACATTAAGTTGAACCCCTATTTCCTTGCATCGCCGACTAATCCATGCGGCTGTTTTTTCATTCTCCAACCATTCATACGTGTACAGGTTTAAAGGCTCCCCGCCATAATCGGATGCCTGAATCAGTCTTTTTGGTTCATCCAGATCAGAACTAGCTGCGTAATCCTTCTGCGCTGCACTGAGCACAAACCCCTCCGATGCACACTGCCTGAGACCACCCAGTTCCTTGATCATTCGTTCCCGGTCCAATCCCAGATGAATCGCCCGACGAAATTGGATATCCTGCTGAATCCCTGCTTTGTTCAGATTAAACGTCAGATATGTGCTGCCATTCTCCAACTGGCTGAGAGAAGGTTCTTTCGCTGACTCTTGGCTCGCATTCGAATACAACAACTGCATATCCCTGCCTGTCCTATTTGCGCCAGGCTGTCCTTCATAGTCCGGCCACACCCACATCTCAATCCGATCCAGATGAGGACGACCTTCAAAATAATGATCATTCGCTTCCAGAACAAGCAGGGATTCATTATTTTTGATCATGCGGAAAGGGCCTGTGCCAATCGGAAGTGCTGAGAAACATTTGGCTCTGTCGGGACCTCCCAAATCTTCAGGCACGATCGAACAGCGATCTGTACAGAGAAAAGCAGGGAATACCGCATTGGGCTGGGCAAAATAAAAATCAATACAATATCTCCCCTGCATCTGTACATCTGTGATTAAAGATAACATCCACTCCGAGGATGTGCTTCCTGCCATACGCGCAAATGTAAATCTCACATCCCGTGCAGTCATTTCCTGACCGTGGTGGAACCGCACCCCCTTACGTAAATAAAATCGCCAGCGGGATGAGGATTCGTCCCATTCCCAATGATGGGCTAGTCCAGGAAGAATACGTTTTTCCTCCGGGTCGAAGATGAGAAGCGTATCAAAGATCTGCCTAACCCAATGAGATTCCGTCCGCCGCTGAACCCACGCCGGGTCCAGCTGAGGAACTGGCCGGTAAAAGGGGAAACGCAGCACCTCCCGTTCCTCCCCATCGGTGCGCAAGATGCCCAGCTGTAGCTCCAGCCAATCGGCAAAGTCATTTTTCATTCGCTGCGTACCGGAAGATTCAATTAAACGCCATGCTTCATTCAAATGTTCCTTCTCCACAAGCTGCCTCGCTTTGGCAGCAAGCAGATCCGATATCGATATCTGAAAAGACATCCGGGATACATTCCCCCGTCCACGGCCGGGTATCCATTTCAAACAACCGGATTCCATCAATTTGTTCAGTACAAGCTGTGCATTGCGCCGCGAACAATCCAGCAGTTCAGTGACCTGCTCCATCGTGACTTCAATCATTTCCTGCTCAGGCACGGCCTCAAAATGAGTGCGCAAGATCAGATAATGCTCTTCTGCGTCCATCTCACCCTCCTAAAAGGCGAAGTCAAATTCGTTAATGCTTCGCTTTTTCTTCCTCTTTTGCAAAAGTATAATTTACACCATTACCACGAGTAAAGAGGAGATCGCTATTTATGTCAGAAATCAACGTACACGCCACACCTGTCACCACGTCCGTCCCATCGGTATGGAGAAACCCAAGCTTCATCATTCTGTTTGCTGCCAGCGGCATCATCGCTCTGGGCAACCAAATCTATGAATTGGCCCTACCTCTGATCTTATATGAACTCACAAAGTCTCCTGTAACGATGTCCACCATGCGTGGCATTGAATTTCTGCCCAACCTGTTTCTCGCCATGTTCATCGGTGTACTGATGGACAGGGTTCATAAGAAATGGTGGTCTATTGGCTCCATTGTATTACAGGTTATCTTACTGTTAACGGTGTTTCTATTTTTCCAATATGGTCTACCCTCCGTTCATCTGCTCTATGGATGTGGCTTTATGCTAATGACACTGAGTTATGCTTTTCGCAATGCGTCAGCAGGCATGATCAAACAATCTGTACCCACCCCAATGTTAACGTCCGCCAACGCGGCTCTTGGATTCACCACAACGTTAATTTCAATTATGGGTGCAACACTGTCCGGGTTATTGTTGATGTTATCCAATCTGTATACAGGTCTACTGATTACGGCTATTTTACTTGCGGTATCGTGTATCATTTTGCTACCTCTGCGCTCCACACCTGTTCCGAGGCAAACATCTGCTCAGAGCTTCTGGCTCGACTTCATGGAAGGCTGGGTAGAGTTGCGTCGCAACCATATGCTGCTGCTCATTAGCATCACCGTTATCTTCATCAATGCAACGGCCGGAATGGTTGATGCCACGGTCATCTTTTATGCCAAAGACACACTGCAGCTGCACAATCTGGAACTCGGACTTGTATTATCCGCTGCTGGCGTTGGCGGTCTGATTGGAAGTTTGGTAGTAAACTCACTTCGCCGCAAATATTCTGCCGGAGTGCTTATCGTTGTGACCACACTGCTAGAAGGCTTCGCCTTCCTCTTACTCTTTTGGTTTCACTCTTCTTACGGTCTCGCAGTGGGTCTCTTTCTGTCTGGCATGTTCCAAACGGTGAGCACAATCTGCATCTGGACATTCCGTCAGGAGTCCACACCACATCACATGATTGGCCGGATCAGTGGGATTACCGGTTCTCTTTTCAAGCTCGGCATGCCCTTGGCTATTTGGGGCAGCGGCTGGATTTCCGAGCTGTCCAATCCTGCGGCAGTCTTCGGGATTGCGGCTTTATGTAATGTCATTATTTTTATATGTTGCCGTTACAGTGCACTCTGGGATCGAAAATAAATGATACACCCCAAGGAAATATGTACAATAAACAAACAGGTGATGCGTATCGAACTCACCACCTGTTTTGCTGTGTTTTGCCTATTTAGGATAGTCCACTCAAGCGCTCATCCCTGATTTTCCAAGAGCATATCATGCCCTATTCTCCCATTCAAATCTGCTATAATCGAAATTCAACGCTACTTATAAGGGGAGGAAACACTTTGCTTCGTACAGTCACACAATACGTTCTGGCCCTGATTCTAATGCTTCTCGCAACAGGTTGTCAGGATGAGGGCTCTTCCATGCCTTCACCAGAATCCGTTCATACACCCGCCACCAAAGAAATTTATTACATAGCACCCGATGGAAACGACCAGAATACAGGAACCATTCAAGAACCCTGGAAAACGTTGCAGCATGCTGCCGACCATGCCAATCCGGGCAGTACCGTTTATTTACGGGAAGGGGTATATCATCAAAAGGTGAAAATAACCCGAAGCGGCAATGCCTCCGGCAATCCCACCCTGTTCTCCAGTTATCCACAGGAGAAGGTCATCATTGATGGCGAAGGTCTGTCTGCAAACGGCATAGAGGGTTTGATTGAAGTCGAACATGCCAGCTATATCACGATTCAAAATCTGGAAATTCGCAACTTTAAAACCACACATCGAGGACAAGTGCCTACTGGCATTTATGTTCACGGGGCAGGAGAGCACATTCAAATACTCGGTAACATCGTCCATTCCATTGCAAATGATGCCAAGCCTTCAGGACCGGATTTACAGGGTAGAGATGCCCACGGAATTGCGATTTATGGTACGGAGCATCCCCAATCATTGCAAGACATCATTATCAAGGATAATGAACTGTATGATCTCGTGCTCGGTTCAAGTGAGTCACTCGCAGTCAACGGGAATGTGGATACGTTTTCCATACTGGACAATACAATCCATGATACCGACAACATCGGCATTGATCTAATTGGTTATGAAGGGACTTCCGAGGATGATACATATGATCAGGCTAGAAATGGGGTCATCCGAGGAAACGAAGTATACGATATTTCTTCCAATCACAATCCCTCCTATGGCACCGAGCTTCCCAATGACAGCAACTCGGCTGGAGGCATCTACGTTGACGGTGGCAAAGATCATATCATTGATCACAATCGGGTATATCGCAACGATATCGGAATCGAGATCGCTTCAGAGCATGCCGGACGTTCTACGAGCCACATTACGTTGCAGGATAATCTGATTTTTCAGAACAGACTGACTGGCATCGCTGTAGGAGGCTATGATGAGGAACGCGGCTCCACTGAGGACAGTACGATCATGTACAATACGTTAGTCCAGAACGACACTCTGGGTGCGGGCAATGGGCAGTTATTCATACAAGCCCGGACGAAAAACAATTCGTTCAAGCGGAACATTGTCGTATCCGGCGAATCCGACGTGCTGATCTATAATGAATACACCAGCAATACAGGGAATGTGTTTGATGAAAATGTATACTACTCCCCTGAACCGCAAGATGAAGCGTTATGGGTCTGGAAAAACAGGGAGTATGCTGGCTTCACCTCCTACATCGAGGGATCAGGAAATGATGCTCATTCATTATATGTGAACCCGAAATTTATGGATGAGGCCAACGAAGACTTCACTCTCCAGCCCAATTCACCTGCAAAGGGAAATGGGTATATGAGTCCTGAGTAACCGAATAGTTCAGTGAAGTGATTCTACGATTCGTTGTCAAAATAGGTTCTAATAGGCTGAGGCATGGCGGAAAAAATTAATTCTCCCAATTCGGTGGGAGATTCCTTCATGCCGTTTTCAAGCCAATCCTTGGTAACATTGACTCCTCCGTAGGCATTGAACTGGATCGCAAAAGCAATATCCTGTGGTAATGAGGCAAGACCCATTTTCTTCTGAATATGCTTGGTGTGACACTCGACCGTATATTGAAAAATAATATTATAAAATGATAATTGTGTATCATCGTCAAACACTTTTTTGAAATAGAGATAATCCTCCTTGATAAACGCTACAATCCTTCCGGCTACTCGTCCCCAAGGCTCCTTCTCCATATATTGATTGATGATTTTATCCGCTTTGTCACTATAGATCCAGGCGATCAGGTCGTACTTACTGGAAAAATGATAATAGAACATCTGTCTGCTTACTTGACAATGATCCGTGATGTTCGTAACGGTGATGGATTGAATCGGATTCCGTTTGGCCAAATTAATCAAGGATTCAGCCAGAAGTTCTTTGGGCGTGATTCTTCTAAGCATATGTATCTTCCTCCCGAGATTCTAACGCTGCCATGAAGAGCTTGGCTGTATTCTTTACATATCGACGTATTTGTCCAGTTTTTTTACACTCTATCGAAACAGTCTATTATTATTTAAGACTCTTTAATTTATACTTTGATGTGAAAGGGGAGTGGAATATATGGATTCCAAAACAATCAAAAATGTAATCGTTAATGCTTCAATGGACACCGCAAACGAAGATGCCCGCAAAAATATGGATGTCATTATAGAGTTTTTCTCGCTATATCTGGGAGATACAGACCAATTTTACTCCCTGTGGGTTGAGGACAATCCGGCAGTTATCACGCCATTCACCACAGAGGATGTGGCTGTTCTGCACAATTCTGTGCAGGAAGGCTGGGATGCAGTAAAAAGCTTCTTTAACCCGATTTTCCATGACATGAAAGGTACGTTTGACTGGACTATTGATGAGTTCATGGTCGGTGAAAATCCGAATACGATCATTACCAAAACCCGGAGCAACATTGATATTACTGCCAACGGCCCATGGGGTAAGGATAAAAAAATCAGGTATAACGGCATTTACGTGCAAATCTTCAAATTCGAACATAACAAGATCAAATCGTTTGAAGAATACTATGATACCGCTTTGCTAAATAAACAGTATTCCTAACAAAGATTTAAAATGGATATGCTTCATTTTGGTAAAACTCTAAGCAAGCAAAAAATAACGCTCAGCCACAATTGTGGTTGAGCGTTTTTTTGGCTTCAGGCTTGGTCTGAAGGCTTAACGATGCATTTTAATATTCGGCGTCGTCGGTTATTTTTTCGACCAGTTGCCGCAAGCCATGATTGGTTTCGTTCAATTGATCAATCACATTCATAAATTCTGTGACCAATTTGGCCTGCTCTTGTGAAGAAACTGAAATCTGGGCAATCTCCTGCTCCATGTTCAACACGGATTTTTTGACAGCGTCAAGAGATTGCTCAATTCGTCCCGTAGCTTCCTTGGTCCCTGTGGACATTTTACGGATCTCCGTGGCAACAACCCCAAACCCTGCCCCCGCCTCACCGACTCGTGCTGCCTCAATTGCGGCATTCAAGCCAAGCAGATTGGTCTGCTCTGAGATTTCTTTTATGTAGCTTACCACTTCATTCACATTACTGGAATCTTCGACCGCACGTTTCGTATTGCTCAAAATTTCTTCCGAAGTTGCACTCAATTCTTCCGAATGAGCAGCTACATGCTGGATTCCCTCAATCAGTCTGCCTGTAACTTCACCTGCCTGATTCATCAGCTTTTTCAATTGATCCTGGGTATCCATACTGTATGTAATGCATAGAACTGCTTCTATCTCATTCTGTTCATTCTTAATCGGATGGAAATAGGAATCCGAAGCGATACCAAAAAGCTCAGCTGGATAATGTTCCCTTGTCTTGGATTCATTTTTTAACATTTTAAAGTCTCTGTGTATATCTGCAATTGGGTCTCCTGCCTTGTAATCATACTTCAAGGCTTTGCCCGATTCGAAAAACAGGAACTTTTCCCGGTCCATGACCGAGATGGAAACATCCTGACGTGTAGCTTCGCGGATAAATGGCATTGCAGCCAAAACAGCCTCAATTTGATTCATAATGATATACTCACTTCCTCTAATAAAGATAATAGTTCTGAGTATTATATCGACAACTATCATTCAATTATGAAGGATTAATATCACTACTCGCTGCTTCAGCCGCAAGTGTCACTCGATTTCTCCCACCCGTTTTGGAGGCATATAGCGCCTGGTCCGCTTTTTGAAACAAAGACTGATCGGTATCTTCCTGCGTAACCGTAGCCACTCCAATACTCACTGTAATGTTATACTCTCCCCAATCGGCAGAGGCCACCTGTGAACGGTATCTCTCCGCAGTAGCCACGGCCTGCTCTCCGGCACAATCCGCAAGAATAATGACAAATTCCTCTCCGCCATATCGCGCCACCACATCCGTGATCCTTGACACCGATTGCAGCAAACCGGCTAGATTGCCCAGCACCAGATCTCCAATCGGGTGTCCGTACGTATCATTGATCCTTTTGAAATGATCAATATCAATGACCAGAAGGGAGAAAGGACGCTGCGTTTCCCGGAACAGTGCCAGGTTTTCCAGCATTTTATCCTGAAAAAACCTGCGGTTCTTGAGACCGGTAAGCAAATCCGTCGAGGCCATCGTCTCCAATTGATCATTCACTTTCATAAGCGCCTGCTGCTTCACTTTGTATTCTTCATGCAGCCGCTCAAGCTCCTTGTTCGCTTCGTGGGTGGCTTGATACAACTCCTGCAGCTTCGTTTTGGTATTCAAAATATCCTTCTCATGCTCAATTCGCTTGCGCATGATAACCACAACACAATCGATTACGCTTTCTCCGTTGCGGCTCTGACGAACCCCGTTCAGAAGAACCGGAACATCCTGCTGATCGCTGGTGCGAAACGAGAAGTACATCTCATCCACATGCCCATATAACTGAATATAGGGGTAGAAATACGTAAGGAAGAAAAGCTTGTTGGTCACCGACATGGTGGACTCGATATGCCGTCCCAGCAGCTCATTGCGTTCATATCCCAGCATGGTCAGCATGGTTTGGTTAATGGATTGAATGATTCCCGAATCAGCGATCGAGAAGTAGCCACAGGGAGCCACATCTAATTGATTATCCATGAAATAGTTGCCTTTCCTCTCACTATACTTTACACGCTCTGCAAATAGTCTTTAATGAAACGGCTTGTCTCTCCAGGCTGACTCAGATGTGGATAATGCCCCTTCGCGGTCATCTGCTGAAGCCTGCTGTTCTTCAAGTGTGCATGCAAGTAATCCCCGACTTCAACGGGAGCAATGCTGTCATCCGAGCATTGAAGTATCAGCGTAGGCACTGAAGCCCGCTCCAATTCATCCCGACAATCCGAGAAAAACGTCACCTCTGCAAATTGTCTGGCAATATGCGGATCTCTTGAGCAGAAACTCTTCTCCAACTCGTCCGTCAGCTCTTTCCGTTCCGGATTCTGCATCACGATCGGAGCAAGATAACTGGCCCACCCAATAAAGTTCATCTGCATCATTTCCAGCAGTTCATCGATGTCGCGCCGGTCGAAACCGCCATAATAGTTTGGAGGATCATTAACATAACGCGGAGAAGGACCCAACATGACAATATGTCTAAAATAATTCGATGCCTGGATAGATGCGAGCATGCCAATCATACTGCTGACAGAATGCCCGACAAATATGGCGTCTCTCAGGTTGAGCGCTTCCATAATCTCCAGCACGTCCTGTGCATATCCTTGGAGACTGCTGTATTTAACAGCATCATAATAATCAATTTGAGATTGGCCAGAGCCTACATAATCAAATAAAACGACACGATAGTTATCCATGAAACTCGGAACGATATAACGCCACATATCCTGGTCACATCCAAAACCATGGGCAAAAATAATCGTTTGACTGCCTGAACCGAGTACCTTCACGTTATTGCGTACAAGTACATCAACCGTCATACCAATCACCTCTCTGAGGTTATATCCTTTTGTTTGATTCTATCTGGTTATTATATCGGAAATTGTTGAGAGATGGATAAAAAATATTAATTTTTCCAGTTCAGACGGTAATTTAAACTTATCAATATTAATATCAACTCAACCCAACTCCAGGGTGTAAGCTTTTCCCATTTTGATATATGATAATGCTTGTGATCGGTAATCACATCTAACCGCATGATATGAAGCAACAGGAGGAGATAGACACCATGCACCAACTGAAAGCCGCCTTAACCCGGTTTGTGGAACAGCAAGACTTATATAATGAAGCTTATGGGCTTTTCAAAAACCATGATCTGCGTCCTCGCGAACAACATCGCCAGCCGGACGTGGACGAACGAATCCCGCTCTCTCCCGAGCTACAATATCTGTACAGTCACTACGAGATGATGGATGAACAGGCCCAAGGCACACTCAAAATGAAAAATGCAGCCGTTGAAATTGGTGATGCAGCTCTAATCTCATTTGTCGCACCTGAACATCTCCATCGTCAGCAACTAGGTTACCGCTGGATTGGCATGAACGAACCTTATGAGGAGTCTGCCTCTTGGCATAAAAATCATGTCGTGATCGCGAATTATAACGATGATCCATTAATCGTGGATACAGCAACGCCGAACTCGCCGGTATATGCAGCCTTTTCGGGTGGAGAACCGAACCGTATCGCTGATTCATTGTCTGACTTTTTCACTGCGCTTTCTATTCTAATAGAAACTGCACGGAACTATGCTGGGGAAGTGAAGGACGAAGAAACTTATGAGACGAAGTCCGAATATCTAGAACGTGTGGAACCTGTATTAAATGATTTGCTGGGAGAAGAGCATACTGCACATTTATTTGAGTATTTGTCATTTCGTTAAACTGAAGGATAACACAGATACGGAGGGTTGAATCATGATCTACGTTGCTTTGCTTCGTGGTATTAATGTGGGCGGGAATAACAAAATCAACATGAAACAATTGAAAGAAACATTCGAACAAGCGGGCATGCTGGATGTCGTCACATATATCAACTCGGGCAATATTATCTTTGCCGATCATCAGGAACGCATGAATGCGAATACGGAATTATCCCAAATTCTTGAACAAGCCATAGCTGTTGATTTTAGCTTACAGATCAAGGTGATGGTGCGTAATCTGGATGAAATCCGTACTGTTATTCAAGCGTTGCCGGACGAGTGGACCAACGATGCGACCGCCAAAAGTGATGTCATGTTTCTTTGGGATGAGGTGAATGACATTTCCGTTCTGGACAAACTGCCGATCAAACCAGAGATCGGCACACTGCTGTATGTTCCCGGAGCCATTTTGTATTCGGTCAGCAAAGAAGATGCGAGTAAAAGTGGCATGAACAAGCTCGTAGGATCCAAGGTCTATGCCTATATGACGGTTAGAAACGTGAATACCACACGTAAGATCTATACACTAATGCAGGCAGCAGCGGAGAAATAAATCGGACCAAGATGAATTATACCGTGTAGCTTGTGCAATCAGACAGATATCAATTTAAAGTGAACATCCCTCACTAAAAAGCATGCAGAAAGCATCTTAAACGATGTCTCCTGCATGCTTTTGCCATGTAGAGAAGCTATTTTCTTTTCTACGCATATTAGTCATTTATTAGTCAATCAGAATGCGTCTGCGAGGTTGATTATCTCCAGGACGTTTCGGAATTTCGAGCTTCAGCACACCATCTTCCAATCTGGCCTTAATGTGCTCCTCATCAATATGATCCACATAGAAACGCCGGATAAATTCGCCTGAACGGCGTTCCTGCCGAATGATTCGATTGGAATCATCCTTCTGCTCAACCATTTCATTACGTTTGGCACGAATGATCAATTCATTACCTTCGACCTGAATGTCTATATCCTCTTTGGCGATGCCCGGAAGTTCGGCTTCTACCGAATATTTGTCTTTTTCCTCACGAATGTCGGTCCGAAATGGCTGGGAGCCAGTTCCGAAAGGTGAGAGGAATGGGGATTCAACCATGTCATTGAAGGATTTCAACATGTGTCCGAACAGGTCTTCATTTCGTTTACGAAACGGAATCAGATCAAACATGAAAATCAGCTCCTTATGTGTGGTTGGTTTATTGTTGTTGCTTACATTGATTATTATAATACCGGTATTAAGAAGGCTCAAAGTCCGTAAAAGGCGAAAAAAAACGATTTTTTCGCATGATTGTTTATCATTCAAAAATAGATTCTTTTTGCTTTTATTTTGACCTTTTTTGACCTTGTGACTTTATTTGACCATATTTACCGAACCAACCTGCTAAGGAACTGGTTTGATTGTTTCTCTTACCCAGCATGATGATGACACCCATGACAACCACCAAGGGGGCATTTTTACATTTTTTTCGCGTAATAATTGAACAGGAAGATGCCCAGCCCAATTTGAAAAATGAAAACACTCGCCAGTACAGTCACGACAATCGGTTCTACACCGAACAGACTAAATAGCACGGTTACGGCCATCAGAATATAAAAAATAGTAATGTTTGTTTTCCAGCCTGCTTTTTCCTTCAACCGAATGGTGCGTTCATCTTGAACATCGATCTCCTTCTGTCTCAATCGCTCAGCATACATTGCCTGATTAGTAGACTTGTTCATCCATATGGAATGCACCGTATTGCCAAGCCCCAGAACCAGAAGCACCGAACCTGAACCGATCAACAAACCCGAGACTCCGCTTAATGCTTCACCTCTCAGAGCAAATCCACCAATACATGTCATAACCAGACCTGCCAATGTCAGTAGTACGTGCACCCACTTATTGGTTGCTTTCATCATCCTGCTCCTCCTCGTAAATGAAAATTTCTTCGATGCTCATGTCAAAATAACGGGCAATTTTGAATGCAAGAATAATGGAAGGATTGTAACGACCGTTCTCCAATGATCCGATCGTCTGTCTGGACACCTCCAATCTGTCGGCAAGTTCCTCCTGCTTGATTCCATTTTTCTTTCGAATTTCTTCCAGTCTGTTTTTCAATATAATAGCTCCTTCAAAAATGGAAAGTTAACTTTCCGTAAATATATCAAGATTCATTCAAGATGTAAAGCCAGCTTTCCATTTCAGGGATTTGTTGATTTCCCGCTATCTCAGCTGTTATTCAGTTGAAAATCGTTCCTGTTTACGATTTTACACAACTCACTTTGTGTTTTTACTCTTCCGTAACATTTCATCCCTATACTAAAACAATTGTACATACCATCACACACGAAACGGTAAAGGGGATCTAGAACATTGAAAAAGAGAAATCAATGGCTCGCCGTTATGTCCATGACAACCATACTCACTATAGGAGCAACAAGCTACACGCCCATGGCCAATGCGGCTAACACACTTGAACCTGCTAACGATCATGTCGTACTGCGAACAGCGATACAAAATATGCAGGGAAAAGTCACTTGGGACGGAAGCAAGCAAAGGGTCGATATTCAGCTAGGAGGCATACAGGCACACCTCCCTGTCGGAACAGCCACAGCCACTATTAACGGTGTAAAAACTCCACTGGACAGCAAAAGCTATATCGCCAATGGAACAACGTATGTATCTCCCAAAACGCTAAATCTAATCACGAATCAATTGATCCTGAAGCAAAATAAAACCGGATTTGAACAGACTGCGGCCTTTCAGATGCCCGGAGGCAAAGCTGAAATATCAGCCTCTACTCCTGATGGTCAACGTCTGTTGGTAACCGAAGCGGACAATGGCAGCATTTCCGTGCTGGATATTGCAGACCTGAATAACATCAACGTTTTGAAGACCGTCAGCTTCCATGACCTCTCCGCCAAAGCGGAAGTAACGAGCGTAACGGTATCCAAGGATGGCAAATATGGGCTTGCCGTGATTCGTACAGGCGATACGGACACTGAAGCCAATAAGGGATTGCTGGCGATTGTTGACCTCACAACCTACAAAACCGTGAAGACGTATGAACTTGGCATCGGGCCAGACTCCATCGCGTTGTCACCTGACGGCCTGCATGCAGTTATTGCCATTGAGGATGAAGAACTTAACAAAGCCGCCGATGAGATTGATTATGCCAATGCGAAGCGTCCAGGCAGCATCATGATTGTATCTTTTGCTGGCGGAAACGTACTTGAAGGTGAGATCACCAGCTTGCCGGTATCCCTGGAAAATGTAGCTGGAGCAAGCTATCCGCATGATCCACAACCAGAGTATGTTGCCATTAGTCCGGACAGCAAGACAGCAGCCGTAACGTTGCAGGAGAACAATGTCATTGCCGTTGTTGATCTGCAGACAAAGAAAATCAGCTCGATCTTTTCGTTAGGCACCACTTCACATCAAGCCGATCTGAAAGATGACGGCATTGTTAAATTTACGGAGAGTTTAACCGCTCGTTATGAACCGGATGGTATTGCTTTCTCTGCTGATGGCAAATACCTGCTGACCGCCAATGAAGGTGATTTGGGCAAAGATGAATTTGACGATGGTGTAAAAGCAGGCGGACGCAATATTGCGGTCTGGGATCTGCAGGGCAAGCGGATGTACGACAGCCAGAACCTCATTGACGAAGCAACGGCCAAGGTTGGCTTGTACCCGGATGACCGCAGTCCCAATAAAGGCAGTGAAGTTGAGAATTTGACAGTAGCAACGATCGAAGGCAAGACTTACGCCGCTGTGGCCTCCGAACGGGCAGATGCCATTTTGTTCTTCGATCTTGCTGATCCGGTAAATCCGGCTTACCTCGGGCTTATCCCCACTGCTGGTGAATCGCCGGAAGGTATCCATCGGGTTAATGGGCGCAGCCTGTTTGTAAGCGCGGACGAGAGCACAGGGACACTTAGTTTTTTCGCAAAAAAATAGGTCAAGCAATCTTTAGGTAGAAAGAATTAGCTTCGCAACCATAAATAAAAAGGACAAGAGAGCATTACATGCTTTCTTGTCCTTTTTATTTTACTGACTCCTATATGCCGGACTTATTCCGCTGCTATACCGTCCGCATGTCCTGTATAAAAGTCCATATCCGCTCCATGTGGTGCGCCAAGCAACGTTTGCAACCGTTCGGAGATGACACCAGGCTGTGTGCCCCATGCAAAACGGTATGCATATACCGGAGGTTGTCCCTCCTCACTGGTCAAACGTTCAGCTACACGCTCTGCATTAAAACCTGCATAAGCCTCGCTGCCGTATTTCAGGGCTGCAGCTACTGCTCCGCCTTGTTCTTATCGGTAAACTTTGTTCCATCGTCAATCGATGGAACAAAGCCGGTACAGGTATTGCCCGAGAGAACGGTTCCAACCTTACTATTCATTTTTTTGATTCGATTTCTTCTCTCTAATCGTAAACTTTACATTTAGTTAATCCAGTGCATACGCTCACTTATCATTCATTGTATACACTGGGTTTTGGATACCAAACTATACATATTATTAGGAGGATGTGTTCATGTTAAACCGATTCAATACCCGTGCGGCCAAAATGATGCTCGCGGTAACGACGATTGTTACGGCTACGCTGGGAGGCAGTAGTGCAGCTTGGGCTGTGGAAGACACCATCTCAACACCTTCTAGTTCACCAATCAAAAATGTCATCATACTCATTCCTGACGGTATGGCTAACGATGCCACCGCTCTGGCCCGTTGGTACAAGGGTTCCTCTCTTACATTGGACTCCATGGCTAGCGGCATGGTTCGTACTCACTCTGCGGATGCGGCGATTGCGGACTCAGCCCCTGCGGGTACAGCCTTTGCCACAGGTCACAAATCACATACAGGATATGTCGGAGTGCTGCCGGATAAAGCGACAATGCCTGGACAAAAGGCCATCGCCCCGGGAGATGCCAAGAAACCGGTCGCTTCTATCCTCGAAGCATCCAGACTGGCAGGCAAAGCAACTGGCATTATTGCGACATCCGAAATTATGCACGCTACACCGGCTGACTTCTCGGCCCATTATCCGGATCGTAAAAACTATGATGCGCTGAGCAAACAGCAGGTCTATAACGGTATGGACGTTGCTCTTGGCGGAGGAAGCAGTTATCTGGAGCCTGCGGGACGTAAAGATGGTGAAAATCTCGTCACTTCCATCAAAGCACTGGGCTATGACTATGTGACTACTCCGTCAGCTATGAAAGCTTCCACTTCAGGCAAGCTGTGGGGCATGTTTGCCCCGGCAGGCATGGCCTATAACATGGATCGTGATCCAGCAAAACAGCCAAGCCTCGCCGAGATGACGGCAAAAGCCATTGAAGTTCTCTCCAAAGACGACGACGGCTTCTTCCTGATGGTCGAAGGCAGCAAAGTGGACTGGGCAGCCCATGCCAACGATCCAATCGGCATTATCAGTGATGTGCTGGCATTTGACGATGCTGTGAAAGTAGCCATGGATTTTGCCAAAAAAGATCAAGAAACGGTCGTTGTTGCTGTCACGGATCACCAGAACGGTGGATTGACTATCGGTAACGCCTCCACTACAGGCACTTACGATAAAGAGCCGTTGTCCACATTTATCGGACCTTTGAAAAAGGCCAAGCTGACAGGCGAAGGCGTGGAGTCCAAGCTCAATGCCAAACGTACCAATATCAAAGCTGTGATGAAGCAATACTATGGCATTACCGACCTGACTTCCGAGGAAATTGCGGCCATCAAAGCGGCCAGCCCAGGAAGCCTCAATTATACGGTTGGACCGATGATCAGCAAACGTTCGGGCATCGGCTGGACCACTGGCGGTCATACGGGCGGAGACGTTGTACTGTATACGTATGCTCCGAACAATGATCGACCTTTTGGTGTCATCGACAACACAGATGTGGCCAAATACATGGCACGCGTGCTGGACCTTGACCTCGACAGCGTAAGCAAACAATTGTTTGTGCCCGCCAAACAGGCTTTTACTGCCAAAGGAGCAACGTACAAGCTCGATCTGACGGATGCCAAAAATCCGAAGATCCTCGTAACCAAGGGCAACACCAAGCTGGAGCTGCAAATCTACAAAAACGTAGCACTCGTGAACGGCAAAAAGACAACCCTGGATGGCGTGATTGTCTACAATGGCGTAGAAGCCTTTGTGCCACAGGATGCAATTGATCTGATTCAATAAAAAAAGAAAAGTGCCCGTTCACTGTGAACGGCACTCTTAGCCAAGCTGCCCGAGAATATTCTCGGGCAGCTTTTTTGAATTCAATTTTAAACTGCTGGGCAAGAGCCTGAATTCCAATAAACACCTCAACAACACGTCACCACTTTCGCAAGCTGCTCTTGTCACTGCTCAAACCTTTCGTTGTCTTGGTAGGCCCATGCACAGGCTTATCGTATAATAAGTATAACGTTTATGAATATTGACGCCATAAAGGAGAGATTCACCTATGTTGATCAGACTAAACTGGATCACACTACGGGTACGCGATCTGGAAGCTTCGCTCCAGTTCTACCACGGTATGCTGGGGCTGCCGATTCAGCGCAGATTCGAAAGCCGTGGACGGCAGATTGCCATGCTGGGCCCGGAAAATGAAACAAAGCTGGAACTGATTGAGAGCAGCGAGACCACTCTCAAGCCAGAGGCCGGTGTTTCAATTGGCTATGAGGTAAGGTCATTGGACGAAGCCATGGAGCAGCTCGCTACATTAGGCATCCCGATTGCACGAGGCCCCGTTCAGCCCAATCCGCATCTGCGGTTTATTTACATTGCCGACCCAGATGGCTTCGATGTGCAATTGGCAGAACATGCATGATTAAAGCGCGAGCATGATGGGGAGCTGGTGTGTCAGCCTGCTGATTACGCATGTTTACAGCTTCATCCGACGCATCAGCGGCACACCCACGCGGTTCAAAAGCCGTTCAAGCAGCAGCCAGCACCAGTGTCTGCCCCAGGGCAGATGGCGCTCATATACGGCCGAATACTCGAATTCCGACACAGCACCACGGTTGCGCTTGAACTGAGCAGCACCTGCACTCTCATGCAGCAGAAGTCCGTTCTCACGGGCCTGGCCAATCAGGCAAGCTGACAGCATGCGGTACAGCCCGATGGATTGGGGTATCGCCGTATCGTAACCAAACAACGGCGTTGTCATCACCCCATTTCGACAGAAGTATCCCATAACCGCATCTATACGCCCTTCCTTCCGCAGACCATACAAGGTCAGTGCTCCAGAAGCTTTTGCTGTAGCAATGAACTGTTCACTGAATTGCGGATTATCATAAGAGTATTTTTCAAGGTATAGCAGCTTATACAGTTCCGCGATTCGTGGAATATCTTCCTCCGTCAGATTCGCTTCAGAAACGAATTCATATCCGTGCTTGGTCAACAATTCGTGATCCCGCTTCAGCAGCCAGCGTGACTTCGCATTGCCAAAATTCGGATCATTCGCCCGGTACAGATAGATTTGCCGGCTCGGAATCAGTTGACAGCCTGCTTGCTTCAGTTCTTCCGTCAGATCAGAGTGAAGCCCTGGGCACAAGGAGCGAAATACGACGGCATGCTCAGGATAACGTTCCCTTACTGCTGCAAGCAGACAAACCGCCTGCTCACCGGACATGGCTGGATACAGGTTTGTTGATAACAGCCAGTTGTTGATATGTACAACCTTGTTTATTTGTGATTGCTGCATTCCCCACCCCACCACACTGAGCAGCGCGGAAAGCCCTTTTTCCAGCAACGGCTTCCGAAGCAGCATTAACTCCTGCTTGGCATACCGTACATAATGCGTATAAGGAGAACAAACGTAAGAATTGTCATATTCCGCCTCATTTACCGTCAACGGAAAAATGAGATCGTCGATCCGGGCGATGAGCAGGGTTGTGCTTACGTTTATCATGAAGTCCCGCGTCCCTTGCATCACCATGGGCTCCAAATATGCTCTTGCATATCTGCCGTCCTCCGTGTTAGGCCAGTCCATATCTTCGAGCGAATTCCGATCATAGAAACGAACGCGTCTATCGCGATTTTTATCCTTCGCTGGATCTGTACGATCACGGCTATCCGTCCTTTTTTCCATTACTGCATTCTTCACGTTCTGCTCCCCCAATTACCCAAACTTCCTGCCATCGATCATTTTACAAATTCTTCTTCCTCCCATTATAGTGGGCCTGGATGAACATCCACAATGGTTTCGTTGTCAACAGCCAGAGAGAGATCCCATCCAAAAAACAACCAAGCCTGCCCCCACATCATGGTTGGAGACAGGCTCAGTAACTGAACTTCGAATATAAATTGGTGTAATCAGATGACTCCGATGCAGTTGGCCAGCTTCAGCCTTGCTTTATTTTACAGCGTAACAGTAGTAGAACGTACCTCGTTCTTGTCCGATACCAACTCGTTCAGGTTCACAATCAGCTGCTCCAGTTCTCCGAAGCTGTCCACCATCTTCTGGGTCAGATTGCGCTGTTCTTCCATACTGGCAAGAATTTCTTCCGTTGCAGCACTTGATTGCTGGGTCACACTTGAAATTTCCGAAACCTCATTAACCACTTTTGTAGAAGATTCTCTCATAGTAACTGAACTGCTCTCGATATCTGCGGCCTGATTCAATACTTGCTGCGAATTGCTGTTGATCGTACGGAAAACCTCTTCTGCCGTTTCAACACTGTCTTTCCCTGCTTGCAAAGCGAGGCGAATGCGTTCGAATCGATCCGTCAACGCCTGAGTCTGTCCTTTCAAACGGAACAAAATGGCTGCAATATCATTGGCAGATTGACCCGAGTGTTCCGCCAGCTTGCGAACTTCCTCCGACACGACTGCAAACCCGCGTCCGTGCTCTCCTGCACGCGCTGCTTCAATCGCTGCATTAAGCGCAAGCAGATTCGTCTGATTTGCAATATCCGAGATGCTGTTCAGCATTAGAGACATGGACTCACTTTCCTCGTTAAACTTGCTCATATCGCTGGCTGTGGTATCAATCGTTTCATACAGCTCCTGCATCTGAACATTCAGTTGATCCATCTGTTCGCTGCCTTTTTCTGTGCTTGTTGCCATGCTCGCAGACAGTTCTTTCATCTGATGCGAGTATGAAGCTACATCGCGGATATGCTGATCCGACAAGGACAAGGACTCTGAAATTTCAGCCACACTGGTGGCCTGGAATTCAACCCCTTTGGCCACCTCGCTGAATCCAAGCGTTACTTCATGGGTAATGGAACCGGTGTCAGTTACTTTTTGCTTCAATTGATCCGTATAACGAGACAGGCCCTCTACGGATTCTTTGACCCGTACAAGCATTGTTTCCACTCGCATTTTGGAATGCTCCACCTCTTGCCAACGTGCTTCGCTATCCCAAAAGAGTCTTTGATTCAACTGAGAAACCATCATCAGAATGGCTCCTGTAAGTGCAAACAATCCTACATCAACAATATGGCCAATAAACTCCTCGGAGCTCTTCGTCTCCACCAGAACAACCTGAAGAATACTAATGGCAAGCAGCACGAGAAATCCGGTTGTGAACAGTTTCTTGTCAGGATAGAGCAATAACACTGAGGTGATGACCAGACTTAAAGTGATGTTAACACTTCCCCAGCCTGCATAAACTCCACAAACCGTAATCAGGAGTGTACACAGCCAGGGGATCACATGGATATATTTCTTTTTGACGTTGGCGTAGGTTACCCAACCAGTGAATAAAATAGCTACCCCATTCGAAACGAGCAGCTTGGGTTCCAGAAAGGCCATACCAAAACCGATGGCAACAATAACCCACAGGATGATACAGATCAGCTTGTTCCTTTTCCAGATGATTTCATCATAACGATTCATGAATTTCCCGTCCTTTTTATCAATTAAATACCATGGTGAAACATTTCATGTACTATCTTTTATCAGTCTATGGTCCTTGCTTATACTTAAATCGCAAAATCCTAGGGCTTTGTTATAGTACATTAGGTCTTCATAAACATGAAAACACACTTAATGTATATCGGATTTTTATTATAAATTTTTAATATATGCAGGAATATAATATGTACTAATATTTCAGATATTTTATTCAGTCTTCACCATAGTAAAAACCCGCATCAGGGATACGGGCTTTCACATGCTAATCTATTCAATCCACATGATCATTGGGGACCATGGGTTCTAATCTGTTATTCCAGAAGGAGATCAGCTACCTTTTATTTCCCGAACACAAGTGTGGTGTTAGACGAACCTGCATACTTGGTGACAAATTCGCGTGCGTAACTGGCTGTTTGAACTTCATAGCTGTAGTTGGAGCTTGGCCTCCAGTTCGTTTTCGGAGAAGACGGGCTGCTCAGCGCAGGCGTACTGCCTGTATCCGTAAATTCCCCTTTACCTTTATCGTCCAGAATTCCGCCTTTTTCAGCGCCAGCACCGAAATAGTTATTTTCAGAATAAATGCGTGCCTTTTCACCAATCGTAATGGCCTGGTTAAAATTGTTGGCGTAATTGTTTTTAATATGGAAATAACCGTATCTCATAAGACCAGGACCACGTACATACAGATTTTCAAAGTAGTTATTCGCCATGGTTACATGAGGTACACCATTATAGCTGCTGTTGCCATCATTCGGATATCCGAGAATAATTCCGTATTTGTGATTTGCAAATTTGGAATTGCTGATTGTAATATAATCTGCCCGATCCCCGATGTACAGGAGCTTGTCCAGATCACTGCCGCTGGAGCTATAGCTGTGGCCGGAGAACGTCACGTGATCGATCCAGTAGTTGGTACCTGAAGTAATATACATTTGAATATCGTCGTTGGCGTTAATATTGGAAGCGTGTTCAAAAGTTAGATTCTGAAAAATAACATTGCTTGAGCTGGATGTGGATCTGAAATGAATGTTCGTCAGTGTATGTTTACCAAAGGAACCTACGAGCGTTTTGTTCGATCCGAATTCGACCTTTTGCAGCGTAGAGGAAGAAATATTTTGTTCAATGACCAGTATTTTAGCCGTAGTGCCTGCCATATGTGTTCTCAGATCATTCAGATTGCTGATGTAGATGACCTGACCGTTCTTCCCACCTGTCGTGGCTGATTTGGAAGCACCACTCTCATTTTTGGCGTTACCGGCAAACCCCGTTAAACCATTCGTGCCTGTATTGGGATAACTGGCCGCACCATATGTAGCTGGCGCAGTAGAGACCGTAGAGACTGTCAACAATAACAGGGTTACAGCGAGTAGAAGAATCGAAAATTTCTTCAAATTTTCACCATCCTTTATAATTTTTTCCTGAAATACAAGTAGATTATATCGTGTAACATCGGATGTGACAATACAAAAATTGCAATTTAACTGTTATTCTTATTTTTTTGCAACAGCAGTCCCCGTAAAAGAAAAATGAAAAGACGACCCAAAGTCATCCGCTAAAACCATGACTTTGTATCGCCCTTCCTCTGAAACCTATTTGATTTTCAGTTCCAGCATATGTTTCTCGGCTTCCTGCAAATCATCGTAAACTTTGCCCGGTTCACCGTGAAGTTTTAATACGAGGGATTGTGGGTCATCCAGCAGATTACTACTGAAGGAATAGGTCATCCCATCTTCCGTCCCATTACCTGACACTCTGGACAACTTGGTCTTCTGCCCATCCTTGGTGGTGGATATAATCTCGGTGGGGCTCACCATATCACTGATCGATATTTTGGTTTTATAATCCATTTTTTGACCAGGTTCATAGATAAACCTTACCCTTGTCACAAGCGGCGACACCTCTGCTTCAGATAACATCACCTTATGACCCCCAATCGTAAATAACTGATTAAGTTTGATCTTCTCTGTCTTGGATACCGAAAATTTAGGATCCAGATCGAAGCTCACTTCCATCGGTTTCGAAAATTGGTATTTGGTATCTTTTTTAACCTTATTCGTGTCAGCCAACAGATCAGGGACTACAGATGAAATGCGAAAATCGAACCTCACTTGTTCAGGAAGTGGTGTATCACCATCCATTTCAACGGTGCTGCGTCCGTAAAGTGTATACTTTCCATTTGGGGTGTACAGGCTGCTTATACCGCTATAGCCAAGCGATTGGTTCGTCATGCCATTGACCATACTCGTTTTGGGAACTGAATATATTTCCTGGGAAGCATCCGTCTGGGCTGTGTACAATACGATCATCTTGTTTTCATCCGCCATCACTGCATTGACGGTTAACTGATATATTCCTGACTTCACAGAACGATTCACGAGCTGCACATAACCATTGTTAATTGCGGATGCAATCGTGTTGCCGTCTACATCTTTTCCAGCCAACTCCCGAAAAGGTTCAAGATCTCCCCAATTCTGTACAGGCGGGCTGTACATTGCCTGTTGTAGTGTAGAACCAAGTGGACCCATTAGCAGCCAACCGGCTGCCAGAGCTGTTACGAGCACTGCAGTAATCCACTTTAATTGCACATGACCTGTCATTCGCCGAGTTCTTGCCTTTGCCAGACCTCGCTGAATGGCAAACGCCGTGTCTGCCGGATTCAATTGCTGTCTCTCCAGCTTAGCCTGGGAAGCATCTGCGAAAAGTGCCTGTTCCTCCGGACTAGTTGTCATGCCAATCCCCCCTGTTCTTCATCTGTTTCCGTAACAGTTCCAACCCTTTATGCTGCCAGGTCTTGATGGTGCCCTCCGGTTTGCCGAGAATGGAGGCAATCTCAATCGACGTCATGTCATTATAGTATTTCAGCAGTAATACATGGCGGTATTTCGGTTTGATTTTCTCAAGCATGGACCACATCGCAAGTCTGTTGTCGTTAAATCTGACAATTGCAGACTCGGCTATCTCCTCCTCCAACCCTTCATTGGGCAGTAGCGTGGACCGTTTGCGACGTCTTTGTTCATCAATGCACACGTAGATCAGAATACGAATAATCCACGATTTGAACGCCTTCTCATTTTTCAGAGAGCGACGCTTGATCCAGGCCCGGCATGTCATCTCCTGCACGGCTTCGAGCGCATCGTGACGATTACGCAGGTAACTGTAGGCAATGGAGATCAGCGTGTCCTGATGCTCCATGATGGATTGGACAAATGCCGTCTCGTCTTCGCTCTGTACAAACATCATCTTTTTCATCTCGGCTTTGGTTTCCACCCCGCAATCCCCTCCTTCTCTCTCTTTCTGTGGTTTAAGACGGATGAACAAGCCAAACCGTTTTTTATTTATTTTCCATCACAAAAAAAGCCCCGCCTAATCCTGAGGAGGAAGCTCTTGTATTGATTTTCACATCATTATTTAAAGTTCAAACCATTCCAGCTCAGTGTCATCCTGATTCGTCGCTGCTCCCATCTGTCTCAGCCAGATTGCCGCGAATTCACCTCCTGCATGAAACAGACAATAGATGTATAACTCTCCCTCCACAATCTCATCCATTCCCGCTGCCACTTCAATCGAGACTTGTAGAACTTCAGGCCAGGACGAACCCTCCTGAAGCAACGCAAACCCGTCTTCATAATGCTCCAGTTTATACAAGTCGGAGAAGGTTAAGGAGTCCGCCAGTCGCTTCATAACCCCTGGTAAAATGACAGGATTTGTTGTTCTGATGCCATATTCCCAGCCCACATGGTACCTCCTTCATCCTAAAGGTTAGCGAAGAATTACTGCTCTTGCTCAATCAACTCATTGATCGAGCGGTCCAGCCATAATTCATACCAATCCAGAAAACCCAGCCGCTCCGGGTTGCCCATATAATGATCGGGATAAATTCCATTACTGTTCGCCCGATCATCGGTCCAAATCTCTCCATAGGAAGATCCCTTCACGATCAGATTGAGTGACACACCACAGCCAAAATCACTGATTCGCAGCATCCCTGCCGACCATTTCGGATCATAATAGTCATGTTCAAGCGCTGCCCACTCGTCCTCTTCCTTACTGTCATCGTACCAGTCCACATCCCAATTCCAGGATTCCACATGTGGGAACGGCTCGGAAATGGCATTCAACTCATCCTCATAATCCATCACCAGATACACGCCGTTCTCAGGTTTTTCCAACCCATAATAAGGACCTGTTCCGCCACTTCCAATTACAAGCAAAAAAGCTTGATACGCTTCAGGCAGTTCTATCTTCCATTCCCGTTCAAATGCCTTAATTTTGTCCAGTGTCCATACCGGGGCCATTTCATATTGATGATTTTCCGCCCCAAACAGATTCCGCTCCGGGTCCATAATTTTGATTTTCTCCAATTTTTGCCGTATGCGTTCCAGTTGGGATTTATACATATCCGCATGCCTCCTTCAATCTGCTCCTAAAAGGGACCATGTCCCGCCCTCGGTGACCTGTCTCTATTTCATAATTCGCAAATGAATCTTGTTCACTCGCGTACCTATAGCGTTAGATTCGAATCAAGTCACTCAAACGATTCTCACTTTGCAGACTGGGCTTGATGGCAATCGAAATTTGATTATCCTCCTTCGTTACCCTGCACGCATAATTTCCGGGTTCCAGCTGGAGCAGCTTACCCCCGCACGACTCATCGGGCTCCAGCTCGCCTCCAGTGACATCCTCCGCAGCTCCCAGATACACATGACCGGAAGGAACCCGGATATAGTATACCTCTGCCGTCCCCACTTCCTTAACCGAATCATCCAGACTCCATTGCACCTCATACTGTCCATCTTCACCCAGGTTCAGAAACAAAACGTTACCTGCATTTACCTCAGTCAGTTCATCCTCTGCAATAGACCACCAGTCTGGTGTGTCTTCCATCCGATGCTTAAGCGCCGCCAGATCATACAGGCACAATGCTGCCGTATCCGTAAAGACTTCAAATTTCCCGTTCATTCTACGTCTCCCCTTCCTTATTTAAAATAATATCCGCCCTCTTCCCCTCTGATCCGCATGAGATAATCAGAACCCTATCCAACCATTATATCAAGCCCGGCAAACGGGTTAAAGGAACACAAGAGCTATCTCAGTTCATGTTGTATATGAGGTTAATAGAAGCTGTTTGCAAACAAGAGCTCACCTCTTCATTTTAATAGCAAAATGGACGATATAATCATAACTGACTTTTTTTGATTTTGTGGAGGAAACTATGTCAATCAACCTTAGAAGAGAACCTTTCCGCTATACTTTAAAAGAACCCATAACGTTTGAAATCTTCATACTCAGCATTAACGGAGTATCTGCACCATCCAAACCCATTCAGGCGGAATTATGCGATATCAGCCGATCCGGCTGCCAGCTTTCGTTTCCGTTAAACCTGCATGTCGAGTCCAATGAAATTCGGATCGGCATGAATTTGCTGCTTTTTGAAGACCCCTTATATTTGGAAGGGACATTGCGCTGGGGCAAAGAAGAGAATAACCAATGGCATTACGGTGTACAGCTTGAGATTCCGGAAGGTAATCACGAGCGTTTATCCAGAGAGATGAGAATGCTTGCGGGACAGGGCAGAATTATGGTGAAGTAAACTTGGGCAAAACCTAAAAAACAGCCCAAAATATGGACTGTTTCAATAAATCAACGTTTAGGCAGCTTTGCTGGCCGGAGCTGTATGCTCCATTTTGGACCAGTTCACCGTGGTTTCAAGCAAAAGTGACACCACGACCCCGATGACGAGTCCATTGCTAATGATCGGTATAAGATACATAGGCAAGGACTGAAAGGCTTCAGCAGGGATGTTCATTACAGCAACACCTGTGAGAACAGGCAATGCTACACGATAAATGGTTTTGGAGTTAAAGGTTGTTCCCTCAAGTGTTCTTAACGCCGTCCCGAACATTTGCAGATAGGCTACAAATAGCACCGCACTGCCTACACTGGGAGGGATTTGTGCAAAGAAGGCCGTCACTGGGGGTGTAAGACCCAAAACACATAACATACCCGCTCCCACGACAAACGCAGCACGACGCAGAATACGAGTGCTCTCCAGGAATCCAATGGAAGAAGCAAACAGACCAAATGGCAGTACACCTGCACACGCGGATAACATGGAGAACAATCCAGTCAGCATATACGAACGTTTATATTGTTGATCTGACGTCCGCACCCCGTATATTTTTTCTACTGAACTTAGCGTTGTGATCGAGTTGGTCATATTGACGAGCCCGACGAAGAAAGCGGTAATTACAATCCCCGGCTCCCACGCAGGTTTCCCCCAAGGAAATAGAGAAATCGAGCTTCCTCCAGCATGACTTGATAACCCGGCATGCTGACCAGGGAACACAAGACTGTAGGCAATCCATCCCGTCACGATGCCAATCAGGATGGAATAGTTACCGAGCTTGCCTCTTCCCTTAAGCTGAATCAAAGCGACGAGAAACGCAATAGCAACGGACAAAGCCGCTACAGGCAGGTTGAATGAGCCAAACTCGGTGTATCCAATCATGCCTTTAAAAAAATTCATGGTCAACTGGATCGTCATCAGAAACAACATCGCACTCTTGACCATGGGTGTGAACAGCTGCTGAAGCACATGCGCCGCTCCCAGCCCGCCAAGGATCATCATCGTTAGGCCGGCTAACAGAAAACCCGCAGCCAGTCCTCCCCCAATACGCTCCAGACTCATCCCTGCCGAGGATGCCGAGACTGTTAAGCTTAGTGTCAGTCCCCACCATAACCCTGAAGGACCATCCATGACTGCATAACGATGCCCGAATATTGCCTGTAATATGCACACGACTCCAGTAAGTAAAAAAGCATGCTGCATGGATGCAGCGATGGCATCCGGTGATAGATGAAAGTTATGCCCAATCGATAACGGAACTACTACGGTGTTGGTAAACAAAAAGAAGAACCACTGAATGCCTGCCAGTGCAAGCGATGATACTCCCTTTATATGGTTTTGCAGCGTTTTCTCTTGATGTCTGTTCATGATTGAGTTAACATTCGCTCCATTTCTATATAATGATGCCTGCGAGCATGTTCAAGTGCGGTAACCCCTTCCCGGTCAGCGATGAACGGATCGGCGCCATGCTGCAAAAGTAACGCAACGATCTGCTGGTGGCGAGAGCCGCCATCTCCCAGAATGACCGCTTCCAGTAGGGCGGTCCATTCCAGATTGTTGATATGATTCACATCCACATCGGTGGAGGTCAGGAGGATTTCCACAATATCAACATGACCTCGATCTGAAGCAGGGATCAGTGCTGTACCTCCAAACCGATTCGTAAGCCTGGTATTCGCCCCAGCTTTGACCGCCAGTTCAACCACTTCACATAACCCTTCCGCACTCGCGTACAATAGTGGATTATCCAGTCGTTGATCCCTAATATTGATATCCGCCCCGGCGTTAATAAGCATACCGACCGTCTCTATCTTGTTGCCGTGCACCGCAGCCATCAGAGGCGTCCGTCCAAGCGCATCCCGAGCATTCAATCCGGTTCCCCGTGTGATAAACCGAAGTACATCATCGGTATGTCCAGCTTCAGCAGCCGCATGTATCGTTTTAAACACGAAGCCCTCACCCTCCAATTCAAGCTCACCCTCATGGCTCATGTTCTATATGTCATAATCACAAACTGTTGTATTAAGTGTTTAAACCTAATGTATGTTAACATGGGATGAGAGTATATTCAAAATACATGTTTTGTTGGTTTCCCATATGATAAACATATACATTGCAGCAAAGGAGAACATTCTTGGATATTAAACAATGTCGTTATTTCATTGCCATTGCCGAGGAGCGACAGATCACAGCTGCTGCTCGAAGGTTGCATATGGCTCAGCCTCCTTTAAGCCAGCAGCTCAAGCTGATGGAAGAAGAGCTCGGCGTGATTTTGTTTGAACGCAAAGGGCGCAGTATGGAGCTGACGCAGGCGGGTCGAAGCTTCTATGATTATGCGGTTACGATGACCAAATATATGGAAGAGGCTGTTATGGAGATGCAGAGTTTTCGCTATGGTATTCGGGGCAAGTTGTCGCTTGGGATTAATACCATTTCAGATCGTCTGATCCCGCAAGCACTTCAGCAGTTTCGGATGACTCATCCCCAGGTTACCTATAAAATTCAACAAAATGAATCCTCCCAGCTCTGTCAGCTCTTGAGTGAAGGCAAAATTGAACTGGCCTGTGTACGAATGCCCGTCAAGACAGAACAATATGAGGTGTTACATCTTCCGCAGGAAGCTCTCTTTTACATTTCTTCCACACCGCTGGAGGCAGCGGATGAGACCGGGACTTATTTTGAAACGCTGGCCAACATCCCTCTCTTGCTGCCCAGTACCGAAGGGCTTGGAATGTTCGAACTGATTCTGGATAAATTCCGTGAGCATCACGTAAATCCTTCCATTACGGGAGAATGCTCGGATATTAACATGTTGCTAGAGCTTGTCCGTCTCGGCTTCGCGAGTTCCATCGTGCCCCATACGGTACTGCAGCTATATCACGAGCACCCTTTCCATGTTTACCGTATACAGGATGTACAATCCACCGTAGGATCTGCACTTGTGTGGCATCGCAATCGCCATCTGTCCAAGCCTGCGCAGCACTTTGTGCAGCTGGTTCAGCAGCTGCTTCCTTCTCGTCAGGTATAACATCCAGCGGATATCTTCCATGAAGAATATCGCCCATATATACAAAAAAGCAGCAGCCTTGCCGGAATTCCATCCGGAAAGACTGCTGCTTTTTGATGTTCGTTAAGCTTTTGCCGTAAACAACAATTCTTTTTCTTTAATCATTGTACGTCCGGCAGATTCAATTGAATGATATTGATGCATGTTCGTAATGATTACCGGCGTAATCGTTGTGTAACCGGCTTTTTCGATTTCTTCCCGGTCGAATTCCATCAGTACATCACCAACGGCAACCTTCGCTCCTGCTTGAACTTTAGGGGAGAAGAATTGACCTTTCAGTTTCACGGTATCAATCCCGATATGAATCAGCATCTCAGCGCCGTCATCACTAACGAGACCAATGGCATGTCCACTCTTCGACAATGAGAATACTGTACCGTTAATTGGAGAAACCACGCGGCCTTCCGACGGCTGAATCGCAAAACCTTTACCCATAATCTCTTCCGAGAATGCGGGGTCCGGAACTTCACTCAGTGATTTAACTTCACCAGTAATTGGGCTAAATACGTCTTGATCCAGCGCTTTAGTTTCTTCAACAGCAGTTACTGCGGAAGCAGAAGTCGTTGCTGCTGGTGTTGTAGGTTCAGCAGCTGCCGTCGCTTCAGTCGATTGTGGAGCATTGTCTTCTTGGAAACCAAGGATGTACGTCAGTACTGCTGCTGCTACGATGGCAATCAAACCACCAGCCAGGGCATAGAGCAGTGTACTAATTGCCGGACTGATAAATGCTGCAATACTTGGCAGACCCACTAGACCTGTAAGCACATAAGCTTTAACATTGACGATCCCCATGAATCCACCTGCAACAGCTCCACCGATCAGGGCTGAAATAAATGGTTTTTTGAACTTCATATTGATCCCGTACATTGCCGGTTCCGTAATCCCCATGATAGCCGTAAGACCTGTGGAATAAGCAAGCGATTTAGTTTTACCATTTTTCGATCTAAGACCTACACCAAATGCTGCACCACCTTGTGCCAAGTTAGCCGCAAACATCAGTGGAATAATAAAATCGTAACCAAGTGATGTCATCGAACCAACAATGATCGGCAACAGTGCATAGTGCATACCTGTAATGATCAGAAGTGACATCGTACCACCAATCAAGATACTTGCGAATATAGACATATTGTCGAACAACCATGAAATACCACCTGACAAACCATTACCGAGCACTGTACCCAATGGTCCAACCGTCATCAAGGTCAGAGGAACCATAATTAACAGGGTAACCGTTGGAACAATCAGAAGCTTAAGCGAAGCATGTGTAACACGATCAACCGCTTTCTCTACATAGGAAGCAATCCAGATTGCGAGAATAATCGGAATAACCGTAGAAGAATAGGTTGCTGCTATAACCTTAATGCCCACAAATGTGGTGTCGCCATTGGCAAGCAAGGCTGTAATCGTCGGATGCATAATCCCCGCTGCCAGCGCTGCAGCAATATACATATTGCTACCGAGCTTACGTGCAGCACTGATTGCCAGAATGATCGGCAGGAAGTAGAATGCACCATCACCGATAGCAGATAAAATGATATAAGTTGAACTGGTATCAGACAACCAACCTACAGCTACCAGGATTGCCACGATCCCTTTGATCATACCGGCACCGGTAATCGCTGGCAGAATCGGCGTGAATATTCCGGAAATAAAGTCGAACAATGCACTTACTGGATTTCTCTTTTTCTTCTCCACAGTCGAAACAGCGGTTGATCCAGCGTCTGCATTCGGGGATTTGGACATGTTGCCTACAAGTGCATTATACACAACAGGCACATCGTTCCCAATAATGACCTGGAACTGACCACCATTCTCCATAACGCCCATAACACCAGGTGTATTTTTCAGCGTCGCTTTGTCCGCCAATTTGTTGTCATTCAGGTTAAATCGGAGTCTTGTCATACAGTGTGTGACTTGATCGATGTTCTCTTCGCCACCAACAAGCTTCAAAATATCCTTGGACAATTGTTGTTTATCCATTGTGTTTTGCTCCTTTTATGTGTAATGAAGGTTAAAAAAAACCTAAACACTGAATAATGACAAAGCAGTTTCAGCTTATCATTATTCAACGTTTAGGTTTTGCCTTTTTTGCAGTAACAATCCTAAATTATTCAATTGTTTGTTCATTTCTGACAACACGTTCAATGTGAATGGTCAGATAAAGAACCTCTTCTTTGGATAAAACCCGGTTGTAAATCTTGCGGGTATATTCATTAATCTTAACAGCACAAGCATGTGCTTCAGGATATTGCTTACTCACCAAGTCATGAAGGGGATTATCTTCTTCCTTATCTTCAATGGCTGTTCCTTGCAGTACACGTTGAGCAAAAAACTTCAAATGAGTTAAAAACCGATAATAACTCAGCGAATCTTCATCCAACTCAATAACGAAACTCCGTCTTACAATGTTGAGTATATCCTTAACAATATTCGTGATACTGATCGTTTCCCTCATCTCACCGTTCATCTGGGCGTTAACCAGATGCATGGCGATGAATGCGCATTCGTCTTCGGGAAGCAGAACACCCAAGGTTTCTTCAATAATTTGCAATGCTTTGAGACCGATTGCATATTCCTTGCGGTACATGCGTTTGATCTCCCAGAACAGTGCATTTCGGATCTGCAATCCTTGACGATGCCGATCAATGGCAAAATGAATATGGTCCGTCAGTGAAATGTAGATGCTCTCATGTAACTTCTCACCTAACACGGTCTCTGCATAACGGATAATTTCATCCGAGCATTCGACATATTCAACTGGAATATCAGACAGAAGCGTTTTCAGTTTCTGCGATACTTCCTTGCTTTCGAGCGAGAATATTTTTTCGACGAGACTCTCGTCAATGGTTTCACCAGTATGCTTTTTGAAGGCAATTCCCCGCCCCATGACGACCAGTTCGTTTCCTCCCGGATCAATCACAGTAACTACGTTGTTGTTCAGCACCTTCTCAATTTTCATTTCTTCACATCACCTTGCACCGTCAAAGTAGTAAAAGGCAAAACCAAAACAGGTCATTAACATGCCCTGCTTCTGGTTTTGCCTGATTGAACAGTAACAATCCAGTATTCATTAGCCTTAGGCCTATCTTACCATATAATTATTTATCTGACAATGTTTTTGTGAAAGCGGTTAATGTGCTCTAATATGATACGAGAAGATGCAAATTAACTAGGTCTATAGAACTAACAATTAATTATTGCCGCTCTTTAGACTCGCTCCGTTAGTTTCAATAACTTCTTTATACCAATGGAATGATTTTTTCTTATACCGCTCAAGGGTACCCGATCCATCATTGTTACGATCTACATAGATGAAGCCATAACGTTTCTTCATCTCCGCCGTAGATGCACTCACAAGATCGATGCAGCCCCAAGAGGTGTAGCCCATGACTTCGACTCCGTCTTCAATCGCTTCACCTACTTGTACCAGATGATCATTCAGATATTGAATACGATAGTCGTCATTCACTGTTTTATTGCCATTTTCGTCTGTAATCAGCTCATCTACTGCGCCCAAACCATTTTCGACAATAAACAACGGTTTTTGATAACGGTCCCAGTATTTATTCAAGGTTACGCGCAGTCCTTGCGGATCGATCTGCCATCCCCACTCACTCGCTTTGAGATAAGGGTTTTGTACACCTGCAAACAGGTTTCCTTTTCCTTCGGTACGTTTCTCGGGATCACCTGTCTCACAGATACTTACATAGTAACTGAACGAGATAAAGTCTACGGTATGCTTCAGAATTTCAGCATCGCCATCTTCAAACTTGATATGGATATTATTCGCTTTGAAGTAACGATTGATGTATTTCGGATAGTAACCACGTGCATGAATATCAGCAAAGATATCATTACGCTGTTCAGCGTGCATCGCTGCAACGACATCATCCGGATTCGGTGTCAGCGGATACGTAGGCATACTCAGTACCATACAGCCGATTTTGGCTTCAGGCATAATTTCATGACCCAATTTCACCGCGAGCGCACTTGCCACCAGCTCATGGTGGATCGCTTGGTACAGGTCCTGCTTGGACAGTTCCGATTTTGGCGTATAAATCCCGCCACTCATGAATGGCTCTTCCAGAATGGAGTTAATTTCATTGAACGTCAGCCAATACTTCACTTTGCCTTTAAAACGGTTGAACAAGACGGTTACATAACGCTCGTAGAACTCGATCATTTTACGGTTAACCCAGCCATCATAGGTCTTGGACAAATGCAGCGGTGTTTCGTAATGGGAGATCGTTACGAGAGGCTCAATCCCATATTTGTGGCACTCATCAAACAGATCATCATAGAATTGCAAGCCTTTCTCATTCGGCTCCAATTCATCCCCTTTAGGGAAAATACGAGACCATGCGATGGATGTACGGAACACTTTGAAGCCCATTTCAGCAAACAGTTTGACATCCTCTTTGTAACGGTTATAGAAATCGATCCCGATCAATTTCAAATTATCCTCTGTAGGTCCTTCCGTTCTTGGCGTTGTAATCCCGTGAGGCATTACGTCTTGGACAGACAGTCCTTTACCATCTGTATTATATGCCCCTTCAAGTTGGTTGGCTGCTACAGCGCCGCCCCATAGAAAATCCTTCGGAAATGGTGTTGTCATATCTGTCATTCCTCTCTGGTTACGTCATATTCATTCTTTGTTAAAACAGTAGACCCTATGCCCGTGAGCATATCAAAAAGCGGGCAACGCGCCAACATAAAGGGTTTTTGATCAAATGATCACGGAATGGACAGCTTTATGTTGGGTTTTGCCCGCTTTATGGCGGTAACAATCCCGAATAGCCCAGTTAATTGAAGCGACCCGGTTTCAAAATACAGGAATCAGACCAAATTACAGTTGCTCACCATTGCTGGCAATCACTTTTTTGTACCAATCGAACGAATCTTTCTTGGAACGTTTGAGCGTTCCGTTTCCTTCGTCATCCAGATCGACGTAGATGAAACCGTATCGTTTGGACATCTCGGACGTAGACATGCTCACCAGGTCAATCGGACCCCATGCTGTAAATCCAATCAGATCCACACCGTCCTTGATGGCTTCTTTCATTTGTTCGATGTGTTTCTTCAGATAATCCACGCGGTAGGAGTCATGAATGGAACCATCTTCCTCTACCTTGTCATAAGCTCCGAGTCCATTTTCAACGATGAATAATGGTTTCTGGTAACGATCCCAGAAGTTATTCAACGTTACGCGCAGACCAATGGGATCGATCTCCCAACCCCAGTCGGAAGCTTCAAGATAAGGATTTTTTACGCCGCCAGTCAGGTTACCTGTTGTTTCTGCTTTGTCTGCGGAAGCAGATTTGGTTACCGACATGTAGTAACTGAAAGAAATGAAATCAACGGTATTGTTCAGCAGGATCTCATCATCGCCTGCTTCTTTCTCAATCACGATGTTGTTTTCTTCAAAATAACGAGCCATGTAGTTCGGGTATTGACCACGAGCATGCATATCCGTGAAGAAGAGGTTAATCTGATTCTCATGTTGCGCCAATCGAACATCTACCGGGTTACAAGTCGCCGGGTACGTTTCCATACGAGCGAGCATACAGCCCACTTGAGAACCAGGAATAATCTCATGTGCAAGCTTGGTTACGAGTGCACTTGCTACAAATTGGTGATGCAGCGCTTGATACGTCGTTTGCAGCTGGTTGTCCACTTTATCGATCAGGATACCGCCGCCTGTGTATGGGCTAAACAGCATCACGTTGATTTCATTAAACGTCAACCAGTACTTCACTTTATTTTTGTAACGGTTGAAAACAGTCTCTGCATATCTCACATAGTGCCCAATCACTTCACGGCCCGCCCAACCATTGTATTTCTGTGTCAGACCCAGTGGAGTTTCATAGTGAGACAGGGTAACCAGTGGCTCAATGCCGTATTTCAACAGTTCGTCGAAGACGTCGTCGTAGAATTTCAAACCCGCTTCATTCGGCTCTTGATCATAACCGTTCGGGAAAATACGTGCCCAGTGAATGGACAAACGGAACACTTTAAAGCCCATTTCAGCAAACAACGCGATATCTTCTTTATAGTGATGATAGAAATCAATACCAAAACGTTTAGGGAAACGTTCTTCAATTTTGCCGGAGAGGATCTCTTCAATTCGTGTAGAGGAGATTTCCATGGCATGTCCACCTGTACGCTTCTCTTTGGGAACATGCGCAATCATATCCGCCGTTGAAAGACCTTTGCCGTCCTGATCGAATGCACCTTCCAATTGGTTGGCAGCTGTTGCGCCTCCCCACAGGAAGTTTTCGGGGAATCCTTTTTTTGCCGTGGTCATAAAGAACAACCTCTTTTCGAATTTTATTTAGGTTTTTTCCGAATACTGCCGTAGTATTTCAGGCTAAAAAACAAGAAAAAACCTAAACTCAAGGTAAAATAGCTCACGAAAAAGAGCCTTCATTTCACCATCAGTTTAGGTTTTGCCTGTCTTCACAGTTACAATCCATCAAAAGATGTTATTGCGTATTCTGTTGTTTTCTCTTGTAATGTAAGCGTAACATATCTGTTTTGCAAAATCAACTTCACTACACAACAGACTCACAATCCTTGAAAAGCATTAACGAGGCATCCGCATGATCGCTGCTCTTAATGCATTCATATCCTCTTTATTTCCCAGATAGCTGGCAGGACTTTCGTCTCCCAACGCTGGAACTTTCATGTCCATCCATCTGAGGGCATATTCACCCATTTCACATAAAAGCACCTTGCTAATATCCGCCGGAATCCCCCGCTGTTCAGCACATTCAGCCCATGTTGAGTCCACATTCAAATAAGCTTCTTCGAAGAGTAGCACAAATGAGTCCCAACTGCATTGATTGAACTCCGCCAGATATAACTCTTTCATACTCATGTAAATCCCCTCCCTGAAATAGATATCGTATCCCCCAAGTCCTACGTTCAGCAATTCATCCTTAAGCCGCTTGAAACCGATTCTGGAAAAGGTAGACTTAATTTTAAATGTTTTTTTGGCAAATGGCTAGTCAAGGAGGAACACAACAATGACTGAAGAAACAAACACATCCGGTTGGGATGCTATTGATAAAGCGGTTGGTGAGTTATATGGAAATCAGGAACCACATCACTATGGTACAGCCATTCCTTATATGCTCGGTGGGCCTGATCCGTTAAATGGAATTAGCGTCTACAAAGTGGATGCACCCATGCCTCACTGGCATTTCATTACCTATGGATTTTCGGAACTGTATGAGAAGGAATCGGACGATCTGGAGCATAGCGGTTATGGATTTGAAATAACGTTTCGGCTTACCCGGAGTCAAGAAGAGACTGCTCCCCCCGCTTGGGCACTGAATCTGTTACAGAACGTTGGACGATACGTTTTTACTAGCGGGAACGTGTTTCAAGCTGGAGATTATATGGATGCAAATGGCCCCATATGCCTTGGTTCAGATACGTTATTAACAGCACTTTCTTTTATTGAAGATCCTGATTTGACAGAGATATCTACACCCAATGGAATGGTGAAATTCATTCAGATGGTAGGAATCACGGGCCTGGAACTCGAAACGATGCAGACATGGAATACACGCGGATTGTTAGCAGCCTTTGTTGAATTCATGCCGAAGTATGTCACGGATCTTAGTAGAAATTCATATTTGGATATGCCCTCAGTGATTCAGGCTGTTGAACACGGAATTGAACGGGAAGGTTCCAGTACAGCATTTCTATTCATACAACAACTGGCTTGGACACCCCCACGCAAGAGAATATTGCAGAAAAATGCACCCGCCGAACTCCAGATCGGGGCAAAACAGGCCCAAATTATCGGAAAAATACTCCGCAGCCGCTTTTCAAAGGGTGCTCCACTGTCCCTCATCGGATCAGGAGTGAACATTACGTTTGAAGCTGGAGAGGCGCCTTCATTTTCGGAGAATGGCAATCAGATTACGGTGGTTGTACATGAACAAGCCGTATTGGATTTGGCTGCCAACCTTCGCCCTGTCAAGCAATCATTTGAGATTGCTTCATTGCCCGGCATTCTTTTTCGGATTGCCCGCACCGAAATTACCGATCAGGATGGTCATGTGATCGAAACTATCGGTTGATTACAAGGAGGAAACCATATGTCTAATACATCTGCCTTACGGAAGAACTGGACTGAGAACGAAATATATGCTCCCAGCATAACACCAATCCAATATTTAACAAAAATCAATCTGGACAGGATTCGCAAAATCAATCATTTTCTAATTAGCGCATTCCAGCATAGCCTCTCGCAGATCAAGGAGAATCTGTCCAGTACGTATCTCTTTCTGCTTACAGATGCTGACGGGGTGCTGCTCGCCATGGATTACAGCTGTGATTTGGAACAGGTGGTGAAACAATCACCGATCCGTCCAGGCATGGTCTTTACGGCAACGAGCTGTGGTGTGAATGCCATATCGGAAACCATGGACAAACAGAAACCTGTTCTTCTGCCACCAGAGGAGCATGACCATCCTCTTTTCCAAAGCTGGCACTGTTACGCAACGCCACTGTCTGTCGGGCTTCAACATGCCGGGTACCTGGACGTTTCCACGATTAATGCGGACATGCAAAGTGAATTGATTGCAATAGCCAAACTGATTCCGGCCCATATGCAAAATTGTTATCAGTCTCACCTTGCCTCACCGGAAACAGACCAGCCATCGGTTGAGTTCACCAAGCGCCAGTTAACCATTCTGAAGATGATTGCCAGAGGACTGACGGTCAAAGCCATTGCATTGAAGTTGAAAATTAAGGAATGCACTGTGAATCATCATAAAAAAGTAATTTTCAACAAATTAGGTGTGCAATCCAGCGCAGAAGCTGTTTCAATTGCCAGCCGTCTGTCTTATCTATAAAGGTACCCCTATAGATTTCTATAGGTGGTCAACACGAACATCTGTGCTAGACTTTTCTGGTACGCAGGTTAGAGAGAGATTAAAAACACACATTTCAGGAGGGTAATATGTCTATTTCAAAAAAAGCTTCGTTATTTGCCATGTTAATTATGATTCTGCTGGTTGCAGCTGCTTGCGGTGACAAGTCGGATAACACCGCCAAAACGGATGAATCCACTCCGACGGAAACCACTGCCGGAACTGATACAGACACTGCCAAGACGGAAGATAAAGAGAAAACAGAAAGCTCAGAAGTATCCTCTACCGAGTCCAAGGAAACAGATAACTCCAAAAACGTTGAATTGGGAACTACGGAAAAAGGCTCTTACAACAATGACTATTTCGGTGTTTCACTGAAATTTCCAGAAGCTTGGGAGTTCCAGGATGCGGATGGCATGAATGAACTGACTAGCGCTTCGTCCGAAGCTATCGCTGGCGACGACGAAACGAAGAAAAAGCAAATTGAACTGTCTCAGACCAAAACGCTGAACCTGTTGATGGCTTCACAATATCCTTTGGACGGAGGACAAGTCGGACCTTCCGCCATGGCGATTGCCGAGAAAGTCAGCTTGCTGCAAGGGATTCGTACAGGTAAAGATTATCTGGAAGCAACCAAGAAATTCATGGTGGACAGCCAGTTCCCTTATGAATACAAGGAACTCACAACCGAAACTATCGGTGGCAAAGAGATGGATCTGATGCAGATCACAATGGATGCAGGCGATGGTTCAACCATTACCCAGGATTACTACAGCACCATTATTGAAGGTTATGCTTTCAACTTCATCTTCACCTATTTGGATGATAAAACGAAGGCCGAGATCGACACCATTAAGAAATCCGTTCAGTTCAAGTAAGCATGTCATATTGCTTAACGTGCTTAACATGCTTAACATGCTTAACGAGCTTAATGAGCAGCGCCTACCAGGCTTCTAAATAAAAATAAAGATAAACGGCTGTCTCCCGGATCAAACCAAGATCCGGATGGCAGTCGTTTTATTTTATAGAGAGAATAGATTTTGTTGAGCAGTCTGCATGATATCTTCGCTGTACGCCAGGCAACAGAGTGACAATCTGGATACCCACTCCCCAAGCAAAATAGACCAGATGGATGACAGATACATGCTGTATCCAGTAAACCTGTACCATAATCCAGATGATCAGAGCAAATCCCGTATATAAGGAGAACGTCCACCCCCAGTATTGATTTGAGTAGAGATTCAGTTTTTCACCTATTTCCCAGGGAGTACGACGAATGAGTACAATGGCAGTGACCATCGGCATAACACCAAGAACCAACAATAGTATAATTCCCGGAATCAAAAAACTGCCAAACGGGGAATGCTCCAACAATGAATCCGGCATCTGGACGAGATTTCCCGATGGATCGATCATGAGAACTCCCCCTCCAAACATGGCGCCTATACCCAAGAAACCTTGCATTATAATGAGCACCCATGATCTTTCAGGTCCACATTCACGCTTCATTCCATCATCACTAGTCCTCATCCCTCATCCTCCAGACATGTTAGTTAACAGATTTCACTGAAAGTTCTATTCCATTTTCACATATGGGGAAAACTGATCCTGTGCTCTTTCTCACTAAAATTGTCCCAAAAAATTCGATTATGGTAAAACTTGATAAAAGAACGTACGTTCGGTATAATGGGGATATACTTAATGAGCGAGAGGCAGATATGGACGACAAATTTATTAAGGAACTACGCGAGATTAGTCGGGACGACAGACGAAGATCCGAATTTATGATCCAAGGCATGAAGGAAACACTTCAGGGAAGAAAAGAAGAAAGTATGTTCAAGCGCTGGATTCGGCGTAAGAAGACAGAGAAGAAAATTTCACAACGATTCAATCAGGATCCCTCTTCGGATCAAAAGTAAGCAACATAAAGAGGAGGCGGATTACGCCTCCTTTATTATTTATATGAATACCTATTCTTCTAAACGTTGTATTTATTTCGCACCTGCCCGGATCAAAATCTCTTCGATTTCCTTGAAGCCTTTATTCTTAGCATGAATACGCGGTGATACACCATCACGATCTGAAAGGTTTACGTCTGCTCCATGATCTATGAGTAATTGAATCGTCTCCTGCTGGGGTGCACTGCCATCGTTTAAAATGATCGCTTCCAACAGAGCTGTCCAGCCCAATTGATTAACATGGTCCACGTTCACTGAAGTCAGGGTCAGCAGTTCTCGTACCACATCTACGTATCCATGCTCCGAAGCTGGAATAAGTGCAGTCCCTCCATAGCGATTTGTTATTGCCGGGTCTGCTCCCGCGTCAATCGTCAGCTTCAAAATATCCAGGTATCCTTCAGCACCAGCGAATAGGAACGGGTTATTCTTCATATCATCCTGTACATTAACATCTGCACCCGCTTCAATTAATTTTTGGGCTGAGGCCAGATCATTGTTGTACGTTGCAATCATAGCAGCCGTTCTTCCACTCTTATCCTGAGTATTGATATCGGCGCCCTCTTGAATCCACTTTTCGATACTTTCGGTGTCTCTTTCCTCAGCTGCCTTTAACAACAGCTCATCTGGTGAAGTCGATAACCTCTCCTCCACCTTTGGGTCGTTGCTCACCTCTGGCACGCAGCCTTGAACGACGAACATACTGCTTATTAGGATAATGATCATTAGTGACTTATTCATACTGCCTCCCTTACTACAGTGTCACTGTTACCGAAGAAGCGACACTCCAATCCCCAACTGGACTTATTGTATAGGTCGTACCAGGGTTTAACTTGCCATCATTAACAAGGTCAAATACGCCCGTGGCGCCTTTCCGACTTGAATATTTATATGTCGCTGTCAGAACGTCTCCGCTTGGTGAGGTTAACGTCACACTTCGACCGGAGAACAGTTCATCTCCAGGATCTTGCGCCAGCGTAACTTCAATTGAAGTTTCACTCACAGCTTGAGCACTTGCAACCTTCAGCGCATCAAACGATCTCGCCGTGAACGAAGCGTTATTAATGTTCGCCCAGTCAGAAGAAACCGTATATGTCACACCGGATTGCATTGTTTGTCCTTCAGGCAAACGGAACTTCGGTTCTTGTTTGCCATCTGTCGATTGCGTGAACGGAACATATTTGGCAACGATTGGCTCGCCGCCTTCTGGCGTAATCACGACTTGTCTTGCCTGCATGGAAGAGATAATCTGAAACGTTTTGCCATCTGCTTGTTCTTGGTCATTCATTACGAACGCATTAGCCCCTCGACCACCGCTATATGCCGAAATGATATAGCCATAATCCACAACACCGTTCGCTTGCAGTGCTTCAATCTCGAACGTATCATTTGTTACTTGACGAACCGTCGTCATGTTTAATTTCGTGCCACTGCCTTCAAAGGAACCAGCATCTTGGCCCTTATAAGTCAGGCTATACACTTCACCAGCCTTTTGAACGGATGTTGGCACGATATATGTCGCGATGGACCCTGTTTTCAGACGAGGCATGTTGGTCAACGTCAGTCCACTACTAAGCACAAAATCCGTTTTTGTCTTGGCAAACACTTCATCCGCTGCTGTCAGCGGCTTGTCAAACGTGACGATTAACGTAATGGCATTCAGTGATCTGACGCTCTGGATTTGTGCCTGTTCAGAAGGAATAGCCTTGTGAGCCGTCTGCAACAGCACCGCTGTTTCGCCCCGCGTTGCCGAGCCATTCTCCGAATAGAACGTGCTCATCCAATGGTGTACGGATTTCACGTCACGCTGCATCGCTTTGGATACGGCTTGTTCAAGTTCTGCATCTGACACTTGACCTTGCGGATTGAATTCCCCGTTGTTCGCCTGCATGATGCCAAGTTCAACGAGCTTTGATGCATACGGTGCATACCATGCGTTAGGATTGACGTCCGTTAATTCCACGCTTTCTCCCGTCTTGCTCTCCAGATTAAATGTTTTGTAGACCAGTGACGCTAACTCTGCACGGCTAATCGCTTTATGCTCACCCATGGATTGGTCGGCATACCCGTTCATAATCCGCAAGCTGTTCAGTTCCTTGATGGCGGCCGCAATCTGCTGACTCGTAAGCTGAGTCGTTGTAGCAGCAATGTTCTTAACGTATGTAGCTGCATGTACTTGGTTAGCCGTTAGCGGGAAAACGGCTGTACCTAATGCAGTTATGGTTAGAAATGTAGCGATTTTTCGGGTTGTGGGATTCATGGTTGAATTCCTCCTCTATAGATTGAAGTTGCCTGTATCTATAGAATAGAGGACAAAAAGAAACTCCTAAGGACAAAAACATTAAAAAACTATAAACTGAATCTAATTTTTCTCGAAACTTATACGGTGAACCGGTAGCCCGCACCCCAGACGGTTTCAATATACTCCGGATTTTTGGGATCTGCCTCCAGCTTACTTCGCAGTTTGCGAATATGGACGGTAACCGTTGCGATATCTCCGTTGGAATCCATGTCCCAGATCCGCTCGAACAGATCGGATTTGCTGAATACACGGTTGGGATGACTCGCAAGAAATACGAGTAGATCCAATTCCTTCGTTGTAATGGCTACCTCTTCGCCATTAGCAAAAACGCGGCGCGATCCCTTGTCGATATGAAGCCCGCGAATGTGGATTTCATCCTGCTCAGCTGGTTTGCTTTTGCCGAGAAGTCTTTCGTATCGGGTCAAATGAGCCTTTGCTCTTGCAACCAACTCGCTTGGGCTGAACGGTTTAGTAATAAAATCATCGACACCCAAATTAAACGTTCTAATCTTATCGATTTCCTCCTTTTTCGCGGAGACGACAAGGATCGGCACCTCCTTCACCTCACGAATGCGTCGGCACAATTCAAAACCGTCCAGTCCCGGAAGCATCAGATCAATAATAATCAGATGGTAACTCCCCTCCAAAGCCAGTTTCAGCCCTTCATCTCCGTTATGGCAGAGCTCCACAGAAAACCCGTTGAGTTCAAAATAGTCCCGTTCCAATTCCGCAATCGTTGTTTCATCCTCAATGATTAAAATGTTCGTCATTCCCTATTAGCTCCTCCGCTCATTCAGCCGTTTCAGTTGGATATAAATGATCGTGCCTTCATTGGGTTTGCTCTCCGCCCAGATGAAGCCCCCGTGTCCATCGATGATTTGGCGGGCAATCGCCAGCCCCAATCCACTTCCACCAGTTGAGGAATTGCGGGATTGCTCTGCCCGATAAAAGCGTTCAAATATATGAGGTAGTGCCTCTTCCGGTATTCCCCGGCCATTATCCTTAAAGGCCATCGTAGTCCATTCGTCATCTGCTTGAAGGGTAATACCAAATTGTTTTTGTTCATTCTCCATATATTTGAGGGCATTATCCACGACATTGACAACAGTGCGTTTTAATTTATCCAGATCCACAGAAGCCATAACCGGACCGCATGCCCGATTATCCCAATCCAAAGCCACCCCTTTGTCCTCCAGATCGTATCTCAGCTCTTCAATGCTGTCTTCCAGGAAATCAACGAGATCCACCACTTTAAACAGGAAGGGTTCCTGATTCAAGTCGAGCTTCGAATACAGAAACAGTTCATCCACCAACTTATCCATGCTGACTGCTTTGGAGTGAATGATATTGACGTATGTCTCCATTTTTTCCGGGGTGTTGGCCACTCCATCACGAATCCCCTCAATATACCCTTTAATATTGGTGATCGGCGTGCGAAGGTCATGCGAAATGTTGGAGATGAGCTCTCTGCGGTTCGCCTCGTCTTGCTTTCGTAATTCATTGGAACGTTGCAATTGTTTACGCATGCTCTCGAACGCTTCGCTGAGCTGACCGACCTCGTCATTGGAGCTAAGCTCAAGCTTGAAGGATAGATTCCCATCCTTAATATGTTCGGCTGAGCTCCGTAGTTGGTTCAATGGTTTAATGAAGCTGTGCGTAATCCAGCGGAACAAGAGCAGGTTCGCGATGATCAGAACGCCGATAAGCAGGAGTGACATCACAGGCAGCAGCTTGCGAGTAAGTTCAGCAAAAGGACTTCTCTCGCGAATGACGAAGATGCTTCCCCGTTCTCCATCCGTATACTGAAAATCAAATTTCGCATATGCGTAGAAGCGTTCACCAATGTTGAAGGTACTTCGAATCTGATAATTATTAAGATCATAAGCAGGCAGTGCTTGCTTCAGTTCTGGCTGGTTGAAGGTCAGTGATTCGAAGATCTGACTATTCTCACGTCTGACGTAAAGCCCTGACTTCTCGGCTCGAAGTTTCATGTCATACTCACGCAGCAAAACCTTGTTCTGCAGCTCGTCCGGTTCATTTTTGGCCAGAAACTTCATCTCTTGAAAAATCGATTCCCCCTGTTCAGTCAGTGGGTTGACCTGATAATGCACCTTATAGATATCGCGAAAACTCTGCAGGTCCCCTGTTGCCGCAATCGTATACAGACTTGCCGTAAGCAGGATGAACAGCAGACTTATGACAAGCATGCCCGTGAAGGACAGCAGCATTTTTATTCGTATGGACATGGGTTCCCCTTCTTAAGCATCTGTTGGATTAGTTAGTGCACATGTTAACACAAGATCGATCCCAATGCCCATATGTAAAAAAGAGTTCCTGCCTTCCCATGATGGCTCGTTATTCTTTCTGTCGAAGAGATAGTAAAAAGCCAATATGAGTATTTCCATATCGGCTCTGCCTGTATATTAGAGAATTCCAAGATCGTAGAATGACCTGGGTTTCGTTTCTCGGCAATCTAAGGAGACAATTTACATCTCCCTTGTTATTTTTACATATGTCATTGATGTAGAGAGAACTGCGTTTGAGTCAATTAGACAGGCCTTCGGTTCACCCTAGAATTACGGTAGTATGGCAAATGATCGGACTGGGAATCCGGACGCCTTTTCCGCCTTGGGCACGATATTGAAAATCACGGCGCCTTTGGCCGGCACCTGATCCAGGTTTGTTAACAGCTCTACCTGATATGTATCCTGGGCAAGTACATAATATTCTGCCAGAAGTGCCCCATTTTTCTGATAATCCACGGCTGAATCGGTGTCGAAGGTTTCATGGCCAATCGCCTGTATTTTTCTTTCTTCAAATAAAAACATTAGCGCACTAACTGACCATCCTGGTGCATGACTGTTGCCCTCAGCATCTTTGTTATCGAATGCTTCATGACTGGGCCAGCGTTTGCTCCAATCGGTACGCAGTGCGACAAAACTGCCTGCTTCGATAACGCCATGCTCTTGCTCAAACGCAAGAATATGCTCCACTTCCAGCGTGAAATCCGGATTGCTCTCTACAGCTTCGGATTGATCAATTACAACAAGCGGCAGCACAAGCTCCTTCAACCCCAGTTCATCCAGATACCGGGTATCCCGTACAAAATGAATCGGCGCATCGAGATGCGTGCCATATTGACCAGGAAACCTGAAACTCTGGGCAAAGAAACCCTGATCGTGATTAAACAACGTATCGAATTGTGCCGCATCAAAAGCAGAGAAATGGGGAGATTCCGGTCCAAACGTATGGGTCAGATCCACCCACTTCTTTTCTTTTAATAATTGAATCGCTTGAATGAGTTCATTGGACATCCGAATCACCTCATACATAGAATGGAATAAATTCTTCCTATTATATCTTATTCCACTCCATGCGAAAATATTGAAATGCCAACTATTGAATAGAATTCATTAACTCGAAGAAATATTTCGGATCATGCGTCTTATATAGATTGAACCATGACTCTAAAGTCTCCGGTGTAAATACATCCAGCAGCTTCAACACATGCATCGCAAATTCCAACGGTGCTATACCTGATGCAGTAACCAAATTGTCATCTGTTACGGCTGGCTTCATTTCATAATATTGTTCTCCCTTGTAATGAGGACAAATCATTTTCATATATTCCAGATCGTTGCTTGTATGCCTTCTGGAGTCCAGCAGCCCCATCCTGGCAAGTCCAACGGTTGCACCACAAATGGCCGCAACAACATGACCCTTTTCTAAAGCTATCGAAGCTTTTCGCAATATGGGCTCGTGAATGGATTCCATCCAAGTATTCCCACCTGGAAGAACTAACACATCCGAACTTTCCAACATACACTCATCCACAGAAATGCGAGGTAATATTTCCAATCCTCCCATGGTCGTCACCGGACTTTTATCAACACCAACGGCAACCACCTCTATCGGCGCCAGCTCTTTTCTAAAATACCTTCCCGAGTTTAATTCAGCAATTAAATAACCGACCTCCCAGTCTGACATCGTATCAAATACGTAAAGATACACTTTTCTTGTATGCATAATGCACTCTCCTTTTGTAGTTAATTCATCGATTAATCGATACGCCTATTATAAAAAAACTTTACTGACATCTTCCGTCAGTAAAGTTTTTTTAATTTGATCATAATTAATTAACTCATATAATGGGTTCAATTCCTGTTTGCTTCAGAAACTTGCCTGCCGAAAAGTCCTTTGGACGATTAAAAGTCTTTTTGGTTTGAATACTCCAGAGTATAATCCCCTTTATTTTGAGAAGCCCCCTTTTGCAAGCGGCCTTTATAAGATTCACTATTTGATCGCTATGTCCTCAAACTCTGTTTATGTAAAATGATTCGAACTCAGCAACAGAGTCGAACTGGTTGATAGATACACCTTCTCTTTCGAGCTGATTCTCCAACTTATCTATAAGCTGCAGTACGGCTAATCGCAACGGTTCAAAATCGGTTGGGTCCAACAGTGCAACCAGATCTGGATACCCATAATTAACGTAAAACTCGCGATGCTCACCCAAGTCAATACTGCCAGGCCAGCGTCCCTTTTCCGCCGCGTACAATATTCGGGACAACCCGTTTTGCAACCCAACAGCAACGAAGAAGGCTGTTTCGTAATGGCCTTTTTCGCACGCGGTTAACAGTTTATTCATCATACCTTTTTCCTCTTCATAGTACCCTTGCAGTTGCTCTTTGTAAGAGCGAGTCTCTTCTTGGCTGTTTTGATGCTCCGATATGAGACAAAGTGTATCCGCTGTCAGATTCTCGCACGCTGATATGATTTCATCTGGAGAACGGCTGAACATAATGGTATCAAGGTATGGGTCTAGTTTAGCCGGTTTAATGGGGAGATTTCTAACTTGCTCACGATAGTGACCCCAACTCCGCTTATAGTAGATTTGGTTCAAGAAGCCAAGTGACATAAAAATGTTTCCAGAAATCTCTTGAGCCTGGGTTCGACAATAGGACAAATCCTTGGCGCTTTTGGAAAGACGCATTTTAGCTATGCTGATCAAGCATTCCTTTAATACGGATTCAGCCTTACTGATCATATCCGATGTTTTGGATTTACTCCCCATGTTGGATATTGTTTCGCGAAGTTCCATGAATCTGGCTAGATCTTCATCTGATCGGACATATAACAATTCACAGTCTGCTATAATCGTCGTATTCCATTCTTCAGATGTCGCCATTCTTTCAGCACGATCCCATCCTATCGGCCAGAAATCAAAACTTATACCGTCAATCATAAACTGGCATTCCACTTCTCTACCCCTTGCCGTCGCTGGAATGAAGAAGAAATCCAAATCCGAACGTTCAGTCGCTCGCCCTTGCAAATACGATCCGTAATATCCGACAATGGCAACATCTTGAGGATAATGAGTCTTAATATGTTTTACAATAATATCTGATACAGCAAAAACATCAACCATCAGATCACCTCTATTAATTCAAGTTAATATTGTCCTCTTGTACACCTTCGTTAAAGTAGCGGTTAGCTTAAAACTGATCCTAGCAAATTTGGGGACATTTATCTTATTCGTGACCTAATACCAAGACCCCTTTTAGAGGGTCATGTTCTGAGATTTACATTTGAAAATGAACATCATCAGAACCGAGCGCCACTTAAATGAAATCATTCTGCCTACACCCCCCCTCAAATTTATTAAATTATCGTTTCCCGTTATTCGAAAAAAGGCTACCACTAGGCACTAGGGTAGCCTTCTCTCACTTCAATTTTATGTGGTGTACGTCAGAGCAAAGATCCGACTTAAACATTCAGCGGTAATCCTCATCTATTCTACTCGAATGACCAGTTTCCCGCGTGTATGATGGGTTTCGCTTTTTTCGTGCGCTTCCCTCAGTCCTTGTTCACTCAAGGGGTATATCTCATCAATTATGGGTCTCAGCTTGCCCTCAGCAGCGAGCTCAGCCAACTGATCGAGTTGGTCCCCCTTGGGTTCCATCATGAACACGTTGGCCGTTACACCTGCTTCCTTAGCCAGCGCTTCATCCGGCTGTTCCACAAGCGATACCAGATGTCCACCGGCCTTCAATACCTTGAAGCTATCACGTTGAATGTCGCCACCCATCGTGTCCAGCACGACATCATACCCGGAGAGAATCTCCGAGAAGTCTTCTTTTTTATAATTGATAAAATGGTCCACTCCCAGCGAACGAAGCAATTCCTCATTCGATTCACTCGCCGTGGAAGCCACTTCAGCGCCAAGGTATTTGGCAATTTGGATGGCGTAGGTTCCTACACCACCTGCTCCCGCGTGAATGAGAACCTTCTGCCCTTTGGCAAGGCGACCATGGTCGACAAGTGCCTGCCAGGCCGTCATGGCGGCTAGCGGTATGGCAGCTGCTTCCTCAAAGCTCAGATTTTCCGGAATACGGGCAATGATGTCCGCATCCACGGCCACATATTCTGCGTAGGCCCCGAAATGACGAGGACGGGCAAATACGCGATCTCCTGCTCTGAACCTAGTGACATTCGAACCCGCTTCTGTCACCGTACCGGCAACATCCCCGCCCAATATAAGTGGAAAAGAATCCACTGCCTCTTTCATATGGCCTTGTCTGACTTTAAAATCCACCGGGTTCACAGAAGTAGCATGAATGCGGATTAGCACCTGATTCACTCCACATGCCGGCTTGGGCATTTCCTTTTCCTTCAATTGTTCCGCTCCACCGAACTTTTCAATCACAATTGCTTTCATTAGAGATCCCAGCCTTTCCATAAGATTATCGTTATGCTTTCCTTCTTCATTACCCTTCCCGGACGTTCAGATGACCTATATTCACGAATTCGCAGCAGTTTGGGTTCACAATCCTGATCAGGAACTGTGGTATACTGTAGAACTGCTGAATCCAAATAACTGAACAAGCGAGGTAGCAATGTGGACATTGAAGTAAGTACGTTACATGCATTTTCGGACAATCCTCTTGGTGGAAACCCCGCAGGAGTTGTTTTACAAGCAGAACACTTATCCGACTCCCAGATGCAGGAGATTGCTAAACAAGTCGGATTTTCAGAGACGGCATTTGTTATGCCATCGGATCAGGCTGATTTCAAAGTTCGTTACTTCACCCCTAGTGATGAAGTTGATCTATGTGGACATGCAACGATTGCCTTGTTTTATTTAATGAAAGCACAGCATATCGTCGGGGCTGGTCTATACACACTGGAGACATTGGCTGGAATACTTGAAGTGGTTGTCCATAACAATGGTGAAGTCTATCTGTCTCAGGCGCTACCGGAGTTTGGAGAGATCGTGGACCGACAAAACATTGCAGATTCTCTGGGTATTCCTACACATGATTTACACGCCGAATTACCTGTACAGATCGTATCTACCGGACTACCCGATATCTTGATAGCCGTTAAACATGTTGATGTTCTGGCAAAAATCGTTCCTGACTTCCAGCTTATCACTGGAATATGCAAGGCTCATCATGTCATAGGTTATCACGTGTTTGCATTAGAACCAGATGCAGAGAACACTCTGGCAGAATGTCGTAATTTTGCACCGCTTTATGATATACCGGAAGAGAGTGCGACAGGTACATCCAATGGGGCATTGCTATGTTACCTGCAAAAGTATCAGCAACTTCCAACTCCTCATGATCAGACTTATACGATTAAACAAGGATATACCATGAACCGGCCCTCAGAGATCCTAGCCAGATTAACTCTGGGCAGTTCCAATGAAGTCACACAGATTCAGGTCGGCGGTGTCGCAGTTCAGATAGAAAACATCCAAATCCAACTCCCTTAAGCAGAAGGTGTTTCAGTACTTATAATACGAATACCTGTCTCATCTGAAGATTTTTCATGACCTTTATAATTGAATCTTATGTAGAAATCGTAACACCGCTTCTTCCAATTGGTTCACACCAGGCTGTTCGATCGGGAAGTGACCTGCCCCTTCCAATATTACGCATTCCTTTTCCACTTTCAATCGCTCAAAAAAAGAATGGCTGAACCGTAATGGGGTCATCGAGTCCAGTTCGGGGTGAACCAGCAATACGGGACATTGGTCAAACTCTTCCGGGTTTACCTCCGGCTTCTTATTCAGGAATGTTCTTAATAGTTCCAGCGGGACGCGCGTCGCTGCCGCCTGTGGATCATTCATAATAAGTCGGGTTAAATCCCGATTATTGGTAATCAGTTGCATACGCGATACTTGCTTCACAGAGATTCGTATATGATCCAGTAAAGCCGGGAACTGATCCATCATGCGTTTACCCCAGCGGCTAACCAGACGGTTCGGTGCAAGCTGGTCACGCATATCAGCATCACTTGTGTCCACAAATGTTGTTACGATCAAGCCTTGTACGTGCTCACTGCGTGCACTCGTGTGATAAGCGAGCATGCCTCCGATGCTGCTTCCCAGCGCCACGATTGGCTTGCCATCTTTCCTATATTCACGATCAGCGAGTGAAACAAGCAGCTTGATCCATAGTTCATAATTGAGACGTGTCCCAGGCAACGGATAGCTCAGCCCATACGGTGGAAGATCTGGCGAGACTACCTCGTAACCTCGGAGCTGCAACATTCGGGCATAGGGAGCGAGCAACCTGCCATTGCCTCCAGCTCCGTGAATGAACAGAATTTTGATCGGCGACTCGGGCGCTGGCAGCCGATCGATGTGCAGATGAACCCCGTTCGATTCCCACCACTCCTCTTCAGGATTAGCATGGTTCCCCAGCCTGAATTCTTCGTGAAAAAAGGCTTGATACTGTTTCCAATAATGATGTGTTGTCTGATATGAGGGCAGATTCTTCATTGCAATTCATTCTCCTCTTGTTACAAATCAATTCATTCAGGTTGCATGAGCGTGTCCCTATATAATCCAAAAAAGCCGTGCACTGCACGACCTTTCATTAAGCAACATCTATAAGCATTCGTATAAGCTTACCCCTTTGTACAACAACCTTCATACATCTGTCAATGTAGGGATAGTACCTTACTTGCTGCAAATAAACGCCACACCCGGGAGAGAGTTACTACTCCAAGCAGTGTGGCGTGTATGGATCATCTGTGAATCAAGGAACTTATGTGTTTGCATCTGAGTGTTAAGCTGCCTGTTTCACGGACGTCACAACAGATGGAACAGTGTCAACCTGTCTCTTTTCCCCTCAGTCGATTCCTGAATCGAACATACTGTCCGTAAATCCATGGAGATTCTTTCGTCAGAATCGGGCCAAGTACTGCCAGAATCAACACGTATAACACGGCAAAAGATTGAATGGACGCCATCAGGCCTCCTGCCTTACCGATGTTCGCCATAATGATAGAGAATTCTCCCCGGGAAACGAGCGTGAACCCCACATTGAGAGAAGCCTTTGGTGTCATCCCGGCCAATCTGCCCGCGATCATGCCCGCACCGTAGTTGCTGGCAATGGTCAGGATAACGGCAATAACAGTCATTCCAACCGCCCCGCCTAGGGATGAAGGCTCAATGGTCAGGCCAAAGCTGAAAAAGAAGATGGCACCAAAGAAATCTTTGAACGGCATGATCTGATGCTCAATTCGGCTGGCATGTCTGGATTCCCCCAGAACCAGCCCCATCATCAGAGCTCCAATCGCCTCGGCTACATGCAGCGTTTCCGAGAAACCTGCCACCAGAAAAAGCAGTGTCATGACGGTAAGCAGGAACAACTCCGATGATTTGATGTTAAGCGCCTTATCAATATACTTGATGCATTTCCTGCCTATAATCAGAAATAACACAATAAAGAGCAGCGCAGACAGGGATACAAGCAAGACGCTGAGGAATGAGGTAGCCCCACTAAGTACAAGCCCCGTCAGAATCGAGATATGAATGGCGATGAACAGATCATCAAACATGATCATCCCCATAATAATCTCCGTCTCCGGGTTCGCCGTGCGCTTCAAATCCACAAGTACTTTAGCCACGATCGCTGTGGAAGAACTCGTCATAATACCACAGACAACTAATGTCTCTTTGAGGGGCAGCTCCATGAACCATCCCAGCAGCAGACCGGAAGCAAAATTTAGTCCAACATAGAACATACCTCCGGTCAGGATGGCTTTGCCTGACTTCATCAGGCGGGAGACGGAAAATTCAAGTCCCAGATAAAAGAGCAAAAACAGAATGCCCAGCCTGCCCATAAATTCAATAAATTCCGAGCTTTCGATAAAACGCAAATCTACAATGCCAATCTGTGGTGCATGCGGTCCAACTGCCATACCAATCAGAATATAGAAAGGAATGACCGAAAATCGTAATCGTGCAGATATCAGCCCCGTAAGTGTAATCAGCGCAACGGCAATTCCCACTTCGAATATGAGCATATCCATAGGCTAGAGCCGTCCATTGGATAACAACCGTTTTAACAGTTTGATCTGATCCCGTTCACCGGCGACAACAATCGTAGCCCCCGCGGTAAAGGTATAGTCTGGACCCGGATTAAACTGCTTCGTCTTGTTCTTCTCCACCACAGCCAGAATAACTGCTCCTGTTGCCTGGCGGATGTTCAGTTCTCCGATCGTTCTTCCTATACTCTCTGAATGTGGCTCAATGCGGAGCCATTCAATTAACAGTCCCTCCAGCATCACTTCACGCTCATCCTGAAACGTTGGTTTGTACGTCATGCCGCCGACAATAGCCGCTACCGCACGTGCCTCATCATCATCCAGTGTGACCAGTGACACCATGTCTCCCAGTTCTTCAGGCGAATCGCCTGATTCCATGTGAAACAGGTCACGTCGCTCATCATTATGGATGACGATGACCAGATGCTCACCGCTGCGTGTATGCAGCCAATACTTACGTCCAATTCCCGGCAAATCCGTCTCTTTAAAGTGCATGATCTGCACCCCCAGTCGGCATCCGGTTCAAGGATTCATTGTTCAACACAATATCCGTAATGCGAACCCGCATGGAGCCAGCCGGTATGTTAATCGACCTCACTTCCCCCTTGTGTCCAAGCAGTAATTGCCGACCTACAGGGGAAAGGAAGGAAATACATCCCGCATCAGGATCCGCGTCGTCCGGCATAACAATCGTGAACGAATCGGATGTGTGGAAGTCAACGTATTCAAAACGAATCAAACTGCCAATGAGTACCACCGAGTCCAGATTTTCGTCTGTTCCGAGGAGCAGTTCCTCCACACATGTCGTATAAGCCGCAAGCAGCCGCTCCATCTGGGAACGTTCCGGATCACGCACGTCAAAATAGGCGTCGAGAAATGTTCTTTTCTCTTCACCCAATATAATCAGCTGGTTTACCAGCTTCTCTCTGCAGTTTTGGCGAGTAGACCTATGGTTCATAATAGATCTCACCTCCTATACAAGCCCTGTTCTCCATGTTGATTCGCATGTTTTTCTTCATCATGTTGTACTCCTCCTTCATATAGATAAAAAAACCACGGATACCGAGGTCTTACTACCATCTTACCAAAACAATTTTTTTAATCCAGTCTATTCCGTTAACTTCGTGTTATATAACGATAAAAGGGCAGTCCATCCAGCTTCCAAACTTAACCTTTACATCATATGACAGATCCATAGAAGATTTTAATAACGTCATAAAAAACATTTTATGGATTTTCATCTCGTATTTTTATTTGGTTTCCTGTATATTTAACTACAAACTTTTATGCAATTTATACAAATAGCCATCCCAGGACTTTAACACAATAAAGGAGTGCATCGAAAAAGTGTCGACTATAACTAAGGATTCAACTCAAGTAACTGCCGCAGAGTATGTTCATTCCGTTTACGAATCGGTTATCGCCAGAAATCCACAGGAAAGTGAATTCCATCAGGCTGTCAAAGAGATCCTGGACTCGCTTATTCCTGTCATTGCAGCTCACCCGAAATATCGGGAGAATGGCTTGCTTGAACAGCTTGTTGAGCCAGAACGTGTCATTACGTTTCGTGTGCCTTGGGTAGATGATCAAGGTAAGGTACAAGTGAACCGCGGATTCCGTGTTCAGTTCAATAGCGCAATTGGGCCTTACAAAGGCGGACTTCGCTTCCATCCTTCCGTTTACTCGGGAATTGTTAAGTTCCTTGGGTTTGAACAAATTTTCAAAAATGCCCTGACTGGCCTGCCCATCGGGGGTGGTAAAGGCGGTTCCGACTTCGATCCAAAAGGAAAGTCAGATCTGGAAGTCATGCGTTTCACCCAGAGCTTCATGACGGAGCTGTACAAATATATCGGTTCCGATGCGGACGTACCTGCCGGCGACATCGGTGTAGGTGCACGGGAGATCGGTTATATGTTCGGACAGTACAAACGCATCAGCGGTGGACATGAAGCCGGCGTACTTACAGGTAAAGGACTCCTATACGGTGGAAGTCTTGCACGTAAGGAAGCTACCGGATTCGGATGTGTGTACTTTGTGAAGGAGATGCTGGCATCCAAAGGACTGAGCTTCAAGGACAGTACGGTAGTTGTCTCCGGTTCAGGTAATGTATCCATCTATGCTATCCAGAAGGCTCAAGAGCTTGGAGCTACTGTTGTAGCATGTAGTGACTCTGGAGGTTACATCTATGATGCTCAAGGAATCAATCTGGATACAGTGAAAAGATTAAAAGAGGTTGATCGTCTGCGGATCAGCGAATATGTTAAAGAGCATCCGCATGCCGTTTATACTGAAGGCTGTGAAGGCATCTGGTCTATTCCTTGTGATATCGCACTGCCTTGTGCAACGCAAAATGAAATCGACGAACAGGCTGCTGCATTGCTCGTGCAAGGCGGAGTTAAAGCGATTGGTGAAGGAGCAAATATGCCTTCCACGCTGGCTGCGATTGACGTTTTCCATAAAGAAGGCGTGCTGTTTGGGCCAGCGAAAGCGGCTAACGCTGGCGGAGTAGCCGTGTCCGCCCTTGAAATGTCACAGAACAGCATGCGGTTGTCCTGGTCATTTGAAGAAGTGGACGCCAAGCTGCATGACATTATGTCGAACATCTACACTAGCTGTGTTCAGGCAGCGGATGAGTACGGCTGTGCAGGTAACCTGCTTGCCGGAGCAAACATCGCTGGTTTCCTGAAGGTGGCAGATGCCATGCTCGCGCAAGGTATCGTCTAACTTCAAGAAATTGGGTCGTTGACTCGAAGAGTGTGTAACATCAGAATTAATCTTACCTTTATTGATGAAGGGCAGTCCCCCATGAGGAGAGCTGTCCTTTTTTCATTTTTCTTTTAACTGAAGCGAACCGTATAAAAGTTCAACAGAACATGTAGATACAATGTAGTCTTTATTCTTACTAAAACAAATAAGCCGCCTAAATGGCGGCTATCTAACAGACAATATGGCTTATGAACGAATGGTTTTCAACGCTCCGCTCCAGGATAACACTTGATCCAACATGCCGTTCAGATTGGTCAAATGCAGATCAGCCGGTTTGAACGTTCCGTTATCAAAATCCGTAAACAACGACAATGCCGGATGAACACGTACGTCCGCAACCGACAATTCTCCGAGAATGCCGCGCAGATGTTCTGCAGCACGTGCACCGCCTACCGAGCCATAGCTGACAATCCCTGCAGCTTTATCGTTCCATGCCTCCCGGGCATAGTCCAATGCATTCTTCAGCGATGCCGAGATGCTGTGATTATATTCCTGCACGATAAACACGAACCCGTCCAAGCTCGCCAGCTTCGTGTTCCAGGCAGCAGCCTGTTCTGTTGCATCGGCTTCGCCCAATAACGGCAGCTTGTAATCAGCAATATCCACGATTTCGTAGTTGGCATCTCCACGTGCATCTGCAATCTGTTTCACCCATTCTCCGACCTGCGGACTCAACCGCCCTTCACGTGTACTCCCAAGAATAATTCCAATGTTCAATTTCGACATGATTGTTTCCTCCTCTTGTGTATTGTTATTTGTTTTTCCGAATAACTTATCCATAAATCCCATATTTACACCATCCTGCATCCGTTTAGTTGGTTAGCTCTGTATTAAATATAAGTGACTTAATTTATTTAGTCAAGTAACTTACATAAAGTTTGCAAATTATTTTTTATCTCTATCTATCATATCAGTGCCGGTTCCTATTTATGCTGCCAGCCCTTGCAACTACATAAAAAAAGGTCCATTCCCGATGAATCTGGGAATGGACCTTCCTGTTATTTTTCGTCGTTGCCTTGCTGAACTGTCTGGCACCCCTTTATTTTACAGTGATCAGAGCTTCACCTTGGTTCACTTGCCCCTGCTGCTTCGCCTGAATATCCATATATACGGCTGTATTCGATACAATAACAGAGGTCGTAGTATCCAAACCTGCAGCTGTGATGCCTTCAAGATCAAACTCCACGAGCTTGTCTCCCTTGCGAACCGTATCCCCATCGGAGACAAAAGAAGTAAAATGTTTGCCCTTGAGACTCACCGTATTAATACCCACATGAATCAAAATCTCAATGCCATCTTCAGACAACAGACCAATGGCATGTTTCGTCTTGAAAATGGTCACAATCACACCATCGAACGGTGCATAAGCCACGCCTTGTGTCGGTACAATCGCAGCTCCCTGCCCCATGGCTCCGCTGGAGAATGCCTCATCGCCCACCTCTTTCAACGGAATCAGTTTACCCGTAAGCGGACTAAACACGGTTTTCTCCACAAGCGATTCCGCGGCAGAGTCAGCTGAAGCAGTGGAAGAAACATTAACGAATTCGCTGGAAGCAGACGATTGCTCTGCCTTCTCGGCATGCTCCTGGTTTGATGGAGCAGATTGGGCTGCATTTTTATAACCAAACATGTAGGTTAGGATAAAGCCCAATATAAAAGCAATAAGAACAGACAGGATGAACCCAATGAATCCGGTATCCATTCCTGACGGATTAATGAAGATCGGAATACCGAATACACCACCAGCCGCAAAACCATACGCAGTCGAACCCATGAAACCAGCCAAAGCCCCGGCGATACCGCTTGCGATTGAAGCCATAATAAATGCCTTTTTGGCCGGCAATGTGACGCCATAGATTGCTGGCTCCGTTACCCCCAACAACCCAGCAATAGTTGCTGAGGTCGCAATCGGTTTCAGTCGCTTATCGCGTGTTTTAATCGCAATGGCAAGCGACGCCCCAGTCTGAGCAAACGTGGTACAGAACAGCATGCCGTTAATTGGATCGAAGCCGTTTGTGGTGAGGTTGTTGATCAGGATCGGAATAAATGCCCAGTGCAGTCCAAAGATAATGACCGTTTGCCAGATCCCTGCCAGAATCAATCCTGCGATAATCGGGCTAAGCTTATAAACCCACATTGCACCGTCAGCCAGATAATCACTTACAAGTGTTGACACAGGACCAACTGCCAGGAAAACAATCGGTGTAATGACAGCAAGTGTAACAAGCGGTACAAAGAACATTTTAATGGAGGGAGGCGTAATCTTCCCTAGCCACTTCTCGAAGTTCGAGGCCAGGTAGGAAGCGACAATAATAGGAATAACGGATTGTGTATAATTCATCAGAACAACCGGAATGCCGAGAAATGACATGGCCGTGCCATCCGTAAATGCTGCTATCATGGTTGGATAGACGAGCGCTGCACCAAGGGTTGCCGAAATAAATGGATTACCTCCGAATTTCTTGGCTGCTGAGAATCCAAGCAGAATCGGGAAGAAATAAAACAGGGCATCTGCTATTGCATACAATATCTTGTACGTACTCATCTCTTCGGTAAGCCAGTTCAGCGTAATGAACAGGGCAAGTAGTCCTTTTAGGATACCTACAGCTGACAGTACCCCCACGACTGGCAGGAACACGCCGGAGATTACATCAACAAAGCGGTTGAACAAACCCTTTTTCTCACCTTGAGCTGTATCTCCCGAAGGTGATGCAGCCGGATCCCTTCCCATCGTTTTCAACAGGGACTCATAAACTTTAGGTACTTCATTCCCTATGACGACTTGAAACTGCCCTCCACCCTCCACAACGGTAAGTACACCATCAATCTGTTTGATCTCTTCCTTATTTGGTGCCTGCATGTCTTTCAAGGTAAATCGGAGACGGGTCACACAATGAATAACGTTATTGATATTATCATTGCCACCGACGGCGCTGAGAATTTCCTTTGCTGTTTTGTCGTGATTCATGTCATATACTCCTTTATGTGGATGCCATAGTATCTTCTTAGGAAGTCATTACTAAGAAGAAATAAATATCGTAAAACATTGTTAGTTGATTTAATTACCTATTCCAGCCTTTACCGGTGTAGCCCATGCCGCCACGATCGCTGCACAGATGCCACCCGCCAGTTTCCCCACAATCATGGCGGTTACCATGGATTTGTCCATGCCCGCTACGAAACCCAGATGTCCTCCAAATACAAAAGAACCACTGACCGCAAAAGCAATGCTGACGACCTTCCCTCTTGGGTTCATGTCTTTAACCAGCTGAAATGTCGGGATATTATGAGCCAGTGAAGCTACAAGCCCGGCTGTGGTAGGCGCATCCAGCTTCAGCCATCGGCCTGCGCGTTCAAGCGGTGTTTTGCAGGTTTTGTTGATCACAGCCACCATGGGGAAAGCCCCGGCCAGTACAATGGCAATTGTCCCTACCGTTGTAATGCCTTCCGAAAGCGGAGCCATGTTCGGGATCACCGCGAAGCCCGTGAGGGTTTTTACGGCGATGGCCACCAATCCAACCAGGGACAGCAAGGTGATACCGCTTCCAAATATGTTAAACAACCTGACCGTTTGATTCATAAAAAAGCGCAAGCCAATCATAATGATGATGGACAATATCACGGGGATAATCAGGTTTCGGTAGATGATCGTAAAACCAATGCCTGCTACCATTCCTCCAATCAGACAGCCAATCGGAATTGTACTGATGCCGATGAGGACGCCCTTGGCAAAGTACGGATGATCCTCCCGATCCAGAATGCCCAGCGCAACGGGGATCGTGAACACAAGTGTTGGCCCAAACATTGTCCCGAGGAATACCCATGAAAAGAGACCTGCCTGTTCGCTCTGTGCCATCTGTCCCGCCAAAGCGTATCCTCCCATATCGACCGCAAGGATGGTATTGGCGAACGATGCCGGATCGGCACCGATCGCTTCATACAGCGGAGAGATGAGCGGAATGAGCATACTCGCCAGAACAGGCGCAAGTGAGACAATTCCCACCATGACCAGGGCGAGTGAGCCCATCGCCATGATGCCTTCCGTGAACGCCACTCCGAGTCCCATCCGGTTCCCGAATGCCTTGTCCACAGCACCAAGCACCAGGAAAAACGCAATGAGGATCATGACGAGTTCATTAATGGACATTATTGCTCCTCTACATACCGTTGAACGTTGTGGTTCGCCGCACTGTCATACGTATCAAATACCAAGCGAAGCGTTTTGACATTATCCGAACCGCTGGTCTGGAACTCCGCCCCTGTATTCAAACATTCAATAAAGTGGGATTGAAGTTTACGGTGACTATCCTCGTAGTTCAGCTCCGTTCGTTCAGCATACACCTTCTCCTTGCCAGCGTTATCGATGATGGACAACCTTCCGTCTTTATAGAGCTTGATCGTGGCTTTATCCCCTTCGATGATGAGCTGCTCCTTATGATCCGGAAGTACTTGCTCCGGCAAAGATCCACTCAGCTCACGACGCGTCGCCCAGCTCATATCCATCAGCCCGACATACTCCCCGTATCCCAGCATAACCATGCCACTGTCTTCGCCGAGCGTATATTCGCTTACCTTCCTTGTCTCTGCATACAGACGCTCAGGCTCTCCGAACAGGAAACGCCAGGTATCAAACCAATGCACACCCATCTCATAGAACAACAAATGAGGCATGTCCCTGAAAAAAGGCTGTGGCAGTTCCTGTTCCGGAGCAAATCTTGGGGAATAAAAATCCGTATGGATATAACGAATCGTATTCAGTTGACCCACCGTATTTTCCTCGAGCAGTTTCTTGATCAATTGAAACGGTTCAAGCCAGCGCCAATTCTCCGTCACCATCAGACGTACGCCTGCTTCTTCCGCAATTCGTACCATCTCCTCGGCCTCCTCAATGGAACGCGCAAACGGCTTCTGGCACATGATATGCTTGCCTGCAGCAGCAGCCAGTTTCACCAGTTCCAGATGTGTGTCAGGCGGCGTGATTATATCCAGCACATCCAGATCTGCTTCTTCAAGCATGGTTGCCACATCCGAGTACCGGAATGCTGCCGGAATGTTGAACCTGTCCGATTTCTCATTCAGCGCTGCAGCGTCGCGATCACAAATTCCTGTTATTTCGGCATCCGCAATGAATTGCCAAGCCTTAATGTGTTTTTCTGACCAGTACCCCGTACCTACGATACCGATTTTCCACATACCTTCACCCCATCTATAATGTAAAATCTCTCTATGCCATATCTCAGCCTGATGCTGGGGCCTCCCTTACTTCCGTGTACCAATGATTACCGTATCATGTTCAAACATATGCATTGGAATGACCCCGCACTCGTTCTCGCGGAATGGATTTGTCTGAGCAAATCGGCGGTGGACCAGATCAATGGTCGTAAACTCGTAATCCTCCACCGGAAAATCCAGTCGTACCTTCGTGTTGACCGGAACGTATAGAACAATGGTATCCTCATTGCCTGCCGCACGAATTTCCTTCGTCTTGTTCAATACGATATCCAGCGGCTTCACACCGACCAGTTGATACTGGTCAAAGAGGTATTTCATAAATGAATAATCCCACGCGCCCTCGAAGCGAAGAGCCGATCTCCAGTCATAGGGGCTATCGAAACCTTCCCCTTCCACAATGCCAAAAGACATGCCTTTTTTGTGCCAGCTCCAGATGCCGTGTGCTCCGTACGTGACCCCGGCACCGCCTCCGGCAAGCAGACTCTGCCACGCCGCCTTACGAGCATCGAATGCAGAGTATCGCCCATACACGTTGCGGCTGTAACTAATCTGTTCATAACAAGGTTCACCGTTGATCACCGGACGCTCAGGCGTCTGATTATAAAAATGCTCTGCAAGCTCATGAGCCATGGCCTGGAATTCAGAGTTATGACCGGATTGATACATATAAAAATCCAGTCCTTCATGGTTTGCAAACGTCTCCGGAATGTCTCGCAATCTCCCTTGAATGTGCAGCGTGGTCAGACTGGACGGACTGATCCGCTTGACGGTTTCCAGTGCAGTCTGATAATAGGTATTCGCCACGTCGGACGGGAAATCCGTATCACCACTGACCAGATAAATTGGGTTATATTTAGAGAAGCGATTGACGACATAAGTCACGTAAGGTTCAACAGCCCCCAACGGCATTTTGCTATTCTTCTGAAACCTCGTAGCCCATGTATCCGGCACATAATTACACCACAGGAGCACAAGCGCGGATGTAAATCCACGTTCTGTGGCCATGCGAACCATCTTTTCAGCACGGTCAAAGTAAAATTCGTTATAGACCGAATAATCAGTTGTCCCATCTTCCTGCTGAGCAAAGGGTTCCAGCTCCAGATCAGATCCACTGGCATCCCACTGACGCAGGATGTTGATCTGTAATACGTTAAATCCCTGCATTTTGCGATAATCCAAATACTCTTCCCATTCTTCAAGCGTGGCGTTAGTAAACGCACTCCACACAGTATCCGCCAAATAAAACAAAGGTTTCCCTTGTTTTTCTAACGTTCGGCGATTGGCAGCAACTTGAACAGCCATCTTTTCACCCCATCCTTCTTCACTAAACTAAATAGATTATTTTAGTTAATTTAATATGATTTAAGTCATCCTCAATACAATGAATGCGTTTTCCAATTGAATATTAACACTTGATTCATAAACAGTCAATCATAATTTTAGCTTAAATACATATTTTTTTTAGTTAAGTTTAGTTTAGTAAACAACTGAAATTTTAGCTTGAATCGTGGTATACTGAGCGTATGCAGTCCATTTAGGAGGTTGTCTCTTGAAGATCGATGATATTGCGCGGCTGGCTGGCGTGTCCAAAGCAGCTGTCTCTCTTGCGTTTAACAATAAACCTGGCGTCAGCGAACAGACACGGGAACATATACTGAACATTGCACAGATCCACGGATATAAACCAAGAACGGCTAAAACTGGAAAAGAAATCTATAAACCCAATGCGATTATTCGTTTTGTTGCCTGTAAAAATACGGATATCGTAACGGAACATTATGATACACTCCCCTTTTTCAATGAGTTGATTCACCATATCACGGAGCAGGTCAAGCAACATGGAAATACACTTATCATTTCATCTATTGATCTTCAGCGAATACAGCACGAACTTGAAGTTTTGGAAAAGGAACAGCCTTCGGCGGGTATTTTGTTATTGGGTACCAATCTGACCCCACCGATGATTCAACACATTCAATCCATTCATGCCAACGTTGTCATTTTGGACACATGCTTCGAATATGTGGACGCCAATTTTGTTTCCATTAACAATACGCTGGGCGGATATCAGGCAGGCAAACATATCGTTAACCTGGGTCATCGCCACATTGGCTATGTAAAATCCAACACTCGCATTCCGAATTTCATCAAACGGGAGGAAGGATTCCGAGCTGCGCTGGCAGAGCATGATCTGATCGTGAATGAGTCGTTGACGTTTGATCTGCATCCCATGCGAGTTATGCCACAGGAAGATTTCCAGCAGGCTATCCAACAGCTTCAGGAAGTGCCTACGGCCATTTTCTGTGAGAATGATTATATGGCAATCAGTGCAATCAAATCGTTGCAAAATATTGGTATTCGCGTGCCTGAGGATATTTCCGTGATGGGATTTGATAATATTTTCGAAGCCAAAGTCATCAGTCCCGAGCTAACCACTGTGCACGTAAAAAAGGACATCCTGGCCAAAACTGCCGTAAAGCTGATTATTGATCATCTGGATAATCGGGAGAATAGCGGTGCCCATATTTATGTCAATACCGAAGTTGTGGAACGCAGATCCTGTATTCCTCTCGTCAGCTCACCCGGAGAATAATTGCCCTTTACCGGGGAGAACGAAAATAAACCGACTTCTTCTGATGGAAGTCGGTTATTTTCATTCATATTGTCGTTCATGGATTAATTCATTTTCTGTTGCATCCGAAGCAGCATCATGACCGCTTCAGCCCGTGTAAGCACATCCCGTGGAGCAAATGTATGGCCTGGTCTCCCTTGGACAATACCGAGCTGTTGCAGGGTCAGCACATAGGGACGGGCCCAAAGGGCTACCTGATCCATATCCTTGAATGGCGTTACTGTGGATTCCTCCGATTCGTGCTGCAACCCAAAGGCTCTGACCATAATGGCTGACATCTCTGCCCGGGTCACGGCATGATCAGGCCCATACTGCCCATCCGGGTAGCCCTGCATAATGCCTGCTTCTCTCATCGCAGATGCAGCCTCCATCCCCCAAGCCGGGATGGATGCCTGATCAGTGAAGCCGCTCTCCGTTGTGCCTTTTTCACTCACGCGCAAATGCAGTATACGCTGAAGCATAACCGCATATTCCAGCCGCGTAAGCATTCCTTGCGGTTGATGGCTGCCATCCCCATATCCCTGGATGATACCCATCTGAGCAGCAAGCGCCATCGCCCGATCAGCCCAATCCGGCTGGCCTTCAACGTTAGACAGATCCACACCTGAAACAGAGCCTTCCGATTCAGAAGTCACCGTCTCACCCCGAACGATATTAACGTAATATTCCTTGGCCTCGTCATCCAAGCCTTTGACACCGATCGTAACCGGATTGCTGCCAGGGTTCAGGTTCACCAGCGTAATATTGCCCTGCTGCGCCGGGGAGCCGTTCACCATAATACTCTGTCCGATCACAGGCCAATGCAGGGTTACCGTCGAGGTATCTGCTGGCAATGTTAGCTGATAGCGAAACTGCTCCGGGGAAAATGCAGGTTCAAGTTTGCCTGGCGAAACGTTCAGCCCTGTTAAATTGGACGAGATGGCAGGTGCAGCCGATGTACTTTGCTGTCCCACTGGAGATGAGGAAACACTTGGAACCGATGGTTCAGATGGATTCCCTGGCTGCACAGGGGGTTCCTCTGGATTCTCTGGATTCCCTGGATTCCCTGGATTTCCTGGGTTCTCCGGGTTCTCCGGGTTCTCCGGGTTCTCCGGGTTCTCGGGGTTCTCGGGCCCTCCCGGTTCCCCTGTAGCCGGATCAGTCTCTTGAACAACATGCAGGGTATAATTTCGTTGATTGATCCTATCCGCCGCTGTAACTTCAATAACGACGTCCTGCGTTGGCGCAATTACAGGCACATTTATGCCCTGGCCCGATTGTGCAGACTGTCCATCAAGAAGCAGGCTGGCAGTGGGCTCATACGTACTGGCTGTTACCGTAATGGATGATGCATCCTTCGAGACTTGAATTGTATACTCTTCAAGCTCGGGATCGAATCCGGTCAAGGGCAATCCATTGACAGCCAGCCTGTGTAAACGGGCATCTGCTGCATTGGCAGTAAATTGTAGAACCCGGACTTGGCCCGCACCATAACCTTGTTCCCTGTCTTTCCGATACCTTACCCACACCTCTTCATTCCCGGGGAAAATCGGTGATGGTTCAACGGCAAAGGAAGTATAGCTCACCCCAGCATTGGTTGAAAACTCCATGTCGGGCGTTGTGCCTACAATAAGATTGGCTTGATCGTCCACGGCAATTTGTTCCGGCGCAGCAACCCGAAGGCCATACCATCCACCATTGTCATCCCCGCCTAGAAACGAGTAACTCCCATCAGGGTTTTGTTTGGTGTTTGAACCTGATCCCTTTTCGGATAGGTGGTGAACCCACTGCATATTGCCTACTTCATCGGTTTTCAATACAAGCATGTTCAGATCGCTATCCGTGCCTGATACCACATATCCCCCTTCAAAAGCCAGCTTTACGTCCACACCATGGTTTCCTACAGGATATGTCCTCATCCACTCTTGGTCCAGATTGGCATCCAGTTTAAGCAGCATGATCTCCTGTTTAGAGCCAATAACCACATTTCCCGTCAGAATATACCCAAAATCATTCACCGGTGCCATAGCCTCAATCGTTTCGCTTGCATCTGGTGTACCATATGTTCTCTGATTGACCTGCACACCTGCCACATTCACTTCTGTCAGGAGCGCATCGGTATACCAGCTGACTCCATCCTGTTGGGTCGAGCCTCCAAGCAGGTGGGTGCCCTTAAAGGAACGAAGGCTGGCGTGTATAAATTGATTATAGGGCTGCGCATAGGTTGTATTAAATATCTGACTGCTTCCTGGATTCAGCATGACTGCCATCGGGTCCAGTTCACCGTTTGCAGAACGCCGATAACCGGTTAGCAGGATCAGTTCATGATCTGTCTTGAGCAAGGAGCTTACACTGCCCTCGACCATTACAGAAAAGGCAATCTCCTGATCCGCATTCAGTTTGCCAATGACGGATTGATTCAGATCATTGTTATCGATTCCTGCATACATGTACTCATTGTCCCGCAGCGGAATAACAGCTCTCACATCGTATCTCGGCTCCGTACCCTCGGTCAGCTGTTTACGCCATAACTCCTTACCTTCAGCATCCGTTTTCAGCAGCGCACTCTGATTCCCGCTCCTGCCTGCCAGAATATATCCGCCATCCTGCGTTGGCTTGGCATCAATGACCGAAAACCCGTCATATCTGGTTACATCCACTTCCCACGTTCGACCACCGGCGTCGGCATGCACGTTCGGTCCATACCCATATAACAGACCTGTCACCAATACTGCAATCCACAAACTAATTCCCGTCTTTCTTATCCGCATTTTTTCTCCCCCACATGACCAGCAGTGTAGTACCTGCAAATTGAATAACCCTATTTTAAGATTAAAATGCAATGCCGGCGTCTACCCCCCGGTAGAGAAAACAAAACCCCTGATTCGAATTGATCGAATCCCAGTGTAATGGTAAAGTGGTACTGAACTGATTCAATCTGTTTTTTGACTATTAAAGGAAGTGTTCATTTTGTCTAACCAACCATCCGCCACCACAGCCAGTCCTCATTTGAGCGCGGACTGCGAGCAATGTTTCGGTCTGTGCTGTGTTGCCTTGCCCTACGGCAAATCATCCGATTTTGCTTTTGATAAATCCAGTGGTACTCCCTGTCCCAACCTGCGTACAGACCATCGCTGCGGAATCCATACCCAGCTCCGGCAAAAAGGGTTCAAGGGCTGCACCGTGTATGACTGTTTTGGCGCCGGACAGAAGCTGTCCCAGATAACCTATGCAGGCAAAGATTGGCGAGATCATCCGGAATCCGCAAGCGAGATGTTCGATTGCCTGCCTGTCCTGAGACAACTTCACGAGCTGCTCAGTTATCTGAATGAAATGCTGATGCGGCCGGAAACGTCTACACTTCATGCGGCTCTGAGAGAAAGATATGAGGAGATACATCAACTTGCCAATCTGGAACCATCGGCCCTGCTGCGCCTGGACATTCCAGCTCATCGTGCGATGGTGAACGAGCTTTTGGTCAAGGCAAGTACATTGGTACGCGCCAGTGTACCACCCACGAGTCGTGAACATGGAAAGGGAAAGCCGAAGAGCCAAAGACGTACTGGAAGAGACTTTTTAGGAGCGAATCTGGCAGGGGTTGATCTGCGAGGCGCCAGCTTCCGGGGTGCTCTGATGATCGCTTGTGATCTGCGCAATGCGGACCTGCGACATGCCGATTGGATCGGTGCCGACTTGCGTGATGCCCATCTTGGCGGAGCGGATCTGACCGGCGGTATTTTCCTGACGCAATCCCAGATCAATGCAGCTAAGGGTAACGCCCGCACCAAGCTGCCCGTCCATCTGCATATGCCTGAGCATTGGTCACAGGCATGATTCAGCCAATACGCGTAGAGCAGGATTGTACAGCAAATAGCCCGTCCTTCTTTAGACGAAGGGCGGGCTACTATTTTCTATTTTACAAAGGATAACAAGCCGTTCAAATGCAACGTCCTGTGACTTGCACGCACCACTGTATTATAACAGGTCGCGGCGAAGGTCCTCAGCCGACTTCGGAGACAGGTGACCCAGCGGAATATCAAATACCGTCTTCGCACCCTTCTGCCCTTCCAGGCTCAGACGCTGTGCAGCTCGGGCATACGCCACAAGCACGCTCGCTGTGAATTCCGGGTTGCTGTCCAGCTTCAGACCAAATTCAATAATTTGTTTCTGGCCTGCGCCTGTAACTCCACTGCGAATGACAAACCCGCCATGCGGCATGCCTTCGTGCTCAGCCTTTAACTGCTCCTCAGTAATGAACGTCACCGTAGTATCGTAATCCGAGAAATAGTTCGGCATGGATACAATCGTTTCACGAATTTCATCCTGATTGGCGCCTTCTTCAGCCACCACATAGCATTGACGCAAATGCTTCTCGCGTGTGGACAGTTCAGGTGTCTCCCCGGCACGAATGCGGTTAATCACCTCTTCGACAGGTACGGTGTACTGAACACCAGCTTTAACACCTGGAACACGGCGGATGGCATCCGAATGCCCTTGGCTGACCCCTTTGCCCCAGAATGTGTATTCTTTGCCTTCTGGCAGAATGGATTGCGCAAGCAGACGGTTCATCGAGAACAAGCCCGGGTCCCATCCTGTCGAGATGACACTCACATGTCCGCCTTGCTCTGCCGCAGCATGAACTTCCTTATAGAATTCAGGGATTTTGGCATGTGTATCGAAGCTGTCTACCGTATTGAACAATTTGGCGATGGCAGGCGTCTGTTCTGGAAGATCCGTTGCCGAGCCGCCGCACAGAATCATGACATCAATTTTGCCTATGTATTGCTCAGCCGCAGAGATATGCTCGAAACGAACCTCTGTGCCTTCAGCGACCATCTGCTCCGGATTACGACGCGTAAAGACCGCAACCAGTTCCAGATCCTCATTTTGTGAAATGGCTTTCTCCACACCTTTACCCAGGTTACCGTACCCTACGATACCAACTTTAATCATGTTCAATCCTCTCCTGTCTTCATCTATAGTTGCCTACTACTCTAGTATAATGATATAACATACCATGTAACTTGTCAGGTTTCCAGTAGGTAAAGGCTATTTCAACAGAAATTCGATATGGCATTTTGCTAAACGCGTTCCCCCTTGTTCTAATCATGTTCAATCGAATGCATATCAGGAAAGGCATTTACAGGGGACGTTGCCCCTACAACCGATACGATCAAAACCGTTAAGGATAACAGGCAGCTTGCCAATAGGATGGACAGAAAGCGGGCGACAATGCTTATATTTTTCATCCAGCTCTCCCGCTCATTACTCATTGAACAAGTGCGCTATCTTCAGAAATTCTGCGGCTACTTGACCGGATACTCGCAGCAACGGATGAATCTCCTCCGTCACGGTTTCCAACCCGCGAAGGTGATCCGTAATGTCGCTGTACCCATAACCAAGATGATCATCCATTGCAAGTTTCACATGCGGCTTCAACGGTTCATACAACGAACTGAAATCCATAGGGTTAGGCACCCCCCACTCTGAGGCAAACACCATCGTTGCGCCATCTTTTCCTGCTGTATAGAGATCCATATTGTAACCGCTCATTTCGTCGTATGTGCCTGATGGGGAATAAGCCTTCATATCCTGCGTCGATTGATAAGCCTCATATGCCGTGCCCGTTAGCAGTACAAGTCCTGCGGCCAGCATCAGCCCTCCCAGCACTTTCAATCCTCGATGTAATCCTTTATTCATTCATCCTCTACCCCTTACTCCCAGGTTCATCTATATGTATGCTTCAATCCTACCCAAGAACTGGTGGAAACGGAACAATCCAGAGTCCAGTTCGTTCCCCAACCAAAGTCCAGTTTCTTCCCCCAACCTGTGGCGTAAAAAGATGTTAAGCCTTCCTGTCCTGCGAGGATGGATAACATGCCAAAAAACCGCAAATCTCCGATGACGGAAACTTGCGGTAGCCCTTTTTTAATGATCATAAACCGACTTCTTCCCGGGCCATCTTGCAGCTACAGCTCCAGTGTTAGACCCACCGGGCAATGATCACTACCCATGACATGACAATCGATATGTGCGTCTTTCACCTTCGAAGTCAGTTGATTGGACACCAGAAAATAGTCGATACGCCAGCCCACATTCCGCTCTCTGACCTTCGGCATATAAGACCACCAGCTATACACATCCGTCCGATCCGGATACAGATGGCGGAAACTGTCCACATACCCTGCAGCCAGCAGATCGGTCATCTTGGCTCGCTCTTCGAGCGTAAATCCCGAGTTGCCCAGATTGGACTTTGGATTCTTCAGATCGATCTCCTGATGGGCTACATTCAGGTCTCCACACATAATCACCGGCTTGGTCTGCTCCAATTGCAGCACATATTCCCGGAATCGATCCTCCCATTCCAGTCGGTAAGGAAGTCGGGTCAGATCCCGCTTCGCGTTGGGGGTATACACATTGATCAGGTAAAAATGGTCAAACTCCAGCGTAATCATCCGGCCTTCCGGCTCGCTGTCTTCCTCTATCCCGTACCAGACGGATAACGGCTTGATTCGAGTAAATATGGCGGTACCGGAGTATCCTTTTTTCACCGCATAATTCCAGTATTGATACACGTCTTCTCCCAGATCCATCTCGATCTGTCCTGCCTGCAGCTTGGTCTCCTGCACACAGAAAATATCGGCCTGACTCTCGTTATAATAATCCATGAATCCTTTGGTTACACATGCCCGTAATCCATTGACATTCCAGGACACCAGCTTCATATCCTCATCTCCTCACATCTCTCCAATATAGCATGCGTGAATTCGGAAGGACAAGCAGATGAAGAGGAATTCCTGTGTTTTTGTCGAATTATGGGGGATATACTCCGAAAGATCAGGAAAGGAAACATATATGTTGATGACCCTTCAATCCAAGCTGAGTTTGCCCTACCTCCATGTTCCCACACTGGAGCGTGAACGTCTGAATCATCTACTGGCTGAAGGACTTTTTCGAAAATTAACGCTGGTCACTTCGCCTGCCGGATATGGGAAGACAACGTTGGTCAGCCGCTGGTGCAGCCAGATCACACAGCCCTTGGTGTGGATATCACTGGATGCCGGAGATAACGAGCTTATCCGATTCTGGCAATACATCGCAGCCGGTATTCAAACTGCTCTGCCTGAATTCGGTGTGAAGATTAACGCGTTCAACCACCTACTCCTCAGTGGCGACAACGAGATGGCGACGGTATATCTATTGAATGAACTCAGTCGAATGGCAGGGCCGCTGGTTATCGTGCTGGACGATTTCCATTTCATTCAGGCGGATGAAATCAGGCACGCCTTTGCTTATTTCCTTGAATTCATGCCTGCCAGCCTGCATGTTATTCTGATCAGCCGTGAACTGCCCGATCTTTCACTTGCCAAACTGGAGCTTGAACAGGCGGTCCTGCGGATTGAAGCCGATGATATGCGGTTTACGGAGGTAGAAGGAATATTGTTTTTCCGTGATCTGATGAAATTGGAGCTACCCGAACAGACCTCACGTTCTTTCGTGGATCGTACCGAGGGTTGGATTGCTGCATTGAAGCTTGCTGCTCTCGCGATGGAAAAGCATAGCTCACACCACGTGCTCAAAGAGCTTACGAGCAACCCGCGCTTGTTTGAATCCTACTTGCTGGAGGAAGTATTCCGCGACCTTGCTCCGGTAATGCAGCAATTTCTGATGGACTGCAGTGTGTTGCCACGCTTCAACGCCGCTCTGTGCGGAGCCATAAGCCAGCATCCGCAGCCCGGAATTATGCTGGAAGAAGCCGAGAAATCAGGCCTGTTTCTGATTCCGCTACATGATGCAGGAGGCTGGTATCGTTTTCACCCCCTGTTCTCCGCGTTTTTGCTCGCTCAGCTCATGAAGTTATATCCCGGCAGGGAGAATGAACGACGCCGCAGGGCTGCCGAGTGGTGCATGTCGCAGCACATGCCCGAAGAAGCCATAGAGCAATGGCTAGCCGCAGGCGATTATGATCAGGTGGCCGATCTGCTGGAGAACATGGCGGATCGTACCCTCATGCGTGAATGGTCGACGATTGGCGGCTGGCTGGGGGCTTTGCCTGAATACGTGCTGCTTGCCCGTCCCACCCTGCACTTCTCTTATATACTCTCGCTCCTGTTCGGACGCCAAAGTATACGCTTTGAATCCGAGCTGCGCAAAATGGAACGCAGGCTTGCCTCAGACGGGGCGAACTGGACTGAAACCGAGCGTCAATCGGTATCCGGCAATCTGGTGCTGATGCGTTCGCTCTACTCGACGTTCAACCAACAGAACAATCTGGCTGCACTGAACCATCTTCAGCGGTTCCAGGAGCATCTTCCCCATATGGGCAACTTCATTCTTGGTATGTTTGAAGGGCCAGCCCATCCTACCATGCTTGGTGCATTCCGTGGTCAACTCGGACAGCTTGCCAAGTCTATCGCAGAGCCCTTTCTGCTGCACATTATCGAACTGATGCGCAATCTGAATCAACCTGTGCTGGCTTGGCTCTATATTGGATTCGGCGAGCTGCACTATCACTGGAATGAAATGGACCAAGCACAGCATTATATTCAACTGGGCATGGAAGCCGCTGATCAGTTTGAAGATACACAACATCGCGCAAGCATCCGCCTTCCCGGCTGGATCTACATGGCGCGCAGCCTGACTCTTCAGCAACGGCATCAAGAAGCGGTGCAATACCTGAACGAAGCAGTGGCTGAACTGGAAGAGCAGCAGATGGATGATGCCGTCATTCACGTGCAGGCAGAGCTCGCTCGCATGCTCCTGATGAATGGTGATACCAGACAGGCCATCGACTGGATTGGTCGGTGGAAACTTGCTGTCACAGATCCCATCTCCATCTATCATTTGCATATCTATTTGCAATTGGCACGATTTCTCATCCGAATGGGCAAAACAGAGCAGGCCCTGCCGCTGATTGAACGGCTTGATCAACTGACTGAACAGGAGAAACGCCCCATCGAAGCCATTGAAGCCAATCTGCTTCATGCACTGGCATTCTCCGGCTCGGGACGAATGGATGCCGCACTGATCTATATGGGCCAAGCGCTTCATCTGGCAGAGGCCGAAGACTTTATTGCCCTGTTTTTGCAAGAGAATGCTGCCTCAGCCGGGTTGATCCAGTCCTATATGCAGCTGAAGCCCAGTCATGAACGGAGCATCAGAAATAAACCGTCCACCTCTTATGTGAAGCAGGTGCTTCAGGCCTTCAATCCCCGCCCTCTTTTCGGGCAGGATTCCACGGCCCCCCACCTGATGGAAACCATCGCTTCACTCACCCCGAAAGAGCGGCTGGTACTGATCCATATGTCACATGGACATGCAAACCGTGAAATTGCGAGCCGCATGAATATCGGGACAGGCACCATAAAAACACACATCAATCGCATATACAGCAAGCTTGGCGTCACGTCCAGATTGGAAGCCATTGGTAAAGCGCTGGAAGCCGGATTAAACGAAGAATGAAGATGACGGAAGGATGACACACCAAGTCGGTCAAACATACCGAAACAGGCTAACCAGCACATTCTGGTTAGCCTGCTCATACACAGGGCGGATCATGATCGGCCTTCATCCAGCCGCGGAGCACCGCGGCTTTTTCATAGCTTCAAATGATGCTTCTCCCCATCCTCACCTCCTGATGCTGCTCCAAACATGGACAGAAGCTAATTGACCTTAACGAGGCTCCATTGCTGATTGGCCCCGCCATTGTCGGCCCATTGGATCGTTGAAGCCCCCGCACTCATGGACCCTTGATTGATATCTACTGTTAGACCACTGTTGCGGTTCACAAGAACGAGATAACCCCCAACGTCCACGGGCAGCCACTGCTGGTTGTTGCCGCCGTTATCCTGCCACTGGATCAGTGCAGCTCCCCCCTGCATGGAACTCGAATTCACATCCAGCAAAAGCCCGCTGGCTACATTGCGGATGTTATAATAACCGTTTCCAGCCGCCTCCAGCTTCCATTGCTGGTTGGCCGCTCCATTGTCATTCCACTGGATGATGGTTGCACCTCCAGCAGTTGAAGCTCCGTTGACATCCAGAGCAAGGCCGCTGTTTCGATTGATCAGCTTGTAGATGGCCCCGCTTTCATATCCTGTACTACCATTGTATGCTGCACCAGAGATGACATAAGTCGTGACCGAGTTAGCTTTAGCTGTTGCTGTGAACTTTTTATTCTGAATGTTGATGTTGGTCAATTGCTGCAACTTCTCTGTAGAAGATGTACGATAAGCTTGAGCGGAAGACCCAAGGCTTGTAAATCGGCTCAGATCATAGGTCACCGTTGTATCTGTCGAATCCGAATTGGTGGTCACCAGCACTACTTTACCTGAATCAGCATCATAGGCAGCAAGCGTATTGGCATCACTCATGCCGATAATCTTGTACCCCGGACGAATAAACTTGCTGTAATTGCCCATCACATAATATTTCTGGTTCACAGTGTAGCTGGTGGTTTGGGTATTATTCAGTACGTTTTTGAAAAATCCCCAGCCATCGGCGCTATCCACCGCCTGCCAGTATACCCACACACTTGCGCCCATGTTTCGCATGTCCTTAAGGATCGTACGTGACATCGTCAACCCGCTTGCATCGCCATCCCCGTATTCAGATGTCCACAGATGCTTGCCCGCAGATGTCGCTGTATTGCGCAGAGCTGTGCGATTGCTGCCGCCATACGTATGGGTGTTGATCTGGTCGATAGCCGACTTCACGGCACTGCTGTAGCTGTTAAAGGAAGTTGGTGAATCATCCAGACTGTATTCTTCCGGCGCACTCAGCTTCGTGGACAATCCCTTTGCTGCAAGCGAGGATTGCACCTGACTGAGAATCGTGTTTTGATCTGCGCGGTCAAAGTGCATGCCTTCCTGATCATTGCCCAATTTCCACCATGTCGAGATCGGTTCATTGAGCGGGGTAACTGTGTCAAACGTGATACCCCAGTTATCTCTGAAATGCTTCACAACCTCCGTAAGATAATCTGCAAAATCATCATAGTAATCCGGCTTGAGATTATTGCCGCCATTCGCTGCACCGGATACACTTCCACTGATCGTCATCCAGTAGGGTGCAGAGTTCGCAAAGGCTTCAAACACGTTGACTCCATACGATTTGGCAGCCTGTAACATGTACCGCTGATTCGCATCTGCATTCCAGTCATATACGCCCGGAGAAGGCTGATATCCCGGCACAGCTTTGCGATATTCCAAAACATTGGATGATGGATTATCGCCGCCTCCAATGTTGTAACGAAGGACGTTCAGACCGAGCCCGTTGGCAGGGCTAAACATCTTTTCTGCATACTCGTCCCGATTGGAGTACTCTCCAACCACTTTGCCCCACCAGGCAAGGGATGTTCCCCATCCTTCGATGGTCTGATATTGCTTCGAGGGATCGGCCACAGCTGTGTAAGAACCCGCGGCTGATGCCTCCGTACCCAAGCCCAGACTTCCTGTGAGCAAACTGCCTGTCATCAACAGAGCGGCTATTCGTTTCAACCATTTCATTCGATTCACTCCTTCTGAAGTAAAATAATTTCCATTTTTCATCGAGATAAATGAGTTCAATTTATATAGAAGATTTCAGAGGATTACTGTGCAAACTCCCTGAAAGTAGCGTCTGACTTGTCAACCGCCGTTACGATCGGTTCCAACCGCAGCATGTTGTTCACATGTCTTAAATACCGGTTTGGGTAATTCAATGATTGGTAAGACGTCCAGGAAGAATTGGCAAGACCATTAACACGTTTGAACGTGGCATCACTTTTGAAGGTTGCAGAGCCATCATTTTTTACAAGTACAATCCCATCGTTGTAATGCCTCAGGAAGTAGCCTGGATAATTGATCGACTCGAACGAAATCCCAGATGAATCAGCTAGTCCAGGAACGATGCGAAACTGTGCGTCCTCCGCTGGGCTGACATTGGCATCTATTCTTGCCTGATAGTTGTAATGGCGAATATAGCTGCCTGGAACATTGTACGATTCCAGCCGTCGAATATCGCCCGGTTGTCCTGTCTCCTTGAGCACAGTCATGTGCCGAACCAACCCGGTCAGACCTGCAATCTCCTGCTTTGCACTCCACGTCTGAAACCCGTCGACAGAGTCGCTGTAGTAATATTTTTGGGTGGAATAACCGTCAAAATAGATTCGCCAAGAACCGTTATCGAGCTGGACAAGCGCAGGCCCCTCTACCCAGGAACCCCATCCTGCCCAATCTCCTGTCCCTTTGAACGTGTAAGGTCCAGCGAGGGAAGTAGCCGTAGCATATTCGATATACTTGGTGGTCTCATTCTTGGTAAATGCATGATAGGTGGAGCCTGTCTTGACGATGAAGGTATCGATGTAGTTGGGTGCAATGCCTGCAAGCTCTGTGGCCGCAGACCATGTTGTGGAAGACAGCGTTGCATTGATTGCCGTGATGACATAAGGTTTGAAGTTCTCATAATTTCCTGGGGAGATGGACACGATGATGTTCAGACTGCCATTGCTGTCCTTGAACCATTCCGGTGCCCAGGTATGTGCAATCGTGGTAGGTGTAGATAGCGTAACATTGCGGACAAACGTCCAGTTCACCTTATCCCACCCCTTTATGTAAACGGTTCCAATAAATGATTGCAGCTATCTTCGTCGCACATTTACTTTAACCGAGCTGCCCGGAGATTCAGAATCTATAGACTCAATCATCCGAGCAGTCCCTGCTAAAAGAATGATACGACTAAGGAGAAGCTATCTATTTCCGTTGTACGTGTTACAAATAAAGATGATCTATTCGACCACAACCCATGGATACTGGGACAAGTTGTCATACAATAAGCGCACCCGTTCTGGCGCCCGCCCTTCCTCATCAAACAACAGCAGTTCATTCTCCTCCTGCAGCCAGGATACCGGAATTTTGTAATCCTCCTGCGGACCGATCTGCCAGTAACGACCCAGATGGTGGCCATTCAGATGAAGTGTTCCCTTGCTCATCCCGGTAAGGCGAAGCATCAGGTTCACCCGGTAGTGTCCTGGTACTGCTGACTTGGAGAATTGCCAGCGATACCAGACTGGCTGACCGTTCGAACCATTTCCCACTGGAGTGGCACTTCGGTTGCCACTATAGTCAGCAGTCTGCCCATGCGTTTGGAGATGACCTGACTTATTCGATGCCTCATATGTCTCCCATTGTTGCGGCAGCAAGGCATCCGTACCCGCCATACGCCAATCCTTCAATTCATTTTCACTCCGGTAAAGGATCAGTTCCAGTCGATTGAGCGGTGTTCTGCTGTAAGGCATCTCCAGCGTATTGATCTCCCCCGGTCGTAAATAAAGGGAAAGATCCAATGTGTCGAACGAAAACCAGTCCTGATACCCTTCCATCGGCACATCCATGCCATTAATGCGCAATCCTTGGCTGACGGCTCCAACGAGAATGGCTCGATCCATGCCATCCAGTGTAAAGGTTCTGCTCAGTAGCCGGGCTTCCTGAAGATGATGATCATTCACTTCATCGAGGTGAACGACCCCTTGCTCCGTATGCCAATTCCTTCGTATATCCTGAACAGAACCACCGATGTACACAGATCCTGCCAGACCTTTGCTTTCACCCAAATATGGAGAAAAATTCAGCCTGCCCATATGCTGTACCAGCACTTGGAGTGTATTCTTTCCTTTGTTCGCCTGCACTTGCATTCCCGCTGCACCCACTTGACGTACCAGCGCCTGCTCAACATGGTTGACATATATTCTAGCCGTATCCTGGAGATCCGGCAGAATAAGGGTGGTGATTCCATTCACTGAGCTGTCGAAGTCGCACTCGTATAACAGATACCCAAAATCCTGTCCGTACTGGGAAAAATGTTCGGGTTGACCACTCGAAGAACCCTGCTGTGCTGTCAAGGTCACACGTGCCAGGTCAGGGGAATCAGACAGTTTCGGTGGCATTGGCGGCCTAATGAACGGAGAGTGACGAATTGCTGCGGATAACTCCACAACATGTTCATCCGGTATGCCGCTCTGTGAATCGTTTGCTTCTCCGTATATAAACTCATGTCCAATCAACGTCTGTTCTCCACCAGTCCAGCTGCCGAGAAGCATAATGGTCCGATTCGGATCAGAGATCATACCCGTGACCTGCCCGGAAGAGGAGACGTCTACATCATCAAATCCGATGGCATAACGTAACTGATCCGGCTCGCCTCCTCCATCGATTCTCCACGTGCGATCCATCATTTCCTTGTCCAGAACCACAAACCGAATGGGTACACCGCTTGCCTCCAGATGAATGATGCCCGGCTCACGGAAATGAACCAAATCGAAACGATAGACCTCTCTGACCGGATCATGATCAACCAACACCTGGATGCTGCTGCCTCGTACATTCAAGACGTCCGTTTCCAGTTCCACGACTGACCGCTGTCCCGCCTCTGCAGCGATGAACAGGGTCAATTCTCCGTTCACCACTTCATTGCCTGTGATCATCGTGCCGCCTGTCAGGTATACATGCTCGGCAATCTCTATTCTGTCCAGTATCGGAATAATCTGCCCTGGGTTCAGGGCCACAGGAATTGTCCGGCCTTCCTCCAGCGTGACATGGAACGTCTCCCGCTCATCCTTGTGACTCTCCAGGAACCATATCTTCTCATTGCCTTTACACCTGCCTCGTACAGAAACGCCTTGCGGATGACGTACCTTGATCTGCTCTGCCGGTACTTCCTCCGTCTCCATCAATAATGCTCCAAATGCATGGACGAAATAAGATAACGTCTTGGCTACAGCGTACTTATCCGTTACCCTCCCGTACTCATTCAACGGCGCATCATAATCGTAGGAGGTAATCATGAAAATATCACTGCTGCCCACGGTTCTGCCACCGTATCCGCCAAAGTTGGTCCCGCCGTAGAACATGTAATAACTGATTCCGGTGTACCCGGCGCGGAGAATTTCCATGATGCGTTTCTCCAGCAAGGCTGGTGTCTTCTGAATGGCCGAAGGGCCGCCCCAGTTCTCAAACCAGCCGGTCCAGAATTCTGTCACAACCTTCGGTGTATCCGGCTGCTTCTCCCGAAGCTTCGCATAATGCCCGTCAGCCCCTGACCAGAAATTCGCACCTTCAATTGTGCCTTCCGCCCCGCCGACACAGGTGATAAGCGGTACGTCGATCCCGCGCTGAAGCAAACTGTCCCGAAGATGGTTCATATGGGCACTCGCTGCTGCATCATCCATCAAATACCCGTATTCGTTCTCGACCTGTACGAGAATGACAGTGCCTCCGGCAGATAGCTGGCGCTTGCGGATGATTGGAATGATCCGGTCAAAATACAGATCCACATAATGCAGATAGGCTTCATTGTTTTGTCGGAACCTGATTCCCTGTTTCGTCTCCAGCCAATACGGGAAACCACCAAAGTCCCATTCGGCGCAAATGAACGGTCCCGGTCTTGTGATTACGTACATGCCCAACTCTGCACAGAGGTCCAGAAAAGCCCCGCAATCATGGTCTCCTTCGAACGACCATTGTCCTTCCTCGGGTTCATGCACGTTCCAGGCAAAATAGGTATCAATGCAATTCATGCCAGCCAGCTTCGCCTTCATTAATACTTCCCGCCATTCCTCCCTCGGCATGCGGAAATAATGAATGGTGGCACTGTTCAGAAATACTCGTTCTCCATTCATAATGAAGCTGCGCTGATCGTAAGTCAGTTCAGATCGAAGACTGTGCTCAGCCCTGGTCTGTGTATTCTTCTCCTGCTTTTGAAGCAAAAGGGATGGTTTCTCTGTCAAAGATAGGCCCTCCTTCTCTGTGTTTGAGTTCATCACTGCGATGACAGAAAATGATATGTTGATTAACCCTCAGTTAGCTTGCAATGTTACGCCTTCCAATACAACGGTTGTTATGGAATTGTCCGTTGTAGGCACTTCCAGTCCATTGGTGTATACCGGAACATCTTCAAGCTGCTCCATGTTCCGAACGGATGACGTCTGGTACACCTGTGCTGTGGAAGTGTTGCTGTGGTCAAATGCACCCAGTTCAAATGCTGTGGTTCCGGCAGATAACTCATTGCGGATCACCAGCACCAGCCTTTGATTAGCAGGATCATATGCGGCCAGTGTTCGTCCATCATCCGTTGGAATAATCGTTGCGCCTGGACGGATGAACTTCGTAAATTGGGCCATGCCATAATACTGTTTCGTCATCTCGTACTGTTCTTCTCCATTAAAGTTGGCATGAATGAAGCCCCAGTTATTATTGGCGCCTTCATCTTCAACGGCCTGCCAATAGACCCAGGCGGATGGCTGCATGATTTTCAGATCGAACATAATACGCTCCGCCAGTTCCTGCACGGAAGTCATGTCCTCATGACTGTGCGGCTCGCTGCCACCCGTTCCGTACTCGGACATCCACAGCTTCTTGCCATGCCGTTCAGCCAATGTGCGCAGTTCCTCCATTTTGCTTCCATTATAAGAATGGGTATTAATCTGGGCGATCACATCGAGCGTATCCTGATCATAGAGGCTGAAATTGTACACCGTCTCGTCAATGCTGTTATCGTCCGCAGCACTGATGACCGTCCCGTCCAGTCCTTTACTTTTGAGCGATGTCGCAACCTTCTTGATAATCTCGGCCTGTTTATCGTTGGTAAAATGACTGCCTTCCTGCATGTTGCCTTTCTTCCACCAGTCCGAGGATGGTTCATTGAGTGGGTCAAGTGTGCGGAACGTAATGCCCCACTCATCGCGATAATGCTTCACGACTTCGGTCAGATAATCGGCAAACGCATCATACTGATCCTCCCGCAGATTGTTGCTGCCGTCCACAGCCCCCGTAACCGAGCCACTGATCGTCATCCAGTAAGGTGGTGAATTGGAGAATGCCTCCGTAATGTTGACCCCACGTTCCAGAGAACCCTGCAATACAGCCCGCTGGCCTGCATCTGCCCCCCAGTCCCATTCTCCAGGTTCAGGCTGAAATCCGGGAATATCCCCTCCGGGCCGAAGCGCCTTCATCTCGGGGTTCTCCTCACCACCAATATTGTAGCGGACAATATTCAGGCCCAGCCCTTTCTCTGCGTCAAATACCAAATCCATCACTTCACTGACTTTGGCTTGATCTTTCCAGCCACCCAGATCGTTGGCCCACCACGCAAGCGATGTACCCCAGCCTTCAAAATGGTCATAGGACTGCTCTAACTTTAGACGTACCGGCTCCCCTTGGAATGTAAGTGTTTTGGATGATTCACTGGTAAAATGATTGATGGTAATTCCTCCTCCCGCGAGCAGCGCGATCAGGGCGACACCTATCAGGATGTAGCTCCGGCTGCGCCACCTGCGTTGTTTGTCATGTTCATTCCTGTCAGTCTGGATCAGATTCTTGTAATCATGCTTGGTATTATCCTTGTTATCCTTCCTGTCGTTCTCAAAAGGGGGGTTGTTATCATCCATGATTCATGCAACCCTTTCCCCATATGCCGTATCGTATTCGGTCACTGGCTTTCACGTTTGGCTTGTTCTGCACTGCTGCACCTCCCGTTACTTGATTCCACTGCTGCCGCCGCTGATATTCGCTTCATAGACATAGCGCTGTCCGAACAGATACACCAGCACCATCGGAATGGTCAGGAACAGCGAAGCAATCATAACCAGGTTCCATGGCGGCATCTGTCCGCCACCTACTGTGGTCAAAAGCTGAACACCGAGTGCGAGTGGCATTTTCTCCGGATCATTGATGTAAATGAGCGGCCCCATGAAATTCCCCCAGTTATAGGAAAATGAGAAAATGGCGATGGCGGCCAGAATGGGATAGGTCAGCGGCATGATAATCTTCCAGTAGATTCCCGGATGTCCCATACCGTCGATCATGGCGGCTTCATCCAGTGATTTTGGAATGCTCATGACAAATTGCCGGATGAGGAATACGTTGAACGCTCCCGCAAAGAAACTCGGTACGATCAGCGGATAGAATGTATTGATCCAGTCCAGATGACGGAAGATGATGAACTGCGGTACCATCGTCACTTCACCCGGAATCATCATCGTACTGAGCAAAACAATAAACAAGAACCGACTGCCTCTCGCCTTGATACGGGCGAAGCCATAAGATACGACCGAAGCTGACAATACCGATCCGATAATGGTAATCACGGTAATAATGACTGAATTTTTCAGATAGGTACCCAGATTATTATTGGTGAAGATCGTGTAGAAATTGGACCATTGGAACTCCAGCGGTACAAAGGTAAAGGCCGATTTCACGGTTGTTGCGTCACTCGCCAGTGCGATGGAGATCATGTACAGGAACGGAGAAGCAAGCAGTACCCCGACCAGAATCAGAAAAATATAGGATATCGTCTTCTCCACAGTGGATGGATTACTCATTCGCTTTTCCCTCCTCGTAGTGCACCCATAGCGCCGATGAACGGAACACAACCAGGGTCAGCGCCATGATGATGATGAACAGCACCCAGGCAATGGCTGATGCATATCCCATTTTGTAGAACTGGAATGCGTTCTGGAACAGGTAGGGAACAACCATCTGGCTTGCATTATCAGGTCCCCCGGCAGTAACGATGAACACCTGCGCGAAGGTCTGAAGCGCCCCGATCATCCCGGTCACGAGATTGAAGAAGATGACGGGAGTGAGCATTGGAAATGTAATGTGAAAGAAGGATTGCGAACTCTTCGCCCCATCGATGGCGGCGGCCTCGTACAGCTCCTGCGGAATACCTTTCATTCCCGCCAGAAGCAGTACCACGCCGCCACCGACGCCCCATAAGGACATGAGGATCAAAGCAGGTTTAACCCAATTCGGATCCAGTAGCCAGGCCGGGCCCTCAATGCCGAAGATAGCAAGCGCCTGGTTGATCAACCCTTCCGTCGGAGCAAGCAGATGGATGAAGAGCAAGGAGCTCGCCACCACAGGCACGACGGAAGGCAGATAGAACAGGATGCGGAAGAAGGTGATTCCCTTGATCTTCTTGTTCAGGTAATAGGCGATCCATAGCGAGATCGACATGCCCAGCGGAATCGAGATCAGCGCATAGAAGAAGGTATTGCCTACCGACTTCCAGAAGATCGGATCATCGGTCAACAGCGTTTTGTAATTGTCCACTCCGATGAATTCAGGGGACTGGAACAGGTCCCAATTGGTGAAGCTCATGTAGATGGAAAACAGGATCGGACCCAGAGTAAGTCCAAGGAACCCGATCAGCCAAGGCGAGATGAAGATATAAAACCATTTCCCGTCCTTTTTCTTCACGTTAAGCCCTCCCATGACGAAGCGAGCAGACGGAACCCGGATTCATGCCGAATTCCGCCTGTCCCCTGTCGATGCTATTTGTAGATTCTCTCCAGCCCACTCTGAATCTCGGTTACGGTATCATCCAATGAAGCTTTATTGTTGAAGTAGACACCCAGCTTGTCATTAATCAGCTTCATCATTTCATTCCACTGCGGATTGAACGGTTCTGCGTAGATGGTGGACTCGCTGAAAGCAGCCATGTTGATTTTCTTGCCGCCATACTCGGCATTCAGGAACTCATCACTGGACAGACCCGCCTTCGTTGCAGGGGCATCCTGACCCGCTTTGATCATCGGCAATTGTGCTTCAGGTGTAGTCAACGCTTCAATGATTTTGAATGCCTCTTCCTTATGCTTGGATGCGTTCGTAATCGTGAAGCCATTGAAGAATGCGTTGGTCTCACCCCATATCGGAGATATGTCCCAATTGATGCCTTCCACCTTGGCAAGTGATCCAATATTCCAGAATCCCGTCGTTTCCATGGCAATCTTGCCTTGGGCGAACAATGGGTCAGCACCGATATTTCCCATGTCGGCAATTTCCGTTGGTGTTGGTCCCACGCCATGCGTGAAGGTCAGATCATTCATGAATTGCAGCGCTTTACGTACAGGTTCGGTATTAAAGGTAGGTTTGCCGCTCTCATCGAACAGTGAACCACCGTTTTGGTAGATCAACTGCATCCATTGCGGCCACCAGCTGCCTGGGTAGTACCCCCATTGAACCGTTTTGCCGTTCTCCTTCACTGTCAGCTTCTGAGCAGCGGCGAGCAGATCTTCCTGGGTCCATTCCTTGGTCGGATATTCAACCCCGGCTTTGTCGAACAGATCCTTGTTATAAAAGAGAACCATTGCGCCTGCGCGGTCCGGCATACCAAACTGCTTGCCGTCAAACTTCATCAGGTTTGCGATATCATCGGAATAGCGCTCGGCCATGTTCACATTATTCGCCTTGATCATGTCATCCAATGGAACAATCTGATTTTTGGAGGCGTACGCCTGATAGTTCTCGGCAATCATCATGATGTCCGGTGCAGTTCCCCCGGCGATCATCGTTTGTACCTTCTGGTCATAGTCCCCGGCTACCACGTTCAGCTTCACGTTAATATCGGGATACGTTTGTTTTACAATGTCGAGCCGTTCCTGATAAATCTTCTTCTCGTCCTCGGAACCCCAGATCGTCATGCTCAGATCAACTTTGCCACCAGACCCCCCAGCTGAACTGCCATTGTCCTTGTTGCTACAGGCTGTCAGACCCATAATCATGACCAGCATCACTAACGAAATGACCTTTAAACTTCTTCTCATACGGTACGCCCCCTAATATAATGAATGGAAGAACTTTACTGAAACCCATTTCATGAAATGGGTTTCATAAACCTTAAAATTAAAACCCGCTCCACGTTATGAAAGGGGTTTCATTCACGCACTCATTATATTTCACCCTTTGAGAAAATGTCAACGCTTTCTTTTTCCATATATCGGACCGTTATCGTGATGCAGGCCCTGTACTTTGACGGATGATTAGCTCTGGTTGGAGGATCGTCTGCTTCTTTGGATTGCCCTGATTAATCAGTTCGTGCAGCTTATCCACGGCTAGCTTACCCAGCTGATACGTATTCTGGGATACCGTTGTTAATTCGGGTATTACCGCGCTGGCAAGCGGCGTATCATCAAAGCCGACGATCGAAATATCCTTGGGAATCGACAACCCATGTTCAATGGTTGCCTTGATTGCACCAATGGCCGTGTAATCATTCACGCAGATGACCCCCGTGGGCGGATTGTCCCGATCCAGCAGCTTTGCCATTTCACGTTTGCCGTCTTCAATGGAAAAACTGCCGAGCATCTGGCGTTCTTTTGGAATTTCGAGCCCATGTTCACGGAGTTTCTTCTGAACAGCCTTGACCTTGACCATCGTGGTGGACAACTCCCTCAGCCCGCCCACAAAAGCAATATCCCGATGTCCAAGTTCCAGCAGATGTTCCGCTGCAAGAGCTGCGCCTGCACCTTCATCCGTATACACCCGATGGAATCCGCCTTTGGCAATATTGCCATTGACCAGCACGATTGGCATGCGTTTACCCATATCGATCAATTCCTGGGCCATGTCATCCGGACAGACTTGCATATTGATTCGTCCACCTAGAAAAATAATGCCGTCCACCCGCTTCTCACGCAAAATGGATAAGTATTCGGACTCCCGGCTGTAATCCCCTGCGGTGTTGCACAAAAAGAACGTATACCCCAATCCGCGTGCCTCGTTCTCTGCACCCCAGAACACTTCCGGAAAGAACGGATTCGTAATGTCCGGCAGGATAATGGCAATGGTGCCCGTCTCTTTCTTGATCAGACTGCGCGCCTGTGCGTTGGGCTGAAACTGGTGTTTTTCAATAATGGACATAATCTTCTCCCTCGTGCTCGCACGCACGGGTGCCGTATCATTCAGTACCCGGGAGACCGTGGATACGGATACGTTCGCTTCTTTGGCGATATCATATATGGTGATCGGTGTCATAGCGGAACCTTCCTTTTTCTCTATTTTTCCTGCTTATCATACCAGATAAGGAATTGCGATGAAATGGGTTTCACTACGAGGCTCCATCACAACGTCTCCTTCGATGGCATTCAGGTCATGGAACCATTCGATCGGATGATCCATTAACGTTATAATTTTCATCGGATTGGGCCTGCTTTCACCTTCTATTTTACACCATTGTTCCATATATTAGATTGTAAGCGAATTCACGAGGTGATTAGAGGAGTGTGAACGACGTTATGAACATTCAGGTCAGTCCGCTGGCAGAATCAAGACTTAACGCGATGCTGGGAGATCGGCCGGGCTATTTCAAGCTGTTTTATGACACCGATGGATGCGGATGTGATGGTACTGCTGTGCTCCTGATTGTTAACGAGCCGGACAGTGATGACATTCGGATTGAATCCGATTCGCTTCCTTTTCTCATCAACAAACAGCAACAGATTTATTTCGAGCCTTGCCTTCGCCTGCAATCGGAGAACAGTTTCCCTTCCTACCGACTGAGCAGTGATTCCATGATTTACGGTAGCAATGTCAAGGCACATGATCTTCGCGACACGGCAGACATGGCCCCGCAGCCGCTCAGTTGGTTCGTACGATAACCTCACTGATCTTGAAACTACAAATAGGACAAAAGCCGGCACCCATAAGGGTTGGCCGGCTTTTGTTATAAATTTCTCATCCTAAAAATCTGTCATGGAATCGATATTTGCCCCGCCCAATCCAAGGCATACGTAGCAGAATCGTAAGCCAAGACACCTATGGTGTAGTTACCCGCTGCAGTTGGCTTAAAACTGATCGTTTCCTGAAAAAGAACTCCCTCATACGACTCTCAGAGAAAAATATAGACTTCACCTGCTCTATGTATACATAATCCAACATACTTAATAGATGGACACCGTGTCCGATGGGAGTGAAATGGTAGAGACTTCATCCCATGTACTCACTTCCTCTATTTCGGTGATCGTCAATTTGGCAAAAAAACTGTATCCTCCAAATCCCTCCTTGTCCGTGACAGCATCCTTGAACGCAGAGAATTTCGTTTTCAAAAAGTTTTGTTTGGATATGTTCAGATCATATCTAAGCATAATACTCACTTCGATCTTTTCTTCAGTTTTATTCAGTTTATATTCGTCTATGAGCGTTTGAAGGGGTTCAAGAATCACTATCTCTTTCACTGTTCTATCTCCATCTACTTTTTGTTTCTCACTTTCCATCTTGGCTGAAGGACATATTTTTTTTACTTTCACTGCTTTGACCACAGGTGCCTTCAATTGAGCTTCTTTTGCTAAAGCTACTGAAGGAATAAATAAGAGACATGCGATTAAGGAAATGCATACTTTTCTTCGTATTTGCATCAAGTTACCACCTTCTTACTCCAAATTTACATTACTTTCCTATTCAGACGTGGATAAGACAGTAAATGTTTCGTTGTTAACCTCCTTTTTTTACATAATGAATTTATCCAATTGATGTCATCAGGCATTTTTTATAAAAATAAAAACCTCCTTACCCTTAACTAAACAGGGCTTGGAGGTTAAGTTCTATGCTGGTTCGAATTGAACCAGGAACGTTACCGTTTTAACATCCCATGTGCTACATGTCGTCATGATCTTGTTTTATTTTATCTTGAACCGGGACGCTTCTTCCGCAAGCTGTTTGGTCAACCCATCGATGGTCTGTACCATCTCTGACAGATGCTCGGTCATGCCTGACTGTTCCTCCATCGTCGCGGTCACTTCCTCCACGGATGCGGACACTTCTTCACCCGAAGCAGACAAGTTCTGTGCAGCTCCAATAACGTCATCCTTATCGCGTTCAATGGATTCAATCTCGGAGGCAATGGCCTGAACCTGATCCATCATCTCATTCATATTTTGGGTGACAAAATTGAACGTTTCCTTGGTGTGGCCTACACTGCTCTTATGTTGTTCAGCAATCGCCTCAATGGCGTGTACACTCCGGTTATTCTGCTCGACATGATCAATCGTCTGCATCACAATCCGGCTGATATCCTCCGATTGAGCTGTGGTCTGTTCCGCCAGTTTGCGGATCTCCGATGCAACGACGGCGAAGCCACGTCCATGCTCGCCTGCCCTAGCGGCTTCAATGGAGGCATTAAGTGCAAGCAGTTTCGTCTGATTCGCAATCTCGGTTATCGTACCTGTGATTTGGTGAATGCCAGAGGAACTTTCGGCCAGCTGTACTGTGATTTTGGAAATGTTGGCTACTTCGGCCTCGTTCTGTTCGTTCACCGCAATCAGTGCATCAATGACCTCATGATTGCTCTTGAATGCATCCGTAATCTCATCTGCCTTGAGCTTCACCAACTGTGACATTTCATTGACGTTCTCAATTTTATTGCCCACGTTCATGAATTTATCCACGATAGCTTCCGTATCATTGGCCTGAGACTCCATGGCTCGTGAAATTTCAAACGCCGTTGTCGTTGTTTCGGCAATGGAAGTTGAGGTCTGCTGAGTGGAATGATCCAGTTCGGTTGTACTTGTTTTCAGTACGCTGATGGAATGATTCATACTGGAAATCAGCTGTTGGTTGCCCGTCGCCATCGTGTTAAAGCTGTCCACCAGCTGTTTGAATTCTCCGCTATATTTACCCTTGGCCTGCACGGTCAGATCCCCGTCTGCAAGTTGTTTGAATAATGCAGTCAGTCTCGTAATTGGTCTAGTAACCCATAGTGAGATCAGTATACCTGCGATGACAGATACCGCAATCGCGCTGAACAGGACAATATACATTTTATTGGCCATAGCAACCAAGGGTTTCCGTACATCACTTAACTTATCTTCAACAATGATGGTCCAATCCGATCTTGGAATTTTGGAATAAAAGACGACTTTGTCCTCTGTGCTAACATCGCCTTGTTGCAACTTCTCGTTAGAAGGCAGATCAATCAGTGACTGATATTCTCCAGACTCCAGCTTCTGCCCCGCCATCTTCTCATCCGCCGAATTGAACATCACTGTACCCACACGGTCCAGAATAATGACTTTTCCCTCTTCATTAATCTCGATATTCTGCAGCTGATTGACAAAGAACGAGGTTGATGCGGTGGATACAAGCACGCCCTCTACTTGCTTGTTCTCATCGTAGATCGGCATCGCAAAAGCTGTACCCAGCGTACCCAGTGATTTGGAGATAACCCCTTCACTAATTACATTCTGGCCTTGAATTGCCTGTTGAAAATACGCACGATCTGCACGTTCACCCCCGAGGGCCTCAGGATCGTTCGCTGCTACTATGATGCCTTTCTGGTCCAGCAATATGATATTGCTGTTGCCTTCCATCCCTGCGAGGCTCTCTGCCAATATGCCATTGGCTTTATCCACGAGTTCACTATTTTCAGAAAAAAAAGCATCCTCATTCTGTCCTTCGCTATTTCGAATCTCCAGCAAATCCAGAAATGTGCGATGGGTTGTGATCAGGAACGTGGACTGTTCTTCCAACGTTAGTGAGGTGAATAGGCCCGCACCAATCCGGTCGGAGGTTGCTTTAATCTCATCCTTGCTTTTGTCGAGGGTAATGACTGCTGCTACGCTGTAAGATAATACCGCTGTTACCGCCAATACGATGGTTACCAGTAAACTGATCATTAGCGGCAATTTAACTCTGAACGACATATTGATTATGCGTTCTCTCGCCTTCGCGATTAACAATAAATCCACCTTCCATTTCTACGATGTTAGTGTCCAATTTTGTATGGGTTAACTTTATATCGGTAGATATCGATCAATTGTTCAGCAGAAAAAACGTTTGCCCTGAAAAATGTTTTTTTTAACTCATATTCATCTATTTAAAAATAGAACTATAGGTAACTATTAATATTTTTTCTTTACTCAATTTGTAAAATAAAGGTATAATTTTCTTGGATTAATCTATCGTTTCTTTTAGTGAAAAGGGTGAAAAGTTAATGAAAAGAAAGGTTTTATCCTACCCATTTATTGCAATCGTAATGACTTTACTTCTCTTCATTGCGGGGTGCAGTTCAGGAGAAGAAACACATGAATATCTTTCAATTACAAACACGGAATATGTTAATGGAACAGATACCGATGATGGGATGATCATGCGAGCATACACATACGATATCCAAACGAAGGCTCTAGCTAAACTAGCTGATTTGCCTTATAACTCTCAATATCCCTTAACTGTAGCTTCCTTAGCAAATGACACCATCTATTATTCAGGAGCAGGAAAAGATAAGGGTGACGAGTTGTTTTCCTATGATATTCAGACACAAACGATTCAACAATTAAGCTCAGGCTTATTTGCAATTAATTCAATTATTCCGGATACCGTTGATCATAGATTGGTTATGGCAGCTGTTAAAAAAGGGGAACGTCCCGTCAAAGTCATTTTCTTTGATAAGAACACGCAAGAAATGAACATCTTGAATGACGAGGATTCGGATACAACTACATGGGATATTTCGTTTAACCCTGAAACGAGCAAAACCTATGCCATCCAATATTCCGAAGAAGAGCAATATATTCATATGGAGCAGTCCAATAAGGCGCAAACACCGATGGTTCCTCCAAACCATAGCATTATTGAGATAGATCCTATTTCCATGGAGACCCGTAAGGTCATTGAACTGGATGAGGAACAAATCTTAACTCTGTCCGCACGTGCAGATCAGATCATGATTGCCACGGCAAAACACATCAACAAGTATCCCATTGAATACAGTATGGTGAATATCAGAACAGGCAAAAGAACGAATATTTCCCTTCCTATAAAGGCTAGCAGCGAATTGTGCTTATCCAAAGATGGACAAGGTTTTTATTTCCTTGGGGAGTATGTAGATGCAAACATCAAACATGAACGGGGAATCTATTACTATAATTTGAAAACACAAGAATTCGAAGAGGTATTTCTTCAAAAAGAGGGATTCCTTAATAATTTTATGCTTCTATCGAATCCATAATCAATCCGTAATTAGGTTCTTACCAAAAACACCATGGGGTCGAAAAAAGAACTACCCTGGATACCTACTGTGGATCGAAATCACATCATCGATATGATGGAAAATCGTTGGAGACCTTCGTGGAACGCTGCCATTGAAAGCCTGGCATTCATTGAAGAATTTGGATTACAGATCATATCGAAAATTGAAGCTATTGCAAGTAGCATCGTAGATGATCTTGAAGTTCTGATGAGGGATGAACATACACATACGATGATCCATAATGATCTGAACCCCGGCAATGTATTGATACATAACAATAAGGATGTCTATTTTATCGATTGGGAGGAAGCAAGGTATGGCTCCGTGTTCTTCGATATTTCTCTGCGATGTAGCCACTTAAGACAAGTAGAGATTTATCGGGAGGCTCTGAGTTCTCACGGATACGATATTCCACATGAGCAGTTCGTAAAGTATTTCTCCCTGGCATCCCGTTATCTGGGCATCCGTTATATGAGCTGGAGCCTTGGTGTCTGGGAACAGCACCCACATGCAAAAGACGACTTAAAAAAATACATGAAGATGGTAACTCAACCTTTGTTCTCCTGACCCCTCCTCATTCCGGGTTAGGCATAAGTTGTATTCATTATTTTCCCTCAGGTAATGTATGGTTTATTTCCCCTATGATACCTCCATTACCTCTTTTGGCATGTCCTTTTTCAATTTTAACAAGTGTTAATTGAAAAAAAACATTGCAAACGGAACGTTGTTCCGTATATAATCGGAACAACGTTCCGCTTATATTCATCTTTAGCATACAAGGCGGCGCTAGTCACAAATTTATGCAAAAAAGGAGACTACTATTATTATGGAAATCAAGGTTAATGTGTCCACTCCAGTCGTCTCGGTGAAACCGGTAGTGCTATCAGCCCCGGGCCGTGATGAGGATTTGCAAGTGAGAGTGTCTGCGCCCGCGATTGGGCGCGAATTGCCTATTATTCTTTTCTCCCACGGCTTTGGCTGGTCATTGGACGGCTACGGTCCGTTGGTCGACTTCTGGGCTTCTCAAGGCTTCGTGGTCATTCAACCCACCCATCTCGACTCAAGGACTCTCAACCTTCCTTCTGAAGATCCCCGTACACCATTGATCTGGCGTTTCCGGGTCGAAGACATGAAGCGCATCCTTGACCAGCTTGATCTCATTGAAGCTTCCGTTCCCGGCCTCAGTGGGCGCCTCGATCGCAGCCGCATCGCTGCAGCCGGACACTCCTTCGGCGGCCAGACGGTAGGCATGCTGCTCGGCGCCCGAGTCATAAATGCCCACGGCGAACCGGGAGAGGACATGTCCGACTCGCGGATCAAGGCGGGTGTGTTGCTTGCCACGACTGGCAAGGGTGGAGCTGACCTTAGTCCGTTCGCGGCTGAGCACTTCCCCTTCATGAACCCGAGCTTCGCAGACATGAGCACGCCGACCCTCGTGGTCGCGGGGGACCATGACCAGTCCCCACTGTCCACTCGGGGGCCGGACTGGTTCACCGACCCATACTTCCTGAGCCCGGGCAGCAAGAGCCTGCTCACCCTCTTCGGGGCAGAGCACTCGCTTGGCGGAATCTCCGGGTACAGCGTCACGGAAACGACGGATGAGAACCCCGAACGAGTCGCCCTGATCCAACGGCTCTCGTGGGCTTATCTTCGCAACGCGCTCGACCTCGACAATTCCAGCTGGCCGGCAGCTCTCGCAGCTCTGGAAGAGAGCGATAGTCCGCTTGGACGTATCGAGTCCAAATAAGGCATTGGTGATCCCATCGATCTGAAAATTATAATAAAGCTTAATTACACATCATTTAACAATACATTGACGATCAGATTATAGATCAGAATGAATAGTTCAAGCCGGGATCATATTCATTTCGGAATGCTTAGGAGTATGCCTCGAAGTATGTGAAAGCCACATTGAACACCAAATAAATGTAAAAAAGGAGATACCATGAGTATGGAAATCAAAATCAGCACGCCTGCTCCAGTCCTTTCGTTCAGTCCGGTAGTACTTTCAGTTCCCGGCCGTGCTGTAGACCTGGAAATGCGGGTCACCGCACCGGCGACCGGAAGCGAACTTCCGATCATCCTTCTCTCGCATGGGCACGGTCCATCCAATCATCTCTCCTCACTGAACGGATATGCTCCACTCGCGAGCTTCTGGGCAGCACATGGATTCGTCGTAATCCAGCCGACCCATCTGAGTTCGAGAACGCTGAACCTCGGTTCGGATCATCCCGAGGCGCCGTTATACTGGCGATCCCGGGCTCAGGATATGACACATATCCTTGATCAGCTAGACACAATCGAGTCCACTGTTCCGCAGCTTCTCGGACGCCTCGACCGGGATAGAGTCGCCGCAGCTGGCCACTCCATGGGCGGACATACCGTAAGCCTGCTGCTAGGAGCGCGACTTACCGATCCTCATGACGGAACAGAAGTGAACTTGGCCGATCCGCGGATCAAGGCTGGCGTACTACTTGCGGCGCCCGGCAGAGGCGGCGATGCACTCAGTGAATTCACGATCAAGAATTATTCCTTCTTCTCTACTACCGATTTCTCTGAAATGGAAACACCCGCGCTCGTTGTTGCCGGGGACAAGGACTACTCCCGTCATCTGACGGTTATGGGCGCGGATTGGCACACTGATCCGTATTTCCTTTCCCCCGGCCCCAAATCCCTGCTCACTCTGTTCGGCGCAGAGCACGGACTCGGTGGAGTGTCCGGCTACGATGTCGCCGAGACGACGGATGAGAATCTTGAACGGGTAGCTGCGGTTCAGAAACTCACCTGGGCTTATCTCCGTACTGAACTCTATCCGGAAGATTCCGCATGGGATTCTGCATGTATGGCTTTGGCAGGGAGCGACAACCCACTGGGTCGTATCGAAACCAAATAAGGAAACTGACTGATTGATGGATCGTATCAACTTGGCAGCGGCGATATCATCATGATCAACATATTCCTCCGATAAAAGAAAAAGGAACCATCTGCATGGCTCCCCTGTACAATCGTATATATCTTGTTATGGCAGCAGGAACCTGACCCGTTCCTGCTGCCGTTTTTTATTTTGTGCAATCCGTACAAGGACCACAAGCCTGGAAAGAAAGCTCGATTCATCGGAAGATTCGCAAGCTTTATTTTTACTGGGCAGATGGCTGGATAGCATTGAAATCTTAAATATCAGCAGCAGTCACTCGCTTACAGAGTCGCACGATAACGCAGTCCATCTACAAGCAGAGCAACCATCTGCCGAGCCTGCATGGCATTGCCCTTATGTCCCGCCGCAGAGAGACTCGCTACTGCTCGCAGCAATTCATCCGGTTCAACATCAGCACGCACCTCACCAGCAGCAGCAGCAGTATCAAGCAAGGTTCGCAGCGCAGGATTCAGCCGCTTATCAAAGTAAGCAGGCAGGGTCTCATATGCCGGGTTGCCCGAATGCAGAGCCGCCGCGAGTCCACGCTTGGCCGCTATGAAGTCCACGTATCGCTGCATCCATCGCGCCAAGGCCTCACCGGGTTCATACTGGGCAGACAGCTTCTCCGCCGCATCTGCACAGGCATCGACCTCCTGCCGGAATACGGCTTCGATCAAATCCGAGCGCTGTGGAAAATGACGATACAGGGTGCCAACACCTACACCTGCCTTCTCCGCAATCTCCCGCACCGGAGCATCCACTCCCGAGGTCGCGAACACCGTCATTGCGGACTGAAGCAAAGCATTGATGTTGCGCTGTGCGTCGGCGCGCACAGGTCGATCCGTGTGGTCGCGAGGGTCCAAGCCTTCACTGGGGTTTTCCGTTTTGTCATTCATCCATTAGTTCCCCCCATCAATTTAATCCTCAATTTATATTCACAGAATTCATCCATTACCGATTACCCCGAATTATACTATTAACACCCATATGACTCAACCATATGTCCGATTATAAACCTTTGTGAAAGGAGATTGGCTTCAATCCTATTTCTCGAAAATACGAAAAAGACATCCATCATAAAAAAGCTCCTGCCAGCACAAAATGGCAGAAGCAACTTGATAGATGATTCAGAGCGAACATCGCATCCAGAGTATTGATATGCTTATCGATCATTTTTTGGATCTTTTCCTTAACCCAGCTCCGCGATCCGCTTCCCAATGCGTGGAAATAACCCAAAGGCATTCTCGTAGAATACCTTTTCATGATGCTGCTCCGGCACAAGTCGGCGGACGAATTCTGCATACAGATCAATTGGCGCAAGCGGCCAGTCGGTTCCGAACAGCATTTTCTCATAATGATCCGAATATACCAAGGCTCGACGGAAATGATCCATGAACAAGGGTTCGTTCATAAACCGTTCAAAATGGGGCCGATCCCCGACAACGAGACCGGATAAATCTGCGTAAACGTTAGGATTCTTCGCCACTACTTCAGCGGCATCCATCACCCAGGGATCACCCAGATGACAGATCATAAAGTTCACGCCGCGCTGTTGAAACGCTAATTCGTCCACGGTCAGCGGATGTGCGTACTTGAGCAATCCGTTCATGGAGTACGTATCCCCTGTATGAATGACCACCGGCACGTTATACTTGGCTGCCAGCTCATAGACCGGCGTGTAGATTTTATCATACACATAGTGGTGATAGTATCCAGCATAAAGTTTGATCCCAGCTACCTCAGGCGCTTGCAGTCGTGCTTCAATCCGGTCCAGCTCATCCTGAGCATGTTCACCACCAAGGTGGTTTGGATTAATGCCGACGCATTCCATGAGAAAGGACGGAACCGTCGCTTCCAAATCGAGTCCCATCGGATTGGGTGAGCTCGAATCCGGGAATGCTCCCTTCGTCTGCTCCGTAACCCCCATTCCGATGCCAAGAATAACGTCGTTCTTATCAAACTCCTCTTTAAGGCCAGCGGCAGAGTAATCCACTTTCGATAAATCGATCGCCGTTCGATGAAAGCTGTCGATGTCTGACAGATGAATATGAATATCAATGATCGGCATGTGAGGCCTCCTTTTCGTCGGTAGAAGTTGCAAAGGTTAGCTTCAGAAGGTCACGGACATCCTCTGGACTCAGGGGAATTTGTCCCAAGATCAGATAGGTCGGCTTCATCCAGACCGTATCCCCATTCGGAATAGGCAGATGCTGGTGCACGCTGTGACCAAGTACCTGGTTGTTCGCAAATGCTGAAGCGTTCTGGTTTGGATATCCATCTACTGCATGCAGCATGTTCTTACGCGAAACCGCCCCAACACGCAAGAGCCCCTTCAATTGAAGACCCGCGTCCACCTTCCCCAGAGGGAACCGTCCTAGCTCGGGGTGTTCGAGCCAACCATCAGCAAAGACAGACGAAGGCTTGAAGAAATGATCTTCCGTTAGCGAGTAATCCGTCAGTGCCAAGCCGCTTTCGTTGGTCACCGAATGCAATTCACAGAGTACAGGTACGCCGGGCAGCATGAGGTAATGCTGGTGTACCGTAATTCCCCGATTCGCTTCATGCTTCTCGATGCGGGTTGTGATCTGAATCCCTTTCCAGATGTTACCATGATTATCCTTTTGCTCCGTCCAAGCCGCGCTTCTCTGCTCCAGCTGGCGGCTGAAACCGTTCATACCGGGGATACCCACACCAAGTCCACCGTACCATGGATTCCACCAGGAACGGGGTGCTGCTTCCGGGTACGAACTGTCCAGCCATTCCTCGCCCTGATGCTTCAAGGAATGCACGACACTTCCGAAGCCAGGTGCAGCTGCCATGGAGAGAACTCCATTGCTCACCGTGTAAACGGGTCCTGCCGGACCTTCTTCAATTACCCGATCAACGTTTGCTCCTGTCTGCGGATACCAGAGGGCGTTCCGTTCCTGAACACGATCCTCACCTCGATAGACAGCCCGAACCTTCCAGCCGAATTCTCCTTCTTCTGTCTCAAGCTTTTCCTCAGCAGGGGAGAATTCCAACTGAGCAGAGCGCAGGTCATCCTCTCGGTGTAATTCCATATCAGCCGCTAAGTGCTCAGGTTCGCCACCATTCTGCACGTACAGTTCCAGATTTCCGGCGAGCGGAACCATTTTTCGTTCGATCAATTCCGCTGTGAGTACGTCTGAAACAAACGGATTGCCGCCACTAAGTGCCAGTTCAAGATGGTTGTCCAGCGTCGGTACAAATGCACTCCGCTGTTTTCGGGCGAAAGATCGGAAATCCTGCCACTTGGCAAAGGTGTTCAAGGCAAATACGGTCGCCTTCGTCCGAACAACGGCTCCTGCCGGAATTCGGCCAAGCTCATGCTCCAACCCCAGCGTGTATTCTGGACGTATCAGCTTCAGCGAAGGGTCCCAGTAGATACCGCATGCACCGTACGCTTCCTTACAGAACAGCCAGTTCTCCGTGATTTGGCTGCTATCCCAATGGCCCGGATCACCAGCGTAAGCGTCGCCCATGTCCACATATCGACCTTGGTACGGAAGAATGAGTCGATTACCGTAGAACCCGAAGCTGGTCATTAGAAACATGTTCTCTTCCAGCTCTGCGCTGCGAGTATTTTCAATTTCGTGGTGGAATTCTGCGATCCCATTTGCAGACAGCTTGACCACGGACTTGATCTGCAAACCAAGGAAGTCTTCCGATTCGTAGAGTGCTTCGAGAACCTGATGTTCCCCTTCGGGATAGATGTTCACTTCTTTGGCTTGTTTCTTGGAAAGCTCTTCTGCAAATGGCTTACCCAGCTTCGGATAGGTCCACCAAAACGTGTGCTGTGAACCAGGGTATTCAATCCACATGTTGTTATCTTGCTTACTCATATGGAGGGAGAATGCGCCGTTCACGGCCACCCACTGTTCCCCGTTCTCCCCACCATAACGGCCCTCCGTTCCTTTCATGAGAACAGACAGCTTGGTTGTGAAAGAGACCGCCCGCCTGCCTGCCGGAACAGCCGTCACCTCTACTTCTCGCGAATATAGACCATACGACTGTAAGGTAAAGGACACCGGCACAGATGCTTTTCCTTTTGCAGGAACCGTGAAGCGTACCGAGCGTTCTGCCCACTCCAGGAATTCATCCTCAGGCAGGTCAAAAGCGAACTCCGCTTCGGATTCAAAATTATTTTCCACGTTCAGGTACAGTTCGGCCGGGATACCTGTATAGAGCTCCTTCACGGGCAACGCCGCATTGATCTTGGCCGGAAATTTCGGGGCGACGCCCACACGGAACTCGGCTTTCCTGCCACCGATCAGCCATGTGCTGGTGACAACGGGATGGGTCTTATTCTGGCTCTGCTCCTCTGTAACCGGATCAAGGTGGAACTCGCCCTCCACAATTACCGTTTCTCCCGGAGCAATCACTCGCGCAGCGTCCAGCGCAAATCGAATATTTTTGTTATTCTGGCCCTTGATCTCGACCGCCAACTCGGATGCTGAGCGGTTCTTGATTCGATAGCGAACCTTGTATGCGGAACCAAATACGAGATCATGATCGTCAATCTCTGTGGAAATTTCGTAATCCGGTGTTTCGAGAGCCGTCAGACCGCGACCCGACTTTTCGAATTCAGCTCGCAGGGAGATATCTCCCTTGCTCCAGGTATATTCAAAGAAATCGAAACCTCTCTCCCGTCGGCCATCCGGCTCGATGACGAGTTCACGCGTGCTATCTGCGTACCAATCCAGCTCCTCAAAATAAGGAGCGAGTGCTTCGGTCTGCAAGATCGTCGGGATGAAGTTCATGAGGTGCACGTTATCATCTTTTTTCTCCCAGAAGAACCCGCATTTCTTGTACATCGGCACAGCCTTCGTATTGCCCGCCCATGTGTACAAATCCAGGCGGGGCCACCCCGCTTCCACGGTCTTGCGGACGGCGTTCAGGATCAGATTACGTCCTACTTTATAACCATGATAATCGGGGCGAACATTCAATAGGGGTACATATAAGGCACCCTCGTCAAAGCGGTAGTGGGCGAAACTGCAGAAACCAACAACCTCATTCTCATGAACAGCGAGAAATACATGAAGATTGGATGAACTCTCCATCTCTCGGCGAACGGTATCCTCTGTTCTCTGGTTGGTGCCGCCTCCCCAACTTTCATTGCTGCGATTCCACATATCAGCGAGCGCAGCAGCGTAGGAGGGATCGTATTCAATAATGCGGATTTGATCGATAATCGAAGTAACGGTCATATTTGGATCTCCTTATCTTTATGTATAGGATGGTCTTCGTGATCATTCGATATGGCCTTTGCCCGATCGCCGCTGAGATAAATCAGGCCATGTTTGAAGAAGCTAGCGATAGTCTTATCATACTATATCTGGAAAGAATTTCAGAGGATTAAAAATCTTTCTTTCAACAAAAACACCTCATGCATACCCTTATTTGAAGGGTCAAGGATGGAAGGGGCTAATAAGGTATGAAAGCAAAAAATCCACGTCTCTGAATTAGACGTGGATTTAGGTATATGATCATGATCAAGCTACTAATCTACAATTATGCCAAAATAGAACGGACATTGCGTAGAACTGATTTCATAAATTCAGAGGTTGGTTCGGCATGCCCCGCAATTTGAATACGTCGTTGCCGCACATCAAGACTCTTCAACTGATCCGTCAAAACAAAACCTGAAAATGGCAGGTCTTCTGGTAGTGTAACTTCAAAAGGATAATCCTTGGCTTGGCTCGTTATGGGACATACAACGGCAAAACCTGTTACTTCATTGAATTCATGTTCCGATAGAACAATAGCTGGTCGTCTCCCGGCTTGCTCATGACCCGCTTGAGGATCAAAGTCAAGCCATATCAGATCGCCTCGCTTGGGAATAATCAAAGTAACTCGTTCCCTTCCGTGCCAAAGTCTATTTCTTCATGTCTTGTATCTTGTTTCACTTTAGAGAGCAAAGTCTTTAGATGGTTACGTAGTTCCTCATTGGACTCTACAGGCTTGGTTTTTGGACGCAACAACAATTCATTATCTGCTGTCACCAAAATCTCAATTTCCGAGCCTTCCTCCAGATTAAGACGTTTAAGCAATTGGTTAGGAATGCGAATTGCACTGCTATTTCCCCATTTGCTCAGTGTGGCTGTAGTCATGGCAACCCCACGCCTTTCGTTTGATTGTTGCTCCAATTATACCTCACCTCACCATAATTGTATATCCATATGATATACATAAAACAATAAAAGGATACATTGTATTCAACCGTAACATAATGATTGTACAGCCTATGATTACGAATAGATATACCATTGGTATGAAGCAAAATGAGCATAAAAACCCCTCGTTTGGTCGAAACGAGGGGTCCCAAATCATCCTCAACAATAAAAAAACAGCGGCATGCCTTAGACTGGAAAATAAAGTCCACACTGCCCCTGTTTTATGGAGCTATCGTTCCAAGGTAGCTTACCCTGTATAATGTGAATTCAATATAGAGTTAGTCACAGTCAATGTAAGGTGCTCAGGTACACCAGATAACACTACAAACGAAAAACGGCTGTTTCCGCCCGATTGGAAACAGCCGTTATGATGATCCGGGGGCCTGTGCCATCAGCTCGCCTTCGCAAGTTTCGTGCCGCGAATCGATGCTGTAGCGTATACGACCAGGGCTGTCCAGATGAGCGCAAAGCCGACGAGCAGAACCGGAGAGACCGATTCCTTGAATACGAATATGCTCAGTAACAGCATGATCGTCGGCCCGATGTATTGAACGAAGCCGAGCGTGGACAGCGACATCCGGGCGGCTGCCCGCGCAAAAAAGAGCAGCGGCAGCGCCGTGACTACGCCGGAAAGAAGCAGTTCGATGAACGTCGGTGCAGGCAGCGTCCATGCCGTCGTTTTCCCCACGACGGCCAAATAGATCCAGTAACCGAGCGCGACGGGCAGGACTACAGCCGTCTCCGAAAATAAGCCTATAGAAGCGTCTTGCTTGATCTTCTTTTTCGCCAGGCCGTACAAGCCAAATGACGCGGCCAGAGAGATCGCGACCCACGGAAAGCGTCCATAGTCAATCGCAATGATAAGCACCGCTGCACCAGCGATGGCAATCGCGAGCCATTGGCCGCGGTTCGGCTTCTCATGAAGGAAAACGACCGCTAACAGCACGTTCAACAACGGGTTCAAATAATAGCCGAGACTTGTCTCCACGACATGTCCGTTGTTAACTGCCCAGATGAAAATGAGCCAATTGGCAGCAATCAGCAGTCCGCTCGCGGCGAGCGACAACAGAAGCGAACGGCTAGTCGCAATCTTCTTTATATCACCCCAGCGGCGCTGGGCAGCGACGAGAATGCCCATGAAAACGAATGACCAGACAACCCGATGCGACAGAATCTCGCCTGCCGGCACTTCGCTAAACAACTTCCAATAAAGCGGGAGAACTCCCCACATAATATACGCGATAATAGCATTGATCAACCCGTTGTTCATAATCATTTTTCCCCTCTTCTTACTCTGGTGTCTGAACGGATTATACGTCTCGATCTCCTCTCAAGTAAAGGAAAAATAGTTTCTAAACTATTATATATTCATAATTAGTTTGATTTAATTATTACTTACTAGTCCAGGCTAATACTCTTATCAAAGCAGTATGAATCCTTGTCATAACCATTATGCTCATAAAAAGCATGAGCGTCTGTTCGCTTGAATCCGCTGCATAAAATAATGCTTGATATTCCGATTTCTTTAGCATAATTTTCAGTATGTCTTAATAGTTTTGTACCTACCCCACGATGCTGAAATTCCTTTTTAACGGCAAGAGCTTGGATATGTAAATAACCAATCGAAACCCCTATGGATAATGCCTGAACTATAGTTACAAAGCCAACCACATCGTTTTCGAATAATGCAACAAATGTTTTGTAATTCCCGGCATCATTCATTTTTTTTGTTGTAACTCGAAAGTTTTCATCATTGACATTGCGAATCTCAAGCACATCGTTCCATAGAAAAACAACATCAGTATAATCATTCGCTACAATTTCTCGTATCTTAATTTCCATGCCTAACCCCCCTTATTAGAAATATTCGTTAAAGGATTCGACAATGGATAAAGCTATCCTGCCCGTTAATTGAACGGATAATTTTTGTAACGAAAAAAAGTAATACCATCGTTCATAATGGATTTTAAAGGAAACCTTTTCCCGTCTTGTAACGTTTATGTGACGTGAATAACAATACTTAAGGAGGAATCAAGATGAAACGATTAGTTTCTCTATTGTTGATGTTAAGTTTAGTTGTGGGTATAGGATCCGTTGCATCTGCTTTGGATCAATCCTTATTGGATCTACCTTTTAAGGAACGTGCGGCGAACGTGTATAATCCTTCACTAAAAAAGGTCTTGTTAGATATCTCAAAGGACAACAAGTTAACTACAACCCAACATAACTCCATTTATGTTCCTGTGAAGGATGTTTTTAAACAATCTGGAGCAACGTTTAATTGGGACGGAAAGAAAAAAATTACTACGGTTAAAAATCAAGGCCAAGAACTGATTCTTAATTTCTCTGGCAAAGAAATCACATCGGGTAAAAATCAAGTTGTTCTCCCTCGAGAGAGCCTCGCGAACGTGATGTAATCGACTTGGACAGGCTCCGCCGATTCGATCCGAAGTGCCCGGTTGATCTGCCCCCGGTGATATTGCCCATGCAAGAGGACCTGCAGCAGGATGTCCCGGACGGATGTTCGGAACGGAACCCCGCTCTGATTCGCATAGTCGATCATTTCGTCCAACTCAGATTCCTCAAGCTCTGCGATATAGACGCGATATTGCTCGGCGTTATCTTCGAACATCGTCCGGATCGCCGTCAGGTCTTCCGTTTCCTCCCACAACGAATATTGCGCACTGCCCTTGCCCTGCAATCGGGACAGCCAGACTCGTTCCGCGACCGCAACATGCCGGACCAGCTTCAGAAGGTCCTTGTTCTTCGTCCCACTCTCTTCGAGCGCGTCCAAGATACGTCCGTCTGCCCAGTACAGGTGGTCCATCATACATTTGATCGTCTTCATTTCGATTTCCCCCTCTTCGCTTCATCGCTTATTTGAACTTACTGTCTCCCGTTAGTTTCATCAATGAAAAGAGAACTTCACCCGATAAAATAAAAAACAATGCTACTAGCTTAGCAGCTCTACATGGTGCAAATTTATATTGGATGGTTCAGAGCATTCATCCTTTAATAGTCCCACTCCGTTAAATCCTGGATGAACTTACTCGCAAAAACAAGTTCATCCGCAGTATACTTATCCAAAAAATTCATGAACCGCTCTTCAATTTCCTGATGGATTCGATGATGGATAACATAAATTTTTCGGCCTTTCGAAGTCAAACTATAATAGACTTCTTTTTTATTGTCATTAATCTGCTGTCTTTTGATTAACGCCAGTTTTAGAAGTTTTTTGCTAATTCTTGTGATGGAGCCTTTGGTTAATCCGGTTTTTTCTGAAATGGAGGTGACATTAATCGGTGAGAAATCTCCGATACATGCGATGAGGTGAATCTCCGACAAGGTCAAATTCCCTTTTTCGCCAAATTCCTTTTCAAATTTATGTATTTCCTCACTCATTCGGACGGATAACTTGCTTTCCCTTATGTCCTGTTGACTCATAAGATGGATAAAGCTTTTAAAAATCCATTGTTTAGAAAGATCCATTGGCTGCATTTTCTTTGGTCTCCTCTATTCGCGTATCTTTCCTCATTATACATGATTGTTTCGCAAAAAAATATTTGAGGCGCTTATATTTTGGACCTCGTGGACCAAAATTTCCCGGAAATAGTCATAAGAGCCCCAATAACTGCGCATCCCTATATTTTCTCCCAATAAAGCAGGTATCGCCATCGTCGAAAGTGGAACGAGATTGAAAAATAATGAGGTTTTATTGGCCCCAATTCGAGATATGCCTTGAAAAATCACGGCCATCCAAGCTGTTAAGATTACAACGGGTTCTGCTTCCACCGTTGTAAGTACAACACACCAAAGAAAGAAATTATGCTCCCTCCCCATAAGAAAACCCGGAAAGCGATGAATCCGAGGCTTCCGGGCATATTATTGTTTTTATCGAAACAATAATATTAAAAAAAGTTACTCTTTGCTGATACTCTTAATACCTTCCACAATGCATTGTTCCAATTCACTTTCTTGATCGGAAATTGCCCATGCAATATATCCATCCGGACGAATCATTGCTGTGTGCACATTGTTCCAGTCAAGAGCTGGTTCCGCCAACGTCGCGCTAACAAATGTGAAATGCTGATTCGGCAGACGACGAATGATGCTTTCCACGAGATGATCATTAACGAGATTCACCAATACATATTTGCCTTCCCGGAAAAGTTCGTAACTGCTGAAGATATCGCCGTTTTCCTTGCGCAGTTTGATCTCTGCAAGCCTGCGACCATTTAACGGATGTGCAGAAACGGTATCTAGCACTTTATAGCCAACATCCACGGCTGCAATTTGACTCGCTAAGCGGTAGTTTGCTTCAGGGATTTCCAATAAGTTGGATATCAATCTCCGCAGATCGATCGTAGTCGATGAAAAATCGGTACCAAATAGCTGCGTTTGTACACGTGTATTCCTAAGCAATGCTGAATTGACGGGAAAACGCTCTTCATGGTAACTATCGAGCAACCCTTCTGGTGCCCATCCTTTCAGTTCCGCAGCCAATTTCCACCCGAGATTCATGACCTCTTGCAGTCCCACATTCATACCTTGACCTCCGGCAGGGAAATGAATATGAGCAGCATCCCCTGCAAGGAATATTCTTCCCTCCCTGTAGCGGTCAGCTTGTCGGGTAGCATTGCCAAAGCGAGTCATCCAGTACGGATCTGAAATCCCATAGTCGTCCCCTAACATGCGGAGCATTCCCGAGCGTAGTTCCTCCAGTGTGACCGGTGTATCCTTAGGAATGGATTTTCGATCCGGATCGATAAAAACTACACGATGCAACTCTTTAGACACAGGAACGATCATGATCATTCCGTTCTCGTCAAAACTGGAAACGACACTCGTTACAGGCGGGCGTTTAAGCACAACATCGCCTTGGACCGAGGTAAGTGTTGCATCTGTTCCATTAAAGGGAATGTTCGCCTGTTTACGTACAATGCTTCCGGCTCCGTCTGCACCAACCACATATGCTGCTGTTAATGTCATTTCGCCTTCAGTTCCAGTGGCTATCACTTCTACATATTCTGAATTTGGTGAGATGGACGATACTTCCGTTCCTCGCCGTATTTCTGCACCTAGCTCTCTGGCTCTGCGCTCCAGTACCTTTTCGGTTTCGGATTGGGCAATAAACAATGAATAATTGGATGAAGAGTCGATGACCGTAAAGTCCAACCGAGTTTCCAAGCCTGCAAAATGCCCGGTCGGCAACGGTTTCCCGATCTTCAACAATTCCGTTTTTAAACCGCGCAAGTCCAGAATTTCTAATGTACGAGGATGGATGCTAAGTGCTCTAGAGTATGGGGTGGTATCTTCTAATTTCTCCAAAACACAAACCTTGACGTCCGCCAAAGCGAGTTCCCCTGCCAACATCATGCCGACAGGTCCCCCGCCGATGATAATCACACCATAATTCATTTTTATATTTCTCCTCTCTTAGTTGGAAATCGATGCAATTGCATCCACTTCAATTAACCACTCCTCAAAGGCAAGCGCCTGAACACCTATAAAGGTACTAGCCGTTTTGGGCCATCCGTCCCCGAATACTTCAAATCCGGCTTTAAAGATCGAATCAACCAACTCAGGCTTATGGTTTACGACATAAATCCTCATTTGAACAATACTTTTCGCTTCGGTATCGATTGCCTCCAAGGCTAATTTCAGATTGCCAAAGACTTGCTTGGCCTGGAGTAGATAGTCACCCTTTCCGATCAGCTCGCCTTTTTCGTTTAACGCAACTTGTCCGGAAATAAAAGCTAACGGAGAAGCGGGTGTAATGATGATTTGTGAAATGAGATTCGTCACTGTTTGTGTGAGGGTGCTCGGATTTATTATTTTCATGATCTTCCTCCTCTTTATTGTTTTTCACAAAACAAAAAGTGTATATTGTTTTGTTAAAAACAAATTTATGGTATCATCAATATTAAATAAAAACAATGTATATTTATATTTTGTTTTGATAAAAACAAAAATGAAAGCCTTATGAAGTAGTCTTTTCGCTTTGACTTGCGTTCGAAGCCCCTCGACATGAGATAGGAACTAGAAACAAATAAGCCGCTGGAAAGCGACTTGGAAGGGATTAATTTATTAATGGGAATTGAACCATCATTATAACGATAAGAGAAGCGATAAAGCTTAGTATTGCAATGAGAATATGAAGACAGCTGAATGAGATTTTTTCCAGGACATTTCTTTGTTTCTTTTGAATGAAGCACGAGTAAATGAACACAGTTAGCACAAGGGGCAAATATTGATGAAGATTTGGTCCATCGTACCTCGGCAATATTTTACTAATATATTCATTGGTAGTTTCATTAGCAATCATCAATGCATATATAACACCGATTATCGCTGACATAAAAAATTGAAATGCTATCTGAATTATTCTATTCTTCAAAAGGAATGGACCCAGTTTTCGGTGTAGGTCATTGATCATTATCTACTTGTTGCCCTCCTCATTTTTTTGAATAGCGCTCCTATATTTTAGCCTTGATTTTAAACATCAAAAGGAATTAATTCTGTTAGGTCACAGCCACTCACCCTAATTAGAGTGTCTCAACCAATTTCTGAATCTTAGAGTGGGAAATTAAATATACAGGACCCATTATTTCTATTTTGCCGTCCTTTACACGTATAGCGCTCTCCTGTTCTGCCGCATAAACATCGATCTCTTCAGACAAGGGAAATAGGTAGCCTTGAACAAACGTGGCGTAGTCTCGTTTAGAATGAGATTCATAGGCAAAATGGTTTAAGCCAATACCATCATAAATAGTACTTGTTTCAACTTCATTGCCAGTCTCTATCAAGCTTAACCATTTGGCAGCCATGTTTAACGCGCCAGCGCTGGCACCCATTATAATGGCATTGCTGTTCTTGATAACATCCGATAATTCATATTCCGCCAAAAAATCGTTCTGCAAAACAGGATATCCACCGCATAAAAAAATGACAGAAGCGTTTTGAATGAATCGCTGGGCATCTTCCTTCTGCATACGGTAATCAATGAAATGATATTCATCAAAAATAATGTTAGCATGATTAAACCATGTCCTTTCAGAAACATCATCAGAATTAATTTGCTCACCTGTATAACCAGACGGATCAGCGCTAATCATAACAAGCGATTTTCTGTCTTGTATATCCTCATGCAACAATTTGACCAGCTTCTCTGGAAAAAAATCATTAAACCAACTGAAATAGTAGTGAGTCTTCAAATTTAATTACCTCCATATGTACTATTTACATTCATCCATTCTTAACGATAACACATATTATACACGCTAGAAAGATGAACGGTTTCATAAGACAGTCCACTCTATGAAAAAATCAGCCAAATAAAAGAAAAGGCGGTGCCAGGGAGGTCATCCATTGCACCGCCCTTTCTCGCTTTTGGTCTATTACCGCCTTCTTGAGCAGATTGTAGGCGAGCGATAGCCACCCGACCTCAAGGCTCACTTTTCGCAGGCCTCGAAGCAGAAAACGTCTGAATCCCCGATTGTTTTTTTATGTCTTTTGTGCTGCTCTCATAGCGAAACCATTGCTTGCGTCCAGCCGCACATGTCCATGTATCTTCTTCCTCGTTGTATTCCCAGTTGTCCAGTTTGCTCATACCTTGCTTTCACTGGCTTTATATTTTGATTGGTGCAGCGTTTGAAGTATGTTGGATCCTAGCTTTTGAGAACCCGCTTGCGCAAAAATAATATACCAATCACGGCTGCTCCCAGTGCCAGAAGGACATATACGGCATTGGAATACAAGTCCATGTAACCCACGATCTTCTCCCAGGAACCTCCGACTGCCGAACCCAAATATACGAGAGCCGTATTCCAGATCAGTGAACCAATCGTTGTCAGGACAAGGAAAGGCAGAAAACTCATCCCGGTGCTTCCGGCAGGAACGGAGATGAGGCTGCGAATCAAAGGTACAAGACGACCCAGAAAAACGGCCCATGATCCATGCCGATCGAACCAGTCATATGACTTCCGGATATCTTCGGGTTTCAAACGCAGAAATTTCCCATATCTCAAGATGAGTGTTTCCAGCCTGTTTACAGATAACATTTTCCCGACCCCATAGAGGCAGATTGCTCCTGCGACCGAGCCGGCGGTTGCGGCAGCGATGACTCCGAATATGCTCAAACCCGATTTGGTAGTCATGAACCCGCCAAAGGTAAGAATGACTTCCGAAGGAATGGGGGGAAACAGATTTTCCAATGCGATGAGCAGAAAAACGCCCAGGTAACCATACGCGTCCATAATTTCGGTTATCCAATGTTCCATATTGGCACACCCCTTAGCTTTTTCAAGAAAAATACTCCTTCACTTTCTGGTAAAGGAATTTATCGAACATTTTATATAGAACAAACAGCGCGATGAAGCATACGCCATAAACGGCCAATACAACCTGCATAATATACAGGAACAATATTTCTTGGGTAGTCATCTGATCAATGATGGTTAACAAGCATGCCGCGGCGAACGCAAACAAAGCGTAACCCATCAAATAATGATGCCCGTGGATTTCGAAAGGCCGCGTATGTTTGGACATCGACAGAAATTCTTTGACTTTAAACTGGTTAATGGCCTCTTTGGCAGCCTCCTCTTTCGGCCTTCCTTGCCGCTCCAGATCCGCTGCGAAATCTTCCAGATAATTCTGGAGTTCCAGTTTATCCTCTTTATTTAAAGCAAGCTGGGCAACGTAAGTATGGATATCATTTTGCCTGCGGTATAGGCTATTCATCTGAATATGTCTCACATAGTTCGTCAAACTCCACACCAATGCCAACGTGAAAGAGACATAATAAGATAACGCCAACCAAAATTGGTCCTCAGGATTAAAATGCTCGTCGTAAAAGAACGTAATGCTGCAGATCGCGATCGAGAGCAGCAATATCCACCCGAACCTTATTTCTCCCAAACTGAATGCTTTCCGTAAAAAATTCTTCATTATACTCACCTCCCGGGTTCAAATGAACCGATTCACGATCTCGGTTGTAGTCTTCCAGTCCTTAATGAACTTGGCAAACAATCGCTTGCCATCTTCGGTGACCGAATAATATTTGCGCCGGCCTCCATGACTTTGATCCCCCCAATATGCTGAAATCGCTCCTTGCTTTTCCAGACGCTTCAAAGAAAGATACAGCGTGGCTTCCTGGATTTCGAATGCCCCCTCCGTTTGTTCTTTAACGGCCTTGGAGATTTCGTAACCGTAATTGTCCTGCCTGACCAATACAGACAAAATGAGGAGATCGATCGTTCCTTTGAGCATTTCCGCATTCATGGCATTCCCTCCAGATCAATTACTCAATATTATTGAGTACATAACGATATTAAGATATATTACTTAATAATGCAAGGTACTCACAGACATTCTTTCTTTATGATTTCCAAAATACAATCCAGGGGCCGATGTAATCCTTCTGCTAACCCTACGAGTACTGTTAAAAAAGTTAAGCTCAACCTCAATATATTAGATGACTGAAGTTGTTTGTTCTGAAGTTGTTTGTTCTGAACTTGCTTTTCCAGAAAGCCAATACGTTTTTTAAGCTCCTGAATCTCTTTCTCCATTGGTAATCCTCACTTAATACCACATAGCTGAATTGCCTTTACGCTTTGCTTTTTCGGGGTTTAAAAAAAGAGGAGCGGCGTCGTGTAAAATTATTTTAAAATGATGTGGCTTTTTACCTCCCTTCGGTGTCTAATGAATTGTAAGTTCAGGAGGAGGTACTACTGGTGTCACGAGCTCAAGACAAAAAGAAAATCCCTGTTCTTCCGGAGGAGCAGGAGCACATCCAACATTTCGAAGCCATTTACAATCAATATCGAGATAGAATTCGAAATTATATTGCAGTAAAGACAAATTCGGCAACTGCCGATGACTTAACGCAACAAGCTTTTTTAAGAGCAATGGAAAACTTTCACTTGTTTAAGTGCAACTCCAGTATATTTACTTGGCTATTCAAAATCGCGCAAAATATTGTGAAAAACGAGTATCGTAGGAGATCACGAAATAAAGAAATGGTGCACGAAGTAATCGATTTTCAGACCCAATCGATATCCCTCGATATTGCCAGAGATGTCGATATCCGTCTTGATATCAGTGCTGCATTAGCCCGATTGAATGAATTAGATCAGCAAATCATATCATTGCGTTTTTTCGTCGATTGCACTTTATTGGAAATATCCAAAATCATCGGGATGCCTGAAAGTGCAGTCAAGAACAGACTCTATCGTGCCTTAAACAAACTAAAAAAAGAATTAAAAGAATGGGGTGACATTACAATCATGTCTATTAAAGAATTGATATCAATTGTGGATAAAAGCGAGGCTCCCTCCAAGAATGATGGTATGAACAAGGTATACCATGACTTATTTGAAGAGTTGAAAAGCAATGTAGATCGAATTATTACAACCTATCGTCATCGACCTTCTCAGAAAATCGCTATTGAGATCTATCCGGATCTGCCCACTTTTCATCAAGCAATAAACGAGCCGGATGCGCCCAATTGGTATATGGGAACCTATGAAGACAATAAAATTAAAATCGTATCCCCACTCAACCCAGGCCCTGAACATACGTATCAATCGGTACTACGGCACACTATAAGCTTGTTTACGATGTGGTTAGTGAAGGATATTAATCCGTTGGCACCGAAATGGCTTACACACGGTCTCGGCGGGCATGAAGCCAAACAAATGTCACAAGAATATATCCAGTATAGCACCTCCGAATCGATTCAAAATAACGCTGTCCCTAGCTTTCAAGCATTAACTAATGATACCTGGGATTTCGAGAAGATAGGGGGATATGGATTCTCGCACTTGCTCATAGAATATCTCATCCATTCATACAGTTTAGATGCGCTCAACAAATTCATACGCGATGCCACTGATTTTCAAGGCGCATTTCAAGTATCGGAAGCTGAGCTGCACGGGATGTGGGTGCAATATTTAAAATCTAGGCTATGTTAAATTTTGATACTAGTATTTGACCATAACAAAACCACCTTCGAAAAGGTGGTTTTGTTATGGTCTCCCATAGCTCAACAGTACACTATACATTGTTCTATCTAGTACAGCCTTATAGCCTCAATCATTAAATTATCCTGCCCGTTAGCTTAATAAAAAGAGCAGGATACCGAAGTACCTGCTCATTAATGTCTAGGATTCCACTATCGTTTCCTGTTAGTTGAATCAATTTACTTTTTAGTTTCCAATTGGATATCTTCAAATAGTACGTATTTGTTTGGTTCAACCTCTTTATATATGCGTACATAATTGACATCAAAGGTTGGAAAAGGAGCTAATTCGTTCATTGCTAAGGGCTTCATTTCTTCAATTTCAGTCTCGTTCAAACCCCAATAGGTTTGCCCCAAGGTCAAAAAAGCCAATCAAGAAGTTTAAACCGAGAATTATCTCCAAAACGGTTGATGTCCTCACAACTATTTCTCACGCCTTCCGAACTGTCGGCGAGTAAAATACGTCAGCATGCATATGTTGAATTTTGTCCCAGTTACCGGGATTGGTTGTGTCTGGAGAGCGGTGCTCCAGAATAGCCTGATATAGAGCAGTCTTTTGTTCCAAATGCGCAATATGCCGTTTGGCTTCTTCGAGCTGAACGAGAGCCGCTTCTTTATGCTCCATCATGAGTGCGCAGCGTTGCGGGATGGTCGAATCCCCTTCGAGACATAGATCGATATACTTTTTAATGACTTCAATAGACATCCCGGATTGCTTGAGGCATTTGATGCCATGCAGCCAGTTGATCGATTCTTCGTCGAACATCCGAATATTGTTTTGATTGCGCTGCACGCTTGGCACCAGGCCTTTATCCGTATAAAAGCGTACAGCATGCTCGGTAAGTCCCGTTATCAGGGCGGCTTCTTTGACCGTATGCATGTGAAATAAATCCTCCTTGAAAAATATTTTTTTTGAAATCGGCTTGCCTTCGTGTAACACGAAGGTGATAGGCTTAGTGTAATGCAAATCTACCGTAAGCGTAAGCCCCGCTGTGGTGCCCGATTTTCGAGTTCGGGGCCGTTTGCGTTTTACATTTAAACCTTAGGAGGAATTACAATGCAAACCGTAACATTAAACAATGGTGTGAAAATGCCGATCATCGGCTTTGGTGTCTACCAGGTTCCAGATGCTGAAGAATGCGAGAACACCGTATATGAAGCGCTGATGGCTGGTTACCGTCTGATCGACACCGCTTCCGGTTATCTGAATGAGGAAGCGGTCGGACGCGCGATCAAGCGCAGCGGCATACCGCGTGAAGAGCTGTTCATTACGACCAAGCTCTGGGTTCAGGATGCCGACTACGAGCGCGCCAAGCTTGCTTTTTCCAAATCCTTAAAAAAGCTACAGCTCGACTATCTCGATCTATATCTTATTCACCAGCCGTTCGGCGATTACTACGGCGCTTGGCGTGCGATGGAAGACCTATATCGCGAAGGTAAAATCAAGGCGATTGGTGTCAGCAACTTCCTGCCCGACCGTCTGATGGACCTCATCGTGCATAATAAAATTGTGCCTGCCGTTAACCAGGTCGAAACGCACCCGTTTTATCAGCAGATTGAGAATGGCGCTTTTATGAAGGAGCAGGGAGTGCAGCACCAGTCGTGGGCACCGTTCGCTGAAGGAAGGGGCAACCTATTCGGCAACGATGTGCTGACATCGATCGCGTCAAAACACAATAAGTCCGTCGCCCAGGTCGTGTTGCGTTGGCTTGTTCAGCGTGAAGTTGTTGTAATTCCAAAATCGGTAAAAAAAGAGCGGATCGTCGAAAACTTCAACATTTTTGATTTTGAGTTGAGCGTGGACGATATCGAACAAATTTCGGCCCTCGATACGCAGGAAAGTCTTTTCTTATCGTACCGCGATCCCGAAATCGCCAAAATGATGGGCAACTGGAGAATTGATCTGTAAACCAGAATCGTACTCATCACTGGTTTATCCTAATCTATTAAAAGGGACAGGTGGTCCAAAGTGACCCCTGTCCTTTCTTTACATGTTAAGCTACCAATATCGTTACAAAGGAGAAGACGGTACCTTTGGAGCCATACATTGAACTCCAGATACCGTCCTCCTATTTTTTCAGATTCCTGCTTGATTATGCCTGAATCCAGGCGTTAGCCAGTAGAAGGGCTCCGCGAGCAGCAGCGGTGTCGGCCAAATCATTTAGCATTACGAAGTCATGGATGATGCCTTGGAAGCGAACTGCCGTTACTCTAACACCGGCTTCCCGTAGTTTATTGGCGTACGCTTCACCCTCGTCTCGCAAAACATCAGCCTCGCCTGTAATGACCAGAGCTTCAGGAAGTCCTGCCAATTGCTCGGTTGTCGCTTGCAGAGGAGACGCGTAAATTTCTTTTCTCTGATCCGGGTCCGTCGTGTATTGATCCCAGAACCATTGCATGCCGTCACGACGCAAAAAGTATCCTTCGGCAAATTGTCTATAGGAATCGTTATCGAAAGAAGCGTCTGTTACCGGGTAGAACAACAATTGTTTGTGAATTTTCGGTCCTTTTCGGTCTTTGGCCATCAGCGTAATGGCTGCGCTCATGTTACCACCGACGCTGTCACCGGCTACTACAATGTGGTTCGTATCCAATCCGTATTCGCTGCCGTTCTCAGCCACCCAGCCGAGTGCCGCGTATACTTCTTCGATCGCTACTGGATAGCGATCCTCGGGAGATAAACTGTAATTTGTGAACACAACTGCAGACTGGGAACCAACGGCTAATTCACGGATCAATCGATCATGCGTATGTGCGTTACCGAATACCCAGCCTGCTCCGTGTGTGTACAGAATAACCGGAAGCACACTCGGTGCATTCTGCGGGCGGACAATGGTAAGAGACACACTGCCCTTAGGCCCGCCGTTAATAGTCAATTCTTCTATATCTACTGGCAATTTATTCACCGAACCGGATTGGACTTGATCGACGACTTCGCGGCCTTTCACCGGGCCATGATCGAACAAATAGGGAGGGTTGGCTGTCGCTTCCGCAAATTGTTTAGCAGCTGTTTCGAGTACGACTTTATTTGTCATGTTGAAAACTCCTGTCTCTTCTTTGAATTTTTGAATTAGATTTTATTATGGTTGTGTGCATGAAGTTTATTCTGAGATCCGTCTTGCTTTACCCTAAATATTCAGTCAATATCCAAAGATGTTTTTTCTATAGAGATCTTGACCTGAATTATATATGTAAAAATGTCTATAACAAAGAGGCTAGAGCCCTATGCCAGATGGATTAAATTCATTCGGGATCTTGACTAATCCTTGCTGTCTTAAAACCCCGTTTTAATGCAACTTGATATGCTGTTTTATCGTACTTATCCCCTGTTGTGTTCAGTATATTTCTTTCTATTGAGCCCACTACATCCACCTTTGGCTTCCGCGTTTCCTTCAGAAAACAAAGTTTCCGACTCTCTTAGCAGGAAGTCTATACAGTTGTCCTTCACTTGTCAATAAAACGATGGAGGCTCAAAGATCATATTGACTTTATAAAATTGGGCAGATACAATGATACCACAAGGAAACATTGTTACCATAAATGCACGATACTTAACTTTCATAAGAATCGAAAATTACTTCTGAGCAATGGGTAACGGTGTTTCCATATTACAACATAGTGTCAAAAGGAGAGCAGCACTATGGCAAAGTGTATATCGTACCGAGTATACAGAATTATCTAGGGGCGCAGTTATCGCGTTTCATTACACGAAAGCAAGGTCTTCGGCTTGTTGGAAGCATGCTTCGTCCGCGTGAAGGATACAGCAGCAATTATAAGAATCCGGGTAATCAATCTGATCTTACAGGGAGGACAATACGATGAAAGCTATACAACTGACAAACGGCTTCGGCTTAGAGGAATTAACCATGACGGAACTCGACAAACCAACCCCAGGCCCTAAGGAGGTGCTGATCCGCATGAGGGCAGCGTCTCTCAATTACCGGGATCTAATGGTCCTGAGTGGAGTAATGCCAGTCGACATCAAGTTTCCCTTCATTCCATTATCAGACGGAGCGGGAGAAGTTGTCGCCGTAGGCCAAGGCGTAACAAGAATTCACGTTGGGAACCGGGTCGCAGGTAATTTGCAGCAACGATTCTTGGCCGGCAACCCAAGAGCTGAGGTATTAGCAGACAGTCTGGGAGGTCCGTTGAACGGAGTGGCGGCCGAGTATGTCGTTCTGCACGAAGACGGAGTCGTCCCTATTCCAGATCACCTCACTTATGAGGAGGCCTCCACCCTGCCGATCGCGGCATTAACCGCATGGAGTATGCTAATCGAATACGGTGGTTTGCAAGCGGGTGATACTGTGCTGCTGCAAGGAACAGGCGGTGTCTCCATCTTCGGGCTTCAATTCTCGCTTATGACCGGAGCACGAGTTATCATCACGTCGAGCAGCAACGCCAAGCTGGAACGGGCAAAAGCTCTCGGGGCATGGCAAACCATCAACTATTCCGAAGTTCCCGATTGGGATCAGAAGGCGCTCGAGCTGACTGACGGCGGTGTCGATCATGTGCTGGATGTTGGAGGAGCGGCAACAATGGTGAAATCCATCAATGCGCTTCGCACAGGAGGGACATTGAGTATGGTCGGGTTCTTATCGGGCTTGACCATTCCGGAATACGATGTCACCAGCATTTTGCAGAAAGCCGCAACGGTTCGCGGCAGTCAAGTCGGCAACCGGGATCACTTTGAAAAGATGAATCGAGCGATTGCCCATCATCGTTTACATCCCGTCATCGACCGTGTATTCCCTCTCGATCGAATTGGAGAAGCATTCGCCCTCTTGGCTGAAGGAAAACAATATTTTGGTAAAATCGTAGTCCAAATCTAAAATCTCTCAAGGCGAATCGTCCTAAACGCTCACTGCGTGCCAGGATATCCAGATAGGGTCTATCACTGCTCGCGGTGCTCGTTCTAGGATGCAACACCAAAGGAACGCCAAATGGGCTTATATTCGATGCCAAGGCGATTTGATCGTTACGGATGTCAGGAGAGGACTGCTGTCTATAACCCCCTCCGGGGGCATAGAGGTATTGGACCGGAAACTGGCATGATCCGGAGGGCAAAGTGTATGGCGTAACTACGGCTGCAAGCCATAACGGATATTTATATATAGGAACGGCACCTGGAGGCAGCAGGGGCGTTCATCGCGTGCTTTTAACAAAATAAGGTTGGAATCTGGGAGGGTGCGAAATGAATCTGGATGAATTGGAGCTATCTTGGAATGAGAAGGAGAGTCTGACCGGCAAAGTGGCCCTGGTGACAGGCGCTAGCAGCGGAATCGGAGCATCGATCGCCAAGAAACTGGTAAAGCGCGGCGCCCATGTGACTATAGTGGCACGTCGACGGGATCGATTGGATGAGCTTGTTCAGGAATTGCATAAAGAGGGATTATACGAGGTAATGGCGGTACCTGCTGATATTCAAACGGCTGAAGAAGTACAGAATGTGGTCAATGAAACGATTAACCGCTGGGGCCGCCTTGATATTATCGTTGCCAATGCCGGATTCGGGTATCGAAGTCCTTTGGTAGAAGTGGATCTGGAAAGATGGGAGGAACTGTACAGGACGAATGTACACGGCCTAATGTTGACGCTGCACTACGGGCTTCCGCCAATGCTGGGTCAGGGCAAGGGAGATGTCATCATCATTTCCTCCATTGCCGGCAAGGAAGTGATCGCCGGAGGAGGTCCATACAGCGCTACCAAATACGGCGTTAACGCCATAGCGTCTGCATTACGTTTGGAGACAATCGATCAGGGAATTCGCGTTACGACGATTCAGCCCGGGGCGGTGGCAACGGAATTTTCTCAGGTGGCCGGGTATTCCGAGGATGAAATTCGCGCGTTTGCTTCGAAAGTCCTGCCGTTACATCCCGATGATGTTGCAGAGGCAGCAATCTATGCATTAGAGCAGCCTGAGCATGTCAGCATTCCGGAACTAACCATTATGCCTTCAAGGCAAGCCCAGCGGTTCAAATAAAACGACGTCCAAATAGTAACAAAAGATCCGTCCCAGATTTGGCAACGGATCTTTTCTTTTTCCTAGGGCAAGAGTAAAACACGAAGTCTGAATCCATCACTAAGCGTCCTCGTCGAGTAAGCATCGTCAGCATACAATAAGGATTCGGAAAAGACTCATGGCCTTTTGCTGATCCGTATTCGTCCTGGCAACGCGGTTCAAACGAAATGCGAACGGCTTGCTTCGAGAGTTTTACCCTAAAGGCACCGATCTCGCTCAAGTTGAGGATGAAGAACTTGCCCATTCACTGGATCTGATGAACCACAGCCCTCCAAAATGCTTGGGCTGGAAGAGAGCCTGAAGATAAGTTAACCCTCATGCATCCTGAAAAGGAGCATTGAGGGTTAACGTAGTTTTATGACTTTTAAATTAAGCGCTGCTTGGGCAAATGCAGAATAACGTTGAATTGATCGCCATGAATTTCAATTTTGATCTCCCCGCTGTGCAGCTCAACGATGCTTTTCACAATTGACAGCCCTAGTCCGGAGCCTTCTGTCTGGCGGGATTCGTCTGCTCTTTTGAAACGCTCGAACAATTCTTCCGCAGCAAAATCAATCTCATAAGCAGCAGTGTTTTGAATTTTGAATAATACCAGATCATCAGACTCGTCCAAATAAATATAGATTCTGGTTCCTGGAAGCGAATATTTCTGCGCGTTGCCAATTAAATTTTCGAATACACGCCAAATTTTATTGCCGTCCAAATGTGCATGGATCGGGAATTTCGCGATCCTCTCCCGAATCACGAGCGACGCTTGTCCCATACTGGTATTGGACTCGGCAATCGCCTGTGTCAACAAGGTTGCGACATCGACGTACTCAATATCCAGTTCTACTGTACCGCTGGCCATCTTTGAGATTTCGAACAGGTCTTCAATCAACAGCTTCATCCGTAGCGCCTTCCGGTCCAGGATTTCAATATAGGCTCGGGTTGTCTCCGTAGACAGCTCTTCTTTTTTTAATAAATCAACATAGTTGATAATAGAAGTAAGCGGGGTCTTCAAATCATGCGATACGTTGGTAATCAGCTCTGTTTTTAACCGTTCGCTCTTCATTTGATTCTCCAGCGCGCTTTGATACCCGGCTTTCATATTGTTAATATAGCCAGCAAGCTTGGATAGAGCATCCTTGCCGGTATCCTGAATCGTACTCTGAATCTTCCCTTCGGCAATTTCTTTGCTCCCGTTGATGATGGTGATGAAGCGTCCAAGCTTGGAAAGGATATACGGAACCAGGAACAGCACATACAGTAATACATAAAGCATGAGCAAGCCCTGCTCGTATATGCTGTAATATGTGGCTGCCTGCCAAATACAAATGCCGGCTATCGCGGTTAGCAAAAGCATCATGATAAGGCCAAACGTTAGTCTCCGGTTTTGCAAACTGGCTCTAAGACCGGTTCTCCAAATATGAAAGTAATCCATCAGCAGACTGCCATGCCAGAAGGACCGCCTACTAAGGGGTGCCTTAAAATAAAGAAACAGTCTGCTTGCCAACAAGCAAAGAATAGTAAAGGCAAGCAGTGCCTGGATGTAACTTGAAGTTGAAAAGCTCAGACTCAACCCCACGTATGAATACCAGTTTATGAGTATGAGGCTCCATAAGATAGCGGCAACAATGATGACAATAAGGTCGATTGGAACCTTCCGATCTGCTTTACTTTTTCTCGATTTTGTATCCAATTCCCCATACCACCTTTAAATATTTTGGGTCTTTGGGATTGATTTCAATTTTTTCGCGAATATTTCTCACATGTACGGCAACCGTATTCTCTGAAGTGAAGATCAGTTCATTCCACACGCGCTCATAAATCTCTTCGATCGAGAAAACTCTGCCTTTGTTCTCCATCAGCAGCTCCAAAATTTTGTATTCCTTCGGGGTCAGTCTGACGTCCTCTCCATCTATCTCAACAGTCTTCGAGCTTTTGTTCAGCACAAGTCCTCTTACTTGAATGAGCTCTTCCCCGTTTGACTGGAAGGAACCTAAATTCGTAAACCGGCGCAGCTGAGATCGGACTCTAGCGATCAGCTCTAAAGGATTGAACGGCTTCGTAATATAGTCATCAGCCCCAACGTTGAGTCCCAAAATCTTGTCGCTATCTTCTGACTTGGCGGAAAGCATAATGATCGGTATATTTTTGTTTTCACGAATTTTAAATGTCGTTTTAATTCCATCGAGCTGTGGCATCATGTTGTCCATGATAATAAGATGAATTGTTTCTTGTTCAAGGATTTCCAGCGCCTCCAATCCGTTAGAGGCCGTTAATACATCCACATCTTCGCTTTTCAAGTAAATAACGAGCGCTTCTCGAATTTCCGGTTCATCGTCTACAACAAGAATGTTATTTATAGCCATTATTTCTCACCTTCATCACGATATTTCTTATACTAGCCAATCCGGAACTCATGTATCCCGAAAAATCAACATGGCCGGGGGGAGCGTCTGCAAGCATCAGCTCTTCCGGTGATTCTTCCTGATCCGTGTAAAATCAATGCACCCCGAAGCTGGAAAGAATCTGCATAACCGGTCTGCTGTTGACGGTGTGAACATAGCTTTTTACCCCAAACTTATTTAGTGCTGGAACTAGATTGGGGTTTAGATACACGCGGTATACAGGCATGGCAACCGCTGTCAGTTGTTTGTCCCTTACGAATTCTACAATACTTTCGGCGGAGGCGCCAGTTTTGTAAAGTGAATACATTTTGTTTGGAAAGGGGTAGATTCCCATAACCGTGTCATACATTTCCGGGCTGAAAATTTCAGGTATAATCCGGTTGAGCAGTGCAGGATCCGTACGGCGCGCCTCATTGACTAGATGCGCAAACTGCTGCTGAATTTGCTCTTTACTGCCTGCTTTCGTATCCACGATTAAGTCAAAATCAGGATATTGCTGCATCAGCTGCACTATGTCCGGCAGTGTAAGAGGGTGGAATCTGTCCATTATAAGCGAGTTTGCAAACTGAAGCATTGTTACGTTTCGTCCGCGATGAGCGGCCAAATCTGGCTGTAGCCTGTGCGACCAATCATGTCTGGCTACGAGCTTCCCGTCCGTCGTCTGCACAAGATCAACCTCGAACAAACGGTACCCTCTATTGTAATTGGTTATAAATGCCTCATACGAATTTGTGTAGCTAGCGCCGTTGACTCCACCAAATGCATGTGCAATAAGCCTATTTCCCTGCCAGCCAATGGCGCCAGCTGTAGAGGCCGGCTGGTTTTGACCTGACCAAACAACCCCCCAGCTGCACCAGATCATTCCAGCCGTAATGACTATGAATAAGCTTAACATCATCGTTTTCTTCATTCGTTCTGCTCCTTTGTTATCCCGATGTAAGTCATACTACAGGACTCAAATGAAGAAGGACTGGTATAAAAACGAATGAATTTATGAAGTTTGTATACATTGAAATCCATATAAAAAAGAATCCCCGTTTGCTAAAACGAGGATTCCCATACCATCTTGCGCTATTCATATCCATTAAAATGATAACTAGATCAGTTCCTGCTTCCGCTTCAAATACCCATACAACACCACGCCAGATGCCGCACAGATCACGGCGCATAAGCCGATAAATCCATACCCCGCCTGAAGTCCGCGCAATAGCCCCAGCTGAGTGGTTGCACCATACGCATTCTTCACACCCTCAATCACCCAGCCAATGGCATAGTTGCCGATGACGCTGCCAATCCCCATCAGGGTAACCGCGAACGTAATCGCCGTGTCACTGCCATTCGGATATCTGCGTGCGATAAATGCCATGACTGTTGGATAGATCATCGCAATACCCGCTCCCGATACGGCAAAGAAGAATGCCAGCCCCTCTCCGCCCGCGATCGCCACGAACGTGCATACCGCCGAAAAAGCAGAGAACAGAATCAGTGACAGTACGAATCCGATCCGGTCCGTAAGCGGCCCTAGCAACAGTCTGCCCAACGAGAAACTGAGGAAGAACGCAGACAGCAGCCCAGATGCTTTGACCGTGTCCCACGTATAGGCTTTCTCCAGAAAGTTAACGAGCCAACCCCCAACCGCCAGTTCCGATACCACGCCAAAAGAAAGAATGAGCACCATCAGCCAGATGGCTGGATCACGTGTTAACGTCTTCAATGAAGTCCGATCTTCATGAGGAAGATCATCCCCCGGAAATTTGCTGCGCAGCGCCGCAATGATCGGCAGCAGACAGAGCGACAACATCACCAGATACATCCCGCGCCAGTCCAGTTCGTGTCCGAACACGTGCAAAGACATCACACCTGTCGCCAGCAAAGGTGCTACCGTGGAACTCAGCCCATAGAAGAAATGGGACAGGTTCATCATGGTACCTGTGTTTTTCACAAAGATCCGTGCCCCCAGAATTGCCAGCGCAATCTCCAGCATGCCGTTGCCGATGTACATGAAGAAGTATGATGAAGCAAAGAGTGGATATGTATGCGACACATAAATGAACACACCCGAGAGGATCATCGATGCAAACGAAATGATGCTAACCGCCTTAATACCCCATTTGCGAACCAGGATGGCAGTGAATGAGCAGGCAATCAGGTAACCCAGTGCATTCAGGGACAATAACGTCCCGAGCTGTTTCTCGTCCAGATTGAAGTCAAATTGAATACGCGGGATGGCAGGCCCTTTAATATTTTCAGATATGCCAAATACGATAAATCCAATAAAGATCGTCGCCAGTTGCATGGCATACAGTTTGTTGAACTTTTTCTTGTTTCCTTCTATACCTGCTTGCTGATTCAAATTAAGTACCTCCTGTTAGTTCAAAAAAGAATATCACATTTTACCACTATGATTGACGTACCCTCTTCCGATCGCTTGTACGTATAAACCCTGGTTCATTTATGCCTCTCCTACCATTTCTTCTCGATCAGTTGGATACGGTAGGTCAGGCTCTCCAACGTGACAGCGATCAACCCAGTAAGATATTCGAGCCTTGTGTCATTCTGAATGATGAGTTCCGGCATATGCTCCTGTGGTATGGTATCCAGACAACCCCGGGTCAGATCATCCAGCATGGACGGGTCCATCGTGTCCCCTGTAATGACGATCGCTGCCGGGTTAATAATCACCATGATGGACACCAGCGTCTTGACCACAAGATGATGCAGTCCATCAGAAGTTTGTAGCAGCTGATGCTGTTCTTCCGATGACACACCAAATGGCAGATAGGACACCTCACCGCTAAAATGCGTGTTCCCTTTCAAAGGATGGCCGTCAATGATGAAACCTGCCCCGGGAAAGTGATTTTTCGGAAAAGTGACAACCGCAAAGTTCTTCTCTTCCTCAAAATGCTGCTCGTTGTACAATCCGTACACCGTCAGATTCATGTCGTTGTCAATGATGACTTCCACGTCTTCAAAGCGCTCCTTGAGCCCCGGCCCTAGCGGCTGTCCTGCCAACCCAGGCACATCGCAGATACCAATAATTCCGTTATGCGCCACTCCCGGTATCCCGATGCCAATGGCCTGCACATTGTTGTACTGCTCGATCAGCGTTGCAGTCAAATCCTCCACCGTTGCCACAGTAATCTCATCCAACGTGAGCGTCTGTTCATCAAGTATCTCGCCATTCAGATTAGCCTGTATATGGGTGATCGAGTGAACGCCGCCCTCCGTTCGAACAATCAGGCAGAGCACACTGGCGTAGTCGGCATTGAATTGATAGCGGCTGGCAGGCCTTCCCCCACTCGACTCATCCGGACCCAGGTCAATAATCTCTCCTGTCTGAAGCAACTCGTTCAGGATCGTGCCACACGTAGCCACACTGAGCTTCGTCAGGCTCGCAATAGAAGACTTCGTGCCCACACCCGTTGATCTGAGTGTGTTCTTCACCAGTTCCACATTGATTCGCTTGACCTGCTGAGTGTTGTGTGATGTAGGTAACATTCTGAGATTTACGCCTCCTTCCATTGGTTTAGAACAATTCACTGATTGTTTTTAAAAGTATTTTAATAATTGAAGTGTAGGGGGATTAGTGGGGAAAGTCAATGCTTATTTAGGGGTGGAAATAGTGCTGGTGAAAACGTAAAAGGGCAGTCTTAAGATCATCCTAAAATGGTCCTAAGCTGCCCCTTATTCAAATGTGATTTTATGTAGATTGGCTCATTCGATTCGCTAAGACGCTCTTCTCCAGTCGGACTTGAAATAACTTTCGGTTCAAATCCTGTTCCATGGCATGAAGGTGATATGCTGCTTGTTTCACGGTATCCATCTCTAGCACACCTGCCTGCTTCGCGATGATGTCCATAGCGTCCAGGATGAGTTTGTTGCATGTGGACAGTTGGCTCACGTAATCGTCTTCCTGTTGGACTAGTTGTGCGTACTGCGAAGCGAATTCTTCGCTGTTGGTACTTATCATGTCACCACTCCTAAAATTGGTACGCATAAGAGTACCAGATATACAAAAAGCATATGGTACGCTCATGCGTAACGTCAAGACCATATGGAAATTTAGGAGTGATTTAACATGGCAAAGAAAGTCGTTGTTAATATTCATAAACTCACAGAAAAACATAATATCTCGTTGCGTGAACTAGCTCGATTGTCTGATATCCGTCATGCTGCGTTAAGTGAGTTGCAGTCTGGGAAACGAGAGAATATCAACTTTGCTCATATTGAGCGGATTGCTGAGGCGTTGGATATTGATGATATAAGGGAGATTATTGAGATTCGGGATGTTTAAAATATCTTATCATTACATTTTCTTTAGGAAAGAAAATATAAAATTCCTTATCGATCTTCTTAACATCATTCTTTTTCGCCAGTACATGTCTTTCATTATCATACATAAACAAGAAATACAATATTTCTAGTTCTTCGTTAATATTTACATTGTTAACTTTTTCGATCTTATATTGTCTTCTATCAGGTTTTTTGAAATAGTGAAGAATAGAAAGAGAAATTTTAAAACTATAAAATTATAAAATATAAGAGATAAAATAACTGCTGTGGTTATTAGATAATTCTGATCAATATAAGAAAGTATTATTTTTTTGTTTGTATCTAAAATAATATACGGAACTAATAAGAGGCTAAGATAAAAAGTTATTATGATCCCTGTTAGAAATCTATTATTCATAGCTTTCCATAGCGTCTTTATCCAAAAGAATGATAGAAAAACACAGCACACTACAAACAAAGAAAACCAGGACCATTCAAAAATATAATTCGAAATAATACGATACTCAAACATAAAAATAATTGACAAAATTGCCGCCATCATAATAGCTGAAAGGAATACCGCACTTTGGAAACGATCCCAAAGACTCGTTATTCTTAGGTCTAATAATTCATCAATCAAAGTCCTACTTTCTGATTTAATAAACCATTTAATAATATAGAGGATAATTGTAATAGCCGGTAAAATACTAGCAATGGCCGGTAATCCTTTGTCTACAAAATTGTTCATATATAATCACCTTTTTTCTACTTTCCCTTACTTCAACTTCAACCGAACATACCTTTCCTTTAAGTACTGAATCATTCGATCATCCGTGACCAGACAACTTACCTCATCCCGCTTATTCTTACCAGATTTGGACAACCAATTATGTGATCCGAGGAACAGGTAACGGTCATCTACCAGAAGAATTTTGGAATGGATCGGAGGGATATATTGGAGAGATTCTCCCATTACATCTTTCAGGTTAGAGATCGAAATCACAATTTTATCATTCCCACCAAACGAATTATCTTTCTCTACAATTCCAGGGATATGATCCAATCCGACTGCTTTACCACCTTTATATCCAAATCCGATTTTCACTTCCACCTGTTTACTCAACGCTGTCTGGACCAACTCTACGAACTCATCATTAACTACAGACGACATAATCCATGGTGAGAAAATAACAACCGATTTAGTTGCATGACGTAAAGCTTCCATCATCAACAAGTAATGATCTCTCGGATTGAGAATGAGACGCTCAGGCAAATGTTCATGAATGTATACGGAGAACGGATCAAGCAAGCCCTGAGAATCTTTTGAAGGATCGATATATAGACTGAATGCCATCGCATCCATATCCTCAGCAATCGTATGGTATTTCTCTTCTAGCGGACTTATGCACACTCCATTTTCTTTTATAATCTCTAATACATTCTTAAGATGATTCTGTTTGAGCTCAGTGATCACTTCCAGGTTACCTACCAACACAAACTGTTCTTTGGCCCGGGATAAAGCCACATTAAGCAAATTAGTGCTCCCACCAACAAAAGAGGCAATTCCCGCTTGCTTCGAATTATCAATGACCGAGCTAAAAATTATAATCTTTTTTTCCTGCCCTTGAAACGCATGAACCGTTCCTATATCTACTCCGGGAATTTCCTTTAGCAGCTTATCCTTTTGCTTCGTGAAAGGTGTAATGATGCCTATGTCCTTCTTACTCATCCCATATTGCTGTACATAAGTATCAACCAATCTCTGACAGACTCTAACTTCGGACATATTAGTATGTGTCCTAATGTTCTTTAGGCCCCTCACATCTACTGCAACGAGATTATTACCAAACAATTTATTATGATTGTCCTGATTAACAATAGTCAGAATTCCACCATATACATGCTGATTAGAAAACTGCATGATACTTTCTTCGCACCTGCGATGTTCAGTAAGAATCAACCCTTTTCTTTTACGGCGATGATCCCACTCGTAAATATCTGAATTCCGGTCAATGTAACTCTGTGCACTATTGCGCTGTACACAAATCTCCTCATGATGTTCCTCTGCGATTGCTGGAATTTCTTCAATCACATTGGTTTTTAAAAGCCTTACGGGTTCTAATTGTTCAATATCTCCTACAATAACCGCTCTCTGAGATCTATACAGAGGACTACTTAAATAGTGCGGCATAATCTGACCTGCTTCATCCACAAGCAGTGTATCAATAAGTCCCGGTAATAATTGAAATGTTCGTTCTCCAAACGAATGAAGAGTTGACGTTACTACAGGGAAACATAAAAAAACGGTGTTCCACAGGGCATTGATACCTTTATTAAACTCCCTGTCCCGCTTATTTCCTTCACTATAGAATGGTTGAAACCACATCCCCTGACAGACCATTTTAAGATTGTGCAAAACTTCTTCCATATGTAACTTCACGTATAGCTCGGTTACTTTCAGCGAGTGCTGAAAGAGTTGATGCCTCTTTTCCAGGACAATTCGATCAGATGCAAAATCAAATATGCTATATTGAGAGATATCCTTGAATCCCCACTTAATAGCAATCTCTTTCTCTAACAATAAAAGTGTTTCAAGTTTTCCTATGATCTGACCAAGAACCTGGATGGTTTCTTTACAGTTAGTTTGCTGTTGCTCCAGTTGGTCCACTTGTTCTTCTAGAAGTAGTACCTCTGCTCTCTGATGATCTTGTTCAGATTGTTTCAGAAGCAGTGTCGCTCTCAGTACCCCTTCTTCTTTTTCTTTCTTCTTTATCAACTGATCCTCGATATAACTCTCGGAAATATGCTGTTTGAGAAACGCTCTACGTTTCGGTAAAAGCCACCCTAGCCAAGCGTTCTTGTTCCACGATCGAAACTTCTCCAACGTCTGATATCCTTTTTTAATCAATTCAACATACTCTGTTAGGTCTGATTCTGTAGATTCTATTTTGATCTTCAAGTCTCTAGTTTTTTGTTTTCGTTCATGAACGGTCTTTCTTAAAATCATAATGGAATTGAGAACATCATTCAGTTTACCATTTGTAATTTCTAATTCCAATTGACATGAAGACAGATCACTCGCAGGGTCGTTCAATACTCTGCCTTGACCTGTAAAATAACGAATTAATTCCTCTTTAGCCACGCTCCACTTCTCAATATCCTTATGTAGGTGTTCCAATTCTTGATAAGCAGCAATAAATTGCCCTTTCGCTGTCTCATCTATTGCCTGAGGCATAGCTTCTTCCAGCCCTTTAATGAAATCTGGAACGAATTCTTTCGTGAAAGCCGTTTTATTAATGACGTTACCTAACCTTGCGCAAAAAAAACCTTTTGTCTCTTCTCCCCCTTTTTTCTTTTTAACAAACTCCTCAAAGTAAGACACTTCCTTAAGCAACTCCAAACCGATATTATCTACAGCTTTATTGTTGGTACTTGTGAGCACCATTGAGAATGTCCTATCATCTATTTCAAAAGGAATTCGATATAACTCATTGCCTCTTTCTTTAAATTTCTCCCATGGCTTATCCCACAGATCTGTCAAAGTTTTTGCTTTCATCACCATGTTATCTGCAAATATTTCTTTAAGTAATGTACTTTTCCCCGTCCCTGGTGGTCCATTCACTGACAATAGAGAATGATTTTTAACAGCTTCAATAACATGCCACTGTTTCTCGTTAATTGGATATTCCCCCGTGTAGCTGCCACCGTGAAAAGAACGACCGGATTTTTCTTTAACATATGCTGTAGTGTTTTGGCCACCCGTTAAATATCTATTTAGAAGTTCAGGTAATGGAGAGTCATCTGTCGTAAGTTCAAGAATACGTTCTATTTCTTTTTGGAAGATTGGCCTATTCATTTCCTCCAGCATTTCAAATGTCACAAAAACTTGGGCAGGCATCTGCCATCCTTCGTGAGTCTTGAAATCTTCTAAATTTTTATGGTATTTTCTTTTCAACTCCTTATTAAGGATATTTAAAATTTCATGCATATTTTTCTGTTGAGAATAGGCATTGGCATCCATTAGTTCAAGCAAATTCGCTTTTTCAATGTCTCCAACTTCAAATGTGGAATTATTCGTTAATCTGGCAACAATGATCCCCAAACTCTCACGGTTAATAAAAAACTGTTCTACCTTCAAATACTTTTCTTCTATACGTCCAATAAAAGTGATTAATGGTTTCGTTGAAGTCTCTTTTTTTGTCGTCTTTTTCAACAATGGGTAACAAAGCGTTATCGCATCTTCTAATAAATTTGAAATGAATTGTTCCGAATTAGTCATGTTATCCGTATATTTGAAGGAAAGTCCTGCTAGAAATTCCTCTACCGACTTCGTGCCGGAAACAACCAATTCAATCTCCCTGTTCAGTTCATCTTCATTGTATTTTCCTTTACTCAAATGATCTTTAATATCAGGGTATGACGTTATTTTCTTAAATATATCCGTTTTTCTCTTTCGATAAACAAGTTCTTCAAGTCGGGCAGGATCTTTTAGAATTTCACTACTGAATAGTTCTCCCTCTACTTGGCTCAATGAATTTCCCATCAGAGCTGTTTTCTTTTCATATTCAACGAAGTACCGCAGTACACTCCTACTGTCTAACACTTAATCGCCTCCATAAAAAGCTGAAATTATAACATCCAATATCAAACAACGCCATCATAACATAGGTTTACACTTGTTACTTTAAATTCTATAACTCTTTATTTCTTAGGCTGGATATATTACATTGCATTTTATCTTTATATTATCAGTTATTATAGGTCAACCTTTTTATAATAACAAAAAAACGACAAAATAATACATTTTTCAGACTTTTTGACCCATTTAAGATTTTACGTATTAGAGTTACGATTGACATCAGCAAATGCGCATTTGCAATTATTGTAAATATTGGAGGAAATATATTGAAGAAAATATTGTCTATACTTTTAGGATGTTCTTTACTTATGTCTGTAGCTCCTGTTACTAACGCTACAGAATTAAATTCCAACAGTACAAAGCTAGATGAATTGATTGCCGATGGTTTAACTGAGTCTGAGGCCTCTAAAGTACTTCAGTATGAAAAAATCAAAAGCGAACTTGCTGAAACTGGACAAGTACTGGATCTGAATGAAAATGACCATATTATTGTTACAACAGATCCTAGTACTAGAAACCTGACTTCAACAAAAGCAGTTGGACTTCCAAAAGAGGATATTTCTTTCTTACAAGAAGATTACGAAGAAAAGAAAGAATTAAACATTCTGACTCATGAAGAACGTATGAAGGAGTATGAAGAGTATAGAGAAGAGAATCCAACAGTTACAAATGATAAACTGGAATTTGAAGATGGCTCTTGGATTGAATTCACAGTAACTCAAGAGAGAATTGACGAGATTACTGAGGATAATGTAAACGTTTATGCTTTGCCTAACCAAAAAGAGATGTCGAGTAAAAACTGGCCTTCGGATGGTAATTTCAGTGCTACAGCTGAACTGAAGCAATTTGATGGTACAATTTATTCAAAGATTTATGTTACTCAGATCACTAAAGTCAGTAACGGACAAAAACACGTTGAATTCACTGGCGAAGCATGTGGAAGAGCAGCGGTTGGTATTTCTGAGGTAGGGGATTGCACTTTACAGGGACAAATTACTGAAACCGATTACTATAAAAAACCAGAGATCTGGACCCAAAACGAAGCTAAAGCTTCCTTTAAATTGTCAGCTTCGCATAGTGTATCTTTGGCTGGAGTATACTCCTTCACAGTCAATCAGAACAGTACTTGGGAACAATATGTAAGCATTCGTTGTTCATTGATTGGTTCACACTATTATGCTGGTATTTATGGTGTAGGTATTTAAAAAATTAATAACTAAGTTATACGACAACTAATATTGTCGTATAACTTATTACTTTGTAAGCGGGGTTACTTATGATCAGATCCAAACATATTGTTTACATTTGTATCATCGTATCTATTATCACATGTTTTTCTATTCTAATTTTGAAATCTGATAATAAAACAGCAGTTATTCTAGCCACAGATAATATTAAAGAGTGGCCCTATAATAATCTAAATTACTATCCAGTAAAGAATGAAATTGAAATTAAACCTTTATCGATTGCAATTATCGACACTGGTACTGATAAAACAAGTCCCTGTTTAAAGAATATGGATATAGAAGAAATTAAAATAACTGGATCAGAAGATAATGATAGTAAACATGGCACATTGATCACCTCAGCATTTTGTACAAGTAAATTTTTAAACACTCCATCATTAGATAAAAAATTGCTAAGGGACCATTTGAAATTGTATTCAATTGATGTTGGAACAGACCAAAAAATAGAAATTGAATCTTTAAATAAGGGATTATCCGTAGCCCTAGAAAAAAACGTTGATATCATTAATCTGAGTATAGGCACCTATAAGAATAATGCAAAACTAAATGATTTAATTAAAGAAGCCCTTAATAGGGACATAATGGTTATCACATCCGCTGGTAACGACATGACACGTCAAAAATTATATCCGTCTGCATATGAAGGAGTTATCACAGTTGCCGCGATAGACCAGAGAAATAACTATGTACAAACAAATAATTTCAATAGTGACATAACTTTGAGTGCCCCAGGGATTGATATTCCCACATCTTTAATGGACGAGCATGGTAAAAATCAGGTTATATCTGGTACGTCAGCCTCAAGTATTTTAGTATCAAGCTTGGTAGCACTCCTGAAAACAATTGATCCAGAAATAAATGGAAAAAGGCTTAACGAAATTTTTAAACAAACTTCGATCGATTTAGGCACAAAAGGAAGAGATGACCACTATGGATTTGGGCTCATCGATTTTCAAAGTATAATTAAATATGTCAATCAAGCCAAGTAACTGTTATATTTTTTATTATTGATAAGTAAAATTAAAGATGCTTCATAACATTAAAGGCTCGGGAGGATAAAGAATGGCCAAGTTACGTTTTACTATAATCATAAGCCTAATAGCTCTGGTCTCTGTATTGCTTATTTCATGTAATGAGAAAAAAGAAGTATCTCTCGATGACTTGATTAAGACTATGAAAGAATCAAGTCTAAACATTGAAACAGATGAAGTTGAAGTTGCCTCAACCCACTATGCATACAATCCAGAAAAAAAGATGTTTTATTTAGGTTTACAATTCAACAATGACGAAGTCCCTTCCAATGAACAACAAAAAGCTATTTATGAAAAATTTCTTTCTAAAGCTTCTGAGGTTACAAATACAGGCGATTGGAAAAAAGCCTTAGAACTATATAATGTAACATTTGAACAATTATTACCAAATAATAAAAAAAAGATACTCGCCATAAAGAAAGAAAACTCAGACATAATTGAACTTATAAATTCGAAATAAGACTATCTAATATTAAATAAGGAGTAATTTTCTGATCTGCCCCTTTGTAAACACTTGACGGATTGTAATATGAAGTGCGACACCTACTGTAAATAAAAAATGGCTCATAGCCTGATTCGTGTAGAATGAAAGTTACCACACAAGCAGGTATCTGTGGCTAAAACAAGGTAATTCGGTCCATTTGATGATAGGCCATCACCGTGGAAGTATCAAGACATCTTTGAATAGCCATAAGGTAAATAGATAATATCCGTTAAAGGGGCGAGACCTGGGATTTTCTGAATTCCTTTGTATAAGGTTGGACACCGTCTTGTTCTCCTGATTCGCCTTTCCGTTTGTAACGGATTGGGTTTCCGATGAGGACAGACCAAATTGGATTTCTTCATCAATCTGCGAATTCGTTTGAGGTTATACACCATGCCAAACTCATTGCTGAGCATCATTTTGATGGAACGTGAACCTTCCTTAAAACCTCAGCGATGAAAGGCTTTCTTCACTCATTTAAGGCATTCTCATTGCTATGAGCCGGCATTAAGCGTGTACCAGCTATTTAAAGATAACGATAGTAGTCGGATCTGGAGACCCCAGGAGCTCAAAAAGGTACCGGGTCATCCGCTTCATTCCTTGGCCTACGGCTTATTGAATGAATTCAAACTTAAGGACTCAAAATTGGAGATGATTTCAGTAAACGTCAGTTCTCTTTGCCGGGGATGCCCTGAAGCTCCTTTTCTGAAGTCAGAGAGCCCTATGATGCCATCCCGTTCATAGACTTTTTTCTAGCGATCAGCGCATGGCTCTAAACGTGTCATGCCGATAAGAGGAATGGAAAATCCAACCGCCTCAAAGATGTCTCACGATGTTTTGCCGAACAGATATTGGTCGATAAAAATACGTTTGAATTCATCGGTGGATGTCGAGGATTTTTGACTAACCCTATTGATATATGGATTCATAGATAGAGCCTCACGATCATTCTTGTTAAATGTTTTTTGCTCATGTTTTTCCGATGCATCTTCCAGTATACAAAAAGTATCCAATAGCAAAGACACCTTTTTTTTCAAAGTGTCCAGTCTAGGGGTACCAGTTTAATCTAAGTGCTCCTTTTTTTAATTACCTTTAGTTTATTCTTCCCCGATTTGACACCCCCCACAAAAAAGCCTAATCTAATAACGAATAATCCATTCACTATTAAGGAGTCGTTCCCGATGGTGCAAGCCAAGAAAGACGAAGTCAGGAAAGAAATTGAATATGCGGCGCTCAAAGTCTTTTTTGAAAAAGGCTATGCTGATGCCAAAATGAGCGATATCGCGAATGAAATCAATATTTCCGTGGGCAATATCTATACTTATTTTAAGAACAAGAAAGAACTATTCTACGCCGTCGTGCCGCCAGATCTGGTGGATTATTTGAAAAATGTGCTGGTGGAGACGATTCACTTCGATAACCAGACTTTGTTCGAGGAAACAGATAACGAGCGAAAGTCGGCGCTGTTGCAGGAACAGGTGGATGTATTACGGAAGTACCGGGATCAGATTGTCATCATCTTTGAAAAAAATAAAGGAACGATCTACACCAACGCCAAGAATGAACTTGTCGAACTAATGATCGAAACCAAGAAGGCCTACCTTAAAAATCAATATAAACGATACGAGATTGGGACCGAGGAGAACTTGATCTTACTGAACATTCTCGCGCATAACGTAATCGACATGAACCTGGATCTGTTGAAGCGGGATATGAGTGAAGACAGCCGCAAGCAAATATTTGAAGCGTTGTATGTATACCGACTGTACGGCATGAAGAGTTTGAACGAATTACGGTCGAAGACCAATGCCTAAGGAGCTCACCAAGCGTCACACAGCGTGCAGATCAGATCAACTCCACTTGGTTTGCACGCAAAAAAACTTCATCAAAGATCAGCCTATTTTTTTGTTTTAAAAATGAATTAATAATTCACTTTTAAAACAAGTATCTACCAGTACTCTAACTACTCACCTCACCCACACCCAATGGAGGAACACAAAATGAACACCGCTTATGCATTGAGAAACGTTAATCTGATCCATGGAGATATGAACCGCAATCTGCAAAAAAATATGACGATTCTCGTCAATGAACAAGGTCTTATTCAGGATATTGGCAAAGAAAATGAACTGATCATCCCGAGTCACTACACAACAATCGACCTCTCAGGAAAATACGTGATGCCTGGGCTGATCAATGCTCACGTTCACCTTTTTGCAGATGGGAAACCGTTCAGCTTATCCGTCAGCGAAGGCATGTTGAAGTTCGCATATGATCGAATCCTGAATACCAAATTCGGCAGAAACGTTTTGAAAAAACGAATGAAACGCAATGCGCTAACCGCACTCCATGCGGGTGTAACGACGATGCGTAGTGTCGGCGAATTCTTTTACACCGACGTCCAGCTGCGAGATGAGATTAACAAAGGTGAATTCGTTGGTCCAAATCTGCTGTCTCGGAGGCCAGAAAAAATGTACGGATCAATGTGAAACACGCCGTGGATTGGATCAAAATCTGTGTGACGGGCGGCGTGACGGATGCAAAAATGGTCGGCGAGGCTGGCCGTTTACAGATGACAGTGGAGGAAGTTGCAGCGATCTGCGATGAGGCGCATAAAATCGGTTTGCGGGTGGCTGCCCATGTGGAAAGCACGGAAGGCGTAAGGGTCGCGTTAAAAGACGGCGTCGATACGATTGAGCATGGCTCCGAGATGGATGACGAGATTATCGGCCTGTTCAAAAACAATCCAAATGCCCTGAACGGCTATACTGCGCTTATTCCTACCTTTCTAGCTGCTTATTCATCTGCTTTACTCGATACCAGCGTAACGAAGGTGAGCGCAATCGTGAAAAAAAACTCCAGACTGGTGTATACCTCCATGTTGAAAGGTGCCCAACAAGCCATCGAAAACGACATTACTATCGGTCTTGGCACCGATGCAGCGATGTCGTACGTGACTCACTATGACATGTGGAGAGAAATGGACTACTACATTAAACAGGCTAACCTTAACAACAAGCAGCTGATCGACATGGTCACACGTAACAACGCGAAGATCTTGGGTATAGAGGACGTTACAGGTACGGTCGATATCGGAAAACAGGCAGATCTGATCGTGCTGGACCACAATCCGTTAGAACACATTGAAGCATTATCCAATGTACGCATGGTTATGGTCAAAGGAAATCTAATTCAAACACCATCTGTGACGAGAATCAAAGAGGTGGATGAAGTGCTTGATTCTGTGTGGTGAGAGCGATTGGGGCCAACATGCTCATCATTGCCTTTACGCCCTCATTCAACAAAAACATGACCACCCGTTAGATGAGTGGTCATGTTCCTCTTACAATGTTCCAGCTTTTTTCTTAATTCGTATCAATGCACTGCGTGTTATTCTAGCATCGTGGTACACGGCGAAGGCTTCGCTGAAATAGTTCAAGTAATCGGACTCGTGGGATTTGGGGGATAGAATAATCATTTTGCGTGCCAATTCGTCACGGTACAGTTCAAACACTTTGGCTTTCCTGCTCTCATCTAAGGCACTGTCGAATTCATCCAGCATAATGTAGCCTGGATTCGCGTCAATAGTTTTCATGAGTGCAAGGGCAAACAGCAACGAACCTAGCGATTCCTCGCCGCCGGATACACCCTTGCCAACCTTGCCACTTCGGCCCTTCATGCTGATCTCCTCCAGTGTTCCCCGATGCCCTTGCTTGCGCGCTTTAATATGCAGGAAATACTTGACGTTCCCCTGCTTCTGCTCCTGCATGTCCCAACTGACTTCACCATCGAAGGAGAATTTGTCCATATACTGCACAAAGCGCTGATGAATTCGCCTTACTTCATAATGAATGGTATTCATCAGCTTTTCCTCCAGATCCTCCAAACTCTCTTCGAGCTGTTGCAAAAGCGAACGAGCCTCCAGCACCTCCTGGGCTCCCCGGTCATATTCCTGCTTCACTTTCTCATAATTTTCAAGTGCATTCTCATCTACCGTTTCTCTGCAAGCAAGCTCCAATTGCGTTAAAGCCATTTCCTTCTCATGTCGCGCTTCCGCTTCATTCCATTGCATCTTGACTGGAAAGTCCGGCTGCTCTTCTGTAATAGCTGCCAATACGGCGGGAAGTTGCTCTGCCCAATTCAGATAAAATTGTTGTTCGGCCGCATAAGCTTGCTCCGCCACACCACAGCGCTCGCTAACCTGTTGCTTTTCCAGCTTCAGATCATCCAGAACCCGATTGGTTGATGTGATAAATTGCGCTTTTTCCCTTAGTCTTCGGGCCGTTGATTCCAGCGTACGCTCCAACTGATCGCTCTCCGCCAACTTGTCCTCCAACTCACGCTCCAGCAGTTTAAGGTGTAACTTGCTACGTTCCAGTTCATGCACCAATTGCCGGAGACGTTCCAGTTCCACATTCTGATCACGGGCCTCATGATAAATGGTCATGTATTCTTGCAGCATCTGAAGCTTCAAGCGTAGCATCACAATAGGCTGACTTAATGCCTCTTGCTCCAGTTGGAGCTGATCTCGCTTCGCTTTCCATCGTTGGAGTTCATGAATTGTACGCTCCGACTCCTGCTTGGCCCAATCTCTGCGAGCCACATCCGCGATCACACCCTCGGCTGTCCGAATCTGATGCAGTATGGATCGAATCGATTTCAAGCGCTCTTCGCATGTATCATATTGCTGATGGATATCCTCCAGACGTTGCTCCAGCTTGAGCAATTCTTCGTCCGTTTGTCTGATTCGGAGTGCAACGCCGCGTGGATTCAGCAGCCACTGCTCTTTTTCCTGCGCTCCCCGGCGGCCCCATGCATCCAGCAACTGTCCGTTCTGCAAACCTGGCTTCTGGTCCTTCACTGGCGTATGAAGCGTATGAATCCACCAGAGCGCTTTCTGCGCCGCCGCATACCGGATATCATCCAACCCCTGCTTAACTCTTAGTCCCTGCTCCTCCAACACATCGAGCGCTCTTTCGGGGACAACCTCTGGCAATTCGACATGATACAGATCGGTTGGCGCCCGGAAGCCTTTCCCATTCACAAACAACGTATATTTGATGGGCTCCAGCCTTTTTTCCAGTTCCAGCGGCGAAGTTTCATCCATCTCAAGCAAATCCCTCAACGTATACACCGCGAGTCCCTGTTCTTCCAAACTCCGAATCGATGTATCTTGTCTAATGCTTCTGACCTCATCCCGAGTTAATGCTTGTCTCTCCTTACGGAGCAATTGCAGCATATCTTCAAGCTTGCGCCGTTGATCCTGTAATTCAATGCGTTTCTTCTCTAGTTGCTGCGCTTCCAGCTCCAGACTGCTGCTTGAGCCATACTGCGCAACCATCGCTTCTGCTTCTGCTAGATTGATCTCATGTTGCCTGAGTTCATAATCCAGCTTGGCCGAAACCTTCGTTAGCGCATCCCACTTTTCGTCCGCATCAATATGCGCCTGTTTCTTTTCTATGAGCTCTTGCTCCAGCCGATCCAGTTCAGCTTGATGAGTCTGCAGTCGTTCTCTTACCTCTGCTTCTGCATAGGGTACATTCTGAATGCGCTCTTGCAGCTCCTGTAACTGATCCGCTAACTTTCTGTGCTCCAGCACCCGTGCATCATGTTCTTCGTTAAGGTGATTTACCCGGATCTCCAACTCATCCAGTACCCGATCCATGACTTCCTTTTCCTGAGTGCGTTGCTTCATTTCCTCGTCATAACGTTTATGGTCACTCTCCAGCTTCATCCATTTATCTATTTCCTCACCGTGACGATCCTCGATCTCTTCCAGCTTGTCCTTCAGCCTGAGATATTCCTGTTCATATTTCTCACGGAGTGTAGCAGAGGCCGTTAACGTAAGCCGCAGACCAAGTAAACGCCGTTCATTACGGCTGAGTAACCGATCCTTCTCCTGCTGCCAATTGCCCAGATTCAGCTGATGTTGATGCTGGTTGCTTTCTGCGGTCTGTAACGCTTGCTGCGCTTCTTTTTGCTCCTCTTTTACACTCTCCCAATGCTTCTGCATCCGGTCAATACCTGTCATCTCGCTGAAAATACGGAATCGTTCCTCTGGGCGCATCACTGCGAACTGATTCACATCCTGCTGGTACCAGATCAGATAAAACGTATCCGGGTCCACTTTGTACTTATGCTGCAACTGGTGCCGATACTCATGAAGATGGTTGGTACTATCACCTACGACATAGCGAGTTTCCTTATGCCAGTTCCACGCTTCTTCGCCTTCGCATATCCAAAACTCTTTCTTAACGGGATCTCCAGGTTTTTGCTCCATATGAAGCCGAAAGCCAACATAATCGGCAGCTTCCACTTGATGATTGCCCTTATTCTCAAACACCAGTTCAATCGTTGCTCTCCAGACCTGATCAGGCGGCAAGTTTCGGGAACGTAAACCATCCACTAGCACTTTTTGAGAAGCCAACACAGCGCCCATGCAAAAGCTGATTGTCGATTTGCCCGACCCATTAGATCCACCAATCAAAACATGATCTTGTCTGTCACCCAGTTCAAGCTGGAAATCTACAAAATCCCGAATGCCGCTAAAACGAATAGCCCAAGGCGTCATGAGTCTTCACCCGCCGTCAAGTTGTAACGTTTAAAAAATCTCAACACATCATCCATATGAAGCTTTTGGGAATGGCTGAATTCAGCGAACCTTTTTAAATACGAATCTGAGAACAAACGACTTCCGATCGTTGTCAGCGCGTACGCTTCCTCGTTGGAGGGATTCTCGTATTTCACAACTGCCCCGAGTTTCATCAGCGCATCCAGGTTCATCAGAATTTTACGCCGCACGTCCAGCGATTCATGCCCGAAGGCTTCGAGCAACTGAGCAAATAACGTATATTCATTCTGTAAAACCTCCTGATGATAAAAAATGAACATCAACAGCGCAAGGCTTTCAGATGAAAGCAAATCTCTGGCCTGTCTGGCCGGGACATGAATCAGGGCCACGATCCGGTCTCTGCGTTCATCATAGACGACCTGAAAGTAGCGGCTGATGGATTGGTTTACCCTTTTCAAAAAAGAAACGAGTCCTTGCTCATCCTCCTGCTTTAACTTCAAAATCTTCATCACCTCACGCTTGGACAATCCGAAACTGTCACTTCGCACGGATGCGGAAGAAGAAAACATAATCTGCACAAACGCATATTCCTCATCCGGGCTCAGTACCGCGGTCAGTCGTTCCATTGCCCCCAATGGAAGCTGACTGTGTGTCTCCTCCAGTTCGTCGAACGGCATATTTACCCCTTCCTTTCTCTACAATCTCCCATTCCTTGTCCTGAATTGTTCCTTCCGTTGAACCTTCAGGCTTTGCTTCTATATCCTCGTCAACCGACGCTTTCTGAGCACCAGTAAGTGCCGCAACAGCCAACAACGCATTGACTGCATCTGACCAATGCTCCGATCCCGCCTCCAGCAACAGCTCCTGTAATCCCAAACGCTCTTTCTCCTCCAATACACGCTCCACTTCATCCGTTCGAATGTTCGTCTTGGTCATATGCCATTCCACTTCCTGCAACCTGGCTTCCAGCTCCTCTTCCGTCCATTCCTCTGCCTGAATATACTGCGGCTCGGCGTATTCCTGAACGGGCTCCGTAGAAGGAACATAATTCTCCAGATAGTGCGCGGTATCAGCCAGTTGGCGGTTGGAGATGGGAGAAGCAAATTGAACCGGGACCCACATACCATCCAGTCTCTCGCCAGGAATACGGTCCTGCTCCAGAAAGCTCAAAATCTCATGACCACTCGGCAATTCCGAATCCGAACGCTTGAGAAAGGATTGAATAATAAATTGACGAATCGCTTGTGGAGATATCTCTTGTCCAACCTCCGTCTGCTGCAAGTGTGAAAATTTCAGAAACTTGTTCAACGTCCCCATCGATACTTGAGTCCCCTCGAACATCACTTCCGTCCCCCGCTTCAAGATCGGGGCAAAGGCAAAACCTTCTTCAAATGTAGAAAACCGCTCCAGACGTTCATCCATCCGGGCATTTAATTCCTGCATAAGCTCCACAATAATCTGAATCTGTGGTAGCGCATGTCGATCAGCGAGAAATTCCAGTTGGCGTTCTTTCAATTTGTCTACAGCATCTTCCACATTACGAATCATACTCGCAAGCCGATTACCTCCTGAGATACCTTTATCATCATAAGCCTCACTTAGGTCCGCATCTCGCTTGGCCTGAAACAAGGAACGGGCAATTTCATCCTGCATGTAATACGCGAGTGAATCATTGGCAAGCCGGATGAGCATGTCCATCATGCGTTTTCCCGCATCCATCATCGTCAAGCGTTTCTTGCCGCGAATGATCCAGTTATATTTTTGCAACACATGCAGCAAACGCTCCATCGGAATATTCGGTTCAGTGCCATAACGATTCCGAAAGCGATAAAACAAAGCCTCCTGATCCTCTAATGGCTCGTCCAGTCCAAGGGCTTCACGCTGAATCAGATTCAACATTTTCAGAACCTCTAACACTTTCAGCGGCTCCTCGAAATATTCACGAAGTTCGGTTAACACACCCGCCAGCTTGACGATATCCCTTAATGCTTCCTTTTGAAGATGGTCCGGGGTATCTGCGCCCAGAATCGAGATCATACTGCCAACCAACTCATCCAACGCTCCATACCTCCCATCTCGGCTTCCTGTTCTCCAGCGTGCCCGAGAGCAAGCCTTTTCTCCATTTCGATCTCAAAAGACGCCCAGCGGTGAGCCTCACCTTGAAATTGCTCCCTTTGATTGGCGGACGGGATCGGAAGAATCCATTTTGTACTTAAAGCTGTGTGAGACTGCAACAGGGATTGCACATTTTTGGAGATAACGAACCCCGCTTCATCGACGTCACACCAGACCACCACTTGCTCCAAGTGATTGGAATGTGTCAGCACATCAGCAATAAACTTGCGGTGTCCGCTTCGTAGTTGACCATCTATGCCCAGCACCAAACTGTCTGAACGCATCAAAAAATCAGGCTCTGCTACCATTCGTGTAACAACCGCACGATTCTCCACGATCCAGAGAACACGACATGTCGTATAGAAATGAGTGCTAAATACCGTCAGATCCGTCGTAGCATGCAGGAAACCCTGTGGATACTGAAATCCACCCGTTCCGCTTAATTGACCTGCAAAATAGACAGGTGTAATCACACCTTGACTGGACAATCCGATGACATGCAACGGAAATCCGAGATTTTGCTCGAATTGCTCCAGGAAAGAGAGCTTGTGTATATCAAAACGTTTGGAGCCACCGATAGTACGATAATGTCGTGCACCAATCTCTTTCCAGTCAAAAGAGGTCTTGACGGATACAATCTCCGCAACCGCTATAACGAACTCGACATACAGTAAAAGTTTCTTATGCGTCCAAGCTAAACGATCCATCTCTAAAGAGTCAGCTATTTCGTTTATGCCCGATGTTTGCTTCAATTCTGCAACGAACCTCTCCACAAAGCGCCAGAAAGCTTGGTGGTACTCATATATTTCACTTACTTTCGCTGAATCTTCTGAGGAAATGGCGGGGGCCTCTTTTACAGAATCCAGCACAGTCATTAAAGCATTGTACCAATCCTCAACTAACACCTGGCTTTTTCCTTCTTCTTGCACCTTTTTCAGCTCCAGCAGCTGGTATAACTTGTAGCCCATCCTGTATTCACTTCGTTTTTCCGTCTTTCCATCGGATTCATACTGTACCATACGTATAATAAAACCTTGGCGCAACAACGCTTGTATATCTGATTCCAGTAATCCGCTTCGCTTCAAATCTGTGTCTGTTTTTCGAACACCCGTGCTGTAAAATAAATGGATTGCCCTCTCGTCTATGTCGCTAAAAGCATTTAAGCTCCGATCTTCCTTGTCCTCCATCATCATGGCCGTAATTCTAGCAACTCTTTTCCTGATTCTAGCTGATACCTGATAGACATCCAATGCATATATTATGCCAGCGTCTGTGACTGGATTCTCTTCAAGTTCCAAACCCTTTTTCAAGTAATGTTTATATATAAACACTTTCATCTCGGGATTCATGATCCATGCTCATCCTTCATCATTAATATCTTGTATTGTTAATATAACACTGGTATAACTACATGCAAATAAAGTCCGCTAAATACGAAAGCTCGAACGCTTCTTTACGAATTTGACCAACAAACACGTAAACGACATGGTGACCCGCACAAATGCAAAGCTTCTAGGGACGGCATCGTTACGGGCCCCGTGATATTAGCAAACAGGCTTATGCATGTAATAACCAACCAAATAGAGGCAAGATCCCTTCGTTTTAGGTTGGATATAAAAAAGGCTATTCCCAAACGTCATACGGATGACAGGGAAAAGCTTTTGGAGTTTGTATAATTCTAACGAACTCAGAAGAAGTTATTAGCCCCTTTTCGGGCAGTTCGAACATGTAACGAACCGTAAAAGCCTTATTCTGACGATTGGGGACATTTTTCAGGCTGAGACACTCCTTTGAGCTTAAATAACTCTTCTCAGGTTCGTTAGCGCTTGGAGCATTGGAACCACAGGGAAATGACTTATGTATAATTACTTATCAATCATTTAATCCTTTGCCCTCCATAATAGGCTGCATGTACTTCTCGATTCGTGACACTTTTGTTTTGGATTGCTTCGGTTGAGAGAAATAATAGAGATATGCCCGCTGCCGTCCGGGTGTTAGTGCTTCAAATGCATCTCGGAAAGCAGGTTTCTCATCGAATTGCTGTTGAAGTTCTTCAGGAATGCTGTAGTCAGTATTCGTCTTCATTTCTACTTGCATACCGGCTTGTTCCACTTCAATAGCTTCCTGGATGTAGGCTTTCAGAATGGCTTCCTGTTCCACAATTTGCTCCACATTGGTGAATCGGATCTGGCGCCCTGCCTGTACATTCTCCGTTTGCTGGATCAAGATGCCATGCGTATCCTTTAACAAAGCACCTTTCATGAACAGAATGGCACAGTACTCTTTGAATCCATGGATTAATACGATATTTTTACCATTCAACGTGTAACACGGATGCATCCATTTAAAATCTTCGGTCAGTTCACAATCCAGAATAATCTCCCTCAGTTTCTTGGATTCTTCCTTCCAGGTTTTAATTTTGCTTAAGTAGGCGTCCACTTTGGGATTCGTATTGGTATCGGTCATCAAGGAATACCTCTCTTCATCTTATGAATTCATAGGTTCAATTGTACTGGTTTTCAATGGATTGTACAGCGCTGCTTACAGGAGCTTTTATTGACTTTTCCACTGCGATTTAAACCTTCAATTAAAAAAGGCCATCCCTCTCAGGATGACCCCATGGTAAGCTATATGTCATCGCTGCTTCCGCTCGGCGTTTCACTTAAATAATAAATGTCTACATACTGTACGTACATTGAAGGGGATGAAAAAATTGAAAGCAAGAAATAAATGGCCCTTCGCGGTGATAAGCAGCTTTGTCGTGATGCTCCTGGTAATCGTCTATTTCGTTTTCTTTTCGGATGATATGAAAGGATGGTCTTCACCAGCAAAGGAACAGCAATATTACACTGGCACCATCGTTGAAATAAAAGAGCAAGACAGTAAAGTAGACGGAGACAAAGTGCTTTACTCCATCATACTGGATAATGGAGAATATCTGAATGTAACGAAAAATTCGAGGTTTTATGTTACTTCGAATGACTTCTATCAAGCAGATGCAAAATTCAGCAAAATGCGAATCGAGGCTGATTTCAACGATGTTAATGTAGGTGATCAAGTTGAAAGTTGGACGAGACAAGTAAATAATCATTTATTTGAAATATATGAGTTAACTATCAAATAAACAAGGGTCGTCCATAAGTCATGAGGTTGACGGTGGACGACCCTTGTTCTCGTTATTTTGGTTTAACGAACCTGACACGTTATTCGTTACAATTTGCATGCCTTGAAAATCCGCCGTTTAAGCTGCACTCGGTTCGTTAGCACCTCTCAAGCTTGACGCATCACGCTGATCAGCCGTGTAGCCAAGCCTATCGAAATGGGGAGCCCAATCGAGCAGCCCTCTTACTTCGCTTCATTATATTGTACGATTACACATGCAACGCCAACAACAACTTATAGATCATTGCTGCTGCTTCCGCACGGGTCGTCATATTTCCCGCGCGAACTGTATTGTCCGTATATCCGTTCACAATCTTGGCCTGAACGGCTGTCTCCATAGCTTCCTGTGCCCAAGCTGGAGTTTGCGTCGCATCAGCGAAGCTTGGTTTTACATTATCTCCACTCGCTCCGGCCTGTGCATCTGCACTTAACTTCAATGCATTCGCCATCATTACCGCCATCTCGGCACGAGTGATCGTCTGATTAGGCTTGAACGTGTTGTCTCCATAGCCCTTCACGATACCGGCTTGCACGGCTGCGGCAATATCGCTCTTCGCCCAGTCTGGCAGACTGCCTTGATCCGCAAACGTTGCATCCGACTGCATGGACTTCAAGGCCAATGCCTTACTGATCAACGTAACAAACTCTGCCCTTGTAATCTTCTTGGATGGTTGGAATGTACCATCTGTGTAGCCTTGGATAACGTCCATGCCAATCAAACGATCTGCATAGTCGGATGCCCAGTGTCCGTTCAGATCGGACAGATTTGCTGGTGTGTAACTGGACACAACAAAGGTACCCAGATGATTCACATTAGCCGATACTGTTCCTAATGCATTCGTCTTACCACCGATGAATACCCAGCTCTGACGAGCTTCATTATAATAGTAGATTGCTGGCTGTGTTCCTTGAGGCAGCTTGGAAGCGTCATATTGCAAGCTCAGTGCTGCCTGCTCATTCAATGTCCGTCCGCCAGTGCGGCTGATTTGTACCGCTTGACCCAGTACGTTAAGCGAAGCTGCATTCCGCAATTGATCCTTGGATACGATAGACAGCTGCAACGTATCTTTTTGCTCAATGGCTCCAGCCGGAGCATTGAATTGCACGACGTCTTTCAGACCCGTTTGTACAGGCTGATTCGCTCCTACTTCTACTTTTACTTCAGTAGTTGATTCTGACCCCGCATCCGGGTTAGTTGGTGTGGTTGGAACGGTAGGCGTTGTTGGCACACTTGGTGTACTTCCTCCCGAATTCCCACCAGAGTTGCCTCCATTACCTCCACCTGAACCCCCGCCGCCATTGCCCGAACGGGCTTGTACGGTAACCGTACGTGTGACTTCCTGTGCTGCATTACCAGCAATATCCTTCACGTTATACCGAAGGGTGTAGATTCCTGCTGCTTGTGTGTTCACCGTGCCATCCACCTGCACGGAACCACGGATGCCGACATTATCAGAAGCCTGTGCTCCAGGCTCGTTGTACGTATCTCCCACGTTCAGCGTCATCTGGCTGCTACCTTGCAGGGTGATGACGGGAATCTCACGGTCTATTTTAATGACCAGAGGTAAAGTATACGTTTGTTCCAGATCATCGGTTGCTCGGAATAAAAGATTGTGCTCTCCTGGCTCCGTTACCTCCAAAGGCGTATTCTCTGTATATGGTTCGTACGTCTGCCCTCCATCACGGGACAACTCGATCATGGCGGAAGTAGCAGGTGCGTATACTGCGCTGGTTACACTAACTGTTACGGACTGGTTTGTCCATGTATCCGTATGATACGGCTGGCCATCAGCGGTGGTCATGTTGCTCTTTAACACCAATACCTGATTATTTGTTCCTTCCACAATGACGTTAAACGTCTTCGTGTCGCTCACACTGCCACGTTGTACCGTTGCCGTCAATTCCAGTCGCTCATTATTCTCAGGCTGTGTAAGAAGTTTCCCCTGTGCATCCATCAATTCCGGGTTGGAGCTGGACCAACTAATCGTTGCGCCATGTTTCCCTTCCACAGGAAGGGTAAGGTCGGAAGTGACGGCGTTCAGATCGCCCAGATCGATCGCTTGAAGCGTATCTGTTACCGCCTGTGTATCACTGTAAGGTGTGGCACTCACGAAGATCGGATTGGAGTAGAACCACAGATCGCGATAGTTCTGATCATTGATCTCGTTGAAGCGAGTCGTTGCATCAGCTGTTGTAATTTTCGGGTCAAGCTGTGGCTCACCATTTACGGTCTCGCCTGTTACATTCATGCCCAGATTCGTACCGCGCAGGCGGAAATACTTATCCTGGTCTGTGGCTTTGATCTTGTACGTGATGACATGGTAGCCTTCGGCATCTGTCGTCCAGTCGTTGGACGTGAAGGTTGCCAGTACTTGGGTGGAGTCGTTGGTATCTTTGGAATATGCGGCGGTGCCCTTCTCGGCCTTGCCCGTCACATCTCCCGCGATGAGATCTACGTGATCAACCACCTGTATTTGTCCAGCAGACGTGCCGCTGTTGATTGGTTTTTCATAGTTGTTGCTTGTGGTTGGACTCTTGAAACGGATTTTCAGTTCCACTTCATCACCTTGAGTCACGCTGAGGTCTCCGCCCATTTCGGCCTGAGTGCCTGCGCCGGAAGCCGTGAAGTCCAGTGCGTTGATCAGATCACCGAATACGGAAAATGATTTCCCCGAACGCAGTCCTTCCAGCACGGCTTGCATGCCAGTACCCTCAACCCACGAGTAGGTCTTGGCATATTCGCCTGGAAAATAACCGCTGGAATTCGTGCCAATCGTCTTGAAATGATAATCCGAATTGCCATAATTCCAGAAGTGGCGACCTTCTCCCAGCAATGCGTCCCACAGTCCGCCCACCTTGGCGACCATGTAGTCCACACCGCCGTACGTACGGTATTTGTATCCATCATCTGCGGTTGGATTGGCTACGTTGTATGTTGTGTTGTACCCGCCACGGTCCGGTTCCATCTGGTTGCCCAGCATGCCTTCAATACCAAAAACCACTTGAGGAGCCAGATCGTTGAACTCACGGAAGTCCGCGATAGTATATTTATTTTTGCCGCGTGAAGGATGGTTGATCATTGCATAACTCGTCGTTGGATACTTGGTTGCCAACCAATTGATGGCGGTTAGTGCATCCTGATGCGTCGTATAGGCTCGTCCCCCTGTCTGATTCCAATTCGCGACATCGGCCGCATTGAACAGGTTCGCTGCGCGATTCGTAAAACGATATTCAAATTCGTTCGCAGCTTCCAGCGCTTCGGTCGAATTCGGCTCATCCGTCAGAATCCCCACCCCAACGTGTTCATGCGTCGGCATGTCCCATTCGAAACCGGAGAAAATCGTCTTGCCTGCGTATTTGCCTGCATCCTGAAGTGCTTTGATCTGTGGCACCTGGTACTCATTCATCCCTTGGGACATCGGAATCGATCCGCCTGGAATGTCCACTCCATTGTGATCACGCTTGGATAACCGCAAATGATCCGTAAGCGCGATCCAGTCCAGACCATACTTCGTCAGTCCCGCGTCGAGTACATTTTCCAGCGAATTCTGCGCATCATCGGACTCAAATGTATGTACGTGCAAATCCCCCGTTTGCCATGACCCTGCTGCCGAGCTGTTGGTCGGCGTGTTATCCCCGGCATCCGCATACGTTACTGGAGCAGGGAAAGCTCCCATTACCAGGCCCGTAGCCAGTGGTATAAGCGTAAGCATAGCGAGCATTTTCTTTCCTTTGTTGTTGAACAAGATCATCCCACCACCGTTCTGAGTTGTTGTGTCGGGAGTAAATATAAGAGACTTTGAAGACAGGGTCAACACAATGAAAGCGCCTATTAAAAATTTGACATACTCCTGCATTGCTTTACATTTCGTTAACGATTTCTTTATCTGTGTCTATGAAGATCATGCTCAGTCTTACTCCATATTAAGGTCTTGAAATGTGCTGGAGAGAAGTTGCAAGAGGGGGAAGCAAAATTCGGATTTTGTTCACCATTCAGGGAATTTCCACCACAGCTAGTGGTCTATTAGGAATATGAATTCTCACCTACTGGACACAAAGTCATTTATGCCCGTTGTCTTTAAACTAAAAATTGACACAAAGTTCCCTACCAAAAATAAAAAAACCTTATTCTATAAGGGATTTCATGGTTGGTAACTTTATGTCATTCTACAATCTGCCCCGAATATCGTGTAGATTTAATAATCCCTTAATTTCTTACTAATAGACCGCCTAATAAATACCGAGCAGCATATTGCAAATTCAAATAATGTATGGCTGATAAGGCAATTCGAATCATTCCTGAACAAATAAAATTTCTTTTAAATGGACAGCCCGAACAGAAAATGCTTCCCAGCTGATGGGAAGCATTTTGTTCTTGAACCACTATACCTTTTAGATTCTGTTATATTAATGCCCCAGTAAATGTGATTGCTCCGATCGCGTTCGCTGTGCCGACCAAAGTCAACGCAACTAATGAATAAGTGACATTTCCTGTACCTGGAGTTAAATCTACATGATCGACACTACTGTTTTCAAAAGTATTATTACCAGCTGCATGCTGATTAATGCTAAATATAATAGTCGCTCCACGGAGAATTTGTAACTGAATGGCGGTAGTACCTGATGAAGACTCCCATCCGACAATTCCGGTTAACCAAACGCTGCTTCCTGCTGTGACTCCTGTTATGGTGATCGTTTTTAATGTTGTCGGGACTGTGGTCAACGGGATTGCTGAGCCCCCCGTAGTATTTGGCGAGTTCTCGGACACTTGAAATTGTCTAAAAGACCCTGTAGCACCTGTTGGTCCAGTGGCTCCAGTCGTTCCGGTTCCCGTCGCACCTGTAGCTCCAGTTGTCCCCGTACCGGTTACCCCAGTTAAGCCCGTCGCACCAGTTACCCCAGTAAGTCCCGTAGCGCCCGTGGCCCCTGTAACTCCGGTTCCGGTGGCACCTGTCACACCTGTTACCCCAGTAAGACCCGTTGCTCCTGTTGTTCCCGTAGCTCCGGTTCCGGTTGCGCCTGTCGCACCGGTGACACCAGTAAGCCCCGTTGCACCAGTGGCTCCTGTTGCTCCCGTTCCCGTTGCTCCTGTAGCCCCAGTTGTTCCGGTTCCGGTTGCGCCTGTCGCACCAGTTACACCCGTAGATCCTGTGGCACCAGTGGCTCCAGTGACCCCAGTTGCTCCAGTAGACCCAGTAGACCCAGTTGTTCCGGTTCCCGTTGTGCCTGTTACACCAGTTACACCCGTAGATCCTGTGGCACCAGTGGCTCCTGTTGCTCCCGTTCCCGTTGATCCTGTCGCACCTGTTACCCCAGTAAGTCCCGTTACTCCTGTTGTTCCCGTAGCTCCGGTTCCGGTTGCGCCTGTCGCACCGGTGAAACCAGTAAGCCCCGTTGCACCAGTGGCTCCTGTTGCTCCCGTTCCCGTTGCTCCTGTCGCACCAGTTGTTCCCGTTCCGGTGGCACCTGTCACACCGGTTGCCCCAGTAAGCCCCGTTGCACCAGTAGTTCCAGTTGTTCCGGTTCCGGTTGCTCCTGTTCCACCGGTTACTCCAGTAAGCCCCGTTGCACCAGTGGCTCCAGTGGCTCCAGTGGCTCCAGTGGCTCCAGTGGCTCCAATTGTTCCCGTTGCACCTGTAGCCCCAGTTGTTCCGGTTCCGGTTGCGCCTGTCGCACCAGTTACACCCGTAGATCCTGTGGCACCAGTGGCTCCAGTGACCCCAGTTGCTCCAGTAGACCCAGTAGACCCAGTTGTTCCGGTTCCCGTTGATCCTGTCACACCGGTTACTCCTGTTGAGCCCGTCGCGCCGGTGGCACCAGTTGTTCCCGTTCCGGTGGCACCTGTCACACCGGTTGCCCCAGTAAGCCCCGTTGCACCAGTAGTTCCAGTTGTTCCGGTTCCGGTTGCTCCTGTTCCACCGGTTACTCCAGTAAGCCCCGTTGCACCAGTGGCTCCAGTGGCTCCAGTGGCTCCAATTGTTCCCGTTGCACCTGTAGTACCAGTTACACCCGTAAATCCTGTTGCGCCGGTTACACCTGTGAGCCCCGTTGCACCAGTGGCTCCAGTAGCCCCTGTTCCCGTTACACCGGTAGAGCCCGTTGCACCCGTTGCACCTGTCGCACCCGTACCTCCAGTAATTCCAGTTGCTCCCGTTATACCAGTTGCACCTGTATCTCCTGTTACTCCAGTCGCACCCGTATCGCCAGTGACTCCGGCCGTGCCCATTACGCCTGTCGCACCCGTATCTCCAGTAATTCCGGTGGCTCCCGTTACGCCTATTGCTCCTGTATCGCCAGTGACTCCAGTCGCACCAGTTACCCCAGTTGAGCCCGTCGCACCAGTTACCCCGGTTGCTCCAGTTGCACCTGTCGCACCTGTTACTCCTATTCCGGTTGCGCCTGTTGGACCAGTGACCCCAGTAAGCCCTGTTGCACCGGTGACTCCGGTTGCACCAGTCGCACCAGTTACACCCGTTGAACCCGTTGCACCGATGGCTCCTGTAGCCCCAGTCCCGGTTGCACCAGTCGCACCTGTTATCCCCGTTGCACCAGTAGCTCCAGTCGAGCCAATGCTTACTAACAACGTAAAATTTGGCGATGTGCCTGGTATTCCTAGAGGGTCTGCAGTATTGACAACGTAGGCACTACCTTCATAGGTAACAACTTGACCAGGTACATATGAACTAGCATTAAAAGGATTGAACGGTTCAGTTTTCGTTAATTCCGGCGGTCCTGGCAATCCTGGTGGTCCTTGAGAACCTACTGGTCCCTCACTACCTTGTGCCCCGGCTGGACCAGCTGATCCTGGGCCGCTAATCCCCACTGACGCGATAATTAGTGCCACGTTCGTGGACCTGATTACACCAACTAGCTGATCCTTATGAAGAGGTAAAGTGCTTAGAAGAAGCGTAATTTGCAATAGTTCGGCTATTAAATCTTGTAAACTGATTAATGTATTGAGTCTTGGAAAAGGGACTACCTCTAATCCAGTGATAGCAAGCTCGAGAACAGATTGCAATTCCGCTTTAACAGCAACCGAAAACACTGACGTATTTGTGAATAGAAGTAATTCCTTCAAATTCCCCTGTAGAGCGCCAATATTAAAAGGGGTTGGTTGCGATATAGCAGCAGGTGCTGTCTTAGAAAATAAAATTAATAATTCTTTGAAACGCTCCAATTCCTTAAATGGAATAGAAATCTCTACAGAATTACCCTTCGATAATTTAAAATGACTTCCTCTTACCGGCAGAGAACAAAGTAGACGACCTCGTTTTTTTTTCTTGGACACATTATTCACCTCAACTCATCTTATGACTTTAAGGTGAACAATATTTTCTTAAAGTTCAGTACTGCCTGTAAATAATCAAGCAATAAAAAAAGGAGTAATTTCATATCGCAAACCACTCCTTTCATTAGACTAACGTGTCTGATTAGTTCAATAAAATACTCACTTAATTCATTTTACGGCATCTTTTTATTTGGCAAAAATACAAATTTCGCATCAATAATAATGTGTAAGACGATTGGAATCCATAAGAAGCCTGTTCCCACGAAAAGAAGAAACAAAATAGCACCTAGGTAGGTAGTAAGTAATACCCCTTTCCAACCTTGATATAAATGAACAATTCCAAATAGCAAACTAGAAACAATCCCAATCGTGATGACAGACAGTTCAAATGGTAGATGATTTAAATAATATACTACCACTCCTCGGAAAATGATTTCTTCGCAGACTCCAGCAGTAATAGCTACTAAGAGAAAAAGTAAACGTTCTTTAATTGTTGAGGGTAACAAAAATTGAATGCTTTCATCAGATAGAGCATCAGATAATATTTTTCTTAATTTTTTTGAAAAGACAAGAATCAAAGTAAACATTCCAATACAGATACCTATTCCTAATCCAGCAGCCAATAAAAATTCGAATTGAAAAGGAAATAAGGGTTTATCAAGAAAAAATAAGTCGTTTAGGGAACGATGTGTAATTACCCAAAAGACAAATACAATTATGACCAGTAACCATTGAGTAGTCATAATTCCAATGAACAATTTCTGCTTATTCACAAGGTTTTGTTCAACCTTTTTCATATAAAAATAATCCCAGATTGGATAACCTACAGCAATTATTAGTAAAAGTGCGGTTAAAAAAAGCATCATCTTTATCCCCCCTTCATTTATTATACAATACAACTCAACGATCAATTTTATTGACTATCAAAATACTTCCTTTTTATTCAACTGCCTGTCCGTTAGTTTAATGAATTAACGGCAGAATAACGATAGACTATACGCCTAATCGACTTAGGGAACATGTTCTTGTCCACAACAGCTATTTTTATTGACCCATATTTCGCTTTTTTAATACCTAGCCGCTCGTGTTCAACCGCTCATAGTGACAGTTGTTCCATAACAAAGTGATCCCATTTATGTATCATGGTACTTAATGAGGTTTTAAGACCATACGTTCATCATTTAGATAACCATCTAATCGGAAATCGGACTAAGTTCTTGTCCATTCCGGCAATCGGTACAAGTTCTTGTCCTTGGCTTGGGACAAGAACTTGTACCGATAAAATAAGAAAGCCGCTAAAATAGCGACTTCAATGGGATCAAGTTCTTGTCCCTCAACATATGGCTGGCTTCCGTTCTGGCGTATTATACATACTCAATTTTTGACATATTTATCAACCAACTTTTGTAGCGTCTTTTTTTGTACAGTAATTATTACAACAGCGAAACTGCTTGTAGCTTAAGTTCTCTTATAAAGTTCCCTACCAAAACCCTGCCAGCAGAGCAGCTCCTGTTAAATAGGCCGAACTTAATACATGAAACACCTCGAAGAATGTTGCCGTACTCAATGAAAAATTACAACATCAGGTTTACACGTTAAACTTTACGACCTTCGGGGGCTAACAGAATAATTTTCCCCTTCGTGAACACCCGTTCGGGCTATTGCATAAGACAGCTTATAAAAAGAAACGATCCATTGAAAATCAAAATTCTGAACTTGAGTTGTCATCGATGATGCCCAGCTCCATTTCGATGTGTCAGGACACCAGATTAACCGGTCTTTAAGCAGCATTGCTGCAAATAGGAGGAGAAGATTTTTTTATTCATTAGCATGTGCTTGTTATCCCCATCCAACTTGCTGAGTAAAATCCCTCCCTCCAACAAGGAAAATGCAAATGATGCCAGCGCATCCACATCCAGATCCTCCCTAAACTCCCCAGCTTGAATGCCGTCACGAATAATACTTTTCATCATATCCAAGAAGCTATGAAGCCCTTGTCTTGCCTGACCACAAAGCTCCAAATGAGTATCGTCACTTTCTACAGCTGTATTCTGCATGGGACATCCGCCAATAAATGGTGGATCGTTGACGACATTCTCATAGACACGAAAAAAAGCAACCAACTTTCCTGACGCAGACTGCTCTTGATCGACCGCTTCAGAAAATTTGCTGGCGACCATACTGGCAGCATAATTGTAGGCTTCAAGCGCTATCTCGTCTTTACTAGCAAAATGTCGATAGATGCCCCCCTTCTTAATTCCTGTGTCGGCAATAATATCGTTTAGCGATGTACCGGCATATCCTCTCTGGTTAAAAATTTCAGCCGATTTCATAATGATATGTTCCCGTGTTCTGTCCCCTTTTTTCATGAGCTCCTCCGTATGAACTTTTTTTATTTCATTTGTTTTAAATGAATTATTCAATTCGCCTTGCAATCCACTAATATCATGCTAATATAAAGATACCGATCGGTCTCTTTTAACATTATACAACAGGCCATTCTAGAATGAAACAGCGCTGGCCCATTTTTATTTCATCACTGGCATTCGCTTATTGGAATAAATAAAACTTATAGGGGGATTTTTCAATGACTGTAAAAGTAGGTATAAACGGTTTTGGACGAATCGGACGACTCGCTTTTCGCCGAATTCAAGATGTGGAAGGCGTCGAGGTTGTAGCGATTAACGACCTTACGAACGCTAAAATGTTAGCTCATCTGCTCAAATATGATACGACGCAAGGCACTTTTCACGGTGACATTGAAGTCCATGACGGAAGCTTCAAAGTAAACGGCAAAGAGGTTAAGGTTTTAGCTAAGCGGAATCCTGAAGAGCTTCCTTGGGGAGAGCTTGGCGTTGATATTGTTCTCGAATGCACAGGCTTCTTCACCACGAAAGAAAAGGCCGAGCTTCACCTGAAAGGCGGAGCGAAGAAAGTCGTCATTTCCGCCCCTGCTACAGGCGACATGAAAACGATCGTATACAACGTGAACCATGACACACTGGACGGAACGGAAACCGTCATTTCCGGCGCTTCCTGCACAACCAACTGCCTGGCCCCTATGGCTAAAGCTCTGCACGACAAGTTTGGTATCCAATCCGGGCTGATGACGACCGTTCACGCTTACACGAGTAACCAAAACACGCTTGACGCTCCGGATCCAAAAGGCGATTTCCGAGCTGCGCGCGCCTCAGCGGAGAACATCGTTCCCTACTCCACCGGTGCCGCAAAAGCCATTGGCCTGGTTCTTCCGGAACTGAAGGGCAAACTGGATGGGGCATCTCAACGTGTACCTGTACCAACCGGTTCCGTGACTGAACTCGTTGCCGTTTTGAATACCAAGGTAACGGTTGAGCAAGTTAACGCTGCTATGAAAGAAGCTTCCGATCCAGAAACTTTCGGCTACACGGAAGACGAAATTGTATCTTCCGATATCAAAGGCATCACATTCGGTTCGCTCTTCGACGCCACGCAGACGAAAGTTCTGACAGTCGGTGACCAGCAATTGGTGAAAGCCGCAGCTTGGTACGATAACGAAATGTCTTATACAGCCCAATTGGTTCGTACGCTGGAGCACTTCGCTAAGATCGCTAGATAAATAATCAAAGGATGGAGAGAGGGAAAATCCCTTGGAGGATGAACTCCACTTACGATGATCGATTGTTCGGCATTAGTCTGGTTTTGACGGGAGGCGCGTCGGTTGAGCTATACCATCAATCCGTGGCGGCGCCATGCGGACTATCCTGAATTCCGAACCGAAAGGATGATCACATTGAAAATTCTCGTCACGGGAGGCACCGGCCTGCTCGGCGGCCGCCTGATCCCGAAGCTCGTGGAGGATGGTCACCAGATTTTCGCCCTCACACGCTCTGTATCATCTCACGCCAAACTCAAGGCCATGGGTGCGACGCCGGTTGATGCCGATCTCGAAAGCAGCACGCCAATCGTGTTACCGATGATCGATGCAGTTGTGCATGCGGCCGCCCTTTTCCGCTTTTCAGGGCCTCGCGAACCCTTCTTCCGTACCAACGTCGATGGCACCGTAGCCTTGCTGAAGGCAGCCGAGTCCGCCCGTGCGAAGACATTCGTCTACATCAGCGCGGCGGGGATCCACATGGATAACGGCGGCACGCTCATCCGCGACGCCGATGAAAGCTCGCCGACTTTCCCGAACCACTTCTCCTCCTACCTGGCGAGCAAGGCACGGGCCGATTCATTGGTTCTGGCAGCCAACAAACCTGGCTTTCGCACGATCGCGCTTCGCCCACCGGCTATCTGGGGGCCAGGTGATCCGTTTAGCCGAGCGCTTCCCGAAGCAGTCAAATCTGGACAGTTCGCGTTCATCGACCGCGGTGATTACCCTTTTTCAACCTGCCATGTGGACAATGTAGTTGAAGCCATACAATGCGCTCTTGAACGCGGAGAAGGCGGCCATGCCTTCTTCATCAAAGACCAGGATGGGCAGATTTTCCGTGAGTTCGTCGCCTCTCTTGCGAACTTGCAGGGCCTGTCCATCGATAAACTGCGTTCGATGCCCTACTGGCTCGCCTCTGCCATTGGCCGGCTGTTCGACACGATCTGGGGCGTCACGCGGAAAGACGACGATCCGCCGATCTCACGCTCGATGATACGCATGATTGGGCGTGAGTTCACCGTCAACGATGCCGCTGCACGTCGGGAGTTGGAGTATGTCGGAAGAACTTTGCGCGACGCCGGCTTGCAAAGCTATGAGGAACCATCTGTTCGACGATAAGGCTTTGGAGGGCAAACGAAGGCAATCGATGGGAAGTTGTTCTCTGGGCTGGCTCTTTTGGTCAATTAGGTAGGCATGAGCACTACAAGATCATCAAAAGCCTATTAGCGTAATAAAAAAATGGAGCAGTCGCCGCCGGCGATACTGCTCCTTAATTTGTTGAACTAAAGTGCTCTGTTAGTTTAGTGATTACTTCAGGACTGGATTTTGACTTCGCTTTTACATGTTTACTTCTGTGAAGCGGGAGTTAACAGGTTGTGAAATGGGGGCATTCTCCACTTTATATTTAAACTAGAAAGATTCTCCCAATAAACCGATAATGTTGAAGATGGCTCTGGCTCACTAGACATAGATCATATTACATAGAAGGAGTTGCACGCTTTTGAGAAGATTCTATCCAGGTTTGGCGTTAACTATTATAGCGCTAATTGCACTATCATTAAGCTCTAATCCAACAGAAGCAGCATCGAAGAAAGTAAATTTAAAATTGTCAGATGGAGCAACGTACTATGGCGAAGTTTTATACGGGAAGCCTCATGGAAAAGGAACAGGTGAATTCACTACAAAAACCTACAACGGATCGTGGTTTAACGATACATATCATGGAAAAGGAAAAGGAAAAGAAATTAAGCAATGGTTGGAAAAACAATATATTACTGATCGCGGGAAAGTTCACGAGATACCTGGGAGATACATATACACGATCAATGAAGGAACATTCAGCCAAGGAAATCTAATCCAAGGATATTACGCAACTCGTTCTTCTGATGTTGTTTCGCCAGGTTATACTGATAACAAGACGCAAATTAACATGGAAAACTATAATTTCGATGTCAAGTTAACCGGGGACGAGTACTTCTTTGATACTTATATCAATTATAAGAAGAAAATCGGTTCTTCTGAAATCTATATCGGGATTAAACCATCCGAATTCTCCAAAGGCACGTTAACTAGTGGCAAATTCACGGGGTCTACGCATCTAATCGATTATGGTCATTCAGTTAATTATTCTAAACAAGTCGTAAAGAACGATAATGTATTAAAAGAGAATTACATAACAGCAGCCGCCTTTGATATAGATCGCAAGAACATTCTTAATGAATTCCTTCAAGCGATTAAACCTCATTCAGCAAACTCAATAACGTATCCGACGAGATCATGTCATTAAAAGACACAACTAAGTAAGGATTGATTCCTAATTAGTGGAGGTTATACCAATGAGAAAAAGACGATGGATTGTGAGCATTGTTATCTTGGTTATTATTTTATTACTAAGCGAATTAGTAATGAATTCTAAAGGAAAAGTTGGGGTTCTCAACACGACGAAAAGAGTCACCTCAGGCGCACCCCATGTTGTCGTTCAAGGACAAACGTTATCTTACCAGGGAAAGATTAATTTTAACGACATCCAAAGTGTCGAGAGATATTCGACAAGCGATGAAGGGACGGCCTTATATAAAGCGAAAGGCACCCCCGTCCCACCACCCTGGATTTATGTAAGAAAAGAAAACACTACTTTTTTCCGATATAAGCTTCCAAAGCTTCCTTGGAAACTATGATGATACCCCTCACTAACCATCCAACCCGTTAAACTGCCGAAGCATGGTGGTGAAACGCTCCAGCTCCTTATCATCCCATCTGGATATACGGTCATAAAAGGCGGACTCCTTCTCTTTGAGCGCACTCACCGTCGATTGTTGACCAAGCTCCGTCAAAGACAGCAAAACGCCGCGCCGATCTTCGGGGTCCAGCTCCTTGCTCACATACCCCGCTTGCTCAAGTTGTTTAATCAAACGGCTTACCGAACTGCGGTCCATAGCCGTCGCATCTGCCAATGCTGCGGCGCTTGTAGGACCGTAAGAGTATAACCACCGCACCAGATGAAAAGCGGCAGGCTGCAAAGTCGCATCAAAACGCTCGGCAGATCGGACATTAAGCGCATGTGAAGCACTTATCAGCGCATGGATCTGCTCACCAAGTGCCAGTTCCAGGGTTTCTCTATCTTTGGTTTTAGCCGGATTTCCACTCATTATGGTTGTTCCCCTCTCCTCGATACATCAAAGTAGGCTTGTGAATATATAGTTGACAAATATCAATTAAATTATATAGTTGATTTATGTCCATTATATAATTCAACCCTATTCGTGTCAAAAGGAGACCTCATTATGAAAACTACTCAACCCATTATTGTAATTACCGGAGTAACAAGTGGACTGGGGCAGCTTGCTGCCATGGAACTTGCTAAACGCGGTGCACATCTTGTACTCACAGCCAGAAGCCAGGAACGCGCCGATGCCACCAGAATCAAAATCAGGGAGATCGCGCCATCCACCAAGATCCGTTTTTTCTTCGGAGACTTATCCTTACTGAGCGATGTAAAACGTATTGGGCGTGAGATTGCAGCTGCTTATCCACGTATCGATGTTCTTTTGAATAACGCGGGTCTTCATGCTTTTGAACAGAGAGTCACTTCCGAAGGGTTTGCCGAGATGATGGCCGTAAACTATTTGGCACCTTGGCTGCTAACGCACACATTGCATACGTCTCTGGTTCAGTCAGGCCACGCCCGAGTCGTCAATGTTGCATCTGAAGCCTCGCGGAATCACGGAAAACTGATGCTGCCCGATGATTTGACGGATACCGGTCCCTTTACTGCACGCGGCTCTTCCGCCATCTATGGTAAAACCAAACTGCTCAATATTATGTTTACTGGTGAACTTGCACGTCAATGGGATGGAACTGGAATTCTAGTGAATGCTTTAAATCCGGGCTTTAATGTTACGGGTCTTGGTCGGGAGTTATGGTTTGCGAGTGTGCTTGAGCGCATTTTAACGTTTTTGCATATCGGCGACCCACGGCGGGGTGCAGACATTATGACTCGATTGGCTGTGGAGCCGAGTTTTGGAGAAGTTACGGGAGGGTATTTCAATGTTGGAAGCGGGGCATCCATTACTCCTGTGTATCCGGGCGGAGATGCCGGAATGCAGAATAAACTGTGGAGAGTTACGACACAATTAATGGAGCAACGTGGTCTGTTGGAATAATTGAAAACAGAAAAAAGTCTTTCAGATCATGTCTGAAAGACTTCCAATGTAACTTAAAGACCGACCCTCAACCAAAACGACCACTAATATAATCCTGCGTACGTGAATCGACGGGCTCGGCGAACATGCTCTGGGTAGCGGAGTATTCCACTACCTCCCCATTCAGGAAGAATACCGTTTGTTGGGAAACCCGCGCTGCTTGCTGCATATTGTGGGTGACCATCACGATCGTATAATTTTCCTTCAGTTCATGTGTAAGCTCCTCAATCTTGAAAGTGGAGACAGGATCAAGCGATGCGGTAGCCTCATCCATCAGCAGAATGTCCGGCTCGACTGCCAGTGCGCGTGCGATGCATAGTCGTTGCTGCTGACCACCGGACAGACTAAGCGCAGAGCGCTTCAGGTTCTCCTTCACCTCATCCCACAGGACAGCAGATCGAAGGCTCTGCTCAACGATTTCATCCAACTTTTTTTTGCCATGAATACCGTGTTGTCGTGGGCCGAAGGCCACGTTGTCGTAAATGGATTTCGGAAAGGGATTGGGCTGCTGAAAGACCATGCCGATCTTCTTGCGAAGGGTTTCCACATGAACCTCACCACTGTAGATGTCCGTCCCACCAACGGCCACTTTACCTTCAATGCGTGTTCCCGGTATCCGGTCATTCATGCGGTTGAGAGTCCGCAACAGCGTGGATTTGCCACAGCCGGACGGTCCGATGAAAGCGGTAATGGCACGCTCCGGAATTTCAATGGAAACTTCTTTTAGCGCCTGAAACGTACCGTAGTATAGATTCAGTTTATCAATTTCAATAATAGGTTGCACAGGATACCCTCCTGGGTTGAGATGGAATAGACTACGCGTTGAACTTATAAAATGGATGTGAGCCATACGTCCCGGCAGCCTCAGTCTGACACATCAGACTTGATTTTTGCGTGCATTCAGCCACAGCGGTACACGGAACAGAATATTAATGAGCAGAGCCACAAAGATCAGCACCGCTGTTGTTTTCTGAGCGATCTCCACAGCATCCGGTACAATCGCTTCCGATTGGATATACCACAGATGCACGGCAAGGGTTCCGCCCGGCGACAACAGATTAAAGTCCCACATCTCCCCGGAAGTCGATACCCCCGCGGTCAAAATGATGACGGCACTCTCTCCGAACGCTCGACCTGCCGTCAGGCAGATGCCTGTCATGATGCCGTTAAGGGCGACCGGCAGCAATACATGGCGGATGGTCTGAAGATGCGTTGAGCCTAACGCAAACGATCCATTACGAAGTTCAACCGGAACCGCCCGGATCGACTCCTCCGTAACCCGAGTCAACACAGGCAGGTTCAGAAAGGCAAGGCTGACGGCGGCGCCCAGAATCGTAAGACCAATTTCGAAGTATTCCACAAACAGGGCGATGCCGAACAAGCCGAAAATAATTGACGGAACGGACGACAGTCCCTCCACACAGATGCGTACCACTTCAATGAGTTTGTTGTTCGGCGCAAATTCCGCCAGATAGATACCTGCTGCCATACCGATCGGAATCGAGATCAGGAGGGATAGAATCAGCACATAGAACGAGTTGAACAGCGCCGGGCCAATCCCGCCCCCTTCTTCAATCTCACTCGGCACCCCGTACAGGAAATCCCAGCTCAGCAAAGGCAGCCCCTTTTCCAGAAGGAGAAACAACAGTCCGACGATAAATAAAATGACGACTATGCCGATACCCCATACCGTGCCTGTAAACAGACGGTCCATCAGCATGGAAGCTCCTCTGCGTTTGCCAAACGAATAGGCAGGGACAGCGTTTGGCTGTTTTTTCATACTCATGAGGAGTGCCCCCCTTTTTTCTGAAACATTCTTACGACTACAATCATCAAGATGGAGATAGCAAGCAGAATAAAGCCCATCATGTACAGGCCATGATTCCAGGTGGAGTCGAATTCTACGCTTGAGATTTGCATGACAATGTTACTGGTCAGAACCGATGTCGGCGTAAACAGACTGTTGGGAAGCTGTGCCGTGTTACCGATAACCATGACCACAGCCATCGTTTCCCCAATTGCACGGGTCATTCCGAGAATAACAGCATACATGATCCCACTTCTAGCGGCAGGCAAAACAACACGAATCACCGTTTGGAACCGGTTGGCACCGAGCGCATAAGCCGCATCACGATACTTGTTGGGTACTGCGGAAATAGCATCGTCGCTGATCCGACTGATTGTGGGAAGCACCATAATGGTCAGCACAATGGACGCCGCAAGCAAACCGTCCGCCAGATCGTGTCCGCTGAGATCTCTGAGCCAAGGAATGAGGATGGTCAGACCCAGAAAGCCGTAGACTACGGATGGGATACCCACCAGCAAATCCAGTACGGGCCTCAGCGTGTGGCGAAGCCATTTGGGCGTCATCTCGGCTAAAAACACAGCAATGATGACGGAAATAGGAATGGCAAACAGCATGGTAAGACCGGTCAAGGCCAACGTTCCCAAGATAAAAATCAACGCGCCGTAATGTTCATTTTCCGGGTCCCAGTTGGTCGAGAAAAAGAATTCGCTCAGCGACACATCCCCGAAAGTGAGAACCCCTGTGCGCAGCATGAGAACCAGAATGCATAACAGCACCAGGCAGACAAAGCTTGCGCTGCCAATGCAGACCAGGCGAAACAGTTTATTGGACCATCTTAAACGCGCCTTACGGTCAAACCGGGTTCCCGATCCGGGAGCCTTGCCGATGCTTGGACCAAGCTCACTCGGAGCAGGGCTGTTCGTGGATGGATTTAAATCGATCATGAAGGACTCTTCCTTTCACATAGAGAAGCCAGCTTGGCGACCGTGCGCAGAAGCTGGCTATCCCTTTCCTTATGAATTACGGGAATGACGAACGATTAGCGTCCGTTATTTAACGGCAGCAAGCGGAATGAATTTCAGCTTTTTCAGGGAACCGTTCTGGAACTTGCTGCTTTGGATATAATCGATGAACGCTTTGGTTGCTCCCGTAGGTTGACCTTTCGTCATGTAATATCCGATACCCCATACTTTGTACGTTTTGTTCAGGACGTTTTTCTCCGTTGGTGCTACGCCATTGATCGATACAGCCTTCATTTTGCTAGTCACATAAGGAAGGTCAATATAACCGATTGCATTTGGTGTTGTTTCAATCGTTGTTTTCATGTCACCGCTGGAACCAACCTCTTTATAGTTGTCTCCTTTGCTCATGAAATCCTTGCCGTCCAAGGCTTTTTGTTGAAAGTTAACCCGTGTGCCAGAACCAAACTTACGATTAACTACAACGATGTTCGCATCCGATCCGCCGACTTCCTTCCAGTTGGTCACTTTGCCGGAGAAGATGTCCTGCAGTTGTTTCGTTGTCAGATTGCTGACACCCACGTTCGTATTCACTACAGCGGTGAATACCGTGACAGCTACCGGATTGGCTACCATGCCGTCAAATTTCTTAAATCCTGGTACATCCTTGGAAGCATCCCAGTCCACCGCACCAATGTCCGCAATACCTTTACGAACGGATTGTGGTCCTGTAATGGAACCCGCCGCGGAAGCCGAGATTTTAACTTTGGGGTTGTCTTTCTTGAATTCACTTGCAGCTTGAAGTGTCAGCGGAAGCAATGCCGAGGAACCGTTGATGACAATTTTTCCTTTCTCTGTGCTTTTGGCAGCCGATGCCGTCGTTGCTCCTCCAAGTCCACCAATTAGGGATACAGCCATCAGCATGGCTGTGAAGGGTTTGATCCATTTTTTCATTTTTATAAACTCCTCTCGAATTCTATAATAGTTAATTTCATCTCATGCTTGTCACGTTGTAACCAAATCCTACTTCGTAACGGCTCTCCAACTGCTACCCGTTTGAACCAGAACCCGGTCGTTCTCAATGACAGCCACTTGCGAACCAGCAACCGCGAAGGAAGATACATCGGAAGATACCGTGTACAGCTTGGTTTGTTTGCCGCTCACCGGGTCAATCGAAAGGATCACGCTGTTGCTGTCATCCTGGGCCGCCAGTACATACAAGATGCCACCTGACAGAATAGCTTGTTCTACATCGTACTCGGCATACAACGGCGTAGACTTTTGAGATGAATCCACAGACAGCAATGATGCTTTACCGTCTTCCGAAGGTACACTCACGTAGTAAGCTTTTTGGCCGTCAGCAGACCATACAAATATCTTGTCGTCTGTTGATGTCGTGAGCTTCACAGCCTCTGGTTTTGTATCTCCTGTGTTATACGAAAATATTTGCTGTTGATTTTCTGAAAAATCGATGGACACATTGTCTTCATCCACATTGGTTGCATCGGACGTTACCTTACCCAGTGTTGTAACGGTGTAGATGAATTTTTGGCCGTCCGCAGAAACATTCAGGTTTTCCTTGTAGTCCACCTTATCTTCGACCAATTTCGTAATCGCGCCATCTACCAGATTCAGCTTAGCAATGACAGACCCTTTATCCCCCTGCAGGAAGTAGACTGCATTCCCGTCAGCAGACCATACCAACTCAGGCTTGATGCTGTTGTCACTTGTGATCAGTTTCGAAGCCTTCGTTTTCAGATCGATAACGTATACGGCTCCTTCCGCATTCGTATATGCTGCTTGCTCCCCACTCGGGGACACCACGAGATCCGATCCACCATCAGTCGTTAACAACAGATCGTATTGACCACTTGTCGTATTCACAAGATAATCGGTTCTCCCGTTATCATCGCTCTTGGAGACGATCAGCTTGTCAGCTCCAGCAAAACGTGGATTCTCCACACCGTCGATGAGTGCCACCGTGCTGACTTCAAGCTGCCCGCCTCTCATTACGATGGTTCCGCCTACGCTGGTTACCAAAGGACGAAGGGCAATATAACTTGTACCACCAATGATGGTAACCGGTTGATTCAGATTCACTTTGACGTCATCTACCACGATTTGTTTGCTATTGTTTTGGAGTGTCACACTGTGATCGTTCAGCTTGATCACCGTCGTTCCGCTATGCACTTCTGCTTGTGCGCCGATGGCTTTGATCACATCACGAAGTGACACAAGTGTCTCGCCATGTTTAACGATGGAACGAACGACGACGCTGTTACCGTTTATTGTAAGCATGGAATTTTGCACCTGAGCTGCATTAGCCGCAGGTTTCACTGCAGGAGCAGCCGATACTGCACTAACCACAGAAGTACCTAACACTGTTGCTACCATGGACACCACTAACGCCTTTTTCATTGACATTGGCTCTTGTCACCCTTCTCTTTCACATATAATTGCCTTGTTTTGTTGTGCCCTGTTGTCTGGTATTCTGCATGTATCGTCTTTATGAGAGCTTGTCCGGCTCATCCCCCCAAACTTCCACGTTCATAGTAAAAATGACCTATTACGATTGTAATTATAGGAGTGATATGTAAACGGGAAATCCTGGAATTGTTAACGAATTGTCAATGTTTTCATAACACACAAAAAAGAATCGTTGGCAGTTGACCCACGACTCGTTTTTTGTCCTATTTTCTTAGATAAAAAGTTTCATCAATGTATTAAAAATCGGATTCACAATATAACCTGTCGGATGAATAGAATACCTCTTACCCGAATTCAGATGGCTGATCTTCTCCATTTCTTCCGTGGACAGCCCAAAATCAAAGATCTCACTATTCTCTCTGATCCGCTTTGGTTTGGATGATTTGGGAATCAGGATGACGCCCCGTTCCAGGTGCCAACGCAAAATGACTTGAGCCACCGTCTTGCGATGATGATCAGCGATTTCCTTCAATACCGGATGCTGCAATAACACTTTATTGCCTTGCCCCAATGGGCCCCACGCCTCATGCAAAATCTGGTGTTTGTCCATATAGGCACGTAGTTCATTCTGCGGAAATTCCGGGTGCGTTTCGATCTGATTGATCATCGGCAAGATTTTTGCGTGCTTCCTTAGTTCTTCCAGATGCTGAATCTCAAAGTTCGCGACCCCGATGACTCTGATCTTGCCTTCCTCATATAGTTCCTCCATGGCTTTCCATGTTTCGATATACTTTGGCGAGGCAAAATGGATTAAGTACATATCGAGGTAATCGACACCCAGCTTGTTTATCGTTTCCTGAAAAGCTTTCTTGGTCGCTTCATAGCCATGATCCGTATTCCAGACTTTCGACGTAATAAAGAATTGCTCACGCGGGATCTGACTATGCCGAATCTCTGCCCCCAGCGCTTTCTCATTCCCATAAATGCGGGCGGTATCAAAATGTCGGTACCCGACCTGAATGGCCTCGCGAATCGCTGTTGTAAATTCTGCTTCTTTCGTTATTTTGTAAACCCCAAAGCCCAGTTGGGGAATGGCAACCCCGTTTTTGGCTTCAACTACTTTGGTATGCAAATTCATTTCGACTGCCCCTCTCAAAATAACGAAATATACTTGATATATATTATATCTAGTTAAACCCAAAAAAAGAGGTTAACCCTTTTTCTCTTCATCGAATAGATCGGTTAACCGTATGTCTTTTAAATAATTCTGCATGGCGATCTCCGCGCCTTCCAGATGATGAACGACCTTTTGCTTCACATCGTCTACGTCTTGTCCTTGGAGTGTTACATCGGTATGAACTTTAAACAAGGCTTTGCCGGGTTCGACAGCGAGAAAGACATCCAGCAACGTCACTTCAGATAAAGGCTTTGCCAGCAATATGCCACCCTCGGCCCCTTCTTTTGCCATTGTCAGATTGGCATTGTTCAGGTTCCGAATGACTTTCACCGTCGTTGATACCGGAATATTTAGCTGCTCCGATATCACTTTGGTGAAAAAAATTGAGAAATATGAATAAAATATGGAAACATTTTGCTTATTTGAACCGTCTATATAGTAAAAGTTAAATTAAAATATCTTACTAAAAGAGGGAAATCATTGAAAAATTTAAAATGGGCAAAAAAATCAATTCTCACATCAATGACAGTTGCTTTATCTTTAATGGCAGCAACGGCAAGCGCTGATACTGGAACCGCGCACATTAAAATAGGTTCTATATCAGGTGGGGCAAGTAGTATTACCTATTGGGTTGATTCGTCTGTTGCATCATACGGTCAAAATGGCGGTGTAGATAACGCGATAAGTAAGTGGGATGCAGCATCATCCGGAATTTCTTTTAGTTCCGCAAGTTCCTCAACTGCAAAATTAAAAGTTTATGCAGGGGAATACTCGCTTCCTGCTAATGTTTACGGCGAAACCTCTTACTGGTATTTTAACGGACAGCAAATTGGTGCTGGAGCTATAACAAATGGCCAAAACTATGAGGTAGCTCGCGTTGTAATAGATGCCGGTTGGACAAGTGGCTGGGAGCAGTCGGAACGATACATGAATGCTGGACATGAAATCGGTCATGTACTCGGCTTAAATCATTTTGAGAATGCACCGGCACACTCTGGCGACCATTGGATGAAATCAGGTAAATATAAACTGACTTCACCTACTGCTACTGATTTGGCTCATGTAAGAACAAAATGGGGGTGGTAAGTATGAAGAAAATTATAGTATTGACAACCGTTGCTTCATTAGCAATTGGGCTAGGGGTATTTTCATATTCTAATAGCTCTACTGTAGAGAGCAAAAACGATAGTGCTGCAATAAGTAAAAATATTGATTCAGTTGCTAAGAAATCTGCTCCATCTGTAGTACGTACAGATAAAATCGAAGCCAACCATGCAATTTTCACAAACGCAGATGATGCAGAATCTCAATCAGACGCTGTGGTTAGAGTCATTGCAACTGGTGAAAGCAAAAATGTCATTGAAAATTTCGAGTGGGGGCCTTCAGGCAGAACAGAAACTAAGGTGAAAGTAATCCAAGTATATAAGGATTCTGCAAAACAGGAGATCGGTTCAGAGCTTGTAACATTTGAACCTTCATATGTGATCGAAGGTAAAGAGGGTAGCATTAGAATGAATTATGAAGATTACACACTAATGCAAGAAGGTAATGAATATATTTTATTTCTAGTGTGGAATCCAAAACTTGGCGGATATTGGGTTAATTCTCTGGAACAAGGTAAGTTTGAGGTATCTGGAACTGATATAGAGGAAAAAACAATGCAAGCTACTAATGATCAATATAATGAGTTGAAGAAAAGTGTTTTAGAAAAATATAAACAATGACTATAACAGGTTAACCAAAAGTAGTGCCTAGACTTCAGGCACTACTTTTTTTGATAGATGAACAGAATAGAAGCCTGAGTAATTGTTACCTTTCCAAAACGGCTTATCATCGGCTTTGAAGTATATTAAATTTGTTTATGTAATGGCCTATCAAATGGTATTTATCATTGCTGTCATACGTACGCATGAACTTTGCTGAACTTTACTTAGCTTACTCTACCCTCGATTTCATCGCTGCATATTTACTGGGGGTGATACCTACAGCAGCCTTGAAAGACCGACTGAACAGATGAATACTCGAAAAGCCAACCTCCTCGGCAATCCGGGTTAAATTATGTGTTCCTTCCATAATTCTTTTCTGGGACTGCTCTATTCGGATATGTGTCACATATTTGTGAAGGGTAATCCCCAGCTTGCTTTTGAATAAATGCGATAAATGGTTCGTCGATACACCGACATGTCTGCTGATGGCAGCATTATTTAATTGAGGGTCGGCGTAGCATTCATGAATATAACGAATCGACTTTTCGATGAATGCCCACCCCTTGGTCATGTTCCCCTCTTGGTTCTGATCTTCAGATTGATTTTTGAAGAACAGATGCAGCAATTCCAAACATATGGATTTCGTAATTAACGAAGATCCTCCCCGCTGCTCCTGAAACTCCTGAAGCATAAGCGCAAATCTCTTTTTCCATTCGATTCGATCGGCTAGCTGCAAATGAGAGATGGGGCTTATGGAAGCCAGCTTCATTTCCCTATCCGCCAGATCAGGTCTTTCACGATGAGTCGCATCTGTAGTCTTCAATACGCTTCGCTCTTCGTCATAAAACAGATCAAAATGAAAAATATACTGAATCAATGGCTGCGTGGAGGTGGATCGAATGATATGAGACATGAATGGATGCATCAGTACAACGTCGCCTTCTTGGACCAGGTATTTTACACCACTTAAGAAGAATTCCGCTTCTCCTTGTTCAATGTATGTATACACATGATCGTGGTCTATCCATTCCCCTGCCAAAGAAAATGATTCCGTCATTCTCGCCGCCCTTACGAATGGCGAAATACTATTCATCCATGGCTCATACACATGTGATCCCCCCAACTGCCTTCTCACTGATCCGGTTTATATTTTGGCAAACACGCTATCAAAGCCTGCTTTGGACTTGGCAAACAATTCACTTGTATCCAGGGTTGAAGCTGGTGCCAGCACCTCTTGTGATACGACGCCTGTGTAACCAATCGCCTTCAAGTTATTTAGGAATCCCGGCAGATCGATTACTCCCTCTCCAGGGTATAAACGCTCATAATCCAGCAATTCTTCGATTGGCAGATCATAGGCATCATTGATATGGACATGAACAACTTGTTCCTTCTTTAGATTCAGTACTTCTTCGATCGCTAAACCGTTCGTATGCCAATGGTAGGAATCCACTAATAAACCTACATTGGGAGCATGGATCGTTTCGATCCAGTCCAGCGTATCCTCCACACTCCAAATAAATGGATTTTTCCATTGGGTTCGCAGATGATGGCAACCGACAAACTCCAATCCCAGTCGAATTCCATAAGCGTCCAGAATATCTGCACACAGTCTCAGTCGTCTGGTAGCTGCCGCCATAAACGATGCTGCTGGCTGATCCGTAGAAGGTAAAATATAGGTACAGCAGCTGTAACAGTTCAACGAAGCAGCGGCTTCTGCCATTTGAACCAGGGATTGAAGTCCTGCGCGGAATTGTTCATCTGTGGTTCTCCAGTCTACGGTCAGATCGGATGATCCGATGACCACCTGATTGCTTTCGAGCAGATGTTTGGCCTGTTCCATGCCCACCTCTTGAATCAATGAGAGCGGATTCAAATCTACAGACTGAAATCCGTATTTTGCAGCATTCGTAATATATTGTTCACTCGACTCGATGTTCCCCAAGCCTGCTCTTGTTAACCCTCTAATCATTCCAATCTCCTCCTAGGACCAGTCAAACAGTACACCGTTATACTGGTCTTTATTTATTCTTAGGCCCTCGTATGCTTCTTGCGCTTGATCAGGCTTCATCACATGACTGATCAATGGTTCGATATGCAGCTTGTTCTTTAACATCAGTTCAAATACAATGTTCGAATTTCTCACCAGGGAATGCTTCACGAATTCGTTCGGCTCCACCGGGAAGCGCCATTCATGTGCCCCCTTAAACGTAATGCAGCCTCGTCCATACAGGTGGCAGTAGTTCAATATATCGGTGACATCCGTGTTATATTCGCCTCGTGGACTGCCCAGGAAAATAATCTCCCCCAGCTTTGCGATCCACTCCAGACTTTGAACACCTACACTGGGCACACCTGTCGCCTCAATGTGGGTGGAGACACCTGTTCCATTCGTGATGACGTGTATCTTTTCTTTTACTTTATCTTCTCCGCCATGAAGCGTATAGTCAACCCCACATGCCTGGGCTGTTCGGATTCGTTCCGGTGACAGGTCCACGCCGATCACCGTTGCACCTTGCAGGCGCGCCAATTGAGCAGCCAAATTCCCTACCAATCCGAGCCCCGTCACGCCGACAACATCCCCAAGCTCAATATGGGATACACGAACAGAGGTGAACGCTACGGTTGCCATGCGGGTGAAGGGAACCCACTTCAAATCCAGCTTTTCAGGCACCTTGATGAAAACGTGCTCTGTGGATACCACTTGATATTCCGCATGTTGACCATAATGGAACACAGCGTCCCCGGGCTGAACATGGTCTACACCCTGCCCCACCTCGATCACTTCACTTACACTCGCATACCCCGGACATACGGGAAGCTTGGCCCACTCTTCTTTTCCCGATAACATGGCCAGCTCCGTTCCTGGACTGATAAGGGAATAGATCAATTTTACCAATACTTCCTTCTCCCCTAGGGCTGGCAAAATATAATCCTCTTCCACCATTTCCACTTGCAGCGGACGAGCAAACATGATCTTCCTGTTCTTCAGCGTAGTCCCTCCTTTCCATATCTTTTTAACTACAATATAAGACTTTTCGCTGGCATTGTCTTTGATTGCAAAACCGATTTTTTATCTAAAACAACGATTTTACAACCTTTGCATGCTAACCCAACATCAATGTAAAAGGACTCACAAGATCCCATGATCTGTGAGCCCCAAATTCAGTCATATTCAGCCGTGGTCTGGTGCAGTGCGGTACAACCGTTAGGCGACCGGACGACCGGATACTTCAGAAGTAGCCAGCGGTCATTGAAACCGTATTGCCACATGGCTCCTTTTTTGCTAATTTCACAGTTACTCTTGTTACTTCTCAATCGAAAACTATGGCTGCAACCCTCGAACCTCCAACTCATAGATTCGGGCTGCCGTATCGCCGCCCTGCGTCGGTTTCAGCACATTCAGCTTCACATAACGGGCCGAGACCAGACCAATCGCATCCGATGTTTCGGCTGCGGTATTTCCCTGTACATGAACTACATCTGACCAGTTGACGCCATCAGCACTGACCTGAATGGAATAGTCGCTTGTATTAAAACCGGACCACTCCCCACCACTCTCCGCATGCTTGATGACAAAACCGCTGATCTGATGTGCCGTCCCAAGATCAATCTGCAGCCAATGCGGCTGATTACCCAGCGCGCACCACTTGCTGTTGCCTGTCACCTTGCCATCGATCGCCTTCTCTGCACCTTCCGCTGATCCGCAGGCATGGTCGGCAGTGGCCGTTTTGCCAAGTGCGACATTTTTGATCTCGGAAGCGCCCTTGCTGACAGTGATCAAAGCTTGCTTCGTTACCGTATCCTGCCCCGAGCTGTTGGTAGCTGTAAGCGTCACAGTGTACGTGCCTTCCTTGTCATACGTTACCACTGGGTTCTGCTCCGTGCTGACAGCCGGACTGCCATTCTCAAAAGTCCACGACCAGCCTTCCGTCACCTCGGAAGAGAGATCAGTGAAATGCACCTGCTGACCCGGTGTGATCAGCGTTGCATCCGCCTTAAATCCTGCTTCCGGCTTCGGATACACTGGCCACTGGATCGTCACACTGGCTGCCTGGCCGCGCTCATACTGTGCATCCACTGCCACAACTTTCAGTACAGTCGCCTGTTCCTTGTTGATTCTTTTCATCTCAGGCACATAGAAGACGTTATTCGCGGTAGCACCGACCCAAGTCTCTTTGCCGTCAGGCAGCACGCGGTAAATCTCATACTGTTGAACTTCCTCGTCCAACGCTTTCCACTGCAATCTGGCATCGCCGTAAATGCCCCCGCGGAAATCGGATTGGATGACATTTAATGCTTGAACTGCTTCAAGTGGCTTCCCTGGATTAGCATTGTTCTGAATGGAGATCTGACCAATATGGATGTTATAATCCGAAACGGTTTCTGTGCTGTCAAAATACAAAGACAATGCCACAATCCGCTTTCCTTTGTAAGGCGTCAGATTCAAGATGTCCGTCGTCCAACCAGAGGACTTTTTGTCTTTTACATCCAGAAAGACGAACTGGTCAGGTTGGTCTGCAAAAGCCAGGCCAACCTTCATGCTCGGCTTGTTCTGCGTTTTGTACGTGATCGACAGCTTGGTAGCTGGCTCAATCTTCAGATCGGTTTGGTACAGCTTCAGATGAGTGGCATTTGCTGAACTTAACGTACCCGCTACCTTGAGGGAACTGCCGCCATAGTAGGCATCCGACCAATCGAGAGAAGGTTTCAACGCCGTCCCCTTACTCTCTGTCAGCCAGCGCCATGTCGGAAGTACGTCCTGCAAACTGCGATTATTCCATCCAGTCTCCCGCACTTGTGTGCCATCCACATAGAATTTCTTGCCACTGCCCGTGTTGAAGTTGGTCGTGAATGGCAGTTGGTCCACCGGCGATGATTCAACCACATTGTTTGCAATCCCTTTCCAGGCCTGGCCTGTCGCCGTATTGGACGGGTTGCCGTTCTGCCCTACCCAGAACTTATTTTCACGGGCAAAGAAATCGGACATGCTGTCGGCACTGTTGAACGCCCAGTCCGGTCGGTATATGCCTAACGAGGTCACAGCAGGTTTGCCCTCAGGAAACAGCTGGTTCCATTTTAGACTGGTATCATATCCGTTGGCTTCGACATCAATCCCTGCAAACAGTTCAAATGGCGATCTGCCCAAGTTTTTGGCTTTGGCCGCCGAACTGCCAAGATCATTCCACCAGAAATTCAGGAACATGCTGTCTGATACCTTGCTCCCATTATCCTGCAGGAACATCGCATTCCGGTCCGTTAGCGCATTCTGCCAGGAAATATTGCCTTCCCTGGTCATGGAATCATACCAGATGATCTCCATACCTGCGGGCATATGATCCTGAAGATAGCGGAGGAATGCCTTCATCAACTGTGCGTCAGTGGCTGTTCCGCCCTCGGTCTCCTGGTTGATAAACCAGCCGTCAAAACCATAATACTCCGCCACCTCAATCAGTTTATCCGCCGCCGGGAAGGAGCCGTCGCTGTTCTGCTGAAGCATTTGCTTCACCCACTCATATTTGCCACCGTACACGGATGGAGGGAAGAATACCGTACCCATGATCGGCACTCCGTTCCGGTGTGCCGCATCAATCGTATCAGCGCTTGGCGGCACAATAATGCCTTCTCCCGCCGATCCGCCCCAATATACGAGCTTGTCGACATACTGCCAGTAAGAGAACGTATTCGCAGAGAATGTATCCGATCCTTGCGATGGAACGCCGCTGGTTCCCTGGTTCAGCGCAGACAACGCCATCACTTTCGGATCTTTCGTTGCATTCGGGTTAACACTTTCCCCCGTGAAACGGCTCTGGAGCGGAACGGTGCTCCGGTTGAAGGCCGCATCCGGGTCGGAAACCGGATTCCATTGGAGCAATTGATCCGGCAACCAATACGATGAATAAGGTTGCTTTGCCAAGGCCGCTGAGGAAAGAGCAGCGCATACCATTATGACCAATATGAGACTAGCACCAAGTTTTTTCATGCCATACCCTCCAATCCAATTTTGGCAATCCAATCAGGGAAAGAAGAAACGCCCGTCTAATCGGACAGACGTTTCCATGTCTACTTTATCATTCAGGCTATTTTGGATTTGCAGCTTGCCATTCATCGTATTGCTTTTGCGCCTCTGCAATCACTTTATCCAGACCTGCCGCTTTCAACTTCTCGATCGCTTTTGGCAGATGCTCATCCGGATCAACCGCACCCGTCATGATGGATGGGTAGAATTCCTTTACAATGGCGGAGATGGAAGCCACTTCCGTCTTCACCGGGTCAGGATTGAAGTTGAAGCCAAAGCTTGGAGCAACCTTCGCGGAATTGTTGAACTCTTTGAACGCTTCCCACTTATCGGCTGGATCTTCCTTGTGCATGTAGGTCAGGAACAGGTTACCCAATGCAAAGCCAGGCATTTGGAATCCGTCCTTCATCGCTGGCAGGTCCTCAATGACATTATCCGAAATCTTTTTGTAATGTGTACCTTCAATGCCGTAGTTGATCAGGTTACGCAGATACGGGTCAGTATTCAGCAAGTTCAGGAACATCATGGCCCGTTCCGGGTTCTTGGAGTTCGCCGAAATCGCATGCATAGCGCCTGTTGCCGAGCCGGTGAAAATAACCGGATCCTGCATCGGTGTAGTCACGATATCATAGCCCGCGCTTCTGGACCATCCCAGTTCGGCGTAAGGCTGAGTCTGTTCACGGTCAACGAACCATTTGCCTGTCTTAATGTTGTCGATACCTTCCAATGTCGCTACATCCTTGCGCAGATAACCACCCTGATAGTATTTGCGGATGGTTTTCAAGGAGCTCTTCAGCTCTTCGGATTCCAGTACATTAACGTATTTACCGGTGTCACCGTTCATGTTGATGCCGACCGGGAATTCGTCACCCAACAGGAAGTCGAATGCCAGATAAGGCTTAAAGCCCTTTGGAACAGCCAAAGGAGTAATGTCGGCCGGCTCATTGTCCTTGATTTGCTTCAGGTAAGGCTCCAGATCCTCTAATGTACGAATCTTGGTGATGTCCATGTTGTATTTATCCACGTACTGCTTGTTGAAGCGCCATACCCATTGTGAAGCCAGCTCTTTGTTGACTGGCACGGCATAGTTTTGACCACCGATCTGTGAGCCTGTAAGGAAGCGTGGATCAAGCTGCTCTTTAATGCCCTGACCGTACTTATCCAATAGATCATTGATTGGCAGGAACGCCCCTCTAGTAGCATTTGGCAGATAATCATAAGCCCAGGAAGAGGTGAAAGCGATATCATAATTTTCGCCCGAAGCGGTAATAACCGGCATCCGTTTGGAATAATCACCCCAGTCAATCATCGTGATGTCGACGGTTGTATTTATTTTCTCCATTAAGTATTTGTTCATTTCTTCCTGTACCATTGGCAGATCGCGCTGTGGACCACCAATCAGATATACCTTGAGCTTCACTGTGTCCTTATCCCCGGATTCTCCCCCGGATGCCGCATTCCCGCTTGTATCATTGGTATTACTGCCCCCGCAGCCTGCTAGCATCGTAGCAAAAGTAAGCATTAAGGCAGCCATAAGCAGAGCAATTTTTCTTGTCTTCATGTGTATCCCCCTTATTAATGTTATTGTTACTGCCCTTTGAGGGCAGGCACAACCAGACTTATTCTTTGACCGAACCAATGGTCAGGCCCTGTATAAAATACTTTTGGAAAAATGGATACGCCAGCGCAACCGGCAGTGTAGCCAAGACAACCATTGCCATGCGGACGGTCTCCGTTGGCAGTGTCGAGGCAATGTCGTAGGACACGACCCGGCTGCTGTTTTGCACAACAAAATCCATATTGTTCTGTATTCGAATCAGCAATGTCTGGAGCGGAATCAAATTCGCATTGTCGATATAGAGCAGCGCATTGAACCAGTCATTCCAGAATCCCAATGTACTGAACAATCCGATGGTTGCAATGCCCGGCAAAGAAATCGGCAGTACGATGCGCGTATAAATACCGAATTCAGTAGCCCCGTCAATCTTGGCTGATTCAATGACCGCGTCCGGCACGGTCGTCGTGAAAAATGTACGCATGACGATAATGTAAAAAGCGTTCATGATCGACGGAAGAATCAGCGCCCATATCGAATCCCGCAAGTGCAGCACTTGCGTAACCACAATGTAACTGGGAACGAGACCGCCGGAAAACAGCATGGTGAAGAAGGCCAAAAAGCTGAAAAACCGACGCTGTTCAAAATTTTTGCGCGAGATGGCATACGCATACGTAGTGACCAAATACAGTGTCAGCGCGGTTCCAACAACCGTTACCGTTAAGGTAACCCCAAATGATTGGGCCATTTGCTGCCCGGATTCCATAAGAAATCGGTAGGCATCCAGCGTCCAGACTTCAGGGATTAACTTAAATCCATTGATCGCCAACGTCTTCTCATCGGTAAATGAGATGATGATGATGAACAGAAATGGAAAGATACAAGATAAGGCAAACAGGCCGATCGCTATATTAAAAATCACATTGGAGAATGGCGAAATGGCATTCAGATCTCTTGATTTCTTTCTGCTCCTCTTCACAGGGGCAGATGCCCGCTTTATCGGTTCACTTAAGTTACTCATGGACAGCACCCCCCTTGCCGCAGCCTAGAATACGGCATAATCCTTTTCAATTTTACGCACAGCATAGTTCGCCAGCAGGACAAGAATCAAACCAACGACCGATTGATACAATCCTGTAGCCGTACTCATTCCCGTATCGCCCATAATGGTTAGGCCGCGGTATACAAACGTGTCGATGACATTAGTGACCGGATACAGTGCACCGGAATCCCGCGGAACCTGATAGAACAGTCCAAAGTCGGAACGGAAGATACCGCCGATCGCCAGAATGGTAAGAATGATCATCAGCGGCCTGAGCAGCGGCAGCGTAATGTACCGGATCTGTTTCCACTTGGTAGCGCCGTCGATCATCGCTGCCTCATAATAAGAGCGGTCGATACCCGCGATTGCTGCCAGATAAACTACGCTGCCATAACCTGCACCTTTCCACAGGCCGAGCAGAATGAGAAAATACGGCCAATACCCTGTCTCGCTGTACCAACTGACCGGATCTCCTCCGAAATAGGTAATGATCTGGTTGAACACACCCTTTTCCACACTCAGAAACGAAAAGACGAAATAACTGATAATAACCCAGGACAGGAAATAAGGCATAAACATCGCGGTCTGGTAGATCTTCGCCAGCCGTTTATTCAGCAGTTCGTTCATAATGATCGCAAGCGTCACCGCGAGCACCAACCCGAGAAAGATCAGACCCAGGTTATACAGAATGGTATTACGTGTGATGATATAGGCGTCACTGGTTGAGAACAGAAACTCAAAGTTTTTAAACCCGACCCATTCGCTTTTTAGAACGCTTTCAAGAAATCCGCCCGGATGAATCCGAAAGTCCTTAAAAGCAATAATCGTTCCGAACATTGGCAAATAGGCAAAAATGATAAACCACGCTGCTCCCGGCAGTACCAGCAGAAGAAACGCCTTGTTCTTCATCAGACTTTTGAAGATGCCCAGCACGGCTGTCCCTCCTTATAAAATCGCATTCACTGTCACTTAGCTGCACCCCGTATTAATCCCCTATGACCAACAATGGCAGACCTAAGCCCTTTTGGTGCTTTGGATTCCTCGTTCACTCCTTCCTCCATTATGCAAGCGCTACCAATTTGGGGATAGTTGAAAAACCCAATAAATTGATGGATTAATTAAAGATCGTGCATGTATTCCATGGCAAAAAAAACACACCCGAACGGGGTGTGTCTTCACTCAGCCGGCAAGCCCGGCTTATTTTTTCATGTAGATGGAGCGCAGCTCCGTGGGAGAAACCCCCGCATATTTCTTGAATTGTCTGTAAAAATAAGTGGAGTCCCAGTAGCCCACCTCGCCCGCGATTTCGGCCGTCTTTTTGTCCGAATATAACAGCAAATGAGTGGCGCGCTCAATTCGGTACTGGTTCACATAATCGGAAAAGGTGGTGCCGACTTCTTGCTGAAATAATTGGCCGAGGTAGTTCGGATGGAGCTCCAGCCGCTGACTGAGCGTCTTAAGTGAAAGCTCATCCTGGTAGTGATTCTTCACCACCTCCAGCACAGCCATGATATGCGGACTGTACGTTTTCTCGGCGGTATGATATGTATTCAGCGTACGATGAACAGTTTTCCTCACAAGCTGCTTCAGTTTGCTGAGCGTATGAATTCTGGACAATGGTCCGAAGATTTCCCCATAGTCAGGTGTTTTCTCCAATTCCTTGGCAGCCAGCATCAGCTGGATGGCCGAATTAAAGAACGGTGTTCTTGGAAAACAGCGTTCCTCACCCTCAACCATGAAGAATTCGTCGATGAACCGGTCCACTTCTGTACCTTCCCCATCCCGCAGCAGCTTGTGGAACTGCTCCATCGCTGGCCCTGGCTTCTCCTGATGCAGATTGGCGTCTTCTTCGCTCTCCACATGCATGATGAAGGTATCACCATCCATAAACAAATGGTTCTGAAGCCACAGCTTTACGGATTTGCAGCTCTTCGGAAAACCCAGATAGGTCGACTCGGATTGACCGATGATCCCCCATACACGTGCACCTGTGTCCTCGGCAACCGCTTGCTTCATCCTGCTGAATGCCTGAAGCTGCCATTCATCACGATCTTCCGTACTGGCTGAAACGAACAGCAGGATGATATCTCCTTCCTGATCGGGAAAGCAGATTACCCCGCAGCCATCCGGAAGGCCTTGGTTTCCGAGCAGTTCGCACTTCTCAGCGATTCCTGCAAGGTGTATCTGCGGATCATTCCCTTCGTCATCCCCTACAATCCGCAGAGCGGCTGCACAATAACCGGACTTGTTCATGGGAATCTCCAGCAGTTGCGCACGCTCCCGAAATTCTTTGGCGTCAATGGTCTCGTTCGCCCACCGCTGCAAAATATTGTTGCGCAGAATCCTCCAGCTCTGATCCATCTGAATCTGGCGGATTTCCTCCTGCTCCCAGTCGCGCTGCATATGCTTGATGGTTGCTTCCAATTCGTCCATATTGACTGGCTTGAGCAGGTAGTTCTCTACCCCCAGCGAGATGCCTTCCCGCACATATTTAAATTCTTCGTATCCGCTCAAAATAATGAATTTGGTATACGGACTGCGCTCTTTGATCTCCCGGATCAGCTCAAGTCCGGTCATTTGCGGCATCATGATATCCGTAATAATCAGATCGACAGGTCCCTCGTCCATTATTGCTAGCGCTTCCAACCCATTGCAGGCCGTACCCGCAATCTGCATATTATTCTGATCCCAATCAATGATGGCTTGCATTCCTTTTACAATCAGCGGCTCATCATCGACCAACATTACACTTCTCATCCCGCTTCCTCCCTTGTGACTGGAATATTGAGCGTCACCTCACATCCTTCGCCTTCCACACTGTTCAGATGGAGGCCATAATCGCTGCCATAATTCAGGCGTATGCGGTCGTGGACATTCTTAAGACCCAAAGATTGATCGGATGTCTTCGTAGTTTCATCGCCCGTGTGCAACGCGTTTTGCAGTTCAAGCAACCTCTCCGCGGAAATCCCTTTTCCGTTATCCTTTACACGAATACGGATTACGCCATCTGCTTCTGCGGCTGTGATGGAAATCCGGTTATCATCATCATTCGTGCGAAAACCATGTACAATGTAATTTTCAATGATTGGCTGGATCAACAACTTGACGATCATGCTCCCCGCCGCTGCATTCTCGATATGAGTCTCCACGTCCAATTTGTCCTCATACCTGTACTGAACCAAAGCCAGGTACATGCCGCACAGCTCGATTTCCTCTGCCAAGGTTACATGCGTCTGCTTTTTGATCAAATGCCGGAACATCGTGGCAAGAATATAAATCATCTGTCCAACATCCCTGGCTCCCATGCTGATGGCTTTCATACGGATGCTTTCCAACGTGTTGTACAGAAAATGGGGGTTGATCTGGGCTTGCAAAGCCACGAGCTGCGCATTCTTTTGCTTGATCTCCGACACATATACCGTCTCTATGTAAGACTCCAGCCGATCACACATATGGTTAAATCTCTGCGAAATCTGCTGTAATTCATCTTCACCCTCCATCTCGATCCGCTTACTCAGATCCCCCTCCTGCCAGCGCCGCATGTAAAGGACGAGCCTGTGAATTTTTTTGGAATATCGGCGAATGATGGTGAATGTTACCGCAAAACTAACAATGATGCACAGGATGACTATACCGATAAGACTGAGACGAATCGTCTGGAGGCTCTGTTTGATGTGTGACTCCGGAATAATGGCAGCCACGACCATGCCTGTATTCCCGATATTCAGCAGCTGCACTTTGGAGGGTTCCTCCAGATTGACCCAATCCTCCTGTAAATTCATCTGCCCCCAATAAGGGTAGACGGTGTTATCATACTTGCCCTGCGAATCGAAAATCACCTGACCTTCCCCGGTCATCAGCATGATCCTGTTGTCTTTGCCGTCGAGTCTGTCTCGCAATAACCCTTTGATGCGATCTGTATTTAGCTCAAACATAATTGCACCGTACTGCTTCAATGTCACGGAGTCCTTGAGCACATTGGCGTAGCTGTACGGGGTAGGAACATCATCCATTTTCCCTTCAAAAAGCGGCTCGCTGCCCATGTACTGCCACGGTGCACTCCGCAGCCGTTGGAACCAGTCCTTATGGCCTGCTGACAGCTTGGGTTGATAGTAAAAGTGCTGGGTCTCCCGATTGAGTACATAGAAGAAATCCTGATCCATGCTGTATAACACGACATTTGCAATTGAGGCTTCATCCTTTAGCAGCAGACGCAGTTGATAATCAAAGTTCCCACGCTCCGTACGGTAGCTGTAAGCATATTGATTCAGGCGCCAATTGAGAAAATCCTCATATTCATGCGTCAGAAAATACTTCAAATCGTCGCCGATCATGGCGTCGGTATAAATCTGCTGCACGGCGTTATACAGTCGTTCGTACTGCTGATTCAGATTGATACTGACAATATCCAGTTCCTGCAGACTGGCATCCATCTGTTCCTGTACGACTCGTTGCTCATAGTAACGGTAGGCCAGCACCGAGACACTGATGAACAACAGGACCATGACCATGGAATAAAACAACAGAATTTTGTTGAACATTTTTTTCTTCAGGTAATTTCTATACATGGTTCGTATCCTGGACATTCGTGCCTGAACACCTCCTTCAGACCCATTTCCAACTCAGTGTATCACCGTTTGGTTAAATTCGACAATCACCTGCCCCCAGGATACGTAATCCATATTTTGGTTTGTCAAAAACGAATGGAAGCGCTATAATGGGCGCATTCCCCTATGAATTTATGTAATACATACTCGCTTTGGATGCTCTCTACATATGGATCACTCCCCGATAAAATGACTGGGGGTTCTTAACGATGTTTCTTACTGAAAACAAACTTCAAGCACGTATCCATGAATTATCCGAGCTCCGTTACCGGGATCGTTTACCTTTACATGCTTTTCTTGCCTGCGAAGACCGCAGGGAAGAGATTAACCCTGCCCTGCCAGGGGACGATAGTGATTGGAAGCCTATGCATACAGGAGAGAACTGGTCCGGTCGTGATCTCTATTTGTGGCTGCGTACAAAAGCCGAGTTCCCTTCCTCCTGGGAGGATAAACGGATTGTCGGCCTGTTTGATTTTGGCGATACCGGCGGTGGTAACAATTCCGGCTTTGAGTCGCTGTTCTACTGGGATGGCAAACCTTATCAAGGCGTGGATTCGAACCACAAGGAAGTGTTCTTTCCAGCCTCTGCCGCAGGCAGCACCAACGAGTTGGTCTTCCGCTTATGGTCCGGTCTGGAAGGTGGCGGCCAGCCCCGCAACCAAACGCATACGTTCAGACAAGCAGAACTGTGCTGGCTGGATGAAGCTGTTGATGATCTTGTATTTACAGGGTCAGCAATTCTGGAAACGGTCAACATTCTGGATGCCCATGCACCGGAACGCACAAAGCTGCTTCATGCACTCCAGCAGTCCTTCCGCCTGATTGACTGGTCGCAGCCTAAGTCTGATATTTTCTATTCCTCTGTGCATGACGCAAGGGATGACTTGAGCTCCCGATTGAATGCGATGGACAAAGCCTCTGATGTGACCGTTACTTGTATCGGCCATACTCATATTGACGTTGCCTGGCTGTGGCGGTTGAAGCACACGCGAGAGAAATGCGCCCGCTCCTTCTCTACGGTCATGCGCCTGATGGAGATGTTCCCGGAGTATGTTTTCCTTCAGACACAGCCGCAATTGTACGAATATGTGAAAGAGGACTACCCGGAACTGTACGAGTCCATCAAGGAACGTGTCGCTGAAGGTCGCTGGGAAGCGGGCGGTGGCATGTGGCTGGAGGCTGACTGCAACCTGACCTCGGGTGAATCCCTGGTCCGACAATTGCTGATTGGCACTCGTTTTCTCAAAGAAGAATTCGGGACGGATTGCCGATATCTATGGTTGCCCGATGTTTTCGGCTACAGCTGGTCCTTGCCGCAAATTCTGAAAAAATCCGGCATTCATACGTTCATGACAACCAAAATTAGCTGGAACCAATACAACCGCATGCCATTCGATACATTCCACTGGCGCGGCATTGACGGCTCAGAGGTGCTGACCCACTTCATTACTACACCCGAGCCTTGGTCCGAGCCGGGTTCATGGTTCTATACCTATAACGGGAAAATCATTCCGAAGACGGTCAAGGGCATCTGGGATGCCTACCGTGATAAGGAGATGAACCAGGATCTGCTGCTGTCGTACGGATACGGAGACGGTGGAGGCGGAGTTAACCGCGAAATGCTGGAGATGAGACGACGGCTGGATCAACTGCCCGGATTGCCCAAAGTCAAGACTGGGCGCGCAGATGATTATTTTGAAAAGCTGCAGGAGACGGTGGAGAAAACCGATTCGTACATCCATACATGGGATGGCGAACTTTATCTGGAGTATCACCGCGGAACGTATACCAGTCAGGCGTACAACAAACGGATGAACCGCAAGCTTGAGCTGGCTTACCGTGAAGCGGAATGGCTGAATGCATGGCAAAGTATTGTGCACAATGACTGGAATCTGTATCAAGCGAAGTCCCTGACCGAGGGATGGAAAATCATTTTGCGCAACCAGTTCCATGACATCATTCCCGGTTCCTCCATCACAGAGGTGTATGAGGACAGCAGAATTGAATATGCAGAAGCTGAGCAGATTGGCAGTCACGTAGACTCGCAGGCTCGGATGGCTATCGCTGGCAGCGGAGAATCTCCTTATACGTACACCATCTGGAATGCTTCCCCATGGGTCGTTACAGAGATCGTGAGCATTCCTGCGGCTTCAGGCGAACTGGAATCAGGAACTTGGCTGAGCGATTCTGGCGAGCTCCTGAACGCTCAATACCAGGATGCACGTTGGTCCATCGAGGTGAAGGATATTCCTTCGCTGGGGTATACCACCATTTACTTCCAGAGCAGTACGGTAAACGAAATCCCTGATGATCATTCGCCATTTATCCACACAGCCAATGGGATCGAGACACCGTTCTATCTGCTCGAGTGGAACAAGGATGGACAGTTGACCCGCCTTTACGATAAAGAGTCTCAACGCGAGGTGCTTGCCAAAGGGGCGAGAGGCAATGTGCTTCAGGTGTTCGAGGATAAACCGCTGGCCCATGAGGCCTGGGATATTGATATCTTCTATCAGGAAAATATGCGAGAGATTACGACATGCACCAGCATTGAAGTCGTAGAGACTGGGCCGCTTCAGGCCGTGATCCGCTTCGCTTGGGAATACCTTGGCTCCACCATTACACAGAACATGACTGTATATACCGGGCATCGACGAGTCGATTACGCCACTGAGGTGGATTGGCATGAACAGCAGCAACTGCTGAAGGTTGCCTTCCCAGTCGCCATCCGATCTACTGAAGCCACCTATGACATTCAGTTCGGCAACGTTAAACGGCCGACGCACTGGAATACAAGCTGGGACTGGGCACGTTTCGAATCCGTTGGCCATCAATGGGCCGATCTGTCCGACAGAGGTTATGGCGTCAGCTTTCTGAATGATTCCAAATACGGTTATGACATCAAAGATAACGTGATGAGGTTAACCCTGATCAAGAGCGCGACTCATCCTGATCCACATGCAGATCAAGGGCTGCACCACTTCACCTATGCTCTTCTTCCGCACCAGGGGGATTGGCTGGTGGGTGGAACCGTGCAGCAGGCCTGGCTTCTGAATGCTCCACTTCGATATACACAAGGACAATCAGAGCAGCCAAGTCGCTCCATGTTCACCTTGTCCGGCAGCACAGCCATGATCTCGGCGGTCAAGAAGGCCGAGGACTCCAATTGTGTCATCGTACGCGTTCATGATTATTCCGGCAGCATGAATACGCTGGAACTGACAAGTGATCTGCGGATTCACGCGTGGAGAGAATGCAATCTAATGGAAGTACCGGATGGTGAACTTCTGCATGATACGCCGGTAACTTTTACACTTGAGCCGTATGAGATCAAGACGTTTGAGATTGATCTGAGAGTATAATTGTATAATTGCAACAGATCAACTAAAGAAACCAGCAAGTCCCCAGATGATGGGCGAATTGCTGGTTTCTTCGTGTTGTGGTTAATCGATCAATATGCTAGAGGCTCTATGGATTGCCTTTAAAGCATTCTGAACTGGAAGCAAGTTCGATGAGCCATGATTGATTTATTTTGCCGTCTCCAATGAATAACGATTGCGTGGAATCTCAAGACCCAGATTACCCCGCAGTGTCTCATGCTCATACTCGGTACGGAACAGCCCGCGATCTTGTAAGACAGGTACGACTAGATCCACGAAGTCCGCCAGTCCGTTCGGTACGACCGTGCGAATGTTGAAACCATCCGCAGCTTCGCCTTCGAACCACTCCTCAATCTGATCTGCGATCTGATCCGGTGTACCGATAAAGGATGTGCGAGGCGTCGATGCAAGCAATGCCACTTGGCGGAGGGTCAGTCCCTGTTCTCGTGCCTGCTGCTTGATCTTGTCCGTTGTACTGCGGAAGCTGTTGCTGCCCAAATCACCGATCTCGGGGAAAGGCTCATCCAATGGGAACTGGGCGAAGTCATAGTGATCGAAGTAACGTCCCAAATAATTCAATGCATGGTCAATATCGACCAACTCCGCGATTTCCTGATACTTGCGCTCCGCTTCTTCCTCCGTTCTGCCCACGATGGGACCGATGCCAGGGAAAATCAAGATATCTTCTGGCTTACGCCCATAGGCCACCGCTCTTGCTTTCACGTCCAAATAGAACTCCCGAGCCTCCTCCAGCGTCTCATGCCCCGTGTACACAGCATCCGCCGACCGGGCCGCCAGATCCTTACCGGATGCAGAAGAACCTGCCTGGAAAACGACCGGATGTCCCTGCTTCGAGCGCGCTACATTGAGTGGACCTTGGACGGAAAAGTGATCTCCCTTGTGGTTCAGCGTATGTAACTTGGATGGGTCGAAGAAAACGCCGTTCTCTTTATCTCCAATAAACGCGTCATCCTCCCAGGAGTCCCACAGCCCTTTGACCACATTCAAATGTTCTTCTGCAATTTCGTAACGCAGCGCGTGGTTCGGATGTTCGCCTTTGCCAAAATTCAGTGCCGAGCCTTCCAGTGGTGAAGTCACTACATTCCATCCGGCTCGTCCTCCACTAATCTGATCCAGAGAGGCAAATTGTCTTGCCACCGTGAACGGTTCACTATATGAGGTGGACAACGTCGCAACCAACCCGATGTGTGAGGTTGCCCCCGCGAGAACGGAGAGCAGGGTTAAGGGCTCAAAACGATTCAGGAAATGCGGATTGGATTTCTCATTAATAAAGAGACCGTCCGCAATAAAGAGCAGATCGAACTTCCCTTCCTCCGCCTTCATCGCCTGCTTCTTGTAGAAATCCAGATTTACGCTGGCATTGATCGGAATATCCGGGTGTCGCCAAAAAGAGATGCTATTGCCCACGCCATTCAGGTTTGCTCCCAATCTCAAACGCCGTTGTGTCATATTAATTCCTCCCTGTGTTGTGGTGATGACCCTTTCAGCCGAGTATCCTTTTTTCTCTCTTAAAGCCGCTTCATCATTTCTTTATGCTGTTTCCACTCACTTCTGCTGCTGTCATCCCCAATCCCGGTTTATTCGCCTGGTTCCTTTCGCTTACCCGGACTGTCCAGGCTGCTCCCAGAAGGACAATGCCTGTTAGGAGAAAAACAAAAGGAATCCCCGTCCATCCGCCCAGAAAACCGCCGAGTAACGGGCCGAGTACAATACCGAATTGATTCGCGGTCTGACTCAGACTGACAGCCCTCCCCCGGAAATCACGGTCCGCATATTTGATGATCAACGCATTTAAGGCCGGATACACTGCAGCGAAGAACAGGCCATAGACAAATCGCAGACTTCCAAAATAAATGAGGTTATGCGCCGTCAGTTGCAGCAAACTGCCAATGCCGCCGCCCAGCAGACCGATAAACAGCGTTTTCTCGTATCCGATCTTCCCGCCAATCCGTCCCCAACGAGGCCCCATAATGACCGTTGCCACGCCGATGGCCGAGAAGACGATTCCTGCACTAAGTGTTGCACTACTGACGTCTCCACCAATCTGGACCACATAAAGCGTCAGCACAGGTTCAATGATGAGCACGGAAGTCGAAACGAGTAAAATCAAACCATAGATCCCCATTAATCCCGGAGTAGCGGCAGCTTTTTTCAAATCACCCAGAATGCTTGTGCGAACCACAGTGCGGGGACCACGGGCTTCTTTGACCCATATCACCATCACAGCCGAGAGCAGCGTAATGATCCCCGAGGCGATAAAGCATCCGCGCAGCCCGATCCAATGGCTTAGCACGCCACCGACAAGCGGCCCCAGAATTCCCCCGGTAGCTGTGGATGTGGAGATGACACCAAGCGCATAACCTACATGCTTCTCCGGAGTATTGGTGCCGACCAATGTAATCGATGCAGGATTGAAGCCGGCCATGAGTCCCTGAAATATCCGCACAGCAATAAACGAGTAAGGATCATAAACGAAATAGTTAGCCAGATGAGCAATGGCGAGCCCAACGCCCGAACGAATCAGCATCAGTTTGCTGCCGTATCTGTCAGCCAGCGATCCCCAGAAGGGAGCACATAGTCCACTGATCAGAAAGCTGATTGAGATCGAGACGCCGGACCAGACTTCCAGTCCACTCTGGATACCAAGATCCTTTTGCAAAAACAGCGGAAAGAATGGAACGGACAAGGTGTATGCCATATGATTGAAAAACAGACCAAACCACAGAATATACAGATTTCGCTTCCAATGCGGCATCTTGGCATTCTCCATACTATATAATTCCTATATAAAAAGTAGGTTATTAACCATATTAGGGTACCGTTACTGGAAAGTATAATAGAAAAGTTCAATAGACCCATTCAACAATTAAATGAATGGATCTGTTATATAATTTGAACTAAAAATTTTACACTGAACACGCCTATGACAGAATAACCTTCCAATCGCTGTTATCCCCAGATTTTTTTGATTCCCTTTTCTCAAGGGAAAAATCCGCTGATAAAGGCGAAGCATATGCTTCCGATGCAGCTTTCTTTCAGAAAGCTTTTAGCTTCGCTTTTCCAGGTTTTTTCTGTCCTCTCCGTTTCTGTGTAAAAGAATAGTTCAACTTATATAGATGTACAGTAAAAATTACTGCACTTGAACGGACATAAACACATCCACCTCGTCTTCACTGTCCAAGACAAACCCAAAGCGTTCATACAAACGCCGAGCCGGGCTGCCCTGCAATACATTTAAAATGACACGCCTTCCCTGAACTTCATCCCTTTGCAGCAGTGTGTTTAACACCTGAGTTCCTATTTTCTGTCCCTGAACATCGGGATGGATATAGAAATGTTCCAATAGCATCTCTTCCAACTTGGGCTTCAACGCTACACACCCCACCGCTGCACCTTCGACCTCAATTATCCATGTATACTCCGGGTCAAATGTATTACGGAAACGTTCACGAACCTTCACCTCATCGTACCTTCCCAGCCTGTTTAAATCATCATACAGAGCCAAGGCCCGCAAATCAGCAAGTTGCTCTTGGTCTGCCTGTATAGCTTGACGCATTGTTATCTGGATCATTGGATGAACTCCTTTCCCGGATTTAATACTCTGGATATGAGCCGCCTACGTTTCATCGTCCTCATCCTCTTCTTCCATACACTTCTGAATAAATTCAAATAATCCCGCAGCCTCAACCGACCGATGTCCCCAATCATGCCAAAAGTACAACACCTGTCCCACAGTTCCCGTACTTGATGGGTCTGTGTCCAGACACAGATAATCTCCGCCACCATTGGCAGCAATCGGAATCCATTTGCAATTCCACAGTACCGGCTTAACGGCATCATCTTCAATCTCGGGCTCCATCTCGTCGGGGTCGAATTCTTCCTGCAAAAACGCCCAGTTCTCCTTCACCTGATCCAGTGGTGACAATGTCAGATTACGAATAAAGGATGGTACGCCAATACTCCAGACTTGTCCGTTATGCACTCGATACAGAGCCTTCATCTCTTCAGGCAATATTACCCCGAGTTCATTTTCCACGGATCGAAAATCTTCGTTTGTCGCACCTTGCTGAAGATTGAGCGAAGCCTCAAAATCCGCATTTGCCCTCGCGCCTTTTGCAATAATACGTTGCCATAACAGTTCTGCTTGCTTGATCATTCTAAATCCTCCTCCTTGTGTGCTTTATTGGTTATTTCAACTGGTACGGAAAGTCTACACTTCTCGCTTCTCCTCAGGAGTATAGATGATGCGCTGATAATCCATATCCTTGGTATCCATATCGCCCAGGTACATTCGTTGATGTTCAGGCACCTGCTCATATTTTCCCTTCAGTTGGGTTCGATTGTACTCACTGGGGTCCTCCAAATACATATGGTAGGCGTGGCGACATTCTTCCAACGTCGTTTGTTCTCCACTCAGTTTCTTATACATATCCAGCAACTCCAGATACTTGTCACCGACATTTTCCGCATAACTTTCTTCCGAGAACGTCACTTCCCCCAGATCCAATATCGTGATCACTACCGGGCGTTCGATGGTTGTAAAAAAGGTTCCGTCTCTGAACCAGACCGCCAGGTCATCGATTGAAACCTTTACGGGATGTGGCAAGTTATAGATGGCCACCTGACCATCCTCATACACAACCAGATGGACCAGGTAGTGCTGACCTTCGTACCTCATGAAAATGGAGAATCCATCACCTTGTATCGTTTCATAGAACAATTCGCTTACAACGGCAAAATCAATCGCTGTAGGCGAATGTGAAATTCTTCTTGCCTCCATCAGCTTCTGCTGACGCGGTGTGATTTCAGTTATATTTTGGAATTCGGGATTGAGCGTTCTGACCTTACGCTGAATATGTTCGTAGTAACTGCTGTCGTTATACACCCAGTTCGCTTGGTCGACTTGGTAGGCACCCAACCCATGGATGGAAAGCACCTCTCCACTCGGTACATGAGAACCTATCCAATCATCGTTGATCTTCTGCTTCAATCCCTTCAAATCAACCAGTTCCCAGCAATTGATCATCCCATCTTCATAGATCTGCACCGGAATGAGAAAATGTTGGCCGCCATTATGTATGATTCCAGGGGTTGTTGTGCCCTCAATCTGTTTCGTTCTTCTAATCTTTTGCATCCATGGCACCTCTCTTTCACGTAATCCACACTTCCATATCTTTCAACAGTACGATAACAGACCTGAAAAATACAAGGGAGCTTGTGCCCATCTTCCTATACAGCTTGTTCTACAAAGCAAAAAGCACTGCCCCACGGAAATGTTCCGTCAGAGGCAATGCTTCATACACAAGTACTTTGAAAGGCGAGGAGAGATCCCTCTCCGAATACAGATTACATCTCTTTCAGAATACCTTTGACCAGTCCGATGAAGGTTGTTTTCACTTTCGCCGCAACTTCAATCACTTCATCATGACTTAACGGCTGGTCCAGAATGCCGCAGGCCATATTAGTCAGACAAGAAATGCCCAGCACTTTCATGCCGCCATGAATGGCTACAATCGCTTCAGGTACCGTGGACATGCCCACAGCATCCGCTCCCATCGTACGAATCATGCGAATCTCCGCTGGAGTTTCATACGCCGGACCGCTCCACCATGCATATACCCCTTGCTGCAAACTAACCTTCTGCTCCTCCGCTACCTGCATGGCAATACTGCGCAGTTCACGGTTGTACACCTGTGACACATCCGGGAAACGCACACCCAGTTCGGGATTATTCGGCCCCATCAGCGGATTATTGCCTACCAGATTGATATGATCGGTAATCAACATAAGCTGTCCCGGTTCGAAGCTGGTATTGATCGCTCCACATGCATTGGTGATAATCAACTGCTCGACGCCCAGTGCTTTCATTATCCGAACCGGGAAAGTGACTTCACCCAGCGTAAACCCTTCATAATAATGAAGGCGTCCTTTCATCGCAACGACGGTCTTGCCCATCAGCTCTCCGATGACCAATTCATTCGCATGCCCGATAGCTTCGGATTGAGCAAAATATGGAATGTCCGTATAGGGAATGACTGTAGCATTCTCGATCTCGTCCGCGAGCGCCCCCAGCCCTGATCCCAGAATCATGCCCACGACAGGCTTGGCGTTAATCCGGTTTAATATGTAATCTCTGGCTTCCTGAATATGTGCGGAATGATGCATGAATATATTCCCCCTGATAATCCGAGTTTGGATTTAAGTAGTTGCTATAAACCAAGTGTAATGAACAATAGACATGATGTAAACGGGAGCCGGATAAAGGAGGACTCTGGCTCACCACCACAAGCCGATTAAGCTTTGAGTCCGGACTGTAACACCTCGAAATATTCGCTCAACATTTCATTAAAATCAGGTTCGTCACTCTCAATCCTTTCAACATATTTCCATAAAATCTCAGACTTGACCATCCTTTAAGTCATCCATGCTTCAACTGTACACAAAAAACCGATCCTCTGTCGAGAATCGGTTCCATTCATTAAATGGACAAGGTATTTCGCACCAAGATGCAGTGACAAGCTGGCTCACTGCCGCTCCAGCGAATGCTGATTTTTGCTTTTCACCAGATCCATCCCCATGCTCAGCAACAGCATCAGTACAGCGAACATCATGGATTTGGCAATCGTTTTTTCAGGAAAAATCATATAGGCAGCTGCAAAATTGCCTGCGAAAACAAACAGGTTATTGCGGATGTGACCCATTTTCTCATCTCATTTCGGAATCCAATTTAGAACTCACTGTAACCTACTGCTCTACATTATCATATTTTTCCATATTAATCCATAATGCAAGTTATCTCTTTCGCCCAATCCCCTCATAGACAGCCTCGCACAGTTCAGTCGTAAACCTGCCTGACATGCCCTCAAGAGCTGTATTCGTGAACGCAACAACGCTCAGCTCTTCTGCTGGATCAACAAACCACGAGTGACCATAGGTTCCTCCCATACGCCACGTTCCAGCAGACTCCGAGGTGCCCGCCTTTACCGGATCTTTCAGCAAGGTGAATCCCAGACCAAATCCCCTGCCCGGCCAATAAGGCATGACAAGATCGCCAATCTGATTGGTCGTCATCTCGCTAACCAGCGCCTCTGGAAGAAGGGAGCCCCCACCTTGACGCAGTGTTTCAAGTAAAAGAAGAAAGTCTCCTGCACTTCCCACCATCCCCGCGCCACCTGAGAGATAGGCCGATGGATCAAGGTATCTTTCGGGTGCGAGTTGGAAGCCTGCCGTTCCGTCAATAAAAGGAACATGCTCCTCTGCACCCAAGCGACGAGGATGCCCAGAACTGTTGGAACTGTCCGCATAGGCAGCAGTCATTCTCTCCGGATCCACAACAACAAAATCCGTGTCCTTCATGCCCAGTGGATGAGTCACGAGCCGTTGTACTGCCTCTCGCAGTGTCATCCCGGTCACTTTCTCAATGACTGCACCAAGCACATCTGTTGCAATCGAATATCTCCACATCTTCCCGGGCTCATACAGCAGTGGAGCAGAAGCAATCCTGAGCAAATTTTCTTCCAGCGTAATGCCAGCAATATCCATCCCATCCGATACTCCGGCAAGTTCGTACGTTCCCCCGTTTTCCTGAAAAAAGCGGTACGTTAAACCCGCCGTATGTGTCATCAGATGATGAACCTTCATGGAGGCCATTTCCCCATTTGGCTGTTTGGGACGGAATTCAGGAAGCCATTTCACAACCAGGTCATCCAACTTCAATTTACCCTGGGATATCAATACCATGGCGGCGGTGGATACAATTGGCTTGGTTACAGAAGCATACCTGAACAGTGCGTTTTCTTGCATCCGTCTGTCCTGCTCCCGATCGGCGAATCCAGCAGCGCTTTTATAAACGAGCTCCCCTTTCCAGGCAATCTGCACAACGGAACCCACGATTCTTTTTTCTGCCAACGTACGGTTAATTACTTCTTCTACAGATGCAAGATTAAACTTCATATCTCTGTCTCCCATTTCGCTCTTCCTCTCCATGTGTACCTTGATTATTTAAAGTAAGTGTGCTTATTATATAAATGATCTCATCTGCATTACATAAGACAACAAAGTTATCCATATTGATCCGCCATAAATATAAAGGTATTTACAAAGTATTTCCTATAATTTAAAAGGGGGCCATCTCATGGACCAAATCGATACCAATATCCTCTTTCATTTGCAAAACCAAGCGAGGCTATCCATGACCGAGTTGGGCAAGCTGGTAGGTTTATCTCAACCCGCCGTAACGGAACGTGTGAAGCGATTGGAAGAAAGCGGTGTAATCGAGGAGTACCGCACCATCATTTCTCCACAGAAAATAGGGAAGTCGAGCACATCCTATCTTCTTTTTCGCACACGGGATTGTCATGCCTTTCTTGATTTCTGCTGCTCGTCACCGGAAGTGGTCGAATGTCATCGTGTGAGCGGAGAGCATAACTACCTGTTAAAGATCATGACGGATTCCATTGCTGATCTCGAAGCATTTGGGGACCGATGTGATCAATACGGTACCTACACCACCCTCATCGCGATATCTTCACCTATTGCAACCAAAAATCTCATCGAAGGAACGAATGTAGTGTAAATGATTCATTTCGTTTTTATCCTGTCTTGGGAAAACCATGTTTTCTGGCGGACCAGGTGACAATCAAAGCCATAACGATCAACAGGATCAGAGAAATCGGCAGGAAACGTGCCCCCATCTGTTCCAGAAGGATGGCTCCGACGATCCCCCCTCCCCCGATTCCCAGATTCCATGCTGTCACCAGCATGGATTGGGCGATATCGGCACTCTTGCCCCCGGCTTGCGCAATTGCAGTCTGCAACAACGTTGCTGCTCCTCCAAATGTAAGTCCCCAGGCGCCTACTCCCATAATGATCATCATCGGTTGATGGATAAAGACCCCCATGGCCAGCGAAGCTAGCGCAAATATCACTAGACTGATCAGAATTAACAGCCTCATGTAGCGATCAATCAATAACCCAATAATCCATATACCGATCACCGAAGTCACTCCAAAGATCAGCAGAACCAGATCAACCCGTCTGGACAGCACGGTCTCGCCGAGATAAGGTGATATATACGTGTACAGAATGTTATGGGCGAGTACCCAGGCCAGAACAACAAACAATATGGGACGTACCCCGGGAATAACAAAAATCCGATAAAGCGCAAGCTGATGACGAGCAGGCTCCCCCTTATAATCAGGTACTTTCCATAGCACCCAAAATACAAGCGCAACCGTCAATAATGAGATTGTTCCAAAAATAAGGCGCCATCCTGCGAAATTGCCCAAAAAGGTACCCAACGGAACGCCCAGTGCAAGCGCCAAAGGTGTGCCCACCATGGCCACTGCCATCGCTTTTCCCTTTAACGAGCTTGAAACCATCCGGCGTGCGTAACCCGCAGTCATACCCCACAATACACCAGCAGATACACCCGCCATAAAACGGGCAGCAAGGGTCACTCCGTACACCGAAGATACAGCCGTAATGGTGTTAAATACCAGAAAACCAAGGATGCAGAGTAATAACAGCGGCCTGCGTCTCCATCCACGTGTAGCCGTTGTTAAGGGGATCGCTGCCAGAAGAGATCCCACCGCATATAATGTGACGAGTTGTCCCGCCATACCTTCCCCGATCTCCAGATCCTGTGCTATTTGCGGCAGCAGTCCCGCCGGCAGGCTTTCGGTAAGAATGCATATAAATCCAGCCATAGCCAAAGCAAGCAAACCTGACCATGGAAGACGTTCTCTTGCCACTTTGTTCGCGTTCACGAAGCCTCTCCTTTATCCTTTATTTTTTTAGGTCCAATAGCCTTTGGCCTACAAGAATAAGCTTATAAAATCGGGTCCATATTGGGCATACTTAATTAACGGAAAACCGATCGTTTTAGGAGGATAATCCGGTTTATTTCGGTGTTTCACTTCGGATTTCAATGTAAACGCTAATAAGCGGCATCCACGGATGCCGCCTTCATGTTTACTATCCTTATATGACCGCATTCGAACTCGGCTTCACAAAGGGGCATCAAGGGGAAAGCGACCTCCAAGGTGAAGGCTTGCCTGTTTTCGTTTAATTTTTTTCATTTTAATGTACAACAAAAAATCGGCCACCTTGTGACCGATTTTCTTCTTATCTGATTTATACTCCACACTCTGCACTTCCTTGTGGATTACTCCTTCACACTACCCAGTTGCAAACCGTGGACGAAGTATTTTTGCAGAAACGGATAGACAATCAGTATTGGCAGAGCCGCCACAATCGTAATAGCTGCCCGAATGGACACTGGCGTAACCATGTTACGCGCCGCCCCAATATCTGCACCGTTGGCGACTGCCGCGCTGCTGTTGGAATTCATGGACGAAGACAACAGCTTCATCAATTCGTATTGCAACGTGCTCAAATTTTGCTTGGAGGAAGCGTACAAGAACGTATCAAACCATGAATTCCACTGCCCCACAGCGACGAACAGCGCCACGGTTGCCAGCACAGGCTGACACAGCGGCAGAATGATGGATATGAACGTTCTGAAATCGCCTGCCCCGTCAATTTTGGCCGATTCAATCAGACCCTCGGGGAGCGTCTGGATATACGTACGGATAACAATCATGTTAAACGCACTAATCAGGCCAGGAATAATGTAGACGAGGAAGTTGTTAAGCAAATGCAGATCCTTCATCAAGAAATAGGTCGGAATCAGACCTGCACTGAAATACATCGTGAGCACAACGACAATCGTAATCGGCTTACGAAGGATATAGTCCTTACGGCTTAGCGTATAGGCCAGCATCGAAGTCAGGAACAGGCTAAGGATTGTACCCAGCACCGTTCTCGCCACAGAGATTCCAAAGGCCTGGAAAATGGTTCCTCCGGCAAATACGGCTCTGTAGTTCTGGTCCGTCCATTCCCGCGGCCATAGATAGATGCCTCCTCGAATGGTGTCATTGCCCGCATTAAAAGATATGGCAAGAGTATTCAGAAACGGATACAGGGTCACGACCGCAATAAAGATCATCAGTGCGCCGTTTAATGTATGGAAGACAATCGGCTCAAGCCGAGACTTGTTCATTCCCATCGATGTGTCCTCCTCATATTAATCGGTCCTCACCGAAACGTTTGGAAATCGAGTTGGCTGCAAATATTAGCGTAATACTAACGACCGTTTTGAAAATACCTGCAGCAGTAGCAAGAGAATAGTTACCAATCTGCAATCCGTATTTCAAGACAAAGATGTCAATGGTCTGAGACCAGTCAACGACAACCCCGTTACCCAGCAGGTACTGAACTTCAAATCCTGCCTCCAGAATCCATCCCATGTTCATGATCAACAGGATAATGACAATGGACTTGATTCCAGGCAGTGTCACATACAGCATTTTCTTATACCTGTTGGCTCCATCAATCTCAGCTGCTTCATAGAGCGAGGGGTCGATAGAAGTAATGGCGGCCAGATAAATAATGGCATTCCAGCCTACCTCTTTCCACACATGCGATGCACCAACAATTCCCCAGAAGTATTCCGGGACACTAAGCCACATGATGGGTTCCTGAATCAGTCCCAGCTTCATCAAGACCACGTTGACAATCCCGCCGTCTACGGATAACGAACTAGCCACTATCCCCGTTACGATGATCCATGACAAGAAGTGGGGTAAATACGAAATCGTTTGAACCGTCCGTTTATAGAACTTGTTTTTGATCTCATTAAGGAGAATCGCAAAAACAATAGCCGTTACAAATCCAAGCACCATGTTAATGACACTCATGGCAATCGTGTTGCGAAGCACGTTCAGAAACGCGTCGTCCGTAAGCAGAAACTTGAAGTGCTTAAGTCCGACCCATTCCTGCTGCGCGAAACTCTTCGCCGGACTGTAATTCTGAAAGGCCATAACCCAGCCCCAGATTGGATAATACGAAAATACCAAAATGTACGCAACAATGGGCAGAGACATGAACATCAATTGCTTCTGACTGCGTAAACGCTTTAATAAAGGCGTCTTGGCAACGATGGTTGGAGCGGATTGATCTTGTATGGCTCCTGGCGTGTTTGCCATCCTTCACTCCTCCTATTAACATACAGCGGCCGTTTGCATGGAAGCCTCGGAAGGCTACGAATGGCATTCATTCCATTCGTGCCTCCCAGGGGAATATCCACTGCCACTTTTTTTATTTTTCTACAGTCCAGTTCTGAATCCGCCATTGCAGTTGCTCGTTAATCCGTTCTTCATAAGCCTTCACGTTAATTTTCTTGTAAGCGTCCACATATTCGTTCCAGATCGAATCGAACTCATTCGCTTTTGACATGATTGCTCTAGGCAAGAACTTCAGGGAAGTATCTGTCATTTGTTTGTTCGCTACCGAAGCATCCGAACCTTCCTTCAGGTCCACCTGCCATGCTGGATAGTACACTGGATTCTCTGGAGCAGGAGAGAAGAAGTCACTCCATGTTTTGTATCCATAAGCATCCAGCAATTCTTTATCCTCCGGCTTCAAGCTGTCATAGAATTCTTCAGGCTGATTCGTTGCTCCGATCGCATTGCCATCTTCGAAAGTTCCTTCCATTTTCGGTGCTGCACCGTAGAAGCCTTCTGCCTTGTTAGCCAGCTTCCATGCCGGATCTTCCTGCTGTGTACGCTGCTCTGGTGTACGATAAAATCTTCCTTCATCATTTACCATGTAATCCACGCCTTCTTCACCCCAGGACAGAAGCTTCTGATACTTCTCATCCATAAGCTTATCCAGGAACTTGATGATTGCTACCGGGTCTTCGGCATCTTTACTGATACCAAAGCCGTTATTCAGGTTGATGACCGGTCGGTCAAGGTAGTGATCTTTGATACTTGTATCATAAACAAGCGGGAATCCTACATAGGTTTGACTGATTTTACCTTGGGCTACGAGCGGGTCCTCACCTTGCTGGAAATTCCAGTGCTGGTCGAACATGCCGACGACGCGCCCCGAGGAGATTTTAGCCAGATACTGATCATAGTTTTGAACAAAAGCTTCCTTATCCAGCAAACCTTCATTATAGAGATTATTCAGTTCCTTATAGTACTGTTTGGAGATATCCTTATCGGCAAATACGGTTGCTACGCCTTTGTCATCTACCACGACGCCGCCATCATTCGGATGACCTGTCAGATGCTCCGGTGGATTAAGCAATGGGAACGTTCTCCAGTCGGAAGCAAGTGTAGTGAATCCAATGGTTGGTTGACCATCTTCCGTGGTTGGATGCTTCGCGGCATAATCACGAATCAGCTTCATATAGTCATCCAGAGTCTTAGGTGTTGGATAGCCTGCTTCTTTCAGAACTGACTTCTGAATCCAGAACGCAGGACCAGAGTAATAGTTGCTGATAAACTCTCCAGTGTATACGCCGTAGTTCGGCAACCAGTAGATATGTCCATCACTGGAATCTTTCATCCGTTCCCAGTCTTTTGCAAAATGCTTCTTCAGGTTAGGTGCATGCTGCTCGATCAGATCTTCCAGCGGAATAACCGCTCCGGCCGAGACAAGCTTCGTATCGGCTGTGATCAGATCCGGAAAATCTCCACCAGCGATCATAACACCCAGCTTCTGTTGCAGGTCTCCTACCAGGAACTCCATGTTCAACTTGACACCCAGTTCCTCCTCAATCTTTTTGTAAATCCGGTTGTCTTGAGTAGGTGCCTGATTCGGTGTACCAATAAAAGCTGAGATGTTTAATACTTCTTTGCCGTCGGGTGTAGTCGTTTTGGCGCTGTCTCCGCTACATCCGGCCAATGCTAAACTAAAGGCCAGAACGAGTGAAACGGAACCCCAAAGTTTCTTTTTCTTCAATCCCCCCATGTATTGCCCCTCCTTGGAAGTGGTTTGCCTTACTGCTCTTATTATGAAGAAATGTATGCGGTTACAAAATAAACAGATTTAAGCTCCTCCCCCCCTTTTTTTCAGAATATGGAAACGTAAAAATCGAACAACGAAGTCATTGTTCCTTTACCTGACAGACTGTTGTCGGTATTCTGCCGGTTTCATGCCCAACCTCTTCTCAAATTGTTTCAGGAAATACTGATAACTTCTGTAACCCACTTCTTCTGCAATGGCGCAGGAAGTCTGCTCTGTCTCCCGGAGGAGCTGCTTCGCTTCTTCCATTCGCAGATCGTGTACAACATCCAATACACCCTTGCCATATTTGCGCGTGAAAGACTGCCCCAGATGCACTGGATTGATATAAAATTGCTCGGCAAGCTCCCTGATCGTAAACGTCTCTTTATAATGACTGCGCAGATATTCGGCCACCATCGCCTGGGTTCCTCCAACCTGCTTTTGCCGAAGTGTCATCACTTCCGATTGACATGTCAGACAGAATTCCTCCAGCATACTGGCCGATTCTTCAATATTTCGATGATGCCGTCGACTCATCTGAAGTGCGGATTCCTGAATCAGAGTATTGGGCTCGCCCCCTAGCTCCTTGCAAAGAGCGAGACCCCGAAACAGAATTTGGGTCGAAAAAATATGGATTAGTTCCGGTGCAGCCATGTCCTGCTTGAACCTGTCGAACGCTCTCCGAACAGATACCAAGAGCTCTTCAGTCGAACCATTCTCCAACTGCTCCATAATATCGTCGGCCTCAATCAGTGTTCCAGGATCAAACAGCAATGGCTGCTCCCGTATATCTTCAGCGAACATGACACTACTCTCACTAAAAAACAGGAAACGACCAGCCTCTAAAGAGGAACTGTAGGATACGGGCAATTCCTCCAGTTCATGGACGGGCAGACCTACAGCCATCTTCACCTCAGCAGAGCCCTCATTCTGCACACTCGCCAGAGCCCTCTCAGCGAAAGCTCGAAGTGAACTTGTCACCCCGGTTGCTTTGGAATGAGCCTCACCCCATACGATGCCACAGGTCATCTGTCCACTATCGATCAGATAACAGCAGCTTTCTTTCTCTGCTATTTGCTGCAGGACAGAACGGGCATGACTTGTAACTTCCCCTTCAAACATGACCTGCGCATATGTCCACTGATTCGCTCTTTCTGACATCTCGGATATGAGCCATGTTTCCTCCTGACCATCAGCCAGTTCCGCCCCCGTAACCAGCTCCGTTAAAACCCGCCTGATTCGCTGTTCTTTCGCCTGTTCACGAATCCGTTCGAGCGTTTCCCGTTCCTGTAGTTCTTGTCTTAATCGCTCCAGCATGTCATCAGCTTCCGGTCCAACAACCGGTTTGGTCAAATAATTGGATACGCCCAAACGGATCGCCTGTCTGGCATAATTAAAGTCGCTGTACCCACTTGTAATGACAAATAACGTGGAATCATGTCCCCGACGACGTGCTTCTTCAATCAATTCCAGCCCACTCATGGCTGGCATCCGAATGTCCGTAACGACCAGATCAGGTTGCGCTGTGCAAATGGCATCCATGGCTTCTTCACCATTGGCACATATGCCTCCGATCTCGAACCCGTGCTTTTCCCAATCAATCAATAATTGGAGCCCTTCGATGGCAAATGGCTCATCGTCAACCAGCAATACTTTGTACATGTCTGCACCTCCTATTCTTTCAATGCAAGTCTGGCGTAAGGAATATGGTACCCTGCATCTGTGCCAGTCCCGGCTTCACTATTAATCGTAAAGTTCACATCCCCTGCATAAAAAAGCTCCAATCGCCGATAAACATTACGTAGTCCCACATGCCCTCCATCCAATGGTCGGTCGGAACGCATGTCTCTTAGCAGCTGACTCAGCTTGCCTTCATCCATGCCAATGCCATTGTCAATCACACGAACATCCAACCCAGACTCGCTTAGTTTGGCAGTCACTTTAATCAGTCGCCCGGCTTTACGGGCCTGCAATCCATGCTTGCATGCATTTTCGACCAGAGGCTGAATGCTCATCCGCGGTATACGCAAAGTCGTTGCTTCTGGATCAATATCGAAGGTATAGTCAAACAGCTCTCCGAAGCGAAATTTCTCAATTTGCAAATAAAGGGTAGTAAACTGGAGCTCTTCCTGAAGGGGAATCAGATTATCTGAACGACTGAGCAGCTGTCTCATCAGCAAGGACAGGCTTTTAATAATCTCGATGACTTCCGTATATCCATTCTTCGTACTTACGACGAGCAGGGCATTGAGTGTATTAAATAAAAAGTGCGGATTCATCTGACTTTGAAGCATGGACAATTCAGTTCTTACCCGATCCAGTTCCAGATCCTTTTGCCGGATTTCTAATTTGTACACGTCGTTGATCAACGAATGAATCATGCCAATCATCATGTTGAATGTACGAATCAGCCCTCCAATCTCATCCCTTCCCTCATGAATGTCTATGAGATCAAACCGTTCGTTGCGCACCTTATCCATATGTCTTGCCAGTTTTCGAACCCGATAATGATAGGACCGCAAAATGATGTAAATAAGCACGGAAGGCACAACGATACTGATAGCGAGCAGACCCAAAATGGAATTAAGAGCTTCCTCCAACAGCTGATCCAAATGTCTTGTATCTGCAATTCCAATCAGTTTCCAGCCTTTTAGATAGGCCAGATTGCCGAGTGATTTCTCCATCATGTATTCAGACTTTGCGTTACTTCCAGTCGTTGGCATATCGACCCATGCCCCCAAGTTCCCTTCGGTTACGTCACCGCTGGAGACTACGGTACGATTCGTGCCGTCGACCAGACGAAGCTGGAGACTATCCGTCTCACGATTCAGAATGCTGTACACTCGACTGACTTCGAGATCGACCTTGGAATATTTCGCGTAGTTGTCATACGAATCGTAGGTATCCATTTTGCCAATGACACTGATTCGTGTGCCCGGATTAAATCCGGAAGTTTCGTTATAATCGACAACCATAATGCCGCCGCTGGTTTTCTCCAACTGTTTTAGACCGGGAAGAGAATCTGCCCCCTTATCCATTACGATGTAATGACTGCCAGTCTGAATCGTCTGGTTATCCGTATAGATTCGTACTTCCAATATGTTGGCAGACATATAACGAGTTAATTTGTCGCGCAAAAATCCATGGTACTCATTGTAATAATCCACAGGAGAACGGTAGGTCCGATCCAATGCTTCATACAACGAATCATCTGCTGCAATCATTCGGCTGAGCGCAACACTTTCATCGATCATGCCCATCAGTTCGCCCGCTGCCCGCTCCATGGACTTGCGTAAATTTTCCTGCTCCCGAACCTTAATGTCGGCAGAGGTACGTTGATAAAAAAAGAGATTAATCGTAATGACCGGAAGAAGGATGCTCAGCACATAAATCAGCAAAAATTTGGATCGCAGAGGAATGTCATTTACTTTATGGAACATCCAGATTTTTTTACGCACATGATCACCCTTAAATTTTGTTTTTGTACACGGATGGAAGTTCGCCTGTAAACGCTTTAAATTTATGGGTGAAATACTCGGCATCATGATACCCCAGTTCGCATGCAATGTCCGAAATTTTCATATTGGTCCGTCGCAGCAGCCTGCGTGCCTCTTCGATACGTATCCGGTGCACATATTCACTGAAACTAACCCCTGTTTCCCGCTTGAATTGTTGGCCCAGATAGGCCGAGTTCACGTGAATATACTGTGCTACTTCCTGCAATGTGACTTTATTCCGATAATGCCGCTTCAAGTAATCAATGGCCTCGGAAACCAAGCCTCTTGAACCGGAGTCTGAAGATGGAGACAAAACCTGGGCTATACGAATGAAGAGTTGCTTCAACGTACCTGTTGACCATCCATCGATTTCATGCCACCCTTTCTCGCGAAGCAGTACCATCCCCTCATCATTTCCACTATACTTTCCGAGCAGTTCACCGTGAATGTACCGCACTACATTTGGAACCCATCCGACGTCAGACTTACTCTTCTTATACAACATGTCATCCACTGCTGCGGCGATTTCGGTTATATCACCTGCTTCAATCCAGGCCAGGATTTGATTGGAAAGGGTCGTCATTTGCTCAAGATCGTACTCTTCTATCTTCCCTAGATCCGCAGAACCAAAGGGAGTGTCTTTCGGCGCAACCAGGCCATCAACCTGTTTTTTCTCTTCTTTGCGTTTGTCCAGCGGTCCGATCAGTTCCAATAACACCTGATGTATTTCCTCGGTAACCAGGGGTTTCAACACGTACTCATCCACCCGGTAGCGTATTGCCTCTTGGGCGTAAGCAAATTCCGAATATCCGCTGACAATAATGACTTTGGCGGTATGTCCAAGCTCTTCCCGCATGGTGCGAATCAGTCCCAATCCATCCAGAACAGGCATTTGGATATCGGTTACCACAAGATCCGGTTCCACAGTACCAATCAGGGCGAGCGCTTCTTCACCATCCGTTGCCGTTCCGCAAAGTTCATAACCGCAGGCTTGCCAGTCAATCATCGTCCTCCAGCCTTCCAGCATAAACGGTTCATCGTCTGCCACAATAACCTTGTACATAGATTCACCCGCCATTCCCCTGTTTTTGTCTCAGTATGGCATCAAGCAGCAAAACCGACAATAAATTTATATTTTTTTAGTGATGTGAATGACTCCGATCGATTCGACATGTCCCCCGCAAAATCCCGGCCCCTAGAGAGCATATAAGACTCTCCAGCTTCACATCATGAACGATTCCAAAAAGCCCTACTTGCAACCGCCTCTAATGGGTAGCTGCAAGTAAGGCGTATGATTTCCGATGGAGCTACAGATGCTGCCCCTTAATGATTCTCCAGAACGATTCCTTCGGCTGTAAGTGCTGATCAAACACAAACGGCCAGTTTTTACGTCCACGCACCGGGAAATTGTCCAGCCAGGTATAATTGTCTGCCGCACCCCAGAACGTCACGGACGTAATCGAGGATTCATATTCACGGAATAGTTGGAAAATCTCTTCGTACCGACGCTCTTGCAGTTCTGCCATCTCCGCAGTTGGGGCTGTCAGATCCGTTCGACGGTCTTCAAACTGGAATACGGACAAATCCAGCTCCGTAATATGCAGCTGCACATCCAATGAAGCATAACGTTCAATGGCGAGCCGGATTTCTTCGACCGAGGGACCATGGATATTCCAATGACCCTGCATGCCTATGCCGTGCACGGGTGCCCCCTTCTCCCGTAATGACCGGACCAGATTGTATATCTTCTCACGTTTGATCGGATCGGTCTCGTTGTAATCATTATAGAAAAGCAGAGCCCCGGAATCTGCCTCATGAGCCATTTTGAACGCCTGAAGCAGGTAATCTTCACCCAATAGCTGAAGCCATGGAGTATCACGCATTACAAGATCCGACTTGTCTTCAATCGCTTCGTTTACAACATCCCAGGCATAAATATGTCCTTTATAACGACCCACTACGGTGTCGATGTGCTGTTTCAGCCTGGACAAAAGCAGCTCTCTGGAAGCTGGAGCACCTGAAGCATTTCGGAATACCCATGCCGGCGTCTGATTATGCCAGACCAGTGTATGTCCGCGAACAGCCAATCCTTTTCCTACTGCAAAATCAACGATTTCATCCGCAGCCTCGAAGGTATAACGTCCCTCTTCCGGTTGAAGCTCCTCGAACTTCATCTGGTTCTCTGCCGTAATGCTGTTATAATGTTTGGCGATAAACGCCCCTTCAGAATGCAGAGTTTTCGTATTTACGGCTGCGCCTATTTTGAATTGACTATCAAAAGCAGTATGTAGAGACGGAATTTCTATTGGCATATTGCTTCCCCCTCACAGGTTTTTCCTTATGATATCGTTTTATGAATGCGCTTACTATGAACAAATTAAACCTTTTACCCCCTGATATTTTACTATTTCCATCCAGTTCCGTCCAAAGCAATACAAAAACACCTCCGCATTCCCTCTCTGATGACAACAGCGCAACATACCACGGGAGGTGTCTTGTATTGACCATGTACTGACCATGAAAAAGTTGATGATAATGATATCGTGGAAGGATTACAGTTTGTCCACCTGCAATAAGGTCACTGGCTTCACCGTACAAGCTGGACTAATCTGCTCCTCCGTCAGTATGTTCAGCTTGATCAGGCTTTTCAGCTTATGACTGTCCACCTTGGACAACAGCCGCCAGATGTCAGGATCGGGAAGGGAAGCGTACAGCTTCTGGTCATCATATTCCTTCCGGTGCTGAAGCACCGTTTTCACGGCATATCCGCCAACTTGCGTCTCATAGACACCCTGCTGCTCACAATACCCGACAATCTCATCCCGTAACACAGATAGACGCTGTTCAATTTCTTTTTGCTGCTGCTTTAATTCAAAATAGGTTTGCACCTTCTGTTCCATACCTATCACGCTCCTCTATACCATAGGTATGCAGTGAAGGATAGTTTAGGACAATACTACAGCAGTTCATCATGTAAATATGAATTATGGCCAATAATCTTTTTAATCCGCTGCATCACACCTGGACCCATAGGAACATTAGCCACTCGCTTTAATAGAATCCAGCGCAAACAAGCCATCGCTTCAAAAATCTCCGCATCATCCGGTGTGTATTCCGTTAGACTCTTGAATAGAGCACTGTACACCTTTCCGTTTCGTTCCCCTGCATATATCGTCATCAAAAAAATGGACCAGGCCATATCGTACCTCGGGTCACCAAGCTGCCCATTCGTCCAATCGATAATGGTGTACTGGTCATCTGCCTCCAGAATATTTCCCAGGTTATAATCACCGTGGATCAAATAATCCTGCCTAAACTCCGTCCGTTGAAGAAGGCTCGTCAGGATCTGATGCATATCCTCATGCAGTTCAATGGAGGGAAAGAAATATCCAACGAAGTCATATTGTGATATAAAATTTGCTTCCGCGTTATTCGTATCATGTAGATCATAACCATGGACTTGAATTAACATTTGAGCCAATTGCTCCAGCTTGGCTTTGTTTAGCTTTGAGATAGGCTCCCCGTCAAAACTTGTTAACAGAACCTGATTCTGGTCCGCGTCCATGCCCCAGCCGTAAGGTTGGGAGACATGCATTCCCCTCTGGTACAGTTCAGATAAAAGCTCATACTGGTTCCGAATATCGGGTTTGGAGTCCTTGTTCCATATTTTTAACACATAAGAGTGACTAGCGCATTCTATCTTCACAACGTCTGCTTCCAGCCCCGGTGACAGGGGGAGCATCTTATATGGGTTTTCTAGCAGGGAGCGAATATCTTCATTCAAATCAACCCAACGGATATTTTCCAGAGTTACACTCATTTTGCCCGACCCTTCTTTGTGAATTTAGAATTTGAATCTTACTGTATCCTCTTCACTACTAGTTGTCAGGCGTAATAAGACCTTTACCAATGAAGTTGGCAGACACAGGCTTCTTGTCCAGTTCTCTGGACCATACCGATAATTGCCCCATATGGTGAATCTCATGAGCAATCACGTGACGCATCACTTCTCCCCACGATTCCTTGACTGTGGTACGATCCAATTCAGGATCGATGTAGGGTCTCTTTTCCATGCCAGGGTCCCAGGATAGAACAAACGCCTCCACATCGGGTCGCAGCTTGCGCTCGAATTGTCGCACAGCTTCCAGTGTCTTATAGTTTTCAAAATTCTCCATACCATCCGGTTTGCCCTGCAATACTTGGAGCCAGCTCCACTCCACATCAATGATATGAAAAAACGTTTGCAATATATTGCCTACCCCGCCTGTTCGTGGCCGAAGCAGCTCTTCCAGCGGTACGTCCTCACACCACTGAAACCATTGCTCACGCACGATCCAGTTATAACGAAAGAAAGATTCCATTTAGTCATTCTCCTTTACTATTTATGCGTTTTAAGTGTTTTGATCAGTAAGTACGAATGGTCTGAATTCGGTAGTTTTCCAACCTTCCCCCAGGAGGCAGATTTCCTTTCTCAAAGCACGTTCTCACATAATTCGGCTCATGATCTCGTCCGTCCCATTCCTGCACATAGCTACTCGTATCAACAATGGATTGAATATCAAAAATCTCAGATTCTTTCAAATCGGACATGCAGAGTCGGTCTGAATTCCATGCTGCTGGGATCTGTTTCATATCATCACTCCACTCTATTCGTGCCTTCTATCATAACCCATGATATGGTAAAAACAAAAGAGCCCGATCGTTGCAGCTCCTTACTCTTTTTCTGTGACTTACCCCATAAAGAGATCAGTTATTTACCCATAAGTGTAGCGTATAGAACGGGGCGCGGCGGTCATTCACAGACCAATCGCACCCCGTTTTTACTATGGATGTGTCACGCAGCAGAACGATGATTTTGAGAGAGAAGGTATAAAACCCTGCTCCTCTTAAATATACGCCCCTATTGCGTAACATCCCGCTGTTTCTGCTTGCACTCGACGGTCGTTGATACTGAATTTAGTTCAAAATATCTCTCGTTGAACACAAAATTTTCAGCATACTATTGTTAGTTGAGGTACTGTGTTGTACGATGTATATGCAGGAAGTAAGTACGAAAGGCGGAAGATATATTACGAATATATGAAAAACAAACCAGTTAACAAAGTATTTTAAGGAAATGAATTAACTTCTGGGATGCGAAAAAAGAGGAATTACCACTTGTTAGGACAGAATGGCGTTGGTAAAACAATTATGATGATGATTACAAACTTACAATATTACTAGAGAAGAGGAATGCCTTATGAAAATACGTTATCAAATTACATTTGCAAGTCTGGCCTTTTTAATAACCGGAAGTTTCCTGGTATGCACATCGCCAACCTCAATTGTTAAAGCAGAGCCTACTCAAAATGTATCTAGTTCGTTACACACAAATACTCAACAAGCTCATAATTCCGTCAAGCAAGCAATGCGGGATACATTACAACTTGGATTCCCAGGGATACTCGCTAAAACTTCTGAGGGTGGAAAAACGTGGGGTTACGCCGCTGGGGTAGGGAATCTGAGCACCAATAAACCAATGGAAACCAATTTTCGATTTCGCATTGGCAGCGTGACGAAGACGTTCACCGCAACGGTTGTACTTCAATTAGCTGGAGAGAATCGCTTGAATCTGGACGACTCCATCGAAAAATGGTTGCCTGTTGTCATTCAAGGAAATGGATATAACGGTAAACAGATTACCATCAGGCAGATATTGAACCATACAAGTGGTATCGCTGAATACTCAAGGTTTAAAGACGCTGATTTTATGGATACAAAAAAATTGTATACGGCTGATGAATTAGTGAAGATGGGGATCTCTCTGCCCCCAGACTTTGTCCCAGGAAAGGGTTGGTCTTATTCAAACACGGGATACGTATTACTGGGTATTCTTATTGAAAGAGTAACCGGAAACAGCTATGCGGAAGAGATTGAAAATCGGATTATTGAACCGCTTGAATTGTCGGATACATTCCTACCTGGCAATTCAAGCGTTATTCCAGGCACCAAGCATGCTCGGGGATATTCCCAACCAAACGAGGCAAGTGAGATAAAAGACGTCACTTATTATAATCCAAGCGCAGGTAGCTCGGCTGGAGATATGATTTCTACTGCTGACGACTTAAATAAGTTCTTCTCTTCCTTGCTCGGTGGCAAATTACTGAAGGAACCGCAACTAAAACAAATGCTTACTACAGTTCCTGTAGGGAGAGCAGGAATCGATGGATATGGTCTTGGAATCTCTGAATTTAAGCTTCCAAACGGTGTCTCGGTATGGGGGCACATAGGTGGCATTCTAGGGTATTCTACTTTTGCAGGAGGCACACTTGGAGGCAAGCATACGTTGGTTGTCAGTTTGAACAGTTTGGGTAGAGATAACAGTCCTAATCCTTTTAAAAATATTCTACTTGCTGAATTTAGCAAGTAGGAGAAACGGAAAATATGGATTGTCATAGTTTTTAGGCTTAATCGATGTTCTCGCTTTGCTGCAGCCAGCGTTTGAATCCCAAGCGAGCTACTTTGATTATACGTATGTCCTTTTTTGATCGGAGTTTTAGCTCAGGTAATCCCCCCTATTGCGTAATATTGCCCGCTGTTTCCGCTTGCGTACGGCTGTTGTTGGTAGTGAATTTACTATTGATAAATGTAGTACTGTGTTGTACGATGTATATGCAGGAGGCACAATATATGAATGTAGAAGATTGGAAATCACAAATTAAGCGAGGAACACTCGATTTTTGTATTCTATTGCTAATAAAGCAACGACCATATTACGGGTATGAAATCATAGGTGTATTAGAGCAATATCCTATTGTTGCTGCAAAAGAAAACACCATTTATCCACTGCTTAGAAGATTACTGAAAGAAGAATATATTTCTTCATCTTGGCAAGAAAGTACAGAAGGCTTGCCACCAAGAAAATATTATACCCTTACAGAAAAAGGAGACGAATACTTAAAAGCGATGTCCTTAGAATGGGATAATTTATTAAAGGTTATATCAGAAATTAAAGGAGAGTTAGATTATGGATAAAATTATGAATGATTATCTTGAAAAAATTGAAAAGTATTTGAAATCTATGCCCGATTCCGAGCGTATTGACATTGTAAAAGAAATCAAAAGTTTAATACTTGAATTGCAAAATAATGGAGTAGCTTCTGAGCAAATCATCGGACGGTTAGGAAACCCAAAAGAATTAGCGAAAGCATACTTAGGTGAAGCCATTTCAAAGAACAGTAAATTTAGTTGGCGTAAATTCGGCGCAATATTTGCATTTTGTAGCAGCTTTGCAGGCGTCAGCGGTATGTTACTTTTGCCATTCATCAGTACGCTTTCCATTGCTTTCATGATTGGTGGAATTATTACGCCGATAGGCGGAATTGTTAAATTTGTCGGATATCTTATGGGATATGATATTGCCGGAATAACAATCGAAATGGGAGCATTTATACCAACCCCAATGCAGTTCTTGCCAATTACTATTGTGATTGGTGTGTTGATGTATTGGCTCGGGAAAGTGTTATGGAAACTTACAATTAAATATATACACGCAATTAGTCCGAAAAAGAAAACAGTGTAATAATATCAAGAACTTTACTTGGATGGAACCTCAAAGAGCAAAAGAATACATAAATGTACCAAGTGAGTTAAAGGGATTAATAATTAGTGAATCATCAGCACCATATGTACTCAGAGGAACTATTCATTACAATTCTTAATACAGTTTGTAAAACTACTATGAAAATTCATAGCGCCGAAGTACGGAAAAACTGAATGAACGATTGATGGAATCTGGAAAGTCAGCGGAATGTGCCAATCAAAATTGCCAGATCGATCGACGATTTCATCGGTTGTGATGTTCGTGCATTGTATGAACTAATTCCGAACGATAATGAAGTACAGGAATTCTAACGGAGAACGTTAGTTCAACAAGGGGCAGTCTATTTTAGGGCTGCTCCTTGTTCGTTTGTCGGGCAGATAAGTAAGCTTAATAAATTTGTCCGTTAGGGAACCAAAGATCAGCGTGGTGTTGACGTATTAGAAGCATAAGTTTGCCATTTGGCAAACTTATGGGTTAAGTCGCATTCTCTGTCGTCATTCTCTCGTCATTCTCTTCTTTACATCGAGTAAAACATGAATTCCAGCGTATATTAACAGGACATTAAACAGATAAAGAAGAGCATTCACATGTACAGTGAAAAGGAACCAGATCGTATCCTCAGGTTTCTTATCGTGATAATCAGTAAAGAACCGCAATGGAAAACCATACTCTGTTCGTAAAAGCCCTCCGTATATATCATCCATTCATTACATTTTCGGTATCCACCACATTCGCAAACATGCTCAGAACCAAATTGTGATGTTCTATAATCTGATCGGCTTGAAGAATGTTGGAATTCCATGTGCTGTGAGCATCACGAACCAAGGTTACTGCATAGCCAAGGCTGCTTGCTCTGCGACAAGTTGTATCTACGCATATTTCCGTCTGCATGCCTGTCAGAATAAGATCCTTCACTTCGTTTTCTTGCAATTTCAGATTCAGATCTGTTTCGTGAAACGAATCCGGGGTCTGCTTTTCAATAATAAGGTCACCCGTGATTGGCGCAATGGACGGATGAATCGCCCAACCTGCCGTTCCACGCTCAAGGGGACTGCCTGCTCCTTCACTGTGCTGAATGTAGATAACGGAGTGACCTTTTTGCCGAGCCTTGGCAATGACATGTTGTATTCTCTGAAGCAATAAGTCCCCTTGAAATACGGGATCTGATTCATCGAACATGGCTACCTGAACATCGATTACAAGTAGTGCACAGTGGGTTGGCATCTTAAATTCCTCCTGAAAAATGATATTACTCCAGCACTTCATATAACTACGTCTTCCGTTTTCGTACCCTTAACAAACCTTCCAATCCCATATCGACCAGTACAAACAGTATAGCAGCCATGACGCCAAATAAAGTCAAAATTAACGTCTCTTTGAAATCCAAAATTGCTGCTCCAGCACCCATGAGCAAATAATAGATATACATTCCTAGTACTCCTGCACATGCGTAGCCAAGTATCCTCGTAATTAGATACAAGACATGATTGTCGAATTTGATTCGGCTCAACACATAATCCAACAACAGGGATAACGGTAAACCGATCAATACAATCAGGGGAGTCGCATATACAAGATAAGCAATAATATAAAAATCAAAGCTGTAGGATTCATTCATGGATATGATACTTGCAATTAAAGTAAAACTAATGATGGTTAGAACGGTCGTCAGCAGCTTTCTTCCTAGGTTCATCTCACCACTCCCTAAGGTTATCCACATTCATTAAATGTTCTTAAGCGTCAGATTTTTCCGGTAGCCATCCGATTTCTTGGGACCATAAATGAGCTTTTTCTAATATGCTCCACACCATCGGTCCTTTGCCTTCCACGTATTTTGGCCGTTGGTCCTTGTATAATGCCATAAGTCTGTGCTTCTCTTCCGCATATTTCAATCGATCCTCTGGATGTTCCCTCAAATAATCTCTAAAAAGCAAATTCATCTGCTCAGAGAAACTCCCTGCTTGTCTTACGTGTACGTGTGTTCTTCTGCTTCCGGGTACTTCGCGAAAATATCGCTTGGTTCTATCCGGATTATCTTCTCTGAATATGAAGCCGACCGCTTCGATTTCCTGCTTGTAGTTAAGCAAATTTTCGTAATTGGATACGGAAATTTGGATATCTATGATCGGCTTGGCATCCATTCCGACGATGGAAGTTGATCCGACATGATCGATCCTCACGGCCTTTTCTCCCATTGCTTCTCTTAATTGCATCCCTATTTCGAAAAACATATGCCTCCATGCGGGATCATACGCTGCAATTCTCCATTGATCTTCCATGAAGTCCTCCCTTCCAAACTCAGCAAATATAGTTTCTATCATTTCTCTGCACTCTCTGTATAGATCAAGTGAGATGATTCCTCTCCTGAAAGAAAACCTAATTTGGTATCCTTAGTGGTTTACCCGAATTTGATGTACTATGTATTCGATTCTCAGCATACAACTCATTCTTTGTCACGGCTATATAATATATAAACAAGTGCTACTACATTTTTGTTTGAGAAATCACGAGAATTCACAAAAAAGAGAAGGAACAAAAGTCCCTCCCCTTACCTTTTTAAAGATAATCACACTTAAATTTAGAAAACTCAGCCACAGAACCTTCGCCTATAGCGTATAGACCAATGAGAACCCCGGTAAATCCCCCGGCAACTTCCGAGGAAAGATATCTCGTCTGTGCTGTACCTAAGAGGATGTCCTTGCCATCTGCCTGAATGAAGAAGCTATAGCGCTCATGACTTGACCGTATAACCAATGTGGCATGATGCTCATTTCCCCGTTCCACTTCATTTTCGACGGATTTGATATCCCCAATATTCAGACGCTCAATCACCTTATACCCGCTCTGCTCTTTCCGAATGGCCAGGTCATAATGATGCTGTTCATCCATGTAGATGGTGATGCCTGCCTCGCCATTCGTAAGACTTACATCAACAGAGATGGTCGCGTCAAAGTCTTTTTGACGTAGGCCAATGAATGTCGGGGATGCCGGAACATCCAGTGTCACTTCGGTTCCTTTTAACTTTATTTTGCCTTGCTCTAACAAGTAATTTTCTGTATGGGGATGACGAAGATAACACCAGTCCAGATTCCAATCCGTGTTCTCAAACGTATAGCTTTTTTTCTCTTGTTGAATAACTGTGTCGGAAATACGATCGGTTTCAAAACTCATAAGCGTGGTACCTTTATGCCCTGCCGTAAACCAGCCTTCCTCATCGAAGGTAACCGGCGTAAGGAATACTTCTCGGCCAAGATGATGATAGGTAAGCCATTGTCCTATCTGACGGAATCCCAAATGGAAGATCCACCAATTCCCTTCCTGATCCTGAACCAGGTCGCCATGACCAACCCCCTGCAGTTCATAACCACCCAAGTTACGATTGGTCAGAACAGGATTCTTGGCATAGGGTTCGAAAGGACCTGAAGGTGAATCTCCCCGGGCGTACGTGACCATATGACCGTATTCGGTTCCACCTTCTGATGCCATGAGGTAATAGTAACCATTCATTTTATACAAATGCGGGCTTTCCAGATAACGGCCGCCTGAACCTTGCCATATTGAACGGCTCGGGGTCTTTTTGTCACCCGTTTCAATGTCAATCTCACACTGAATGATTCCGCCAATGCCTTCATCGTCGGTCCCATTGCTCATAAAGAAGGCCTTACCGTCCTCAAAATACAAATCCGGGTCGATTCCTCCTTGATTCACAATAATCGGTTCTGACCACTCTCCGTGTATATCGTCAGTCCATATATAGAAATTCTGACGGGTAGTATCGTTGGTCGTGGTCATATAGAATCGCCCGTTATTGTATCGTATCGTAGGGGCAAAGACGCCACCTGAGCTACTCACCGTCTCCAGTTGAATCTGGCTTTTTCGGGTTAAACAATGACCGATTTGGGTCCAATTCAATAAATCTTTGCTTTCAAAAAGCGGGACACCCGGAAAATACTGAAATGAACTGCACACCAGATAATAAGTGTCCTCCACCTTGCAAATGCTTGGATCTGGATAGAACCCTTTAATGACCGGATTATTGAATTTCATTTGATCCACCTCTTTTTCTATAATTCATATATTTGAGAATCCAACTTCATACGCAGATAAAAAAATTAAACACTATCGCAAACATACTTTCAATGCGTTAGAGTTGAAGGGTGAAGTTAATTTCATTAAATGAATATATATGTGATTTCAATAGATCAGGTTAGGAGATTGTTAAAAATGATTAAAGCGAACGGAGAAGCAAGATTCATACCGTTATACGAGGCACTGGCAAGCGAGGTTCGATGGAGAATTATGGATTTGATTGCAGATCGCGAAATGAATGTGAAGGATATTGCGGCTGCGTTAGAACTCAGCCCTTCCATCGTCACGATGCACATCCGAAAGCTTGAGCAAGCCGGACTGATTGAAAGCCGCAGGATACGTCTGAATGGAGGCACGCATAAGTTGTGTTTTCTCAAACCAAATAACATCGAGATCGAACTGCCATCCGCCAGCCGGACAGCAAGGATCAGAGAGCAGACCATTTCAGTGGGTCACTATACTGCATTTGAAGTCCATCCTACTTGCGGCCTTGGGACCCATGAGAAAGAAATCGGTGTTTGGGACGACCCACGCTACTTTCTCGATCCTGAGCGGGTTCACGCTGCCATCCTCTGGTTTGGAAGAGGGTATGTCGAATACAAAACACCTAACTATATGCTTCCTGATCAGACTGCCAGAAGCATTGAAATTTCAGTGGAAATGGCTTCTGAGGCCCCGGGTTTACGAGATCATTGGCCATCAGATATCCGTTTTACGTTTAATGGTATTTCACTTGGTACCTGGACAAGCCCTGCTGATTTCGGAAGAGCTGCTCGAGGCAAATATACACCGGCATGGTGGCATCGAAATGTGAATCAATATGGATTATTAAAGACGATTCGTGTTGATGACTCGGGTACGTATATGGATGGGGAGTGGATGTCAGACGTGACGATCGAGGATATCCAACTGGAGGAACCATTCTGGACACTTCGATTCACGGTTGACGAGGAGGGGGCTAACGTCGGAGGATTAACACTCTATGGTTCAGGGTTCGGCAACCATGACCAGGATATTGTCATACGCGTACATCGTTAATCTTTCTTTATGTAGTAACGAATAATCCCGTTCTTCTCTTCAAACGCATCCCTTATTTGAAAGAACGGGATACTGCTTTACGCCGTTAAAGAAGCTTTCTATATTCAACTCCATGAACATGAATCAGCACGTTCTGGGCTGCCAACCTTTCGAAAAAATCCAACATGTCCCCAAAGGGATTCTCAAAATAGGCGATCAGGTGTTCATAATTTGCAGTGGATTTCAAAAAGTTATAGAAAAAATAGGGGTCCATGTTACCCACATCATCTTTACTGCCGAGAGAAACCTCCAAGGTTTGGCCTGTTTCTGCATTCTCGAACAAACAATGCTCTCCATGAACATCAAAATGCCATTTTCCACTCAAATATTCTTCACCATTTACTACTTCTTCATTAGAAAGCAAGTAATAGGCTCCATCGATGATCTCTTCCTTTTCAGCCTGGCTGGTTTCCGAGATCAATTTGTCGATCAGTTCTTGTGCAATTCTTTTGTACGTGTCCATCGCTTCCAGTAATTCATCTGTTGTTTCTTTGGTTAAAGCGTGCATCTCTAGCCTCCTGCTTGTAGCGGACGTTTTGAAATCCCTTCAATATAGCCCTATGTTTGTTTCTATTCTCCTTACTTCTAAGTATTGTTAGTTAAACGATAGATCTATTGACGGCTCGAACGCATCGCCTTTACATGTTTTAAACTGCTATCGTTTATAAAGTTTTTATATTCTTCGGATTCAACAGCATAGATCGCCACTTTCCCTTGTGAATTATGATGAATGCCCCATCCATAACGTTTACCCAAGGAAGAAGTACGAAGACAGGGTTGTCCCTTAGAGAAAAACTTGGTTCTCTCTGTGGATCTTTGTTCATCGGGAATATCATTGCGCTGCGCGAACACTTCAAACATGACATCCTCTTGCGTATATTGATAAGGGTGGTTTGTTATCATTTCATACTGTATAACTGAAACGGTTTTGCCGCCGTTTTTGGCTTTGGGGATCTCTGCCACTTGAACAGGACAATCTTCTGCTACTGCAATAAAAGTTTCGTAATAGTTCATGTCTTTCATCTATATATCCTCCCATCATTTCATAAAATTAAAGGATACGAATATACAATCCAGCTTGAGCTGTTTTATACATATTTCTTAAAAGCCTTGCTGGATTCCCCATCGTACCCTAACTTCGTATAAAAGCCATGTGCCTCGTATCTGGATGAACCGCTGGTGAGAAACACCTTTACACAATTTTTCTGTATGCATACATCCTCTATATACTTCATAAGTTCAGAACCATATCCCTTGCTCTGCACATGCTCCGTAATAATAACCCGCTCAACCACGCCAAACGGTCTATTTTCCACCAAAGCATCCAGACAAAGATGTAAATGCGCTGTCCCAATAACCTGATCACCGACTTCGTAAACAAATAAGAAACTGTTGGGATTATTCCTTACTTCTTCAATTCGCTCCGCCAGTACCTTCGTATTCAAGTTGTTCGGTAATAATTCGTTGTACAATCTTTCAATAACCTCGACATCCCTTGCTTCGGCCTCTCTGATCATCTTGTTCCACTCCTCAACTTATATAATAACTTAATATGATGTCACCATTGTCCTCGAATTCACCCGTCTCCTGAAACCCGGATTTCTTATATAAAGCGTTTGCCACTATGTTGTGCGGCACATGGGATACCCTGATTTGCTTGCAATCGGTTCTCTCTTTTAACTTGTGAATCACTTCCTTGATTGCCAGTTTGGCGTAACCCTTCCCTTGGTATTTCTCATCGATCATAAAACGAAGTATCCAATAATATCCATCATTATATATCTCATTATCAAATAAAATAAAGCCTACCATGCGGTCCTCTGCAAAAATTCCGTATGGCCTCGAGGTGATTTCCTTCGTCGCATGAATTAATGAATCTGCATTGCTTGCTACCAAATTCAATTGGTCTTCGCGCGGTTTAAGCTGAATGCACGCTAATTCGTTTTCCTTGGTTATACGTTGCAGTGTTACTTTCTCTGCTGACACATCCATCTCTCCTTGAATGAAATGACTAGATTTTTTTGATCAAAATAATCTCCAAAGGCTGCGTTTCCAGCAATAGAGAGCCCGCATCAACATACCCCAATTTTCTATAAAAGTGTTGCGCGTGTTCATCTGACTGTGTAGAAGTCATTACCGTATCAAACCCTTTTTGCTTCATCAGATGCTCCCAGTTCTCTTTGATCTTTGTCTCCACAAGCGAGGGATGGATATGTCGATCTCGTTCAAAAATATAACTGTAATCGGTTTCATCAGCATATTGAATCTTCATTGTCATTACTCCTCCCATTAAACTACGTCCATCATAACCCAATATGTGGAATACGCAATAAGTTCCTCCTCTTTTTTACCAACTCGATAAAACCGAATTTTCACTTGAAACATGTGGTCTATGCACAATTTTATAAGTTGTAACCTTTCTTAAACAACACAAAAAACCACGAATATTCGTGGTTATATATGTCGGTACCATTTCCCTATGACCTACAAAGATCCGCTCACCAATTGTCCCTTGTACCATACCGCCTGTCGTTCAGATCTTCTGGCAACTGCTTCCGCAGAACAACTTGCGTGAACGAGTATAAAACTCGCCGTGTCCCCTACCTTCGGCCATACCTGTTGTCCCTCTGAATCCAGTGGAGTGATGCCATTTGTTACAAATGCAATCGATTGAGACAAGGACCGTTCATCGCTATATCCGTACAGTTCGGCGAAACGGCCCGCTTTTTCCAGTTGATCTCCATTACCAAAAGGAGACCAATGATCCGTCAAACTGTCTGTCGCCAGCTTCACGTTCACCCCATGTTGATGGAGCATCGGAAGCGGCATCATCATCTTACCGATAGGCATGGTCGAAGCCACGCTCATACCAAGGGAGCCCATTCGCTTGGCCATATCTTCCGTTTCTTGCTGCTCCGCACGGGCGAACCAGAACGCATGGCTTACGGTAACTTTACCCTGAAGTCCTGCTTCTTCGGTCAGATCAGCCAACTGCAGCAACGTTTGTTTACCCGGTTCTCCGGAATCGTGCAAATGAATATCGATGCCTGCCCGATGCTGAACAGCCAGTTCAACCATCGCGTCTAGGGACTTCTCCATATTCCCGTCTACGGTGTTAGGGTCAAGTCCGCCTACATGAGTAGCCCCTTCAGACATAGCTTGACGCATCAGCTCTATTGAATTTGAGCGGAGCAGCCCATGCTGCGGGAAAGCCACGATTTCAGAGGAGATTTTCTCCGAAAATGTCCCCAATGCCTGCCGTGTTGCTTCCAATCGCTTCAACCCGCTGACCGGTTCAATATTGCAATGACTGCGTACATGGGTGGAACCATATCCCTGAATCAAGGTCAGAATGCTCTCCGCCTGACGCTTCGCATCGGGTAATAGCTTGGGCAGCAACACCTTCTCTTCTTCGATACGTTCGAAAATGCTGGAGATGCGTCGCACCGCTTTCCATGGTGCATCATAATACGTTTTATCCAAATGAATATGCGCTTCCTCGAACGAAGGCAACAGCAGCAATCCTTTACCATCAACCTTTGGCAACTCGCTTGTTAATTCCGCATCCCCATCCACAATGGCTGCAATGACTCCATTTTCAATCCGCAGATGACCAAGGCTTGTCCGGGTGCCAGTTACCTGACCGTCTTCCATTATATAACTTTGCTCCAATGATACGTTGGTTAACCAGTATTCCTGCTTGAGCATGGTCACTCCCTCTTTCCACTCGGTCGATCTTACATCGAGTACCGATTCATCTGTGGTCAATGCTACCATAAGACTTCATTTAGCAAAAATAGTTAAAATGTTGGTGTTCCATACGATTTTCGTTTAGATATTATTGGACTTCCCCATAAGTATACGAAGTGTAATATATGCAAAAATTTGAATCACAAATATCATGGCCACAAATTCAACCAGAATGCTGTTGCCTGCACTTAAATCAGTCATGATATCCTTCAATATGAGGCCAGGCTGCTTCAGGACATCCCAACTATTCCAGCGATTAAATCGCCCAATGTATACCCCGAGGCTGCTCAGGAGTAAAACAACGCCTACAACGACCATTCTGCCAAATTGATTTAGTCGTTTATTTAACAATTCGTGGATTTGATGTATCGAGCAGATGGACAGAAGTAAACCCAGTATGGCTACGACAAACGTTAGGGTGAGGCTATACCAAAAATCAATATGAACCCAGAATTTAGTTTCCCCTTGACGATCAAAGTATCTAAATGCATGCAGGATTTCTGTGAAAAGATATGCCGAATTCGGCAGAAAGAACAGCCAGCATGCACACATCACCATGACTAGTGCGATGCTCGTTTTTGTAAGTTTCTTATTGCTGACATAACTAATGATTGAGGAAATAATGAAAGGCACCCATGCTAAAAAAATATCCCACATTAAAAATGGATACATGTTCGTGTTTGTTTTGGAACGCAAGTAGACAGCAACAAGCAGACAACCTATGGTAGCAACGATTAATACCATGCTTATTTTGAAATATGTAACTGATGTTCTGTTATTGTTCATTTCTTTTCCTCTATTCTGGATGATCCCTGTGTCCAGATCCATCTTCATTGTTGTTGCTTTGCACACGCTCTGATTTAACCGCTCAACTACGCCAAAGGGTTTCACTTCTTCGATCCGCTTAGCCCGTTTCTTCGTATTCCAGTTGGTAGAAGCAACTTCCATCATAACCCAAAATGTGGAATATGCGAACAACTTATAATCATCAGAGCCAGCGCGAGCGCCAGTGGCTGGGCTGTTCTCTGCCAATCGTTATTATATTTAATGAATCATACACACTCTATTCTATTTGGCCTAATTCCACGGATCAGGCATCGTTACGAATCGTAGACACCTTATTCCCTTGCTTTGTGAGTCTTTGCGCATCAATCTACAGGTCTTTACTGGAATAAGACGACTTCTAACATCGGAAAACACAAAAACAGGCACTAGGGAGTACCCAGTGTCTGTACGTATTCAGAAGTCTCAGCAAGTGAACACTTAGCTATTATCCTGCTGCTTCTTTTTTTATATGAGCATTATATAAACATATTATGATCAGAAATTAAACCGCGCATGTCCGCCATCGGTTACGCCTTCGATCTGCTCGATATCCAGTAGTCTGCGCTTCATCTCCAGCCCTCCGCGAAATCCGGTCAGCTTGCGGTTTGCCCCGATAATGCGGTGACATGGCAGCAGTACCGGAATGGGGTTGGCTCCATTGGCGGCCCCAACAGCTCGTACCGCTGAGGGTCTTCCCACCGCAGCTGCAATGTCGCCATAGGTTCTTGTCTCCCCATATGGAACACGCCCCAGTTCGGTCCAGACCTGCTGTTGGAACAGTGTTCCGATCAGATCAAGCGGGATTTCATTGGTAAAGGCTATTTTTTCTCCAGCAAAATAGGATTGTAACCAATCTATCATCCCTGTCTGCTTCAACGCCGCTTCGTTCTCTTCAAGCTCCACTCCAGGCGCAATGCGGCCAATCCAGCTGCTCCAGTCTTCCAGCGATTCATTGGGCATAATGACTCGGCATAACCCTTTTTCGGTGGCAAGCAATACCCACGGACGACCGTCCAGTTCCATTTTGGTCCACAAGATGCTCTTTCTCATACGTCTATCGTCCTTTCCCCTCGTAGGTTCTATATTTGGTTTCTTTTCTCGTTTTGCACACATACTATACCCGAGTCGGTTTCTTCGCTTTTCGTTTCATGCTGCGGATAATCTGCTTTGTCTCCGGGTCAACACGATAGGACTCCGTTATTTTCTGAAGAGCCTTATTATACGTAAAGTCATCCAATGTATTGTCCTGCAGCAGATAACGCATAGTGACTTCTGGCTGTTTCACATAAGCGATGGAAATCGCCCAGGCCACAGCCATTTTCACATAATACGCCTCGTGCCTGATGTTATCTAATGAAGCAAGAACTTCATCAATATATTTTTCTTCCATATAAAAGTTCAACAACATCACAACCCCGAAGCGAATGTCATACTCCTGGTTGGATACCAGATAGGGTTGCAAGAAATGCCACACCTGATCTAGATGGTTCTTCGTGTATTTCAGGCCGCCGCAGAAGCTGTCGCATACCGACCAGTTATCTATTTTGGGAACAAACCAGGCAATATGCTGCAGAAGTTCCTCCATATCTGCTTGGGCATGACCGATGACCATCGCTTGCAGCATCACTTCTTCAAAATAATCATCGTCAGCGGTTTTCAGATAGGCACGCCAGTCCTCTTTGACGATTAGTTTCGCCATCTTGCGTATTTCAGGCAGTCTCACACCTAGCAGATTCGTGATATTCGGAATGAGCGCAGCCGCGAATTTCTGATATTCCGGTTCGACCAAAGATAACAATTGTGTTCTTACAACCGATTCCACATGACTCCTCCTCATCGGGTTTTCTACATCAAGTATATCCCGACAGCATTCATTTGTAAGCCCATATCGAATGTTTTAGCAAGATTACAATATCCATTTCCAGTGGTTGCTGTTTAACTTCCGTCCCATTTCGTTTAAGAATACGGAGTTGAATTCCATTCAGAAAGGAGACTTCATATGAACCGATCCCCTTCCATAAAAGATTTTTCGGTTGAAGAGATCACGGAACTCCTTGTTCAATCTGTGCAAACCCAGAATCTGCCCGAATTTTACAAATGGGCCAAGGAGCTACATCCGTACGATCTTTCACTCGTATATAAAAAATTCCCTGAAGAAGAGACGAAACGCTTCTTGCTCTTATTCAAACCAGACGTTCTCGCCGATATGGCAGAAGCGCTCACGCTTCACGAACAGGTGCATCTATTCGAACAGTTAGGCCCGGAGCGCACTCTTGAAGTCATGCAGCAAATGGACAAAAGTGATCTGATTCGCTTCATGCATGATCTGCCACTCAAACGCAGGGAAGAATTGTTGTCCAATATGAACCTGGATCACTCTTCGATCATCCGCTCCGTGCTGAACTATCCACCGGAGACGGCGGGACGAATCATGACCGATCGATACCGTACCCTGTTATCGCATGAAACCGCAAAGGAGGCGTTGAGAGAATCACAGGCTACGCTGCACATTCCTGCGGCCAGTTATCTGTATGTCACCGATGATGAAGGCAAGCTGGTTGGGGTCGTGAGCTATCAGTCCCTCGCTCAGGCAGATGACAAAACCAAAGTGGACGAGCTGATGACCCGGCGTGTCATCCATGCAACAGTCGATATGGACCAGGAAGAAGCTGCACAGCTGTTGCAGCGTTATGAGTTTATGGCGTTGCCTGTCGTGGATGAGAACCGGAGATTATGCGGTGTTATCCAAATGGATGATGTCATTGATATTATTATGGACGAAGCCAGTGAAGACATCGCCAAGATGGGTGGCGGCAGTAAAGATATCGATTTTGATACTAAACCACTGGTTGCCGTCAGACGTCGCCTCCCTTGGCTGATTTTATTGTTATTTATCGGACTGATCTCGGGCAGCATCGTGGATTTTTTCGAGGACACGCTGAATCAGGTTGTGGCACTGGCGTTCTTCATGCCCATGATCGCCGGTATGACCGGGAATACGGGTACACAGTCTCTTGCTGTCGTTGTGCGCGGACTGATTGGACGCAAGCTTGACAAAGCTACAGTGCTCGCCTTAATTGGACGTGAGATTAAGGTAGGTACGATGATTGGATTCGTATGCGGCATGCTCATTACAGTTATCGCCTATTTTTGGCAAGGTGACTGGCTGCTCGGCGCCATTATTGGTGTATCCCTGTTCTTCACCCTCGTCATCGGCACACTTACAGGTACCTGTATTCCGCTCTTGTTAAGCCGCTTCAACGTCGATCCGGCTGTCGCTTCCGGTCCATTAATTACAACGCTCAATGATATTCTGTCGCTGTTTATCTATTTTGGCATCGCAACCCGTTTCCTGGGAGCATTGATGTAAATAACTGCTTTTCTCTACCAGGAAAACCATAAAAATAGCATAAAACAAACAGACCAGATCCACCGGATCGGTCTGTTTGTTTTATGGTTTATACAAGACGTTTGCTTGCAGCAGAATTCTTTCTGCCAAACACCTATGTCATTCTTTTGTTTTTATTATAGATATCGAAAGCTACTGCCAGCAACAGCACCAGACCCTTGATGCCCTGCTGCCAGTCTATCCCCAAACCAATCAGGGACATGCCGTTGTTCAGAACCCCCATAACCAAACCACCGATGATCGCTCCAAATACAGTCCCGATTCCTCCCGAAGCGGAAGCTCCGCCGATAAAGCAGGCTGCAATGGCATCCAGCTCAAAGTTGGTACCGGCTCTGGGTGTAGCCGCATTCAGTCGTGCTGCGAAGATCAAGCCGGATATGGCCGCCATCACGCCCATGTTTACAAATACCCAGAACGTCACTTTTTTCGTTTTCACACCGGACAGACCGGCAGCCTTCTCATTGCCTCCAAGTGCATATACATGGCGCCCCATTACGGTGCGGTTCATGATGAAGGAGTAGACGATAATCAATACAAACAGCAGAATCAGAATATTCGGAATCCCTGCATAGCTCGCAAGCATAAAGGTGAACAGATTCGTTACTGCAGCCACGACCAGCAGCTTGAGCAGGAAGAGCCCCTGAGACACAACTTCGAATCCGTATTTACGCTGGGAACGGCGCTCCCGCAGTTCGTTTACGATATACCAGACCGTGAGAACAACACCAACGATGATGGACACCAGACCCAGACCTGAAAACTGAATATCAGGCAGGAAGCCTGAACTTATTTTCTGGAACCCGCCTGGAAAAGGAGAAATCGATTGCCCCTCCAGCACGATCATCGTCAAGCCTCGGAAGAGCAGCATGCCTGCCAGGGTTACGATGAATGCCGGAATCCGCACATACGCAATCCAAAAGCCCTGCCACGCCCCAATCAGCGCACCAACCACCAAAGCAGCAATGACCGCCAGCCAGGCCGGAAGCTGCCAATCAACCATCATAATCGCTGCAACCGCGCCTACAAAAGCAGCGATCGAACCTACCGACAAATCGATATGTCCGGTAATAATGACCAGCACCATTCCGATCGCCAGCACCAGAATGTAACTGTTTTGCAGGATCAGATTTGTTATGTTAATCGGCTTGAGCAGCAATCCGCCAGTCAGCACCTCGAACAACAACATAATTACAACCAGTGCGATAATCATGCCATATTGCCGTATATTGTTTTTGAACAGTCTAGTTAACATTTCCATGCTTCCCGCCTCCTGACTTTGTCATATATCTCATCAACGTTTCCTGCGATGCTTCTTCCCGGCTGACTTGCCCCGTAATGCGTCCGGCATTCATCACGTAGATCCGGTCACATAGGCCCAGCACCTCTGGAAGCTCGGAAGAAATCACCAGCACGCCTTTGCCTTCGGCGGCGAGCCGATGGATTATGGTATAGATTTCGAATTTGGCCCCAACATCGATCCCTCGTGTTGGTTCATCCAGAATGAGAATATCCGGACCGGCAAAAATCCATTTGCTCAGCACCACCTTCTGCTGGTTCCCGCCGCTCAAATTTCCGGTTTTCTGCAAAATGCTCGGTGCTTTGATATTCATGCTTTTTTTCATATCCTCGGCTACCAGCACTTCCTCTCGTTCGTTCACGACCGCATTTCTGGTCAGCTTGCCAAGACCTGTAAGCGAAATGTTCCGCTTGATATCGTCCATGAGAATCAGACCGTATTCCTTGCGGTCCTCTGTCACATAAGCGAAACCGTTCTGAATCGCCTCAGTTACGCTGTTGTTCTGAATGGGTTTGCCATCCTTGATGAGTTGGCCCGTAATGCCGCGTCCATACGATTTGCCAAATATGCTCATGGCAAGCTCCGTACGTCCGGCCCCCATCAGACCGGCAATGCCCACAATCTCCCCGCGCCTGATGTTCATGTTGACCTGATCCAGCACCTTCCGTTCAGCATGATGCTCGTGATACACGGTCCAGTCTTTCACTTCGAGGATCACTTCACCGATTTGCGCATGGCGCTCCGGATAGCGGCTCGTCAAATCGCGGCCAACCATTCCGCTAATAATCCGATCTTCCGTCACCTTATCCTTTTTCATATCCAGCGTCTCAATGGTCTTGCCATCCCGCAAGATTGTCACCGAATCGGACACTTTGGACACCTCGTTCAACTTGTGGGATATCAGAATACAAGCGATGCCCTGCTTCTTGAATTCCAGCATCAACTGAAGCAAATTCTCACTGTCATGCTCATTCAGTGCAGCAGTGGGCTCATCCAGAATGAGCAGTCGCACCTTTTTGGAGAGCGCCTTTGCAATCTCAACCAGCTGCTGCTTGCCCACACCGATGCTGGATACAAGACTATTCGGATTTTCGCTCAGTCCCACTTTGGCGAGCAATTCCCGTGTGCCGACAAACGTTTCTTTCCAGTCGATGATCCCTTTGCTCGCACGCTCGTTACCCAGATATATATTTTCCGCAATTGAAAGGTAGGGAATCAGTGCCAGCTCCTGGTGGATGATGACAATACCCAGATCCTCACTTTGTTTAATATCCTTGAACTCACACGGTTTGCCCTGAAATAAAATCTCTCCTTCATATGTTCCATGTGGATATACACCGCTAAGCACCTTCATCAACGTGGATTTCCCTGCACCATTCTCACCGCATAGTGCATGAATCTCGCCTTCTCTGACCTTGAGATTGACGTTTTCCAGCGCTTTTACGCCGGGAAAGGTTTTGGTGATGCCCTTCATTTCCAGAATAATTCCGGCCATGAGATCTACTCCTTTCAATCGCTAGTTCAATCCGATTTCTTCCTTGGTATAATATTGACTGCCTACAATATCCTTCTCTACATTGGTCCGATCCACGGAAATCGGGTCAAGCAAATAGGCCGGGACGATCTTTATGCCGTTGTTATAAGACTTATTGTCGTTCACTTCCGCCGATTTCCCTTGTAATATGCTATTGGCCATCTCTACCGTCTTCTCCGCCAGCTTGCGGGTATCCTTGAATACGGTCTGTGTCTGTTCTCCGGCCACAATGGATTTAATCGAAGCCAGTTCGGCATCCTGACCTGTAATCACTGGCAACGGCTTGTTTGCTGTGCCATAACCGATCCCTTTCAACGATGAAATGATCCCGATACTGATCCCATCATAAGGGGATAACACCGCATCCAGGTTGTCTCCCGAGTAATAGGCACTGAGCAGATTATCCATACGGGATTGTGCCAGAGCGCCGTCCCAGCGCAGCGTTGCAATCTGGGCCATCGTTGTCTGCTTGCTTCGCACAACCAGCTTGCCGGAATCGATATATGGCTTGAGGATTGACATTGCACCGTCAAAGAAGAAATAGGCGTTGTTGTCATCGGGGGAGCCGCCAAACAACTCTATGTTATAGGGGCCTTTCCCTTCCTTAAGCCCGAGCTTTTGCTCGATGTAGGACGCCTGCAGCACACCCACCTTGAAGTTATCAAACGTCGCATAATAGGTTAAATACGGCGTATTTCGGATAAGCCGATCGTATGAAATGACCTGTATGCCCTCGTCATGCGCTTTCTTGATTACATCTGTCAGCGTATTGCCATCCACAGAAGCAATCACCATCACGTCTACACCCTTGGTGATCATGTTCTCAATCTGAGAAATCTGATTCTCCACCACGTCCTCCGCATACTGCAGATCCGTTTTGTACCCCTGCTCCTGAAAAAGGCGAACCATGTTCTCCCCATCCCCAACCCAGCGTTCGGAGGATTTGGTAGGCATCGAAATGCCGACATACCCTTTTTCCTTACTGCCCGTTCCACTCTCGGCCAGATTGCAGGCAGATAGCATTGAGGTCATCACCAGAAGCCAGATGAGCAGTGCTCCTTTTTTCATAAGAACTTCCCCTTTCCTCAAATCATGTGAACTTCAACGACTCATTAGGATAACGCTTACAATGTATCGCATTTATGTAAGCGGTTATTTCTTTCTGAATCCATCGTAGCATGCCGAAACAAGAGAGGTCTTTGCTGCATTTGAACCTTTTTTATAAAATTTCAACTTTTGTAAAGAGCGGAATATGGGACTACGGATGAGCAGACTTGCCCTGCAGAAGAAATCATGCGGACAGCAGCTAACAACAAAAAAAGGGAGCTGATCCGCTTGATACAAGCAGAACAAATCCCTTGATGAATATCCCTTGTTCAACCAGCCTATCCTCTCTTGGATGAGGTCACAATCCTCGTACCGCCGCTTTTGCGGTACTGTGCAGGTGAAATGCCCATCGTTTTTTTGAATGCGGTACTAAAATAATGCTGTGTATCGTAACCCACATGCTCAGCAATTTGGTACACAGGCAGTACCGTAGAATCCAGCAGCTGTACTGCCTTCCGGATGCGAGCATGCGTAACAAGGGTCACGAAGGAATCATCCAACTCTTTTTTGAGCACCCGACTCAAATATACCGGAGACACTTGCAGACGGGAAGCAAGCGTGTCCAGTGTCAGATTCCGATTCGCATATTCCGCTTGAATAAGCTGTCTTGCCCGGCGCACCAGCGGTGACAGCCGAACCTCGCCACATACCAATTCACGACACTCGCGATACGTATTCGGCGCTTCCTCCACGGTACCGGTATGCATCTCCATATGGGCGTGGACAGCGATGTTCAGGCATGAAATGACGGTCTGCTCAATGGAAGACTCCAGATCTTCCGATGCCGCCTGCCATAAACAAATGCCAATCAGTCCATTCGGGTCCCGGAACAGCACATACGGCAGGTCCCCCAGTAATTCGGCAACGATATTTTCCGTGGCAAAAAGGAATAATTGACGATCATTCTCCCGCATAAGGGTCTGGCGTGCTTCTGCCGCGGGCCAGCGTACGATTCCAATCTGCACAGGCGGTTCCGATGGCAGACGCAAAAAGGTGAGTTGCTCGATCAGCCCTTTTCCCTCGATTTGTCCCTCCAGCCAATCCAGGCAAAAACGTTGACGAAGCAGTGGAATATTGCGTTCAATCTGATCTGCAGCCTGTTTTACATATGCTGTTCGCTTATGCTCTTCATCCATACGCTGACGCAGACGTGCAAGTGCAGCATACAGCTGCTCCGATTGTACAGGCTTCAAGATATAATCCTCCACCCCTAGCCGAACAGCCTCCTGTGCATAAGCAAATTCATCATGTCCAGACACGATCAGACAGCGGCAATTGGGACAATGATCCTGAAGGCCGCGTATCAAGTCAATCCCGTTCAGAAAGGGCATGTTCATATCGACCAATACGATATCCACGCACAGATCTACAGCCAGTTCCAGCGCTTCCTCCCCGTCCTCGGCTTCTCCGGCAACCTCCATGCCCAGTGCAGTCCAGTTGATCGAATCCCGGATGCCTTCCCGAATAATGGGCTCATCATCAGCAATCAGAACCCGGTAAGATCTCCCCAAAGCCTCTGTTTCTGTTGCAGCCGATGCTGTCATCCCTTCCGCAGAAGTCCATGTTGTTGACGCTGTAAAATGTTTCATTCGCTCCCCTCCCTCTCTTTACTGTCCAATAACTGCACCGCTGGAAGTTCTTGCAGTAACGGGTGAATGATCGTCACGCATGTACCATTTCCTTCCTTGCTGCCCAGTACAATACCGTATTCTTCGCCGAACGTCAGGCGAAGACGGGCCTGTACATTCAACATTCCGTAGCTTTTCCCCGCTTTTCCGGACAGCGCTGCCGATTCCAAACTTTCCATAGGGGCTGCCAGAAGTTGTTCCATTTCTGCCAACCGCTCCCTGGACATGCCTGCTCCATCGTCCTGAATCAACAGTAGCAGTTTGCCCTGTTCTATTTTGGCCTCCACCCGAATCTTGCCAGGCCCTCGCCTGCCCTTGATCCCATGATAGATCGCGTTTTCTACAAGAGGCTGCAGCAGCAGTTTGAGCACGAACAACTCCCGTATATCATCGGAAACCATTAATTCATACTGCAAACGATCACGGTACCGGGTCTGTTGGATTTTCAAATAACTGGTAATATGTTCAAGCTCGGCGTGTAGTGTAAGGAAGTCATTCCCTTTGCTGAGACCGATGCGAAAAAGTCGGGACAGGGCGCCAACCATCTCGGATACATCATCCGCGCCTTCCTTGCGAGCCATCCAATGGATCGTATCCAGCGTATTGTATAAAAAATGAGGTTTGATATGCTCCTGCAAACTGCGCATCTCTGCCTCCCGCTTCTGCCGCTCCTTTAATTCATTAAGGGATATGAGTTGCCGGATCTGTGCAAGCATGCGGTTAAAACTCCTGCCCAGCATACCGATCTCATCAGCACGGTCGCTCCAGCGGCCCGACATGAGATTTCCCGTTTCGGCCCTGCGCATGTAAGACATCAGCCGGAAGATCGGCTGCGCAATGGAGCGCGAAAACCACAGGGAAGTGCTCAGACCGAACAAACAAACCACGAATACAAAGCTGACCACATAAAACTGAATTTGGCGTACCTCCGTTATGGATTCCCGCGCGGGAAACACCCCTACGGTTCTCCATCCCGTAAACGTGGAGGATTGATACAGAAATAACAGCTCCTTCCCATCCGCTTCGGCGTTAAATGTCCCGCTGTCACCAGACTTGAACCAGTCTGCAGGAATCTGTTCAACCAGCGGATGCTCCGGCATATAGACGCTCCGTCCTTCTGCATCCGTCACCATCACATAGCCCGATTTTCCCAGGGTTACATTTCTGGCTGCCTGAGAGACAGATCGCAGCTTGAGGTCAATCATAATGACACCCAGTACACGACCTGACGCTTCATCTGTTATGGAGCGCGCAACCGATACGATTTCATTATCCTTATACCGTACATGTGTCGTAATATTTCGCTCCCTTGGCTGACCCAGCACTGTAAAAATGCCAGGATTCGCCGAAGCCCTTTTGTACCAGTCCTCCCGGGTCAGACTTTGCTTCGCGCGGGGGTACATCTCATTGCTGATATAGTCACCGCTTCCATTAGCAAGAACGATTCCGGCAATCTCAGGATACAACGTCGTGAACCCCTGCAAAGTTTGCTTGATTCCATACAGCTGATCCTGATCCGTCACATTTGGTTCCCTTTCCGATGTAATAGTGCTCGTGCCAGTATCGTTATCCGACGCCGTTTTTCCTTTCATAAAAGCGATAATGTCGGGATCAAATGCAATCAGGTACGTCATGTTTTGCAGGTTCTCCATCTTGCTGTCAAGCGCTTCATTTACTTTGCCGATGAGCTGCATCGTATGTCCCTCAACCTGTCGCTCCACAATCCGTTCTACGGTCCAGTTCACCAATAACCCCAGTCCTACAGAAGGCACGATTGCAAATAACAAAAAAAGCAGCATCAGCTGATAACGGAGCGGCATATTACGCAAGCGCAAGCGCTGCAGGCTCTTCTTCATCCTGCTGCGGATCGCTTCCCTGCTCCGGCTGCTCCCCTGCCGATTGTGTTTATTTGGCATAATAATCATCCACATTCGCGCTTGTCACCACAGAGATTCCGGTATCCACCCTTACCGGCAGCGGTGCATTCTCACCGGAAGTGGATGGGGCAGGTACGGTTAGCTGATGATGCAGATGGAATAAATATTGAAGCGACCAATACCCCATATTCCAGGTTCCCTGCGCAATTGTAGCCGAAATCGTGCCGCCCTTGATCATATCCAGCGTGGCCTTGTTTGTATCGAAAGATATAATTTTGAGCGAACGTCCATCCTTGGAATTCTGGACAGCTTCACCCGCGCCTGCCCCTCCGGTCGCCTCGGTCACAAAAATACCCGCCAGCTTCGGGTGTGCCTTCATCAGTCTAAGCGTCTCGTCCCTTGATACCAACGCATCTCCGTGTCCATCCGCAACTTCCACCACCTTCATGGATGGATAGCGCTGCTCCATCGTATCGCGGAAGCCCTTGGCTCGCTCCTCATGATTCTGCTGTCCAGGCAGAGTCAGCACGGCGACTTCCCCTTCGCGGGCCATCAGCTCGGCCATTTTGTCAGCAGCCGTTACACCCGCCTTGTAATTGTCCGTTCCGAGAAAAGAATATGCCCGGCTTTCGGGTGCATCCGCATCAAACAATACGACGGGAATGTCCGCGTCGATGGCCTTGTTAATTGCGGGAATCAATGATTGCGGATCGATCGCAGAGATGGCAATTCCCGCCGGTTTGCGTGCAATAGCCTGTTCGATCACCGTTGTCTGTTCCTTTGCATCGTACCGGGTAGCACCGCGATACTCCACGGTTACGCCAAGCGCATCTCCTGCGTCCTCGAAGCCTTTCAGCGGGCTCTTCCAATATTCCAGCCCGGACTGGAATGTGATCATCATGTACGTTTCGCCAATATCCCCGCGCAGTCCCCTGTCTTCCCAGGAGCCATTCACCTGGCTGGAGTATTCGAACCGAAGCACATACAATGCAAATGCCGAGATTAGCAAAATATAAACCAGCAGCATTTTTTTCATTCCGTTCACTTCCTCCAATAATCTGTCGGCTTGCATTTCGATTAAATTGTAAACGCAATCATAAAAAAAAGAAACCACTCTTCATCTTCCGGTGATATCCTTCTGTCCCTACCCAAGGAGCTACCTGCTGCAATAATGTACTATAAGCCTATGCCTCCCTGGAGTATGATCAGGTAACTACAACTCGGGGAGGCACTATGAATCTTACATCCTTTTTTATCTATTGTATTGTCGTTACCTTTACACCTGGCCCCAGCAACATTGTGATTCTCACTTCCGTCGGGCAGGTTGGTCCCCGGAAAACGATGGAATATGTGTGGGGGGCCACAGTTGCATTTGGCTTGTTACTTGCCGCTTCTGCTCTTCTTAATCACGCTCTAGCTGAGGTATTGCCTGGCATTCTCCATGTGATGCAGATTGTGGGTAGTGTCTATATGTTATATCTGGCTTATCAAGTCTATAAGATGGGTTCCACCGAGACAGCATCTAAACATGTTACGGGCTTTTTGAACGGTCTAGTCATGCAGTTTGTAAACCCAAAAGTAGTTCTGTTCACGTTCACTGTCATTCCAAGCTATGTGCTGCCTTACTACGATAGCACCATTTCCACGTTTCTGTTCGTGGTGATCATTACCATCATTGGATTCCTGGCCTATTCCAGCTGGGTCGTATTTGGCTCCGTCTTCAGAACATTACTTAATCGTCATCAAAAAGCACTTAGTATCCTTATGGCACTTTTTTTGTTATACTCAGCCATTATGGTGTCGGGAATCATCTAACGCTTGGGAGGTGTACAGCGTGGAATTGTTCAATTATAAAAAAACACAAGATGTACTGGCGCTATCTGCCAGCTTTACGGATTTCACCTATAAAAAGCATTGTCATGAAGAATATGCGGTTGGGGTAACCCTGCGCGGCATTCAGCAATACCATCTGGATGGACACTATCAGGCCTCCCATAGAAATGGTGTGATGCTGTTCAACCGCGAACAGTCCCATGATGGAAGTTCCTATGACAAAGCGGGCATAGATTATGTGATGCTGTATCTGAAGCCGGAGCTGGTCGAAGAGATTATGGGAAAGAAGGAATTGCGCTTCTCCACCCCGATCGTCTATGATCCCCAGCTCGCACGAAGCATTCTGCTGCTGAACGATGCTGTTCAGAGCGGTCAAGATGAAGCGAAATGCAGTGAACTGCTCTTCGACTTGATACAATTGCTCTCTCAATCGGAAATGGACACCAAGCTTTGGCGACCTCAGGACAGTCTGGTCCGAAAAGCCAAAGAAATGATGTTTTGCAGCATCGAAGATGTTCTAAAATTGGACGACCTGAGTGCGGAATTCAACATGTCCAAATTTCAATTTATCCGTGAGTTTAAATCACATGCCGGCATATCCCCTTACCAGTTTTTTCTCAATTGCAAAGTGGAGCGTGCCAGACAGTCCATCGAAACGCATAAAGATATATACTCTGCTGTAGCGGAATGTGGTTTTGTCGACCTGACTCATCTGAACAGACACTTTAAACGGGTATTCGGTATCACGGCTTATGAATACATGCTGCAACTAAACGGATTGAATCGGTACGACTGATCCCACCGTATGCAGAAAATCCCCGCATGCAAACGCGAGTATACCTCTACGTTTCATGCGGGGATTTGATTTTTTTACATTTGCCGTAATGATGTATCTCCTCCATTAGACCTTCAATCATGTACGTTCATGTACGTCTCTTTCTTCTCCAGATCCAGCCAATGACCAATACAAGCAATAAAGTAAGTCCGCCATATATCATGAGATTCAATGACCAACTTCGTCCATGAATGGTTTCTCCAAAATCATTCTGACTCACTACTTTTCCTGCGCCCAGCAGCTTTAACGCGTCGTCGGCTTTCTCAACAGGCAGGTTGCCACTGCATAAATTCGTATGCAACCCATTTCCTTTTTCCTCCTGGTAGGCAAAGATCAGATAGGATTGGTTCTTGTCCAATTGAATCCCGCAAGAATCTGAACCGGCATCATTTCCCATGACAGTCATTCGTTTAGAAGAAACGCCCTTCCATGCGGCATCCACCTCAAAGGTATAGGCTCTCAATCGGTCTGGGCTGAATATTTGCGTCCCGCCTCTCTTTACCACTTTTCCTGTAAAAACCGATGTGTACGTCTTCAGTTTCTCTTGGGCGTTCGAATCAACACAACTGCAAGCATAAGCTTTCTCTTCCCAAAATCCCGTGAATCCAGTTGAAATGACTAACAGAACCAACGTTATCAAGACTAAACGTTTCATTTCCGTTCTCCTTCTTCCTGAATTGAACATGATTTGATATGTAATTGCTGAATTCCTCCAAATTCCATAATTATAAATTATTATAACATAATGAAAATCCCCATAATGGGGATTTTTTTTCGAGCTATCACTTGGTTTGTGATTCAGTTTCCTTTTATTATTATTTCAGGAAAGACTGGGAAATTTGTTTCGCCGTATCCATCATGACCGAATTGCTGGACATCACCGTCAAAATACTCGCTCGTGTATTCACATCCATCTTCTTCAGTACATCTATCGTTTTGGCAGAGTCGGCCTGGAACAATTTTTGGATCAGCAGGGCTGCACTTGGGGAAGACATTTTGGAGAAGGTTTGAACCAGTTTCTTGACCGATTGGCTAGCTATGTTGCTATTCTGCTTGTTGATTTTACGCTGAATGAGCGCAAGATCATGATCCGTAACTACAGAGCGAGGCTTCATTTGCATGGAAAGGCCGGCAACCCGGTCCGGGTCCATTTTACTCCAAATCAGCGCCCTTTGTTCTGGGGACATTTCGGTCATGGCATACACGATCTCCAGATCGGTCAATTGTGCGAGTGCAGCAGCAGCCTTGCTTGGAGGCATACCGGCATAAGTCTTGGCAACGTCCTTGGCTGCAGCCATATGATCCGTTGACTGTACAGCCGGAACCACCGAAATTGTGGAAGCTGTGGCCTGTGGCTGAACGGATTTCGGTGCTTTCAACGAAGCCATGGATGATACCTGCGCTTGACTGACTGGATTGGCAGATGCAACAGGCGGTGTTGCACGAACCCCAGCCACGTTCTCCACGGCATGCAGTACGGTTTCCTTGACAGACGGGACCAGAAAAAATGCTGATGCTCCGGCAGCGCCAATGCAGATCAGGGCAACAAGCCACCCCATCCCCGATGATTTCTTTTTAGGCGGTGCTTTTGGCGTGATTTTGACTGGCTCAGATTTGATCTCGTTATTAGGTGTTTTGGCATATGTTGTTGAACTAATGGATTGAACCCGATTCGGCCGGCTCATCATGATCACTTCTCTCTCGTACTGGAGTTAAAGCCCAGTCTAGACCTTCTGCATTAAAATTTGATAAGAAAACCGCATTACATTTTTTAATCTTTTCCAATTTGAATGTTGTACACTGGACTTGGTAAGCTTAACCTGTAAGCTCGATCTGGCTGCCTCCAAATTAAAGGAATGGACCGATTCTAATGAAAAACATATTGCTGATTGAAGATGAGAAAAACCTGGCTCGCTTTATAGAACTGGAACTGCAGCATGAAGCCTACACGGTAAGTGTAGCCTACGATGGAAGAAACGGACTTGAACTGGCACTCGAAAAGGAGTGGGATCTGATCCTGCTCGATCTCATGTTGCCCGGCATTAATGGCGTAGAAGTGTGCCGAAGAATACGCAATATCAAACAAACGCCAATCATCATGATTACGGCACGGGATGGCGTTATGGATCGAGTCATGGGGCTTGACAGTGGAGCCGATGATTATATTCCGAAGCCTTTTGCCATTGAAGAATTGCTGGCACGGATGAGATCCTTATTTCGTCGTTCCAGCACGGTCAGCGAACATTCTTTACTTATACATCAAGGATTGCAGCTGGATCTGGAGGGACGCACTTTTCAGAGATACGGAGAGGCTGTTGAATTAACGAGACGCGAATTTGACCTGTTAGTGATCCTCATGCAAAATATCGGCCGTGTCATGACCCGGGAAATGCTGCTTGATCTGGTGTGGGGATACGATGCTGACGTGGAGACGAATGTAGTGGATGTGTATATCAGTTATTTGCGTAGTAAAATCGATGCTCCGGGTTCCCCCAGCTTTGTTCAGACGATACGCGGTTTGGGTTACGGGATTCAGAAATGATTCGCCGGATTCGAAAATATCTTCCCCGTGCCCATTGGTCTATTCGCTGGAAACTGACGATCTGGATTTCACTCTTGCTTGGCGCATTGTTTATTGTCTATAACATTGTCCAATACTTTGTCATCAACGAATGGCTCATTGTTCAGGAAAAGCAAAACATTGAGAAAAGCATGAATGAGATCGAAAGTTACCTGCAAGAGAAAGAAGTGTCAGCAGCGCAAATTGCAGATAACCGTTCTTTAATTACCAAGTTAAATCAGGAGAATCAGATGATCCGCATTCTAGACCAGAAAGGAACTGCACTGCTTGAAGTAACCGACCGCCTTCCTGAACAGTGGGTTGAGCCGCAAACGGTGCAAAAACGCATTTTGATCACTGCATGGCATTACGAAGATCACCTGCTTATTATGAGGTCTCCACTCATGACCACCAAGTTTAGCGGGACGATTGAAATCGTGACTAACCTGGAAACTACGGACAAATTAAGCGATATGCTGTTGCTGGTGATGTTTGCCGGGGGGATTGCAGCTGTGGGATTAAGCATCCTGGGCGCATTTCTGTTATCACGCCAATTCGTCAAGCCCATTATGACTATGAATGCAACGATGATCCAGATCCAGCAGAAAGGACTTCATGAGCGCGTCGATGTGCCCGATCAACATGATGAACTGTCCAATCTCGCCCGGATGTTCAACCGCCTGATGGATGAACTGGAGCTTTCGTTTCAGCAACAAAAGCAGTTTGTCGAAGATGCTTCGCATGAGTTGCGTACACCCATTGCCATCATTGAAGGACACATTTCCCTGTTGAACCGTTGGGGCAAGCATGACCCGGACGTCTTGAATGAGTCCCTGGATGTCTCGGCCGAGGAACTTAAACGGTTGAAAACCATTGTGAATGAACTGTTAATGCTCAGCCAATCCGAGTCCGGGCACATTGCAGTAGACACTGCGGTCGATCTTCGCCAGACTGTCCAGCATGCGCTCACCAACGTTGTGCAGTTGCACCCGGCCGCTGCCTTTGACATTGATCTGGAGCACCTATCCGGTATTGAAGTGGAGATCCTTCCTCAACATCTGGAGCAGATTCTGCGGATTTTGGTTGATAATGCCGTTAAATATTCACCGCTGACCAAAGAGATTCAGGTCTGCGGAACGCGACGTGACAACGATATCTGTATTCAGGTTGCCGATAAAGGCATGGGGATTCCAAGAGAAGACTTGCCTTTTGTTTTTGATCGTTTCTACCGTGTCGATAAAACCCGCAGCCGTGAACAAGGCGGTACTGGCCTGGGACTCGCCATTGCGGAACGTCTCGTCAAACGGTACAACGGAAAGATATTCATCGATAGCCGGGAAGATGAAGGAACTACCGTGACCATTCTGCTTCCCGCATACCTGCCTTCTGAAAGACGGCAAACCGAAACTGCTCATGCATAAGAGGGCTGTCAAACAGCCCTCTTATGCACCACACTCCAGCATGGAATCCTGATTCTGGAACAGCTGATCTGAAGCATCGGATGAACAGCATTTTATTTGCTTTTTTTTGAATGGGATGCATTGGCCTGTGAATGGATGACCAGCGCTGGAAGTTTCAACCAGATGAAGATCTGTCTGACTCCCCACGCACTTCCCACACCAAGGAGTGCTCCGGCAGCTACATCCGAAGGATAGTGTACGCCAGACCATACTCGGGCAAATGCAATACAAGCGGCAACGAAAACCCAACCCCATCGGTACCTGACGTGACCCAGCCAAAAGGCAGTGGCACATGCAAATGCAACCGTCGCATGATCACTTGGAAAGGAAGCATCCGCACTATGGCTGATTAATTGAATGACCGAATGAGTCACAAATGGGCGATCTCTGTACAGCAAGTGACCTATAATAAAACTGGCGGCGGTACCGGCACATGCTGCCAGAATGGCTTGCAGTGACATCAGGAGGTTTCTACGATTCTTCGATACCCCATACGCAAATATGCCCACCGGGAACATAAAAATCGCAAATTTCGCAAAGAATATCATGATGCCATTCAAGTATGTGAGCTGTCCCGACTGCAAGTTAATCCAGTGAAAAAGCTGGTAATCTATTAATATGAAAGACATAGGCAATCCCCTTTTCCCATTTTTAAAGAACCTGCATTTGATCATAGCCCTCTTTTCTGGGAACAGCTTTAAGGGGGGATTAGAGAACGATAAGAAAAAAGACACCCTGGAGGAACATAACTACGGATGCAAAATTTAAAAAAGAACATTTCCATCCCACTGCTCGCCGCAGCACTGAGCCTTGCTGTATTTGCAATCATTGCCCTGTCCATCAGCGATAACCAGATCCATCAATTTGACGATTCTCTGATTGCGTGGATTCAGGGCATGGAATCCCCCAGCATGACCCGGTCAATGGAGTTCTTTACCTGGATTGGCAGCGGCTTGCCCGTCATCGGTATTACAATCATTTCAATGATCGTGTTGTATGTCTTTTTGAGGCACCGACGGGAGCTTCTGTTTCTGGGCTGTGTCATCGCAGGTTCAGCGATACTGAACACCCTGCTGAAGCTCGTGTTTCAACGTGCGCGACCAACCATTCACCGTATCATTGAAGTAACCGGATACAGCTTCCCCAGCGGACACTCCATGGCAGCGTTCAGCCTGTACGGGGGACTGGCTTTTCTGATCTGGAAGCATATACCTACAGCAGCCGGACGTGTACTGATGATTATCGTGAGTGCAGGCTTCATACTGACGATTGGCATGAGCCGCATTTATTTGGGCGTGCATTATCCCAGTGATGTAGTCGGAGGTTACTTTTTAAGTGGATGTTGGCTTGCCACATGCATATGGTTCTACCAGCGCTATTTGGAACGAATCTCCCTGCTGCAGTCCAGGAAGCTGGCCTAGACCTTGTCTCTTTTCACAAGCACTTTTCAGGAGGTTTTACGCTAATCCGCCAGCGCACATCCTTGATTACACCCTTGTCGAATACAAAGAACCTCATGGGCAATCCTGCACCCGTGAGGTTCTTTTACGTCATTATGATTCCATTTTATCGTGGCAACTTAAAGCTCCTCGCCATTGGATTCAATGACTTTTTTGTACCAGTGGAAGCTCTTCTTCGGTGTTCTGCTGAGATCACCATTACCGTCATTGTCCTTGTTCACATGAATGAAGCCATAACGCTTCTTCATCTCGCCCGTGGATGCGCTAACCAGATCGATACATCCCCACATCGTGTAAGCGATAAGATCTACTCCATCGGCAACGGCTTCTTTCATTTGTTCAATGTGACCCTTCAAATAATCAATACGATAGTCATCCTGAATGGAGCCATCTTCCTCGACCACGTCCACTGCACCCAGCCCGTTCTCCACGACCATCAATGGAATCTGGTAACGGTCATACAGGTGGTTCAGGGTGTAACGCAATCCTTTCGGATCGATTTGCCAGCCCCAGTCGGAAGCCTCCAGATAGGGATTTTTGATACCGCCAAGAAGGTTTCCTTCTGTTTTCTCCAACGAATCATCAGCACTTTCAACCATCGACATGTAATAGCTGAACGAGTAGAAGTCCACGCATCCTTCACGCAGTGTTTGCTCATCTTCCGGCTGCATCTCGATCTGGATGCCCTGTTCCGCAAAGAAGCGTTTGGCGAAGCCGGGATACGCTCCTCTAACTTGTACATCGCCGCAGATCATGTTGGAAATTTGATCCTTCTTCTGTGCCAGCAAAATATCGTCTGGATTACATGTGTTCGGATAGGTTGTCATGAAAGCGACCATACAGCCGATTTGGAAATCAGGGTTGATCTCATGTCCCAGCTTCACCGCTTTTGCACTTGCTACAAATTGGTGATGCAGCGCCTGGAAGCGGGTCTGTGGATCATCAACGCCATCGATCAGTGTCTCTTTACCTTCAAACAGGATACCTGCAGCCATATAAGCCCCCATTGGCATCGTCAAACAGTTAATCTCATTGAAGGTCAGCCAGTATTTCACCTGATCTTTGTATCGGGTAAAGAGGGTTGTACAATATCGGATATAACAATCAATCACTTCGCGGGAAGCCCAGCCGTTATATTTCTGGGTCAGACCAAATGGCGTCTCGTAGTGAGAAATGGTCACGAGCGGTTCAATGTTGTACTTTTTCAACTCGGCAAAGACGTTGTCATAGAACTGCAATCCCTCTTCGTTTGGCTCCAGATCATACCCGTTCGGGTAGATTCGGGACCAGTTGATGGACATGCGGAACATTTTGAAGCCCATTTCGGCCATCAGGGCAATATCCTCTTTGTAATGACCGTAAAAATCAACCGCTTCGTGGCTCGGATAATATGTGCCCTCTTCCAGTACTGGTGTAATGCGTCGTGGTGTTGTGTGAGTACCACCTGTCATCATATCGGAAGTGCTTGGGCCTTTGCCACCCTTGTCCCATCCACCCTCAAACTGATTGGCAGCCGTTGCGCCACCCCAGAAAAATCCGTCTTTCATCGACATCATTCATTCCTCCTTATGATCTTCGTAACACTGTACATCCAGTGTACCACCCATACCCTGACACCTACTGTCATGGTATAATATCGGCATGGAAAATAACCGATTATTCAGAATGCTATTGCTGTTATTGGAGAAAAAGAAAGCTACCGCTCCCGAGCTCGCGCGTTTGTTCGAGATATCCGTGCGCACGGTGTACCGTGATATCGACAGACTGAGTGCAGCGGGTATTCCCGTATACACGACAACCGGAAAGCATGGCGGCATCCATCTCATGGACAACTTTGTCATGGACAAATCCTTGTTATCCGAGGATGATCAGAATGAAATTTTGCTTGGATTATATAGCGTCAGCGCCATCCCTCACCTTAACACTGCCCATATGCTCAAACGTTTAACCGCCCTGTTTGATCACAAGCTGGATTGGATCGAGTTCGATTTCTCACCCTGGGGCAGCATTCCACAGCAGGAGAGGGAACTGTTCAATCAGGTCAAGCAGGCGATCTTCACGAATCAATGGATTACGTTTCACTATGTCAATTCGGATGGAGAGAAGAGTGTTCCGACCGTTGAGCCGCTCAAACTTTTGTTCAAGAACAGTACCTGGTATTTCAAGGGGTATATTCACGACGAGCACGACCGGAACGAATTTCAGACATTCAAAATGAAACGCATTACCCAGCTGAAATTTCTGCCGAGGGTTCCCCGAAACAATATGAACATCGGATTACCGGAAAATGAGACTCAAGTCGCTATCAATCAAATCGCTCTGGAACTGTCGTTCTCCTACGCTATTGCGTATAGGGTGTATGATTTTTTTGAACCCTCCCGCATTGAAAAAGAGCCCGATGGCAGGCTGCGCGTTGCCCTTGAACTGAATGAGGGAGAATGGCTGTACTCCTTCCTGATGTCGTTCGGATCGGACCTGACCGTAGTCAAGCCTCCACACATTGGACAGGAACTGCTCAGACGACATATCAAAGCGGTAGAACATTTGCAACAGGTCGTTAACAATAGGTTGAAGAATGAATGATATAATTGAGCTCTGATCATCTGTTGATTCTTTTGCTTGGCTATCGATCCATTTCCTGAAGGAGGTTTGTCCATGCAAGACATTAGACGTAACAATGTGGAACGATTCAAGGGTTTCGGTACGTTATATGACCAGAACCGGCCTGCTGCGCCCACCGAGGTCGTGGATATTCTGACGAATTATTTGGGCAGCAAACCTCGCATGGTCGCAGATGTTGGCTGTGGTACCGGTTTATCCTCGTGGATTTGGCTGGATCAGGCAGAACGAGTTATTGGTGTGGAACCGAGCGACGACATGAGAGCTGTTGCGGAGTCCAAATGGGAGGCGGCAGGCAAGCCGGACCATCTTCGCTTTGTGTCCGGGCTGTCTCATGAACTGGGACTGCCCGATGGCAGTGTGGATATTGTAACCTGCTCACAGTCGTTCCACTGGATGGAACCCGAGTCCACACTACGCGAGTTCGCGCGTGTACTTCGTCGGGGAGGCATTTTTGCCGCTTACGACTGTGACTGGCCCCCTGTGCTGGATTGGCAACTGGAGCAAGCGTATCTACAGCTGAATACCGAAGCCGATCATCGAGCAGCCAGTCTGGCCCCCCATGAAAATCAGGCACATAAATGGAGTAAAGACGGACATTTGCAGCAGATTCAGCAATCCGGCTTATTCCGTTATTCGCGTGAAATTGTGTTTCATCACCGGGAAACATTCGATGCAGACCGATACGTCAATCTGGCCCTGAGTCAAGGAGGATTGCAAACGGCGGTTAAGCTTGGAGCCACTGATCTGCTCGCGGCAGCAGACGAGTTCAGACATTTGGCTGCCCGCATATTTTCCGGTGAATCCAGAGAAGTTTTGTTCTCTTATCGGATGCGACTTGGCATCGTCTGACCTCAAGCTAAGCTCATCCAGATTCCCCCTAAAATAAAATACACAAAAGAAACCTGCCCATCACTTGAATCGTGATGGTACAGGTTTTTTGTTCAAACAGCATCAGGATGAGAACAAATTGCTTAGTTGTTCTTCCTGTACACTCAGTGCCAGCATCAACTTTGACGGGTCCTGCTTCGAATAGATCACGTTAATAATATGACCTTGCTGAACCTGAGGTAGGACAGATGGATAAATTTCCTTCGGTATCGTCACCTTAAACGTCTCTCCATTTGACTTCGTTACACTAAGCGTTAGCTGAAGTTTTATTTTGCCATTACCTCCGCTTCCAAGTGGAGTAACATCCAAAATTTTGGCCATCGCTTTCTCGCCCGTTCGTGCAATATCCATCATCTCAGGTGCCACGCCATGCTGCACCATCTTCTCATTCAGCAATTGCTGTATATCTTCCTGCGATAGCCTCCCCTTCAGATCAAGCCCTACCTTGTGTTCATCCTTCACAGAGACCACTAAGGGAATTAAGCTGCCCGGCTGGAACTGAGCCATAGACGTTAACGGTATAATGGTTCTTAACTCGGTATCGTATTTCTCCCGTCCTTTGCGGGAAACGGTCAGAGCCAATCGAACTTCCGGCTGCTCATTAATATACGTTCCCGTCTGCTGGACGCTCTTAATGACACCAACCGCTGGTAAACCTGATTTCACCCGTCCTACGCCAAAGATATTACCCAAAATGGAGGGGATAAAGATCAGCCCAAATCCGGCAAAAATGGCCGGTGTATACCACCATGCCTGCATAATGATAAAAGGATCATTCCACAGCTGCTGTGCCAGAAACGGGGAGAACCCTACCCCAAATACAGTCAATACGCCAATGAATCTCAGGAATCCTACCATATCCCCCACCCTCTCTATCTCTCTTTTACACGTTGTTAATTGCATTATTGAACTAGTAGACTACCCTCTCGTAACCCGAGCACCTTCTAGACGGATAACAGTCCCATATAGATCAGCTCAGAGGGATTCGCTGGATTTTGGCCCAATCCTACCCGATCTCCCACGCGTGGAATCTGCATCTTGGACACCAGAGTCTCCAGTGTTCGCTGATACTGATTGCCGTTTGTCTCTGTCACATCCAGAACAAGCACAACAATCGGATCAAAATTGATCAATTTACCTGTATCCGTAATCGTGAGCACCGTGGCAGTTGCAGTTAATGGAAGAGCACCACTTGCTGCCAGTTGCGCCTGCTTCGCTGAATCCAGACTCTGATTGATGGCCTCCCGGTGTTCCTTCGATACAAAACCTTTCATCATCATGCCGGTGAGTCCTTTATTCATCATTTTATCCGCTTTGGCAATCGCATCTTCCTGCTTGTTCTTTTTACCAAACCATCCCATTGTGAACACCTCATTTGTTTTATTGTTGGTTATAGTTAAATTATAATCACGAGGGCTTGTCCTTGAATACCCTTCTGGCCGCATACAAAAGAAACGAAAAATTCGGCAAATGAAACACAGAATGATCGTCTCTTTTGTATACATTGGAGTTAATTCCGCAAAAAAAGAGCCGCTACACGGCTCTTGAATGAAGGATCAGCAACTATATTTTGTGCCAGATCCGTTGTTGACGTACAAAACCCACCCTGAAAATGGCCTTTTCAAGCTGATTTTCCATTTATTTTTTGCGTAACAGATAAACCAGCTTCCGATAGTACATGGCAGCTTCCTTATATTTACGCTGATCCTCAGACACCACGGCCATTCCCTCATATAACGGTTCAAGCCGCATGAAATGCTGTACGGACTCAAAGTAAGGCAGACATGCAAGTGCACGCTCCATAAACACTTCGCGATCTCCATGCGCTAGAGCCAGATGACTCTGGTAGAACGTTCCGCTCATCTGCTGATCCTGGGTCATTGCACATTTCAATAGTTGATCCACACTCTGCGCAAGTACACCCCAATTCTTCCGTGCCAGTGCCACTTCACACCGATACACACTCACTAACGGCTTCATGGCCTGCTGGGTTTCTTCGAGTTCCTGCTGCAAAAGGGATTCGAATCGCTCGATCTCCGACTGCGCCTGATCCAGCTCCCCCGTCATGGTTAACATGACAATTCGATTATTCGCAATGGCAGTGACCAGATCTCCCTGATTCCCGGCATACACCAGATTCGCCTCCGCCATCGTCAATGCCGAGAGCGCCTCCTGTACCAGTCCCATCGCAAAGCAATATCCGCTGTACGCCACATATAAGCCGGACAACCGATGAAACAGCCGCTGATCATAGACATGTCTCATGGTGAGATCGAACACCTGCTTGGCATCTTCGTACTGTTTGACTTGAATGTAGGCTTCCATCTTGATATTTTGCACAGACAGCCAGAATTCACTACCAGGAAGGGCCAATTCACTGAGCCTCGTTGCGTGCGTTAACACATCCACATAGGCAAGCTTGGAACGATAGTATTGCACTTTGTAATATAATAACGCCTTCGCTAACGGACGCGGCAGATCAACATCGTCAGGACGGCCGTATTTCTCCAAATAAAAATTCAAATAGGATGTATGTATATATTCATAAGCTGCTGCATCATTTAATTGCTGATAATAGACCGCCTTCATCAAGGCCGTGGTCAGCTCTACTGTCAGCGAATCATCCCGATCCTCCAGCCCGTGCACGATATCTTCCGATATAGCGGAAGCCGGAACTGACATTTGTTCAAAGATGGCTTCAGCCCGTTCCAATGTTTCATCATCCTGCGCTGAAGCATTCACCAAATAGGCTGGTTTAACGCCCAGCCGTTCAGCAATAGCTGCAGCCAAGTCTTCAGGGAGTGGATAACGATCCGCCAGAATATTGGCAAAGTGAGCCTGCGTGACCAGACCTTCTACAAGGTCTTTACGGGAGATTTGTTTTCTTTTGCTCAGAAATTCAATCCGTTCCTTCAGCATGGCTCGTATTCCTTTCGTTTCAATCCTTAGAATCTTCTATATAATATCATCCCGGAAGAGAAGCTGGAATACCTGGATGTAGGCCATATCCATCGAAACGGTTTCCGTTTCGGGGGCAATTGTTTTACAATAAGGAGGTATGTACAGGAATATGATCCATTAATGATGACAAGAGTTGACTATGAAAGGATGCAAATGAATGATTATTAAACCAAGAACACGTGGTTTTATTTGTACGACTTCCCATCCTGTAGGCTGTGCTGCACAAGTACAGGAACAGATTGATTATGTGAGATCCCAGCCAAAGCTGGACGGACCGCGTAACGTACTCGTTATCGGGGCCTCTACGGGATATGGACTCGCTTCGCGCGTCGTATCCGCATTTGGTGCCGGAGCCAACACCATCGGCATTTACCGCCCAAGCAGCTCTACAGAGAAACGTACGGCTTCAGCAGGCTGGTACAACTCTGCTGCATTTGAGAAAGCTGCGGAAGAAGCAGGACTGAAATCGTACAGCATCACAGGTGATGCCTTTGCCAATGAAACAAGAGAAAAGGCCGTTGAACTGATTCGCAGTGAACTCGGTCAAGTCGATCTGGTCGTTTATAGCGTAGCCTCCGCACGCCGTACCGACCCCAACACAGGTGAAGTATTCAACTCCGTGCTCAAACCGATTGGGCAATCGTACACGAACAAAACAGTCAATTTCCATACCGGAGAAGTGACGTCCGTTACGATTGATCCGGCATCCGATGAAGAAATCCGCCAGACGGTGGCTGTGATGGGCGGAGATGATTGGGAACTGTGGATGGATGCCTTGCAACAAGGTGGTGTACTCGCCGACAACGCAACAACCATTGCCTTTTCTTACATCGGTCCTGAACTTACGCATGCGATCTATCGTGATGGCTCCATCGGCCAGGCCAAAAACCATCTCGAAGCGACAGCACACAAGCTGAATGATCGCCTGAGTGCAACAGGTGGACGTGCTTACCTCACCGTAGCCAAAGCTCTGGTAACCCAATCGAGCTCTGCCATTCCTGTAGTGCCGCTGTATATCTCTGCATTGTACAAAGTCATGAAGGAAAAAGGCTTGCACGAGGGCTGCGTGGAGCAGTTACAACGCTTGTTTGCTGAACGCCTGTATGCGGGAGGAGAAGTTCCAACCGATGAAGCAGGGCGCATTCGTATCGATGATTGGGAGATGAGAGCAGACGTTCAGGAAGAAGTGGCGAAGCTCTGGAGCGAGCTGACCACAGAGAACATCTACGATCTGTCCGATCTGGAAGGTTATCGCCGTGAATTCTTCCAGCTGTTTGGTTTCGAGACCGACGGCGTGGATTATGAAGCAGATGTTGATCCAAACGTTGAAGTACCGCACTTGCGTTAATTGAAATGCATATTAACCTACGTGGGCTGGAGAAAAAGCAAGGTTTGCGTTTCATGGTGAAATAGTAATTAGAGGGAGCCGGCATGGCTCCCTTTTTAGTTTCATTTTACAGGACTGGTGTACACTCTTTTCATCCCGCTTTCTTGTTTTCCGCTACTTGAATCAGATTGACTTGAGCAGCTTTTTCAGTTCATTCGGGACTGTCTTCTCTACCGTAATAGAACGCGCTCCATGCATCGTTGCAAAGAATTGGAGCCCCTCCCGAAAATCCGCGATCCATTCCTCCACAGGCGGAGCGGCCTCTTCCATGGATAACAATCGAACCGTCAGCACGCCCGTTTTGCGATCCAGTCGCGGGTCCATGCGTCCAATCAGCCGATCTCCGTGAAGAATGGGCATCGCGTAATATCCGTAGGTGCGTTTCACCTCTGGTGTGTAAATTTCCCACTTGTAATGGAAATCAAATAAATCCACAATCCGTTCCCGTCTCCACAGCAGGTTGTCCAGCGGGGGCAGGAATCGTACCGGACCTGATGGATCAAAATGCGATTCTTCTTTTTCCATCTCAAGCAACAAAGCTTCATCTTCTGCACGGATGTAATAAGGCGTCGCAACGTCCTCTACCTCCAGCGGGATCATGCGACCATCTGCCACACGTGCAGCAATCTCATTCCGACGTTCAGCAGCCGTGGATTTCGTCCAGCCCAAGCGCGGATCTCGGACGTCCACAACCCGATAGGCGTGAATGTACTTGTCCATCAGAGCCTGCCTTTGAGTCAAAAGATCGATCTCCGCGGTCATGGATTGGCCCTGCTCCATCAATCCGGATTCCGTAATGTGAAAATAACGTTCATTCCCCTGCCTTGCCACAACACGAATGGCAGCTGAATCCAACAGCAAGTTCAACGCGAGTGTGGTGTCCTTCGTTTTCGGTACGTCGGGACTGTCCCAATATCCACTTACCCGTTCGACGGCACGAAAGGCTCTTGAGGGTAACGGTCCTTCTTCTTCCAAACGCTTCAGCACATGCTGGACAGTCTTCTCCAGCCTTTGCAGGGAAGGAGCCAGACGATCCCGTAATCGGGCACGCACAGGTTCGAACAAAGCATAGTCTTCAATCGGAATAACACATGCGGCATTGGCAAAATATTCGAACACTTGATGATTACTCAGCAAGGTATGTAAATACTCGGAGGTATAGCCCGGATCACGAGCGCCAAGCACCAAATGTTGATTTCCGGTTACGGCTGCGACTGGATCAATCTGAACGCAGCCAAGGGAGCGGATCAGCTGCATGACCTGTTCGGGTCCCGAGGGCAAGGTAGCGGCAGGCCAACGTGCCAATAAAGATTGCGTTTGCAGCAAAAAACGCCGAACGATTCTTTTATTCATGCGCAGCACTGTGGTCATATGTAGGGTTCTTCCCTTCAATTAAGATATGAGGAAATATAGCGGCAGCTATTCAAATTCAAATTCAAATTCAAAAGATATATTGATTTTAACAGTCCAAAGGGTACATTCCAACCAAAGGAAGAGCTTTACTATAATGATGCTACCCAGCCATTCGCACCCTAGAGACAAAATAAAAAGAAGCACCACCATCCTGGGTCCGCTTCTTGTGTTTGACCTTTTGCAATTTTTCCTGTTTCGTGGGCATGAGTCGAACATGCTGGGATAACGCTCCATAATCTCCGTTTACTCTTCGACTTTGCTCAGGGCACCATTGTCCTGACCGTTCTGCTTTGCGCAATGCTTTTTGCGTTTGTGTACGTGCCATTGTAATGAACACACTCCCTTGATTGGTATGCACTCAATATATCATGTGCAGCCAGACAAGTGAAGGTGATTAACGTGGAACTCTTTTGCGCCTCGATTGCCACGTTTCCACAGGTTCATGATCATCTTCCTCGATCAGTTCCAGTGCCTCTTCCATTCTTCTGGACTTAAACAACATGATCAGGTCTACTAAATCTTCCCGATCCAGCAGCTTCACCCCGTTGACCGCCGCCAGCGTGCGGCATGCTTCCGTATATCTGGCTGAGGTGAGCACGATGGAGCGGTCTGCCTCATAATAGCGCATGGACGTGTAGATTTCCTGCACTGCGCTTAGCCCTACCGGATGATTTGCTCCGTAACGCTTGGCCTGAATGACATTACGTCTGCCTGCTCTATCCACAAATACAAGATCCGCACCAAAATCCCGGCTGCTTGTCGTCTTATGTACTTCGTCATAACCGAGCTGTTGGAATAAGTGATACAGATACAGTTCAAACTCCGATCCATCCTGCATTTTATCGATATCCTTAATCGTAATCTTACGCGGATTCGCTTCACTTCGTATACGTTGCCCTCGACGAATCCCACGGCGAATGATCCAAGCGATGAGTAGTAAAAGGACAATTACACCAATACCCACAGTGGTCATATTTTCATTCCAGTTCATGTCTGTTCTCCTTGTCGTTCCTCTAATCTGTCTGGCTCTTGCCTGATTAGCCAATGTCACCGGACTAAATATAGCAGACTTCTCCCCCAACAGGAAGAAGATGAATTCCCTGTAACCGTTAAAATTCGCAAAACAACAATAATCATATATTCTAATGATAAAAGGTTACAGACACTCAGGTTGAATTACACATGCATGAAATGGTAGAATTCAACAATCGGTTCTATTTTGAATCGAAGAAAGGTGGTTTGTAACTTGCATACATCCAACAAACGAAAGTCCAAAACATGGGCTGCCCTCATTCTCAGCGGCACGCTCCTCTTCAGCCTGCATACACCAAGCTACGCAGCAGACTCAAGTGCCCCACTGCCAAAGGCTGCCTGGACCTCATCTTCACTCGCACTCACTGAAGTGAACACGGAGAAAGACGTCATCATCAAGGAATTGAATGCTGTTCCGTCCAAAAACCTGGTGTACGTTCATTCTTCACAGCCCGTGATCAAAACAAGCAGCAATACCAAACTGGATTGGCAGCTGGATTCGCTCCAGGCACTGGATGCCACGACAGGACAATTGAAGTGGAACGTTATTTTCCATGAGAAAAGCGGCCCTTATACGACGTACTCCAACTCCCTCTATTCCAGCTACGGCACAGCCTATGTATATATGGAATATTCCGATGGAACCAAGAAAGTATATTCGTATAATACAACCGGCAAAACCAACTGGGTCAAGACCCTAAATAATTCATCTTCCATCTACCTGCTGGATAATGATACATTACTGGTTGCCTCAAGCGCAGGTGTGCAATCGAATGGTTCTGTGCGTTCGGCTATCTCGCTATATGACAAAAAGGGCAAACTGATCACGGAAAAGACCATTAACGGCGCTGTGCTCAAAGCAGGCAGCAATCGAATCGTCGTAGACGCCAGCAAACAAACCAAAGTCGGCAACTTCTGGCAAGCAGCGGCCAATCCCAAAGTGGAGATCTATGATCGCACGCTGAATCGTCTTTCTTTCTATCAGTTCCCAAGTAATGCCAACACCCTGGGAGACGGCGGCGGTGAATCACTGGCCATTCTGGATGATGGCTCCGTGATCATGCGTGCGAATTTCGCGAACACAGGCAACAAACTGATGGGCTTTGGCACCGATGGCAAGATGGCCTGGGGCCGTGCCATTGCCGGTGATGCCTATGTTCAAACCGCTGGCAACGGATATACCGTGTTTACAGGTCAGAAGCTGGAGCTGTACACCATGAAGGGTAAAGTCACAGAGCGAACGTTCAAAGATCAGCAGGAAGCGTTGATGGTTGTTGAGCGTACACAGGATCAAAATTACAAACTGAATTTTGCCAAAGCAGGTTATATCCTTGATCCGCAGACATTGGACACCGAACATGAATATGTATTTGCTTCCTCTCCTGGATTGCTCGATGGATATTCAACGTACAATGATCATATCATCTATCAAATCAATAACGATGCATTATCCAAGTATGTATTGAAGACAACCTCAGCTAAATAGAAAATGGAGCGCTCTGGTTGACCGACTAACGGTTGGACAGGGCGCTCTTTTATTTCACAAACGGTGTAATCCCCTCTCTTTTATCCTCTCTGCGCAAACTGTTATAATAGTATCGTTAACTTTTTCACCCTACTCTTCATTGGCAAAAGGAGCGTAGCCCTCCCATGATTATTCAATTCATTCGGTACAGATAACTGCGGGCATAACATCAACCTCTTTTTTTTAAAATGTACGATATAGAGGTTTATTTGTTATGCCCTTTTCTTCAGTTATCCAGATCTGAATGAATGGGGTGCTATTCCATGTCAATCCATCGCAGAGAACGTAGTGCTGCGCTTATTCAAGCCTATATCCATATGCTTAAATGTCCCGTCTGTCATCGTACAATGACAATGATTAGTCGGGACCATATTCAATGCAGTTCCAGACACAGCTTTGATTTGGCAAGACAAGGCTATATCAATTTTATGACACGCTTTTTCAAGGGCAACTATGACAAACGTTTATTTACGGCCAAAAGGAATATTCTAACTCAATCTGCGATCTATACGCCTCTGATTGTACTCATTCGCAATTGGATTGAAGATTATACTACTGACAGCAGTCAGCCCTTGCATATTCTGGATGCAGGTGCAGGAGAAGGGACCCTGTTGGAGCAGATTACACAGAATACTCCGGCTGTAGGCTGGGGGATCGACATCGCCAAAGAGGGGATTGCCATGGCTTCCTCTACCTACGACCAGCAAATCTGGTTTGTCGGTGATCTGGCTTACAGTCCTTTTGCAGAGGGGCAGCTGGACGTGATCCTGAATATCCTCTCCCCTTCGAACTATGAAGAGTTTGGACGGATTATGAAGCCTGATGGCTTGATCATCAAAGTGATTCCCCGTGAGCAATATCTAATGGAACTGAGGGAGCTTTTGCTCCCGGAACGACAAGACCATATAGACAGCCGGGAGTATGTATTGGACCGCTTTCGCAACCATCATCACCTTATAGAGAGCATTCCGCTGACATACACCCTGCCCGTAACGGAAGTTATGGTGAATTCAATTATTCATATGACACCCCTCTCTTGGCATGGAACAGAAACAGCCATAGCCAGCGTTCAAAAGTCCTTGTCGCAGATCACCATTGATTTAGAAATACTTGTGGGGAAACGCAGATAAGAACTGTAGCCATTGAGGCTGGAACAAACATCCTCAGCATTCTCCTGTTCATTGAACAACCCAATAAAGCCGGGATAGTTCCTGTTGGAACTAATCCCGGCTTTTCCATGCAAGCTGATGACACCTGACTGAAGTACTGAAATCAATTATTTCCAGTTTTCTTCAATGAATTCATCCCGTCCGGATAACGCACGGTCTTCTTTATAATGCTTCTGATTCTTTTTGTGGTAATCTTGATGGTAGTCTTCTGCTGGATAGAATACAGCAGCGTCCCGAATCTCGGTGACTATCGGCTGCACGAATCGTCCACTGGCTGCAAGTTCCTGTTTGGACTGCTCAGCCAATTCACGCTGACGCTCGTTATGTACAAATACAGCAGTTCTATATTGAGTACCCCGGTCCTGGAATTGCCCTCCGTCATCGGTTGGGTCAATCTGAGGCCAGTACAGCTCCAGCAGTCTTTCGTACGGGAATACCTCTGGATCAAATGTAATTTCAACAACCTCAACATGACCGGTCTCCCCTGTTTTGACCTGCTCATATGTTGGATGATCGACATGACCGCCAGTATAGCCGGATACAATACCATGAATGCCTGGCTGCTCTTCAAACGGTGTAACCATACACCAGAAGCATCCCCCGGCAAATGTTGCTTTTTCCATTCAGATTCATCCCTTTCTTTTGTACATCTATATCTTAAAACAAAAAGAGGTTGATGGAAAGCCACCTCGTGGACTTCCATCAACCTCTTAAGATCATTTGTTACATTAACCGTCATTCAAATTGCTCGTTGCCGACTTGATATATATTCAAGAGATCTTGAATGCGTTACCCGCGGCTGCGACCCATGGAACGGAAGATCAAACTTACGATCGCTACAAGTACGATAGCACCGATTAATGCCGGCACAATGTAGAATCCGCCCATTTCAGGGCCCATATCTCCCAGAATCACTCCGCCTAACCATCCGCCGATAAAACCGGCAATGATGTTACCGATAACGCCGCCGGGAATGTCACGACCAACAATCAGACCTGCCAACCAACCAATGATACCACCGATAATTAATGACCATAACCAACCCATATCATTCACCTCTAATTAAAGTTTTTGTTGTTGTCTGTCTACTATTAACCGCTACAGAAGGATTTAAACAATTGGCATGAAAATTGTTGTATATTACCTTTTGTTCATATGCTCTTTCCTCTGTCATACAACATGTAACAAACCACTGAAAACAGTTCGCGTCACTTTCCGGCATCTTACACAGTTCAGGACTGCGATATGTACCTCCCGAAAGTCATTGTATGTTGGATCAGACAGCCTTAGTATACCCATTTGAGGTGATAATATTTTTGGTCTATTTTTAAAATTTAACATAAAAGCAAAGCAGCCGTTCCGGTTACAGTTACCCAAAAAATTTATAGTCTATTAATAAAAACCTGCACGTCCCTTGCCTGGCTGTGTCAACCAGTTATGTTTATGACTCTTATCCAGCTCTCCCCGCATCGACTGAATGATTTGCACAATGTCCGTATGTCCATTCTGATGCCATTCCAGGGCTGCGCTGACATACAGTTCTCCCAGCTGTGCCAGAGAGAAGGTATCCGTCAATCGGGCGGCTTCAAGCGTTCCCTCTTCCCCCGCAAAGGTTTTGAAACCGCGCTGATGCAAATACTGCAGACGCAGCGCTTCGTCCGGCAGCGGTATCTCATAAGCCCGATCAAACCTTCCGGCACGGTTCATGAGGCCAGGGTCTATTTTCTCCGGATAATTCGTTGTGCCAATCAGGAAGATCCCTTCTTTGGACGTTGCCCCATCCAGTGTATTCAGGAAAAAGGAACGCACTTCATCGGGCATGGAATCAATATCCTCAATGATCAGCACCATCGGTGCCAAACGTTTGGCTGCCTCAAACACTTCACGCACCGATTCACTGTTTGTGTATTCTGTAATTTGCCAATATGCAGCAGGCCCCGGTACGCTTCCCGCAATGGACTTCACAAGGGTAGTCTTGCCATTTCCAGGGTGTCCATAGAGCAGAATCCCCCGCTTATACGGAATATCGTAATCTCGATAAAAGGAGCGATCCGCCTCGAAAAACTGATCCAGCGAGCGGAAAATATCCTGTTTAATTTGCGGAGAAAGTACAACCTCATCTCTTCCCACAGCCCGGGTAATGGATTCGACATGACGGTCACTGCCATTGCGTGCATCCGTGTAAACCGTAACTTTTTTCATATTTTGCTGCCGTTCCCGTTCCCGCACACTGCCCAGAAAATCCTTTAATTCCTCTTCTCCTGTAGCAAACACAAAATCCTCTTGGTAGATCCCGTTCTCCCGGAAGAATGGAATGCGGACGAGCGCTACGCCCCACTGGGGATAGGCAAATACATTGTTACGAATCGAATAATGCACACCATACGATGGTGTATCTCCATCGTCCTCATAGTGCAGTGTACGCAGCTCAAGGTCTTCAAAAATCCGGGCAACCAGCTCCACTTCATCACTGTTGCTTTGCAGATCTTCTTTGAGTAGATCCCAGTATTCACTGTTCGGATCATCGCTGGCATAAAGTTCATAACGAACACCGTAACGATTGCCGAGCGCTTCAATGATGCCTCGAATCAGGCGGGCATATATGGCATAGCCTTCGTTTCGAATATGACTGTCTAGTTGCTCCTCATAGGAATAGATGACTTGATTATGATTCGTTTGTTCTTTCTCTATGGTCATTACTTCGCTCCCTTCACAGCGGCAAGTGGTTTACATTTGGCTACAACTTGAGCCAGACCTGCGCCAGTAACACTATCGATAATTTCATCGACATTTTTATACGCTTGCGGAGATTCATCAATAATGGATTCAAGTGAACGCTGATTCACCACGATCTCATCTGCTGTACCCACACCCAACGCCGTGGCAAAATCCTCAACGGTAACCAGACGCTTCGTGGCTGTACGTGAACGAATGCGTCCTGCACCATGGCAGATTGAATAATAGTTATCGGCTCCCTCGGGTTGACCCACCATGATATACGAAGCGGTCCCCATCGAACCAGGAATAAGAGCGGGATGACCTGTTGCCAGGTATGGCTTAGGATTATCCGGATGTCCTGCAGGCAATGCTCGTGTAGCCCCTTTGCGATGAACAAAGACCGAGCCTTGATCCGCGTGTGATTCCTCCCATGCATAGTTGTGCATCAGGTCATATAGGGTACGGAATTCGCATTTCGGACCAAACACATCCCGAAACGCTTCGCGAATGGCATAAGCAATCAGATGGCGGTTAACCACGGCATAATTCAGCGCAGAATACATCATATTGACGTAATGGCGACCTTCCGCATGTTCAAGCGGCGCAAAAACCAGTCTTGGGTCGGAAGTTCCCAGCCCATTTCGCTGCATCACTTTAGCTATAGCCGATGAACTGGTTTGGCTTACATACCCTCCCCAGGCCCGTGAACCGGAATGGATCATGACAACAATTTGTCCATCGTACAAGCCCCAAGTTTCGGCGATCTCTCGATTTTCCTCGGCAATTTCAATCGCTTGAATCTCGGCAAAATGGTTGCCTCCACCCAAGGTTCCCAGCTGACGATGAGCACGATGCCACGTCATATCTGGTACATGGTTTAACACTTCCTCATCATAGCTAAATTTACTGCTTTCTACATGGGTGATGGAAGTCGATTTTTTCGGTGTATAACTGTCCGGAATATATTTTTTGGGTAAGCCATGTAAACCCTTGCGTACAATATGCTCCAGACGGATATCCGAGTAATGACCACGCTGATTCGCCTCCATCGGCAGCACTTTTTCAATGGCTTTCACAAGTTTGCGGCGCAGCTTCACGTCTTTCAGATCGTCCTTATGCAAATTGGTCATATGCACCCGCATGCCACATCCGATGTCACTGCCCACGATGGATGGAGATACATAGCCACTCTTGGCGTCCCATACCGCCGTCGTTCCGATGCAGGTACCTACTCCGACATGCACGTCAGGCGTGTAACTCATGTAGGAGATGCCCGGAATTTGCAAATTGTTATTCGCCATTTCAAACACCTTGTAATCCAGCGAGGAGAACAGCTGTTGTGCCGCATAGACGGTTAAATCTCCAGCAGGCAGCTTGACTTCATGTCGGTAGCCACCTGAGATTTCATTTGGACTTGTAAATAAATGAGGTTGTGTATTCATAAATGTTTATTATTCCTTCCTGTACGTTCAGCTAATTCGGTTCATTTCAAAAATTGAACCTAACGTTCTTCCGAATTCATATCCATATTCAGTACAACAAAAAAAGAAGTCACGGACAGTTCGCCCGTGACTTCTTCATGACAATAACGGATAACAAAGCAGCATGAACATGCCGCGTCTGTTCTCCATTGCTATATAAGCCGAGAGTAGCATATCGATTAATAACGCTCCAACCATAAACGATATGCATCTTCCCCTATGTCGCCCGTATGAGGCCAAAGAGACGATGAACTGGATATACAATTGTGTCTGTGCTTCGTAGTGTCATTGTGGATTTCAAATCATAACCAACCATCATATCTCTCGGCCTCCCTTCATTAATATTATGTTTATATTAAGCGGACTCGTTTCAGTGTGTCAACCCTTTTCTTGGAAAGTCCCCTATTCTGCATATGTATTGGATTTAACCTTCGTGCCAATCAATTATATAAAAAAAGCAGGGTCTGTAAGGAACAGACCCTGCTTACTCAAGCATATCATGATGTTAGATATCGATTATTTAGGGTACATGTTTTGACAGATTAGACTTTACATCTTGTTATTTCCCTGCTTGTTTTTCCAGATCTCCCACAGGGTTCTCATCTTCTTTTTCAGGAACTTTGGAGGACAGGAACCAACCGCATACTGCAATGGTAATCAATACGATATAGAATCCAAATTTCCAAATTTTATTTTCCGGGAAATGCTCATCGAGTACGCCAAGTGATGGGTGTGCCAATGTAATGACTGCCAGCTTAACCCCAACCCAACCTACAATAACGAAGGCTGCAACTTCAAGCCCTGGACGGGAATGAAGCAGCTTGACGAAGAACGAAGCCGCAAATCGCATAATCACGAGTCCGATGAATCCACCAAGGAAAATGACGATAAACTGTCCACCGTCAAGTCCGCCAATAGGAGGCAATCCACTTGGTGGCAATGCCACAGCAAGGGCAACCGCTGCCAGTATGGAGTCAACTGCGAACGCGATATCCGCCACTTCCACCTTGAATACAGTCATCCAAAAACTGGATTGTTTTTTTGGTTTTTTGGGCGTGGAATCAGCCGCTTCATCTGTTTTGTTTCGGCTTCCCAACACCTTTTTGACAATGTGGTTTATTGAGATGTACAAGAGGTACAGGGCACCAATCGCTTGAACCTGCCACACGTCCACCAGGAATGAGATCAGGAACAGTGAACCCAATCGGAAAATGAACGCCCCCACCAAACCATAAAACAACGCTTTTTTGCGTTTATCATCAGGTAAGTGCTTAACCATAATGGCAAGAACTAGTGCATTATCCGCTGCAAGTAGCCCCTCCAGGACTACTAGGACGACAAGTACCCACCCATACTCCAATAATAATGATAACTCCAAAATTGACTCCCCCTTAGTTTCCTTATGATGTACAAAAAAAGGACCTTTACCATCGCTGGTAAGGTCCTTTATATTCACAAAAAGAGACCTTTACCCAGCATGAAAACTTGGTAAAGGTCTCGCTAACAACAAAATTGCTGCCAATAAAGCCGGGGATATAATCCCGAACTGACGACTTTACTGTGAAAGCTACTCCCCTTTAACATCAGGAAATATGTAGTTTTTAGTTGAAACGGGTTTAATAACCTGTTCTCATCATATTCATAACGATATGCAAAGTCAAGCTTTATTTGACTGTCTGCGATCCAACTTGCGAAAGACGAACCAATCATAGACAAAATTGCCCAGCGGGACAACCGAGACAAAAAATATAGCAATCGGACGGCGTAAACGCCACTTTTGCGTAGTATACAGACTAACCATAAATAACATATACATCAGAAATAAAAAACCATAAATATTGCCAAACCATACGACCGCCTGAGGCATAATCCCCGCATCACGTAAGGGAAAAGCAATAAACAACAACAGCACATATGAAAGGCCCTGCAACCACATCATCAGTCGAAAACGCCCAAGTGGTGAATGTAACATCATTTTCCTCCTGCTTCTCATACACATCACAAATTACTTGCAACCTGTTCAGTATATCACAAAAAGGCAGTTCCCTCATGCTTACCGATTTAGCATATTATCCCTTCCATATTGTTGCCATTTAGACTCTTCGTTCTTTTCAAATATTTTAATTTCACGCCCATATTTCATAGGAGCCAAATCCTCTCCTAACGCATAGGATACATGACGAAGATTGTTACGGATGTCGGACAAGGAGGAGCCTGTTGATGAAAATAGCTATGGTTGCGCCTGAAAAACTGCCTGTGCCGGGTAACGGTTCAGTCGAAATCTGTATTCTGGGTATTGCTCGCGAACTTGCACTCCATCACCAAGTGACAATCATTAGCCGTCAGATGCCAAACCTTGCTATCACAGAGCGAATGGACGGCATTACGATCCGACGCGTGCCCGCAAGCAGCCCTACCGAGTACACCAAGTCAGTCATCCGTTTATTGAAAATTCACCCCTTCGATCTTATCCAGGTAGACAACAGACCTTATAGCATGGCTGCCGTTAAACGCGCTTTTCCCCACTTGCCTGTGGTCCTCTATCTTCACTCGTTAACCTTTGCTCAACCTGGACCTGCAAGATTAGCGCTGTTAAAACAAGCCAATTGGATTGGCGTCAATAGTCAATCCCTGAAACAAAGGCTTGGTCGCAGATTTCCTTCCCTGAAAAGACGTATGGGTGTCGTACCCCTGGGCGTGGACCTAGACCGCTTCTCGCCTGCAAATAAAGGAGAACAGCAGCTTCTGCAGAAACAGTTCGGAATTACGGGGTCATCATTCTCCATACTATATGTGGGCAGACTGATTCCCGGGAAGGGCGTGGATGTGCTGATTCGCGCAGTATCCCTTCTTCAACCTCAGGTACCCGTACAATTGATCGTTGTTGGAAGAGGACCTCAAGCGTACGTTCGTAAACTGCGACAGCTTGCAAAAAAATTAAAGGTTGATGCATCCTTTCGGGGTCAGGTCGCCCATAAACATATTGAACGTTTGTACCGGGCAGCCGATTGCCTGGTTTGTCCCTCACAGGAGCATGAGGCCTTTGGACTGGTTAATGTGGAAGCCATGGCTTCCGGACTGCCTGTCATCGCTTCGGACAATGGGGGCATTCGTGAGATCATTACATCCGGAAGTAACGGATACCTGGTGAAAGAGTATAACGATCCCCACAGTTTCGCTACCTACCTGTACAAACTGGCAGACAATCCTTCACTTGCCCGTTCCCTTGGAGAAGCTGGTCGTGTTAGTACCGTTGAACATTTCAGTTGGGCCCAAACAGCTATGCATCTTGAATCAGCCTATACAAGACTCATCCGCGGATAAATGTTGGTGCACCTGTGCTTTTCGTCAAGCTTTTTCACGTGACTGCCAATCTGAAATAAAACGGTCCATATGCGGAACAGGCACATACATCATTTCAATTAACTCCACAATAATCATATCTTTCATGGCAAACCTCACTTTAGCACAGGTCTGTTGGCGGAAAGCATCATAGATTCCCGAGCCTGTCCAGCAGCCGTGAGGAGTAAGATGTGGATGATTAACAATATATCCAACCGTCCCAATGGGCGGAACTACGACCTTAATGGCTTCGCGGTCCACTCGATTATCGGGATCTTTGACCAGAAAGAGGGTATCGCCTACATTTAAAGCTTCTACGCCATGATAATGTTCCATTCCATACATGGCTGCAAATAATTTGGTACTCATCACAAAAGCTCCTTTTACCCATTTTTTTTCGAATTTAGAAGGGGTTGAAATTATTGATCTTCCTCATAGTGCTTCATCCACTCTATGAGTTGTTTACGAATTTCTTTACGATATTCTCGGGGCTCAAGGACCTCCGCTTCGGGACCAAATTGATATAACCATTTCAGAAATTCACGACTACTGTTCAGCGTAACTTCGAATAACAATCCACCATTCGGCAAATCCGTCATTCGTGGACGAACAAACATCTCTTCTTCTTTTATGTAGGGGGCCACTTTCTCAGTGAATCTTACTTTGAAATGAATAAGTTTATCCCCACGATCAATGGACCATGTGTTTTTCATGAACTGCGTTATGTTGAAATCACCCATTACAAAATGGGTATTGGTATGTACAACGTCCAGAAAGCGACTGAGCCTAAACAAACGTACTTTCTTCAGCAAGTGGCAGTAACCAATCAAATAGAAACGCTGATCACGCGGAATGAGGAAATAGGGATCAATGTCCCGGACCGTAATTTCATTTTTCGTAAGCGTGTGGTACTCGGTTCGAATCGTTTGCTGGTCCAGAATGGCTTCAATAACTGGAATAAGCAGATTCGGATATTTCCCTTCTTCCCGATATGCAGGCGTGCCCATACGAATAATACCTGCAATATTCTCTACTATTTCGCTGTTTCTCGTTTTTAATTTGGCGTGGGCTGACATTACCTTATCAAAAGCCGAATCGAATTCAGCGGGAAGTTGTGAGGTATCCACTACGGATGGAAGCATGGAGAAGACCATCGCTTCCTGTTCCGTAAAATCCAGAGGATACATGGCAAATTCACCAATAAACCGATACCCCTTGCCATAACCTTCGTTCATAATAGGGGCAACCCTGTCCAAAATTCGGAGATCGCGATAAATCGTGCGTACAGTTGTACCGCATTTCAACGCCAATTCTTTGGCGGAAATTCCGGGATTCGCTTGTATAGCCTGAAGTATACGCAGCAGACGAATTAATTTCTCTGTCATGTCGTTTCTCCCCTTCGATATTTTATCGGCAAGGAAAACTAGTTCCTTTAGTACAGTACTAAATCTTTAGTCCCAAATTCATTTTCGCAAATTCACCTTACATGTATAGTTCAATCGGACTTATTCGGCTTATTAAATATACATTCTCTTACTTGCTTGCGTAAAATGTTAACCTCAAGTCCTTATACCTACGCCTGATAGCCTATGTAGAATTCAAAAAAATGAAAAAAGTCTTGTCTCTTTAACCAGAGACAAGACTTTTTCCGTTGTTTAATTGTGCAATTGCAATAATTCATTCAGCACATTCACCATATGTTCGCACAGAGCAGGGACATCTCCCATCTGATCTTCATTCACACTGCGGTCAAAATGGACTTCAGCTGTGACATCATACGTTGCTGGCTGCTCTTCAAATATATAATGAATATGCTGCACCCTTCGTTGTTCCGGCCAGCTCTGTTGTAATACAGAGTTAATCGCCGGACACTGGATCTCCGGCTCCTTAATCATCATGCCAAACCGCAATTGCAAACGGCAACCCGCTTGGCCACCCGATATCTCCAGAATCTCAGTTGCCAAGTCCTCGAGCGAGGTGCTCAGTACTACTTCACCTGTGACTTCCGGGCAATCTCTCAGGCAGAACTGCAACGTGAACTCTCTGGACATGTGCGCCATCTCCAGCTGATCCTTACGATCCGTTATGGAAATAAGTTCATCCAGATTATCGAGATCATACAAGTGATTTTCAAAGCCTACTTTCAAATTGTCATATATCGTTGGATCAAACATCATGTGAAACCTGCTTTCCTGTGAAAATTATACCTGGTTACTCCGATCATCATATACGGCAACGTTATGCTCGTAAATGACGTCCGTCCCCAAACAAAGCTCAAGTCAACAATTAACCACCTGCGGGAATGATACATGTATCTAAACCATCATAACGAATAATGCGACTGTGCAGCAATCTGTCATCACTCAAAACCACATCTCGATCCATCCTTTCCCCGGGCTCCACGTAAGGCCTGCTCCAACATAAAAAGCCCGGTCATCATGACCGGGCTTGCGTAAAGTACAGCATATTGGACATGCTGATCCTCTATTCTTCTTTGGCTGTTTCCGCTTCTGCTGCCGGTACAGCTTCATCAGCAGAAGCCGTAGGCTCTTCCTCAGCTGCTTGTGGAGGCATCACGGAAGCGATGATGGAATCAGCTGACGTCACCAGAGTCAGACCTTTATCCAGCTTGATATCTGCCGCCGTCAAGCGATCACCAATTTCCAAGCCGCTAACATCCACCTCAATGGAGGTTGGCAGATCAGCTGGAAGCCCTTCGACCTCCAGTTGAGTTTCCTGTGTTTGGAACACACCGCCTGCTTTGGAACCAGCAGCGGTACCTTGGAAGTCGATCGATACACTTACACTGATCGGCTTGTTTTTGGAAATTTGCAGGAAGTCCACATGCAATAGACGTCCATTACGTTCCTGCTGATCCTTGATCAGCACCGGAACCGTTTTGCCACCCTCCACTTGGAGATTGAACATCTCGGAGCGGCCTGTACGTGCTACTTTCAGCATTTCTTTTTCATCCACATGTATCGCGGAACCTTCCAGTCCCGGGCCATAAACGACAGCCGGAACGCGTCCGCCTTGTCTTAACAGGCGCAATGCTGCACCTTTCTTTTCAGTTCTTGGTGTTGCCGTAAGTTGAGCCATTTTTCCGTTGGATTTCATGATTGAACATCCTCCTTCAAGGGATCCTTACTTCATATTTGGTAGGAAGCATAAGCTTCTCTCTTCGACCAGAATGGCCTTTGAATGCTGTGGCCGAATCTGGGGCCATATCTATATTTACCCCAATGATAGACCATCTCAAACACTGGCTTGTATAGTTTTTTTATTTTCCCGGGCAACATGTGCCCTTTTGTTGAACAAAAAGGCAGCCGGAATACCATCCGACCGCCTGTAAATTATGCACTCTTAACCCCTGTATAGAGCTATAGCCTAGCCATTTTAAGCGCTGTTACGATCTTCCTCTTCCCCGCTTTCACGGATAACTTGCATCTGATCCGATCCGCTGTGAACGACAATCTGCACATCTCCGTCTTCAGGAACAATGTCTACATATCGATCTCCGCAGGTATCCTTGGCCTCCCACTCGTTCAGCCGAATAATGAAGCCCAGATGTTGCAATCCTGGAGCCACCCGAAAGCGGGCTTCTGCTCCATGGCCCACTCGCTCCAGCGGGAAAGCTCCATCCTCCATGCCTGTGCCCCATACCCAGACATCCCATCCCTCATAACGCTGATCTTCCCGTTCATATCGGAGTGTGACAATACGCGAAATCGGTTTGTGGATCTTGATATTCAGTGATGCCTGAATCCCACCAGCCTCCGCGATAATCTGAGTCTCCCCTGCTGCCAAAGCACGAACAATTCCTGCTGTACTGACAGCAGCATGATCTGGACGAGTCGAGCTCCATCGTATCTTCATGCCTTGCAAAGGCTGGCCGAATTGATCCAGAACCAGAGCACGGAATCGACTGACACGTGTTGTGTACATGACTGATTCCCCTACTATTTCAATTCGTTCCGGGTGGAGGTGATCGACCTGCAACGAACACTCTGAAGTGATCGCACCACATTGGACGCTAATGATCGCTTCCCCGGTCTCCCCCGTGTGAATGGTTCCATCAGACTGAATCTCGATAACGTGCGGGTCCGAAGATCTCCAGGTCACAGAGGCGTTCTCCATCACATTGCCGAGGCTGTCTTTTACCAATGCTCGCAATCCGGCAATCTCTCCGGAATTGTATACTAGACGGGGCGCGTGGATCTCAATTACAGCGGGCTCGGCACTCACAGCATACTCAGTGTCATACAGTACCATCAAGGACCATCGTTCAACCAACACAGCACCCGTCACGGTCTCAATTAAGTCCGTTCCCGCCTGATGATCATTCACCACGACATGCCAATTCCCTTCCGGCAGACTCACCTGCTGTTGCTGCCCTGTTCCGTTGTAGATCACAACGATCTGATTCCAGGTATCCTGATTCGCTCCGTCCTCCAGGATAAATGCAATTACATTTCCTTCTGCACGCATGATGCGAAGATGATTCCGTACCTGCTCGGCGTTAATCATCCGAAAAGCAGGATGTGTGCGGCGCAGATGAATCAGGCCGCGATAATAGTCAAAAACAGGTCTGAAGCGAGCTTTGTTAGCCCAAGTGATCGTATTCACGGCGTCCCCGCTGCGATAGCTGTTGTGATCTCCTGCTTTGGATCTCAGCATCTCATCCCCTGCATGGAGGAATGGGATTCCCTGTGAGGTAAGCAAAATCCCTGAGGAAAGCAAGGAACGACGGACCATCTCATGATTAAGCACATCATCTGCATCAACATACCGATAGGGATCTGCTGCTTTTACCGCTGATTCCGCACTTCCGCCCTCCAACGGCTGCCCGTCTCTCCATACCGGGAACCCAAGAGCATGTCTGAGATTCATTGTTGTCGCGATTTTGTCCCAAAGGTTCAGATTATCATGGGCTGTCACATAATTGACGGATTCCACAGGAGAAGATGTAAAGTCATCCAGCGCTCCGGCTACACCCATCGCAATCTCGTACTCTTTACCGTCCGCTCCAGTAACAAATCCTTTACCGAAACCATCACTATCCCCTTTGATGGCACTGCGGAAATGGTCATTAAAAACGGCAAATCCCTGGCCGCGCTGTGTTCCTTTTAACGTTTTCCGCTCCAGTGGTGAATCTCCGCCTGTCCACGGTTCTCCGTAGATCATAAAAGCTGGATCAATCTGTTCTCGCAACTCGCGGGTCAGTTCATTCATGGTGTCCGTATCGATCAGACCCATCAGGTCAAAGCGAAATCCGTCCACATGGTATTCCTCTGCCCAATACAAGAGGGAGTCCAGAATATATTTTCGCACCATGGGCCGTTCCGTAGCCAGTTCATTGCCTACACCCGAACCATTGCTCAGTGTCCCATCCTCACGGTAACGATAATAATAACCTGGTACAATTCGTTCAAAAGGACCCTCATCTACGCCATAGGTATGGTTGTAGACCACATCCAATACGACGCGAATGCCTTGTCGGTGCAGAGATTGAACCAATGCCTTGAACTCCCGGATTCGGACCGCAGGATCACGCGGATCAGTCGCATAGGAGCCTTCCGGCACATTATAATGCTGCGGGTCATACCCCCAGTTGTACGGGACTCTGCCATTCAAACCAACGTCCATTGTTGTCGCCAATTCATCAACCGTCTGATAATCCGCTATGGGCAGAAGATGCACATGGGTGATACCAAGTTCGACAAGATGGTCTATACCAATGCGGTTACCACCTCTGTCCGTCAATCCCGAGGCGGTAAATGCTAAATATTTACCCTTATATGGAATTTCAGCATGGGGGTCGGAAGAGAAGTCGCGCACATGCAATTCATATAGAACAGCATCTGCCTGACGCAGAAATACGGGCTTCACATCCTCTTCCCAATCCACTGGATTGGTTGTACTGGGATCGATTATAGCCATACGCTGTCCATTGGCCGATACTGCACGAGCGTAAGGGTCTGGTGCCACTTCAACTCGCTGATCATCATGCATAATGTGATACATATAATAATGTCCTGCCCAATCCCCTTCAAGCTGTACGCTCCATATTCCATCCGGGTCACGGGTCATCGACCTTTTCTGTCCGTCATCATGTTCGGTTACTTTCCCACTTGCATCGTAGTTGCCTTCATTCTCAAAAATGAGTATGGATACCTGCTGTGCTGTAGGTGCCCACACCTTGAATGTGCTTGCCGCACGAGTATATGTTAAGCCAAGATCGTTGCCTTCATAACAAAAAGATGTCCATTCCGGCATCGTTCCCACCGCCTTTATATCCATTGATTTCGTGTTGTCCCGATGTTACGGAGCGAGACGTCATTTGTCAACCCGGGGTTGTCTGTACTCAACATATCGGTTGAACAGAGGCTTTCAATTAGCATTTTAGAATGCAATGAACATACTCATAGCAATCGCTTTCAAGATACATCATATGTAAACAAGCGCCATAGATTGACAGCATTTGTACTGTCCTGATGAAAAAAGATGCAGAAAAGAAGAAACACCCTCGCTCCACATGGGAGGAAGGTGTGGTACGAATGCTCACTCACCTGAGTACATAACTGTCATGGATAAAGGGTGAACGCTGACCTGACCGTCTTTGATCGTACGCAGCGTCTGTACACCTGCTTTTCCTTGCTCTACAACCACATTCCATGCATGTGGGGAAACAGAGATGGTACGCATCTCTTTGGCAGCATTGTAGATGATGACCAGCCGGCCCCAGGAATCTCCGACAGGCGCGCCCGCCAGTTCATAGGCCAGCATTCCTTTTCCTTTTTCAAGCCACCGAACATGCTGCTCAATCTCTTCCCGGGTGCGGAGGCGAAAAGCAGGATGCTCGCGCCGAAGACGGATCAGGCCACGATAATAATCGTATACAGGTTTAAACTGCTGCTTTTGTTCCCACCGAATGGCATTGACTGAATCCCCACTCTCATGACTGTTGGCATCGCCGTATTTGCTTCGCAGAAATTCATCTCCAGCAGCAAGCAATGGAACCCCCTGGGAAGTCAATACGATGCCATTAGCAAGCAGACAGCGCCGGACCGTTTCGTTCTCCAGTATGCGATCCGGGTCAACGTGCAAATACGGCTTCGCCTGCTGTACAGCCTCTTCCACGCTGGCGCTGCCTTTCACACGACCATCCTCGCTATATGTTATAAATCCCAGCGTATCGTGCAATCCTTTTGTCTGGGCGACTTTGTCCCACAGGTTGAGATTATCATGTACGGTGACATAATTAATCGTTTCCGATGGGCCCGCCGTAAAATCGGTAATGGCTCCCCGTACGCCTGTCCATATATCCTCTTCCTTTCCCTCCGCTCCTGTAGCAAAGCCGGTTCCCGTTCCATCACTGTCGCCTTTGATCGATCCACGTAAATTATCGTTAAATACCGCAAATCCGGCTTCACGCTGATCTCCCTTAAGTGTCATCTGATCCCCAAGCGGTGATTCCAGCGCTCCCCAGGGTTCACCGTACAAGAGGATGGAAGGAGAAACCTCGGCATGCAGTTCTGCTGCGAGCTCTTTCATCGTTGCCGTGTCAATCAAACCCATCAGGTCAAAACGAAACCCGTCCACATGGTATTCCTCTGCCCAGTACCTTACGGAGTCGATAATAAACTTGCGCACCATCGGGCGCTCAGTTGCTACTTCATTGCCTGTACCCGATCCATTGCTGTACGTGCCATCCGAATTGTGACGGTAGTAATACCCTGGTACAAGCTTTTCAAATGAGCTGCCAGCGGTGTCAAACGTATGATTGTACACCACATCCATAATGACCCCGATGCCCTTCTCATGAAGGGCGAGTACCATCGATTTGAACTCACGAATTCTGGTCTCCGGCTCGTCTGCACTTGAAGCATAGGAGCCCTCGGGAACGTTATAATGGAGCGGATCATACCCCCAGTTATAACGTGAGCAATCGGAAGTCCCGTCATCTGCCTTCGATTCATCCACTGTCGCAAAATCAAATACCGGAAGCAGATGTACATGCGTGATTCCCAGCTCAACCAAATGGTCGAGCCCCAGCGTATTCCCGTTTGAATCGTGCAGACCTGTCTCGGTAAAAGCCAAATATTTTCCTTTGTGCCTCATGCCGGATGACTCATGGATCGAGAAATCGCGCACATGCAGCTCATATAAGACAGCATCTACCGGGCTCTCCAGTTCTGGACGAATATCCTCATTCCACCCCTTGGGGTGGGTCTGTTCCAGCCTGACGATGACACCCATTTCTCCATTCATGGTCACTGCCCGTGCATATGGATCAACCGCAATCTCCTGCCGTCCGTCATCAAAGGTGACCCTGTACATAAAACGATAACTGTTCCATTCGCCTTCGAGCTTCAGGAACCAGATGCCTTGATCCTCCCTGTTCATAGGTATTTCTTGCTGTACCTCCTGATTCTTCGGTTCATTGGGACTTCCCCCTGTTGAAGGCGGGTAGATCAGTACATCCACCTGCTTTGCGGAAGGCGTCCACACTTTGAAACTACAGGCTTGTGGTTCCATCGTGACACCCAGATCTCTTCCTTGGTATGTATCCCATGCTGCAAGCTTGTGATGGTCGTGAATCATGATGTATACTCCCCTCTCGATAAGCAATATAATGGATGCGGAACGAATGCTCCTTACTTTTTATACCCCTTCTGTCCCCTAACCATAATCCCGGGGTGAAAAAGACTATAAAAAAACAAGCCATGTTTTACGTCGTTCCACGTAAAACACAGCTTGCTCCATTGTGCCTCTATCACTTTCCGTTCAGCTCCGCATACGATGCTTCCAATTCGGTGATGAGCTGGTCGCCACCGGACTTTCTCCAGTTCGCCACTTCCTGCTCCCAGCCGGCATCATCGATTTTGCCCATAATGTACTTGGTCTGTGCATCCCAGATCATCTGGTCCAGCTCCTGGCCACGCTCGGTATAGATGGCAGAAGACAAGGTCAACGCCGGATTCGGAATGGCATACTGCTCATTTTCTCGCGCCATCTTGGTGCCCTTCATACCGATCGGTACATCGACAAGTTCAGGCACGTTATAGCCTTCAATGCTTAGTAGGTTGTCACGATAAGGCTTCACTTCGCGTTGATAGGCGTCGAAGTCTTTGAGTTCGGTTTTGCCATCAGCAGTCTTGGTGTAGTGTACATCGAGCAGTCCGCGCAGCTGCAACGTGCTCAGTTCCTCATCCATCAGCTGATCCAGGAATGTGAGCACTTGCTTCAATTGCTCTTCGTCCGGTACAGACGCCTTTGGTATAACAAGCATTCCGTAGTTCCCCGGCTCCCCGGCTATGCGAATACCATCCGTCCCCTGGAACGGAGCCACATCGATCTCTCCATCCGGTACATTAGGCGTAAGGCGCTGCTGTGAGGACTTTCCATTCTGTGCTACACCGTTCAGCTTCATCCCGATCAGGCCCGAGTCCATTTTTTTGTCCGCATCGGAAGGATCAAGTGCAGGAAAGTCACTGTTAATCAGCCCCTCACTAAACAGTCGCTTGAACAGCTTCATGGTGTCCACATATTCGGTGGTCAGGAATTCAGGTGTAAGTTTGCCCGCATCGTCCACACCCCACTTGTTCACCCCACCAATACTTACGGCAATCCGCGTCAGCGGAGAGGATACGCCTTCGTTGTACTTTTTGAATAATACCGTTCCATACGTATCTTCCTTGCCGTTGCCATCAGGATCATCCTTGCGAATGGAACGCATCACTTCGTACCAGTCATCCAGCGTTTTTGGTACATCCAGCTTTAATTTGTCAAACCAGTCCTTACGGTACACGATAGCTGTACGCCCGATATCGCGGAAGTTGGGTACCCCGTAGATTTTTCCCTCAATTTTGATATTGTCAAAATAAGCCTCGGATTGGGCAGACAGGTTTTTGTAATCTTTCAGGTAAGGTCCAATTTCCCAGAACAGCCCCGTTTTGGCTGCGTTAAATGTTGTGGGCACATAGTTCACTCGCATGATGGTCGGCATCTCGCCCGAAGCTACCATGACGTTTACTTTATCATCAAAAGCAGACTGCGGAATCCACTGTACACTGACATCCGTATTGGTATATTCCTCAATCTTTTGTTCAATTCCGTTCTCTTTGGCCGGCACATCACCTACCTGCATCAAGGAGATCGAAATGGGAAGCTTGCCTTCCCCTGCCGCAGGCGCTTTTTCTCCCCCACAGCCTGCGAGCAGTCCGGCGGACATTGCACCAACCACAACCAAACCGCCTAAACGGGACATCCGACTTTTTGGACTCATGAACCATCTCTCCTTTGGATAACCAAATTGTTCAGTAGCACACACGTGAATGCGCTATCATTAATGAGTCTGAAGATACACTCTAGCGTATCGCCAGCTCCATCTCCACTCCTGCCAAAATAAACGGAGCTACCGATTTCGGATCATTAATCCGAATCGATTCAGTCACATAATACTCGTATGACCCGTCACGATACGGAGTACCACCGAGACCCGCACCGCCGTTACATTGCGTCAGGGACATTACGCCCTCCCGATCGGTTTGCAGCAAATGCAGCAACAGACCCTGATACCCCTTTTCTGCAATCGCCTTGAATTTGCCACTCAGGTAACCCTTACGTACTCCCTTCGCCAGTGCGTACACAAACATTGAGGTTCCCGAAGCCTCCAGATAATTGCGTTCACGCCCTGGCTGATCGAGCAACTGAGGCCATAATCCGGATTGTTGATCCTGAACATGTACAAGTGCATTCGCCACACGTTCGAAGATTCCCACAATCTGTCCGCGCTGCTCATGATCTATAGGCAGATGATCCAGTGTATCCACTACCGCCATCACATACCAGCCCATCGCCCGGCTCCACACATGTGGAGAACAACCGGTTTCTCCCGAGCTCCAGCGCTGCTCCTTGCTCTCATCCCAGGCATGGTACAACAGACCACTGCGTGAATCACGTGTATGCTTCTCCACCAGCAGCAGCTGTAATGCCGCCTTGTCAAACCACTTCTCCTCGCCAGTAACCGCGCCATACTGCGTGAGGAACGGAGTCGCCATATACAATCCGTCCAACCACATCTGGAACGGGTATATTTTCTTGTGCCAGAATCCGCCCTCACTCGTACGGGGCTGTCCTTTAAGCTGGACCATGAGCAGATCTGCGGCTTTCCGGTATTTTTCTTCCCCCGTTTTATCCAACAACAGGAACAGTGAATTTCCCTGGTTAATCTGGTCCAGATTATATTCCTCGACTGTATAGGAGCGAATTGACCCATCCTCCTGAATAAAGTGATCCATCAGCTCCCGGATGTAATCGAAATATTTTTGTTCTCCAGTATGGGTGTACAACTCTTCCAGCGCTTTCAACAGACAACCATTCTCGTAATGCCAGGTGGGATACAACTCATGATTGCGATAACTTTCCATGAACTGTTCGGCCATCCGTACCGGTGTGAATTGCAATGTTTCTTTCATGGGGTTCCTCCGCTTCCGGCTCTTTATTGAGCCTGTTTTTTGTAGTCTTCCGCATATTCCTCACGAATTTTGGTTCCGCCCGCGTTAGCCCAATTCTCGATTTCCTGTTTCCAGCCATTTTCATCGATTTTGCCCATAATATATTTGGTCTGTGCATCCGCAATCATCTGATCCAGATCCGCACCGCGATCACCATAAGTAGGCGAGTATAATGTCAGCGCAGGATTCGGCACAGCATGCTCTGCCAGCTCTTTGGCAAGATCCGTACCTTTCTCGCCGAGCTCAGTATCCTTCAACTTCGGAACATTGTAGCCTTCAACATAAGGCAGGTTATCACGATAAGGCTTCACTTCACGCTGAAACGCATCGAAGTCACTCATCTCCACCTGATCTTCGCCAGCTTTCTTGTAATGTTTGTCTTCAATGCCACGCATCAGCAGGGTCGCCATCTCAGGGTCCATCAATTTATCCAGGAAAGACAGGAGGTTTTTCAGCTCTTCTTCCGACTTCACCGTCGCTTTCGGGAATGCCAGAATACCGGAGTTACCCGTCTGCCCTGCCACACGATCTCCATTCGCTCCCAGCAAACCGGCGATATCTACAACACCATCCGGGTCGTTCTTGGACAGACGCTCTTGTTGGCTCTTTCCGTTCTGGGCCACACCAACGCGCATGCCAACCACGCCTGAATCATACTTTTTCTCCGCTTCCGTAGAGTCAAATACGGCAAAGTCCTGATTCAGCAATTTCTCGCTATACAAACGTTTCAGCAAATCCAGCACCTGCATGTATTCCGGTGTCATGAATTCAGGCGTAAAGCTGCCGTCATCCTCTACCTTCCACTTGTTTGGTGCACCAAAACTTACGCCAAGACGTGTGGTGAAGGAGTATTGATCCTCATTATATTTTTTGAAAAGCATCAGTCCAAACGTATTATCCTGACCGTCTCCATCCGGATCGGAGGTCGCCAGCGTTTTGATCGTTTCATACCATTCATCCGGCGTCGTTGGCACCTTGAGATTGAGCTTTTCAAACCAGTCCTTGCGGTAAATTACCGTTGCCCGGGCAATATCAGAGAAAACCGGAACCCCGTAGATTTTGCCTTCCACCTTGATATTGTTAAAGAAACGCTCGTTCTGCGCCGACAGATTTTTATAATCCTTCAGCAAAGGTCCAACTTCCCAGAATACATCGTTACGCATCGCACTGGTTACGGTTGGGTTATACTGTACTTTCACAATTTTGGGCATATCGCTCGATGCAATCATGACATTAATTTTGTCATTGTATGCCGAAGCCGGAATCCACTGAATGTCCAGTTTGGTATTCGTGTACGCCTCAATCTTCTGCTGAACCTCATTGCCTTTGCTCGGCACATCTCCTACCTGTGCAATTGCGATGGACACATTCTGAACACCGCCCTCGGCAGCCTGACCTTCATCCGATCCGCATCCTGCCAGCAGACCTGTAACCAGTGCCATTGTGCTCAGGACAGCTACGGCTTTCTTTTTTGCTGCTTTCATTAAACGAAAACCTCCCTTTTTCTTAGTGATAACCGTTCCAGTATTCAAGCTATTGCAATCTCAGCCTTTCACCGAACCCAGCATCACTCCTTTGGCAAAGTGTTTTTGCAGGAACGGATAGACCAGCATGATTGGAATGGTGGAGAACACGATAACCGCCATGCGAATGGTGAGCGGCTGAATCTCGGTCTCTTCGATACTGGTATCCCCGATCCGGCTCTGGGCCAGAATGACAATCTCGCGCAGCCACACCTGTACAGGCCACTTTTCACTATCATTGATATAGATTACGGCGTTGAAGAAGCTGTTCCAGTGAGCCACCGCGTAAAAGAGGGAGAATGTAGCCATTGCTGGCATCGACAAAGGCAGAACAATTCGGAACAATACGCCCACATCGTTACATCCATCGATTTTGGCAGCATCCTCCAATTCATCCGGAATGGCCTGGAAAAAGTTCTTAAGTACGATCAGGTTAAACGCACTGATTGCGGTAGGCAGCATCAGGGACCATAACGTATCGGTTAGATGCAGGGATTTGACGACAAAGTAGGTTGGAATCATCCCGCCGCTGAACAACATCGTGAACAGTACCCCCAACAAGATGGGCTGACGTCCACGCAAATATCTTCTCGAAAGCGGATACGCCATGAGCGACGTGAATAGCAGGTTAAGCAGTGTTCCAATGACGGTGATATAGATCGATACGCCCAGACTGCGAATCAAGGTGTCTGTAGAGAAAATGTAGCGATAAGCGGCAAGCGAGAATTCTTTAGGAAAAAGAATGAAGCCTCCCTTGGCCACTTCATGAGGGCTGGTAAACGAGACCGCCAAAATATAAATGAACGGGATGACGGTTACGATTCCGATCAACAGCAGCAAGCCATGATTGACAATATCAAAAATCCGGTTGCCCCACGTTTTATCCTGTTGCATCTTAATGTTCACTCCTGTCTGGTGAAGAACGTCTGCTGCCAAGTGTTAGTAGACGCCTTCCTCCCCGAATTTTTTGGCCATCGTATTGGCACCCAGTACAAGCGCCAGCCCGACAACTGATTTGAACAAACCGACAGCAGCACTATAACTGTATTGTGCCTGTGTGAGACCTTTGGTGTAGACATAGGTATCGAATACCTCACCCACATCCCGGTTCGTCGGTGTCAGCATCAGGAAGATCTGTTCAAAGCCTGTATCCAGGAAGTTGCCCAGACGCAGAATAAGCAAAATAATGATCGTACTGCGAATGGCAGGCAGCGTAATGTGCCAGGTCTGACGCCAGCGATTGGCGCCATCCATCCGCGCAGCTTCATAGAGCTGTGTGTCTACACCGGACAGGGCCGCCAGGAAAATAATGGTTCCCCAACCTACCTCTTTCCAGATGGATTGTCCAACAATCATCGTTCGGAACCAGCCAGGCTCAAGCAGGAAAGCTACTTTTTGTCCCGTTAGGCTGTAGAGCAATTCGTTAATGGCACCGCCTTCAGTTGTGAACAGCATGTAGAACACACCAACCACAACGACCCAGGAAACAAAATGCGGAACATATACAAGAGTCTGTACAAATCGTTTGAACCGTTCGCGGCGAACTTCATTCATCATGAGCGCTAGCACAATGGGCAGCGGGAAGAAGAACACCATGTTATAGATTGCCAGTAAAAATGTATTCCGGAATAAGGTCCAGAACTGTGGTTCTCCGAAGAAACGCTGGAAGTGTTTGAACCCTACCCAGTCACTGCCCAGAATGCCCTTGTAAGGCGTGTAATCCTGAAAAGCCATCGTAATGCCATACATGGGTATGTATTTGAAAATAACAAAGTAAAGCACACCCGGTATCAACATAATGTAGAGCCACCGGTTTTTGATGATGTCCCTCCACAGCAAGTTTTTGTCACTGCGGGTAGCGGGCCGTGTCCGAGCCGCCGTTTCGGCTTTCATAGTGTCTTCCTCCCCACTTTGGAAACGATTACAAAATATCACTTCCTGGATTCATGTCTTTATTGTGGAGGATAAACGGATAACTGGCTATCGTCTCGTTTTAGCTTCCTGTTTTCCCTTATGCAGCAAGGTTTCTGGGCATTATCGAAATCGGTTAACACTCATCGATGAACCGCATTTAACCCCGATACTCCTGTCTTAACTCTGTTCCATTGATGCAACGAAGCATCGCCAGGAACAAAGAAAAACCTGCCTGCCATAGCAGGCAGAGCAGGCCTTTCGTTTATCGCTGCTGTTCCCGATATTTTCCGGGAGTGGTTCCTGTAATTTTACGAAATGTGCGAATAAAAGCGGTAGGGTTCGTGTAATTGAGTTTCTCGGCAATCTCTGATATTTTCAGATTCGTTGTCTGCAGCCAGGTCTTCGCTTTTTCCATACGGTACTGTGCGAGGTATTCGGTAAAGTTTACTCCGGCTTCCTTCTTGAACACACGGCTCAGATAGACCGGATGAAAATTCAGTTCTTCAGCGCAGGCTTCCAGCGATAATTCGCGATCATACCGTTCCTCGATCAGTCGTATCATGCGTCGGGCAATGTTCAGATATTGTGATTCTTCCTGCTCGCGCCAGTATCGAATGACAGGTTGAAATAAACATTTGCGGAACCAATTCGTCATCTCATCCAGTGTGGACAACTTCAGCAGCCGTGCCATGGATGCTTTCTCGCCCAATACTTCAGCGACATCTCCTCCTTGCTCCTGAACGAGCTGATACACACGGGATAACAGTTGAACCATAATCACGGGGTACTCGCTAAAATGCAGCTTCTTGTCTGCGAGCAGACCCAGATATTGTGTAAAGTATGCATTGGTTTTCTCCTCGTCTCCTTGCTTGAGCGCTGAAGCCAACTGATCTTCAATCATCCTGAGCTGTGTATATAACGCTGCCTCCGTCTGACCTCGCGGTTGAATATCCTCGTAATGCAAAATAATGCGACTGCCCAGACTTACCCTGCCCTGAAGGGCCTCCCGGCTTTCCTGATAAGCTCTTGGTGAATCTCCTATCTCTGCATAGGAGCGGCTAATGCCGATACTTACAGGCAGATTGAGATAGGTTACAACCCGCTCACGGATCAATTCAGCCTGGGTATGCATCCATTCTTTGAGCTGTACTTCATCAACCACCACCGATGCAAGTATCGTAACCTGGGCGTCATCAATCATGACAGGGGCAAATCGAATATCCGAAGGCAGCAGTTCACCGACCATATTGTTTAACGCGAACAACAGCAGGTCCCGGTCCTGCTCTTCATACCTTGTCCCTTCAAGGGTATCGATTTGAAGCGTGAGCACCCCTAACCGTGACCATGATGTCGGGAAATCATACAGCTCTCCCTGATATCTGAAGTCCTCTTCCGATATTTTGCCTGTTAGCAGTTTGGTCATAAAGAATTCCTGCAAATGAACATGCTGACCCTTCATTTGCTCGCGCATCGTTTTTTCCGAGCTGAATAAGGTCGTTAATCGCTCTTCGATGTAGATAAATTCATCCTGACGGCGTCCTGACGGGGCCAATGGGGAATCCAGTCCCTTGGTAAACTGCAGCAGTCTAGATATCGGAGAATACATCCGTCGACTGCCGTAGATGGCGACCAGTCCCGTCATACATAACATGATCAGTGTAGCCACTCCTGTAACCAATGCAATTTTTTGCGACTGAGCGGTAATCTGCCCCAGGGACACCACTGAGACATATAACCAGCCATTGAGCGGCGACTTTCTGTAACTAACCGCAACCTGACTTCCCTCCACCTCAGCGTTGAAGAATCCCTCCGCTAGACCCGTCGTCTCCACTTTCTCATGAATTTCCTGATTGAGCATATCGTATTTCCCGTCTTGTTCCATATCATTCAGAAAATACTTCTGGTCCCGATCGAGCACATACATATCACCAGAATTCGGATTTCGACTTAGAAATGTGCTAAGCTCCGCATCCGCAAGATCGATCACGAGTAGACCCTTAGGTTTCACATTAGTAGGCACCATCGGGATTTTGAACACCATGCTCACCACATTGTCCGATGATATAAGAGTAGGCGGGGGTTCCTGTGCTGCTTCACCCATTCCGGCAGAAACCGGAACACTTTCTTTGGCTGAGCTCCTATTTTGAGTGACCCAGAACAAGCTGTTTGTATATTTTAAATAGGAGCCAATGCGGTCCCGGATACTGAAATCATCCACTTTTCCAAATGATCGCATTGAAACGACCCAATCTTCATCCAGATTGACGAGATAAGCCTGATCGATATTGGTAACCGCCTGCAGATTGTTGAATCCGGACGTCAGATCACGTATTTCCTGAAATTCGCTGCTGTCCAGCGGTTTCTTCATCGCTTGTAATACCAATGGAGAATTCACATATTGGATGGACGACAATTGCAGGCTGCGCAATACTTGCTCTACCCGCATTTGGGTCTGATGCAAAATCTGCAGATTACTCTCACGCACCTTCTGTTCAATGTCACGCGAAGCAATCGAATACGAGACTGAACCAATCACAATCACCGGAAGGGCTCCAAGGATCATGGTAAAACAAAGCAGACGCAGCAAGTATTTAGGCAAAAAGAGCATCCTCCTTTGTATGTATTTTGCATTATTTAAGCGAGAACGCTTTCGGAATGGACTTCCGGTGCAATGCAAAAAGGTTGTATAATATCGCTTTCATTGGATTAATTTACTATTGTTATTTTAAAACCCATTGTTATTCAAGTCCACTATTTATTCTTGAAGGTTGACTTAAAGGTTATTTCCAGTTTATATTGGTTGCATATTCCTCAATCAAAGGAGAGATTTTGATGTCGGTGAGCGTTCTTAACTAACCAAGTTTCATATTCAGGAGTTTGGCCTTCGATTCACTTGTGCCTTATGGCATACGTGTGTTTCATGATGCGCCGTAACCCCTGTACTTAGTTAAGAACAGCGGATATCATAAATCGCCTCCGGGATTGTACGTGTCCGGGTCTATTTCCGCGCTGTGTTCAGCGTGGATTTTTTTGTATAGACCTGTAATGGGCCCTGCTTTCCCCTACGTTAAGGGCGGAGAATGACGTTTGTTCATTCTCCGCCCTTTTTGCGTTTTTCCAGGAATATGTTCCATCGCTTTAACCGTACTTCCATTTTAATTCTCAAGGAGAGATCAAGAATGAATGAAAACACGCTAAACAGTCTGGGTTACCCCCAAATCCAAAAAAATCTTGCAGCCTGTGCCACATCCTATTTGGGCAAACGTTACGCAAGAGAAATGAGACCGATGCTTGATGCACGTCTGATTGAAATCCGTCTGGAAGAGACGGCTGAAGCCGCAGCTTTGATTCGCTTTGGCGCCAGTGTTCCTATTCCTTCACTGGAAGGGATGGAAACCATTATGGACCTGCTCGGTACCGGTTATTTATTTAGTGAACGTGATTTCAGCCATCTCTCCCAATTTCTGCGCAGCTGTGTACAGCTTATGAAGTACATGGAAGCGAAGTCCGAAGCTGCTCCCACAGTCAGCCGTTATGCTGCATCAATGATGGGAATGGAATCCCTGTTAAGCGAAATTGAACGCTGCATCCACAGTGGACGCATACAGGATCAGGCCAGCAAAGAATTGGTTCGCATCCGCAAAAAAATGACAGTAAATGAAGAACGCATGAAACGCAAGCTGGATTCTCTGGTAAGCAAACACCGCTCCATCATGCAGGAAAATGTCATTAGCCAGCGCGGTGGAAGAACCGTGCTTCCCATTAAGAAGGAGTTCCGCAAGCTCGTTAAAGGCAGTGTGCTGGATGAATCAGGAAGCGGTCAGACCGTATATATTGAACCCGCTGAATTAGTAGGTTTGCAGATGGAACTGGCTTCCCTTCAAGCCGAGGAATCACGAGAGGAAATGAAAATTTTAGGTGACTTGACCTCTCTGGCAGAGTCCTATCATCGTGAAATTGCGCTAAATACTGAAACGATAGGTATTCTGGATTTCCTGTTTGCCAAAGCGAAATATGCAGCGACGATGGACGGTCGTATTGTACACGTAAATGCCAATGGAAGGGTTCGGATACAGAATGCCCGCCATCCGTTCATGGGCGCATCCATGGTTCCGCTTGATTTTGCAATCGGTCACACCTATTCCTCCCTCATCATTACAGGGCCGAATACAGGCGGCAAAACGGTCGCCCTCAAAACATTGGGCCTGCTCACCCTCATGATGCAATCCGGTCTGCTGGTGCCTGTTTCTGAAGGTGGCGAGATGGCGGTATATCGCGAGGTTGCCGTTGATATCGGCGATGGACAGAGTCTGGAGCAAGCACTCAGTACCTTCTCCGCTCATATTCGCAATATGATCGGCATCCTGGAGCAAGCCGATTCATCAACGCTTGTGCTTATTGATGAGATGGCTTCCGGCACGGACCCCGGTGAGGGAGTAGGCCTCTCCATCGCCATGCTGGAGGAACTGCATCACCTTGGAGCTACAGTGGTTGCCACAACCCATTTTGGTGAAATTAAACATTTTGCGGCTGCTACGCCGGGTTTTGAGAATGCACGAATGGAATTCGATACGGTCTCGCTCCAGCCTCTTTATCGATTGCGAATTGGAGAAGCTGGGGAAAGTTACGCCTATTCCATCGCGTTGAAGTTGGGAATGCCACAGCGCATTATAGAACGCTCCAAAGTCGTTTCAGATCAGGGTGTCTCGCGACATGTGTCTCCCAACCTCACTCCATCCGTGCCCATTGTGAACTCTGCGCCATCGCCAAGAAGCAGCACAATGGAACAAGAGCACTTAAATAAAACAAGGAACACAGTGAAATCTGTCAACCCGTCCGCACAAACTGGAACAAGAAAGCAATCCGATAGGTCTGAAACATTAGAACCCACTTCCCCTGCCAAAGCATTCCGTAAAGGAGATCGCGTGTATGCAGCCTATCTGAACCAGTCAGGAATCGTCTGTGATCTGGAGGACAGTCGTGGCAACATCGGAGTTATGCTGCGAGGACGTAAAGTCAAAATTCACAAAAAACGCCTGACTCTGCATATATCCGCACAGGAACTTTATCCAGGCGACGACTATGACCTCGACATTGTGCTGGAGACCAAGGAAAACCGAAAGAAACGAAAACTGATGGGTCGCAAACATGTGGAAGGACTGAAGATTGAATTGCCTCCTGAAGAATAATCATAGGATTGGTATAATAGGTTGAGTCAGTATACAGTAATTAGCCTATCGATCGTTAGTGGTTAACTATTCACAAGGGGGAAGGAAGACCCGTATGTCTATTGAGCAAGATACAAAGAAGGTGACACCAGAAGTCCTTGTATGTCCTTTATGCGGTGAAGCTAATGGCTGTTCCTATGCAGCAGGCCGTCCTCACTCAGAATGCTGGTGTAACGAAGCCGTGTTCCCAGAAGGGGTATTTGACCGCATTCCAGCAGAACAACGCAGGAAGTTCTGTATATGTAAGACATGTCTGGATACGTATAAAAAGAAAGCAGAACAAGAAGAAGAGCCCCACAGTTAACCCTGTGAGGCTCTTCCTCTGTCCATATTACGTTGTATTGGAATGAACATTGTTACTTTTTCATTTGATGATAGTGCTCTACAGCCTGCTTCAGTACAGGATGGCTCTCTTCCATGGACGTATACTGGCTAAGTGCTGCTTCAATCCCTTTTTGCTGGATCGTAGTCTGAAGTTCCACCGCTTCCGGGTCTTCGGGAATATCAAACTTGCAGGCAGCTGCCATTCCCATCGCCAGATGCGTTGTCTCCGTTCCATACTCGTAAGCCTGGAGAGCCGGACGAACCAGGCGGTCATTCGGGGACAATTTCCGCAGCGGTGAACGTCCTACACGAGTTACCTCATCCGTCAGATGCGGGTTAACGAAGCGCTCCAATATTTTGGCAATGTACAGCTGGTGATCATCCGCATTGAATCCAAAACGCTTCACCAAAACTGCCCCGGTTTCCTGCAAGGCCCCATATACAATAGATTTGACTTTTTCATCGGCAATAGCCTTCTGAATTGTATCAAACCCGTTCTCATATCCAATATAGGCGGCAATACAGTGTCCAGTATTTACGGTAAACAGCTTCCGTTCGATATAAGGCTCCAGATCATCAACATACATTACACCCTCAACCGGTTTGAACGCAGGAGCCATTTGTGAACGGTCAACGACCCATTCATAGAAAGGCTCTACCTGTACATGCAACGGATCTTCATGATGCTGAATCGGTACAATCCGGTCTACGGCTGAATCTGGAAAGTATACGTACTGATCAGCAAGTTTGCGGATATGCTCATCCAGCAAGCCATATACATGTTCTTTCAACTGAGTGCTGGCTCCGATTGCATTTTCACAGGCAATAATGTGAAGAGGCTCGAAGACATCCCCCGTCCCCAGTCTGGCCGTAAGACCTTTGGCTATACCGGGAGCAATATGTTTCAGTATGCCTACACCCACTGCGGTTGTGATCAGTTCAGCTTCTGCAACATTTTGAGCAACGGTATCCAGATTGGTTCCATCGATTGCGCTCACACCAGTGACGTTCTCCAGATCCTTGGCCTCGTTAGCCAGTTCAACGGTGTACTCTCCGCGCTGCTGTAAAGCCGTAACCAGCTCCTGATTAACGTCCGAGAATACTACCTTGTATCCTGCACGGGACAGGATCAAACCGATGAAGCCACGTCCAATGTTACCTGCTCCAAAGTGAAGGGCCTTCATAGTTCCATTTCACTTTCCAAAATGGTGATGACTTCTTCGGCAGTTTTGGCCTGACGCAGTGCTTCCATATTCTCTTCCTCCGCACAGATCACTGCAATGCTGGTCAAAATCTCCATATGTTCCCCGCCCTGAGCGGCGATACCGATCACCATATATGCTTTTTCTTCCCCAAAATCAACACCCTGCGGGAACTGGATCACCGATATACCTGTGGACAGGATAAAGGATTTGGATTCCTTCGTGCCGTGTGGAATTGCAAGTCCATTTCCGACATACGTGGAGACAATTTCTTCACGCTCCAGCATTTTGTCAATGTATTCAGCGGTGATATGACCTGCGTCTTTCAAAATCTGACCTGCCATGCGAATCGCTTCATATTTGTCCTGAGCCGTTGCATTCATGATGACTTTATCTTTCGTTAACACACTCATGTTTGTATACCTCCAATTTCGATTTTGCTGCGGTAAAATCCCGCAAGCTCTCGGGATAAATAATGAATAAGATCATCCCGGTTCCCTTTTTCAAGTAATGCAATCATTTCTTCCTGTAACAGCAGCGCACTGATCTCACTTAGTACCTCCAAGCTTTCCTTGGACAACTCTCTGGGCCCAAGCATCAAGAGCACGTGACTGACACCTGCCGGGTCTTCGGGGGTACGCAGAAGCGGCTCTGACAACTGGAAGAGCGTGATCGAAGGCCTGTAAATGCCATCACTGCGTGTATGGAACAGCGCGAGCGAAGTCCCCGGAATTTTCTGGCTTCCAACTGCTTCACGCTCCTCCAGCAGCCTGGCAATCTCTTCTGGGTTATTCAACACACCGGATTGATGCAACACGTTGCACATGGCGTTGGCCGTTTCATAAAATCCAATCTCCTGATTATCCAGCGGGAACACCTGAAATTTACCAATAATCTGCACGATTTCAATCAGTGTAGCCTCCAGTCCAACCGGATCGGCGATACGGCCTGTTGTCCTTGAAACCGCTTCAGGTGGGGGACTATGTTCCCGCTGAAGCGTCGTTGTCCTGATGAAATGCCTTAAGCGTTCACTCTCTTCTGCTGTCAGCAGTGGGCTTACCTTGTAGTATTGATGTTTATCCATTGGCAGATCGACTGTAGAGAGAACCAGATCATATTCCGCCTTCGGTATACGAGCTGCTTCATACCATGACACGCTGTCCACAATTCGAATTTCGGGAATTTCCTTGGACAGACGGCTCGATAACATCCGTGAAGATCCGATCCCGCTGGTACAGACGACGACAGCCCTGACTTCACGCTTTAGTACCCGCAGCCGTTCAATGGAAGCACCGAAGTGCATCACCAGAAATCCAATCTCCTCATCTGGCACATCCGTATTGGGCCAAGCCAGTTGGACCGCTTCTTTCACATCCTCAAACAATGATTCATAATCCTTGCGGATTTGCTGAAGCAATGGATTACGGATGTGCTGACGTCCCTCCATGCGTTCCAGCACCGGCTCCATATGGGCAATCAGACCTTCACGGAGCAGACGATCCTCATGGAACAAATAATGGGTCTTCTCCTGCATCCGATCTGTGAGGGAACGAACCATATCGAGTAAGACCAAATCGTCTATAGGCAGCAGACGCGAGGAATGAATTGATTGCTCAATTTCAATCAGCAACCTGTGAAAATAGGCCTGTTCCTCTTTGGCAAACTCAAGTCCAAGCTGGGCAGACAGAACACCGCACAAGCGGGAAGCCAAGTATTCCGGTACCTTCTTCTCGCCATCCAGCAGATATCCGCCGTTCTTATTGTCCTGATGAAGACTCCGCCCAATGCCAAAGCCTTTGCGGATACGAACAACCGCTACGGACAATTGAATCAACAGCTTCATGTATTGCCGCTCCGGGATATTTTCTAACCAATCGATATCCGGTTGCCACAACGCATTTTCTATTGTAAGTACATCCTTATGCCCTATCATTCCCAGAAGTTTGCTGTTTACCTTGGAGACTCCCTGCTCCACATGTCTTCCGAACAGATCGGATTCATCCAAGTATTCAAGAGCGAGCGCAGATATAGCCATGCGATGTGCTATTTCGCTTCCATTGATCTTGACCCCATATCCGCGCCTGCGAACCAGCTTCAATCCCGCCTGGAGAATACGTGGTTCAAGGTCATCCAGATCATTGCTTGCCGTAGACACAGTAACCTTCAGATCTGAGGCCAGTGCTAGCAACTTCACAGGCTCAGCTTCATCCAGCAGAATACAAAGCATGAAGAGTTTACGCTCTTCGGGCGTAAACTCCACATATTCGTTCAGCTCAAGTTGTTGTCGCAATACAGCCAGATCATCGGAACCGGGATCGATTCGGACCCCGGTTCCCGATTTTTTTTCCAATTTCATGCCAAGGGGCTCAAGCCACTGTTCAATCATCTGCAACTCCCGATGTACGGTACGGGTACTCACTTTGACCGCAACAGCTATTTCGCCAGCAGTTACCTCATGCGGGTGCTCCAGCAGGAACTCCACGATTTCACGCTGTCTCCTTGTAATATTGCTCATCAGGAGTCGGATTTGAGGCGCTCCACCAGTGCCTCATATTCAGGACTCTTCAGGAAGTTATCGATGGAAATATGCTCTGCATTTGGAGCCACCGTTTTGGCCCGCTCTGTCAATGTTTTCTGTGTGATGACAATGTCGGCATCTTGCGGAATTTCACTGATTGCCGTGTTGGTTACAGCGACATCCACACCGGCTGCCTTCATTTTCTTCCGCAGAATCGAAGCTCCCATGGCACTCGAACCCATACCTGCATCACAGGAGAATACAATTTTATTGATATCCGTTTTTACTGCCGAAGAAGCAATATCGGCTGCACGGTCAGCTTCCCGATTGTCTTTATCAACGGTGAGGTTACCCGTTTTGCCCTGGTTTTTCATATCCTTCATACGGTTAGAAGCACTATCCAGATCTTCGTCGTCCTTCTGTTTACCTGTTTTGAGCAGTACGGATGCCACAAGGAAGGAGATAATCGCAGCTACAGCTACCCCTGCCAGCATGCCAAGATATCCACCCTTAGGTGTTAACAACGAGTAGGCAATAATACTTCCCGGTGACGGTGCTGAAACCAAACCAGCTCCTGTCAGCATGAAGGTCAATGTACCTGCTACACCACCAGCCATCGCAGCCAGAATCAGTATCGGTCTCATCAGAATGTAAGGAAAATAAATCTCGTGAATCCCGCCAAAGAAATGGATAATTACAGCACCTGGAGCAGAAGATTTAGCTGACCCCCGACCAAAGAAGCAGTAGGCCAGCAAAATGCCGAGTCCAGGTCCTGGATTGGATTCAAGCATGAATAAAACGGATTGACCCAGTTCTCTTGCTTGATCTGTACCAATCGGTGTCAAAATCCCATGGTTGATGGCATTGTTCAGGAATAATACTTTTCCTGGCTCAATGATCAGATTGACCAGCGGGAGAAGACCGGCATTCATCAAGGTTTCTACCCCGGCCGATAACACCTTGCTAATTGCTTCAACGAAAGGACCGATGCCTTTAAGGGCCAGAAGGGCCAAAATCCCACCAATAATACCAGCGGAGAAGTTGTTAACCAGCATCTCAAATCCGGATTTGATTTTGCCCTCGACAGCCTTGTCAAATTTCTTAATGACCCAGGCTCCCAATGGTCCGGCAATCATGGCACCAAGAAACATCGGAATGTCACTGCCCACAATCACCCCGATGGTCATAATCGCACCGACTACACCACCACGTTGGCCGTGTACCATGGTACCGCCTGTGTAACCGATCAACAAAGGCAGCAAATATTTGATCATTGGATCAACCAGCAATGCAAAATCTGCGTTAGGGAACCATCCTTTTGGAATGAACAATGCCGTAATCAGACCCCAGGCGATAAATGCACCCATGTTCGGCATAACCATACCGCTCAGGAAACGTCCAAACTTCTGAACGCCGACCCGTATTCCTCCGCTTTTTTCGGATTTTGCGTCCACTGAACTCATATCGAAAACCTCCTCAACATATTAAACCTTCATTCTACTGAATTTTTGACAATGATGATGATCCAGACGAACAAGGTATAAATCTGAAATAAATCTTCATTTCACAAACATATCGTAAATGAAAACGGTATCTTCCACAACGAAATGAAAACCTACTTCCGTCATGAACGTTGATGACAAGATTTAAATTTGAAGGTTTGTCCGATTGATTTATCCTTTTAGCTGAAATGAATCTGTCATATTCCCTTTCATGTATCATTCCCACGAATAACCCCATTTTAATGACGTGTAAAATGTAAATATATGCCACGCCCATGCTGCGCGAATAACGGAAAAAAGGCGCAACTGCTCATCCTGTTTCAGATGAAGCAATTGCGCCTAAACTATGGTCAAATCATCAGTATCACTAACTGCACATATTTCAATGGATTACTCTTTTCACGTTAAACGGGCGTTCGTATCAAGCTCTAGCTTAGCTCTTCACCCTGGAATCGTAAAATAATGTAAAATAATATTATTCCGTGTGTTTACGATATGCGTCCGCATTCATCAATGTGGACAGTGCTGCTGTCAGATCGCCCTCAACACGGATCTCAATCATCCAGCCTTCCTCATATGGAGAGTTATTAACTAGCTCCGGGGAATCCTGCAATGCGTCATTCACAGCCACAATGGTTCCACTTACAGGAGAAAACAAATCCGAAACGGTTTTGACGGATTCAATCGTTCCAATGCTGTCTTCTGCCTTTACATCCGATTCAAGGTCAGGCAATTCAACAAACACAATGTCACCCAGCTGATGCTGCGCGAACTCGGTAATGCCAATACGTACGGTATCCTCCCCTACGGTCTGCACCCATTCGTGCTCTTCACTGTACAGGAAATCACTTTTCAATTCGCTCATCGATATCCGCCTCGCTTTTCATTAATGAGTGCATGCGCTTCTTTGACCTTAACCTTTTTCCCAGAACATAGCGTATGATATTTCCCAATCAAATGTCAAGATACCTTACAAATTATTTGATTTTCTTTCTTATATGCCTGTAACTCAAATGAACACTCCCTACATATAATGGTGAATATTAGAAAAGTAAGCGCACTCTTTAAAAATATACGAACATTATAATTTAAATTAATAATATCATTCGGATTTTTTCTCAATTTCTATGATATCGTTCTTGACATCAATAGTCGATTCAGGCTTTAATGAGAGTAGTAAATGTGTTTATTGGTCTATGCAATGCCCGCGGATGAATGTAAAGGGAGAGATTACCCTTGACACCCGAATCAGGGTGTACATGCGGTAACGCCGAAGGAGTAAACCACCGACAAGCGGAGGTGAATCTCTCAGGCAAAAGGACTTTTACGGGACGCAACTCTGGAGAGCATCTATTCGCCCTGTGTGGGCGTTACGATCACCCAAGGGGAAACCTGCTGCATCATGCGGCGGGGTAACTCTCAGGTACCAAGGACAGAGCCTAAGAATACAGCGTGCTTCTGGCATGCCTATTCTTTGGCCTGTCCTTTTCCTTTTTCCCAAAAAAAACGAAAACAGGTTATAGAGCGGCACTGCCTATAGCGTCTTCACCTTACTTTTATAATAAAAGTTGATGCCAGATTCATTGCTCCACGGTTATACACTCGGCCGGTTGACGGCCCATAACGAGGTGATTGGATGTCCGATTTGCTTAGAACCCCACTCTTTCCACTCTATCAGCAATATGAAGGCGTACGATGCATTGATTTTGGCGGCTGGGAGCTCCCGGTACAATTCAGCGGAATTCAGAAAGAACATGAAGCGGTGCGAGAACGTGCCGGACTGTTTGATGTATCCCACATGGGTGAATTCACTGTCCAAGGGGAACACGCGGAAGCTTTTCTACAGCACATGACCACCAATGATGTAACAACACTCGTTACCGGTCAAGCCCAATACACGTTAATGTGTTATCCGGATGGCGGCGTGGTCGATGATCTGCTGATCTATAAACTGAAAGACCAGCATTATATGCTAGTGGTTAACGCCTCCAACATCGACAAGGACTGGGCATGGCTGCAGCAGCACATGATGCCAGGCGTAACAATGACCAATGATTCAAATCAGACGGCGCTCCTTGCTCTGCAAGGTCCGCTAGCAGTGGACATTCTCGGGACGGTGACAGATACCGATGTGTCTTCGATAGAGCCCTTCCGTTTTGTGTTGAATGCGGAGGTATGTGGGGTTACATTGCTGTTATCCCGCACCGGATATACCGGTGAAGACGGCTTTGAGCTCTATGTTCCTGCCGAACAGGCCGCTGCGGTCTGGAATGGATTGATGCAGGCGGGAGAAGGTCATGGACTTGTCCCGGCAGGACTGGGTGCCCGGGATACGCTGCGCTTTGAAGCCAAGCTTCCCCTGTATGGGCAGGAATTGTCTGCAACCATTTCGCCGCTGGAGGCTGGTGTGGGCATGTTTGTGAAGCTGAATGCCGAACCTTTTATCGGACATGAAGCCTTATTGCGACAAAAAAATGACGGGCCTGTCCGCAAGCTGGTCGGTATCGAAGTACTGGAGCGCGGCATTCCCCGCCCCCATTATCCGATTTACGCCGAAGGCGCACAGATTGGTGAAGTGACTACAGGCACCCAATCGCCTACGCTGAAACGCAATCTGGGGCTGGCCTTGATTGACAGCAAATATGCTGCACTGGGTACCCCACTGGAGATTGAGATTCGCGGCAAGAAATTGAAAGCCGAGGTTGTGAAGACCCCTTTTCATAAACGGACACGTGCACCAAAGACACCTACTCAAGGAGCTGATCAAGCATGAGCAAGCACCGCTACATTCCCATGACTGAGCAGGATCAGAGTGCCATGTTGGCAACCATCGGTGTGGAAACGATGGAGGATCTGTTCCATGACATTCCACAGGAGATTCGCTATCAGGGCGAACTGCCTGTTTCCTCCAAACTCGATGAATATGCACTGACACGTCATATGTCGAAGCAGGCGGGAGCGAATGCCAACTTCGAGACACACGCCAGCTTCCTGGGCGCAGGCATTTACGATCACCACGTGCCCTCTGTCATTAATCATGTCATTTCCCGTTCCGAGTTCTACACTGCCTATACGCCCTATCAACCCGAGATCAGCCAAGGAGAATTGCAGGCGATTTTCGAGTTTCAATCTTACATCTGTGAGTTAACAGGCATGGCTGTAGCCAATGCCAGCATGTACGATGGTGCAACTGCATTTGCGGAAGCAGGCAATCTGGCCGCAGCGGCAACCCGCCGCAAACAGCTGATTGTATCGCGTACCGTGCACCCCGAATCCCGTCAGGTATTGCAAGCTTATGCACACGGCCTCAATTTGGAGATTGTTGAGATCGGGTACCAAAATGGTGTAACAGACTGGGATGCCCTGCAAGCTGCCGTGTCCGATGACACCGCAGCCGTTATGATTCAGAGCCCGAACTTCTTCGGCGCCGTGGAAAATGTAAAACAGGCCGCAGACCTGGCGCATGCGCACAAGGGTCTGCTCGTGGTCAGTGCCAACCCGCTGTCGCTGGGTCTGCTGGAAGCCCCAGGCAAGCTGGGTGCTGACATCGTCGTTGGCGACGCGCAGCCTCTTGGCATCGCCGCTTCACTCGGCGGTCCAACATGCGGATATTTTGCCGTATCCCAGGCTCATATGCGCCGGATTCCTGGCCGAATTGTAGGCCAGACCACGGACCGCAACGGCAAGCGTGGCTTTGTACTCACGCTGCAAGCACGGGAACAGCATATTCGCCGTGAAAAGGCGACGTCCAACATCTGTTCCAACCAGGCTTTACTCGCGCTGAGCGCCTCTGTCTATATGTCCATTATGGGTAAACAAGGCATGATCGACGTCGCTGATTTGAATTTGCAAAAGAGTCATTATGCCCTTAACACGCTTACCGCAATTCCAGGGGTTTCTCTTACGTTTACTGCACCTACCTTCAATGAGTTTGTTGTCCAACTGCCTGAAGGAACGAATGTGGATGCCCTGCAACTGAAATTGCTCGATGCAGGTTACATTGGCGGCTATGAGCTTGGACGCGATTATCCAGAGCTCGCCGGACATATGCTCATCGCCGTTACTGAACGACGCAGCAAGGAAGAGATCGACGAATTCGCACGTGTAATGGAGGGATCGCTGTGACTCAAGAAACGACAACAAAGACAACGACGACAACTTCAGCAACAGGCCACTCGGAAACAGTAACCTCAGTCTCCACTTCGGGCCAAACTGAAACAGTTACGAACATCTCTGCCCAAGCTGCCTCTCCAGCACCGGAGCAATCATTGATCTTTGAACTCAGCAGTCTGGGTCGGGTCGCGTATTCCTTGCCAGAATGTGACGTTCCCCGGCAAGCTGTCGATTCGCTGATTCCCCGGGAAATGCTGCGGTCGGAAGCAGCAGCGTTGCCTGAGGTTTTTGAAGTGGACGTCATTCGTCACTACACTGCCCTCTCCCGTCGCAACTTCGGGGTAGATAACGGATTCTATCCACTTGGCTCTTGTACGATGAAATATAATCCGAAGATTAATGAGGATGTCGCCCGTTATAACGGATTCGCGAAAATCCATCCATATCAGCACGAATCCAGCATTCAGGGTGCACTTGAACTACTCTACACGTTGCAAAATGACCTTGCAGGCTTGACGGGCATGGATGCTGTTACGCTGCAACCTGCTGCTGGTGCACATGGCGAATGGACCGGGCTCATGATGATCCGTGCCTACCATGAAGGTCGTGGTGAACAGCGCACCAAAGTCATCGTACCGGATTCTTCTCATGGCACCAACCCGGCAAGTGCAACCGTAGCAGGTTTCGAAACGGTAACGATACCATCCCGCGCAGACGGTCTGGTAGATCTGGAGGCACTTCGCGCAGCTGTTGGTTCGGATACCGCAGCGCTGATGCTGACCAACCCGAACACACTCGGACTTTTTGAAAAAGACATTCAGGAGATTGCCTCCATCGTGCACCAGGCTGGTGGCTTGCTGTACTACGATGGAGCCAACTCCAACGCCATTATGGGTATTACCCGTCCTGGCGATATGGGCTTCGACGTAGTGCATCTGAACTTGCATAAAACGATGAGTACTCCGCACGGCGGAGGTGGACCTGGGGCCGGCCCGGTGGGCGTGAAGAGCCGCTTGATTCCGTTTTTGCCAAAACCGATGGTCATCAAAACGGATGAGGGTATGTATGCATTCGATCGCGAAGGGGATCAATCCATTGGCAGGGTCAAAGCGTATTACGGCAATTTCGGTATTCTGGTGCGTGCCTATGCCTACATTCGTACCTATGGACCAGAAGGCTTGCGCCGGGTATCGGAATGTGCGGTGCTCAACGCCAACTACATGATGGCACGTCTTGCTCCTTACTACGAGATTCCGTATCCAGGCGTGTGCAAACATGAATTCGTGATGTCTGGCCGGGGATTAAAACAGTATGGTGTACGCACACTGGACGTCGCCAAACGTTTGCTTGATTTTGGATATCACCCGCCAACCGTGTACTTCCCGCTGAACGTTGAGGAGTGCATCATGATCGAGCCGACGGAAACCGAGAGCAAAGAAACACTTGATGGGTTCATCGATACGATGATTCGCATTGCCAAGGAAGCAGAAGAGACCCCTGAACTGGTACTCAATGCCCCTTATGGCACACCGGTTACCCGTCTGGATGAAACTACAGCAGCCCGTAAGCCTGTTCTGAACTGCGCTTGCAGTTAATCAAATCATTGTTCTCACGAAAGCTCTTGCTGATAATTCCAATCAGCAAGAGCTTTTCGAGTTGACTCCTCTTTACTAATGTCACGGTTCCTGCTCATCTTCATCCTATTAGTGCCTGTCTCATGTTCAGGCAAGCTATGCTCCGATGTATACCAGCGTCCAGGTCTGGAAGCCCGGACTTTCGGATGCCTGCGACGGATAGCCTGTGACGGATAGTACCAAGCCAGAAAATGTTCTAACGAACCCAGGATGTCTTATTTGACCTCCGCAGGCGACTCTTTCAATTCTTAGAAACATCAGACACGTTATTTCTCTAAATACCCTCACAAAAATGCTAATAATGGCTGTAGATTCCGACATAGCGTGTATCAGGTTCTTTAGATATCTGCAGGTACTTCAAATCCCGGAATAAGATGTCACAGATTCCTTTGCACTAAGCACCTATTACTGAAAGCTTCCCCCCAGTGCTAATCTCTTAGCTTTTATCCCTTAGCTTTCCTCTCTTAGTTCTTTGCACTTTCGCTTATGAAGTACGCATCACTCTCCTACTGAAGAACGCAACCTCGTATTTCAGAATATAGCGCATTTGTTTACTTTAACCACGTTCAGTCGCCCTTCAGTTCTCAGACCGAGGTTTAAAGACAGTTTGATTACACACTAGAGTCCGAATCACATTGTCCTGTTTATCACAAAAAAAGCCGATATCCACAATGAATCGCGGATACCGGCAAAACCGCTGCACGACTGCAGCACTTTATCGGAAAAAGAAACCCTTAAAATCGGGTGGAAACCCCATAAAATTACATTACGCTTGAATGCTTTGAACCAATTCAACAACTTGTTCAGCCGTTTGCATATCCAGAGCTTTGGCAGCCAGTTCCTGCATATCCGCACGGGACAGCTTGGTGATCTGACTGCGAGCTGGCAGAATGGAGGTTGCGCTCATGCTGAACTCATCCAATCCAAGACCAAGCAGCAATGGAATTGCTGTTGCGTCTCCAGCCATCTCTCCGCACATGCCAGCCCACTTCCCTTCACGATGCGCTGCATCGATTACCATCTTAACCAAACGCAAAATGGCAGGGTTGTAAGGTTGGTACAGATAGGAGACACGCTCATTCATACGGTCAGCAGCCATGGTGTATTGAATCAGATCGTTCGTTCCGATACTGAAGAAATCAACTTCTTTGGCGAATTGATCCGCAAGAACTGCAGTCGAAGGAATTTCGACCATGATGCCCAGTTGGATGCTGTCTGATACCGCAATACCTTCAGCTACCAGTTTTTCCTTCTCTTCGAGCAGGACTGCCTTCGCTTCACGGAATTCGCCCAGTGTTGCGATCATTGGGAACATGACACGCAGGTTACCATGTACGCTTGCACGCAACAAGGCACGCAATTGTGTACGGAAAATATCCTGACGGTCCAGGCACAGACGAATTGCACGGAAGCCGAGGAATGGATTCATTTCTTTTGGCAGATCCAGATATGGAAGCTCTTTGTCTCCACCGATGTCGAGTGTACGAACGACAACAGGTTTGCCCTCCATTTTTTCCAGTACCGCTTTGTAAGCATTGTACTGAATGTCTTCGGAAGGGAGCTTGTCTCTGCCCATGTACAGGAATTCGGTACGGTACAGACCTACTGCCTCGCCGCCATTCTCCAGAACACCAGTTACATCATTCGGTGTACCGATGTTGGCTGCAAGTTCAACATGAACGTTGTCCACTGTTACGGTTGGTTCGTCACGCAGTTTTCTCCACTCGGCACGTTGTGCATCATACTGCTCCTGTTTGGAACGATACTCCGCAATGACCTCATCCGTTGGATTAACCAAAACATGACCATCCAGACCGTCAACGATAATCATATCGCCTTGTTTGGCTTGAGCCAGAATGTCCTTGGTACCCACAACAGCCGGGATTTCAAGAGAACGAGCCATGATTGCCGAGTGAGAAGTACGTCCACCAATGTTGGTAGCAAAACCTTTAACATATTGACGGTTCAATTGAGCTGTGTCGGAAGGCGTCAGATCCTCAGCAAGCACGATCACTTCTTCACTGATCTCAGCCGGACTCATGAAGTCGATACCAAGCAAGTGATTCAGCACACGTTTGGTAACGTCACGCATGTCAGCCGCACGTTCCTGCAGGTATGCACTCTTCATGTTCTCGAACATGGAGATAAATTGCGATGCGGTCTCGTTCAATGCGAATTCTGCATTAACCTTCTCATCAGCAATTTTCGCTTTAACCGGATCAATAAGTTCCGGGTCATTCAGAATGAGCAAATGCGAAGCAAAAATTTCAGCTTTTTTCTCGCCAAGCTCTTGTAAAGTACGCTCTTTGATCGCCTCCAGCTCAGCCTGGGACTTGCCCAGCGCTGAGTCGAGTTTTGCGATCTCTGCGTCAACGTCGTTGATTTGGCGTTTTTCTACAGAGTAGTCGGGATGCTCCAAGATAAACGCCTTGGCGATAGCAATACCCGCCGAAGCCGCGATCCCGGAGACATTAAGCATTAATTTCGCCCAGCCCTTCGTTAACCATAACATCAGTCAGCGCTTGAAGAGCTTCCGCTTCGCCTTCACCTTCAACGATGATGTTGATGGTATCGCCTTGTTCCAGACCGAGGGAAAGTACGCCCAGGATGGATTTCAATGTTACTTTTTTGCCGTTAGCTTCTGCAAAGGATTCTGCACCTTTAAATTTGTTTGCTGTATTAACCAGGGCTGTCGCCGGACGTGCGTGGATACCATCTTCGTCTGTAATTCTGAATGTTTGTTGCATTACAATCATCTCACTTTCAGTAATTTAGTTTAGGCATTGCATATATTAACACTTGCTTGCCATAAGGATAACACTTCTTATTTTATCTCAATAATTGGCTGATCGCCAACTTTGAGCACACCACTCTTCTTGAGGGTGACAGTTGATCCTTCTGGCAGGTTGGTGAAGATGACTGGTGAAATGATCGAAGGAGCGTTAGCTTTGACATACTCCAGATCGACTTCCATGATCGGTTGACCTGCCGATACCAGATCACCTTCCTGTACAAGCACGTTAAAGCCTTGACCTTTCAGCTTCACCGTGTTGACACCTATATGAACAAGCACTTCCTTGCCACCGTCGGACATAATACCTACGGCATGTTTGCTTGGAAATACGTTAAACACTTTACCATACACCGGCGATGTAATGGTACCATCATGTGGCAGAACAGCGAAACCGTCACCTGTCATTTTTTCAGCAAAAACCGGGTCAGGCACGTTTGTGATATCCATCAATTCACCATTTACTGGCATGACGATATCTTCGGCAATAATGCGCTCACCTTCTGCTCCCTGTGCCTTCTCCTCTTCAGGAGTTGGTGTGACATCAGCGGCTGGTGTCGGTGCCGGGGTTCGTCCTGCAATGATATCCTGCATCTGCGATTTGATTGTATCTGAACGTGTACCGAAGATGGCCTGTACATTATTACCCACTTCCAGTACGCCAGATGCACCCAATTGTTTTAAACGATCTTTATTAACATTGGATTTCTCATTCACTTCAATCCGCAAACGAGTAATACATGCATCCAGATGTTTGATATTCTCCTGTCCACCGAAGGCGGCAAGGATATTGTGTGGCAGCTCATCCGTTGATCCTGAACTTCCACCGGAAGATGTCTCAGGTGTAGCCTCTTCACGTCCTGGTGTTTTGAGGTTGAATTTGCGAATGATGAACCTGAAACCGAAGTAATAGATCACCGCAAGAATCAAACCTACGATAATAACATCCCACCAAGGTGTGCGATTCGGAATGATCCCGAAGATCAGGAAGTCAATGAATCCACCGGAGAACGTCATCCCGATTTTGACGCCAAGAATTTGCATCGTCATGAAAGACAAACCTGCAAAGATACAGTGTACTGCAAACAATACGGGTGCCACAAACAGGAACGAGAATTCAAGAGGTTCTGTAATCCCTGTAAGGAACGATGTCAGCGCAGCTGAACCCATGATCCCTGCAACATATTTTTTATGCTCCGGTCTTGCTTCATGGTACATCGCAAGTGCAGCAGCTGGCAAACCGAACATCATGAACGGGAATTTACCAACTTGGAACGTTCCCGCTGTAAGGTTCACACCATCACGCAGTTGATTGAAGAAGATTTGCTGGTCCCCACGTATGACGTCCCCAGCCTTGTTCACATATTCTCCGAACTCAAACCAGAATGGAGAGTAGAAAATATGATGAAGACCGAACGGAATCAATGACCGTTCCACGACTCCGAAAATGAATGCCGACAATGTCGGACTTGTATCTACCATGAAGTGAGATACGGCATTCAATCCATTTTGAATCGGAGGCCAGATAATCACCAGAAGCAACCCGATTAAGAGGGAAACGACTGAAGTGATGATCGGCACAAAACGTTTACCTGCGAAGAAACCCAGGTAAGAAGGCAACTCGATTTTGAAAAACCGATTGTAACATAGCGCGGCGGCAATACCTATGATAATACCTCCGAACACGCCTGTACTCAATGTAGGGATGCCCAGAATACTGGCATAACCCGGTACTTCACCAATCATAGCCGGTGTAACGCCAACGGCAGTACCCAATGTGACGTTCATAACCAGATAACCGATGATTGCCGCAAGACCTGCTACGCCTTCGCCTCCGGCTAAGCCGACGGCTACACCGACGGCAAACAGCAATGCCAGATTATCAAATACGATCTGACCCGCGTTCATCATGATCGTGGCAATTGAATTCACCCAAGGAGTGTCAAGTGCCGTTGCATATTGCAGAAAGTCCGGATTCACAAGCATGTTACCAATTCCGAGCAACAAACCTGCGGCTGGCAGAATCGCCACCGGCAACATAAGTGCCTTACCTACTCTTTGCAATACACCAAAAAGCTTTTTAAACATCGCTTCGTATTCACCCTTTCGTCTAAGATTATATGTCGTGATGCAAGCAAGGGGAAAAACAAAAAAGGCATGAATTAATAAAGTGAACTGTGCCAACCTTCGGGTATAGCATACCCTGTATAAGGTAAGAACAATCACACTCTAATAACTCATGCCTGATCGAATCAGTAACACGTCGCTTATGTTTATTCAGTTGCTTGATTACGGAACCATTGTAGCACCACTTCAAATTCAGTGCAAGCCTTTACACAAAAATTCTTAAATTGGAATTCCACCTGTGGAAATATTTCACTTGTTGTCTTCTTCTTTCCTTTGATTCAGACGCTGCAAATGAATCGTCAGATACCCCACTTCGGCAGGATATACCGGAAGATTCAGTCTCTTCTCCATTACTTTCGTCAGTTTCCATGCAAGCGAGTACATTTCAGGGTATTCCAACTTCAACAGAGAATCCAATTTATGGAGTTCTTCGACTTTGTCTCCCCGACGTACACGCTCAAGGGCAAAACGAAGATGAGTCAACAAACGGGAGTAATCGAGAGATTCCGTTTCAAATGAATAGTCGAGTTGGTCAGAAACCAAATTCACCAAATCGGTGATCAATTGGGAATGTTCACGCACCTGAGTTATGTTCTGATTGGTCATTGCACTGTAAATATGGAGTGCGATAAAGCCAATCTCGTCTAATCCCAAGTCTACGCTCATTTTCTCCTTGATCAGTCGGACAGCGTACTCTCCCATCCGATATTCATCTGGATATATCTCACGGGTTTCATATAGAAAAGGATTCTGAATGACAATTCCCTGTTCCTTGCGTTTTAAAGCAAAAGAAATATGATCAGTCAAAGCAATATGAATATGCTCGTTGAGTGGAACGTCCGTACGCTCTGCAATATACGTAATGACTTCGTTAATAATCTCGATCAACGCCTCATCCACCTGTGGAAGAAGCTGTTTGTACTGCTCTTGCTCCTGCTGATTTCTCAAAATGAACATCTTTTCCACAGCCATCAGTGGAATAATGTCATTGGTTTTCCGGTTGAAGCCGATGCCTTTACCAATCACGACGACTTCCCCGTGGTCAGGATGCTGTGCAATAATTACATTATTATTTAGCGCTTTGTTTACATGCAGGCTACTCAATGTTTGCACCTCTTTTTTTCACACCATCATAGGCATGATTCACTCACACCCTAGTAAAAACGAAAAGACATCCGGAGCGGGCAAATCGCGCCGGACGTCTCGCTTAAAAAGTAACAAAAATTCGCCTTAAGGTCAATAGAGCACGAGTGCATGATGAGACCATCTCTTACTCGTCAACGCCAGCTCTTTCCACAATCTTATCGATTATGGACGGTGTGGTTACAGGCTCACTTTGCTGTATGGCAACAGGTGCTGATGTTTTGGGTTTGGTCAGTCCTTTGATTAATTGCTCCACATCAATACCGGAGACGCTCTTGAGCATCTCTGGAGCCGTAGCCATGAGTTCGGTTACGTAGTTGCTTACACGTGCTGCACCCTCACCTTTACCTGTATCCACAACAGTAAGTTTATCAATCGCCGAGATCGGCTCCGCAATTTTACCAGCAAGTTCAGGCAGCATTTTGACGATGATGTCGAGTATTGCAGCTTCGCCAAACTTCTGGAATGCTTCAGCCAGCTTCTCCTTCGCTTCCGCTTCTGCAAGTCCTCTCAGACGAATAACTTCTGCATCCGCTGTACCTTTGGCACGTTCCGCATCTGCCATGGCCTGACCCTCAAGTCGTTTTTGCTCAGCTGTTGCTTTGGCATGCGTTTCAATGGAGTACTGTACTGCCTCCGCCTCACGCATTCTTTTGGTTCTATCCGCTTCGGCAGCCTGCTCCACCGCATAACGATCGGCTTCTGCCTTTTTCTTCACTTCAGCATCATATTGCTTCTCACGTACGATAATTTCTTTCTCTTGCAGATCAATCTCACGTTCTTTACGAACAAGTTCAACCTTCATCTCTTCTTCCACAACGGTTTGTCTCGCACGTGCTTCGTGGATATGGTACGCCTGATCGGCTTCCGCTTTCGCCGTATCCTGATCCCGTTTAAACGTCGCTACTTTCAGTTCCTTCTCTTTGGCAGCTTCAGCGATATTCGTATCACGCAGCAACTCGGCTTTTTGCCCCTGTTCTTCCGCATTGGCCTTCTGAATACGTGCATCCCGCATCGCTTCCGCTTCCGCAATTTCAGCATCCCGCTTGACAGCTGCTATTCTCGGTTTACCGAGGGCATCCAGATAGCCTTGTTTATCACGAACATCTTTGATGGTAAAAGAGACAATTTGCAGCCCCATTTTTTTCAAATCTCTGGCAGCTACACCTTGAACCTCTTGCGCGAAGCGATCCCGGTTACGGTATACTTCTTCCACCGTCATCGTTCCGAGGATGGCCCGCAAATGCCCCTCCAGAACTTCCTGTGCTTCGCCTCTCAACGATTCAACAGGCTTACCAATAAATTGCTCGGCTGCAGTGGCCACGTCTTCTACAGAGCTTCCAACCTTGATAATGGCGACACCATCGGCAATGACCGGCACACCCTGTTCCGTATATACTTCTGGTGTAGAGACGTCCAGCTTATGGGACAACAGCGAGATAAACTCAGATTGCTGGAACACGGGCAAAATAAATGCACCGCCGCCACGAACAATTTTAATTTTGCGACCAGAGTCATCATCGGAAATGTTCTTGCTCCCCAAGAATGAACCCGTGACGATCATCGCTTCATCCGGTCCAACCGTTTTGTACCTCGCCCAGAAAGCCAAACCAAGAATCAGAATTACACCGACTACAATTGCAGGAATTAACAACACATCCCAATCTAAATTCATTCCACATCTCTCCCCTTATTCATTCATGAGTGCTTAAACTGCTTACTGTTAAACTTTCTTAAACATCTTTAAGTACATCTTCATCCCATTCCGATACACGCAGTACACCTTCGGTTACATCCACCACTACAACACGCGCTCCCGCCGCAATGGGACGATGTTCAAAGCTGGATGCGATATGAACCGTATTACCAGAAGCAATTTTGATCATGACTTCACCAAACCCTTTTTCCGGCACGGGAATGGTGATCTCACCAATTTTCCCAGACAGCTCTTTCATTGAAAATGCAATGGAGACATCACTGTTACGCATCGGCTTGATATAAGCAAAGAATACCAGCATGGCTGCAGCTATACCTATAAGCAGGGATAGTATCAGTGCCGACATGGCAGTCATAGAGCTGTAACGTGTCAGCATAATGCCAGCCCCGCCAAACGTTGTAATGGAACCGGCAAGCACAACGGGTTTGAAAAAATCAAGGCCAGGCAATTCAAAGGCCCCGTCCAGCAAACCGTCAATCAAGTCACCTAGCACAAGGCTGACGACCGCAAATATCGCACCTCCGATTAGACACCCCCAATAGATGGACTCCATATCCCGTTCCTCCTCTCTTCTGCCGCAATTCCATACTCACTGGGCATTCCTCATGTAAATAAATACGTAGCAAATGTCAAAATGTTTCAAAATGTTTCCTCTAATGTATTCTCAGCCCGATAATGGTTATTTTCCATACATTCTTCACTTATTGCTTCGTTTTTCTTTATCTTGTGCGATCATGCCACGCGTAAAAAAAACCGCAGGTTTCCCGGAAAGGAAACCTGCGGTTCAAAGACAGGATAAATCTCAATGTACTTGATGTTACAGCGAAGCTTTGTAGATGGATACGACATCTTCACGTTGCAGTTTTTTGAAGTTACCGAATGGGCCGAACAGCATCGCTTTGTCTGCCATGACGTCGATTTGGCTGTCATCGATATCGTAGTCAGCCAAACGGTTAGGTGCACCAATGGATGTCCAGAACCGGCTCAACGCTTCAATGCCTTCCTCTGCAATCTGTTTGTCCGATTTGCCTTCAGGGTTCACTTCAAACACATTGATCGCCAGACGTTTGAACCGATCCACATTTACATCCAGGTTATGTTTCATCCAGTGCGGGAACAGGATCGCCAGTCCTCCACCATGCGGAATGTCGTACACAGCGGATACCGCGTGCTCGATGTTGTGTGTCGCCCAGTCCCCTGCAAGACCCATGTTCAGCACGCCATTCAATGCCATCGTTCCGCAGTACAGAATCGTTTCGCGCAGCTCATAGTTCTCTAAGTCTTCGACCAGACGAGGTGCTGCATCCATGACGGTGCGCAAAATCGTCTCACAGAACCCGAGTTGAACCGGTGTGTTGGCATCCAAATGGAAGTAATGCTCCAATACATGGGACATCATATCCACCATACCGTATACCGTTTGGTCCAGAGGAACGGTATATGTATTTACCGGATCAAGAATGGAGAATGCTGGGAACGAATACGCGCTGCCCCAGCCCAATTTCTCTTGAGTATCCTGGTTGGTGATCACCGAACCCGAGTTCATTTCTGAACCCGTTGCAGCCATTGTCAAAACGGTACCAAGTGGAAGAGCGTCTTGCGCAACGGCTTTGCGCTGAGCAAAGTCCCACATGTCGCCATCATACTTCGCACCTACAGCAATCGCTTTGGAACAGTCCAGTACACTGCCGCCGCCTACAGCGAGGATCAGGTCGATGTTGTTCGTTTTGCAGAGGTCTACCCCTTTATGCACAGTCGAAAGACGCGGGTTCGGTTCAACACCCGCCAGTTCTGTAACTTCTGCTCCGGCTTCCTTGAGCAATCCGATCACCTGATCGTACAAACCGCTGCGTTTGATACTGCCCCCACCATATACAAGCAGAACCCGTTTGCCGTATTTCGGTACTTCGGTTTTTAGTGCTTCCAGCTGACCTTTACCGAATATCAATCGGGTTGGATTATAAAATTGAAATGATCTCATATCTATGTCGCCTCCAATGGAGTTTAGAATTTTTTAGTGCAACTCCAATTATAGTACCCCGATTATATAAAAACAAATCGATAGCCACTCACTTTATATCAACCCGTCGATTTGTAAATGGGGACGGAACATCCTACTGCACGAATACTCTGCCATACAAAATGATGCCAGCTCAGGCTAAAGTGATAATACAGCGACCGACTTATCCACAACTACGATTCAATTTCACCTGTCAAAACAAACCAAAACACCAGCCCAAAAACGGGCTGGTGTTCGTTGTTATACATGTTTATTCCGTGTATCCCATGCTGCTTACAAAACGACGGAAGGCTTGTCGTCCTGATTCATCATATTTGTAGACGCCCGCATGCTCCAGAATCTCGGCGAATTTCAAGCCGACTTCCTGTTGTACAAGGGCTACGGCTTGTTCCTTCGTCAGGTTGGGACTGAAACGTTCGATCATTTCTTCCGCCCAGCCCAGATGCTTGTTCAACACATGATCGGAAGCTGTGGCTGCCTCGGCAAGTTTGGTATCTCCAGCGAGAATATCCGCGATGCCGTCCAGTTCCTCTTTCAAACGACCTGGCAGGATGGCAAGCCCCATCACTTCGATGAGCCCAATGTTCTCCTTCTTCAGATGATGCATTTCGCGGTGCGGATGGAAAATCCCTTCGGGATGCTCATCATTCGTGCGATTGTTCCGCAGAACGAGGTCCATCTCATATCCACCATCTGCACTGCGACGAACGATCGGGGTTACCGTGTTGTGCGGAACCCGCTCTCCGTCCACTTCACTGAATGCCTCGATCTCCACAGCAGCATCACTATAGACCTTCCACGCTTCATAAACGGCATTACCCGCTTCGAGCAACTCTGCCGGATCATGTGAAGCCAGTCGCATTACGGACATCGGCCATTTCACGAGACTAAGCGTAAGCCCCGGCGAACCTGCATGGCGGAATACCGCCTCTGGCTTCGCATTTTGAATGGCAAAGGTGTGACGTCCACCCTGGAAATGGTCATGGGTCAGGATGGAGCCGCCAACGATCGGCAGATCGGCATTGGAGCCGATAAAGTAATGCGGATACTCCCCCACGAAGGCCAGCAGCCTGCGGAGTGTGTCCTTGGTCAATTTCATCGGCACATGATCGTGATGGAAAATAATGCAGTGCTCGTTGTAGTACACATACGGCGAGTATTGGAAGAACCAGGGTTCACCGTTTAATTCCAGCGGAATCACACGCAGGTTTTGACGAGCCGGGTGGTTAACCCGACCGGCATAACCCACATTTTCACGACACAGTTGGCATTTCGGATACACCGGAGGTGGAAGCAGTTTCGCCATCGCGATTTCCTTGGGACTTTTCTCCGGCTTGGACAAGTTAATAGTAATCTCCATGTCGCCATAAGCGGTATCCTGTGTCCAGTACACATTCTTGGAGATACGATCCATTCGAATATAGTTAGAGTGAATCGAAAGCTCATAGAATTGGGAAGTAGCCGCCTCAATGCCTTCTGTCTGCTCCGTATGACGGAAGGCCCGCACTACCTCGGATGGACGGGCCATCAATTGACCCATAATTTTCGCATCAAGCAAATCACGATACGTATCGGTATTTTCAGGGATAAGTCCAATTTCAAATCCATAATCAATCAGTGTATCCAGCAACGGTTGTGGTCCGTCCAAAACCGTCTCGTTCAATACTCCTGCATACGGCTCGGAGAACCCGAACTGTTCCAGCAGCAGATTACGGCTGTAATCCCGATCTGCTTCTTCAATCAGCTTGTTCTGCAAGGCAAATGCTACCAGACGTTCAATGGCATGCAGTGCTTCCTGCTGCTCCGGTGTCCGCTCTGTGGCACCTGCTGCAATATGAGTCTGTGACATATGATTGTTCGCCTCCTAGTTTTTTCCGTAGCCGTCAGGGTGAGACTGGTGCCAGCTCCATGCGCTTTGAACAACATCCTCAAGATTCGTCCATTTCGGGTTCCAGCCCAGTACAGATCTTGCTTTGGCAGACGAAGCCACCAACACAGCCGGATCACCCGCACGACGTGGTTCCTGTACAACCGGGATTTCAAGGCCGGTTACTTTCTTCGCTGTCTCGATAACCTGCTTCACGGAGAAGCCTTGACCGTTACCCAGGTTGAACACGTTGCTGTTCTCGCCTTTGCGGAGATAATCTACAGCCCGCAGATGTGCATCCGCCAGATCACTTACGTGGATGTAATCACGTACACAGGTTCCGTCTTCCGTCGCATAGTCGTCACCGAACACAGCGATGTGAGGACGTTGTTTTAACGCCGTTTGCAGCACAAGTGGAATGAGATGGCTCTCTGGCTGATGATCTTCACCGATTTTACCGCTGTCATGGGCTCCGGCTGCATTGAAGTAACGCAGGGAGACGTATTTGATTTCCTGTACTTTATCGAACCAGGACATCATGCGCTCCATCATCAGCTTGGTTTCGCCGTATACGTTCGTAGGCTCTGTCCGGTCGCTCTCTTCAATCGGCACTTTCTCCGGCTCACCGTAAGTGGCAGCTGTAGAAGAGAAGACAATGCGACGTACATTTGCTGCATTCATCGCTTCCAACAGGCACAGTGTGCCAAACACGTTGTTGTCATAGTATTTCACGGGATCTTTCATACTCTCGCCAACCAGCGAGTTGGCTGCAAAGTGGATGACTGCATCGATGGAATTCTCCGCGAACAGCTTCGCCAGAAGTTCCTTGTCACGCAGGTCCCCTTCATACAATTTTCCGCCTAGCAAAGCTTCACGATGCCCTGTCTGCAAGTTATCCAGGACAACTACCTCTTCCCCACGTTCCAACAAAGCCGCTACCGTATGAGAACCAATATATCCTGCTCCACCTGTCACCAAAATTGCCATCTTACTTCGCCTCCTTCAATTCTTTAACACCGTCGCCTACTCCACACACATAAAAATCGCCCTTGAGACTGGTACGCACTTCATACGCTGCGCCCACTTCGCTGACAAAACGCTCTACATCATCTTCATGCACAAGTGATACGGTACAACCGCCAAATCCCGCTCCGGTCATGCGTGCACCAAGTGTTCCCGGAATTCGCTGTGCTTCCTCCACCATCACGTCCAGCTCTTCGCAGCTCACTTCATAGAGATAACGAAGGGATTCATGAGAAGCATTCATCAGCTTGCCGAAGGTTTCCAGATCGTTATCACGCAGTGCATCCACCGATGCAAGTACACGTGCATTCTCTTCCACCACGTGCTGGGCACGCTGTCTTACCTTCTCATCCTTGATGTGATCCTGCAGTGTGACGAATTGTTCTGGTGTCAATTGCGCCAGATAATTCAGTGCAGGCAGTTGTTCTTTCAAGATCGAAAGTGCCTGCTCACATTGGGAGCGACGCTCGTTGTATGCCGAGTCCACCAAACCGCGGCGTTTGTTCGTGTTGCCAATGACCAGCTTGTAGGCGCCGGTACGGAATGGAACTTTTTCATACTCAAGGGTGTCGCACATTAGCAGGATTGCATGATCCTCTGCGCCATTGGCTACAGCAAACTGATCCATGATTCCGCAGTTGACGCCAACGAATTCGTTTTCCGCCTTCTGGGACAGCAGTGCCAGTTGCACCGTATCAATATCCTTAACACCTTCGAGCGACTGGATCGCATACCCGGTAAGAACCTCCAGCGATGCAGAAGAGGAAAGTCCTGCGCCGTTCGGAATTTCTCCGTGGTAGAGGAAGTCATAACCTTTGGATACCTTAACACCTTTGCCTTGCAGTTCTACCATGACGCCGACCGGATAATCCGTCCATTCCCCTGTTTTCTCACTGCCAATGGAAGAAGTGTCCAGCGTCCCTTCATAGGACATATTGGTGGAAGCCAACTGCAACTTGTTGTCCTCACGCTCACGGATAATCAAAGTGGTACCGAATTCAAGCGCTGCCGGAAGCACGTATCCACCGTTATAGTCGATATGCTCACCGATCAGATTCACCCGCCCAGGGGCATGGAATACACGGATGTTCGCTCCACTCTCTCCGTACTTGTCAATAAACTTTTGTTTCAATTCATTTATGTTCATTGCTGCTGCACCCCATCTCATGGTTGTTGGTTTTCTTAATGTTATTATACAAGAAAGCGGTCACCCTTGAAATGAAGCCATGTGTGTTCCATATGGATAAATGTGACCTTAAGGCGTATAATGAATGGACCATCAAGGAATGAAAGGAATATCATCATGACTGAACAACGTATGGAAGGTACAGCAGATCACCCAATAAAAAACAATCCGGAAACCTCGGGCAAAAGTGGAGCACTCAGTTACTCGGTTGCCTCCAATCCGGTTTATTATGAAAAAGGGGCATTGCATGTCCTCTTTGCAGGCGCAAGCCAGACACTTCCCGGTCACGCCCTCGGACCGAAGCTATACGATTATTATCTTTTGCACTATGTAGAAAAAGGAGCCGGTACGTTCCGCACGGAACTGCATTCCTACGAACTATCCGCAGGAGACTGTTTCCTCATTCAACCGGGCCAGCTTGTAAGCTACCAATCCCATGCCCGTCATCCCTGGCAATACCGCTGGATGGCCTTTACCGGAAGCCAAGCTGCGCAGCATACGGAAGAAGCGGGATTCCGGCCAGAGAAATCCGTATTTCATGCCGGACCATCCTGCGGAATTTCGGATTGGTTATCCGTGATGCAGGCAGCTTTTGCCGAGCGAAAAGAAAGTTCTCATTTTACATCACTGGGTACGTTATATATGATTCTAGCTGAAGCACAAAATCACCTTTCTCAGGGCCAAACCTTAATACCGGGTGAATCTTCAATACGACGAACTGTGAAACAGATGATCCAATACATGTCTACCCAATATGCCTACCCTGTCTCGATCGAGCAAATGTCAGCGAGTCTTGGCTATAACCGTGCGTATTTGTCCCGCATTTTCAAACAGGAAACAGGCCTTTCCCCCGTCACCTACCTGCTTAAACTGCGGATTGACAAATCACGCCAGTTGCTGCGGGAACGTCCCGATCTGTCCATTGAACAGGTATCCGCTTCTGTCGGACTGCCGGATGCACTCTATTTCTCGAAACAGTTCAAACGATTTCACGGTGAAGCTCCCAGTCTGTACCGGGAGAACATTCTTGCCAGGCCGCAAACGCAAGGGGCACGCAAAGTCCCCCCAAACAATCGATGATCCCTCATACCGAAAAAGGAAACTCACTTTCTTACATATAGATAAGAAACGATAAAAAGGTGCATCCCGCCAATATGGCTAAGATGCACCTTTTAAACTTTATTTATTTGAGTTCTTTAGTAGATGATGAAAATGGGGACCATTATTTATCCACAGGTTCCGGACTCAGAATCGATTCGATGCGTTCCAGTTCCTCTGTGGAGAATTCCAACTGGCTGAGAGCAGCCACATTCTCTTCGATCTGAGCAGGACGACTTGCACCGATCAGTGCAGAAGTTACGCGTCCATTACGCAGTACCCAAGCGAGAGCAAACTGGGCCAGACTCTGGCCGCGTGCCGCTGCAATCTGGTTGAGTGCACGAACTTTTCGCAGTGTCTCTGGCGAGATGTTGTTCTCATTCAGAAAGACGGAAGGCCCCTTGGCACGTGAATCTTCTGGAATCCCGTTCAGGTATTTGTTGGTCAGAATACCCTGGGCCAATGGACAGAAGGCGATGCTGCCTGTTCCATACTCATCGAGCACGTCCTGTAACCCATCTTCAATCCAGCGATCCAGCATCGAATATTTGGGTTGATGAATCAGCAAAGGTGTCCCCAGTCCCTTGAGAATTTCCGCTGCCTGCTTCGTTTGTTCTGCAGGATAGTTGGAAATCCCCACATATAGGGCTTTACCGGAACGAACAATATGATCCAATGCCATCATCGTTTCTTCCAGAGGTGTTTCGGGATCATAACGATGGGAGTAAAAGATATCCACATAATCAAGGCCCATGCGTTTTAAACTCTGGTTTAGACTGGAAACGAGATTTTTGCGGGAACCCCACTCCCCATAAGGTCCGGGCCACATATAATAACCGGCTTTGGTGGAGATGATGAGTTCATCCCGGTATGGCTTCAGATCCTGTGCCAGCACCTGACCGAATAACTGCTCTGCCGATCCTGCCGGCGGGCCATAATTGTTGGCAAGGTCAAAATGCGTGATGCCCAGATCAAACGAACGGGTAATCATGCTTCGGCCGTTCTCCGCGTTATTAATGCCGCCAAAATTATGCCATAACCCGAGTGAAATTGCTGGCAGTTTCAATCCTGAACGTCCAACACGGTTGTATTTCATTGTTTCATAGCGTGCTTCGCTGGCTACGTAGACCATCATGAATCCCTTCTTTCCCCAGGTTCCGCCTCTTGTACCCGGCCCGTATGCCGGAGAAAGCGGTCATTCAGACAAACGTTCACTTCCATTTAACCAAGAAGCTGGTCCACCTTATTCATTACCTCACCGATCGGATCTGTAATCAGCAAATCAGCCTGCCGGTCGTAAGCTGTAGGTGTAGCATTAAGCAAGACTGTATGTTTCCCCTGAAAATACGTAATTAATTGTGCAGCAGGATACACGGTAAGTGAGGTACCTCCGACCAACAACAAATCTGCTGCAGACAGGACGTCCACCGAACGATATAATATCGTCTGGTCGAGCTCCTCTTCATACAACACGACATCCGGCTTAATCACACCACCACATGCAGTGCAACGAGGAACCTTGTCTTTTGCCGTAATAATATCATTAAGCGTATAGAACCTTTTGCAATCCATACAAGCGTTTCGATGAATGGAACCATGAAGCTCCAGGACATTGCTGCTGCCAGCCTTCTGGTGCAACCCGTCGATATTTTGGGTGATGACCGCCTGAAGTCTTCCTTCCTGCTCCAATCTGGCAAGCAAATGGTGGCAGCCGTTAGGCACCGCATCGGGATGAAGCATTTTACCTCGATAAAAATCATAAAAAATATCAGCATGCTGGTCAAAAAAATGTCTGCTGAGCAGCTCTTCCGGCGGATAGGGTGAATGCTGCTCTGTCTGGTACAAGCCAGCGGCAGAGCGGAAGTCGGGAATCCCGCTCTCCGTTGAAGTTCCGGCCCCTCCAAAAAAAACAATGTTGGAACTTTCCTGAATCCAGGCAGCCAGTTGTTCCGCTCCGTTCATCCTCTCTCCTCCTTTTATGAGATCAGCCCTGTGATCACCGTTCTCAGGTGACCTTCAGCTCATGATAATTCTGAATGATAACATCGGCGTCATGTAAATAGTCACTTCCCTTGACTAATGGACAGAAACCAATCCTATAAGACACCCCCGCGTTCCGTCCCATCTGCATATCTCCATTACTGTCACCGATCACGACAGCCTCCCTAGGATGAATATGTAATTCACGGCAAGCCAGAACTGCAGCCTCTCCATCCGGTTTCCCCCGGCTTACCCGATCACTGCCTACGATTGATGTAAAATAGGATCGGATTCCCATCCAATCCATATGCTCTTCCGCAGCAATTGTGCTGTCCGAAGTAACCACTGCCAGCGGAATACATGCCTCTCGACAGTTCTGCAAAAAGGCTATAAGTCCAGGCATCGGTTCGGCCCTTTTTCGCTGTCTCACCTCATGCATGGCTACACTGGAAAGATGGCGGATCGTAGTGATTGCTTCATTCCATGGCATACCCGCTGCGTACAACTGTCCAGCAAGCAGTCCGTTGCTCTCGTCCACCGTGGCAATCGCCAAAGGTCCCAGAAGGTCATATCCGATAAGATGGCCCCCACGATCTCGTACCGTACCCAGAACTTGCTCACGCTCCACCGTGAACGAGGCCCCCAGCTCTGTCAGTTTTGATTCCAACTGATTCAGCAAAGACTCTGCCCACGGGCCCCACAGTTGCAGGAAATCGAGCAGCGTGCCATCCTTATCAAATAGAATGCCTGCACACGGTACTTGCTTACCACGAATGTGGAGCTTGGTCATTCATATCCCCCCAGTTGCCCGGTCAGTTATTGATAGGTGCCCTTAAAACGTTGACAGGCGTTTACTTGATTGTGTTCAGCCAGCCTTGAATCGTCTTCACTGTCTGGGAGAGCTGCTCCTCCCCACTGACTCCAGCTTCGCCATCCCCACTCTGGTGACCATAATCCCCAAATTGGGAGTGATTCCCGCCTTCAATAGTGTAATACACCGTATCTTCCGGCAAGTATGCACGGCCACTCTGGTACTTCGTTGCATTCACAACTTCATCATTGGTACCCAGAATTGACAAGGCTGGAATTCCCAATGACTTCACACTGCCTTTTTCATCGGGATAGGATGCAAGGAAAAAGATGCCCTGAAGTGCATCCGGGTGGGCAGCGGCATAACGTGCAGCCATTGATCCACCAAGTGAATGTCCTCCCATAACAAACGGCTCATCAGGATAGGCTTTAAAAATCTCATCTGCCAAATTCTGCTTCAGCACAGCCAGATTTACTGGCATCTTGGCAATAATGGTATGGTGCCCGGCTGCTGCCAGCTCATGAGCAAGTGGTGCATAACTTTCAGGCTTAACCAATCCGCCTGGATAGAATATAACACTGGGTCCCACAGGTTTGTCTGGCATAAAATCAATCCAGTTTTCTTTCTCTTCCACAGTCACCTGATTGGCTGTTCCCATGGCAGTCTGAGCCATCTCCTGTGGTCCGTAAGGGGTAAACAGCTTCCAGGCAACAAATCCACACCCAATGACAATGAGCGCCAAAAGAACGAGCAGGAATTTCCCGATGCCCCTCTTCTTGCGCCCTGTATTATATCGATTTCTCAACGTTCATCACCTTCCACACTTCCGCAGGTGCCGCGGCTTGCAGAACGGGAGCCTTCATTCCTGAGGCTCCCCCCTCTCCAAAATTTCATGGCTATTCGGCCTTGGCCTTGCGGTAAGCATCCATGTATTGTTCCGCTTTGCGGCGGACATAGCTCAAGTCCCCCGTCTTCACAGCTTCCGTTGTCAGGTCCGAACCGATACCTACGGCAACCGCGCCTCCCTTGATCCAGTCACCCAGATTAGACAAGGATACTCCGCCGGTAGGCATAAAATTCGCTTGCGGCATAGGTCCCTTCATCGTTTTGATAATGGAAGGATCGTAGAGATTGCCAGGGAACAGCTTCACAATATCCACGCCAAGTTCCAGTGCACGTTGCACATCCGCAATGGTCATCACGCCTGGCAATATCGGAATACGGTACAGGTTGCAGATTTTCACCGTGTCCGGATTCAAGGAAGGACCTACAACAAACTCGGCACCAGACATGATCGCAGCGCGAGCTGTTTGAGGTTCAAGCACGGTCCCCGCTCCAATAATGGCAAATTTCTCTGGATCTTGTGTGTTCCAATGGTATACACGGCTTAGCTTCTCGATGGCTTTGAGTGCACTGGGCACTGTCATGGTAATCTCAATAACCTTGATGCCGCCCGCGATGGCTTGCTCGGCCATGGCGATCACCTGGTCAGCAGAATCTGCACGCAGAACCGCAACGACCCCATTATCCGTTATTTTTTGCAGCAGCTGAAGCTTCTTCATTCCATTCTCTCCCTTGTCAATGTGGTTGTGTATTACAAGCCTTACATTCATGAACGAAGATGAGACATATATGATATCAGCAGCGACTAGCGCTCAACATGTGCTACATTGTTCAGCTTGGCCTCGACCTGCTCCCATGTCGGAAGCGCCTCCCAATCGCCAACAGCCTGTATAACCATGGAACCGGTCAAATTCCCGAGCCGGGTCGCTTCCTGAGGAGAATAACCTTTGATAAGGCCGGACAAAAAGCCAGCACAGAATCCATCTCCTGCCCCTACCGTATCCAGGACATGATCCGCCTTGAAGTACGGAACTTCCGTTAGGGTACCATTCACCAATACGTAGGTCAAATCAGGGCCGCCCTTCACGATACAGACCGCATTCATGGCGGATAAACGCTCAAGCACTTTTTGAACATTATCTTCATTATACAGAAGTTTCATCTCGTCCAGACCCGGCAAGAAATAGTCTGCCTGCTCAGCCAGACGCAACAGGACAGGACGCGCTTCTTCAACTGACCACAGTTTAAGACGCAGATTGGGATCAAAACTCACTTTCACACCAGCCTGTTTGGCTATATGTATAGCAGCTTCAACCGTAGCAAGTCCCGATGCGCTGATTGCTGCAGTAATGCCTGTAACATGAAGGATTTGCGCACCCGCAATATAATCCGCATCAAGGTCTTCAGGAGTGATTGCACTTGCAGCGGATAGCTTCCTATAATAATGTACCGAGGCTTTCCCGGAAGCGTTCTCACGAATCATCAGACCCGTGGGCTCCTTCTCACTTATCCTAGCTCGTGATACATCTACACCTTCACCGCGAATCGCCTTCATGATCATGTTCCCCATCGGATCATTACCCAGACGTCCAAACCAGCCGCTGGTATGCCCCAGACGGGATACACCAATCGCCAGATTACTTTCTGCGCCCCCAAATGACTTGTCTAATGTCGCCGCATATTCAAGACCTCTTGTATCCTTGGCTGTCAGCAAACCCATGCTTTCACCAAACGTAACAATTTCAGGGCTTTGGCGGGTATTCGTCGACATGACTTCTTCCCTCCTTATATTTACAATTCCTCATCTTCTTTATCCATTGTCATCCTCTATGCAACCGTTGTCAATCCCGGGGCGTTCATTTTGTTGTCACAGCTTTGAGAAAGGATAGCGCTTTCCTATGTGAATTATATCACAATGAAACACACACATTCATATTACCCTTAGTACAGATACAAACGGCCCTTGCCAAAGGGTCAACAGGGGGGCTACACCATGACCAAGCCGACAATCATTCGGGAAGATCAGGATTCTTTTTTTTACAATCTTCGCTTTATGCTTATTGTCTGTGTTCTTGTGGGCAATGCACTGGAACCGCTTATTACACGTTTTGCAGGAGCTGAAGCTCTGTTCCTGTGGATATATACGTTTCACATGCCGCTGTTTGTATGGGTGACCGGCTACTTTGCCAGACACTCAGTTCAAGGTGCACCCGGACGCAATGTGCTTAAACAAATTGCAGTTCAATACGTTCTTTTTCAAACCTTATATGCATTAATGGATTATACGGTGTTCCACACACCCCATATGCGCTTGTCTTTTTTTGCTCCCTACTTGTTGCTGTGGTTTTTGGCCAGTCACTTCTGTTGGAGACTGCTGCTCCGTCTTACGCTATCCTGGAAACCGATGTATCGGTTGATGACCTCCATCCTGCTTGGAGTTATCGCCGGGTACTTGCCAATTGACGGATTCTGGCTTAGTTTCAGCCGGACCTTTGTTTTCCTGCCGTTCTTCATGATTGGTTATGATTACGGGGGAGTGATTCGTTCACGTTTGCAATCAGGCTTGGCCCGCAATATGGCAGCTGCTTTATCTGCTGGACTACTCATTTGGATTGCTTTTGGAGGACTGGGAATTTCCGCTGGCTGGTTAACGGGCAATATGACTTACGCAGAGCTTGGTCGTCATGAGTGGTATGCCGGAATCTATCGACTTGGGGTCTACACACTGGAAATGGGATCAGGTGCATTATTTCTCGCCTGGGTTCCTTCTCTGACATCCAAACTGACAGATATGGGACGACGCACCCTTTACGTTTTCCTGCTCCATGGATTTCTTGTTCGTCTTACGGTCTGGTCGGGAGTCTACAATAATATGGAGACCAGCTTATACATTCCGGTGATTGTATGCATTGCGTTAATGTTTGCTATAACACTTGCTCATCCAGTGGTCCGTCATGCCTTTCGGCCTCTTATCGAACCCGATGTTTCCCGCTTTCACTTCAATCGCCAAGGGGGATTGAAACGTTCAGCGCCCTGGTTCAGATAAGCTGAGGCTCTCTTTTCTCCATCGAAACCGACTTGTTTCAGGCTGGAAATTACGTGGTAAGTAGCATTACGCGCTACAACAAACAACTTATGATACGGAGTGATTTGTAATGGCACGTCCACAAACGTCTGAACGCAAAATGAGTCGCGAGGAAGCAGGCAGATTGGGTGGCAAGGCTACATCCAAAAATCATGATCGAAGCTTCTACCAGATGATAGGGAAAAAAGGTGGAGAAGCTACTTCAGATGCACATGATTCCCATTTCTATAAGGAAATTGGACGCAAGGGCGGAGAAGCCACTTCCGAAACTCATAATAAGGAATTCTATCGGGAGATCGGACGTAAAGGCGGTAGCAGTTAATATGTCCTGATGCACAATGTGTTGAATTAAACCCGGGGCTTCATTCCACTAATGGAATGAAGCTTCTTTCTATTGATTGTAGAAATATGACGACGGTTGTGATAGACTCTATAGAAAAACCGGGTTGTTCACGGGTTTAAAGCACCAAAGAACTTCACAAACTACGGGAAGCTCGAAGCCGGCAATGTCGGTCTATTTTTTAGAGTACGGATGAAAATAAACGACAGATGCACTGCCATTTATATTTCCATTCATGTTGCTCAATATTATATATTTGGGGGGAAATACACCATGTCAGCCAAGAAGATGCGTTCCGATATGATCAAAAAAGGTTTTGACCGTGCACCGCACCGCAGTTTGCTCCGCGCAGCGGGCGTTAAAGAAGAGGACTTTGGCAAGCCGTTTATTGCCGTATGTAACTCATACATTGATATCGTGCCGGGCCATGTCCATCTGCAGGAATTCGGTAAAATTGTAAAGGAAGCTATTCGTGAAGCCGGTGGCGTTCCATTCGAATTCAACACCATCGGAGTAGATGACGGAATTGCCATGGGACACATCGGTATGCGTTACTCGCTGCCGAGCCGTGACATTATCGCGGATTCCGTGGAAACGGTTGTATCCGCACACTGGTTCGACGGCATGGTATGTATCCCGAACTGTGACAAAATCACACCAGGCATGATGATGGGTGCGCTTCGCTGTAATATCCCTACCGTGTTTGTCAGCGGTGGACCGATGAAGGCTGGTCGTGACAGCAATGGTAAAGCCCTGTCCCTGACTTCCGTATTTGAAGGCGTAGGTGCTTATCAAGCAGGTAAAATCGATGACAAGAGCCTTCTTGAGCTTGAACAATTCGGTTGCCCGACATGTGGATCGTGTTCCGGTATGTTCACAGCGAACTCCATGAACTGTCTGGCTGAAGCAATGGGACTGGCTATGCCAGGAAACGGAACCATCCTTGCTGTTGCTCCTGAGCGTCGTGAGTTTGTTAAACAATCCGCTAAACAACTGATGGAACTCATCAAAATGGATTTGAAACCACGCGATATCGTTACTGTAGAAGCCATCGACAACGCTTTTGCACTGGATATGGCTATGGGTGGCTCCACGAATACGGTACTTCATACGCTTGCACTGGCTCACGAAGCAGGCATCGAGTATCCAATCGAGCGAATCAATGAAGTTGCTAACCGCGTTCCTCACCTGGCAAAACTTGCACCTGCTTCTGATCTTCACATTGAAGACGTGCACAATGCGGGTGGCGTAAGTGCAGTTCTGAACGAATTGCTCAAGAAACCAGGTGCGATTCACGGTGACTGTATTACGGTAACTGGTAAAACGATCCGTGAGAACGTTGAAGGACAAGAAATCCAGGATACGAATGTCATCCACCATCTGGACAATCCGCATTCCGAAAAAGGCGGTTTGGCTGTATTGTTTGGTAACCTTGCACCACAAGGGGCTATCATCAAAGTCGGTGCTGTTGACGCATCGGTTGGCGGATATCACAAAGGTCCTGCTATCTGCTTTGATTCCCAGGAACAAGCGCTTGAAGGCATTGCGAATGGCAAAGTAAAAGAAGGTCACGTTGTCGTAATTCGTTATGAAGGACCAAAAGGCGGACCAGGTATGCCTGAGATGCTCGCTCCTACTTCACAGATTGTAGGTATGGGACTTGGTGCCAAAGTAGGTCTGATTACCGACGGACGCTTCTCTGGCGCATCTCGCGGAATCAGTATCGGACATATCTCTCCGGAAGCTGCTGAAGGCGGACCAATCGCTTTTGTTGAAGAAGGAGACATCATTGAACTTGACCTGAACAACCGCATCATCGAATTGCACATCAGTGACGAAGAATTCGAACGTCGTCGCGCAGATTGGAAAGGCTTTGAACCAAAAGTAAAAACCGGTTACCTCGCTCGTTATTCCAAACTGGTAACGAATGCAAGCAACGGCGGCGTACTGAGTATCTAATTCAAGTTTAAGGATATCCGATGAATTTCTATATCGGAAACATAAATAAAGGGTTGCTCTTCAGCCGACTTCGGCGGAGGGCAACCCTTTTCTTTATTCATTTCGCAATCAGTTTCGTTCAGGTACAAGATCCTGTTCAGGAACCAACAATTCCTCTGAGGACTGTTCCACCGTCGCTGCTACCAGTGCATGCTGTCCATAACGTTCCAGCAACACGTCCATGGGCATGGCAATCATTTTGGGAACCAATTGTTCTGATCGCTGCTTTAGACGTTTTGTCCCCGCTGGATGAATTACACTCAACAGAAGTTTCAGGTACACTTTGGATGCAGAGCTGAACGGCCCAGGAGCCAGTTCCTTCACCGTGAATCCGAACTTCTCCGGTCCCCGGTTAATCATGCTGACACCATACAGAGCCTTGGCTGATCTCAGTTCAGGATCAAGTACGACCTTCCTTGCCAAATCAGGCAATTGCTGTTCCATGGCCCGAATCATGCGAATAGCGAGATGCATACTCGATCGTGAAGTCATTCCCAGATCGAATAATTTTTTATTATCAAAATGAAGTTCAATTACCGGATCTCCGTTCTGAATCACATGACCATCATTCATTTCAACCAATGCTCCGTGATACACACGCGAGCGGAAGTGAAGCAGCGGATCATCTGGTGAAGCTGTTTGCAAATGGTACACCCAGTGGAATAATTTTTCCCAGCCCAGCCATAACGTAACTACCATTCTCTTCCAAAGTGATAAATGGGTCTGTGGCTGACTTGAACTCTTAGGTTCGCTCACCGTAACGCCTCCCATCAACGTATCGACGCGCACACTTTGTAATCCCTGCCTGTCTGCTTCCTTCAATACGACTTCCAGCGCCTGGAGCATCTGCTCCGGCGCGTGTACATCAGCGCCGAGGGTGGTCCCTCGATCATGCAGTAACATGACCTCTCCGCCCCTTAGCTCCTTCAGCATTCGTTCAGTCAATTTCTCTGCACCCACACTGCTTCTCCAGTCCTCAAACATGGAAGACCACAGTACGATCCGACGATCTTTTTTACTGAAAAAATCAAACAGATTCATAATCCCCCACGGCGGACGATAATAACAAGTTCTTGCCCCTGTAACCTCCTGTATAATCTGACCCGTCCGTTGGATCTGATCCTTCACCGTGCGCGGCCGCATTAACCAATTGGTTTTGTGAATATAATTATGAATTCCAATGAGATGACCTTCCTCATGCATGCGCTGAATGAGCTCGGGATGACGGGCTGCGTGCTCCCCGACGACAAAAAACGTGGCCTTCGCTTCATGCTGCCGGAGCAGATCAAGTAATCTGGGCGTATACTCCGGATCTGGACCATCATCAAAGGTTAAGGAAAACTCCGTCTCACTTCTCCCGCGTCTAAACACACGAAAACCGAAAAGTCTGCTAACCAAACTCGGAATAAAGGCGTAAAAAGATGAAATATACAATAACCACAGTAATATACTCTGAAGTAAATTTGTCATGCTACAAACTCCCCGCTTCTCTTGCTGAATTACCGTGCAAAAAAGCACTAACCAAAATAAACCGCCTTTAATTTTATCATAATTCAGACTTTTCTTGAATCCTCTTTTCCCAAAAACTCAGCTATCGTGTACAATAAATGCATCCTAATTTTTGCCTTAGTCTTGCTGATTGAAAAATGCTCTTTGGATTTATGCAAACTGCTCACCTTAACGACGTACAAAGGAGCCCTGCCCATGCTACCGCTTTACAGAAAATACGGGCGCACCGTCTTTGACATTGCGCTGCTCGTGTTAACCGTGTATTTCATCATGTACGGTTTCAGTCGATTATATCAATTGGCTGCACCAGTTTTCCTCTCATTTATAGTGTATTGGATGATCGAACCTCTGGCAAGATTTCTGCATCGTAAAGGATTGCCCAAAACCTTGGGCGCCGCCATTTCAGTTTTGTTGTTTCTAGCAACGATCGTTGCTGCCTTTTTTGGATTGGGACTAATCATCGTATCCCAGATATCTAACTTGCAGGATAATTTCCCTTATTATATTGAAATGGTCCAGCGTGAATTCACCAACTTTGTTTATTTCATTCAGGATAAGTCAGATGCATTACCTGACGGAATTACCGACAAGGTAAGTGACTATTTTGCGACATTAACCGGATTTCTCTCCAAATGGGTAACCAGCGGTGCGCAAATGGTCATCGGTTTTCTGAGTTCATTTTCTTCATTTATTACCAACTTCGGGATTGCCATTATTCTCGCGTTCTTTCTGAGTATCGAGATTGAGTCCTGGCGCAAATTTGCCCGGGCCAAAACGCCAAAAACGTTGAAGCTGGCTCTTGAATTTATGCGTAATCACGTGTTCAAGACGATTCGTTCATATTTGAAAGCCCAGATGATCATGATGCTGATTACATTTGTATTGATTTATGCAGGCTTGTTGATTCTGGGAACCTCAAATTCCTTCACTATCGCAGCGATCTGTGCTGTTTTTGACCTTGTGCCTTTGCTGGGTGTTCCTGTCATATTCATTCCGTGGATTGTTTATCTGTTCATCGTGGGGAATAGCAGTCTTGCGATTGGCTTAATTGTAGTACTTGCTGTAACCATGCTGACACGTCAACTTCTGGAACCGAAAATCTCGGGTAACTCGATCGGAGTATCATCCGCATATTTGATGCTTTCCTTTATGCTAATCTCACTCTCCGTCTTTGGTCTGGCCGGTGTGGTGTTATCTCCAGTGCTGCTGATCCTGCTCAAGGAACTGCTGCAGCAAGGATACCTCCAGCAGTGGATTCACTTGCCAAAAGACGAATTCGAATCCTCCCCGTTAGTTATGGACACACCGGTTAGTGCAGCCCCTGGAAGGGCTGCTGAGGCTCCGGTGCAGGAAGCTGTTCCTGCCGAAAATCATGAGGATTCCGCCAAATAATCCATCACTTTCCTGAATATTTGTGTTGCTTGATGACGGCTGTTTGGAGCAACATTTTGGACGAGGACAGCTACAGCATATTGGGGTTGATGAGTTGGCCCATACCCGATGAACCATTGATGATTACGTTTCTCTCCGCGCTGTTTTACCTGTGCGGTACCCGACTTCCCTGCCACTTGCCATCGTGCATGTTGCAGGGATTTTCCTGTTCCATCACTCACGACCTTCTTCATCCAGGATAACAGCTGATGTGCTGTTGCAGGAGAGATCTGTCCTGCTGCCGAGGGTGAGTCATGCTGCGGCATTTCCAGCATCGTATCACCGTCGGCATATCGGATACGCTGAACGAGACGCGGGGCGCTTACCTCCCCCTCATGGAGGAGTGTAACAATCAGGTTGGCCGCTTGCAGCGGGGTCACCAACACGTCCCGCTGACCAATAGCTGTCTGTACCTTTGCACCCTCATCCTGAGGTGAGACTGAAGGCAGCCTTACTCGTCCTGCCTCCTCATGGTCGAAATGCTGTAATATTGGCATTCCGGCGACCTGCTTCCCCTCCCAGCCTACAGGACGCCCCAGCCCGAGTGCATCCGCCGTACGCTCCAGCTGCTCCATATCGAGCCGGCGGGCCGTTTCAGCAAATACAATATTGCAGGACTCGGCAAATCCTTGCTCCAGATTTAATTCCCCATGCCCATGTTCCTTCCAGCAGGACAGGCCATATTTCCCCCACTCGCCACCGCAATGGAAGGTCTCCCCTTTGGATACCGCTTGATTTTCCAGCGCCGCTGCGGCGGTAACAATTTTGAATATGGAGCCTGGTACTGCCCCCTTTACGGCTCGATTCGTCCAAGCCGTTTGGTTGGGCTCCACATGCTGTGGATTATAAAACGGCCGCGAAACCATAGCGCGCACATCAGCATGGTTCACATCCAGCACAACGATTGATCCTTCCTTCATGCCGGCGTTTTTCACAATTTGCTCAATCCCCTGTTGAATCTTCGCATCAATGGTCGTCTCCGCACGTAAGGGATAGTGTGTATTGGATGGTGCAATCACGCGGGGCTGGATCGTCGCAATAACCTCTCCTGAACCTGTAACCATACGTGATACCAGAGTAGGTCCTATTCCCTTCAACAAAGGTTCTAATGTTCTCTCCAGCCCAGCTGCTCCGGATTTTATGGCAAAAGGCTGCTTTACTTCATCTTTATGAACAGCCTGCGAATTCAAAGGGCCGGGCTGTTCAGCAAGATATCCCAACCATTGCATGCCTGACTTGCCCTGCCCATAACGTGTCATCATGGGGTATACACTCGCTCCATACACCTGCAAATCACGCAATCTGGCCACCTGAGAATCGGTCAACGTGATCGGCTGGCGTGTCCCTGCTTTCCAGAAATGAGGTGCATTCCCCTGGCTCCATTCTTTTTGCAACAATTGCAAATCGGTATGTAATAGGGCTGCCATTTCTTTAACTCCGGGTTGCGTCACTGCGAACTGATTTGATTGACTTGATGAATTGGTATGCGGAAAAAGGACCAAACCCCATTCCAGCTTGCCCGTTAAGGGCTCCCCTTTGTAATCGGTAAAATGTCCACGCCCACTATCCAGCACAACCCCACGTTCTCGCTGCAATACGGACATTTCACGGATGGTACGTTGAAATCCTGGCATTGTGCGGTTGACCTGAACGATCTGAACCCAAGCCAAACGAATCATAAGCAAAGTAAATATACCTGTCAGAAGAATACATGCAATATAAAGACGTCGTTTCAGTTGCAGATGCATAAGGCCTCACCCTTCAACGTTTTGGCATAGTATTCTTCATTCAAGCTGGGATTATCCGGTAATGACAAGAAAACCTGCCCCAACAAGGGGCAGGCTTCTCGAATGGATCAAATATGTTTGGTTTAGACCGTAAAGCGAGACAACGTATCTTTCAATTCCGTTGACACATTCTCCAGTTTTGCAGACAAGTTTACCAGTTGATTACTGATATTTTGCTGTTCACTGCTCAAAGAAGCAACTTCTTGGGATGTAGCTGAAGACTCTTCAGCTACTGCACTGACATTGCTCATCGCTTCGGACAACGTTCCTTGCGATTTATTCAAATCTTCGATTGAACCTGTGACCATGCCCAGGCTCTCCACAAATGCACCCATTTGTTGCTGTACTGAAGCGAATATGACGTTGGTATCTTTCACGGCATCCATCTGTTCTTTGAACAACGGATATGCTGCAGACAATTGATCAACCGTCTCATTCATCTCCGTCATGATCTTGTCCGTAATATCTCCGACCATATCAATGGATTGTCTGGATTGTTCAGCCAGCTGACGAACCTCATTCGCCACCACCATAAATCCTCGGCCTGCCGCACCGGCACGGGCTGCTTCAATCGTTGCATTCAATGACAAAATGTTGGTCTGTTTTGTAATGTTTTGCATGACATCAAGCACTTTCAGAACGGATGACGTACTCTCTTTCAGTGAATCAACCTTATTGACGAGGGCACCGATCATCTCTTCAGTCTTCTGTGTTTTGGTCATCAACTGGTTCAAATGATGTGTTCCAGTCTGACTGGACTTCTCGACATGACGGGCTGAATCGCCCATCTGTTCGTTAGCAGTGACCACACTCTCCATCTGACGGGAGATATTGTCGGTCAATTCATTTCCACGTTCAGCTTCTGTTGCCAGACTGCTTGCACCGCCAGCAATTTCTTCTGTAGCCACGGCAATCTCGGAAGCAGAGACTGCTGTTTTCTTGGAAGCACTGCTCAGTTCTGAAGCAGTATCAAGCACTTCTTGCGCAGAACGGTTGGTTTGCTCCACCAGCTTCGTGATCTGTTCCATCATGAGATTGAATGCAGCTGATAATTGACCAATCTCATCCTTGGATGTATAAGGTGTGCGTACTTTAAGATTTCCTTTGGCACCTTCCTGCATCAGATCTTTCAGGCTACCCAATGGACGTGCGATCATGCGAACCATCCATATACCGATGAATACGGCGATAGCAGCATCTACGAGTGCCATCCACAATGTCAGTGTCAGAATGCCTTTGGCATCTTTCACCAGCATAGAAGTTGGGACCATACCGATCAATTTCCAGTCGGATGAATCCATAGTACTGTACACTGCCAGCATATTGGTCGAATTACCATCCACAGTATATTCTGTAGTCGTGCTGCCGGATTTTTCTGTTAGCTCTTTGATAAATGTCAAATCCGTATCTTTCCCTGCACGATCAGCAATCGTTGATGCTACAACTTTATTATCCGGAGCGACCAGTTGAAGTACTGACCCTTCTCCCAAATCAAGAGACTTCAATTGCTGCTCCAGAACTTCCAGCTTCAATTCAATGATTAATACATAAGATTGGGTTGTCCCTTGCAAGTTTTTCATCGAACGGGCGATGCGGAACGTTGGTGTACCACCATCTTTTTTGGCTTCAGTTGGAAGCCAGCGATATCCGCCTGCTTGAACCAGTTCATCATACCAGGCCTCATTGCGAATATCACCCATGGATGAACTGCTGCTTCCTGTACCCATAGTAGATCTTGTTTCATCCGTCGGCACAAGATAAATCGCTTCCATAGATTTATTCGTAAATGCAATGTTAGACAATTGTTTATTGATCGAACTTGAATTGATAAACGTATCATACGCCGATAAATTCGTATCAGACATCTTTTGCAGCAAGGACTGCATCTCTGGATCAAAGAAAATCTGTGTCGATGTATCTACAAACCGTTCCAAAATAATGTCCATTTTTTGTTTGGTTTGTTCAATTGTTTCCTGGTTTGATCGGGAAGCATTCTTCTCAATCGTATCCTTGGCTTTAGCGTAGGATAATAGACCCAGACTAACCACAAAAATCATGATGCCCGCAAAAAAGATCAAAAACAGTTTAACGCCTACCGATTTAATCGGGTTAGCCTTCTTAATTTGCTCTAACGTTGTTCCCCCGACATTCTTCCAGTTTTGCTTTTTCCACTGGTTTTTGGTCTTGTTCCACCCCAGCTTCATCTTCCCTGAGTCCAATTTAAAGGACTTTCTGCCTGGAGTGTCCCCAGTCTTACTTTTCACTACTTTTTCTTTCTTTACTTTCTGAACCTTCTCGGGCTTAACCTTCTCGGGTGTTGTTATTTCTTCCCCACTGTCCTTCTGCTTCTTTTGAACCAATCCCATTCACCTGCCAGTAATTTACTTGTTGGATTTTTCTTTCTCTCCCCTATAAATATGTAGTATTCGACAGCTTTCTTCTTTCCCCTTTCATTTTTTCGAAATTTATTACAACTTTTTTCCTATTTTTCTATAAAAAAAAGACCCCCATATGCCGATATACGGAGGTCAAAATTGGATATTTTATAACACTATATTGTTAATTCATAGTATTATTTTGTTAAAAACTAGGTATTTAAACCTATTTCTTTTTTCTCATCATATCGAAGTAGGAAACCGGTTGATCCACCTTCATTTTGATGCGCTGTAGCGGGTGACGGGCTGCATCGAGTACGTTGCCTTCTTCATCCTGCAATTCCCCAACCACCTGTTTAAAAAAAGTACCTCCCGGACCGAAAAACTCGATTTCCTGTCCTGGTTTGAAATGATTACGCTGCTGAATCGTCGCCATTCCTGTAGTCGCATCATAATCCATAACCAATCCGGCAAAGTCATAAGGTACCGCTTTTTCTTCCGGCTCATAGATATGATCCTCATGGTCCGGTGTATCATAGAAAAATCCGGTATTGAGCGGACGATTCGCTGCTTTGTTCATTTCCTCTACCCACTCAGGCTTCAATACATAGTTCTCCGGGTCAGCCATATAAGAATCGATCGCTTGACGATATACGTTAACCACGGTAGCCACATAGTGAATCGACTTCATGCGTCCTTCAATTTTAAAACTGTCCACACCCACATCAATCAGTTCCGGGATATGACCAATCATGCACAGATCCTTGGAACCCATAGAAAAGGAATTATCCTTCTCCTCGAACAGAGGCAACTGATTCTCTCCCAATTTGAATGGTGCAGGTGCCTGCATTTGCATTTCTTCTTCGCTAACCCACACGGTATCTTCCCGGGCATCTTCAAACAGATCATACTTCCAGCGGCAGGATTGGCAGCAGCCACCCCGGTTGGAATCCCGGTCCGTAAAGTGGTTGGACAACACACAGCGTCCAGAAAAAGACGAACACATGGCTCCATGAATAAACGCTTCGATCTCGATATCCACGTTGGCCTTGATTTCTTCAATTTCCTCAAAGCTTGTCTCACGACCGAGAACAACGCGCGGAAGACCTTCATCCTTCCAGAACTTCACAGCTTGCCAGTTCAGGGTGGATTGTTGTGTACTCAAATGCACTTCCAAACCCGGTACCGCACGTTGAGCTACCTCGATGATCGCTGGATCCGCTACGATAATGGCTGCAATTCCTGCATCATACAAGTTTTGCAAATACGCTTGAATTCCTTCGATATCTTCATTATGTGCATAGATATTGGTTGCCACGAATACCTTGGCACCATACTTTTTGGCAAATTCCACACCTTCGCGCATTTCTTCAAAGCTAAAGTTATCCGCATTGGAACGCAGTCCGTATGCCTGGCCACCGATATAAACAGCATCTGCACCATAATGGATTGCAAATTTAAGTTTTTCCAAATTGCCTGCCGGAGCAAGCAACTCCGGTTTGTCCAGACGGTTACGTTTACCCGAGAACTTCCGTTGTACCGCCACTGTTTCCATTTCGTTCACCTCGTCTATTAATACACCTGTTCTTTATAGAAAAATCCGAAAGACAACTCCCGTTCAGGGTCTTGCAATTGACGAACCTCATCCAGCCATTCTTCACAAAATGCATACGCATCGGCATCAGCCGCATAACTGTCCAGAGCTGTACGGTATGCACGTACGACAGCTTCGTTATATGCAAGCGGTTTTAACATGCCTTCAATTTTGAAACTGTGTACCCCTGCTTCCATCAACAGGTGAAGATCTTCAAGAATACAGATATCCTCTGAACTCATAATGTGTGTTCCATTCACATCTTCATAGATCGGAAACTTCTCATCCCGGCGTTCAGCCTCGATCAGGAATAAACCACGTTCTTTACCCAGGTTCCCTTCTACCGGGCGTCCCTGATGAGCCATATAACTTTGTACCAAACTTCGTTTGGAATGGTAAATATTCGTCATCCCATGCACTTGAACCTGGGCTTCCACCTTCAGAAAAGGGACCATTTCGGTCAACTCGTCCATATTCAGCTCCCGAGCAAGCACGACACGACTCGCGCCTTTGGTTCCCCAGTAGTTCGCCGTTGCATAGTTGGTCGATGTCATCTCGGCATTCCAGTGCAGCCGGATATGCGGGGCATGCTCCTTAATAGCTGCGAGCACGGACGGATCGTTAAACTCCACAGCGTGGACACCGATCTTGCCCATTGCCTGGACATATTCCGGCAATTCTTTCAGCAACTCGTTGGACATCAGATTGTTCATGGATACATAGACACGAGCCTGATGTCTGGCTGCAATGGCAACCACTTCGGCTGTCTCTTCCACACTGAAGCTGCCGGGAAGACGCATGCCAAAGCGATCATCCCCAATTAACAAAGCATCTGCCCCTGCTTGTAGCAGTGCTTCTGCCTCTTTCACATTTGCCGCCGTTACGAGCAGTTCATGTTTTGTACTCATATACATCCCCTCCGCTTATTGCGCAGCCTTACTTTTGGCTATATTTTGCTGGTGTTCCTTGTAGGTCTTGGCAAACAGATGTCCGAATGAACCATCCTTCTTGGTCACATAGAACAGGTAATCCGAAGCTTCCGGATTCAACGCTGCCTCAATGGATGCCAGACTTGGACTTGCAATCGGTCCCGGTGGTAGCCCTTTGTTCAGATACGTATTATAGGGACTCTGCACCTTCAGATCCTTGAACAACAATCTGGCCTTCGGTTTATCCAATAAATACTGCACTGTGGCATCAATCTCCAGTTTCATATCCTGGTTGATCCGATTATATATCACCCCGGCAACCAACGCGCGTTCCTGATCCACCACGACTTCTCTCTCAACAAGCGATGCAATGGTTAACACCTCATGCAAAGACAGATTTCTCTCCTTGAGTTTGGACGCCAAATCAGGAATAGAATTGACCTTGGTCTGGAACTCCTCAAGCATTCGCTGCATGACTTCTTTAGTAGAACTTCCCTCTTTCAGCTCATACGTCTCAGGGAACAGGTACCCTTCCAGTGCATATCGCATTTCTTCATCTACCGGAACATCCTTGATAATGTTGATATCAAAAGCAGATGGATCATTCGCAAGCTTCATAAATTCCTCACGATTCACAATGCCTTCAGCAGATAGTTTGTCCGCCATTTGCAGCACCGTGTATCCCTCAGGGATAGTAAACTTCACCATCGATTCCGGCACAACTTCACCGTTATTCAGCTTATTAATAAGCTCATCGTATGTCACGCCTGGATTCAAGGAATATGTACCTGCCATAAAATTTGACCCTTGTTTTTTCCATTTCAGATATCCCTTAAAGGCTAAACCACTTCGAATCAGACCTTCTTGCTCCAGCTGGTCTGCAATTTTGGACGTTCCTGATCCGCTCTTGATCTCGAACACAATCGGTTCGGTGGATGCTTGTACCGGACGCATCATGCTCCAGACATATACACCTGCTCCTCCGGCAGCAACCACGATGACTAGCAGAAGGACTAATATCGCTTTTCCTTTCAAAAAAGAAACAACTCCTTTACACAACCAAAAAGAGCGGACTTCTCCGCCCTTCCGGTTTCTTCAATTTGAAGCTGGTTAATCTTCGTCAATGGGGAGTGTACACTCATCATAAAGTTCAGAGATGTTCTCCCACTCATCATCATCGTCAATCGTGACTAATTCCGGCATGATCTGGCCTTCACTTCCCGGCAAAACCCGCAGAAGTTCAACTTCGTCATAAGGACGGAGTGAACTGCGGAGCACCGCATACTGCTGACCCTTTACTTCAAACTCGGCCAGCAAGTCATACGGATGCGATTTACCGTTCTCTTCTTCCAGCTCAACATGAGCACCAAAAGCCAGACGCAGCGAATCTGTCCATTTCAAGTCTTCGCGGCTGTATTCTGTCATTTAGTTTGCTTCCTCTTCATCTTCTGCAAGAAATGTATTAAACGTCTCCTCGACGATATCCCATTCGGCATCATCTTGGATGACGAAAAGTTTAATGTCGTCGCCCTCTTCTTCATAACGGAATGCATAGACATCCGTCTCTCCATCTTCGGGTTCAACCGGAGCAACCATCATGTACTTGGCCTCCGAACCGTCCACTTCGAATTTCATGATGACTTCAAATTCCTCTTCATTACCCTCGTCATCCGCAATGTAAATAATCTCCGATTCTTCTTCCATACCCAGTTGATCTTCAGTCATTGTTGATCCCCCTCACCTTTTACTATTGGCATCCAAATAATTTTGCAAAATCAAGCTTGCGGCCATTTTGTCCACAACCTGCTTGCGTTTTTTGCGACTAACATCCGCTTCAAGCAGCGTTCGTTCAGCTGCCATGGTTGTCAGTCGTTCATCCCAAAGGTGAACAGGTAAATTCAGTTCGCCCCGCAGGCGTTCGGCAAAAGCGATGCAGATTTCACCACGCGGCCCTACGGTGCCGTTCATGTTTTTGGGAAGTCCGACCACAATCTCGCTGATCTCATGCTCACGCACAAGCTCCGCGATCCGAGCGAACTCACCTTCATCCCGGCGGCGTTCAAGTACTTCCAATCCCTGGGCAGTCCAACCGAAGGCGTCACTAGCGGCAACTCCGATTCTTCGGTCCCCATAGTCCAAACCTAATATTTTCATCCATGCTCTCCCATCCTCAAGCCTGCTCAGGTCGATTAATATTCGCCTTTTCAAGCTTCAGGCTGTCTTCTGTCGGTTCATTTCCCGCTGCCTGCATGGCTGCATCACAGCGGAAGCGATGTACATTACCGGTGATTGGCCAGATAAGAACGAACAAGCTCTTCAATCAGCTCATCGCGCTCTTTTTTACGGACCAGACTGCGTGCATTGTTGTGACGAGGGATGTATGCGGGGTCTCCAGAAATCAGATACCCGACAATCTGGTTAATAGGATTATACTCCTTATCCACCAGTGCATCATATACCGTGAGAAGAATCTCTTTGGAGGATGCTTCCTGCTCGTCAGCTTTCACATTAAATTTAACCGTCTTATCCATGGAGTCCATTGATGGCACCTCGCTCCTGCATGAACATGGGGACCATGTCCTGCCGAATTGATTTCTGCTTATATAATAACATATTCTGACTGCCACAAGTAAACAAAGGATAAGCCAATTGTGTTTTTTGCTTGTCCTTTACCGGCTTCAGCACGTGCATCATTCGATTCCACTCGCTCTCGGGTACATAAGTTGGACGGGAAGAAGCATCCCGATCCAACCTCTGTATAAACAAATAGAACCACTTCGAACTACATTTTAGCGTTTGAAAGCCGCTCGTTCGATTTATGCAGTATGCCCACTAACCAGTGAAACCGCAAGTTTCAGTGCTTCATCCAGCTTGGTCGCGTCCTTGCCTCCGGCTTGCGCCATATCAGGACGTCCGCCACCTCCGCCGCCGCATACTGCCGCAACTTCCTTGACGATTTTTCCTGCATGAAGCCCTTGTTTCACCTGTTCAGCAGGGACAGCTACAACGAAATTCACTTTGCCATCGGCTGGAGCACCCAATACGAGTACAGCGTTAGGCAATTTTACTTTTAATTCATCAGCTACTGTACGCAGGGCATCCATATTCGGTGCATCCACACGAGCTGCAAGCAATTGTGTATTTCCTGCTTGTACCACTTGATCTGTCAAAGCGCCTGCTTCCATGGCACTCAGCTTGCTTTGCAAAGATTCAGTCTCTCTGGCAGCTTCCTTCAATTGCTGATTCAAACCTTCAATGCGTTTAGGCACGTCCGCCACATTCGCTTTGAGCAGGGATGCGGATTGTTTGAGCAATTCAAGTTGACTTTCTACATACAGATACGCGCCACGGCCAGTAACAGCTTCGATCCGGCGTACACCGGAGCCGATTCCGCTCTCGCTCACCAGCTTGAAAATACCGATCTCTGAAGTATTGTTTACGTGACAGCCGCCACAAAGTTCCAAACTATAGTCCCCGATTTGTACCACACGTACGATATCGCCGTATTTTTCACCGAACAGTGCCATAGCGCCCATTTCTTTGGCTTCATCAATAGCTTTCAATTCAATGTTTACATTCAGACGATTCCAGATCTGCTCATTTACCTGCCGCTCGATCTCTGTTAATTCTTCTGGCGTAATGCTGCCGAAGTGGGAGAAGTCAAAGCGCAGACGTTGAGGCTCTACGAGTGATCCTGCCTGATTCACATGAGTTCCAAGCACATCCTTGAGCGCTTTGTGCAGCAAATGGGTAGCGGTATGGTTTTTGATAATATCGCCACGTTTGGATGCATCCACTTCAGCATTAATCACTTCACCCACACGCAATTCACCGGATTCTACCGTCACCAGATGCACATGTTGTCCCAGCGGAGCTTTGAACAAACCTTGCACTTTTGCCGTTACGCCAGCTCCGCGCAGCAAGCCCTGATCACTCACTTGTCCGCCACTTTCCGCATAGAACGGAGTCTTGTCCAAAATGACCTGACAGGTCTGTCCTTCGCTTACGGAGTCTACCAGCGCATCACCGGCTACAATGGCTACCACTTTTGCTTCCGTCAACAGGTCATTATAACCAACAAACTCACTTTTAACCGCCAGATCGGCAAGTGGTCCACCTTGAACCTTCATGCTTTCGCTTTCCTGACGGCCAGCACGTGCCCGATCACGTTGCTCTTGCATCGAAGCATCGAATCCTTCACGATCTACTGTCAAGCCATGCTCTGCTGCGTAATCTTCGGTCAGGTCAAACGGGAATCCGTATGTGTCATACAGTTTGAATGCTTCCGGACCACTGATTACCGTGCGACCTTCGGATTTGGCCCCGACACTGATATCTGCCAGAATAGCCAGTCCGTCGCTAAGTGTTTCGTGGAAACGCTCTTCTTCCGTTTTGATCACTTTGGCGATAAATTCTTGCTTGTCTACCACCTCTGGGTAATACACTCCCATCACTTCACCGACTGTTGTTGTCAGTTCATACAGGAACGGACGGTCCAGCCCCAGCACTTTACCGTAACGTACTGCACGACGGAGAAGACGGCGAATTACATATCCGCGTCCTTCATTGCTTGGCAGAACACCATCACCTACAGCAAAGGCAACCGTACGAATATGGTCGGCAATCACTTTCAGAGCAACGTCAATCTCTACGCTGTCATTATATTTCACACCGGCAAGAGCCGCTGTTCTTTGAATCATCGGTTGGAACAGATCGGTATCAAAGTTGGAATCCACATTTTGCAGAATGGATGCAAAGCGCTCCAGCCCTGCGCCAGTATCAATATTTTTGTTTGGAAGCGGTGTGTAGCTGCCGTCCTTGTTATGATTGAACTGGGAGAACACCAGGTTCCATACTTCCAGGTAACGTTCGTTTTCGCCGCCTGGATACATCTCGGGATCATTCATGTCATTGCCGTAAGCTTCGCCACGATCATAGAAGATTTCGGTACAAGGTCCACACGGACCTTCCCCAATATCCCAGAAGTTCTCATCCAATTTAATGATACGCTCAGCAGGCAATCCCACTTTTTCGTTCCACAGTTTGAAAGCCTCTTCGTCTTCAGGATATACCGTTACCGAGAGACGTTCCGGATCGAAACCGATCCATTCTTTGCTTGTGAGAAATTCCCATGCCCAGGTAATGGTCTCTTCCTTGAAGTAATCTCCGATGGAGAAGTTGCCGAGCATTTCGAAGAACGTATGGTGACGACGAGTTTTACCGACATTTTCAATATCGTTTGTACGAATACATTTTTGGGAGTTTGCCAGACGCGGATTCTCCGGTTTCTCCCGACCGTCAAAATACGGTTTCAGCGGTGCCATGCCTGCATTGATCCACAGAAGGGATGGATCATTGTGAGGTACGAGCGATGCGCTCGGCTCAATTTTGTGACCTTTACTTGCAAAAAATTCTATCCATTTGGACCGGATTTCACTGGCTTTCATACGGTGTGCCTCCAATTAATTATAATAGTCCGGTGCATATTGGCCCCGGGTTGATAACAAATAAAAAAACAAACACAAAAAACGCCCCTGAATTTGTCAGGGACGATTATAATCGCGGTACCACCCTGGTTATTGCTGCTCATCCCTTGCTGCCCGGATAAACAAACAATCTCCTCGTTGATGCGAAATAACGGTCGCTCCCGGCAGGGTTGTCCTGCACTCCGAAATCAGCTTTCCGCCGCTTCAACTTTCAAGACTCTTCCAGCCATCGGACTCAGACTACATCTGATCCGAAGAAGTCTATTCTCTGAGGAAAGGAACCCTCGGCGTACTTCATTTCATCATCGATTTATTGTTCTACACATACCCCTCCATTATATCGATATGCCTATATGGTGTCAACGCACCCATTTGTACCAGACTGTTGCTATGATCAGTCCGTTCTTCGTTTGATGTAATAGGCAAAAAAGTGCTGCACAATGACTTTCAGAACAGCAAAGACTGGCACTGCCAGAATGAGACCTACTATGCCCGCCAGTTCGCCTCCCACAAGGAGCGCGAAGATAATCGACAACGGATGCAAATGCAGCGTCCGCCCTACCACTTGAGGGGAGATGACGTTGCTCTCCAGCACCTGGCACAGTGTGTTCACAATGACAACGAAGAGCACCATTTTGAACGATACCGTAGAAGCCATCACCACCGCAGGAGCTGCTCCCAGAAACGGGCCAAGATAAGGCACGATGTTAAATACAGCGACAATGCTGGCGAGCAGCAGTGCATAAGGCATATCAATGACGATGTAACCGATATACGCAAAGATGCCCACAATCACACAGACGATAAATTGTCCTCGAATATAGTTTCCCAAGGCCGTATCTATCTCTTTCATCACCGAAACAATGGCCTTACGCCGTGAGCGGGGCAGGTACGCCACAATCGTACGCTCGAATACCTCAAAATCTTTTAACATATAGAAAATGAGAAATGGCACGATAAACACGTTGAACAATACATTAATGGTTGTCCCGATATTATCCATCAGCTTCGTGATCCCTTGGGTCAGCCGATCCTCCATCTGGAAAAACCAGCTGTTCATACCTGTGCGCACACTTGGCGGCATTAATTTGTGATCCATATTGTTCATCAGACTCTGGGCACGCATCGACAGCTCAGGCATATGCTCGTTCAGTTCCTCCAACTGTTCAATCAACACCGGAATGACATTCATCAGGATGACCCCGATACAGGTGAGGAAAAAAGCATAGATTAACAGCACGGCAATGGTTCGAGGGACTTTGCGCCCTCCCAGCATGCTTACAATCGGATTGAGCACATAGGATATGATGAGGGCCACAATAAAAGGTGCCAGCACTGTTTTCAGAAATCCATATATATGAAGCAGCAATGGCCTCAGCAGCCAGATAAAATATAGAATAATCAATCCGAGTAGCAGCCAGATGGCATAACGGAACAGCTTGTTCTTGGTTAATTGCTCCACTTGTATCTCTCCCTTTTGGACTGGCTCTGAAAGTCAGTATATGTAAGGAAGGGAATATTTATTAACGTATTAAAAAAGCGCCCCCTTCATGATGAAGGAGACGCATCTTGTGATCCCGGGTAGCATATATTCATACAAGTCCCTTGAACCACTATGTAACCGCAGCTATATACATCTGTCATCATTTCATGACAGCATTCAATGACAATCTTTGTCATGAAACCGCATATAGAAGAAGTTATGCTGCTTATTAAGAAGAAGCATGCAGATGTGGGAAGTCTTGCGGCAGCTCTTCCCCGAAGAACAGATCATCAAGGGAACTGAGCGTGCCGTCTTCCTCTACTTGGTACACGGACATTTTCTCACCGTTCACTGTTAGTTCGATAAAGCATCCCCAGCAATAAAACTGGTGGGAACCGATTTTCCCAATATCTTTCGAACTACAATTTGGACATTTCATATTCATTCACCTATCCATTAACAGAATGAATGGCATTTTCCAAGCGTTGTTCACTCAGCGGCGGCACCATAATGGCACTTTCCCCGATGGACATATCGCTTGTACATGGCAGCCATTTGCGGCCCTCAATCAAATCGGACACAAAACCGTCCGTAATTTCAATCCCTATTATTGTATTTCCCAACTCCTGGTCAAAATAAACATCGGAGACACGTCCAAGCAGCAAACCTTCTTCGGTGAGCACGGACATCTCCTTTAATTTAGACTGGCCGAGGAGGTACGTGTGTTTTATGTCGTCGGCTTCCGCCTTGCGGACAGCCTGTTGATTACGGATCATGACGGCATCTTCGCCGTAGGCAACGATATCTTGCCACTGCACGATTTTGACATGACTGGTAAACAGGCCTTTGTTTTCAAGTTCAATGCCTTCAATTTTCCAATCGTCATTCACAATGAAATCCTGGATTTTACCGACCTGCTTCCCATCTTCAACATCAAAAACGGCAAGTCCGATCATTTCCTGAAGCTTCATCGCAGGGTCCCCCTCATCTTCTTATCATTAAATAGCCGCGGCGCTATTGCTAGGTATGCCCAATGTTGATGAGTGGCAATCAGACGCCGATCATCAAAACCGCTTCTATCCAACCGATGAAATGGAACTTCTTCCCTCCTTCTGTTCCATGTGCACAGAGCCCCTTAGGCTCTATTACGCAGTCGCCCCAGAATGGTTCCAATTTTTTCGGCGGTTATCATGATTTCTTCCGTAGTATTACCCAATCCCCAGCTAAAACGAATCGCGGAATGCAAAAATGTATCTGGCAGATTCATCGCTTTCAGCACATGGGATACTTCGAGGGAACCGGAAGTACATGCCGAACCGCTCGCAACTGCGATGCCTTCCATGTCCAGATTCATGAGCATCGTCTCCGTGGATACTTCCGGAAAGCTAATGTTCAGGATATTGGGTAGTGTATATTCCGGATGTCCGTTGACGTGAAAATGCTCCGCTCCTACCTGTTTCTCCAGTTGTTCCAGCAGCAATGATCGCAATGCCAGATCATGTTCACGGCGCGCCTCCGCTTGTTCTCCTGATAATTTCAACGCCTCCGCAAATCCAGCTATACCCGCTATATTCTCGGTACCGGCCCGTCGCTGCCGTTCCTGAAGGCCACCATGAGATCTCGCTTCCAGCACAATTCCGCGCCGCACATATAATACACCCACGCCTTGAGGGCCATTGATTTTATGAGCAGAGAAGCTAATCAGATCCACAGGCAGTTCTTTGCATGAAATGTCCTGGATTCCAAGAGCCTGAACTGCATCGGTATGAAACAAAATATCATGTTGACGAGCCAGTTCACCAATTTCGCGGATCGGCTGAATCGTGCCCACTTCATTATTGGCATACATCATCGTGATCAGCACTGTATCCGGCCGAATGGCATCTTTCAGCTCTTCCAGACGTATTCTTCCGTATTCATCTACAGGCAAATAGGTCACGTCATAGCCTTGGCGCTCCAGCTCCTGACACGTATGCAGTACAGCATGATGTTCAATGGCTGTTGTAATGATATGTCGTCCCTTTTCTTTTCTCGCTGAAACTGCACCAAATATCGCTAAATTGTCGCTTTCCGTGCCACCTCCGGTGAATACGAGCTCATCCGGGAAACAACCCAAAGACGCCGCAATGGCATCCCTTGCTCCACTGACGGTCCGTTTGGCTTCCCTCCCAAAGGCATGGATGCTCGATGCATTGCCATATTGTCCTGTCATCACTTTCATCATCGCTTCCGCGACTTGTGGATGCATAGGTGTCGATGCGGCGTGATCCAAATATATTCTTTTCATTGATTTCACCCCGTTATATGTTGGACTTCTATCTTTTCATGATGTAATTGAAAATTTAAACAACTGCTATTGTGTCGCATCTTCGTGTATAATGTTTAATATCCATTAAAAAGGAGAGATCGGCATGAGTGATCAGGTCCTCAGTCAAATTCTGAATCAGCTTCAGCAAATGGACAAGCGTTTCGACAACATCGATGGCCGTCTTGAGAAGATCGAAGACAGGCTCGACACCATGGACGGTAGGCTCAATACCATGGACGGTAGGCTCGATACCATGGACGGTAGGCTCGATACCATGGACGGTAGGCTCGATACCATGGACGGTAGGCTCGATACCATGGACGGTAGACTTGATACCATGGATAGCAGACTTAACGTCATCGAGGAACAAACCAAAAACATTCCACTGCTGCAGCAGGCCGTTATGGAGACACTGGAAGTTACTAAACGTCTTGAAACTTCACAATTCTCTTATGAACGTAAAACAACTGCTGAATTGAATACGCATGAGCACAGCATTGATATTTTGAACCGTCGTCAATTGCGTATGGAAGCAGATATTGAAGCACTTAAACGTTGTTAGATTCTCGAACTTCCGACTACATCGATCCAGAGGCACCTCGAAAACTGGTGCTTTCTTTAGTCCCTGGTTACATAGATCGTGTTCATTCCAGGTTATCGTAGAAGTGGAAGAATCATATTGCAGCTTGTTTCATGGCTAAAGCCCCCATTTATGGGGGCTTTAGTGTGTCGTTCGTGATGCTCATCATCAACTATGTTAAATATAGAACATGTAGGAATCTTTTTGTTCCTGATCCTGGAATGTAATCAGATCCTTCAGCGTTGTTGAATCCAATACTTCTGCAATGCTGTCACGGATACGCAACCACAAGTCGCGCTTCGCAGGATCATCTTCCTCTGTGAAATCCACTGGAGAGATTGGGCCTTCCAGTACACGAATAACATCCCCTGCCGTTACAGTAGCAGGATCACCTGCCAGAATGTAACCGCCGTAGGCGCCACGGATACTTTTGACCAGTCCTGCATTACGCAGGGGAGCAATCAATTGCTCCAGATAATGCTCCGAGAGCTGGTTGCGCTCAGCAATACTTTTCAAAGATGTAGGGCCTTCGCCTATTCTGGCTGCCAGCTCCATCATGATTGTGAGGCCATAACGGCCTTTTGTCGATATTTTCAAAGGAGTCACCTCTTTCCATTTTCGAAAAAAACAAGTTGTAAACTATTAAATAACAGGATGTGGCACAAGACTGCTTTCCATGAATCCGCCACAGCGGGATATGAAAAATACAGACCTAGTCCCATTAATCCTCCGTATTCCGATCATAACCCTCAGCTAATGTTAACATATCTGCATGCTTTATGGAAAAGAAAGATTGACAATATTCCAAAAATGTACGCCTGGAGTGGACACTATCCAAAGTTGGCCGGGTGTATCGTAACTTGAGTCCGGTTATGCTAGAATAAGAAACGAAACACATTTATATAGAGAAATGGTGATAACGATGTCCAAAACAATTGAAAATACACGGGTCGTCGTTGGCATGTCCGGAGGTGTCGATTCTTCCGTCACCGCACTGTTGCTAAAAGAGCAGGGTTACGATGTCATCGGCATTTTCATGAAAAACTGGGATGACACGGACGAGTTCGGTCACTGTACCGCTGAAGAAGATTCAGAGGACGTACGCCGGGTTTGCGAACAGATCGGCATTCCTTACTACACTGTCAACTTCGAGAAAGAGTACTTTGATAAAGTATTTTCCTATTTCCTTGATGAATATAAGTCGGGTCGGACTCCGAATCCAGATGTCATGTGTAATCGTGAGATCAAATTCGGCGAATTCCTGAACAAAGCACTGGATCTCGGCGCTGACTATGTGGCTACAGGCCACTATGCTCGCCTCATTGAAGAAGATGGAACGTTCAAACTGCTGCGGGGTGTGGACAGTAACAAAGACCAAACCTACTTCCTCAATGCACTGAATCAGAACCAGCTGTCCAAAGCCATGTTCCCGATTGGTCATCTTCCAAAACCGGAAGTGCGCAAGATTGCAGAAGCGGCTGGCCTCTACACCGCGAAGAAAAAAGATAGCACAGGTGTGTGCTTCATCGGTGAGCGCAACTTCAAAGAGTTCCTGAGCAACTATCTTCCTGCCAAAGGCGGAGACATGGTTGATATTGCAACCGGAGAAGTGAAGGGCCGTCATGACGGTCTGATGTACTATACGCTTGGACAACGTCAGGGTCTCGGCATTGGCGGTTCCGGTAATGGTGAACCCTGGTTCGTGGCAGACAAGGATCTGGAGAAAAATCAACTGCTTGTCGTTCAAGGCGACGCACATGCAAGCCTGTATTCAACCGGTCTGACTGCAACAGGTGTAAACTGGATCGCAGGTGCAGCACACATGCCTAACGTACCATTCCGTTGTACCGCCAAATTCCGCTATCGTCAGCCGGATCAGGGTGTAACCCTGACATGGCAGGAAGATGGCAGTGTGGATGTACAGTTTGACCAACAGCAAAAAGCGATCACGCCTGGTCAAGCCGTTGTGTTTTATGATGGAGATGTATGTCTCGGCGGCGGAACGATCGATCAGGTTCAAAAAGTGCCTGTACCTGCGCTGCAATAGATTCAATATCAGAAATGAATCCATCCCCGTATGGATTTTGCACAATACCTTGTATTCCTATAACAAAAGCCATCTTTCATGTATACCATGACGGATGGCTTTTTTCCTTCTTTTTCCTGCAAAAAAAATAATTATTTTCACTTATGCAGCCAGCCACACTCCTGCAAAAGAGGCCGCAACCCCCATCAGTACCGAACTTGTGACGTATATAACTGCTCTGAAGTAACGTTCCTGCCCCATCAGACCAAGGGTTTCATATCCAAACGTTGAGAATGTGGTATACGCTCCGCAAAATCCTGTCCCCCAGATTACCCAGACTTCGTCCGGGATTGAAGCTGACTGATGCCAGCCATAGAGCAATCCAAGTAACAGAGAACCACTGATATTAATGACCCATGTCCCCCATGGGAAGGCCGATCCAAGCGAACCGGATATCCATCGCCCCAAACTGTAGCGAAGCACTGCACCAAGCATCCCTGCAAAACCGATCCAGATGATCATGGTGCAGCACCATTCTGCGTCGGTTTACCCAGCATTCGCTGTCCAACCTTAATCCCCAATGCACACAGTAATAACCCTGCGAGTAGACTCACAACGAGGTATATAACAGCCTTACCCCACATTCCTCCTTCAGATAAACGGACCATATCGAGAGTAAAGGTGGAGAATGTGGTGAATGCCCCAGTAAACCCCGTTCCAATCGCAAGGCGAAGTTGAGGCGTTATTTTGCCGGGAACAGCTATGGTGAAAAACCAACCCAAAAACAGGCTCCCGATCGCATTGATCAGCAGCACTGCCCAAGGGAAGCCTTCATTGGCTGCTGGCATCCATAACTGTATCCCATATCGGCATAACGTACCCAAAATTCCGCCGATTCCAATATAGAATACTTCTTTCATTGTTCAAGCATCTCCCGGGTTATCGATCTTACAGCTCTCTGCGCCGCTGCTGGTTTAGACGAATCTTGGATTCATTGCCTTGTTCCGTTGCTTCATAGAAAATGCGGCGTGAGAGCTGTTTCGGTAAATATTCCTGTTTCACATAATGGCCCGGATAATTGTGCGGGTACTGGTAGCCTTCATGTCCCAGCTTCACTGCACCGGAATAATGGGTATCCCTCAGATGAAGAGGTACCTCAGCCGACTTCACCTCATCGATGGCATTCATCGCTTTGGAGATCGCAGTGTACACCGCATTGGACTTCGGACTTTCAACAGCAAAGAGGATTGACGGATTGTAATATGAAGTGCGACACCTACTGGAAATAAATAAAAAAGGGCTCATGGCCGGATCGTGTAGAATGAAGGTTCCTACACCACATTCACACAAGGAGAATCCACCATGAGCTACACACATCTTAGCATAATTGAGCGCAGCAAGCTAGAAATCCTCCATCGGCAAGGTCAAAGTTCAAGAGCCATCGCAAAAGAATTAGGAAGGCATCCTTCGACGATTTGTCGTGAATTGGATCGTGCTACTTCATCGAAAGCCTACCATGCAGAGCAGGCTCAGAGCGCTTATGAGGAGCGTCGTAAAACTTCGATCTCACTGGGTAAATGGTCCGATAGCTATTTCCATGGAGGAAAAACTGCTGGCAACGTGGTCTCCGGAGCAAATCACGGAACGTTTTCGCACCAAGGCCTGCCGTCGGTCTCCTTTAAAACCATCTACCGCTCGCTCTACGCCGGGCATCTGGTTCGAGGCACGTTACAGGTCCTTCGGCACAAAGGAAAGCGTCAGAAACCCGCAGAAACTCGCGGTAAATTCGCTATCGGCAGATCGATTTCGGATCGCCCCAAAGAGGTTCTTGCCCGTAAAACGTTGGGCACTGGGAACTGGATACCGTCGTATCGGGTCGTGGGAAAAGTAAAGGTTGCGTAGCCACGCTCATTGAACGCAAAACCCGTCTGTATACGACCATTCTCATGCCTGATCGCACCGCTTTGTCCATGGAAAATGCGCTTGGTGTAGCCATCTCACAATATCCCACAGGTACTTTCCTTACAGCTACGGCTGACCGGGGAAAGGAGTTTGCATGCTATACCAATCTGGAAACAAGCCATGACCTGCACGTTATTTTGCTGATCCATATTCGTCTTGGCAACACGGTTCCAATGAAAATGCGAATAGCTTGCTTCGAGAGTTTTTCCCGAAAGGCATCGATCTCGCTCAAGTGGAGGATGAAGATCTCGCCGGTTCACTAGATCTAATTAACCACAGATCAAGAAAATGCTTGGGTTGGAGAACCGCTCACGAATCTTTCACAGAGGTACTGTCGCACTTGGTTTGCCAATCTGTCTAATGAAAAAACAACTTGTGATTACTTGCTTAGCTATAACCCTTGCCTTGAGCTTCGGATTTTACCAATCCTTTGCTCTAGAAACAGATGAACGTCAAGTAGAATCGAGTCCTTCACAAGTGATATCAAGGAACATAGATGAACGCTCCGATCAAACTAATTTGAAATATGGGCAGCCACTTCCCGGAACCCTCCATATATCATATGTTCCGAAAGGAGGTATTTTTTGTCCTCAGATTAGTCATTGAGACTATTAAGCTCTGAGCAACAATCAGTAATCTATTTCGGAGGGCAAGAGATTGCAGATATTTCGCCCCGGCTCAGTTGCTCCTCTAAAGCAATCGGGCCGCCTTTTAATATTCCTCCGGCAGTAAATGTGGTCGTGCCCCGGTCATGCTCAGTGATGACCCAAAATTTCACTCCGCTTTTTAGGCCCGATTTATTTCCAGGCTACGTCAACAAATCATCCTTAAAAGCATCCATTCAACAACATGCATCAATTTGACTTTATTCCCATTAGTTGAACCCTTTACTAAAAAACGCTTTCCAGCCGAAGGTGACGATCGTTCAGCCCGCATCTTCCTGCTCCACAGGCAGATGCAAGATAACCTCCGTGCCCGCGCCAACTGCGCTTTCTATACGGATCTTCCCATGGTGCTCGCTTACGATCGATTGAGCGATCGGCAGACCCAGTCCGGTCCCCCCCGTCTTACGATTTCTAGAGGAATCGACGCGGAAAAAGCGTTCGAAGACATTTTCGATATCCTCATGCGCAATGCCGATCCCATAATCTTTGACCCTTATAATGGCATTCGCCGCCTCCTTCGTTACATGGATGTCGATGGATCTTTCACTGTATTTCAACGCATTGTCGATGAGAATGAGCAAGAGCTGTTTCACCTTGGACAGATCCGCTTCGATCTCTATTTCCCGGCAGTCCGAATGAAGACGGATATCATGCTTATGAAGCTGCTTGGCCAGCGAAGATACTTGCCTGCAGCAGGCCACCAGATCAAATTTCTCAAAGACGATATTTTCGTTCTTTTGGGAGGAGGCAAGGTCCAGTAATTGCCGTGTCATCTTCCTCAATTGCTTGGATTCCTCATAAATCGCCTCGACGGACTCACTCTGGATTTTCTGATCGCGCGTCCCCCAGCGCCGAAGCATATTGGCATATCCTTCAATAATCGTGATCGTCGTATTTAACTCATGCGACGCGTCGGAGACGAATTGCTGCTGTTTATGAAAGTTTTCCTCCAAACGCTCCATCATCCGATTGAACGTTTCCGTCATATGAAAGAGTTCGTCGTTTGATCGGCCTTGCGTCGGAATTTTTTTAAATACCAGGTTGCTTTCGATTTCTTTCATCGTAATGATGCTATCCGTGATCGGCTTAAACAGCGTTCTCGACAGAATTAGCGCCCCGCCAACGCTGAGCATGACTGCGCCGAGCGTCGCGAAGAACAGAATTATCACCAGCAGGTTTATATTGGATTCGAGGGTCTCCATTTTCTCTGCAATCTCCAGGACACCAATGATCTTGTTGTCAGACTGTATCGGGATTCGAACGACTAATATTTTCTGATCGTTGATAACGAGCAGCCTGGAATCGTTCATGGAAGAAATAACGATTTGATTAAAATCGATGTCCGGTTCTTGTTGATAAACTTGAACGATCTTCAAATCCGGCGTGAATACCCGGATCGCCGAATCTTCGGGCAGATAGCTCAAGATTTGGCCGTTTTGATTCTTGTCCAGTATAACAGAAGGTCCGATTTTCTCGATAATCTGCTCCGACTTGTTGCGCAGCAATTCGATCTCGTTGCGCGTGGCCATTTGAATAAATAAGAAATAGATGCCGATATCTACGCAGAGCAAGATGAGAATGACCAATATGGAAGTGAGTAGCGTGAATTTGGTTCGAAGCTTCAACTGTCCTCCTCCCTGACGCAGAAGCCCACTCCGCGTATCGTATGGATAAGGTTAACATCAAAATCATGGTCGATCTTCTTGCGAATGTATCGGATATAAACGTCGATGACGTTCGTTTCTCCTTCAAAGTCATATCCCCAGACATGGTTCATGATCTGTTCCCTGCTCAGGACATGGTGTTTATTCTCCAACAAGAACAAGAACAGATCGTACTCTTTGGGCGTAAGATCGATCCTTTTTCCTTCGCGGTTAATTTCCCGAGTCATTTTGTTCAACGTAAGATTATCGATCTGCAGTAATTTTGCCGGTTCCTTCACCTCCGGCTCTACGGAGCGATTGCGCATCGTCGCCCTCATCCTGGCGAGCAGCTCTTCGATCTCGAATGGTTTAGTCACATAATCGTTGGCTCCCTGGTCGAGCCCCGATATTTTATCCGGCGTCGTATTCCTCGCGGTCACGACGATGACCGGCGTATGTATATCGATCTTCCTTAATCTTCGCAATACCTCGATTCCATTCAATTCGGGCAGCATAATATCAAGGAGAATAAGCCCCCATGCCTTCGACAGCGCCTGCTCCAAGCCTTCTTTCCCGTTATCGGCTATCGTCACCGCATAGCCTTCATAGGTCAGTTCCAATTCGAGAAGCCGAGCGATTTTAGGCTCATCCTCGACGATTAACACGTCTTTGTTCATCGTGAATCCCCCTCCCGTCTTTTTATTATACGTAAAAACCGCTTCCACCAAACAGATCTATCCCGGCAAAACGGACAAAAAGCCTAAGCTTTCGCTTAGGCCCATCGGAAGTCGGTTCAGTCGTTTTCGGGAATGACCTTCCCCGTCGTGGCGTCTACCGTAACCTCATGCTGTGTTCCCGCAGCGTCTTTGATCGTAACGGTATAGGCGGCTACGCCGTTTTCCGTCTCCAACTGCACGTCGGACACCGTTCCTGCCGTTTGCTTCAAGGCTGCATCAATACTCTGTTGCTTCGTGATAGAAGCCGCTTGCGCGCCATCGTCGTTTACTTCTTTATCGTTATCCTGCTTGTCCTGCGCACCGTCGTCGTTTACTTCTTTATCGTTGTCCTGTTTGTCCTGCGCGCCATCGTCGTTTACTTCTTTATCGTTGTCCTGTTTGTCCTGCGCGCCATCGTCGTTTACTTCTTTATCGTTGTCCTGTTTGTCCTGCGCGCCATCGTCGTTTACTTCTTTATCGTTGTCTTGCTGGGTTTGAGCTTTTTGGGCTGGCGTTGCCGAAGCGGAAGCTGCAGCATCCGAAGCTGCATTCGTGGAAGGCAATAAGGCCGCTCCCATGATTCCTCCTCCAGTAATAGCAACAGCAAGCGCACCGACCATCAGTTTCTTGTTCATTGTGAATTCCTCCTTCAAATTTAACTACAGTCTATATTGTAGGCCACGTACTTTAGAAGATAAGGTGAGTTATATTAGAATTTAATGAGGGAAACTCCTATGCCACCAAATTTCGGCCTCCGGTCAATAAGAGTTCTATTTTAATTTTAATAAACGAAGAAATACTATTGGCACGCAAGCGCCGCATGCAGGCATAGCAAGGGATGGAAAAAAAGATGTGTTATGCTTGGTTCGGGTGATACGACACCAAAAAAACACACTTTGGAAGGCCGTTATACCTTAAAGGCTAATCGTTTCAGCAAGATATTGATCGGGGCGGAATTAAGTCTGACGCTCGGATGGTCAGTAAACTCACCGATCTTTGCAAGCTCGTATTCGACATAAGCCGCCAGCGCTTTTGTCGCGGACAACGTCATTGTCACGATCAAACAGTTTCTAGTCGTCTCTAAAGTAATTGCTTTTGAGTTAAATAAGCGATGCACAGCGGTACGACCCTAACCAGGCAATTTACGTAAACGAACGGAAAAATGGGTTGGTTTTAGGGCTATGGAACAATTCATGCGATCCAGAATTTGTTTTACCAAAGGTCTCGCTTCACTTCTTAATATTCGCAATCAATGTCTGCCCAAAAGTTTACTTTAGAGAGCCCTTACCTTAGTGAAGATCAATATACCAAGCTGGTTGAAATTCCGCCGCTAACCGAAATAACGCAGCCGATTACCGGTCATGTGCTGTCTCATTGGGCTTGCGTGGGAAAGTCCGATTAAAATAGGTATCCCCTAATACGATACGCAGCTTATATGCATTTTAATTAACGATTGGAACTATGATTAGCGTTCCTTAGTTAATGCGGAGTATGTCATTCTGCAACAACCTCAAAAGTTTTTTTGCTGACAGAATATTTGCCCTCTCATCTCCATGAACACCTGCTGTTACCATTACCTTGCTTACTTTTGAGCTACCTCTGATGACGTAATATGAGGTTTTGAACTTAGTGGCTTTCGCTAAAAATCGTTCTTGTATATCTAAATTGAAATCCCCCCAGTTATACTACAGTACGTTCCAGCTTAAGTTTAAGAAACGGACAGGAGCTCGGAGCCAAAATGACCCAAGGCACATATTCTGGTTATGGTTATGAACTCCGGAAGGTGGGGATGAATATGGGAGGCTATGCGACTATATATAATGTAAGCAAATCCTTGCTTCACAACGAGGAACTTCGCCGGAATGTTCCCGAGACAAGGATGTATAGTAAGTCGGTTTTAAAGACAATGTTAGATAAGTACAACATGGTTTATGTCAAGCCTAATAGCGGAACCGGCGGCAAGGGTGTTATGAGGGTGGAAAAGCTGGGACAAGGTAGCTATAAATACCAACTGGAAAAGTCGGCTAGAACCTTCAACTCCTTCGATAGGCTGATTCAATCCATTAGCAATGAGACCAAAAATTGTCCTTACGCTGTTCAACGCGGAATTAATTTATTACGACATAGCGGTCACCACTTTGATCTGAGGATCATGGTACAGAAAAATCCCGAGAGAAAGTGGGAAACGACCGGTATCATTGGTCGTTTAGGACATCCCAAAAAATCATAACGAATGTATGCAAAGGGGGCCGTTCCAAGCCGGTTGAGCTTTTATTAAAAGAGCATGTAGCAAACATTGCCGAATACACAAATAAGTTGAGAAACTTAGGGTGCCAGGCTACCATGCAGTTAAACGAAAGGTTTCCTAAAATTAGAGAGATTGGCCTGGATGTCGGCATAGACCAAAATCTACATCCGTGGATTTTGGAAGCGAATCCCCAGCCCGCAATTTATGGATTTAAAACGTTGGATAAGCGTATATATCAAAAAATGTGTCGTTATCAAAGAGCGTACGGCCGGCGTTAATCAGTCGATGTAGTTTTAAGCCCTTCCCTGCAATGAAGAATTCTCATACTATACACCATCTTGTATGATTCAGATGAGTCGGGGATGGTGAGAAATGAAAGTTTTAATGCTGGTATCGCGGTTGAATATTGGAGGAACCGAAAAATATATTCTTTCTCTCTCGCAAAGTTTGTTAACACATGGGGTTCAAGTCGGTGTTGCAACTGATGGAGGACCAATCGCAAACTCATTTCAAAAAGCTGGGATTAAGCTTCATAATGTGTCAATTGAAAAAAAACTAAAACGAATATCCTTATTGTCTTCGATCGTGGCCAAAGAAAAGTATAACCTGATCCACGCCCATGATTCCAAGGCATTTGCTCAGGCAGTAGCCTTATCTCAACAATGTAAAATCCCTTTAATTGTTACTATACATGGCACTTATCATCGTCGGGCTGCCCTATTATCGGCAGCAAGAAGTTCCAAACGCCTGATTGCGGTTTCACCAAAACTGACCAAATGGTTGGTGAATCATAACATTCCTACGGACAAGATCCAGATGATTCCTAATGGAATTGACATCGCAACGTTCCGTCCTGCGGCGAATAAAAACCATTGGAGAAAGGCGCTCCATTTACCGCAAACCGCCCAAATTCTTGTATACGCTGGAAGATTCTCGTCTGATAAATATCCCATAGCCAGAAAAGTAGTCTTGGCAGCAGAACAAATCGCTAAATACAACCGTCAGTTTTTAGCCGTTCTAGTTGGTCCTGGGCCTCATCGTTCAAATCTAATTCATTTTGCGGCTAAAGCCAATCGTCGTCTTGGTCGAACAGCAATCATTATTCGACCACCGATGTCTAATATCCAACATGCCTATTATGTTTCGGATGTTGTTGTAGGAACGGGACGCGTGGCACTTGAAGCAATGGCATGCGCAAAACCGGTCCTTGCTGCCGGCGTTGCAGGGTACTGCGGTATTGTACAGCAGAAAAATATAAATAAGATAATTCAATGTCATTTCGGCGACCACGACGCTTTTGCGCCGATCACACCCGAAAAACTTACGTCTGACATTAACAGCCTATTAAGAAATCCAAAAAAAGCCCGTGCTTTAGGAAAATTAGGCGTTACAACAGTAAAACAGAGATTTTCTTTAGAAACCATTAGTTCTCGAATAATTCAAATATACAAGGGGGACAACTGATGACAACTACAAATTTAATCGTAACCCTCACTTTATTTCAAAAAGATTTTTTCACACGAAAAAAAAGAGTGTTTACCAACATCAGCTTAATCACAAGAAATACATTAAACTATTTGCCGCTAAAAGATGTAATGGAAATATTGGAGTATGATATTTTAAAAAACAGCACAAACAGCATGTTGATTACAGACGGCTCGGAGCTCGTGACAATTCCCAAAAACGGTGCGCTCGCAAAAAGAGAAGGTGTCTCCTTTCAAATTGATCCTCTAATCATGATAAACAAGGAGCGTTTCATTAGTCTCCGTTCTGTAAACCGGCTTTTGAACGTCGATTTTTTGGTTAACAGGAAAGCTAAGCGTGTATCCATACGGCAACCCGGTCGCTTCATCATCACGATAAAAGGCGACACCGTTAAAAAACTATCCAAATTGCTGAATACTTCGGTAAAAAAGCTTCTCTCTGTCAATAAAAATTTAAAGGAACCGATTCCTCCCGGAATAAAAGTAACGATCCCAACGATTGATTTCGATGCAGTCCCCCAAGTAAAATCATCCGAAAAAGCGAAAATAAAACAAGAACCGGAAAAGGCTCCCGCAATTATTGCACTAGGTAGAAGCCTGATGAGGACTCGTTACCAGTTCGGTGCCGGGCCATATCCCAGAAGCAAAAGATTGGACTGTTCTTCTTTTACCCAATATATATTTGGAAAAAATGGAGTTGGATTGCCCAGAACTTCTAGCTCACAAGCTCGATATGGTCGAAGGATTACCCAAAAAGAAATAGAAGCAGGGGATTTAATCTTTTTCAGAAGAGATCGCTATTCCGATAATCGGATTGGTCATGTTGGCGTCGATATTGGAAATGGCAACATGATCAATACCTACCAATCCCCTCCCGGTGTCACCATTACGAAATGGAGAAGACCGTATTGGCTGAAACGATATGTAACCGCTCGCGAGATATTATAGAGCAAAGCAGAGCTTGTTTCGAGGCTCTGCTTTGGAATGGCATTTAGATTTGTTGGTTTGCAGATTCCGCGCGGATGGATTCTCTCCCGTGAGTTTAAGTTTTTTTCACTGGAGTGACTTTATTTAATTGAGGTTGATTAGCAACAGGCTGATTCGACAACGCAGGGACTTGTCCGTTACCTGAAATGTCGAGGCGCGCAGTAACAAAGGTCCTCACCCTATGTACACACCCGATTTAAGATCGTTTTCAGTGCAGTTTTTGAAAATTTACGGGTATCCTGAATATGGGGGCGAACATCATCGTTACCAAGGAGCACTTCAAACCTGCGAAGTTCCTTTTGTAACATAGCCATTTTCTCCCTTCATTCACCTGATTCAAGTGGATAATCGCCTCATTATATGGCTGCCATTAAAAAAGCTCGACCGAATACCAAAGTAACCCTCTTCCTACATTCGCTTACATTCGTTCCTAAAGCTCAGGGTGTACAGAATAGCTTGAAACATGCTGATATTATTATTGCAAACAGTAGTTCATTAAAGAGCAAACTAACCGATCGCTTCCCAACTCAGGCACACAAAATCCGTACAGTTGAACTTGGGGTAGACGTTAATAGGTTTAGACCGCCAAGTGAATCTGAGTGTAAAATCCTTCGGGCTAAGTATGCCATTGGTAAAACATTTGCTATTCTGTTTGTAGGGCGGGTTATTCCGCGCAAGGGAGTTCCAGTTTTGCTGAAGGCAACCCATCTTGCCGATCAACAAGTCCCGTTCACCATATTATTGCTGGGAAGGGAAAAGACTCCCATATGAAGAAACTTCGCGAGCAAGCATCGAAACTTGGCATTTCCGTGTCTTGGATAGGGAAAAACAAAGAGCTTGTTCGTTCATTGGGCGATCACGCACGAACAAATGTTCTTAGTCGGTTTACCTGGCGCCAAACAGCGCCAAACAAAGACAGTTAATCGAAATCTTAATTTGCCGCTCGGTTTAAACTCCTGCCTGTACAAATTCTATCAACTCAACATAGTATATGGCAACGGAGGTGGTTCAAAGTATGCTAACTGAAAAACGCAAGCTTGCCAAAGGCACACCGTATGAAACATGGCTTCATCTGTTTCATGGCGAACTGCCTGGTCCAAATGTTATGATTGTGGCCGGCATCCATGGTAAGGAGGTCGGTAGTATTCGTGCAGCCCAAGAGCTGGTCAAGCAGTTGAGAAATCAGGAGCTAACCATTAGACGTGGGATTTTGATTGTAGTCCCCATTGCGAACCAGCCTGCCTTCAAAAAAAGAGTGCGCGGAAATCCAGATCTTAATCGTACGTTCCCGCACGGATCAGACCGAAGGGCAACTCATGAGATGTCCCGCGCATTGTTCGAAATCATGCAAAACTACAATCCGGACTGGTATCTAGATCTCCATGAAGCGAATGGCTTATCATCAAAAAGCAAGAACGTGCTCGGCCAAACATTAATCACGAACCCAGGTAACGCTGCAGTTCCCACTGTCCAGAAGATCATCAAACAAATAAACTCGACCTCCATCCGGCCCTCCCATCATTTTCACATCCGCTTACACAAACTTAAAGGTTCTTCCCGTACTGCAGCAGCCGAACATATTCATGCAAGATCTGTAACAGTCGAAACATGCTGGAGCCTTAAAATGAATACAAGGATTGAATACCAAACGCTAGTGATCCGACACTTCCTTAGGGAAGCAGGTCTACTGTAGAAATAGAAAGGAATGCTTTGGTTTTGAATTCCTTTATTCCGCCTAATGTACTAAGTAAAGCTCGAATAAATAATGCTATGATTCAGCACCTATCAAAGTCTCCAACATAAAATGTTGTAGTCCATTCTTGAGCTCCTTCGTGACCGCCGGTGACTCCTTTTGACCGTGACGGATCGCATAGGCTGCCGCTGCCTAAATAAAGTGGCGATTTAAAAAGTTTGGCAACCCCCCAACTTCAACGGTGCCGAGGGACCCTGACGGTATACAGCTTCTCGGCCTTTTTGCTGCCGTCCGTTTTTGTCTGCGTCCATCAGCATACTTACTTCCAACTCCTAAAATACATACCGCTTTAACTCACTTGAACGGCTTCATGGTAGCCGTCCCCTAAACTTTCCCTCAAAACCAATCCACGCTTCTAAAATGTGCTGTTCAGGCGTCAAATGATAGCAGTATACAAGGATCAAGCTCATGCTCCCCTATCAAACAGGATGATCAGAGCTGAAAAAACCAACCCCCGGCTGGATTAGTTGTAGGGTAGTTTTTTTTGAATTCATACGCTAATCTGTCATCATGAATCCCAATAATCTGCATTCACGGCCAATAATATGAGATTAGAGTACCGTTCTTTTGTCCCTTCACTCCTTGTGTCTACTACTCAGCCGTCACCCTGTTATCATGAAGCTTGCGGGATGTCCGCTTCTTTAGATACCAGGACAATCCGGCGAGGATGGTAAAGAGCATGCAACCGATGATAGCCCAGAACAGCGCCCCTTTCCGAAAGCCTCCGTACATTACGCTCATGGCTACGGTATGCGGGAGCACACAGAGTGCCGTTGTCAGCACGTAACCGAGTATTTTTACCTTTAGCAACCCTGCGGCGTAATTGACAGCATGATACGGGATGAAGGGGACAAACAGAAGACCTTTAACCTCGTTGGTTCCCAGCCAATCCTTCATTTTGACTAGATACGATTCAACCCGCGTCCCTGTAAAATATGAAGAGAACGATCGAGTAAGCCAATAACCCAAGGTGGCTCCGATGATACCCGCTCCCCAATAAGACCCATAGATTTCCAGCACCATAACAGCGGTGATTTCCCTTGGCAGCGGTAGCATGTTGAGCAGGGTTTGAAACAGCAGCCCAGCGACGAAACCAAGGATACGATATTGGCGTATCAGAGCGATGATTCGCTATTCGCTCAGCATCCCCTGTTCGAAGCAAATGAATAATGTAGATTACCAAGCCTATCAGCAGCAAAAATCCGAACCATTTCAACGAGTTTTTCATGTTTTATAGACGGCCGACAGCTCGTAACCCGAACTTGGATCTTGACGATACTGCAGCGTCGACAAGATATCCTTTACGATCAGCTCGCCAGCTGCTCCTTGGTAGAATCCAGCCATTTTCCCTTGGATCCGGGCGGACAACACCAGTGCCTCAATAAATAGCTGAAGCTGTTCCGCGAGCTGACGGACGTTGGATGAAATCTGGGCAATGCCGTTATTCTTAAAGTACAGGGCGTTTTCCCTCTCCTGGCCTCCAAAGGGGCTCAAAATAAAGATCGGAAGTTTCAGGATGACGGCTTCGGATAAAGTAATCCCCCCGGCTTTCGTCACGATACAGGAGGACGCAGCCATCAGATCTTGGATGTCTTTTACGTATCCAAGGATATTGACCTGTGGATGTTCGGGATACAGCGATTTCAATTTGTCAAAGGTATGCTGCTTACGCCCACATACGACCGTGATTTCGTAAGATTGCTGGCCAAGCAGCAGATATATATGCTCGGTGGGCTGTTGGAAAGCCGTAAATGTGCCTGCCATAATCAAGATCTGTTTACCCTCGGATCCTTCATAGGTAAGAATCGGAGCTACTCCTGTATTATAGAATTGGGGGCGTACAGGAATGCCAGTGACGCTGACCTCGTCTCCAGCATCTTCGTCTGACGAATCCGTTCAGGCATCGGTTCACCGGGCCGGATGGATTGGAATCTCTGGTCATGTAATAGCTCAAGCCATAATAATCGAAGCCCAGATGGGACGAGAACGGGCTCATTTGGTACACCTTCGAAAAAAAGGAATTTAACATAGGATGAGCTTCCTTCATAAGGTCAATGATTTGCACCTGATTGACCTGCAGCATATAAAAATAATGCAATAATGCCGAGGAAACCTGCTGATGGCCGTCTCCAAATCCGGCTGTCAAAATCAAAATTTTTGGGTGACGGGGAGGCATGCTTGTTCCCTCCTATGGACACAACAAATTAGCATTGCAGTTTATTTTTATAGCCAGATCCGGCCAGGATCTTTGCCAAGACTCGACCTTAATTTTGCTGACATGAAATATCCTTGCCGGGAACGACCAGAATATGTCCCAAAATAAACCTCTGCTCTTCCTCGGAAAGGCCGGAACGTTGAATCAGTTGACGAATTTTTGTTTCCAAATCATGCATAGACTCCAAAAACAGATTCATATCCTGTAGCTGGTCATACATGTTTATCACTCCCCATCGATAATTTCGCTGTTGAATTTTCATTTATGGCTGTTTCCACAGATTCCGGATCGGCTCGCTGGCTGAGGCTCGGCCAAAATACGATAGGCCGTACAGGTCTTCCAGTGTCCGAAAAACATTTAAATGGGAGACTTTTTGACTCAATGAGGCTTGACGAACATGATCCCCCACGATGATGGTCGGAATATGATTCCGGCTGCTGTAATCATCTTTGTCCCAGGTTAGAATCCTGTTGTGGGACTTTGCCCATTCGATATAGTGATCCATGTTCTCTTAAAGCGGTAACTTACGCATTGACGTTCACTTCCCTAATTGAATTTGTTCTTCCTTGGTCACGTTCCGGGGCAATATCTTCGATTCGTATTTTTCATACCACCCGAGACCTGCTTTAAACGAACGGGAAATGAACGAGAAGCGCTCCGTAAGGCGGTGCACCCCTGCTGCAACTATGATACCGATCAGCGCCCCACCCAATACGTCGAACGGATAATGTACACCTGTCCATACTCTGGAGAAAGCAATAGCAGCAGACAAGAGCAGCCAGATGATTCCTTCTTTTCGGCGATATATAACGAAAGATGCGGCAATGGCAAAAGCTCCGATGGAGTGATCGCTTGGAAACGACGCGTTGGCCGGATGCGGTATCAACTGCAGCACCGTATGGGCTACAAAAGGTCGATCCCGGTAAAATAGATGGCCGATCACCCAGCTGATCCCAAGCCCGATGAAAACGGAAACGACAGACTCAGCTACCATTTTTCGATTGCTTTCCTTACGACTAAACCAATAGACCAATAGACCCACAAAAAATAAATAGAAAGCATATTCCGCCAAAAAACGCATAATAGCATTCAAGGAGGGAGCAGCTTTCCCCCACGCATTAATGAAATGAAAAAGCTCATAATCGATTTGACCGATACTCATTTCTCATACTCCTTCGTCTTATTCTGATCTGTTAATGATAACGATCGATGAAAATAAGCTTAACGAAAGATAATGAAAATTTAATGAGAATTAGCCTTTCGATTACATCATTATTATGGTACCGTCGGGAAAGACAAGATTACGCAGGTTCCTTCGTCTTCTACGCTGATGAGAGAAATTTCGCCCTGATAGTGCTGAATGAGATTTTTGGCGATCGCCAGACCCAGACCCGTTCCTCCAATTTCTCTGCTGCGGGCCCGGTCTACACGGTAAAATCGGTCGAAAACATGCTGGATTTCAGCCGTCGGTATGCCGATTCCATGATCCTGAATGGATATGCGCAACTGTTTTTTTTCTTCATAGCTGCGAATGTCGATTTCTTTATGATCCCCTGAATACTTGACCGCATTTTCAATGACGATAAACAGCATTTGTTCGAGGTGAAGTGGATTGATCTTCACCATTTTGCCGCTCTTCTCCCCTTTCATACGGAAAGTGAATTCCGGATACAGATCTTTCATCCTACGAAGAGTTTTGGTCAGAAACGGTTCAATCCGAATTTGTTCAATATGATTGGTCAAAGTCGAGGACTCCGCCCGCGACAGCGCCAGGAGCCCTTGAACGAGCCCTTTCAGTCTTCGGACTTCCTGAAGCGACGCCTCCAGCGACTCCTCCAGGACAGCCTGATCTCTTTTTCCCCACCTGTCCAGCAAGTTCAAGTGGCCTTCCAGAATGGTGATGGGCGTGCGCAGTTCATGCGAAGCATCGTCCACGAACTGCTTTTGCTGGCGGAAGGACACTTCCAGTTGGTCCATCAGCTCATTGAACAGGCTCGCCAGCTGCGATAGCTCATCCCCGTTTTCGATATTTGCGACGCGTTCCTGAAGCCCGTTTCGCTTCACATTTTGAATGGTGATGGCAAGCGCCTTAACCGGCCGTAAAAACTGCTTGGCGATCGCCCAGCCGCTGGTAGCGCTAATGCATACGGCCAAAAAGCCCCCGATGACCATGACCCACAGCAGCGTATCGTTAAAATGGTCGAAGGTCTCGAGATTCGTTGCAATTTCAATCGTTCCAGCTTCGTTGTTGATCATAAGAGGAGCCCGGTATACGAGAATATGGTCCTCCTCATGCCATACATCCTGCAAGGAGTTAATCGTGCTCGGAAGCGGTTGGACCCAAAGTGGATTAAAATGGTCCGCAGCCAGCAGCAGCTCCATCCCATTTTTATCAATTAGGCGAATCATTTGATTTTTTCCTAGAACATTTCGCATAAAGGAGTTTGTTTCCGGTGAATGCAGCAATTCCCCGTTAGCCGGCTGATCCTCCAAATAACCATGGACCTGTGACATCATGACATGAAGCGCGTCCCGCTCTTGGTTCAGCATCCAGTACTTCAATACCAGGTACTGGGCAAAGTTGTACGTGGCGAACAGCAGAAAAATGAGCATCGTTGCGCCGATCGTCAGCTTCCATATAACAGGCAGCCGTTTGAGCCAATCCGTTATCCGTTTCATGGCCGCATCACGTATCCCATTCCGCGCACGGTCTGGATGACGCTTTCTTCTCCGGGAACATCCAGCTTATTCCGCAAATACCGGATGTACACATCGACCACATTCGTTTCTACCAACGAATCGTAGCCCCATACCAAGTCGAGCAGCATATCTCTCGTTTGGACAAGGTTTGGATGCTTCATAAATATGGCCAACAGGTCGAATTCACGCTTGGTCAGTTCAACAGGGTTACCGCCACGGGTAACAACTCTGGCATCCAGGTCCACAATGATGTCCCTGAATGTCAGTATTACCCGATTCTGCTGATCCCGCAGCTCGATCCTGCGGAAAATCGCGCGCATGCGGGCAAGAAGCTCCTCGATGTCAAATGGCTTGGCGATATAATCATCTGCACCGCTGTCGAGGCCTTGCACCCGGTCCTCCAGTCCATCTCTGGCCGTGAGCATGATCACAGGAGTGCTTTTCACATTCCGGAGCCTGCGGCATACCTCTACCCCATCCAAATGTGGCAGCATAATATCCAGCAGGATCAGATCCCATTCCTCCTTCAAGGCTAGTTGAAGTCCGCTGGTTCCATCATGGGCAGCACGTACAAAGAATTGCTCATGCTCAAGTTCCAGCTGGATAAAACGCACAAGGCTTTTTTCGTCTTCTATAATAAGTATCCGTTTCATTGATATCTCCTCCAGGTTACAGCTGCAATGACAAGTATATTCAAATATCATGAGAAATCGATAAGAAGATAGGTGCTGACTCTGATCATCTCTACTAGTTTGGTCATACCCTGAAATTGTAAACAAATGATAATCCTTTATCACATTTTCTGTATAAGAATAACGTCTATTGACGTACATTCTAAGAAGCCAGACCGCATTTAGTGGTAGTTTTTCTTACGATATAAGAAAGCCCCAGACTCCGAAGCTTATACTTTCTTATATCTTCAAAAAGGCAGAGTCTCGCTTGAGACCCTGCCTTGTAAGTTCTTCTAGTGTTCCCCTTGTTGATCCTCTCCATCTGCACTTCCGGAATTTCTCCACTGATGTTTGGAGGAATGCTTCTGTATATTTGTCGGCTTTTGCAAGGAATCGCTTTGGTCCGATACCGAAGGCGCAGCTGCGGAATTGTCGGCAGAATTCTGCCCATTGGAATCTTGGCTGCTTGGATCCTTTCCGTTATTGCTCTGTTCAGCAGCTTGACTTTTTGGTGTCTGCCCGCCGGAAGCCTGTCCATTGTCGGAAATGACGCGACGAGCGGTTACAAAGGTGCGATCCCAGGTACTGCCGGAAAAATTGGACACCGTCACGCCAATACCGACTCTGTAGGTATGCAGGACCTGACCGTTCCCCATATAAATGCCGACATGATTGATGACGCCGTCGTGATTCGTATCGGAGAAAACCAAGTCTCCCTGCTGCAACTGATCCTTGGACACCTGCGTACCTACCTGCGATTGCTGTCTTGATGAGCGGGGCAGATCGAAGCCGTTTTGCTTGAAGACATACTGCGTGAATGAGGAACAATCGAATTCGTCCGTTCTTCCGGAAGGTGCTCCAAACTGGTAGCGAACGCCTAAAAATTGTTTCCCTGTCGAGATGACCCGATCCGCCACGGAGCTACCGGAAACGGAAGCCGCGTGAACCGGATGGGTCGGCAGCATCATGCTTCCGGAAAAAGCAATGGAGAGACACAAGCCGATCCCGGTTAAAGTTTTGCCGATCCGGCTCTTTCTGATGATGTTCGTGTTGTTATCCATAAAGCCCTCCCTACAATTCGTTTTGGATGGAGTGAAATTCATGCGTGATTAGCACTTCACCCTTCCCCACCAGTTATAGGTGACAGAAATTAAAATATGATGAGAAATGCCAATACCCCATGGATGCAATTTTATCCAACGCTTACTGAGTAGTTTCGGTTGGGATGGGTCACTTTCACAGAAAGTTCTCATTTTCAGCTGTTACGCTAATGGACAAAACCGAATCAACATGGACAGTATGAGCAGCTGATGCCGGTGGTTTCTATGACGATAAAGGAGGATGGGCAAATGGAACAGTAGACGCATAATCAGGAGGGCTTGATCCAGCCGCCCATGAGCCCGGGAAGACGGATGTTAAACAAAGTCCCGCAAGTCACCATCTTTTTTTGAATCATTAAAATCTTGGCAACGACCGTTGGGGAGACGGCAGCGGACCTGCTGAACCAAAACCTCAATCTTCGCCTGACCGTAACGACGCTGCTGATGACGGTGCTTTTGATCGGGGCTCTTCTACAGTTCAAGGCAGACAAATATGTGCCGTGGATCTATTGGCTGTCAGTCGTATTCATCAGCGTTGTTGGTACTATAATCACCGATAATCTGACCGATAACCTCGGAATTCCGCCAGAAACGAGCACCATAGTGTTAGCCATCCTGCTGACTGCGGTTTTCGTGGTTAGGTACGCAAGCGAGAAGACACTGTCGATCCATTCGATTACTACTGCTTTACAATGACTACTTTTCAGATCGGTAAATGATAAGCAAAGAAAATCAGAAGTCACCATATTTTTTGGAATCCTCAAGATTATGGCAACCAGTGTGGGAGAAACAACGCAGACTTCCTTATTAGTGAATGAAATATAATAAAGTTGTGGGAAACCACTATAAAGAAAGGAAATTATATATGCAAGAAAACCAAAATAAAATGATAATTTTACTTAACAAAGTGCCCCAAGTGACGATTTTCTTTTGGATCATCAAAATTTTATGTACCACTGTTGGTGAAACATTTGCTGACTTCATCAATTTCAACATTGGACTTGGTTTAACTCTTACTACCATTATTATGGGAGTTGCGTTTTTTATTGCATTGTTTTTTCAATTTAAAGCAAACAAGTATGTTCCAGCCATTTACTGGGTAACCGTTGTTCTTATAAGTGTATTTGGAACACTGGTAACGGATAATTTGACAGATAATATGAGCGTACCACTTGAGGTTAGTACAGCTGTTTTCTCGGTGCTACTAGGACTGACTTTTCTATTTTGGTATCTTAGTGAAAAAACACTATCGATCCACTCGATTTTCACTAAAAAAAGAGAAGTTTTCTACTGGCTTACGATCCTTTTCACCTTTGCACTTGGAACTGCAGTCGGCGATTTATATTCAGAACAACTTGGTTTTGGTTATCTTAACACAGGAATAGGCGTTGTTATTATTATTGCTCTTGTGTTCTTAGCTTATAAATTTTTGAAACTTGACGGGGTATTAGCTTTCTGGATTGCATATATTTTAACTCGTCCGCTTGGAGCGTCACTTGGAGATTACCTATCTCAACCAAAAGTAAATGGCGGATTAGGACTCGGGACAACCGTTACGAATGTCATCTTTCTTATCGCTATTTTAGCGATCATCGTTTTCCTTGCCGTTTCAAAAATTGATACAAATGCTAAAAGTGATAAAGCGGAAACAAACCAAAGTAATGCAAATAAGAAACATGTGCTAACACAAACGATTGTTGTACTCGTAATTTTCTTAGTTGTTGGTATAGGCGGTTATAACTGGCGCAGTAATTATATTGCATCACAAGATGCTGCTGAGCAAGCTACGTTAGGAGGTGAATTAAACGATTTTGTTAAAATTGAAAATGATATGCTAAACGCTGTAAATAAAAACGACTTTGCTCCAGCAAAAAAAGGCGCTGATAATTTGGAACATCAATGGGATACACAAGAACCTAAGCTTCGAAAAATTGATAGCACTACATGGACGAAAATTGATGGAACAATTGATGTTGTATTAGCAGCAGTTCGTTCATCGAATCCTGATGTAAACAAGTGTAAAACAGCACTTAACAATTCACTTAGTACCATAAACGCAGCAAATAAATAATAATCTTAGGAATTGCCAACCGCGATTCCTTTTAAAATGGAACTTTTATTAAACTAAACTCCGTTAAGAATATTCCTTCACAATATCGATAAATTAACATACTTCATTTGCTAAAATATAAAAAAATGCGTTTTGATAAAAGGGTTATGGTTCAACTGACTCCCAAGGAGTTTGGGAGTCAACTGTCCTAATAGGACGAGTAGCCCATCCAGAAAAGATTGTGACTAATTATCACAGTAGCGGTAAGCCAATGGATGTTAAACGCCTGATCGGTGCACATCTCTCATCAAGTGAAATGGAGAAAGTTATGGATAATTTAGATAAACTGGGTGTAGCTACAGCAAGACATTTTTTTTACTATTCAGCGTTTAACCCTTTCCCAAGATCGTTTGAACCTTTACTAGATTATTTTTGCTAAGTTCCATAATTTCTCCATAAAGTTCGCCATAAACCTTCTCTTTTCCCCTGGATTTTGGTCCCTTTGCGGACGTCTCCCCAAGCCCTGTCCAAAGCTGTATAGGCCGTGTTTGACTTAGGAGTTACACCAAAGGGACAGAGAGTGATATACGGGCTTCTGGGAGGCCCAAACGCTCTGCCGATTCGATTGCACTAAATGTAATGTTACCTACGTTCGGATCGGCATAATGTACCCAAAATTCCACCGATTCCAATGTAGAATATTTCTTTCATCGTTCAAGCATCTCCCGGGTCATCGATCTTACATCTCTCTGCGACGTTGTTGGTTTAGACGAATCTTGGATTCATTGCCTTGTTCAGTAGCTTCATAGAACACGCGGCGTGAGAGCTGTTTCGGTAAATATTCCTGTTTCACATAATGGCCCGGATAATTGTGCGGGTACTGGTAGCCTTCATGTCCCAGCTTCACTGCACCGGAATAATGGGTATCCCGCAGATGAAGAGGTACCTCAGCCGACTTCACCTCATCAATAGCATTCATCGCTTTGGAGATCGCGGTGTATACCGCATTAGACTTCGGACTTTCAACAGCAAACAGGATCGCCTGGGCAATGTTCAGCTTGGCTTCAGGCCAGCCATTATTCCGATAAGCATCCAGCGCCCCAATGGCCTGCGTCATCGCTTGCGGATTCGCAAGTCCAATATCTTCACTGCTTGCTGCAATCAGACGACGTATAAACGTCATCGGGTCCATACCCAACTTTTCCACCGCATACAAAAACCAGAACAGTGCTGCATCACTGGAACCCCGGATGCTCTTGTGAAATGCCGACAGTACATCATACTGCGTCGATTCATCTGCTCTCACAATGGGACGACGAATAGACTCTTCGGCTACATCAAGCGTAATATGGATCGAGCCGTCCTTCTCTGGCGGTGTGGTCAGTGCGGCAAGTTCCAATGCGTTCAGTGCACGCCGAATATCACCATTCGCCATTGTTGCAATATGCTCCAGTGCTTCGTCGTCTGCCTTCAGGTCCATGAATCCCAAACCTTTATCTGTATCCGCCAGTGCCCGGCGCATTGCAATCAGGGAATGCTCTTTGTTCAAAGACTCCAGCTGAAACAGCGTGGAACGGCTCATCAAGGCCCCGTTTACATAATGAAAGGGATTCTCTGTCGTAGCGCCGATAAAAATAATCGTGCCCTTCTCTACTGCAGGCAGTAGTGCATCCTGACGTGAACTATTAAAGCGGTGCACCTCATCGAGGAACAAAATGGTTTTCGTTCCGTACAACTGCTTGTTGGTCTGCGCCTGCTCGATGACTTCACGTACATCTTTAACGGAAGCATCCACCGCATTCAGACGGACGAACTGTCCCTGGGTATGCTGGGAAATAATATGTGCCAATGTCGTCTTGCCGCACCCCGGAGGACCATAAAGCAAGATGGAAGAAATCTGATCCGCTTCAATGGCGCGCCGAAGCAATTTTCCCGGTCCTATAATGTGCTCTTGCCCAATATATTCATCAAGCCGCTCTGGCCGCATACGGTCAGCGAGCAGTCTTGCTTGAGGTTCTGAATCCTGCTGAAACGAAAATAAGTCCATTGCTCATCACTTCCTTAACGGATTGCCTCACTCTTTCCTTACCAAATTCCTGACTAATCTCTACTCTCTATCATATCATACTCCCGTGGAAGCATATCCATAAATGCACCAAGTGCACTGCTGACAAAGGCATCCTTACGAGTAATAAAACGAGTCATCATGCGATTCATGCCTACTGGGAGTGTGTGCTTTCGCAGCAATCCATTTTCAATCTGATGCCGAATGACGATCTCAGGTAACAGCGAAATTCCCATGCCAGACGAGACCCCGCTAATAATTGCTTCGAGGGTTCCAAATTCCATAATGACCGGACGGTTTACCCCGCTCACCGATAACCAATCCTCCAAAATTTGACGATAGGAACACCCCATGCTGTAAACAAGAACAGGTTTACTTGTAAGTTCTTCATCCATTAGCCCCAAACCGGAGGAGACAACAAAGAGTTCCTCGTCAAATACGGGAGTAGAGGAAATGTCGGGATGATCGCATGAACAGCCGATGAACGCCCCTTCCAATTCATACCCAATCACCTGATCCATAAGCAATTGGGAATTCCCCGTGGTCAACGATAAGGAGACAGCTGGATGCTGTTTATAGTATTTTGCAAAAAGCTCAGGTAACCGAACCGCTGCAGCGGTCTGCGTGGAACCGATCCGTAGTGGGCCAGCAGGCTCAATTGTAGAGCTCAGCGCTTTTCCAGCCTCATCGAGCAGACCAACAATTTTATCCGCATACGTCAGCAGCATCTCACCTGCTGGAGATAAAGTCATACCGCGATTATGACGGATAAACAACAGTGTCCCTACTTCGGATTCCAGATGTCTTATCCTTGCTGTGACATTGGACTGCACGTAACCGAGGCGCTCAGCAGCTCGGGTCAGATTTCCTTCTTGTGCGACACATTGGAATATCCTTAAATCTCCGCTCTCCATTGTGAACCTCCCGGCTATGACTTTATTCAGTCAGACATCATTCAAAATGATACCTGAATCATTAACAATCATTATACAGTATAGCTGCTTCGAGCTACAATCGGGGTAGATCAGAACACAGCAGCTCGCTATCCGCTGAGTTCACTTAAGGAGTGTTAATAATGATGAACTGGACAAACACCGTAGCTTTGGTAACTGGAGGCGGTACGGGAATAGGTCGAGCTACCAGTATACTATTGGCTAATCGCGGAGCCACCGTGGCCGTTAATTACTCTCGTTCCCAGTATGAGGCCGAAGAGACGGTACAACATATTCTGGATGTCGGAGGTCAGGCTTTTGCCATTCGGGCCAATGTGGGTTCGGATGTCGAGGTTCGCGGAATGGTGGCCTCTATCATTGAAAAAGTCGGACCTGTGACCGCACTCGTAAATAACGCCAGCATCACACATCATATCCCAATGAAGGATCTGGAATCCGTAACGGATGAGATATGGGATGAACTGTATGACGTCAATGTCAAAGGCATGTTTTACTGCGCACGAGCTGTATCGAAGGGAATGCAGCAGACAGGCCAAGGCGCAATCGTTAACCTTGGCAGTATAGCTGGCAGCACAGGATCAGGCTCCTCCCTTCCTTACGCCGTTTCCAAAGCGGCTGTACACGGTTTAACCAAATCTTTAGCACATGCGCTATCTCCTGATATTCGGGTTAACGCCATCATTCCAGGTGCAGTCGCTACCCGTTGGTGGGCAGGAAAAGAAGAACAGATGAATCGTCTGGGCGGTGAATTATTGTTGCAGAGAATAGCGGCAAGCGAAGACATTGCACATATGATATGCGCTGCGCTGGAACAACCATCCATGACCGGACAACTGATTACAGTTGATAGCGGTCAAACGTTATGAGCATGCCGAGAATACAAAGGGAGGAAGCCTGATGAAGCCCCTAAGATATACAATCCTGATCATCATAACCACTCTCATTATGGGAACCTCGTTTCCCGTAGGAAAAATCGGTATGATGTATGCTCCTCCCTTTTTATTAATGGGACTTCGCTATATACTGGCAGGAGCGTTACTTGCTTGGATCATTAGAAAACGTCCTATGCCTGCGGGGTGGAAACAGTGGATGCAAATTGCTGTAATCGGTTTGTTTCAATCGGCGGGAGTAATGGGTTGTGCCTACTACAGCATGAACTGGATCAGTTCGGGAGAGTCCGCCATTATCACATTTACCAATCCCTTGCTTGTCATCATCCTGAGTGCTGCTCTATACGGAGTATCCTACCACTTTAGCCAGTGGATCGGTGTAATTCTCGGATTTGTCGGGGTGGTGTTGACCTTTGGATTCCATATGAGTTTAAGTCTTGGAACGTGGATTGGGTTTGGCGGCGCTGTATCTTTTGCTGTATCCACGTTGCTCATTAAACGCTGGGGAGCAGCTCATGATACGTTTGTTCTTACCGCATATCAGATGTTCGCCGGAGGCGTCGTACTGCTTGTACTGAGTCTCTTTACAGAGCAACCTCATTTTATCGTAAATACAACTTCCATCGTTGTCTTGGTATGGCTGACGATTTTCTGTTCCATCATTCAGTTTACGCTCTGGTTTTACTTGCTGCAAAACACAGATCCGGCCAAAACCAGTTCCTTTCTTTTTCTGGCGCCGCTCTTTGGACTGCTGTCTAGCTTCTTCTTGTTGGGCGAGCATGTCGGCTGGATGGTGGGTGCAGGCGGGGTCATGATCTGTCTGGGCATTTTCCTGGTTAACCGCCATCCCGCTAGGCATAAGTCAGTTCTGGATAAACCGGTGTTAACGAACACCTGCAAGTTAACTCAGTAGTCAGAGATCGTATAACAAATGTTAAAACGTACAAAAAAGCATGGTGCCTTAACAGCGCCATGCTCTTTCCATATGAATACGATGTTCAACAATCAGGTTTCACTCTGCCTCGCTGTCAGGCCAACCCTGAATGGCAACAGACTCGCCTTCCGAGTTGTGAGTCGCAGCAGCATAGTCAGGCAATGGGCCGTCGTGGAATAACCACAGTTCGTGCAAAGCCCGGGTACAGCCAACGTATAACAGTTTCGCATCACCCGCATTAGGCAGATAGTGCTTCTCATCGCCATCGGCCACGATAACTGCATCAAACTCCAACCCTTTCGACAAATAGACAGGTAAAACGGAGTGTCCGCCGGTGTACTGTTTTTTGCCGCCGTCAATCAAGTTCAGGTCCCAGCCTGCTGTTTGGAGTTCATGATGAAGCTCCTTTGCCTCATGCAGGGTACGGGTCAGAATCGAGACAGTGCGGTAGTCTTTGACCGTTAGCAGCTTCAATGCACGCTCAAGGCTTGCGGTTCGCCCTTCTTCCCCATAGGACAACGTCCGTACAGGGTCACCACTCCGAAATACAGGAATCGCCGTGATGCCGCTCTTGACGCCCCGCTCCAAAATGGTATTTGCATAATCTATAATTTCCATCGTCGAGCGATAACTGCGGGTCAAGGCAAAGTATGCATTCTGTTCCTCAGGAAACAGGGAACTCATTTCTTCCCACGTATGAACACCACGGTACTCATGAATGCCTTGAGACAAATCACCCAATATGGTAAAGGAATGCCCTTTGACGAAGTGATCCAATAACGCCACATGAAAAGGAGAAAAGTCCTGCGCTTCATCAATGACGACGTGATCGAATCGCTCTGAACCTTCAATATCATGCACCAGTGTATGGATGTATACCAATGCAGGCAAATCCTCTTCACGGATGATATCCTGCTTCAAATCTGCTGCCGTTTGCTTCATCACCAATTTGGGAATAAGCGCGCTGAGCGAGGCAGGTACCGAACCGCCTTTAACAACCTTGAACAGCTGTTTATACAGCGTAAGCGGTTCATATTGAGGCCATTTTTTGGCGTAGGCTTTCTCACGGGTTGCCGCTTTCTTTTTACGTTCTTTGCGAACGGCTTCCGGGGAAGGTTTCTTGAGCTCCATCTCAATCCAGCGGTGAATACGCGCCATGACCCGCTCTTTTCGCTTTGCCAGCGGATAATGTTTGTATTCTTCCCCAAACCAGTTCTCGATCTCGGCTTTGCTGAGCACTGCGCCATCCCATGGACTGAAGTCCATATCGGGTACGGAATCCTCTTCCATCCCGGACAGCCACTCCCGAATCAGTTCCATGAAGCGGATCGAGCCTTTGTAACGCCCTGGCACATCATCATTGAGCTCAGGACGTGCATCCGGCGTTTCAAACCAGGTGTTCAATGTCTCCGACGTGTCTGCCAAAGGTAGGTCCAGCCCCAGCAGGTTCATCGCCCAATCCGGGAATGTACGCTGCTGAATGTCCCCTACACCGAGCTCCGGGAGTACATCTGATATGTAATCCAGGAACATATGGTTGGGTGCGAAAATAACCATTTTCTCCGCAGATACCTGCTCCTTGTACTGATACAGCAAGAAGGCAAGGCGATGCAGTGCGACGGTTGTTTTACCCGAACCGGCCACACCCTGAATGATCAATGCGGTGTTTCTCGCCGCACGAATGATCTGATCCTGCTCCGCCTGAATGGTGGATACGATATCACGGAGCTTGTTGTCCTTGTTCTCTCCCAATCGATACACGAGGAATTCATCCGATACAGCTGGCTGGTCACTGTCGCGATTGTACGTATCCGCCACACGTTCCAATATACGCTGCCGAATAACAACGTTTCGTTTCAGATAAACCAGGCCCTCAATGAGTCCCTCAGGGGCTTCATACGTTGCGGAGGCTTCCCCTCCGGTAAATGAGTAAAACAGGCTTGCGACAGGAGCGCGCCAATCGATGACGAGCGGATGCTCTCCCACCTCTTCGCGGTCTACGCCGATTTTGCCAATATACAGCGGTTTCCGTGCACCACTGCCCTGTTCTTCGAAATCCAAGCGTCCGAAATAGGGTTGCTGCGCGCTCTTGGACAAGGCGGTGCGGCGCTCTTCGCGTCCAGCCTCCAGCACTTGTTCTGTGAAGTCGTGGCCCGTGTACACCGGCATTTTCTGCAAGCGTTCCAGCTGACGATCCACTTCCTCCATCGTTCGCTCTAACCTGTACTCTTCTTCTTGATAGGCACTTTGAAAGCTGTCTGACATGTTTCAGTTACCTCCTAAGAATATGTTTGCTCTGCATAGTCAATCACTGACGACACAAAAGGATACCCACTATATCATATTGATGTACAAAAAGCTACAGTAACCCGGTTAGCAAAATGAAAGAAACCGCTGTTCCTGTCCTGCAAAGAACAGAGGAACAACGGTCACTATCTAAATCATACCGGCTCCAAATCCGACTTTCCATCCTGTGCCACAAACTGTTTCTGGGCCAGTTCACGGTATACCGGATGTGTACTGATCAACTCCGCATGTGTTCCGGTTCCCGTCACATGGCCCTGTTCCAGAACAACAATCTGGTCAGAATCGACGACGGTGGACAATCGGTGTGCAATAACAACCGTCGTTCGTCCTTCCATCAGATTGGACAGAGCTTGCTGTACTTCATGTTCGGAAGTGCTGTCCAGACTGGATGTCGCTTCATCCAGCATCAGAATATCCGGGCTGCGCAGCAGTGCACGAGCAATAGCGATCCGTTGGCGTTGACCACCGGAGAGCTTGATCCCGCGTTCTCCGACTTCCGTATCGTAGCCCTGAGGCAATTTATCAATAAAAGCTGAGGAATACGCCATGTCTGCCGCCTGTCTAATTTCGTCCATACTTGCCTCACGACCCAGCCCGTATGTCATGTTTTCCTTGATGGTCCCAGCCATCAGAGGGCTTTCCTGTGATACATATCCAATCTTGCTGCGCCAGGAGGACAACGAATAATCCGTGATGGCTTGTCCACCATACGATATACTACCTGAACCAGGAAGATAGAATTGTTCCAACAAGGAGAACAACGTTGATTTCCCGCTACCGCTTGGCCCGACAATAGCCGTCACTTTACGGGCCGGAACAGTCAGATTAATCCCATGCAGTACCTCTTCCCCTGTCACGTAAGAGAAGTGCAGGTTGTTAAATGTAATCGTCTCATTGCCCTTTGGAGCAATGGTTGTACTATGACGAGGTTCTTCTTCATGTGCCAGTATAGATTGTATGCGTTCTGTGGCACCGACAACCTTTTGCAGGCGCGAATACAGTGTCGTAAATTGCCCCATTGGCATAATGACCTGGAACAACAACAGAATGAAGGCAACCAGTTCCCCCGGAGACAGCAATCCAGAAGCCACCCGCATGCCGCCAACCCCCAGAATAACAACCAGTACTGCCGTCATGACAAACGTAAAGAGCGGACCGATCAACGCCAAAATCCGAGCTTCCTGTAGTCCAAAAGCAAACATCTTCCCAATACGGGAATCGCCTGCTTCCGCCTCCTGTTTCTCTGTACCATACGCTTTCACCAAACGAATCTCGCCAATGACTTGGCTGAGCACCGAAGTAAGACCAGCCATTTCGTCCTGCTGCTTTTTGGAGATTTTGTACATTTTACGTCCAACAGGTAACAGAATCAGCAGCGTGAGCGGAACCAGACTCAGGATAATAAGTGACATGACCCAATCCAGATAGAAAAGCAATGCTACCCCGCCCACAACCGCAACGATGTTGGATACAAAAGAAACAAGATAATCCGCAATTAACGTCATAATCTGACTCGTATCATTTGTAATTCGACTCATCGTATCACCCGTACGATTCCGGTCGAAATATGGCATCGGTAGGGATAACACCTTGTTCCACAGCTTTGTTCGCAGTGTCGCAACCACCCGTTGACCTGCATAGTTCAACATATAGATGCTGATGCCTGAAGCGATGGCCTGAATAACAAATGCACCCAGCAGCAGGAAAATAACAGACTTGTTCAGCGCGGACATCGTAAGCCCATCAATCAGGCCCTTGGTCATCAATGGCACAATCAGTCCGGCTGTCGTCTGAATGAGTGTCAGGATCAACGCTACGATCAGAATAAGCTTCGGTGGATTTGTGGCAGCAATCAGCTTCACAAAATCCTTGAATCCTTTTTTTCCTACTTTCGGTTCAGCCTGTCCCGCTTGTTGTTGCTCTTCCATTCTCGTTCCCCCGTTCTACCCTTGTTCACCAGAGATCATACGGTATGAGTTTACATAACATTCCCTATCTTTTACAATATCCCGTGCAGCACAAAATTGGCCAAAAACAGAATGGCAATGCCGTACATGACTTTAGGCACCTGCTTACCCTGACCCGCCGCCAGCTTCGCCAGCGGATACGCGATGAATCCAAATGCCATACCGTCCACGATGCTATATGTAAATGGAATCATGACCATAATCAGAAAAGCTGGGAAAGCCTCCGTAAAATCACTAAAATCCATATCCTTCACACTTTGTACCATCAAGCCGCCAATTATGATCAAAATGGGAGCAATCGCGCTGTCTGGAATGTAACCGAGCAGCGGGATAAAGAAGAATGTTGCCCCGAAAAGCACAGCTGTAACGAGCGGAGTCAAACCCGTGCGACCGCCAGCCGCAATCCCGGCTGTAGTCTCGGCTGCGGCAACTGGAGGACTACTCCCGAATACACCTGCCAGCACAGTACTAATCGATAGTGCGCGCAAGCTCCCCTTGAACCTCTGTGGACGGCCAATCAAATGCGTCTGAGCCGTAATCAATCCGATATTTTCAAATACAACAATGAGCAGCAACAGGAATACTGCGATCCAGAACGCCAAATCGGCCAGCTTTACCAAAGACAGCTCCCCAAACAAGCTGCCATATTGACGCAATGCTTCTATAGCTGACACGGATTCACCGGGATTCACGGCACCGAGTACATATGCAAGGCCTGTCCCTGCGAGAATGCTGATCAAGAGTCCGCCCTGTACATTACGTATAAATAAAACCAAGGCGATCACAAGAGTAACACAGGCGGTGATCACTCCAGGATCATTAAAATGTCCGATAGCCACAAATGTGGTCTGATGTGCGATGACGATTCCGCTTTTTTGCAAACCGATGAACGTCAGGAACAGACCAATCCCCACCGTAATACCATGCTGCAGGTTTTTCGGAATGGCCTCACTAATCATTTTATATAGTGATGTAAATGCAACTATCGCAAACAGCACACCGGTGACGGATACAACCGCCAAGGCTTCCTGCCAGCTCAATTTCATCGAATGTACGAGTGTGTATGTGAAAAACGCATTAATCCCCATTCCAGGTACAACGATAATTGGCGATTTTCCACCAAATGCCATCAGCAAACAACCAGCAATAGACGTCAGCAGTGTACCCACCATCGCCGCCTGCAGCGGCATTCCGGCATCAGCCAGAATGGTTGCATTGACCATCACGATATACACCACGGCAAAATAGGAGATGGCTCCCGCCACAACTTCCTTCTTCCACTGGTCTCCCGGCTCCATGCCAAGACGCCTGGTCATCCATCCTTGTTTCATTCGTTCTGTTCCCCTCTCTCTATATAAGCCGAATAGATGTATTTACACTCTACCACTGCGCGGACAGAACAACCTTCCGATCGCTGTTATCCCCAGATTTTTAGATTTATGTTTTTAAAGTTAAATCCGGTGATAAGCATATGCTTCCGATGCAGCTTTCTTTCAGAAAGCTTTTAGGCGAACGCTTCGCTTCTCCAGGTTTTTTCTGTCCTCTTCGTTCTTGTGTAAATCTTATATTCATCTTATATAGCTGCGATTTCTCTATGTAGTTATCATCATTTCGCGCAGCACCACATATCATACACGGTTTTGGGATTGAAGTACATCACGTAACCCTGACATTTGTTAAGGTTTTGAGTCTCTTTTTAATACGGCTTTGATTTGCCCTTTTCTCCCTCTATCCACATGTGTTGACCATGCCAAAAAAAGCGCAGGCACCTTGTCGGTACCTACGCTTTTCCATTCACAGCAGATTACTGCTGCTTGTTCTCTGCAATTTCGATCAGTTCCTTGACAGCCACACTGACCATGATCAGTCCGGCTACCGGAGGAACAAAGGCGTTACTCGCTGGTGGCTGTTTGGCCTTGCGAATTTCCGGCGCATTCTCAGGAACAATTTTCTGCGTTACATCTGCGCGCGGTTTCAGCGGTTCTTCGGTGGAGAAGACCACTTTCACCCCTTTTTTGATGCCATCTTTGCGCAATTTTGTACGAACAACACGGGCAATCGGGTCCATGGTTGTTTTTGAAATGTCCGCTACCTGGAATTTCGTCGGGTCCATTTTGTTTGCCGCACCCATGCTGGAGATGACCGGAATCTTCCGCTTCAGGCATTCCTTGATAAGATGGATTTTGTATATGATCGTGTCGGACGCATCCAGCACATAATCCAGCTCATACTTGAACAATTCCTCATATGTCTCTTCGGTGTAAAACATATTCAGTGCAATCGCATCGCACTCCGGATTGATCAGCTTCACCCGCTCCACCATCAAATCTGCTTTTTTCTGACCAACGGTCGTTGTCAAAGCATGAATCTGACGATTGATGTTGGTGATGTCCACCACGTCTTTATCAATGAGAATGATACGGCCAACGCCACTGCGTGCGAGTGCTTCCACGGCAATACCGCCCACACCGCCGATGCCGAGCACAGCGACTGTACTATTTTTCAAGGCGTTCAGACCTTCAGGTCCGATAGCCAGTTCTGTTCTTGAAAATTGATGGAGCATTGAGAGTCGATGCCTCCTTTATTTCTTTTCCGCCACCGGTTTGCGGGCTACGCGGATGTGAAGTTGTTCCAATTGGGAGTTATCCACTTCAGATGGTGCATTCATGAGCAGATCCGTTGCACTTGCCGTTTTCGGGAAGGCAATCGTTTCACGCAGATTCGTGCGACCTGCCAGCAGCATCACCAGACGGTCGAGACCAAAAGCGATTCCGCCGTGTGGTGGCGTTCCGTATTCAAATGCTTCAAGCAGGTATCCAAATTTCTCGTTGGCTACTTCCGGGGAGAGTCCCAGTGCAGCGAACATTTTTTCCTGAACATCACGTTTGTAAATACGCATCGAACCGCCGCCTACTTCATAACCATTCAGAACAAGGTCATACGCTTGAGCGCGGATCGCACCCGGATCTGTGTCGAACAGATGCACATCTTCGTCTTTTGGACGAGTGAACGGATGGTGTTCTGCCACATAACGTTTCGCATCTTCATCGTATCCGAGCAGCGGGAAGTCTACGACCCATGCAAATTTGAATTTGCTGTCATCGATCAAGCCCAGTTGACGACCGATTTTCAAACGAAGTGCTCCCAGTACATCAGCAACCACTTTTTTAGTGTCAGCAGAGAAGAGCAGCAAGTCGCCTTCTTCAGCGCCCGTACGTTCTTTGACGGCTTCGATCTCTTCCGGCGTAAAGAACTTCACGATTGGTCCTTTGAACTCGCCATCTTTGACTTGAATCCATGCCAATCCTTTTGCACCGTACCGTGCTGCGAATGGTCCGAGGTCATCGATTTCTTTACGGCTCCATGTACCACAGCCTTTGGCGTTTAGCACTTTCACTTCTCCACCTTTTTCGATGACAGAAGCAAATACTTTTACACCGCTGTTCGCTACGATATCGTTCATTTCGACCAGTTCCATGCCAAAACGCAGATCTGGTTTGTCTGAACCGTATTTACCCATGGCATCTGCATACGTAATCCGTTGGAAAGGTAGTTCCAGCTCAATGCCTTTCGTTTCACGAAGCAATTTGGCCATCAGCTCTTCCATCATTGGCAGCAGGTCATCCTGTTGAAGGAAGGAAGTCTCGATGTCGACTTGGGTGAATTCCGGTTGACGGTCTGCACGCAAATCTTCATCACGGAAACAACGTGCGATCTGATAGTAACGCTCAAGTCCGCCGACCATCAGCAATTGTTTGTAAATTTGTGGGGATTGCGGCAGGGCGAAAAATTCACCTTCATGCACACGGCTTGGTACGAGATAGTCACGCGCACCTTCCGGGGAGCTCTTAGTCAGGATCGGTGTTTCCACTTCAACGAATTCTTCTCCATCCAGATAATCACGGAACACTTTGGATGCTTTGGAACGAAGCTTCAATGTTTCGAACATTTCCGGACGACGCAGGTCCAGGTAACGATATTTCAAACGAAGACTCTCGTCAACTTCCACACCATCTTCGATAAAGAATGGAGGTGTTTTGGCCGCGTTCAGCACTTCGATCTCGGTAATTTGAACTTCAATTTCGCCTGTAGGCAGGTTTTTGTTGACCGTTTCGGCATCCCGTTTAACCACTTTACCCGATACGGCGATAACATATTCACTACGCACTCTGTCAGCGATTTGCAATGCTTCGCCAGAGTAAGCTGGGTTGAAAACAACTTGTACAATACCACTGCGATCACGCAGATCGATAAACAGTACGCCCCCCAGGTCACGGCGGGTCTGTACCCAGCCGTTCAATGTTACGGTTTCACCGATGTGTGCGGTTGTTAATGCGCCGCAATGATGACTTCTTTTCATAACCAAACTCCTCATTATGTGAATTTCCGTTCTGTATGGGCGGGCAGAACCCGCTTTTCAACAGCGCGGTTGCGTGAAGATAATTTTATTGAAAAGGCATTAGCTGCCGAATCATTCCATTGTTAAATCAACTTTTTTTACAGTTGGCTGTTTTTTGTTGCACTCTTATTTAGCTCCCTGAATGCTTTCAATCAGCTCTTCCAGTTTCACGGTTTGCTGTTCACCTGTGTCCATCGATTTAAGTGCAATCTCTCCACGTTCCAGCTCATCGTCTCCCAGAATCGCCGTGTAGCGAGCTTTATAACGATCCGCTGACTTCATTTGGGCTTTCATCTTGCGACCCAGATAGTCACGCTCGCCGGAAAGACCAGACTGACGAAGTTGGAACAACAGACGGTTTACTTCCCGGTCCGCTGCTTCACCGAGAGCAACAAAGTATACATCAAGCGGAGCGAGGGCACTTACATCAATGTTTTGGTGTTCCAGAATCAGTTGAATGCGTTCCAGACCGATACCAAAACCAATGCCCGGTTGATCCGGTCCACCAATGTCCCCAACGAGGCCGTTATATCTGCCGCCGCCACCCACGGTATCAATCGCACCAATACCTTGAGCCTTCAATTCAAATGCCGTCATGGTGTAATAATCAAGTCCACGTACCAATCTTGTGTTCACTGTGTAATCTACGCCAAAATCCTCCAGAAGACTTTGAACTTTTGCAAAGTGATTCGTTGCTTCCTCGTCCAGGCTATCCAGAATGGATGGTGCACCGACAAACTTGTCCTGATCCACCTTGCAATCCAGAACGCGAAGCGGATTACGCTCCATGCGGTTTTGACAATCCTTGCACAGGGTATCTTTCATGGGTCTCAGGAATCCAAGCAGTTCTTCACGATAAGCAGCACGACTTGCCGCATTACCAACCGAGTTTACTTCGACTTTGACATCTTTAAGTCCCAGCTCGACACAGAACTGATAACCGAGTGCGATAACCTCGGCATCAATCGCCGGATCGACTGCTCCGAATGCCTCCACTCCGAACTGGTGGAACTGACGCTGACGTCCTGCCTGCGGACGCTCATAGCGAAACATCGGGCCGACATAATAGAGTTTGGTTACATCTGGCTCCCCATAGAGTTTATTCTCTACAAAAGCACGTACAACACCAGCAGTTCCTTCCGGACGGAGGGTCATGCTGCGATCTCCCTTGTCCTTGAACGTGTACATCTCTTTCTCAACGATGTCCGTTGTCTCTCCTACACCCCGCTCAAACAATGTGGTCTGTTCGAAGATGGGTGTGCGAATTTCCCGATAATTAAACCGACGACACAGGTCCCTTATTTTCTCCTCTACAAACTGCCACTTCTCCACAACCCCAGGCAGCAAATCCTGAGTTCCTGTTGGTTTCTGAAAAGCCATCTCTCATCCCTCCAGCATCTATGTTTCTCTATATAACAAAAAAATCCCTCGCCCTGTCGCTGTATACAGCAAACAAGGGACGAGAGATTGTGTTTATACATTCACCCGTGGTACCACCCACATTCCGGAATCCCTGACACTTTCGCCGTTCAGGTGATCATCTGATCATATGGGACTGCCTTACAGCAATCCGATCAAAACGATCATTCCGCTCTACGTGTAACGCACGTCCTGCGCAGGCCGGCTAATGACCATCAGATACAATTCTGATGTGTTCGCCGTCTGTTCTCGGGGAAGTCATTCGTCCGCTCATCAAGAGAATCCTTACAGCCTGGGGATTCCTCTCTGGTCATGTGGGCACGGAGTACTTGGTCCCGTCATCAAATCAGTAATATATTCAAAAAACGACTTGTATTGACTATAGTCAACGTATTATTTTCTGATTGTAATGAACCGCAGTACTAAAGTCAAGGGATAACATGAAAGATAGCACAAAAAAGTGAAGCGCTGTTCCATCAGCGCCTCACTTTTAATCCGATTAAATTCAGGGTTTGATTGGTAAGGTGTAGTAATTAAAAGCTTTATCAAGCAGTGCACTAGCTTCTTGGCGACTCAACGTTTGTGTGGACCGGAAATCAACATTCCGATTCGAATTCATCTTCGTATCCGGGTCTACAATACCTTGAGAAACAAGCGCAGCAACAGCATCAACCGCCCATGAATCCGTTTTGCCGATCAGTTTAACATTCGTTCCAGGCGCTGCATGCTTAAGATTTTGAATCATAACTGCCGCCATTTGTCTTGTCATTAAGGACTTGGGTTGATAATTGGGGATTCCCGCTATCATTCGTTTCTTATTTTCACGAAATTCATCCGGAAACGTATGCATGCCATGGGCGCGCAGCAATACATCCGCAAATTCTCCCTGTGTCATCTTTCCTTTAGGATCAAAGCGGTTACCTGATTTGGCTCCCATAATGTCTAATGCGTTTAAATTATCAATATACGATTTATATACACTGTCATTGGGCACATCGGAGAATGCAGTTTTCATCTTTACTTTTTGGGCATGAGCAACGATATCTATTCCTTGGGGATTCGTATAATAGAAATAGGTGATATCACCGGATTTATCTTTTTTGAATGCCATTTTATTACCGGCTTCATCTTCAAATAGAAGCGGATGAACCATTTTCAGCGTATGTTTGCCTGTAGTCCCCGTTTCCATGAACAAATTCCCATTTGCATAAGAAATTTTAGTCCTTACTCCATAAAAACGTGTGTTTCTGTATAATCCAACGTAAGCTTGGGCGGCTTGTTTGCTTATTTTCGAATAGGTGGATGGCTGCGTTTTTACAGTCTTGGGAAAATAGTGATTCATAAATGCCTCGAACACACCTAAACTCATCATTGAATCGTTATTATAAGACAAGTAAAAGGCAGTATTCTTCTCTGGCAAGATGGCAATTAAAGAGGAATGACCCGGAACATTTCCTCCCTTGAGTATTACATGCTGACCATTCATCACATTGTTGAAATACCCTTCGAATCCAACGGTTGTGATAGGAATTGTAGGATCAGCGTAATATTGATAGGTATGCATCAAATCGATGCTTTTTTTGCTGACGATTTCTTTGCCTTCAAATTTTCCTTTGTTTAAGTGCATAATCAAGTACTTAGCCATGTCTGTACCTGTTGAAGTCATACCTCCTTCAGGCTTCACGGAAGGTGCAGTTCCCATTGTCGGCTGAAGCTCACCGTTCGGTCCATAGTGTGCAGCCATATTGGATAATACCTCAGGAGTCAATCTAACACTGGTCTTGTTCATCCCTAATGGTTTGAATATATTTTTCTCCATATAATGTGAATAAGGCATGCCGCTTACGTTCTCTACTGCATATCCCGCCAACATAAAACCAAAATTGTCATACGTATAAACTTCTCCCGGAGGTCTTACCACAGTCGGCATATTCTTATTGAGATACCCCTTCATTGAAATGTCCTTATTCAAATATTCCACCGAATAATCAGTGACGATATCTGGCAAGTCCACCCCGCTCGTATAGGTAAGCAGATCAAACATCGTCAGCGGTTTTCCGGTTTTGTTTGGTACTTTCATTCCACCGAGATATTCTTGGATGTCATGCTTAAGATCAATTTTCCCTTGATCGACAAGCTGCATAGCCGCCAATGCTGTAAAAGACTTGGTAACAGATCCAATTTGGAAAACAGTATCTTTATCAACAGGTATCTTCTTTTCTCTATCTGCATAACCGTACCCTTTACTTAAAACCACTTTCCCATCCTTAACGACTACAAAATTGGAGCCAACGGTATTGAATTCCTTCATCTTATCCGCAAATACAGCGTTAGCGAACGCCTCTACTTCCTTTGAATCTATCGGCCCCTCCAAGCTGACTTTCTCTATTGATTTCTGATCTGATGCAGCTACACCATTCGTAGGTGTACAAGCTGTTACGATACTCGCAGATAATAGCAGAACTGCAAGACTGGTATTGCGAATTGCTTTTCTCATGGTTCCTGTCTCCCTTTATCATATTTGCCCTATGACCACCTGGCCTACCCAAGTATTGCAAAGTGCCTGTCATACGAACAAGTTGCATTTCGTCACCACTTTCTCTTGGTGCTCTAATGGTTCTCAAATAATGTCACATGACATTTCCACACTGGATGAAGTGACACGAGAATCGGTATGATACGTCTATTACATTGAAGGGACGATGGAACATTCATGAATAAAACGATCCGTTGCTTTTTCCAAAATGGGTACTTCTTATTGCTCACTTTTGCTACAGGATTATTTTACTTTAGCTTTTACTTGGTTACTCTGACATTAGGCATAGGTCTTTCTTTTACAGTCGCAGGCATTCCCCTGCTCATACAAGTATTGCGAACCACGCTAACCTTCGTGCAATACGAACGTATACAAACGAAGATCTACACCGATATCACCACTCAGCCTTACGAACGGAGAATAAGAATAGATCAGTCCTTATGGGCGCAAGCCAGAGAGGAACTTATGAATACACGTAACTGGGTCGCGATCTGTTGGTTGATGTTGAAGTTAGGGATTGGTATTCTATGTCTCCTATGTGCTGCTTTGCTCTGCGTGATACCCCTTTTGTTAATGCTAACTCCGCTGTTCTTTCCTATCTTTGATATCCACCTTTTCGGAATGCAGATAGATACCTTCATGAAATCACTTTTCATTATGGCTATCGGGGTTGTTTTTGCTTTTATTAGTTCTTGGCTATTAAAGGTCTTGGTTCGTCTAATCGGCGGCTACACGCGTCAAATGACAAAAAGGTTAAACCGATAGTTTCTGTGTTACAATTTACACTTGTCAAAACTCACTGCAGAAATTATCGTTTTATCGATTTAGATTAATAATTGTAAATAAAAAGATATAGAAGACTTTAGTAAGGAGAGAGTAACTTGTTTGAAACAGTAAAACAGTGGTTCTGGTATGACTGGATCATGTTCATATTTCGGCTTATTTTAAGTATTTCTCTGATGTTCACAACCGTACAGTTCCATGCTCAGATCCCCCTGCCGCTTTGGGCTTTGATTTTTTGGCAGATTTTCGCTTTTTCCGTTCCCTGGCTTTGTTTGCAGCTCAGCTATAAATATTATCTGCTTACAGAAATTATTTTTTCGGGCGGACTATGCTTGTATTTAACATCTTTGTTTCCGGAAGCTTATCTTGCGTTTCTGACCTATGCTTTTCTGATTGCGGTGAATAGCGCTCGTCAATCCTATCGTTGGACAGGCCCAGTAACGATCCTGCTCTTGCCGATGTTGATTAATGTGTTATCCCATCAAAGCAATTATTGGGTCATGATAATCCAAATCGGACTCGCTTATGCCATCGGGTTTGCCTTTCATTTGCTGGTAGTCAATCATCGACAGAGTGAAATCATCCGGGAACAGAATACGGTTCTACAACAGTATTTGTCCCAGATTGAACGCATCACGCTAGCCGAGGAACGAGATCGGCTGTCCAAGGATCTCCACGATACCATCGGACATTCCTATACTTCTATCATCATGGGATTAGAAACATTGCGCCTTGAACTTTCTACTGAGGCAGGGAAACAGAAGATCAGTTCTTTGTTGAATCTAGCCCGCAGAAGTCTAAAGGAAGTCAGAGGATACTTGCATCAGGTAGAGTCCCCGCTGGAGACACTGCCGATGCTTCAGTCGTTGCAGCAATTAGTAGAAGATTTTCAGGCACAAGCAAAAGTAAACGTTCATTTCCGAACCTTTGGAGAGGAATACCCATTATCCAAGCTGGCCAAGATGACCTTCTATCGTTGTTTGCAGGAATCGTTAACTAACGCCGTACGGCACGGGGAGTCCACGGAAATCATCGCTACTCTAAAATTTGAGCAGCGGCAAGCCAGACTGGAAATACAGGACAACGGTAAAGGAATGGAGGAATGGCAGGATGGCTTTGGCTTGAACGCGATGAAAGAACGCGCGATGAATCTTCAAGGGCAAGTGTCGGTTTATTCCGTGCCTGGGGAAGGAACGCTCGTGACTTGCACATTGCCAAGACAAGTGGAATTATCGGATGAAGTTATTCGCTTACTGATCGTGGATGACCAAGCCATCATCCGGGAAAGCCTACGGACCATTCTGGAGGGGCACAAGGATCTGAAAGTGGTCGGGTTATCTGAGGATGGCTTACAAGCCATTGAAAGATGTGAGCAGGATCAGCCCCAAGTGATACTCTTGGATTTGGACATGCCCAATATGGATGGAATTTCAGCAACCAAAATAATTAAACAAAAATGGCCGCACATTCGAATTCTAATTCTAACCACCTTTCAGGATACAGAACAGGCCCTTGAAGTTCTGCGAAGCGGAGCAGATGGCTACTTATTGAAATCTATCGAACCGCGTGAACTTGCTGAAACGATTCGTCTTGTCTATCGTGGGGGTACACTGATTGATCAAGAAATGTCGCATAGATTGTTTGAGAAGCTCGAAATGGACAACACTGGAACCGGAGTGTTGAAACCAAGAACAACGGAGAACTTCGGCCTGACTTCAAGAGAAATGGAAATATTACAGCTGGTTTGCAAAGGTCTACGCTATAAATCCATCGCTGCCAAATTATATTTATCTGATGGCACAGTGAGGAATTATGCCTCCGCAGTCTATATGAAATTGGGCGTTCGTAACCGTGAAGAAGCTGTACAGAAGGCAATAGAAGCTGGATTCCTCGAATGAATTCCAACTTCTATTGCCTTCTCATACCTCTATTGTTTCAGCATCCACTTCAGCAGATCCGGCACGCTCGCCCATAGACGGGAGTGCATAATGACATATTCAATCGCTTCGTCGGAATCGCCCATTCCGACAAAATCAGGGAGGTTATGCGGCAGCCGCTTCAAACCCAGCAGGTAATCAGGCACATGCTTGTTCACACCCCTGGCCACACGGTACAGCATTTTGAGCTGGGAGGTGATTCCGTTCTTCTTATACTCCAGAATGATCCGGTCATAGGCAAAGGCAGCTGCGGCGTCACCTTTCCCATACTTCTCCAGCAGTTGCTCTGCCTGCTTCAATTGGTTGCTGTACAAATACACAGCAGCGAGCAGGTAACGCGCTCCGGTATTGTCTTCCGTATTAAGCTCCAAAATATGCTCCAGGATTTGTGCCGCTTCTTTGGTATCTCCGCCAAACCAGCAGGATTCGGCGTAGCTTTTGCATATCCGGATATATGGACGAGTCTCATGAAGCCCCCAGAAGTGCCCTTTGTTCTTCTCAAAAAACAGTGCGCCCAGTTCGCGTTCGCCTGCAGCGATTCCGGCCTTGAGATAAGCCCGTGCATCAGACTCATTGTCCGATTCCTCAGCCAGAATACGATACGCATCAGAGCTGTCAGAATACATCTCCAGGGCCGTTTTCGCCAGCTGTATTCTGCGTTTGGAAGAACTGGCTTCCATCGCCTTATTCAGCAGAGCCTGCGCTTTGTCCTTCGATGTGCCTGGGCTGTTTAGAATCATCAGCTCGTCCGTTTCGCCGTCCATTCCGTATTCTTCGATGTAATTAAACATCTCCCTAACCTTTCGGGAGATCGTTGCTGTCGTTACCTCATATTTATCAGCCAGCTCAGTCTTCGAAACATTAAAGCCATATTCCTCGGACAGCAAATACTCAATTGCGGCACAGAACGAGCCTGTCTTCTTCACCGTAGGGCGAGTCTGACGGGAATAGCCGTTCCATAGCACCAGAGCTTCCAAAATCAGCTCCCGCTCGTATTGGTTCCTCATGCTCTCAATAAGCTCCAGGGCCAGTTGTTCGTGAGCCGGATGCTCCCATTTCAGTTCGTGCGCCACCATCTTTTTCAGCTTGGTCAAGGTCAGTTTGCTCTCAGGCTGAATCGAGGCTTTCTGGACAGACTGCTCCGTTGATATCAGCCGCAGTACGGATTCTACCGCAGAGGACTCCTTATCCAGACAGCATTTCTTATATTTTTTCCCGCTTCCGCATGGGCATAAATCATTTCTTCCAACCTTACTCAAAACTAATTCCCCCTTAAATCTATCACTAGCCATTCGCATAAGAACACTGTTGCTTTAGCATTATAGGTGTCATTTCTCAAACGAGGCATTCTTTATATAACTGACAATTTCCATCGATCAAGCACAAAACGGCTGCCCCGCTCTATTTAAATCCATTTCTCTATTCTAGCAAAAATTTAAATACGGGGTAAGCTTCGCCCTAAACATATACATTCTCATCTCAAAAAAAAAGCCTGCACACGGTGTGCAGGCTCAAAGGATATATAAAAAAGGGGGTCATGCTTGTTATTATAAACACCCTATGTTAAAGCCTTATGTAACTAATATTACAGTAATATTACAAAAATGATAGCGCTTTATTTCTCTGATTTTCTCCCATAGCAATTAAAGCCCCTGCAGCTGGTCCTGACATCGAAGTCAGGCACTACAGGGGCTTTATAACTACATATTAATTCAATTCTTCCACATAAGCTTGGTTAGAGCGAAGTTTATGAACGATTTCCTCATAATCCTCATCCCTTACTTTGGCAGACAAAACATAATGCAGATCGTCATAGTCAGCCGAGGACACGTCTGCAGCATCCAGCAGATCGCCGTCCTCATTGACATTATCCCGGGAACCTCGCTCGGTATGGCGATCCACATTACTAACGACCGGAATTACATTTTCGCTGGCGGGGACCCCAGGAGCAGCACCCACACCCATGGCTCCATTGGTTCCTACGCCACCCGCTGTGTTATAAGGCACCAGAGGTACCATAATCCGTCTGTCTCTGCCAACCGCACTGTCCAGTTGCCCTACTTCCAAATGCTCTGTACGGAACGTCTGAAGGGAAGTTCTCGCTCCCTCCGCCTCGTCCTCGGTCCGAAAATAAGCCTGAATATGTTTTGTCATGTCAAACCCTCCTTTATCGGAATAAACGTTTTGTAAAATAAAACGTAGAAGCTTCAAGTTCACCTTACAACATAATTAAATTTAACGTACGCCCGTTCGACGTCATTAGATTACTTTTAACAACTCTCGGACAAATGCCGGTTCATCGGCAGGCGTTCTTGATGTAATATAATTGCCATCCACAACTGCTTCATGATCCTTGAATTCTGCTCCTGCGTTCACCATATCATCCTTGAGCGGAGGATAGGATGTAATTGTACGGCCTTTCAACAGGTTTGCACTTGCCAGAATTTGCGGACCATGGCAGATCGCAGCGATTGGCTTTTTGGCACTGTTGATTTCGGTCACGAATTTCAGAATGTGTGCGTCCGTACGCAAATTCTCAGGAGAGGAGCCTCCAGGAATGACAACTGCATCGTAATCCGAAGCCGAGACCTCAGAGATCGCTTTGTCTGAAGTATAGGAGACTTTACCCCCTTTACCCTTCAACGTCTCTCCTGCCTTCAAGCCGATAATTTCAACGTCGTGCCCGGCTTTTTTTACCTCATCATATGGAACCTGCATTTCCGAATCTTCAAAATCATTCGCCAATAAAAAAGCAACTTTACTCATAACGTATGTTCTCCTTTCCGTGTCGAAATTTCTTGAAATCGGGTATTCGCAGAAATTCATTATCTGCTTATCTCGTTCATTGCCCGTAATAAATATGTGAACTTGGCACTCCATTGTGCCTCGTTCTGTTATTACCCTAACTAGACCCGTTTATAACAAGATGAGCCTGTATTATTTTGACTTTGATCTTACGATCCGTGTCAGAGAACGATCAGGTTCATAAACAAAAAAAGTCTTGATTCGATAATCGAATCAAGACTTTTTATTTCATTCCATACTCTCAGCACTCAGTCACGCGGAAGACGGCTCTGCTCTCCTTTATCTGAATCCTGAAGAGCCCAGATCGTAGTTGCGCATTCGGTAGCAGCACGGGCAAGCTTCAGGGACTCATACAGGTTTCCAGGTAGAAGCAAAGGTTCTATTCGGGAACGTGTTTCCTTGACGGATTGGCGCATAATTGGTGGGATACTCCTTTGATTATCGTAGGTTAATGAATCGAATTATCCCTCATTATGGCCTGTTCCCCAACCAATTATGCATTCGTTTCTTGACGGTTAGGACTTTCGAGCATCAAAGTCACGGGTCCCCAGTTGGTAAATGTCACATCCATCATGGCCCCGAAGCGTCCGGTTTCAACCTGAATCCCTTTATCCCGTAACAGCTGATTAAACGTTTTATATAACAATTCAGCCGCTTCAGGTCTGGCTGCAGCTGCAAAGCTTGGACGTTTTCCTTTGCGGCAATCCCCGTACAACGTAAATTGCGAGACAGATAATATAGCTCCGCCCACGTCCATCAAACTGAGATTCATCTTTTCCTGCTCGTCCTCGAAGATTCGAAGTCCGGCGATCTTGTCTGCCAGATATATGGCGTCTTTCTCCGTGTCCTCATGTGTAATCCCCACAAGTAACATTAATCCGGATTCGATTCTCCCGGTCAGTTCGTCTCCCACGGTAACTTGAGCCTCTTTGCAACGCTGTACTAGCACCCTCATCTTACAGGCTCCTTACTGCATAATCCGATGCACCGAATAGACATCTTTCACCCGTTTGATCCGTTCCACAACCGAATGCAGATGCTCCGTGTTGCGAATCAGAATGGTGACGTGCACCAATGCTAATTTATTTTTGTCTGTCCGTCCGGTGACAGCAGATATATTCGTTTTACTTTCAGAGACAGCCTGAAGCACTTCATTGAGCAAACCATTGCGATCATGGCCCGTAATCTCAATATCCACGCTGTAGTTGGCTTCAATATTTTCTTCCCACTCTACTTCAATGACGCGAGCTGCTTCTTCCCCATCCGTACTGGACGGAATATTTGGGCAATCACTGCGATGCACGGAAACACCCCGTCCGCGTGTAACATACCCGATAATATCATCCCCTGGTACAGGATTGCAGCAGCGAGCAAAACGAACAAGCAAATTGTCTATGCCTTTGACACGGATGCCATTGGTCGGACGGGTTCTGCGTTCGGGTGCAGGCTTCAGCTCACGCATCTCGGAATTCAGTTCAAGCAAGCTGGATTCTTCCTGCTCCTTGCGAAGTTTCTCCGTTGCTTTGGTCACAATCTGTGCAGCCGTAATCCCACCGAACCCGACTGCTGCGAGCATATCCTCAATATCATTGAAAGCATACTTTTTGGCTGCTTCCTGCAACTTGTCATCCGTCATCCAGGCAGATGGATCAAGTCCCATCCGCTTCAGTTCTCGCTCACAACTCTCGCGTCCTTTTTCAACGTTTTCTTCCCGCCGTTCCTTCTTGAACCATTGCTTGATCTTCGCTCGTGCATGAGAGGATTTTGCAATTTTAAGCCAATCCTGGCTCGGTCCATATGAATGTTTGGACGTCAGAATTTCGATGATATCACCCGTTTTGAGATGATAATCGAGCGGAACGATACGACCATTCACTTTGGCACCAATCGTCCGATTACCCACCTCTGTATGGATTCTGTATGCAAAATCCAAAGGAACGGACCCTGTAGGCAATTCGATAACTTCCCCTTTTGGCGTGAATACAAACACCAGATCCGAGAAGAAATCCATTTTAAGCGATTCTACAAATTCAGACGCATCCTGCGCTTCATTTTGAAGTTCAAGAATCTCGCGGAAAAATGTAATTTTATCTTCAAAATTATTTCCGTTTCCGTTCGCAGCGCCTTCCTTGTAGGCCCAATGGGCAGCAATCCCGAATTCAGCGGTCCGGTGCATATCCCATGTCCGAATCTGAACTTCAGTCGGTTCACCATTCGGACCTACGACCGTTGTATGCAGCGATTGATACATATTCGCCTTCGGCATCGCGATATAGTCCTTGAAACGTCCAGGCATCGGTTTCCATAACGTGTGTATAATTCCGAGCGTAGCATAACAATCCTTGATGTTATCCACAATAATACGAATCGCAAGCAGATCATAAATCTCGTTAAACTGTTTGTTTTTCGTTGTCATTTTTTTGAACACGCTGTAGATGTGCTTAGGACGACCCGACAGATCTGCCTGAATTCCCATCTCATCCAGCTTGCTCGTAATGCCGTCCATAACGGTATCAATATATTGCTCACGTTCCGCACGCTTTTTGTGCATCAGGTTTGCAATTCGATAATATTGCTGCGGATTCAAATAACGGAGGGCGATGTCCTCCATTTCCCATTTGATCGCAGAGATACCCAGACGGTTCGCAATCGGACAGAAAATCTCCAACGTTTCATACGAAATCCGGCGTTGGCTTTCTTCCGACTGAAACTTGAGTGTCCGCATATTATGCAGACGGTCAGCCAATTTGATCACGATGACACGGATGTCCTGCGCCATGGCGATGAACATTTTGCGGTAGTTCTCGTTCTGCTGTTCTTCCTTGGAGCGGAACTGAATACGTTCCAGCTTCGTCAAGCCGTCAACAAGCATGGCACACGTATTGCCGAAATGATTGCGGATTTCTTCAAGTGAAACCGTAGTATCTTCTACTACATCATGAAGAAGCGCTGCAATTATGGAGATGGTGTCCATCTGCATGTTTACAACAATATCGGCAACCGCAAGCGGATGCAGAATATACGGTTCTCCCGATTTTCGCGTCTGTCCATGGTGGGCCTGATCAGCAAATTCGTAAGCTTCACGTATGCGCACCAGATCGGGTTCTTTGATATACGCCCCGGCCTTCTCGAGTAATTGCTCTATGCCCATTCTGATCTGTTCCGTGTCCTTTCTATACAAAATGGAACCCGTGACATAATATCAACACAGGTTCCCCGTAAAAGTAATTTCCTATAATTATGACGCTTCGCCCGTTTCCCGTCAACTACTGACGAATAAGAGCATATATCCATTTTTCTTAAGCGTTATGTATCATTTCTGAAAGATGTTGCCCCATATACGACACAGGGTGGGAATGCTCCTCATTTACTAGACATTATTGCCGTTATTTACCGAAATAGAAGGTCAAATTGTAGGAATATAAATTCTTTTACCCTGCTCAGCAGAAAAATGTTATTGCTTAATTATGAGAAACTCTGTACTATATTGAAGATTTGTGTTTCGGAAAAAGGAGATGAACATGCTTGCAACGTGAAATTCAGGTTAATCAAAAGATGCCACTCGGCTCAGGCTCACTGCTGAGTCTCCAGCATTTGTTCGCCATGTTTGGCAGTACGGTACTCGTGCCGAACCTGTTCGGTGTCGACCCAAGTATGATTTTGCTTATGAATGGTATTGGAACATTGCTGTACATACTTATGTGCAAAGGAAAAATCCCTGCTTATCTAGGGTCAAGCTTTGCGTTTATCGCGCCCGTTTCTTCCGTGTTAATCGCACACCCTAACAACGGATATTCCATGGCGCTTGGAGCGTTCATCATAACAGGCGTTGTTTTCTGCATTGTGGCTCTTGTCATCAAATATGCGGGAACAGGCTGGATTAACGTGGTATTCCCGCCAGCGGTTATGGGCGCCATTGTTGCCTTGATCGGTTTAGAACTTGTACCTGTGGCAGCCGGAATGGCTGGCCTGATCAATTCAAATCCTGCGGAGAATCCCGACTGGATACCTCAGGCTAAACCAATTATTTTAGCCATGGTTACTCTTGGTATCACTGTAATTGGAGCAGTAACGTTCCGCGGATTCCCCAAAATCATTCACATTCTGATCGGGATTGTATCCGGTTACGTGCTCGGATACTTTATGGGTGAAGTAAAGACGGCGAATATAGCGAACGCTGACTTTATCTCGCTGCCGACAGTAACGACACCGACATTTGACTGGTCCGTCATCTTCACCATTTTGCCTGTCGCCCTTGTTGTCATTGTCGAACACATCGGACATCTGCTTGTAACGAGCAGCATAGTGGGCAAAGATCTATCCAAAGATCCCGGTCTGCATCGCTCCCTGCTCGGAAACGGCGTTTCAACCATCCTTTCCGGTTTCGTTGGGTCCACGCCGAATACAACGTATGGTGAGAATATTGGGGTTATGGCTCTAACAAGAGTTTATTCCACCTATGTAATTGGCGGCGCAGCTGTCATTGCCATTGTGCTTTCTTTCTCTGGAACCTTCTCGGCTTTAGTGGCCAACATTCCTGTCCCGGTTATGGGTGGTGTATCCCTGCTTTTGTTCGGAGTTATTGCGGCATCCGGTTTGCGTATTCTGGTCGAGCAGAAAGTCGATTTCTCCAAACCGACCAATCTTTTGCTAACTACCCTTGTACTCGTCATTGGACTCAGTGGTACTGAGATCACACTGTATGGAGTTCATCTCAAAGGAATGGCTCTGGCAACCATCGTCGGAATTCTGCTGAGCTTGTTATTTAAACTATTTGAAGTATTGGGTTGGTCGAATGATCAAACGGAGAAACAGCCTTTAACCGAGAGAACGCCGGATTGATTCCTTGCCGACTAATTTTGAACGAACAATGTTTATTCATTCTTCATCTTATACATCGTACAACGCAAAAAGCCTGCTCTCTAACCTTAACGGGTTGAGGGACAGGCTTTTTTGCAAATAGTTAATGCTGTATATTATTTCCCGGGAAACGGGAGACCCAGTTCAGCCGGAATTCTAGTAGTTCATCAATGTAAATACATCAATTCCAGGCAATTTCGCACGTCCATTCAAATCAGACAACTCAATCAGGAATGCTGCACCTACAATTTTTCCACCCAATTGTTCAATCAGGTTAATGGAGGTAGCAATGGTTCCGCCTGTTGCCAGCAGATCATCTGCAATCAGAACATTTTGTCCTTTTTCAATCGCATCTGTATGCATAGCAAGCGTATCTTTGCCATATTCAAGATCATAACCGACTTCGATCGTCTCTCCAGGCAATTTTCCGCTTTTGCGGATCGGTGCAAAACCGACACCAAGAGCGTACGCCAGAGGAGCGCCCACAACGAATCCACGTGCTTCAGGTCCGGCAATAACGTCAATTTTGAGATCCGAAACCATTACTTTCAGCTCATTGATCGCCTTGCGGTACATTTCTCCATCCTTCAACAATGTCGTAATGTCTTTGAAGCTGATTCCCGGTTGTGGAAAGTCAGGAATGACACGAATATAATCTTTAAAATCCAAAATAATCTCCTCCTAAAATAAATAGCACAACTTCTATCTAAGATACGCCCTTCATCCGGGATATCATCCATTGAGTCAACTGAGGGGTGGATGCATCCAGCATCACCTGCTCTGTCTCGGCCATACTTTCCAGTGCCTGATAGTGACGCGAAGCAGTTAGATCACGCTTGGGCGGGTTATCCACAAACGCTATCTTCCCATGGTCTCGGGTAATGAACGATAACTCTTCAAAAACATTCAGCATCATGGTAATCATGCGCGGCGAGCAGCCACACTGACGACTGAGCACAGGAGTGATCTCTTGTTCCTCTACGGGCTCAGCTCTCCATTTCGACACCAGCATATAAATACGCTTGAAGAGTTCTCTGGAAGGCATCTGAAGGCGATCTCGATGGTTGCCTGATCCGTGCAGAAGGATGATATTCTCGGCTCCGCTGAATAAGGACAGCATGGCATCAAGTTGTTCCGGGGTTTCCGGCGTATCAAACACAAATAACGTCCGGACCTGTTCCTGTCCATAATGCTGAGCAGCAGCATTACACGGAAACAGCCCGACCTTTCTATCATATACCCAAAGGCACGGTTCATACAATGAATTTCCCTCAGAAACATTCGTTTCTTTCCGAACGATGGCACCAATAGAGCCTGACTTGTATCGTAAATGTACTTCAAGCGAACTCAGGAAATGCTTCATCGCGTTTAGCGGTTCCGTATTGCCTCGCAGATCGAAAACTTGCGCATGAGGGACATGAATGTCCTGAAGCATCAATTGTGGCTTCCTCATGCCATTCCACTCATTAATGGACAATTCACCCATCACATCTATGATCGAGCCTGGTGGTAGAAACTCAGCCAATGCTCCCTTGCCAAAAGCGACTGTTTCCAGCTGCTGTCCGTCCTGTTCCAAAACCAGTTTCAGATGACGTTTCTCACGCCCCATCGTTCGTGTTTCTTTTACAGTCACATGGCGAAGTACAAAACGAGGGGAAGGATTGCTCATGCCAAACGGTTGCAACCTGTCGATTTCTTGAATGACCTGCAACGGTACATCACTGATTCTGCATTCATCATCCGCAAGACGATGAGGGATAAAGTCTTCTTCCGTCAACACAGTTGCAGCAAACTCATTCAGCCCTGCTTCAAGCTCTTCAAGCTGATCACGATGAAGACTCATACCTGCTGCAGCTGGATGGCCCCCGTAATGGTCCATCGTGTGTTTACAAGCCGTTAATGCCTCATAGATGTCCAGTCCCTCTATAGAGCGTGCTGAACCTTTACAAGCGCCGCTCTCCGGGTCAATGCCCAGGATTAGCGTTGGCCGATAATATCGTTCAAGTAGCTTGGAAGCTACAATACCTACAACGCCAACATTCCAACCTTCTCCTGCCAAAACGATGACATCCGGCACGGCCCCTGAGTTAAGTTCAATTTTTTGCTCCAACTGGGCTGTCGCTTCCTGAAGTATACCCTCAACGACCTGTTGCCTTTCACGATTCAACAAGTCCAGTTGACCTGCCAGACTATGCGCCTCATCCAGATCCTCCGTGGTAAGCAGCGATACTGCTCTTCCAGCGTGATCCAGACGTCCACTGGCGTTAATGCGCGGAGCCATGGCAAAGGCGATATTAATCGAAGTGACCTGGCTTTGGTCCACACCACTAATTTCAAGCAAAGCACTTACACCAGGCAGACGCGTACCACGCATGGATTCAACGCCATAACTGACGATAACCCGATTCTCACCTTCCAAAGGCATCAAGTCGGCAACCGTACCGATTGCAGCAATCTCCATCCATTCTCCTGGCACTTCCCCAATCAATGCCTGAGCCAGCTTCAAAGCCACCCCTGCACCAGCCAATCCTTTAAAAGGATAAGGACAGCCGGGAAGCTTGGGATTAATTAGCGTGTAGGCCTTGGGCAGAACCTCGGGAGGTTCATGGTGGTCCGTCACAATGACTTCGATTCCCAGTGTTGAAGCATAAGCTATCTGCTCTACCGCACTGATTCCGGTATCAACCGTGATAATCAGCGTGACACCCTGTTGATGGGCCCAATCCAGAGCATGATTGTGTAGACCATATCCCTCATTGGAACGATGGGGAATATAGATATCGTATGATGCACCAAGATGGCGCATTAAATGAATCATCAGCGATGTACTGGATACGCCATCCGCGTCATAATCCCCATAGATTAAAATATGTTCTTCACGCTCAATGGCCTGCCGGATTCGGGGTACAGCTTCTTTCATGCCTAGAAGCAGATAAGGATCATGCATCTGATTCAGATCAGGATGGAGAAACCGTTCTGCCTCTATTTCATTGTGCACCCCACGACTGACCAGCAAACGTCCAACAAGTGATGAAACGGAAAGCGCCTGCGAGAGTCCCGCAGCCGCCTCCAAGTCGATATTTGGTGTATTCCACCGATATTGCGAATAAAGCAATGATAACGCTCCTTTCCTGATCTACACGACCAAGCTTCATTACTGAATTAATGTCGCTTCAGGATCTGGCAGTTCATGATTGGATTTATAAGGATATCCGGGATCATAAGGTATAGCCTGGATCTGTACTTCTTTGACATGACTGAACCGGGTCAGTAGTAGTGTCTTCGCCCGATTCGCAATTTCCTGTGCCTCCAGCACGGAAATTCTGGGGTTCACACTAATGACCAGTTCAATCGTAACATCATGTTCCTGCTCACGTGCTACCAGATGTTCAATCGTAATGATGCCATATACACGCTGCACCGTCTCTTTAAAATCAAGTGCTTCTTCCTGTTCCAGTTCCTGAACAAGTGAACCGTATACGGTATCCACAATCATTCTGTATCCCTTGTGAAGAACAAAACAGGAAGCGATCAAGGCAGCGGCAGGGTCCATATATCGAAGAATACTCCACCCTGTGGTCTCTCCTGCCATGGAACCTATAATGCCGACCAATACAACAAGCGAACAGTAGAGTGCCCGGCGATGCTGCTGTGCATAAGCCAGAGCCTGTGACTGATTTCGTTTACGGAAATACCGATACTGGTATTGAAAGATTGCTTCTTTGACAGCCAATGCGACAAAAGCCACCACTAGTGCATGAGTGTACTTCTCTAGCGATTCGGGTTCATCCCCAGACAGACTGGTTAAAGCAGAAATGGCAATCTGTAGGCCTCCCATAAGGATGAGCACAGACAATAATACCGAAATCCCGGGTCTCGCGATACGTGAATGTTCCTTTGACCGCTCCCTACGAGCCTTGTTTTTCGTTTGTACAGACTTCGAGGGAAAGAGACCGGACAATGATGAAGCAGCTTCTGAGGCGGAGTACAGGCCGTCTGCAAGCAATGATTTGCTGTTTGCCATATAACCGAATCCCGCCTTGATTACTGCAAGTGTCATATTTCCGGCGATCCCGCTCCACGTGGCAGCGTGAGCAGATGGGATACGTTCTCTGGTCATGGATATGCCCCCCTTTATTACTCTGCCTAAAGTTGCAAAACCGCGCCTGGCAGACGCGGCTTAACAATTACATATTTAGTTGGATGCTTTGACAGCTGCTTTAGGTTTTTCTGTTTGTTTACCTTTGAGTACCAGCCACAACGGAGCGGCGATGTAGATGGAAGAATATGCACCGAACAACGTTCCGATGACCATGGCAAGTGAGAACATGCGAATGGATTCTCCACCAAAAATAAACAAGCAGAGCGAAGCGACAAACACGGTGAATGTTGTATTCAGGGAACGTGTCATCGTTTGCGCCAAACTGCGGTTGACTACTTCACGCAAATCGGCTTTCGTAGTCTTTTTGGCAAAACGCATATTCTCACGAATCCGGTCAAAGATAACGATGGTATCATTGATCGAGAACCCGACAATGGTCAGTACAGCCGTAATGAAGGTCAGATTCACTTCCAGACGGAATATCGAGAATACACTAATGACTACAAACGCATCATGGAAAAGCGCAATGACCGCTGCCAAGCCAAACCGCCATTCAAATCGAATAGCCACGTAGATCATAATTCCGATACTCGCGATGAGAACCGCGTATATGGCATTACGTTCCAGTTCTTTAGCCATCTCCGGGTCAACCGTGTTGACTTCATAAGAAGCGGTTGAATCCAGCTTGGTGAATTCTTGTTTGAATTTACTTTCCTGAGTTTCATCCAGTACGTTTGAAAAACGGACGTTAACCCGATCAGCGCCAGGTGTAATATGAACATCGTTTGCGTCAACGCCAAGCTCAGTCACAATCGGCTTAATTTGTTCTGTCGTGATTGCTTTGGATACCGTAATATCCACATTTGAACCCGAGCGGAAATCAACTGCATAATTCAAACCAAGGGCCAAAATACTGATAATACCTGCAATCGTCAAAATGATGGAAAAAGTGTAGGCAATTTTACTGCCCTTAACATAATCAAAATTCCAATTAAAGCGCACGAATTTCACTCTCCTTCACTCCGAAGTACTTAGGCTTCTTCAATACGTTAGCCCGCACAAGCAGGGTCAACAGGAAGCGGGAGAAGAAAATATTCGTGATAATGCTGGTCACGATGTCAAAAATCAGTACCAGTGCGAAACCTTTAACCGCACCTGTACCCATGAAGAACATAACTGCCGCAGCAATGATTGTTGTAATGTTGGAGTCAATGATGGTACGGAACGAGCTCTTACCACCTGCTCTAACCGAAGACAATATCGACTTGCCGCTCCGCATTTCTTCTTTGATCCGCTCGTACGTAATGATGTTGGCATCCACAGCCATACCTATACCAAGGATAAATGCCGCGATCCCTGGAAGAGTAAGTACGAATTCTCCCATATAGAAGATTGCAAGTACTAGCCACGTATGCGTAATCAAGGCAAAGCTCGCAATAATCCCAGGAATACGATACAAACCAATCATGAACACCAAGATAATAATGGAACCAATCAATCCCGCTTTAATCGTCTGGTCCAGAGATAGTTTACCCAGCGTTGCACCAACGCTTTGAGAGTACTTCTCTGTCAGTTTCAACGGCAACGCACCCAAATTAATGGTATCACGAAGCTGATTGGCTTCCTCACGAGAGTAATTACCCGTAATCTGCGCTGAGCCATCACTCAGCTGCTGCTGTACGGTTGGAGCTGACAGCAATTGATCATCCAGATAGATGGCCAATGGTTGTCCAATCAAGCGTTTGGTGACTTCAGCAAACTTGGCTTTGTCTTTAACCTGGATGTCGATCATCGGCTCGTTCAGTTGGTTGAATACCACTTTGGCGCCATTCTCCACGAACTCATTTCCCCGAAGCTCGATTTTGGTGTATTCGCCTTCTTTGTCATTCTTAGCTTTACTGCGGAAGGTCATGACAGCAGGTTCTTTCATTTTGGCTCTAACCTCAGCCTCGTCGGTAACCCCGGCCAGCTTCAAACGGATCCGGTTCGTTCCTTCAGTTGTTACTTCCGGCTCGCTTGTTCCGAGCGCATTGGCACGGCTCTCCAGACTTTTTGCTGTTTGCACCAAAGATGCTTTGGTGACTTCCTGTCCTTGCTCCAGTGGCTCTGCTTCATATAGGATCTCGTAGCCTCCTTTTAAATCAAGGCCCAAGCGTATATTTTTTAGCAGCCCTGGACTTGTGCCCAACATTACTCCTGCGGTCACAAGCACGACCAGAATGAAACTGACGATTCTTTTCATGCCGTTCCTAGATCCCCTTTCGTTCTCAATATTCCTATTATAGCGATGCCGTAAAAAGCAGTCAATTTCCAACAAAAAAGATCCCTTTCGCTAGAAAGAGGACCCCCGGTATGCAGACACGGTCATAAAGTTCATAAAGCTTGTTGCTTTCAGTGACAAAATGTCGTTCACCAGCTGGTGAAGCGGTGGAATGCCCTGCTTTTCATATTTATGACTGACGCAATTCCAGACATCTTTGCTGGTGACATATTCGTAACCGACAAGCCTTAATTCCTCTGCCTTGCTGCGGCAGAGCATCTCTATAGACTGTTCCAACTCCACATCATTCATTTCTTCCAACGGGGAGCCTCCCTTCGTACATCCAAGCCTTTATGCGGCATCAATATTACATGATTCGACTTTACCCGATCATATTCCTTCTTGCTGATGATGGATCTTTTTGTTAATCGTGTCCAAGTTGTCATGAGAAGATAAAGGACTGGCATAGGATGAAGAACAACGGCTTTGTCCCGTTTATGAAAATCTGTACTTTTCAACCGGGAAAGAGGGGTATTCTTGAAGAAACAGACATTTATCCAGGGAGCCATGATCCTGCTCGCGGCAGGCATTATCAATCGGATTCTGGGCTTCATCCCACGCATTGCGCTGCCACGGGTCATCGGTGCAGAAGGTGTTGGCATCTACCAACTAAGCTACCCCTTTTTCATCGTGCTTGTCACATTAATTACAGGCGGTATCCCACTGGCTGTAGCCAAGCTCGTTGCCGAGGCGGATACAGGTGCCAACCGCTATTCACCCCAGCGAATTCTGCAAATCAGCTTGAGCTTTACACTAACTCTTGGTGTTGTGTTTATGTTTTTGTGTATCATCTTCGCTCCTTGGGTCACTCGTTATGTTCTGACAGATGAGAGAGTATATCATACGTTTGTCAGCATGAGTCCCATGATTGCCATCATCGCCGTATCTGCTGTCTACAGAGGTTATTTTCAGGGTAAACAGAACATGATGCCTACAGCCATTTCATCCATTGTTGAAACCATCATTCGTATAATCTGTGTGATCTGGTTTGCGTGGCTCCTTTTACCCCAGGGTATTGCCCAAGCTGCAGCAGGCGCCATGTTGGGAGCACTTGTCGGTGAATTCTTCGGCATGCTCGTATTATTGTGGAACTATGCTAGACAGAAAAAGGAATCAGGTCTTGATTCACCTCATTCCATTCGGACTTCTCGCATCGAATCCAAGTCGAAAGTGTTAAAGGAGTCAACCGGTTCAGAGCCTGGACTACTACGTCGCTTACTTGCCATTTCGGTTCCCGTTACTGCTGGGAGATTAGTCGGTTCCCTGTCTTATCTGGCTGAGACCATTGTTACCGCACAGAGTCTCGCTCTTGCGGGTATCTCCAAAGGACTCGCTACGGCTCAATATGGTGCGTTACAAGGCATGATAATTCCACTGCTGTTATTACCTGGTGCATTAACGTCCTCTTTAGCCACATCACTTGTGCCTTCATTGTCAGAGGCTTCTGCTCAAGGTGATCGTGCCCTGATTCATAAACGAATGCACCAGGCCTTGCGACTGGCACTCGTAACAGGTGCTCCATTTTCTGTATTTATGTATGTGCTTGCCGAACCGATGTGTCTCATGCTGTACAATGATGCATCGATTGGAAGCATGCTTAAGCTCATGGCTCCTTTTGCTTTGTTTATCTATATCCAGGCTCCACTTCAAGCGGCCCTTCAGGCGCTGGATCGTCCGGGGAAGGCACTGCTCAATACGTTTATTGGTGCGGTTATCAAGATTACGTTAATTTTAATGCTCGCATCCCGGCCGGAATATGGGATTTTTGGAGCGGTCATTGCCATTTGTGTGAACTCCACGATCGTTACTCTTCTACACGCAAGAAGTGTGCGCAGCCTGCTTCAGTTCCGTTTCAAAATCATGGATTGGGTCAAAACAGGGACGGGTATGGTCATCATGGGGGCCGCTACACTTGTTGTTTATGAACAGACTATAACTTTGCTTCCGTTCTGGCTCAGAATGATTCTCGCACCTTTTGTTGGTTTGATCGTTTATTTCATCGTTATGGGGTGGACTAAAATGATTGATTTTCACGATCTTTCCCGTGCTCCCATCATCGGCTCTTGGTTTAAGCGCCGTTCCCGTAAATAAATTTACTTTTCATCTTTCAAACTTACGTATATTTTGCCGTTATGGTCGATGGAGCATATAAATACATCCTTAAAATCAAGAATGCCCTTTCCCTGAATCTGATTTTTAAGCCAAAACCGTGTTTTCTGAATCAGCTCAAGGTTCTGGTCCTGCACTTTACCATCCATGATCAGGGGTAGGGGAAGCCCTTCATATTTAATATTTTGGAAACCATCGATCTTCTCTCTTCTTGCTTTTTGTATGCTATTTGTAGCTCCATCCTTCCCGGCATTGTTGCCATTCTCGGAGGGGTGACTTTTGGGAAATACGGTTAACTTGCCTGTCGTCTCCAAAATGGCGAATTCCACTTCACCAATGCTGTCGATATTCTGTTCACGGAGCTGAAGCAGAAGGTCATCCAGATTATATCGCTGCTTGCGCATCTCATCCCGATGCAATGTTCCCTTGGAAATCAAGACCGTCGGTTTCCCATCAATCATTAGCCGTAATTTACGGCTCTTGAGACTTAGATAAGCCATGATAATCTGCACAACAAGTACTGTGAGCATAGGTACGATACCATGAAACAACGGCTTATTGGTATCTTCGATCACAAATGCAGCAATCTCTGCAAGCATAATGGAAACGACCAGATCAAACATGGACAGCTTCCCAATTTCCCGTTTGCCCATCAGTCTGATCGCTCCGTAAACGATAAAATACATGAGAATGGTTCGGAAAATATGTGCTCCGATATCTGATAAGTTCACAACAGGGTTCCTCCTTCCCAATATGAGTTTTTACACAGGTACCTGATGCGTAATCTTTATTTTGACCTGAAGCTCACATGCTCATGCAAATATAATGTGTTCATTTAATGGAAAATTCAGTTCATAAGTCCGAAGGCTTGACCATACACTGTATTAACTTCAAACTTGTACAAGGGGGTTGCTTCATGCAGTTGATTCGCCGAATGGTTTCATTTCGAATGTCTAACCCGACTCTTTCCGGCCTCTGTCATGCCTTTGTGTGGATGTTGCTGGGTGCACTGATTCTTTCCTTCTTTCTTTGGATGACTGGAATGCGGGAACAGGACCTTTCTCTGTATACGTACGTAGTTCATGGATTGTCCTTGCTGGTCGGCGGATTTATATCTGGCAAAAGGTCAGGGGAGCGAGGCTGGTACTATGGAGGTATTACCGGAATCATCTATGGAGTTATCGTGTTGCTGATCGGATTTCTGGCACTCGATGCTTCATTCAATTGGAAAGATAGTCTGCAGCTTGCAAGTGCATTCCTGATCTCTGCTCTCGGTGGCATATTCGGGGTCAATACACGCAGATCATAGAAGAAGTTCAGAGGTATGTTTAGTTCATAAAAATAAAAAAGAGAACCGGGCCTCCAAAAGAGATCCGGTTCTCTGAACAAGAAGAATACGCTGCAAACGTACTCATAGCCTTACAGGCTATTAAAGGTTATTGAACATCTATGATTTATTCAACCGATGTTTCACGGGCAACTGCACTGCTAATCGCATTACGATCAAATGTAAGTTTGGTTACATCGTTAACACGCAATACAACCACGTCATCCGTGATTTCAGCAATGGTACCGTGAAGGCCACCGATTGTAACAATTTTATCACCTTTTTTCAACTGGCCAAGCATTGCGTTACGTTGTTTCTGCTTTTTGTTCTGTGGACGAATCATCAAGAAGTAAAAAATTGCAACCATGAGTACCAAAGGTACGATCAAAGATACAATTCCTCCGCCCGCATTGGCCGTTGTAGCTGTTAATCCTTGGAACATTCAAACTCCCCCTTATCGACTATACATACAAATAACCTTGTTACTTCGGTTCCGCAAAAACCTGATCAGAAACCTTTGTCATTGTCGTGAAGACCATATTGATCGAAAAATTCATCCCGGAAATCAAGCAGACGATCTTCCATTATGGCTTTGCGCACATTGCGCATCAAATTCTGCAAGAAATGAAGATTGTGAATGGTTGTCAAACGCAAGCCAAACGTTTCATCCGCTTTGATTAAATGACGCAGATAAGCTCTGGAATAGTTACGACAAGTGTAGCAATCACATTCAGGGTCCAGTGGCCCAAAATCGGTTGCAAACTTGGCATTACGAACTACCAGTCGTCCCTGGCTGGTCATCGTAGTTCCGTTACGGGCAATTCGGGTAGGCAGAACACAATCGAACATGTCCACTCCGCGAATCGATCCCTCAATCAATGCATCGGGTGAACCTACACCCATCAAATAGCGTGGTTTATTGGAAGGCAACAAAGGAACCGTATAATCCAATACACCATACATCAAATGTTTTGGTTCTCCAACGCTCAGTCCACCAATAGCATACCCCGGGAAATCCATGGAAGTCAAATCTGCTGCGCTCTGACGGCGAAGATCTTCATGCATGCCTCCCTGTACAATGGCAAACAACCCTTGATCATTCGGACGAGCATGACTTTCCAGACAACGTTCTGCCCAGCGGCTTGTTCTTTCAAGTGATTTTTTCACATATTCGTACTCAGCCGGATAAGGCGGACACTCATCAAACGCCATCATGATATCGGAGCCCAGTGCATTCTGGATCTCCATTGCGACTTCAGGCGAAAGAAACTTTTTGTCCCCGTTAAGATGGGAGCGGAAATTAACGCCTTCCTCCGTAATTTTGCGCATCTCACTAAGAGAGAACACCTGAAACCCACCGCTATCAGTCAGAATCGGGCGATCCCAATTCATGAATTTGTGCAATCCGCCAGCCTGACGAATAATTTCATGTCCCGGTCTCAGGAACAGATGATACGTATTGCTCAGAATGATCTGAGCATCCATCTCTTTCAGCTCTTCGGGACTCATCGTTTTCACCGTCGCCTGTGTTCCTACAGGCATGAAGGTCGGTGTCTCAATAATACCGTGAGGTGTATGTACACGTCCCAGACGGGCTCCGGATTGTTTGCAGGTTTTGATATGTTCATACGTAATTGCTGACATTGGTTATAATCATCCTCTAGAAATTAATCGTATTGCCTTATTAATAAATCAGCATAGCATCGCCAAAGCTAAAGAAACGGTATTGCTCCTTAATCGCTTCTTCATATGCCTGCATAATATGCTCTCTACCCGCCAGCGCACTGACCAGCATAACCAACGTTGATTTCGGGAGATGAAAATTCGTAAGCATTCCGTCGATCACTTTGAATGTATATCCCGGGTAAATAAAGATCTTGGTCCAGCCACTACTTTCTTGCAACTGTCCATTCTCAAACTTGCTACCTACCGTTTCCAGTGTTCGACAACTCGTTGTCCCTACCGCATATATACGGTTGCCACGTTTTTTCGTTTCATTAATCAGATCCGCCGTCTCTTGAGACAAGGAATAATATTCCTCATGCATGACATGCTCTTCCACAACATCAACCGACATCGGCCGGAAAGTTCCAAGTCCAACGTGGAGGGTAATGAAAGCTACATTAACGCCCTTGTCCCGAATTCGATCCAACAGTTCTTCTGTAAAATGTAGTCCTGCTGTTGGGGCAGCAGCCGATCCTTCGTGTTTCGCATAGACCGTTTGATACCTTTCCCGGTCATCCAATGTCTCTTTGATATAAGGGGGCAAAGGCATTTCACCCAGGCGGTCCAGAATCTCCTGAAAAATCCCATCATAGGAGAACGTAAGCATGCGAGCGCCCATTTCGCCTTCTTCATCAATGACTGCCTTGAGCTCGTCGCCAAAAACGATGACGGAACCAGCTTTCAGCTTCTTGCCTGGTTTAACCAGCGCTTCCCAACGATCGCCTTCCACGTTTTTGAGCAAAAGCACTTCTGCCTTTGCTCCAGTATCCTCTTTGGTTCCAAACAACCTGGCTGGAAGAACACGAGTATCGTTTAACACCAGTGTATCCCCTGGCTGAAGGAATTCAATAATATCAGGAAACGTGTGATGTTTAACTTCACCGCTTTTCTTATTTAAGGTCAGTAACCGGGACGCCGTGCGATCAAGCAATGGTGTCTGTGCAATGAGTTGCTCCGGTAATTCAAAATCATATAAGTTCACATTCATTTTAGTTTCATTCCTTAACAATAGTCGCATTTTGATAATAGTGTTTCAATATTGCCTGGTAATCATACCCTTCGTCTGCCATGCCTTTGGCTCCCCATTGGGACAAGCCCAATCCGTGACCGTTGCCCTGGCCGATGAACATGAAGGTTTGGCCCTGGGTTACAGCTCTCGCTTGACCCTCAGCACTCATCACCACAAGAGCATTACTGGATGATGTTCCTGTGCCTGAGGCAGATAGCACAGCAGCACCCTGTGAGCCTGTTTTGCTTGCCGTTTTGCCGTCAGCGCCTAATACAGTATAACTTCCGGTCCCTGCAATATCAAATAAGGTGCTCGGTAATCCGCCTAAAGCGGAACGGTACGTATCTCCATATTTTACTGTCATGGGCTGCCCGTTGGCAGTGACTTCAAGAGTTCTTCCGGAAGGCCCTCGTTTGGTCACTTCCAGCGTTGAGATGGAAGAGGGTACAGCTGTAGTCGTTTTACCCTGCAGGGATTTAACCAACTGGGCTGATGTGAATGGTCCTCTTACCCAAGCATAGTCATTGGATTGCGGCACTTTGGCCAGAACTACAGCTTCGTTGCCTGGATTCAACTTCGCTACCGGTTCAACGTTGGATTGAATTAACGGAACGGGACGGACATTCGTATTTTGGGCAGTAACCGTAACTTTGGCTAGCCCGGCATCTGTTTTGGTTGTCAGTTCCTTTACATTATCTTCACGGATGTACCCGCTGACTCCAGAGCTGAGCAGTACATGATACCATGTATGTAAGCCTGCTTGAGCCGATGTGTCCCCACGGCTGTCCACATTACTGAACACACCCGCTCCTCCATTCCATACCTCGGACGGATGAGCCGTCTGTCCTCCTGCATTAGAAGAGAACACGGCTTCAACGATTTTACCTCCGCTCTTGATGACTTCTCCAGCAGTCGCATCAACCGCGCTGGTGACTTTGTCATTCTCTGAACCTATGCCGTTATAGGCCTGACTCAGCGTGGTATCCACGACATTAGCAATCTTAAAACGCTCCCCTTGTTGAAGTGCATATGAGCGTGCAGCAACAGCCTGTACTTTCAGAGCTTCTGCTGGCCAGGAGGAATACACCTCTGCACCGACGACCGAATACAGGTATTGCTCCAGTGAAACTACATTCACTAACGCAAGGTCTCCACCCACGATGCTAATTTCCATGTCTCCGCGATACGTTCGCTGGGAGCGTTCCAACACCTTGATTCCACTACCATCTCCCTGCACCAATGCCTTGGCTTCATTGCCTGCAATGGTGTAATGCGGAGCCGTCTTTAATGTGTCGGTACTTAAACCCGCATCCTGACGAATTATAAGTGCGGCACTATTACTATTTACAGGAGACAGCCTTACTCCTGGAACACTGGCTTCTACATTATTTTTCAGTGCGGATAAATCTGCATCACTTGCAGCTTCTCCGATCCATACCGTGTACCCCGGAGTACCACCACTCAGTTGCAGTACCGTATAGGAGGTAAAACCTGCTCCAGCTATGGAAGACTGCGTAGCCTCAGCCTCTTGAAGCGAACTGTATGTTCCCGTAGAGAGACGTTTGCTGCCCGTCACTGCGGGCTGTTGACCGCCGAGTTGAGTTGCTGCTACTTTCTGCACACGTGCTACAGCTTGTCTAGCTAACTCTTCTGTAGCATAATTCCCTGTGTACAGCTGATAAGTAGTTTTCCCACTCAGAGACGTTGTGAATAACAATGGCTTGTCACTGGTTGCCTGCAACAATTTTGCAGCTGCTGCCGCCGTTTTGAAATCACCTGTTTCCAACACTTTTACGCGGAATCCATCCGCAGTGAAACGAATTTGTCCTGCTGGAAGAGTTATACTTGCTCCGCTTTCCGAACCGATATTCCAAGTTCCACTCGATTCAAGCGTAATCAGTGGTGTAGTCGATTTATACGTACTTCCCAGGTTCGCAAACATGGCTACCCGGATCATCTGCCCGTCACTTTCAGCGGCATAAACCGGCACTTGTAGGCATCCTACTGTCAACAAAGCTGCGGCCAATACCTTTAAACGCCGACTCCACTTTTTAGTTTGCATTACGTTTCCCACGATCAGGCTCCTCTCCATGTTGGTCCCAATTTTTATATAAGATGAATCCGATGGATATAAAATCTTAAATTACTTCCCATCTCTCGGTGGAACGGGCAGACCTAAATGATGATAAGCCATATCCGTTACGATCCTGCCTCTTGGTGTACGTTGAAGCATCCCAATCTGCAGCAAATAAGGCTCGTAGACATCCTCAATGGTCTGACTCTCCTCACCAATTGTAGCGGCTATCGTATCCAACCCCACTGGGCCTCCCCGGAAACTGTTGATCATTGATTTGAGCATCTTGTGATCAATCTCGTCGAGACCCCGCGGATCGATCTGAAGTCGTTGCAGCGCTTCTTCCGCCAGTGCCTGTGTGATGATGCCATCACCCCGTACCTGAGCAAAGTCACGCACTCTTTTCAGAAGTCGATTAGCGATCCTCGGCGTCCCACGGGAGCGCAATGCAATCTCTTCGGCTGCATTACCTACAATCTCCACCCCTAAAATCTCTGAGGCTCGTGAGACGATGTAGGCCAGCTCATCCACCGTGTAAAATTCCAGACGACTAATTACGCCAAACCGGTCTCTAAGAGGCGCAGACAGCAAGCCTGCACGCGTTGTAGCGCCAATCAATGTAAACGATGGCAGATCTAGACGTACGGAGCGGGCACTTGGACCTTTACCAATCATGATATCCAACGCAAAGTCCTCCATGGCCGGGTACATCACTTCTTCTACCGTACGATGAAGACGATGGATCTCGTCAATAAACAGGACGTCCCCTTCTTGCAGGTTTGTGAGCAACGCTGCCAGGTCACCTGGGCGTTCAATTGCAGGTCCCGATGTCGTCCGCAGGTTAACGCCCAATTCGTTGGCTATAATATTGGCAAGTGTTGTTTTTCCCAGTCCGGGTGGACCATATAACAACACATGATCGAGTGCCTCATTACGCATTTTGGCGGCCTCAATGTATATTTTCAAATTTTCCTTGACCTGGTTCTGCCCAATATATTCATTCAGATACCGGGGACGAAGGCTCAGCTCAACCGCCTGGTCCTCCATCATCAGGTTCGCGGAAATAATCCGGTCATCCATATTCATCCCTACCTTTTTTGTGCGGGTTACTGCTTAATTCAATATGCAAAATGTATTATCCCGTAAACAGCATTTGCAGTGCCCGTTTCATCAACACATCAACAGAATCGGCCGAGGTAACATCCTTCTTCAATTTGAGCCATACTTTATCCAATTCACTGTCCGTATATCCCAGCGCCTTGAGGCCTTCACGTGCTTCGTCCCAGGCAGAGCCGCTTCCTGCTTCTTCTGAAGGAGGGGCGAACAAACCTGTTGCATATGTTGCAGCCCCGAATCCATCCAGTTTGTCCTTGAGATCCAGGATCATACGCTGTGCTGTTTTCTTGCCAATTCCCGGCAGCTTGGTTAAGAACGTCAGATTCTCTTGATAAATAGCAGTCACGACATGGTCCGGCGTACCGCCAGCAAGTATACCCAGAGCAACTTTGGGTCCAATACCTGATACCTCGATCAGCTTGCGAAATAACTTCTGTTCTTCTCGTGTGGCAAAACCAAACAGCAACATCGCATCTTCACGTACATGATGATGAGTGTAAACCATAATTTCGCCTTCTTGCTTCGCAAATGCATATGGATTCGGACAAAACACACGATAACCTACACCATGAACATCAAGTACAATATATTCATTCTCCAGATGTGCAAACTGTCCTCTTAAAAAATCAATCATTTTCGCAATACCTCATTCAACTTGGAATTTAATGTATACGAGTGTGCATGGCACACGGCTACAGCCAAAGCATCCGCTACGTCATCTGGCTTCGGAATAGCCTGCAAACGCAAAAACATTTTGACCATTTCCTGAACTTGCCGCTTCTCAGCTTTGCCGTATCCAACGATCGCCTGCTTAATCTGCATCGGCGTATACTCTGCAATAGGCAGTCCCTTCTGAGCAGCAGCCAGTACCATGACCCCTCTTGCCTGGCTGACAGACATAGCTGTTGTTACGTTACGGTTGAAAAAAAGTTTTTCCAGCGCTACCGCGTCCGGTTTGTATTTATCGATCAGCTGTACCATGCCCTCATATACATGAAGCAGTCTTTCCTCTTCAGGGGTATGTGCTTCCGTCTGAATACAGCCATATTGTACAGGGGTCACCTTACTGCCGATTTTATCCACAAAACCAAAACCAACAATCGCAATCCCCGGGTCAATTCCCAAAAAACGCAAAACCATCTCTCCCTTACAAAAGCGAACATATGTATCGTTCATTTCATTATAACAAAAGATAGACCCTGCGGCAGGAAAAACTTTGTCCGGATCATTTACTCGCCTTTATTTGTGATTAAACTCCAATCGCTATCTTCAATTCTCAGACATTTGGGTCAACAACGACAAAAAGGACATCGTTCGATGTCCTTCTTGATTTCATCTTCGTATGTCTTCTTCGTGGGGTACACAACGTGTTACTATGCTGCACCCAGCTTCTTCCCATCTCATGATGCAGAAGAATAGAATGAATAAGTGCAGGTCGTCAGCCTTTTCTTATTTATCCGCCATTGCGTACTTCTTTACCGGCCTCATCCACTGCATAATCACTAAACGTGGATATCACGCTGTCATATTCATCCTTATCCTGAATACGGATACCCTGCTGCAACTGCTCCAACACCCCCTCAGGCAGTGAAGTCTCCAACGAGCCTACGTCCATCTGAAAAAAAGTACGAATAACTTTCTCTTCTGCAGGTCGGCCTTCGTAAAGATTGAGATTACCCACTGCATCTATACTGATATATGCCTGCTCTTTACATAACGGAGAAAGATCATCAACATGTTGCTTAATGTGCATTACTTCTGATGATTTAACCTCCGCTTCCCATTCGGGATGTTGAATGAGTAATATTTTCAACTGGGGGACAGCCAACTTGCCCAATTGTTCCGTCTCCACTCCGCAGATGTATTGTGTCTCCAAAACAACGCTTGTTAAATGGTCTGGATCAGGTCCAAGTTGTTCAACCAAGGTCTGAATTTCTTCTTCAGACCTTGGTTCCATTGTTGGAGGTCCCATTGCGGATACAGCCTCGCTGAAATTGGTTGTTAGTAAACGCTCGATTGCAGAAGAAATCGGCAACCCACTGTAGGCCAGTATGGCTACGGCAATCAAAGCTGCTGTCATCCACAAGGTTCGTTTCCACCGGCGCCAGCGTCTCTTGATATGTTTTTTGAAGTTAAACGTGTTCACATGAACCCCTTCTATCACTTTTTAAACCTATTGTGACCGAAAGCTCTGGGCTTTATGCAGATATACCTTTATGAGACAGCATTCCCTTACGTTTTGACTACAATCGCGATAGAGGCTGTACTACTTGTGTTATTACTCTTCATAGTTCCCATGAATTGTAAAATAGAACTGAAAATAAACACAAAAACGGATTATCTATTATAGATAATCCGTTTTTGTGAGATCGGGATGACACGATTTGAACATGCGACCCCCTGGTCCCAAACCAGGTGCTCTACCAAGCTGAGCTACATCCCGTTATTTTATACCGGCGAGAGGACTCGAACCTCCACGGTTTCCCACTCGATTTTGAGTCGAGCGCGTCTGCCATTCCGCCACGCCGGCAAGTAAAGTTATAATGGCGCGCCCTGAGAGATTCGAACTCCCGGCCTTTTGATTCGTAGTCAAACGCTCTATCCAGCTGAGCTAAGGGCGCAAAATATTGGAGCGGACGACGGGAATCGAACCCGCGACCCTCGCCTTGGCAAGGCGATGCTCTACCGCTGAGCCACGTCCGCAAACGGTAGTAAGAAAAAAATGGCGGAACCGACGGGATTCGAACCCGCGATCTCCTGCGTGACAGGCAGGCATGTTAGGCCAACTACACCACGGTTCCAGATCACTTTCAATGAAGAAAGTATAATTGCGGGGGCAGGATTTGAACCTGCGGCCTTCGGGTTATGAGCCCGACGAGCTACCGGGCTGCTCCACCCCGCGTCGTTATTCAGAAAACTATATGGTGGAGGCTGAGGGGATCGAACCCCCGACCCTCTGCTTGTAAGGCAGATGCTCTCCCAGCTGAGCTAAGCCTCCATATTTATGACCCGTAGGGGATTCGAACCCCTGTTACCTCCGTGAAAGGGAGGTGTCTTAACCCCTTGACCAACGGGCCTTAATGGCTCCCCGAACAGGGCTCGAACCTGTGACAACTCGATTAACAGTCGAGTGCTCTACCAACTGAGCTATCAGGGAATAATATGCATTTGCAGTGCAAAAGCAATCCATCGTACAACGTCAACATACTACATTTGTTTTCTATGTATGATGAAAGAGTTCGCTTGGCGGCGTCCTACTCTCCCAGGACCCTGCGGTCCAAGTACCATCGGCGCTAGAGGGCTTAACGGTCGTGTTCGGGATGGGTACGTGTGGAACCCCTCCGCCATCGCCACCAAACGCTTAGCTTAGCCTTACATTCAGAGTTTATTCTCTGAAAACTAGATCCGAAACGAAACCTGCGATTACAACCTGCATATTTGGATAAGCCCTCGACCGATTAGTACTGGTCAGCTCCATGCATTGCTGCACTTCCACCCCCAGCCTATCTACCTCGTCGTCTTCAAGGGGTCTTACATACTGGGAAATCTCATCTTGAGGGGGGCTTCACGCTTAGATGCTTTCAGCGCTTATCCCTTCCGTACATAGCTACCCAGCGGTGCTCCTGGCGGAACAACTGGTACACCAGCGGTACGTCCATCCCGGTCCTCTCGTACTAAGGACAGCTCCTCTCAAATTTCCTACGCCCACGACAGATAGGGACCGAACTGTCTCACGACGTTCTGAACCCAGCTCGCGTACCGCTTTAATGGGCGAACAGCCCAACCCTTGGGACCTACTTCAGCCCCAGGATGCGATGAGCCGACATCGAGGTGCCAAACCTCCCCGTCGATGTGGACTCTTGGGGGAGATAAGCCTGTTATCCCCAGGGTAGCTTTTATCCGTTGAGCGATGGCCCTTCCATGCGGTACCACCGGATCACTAAGCCCGACTTTCGTCCCTGCTCGACTTGTAGGTCTCGCAGTCAAGCTCCCTTATGCCTTTGCACTCTTCGAATGATTTCCAACCATTCTGAGGGAACCTTTGGGCGCCTCCGTTACTCTTTAGGAGGCGACCGCCCCAGTCAAACTGCCCACCTGACACTGTCCCCGCACCGGATTACGGTACCAGGTTAGAACCTAGATACGATCAGGGTGGTATCCCAACGGTGCCTCCACGCAAGCTGGCGCTCACGTTTCAAAGGCTCCCACCTATCCTGTACAGATCGTACCCAAATTCAATATCAAGCTGCAGTAAAGCTCCATGGGGTCTTTCCGTCTTGTCGCGGGTAACCTGCATCTTCACAGGTATTAAAATTTCACCGGATCTCTCGTTGAGACAGCGCCCAAGTCGTTACGCCATTCGTGCGGGTCAGAATTTACCTGACAAGGAATTTCGCTACCTTAGGACCGTTATAGTTACGGCCGCCGTTTACTGGGGCTTCGGTTCACAGCTTCGGATTGCTCCTAACCGCTCCCCTTAACCTTCCAGCACCGGGCAGGCGTCAGCCCGTATACTTCGCCTTACGGCTTCGCACAGACCTGTGTTTTTGCTAAACAGTCGCTTGGGCCTTTTCACTGCGGCCCCCTCGTGCTATTCACACTACCGGGGCACCCCTTCTCCCGAAGTTACGGGGTCATTTTGCCGAGTTCCTTAACGAGAGTTCTTCCGCCGCGCCTTAGAATTCTCTTCTCGCCTACCTGTGTCGGTTTGCGGTACGGGCACCATCACCTGGCTAGAGGCTTTTCTTGGCAGTGTGAGATCATGACCTTCGCTACTATAATTTTCGCTCCCCATCACAGCCCAGCCTTACGATGTGCGGATTTGCCTACACATCAGCCTCACTGCTTAGACGGACATCCATCAGTCCGCGTCACTACCCTGCTGCGTCCCCCCATTGCTCATAACGGCTTACGGTGGTACAGGAATTTCGACCTGTTGTCCTTCGACTACGCCTTTCGGCCTCGCCTTAGGTCCCGACTTACCCTGAGCGGACGAGCCTTCCTCAGGAACCCTTAGGCTTTCGGCGGATCAGATTCTCACTGATCTTTTCGTTACTCATACCGGCATTCTCACTTGTATAATGTCCAGCGCTCCTTACGGTACACCTTCAACCCTTATACAACGCTCCCCTACCCCTGGATCGACTTCACTCCAGCTTCGAAGTCCTGTGTTTATCCCCTGAGAAGCATTTGGTCATCCAAGATATCATCTCTTGTCAGACAAAAATGTCCTTGTGGTAAACACCGCCTCAAAGAAGCAGTGAAGTCGATCCAAGCCATAGCTTCGGTGGTGTGTTTAGCCCCGTTACATTTTCGGCGCAGAGTCACTCGACCAGTGAGCTATTACGCACTCTTTCAATGGTGGCTGCTTCTAAGCCAACATCCTGGTTGTCTGTGCAACTCCACATCCTTTCCCACTTAACACACACTTGGGGACCTTAGCTGATGGTCTGGGCTGTTTCCCTTTTGACAATGGATCTTAGCACTCACTGTCTGACTCCCGGAAGTAAGTCTATGGCATTCGGAGTTTGACTGAGCTTGGTAACCCTTGCGGGCCCCGCACCCAATCAGTGCTCTACCTCCACGACTCTGTTTTCCGAGGCTAGCCCTAAAGCTATTTCGGGGAGAACCAGCTATCTCCGAGTTCGATTGGAATTTCTCCGCTACCCCCACCTCATCCCCGCACTTTTCAACGTGCGTGGGTTCGGGCCTCCAGTGCGTGTTACCGCACCTTCACCCTGGACAGGGGTAGATCACCCGGTTTCGGGTCTACGTCCACGTACTATGTCGCCCTATTCAGACTCGCTTTCGCTGCGGCTCCGGCTCTTCACCTTAACCTTGCACGGGAACGTAACTCGCCGGTTCATTCTACAAAAGGCACGCCATCACCCCTAAAACGGGCTCTGACTTTTTGTAAGCACACGGTTTCAGGTTCTATTTCACTCCCCTTCCGGGGTGCTTTTCACCTTTCCCTCACGGTACTGCTTCACTATCGGTCGCTAGGAAGTATTTAGCCTTGGCAGATGGTCCTGCCGGATTCATACGGGGTTTCACGTGCCCCGCACTACTCGGGATCCGTCTCGGAGGGAACCAACTTTCAACTACAGGGCTTTTACCTTCTTTGGCGGGCCTTTCCAGACCTCTTCGTTTAACCGGCTCCTTTGTAACTCCATGTGAGACGTCCCACAACCCCAGAGAGCAAGCTCTCTGGTTTGGGCTTCTCCGCGTTCGCTCGCCGCTACTGACGGAATCACTATTGTTTTCTCTTCCTCAGGGTACTTAGATGTTTCAGTTCCCCTGGTATGCCTCTACACAACCTATGTATTCAGTTGTGAGTAACTGGAAATTACCCCAGCTGGGTTTCCCCATTCGGACACCCCCGGATCAAAGCTTGCTTACAGCTCCCCGAGGCAGTTTCGTTGTTCGCCACGTCCTTCATCGGCTCCTAGCGCCTAGGCATCCTCCGTGTGCTCTTAGTAGCTTAACCATATCGCTCGTGTTCGAGCTGTCGCTCCACTTGTTTTGGACTGCGTCCAAAGCCAAAAGTCGCTCCATTTCGATCACTCGCTCATGCAATCTACCGTTTTTATTGAAACTTGTTTACACAAGTTCAGCTAAAAAGGAATGTTCTAATTCGCATTTTTCGTTTCGATATCTAGTTTTCAAAGAACAAGCTCCATGCAAAAGCAAGCTGTTTGAGAGTTTGAGCTCTCAAAACTGAGCAACGAGTGAGTGAAAAGCTTTACGAAGTAAAGCTCGCTTCGGAAGCATGCTTCCTGAAGACTTGTATTTGAATGTTTCCGTTACAGGAAACGATTCTCCATAGAAAGGAGGTGATCCAGCCGCACCTTCCGATACGGCTACCTTGTTACGACTTCACCCCAATCATCTATCCCACCTTCGGCGGCTGGCTCCTTGCGGTTACCCCACCGACTTCGGGTGTTATAAACTCTCGTGGTGTGACGGGCGGTGTGTACAAGACCCGGGAACGTATTCACCGCGGCATGCTGATCCGCGATTACTAGCAATTCCGACTTCATGCAGGCGAGTTGCAGCCTGCAATCCGAACTGAGACCGGCTTTTTAGGATTCGTTCCACCTCGCGGCTTCACAGCCCGTTGTACCGGCCATTGTAGTACGTGTGTAGCCCAGGTCATAAGGGGCATGATGATTTGACGTCATCCCCACCTTCCTCCGGTTTGTCACCGGCAGTCACCTTAGAGTGCCCATCCGAAATGCTGGCAACTAAGATCAAGGGTTGCGCTCGTTGCGGGACTTAACCCAACATCTCACGACACGAGCTGACGACAACCATGCACCACCTGTCTCCTCTGTCCCGAAGGAAAGGTACATCTCTGTACCGGTCAGAGGGATGTCAAGACCTGGTAAGGTTCTTCGCGTTGCTTCGAATTAAACCACATACTCCACTGCTTGTGCGGGTCCCCGTCAATTCCTTTGAGTTTCAGTCTTGCGACCGTACTCCCCAGGCGGAGTGCTTAATGTGTTAACTTCGGCACCAAGGGTATCGAAACCCCTAACACCTAGCACTCATCGTTTACGGCGTGGACTACCAGGGTATCTAATCCTGTTTGCTCCCCACGCTTTCGCGCCTCAGCGTCAGTTACAGCCCAGAGAGTCGCCTTCGCCACTGGTGTTCCTCCACATATCTACGCATTTCACCGCTACACGTGGAATTCCACTCTCCTCTTCTGCACTCAAGTCACCCAGTTTCCAGTGCGATCCGGGGTTGAGCCCCGGGATTAAACACCAGACTTAAATGACCGCCTGCGCGCGCTTTACGCCCAATAATTCCGGACAACGCTTGCCCCCTACGTATTACCGCGGCTGCTGGCACGTAGTTAGCCGGGGCTTTCTTCTCAGGTACCGTCACCTTGAGAGCAGTTACTCTCCCAAGCGTTCTTCCCTGGCAACAGAGCTTTACGATCCGAAAACCTTCATCACTCACGCGGCATTGCTCCGTCAGGCTTTCGCCCATTGCGGAAGATTCCCTACTGCTGCCTCCCGTAGGAGTCTGGGCCGTGTCTCAGTCCCAGTGTGGCCGATCACCCTCTCAGGTCGGCTACGCATCGTCGCCTTGGTGAGCCGTTACCCCACCAACTAGCTAATGCGCCGCAGGCCCATCCCCAAGTGACAGATTGCTCCGTCTTTCCAGTTCTCTTCAGGCGAAGAAAACAACTATTCGGTATTAGCTACCGTTTCCGGTAGTTGTCCCAAACTTGAGGGCAGGTTGCCTACGTGTTACTCACCCGTCCGCCGCTAACCATCTGAGAAGCAAGCTTCTCATCAAGTCCGCTCGACTTGCATGTATTAGGCATGCCGCCAGCGTTCGTCCTGAGCCAGGATCAAACTCTCCAATAAAGTATTGAAAAGAGCGATAAGCTCAATTTGAATCTGACGAGATTAAAAATCTCATTTATGCTTCAAAACCATACCGTCCGAAGACGTGTACCGACTTCTCAGCGTCGATCTTGCAAGCAAGATCGTTACTCACTCGTTGTTCAGTTTTCAAAGATCAAACTTATTTCTGCACTTCTTTTCTGTGTCGGCCGTTCGTTTCAGCGGCGACTTAAATAATATATCATACTGGTGAAACCAATGCAATAGTTTTTTCGAAAAAACATTTAATAGATTCTAAGTCCTTGACGCCTCTACTAAAACAATAGTGGATTTGAGACACTATTCCATTTCCATACTGTCGTAAAATTGCCCTGCTCTAAATACAAACCTCCAAAAGACCAGCTCTTCACAGAGTTAATCTTTTGGAGTTAAATAGCATTTACTTTACAAAGTTATTGCTGGATCCAAGGGTTCCTACGCTTTTTATCAGAACTCCGGTTAGTGGATGTTCCCTTGCGTTCTTTTGGAGTTCTCCCGGATACGGTTACTTTGGATTTGCTTTTCGCTCCAGGTCTGGCTGTTCTGCGTTTCGCAGTTCCTGTTTTGGCTGCTTGTTTAGGCTTCGTTTCTAGATGTGAGTCAGCCTCACTCTCAAAAGCGGACTGGCTCAAATTCGCCTCGTCACGTCTTCCTTTCTTGCCCTCCCCTTTACCTTGGGATGGATAAAGTTCACCAAATGCCCCAAGCGGTGACGGCGGTACTGTATTTTGAGTAGGGTAAGGGTTCTGGTAAGCATATTCCACCGGGTGATTCGGCATCATGGAAGTGGTCATTTCAGGTTGAACGCCGTATGGGTTATATGTGCCCCACGCCGGTTCCTGGTAGTTGTGTGATGGATAAGTATAATGATGAGCAGGCATATGATGGTTGCCACATCCGCATGGTGGGTATGGGAGCATAGAGTAAGGAGAAATAACAGGCGGTTGGTGGTTCATATGTCCATGGGCTGCAAACGGAGGATAAGGACTATTCACTTGACTTGCTGGCGCGATCGGATATGAGTTGTTCTGCATCTCTGCAGATATGTTTGGCATAAGGTTGTTATGATTATACTCATACTCATTCCCATTCCATGGAGCGTTAGGTGGGGTTCCTATAGAGTAAGGGCTCACCTCCGTTATACCAGGGAAGGCAGCATGGTTATTTACACCAGCCGTATACATGTCTTGTGGAGTAATGTATACCTCTTGCGCAGGCACAGGAACTTGCGCATAGGGATGCTCTGCTGGAGCATGAAGCATTTTACTGCCACAGCCACACGGTGCTTTGGCCTCAGGCGCTACTTCCGAAGGAAACTGCATGTTATTGGGCATTACGGGTAAAGGCATAACCTCAGGAGAAATGTTAGGCATGGTATACGTCGGTGACTCAGATATCGGTTTTAATTGAACCTCGGATTTAGTTTGTTCTTTTTTCTGAACTTGCTTCTCCGGTTCCATCTCAGGCATTTCAGGCAATTGCGGTAGAGCTTCCACCTCAGGCTTCACATTAGGGACGACCGGATTTGCGGGAACAGGAGCGGGAACCGAATTAGAAACTTCAGGTACCGGTGCAGGGACTGGCTCTACGGGTACAGCTGGAGCCGTTTCTTCTTTAACTCCCGTGTATTCCTTTCCTTCAGGCGACAACTTCTCATGAGCAACATTAGATGATGCACCATTCTCTGAACCCGTATTTCCCGGTGTAGCCATCGATGGAATGTACACAGTCTCCCCTACAAGAAGAGCATTGGGATTTTTCAATTGAGGGTTCGCATTGATCATGTCCTTCAACGGAACTCCCCAAGCCTGTGACAATTTCCATAACGTATCTCCTTGCTGGACTTTATGACCGTGCAACATGCCCTCCGGCTTTGGTGTTACTGGCTCCGCAGGAATTTTGACCTTCATACCGATTTCCAACTTGTCGGGATCTGCAATTTGCGGATTAGCTGCAATAATTTTGTCCAACGCTACATTATATTTTTGGGACAGCAGATATAATGTGTCGCCTTTTTTCACCATGTGTATTTTCACTTGGAACTAACCTCCTAGACGTGATACTTGGGCAGTACATTCGCCCATACCGTTACTACATCCTATGCAGAAATTAGGCTAATGACATCAACTAAGCAAAAAAAATCCTCCCAGCCCCAAAAACCGCATACTCCGAGTATGCTGAATTTCTGGAGACAAGAAGGACTTCTTGCTACGCTATTCCGTTCGTTCAGTTTAATCTTCCCATACTTTGTAACCGTCTTTGTCGACAATCTGACGGAACGCTTCAAGCAGTCGGAGCGTTACAGGTCCTGCGACACCCGTTCCGATTGTTCTGCCATCTACCTCATATGCAGCAATTACTTCCGCAGCGGTTCCAGTGAAGAAGACTTCATCGGCAATGTATACATCATGCAGGGTAAATGGTACTTCTTTTAATTCAAGATCCAGTTCACCACACAGATCGATAATCGCCTGACGAGTAATCCCTTCCAGTGCACCCAGATAACAAGGAGGCGTATAGACGACACCATTTTTAATAATAAAGATGTTATCACTTGAACCCTCTGTAACATAACCTTGTGAATTCAGCATAATTGCTTCACCCACACCTGCATAGTTGGACTGGATCTTAACAAGGATGTTATTCAGGTAATTTAGCGATTTAATTTTGGGATTCAATGCGTCCGGGATGTTGCGTCGTTGGGATACAGATACGGCTTTCAATCCAGTAAGATACGCTTCTTCCGGGTAAATTGCGAGTTGCTCGACAATGATAATAACAGATGCTTTAGGGCAACGCAGCGGATCAAGACCCAGATTACCAGGACCACGAGAAACGATTAGGCGAATATAACCGTTACGCATATCATTGCGACGTACCGTTTCTGCCATCACTTCCAGCATCTCATCATAAGACAGCGGAATGTTCAGACTGATGGATTTAGCCGAATCATACAAACGATCCAAATGCGCTTTGCATCTAAAAATGTTGCCGTTGTAAATCCGAATACCCTCGAAAATACCATCTCCATACAAAAATCCATGATCATATACGGAGACGGTAGCGTTCTCTTTGGTTACATATTGACCATCCAAATAAATCCATTGTTCTGACACGTATGACTGCACCTCCATAATATTTCATTCCTCGTTTTCGAAAACTACGTTTAACCCGTTGTTTTGCAACCAATGACAAGCCATTGTCTGCCCATTTTACCCAGTCTTATGACAACCTTCAACAGACCACGCAACTAATTTAGATCGTTTTCAGCGAAGGATATGAATAACAGGGATAACTACCCAGAACACGTACCTGACAATTCAAAGCTTCAATCTCGGCCATGGCCGCGGTAAGCAATACAGAATCGGCACTTTCCTCAACATCAATATAAAAATAATAGCTCCCCAACCGCTTCTTTGTTGGACGCGATTCCAGTCGTGTCAGGTTTAGCTTCCGCCAGGCAAACGCCGACAAAACCTGATGTAACGCACCCGGCGCATCTTCAGGCAGGGTAACAAGCAAGCTGGTTTTTACATGGTCGGGCTCCCGTGGGATCTGTACAGGTTCATGACCTATCAAAACAAAACGAGTATAGTTGTTATCATGATCGGTTACCCGTTCAGCCATGATGTCCAAACCATGCTTCTGTGCAGCAAGCCTTGTGCCAATGGCAACCCAGCCTTTGCCGGGATTTCTTTTCACAATTTCTACAGCTTCCGCTGTACTGTTAACACCTTCAAGGTCCGCTCCAGGTGAATGCAGGCGAATAAAATTCTGGCACTGCGGGATAGCCACGGGATGGGACATGATCTTCGTGATTTTCCCAAAATCATATTCGCCGCTCTCTGTTTTAAACTCGGAGCCATGTCCAATGACATTTTGTATAGATGGATAAACCCATTCTGCTTGCATCGGAATATCCACTTCATTAACGAGCCAGTCCATATGCAGACTAACCGAACCTTCAATTGTATTCTCAATGGGAATGACACTGTATTGTGACTTCCCACTATCCGTTGCACGGAAGACATCAGAAATCAGCTTGGAATGAATCAATTCTAAAGGCTCCCCATTAAACAGAAAATCTACTGCTTCATGAGAAACTGAACCTTCAGGTAATACTGCAATTCTTTTCATGCGTTAACTTCCCCTTTAATTCTGTCCAAAAAAGGACTTTCATCTTGATCAGACAGCACGGTAACACCGTCCAAGTCCGGATCCAGCCACAATGCCGAAGCAGTAATACCTTCACGACTCATGGTATCTATCAAGTATTGCTTCAGTTCTTCCTTGCGGATGTCATGACGATCTACCAACGTCAAAACGGTTGGGCCAGCCCCGCTCAAAGCAGCGCCTAGAGCTCCATGACTGACCGCATGTTCCAGAATCTCAGCCATCCCTGGAACCAATGATGTTCTGTAAGGCTGATGAATACGATCAGACATCGCCTTTTGGATCATATCCAATCGCCCACTTGCCAAAGCTGCAACGAGTAGGGATGATCTGCTTATATTGTGAATGACATCAGACTTGTCGAACTGCTGCGGGATCACATTCCTTGCTTTTGAAGTGGACAACTCGAAGTCTGGTACGATAACTAACGTCTGCAAATCCTGATGCGGCTCTATACGAATATGATCTACACGACTGCCATCCCACGCCGCTGCAATGATACCTCCATATAATGAAGCCCCCACATTATCCGGATGTTTCTCCAGTGACGTAGCCATGTCCAGAAGCTTGGCATCCGATAACGGAGTACCAATTAATGCATTAGCAGCAACCAATGCACCTACGATAGCCGATGCACTGCTTCCCAGTCCACGTGTGAGAGGAATATCGGAGTACATGGAAATATCCAACTCAGGCACGGAAATCCCGGCTTCGTTGAACACCATCTGTGCAACTTCATATATCAAATTGGATTTATCTGTAGGCAGACCTGTCAGATGGTCCCCATATAAATGGAATGTCGTTTGCTCAGCCGGTTTCATCTCAAGCCAGACATAGAGAGACAAAGCCATGCCCAGGGTATCAAACCCTGGACCGAGATTGGCTGTACTTGCCGGTACTTTAACTGTTACCCTTTGCTGCAAACTCATACGGATTGCTGCTCCAGTTGCGCAATTGCCGCCATAACTGCTTCTTCCGAATCTTCAACAACAAGAGGTTCAGTTGCTACCGTTTTGATGGCAATATTAGGATCTTTCAGGCCATGTCCTGTCAGTACACAAACCACAGTCTCTCCGCCTTTAAAGTACCCTTCACGCTTCAGTTTGTATACACCAGCAACGGAAGCAGCCGAAGCAGGTTCAGCGAAAATCCCTTCACGTGCAGCAATCGTACGGTAGGCAGTCAGAATCTCTTCATCAGTAACATAATTAATCTGTCCGCCAGACTCTTCAGCTGCAGCTACAGCCGTTTTCCAACTAGCCGGATTACCAATTCGAATGGCAGTTGCCACGGTTTCTGGCTCCAATATCGGTTCACCTTTGACAATCGCCATGGCGCCTTCCGCTTCAAAACCGACCATACGCGGCAGGGAATTCGATTTCCCTGCTTCTTTATACTCTTTGAATCCTTTCCAGTAAGCCGAGATGTTCCCCGCGTTACCCACTGGAATGGCAAGTACATCAGGTGCCTGACCAAGCTGTTCAATGACTTCAAAGGCAGCCGTTTTTTGTCCTTCAATCCGGAACGGGTTCACGGAGTTCACGAGCGTAATTGGATGTTTGGCTGTAATCTCACGCACTATTTCCAATGCACGGTCAAAGTTGCCATTAATCGCAATCACCTTGGCTCCGTAGATCATGGCTTGAGCCAGCTTACCTAAGGCAATATTGTTATTTGGGATCAATACGATACAATTCAGTCCCGCACGAGCCGCATAGGCAGCTGCAGCTGCTGAAGTATTACCTGTCGATGCACACATGATCGTGCGGCTGCCTTCTTCCATTGCTTTGGCAACAGCCATAACCATGCCGCGGTCTTTGAAAGACCCTGTCGGGTTCAGACCTTCATATTTGAAATATACATTCAATCCGAGTTCCTCGGAAAGATTCTCCGCATGAACCAGAGGTGTATTTCCTTCGTGAAGCGTAAGCAGGGGCGTATTTTCATTAACCGGAAGGTGTTCTCGATAAGTTTGCAGTAATCCTTGATATCTCATTGGGGGTAAACTCCTTTGTCGTTAATAATCCGAATATTATAATTGCATGTACTATATGGTTAGACGTGTAACATAAATTTTAGCTTTGATTTGAAATTCAAACCGAAATTTAGGACGATTTATCCTTCAACCCGGTAAACACTCTTAATGCGACGAATGACGGAAAGAGATTCAAAATGTTTTAAAACTTTATCCATGCTGGCCTTGCTAGCGTTATGCGTAACAATGATGATCTCTGCATCCGGGTTATGCTCGTTTGGCTGTTGCACAACCGAAGCCAGGCTGACTTCATATTCAGCGAAGATTTGAGTGATTTGTGCGAGAACTCCTGCTTTATCATCCACATGCAGCAAAATGAAGTTTTTCGACATAATGTGCTCGTCACTTTGCAGGCGCTTCTGTTTATAAGGCACAATCGCTTTGAGACCATTCACGCCCAGCTTCAGGTTTTTGATCACAGCCACAATGTCCGCAACTACAGAAGTTGCTGTCGGAAGTTCACCTGCACCCGCGCCGTAGAACATGGTCTCTCCTACAGCTTCACCGTGTACATACACCGCATTAAACACGCCATTGACGGAAGCTATCGGGTGATTCTGTCTTACCATCGTGGGCTGAACACTAATGGTGATCTCATCGTCCCGACGGTCTGCGATACCCAGCAGCTTCATCTCGTAGCCAAGTCTTTTGGCATACGTTATATCTTCACGGGTTACGGAGGAAATACCGCGAACGGTCACATCCTGCAGTTCCACGTTAGTTCGGAAGCCAAGAGTACCCAGTATCGCCATTTTCCGAGCTGCATCGAGTCCTTCGACGTCCGAAGTAGGATCAGTCTCTGCATATCCAAGTGCTTGAGCCTCTGCCAAAACCTCTTCATACGAGGCGCCTTCCTGGCTCATTTTGGTCAAAATAAAGTTCGTTGTTCCGTTCACAATCCCCATAATGCGGGTAATCCGGTCGGATGAGAAACCTTCAATTAGGGTGCGTATAATCGGAATTCCCCCAGCCACACTGGCTTCATAGAATACATCACATTGCTTCTCCTGTGCCTTGGCCAAAATCTCCGAACCATGCAGAGCCATCAGATCCTTGTTCGCGGTTACGATATGCTTGCCCCGCTCCAGTGCTTCAAGAATGTATTCCTTGGTCTGATCAATACCGCCCATAACCTCAACAATCACATCGATATCCGGGTGACGAATGACTTCCCAGGGATCTTCTGTGAGCTTTGCACGATCTACGGCGATGACACGCTCCTTCTCCGTATTCTTCACTGCAATTTTCTCGATGATAATCGGTGATCCAACCTGACTACTTAGATCCTCCTGATTTCCCTCTACGATACGAACGACCCCAGTACCCACTGTACCCAATCCCAACAATCCCACTTTCACCGGTTTCACTAACCAATCAACCCCCTAAGTCTTTTTCAGCCTGCCACCCCTGTACATGAAATCAGAAATACAACCTATATTTAAACGTTTTGAGTAACGTCCAATTAACCTTGGCCTACAATACGCGTGCGCCGAACTCCGGGCATATCCTGCATCCGATCCAGCATTTCCCCGATTTCCCCATGGAGATGTGATGTCTCCACTGAAATGACAACGTTGGCTCTTCCCTGAAGCGGGATACTTTGATTAATAGTAAGCACGTTGGCTCCATAACCAGCTACATGTCCAAGCACACGAGACAAAATTCCCGACTGATGCTCCAGGTCAATGGAAATCGTTACAATTCTCTCCCTCTCAAGCTGATTAATTAAATGGATCCCATCCTTGTACTTATAAAAAGCACTTCGGCTTAGTCCAACCTGCTCAACCGCTTCATGCACTGTTTTGACATCCCCGGAAGCCAGCAGTTCTTTTACCTGCATGGTCTTCACCACTGCCTCTGGCAAAATGTCTTCCCGTACTAAGTAATAGCGTTCATTCACAGAACGTCCTCTCCTCAAAGACTCATGTATTCATATAGTGGACATTATATAGGATCTATCTCAAAAGGGCAATACCTCACATGTCTATTTTTAGAAAACTGTTCCTCACAGTATACAAGTTTCAACCTGGAGCATGTAAGAGTAAATAAAAAAAAACGCAGAGAAGTGGGTCATCTCCCACGACTCTGCGTATTGCTTTAATGCTTTTTATTGTACAAGGTTCACTGCTATCTTAGTAGTAGCTGCTACCTTCCACAAATTCAAACTCAAAATCACCAATGCGCACAATGGTTCCTTCTTCAGCTCCGCGTTTACGCAGTTCCGCATCCACACCCATATGTCGCAATGTACGCGCAAGTTTTAGAATGGCTTCATGGGAATTCAACTGCATCCGTTTCATCATACGTTCAATCTTGGCACTCTCAACAACGAAGATTTCATTCTCACGTACAATACGGAAGCCATCGTCCTCTTTTTTGTCCAAGCTGTACACTTTGCGTTCGGATAAGTCTGCAACTTCTTCCACCACAGGCTCGTCCGGGATTTGATCCAGCAGATCAGCTGCACGGTACAGGAGCTCTTGAATCCCTTTTCGTGTCAGTGACGAGATAGGCATCACTTCAATATCCGGTTGAACCTCCCGAGCCTTCTGTAAGAATTCCTCAAGATTGGCTTCGGAATCGGGCATGTCCATTTTATTGGCTGCTACAACCTGTGGTCTTTCGGCGAGGACAGGATTGTACAATTTCAGTTCCTCGTTGATTTTCTGCCAGTCTTCGAACGGATCGCGTCCTTCGGAACCCGACATATCAACAACATGAACGATAATGCGTGTCCGTTCTACGTGACGCAAGAACTCATGTCCAAGTCCAACCCCTTCGTGGGCACCTTCAATCAGGCCTGGCAAGTCGGCCATAACAAAGCTGCGACCTTCACCTACACCAACAACACCCAGGTTAGGTGTAATGGTTGTGAAATGATATGCTCCAATCTTTGGCTTGGCTGCCGAAACAACAGACAACAGCGTGGATTTCCCAACACTCGGGAAACCAACCAAACCAACATCTGCCATGACCTTAAGCTCAAGTACGATATAACGTTCTTCGCCCTCTTCACCATTTTCGGCCAGTTCTGGCGCTGGATTGTTAGGGGTGGCAAAACGAATGTTTCCCCGTCCGCCTCGTCCGCCACGAGCAACAACAACCTGTTGACCATGACGTGTCAAATCAGCCAATACTTCTCCACTGTCTTCATCCAAAATCACAGTCCCTGGTGGAATACGTACAATCATGTTCTCAGCGTTCGCGCCATGCTGACTTTTATTACGTCCCTTCTCACCACGAGGGGCCTTGAAGTGACGCTGGTAACGGAAATCCATCAACGTACGCAGACCTTCATCCACACGGAAAATGATGTCAGCTCCTCTGCCTCCATCACCCCCGGCAGGTCCGCCGTTCGGTACATACTTCTCACGACGAAACGAAATAATTCCGTCCCCTCCGTCTCCGGCTTTCACATAAATCTTCGCTTTATCTACAAACATTGGTTAACCCCTTCTTCCTATATTCCGCAAGGCATTCTGAATTGTATAAACGTATCCTCAGACGGAAGCTGCTCCGTTCTGACTTTTTTTCCTTTGAGTACGGCATTGAGCTGCCGTAATGTTTCCGGATCGGGTGTTTGATCCCCATCCAGCCGGACAACCACATCTCCGTGATCCTGTCCGAAGTTCAAGGTCAGTTTGCGAACCTCTCCCCAAGACGACCGGCCGCCGCCATATTGATAGGCTCGAATCGCATCGGCAATCGCCCCCGTAAGCGACTCGCCATCCTCGGGAGAGACCAGAGCACTAAGCTGTAACTCTTCCTCTACGACCACATGCAATTCCAGAGCGACTCCACTGGTCCGGAAAGATTGAAGATAAAAAACGAGTGAAGGAATACCCAATCTGGAGATTCGGCTTTCTTCGTTAACCCGCTCTACTATTCTTTCCACACATTGCACTGATTTATCAAGTTTGCCCAGCCGAAGATATCCATATAACACCTGAAGATCGTTCATCCAATCATGCCTATGATGATTTAATGATGCAATTGCTGTCTTTTCCATAGATTGTATGATGGTTCTGCGTTCCGCCTCTGCCTGTCTCTTCATCACGTTCACAGAAACAAAAAGCACCGCGACGGACCACAATGCGTACACAGCAATTGAAATAATCACTGGATACAGCATAACGAAAACCAAAGGAATCAGAAGTGAACATGCCGCAATCCAGGGCACTCTTTTCCAAGATTTCATGGCTTCTCCCCGTTCTACAAAACTCGGTTGGTTTAAACCCCACCGTAACCAAGTATAACATGTCTTTTCTGCCAGTTCATTATCGAATAACCTTTAAATACAAAAAACCTCCGGCAAAAATGCCGAAGGCTCCTTAGGCGGAATGCCGATATTATGCTTCTACTGCAGCTGCTACTGGAGCAACATTCACAGGGTAGATGCTTACTTTTTTACGATCGCGTCCCCAACGTTCGAATTTCACAACGCCGTCAACTTTCGCAAACAAAGTGTCGTCTTTACCGATACCCACGTTAGTACCTGGGTGAATTTTCGTTCCGCGTTGGCGAACGAGAATGCTACCACCAGTTACTGTTTGACCGTCAGCACGTTTAACGCCAAGACGTTGTGCGTTACTGTCACGACCGTTCTTTGTGGAACCCACACCTTTTTTCGATGCGAATAACTGAAGATTTAATTTCAACATGATTGGTTGTCCTCCTTCTTTAATTATTTGACTTGCTCTATCTGAATATACTTTCCGTATGACTCTGCAATATCAGTGAGCATAACCACCATGGATTCGAGTAGCAATTGTACCTGGGACCAGGTTTCATCTCTCACAAGCACTGGCAAAGAAGCACTTAAAAAGCCATTCTTCATCTTGGCATCCATTTCGACACCAGTCAATGCTTCGATCGAGTTCACTGTACCCACTGTAACAGCGGATACCCCGGCACATACGATGTCTTCTCCCCGCTTGGCAAAATTAGCATGCCCTTTGATGGAAAAGCGATCAATGCTCCCGTCATCATTACGAAAGATTTCAACGATAATCACTTATCGCACCTTCTTACGCTTTGATTGCTTCGATAGTTACTTTAGTGTACGGTTGACGGTGACCTTGCTTCACATGGTAGTTCTTTTTCGGTTTGTATTTGTATACAACAACCTTTTGTCCTTTGCCATGTTTCTCCACTTTAGCCGTTACAGTTGCTCCGGAAACCAATGGTGTACCTGCTGTCAAACCTTGATCGTTAGATACAGCCAGGACACGGTCGAACGTTACGCTTTCGCCATCGTTCGCAGTCAATTTCTCGATGAACAGAACATCGCCCTCTTGGACTTTGTACTGTTTGCCGCCTGTTTCAATAATTGCGTACATTTGCCTTGCACCTCCTCATGTCTCAGACTCGCCCGTTCTCAGGTGACAGTGTCCTTGCGTAACTGTTCTTATACCCGGCCAGTGCGGTTACAGCATGTGCAAGACCAATAGGCTAGACACATACCTGATGATTATACCACCAGCTACACTAAAAATCAATGCAAAGGGGAAATATATCTTTTGCCTGTCCCATGACAGGAAGAACACGGCTCCACATAAGGCAGCGTGCTCTCTTCCCGCACCTTCTTGCGGGTGAGTTCGAGCAGCCCCAGCTTGGTCCAGCCCATTACAAAAGCTTTGGTACGATCCTTCTTAAGCTCATTTTCGAGCGATGCCGCAACCTCCTGCCGATTCATCGCTTCCTCCATATCAATGAAGTCCACAATAATCATTCCACCGATATCCCGAAGCCGCATTAAACGAGCAATCTCAACGGCAGCCTGCATATTTGTCTCCGTTACAGTCTCTTCCAGACTGTCACCGCCTGCTCCAGTGTACTTGCCTGTATTGACATCGACTACGGTGAGTGCCTCCGTATGGTCAATAACGATATAGCCGCCTCCTGGCAGCCACACTTTGCGGGCAAAGTCCTTGTTCAATTGCTCCTGTACACCGTAAGCGGCAAAAATGGATTCCGCTCCCCGGTACACCTGAACTTTAGGCTGATGGCCAGGACATATCTCTTCCAGTAAAGCAGTCACTTCACTAGCTTGTACTTCATCATCCGTAATCACTTCATCGCTACCAGGAGTGTACACATCCCTAATAATTCGCTGAACCATATTTTGATCCCGATGCAGCAGGCTTGGTGAAGGCAAACTTTCCGATTTCTCGCGAATCAGGTGCCACTGCTCACGTAATGTTTCCAAGTCAGCCTCTATGGCTTCCCGCTGCTCCTCTGCGGATACGGTTCGAATGATAAGCCCTTCTTCGCCCCGTCTTAATTGTTCACCCAGTCCTTTGAGCCGGGAACGATCTCCCTCACGGGCAATTTTCTTGGAGACAGCTACATAGTCGGCAAGTGGCATGTAGACAAGCCAGCGGCCCGGCAGTGAATAATGAGTCGTCACCCGGGCCCCTTTGCTTCCAACAGGTTCCTTCAGAACCTGGACAATTACATCCTGACCCGGACGAAGCAACTCCGAGATCGATGGCTTCACTTTGGGCTGTTTCTCCAGATTGGGATGTAATACATCATCTACATACAGAAAAGCATTCTTTTTCTGACCGATATCCACAAAAGCAGCCTGCATACCTGGCAACACGTTCACTACTCTTCCCTTGAAAAAGGAATTCAGCAGTCCACGCTCCCGTGTACGCTCTGCTGTGAATTCTACAGCTTTGCCTTCTTCCAGAAGCGCCATTTGCACGAGGTTATGTTCATTATGTAAAATCATTTGTTTCATGGCTTCACCTCTAGAAGACAATTCAATTCATCCACATCCATTCTGTTTCATTGCACTACTCGTTGTACATGTATTAACCCAATTCCGGACAGGATCCCACGATACTACAACTTCTCGGTGTTTTGTTTGAAATAGGAACCAATGATGCGTTGCTCAGGCAAAACGGCCAAGATTCTCCCCTGTCTGTTCATTACATATATCATATGATATCTTTCTCTCTTTAATAGACGCAAAATAGGTTCCAAAGGTTTCGCCGGAAATGAGATTATCGGCTGTGCCAAGCTGCCTGTGGCTGCATATTGGGCGAACGTACCTTCACGATTCATCAGAAACCGAATAAAGCGATATGGAATATTTCGGTAATCGGTCACATTGGAATAAAACAGGAACAGTCCGATCAGCAGAATATTTAGCGGCAGCCCGTACCCGCCAGCAAACCAGCGACTAATGGCAAACACAATCACTCCAGCACTACAAACGATACTGATTCGGTAGGTCCACATCAATGTTGTATAGTAGGGAGCAAACAGGCTGACGAGTGCCTGTACAATTTTACCGCCATCCAGCGGCAGCACTGGCAACAGGTTAAATAGGGCAATCAGCAGATTCCCCTTTATAATATAATCCAAAAAAACCGGGTCCCCCACGCTACCGTATTTTAACAGCAACACGATTCCAACCATGAGCATATTTTGTAAAGGCCCTGCCAAGGCGATCATGATTTCCCGTCGCGCTGTAATATTCCCGCCATCCTCGATTATGGCAACTCCGCCAAAAGGCAGCATCTGTATCGACAGGACACGGCAGCCCAGAAGGGCTGCCGCTGCAGCATGTCCACATTCATGAATAAATACGATCGTGAACAAGGTGATCAATTCAATAAAATGTCCGGTTATCAGAGATGCCATCATAATGATCACAAAAAAAGGATGGAACGAGATACGTACACCCCATATCCTAATCAAGGGCAACCACTTCCGCAGGGTCTACGTACTCCTCGCCCTCTTTTACAGCGAAATACAATGTGGCAGGTTGATCATTTCCGATCTCCTTCAGACTTCCAACTGCATCTCCCGCTTCAACCCAATCATTCACCTGGACTTCACTTTCGTTCAAGCGTCCGTATATGGCTGTCACTTTGCCAGAGTGCTGAATCACAACCGTCGTTCCATTTTCCGGATCATCCAATACCTGAAGGACACGCCCAGCATCCGAGCTGACTACCTGGACAAGTCCAGTACCACCCGATTCAGGAACAATCTCAATGCCTTTCATGCTCAGTGCAAAAGGTTGAACAATCGTTCCAGAGAGCGGTTTGCCCAGCAGGTGTCGAATACCCGACCCGTTCACAGGATCGGTGGTATGTCCTAGCACAGGCAGGAATGATGGCGTTCCGCCAAAATGCTTTTCGTACCAGGCTTCCGCAACTTCAAAATTCATATCCCGATGCAGCATATCGGCGATCACAGTTTTGGCAGGTGTCGTCCATGATGTGTTCAACTGGAACAATCCCCAAACGGCGCCAAAAACGAACACGCTAATCACAGTTCGTCCCACGAATGACTTTATTAGATTGAAACGAGGATGGCCGTCAGGACCGTAATGACCGTTCTCTTTTTTCCATAGCCACTCTGGATCTCGTTCCTGTTCTGCCAGCGAAGCTCTTGCCGTTCGCAGATTTTCTTGTATATCCATAGACGAGAATGGATTCCGTTGCGTCGATTTACCAGCATTGAACACCGTACCTGATTCTCGCTGCTGCATGATCTCCTCATTAGCCCCATCCATCAGTCGTCGAATGCGTTCTTCTCTTCTCTGCTTAATTCTGAGTTTCGTATTCATGGAATATCCTCCCGCCGAGGCTTGTTTACTACATCCTATGAGGAGCTCGTTCATAATATGAACAAGCTTCGGCAGGAAGCAAAAATAACCCCACAACGTGGAGTCCTTCATCAAAAAACGATCCCTTTGCTACACAGGCACATCAATTAAATATTCATAATATTCAAAAAAGCCGGGCGTTAGGCCACGGCTGTCATACATAAATCTGATGAGGAAAAGTGAGTTAACCCATCCCAAAAAACTTTTTGAAACGTGAGAAGGCACCCTTCTTCTGCTCCAACTGCATCAATGGAACCGTATCTCCCAAAATCCGACGGGCAATATTGCGATAGGCAATAGCCGCAAGTGAGTCTGGATTCATGACTGTCGGTTCTCCCGAGTTGGCCGCCTTGATGACAAGTTCATCATCGGGAACAATTCCAATCAGGTCAATATTAAGTACTTGTAAAATGCCATCAATATCGAGCATGTCGCCTGATTTGACCATATTGTTACGAATGCGGTTCACGACCAATTTTGGGGATTGAATGTGTGAACTCTCGAGCAATCCGATGACACGATCCGCATCACGGACAGCCGCATTCTCAGGTGTAGTGACCACAATTGCCTGATCCGCACCTGCAACCGCATTTTTGAATCCCTGTTCAATTCCGGCTGGACAATCAATAATGACGTATTCAAAATCTTTCTTCAATTCAAGGATAATGTCCTTCACCTGTTCTGGTGATACGGAGTTCTTGTCTCTCGTTTGCGCTGCAGGCAGCATATATAATTCTTCGAAACGTTTATCTTTGACCAAAGCCTGATTCAGACGGCAGCGTCCGTCTGCAACGTCACACAGATCATAAATGATCCGGTTTTCGAGTCCCATTACGACATCCAGATTACGAAGGCCGATATCGGTGTCTACCAGACAAACCTTTTTGCCGAGCAGCGCCAGCGCTGTCCCGATGTTTGCCGAGGTGGTTGTTTTACCCACGCCGCCTTTACCCGAAGTGATCACGATTGCCTCTCCCATGAGCTACACTCCTTTAAACACATTAAAATCTCGGCGCAACCGAACGATATTGCTCATCTTGTCGATCTGCATCTGATTATCCTGTAAATAAGCAAATTCCATTCCGGTCTCTCGGCTCTCCCACTCGTCAGGAGGACGGCTAATAATATCCGCGATGCGCAGCTGAGTTGGAGCAAACACCGAAGCCGCAATGATCGAGTCTTCGTCCCCACCAATTCCGGCATGAGCCATGCCTCTGAGTGAACCCAAAACATATATATCTCCGGTGCACGTTACCGTGCCCCCCGGATTGATATCTCCAAGAAACAAGAGATTCCCTTCATGATGAAGTACCTGACCAGAACGCACCATACCGCACATGGTCATAATCGGCGGAGGCCCTTTAACCTCTGGTTTAAGGGCCGGTGAGTCGATGGAACGAATGAGCAAATTCCCTTTTTGTTTTAGTATATCAAGAATTGCTTCTTTCTGGTCCTCCGTCACTTCCCGGCTGCCCATTTTGATATCCACATGAACAATCGGTCCGGTCAAAATATTTTGATGGCTGTGTTCCAGCTTATAGCGGAGCTCATAGAGCAATTCCTCGAATTCACATTGATCGTCCAACAGGAAAACCAGGCCGTCTCGGATGCCTTTAATCGTTACGTGATTCGATTTTACCGTCATAAGCCTGTCCCTCCCATCTCATTACATTTCGTGGCCGGGTCCCCAAGTTCCTGCTTCTTGCTCCAGAAATGTATTAAGAAGCTTCTTCTGCTTTGCTCTTTCTCTTGCCAATCCGTTCCAATTGTTTGCGCAGCGGGACATAGATGATCAGTGCAAACACAAAATGAATGAACAAATTGGGAATCATGTATTCAATCAGTGCCCAGTCAAATGTGACGTGGTTGAGTTGGAAGAGTTTGTACAGAAAGAATAACATGGTGTCATTGAGCAGACTTCCCAAAAGGACGACAGAAACCATAACCGGCAGTGGTGCACGTGGTGCTTGAAAAATAAGTCCCATCATGTAGGCAGACAAACCCATGGAGAATCCGTACGGTCCAATCATTTCCCCATAAAATACGACGTCGTGCAGAAGTCCAAATAATAGGCCAAGCACCAACGCCGTGTGCCGATGATGATATACAGCGATAAACAAAATCACGATGTAGACTAGATTGGCCGAAATACGCATTTGCCAGGCGGAAGGAATAAGTAACGGAAGAATCGTTCCTTCCGCAATGAACAACACGAACAGCAGCAGGAATAAGACTTGCTTGCGTGTCACCATTATTCTTTTACCTCAGGCGGGATAATGACAATCAGCTCTTTCCAATCCAAAAAGCTTGCATAGGGTTTAATTGTAGCTGTTTTTGTTAGACCATACTCGCTTTTCTCAACCTTCTCCACTTCTCCGATCCGCATATACTTCGGAAAGTTATTGATAATCCCGGAAGAGATAATTTCATCACCGTCTTTAATATTTGAATCTTCCGAAATTTTGGTCATTTTGAGCATACCGGTCTTCGGATCATAACTCTCGATCATGCCAAATACTTTCTCTTTGCCCACCGCTGTAGCTGCAATCGCATTAGATGTCGGATCATTGGCGTCCATAGAAGTTAATAGATTAACCGTTGATGTATAAGAGCTGACATGACTGACAACCCCAACTAAGCCTTCCTGCGAAGTAACAGCCATCCCCGGCTTGATTCCTGCATTTTCACCAATGTCAATATTGATCGTTCTACTGTTCGGGTCAGAGTTGGCACTGATGACCTGAGCAATTCGTGAACTGTAATTATACCGATTCTTTTGTTCTTCGGTAAAATTGAGGGCTTTCTGAAGCTGTTCATTCACCTGCTCCATATCATTGTATTTCAGCCGATCCCGGGTGTAGTGCCCCATAGCAATTCGAAGCTCTTCATTTTCTTGATATACCGTACGCATGTTCGCCAAATCTTTGAAAAAGCCCGCTACAGAAGAAGCGGGCTTGTAGAATACGTATTGTACAAATCCGACTGAATCCTTCAGGAATTTCTCCGGCCAGGATAGAGCGGTTCGCGGACCGAGCGTAAAGCCCATTAACGCGATAAATGTAACAAGGCCCACCAGCAAAACAAAAAGTCTTTTGTTACCCAGCAGTTTAAACAGTTCGACCACCCTCTAACATCCATTATTCTCTTCCGAGCCATGCCCGGCGGGGAGACTGTCAGACTTATAGTCCCTTCGAGAATATCAGCTGATTCTCCCCGGGTATGCGGGTAATAGCTCTCCCGGGATTAACCGGGTCCTCCATTGATATCATTCCGCTTGGTCGATAAGGCAGCCAAGCCGGGCAAATACCAATTAACGTTTGGAACGAACTGCCGAACTGCTTCTGCTCTTGAACAAATGAATATTTTCAAGTGCTTTACCTGTTCCGAGTGCAACACAATCAAGCGGGTTCTCTGCTACGATCACAGGCATACCTGTCTCACCAGCAAGAAGCTTGTCCAGATTGCGAAGCAATGCACCGCCTCCTGTGAGTACAATACCACGGTCCATAATATCCGCTGCCAGCTCAGGAGGACATTTCTCCAAGGTTACTTTTACAGCTTCAACAATGGCATTCACGGTATCTGCCAAAGCTTCACTGATTTCATCGGATGTAATCGTAATTGTCTTCGGCAGACCGGTCACAAGGTCACGTCCACGAATCTCCATCGTTTCCACTTGCTCAAGCGGCATAGCCGATCCGATATCCATCTTTAATTGCTCGGATGTGCGTTCACCGATCATCAGATTATACTGACGTTTAATGTATTGAATAACGGATTCATCCATCTCGTCACCAGCAACACGAACCGAACGACTCGTTACAATCCCGCCCAGGGAAATAACCGCTACTTCAGTTGTACCGCCACCGATATCTACAACCATGCTTCCTGTTGGCTCCCATACCGGCAGATCAGCGCCAATTGCAGCCGCAAAAGGCTCCTCAATCGTGTAGGCCTCACGTGCACCTGCCTGTTTCGTTGCATCTTCAACGGCGCGCTGTTCTACCGCTGTAATCCCGGAAGGTACACATACCATCACGTTGGGATGACGTTGGAACATGGAACGTTGCTTTTGCGCCTGACGAATAAAGTATTTGATCATCGTTGCTGTTGTATCGAAGTCAGCAATAACGCCGTCCTTCATCGGACGAATCGCACGAATGTTCCCTGGTGTACGACCGATCATTTTTTTCGCCGATTCACCTACTGCCTCAATTGTTTTCGTATCAGTCCGGATCGCAACTACGGAAGGTTCCCGTACCACAATTCCTTTTCCACGTACATAAACCAACGTATTTGCTGTCCCCAAATCAATCCCCAAATCTTTATTAAAACCACCAAACATGACGTTAATCTCCTTTTCTGCCTCATATAGCCGCTCCCGTAAATCAAGAGCATTTCATTTTCATTCCCACCGTTATGGCGGAGCTAATATTCGCATTTGTTTTGTGTTGCAGTTCTTTTGAGTTGCATTTGTAAAGTGAACCTATCTTCTACGGACAACGCCGTCAATATTCATAGGAAAACATCAACGCCAACCATTATATTATACTAAGCCCTTCTCCTTCAAACTTACGTAGGTTCCATCTCCGATAATAATGTGATCCAGCACGTCTATGCCAACAATTGAACCAGCTTCAATCAGTCTCTTGGTTATTTGGATATCCTCTGGACTAGGTGTAGGATCACCGCTCGGATGGTTGTGTGCGCACACAATGGAAGCGCTGCTGCATTTGATGGCAGCCCGGAATACTTCACGTGGATGTACAATGGAAGCGTTCAGGCTACCCATGGAGAGTGTTTCCTGGGCAATAATATGGTTTTTGCTATTCAGAAAAAGACACACAAAATGTTCCTTCTGCAAGTAACGTAACTGTTCGGTAAGGATATCGGCCGCATCCCGAGGCGTCCGAATTGAAGTTGACTGTGTTAGTCGGCTCTTGGCAATCCGGTGCCCAAGCTCAATGCCGGCTTTCAGCTGTACTGCCTTCGCCATACCTATTCCCTTCATCGCAGTCAGTTCTTCCATACTCAAATCCATCAACGAGCGGATGCCACCCGCTTCAGTCAGAATCCGCTGTGCCATATGCACTGCGGATTCCTGTCTTGTGCCCGTTCGAATTAAGATTGCCAACAATTCAGCATGGCTTAAGGCGCCCGCCCCGTATTCCATCATGCGTTCTCTCGGGCGTTCTTCCTGGGGGATGTCGCGCATCATATATTGAGGCGACTCCATATGTTCCCTCTTTTCATAACGTCAATTGCAGAATTTCAAGTGTGTGGCAGTACATGCACGCCGAATCCACTCAGCATGTCACTGAGTAAGGACAGAGGCAAACCCACCACATTAAAATAACAGCCTTCAATACGGTCTATCAGTGAAGCACCAATGCCCTGAATGGCGTATGATCCTGCTTTGTCCGAAGGTTCTCCTGTCTGAACATAAGCACGAATCGTAGCCTCAGACAGCTCCTTCATCGTTACATCCGTCTGACGATACTGAACCATGGATTGCCCATTGCCAGCATCAATACAGGCCACTCCAGTGAATACACGGTGTACACGCCCCTGCAGACGGGATAACATCCGTTCAGCGTCTGCTTCGTCAACGGGCTTGCCAAGAATATCGCCGTCCAGAACGACAATCGTGTCGCTTCCAACAATAACAGCATCCTGCTCACGGCCTTCCAGCCCACGATAAACGGCAAGTGCCTTGCGCATGGCAAGCTCCTGTACTGTTTGTTCTGGAGTCCATTCCGGTGGAGTATCTTCATCGGCATGACTTGGTATTACATCAAAAGCTAAATGAAGTGAGGCGATCAGTTCTTTACGCCGTGGCGAAGTGGAGGCCAGAATAATAGGGCGTTGCTGTATTTTATCCAAAATAATCGGCTCCTTAGGCTACGGCGACATCCTGTCGGATCACGCTAGTAGATGTCTTTTTTTTAGTTTCTTCGTCATAATTCGTCATACTCCTATAATCTGCGATACAGCCATACAGCAGCAATGATACCGATCAGACTCAGGAGGCTCATTTGAAATTGAAGTGAAATGTCATAACTAATAATGTCCAGATCAGCCTGAGGCGACCAGCGAATGGTCGTGGCTTTCGTTAGAAAGGCTACGGCCTTTACAGGCTGCAGTGCCTTGGCGATCCACGCTCCGGCCAGCCAGCCGAGCAGCAGAAACAGCAATAACATGCCGAAGTTTTTTTTCATCGGTGATCTTCCCTCGCCATTTTTTGACACCCACATTATTATACGGGGTTTTGTACGTCAATACAAACACAAATCCGGCAAGGGGAACTATTTCCAGTTCCTTGCCGGATAGGTATTCCAAAGCTGTGTTATGGGAAAGAGCCTGTTACTGTTTTATCGCTTCAAGCCATTTTTTTTGCTGTAATACATATTCCATCAGATCGGACTGTACAGACCACATATGCACATTTGCCGGATTTTTGTTGTACTCAGCCAATGCGTTTACCGCACTGTTCATTGCTTTCTCCATCGCAGATACATAGGGTTGTACGTCGGTGCTCAGGCCTGGAGAAATACTATTCAAACCGGTCAGCCAGAGCTGGTGCTGGTTCTGCAATGCATTCATCGTTTCACTTGAGACTGCTGCAGGAGCAGCTTGACCGAGTTGCTGAATCGAGAGGGTAGACAGTTGTTCAATCAAGGCTGAACCGCTTGTGAAGAAGCGCTGAACATCCTCTGCTTTTCCGCCGAAAACTGCTGGATTCACTTCAGGGTTGACGATCTCCTTAACATACAATTCTACACCTTCGGCCTTCAGCCTTGAGCTAAGCAGCTTGGCCTCCTCACGGTCAGCCGAAATGCCTGCGTATACCCGATTGCCGTCTTCTGGATCAGACCCTGTGGCAATGCCTGCCTGCGATAATTCCACCTTGGCCTGTTCAGCACGTTCAGGGGAACTGAACACACCATATTGCAGCGCATAGTAGCTGCCGCCTGTAGTTGTTGCCTGGATCTGCTGTTCCGAACCTGCCACTCCCTGCTGACCTGTTACAGCCGATACCGCCTGATTAGCGGGGATCTTGCTTCCAGGATCTACGGCCCCTTCCCGATTAAAAAAAGAAAGAATAACCATGCCGAAGAGGGCCCCGGTTACAAGTGCACCCGTTACTGAACCAATCATTTTCCAGCCCCTCGGGGGACGATTTCGCTTATAAGAGTAGTTTTCACTATTTGCAAGCCAATCATGACCTCCATAATTCTCATCCGACCTGTTCTCGTCCTCATCTCCCGGATACGCAGTTAGATGATCATAACTGTATCCGGGCTCATCGAGTTTCGAATCCTTGTCCGTTCTTTGGTAAGGTTCAGGTACAGTGGAGCCTGTCAGCATCGTCTCTCCCCAGTCACCGGGAATATCCTCTGGTGTCCATGAAGGCGTTGTATTCAACTGCGTTGGTGTTGGCGTTGGACTGTGCGGAATTTCTTCACTCAAAGCTGCAAATGTGCTGGATGTGGACATCCCCTTGTTTTCAGGCTTGTCCGACTCGTTATCCCCAAAGCGAAACGTCATTCTAGCATTGCTCACCCCGTACCCTCTCCTTTGTCCCATTTATAACAGCTATATGCGGAGAGAATCTGAACCATTCCATTTCATGCAAAAAACCGCCTGCTTCGCAATGAAGTCAGACGGTTTTACAATTGTAATTATTTCAACCCTTTGGCAAGTGTATCGCCAACTTTCCAGATATCACCTGCACCCATCGTGAGCACAAGATCGCCTGGCTGAAGACGGTTCTGCAAATCTGCAACAACTTCTTCCTTTGTCGGAAGATAACGTGCAGAGGCATTACTGTTTTGAACGATGAGTTCAACCAGTCTAGCCGAGTGAACACCTTCAATCTGTTTTTCACCCGCAGGGGAGTAGATATCGGTAATGAGAACCTCATCCGCTTCTGCAAAGGCACGACTGAACGCATCAAGCAGGAAGAACGTACGTGTGTAACGCTGAGGCTGGAATACCGCAATAATACGTTTCCCCGTTGCTTTGGCCGCACTGATCGTAGCCTCAATCTCCGTTGGGTGATGAGCATAGTCATCAATAATCAGCATATCACGAGCCTCACCCAGCACCTGGAATCTGCGTTTTGCCCCATGGAACTGGATAATGGCAGCGGTAATTTTCTCGAATGGAATACCTGCTTCCAGACAAGTAATGACTGTAGCCATCGCATTATAAACGTTATGTTTACCTGGAACCGACAATTCCACTGTTCCCAAAGCAGAGCCCTGATGATTCATTGTAAAGGAAATGCGACGGTCCCCGAGCACGATATCCGTTGCTGTATAATCAGCTGCGTAATCAATGCCGTATGTGGTCACCCGGGACTTCAGCTCTGGCAAAATGGCCTGAACGTTCTCGTCGTCAGCACATACAATTGCCGTGCCCTCTGGCCGAATTTGGCTCAGAAATTGTACATAAGCTTTTTTGAGTTCCTCAAAATCACTGTTGTAATTCTCCAGATGGTCTGCTTCAATATTCGTTACAATACCCAGCCATGGGTGGTACTGTAAAAATGAGCCGTCGCTCTCGTCTGCCTCTGCGACAACCCAGTCGCCTTGACCGGCCTTGGCGTTGGTCCCCACGTTCATGATTTCCCCGCCAATTATGTAGGTCGGGTCTGTATCGCATTTCTCCATAACCAGTGCAATCATGGATGAAGTGGTTGTTTTGCCATGAGCCCCGGCCACAGCCACACCCTTGCGCTCGTTCAGCAAACGCGCCAGCATCTGGGCACGATGCAGAATCGGGATGTTCAGCTGTTCAGCTGCCACCCGCTCTACATTATCTGCCGGAGCAGCCGTAGAGTAGACCACGAGGTCTGCCCCATTCACGTGCTCTGCGGTATGTCCAATATATATTTTCGCTCCCTTGGCTGCCAGCTTCTCGGTCAACTCCTGTGAAGCGACATCCGATCCGGTAACGGTGTATCCCATCTCAAGCATAACTCTCGCGATGGCACTCATGCCATATCCGCCAATCCCTATAAAATGAACGTGTTCCGATGTATTTAACAAAACTTTCACCAACCTTTTTCAGAATCGGTTTGATGCAAAAGGGCTGCCCGCACATCTGCAATCAGGTACAGTGTGCCAGACACCACCCCCAGATCTTCCGCTTCCGTCCGTGACTTCAATAGATCAAGTGCCTTTGCCCATTCGGGCTCGACGATGATTTCCAGCTCCTGTTTCGCAAAGGCGGGACGTACCCGTTCGACGATCTGCAGCAATTCGGCTGCATCCATTTTGCGTCGGAAGTCTGGCTCGGTCAGGATCAGCGTATCCACTAGTGGCAGTATATGCTGCAAATACGCTTCGTGATGCTTATTCGCGAGCATACCCATCATCAAAATTAACTTGTTGTGAGGATAAACGTCGATAATGCTCTTGGCGAGCGATTCAGCCCCTTCCGGATTATGTGCTCCGTCCAGAACAATTCGGGGTTGTTCAACCACTTTCTCGAACCGTCCTGCCCAGAAGGCATGCTCCAGTCCAAGTGCAATATCTTCATCATCCAGCATAAATGCCATGTATTGCCGAAGCAATTCCAGTACCATAAGCGCGCCCGCTGCATTATCGCATTGATGTATGCCCTGCATGCGGATACGAATGTCCATCTCACGGAACGGTCCTGTAAAATGAAAAGATTGTCCGTTCTCATCGCTGTCCAGTCTATGATAGGAGAATTGATTTCCTGCAAGGTACACGGTTGATCGGAGACGCTCTGCCGTCTCCTGAATCACCTTCACAGCCTCTGGCTGAGTGGCACAGGTAACGACAGGTACTCCAGGCTTAATAATACCTGCCTTTTCTCTCGCGATGGCTTCAATCGTATCTCCTAGCACATCCGTATGATCCATACCGATATTGGTAATGATGGACACCACAGGTGTGACGATATTCGTTACGTCCATCCTTCCCCCGAGTCCTGTCTCCCATACTACAACGTCCGGGTAACACTCCTCTGCATAATACAAAAGAGCAAGTGCCGTAGACACCTCAAACATCGTCGGTGACCCAAGGGCAGTGGACGCCATCTCCTGGACCAACGGATGAAGGCGATTCGAGAGTTTTAGCAATGTCTCTTCCGGGATGTCCTCCCCGTTGTACTGAAAACGGTTTGTGAATTTGGTGATATAGGGTGAGGTATAGGTTCCAACATCATATCCCGCCTGAAGAAGCACTGACGTCAAAAAAGCGCAAGTCGAACCTTTGCCGTTCGTTCCCGCGACATGAATAAATTTGAGACGCTGATGTGGATTGCCAAGCCTTGACATCAATCCCTCGATTCGTTCCAATCCAGGTCGGATGCCAAAAGGAATAAGACCATTAATCCAGTTCACGGCCTCGTCATAGGTAAGTAAAGGAGCTGCTGTATCTGTCCCGTTAAGTTCCGTCATATGATTCACCTTCGGTTTGAGTTTGGTTGAAAAAAGCAGCCGGATGGGACAAAAGCTCTCCATCCGACCCGAATATATTAACCTTTCAGTTCCTTGATTCGTGCAATCACTTTATCCCGTTTATCAGAATAATCTGCTTGCTTGGCGCGCTCTTCCTCGATAACCTTGGCAGGAGCCTTGGCAACAAAGCCTTCATTCGCCAACTTTTTCTCCACACGCAGTACTTCGCCCTCAAGGTTCTGCAACTCTTTCTCCAGGCGAGCCACTTCCTGTTCAATATCAATCAAACCTGCCAGCGGCAAGTACAGTTCAGCCCCCGTAATGACAGCAGTCATTGCTTTTTCTGGCGAGTTCAGATTCAAACCGCTATCGAACTCCGACGTATTACAGAAACGTTTGATGTAATGGCTGTTACGTTCAATGATGCTGGACATTTCTTCGTTATTCGCTTTTACCATCAGTTCAATCTTCTTGCTCATCGGTACGTTCACTTCTGCACGGATATTACGAACTGCACGAATCGTATCCATGAGCAGATTCATCTCCGCTACCGCCTCAGGGTTCTCCAATGCTGGGTCATAGACCGGCCAGGATGCCAGAGTAATGGTCTCACCCTCATGTGGAAGATGTTGCCAGATTTCTTCTGAAATGTACGGCATGAACGGATGAATCAATCGCATCGTATGATCCAGTACATATGCTAGTACCGATTGAGTTTTCTTCTTGGCAACCGGATCTTCCCCGTAGAAGGACAGCTTCGAAAATTCAATATACCAGTCACACAGGTCATCCCAGATAAAGTTATACAGCAAGCGGCCTGTTTCACCAAATTCATATGCTTCGATTAGACGCGTAATATCACGAGAAGTTTCGTTCAGGCGGTGCAAAATCCAATAATCCGCTGTTCCGAGGTCTCCACTAATATCACGATCTTCATAAGTGAACCCTTCCAGGTTCATGAGCGCAAAGCGTGATGCATTCCAGATTTTATTGGCAAAGTTACGAGCCTGTTCCACCCGTTCCCAACGGAAACGGAGATCCTGTCCTGGAGTGCTGCTCGTCGAAATCATATAACGCATCGCATCCGCGCCATATTTCTCAATAACATCCAGTGGATCGACACCATTACCGAGCGATTTGGACATCTTACGTCCGTCTGCATCACGAACAAGACCGTGCATCAGCACATCCTTGAACGGAATTTCTTCCGTGAACTCCAGAGCGGTAAAGATCATGCGCGCCACCCAGAAATAAATAATGTCATACCCGGTTACAAGTACACTCGTCGGATAATAACGTTTCAGATCATCCGTTTCTTCTGGCCATCCTAATGTCGAGAAAGGCCATAATCCGGAACTAAACCATGTATCCAGAACATCTTCATCCTGTCTCAGCTTGCGACCAGCGTATTCCGGCAACGTTGTTGGATCTTCAGCGGATACAATAATTTCTCCAGTTTCCTCATCATACCAGGCAGGAATACGGTGACCCCACCACAGCTGACGGGAAATACACCAGTCCCGAACATTCTCAATCCAGTTCAGATACGTTTTCTCAAAACGATCTGGAACAAAACGAACCCCTTCGCCACTCTGCTGTTTCTGAATGGCTTTCTCTGCGAGAGGCTTCATCTCAACAAACCATTGTGTGGACAAATATGGCTCAACCACAGCGCCAGTACGCTCGCTATGTCCAACCTGATGCGTATGATCCTCAATGCTGATCAGTACACCCTGTTCTTTCAGGTCTGCAACAATCTGCTTGCGACAGTCACTGCGATCCAGTCCCTGATATTTGCCTGCTTCGGCATTCATTGTCCCCGTCTCATCCATTACCGTAATTTGAGGCAGATCATGACGAAGACCCACTTCGAAGTCATTCGGATCATGTGCAGGCGTAATTTTCACGGCCCCGCTTCCGAAATCTTTATCTACATACTCATCTGCAATAACCGGAATTTCGCGACCGATAATAGGCAGGACAAGCACTTTTCCAATCATGTCAGCGTATCGCTCATCCTTCGGATGGACGGCAACTGCCGTATCACCCAGCATCGTCTCTGGACGAGTAGTCGCTACAGTGATGTGACCACTTCCGTCTTTGAGCGGATAACGCAGGTGGTACAAGTGACCCTGTACTTCTTTATATTCAACCTCAATGTCAGACAATGCAGTCCGGTTCACCGGGTCCCAGTTAATAATTCGTTTGCCTCGATAAATAAGGCCTTTTTCATACAATTGAACAAACACTTTGCGAACAGCCTGGGACAAACCCTCATCCAACGTGAAACGTTCACGTGAATAGTCGAGTGATAATCCCATTTTGCCCCATTGCTGACGAATGGTTGTAGCATATTGTTCTTTCCAGTCCCATACCTTCTCCAGAAACTTCTCGCGACCCAGATCATAACGAGTCTGGCCTTCTTCACGCAGCTTCTGCTCCACCTTGGTTTGGGTGGCAATCCCTGCATGGTCAGATCCCGGCAGCCAGAGAGCGTCGTAGCCCTGCATCCGCTTGGTGCGAATCAGAATATCCTGCAGTGTGAAATCGAGCGCATGCCCGATATGAAGCATCCCGGTTACGTTTGGAGGTGGAATTACTATCGTATAAGGCTCGGCATCTTTACGTTGACCGGCCTTGAAGTATCCACGCTCCATCCAGGTGGAGTACCATTTCTGCTCCGCAGCTTTCGGATCATATGTGGTCGGCATTTCTGTTGCAGCTGAATTTTTTTGTTCAGACATGTGTCATTCCTCCGTTACTTAATCATCTTCGCCAAAAAACAAAAAAACCTTTCATCCATCAAAGGACGAAAGGTTAGCTTTCGCGGTACCACCTTTGTTTCACGCAGACAGAAAGAGAGACTACGCCTTCTGCATATACGTGACACTTCAAGCAGATAACGGCTGCTACCGGCCCATCCTACCTCAGGAATGAATGATCGTAACCTTAACATCCCTTGTATTCAAACAGGCAACTCCCGGACGACTTCGAACAGTTGGTTCCTGCGGAATTTTCCAGCGCTACAATCCCGCTCTCTGAAAGGTCATACTGTCTACTACTCCCGATCCACGTTGTTCTTCAAAAAACCTAAACACATCATACCCTGCTCGTGCCCGATAGTCAACCTGACAACAGCGGAACAGTAGCGCTGCAATGCAGGTAAAGGGCTGACAAGGCTAAAACCCGTCATCCTCAAGGGATCACGGGTTCGCAATGGACGCTGGAACCAATAGGTTAAGGGATATATAAAATCTGCCCTTCTTCCACAACCTGTTCGGATAATCGGTTATACAACTGAAGCTCTCTGGTGCTTAACTGATATCGTTCTGCAATGGTATCGAGTGTCTCTTCACGCTGTACAATGCATAATTTCACCTTACGGAACGGCGTCTGATCCACAATGGTGCCGAGGAACAGGTTCTTCCACTCCACATCATCAGGCGGGTATGCTTCTTCTTGGAGTACTCCCGCGAGCGCCTCTTGCTCCCGCTCCGCTTCCGCCTCACGTGTCGCTCTGCCGGAGGATAACAAGGAGGATATACCTACACCCTCTTCCTGTCTTGGTGCAGACTCTCTCTTGCTGCCAAAAGCAACCTTGAGCTCCGGCTTGTCTTCCGTCTCAGCCACAGGTTCGGGGATGAAGGCTTCGATAGCAGCAGACTCATTCGCCTCCACTGCTTCCAGAGGTCTGTCTTCCTCCGAAATCTCCGGTTCAGACGATGCGAATACATCCTGCCAGTTCTCTGGCTGTGAACCAGCCGAGGCATCAACAACGTCCTGGTTCTCTTGCCTTGGTTCAGACCGGGCAGATTCAAAGTGCCATACATTCGGTGCTGCCGCCCCATTGGAAAATTGTAGATATGAATTGGAATCGATCTGCTCCGAATTCCTTGAGTTCGTATGTAAGGTCTCGACGGAAGGCTCGGACCAGACAGACGACTCTTCAGCCAAAGGAAGCAACGGCTCAGATTCAGGATATGAAGCCAAACGGTCTGCTGTCTCCGCCATAAAAGATGAAACTGGGGAAGGCGGATTGAACAACTCATTGGATTGCGCTTCAGCCTGTTGCTCCGGTGACTGAAATTGTTCAGCTGAGGCCTGGTATAGTTGTTCCTGCTTTAACTCCTCTTCGTTTCGTAATACATCTTCGCCAGCAGAAGGAACAACAAATTCCTGAGCGCCATAGACAGGTCCCGCTGCACTCGTAAGCCCTTCCTCTTCACTCCGTTGAAGCAAATACTCTTGGGCAAACGTATTGGGATAGCTGCCTGTCTGCTCTGTTTCAGCAGAACGAGTGTCTGGCTGAGAGTCGGGTGAATGCACGACGGTAAACTCATCTGCTGACCACACCTGCGGTTCCTCTACCGGAAAGCCCTCAATGCCTCGAAGTGACAGTACGCCCGTAATGTTCAGACTTCGGTTGGATAACAGATCAACATCAAAATTTTCAATCTCAACGGAAATATCCTCAATGGATCTCACCCGGTTCAAGGGTACCGTGATCTCTACCGGAATAAAATGTTTGAGCTCCTCCGAGATTTCGTTCTCTCCCCGATAAGCACCTGTAAGCAGTAGATGGCCACGCAAGGTAGCATGATCATCCTGACCTATGACTTGAATGCGGGGGTATAACTCAATTTCCTCCAGTTCCTCTATCGCAGGAACTCCCTCTGACAAATGAACGCGCTCATAAATATCGAACCGCAAACCATAAGGTTGATTCAACAAAGGTGGCGTCCTCCTTTCGGCATATGTTCACCATGATCCTTCTCATGGGACTGATCCATGGTCCAAATCCTTCGTTACCCCATCTATATGCCTTGAATGAGATGAGCATGCCACCTTTTGTGCAAACCTTACCGGTTTATTGGTCCTTGCCTTCACGTTGTGCCAGCTGTAGGAGATCCGAAGGCCAAGGGTCAGCCACTTCAATTCGTGCTCCAGTCAGCGGATGATCAAAACTCAGTGTCTCCCCGTGAAGTGCCTGTCGCCCAATAGAATCCCTTCTACCTCCATACAGCTCATCTCCAACGAGGGGGTGTCCTGCATAACTTAAGTGCACCCGAATCTGGTGTGTGCGTCCTGTATCCAGTGTCAGACGAACAAGAGTAGCTTTATCCCACACCTTCACGATCTCCAAATGGGTGACGGCTTCCTGCCCCCCTTCCGAGACACGTCTGCGTTGCTTGTGATGCCTGTCCTTGCCAATCGGAGCATCAATTGTCCTGAGTTCCTGAGATATTTGACCGCCTGCAATGGCGACATACTGGCGTCCAATATCTTTGTTACGCATCGCTTCATCCAATTTGGCGAGGGCAAAAGCATTTTTGGCATATAAAACCGGTCCGGTGGTATCCTCATCCAGACGATGAACATGGCGTACACTGGCCTGAATTCCATTCATTTCGTAATAGGAAGCCACCGCGTGATCCAGCGTAATCGCTTGGTCCATTCGACTCCCATCGGGATGAAGTTTCATTCCCGCCGGTTTGTGCACAACCAAACAGAAATCATCCTCATACAGTACATCAATATCGGCCCACCGCGGTTCAACATCTATTGGCTGAGACGCAAAAAGGGCCAGCCGAAGCCGATCCCCTGCAAGTTGTACCCCCTGGTTCTTCTTAAGCTGACGCAGCATTTTTTCTGGTAACTGAAGCTCAGACAAGAGCCATTGCTCTGCAGCCGTTTGCCTGTCTGAACTGCCTGTCACCACCTTGCCTGGCATCAGCTCAATCCATTCCCCACGGCGTTTCCAACTTTTAATGGTCATAATGATTGAAGAGCCTTACGGTTTGCCTCGATCGTATCGTCAATATCCTGCTCCGTATGCACGCCAGAAACAAACATGCCTTCGTATTGAGAAGGGGCAACACTGACACCTTGATCAATCATAGCCGCAAAGTAACGACGGAATTGATCCAGATTGCTTTCTTTGGCGATATCATAATTCGTAACCGGAACCGCACTGAAAAATGGACAAACCATGGAACCAACACGGTTAATGGTCACCGCTACCCCTGTCTCTGCTGCATTCTTCTCAAATCCAGCCTGCAAGCGAGCAGACAGCGTCTCCAGGCGATCATAAACCTCCGGTGTCAACAATTTGAGGGTCGTATAGCCTGCCGCCATAGCCAGCGGATTACCGCTCAGTGTACCTGCCTGATAGATCGGCCCAGTTGGAGCAATCTGTTCCATCAGATCACGTCTGCCGCCATAAGCGCCTACCGGAAGTCCACCACCGATAACTTTTCCCAGACAAGTCAGGTCAGGTGTTACGCCGTAACGTCCCTGAGCACAGTTCAGTCCCACACGGAAACCGGTCATCACTTCATCAAAAATGAGCAGACTTCCGTATTGAGACGTCAGACTCCGCAGCCCTTCAAGGAAACCCGGAATCGGTGGTACGACACCCATATTCCCCGCAACAGGTTCCACAATAATGGCTGCCAGTTCTTCACCATAACGTTCAAAAGCAAGCTTCACCGACTCCAGGTCATTGTATGGAACCGTAATCGTATTTATGGCTACGCCTTCAGGAACACCCGGGCTGTCAGGCAGACCCAGTGTTGCTACACCAGAACCTGCTTTGATCAGCAAGCTGTCGGCATGCCCATGGTACGATCCTTCAAACTTCAAAATTTTACTGCGTCCTGTTACACCACGTGCCAGCCGAATCGCACTCATGGTCGCTTCCGTACCGGAATTCACCATGCGTACAATATCAATTGAGGGCACACGCTCACAGACGAGCTTTGCCATCTCTGTCTCCAGCAGCGTTGGCGCGCCAAAACTTGTTCCTTTAAGGGCCGTCTCACGCAAAGCTTCAACAACTTCAGGATGCGCATGTCCCATAATAAGCGGACCCCATGATCCTACGTAGTCAATAAAAACATTGCCATCAATATCATAGATTTTGGAGCCTTCTCCGCGCTCTGCATAGATTGGGGTAAGTCCAACCGATTTGAATGCCCGAACCGGGCTGTTTACCCCCCCGGGTATGTACTGCTTTGCTTCTTCAAATGCGCTGCGTGAGCGCTCATCATTGCGACGAGTTCCTTGTTGTGCGGTCATGAACATCCTCCTTAGTGATGAGGCCTCTCCAAACATACGGGTAGAGGCCTTTTATCTATTTTTTTGAGAAGTCATAATAGATCTTGTTCATCTCATAGCTGTTATCAAAACAAGTTATTATTTCTCAGCCAGCCAGCGTGAAGCATCTTTTCCGTAGTAGGTAATAATCATATCTGCACCTGCGCGTTTCATGCTGAGCAGAATTTCCATGGCGACTTTCTTCTCATCAATCCAGCCTTGAATCGCAGCTGCTTTCACCATGGCATACTCTCCACTTACGTTATAAGCAACCAGTGGAAGATCGAATTGATCTTTAATCGTACGCATGACATCGAGATAGGACAGTGAAGGTTTCACCATCAACATATCCGCGCCTTCCAACACATCCGTCTCCGCTTCACGCAACGCTTCACGAGCGTTCGCCGGATCCATCTGATACGACTTGCGATCTCCGAATTGAGGTGTGGAATCCGCAGCTTCGCGGAATGGACCATAGAATGCTGAAGCATATTTTACAGAATAGGACATAATCGGAATGTGACTAAAACCATTCTCATCCAGTCCGGCGCGGATGGCTTGTACAAATCCGTCCATCATGTTGGATGGGGCAATAATATCCGCACCCGCCTTGGCTTGCGACACGGCTGTTTTCACGAGCAGATCCAGCGATTCGTCATTGAGAACATCTCCGCATATATGACCGTCGATTTCAACCGTGTGTACCATGCCACAATGACCGTGATCCGTGAATTCACACAGGCAGGTATCTGCAACAACGAGCAGCTCCGGATACCAGGATTTGATCAACTTCGTGGCTTCCTGAACAATGCCATTATCCGCGAATCCTGACGAACCGACAGGATCTTTGGTTTCCGGAATACCGAATAACAGCACAGCTGGAATACCGAGTTCCGCAATCTCCTTCACTTCTTCCTGTAAACGGTCCAGCGAGAAGCGGAATACGCCAGGCATGGATTTGATCTCGGATTTCACATTTTCACCATAGGTAACATAGATCGGTTGGATAAAGTCATCCACAGTCAAATGGGTCTCTCTCACCATATTGCGAATACCTGCGGATTGACGTAAACGGCGATGCCGCACTATTGGAAAACTCATACGTGTGAAACCTCCTATTCATTTGGTGGGCAAAAAGCGAAGCGCGCCGGTATCGTAACGAATTCAGCACGCTTCATCTATCGATTGCGGTTCAATTTATAGAATCAATGAGGAAATGCAGCTTCTGTAGCCGGCTTCCGTTTCCACTCACATAAAACAGAGATCAGGCTCTCAATGGTAGCTTCTTCAGCCATCAAAGTGACGTTCAACCCGGCTGCCTCAGCTGTCTTCGCTGTAACGGGTCCGATACAAGCAACCTCTACATTTTTCAATAAAGGCAAAGGGTCCTGCAATCCCATTCGTTTAAGAATGTTCATGAAATTGGTGACGGTGGATGAACTCGTGAAGGTCACCGCATGAATGCCGCCCTCTTCAAGCAGTTTCAACAGTTCATCATCATCCTCACCAGCCAGAATGGTGTCATAGATAATCGCCTCGGTGACCTGCAGTCCCCGTTCCCTCAACTGTTCAGGCAACCAGGAGCGCGCGAGGTCTCCATGCGGTAACAGAACCCTCTGGCCTTCCTTCAGTTCGCTTTCGAACGCTTCAAGCATGCCTTCTGCCTGAAATGGTCCCTGGATGACCTCAGCAACAATGCCATATTTACGGAGAGCTTCCCCGGTGGAAGGTCCCACCGCAGCAACTCTAGCTTGATGCATGGAGCGGACATCCTTGCCCTGTTCCTGCAAATGACGAAAGAAAAATTCCACCCCGTTCACACTCGTGAAAAATACCCAGTCAAATGTATTTAACGCACCAAAGGCTTGTTTGACACTTTCTTGTGCCGACTCCCCTGATGGCATCACGGTCTCAATCACCGGGAACTCGTAAGGTTCCCCGCCCAGTTCTTCAATCCGGTTCACCAATTCACTAGCCTGACTGCGTGCCCGGGTCACCAGAATTCGTTTGCCAAACAGCGGCAGTGCTTCCGCCCATTTCAATTGTTCCCGTTGGTTTACAACATCACCGACAACAATGACAGCTGGCGGTTGAAAGTTCGCAGCGATGACTTTTGCTTCGATATCCTCAAGTGTGCCTGTGATCGTGTCCTGCTCTGCTCTGGTTCCCCAGCGGACCAATGCAACTGGTGTTTGCGACGGACGTCCATGACGGATTAATTGCTCACTAATATAACCAATTTTGGCGACGCCCATCATGAACACAAGTGTGCCCGTTGCATTTGTCACTTTATCCCAGTGGATACTGCGATCAAGCTTGTCCGGACTTTCATGCCCCGTAATAATGGAGATGGATGAAGCATAGTCGCGGTGGGTCACGGGTATTCCGGCGTAAGCAGGTACACTTATGGCTGCGGTTACCCCAGGTACGATTTCATAAGGAACACCGTTTTTGCGGAGCAAATCAGCCTCTTCACCTACGCGTCCAAATATCGTCGGGTCTCCCCCTTTAAGCCGGACCACAACTTTTCCTTCCAGAGCAAGATCCACCAGTAACTGGTTGATCTCTTCCTGCTTCATCGTGTGTCGATCCGGCCGTTTACCTACATATATCTTCACCGCGCCGGGCTTCATTTGTTTAAGCAATCTCGGACTTGCCAGCCGATCGTACACGACAGCATCCGCTTTACCGATCGTTTCCCAACCCTTAACCGTAATCAGTTTGGCATCCCCTGGACCAGCACCTACCAAAAAGACCTTTCCCACCATATCTTCATCCCCTAACTTCTGCCAGTATCTGCTCTGCTCCCCGTTCAATCAATCTCCAAGCCACTTCTTCACCAAGACGAACCGGATCTTTCCCTGTCAGAGTTTCTTTAAGAATCAGCCCACCGTCCGGTGTACCGACCATACCTGTTAATTGTAACGCGTTTTGTCCATTCGGGGAAACTGCATCTTGCTGTGGCACCCATATGGCATGAGCTCCAATCGGAACCTGGCAGCCTCCATTCAGTACGCTAAGGAAGCGTCGTTCAGCCAACACAGGTAATGCCGTTTCCGGGTCATTGTACAACTGTAACAGGTGAAGCAGCTCAGCATCATCTTCACGGCACTCAATGCCCAACGCCCCCTGACCTACTGCGGGAAGACAAGCCTCCTCTGAGAGATATTCCGTAATCCGATCCTGCCATCCCATTCGATACAAACCAGCCGCAGCCAAAATAATGGCATCCAAACCTTCTGTCTCCAGCTTCCGTAAACGGGAATCAATATTGCCGCGAAGAGATTCAAGTTGCAAATCCGGGCGGTATGCCTTTAATTGACTGGAACGGCGCAGGCTGCTTGTCCCGACTTTTGCACCTTCAGGCAGTTGATCGAGCGTAAGTCCTCCATTGGAAATCAAGGCATCCCGTGGGTCTGCACGACGCGGAACAGCTCCATTCGTCAATCCTTCAGGCAACTCTGAAGGCATATCCTTCATACTATGAACGGCCATGTCGATCGCGTGATCCATCATTGCCTGTTCGATCTCTTTGACAAACAGTCCCTTGCCTCCGACTTTGGACAGTGTTACGTCAAGAATCAAATCTCCTTTTGTAACGATTTTATGTACTTCAAAGTCAAAAGCTAATCCTTCTCGCTCACAAATATCACGTAAGTCCTGAATGACATGACCAGTCTGAGTCAAAGCAAGTGCGCTTTGTCTGCTTCCCACTTTAATTGTCCGCATATCTACACGTCCTCCTGATTATGGGATATCCAGTCCCCAATTTGTTCTTCGGTCCAATACTGAAACTGTCCTGTACGAATATGTTCCAGCACATCCATCTCGGTTAAACGACGGAGCAATTTTCCCCGCAGACTCGGAGAAGATACACGTGCCTTCACTTCCATCCTCATCTGATACAAAAAATCAATATATGTCTCGTATTCCTCTCCAAATTGCTGTTCCAGCGTGGCACGAATCTCTGCTGCAGCTGCAGGGCCTGCTCCAGCAGTCGATATCGCGATACTCAGCCTGCCTCGTCTCACCACACTTGGTGTAATAAAGGTACTGTTCTCGGCCGACATGGCGTCATTGACCAGTATACCCGCTTCTTCAGCTTCACGTACAACGGATAAGTTCACTTCACTATGATCCGTTGCTGCATATACGAGAAAGGCCCCCCGCAAATCTCCATTGCGGTAGGACCGGGCTATCCATTGAATTCGGGAATCCTGATGCAATTGTTGTAATGTTGACGTAATTTCCGGGCTGATCACCGTGATCTGTGCCTCCGCATGGAGCAAACCTTTTATTTTACGTTCTGCAACACGCCCGCCTCCAATTACACAGCATGACTTCCTCGATAAATCTACAAATATCGGCGTGTATCGTTCCATCCCTTTCACACTCCCGTCCAACGATGAAACGCTGAATATGCATTGGATAAAAAACTAATAATGACAAAGCCATAACCGATCAGCGTCCATCTTGCCATAATGACTGTAGAGAATTGTTTCCTTCTTTTGAAGACGAAGTACCCCACATAAATAGCTATGGCAAGCCCTGTTGCTATAACTTTGAGATCCAACAGCAGACTCCAGCGTGTTTCGGCCACTATAGACAACACCGCGAGCATGACCGAAACACCAAGGAGAGGCGTACCAATCAATGTGGCCGTATCCATGTATTTACCGATTACTTCCAAACTCGGCAAACGACGGACGGTATCATTCCACTTTTTATGCTTCAGCTTGCGGTGCAGGAACAGATATAACATGGCAAACACTGCAGCAACGGTTAACGCTGCAAATCCAAGATTGGCCAATGTGATATGCATAATGAGCAGTCCATGCACAGTCTGCCAATTGTGTAATGAAATCTCTCCTGCCGTGAACCACAATCGGTTCAAAACGGTTACGGAGAACCCCACAACATTTAGCAGCAAGATAACAAATTCAGAACGCTGAACACGTGTCATTACAAGAGACATCAGTACAATGCTGAATGAAAATAGAAACAAAAAATCAAAAGTTGTATAGAATGGAAAGTGGCCTTCGATCCACATACGCAGAATGACATGCGTCACCTGCAGACCCCAAACAACAACAAGAAACCCTGTGCCTGTCCGCTTCGCCCCCACATTGCGTCGAATGCAGTCCGAGAAATAGAACAGTAGGCTCAGGGCATACATATAAATTAAAGCTTCATAGACTTGTTCAGCAAGGGTCAAGCTGCCCACCCACCTTATACGCCTGCCGGAGCATAAGCCGGCACGGGATCTTGCCGGGTATCGTTAAGATGAACGACGGCTGGTTTGCGCAATGCCGTAGCATCGCTCTGGTTCACTTTCTCAGCGGCCCCCTCTACTGCATTCTCCAGGGCAAAAATCTGAGTAAACATGCGCAGCGCTTCATCACCGTGCTTGGTTCCTGCCATTTCCTTGATCCGGTTAATCGGATCTGTCGTCATTTGATTCACGATACTCTTGGTCAAGCGACGAATGACTTTTCGTTGATGTTCATCCAGTTCAGGCAACTTGTTGAACAGACTATCCATCGTCTCTTCATGGATGGAAGCACCTTTCTCCTGCAAGGCACGAATCACAGGACGAACACCCAGTGTTTTGAGCCATTGATAATAGTCTTCCATCTCGAGTTCAATCATTCTCTCAATCTTGGCAGCTTCCACCTTGCGCATCTCCAGGTTGCTCTCCACGATTCCTTCCAGATCATCAATATCATAGAGAAATACATTGGATAACTCACCAATCGCCGGATCAATATCCCGCGGAACGGCAATATCAATCAGGAACAGCGGGCGCGATTGGCGGCGCTTCATACTATCCCGGACAACGGTCGCATCCAGTATATAACGCTCAGCCCCTGTGGAACTGATCACAATATCAACTTCATTTAACCGATCCAATGCCTGCTCCATCGTACACGGAGTTCCTCGGAACTTGGCTGCCAATTCTTCGGCCCGCGCAAGTGTACGATTCGCCACGATCACTTCGGATGCTCCATTAGCATAGAGATGTTTCACTGTAAGTTCACTCATTTTGCCGGCACCCAGGATCAGCACCTTCTTGTCTGTGAACATGCCAAAAATCCGTTTGCCCAGTTCAACAGCAGCATAACTTACAGAAACCGCACTTTCCCCAATTGAGGTTTCCGAATGTGCCCGTTTACCCAATGTAACTGCTTGTTTAAACAGCATGTTAAACCATGTTCCGGTGGCCTTCTCTTCCTGAGCTTTGAAAAAAGCCTGTTTCACCTGCCCAAGAATCTGAGTCTCACCAATGACCATGGAGTCCAGTCCACAAATGACACGGAACAAATGGCGCATGGCCTGATCATCTTCATATATATATAAGTGTTGCGTAAATTCTTCCCGCGGAACATTAAACCACTGTTCCATGAATGTCCGAATAAAATAACCACACATGTGAAGACGGTCTACCACAACATACAACTCGGTACGGTTACATGTGGCTACGATTACACCTTCCAATACACTCTTGGTCAGCTTGAGCTGCTGCAGCGCTTCAGACAAGTCCTTTTCTGCAAATGTGAATCGTTCCCTAACCTCTACAGGCGCCGTGCGATAATTCAAACCAACGACAACGATGTGCATTGCAAGTTCACCTGCCTAATAAATTTCCAATCAAAGTGTTTTCTACATATGTCTATCCATTTATGATTGACATGGTTAATTATATCACATATCCATACGGTGACCGGGCCATTTTTATGAAATGTTTATGAAATCCCCATGTAGATCATCTTATGCATGGTCATTTATTGTAGTGTCTCACCAATCTTCACCGTTATTCCTTAATCCCTCTTTAACGATGAAGATTTTCTGAAACTTGATATAAAACAAATAGCCATGGAATTTCCATGACTATAAAGGTTGGGATGATTTACGTTTCCACCCCAAATATGTGAACATTGTTCATGCGTTGTTTTTCAACATTAGATCCACTCGATTTGTTTCATTTCTGGTGTTTCAACTTGAAATTCGCCCAATCCGCGTACCAGTTTCTTTGCGTACGTTTTCTCAGGTTTTAATACGGATACCAGGTAGTCAATGGCCAGTTGTGGGTCTACCGTCTCCCCGCACGTGTAGCAATCAATCGCTGCAAAACCTCTTTCAGGGTACGTGTGAATCGAGAGATGGCTCTCAGACAGCAGTACAAGCACTGTGGCTCCTTGTGGCTCAAACTGCTTGGATTGTACGGACATCACTGTCGCGCCACATGCCTCCGCTGCTTCAACCAGTTGAGCTTGCAAATACTCCGCACTGTTCAGTAGATCAAAGTCGACACCCCAGGCATCAACAGCAACGTGTCTTCCGAAAGTTGAATATTCCATCCTTCGGCTCCCCCTTCCTAGGAATAAAATGTTTGAAAAAATTTCATCCGCTAGGACCTACGTCATTCACTTCCCGAGGTAATAATCTCTCGCAACATATAATGTCCTGAGTGAATCCTGGTTCCTATATTCTTTTCAACGAGATTAAAAATAACATCTATTCAAATGGAATGCAACCCTTTTCCGGAAGTAAAAAAATAAAAAATTTAAACTTGCAAAGACCAAAAAATCCCCTTTTGCTGGAACCAGGCAAGTGCCATGGGTCAGAGCTTTAGGGGATGTTTACTTGCATATATCGGGTATGACTTTCACCCTTAGATCAATAAGCCTCAAGCTCAAACATCCGTTGTCGGCGGAGAGCGATTTGCTCATCAATCTGATGGAGTTGTTCAGAAGTAGAAGCATGATTTCTTGTATCTAGGAGTGAATCAATCTCGGCGTATATCCGATTAATCTCGCGCTCAACATCCCGAGCCTGGAACAGATGTTGCAATTCAAGCAGCGTATTTTTGTATTCGTAAATGACACGGACATTCTCCCCGGTCTGCTCCACAATTTTACGGACAGTGCCACGAGCATAAACATACGTCATAGTGAACTCTTCGTAAATTCGATGAACAACGCCGTCACCCTTAAAGGCCATAAAGAGCTTCCGGACTACGTTGGTCAGATGAGGGTTTACCAGGCGGCAAGATAACTCACAGATATAAAACCCTTCAAGGCGGTCAAAAGGGAAATGAACTTCCTCTCCACTCACATCCTCTAGCACGATCTCCTGGCAACCATTCTCCAGCACCTTGACTCGATGATGAATCCGGCCGTCTTCTGTCATGTGCAAAAACTGATGCATCTGGGGTTCTGACAATTTAAAAGTGGCTTTAACGTACTCTGTGGCTAACCGCTGAGCCATACAAATCTCCTCAATTCTTTCCCGATTGTCTTGCCTTCCTGTACCTGTGGCAGTGATCTCAAAATTTTTCAGGCCGGCAAGGCCGGTATTTTGGTTACTGTTGGCACAAATGCACTTATATTCATTATACACTGTCGTCTCACTATTTCGCTCTAAACCAAAACAGGATTTCTTACGAAATTCCAGAAAATTACGGATTAATCTTGGATCTCATTAAAGATACACCTAGGTTGCTCACTTTCCTGCATTAAAACGCCGCAATCTCTCGTTTATCCGTTAATTTCGTGGCTTTCGTCAGCCTGTGCTTCTTCTTCCACCGAAGCTTCACCGATCCCGGCATGGCGAGTAATGATCTCCCATAATTCTTCTTTACCCAACCCCTCTTCGGATGAAAAGGGCACAAACAGATCGCCAGGACGAAGATCCAAAGCTTCCTTGATCACTTTGATATGTTTGGCTCTGCGCGTTTTTGGAATCTTGTCCATCTTTGTCGCTACCACAACGAGAGGCAGACCGTGATGGCGGAGCCAGTCGTTCATCATCATGTCATCCTTGGATGGTTCATGTCTCATATCCACCATTTGCATGACCAACTTCAATTCTTTCCGTTCCAGCAAATATTTCTCCATCATTTTGCCCCAGGCAAAACGCTGCTGCTTCGACACTTTGGCATAACCATATCCAGGGAAATCCACAAAATAGAGATCCTGATTGATCTTGTAATAGTTCAATTGCTGTGTCTTACCAGGGGTAGAGCTCGTCCGTGCCAGATTTTTGCGATTAATCAAACGGTTAATCAAAGATGATTTCCCCACATTTGATCTTCCTGCCAAGGCAATCTCGGGCAGGCCGTCCTCGGGGTATTGTTCAGGCCGAACGGCGCTGATAATAAATTCGGATTGATTTACTTTCATATTGTATCTGTCCTCTCTTGAACGCGTATGCTCTTAATTGAAAGCTGATGTTGGTATTATGCCATGGATTGTTCTATCATACCAAAAAAACCGTTCCAACGGACGCCAAAGCTTCCGCAGAACGGTTTACTCTTCATACGATCCCTCGTTTAACGGGCTACAGATGTAATCCTGCCTGTTCCACAAGTGCATGTTGCAGCACCTGATCCATATGGGCCACGGGGACAAATTCCACATCTTCCTTGATGCTGTCCGGAATATCCCGCAGGTCCCGCTCGTTATCCTTGGGCAATAATATTTTTTTGTAACCGGCCCGGTGAGCTGCCAGTGATTTTTCCTTCAGTCCGCCGATTGGTAACACACGGCCACGTAGCGTTATTTCGCCTGTCATGGCAATATCTTTGGATACATGTTTGTTCGTCAGAGCAGAGATCAACGCTGTCGCCATTGTAATCCCGGCAGATGGTCCATCCTTGGGAATAGCCCCTTCCGGAACGTGAATATGGATATCGTTCTTTTCATGGAAGTCAGACGGAATTCCCAATTGTTCAGCTTTGGATCGGGTGTAGCTGAATGCTGCTTGAGCCGATTCCTTCATGACATCGCCCAGTTTACCTGTCAAAGTCAGCTTGCCCGTTCCAGGTACCACCGTAACTTCAATCACAAGGGTATCTCCACCCACCTCAGTCCATGCAAGACCTGTAACCGTACCGATCTGATCTTCCAGTTCGGCCATGCCGTATCGGAATTTGCCAGGGCCAAGGTAGTCTTTCACTTCATCCGATGTGATATTAATTTGACCTTCTACACCAGATACGATGTTTTTGGCCGCTTTTCGGCATAATGAAGCCATCTGCTGTTCCAGATTCCGCACCCCGGACTCCCGTGTATATTCACGAATGACACGCAACAAGCTGTCATCCCCGATATGCAGCTGATCTTCTTTCAGACCATGGTCCTGTTTCTGCTTCGGCAGCAAATAATTCTTGGCGATTTGCAGCTTCTCCAGTTCGGTATATCCCGGAATGTTGAGCATCTCCATCCGGTCCAGAAGCGGACGCGGAATGTTATGCACCGTGTTGGCGGTTGTTACAAACATAACGTTGGATAAGTCAAACGGTAACTCCACAAAGTGGTCACTGAATGTGTTGTTTTGCTCGGGATCAAGTACCTCAAGCAGCGCTGCGGAAGGATCCCCACGAAAGTCTGAGGCCATTTTGTCGATCTCGTCCAGCAGGAAAACCGGATTGAGTGAACCCGCCGTCTTCATGCCCTGAATGATACGGCCTGGCATTGCGCCCACATAGGTACGACGATGTCCACGAATTTCCGCTTCATCCCTTACGCCGCCAAGCGATATTCTGACAAACTCGCGGCCAAGCGATCTGGCAATGGAGCGCGCCAGTGACGTTTTGCCGACCCCTGGAGGTCCAACAAGACAGAGAATCGGCCCTTTAAGCTTTTTCACCAGCTTTTGAACAGCCAGATATTCAAGCACACGCTCTTTCGGTTTTTCCAAACCGTAATGATCTGCGTTGAGCACATCTTCTGCCTTCTGAATATCCAGGTCGTCGGCTGTCATCTGCGTCCAAGGCAGTCCCAGCAGCCAATCCACATAGTTGCGGATTACCCCGCCTTCAGCAGAACTCGATGGCATTTTCTCCAGACGATCAATTTCCTTTTCAACCTTTTCCTTTACCTTGTCCGGCAGGCCAAGAGCCTCCATCTGATTACGGAGTTCCTCAACCTCGCCTGCACGGCCCTCTTTCTCGCCCAGTTCTTTTTGAATCGCCTTCATCTGCTCGCGCAAATAATATTCCTTCTGGGTTTTCTCCATTTGTTTCTTCACTCGCTGGCTGATTTTGCGTTCAAGCTCCAGTACTTCCCTCTCATTGTTCAGGATGTCCAGCAGCTTCTCCAGCCGTTCCCGCACATCGATCGTCTCCAAAATCTCCTGTTTGTCCTTGATCTTCAGAGACAGGTGACTTGTGATAACATCGGCCAATCGACCTGGTTCTTCAATATCAGACACGGCCGCAAGTGTCTCAGGTGTAACCTTTTTGGACAAATTAATATAATTTTCGAACTGATTCAAAACGGTACGCATTAGCGCATCCGTTTCGGGACGGCTGTTCTCCTCTTCAGGAAGCTCCTGTGCCAGCACTTCGTAATACTCTTCGTTGTCCGTATATTCAATAATTTCAGCCCGTTCCAAGCCTTCCACAAGTACACGAATCGTTCCGTTTGGAAGCTTCAGCATCTGTCTGACCTTGGCTACGGTTCCGATTCTGAAAATGTCCTCTTGTGTTGGTTCTTCAATATTTACCTCGGCTTGGGAACATAGGAGAATCAAATGTTCTTCTACCATCGCTTTTTCTAAAGCCTTGACCGATTTCTCCCGGCCCACATCGAGATGCAGTACCATACTCGGGTAGACGAGAAGTCCTCTTAAAGGCAGTAAAGGAAAACGACGACCTTTCGCTTTGCTCGGTCCCATCGCTTTCGCACCTCCAATGGCTCTCAGGTTGTAGTCATTCATTATTCTATCAAATGTTCACATAAAAAACCAATGAAGGGAAGCGCTTAGCAGCTTCCCGAATCTGTTACCTGTCCTGGACGCGGCAAGTCAGCACGCAAATAAGAAGCGGATGCAGGTGGAAAAATTTCCGGTGAAGGTGGCGCTGCCTCTTCGGCAAGGTCCATTTGTTTCGCTTGCTCCTGATCAGGTACCCAGTCAAATACTTCTCGGAACACGTCCTCAACCGTATCCACCGGGATAACTCGTAAGCCATCCAGATTATCAAAGATGGACTGCCAATTCTCTGCCGGAATAATGACCGTCTTTGCCCCTGCCTGGAATGCAGCCTCTACTTTGGCCAGTACACCGCCGATCGGCTTCACCCGGCCATGAATACTAATCTCACCCGTCATCGCTGTCTCATGATCAATAAGACGCCCCTGGATGGCTGATGTAATGGCAGTGGCCATGGCAATCCCGGCAGACGGACCATCAATTGGCGTTCCACCCGGGAAATTAACGTGTAAATCGTAGTCGTTAGGACGAATACCCATGGCTTTTAATACGGTTAACACATTTTCAACCGAGCCTTTAGCCATGCTTTTTCGCCGGAGTGTGCGCGAACCGCCTCCAATCTCTTCTTCATCCACAACGCCCGTAATGTTGATTCGGCCCTGATCCCGAAGAGCCGGAACAGCAGATACTTCAATCTCCAAAATGGTACCCATATTCGGTCCATATACAGCCAAGCCATTGACAAAACCAATTTGTGGCCGCTGAGGCACCTTGCGATCTGGCCGGGGCTGAATCTGGCTGCTGCCAGCCACCCACTCCACATCGGACGCCTGCAGTGTTTCCCTTTTTTCGGTCAAGGCCAGCCCTGCAGCGAGCTGAATAATGTTCACCGCTTCACGCCCATTGGTTGCATATCGCTTGACCACATCGACAGCCTCCGGGCATGGACTGAATCCGATTTTCTGCACGGCATCTTCCGCTATTCGCCCGATCTCTTCGGGCAACAATGGACGGAAATAGACCTCCATGCACCGCGACCGCAAAGCTGGAGGCAGTTCATGGGGCGAACGTGTCGTCGCTCCGACAAGGCGAAAATCGGCTGGCAGACCATTTTGAAAAATATCGTGGATATAAGCAGGAGTATGCGTGTCTTCCGAGTTATAGTACGCACTCTCCAAAAACACCTTGCGATCCTCCAACACTTTAAGCAGCTTATTCATCTGGATGGAATGCAATTCACCAATCTCATCAATAAAAAGCATACCTCCGTGTGCCTTCGTAACAGCACCAGGTTTCGGTTGAGGAATGCCTGCTACCCCCATCGCTCCTGCTCCCTGATAGATTGGATCATGAACTGAACCAATCAAAGGGTCAGCAATCCCCCGTTCATCAAAACGGGCCGTTGTGGCGTCGAGTTCCGTGAATTTGGCATCGGGCTTGAAGGGAGAGGATGGATTCTTTTTAGCTTCTTCCAAAACTACCCTTGCAGCAGCTGTTTTCCCCACTCCTGGGGGGCCATATATAATGACATGCTGTGGATTAGCACTGCATAGCGCAGCTTTAAGGGCCCGGAGTCCGTCCTTTTGCCCCACAATGTCATTAATCGTTGCTGGACGTGTCTTCTCGGCCAAGGGTTTGGTGAGTGATATGGAGCGCAACTTCCGCAGTTTCTCCAGCTCCTTGCGGGATTCCCGCTCAACGGCACTGCGGTTTGTTTTCTGGCCACGAAGCAAATTCCAGAAATACAAACCAATCACCACACCAAAAAATAACTGAATCATCATTATGACCATACCAAATTCCATGTCTCCACATCCTCCTGTTCTGTCCCTATCTCATAAGAGATCATGCTAATACTTGGTAGTATAGCCTTTTCACCGAGACGTAAACGGGTGTACGGCAATTTGTATGTCAGAGAATGCAAAACAGCCCGTCATTGCTGACGGGCTGATGCAGGAAACATATATAAAAGAATCAGTGCGAGCGGCCTGGAATAACCCCTGTCGTTTCATAGGACTCCACGATTTTGTCGATCTCTTTTTTCAATTCCTCAACCATGATTTCTTCCGGCACTTTACGGATCATTTTACCATGTCGGAATAACAAGCCTTCTCCGCGTGCACCGGCAATTCCGATATCCGCTTCTTTTGCTTCGCCAGGACCGTTCACAGCACAACCTAGCACCGATACTTTGATCGGCACCTTGAGCTTGGAAATATACTCTTCCACCTCATTAGCAATGGAGAACAGATCGATATCCAAACGGCCACAGGTCGGGCATGAAATCAGCGTAGCTGCATTGGAAATCAGCCCAAAGGTTTTAAGCAGATCACGAGCAACTTTGATCTCCTCAACCGGGTCCGCACTAAGCGATATCCGCATTGTCGACCCAATGCCCATGGATAACAAGGCACCCATACCCGCAGAACTTTTGATTGTACCCGAGAACAACGTGCCCGCCTCGGTAATTCCCAGATGCAACGGATACTTGATGATTTGAGCGGCTTTGGTATACGCTTCAATCGCCATCGGTACATCCGAAGCTTTGAGGGATACAATGATATCATGGAAATCAAGCTCTTCCAGAATGCCAATGTGATACAATGCACTTTCTACCATAGCATCAGCCGTAGGATACCCATACTTCTCAAGCAAATGGTTTTCAAGCGAACCGGCATTTACCCCGATGCGAATCGGAATACCTTTCTCTTTGCAAGCCTTGACCACTTCTTCCACTTTGGATCGTTTACCGATATTGCCGGGATTAATCCGTACTTTATCGATGCCGTTCTCAATCGCAAGGAGAGCCAGTTTGTAATTAAAATGGATATCCGCTACGAGCGGAATATGAATCCGTTTTTTGATTTCCTTGATGGCTGCAGCAGCTTCTTCATTGTTCACCGTTACACGCACCACTTGGCAGCCTGCTTCTTCCAAACGCAAAATCTCTGCCACGGTTGCCTCAACGTCTGCCGTTTTCGTTGTACACATGCTCTGGATGATGACCTCGTTGCTGCCACCAATCGTTAAGTTCCCCACTTTTACGGGACGTGTATCTTGTCTTAAAAACATGAGTGATTTCTCTCCCCACAACGTCAAAGCTCCACCCTGACAGAGACATGATTCGCCTTCTGCCAGGAGTGGAGAACTGACAAGTCTATATTTCAGTGTTGAAACGGAATATTCACCTTGAATTAGGCACTTTCTTCCTGCTTGTCGTCCTTCGATTGGCTCAGTTCAGGCACGACTCTCTTCTCAACGACTTCTTCTGTAATGACACAGTTCGTAACATCATCACGGGAAGGCACTTCGTACATAATCTCAAGCATAATGCCTTCGATAATGGCACGCAGTCCACGTGCACCCGTGTTACGTTTAATGGCTTCCTTCGCAATCGCAAGCAATGCGGCTGGTTCGAACACCAGATTCACATTATCCAGCTCCAGCAATTTTTGATATTGTTTGGTCAGCGCATTTTTTGGCTCGGACAGAATCCGTACCAATGTATCTTCGTCCAGCGGCTCCAACGTGGAGATGACTGGCAGACGACCTACGAACTCCGGAATCAGACCGAATTTCAACAAGTCTTCCGGCAATACCATACCCAAATATTCGCCCGGTTTCAGATCTTTTTGCTCCGTAACAGTGTTAAAGCCGATCACTTTTTTACCGATCCGGCGTTTGATCATTTGTTCCAGGCCATCGAAGGCACCGCCGCAAATGAACAGGATGTTGGTGGTATCAATCTGGATGAATTCCTGATGTGGATGCTTACGGCCACCTTGTGGTGGTACGGAAGCTACAGTTCCTTCCAGAATTTTCAAGAGTGCCTGTTGAACACCTTCACCCGATACATCACGTGTAATGGATGGGTTCTCGGATTTACGTGCTACTTTATCAATTTCATCGATATAAATAATGCCGCGTTCTGCTTTTTCCACATCATAATCAGCAGCTTGAATCAGCTTCAGCAGAATGTTCTCTACATCCTCGCCGACATAACCTGCTTCAGTCAATGAAGTTGCATCAGCAATAGCAAAAGGAACATTAAGGATTTTGGCCATCGTTTGCGCCAGCAACGTTTTACCAGAACCCGTAGGTCCTAATAGCAAAATGTTACTTTTTTGCAATTCAACGTCCTCAATCTTGCTTTGTGTGTTGATGCGCTTATAGTGATTGTAAACCGCAACTGACAAAGACTTTTTCGCCTGATCCTGTCCAATAACATATTGGTCAAGAATGTCACGAATTTCTTTCGGTTTTGGAATATCTTTAAGGTCCAGTTCTTCGTCATGACCGAGCTCTTCCTCAACGATTTCGGTGCAAAGTTCGATACATTCATCACAAATGTAAACGCCTGGTCCAGCGACCAGTTTACGCACCTGTTCCTGAGATTTACCGCAAAAAGAGCATTTCAATTGCCCTTTCTCATCGTTAAATTTAAACATGAAACCACCCCTTTAGGAATTGATCGGTCTGCTGAGCACCTGGTCAATAATGCCGTACGTTTTGGCTTCTTCAGCACTCATGAAGAAGTCACGGTCGGTGTCCCGCTCGATTTTCTCAAGGGGTTGACCTGTACGATCGACGTATATTTGATTCAGTTTCTGACGTGTTTTAATAATCCATTCTGCGTGAATTTTGATATCCGCAGCCTGTCCCTGAACGCCGCCAAGCGGCTGATGAATCATCACTTCGCTGTTCGTCAGCGCAAATCGTTTGCCAGGAGCACCGGCTGTCAGCAATAACGAGCCCATGCTTGCTGCCATACCTACGCAAATGGTCGATACATCCGGCTTGATATATTGCATCGTATCGTATATACCCATCCCTGCGGTGACAGAACCACCAGGTGAATTAATGTACAAGCTGATATCCTTCTCTGGATCGTCGGCTGCCAAAAACAAAAGCTGCGCTATGACAAGATTGGCTACATCGTCATCAATCGCACTGGTTAAAAAAATAATGCGATCCTTCAGCAAACGCGAATATATATCGTAAGACCGCTCGCCTCGATTGGTTTGTTCAACAACCATTGGCACCAGACTCATGAGACCAACCTCTTTTCTACATGTAATTAGACATAGGCTACCTGTAAAGCAAACCCAAATTCATTCTAACACGTTCCTGTGACAATGTCATTTTTCACAAGTAGTGTCAAGACGAAGTGAGTTTATCTTTTTAGCCTGATCATATTTAACCATGTTTTCTATGTATGTGCAAATTGGAGCATTCCTATGCCGTTTCACCTTTTTTTTATTTAAAGTGGAACCATGGGATGTTAAATATGCATAACCATATATCGCAACGACTCACACCCATATTATTACTGAATCATCTATAAAATGGATGCCATAATTTAAAAATAAGGCACGCAATGATTCACGTGCCTTATCGTTTATTCAGCTGTTCATTACGTAACAGCTTGTCTTATTTTTCGTCAGCTTCTGCAGCAACTTCTTCAGCTGGAGCTTCAACAGCTTCAACAACTTTGCTGTTTTCAACGAGAACGTCAATCGTTTTACGCAGTTTCACTTCATCACGAAGGCTGTCCAGGGAACCATTACCTTCGAGAATGCCACGAATCTCCTCAGCAGGACGCTTGTAAGACTCAGCCATTTTTTCGAGCTCTTGGTTCACTTCTTCGTCAGACACTTCGATGTTTTCCGCTTTACCAACTGCTTCAAGAACCAGATTGTTGCGAACACGTTTGGAAGCATCTTCCTGCATTTGCGCTCTAAGGTCAGCTTGAGTTTGACCGGAGAAGCTCAGGAACATTTCCAGGTTCATTCCTTGGTTGCGCAGACGGTTGTCGAAATCACGCATCATGTTTTGTACTTCGCTGTCAACCATTGCAGAAGGAATGTCCACTTCAGCATTTTCAGCCACTTTTTCTACAACAGCATTTTCTTGAGCTGCTTTGGCTTCATCTGCTTTACGGGATTCCAATTGTGTTTTCAGATCAGCTTTGTACTCTTCAAGCGTTTCGAATTCGCTGACATCTTTTGCAAACTCGTCATCCAGCTCAGGAAGCTGTTTGCGTTTGATTTCATGTACTTTCACTTTGAATACCGCTTGTTTGCCAGCCAGTTCAGCTGCATGGTAGCTCTCTGGGAAAGTCACTTCAACGTCTTTGAAGTCGCCTGTGGACAGACCCACAACCTGCTCTTCAAATCCCGGGATGAATGTGTTGGAACCCAGTTCCAAGGAATAACGCTCAGCTTGTCCGCCTTCGAACGGTACACCATCAACGGAACCGTCAAAGTCGATTACAGCAACATCACCGTTTTGTGCAGAACCTTCGTCGATAACAACGAGTTCAGCGTGACGCTGTTGAAGACGCTCGAGCTCTTCAGTTACTTCTGCATCCGTTACTTCATGTTTGGCTACAGCAACTTCAACGCCTTTGTAGTCACCCAGTGTAACTTCAGGTTTAACGGTTACTTTCGCTTTGAACTTGAATACTTGTCCTTTAGCGAATTGTTCGATATCTACATCAGGACGATCAACCGGGAAAATATCCGTTTGGTCGATGGCTTCTGTATAAGCTTCAGGAAGCAAAATGTCGATGGCTTCTTGATACAAGCTTTCCACACCAAAACGAGCTTCGAAGATTGGACGTGGAACTTTACCTTTACGGAATCCAGGTACGTTTGCTTGTTTAACCACTTTATTAAAAGCTTTGTCGAGTGCTGCAGTTACACGATCTGCACCCACTTCAACCTCAAGAACCCCTAGGTTCTTCTCTATCTTTTCCCAAGTTGCTTTCATTGTATACTTTCCCCTCCAAAATTCACATGTTCACGTAGGCAATCACGTACAAAATAACCATTTTAGTATAAACAAGATTAGATTCTTTTTCAAGGGGAATCCCTTGATACGGTTTGAGGAAAACGTTTCCGACTCCTATTGACCGTCCAAACCGGCAGAAACAAACTGCTTCATCGATCGATATGCCTGCTCCAGACGAAAGCGCATCGCCCCTGTCACAGCATACATTGAGCGAGTATCTTCCTCGTCATGCGAACCGCCCAGACTGTCTGCAACGGTCATATGTAGAGCAGCTGCCCATATATCTGTCATGGAATCATTTTCTTCCAGCATGGACATGTAATCACGGGTTCCGTACACGGCCATGACATATTGAATCCACAGTTCTTGTGCAAAATAAAAGAGCGTAGGTTCATGAACCTCCGTCTGATCCGCTACCCGTTCAAGAATCTGAACAATCTGGAGCGGGAAATCCTCAGGTCTAAGAGGAACGGTATCTATCTCCACTTCAACCGGCTCATCCCCACGAGTAAATGCAATAACACCCTGAACACCACGGCGGCGCAATGTCTGCAGCACACGAAACTGAAGCAAGGGATGCAATGTCTTGTCTTTGAGCCAACCAGTCAGCGAATCATCAATCTCCGGCCGTTCGAGATAGGCAAGCTGTTCCAGCGCCAGCATCGTTTGTTCGGATAAAGGCTCTTCCATCACAGTTCGAAGCAGTTTATCAGCATAACCATCATCTTGCTCCAGTTTGGACCGGGCATGTTGACGTGCCATGTCCTCTTCACTGATTTCCTCTTCCTCGCGCTCTTCATGGACCACTGGTGGATCTTCCCCGTAATGAGGGAAAGCCGCTTGAAGCCATTCGAGCAACGCTCGCCATTCGTCGTAATGCCGTTCTTCCTGCCCTTGGCATTGCAGTAAAAAGCGAAGCAGGTCCATCGCTTCACCGTATCGTTCGTTTTCTAGCATAACCGTCAATTGAATCTGGTAATAGTCCAGCGTCTTAGGAAACAGCACGATATTGTTGCTGTGCTCGGTTTCCGGGGTCGTGGATTCCTTAATGGGAGCACCTCCTCTGTATCCAGAATCTCCAGTCGCAATAACCATAAATAGATGTATATTAAACGAAAATCGATCTATTTTTTTGAGTTCTTCTGATATTCTAACATAACCTTAATTATAATGAAAAAAACGTTACTGCCGCCAAATATAATATACGAAAAATAATTTAAAATAAAACGGTTGATATTCATGATTATTTATGATAAAATAATTTTTGCTTGAAAAATTTCGTGTCTCAGTAGCTCAGCTGGATAGAGCAACGGCCTTCTAAGCCGTCGGTCGGGGGTTCGAATCCCTTCTGGGACGTATTAAGAAAAGCTTCCTTCGGGAAGCTTTTTTTGCGTTCTGGGGATAAGAACCCCAATGGTTCGTCGGAGCATCCGCTTCGTTAGCGCTACTTCGCAGTCTCGACGGCAAGGAGAGTATCCCTTCTGGGACGTATTAAAAAAAGCTTCCTTCGGGAAGCTTTTTTTGCGTTCTGGGGATGAGAACCCCAATGGTTCGTCGGAGCATCCGCTTCGTTAGCGCTACTTCGCAGTCTCGACGGCAAGGAGAGTATCCCTTCTGGGACGTATTAAAAAAAGCTTCCTTCGGGAAGCTTTTTTTGCGTTCTGGGGATAATCTGCTCCGTTCGTTGTCTGTTGTTGACATGAGATGTTATGCTTAATTAGTGTATATGTTATATATCAAAGTATACATATTAGACAAATAACCCATAGGAGATTTGCCATGCCCTCATCTTTGCATCAAAACTCACCTGACCGTGCTGCAGTCGATAATTCATCGTCAGTATCCATGAAACTTGGACTCTTGCTGGCAGGCATTATCGTTATCGCAGCGACCATGCGTTCACCCATTACGGCAACAGGCCCTATCGTGGAACTGATCCGTGCAGATACAGGAATAAGTCATACGATGGCAGGGTTGCTTACCTCTCTTCCTTTGCTTGCCTTTGCGGCAATTTCTCCGTTTGCCCCACAACTGGCACGAAGATTCGGATTAGAAACGGCTTTGTTAACGGCCATAATTCTTGTAACCATAGGCGTAACCCTCCGGTTCATGCCCTCTGTTCCCATTCTCTTCGCAGGAACAGCGATTCTCGGATGTGGCATTGCCCTAAGCAACGTATTGCTGCCCAGTCTGATCAAGCGGGATTTCCCATTGCGAGTTGGACTAGTTACCGGCCTCTACTCCGTATCCATGAATATCTGGGGTGCCATCGCCTCAGGAATTAGTGTCCCCGCGGCAGGCTTGACCTCCATGGGATGGCACGCATCACTGGGTATGTGGGCCGTACTGTCCATTCTGGCACTGATTCTCTGGCTGCCTCACGTCCGTACAGGACGTCGTGGTGAAGTTTACGTGGCTTCGAGAACGGAAGCGAAGCCGGTTCGTCTGCGCTCTTCTTCCTTAGCCTGGTCTGTCACACTGTTCATGGGATTACAATCTTTAATTTTTTACACCACGATTACCTGGCTGCCCGAGATTTTATCTGATCAGGGTTTCAGTTCCTCTTCGGCGGGTTGGATGCTATCCCTGATGCAAATGGTTAGTGTTCCGGTAACGTTCATCGTTCCCATTCTGGCAGGACGCATGAAAGATCAACGTGGGTTGACTGCAATCACATCCTCATGTTTGATTCTGGGATATGCATTCCTTTTAAGCGGTATCCCCTCCCTCATAACCGTCGGTGTTGCTTTGGCCGGCGTGGGAGCCGGGGCTTCATTCGGACTTGTAACCATGTTTTTTGTACTGCGTACAGCCGATGCCAGACAAGCTGCAAGCCTATCGGGAATGGCTCAGTCATTCGGATATATGTTGGCGGCAGTCGGACCTTTGCTGTTCGGTGTGCTTCATGACTGGACCAAAGGATGGACCCTGCCGTTATTGGTACAGGTTATCGTTGCGATTGTTTTACTGATCGCAGGGATCAAGGCCAGCAAGAATAGAGTAATCGGTTAGATTTAAAAAAATGGATATCCATTCCATGTATGCAGCAAAATATAAAACCAAACGGCCTCCATCCCGCGAAATCGAGATGGAGGCCGTTTATGCGAAGAACCATTCCTTCAATAAATGAATGCCGCAGGATTCACTTCACCTTAACCGTGATGGTGTCTGTGCTGGTAACTCCAGAAGCGTTGATTAATTCTGCCCGATACTTGTACGTTCCGGATGTGCGTCCCGACAGCTTACTCACAGCGCTTTGCGCAAAAGGCGTAGCTGCACTGAGTACCTGGGTGTCGATCAACTGATCATTTTCATAGAGGCGATACTCCGTGGCATTGGTTCCCCACCACAAATTCATAAGAACCTTATAATTGCCGTCACCATCCCAGTTATCGTGAGAGAGAACAGCTTTACCCGGCGATGCGTTGGTCACCCGAACCGTCAACGTCTGACTCCGCGTTGTCCCCTTGTCGTTGGTTAACTCGGCTACGTACGTATATGTGCCGTTGGCTTTGCCCGTGATCTTCGTCTGAGCAAATTGCGCCCAAGGGGCATTGTAGGTCAACTTCTGTGTATCGATCAAAACTCCATCCTCATAAAGCTTATAGCTTGTAGCGTTCTCGCCCCACCACATGTTCATAGTGACGGTATACGAGCCCTCAAGCAAGCCGTTAACTTGTCCGTTATTGTGAGACAATGCAGGCGTTCCAGGCGCTCGGACAGCCGGGGTTTCCGGTTCGGTCTCTTTGGATTCCAAATGTAATGCCGTGCTGGCCTTACCCGAAAGTCCCTGCTGGTCTGTTACCGTAAATTCAACGATGTATTCCCCTGCTTCAATTCCTTCCAGAGGAAGACTGAAGCTACCATCTTGTTTTACTTCAAAAACACCGTCCTTATAAATTGAACCATTCTCTTTTTTCACGACATACGTTGCTTCCAAGGCAGCAGACGGGTCAAACTCGATGTTCCAGCCCTCTCGGAGAGCAGGAGCGGCACGGAAGTACAAGTCGTCCACGTTACCGTTAATGACAGCAGTTTCATCCTGTTTGAACTCCAGCTTTTCTGGAGCAGTTACAGCCGGAGCTGTCTTTTTCACCAGGAATGGGGAGGTGTCTTCCTTGTAGGTTTTGCCGTCCACACCGATCGTCGTGATATCAACCGTGTACAAACCATCCGGAATTTCAGTCACTTCGTCTGTTGTGTAATCCGCATATTCGCCATCCCATGCCAGATTATATCTTGTATTGGCAGCGAAGTTATAGTTGCTACCAAAAATGTAACCGATGTATCCGTCTTGATAGTGTCCCCCTTCGGGGTTAAGACCATCAAAAATCTCAATCAGAGCGAAATTCATTGGATTATAAAATTCCATGGCAACATTGAGTGTATCCAGCGTGCCATCAGACTTCAATGGATAATGGAACGGATTCTTCTCTGTACCTTTTACAGTCTCAATGTATTTAACTCCTGCCAGCGTAATATTGAAATGCGCAACATATGGAACCGTAAATGTATTCGTTCCATTGGACAATTGAAGATATCCTTGTGCTTCTGTTACTGCAGTCACACCTTTTGGAACAGTGATGGTCACCTGCAACTCTTCCTCACCATTCAATGTGAAGGAGCTTTTGTCCACCGCTACAGAAACGCCAGGAACCGTGCGTGTTGGGTTTACATTTACGGTGTAGTCCCCACCACTGCCATTCAGCGACTCCACTTTAATCGTTTTGGTGACGGTTTTTTCGTCCGTACTGAGGAAATTACCGAAATTGACACTTCCTGTCACATTAGGCTTCTCAACAACCACGCCATTCTCTGTGTATTTCGTTACATCCAATACTTTAACAAATGCAGCAGGATCAATCGTTTTCACCGCCTGAATACGTCCTGCGCCTTGATCAAACACATCATATTTCGTCGTGTCGAGCACTTTACCATTGTTCATTAGTGCAACCTTAATATCAAAAGGTGTCCAGTCGCTGTGCTTCTCCATCAGCAAGGCAACCAGTCCGGCAACATGTGGTGTCGCCATACTTGTCCCTGATTTGCGATCATAAGCTTGTGAATAATCTGCTCCAGGCTCGTCCTTGCCATAGGCAGGAATTGTAGACAGAATGCTGGCACCAGGTGCGACCACATCCGGTTTAATATCAAGGGTCACCTTGGCTGGTCCACGGGAACTGGTCGTACTCATTTCATCTCCCGGCGTTTGACCACGCTCAAAGTCACTAAAGCTCACTTTAACCGGTTGTCCTGCATCCAGTTCAGCCTTGATGACTTCCCCATCCTCCTTCGACATGCTCAAAGTAGGAATTAACTCAAAATTATCCCCCAAACTCACACCGATCGGTCCCGGGATATTGTTATATACAATAATGGCAACTGCACCAGCGGCTTTGGCATTGGCTACTTTCTCCACAAATGCCAGTTCACCACGCTGAACCAAAGCCACTTTACCTGTAAAATCCTTGCCTTCAAAATCCGTTGGTTTGCCGAGTCCGGCAAAAACAAGTTCATATGAATCCGTTAAAACCGATTCCGGGTCTGCCGAAAGGCTCCAGCCCATGATATCAAGGCGATAGACAGACTCTGTCACAGCCAGCGGGTTTTGCTCTGTTTCAGTTGGAGCAGCCGCTGGCTTTTCTTCTACAGTGGCAAATTCTGGAGAAGTTTCGACAGGTGCAGAAGGTGAGGCTGGTTGAGTATGCTCTTCTGAAACGTCACCCTCTGTATCTCGAGCTACAACATCGGCAGACGCTTCAGTTGTTATTTCAACTTCTTTTGATCCTGAAAATGCAGCTTCGTTGGCTGATGTAGCTTCCTCTTTTGTGGCATGCTCTTCAAGAGCAGTTACAGATGGATCTTTATCATCTATTATCGATGCTGGCTCACCCTGATCCAACACTTTAGGACTATCCGTTCCCGGTGCTGACCCCAGTTCAGGTGATTGTTCAGCCTCAGGTACCGGCTGCTCTTCAGGACGTGTACCTTTACCTTCCTCACCAATCCAGAAATGCGTATTAGCCGTAATGATCTGGCTAGGCCCTGTCGAGTTGCCTACAGTGATTGCCATAGCCGATGCTCCCGGGGAACCCAATGTATAACGATTCGGGCCATCATTACCGCTTGCCACAACTGCAGTCACGCCAGACAGCATGGCATTGTTAAGTGCAACGGAAGTGATATAACTTGGATCATTTGCGGAGTTACCCAACGAGAGATTGATTACGTCCATGCCATCGGCAACGGAACGGTCAATTCCACCCAGCACCCATGAAGTTTGCCCACTTCCATAAGGTCCAAGCACACGATATGCATAAATATCGGCTTCAGGTGCAATCCCAACAATGCCATAATCTCCAGCTTCACGAGCAGCAATGGTACCGGCTACGTGAGTACCGTGAGAAGTGTAATAAGCACTTCCTTTTTCATTAAATTCAGGTTCACCCGAACCTTTCCACTCTTCACGTGTTGTTTCATAAGGATCATTGTCATTTCCAACGAAATCCCACCCACCCTTATAAGCCTCTTGCAGATTAGGATGTTCGTAGTCGATCCCTGTATCAATAACGCCTACTTTAATGCCTTGTCCTTTATACCCCAGATCCCATACTTCCGGTGCACCAATAAAAGGCGCTGTATCTTTCATATATGGATCCACTTCATCTGTTTCCGGAGATAACGTAATTTCAATGTCAGGATATACGCTAACGACACCCGGTATACGAAGCAATTGTCCCAATTGGTTTCCTTTGAGCTCAATAGCTACACCATTCAGGGCATATGCGTAATTTTCCAATACTTCATGTTTGATTTTCTTCTGAGTGAGGCTATGTACAAATGACTGTTGTTGTTGCTCTATTTGAGTCACAGCATTTGTTTCCATAGAGGAGGTAAAAGATTTTCCTTCGAGGGTAGATTCGCCTTGTGCAACAGCAACCGGCTTATTGGAGAGTTCAACGATAACTCTGGTTTCCTCTCCGCCAAGACCTTCCAGACTCTTGTCCAGAAAAGGATCTGCGGCAAGCTTGTCTTTCCGCTGATCAAGAATTTCTCTCCATTGCGTGGCCTCAGACTTGCTTAGAACATCCTCAAGCTGAACATCTGCAGGAGCAGCTCCAGCCGCTGGCATAATCATGGAGAAGATCATAAGAACACTTAACAATATGGATATCAAACGTTTATTCAAAGCTATTCCCCTCCTTCTACAATATAAAAGTACCTCACCAATCGGGCCCTGCTATGACAAGCGCTGCAACACTTGTAACCACTTCACCTTCCTATCTGCAAAACGATTGACCCTCGGTAAATTATTCTACTAAAATAGTACACTTCCCTTCTAAATAATTACAATTATGATATAAAAATTACTTATATGGTTCTTTGGTAAGAGAAAAATGTGGAATTGTATTTATTTGTCGTTAAATTATTTCAATTTTTATTTAAGGCATAGGCAAAAAGGCAGGGAGCCTCTTATCGAGAGGAGATTCCCAGCCTATGCATGAATCAATGTTTTTTTAAAATAGAGCGTATTTGTTCATTTAACAAAGGCATTTCATGTGATTATTTCAATTTTCGGCTTTACTGCTTCAATGCGCAGCCGCTTATAATCAGCATAAATCGCATCTTCATCCCAGAGTTTTGGCAGAACGATTTTGCTGGTTTCATGACAAATTTCCTGAATCTTCTCCTGATCCAATCCCTGAAAATAGTCCCCTCCAAAATGGGCTAACCAGCCCTCAATTCCCTTTTCACCATCGACTAGTCTGGTAGGGCGGTCATAGTGATAGGCCTGTCGTACCAAAAACCCGCCTTGCTCCAGAACCTGGCTATATTGGCCGATTGTTGGGAAGTACCAAGGATTGCGTTCTGAAGCCCGAATCCCAGTGTGACGTTCGAATACCTCTTCTAATGCATCAAGAACAATCTGCACATTGCCTTTGCCACCAAACTCCGCTACAAAACGTCCTCCGGGCTTCAATGACTTCCATATACTGTCGACAACCAGTCGCGGACTTCGCATCCAGTGCAGGGCTGCATTGGAAAAGACAGCATCATACAGCTTGCTTGTCTCAAACTGATGTCCGTCTCCCTCCATGAATGTGATATGGGGAAATTTCTCCCTCGCCCGACGTATCATGTCCGGGGATGAATCCATGCCGACGACCTCAGCCTGTGACATAGAAATTTCGTACGTTAAATCCCCCGTCCCACATCCCAGATCCAGGATGTATTCGCCTTTCCCCGGTTGAAGCCACGAGATTAAGTTTCTACCGTAACCAGATACAAAAGCCAGTTTGTTGTCATACTCATCCGCTTGCCATTGGTTTATCGACTGCATGAATACCACCATCGCTTTCATGATTGATATCCTCATTGTGGCACATTATGGTTTATTATTTAAATATATAAACTCTATCTATTTAATAGGTTTCACCTATAAATACACATCTATTTTCCATGAAAAATAATTATTCACTTCATTAAAACAGGCCTCCACCCAGTGGAGACCTTGTGATTTATCTTTTTCTATTGTCCAGGTGCATAAAATGTCCCTACCCATTCGACAATATCATTTTGATTCAACGATCCACTTCAATAATGCTGCGCGGTGGATAAGATCCGAAACCCACAGTTCTTTTTGGATTTGATTCCCGATGGGACGCTAGTCTGGGATGGTTAACCCATCTCACAGCCAAAAATGATATCATCGATCAATTTATGAAAAATACCCGTCAGTCTGTAGAAACCGTAAACGGGGGAATGATCGCGGGTGATGAAAACCCTGAACTAAGGCAAATTCTTGATCCCATAAAGCTGTAAAATCTGAATATGATCATGTTCAATTTGCCACAGCAGAAGGTAAGCTCTTGAATTTACCACTTGTACGAAAAAAAGCTTCCCGAAGGAAGCTTCTTGTTTTACGGCCCAGGAGGGATACTCTCCTTACAGTCGAGACTGCGAAGTGTTCCTACCGAAGCTCATGCTCCGACGAACCATTGGGGTTCTCATCCCTTGTACGAAAAAAAGCTTCCCAAAGGAAGCTTCTTGTTTTACGTCCCAGGAGGGATTCGAACCCCCGACCGACGGCTTAGAAGGCCGTTGCTCTATCCTGCTGAGCTACTGAGACAAATATGTATAATAAAAATTCGGCGCGATTTCTATTATACTCTGATTTCTATAATTTTCAAGAGTTTTATTAAAAATTAATAATTGCACCTTTTCACACGGCTGGATCGTATTATTCTCATACCTAACCTATGTAAGAATATGAATGCTGTTATGAGGCCATATTGATGAGAATAAGATAACTGCATAAAGAAAAAGGGATGACCTATTCATTGTCTGATGTACTGGGTAATCTTTTGGATACATACACTTTAAGGACTCAAATGAAGGAGAGAACCGTGATGAGACAACTTTTATCCGCATTATCCTATTTCAGCATTTTCTTTGCTCCGTTCCTGTTCCCCATCATTATTTGGATTGTTGCGAAGGACAACTACATTGAAGGACATGCCAAACGGGCATTATTCTCGCATATCTTCCCGTTTCTTGCTGCAATCCCGTTACTTTATTTCTTCGTTACCGCCCATAGTCTGGGCTCCGCGATCGGATTTGTAATCCTGTTCTTTGTCATTTATGCATTAAGTTTTGTCTATAATATTGTCAAAGGGATTCAAGTGCTGCGTGAATATGCCTGACCAGAAGTAGAAATATAGGTATTACAATCAAGTTATACTTTAAATGCAGAAACCCGCCTTTCAAAAGAAGGGCGGGTTTCTGCATTCCGGTTACTTGTTTCCTTTGAGCATCTGAGCAGTTGCTTGGACGTCTCTTTACGCTTGACCTACCAGATAGCGCTGAAGAGTTGGGCCAAGTAATCCAAAAGCAAAGAGTTCGCTTTGAAAGCGTGCCTTATCATCCCCAGCTGTAATGCCTTCACTGTTCTCAAACGCCGTGTTCGTGGCATCTTCAAACGCTGTGTGCATATTGTTATTGTACCAGTCCAGAACAGCATCCGAATGATTGCGTACAATTCGAACGACTTCGAGTGAGTTCCCTGGCTGCGTTGCCGCAACATAAACAAGTAAAGACGGATCCCCTGTGTTTCCAGGCTGCACCTCAACTTCTGCACAAGACAATCCATCCACTTCCGTTAATCTGCGTATTTTAGCATCCTGAATGGCATACATTTGTTATCGCGCTCCTTTTCCATTTCATGTACTTTGTTCGATCTGGTATCGGGTCTCTGGTGTTCCCAAGCGATAAATCTCTCGATAGACCTGCTGTAATACAGCTTCATATGCTCGGTTTACAGACTCCTCAGGCGTATCCGGCCATGGGAATACCATTCCTGGAAAGGCCTCTTCCTCTTTTTCCTGCATAAGGTTAAGCAATCCCAGTAATTGTTCCGCCTCCTGAGGCGTCGCCTCAATAACCCACTCATACGACGTTGCATGCGGATCAGGAATAACGGAGCGCCCCATGACAGATACATAATAGGTCATACTTTCCATTTGCAAGTTCTCTCCTTCACTGGCATGTTGAGGCCGTTGTCCCTAGAACTAGTTTCCGAAGAGGACAGACATTTTATGCCTGCTTTCGGCATATATTTGTTACGACTTCTGACGAAAAAGATAACATTTGCTGGCTGTTAGCGACTGAAGCGGCCATACGGATGAATGACTCGACTAAGAAAGGATGAACAAACCATGTGCGGTATAACCGGCTTCATACAGTGGAATCGGGATTTGACCCAGGAATCAGAGCTGCTGGTCCGGATGACGGACAGCTTGTCGAACCGGGGGCCCGACGCTTCAGGTACATGGATCTCCAATCCTTGTGCGTTCGGACACCGGCGTCTCAGCGTAATGGACCCGGAGAACGGGGCACAGCCCATGCATGCGTTACAAGGAGACATCTCCTATACCGTCGTGTATAACGGAGAACTATACAATGCACCCGAGTTGAAAAAGGAATTGCTCCAGCGGGGACATCATTTCCGCACGCAATGTGATACGGAAGTGCTGCTCGCCTCTTATATTGAGTGGGGACCGGCCTGTGTTGATCGGTTTAACGGAATTTTTGCTTTTGCGATATGGGATGGCGGCCGCGAACAGGTTTTTATGGCACGCGATCGCTTGGGCGTCAAACCCCTGTTCTACAGTAATGCAAAGGATGCTCTCGTATTTGGCTCAGAACCCAAAGCACTGCTCATTCACCCGGATGTCGAAGCTGCTGTTGGTCCTGAGGGATTGGCGGAGGTATTTATTGTGGGGCCTGCCCGGACACCTGGACACGGCGTCTATTCCTCCCTGAGCGAGCTTAAACCAGCCCATGCGCTTATATACAACCGAAACGGGATTAAAACCTATGCTTACTGGAAGCTGGAAAGTCAGAAACACGAACATAATCTGGAAGAAACAACTGCCGAAGTACGCAGACTGTTGCAGGATACATTAGAACGACAGCTTGCTTCGGACGTTCCGGTTTGCTCCCTTTTGTCGGGGGGGCTGGATTCCAGTGCTTTATCTGCTCTTGCCGTAGATTATTACAACCGTACCGGTCAGGGCCAAGTCAGTACGTATTCGGTCGACTATGTAGATAATGCGAAGCATTTTCAGGCGCACTCCTTCCAACCTGGGGCAGATGGTCCCTGGATTCAGCGTATGGTGGATGAACTGAAAACAGATCATCACTGGATTGAGATTGAAAATGGAGAGTTGGTCCATGCACTGACCCAGGCGATGCTCGTGCGGGATTTGCCGGGTATGGCGGATGTAGATTCCTCTCTCTATCTCTTCTGTAAAGAAATCAAAAAAGGAGCTACAGTTGCCATTTCAGGTGAAGCAGCGGATGAAGTATTTGGCGGTTATCCCTGGTTCCATCGGGAAGAGATGCTGAACTCCGGCACATTCCCATGGTCTGTAGCTCCTGACATGCGAGCAGGATTGTTATCCCCGGACATTCGGGAATGGATCAGACCGCTGGATTATCTCGCAGATCGCTATTCGGATGCTGTGGCTGAAGTACCTTCGCTCGATGGGGAAACAGGCAAGGCAGCCCAGATGCGAGTCATGTCCTATCTGAACATCACCCGGTTCATGCCTACACTCCTTGATCGTAAAGATCGGATGAGTATGGGAGCGGGGCTTGAGGTTCGGGTGCCTTATTGTGATCATCGCTTGATTCAGTATGTGTTTAACGTTCCGTGGGAAATGAAAATGACAGGCGGACGGGAAAAAGGAATTCTGCGTAAAGCGCTGGAAGGTGTACTGCCTGACGATGTATTGTACCGCAAAAAGAGCCCGTATCCGAAAACACATAACCCGCAGTATCTCGCTGCCGTTAAACAACAGGTACTGGATATTCTGGATGACGCAAGCTCACCAATCTTGCCATTAATCGATAAAGCCCAAATTCGGAAATTGGCCTCTTCACCGGACGCTTCTTCCAACCTGCCCTGGTTTGGACAGTTAATGTCAGGGCCACAACTGTTTGCTTACCTGACACAGATCAACTCATGGTTGCGTACGTATAAAGTGGCGATTCGTTAAAATAGGGCGGCTTTTCAATCCTAAAAGGGGTGCCTGATGACAGTATTACAGCTGTCCATCAGGCACCCCTTTTGTAATATTTGACTACATGATAACTGCAGATAATTTTAAAATGGATAAGAGACTGTATCAGTTGATCAGAACCGGATTACGTTCAAGCAATCCACTGCCAAAAATATCTCTGAACGGCGAATCCTCCATATGAATATAACCGATGTAACAGCCACACTTCTTCATGCCGCATGGCCGATCAGCGGCTAAAGCTTCCAAACCATCGCGATACAGATGACCAATGATCCGGCGATCCTTGTAGCACCTTTTTACATGCCCTGACCCTTGTACATAAAAAACCTCCGAACCAGCGGAGCATCGCTTGCCCATACTTTCGTAATCCTGCAAATTCCCTTCAAACAACGGATCAATTGACCGTAAAAAGTCAACCTCTTCCACGGTATAATACTTTGGCCGATCTTTAAATGCATTGACCCACATATACACGTCATCGGGTAAAGCCTGTCTCATCGATTCAATTGCCGGGAATGCACTGCGCAATCCAACCGTCCCCACACTAAAAGCAAGTCCCATCTCACGTAAAGTCAGACATTGTTTGACAAAGGAAGACTCCTTTGTCTCACGAGGGTGATATGTCGCCCAGAATGCCGCTTTATCAGGGTTCAATTCGCGGGCCCAGTCCAGTTTGACGGACAAGTTCGTTTGGACTGCAATTTTGCCCACATGTGGCATATGAGATAGTTCAATCATCGCGTCCCGATACCAGCGTCGTACCAGGGCTTCTCCATAGGGATTAAAGAAAATTGAAAATTGATGTCCAGCACGCTCCTGCTCCCTCACCCAGTTCACAAATTGACGCAGTTGTTGTTCATCCACTTTCAGCGTTTCCTTGGAGTCTACCGTTTTGCTAAAAGGGCAGTAGGGACAGTCGTAATTACACGACGACAGCTTGCCCCGATAATACAAGGTTGCTCTCATGAGACTACATACCCTTCCATTTGTTCACGAATCTCAGCGGAGATGAGCCAATCTCCAATGGCATCCGAGTAGCCCAATCCCTCTTCTGTCAGACGCAGCACCTGGTTACCCTTATCGTCCTGCTCAAGCTCAGCCATGCTCTCCAACATCAATCCACTCAACCATCCGTAGTCTGACATGACTTCTGTTCCGAATCGCTGAGCATAATCCGACAGCTTCAAGCCTTCGCGATGCAGCAGGGCTTTCAGAATAAAGCGGCGCTTCTGCTCCTCCAGGCTCAGTACAATACCGTAATCGGCTACATCATAGCGCTCGGTTGCGACATAATCGGCGATGATGCTTTGTGTAGCCTTATAACTAACGCCATACTTGGAAGCATAGTGTACTTCACTGGTATAAGAGCGTGCACCGCATCCCAGACCAACCATGCCTTCCTCCTGACAACTGTAGGGAAGAAGCTCTTTGCTTCCAATTGACGATCCTTCTTTGGCAAATCTGCGCATGGAATACTGGACATAGCCCCGGCTTTTTAAAGTCTCACGCGCAGCCTTATACAACTCCATCCGAATATCCGGTCCCTGACGCTGAATGTCATCCGGTTTCACAATGGTATTCTCGCGGGTGTACAGTGGATAAATAAAAATCTCACCCGGCTCATAGGAGAGAACGCGTTCCAGCGAATACAGCCATGATTCCACCGTTTGTCCCGGCAGACCATAGATCAGATCCAGATTCAACAAAGGGAATCCAAACCGTGTAAGTTTCTCAAGTGCGCGTTCCACTTCCTGCGGCTTCTGTGGACGGTAAATGGCTGAGGCTTCCGCTTCGATAAAGCTTTGGATGCCCATGCTTACCCGGTCCACGCTTCGTTCCTTCATGATTGCCAATTTGGCTTCTGTTACGGTGTCCGGTGACGTTTCTACCGAGATCGAAGCTTGCGTCGGATCAAGCCCCATCACATTTTGCGCAATATCGAACAAACGGTTCAACTGAGTTTCATTCAATAACGTGGGTGTGCCACCACCGATGGCAAATCTCGAATAGGGTCTGCGTGATGTGATGGGTGCCCACTGTTTGGCTTGCCGTTCCAGCGCATCCACATAACGCACATGGGTATCATCACGTCGATCCGGTAAGGTGAACAGGTTGCAAAATCCGCAACGAGCTGCGCAAAACGGAATGTGCATATATAAAAAATATGTATCGGTGTTCTCACGCTCCCACAACGGACCGAGCGGTAATGGTGGATTCAATTCCCGATATGCGGTCTTATGGGGATACGAATATAAATAAGAGCGATAGGGGAAAGCAAGCACTTCTCTGAGACCTGCAGCTGTATTGGGTCCGGACTGTGCGGAATGGCCTGCTGTCGTATGTTGAGATTGATGGTCCATCGGTTTCCTCCCTGTATCCGGTTTGTAGTCGTTCATGATACGAACCATTTGTTCTATAAAATAAATTCACGATAAGGCACATTCCAGACCACATCATGTGCCAGCCTGTGCCCCTGATAACCGTCCTCGCCATACGCCGTGCCATGATCGGAAAAAGCAAGACAAAACGTAGGCCGTAACCGCTGCCTCATGGCATCAAACAATGGCCCGAGGGCTTGATCCACATATCGAAGCGCTGCACGTTGTGTTTCTACCGAGTCCTCTCTTGCCCCCTCCACGAAATAGCGATTGGGCCCATGGATGGCAGACACGTTCAGGAATAAAAACAGCTTCTCATCCGGTGCACTTTGCTCCAGCAGCTTCAAGGCATGCTGAACCTGATGCTCGGTCGATTTGGGGTTGGTTACCCCAAAGTTCATTCGCCAGTAGCTCTGTTGAAAATAACCCGGCAGCACTTTGGCGAGCGGATTTTTCTTGGTGAAGAAAATAACCCCGCCAATACAAATCGTCCGGTATCCTTCAGCCGCAAACCCGGATACGATATCCGGTGTGTCGAACAGCCAGGTATGCGGATGCGTCTTTAAGCCGGTATTTCGGGAATGAAAAAGTCGTACATGGGAGGCTTTGTCAGTGTTCGCGGGTGTAGGCATGAAGCCACCAAAAAAAGCATGATGTGCCGCATATGTAAAACTTCCAGGGGTATGACGCTGCTCCCAGGAACCTGAACCGCACAGGTTGGGGCAATTCGGCTCTTCCAGCTTCGCAACGTCATACCTTAACGTGTCCAGCGTAATCATCAACAGATCATGGGAGCCAACGATGTTGTTCATATCAGGCATGGTTGGAAGGCTCCTTTCGCAAAAGTTCCATTTCCCATTCATAGGTTCCCAGTCCATTATGCTGTACTCTGTACAACAAATCTCCGAACGGATTCACATCCAGAACATAGGCAAGGGGTTCAGTACCTACAGTGAGCATCACATCAATACCGGCTGACCACGAGTTGGGGAAGGCAGCCATCGCTGCTTTCGCTGCCGTCTGAACCCCATCCATCTGCTGTTCGTTCAGTCCCGCTTCTACAGGCAGCATGCGCTCATTGCGCAAGTGCAGATTGGTGATCGGGGTTTGACTAAGCCGAACGATGGCATGACCTGTTTGTCTTCCTGCCACAAGCTGGCGAATATCATACACGCTTGAACCAAGGGACGCTTTTGCCATCCAACGTTCAATCTGTGCACCCTCAGCACACAGCCAATCCATGAGAGTTGATATCTCTGGAGTTCGTGTATACCTGCGCATACGGCCTTCGTTATAGAAAATGGTCTGTCCCTGAACCTGTTCCATTCCCACTGTGGTTATAGCAATTTCGGCACCCGTTCGGGGATTGACTTGATAGGCAACAACGCCTGAAGCCCCGGAGCCACACGCGAGCTTCACGAAAACGCGATTCATACCGGCAGTCTCCATTGCGGTACGCAGGTCCGCATACGTTCTGATTGGCCCCGAAGATTGGAGCGTTGGGGGGACCAGCACGCCATGTGAGGATAGATGCTGCTGACATTTCCTTTTATCAAACATGATCGCAATGTCAGCAGGATCATTCATGAACCGGGCATTGGGCCAATACTTCCGGGCTTCATGGCCAATTCGTTTCAAACATGCTTTCCAGCCAAGAAACCATTGTTTAGGCGCGTAAATCCGCCCCCACTCCTGTTCAAGAGTCAGTGTCTCTTCTGCAGGAATCATTCTCGCATAAGCGCCATCCATCAACGGAGGTGTATTAGCTCCGAGAAAGAGCAACTCACGCTCTACCTCCCATTCCTCGCCTGGAGCATCTATTCGGATAAGAGGATCGCTGCTCACTCCGTGAACCAAATCCTGATTCGCATATGGCATTGATGCTGATGAGGATAGCCACGACACTCCTTGCATCTGCGTAGCAACTTCACCTTCCATACATTGCTGTACGGCATCCGCCATCGTTCCGCCCCTTCTCCAGGCTTTCAACAAGCTGTCATAAGGCAATACAAAGGCCGGTTGTAAGCCAAGATGCCGCCTTGCCTCCTGCAATCCAAGGGTACGCCGATTATTTGGGTTCCCAATTAACAATAACGGCTTCGGCGTCATGTCATAGTCCGTACCCACAGCTAGACGCTGCAAATTTTCTTCCGTTTCCATCGTGCCTGACATCATTTATTCCGTTAAGGACGGATAACGCCAGTCATCTTCATCACTCTGTTGTTGCTCGCTGACATCAACAGACATGCCTGAACGTTTCCAGCGAATGAGCATTTCGTCCGTCATATAGTGGTAACTAAGGTTGAGATGTTTAAGTTTCTTAATCTTGTCACTGGCAAGCAGCGCTTCAGCTCCTTCATCAGACAGGGTACCCTCTGACAGATCCAGGACTTCAAGTTGATCCAGAATCGGCGCCTCAGCTGCAGCTTTTGCAATCTCATCCTGAATTTCACTGTCTTTCAGACCCAAGTACACCAACTTTGGAAATAAGCCCTTTTCCAGAAGCGGAAGTACATCTTGCAGTGAACCATCGAAACCGTAATCCTCCACACCCAGATACAATTCAAGCTTACGCAATTCAGGCAACTCGGCCCGGGCCATTGAAGCTAACACTTCTCGGGGCAAACCGCCACAGATAATAACGAATTCTTCCAGTTTGCCATGCTGGATCGGTCCCAGACTCAGTCCACTGCTGCCCTTTACCCAAAATGACTTTAATTCAGGAAAAGCAATCAATAGCGGGGTGAGATCCGTCTGAATAATCCATGATACTTCACATTCCTCGGAGCCCATATCTCCGATGAACAGTTTCCTCAAAGACGGAAAGCTTGGTGCCAGTTCAATGAGCGTACCCATAAATTCATCCGGCGAATTTTCATAAGCCTGTCCCCAGTCTCCAATAATCAGGCTCTCCAGCGAACCGGCCTCCGGTTTGGCAGCCAGTTCCCTGATCAACTTTTCCATACGAATACCGTCCTCATAATCATCATAAGACACCGTAAGCTTCACTTCTTGCATAAAGTAAATCCCCTCCGTTTGAGTTCATTGATGATTCGTTAACTTGAATGTTAACCCATTCTGTACGAGCCTTGCAACTTCTTCCAACCCTAGTCCTAACGCTCTGCTCAAACGTGAAATCTTCGTATTTTCTTTATAGGTATAAGAACATACGTTCTGATATATTGTCTGGAAAAAGCGGGATTTATTTTGGGTCCCACGTACCGGCTTTATAAAGATCGACTCACTCCTATAAAAATAAAAAAACGTTAATGGTCGGTGAAACATTCCACAGGAATGAGTCTTACCTTCCACTAACGCTTTGATATTGAATCATGGCCATAATTCACCTTATACATTCATATTCCTATGATCCGATTCGTTGAATCTCAGCCTTCCAGACTGGATATGAGCGCTCTCAGCGCATGACCCCGGTGACTGATCGCCTGCTTTTGTTCCAACGTCAACTCAGCCATCGTCATCTCATATTCAGGTACATAGAAGAGTGGATCATATCCAAAACCGCCTCCGCCAGATGCTTCAGCTGTGATCCAGCCTTCAGCGGTGCCTTCTGCTTCAAACTTGTCCCCAGTTACCGGATCATACAGCACCAGAGCACAGACGAAGCGGGCCGGACTAAGCAATGGTTGCTCTGTGTCCTCACCAGATTTGAGCGATTCCAGCGTCTCAAGCAACTTGGCATTGTTCTTTGTGTCAGTTGCTCCTTCGCCTGCATATCTCGCAGAATACACTCCCGGCTCACCGTCCAGCAGATCGACACACAAGCCCGAATCATCAGCCAGGACAGGTAGGCCAAGTGCATCACCCACCGCTTTTGCTTTCTTCCAGGCGTTCTCCGCAAAGGTCACCCCATCCTCAACGACATCCGGCAGTTCGGGATAGTCAAACATGCTCTTGACCTCTTTGCCAAGTGGTGCGAAGGCATGGGCGAATTCACGAACTTTCCCCGCATTGCGGGTTGCGACAATGATGATTGGACTATCCAGACGCATCTTACGCTTCCCCTAGTCCACGGGCACCGATCTTGAGCGCAATCGGTCCGAGAACTTCTTTTTGCCGCTCGATCATCTCCAAAATCCCCTGTTCACCCAGCTCCAGCATCGCGTTCAGTTCACGGCGGTCAAACGGTGCTTCTTCACCTGTTCCCTGAAGCTCTACATATTTACCGCCGCCTGTCATCACCAGGTTCATATCCACCTTGGCTTTGGAATCTTCATCATAGTTCAGGTCCAGCACAGGCTGTTCTCCAACCACACCTACACTTACCGCTGCAATGAAATCCGTAATCGGGAATACTTGCAATTTGTGCTGTTGGGCAATTTTGTTCACAGCGAGCGCCAGAGCTACAAACGAACCGGTAATGGACGTTGTACGTGTGCCCCCGTCTGCTTGTATGACATCACAGTCCAGTGTAATGGTGCGCTCGCCAAGAGCCTGCAGATTAACCACGGAGCGCAATGCCCGGCCAATCAGACGCTGAATTTCCATCGTGCGTCCAGTCAATTTGCCGCGATTCGCTTCACGCTGGTTCCGGGTATGTGTGGCACGTGGCAGCATGGAGTATTCAGCCGTTACCCAGCCTTTCCCCTGTCCTTTCATAAAGGGAGGTACCCGCTCCTCCACCGTAGCTGTACAGATCACTTTGGTATCTCCGACTTCAATCAGTACAGAACCTTCGGCGTATTTATTCGTGTTAATTGTTAAATTCATCGGGCGCAGCTGGTCGCTGGTTCGTCCGTTAGATCTCATCATTTCTGCCTCCTACGACTTAAGCATCCTGTAATGTCGAACTTGTTCACACTTTTACGAATCCCTTCTATTTTACCAAAGAGTTCACTTAAAAGCATCCTGTCCCCCAAAGAGTTCTGTTAAAAGCATTCTATCGACCAAAGAGTTCTGCCAACTGTACGTTAGACGGCTCTCTGAGGCTTAAATTGGAATTTCATTGATATATTCAGGCTTCGACACCGGAGCGCTATAATCCCGGTTATCATCACTCATGACTGTCTTTTGCCCATTCCACTCGATCTGCACTTTTGCATCCTTGCCAGTGGTATTCTCAGCCGTGGTCAACACGACAGATTGCAGCAGTTCGCTTGGTACGACATCCCCTTCGGTAAACATGTCGTCTTTGAGCGCAACGGTTACCGTTCCATTCTCAGACGTTTTGACCGATTGCAGCTGCGTGCCGCCTGTCATGACCTCTTCCAGCTCACCGCCTTTGGCTGGCCCTTTGATCAATTCGTTCAACGCCGCCTGAACCCGGTCTCCACCTGGTGTGACAAGACGGGTAACCGGGACATAATATTGGATGCCTGCTGGTGAAGCAGCTGAAAAATATACCGTGACCGGACTGCTGTTGGTTGTGAACGTATCACCCAAATCGAGATTGATGCCCACCGCCCGATTTAACGGTTCAGGCAGCGGCGTGCTGTTTACTGGCATTTGCGTCAACTTTTTGCCGTCCACCCAGATTTGTACGTTCTGCACATCCGGTGTGCCGGTGAGCGTCCAGGTTACAGCCTCCAGCATTTTGCGCTCGTCCTTGGCATCGTATTTGGCAAAGTTGCCGGAGAACTCCACGACTGCCAGCTTGTCATCCGAATGAATTGTTACGTTCTGCACGACGGTCCCCTGCGGGAGAACCCCCTGAAATCCTTCAGGCAACATTCCTGCATATGGGCCACCCGTCACGAGTGTATCCAGGGCTGTTTTGGGACTGCTGACGTCCGTGCCGGAAGGAAGCGTCATCGATACCGGAGCCAGCAAACCTTGATGATCCTGCAGATACACGGTTGTAAGCGGCAGCTTGGCGAGTGATCCGTTGCCCTCGGCCGCCTGAATCATGGCTGCTTCCTGGATCGGCGGCGGTGGATCGACTGCCTCGGATGACTGTGCCCCAAACATGCCACATCCCGACAACACCACAGGAATGCTCAGCAGCGCAACTGCCGATGCCGAACGCCAATATTGGATCTTACTCATGATCACGTTCCCCCTCATCATTTTTACAGTTTGTACTACCATGTATACGAGCCTTTGCCCAAAAAATAACTACTTTTTATACAAGCCATCATGCATAAAACGAAAAATCGGCTCTCACCCCCAGGCAAAGAATAGCAAAGAAACCCAAAACGGGTAAGAACGTATTAGGATACAAGAGTAGGGACATTGCTAACTTAGAGGAGGAATCGCCCATGAAACATCCTGAGCACGAGAAAATCCCTTACAGTCTGAATAGCCGCAAGGTGGCAGAGGCCACGAGGGAATGGCTGCACAAGCGGGGCGTTACAATCCCTGAGATCGCAGAGCTGGTCATGTTATTGCAGAAAAAGTACTACCCGGACCTTACGATGGAAGAATGTATCGACAATGTAGAGAAGGTTCTCCGTAAGCGCGAGGTGCAAAACGCTGTTCTGACCGGCATTCAGCTCGATCTGATGGCAGAACAGGGTCAGCTCATCCCCCCTTTGCAGGAGATGATTGAGAACGATGAAGGACTATATGGCGTGGATGAAATTCTGGCATTCTCCATCGTCAATGTATACGGAAGCATCGGATTTACGAATTACGGCTATGTAGACAAGCTAAAGCCCGGGGTACTTGAACGACTAAACGACAAGAGCCTCGGCCCTGTGCATACGTTCCTGGATGATATCGTAGGGGCTATTGCCTCGGCGGCCAGCAGCCGGATTGCGCATCGCAAACAATCGGAGCTTGAAGAAGCTTTGGGAGAGAAACCCGTCAGCGATGATATCGTATAATTTGCACGGGTGATTAGGAAGTTGGATAATGAACGAACAAAGTAAATTCAACATTTCAATCCATTCTGATCATGACAAAAAGCGGCCACCAGGCCGCTTCTTTTGTGTATATTCCCTTGTTTTATCCTACGCTATTTCGAATGCTCTTGTCTCCCCGCCCCCGTCAAACGATATACTTCTGACCATTTCTGTTCCGCTGCCAGCTTAGGATGTACATGACTGGGCCCAATTGTAATTTCCGGGCCTTTGCGTTCTCGCAACAACCCCCGAAGCACGGTAATACCAAGTACGCTCAATCCGGTGAATACGTACATCAGACGCATCAACACATTGCCTGAATCGGAGCCGGTAACCATACCATGGAATAACAGACCAATGAATACGGGATAAGACAACATATGGAACGTAAACCACCATTTGCGGCCAAGCTTGTTACGCAAGTCACTGGATAGCAGCACGATCACCAAGCCATACACGGATAACGTGCCCAGACCACTGCCTATCGGATGTACTGAAGCGGTAAACGGAATGAGCATTTCACTCCAGGTGAACGGACTATAATGGTCTATATATAAGGTTAACGCATGCACGATTCCAAGTCCGAAGGCGAGCCAGGTCGTTCGGGTATGCCATTTAAACATGGCCGCTTTGGGTTTGCCTTTAGCCATTGGCATCCCTTGAGCGATCCCCAGAAACACACCGGCAAAAAGCAGCAAATAAGCGGCTATCCCACTAATTCGAATGATATTCCACGTTGGCAGGTAATCTACAATCCATTGTGCCATAACCGGCTCCCCCCCTATCTGATAGACTTGTCATTTATATAAGACTGAAGCGGTGATCCGGGTCGAAACCAGGCCAGCGTTCAGCGAGCGTATCCATATTTCCTCTAAAATAAGTGCTCCCATCCCGAGTCATCCACAGGACATCATGCCGATCATAATGTCGGTTTAACCAGCCTACTGCCTCGGCACTTCCCCAAATGCAGACAGTCTTGGCAATAATCTCACATTGCGATGCATGCTGGCCCAGAACAGTACACTGAAGTACATCCGTATTCGCCGGCTTCATCGTCCGGGGATCAATTAAGTGATGCGAAAGGCTTCCATCTGTATTCTGCCATTGTCTTCGTATCACTCCTGAGGTGGCCACTGCACCTTTCCTCAACTGAATATTCCCTGGCAGATTTCGCTTCTCCTGATAAGGATCGGTGACTTGAACGGACCACATCGGATGAGTCGTTGCTCCCCATGCCTGAATATCTCCACCCGCATTAATCAAGCCCGCCTGAATGTGAAGTGTACGTTGCAACCAATCTGAGATACGTTCAACAGCCCAGCCCTTAACAATGCCCCCAAGGTCCAGCTCAGTCCCCGGGTCCTTATGAACCATTCGGCTGCCTTCCCGTTGAATCCAGCGTGGACGGCTATAGTCATATTCATCTTTTTGCATACCTGTTATATCAGCGTGTCGGGTGTTCAATCGGCGTGAAGTTCCTGATTGCTGAAGCTGTGTTTGTTGTACTTGCTCGAAGCTAACATCGTAACCGGAAGCACGAAGAGCCTGCGAAATACCAGGTTGAAAAATCCCCTCCGTCTGCCCCATATAACCGTATGCCAAACTTAATACTTCATCCATTGCTGCGGAGATCGGCATCCATCCTGTACAGCGATTCAGACGATTCAATTCACTGTCTGCCACAAAACGGCTGAAGCGCTGTTCCTGCGTTTCGAACCAATTTTTCACCAGCGCTGCCGCATGCTCAGCCTCTTCCCGTCCGGCTGCCAGTTGAACTTCCACGTCCGTGTTCATCGCCCGGAAGCGGAACTTGAGCAGTTGGCAGGCTTGCTCCGTGCGGCTCATGATGCACCTGTGCGTGACTGGTAATTGCCACGACTATATCCGGAATCTGTATCCTGATTGCTGCTCTGACTTGAATTCCAGCCGCCTGACAACCTGTCTTGATCCGGAACGATGGCGTTAGTTCCATCAGTCGCCCCTTCATCTTGGTCGTAGCCTTCATTGGACGGTCCATTCAAACCGTTATCCGTGCTGTTCATCCATTCATCCATTACATCGTCTTGGGTGTCTACCTGAGTTGAAGCTGTACTGCTTGTATCAGTACCATTAGCCACCGCATAAGCGGCATCAAAGGCATCAGAAGTTCTTACATATTGAAAGAGTGCAGCCACGGTCAATGTTGCTGCCGCTGAGGCTTGCCATTTTCTCCATTGATTTCTTTTTTTCCTACTCATCGCTCTTCCCTACTTTCTCTGGCGAAGTTCATGCATTTATCATAGAAGTGCTGGCTTAAAAGAAGATGAATGAACGGTTAAGAGAGGCTAAAGCTTTATCTCATTTAAGTGGTCTACACGCAAAAAAAAGACCCTGAACAGGAAGTTCTCCTGGCTCAACGTCTTGGAATCTTAATCGATACTATCTCTAAAAAAGAAAACTCCGTTCGGCTGCTGATCCTGTACAATAAGCTTCCGCCGGATCAATTCCTGCAGATGCGCCAACGTCTCGCTCATCGCAAAGCGAAGCTGATGCGTTCCCAACCGATCGCCGAACATGAATACACAGATATCATATCCGCTTGCAGGTGCCTCCTGGATTCGCTCGTTCATCTTCTGAAGGCGCTCTTCATGATGAGCGAGCAGATGGACCGTTCGATCGGAAAAGTGGGCAAACGGATTCCGGTGCCCTGGATAAGCCAGCGCTACATCCAGAGCTCCCAAACGATGCAAACCTTCCAGGTAAGACCATAAAGGCTGGTCGTCACTTCCTGGCTGCAAGCTGATATTTGGTGAAATTTGCGGTAATACGGCATCTCCACACAAAATCTCCCTGGAGGCCGGAGCATAAAAGGACAGATGCCCTGGAGAATGTCCACCGGTCTCCACCGCAATCCATTGTTTCCCGCCCATCTCCAGCCACTCGCCATCTTCAATCGGCGTCACATGGGGAAGTGGCGTAATCTGTGAATCAAATCCCTCCAAATGTTCGCGGATCTGCTCCGTCTTGTCTTCCGGCATCCCATGACGACCATAATATTCAGGCAGCATGGTATTGATGGTCGCTTCAGGACCCCACATATAATCTGCCTCCTGGCGGGAGCGTGTGGACATTCGAACAGGTACACCCGTTTGCTGCTGCATCCAGCCGGACAACCCCAGATGATCGGGATGATGGTGGGTCAGCACAACTTGCTTAATATCCTGAAAAGTTAACCCTAAACCCGCAAGTGTTTCGTGCCACTCCTGTTCTGTTTCAGGACTGCGTGGTCCCGGGTCAACAATAGTTATTGTTCCATCCGGCTCGTTAAGCACATAACTGTTCACCCAGCGCAGGGGAAAAGACATGGTAACTTTGATCCGCTGTATGCCTACTGGCATGGAAATGGCTTCCGTACGCTTCATTAATATTCTCCTCCAACTCTACTGCACAGGCCGATGACCGACAAAAATCATCCTTGGGGATGTCTGCTCATCGTACTTTTCTTCATCATAACCCCCGTGTACCTGATCCACCACCAGCCCTGCCTCGTGAAGCAGATCACTTAGTTGTTCACGGGAGTACAGCTTGACGCGCTCCTGATAGATCCGCGGTTTTTGACCCGAAGCGGTATCGGTAATGTGAATTTCTTTTTGTACAAACCCGTCCTCGATCTTGCGAAACTCCTCAATATTCTGTCCTTCGCTTTCACGTGTTGAATGCTGCACCAGATGGCGAGTCACATAAGCCGTGTTTATAAAATCAATAATGTAGCTGCCCCCCGGCTTCAGGATGCGATGTATAGCGCGCAATACTCTTAGTTGCTCCCCATCCTCTTGGAAATAACCAAACGAAGTAAACAGATTGACGACGGCGTCAAATCCGCCTTTCAGCGGAAGCTCGCGCATATCGGCGTGATACCATTTTACACGATGTTCGGTGTCCATGCTGCGTGCTTCACGCAGAAGCACATCAGACAGGTCGATACCTGTCACCCGGAAACCAGCGTCAGCTAGTGCCAGAGAATGTCGGCCCATACCACAGCACAGATCCAGTACCTGGGACTTTGGCTCAAGCTTTAACCAGTTGATCATTTTATGCACTTCGTGATATGCACCTTGCACATCCCGATGTTTGTACACAAGAAGGTAGTCTTCTCCAAAACTTTTTTCGTACCATTCCGTCATTACATATCGCCCTCCGCATGGTCTCTGGCCCAACGATCGGTAATACGCTGTTATACCAGCCGGATCTTTTCTCCATAGCTTTTAGTCATTGTATCGTCTTTATCCTTCAAACTCAAAAATTCCCACGAATCGTCCGCATTGAACGGCAGGAAATCACACGTTATAATGTTAAACATCGTCAGGCCCCCGCGAATCGGTTAACTATACATAGAAGAGTGATTTATAAACAATATGACATGACTGTTCATTTTGTGAACGACACGAAAAGAAATGAAAAGACGCTGCCGACAGGAGAAACAGGAGGTATGATTCATGATTCGGATTGGACTTACGGGCTGGGGAGATCACGAAGATTTGTACCCCAATCGTACCAAAGCGAAAGACAAGCTCCATCTGTACGGACAATATTATACAACTGTGGAGGTGGACAGCTCCTTCTACGCCGTTCAGCCTCGGGACCGGATGGCCCGCTGGGCAGCCGAAACGCCGGAATCCTTTGCTTTTATCGTCAAAGCCTATCAGGGGATGACAGGGCATTTACGGGGAAAGCCCTATTTTACAAGCACCTCGGAGATGTATAAAGCTTTTCGGGAATCCCTGGAGCCTGTCATGGAAGCAGGCAAGATGCAAGCGGCCCTGTTCCAGTATCCCCCGTGGTTTGAATGCAATCGGGACAACGTCAATGAACTGCGTGAAGTAAAGCTGAGAATGGAAGGCATTCCTTGTGCCCTCGAATTTCGTCATCGCAGTTGGTATGAAGCGGGTATGCGAGAACGGACGCTGGCATTTCTGAAGGAGCAAGGCTGGATCCACAGCGTCTGTGATGAGCCTCAGGCTGGCCCAGGATCTATTCCCATTGTACCTGAGGCTACCAATACCGAAATGACACTGGTGCGCATGCATGGGCGCAACGAATCAGGCTGGCACCAGAATGGTGCGCCCAATTGGCGCGAGACCCGTTATCTGTATCGCTATAACCAGGAAGAGTTGGTGGAATGGAAGGGTTATTTGGAGCAATTGCAGGAGCAGAGCAAGGATGTCTATGTGATTTTCAACAATAACTCGGGCGGCGACGCCGCTGCCAATGCACAGATGATGATGGAGCTGCTGGAGCAGCCAGTGAAGCCCTTCCCTGATCGTACGGAGCCGGAGGAGGAAGAGGGACCGGAGCAATTGGAACTGTTTTAACTTTCATCTCAATATTCAAATTATACGTACAACCAAATGGTGAAATCATCATACGGCTATTAGGTGGTTTATATTTGTTATTGGTTGGATAATGGGGTCATTCGGCAATAGGTAACCCACCTCCCAATAAAAGAACCTAAGGGAATATGCTCCTTAGGTTCTATCCAACTCTTCTTTATCCAATTAAATCGTTCCAATTAACTTCGGCTGCTTTAAACCTAATTACCCCTACATCATCGACACCAGTAAGAATCATCTCATTGGCTTCATTTTCTGATGTCGCTCTGACTTCAAGGAATTACATCCATTTTTCACTAATTGCTTTGGGTCTTTTGGCAAGTTGTTTGGAGAGAACTTAACAGTCCCCTTTGTCGACGGCTTGTTGCCAGAGAATCCGCTTTCACTTTCTAATGCTAATGAATTCTTTTCATAGATCAATGGATTATTCTTCACATAAGCATACAAATTCAAGCTCAGTGGGTCGTCAGCTCGCCCTCGTATGAATCCTCACTCATCAATCGGCTGACACTCCGGGCGTAACACTCTGGATCGGGTCCCTTCATTTATACATGTTCTTGGTAAGAAATCGACTCAAATAATGGACCAAATACAGGGATCAATTTGTTCATGTACCAATTTATATCAGTTATATTGCTGTAACTCTCTACTTCAACAATTTTACGATTAATATCAGGACTCATTAAAAAAGTACCATTCTCACGAATTAAAAAAGTGCCTCCTATATTCGTATCCTTCCAAGTCATTCCAACCCCGAGTAATTCTCTTTGCTTTTCTTTTGTACTTAGAATCTTTAACAACTCTTCTTTAGAAATACTGACGTGTTGCCAACCATAATCATCATCGTCACCAATGGGCAGGAAAGTTGCATGTCCGTGATCGTTATACGACCAACCGTATTTTTCTAATTTGCTTAGAATAGTCATTCCTGATATTTGCTTTGATAAGCATATTTCAATAGATGATGAGACAGACATGGATCATCTCTCCTTTTTAATCTAAGAATCCCCTAAAACCAATTCCCTTCTGTGTAAGCCAATCCTTAATTGTTTGAGGAATCCGCGAATTTGAGTATAGAGAGTAAGTGGTATCAACACTTCTATTTATTCGTTTCACTAACTATAATAAACAAACCTTGCTAGGCAAAAGCCAACAAGGTTTATTTTTTGTAACATACACGTTATTATTTCGTAAAATGATCACCGAGAATGCTTTTATCAATGGGTTTTAAACTATCAAAGTATTTTTGTTCATATAGCGCCTTAACCGTTAAATGAATATTCTCTCTACTTACTTCTTTCACTAAAACTAAATTAGGCTCAATGGAATAGTACCCGTAGTCCTCCAACTCTGATTCGAAATCCTGTTGAAGTCTTACGACGTCATATACATAAACATGATAAAAAGATGTCTGAGACACTAACAATGACATCGTTTCTATATCCTTTACTAATTGCTTCGTATTCGGCTAATTCTGTGTCTTCAAGAAAATAAACTTTAATTTCATCCATAAACTAATCTTCTTTCTCCAATACATATGTCTTTATTACAGTATTCTCATCAAATACATAAATTCTCTCACACTGTGAACATCTCCATACATCATATCGAGGAAAGGGGATCGTTACTGGGTCAATTAAATCCCCTAAATTTATAATATCGTCCCATTCACTATCTGTATAAACTACTAGCTCAACATCATTAGGTGCTTTTGAATTCGACAGTGTTGCACCACATTTACATTGGAATCTCGCCACCATTAAAACACCTCTTAAGGATAAGTTATAGTTCCTTCATTTGTCCAAACTTCTACCTTTCCAGGAATTGTTTTGTTAGAATACGTTCCGGAAGTACGCTTAATAATCTGCTTTGCTTGCTCTGCAGTCAATCCTGAGCCCCTAGCGTCAATCATCACTGTTTCTTCTCCTTGTTTAAATCCCTTTTGTATTCTTGTTATGCCCGTATTAATATTGGGATTTTCTAAAGTTATGAGTTCAGTTTTAATTCCATCGACTTTCCAGATAATCGTATTGATTTTGATGCTGTAAAGAACGTTCACTAAAAATCTCCTAATTTTTATTGATGGCCATTACTCAAAGCGTTAATATCAGAGCATCAGACTTGATACATTTGTATGAAATTGAACTGGAAAAGCTCCATAACAACAATATAGACGTAGATAAAGACCGTCCATAAAGGTAGGTCTTGGTTTTGTTTTTTAGGGTAAAAAAACCACATGGATTTGTTACATTCGCATGTGGCACAAATGTTAGAATCCTAACGAACTCAATGAAAACTTAGACCATCGTCCATAATTTCGCCGTTTAAGTTCTGAAGAAATCGATACTCAGCAAAAATTTTATCCTCAAACATTATATTTAACGTAGTTTGCACATACTCTATGGGCTCGTCAGGATAATAATTAATAACTAGCGCTAGTTTACCTCTATTTAAAACTAGGTTTGAAAGTTCAGAATTACCAAAAGCCTCGAAATACTCCTCTGGCTCCTCTAATTTCCATGAATCAACGTACTTCCAAAAGCAATCGGTAGCTTTCACAAAACATTTGAACTTCTCTTCAAATTCCGTCAAATCATTCGTATTCAAACTAAATCACTCTCCTAATTAAAGATGTGGGCCAAATAAGTCAAATATTATATTGCCATCTTCAGTTTTCCTTCCATAAATACGATAACTCTCAAATTGTTTATTTTTCACTTTAATTTCCAAGCTGTAACTATTACCGTTTTTAATAAATGGATTAATATTTTTCACTCCGTTTGCTCCAAATTCATTTACATATCCCTTTGAGGCAGATTTAGAAAATGCCTCTTCTGCCTTTTTCCCGGTTGTTTTCCCCCATTGTTTCAATACAGCTTCTGTAGCTTCTTTAGTAATAGTATAAGCTATTTTAGCTTCTCCAGGCCCAGCAATAATACCAACGGTATTAAGCAATACGCTTCCTAATGGTACTTGTGAAGCATTCCCATTGATTAACTCATTGTGCATGGAAGCTGTGTAGGACTGAGTCGCCCTATTCTTAGAAGGATTACCAGAATAGTAGTCAATATAAGAAGTTCGATTAACTTGATTTAGATATTTTAATCTAATTAAATTAGCAGAATCATGTGCCGCTTGCATAATATATGGGTTATTTGTGCTTGAACCTAATTTAAATAAACTCTGGTATGATTTTATAAGACTTTTGTCCTGCGATGTATATGTTACCCCTATCTCAGTGTGCATATGTCCACTTGGGTCAATATGAATCAACGGATTATTATGCACATACGTGTACAGGTTCAGACTCAGCGGATTCGTGAGTTCACCTTCACCGTATCCTCATTAATGAAACGGGCCGTGGACGTATCATACCAACGGGCTCTCAGATACTGCAGTCCGGTCACTTCATCCCAATACTCTCCGGCATAATGCAATACGTTCAGAAGCTCTTACAAAAAGAGAACCTTGAAAGGCATTAGGCCAATCAGGCTCCCATTAATGGTAAGAACCTTAATCCTTATTATTGATACTCCTTTGATCAACCGGCTTGAGATTTATCATTTAATAGTTTTTCAGTAGGTATGTTTGGAGCTGGCAACTGCCTTAATGTGTTGATAGTTTCCTCCTTAAGCTCTGAAATAGTAGATTGTAATTTTTGAGGCATTAAACTCTCAACATCCTCCAGTTCACACCCGGATTTAATTATTTCTATTACTTCATTGCTTAAAGTCATACCCTCTAAAATATCCGCTGTAAATGGATTGAACAGATATCCTTCTATCTCTTCAAGATTGACTACACCCTCTTCAAGAGCAGTTAGCATCCCTAATTCTAGAATTGATACAATTCTCTCTATCTGAACTTTACCAGAGACTCTTAAATTCAATTCCATATTATTCTCCACTCCCTAATTGTTACTCCATCCAGACTTAACTTTAACATCAAATACTTTTCCTGAAGAACTCTCAAAATAGTGAATTGACACTTCTTTACCACTAGCATCGTAACCATCTTTATACACTTTTTTCCACTGTCCAGATTCTACATTTCGTAATTTTTCAAGAACATCCTTGTTATTAACATTAACTTTTTTTGTTCCATTTTGAACACCTTTGAATCCTTCAGGATATTTAGGAGCCTTTTTAATAGAGTCGTAGACGTTATTTATTTTTCCCGTCCCTTGAGTCGCCTGTCCATTATTCGAAGTCGATGGCTTACTACTACTTGACGATCCACTTCCTCCTCTGCTTCCACCTCCACCAAAGCCTCCTCCAGACGATCTGCCCATACCGGCACTGCCACTGGCGCTGCCACTTCCTGATCCTAATCCCTCTAAGGCGTTCTTTTCACCTCTTTTGGCTTCTCCACTCGGATCCACATAGATCAACGGATTATTTTCCACATACGTATACAAATTCAGACTCAGCGGGTTTATCAGTTCACCCTCGTACGTATCCTCACTTATAAACCGAGCCGTGGACGGATCATACCAACGGGCTCTCAGATACTGGAGTTCTGTCACTTCAACCCAATACTCCCCGGCATAACACAAGACGTTCGGGACGCTCTCCTCTGTCGTTTCCGGATTGCCCCAGATGTCACAGGTGTATCGGTTCAGCCTATCCCCCGTTGCACTTTTCAGTTCTATAGTATCTCCATGGTCGTTCTTCCAGTATCTTTACAAACCACTCTCAGCGAGAAACCGGCCGGACTTAAAACTCTTCCAGTCACGTCAAAGACGTAACCGGCTTATAGGGAAACCATATCGTCTGACCCAACTATACCTTCTACAACAAATAGGTTGCAGTCATCATAGTAATAATAGGTGTTTAATTCCATTTTTTAATTATTTTTTTCATTATAAATTCGTCGCCTTTATACCAAATAGTAGACCCGCCTTCTTCGCTGCTTAATGTATTGTATTGGCTGGAAGATAGATTCATTTGGCACTAGACTTCCCTAAAAAAGAAACCTTGAAGGGATTGATACCTATCAATGTAAAGTAAAGAATTATATATCTAATTCATTCCACAGTTCTAGGAGCTTCTTTCCTTCAATTTGTGCATCTTTAAACAATTCGTTAGACGTTTTAAAAAATTGTGAATAACTATCTTTAACTCTTGTTAAATAAAATCCAGCCTGATTGTGGCTAATCCAATAACTATCTAATTTATAATAAAATTGGAATTCTTCTCCCATCTCTACTCTTTGTTTCATTTCCTCAAAATCCATAGTATCACTCCTAGTTATCTTATAAATGTTCCGTCAGCGTTCCATTTGTATATATGTTCGTGTGGCCACTCTGGGTGAGTTTTAGCGTTTCCATGATTGGTATAATCAACGTCTCTTACCGCTCTACCATCAGCCCCGTAATATCTCCTAGTTTTTATTTCACCAGTTTTTTTGTCTAGGATATCTACCGATGAATTAGGTGTCCCCTTTTTAGGATTTGGAATTGATGTTGTAGTAGTATGGTTTGATTTAGGAGTAACATCAATTGTCTTACCTTTATTAGATGTCACTGTCTGTTTTGGGTTATTTCCCGTCCCCCTACTCGACTGTCCATTACTCGAAGTCGACGGTTTACTACCAGAGGATCCGCTACCACTTCCTCCTCTACTTCCACCTCCACCCATACTTCCGCCTGGGGTCATTCGTCCTCCACTGGCACTACCACTGCCACTTTCTAATCCTAACAAAACGTTATTAGCCGGTTTTTTCGACTTTCCACTGGAGTCTACATAGATCAACGGATTATTTTCCACATACGTATATAGGTTCAAACTCAATGGATTCGTGAGTTCTCCTTCTACCGTATCCTCGTTGATGAAACGGGCCGTTGCAGGATCATACCAACGGGCTCTCAGGTACTGGAGACCCGTCGCTTCGTCCCAATACTCCCCCGCATAGCGCAGGACATTCGGGACCGTCTCCTCTGCCGTTTCGGGATTGCCCCAGATATCATAGGTGTATCGGTTCAATATGTTACCTGATGCATCCCGGATCTCCGTCACATCCCCGTGACCGTTGGTCACATAGGATTGAAGCTGACTCTCTCCAGCCATCTGCCGGGCGGTCAGTTTCCCGGTCGCATCGTATACGTAGCCTACCGTGATCTGTACCGTTCCCGTGCTGCTTACCGTACCTTCGGCCACCAGCAGTCCACGGTCATCATAGTAGTAACGGGTCGTTTTTCCTCCCGTACTTCGTTCGGTCATTAGACCGTCTCCATTGTAACGGTAGCTCACACTCTGGTCGTTGACCGTGGCACCCGTCAGTTGGTTACGGGCATCGTAGGTATAGGAGGCTGCCGCTGGCGGGCTCCAGTCCCGGTCACTCTCCAGACTGCTCCGGTTATCCCGCACGTCGTAGGTATAGGTCTCCTGATACTGGCTGGACGTTTGAATTCGGTTTAGCTTGTCATACGTAAACTGGTAGACCGTTCCCTGATCCGTTTTGCTCGTGATATTCCGGTTGTTATCATAGGCATAGCTGTAACTTGGGCCATTCGTTCCCTGGAACGTATGCGTGAGTCCCTTCAGGTTCAGGCCATCGTAGGTATATACTTCCTTCCACCCGGACCCTGCACTTTTTTGTGCCAGACTGTTGTTGCCGCGATACGTGTACGCGAAGCTGCCGAGGGCCGTTCCGCCGCCGCTCGTCAAGCTCAGGGATGCCGGAAGCGCCGAGGCTCCCTTGAATGTCATGCCCAGGTTGAGCGTATAACTGCCTTGCTGGAAGGTCTGACGGGTCCGCACACCTCGGGCATCATAATCCATGGTTAACGTCGCTCCATCCGGATAGGTGATGCTCTCCAGTTCACCGACGGGTGTATATGCATATTGGGTACTTCCGGTAGGGTCGCCCATACCAGTTCTCCGCCCCATGGCATCATAGGTATACGAGATCGTTCCGTCTGTGGCCCGGTTTTCCAGCAGGAAGTTACGGCTGTTGTAGACGTAGGTGCGTTCCTGCCCTTTGCGATCCAGCACCTTCGTCACATTGTCATTTGCATCATACGTATATGTCGTGTCTTGCCCCAAGGGGTCTGTCTGTACGAGCAAACGGCCCATCTCGTCATAGCGTTTTTGTAGGGTTTTTCCGTCTGCATAGGTTACCTTGGTTAAATCACCACCGAGATTATACGTGTAACTTGTCTTTTTATTCTCGGCATCCGTCACTGAGGTGAGACGGGACAAGGCATCATACCCATTCGTGGTCAGGTTGCCGTTTCCGTCGGTGACGGAGATAACGTTACCCACGCTGTCATACGTGTAGGTGGCTAGAGCCACGTTGCCGCTGGCCTTGAGCTCTTCCTTTTTGGTCACCTGGCCTATCACATTGTAGATCTCACGAATACGGTTGTTTTCGCCATCCGTGATCGTCAGGGTACGCGCCGCATCATCATAAGCCATTTGGGTAGTGGACGTTCCGTCCTGCTGACGAATGACGCGATTGAATGCATCATGGACATATGTTGTCGTCTGACCAGCAGCATCCGTCTGAGCGATCATTCGGTCATACGCATCATACGTATACGTCTTGCTGCCCCGTGCATTCGTTTCACTGGACAGCCTGCCCAGCGGGTCGAAACGGTACACCGTTTGACTGAGGTCAGGGGTCGTTACGGTCAACATATTATTTACGTCATCATAGGCCAGGGTGGTGATGCTTCCGTCTGGATTCTTCTCGGAAATGACACGCCCAAGCTTGTCATAGGTCGTTGTTGTTGTATTCTGGTTGCCATCCGTATAGCTGTTCATCTCTCCGGTGGCGTTATACCCTGCTTGCACAGTAACAGTAGAAATCTTCCCAGCCGCATCCGTAACTTGGACTTCCTGCCGGGTAGGCAACATGGATTTGTAACCAAACTGCTGACGAACGATGGTATCTGCCGTCTCTCCCTTCAGTTGGAGCACCGTCGGGTTTCCGTATCCATCATATTGATAATTCGTCTGGCCCAGAAGATTGCCCTGACTGTCCCGTATGACTGACTGTGTCAATGATCCGGTAACCGAATCATAACTGTAATTTGTTGTTGCTTGTTGATGATTACCGCCTGTTTCGGTACTTTGAGTAAGTACAATGACTGGAGACAAGTCATACCCGCTTAAAAACTTCATTTCGTAGGTGGACTTGATGGTGGCTCCAAGTGGATCCGTTTGGGAGGTGACCTGTCCCCAGTCGTTATACTGGAGTGAAGTCACCGCTGCACTGGAAGCACCGGCTGTATCATACGAACGTTCTTCAATGCGGGTCGGCACATTCCGGTAGGCGGCTTCATTATACGTATAGACCGTATCTCGCCGCTGATTCCCTTCGATTGCGCGGGTGCTGATGTTTGTGTTATAGACCACGTCCGGTTTGTTATGTGCAACAAATTGTTTCCTAAAGCTGTAGTCGGTTCGGGTCAGCCCGTCCTCCACCATGGTCGTAAAAGAATTACTTTGTCCGTATACCGCGCCTATATCACCGCTATAACTCACATTGATTTGGTTAGAAACTTCCTGTCCTGCTGTTGTACTATAGAACACTTTGCGCTGCCCATATCGAGGCTGGGTCTCAGCGCCAGTTGGCCCCAATTTTCGCAGTACGGTCCCACTGAACGTATATTGTGTCATCGCTTTGGTCGGATGCTCAATGGAGGCCAAAACGAGCCAGTCGTTCCATCCCCAATAGACCTGCTGATTTTCTCCCGTATAATCCTTGAAGGAATCAATCAGGTTGAAAAGTAGTCCATTCCAGCGAAGATACCCATACTTCGTTATCCTTCCCTCTGCATCAATGACTTGATCGAGCAACCTCTGGGTACGGTTGTTGCTCGTCACATTTCGTGTTTTATACGTGACCACCCGATCATCAAAGGAAACTTTGACTTCATTGGTGCTGTATGAAAAATCCATCGTCTGCACGGGCTGTCCCTTGCCAGCCCGAGTCATAACAAAACTCAGAACGGTGCCGTAATTGAAGTTGGTGGTGTAATAAAATTCAATGGTGTTATTATATTGATTACGAATTTGCAGAATGTTTCCGGCCTGATCAAAATATTGAACAATACCGGTATTGTAATCTTTTAAAACATAGTGAGCCTTTTCTCCGGATACATAGAGTTCGGAATTCTCAGGCCCGAAGTCCAGATTGTCCCACGGATAGCCTGCTAACCCGCCTCTTTCAGAATCGGCGAATGTACCGACTCCCGGGATATGAACATACGTCCCACCGCCTTCATGCTTCACATAAGGCAGATCCCAGGCCAGCCTTTACCGATTGGAAATTTTTGTTCCTCTGTTGTCGATTCGGTTGTGTTTTTAAAATCAGGATTTACTCTCGCACCAATCCGGTCCTTTCCCAACGTACTGTCATACTTGCGACGCAGAGTAAAATCAAGACCGTTGGCCCCCGGCATTACGAGGTCAACCACGCTTATATTAAGCGAGCCATCGCTCGTCGAGATACTATCGTTGACTGACCCTACTCCATAAGGAGCCTGATCGAACTTGATGGACTGACGTTGTAACGCGATGTCATCATATCCGTTTGCAGCGAGAGCAAACGTGTCCGGGGCTGTGTACACCTCGTCTGTGACAGATGCAGGCTCGGACAAATCACTGTATGTAGCCTCTGTTACCGAAGGCTCATCCACCCGGCCCAACGCACCGGATTCATTTTCAAATGTAACGGATTCAGGACTGTCCGTTAACGAATGATTCATTGTGTCTGGATATTTCTCTTGTATGTATGTCTCATAGGAGCCTCCTTGTTCCTGAGCAATCAACGCCTGATAGATTTCATTCAACGCATATCCTTTGCTCAGTTCAAGAATGACCCAATCCCGTTCTACCTGAAAACGTTCGGATACGGTCGTAATCGTAATGAGATCTTTTGAATCAACAGCTCCTCCCAAGGTGGGGGTCAATGGAGCATCGCCGTATACATCCCCCGTTACACTACTGTTAGCCTCGTTGTTATAGGATGAAGAAGCTACAGCACGTTGTATCCCCAGTTCTGGCGGAAATAGCATGGATACCACAAAAGCGAAAATAAGCAGGATAGATAGCCCTTTTTTTATATCATCAATCTCTCCCCATATCGATTGTAATTCCCTTCTGGACGAACGCAGACTATTCTTGGATCGTCCCCATTGCAATAATTCAAGAATTCAAGCTGACTATCGCTAAGATGCACTCTGAACTATTTTTAATAGATTTCCGTTGGTATCATACTGATATGTATATACCTTTCCATTAGCGGTCGTCACGGATGTTAATCTATTGTTGGAATCATATACATAGGTCGTTTTGCCTGCTGCCTGTACTGAGGAAGCCATACACAATATCCCCAGACTTAATACGCATGCTCCAGTCCACCTTTTCCATTTCGCTTTGTTTTTCAATTTATTTCCTCCTCATGACAGGATATTTGGATCTTCCTTATTATAGTAAATATATTTTGTAACTATCTATCAAAATTTGTCGATTAACCCAAAATATCCAGAATAATTGTGGCAATAGAACAAAAATAAGACGATTCAGGCAATTAAGTTGCCTAAATCGTCTTATTTTACTCCAAATGGACTTAATCAAGCATCAGCGCTGCACGGCTGTAACTGAAGAGTCGAGCGAAATCCCGCTCAGCTGCTGATGCATCTTATACGCCTCAATCCCGGCCAGAAGCACAATGCCGATACCGTGCGTATCATTCAGAATCCACCCCAGATCGTCACGGTAATAGTGCGCGGTAAAAGAATAACCGGAGCCCCGACATACGCCGTACACATTACCTTTGTAATCAATGGACAGACGGGTCATCCCTTCCCAGCCTTTACGTACCGCTTCCAGATACGCCTCTGGCTGCTCCAGCCAGCCTTCACGGATACCGCGGGCAAAAGCGTAGATAAACATCGACGTACAGGAGGTTTCCTCATACGAATCTGTGCGGTTCAGCACCTGATGCCAAAGTCCATTTTCACCTTGCAATGCCAGATAGCCCTGACACAAGTCCCGGTAGAAGCTTAGCAGTTCCGGCCGTTTCGCATGATCATCCGGCAGTATGGATAACAGCTCAGTTAGCGAAAACAGAACCCATCCGTTCCCGCGCCCCCATGGAATGCCTGTCGCCCGTCCACGCACAAAATCATACACATGGGACATGATCTGTTGTTCGGGAATGTAGAGATATTTGCGGAACATGAAGAACTGGTTGATCGCATCATCCCAATAGGAAGTATCTCCCGTCAACTGACCGTAACGCATCAGGAATGGCGTGCTCATATACAGATCATCACACCACATCGTTTCCTGGCGCATCTCTCCGCTGCCGCGAACACGGTAAAAGGCCCCGTCGTCCAGACGTTCCTGTTCATCCGTGATGTAGGCTGCAATACGATCCGCAGTATCTCTCCCCCCGCGAATATCACCGAGTTCCATCGCTGCCAGTAAAGTAGCTCCGAATGAACCGCAATCATCCAGGCTGTCAATCGCAGACAACTGATTATTGATTCCCGCTGCGCCGTAACCTTCCCGATCCCATAGAGCATAACGGTCAAACGATGTACTCAGGCCGATATGGTCCCGCACATACTGAACATAGTCGTCACGTCCCAACTCCTGTCCAATCTGAAGAAGGCCAAGCAGGGTAACACCGAGTGGATAATTCCATTTCCCGTAATGGGTATTTTCCAAATAAGGTCGAACACTTGTTTCGGGAAGATCTACATGCCAGTACACGCCTCTGGCTCCATCATCAAATACGGTATCCGTTACCACGATATCTTTGGGAGATGGTTCAGAGCCTGGAGAAAATACGCCCGTATACAGCCAAGCGTCGGGACATCCTGCAACCGGATGAGGCGGTCTTAATCTCCAGCCTTGTAAATCGGAATTCTCTGCATCCTCCATCGTGAATCCCCAAGATCCGTTTCCAGCCTTCGTTTCACCTTTGACTACGAGATCACAAGTACCATAGCGACGAGGCAGCTCAACATGGAAAGTCCCGGTAGCCCCAGCAGTGTACACTTCCCTGCCGTCTACATATAAAGTCAGTGCACCATCATGCGTTCCTTGTAAAATTACTGGTGACAATCCAGGCTGGATTACATCGAGCTTGGACCAAGCATAAGCCACCAGCGACTGTTCGGTGTCGGATGGATTGGCTGGATCTGATTGATCTATCGAATCCGTGGCAACTGTCAGAATTCTGTTAAAGCAACCCGCCTCCTGTTCCTCTTCTGTCCAGTTCCTGCGTGGATACCAGGAGAGGCCTGTTTCTTCTTCGCTCATGCCATCACGAGGGAGTATTGGTACAGGTTCATCGACTGGCTCCGAGTACAACCAGCCCTCCTGACCATGACGATCCACACCCGGAGTGAGGAAGTGAAGCGGGAAATTTTTAAATGAGGCCGTCCCGTAGATTCCGCCGAATCCCACTTCTGTTTTTACAAAACAAAGCAGCACATCGTTCCAGCCATATTTCACGGAGATTGGAATCTGGGTTCTGCGCTCGGGAAATAACTCCTGCAACAGCTCGGATTTGAAGATCTCTTCTCCGTTTACATAAACCATCACCGGACTGTAGCAATTCAGGCTCGTATTTAATACAGCCTCCTGCTGACTCCATAATTTGCCCCATACGTACACATACTGTCCTGCGCGCGCCTCTTTCCACTTGGCGTCCAGGTTCAGATCATAACGGTAATCCCCGAGCCTGCGGAAGCCTCCCCGGTGGTAAGCTCTGAACAAAAAGGAGTGCTTGGGATGATCGCCAATATAACGCTGCGCCACCGTGGTCAAAATATCCGGAATTGAATCATACACCTTGCCTGCAATCGCCTCGTTCTCATGAAAATAACGAATGATCGTCAACTCCTTTCCTATACCTTGATTCGTTCGGTTAGTCGCAATGTCTCTCCAGCTTTCACTTCAACCACCTGCTGATCCGCCGTAAACCAGACGGGGATGGCCGATGGGTTATGGATCATCGACCGATCTGCGGAACATTCAAGACGTTTGACCGCTTTCCAGTAAGCAATGACTTCGATGTTCGTTGCGTACCATATGTCATCCCGGCCACCAATCTGCTCAGCGAACTGCTCGATGATCTGCCAATTGTCGTTATCATTGAATTCGTAGCTGTGACCCCATACATATAACAAGAGCGGTGTACCTGTCTTCGTATGCTGGATAAAACGTTCGGCATGGGTCATCAAATCATGGTTATGATGGCAGGTTGGATGCCATTCGAGCGGTCGCTCAGGCAGCGTGTATCTGCCGTGCGATTCAACCGTGCGCGCATAATCGATGCCGAGCCATTCCAGCTTGGTGCTTAGCGATCGGTCATACCCCCCGTTGGGGTAGGCCATACCTCGTACCGGATAATCGACAAGCTGTTCCAGTGTTCTCCGATCTTCCATAATCTCCTCGGTCAACAATTCATCCGGGACATAGGGCAATGTGGGATGGGTGACCGTATGTACAGCCACTTCATGCCCGGCATACAATTCCGCAACTTCTGCTCTCTCGATCCGACCAGGCTTGCCCAGAGTACCGGAGTTCAAATTGAATGTGCCCCGTAGCCCATGTCGGTTGAAAAGTTCCACCAGTCTGCGGTCATGTACTACCCCGTCGTCATAACTGAACGTCAATGCTTTCATCACGCCACCCGGATATCGGTCGAATTGAATGCGATGTCCCATCTTGTTCCTCCTTTTCACAAATCACTACGTATTGAACGTTGAGAAATTTACACCTTACTAGAACGTCTGTAGCCCGGAGCCCTGCGTGAGAAATGGGTAGAGCGTAATCCCGACGTACCGTTTCTCTCGTAACGTTTATTCTTTAGCAGATCAATGACCCGCTTCACGCAAGCTGTGACTGGCTGAATCAAAATACGACCCTTCCAGCAAACCAATCAATGTGTTGGTAACACGTACTTCAATATCGTTATCCCCTGCTCGAAGCCAGGAGGCTTCTCCCGCCCAGCGATAGGGAGACCAGCAGCGAACGCCCAGACTATGACCATTCACCCGTACCTCTACCACATCCTGTACCCGCCAGTCGTTGAATTCCAGTTCAAAAGACGCGACCTCTTCAGCAGGCTCATCCAGCCAGAAGTTCCGTTTATAGCTCATCTCCCCTGCAAAGTGGGGATAAAGTGGTTGGGGTTCATGCCCAATCCGAATCGCTGTATCCGGTTCAGGAACAAGTGAGACCATACCCTCATGATGGAATTCCACACCAAACCGCCCTTGAAGATACAGCGCATCAACGATACCTTCTTCATCCCTCGTGACCTGTACGGTAACGGTCATTTCATTCAGACCACTGTGTAATAGCTCCGTTATATTACAGCCAATATTATGATGATCAGTAATTTCAATCGTCTCGAATTGATCCTGTCCAATTCGTTGTCCGTTGATTTCCATGGTCCAGTTACCCGAAATCGCCGCCCTGTCCATGAATAACAGACATTCGGCCAATGCCGTCCTCAGCTCAAATGTAATCGTATATTTGCACTGGATTGGATAGGCAACGGATGCTTTCTTCGGTGTGCCAAATACCTGATCAAACTGGAGCGGCAGATGATGGTTCTCCGACAATTCAGCCGCCTGGTCAATAAATGGTTTGACTGCCACATGATCACGCTCAAAAATTACACCGTTGTCATTGGAAGCCACGAGGTGGAATTTCCCCATTCGAAGTGTGTTCGGTTGAATGCTTTCCAGCCGCCATGGTCCCTCCGAAGGAAGCTTTATAGTGTAAGAATCGTTCTCGGTAACGAGGCGACTCGTGCAAGACTTCATTCCATTTTTGGTCAGAGCCGAAGGAATAACCTCTGTTTCCTCTTGGGCATGTTGTAAAGTAAGCCTCACAGCATGTGCTTCATAGGGAGCAAGCTTTAGCGATATGCACCACTCACCACCACTGCTGGTAAACGGCAATGGTTCACGCTGTCCTGTTTCCAGATTAAGCCGTTCCGCGAGCAGACGAGTACCTTCCGAAAGTTCTTCACCCGGCCATAACCGCTTGGCTACCACTTTCAATTGCCCTTCAAGCCGCTGTCCTTCCTGGTTGGACAAAAAAACCATAAACTCTCTGTCCGATAATTGACGGGTTTGCATAAGCAGCGACGCACTTTCTTCCTCCATAATCCAACAGATCGGTTCGGGCAGCACCTGATCCAGCAGCAGGGAGATCAGTTCCAGGGAGAAATCATCTCCGCGACCTGTTCCCGCGGGTAGAAAATAAGCATTGCCCTGCCCCTGTTGCCACATCAATTCACTGCCGTTATGGCATGGTTCTCCACTATTCCCCCAGTACTCCTCGTGTGGCTGATTGCCTGCACCAAACAACTGGGCGGCCTCATCTCCTACAGGGCTTCCCGGCTGAATAGCTATATATGGCGGCATGCCTACGGATATGACCGTTCCTCCCTGTTCCAGGAACTGCTTCACCTGCCGCCAGGCCGCTGCCTCCAGGTTCAGCATCGGTGGAAGAATCAGCACCTCATAGCGTGCAACGCCAATCTGCATCATGCCCTCGGCCAACGTAGCTTCGGCTAACAGCTCGGGGTCCAGATGATCATAGTCACGTCTATTTTCGAGCAGGTGCGAGGTGATCCGCATCCAATCCTTCGTGAGACGATCCAGCTTCGCCCGTTCTGCTTCGTCCTCCCCGCCGTATTCAAATCCGTGTAGCGGATTACCCATCAGGCTCCAGAACGTGGTCGTTGGATCAAGTACAGCAATACGGATATCCGCTGTTCCGGTGCTCATCAGATAGCTTAAACGTCCCGTATAATCCCCGAGCTGCCGGAAGTGACGCCAATAGGGGTTTTGTATGAACTGGGATGGGGGGGCATCATGCTTGGCAAGTCCGCCAATCGTATAGAAAAAGGCGTGGAAGTTAAAAAAGTTGGTGCCCATGGCTGCCATCCGATCAATCATCCACTTGGCATCCTGCAGCGTCATCGACCAGCCTACACTGTGAAAACACTCCATCAGATTACGGTTACGTCCCAGCTGTCGGGCAAGCGAGCTGACCATCTTCGGATTGTCGCGCATTTTCTTGCCATACCGTTCCAGAATCCAAGATAAGGGGCGTCCGATTTTCTCATGCGCCGAATCTCCCCCTGGCATGTGGCTGAACAACTGCGTGGTCATCCGTACCCCTGGCACTTCTGCCGCATACTGAATCCCTGCCTCTTCGCACCAGTCATGGACCTGCTTGTGATACGACTCCCTGAGCAGAAGATGCAGCGATTGGTAATAGTCATACCGAATACACTCCGCATCTGGAACATCGCCATGTAACAGAGCAGGCAGCGACTCGATCAGGCTGTAACCGTTGCGTTCACTGAAATATTGGGGAAGCTGTGGAGACCACGGAATACGCCCAAGCGGCGCGATTTCATCGGAGAATATGCCTTTGATTACGCTTTCAAATTGTTCTCCAACTGCCTCCTTATACCGGTCATGGGTCAGTTCAATAAAACGGCTCATCGCTTCCTTGTGACACGGGTCAACAAAGTTGCCGTAATATTTGAAATCATCGATCTCTTCTTCCTGAAATATAATCACATCCCAGTCCCCAGCGGGAGCTTTCCATAACAGGCGAAAAGCCGTACGGTATGTAAAAAACCGCTTGCGATTATACGACGTGAGTCCTGTCTCCTGATATACCTGATCTGTCTGAATATTGCCGATGTTGCTGCGCAAATCGATGGATTCATGCCACAAGCGTCTGCCTTGCGCATTCCTTGGGATCGCCTTTGCAACTAATACTCGCCCCCATGGCAACTCATGATCCACAGCTTCTCCGCTATGAACACGAATCTGATGATGTACAAGCTGGCGCTGTTTTGCTTCAGGAAAATCAAGTGTCACTTCTCCACCGGCCATCCCGCTTGGATAGGGATATTCATCATATAACCAGACCTGCATGCCACTAGCAGCCGCTGCTTCCACTGCAATCCGTACCTTGTCAAACCATGCTTCGGAAAGATAGGGAATTTCCAGTCCCTGACGTGGACAGATGAAAAAACCACCTACGCCCTGAGCAGACATTTCGGCTATTTGCCGTTTGATCTGCCCTTCTTCCATATCCCCATTCCAAAACCAAAAGGGATGAACCCGGTACTGAGCCTCAGGATTTTGAAATGCATCCCCGTTCCACATGTCGCTTCCTCCCTGTGTGTTCAAGAGTGGTCGTCCTTCTACCGATAACGTTCATTTAAGTTCAAATAGGTTTGTTTTGCAATGATTATACATCAAAATCCAAAGACTGGAAGCCAAAATCCTCAAAAAAAATTAACGAAGTAGTTTTGTAATTGAAGCCAACTATGAATAACGGAAATGCCCGGCTGCCGCACTTACACTGCGAGAAAGGCTGCCGGGCACCTGGAATATCAATCTACTTCAGTGCAGCGTATAGCTCATTTACTTCTTTGACGTAGTCATCCCCGCCACTGCTCTTCCACAGCGCAACGGCATCCTGGAATCCTTTCTCGTCAATCTGTCCCACGATGAATTTGATCCGGGCATCGTTAATAATGTTGTCCAGCTGGGGGCCTTTCTGTGCATACACGTCGGAAATCAGCGGCTCACCCGGATTGGGAACAACGATCTCCTCGTTGGCCTTCTGAACCTCGGCTACCTTTTCACGAACCGGTGTCGGCTCAACGCGGAAGGCGCGATCTTCCGGAAGAAACATCAACATTTGGTTCAAGCCCTGCAGATCGCGCAGTGCAAGCTTGTCGGTGGTCGGAACAACATATTCCCCTTTTTTCTCGTATTGCTTGCCTTCCAGGCCATTGGACAGCAGTGCCTGGAGTTCCGGTTCGTTCAATTGATCCAGGAATGCCAATACCTTTTTCAGGTCTTCTTCCGTTTTCACGCCACTTTTGGAGATGGCTATCATACCGGAGTAGCCTGAGGTTGGCATGTCACGCAGCCCTTTAGGCCCTTCCATCGCCTGAAGCACATCCACCCGGCCTGTTGCTGATGGGTCTTTCTCCAATATTTTCTGATCCATCCGCTGTGCGTTATCCGCTACATCGATCATGACACCCGCTTGCCCGTTTACAAACGGATCAGGCAGTTTGGTCGCATCCATTACGGCAAAGTCCTTGTTTACGAGACCTTCACTATAGATTTGGCGGAAAAATTTCAGTGCTTCCATATACTCCGGTGTTTCGTGTGCCGAAATCAAATTACCGTTACCATCATCCCCCCACTTGTTGGGTGCACCGAACCAAATCTGCATGTTATCCCAAGGACCTGTGAATTTGCTGGCAACCAGACCGTAGGTGTCGTCCTTGCCATTGCCATCCGGATCATCCTTCGTGAACGCTTTCAATACATTGTAAAACTCATCAATCGTCTTTGGCTCTTCCAGGCCCAGCTTCTCCAGCCAATCCTTGCGGATCGTGACGCCGTTACGTCCCAGTGGACGTCCCCGGTAGATGCCGTAGGTTTTGCCATCGATGGAAGCATTGTTGGTGATAATTTCATTCATCTGGCTTAAATTTGGATAGTCTTTCAGATAAGGTCCAAGCTCCCAGAAAGCTCCGGTTCGAGCTGCATTTATGAAACTTGGGGATTTGCCAAGCACAACCATAACATCGGGCAGCTTGCCCGAAGCCAGCGTGATATTGAATTTGTCCTCATAGGAGCTGCTCGGTACCCATTGCAGATTCACATCCACCTTGGTCAGTTCCTCAAGCTTCTGAATGACAGGGCTGTTATCGGGCGGATTCTCCGCTTCAAAGTTCGGAAGCATAATCGTAATCTGATCGGTACCTCCCGCAGCTGCTCCTGAACCTTCTTTATCCGTGGAGCAAGCTCCCAGAACCGTACTCAGTACCAATGATGCGGAAAGCAGCAATGCGCCTTTTTTGAATCCCGTCTTTTGTCCCATACGTTCTCCCCCTTGGCTTTAGCCTTTGATTGAACCTAACATGACACCTTTGGCAAAATGCTTCTGCAAAAACGGATAAACCAGCAAAATCGGTATGGTGCCGACCACGATGACCGCCATTTTAATGGACTGCTCTGGTGGCTGTACGAAATTAGGGTCCATGTTCGCCATATCTCCGACACTGGCCTGCGAGAGCAGAACGATCTGTCTCAGCATGACTTGCAGCGGCCATTTGTCACTGTCTGAAATGTACAGGAGTGCGGAGAAAAAGTTATTCCAGTGCCCTACGGCGTAAAATAACGCAAATGTGGCAATCACCGGTTTCGATAATGGCAGAACGATCCGCCACAGCACCCCAAGATCCGAACAGCCGTCGATACGGGCCGCTTCCTCCAGCCCGGGCGGCATTTGCTGAAAAAAGTTTTTGACAACAATTAAGTTAAAAGCGCTGATCGCGCCAGGAAGCATGAGGGCCCAATAGGAATCCAAAAGTCCAAGTCCACGAATGACGAGATAGGTTGGAATCATCCCGCCACCGAACAGCATGGAGAAAATCACCATGTTCATCATGACATTACGCCCCCAAAAATCACTTCGGGACAGCGGGTAAGCCATCGTCAGCGTGAAAAAGAGATTGACCAATGTACCCGCAACCGTAACAAATATCGAAACGCCTATACTGCGGAAGATGGTGGACGAGGAAAAAATATACTCATATGCGCTGAACGAAAACACCTTCGGAATGAGGAAAAAATGGCGTTCGGTGATCTCGGCTTCCGTTGCGAAAGAATTTCCTATAATATACAGGAAAGGAAGGACGGTTAATATGCCCAGAATCCCCAGCATGACGTAATTGAAAATATCGAATACTCTGCCGGCAGGGCTGTTGTATAAACGGCTGTTCATGGGCGATTTCCTCCTTATGGATAGATGTCATGGATGGCAACACACCTTAATAGATTCCGGGATGACCGAATTTCTTGGCCAGTTTGTTACTGCCGAGCACCAGTATGATCCCGACCACAGACTTGAATAACCCGACAGCCGTACTGTAACTGAATGCACCTTGCGTAATCCCGACGGTGTATACATACGTATCAAATACGTCTGCCACATCACGATTCAGCGAGTTGGTCATCAGATAGATCTGTTCGAAGCCGGTATCCAGGAAGTTCCCCAGTCTGAGAATGAGCAAGATGACTATGGTTGTGCGAATGGCTGGAAGCGTGATATGCCACATGCGCCGCAATCGTCCTGCACCATCCACAATTGAAGCTTCATACTGCTCTGTATCCACACCTGCCAGCGCCGCTAGGAAGATAATCGTTCCCCAGCCCATCTCTTTCCACATCATCTGAACAATAATGAGCGGACGGAATGATCCCGGACTCGCCAACACATCGATCGGTTTACCTGTGATCCAGGAGATCAGGTCGTACAGTACCCCGCCTTGCGGAGTCAGGAATACGTAGGTGATACTTGCGATAATGACCATGGATACAAAGTGAGGTACATAAACGAGCGTCTGAATCGTTCTTTTGAAGAAAGCGACCCGGATTTCATTTAACAATAATGCGATAATAATCGGTGCCGGGAAAAAGAATATAAGATCATATAAGGCAAGGACGAGTGTATTCCTCAGCAATCGGAAGAAATCCGGATTGGAGAAGAAGTTCGTAAAGTTCTCCATGCCCACCCATTGACTGTTGCGGATGCCCAGAAAAGGCTGATAGTCCTGGAAGGCAATAACGATCCCCCACATGGGCAAGTATTTAAAAATGACAAAGTACAAAAATCCGGGAAGTACAAGCACGTACAGCCATTTATTACGTTTGATCTGCCTCTTCCAGTTGGACTCCCGCTTTATCGGCAATGCGGCCATTTCCACCTGAGCTGCTGTAGCGCCATTTCCATTCCAGTCCGTCTTCCCGTTCATCATATCTCCCCTCCCTATTTATGTAAGCGTTATCAATCAACTTGTTATTCAGACTATACAGCTGCCCTGTTTCCGGCAACCTTCATTTTTTGCATGGTTACGCAAAGTGGCCCGAAAGCCCGCTATAACGCCATTTGCACTTCGACCTGGACCTATTTTGGCAGCAGAGATTGCACATTTTTGCAACATTATCCTTCTTTGCTTGCAAGGTGTTTCTGAGGTAAGAAACATGAATAACCGGAGTCCCATGAAGCGGGATTCCGGTCAGCGTTGAAGTCTTATGCACAGGTTTATTTACCCAGCCATTGATCCCGATACTGGCTCGGCGTTAAGCCTTCCTGTTTCTTGAAAATCCGATTAAAGTAACTGTGCTGGTATCCAACAGCGCCTGCAATATCATTGATTTTCATCGTGGTCTCACGCAGCAATTGCTTCGCCGCATCCATTCGTACCCGTGTTAAATAATCAATGAAATTCATACCGGATACCTGCTTGAATGCTTTGCTTAATGCATAAGGGGTCATCTGCTCCGCATCTGCACAGCTTTCCAGGGAAAGCTCATTTCGATAATGCTCATCGATAAACAACATCGTGCGTTCCACCACCTGCTTCAGCGGCTCCTGGGATCGCATCTCGATCTCCTGTATATAAGGAAGCAATACTTCTCCGATCATCCATTTCATCATTTGGGCAGGTTCGCGAATGGTGGACAAGCGCTCATACATGTTGCAGCCTCCAAACAGTTTGTAGGGTGTTACTCCTGTCTGCAGCATCATATGCTGAATACTTCCCAGCAATTGGAGCATCATCTGCTGCACCTGAAATTCGGTGCTGCCTGCTCGGGTGACCTCGGTCATAAATTGTTCGAGAACGCGCTCAGCCTCCTCCTTCTTCCCAAGCCTGATCGCCTGAAGGATCTCACGTTCCAGCCCCAGTGGATACGAGGCTTCTTCCGTTCTGCGGAAACATTGCTCATCCTCCAGATCGAGAATCTGGCTTCCAACTTCCACGCTGCGATAAGCAACCGCCTGCTCCATCTCCACGAATAATCCCGGCAATTCCTGCGGGGAAGCAGCCGAACGGCTTACCAACACCGTCACGTTCATTTTCAGGGTCTGACCAATGACCTCCACCAGTTCCTGTCCCCATAACAACGCTTGTGACTTTGCAGGCTCGTCCTCGGGAGCAATTACCAACATGGCCGAAGACAGGTCGTGAAAGTTCATCACGCTAATTTGGCTGAAATAATCTTTGGCAACTTCTTCAATAATATTAACTGCCGCAAAGGTAACCAGCCCCGTATCCTGACTCCCAAATCGACCCTGCAGCTGGGCATATCCCGTAAAATACATCTGAAGCAGCAAAAACTGCTGGCCTTCCACCTCAAAGCCAAGATTCCTCATCCGCTGCTGAAGATCCTGCTCGTTATAGGCATATAGATGCCCCTGCACCAGTTGTAATACAAAACTGTCCCGCAAGTGGGGCAGCTGCTCCTGCAATTGACGGTGTGCGGTTAAACTTTGAGAAGTCAACTCATTCCACTGCTGCTCCAGCAGCTGGAATTCATCCAGCCTGGTGTCTGTTGATGCTTCATTCCTGCTCGGCGTCAATAAATGGAGCATCCTGGCTACGGGAGAGTATATCCTCCGTGAAGCAAACCAGGATAACACCAGCCCCAAAAGAAGACTGCCAGCGCTCGCAATGACGATGATTTTGGATACGAGCTTCACCGGCGATGTCACGGATGTCAGCGGAGCTGCGGAGACATACGTCCAGTCTGAATCGATCCGACTCAGTGATCCATAGGACACGGAATAGGTCTCATCCTCATATTTGAACAGGAATGAATGGCTGTCTGGATGCAGGGCAACTTCTTCTTTAAGCTGCTGCTCAAATGCAAGGTCTGCCCTTCCCGCTATCGGATTTCCAGTAACCAGTGTATTGCCCTCCGGGTCCATGAGAAATGTTGAACCTTCGTCATAGGGAGTAAGCGTTTTCAACAAACTGGCGACCTTCTCATTATCCAGCGTGATGATTAGTGCGCCGAATGGATTGATGCTCTCACCCGGAATCTTATGTACAAGAACCAATGCATTCCCCGGATCGGTATGAAGTAAGCTATTCTGTTCCGTGAGTGACTTGTCGCTGCTCTGGCTCGCAACCCAATCTGTCCAATACACATGGTTGCCCATCGTCAGATAGCGATCATAGGCTTGGTTTTTCGCATCATCCTTCAACTCGGTATAATCCCGGTTAAACAAAATTGGTTTCGGTTCCTGCAAATATAGCTGTGCGGATTTGATCAGCGGGTGAGACCCTTGCAGTACATAAAGTGTGGTGACGATCTCCTGTGTTTCGTTGAAATAATACACAAAATCCAGTGTTCGCAGTGCATTGCCAAATCGGGGTTCAAAAGCCCAATGGGACAAGGTCATCTCCAGATAAGCAAGCTGGTCGTCCACATTGCGTGCCCGGTTCTCAATCTGCTTTTGATGCATCTGATTAAATTCATTTTCCATCCGGCCCACGACCAACTGGTACATCACGATGCCTGTAATCAGTCCGGGGATGCTGGCAATAAGCAAAATAAGCATCAGACTGTTTCGATAAAAACGCCCCTTATGTCTTCCTGTATTTAGCCCGGGCCAGCGCATGAGCCTGCCCAACGTCCTTACGTTCCTACTTGGTTCCATCAACGCTCACCTGCCTGCTTGCGTATGGTCTGACTGTCATGGGAACTGCTTCAACTCCCCCTGCTGAATGGTTTACATTGCAGTGCAAAATACATATGAGAATATATGGATGAAATCCGTTTCTTGTATTATACGCATAATTTCCGGGAGAATAAAACGGTACGTAGCCGATCATTTTTTAACCAATGTTTTATTAACATGTCAAAATGGATTACAATAGGGTATAGCAGAACATGAAGGAGGCCTTTTAATGAAGGAACAAGCTTATTTTCAACAAAATAGAGACAAACACCTGGCAGAATTGAATGAATGGTTATCCATTCCAAGTATTTCAGCCATTTCAGCACATAAAGAGGATATTAACCGTGCGGCTCAATGGGCTGCGGATGCACTCACACGTGCAGGTATGGAAAATGTAGAGGTTATTCCAACGGCGGGACATCCGATTGTCTATGCAGACCACCTGCATGCACCCGGCAAACCAACAGCTCTGATCTATGGACACTATGATGTACAGCCTGTCGATCCGTTAAATCTGTGGGATTCACCTCCATTCGAACCTACGGTTCGGGACGGCAAACTGTTTGCTCGGGGTGCCACGGATGACAAAGGACAAATCTTCATACATATTAAGGCGGTTGAAGCTCTGCTTGCCGAAAACAAGGAGCTTCCCGTGAATGTAAAATTCTGCATCGAAGGGGAAGAAGAAATCTCCAGTCCAAACCTGCCGATCTATCTGAATGACAATACGGACAAGCTGCGTGCAGATATGATACTGATCTCGGATACATCTCTGCTCGAAAAAGGAAAACCGGCGATCTCCACAGGTCTGCGTGGCCTTTGCTCGCTCGAAGTGGATCTGAACACAGCCAACACGGACCTGCACTCCGGTTCTTTTGGCGGAGGTGTACCGAACGCACTGCATGCGCTCGTATCCCTGCTCGCTTCGCTGCATGATGAGCAAGGCCGCGTGAGCGTAGATGGTTTCTATGAAGGGGTTCTGCCGCTCTCTCCTGAGATGAGAGAAGAGTTCGTGAAGCAGGGCTTCAATGAAGATCAGCTTCGTCAAGACCTGGGACTTGAGCAATTGTACGGAGAAGAAGGCTACTCGTTCGTGGAACGTGTTGGCGCACGTCCGACACTGGAACTGAACGGCGTATGGGGCGGTTTCCAAGGTGAAGGCACCAAAACCGTTATTCCGAAGGATGCTCATGCCAAAATCACATGCCGCCTCGTTGCGGATCAAGATCCGCAGCATGTGCTGGATCGTATCGAAGCACATCTGCGCGCTCACCTTCAACCGGGCGCAACGCTGCATGTGAAACAGATTGAGAAAGCCTTTGCGTTCAACACGGATCCTACCGATCCAATTCTGCAAAAAGCAGCTGATGCGTATGAGCAAGTGTACGGTGTTCGTGCCCTGTTTACGAAAGACGGCGGCTCCATTCCGATCGTGGAGAAACTTTCACGCGTGCTGGGTATTCCAGCGGTTATGATGGGCTTCGGTTTGCCCGATGAGAACCTGCATGCACCGAACGAGCATTTCAACCTGGAGAACTTTGATAAAGGGTTGTTGACAATTGTTCAGTTTATGAAGAGTTTGTAAAATTGAATCCTCACTCTTACACGAGGTCACTCTGCAGGGAGAACAAGCTTCCGATCGCTGTTATCCCCGGATTTCCTTGATTCCCTTTTAATAAAGGGAGAAATACCGGTGATAAAGGCGAACGCTTCGCTTCTCCAGCTTTCTTCTCCCCACTTCGTTAACGTGTAAATTATGAATTCAATTCCATATAGTATTAGTATACGTAGATCTAATAAAAGCGACGACCCTAAGGGATGTCGCTTTTATTAATCCGATTTCGTCCCCTGCACTACTTTGCAGCTTTTTCATAACTGATTTTAAGATTGAACCTACTTTACAAATGAAGGGTATAGGTAGATATATAAATAGATAAAGGGGGTGTGCCGTCCATATTCAAGACGGCACACCCCTTTTGTAATTGGTAGATCATTACAACGGCTCGTTATTTGCCTTTTAACGAACCGAGCACGTGCTATTCGACGAAAATCCGCAGTTCTGGGGAATTAACGAATCGTAGGAGCTTTATTTCCTCATCTTGCATGTCGTTCATCAAGTTTACACCGGAATAGCGTGGCTGACGTTCGTTAGACTTTCCAATCCAGACTATTCCGCATAATAAGGTGTAGTAGGTTCGTTAGCACTGTGACTAGAAGGAGAAATCCAACTTCCGGGACATCTCCAGCTCTACCCAGTCATCCTCCACTTAAGAGCGGAAGGTTGTGAAATTCAACATATGTACAAGCTGCATCATATGCGTGATTTCCTGCTGGACTCTCGAGGTGTCCTCACCAGCCATCGCTTGATTGGCCCGCAGCGTTCTGCGGGTGTTGAGCATACCGTCGATTAATTTCATAACCGTGTTGCGTCCACGATGATCCACAATCATATACTTTTTGCGTGCATCCAGCTCCACCCATACGATATTGCTGAATGAAGGGAACAGGTGTCTGCGGTACTGCTCCATATCGGTCTCATTGTAGTGCTCGCCATAAAAGGCATAATATCCGTGTACGTGCAGCTTTTCCGCCAGCTCTGTGATGAACGGGTCGAATTCGAGCATAGCGTTACGTTCCATGTTTCACGCCTCCGTAATGCGTGATCCGCAGATCTCGTCTTTTTTGAGATCTATTTTAACATATTACGAAAGGTATTGCCTGTTGAGGCACACGACAATACTACAGATGTAGAATTAACCGCCGACTCGTCTGCCCTTCACCCACACTTCCTCAATTTTCAAATCACCATTCAGCAAAACGACGTCCGCCTGTTTTCCTTTAGCAAAGGAACCCGTTCGGTGATCAATGCCGAGCAGACGTGCCGGCGTCAGGCTGGCTGCCCGTGAGGCTGCATTGAGACTCAAGCCCACTTCCTGTACCAGATAGCGGAAACCACGAATCATCGTGAGCGTGCTTCCTGCCAGTGCGCCTCCGTCTTTCAAACGTGCCACACCTTCCGTAACAATCACAGGCAGATCGCCAATTTTGTATTCACCATCATCCAGCCCGGTAGCAGACATCGCGTCTGTGATTAACACAAGCTGATCTGCTTGTTCTTTCAGTTGAGCCAAAATAGACATCGCCGCCGGATGCACATGGATACCGTCTGCAATGATCTCTGCACTGATGCGGGAATCACTAAGCACTGCGCCGGCAGCTCCGGGATTGCGGTGATGCAGCGGTGTCATCGCATTGAATGTATGCACGGCATGGTGCAGCCCGGCTTCGACCGCAAGCTGTACTTCTTCATAGGTCGCATCCGTATGTCCTAATGCTGCGGTAATTCGCTGCTCGCGCAGCCATGAAATGACTTCGAGCGCCCCCTCACGTTCCGGCGCCAGGGTGACTTGACGAATCAAGCCGGGATATTGTTTTTCCCACGCGTCCAGCCAGGACACATTAGGCAATACAATATGATCCGGGTTTTGTGCGCCGGGCCACTTCGGACTGAAAAAAGGACCCTCCAGATGTACACCTTCCAGCTGTGCATAAGGCATGTCACCGGAACGGTAGCTGTCCACTTCAGCCAATACCCGGTCCAGACTATCTTTGGGCGCCGTCATGGACGTTGCCAACATTGCAGTGGTCCCCTGTGTGCTGTGAAATGAAGTGATTTTATCCATCACTTCCTTACTCGCGTCCATAAAGTCTTCGCCATTTCCACCATGTACGTGGATATCTATAAATCCAGGCACAATGACGCCATGCTTGGAAACAGGCACAGATACGGCTTCACGGCGAATATGTTCAGATAATCCCTCGGGTGCGCCAGCATAAAGGATCTTCCCATCCGTCCAGACAAGTACACCATCCTCCAATACACCATCGGGCAGTACGATTTTACCTCGAAGAAGTGAAATGGTTTTTTCACTCTCTTGCTCCTGGTTTTCCATAGCTTCTACGTTCATTTCACCAGCCTCCCAGCCGCACGATCCAGCAACACGACCACATTAGGATGACATTGCAGCAGCGAAGCGGGACATTGGGTCGTAATCGGCCCCATAAAGGCTTCACGAATAATTTCGGCTTTCTCCTCACCACGGGCGATCAGCAGAATTTGTTTGGCTTTCAGAATCGTACCTACACCCATCGTAATGGCCTGAGTTGGAACTTCATCAATATGATTAAAAAAGCGGGCGTTTGCTTTTCTTGTCTCTTCTTTGAGATCCACCACATGTGTCCGTCCTGTAAGCTCGGTTCCGGGTTCATTGAAGCCAATGTGGCCATTATGTCCGATACCCAACAATTGCAGATCTACTGGTCCACGATCATCAATCCGTTGTTCATAGGAATCACATTCTTGTCCCAAATCCGAAGCCTGCCCATCCGGCACTTGAGTTCTGGCGAGATCAATATCAATATGGGAAAACAATTGTTCATTCATAAAGCTGCGGTAGCTTTCGCGATGCTCCACAGGAAGACCGACATATTCATCCAAATTGAAGGAAGATGCCTGCGCAAAGCTGACCAGACCTTTCTGATACAAAGCAATAAGCTGTTTATAGATACCCACAGGAGAACTTCCAGTCGCGAGTCCCAGTACAGCCCGGGGTTTGGTCTGTAGCAAACTGGCAATCACACCTGCACCAGTTGCGTTCAAATCTTCTTCGTTTTCAAAAATACGTATATTCATCTTTTTAGGCACCTCCATTATGTTGAACCCGATAAGACTGTACATTGTGATACGATTGTTCCAATTTTGGGATAAAACGGTCGAAGTCGGCACTCACCATGCCCGTGAACAGAATATCAACGACATGCAGCAGCGCAATACGTGAAGCCATGTCTCCACGCCTCATGCCTTCTTCCAGTGAAGACGTAAACAGTGGAATATCCGACACCGTCGCAAGTTGGTTATTCCCATAGGATGTTAGAGAGATGGTAGAAGCTCCCGCCTGTTTGGCACAATGCAAAGCATCAATCGTCTCCGGCGTTTCACCCGAGTAGGATACTGCCATCGCCACATCTCCCTCACCCAGTGAAGAAGCTGACGTAATTTGCATATGTGAATCCGAGAAGGCGGTACAGCTTTTGCCAATCCGTACCAGTTTCTGGTAGAAATCCTGTGTAACAATGGAAGAGGTCGCCACCCCGTAGAGATCAATACGACGGGCATGGCATAGTAACTGAACCGCATGCTCCAACCTTCCTAAATCCAGCAAACGGGTGGTATCCGCAATGGATGCAATATGGTTGGCTTCAATAGCTTCTACAATTTTGGATAAAGGATTGCCCGCGACGATATCCTGATATGCAGTTTCAGTGGATGAGTGTGACAGTTCCGCGGCCAGTTTCATTTTGAAATCAGGGAAACCCTTGAAATGAAATGATTTGCAAAAGCGGGTTACCGTAGCCGCACTTGTTCCGCTTTGCTGCGCAAGATGGTTAATGGTCCAGCCAGGAATATCGGACGGAGACTGTAAAATCACCTCTGCAATTCGTCGTTCCTGAGACGGAAGTTCGTTCAGTTCTTGCTGCAACGCATGTAGTATGGCTGCCATGAGCTCTCCTTTTGTGAAAATTATTTTTATTAATTTATTATAAATAAAGAAAATTATTTTTATGTTTTCATTTTAATCAATACGTTGTTGCAAATCAAGAGGATTTTAACCATCCACTACCGTATCTATGATGAAATTTGGAGAAGGCATCTTCTTGATTAAGGAATGGGATCCCGCTTATATTGGAGATGACTTTGAAGAAAATGTGGATACATTCCCTTTCAAGGAAGGAGCACACTTGGTGAACCGACGACAACGTCAAAAAATGATTCCTTCCACCTGGATCATTGCCATAAAAAAGACCGAAGCTCGTAAATACTATGTCCTGTATGCCATCGACTGGAAGCGTGGAGGGCGACTAAGCTGGGAAGGCTGGGAAAGCCTCGCAGACTTGTTGCAGTTCCATATCCCTATCAAACGTAGGGCTGGCGGTTCGAAATCCTTCTCCCAACCTGCCGCCAAAATTGCGAAAAAAGCACTCTATCTGCACCTAAATGAAACACAATACGGTAAATTGGAGCAGCTCTTTTATCAGCCTTTTTCGAAGAAACAATGGAGAGCTTTTATTCATGAGCATGCCAATAACATTATGTAAGTGAAACCTTATGCCATATCCGATTATGATTTCCATCACGCTCTGCCCGTAGCAATCTGTACCCTTGGAATTTCTGCGGGCTGAGCCTTTTCCCAAGGGAGCGTGATGAATCAATGAAATCTCAGCAAAGAAATCTGGCCTATTACAGGCATCACAGAAAGCGCGTCATTCAACGTAAAAAACAGCTTGCTGTACGATACTGTTGGTCCTACAAGTTCGAAGGTATTTTGGCAAAAGGAAAGATACATTGTTCCTGCTGGTGGTGCTGCGAAAAAACAAAACGGCTAGGATATCCTAAATCTGAGCTAACTAGAATAGCGGACTGCGATGAGCAACTTTTGAATTCAGATTTTTGAGAATATCAAGTCGAAACAAGCGATTCCTGCACTTTAAGGATTTGCTTGTTTTCGCTTTCCAACCTAAAACAAAAAAGTCTTTCCCCATTCTTCATGATGAAGAATAGGAAAAGACTTTCATGCTGCTTCAATCAACTGTGCAGTATCGCGTCAGATCTTCAGTTCTCCGAGCTTAATCAGCTCTACAACTGCCTGCGAACGACCCTTAACATTGAGTTTCTGCATCACATTCGAAATATGGTTTAAAGTACACTCAAGAATTAATCTGTAAATGATCTGCTTGTAGCTCTTCTTCTGCTGACTTTATGTTGTTGTTATTATCAGCGTTCTTTTTATCAACAAGTGACTTTTTCCACTTATCCCACAAACGATCAAATGCAGTATATAAAGCAAAACTATAAAGTATTGCCGTTTTCAGTTCATTTACTATGCTATTAAGATAGATATTTTCGATTTTTATAAAATAAGCTACCATTGATCCTAAAGCTATTATTGCAAAGTTCATTACATAGATAACGCTCATAAATTCCCTTTTAGCGGTTTTATCTCTGTACTCTAATGTATCGAATATCTCCGAACTAATAATTCCTTTCTTAAGTTTCCATTTTCTCCTCCCAAAAACATTCTTAAGATAAAAGTACATTTTACCTGAAACTCTCATTATAAAGTAATTCATGAAGAAAACAAAAGTAGTACATATTGTGATAGAGTTTATGTAATCATTAAATGAGACTAGTAAATAAAAATAGAGTAAAACAAAGAGTAATGAATTTATAAAGACACTGATTGTTAATGATATAGCATACAAACCACTGTATCTAAACATGGTCTCCATATTTATTTTATTTAAAATAAAAAAGGTGATTGTTAAAGGCAGAAAAGCAATTATAAATATTATCATAGAAACTAAGAAGTATGATTTCCGCAGAAAATTGTATTTTTTCGCCCCTTCTTTTTTTCCGAAATAATAGAAAGATGACATAAATAGAGCAACTGAGAACATAAATATAGATAGATAAGTACAAGCCCATTTTATAAAAATTTGATTAAAGTCATTTCCTTCAGCTGTAAATGAAATTACAAATAAGCCTAATGAAAAAAGAAATATAATTGCTGAAATCCAAAGTTGTGTTTTATCAGTATCTTCGTTTTTCCCATAAAACTTAGAGATCTCGAATCGACTCATGGGTTTATCCCTCTTCTCTATTTCTCTATTTCTATATAGGTGATTATACTATTTATAAGATTATTACTGTTAGCTTTCCTGCCTATTTTCCTTTTAATACTATATATAAAGCTAAGTGAAGTCGATGAAATACAAATTTATTAAATAGCATCAACAAAGAAGAACTGAAGCTTCAACTCCAAAAAGACCTACAGTTGTATCATCGATTCTAACTAGTAACAAAACCTTCCTTTGAATCTGTCGATAACCATATTTGCCATCATATCGTTGATACGTTCGATATATTTACGTTTTACATCGGCATAAAACTACTCAGGGATACACCAAACACGTGGCATAGTTTCTGAATATTTCCGATGACGCTACCTTTTCCATGTTCTGAAATCCTTCTTGTTGCTTCCTCCTTCCAGGTAACAAGCACTTTTTTAGCAACCATTCTCCCGTTCAGTTTTTGCACATAGCGGTATTTGATCCAAAAATTCTTTCCGTCGAACCTCGCTGATCAATCAGTCCGAACTCGCCTTGTTCCGTTATTTTAGCATCCATCACTTCAAACGTCCCCGGGTCATGAATCTCCAAATGTACATAATCTTTCAGTAAGTCCATCCCTCAACAATATGCATAGGAATAGCCTCTTTTCTAATTTTCTCCGAGTACGTTTTAAACTTTCCCCTTCATGACTTACAAAAAAGTCTTTCCCCATTCTTCATGATGAAGAATAGGAAAAGACTTTCATGCTGCTTCAATCAACTGTGCAGTATCGCGTCAGATCTTCAGTTCTCCGAGCTTAATCAGCTCTACAACTGCTTGCGAACGACCCTTAACATTGAGTTTCTGCATCACATTCGAAATATGGTTACGCACCGTTTTCTCGCTGATGAATAACTGCCCTGCGATGTCACGCGTCGTTTTGTCCTGAACCAGTAATTCGAATACTTCGCGTTCACGGTGGGTCAACAGAAATTTGCTTTTATGATCGATACCCTTCAATGTTCACCCCTCCTTGCTCGGGTTGTGTTGGTGTAACAAGGTTAAGGGGATACAGTCAACTCATCTTATGTAAGGTCAAGGGCGTTGGTTCAGTTTTATCAAAAAAATGGGCAGTCTTTTATCCAAAACAAATATGCCCTTGCAGCTGATGTTTCCCATCCGCGCAAAGGCATACTTGTTCAAACTCAACTCGGAATTTACCGATTATTTATCGGTTCATCAAGCCGTCATTGTTGCGGTGCAATATCCCATCGGGATGAACACCATCACGGTGATTGGGGTTCACTGCGTTGGTTGGGAAAATACGTTCAACCATCGATTGGAATGAACCAATCATGCCCCTAACCGGTTTCCCGTTACGAATATCGGTGGAATAGCTCTCCACATGCTGAACAAATTCAGGATTAGAGGAAACGTATACGTTCTCTACATGAGGTGCATATTGTTTGATTTTTGCCGAGATCTTGGATTTAATCTCTTCTGGTGTGTTGTCATCCGTGCTGTCTACACGTGCTGTATCACTCTTCATCCCATAGTGGCCATCGCTCATCGAACGTGCATTGCCGCTGTTGGTCAGTCCACGCATCATGCCATAAGATCCAGTACCCATGGTTCCATAAATACTGCGGTCGTTCCCCATGTGGCTCCGGTCTGTCGCAGCATTCGTGTTCAATCCAGGAGCGATGCCGCTGGTTCTATATGGAGACATGGTTCCGTTACCACCATTCACACGCATTCCGCCCATATCCTGGTTTAAGCTTTCGGTACGCATGGTACCGTTGGCGCGATTTCCATGGGTTCCGTTCATTTTGCTTTCCAATTTGCCAGTGTGACCATCTGCCAAACGGACAGCAACATAAGCGTTACGATCGGACAGCATGACTTTTGCTGACTTCACTTCTTTCATTTCGGTAATACGTTTAGCCAGCTCGTGACTTTCTTTCAGGTTAGTGACGTTATGCATCCGGTAGCTCTTCGCACGAATACCATCCATCCCATTGGACTCAACACCATAACGGTTGATGCCTTTCACTTCATGACGAACACTTTGGGTGTGCAGATTTTTATTATCTTTTGTATTCGTTCCACAACCCGTCAATCCGACCATTACGAAAATTGCAGTAGACAAAGATAAGCTGATTGCTGTCGCCTTTTTGGCTGCTGGCATGTCTCATCCTCCAATGTTGTTGGTTTTGGTCACAAGGATAGGATGCACTTCTGTACGTAGCGCTATGCTGAAAGGATATGGAACACCAACCAACCTGTATTTATTTGCACCACCTCTCTTTCCATAAAAAAAGCAGTGCTTGCAACAAGTGCAGCACTGCTTTAACCAAATTACTTATCCAGTTGGACTATTCATCATATTAAAGGCTCTGCTTCAATCCAATTACTTGGATGACGGTTCCTTGTCCGCATTCTTTCCGACAGACGATGCTGTATTCGAATTCTTTATCGAATTCGGAAATTGCTCTGCTTCCTTCAGACTGGTTTTATCCATGGAATAAGCCCACTGACCATCCGGGGTTATCACCCAGATCTGATCCGGTTCCGATGCAACGGTAAGCCCCCGATATACATCCGTAACGGCCTCTCCGTTAACCATCTGCTCAACAGATAATGTAAAACGGGGCACGGTTCCTTTCAGTTCAGAAGCTTTGTGAACATCGTCCGCAGTGGACAGATTTTTAATTTTGCCAATCAGCGAAACGGCATCTGTTGTTTCAATTGCTTCACCGTTAAGCGTCCACTTCTGCTCTGCCGTACCCTCTTCAGAAGAAGATTTGAGCATCCAGGTGGCAGCTTCGCCTTCCCACTCTAGCGAGGTAACATTCGTTTCATCCAGATTAAACGGTGTCGTATCCAGCAGATCATGTCGTGACAGTTCAATATTGCTGATCACTTCCGTTTGCACAGCAACGACGGGTCCGGAGTTAACCCGCACATAACGAGCTTCATCAGCTGGCAACTGACCTCCTATGGTCAGCTTGATAACGCGATTATCATTTAATTGAATGTCCAGCAACGTTGCATTTGTACCCAATCCATATTTATCGAGATCCTTCGGTTCTTCCTCGACAACCATTTCCTGATCCGCACCACTCAAGGCATCAAGCCAACTGCTTACAGTATACCCATTCAGAGGATAAGCCTTGGGTTCCACCATATTCCAAATACCGTTTTTTAGTTCCAATTTCGAAGTGGAAGGCTCTGTCCCATGGGATGTGCCTGCATTGGTGTCATGAATGGTGATGGACTGTATGTCTCCAGACTGGATGCCAAGCAACTTCACCTTCTCTGCTTCCTCTTCACGAAAATAATTCTGACTGGCCGCATAGACCCAACCGATGATCAAAACCACTACGACCAGAATCGTTGGGAGCCATTTTTTCATACCCGTCTACGCCTCCACCATAAGAATACACCTATCATAACAAAGATGAGCGGGAATGCGACAATCGCTACGAAGAAAATAATTCTGGCCTGCTGGCCGTTCAGGTATGCCATCTGATAACCGGATTGTACGCGTGGTCGGATGGTCACCCCATCCTCTTTTTCACTCAGATAATTAACGGCATTTAGTATAAAGTCCCGATTTCCTCCATTCGCAATTTCCGAATCCTGCATGAAAATGGATGATCCCAAAATCACAGCCTTTGGTTTGCCATCGGTAGTATCCGCAGCATATCCGAGTTCGACAGGACCTTGTACATCCTGATCCGGATCATTGGATGTCTCATTTTGTAATAGTCCTGCGATGTTTGTCTCCCCATAACTTTCATTCGACGAATGAATGAGCGGTGACAGTTTGTATTTGTCCTGCTCTTTACTGGTCAAAGCAATGGACAGGGATAACATCGGGTATAGCTTGCTCTCTGATAGCTTATCCGTGATGGCATGTGTGCCATACTCAGGCACTACCCAAAGTGGGCCCATTGTACTGGCTTGCTGGTTATCCACCATGACGGCATGCTCATCAACAACACCATAATCCGTCATGAGTGCATCAATATTTTTCCATGTCACCTTCATATCCTGATGAAATCCAAGAGACAACAACAACTTACCTCCGTTATTCAGATAAGTGCGAATAGCCTTTAGTTCGCTATCACTGATATCCCGCTGTGGACCGATAATAGCAAGCACGTCCGCATCTTCTGAAACCTGACCTGCCTGATTTAGCTGAAGTTCTTCTGTTGTGATATTATTCTGTTCCAAAGATGCGCGCAGCGTAGTCAGCTGATCCAGACCTAACTCTTCATGCCCTGTCAGGAAGACCATTTTATTCTTTTCCGTCGAAGACAGATTGATTAAGGCTTGTGTCAGCTTCTCCTCACCTGTGAACTGATACGATCCATCACTACCATCACCAACAGCCGTGAACAGGCTGGCGATATCAATGACTTTATGCTGATCGCCCTGTTCTAATACGATAGAGCTCCCTGTAATCCCATACTTCGAAGCAAGCGTTGGTTCCTGAGTCAGATTGTACTGCTTCATCTTCAGTTTGCTGTTGCGTTTCGTGTATTCCTGAACCATATCTGTCACTTCGCGGTTCAAAACTGTATTATTTGCATTTTCGACGGTTAACACCAGGATGTTGACGTCTTCTTTTACGTTTTTGATTGCAGTAAGTGACTGCTCTGATAAGGTGTATTGCTTGTTGGAAGTCAGATCCAGCTGGAAGCCGCTAAGTGAATTCAGAAACAGAGTTAGCAAAATAAAGATGCCAATCATCGCTACAGATAGCACAGTACTGTTGGTATGACTTAACCATTTTTTCATCTTCTCACCTCCACCGCTTCCGTTCCACAATCTGAATGCTTAACAGCAGAAACAAACCTGAGAGCGTGACATAATACAGTATATCCGGGCCACTAAGTACACCCTTCGTAAAGCTGTCAAACCGATTCGTCAGTGCAAAAGGATCCAGCCATTGCTGTAACGCTGATCCGGTATTGCCTGCAAATGAATCAAGCATCCACAATACGAGCAAAATAATAAAACCGGCTACCGCAGATACCATCTGATGCTGGGATAGCGTGGAAGCAAACAGTCCAATCGCCATCATGCTTCCGCCCAGAAAGAACAGACCCAGTGCAGACAACCATACCGAGGTGAGATCCAGTTCACCGAAGAAAGACATGATTAGCGGGTAAACCAGGCTGCACAAGATCAATACGACAAGAATGGCGAGCGACGCCAGATATTTGCCAAAAATAATCTCTGTCACCCGTGCAGGTGAAGTCAGCAAGAGTTCATCCGTACCCTGCCTGAATTCCTCGGCCACCAGTCTCATCGTCAGCAACGGTACCACAAAAAGCAGCATGGATAACGTATCCCCCAGCACCAGACGGTAATCCACTATGCTTGGCTGGTAGTACACAAAGCTGGAATAGAACAACAGGCTTGTCATGAGTACATACACGGCAAAAGCAAAATACGACGTCGGTGACAGGAAATAAGCCTGAAGTTCTTTATTGCAAACCGCCATCATTCGTCTCATTTGGAACCCTCCCCTGTATGGGAATCAGACGAAGCACTCTCGGAATTAGTCGATTGCTTCAGTTCTGAAGCGGTGTCCGAATTGACCTCTGCACCTACCGCCTGATTGGCGAGTTGCGCTTTATCAGCTTCAGGCTCCTGCAATGCCAGTTCCGATTCGGATTCCGTTGTGGTAAGCTTCAGAAATATTTGTTCCAAACTGAGATTTTCTTTCTTCATCTCCAGGATTGGCAAGCCTGCACCGGACAAAAGGTAAAAAAGTTCTTCTCGAAAATCATCCGAAGATTCACCGGTAAGCAACATTTTGACCGTATCGTCAGCATCGGTAGACGCCTGTCCATCCGCTGCTTGAATGACTTCGCTACGAACCTTCTCCCAAGGTGTCAGCAAGTTATGTAATTGCTGCTCTGTTGCCTTCACTTCAATCGATACTTTGAATTGTTCACCCAAGGAGGAGCCAAAATGCTGCGGTGAACCGTCCAATACAAGCTGTCCCTGGTTAATAATCAACATGCGATTACAAAGCGTGCTCACTTCCGGCAAAATATGTGTACTGAGCAGCACGGTATGATTCTCACCCAGTTCACGGATCAGATCCCGTATTTCTATAATCTGATTCGGATCAAGTCCTGAAGTCGGCTCATCTAGCACGAGCAGATCCGGTTTGTGAATAATGGCTCCTGCCAGCCCAAGACGTTGCTTGTACCCTTTGGACAGCCCGCGAACCAGTTGTTTTTCCCGGTCCTGAAGACCCAACCTGCTAACCATCTCACTGACCCGCAGTTTCACTTCACGTGCCGGGACATCTCTCAGATGGGCGACAAATTTGAGGTACGAGTGCACCGTCATGTCCGGATAAAGCGGTGGTGTCTCAGGCAAATAACCGATTTTGGAACGGACGCTCCGGCCCTGATCGTGCACCGATATGCCATCCACTGCAATGGAGCCAGCTGTTGGATGCAGATATCCGGTGATCATTCGCATCGTTGTTGTTTTCCCGGCACCATTCGGTCCCAAAAAGCCAACAATCTCACCGCGCTCCATGGTGAAGTCCAGTTGATGCACGCCGTGCCGTCCATCAAATACTTTGCTTACCTGTTTCACTTCGAGCACATCATTCATCCTTTCCCGTTAAAATACCCGTGTGCCATCATCGCTTTCTTCAGATGGTCAACACGGGAAGTTCCTTGTATCTTACGTGCTATATCCTAAATACAGCTTAAGGTCTCTTAAAAGAGAGCTTAAAAATATGTGTCTAAATCGTGAACAACCCTTCATTCACCCACACCCTGTACTCTGGGGCAACGTACCATACAGTACAGGAGCATCAGCACCTGCACAAAAGTCAGAGGGTGAACCGTGTGAAAGTACTATTCACATTTTTTGTTCCAAGCGGCGGTGTAGATACGTTAAACCGATTGCGTACCGCTGTTCTGCAACGCCACGGCATCGAAGCGCATGTGTTGTATCTGTACCCTGGCTCGGGAATGCAGAACAATAACAACACGCCGGTCTTCACCGCTTCCAGTGATGAGGAAATTCACAGTTTGATTCATCATCACCAATATGATGCCATTATTGTCACCTCGGATATCTCCATGCCGGGCAGACTGAGAGCCCTTGGGTTTAACGGTCGAATTATCTATGAAGCACAGGGGCTCGGAACGCGTGAACAGGCTTTTAAAATGATTCAAATGGGAGTACCTGATCTGCATGCATACTGTAATGCTGCAGTCATTCCTCCAACGGATCATCTATTGGAGCTGTTTATCCATATGTGCCCCTGGCTCCATCGGTTTGTCATTCCCAATATGCTGGATACCAATACCTTTGCTCCAATTTCGGTGGATACCCCGCCCTATCCGGTGCTTGCATGGGTGGGAAGACTCGAACACAACAAAAATTGGCGAGAATACTTGGCGATATCCAGCAAAATTATTAGTACAATTCCCGAAGCCAGACTATGGTTGTTCCACGATCCCACCTTGGCTAATCCGGAAGATGAGGCCATGTTCCGACATATGCTAGTGGAGTACGGGCTTGAAGATCGGACTGGTATTTTTATCAACGTGCCTCATTCCGACATGCCTACATTCTATTCCATGATTGCAGCTTCCGGGGGAATTATGCTATCCACCTCCCTGCTTGAGGGGTTTGGATACGCCGTTGCGGAAGCGATCAGTTGCGGCTGCCCGGTGCTCAGCACGGATTCAGATGGTGTCCGTTCCTTCATCACACATAACCGAACGGGAAAATTCTATCCGCTTGGCAACGTGAACGCCGCTGTATCCGAAGCCATAGACCTTATGCGTAACAACGAACTAAGGGAGTATATACGCATTCAGGGCAGGCAACATATGGCGCTTTCCTTCTCACCCGATCGATATGCATTGTCATTTCGTGAAATGATGACTGCCCTGAGCATTTTCTCATGAATACGGCAAAAAGGCAGTTCAGAAAGATTCTCTGAACTGCCTTAGGTTGATCTAACGAATCTGACACACGTTATTCGCTCTCATTTGCGCCGTTCTGAAATGTAAGGAATTCCAGAGAGGTTATTTCATCGATCAAGTCGCTTTTTAGGCTCTGACGTGCGTTTTAGACCGAAATAACGTCACTGAAGTTCGTTAGAATTTGCAATCCTTGCGAATCCGCCATTTAATGTTCGCTAGGTTCGTTAGCACCTTGCAGCTAAATGGGAAACTCTTTCGAGACAGCCCTTAATCCGATACCCTATATGTGGTTATCACAATTAGTGACCCATCATCATCGCCGGATCAGGCTGATCCCCGGTTTGAAGGGATTCTTCCTCCATCCGTTTCGGCTTACGCAGAATCAGACTGAGTACACATCCAAACAAGGCAATGCAAGCGGCCAGGAAGAAGGTATCGTTAAAACCAGCGACCAACCCATTAACTACAGCCACCCCATCTGTTGCGCCAGCTGTATTGCTTGCAATATGGGAAGTGAGGAATCCAGTGAGCCCGGCAACTGCAAAAGAAACAACGACTTGTTGCGCAGCAGCGGTAAGCGGAGTAACCCGACCTACCAGTTTGCGTGGAGCCGCATTCAGCACGTGCGTGTTGAGCGGCATCATGGACAGACCCATACCCAATCCCATCATGACAAGACTAGTAATGATCAGGCCAAGACCCGTCTCTGCCGTAATGGAGGATAGAATAAACAGTGCACCCGAGATGATACCGAGACCGACAAATGCCAATGGTCTTGCACCAATTTTATCAAATAACCGTCCACCTAACGGCATACCCACACCCGAGGCCAGCGCCTGCGGCAGCAGAATGAGTCCTGTTTCCAGCGCGGTGTAGCCCTTGATCTGTTGCAGATATAATGGAATCAGAATCATCGCTCCGAACAGAGCGACTTGCGACACCCATGCCAGAATAATTCCCCGTGTGAAATCCGAGGATTTAAATACCCGAAGTTCCAGCAGCGGATTTTTGTGCCGAAGCTCAACGATAATGAACAGAATCAGCGCTACGCCCCCGACAATCACACCTGTCAGTGTAGTTGCAGACGTCCAGCTTGTTCCGCCCTCACTTACACCATATGCGAGCATCGAGAATGCAATGGGTGCCAGAATCATGCCAAGCAGATCAAGTGCAGGTGTGCGCCCACGATCCGTATCCGGCAGGAATTTGATACATAGAATAAAAGCGGCAATCCCGATCGGCAGGTTGATCAGGAAGATCCAGTGCCAGCTGAGGGACTGAATAAACCAACCGGATAATACCGGCCCTAGTGCAGGAGCCAGCAGCATGGGAATACCGAGCATCCCCATGATGGAGCCTCTTCTTTCAGGAGGAGCCAGACGGAACACCATCGCCATACCAATCGGTGCCACCATGCCTCCGCCAATTCCCTGAATGATACGGTAAATGATCAATTGCTCAGGAGACTGTGCGATAGAGCATAACACTGAACCCAGAGTAAACATTGCAATCGTGAACAAAAATACTCTTTTGGCACCAAATCGATCGGTCAACCATCCTGCCAGCGGAATGACGGCTGACAGAGCTAACGTGTAACCTGTAACGGTCCATTGGATCGTCTTCAGGTCAGTCTCAAAATATTGAACCAGATTTGGAATCGCCACGTTAACTACCGTGCTGTCCAGAATGACCATAATCATCCCGACAATAATGGCCAGTAGCGGCAGAATAATCGTTTTAATCGAAAACTCGGCCGGGTCCTGGGGAACTGCTGCTTGTTGTTTCACTCTCTCCACTCTCTTTTCCGGCCTGGAGGCTTATCTGTGTATGTCTCTCCATCAGCCTTATATTCACGACGTTTCAAACTTTTGTTTTAAACCGTCGTTTTAAACCCTTGTTTTAAGCATAGGTTAATTCTAATGAAAATACCTTTGCTGTCAAGCTATTTTTTTATTAGATATCTGTATAGGTATGTATGCCAAAAAAATGGACCAGGTCTTCATCCTGCTCCACCCGTTTTGGTTAATCAAACCTCCGATTGAACTTTTATTAATCTGCCAGCTTGATCATCTGGTGTTCCGAAAGTATACCCAGGGTCTGACCGTTTTCACTTCTGCAATACATACGAATCACGAGATGATTCGGCGAAGAACTATTGCTGATGATCCTCAGTTCGCACGGTTCCGACGTTACCGACAGGTTATGGATAATGTGATTGGAACTCTCTTTTCCGACCTCAGCTCTCATATGAAACAGATAACGATATAGTTCCCCACGGGTGGAACTGACTCCACCGACAAATACATCGACTTCGTCATTTTCGAAATAGGCGATCTCAATGTCCATGTACCTCACCGGAACACCAATTTGTAGCAGGTTCTCATGAATCTCCAGCAAATATGCGGCCATTGTATATCCCCCCCTTAAGCGCGAACCCTTTCTTAAGATATGGTATGCCTTCACTCGTCCGTTGCTATTTGTATTCACCCATTTTAACTATTTACACAGTAATGCCCACCCTTTCGGTTGCCTTTTTTCATAGAATAACAGGATAGAAGCTCGGCCTGTGCAGGCCCTGACAAGGAGGTACCTATGAGAGTTCTGATCGTGACCTATTGGGAACTTACGCAGATGGGTGGAATATGGACATATGTGAAACAGCTCGCTGACAGGCTGATGGCACTTGGCGTTGAGGTCGATATCATGGGCACCAACGGTGCCAAAAATGAAGTGTATATTCGCAATCTCAATCGTTCCTTCTCCAAGGATAAAGTATGGCCCATGCTGCAAGCCAAGCTCAATCCTACAGATCTTCCCCATTTCACAGCCGATTCTCTCGTGGCTTATTATGAATTAAACAGATATGCCTTTGAAATGGGGGCCGCTTATCTCGGTGTTGATCACTACGACGTCATACATGCGCAGGATCCGGTAGCCGCCGTCGCGATAAAACGCATTTTGAACCGCAACACACCGCTGGTCACCAGCTATCATGGAGCCCTTGCGCGCGAAACCTTCTATGATGCCCAAAACTCTAATGCACAACTTACCCTCCCCGCATATTTACAATCCAAACGCGGTCGCTACTTTCTCTCATTGGAAGAGCGGAGCGCTGAACAATCCGAGCTTATTTTGGTCTCCAGCCATTGGATTAAGAGCACACTGGCGGAACTCCATGTTCCGGAGTGGAAATTCCGGTTAATCCCTTATGCTGTGGATCTTCCATCCTATCGTGCTCAAGCAGCGATCAGGTTCCGTCATCGTAAGCCAGCAGGCAAAAAAGTAATCGCTTTTACAGGAAGGCTGGAGTATATCAAAGGGGTCCATGTGTTAATCAAGGCACTCTCCAGTCTGAAAAAAATCCGTTCAGATTGGGTCTGCTGGATTGCTGGAGAAGGGAATCTGAGAGATGAATTGTATACGCAAGCCATGAAGGCAGGGGTAGATTCGGACATCGTATTCTGGGGCAAACTGGACAACATCCCTTCCTTCCTTCGACGCGCCGATATTTATGTACAACCCAGCTTACAGGATACACAGCCTTTCTCGGTCACAGAGGCACAGCTCGCCGGACTACCTGTCATTGTAAGTGATACCGCAGGCATGCCTGAGATGGTTCAGCCTGAACATACCGGTTGGGTCGTGCCACCGCAAGATGCGGAGTCCCTTAGTACATTATTGAACGCCCTCTTGCAGGACGATGCGACCCGTACAAAGGTAGGGGCAGCCGCCAAAGCATGGGCTGAGCAACATCGTTCACTGAAAGAGATGGGGATGCGTACACTTCATGTCTACCAGGAAGCCATACAGATGGGAGGTCACCGGAAATGACATTGCTTGTACCCAGTGATTTGTATAACCGTTGGTTTACCACTCCTGTGTCGACGGCTCACATCGAGGTAGATTACGTTGTAATGAATGAATTAATGAGGAAGCTGCCCAAAGGATACGTATTCCCTGATCCGGCAACGATGCACATTCTCACTTCAGAGAACAACTAGAATCTAGAGACAAATACCTTTTAAACAGGAATAAACAAGAGGATATTCGTTCCTGCCGCATGTTCTTCGAACGGCAATCGAATACCCTCTTTTTTTGCAGCCTCTCATCTGACACTCGGACCTTCACGAGAATGCCAAGCCTTTATTTCCAATAACCGCCGACCTGCTGCAAATTAAGCAGGATAGGTCGATGCTTCGCCTGAACAAGCCCCATCTCGGTTTTTAATGCCTCGAAGTGTTTCTTGGTTCCCATGGCTTCATGAACCCGGTAACACAGCAGCGGTTCATTGAAATAGAACAGTTCATATACCGGAAACAGTCTCAGCCACATCTCGTAGTCGTGCGTATACTGAAAATCCGTGTCGAACAGGCCAAACCTTTTAAAAGCTTCCATCTCCAGCATGACAGTACAGCCGTTGATCGGGCATCCTTCCATGAGCACCTGCAGCACTTCGAGACGACTCCCTACTTCAGGCCGCACCGTGTCCACCCATTCACTGTCCGCATTTACATAATGATAGGCCCCGTGACAGAACGATGCCTTGACCTCAAGCATGAACTTCAGTTGTTTCTCCACCCGGTCCAGCAGCATCACATCATCTGAGCTGAGCCACACAAAATAATCGCCTGTCGCCAGCTTAATCCCCTCGTTCAGTGCTGTGGCCGTACCACCATTCTTTTTCCGAATATAACGAATGCGATCCATGAAGGGTTCTAGCCGCTCCACATGCTGCGTAGAGCCATCGTCCACCACAATGATCTCAATATGCGGATATGTCTGGTGAACGGCACTGTGAACAGCCTGCTCGATGTACGCGCAATTATAAAAAGGAATGACAATTGATACTTTCGGCTCCATTCGGGCCTCCCCTTTCTCCGCGTAAAAATCACGATTCTCCCTATTATATGAAGATGGCTCCGTTAGGAATCAGGCATCTGTTACACAGCTACAGCATAAATTACGATCCGTATACATCAGCATTCTGCATCTTTCGATTTTTATCGTTCAAGGAATTTATACAAAATGCTAAACATAAAGAGGGCGTTATTCAGCCACCTTACGGCCTCCATAACCCCCTCACATTGTTCATTTATCCTCCCATGGCTGCAATACGCTGTAATAGGGGTGCACGATATCGGGACCATACCATGGAGGCCTCCCGGCCGATCGTATCCGCATGGCGTACAGACCCCATTCCCCCGTGCCATCGATATGCCGTAAGCGCTTCGTTCAGATATGGAAAACGATGTCCGTTCAGCAGAATACGCATCCATAGGTCCAGATCATGCGTATACGGTAGCAGTTCATCGAACAGACCGACCGCACTGAACAGATCCCTGCGGATCATCACAGTACAGCCGTTCACCGGATTACCGTTTACGAAAAGGCGCAGCCAATCGGGTTCGGCCATTGGTTCTGCCCCTCCGTTCAACTTGGTTACCGCAGAGTGCTCATTAATGTAATGAAAGTTGGTATGTGAGATGAGCACATTCTCCCGCTGCATAAATTCAACCTGATGACGAATCTTGTCGGGATAAAGGAAATCATCCGAACTCAGCCACGCGATATAGTCCCCCGAGGCATGGCGGATGCCGTGATTCAGAGCCGAGGCTGTGCCGCCATTGCTTTTGCCAAGTACATTAATGTAGGGAAGGTAAGGGTGGAGCAGTTCGGCATGCCGGGTCGAGCCATCGTTGACGATAATGATCTCCACATCGGGATACGTCTGGTTCATTGCACTTTGAATGGCTTGAGGCACATAGGGACAATTGTAAAACGGAATGACAATGGATACTCTGGGATTCATCCAGTTGACCTCCCCTCCTGGGTACGAACATCACTTAGAATGTCCTGAAGAGATTGGGCAAAGGGGATCAATGGCTGCCAGCCCAACTTGCGCAGCAGTGACATCTCCTCCTGTTCTCCAGCCCCGTCCGGACCGGAAGAAGCTCCATCCCAGCGTACGGGCACTTCCGCTTCGGTCATGGTCAGCAGCGTATCCGCTATCTCGCCCAGGCTGCGCTCTTTGCCCGATACAACGGGATAAACGGTGCCTGACGCGCCCTTCACAAGCAAGGTCGCATAAGCCCGAACCGCATCCCGTACATCCAGAAAATCACGGGTATTATCCCGGCCGGATAGACGGAAAGGCTCTGTCTTGCCTTCCTGTTCACAGGCGACAACATGACGTGCCAGCAGCGAACATATGCCTGTCGAGGGACCTGCCCCGATCAGATTGCCCGGCTCTGCCAGTATAATTTGCTGTCCAAAGAGGGACATCCACGACAGCGACACCATCTCCTCCAGCGCTTTGCTGAGACTGTACGGGTGGGGAGGCTGCGGATGCCGTCCGGGTTCAGGGGTGTATTTTAACCTTGAACCTACAATAACGGTCCGTGCCGCTGGACAGCTTCGAAGAGCATCCAGCAGGTACAGGACAGCCATTACATTGGTCTCCAATACAAGCAGCGGATCGGACCAGGAATCCGGCACCGAATTTTTGCCTGCGAGATGTAATGCATAGTCCGGTTTCACCTCGTCAATCAGATGACGAACTTGCTGTTTATCATTAAGATCACAGACATGTACAGCTACGCCATCGCCAAACGAGTACACACCGACTCGTCTGACCACCGCTACAACCACTGCTCCAGCTGCCCGGAAATATGCGACCGCATGCCGTCCGGTAAAACCGGACGCACCTGTGATCAGCACCTTTTTGCCTGTCAGCTCTGCTCCATCCATAATGCCAGCTCCTTCAGCATTGTAGAATAATCCGGAAGGTCTGTCTTCACGTCCTCACGTGTGGACACCAGCGTACGATCCTGCACTACGCTATCATCCGGTACGACAACAACATCCTGCTTACCCCATGTCTGTTGGAACAGGAGAAGCAGATCATGCTTGCTGATCGGTTCGGGGTGAGCAAGATGAATCAGACCGCTAACCGGGGACGACAAATAATGATCTACCCATTTGGCCAATTCAAGGGTGGTCACCCCATTCCAGAAGACACGTGTATATCCGCCAACTTCACCTGTACTGGACATGAACCAGTGCATCAGACCGATGCCGCCCTTCCGAATTTCAGGCCCAATAATGGACGTGCGAATCGTCAGGTGTCCGGCATCATGGACTTCACCCAGTGCTTTTGTGATCGCATAGGCAGATGTTCCATCCGTAATATCATTCTCCCGGTACGCCCCCCGGTCCCCACTAAACACACAATCCGTACTGATGTGAATCAGACGTGCTCCAATCGTGTCGGCTACCCGCCGCAAACGATGCGGCAGGAATCCGTTAATGTGATATGCTGTAATTTTGTCTTCATCTGCAAAGCTGTTCAAAACACCCACAACGTTAACGATAATATCCGGATGCACCGCTTCTACCAGCCGGTCAACCATATAGCTGTCGTTTACATCCAGCAATAGACCTCTCGGGTCCGACACATCCCGGGTTGTATAGAAGACACTATGCACGCCTTGACGGCGGAAATAGTCGACCAGAATATGGCCGGCCATTCCGTTTCCCCCAAGTATCAAGAGCTTCATGACAGGAATCCTCCGCGTTTTAAAATTTCACGAATCTCCTCTTTCGTCATCAGCTGATGTTCGGAACTAAAACTGCTGAAAGAAACCGGAGGGCAGTGTGTGTAATGCTCCTTGAGTCCTGGTATGCCCAGCGTCGGAAGAATAACCAAATACTGCTCATCATAGACTACCGTGGTCATACTCTCAAATTCACTCATCAGGATTTCATGAATCTTCTCGCCAGGTCGGGTGCCGCGCTCCACAATGGATACATTCTCCACACCTGAATCCTCAATCAACACTTCAGCGAGATCCACAATTTTGCACGTCGGCATCGTCATGACAAAAATTTCGCCGCCAACGCTTTCCACCGATGCTTTGAATAGCAAGGTAATCGCATCTTTCAAGGTTAGAAAGAAGCGTGTCATGTTCATGTCGGTAATGGAGACTTGACCTTTCTGACGAATCTGATTTTTGAACAAATGCACGACACTGCCGTTCGTTCCAAGTACATTGCCACCACGCACAGTGACAAACCGCGTATTGCTGTGAAGCAGATTGGCATATACAATCAACTTCTCACCGATCGCCTTGGTCATGCCGTAGAAATTGGATGGATTGGCGGCCTTGTCGGTCGAGATGTAAATGACTTTTTCCACATGATTTTCAATCGCAGCCTCGATGACATTTTGTGTGCCGATTACATTGGTTTTGAGTGCTTCGTAGGGTTGATCTTCACACACGGGAACATGCTTGAGTGCTGCGAGATGAAACACATAATCCACATGCTGACAAGCGACCGTTAATGCATCCTTGTCTCGAATATCACCAATGCGAAAATGAAGACGCGGGTCTTCAAATTCACGGCTCATCGCCACTTGGCTGGACTCATTCCGGGAGTATACAATAATCTCCTTGGGCTGCTGGGGCAGCAGTTGAGCCACAAGTTCATAACCCCATGATCCCGTACCGCCAGTCACGAGTATACGCTTATTTTCAAACATGCATTTTCCCTCCAAGCAGAAATTTGACCACTTTACTGGATACATCTGTTGCTTTGTAACCCTGCGGGCATTCCCATTCGTTTGGCATTTCGGTCATCACTTTTACACAGCCCGCAATACGCTCCGCATCCAGACCCGAGACCACATTACTGCCACAATCCACCGTCTCTGGCCGTTCCGTTGTACGACGCATGGTGACCGTAGGCACCCCCATGATGCAGCACTCCTCCTGGACGGTACCGCTATCCGTGAGTGCACAGCGTGCATGTCGTTCCAACATGACAAAATCAAAAAATCCGAATGGCTCGTGAAATTCCACCAGCGGGTTCATCTCCAATTGCAGATGCTCGGCAATGCGAATGGCCGTTCGAGGGTGAATGCTGCATATGACTCGCATGGCATGTTCCTCAGCAACCTGATTCAAACCTTTCATAATCTCCAGCAAATGAGGGGGATGGTCGACATTCTCTGCCCTATGGGCCGTAACCAGAAAATATTGCCCGGACTTCAGCTTCAATTTTTTCAGTATTTTGCTGGAACTCACTTGTGTGTCGTAATGACGCATCACTTCATAGATCGGATTGCCTGTCAGCACAATTCGGCGACTGGGAACCCCTTCACTAACCAGATGTTTCTTACTTTGTTCCGTGTATGGCATATTAATGGTGGAAATGGCGTCAATGACCCTGCGATTTTTCTCCTCAGGCACATCCAGGTCAAAACAGCGATTGCCCGCTTCCATGTGAATGACGGGTATGCCCATCCGCTCAGCCAGCACAGCACACAAGGCACTGTTCGTATCGCCAAGCAGCAGCACCTTGTCAGGCTTCTCCTGATGCAATAAATCTTCCATTTGCGTAAACATGGAAGACAACTGCCGACCTAGTGAGGCCGCTTCGTCCTGAAGAATATAATCCGGGGCACGCAGACCCATTTCCTTGAAAAAAAGACCGCTGAGACTTTCCGTGAAGTTCTGTCCCGTGTGTACCAGAATATGTTTGGTCGCGTACTGGTCCAGTTTGGAAATGATCAGGCTGAGCCGTATAATTTCAGGTCGCGTACCCAGCACCGTCATGATCTTCATCGTAACCCCTGCCTTCATCGTCTATTGGATAATCTTCGGCGAGCCCGGCTTCGTCCTGCTTTGCCAGTCGCACGTTTGCGAGCAGACGGTAGCCCCAAGCGCACACGCTTCTTTTTGCTTGTCTTCAGCTTCCTCCTGCCTGTTCCCGTCCCTCGTTTCCTTCCGCCATGAATCCTACTGCGATGAGATGGTCGCTGGTGACGACTTCGTCTTGTACTGCCATTTGAGCTGGAATCTGTTACTTCGTGGACAGGATGACCTATCACAATCGGAGGTAACGGTGAAAGCGGCAACGTATGGAAAACAGCCAGTGGAATTAAAAGTGCCCGAACCGTAGCCGATTCCAGAACCAGCACGGTTCGCAATCCCCCCTCACCCCATGCGTACACTGGACCATTCGGAGGCTGAATATACGGAAACCATCCGGGAAAACGCATTAACCACTGTGTCACCATCGTATGCAGCTTTACCCTGTAGGTTTCAATACCGTACAGCTTTTCCGCTTCTGTCCGATTACGCCATCCGGTATCGGAGGCCAGTTCGGGATCATTCAGCAAGGTTGTTGCCAGCGTGACCAGTGCTTGAGTCTCACCAGGCGGAGCCAGAAATGCACCACTGCCTACGGATTCCAGCAATTCCTTCAGTCCGCCTTGAGCAAAAGCGATAACCGGTTTGGCGAAATAAAGTCCCTCCAGCGCGGTCATTCCAAATCCTTCTTTGACCATACTCGGGATGACAACGATATCCATGGCCGTATAGGCCAGAGATACGTTCTCTTCGAATTTGGTAAAGGTGAACCGGCGATAGTAACCTGACTTTTTCACCCGTGACACACACTCGTCATAGTACTTTTTGTCCGCTGATGTGCCAATGATCCAGAATCGGCAGCGTGAATGGACCTCACACAATTGCAGCGCCATATCGATAAACGGTTTTAGACCTTTGGCATCATATATAAAAGAAGAGATATAACCGATACAGATTTGCGATGGCTTGAAACCAAGCTCTTTACGTTTGCGTTCCCGCAAGTGCACCCATCGGTCCGGGTCCGGCAAAGACGGGTCCCAGGTTGGGGAGATCACGGTGAGTTTATCGCTCATGCCAGCTTGTTTGAATGGAGTTACCGCCGTTTCGGATATGCCTATGATCCAATCCGAGTAACGACCAATCATCTGTACCGCCTCGGTTGTATGTTCATTCGCCTGAATAATTTCAGTAATCTTCCAGATGACCGGGATTTGCAGAGACTTCGCTGCTACAGCTGGCATCACATTGACACAGGTATTCGTTAACACCATTTCAGGCGCAGTCTCCCGGATCAGGGAGACTACCTCCTGATAGGATGGTGAGTGGCGAAGCTGTTCTGCATCCGTTGCGATCCCCCGGTAAGGTGTGTACACACCGTGAAGCATCGGCAGAAAACATATTTTGACCTGAATATCGAATCTCCGCGCAAGTCCGGCGAGTTTTCCTTCCTGAGGGACAACGAGTACACAATCGAAGATGGTACCCATTTCCCTCATAAAATGAAGCAGCAGCTTCTCCGCCCCCGTAATGCTGCGGGTGTTGCACACATGTGAAAACAACATGAGTTTAGGTTTAATCGCCATGGCCGCACGGACCCTGCATGCGAACATACAGGGTACAGTGCACACCTCCTTCCGGCCAAGATTAAGGGAAGATAATGGTCAACAGTTCATTGATTCTTCTGCCATACGTGTGGTCTTTCAATGTGCGTTCAAGTCCGCGCAGAGCAATTTCACGACGCTCTTTCTCATGCGAGATATAGTACTCCACCTTGTCGAGCAATTCCTGAGGTGATGAGTACGTCTCAATCTCCACACCCGGTTTATAAAAACGTGCCAGGTCATCACGAGCATCGGTCAATTGAAGGGTAGCGGAAGCCGCAATTTCAAACGTTCTCGGGTTCGGTGAGGCTGGCGTAATCTTAACATGATTGTTGTTGACCGAATCGTCTTCGTGGGAGCGATGGAGGTTAATGACAATCTTAGTGCCGTTATACACATCATTGGTTTCCTGTGGACTCATCCAGCGACCCAGTTCAATCTTTTCACCATAAGCAGTATAGTCAGGCAAACGGTCCCACCAGATACCATTAAACACGGTATTGTGTGACATCAGCTGGGCCATGATCGGATTAAAGAAATACACCCGGTTCCAGTAAGCCGAGCCGATAAAGCTGACTTCCCGGTGGAGCGATGAGGGTGTTGTAATTGGGAAGTAGTGGTTAGTGAAGGCAGCAAACGGGAGGTAGTGCACTGAAGGACAACCGTTCTGCCGATACAGATCCACACAGTTCAGTTCCAAGGTGAAGACATGATCGAAATGCTTCACGGTCTCCAGTGTCATATCCGTATAATACGGATCATCGGTAAGCCAGATTGCCGTCTGGATGCCTGCTTGCCGAATCGCATCCAGATGCTCCAATGGAATATCCATGCCATCCAACACAAGCACAAGGTCTGGCCGGGTTTGCAATGCAATTTCAGATACGGGCTGGCGCGGATCGGAAAGGGTCACCTGAGCAACCATGCCTTGCAATGTAGCCATGATTGCCTCGTCCAGTGGAGAGTAAGGAAATCCTTTACCTGAAGATACGTACAGAACGTGGATCTGTCGGAAAGGCAATGGCTCCTGTGCACAATTGACAATATAGTTGGCACGGCCGCGCAGATATCCTTCTTCCTTGCCCGCATCGTATCCGGCATGTTGCCCGTTTTTGCGTGCTTGGTCAGCCAGGCTGAGCACTGGCGCATGAGACTTTTTCGTTTTACGATGTTTGAGAGACATACCGCCACTCCTTTTATTTTGGGGATAGGATTCTCTTTACTTCTTTAATGCAGATCAGATCTCTACACATGCTCCAACAGCTGGGCGATACGACGGGTGAACGTATGCTGGTTCATCGTGGTGAGCAGCCCCCGCCAAGCCAAGGCTTGCCGTTCTTCCTCATGGTGCAGGTAATACTTGATTTTGCGCTGGAGCTCAGCCGCCGTTGTAAAGGTCTCAATGTCATATCCAGGCCGGTAATAACGGGTGAGATCTTGGCGCGCATCCGTAATCTGCATCGTTCCGCAGGCACTGATCTCATACGTACGCGGATTAATGGAATGACCTTCGAGATGATGTGTATTGCGATTGTCCTCTCCATTTTCGCAAGTCCGGTGAATGTTAATGACGATTTTGGCGCCGTTGTAATAATCTACGGTTGCTCCGGGATCAATCCAGCCTTCATGAATGAAGCGACCAAGAACATCGAAGCGTGTAAGACGGTTCCACTGGCTGCCGGCAATAAACACTTTTTTGTCTGCCAGAAAAGGAGCCAGCTCGTCGAACAGCGCAATGCGGTTCCAGAACCCGGTGCCGATAAAACAAATGTCGTACTGATGCTGAGGTGCCGTACGCCTTGGTTGATACATCCCCGGATTCACAGCGAGCGGCATATAAATGACTCGATTCGCTCCATGTGCCGTATAGAAGGGTACGGCCGCTTCCTCATGGGTGAACACGACATCATAATGCTGACAGATGGTTGTCGTATCTTCGGTAAAATACGGATCATCCACAAACCATACCGCCGTTCGAATACCCATTGCCCTTATACCGTTTACCTGTTCCAGATGATCGGGAGGAAATACATGCAGTCCATTCATAACCAATACCAGGTCTGGCCTGTGCTGGCTCGCATCCTGCAGCATGGTTGCCGGCGATCCGACAACACACTCACGTACAGATTGCTGCAGTGCCACAGTGACGCCTTCATCGATGGCATCGAATCCCTGCGGGATATACAGCACTTTCATATCCCGCACGGTCGGCTCAAACATCTCCACTCGCTCCATCATGGCTTGACAGCCGCCAAATCTGCGGCCTTCTGCATATCCGCCGCGGTATGCCGTCTCCGCTTCTGTAGGCGGTCGGTGTCGTCGTTTTGCCACATCCTTCACCCTGTCTTCCTTCAGGAGATCCGATATCAGATTCTCCCCGAGATTGATGTTCCCTCTAAAGGATATGCCTCGGGGTCAGATGCATCATGGACGGGTGTCCTGCAAGGTGCAAAATTGGCGTCTGCCCTCCACATCCGCCTGCACGGGCATGTCCGCTTCTGCGGTAAAGCAAATAACCCGGAAGGATCTATCCCCCCGGGCAATCGTCACATACTTGACATGCATCTATAACCAACAGGTGATGCACACTTATTCTGTTATTGCGCTTTGTAAGCCAGTTGATGTCCGTCCTCGAATCCCTTGGCGAAACCCGCGTTGAATCCCTCGTTGTACGCTTCGTTGTAGCCCTGACTGTAAGCACTGTCCGGGTTCGGATCGGTAGGGGTAGCCGGGACGAAAGGTTGTGCGGGCTTCGGACTCCGGTGCCGCCTTACCGCACGTTTCTTTTTTTTGAGCCACGCACTACGCCCTTTGAGGGTACGCTTATGCAGTACACGTCTGCCTTTGGCCGCACGCAGCTTACGGATTTTACGCAGACGGGCACTACGGACAAGCAAAGCTCTTTTGGTTCTCAGACGTATTTTTTTCTTCTTTAACATGTCAACATTCCTCCTGTATATTCCGGACCATGCGTATCGCATAGCCAGGGTCTCTGAGCCAAGGCGTCCCAGGCTCCCCTTGCTGGATCCGGGCCAGCCTTATACCCGTAACCATTCGGGACATCTCCTCTTGATAACGGCTCAGCAAACGAATATTCTCGGCCAGACTGCGGGCGGATACTTCCGAATGGGCAGACACGCTGGCCACACTGTCCAGAATACGGGCGAGCGCCTGCTGACTATGTGCGATGGATTCAATGAGGGCCAGTTTCGCTTCCTGCTCACGCCGCAACAAACTCATTTACCGAGATCCCCCATATCCATACTGCCAAACATTCCGCTGTCCGTTCCGCCCTCTTCACCATCGTCCTGCACCATGATAGCTTTCAAGTTGTTGCACAGTCCGGTTTCCATCCGGGTCAATCCTTCCAGTATTTCCACCAGCTGATCATGCATTTTAAGCGGTTCGGCCACCTGATCGCCATGGGTTAGAAAGGCTTCACCGTTCAGATGATTTAGCGCCCAGTTCCTTACTTTCTCAGCTTCAACCGCCTTAGCCTCCAGAATGAGAGCAATATTCCACTGCATTTTGGCAGCTGCATCCAACATCAGGATGAGGCTTTGTTCTCTGCTCATGTCCTTTCACCCGCCTTCCGGGCTTATTCTTCCTCTTGACCTGCCATCTCCCGCATCACTTGGGTCAGCGTTTCGGCTACGGCTTCTTCCAGGTCTGCAAGGCCTCCCAAATAGGAGATGATGCTTTTGTTGATCTGTCCCGAGCTATCCAGCAGACCGTCAACGCCATCCAGCTCCGGTTCGATATCCGGCAAATGATTGATGATTTCAGACATGCGCACAGCGACCTGCCGTTTGGCATCAAGTACACGTGCAATCTGCTGGTGAGAATGTGCAATATGTGTGATGATTTCATCGATTTTGCTCTGCATGGTCCTCCTCCTTACCGTCACGGCCTGCTTCACCCATAGAAAAACCCGGCCTATCAGCATTTGCCTGCTACAGCATATGCCGGGCCGGGATCGTCAGTTACTCCAGCTTGCGCCTATATCGTCAAATAACGTAACTCCAGTCGGAAGAATATCGACTAAGGAATTGGCGGGTTCGTTCCTGTCTGGGACGCAAAAACACCTCTTCTGGTGTTCCTTCCTCCACAATCGATCCTCCATCCATGAAAACAACTCGATTCGCCACCTCACGAGCAAAGCCCATTTCATGGGTGACCACAATCATCGTGATGCCTTCCTCGGCAATCGATCGAATGACGGACAGTACCTCGCCCACCAGCTCCGGGTCAAGCGCGGAGGTAGGCTCATCAAACAGTATCACCTCAGGATTGAGTGCCAGCGCCCGTGCAATGCCTACCCGCTGCTGTTGTCCACCTGACAGCATGCTGGGATACTCATTAATTTTGGCGGACAGACCCACTTGTTCAAGCACACGCAAGGCTCGTTCACGAGCATCTGCTTTGGACATTTTTTGGGCGATGATTAACCCTTCCGTAACGTTATCCAGCACCGTTTTATGCTTGAACAGATTATAATGCTGGAACACCATAGCTGTTTTCCGTCTCAACTGCATAATGTCATGTTTACGCGCATGCTTGCAGTCTATGGTTAACCCGCTGATCTGAACCTTGCCCTCATCGGCACGTTCGAGAAAATTCACGCAGCGCAGCAATGTTGTTTTACCCGACCCGCTCGGTCCAAGAATGGCAACAACATCCCCCTGCTCCACAGTCAAATCAATCCCTTTCAGCACTTCCTGCTGACCAAACGACTTGTGTATATTCGTCAGTGATATCATGACACCCCTCCTTTGCTGTACACGGCAACTCTGCGTTCCAGCAAAGCTGTAATCCGTTCGGCGATCACCGTCAGACCCCAATAGATCAATGCGGCAGCAATGAAAGCCTCCAGAAATTTCAGGCTGACCGAAGCAACCACATCCGCTTTGCCGAGAATATCCATCTGGGAAACGGTAAACGCAAGTGTTGATCCATGCAGAAAACCAACAAACATGCTGCACAGATTCGGCAAAACCGCACCAATCGCCTGTGGTAAAATAATCCGTCTCAACGCCTGGGATGTACTCATGCCTACGGCATGTGCAGCCTCCATCTGCCCCGTGTCCACCGCGAGAATGCCGGAACGAATAATCTCAGACATGTAGGCTCCCGCCGTTAACGAGAAGGCAAACAGTACAAATACCAGAATCGGAATGGAAGAAGACTGAAAAGCCCAGCCGTACCGGGCAGCGAGCTTATCGATGATCAACGGAATTCCATAATAGATCAGAAACAGATGCATTAGCATCGGTGTACCACGAAAAAACGAAACATAAAACGCAGCAATTCGGTGGACCCACGGAACCTGATCGATGCGAACCAGAGCCGTGACCAGACCCACACCAAAGCCTGCAATCAACGGTACAATCGTAATGACGAGTGTCAGTGGCAATGCCTTTAGAATCTGGAAAAAGGATGTGTAGATAAAGTTGAAATCAATAGACATTCACTCACCCCGCTATTCGTTTCAGGCGTTCAGCTCTTACCGCCGGCCCGCGTACTTCCCGCTTACGTTCATGACGCTGGAGTCTGCGTTCTGCCAGCGCAAAGCCTTTTTCAAGGACAAGTACGATAATATAGTAAACGACTGAAAGACTAATATACACTTCAAGCGCATGCGATGTAGCCGAGATCAGCGTTTGTCCTCTGCCCACCATGTCCATGACTCCAATGGAAAAAGCAAGTGACGTATCTTTCAGTGAACCAATCAACGTATTCGCCATATTCGGAAAAGCAACAATGAGCGCTTGCGGCACCACAATGCGCCGAAACGACTGAAACGTGGTCAAGCCCGCAGCGTAGGCTGCTTCCGTCTGTCCCTTGTCCACACTGCGTACAGCTCCGCGAAAAATTTCGGCAAAGGACGCTGCATCACTCAGCGCATAAGTCACGATGACGAATACCAGCGGATCGGTCCTCGACAGATCCATGCCCATCGGTTTAAGCAATTCAGGTAATCCGTAATAGACCAGGAACAACTTGATGAGAATCGGCGTGCCCCGCATGAAAGAGACGTACAGGGTCGCGAGCTGGCTCAGTACCGGAATCCGGTATAATCTCGGAACCGCCAGAAGCACTCCGCCCGCAAGGCCAAGCACAATGGAACCGCCCAGCACAATCAGTGTAATATGCAAATATCGCAGCAGTTCAGGAACGAAATCCAGAACCAATGACAGATCGAATGATTTACCCATAACCGTCGCTCACCTTTCCCACCGAACTATTCCTCAACCGTGTAATCCGCTCCCAGCCATTCTGTGCTCAATTTGCTCAATGTTCCATCTTCCTTGATTGATTTGAGGGCTTCATCCACTTTCGTTTTGAGCTCCTCCTCGTCCTTGTTCAGGATGAAATACACTTTGGAGTTGGACAGAGCGTCTCCTACAGTTTTCAACTGGGCATCCACCACTTTGTTCTGATAATCAATGGCAAACTGCGTGCTGATGGTTGCATCTACCCGCCCTGTTTTGATCTGCGTATTCGTATCTTCACCTGCTCCGGAATAGACAATATCAATGGCGTTGCCATTCGCTGCATTCCATTTCTCAGCCAATACGGCCGCATTACTCGTAGCCCCGACAATCAGTTTTTTACCCTTCAAATCCTCGATGGATTTTACGTCCTGATTTTTCTCACTGACGACAATTTTATTGGGGAAAATATTATAGGCTTCATCATTAAACAGGAACTTGGCCTGTCGTTCTTCATTTACTTCCATCTGATGAGCGATCAGGTCAATCTTCTTCGTTTCCAGACTTAACAGCAGGTTTTTGAACTCCATGGTGCTGAATTCAAATTCATACTCAGGCAGCCGTTTATCAATCTCGCGGATCAGCTCTACATCGTAACCTGTCAGCTTGCCATTCTCATCAATGAAACAAACATTCGGGAACTGCGTGCCCGTACCCACGATAATCTTCTTTACTTTATCTTCACCGGATGCCGAAGCTGTGTCACTTTCGTTCGCTGCATTGCCTGAGCTGCATCCTGCCAGCACCGCCAGCATCGTTATGAACAGCAGCACTGTCCGTATTCTCTGAATCCCCCGCTCTTTTACCATTCCCATTCTCCTCCATAAGCTGTGATTCACAGCCAATATAATGTCTACACCAGCCGACTTTAACAAACCATTCTTACTTGTATAGTCGGATTTAGGTTGATCAAAGAATAGCACTGTATATCATATCGAGGCAATATATATGCTAATAGGACATCCTGATAACGTTATAGATTTTCTCTATGCGTAAGCAATACCTGATTCAAAAGCCAATCAAAAAGAAGCCATCCGGAACTGGACAGCTTCTTCAAATACGATTACTTTAATTCAACACACGCATCTATCTGCGGCTGGCCCATTTAATTTTACGCGCCACTTCCACACGTTGCAATTGCAAGCGTTCGATTCGTTCCTCAAACTTCTCACGTTCATCTTTGGAATGAGCTGCATGAATCTGGTGGCAGAGACCTGTCAATTTGCTGTTGATATAATCTAATCTCATCCATAATTCTTGTTCAGGTGTGCGCTGCTCCGCTTCCGGCTGAAATATCTTGAGTTGGTGGATAAGGGACTGCTGCCATTCCTGATCCTCAATTTGAATAGCAAAATGCAAAAGATCCAGATAGTCGTCGATTTGCAACGATACACTGCAATCCGGTTTAGTATTCATAAACGTCTCTCCTCATTTCAGTTCTTTGGCTGGAATCAGTCACTTCTATTTTACAGGATAGGGCATACTTTAGGCGAGTCCTGAACGGTTAAATTATGTAAAAAGTTTTGTTATTTTTGCATATAGAAGCTTTCGATGCACGTATAGACAGATTTGATTCGAGATTTATATTCCCCCATTGAAATTCATGCTAAAATAACTCCAATATATGATAAACCAATTTAACAGGTTGGAATAGTTACCATTATGTACAGAAGGGATTGATCGACCATGACTGAACAATACCGATTGGCTACGATTGAAGATGCCGAACAACTGCTGGCCGTAACTGTGAATGCCTATGAGACGATTCGGGCCCTGAACATTCCTTTTCCCGCCGGACACGCTACACTGGAAGTCATTCAGAATAATATTGTACAGCATGAATGCTATCTTCTTGAAAAAGAGGGAGAAGTCATCGCTACCGTTACTCTTGACCGAGCCGAAGATGCACAGCGGCAGGCCATCAGCCCTTATCCTTTCATCCGCTGGTTCGCGGTAAGTCCAGCCCATAAAAGCAAGGGTTATGGCTCCAAACTGCTGGATTGGGTAGAGCAACATATCATTCTGCAAAAGCTTGATGCACCTGCCGTATTTCTGGCGACGGCGACCCGTCATCCCTGGCTTGCTCCTATGTATGAACGGCGAGGATATGAACCTTTTCATACCAAAACGGTACAGACCCCTGAACGTCAGGAAGAAATTGTATTTATGGTCAAAACGCTGGACCCTTCCCGTTTTACGACACCCTCGATCCAAACAGGATAAGCAAAGAACAGCTTGAATGAGCGCAAACTTAAGGACATACAAGGCCTGTATTTCAAAAACCCGCTTGGAGAAAGGCCTCCTCAAGCGGGTTTTTGAATTCTGATCCATATCGACATCACTCAATTGGCTTGAATCACGTCTTGCTGTCACGCGGCTGTCTGGTTAAGAGCAGCATGATAAACGAAATGATAATAATGGAGCCTGTCCATGCCCAGGCCATCGTCTGATTGCCCGAATCCACAGCAACATAGATCGCGGTGGGTACAGTTTGCGTTTTGCCCGGAATATTACCTGCAATCATGAGCGTAGCCCCGAATTCCCCCAGTGCACGAGCGAAACCCAGGATGAAAGCCGTCATCAATGCTCTGCCCGCAAGCGGAAGCGAGATATAACGAAATACCTGCCATTCATTCGCTCCTATGGAGCGGCCTGCATCTTCCAGATCCCGATCAATGCCGCTAAAACCGGATTTCATCGTCTGATATACCAATGGGAAAGCGACCACCACAGAAGCAATCACGGCAGCCCACCAGGAGAAAATGACAGGCGCGGAGAAGATGGCCTCGATCCACTGTCCCAGCAGGCTCTTACGACCCAATAACACGAGTAAAATAAATCCGACCACAGTCGGCGGAAGCACGAGCGGGAGCATAAATGCCGTTTCCAAAAAAATCTTCCCCCGGAACGATGCGCGTGACATCTTCCAGGCCACAGTGATGCCCGCCACCGCTGCGATTACGCTGGACAGCAGGGCAACCTGAAGGGAAAGACGAATCGGTGACCAGAATACCGTCCAGTCGATCGCGCTCACATTCATTCTGGAATGGAAAACCCGTATTTGGCGAAGACATCAAGCACTTCAGGCGTTTGCAAATACGTGTAAAATTGTTCTGCTTCTGTCCGGTGCTTCGTACCCTCAATAATCCCTACCGGATAATTGGCAGGTGTATAGCTGTTCTTGTCCACTTCAAATGCAATTTTCACCTGATCCGAAGTGAGTGCATCCGTTTTGTACACAAATCCTGCATCCGCATTGCCCGTCTCTACGTACTGCAGTACCTGTCTTACATCTTTCCCCTGTACTAGCTTGCCTTTCAGTTGATCCCAAAGGTTGGCATTCGTCAGCGCTTCTTGAGCATACGTTCCCGCTGGAACACTTTCCGGAATGCCGATCGCTACTGTTTTGATGGAATCGCTCGTCAGATCCTTCTCGCTTGTTACGGTATCTGAGCTATCCGCTGGAATAATGGCTACCAATGAATTTTGCAGCAAATTCTTCTGATCACCGGATGCAATCCATTTCTCATCTACGAGCGCGTTCATATTTTTGGTCGCAGCCGATACAAAAATATCTGCTGGCGCACCTTGTTCAATCTGCTGTTGCAATGCTCCAGATGCACCAAAGTTGAAATGAAGTTCGATATACGGATGAGACATCTCATAATTCGTCTCAATCTCCTTCATCGCATCGGTCAAACTGGCTGCTGCCGAGATCGTCAACGCCACTGTTTCCTGCGGCTCGGTATTCTCAGTTGTTGCTCCCTCACCTGATGCCGCTGGGGATGATGTGGTTGGTTCCGTTGCTGTGGATGTATCCGTACTGCCCGTACTTGCGCCGCAACCACTCAATACGATAGCCAATGCAAGCGACATGCTCCCTAACACATATCCAATACTCTTTTTCATCTACTTCTCCCCCGATGTTATGTTTAGTTATAACTAGATATAATTAATTATATTTCATTATACATAAGATCACCGAAATGGGAAGGTGATTTAGATCACATCCTGTTCTTCAGACTGTCTTGGGGGCTAATTCCGTGTTCTCAGGTTTATGACATCCGTCAATTAATGGTATAGTACTAGAGACTATAACGTTTGTCGGAACCTGTGAATGAGGTGGATGAACGAAACTATATATGATTTGTGTACCCTTAAAGGAGGAGCTTCATTGATGACGGAGGAGCAATCCTATACCACCGAAGAAATATCCAAGCTACTCAAAATATCGAAACTGACGGTCTACGATCTGATCAAAAAGGGAGACCTCGTCGCTTATCGCGTTGGCAAACAAATGCGAGTTGACGCCACCGATCTGGAAGCGTATAAACAACGTTCCAAGCAGCTTCAATCGCCAACGCACCGGGCCGCAGTGGATTCAGTTCCCCCCTCTGAATCTTATCCCGAGACGGGAAGCGATCCGACCAATCATGCCGCTGCAAGTGCTTCTCCTCTACCCAGAGGGGCATTCACAGCTTCATCTTCCATGACGAGTAACACTTCGGCAGCCCATTCGGCTCGACATCTGGTCATTACGGGCCAGGATGTCAGCCTGGATATTCTCATGCGCTATATGGAGAAGCAAACACGGGATATTCGTCCGCTGCGTTCTTTCATGGGCAGTCTGGACGGCCTGATCTCCATGTACCGCGGGGAGTCTGACCTGGTCAGTACCCATCTGCTCGACGGAGATACAGGAGAATATAATCTGCCTTATATACGCAAAATCCTGATCGGCTGGTCGTATGTCGTCGTGAATTTGCTGACACGGCCTGCCGGGCTGTATGTACAACGCGGTAATCCTCGCGGTTTGCAGAACTGGACAGATCTGATGCAGCAGGATCTTCGATTGGCGAACCGGGAGAAGGGGTCAGGGGCACGTGTATTGCTGGATGAACAATTGCGTCTGCACGGTATTCCAACTTCCCATCTGATTGGATATGACGTGGAAGAAACCAGTCATATGGGCGTAGCCGCCAAGGTCAGCTCCGGGGAAGCTGATGTGGGAATCGGCAGCGAGAAAGCTGCACGGCTTGTTGGTCAGGTTGATTTTATTCCACTCGTTCAGGAACGGTACGATCTGGTGATGTTGAAGAAAAAGGGAAACGAAGCGTGGAACGAATCGGTACTGCGCATTCTGCAATCACCTGAATTCAGGCACGAGCTGCAGTCATTTGAGGGATATGATGTCTCCCGCACAGGCGAAATTTTGTACGAAGTCTAGCTCGACACCTGAATTGCTCTTGGGAATTAGGAATTAACAATTAAAGAAAAAAACAATCATAATCGAAAGGATCATTCATGCGTTTTACCAGCTGGATTTCGTGACGCCAGGAATTTGCCCTTGATGGGCCAGCTCACGGAACACAATCCGCGATACCTTGAACTTGCGCAAATATCCTCTCGGGCGGCCCGTCAGTTCACAGCGATTTTTCAATCGGGTCGGAGAGGCGTTGCGCGGCAATTTCTGCAGTGCTTCATAGTCACCCTTTTCTTTCAGCTCACGACGCAGCTCCGCATACTTGGCTACGATGGCCTGACGTTGTTTTTCGAGTACTACTTTTGATTTTTTAGCCATGGATTGCAGCTCCTTCATGAATTTAATTTAATTTAAACAACTTCAACTGGCCAAGGCAGGGGATTGTCAAAATGGCCCCAGTCGGCCTGCATTTCCTCATCGCTGAGCAGGCATTGGTCCAGTTCTTCTTCAATGATGGCACGTTCCATTTCAATTCCGATCATGACCAGTTCAGTCTGTCGGTCTCCCCACTGTGCATCCCATTTTCCCAACATATCCGGCTCGGTACGCAAAATTTCTTCCTTCTCAGCTTCCGGCAACGCCGCAACCCAATGTCCAGCAGGACCGAACTGAATGGATGAACCCGCCTGACTCAGGCTTGCAGCCATATCCCCTTCAGCCGCCAGCCAGACCAAGCCTTTGGCACGTACCACTTCTTCCGGCCAGTAGCTCATGAAATCAGCCAGGCGCGAGGGGTGAAATGGTTTTCGGCGACGATACACGAAGGAACCAATGCCGTATTCCTCGGTCTCCGGTGTATGTGATTCCTTCTCCAGCTCCTGAATCCATCCGGCTGACATGCTAACTTTCTCGAAGTCGAAGAGACTTGTATTCAAAATTTCAGACGGGTTAACCTGTCCGTTTACGGTCCGAATGATTTTGGCGTTCGGCTGAAGCTTGCGGATGACACCTTCAAGCTTGTTCAGCTCCACGTCATCGACCAGATCACACTTGTTAAGCAGCAGAACATCGCATGTCTCAATCTGGTCAATCAGCAGGTCCACCACATCACGGGTATCTTCGTCCCCGGTAGCCTGATTCCGATCCAGAAGGCTCTGTCCTGAGGCAAAATCATGCCAGAAGCGATTCGCATCCACGACCGTCACCAGACAATCCAGCTTCGCCAGACTTGTCAGATCAATACCCGACTCCTCGTCGGCATATGTAAAGGTCTGCGCTACCGGCACAGGCTCACTGATGCCTGTCGATTCAATCAGGATATAATCAAATCTGCCTTCGTTCACCAGCTTCTCGATCTCCTGCATCAGATCATCCCGCAAGGTGCAGCAGATGCAGCCATTGGACAGCTCCACCAGTTTTTCTTCAGTACGTGACAATGTCGCCTCACCCTTCACCAGAGCGGCGTCGATGTTCACCTCACTCATGTCATTAACGATGACGGCTACCTTGAGCCCCTGCCGATTGTGCAGCACGTGATTCAGAACCGTCGTTTTACCTGAGCCGAGGTAACCGCTAAGAACAGTTACCGGAACTTGCTTTTGTGTCATGTGTATCTACTCCTTATGATTGTGGTCATATGTTTCTATCCTTAATTGTAATTATTACGATTAACAACAATGACTATAATCTTGTTGGACGCCGTTGTCAAATCATTTTTGTTTTTCTCGTGCGAGGCGGCCGCTTGGGTCACGGATCGTCTTCCGATCGCTGTTGCCGCAATCCCAGCCCAAAAAAGACCCATGGTCTGCTTCCTGTAGCTCGCATCATAATGATACGTCTCAGGAAAAGTCAGTCCATAAGCCTTTAAGTCTTGTTCTTATAGGTGCCATACGATCGGACCGTGTTTGTTACTTATCATCACATGCAATAACATATCTCTGCACAACCATCCCATCAGTTCTCCGCCACGGACCTGGCCCTATTACCGACTTCCATTCGTTGCCTGAAAGCCACGACGAAAATCATTCCTGCAATGGATAGAAGTGTGCAGATCGTAAACATGGTGGAATACGAGCTTATTTGTACAATCAGTCCCATCGCAAGACCGCCCAGGGAGAAGCCCAGATCATACGAGGACATGAAAATACCCATCAGCACATATCTGGAATCGGCAGGCAGCACAAACGACAAATAGGTCGTTAATGTCGGGTACAGCAATGCCACGGCAAAACCGCTGAACACCGCGGACAGGTACACCAGCGGACCAATCGTCTCCAGCAGTGCGAGCAATTGGGTTCCCAGTGCTGCACACAGCAGCAGCCCGGCCATCAACCACGTATTCCAACTGCCATCGGAAGGGATTTTTTTGCGCAGAATGAATCTGCACAGAATGACGACCAGTCCCTGATTTGTTAAAAATACGCCTGCGCTCGCCTTCCCGGTTGATACCATATACAGCGGAAGAAAGGTCGCTGTGGCCCCAAATACACATGAAGCAAACAGCATAACAACGCTGCTGATCAACAGCGGTGTGCTGCGCCAGATGCCGCCGAATGACCGCATCATATCGCCAAGCGTATACGATTTATTCTGTACCGTGCTTCGGGGCAAATCCACGTTATAGCCAATCAGGAGCGGAAAAGCAGCCAAACCGACCATTAACAGGGTAAACCAGATGTCGCTGGCATGTTCCCAGATCTGGATGGCGAGTATGGGAATGACCAGAGACGGGACCATCGTAAAAAGGGTATACATGGACAATCCCTGAGCCCGGTCCTTGTCCTCCAGCTTTTCCACAATGCCAGCCTGCATAGTCATGGAAAAGAACGCCGTCGCTACACCTTGCAGCGCCCGCAGCCACAAATACGTTTCCACACCAAACACAACAAACAACAGTAATGTTGCGGCATGCAAAATCAACAGCCACTTCATTACACGCAGCGGACCATAACGCCCCAGAAGCTGCGCCGCAAAAGGCCGTAGAAGCATACACGTAAACATGTACGCACCCATCATCAGACCAATCTCGGCCTGGTTCAACCCTGCTGATTCACTTCGCAAAGGGAGAATAATCGTCAAAGCCGAATTGGCGGCAAAAAATAAAAAGGCCAACAGATAAAACCGGATAAACGCAAAAGATACCGGATTTGATGTGCCGCTCGCCGTTACAGAAGACTTCAAAACATCGTCCCTACTTTCTTCTATGTAGATTAAACTAAACATTTACACGAGAACGGAGAGGACAGAAATAACCTGAAGAAGCGGAGCTAAAAGCTTTCTGAAAGAAAGCTGCATCGGAAGCATACGCTTCGCCTTTATCCCGGATTTTCCCCTTTGAAAATAGGAATCAAAAAAATCTGGGGATAACAGCGATCGGAAGGTTGTTCTGTCATCGGAGTGGCAAGTGTAAACATTCTTTAGTTCAATTTGTATAGAGTTAATCCACAGACATATCTGTGACTGGTTTTCTTCGTTCATAAGCAAAAGCAATCATTACCGCCCCCAGGATAGCACAAATCATGTACATAAATGAATAGGAGGACAGATCAGCGATCGGTCCCATCAACACACCGCCCAGAGATACACCCAGATCTGCTGTCGCAATAAATAAACCGATCAATACATTTCGATTCAGCTGTGGCAATACAAATGACAGGTAGGTGGTTAACGTTGGATAGAGGATGGATTGAGCAATGCCCATCAAGATTGCCCCCACGTATAGAAGGACGGCCCCTCCTGTGACCGCCCAGCTGACACATTGTGCAGCAACTGCCAGCAGGAACATTGTTCCCATGATAAAAGGTGCATGCCACCTGCCATCGGAAGGGATTTTTTTACGTAACATGATCCGTGCGAGCACAACAGTTCCCGCTTGAAGCATCAGATAGACACCCGCATTGCCACTTGGCAATTGACTGGCGTAGAGTGGAATAAAGGTCGTGATTGCACCGAACACAACAGAAGCACTTAGCATCAATATACTGCATCTAAACAAAAATGGATTTTGCACCAACTGACGAAAGGCTTGAAGCATGCTAACGTTCTGCTCGGCTGGATTACCAGCAGAAGGCTGCTCCTCGCTCTTGTCCATTTTGGCGGTATATCCGAATACGCCTGTGCAGACGGCAATACCGATCAGCACGACCGTAAAATAATCCATCCCGCCTGTCTGCCAAATCCCTAGCGCCAGGACAGGTCCCACAATGCCGGGAATATAACTGAACAACGAGTAATAGGAAATGCCCTGGGAACGGTCTTTCTCCGGCAGGGCATCAATAATGCCAATCTGCAGCGCCATGGAAAAGAAAGCGGTTGATACCCCCTGTAAAATACGAGCGAGCAGATAGCCTCCAAGCCCTGTAAACGTGTATAAAATCAGGGCAAATCCATTGATAATCAGAATAAAACGAAGGACTTTGATCGGTCCGCGCTTTTGAATGATGTGACCTGCCCATGGTCTGAAAAACATGGTTGTGAACATATAGGCGCCCATAATCAGCCCGATGGTTGTACTGCTCGCCCCCAGGGATTCACCCTGTAAAGGAATAATGACATTAAGAATTGCATTTGCACTAAAATACAGAAGAACCAGGATGTACAAACGCAGAAACGGCCATGACATCGCTCCACTCATCCCTGATCCTCCCCCTGAAACGTAATTAAATAGGTTAATAATCTCCTCGCATAATCGGACTGAACATGCTTCAGCTGCTCAATAGGCACCAATTCCTCAATCTGACCGTCCCTGAAAATAATAACCCTGTCACAAATATAAGCTGCCGCCTGAATATCATGCGTAATGAACACATAGCTCATCTGATAAAATTGCTTTAATTCTTTTAGCAATCGCAGCACCTGAATCTGCACAGACACGTCCAGAGAACTGATGGCTTCATCGAATACAATGCATCGGGGTTCAGTCGATATGGCTCTCGCAATACATACTCTCTGGGCCTCTCCACCCGATAGTTCATGCGGATATTTGAGCCTGTAGGATGAGTCTAATCCCACTTGATGCAACAACGTATCCACCTTGCTTTGCATATCCGCTTCCATTTTTTTATGAGCCTTCAAAGGCTCCATAATGGCTTCCTCCACCGTGAGAAATGGATTAATGGAGGACGTATAATTTTGAAATACGGCACTGATGCTGCCCATTCTCACGCGGCGATCATTCACGTTTTTCCCCTCAAATAAAATACGCCCGCGATCAGGCTTCTCGATGCCCAGAATCAAACGTCCCAGTGTAGACTTGCCACTCCCACTTTCGCCGATGATGCCGAGACATTCGCCATGCTGGCATTCAAATGCCACGTTTTTCAATACCTGCTGCTTTTGTTTGGAGAACAATCCGCCTTGTTTATAGGACTTTTCGATCCCATCCACCTTGAGCATCTGCATCCCCTCCCTGCATCAATTTCCTGAAATGGTTGCTCAGCTCCAACCGGGTGGAAACCAAATATTGAGTATAGGCATGCTCCGGCTTCGTAAAAACAGACTGAATATGCCCACTTTCGACAATGGCGCCGTCTTTCATGACCATCACTTCATCTGCAATTTTTTGTACCACACCGAGGTCATGGGATATAAACAGCATGGAACAACCCATTCGTTCGCGCAGTTGAATCAATTGTTCCACCACTTCATATTGAGAGATCGTATCCAGCGCCGTTGTCGGTTCATCCGCAATGATCAGATCCGGCTCCAACACGAGTACCAATGCAATCATGATTCGCTGCAGCATGCCACCCGATAGCTGATGTGGATATTGATTCAGGATTTCCTGCGGATGCTTTAACATGACGCTTTCCATAGCGCTAATGATCTTCCGTTCGCTGTCTCTTTTATTCCAGTCAAAATGCGTCTGGAGCGTCTCTCGAATATGCACGCCTATTACTGAAGAAGGGTCAAAAGCGCTCATGCCATTTTGCAGAATCATGCATACGTTTTTGCCTCTTCTTCGTCTCATTTCTTGTTCGGAAAGCTGGTTTACGTCCTCGCCTTGGAAGAGAATCGTTCCAGATTGACGAATCCAGGGTTTATTCAAACGCATAATGGACCTGCAGGTGACGGACTTGCCACTTCCGCTTTCCCCGACTATGGCCAGACAGCTTCCTTGTTTGACCTGAAATGAACTGTTATGAATAATGACCTTGTCCGTATTGGCATCCCAGACCTTCAAATGTTTAACCACTACTATATTCATAAACGGCCTCTCCCACCTCTTTTTTACGAAGCTTGCCTTGGGAAGTCATTAATTGGGGGTCCAAAGCGACCTGAAGTGCATCCGATAGGAAATTAAAAGCTGACACGACAATGACAATGGCTATTCCAGGTGCCAACATTAACTCCGGTCTGGAGAACATGACTTGCCTTGCCTCATTCAGCATCATCCCCCATTCGGCATGAGGAGCCTGGATTCCCAAACCCAGAAAGGAAAGCCCCGAGATCTGCAGCATCATCGAACACATGGAGCCACTCGCTATCACTGCTATATCGGCAAAGGTAACCGGAACAATATGCTTGGTGATAATGCTAAGGCTGCCAATGCCAGAGGCTTTGGCGAACTTCACATACTCCATCTCGGAGAACTGCATCACGGATGTCCGAATAACGCGGGCAAACCACGCCCATTTCATAACCACGAACGCAATCAGAATATGTTCAAGTCCCGCACCTAAAATACCGACCACCGCCAGTGTCATGACGTAACCCGGGAAAGACAGCATCACATCACATATTCTCATGATCCAGGCATCTGTCTTCCCCTTGAAATAACCCGCAATAAATCCGACGACAGCTCCGACCAGAACAGACATCATCAGGGCAGCCAACACCCATAGTACACTGGGACGAATGCCATAAATGAGTCTGGATAACACACATCTGCCCAAATGATCATTTCCTAGCCAATAGGTCCAGGAGGAGGAAGCATATCGAAGCTTCATATTCACTTCCTCCGGGTCATGGGGTGCACACCAAGGGGCAAATATGCCCGCAGCAATAATGATCACAATGAAAGCGAGCGATACCATCGCAAGCTTGTCTTTGCTCAAATTTCGTAATAATCGCATTAGAGATCCTTTCTTAACCTGGGATTCATCGCCGCATTGATCACGTCAGAAATCGTATTAAACAGCACAAAGGTTACGGCCAAAATAAGAACATACGCCTGAATAATCGGGAAATCCCGGCTGAGGATTGACCTCACACTCAACCTCCCAAGTCCCGGCCACGCAAACACATTTTCAATCACGACGGTACTGCCAAGCACGATAGGGATCGCCATGCAAAATATGGATACCGCCACTTGCAGCGAATTTCGCAAAATATGCAGGGTCACCTTCCGCTCACTTAAGCCGCTTGCCCTTCCGTAGAGCACGTAATCCTCATTCATGTTGCTTAACATCGAACTCCGAACCGTTCTGAAATAAATACCTGTATAACTTACCGTGATCACAATCACTGGCAGAATATAGCTCTTCAATGAGTCCATTCCGCTCGTAGGCAACAAGTCCAGCTTGACGGAAAAAGTCCAGATCAGGATGGCTGCGAGCCAGTAGGATGGCATCGCGGTAAGGATAAACGAGATGCCCCTGACTGATTTATCTACGGCTTTCCCTTCTCTCATGGCACAGGTCACACCCAACAAGATGGAGAATCCAATAATGAACACTGATGATACCAGCGTTAACTTTAATGTGTTCAGGAAAGCCGGACCTACCAGGGACCACACCGGTTCACCAGATACATATGAGCTGCCAAAATCAAACTGCATACAGGCGATCAACCAATTCACATACTGGACGACGAAGGGTTTATCAAATCCTAAAGCTTCATTCGTTTGGGCGATTAATTCGTCCGTAATCTGAGGAACCTCCTGTGCCTGTAACACAACTACAGCGGGGTCCAGGGGCGAAAGATTAATGAGTACAAACGTTATCAATGAAATGACGAACAGCAAGGGTATGGCGAGCAATATCCGTTTGACTATATAACTTCCCATATCCATCCCCGCTCTATTTAAAATTCAATTGCTCAAATGGCAGTTCATATTGAGTCTGTTTGAATGAGATTCCGTCCAGATTTTGGGGAGCCACGACAGTAACCCGTCCATTGGTAATCGGAATAAACACAGCTTCATCATGCACGATTTTCATAATGTCGGCGTACAGGGATTGGCGGGAAGCCCCATCTGTGGACACCATGACTTCATCAATTTTCTTATATAGTTCATCCGCCTGGGCTATGCCGCTTGTTGTATGTTTATAGGCGGAATCCGAAGTGAACGCAGAGATGGTACTCTGTGGATCGTACGCCAGTCCCCAGGTTTGGTTGAATAACAGATCATATTCCCCGGTTGCCCTTCTGTTCGCGATGGAAGTGGATTCCTCTCCGACAATCTCCAATTGAATGCCCAATCCTTTTAAGGCATGCTGAATCCATTCCGCCTGTGTTTTTTGCGAAGACGAATTGCTATCATAGTACAAGGTCATGGCTAGTTGCTGACCATTCTTTGTCCTCACTGCTTCCGCGGTTGATAGGGTCCAGCCCGCTTTTTCCAAAAGCTCTTTTGCCGTCTCCGGGCTATACTCCCGCTTCTTTAACTCGACATCAGCATAATTGACGTTTGATGAGAATAAGGTGTCCGCTACGGTTTGGGTTCCATTAAAAATATCATTGCTGATCGTTTCCCGATCAATCGCATGCCAGATGGCTTCGCGAACAGCCGTTTCGTGGACAGGGTTATCCACTCTGCTGCTATTGGCAACGATCATATTTGTATTCATCGCTTCACTTCGAACCACTTGATAATCACCCGAATCAGCCAATTGATTCATGGCTTCAACATCAATGCTGTCCGCCCCCCGATCATCGGTGAACACAAAGTTGATTTCGCCCTTCTGTAATGCGAGTAATGTCGTTTCTCCTGCTGGCAGAACCTTGGACGTAATTTTTTGGATCTCAGGTGCGCCGCCCCAGTATTCTTCATTGGCTTCAAATGTCGCATTCTCGTCGATTTTATGTCCGATAAGCTTGTAGGGCCCTGTGCCGTGATAGCCGCTAACCCCGTCCTTTGTGCCACCATTCGTAAAATCCTTGGGTGATATAAATACATACGGTCTGGTCATGGACAGCTCCACCAGCGCTGGATAATAAGGATCGGAAAGCACCAGTTCAAATGTGTATTCATCCATGACTTTTGTACTTACGATTTTGGTGGACAACTTGATCCAGGCATGTTTTTCGGCATTGGCCTGAACCGCATCGATATTTTGTTTGACCGCCTCGGCGTTAAATGGCTCACCATCATGGAATTTCACATCCTGTCGCAAATGGAACGTATACGTTTTCCCGTCCTCAGCAATATCCCATGATTCCGCAAGTAATGGCTTGATTCCATCGACTGTGTTCTCAACCAAAGATTCGTAAACCATCCCTTGTGCGGGCATGGAACCTGTGTACAGATGGGGATTCATATCATTAATATCCTTGGCGGATGCATAAATGAGTTCAGTTTTGACCTCGCTATTCGCTGACTCGGTTTGGGTGTTGGCATCCTCTTTTTGGCTGCATCCGGCAATGACGGTAATCATGGACACTAGCAATAATAAAAAACGAAAAGCACTACCTTTTTTCACAACATCTCCTCCTGATGATGAAAGATTATACAAGTAGAACCAAAGACTTTACACCAGACCACTGCGCGGTCAGAACAACCTTCCGATCGCTGTTATCCCCTAGATTGAGATATAATTAAACCTTGCTGTTCGCCAGCCCTGTGCAGATCATTCGGATGTCCTCATTGAAGGATTGAATGACAAAGGCAGCCGATAGATTCTGATCCGGGTGAGCACGAGCGACTTCTTGAAGCTTCGCCTCATAATTGGCAATAAACATATCGATGGTTGGACAATGAACCTCCAAATGCCTCGCAATGCCCTGAATGATTTTGATGCGGTAATAATCCTCCTTCGGCATTCTGGGAATGTCCAAATATCCATCCTGATTGATGAACATCTTCCTGAAGGGAACAGCCGAAAAGTCAAAATACTTACCCTCCGGATTCGGTTCCGAAAAGGGATCAATCAATAGCGAGGTGTATCGTATGTATAATAAATACTCTTGATGAAGGTCCTGCAACTGATTAAAATTTTCGATATCCTGGCGTGATAAACTCTCCAATCGCACCGGATAATTGTCATCCGTCATGAATTGCAGCAGATTGACACCCTTGATACGGAGCCGATCCGTAATCGTCATAATTTCGTTCCACTGTGTCCGCATATCCCGAACTAAATATTGGGTTACCGGACCTTCGGGATAGATTTTGTATACATATTTCCGAATGTCTGACACTCCGAAGATCGCATCCAATGAAAAGTCATTCATGAACAAAGGCGGGTGAACATATAAAGAAATATTTCTCGTTTCCGCCTCAATTGGAGAAGGCATAACTTCCAGTGCAATGCCCAGTTGCTCGGACATCCTGCACAGTCTGTCTACATGTTCCGAAGGAGTTGAAGTGGAGCCAATATAGACCTTTTTCTTGACTCCTGTTGTAAGGACATGGTTGGACGGTTGATCGAGCATCCATCGGGTGTCCCCCAAATAGGTAGAGAAGCTGACAACTTCCGTATCTGCATGTAGCTGTCTCACATATTGGCTTACCAGCATGTTGGAGCCAAAGGTTGGAGAGACCAAAATGATGCATTTCACTTGTTTGATGAAGTGTTCATTCATTTGTTTCAATACGTCGATGTAAGCATCGGTTGTTACAGCGAAAATAAGCGTATCCCATTCCCCTTCAATGGTCTCATATCCCTTAAACACCTGGTCGATGAAGCATTCACCCGCCAACGGCCGATGCTTTTCATTTTGAATACTTGCTCCAATGAATCCGTCACTTTGCCGAATGGCCTCAAAAAAAGATTCTGAACGCACCGATTCCCTTCCCACTACGCCCACGCGGCAATGAAGTTGTTTTTTGAGCATTACTGCCAATTGAATGGATACAGGACCTGTACCAAGTAACAAGATTTTCTGAAATCCGCTCATATAATCCTCCCTCTTCACAAGCTCAAGCGAGCTATGCTTTTTGGTATAGTGCAATATCAAACACATCATCTGGACGAAGGATATTGTCGACCATGTTCCACTTGCGGGTGTCCGTCTCTCTCATCGGATAGTTGAACAACGATTTTAACTGGTTACCGTATCTCATGGCCACCACTACATGCTCATTCGTCAATGCATGCAATTGGTCCAGCAGATCATATTTATTAGCAACCGTGGAACTGAAAATGATATGCGTGGCTTCTTTCGTAAAAGCTAGGTCCTGCACCAATGTTTGCTGTAAATGAATGTTCAAGCCCGCACCCAGCGTCTCCACAACCTGTCGCCCGAGTGTAATGGCTTCTTCGTCAATATCGATCCCAACGACCTTTGCCCCTGTTCGCTTGGCGATAAACAAAGGCGTCATCGGAAATGACCCGGAGCCGACCAGTAGCACTTTGGATTCCGAAGTGACATGAAAGCTGCCAAACTCTTTTTCAATACATTCTTCGATGTTTCTGAAATAATCCGCGATTTCTACTTCTCCGTCACGCAGCTTCAAGGCCCTGTATTTCTCCATGATCGCCACACATTGGGCAGATTTGTCTCTTAGATCAAGGACAAGCTGATGCATGCTGCCTGATTCCTGATGATCAAGCTGTTCCCAGATTCGTTCGTTCTCCTTGTCCGTAATAAACGAGGAATAGTCATTGATTAAAGTCTCCAGTTCTGAGCTATGCTGTACCGTATGATCATATCTGCCTGCCAACTCATCGAATTTCCCGGAAAATTCACTCAAGCATGTTTGAAAATCAATCAAAGTCTCCATTCCTTTTCCTCCTGTAACTCGTCATGGTCATGCATCTATAAAGGCTTTGCCCTGGGCCACGATTCCAACAGATCCTTCGATCGTAATTCCTTCAACCTCTGCCCCATTCCACTCCGCCATTACTTTAATCGCACCACCAGGCTGCTTGATATGCCGAACGATCTTCCTTTGCCTGCTCCAAGCCAGATAGGCTCCCACAGAGGCTGTACCCGAACCGCACCCCCTTTCCCAGATCAGACTATCCAGCTGCGGGACAAAGATAAGCGGTGCCAGTTCATCCGATTGAGGTTTGTATAATAAAATGCCAATCAGCTTATCCCCCAAAGTTAAGCCCAGTAATCGCGCCAGGGCTTGTGCCCTCTTTCTCATTGCTTCATCAAACGCCTCCACTTCGATGACGATATGGATGAACTCCCGATACCGCACAATCACCATATCCATGTTCATTCCCTCATACTTGATGGTCCGCTGCTCGATCTGCTGAGGAACTGGCATCGTGACCTGACAGAAATATTCATTCTGTTGCTGCTTCTTCACCTGACACCTGATTAATTGATCTGTCCCGGAAACCTCCAGAACGATTTCTGTAAAATCAGTTGAATCCAACTCGTTTTCGGACGCGATATACGCAGCCAAGGCCATACAGGCATTTCCACAGAACTCTCCACCGGCCATTTCCAAATGGGCAGCCGCCTCCTGTTTTATCGCTCCCCCAATGAACCCCACCTGTTCGGCGTATACGTTGTCATAGGACATAATTTGGGCAGCGATGTGTGGATATGTCTCAGCTGGATGATCCGTTTTCACCAGGACCGTCATATTTTGAGTGGGATTAAACTTGATAAAATCAATCTCCTGTTTCATCGCAGCTGCTACTCCTATTCTTGATATGAAATGATGTTGAGTCACTTTGCTGTATAAATTGAACTAAAGAATATTTACACTTGCCACTCCGATGACAGAACAACCTTCCGATCGCTGTTATCCCCAGATTTTTTTGGATTCCCTTTTTGCAAAGGAGAAAATCCGGGGATAAAGGCGAACGCGCCGCTTCTTCAGGTTATTTCTGTCCTCTACGTTCATATGTAAATGTTTAGTTAATTTATATAAAACAATGTTAATAGTAATGATTACGATTAATGGTCGAGAAAAATATAGCACAACCCGCTTGAGAGCGTCAACAAATATTTCCATAAAAAAAAGAGTGTTATGGCTGTTATTTTATGTTCAAACAGGAACAGAGCTGACGCATTTGCGTCAACCCTAATTTGCCAATCGTATGCAATTGGAAGTACATCAGCAACTTTTAAAAGGCATAACGGACGCCAGCAATGCTTTTGCATAATCATTCTTCGCATCCGAGAGACGATTCCGTTCAAGCTCCTCCACGATCGTTCCTCGATAGAGAAAAAGTACCCGGTCACACAGATTCGCCACAGCCTGAAGATCATGTGCAACAAAGAGATAGGTCATGTTCAGTTCATGCTGCAACGTGCGCAGCAACTCCAGAATTTGCGCCTGGACGGAGACATCCAAAGAACTGAGTGCTTCGTCCAACACCAGAAATTTCGGACGGGTTGAGATGGCACGTGCAATGCATACCCGTTGTAGTTGTCCCCCACTCAGTTCATGAGCATACTTGTGCATCACCGCATGAGGAAGCCCCACCTTCGCCAGCAGGTCATTGACCCGGTCATCCAGATCCACAATATCACCCAGTGCAACCAATGGTTCAGCTATGATATCACGCACGATGAATTTGCCATTGACCGAAGACGTATAATCCTGAAAAACAACGCTTATTTTCCCTTTATTCTTCTTCATCCATTGGGAAACAACCATCCCCTCAATCCGCACTTCACCTTGTGAAGGTTTCTCCAGTCCTAGAACCAGGCGGCTTAGCGTGCTTTTCCCACTTCCACTCTCACCAATCAGACCCAGGCATTCACCTTCACGGATGTCGAAATGGATGTCTTTCAAAATTTCCGTTTTCTCTTTCCGAAAGAAACCACCCGATTTGGCGTAGCTTTTGGACAGATGATTCACTTCGACCAGCATTACTGCACACCTGCTTCCATAGAAGCCTGAAAAGGCTCGGACAGCTTGATTCGAGTCTCAATCAGAAACTGTGTAAATTCATGCTGGGGATTCGAAAATACGTCATTCGCCTTGCCTTGTTCGACGCATTCCCCATCCCGCATGACGATGAGATCATCTGCCAAATATTGCACAACACCCAAATCATGAGATATGAAGATGATGGACATGCCCATCGTTTCACGAAGTTGCTTGAATTGCTCGACTATCGCACGCTGGTTAATGGAGTCCAGTGCGGTCGTCGGCTCATCTGCGATAATAATGTCAGGTTCCAGCATCATGGCAATGGAGATCATAACCCTTTGCAGCATGCCCCCTGATAGTTGATGCGGATACTTTTGCAGCACCTGCTCAGGCTGAAGAATATGAACACGATGCAAGGCATCCGCCGCCAGTTGTCTGGCTTCTTTTTTGGGGATTCGAAGGTTCTCTCGAAAGGTCTCCATCATTTGTTTCCCAATCGGTTCGAGCGGGTTAAACGCCGTCATTGCATCCTGTAAAATCATGCAAATACGCTGACCCCGGATCTTTCGAAGCTCTTCCCCGGTTTGCTGTAATAGATCTTTTCCCTGATAAAGGGCTGTTCCACTAATTTCAAGCCAGGGCGAGGCCAATCCCAGAATGGCTTTCGTGGATAAGGACTTGCCGCTGCCACTCTCGCCCACGATGCCCAGGCAGGTATTGGGTTGCAATGCAAAGCTTAGATTTTGCACGATGGACAGACCGGTCCTGCTGTCAGTGATGGACAGATTTTTTACTTCTAACAAAGACATTCAACCGGCCTCCCTTCTTTTGCGTATAACTTTTCGGATTCATTGCCGCATGCAGGCTGTCTCCCAAAAAGTTGAAAGCTGCCACGACCAGCAAAATCGCCAATCCAGGCGCAAGCATTTGCGTTGGATGTGTGATCATTACATTTTTTGCATCATTCAGCATCATGCCCCACTCCGGCGTGGGGGCCTGTACACCCAAACCAAGGAAGGACAACGCCGATATATTCAGGATGACCCAGCCCGTATCCAATGTCGCAAAGACAGCAACCTCGCCAGAGACACCCGGCAGCACATGTTTTCTCATGATATGGCCCGTCCCGCATCCCGAAACTTTGGCAAAACGAATATAGTTCTTGTCTGTATATTGAATGACCGTTGTACGAATCATCCGGGTGTACCATGCCCATTTGGCGATAATATTAGCAACGACGACATTTAGCAGGCCTGGACCGAGAATACTGACAATCGCCAAAATCATGACTTCGGCTGGAAAGGAGAGCATCATATCACAGATTCGCATAATGACCTCATCCACCTTGCCACGAAAATAACCCGAAATGATACCCAGCAGGGTTCCGACCCCTATCGTAATCGTGGTTGTAATCACAGCAAACAGAATCGTTGTACGAATACCGTAGAGTAGACGCGACAGGTTGCAGCGGCCGAGTTGATCGGTACCCAGTGGATATTCAAGACTGATCCCTGCATATTTGTTCATAATGTCTAAACTCGTGGGATTATGCGGTGCGAACCAGGGTGCTCCCACGCCAGCGACGACCACAAGTGTGATCGTAATCATGCATAACACTGCCATTTTATCGGACACCAGGCGTTTCCAGAACATCATGTTACCCCTCCCTTCTGATCCGGGGATCCAGAGCTGAATTCAGAAGATCCACGAGTAGATTACAGACGACAAACATGACACCCATAATCAGAATATAGGCTTGGATAATTGGAAAATCCGAATTGAAAATCGCGGTGACGCACAAACGCCCAATGCCTGGCCATGCATAAATATTTTCCACAATGACCGTACCCGCGATTAACTTCGGGATCGACATGCCCAGCGCCGTAATCGATAATTGAAGGGAGTTACGGAACACTTTCCAGATAATCGTCCGTTCCTTCAATCCTCTGACACGAGCGTACAACACGTAGTTTTCGGTTTTGTTTTGCACCATATTGTTGCGAATCAGCCTGACGTAGGTAGAGATGAATACCAGGGACAGCGTGACTGCCGGCAGGATGACTGAACTTGCCTGTTCCATGCCACTCGTGGGGAACCAATTCAGCTTGACGGCAAATAACCACATCAGCAGAATGCCAATCCAGAAGCTCGGCATGGCTGTGCCAATAAAGACCAATGCACGCATCAAACGATCCACTAACCTATTTTCATATATCGCGCTGAGCACACCGATCAGAATACTTATCGTCAGGATGATAATGAGGGCGACCGCTGACAGTTTTAAGGTAGCTGGAAGTGCTCGTGCTATCTGTTCTCCAACCGATTGTTGATTGACATAACTAATACCGAAATCGCCCTGAATGCTGTTACCAATCCATTCCACGTAACGGGTTAGAAACGGCTTGTCCAATCCCAGTGTTTCCCTCATGGCATCGACCATCTCCGGCGTTGGTGTAACCTGATTCACGCGCAAGGCCACTTCAGCCGGGTCACTGGTACGCAAATGAATCAGAATAAATGCTAGAAATGAAATACCGATCAGCACGGGAATAATGGCTAATATTCGTTTTATGACGTACCTGCCCAAGGTGATCCTCCTCTCTGATTACTCTTCGAAGTACATCTTCTCAAACGGAATTTCGTATTGCGAAACGTTAAAGCCGACACCCTGCAGCGCCTTAATATGAACGGCTTTGGTAACGGAATAGGTCAATGGAATATATACATTTTCTTGATGAATATACGTTAAAATCTCTTTGTACATTTGCTCGCGCTGTTCCTCATTCTGCTCAACCATCAGGTCCGTGATCATATGATCCAGCCACTCTTTTTTCTCCAGCCCCAATTGGGCTTGATAATCGGCGTGGGAGGGCACCCTCCATGAAGAGACATACGTTTGCGGATCATATGGCAATCCCCAGGAAAGGGAATACATCAGATCGAATTCACCCGTTTTCTGACGATCCAGATAGGCCTGCTTTTCTTCTCCAACAATGTTTAAAGCGATGCCAACCTGCTTCAGATCATTTTGCATGGATTCACTAATGGTTCGCTCCTGCGCGTTATCGGAGTTGTAATAGATTGTTAGTTCAAGCTTGTTCCCGTCTTTGTAACGATAGCCATCCGAGCCTGCAATCCAGCCAGCCGCCGTAAGCAGATCACTAGCTTTATTCATGTCATATTGAACCCCCTCAAGGCCCACATCAGCGTATGGAACCGAGGTAGAGAGCAGCGTATCCGCCACTTGTTCCGTCCCGTTTAGAATGCCATCCGCGATGATTTGTTTATGAATGGCATACATCAGTGCTTCACGCACTTGGGGCTCGCGAGTTGCTGAACGGTTCGTATTAAGAACGATCGCGCGTGAGCCAACCGGATGACTGATGACCGTGCTGTATTTCCCCTGATCCGTCAACACTTTGAACGATTCATTATCTACCATGTCACCGTCCGAACCGAATAACAGGTCTACTTCTCCCTTTTCCAGGGCAAGCAGAATCGTTTGATGGTCAGGCATGACTTTCCACTTAATCGTTTGGATCTGCGGTTTGTCTCCCCAGTAATTTTCATTGACCGTAAATGTCGCGTACTGGTCCTGCTTGTGCTCTGTTAAAATGTATGGCCCTGTTCCGGCATAGCTGCTAACTCCATTCGCAGTTGTACCGTCAACAAAGCTTTTCGGTGAGATGAAGCGAAACGGACGTGTTAACCCCAATTCCTCCAGTGTCGGGTAATACGGGTCTTTCAACACAATCTGGAACGTGGAGTCATCAATCACCTTCGTCTCCTTGATCTCAGCGACCAGATTCAGCCATGAGTTCTTCTCGACATTCTCCAGTACTGCATCGATATTCAGCTTCACGGCTTCGGCATTAAATGCCTCTCCATCCGAAAATTGAACATCTTTATGTAAATAGAAGGTATACGTTGTGCCATCTTCTGATATATCCCATTTCTCCGCGAGTGCAGGCTTAATGCCTTCTGGCGTATTGATTATAAGAGATTCGAATACCATATTCTGTGCCGGCATCTCTCCCGCGTATAGATGAGGATTAATATCTCTGATATCCTTCGTGCTGGCAAAGACCAACTCGGCGTTGGATGCTTTGGAGGTTTGCTCTGCGTTTCCTGCTTCTGTCCCGGTGCATGCCGATAATACAAGCAGAATCGAAATCAATAAAGCCAGTGTGTAAACCTTGCGTGATGTATGCATGATTCCCTTCCTTTTCCCTCATAAAGTAGATAAGTTGAAACCATTAAACATTACACTTGGCCACTCCGAGTGCAGAATCATCTTCTGATCGCTGTTATCCCCAGATTTTTTTTGATTCCCTTCTCCAAAGGGAAAAATCCGGTGATAAAGGCGAACGCTTCGCTTCTTCTGATTGATCCCGCTCTCTTCGTTCTTGTGTAATTGTTCAGTTCTTCTTATAAAGTGATTTCAGTATTATCTTGTATAAATGTAATGATTACGATTTATAATAGTAATTATTACGATTAGAATCGTAGCATACAATGTGGAGAACCACAATAACAAAATTAAAAATGGAAATAGCAAAAAAACGGCCACCTGATTGAGGTCACCGTTTTTTGCGTCCATTTCGCGATTGTAGTATATAAGTTAACACTAAAAATATTTACACTGCCACTCCGATGACAGAACAACCTTCCGAACGCTGTTATCGGTTATCTGCCATCTGACTGTAACTTTTGCAATGCCTGTTCAGCCAGCGCAGCCAGAAGGTGTGCGCCAAGCGGCAGCGCACGTTCGTCCACATCGAATGCAGGATGATGCCATTCATGCGGTCCTGACGTTCCGAGAAAGAGGAACAGACCCGGAACCTCCTTTTGATAAAAGGAAAAATCCTCGCCCGCCGGGGAAGGTATCGGTCGGATACTGTTCAGCCCAATCTCGCTCGCGACCTGCTCCGCCGCAGCAGCCAATGACGCATCATTGACCACGGCAGGGGGGCCCTGAATCCAGCGCACGGTAGCCCGTGTCCCGTAGGCTGCTGCAACACCAGCAACCACCTGGTTGAACCGCTCGCGAATCCGGGCACGCACCTTCTCGTCAAAGGTACGCACGGTGCCATCCAAGATGGCTTCTTCGGGAATGACGTTCCAGGCAGTGCCGCTGTTAATTTTGGTCACACTGATCACGGCGCTCTCCTGTGCTCCGACATTACGACTCACGATGGCCTGTAATGCAGTCACGATATGGGAAGCGACCACAATCGGGTCAATACCTGCTTCCGGCACCGCCGCATGCGTCCCTATACCTTCCACTTTGACCACAAAACCATCTGCCGCTGCGAGCAGCGCTCCTTCACGGATACCTACCGTACCGACCTGCAAATCCGGTTTGTTATGCAAACCAAAAACAGCCTGAACTTCGGATAGCGCTCCGCTCTGAATCACCTGCCGGGCCCCCGTCGCTTTCTCCTCCGATGGCTGGAATATCAAACGAACTTTGCCCTGAAGATGGGACTCACGCTGTTTCAATAATCGTGCAGCACCGATCAGAATGGCGGTGTGTGCATCATGGCCGCAGGCATGCATTCGGCCAGCGACTTGAGAGGCATACTCCAGCTTCGTCTCTTCCTGGATCGGCAGCGCATCAATATCTGCGCGCAATGCCACTACCGGGCCATCACCCTGCCCAATTTCAGCAATAAGGCCCGTTCGCAGTGAATATTCATCTGCAATCCGTACCCCTTCCTCCACCAGCCAGCCTCGGATGGCCTCTGTCGTTTCCCGTTCCTCACCGGATAGCTCGGGGTTACGATGCAAATGTCGCCGAATCGCCGTTAAGTGTTCTGCGAATTCCTCATCCTGCCCAACGTCAAGTTCAAGCTTGCGGCTCTGTTCTTCTTGGTCTGCCTGCTCAGGCTGTTTCAGATCACTGCTCACGACATAACCTCCTTTTATCATCGTATATTCCTAACTGATTACCGCTTGTGCAGGTGTTGAATCATTCGTGAATTCACCCAGTCCCTGCTCATTCAGAGCCTCACGCAGCAATTCAAATGAACGAATGCGCTTGGTAAAATCACGTGTGGCTGTGGTGACCATCAGTTCATCCACAGCAAAATCCTGCTGGAACTTCGCCAGAGCTGGACCGACCGTTTCCTTCGTACCTCTCGTCACACTTGGCTCCAGAATCTCGATCCGATACTTCTCGTTCGACTGCCGTCCGAATTCTTCCGCCTGCTCCACGGAACCAACCGTCAATATCTTGCCATTCTCCAGATGGATCTTGACCAGCATATGTTCACTTGCCAGCCCTTCGGCTTCTTCCGTACTCTCCGCCACAATTAACGACAGGGCGAGGATGGCATACGGCTCCCGCCCATGTGAACGGTCGAATTGTTCCCGGTAAATACGCAGAGCCTCCAGAGCCACCTCCGTATTGCTATTAATAAACAACGAAAATACATAAGGCAACCCCAATTCTGCCGCCATGCCTGCACTGTCGATACTTGCCCCAAGCACGTATAGCTCGGCGGGGATCTCGGATACCGGTGCAGCGCTCAAACCGGCCAAAGGATGTGTTTCATCTTCATGTGGTTCATTATGAATGAACTGCTTCACCTGATTGATTTTATCCTTCAGTGAAGCGGCCTCCTGAATTCCTTGCTGTAGTGCCTGTGTGGAACGGGGCAATCCCCCCGGCGCACGTCCAATACCCAGATCGATTCTTCCCGGGCCAAGCGCAGAGAGCACATTGAAGTTCTCGGCCACTTTGTAAGGACTATAATGTTGGAGCATCACCCCGCCAGAACCGAGACGTATCCGCTCCGTATGCGCCAGCAAGTGGGAAATGAGCACTTCGGGTGAGGAGCCGGCAACATGGCCTGAATCATGATGTTCCGATACCCAGAACCGATGAAATCCAAGCTGTTCAGCTCGCTGTACCAATTCAATCGTATGCCGAAACGCATCAATCGGCGACTCCCCTTCGTAGATCGGGGTTTGATCCAATATGCCAACACGAATACCCATCCTATTCTCCTCCTTCGATCATGCCGAACCTGACTTATTAAAATCCTTCCTGCTTCCTTAATGGATGCTCTATAGCTGCCGCAGCAGTTCCCCGAAAGGCTCTGCAAAAGGCGAGTGTTCCTCTTTTAACGTAACGACGCTGATCTGCAACGATACACCTGCAACCTCGTGCACCTGAATGGGGAACAGCTCCTGCTCCCGTACTTCCTTCTGTACTGTTAATCCAGGCAGAAATGCGATGCCTGCCCCCTGCATAACCAGTTTCTTCGCCGTTTCCGAATGATCGACATGATATGTAATATCCGGTGGATGTTCCAGCGAGTCAAAGGCCCGATGAATGCGCAGCCAGTCCAGTGAACCACATTCGAAAAAGACAAGCCGCTCATTCCGGATGGCTTCCATACTGACATGCCCGCGTTCGATAAACGGGTGTCCTTTGTAAACGTAAAGCTGAATGGGATCTTCATAAAAGGCAACCGTACGAATCGCCGGGTGCATGACCTTGCGTACAAACGCCAGATCGATCTCCTGATTCAGCAGCTTGGCGACCAATTGATCTGTCGTTGCTGTCGTCAGCTTCATGCTGACTTCGGGATAAGCTTCCTTGATTTTGGGCAGAAAGTCCGGAATGACATAATTGGATACGGATACCGTACTGCCGAGTCGCAGTGCATCGGGCGTCGTACGGCGTTGCTGGATCTTCTGTCTGCCCTTCTGAATCACTTGCAGCACTTGCTGGGCGTAGGGAAGGAATTTTCTTCCTTCTTCCGTGAGCACAATCTGTTTGCCAAGACGGTCAAACAATTTGCATCCGAGTTCACGTTCAAGGGACTGAATACGAGCGGTGACAGAAGGTTGGGACAAAAAGAGTACCTCGGCAGCCTTATTGAAGCTTCCGTAATGATTGATGTATACAAATGCTTCAATGTTCTCAATATTCATAAGCGCCCCCCGAATCCAGTTTATATACACATTGAACAAAGAATATTTATACTTGCTACTCTGATGACAGAACAACCTTGATTTCTATATCTATTTATCCAATGAATTTACTTGGTTTTATGATATCGTAAACCCATTCTTTTCCAGCGTCAATATCAATTCTTCCAGAGAACGATCCAATCGTGCAGTGATATCCGCCGAAATTACGTATTTCCCGTCATCGAGTCGATCAATTCCCTGATCAACCGCATATACCCCGCCGAGAATATGTCTGCCGCCAAGTGCTGCCAGAACAGGCTTCAATGCATAATCGATGGCGAGCAGATGGGCGATCGAGCCTCCGATGACGAGTGGAAGAGACAGTTTGCCCCGCAGTCCTTCTTGTGGAATCAGATCCAGGAACAGCTTCAGCACACCTGAGTACGATGCTTTGTATACCGGAGTCGCCACAATGACGGCGTCCGCAGCTTCAACGACAGCGAGTGCATCCCGAATGATTGAGCTATCGAATCGGGCTTGCACCAGATCTTCCGCTGGCAGGTCAGCCACATGAATCACCTCAACGGTAATGCCTGCCTCTTTTAATTTATTGCTGCTGTAATCGGTAAGGCCTGTCAGACGCGAACGTTTGGAAGGCGCTCCGGCAATAATAACGACATGTGACATCATGATTCCTCCTTGGAATAGCGGTCAAGCCGCTCCTTTTACTTTGGGGTCAAGCCGATCGCGAATATCGTCTCCAATCAGATTAACCGCCAGTACAAACATGGTAATTGCGAGTCCCGGGAAGGTACAGATCCACCAGGCCACCGTCAGATAACCTCTTCCTTGCGAGAGCAGCGCTCCCCAGTCCGGAATTTCCTTCAACACGCCAAGTCCGAGAAAGCTGAGCCCGGAGCCTGTCAGAATGGAGCTACCCACGCCGAGCGTCGCCATCACCAGCAACGGTGACAACGAATGAGGCAGTACATGTTTCCAGAAAATACGGGCATTGGAGCCCCCAAGCGAACGTGTAGCTGTAATAAAAGGCAAACCTTTAACGGACATCACCTGCCCACGCATCACCCGTGCATACCCCGGAATGGAGGATACCGCAACAGCCAGTGCAATGTTAAGCAGTCCTGGCCCCAACGCTGCCGCGACGGACAATGCCAGTAACACGCCTGGAACAGCCATCAGAATATCGACGGCGCGCATGGTGATAGTGTCCAAAATACCTCCTGCATAGCCTGCAATAATGCCAAGGGCACTGCCCACAAGTCCACCTACGAGCACCGAGGCAAATCCAATCAGCAGTGAATCCCTGCTGCCATGCACAACTACACTGAACATATCCCTGCCAAAATAATCGGTCCCAAACAGGTGCACAGCAGAGGGAGCCTGCAGGATGGCATCCGTCATCATCTGAGTAGGGTCATAAGGAGCAATCCAGCCCGGCACGACTGCACAAGTGACGGTAAACACCACGATCAGCAACGCTGCATAAAAGAATAAACGGGAAACCGCGAATGAGACGCGGTGACGCAGAGGACGGCGACTCCAGAGGCGTAAACGCCCTGTTCTGCCGATCCAGCCTTTTTTGTCACCCACCAATGGTTTCATGCTCATAAGACTCCTCCTTCCTTACTCCGCGTTCAGATGTTTAAGACTGTTCCATCCGTCATCACGTTCGGACTGCACGCCTAACTCGGGGATCAATGTACGCATAAGAGATATCCACCAGTAAATTCAACACGACATAGATAATCGCTGTAAAAAAGACAACTCCCTGCACGACAGGCAGGTCTTTGGCCATCAACGCATCCGCGATGATTCTGCCGATCCCCTGTCTAGAGAAGACGGTCTCCACCACAACGGTTCCTGCGAGCAGATCACCGATCAACATGCCAATCACCGTCACCGCAGGAATCAGCGCATTTCGCAATGCATGAACGTACATAATCGTTCGCTCTGTAAGCCCCTTGGCTCGCAATGCCACGATAAAGGGTTCATTCACCACTTCCAGCATGCTGTTACGCACCATACGAACGATGAAACCCGCACCGACGATCCCCAGTGTTGCAGCTGGAAGTACCAATGAACTGAACCCATCGGAACCCATCGCCGGGAACCAGCCAAGCTGTACCGAGAATAACAAAATCAACAGAATGCCGGTCCAGAAGGTCGGCATGGAGATGCCAAACAATCCAACGAGCCGGGCGATGAAATCAATCACGCCATTACGATGAATGGCAGACAGTACGCCGAGCGTAATGCCGATGGTTATCGCTATGATCGAGCTGAGCGCGGTGAGTGCCAGTGTGGCCGGGAAATGTTCCAGTATCTTGGGCAGTACCGGGTCGGAATTGATCATGGATTTGCCGAAATCCCCACGCAACATGTCTCCGAAATAGTGGGCAAACTGAATGTAAAACGGCTGATCCAGACCAAGCTGAACCCGCAGGTTCTGAATCATCTCGGGTGTTGCCGATGACGGGTCCAGCATGAGCAGGACCGGATCACCCGGCAGCAGATACATGATGCAGTACACCAACACCGAAGCTCCGAAAATAACCAGAAGCGATGTAGCAAGTCTTGTCAGTATCGTTTGAACCATACCGGGTCGTCTCCTTCCTGTCTGCATCATTGACGGTACGTTTTATGGCTGAATCCGAACATCATTGAACAACGGATACCCGAGTGAATCAAACTTGATACCCTCCACCGATTTGGATGCAGCCACCGTATAAGGGAACACATAGATCGGTAGAATTACAGCCTGCTCGATCAAATATTGCTGAATGTGATTATAGATATCCACGCGTTTATCCGGATCAGTCTCCACCGCTCCTTGCTCCAGCAGTTTATCGATCTTCGGATCGGACAGACCTGATAATGTCGGACGTTCACCCTCTGCACTCGTATGATAGAAAGCGAAAAGTGCATTTGGATCGGAGTTGACCTGGCTGTTGCCATAGAGATCATAATCCCAGTTCTGATAGATGACCGTAGCAATGTCCTTCGTAATTTCAACTTCAACCGCTATGCCCACCTGTTTGAGCTGCTGCTGGATAATCGCAGCAATGTCATTGCGCTTCTCCCGGTTCGGCGAACCGTCCACATAACGCAAGGTCAGCTTCTGACCATCTTTTTCACGGATGCCATCTGCTCCCTTGACCCAGCCCTGCTCATCAAGCAGCTGATTGGCCTTGTTGATATCCGGATGGATACTTCCTTCCAGGGAGGCATCATAACCGAGGATTCCTGGAGACAGTGCAGACCACGCTCGTTCGTAGTTACCCAGATACAATGTCTTAACGATGGATTCCACATCTACAGCAGATTGAACCGCCTGTCTGACTTTCACATCATCCCAAGGCGCTTTGCGCAGATTGAAAAAGAGGGTATACGGCAATCCGACCGTATTGGCCTGCAGCAATTGCTGGTTTGGATCACTCTTCAGTGCAGCAATATTTTGCGGTGGAACGGTTTCTGCCGCAAGTACCTGCTTACTCTGTACACTGCCGATGCGCGTTGCTTCTTCCGGTACAATTTTGAACGTAATCGTATCGATATGAGGGGCACCTTTATTTTCAACCGTTTCCGGAGCCCAGTTGTAATCCTTGTTTTTGGCGACAACGATATCCGCATTTTCATCCCATTTCACGAAGGTATACGGGCCAGTGCCCACCGGATTTTTACCCAACTGATCACCGTATTTCTTGGCGGCTGCAGGAGACACGATCCCTAGCAGGGCCTGACTCAAGTTGCCGAGAAAGGCTTGCGAAGGCTGTTCCAGATTCACCTTTATGGTGTATTCATCAATGACATCTGAGGAGGTATAAGGTCTGATCAGGGCAAGGGAATTAGCGGCTTTGGTGGCCGGATCGATCACCCGATCCAGATTGAACTTCACGGCTTCCGCGTTAAATGGTGTCCCATCATGGAACTTCACATCTTCACGCAGCTTGAACGTATAGCTTTTGCCATCTGCCGATACACTCCACTCCTTGGCGAGCCAAGGTTTAATGGAACCATCCGGCAGCTGTACCACCAGATTGTCATAGATCGTCCGGATCGCACGTACGGTGACGGCAAGACCACTTCGATGCGGGTCCAGCGTATCCGGTGATGTGGCGAGTGCATAGGTTAAATTCCCACCTTCTGCTTGCCCCGTCTGCTCCCCACCGGAAGCCTGAACTGCACTGCTCGAGTTACCTGCCGCTCCGCAACCGGATAATACCAGCACCAATCCTGCCGCCAATGCCATATATTTCATCCATGAGATAGACCTGTTCATATCGCTTCCCCCTCTGTGTCTGTGTATACAGGTGTCATTGATTAATTCATTTTATCGAATTATTAATTTATTCATTATATAACCTATCCGTTAACTTGGTTTTGAAGCATCATTCAGCCACTTCAGTAAATGCAATCCGATCACGTGCACTTCCTTTCGTGCGGTATACTGATTGCTTGGCGCCTATTTCATCCGGATGCCTCATTCCTGGACTGTTGTTACCGACCTTATGTTCTGCATATTGTTAAGCGTGCTGGGTTCCCACTTGCTCTCGGGCAGCCGTGTAACGGTTCACTGGAATTTGCACACCGAGATTGCCGCGCAATGTATCATGCTCGTATTCGGTGCGATAGATGCCGCGCTCCTGCAGAATCGGGACAACCAACTCCACAAAATCGGACAATCCACTTGGCAGTTCGGAAGCAATAATGAAGCCATCCGCCGCTTCCGCCTCAAACCATTCCTGGATCTTGTCAGCCACCTGCTCTGGAGTGCCCAGGAACTTGCTGCGCGGTGTGGCTGCCCGCAGGGCCACTTCACGCAACGTCAACCCCTGTTCTTTGGCGTCCCGTTTGATTTTGTCCGTACCACTGCGGAAACTGTTGCTGCCGATGCCATTCAGCTCAGGGAACGGTTCATCCAGCGGATATTGGGAGAAGTCATGATGCTCGAAGAAACGTCCCAGATAATCCAGCGCTTTATCGATGGTGACCAGGCTCGCAATCTCCTGGTATTTCTGTTCTGCTTCCTCTTCTGTCCGTCCAATGATCGGATTGATTCCTGGCAGAATGACGATATCCTGTGAAGAACGTCCATAGGAAGCCGCCCGTGTTTTGACATCCTTGTAAAAGGCCTGTGCATCCTCAATCGTATCGTGCCCGGTGAAGACCGCGTCCGCTTCCTTCGCAGCAAGGGTCTTGCCATCCTCCGAAGAACCGGCCTGGAAAATGACCGGCTGCCCCTGTCGCGAACGTGCAATGTTAAGCGGACCCTGTACGGAGAAGAACTCTCCTTCATGATTGAGTGTGTGCAGCTTAGATGGATCGAAGAAAACGCCGCTCTCTTTGTCTCTTACAAATGCATCATCTTCCCATGAATCCCACAGCCCCTTGGTCACCTGCAAATATTCCGTTGCAATCCGGTATCGTTCCGGATGGGTTGGGTGGTTGCTTTTACTGTAGTTTTTCGCTGAACCTTCAAGCGGGGAAGTTACAACGTTCCAGCCGGCACGCCCGTCACTGATCAGATCGAGGGAGCCGAACTGTCTGGCAACGGTGAATGGATCACTGTAGGACGTGGAGAGGGTTCCAACCAGACCGATCCGCGATGTAATGGCGGCCAGGGCGGACAACAAGCTGATGGGCTCAAATCGATTCAAGAAGTGAGGTATAGATTTCTCGGTAATATAAAGACCGTCAGCGATAAAAACGAGATCGAATTTGCCTTCTTCCGCCTTCAACGTCTGGCGCTTGTAAAATTCAAAATTCACACTGGCATCCGATTGAATCTCCGGGTGTCTCCAAGTCGTCATGCTGCCTCCGACACCGTGGACAATCGCTCCAAATTTCAAACTGCGCTGATCCGTCATAACCATTCCGCCTTCCTTGGATTAGAATATTTCAAGACATTTCTGAAGTCCGATCTGTTAGGGATTACGAATGAAGAAATTCAAATGTTAACTATTCCTATGAGTTTGGTCAGTTTTAATTCCACAAATCTTATCACTGCCCCGCACATCGGTCAACAGCGTTACTTATAGAACTTTTCTATATAAGGATTGGATATGTGAATAGGAGGAGAAACGATGTCTTAAAGTTACTTTAAAAGTCCCGACTGCTGCAAACTGAAAATGACAGCCTTTCGCAGTCGGAAACTGCTTTATCATGAGATGCACCACGTCCGGTCAGACTGCTGCTTCATCGGGCTGGGCGAGAAGTTCCGCCAGCTTCTCCAAATCAGGCTCAAGCAATGCTTCATACTTGCCGTCCCCACCCACCTCAATAACAGGTACATGTCGAATGCCATATTTGGCTTCAAGCACATCCCTCAGCACATCATTGCCTTGCACTTCGATGTTCTCAAAAGGCTGGTTACGGGCCGTAAGAAATGCCTTGACCTCCCCGCAAAAATGACAGCCTGTTTTGCTCCAGAGCACTACTTTTTTCGATGTAGAAGACATTGGCATACCTCCTGATTGATTTTATTGGGAGATCAGGATGGCTCACCACCCAGACCATTCATTCCTATCTGTTAAATAAGAATTATGGCTATAAATGTACTCCTCGTCACTTCAAGCGTCAATGGATCTGCCAATAGAATAAACCTATAAGAGGATAGAAAAATTAAATTTAAAATTGGAGAAAAACTCTGCAAGAGCACTTTTAATCCCTGGACGCATCCCTGACCATGTTAAAAACCTGTTTGGCAGAACCAGCATAATGGTTAACCTGCTCCGGACATTTATCCATAGCCCATCGGAGGTTATCAAAGGCCTTTAACAGTAATACATGCCTCGCCAGATCCAGTTCCTCCTCACTCATTCCGTATCCTTCCGAGAACGCTTTCAATTGTTCCTCATCAGGGCCTTCTCCCCGAAGCTGACACCTCATGAGATGGATGACATCTCCATACGGCACGACAGTAACTTCGGCACTCCCCCAATCGAGCAATATCAATTGCCCTGTCGGATGAACCATCGTATTTTTCAACGAAATATCGCCATGACATAAACCGAAGCGAAACTTTTTATTACTCAGCTGCTCGAACCATTGTCGTACAATCCCAGATTCCTTTTTCTTGATCACGCCCAACTCAAGCAACGGATCATGCTCTGTCAAACTATTGATATTATAATGCACATATCCTCGCCAACTGCCATCTGATCCTGGATGAGGCGGAGAACGGAATGTACCCTGAATGGGATCAATCAGCTCCTCGCCAAAACCGGTCACTTGAATGGAATGAATTTGTTTCGCATATTCACCGAGCTTCCTCCAGATGTCGGACGGGGCTGCCTTGCTGTCCAATCCGTTATCCCCTTCGACAAACGTTTGAATCATATATGCCGTTTCATCCATAACCCCAACGGACCATGTATAAGGACCCGGAATACCCGCTGCTGCCTGCTCAATACACCATTTCTCCTTGATGAAGGTGGGGTAATTATCCTTATTGTTCATGCGGACCACGACTTTATGACCTTCCGTCTCAACCACGCAAACCTGATTGACAAAGCCTTTTCCGATAATCGGATATGAGGATTTCACTTGTTCCAGCAGAAACTCACCAGCGATTCTTCGGGCTTGTATTACCATTGTGTCATTCATCGTGCATTCCCCCTGTTTTGATATACGTAAGCATGCTTGCGAAAATTGAATTGGTCCTAGTGTAAAAGTAAATCGCTAATCTTTCAATCGTTACACTTCATGATTCGTGATATATGTAAAGCTCGGATGCGGAAAGATGTATAGCGTTACGATACACTGTACATCACATTCCGCATCATGCTGTCGAGCCGATCTACAAGGCAGCCGAACCCCGTCATTACAAATCTTCGTTCAAAAGCTGCGGGGGAGCGATGATGGGCCAGCCTTCTTCCATCGAATGCAATCGGTTGGCAGATACATGAACAACATGCCCGGTTTGCACTCCCCACCGTTCCGCAGCATAGGGGGTTACAAACCTCCTGCGTTTACCGTCACTAATCTGGTACCACACATCCCGCTCATTCGTCGTAGCTACAATCATGCCTTCTTCCAACGCCTCGCGGTTGCTCTGAACCGGTTGAGCATGAACATGATTTCTTTCCAATGGCCAGCCCTGTACCTCACCCGCAGATACCAGCGGCTCACCTGCGGGTACACCGAGCAGATCCGGTTTGGCAACCAGAACGGGAGATATGCCTCGCGGAACGGGGATGTTCAGCTTACGTCGCTGTCCGCGAATCAGTCGGTAGACATCTCCCTTGATGTCCGAGATGAAACAGGACTCCGGGTAAAAATCCGTACTGCGTCTCAGCCTGAGCGTTATATCACTGCTGCCCTTGGTGGACATGCGCTGTCGCAGGTCAGGCGAGTCCCTCTTGTCAAGGGACGACGTGTTCTCGTGCTGACTGGACGACACTTTGGCATGCAGCGAGAGGCGGGAAGTTTCTGTAACCAGCGCATGGGGATCTCCCCATTTTCGGGTATAAAACTGTTCATTATCTTCGTTCACAACAACAAAATCCTGTTCTCCCAGTGCCTTCATACTAACACTTCCATAGTGATGAATGAAGGCATCCCCTGCCACCGCCAGCCTGTATCCCGCCAGCTTCGCCCGGATGATCCAGTCGTCATCTTCAAAGTTGCCCACCGCGTAACCCTCGTCAAGGTAACCTACCCGCTCCAGCAATTCCCGGGAGAACAGCCAGCAAAATCCGACCAGTCTTTCAGTCTGCCGATGTTTTGTGGCATCCGGCCGATTATGTCGGGCAGCAAAAGACCACATGTCCTCCACTTCCCTGTACGGGACTTCAATCTGCTGATCTCCGCCAATGTAATTCGTTACCGGGCCCACGACTCCGATCTCGGGATGGCTGTCAAGACAGGTCATCATGTTTTCCAGCCAACCCGGGGTGACCAGTGTATCGTTGTTCAGTACGACAATGTGTCGACCTCTCGCCATCATCAGCCCGTGATTGACACCACCGGCAAAACCACGATTTTTATCCAGCGCAGCGACCCTTACCATGCCGCCTTTGCGAAGCATGGCTTCCGCCGTGCCATCCTTGGACGCGTTATCCACAACGATAATTTCAAAAGGAGCAGGCGTATGTTTTTCGATACTGGATACACATTGCAGGACATACTCGCGCTGGTTGTATGTCGGGATAATAATGCTCACCCCTTCGAATACCAGCCCGAAAGAGCTCTGTCCCTGCCGCACGCCCTCATCATACCCTCGGTGGTAGCCCTGCTTATACTGTTTTTCCTCTTTGGCCGCCCGCGCTCCTGTACCTTTGCGCCTAAATTTCCGTACAGTTCGACTTCGAGCTGAGTGCAGAATAACGGTATCCGTCCGTGACTCTTTCCGCTGTCTTGAACGTCTGCCTGATGTGCTCATGTTGCTTCCCCCATTTCCCCTTGTCTGATGCATACGGAATAGTAACCCCCGCACCCGACCGTCCATTAGAGTTGAAGCTCTCCTGTAACCAATTTGTCAGCCAAATGTCCAAAATCGATGGCAACCCGACCCAGCTCGCCAGCAATTCGGCGGCACAGAATGACGGCAGGAATTCCTGCTGCTACAAGAGCGATATCAAATGAATGCTCCGCAGTTTGCTGCATTACTCTCGGGATGTCCGCTACCCCCTCCACTGCGCCTATGATGCCTGTCACATGAATGCCGCGGCTGTGCAACAATGCTCCGAGCTCCGCAGCTCGGCTCCCAATTAGCAGCACCCGGCGTCCATGTATCACGGGCAGCAACAGACCTGACTGGTGCAGACTGTAGTTAATCGTGGAACTGGTCAAATTCAGACGGGACCAGTCAATGCCGAAATGGCGTAATACTGGAAATAACAGCCCCTGAAAGGTGGGGGCACGCGAGGTGGGGACGCCTACCCAATCTGCGCCGTGAATTGCATCCGCGAGCGTAGCGCGGATGTCCGGGGTAGAGCGTGGCACCCCTGCATAGGGCAGAAACGGTGCCAGCTCCTGCACTTGTTCGCCGGGCAGCACGGTGTCGGCGGCGAGGGTCAGCAGTTCGCCATCTCCGAGGCGAACGACGGACAGGGGGCGCTGCGCATCCAGCGCCCCCTGGATGTGGCCAGCCATCTCATGAGGGCTGGCCAGCCGGGTGAGGCTGGGCGCGTATTGGCGGAATCCCGCCTCAATCAATTCTGCCGCCGCGGCTGGCAGAATATGATCGGGCGGGATATACTGCGCGACCAGCCCCTCCCCGCCCGCGAACACGCCGTCGCGGAAGCCCTCGGCGTAGCCGCTCTCGGGCAATGCAGCCGGCTGCGCAGGCGCAAGTGCCCTTGCGCTGCCCGCATTCGCGGCAGCGCTCTTCCGCCCCACGGGAGCGACACCACCGTGACGGTGTGTCGCTTGCCGCGGGGCGGAGCCAGCACTGCTGGCAGGCATCGCCTGTGGCGTGCTGGCTTGCGGTGCTGGCTCAAGCGCACGCTGCGCAGCCGTGCGCTGTTTGCTGCGGGCGCCTGCGGCCCGCCCGCCGCGCGGCGCAGCATGCCTGCGGCTGGCAGCTGCGCGCTTGCCCGTTTTGGCTCGCGCCCCTTTGCCGCCACGGCTTAAGCTTGCTTTGGCTCGCGCGCCTGCGCTCCCTCGCCCTTCACCTGTTCTTGCTCCCGGTTTGGCTCGTACGCTTGCATTTCCGCCACGTTTTGCACGGGTACGTCCGATAGCTTTAGCTTTCTGCTCTGCATGCTGCTTGCCTTCTGTTCCTGCGTGTTCCACACTTCTCAACCTCGTACTTTCGTTTCCCAACTCACGGTCTGAACTCGCTTGGGGCTGCACTCCCACAGATGCGTGCCAGATGCCGGCATGGCTGCCCCGTGTCTTCTTTTTGACCACATCGCTGCGTTTTGCTACTCTCACGGCATTCCCTCCCTTGGCATGCACGAGGAGTGCCGCCGCTGCACAAAGCGCCGGAGCATTCTTCCGGCTCCGGCGCAGGTTGATCTGATCTCACGGGATACTTTACAGCGGCAGCATCAGGCGCATATATTTTAGGGCAGTTGTCCCTTCATGTGGATAGCTGCTTCCTGAAGCGATTGGAATGTTCCTGCATCACTCCAATATTTTTGCAAAATATCGTATTCCAATCCTCCAGCAGCTGCATAGTGATTGTTTACATCCGTAATTTCAAGCTCGCCACGTGCAGAAGGTGCAATGTTTTGAATGAGATCAAATACATGGTCATCATACATATATATGCCAGTAACACAATAAGAGGTCTTGGGGTCACTCGGTTTTTCCTCAATGTATGAGATTCGTTCCGGATGCTGTGGATCAAACACCGGTACCCCATACCGCCGTGCATCATCCACTTCTTTGAGCAAGACACGAGCCGTACCCGTTGGTTGCTGCATATATCGATCCACATAAGGCTTCAAATCGTCACTAAACAAATTGTCTCCCAGCAGTACAACGAACTTCTCCCCCGGAAGGATAAAAGACGTCGCCAGATCCAATGCTTCAGCAATCCCGCCTGCCTTTTCCTGAATCCGATACGTAAGTTTGACACCATGATCTGCTCCACTACCCAAATACTCCGTATATAACCCAGCGGAATGTTTGTTGATGACAATTAATATTTCTTCAATACCTGCCTGGCGGAGTCTGTCGATGCCATACATAATCATCGGATGCTTGCCGACTGGAATCAGATGCTTGTTAATCAGCCGGGTCAGAGGATACAGCCGCGTTCCTGTTCCGCCTGCAAGAATTACACCTTTCATTCCACTATCCCTCCTTCTTAAGATGTCTCAATATAATTAAGGGGATCGACATGCCATTTGTTGATAAAAATGGATCGATTGCGCTCAAGCAACTGTTTCCACGCCACAGGATCGGTCTTCTGAAAACTTGCACTGCCGCGATGATGTACCAGAACATCCCCGCATACCAGCAACCGATATCCCTGCAAGCAGGCCCTGTAGCAATAATCGTCATCTTCATAGTGTCCTGGCGAATATACTTCGTCAAGCACACCAATATCCTCCATCACACTTCTCCGCATCAGCATGCACAAACCGACAATCCGTTTGACTTCCTTCCATCTGGACGAATCGGCTATATTGTTGGCAGCAGCCAGCTCCTGAAAATGTGCCATATCCCGAAAGTCCAGCTCCACTTGCTGGATACCGCTGGCATAGTTGGTCACCGGACCTGTAATTCCGATGCTTCCATGACTGTAGAGGGCTGCCCGCAAATTTTCCAGCCAGCGGGATGTGACCGTAACATCATTATTCAGCAGCAGGAGCTCATCACCACATGCTGCACGGAGTCCGGCATTACATGCTGCCGGGAAACCCCGATTTTCCGGTAACCGGACAAAACGGATTCGTTCACGGGCACAGTACGCAGCGGTTCCATCAACCGAACCATTATCCACAACGATAATTTCATATGGGGTATGGATATCGGTATACGTTCGAATGGCATCGATACATGGCTTCAGCAGGTCAAGCCCATTGTACGTCGGAATAATAATACTCGTCAGTGTCATCTGGCGTTCCTCCTATAGGCCACTTCGACACGGGAAAGCAAGCGGGCTTGCGAATGATTTCCGCCCATTTCCAGCCAGGTTGCCAGCGCCTCCAGGTGGTCCCCGATGATCAATCTGGCGACTTCGTTGCCGCTGCCCATATTGGTGGAACGCAGACGATTGGAACGAATGACATCCACTTGACTTGGTGCAGTTACTTTTAATCCATGCTGGATGGCAAGGCTTTGCGCCTTGGGGGGCACGGCCAGCGCCTCCGGTTTTACGATCTGGATCATGTTACGCGAGAGGGCATGAGGTACAGCCGTCAGCGAGTTGGAACCCAGATCCGATCGGTTCAATACCCGGTTAAGATAAGCTTTGATCCGGCTCACTTCATCCTGGCGGGCAAAGGGAGGCAAAAGGGAGGTTAGGTTGTTCAGTGCCACATCATCTCCCCGGTCGACCGCATACAAGAACGGAGCAAGTTGCTCCGCCGGGACGACCATATCCCCATCCACAAAGAGAAGGATGTCCGCCTCCGTCATTTTGGCCCCCAGTGCTCGGCCCACATCATGTCCAGCCCGATCTGGTTCATACACCAGTGTAACGCCAGGCTGTTCCAACACCTGGGTTAGACTATTGTCGGTTGTTCCGTTTAATACCACAATGATATCCTTCAAAGGTAAACGTTTCAGTTGTGCTAACACTTGCCCCAGCGTAAGTTCCTCATTACAGGCACAGACTACCGCAGCAGCAGATTGATGAAGGGCAAGGGGAACGATATTCAATGAACGCCCTGAAGCATGAGCATAACCCTGCATAAAGGCTTTCCCCGCCTGCATGGCTGCGCTATAGCTTCTTAGCTCCGCCGAGATCTTTGCTTCATGCTCCTGCCAAGCCCAACGCGCATGTTGTTCAATGGATTCATTATTTTCCAGTGTCTTGTGTCCCGCTGCTAGACCTGCTTTCCATATTTCATGCAGTACGAAGCTTCTCGCTGCGGGCTTGCTCGTTGCTGCACTCTTTATCGGGGATTTGGTCAGAACCCTCCTGCCCTTGGTTCTGTTCCGGGTTGTTCGTCTGTTTACTGTCCGTTGACGACGGACACCCCCTGAACGCCCCTTCATTTCCTCACCTCCAGCATTCTGCATCTTTTGACGTGTCGCTTTCTGGATTTATGCAAAATACTCATGTGCATGCTCACCTTATCAAGCTGCGAACACGCTGCAGATCGGAATGTCCTCCGCGTGGGCCCAGCTTATCGGTAATCCACCGGATTGCGGTCAGATGATCATTCCATACCACTTGACTGAGCAGATCGGGCCCTCCGCGTCTCTTGACTCGCACCGGATTCATTTTGCCTACAGGCACATGATGAACGGCACGTACCTCCAACCCGCCAGTCACAGCCATTGCATGGGCCAGCGGTGGCGTCTCCAGAGTATCCGCACCGATTACCTCAAGTGCCCTGCGACTTAATGCATGCGGAATGGCGGTCATGGAAGCTCCTTTCAGATCGGGTCTCGCAAGCATGCTATTCAGGGCATGTTTAGCCTCGACCACAGGGTGAACAGGGATACGCGTAACCGGACCGTCATAATCATTAAGCGCGACATCCGTCCCATCCAGAATTGCCCTTACATAAGGCGCCAGATGTTCTGCCGAAATGGGTATGTCTGCATCCGTAAACAACAGCACCCTGCCCCGAGCCGCCGCTGCACCGACCCGCCGTCCTCCATCATGTCCCAGTGCTTCTGTATAACGAAGCACCTGTGCCCCCGCCCTTCTTGCAACTGCTGCTGTCCCGTCCGTTGAACCGTTAACAACAACAAGCACTTCCGAATCACGGCATATACGCAGCGCCTGACGAACGACCGCACCAATGGTCCGTTCTTCATTCATGGCAGGTATAACAACCGAAAGCATGGGCTGATGCGAGTTTGCCGATCCCTGCACGAGTGTATCTCTCATGGCATGTTCCGCTCCGAGCTCTGGCCAATCTGCAAGTTCCACGGGTGGAATCACGTACTTATAGGCCTTTGTACCCTTTTTGTATGCAGATTTCAAACGACGTTTCTTTACTTGTGCCTTTCTTTGTACCCGATTCGATTTGGATGCATAAAAAGCAGTATTACGGCGTTTTTGCAACACAGTCACCTCCCGGGTATACATCATCGGCATGCAAAGGGAGTACACGTTATTCTATGTATTCATGGAGCAGTGGAAACGGCGTATGTCCTTGAACCGAGCAGGTTCTGTCGGCCACAAGGTCAAGTCAATCCATTTATTTAGACAGCATCCGTCAAAATATGCAGAAACCGCTAAAGCTCCCCTACTTCAGACACAATTTTAAAAAAAATCTAAAATTGCATCTTTTCCAAACTTTTACATTGTGATAATATACGTTGCAAGCAGTTATTGACAAAAAAAACCAATGGTGAACACATGTTCCTTTCAGTTTTTTTTGTTCTCATTAATTGACCTTAGGTTAAATCAGAACGCTGGAATACAGCTGTAAACAGTTTCTGGCCTGCAACTTGAAAGGAGTGATGCCGCACAAAACGTAATTCAGATATGTGAGTCCGGAACGACTACCTGGCTCCGTAGAACATCCTGCTTCGCAAGTGGACAAGACCCCTGGCTTCTGGAAGAGGAACCACAATGAACGACTATGCCTCCCGGCTGAACAGAGTACACGGTATTCCTTTTACGGTCCAACCCGTGGACATATGCAGACTCTATCGACTTTGTTCCATATCGTTTCTTGTCATATTCCACGCTTCAGATTCAGCCCCACGCTCCGCGCTGCCCAAGTTGCAGACGGAACTCCAACCGAGATTGGCATAATTCCGTGTTTCCACCAAAAATTTTATTGAGAATAGGAGAGTTTACTATGAAATTTGCTAAAGTTATGCCAACAATTCTTGGAGGAGCTCTTTTGCTCGCTTCCGTATCTTCTGCTGCAGCAGCTCCATTATCTGATCAATCCATTCCATTGCAGGCCCCGTATGCCTCGGAGGAGGGTATCCAGTTGACCAGCGGATCAGATGAAACCATCTTCAATTTCCTCGGACAACAGGAACAGTTCCTGAATTCTGATGTGACATCCCAGCTCAAAATTATTAAAAGAACTACGGATACTTCTGGTGTACGACACTTCCGCCTGAAGCAGTATATTAAGGGGATTCCGGTCTATGGTGCTGAACAAACCATTCATTTGGACAAAACAGGTCAGGTTTCATCCGCGCTTGGTGATCTTCCACCAGTTGAAGAACAGTCCATCCCCAATGACGGCGTAGCTGAAATTAGTGCAGAAGATGCGATCCAGATTGCATCGGAAGAAGCCACTTCCCGCATTGGAGAACTTGGGGAGCCCCAGAAAACAGCTGATGCTGAGTTGAACATTTACTACAATGAAGAGGATGGCCAAACTTACCTCGTGTACATTACGGAAGTCAACGTGCTTGAACCTGCCCCATTGCGTACCAAATATTTCGTGAATGCCGTTGACGGAAGCATCGTATCCCAGTATGACCTCATTAACTTCGCAACAGGAACGGGTACCGGTGTAACTGGTGATACCAAAACCCTTACCACAACTCAATCGGGCAATACCTTCCAACTGAAAGATACCACTCGCGGCAATGGAATTCAGACCTTCACCGCAAACAATGGCTACTCCATTCCAGGCACGCTCCTGACCGATTCCGATAACGTATGGACGGATCGTGCAGGCGTAGATGCTCACGCCCATGCTGCTGCCACGTATGATTTCTACAAAAGCAAATTCAACCGTAACGGTCTGGACGGCAACGGTTTGTTGATCAAATCCACTGTACATTACGGCTCCAACTATAATAATGCCTTCTGGAACGGAGTACAGATTGTCTTTGGTGACGGTGATGGTACGACTTTCCGCTCCCTGTCTGGTGATCTGGATGTGGTCGGCCACGAATTGACTCATGGTGTCATTGAGTACACAGCCAATCTGGAGTATCGCAATGAACCGGGTGCATTGAATGAGGCCTTCGCGGATATCTTCGGTAACACCATCCAAAGCAAAAACTGGCTGCTTGGTGACGATATTTACACACCTAACATTCCAGGCGATGCCTTGCGTTCCCTGTCCAACCCAACATTGTATGGACAACCTGATAAATACAGTGACCGCTACACTGGAACATCCGACAACGGCGGAGTTCATACGAACAGCGGTATTATCAACAAGGCTTACTATCTTGCAGCACAAGGCGGCACACATAATGGTGTGACTGTAACGGGAATCGGGCGCGATAAAGCCATTAAAATTTTCTACAGCACGCTGGTGAACTATTTGACACCAACATCCAAATTTGCTGCGGCAAAAACAGCGACCATCCAAGCAGCTAAAGATCTGTATGGGGCAAATTCCGCTGAAGTTACTGCAATCACCAAAGCTTATCAAGCTGTAGGATTGTAAAAATAATCATTGCATGTGTTTGCACTCATCTTAAACCGTTCAGGCACCCCTCACCGTCCGAACGGATCGAGCTTATTCATGAATAAAAGCGGTGTCCCGGACATACCCGGGAACCGCTTTTAACATTTTGCATCATTCGATTTTATATATGGAAGGTCCGGCGGCAATCCATGACAATAATCCGTACGTGTGTGTGCATCCTGTCGCGCGAGACACTTCCAGTACCGCTTCGTCTTCACTCTGGGAGAGAAGAGACACCTGAAATCCCCGATCAGTACACATGGCGACAATCACATAATGCTCCGAACTAAATGACTCCTCAAAGGCTACTGTCACTTCCACGCATGCTTCATCCTCTGGCAGTACAAATGCCTCCATGCCGAACTGCTGTACAACAGGCTGACGACTCACACTGCGCACAGGCTGGAATGCCAGATGTTTGGGCTGAACCGACCCGGATTGCAGTTGACTGCTGCCCACTGCATCATCACACAGATGTTCCTGTGTAATCGATTGTTCACTCCATATAAACTCCGTAGTTCCACCGATCCCCTGTGTCAATTCAAGCGGTGATTGCTGTGTCTGAACTATCTCCTCTGTCGTCGTCACTGAAGCAGCTGCCAATGATTCTCCAAGTGGGTCCGTTTGGGATGACTGCTCTTGTTGTCCCTCCAGCTCCTGATTCGATGTCTGGTGAATTTCTGTTTCCTCCAGACCAGCACCGGGCAATGCCTCGACCAGGTCCTGCTGTGAAGGCTGTACTGCTTCGCTCTCTGTCTGAAGCAATGCTTCTTGTCTTTTGATCGCTGCCAGCTGCTCCAGCGTTTCTCCACTGAACTGGCGAATCGCATTCCATATCTCTTCGCTCAAATGCGCCGGACCTACAATCCCCGCATTCAAGTGATCGGATGTAATACTTTGTTCACTCAGTTTGCTGCCATCGATGGCGCGGTCAGCAAGATGCGCGGATGTTATCGCGCCGTCGGCCAATTTGCTACCGTTTACACTGCCGTCGGCCAATTTAGCACTCGTGACTGCCCCATTTTGCAGATGGACCCCGCTTACTGCTTCTTCTTCCAGATGGGTTGTGCGGATACTGCGTTCTTGAATATGATCCGCAAGGATCGTTCCATCCTGAATATGCCGGGATTGCACACTTTTGTCTGCCATGTGGACAGCCGTTACCGCTCCTTCAAGCAACTTGCTGCTGTTTACACAGCCGTCGGCCAGTTTGGCACTTGTTATGGAACCATTGTGCAGGTGAATCGCACTTACCGATTCCGCTTTGAGGTGGGAGATCCCAATACTGCGTTCTTGAATATGGTCGGCATGAATCGCTCTCTCCTGGATATGACGGGATTGCACACTTCCATTTGCAATATGGACATCCATCACCGCATCTTCAAGCAGTTTGCTGCTGCTCACACTGCCATCGGCCAGTTTGGCAGTCGTTATAGACCCATTTTGCAGATGAACCGCATTTACGGCTTCCTCTTCCAGGTGGGACGTGCCAATGCTGTGCTCCTGAATATGGTCAGCAAGGATCGCTCCCTCCTGAATATGACGGGACTGCACACTTTCCGATGCGATATGAACCCCCGATACCGCATCTTCAAGCAATTTGCTGCCGTTTATGCTGCCGTCGGCCAGTTTGCCACTCGTTACGGACCCATTTTGCAGATGAACCGCACTTACGGCTTCCTCTTCCAGCTGGGCTGTGCCTATGCTTCGCTCCTGAATATGCCCCGCATGAATGGCACCTGCCTGAATATGCCCGGATTGCACACTTTCGGGTGCGATATGAATTCCCGATACCGTACCTTCTAGTAACTTGCTGCCGTTTATACTGCGGTCCGCCAGTTTGGCACTCGTAACCGATCCATTTTGCAGATGGATTGCACTTACTGACTCCTCTTCCAAATGGACGGTGCCAATGCTTCGCTCTTGAATATGCTCAGCAAAGATGGCCCCCTCCTGAATATGACGAGATTGCACACTTTCGTCTGCAATGTGAATATCCGATACCGCTCCTTCAAGCAACTTGCTGCCATTTACACTGCCGTCAGCCAACTTGGCACTTGTTACAGATCCATTTTGCAGATGAATCGCACTTACGGCTTCCTCTTCCAGGTGTAATGTGCCAATGCTTCGCTCCTGAATATGGTCAGCATGGACCGCTCCTTCCTGGATATGGCGGGACTGTACACTTTCCGATGCGATATGAACCCCCGATACCGCATCTTCAAGCAATTTGCTGCCGTTTATGCTGCCGTCGGCCAGTTTGACACTCGTTACAGACCCATTCTGCAGATGAACGGCACTTACGGCTTCCTCTTCCAAATGGAATGTGCCAATGCTTCGCTCCTGAATATGGTCAGCATGGATGGACCCTTCCTGAATATGACCGGATTGCACGCTTTCGGATGCGATATGGATCCCCGATACCGTGCCTTCGAGCAGTTTGCTGCCGTTTATACTGCCTTCCGCCAGTTTGTCACTCGTTACAGACCCATTTTGCAAATGAACCGTACTTACTGACTCCTCATCCAGATGAATTGAGCCAATGCTGCACTCTTGAATATGATCAGCAAGGATTGCTCCTTCTTGGATATGGCGGGTTTGCACACTTTCGTCTGCAATGTGGACAGACGATACTGTCCCTGCGGCTAATTTGCTGCCATCCACACTACCACTCGCAAGTTTGGAGCGTGTTACAGATTCATCCTGTAATATAATCGTACTTACCGCTTCTTCTTCCAGATGAGACGTTCCGATACTGCGTTCATGGATATGATGAGGAAGAATCTCACCATCTTGAATATGACGGGAATGTACAGCTCCTTGCTGCAGGTGAACCGCACTTGTCGACTCTGCCTGGAGATGCAAACCACTGATTAAACCTGGCTGAAGATGAGCCGCTGTAATGGATAAAGGTGCCAGGTGGTCTGTTTCGACAGATCCAGGTGCCAAGTGATGGGATGTAACCACCTGTTCAGCAATATGCTCCTCCTGAATGATGGCTGCCCTCAGATGCTGTGAGTTGACTACATGAGCTCCCAAATGATCAGACTTCACGCTTCCTTCAGCCAGATGGGCAGATTGTACAACGGATGGCTTCAAGTGCTCGCTACCTACAGCCTCCTGTTGTAACTCTGTCCCGGATACCGAGTCTGCTGTCAAATGATCCGCAGTTACGGAACCACGCCGCAGTTTGTTGCCCGTAATACTCCCATCAGCAAATAATTCCGGTGAACGTACTTCCTCCGACAAATGTTCCAGTGAAACGGCATGCTGCTTCAGGTGATACCCGCGAATGGTTCCTGCTGGAATATGTTTGGCGTTAATGCTTTCTGCCATAATCTTGGAAGAAGTCACGCTGCCGTCTGCCAGTTTGGCTGACGTAACAGCAAAATCCGCCAGTTTATCCGTGGCAACACTCTCTGGTGAGAGCTTAGGGGAGGTAATCGCATGATCTGTCAGATGAGGCGGAAAAATGGACCCGCCAGCCATCTGGACTGAAGTTACACTACCAGGAGCCAATTTGTCTGTTGTGACTGCCGCCCGTGCAATAGCATCTGTTTCAACACTGCCCGGCTGAAGATGAGGTACACCTACGGCATGTTCTGTCAGGTGCTCCGATTTCACTGCATAAGGTCTTAGGGCCTCGGAACCCACGCTGCCTGGAGCCAGATGTGTACCTGTAACTCCACCGCTCGCAAGATGCGAGGATACGACACTTCCCGGGGCAAGTGCTCTGCTGCTAACCGAAGCCGTTCCAAGTTTTTCTGTTGTCACACTTCCATCCGCTAGCTTGGCGTCTGTAACTGCAGCATCCTGCAATTCATACGTACCTACAGCTGACTCTGCCAGATGCTGCTCAGATACCACGCCATCTGCGATAGCGTCACCGGACACACTTCCGGTAGACAGATGAGTTGCCTCGATGCTTCCACTTGCAATGTGAATGGAATGAATTGCGGAATTGTCCACATGTACCGGTGTGATTCCCCGATTCGCTATGTGTTCCCCACGAATGGACCCTTTCGCAAGATGTTTGCCCTGTACAGCTTCATCCGCAATTTTGGAAGAAATGACGCTCTGATCAGAAATTTTGGAGGCCGTAATCGACTGTTCCAGCAATTTTGCTGTTCCAACCGACTGATCTGCCAGTTTGCTGCTGGTTACGGCACCGTCCGTCAAATGTTCAGTGCCCACTTCTCCATTGCCAATCTGCTCCTTGCCAACTGCATAAGCGCGAATCTGGCTTGAACCGATCGAACCGTCCAGCAGATGTCTTCCGCTCAGCGAACCCTCAGCTAAATGTCTTGTTTGTATGGATCCATCCTCGATCTGGTCACTTCCAATACTACCAATAGATAGTTGTGAACGACCGACAGACCCATCTGCCAGATGTGTCTGTTTAACAGCACCTGCCTGAATATGGTGAGACTCGATGGATTGTTCTTCGATTTTGCTGCCTGTGACAGCACCTTCACGAATTTTGGATGTAGTCACCGCATCGTCAGCCAGCTTGGAGGTATGCACAGCTCCTCCGGTGAGATGCCTTGTATCCACGGCGCTAATCGCGATCTTGTCTCCGGTTACGGCATGATTCTTGATTAATTCTTCCGTAACCAGCATGCGGCTGAGATGTCTTGTGCTGATGGAACCGTCGGCAATTTTGGCCGAATCGATGACCTGGTTGCCAAGCTTCTGGGAAGTAATACTGCCATCTCTGATTTTTTCACCGGCAATCGAAGCATTTCGTATTTTGTGACCGGACACGGAACCGTCAATCAGGTGCTCCTCGGATACAGAAGCTTCCGCAAGTTTCGCGGAAACAATGGCACCGTCTGCAATGTGAATGCTGGTCACCGCATAATCCTGCAACGCTTCACTGCCGACCGCATCCGGTTTCAGCTTGGAGGCATCCACAGAGAAAGGGGCCAGTTTGCTCTCCGTAACAGCAAATTCACTTAAGTCATCTGTGTAGATAAAGTGCCCGGTGTGACCCGGCATCTGATTCTGATTCAGGATCTTCAACCGATCCTGGGTTGCTGTTTCCTGCTTGTTAATGTCCTGCTCTTCTTCCAGAACTAGCGGAGCCACGCTGCTGACCTGAATCTGCTTTTCCGGGCTACCTGGCGTCTCAACGACTTCCTCGCCATCAGACTCTACGGGTTCCGGCTTGATGATTTTGGATACGATCTCCAGGTCTTCCAGCTCGTTCGTTGAAGCCGGCAGCTCTGTTGATTCGAATAGAAATTCTTCTGATTCCTGAATGGCCTGCGAATCCCGTTTATTTGCATTCAAGCGTTCTTCCCTATTCGAAGTGAAACCTGAGTTCATTGTGTCTGACCGTCGATTATTCTGATCAAGTTCCTTAAATTTGGGACTCACATGCCGCAGTTTCGGCGTAGGAACCTTCTTATTGCCTTTTTTACTCATGCAACTAGCTCCTTCCTCTGACGTTCGTCTCCGGCATCATATGCTCCAGTCTGGGCATCTGCCACTGCATTTCCTGACTTTTGCCGAACTACAGCCCTTGGATGTACAAGGTTCAACATGTGTATTGACGAACCGTAGAGGTGAAATAGGCTGTACACGTACGCAGATGTAAGGCGGCTGTCCACGCCTTCGTCCCGGAAATGTCATACGATATGATATAAGCATTTTGCATAGATCCATATGATGCAAAATGGCTGGGTACGAGAACATGTCGGTGCATTTCAATGCATCATGATTCCGGTCTGCGTTATCGTGATGTCCAATCATGCGGTGACAGACCGGCATTCCATGAATGGACGATCCATGGTCGCGATAACATTGAAGGAGGAACGGTCATGCTACAAGAAACGATCGGCATTATGTTCGATTCACGCATGTACCGGGGGATACCGGCCGGAAGGACCGGTCAGGAATCACTCGCGAATTACGAACGGGCCGCAGCCTGTTATGGATTAACCCCTTGTTTTTTGCGACTGGAAGATATAGATTCGGACATGAAAACCTGTATTGCCTATGTCAAAAAAGATGGCGTATACGTTCGGCAAAAGATGGCTCTGCCTTCCGTCATTCATAACCGGGCTCTCCAGCTGCGCCGGGCGGAGCAACACAAGGTGACCCAACTTCTCTTGCAAGGCATTCAGGTATACAATGTACGCAATCGATACCGTAAGGATCATATTCACGAGATGCTTCATCAGGATTTCAGTTTGAGGCAGTATCTCCCCCATGCAGTCAAAGCTACTCCGGAAGATTTGGTATACATGATGGAACATTATGATGACTTGATTATTAAACCGTGCAGCGGAAGTATCGGACATGGTATTATGCGGATATTTAAGAAAGACGGTCAATGGAAGCTGACCTGTGAGACGAAAGCTTCCCGCAGAGGATGGGCTACTTTTCGACTCAGCAAAGGACAACTGCCTTCCGCCACCCTGCGACGTATTTTCCGGCATGCCTATCTCATTGAAGAACGCATTCCACTGGTACGTTACGAGGGAAGACCGGTCGATCTGCGGGTGTCGGTGCAACGTGGAAGGGATGGTTTGTGGGGAATCACGGGTATGTTCGCCAAGGCTGCGCCCGCTCATACCTTTGTCACCAATATAGCCCAGGGCGGTAAAGTCATGACGCTGGCTGAAGCACTGGGTACGGTGGAATCCGACATTCATTTACTTGAACTGGCTACCAGGATCAGGTCTGTCGCGCTACGGATCGCACAAACGCTGGCTTCAAGCCTGCCACATCTTGCGGACCTTGGTCTTGATCTGGGGATAACCGGGAACGGGGAGATTTATTTTATCGAATGCAACGGGAGGGATCAGCGCTACGGATTCCGCAAGGCTGGAATGAACGAACATTGGAAAGTCAGCTACCAGCGACCTATGGCTTACGGACGTCTGCTGCTGGAGCAGAATTCGCTCATACCACGACAACCGCAGACTTACCATAGGGGCCCGTATTGATTTCGTAAGCATTCTGTGTCAATATTATGCAGAACGGCCGGTCCTGCCGGCCTTGAAGTTCGCACTAACCCTAAGGGGGATATTCATGGCAAAAACGCTGTTGCGGTTAATGACCGAGCTTTCTTCTCGCAAATGGATCTCCCGGACCGTGGGAGCCTTCTCCAAGAGCCGGGGAAGCAAGGCATTTATCCCTTATTTTGTCCGGACCTACAACATCCCTGTTCAGGAAGCTGAGAAAGACTGGAAGGAATATCGTTCATTGAATGATTTCTTTACCCGTAAATTAAAACCGGGCATGCGCCCGCTTGAACTTTCAGAACATGCACTGATCAGTCCGGTAGACGCCAAAATCACGGCAGCCGGTCCGGTATCTGCTGGAACGCTCCTGAATGTTAAGGGACAAAACTATACACTTGCTGAATTGTTAAACCACTCACCACATTTGGAGAAGTACAAGCACGGCTACGCCTTCGTTCTGTATCTTAGCCCTCGCGACTATCACCGTATTCATGCGCCTGTCAGCGGTCGTAGAATTGAGAGTGAGCATATCAAGGGCAAGGTATATCCCGTAAATGATTTTGGTCTGACTCATATGAAATCGGTACTGAGTCGAAACGAACGGCTTATTACGTATATTGGTCATGATTTTGGAGAAGTTGCTGTCGTGAAAGTAGGCGCAATGAACGTGAGCAGTATACAATACGCCAATACTGACGTAAGTTCCTGGGCACAGGGCGATGATCTGGCCTATTTTGAATTCGGTTCTACCGTCGTACTGTTAACACAAAGCGGCACATTTGAACCGAACCCGGGCTTGCAGCCAGGGGACTCCGTCAAAATGGGCCAATTGCTCGGAAGGTTGAAACCGATAAACTGAACCGAGTGAAGGTCTGGAAAAATAACAAGAAAAGAAATACGTCAACGGTGCAGATGATTCCAATAATAGGAGTCATCTTTTTTAATTTCTGAATATAAGGAAAACATTATTGGAGGACTTCTGTCCATGTAAAAAGGTACTCTCAGCCTGAACACCTTCCTTGTGAAAAGTGTTCAGGCTATGAGTACCTTTGCCAAGCAGAGCATCCGATGATGCACTTTATACTATACAAGCCAAGATAGTTCCATTTTACAGTCCATGTATACATGCAATACGGAGCCAAGCTCCGTCATATTGGTGTATGACCATTCCTCAAAACCACACGTCCTGCTGCAACTCCTCCGCTGGTTTGAAGCGACGCAGGCGGTTCCGGAAAAGATTAAAACCCTTTGTAGAGCACCCCCGGTTGCGGACCCGACGTTTCCCGTTCATCACAAGTTCCCCCTTTCGACCATCTGGAATGCTACATACTTACCCCTGCTTCCCAGAATTGAAACGTTGCCATATTTACCCGGTAGCAGAGGTCCTAACGAATTTCGGACGGACTTTTGCCGGTGTACTGCTTGAACTGACGACTGAAGAAAAAGATATCCCGATACCCGAGGGCATCTGCCACCTCGGTTACGTTCATGCCCGTGTGTACCAGCAGATGTTCGGCACGCTCGATACGCATGCGGATAATATAGGATTGCACGGATGAACCTATCAATTCCTTGAACTTGATTGAGAAGTATCGAGGCGATAGTCCCGCCCTTGCAGCGAGGTCTTCCACCCGATGTGTTATCCCTGGATGCTGGCGTACATAGTTCGCCACCTCCTGGATGACATCGGACAACTGGTTGCTCACCTTTTTCTCCACAGGTGCTTCTGTATCTGCACGCAGCAAATGAATCATCAACTGCTTCAGAATCAGCCGACTTTCCTCGCTCCTTCCATATACATCAGATAGGAACAATCTTACATACCGCGCCAGCAAATGTTCAAATTCTACCGTTTCCTGTACCTCACGATAGGACTGAGGCACATCGATAACAGGCACATCTACATCAAAATGAATATATGTCAGTACCAGCGGCTTCTGCCTGTTATGTGTTGCACTTGTATGGTCTCCTGGCCGGAACAGGAAACAGCTGCCTTTGCCAACTTCATACGGCTGGTCGTTCAGCACAACGGTACCTTCACCGCTCCATACATAAAATAGGTCATAGTTTTGCATCGGTTTTTCCCGCTTCTGCCACTTCCATCCCGGTTCGCAGACAATTTTGGCGACAGCGGGCAAAATAACAAAAGATGACGGCGATGCCTGCAGCATGTCGCCACTCCCCCTTGAAAGTTAATCTATCCGTATATTGCATCATTCAATTCAGGCCTCTCCCGGGTATAAAATATGGACAGGAGGAAGCATTCTGATCCATACTTTTTCTGATTGAAAGACGCCCTTTGGATTAATGCAAAATACTCACTTTATATGATTTCTACTCCTGGCGAAGCGAAATATCTTATCCCATTATACAGCGGAATTCACTGAAACAAAAATGTGCACTTCTCCCAAGCTAACCGCATCCGCCGGATGCCCTCTTGAATCTCTTCTTTCTCCAGATGTGCGAAGCCAAAACAGACAGCCGGATGACCTGGTGTCAGCTGATATCGCACCGCATCACGGAATACTACACGTTCCTCCCGAGCCAGCATCTTGAACCGCTGATAGCTATCGATATCTCCCTTCCACGTGGCATAAATATGCAATCCTGCATCTCCGGGCTGCATGATGAAGGGCTCAGGTAACTCTCGCTCCATCTCGCTGACAAAAAACGCATGCCGCTCTCCATAGAGCCGGGTTAATCGTCTTAGATGGCGCAAATATCCGCCTCTGGTCATAAATTTCGCGAGTGCACGCTGTTCCAGAATCGCAGAAGGTACCGGTTCATACAACGTTTTTGCAGCGATCAGCGGCTTCACCAGACTTGGTGGCAAAACCGCGTATCCAAGCCGGAAGGACGCAATCATCGTTTGCGAGAATGATCCGACATAGATGACCCGTTGTTCACGATCGAGCACTTTGAGCGGTTCGATCGGCCTGCCACCCCACCGAAACTCACTGTCATAATCGTCTTCAATAATGACAGCATTACGCTCCGAGGCCCATGCAAGTATTGCTTTGCGTCTGTCCAGCCCAAGAACAGCACCTGTTGGAAATTGGCGGGTTGGTGTTACAAATAACGCTTGTGCTTTCCATGATTGCGGAATAATTCCTCTGGCATCAACTTCGGCTGGAATAATCTGTCCACCACAGGACTTCACTGCCTGGGCAATTCCCTGATAACCCGGGTTTTCCAATACCACCGCAGCCCCTTCAGGGATAAGCAATTGAGCCAGCAAGGTAATCCCCTGCATGGAACCACTGAACAACACGATCTGTGAAGCATCCGCCTGGATGCCGCGTGTCCACCTCAAATGTGACGCAATGGCCTCCCTCAGTTCCAGATCACCTGCAGTACCACTTTGTTCACGCTGATCACTCCGATGAACAGCGGCCAGGGCGCTCTTCCATTCCGCTTGCGGAAAATGCTCGGCAGGCATGCGATGCACATGGAAATTGATGAGGGATGGATCACGCTCCATGACAGATCGCGTATCTTTTTGAATCTGTGTATTCAGCGTACTCACCCGTTCTCCCCATGGAGAAAGCTGAATCACTGCTTCCTGTCCCACCTGTTCCTGTTCCGTTAACGTATCGGTAACAAAAGTCCCTTTTCCCCGAAACGCCTGCACATACCCATCGGCAAGCAGCATGTCATACACCTGGGCAACAGAGCCCCGCGACATGTCATATTGACGCGCCAGCTCTCGGGTAGAGGGCAGCCTTGTGCCTCCAGCCAGCGTCCCGGCATGAATCGCGTCACGCAGAGCATGGTATAACGCCTCGTATTTGTATCGATGCTGCAGCTCGTATGAATTCAGGGGCAGCCACAATTCCATCGTGCACCTCTTCTCCATTGGTCATGATCATGCAGCTTCATCAGCATTCATGAATTTAGTTTATTATATAATCCCAAATTGGCCTATCAAATTGAATGTAAATTGGATCTTTTTATATGTCAATACAGGTTTTATTGTTATGGCTAAGGTACAACGATTTAATCCATATACCAATCAAGGGGGAACACTAGATGAGAAGAAAAGAATTTACTGTAGATGAAGAACAGGAAATTACAGCGTTTTTGGACCAATGCTCCTTTGGTTTTCTGGGAACGGTTAGTCCGGACGGGCAGCCACGAGTGACACCGCTGAACTTCGTATATATGGACGGTTGCTTTTATTTTCATGGGAGTCTTGCCGGAGAGAAAATGAAACAGATCAAGCATGACTCCTCCGTCAGCTTTACCGTGGCAGAAGAGTTCTCCCTGATTCCATCCTACTTCAGCGATCCGGAGTTGGCTTGTCCGGCAACCTCGTTTTTCAAAAGTGTGATGGCATTCGGTCAGGCAGAGCCTGTACAGGATCTGGACATCAAAGGCAAGGTGCTGCAACGTTTCATGGAGAAACTTCAACCGCAAGGCGGATATACTCCCATTGATGCTGCCGATCCACGGTACAAAGGTCAGCTTAAAGCCGTCGCTGTCGTCCGTATTGTTCCTGAACGGATGAGTGCCAAATTCAAATTTGGACAAAACCTCTCCACCGAACGCTTCGATCATATTAATGGCGAACTGGAACAGCGTAACGAAGGACGAGATGCGGAAACTGCCGAAATGATGCGGAAATACTGTCCTTTTCATCAGGAATAACCCTCATTTTCCAAGCTAAATAAGTGACATCATCCTTACTTGAAGCACTTCGCAACAACGCGGTGAAGCGGTAAAACTGTCATGTTACGTAATTTCCGTGACGGGGGGAAAGCAAGGTGTTATAATGTTAGGCAGTTGAATCACAAAGACTTGGAAGGATGAAAAGAATGAATCCACTGGCTGAACAGTTGAACGAAAGTATTCAGGCAGGCAGCAGTCACGTCTACTCTATGCTGTCGCAGCTCGGCAAAGAAATCTATTTTCCAAAAGAAGGTATATTGAGTCAGTCCGCTGAAGCAGCAAGTCTGGCCAAAACCTATAATGCTACGATTGGTATCGCCCTGGAGGGCGGTGTGCCGATGCATCTAGCTGTAATTCAGGATAAGCTCTCTGCATACCAACCGAAGGATCTATACCCTTACGCTCCACCTGCAGGGAAGCCTGAACTGCGGACTGTCTGGAGAGACAAGATGCTCAAGGAAACACCTTCGCTCGAAGGCAAAACGTTCGGTAATCCAATTGTGACCAATGCATTAACCCATGGACTGAGTATCGTAGCCGACCTGTTCGCCGAAGAAGGGGACGCTGTTATATATCCGGATAAAAACTGGGAAAATTACGAGCTGACCTTCGGAATTCGTCGTCACGGCCAGTTGGTTCATTATCCTTTGTTTGATGATCAATTGAACTTTAACAGTACGGGTCTGCTCGAAGCATTGCTTGCGCAAAAAGACAAAGGCAAAGCCATCGTACTGCTAAACTTCCCGAATAACCCGACAGGCTACACGCCTGGTGCCAAAGAAGCAGACGCCATCGTGGACACGATTCGTCAAGCAGCTGAGGCTGGAGTGAACGTGGTTGCTGTGACAGACGATGCCTACTTCGGTCTGTTCTTCGAAGATTCCATTCACGAATCCCTGTTTGGCAAACTGGCTAACCTTCATCCGCGTGTACTGACTGTTAAAGTAGACGGAGCGACCAAGGAAGAATTCGTATGGGGTTTCCGCGTTGGTTTCATCACGTATGCCCATGAAGATGCTGCAGTCTTGCATGCTCTGGAACAGAAAACACTTGGAATCATCCGAGCAACTATTTCCAGCGGTCCACACCCTTCCCAAACTTTTGTGCTGGATGCGCTCAAAGCACCTGAGTTCGAGGCTCAGAAACAGGAGAAATTCGAGATCATGAAGGGCCGTGCCAACAAAGTGAAGGCCATTCTCGATAGCGGCAAATACGGAGAGGTATGGGACTACTATCCGTTCAACTCCGGTTACTTCATGTGTCTGAAGCTGAAAGACGTTGGTGCTGAAGCACTTCGTACCCATCTGCTGCAGAAATACGGTGTCGGTACCATTGCGCTGGGTGAGGCCGATCTGCGAATTGCTTTCTCCTGTATTGAAGAATCCGGATTGGAAGATCTGTTCGATACGATCTATCGTGGAGTTTTGGATCTACAGACAACGTAATTCATATACGGTAATGCTTATCCAAATAAATAAGTCAGGAGCGGACCTTCGTCCGTTTTCTGACAAATATGAACCCCCTCTGTATCCTGATGAATGCCTCTCGATACGAAGGGGGTTTTGTGTTTCATCCTGAACATGTATTGCTGTCTTGACCAGGGCCAATGCCCAAAACAATGATTTCCAAACTGTTCGGGGCAATGGCCCAATCAGCCTATCCCCACGGCACATAATATACGATGTACGCAAGGGCGTGCCTAACACCACTTGAAAGGGGAATGACCATGTCTGGAGTTGTTGAAGAAACAAGAGGCGGTTACGGTTACGGTTACGGAGGATTCACAAATACAGGTGCCATTCTCGTTCTGTTTATCTTGCTCGTCATTATCACTAAATCGTTCCTCTGTTAGTCCATACCTGCTCATTAAGTTGAATCACGACCGTCTGAAGCACAGAAAGAAGGGTACTCCGGGATACAGCTCGGAATGCCCTTCTTTTTGTGATCTCAAGTATAGATTCAATCAACAACTCTACCCAGCAACCCGCCTGCGGATCAAACGTTCAGTCGTTTACTCATCCTCTTCTTCCTGCAACCATTTGTTTGCCTGCGAACGTCGCATAATAAAAATGACAAGTACGCCCAAGATGAGTGCTGCTGCGATGATGCCTATTCCACTCACGCCAGCAGCCAGCATAGGCAGCCACATGAGTAATGCAGCCAGTACATGCAGATTTGAGATAAATCCAAGCACCTGGGAACGACGGCTCTCTCCCGAGATGGGATAGATCATGATCCAGAAGGATTCGCCATGACTACGTCGCAATGCGCCCAATTGCACACCGATAAGCAGCAGGAAGAACAGATATACACCAATACCGAAATAGCTGCCTGCCGTCCACCAGGACAGCAGCATACCGAGTACAATCAAGCGTAGAACAATAGAGAACACTTCAGTTCGAATAAACGTTTTGGTGATGAGATAACGGTAGGCTTTCCCTGCATTCCACGGAAGGCCACTCCCCCACTTGCTGAGCCAGCGGCGGGAACTGACTTTCTGTCCGGATGAAGGCACATCCACAAACCACCCCAGTGTTCTCATCACTCGTCCAGCCTGCCCCTGTTCCACCTGAATGAGACGTTCCCATGCAACCCGATGCTTCAACGGTATACGCAGGGCAACGATGTACACGACAGCCAACAGCAGCAGAAACCAGACGCTCCGCTGCGGAGGTTGCCATAACCAGGCGGCAATTGCCAGTAGGGCCAGCGCCCAGCGCAACAAACGGTATCCTCTTGCAGCACCCATCTGCACCATACGCAGTTCTTGCCAAGCTCCATAGCTGGACAGCCCCTTCCACAGAAGCAAAAGCAGGATAAACCAGCCAAACGGCCTTGCATCCTGATCCGCGCGAACATAGAGCGGCCACAACGTAACAAATACGAGCAACATACCCAGCGTTTTATAGATAATCCCACGGGCGAAGCTGTTCTTCAGATATTCCTGCATTCTATATTCCTGAGGCCGTAAAAATACAATGTCTGCGGAATGTAGATATGTACGATAACTGCTAAACAGCACTAGTGGTGCCACGAGCAGCAACGTAATCCAGCGAATCGGAAATCCTGCCGGAATATGTTGTACAAACGATGTATACCAGGCGGAGAACGCAATGACGAGAAATAAAAAGACCATGGCTACACCGCTCTGAATCACATAACCCAGATAAGGGAGAATTCCATTCCAGAATCCCGTGCGTCTTTGCTTCCATAGCTGCTTCAGATCCATGCTTAATCCCTGCCCTGTACAAGGGAATAGAACATGTGCTCCAACGTGGCATTCGATTCCCCGAATTGAAGACGCAGCTCATTCAGCGTTCCCTGTGCAATGACCTGCCCGCGATGCAGAACAATAAAACGGTCACAGTAATTTTCAATCGTGGACAGAATATGTGAACTCAGCAGAATGGAAGATCCCGAAGCCTTCATTTCGAGCATAAAATCTAGCAGTGAGCGAATGCCCAACGGGTCAAGACCCAGGAAAGGCTCATCAATGATGTACAGTGGCGGACCCGCCACGAAGGCACACATAATCATGACTTTTTGCCGCATACCCTTGGACAGATGGGTCGACAGACTTGTACTCTTCTCATTCATGCGGAACAAGTCCAGCAGCTTCTCTGTGCGCTTTTTGAAATCTGCCTCCGAAACCCCATACGCTCTGGCCGTAAACTCTAGATGCTCCATCACCGTCATCTCGTCATATAGCTCGGGAGATTCCGGTACAAAAGCCATGGCGGATTGATATACCTGCGGATCTTCATCCCGCTTCTTGCCCATAACCCGTACTTCGCCCTGCTGAGGGGTCATCAAGCCTAGAATATGCTTCATCGTGGTACTTTTGCCTGCACCGTTTAATCCGATCAGTCCGACCATCTCTCCGCGTCCAACTTCCAGATTGATGCCGTGGAGGACCGGCCGCTTGGCACTGTATCCTCCGCTTAGCCCGTTGATTTGCAATACGGGTGGTTGAACGTTATCCATCTACCCCTGCACCTCTTTCGTCAGGTTTTATTCTTCAGAGCGTGGCTCTTTGCCTTTGCTCCATTTGGGAGCGCCCTTGTTCTTGCGATCCTGGTCCCGTTCCGTTCTGCCTGCATTGCCAGCTGGCTTGCCGCCCGCCGGGCGTTGATTCGAAACAGCGGCTCTGGCGCCGCCATTGCGGCTGGCCTGACCAGGTTTACGATCCCGGGACTGCCCTGGTTTTCTGGAGAAAGAATGCCCTTCAGGCCGCGTATCCGGACGCGGATCAGCCTCCAGCACTTTACCCCCGAACAATACACGTTCCGGCAATTCGATTCCAAGCTCCCGCGCAAACTTGCGCATAATGAAAATTTGCGTTTCATCCACAATCGACAACACGATACCGCTGCGACCCATGCGACCTGTTCTGCCTGCGCGGTGGACATAGTGTTCCGAATCAAATGCAGGGTCATAGTTAATAACCATCGGCAAACCTTCAATATCCAGTCCTCTGGCTGCAACCTCGCTCGCGATCAACAGTTGCAGTTTGCCATTGCGGAAAGCGGATAGCACATTGCTGCGGGTCACCTTGTCAGCATCTCCATACAGCGCAGCTGCGGAGAAGCCAAGATGATTCATTTTCGCTTCAACCTCGCCAATATCCTCGGTAGCATTCACAAAGACAATGGCGCGATCGGGGTTATACTGTCTGACCAGACGACGCAGCATATCGATTTTGTTACGGTTTTCTTCCACAAAATAAAAATGCTCAAGTCCCGCCGCGGTTGCCCGGTCGGGTTCAATTCCGATCTGTACCGGCTCTTTCATCTCCCGCTTCGCGAGTCCAGCGGTATGTTCATCAATTGTGGCCGACAGGAAAATCAGCTGACGGTCGCGCAGCGCACTGCGCAATACAAAGTCCACATCGCTCACACCGCCGAGTTGGAACACCTGGTCTGCTTCATCAATAACGATCGTGGAGACGTTATGCATTTTCAACTTTTTCAGCGTGATCAATTCCTTCAGTCGCCCTGGCGTTCCCACAACCAGTTCCGGATGTTCACGAAGTTTCTCGACCTGACGTTTTACCGCTGCGCCGCCAATTAGACCAAGCACACCGATTTTCCGTTCTTCTCCATACCGTTGTGCCTCACGTACAATCTGCATTGCCAGCTCTTGTGTAGGCGCTATGATGAGCTTCTGTGTCCCTTTCACGTCACTCTTGATCGATTGCAGCAGTGGCAGCAAATAGGCGAGTGTCTTGCCTGTTCCCGTCTGAGATTTTGAAACCACGTCGCGGCCTTCCAAAATAACCGGGATCGTCTGTGCCTGTACCGGTGAAGGTTCGTTGATGCCATGTTTGGCGAGTAAAGCCTCAAGATCCTGTTCTACGCCAATTGAAGCAAATGTTTGATTCGTCATGTATGTCCATCCTTTAAATTTATTCGTTATGACGCTATATACATTCAACTAATAAATATTTACACTAACACTCCGATGACAGAACAACCTTCCGATCGCTGTTATCCCCAGATTTTTTTGACTCATTTTTGAAAATGGGAAATTCGGGGATAGCGTATGCTTCCGATGCAGCTTTCTTTCAGAAAGCTTTTAGCTTCGCTTCTTCAGGTTATTTCTGTCCTCTCCGTTATCGTGTAAATGTTTAGTTAAACATATATAGCTCTGCTTGTACTGATAAAATCGAAGCCTGTCATCACATTACCTTTCATTATATGCGAAAAAAGCCTGTGGACCAAATCTTATTCAGGAAACGTCTTTTCGCACGCAAAAAAAAGAAAAGCCCCTCGGCGGAGCCTTTCTTTCATCCGGTATATGATGCCCATTGTTGCATCTTACTTCTGATTCATTACACCGTGCGACAACTTGTCAGCGAGACGCGGAAATAGTTGATACAGCCACACTCCAGCCGAAGCCAGTCTGGGCAGATTCACTTCTTCCTTGCGCTTCTTCATCGCCCGGATCATATGCCCCGCCACCTCTTCCGGCTTCAGCATCATCCAGCGTACATTATTCACATAGTTGCCAGAGGGATCCGCCCGATGAAAAAACGGCGTATCGATGGGTCCGGGGTTAATGGTCGTTACCGTGACTCCGGTCTTGCGCAGCTCCTGGCGCAGGGCATTGCTGAAACCTAATACGGCATGTTTGGTCGCCGTGTATGAAGCGGATTTGGCAGTTCCGATTTTGCCAGCCATGGAAGCCACGTTTACGATTTGTCCCCTGCCACGTTCCAACATCTGTGGCAACACAGCCTTCGTGCAGCGAACAACACCCATGTAATTGACGTCCATCATCTCATCGAATTCCTGCACAGACATATCCGTCATGGTCGCAAACTTGCCGTAGCCCGCATTATTCAGCAGAATATCGATTCGTCCGTACTTTTGCAACATCGCATTCATGGCTGCCTGAACCTGCTCGTCATTCGTGACATCCAACGTAAGCAGTTCATGCTGCCCTTTCAGCGAGGCACCAATCTCTTCCAGCTTGTCCCGCGAACGGGCAGCGAGAATCGGAATGGCTCCTTCTTCGATCAACAGCTGCGCACAGAGCGCACCGATGCCGCTCGACGCACCTGTGATAAAAACAATCTGATCTTTCAGCATACCCGATATCCTCCCGTATTGAACACACATATTGCCTCATGAGGCACATGGTTCTATTCTACGAGATCATCACCTGAATATCCATCTCCCCGATGCCATCCATCAACAAGGGAATGCTTAGTGCCTTCGTTGCACTAAATGAAGTCAGATATTCAGAATTCATCACTTGCGGAGGTGTGATATCTACGACAACACCCTGGTTAGACAAAATGGTACTTGCATTACCGCTAATCATGTTACCAAGTTCCGAAATAGCACTTTTACTCATCTCATCCATTTCTGTAATGACAAAGCCGCCCATCATGGCAGAAACAATTTTCAATGCAACCGACTCTTGTATTCCAAACACGATATTTCCGCTCAGTTGTCCGGTCATTCCGATAACGATCCAGACATGGTCTGCAATGTACTCTACATTTTTCACGCCAAGACTCCCGGTGGAAGGCGAAACCTGGATGAGCTGTTCGAATACGTTCCGTGCCGATTCCAGGAAAGGATTAATCACTTCCGCTTTCACTGTCTAATGTCCCCCTTACACTGGGTTATTGGTCACACACCAAAAGTCCCATATTCAATAAATTTATTATACTTTATCACGTACAAGAATTCATCAAGAATTCAACAAGATAGGTGTACTATAATTTATCGTCATCCACGGAGTAAATGTTTATAGCTGATTCTATCGAAAAAACGGAGCTTTTCGCATCTGCTGCATGAAGAATTCCCATCGAGATGCATGGCAAAAGGCATTTAGGACTTTTTTACTGTTTTTTCGCATATATTATTTTTTTCAATTTCTCGAAATTAAATTAATTTCTCGGTCTAATGGACCTCCCCAAATCTCTAATGTGCCATTCATTGCCCTGTTGTCCTGAATCACCTATAATTTAAGGAACAAAAACAATGACCAGTTACGGGATTCCATACTTTGACTGACAGAAGACATTTTGCCCGCAAGGAGGCCATACATGAATATCAGCCAATTGGAGACGCTGATTACGATCTCAAAAACGATGAGTTTCCGCAAAGCGGGAGAACTTCTGAACCTGACCCAGCCTGCTGTCTCAGCCCAGATCAAAAGTCTGGAGGATGAATTCAGCACTGTGCTGGTAGATCGCAACCAGCCCGTCACTCTCACCGATCGTGGACAGGTGTTTCTGGAACATGCCGAACGCATGCTGGACATCGTAGGTGAACTGAAACAAAAGCTTCTGGATCTCGATGAGACCCCTCAAGGGCATATCAGACTCGGTACAACCACATCCATTGCCATTCAGATTTTGCCACGGGTCTTGTCCTACTTCCAGGATCAATTCCCTCAGATCAAAACCAGTATCCAGTCCCTGCCCTCTTCACAGATTTATACCCAGGTCGAGAATGGTCTGGTCGACATTGGAATCGGTTATCTCACAGAGCGCAATCCAAACCTGAATACATCCGTGTTGTACTACGATACGTTCGAACTTGTGGTCTCCCCTTCCCATCCACTGGCGAAGCAAAAGCATGCTGCGGTGGATGTGCTGCGCAGCACCCCTCTGATTTTGCTCTCCCCGGATACAGTGGGACGGCGCTTTACGGAAGGTATTTTCAAGAAACATGACATCGAGCCCAATATCGTCATGGAGTTATCGAGCAGTGAAGAAGTAAAGCGGATGGTTGAGATCAATCTCGGAGCGGCCGTCATATCCAAACAATCCGTTGCGCATGAGTTGCGGCAAGGCACACTTCGCATGATTCCACTCAGTGAACTCGAAGTCAGTCACCCTGTCGGGGTCATTTACAAATCAAGTCGATATCTCAACTCGGCAATGCAGCAATTCCTTAGCGATCTCAAAGGCATGCCGGAAACACAGTTCATCAGTTCAGAATGATACATGAGCGATAAGAAAGGAAGGATATCCATATGAAATTCGATCTCCACACACATCATTTCCGCTGTGGTCATGCAGACGGCAATATTCGGGACTATATCGAAGCAGGGATTGAAGCAGGACTTCAGGCCATTGGTATCTCGGATCATACACCTTACTTTGGCCGTGACGAAGAGCAGGCTTTCCCCCGGATTGCGATGGGCAAGTCAGAATTGCATCATTACGTGGAAGAAGTATTGGCTTTGAAGGAACAATATGCGGGTAAAATTGACGTGCTGCTTGGCATCGAATCCGATTATTTCCCTGTCCATGCCGAATTGTATCGCAGTACACTGGGGCAATATCCTTTTGACTATATTATTGGTTCAGTTCATCATACGGAAGATGTCAGCATATTCAACAAATCCCGCTGGAATGGATTAAGTGATGCACGTAAGGTTGAAGTGAAAGAGCGTTACTATGCATTGATCCGGCAATCAGCCCAAAGCGGCATGTTCCAGATCCTCGGACATATTGATGCGATGAAAGGAAACTACCCTCCCTTCTCCGAGATTATCGCGGATCAAGCCATAGATGAAACATTGCAGGTCATTGCAGAATCAAACGTGGCTATCGAAATTAACACTTCGGGCAAAACCAAGCTCAGTGGTGGCTGGTATCCGTCCGATGCCATCCTGGAGCGTGCACATCATTACGGTGTGAAGGTGACCTTCGGATCGGATGCACACAAACCGCAGCGTGTTGCTGATGAACTGGATGACGTTCGTACACGTCTGCAAGAAATCGGTTTTACGGAATGGGTATATTTCAAACAAAAACAAATGCAGATTGTTCCGTTTTAAACATAGAGCATCACAATAGCCCTCATGGCGTAAAAAAACGCTGTGGGGGTTTTGGTTTGTATCCTAATAAAAAAGATATTATATAAGTTCAACTAAATATTTACACGATAACGGAGAGGACAGAACTAACTTGAAGAAGCGAAGCTAAATGCTTTCTGAAAGAAAGCTGCATCGGAAGCATACGCTATCCCCGGATTTCCACTTTTCAAAAAGGATTCAATAAAATGGGGATAACAGCGATCGGAAAGTAGTTCTGTCATCGGAGTGTTGGCGTAGAAATTCCATAGTTAAACTTATATAGACAAAAAAAATGAACCCGCTAAGCGCGGGTCCCAACAGCATAATCTATTTATCAAAAAGGGGGTCATGAGATAAGTTTACCCGCTGTCTGTTAGAGTTCAATTGCAGCTATATTTCAATTGTGTAACAAATGAATCACTGAGTTATGAAATGGATTCAAATGATTGAAGTTCGATTCAAATCTCTTCAGATGCTCTATTCTATGTTACTCGTGCTTGTCGGATACCAATGTTTGAAGACGCCTCTCCTGAAGGGAGCCACTAAACTGTTCACGGTCCAGACTATACACCTTAACATCCAACAGGGTATCCGACGTCTCACCATCCTCATGATTCAAAACAAACGAGGGCAGGGTTCGTTCATGGCACATGCCGCATTTGATAAGTACTCGTTCGGAAGACACGTTTACCTCGTAACAGCGGGCTTCCACTTTCCGAAGACTGAGCTCGCTAAAACCAAAACGAATCAATCGATGTACCGCTTCAGTCGCAACGCCTTTACCCCAACAGGATCTGTCCAGAATGTAGCCGATCTGTGCAGTACCATTCTGATCGTTCCAATGCTGGAAAGAAGTAATACCCATAATCTGTTCACTTCCTTTCCAGCAAATGCCGTAATGCAATGAATCCAGTTTGGCACTGCTGCTGCGAATCTGATTCAATAGTCGCCGAGCCCGGATTAGTGTTGGCTGACTCCCCCTGTTAACATAACGAATGACCTGCGGATCTGAAAATAGTTCCGATAACGTGCTGTAATCACTCTGACGTAATGGTCGAAGAACAAGGCGCTCTGTCCATAAAACAGGCAATCCTTGGCCCAGCATTTTTCGGGTCAGCATGACAATCGCTCCTTTTGCTTAACGGGTTCTACTCCGGTAAGACAAGCATGCTCTAAGGGTGATCCGGCGTAAATAGAATACATGGATAGATACTGAAACATCGATTACACTTGGCAATACCTCGATCTGCTGCTTGAACAGTAGTATGCCAATTCATTACAGAGGTTTATTCCTGAATGGACTATTCCGTCTGCAAGCCGCGATAGACGCCTGTACGAAGTTCACGGATATAGAAATCGAGTGAAGGCACTTGAGCCTGCTGTGCAGCCTGTACTTCCCGTTCAATATCATAAGGTACTCTTACAAATTGAAGATTAAATGGAGTATTCCGGTCAGTGCTGTTTTCCCCTTCAAGAATACAATACGAAGCCTGGGTAAAATCAAGCGGGTTCCCCACACTACCTGCATTGAACAACATTTTTCCATTCATGAATTGCAAGTATGCATTATGCACATCCCCATAACCCACAACATCCGCCCTACCAAGCTCAGGTTCATCTGTCGGAGGTTCGAACATCGCTAACCGCTTTTCGATCTCATCCCACGGTTGTACGCGGTGATATACACTTTTTGGGGATGCATGCACCAGGCGGATGGTACGGCCGCTCAGCTCCAATTGGTGGCTAAAAGGCAGGCTCGCCAAATACGCCACTCGTTCCTTCCCCAGCTGTTTCGCTTGCCAAGTGAAATTCTCGTTATCATGATTCGCAGCAACCAGTTCATCCCAGTTTCCCCGGATGACTTGCTCACATGTTTTCCTGACTGAATCAACAACCTGTACAGGGTCAGGCCCTTTACCAACGAGGTCGCCAAGACAAAAGATTCGCTGTAAGCCGCGACTCCGAATATCGTTCAATACCGCTTCCCAAGCAGTCATGTTGCCATGAATATCGGATACAATCGCAATTCGTTCCATCTGGCCAACCTCCCTTTATGCTATTTATTCTTTATGTCGTTAACCCCTCAGTTCAAAAACAGTCAATTCCGGCCTGCACAGAAAGCGAATGGGCAGCTGGGTCATGCCAAACCCACGGTTCACATAGACTGGCATATGCCTTTCGCCTGCATAATATAACCCTTGAATATACTTCCGTGAACCTCTCGGTGTTGTCAATGCCCCGATCCAAGGAAAACGAACCTGGCCGCCATGACTGTGTCCGGACAACTGTAGCCCGAAACCAAAAGGTGCCGAAATGTCTGCATAATCAGGCTCATGCATCAGCAGCAGCTTCCACACCTTATTATCCAATCCTCGGATTGCTGCAGCCGGATCGGGTCTGCCTGTAAGTGCATCATCCAGACCTGCTATAGCGAGGCGTGAGTTCCCTTCTTCAATGAGAGCATGACTGTTACGAAGCAACGTGAACCCGGCTTCTTTGAACATTATTTCTACTTCATTCTGTTGCCTGCCCCGATAATCATGATTCCCCAATACGGCATATTTGCCATACTTCGCTTGCATGGAGGCCAGTACAGGGATACATTCCCTCATCGGTTCCGCTTCCCGCTCTACCATATCTCCGGTAAAACAAATCAGATCAGGTTGCTGTTCATGTATCGTTTCCGCCAGCTTCTCCATCTGTTTCAGCCCCGTATGGAACCCAAGATGAGCATCACTGAACTGGGCCACACGCAGCCCTTCAAATGCTTTGGGGAATCCTGGCAGTTTCAATTCAACCTGCTTGATCTCCAAGTGACGTGGTTCCCACAGCCAGGCGTATCCTCCCGTGAGCAAACTGGCACTTGCCGTCATTAAGATCATGCGCAGCAAAAAACTGCGCCGGGAGGGATCATGATCCTTTTCCTCTCCTGGAAAAATGGGCTTCCCTGGGTCAGACTCATTGTCTGGGCGCCGGGGCGGCGAGATCTTGCTGCCCTCACGGGTTGGTTCTCCCATGCGTCCCCCTCCTTCTTCCGCTCCACATCCATCCCCTTAGTATACCATATTCTGCATGACTAGCCCGGTTCCTCTGACCATGTAGAAAAAGAAGCCGGGATCTTAGGCTGCATACTGCCCGGGATCACGACTTCTTCTATGTTTGCAGATTCGAAGCTATGCATGTTATATGACCAGATTACACGCCCAACCAGCGTTTGAACATATGCTTGGTCGTTTGTTTGTTCATCTCGGCAATGGAGGTGGTGAGTGGAATTCCTTTTGGACAGGAGCGCACGCAGTTCTGCGAGTTACCACAGCCCTCAATACCTCCGTCTTCCATCAGTGCTTCCAGACGATCATCAGCGTTCATCTCCCCTGTTGGGTGAGCATTGAACAGGCGTACCTGCGAAAGAGCAGCCGGACCGATAAAGTCTGTTTTCTCATTCACGTTCGGGCAAGCTTCGAGACATACGCCACATGTCATGCATTTGGACAGCTCGTAAGCCCACTGACGTTTCTTCTCCGGCATCCGAGGACCTGGACCAAGGTCATAGGTACCATCAATCGGAATCCAGGCTTTAACCCGTTTCAGGGCGTTAAACATCCGGGTACGGTCGATAACCAAGTCACGTACTACCGGAAAAGTTTTCATCGGTTCAATGCGAACCGGCTGTTCGAGCTTGTCGATTAGGGCAGCACATGCCTGACGCGGCTTGCCGTTGATGACCATGGAGCAGGCTCCACAGACTTCTTCAAGACAGTTGGATTCCCAGCAGACCGGGGCAATGGACTTGCCCTCTGTATTGACCGGATTCCGTTGGATCTCCATCAGGGCGCTAATAACGTTCATGCCGGGACGGTACGGAAGCTCAAACTCTTCGTTGTACGAAGATGACTCCGGGCTGTCCTGACGGGTGATGATAAACTTGACGGTTTTTTTTGCTGTAGCTGTGTCCGTCATATCGTTGTCCCCTCCTTTGGTGACGATGATTGATTGCTATCGTTACAAGAACATATCGTTTACACAGGGTCACTCCGCCGACAGAAGATCCTTCCGATCGCTGTTATCCCCAGATTTCTTTGATCCACCTTATAAGGGGGGAAATCCGGGGATAAAGGCGAACACTTTGCTTCTTCAGTATTCTTCTGCCTTCTCCGTTAACGTGTTCACGTTTAATCATGTAAATATAAAATTAATCATCTTGTAATTTTGTAATACTGATGCTACCTCCGCTGCGTCGTGCACATAAGCCGCTTTACTGAAAGTAGCAATAATTCATTCTGGTTGGGCAGTAACGTTGAGAAGCTCTGCGTACGCTTCGCTTCTTCAGTATTTTTCTGCCTTCTCCGTTAAGATGCTAACTTTTAACCTTATAAATTAATTCGTTTACTTAGTCCTTCGAGTAGTCCCGGATCCGTGGTGGGATCAGGGAAACGTCTACAGGCTCGTACGAGATTTTTGGACCTTCCTTCGACCAGGAAGCGATCGTTGTTTTCAGGAATTCCTCGTCGTTCCGTTCAGTGAACTCCGGTTTGTAATGCGCTCCACGGCTTTCGTTACGAAGCAGAGCGCCCAGAGTCATCGCTTCTGCCAGTTCAAGCATGTTCCACAGTTGACGAGTAAACGCCGCACCCGGGTTGTTCCAGCCGGAAGTGTCGTACATGTTGATTTTGCCGTAACGCTCTTTCAATTCCTTGATCTTGCCGATGGTGGCTTCCAGTTTATCGTTGTACCGTACCACTGTCATGTTCGCCGTCATCCACTCACCGAGTTCTTTGTGAATGACATAGGCATTTTCGTTACCCTGCATATTCAGTATGCCTTCGTATTTATCCGTTTGACGCTTCGTGTAACCGTCGAATACGGAGGAACTAATATCTGCGGACGATTTTTTGAGTCCTTTGATATATTCAACCGCTTTCGGCCCAGCGACCATACCACCGTAGATGGCGGATACGAGAGAGTTTGCACCCAATCGATTGGCGCCGTGATATTGGTACTCACACTCACCGGCTGCGAACAGCCCCGGAATGTTGGTCATTTGATTGTAATCTACCCACATGCCGCCCATCGAATAATGGACTGCCGGGAAGATTTTCATTGGGATCTTACGTGGGTCATCACCCATGAACTTCTCGTAAATCTCAATGATCCCGCCGAGCTTCACGTCCAGCTCCTTCGGATCTTTGTGAGACAGGTCGAGATATACCATGTTCTCGCCGTTGACGCCCAGGCCCATATCCACGCAGACGCTGAAAATTTCACGAGTCGCGATATCACGCGGAACAAGGTTTCCGTATGATGGATATTTTTCTTCAAGGAAGTACCAAGGCTTACCGTCTTTGTAAGTCCAGATCCGTCCACCTTCACCACGAGCCGATTCTGACATCAGGCGCAGCTTGTCATCGCCCGGAATGGCAGTCGGGTGAATCTGAATGAACTCACCGTTTGCGTAATTGACACCTTGCTGGTACACCGCACTTGCGGCCGTACCTGTATTGATAACCGAGTTGGTTGTTTTACCGAAAATAATGCCGGGACCACCGCTCGCCAGAATAACGGCTTCTGCCGGGAACGTCTGAACCTTCATCGTTTTCAGGTCCTGAGCTACGATCCCGCGGCAAACGCCTTCGTCATCCACAACAGCCTGCAGGAACTCCCAGTTCTCGTACTTCGTCACAAGACCCGCTGCTTCCCAGCGACGTACTTGCTCATCCAATGCGTAGAGCAATTGTTGCCCTGTCGTTGCTCCGGCAAACGCCGTACGGTGATGCTTCGTTCCACCGAAACGGCGGAAATCAAGTAATCCTTCCGGTGTCCGGTTGAACATTACGCCCATCCGGTCCATGAGGTGAATGATGCCTGGTGCTGCTTCACACATTGCTTTAACTGGGGGCTGATTCGCGAGGAAGTCGCCGCCATATACTGTATCGTCAAAGTGTACCCACGGGGAGTCACCCTCACCCTTGGTATTTACCGCACCGTTGATGCCGCCCTGGGCACATACGGAGTGGGATCTTTTAACGGGAACCAGTGAAAATAAATGAACATGGACTCCGGCTTCAGCCGATTTGATCGCCGCCATCAATCCCGCGAGACCTCCGCCCACAATAATTACATTAGTTGATGCCATTGCTGTTCACTCCCTTATAAGTCAGCATTTAAGTCTAAATGCTTAAATCAGAACGGTCTTAACTGCGTCAATCATTGAAGTTGCTACCTGGAAATCCATGCTCCGGAAAGCGAGCAGGGATGCAATAAACATGAGGGCAACGATAGCAAACAAACTCATGCAGATGTAAGATGATACACGCTGCGCACGTGGGCCGACGGTAATTCCCCAGCTAACCAGGAACGACCACAATCCGTTGGCAAAGTGATAGGATGCCGCAACCACACTGATCAGATATAAAATAAACGTTACCGGGTTCATCACGATGCCATGTATGACACCGCCAAGCTCTTCATGTGTGACATTCCCCAGCGCAACCTGGAAACGAGTCTCCCAAATGTGCCAGATAACGAACACGAACGTAATGACACCGCTGACGCGTTGTAACGTATAACGCCAGTTGCGCTCATTGCCATAACGCCCCACGTTAGGCTTGGCCTGATAGGCAATGTACAAACCATATACACCGTGATAGAACAGCGGCAACCAGATGAGAAGTGTTTCAAGTACAATCACGAGCGGCAGGCCATTCAGAAATGCAACTGCATCGTTAAAGCCTTCTTTGCCGCCTTCAACTGCCGAGAAGTTCGTCACCATGTGCTCAATGAAAAACAGACTGAGCGGAATGACGCCAAGCAAGGAGTGCAGCTTTCTGGAGTAAAACCCTTTCATAAAATGTCGATCCCCTTTCGCTAAATACAACGTTTTCATAAATTAAATTCACATATCACGACGCAAACCTTTCCCAAGGAAAGGTTCGACAAATTGTTCCATTTTCATCAGGTGTGAACAACTTGTGTCACGACTCATGTTACTCCTTTTTTTCTTATAAGGGAATTGCAATATAATTATTAAATGTTATAACCTATAGGTATAAGTTATAAACATCGGACGTGCAGGCCATACAACATGGAGAAATATTTGACAAGGAGATGCCTCACGCAAAGACGCTTATTTAGAAAAGAGGTCAGTGCTCATGTTCGAGGAATTAAATGCTTTTGCTGCGGTTGTGGAGCAGTCCAGTCTGAACCGGGCATCCAAATTGCTGAATCTGTCACAGCCCGCGTTGTCCCGCAAAATCGCTAAATTGGAGGATGAACTCGGAGTGGCCCTCTTTCATCGCCGTGGTAAACGACTCGAATTAACCAGTGTGGGCCAAGTCGCCTACACTTTTGCGATAGAACAGAAGCAGCAGCAACAGAAATTTTTGACCATGCTGGCCCAGTACAAGGATGAAGAGCAAAGCTCCATTACGCTGGGAGCCAGTCTGACGACGCTTCAAACCACATTGCCGCCTCTGGTTAATGCATTTATGGAGAAACACCCGAATGCGGAGATCAAGCTGGTGACGGGGAAGACCCATGAGATCGTCTCTTTTGTCCGAGACAAAAAAGCAGACGTTGGCATTGTCGCCTCTTCGATTAGTGAAGCCGGGCTGAACTGTGTTCCACTCTTTGATGATCATCTGGAGCTGGTTGTGCCACTAAGTCATCCCCTTTCCGGTCAGGAGGCGGGAATGGAGCATTTGCAGGATCTGCCGATGATTACATTCTCCAAGGGTACATGGTATCGCAAATTAACCGACGACCTATTCCAGCGCTGCGCCGTGATGCCCGATATTCGCATGGAGATTGATTCATTCGAAGCGATTGTCCGTCTTCTGCCTACCTGCAAAGCCGCAGCCCTGCTTCCCAAGTCGTATCTCCGGCCTCAATTGCTAGCGGACAATGATCTCGTCTCTGTGTATTTGCCACAACTTCAACAGACCCGACGCACCACCTGTATGATCTATGGGGAAAAGGAAGACCTCAGCGAAACGTCCAGACAGTGGGTCAGGGAGACGGCTGCGTTATTTACAGCAAAGACGCCACTGCCCTCACGGAGGCCCCCGACGCCTTAGCCTTTATACTAAATTACGAATGCCGAGCTCCAGAGCTCGGCATTTGTATTCCGTATCACAAGAATCAACAGATCAGCCCTCCTGGCTGATCACCTCTTCCTCAAACCGATCAATGTCATCATTCATGCCAATAATCACCATGATATCCCCCATCTGAAGCGAGTCCAGAGCGGTTGGGGCGATAATGACCCCGGTTTCCTTTTGCAAGGCTACAATGCTGCAACCAAAGCGTACTCGTGCATTCAGAGTGGACAGCGTTTTATTATGCAGACAGGCTGGAACCTTCATCTCTACAATACTGTAATCATCGGATAATTCGATATAATCCAGCAGATTTGGGGTGACCAGTTGATGGGCAACGCGGATTCCCATATCGCGTTCAGGATAGACGACACGATCGATCCCCAGCTTATCCAGTGCCCGCCCATGAAGAACCGAAATAGCCTTGGCCACAACCGTTTTTACACCGAGCTCCTTCAGTAAAATGGCAGTGAGAATACTGGTCTGGATATCTGCACCGATGGCAACGATACAACAGTCGAAATTACGGATGCCCAGTGAACGCAGCACTTCCTCGTCAGTGGAATCCGCGACGACGGCATGGGTGACCAATTCACTTATGTCTTCGACGACCTCTTCATTTTTATCGATACCCAGTACCTCATAGCCTAGCTCCATTAATTCCTGTGCCAGACTGGACCCAAAGCGCCCAAGCCCAATCACTGCAAACTGCTGTGTTTTCATTGTTCTTCACGAACCCCTTATCCAATAATCATTTTGCCTTCCGGATACCTGTACAACTCTTTACCCTTTTTCTGTCCGAGTGCATACGCGAGTGTAATCGGTCCAAGACGCCCTGCAAACATGGTGAAACAGATCAAAAGCTTGCCGATCGTGGTCAGCTTCAGCGTAAGTCCCATAGACAAACCGACCGTACTAAAAGCTGATGTTGTCTCAAATAAAATCGTCAGAAAACTGCTGTCTTCTGTTGTACTGAGCACCATTGTGACCGCGATAATCAGCAACAGTGCGAGGAGCGTAATCGTCAACGCTTTAAAAATCCGTTCCTGTAAGAGCCGGTACCTGAAAAAGACAATATCTTCCCTCCCACGAATCATCGCGACAACAGCCCCGATCATAATCATAAAGGTGGTCGTTTTGATCCCGCCTCCCGTGGAACCCGGAGAGGCCCCGATAAACATCAGTATAATGATGAAAAACTGCGTCGCCTGCCTAAGGCCCGCAATATCAACCGTATTGGCACCTGCCGTCCGCGGCGTGACCGACTGGAAGAACGAACCGAGAATTTTACCACCCCAGTTCAAACCACCAAGTGTCCGGGGATTACTGAATTCAAATACAAAAATAACCAGTGCTCCAAATACGATTAACAATCCTGTTGTCAGCAATACCACTTTGGAATGCAGCGACAGCTTCTTTGTCCTCCGATACTCCACCAGATCAGACAGAACGACAAAACCGATACCCCCTGCAATAATCAGGAACATGGCTGTAAAATTCACAAGCGGATCATACACATACCCCGTTAAGCTGCGGAATTCTCCGAACATATCGAACCCGGCATTGTTGAACATGGAGATGGCATGCCAATATCCATAATAAATGGCCTGCCCCATTGGCATATCGAACGACCAGCGAATGGCGAATAACGTGCCACATATGCCTTCCAATATGAGCGAGTAGATCACAACCTTGCGAATAAGGCGGACAATCCCCTCCATCGTACTCTGGTTCATCGCTTCCTGCAAAATCAACCGCTCACGCAGTGAGATCCGCCGTTTGAATGCAATCGCCACCAGTGTCGACATCGTCATAAAGCCAAGGCCGCCAATTTGAATCAGGATTGCAATGATGATCTGACCCAACGTCGAAAAATGAGTACCCGTATCCACTACAACCAGTCCCGTTACACAGACTGCGGAAGTCGCAGTAAAGAGTGCGTCAATAAAAGGAAGGCTGACCCCGCTTCGACTGGATGCCGGGAACATCAACAGAAGTGTCCCGAGCAATATAATACCCGCGAACCCTAGGACCAGAATTCGGGGTGGTGATAGACGCATCCATTGAACATTCATTTTCACTTGAGTATCATCCACCTCTACCAAAAAGAAAATGACCCCACGACGTGGAGCCTTTCTCCGAAGCGCTTTTCCAAATGACTTGACGGAATACCCAAGCACTTGAAAAGCCACATTTCGGAGCGTAAACATGTATGATTTTCGCTGTAACACATATACATTGGGTTGAAATACATTTTATACTTTCTATTCGTTCCCTTGTTAGCTTAAAGACATGCGGAATATTGCACATTTGCTTCAAAATTATAAGCGTTACGGCCTTTGCTTACAAAACGATTTTTCTGTAAATAGCATCGAATTCCGCCAAAAAGGGAAAAACTCAGATATGGTGATGGATGGATCAGATTGTTTCGATCGTTTTCATTCGTTTTCATGCATTTGCACCACTTCTCGTTTCGCCATTGGCATTCGGGGCTTGGCCTGTGCTATGTTTACTTTAATATCCATATTAATAAAGGAGGACAATATGAAATGAATCCCTTAGGGCAGCCTTTGGTACTCAAAGCTAATTTCAAGCGTTTAGGGTTGCTTGCGGCGATTGGTCTGATTTTGTTTTTTGTTTTTCAAATCTTCCCTGCCACCTCATCGCAAACGACAGACATCCAGTCCACTTCCTTCATAAGTAAGGAAAAAGCGGCGGAGTCGGCACGATCTTTTGCAGCTTCTCTACCCGACTATACTCTTCCGACAGATAACGGAAATGAACTGGTGACGTACCAGACTCATTCCGATATTTATGGGTATATGGCCAAAACCAAACAGTTAGAAACCTATAACAAGAAATGGGAAACAACCTATCCTTACGATGTGTACCGCGTTCGTTTGCCCGATGAGGACAAAGGCGGTTATTTGAATGTTGACGTACATATGAGAACAGGGAAAGTGGTCGGTTTTAAGCGTGAGCTGCCTTCATCCCTGTATGCATCCATCGAGGCCGAACAGGATAAAAGTAAAGTGAATGCGGCTCAACGCTTGGCCGAAGATAACCTTTCTTTAAATGAAAAAGAACAGCTTGCCGCTGGTGTACTTGGTGAATTTGGGTATAACATCCCAAAACTCCAGCTAGACACCCGTGAAGAACAAGCGGGGCTGAAATACACGGATAATGAAAAGCAAATTGGAGATTCCAAGCTGGAGCTGATCTTCACTTTTGAAAACGGAGCGGTTCGCTCCTTCGAATCCGTCTTCTCGGTCCCTGCCTCCCATACCGACTATGTACAAAATCAGACCCGGCAGGCCAACTGGATGACTTACGGCGGTTATGCTTTCTTGACATTTGTGCTTGGCGTGCTCGCGATCATCTACAGTATTCTGACAAGAGCACACACGTCGTTCAAACGCGGCATCGTCCTGTCCCTGGTGTACTTTGCGGCTTCCGTGATTGGCACACTGAACATGATTCCGCTATTTCAGGCACAGGGTCTGTCTAACTTTATGCTCACTTTCCTGATGGTGATGCAGGCGGGGATAACGCTGGTCATGAGTGCAACCATTTATCTGTCCCTCGTTGCCGGTGACGGCATGTGGCGCAAAATCGGTTTGAATCCTTGGCCTCGTGCCAAAGAACCCGGATACGGAAAATATGTACTGCACAGTATGTATACAGGCTATCTGTGGGCATTGATTCTGCTTGGCGTTCAATCTGTACTGTTCTTCATTCTGGAGCGTAGTATTGGAAGCTGGTCAACCACATCGGCTGACCAATCCACGTACAACATGAGTTATGCCTGGATCTTCCCGATTATGGCCTGGATGGCCGGGATTGGTGAAGAAACGGTCTATCGTCTGTTTGGGATTCGCATGATGCAGAAGGTTGTCCGAAACACGTTCATCGCCTGCCTCATCCCAACATTGATCTGGGCACTGGGGCACACCCTGTATCCGATCTATCCGGTCATCACACGTCCAATAGAGCTGACCGTCATCGGACTTCTGTTCAGTCTGATCATGCTGCGTCACGGCTTCATCGCCGTTGTATTCGCACATGTTATCTTTGACAGCTTGTTGATGGGTCTCAGCCTGATCTTCATGGGTGATGTGCTGAACATTTCCGCAGGACTCTTCTGGATTGTTCTTCCGGGTATCGTTGGTTATATCATTTACAAACTGAATCCAAACAAAAAAGAGAAGCCGTATGTTACGACTCCTCATCACGAAGTGCTGCAATAATCTGATTCGCCAGCTTGTCACCAATAGACAGAGGCCGGAAGTCTTCGACGCTGGCCTCTTTTATTTTGCGCAAAGAGCCAAAATGCTTCAGCAGCAGCTTGCGCCGCTTTTCTCCAATCCCTGGAATGGCATCCAGACGGGAAGTCACCATCGATTTTCCGCGCTGTTCCCTGTGGAACGAAATTGCAAAACGGTGAACCTCTTCCTGGATTCGCTGCAACAGGTAGAACTCCTGACTATCCCGCGGCAAGGAGATGACTTCTGGCGGATTGCCGATCATCAGCTGTGAGGTCTTGTGCTTCGCATCCTTCACCAAACCACATACCGGAATAAACAATCCCAATTCATTCTCCAAAATGTCCACGGCTGCCGAAATCTGGCCTTTGCCTCCATCGACAACAATCAGGTCAGGCTGGGTCAGGTTTTCTTTCAATACCCGCTCATAACGGCGCCGGATGACTTCTCTCATCGTTTCATAATCATCTGGTCCTTCAACCGAACGGACCTTGTATTTGCGGTATTCTTTCTTATCCGGTTTACCATCGGTAAATACAATCATCGCAGATACCGGATTCGTCCCCTGGATGTTTGAGTTATCAAAAGCTTCGATGCGGCGCAGCTGATCCAGTCCAATCCAGCGTCCGAGACCTTCGGAAGCCTTCGATGTCCGCTCTTCATTACGCTCAATGAGTCGGAATTTCTCTTCCAGTGCTACACGAGCATTATCTACAGCCATTGTGATCATCTGCCGCTTCAATCCGCGTTGCGGAATGTGGACTTTAACTTCCAGCCATTCCTGCAATGCTGCTGCGACCTGAGAAGGATCTTCAAGACCTGGAGGTTGTTTATCAGCCAATACATCTTCCTGTGCGATAGCGTCGTCCTGGATAAACATCGCAGTTTCTTCCGCTTCTACTTCTGGTTGGAGTTCTCCATAAGATGCACGGGACTCAGCAACACGTAACTCAATCGCAGAATCTTGCCCCAATCGCGTTGTCTGTTCGGACTCAGCTGTCACCGCGGCAGGTACCGCTCCATCCGTATCGGATATATCATCCGCACTGCGGTCAGCAACTTCCAGATCTTTTGGCATTTCCGGCAGTAAAATTTCCTGTGGCAATGCTGGATTATCACTGTAGTACTGGGTCACGTAAGACATAAAATCACTGTATGCCTCTCCGTAAAACGGGAAAGTCGATACATGGCGTTCAATCATTTTCCCCTGACGCATATATAGAATCTGGACACACATCCAGCCTTTATCAATGGCAAAACCAAATACATCACGGTCTCTGGCATCCGCCATCGTAATTTTTTGTTTTTCCATCATCGCGTCAATGGCAATCACCTGATCCCGTAGTTCCTTGGCACGTTCAAAATAAAGATCCTCAGCCGCTTCCTGCATTTTGCGCTGCAAATCCTTCTTGATTTCCTCATGCCCACCGCTCAGAAAGGAACTAATCTCCTGCGAAATTTCATCATACTGTTCCTTGCCCACTTCCTTTACACAAGGAGCAAGACACTGACCCATATGATAATACAGGCACACTTCCTTCGGCATTACGCCGCACTTGCGCAGCGGATACATCCGGTCAAGCAGTTTTTTCGTTTGGTGTGCCGCATACGAGTTCGGATAGGGTCCGAAGTATTTGGCTTTATCTTTGAGAACCCGCCGGGTCACTTCCAGCCGGGGATGCTTTTCATTTGTAATTTTAAGATAAGGAAAGGTTTTGTCATCCTTCAGCAATACGTTGTACCGTGGCATATGTTTTTTGATCAGGTTACACTCCAGAATGAGTGCTTCCATATTACTGCCGGTAACGATATATTCGAAATCACGGATTTCGGACACCAGGCGCTGTGTCTTTCCGTTATGACTGCCGATAAAATAAGATCTTACGCGATTCTTCAATACTTTGGCTTTACCTACATAAATGATGGTACCCTCACTGTTTTTCATCAGGTAACAGCCGGACATGTCGGGCAGCAAAGCCAGCTTATGGCGGATCTGCTCCAGTGCCTTCTCCTGTTCCTCCAAGTTTTTGACGAATTCATCCATAATTCGGTGGGTCCTCCTTCCCGAAAAAAGTATAAATAAAAGGTTACACTGTACCACTCCCATTGCAGTACCATCTTCCGATCGCCGTTATCCCCAGATTTTTTCGATTCCCTTTTTTCAAAGGGAAAATCCGGTGATAGCGTATGCTTCCGATGCAGCTTTCTTTCAGAAAGCTTTAGGCGACCGCTCCGCTTTTCCAGGTTTTTTCTGCACTCTCCGTTACTGTGTGAATAATTATACTTTATATTGTCCTATATGAAAGGTTTCGACGCAAAACGCCCCCGGCGCATAACCGGAGGCGTATGTGTAAGCCTGGTAAATTATTGGTGTTTTGCGATAATTCCTTTGAGCGCATCTTTCGAGTTCAGACCAACCACTTTATCTACTGGTTGACCGTCTTTGAAGAAGATCAAAGTTGGAATGCTCATTACGCCGAAGCGGGAAGCGGATTCCGGATTTTCGTCCACATTGACTTTAGCAATTTTCACTGCATCGCCAACTTCGGTGGACAGCTCTTCCAGGATTGGAGCGAGCATTTTACAAGGACCACACCAAGGCGCCCAAAAATCAACAAGAACCGTTCCTTCGCCTTCGACTTCAGCGTTGAAGGATTGATCGGATACGTTAACAATAGCCATGAAATTGTCCTCCTTATATATACTTACGGTTTATTTTAACCTGTAACGTCGTAAACGACACTTCCAGTATAACACAGGTACTCTAAACTTGTGAAACGAACGCATCAATGTTCATCTTCCCAACATCAAATCTTCACAATCGAAGCACTTGCAGGTTCACTGCAAAATCTTTACAAACGCTTTCTTTTCCAAGTATACTAAAATTACTCCGGGCTTCAGCTCCCTGTAAGGGCAAGCTGTTATCCCCATAAGGAGGCAATACCATGGATGCAAATGTGCGGATCAACGACCCGCGTGAACATGTGAACGAGGAACCCCGTAACGATCTGTTTGATCTCATTGCGGGAGTTGCTGGCATGACCGGCCTGATGACGGTCATCTTTTTCGGGATGGTTATTTTCAAATTTCTGACCGAATAGGAGATCTTCAGGCTGCACGCAGGGCCAGAAAAGCCCGGTTTTCGCGACAAAGCGAAAGCCAGGCTTTTTTTGGGATGCGGCTATATGAGTTATAATAAATCAGAGCAGTAACACAAATATGAATTAACGTTTGCCGCGCTGGTTCTCACCCCGAACAGAGATCACATCCACAAACGGACGAATCCGGTCCATCAAACGCTGGCCTTTGTTCATTTCCTCGCCGTCCCTGCTGGTGAAGCTAAGATGTTTCTCCAGCCCATCCAAGTTGTAGTTGGACGTATAAAATGTAGGTTTGCGATTCATACGGTAGTTCAGAATGGAACCCATCACATGATCCCGAACCCATGGGTTCAGGTTCTCTGCCCCAATATCATCAAAGATAAGCAGATCGCAGCTTTTCAGAATATCCGTCGTTTCCTTCAGCTTGTTTCCTTCACTGATCATGGATTTCAGATCCTCCACAAAGTCAGGCATATAGATAATAACACCTGTGTGGCCCACAACCGCGAGTTCATGCAGCAGATAACACATCAGAAACGTCTTGCCCGTTCCAAATGATCCTTCCAAAAACAGTCCTTGCGGAGACAATCCATTCTCCTTGGTCTCGTTAATATAACGCAGAACCTGGTTCACCGCCGGAGCACGCATCCGATCCTTGCCCATAATTTCCACATCGTTATACCCAGCATTGAGTGCACGCTCGTCCACATAGAAACTGCGGATTCTCTGTTTGATGAGATGCTCATTTTGCCTGGCGACATGTTTGGAACAAGGTGCTTTTTTATCTATAATTTCGGGTTTACCGTTAAAATGCTCTACTTCCAGTTTGCAAAAGTGACCCTGGAAATCGTTAGGACAGTTGTCGAGTCCCGGGCAGTTCGCACAGTTCTTCGAATCTTTGGCATACTGATACAGCTTGCTAAGATCGGTAATAAGCTGTGCATCTTTCAGTTCAGGATGACCTGCACGGAATTCGCGTACGTACGGATCTTCCATCAATTCCGCCGCAATCCGCCGCGACTGTTCACGAAAGGAAGGATTCAGCTGCTGAAGCAGTCCTCCCAAGGATTCCATGGCTTCAAGCCCCCTTAATAGTATCAATATAGAATGAACAATTGAAATTTACGATGACCCTCATAATGGCAGGGTAACCTTCGATCGCTTGTAATTCTACTGTTCATTCTATATAAACTTGAGGAATAACTCAACATTTTCAGCTGGAAATAGCATTATCCATTCCATGACAGTACACATAACTTCAGGCAGAACCAATCAAAGAGTTGATCCGATCACATTTGCAAAATTAACGACGTAATCCCACGGTAACAATCTCACAAGGCCCAGCCTGTAAAGCCCATTCCTTGCGGATCAAGGCGGTGGAAGATTCATTTACAATAGAAGAATTCAGCTTGCCTGTCTCTTCCTCCAGAATGTTGCTTTGATATGCATCTTCCAATGCTTGCGGGATGGACTCCGAAGCAGCAAACTTCAATTCAGTGGTATTGGATCTCATATTATACCAACGTAACATCAGATCACCCGAGTCCTCGTTCACCTTCAGTGAAGAAAATGCAAGACCGTCCCCGTGCCACTCAAACGGTGTGTGACTCGGCGTCAGGAAACCTGGGTGTACGTCCGTCTGAGCCACAGTCCATGGAATCTGGAACTGATAAGCTTCAATGTACGCTCCGGAGGTAGCTCCTTTCCCATCATGAGGTATGATCTCCAGCTGGAAAGAATGCTCGCCGAGACACTGAGCTTCCGGTGTCGGGAACAATCCCCAGTCTCCAAGCTCTCCCACGGCACGAAGCAATGTCACGGCAATCGTATTCCGTCCATCCTTAAGCACCTCATATTCATTCAGACCCAGGTTGGCTACAACCAATCCAGCCTCACCTTCGCTCACATCCACAAAACTTTGCTGATGCTGGGTATTGCTCGGATTCTGCCATTCCGGTGCAGGCGTATTATCGCGAGTAGCAATTTCGAACATCGAGTCAACGTGATGAACAGCGGCTATCAGATCCGTCGGGAAGAGTGCCCGCACCCGATGATCCTTCGCCTGATTGTTGAAGGTTGTTTCGAGCTTGATCCCTTTTCCAGTGCGGCTTAACGACACCATGGTTCGGATCTTGAGCGTAACCATTTGTTTGGAACGTTGCGCTTTGCGATGCGGATAATAAATCAATTCCCGCTGCTCACGATCAAGCGTTTCGTCGGCGGATTCAGGAATCTGCCAATGATGAACAATTTCGTACGAAGCTCTGTAAGGCGCATCTTCGATAACACGAATTTCTGCCCGAAGATCCTTCGTAGTCAGTGCCACTTCGTTCTCCGGCTGTTTGAACATGTACTCATTGCCGATATCACCGACATTTTCATACACGCCAAGATCTTTATACGTCCGGCCTGTCCGTTTATCCGTGAGTGCAAAAGACCCGTTGTCTGCAATATTTACGATAAAATATTCATTTTCCATGCCACGTTCACCACGCAGCAGTGTAGTTGAATCACTCGCACCATGGCTGTCCATGTGAATCAAGGCATACGTCTTCAGGCCAAGTGCAGGCACATTCCCAGCTTCAAATGTGATTCTGACCCGACGGCAGCTATATGGCTGACGGAATCGATCATCCGGCAGATCATAGCCGAATTGCAGACCCAGATCCTCTACCGAACACGGAACTGGCTTGCCTTCTTCATCCACCAATATACGGCCTGACAGGTCAATGGCGTTCATTTTGGCGGCCATATCTTCCAATGAGAAACCGTCGCGGAAGTACAGACGGGCCGCATCCAGTTCCATCTGAACCACACCGCTGCGCTCCCATCCCGATGTGTTAAACACAACCACCGGCCGCGCTTCTTCACCATAACGTTCAAAGGTTGACGTATCTACCACTGCTGCGATTTGGCTGGTGCTATCCTCAATCAGGGCTTCAGCAACATGACGGCTCTTGTCAAACCGTGTGACCATCTCACGATGCACCTCGTCTACGCTGCAGCCACAGATGCTGTCATGCGGATGATTCTGCATCAACGTTTTCCAAGCATAAGTGAGTTGATCATGAGGATAAGGATGACCCAACAGGTGCGCGAACGATGCCAGTGGCTCAGCCACCTTTTCCAGCATGGCCTGTCCCAGTTGGTTCATCTGTTTCAGATAAACGCGTGCCGAAGCCGTGTTCACCAAAGTGCCCCAGCCATCGGTACGCTGGCTGCGCAGCTCTCCTTTTACAACAGACAGTTCCTGAACCGCTGATTCTTTCAACGCAGACAGATAGTCAGGGAAGTTGGAGTGAACAAACTCGATATCGGGATACAACTGTTCAGCCACACGGATCGCTTCAGGGAGATCCTTCTGAATCGGCTGGTGATCGCATCCGTTCATGTACAGCAATTCATTCGTCGATGCATATTTCTCCGCATCTGCAAGCTTGGTTTCCCAGAACTTGCGGGCCGAAGCTTCGTCCACCGGAACCTCATTCCCGTTGGAGTACCAGTTGGCAAATAAAACACCGAGCACCTTCGATCCATCCGGGCCTTCCCACATCAGCTCCGAGAAACTGGATTCGTATCCGGCGTCAGACACCGTGTTGTTGAAGCCCGTTGGCTTCACGCCTCGCCCGAAGAAGACATTATCGATACCCGATTGCAGCATAAGCTGCGGTGTCTGTCCCACCAGTCCAAAGGTATCTGGGAAGTATCCGATCTTTGAAGGTGTTCCATATCGTTTGGCATCCTTATGTCCGACCTGCATATTACGTACATTCGCTTCACCACTGGTCAGGAAGGCATCCTGCAAAATATACCATGGTCCAATGACAATTCGTCCATCACGAATATGCTTCTCCAGCCGTTCCTTCTGCTCAGGTCGAACCTGGAGATAGTCGTCAATGATGATTGTTTGACCGTCCAGATAAAAGCTTTTGAAATCAGGGCCCTGATCGAGCTGATCCAGTAATGAATCCACCAGTTGAACCAATCTCATATGGTGCTTCTCATACGGAAGATACCATTCCCGATCCCAGTGCGTATGAGAAATAATATGTGCTCTCTTCGATTTGCTTGTCGGTTTGGTCATTGAATTATTCCCCCTCTACCTCTTGTTGTACAACTTCTACCTCATCCGGACGATACACAGCTTTCAGCTGTCCGGCAGCATCTGTGGCAAACAGCACAGAGCGATTTTTCTCCAACAGGAACGTATACAGAGCTCCCGTACGCTTATCTCTGACTTTCACCTCATGATCCCAAGCGAACTCCGATACAAATACGTACAGATTCCCTTTCGGGAAGCTCAGCTTCCGGCCATAAATTCCTGCCAGATCACCGCCGGATATCCATTCCAGCTCATGTTCAATGCCAGCCACTTCTGATGCATATCGATACAGGTCTGCCAGCGGCTCATCCCGGCCGTTCAACTCCAGCGGCAGCGGACTCCAGATCAATTTTCCTTTGCCTAATGGCAGTAATACTACTTCATCAGGTGTATGATTCTCTGTATGAAGCAATGATTCCTTCGCCACCTCGGCAATCCGGCGACGACCATACGTGACGCGGTGATTCACCCCGTTAATATTCAGCATTTCTTCTCGCTGTACGTTGCCCAGACTGCGCTCACCGACAAGATGATCTGCACGATCACTTCTCTTCCAATAAGCATCCAACCCGAGTGGGCCAGTGATAAGCAGCGCAGCTCCCTCATTCTCCGCGAAGTTCAGCAGTTCACTTAACGCATCGTTGTCCATGTTGTGCGGACTCGGAACCATGATCAGCTTCGGTGGCTGCTGTTTCAACGCTTCCAGATGATACTCGGATACAGCCCGGAATGGCTGCTTCAGCTCATAAGCCATCACACGGGTCAATTTTGTGGTTGCATCGTAGGCCAGGGAACGGTTCGAGAAATCGTTGGAATACGGGAAGACCACTGCAATGTCCTCCAGCTCGCGATCGGTAAACAGGTCTCGAATTGGCTCCATGAATCGGCCAAAATCGTAAGACACATCGGCTTCAGGTTTTTCCGTACCATCCGCACGCAGCGCGCCGATATGAGATTCATTGGCATTATCCATATAGAAGTTGGTATTCCAGATCCATTGCACAGCTCCGGCACCGCCTGTTGAGAAGGCATAGGCATATTTGCGCTCCAGAATGCTGCGAAGCTCTTCCTCTGTACGTTTGGCCCGACCATCCGGGGTTTCCACATACATGATGCCTGTCTCCTGAATGAGATTGGGTTTATGTGGTGTTTTGGCGAAAATACCGTCCCAGATCAGGTCATCGTTGAGCCACCAGGAATGCACGGTTGTATAATCCACTTCCTGTTCATAGAAGAACGGGGAAGGGCGCTGTGCTCCGAGAGCTTCATCCTGCCCCACGGTAACCAGATGATGGGGAACAAGATCCTTGATCGTGCCTACAAGCTCTCTCGCCCAAACATTATGCATCTCCATGGAAAAGAGACAATAATCGAGCCAGCGTGTTCCTTTTTTAGCCTTGTGCATGTCCTGTACATCGAAGTTAATCTCTTCCGGTTCAGGAATGACTGCTGCGGTAAAGTCCGGGAGCTGCTTAGGTGACATGTTCCATGCCTCCTGCAATGCTTCAATCGTCTGATGTCGCTGCTGAAGCCACTCGATAAACGCCTGCTGCTCATACAAATCTCTTGCCGAACGCGGTCCATCGGAGAATATGCGCACAGGATCAAACATCGACGGTTCATTAATCAAGTCCCAGTCCACATGTGTGGAATGTCTGTGACGACTAACAATGCTGCGAATGAATCGTTTCTGTGCATCGACGCTCTGCGGGTCCAAATATGGATTTGTTCCTTCCCACGTCTCGGGTGTAAAGGAGAAAAAGGTGAATGTCACTTGAAGGCCATGCCGTTTTGCCGTTAACAGGAACGCATCAATAGCACGCAGTACATCCTCGGACATGTGACCATCCACCTGCATCATATTGCGATAGGCAGTCCAGATTCCGGTCCGAATCCAGTTAATGCCCGCCTTCGCCATCTGTGCCATATCCCGATCCCACACATCCGCATTGGGAAGGAACAGGAATTTCCGTGCCACGTCTGAGGTCATGTAAGTCATACCAACAACAGGCAATGGACGACCGTCTTTAATAAAATAATCTCTGCTGCGTGTCATGACTTCCCCTTCTGCCAACAACGCTGCGTCCTGACCCCAGAAGCCCTGCCGCAGTATGCGAACTTCTCCATCAGGTGCCTGAACACGACCCACGATACGGTACAGCCCGCTCTCGATTGAAACCGGAAGAAGAATGCGTTCAAAACGCTGTTCGCCGGAAAGTTCCATCTCCAGTTGATGATTCCATACCTTCTCTACCGTGCCGTTTGTACGATCTTCCCGTTCAACTGTTAGATCAAACGTCCACAGCTCCGGCTCACTTCGTCTGCTGCCCGCACGCTGTAGAATTTGGGTTTGCAGGATCAGTGAAGCTCGTTCACCCGGCTCATACGACGCATAGTTCGGCTTCAGGGATAGTTCGGTCACACCTTTGGCGCAATACCGCGCCCAATTCACCATTTCGGCTGCTCCATCCTGTTCCCAGAAGGCAGCTGTCAGGGGCAGATGCACAAACAGCCAGCGCGAGCCGGCAAACGTACTGCGGGAGTTTTCCCATAATACGACTGGGGCTGCGATGCTGCGACCATCCTTGCTGCGGCCGCGGAGCAGCGGAGAAATCTGCGTGCTCATCGGACCTGAGGAACCCATCTGATGTGGCAAATCGCTTGTTTTGGTTGTATGAGGTACCAGATTCCACGTATCCGCACTCTCGAACAGTCCCTCTTTGCCTGCAAGGACTGGAATATCTTCTGAGGAAGTTAGTGAACCCACTTTGGCTGCAGATACTTTTAACGCCTCATGAATATAAAGTTCCTGGTGATACGCCGTTTGTTCCGACTCGGAAATCCATGCCCCATTCTCCTGACGAACAGGACGTTTGAATGGCGCGCCCCCAATGCTGATCAGACTTCCGCCCTGATGAAGAAAAGCTGCAATTTCGGTCCAAGCGGATTTTGGAAAATAAGGCGCATGCAGGTTCACGAAACACCCTTCACCAGCCGCTCTGCTCAAAGCCGATGCCAATTCATCCGCGCCCACAACGAAGATCTCTTCCGATGCTTTCCACGAATCAAGAGCACCTTGCGTTGGCAAAGTACCTTCCACCGGAAACGCCGGATCAGAGAAAATAATCAGCTTTGTTCCCTTCACCTGTGCGGTACTCATAGCAAACCATCCTTCATGGATTTATAGACCAACTGGGAGAACAGGCTGTTGGACCAGGCAAACCATTTTCTCGTAAAAATCGTCGGATCATCGGCATGGAAACCTTCATGCATATATCCTGTATCCGCATCCGTTGCTTCCAGCATCCGAATGATTTCCAGCTTCTCCTCGGCCGATTGAGCAGTTAACCCCTGCATGGACAGACCCATATGCCAGATGTAATCCGGCGGAGTATGCGGGCTGCCGATTCCTTTGGCAACTTTGCCCTCATAATAGAACGGATTCTCTTTGCTGAGCGCAAAACGTCTCGTATTCTGATAGATCGGATCATCCGCTGTGACATAGCCAAGATAAGGAATGGACATCAGTCCCGGTGTACCCGCATCATCCATCAGGCAGTAGTTGCCGAAACCATCCGTCTCATAAGCATAGATCGGACCAAATTCAGGATGACGGTAAATACCGTACAGCTGAATACCATGATCTACTTCGGCTTCCAGATCCTTAAGCTCCTGCAGGAACTCCATATCCCGGAATACCCACTCCGCGAACTCCTGCATCTGACGCAGGGCAACGACGGCAAACATATTGCCTGGAATGTTGTAATGGAAATCGCACGCATCATCACTCGAACGGAAACCGGACCAGATCATGCCTGTGTAATTAACGGGCATGCCTCGTCCGTTATTGCGGATTGAATCCGTAGCAATGCCGTTATTGCGGGTAAAGCTGTATGGTGATTGCTCCATGTGATGCTGCTCCACCCGGAACAAATCCACGATTTTGCGCATGGCGGCTTTGAAGCTGGAATCGAAAATATCCGTCAGTTCGGTTTCTTTCCAATATAAATAAGCGAGACGCACAACAAAGCACAAAGAATCAATCTCGAATTTGCGCTCCCACACCCAAGGTGACATCTCGGTCACGTCGGTGGTATTCCAGTGCCAGTCATTGGCTGTCTCGTTGAAGGCGTTGGCATATGGATCAATATGAACATACTGGATGTGGCGCTTGATCAGACCACCAATAATGCGTTGCAGATCCTGATCTTCCTTGGCAAATGGAATGTAATGCACCACTTGCTCCACGGAATCACGCAGCCAGGAAGCTGGAATATCGCCGGTAATGACAAAGGTCGTGCCGTCATCCATCAATTTCGTTGTCGTTTCAATCGTATTGGGGAAACAGTTCTTGAATAACTGTAGCAGCTTCGGACGATGCGCCAGCTTCTGCTCTGCTTCTTCCATCACAGCCTGTACAGCTTGTGGCAATGCAACAGGGGGCATCGGTATTTTGGGTAATCTGAATTGTTCCATGAATGAGTGCACTCCTTAAACAAATTGAATGGTGTAGCCATAGCAAGATAAACCCATTAACTGTACACTAGGCCACTACGATTGCAGTACCATCTTCCGATCGCTGTTATCCCCAGATTTTTTTGATTCCCTTCTCCAAAGGGAAAATCCGGGGATAGCGTATGCTTCCGATGTAGCTTTCTTTCAGAAAGCTTTTAGGCGAACACTCAGCTTCTCCATCTGGTTCTGCACTCTACGTTTTCGTGTACATGGTTTAGTTCATCTTACATAGCTCAGAGTATTTCAAAAAGGTTTACCGTAGTAACACGGTTTTTATTTCATAAGGTTTAAAAGACAATGTAATCTGACCATTGGTACTGGCCAGCAGCTCGCCTGCCTCTTCCAACGCATTGGAGAGATAGGCCTGTCCAAATGTATGCGGCCATTGCAGCGTCACACGTTCACGCGTGCCCGAAGATTCATAGAAACGGAGCACTGTACCGTGTCCTTCCTCTGCCGGTTTAACCGTATCCAGAATGACATGTTTGCTATCAAAATCAATCCATGTTCCGATAGCCGGACGTACAGGTACATCAGCTTCAGCTGGATCTACTCCCGCCCCTGCGCTCTGCTGTACTTGATCCCTCTGTTGCATTTGCTCCGCTTGCTGTACAGTCACTTCATGGTTCAATTCGGCTGCCTGACGTACCGTATGCGCAGTTCTCCAGTCGCCTTCATGTGGATACAGGGAATAGGTGAAGTCATGTTCTCCAATATCCGCAGTACGGTCAGGCCATCTCGGTGCACGTAACAAAGAGAGGCGAATTGTGCTTCCCTGTACGTCATATCCGTATTTGCAATCATTGAGCAGACTGACACCGTACCCATACTCGGAAACATCCGCAAACCGATGCCCGCACACCTCATACTGGGCTTGCTCCCAGCTCGTATTGCGATGGGTCGGACGCTCCAATGCACCGAATGGAATTTCATAGGTTGCTTTCGAAGTCAGTACATCGATCGGGAAGCCCACTTTGAGCAATTTATGATCTTCATTCCAGCTCACATGGGTCTTGAAATCGATCCGTCGATTGTCATGATAGAATATAACGTCCTGTGTGATTTCTGACTGATGAATTTTCCAGCGGAAGCGAAGTACATCCTTCGTCGTTCCTGCCAGCACCAGTTGCTTCTCCACAAGCTCCACTTCACCAGCAACCTGGGCCTCATAACGGCTGTCGATATCCCAGGCATCCCAGAGCGTCGGACGGTCATGGAAAAATTGAAATTGATTGCCGCGTTCACCCGGCTTCAGAATCTCGCGTTCTGCTGTCTTGTCCCACAAGCGGGATATCTCGCCTCGATCGTTAAACTGCACATCGTAATATGCGGTTTCCCATGTATCTGTAAAGTTCTTTTGTTCAGCAATGCTCGTCATTTCCCGTACATTTGTTTCCCTAGCATTTTCCGGTATAAGCCAAATCGTCTTATGCCCAAACGCTGGAATGTCCGTCACCAGAATCGAAATTTGGCTATCTTCCCTATCCATTCGCAAGCGCTGACCTTTTTCATCTATTACATAACGGTCCAACCCATCATGCATTTGAAGTTGAACGATTGCATTTCGATTCCAGCCGAGGCTGTTGAACACAACATAAGGTAGAGAACCCTCTGGCCCCTGCGTGTTAATTCCCCTCGTCAATGCGGCCACCCCTTGATTCAGTCCTGCTCTACCCAACTCAAATACCCGAACATACTCCTCATCCGACGTTACATAGGATTCTGTAATGGCCGAGCCTGGAATAATATCATGGAATTGATTCAGCAAAATCAGCTTCCAGCCATCATGCAGGGAAGAGCGTATTTCCGCTTCCTGCTCTGCCTCCATATTCGATAGTGCAAGGGTATTCCACAATTCAGCTTCCCGATAAAGCACCTCGGCCTTCCGGTTGTTGCGCTTATTGCGACCATGGGTCGTATAGGTGCCCCGGTGAAGCTCCAAATACAAGTCGCCATGCCACTTCGGAAGATCAGGCTGGGCCTTCTCGATTCCGGCAAAAAAAGCTCCGGCGGTACTATAGCCATTCCTCGGTTGTCCAACCATCAACTCCGAACGATCCACATACTCCAGCATCTCACGCGTTACTCCGCCACCGCCATCACCATGCCCGTACAGAAGCATATGCTCCGGATGCGCTGCCTTCTCCCGGTAAGACTGCCAATGATCATGAATATCCTTCGGCAGCGTATGCTCGTTAACACCATGATTGAGATAGGAAAGGATCGCCGTGCCATCAATGCCCACCCAGTGAAAAAGATCATATGGAAACACATTCGTATCATTCCATCCGAGTTTGGTCGTCATGAAGTACTCGACATTGCCATGCTTCAAAATCTGGGGCAGAGACGCACAATAACCAAATGTATCTGGCAGCCATTCAATCTGTGATGTTTTGCCGAACTCCTCCATATAAAAGCGCTGACCGTATAACATCTGACGAATCAGGGATTCCCCGCTCGGAATGTTCAGATCCGGCTCAACCCACATACCGCCAACGAGTTCCCAGCGTCCTTCGGCAATGCGCTTCTTTACCCGTTCATACAGTTCTGGATCATGCTCCTTCAGAAAAGCATACAGCAAAGGCTGGCTCTGGGAATAAACATAATCGGGATATTCATTCATCAGTGCATCCACCGTGGAGAATGTACGACTCGTCTTACGCACCGTCTCACGTACAGGCCACAACCAGGCAATGTCGATGTGCGATTGTCCCACCATATGCTCCAAACCTTCGGCGTTACCACCGATTTCTCTTACCTCACGAATCAGGTTTTCTTCGATGGTGCGGATGCCTTCCCCTTGCTTGACTGCTTCTTCTGTCAGACCTACAAATTGATCCATCGCCCGATAGATCGCTTCCAGCAGGCGTACACGGCGGAAATCACTTTCGGGGATCAGCACTGCGGAATCGCGTACAATGGTGACCGTGTACATCAGGCTGCGGACAGGTTCATTCGGCCGCACCAGCAAACTGCGTATTGATGTAATCGGTGGCTGAATAACCGCTTGCTGATTCAATGGATCTACAGGCTCGGGTACCGGATCGAATAACTCAATCTCAAGCTCGGGCTGAGTCCCGATTCGGGAAGGGTCGAGTGTTACATACGTATGATTGCGATCCAGGCCCTGATAGGAATGTCCATTGACCCGCAGCAAACCTTCCCCACCGGATTCAAAAACAAGACCGTATGGTTCCTGCTGCCAGGAGGCGGGCACTTCCAGACGTGTACGGAAGAAATAGGTCGTTCCCTGTTCACTCGGGAAACGATTCAACCCTTCTCCTTCTGGATAAGCCTTCTGATCCTCATACTGTCCTGGCACTTTATAATAAGCACGGGTGATGTCCCAACTGCGCAGCTCCATTTGCTCCAGCCACTGACGTTCGGACAACTCGCGAATAAATCGTCTGATGCGTTCCATTTCCTTACGCCTCCTCTACCGTTAGCTCGGCGAACTGCGTATCATTTACATGTCTTCCGATATGAATATGGAACTTACCGGATTCAACGACAGGCGTGAGATCACGGCCGATATATTGCAGCTGCTCTGCTCCAATATGGAAGGTTACAGTCTGCGTCTCTCCAGGCTCCAAATTCACTTTCACAAATCCCTTCAGCTCCTTGGCTGGACGAGCCACTCGGCTGACCACATCGGATACATACATCTGAATGACTTCTGCACCTCTGCAAGGCCCCGTATTGGTGACCTTTACCGATACGGTAACCGTCTCGTCTGCTGTCATCGATTCCGTACTCAGCTTTGGCTCGCTGTATTCAAAAGTAGTATAGCTGAGCCCATATCCGAATGGATAGCGAGGCTCCAGATCCTCTTCCAAATACCGCTTGCCGCGTGATCGTTTACCATTGTAGTAAACCGGTATTTGACCCACATGCTTCGGAATGGAAATTGTCAGTTTGCCGGACGGATTCGCGTCGCCGAACAAAATGTCTGCAATGGCATGCCCACCTTCTTGCCCCGGATACCAGGCTTCCAGAATGGCATCAGCATGTTCATCCACCCAAGGTTCAGTAATCGGCCGACCGTTGATATATACAATGACAAGTGTTTTGTCAAGCTTGTGAATCTCCTGAATCAGTTCGAGCTGGACTCCGGCGAGTCCCAGTGTCATGCGGTCAATGCCTTCGCCACACTCCATGTCATTCCATGAGTTATCGGATACATTGGAAGCACCGGTCTTCAGATCGATCGTTCCTTCACCAAAATCTCGGGCACTTGAGCCGCCAACGACCATGATGACTGTATCGGCTTGCCTTGCCGTTTCTATCGCATGCTCGAATCCTTCTCTTGAATCGCCCTTGATTCGGCAACCTGGTGCGTAGAGCACCTCAGCTACAACATTCGACGAACGACCATCTGATCCTTCCCCCGCGTGTCCACTTTCACTAACGGCAAACTTACTGCGGATACCATCCAGCACCGTAGCCACTTTGGATTTTGGTTGGGGGGATGTATAGTCACCCAACTGGTTATAGGCTTGGTCTGCATTAGGACCAATGACAGCAATCCGGCCCGTTGTTGCCGTTGACAGAGGCAGCGTTGCCGCTTCATTTTTGAGCAAGACCACGCCTTCCGCTGCCAATTGACGTGCCAGCTGAATATGCTCTGCACTGCCAATGACTTCTGCCGCGCGATCAGCATCTACATAAGGCTGCTCGAACAGTCCCAGCTTAAACTTGAGCGACAGCACGCGGCGAACAGCCTGATCCAGTACATGCATCTCAAGCTTTCCTTCCGAGATCGCCTGTACCAGATATTGTCCAAACATCTCACCGGACATCTCCATATCAATACCTGCCTGAATGGCCTGTACGGATGCTTCCAGTCCATCCGCCGCCACATCATGCCCACTTGCGAGCATGTTGATGGCACCGCAGTCCGTAATGACCAGACCGTCAAAGCCCCATTCTTTACGCAGAACATCATCCAGCAATTCCGTATTAACGGTACATGGGATACCGTCAATTTCATTATAGGCCGGCATAATGGATTGAGCGCCTGCTTCAACAGCTTTGCGGAACGGATACAGGTCTACTTCCAGCAGCTCACGCCAGCCCATGTGTACCGGTCCCGCATTGCGTCCACCTTCCGAGCTGCCATAACCGACAAAATGTTTCAGTGTAGCCGCTACCGCATCCTCTTGGTCCAGACGCTCGCCCTGAAGTCCCTGTACGGAAGCAACAGCCAGTTCACCAATGAGATATGGGTCTTCACCAAAGCATTCCTCGGTACGCCCCCAACGTGGATCACGTACAACATCCAGTACCGGAGAATACGTTACCGCACCGCCTTGAGCACGCGTCTCACGAGCAACCGCCCGGCACATATCACGGTACAGATCCACATTCCATGTACTGCCCAAGAGCAGGGGAACCGGATAGACCGTACCGTCAATCGCCATATGTCCGTGTGAGCATTCCTCTCCGATCAGAATGGGAATCCCCAGTCTGGAATGCTCCACAGCATGATGCTGAATCAGGTTTACGGCCTCTGCCCCTTCTCTGGCAGACAGTCCATTTTCAAGCGTAACACCCGTCCATGGATCTGCACGAAGCGCACCGTACAAAGAGCCTACGCCTCCGTTTTCCACTTGTTCTTTAAAGGATTCATTCAGCGTAATGTTCCCCTGATCATTCGTATAGGTCTGCCAGCCAAATGGCTGGATGAGTTGACCCGCCTTCTCCTCCGTGGTCATTAAGCTCAGCAGATGTTCTACTCGCTCTTCCACGGATTTGCTCTTATCCTTATATATCATCATCCTTCGATGCCTCCATCTGTAGAAGTGATTTGGTTATTCTTTGACGGCTCCGACTGTCAGTCCCTGTACAAAGTAACGCTGGAAGAACGGATAAGCGAAAATAATCGGCAACGTGGCGAGAACCACCATCGCCATCCGTGAAGTATCCTGCGGGATGGATTGCATCGCCGCCAGACTCATCGAGCTGTTCGCCGAGTTCTGCTGGATGAACTGGATGCTGGACTCGATCCGCATCAGCATGGATTGCAGCGGTACGAGGTTGGGATTATCGATATATAACAGCGCATTAAACCAATCGTTCCAGTAGCCGAGCGTACTGAACAATCCGATCGTCGCCAGCCCCGGCAGAGATAATGGAATGACAATTTTGAGAAACGTATAAAATTCTCCTGCTCCATCAATTTTCGCCGATTCAATGACCGCATCCGGTACACTGGTCGAATAGAACGTACGCAGGATCATGATATAGAAGGCATTCATTGCGAGTGGCAGGATCAATGCCCATAAGCTATCTTTCAATCCGAGAAGCTGGGATACGACCATATAGGTCGGAATCATCCCGCCGTTGAACAACATGGTCAGGATGGCAAATATGGAGAAAAATCTCCGATAACGGAAGCTCTTGCGGGAAATCGCGTAAGCATACAATGACATTAGAATTAAACTGACGATGGTACCTAGTACCGTGACCAAAATAGTTACCCCGTACGCACGCAGCAGCGTGTCTCCACTCTGCCAGACAAACTGATAGGCTGCGAGACTCCACTCCGCCGGAATGAGTCGGTACCCGTCGCGGGCCAGTACCTTCTCGTCCGTGAACGAGATGATGACCACAAATACAAAAGGAAAAACACAAATCAAAGCGAATAGTCCGGCAATAATGTTCATAATTACGTTCCAGCCGCTGGATACATGATGGAAGTCGCGTTTTTTTACAAGTTGAGCCACAGTGGTTCACTCCTTTCCCTTATCCTAGAATAGGCTGCTATCTTTATCGATTTTGCGTACAACATAGTTGGAAATGATAACAAGTACAAAGCCCACAACGGATTGATACAATCCGGCAGCTGTACTCATGCCAATCTCACCGCTTGTTTTCAAGCCACGATACACATACGTATCAATAACATTCGTGACAGAATACAACGTACCTGAATCCCTTGGAACCTGATAGAAGAGACCAAAGTCGGCATAGAAGATACGACCCACGGCCAGCAAGGTCATAATAATGATGATGGGGGATAACAATGGAATCGTTATATTGCGAATCTGCTGCCATTTGTTTGCACCATCGATCATCGCTGCCTCATACAGCGACCGATCAATCCCCAGGATGGAAGCCAGATAGACAATGCTGTTGTACCCGATGGTTTTCCACAAAGCTACGAACACCAGGATATACGGCCAATACTTTGCTTCCGAATACCACTGAATGGGTTCCACGCCGAACCACCCAATAATTTGGTTCAACATCCCCCGGTCCATGCTCAGGAAGCTGAACGCGAAGTAACCGACAATAACCCAAGACAGAAAATACGGCAGGAACATACCTGTCTGATACAATTTGGCCAATCGTTTATTAATCAGCTCCGAGAGCAGAATTGCCAAACCTACAGCGAATACCAGCCCCAGAACAATAATGGCAATGTTATAAAAAAGCGTATTTCGAGTAATGAGCCAAGCATCGTTGGTGCTGAACAGGAATTTGAAGTTATCCCAGCCTACCCATTCACTCTTCATCAGACTTGCCCAGAAGCCTTCGCGGCTGAAGCGATATTGCTTGAATGCTGCTACTGTGCCCACCAATGGCAGGTAGGAGAAGAAGAAGAACCAGATGGCGCCTGGCAGCACCATGAACAGCATGACTCGGTTTCTAATCAAATTTTTCAAAAATGACGTCATATGGAGATCCTCCTTCAGGCTTGAATGAAAAAGGATCGGACGCAACAAGCAGCGGCCCGATCCCTGAATTTACCCTTACTTATTTGCCGCTCTCCAGGCATCAAGCTGGGTTTGGGCTTCAGCCATCACTTTTTCAAGTCCGGCTTGATTGAACTTCTCAATCACTTGCTCCAAATTGGTCTCCGGGTCCAGCGTACCTGTCATCAATGCGGCCCAGTATTGCTCTTTGACATTCTGCACTGCTGTCAGTTCCGAGGACACGTTACTTGAATCAAAGTTAAAGCTCAAAATTGGGGAATTTACACCCTCTGCATTAAACTTCTTGAACTCATCCCATTTGTTATCCGGGTCATTGTTGTTCAGATACAATAACATGTTGTTACCGAGAGAGTACGAAGGCATATCGTAGTTCTTGGATTCAGCCAGATTTTCCATGTGCGTATCATCCACTTTTTTGTAGTGAACGCCCTCAATACCTGAATCGACCATATTGCGCAGCACTGGATCTGTATTCAGCAGGTTCAGGAACTCCATTGCTTTTTCCGGATATTCAGAGTTGGCCGAAATGGCCATGATCGAACCTTGTACAGACGTGTTGGTGATGATCGCATCACTCGCTGGTGTGGAAACCACCGGATATCCGTAACTTGCCGACCATTGGTTGTCCGCGAGTGGTTGTGTCTGTGCACGATCCAGGAACCAGTTGCCTGATGTAGTCAGGTCATTGGTAGATCCTGTTGTTGCTGCCTCTGGCGATACATAACCAGCTTTGTAGTATTTGTGCATCGTTGTGAGTGCTTCTTTCATTTCCGGAGTCTCCAGAATGTTCACAATTTTATAATCCGTGGTATCCAGTTTGACTGCCATTGGCAAATTCTGAATGACATAGTCATAAGGAACATAAGGAACAAAGTTTTTATCCATTCCAAACGGAGTCACACTTGGCTCATTTTCCTTGATTGTTTTGAGCAAAGGCTCCAGACTGTCTAACGTACGAACATTGGAGATGTCCATTTTGTATTTATCAAGCAGCGTTTTGTTGAAACGCCATACCTCTTGTTGAGGCAGCTCCTTGTTGGCCGGAATACCGTAGTTGTGTCCGTCTACCTTGGAACCGCTCAGGAATGCAGGATCAATGGTTTTGGTGAGATCCTGACCGTGTTTCGCGAGCAAGTCATCCAGCTCCAGGAATGCACCCTTTCTTGCATTTTGAACATAGTCAAATCCGCCGGATGAGGTGAACAGGATGTCCATTGGCTCGCCAGATGCTACATTAACTTGCATCTTTTGCGGATAGTCACCCCAGTCAACCATTTTCATCGTTACCGTGGCATTGATTTTTTCCTTGGTGTACTTGCTGACTTCTTCCATCACTTTATTGACATCTTTCTGAGGGGTACCGATGGTGTACCAGATCAGCTCGACAGCGTCTTCGCCTGCTCCCCCTGATTCTGAAGCTTCCTTGCTTCCTCCACAGGCACTAAGAACAACTGTAACCGCCATCAAAAGTGCTAGAACGAGAGAAAAACTTTTTCTTTGTTTACTCATTTCCTTGATCCTCCCTTTTCGTGTTCCCTTAAGCTCTACAATCTAACTGCTTTAACCTTACCGAATGAAAGCATTTTCAAAAAGAAGATAAACTTAATATTTCGAGGTACAAATTAAAGAGAAATCAGTACCGGTTCATTAATTTGTACCGATTTGAATAAATCGCTTACATGAGAAAGACATCCTGAGTAACATTTGGCACCAACGTGATCGCATGCCCTCATGTTTCCAGAATGCCTCATCCATTTCTGTCTGCTGTTACAGTCTGAATTCCATCGAAGATTAACCAAAAACCTTAAAATCGGTAGGTGAAATCCCCACATATTTACGGAACTGTTTATAGAAATAACCTGTCTCCCAGTACCCCACATTCCTTGCGATTTCATGTACTTTCAGATTCGAATTGCGCAGCTGTTCCTTGGCACGTTCAATCCGGTATTTATTGATATATTCGGCAAAAGTCTCACCCGTCTCCTTATGGAACAGTTGTCCCAAATATACCGGATGAAGATGATAGTGAGCCCCCAGCAGCTTCAGGGAAAGCTCTTCTGCATAATGTTTGTCAATATGTTGAAGCACCTGGTTGACGATCGGATTCTTCAAATCCTGAAGCAGGGACTGAATTGTCTCCGTACCCACCTGCTGCAATGCCTGTACAAGTTCATCAAAGGTGCTGCTATCCAATACAAGACGAAGCCCTTGTTGGAAAATGGCAGACTCATCGGTATGTTTAATGCCCTCCAATTCCATCTTGAAACGAATGACTACTTCCAGTGCAATGTTCTGTAATTCGGCGGGCGTAACCCCATCGCGACGCTGTTCCAGATCTGCCCGAATTCGCTCGGTAAGCATCTCTGAATTGCGGGACAGAATAAGCTTGGCATACTCCTTCCAATCGATGGAGAAGGAAGAAGTGGAATCCCCGCACCTTTCCAATATGGCATGGTCAATTACTTTAAGGTCGGGATAGATCATGACATACTGGAGCGCCTTTTTTGCCTCTTGATAACTTGCCGGCGCATTGTGAAGCCCCTTCATCATACTTCCTGCCCCAATCACAACCGCAGGATATGTCTCCGATAGCGCAGTCGATAGTAGCTGAAGGCAATCCATAAACTTTTGCTCCTCGTCCTCATCTGCGTGCACATTGGCAACGATGACAATATCACCATCGATATCATGGAATACATTCAGATATGGCTTTTCTTTCAGCATACCCTCCACTCGCTCGAACATGCCGAATTCCTCCCCTTTTGCGCGCAGGATAGCCACTGCAACGTCAGGTGCGTCCAACGAAAGGTTCATGAACAGCGCGCGTTCCTCAAATTCTCTGGGCGCAATCTGTCCTGTCAGCCATCGGTGAAGGATGTTGTCTTTCAGAATCTGAACACCGTAAGCATCATCTGTTTGAGGAGACAACACATGATCCAGCTTTGCAGCCGTATTGCGGAGCGTCGATTCAAGCTCTTCCACATTGATCGGTTTGAGCAGATAATTTTCGATGCCCAGCTGCATGCCCTCTTTCAGATATTCAAACTCATTGAAACCACTCAGAATAATAACCTTGATATCTGGCTGCAATCGCCGCGCTTCCCGAATCAGATCCAGACCATTCATGATTGGCATGGATATGTCTGTGATCAGAATGTCCACGGGCTGTGACGACAGGGCATTTAATGCAGCCTGTCCATTACCGGCATGGCTTACAATTTCCATTTCGAATGATGACCAATCCAGAATATCGTACAATCCTTCAATGATGAACGGTTCATCATCCACAATAAATACCTTGTACATATTAAACACCTGTCCCTTCCATATGAGGATAACGAACCCTGATCAGGGTTCCTTCTCCGAGTGTACTCTCGATCGTGATGCCGAATTCCGGTCCATATAAGAAACGTAAACGGGTGTGGACACTGCGCAGTCCGAACATCTGGCCCGATTCTTCCGGGCGTTCCAGTTCTTCAAGAATCTCTGTCAGGCGCGCAGGATCAATGCCTTTGCCGTTATCTTTAACCTCTACCTGTAATACGTCGTCCAACTCTTCAACAACAATCGATAATTGGTTATCGGAACGTTCTGTTTGAATGCCATGCACCACATAATTTTCAATAATCGGTTGCAGGGATAGTTTGACCACCGGATGTTGGTTATGTTCAGGGTCCAACTGAATTGTATACATGAAAATATCCTTATAGCGAATCCGGAACAACTCCAGATATAAACGGCAAGCTTCCATCTCATCCTTCAGTGTATAGTTTTTCTTTTGCTGAACGAGGCTCTTGAATAACACGGATAAACTGTAGATCATCTCACCGACATCCTTCGCTCCCTGCGAAATCGCCCTCATCCGAATAACCTCAAGGGTGTTATAGAGAAAGTGAGGATTAATTCGAGCCTGAAGTGCAACTAGTTCCGTCTCCTTCTGTTTAATCTCGGCTTTGTAGACCCGTTCAATATACTGATTAAGTTCATCCAGCATATCGTTAAAGCTGTGCGAGATCTGTCCCAGCTCATCATCACGGGTATCATCGATGCGTGCTGTCAGATTGCCGTATTTCACCCTTTGGGTGAAACGAATGATTCGGCGGGTGCGTTTAGCAAAATTAATAATGAAAAACGCCGGAACCAATACGGCAAACAGGATACATATGATGCTAATCGAAACGATTGTATTGCGTGTACCCGCGTAGGCTTCAGCCATCTCATTCACAGGAACCGTGCCAACAACCACATATCCCTGATCCGCCGAGACAAACTTGTTCACATACATGTTCCGCTCCTTTTTCATCGAATCCATGTCGGTCTGGTCAAACAATGAATCGGCCACATTCACATACGGATATTGCTTCCCGTAATAGTAGTTGTTGGAGTCGAACAATACCGTGCCCTTGGCTGATAGCACCACAATTTCTCCCTTAAGGTTACTTTCATAACTGTCGAGAGCATTGCCAATGCCCGCAGAGTCAAAGAAAACGAGGAACTGTCCCAAATTTCGAAGGGTCTGTGTATTGTTGATGGGCACACGAATCGCATACAGCGCCGGGTCCCATTGATTTATTTCTTTGCGTATCCAATAGTTTGGCGCGCTGATATTTGGAGTCTCCATCGCCATCACGTCAGGAATATAGGAATGAGCCACGTTGGTGTCCAGCTTCCTGAATTGCTTATGCTGATTGAAGGTAGATAGATCCTGCCGCTCTGCACTATATAACATCACTTGATTGATATCCGAATTGCGATCCATGATGTTCTGAAAATGCTTCAATACGTCAGCAGAATAATCATCCTGATTCGCGTAATACCCATTCGTCAGATGCTGCACATATTCGGCGTACGTGTGATTCATGAGATAGGTAATATTGGCTGACAACGCCTCATTCTGATGCATGTCCCTCACCATGTTCTGTACCGATTCATACTGTTGGTGAATATAACGGTCGACACTTTCCATCGCCGCTTTCTGAATCGCCAACTCTCGGCGAATTGTTGCGTCGGACACCGACAGGAAAATGATATAAGACAAAGTAATAATCGTTACAATCGAAATCATGGAGAAGATGAACAGCATCTTCATAAACATATTATTTTTGAAGAAATTTTTGTAAACGCTAACAATTTTCAAATCGCAAGTTCCCCCCGCTGCTGATTTCATGTCTAAATTATATCATCTGCCTTCTGACATTAACTTGTCACCTGGAACTTTTCTTTAGTTTATACCTGTGTTTCTTTAATTTCACCCTATTTGAAAATGCTTTCATGCACTATCGTTAACCATAAGTTTAGTTTTGTGTAAAAGAATACCTTACATTCATTCGACTCGAAGGAGGAACAACATGACACGCAAACACAAACCCAAAGGCTTCATTCCCAAGGTAACTGCAATGATGCTCACGTCAGCTCTGCTTGGACAGGTCATTGCCTCATCCGTTTATGCCGGAGACACGCTCCCTTACACAGGTGAAAGTGCCAAAGGGATGAACCAGCCCTATCAGCATGGCTACACCGCTGCCCAGATTCTGAATTGGACACCCGAAAGTGATATCCATGGTGATCTGCTTCGTGCCCATGTACCTTTGCAACCTCGCAATGATGCATTTGCTGCAACGCAAGCTTATCCCGAACTCAACCCCGACACCCAACTGTTTACCATGAGTGGCGATTATGGTAATGCCTTCTTTGATAGTACCCCTTACACGAACGAGTTCAGTCAGTACCTCTTTAATTATTGGCAGTATACAGACTATTACAGCTATTGGCATGGCATGGCTTCTGCGGGTGTACCAGAAGAATTGTACGATCCAAATAAAGACTGGACGGAAAAATACTTCGAGTTTGGCATTTTGAATATTCCCAATCCGGCCTATACCAATGCAGCACACAAAAATGGCGTCCGGTCCATCGCCAATATTTTCTTCTCCGACAATGACCGTGGACCCCAAACCTACAAACAGATGCTTGTGCAGGATGAAGACGGAAATTTCCCTGTTGCTGCAAAGCTGGTCGAAATGGCGAAATATTATAACTACGACGGATATTTCTTCAATCAGGAAGAAGTCGCGAAAGGCGTTGCCCCCGAAGATATCCCTTCCTACAAGAAATTCATGAAATATCTCAGGGACAACGGGTTATATGTTCAATGGTATGACTCCACTATCAATACAACGGGCAAAATTCAATACCAGAACCAGTTTAATGGACTTAACAGTCCATTTGTGCAAGATTCTGCATTAGGCCGAGTCTCGGATTCGATCTTCCTGAATTACGTATGGAACCATGACATGCTGCGTGATTCTCGCAATCATGCCGTTAGCCTGGGACTCGACCCACTGGAAACGGTATTTGCCGGTATCGAAGGTGGGAATGACCAGTTCGGCCGCTGGAAGCAGCTCTACGATTTGCGCAACAATCTGGACGAGAACGGCCAGCCGATGAACAGTATTGCAACGCTTGGTGCCGACTTTACCCATAATGCCCTGGATGAAGAGATGGGCGATGGCAGCACCAATCATAGAGCCGAAGATAAGTACCAGTGGATGACCTTTGTGCGCGACCGCGCCTGGTGGTCAGGTCCGAATCAGGACCCAACCAACGCACGCCGTACATCATCCGCCGATCTGTCCGATGTGTACGCTTCCGGTACAAAATGGGACGGCATCGCCGCTTATCTTACCGAACGCTCTGTCATTCATGGCTCCAATTTTGTGACCAACTTCAATACAGGCCATGGGCTGAAATATTATGAAGACGGCACGGTTTCCAATGAAACCGAATGGTCCAATATCAATATTCAGGATATCCCGGTCACCTGGCAATGGTGGATGGATAGCCAAGGTGACAAACTGACGGTTGATTTTGACTATGGTCCAACCTATGAGAAAGGTGCTCGCTATACTTACGATTCCATTGGTGCGTTCAACGGCGGCAGCTCTCTGGTCGTGAACGGGCGTCTGAATAAGGACAATTTCCTGCGACTGTACAAGACGGATCTGTCCATCAATGCACAATCCAAACTGGAACTCACCTATAACAAACCGTCTGTCAGCGACGCTTCGTCCATGCAAGTTGGACTGATCTTCGAAGATGAACCAACCAAGGTGGTCAAAGTTAATGTGCCTGAATCAGGCCAGCATACGGATGAATGGAAAACCACTACACTGGATTTGAGCGCATACCAAGGAAAGACCATTGCAGCTTTCGGTCTATCCTTCGACCCTAATGGCACTACAATTGAGAATTATCAAATGAACATTGGTGAGATCCGTATCTCCGATGGTTCTGCCGCCAAACCGAATGCTCCAACCGGATTCCATATTGCCAAAGCACTGACCAACACCGATGAGTTGGTTGTCGAATGGGATATCGAGGACTATTCCAAGGTTAAGCAATATAACCTGTATGAGAACGGTGTCTATGTCGGTGGTGTGTATGACTCCACATTTTATATTAAATCGCTCAAACAACCCACGGGTGAACTGTCCATTCGGGCTGTAGGCCCAGATGGTACCGAGAGTGAAGCAACCGTCCTGCCGTATGATCTGAATGCAGCTGTTCAGGACATTGATGTCAAATTCAAGAGCAATGGCGATGCCATTGTCCGTTGGAAAAACCCGAAAAAGAACAACGATAAAGAACCCATCCAGCTTACACTTCAAACTGAATATGCGAAGGAACCTTTCACCAAGACACTTCAGGTCAAAAAAGGAAAACAGTCTGCTACTTTGACCGGCCTTCCGACCAATGGTGAACATTACGTTCTGAATATTGCCATTGGCAAACAGAATCCAGTGACAATTACCGGACAGCTTGCAGATACTCAGATTACACCATACGCCAAGGAAAAGGTCACGGTAAAGGATGGAAAGTACACCCTCGCATTGCCTGAGTTGGAGGATTGGTACAAGATTTATATCTATGAAAATGAGGTACCCCGTGAATTCGGAGTGACTTACGTATCGCAGAAATTCCCTTATATCATTCGGGGCAGAACGAAGCTGAGCGAACTTACCTTCACACCTGCGTCCAGCAGCAGCTCACTGAAGCTGGTTATTGAAGATTATGCTGGCAACAAGGCAACGACAATTTTGCGATAAACGATCCACAAGGTTAACTGACTTATAGGAGTCGAGAAAACAGAAAAATCAATCACGCCCTTTCGCTTCCCCCACAGGAAGTCGGAAGGGCTTTATTCATGTTCGGTACTTTTATTTCTCCACATGGATACCCCATGTTCTCTAGTCTAGCAAAAAAAAGCAAGCCTCTATGGATAGAAGACTCACCTTTTGTGTCTATATCATTTTACCGTTTATCATTATGCTGTTCCAACAAATAAAACATATAATCCGTTGGCACGCCGGAGTAACCTTGCTGCCTTAACATCGCGGTCACATTGCCCCGGTGATATGTTCCGTGGTTGACAACATGCTGCAGGATGTCGGAAAAACGTGTTTCCATTTTACCGTATTTCGGATGCTCAATCGTCATCTTCTTGTGGGGGTCAGGCGTATGCCGCAGTAAATCGCGGAACCGCTCTGTAACGCTGCCAAACAGCTCCCGCATCTCATTCACGGTTTTGCCCTGCGCTTCCTCTGTCCAACCCGAGATCTTCGGAAAAATGTCCTCGTTCGGAACTTCAGCGAGCACTAACATATAAAGCTGTTCGAACAAATACATGTGCCCGAATGTTTGTGACACGGATGGAAATACGCTCGTCACTTCCGCATGGAAAGCATCCTCCGGGAGCTGTTCCAAGTGTGTGAACAACCGATCGTTCGCCCAAACATGATAGTCATACAATGGGTAAGGTTGTTGAAGCATAAATAAATTCACCCTTCCTTTTCTTCACCCTTTTTTGGCTGTCGCAGCCTTGTCTTTATCGTATACCAAGTTTGCTGACAACTATTGTCAGCGAACTTCAATCCCGATCGTCTTCATAATGTTTGGCAATACCGTATGCCAGTTCCTGGATCCGACGCTTCAGCTCCAGTGGTTCCCGGATGTGAATGGCCGTGCCGAACGTCATCAGATATGTCGGAAGGTACCTGTTCATCGTCGGAACATCGAGCAGAAACCGCGCCTCCCGATCGGTTCGTTCCACCAAATAGTGACGCATATGCCAGTGGCTGCAAACCGCATTCAGCTTGTCAGGCTCCCCCTCAATGCGAATCGCAGCCAGCGGTCCGTCTGCCTCTCGTGCTCGCTCGGACTGTTCGCGGAAAAAGGCGGCCGCTGAGAAACGCTCCGGCTTGTCAAATCTCGCTTCGGTTAGCTCCAGCTGCTCGATACGTTCGACGCGGAAGGTTCGCATTGCCTGCGACCGTTGGCAGAACCCAACAACGTACCATTCGTTTCGGTTGTAAGCCAGCCCATATGGATCGACTTCACGTTCGTTAGCCTGCTCCGCATTTGCTTTGCGATAAACCATACGAACAGTTCGTCCGCCGTTCGTCGCTTGTTCCAAGTTCCGCAACAACGGAACGACAGAAGGCGCACGCGCCGAAGAAACTACATCCAGGCTGCTCGTCTGACGGGAAAGATCATGACGCTGTTCTTCGTGCAGTCCGTTCTCGACCTTTTTCAACGCGTATTCCAGCTCCTCCGCGTATGGATAGCCTGCACCCTGCGCAAATTTAAACGCGTCCACAAGACCCTTTAACTCTAAGGCGTTGAAGAATAATGGTGTCTCCTTGAAACTCTCCAGAATACGAATGCCACCATCATGACCCGATTCCGCAACGACCGGCACGCCACTGGCACATAATGCGTCGATATATCGGTACACAGTGCGGACACTGATCTCCAAACTGTCCGCGATTTGCGCGGCAGTGTACTTTCTTCCGGATCGAAGCATCCACAGCATAGACAGCATGTTATCCCATTTTGCCATTAGAAGTCCCTCTTTTCTTTGAGAGAATACAACTCATCTACACATTGTACAATGATGTAAAAATAATCATCTAGCAAAAAGGCGAGTCACCATTGATCAGGAGACTCGCCTTATCGGTCTATATGATGAAAAGTTATGAAGTTCCCTTTTGTTTACTCGCCTGCATCTGCTGGGCAAACCTCATCATCTCTTCGAACTCTTCTTCGGATACTGCATTACCTTCGGCGCCTATGTCTTGTACAATCGGAATTTCGGGTTTGGCTTTGGTTCCTTTGCCGTATGTACGGGAACGGGTTCCAGCTGCACCAGCAGCTTGTTTGCCTTTGACCTTGGCTTGGTCGCGAATATATTGTACCGCCTTCTCATAGGAGTTCACCTGCTTAAGCAGCATGTTGGAGGCAATGGCCTCAACGAAGTTGCGGTTAATTCTTTGCTCACCGCCGGATACAAGCAATGCCATCAAATAATGAATCAGCACATTAATCACTTCACCAGGCAATTTGTAGCTGAGATCGATTTTCTCAAAAATGTCCACCAGGTTGTCCGGTACGGCTCCAGGGAAGAACGTTTGAAGCAGTCGTGTGTAAGGCTCATTGCGCAGCATCATGTTGTATTGATGAATATCACACTTGGTCGAAAATTGCGGAGGCACTTCGACGTAGTATTCCATCTGCACGACGTGTTCGACTGGTGGTTCACCAGAATCCTCTTTCCGCTCAGGCTCCTCCATATGCTGTCTTAGAGCCACAACCTTCGCTGCCTGTACCGTTTGCTGCTCATGCCGCTTCTTGGTCTGTCTGAACTGCAGGCTTGCCTTGTGTTGAAGATCATCCAGCACGAGTTGTCCCTGTGGGTTGAAGATATCATCCTCATCCAACAAACGACATACATCCTGTACGCTGAGATTGAACTTGTTCACCACATAATTCACAATGCCGAGCTGCTCATGATCGAACCGCAGCTGTTCTACATGACGACGATTGACCGACTCACGCGGAAAACGCAAGATTATGTCGGCATAATTCAAGCTGTTCTCCTCGGCTGCACCCGTTGTTCCGCTGCGCTGGGCCGAAGTCGACACTTCCGACAATGCCTGCTCGAGTTCGTAATCAATGACATGGGTGTTCAATTCAAATATATCGTAAAAAGGAACAGAAATATTCTCTTTATTAGCTGCCGGGTAAGGTGCTTCACCGCTCTCTATGGCTGAAAAACCGGAACGTAGTGAAAGTACGGCGAACTTGCCGATCTTGTCACGAAGCAGCAGTGTCAAATGCTGTGTGCGGAAAAATTCTGCCGGAGAGAGCGGCGGCTGCAGCTCATATTCATAGATGTAATCATCATTTTCCGGAATATACAGCCTTGCCGTCTGAAGCAGTCCCACAGCCTCCAGCTTGGATGCCTGCTCCACCAAATACTTTCGTCCTTTCTCGCTTGGCTCAAGTCCAAGTGTCATGAACAGCCTCCGTTGCTGCTCAAGCGCCGAGTAACCGACCTGTTCACCTGGAAGATGCTGAAAAAGCAGTCGATACAAGCCAACCGCAAAGGCACCTACCATGGGCTGATACGCTCCGGTAAGCATACGGTCATCCAGGGCACTAAGTCCAAACTCCCTGTATACGCAGTAGCGATGATGTTCAGTATAATGGTGCATATTGGTCATGCGCATAGCTTGATCTCCTTCTCCCGAAAAGGTTGTTTATCTATTCTATCATAAATGTCTGATCCTCAAATGTTCAAAAACAGGTAAAAAACGGACCTGTTCTCGCTCCGTTTCGTCCTAGGTCGACAGCATTCACGTTTTCGCAGAGTTGCTAGATTACTATAAAAGCTACAGCCTTAGAAAACAAGTGGAGATATGGAGAAATGTTATCCATATGTATATGAGGCTTAGCCCAAACATAATACGCAAGATTTGGATGCACGCCAAAAAAGCCTTCCCTTTGCATTCGTAAGCGTTTACGACAAAGGCAAGACCTTTACAGGAATATTGCGGTCAGCGAAAACTTCTTTTGCCGGCCAATTAAAACATTTTGTATCCACCCAGACGAAGTTTGCGAATGGTCCAGCCACTAATGATTGCTCCTGCCAGTCCAGCTATGCCTGTCATATAGTCTACAATATGGAAAGATCCCAAATGTGACATCAGCGATGCCGTATGATCCCACAGGGAATATACGACGACAGGCAGAATGACGATGATGAACAGATAGGAAGGGAACCAGGTTGTCTTCATCAGCATATTCAGAATGAAACCGATACCAAACATCATAACAAAAAATAATACCATCAATACCAGCACAGGTATGAACTGCATCGGGTGACGTTCACCTCTTCTTTCACTGACTCGGTTTCTCATACTATGGATAGTAGATAGTGTACCGCAAAAAATGTGGCGAAGCAACGAACTTTCTGGACAAATTTCCCTATAATCACCCTCTGTTCATTTGCCCTTCTGCTTCCTGTTGGGATACAATAAAGACGATAACGCATTCAACCGTCCCTTACCGGGATTTGGAAATATACCCTGCAGGAGGAATACAATTCATGAACGAAGCCGCATCAACACTGGAGGGCTGGTACGCCCTGCATGACTTCCGCTCGATTAACTGGGCCGCCTGGAAAGCTGCCGATGATGAGGAACGTGCCGTAGCACTGGACGAGCTGGAGGAATTCTGGAAAGAATGGAAGGAAGTCGAGAATTCATCCCAAGGGAGCACAGTCGTGTATACGGTTGTAGGCCAAAAAGCTGACCTTGTCATGATGCATCTGCGTGAAACGCTGGAAGATCTGAAGGCCGTTGAGAATGCCTTCAACAAAACGATGTTTGCCCAGTACACGACCAAATCGTATTCTTACGTCAGCGTAGTGGAACTGAGTAACTATTTGGGCAAAGAAGGCGAAGACCCTATGCAGAACCCGGAAATCATCGCCCGTCTCAAGCCGGTCCTGCCACAGCGACAATATATCTGTTTCTACCCGATGAACAAAAAACGCGAGCTGAACGACAACTGGTACATGCTCTCCATGGATGAGCGCCGCTCGATGATGCGCAGCCATGGCATGATCGGTCGCAGTTATGCTGGTAAAGTGAAACAGATCATTACTGGCTCCGTTGGTTTCGACGACTGGGAATGGGGCGTTACGCTGTTTGCGGATGATGCACTTCAATTCAAGAAGCTCGTATACGAGATGCGCTTTGACGAAGTCAGTGCCCGTTATGGCGAATTCGGCTCTTTCTATGTGGGAAGCCTGCTGAACGAAGAAACACTGGAAGACATGCTCAAGCTGTAGGAACAAATAGCAAAATAAAGCACCGGACATCTCCTGTAAAGGTCAATGTCAGCGGTGCTTTTTTTTCATATCTATCTTATATTCAATACATCGTCTTGAACGGACCAACCGGGAGCATTCGAAGAACGTGATCCTTCTAAATCTTAGTCCTGATCCTCTTCATCGACCGCTTTTAGAGACTCCAGAAATTCGGCCGTTGCCCGGTCACGGTCACGCCCCTTCTCCTTAAGCCGCTCGATCGCTGGCAAAATGAGAATATCAACTTCCTTCTGAACAATATAAGCCAGATCATACTGATCCTGTTCCTCAAGATAACCGCCAACCTGCATCAGGGCATTGTATCGATCCAGTTCTTCGCGCGTGAGTAGTCCTCTGACCTGAACACTGCAATGTCTCATCCAAAAAACCGCCCTTTCTTCAGTACCAGGGGAATACCACCGATGATAAACAAATACCGGAGATCCACCAGCTTCTTCAGCTGAGCTGCCTTCCATCCTTTGTATTTCTTACCGCCTACGACGGCGATAGCTTCACCTTTCCCCAGTGAGGCTACCGTACCTTTACTTGTAAATTCAAAAGGCTCGGGCTGCTTCTTGCGGATGGCTGCGACAACGTTTTTGGCACAGTTAACACCCTGCTGCATTGCGATCTGAGCGGTTGGCGGATAAGGCCGCCCTTCGTTGTTAAACACCAGTGAATTGTCACCGATGACGTAGACATGCTCATGCCCTGGGGCACGCAGATATTCATCGACTTTCACCCGTCCACGCATTACTTCAAGGCCAGCTTGTTCAAGCAAAGCGTTACCCCGAATACCACCGGTCCATACGACCGTTGCTGCATCCAGTTTTTCTCCTTCACCCACAATGACCCCATCTGGCAAACATTGCTTAATCGGAACACCGATTTTGAAAGTAACCCCTTTTTTCTTCAACACGTTCATCGCATGTTCTACCAGCTCCGGATCAAAACCCGGGAGGGCTGAGGGTGCAGCTTCCACATTATAAATGTGCACATTTTTGGGATTCACATCGAATTCCTTGCAGAGCTGTGGAATTCGATCTGCAAGTTCAGCCACGAATTCGACACCACTAAAGCCCGCACCACCCACAACAAAACGAATGCGGTTACGCTTATTATCGTTTTTGTACATGGCAAATTGATATTCGATATGTTCACGAATCCGTCTGACCGAGTTAATGCTGCGAATGGTCATCGCATGGTCAAGCATGCCGGGAATACCGAAGGTCTCCGGTTCTCCACCCAGCCCAATGATCAGATAATCATAGGATAACGTGCCGTCCTCCAGAATAATCTTCCGATCCTGCAGGCGAATCTCTTTCACCGAAGACTTGACCAGATCAATCTTGAACTCGTCAATCAGCTTCGAAATGGGAACCCTTGCATGTTCAATGGTATCTGTGCCAGCTGCCGGCATATGTAGATGTGTGGTGATATAATGATAATCATGCCGGTTCACCAATGTGACATCGGCTTCGTTATAATTCAATTCTTTCTGCAGCCGCTGGGCTGTCAGAATCCCGCCATAGCCCGCGCCGAGGATGACGATTTTGGGAATACTGCTCATGTCTATACCCCTTCCGGTTTCGCTCGCATCAGCCGTTCGATTGTTTTGTTGTAAAAAGGCTCTTACTTACCCATATTGATGAGGTCTTATCCATTATGACGACAAATGTTAACTTCGCGAATTTATTTGAACTTTTTGCATGCAAGTTATCGGTTAAAGTTGTGAAATTATACACAAGATTCAACAAAACGCGGGTATTGTCTTCACATTACAAATTGGAGCTAAATTAGACAAAAAAACACATAGTACAGGTCAAGGATATCTGTATTTCTGGCAAAGATCAAGGTTTTTTTTGTTATTTTTCATAACCTTTCATTTCCAATTTCATCCTATTCTCACCCGATCTTCATCTATTGTTCTCAGATTCATCAAACTACCAACTTTGCAACCCAGTTTACACCGTTTATAATGAGAAAGACAGTTCAGCAACAAATGCGGGTTACTCTATGTGCCCTGCTCCACTATTTCTGTTAACTACCTATTAAAATAAGAAAGGTGTTGTTGATTTTTGACTGCACAAACTGCCGGTCATGACATGACCGATTTGCTTATTATTGGTGGCGGCCCTGCGGGCCTGTTCGCCGCATTTTACGGAGGAATGCGCCAGGCATCCGTTACTTTGGTTGAGAGTATGCCACAACTTGGTGGACAACTTGCCGCCCTCTATCCTGAGAAATACATCTATGATGTAGCCGGGTTCCCGAAAGTTACCGCTCAGGAACTGGTGAATAACCTGGTGGAGCAAATGAATCATTTTAATCCGAACATCCGCCTGGAAGAAAAGGTTGTGTCCGTAGAGAAACTAGAAGAACGTCATTTCGTCGTAAAAACCGATGTGAATGAATACCATGCCAAAGCCGTAATCATCACTGCGGGTGTGGGTGCATTCGAACCCCGTCGTCTGGAGCTTGAAGGTGCAGCCAAATTTGAAAAAACCAATCTGCACTACTTCATCAGTGATCTGAACGCCTTTGCCGGCAAAAAAGTACTCATCAGCGGTGGAGGCGACTCCGCTGTAGACTGGGCGCTTATGCTTGAGCCGATCGCTGAGCAGGTAACTCTAATTCATCGCCGCGACAAATTCCGTGCCCATGAGCACAGTGTCGAAAACCTGATGAATTCCAAAGTGAACGTGGTTACACCTACCGAAATCACGGAACTTCATGGGGAAGACCGCATTACGAAGGTGACTTTGGCTCACGTCAAAACGAAAGAAACACAGGAAATTGAAGTCGATGATGTCATTGTCAATTTTGGCTTCGTATCTTCCTTGGGACCCATCGCAGAGTGGGGCATTGAGATCGACAGCAACTCCATTGTGGTCGATTCCCGCATGGAAACATCGATTCCCGGCATCTATGCTGCAGGAGATATTACAACCTATCCAGGCAAGCTGAAACTGATTGCTGTCGGATTCGGTGAAGCACCAACCGCAGTCAACAATGCCAAGGTTTACTTCGACCCAGATGCCAAGTTATCCCCGGGACACAGCAGTAACATGAAGCGCTAATTCCTTATGGAATCATATAGAATATAAAAGACACAAAAAAGGGTATCTTACTCCTGAATGAATCCAACATCAGGAGGGATACCCTTGTCTTATATATGCCCGCTGTGTAACGGTCTGGTTGTACCGGAGCAGGCTTGTCCCCACTGCCTTCAGGGACTGTCAGAATGCGGCAAAATGGACGATTACACCGGACCATACAGCCCCTACGTATTTCAAACTTCCTCTGACACGGCAGACAAAGCCGAAAACGTTTGCAATCATATGATGTTCTGTCACCACTGCCAGACAAGCACGCTATGGCCTGTCCATCTATGGGACATGTCCGGGAACCTGTAACATTGCCTGCAATGAGGATCTCTAGTGAAGAATGGCAGATACGTCGGTACCCAGTTTGCGCTTATGGATTTCTGCCAACAGCAGTGCGATGAAATCTCGTTCGAGATTCAACTCAATCGCCTTATGGTAGGAATCCAATAACATCTCATCGGATAACATAGCCATTTCCCGCCACAACCTTTCCTTTTTTTTCCTCAAAACTATCATATCAGAGATTTATAAAGAGAACAAGCGTTCTTGTTATCCACAACGTTTTGTGGAAATCCTGTGTATAGTTTGTTGATAAATGGTAAAAATATTGATTGATCAACGGGGATATTGTGGACAGTATTTATACACAGGACTGTATCTTATCAAACAGAACGTTTATCAGAGTATTTTTTTTAGAACAAATTCATAGTTTTAAGACTTGCCTGCGAGTAAATTACCCGCACTTCTTCATTTTCAAACGTTTTCCATCCAGTTTCCCTTTATTTTACTATCGGATTTTATTTGGTTTTTTTTAACTTTTTTTCACCATTTTCATTGAGGTCTGGTGTTCACTTCCAGAATCCAGATCTTGCCTGAGTGATCCAGCCCGTAATCGAAACCAAGCTGCCCTACCCCCGGAAATTGTCTTTCCATAATTTGTGTGCAGGTGAGTGTAAGTGAACGCATCTCCCGGCGTTTGTGTCTTCCGGAAATATGGGGCAGCGACATCCCGAGTGCTCTCCTGCCGGAAAGCATTGTGCCTCCCTTGCTAAGATTCGTCACACATAGTCCCGGGCGAGCCAGTCTTCCTACTAGGGAACGGAACACCCATCCTCTTTCTGTTTTGACAACTTTGACTCTGTAATCGACTGGTCTGCCGTGAATCGTCGCAAGATGAACACCTTGCTGAATCAGGTATTTTCGTCTGGCTTTTACACGGATCAGGGAGCGATACATCTGGTTGTAGCTGGTAAAAGAACGAGTTGCCATCATATGAGTGTACCGATACGTTGCTCCGCTTGCGGACACTCTGATGACACCGTAACCGCCACCTCCGACAACCGGTTTGATATATACCATTCCATAGCGGTTAAGCATGTTCAGCAGATTTCTTGAATTAAATGCCATCGTCTGTGGAATATGGACAGCCGCTACCGGATATTTCATCAGTGCTGCTGTCTTCAGCCATTTGCTTGCAAGCTGTCTCGACATGGGTTAATCTCCTTTCCTGAACAATGGTCCTTCCTTATACATACTCAACAGGAGTCGTGCTTTCTTGGATGTCTGTCCAAGGCGAAGGCCCCTTTTCCGTGGAGATCGTCTAGAAGCATGTCCCAAGGTCGGAGCATGCGCCCGGTTTGCTTTTCAAACGCATCAAACTGTCGTATGCTACTAAAGAATGGTATGGAAAGGCTTAAATTGAGGATCTAAGGAGCGTTCAGAACAAATGGAAGCATTTTTCAAATCACTGTATGGCGTAGCTTATGTTGCAATGTCGATCGTTCTGGTAGCTGTCACGGTACTTCTCTTTGTTACAGGTATCCGGCTTTTTATCAAAAAACGTAATCGCGGGTTTGCCGCAAGCTGCATTATATTTGCCTGTTTCATCGTCTTCATCATTGTAGTAATGCTCACCACGCCCTTCTCCTCCACGCCTCCGGGTTCGCCGGAAGCCATGGCTGCCTTGCTTCACTTCGGGTAGGGTAGATCAACCTCTGTAGAAGGAGATGCTTATGACACATAATGAAACACTTGGAATCATTGACATCGGCTCCAACTCCATCCGTCTTGTCATTTATGAAATGGACCATGACGGAGCTTATCGCATCATTCATGAAGACAAATATGCCGCTCGTCTGAGCAATGTCGTTGAACAAGACGGCACCATCCTGAGACATTCACTGGATAAAGCCATTACCATTTTGCGGCAATTCAAGGCTACCTGCGAAGCGTATCACACCAAACTCATCCGGGCTGCAGCTACTGCAGCAATTCGAAATGCAGGCAATGCCCTCGAAATTATACGATGGCTCGAAACGGAGACGGGACTTCAGGTTGAACGTGTATCCGGCGATCAGGAAGCCTATTACGGTTTCCTTGGCGTTACACAATCAATTGATCTGGCGGACGGTTTTGTCGTGGATATTGGCGGGGGAAGTACCGAAATCACTGTATTCCGTGATCGTAAAAGACTGCATAGCATTTCACTTCCTATTGGCGCCGTTAATTCATATGCCCGTTATGGGAGGGAAGATCAATGGTCTGAAGCTAATGCTACTGCACTTTGCAATGAGGTTATTGAGGCATTAAGTGAACAGGAGTGGATAAGGCAGCATCCGGGCCTGCCTCTCATAGGGCTTGGTGGCACCATGCGTACACTGGCCAAAGTGGAACAGAAAAGAACCCAGTACTCCTTGCCTGTGACACATCATTATGAGATAAGTGGGGAAGCCATGGAAAATATCGCTCTTTCTCTGCCACATCTAACCTCGGCACAGCGCAAGAAAGTCCCCGGACTAGCCAAGGATCGTGCCGATATTATTGTTCCGGGTGTATTGATTCTGCGGACGGTCTTTCGAATGATCCAGGGTGATCGGTATGTTGTGAGTGGAGCGGGCTTACGGGACGGTTTGTTGCGAGATCTCATGGCTGAAGGTCAGCCTGTAGTTCCAGACGCATTGAAGGACAGCATTCGCAACTTCATCCATTTTGGCCCGCCGATCCCGGAGAACCGTCTGCACCGGGTTCATCAGGACACAATCACGATATATACTGCGCTACAGGGCAGCACCCCTGATCCGGCAGATGCCCGAATTCTGTACGCTTCTTCCATGCTGCATATGGCTGGAAAACAGATTAACTATTTCCGGTATCCACAGCACTCGGCCTACTGGATCATGAATGCCAGCATCTATGGACTGTCTCATCGAGAGACCATTTTGAGCGCTATTGCAGCTGATTATCATCCCAAAAAGAGAACGCCCCAGCTGCTTCATAAGCACAGGGACATTCTGAAGGATTCAGATGAACGACATGCGCATCGCTTGGGCTCTCTGCTGCGCGTCGCTGAAGCCATTAGTCGGTCTGAACGTATCGTCGCCATACAGGCAGCAAAAGAAAACGACTCGCTGTTTCAGATGCAATTCATCTGTGCAGGCGAGCCGTTACTGGAACTGAGCAGCCTCGAGGAGGCTGTGAAAGACTTGCAGGAAGCCTGGGGAGTTAAGTTATCGCACTCCATTCAGCAGGCTTCCAAGGAATAATGCCGAGCGCCTCCGTCTGACTTCTCAGCGGGGGTTCTTCATTTTGTACAAATACATAATTGCCGCCAGGCATGAGCTCTCTTGCCTTCACATTATCCATAAGTGACAGATTCAAAATGTCGACCAGCATCTTCTTCAGTTCCGGATCAAATACCGGACACATCAGTTCAATTCTCCGCTTCAAGTTGCGGGTCATCCAGTCTGCGCTGGACAGATACACATCCGGATTGCCGTTATTTTCAAAATAAAACAGCCTGGAGTGTTCCAGGAACCGGTCTACGATGCTAATTACCCGAATATTCTCACTCAGTCCCTCTACACCAGGACGCAAACAGCACACGCCTCGCACAATCAGGTCAATCTGCACACCAGCCTGAGAGGCCAGATATAATTCATCAATGATGTCCTGATGGGATAAAGAATTGATTTTGGCAATGATCCGGGACCGCCTTCCCTTCAGAGCATGTTCCGTCTCCCGGCGAATGAGTGAGAACAATTCATCCTTCATGCCATCTGGAGCCACGCGAAATGCCTGCAACGCTTTTGGTCCGGAATAACCGGTAATCTCATTGAACAATTCCGATGCATCCTCGCCAATGATGGGATTGGAGGTAAACAGTCCTACGTCGGTGTATACTTTGGCCGTACTTTCATTATAGTTACCTGTACCGACATGCACGTACCTTCTCAGACCACTCTGTTCCCTGCGTACGACCAGAATAATCTTGGCATGCGTCTTTAACCCAACCAATCCATATACCACGTGACAGCCTGCCTTCTCCAGCGTACGGGCCCAAGCAATATTCCGTTCTTCATCAAAACGGGCTTTCAATTCAACAACGACCGTCACCTGTTTACCGCTCTCTGCCGCATGCGCCAGTGCAGGAATCAGACGTGAGTCGCCGTTCACTCGATATAACGTCATTTTGATCGCCATCACGCGTGGATCTTCTGAAGCCTCAAGAATAAAATCCGTTACCGGTTCGAACGACTCGTACGGATGATGAACCAGCACGTCGCGTTTGCGCAGCAGTTCGAAGTGGCTCTCGCGTGGAAGGAATTCCAGCGGGTATACCGGCTGCACGGGAGCATATTTCAGATGCGTGAAACCTTCCAGACTGTCTACAAATCCAGCCAGAAAACTTAGATCCAGCGGTCCATCGATTTCGTACACGGGGTCCTGAATATCGAACTCTTCCTGCAGCTCAAGCAATGCGTCCGAACGAAAATCCTTGCATATTTCCAGTCGTACCGGCGCTCCCCGGCGTCTGCGGCGCAGCTCCTTCTCAATGGCTTCAAGCAGATCTTCGGCTTCTTCTTCATTAATGGAAAGGTCCGCATTCCGGGTCACGCGGAATTCCTGTACAGCCAGCGGAACGTACCCGCTGAAGAGAGTATGAATATGATGTTTGATGAGGTCCTCGATCAGAATGAACGTTTTCTTTTTACTATTCGCCCGAAGGGGCACCTGCACCACCCGCGGCAGATTGGAAGGCACCTGAACAATAGCCAAAAACGGCTCGTCTTCCTGCTCTTCTTCCTTCTGCAGCATCACCGACAGATATACAGACTTATTGTGTACCAATGGAAATGGCCGGCTTGAATCGATAGCCATCGGTGTTAATACTGGAAAAATGATCTCATGAAAATACTGGTCCATTGCACGCTGCTGGGTCACATTGAGATCCGTATATTCCTGAAAATTCACGCCTTTCTTGGCGAGCAGGCGAATAAGTTCCCGATAGGTTTTATATTGCTCGGCGACCATGGCCCCGGTACGTTTAATCAACCTGCGGTACAGACCGGAAGGCGTGTACCCCGTAAAATCCTTTTGTGTGAATCCGGCCTTGATCTTCTCTTTTGTCTCCGCTACCCTTACACTTACAAACTCGTCCAGATTACTGGCGACAATGCCAAGAAACCTCATGCGTTCCAGCAGAGGCGTGGTTGGATCTTGCGCCTCCTGAAGCACACGTCGATTGAATTCCACCCAACTTAAATCACGGTTAACGTAGTTCCCTGTTTTGATATCTCTATGCATGTATGGCCTCCGAATGTGTTGCGTATCTATCCTTGGTTAGATGTTCTCCTGTAATTGTACTATTCGTAATCAGCTACAAGCGTCATCGCAGTGTAAATGCTATGTAAAATTTATGTAAATGATACCTTATGACGATAACTTTTTCCATCCCTTTACAAAGAGAAGTAGACAGAGTAAAGTGATGTACAGTGTAAAATGGTTCATTTCCTGTTTTCATTCCAAAATTGTATTTGTTAAAGGAGTATATAATGAAATCCAATAAACCTAGAACGTTACAAAAAAATATAGAATTTTTCACAGCTGCCCTATCCCAATGCACCGTAACCGCATGGCAGGAAGATCCGGCTGGCGTATACTGCGAGGTAGGTCGCGGCATCGTGGAGCGAATCAGCGAAGATAGCGTGCGTATTCGCAACGATAACGGTACGAAGAGTCATTATGACCGGGATGTTACGATGTTCCAGACCGAAAAATAATGTTGTGTTAATACGAAAAAAAGACTAGCTTTCCGAAACACGATGTTGTATACTCTTGCCACAAGGAAAGGAGGTGCGTCAACATTTCTAATGACATGTTGAACGTGTCCCTTACCCGATCCACTAGCTCAAATTAACTGAGTCTGGTGGAGGCGCGGGATACGGATCAAGGTTTCAAAAAGCGCCACGGGTAGAAAAGCCGTCTTCGGACGGCTTTTTGTTTTGTCTTTTTTCGGGAAAGGTTGAAAAAACAACCAAAATATTGGAAATGGACCCTGTAGTTGAGCAAAGGATGCCCGATATAATTAGGTTGCAACTCAACCCATATTCGAGGAGGCATATTGTAATGCTCAAAAATGTAAGGGGTTTCAAAACATCCATTGCTTTGGTCTTTGTTTTGTTATTCACCTCCATTATGCTGCCTGCAGGCCAGCAAGCCAGTGCAGCACCCAGCTTCGCCAAAGGAGCCGATATCAGTTGGGTTCCCGGAATGGAAGCGCAAGGTTACAAATGGAAAGACAAGAACGGTGTACAACGTGATATTATCGATATTCTGAAAAAAGATTATCAGATCAACTCGGTTCGTATTCGTGTGTTTGTTAATCCTTCGAATGATTATGGTAACGGTTACATGAATAAAGACCGTGCTGCTGTGCTGGCACAACGTGCCAAAAATGCAGGGATGAGTGTCATGCTGACACTGCACTACAGTGATTCCTGGGCTGATCCGGGTCAACAAACCAAACCTGCAGCCTGGAAAAATTATACGTTCCAGCAGCTGATGGATGCCGTATGGAATCACACGCGTGAAGTCATGACGGCCATGCAGAGCAAAGGCGTAACCCCGGATTGGGTGCAAATCGGTAACGAAACAAGCAACGGCATGTTATGGGAAGATGGCAAAGCATCCACCAACATGAAAAATTATGCATGGCTGGTGAACACAGGCCATAATGCCGTGAAGTCCATCAGCACCAACACCAAAACAATTGTTCACCTGGCCGGTGGAGACGATAACGCCCTCTACGTATGGAATATCGGTGGTCTGATCAATAATGGTGCCAACTTTGACATGATCGCCATGTCCCTCTACCCTTCCGCTTCCGGTTGGAATACGGCGGTGACCAATACGGTGAACAATGCCAAGGATCTAATTAACCGGTATGGCAAAGAGATCATCATATCCGAAATTGGCATGGACAATAACCAGGCAGCGGCTGGCAAAAGCTTTGTGGCGGCGATGAAAAACCAAATTCGCAATCTGCCGAATGGCAAAGGTAAAGGTGTATTCTACTGGGAACCTCAGGCTACACCAGGGTACAACGGTGGCTACGGCAAAGGCGCATGGCAGTCAAATATGATGCCAACAGTCATTTTGGAAGGATTTATTGACTAAACGCGTTGGGTAGAAGGGTTTAGGAGCAGCTGGTGACCGTTCCGGGGTCGGATCGTTCTTTCGATCGCTGTTATCCCCGGATTTTTTTGTATTCCTATTTCATAGGATAAAATCCGGGGATAAAGGCGCACGCTTCGCTTCTTCAGAATCGATTCCGTCCCCTCCACTACGTTGGCTGCTAATGAGACACTTCAAAACGTGTTAAGTCACACGGGTGGGTAAGGTAAAAGGCGCTGCTCCAATTCGGGTGCAGCGCCTTTTTGGGGAGTTGGAGTAAGCTAGGCTGGAGCGGTTAGTTAGTTTAGTTAGATCGATTCCTTGGATTGGTTCATGTTAATTTGGAACGTTTAGATGAACTTGGACGTAAATAGTATATTCGCTTATATACCAATATAATAAGATAAGATTCAGGCTGCACATGCATAACCTTATTACAGAAGGTAGGGAAACGTATGGGATTTTTAAAAGAACTGGGACAGTTTGCTGGTGAAGTCACTGGCAAAGTACTGGGCGGCACCGTCAGAGTGGCTGGTGAACTTGCAGGGAGCCCATTCATTAAAGAAATTGGTGATGGCGTAGAGAAAGCTACGATTAACACAGGGAAAACGGTAGGACAACTTGCTAGCGGAACCTATGATATGGCCAGTGGTATGATCAAAAAAGACGATGCAACGTTAGACGCAGGACTTGCCGATATCGGAGGAGCCTTTACCAATACAGCGAAAGGTGTAGCGGTATCCGCGAAGTATGTGTATAAAGGTGGTAAAGATGTTGTCGTTGGCATGAAAGAAGACGATATGGAGAGAGTAAAGCTCGGGGCAAAACATCTGGTCGCCGCTGCGGCAGTCACCACATTAGCTGTAGGGCTCGTGGAGGTTATGGATGGTGCTGAAAGTATGGATTCGGCAGAATCCATAGATAACACGATTACACATGACGTTGCACCTCATTAGGTGGCGTATGCTAGTCCAGCATAACACGGGTTATAGAATACAACTCATAACGCCATCGCCATTACAAAACGGCCGCTCATCCCATCGTGATTAGCGGCCGTTTATCTGTTTATATGATGTTAAATCAATTACTTTGCTTCGCCAACAACGGTAAAGCGTTCATTTTTATGCTGCGGGTTCTCGATCTCATCCACCAAAGCAATGGCATAGTCCGCATAGCTGATGTAGCTTTTGCCTTCACTGTTCATCATAATCACGTCATGGCCAGCTTGATATTTGCCAGTACGTACGCCTTCCGGATTAAAGAAACCAGCCGGGCTCAGGAACGTCCATTGAATACCAGAGGAAGCTTGCAGATCCTGCAGGTTTTGCCCTTGGTTGGTCGCTGTTGCTTTGTAAGCATCAGGGAATCCTGGGGAATCCACAAGGCGCAAGGTTTTGGTTTCGTCCGTGAACAGACTGCCTGCTCCACCAACAACAATCAGACGAGTGCTCGGCGCATCCTTCAGGACATGGATCAAGGCTTGTCCCACTTCAACATGCAGGTTTTCTTTACCTGCTGGTGCACCGAATGCATTGACGATAACATCGAATGATTTGACATCTTCGCCTGTAAGATCGAATACATCTTTCTCGAGCACATTCAGGCTCTTATCCTCCACCTTGGATGCATTTCGAACAATGGCTGTAACCTCATGTCCTCTGTCCGCAGCTTCTTTCAAGATCAACTGTCCCGCTTTGCCTGTTGCACCAATAATTCCAATTTTCATCATAATCTCTCCTTTGATTTGTAAATTCAAACTCTATGTTGTAACTATAATGGTTACAATATATCTTGTCAACTACCACGATAAACCCCTGTCATCCCAAAAGATGAACAGGGGTTCAAGGTATGACCTAAAATCTGTGACTATCTTACACCATCACGCGCTCTTTCGCTGTATTGCCTGTAAAGTAACTTGCCTATTGGAAGTCGGGAGAAAATTCACACGCTTCTCGAATTCCAAAGCGGTCTGCGCTCCGGCGGGGGCACCTGGTGAAATGGCTCCCGCACTGTACGTGCTAACCCCCAGCGGGAACTGATAGTTTTTCCCGCCGTTGTTGTCCCACGTACCGCTGCCGTTGTTAAATACCGCCTCCAGACCGGTTGCCGTACCTACATCAATGGTGATCTTGTTGTAACCCGGTATTTCTGCCGCTGGCATCACCACGCCAGGAGGTGTCGTCCACGTTCCGCCCGTCGGACGGTAATGAATATTCGGACTTGTATATCCCTGCTTGTAATAGATGGTCACACTGTTGCTGTCCGGGACAGCGTCCGTCGTTACCACAAGTTCGGTACTGGCGGCAGATTTGTTGTTCGCTGCATCATAGGCTTTGAGCGTATAGCTGTAAGTGGTTAAAGGCTTCAGGCCGCTGTCCGTGTAACCAGGCGTTGTACTTGTACCTACCTTCGTTCCGTCACGGAAAATTTCATATCCGGCCACACCAACATCATCGGATGAAGCTTCCCATGTCAGCGTGATACGGTCCGCCGCTTTGGATGTTTCCGCTAATCCGGATGGCACACTTGGTGCGGTTACATCCACTACGGGGGCACCTTCGGTGATTTTTCCTGCGCTGTACGTACTGACGCCCAGAGGAAACTGATAATTTTTTCCACCGTTGTTATCCCATGTACCACTGCCATTATTAAATACCGCTTCCACACCGGAAGCCGCACCTGCATCAATCGTCATTTTGTAGTAACCCGGCATTTCCGCCGCAGACATCTTCACACCGGGAGAAGTCGTCCATGCCCCGCCTGTCGGGCGATAATGAATATATGGATTCGCATATCCCTGCTTGTAATAAATCGTAACGATGTTCCCCTCTTCCGTCTCTACCGTCACGAGTGCACTGTCTGGAGACATGTTGCCCGCAGCGTCCACCGCCTTCACCGTATAGCTGTAGCTGGTGGCAGGAGTGAGAGATTCATCCGTGAACGATAGCTTCACACTTTCTCCTACCTTGCTGCCATTCCGGTAAATGTCATATCGTGCCACGCCGTAATTGTCGCTGCTGGCTGTCCATTCAAGTGTCACGGACGAAGCAGTCATTCCCTTGACTTTCACATTTGCAGGTGCCGTTGGCGGTTGTGTATCTGCCCCCAGCGTCGTCACCTTCAAAGGGGTGCTCGCGGCAGAACTATTATTCGCCTTGTCCTTTGCCTTGATCGTATACCCATACTCGGTTTCTGGTTGGAGCCCGGTGTCCGTATAACTTGCTGTCTTGGAACTCCCCACCTGGGTACCATCGCGGTAAATGTCATAACCTTCCACCCCAACGTCATCAGATGATTCGCTCCATTCCAATGTAACACCCCGGTCCGTGACCCCCACTGTCTTCACATCCGTCGGTGCTTCTGGTGGTGTACGGTCTACGACTAGGAACGGATGTGTACCTTTGATGGTGCCATTGGCGTCCTCCACCATTTTTCCGGATGCATCTTTGGTATATTTGCCTGTACCTACATAGACGGTCTGAATGTCACTCCGGGTAACATTGCCATTGGCATCAACCACTTCAATATAATAATCGACCATTTGATCCTGGAATTCGTCAAAATACGTATAATACAGGTCACCAATTTCCTGAGCTGGTACCCGTTTGAACATATCCGTGCTGCTTGGCTGCCAGGCGACACCATTGATATCCGGCTTCAAATCGCGCTTGTTCATCGGGTATTCCTTCCAGGTGCTGACCTTGGCTGGGTCAATATTAGCCACGCCCTTCGCCTTGAGATCTGCTGGATCATACACTCGGAACGTGTTGTCCTTGGCATCAGCCCGTTTGTCACGATGCGTACGCACCTTCACTTTGATATCACTAATTCCGTTTGCATCATAGGCATAGGTGTAAATGCCAAAGGTATTGTCAAAATAATGGAGCGTCCATCCTTCTGCCTTGCTGACGTTGGCACTGCCGGGATTATACGGATAACGCTGAGGCCACCAGACCGATGGGCCCGTACGATCCTTTGCCAGTTGGGTGTTTACATAGGGCTTGGAAAAGAATAAAGATTGATTGAACGACAGTGTCGGCTTCACGCCATCATCCACGTTTTCATCGTAATAACCAAATCCGGAGTCCAGCGCTGGCAGTAAAAAGTACCAACTAAGTTCAGCAGGATTGGCTCCGTCCTTATAATCGTTCGCCGGGTCCCCTTTTACCGGGTAAGCCATCATCCATGGATTAAGCTGATTGCCTTCATACGTAATCTCACGATCAAGCGCTGTTGTCGGCTTCCAGTAATTCGGATGGCTGTCCAGCCAGATCTGCTCAGCCGTCTTTGCATAATTGAGTGCAGCCTGCTCTAGCGCAAAATTGCGCTCCAGATAATGATATCCATACTCGAACGATACCGTCATGCCTTCCGCGACGCCGTCCAGATTTTTTTTCGGCTCCAGATTAAGACCGGTTGCCTTGTTAAATGCATCAAACTGGCCTTTCCAGATCCCAAAAGGCAGACGCCAATGATACCACGTCGGATCGGACGACGAGTCGCGTGTATCGATCCACGATCCGTCTTGCACGTGTACAACGTCATCAGTTTTCGGGGTATTCGTACGCAAATATTCGTTGATGCTTTCCCCTTTTACTCCCTGCTGGGAATAAGTCACATTACCTGCATTACGCCACGTATCCTCCGAACCAGCGCGACCAGAGGAGTTATCTCCGTCATGTGCAATGACAAAAAACTGCTTCTGATCCACCATGCCTTCGAACGGCTTAAGTGCATCGGCTTTGACCGAGCCCTGATAACCTTCCTCCCATGATTCAGCCTGAGCGACTGGAATTCCAACGACACGTTTCTCTGTACCCGTGTCAGGATTGACGTATCGAACCCAGTGCGGTGTGGAGGCAAAAGGATATTTGTTGTATACCACCTGCTTCTCGTTAAACATCGGAGACGATGCCCACGAACCCACATCGCTGGTATTCTGCAGATCGGCACGATTTGGCGGCGATACCATCGTATCCTTTCCGGGATCGTTCAACAGAGGATAATCTTGCAGTGTACGCGAAAAATGATTGTTGCCAATCACCGACCATTCAATCCCGAGCTTGTCGAGAACTGGGATAATCCGTTCCGAGAAGCCGAGCTCGGTGGGAAAAAATCCTTTCGAGGATTTAAACGAATCCCCTAAGAAAAAGGGTTGAGCCATCACAGCATTCTGATAGATAAGATCCTTGAGCAAATATTCGTTTCCAGCCAGGGGCCCCATGGAATGGTGACCTGAGAAATGAATGAGGTCCATCGTTCGTTCACCATTGACGGTTTTGAGGTTATCGTAAGCACTCTTCCAGGGTGAACCCCAGTTTTTGTTGTTGTAACCGTTTATATTATTGGTGTACATAAAGCTGTCTACATTGTTAAGCAGCGAGCCTGACATCGTGACCTGCATTCCAGCGGCAGGATGATTGTTCTTCAGATCGCCAGCCACTTGCCAGGGCCAGGATAAATAAGCTCCGGTTTTGGCGTGATGAGTATAGTATGAGACGAGATCGTCATGCGGCATCGGTGCCCCGCTGGGCAAATAGTAAGAATATCCGGCAGGGGGACTATTTTTCAATTGAATAACCTGACCATCATACGTGTATCGAATTGGAGTTCCTACCGGAGCCGATGCATATTTGGAAGTATCATAGTAAGCCCAAAAATTCGGCATATGATTATGATATACATGAGAAGCGGAAATTTCTGCAAAAGCAATTGTAGTCTGCAAAGAAAAAATGAGCGGCAACGTCAAAAGAAATGCACCTATCCGTCCTGCTAACTTCATTCTCTACCTCCTCGATATGAAGCCGTCTATTCAGACGTTTAGTTCACGGAGTGACGGCTTGAGTATTGTTCAATCCTGTACTCGAACGTTTTCCTGCCCTACCTCCTCCCTGGCATTATCGCCTGTTCTTGTGTTTACCACCGTTCATTTCCGTGCTTTTTATATTGCGCAAACGTTTGCACAAAAACAATATAACTTCGGATGTAACAAAATGTCAATACGGAAGTTGGAAATAGTATCCATCCAACAAAAAAACCTCCATAACATGATTAGCCCTAGACTAATCCGTTATGAAGGTCGTAATCTACAATCTTAACCTACAATCTTAACAATCCTTATCCGGTACGCCCGCTTCTTCCTTCGTACGGAAGGATGAGCCGCAGCCGCATGTTGCCACTGCATTCGGGTTGTGAATGGTGAATCTACGCTATGCTATACGGAAGGCTTAACGCCCGTCACTACGCGGTTTCTCGCAAGTGAGCGGGATTGTGAATCCGCACGACTACTTGTTAATCACGCGCCACTATGACGCATAATCTCGTTAACCGCATTCTACCCTAATGATGTCGGACAAGTCAAAATAAAAAATCCGGATTTATTCTTATTAAGTAAACTCTCTACTTTAGCACTATGAAATGTACAGTCAAAAAGAATCACAACCATAGAACTAGCTTTCTAAATATGGTACAATATTCCTATAAAGGAGGTGAAAAGTATGAGTGTTATCAGCGACATTGCTTATGAGCTAACTCGGATTGACAGAATCGAACGTGAAGCTGAACAAGCAAAGTTAAGACAAGAAGAAGCATTAGGTGAGATGAATAAAATTATCGATGCAATTATTGCTCAAAGTAATGAGGATTTAGGAAACTGTTCAGTTACCTCCGAAAGTCTAACTGACTCCTTACTCTGGACTATTAATTTACGAAACAGAGTAATCATTATTAGTTCTGATGAGGTTTTCTCTAAATTTGATGAGAACAAAGACCGTTACTATAGAGATATCATTGAGAGGATTATAATTGAGAAACTTCGGTTACTTCCTCTTAAGAATTAATTGTTAAAGATAGTTCTCGTAACAACTTCCTAGAACCCCGAGTAAATTTAATCGCGCGGAATGTTGAGACACCTGATCCGGTGGCCCGCGCTCGGGGTCTTGGGGTTTACACACTCCCGGCTCAACTACTCCCTCACCATCCGCATAAATATACATTCGTAGAGGATTACGGATATGTGATTATCAATCCCTCATACCATCCGCAAACCCGCGCCACTACTGCGTTACCTATCCGTATGTAAAATACCGCGTTATTCATTGCATATACATTTCCAGTCTTACACGTACACAAACCGCATAGCCGCGCGGACTAATAGCGTATATCGGCCGTAACCTACTGGCAGTTTATGCAGCCGGTCATCCGCGCAGTATGCATCGATTATGCAGTCGTCCAACCCCGAAGTTTACCCGTGGACGTCCGCCAGGAGCGCGGTGCAGGTTTTAACGCCCTCTCACCGCTATTCTGTCCGGTACCGTCCGGCAATCCTACGCCACCCATCAGCCGACTAGATCGTTCAGGTCCGCGATATCTCTGCGGATTTCCTCGTCTGTCTTACGATTGTTTGTAATCTCATCGCGTCTATCCTCTACGATTGTACGATCGGACAGTAGCGCAAATCTACGCATGTATAAATCGAGAGCTTTCACGCTCGGAAGACCGTTGTTACCGCCGCGAATCGCTTTCATTAGAGCAATGTTTACCTCCGATTGCATCCCACGCAGATTATTGTCCGTAAGATAATTAACGTAATCAATAAACGGTTCTTGTGCTTTCCATTCGTAAAGAGTTGAACGCGCGATGCCGATCTCTTCCGCTAACTCTTGCATACTCTTCTTGCGGCCATCTTCGGAAATGAGCTCACCCCAATCATTAGATACCAGCATTTGCGCAGCCTTACGTTGTTGCGGGGTCAAGCGTGCCTCTAATACACTACGTTGTTTATTCATATCTATCATCCTCCTCGTATTCGTTAATCTCCGGCAGAACCTCGGCAATCGCGGTGTCTACGTCTTCCTCCGCCATAACAGCCGCGCCTCTACCGTGCTCCTTCTCGTAGTCCTTAATATCGTGAGACAACGCGGAATCCTTCGTCATTAGTCCGATGCTGAAATGCACCTTCCGCATTAGTCCGTTAATATCCAATTCCTCTGTCGTTCCACTATCGATTGCTTCATTAACGCTCTTAATGATCTGCAGGAACGCGCCAGCACCAAGCGCATGTAATCCGCACCAAAATCCCTTAGAGTAGCGCAGGACCTTCGCAGCTTCCTCATATTTGGCGAGTTTACTTACGTCAATGCGCGTTACTTGACCGGAAGCCAGAACGCCGGCATACTTTACAGCGATTACTTTAAGCGGCTGTAGACGATCAACTAGCGCCTTTGATAACGGAATATCGACCACGTTCGGACGCGGCTCGGGATCGGGATTCCTCCCTTGCTCAATTCGTATCTGACGTAACCTCTCCGCTAACTGCGCGGTATCTGTCCGTAACTCTTCGTTAGTCATTGCCATGTTTACGCCTCTCTTCTATTAAAATAAGACGAGCCGAAGCCCGCCCCGTTGTTCATATCCGGTCAAGTATCAGATACCGTTGCCCTGCGCTAAACATAACGACGGCAACTCGATCCCCAACCTTTAACGCATCCTTAAACGTAATCGTCGTATCCTGTCCGTTAATACTAACCTCACGCTCATGTTCGCGGAGGTGTTCGCATATTTCGCAATCTTCGGTATCTAAGTCGAAGTTAGCTTCGTCCAGCTTAACGCGAATATCCGGATACGCTATGACCGTACCTACCTCGATATCGACGTCTTTGTTATAGCCGAGCTGACGGATGATATCACGCAATTTACTCACGCCGCCGCCTTCTAATAACTGCATTCGGTCTCCTCCCTTATTGCGCTAGTACCGTAGACAGCTCGCGTGCCAGCTTCTGGATGTCCGCATCCTCGCGGATCGTTGCGTGAATCGTAATCTGTGGCGCAGAGTTTCCGCCTCCGTTACGGTAATCGCGCGCTTGTTGCGAATTGAGGACCATCTCGTCTTGGTGCAATCGCGCCGGATAGTTGTTGTATGGAACGCGGTCAAGACCCCCGGAGTGTCCTTTAACAGGGTATCCGACCGCTGCCATGCCCGCCTTAACTCCGCCCGGTGTTTTATCTCCGCCAAACTCCTGAACAATTTGTAGGTTCTCTGTTCCGGATATCTGTCGATTAGCCACACTTTTCATGTCTACGGAGAAAAACTCCTTAATCCCTGCGTTGCTCCAAATACCTTCAAGGATTGACGCACCAACCTGTACGCCTATTTTCGTTGCAGCTTCGATTATAGGCTTGGATACTTTCAACGCATTACCTAGCGTGTCTACCATCTGACTAGCCATATTCTTGATAATTCCCGATCCAGTTGAGTCATACCAAGCTTGGAAGTCTGCTGCCAGGGTATCAAATATATAGCTTATCTTGGCAGGTATATCCGGGAGCGCTTGAAATTCGGGATTATTAAAAAAGTTATCTTGGAGATATGCCGTAGCCTCATGGACTGCATTCACCGCGCCATTTACGAGCCCGCCGAACGCATCCACACCCCAATCTTTAAGTGCGGCAAATTGTGGCCCCTTCAACCATGCGTTAAACTCCGCAAGAACCGGCTTGAGACTCGTTAACGCCTCCGTCCCCATCTCCCGGAATGCACGGTTAACTCCACCGATTGCTGTACGCCATTGCCCCATAGCGGTCGTAGATTGCGCGTCGATCAGTTCGTTTGATGCGCCAAGCTTATCGAGAAATTTGTCCAGTTGGTCGAGTTGTTTTTCGAGAGGAAGCTTCTTGATTTCGTTGATGGCTGACCTTGGAACCTCGAAGCGCTCCACCAGTGACACTCCATCGCCAGAAAACAGCTCTTTTAATGCAAAAGCAGCTCCCCTGATACCTTGTTCGGGATCAATTGCGCCCAAACGTTCTGCGAGATTAATCATTTTCTCTAACTGCTTGTTGTCCTTTGTTGTCGGTATGAATGACTTACCCGCGTCCAAGAACTCATCGAGCGAGAATTGACTGACATCCGCGCGTGAGCCAACGTAGTCCATAAACTTATCTACGTTCTTCTCCGCGCTCTTACCGAACATGGCCGTAACCGTGACCTCTCTCATCTCGAACTCTGCCGCAGCCTTAATCGTTTTGTCTAGAACTTTGTCAACGGTAGCAATCGCTGCGATCGCGGCTCCAACGCCGGAAACAGCTATCGCGGTCTTAGCAGCAGCCGCTCCAAAATTCGCCATACCGCGCGTTGCGGAGATAATCGGCCGTGTTGCATTGTCGATAATACGCAAGTGTCCTACGATATCAAACGACATGTCCGGGTACCTCCCTCATCGCCTTAATCACGCGCTCGCCCATCTTCGCAGCCTTTGCGGCCTTTGCTTGCGTAAATCCCTTGTCGAAGTCGGCCAGGCACCGTTCGTATTCAACGAGCGCGCGACCATACGCTTTAACTTTACGGTTGTTGGAGCGCGAAAGTCTGCCGGCGGCCATACGGAAATCTCTGAATTGTCCAGGGAAACGCGCGGTGAACGTCCAGTCTTGCGGACTTATATACGTCAGTATTTGCTCGATTAACGCGAGTGTCTTGTTTACAGTTTCAAGATCCGATTGATGCGTGTTCATTAAGTTCCTCCTCCTTCATAATAGAAAAAGAGACCCCGGAGGGCCTCTCGCTTACTCTATCTCTCTACCTTCTGCAACGCTTGTTCTATAAACCTTGCCGTCCCGGTATGCACGCGCAGTTTCCAGCTCAGAAACACCATGTACCTGACGTGATCCACCGCGATAGTGCAACGTGAGCTCCGGAAATGCCGGTTTTACGCTCTTTTCCAATCGGTTCGGATTCGTTTCTTGCCCGGTATTAAACCAGATGTTATATGCCTCTTTACGTAGCGCGTGGAGGTTTACGATAGATTGAAGGTACTCGTATTTGGCATCCTCGATCGCCTTCAACTTCGCGTCATAGTTGTCGTGGAAGTGGCGTAAGGCTTCAACGCGAGCAAGTTCGATGGCTTCGTCGGCCAGTGCGGTGATACGACCGCTTGCGTTAATACTTACGGTGGTAGAGCGTTCTTCTGCCGCAGCGACATTCACCGTCAGTTCAGCAATCTTGCGTTGCAGGTCCGCTTCCCGCTGGACGTTCGCCTCGCTCGGGTCTGTTAGCGTGGTATTTTGGGCAACGGCGAGCTCGGAATGCGCGTCCTCTAATTGCTGCCTATACTTGGCCGAGCTATCTTGGTGGAGCTCAACCGCCTTACCTACTTTTGCCTTCTCCTCTTGGTACGCAGTAATTGCTGTCTGAACTGTTTGTGGTAGTTTCATATTGTATCTTCTCCTTTATTAGTTATTTGTGGCTGGGGCATCATCAGCCGGACGTTCATCTTCGTGATAGGAATAATAGCTTTCAGTGTTGTTAATGAAGGAACTGTACCGCACACCCAACCCCTCGCGTACGGAATCTTCAACTACTTTAAGGAAGAATTGCGATTGCTCCATATCATTAGCTGTATCCAAAGAGTTACGCGCTGCCTCTGCATCCGGCGACTCATAGCTCGCGTTCAAGTTATCGTATTGCTGCGACAAAGCTAAACGCATACCGGAAGAGTTATCCAGCGTCAGAACTGATGTAGACAAGTCCGCATAGGCTTCGGAAATCTTGTGATGGAAGTATCTCTCGTCTACTCCTTCGATGAATTGAGTAAGCTTTTGCGCGGCTGCCTTGCCATCTCTCGCGAGCATGAGTTCCGTTCTTAGCTTCCGGAATGATTCGTCGAACCGTTCAATTTTCGTTTGGTCAGGCTTCGGAATGTCGGAGTAGATTACCGCTTCTGCGTTTTTGCGAGCGTCTGCTAATAGCGCTTTAAACTCACGGTGACGTCTGTACGCCATTTGAAGCAGCTCTTTACCGCGAGTCTCACGGACTTTTGCTATTCTATTAGCGCGGCCCTCTTCTGATAGATCGCGATCTCCTTTTATTGCGTTAATTTCTTCGCGAAGCTTGTCATTAAACTGGCGATAGACACCTGTGTTCGCATTCTTTAATTCGTGGGCTTTCAAGATGCTTTCTTTCGCTTTTTGTCTACTCATTCGTAATCTCTCCTTTGTAATGGTTAATGAGCGCCAGGATAGCCGCTCTTATCTCAGCTTTTGGGATTCCGTAATTTTTCGTTGGACTGTACTCCTTGCATATTGATATCGCGGTCTTCTCGATCAAACGATATAGCCGCGCATCCTCCATCTTGGCGGCGGTACTCATGACGACATTGCGCTCGACGTGACCGTAAATCACCGATAGAAAATCCTCGCGCACATAACTGTCGATGACATAAGGCTCGAACTTAAGCGGTACCTTAGCGCCGTAGTCGACCGTAAAAGGCTCCGTAATCATCTTTTTCGCCCCTTCCGCCGACGCTTGACTTCTTCCGCATGAATTATAGGAGCCATGAACCGGATGTGTGCGCGGGAAACAGAATCACCGAACACTATCGTTATACCGTCGGAATATGAAACCTTTATCGTGCGCTCAATCATTGCGTCCCCTCCTTATAAAATACAAGCATATACCGCACCCTTTTACGTGATTTCACTTGATTTTAGACACGCAAAATAAGCGCGAGGGGTATTGTCCCTCCGCCTGTTAAAAGCTCTGTATTCACGTAAAACCTACGTAATTTCTGCCACGTTGAACAACCTCTTAGCTACGCGTTTCCTAGCGGTAGGCACGCGATACTGCATACCGGTTACCTGACCTTTGCGCTCGTACGTTGCCATTTCGTTAAAGTCCGGGTAACTACGTCGAACCTTTGCAATGACTTCCGGATCTTCCGTGTAGGCTGCGAGGTAATCAGCGCTTAGCCGCCATATTACGTTGGACAATTCGGTTCACTTCCTTAAATTAACGATTTAAATCATTAAAGTTAGAATGCAAAATAAAAGACGCTTAAAGCGCCAATTTGTCGGACTCTTTTGCTCTTTGGATTGCCAATAGCACGTCATCTCCGGTTCCGAATACCTGGGCCAATTTGATCCTCAGATCACGCGAAACATTACGTCTTCCGTTCTCCACGTCGCTCACGCACGATTGGCTGACGTTTAGTGCTTCCGCAAATTGCGCCTGCGTCATGCCGGCCATTACCCGGATACCGCGTACTCCTGATCCGTCCATATCACATACCTCCTTCGCTCATTTGGATTAACGCATAAGTCCGAAATAATTAATCAGGAACCTTCGTCCCCTTCCCTACTTACGCGGAGATGTGGACAGTACGAGGCTTGCGACAGTCTACAAACTTCTCCGTCAAAGGCTGTTCGTACATGTTGTACGTGACCACCTCGCCCCACCGTATGTCATGATTGTTTCCCTTGTATTTGTTCCGATCACTCGTCCAGCCGTACACCCCGTCCAGGTATCCCGCGCCTTCTGTTCCTTTTTTGTCAATGAGCTGAACGGTAGTCCTGCGTCCGTGCTTCTCCTTGCGCTTCTTCGCGTTATCCATTTTGGCGAGCTGCCTCGCGTTACCCTTCGGTAATTCGGAACGCTCCTGAATATTGATCAACTCCTCCGGACTGTAGAACCCGTACTCAAGTTGCATCCGGTTCCGCTCGCCCTCAAGATCAATTGTTCCATACCGTTTATTGCGTTCCCATAAAGTTTTGTACAGGCGCCGGCAGGTCGGCCCACAATTGAGTTTAGTCGCGCGTCCTTCGAATGGATGTTGGCACACTAGGCATAGCTTCCCGCCGAACTTCTCAACGGCGCCCTCTGCGTCAGCCTCGCAGTAAATCCGGACGTTATGCTTCCGCATAAACACCCGCGCTCCTGAGCCTGGCGGAACGATAAGGTCACGGTCACGCGGCATGTCGTACGGATCGCGCATGATAGACAGTCCTTTAACGTGATCTTCCGCGAGAATGTAGTCGGTTAGGCGTTCCAAGCGCTGACATTCGAGCCGCGTACGGAAGCGGCCGTCTCCGCCTACATGGTTATCGTGGTAATATTCGTCGTACAACTCCGCCATAGTCTCCGCAATCTGCAGACGCTGAGCGAGCGGTTGTTTGGCGTACGTCCGATAGTTGGCGCGTGTCCAATTCGGGAAGAGTTCGCAGGCGTTACCGGAGTAATCGTAGCGATCGACGTCGGGCGTGACGATGAGCTGTAAAGCGGGCCCTGTGCTGTATTCGACTAACTGTTTGGCTGCTTCCATGTGAATCCCTCCTTGTGGATGTTGACTGGTTTGACTTCCGCGTATCATTTGTTCTTTCTGTAAAGTCCCTCCGCGCTCTTATATCTCACCATACCTTTATGCGCGGTAACATTTATCCGCTAGGAACGAAGTGACGACGCGTGAGGGATAGTGTTCTTCTATCCCGAAACTCTGCTCGGTAATGTTTTATTTTTCTTTCTCGTTATTCTTTCTCGTTATTCTTTCTCTGGTTAAATGGCTTAACAACAGAGGAGAAATGGTTAACTATCCGAGTTTAAATCGTTTTACATCCACCTTATGATGCCTTGGGTTCCGGTTCAAATTCAGCCTGTTTTAGCTGCAATCGGTCCCTAGCCTCTTCAATCTCACGGTCCGCTGCGTCCATTCTATCTTGAAATGCACTCATCTCCTCAGCATAAATTGCGCGGAACTCTGCCTCGGTTAACGGTTCAAGCGGCTCGTAAATGCGTTTATTCGCCACCTTCCTCGACTTAGTGGCTTTTAACAGGCCGTATTTTTCGAGAACACTGATATGAGCTCGTATTTTGTACGCGGACAGCCCGGTTTGAGCGGTTATATCCGACTGGTTGAGCCACACTTTACCGTACATCGCGTGGCCCGACTTGTTCTGACGCCAGGACAGTAGATATCCGTATAGGCCCACCGTTTCCAGAGTGAACCCGTCGAGTATCGGGTACATCCGGAACAAGATATTTGGCATGCGCGCAAATCCGTCATCGTGGGCGAGTGGTTTTGTTACGTCGATTGTCATTGTTCACATCTCCTTTTTCACTATGGTTTGTATGGGAATCGGAATAATCCGCGAACCCTCTACTTTTTATGTTGCCATCTGAGAGCATTTCGCACGGTTTTTGTCTCTACTCGTTTTAACGATGCCCGCTCGCTTGCATCACACTTAACGGAAAATTTCACTATACCTTACTAGTGCCGCCCGTCTCATATCTCGGGCATATCACAGAAAAATCCTTATACTACGCTGTTCCCGACCGATTAGAATCTCGGGTAAGTTTCTCATAATATATAAGGACACCAAATTTTCAGTTTTTCATATACTTTGTGTCTAATTTGTGAACATTACATTAATCCGAAACCAATCGGAACATATGTTCGTATAACTTTATATAACAAACGGAAGAGAGCGTGCCTGAATGCGATAGCTAATCGCCACTCTCTTCGCCAGCGTTAGAAGCGCAGTTGCCGCTACACTCCGAATCTATGTTAAGCGATGTGCCTACGAGAGGTTGCCGCCTCTCCATCGCGTTAAAAGCTCCGGCCCAACCGTTGGCGCGGAAAGGCCGGATAAACTACGAACTGCATAGCGATCCAAATCGATAGTTGGCGCTACCGACTCAGTACAGTACGTTCCATGACGTGCGTCTTCTCCCCATTAGACAACCGAGCGGTTAGCGCCACCCGTGGCAGTGTCATTAGGTTCATCGAAGGTGTTCGAGCTTGAGATTAATATCTCCGCGGTCCTTTGTCCAAAGCATGATATCGATTAGGAACTGCAGCCCGTTCATCTGCTTTAGCTCCGTAATAATTGTTTCTATTAAAGCGCGGGTATCCATGCCTTCGACTTCGTTGGCGATAATCAGCCCGCCGGAATCTCCGTCAATATACAAGTGATCCATGTGCGGAGCCTTATGTACCTGGCGTAGCCAAAGATTGCCCGCGTCCATAATGAAAATGTGGCGTTCGTTCAATACATAGCCTTCGTATAGTGCGAATTGGTGATCCTCGTCAAACGGACCAAGTATCATCGAAGCAAGTTCAAGTTCAACCTTCGTGCTCATTATGCGACCACTTCCTTCACAATCATTACAAGCGCGTACACGAATTTGAGCATACGGATAAAGTTACGTTTATATGAAGTGTTTACTTCCTCGTTGTTACGCGTAGTTGGCATATTGGTAGTTGCAATCATTTGTGTTACCTCCTTCAATAATAAATCCGACTTCGGCAAGCTTGGCGGCTGACAGTGCGGCGACTCCTTCGGTTGTCCGTGGACTCAATCCGAGAATCCTCCGTAGTGCTCCCGGCAAGATAACGAGCTGCTGTCCGGACGTGAGATGCGTTACGACGAAATTGCCTCCGTGCTTCTCGCTCAGTTCGTATGTAATCCGCGAGGATAACGGATCGGATATGTCTGCGATGATGCTAAGCGCTTCAAGCTCCGCCGCGGATGCCTCAACGTTGGCTGTTCGGTTACGGCGGTTGATGCGCGGGAATACTGCTAGAAACAGGTTATGCAGAATGTTGCGTTCGATACCGTTGAGAGTGACGATGAAGCTTGCGGCGATGCGATCGCGAGTGTACGGAAGTGTTACCGTTGGAACGATTTTCATATTATTACGCCTCCTTATGGGGAATAAGTTTTTGGAGTAATTCAACCGCGCTCATGTCACGGATATTATTAATGAAACTAAGGTCACCGACTTTTAAATCGAATATTGAAGGCTCGCCGTAAGTTGTGACGTACTCTACCCCATCAAAGCTAATGCGCTCCATGACTGCGAGACTAAACTCAGTGTCAACGTAAATCGCGTGATGTTCATCTATAAGCGTGCCAGCGTATTCAATCCGCCACGGTCCATCGACGTCTACGCCTTTGGTTACGATAGTGATCGACATAATTGCGTACCTCCTTGCGGGATTTAATGCGGACCAGTACAATGTTGCTTGATAAAGATTTTCGAAACTTTTTTATACCTATATTCGTATATTCGCTTATCTGCTTTTTAGTATATACGCCTTTTAGTATAGAGTCAACACTTTATTTACGTATATCCGGATATTCGTTATAATTAAAGCAAGGGGGCATTCATGTGCGGAAAATAACTATTAGGCTTAACGAGTTAATGCAAGAACGTGGATTGACTCAAACGAAATTATCCGAGATGACAGGAGTACGCCAAGCGGCTATCTCTGAAATGTCACGGAATATAAGGGAACAGATAAATCTTCGTACTCTTGAAAAAATTGCTGACGCTCTCGAGATAGACAACATAGCTGATTTAATCAAAATTGAATATAAATAGAGGAGTGCTTCGTTTATGGCAGACACATACCCAAAATTAATAAAGACTTGTTTAACTTGTTCTGGAAAAGGAAAAATAGACTCACCTGAATTAGAACGCGATATAGACAGGATACAAGATACTCAAGGCCTTTCTTATGTAGATGCAGAGCGCCAAGCGATATCTCGGTTTAGAGGCGAACCTCACATCTTTTGTTCTGCTTGTTCTGGCAAAGGGGAAGTCTTATCGGAGCTTGGAGTAAAGGTTAAACGATTTATTAGCGAGTACAACGAGGTATAAGTGAATACATACCGGAAGACAACGAAGAGAGCCGTTAATCATACGGCTCTTTTTTGTGTGTATCTACCGTGTAATCAGCGCGTTAGGGCTTCGGTGAGGGAAGCGTACCCGGACGGCCAGGCGCGCTATATGTACGGGGATTTGACGGGGAGAACGCGGAATAACCGCAAACCCTGCGTGGGCTGCGGTTTTCGTAGTTATAAATACTTGTTTCCTCACAAGACCTGAAATGATTTCAGTTCCACTACCTCCCAAGTCTTACCAGAGGTATCAATGACACCTGTAATTCTAACTTGTTTCTTTTCTTTGTGGGCATCACAAGCACGTTTATAGTCATCTTGGTTCAACTCTAACTTCACACTATGTCTCTTATTCTCGTAGGTAGAAATTATATTAATACTACCATGTGTTAATTCTGAGTTGGATGATAATTTCGATATATACCCTTCTAGTTCGACGTCCTCAGATTTCTTTTCTCTCAAAGCTTCAGCTAAAACTTTTATTATGTGATAGTCAGATGAGTTTAAAGTAATTTTTTCTGGCAACTGTTCTGTATTCTCAATGGCTTTTGAATATTTAATCTTTGACTCCAGCTTGACCGATTCATTTTCGTCATAAAATGAAAGTAAAGCATCGCAAATGTTAGCATTAATCCCTTCCGTGTAACCTCTTTCCACTAAATCATTAAGTTTGTTATTTTCATCATTGAAGCTTTCTATTTGATGCATAGATTTGTGTATACGCTTCATTACTCTGCGTGAGAATGGTTCCGTAATGAGAGTATCGTTTTCAATAGCTATTTCTATATCGTCGTTTACAAGAGATCCTGACTCCACTGTTACTACGTAACTACCGTGGGCAGTTTGTCCCAGCTTGAAAAAATCACTATAACTTTGCGCTTTTTGTGAGGCTCTTTTAAAAACCCTTTGAGGAAGTTCTTCTGTATAGGCTGCTGAGACTATTAAGTTTTTAAGACCTTTTATTAAGTTTGATGCATAGCTTAAAGGTATGGCTCCATCTTCCGCAAACGATGAAACGATTCTAATTTCAAGTTTGTCGGTTGGTGAATCATAGCTAATTATATCTTTAAATATTAAGTCCCTACTTCTATTTTCAAAATCGCTTAAAATACCCAATGCAAAGTGCAAGCGCTGGTGGTAATCAGGGAATGACTCCTTAGCTGGTAATAAAACTGAAATCGGACTAGAATCGACAATGTCATGAGAAAAAACAAAAACATTAGGATTTGGGAAGTCCTTCATTCGGTTCCATCCATTATTTCTGAGATATCCAACAAAATTACTTAAACTTATAGTATCAAGACTCATAAGTCTTCACCCATCTTTGTTTTATTCATAAGTTCTCTTAATGACACTTCAGTTAGTACCTGATTCTTATGAATACTTACCCTGACAGTATCGGCGTTACTCGTTGGTTGCATACCTTTAAGCGAGCACCACCACGCACAATTTTTCAAAATTGTTCCTCTTTCGGATATCGTTAACCATTCATTTTGGTCCTTTGGTAGCACAAAAAGTACCAACATTCTAGGTGTACCTACTTCTTCTGAAACAAGGTCATTATAGTTCTTGGCTTTCAAATCATATTTTATGTAGTTATCTTCCTGAACAATATTTATTGTTGTCTTGAGTTGAATATCAATATTGTAACCACTATCACAGTATCTCCCATTTATTTTTTGAATATCTCTAAATATACCATCAAATCCATAGTCAAAATCAGGGCGGGAAAAATTCATTCCTGCTCTATGTGCTACTGCTATAGCGTAAGCTCTACTAAGTCCTTCCTTTATGTGGCTCTCAATCATATTATTTCTACACCTCTGAGAATATGTAAGTAGTAAACCTGACTCTAGGATACCACTCTGTAAAATTTTATGAAATAGTTTTCTATAATAGAATACATAAAATATATTAAAATCGACCTCCCAACGCATACAATCGCGTGGCAGGCGAAGCGATATTCGAAATTGGGCGCCGATTGAAGCACATTAAAGAGACGAAGATGCGTCTTTTTCACATTTGATTCCGCGCATCAAGATACCTACGGTCCGTAAAAGCAGAAAAAACGCCCACCTCCGGAGAGATGCGCTAGGTCTTGCGTATTATAGAGGACGCGGCCATTCCCATCCGTGACGCACGTATTCTTTCGCATAATCCCGCAAGTCTTCCTTCTCCGCGTCATCAAGCGTTACAGTCGCCAGATATGCGTAACACTCTTCCGCCTCATAGTCGATTACAACGTCTTCGATAACGCGGTCGCGGTCGTCTCCGAAGGATCGTTCCCGAACTTTGTGGCCGACTTGCGGCATCATACCCGTTTCGTATGCGCGGACGACTTGCGTAGAGAGTCCGGAAGTGGTTGCGATCGTTTGAACGATGATAACGTCAATTGTAGTCATGCGTAATACCTCCGTAAGAATTTATGTAGTTACATGTTCTTTTCTTTTGGTAGACTAAACTTTTCGAGCTCATTGTATATATCATCTTGGATACGGTAGTTTCGCGCAAGCTGAAATGGTATTGTGTAGTCACCAAACATATTATCCAGCACCTGATCCATATCTACTTTCTCAGCTTGATCTCGGCGCCAAGACAGATAAACTGCGTTATTCTCTCCGCCTCCTGCGTTATCAATTTTCACATCTATACACACCTCATATATGTTTGGGTTATCGAGCAATATCTTCGAATAAGCAATGAGGGAACCTCCCGCCTTCTTCACAAAGTCTTTTTCGTCCCAAAACGTACCCGGATTAATCGTGAGTTCAACTCGCTCACCGTAAACGTCCGGACTGGATACAAATTTACGGAACGTTTCGTCAGTAAGCGGAATTGCAAACGCACCTCCAACGTTATCTAAAAGGGCTTTACGAACGTTCTCCTCGGTTACTTCTGCCGTGACCCACTTAAACGCGGGCTTTACCGGCTCTGGGTCTGCCTTGGGCTCTGGAATTGGCTCCGGGTCGGGCGCTTTTGTTTCGGCCTGAACTACGGGGGTAGATGCTTGTGTACTTACTGGCTGCTCGGTCTCTTCTTCGTCAAGCCCCCCAACCATTTTCAGCAAAACGATAAATAAAACAGCGAAAATAGTAAGCTTCACATAAATCGGCATAACCTTCTTATCTCCTCGCATTGACGCGCCCCCTTTAGTCAAATATACAATTTATCCCTGTGAAAATAAAGAAGAAAAGGCGCAGCCCTCAACGGAACTTAATCCGTGAGAACTGCGCCTCATTTCATTCTTCGTTTTCCTCAACGTTTAACTTCGTTAGTCTCTTTCTCTTCGGCTGTTCATCCGCGATCTTATTTAATGGTGAAGTCTTCGCATGTTCGATCTTCAAGTCATCGTTAATCAACGCAACATATCGCTTAGTCATTTCCATCGTGGTATGGCCGAGTGTCTTTTGTACCGCGAAGGATGACGAGCCGTTTCTGATCGATTCCAAGGCGTAGATATGACGAAGGTCGTAAGGCCGGATGTGAACGCCGATCTCTTTGCTATGTCGCTCAAGCCTATCGCCCCAGACATGCCTATTCAGCGCGTTTCCTTCATACGTACAGAATATCGGAACCTTATCTGCCCATCCCTGCGGCCGCGCACGGATTAGTTTATTCATCGCCTTAATTGTTGCGTCAGATATCGGAAGATCCCTTGAACGCCGGGTCTTCGCCGTTAACGCCGTTACGTGGATTTCGCGAGCCTTGGGACGGAAATTGCTCGGCACAAGCGCCAGGGCTTCCGACGGCCGAATACCGGTATCCAGCGTCAATAAGATTAACGCGTAATCACGTAGTCCGACGAATGTTGATTGATCCGGAACCTTGAGGAGTTCGCGGAGAACTTCGATATCAACGCTGACCCGGCGACCTTCTTCACGGCGCTTCTTAAGATTAGCAAGTGGATTCTCCCTGATATAATTATTTTCTACGCACCATTTAAGGAATGTGCGTAAGTACACGAGACGACCGTTGTAAGTTGCTGGCGCTATGTCAGGCTGTGCGAGGTGTTCATATAGCATTGATTTTAGATTATGGGGAGAATCCCAGGCGTCAGGATAGCGCGACATAAACAGCGTCATGTTTCGCTCATAATCATCAATTGTATGTTTACTTAACCCCTGCACTCTCTTCCAATTAATAAACTCCGCGATGCACTCTTCCCACGTTCGAATTTTAAGGCGGCCCTCATATCGTTTCCTCATCTCTCTACTCGCTTCTTAATGAACTTACCCGTAGGTGAGAATTGATCGTGACTGCGCCGAACATCTTCCGTATCCATCTGAATATATCTTCGCATCGTACGAATATCAGACCATCCGCCCATCTTCTGTATAGTGAACGGATCAGCACCGTTAATGACCATAGCGCGCGCCCATGTATGCCGATATACGTGCGCGGTCATCTTCTTCCCTTCAACGCCCGCCTTCTCACCGTGATACTTCAACCTCTTATTAAACTGGTTCGCAGAGATGGGGTCACCGAAGCACGAAAGGAATAACCGATCCGTTGTGAAGTGCTGCCTGTTCTCATCTATAAGCTGCAGGATTAACTTCGCCACCGCGGCAGAGAACGGAACCATACGCGGCTTACGATTTTTATTGGCCTCACCGGATAATGTGATAAACCGCGTCTGAAAGTCGATGTCGCCAATACGTAGTCCGAGCATTTCAGATACGCGGCAACCGCTATCGAGCATCAACATAATGCCTACATAATCCCGGAATCCAACGAAGTCCCTCCGGTTCGGCTGCGCTAAGATGGCATTAATCTCTTCATCCGTTAGACAGTTTGTTAAGTCCACGTCCTGGCGTAGCAACTTCACTTTGCTTATCGGATTAAGTTCAATTAACTCGTCGCGCTCAAGCTGATTGAAGATCGCCTTTAACGTTCGTATACGGATATTAACGGTCGTGTCCGATAAACCTACGCGCTGACCCTCCGCAGATATGTGCTTATGTCCTTCATAACGAACGCGATCGTACTTCATATACGAAATGTGGTCACGAATAATACCGATGTCGATATGCTCAATGAGCGTGATATTTGGATGGAACTCGCGCAGCCAGGTAACGAAATAACCGTAATGCTTTGCGTAATCCGTGAGCGTCCTTTCGCGTAGTCCCTCCACCTTCTTCGCGCTGATTACGAAATCAAGCGCCTGTTCTAATGTAAGTTCCGGGTATAGACGTACATCACGCGCGCCAACTGGAGCACGCCGTTCTCGTTTCTTTAACGCCATAACAAAAAGACCTCCACAACGTAGTTAGTACGAGACTAATACGCCACAGAGGCCGTGATCCACAACCCTGAAAAGGCATTTCAAGGGTTGATAACGTTCATCGTCCGGGGTTGTTAACCTACCGAAATACCTGCGCAATCCGCAATCCCCACCGTTTAGGCTACCGTTACAGGCTTGCGCCCGTCATCCGTTACCGAATGCGCTCAATCCCGCGTCAGATTAACAATCCTTATCCGGTACGCCCGCTTCTTCCTTCGTACGGAAGGATGAGCCGCAGCCGCATGTTGCCACTGCATTCGGGTTGTGAATGGTGAAACCGCCGGACATGCCGGATTCTTCAAAATCAATTTCGAGGCCATTCAGATATTTCAGGTTTTCCTTCTCCACAACTACCTTCATATCCTGAATATCCATATAGAGGTCATCATCGGATTCTTTATCGTCAAAGCCCATGGCGTACGAAAAGCCGGTACAACCGCCCGGTGCTACGCCAAGACGCAAGAACATACCAGGTGTCTCTTGCTGTGCAAGCATTTCTTTCAATCTGTCAGCAGCTGTTTCGCTGATGTTAATCATGCCAGGTCACTCTCCTTTTTCATATAAAATCATGTTCAAAAAGGGCGCTTTTCAGTACCAAGAAGATGGGATGAAGATAGAAATGGAGTAGCGGAGCGTAGGCAAAACTACGTGAGCAACGGACATTTCGGCTGAATCCCATATTCGACGCTGAGATGCCCCTAGGCATCCTTCGTAATCAAAAGCGTACTTTTTTGAACAACCTTTCGTTAACTCTTCTTTAAATTATACTCCACCCCGTCAAGGGCCTCAAGTCATGTTTGCCTGTTTCCGCGTTCCCCCTGAACTCCTTTTTCTTCCCAGTGTATTGAACCCCCGGGACACGAGGTTTATAATGAGTAGGTGATCGCCTTGAAATGTCGATATTTTGTCATGACTTATTCAGGTGATGGTCATATATGGAGTTGTAATTTTTTTCACATTTCGAGACTGCATGCAGTCCCCAATGCATATAGAGTCGTAAGACTCATTTTAATGAAAAAATTAGTTTTACGTACGCAGCACACGCTGCACCGGGTAATGAAGAGTTAGTTCATATGAGAGGCGGCTGATGTCCGCATCTTTTCTATGTGGTTCTGTAGCAAGTCCTACACGCCAACTCGAATCCGGTAAAGAACAGGAGGATACAACATGTCTACATTGGTAACACCGTTCACAGACAAAAGAATGGCTGAAATCGTGGAGAAAGTGCAGAACGGCGTAAGGCTGAGCGTTGAAGACGGCGTTTATCTGTATGAAACAGATGATCTGCTGACTTTGGGCCAACTGGCTAATGAGGTCAACCTGCGGAAGAATGGCAAGAAAGTGTATTTTATTGAAAACATGAGCCTGTATTTTACCAACGTATGCGAAGCACACTGTGCTTTCTGTAATTTCCGCAAAGACCAGGGCGAAGATGGTTCTTACACGTTGTCCGGTCAGGAAATGATTGATTACGTAGAACAGCATATTCACCCAGGTGTACGTGAGTTCCATATTGTAGGCGGACATAATAACCATGTTCCTTTTCAATATTATGTCGATTCCTTGCGTGCTTTAAACGAGAAATATCCTGACGTTACGCTGAAGGCATACACGGCAGCCGAGATTGATTTCTTCACCCGGATCAGCGGACTGAGCATCAAGGAAGTATTACAGGAACTTCAAAAAGCAGGTCTGAAATCACTGACTGGCGGCGGCGCCGAGATCTTGTCCGATGAATACCGCAAAAAAATGCGTGTAGACAAAGCGAACGTTGATCGCTATCTGGAAGTGCACCGTACTGCTCATCATCTGGGCATGCGTACGCATACCACCATGCTTTATGGATCCATTGAATCCTATGAAGACCGCGTAAATCATATGGTACAGATTCGTGAGCTGCAGGATGAAACCAACGGTTTCATGGTCTTTATCCCGCTTTCCATGCAGCCAAAAAGCAAAAACGCCAGCATCATGCGTCGTAACTCAGCGTACGAGGATCTCAAAACGATTGCAATCAGCCGCCTGATGCTGGACAACATCGATCATATCAAAGCCTACTTCATCAACATCGGTCCACAGCTGACTCAGGTCGCCCTTGGATTCGGTGCCTCGGATGCACACGGCACGATCGTTCGCGAACGAATCAGTCATGCAGCAGGCGCACTTACGCCTGAAGGACTCACACGCAAAGAGCTCATATGGCTAATTAAGGGTGCTGGGCGCATTCCTGTGGAACGCGATACGTTCTACAATGAAATTCAAGTGTACGAATAGCTATTGCACAAGCATCATTCCCATAAGCGACTTTCATTCTACTCGGGAGCGTTTGGCGTGGAATGGTGCATACTACTGAAATATATCTGTAATTTTAAATGCCAATTTTCAATCCATTCAAATCTACATTAAAAAAGGAGCAGCTATGTTATTGCATAGCTGCTCCACAGGTTACAGCCCCGTTCACGCGGGACTGATGCAGAAAGGAAGCCGAGTCATGAAAAATTTTGTCATTCTAGGAGGCGGCTACGGTGGCCTCACAATTATCAAAGAACTTTTGGAAGGCAAGATCCCGTCGGATACACAAATCGTGTTGGTTGACCGCAGTCCCTTCCAAGGATTGAAAACTGAATATTACGCACTCGCAGCAGGGACCGTGTCCGATTATGACCTGCGTATCCAATTTCCCGTCAGTGACAAAGTCACTTATCGTTACGGAGAAGTCACTTCGATCGACCTGGAACAGCGCCAGATTGAATTTGAAGGCCAGGACCCGCTGGAATATGACAAGCTCGTGATTGGACTTGGGTGTACAGACCGATTCCACAATACACCCGGCGCTGAGGAATATAGCTGTACGATTCAAAGCTTCAGCAAAACACGGGAAACCTACCTTCGTCTTAACGAAGTCAAAGCCTATGGTAATGTGCATATCGTCGGCGGTGGATTGAGCGGCGTCGAGATCGCTGCCGAGCTTCGTGAGAGCAGACCGGATCTGAACATCAGCATCCTGGACCGTGGTGAACGCGTGTTATCCGCATTTCCACAACGTTTATCCGCTTATGTTCATGAATGGTTCGGCGAACATCAGGTCGAGACACGCGGACATATCGCCATTTCCCGACTTGAACCGAATGCCATTTTCAACCGGGATGAAGAAATTCTAACGGATGCGGTGGTCTGGACTGCCGGAATTCAGCCCGTAAAAGTCGTACAGGATCTCGATGTAACCAAGGACCCGCAAGGCCGTGTCGTCCTGAACGAATATTATCAAATTCCCGAATATACCGATGTGTATGTGGTAGGTGACTGCGCCAGCGTGCCGTATGCACCAAGCGGTCAGGCTGCCGAAGTACAGGGTGAACAAATCGCCCATATTCAGCATGCCCTCTGGAAAGGGGAAAAGCCCAATCCGCAGCCGCTTAAGCTTCGTGGCACACTCGGTGCACTTGGCAAGAAGGCTGGATTTGGGCTGATGGGCAAAACGTCCATGATGGGACGTGTGCCACGTATTTTAAAAAGCGGCGTGCTCTGGATGTCCAAGCGTCATCTCGGTTAATCGAGATCCAGCTCATCCCACGCATCGGCTTCGGCAATTTTGGCCAAGATGGCGTTATATAAATCCTCCACTTTGTCGGTAATGACAAGCTCGCCATTCACCAATGCAAATGGAGTCATGTAACATTGGCCGCAATTGCTGAGGCAGCCGTATTCTATCACATCATAGTCTGGATTTTCTTCCAGTTGATCCATGACTTCATCTGTACCAAAATGCATATTATTGGCACAAAATTCAATAATCGGTCTCATGTAGGTTCACCTGCTTTGTTTGACCATTTTAATTTATGGCCATTTGTAATATAATATAGTAAGGAAAGGAGTTGAAAAAAATGAGCGAAAACGCACAAAGCACCATGTACGATGAGGTATCTGATGTGCTTGACAAACTTCGTCCGTTCCTGCAGCGCGATGGCGGTGACGTGGAACTGGTCGACGTGGAGGACGGCATCATTAAGCTGAAACTGGTCGGTGCCTGCGGCAGCTGCCCAAGCTCCACCATTACCTTAAAAGCCGGGATTGAACGCGCCCTTCTTGAAGAAGTTGAAGGTGTCGAAGAAGTCGTACAAGTATTCTAATCAATCCTTCACGAAATAAACCTCAAGAGCCTTTCGCTTCCCATGAAGCGGAGGGCTCTTTTTTTGTGCAATTGAAGGCAGTCCCTTTTTTCATCGAACCTGATTATGCCTTATCCTTGCATTTCACGCCTAAGTCCGCACTTCGCCATCCTCACGCTGTATATTGGGACGAATCGGATCAAGTCCTCCAGATACATCCATAATATTGCCTGTTATAAAATCGGAATGATCCAGGCACAGATAGGTGATCACTCGCGCAATATCTTCACCGCTTCCAGGACGCCCTCTCGGCGTTTCCCCGTCGGCTATGCCAGCCATCTCATCAATTGTTTTCTCTTTGTTGGCACCGCGGATATCCCCCGGACATACCATATTAACTGTGATGCCGTAAGGAGCTTCCTCCACTGCAAGTGTCTTTGTAAATGAAACCAGACCTACCTTCGCAGCTGCGTAAACCGCCCGATGGGGCCATGACCTCGCTTCTCCTGCATGACTGAAGCCAAAATGTATAATTCGTCCCCACTGCTTACGTCGCATCTCTGGCAATACACGCTGGTCCAACAGCATCGGTCCAAGCAGGTTTCCTTGCACAAGCATCTGAACCTCATCTTCCGAATACTCGGCAAACCGTCGACGTTCGCGGACAAATGGACCCGCGTTGTTCACCAGAATATCAATGCTGCCCAATCTCTCTTCAACCTGAGCAACCAGCATGGTGATCTCTTCTGTCTTGGAAATATCGGCCTGGACGGCAATACAGCGCACACCCTTGGCTATGATCTGAGCCTTTAATGCCTCAGCTTCCGTACGGCTATGTACGTAATTCAGGGCAATATGGCACCCTTGATCTGCAAGACTGAGGGCCGTCATTTTACCAAGACCTTTGGCACTTCCCGTTATGAGGGCAATCTTTCCCTTCACGTTCATCCCCCTCTTCAAAGAGCAGTCACTCATCCAGTATAAAAGATTTATCATCCCCCCACAACTCGCGTTTCCCACCAATCTGTACCATTTGCAAAAAAGTGTAAATTAAGGACTAAATACTTATCTTTTGATGGACTAAATTATATCAACTTAGGTCTTTTGGAGGAAAATCAACCCTTTATCTCCATATATCTCTTGCCTGTTCTAAATGGCTATGATAATGTCGTTAGGTCCTTGTTTTTTAAACAAAAAGTTCCAAATACATAAATAAATTCATTATAGAATTGAACAGCACTTTTTCAGACTACACCGAAAGGAATTCGCTATGAAAAACAAAAACAAACGATGTTTTCTTGCACTTCTATTGGTAAGTTTGTTAACACTTTCTTTTGCAGTACAGGTATTCGCATCAAGTGAGACCGACAAAGCACCCGATGAATATGACTGGATTGACGGACCAGCATCCGTTTCCCTGGATAATAAGGCCACTTTGGAAATACAGGAAAATAACTACTTTCTAGATAAAGCTAATACACAACGATCCATGTTAAACATGGGGTCAAAACCTAACGGGAATGAGATTGGAAGTCTATACAGTGATAGCCAATTCGGTTCCTTGTATGTAGTGTTTGAGTATGTTAAAACAGGTCATATTGATGATAGGGAGCAGAATCTGGATGCCAATGAACTGTTAAGCAGTTATATCCGGGGCACGGAAGAAGAAAATAGAAATGCTGCCCCTGAAGATAAAATGTACGTAACAGGGTGGGAAATTGAACCGACATATGACAGTAGCAATCATCGTTTAATTTATTCTCTTGGTTTCAAGGATGCTTACCAGCAATCCATGGTCAATTACAACGTAAAGCTCCTGACACGTGAAGGATACATCACAGCCATTCTTGTCACAGAAACAGCCAACTTTCAGCAGAGTCGCCTTGCATTCGAAGAGATGGTTCTTAACAGGCTCAGCATAAATACAGGTTACACTTACGAAGATTATGATGCTTCCACTGACAAAACATCGACCGTCGGACTCAAAAGCCTTTTGGTTGGCGGAATTGGTTATACGGCGGGCCAAAAATTCAGCATACTGATTCTGCTAAAAAAAGGGTGGCCTTTTATCGTTATCGTATTTCTTGCCCTATTGGGCTGGAACAAATACAAAATGAAAACGTCGAACAAAGACGAAGCCATGCTATCCCCCACGGAGAAGGCCTATCTGCAAGATGCGGATGAACAGCAGTATGCTGAACAAAACGAATTATCTTATTATCGCAAATCTGGACAGCAATCCGAAACGAAACGAACATAACCAAAGACAGTAAAAAGGCCATGCATCTCTTGTTCAGAGATATACGGCCTTTTCTGTGTGTATATTTTGGCATGCTTTCAGCTTATTCGTTCAGCTTAAAATGCAGGTTCTACAGCACCTTGATAACGTTCTTTGATGAACGTTTTAACTTCTTCAGAATGCAGAGCTGCAGCCAGTTTCTTGATCGCATCTGCATCTTTGTTATCTTCACGGGATACAAGGATGTTTGCATAAGGGTTACCTTGCAGATCCTCAATCAGCAGCGCATCCTTCTCTGGGTTCAGATTGGCTTCCAGCGCGTAGTTGGCGTTAATGAATACCAGGTCAGCTTCATCCAGTTGGCGAGGCATCATGGCTGCATCCAACTCAATAATATTCAGGTTTCTCGGATTGGCTGTGATATCTTGAAGATTGGAAGTGATATTTTTGTCGTCTTTCAGCGTGATAAGTCCTTCTTTCGCAAGCAGCAACAGTGCACGACCACCGTTCGATGGGTCATTAGGTATGGCTACTTTGGCGCCATCTTTCAGTTCATCCAAAGACTTAATTTTTTTGGAGTAGCCAGCAAATGGCTCAACATGCACAGGTGTTACAGCAACGAGGTGGAAACCACGTTCTTTGTTCTCTGTATCCAGGTAAGGCTGGTGTTGGAAAAAGTTTGCATCCAGCTGTTTGTCCTCAAGTTGTTGGTTCGGTTGAACATAATCATTGAACGTCACGATTTGCAAGCGAATGCCTTCTGCTTCGAGCTCAGGTTTGATGCTTTCCAAAATTTCCGCATGTGGTGTAGGTGATGCTCCCACTTTCAATTCCACGGTGCGCGGTGCGCCTCCGGCATTGTCTGCGCCGCTGTCGGAATCCTTATTGTTTCCGCAAGCTGCAAGAACCGCAATCAACATAATACTGAGTAGAGCAATAGACCATTTTTTCATGTGTAAAACCCCTTCTCCAATAAATTTTTTTGCATGTTCCGTTATTTCACAATAAACACGAACATAACGCAACATTGCTGTCTATGTGTTATTTCCTGGTGAACCATTTAACCAACCGATCGCCAGCCATCTGAAGCACTTGCACCAGTATGACCATAAATACAACGGCTATAATCATAATTTCATTTTGATAACGGTAGTATCCGTAATTGATGGCCAATGTTCCCAGACCTCCACCACCAACCATTCCCGCCATTGCCGTGTAGGAAACAAGGGTAACGATCGTAATGGTGATCCCGGCTAGCAGACCCGGCAATGCCTCTGGCAGAAGCACACGCCGTACAATCTGTCCGGTTGAAGCTCCCATCGCCTGTGCCGCTTCAATGACGCCACGATCCACTTCACGCAGTGTAGTTTCCACCAACCGAGCAAAGTATGGAGCTGCAGCAATGACGAGCGGTGGTATAACGCCCAATACACCTGTAGCTGTGCCAACCAGTGAACGCGTAAACGGAATGAGTGCAACAATCAGAATGATAAATGGCACCGATCGCAAAATGTTTACGATAAACGATAGTACAGTGTACACCACTTGAGACTGGATTGAGGCCGACCTTGCCGTCATGAAAAGCAATACGCCTAGCGGCAAACCAATAATGATCGTGAACAGGCCCGATGCCCCCAGGATCTGCAGTGTTTCAATTGAAGCCTTACCGATTTCTTCCCAACGTACCGTTGAAAAATCCATTTAACGAAGCACCTCCACATCAAGTCCCTGATCCATTAACTCATGAATGGTGAGATTAATCTCATCCGACTGCCCCTCAAACCGAACAGTCAGCTGTCCATAGGGAACTTGCTTGATCGTTGAAATGGTGCCTTGCAAGATGGCGAAATCCACTCCTGTTTTGCGAACCGTTCTGGACAAAATCGCCTCATATGTTTTATCGCCCAGGAAGGATATTTTTACAAGCTTAGAAGATCCGTCCGTCTGCAATGAAACACCCGCACTCGCCAGAGCAGTCTCTTCCAATGCAATTCCCACCTCATGGTCACGCATCATAAAGTCACGCGTAATTGCATGCTGCGGCTTGAGGAATACTTCCGTCACCGGCCCTTGCTCCACGATGCCTCCTTGATGGATAACCGCCACCTGATCACAGATATTCTGGATCACGTGCATCTCATGGGTGATTAGAACAATCGTGAGGTTATACTTTTCATTGATATCCAGCAATAACTTCAGAATCGAATCCGTTGTCTGGGGATCAAGTGCCGATGTGGCCTCATCACACAGCAGCACGGTTGGATCGCTCGCGAGTGCTCTCGCAATACCCACCCTTTGCTTCTGTCCGCCTGACAGTTGGGCCGGATATTTATTGCTGTGGTCCTCCAGTCCAACCAATGCGAGCATTTCCTTCACTTTGCGATCTATTGCATCCTTGGGTGTATTGACCAGTTTTAAAGGAAAAGCGACATTGTCGTACACCGTAGCCGAGGATAACAAGTTAAAGTGCTGAAAGATCATGCCGATCTTGCGCCGTTGTTGTTGCAAATCGGTCTTGCCCAGACGGGTTAGATTGATCCCATCAACCCAAACCTCGCCTGCCGTCGGTCTTTCGAGCAAATTGATACAACGGATCAATGTGCTCTTGCCTGCACCGGAATGACCGATAACTCCGAATATTTCACCTTTACCGATATTCAAATTCAGGTCCGACAAGGCCGTCGTACTTTTAGCACCTTTACCGTACGTCTTGGTTAAACCTTTTAATTCAATCAAAATTACTACTCCTTCCCACTACCTACATGTATCTTTACCCGAATGAAAGGAAAACTCCCCTTGGTCGTACAAAAAAGAGCCCCTTTTGCAGAAACAAAAAGGGCTCTTCACGTGAAAGATTATACCTTCTCATCTGCCAAAATCGTGCCTTGCACCATTTTGTAGGAATTAGCACCTAACATCTATAAAGTATGACACAGCTGTCATGCAGTTATAAATCGGTTGCCGGGCTTCATCGGGCCTGTCCCTCCGCCGCTCTCGATAAGAAATATTTAATTTATAAGTTCAGTAGTTATAATGTTAATGTCATAAATGTTAATTCCATCTAACTGTCGATCAGGAACTCAGTATAATCCAAGTATTCCGATTTGTCAAAGGCAAATATTGCAATCCAATCACCTCGCAGGGTGGTTCATTCCCTGCTTATGCCACTTCTCGTTGATGTAGCCATACGCTGCTTTTAATGTCTTACATACCATATCTACACCTTGGCGGAGTTCCAAAAGATGCTGATCCAGGTCCTCCAGCTTCACTTTCCCTTGCAAAGTCTGGTGCAGCTGCCACAGATCATCCTGCATTTCGGAGTTCATATAATGAATCTCCATGTTTCGTCGTTTGCGCAATTTGCTCATCGGCTCACGGTAGGAGTCCTTGATCTGGATCAGCTCGTTGGCAAGATCATGATGCAGCTTATCATAGCCAAACTGTCTTAATACGGTGAAATAAGAAAAATGAATTTTAACATTGGTTGTATTCAGCTCAAATATTTCATTCAACACCGTACCTAACTTATCCAGAATGGCAAAACATCGGATGAAACCATCCTTGTAAAAGTAAACGTAACGGGCATACTCCGCTTTTTCTGGTATGGTCATATCATCCGTAAAGCCCGCTTTGACTTTTTGACGAAAATGGGAAGCAGCAAAACAGCTTTGCTCCAGTTCATCCAACGAGGAGATGAGTCCCTGGGTCCACACATACAGTTTACGAAAATCATGGGCAGGATCATGGTCCACATGCATTTGTCGCTGAAATAGCTCAAGCGTACCAGCCATCGCCTCCATTGCTTCCTTGAGTATGCCTTCGTTTTGACGCGGTAATTCACCCAGCAACGTTCGCAGCATATATAGCCTCCTCTATCCACTCTGCAGATCATCAAAATAATAATAATTTATAATATTAAACAAAATCGGAATGAGAGTAAACGTATGACCGCTGCTTACATTAGGTTGCCCTGACTCGCCTGACATCAAACAAAGTTCACCTGTCCAATGATGTACATCATCGGATGGTGAACTTCACTGGATTCATCCCCTGAACGACAATAATTCGGATATATTAGAAACGGTTAACGGGCCGATGCAACTTGTACACCAGGAAACTCATATAGGTTAATACACCGAACAAAATGGCAATATCGAGCATATGCGCCAACGCCACAAACATATACACTTCCGGGCGGTTCATCGTAAGCATTAGTCCAAAACCAATGACCACTTGCAACAAAACCAGCACAACAGAAATAACGCCGAGCGCTCTTAATTCCGTGTTATCCGGATGTTTGCGATACGCAAAATGACCGAGAATGGCAATGACGATCACTAATGAAACAGCCGCCACCCGGTGAGCAAAAGCAACAGCTACGCCTCCCGAGAGTTCGGGAATAATCTGCCCGTTACAGAGTGGAAAACCTGAACAGCCGCCAGCAGAATCCGTATGGCTCACAAAGGCCCCAGTATATACCACGAGGTACGTATAGATTGTGGAAAACCATACCAGATTACGAAAACCTTTGCTGACCCGCGGGTATCGATTCAATCGTTCCAATCCACCGTGGCGAGCCTCCTGCCGAATACCGAGCGCCATCATCAAGGAGCTGGCAAAAGCGATTAAGGCAAATCCGAAATGCAGTGCCATGACTGCGGATGATTGGGAGAATACAACGGCAAAAGCCCCCATGATTCCCTGGACAATAACAAACACCAGCGTTAGAAAGGAAAACAATTGCAGGTCTCTGCGTGATTTGCCAAACCGCAAGAAGGCTACAAATGAGGCAATGGACAACAGTCCTGCCAGTGCGCTAACCGCGCGATGGGAAAATTCAATAAGTGAGGCTACAGTGTGTGCTGGCACAAGTTTTCCGTTACATAAAGGCCATTCCGCGCCGCAGCCAAGACCCGATTCCGTTCGAGTTACAACGCCTCCGCCAAATGTGGCCAGAAACATGACAAGACAGGTTAATACGGTTAACCATTTAAACAAGGTTAAGTGCTTCAATTTTTTCTCACCCGCTGTTGGTTTAAGATGGCGAAGAACTACATTCTCCGCTTGATTCGATACTTTGACACTTATTTCACAACTAAATTCATTATACCGGATAAATGTGTCATTGACGCCGCGCTTTGTGACAAAATGTTAACGTCTGTCGAAAAGTTGACCCACAGGTCATCATCAAATATGTACATCACTACACGATAGTTTCTCCCGGAAATGATGAAAATACAAACGCCACTTCCCTATTTCAAGAGAAATGGCGTTCCTTTAATTATAACCTTTAACATGGTGAACCTGTCATACTTTATTTATGAATCGTGTTATACACCTCAACTGCCCGCTGCAGGAATTGTTCAATCTCTTCTCTCGACTTGCGCAGTTTGTTCACATAACGAACGAGTTCCCGGCCATCTGTGTAAGCTACAAAGCTGGGAATGCCAAGTATATTTTGTTCTTCACTCACCGTACCCACCTGATCCACATCGACTTCAATCAACGTTAGGTCACGTGAAAACTTCTCTTCAACTTCAGGCATAAAGGGATCGATGAACTTGCAATCACCACACCAATCTGCCTTAAATACCGCTACAGTTAAATGTGGAGATTGAATTGCCACATCAAATTCCGGTTTGGATGTAATCTTTTCCATTATCAATATCATCCTTTCTATACCTTGTCTTATCCTCTTAGTGAAGCAAATTGCGGAGTGGAAGTCAAATATTCAGCGCATACTGATATCAACAGTTTATAAAACTCAACCATAACCCGAATTTCAGGAAAGGATGTCATGCCATGACTTCCGTTAAAACGGATTCTTCCGAGTCTGCCCATCACGGGTCGATCATGCAGATGGTTCGATCCATTCCCGGTGCGGCCCGGGAAGTGTGGCGGGGAAAACAGGCCGCCTGGCAGGCTTCAAACCAGCTTCGTCATCCCTCGCGAGACATGGATTGGGACTCCGACATGGCTGCAGCCTTGCAAGCTGAAGTGGAGCGTCTGTTGCCCGGGAACGAGAATGCTTTTGCACGAAATACGCTTAGTGCACTGGTTTGTGAAGAGGATTGCATCATTCTGGAAGAGATCAAGACATTAACGCAAGAAAACAATCGAAGTAATATCACTCGCACAGCGGCATATCTGGAATGTTATGAACAGTATCCGGAGCTGCATTGGGCTTTACTGGCCCATATGGTCTCCCGCAACGGCGGATATCATATGACTGATCTTCAGAGTGACCTTATGCACAATCTGCAAAATCAAACAGACCGTGAACACATGTATCGACTACTGGAGCGATGCAATGCACTCATTTTTCAGGATGCTTACCCCCAGCTCCTGTTGTACATGAACAGCCGCCGACTTGGCCGGAGTTGTTTTCATTTGCTGTCCCATTTTCATATATCGGCGTTCATGACGCCGTTCTGGGAACGATTTTGGCTGGAGCGATGCAGCTCACTGCTGAGTGTGGCGTTAATTATTAATGAGCAGAACTATATTGAGAGCCGGGTGGTGCAGCATCCTTATTTTCAAAAACAAGTGCTGTCCAAATCCGCATTCCATCTGCATAATCTGGCTGGGCTGAATCATATTGTATTTCCACTGGGACAGAGAAAAGGTCTTGCAGGCCGGGTAATTGAGCATTTTGGCAAGCTGGATGAGCGGATTATGTTTGGCAAAGGCTTATATGCGATGCTATTCGGAGTGGAACACGTTTTCACACAAGTGTTAGAGTTTGCGCGCTCGGTTCCCCACCGTGGCTCACGTGCTGAATACTGGCCTGGTCTGTTCACCGCTCATAAAGATGAAGCCGGAGAAGCGGAGCTCTATAGCCAGGAACTGCTGGATCAAGAATGGTTAGCAGAAGGACAACGGTTATATAGTCCTGAATTGCTGGCGGTATGGGGTGATACGCCGTATGAACCGATTACAAGGCAGGATTGGCTGCAAAATCGCGATTGTCTCGGTCATCTCACGATCCCGCGCCGCCCCTGGCTGTTCGAAATGAGCCATGAACACCGGTATGGCATGCTGAAGACTGCATTGGCGCATGATGCCAAAACCTTTACGCATTAAAACAATTCTTCATTATAGATCGAAATGGTTCAAAATCGTCTATATCTTATACCTGCGAGCGAAAAAATTAAATAAAGCCACTGTGGATATAAGGAACGATGCTATCGATTGAAAAGACCCATACTTTATTCGCTGTCGACTATCGACGCTTCCCGTTTGTATGGAATACCTCATTACAAAAAAGCCCTGTCCGCTATGGAAGCAGACAGAGCTTGTACTAAGTTTTAAACAGATAACAAAGTGTGAATTGTGGGTTGAACAGGTTATCCACGTTGCCCGGCTCGACGCTGTAGACGCATGAGCGGACGGAGTATCTTTTGCAAAATACGAGGGTAACTGCCCAGCTCGTCCTTGCGCAACACACGCAGAACGACCATGAGTACCAGATACACAACAACCACAAGAGCACCGACAAACAGACAGGTAACAAGGAAAGATACACGTGTTGGCAGGAATAAATCAAAGATGGAGTTCCCGGCCCAGTTCGCGGCAAAACCAACACCCGCCGCGAGCAGCACGGTAATAATGAATCCTTTCCAGCGATCACCCATAATCGAGAAATCAACAATTTTCCGAAGCACCCGCAAATTGAGGTACGTTATGACCAGGAAACACAATGCGGTCGCAATAATAATCCCGTAAATGCCAAAGATTGGAGCGAGGATCAGACTCGCCACGAGTTTGACTACGATCCCTGCTGCCACGCTGATCATGGTGATCCGTGGTTTGCCTACCCCAAGCAAAATGGAGTTGGTGGTCATCATTGTAATTTGGAAAATCGTACCGAACGTCAGCAATGTAATGATTGGTGTCCCGTCTGGACTGGTGAACAGCAATCCGTTAACGGAATACGCCGCCGCACACAGTGCAATGACAATCGGCATTCCTGTCAAAATTGAAATGCGCAAAGCAAGCGTCACCTGATTTTTCAGATGGACTTCATCCTTGCGTGCAAAAGCTGCCGAAATGACAGGCACCAAGGATTGACTCAGTGCGATAGCCAGAATTGGCGGAATACCTGCAATACTTTGGGCCTTCGCACCGAGAATGGCAAGTACGCCTGTCGCTTCCTCCAGACCAATACGTCCGCTGAGCAGCGGAACTACCAGAGATGAATCAATAAAGTTGATTGCCGGAACAGCGAGTGAAGACAACACAATCGGAATTGAAAGTTTGAAAATATCACTGTAGATGCCCCGCATGGGCAGTTGCTCCACACGCTCGTAATTCAATTGCGCTGCACGGTCATTTTTTCGCAGCTTCAAGGTGAAGTACAACATGACGCCAAAAGCGCCAATGCTTCCGAATACACCCCCAAATGAAGCCCCAGCAGCAATCGTTTGATCATCGTAATTCCATTGCAGCATAACAAACGCCACGATGATTGCTGTACCTACGCGTGCAAACTGTTCCACAATTTGTGAAATGCCACCTGCCGTCATGTTGCCGCGACCCTGGAAATATCCACGCATCATGGCGATGGCTGGAAAGAGCAGCAGCGCTGGAGCCAAGGCACGAATGGCGCTCACGGATTCCGGTACTTTGGATACGTACGTCGCATAATAAGGTGCCGCGAACCACAATAAAGCAGACATGACTACACCGGCTACAGCCGCAAAGATCAGGGCTGCACGGTAGATTTGTTGTGCTTCGCCTGCGCGTCCCAGCGCATAGCGTTCCGACACCATTTTGCTAAGTGTACTCGGTATGCCCGCCGTTGCGACGGTTAACAGCATTAAATATACCGTATTGGAGATGGTAAACGATGCGTTACCGATATCGCCGAGGATATGCTCCAGCGGCACCCGTTGAACCAATCCGAGCACCCTTGCGATCAGCGCAGCTGCCGCCAGAATGAGCGTACCCTTAATAAATGTTTCTTTCTTAGACAAGCCAATTCCCCTTCTTTCCCCCACACGGACATGCATCCAGATGAAGCCGCTATTGAACGTCTATGCGAATCTTACCACCCAGATAATAAACAGAACAATCATGACGATTTGCAAAATAATTTTCATCACGGTGCTCGTAAACAGCCCCACCACGGAACCAAATCCGACTTTGGACGCTTTGGCAGGTGAAGACCCTCCGATCAGTTCCCCGATAAAAGCACCGATAAACGGCCCCAGTACCAGGCCGAACGCCGGAATGACAAATGGGCCAATGATAACACCAATCGTACTGAGTGTCGTCGATAATTTGGACCCGCCGAATTTCTTCACGCCCCAAGCACTGACGACATAATCAGCGACAAACAGCACCACTACAATCAAAATCTGGAAGATCCAGAACCACACACCGAACGGATCAAAGCTGAAGAACCAGCCATAGACCAGAAACGCGAAGAAAATCGCTACAGCACCAGGCAGTATGGGATATACCGTTCCGGCCATCCCCACCGCAAACAGCAGTACAATCAAAATCCAGCCAACGGTTGCGAGCAAAGGTTATTCCCCCTTCAAAATATGTTCACGGATGACTTCGACAATGCCATCTTCGTTGTTGCTCGCTACAATCAGGTCAGCCGCTTCCTTCACCTGCTCCTGCGCATTGCCCATGGCAACACCAAGACCCACAGCTTCAATAACAGCCAGATCATTCAGGCTGTCTCCGACAGCAACCACTTCGGACATCTCGATACCTAGCAGCTTGCAGACTTCGGCTACGCCGCTCGCTTTCGAAATGCCTGCAGGGTTAATTTCAATATTGACGGGTGAGGAATTCGTCATTTGAAGACCTCCCAGCTGCTGCAATTCCATCATGATCTGGTGACGGACTTCATCCACCTCTGTATTGAAGCCAAATTTCAGCCATTCCAGACCTTCAATATTGTCCGTCCAGCGATCACGGTTGAACAGCTCTTCCACGGAGTATGCCCAGTACCAGCTATTATATTTTTCGCCAATCTCCTGCATTTTGCGGATCAATGCCGGATCCATCAGATGGCGCATATGCAGATCATGCGGAGCTTTCCATACTTCACTGCCATTAACCGTAACCATCGGGGTCTCCAGCCCAAGCTGTACCGCATAAGGCATCGCATGAAACACGGCTCTTCCTGTTGAAAGGCACACATGCACTCCCCGGCGAATGGCGATCTGAATCCATTTGGCGGTTTCCTGTGTGATTTCATGATTATCGTTAAGCAATGTTCCATCCATATCGAGTGCAAGCAATTTGTATTTTAGTTCACTCATGTTGTATTTCCTCCTCAGTTGTCTCTCTACTTCTCCCTATCCAACATACTCTCACAAAAAGATCGCCCGGCATCCCGCGAATGCGGATGCTCCGGACGTCACAGCTAACGATATTTTACCACAGATCGTTGACCAGCAACAAAGTGACCCGCAATGTGGATGAACCTTCACACCCGGACAGAAAAACGCTGGGAATTCTCCGGCTTTCAGTTCATACGAACACTCGCATACTATAAACTCAGGCACAGGCTCCAACATTCTACATTCGACACAGCACATTTTTTTGTATTGTATAATTTTCTGAACAAAAAAACGGTCCATCCCCTACAGGATGAACCGCTTTTAGCTTAATCTTTGTCATTCTGCCTGTTCCAGAATGGTACGGCTCTTTGAACCGGCAGCAGCGACTTCGGCGTATCTTGGGTTAACGGATAGAGACGGGTCGCATACCCCGCAGCCAAGATTAGCCATCATCCCCTGTCCGCTCTTCTATCTGGCTTGGATACTACAAACAAGGATTGGGACATCAAATCCATTGTTTGTTTGTATACGGTATGTGCTGCATTTACATCACCAAGGAACCCGCCCATATACAGGTGGATTACACCGTGCAGTGATGCCCATATCGTGCTGACAAGAGTCCCGGTCTCTTCCTGGTCCGAAATCTGTCCTTGCTGCTGGGCGGTGCTGATTAGAATCAGTAAACGGCGTATGGCGGTCATCGTTCCCTGCATACTCTCTGCATCCGGCTTAAACTCGGCAAAAGCCCCTCCGAACATCAGCTTGTAGTAGCTGGTATAATCCTGCCCGAACTGCCAGAAGGCTTCGCCCAAATCCAGCAAGTGCTGTAATAGGTCAGAGGACAGCGGCACTTCTTCAAAACGCCGGGCCAGCAATTTGCAGCCCTCCAGATACAGCTGCTGGGCCAGGCCTTCTTTATTGACAAACAAACTGTAAATGATCTTGGTGGAGCAGCCCATCTTTTGCGATACTCCGCGCACGGTGACGGCTTCTGGCCCTTCTTCCTGCAGAATGGCTGCAGCCGCATCAACCACAAGCTTACGGAGATTTTCCGTATTTTGCAGACGGGCTTCCTGATATGTTTTTAATCCCCGCCCCCTGGATGGTGAGGGCTTGTCTTCATTACGGATAAGGATCACCTTCATTCGGTTATCACGTTACTGACCAGCAACAGAGTTGCCGGCTTCTAACAGGCATTCTAACCATTTGCAGAAAGGTTGTCAATAAAGCCCTCACGCTGAAAAAAACATTTGACACATGTGTATCTTTTTGGTTACTATGATTCACATAGGAAACAGTGTTACCGATATGGCTTTACGCCATCTTTTTTTCGAGATTTCAGTAACACTGTTTCTAATAGAAAACATTGTTAAAAAAGGGCAGAAATCATGAATATTAAAGGGAAACAGTACGTTGTTCCGGGACTCCGGAATTACCTGGGTGCCCAGATTTCCCGATTCATGACCCGCAGACAAAGTCTGCGGCTGGTTGGGGGCATGCTTCGCCCCCGCAAACAATATTAGGAGGATTACTAATGTCAACAGAACAAAAACAACGCAAACGATCCACTGGTCAACAAATTCGTAGATGGAGCCTGGCCCTGCTCGGGGTTATTGTGCTGGGAATCGCTGTATTTCTGCTGATGCCCGCCCCGGTGGAACCTGCTGCTTGGTCTGCACCTGCTGCCCCTTCTTTTGAGAAGGATGGCCCCTGGAAAGAGAACAACAAACTTAGCTCCGCTGAATTGGTTACAGACCGCGCGAAGTTCCCGGAATTTATCACTTTCGATACAGAAGGGCGGCTGTATACGGGTGACTCCGACGGCAAAATTTACAGAGTGGCCTTTGACGCGGAGGGCAAGGCACAGCCAGCCGAAGTGTTCGCCGATACCCACGGAACACCTAACGGACTGAAATTTGATGCTGCCGGGAATTTGATTGTGACGGATATTCAGAAAGGGCTGCTGTCAGTTGACCCGAAAGGGAATATCGAAGTACTCACCACTGAAGTTGATGGAGGGCCGATCTACCTGGCGAACGAGCTGGACATTGCGCAAGACGGATCGATTTATTTTTCCGATACCTCTAACTATGGCAAGGTCATGTTCAAAGAAATTGCCGAGAACAAGCCGCATGGACGATTGTTGAAATATGATCCGCTGACCAAGCAGACGACTGTTCTGCTTAAGGATTTATATTTTGCCAATGGGGTCGTATTATCTGCCGAAGAAGATTTCGTGCTTGTAGCCGAATCGTATCATTATCAGTTGACCCGCTACTGGCTGAAGGGGCCCAAACAAGGCACCTCTGATATTTTTGCGGAGAATCTGGCTGGGTTTCCGGACAATATCACCCGTGACGCACAGGGACACTTCTGGGTGGGGGTATTCACAACCCGTCTGCCTTTTGCCGATTACATGCATAGTCACCCTTGGTTAGCAGCGACGATGTCCAAAGTTCCACAGTCCTTGTTAAATGGAGCCAGCGCACCGGTGAAACATGGACTTGTCGCAGAATATGGACCAGAAGGAGAACTTGTGAATAGCTGGCACGATCCTGAGGGAACATTGTATGGCATCACCACGGCCGTAAGCCAGGGGAAATATTTATATCTCGGAACCGCACCGGGAGGAAGTCAAGGGGTTCATCGGGTGCTTTTGAAACCGTAAGGTTTGGTTATAATTCATCTACCTCATTGCCACCTTTAGGCATCCCAATAGCAGCTCACTCCGGCAGGAGGAGCTGCTATTGGGATTGGGTGGATCTTAAGTCTTTATGAATTAACGTGCTGCGAATTTGCGACGAGCATAACGGAACACAATACCGTGCTTTGGAGACAGCAACAGAGCCAGCACAAACAGAATACCTGCTACGGCAACCATACATCCTGCAATGGAAGCATCCAGCGCGTAAGCCATGATGTAGCCTCCAACCGAGGAAGCGGCTCCCACGAGCACGCTGTACAGAATCATTTTGCCCAGTCGATCCGTGAGCAGGTAAGCCGTCGCCGCAGGTACAATCAACATGCCCACCACGAGAATGGACCCTACACTTTCAAATGAAGCCACAGAGGTCATGGAAACGAGCCCCATAAGCAGATAGTGAAACAGCACCACCGGAATGCCGCAGGCCGCAGCCAGCGCCGGATCAAAAGCACACAACTTGAACTGCTTGTAGAACAACCCGATTACAAGGAGGATAACCAGCAAGGTGATACCCAGCATCCAGACCGCCCTTGGGCCTACATCTGTCCCTCCAAGGGTTAGAGTATCCCACTGCACATAAGCGATCTCACCGAATAACACACAATCGAGATCCAAGTCTATATGTTGGGCGTTCAAACTAATCAAAATGACACCCACTGCGAATAGTGCTGTAAATACAATCCCGATGGAAGCATCAGACGATAGTCCTCCAGCCTGCAAGCTTTGAATGAAGAACACCGTCAGTAATCCAAATACGGTTGCGCCGAGCAGCATCCACAGAGAGTCACGTGAACCGCTCCACAGGAAGGCAATGGCAATACCCGGAAGAACCGCATGACTGATCGCATCTCCTACCAGAGCCATTCGCCTTAAAATCAGGAAACAGCCGAGAATGGCACAGGCGGAGGATACCAAGATAGCCGTCAATATAATCCAAAACGTTGCCATTACAGCTCACCCCGTTCCTGCTGTGCCCGCTGTGCGGAGATTGTCTGGAGCGTGGCACGCTCTTCTCTCAGATAAGCGGATTTCGCCTGAATGCTGCGTAAACGCCGAGCCAGCAATCCACGACGTGGAGCCAGCAATGCAGAACCGGCAAACAACACTGTAGCTGCCAGAACCGTTACAGGTCCAGTTGGCAGATTAGGCACCAGTGTGCTGAAGATGGTACCTGTCGCACCACTCAGAGCGCCAAACACACCTGCCAGCAGCACCATAAGTGCGAGTGAATCGGTCCAGCACCGTGCTGCTGCTGCCGGTGTCACCAGCAGAGCGGCTACAAGTACCACCCCAACCGCCTGAATCCCTGCAACAACGGCGATAACAGTCAACAGCAGAATCAGTTGTTCCAGCATGGCGACTGGCAACCCCATCCCCCGTGCAAATCCCGGATCAAAGCTCACCAGCTTGAATTCCTTGAACCATGCAAGACAAGCAATCAATAATACCAGACAGACACTGCCCATGACGTACACATCCGTCATCACCATGGATGCGGCCTGACCAAACAAATATTTATCCAGTCCACTCTGACTGCCGCTTGCACCGTGCTGAATCCGAGTAAGCATCACTACGCCAATACCGAAAAATACGGTCAGCACAATCCCCATCGCCGCATCTTGCTTAATCCGGGAATAGCGTGTAATCCACGATATGCCGAAGGTTGCAACAATCCCGGCGACAAGTGCGCCGAACAAAAATAATCCGACCGATTTGGTTTCAGTTAACATAAACGCGATACAAATCCCCGGGAGGGCTGCATGAGCCAGTGTATCTCCCATCAGACTTTGACGACGCAAAAATGTGAATGAGCCAATAATTCCACTACTGAATCCGAGCAGCAGACAGCCAAGCAATATCCAGCGTGTATTGGGATCGGACAAAATGGCTACTATCCAGTTCCACATGGACTACACCTGACCTTTCTCCGTCCGGCTTCCGATCATCGCAATCCGGCCTCCGTACGTCTCTTGCAATGTTTCCGGTACAAACACTTCACTCGTCGGTCCACCTGCAACCAGCCGTCCATTGAGCAGCAGCACATGGTCAAAATATTCCTCTACTGTCGCCAGATCATGGTGAACAACCAGTACGGTCTTTCCTTGCTTCTTCAACTGTTCCAAAAGTGAAATGATGGCTTTTTCCGTTGTGGCATCCACACCTGCAAACGGCTCATCCATGAAATACAGATCGGCATCCTGTACCAGTGCCCGTGCCAGAAAGACACGCTGCTGCTGTCCGCCGGACAGCTGGCTGATCTGGCGATGCATATAATCTCCCATTCCCACTTGCTCCAGGCAGTGTGCGGCCAGATCCCGTTCTTTTTTGCCTGGACGACGGAACCAGCCCAGATGCCCATAACGGCCCATCATGACAACATCAAGCGCATGAGTCGGGAAATCCCAATCGACAGATTCCCGCTGAGGGACATAGCCAATTCGACGCCGTTGTTCACGGTAGGATTGACCGAAAATTCGGACCTCGCCGTGCATTTTAGGCACCAGCCCCAGAACCGCTTTGATCAGGGTCGATTTCCCGGCTCCATTGGGACCGAGTATACCGATCAGCTGGCCTTCAGGAATATCAAAGGACACCCCGCTAAGTACCGGCTTTTTATGATAGGCCACCGCCAGATCCCGAACACTCAGAGGAGCTGATGTTGGCTGCGTTCCTTGCAATTGATTAGGATTCGTATGTGTGTTGGATCTTTCGAATAAGGTTGCATCGCTCATGCTCTATCCACTCCTCTCTTCATGTGGCTCATCATTTTAATGCTTCTACAATTGTCTCGGTATTGTGGCGGATCATGCCGATATACGTGCCTTCTTCTGTTCCCTCAGCACCCATCGCATCCGAGAACAATTCACCACCAATGCTTACGGTATGACCTTTTTCGGCTGCCCCGGCAATAATCGCTTCCATTGCCTTTGCCGGTACGCTGGATTCTACAAATACAGCCTTGATATGGTTGTCCACGAGATAATCCCGCAGCTCGCTGACATCCCTCGCACCATACTCGGCTGCTGTACTGATTCCTTGAAGCCCCATCACGTTCATGCCATAGGCTTGGCCGAAGTATCCAAACGCATCATGCGCAGTTACCAATACCCGACTTGCTTCCGGGATCTCCTGGATTTTTTCCCGCACCTCAGAATCCAATGCCTCCAGTTTCGTTAGGTACTGCGCTGCCTGGGCCTTGTACTCTTCTGCATGTTCCGGGTCTGCTTCCACGAGTGTATCGCGCACAGCCTCTGTCGCATGCATCCAGTGGCTGACATCAAACCAGACGTGTGGATCGTATTCCGTTCCGCCTGTATCTTTTCCTGAACGCAATTGATCCACCGGAATGTTCTCCGTGACAGCCGTTACTATTTTGCTCTTGGACATTTTCTCCAAGATGTCTGTCATTTTCCCTTCAAGATGCAATCCGTTATAGAAAATGACCTTCGCTTGCTCCAGCTTCCGAATATCTCCCTGCGAAGCCTTGTACAAGTGAGGGTCTACCCCTGGGCCCATCAGCCCGGTGACATCAACATATGCCCCGCCGATCTCACGTGCTACATCCGCAATCATGCCTGTTGTGGCTGTGACCTGCACCTTCCCTTCACTACCTCCTGTTTCCGCTGCACCTGAGCATGCTGTTAGCATGATAACCAGAACAACAGCCGCCAGCGTCATCCATCCTCTCTGAATGCTCCTCATCTTTACCATCAACAATTCCAATCGCCCCTTTCCCTCTCCTAACATAATTGTCCTCATCTAATTTTGTTGTACAAGGTATTAAAATTTATATCAGACTAATAATGTTTCCCTTGTGCAAATTTTAGCCGATGAAAAATAAAAAGGCAAGGGATAATTTCCCTTGCCTGTCCAAATGAGTATGACGGCCTTTTCATCGGCCTGTTTTCTTCTAACTTGTCTCCTCTATTTCTTGTGCGTCGCTTCACGTTACTCTGTATCTTTCTCCTGATTTTTCTTCCCTTTTGGAGTCCCATCAAGGCCATATACTTCATCGTATGCATCGAAGATTTTGCGTGCGATTGGAGATGCGCTGACCGATCCAAAGCCACCTTCGGGTACCACAACAGCTATAGCCAGCTTCGGATTATCCCGTGGTGCAAACGCGATAAATACACCGTTTTCCTTTTTGTTCGGTCCAGTCCCCTGCTCGGAGGTACCTGTTTTCCGTGCATAATCATAGGGGAAGCCGTCAAACGAGCTTACTTTGGTAACCATGCCTTTATGCACTTCATTCCAGTATGCATCGGCAAAATCAACCTCGTTTAACACTTTTGGTTTGATTTTCTTGACCACATTGCCCTCGGCGTCACGGATTTCTTTCACCAAATGAGGTTCCATCCGTTTGCCCTTATTGGCAAGCATGGTTGTATATTGTGCGAGTTGCAGCGTTGTATACTTCGCTTGTTGACCAAACGAGGCAAAGGCTAGACGTGTCAGCCCGGATTCATCTTCATCAGTATATTCCAGTGTACCCAAATACTCTTTAGGCAGGTCCACTCCGGTAGACACACCCAATCCAAAATCTTTCATATATTCATGCCAAACACCGACCCCTTTAACCGCTCCATATTTGTTATAGAGGCCTTTACCAACCATGTCGATCATAAAGGCATTGGAGGATTTTTCGATTGCCCGTCTTGCGGTAATAGAGCCGTTAAATGCCGAGTGTGAGTTTCGAACCTTCCTCCCATCTTTCCCCAAAGTAGCGTAACCTTGGTCAAAATAGGTTTGACCTGTACTGAACAGCCCCTCTTTCAATCCAATTAGTACACTAAGTGGCTTAATAACGGAGCCCAACAAAACAACAGATTCAGCCTTTTTACCCGAATCATTGGGAGGGAAAGACTCCGCGGTTCCGTTGCGGAATACATACTTTATTTTGTCGTAATCCCATTTCTCATTTGGATCATAATCCGGCATGCTGGCCATCGCTACTACGTTACCTGTATCGATTTCCATTGCCACAGCATATCCTGTAATGGCATTAGGCAACTTCCTCAATTCATCTGTAATAGCCTGTTGTGCAACCATCTGAATTTCCTTGTTAATGGTTGTAATTAGGCTATACCCCTTTTCAGGTGGGGTTAGATTCATCGTTCCGTCCGGCAAATTGCGTGCATCAATATCAATGGACTGGTAGCCACTTCGTCCACGAAGTTCTTCCTGATATTGGAGTTCCAATCCATCAAAGCCAACTTTCTCTTCCTGATTATATACAAGACCTGGGTCACGCTGAGTGGAGTTCGACTCCAATATCGTTTTATATTGTTTCAACGTAGTTGGCACTCGCTTGAATTCTCTTGTGTAGCCGACCACCTGAACAGCTACTCCATCCGGATCATATTTTCGCACATTTTCCTCAAGGACCATAACGCCTGGATACTCTGCTTTTTTCTCCATAAAATAGGCAATCTCCTTGGTTGTTAAATCGGATTTAACCAGCCTTGGTACATATCCAAATGTCTTTTGGTAATCCAGATCCAAACGTTTAATGATCTCTTCTGCATCCGGTTGCTCTTTGTCACCCGGATTGAACTGCTTAAACACAGCTGCCAGTTCATCAGCCAGTTCCTGTGCTTCCTGCTTGCGGTCATCATTTCGATAATCTTCATACAACAACACATAGAGGGACTGCACAGGCTCCGAATAAGCCAGCGCTATTTTCCCTGTCGCATCATAGATTGGACCACGAACAGGGGCAAGTGGAATATCTTTGGTATTCCGACTGGTTTCCATATAAGTCAGTTCAGGTCCCTCGACAAATTGCACAAAGGCCAACCTGAAAATAAGGATACTGAATATCACAAACGCAGCGAAAAAAAACATATTCATTCTTGCACTAGACGGCTTGTTGATTGGTGTCTCCTCTTCAGACACTTTCTTTTTTCTCAATCGCTTAAACATGGGATAAGCCTCTCCGTTCTTATGTAAAAGTAGATTCATCTATCACGCCTATTGCATCATTCGGTTCAAATACATACCTTTCCTTCTACAAGTCTATCAAAGGTCAACTGCCATGTCCTCCAGATTTTGGTTACATTTTCGTAAACAGATGAGACATATAGTCCATTCTTCTAAAAAGGTGTCAATACAGACATATTGTTAATCTCATTATTTTTGAAATAAAATTTCATTCTCTTATATAAACGTGGCATGAACGATGTTTGTTACATACTGATTTGCAGCAGCTTATGGGAAAGTTGGCCTCTCAGTCCTGACAAACGTAAAAAGGACTCTCGAAAGGGCAATGTCATTAAGATAAGGCACAGACCCAAAAATGAATAACAAGAGCAGGTCATCCAAAAGATGGCCTGCTTTTTTTGCGTAAAAAAACTTGACAAGTTGTTAGAAATGTGTGGCGAAGCCCCTTGAAACAAAGAGGAGGTTACGCCAATGAATTCGTACGCAATTTCGCTAAAAGACAAGTTGACATCCCTCATACGAGAAATGTCTCTCGCGCCCGCACCTTATGTTAGAAACGCGGAAAACGATTTTACCCGAAAGAAAAAGTTGCCTTTTGAAACGGTAATGCATCTTCTCATCTCTATGGGAGGCAACAGCCTGTACAAGGAGCTTCTGGAATCCCAAGGCTATGATGTGAACACCGCAACCACTTCTGCTTTTGTCCAGCAGCGGAATAAAATTCTGCCGTCTGCTGTGGAGTTCTTGTTTCACCAATTTACGCAATCCTACACGGATATCAAGGACTACCGCGGGTATCGGTTACTTGCCGTTGACGGTTCGGATTTGCATATCGCTACGGACTCGTCAGACACGGATACCTACTTTCAAAATGCGCCTGGGACGAAAGGCTACAACCTGTTGCACTTGAACGCTGCCTATGACTTATGCAACCGACTATATGTAGATGCGGTCGTCCAGCCGCGAAGATTGTGCAACGAGGGAAGGGCGCTCGCCACGATGGTGGATCGTTCTCCCATTCAGGGAAAAACCATTGTCATTGCTGACCGGGGCTATGAAAGCTACAACAATTTCGCACATTTGGAACGCAAGGGGTGGAGCTATGTCATTCGGGTAAAGGATCTGAATTCAAAGGGGATTCTTTCAGGCTTACACTTGCCTTCTGGGGGAGAATTTGATACGAACGTGCATCTGACACTTACCAAAAAGCAAACCAAAGAGATTAAGGCTCAGCCTGAGAAGTATAAGTTCGTCCCATCCACCTCTACCTTTGATTTTTTGGATCTGCAGGAGAATCTGTATTACCCGATTTTCTTTCGGGTTGTTCGTTTTGTACTGCCAACGGGCGATTATGAAACCGTCATTACAAATCTTTCAGCCGATGATTTTCCGCCGGATGCACTGAAATCTATTTATCACCTGCGCTGGGGCATTGAAACTTCTTTCAGGGCACTAAAATACACTGTGGGTCTGACCAATTTTCACGCCAAAAAGCAAGAGTCCATCGTCCAAGAGATATTCGCAAGAATGATCCTGTACAATTTTGCTGAAATGGTGACCTCGCACGTCATCATTTCGCAAATGGATAAACAGCACCTATACCAAGTAAACTTTACGGTTGCTGTTCATGTGTGTAGGTACTTTCTGCGCTCAAGGGACGAAGAACCCCCGCCTGATGTTGAAGCACTGATTCGCAAGAACATATTGCCCATTCGACCCCATCGACCAGGACAGGAGAATAAGCGAAAAATCCGCTGGAAATCAGTCGTTAGCTTCGTATACAGAGTAGCATAATTAGTGCCATATGAACATTTTTTAAGCGGACATTCCTTCCGCTTTGTTTGCTGTATCATTTTTTCGTACTTGGACAAAAAAGTAACGGCACAGGACTTTTCCCATGCCGTTTCAATTTTATTTTTTTATTCTCATTTTTGTCTTTAAGCTAAACTTAATGACATTGCTCGAAAGGGTCCCCTCTTTAAATCAAGACTCACATTTACTGTGTATCTGATTCTTTATTTTTATCTTTCTTCGGTACACCGTCCAGACCAAACTCCTCGTCATACGCATCGAAGATCGCACGAGCAACTGGTGCCGCACTACTGGAACCGAAGCCCCCTTCCGGGATAACCACAGCTACAGCCAGCTTCGGATTGTTACGCGGTGCGTAGGCAATAAACACCCCGTTATCCACCGGTTTCCCCCCGACTACCTGTGTCGATGTTCCTGTTTTTCTGGCAAAGTCATAAGGGAAACCGCTAAATGAAGATACCTCCGTTGCCATGCCTCGTTGTACCTCATTCCAGTACGCATCATTAAAATCGACTGTGCTGAGGACCTTCGGTTTCATTTTCTCAACCACATTGCCCTCTGAATCACGGAATTCACTGACTAATTGTGGCTCCATTCGTTTTCCTTTGTTCGCAAGCATCGTGGTGTATTGAGCAAGCTGCATCGTTGTATATTTCCCTTGTTGACCAAAGGAGGCATACACCAGCTTGGTCAAAGAACTCTCGATGCTGTCCTCACCATATTCTTTGCGCCCAAGATATTCATTAGGCAGGTCAACACCTGTGGAGATACCTAACCCAAATTTCTCCATATATTTGTCCCAAACGTCAACACCCTTTGCACCATACTTGGAGTAAAGCTTTTTACCAATTTCGTCAATCATGAACACGTTCGAGGAATGACGAATCGCATCACGAGGATACAGCGCACCATACACATGCCCCGATGAGTTCTGCACTCTTCGGTTATCCCCACCAAACGTAGTAGAACCTCTATCCACGTACACCGAGTTAGTGGTAAAGAAACCTTCCTTCAAACCGATCAATACACTGAGTGGCTTGATCGTTGAGCCAAGCAATACGACGGATTCTGCCCGTTTGCCTGAGTCATCTGGCGGAAATCCACGAATCGTACCATTTTGATAAATATATTTTATTTTGTCGTAATCTTCAGAACTTATACCGCCAGTTCTCCACACGTTAGTGTCATAATCCGGCATACTGGCAGCAGCAACAATCTTCCCTGTATCCACTTCCATCGCCACCGCAAAACCCGTCTTGGCATTCGGATGCAGTTTGCCCGACACCGGGTTTCGATGAAGCCAGCTCAGTTGATCCAGAATCGCCTGTTCCGTTTTCACCTGAACATTCTTGTTAATCGTTGTAATCAGGTCATACCCTTTTTCAGGTGGAGTTGATCCTGCCACACCTTCTGGCAAGTTCCGCAAGTCAACGTCAACGGAATTATAACCGCTTTTCCCCCGCAGAACATCCTGATATTGAAGTTCCAGTCCGTCGAAGCCAACAAACTCATTCTCGGTATATACAAGACCTGGGTCCTTTTGCTTTTTATTGGCCTTATCAATCTCTTCGTACTTGTTCAACGCTTTGGAGCTTTTGAACTTTTTAAGATAACCAATCGTTTGAACGGCTACCGTATCCGGATCATAGTAGCGCACACTTTCTTCCACAATCTGAATCCCCTTAAATTCATCCTTGTGCTGTAGAAAGTAGGCCACTTCCTCATCGGACAGATCACTCTTGATCAGACGCGGCATGAAGCCATTGGATTTGCGGGAATTGAGGTCCATCTCTTCAATAATTTTCTCCACCGTAAGATTCTCGGAATCCTTTTTCTTATACTGCTCAAACACATCATGCAGCCGGGTTGCGATGTCCTCCACTTCCGAAATATTCGGATTTGGCTTGCCATCCACATCTCCATAATTTTTGTATAAGGTCAGATACAAGGATTGAATCGGCTTGGAGTAAGCAAGCTTCACCTTACCCGTGGAATCATAAATGGTTCCTCTTACTGGAGCGAGGGGTACGTCTTTGGTAATGTTGCTCGCTTCCTCCTGACTCAGCTCAGGCCCCTCCACGAATTGCAAGAATGCCAAACGTACAATAATAACGCTAAAAATAACAAAGGAAGCGAAGAAAAATACGTTCATCCGGGAACTGAAGCGCCGTTTGTCCGTAAGTTCATCCTTCTCTTTTGAATGGTTGTTCATTCACCCTACCTCTTTCATGACTTGATGCATACCGTCCAGGCTGTACAGCCTCGGCATGATAACCAGGCAACGTCGTCATCTCCCGGACCCGTGTCCGGCGTAATCTTAAGCGGATTGATCTTTCAGATGGGTATCGGCAAAGTTAGGCGGATTGAACCAGTCGCCACTGATCGCCCAAGTGGGATCAAGCGGTATCCAGCTTTCCGAATCGCTCAAATATATTTCATTCCAGGCATGCGGACCGTATCCACCCTGCCCATTATAACCAAGGCCTGTGACCACTTTAACTTCAAGCCCCTGCGAACGAGCCATGACTGCATATAGACGAGCGTAATCGATACATACGCCTTGACGTGTATCAAATGTATTTTGTGGCGTCTGCTCGTGCCATATGCCCTTTTGCTCATAGTCATCCACTTTACCATAGTCATATTGAATACGAGAACCTACCCAGTCATATAATGCCCTAGCTTTGGCTTCATCTGTTGTTTGACCCTTCACAATTTCTTTTGCCGCAGATTCAATATCCGCCGGAATGTTATGGTCAATGACTTCATATTTGCGTTGCAGGATTCCGCTCAGTTCCTTCTGAACCGCCTGAGTAAAAACCGGCAACTTATCCTTGATGAATGTACCGGATAATGGCTCTATGACCGATTTGGCCCCTTGCATATAAATGGGCGAAGCTTCTACATAGCGACTGAACATGCTGCCCGGATAGAGACTGACAATCATGAACAACACGGCAATCACAATCATCCCGCGGACTGATCCAATGACTGTACCAATCACAGCACCCGTAAAGCGGCTGAAAAATCCCTTTGGTCTGCTCTCTTGCTCTCCTGAACTGTATCTTCTGCTGAAAATAAGGGAAGAGAGCAATCCGAGAATCAATCGGATGAAACCATAACTAAGTACAAATAACACGGCAAACCGCATCAGCGGAAAATCAGCAATGGCCGTAATCAATGTATAATACATCTGCTCCCATCGGTTCAGCTCACGATTTGGCATGTCTGCAGCATGTACAGACAACCATTGCTGAACATATGGCGCCAGCCACAATGTTAAACCGATGGACAATAGAATGCCGATGACCGCCATAATACCATCCATGAGGAAACCAAAGAGTCTTCCAGCCGAACGTGAAGCTCCTCTGGACCATCCCTGCAGCAATGAAGCGGCCACAATCAGCAACAGCATAATAGTAATGCCATTAAATTCTTTTAGACTGTCGAGCCAACTTTGCAGCACGTATTCATTCCTCCTTTACTACGAAGCCGGTGCTGTCCCGTTCTCTTGTGCCTGTTTGACAAAAGTTCGTATCGTTTCGTTGTCGACCTTCCATTCACCCAGTGAGATCCCCCGGAATGTAACATCGACTTTATCCGAATTCGTTCTACCCTTAATCTCCACATTGGGGCTTGTGATGGTAAATGCTCCATCCTGTCCCTTGGTATATGTTGCTTTGGAAGCTTCCTTAAGCATCATGCTGGTTGCTTCCTTCTTCAATGTGTCCATCGTACTGGATTGTACGTCTGTCACTGTCTGTTTGATCTGATCAATGGAGATGCCGCTGTATATCAGTAGAGCCGCAATAATGATGATGGCAATCGCCCATTTCAATACGGTTTTGACCACGTTCAGAACAAAGAACAAAATGATCAACGCAACCACGATCACCAGCCAGTTCTGCATCACAAACTCTTTGATTACTTCTATGTTCATGACTACACCTTCCGTATTAGAGTTGATTATTTACACTTCCCGAATATTATACATGATTTCCGAAGCTGCTGTCAGCTAAGCACTGCCATGTAAAAATAAACGGTCTAAGTTCGTCCCACCTGGCGTACAAGTAGTACCATGAGGTTTTGCTTAAGGAACGGGGAACACGTTCATGTCCAGTTATTGAACTAGCATCGCTTAACAAGGAGGGGCTTCTGTGAAAACGGCCATCTGGCTATATCTTTTTCTGTTCCTTGCTGTTTTTGATCTGCACGCCCAGTATCCCATTTTGACCCCCTTCGCCATCTCGCTCGGGGCGGCTCCCACCTTCATCGGCTGGATGATGGGCATCTACTCCTTGACCCATCTCCCAGGCAATCTGATTGCCGGAACGCAAATCGACAAACACGGCAGTCGCCGTTATATTGTGTTCAGCCTGATGGGTGCAGGGATCATTCTACTTATTCAGGCGCAAATCCATACTCCCTGGCAGCTGCTTGCCCTGCGTTCCATCAGTGGATTCGTGCTTGCTTTCCTGTCCCCGGCCTGTCTCGCTCTGCTTGCCCAACTGTCAAACGATCCGATCAAGCAGGGCAAATATATGTCAGGCCATGGTGTCGTGCATACCCTGGCATCCGTGGTATCACCAGCCGCAGGCGCACTAATTGTCGGAGCGCTGGGATTCTCCGCCACCTTCGCAAGTCTTGGTTATCTGCTCATTCTATCAGGTGTAATTGCTTGGCTATCCATGCCTAAAGGTTTGACTGAGGTGCAGCATGAAAAAGTGACTGAGCCTCCCACACACAGCAACACGGCTGGGGGAAAAAGCAAATTTCTGCCTGTGTCCTGGCGATACTTTGCTCTGCCACTTGTCATTGCCTGTGCCCAAGGGATTCTTTTTTTTGAATTACCGCTGCGCGGAGGCGGACATTCGTCCATGATGTCTACAGGACTCTTGTTTTCCATCATCAGTATCGGAGCCCTATTTACTCTGAGCATGCTGTTTCTCAATCGGTACTCCCCCAAACTGCGCTTGGTTGCGGGTGTACTGCTCATGGCTTTATGTTTCTTCACCCTGGCAGCAATGCCACAGATTCCTTTATATTCAGTACTCTTCGTTCTGGGGATGTCCAAAGGCATTGTCTTCCCAGCCATGGCAACACTTTTTATTCGGTTAAGTGGTGGAGCAAAGCTAGGACGCATCTTTTCATTGCAATCCATTGCTACCTCCATTGGTTCTTTCATAGGTCCAATCACTGCCGGGCAGCTGCGCGTGGACCTATCTCCATATTTCATTGCCTTTGTATTATTGATGATCGGTATGATGCTGCTCCCTTATTTCACAACCAGACGCGAGGCTCATCTGGCTGATCCCAAAAGCATACTTGGTTAACCGTATCAAGATGATGATTCTACATCTGTACCCTTTGACAACAGAAAGGCTTGTTTTTTTTCCTGGCTTTGCATCATTCCCCCATTTACAGCTAAACTATAATCAGGTCGATTTTCGCTGCAACATTTCCCGGGGAATGTCGACATAAGCTCTCGACCAAGAGGTGAATATGATGCCTATTCATGTCATTGTGGAAGGTAAAAATGACCGCAGCAAACTGAAACGTCTCGTAGGACCCGAAATCAACATTTTGTGCACGTTTGGCACACTGAATTCACTCAAGCTTGAGTCGCTGCGCAAACAGGTTGGTTACGATGAGGTCTACTTATTTATGGATAATGACAGCTCAGGCAAAAAAATCAGAGGTGTGCTTCGGGATGCCTTCCCGGATGCAGTACAGATGTACACACGGCGTGGCTATGCGGGCGTGGAGGGAACTCCCGACGAGTACATTATCGCCCAGTTGGAGAAAGCCGGATTGGAATCGTATATCCAATATCCTGAGTTCCCGTCATTTTAGGAACAAGTAAGAGGCTGCTTGTCAGGGTGTTCAATCTACCCTGGCAAGCAGCCTCTTACTATGACTTGTTCATGTATAAATGCCTCTTCATTCTTTGATCAGATTGCGAATGTCCTCGGCAATGACAGCAGGTTCAACATCCTCAGTATTAAACGCATTATACACCTTGCGCAGCTGATTATTTCGGTCTACCAGTCCAATCATGTTCATATGGGCAAAATTGTCCTTGTTCTCACCCTCAATAAGAATCTGGAACGATTCCTTGGCGAGCTGCTTTGTTTTGTCCATATCCCCCCTCAGGAAATACCAACCCGAATAATCCGCGTGGAATCGGTCTGCGAACTCCTTAATTTTCTCTTTCGTATCTACTTTCGGATCAAACGAAATGGACACAAACGAGACATCCTTGCCAAAGGTATCGTCCTCTTTCAACAGATCCTGCACCTGAGATAACGTAAACGTCGTAATCGGGCATACATCCGGACAGCTGGTGAAATAAAAGTAGAACAAACGCACCTTTCCTTTCGTATCATCCAGAGACACTGTACTTCCATCTACATTTTCCATAGAAAAGGATTGAATCTCCCTAATTTCAGGCAACTTTTCCTTGCTGGCAAATACAGTACCCCACATCAAATACACAGCCATAATCAGTGCGAGCCCCAGCAGCATCCATGTCCATTTATACTTTTTCAACATCATTCTCGTCCCTTCCGTATCAGAGCATATGAATACGCATACATAAAACCTTGCTTGCTATCGATGTTATCTTGAACTTTCCTGAATTGAAATTTTTAATGGAAGTTCCTCATGGTCATTCCACTCTGATGCATATGTATACGAAGAACCCAAGTGTACATAATCACATAGACAATCTTGCCTAAAATACCGCATAATCCGGGCAAACCGAGAATCATGGCATAGGATAAAACGAATTTCGGTGGTAAATGCCCCGTTAGTTATTATTGGTTATATGCATGTTCCATTTCAGGAGATATCAAGTTCGCGGTTTTCCTTGATCTCTTGAGGTTACTTTCTGCTTCAATATAAAGTTTATCACAGGAAAAGGGAAAAGAGTTTGACAATGCTCGTACATTTGCTGGCAAATGAGCTGGATCTTGTCATAACTTTGTTCGTTTAGGGTGTTTTGCTTCTGGGCAAGCGGATAATATACACTATATATGGGTATCACCTAGATAGAGAAGCTATACGCATTAACGATACACCACACAAAGGAGACGTTTATGGATACTTCTACACATTTTGTCATGGGCATTGGTCTGGCTGGTCTGGCTTATGTCGATCCTGTCGTCGCGAGTAGTCCCATGCTCGCAGCAGCCGTCATGATTGGCACTATCGCAGGTTCCCAGGCTCCTGACATCGATACGGCGTTACGTCTCAAAAGCAACTCGCTCTACATCCGGAACCATCGGGGCATGTCCCATTCACTGCCATTTCTCCTGTTATGGGTGCTGCTCATTACCGGGGTTATTGCACTGATCTTCCCGGATGTCGCAATTGGACACGTCGCGGCCTGGACTGCTGTCGCCGTAGGCGTTCACGTTTTTACCGATTTGTTCAATACCTATGGAACCCAAGCAGCACGGCCATTTACAGAACGCTGGATTGCCTGGAACATCATTCATATTTTTGATCCATTTCTATTTACTACACATGTGCTGGCCATTTTGTTATGGGCATTCGATCTGATCGCCCCTGCTCCACTTTTTGTTTCACTGTATATTTTAACTGGTCTGTATTATGTATGGCGGACCATTGCTCGGGCTCAGGCTGTCAGCAAGGTGAAACAGCTCGATAAAAGTAACCCTGCTGGTCATTATATGGTAATTCCGACGATATCCTGGAACCGCTGGCATGTGGTAAAAAGATATGCCGATGGCAGCTATGAGATTGGCAAAATGGATCATGCTGTCCTGATATGGAATCTCCATGCTTCATCGTCCACTCACGCCGCTGTTGCCGCATCACGCGAATCACCTGAAGTCACAGCATTTCTTTACTTCACTTCCTATGCTGTCGCCGAGGTGGAGGAATTGCCAGCAGGATACAAGGTTCGCTGGGCAGATGTGCGTTATCGACACCGCAAACAGTATCCATTTGTCGCTGTGGTCGTTATGGATCGTAATTTTGAAACCATTGACACATATGTCGGCTGGTTAAGCGATGAGAAAATGGATAAGAAACTTTTATCTGCACGCTCTTGACGAAAGATACTTGGAAGGGCACAATCAGACATAGGAACTGATGCGCGAGAAAGCCCGGAGCGTTTCCGCTCCGGGCTTTCTGCTTGTTGCTGACTTGTTAGGATGAATTATTTGCCAGACCCAGCCAGAGACTGCTCAGCGATTTGCACCAGACGTTTGGTGATGTAGCCACCCAGAGAACCTGTCTCACGGGAAGTGTAGTTACCATAGTAACCGTCTTGTGGGATAGTTACACCCAGTTCCTGTGCAGCCTCCATTTTCAATTGTTGCAGTGCTGCAGTCGCTTGAGGTACCACCAAGTTGTTAGAAGAACGAGATCCTTGAGCCATATTTTAAATCTCCTTTCAATCTGTGTCTGTAATGTATTGCAAGCTTGCAAGATTATTATGGCTCGCACGCTTCAGGTTATACGGAATTTCATTAAATTTGTAGGTGGAGGTTTTTCCCAATGAGCAAGGGTTTATCCTTATGGTTTGCATTCTCTTCGATTATGTTGTTAGCGGTTACGGCGATCATGATCTCATACTCTGGCTGGTTGGCTACACTGCTGTTTGTCGTGTCCATTGCTAACATCGGCTGGGGATTCGTTATTCGTGCAAAGAAAGAGCGCCAGGAAGGTCGCTCAGCTTCGGAGACTGCTTCGAGCAGGTAGTTTCACAATAGTCTGCACAACCACATAAAGAGGAGCCGTAACAAGGCTCCTCTTTATTCATGTTAACTATTCATCTACTAAGCATATTTTCCCCTTACCACTTACACCATACGTCTAGGAACAAACCCCATACGTTCTTTAACCTCATTCAGTGTTTGGGAAGCAACTGCTTCTGCGCGTCGTGCTGAAGTTTCCAGGATGTCGGCCAATTCGCCAGACTCACGAATCTCTTGATACCGTTGCTGTAAAGGTTCAATCACAGATACGACCACTTCAGCCAGTTCTTTTTTGAACGGACCATACATTTTGCCTTCATAACGCTCCGCAACTTCCTTCAATGTCAGACCCGCACATTCAGCGTAGATACTCATCAGGTTGCTGACTTCAGGTTTGTTTGTTGGATCATATACAACTTCACGACCGGAATCGGTTGTGGCACGGCTGATTTTTTTGCGGATCACATCCGGCGGATCAAGCAAGGCGATGTAGCTGCCAGCATTAGGATTACTCTTGCTCATTTTCGAAGAAGCATCATCCAGCGACATCACACGAGCACCCACCTGTGGAATATAAGGGTCTGGAATCGTAAAATATTCACCATAACGGTGGTTAAACCGTCCTGCCAGATCCCGTGTTAATTCCAGATGCTGCTTCTGATCTTCACCTACAGGCACCAGGTCAGCATTATAGAGCAAAATATCAGCAGCCATCAAAGAAGGATAAACAAACAACCCAGCGCCAACCGAATCTTTACCTGATGATTTGTCCTTGAACTGCGTCATGCGTTCGAGCTCGCCCATCGAAGTCAGGGTGGTCATCAACCAGCCCAGTTCCGCGTGCTGCGGTACATGGGATTGCAGAAACACATTTGATTTTGACGGATCGATTCCAGCCGCGATAAACAAGGCAGCTACCGCCTCGGATTGCTCACGAAGTGCTGCAGGCTCTTGAGCCACCGTCACAGCATGCAGATCAACCACCATGAAGTGACATTGATAGTCATGCTGCAATTTCACAAAGTTTTTAATTGCCCCGATGTAGTTCCCCAATGTAAGCTTACCACTCGGCTGAATACCTGAAAGTACTGTTTTCATTTCACATAACGCCTCCCTATTTGTTCGTTCCAATTCTCCGCAGACGCAAAAAGGCCCCACATCCGCAAGGGACGTGAGACCGTGGTGCCACCCTTATTCGCATTGCTCCATCCATCCCGATCTAATCAGATCAAGGTGAAGAAATGCCTTCATTTCCCCGTAACGTGGAGTATACGTCCAGTTCTACTGAGGATAGCCCAGGCTCGGACCTTTCCTGTTCAAACCAGCACTCAAGGGTCCATTCGGTAAAGAGTTCACACCGATTCGCATCAACCATCGGCTTTCTGGAGAGAATTCTCTTAACTTACTTATCCCTGTCATCGCTTTGAATATCATTCATAAGATAAAACATATCTTTCAGAATTCCATCTTAATGCGCATAGAGCAGATTGTCAAAATGGGAATAGCTTTTTTTACCCACTTCACAGAAATCTGTTATGATGGAATTGCTTATCCTGATCGCCAGCATTCACTTGGAATGCTAATGGATAGGTGGCATGTACACAATGACACGCCTGCAACGGCAGATAGAAATGGCTGTTTGCAGACAGATTTCAAGTGGGAAAAGGAGCATCGATATGAAAAAAGTGACCAAAGGCCAATGGAATGGTTACGACACGTATATCCTACATAGCCGTGAATTGGAAATTACCTTGCTGCCACGTCTTGGAAATAATATCATTTCCATTCGTGATCTCGTGCAGGGCCGCGATGTCGTTCGCAGTCCGGAAGAAGATGAACTCGCCTTTTATTTGCAGAAGCCGTATCACTTCGGCGTTCCGCTTCTTGTTCCGCCAGGCCGGATTCACCGAGGACAATTCCAGTATGAAGGTGTCCATTACCAATTCGATCAGAATACGGCCAATGACAACCATATTCACGGCCTCCACCGCAGCCAGTCCTGGTGTGTCAGCGACATCGAAGAAGATGAAGATGGCTGTGCAATTACAACGGAATTATTAACTGAAAATGAAGCGCATTGGATGGCTCAATTCCCTATTCCTTTGAAACTTGAGATGACGTTCAGACTGCAAAACGCGGTGTTAAGCCAGCGCCTGCGTGTGACCAATCTGAGCTCTACTCCTGCGCCTTTTGGAATGGGATATCATACATGGTTTCTGCTTGACGGCAAACCTGCGGAATGGACACTTCAACTTCCGGTATCCGGAATTTACGCTCAGAATGAAGAGCAATTGCCTACAGGGGAGATAGAATCTCTTGGACATTGGTCTGCATTGAACGAAGGCATCAACATGCAGGGACGAAACTGGGATACCATTTTGAAAGCGGCTGAAGGGCAGCCAGCGGTAGCTCACTTGCGCAGGCAGGATGGATATACGCTGAAATATTCAGCAGATGAAGCATTTTTCAAACATTGGGTCCTCTTTACAAAGGGCGAATCCGATCAATTTCTGTGTATTGAACCCTACACATGGCTTCCTGATGCACCCAATTTGAATTTAACAGACGAGCAGACGGGACTGATTCGTCTGGAACCCGAACAGCCGGTTGAGCTTTTCACACGTATTGAGATTGTTCTGCCAACCGAGTAGTAATCTTGTACTCTCAGGTTTTTTTAGAGGACACAGTCCCTATATTTACCTTATATTTCACACTGCCGATCCATACTGGGTCGGCTTTTTCTATGCAACAGCTCGTCATTTTTGTCCAAATTTTACCTTACACCATATCATGTATATTTCCTCATTCTCTAACCATACTAACATCACCAAGCCATAAGGAGGTGACACACATGTACGGAGGTCAAAACCAAGGTAGCGGAAGCCGCTCCAACAATCTGGTTGTTCCCCAAGCAACAGCAGCATTGCAACAATTGAAAATGGAAGCTGCACAAGAACTGGGTGTAACGATTCCCCAAGATGGTTACTACGGTAACTACACTTCCCGTGAGACAGGTTCTCTGGGTGGTTACATCACTAAACGTCTGGTGCAAATCGCTGAGCAGCAATTATCGGGTCGTTCGTAAGCTCGTAATTCGTGCTCCGTTATCTAAGTACAAAAGCGGCCTTCCCCGGAAGTGCCGCTTTTCCTTTGTGCTTATATTACTATTATGAAGTCGACTCCATGCCTGAATCCATGTATGTATTGGTTCTAGGATAACGAATCATCAGGTTCGCCATATTATAGTTTGACTCCATCGTAGCATCAACCAGAATCATACCCTGTCTTACTGTAAAGTCATATGCAATTTCTCCGTGCGTCCAATTCCGTTTAAATTTCAAAGTCTCCAGTGCCATTGCGCGGAACGAAGAGCGTTGAATTTCGTTCAAGCCACCGTCCTCCACTTCCATTTGTCCATCACGTCCGGTTATCGGATTATGTCGAATTCCAAACTTTCCAATTACATTATTTCGTATTTGCACAAAAACTACACCTGAATCTAACCCTGACAATTCATAATCAAGCTCTTTGAACACCAAATCCAACTGTCGTGCTAATGAAAGCTGGTCAATTTTTACCATAACGCTCCTCCTTTATGCACTTCATCCTACAAAACAAGGACTTACGACTCATTATATGACAACAATTGGGGCCATTCAACAAATACAAACAAACTTGGGTAAATATAACTACAATTTGCACAATTAGTTGCCATTTTGCATTCTTCAAGTGAGTTTTTTCTCTGAATTGCGACAAATTATTCAATTTCAACTACATTCATAAATAACAAAAAAAAGACTGCAACCCCATGTGTATCACATCGAATTGCAGCCTCATTTCATATATAGGCATACGATTTATTTTGCTGTTTCCGTCATCTCAAGGAATTGCTCAATATCGGCAATGACCAAGTCCGCTGCATTTTGCCAGAAATCAGGTTGAGTAAGATCCGTACCCAGATGTTTCTGCGCAAGCTCCTCTACCGACATGCGTCCTGTATCTCGTAACAAATCATCATATTTATCCGCAAAGGCTGTACCTTCCTGCTGTGCTTTGGCATAAATACCCGCACTGAACATATAGCCAAAGGTATATGGGAAGTTGTAGAATGGCACACCTGTCAGATAGAAATGTAGTTTCGATGCCCAGAAATGCGGGTGATCCGACGCAAGCACACCACAGAAAGCCTCCTGTTGTGCTTCTACCATGAGTTTGGATAGCTCATCAGCATTCACCAGACCTTTTTTGCGTTGCTCATAGAAACGGTTTTCGAACAGGAAACGTGCATGAATGTTCATGAAGAAAGCAACACTTCGCTGAATCTTGTCTTCAAGCAGAGCCAGCTTCTCCTGTCCATCCTCCGCAGCCTGAACCAGCGCATCGGCTACAATCAACTCGGCAAAAGTAGAAGCCGTCTCTGCCACATTCATGGCATAGCGTTGATTCAGCGCAGGCAGTTCTTCCATAATGTGCTGATGATATCCATGTCCGAGTTCATGAGCAAGTGTCGACACATTGGAAGGCGTCCCAGAGAAAGTCATGAAAATACGTGTTGCTTTGCTGAGTGGCAATGATGTACAAAATCCCCCTGGACGCTTGCCAGGACGATCCTCTGCTTCGATCCAACGTTTCTCAAACGCCATCTCTGCAAATTTGGAAAGTTTGGGACTGAACTTGGCGAATTGATCAACAATATTGATGGCCGCCTCGTCATATGTGACTTTTCCTCCCGATTTCCCTACAGGTGCATCAACGTCACTCCAGCTGAGTTTGTCCACTCCAAGCAGTTGTGCCTTGCGCTCCAAATACTGAACCAATGCAGGCTTGGCACCGTTAATGACGTCCCACATCGTATCGAGCGTCTGACGTGACATCCGGTTCATCGCCAGTGGCTCTTTAAGAATGTCATCCCAGCCGCGCTTCTCATACAACTTGAGGCGGAAACCGGCGAGATGATTCAATGTATCTGCACAGAAGTCCTCAACATCAGTCCATGCCTGTTCCCAGTTAGCAAATACCGTCTCGCGTACATTGCGGTCACTGTCACTCAGTTTGTTGGCAGCCTGACCTGCGGACAGCATCACGGTTTCACCATCTTGCTCAAATGGAATGTTTACCTTGCTCACGATTGTGTTATAGAATTTGCCCCAGCCATGGTAACCATCTACGCCGAGATCAAGCGCAAGACCTTCAAGCTCAGGAGACAGCTTCTCACGAGCTTGCGTGCGGCTCTCATTCAGTGCAAAGGCAAGCGGCTGAACATCTTCCCGGGCAATCCATGCGTCCCATACAGAATCGGACGTCTGGCTAAGCGTATTATCAAATTGGGATTTGGTACTGTTCAACATTGCCGCAAGAGAACTAATGCTTCCCTGAAGCTGAACTGCCTTTTTATCATTTTGATTTTGCGAAGAAAGACAGGATACAAAGGCGGAGCCTTCCGAAATTCGGATGTAACAGCTCTGCAGCAGTTCGAGGATTGGATCAAACGCATGGGTCTCTTCCAATGACTTGGGTGCAGGTGTTTCTTTCAAAAGATTTTGCAGCTTGCGCACATCTTGCTCCAGTTCAATCAAATATGCAGCGAACGATTCGGAGGCAGAACCTCCACTAAAAATGGACTCCAAATCCCAGACGGGTTGTAATGGTGTTTTCATTTAATAAGGCACCTCTCTCAGTAAATTGGATAAGCAAACCTTGAATTAGAACTGGTTTTATAGGCACTATATCTCTATACTAGAGAAATAGTTTAAGCTATTTTCAGGAGGTCATTGTATGAAACCTTTACAAGTCTCGGCTGACACAGCCGTCAAATTAGCAGAATCTCTGGGTGTTCCCCTCGAACATCTGATGCATATGCCGCAGCATATCCTGATGCAGAAAATTGCCGAACTGGCTAAAGAGGAAGCAGCTAAGGCTGCGCCTAAAGAAGGCGAGCAGGAATGATTCCATTTGAGAACAGCTGGCCTTACGATATTGTGATGGGGGACATCTATGTACAGCAATGTCCGTACTGCCATGCAAGCAACGTCCTGCTGCCGCTCAAACCCAAGGAGCTTGTACGCATTCGCGAAGGCAAAAAGAAATTGCTGGTCTTTCCTTGTTGTAATGCCAGTATGACTGTAATCGACAATGATAGTGATTACCTGTTGTCCAGTCGTCCTGTCCGTAATTAGAGAACAACGGTCATTTATCCAATGGGGCTGCGTTTCGCAGCCTCTTTGTCTGCTTCAATCATCTCAGCTGGCAATTCCATCTTGCTCGAGATCATCTGTTCTCGCAGCAATGCCCACTGCTCCCGCGAAGCACGAATCATGGCAGCGTCGGTTATGCGTTTGTCATGGATGACTTTGCCGAACCATTTCACAGCCTCATGGAATCGACCGATCCTGCGGTTCAACTCCCCGAGCAGATATAGCAGCTTGGCTTCATTCCCGCCCGTACCTTCACGTTCAAAGACCTTCACGTAAGCCTCAAGACTAAATTCAAGAAATCGTTTTTCCTGAACATGATCCTCCATATACCGATACAGCCAGGCTATATGATGCAACAGTCCAGCGACGACGCGGTCTTTCTCCTGAATAACCTGTGCGCACAGCAAGCCCAGCTTGTAGGAATCCATTGCCTGGTCAAGTGTCCGCGCCCCGCTATAGTCCCGTTTCACCCATCGGTTGCCGATTTGTTCCTTGAAAGCCTTACGTTGAATGTCATTCAAATGCTCTGTTGCATTTTCTGTGGAGGCAAATCCGCATTGCGGACAGATTCGTACAACATAAAAATCCGGGTTCTCCCGCTTGTAGTACGCGCAAAAATCGGAATCTGTCCGATATGGCCGTTTCAGGCTTGGTCTTACTCGTGAGGTTTCATACTCAGTCTCGCAGTAATGACACTTCACCTTTACCTTATACAGAGGCTCTAATTCCACTTGTTTCATTCCTCTCCCCTAAGCTTGTAGTCGGAACTAAGGTGTATTCACAAAGTGATGTGCAGGTCCAGACAATCGTTGCAGGACAAAAGAATGTAATGGTTCTTCCACACCGACCTGGGTCAGCGCCTGGTCCATACACGCAAGCCAAGCTTCTGCCCGTTCAACCGTCACTTCAAAGTGCATATGGCGGGCACGCATCATCGGATGGCCAAAAGCTTCGGAAAACAATGCAGGGCCACCGAAAAACTGAGACAAAAACATGTATTGTTTGTCCATTACCGGCTGAATGTCTTCTGGAAAAAGAGGAGCCAGTTTCTCATTTTGCTGAACAATCGGATAGAAAGCCTCGACCAGTGCGCGAACACCTGCCTCACCACCCAGATTATCGTAGATGCTTAAATTAGGATTCATTCACTTATTCCCCCTCTCTTGTGTCGAATTTTGACATATATTACACTCCCATGCTTAATTGTGAAAGGAGATTAAACAACAAGGCCACGAACGCCTTTATCTTCATTCTATCAAAAAAATCCCAAAAGTCCTATATCACATGTCATGGGTATGGTTCCTCATAGCTATGATCCTTACAGGTCCTTCACGGGCTGAAGGCACAAAAAAGCGCCAAACAAGAGGTTTGGCGCACCAGATATTTCATCAATAACTTCGCCAGTCCTCTTCTTCAGAGCGCACAAGCGAGGCACGTATAACATAAACAAAAGCACAAACCAGGATTCCGGTGACAAGGCTCATAATCATCACTCCATCCGATTTTATTCCACCTTCTATAAACATGAGGTGACGTTCAGGCGTTTTCATTATTTTAGCATACATCTCTCCAAAACACAGCCACTTTTGCAAGCGCTTTCTAAACATTAATTTGTACTGTTTGTCCACCTTGTCTCATATATTGAAGGCAGAAGCGCGAGCGATCTACTGCACAGTTGACCATTCCAAAAATAAAGGAGAAGAATTCATGGCCGCTTCACAACGAATCACCCATGTCCTGATCCCACTCGCTCTCCTGATCCTGTGTGTGTTAATGGTGCTGTATCCAACAGAAACCTGGCATGCAGGCGTACGCGGACTATCCATTTGGTGGGACGTGCTTTTCCCCTCCCTTTTTCCCTTTTTAGTACTGTCTGAGCTGCTGCTCGGCTTTGGCATTGTCCACTTTTTGGGTACCCTCCTTAATCCGCTCATGCGTCCGCTGTTTCGTGTTCCCGGAAGTGGCGGCTTTGTCTTTGCCGTCAGTTGCGCTTCCGGATACCCCACTGGAGCCAAATTAACCGCACAGTTGTGGGAACAAAAATTGGTTACGCGGGAAGAGGGGGAACGACTCGTTTCTTTCACCACATCATCCGATCCCATCTTCATGATTGGGGCGGTATCGGTTGGTTTTTTTCATCATGCTGCCATCGCTCCCGTACTGGTTACATCGCACTATGCTGCTGCTTTTCTAGTAGGCTTGATCATGAGGTTCCATGGAAATTCTGCGAAAAGCAAACAGATGCCTAGCGACAGTCCGTCCGTCTCTGGAGAAGTACACAGGAACAGACTGCTTCAAGCCATATATGCGATGCACGAAGCAAGAATGGCTGATGGACGGGCTTTTGGTGAATTGTTGCGTCATGCGGTCTCTTCATCCCTTCGCCTTATTATTATCGTAGGAGGGCTGGTTGTATTCTTCTCTGTCATGATGGAGTTGCTTGTACAGACGGGATCGCTCGGTGGATTATATGCAATAACAGAACAATTGCTTCAATATACCGGATTGCCTCCGGCCTTATCACACAGTATCGTAGGTGGATTATTTGAGGTCACTTTGGGAGCCAAAGAAGCCGGAAGCGCAGGCTCATCAATTCCGCTTGTGTATAAAGCTGCTGCTGCTGCCTTTGTTCTCTCCTGGGGTGGGCTGTCTGTCCATGCACAGATTATGAGTGTGCTAAGCAACACGCCGATGAGATACGGACCTTTTCTGTTCGCCAGAGCCATTCATGCCCTTATTGCCCCTATTCTTGTACTTTTGCTCTGGAACCCGATGATGGGTGAAACGGGATCGCCTGTGTTCCTTCAAACCGGTGTCAAGCCAGAATCATTTGCATATACACCAGACTGGGGACAAAACCTTTTTTCGGGAGCAGCTGTATTTGCAGGCGTGTTACTATTCCTGTTGATGCTTTCGCTAATAAGTCCCTTGTTCTTACCCCGACGTGTCAAAAAATGAGCGATCTTGTGCATGTATATTCGACCGAAATATCACTCCAAACATTGTGTTATTCCCTGGAATTGATTATCATCGGTAGTATAATGACCACAAAGGAGCTTTCATCTTGAGATACTATGTTCAAGACCGCGGAGACCAGTTATCGATTGATCTCAGTCAGCAGTTTCATGCGCTGGCCAAAGAGGAAGGGTTCAAACTGGATGCAGAATCACCGGAGATCGTCATTTCCATCGGGGGCGATGGTACGATGCTGCAGGCATTTCACAATTTCATCGACCGCATTCCGGATATCGCTTTTGTTGGGGTTCATACAGGACACCTCGGCTTTTATGCCGATTGGAAGAAGGAAGAATTGCGGGAATTGGTGAGATTGATGAGTGGCAAAGGAGACCCGGAACGACTTAAACCTCGAATTGTCGAGTATCCGCTGCTGGAGCTTGAGATTCGCAAAAAGTCGGGCAATACCTCTTATATCGCACTGAACGAATTTACGTTAAAAGGTGTAGACGGTACGGTCGTTGCTCAGGTCGACATTAATGACGTTACGTTCGAGATGTTCCGGGGAGACGGTATCTGTGTGTCCACACCTTCAGGCAGTACCGCGTACAACAAGGCACTTGGCGGTGCCATGGTGCATCCCACGATTGAGGCGATTCAGATCGCAGAAATCGCTTCAATTAATAACCGCGTCTATCGAACGTTGGGTTCACCGGTTATTTTGCCCAAGCACCATCACTGCGATATCTTCTCTCGCAAGGACCAGCGGTTGTTGCTTACCATTGACCACGTAAATATTATGGTGGAAGATCTTATATCGGTGCGTTGTCAGGTATCCAAACATAAGGTAAGTTTTGCGCGTTTTCGTCCCTATCCATTTTGGAATCGGGTTCGTACTGCCTTTCTGGATTAAAACATATGTATCAAAAAAAGCGGTCCTTCTCAGGAACCGCTTTTTGCTTTGGCTGGAGGCTGATCTTTGCTCTTTTGCAGAACAAAGTACGCACAACCGAAGTTGCAATATTCATTGATGTAATCCACCATGCTTGAGATCGTGGAATCCTTTGTTGCTTTGGGATGGTTGTCCCGGTAAAAACCTTTCAACCGCAGCTGGCTGTAACCCCAGTCCCCAATAATGTAATCGTACCGCTCCAGCACTTCGCTGTAACGGTCACGGAAGACTTCTGGATTCCAGCCCTCTTTGTGATTCTGGACGATTTCATAATTCTTACCGCCGATTTGTACAATGATTGGTTCTTTCGGTTTGTCTTGAACCGACTCCTGAACCGATTCGTGAACCTCTTCTTGACTTTTTTCTTCTTCCAACCTTGTATCCTCCATTATGCGTGAGATGCCGCCTGTTCAGCATTTTTCGCAGCCGATTTCACCTGCTCATGCGCATGGTAAGAGCTGCGGACCATAGGTCCGGATTCGACGTGGCTGAATCCACGCTGCAGACCTTCCTGTTTCAGCGATGCGAACTCTTCTGGCGGATAATACTTCTCCACAAACAAATGTTTTTCCGATGGCTGCAGATATTGACCAATCGTCATAATATCACAGTTCACAGCGCGCAGATCATCCATCGTTTGCAAAATTTCATGGTATTCTTCTCCTACACCAAGCATGATGCTTGATTTCGTCGGAATATTCGGCTGCATTTCCTTGGCACGAGCAAGCAATTCAAGTGAACGCTTGTATTTCGCCTTCGCACGTACTTTGTCTGACAACCGCTCAACCGTCTCAATGTTGTGATTCAGAATATCCGGTTTGGCATCCATTACAATCTGCAAGGATTCCCGATCACCCAGAAAGTCTGGAATGAGCACTTCCACACTGCATAACGGCAAACGACGGCGAACCGCCTTCACCGTCTCAGCAAAGATCGTTGCTCCTCCATCCTTCAGGTCGTCACGAGCCACACTCGTAATTACGCAGTGCTGCAAGTTCATCTGTTCTGCCGCTTCCGCAACGCGTTCTGGTTCCTGCAAATCAAGCTCCGTTGGCAAGCCGGTATTTACCGCGCAAAAACGGCATGCCCTTGTGCAAATATCACCCAAAATCATAAAAGTAGCCGTCCGATTGGCCCAACATTCATAAATATTCGGACACCGTGCTTCCTCACATACTGTATGCAGCGTTTTGGAACGCATCATCGTTTTCATTTCCTGATAGTTGTCGCCGGTTGTCAATTTGATCCGAATCCAGTCCGGTTTCGGTTCTTTAACACGTTTAGCCAATGGGTAAAACCTTCTTTCTACTGAAGTTAGGCTGTTGCTCGGAACATATTATACCATGAAAGCACTGGAAAAACCCCCATTTGTCACATCTCATTCATGGTGGATAAAATGGAGACTTTTGAAGAACGCTAGGTTATAGCTTGGTTTACCGGGCATCATGTGCATCATCTTATTGGAAAGGGGGCTGCTTCCCTGTGCAAGATCGCCTTACATCGCGTTTCACTTACTCCTTTTGGATCAAAACATTACTCGCAGGCACACTGCTTCTCCCATTCTTGCCTGTTGATGTTTACAGTGAACCGGCTACCGCTGATTCCAGACCACAGGCTGCTGAGCAAAAACCAGAGGACATTTTCGCTTCTCGCCGACACTTGTATGAAAGCATCGGTCAAATGACTCAAATTCCCTGGTACAGGCTAGCAGCAATCGATCAATATGAACGAACCATCACACGTGCCCATCCCAAGGATCGCAAACATCCCGAACGGCTTACAGGCATCTTCATGACTTCCCCAGCCTGGAGAGGCTGGTTGAACCCTGATGAGACGGATCAACAACCCGCGTCCATTATTTTTTTTAATGGGTATGGTCGTGATGGTTCTGGAGATGGCCTAGCAGATGCCAATAATGATCTGGATGTGCTTTACAGCATGGCTTCCGTTATTCAAAATTACGGGACGAAGCCCGAGGATTTCAACATCGCCCTGTGGGAATATTATCACAACTCTCGGGCTGTTCAGCGCATTCAGCAATTCGCGAAATTATATGAGCATTTTGACAGCCTCAATCTCTTTGGTCATGCCTTTCCCGTCCCTCTCGGAACCAACTATTCATATCGCAGTACATGGGGCACCAAACGAAGTTGGGGCGGGTACCGTATCCATGAAGGCACAGATATTTTCGCACCGTATGGCCTGCCTGTGCGCAGCACCTGTTACGGTATCGTGGAAATCAAGGGCTGGAATCCATTTGGCGGATGGCGCATCGGTATCCGGGATCTGAACAACCATTATCACTATTACGCTCATCTATCGGGATTTGACAAGAACGCCCATATCGGCGAAGTGGTTTCTCCAGGCCAGATATTGGGCTGGGTGGGCAGCTCAGGCTATGGAAAACCGGGTACACAAGGCAAATTTCCTCCCCACCTGCATTATGGCATCTATCGTGACAGCGGGCTAAATGAATGGTCGTTCGACCCTTACCCGCATCTGAAGCATTGGGAGCAAGAGGAACATAAACAGAAGAACACTAAAGCGAAGTAAAGCCAAAATAACGAGTCACAACCTAACGAATCGACTACGTAAATAAAGGGGTGTCCCACGTCATGTTTAATGACATATGGACCCCCCTTTATTTTTTTGGATATTCACTTTGATTTTGATCCATTAGTGATTCACATCGGCGTCAAGCTGCAATCCCCCATTTGGATCAGATAAATCCGGCTCAATCTCCAGTTCATTTTCGTTCGGACTGTTAGTTGGTCCCTGCTGTTGAGTTGGGGGTCCAGGGCTGGGCGTTCCTCCATGTCCACTCGATACACCTGTCTGACCCGAAGGCAACGCAATCGCGGGTGCATTGCTGCCGTTACTGCCAACGGGCTTGCCCTGATTATCGTAGTAGTACATTGGGACATCCCCGACCACCAATAGGTAGGATATCGGAATCTCCGTATCCACCGTCTCAGGCTCCATGTCAAAGGGCACCACCACCGCAACTTCGGCAATGATGTGAATATACACTTCCACCAGAATCATGTTAATTCCGGCATTCTGCTGGCGAGTGTTCAGGTCAACCTTAACAGCTCCCTGGGGCTCGATTCGGACGGGTATACTTGGACCAAACGATGCCAAGACCGGGCTGCCCAAAGCCTGACCAAGCGGAATTTTTTCTTTTAACATATGCACGTTCTGCAATGTGGATTGCACGATGTTCATCGTACTTGCGGTAATCCGCATATGCTCATCATAATTCAGCATGAACCCAGACACTTTTCCGGCTGTATCGGTTTTCCAGTCAATTAGTCCTTCGGTGGATTTGCCTTCGGAGACTTGCGCTGTAATCGCCGTGTTGATCGCTTCCGTCGCAATCTGCTTCACTCTGATCTTGGCCAAATGCATAATGGGCGGTTTCATTTTCTTATCCACGTAAGCAAAACCCTGCATTAAACAGAACACTGTTACCAATAAAATAATCAACCACATTTTGCGCCTGCCGCTTGGCGGTTTGCGGCTTCTTCGGCTTCTTCTGCTCCGCCATCGTCTTCTCATCATCGGGCATCCCTCCCTCCGGGATGAGCTAAAGGCTATATATTATCCTTATGCACCGTTGTCCCGAAAAAGAAGGACAGCGCCTGCTCATGAGGAATCTCATCATCTTTTACTAAAATAAAAAAGCCTTCCACCAGCAGATTTCTCTGCAAGGCGGAAGGCTTGTATGGAACACAGACGCTGGAGGCCAAGTCAATGTCCGCAATTTATTACTTTGGAACAGACTCCCAATCTTTCAGGAAGCGCTCAATACCGCTGTCTGTCAGTGGGTGTTTCCACAATGTTGGCAGGAGCGAACCCGGAATGGTCGCAATGTGCGCACCGGAAAGGGCTGCATCCTCTACATGTTTGATATTACGGATGCTTGCTGCAATAATTTCGGAAGGCAGATCATACGTATCGAGAATGAGACGCAGATCCCGAATCAGCTTCATACCATCCACCGCAATATCATCCAGACGGCCAACAAATGGACTGATATAGGTAGCACCGGCTTTCGCCGCCATCAGACCCTGTGCTGCTGAGAAAATCAGCGTCACATTGGTTTTAATTCCTTTTTGCGTCAGTTCATGACAAGCATAGAGTCCATCTTCGGTCATCGGTAGTTTAATCACTACATTCGGTGCCCATTCTGCAATTTCATAAGCTTCCTTCAACATATCCTCGGCTTTGAGGCCGATGACTTCAGCGCTGACTGGGCCTTTAACAACGCCACAGATCTCCTGAATCACTTCTTTAAATACGCGACCTTCTTTGGCAATCAAAGACGGGTTAGTCGTGACTCCATCCACCAGACCAAGACGTTCGATCCGTTTGATTTCTTCAACATTACCAGTATCCAAGAAAAATTTCATGATATGTTCTCCTCCACTTGATGAATTTGTAAACAACTATGCTTATCATTACCCGATTATCCACATATGTTAACAGTTATATATAAATTAATTTTTTTCTACAGCGTGACCGCCAAATTCGTTACGCAATGCAGCGACAACTTTTCCTGTGAATGTGTCTGTTTCCAGGGAGCGGTAACGCATTAGCAGAGACAACGCAATAACTGGTGTAGCAGTTTGCAGGTCAAATGCCGTTTCAACTGTCCAGCGTCCTTCTCCTGACGAATGCATAACCCCTTTGATTTCATCCAGGTTAGCGTCTTTGGAGAAGGCACGCTCTGTCAATTCCATCAGCCAAGAACGAATAACGGAACCGTTGTTCCATACACGAGCCACTTTTTCGAAGTCGAAGTCGAAGCCGCTTTTCTCCAATACGTCAAAACCTTCACCGATGGAAGCCATCATACCGTACTCGATACCGTTGTGTACCATTTTGAGGAAGTGACCGCTACCCGCTTTACCTGCATACAGATAACCATTCTCTACAGCCGTATCTTTGAAAGCCGGCTCAACGATCGCCCAAGCCTCAGGGTCTCCACCAATCATGTAGCATGCACCATTCCGTGCGCCTTCCATACCACCGGAAGTACCTGCATCCATGTAGTGGATACCAGATGGTTTCAATTCTTCGTAACGACGAATGGACTCTTTGTAGTGCGAGTTACCTGCTTCAATGATGATGTCGCCTTTGGACAACAGCGGACTAACTTCAGCCAGTACAGCGTCAACCACGTTGTGGGGAACCATGATCCACAATACACGTGGAGATTCCAAAGATTCAACCATCTCTTTGTAAGAAGAAACGCCTTGCGCTCCGTATTCTTTCATTTCGTTTACTGCTTCTGCATTCAGGTCAAATGCAACCACTTCATGTTTGTGATCAATCAGGTTTCTGCCCAGGTTCAATCCCATTTTACCCAATCCAATAAGTCCAAGTTTCATTGCTAAGTTCCTCCTGTTATGAACATTTCTAATTTTTTTACGGTCAATTTCAAAAGAATGACTTAACATGTGGCGCAGCAGCCGTTCCGGTTACGAATCGTTCTTTCGATCGCTGTTGTCTCCATATTTTCTTGATTAATAATGTTAATGGTTAAAATATGGAGACAAAGGCGAACGCTCTGCTTCTTCAGAATCGATTTCGTCCCCTTCACTACTCACGCGTAATTGTTATGAACTGATTTGAATTGAGCCGCTAATCTATATCAAAAATTTTCGCTGCCTTCCGAATATTACCGGAAGGACTTATGCAAAATTGGAACGGTATACCTCATAAAAATTTGTATATTATCAAGGAGAACGTACCGTTCTCTTCTCTGATGCTGCTCTTACATTAGTCTTACCACCAACGATAACCATTCTCTGCAATCAGACGATCTGCTGAATCCGGTCCTTGTGAACCTGCGTTGTACGTATCCAATGGCACACTGCCATCCTGGAATGCTTCCAAGATCGGCTGTACCCACTGCCAAGCGAGTTCAACTTCATTCCAGTGAGCGAAGAATGTGGAATCGCCACGCATCGCGTCAAAGATCAGGTTTTCGTAAGCTTCCGGAATGTTGCGTTCACCTGAGTTGAAATTCATATGCATTGCTTCCACTTCGCCTTGGTTGAGTGGATTTTTCGCATTCAATTGAAGCGAGATGCTTTCTTTCGGACCAATTTCAATTGTAAGCAGGTTAGGCTCCGTTGTATTTTCGGATTCATGACCTGTTTTAAGTGGAGACTTGAATTCAACAACAATTCTGGTCGATTTTTCAGCCAGGCGTTTGCCTGTACGAATGTAAAATGGAACCTCGCTCCAGAATGGATCATCGATCCACAGTCTCGCGGCAACATAGGTCTCATTCTGAGAACCGGCTGGAATGCCAGGCTCGTCCAGGTATCCAACAACCGAAGTACCTTGCAGTTCCCCTGCTCCATATTGGGCGCGAACGACTTCAGAAGCGATATTCTCTTTCGTCAAGGGACGAAGAGCTTCAGCGATTTTCTGCTTTTTGAATTGAATTTCTTCCGGTGTGCAGCGTTTTGGCAAATGCAAACCAATCATCATCAGCAATTGAAGCATATGGTTTTGGAACATGTCACGAAGGGCTCCGCTTTGGTCATAATATGCGGCACGCTCTTCAACACCAACTGTTTCACTTGCTGTAATCTGTACATTGGCAATGTAACGGTTGGACCACAACGCCTGAATAACCGGATTCGCGTAAGTAAGGGTTTCGATATTTTGCACCATCGGTTTTCCAAGGAAATGGTCAATACGGTAGATTTCTTCTTCCGCAAAGGTATTGCTCAGTTTCTCATTCAGTTCACGCGCGGATTGCAGATCATGTCCGAATGGTTTTTCAATGATCAGTTTCTTCCAGCCTTTGGTGTTGCCCAAGCCGCTCTCCTGAATGTTCAGTGCAATTGGCTCAAAGAATTCTGGCGCTACCGACATGTAGAACATGCGATTTTCCGGGATGCTCAGTTCTTGTTCACGCTGCTCAACGAGTTTAAGCAGTCTGGTGTAATCTTCAAGCTTGGTATTATTCAGAGAACAATAACGGAAAGCCCCAATGAAATCGCGTACCTGAGATTGTTCTTCAGGCGTTTGCCGTGAGAATTCATGCAGCGACTTTTCCACATTCGCCTGGAAGTCAGTATCCGACAATTCACGCCGTCCAAGACCGATAACGGAGAAGGATTTTGGCATTTTTGAATCAATGTACAAATTATATAATGCAGGGTAAATCTTGCGTTTGGCTAAATCGCCTGTTGCCCCGAAGAGGACAAATGTCATTGCGTCCATTGGAGTGCCTCCTGTGATCTGTGCAGTATAGTATATGATGATGCAAAATGTTCAAATCCAAGCATGACAAAAGACGGAATTATTGGGCGAGTTATCCCCCATACCTCCGTTTGTGTATCTGACCTGAATTAAACATGGAACATTCCTTCTCTCCACAACCTTAATCAAGGTTATAAAATGTAACCAATTGAATTGACGTTACCCATATTACACCTGTCGTCACAATTCGTCAACAATCGTGTCGAACCTGTGAACACCCGTGTTTACAGGGTTTTTATTTAATGTTAACGCTTTATGTGGTAAGATTAAGAACAATTGGCATGTGACATTTTACACATATGGCTTGTAGACACTCAGGTTACAATAAGTATACTAATGCTATAATAAGCATAACTAAATCAAAGGAGTACAACTTATGAGCGATGATGAGAATGCCAAGCAAATATGCGAAAAGGTGGAACAGTCTTATCAGATCATTGGCCGGAAATGGGTAGCTCTCATTATTCATACATTGATGGAAGAACCCAAACGATTCAGTGAAATTCACGCTTATATTCCAGACCTGAGCAAACGGGTACTTAATGAACGGATGAAAGAACTCGAGGAAGAGGGACTGGTCGTGCGTCATGTGGTTACGGAACGTCCTGTTCGGACAGAATATATGTTGTCCCGCAAAGGTACGGAGCTCGGGCGCGCATTAAGCGCGGTGGAACGCTGGGCCGATAAGTGGCTGTAACACATACTTTGAGGAAAAGTATAGGTTCTCATTCTATTTTAGGAAAGGCCTTATCTGTCGAGGAAGCTTTTCTCTCTAACTTCGACAACTGCTTCGAAAATTTTGAAATCACACTTAAAATTTCATCACAATAATGCGCTGACGCTACTTTTAATAACATCTGCAGTTACCTTCATGTAATTTAAAGTATGCTGCTGCGTTCAAAATGCTGCCAACAATGTAGACAACAAATAAAGCCAGTTCTCACAAATTCTGTGCGACTGGCCTCTTTTTATGTTATATAACTAATACTACAACTTTCTCCCCAGCGTAATATCCAAGTCCTCGAAGTTCTCCACCGCCGTCTTTTTTTCATAAAAATGCACCGCGTGTTGCATCATCCCATCTCGTGTATAAAAAGCATCTTCCGCCTCCAGCGGAAAAGTAACCTTCTCCCCCGTACTGGCTGATTTATAGATGCCTACAATGAGTTCGAGTGTATTCCGTCCACTCTTCCCATCCACCAGAAGGGGCGCTCCTGTCTCAATGGCATGTAGCATATTTCCCACTTGCCCCGTATGACCCACATGAGTCACATCAGGCAATTCATCAGCGAGTTTCTGAATCTGTTGTTCCAGTTCTGGATTCGGTTCCGGAAATCCATTAGTTCGTGCCGTAGAAGCAACAACCTTCCAAGGCGCAGATACCCTGGCCTCTTTACCCTGAAAAATCAACTGCTGTTCCTCTCCGTGGTGTACCACTGAGCTGGTGATCATACCAAGTGCTCCTTCTTGGAAACGAAGCATCGCCATAGAAATATCCTCTACTTCGGCATTATCATGCGCCGTATTTGCCATCATGGCCTGCAATTCCACAGGAGGGCCCATCATCCAAAGCATCGCATCAATATGATGCACCGCATGATTAAGCGTGCAGCCGCCGCCTTCTTTTTCCCATGTGCCACGCCACCACAAATCATAATAATTATGGCCCCGCCACCAGAACGAATCGACCTGTACGTGGACAATGGGACCCATAAGTTTGCTATCCAGCACATCTTTCAGTTTCATCATCGGTGTCGTAAAACGATTCTGTGCCACAACCGACAACAGTTTTCCGCTTTCTTGTGCCGCTTCCAGCATCATATCTGCCTCTTGTAAAGAAGAGGCCATCGGTTTTTCGACCAACACATGCTTACCAGCACGGAGAAAATCACATGTTATTGGTGCATGGGTATATGGAGGGGTACAGACCGAGACCAAATCAATGTTTTGATCCAGTAATTCATGGTAATCGGTAATAGCTTGTGCTCCCTCCAAACCATATTCGTTAATTCGCTTCTGTGCTTTTTCCGCGTACATATCCACCACAGCTACGATCTGGCATCGTTCAGGAAATGCCAAATATGCTGTAATATGCGCCGTACTAATCGCACCTGATCCAATAATGGCCACTTTCAACATGGATGCATACCTCCCTTTTCCCTTCACAATACACAATAATAAAGCGCTTTTATGCGTTCATCTTGTGATAAAATGAAACTATATTGCGCACTTGAAGAGGAGGCATTCCTAATGCCCATCATCACCGAAGATCAATTTAATTTGGCATACCGTCGTACCTCAACGACCGCGTTTCGAGAAGTTTTCCACGCCCATTCACAGATAGAAATCACATATATTCATGATGGACATGGACAGTTGATAACAGAGGGACAGGCATTCCACCTCGAACCGGGGACACTAATGATTTTCCGTCCATTTCAACTTCATCAAGTCCAGATTCAAGTCACGAAAGAACATCCCTTTATCCGCAGTGTACTAATGTATGAGCAGCACCTGCTGAATCCGCACTCTCGGCAATTTGCCGTTTCGAATCGTTTTATGTTAGATCTTCTGGGGCAAGCATCTCCGCTTCAACCGATCCGTCTTCCCGCTGCGTCCCCGTTGGTTCGCATAATCGAGCAATATGCCAGTATTCTGCCTACGTTACTTCCACATGAAGCGGAAGAAGATACGCGACTCTTTTTACTTGCACTGCTCGCACAGCTTCGCTACCTTTGGAAGGATAGGCACTATTCCAGTTCTAACACGCTCCCAACGAGTTCTCCCGTTCTGCACCCTCATGCCGAAACAGTCATGCAATGGATTGAAGAGCACTACAACGAGGCTTTTCGTCTGGAAGATATCGCAGATACACTGCATCTCTCGCCTTATCATCTGTCCCATATATTTAAAAAAGCTACCGCCACCACCATCATTGCTTATGCCCAAGCTACCCGTATTCGTCATGCTTGCGTGTTACTTACGAGTACCACACATTCTGTCCCGGAAATAGGCCACCGTGTAGGCATGCCCAGCCCGTCTTACTTTTGCAAAGTTTTTCGCAATGCAACAGGCACCACGCCGCATCAGTATCGCCTGAATGTGCAGGGTAAGGGATAAGAAAATCATTGGACGAAAAGAAGCGAAAGGAATGACTCAATTGACATCCTTTCGCTCCTCCGCTTCCTGAACATTACCTAATTTATTCTCCCGGCTTACGCACCGGCTCCATATCGTTCGATTTATTTATTTCAACTTTCCATGACCATGCAAAAAAGCCTATTCCTCACTCACCGTTCGAGTTGGAATAAGCCTGTATTTCTTACTTCAATTGAAATGAAGTACATTATTCATGTGCTAAAGTAAATTATCTATGGGTTACACCATCCGCTGTCTCATCGCTTCAAATAACAAAATTGTTGCCGCCATCGCGGCATTAAGCGACTCCGCCTGTCCCTGCATCGGAATCGTAATCGCATCGTCCACCAGTCGTGCAGTAGATTCTGATATGCCCTTGCCCTCATTACCAATCACAAGCCATACCGATTGTGTAAAATCATAACTGTAACACGAATACTCCGCCTGCAAAGACGTACTCACCAACTTTACGCCCGCAGCCTTCGCTTCAGGCAGCAACGACTCCAACGGACCTTCTACAATTGGCAAATGAAACAATGACCCCATCGTCGAACGGATCGTTTTCGGATTATAGACATCGGCACAACCAGCACCGAGCACAACACCTGCCGCTCCCGCTGCATCCGCACTGCGAATGATCGTTCCCACATTACCGGGGTCCTGAACGTTGTCCAATACCACCACCAGCCCCAAGGTAGAAGACAACAGGCTTTGAAGCGGCTCACGACCTTTATGTACAACGGCAAAAACAGGTTGAGGGGTCATTGTATCCGTACACTTGGCGATAACCGCAGGAGATACGCTGATCCATTCCACACGCTGAAGTGGAGCCTCCAGTCCAGCCAGTTCCTTGGGTACACCCTGCTCCCCATCGTATACGATACATTCCAGATCTGCCCCGGCACGCAGCGCTTCCTGTACGAGATGAATGCCTTCAATAATATATTTATGTTGGCGGGTACGATGCTTTTTCTCCAGCAGCTGTGCCCATTCCTTCACACGTGTATTTTGCAGTGATACAATATCCATCTTTCCATCCTTCCCGTCTGCGGGATTTTTTATCAACATGTTATGAGATGCGTTGAAAATCATCGACAAAGGTTCACTTTATCAATGTAACATCACTTTGGATATGCCAGCTCCATTTTTGTTAAATGGTCCTTATGACCAACGATGATCAGCACATCCCCATCCTCGATCCGATCCTCCGCATACGGAGAGATATTCATCGAATTCCCACTGCGGATCGCCATCACATTACAACCGAAACGTGCACGAATATTTAGCTCCAACAGGTTTTTACCGATCATTTGCTCGGACGCTCTCATCTCCAAAATGCTGTAATCCTCAGATAACTCAATATAATCGAGAATGTTTGGCGATGTCAGATGATGGGCTACACGCAGCCCCATATCCCGCTCGGGATAAATAACCTTGTCAGCGCCGATCTTCTGCAATACTTTACCATGAAGTTCATTTTGTGCTTTTACAATCAGAACAGGCACACCCATATCCTTCAGAATAAGGGTTGTGAGAATACTCGACTGAATATCTTCACCAATCGCCACAACGACGACATCAAAATTCCGTATGCCCAGCGCTCGCAGCGCTTCTTCATCCGTCGAATCTGCCGATACGGCATGAGTCACCACATTGGACATTTCCTGGGTCCGCTGCTCGTCCGCATCAATTGCCAGTACGTCGAATCCCATGCCGCTCAGCGCATTGGCTACACTTGATCCGAACCGTCCCATGCCAATCACGGCATATTGTTTCTTTGCCATTAGGGTCTAACCTCCCGCTGCACTTCTGCATTACGCATCTATTGGTAGTCCATTTTTCAATTAAAGGGTGAATGTTTACTTAAATATCCTTCGTAGTATACCACAAAGACCAATAAACTTGAATGCGCTCACGCATCCCAGGGAACAGTATTAGAGCAGCCGAATATACGAGGAGGGACTTGCGATGCCCATTACATTAAGCTTGCGTGAAGCGATTGTTCATAAGGTTCATGACAAAAGTGATGATCAGCTCCGGGAGATGATTGAAGGTTCTGTAGATGGACCCGAAGCAGCATTACCTGGACTGGGTGCCATTTTCGAAATGATCTGGAAGAACACGGAACCTGCCAAGCAGGAAGAATTAATTCAAATCGCGCAGGAGCATCTGCACACCATTCCCGTTCAACCCATCAGATAAGAAGCCTTGAGGGAAAGGTACCATCATTACGTTGTTCTGTCTGCAAAAAAAGACTTTGCCTCTTTGGTCTGGATTATGCCCTGCTCAAGAGCAAGGCTGTTAAATCCCCCATAGACTAAGGAGGTTCCCCCCAACCAAACAAGGTACAGCCACTGAATAAAACTCAGGAGGCTGTACCTTGTTTGGTTATACATCTAGCTTCCCCATAGGGGATCTAAAATACCAGAAACTGACTCCAATCAAGCGGTTCTGCTTCCGTCAACTTTTTAATATCTTTTTACTGTTCAAAGAATTCTAATATTCCACCTTTTCCCCTATGCGTGAAAGATTGCTGAGATATAAAAGTTGGCTGGAAACGACAAAAATGACCCAAACCCCTCTGATCAGGGATTTAGGTCTTTTGCTTATGCCACCTTTACTATGTTAGGAAAATTCGGCTTATGGAGCTGTCTCAAGGAATTTCGCGGTCGGGTTCTTGTCCATTGCGGTTCTCATCGCGTATTCATTTTCGAACAGAACTACATAGTTCCCTTTTTTATCTTTCACCAGAGCGGAGTTGATCCGGAATTTGCTTGGGTCCAGATTCTCATCCACGATCCAGCGAGCGAATTGATAAGGCATGCGCTGTAGCTGAACGTCTACCCCATACTCGCCTTTCATCCGGTATTCAAATACCTCGAATTGGAGCTGACCTACTACGCCGAGCAATGTCTCGTCGAAGCTCACGGTGTTGAACACCTGAATCGTACCTTCCTCGGTTAACTGGTCAATCCCTTTTTGGTACTGTTTATGTTTCAATGCATTTTTGACCGTAACTTTGGCAAAAATCTCTGGTGAGAATGTCGGCAGTTCGTCAAAAATAACCTCGCTGCCTTGGCTCAGTGAATCACCAATCCGGAAGATACCCGGATCGAACAGACCAATAATATCGCCTGCATATGCCTCTTCCACAATATCCCGATCCTGTGCCAGGAATTGCTGAGGCTGCGATAGTTTGATCTCTTTGCCCACACGATTATGCTTCACGCTCATACCACGTTGGAACTTGCCGGATACAATCCGCAGGAATGCGATACGATCCCGGTGTGCCGGGTTCATATTGGCCTGAATTTTGAAGACATAACCGCTGAATTTCTCATTCGTTGGCTCAATCTCACCCGCTGTACTGCGACGCGGTTCCGGCTTCGGTGCGAGTTGCAGGAAGTTCTCAAGGAACGTCTGCACGCCGAAATTATTGATGGCACTGCCGAAGAATACAGGGGTCAGTTCACCGCGCTGTACCTTCTCCATGTCGAACTGGTCTCCTGCAACATCCAGTAGCTCCAGGTCCTGACACAGCTGATCATGCAGATAATCTCCTGCCATCTCACGAATGATTGGATCTTCGTAACCTTCCACCTTTTGAACTTTAATCGTCGAGTGGTCGTCCCCTTGGAACAATTCCACCTGATTTTTCATCCGATCGTACACGCCACACAGTTCACGCCCTGTACCAATCGGCCAGTTCATCGGTACCGAGCGAATCCCCAGTACGTTTTCGAGTTCTTCCATCAGATCAAACGGACTTTGTCCTTCACGGTCCAGCTTGTTGATAAATGTAAAGATCGGAATACCGCGCTTTGCACAAACTTGGAACAGTTTAATCGTTTGTGCCTCGACACCTTTTGCCACGTCAATCAACATTACCGCGCTATCGGCAGCCGTCAGTGTACGATACGTATCTTCACTGAAGTCTTGGTGACCCGGTGTATCCAAAATATTGATGCGGTGCCCCAGGTAATCAAACTGCATAACGGAAGAAGTTACCGAGATCCCCCGCTGCTTCTCAATCTCCATCCAGTCACTTGTTGCGTGTTTGCTTGCTTTCCGAGCTTTTACTGTACCGGCGAGACGAATTGCGCCCCCGAACAGCAACAGTTTCTCGGTCAATGTCGTTTTACCCGCATCCGGGTGAGAGATAATGGCAAACGTCCGGCGTTTGTCCACTTCCTGTTGAAGAATGTTATCTGCAGCTTTGCTCATAGATTCTATCCCTTTCATCCGTTCATTCACGTTAATCCGGCGAGGCCGGTCTATCATTCAATCTTTATGCAATCCGGCTATGCCGGTTGATTGTACCTTCGCATTTCGCACATGAGGCCATTAAGCATCTTATGTTAATTTTACACATTTACAACGGAGTTCATCCTCCCTAAGCATTGTGCTTCCAATCATGCCGTAGACCTGATTGAGTATCCAACTTTCCTATTGTACCATAATCTTTACCGAAAATAACCGATTACGTGCAGCAGAATCTTCTCTTTTCCGATTGCAAAAAAAGAGCACCCTTCCGCCATGATTTCATGGCATCCAGGTACTCATCATTCATTTCGCTTGCCGCGCTTAGAAAATTAATGCATCCAGTGCGTATTGTCCTCCACCTGTCAAAGCAAGTGCCACACCAACCACCAGAATCGCGAGGTTATACTCAAAGCCGTTTTGCGTAGACCAGTATCCGTTCGCACCATGAACCTTCACAATGGCAATAACCATGGTCAGAGCAATCAGAATGCCGCCTACCGGTGTGAGCAGACCCAGAGCCAACAGCAATCCGCCCCCGAATTCAGCCAAACCTGCCAGCAGTGCTACCAATGCCCCGGGTTTCATTCCCATCGATTCGAACCAGCCGCCAGTTCCCTTGATTCCGTATCCCCCGAACCATCCAAACAATTTCTGAGCTCCGTGCGCCATGAATGACAAACCAATCACCAAACGAATCAACAACAATCCTACATCCAACATTTTCTTTTCCTCCATTCAATATATACAAAATAGTATTCTTAGATTAAAGATATTATGCTAAAATTTTTTCTTCATGAATGTATTTCGTAGCCCCTTCACCTGGTTCACATTTTATCTCATGAATGATGTACGTTATCCGATTGATTCATCGGGTCCGTCTGTCTTTGCGTAATCTCTTTATCTCTTGAGTTGAGTATAAGTTATATACTTACTTTTTGTCAACAACTTATTTTATTATATTTCAAGGTTTACATCCCCCCACTTCTCCAACGCAAAAAAAAAGACCTGAAAAGATCGCATCTCTACGTTCTTTCCAAGTCTTATATAGAACAGGTTATCCTGTCACCAATAAAATGACTTACTCTGATCTCATCCATTCCATGCGTCCGGGAAGTTATGCAACCTCCGTTAATTGTTCACTTGCCAAACGACATTGTCTTCATCCTGACCGTTCACCGGCCACCAATGGAACCCATCCTGCTCCAGCAGTTTACCTGTCGCTTCCGGCCCCCACGTACCTGCCGGATACATATGCAGCTCCCCTTGATTCTCCGCCCAAGCTGCCGCGATCCGGTCTACGAAGGACCACGCTGTTGCGACTTCATCCCAACGGGTAAAGTAGGTCGAGTCTCCTTCTGCGGCATCATGCAGCAGACGTTCATACGCCTCCGGCGAGTTGATTCCGATCATACAGCTCTGACAGAAGTCCATGGCCAGCGGCTGAATCTCGGAGTCTGAACCCGGTTTCTTGGCATTGATTTTGATATAAATGCCTTCCATCGGATTCACCCGGATCACGAGCAGATTCGGCTCCAGCTTATACTTTTTGCCCAGATATACATTGCTTGGCATGGATTTGAACTCAACTACAATCTCGGTTGTTTTCACAGGAAGACGCTTGCCTGTCCGAATATAGAAGGGCACACCTGCCCAGCGGAAATTATCTACAAATACACGTGCAGCAAAGTATGTTTCCGTATTGGATTCCGGATCAACCTTGTCCTCCTGGCGATAACCGGGAAGCTGCTTGCCACGATACTCCCCTTCCGTATACTGCCCGCGCACAACGTTAGTGCTTACTTCTTCATCCGAAGTGAACGCACGCAGAGAACGCAGTACCTTGACCTTCTCATCGCGGATGTCTTCAGGGAATAAACGGCTTGGCGGCTCCATTGCAATCATCGTCAACATCTGCAGCATATGGTTCTGCCCCATATCACGCAAGGCACCGGAGTGATCGTAGTATCCACCGCGTTCTTCTACTCCGACCGTTTCTCCCAGTGTAATCTGGACGTTGGCAATATGTTTGTTATTCCATAGCGGCTCAAAAAAGGCATTTCCAAAGCGAATCACTTCGATATTCTGCACCATTTCCTTGCCCAGATAGTGGTCAATCCGATAAATCTCTTCCTCACGGAACACTTCACGGATTTGCTCATTCAGATGCTCAGCAGATTGCAGATCATACCCAAATGGTTTCTCGATCACAAGTCGATTCCACCCGCGACTCTCCAGCATCCCGCCATCCCGCAAACTATACGAGACGCTGCCGAAGAGCTCAGGAGCCAGCGCCAGATAGAACAAGCGATTACCTGGTGTGTTAAACTTTGCTTCCAGACTCTCCGTCTGCTCACGTAACTCTTTGAAACCGTCCACGTTATTGATATCTAGTGACTTATACTCAAAATGTTCGACAAAAGCATTCCACTCATCGGGCTCCCCCGCCGGATAGCGACAGAACTCTTTAATGGAATCATAGATGTCTTCCCGGAATTCTTCTGGTGACCTCGGGCGACGCGCTACACCAATAACCGCAAAGTCTTCGGCCAGCTTGCCTTCACGATATAGACTGTAGATCGCCGGAAACAGCTTCCGGCGGGCCAAATCACCCGTTGCTCCAAAAATGAAAAATACTGCACCTGGTGTCTGCACTTCATCTTGCATTTGTTTTTCGACCATGGGCTCCTCTTTCTTTCCGGGAAGACATCTTCACACTCTCCCCGAGCTATGTAATGGTGTTATATACGCAACATACAACCGTCAATTACCAGCAAATTCCCTTCTTGGATGTGATGCCATTTTAGCATAAAGCCTCATGGGTTGCACTAATTTTCCCGAGAAATGTTATCAATATTTTTCCACAATTCATGGAATTTTCATCGATAAAAATTCACGATCAAGTTTATAAATTCGCGTTAATATGGCATTAATATTCAATCGTGATCACTGGGAAACCTACTGTAACCCGATTAATCCCCTTTTCTCCATCCTGATGGACCGCCAATTGCATATTCAAGTTATGCGGACCGCTCTTAATCGCTACCGGCAGACCTGAAGCCTCATAGGATACGCTGGCAGTGCTGGTATCCGTATAACGCTCTATCGCTCGCATGTCCATATCTCCAGACAACTGCTCCTCGATTTGCTCCAATTGACTGCTGGCGCCACTTTCCACTGCACCTGTCCCCTGTACAGCGAAATTCCATGCTGCCTTCATTCCCGAGTTGGTAAGCAACCGGGATACCTGTTCATGTAATGTGGTTAACAAGTGCTGATCTGTACGTCCATTGCCTGATATCTGGACGATCGCGTAATATTCGTTTTCTCCTGTGATGACTACATTTATCAGGATACCTGCCTGCTGGCCATCGGCAACCCTCTCACTGCGGTATACATCATGGCCTGTTTGCCGACCACGTTCAGGTTGCTGCATTCCAAGCCGATGAGCGAGCATCTCCGCTTGATCTCTCGCATCGCCATGGCCTTCCCCTTGCCATTTAATGACTAGGCGCTCCGCATGATCGATTGCTGTATCTGCAGTCTTCATCAATTGTTCCAGCTTGCCTGCTTCGGATTCTGTCTTCTCCGCGTACACATGAGTCATGCCTACAAGTATAATGATTGCCAATGCCAGTATGCCTGCCGTCATCCATCGATTTAACATATGAATCCTCCGCTCTTTCTTGCATTCTATGAATCTATCAATCAGCATGCCCCCATTCCTCATTTGCTAAACTTTTTTGAGATACAAAAAAAGCCCGATCAACCACTTTCATGGTTGATCGGACCTCTTATCTCATATAATGGGCAGAATAATACTTCCGATGAGGTTCTACCCGAAGAATTTTTCCATTTCACCTGATCTGCTCAACATACCAATAGTGCATCCCTCAAGTTTCACACACTTCAGGACCTACTCCGCAAGTCCATTCTTGTAAGCATAGATGGCTGCCTGTGTACGATCATCGACACCCAATTTTGCGAGTATATTCGTGACATGGAATTTTACTGTTTTGATCCCGATAATGAGTTCATCGGCGATGTCCTGGTTAGACTTTCCTTTCGCCACCAACCGAAGTACATCCATCTCTCGATCGGTCAATTCATTATGAGCGGGTGCGGCTGCCTGTGGCTGTCGGAAACGATTCATCATTTTGGACGCCACCTGAGACTCCAGAACCGATTGCCCGCGTGCTGCTGCACGGATCGCATCTGCCACCTCATTGGCTCTTGATGTTTTCAACAGATAGCTAAAGGCTCCTGCCTCAATAACCGGATACATTTTTTCATCATCTAGATAACTGGTCAGCACAATAACCTTGCATTCCGGATACATTTTAAGCAGCTGCCGAGTCGCTTCAATACCGTCCATACCCTCCATGACGAGATCCATCAGGACAACATCAGGTTTGTACTCCTGTGCCAGCCGAATGCCTTCCTCACCGCTGCCCGCTTCCCCCACCACTTCGATGCCATCCTCGGTATCCAGCACCGCAGCGAGGCCAATACGTACCATCTCATGATCATCCACGAGCAACACTTTGATCGACGTTTCCGCTTCCGTCTCCGTTTCTATTCCCGTTTCTATTGACATGTTCTTCCTCGCTTTCATCGCTCATCAAAGGTATCGTAATCTCAATCCGCGTTCCCTTACCTGGCGCTGTTACAAATTGTATGGCTCCGCCAATTTCAGTGACCCGTTCACGCATATTAGCCAAGCCATAGGAAGCTTGCTTATTTTCATCCAGATCGAAGCCCTGACCATCATCACGAATGAGTACCCGAATCGCATCAGTACGGCGCTGAAGACGAATTTCCATTTTCTCCGCTTTGGCATGCCGTAATGTATTGGACATCGCTTCCTGTATAATACGGAACAGATGATTCTCAATGCCCTTGATCAGATGAATGTCCTCATCCATTTCAAGCACAATATCCATAGGAACCTTTGTTTTCAGTTCCATTACAAGATCACGCAAACCTTGTTCCAGATGTTTACCCTCCAGATAGACGGGTCGCAAATGCAGCAATAATGCACGCATCTCGGACTGGGCAACCGATGCCATCTCTTCAATCAAAGCGATCTGCCTCTTAGCACGCTCAAAATCCGTTTCCATCTTCCGTCCAACCGCTGTTGCCGTCATGGAAATGGCGAACAACTGCTGCGATACCGCATCATGCAGTTCTCGAGCCAGTCGCTGCCTCTCTTCTACAATGGCTGTTATTCTGGCCTGTTCAGCGAGCTGGGCGTTATTCGTTGACAGTCTTTGCAGTGAGGAGACCTGATCCTCCCACTTTTTGCCGATACGTCCTAGCTGCTCACTTAACCGGCCGACATCATCAATACCAAGGTCCGGCACGGTACGTGAGAGTGAACCTTTTTCCCATTGCAACAGCGTCTCTCGCAACAGTTCAAGCCTGCGTTTAACCCGGTAACTTTGATAAAATCCGAAGACCGCCCCCATACCAATCAGGAGCAGCAATAATGCCAGACCCGATTGAATCAGATGCCTCCAACCTGCAAAAGGAGCCAGGTAACCATATGTATACAATACATACAAAATCACGGCGAGCACAATGAAAACAAGGAGGACCCCTTCACCCATACTTCGGGTTACCATGTCGGTATGTCGTTTTGTCTTCATCAGGGTCTCCTCCTTTCTTCACCTATTTAACTTATTACGGATTACTGATGTTTAGGTCGCCAACAATATACGAAATGACAAATTTTGCTTTATGTTCACTGGACTCGTATCCAGGAGTTCTCCATACTAATTTGTTCATCATGCCACTATCCTGCTCTCCATTCAGGCTAATCCGTCCAAAGAGTACCGATGCCTCAATTTCAACACCATAATCTTCAGGCAGTGTCAGACGAACATTCCCCATAACCCCTTGCAAAAGTACAATCGTTTGTTTCTCTTCCGGGAGAGAAAGTGACAGATCTGCATTGATTTCACCCATGGCGTGCCATAGGCTCATACTACGCAATGTCCATGGTGCCTGATCCCAATAGTACCGAGCCATGAAGTTTTGCTTACGCATAACATTCCCATCTAAATGAATCTTTTTGTTTTTGGAATAAAAATAAGCCAGTGAAGCCAGTACAATCAGAAAAACAATCATCAGATTATCAAGCAACAGCAGTGCTGCACCAATACCCAGATAGCGATATCCTTTGTGGGTGTCTCCCTTACGAACTTGAACCATACCTATCGTTAACAGAATCAGTGCGGCGACGGTCAGCAGGTTTATATTTCGATTCAGTAACATCAACATGCCGATGACAATGATAATCACTGCAAGCCATTGACCTTTTTTATTCATATCTGCCGCACCTCCTCTGTAAGTTGATCTTCCCAATTCGACGGAAAAGCCATATCAGGCATCGAACACCTGTATGGCTTAACCTTTGTTCTACAAACCGTTCTTTATTCACGAATTATAGAATATCATATTGTCTGCTGAGCGAACAGTTATTCTTTTGAAGTACCGCCCGTTTCATTCTTGGCACCATTGCCGATTTTGTTTTTCAGAGCTTGCAGTTGTTGATCCACTTTGAACTGCTTTTCCGTATCTACAGGATTCGTATACGTCGATTGTGTATTGCGGTAAGGTGCACGGATCACATCCGCTTCCGCTTCCATTTGCATGATTTTCTCTTCCATGCGGTGGAATCCAAGGGATGCGCCACCACTCTCGATCGAATGTAAACTGTTGATTTGAGACATTTGTTTTTTGGCTTTCGCCATTTGTGCACGGGATACGAGTTCATTGCGTTTGTTACGCATTTTGTAGAACTCATCTTTCATGTCATGCAGTTGTTGCAGCAGATCTTTCGCTTGTGCTTCGGACTGTGCATGCAGTTCACTGTACTCCGTAATTTTTTGATCAAAGTAGATTTTCTCTTCCAGCAATTTGCGTGCCACTTCTTCCTGACCATTAGCAAGTGCAGCTTCTGCTTGGGATTCACGTTGTACCGATGTACGTTCTGCCTCGTCCAGACGTTGTTTCATGCGACGCTCGTTCGCCATTTGTTTGGCAACCGTTACCTCAGCCTCATGAATTTCAGCCTCCATATCACGCAGGTACTGGTTCAACATTACAATCGGGTCTTCCACTTTATCCAACATATCGTTTACCGACGCTTTAGTCATATCCTTAATCCGTTTAAATACTCCCATTTTACTTTTCTCCCTTCTCGTAACGAGATAATTTTTGGCGAAGCTCTTCAACTTCTTTTTTCAATGCTTTTTTCTCAATATCTTTCATCATGGAATCCAGTTCACTTTCTTGCTGTGAGCCTGTTCCAAAGGCGTTGTTGTTATAAGAACGTGGACCAGGCTGAGGTCTGTTGTTATATCCTGGGCCGGGACCAAAGTTTCCAGGACCTTGATTAGGGTTGTTTTGAAAAGGACCTCTTGGCGGCTCGTGATCAAAGTTATTGTATCCTCTGCCAGCGCCAGGACCCGGGCCATAGCCGTATGGATCATAAGGTGGATATGGCTCTTTCGGTACCACCAATGCTGCGATAAAGTAGATTAACAACGACGTGCCGCCAGTTACGAAGATACTGATAACAAAGATGATACGCAGCAAGGTTGAATCCATGCCGATCGACTCGGATATCCCACCACATAATCCTGTCAGCATCCGGTCACGCGTTGAGCGGTATAATTTGCTCATCTGCTTGCTCCTTTCGTTTACTTGTATCCTCTTACGTGATCCGCACCATAAGCATATGGATCAGCGTGATAGGATTCTTTTGGCACGACCAATGCAGCGATGAAGTAGATCAGCAATGATGTACCTCCCGTAGCGAAAATACTGATGAAGAAAATGATACGCAGCAGCGTGGAACTAAATCCGAGATTTTCAGAAATGCCGCCGATCAACCCCGTCAGCATACGATTACGCGATGAGCGGTAAAGTTTATTCATTCGTCTACTCCTTTCTGTCATTGTTAAGTTTTTGCTTCAGTCGCTCCAGTTCTTTGTCCAGCGCAGAGGATGACATGGTGCCAGATGTTCCTGCCCCATCCTGACTCATACGTCGCAAATCCCGAAGACTTTGTGCCTCATATTCGAGATCAGATACCTGATCGTCCAGCCGGTTGAACATACGAGGTACATTCTGACCGTTGTAATGACCTCTCTGATTCATTCGTTGCTGCAATTGGATCGTTTGCATACGAGCATAGTAGTATTGACGTTTGCTGTATACATTTTGATACTCCACTTTCAGTTGGTCGATCTGTTCATCTAGTTCCTGTAATGCTGCATTGCTTTGTGCGTACAATTCATTGTATTGCTCCATTTTTTCCTCGTGGAGAATTTTCTCCTGTAAAGCAAGTTTGGCCAAATGCTCCTCGCCTGCTTTCAAAGCCATGGAAGCCTGTTCTTCCCGTTTGTGTACCATACCTGCTGCCTGATCCGCTTGTTGTTTCATTTGTCTGGTATGGCTTGCATATTGATGACGAAGCTTCTCGGCTTCACCGATGTCTTGGCGGGTCGAGACCAGAAACTGATCAATCAGTTTGACTGGGTCCTGACTTTGCTCCAAATGTTCATTTAAAGTAGCTACGGTAATATCCCGCATTCGACGAAATACACTCATTTTAATCTGTCCTCCTTTTCATGATCGTGAAAGCTTAGTAACGGCCACGACGACTTCGATTATTACTTAACATGGAGAATCCGAAGATGATTAACCCGATTGCGATGATCGGTCCGATCAACCAGGCCAGTTTGCCAAGCAGGGAGAGGATACCGATGAAAAGAACAATCCATCCAAGCAGTACATTTCCTCGTTTAACTCCGTAGTATCCAAGTGCAATCATCAGGACCGGAATCAGATAACCCATTAAGTGTCCCAGTAGCGGAGTTAACTTTCCGAAGAGGAGAAGTGCACCCAGCGCAATCAGTACAACCGCCCAGCCATTTCCTTTATTCCATCTCATAATTGTTGTTCACCACCCTTTCGGTTCGTTAATTTTGGTTTGATTGTTTGTTCGTTTGTTTCTTGTTTAACCTTATGTCCTTATTCTAGGGGAAACTGCGACTTTTCAAAACAGACCGTGGACGGTTTTTCATCCTAGACTCAGGTCGGGGATCAGGTTGGACCTTTGACTATCCCTGGATCAGACCGTTGACCACTGCACGGAAATAAAGGCCTTAGCTGTGTCTTTTCCCCCTTCCTCAAGCCCAGTTCACCCCGTATGATATGACGTCCATACCTCTTATCTACGTTATCCCCCCGACTGACGTTTCCCAGTACACCATCCATAAAAGCCAAAAAGAATTGAAATACAATCGGGCATGTTCTTCACCTTAATTTTCAACTGGACATTTATTACTTTTTTATCCAAATAAACAAAATTTAGATTGTTCTATATGTAAGCGTTTACTAAAATAGGAAGTGTGACTACTTCAAATGTCAGGAGTGAACCTGTGCGATCATTCAGCTATTTACATAAAATGATAGTCTTCGGAATCTTGTTAAGTACCCTTCCCATTCTGTTAACGGGAATCGCAGCTTTTATCTATTCTTCAAAACAATCGGAGCTGCATCGTGCTCAAGCCAATAAACAACTGTTAATCCAAATGCAAACCAATGTGGAGCATAAACTTGCAACCGTAAGCTATATGCTCGATCAGGCCGTTCGATCACCGGACACGCTCCATTCGCTAACTTCTTCATCATCATCGGCCCAAGGCATCGGGCCTTTGTTTGCTGAAAAGTTACAGACCGAATTCAAGAATATGAGGTCATGGGAGCCTCTAATGGATATTACACTCGTTAATCAGACCCAGGATTGGCTTATCGATCATGCTGGCCTATACCTTAATACTGATTTTCCCTTAACTCTTCCCATGAAGGACTTGTTATCGAACACGCTCACTTCCGGCTGGCAGCTCACCCCCTCCTCCATTTTTAACAACGAGGAGCGCATAATGAACTCAGGATGCATCTATCATATTGCACTTGCCAGATCGATACCCAATGTAGATGCTTCTTCCGATGCGGCTCTAATTGCTGGAATTCCTGCATGTTCACTGCAAAAACCACTGGAAGAGGATTCTCTGGACAGTTCTGCCGCTGGACTTATCATTCTGAATCGTGAACAACGTATTATGGTTCATCCCGATCCCAGTTATATTGGACAGCCTCTGGCCACAGCAGGAATATGGGACAACGATTCGAGGGACAACTTTAGTGAATTGTTATCTATGCGTGCGTTAGCTGCCTCTTCAGGTCAACGTGAGGTACGTATTGCAGACACTGATTACTCGTTGTCCTATACGCACTCTTCTCTAAAAGGATGGACCTATATTCTCATTTCGCCTACAAACATCCTTACCCATGAGTATGTTCAGATCGGGTTACACACCATGTATATCAGCGTTGCTATGCTACTTCTTTCACTGTTGCTATCATGGATCGGATCGAGGCGAATGCACATCCCAATTCGTCAACTTCTTATACAACTTGGTGACAAACGATGGTCCAAAGGTCATTATAAAACCATTTCTATATTTCATATGGATGAATTCGAGCAAATCAGAGCTGGCGTTTCACAACTGTCGGCATCCCAATCTCAGCTTGAAAACAAATTAAATCAATATAAGTTGCAGATTCATACTCATTTTCTAATCAACCTGCTTCTGGGCAAAAATGCACCAGCCACTATTCATGATTCACTGGGGGAATATGGATATGAATCACATCTTAAAGAATGGCAACAAATAGCCGTTGTGACAGTGCAGGCAGATCTCTTGAATCACACCAAATATAATGCCAAGGATCGGGATCTTCTGCTATTCGCCATTCAAAATATACTGGAGGAGAGCATACTTGCTGAACAACAGCTGCTCCCTGTTGTATATGAACACGCCGTCGTCACGATCCTCGGTACCTCTGAACAAGATCATGTTCGTTTTTCAAAGCAACTGTATACGTTAACAGAACAACTACAACATCAGATCAGGGAGATCCTTAACCTTCAAGTAAGCATTGGATTTAGTCAGCCCCATACCTCCCTATTGCAAATACCGCAGGCCTATACAGAGGCCCTTGAAGCGCTCAAGCATCGCATGAAACTGGGCACAGGCATTATCTTTCAATTTGAAGCAATTGATCATCGTACACCCACTTGGTCACTGCATTATCCCGAATCACTGGAATATAAGCTCATACAGGCTATCCAAAGCGCAGATGAAGCATACTCCGCCTCTCTTCTCCACCAGTTGCTTCAAGTACTGTTTGGCGTAGAATGTACACCAGAAGAATATCAGGTAGCGCTTAACCGATTGCTGACACATATTTTGCAGATAATGCAGGAATCTGGTATACGACTGGGACAGATCTCCCAAGGCCATGGATCAATTTTCAATGAACTTCATGCTCTACAGTACGCTGCCGAGGTAGAACAATGGTTTAACGACCATATTATCAACCCGATCATTCTCATATTAAAGGAAAGACAGTATGCCCAATATCAACATATATCCGAGAAAATGATAGCCATGGTTCAACAAGAGTACGATAAAGATCTGACGTTGGAGGAGTGCGCATCAAGACTTCACTACAATGCAAACTATCTAAGTAGTGTATTCCGTAAAGAGACAGGCTGTGCATTCAGTGAGTATCTGACGAAGTACCGCTTCAGTATGGCTAAAAAGTGGCTGGATGAAAGCGACCTAACGGTTAAGGATATCGCCGCACGCCTTTGTTATAATAACCCCCAGAACTTTATTCGTTCTTTCCGAAAATGGGAAGGGATTACGCCTGGACAATACAGAGAGCGTAAGCAAAAAGCTGATCTGTGTCCTTGAAGAAGTAAACAGGACTTTTGGGGATGAAGTAAACGTGGTCTATTTATAGAAGAAGTTAATGTTGCTTAGCGAAAGAACGTTGTTCTATATATAACCATCAAAAAGGGAGCAGTATAATTGCTCCCTTTTCACTTCATCTATAATGTTTATTACAGCATATGATTTACTGCTCTTGGGTACGTACAACTTTCATATTCGGTTGCTCCAATTGAATCAGAATTTTACCGAACTTCCCTCCGCGTGAGAATGTAACCACACCCTCCTTGTAAGTGTCTCTTACATATTCCTCAGCCAGGGCAAGAGAACCTTCACCCGTTGGCAGTTCGTGCGTGCTAAGCCATTCCTGTAGCTTATCAACAACTTCCTCAACAGACATCTCAATATAACTTGTTTCTTTGGTGATTAAGGTGGTATAAGAATAATCTTTCAGGTATAGCAGCTGTTGTATATATCCCATATCTCCCGCGTTATATGCTGGGTAGACACCCAGTACCTCTTTAAGATCATCTATTAGTGAGTGCTCTCTCGCTCCGGCCATCGTGCTAATATAAACATATTTTCGGGCAGTGCTGATCGCCTGTTCAATCGTTTCCCAATTCGACATCGCCGGGCACATGGATGCAAATGCGAAGTCATATTTCTTTTCCCAGTTCTTTTCCTGAATCGATATATCCTCGAACCGTTCTGACACAATATCTATACTGGATTGTAAGGACGGTGGAATCGTCTCTTTCATTAATGAATTGAGCAGTTTCGATGGTTCTACAGCTGTAACCGTTGCTCCTCTGTTTGCAAAGGGGATGGTAAAGATACCTGAGGCTGCTCCAATGTCCAATATCGATAAATCATTAAGATCTACTCCCTGATTTTCAATCCATCCTATAATGCGTTCAGATCTTTGCTTTCCCTGTTCAGTAAACGACTGTTGATGATATTCCCTGGCCCATCGTTCAAATGCTTCTTCTTTGTCCGGTGAGGAACTCTTCTGTTTGTATTGTGATTCTGTCGACTGATTCTTCCACGCTTCCTCCCATGCAGCCAGATCGAATAAAATTTCAGCATACTTGGATACTTCTTTTTCCTCAGACACGTGCTTCACTCCTTTTCTTTAATAAGCATAGAATTAAACAATAACGTTTAATAAACTCAAAACAAAGAACTTCAGGGAGCTCTAATATCTTTAATAAATCTAAACAAAGACTTTACTTATCTACAATATACCTAATCAGACTATACGTCAATATATAAGAAAATGCACCTTTGTAACACAAACGGAAACGAAATAACCAAAAAAATAGACCTACAAATTGCAGAAGCAATCTGTAGGTCTATTAGATATACCGGCGAGAGGACTCGAACCTCCACGGTTTCCCACTCGATTTTGAGTCGAGCGCGTCTGCCATTCCGCCACGCCGGCATATATACTGGAGGCGCCACCCAGATTCGAACTGGGGATAAAGCTTTTGCAGAGCTGTGCCTTACCACTTGGCTATGGCGCCATATTTTGGAGCGGACGACGGGAATCGAACCCGCGACCCTCGCCTTGGCAAGGCGATGCTCTACCGCTGAGCCACGTCCGCATAATGGCTGGGGATATAGGATTTGAACCTATGCATGACGGAGTCAAAGTCCGTTGCCTTACCGCTTGGCTAATCCCCAAAAAAAACAAAGGGGCGATCGAGGGGAATTGAACCCCCGAATGCCGGATCCACAAACCGGTGCGTTAACCACTTCGCCACGATCGCCATAATACGGTATGTTCTAAAAATTAATTGGCAGGGGCAGCAGGAATTGAACCCACACCAACGGTTTTGGAGACCGTTGTTCTACCTTTAAACTATGCCCCTATAAAACTGGTGGAGGATGATGGATTCGAACCACCGAACCCGTACGGGAGCAGATTTACAGTCTGATGCGTTTGGCCACTTCGCTAATCCTCCAGGATTACATGGTGCCGGCGAGAGGACTTGAACCCCCAACCTACTGATTACAAGTCAGTTGCTCTACCAGTTGAGCTACACCGGCGTATGAAGTTGTAGTTATAATGGTGGCTCGGGACGGAATCGAACCGCCGACACGAGGATTTTCAGTCCTCTGCTCTACCGACTGAGCTACCGAGCCATAATAAAGTTTAATCCTGAAACGTTACACTTTATCTAGGGCGTCGGCCATATATCAGATCTAGTGAACAGCTTCCTCATGTAGAGCAAAAATGGCGGAACCGACGGGATTCGAACCCGCGATCTCCTGCGTGACAGGCAGGCATGTTAGGCCAACTACACCACGGTTCCAGATCACTTTCTTGAAAGAAAGTATAATTGCGGGGGCAGGATTTGAACCTGCGGCCTTCGGGTTATGAGCCCGACGAGCTACCGGGCTGCTCCACCCCGCGTCGTTATTTAAAAAGCTATATGGTGGAGGCTGAGGGGATCGAACCCCCGACCCTCTGCTTGTAAGGCAGATGCTCTCCCAGCTGAGCTAAGCCTCCGAACAACACATTTATGATCTTATCATAAAACTGCTGTGAAAATCAACTTCTTTTTTGAAGTTAAATATGACCCGTAGGGGATTCGAACCCCTGTTACCTCCGTGAAAGGGAGGTGTCTTAACCCCTTGACCAACGGGCCTTACTATGGCGGAGAGAGAGGGATTCGAACCCTCGAGACGCTTGTGGCGCCTACACGATTTCCAATCGTGCTCCTTCGGCCAACTCGGACACCTCTCCATATGGCTCCCCGAACAGGGCTCGAACCTGTGACAACTCGATTAACAGTCGAGTGCTCTACCAACTGAGCTATCAGGGAATATGCTTCAGAGATTATTCTCTGAAAACTAGATCCGAAACGAAACCTGCGATTACAACCTGCAATTTGGATAAGCCCTCGACCGATTAGTACTGGTCAGCTCCATGCATTGCTGCACTTCCACCCCCAGCCTATCTACCTCGTCGTCTTCAAGGGGTCTTACATACTGGGAAATCTCATCTTGAGGGGGGCTTCACGCTTAGATGCTTTCAGCGCTTATCCCTTCCGTACATAGCTACCCAGCGGTGCTCCTGGCGGAACAACTGGTACACCAGCGGTACGTCCATCCCGGTCCTCTCGTACTAAGGACAGCTCCTCTCAAATTTCCTACGCCCACGACAGATAGGGACCGAACTGTCTCACGACGTTCTGAACCCAGCTCGCGTACCGCTTTAATGGGCGAACAGCCCAACCCTTGGGACCTACTTCAGCCCCAGGATGCGATGAGCCGACATCGAGGTGCCAAACCTCCCCGTCGATGTGGACTCTTGGGGGAGATAAGCCTGTTATCCCCAGGGTAGCTTTTATCCGTTGAGCGATGGCCCTTCCATGCGGTACCACCGGATCACTAAGCCCGACTTTCGTCCCTGCTCGACTTGTAGGTCTCGCAGTCAAGCTCCCTTATGCCTTTGCACTCTTCGAATGATTTCCAACCATTCTGAGGGAACCTTTGGGCGCCTCCGTTACTCTTTAGGAGGCGACCGCCCCAGTCAAACTGCCCACCTGACACTGTCCCCGCACCGGATTACGGTACCAGGTTAGAACCTAGATACGATCAGGGTGGTATCCCAACGGTGCCTCCACGCAAGCTGGCGCTCACGTTTCAAAGGCTCCCACCTATCCTGTACAGATCGTACCCAAATTCAATATCAAGCTGCAGTAAAGCTCCATGGGGTCTTTCCGTCTTGTCGCGGGTAACCTGCATCTTCACAGGTATTAAAATTTCACCGGATCTCTCGTTGAGACAGCGCCCAAGTCGTTACGCCATTCGTGCGGGTCAGAATTTACCTGACAAGGAATTTCGCTACCTTAGGACCGTTATAGTTACGGCCGCCGTTTACTGGGGCTTCGGTTCACAGCTTCGGATTGCTCCTAACCGCTCCCCTTAACCTTCCAGCACCGGGCAGGCGTCAGCCCGTATACTTCGCCTTACGGCTTCGCACAGACCTGTGTTTTTGCTAAACAGTCGCTTGGGCCTTTTCACTGCGGCCCCTCGTGCTATTCACACTACCGGGGCACCCCTTCTCCCGAAGTTACGGGGTCATTTTGCCGAGTTCCTTAACGAGAGTTCTTCCGCGCGCCTTAGAATTCTCTTCTCGCCTACCTGTGTCGGTTTGCGGTACGGGCACCATCACCTGGCTAGAGGCTTTTCTTGGCAGTGTGAGATCATGACCTTCGCTACTATAATTTTCGCTCCCCATCACAGTCCAGCCTTAACGATGTGCGGATTTGCCTACACATCAGCCTCACTGCTTAGACGGACATCCATCAGTCCGCGTCACTACCCTGCTGCGTCCCCCCATTGCTCATAACGGCTTACGGTGGTACAGGAATTTCGACCTGTTGTCCTTCGACTACGCCTTTCGGCCTCGCCTTAGGTCCCGACTTACCCTGAGCGGACGAGCCTTCCTCAGGAACCCTTAGGCTTTCGGCGGATCAGATTCTCACTGATCTTTTCGTTACTCATACCGGCATTCTCACTTGTATAATGTCCAGCGCTCCTTACGGTACACCTTCAACCCTTATACAACGCTCCCCTACCCCTGGATCGACTTCACTCCAGCTTCGAAGTCCTGTGTTTATCCCCTGGGAAGCATTTGGTCATCCAAGATATCATCTCTTGTCAGACAAAAATGTCCTTGTGGTAAACACCGCCTCAAAGAAGCAGTGAAGTCGATCCAAGCCATAGCTTCGGTGGTGTGTTTAGCCCCGTTACATTTTCGGCGCAGAGTCACTCGACCAGTGAGCTATTACGCACTCTTTCAATGGTGGCTGCTTCTAAGCCAACATCCTGGTTGTCTGTGCAACTCCACATCCTTTCCCACTTAACACACACTTGGGGACCTTAGCTGATGGTCTGGGCTGTTTCCCTTTTGACAATGGATCTTAGCACTCACTGTCTGACTCCCGGAAGTAAGTCTATGGCATTCGGAGTTTGACTGAGCTTGGTAACCCTTGCGGGCCCCGCACCCAATCAGTGCTCTACCTCCACGACTCTGTTTTCCGAGGCTAGCCCTAAAGCTATTTCGGGGAGAACCAGCTATCTCCGAGTTCGATTGGAATTTCTCCGCTACCCCCACCTCATCCCCGCACTTTTCAACGTGCGTGGGTTCGGGCCTCCAGTGCGTGTTACCGCACCTTCACCCTGGACAGGGGTAGATCACCCGGTTTCGGGTCTACGTCCACGTACTACATCGCCCTATTCAGACTCGCTTTCGCTGCGGCTCCGGCTCTTCACCTTAACCTTGCACGGGAACGTAACTCGCCGGTTCATTCTACAAAAGGCACGCCATCACCCCTAAAACGGGCTCTGACTTTTTGTAAGCACACGGTTTCAGGTTCTATTTCACTCCCCTTCCGGGGTGCTTTTCACCTTTCCCTCACGGTACTGCTTCACTATCGGTCGCTAGGAAGTATTTAGCCTTGGCAGATGGTCCTGCCGGATTCATACGGGGTTTCACGTGCCCCGCACTACTCGGGATCCGTCTCGGAGGGAACCAACTTTCAATTACAGGGCTTTTACCTTCTTTGGCGGGCCTTTCCAGACCTCTTCGTTTAACCGGTTCCTTTGTAACTCCATGTGAGACGTCCCACAACCCCAGAGAGCAAGCTCTCTGGTTTGGGCTTCTCCGCGTTCGCTCGCCGCTACTGACGGAATCACTATTGTTTTCTCTTCCTCAGGGTACTTAGATGTTTCAGTTCCCCTGGTATGCCTCTACACAACCTATGTATTCAGTTGTGAGTAACTGGAAATTACCCCAGCTGGGTTTCCCCATTCGGACACCCCCGGATCAAAGCTTGCTTACAGCTCCCCGAGGCAGTTTCGTTGTTCGCCACGTCCTTCATCGGCTCCTAGCGCCTAGGCATCCTCCGTGTGCTCTTAGTAGCTTAACCATATCGCTCGTGTTCGAGCTGTCGCTCCACTTGTTTTGGACTGCGTCCAAAGCCAAAAGTCGCTCCATTTCGATCACTCGCTCATGCAATCTACCGTTTTTATTGAAACTTGTTTACACAAGTTCAGCTAAAAAGGAATGTTCTAATTCGCATTTTTCGTTTCGATATCTAGTTTTCAAAGAACAAGCTCCATGCAAAGCAAGCTGTTTGAGAGTTTGAGCTCTCAAAACTGAGCAACGAGTGAGTGAAAAGCTTTACGAAGTAAAGCTCGCTTCGGAAGCATGCTTCCTGAAGACTTGTATTTGAATGTTTCCGTTACAGGAAACGATTCTCCATAGAAAGGAGGTGATCCAGCCGCACCTTCCGATACGGCTACCTTGTTACGACTTCACCCCAATCATCTATCCCACCTTCGGCGGCTGGCTCCTTGCGGTTACCCCACCGACTTCGGGTGTTATAAACTCTCGTGGTGTGACGGGCGGTGTGTACAAGACCCGGGAACGTATTCACCGCGGCATGCTGATCCGCGATTACTAGCAATTCCGACTTCATGCAGGCGAGTTGCAGCCTGCAATCCGAACTGAGACCGGCTTTTTAGGATTCGTTCCACCTCGCGGCTTCACAGCCCGTTGTACCGGCCATTGTAGTACGTGTGTAGCCCAGGTCATAAGGGGCATGATGATTTGACGTCATCCCCACCTTCCTCCGGTTTGTCACCGGCAGTCACCTTAGAGTGCCCACCCGAAGTGCTGGCAACTAAGATCAAGGGTTGCGCTCGTTGCGGGACTTAACCCAACATCTCACGACACGAGCTGACGACAACCATGCACCACCTGTCTCCTCTGTCCCGAAGGAAAGGTACATCTCTGTACCGGTCAGAGGGATGTCAAGACCTGGTAAGGTTCTTCGCGTTGCTTCGAATTAAACCACATACTCCACTGCTTGTGCGGGTCCCCGTCAATTCCTTTGAGTTTCAGTCTTGCGACCGTACTCCCAGGCGGAGTGCTTAATGTGTTAACTTCGGCACCAAGGTATCGAAACCCCTAACACCTAGCACTCATCGTTTACGGCGTGGACTACCAGGGTATCTAATCCTGTTTGCTCCCACGCTTTCGCGCCTCAGCGTCAGTTACAGCCCAGAGAGTCGCCTTCGCCACTGGTGTTCCTCCACATATCTACGCATTTCACCGCTACACGTGGAATTCCACTCTCCTCTTCTGCACTCAAGTCACCCAGTTTCCAGTGCGATCCGGGGTTGAGCCCCGGGATTAAACACCAGACTTAAATGACCGCCTGCGCGCGCTTTACGCCCAATAATTCCGGACAACGCTTGCCCCCTACGTATTACCGCGGCTGCTGGCACGTAGTTAGCCGGGGCTTTCTTCTCAGGTACCGTCACTTGAGAGCAGTTACTCTCCCAAGCGTTCTTCCCTGGCAACAGAGCTTTACGATCCGAAAACCTTCATCACTCACGCGGCATTGCTCCGTCAGGCTTTCGCCCATTGCGGAAGATTCCCTACTGCTGCCTCCCGTAGGAGTCTGGGCCGTGTCTCAGTCCCAGTGTGGCCGATCACCCTCTCAGGTCGGCTACGCATCGTCGCCTTGGTGAGCCGTTACCCCACCAACTAGCTAATGCGCCGCAGGCCCATCCCCAAGTGACAGATTGCTCCGTCTTTCCAGTTCTCTTCAGGCGAAGAAAACAACTATTCGGTATTAGCTACCGTTTCCGGTAGTTGTCCCAAACTTGAGGGCAGGTTGCCTACGTGTTACTCACCCGTCCGCCGCTAACCATCTGAGAAGCAAGCTTCTCATCAAGTCCGCTCGACTTGCATGTATTAGGCATGCCGCCAGCGTTCGTCCTGAGCCAGGATCAAACTCTCCAATAAAGTATTGAAAAGAGCGATTAGCTCATTTTGAATCTGACGAGATTAAAATCTCATTTGCGCATTGAAATCATACGGTCCGAAGACATGTACCGATTTCTCAGCGTCGATCTTGCAAGCAAGATCGTTACTCACTCGTTGTTCAGTTTTCAAAGATCAAACATCAATTCGTTGCTGTTTTTCGCATCACTGTGTTTTCAGCGGCGACTTTTATAATATATCATGCTTCGTTTGTTTTCGTCAAGAACTTTTTTTTAATTCTTTTGTTAAAGCTTTAAGTTCTTCACTTTTCCTCTGCAGAATTTATCGTTTGTTGGCGACTAGCTCGTTTGAGGAACGAAATATAATGTATCATATATCCCGAGTCAGAGTCAACATCTTTTAATAAATTATTAAACAAACAAAAAAGGAAGGTTTCCCCTCCCTCTTTCAAGCAATATAATGGCACACTTCATGACTGCTTACGTCTCAATCCAATAACGGATCTCCCGTCCATCTCCTCCGATAAAGGATGGCCATCCTGCCGATTCTTTTACTATAGAACGAAACACCAGCTTGCGAAGGATAAGCGGCAGATCTTCCCGTACAAATCTTAACTGAGAGTGATGAACGAGTTCTTCCATGCTCCACGGTTCCCTCCGACTTCCTAACACACGAAGGAGCAATCCGGAGCAATCGTTCATTTTGGACATCACCGAGAATTCGCAAGCAAGAAGTACGAGCTCGACTCTTTGTTCCAGTGTCTCCGAACTAACCGTAAGTTCCTGGTAGAGTTTCCATAAGGCACGGTCCAAACTCTGAACATGGGTCCAGACAGCATGGTCCGGGTATATCCCCCGTTCAATCAGTACGATTCTCGCCCAGTTCCCCAGAGCCTCAAGAACATTATAATAAGCATCTACAACGTGGCCCTCTTGAATGTAGCGTTTGGCCTCTACATACATTCTCAAGAAACTGGCAAATTCATGTAGCAATTTCTGCTCCCGCAAATCGGTTCCAAAAACAGTTAGTTCCTCTCGCAAATTGCTCAAGGCGCTATCCGCTTCCCAGATAATCTCGCCTTCAATCAGACACTGTAAAATGTTATTGTTATCTCCTGTGATTACATTGTGCTGCAGCTCATTACGGCTTACATAGATCATTTGATAACGAAGATCACCATATTTGTAGTGTCCAACCTGTGATGACATCCATTGGTCGGTATTATGCACAACAAGTACGAGCAATTCAAAATCCTGGATTAGGGAGCCGTGGAATCGATCTCCCGGGTGGGAATAAGCGATAGCCCCAACTGCCCCTGTCTCTTCCGACTGTTCGGACAAAAAAGCAAGGTTCTTTAGTTCCACGATTCCCTCCATACAATTCATGGCAGATAAGCGCCAAGTCAGTTATAATGTAATTCTACATGCAGACTGAAGTTTCCTTCTTTTCCAGGTCCAATACTACTCATACGATAGGAGCATTTTTCATGATTTTCAAATCAGCAAAAATTAATGCTTTTCGCACTTGGGGACTCCTGCTTACCATGCTAGGCATGGGCCTAATGGTACTGGGAACTGCCGGAATTGTGTTCTGGGGGCATGCAGGCAAAGTATTTGCTGCTGTGGGACTTGTCATTGGACTGATTGCCATGATGGCCAGTCTGGCCATTTATTTCTGGGCTGGAATGCTCTCCACAAGCGCGGTACAAGTGGACTGTCCGGAATGCGGCAAGTTAACCAAAATGCTCGGCAAGACGGATCGTTGTATGTTCTGTCATACCATCCTCACCCTGGATCCGAATCAGGCCAATACAAACGGTCCACAACTGAAAGCGCCTTCTACTTCAGCTTCTCCTTCTGACACAGACCACGGAGTGAGTTCCAACGGCTAGATATTCTTTAATCCAAAACTCAATAGAGAGCAAAAAAAGGCCCGGTATCTCTACCGGACCTTTTTGACTTGGCCTATAAGCCTCATCCTTGTTACTGAGATGCTAGTTAAGATACTAAGTTAAGTTAAAAGTCCAACGGCTCTTTCTGAAAACTAGATATCGAGACGATAAATGCAATTTATAACATTCCTATTAAGAAATGAGTACTTGTTTCGGTTCAAGTAACCGATGAACAATGATCCGAAAATGAACTTGTGTCAAAACAAACAAATCGATATAAGGTAGATTGCGTAAGCGAGTGATCGAAATGGAACGACTTTTGGATTTGCGCAAGCAAACCCTGGGGAAGAGACAGCTGGAACACGAGTGAATTATTTCTGAAGTCCGGCCTGTTTCAGCGTATCCCAAGCCGAAGCATTGGCAAAACTCCGATTCCATGCAGCTACACCGCCCAATTTCAAGGAATCAATCAAATCAACACGAGCCTGAAGAGAAACAGCATCTTCTATCCAAATTTTCTTGGTGGCTCCATCCTCGGCATATTCCACATAATTCTGCCCGCTTTCTTTATCCAAGACAGGTTTGAGCTTCTTCTCTTTGATCAGTTCTGCAATGGTGTTCATGCCTACCGCTTTGGACGACACTTTCACTTCTCCCTGGTCATTGGCCTCTTCTGTCCAGATTCGAGTATACAGCGGCACAGCCATAATCAATTTGTTCGCTGGTACTTCATCCTCATCCAGAATTTTTCTCATCGAAGACTCGGTCCACGGAAGCGAGGCAACCGAACCGGCCTTTGGACTTGCGGCCCAGTGCTCGTCATACGCCATAACGACAATATAATCGGCAAAAGCCCCCAGCGAGCGACGATCGAGGAAAGCAGACCACATCTCACTGTTCGATTTTGGAGTCACATCCACCGAAACCATCAAACCATGAATACGCGCCATTGCCTTAATTTCACGCACAAATTGAGTGATATTGGGTCCATCATCTGTGTAGACGTTCTCAAAATCGATATTAATCCCATCCAATTGATACGTTTGAGCGTATTCCAGCATCTGTTCAATAATATGCGTACGCGTCTTGTAGGAAGCCACGGCTTCTTTCGTGACATCCGGGTCAAAGCTGTTATCCATCAATCCCCACACTTCCATGCCGGAACGGTGAGCCCAGTTGACATATGCTTTATCTCCCTTGCCTTTTACGTTACCTTGTCCATCAGTAATATGGAACCACGTAGGGCTGACCACATTAACTCCAGGCATTTTGTCGATCGAACCCACATCAGGCTGCCGATTATATACCGCTTCCCAAACCAGATTCACGGGTTTATTCTGCCACTTTTTCTCCGCTGCGGTCAAAGTGAATTTGGGCTTGTCCAGTTCCTTTTTCTCCGTAAGGGCCACATATTTATTATCCACATATCCGGCATAACCATTATCCAATTGTACAAAGCTCTGGCCATCCCCCGTTTGCCATACCCTTACACGTGTGTCCTGCTCCATATCGGCAAGGATAGGGGAGGATTCTCCACCTCGCTTGTATAACGGGATCGTTTTGTCTGCCTTTGTAGACAAGGTATCAATCTCTGCATACTGAATATTGTCTCCTCCACGCATCAGTAGTACAGCACCCGTTGTAGCATCTTCCTGTGTCACGAGGCCGTATACTTCTTTCAGAGGTTTAAGTGGAATATAGGCTTCTCCCCCTATCACCTCCGGTTTAACTGTCATGGGATAATCCCGATGATTAAGTTCCGCCTTCGTACTTCCTTCCTTCATATGGAGCACTCGCTGCGGGGTAGCGATAATGATATCCCCCGTGTCTGCTTCATAACGTATTCCGGAATCAACCGCATCTTGCAGTACCGTTACAGGCAGCTTGAGCTGATCTCCCGTCCCTGAAGCTTCACCATCCATCAATTGTCCGTCCACAAAAATAGGTTGATTCATCCCGATCCAATCGGGGTCCTCGTGAATCTGATTAAGCCAAACATTCGTTATTAGCCAATAAGCCCCGCCTGCAATAACACAGGCACCCAAAAATCCAGGCCAGAACGAGCGCCGCTTCTGGCGTGTATATCTGCTTTTTCTACTCAAACGTCTACCTCCGTTAATCATGCTGAACCATGAAATGTGTATCCTGCTGACCATGCAATCTATTCTATCATCCTATAAAACAAAAAACGTGAAGAATCCATATTATTGAATTCTGCACGTTAATATTGTAAATCAACTCTCTTAATCCCTGCAACTTTTACAAACCCCATATACTTCCAACCGATGCCCATGTACTTCAAATCCAGTACTTGACTCTGCCTGAAGTTCTACGCTCTTTAACGAGGGGTAGCTGAAGTCTTCAATTTTGCCGCATTTATCACAAATTACATGGTAATGATCCGTCACATTGGCATCGAAGCGGCTTGAGTTATCTCCGTATGTCAATTCCCGAACCATGCCGGCTTCTAAAAACATCTTCAAATTGTTATATACAGTCGCCACGCTCATACTGGGAAACTGGGGTTCAAGCGCACGGTAAATTTCATCGGCTGTTGGATGCCCCATGGATTCCATCAGATAGTTCAATATGGCATGACGCTGGGGTGTAATACGGACACCGGTCGTTTTCAGATGCTCCAACGCATGTTGGACACGTGTTGCCATAAAACCCACCGCCTTACCTTTCATTCTCTTCGAAGACACAACAAATGACCACTTTGCCTCTTCATTCAGAGTTGATCTTCGGCTGAAACAACGGCATAACATCTTTCCTGCCATGTAACCTTGCCATTTTATATTTATTGTACGGCGATTGCAAGTTTATTGTCAACGCGCCAGTCAGGGATCTTCTGACGTATTGTCCTGGGAATTTTGCCCGTCTTCGTTCATCTGTTCCAGGTTCTCACCTGTACCGTCTGAATTTGGTGTAACTACATTGGCCGAAGGTACAGCCGGGTTTCGATCAATCGCAAGATCACTATTGCCTTCAACTTTAACGGTATATTCTCCTTCACCAAGCTGACCCTCAATTGTTTTATTTTGCACTTTAAACGGCAGGTCCGTTCGCAGATCTCCATAACTGCTGGACCCACTCAGGCTGTAATCGCCCCGTTCGGGAAGCAATATGTTGATTGCTCCTACAGCGCTATATACATCCCAGTCACCGCCTACTTTGGCAGATATAATGCTGATACTGCCATTAAGAGATTGGGCTTTGACCGCCAGACTTGCACCATCCACATTAATATTTCCATTCCTTGTCTCTGCTGTAATCTCTCCAACGGAGTCTGATATGTTGATGCTTCCGACTTGTGTCGTGAGATCCACATTCCCTGAAATGCCACGGGCTTTCATGTCTCCCCGGTTACTATCCAGGTCCACATTTCCGATCGCATTAGCCACAATAACATCACCATTTAACGTTTTACCCGAGATATCTCCTACAGCGTTCGTAATTCGTATACGTCCATTCCCTGTCTCTGCAAAAATCGTACTAATGGCTTCTGGACGATTCAGCAAAATGGCTCCATTAGACGTTCGAAGATCCAGATTGAAACGGCGATCATCCGGAATCGTGATGGTAATGTTCATTCGTGGCTGTGTTTTCTCGTTCTCTCCATATGTTTTGCCTGTAGCCTTGATATGAATCACTTTAGTACCATCCGCCTCAACAAAAGAAGCATCCGCAACTGCTTTGGCCTGGACTTCCGTTGTCTGGTCAACCCAAACGACTGTACGTACTTCAATTTCTTCCGTGTCCCCGCGCTGTACCGAGATATCGCCGTTCACTCCCTCAAACACAATATCCGAAGTATCCATGCCTACAGGAACCCGAATCGTCCCCTTATCCTCCATGTATCCCGCAGCCTGACTATAGTCCATGGACGCCGCGCCCAGATTTAGACTTACTCGGTTCCATAAATGCATGTAGTGGTCCTGTTCTGTAACGATAAATACAGATGCCGCCAGAACAAGCGAAGTGAGGATGCCTTTGGCATCAGGCCTGAATCGTATTTTACTTTTCTCACCTTGGTTGTCTGAAACTTCTCTTCCTCTTCTTCGTGTCACTAAGAACAACAGTATGTATTCCACACCTAACACAATGAGCAAGAGCGGCCACCAATCGACCATCTCATATACATAGTCCGTTCCCCACCGTTTATCCAAAATTAACAGCACACCGACGGCTACGATTAAGGCGGCAGCCGTATAGCGGCCAACCCGGACTTTACGGTTCATCGCCTTCCCTCCTCGAATCGTTCACACTAGATTTTTTTCTTGCGCAACATAACCCAGATCTCGCGTCCGAAAAGCAGTAACCCTCCTGCAATCATCAAAACGGCAAACGTGTATCCGCCATACATAGCGAGCAGCTCCTTAAACCAACGCGGTTTCCGGAAAAATAATATCATTAGCGATCCGCCTACTATAAGAAGCAATCCAAACGAAATGCCTTTCTCCCAAGCCATCATGGCTTCTCCAACAGTGCGTTCATTAGGCGTTGGCTTGTCCGAACTGCCCTGGGTAATCGCTCTTCGCCTGCGCATCATTACCCAATCAGCAGATTGTAAGACATCGAACACATTGTAAAAGTAAATCATCGGGATAAACAATGCCAACAGGATAAGCAGAGGTACATTAATCTGTATTCCAATCGTTGAGAAGTACAAGAGCGCTGACAAGTCCAGAAGTACAAGCAGCGTGAAGGTCAGACCTCTCATATACAATCGGAGATAAATATGGCCGAGGCCCGGAATAACCGCACTGAGCAGCCCCGCAACAAATTTGTGAGTTCGGTTTCGAACAGGGTTAACTTTCGTGCCGCCCGATATATTGTTCGACTGACGTTTGCGTTTCATAACATACTCCTTTCTTCTTCGCTAACGTTCCCGTTCTTTATGCATTTGGTTAGATGTTACCCTAAAGAACCGCAAGAGTAACTGGAAGAAATATGGATATGAGCAAAAACCCTCCGCACCAAGGTCCTCAGAGGGTTGCATTTCATCTATTCAATCGATACTTTTGTTACATGCTCCCACTGCCTTAGTTTGGATACGAGCTGTACCGTACTGAACTCATGCGGCATATAAACATGCAATACGATTTCAACTTTACGTTCAACGGCTACCATCTCTGCGTACGCCAAATCTTGCTCATTTACTGTAATTTTACGGATTCTGATCTTCTCCTCCTCCATAAATGAAGATACCTGTTCCAGAAAACCGGGTTCAGACAAGGTATGCAGTGTAACGACATGCAGTTTGTTCCCTCGGATGTACCTTAGCTCCAGTTTGTTGAACACCCAAAGATTCAGGAGTACCAGAACAGTTGACACGATAGAGGCAAAAAAGAACCCAGCGCCTGCAGCCAGCCCGATCGCCGCAACAACCCAGATGGAAGCTGCAGTGGTCAGTCCTGTAATGGATTTTCCGGTAAAAAGAATCGTCCCCGCTCCCAGAAATCCAACACCGGTAATAACAGCTGTAGCCAGACGAGCAGGATCAATCCTTACGTTTAATTCATTCGCAAAATCTTTAAAACCATAAATAGACAACATCATAATCAGTGCAGAACCAAGGCATACCAGAATATGAGTACGCAGGCCTGCTGCATGATTCGAACGTTCCCTTTCCAAACCTACAAGCCCTCCAAGCAGCATAGCCAGCAATAATCGCAGTAAAATATGCCACTCATCGATTAACCAGGGATTACCCAAAGCCGGTGTTCCTCCTCCAAGTTGTTCACATTATTCATCTTTATTCTCGAAAACACTTCATAATACCTGAAGCCGCTTCAATTAGTAGAACAACAGGATCAAAACGGGTTATTTGTCTCGTTGTTCCATCCAGTTAATGATTTAAATCATTTATGCAATGAATCCTTATGAAATGTTGTTAATTCCACACCTGGTGCAATCTGTACAACTTCCACTGGTTTAAAACCAAATTTGGTATACAAGTTCACGGCTGGTTGATTCAAAGTTCCTGTGGAAACAATATACCGCGGAAGATCCGGATATTGTTCAAACACATGTGTCATCAAAGCAACAGCGATTCCCTTGCGAAAATGATCCGGATGCACCATCATTCGTGTAATGGTCAGTGTATTCGTCTCTTCCTCCGCTACTGCGACAGCCCCCATCAGTTCGCCGTCTTCATCAACATAACCATAAAAGGTCTCCCCGCAATTCTGCAGTGTTTCCATCGTATCCAGCAAAGGTGGAATATCCTGAAAGCCGATAATCTCAGCCTCTAACCAATAAGCCACATGTTGCAGCCTCCATAACTGTCCTAGCGTCTCCAGATCACTCAATGATAATGATTGAATCCTCATATCAATTCCTCCGTCTCCTTATGTTACAAAACGATATCCAGAATAACGAATATCATTCGTGCTTCAAAATAACAAAAAGAGGCTGTCACAGGGACGAGCCTCTTTCTGTCCGGCCTCACCGGATGGATTAGCGGTTCAGTACATCTGTAAGCAGTTGGTTGGCTAGTCCAGGGTTGGCTTTGCCTTTGCTTTCTTTCATGACTTGACCAACAAGGAATCCAATGGCCTTCTGTTTACCAGCCTTATAATCCTCTACGGATTGTGGGTTGTTCGCAACAACCTGCTCCACGATGGCGAGAATGGCACCCTCATCACTAATTTGAACCAGACCCTTCTCTTCAACGATCTGCTGTGGAAGCTTGCCGCTCTCCAGCATTTCCTTAAATACGGTCTTGGCAATCTTGCTGTTAATTGTGCCTTTCTCCAGCAGCCCAATCATCTCGCCCAAACCTTGGCCTGTTAGCGGCACCTGAGTTAGTTCCAGGTTGCTGGTGTTCAGGTAACCCAGCAAATCGCCCATGATCCAGTTGGATACGGCTTTTGCATCCTTGGTGTATTTCAGACTGTCTTCAAAAAGATCGGCTACAGCTTTAGAAGAGGTGATAACCTCCGCATCATAACTAGGCAGTCCATAATCCGCGGTATAACGAGCTTTACGCTCGTCTGGAAGCTCCGGTATGGAGGCTCTGATCCGTTCTTTCCAGGCTGCGTCGATATGCAGCTTCACCAGATCCGGGTCCGGGAAATAACGATAGTCATGCGCCTGCTCTTTACCACGCATGGACAGTGTTTTTCCTTGAGCCTCATCCCAGCGACGAGTTTCCTGAACGACTTCACCGCCGTCATCCAAAATTTCAGCTTGGCGATACTGCTCATACTCCAGACCACGCTGAACGCCGCGGAAGGAGTTCATGTTTTTCAACTCGGCTCTCGTTCCCAGCTTCTCCTGTCCATGTGGACGCAAACTGATGTTGGCGTCACAACGCAGGGAGCCTTCTTCCATTTTCACGTCCGACACATCGCAGTACTGCATGATCGCACGCAATTTCTCCAGATATGCACGCGCTTCTTCCGGAGAAGAAATCTCAGGTTCAGACACGATTTCCACCAACGGGGTACCCACACGGTTGAAATCGACCAATGAAGCATAGCCGCCATCCACGTGGGTAAGCTTCCCTGCATCTTCTTCCAGATGAAGACGCGTAATGCCGATTCGCTTCGTTTCACCGTTGACTTCAATATCGATCCAGCCGTTCTCACCGATGGGTTGATCGAATTGCGAGATTTGGTAAGCTTTCGGGGAATCGGGGTAGAAGTAGTTTTTGCGGTCAAACTTGCTGACATCAGCAATGGTGCAGTTAAGAGCCATGGCTGCTTTCATCGCATAATCTACAGCTTGGCGATTCAATACCGGCAATACGCCTGGATGTCCGAGACAGACAGGACAAGTATGTGTATTTGGCGGAGCTCCAAAGGCGGTGGAGCAGCCGCAAAAGATTTTGGAATTTGTATGCAACTCGACATGGACTTCAAGTCCAACGACCGTTTCATATTTAGATGCGGACATTTCTATATTCCTCCGTTCCAGGCAGTCTACAGCTGCGGACGCTGCTTGTGGAATTCCGTATTTTGTTCAAACGCATGCGCTACGCGCAATACAGTCGTTTCATCAAAGGCTTTACCGATAATCTGCATGCCGACAGGCAGCCCATCCGAGAATCCGCAAGGGATGCTCACTGCAGGTACACCAGCCAGGCTGACAGGGATAGTCAGAATGTCGTTGAGATACATCGTAAGTGGATCATCGACTTGGGAACCGAGTTTAAATGCCGTTGTTGGCGCTGTTGGTCCAATGATGACATCATATTTGGCAAATACGTCGTCGAAATCCTGTTTGATCAACGTACGCACTTTCTGAGCTTTCAAATAATACGCATCGTAGTAACCCGAGCTGAGTGCATAGGTTCCAAGCATGATGCGTCGTTTCACTTCGGGACCAAAGCCTTGACTACGGGACTGGTGGTACAGATCCAACAGGTTTTCCGGGTTGTCTGCACGAACACCATAACGCACGCCGTCGAAACGAGCCAGGTTCGAAGAGGCCTCCGAGGAAGCGAGCAGATAATACGTAGCCACCGCATATTCGGTATGCGGAAGGGATACTTCTTCCCATGTTGCGCCGAGTCCTTCAAGGACTTTCAGAGCGGACAGGACGGTTTCTTTAACTTGAGGATCCACGCCTTCACCCATGTATTCCTTCGGAACAGCAATGCGGAGCCCTTTGACATCTCCTGTCAATCCGCTTAAATAATCCGGGATATCCACTTTTGCAGACGTTGAATCTTTGGCGTCATAACCAGCAATGGCTTGCAGCACATAGGCAGAGTCCTCGACATTTTTCGTCAAAGGTCCAATCTGATCCAGCGAGGATGCGAATGCAACCAAACCAAAGCGTGAAACAAGTCCGTAAGTCGGTTTCAAGCCGACAACGCCGCAATAGGATGCTGGCTGTCTGATGGAGCCCCCTGTATCTGATCCCAATGTGAAATATGCTTCTCCTGCCGCAACAGCCGCAGCAGATCCACCACTTGATCCGCCTGGAACACGATCGAGTGCCCATGGGTTACGTACAGGATAGAAACTTGAATTTTCATTGGAGCCGCCCATGGCGAATTCGTCCATATTCAGTTTTCCGATAGTTACAGTATCCGCAGCCTTCAGCTTCTCGACAACTGTTGCATCATATACCGGGTCGAAGTTGCGCAGAAACTGGCTTCCGCACGTTGTACGCAACCCGTTCGTAACGATGTTATCCTTAATGCCGACTGGCAATCCAAAAAGCAAACCTTTCTCCTCGCCGCTGACGAGTCGATCATCCAGTTGATGAGCACGCGCACGTGCTTGTTCTTCATCCAATGCCAGATACGCCTTAACCTTCTCATCATGCGCACCGATATTCTGATATGCCTGATCCACCAGATCGCTAACCGATAACTCCTTGGCATGCAGCTTGTTATGTATCTCCGGCAACGATTGTTCAAATAAACTCACGGTTTTCGTCCTCCTTCCGGTTATCCGTTATTCCATTACAGCAGGCACTTTGAACTGCCCGTCTTCTTCTTCCGGTGCATTTTGCATCACCTGTTCAATCGACAAACTTTCCTTGGTCTCATCATCACGCATCACATTGCTAACGTGCAGAACGTGAGTGGTTGGCTCGATGTCATCGGTGTCCAGCTCATTCAGCTTCTCTGCATATTTTAAAATCGCGTTCAGCTGACCTGTGAGGGTTTGTTCTTCTTCAGCAGTCAAATTGAGCCGGGCCAGCTTGGCCACATGCTGAACGTCATTATTCGAAATACTCATTTCCGGATGCCTCCTTCATTCGTTCTAATTCCCGAGACCGCCTGAAACGAATCGTTCGTTTAACGGGCTAAAGTCCCAAGATAACTTTTTCATTATAGGTGAGATAGTTCGACAATTCAATGCAAATGACCCGAGTTACCGAATATGCAAAAACCAGGATAATAAGGGCTTCAACATTCCCATGTTCGAATCTAATCAAAAAAGAGCCGGCATCAGCCGACTCTTAAACTCTAAATCCATGCACGCAGGTTAACCTGCTTTATAAAATCCGCCTGTGACATAACATCGTTCGCGGTTTCTTCTTCCTCTTCCACAGCTTCGAAATCTCCGTTCATCAAATGATGAAACAGTTTCTCATTGTGTGTCGCAAGGGCGTAATCTATCAACGCTTCTCGCTCGACCCGCTCAGCTTCCTGCTTCAGCAGAACCTCTTCTAGATCGACGTCGCCGGATGGAACAAAAAAGTTCCGATTCACCTGCGGCACTCGAAGCACGTAATCGAACGCATTGTCCGGATTCCGGTCATAAGCGATGATGAAACCATATTCCCCCACAGGAAGATTCTGCTCAAATGCATCCGCGACGATGACAACCTTCTCTCCTAATCGCAGCATCGTCTAACCTCCTGGTAGTCTATCTTTTTATTATTTGTATAGTCTACTAGAAAAGAATAGCGATGTCTACGATTACTAGAATTAAACAAAACATTTGTGCAAAATCTTTTTTTCATTCCGTAAATTCTATCATTTACCCGATGTTTGCCTAGGGGGTTTGCGATCTGTTCGCACCACAATAAACCAATATATGATCAAAGGCGTTGGGAATCCGGTAATTCCCCACAATCCCCATAACCAGGGAAAACGGCCACGCCTCCGCGCATCCTGAAAAATCCATGTTCCCTGAATCAGCAAAAGAATGGCAATCAAAATCATCCATACGAGAGGAATCTCGTTCAATGAATAGTGCAGATCATTCATGGCGGGTCTCCTTCCGGCGTCTTCCTGTCCAGATTGCTACCACGGCAATCGCAGCTCCCAGACTGAGCGCCTGAATACCCAAATATAGAACTGGCGCCGAATGGAATAGCAGCACACCAAAAGCGATAACGAACAAGCCAACAATCCAGAACATGATCATTTCGATTCGATTGGCTCTTCTTCTGACTTGCCGTCGCTCCCTGACTTGGGCTTCAAGTGAAGCTAATGAAGGGATGTTTACAGGCTCATACGCATCATCCAGCACACTCATCTGCTGTTGCATCCGTGCCACGATTTCTTGTTCATCATGTTCATCAGATCTGCTCATGTTCATCCAGCTCCTTTCTCAACTGACGAAGACCATACGCCGTTCTTGATTTAGCCGTTCCGGATGGAATCCCCAGCATTTCTCCTATTTCATCATATCCATAGCCATAATAATGCTTCAGAAGTACGGCAATACGATGTTCTGGTGTTAACCTAGTCATGGCATCCATAACGTCTGTCCATTCCTCATTCCTGATGTCAAACTGCCAGCGTAATTTTCGTACAGCCTGATTTCGTATGGATTCCAGCCAGATCTGTTCTCTTCTCCTGCGTCTTGTCTTGTCGATATATATACGGGTGGCAATCGTAATCATCCATGACGAAAAGGCAGACGAACCATCATACCTGTGGATATTTTCCATACATCGGATCATCGTATCCTGTACTGTCTCCTCCGCAACATTGGGGTCCATCGTTACTTTGACAAGATACTTATATACAAAAACGTAGTGACGCTGAAGCAGTTCTGCCAGTGCTGCGTCATCTCCCTGTATCGCTCTCTGGACCTCTTCCAGTTCGGCTGCTTTCATCTGGATCATCACCTGCTTTCCGCTCAGTCTAATGTTATTACGACAGGCTCTGCAGAAACGTTCAATATGGTCAAAAAAAAAATCTGAAGCCGACAATTTCCCGGGCAATCAGACTTCATTTCGGTAATCTTGCAGTTTGTCGAACCACCGTTGGTTGCGGGCTCCGCTTCTGAATAAACGACTTCTCCATATATTCTGCTGTTGATCCTTAATTTGATTCATCTCTTTATTCATGTAGTTATGTAATTGAGAAGGCTGAGTAATGGATTCTATTCTGTTACTTTCTGTTATTCGACGGTATTCTTCGCTGATTAGATGTTCGGCACGTTGTCCCAACTGGATCACTCGCTTTTTCTCCACTTCTAATTCCTCGCTCTCTTATCATCTCAAGCTTATTATAATTCGACTAACTAAATGGACTAGAACGATCTTCTATAGATACTTGTCAACGAGCTATATGTAAGGTTAAACGAGATGTAACATTGATAAAAAAGCCTGAAAACAAAAAAAGAACGCAAACCGGGTATAGACCACAGTCTGCGTGCTTCGCAAGTTAGGGTGTTTCTTTTCACTGCTTCAGTTAGATGTTGACTTAATGCTTGTAACAACTAATTGCTATTCTAATGAAAAAGTTGTCACTTGTCCAGACTTTCTTCACATAAATTGTCGGATCATCTTGCAGACACATAAGGATTGTTCTTTTTCTCATAACCAATTGTCGTTTTTGGGCCATGACCCGGATACACTTTGACCTCATCCGAGAAGGTGTACAGCTTGTTCTGGATCGAATCAATCAGATCCCGTTCACGGCCTCCGGTCAGATCCGTTCTGCCCACCCCCATACGGAACAGAACATCACCTGCGAACAGATCATCACCGCATAACAGACTTACACTGCCTGGTGAGTGTCCGGGTGTATGGTACACTTTGAACGTCTGACCAATAAAGCTCAAAGTCTGCCCTTCGTCCATGGCATATTCAGCCGGATCTGTCGAAAGCGGCGGGGTAGCCTGCGGCCAGTTCAAAGAACCATTCAATTTCGGTGTCGTGAGCCAGTCACTCTCCAAGTCATGCAAATAAACGGGACAGCCTTTTAATTTGCGAATTTCATCGACACCGCCCATATGATCAAAATGCGCGTGAGTCAGCAGGATCGCTTCAATCTCCAGATCCTGAATGGCTTTGAGCAACGGGCCCGGATTCATTCCCGGGTCAATGATTACAGCTTTACCGGGATCATCCCCCTGCAAAAGATACGCATTGGTCTGGAGCGGTCCCAATGAAAAGGTACGAATGTTTAGCATATCGGCTTAGTAACCCGAAATCAGTTCACGCAGCTCGCGGATAATAGCTGCATTTGACTCCGTTCCTTCCCCATAACGTTTCCCTATCTCTTGACGTGCAGCAGCCAGATTATCCTGATAATCTGCGGCTTCACGGTCCGGATTGAGACGTTTGAATTCAATCATAACCTCCTGCACATGTTGTGGACGAGGCCCCCATTGGCCCAGCACATGTCCGCCTGTATCTGCAAAAATGACAACAGGGACTGAGCGTCCGCCCATCGTAAGGAACTCATCCATCACTTCAGGATGATTTTCCATAATAAGAACTTCTGTCGGAATGCCGGAGATTTCCAATGCCTGGAACACAACCGGAATATTGCGTACCACATCACCACACCAGTCAGCAGCCAGAATTAACACACGCAAATCATCGCGGTGATTCAAGCTTTCAAAAAATTCACGATCATCCTCGCTCGGCCATACAAAGTTGTCATAGTTTGCCTGAAATTCACTTTGGTTCTTGGTCATGCTCTCAATGAATTCTTTCGGCGGCAGGCCTTTACCGAATTTGTGAGACAAGTTTGGTTTTCCCATAACTAGACACTTCCCTTCTTTTTACGAACATTCATCCATTTAATCAGTACATAAATAATCATAAGTGCCAGAGCAACAAGCAGAATCGGCATAATATAAGGTGCCGCTTTTTCGTTGATATGTTGCCATTGATCTCCAAGTATCATCCCTAAATATATAAACAATGCAGACCAAGGTATAACAGCGAGGGTTGTCAGTAAAATAAATCGACCCGTATGCATTTTGGATATCCCCGCAGGAATCGATATGGCATGTCTTACGACCGGAACAAAACGCGCCGTGAAAATGACACCTGTACCATACTTGCGGAACCATTCTTCGGAATGGTCGATGTGCTTTTTCTGGATCAGTATGTATTTTCCGTAACGTTCAAGTACAGGCCTTCCACCATAACGGCCAATCCAGTAAATAAATAGCTGGGCTATGACACCGCCCACGGTACCAAAAATCATTGCACCGAAAAAATTAATATGGCCTTGTGAAACGAGAAAACCTCCATATGCCAATACAATTTCACTTGGAATAACTTCAAGCATTAATCCAAACATAATTCCAAAGTATCCAAGGCTCTGAATCCAATCGAATAATTGATTGACAATGTTATGAATAAAGTCCATCTCGACCCTCTTTCTTCATCCTGATTGGCAGTGCCTCTCCGCACCATGGATGTTCGTCCCTATTTTATCACAGGCCTCTATCCGTTGCTACTTCATCCATTTGGGATAGTGTCCCGAAGGCAGCGGTTCGCATATGGTATCGGGAGAGGAGCGTGAGAAGATGTCACCCAAATTAACACCCGGTACTCCCCCGGTAAAACATAACACTCCAGGCCAGAAACTGCCTTCCGCCCGCGGAATCCGCAGGGCTTGCAGCAAGGAGTTGTATCGAACTGCCAAAAAGCTAAAGGTATACATTTCGCCCGAACTGATGAAGCAGGCAGAAGAACTGTATTATGGTAAGGTCATCGCCAATCTGCTCTGGATCGGTGAACATCGGGATAATCGCAAGAAATTATGCGAATGGTGGAATGCCGATGTCAGTGCCGATATTGCAGCTCTATGGGGTGTGGAGCTGGAACCTCTGCAAGGAGCATTTCAGCAGGCTTTCGGCGGGTATCGCCTGTAGATTGGCGTAATGGATAGGTTGACAACAAGGTAATGGTCTTCATGTTGCTGGATCTGAGTTGTACCTGAGCTGAGGCTTGCTTGAGCTATACTTTGGTTGATCACTGCGTGAGGTCAAATATTCATGGACTCCGTCTGGTCAAATCTGAAGCAGGCGGACCAGAAGCCAACATGACCAGATTGCCCCCATGACGTAATGCTTCATCTTCAAGTCCAAAACGCCGATCATTTCTCTCTTGCCCTGCTGCCACTTCTTCAGCCAGCTGTCTATACCGTTCATATATTCGTACTCCGGCAGCAGCGGTCTGTTTTGCCCGATCTGTGTATCCTGCTGCAAGTTCCAGACGTGATGCTTGTTCCATGCAATACAAAGCCAGGGACTGACTTGAGGCATCATAACGGTTCAAGGCGATGGATCGCTCAAAATATTCCCCAGCCTGCTCCCCCAGGCCGGATCGTGCAGCCCATAGACCTAACTCCTGATAGAGTTGAGGGTTAACCGGGGAATGGTACAGGCTTTTGAGCAATATGATCTCAGCTTCTTTGGCAGGCAGTATGCGTGACAGAGAGAGGACAATATCCGCCCTGTATGAATTGAATTTATGCGCCGAAGCAAGCAACGTCTTTTGCTCAGTGCTTCCTGCAGCTTTGGAAATGGCCATACGATATTGATGTTCTGCTGCCCATTGGTGGCCAGCCAGCCAGGCTGTTCCGCCAAGCCAGAACAAGATGAACAATCCGGTTAGTATCGGAGACCACAGACTCAACTGGGGGGAAATACGGGGGCGTTTGTTGTAAGCCTCGACATGCTGTTGAGGTTGTGACGAATGGGCCCAGCCCCCTATCCAAATAAACATCATCCAGAGGAAGGTGAAACTCCAGTCAAAGTCCATTGCGCCATGAAGTACAAAAATAAGAAAGACAGGCAATAGGTGAGGCGCGAACCTCCACATGGTCCGCAGGGTAAAAAGAAACCAACCCGCGATAAGCAATACACCGATCACGCCTGTATCGAGGGCGAGATCAAGGATGCCGTTATGAACCTCGCCTCCGACATAAGGCGAGGATTGGATGGCGCGAAACATGTTGCGCCATGTATCACCCCCGTGGCCCAGCCATGCGGCCTCGGTCCAGAGCTTCAGGGCGTCCCGCCACAGCTGAAGGCGGGACAGCCCTGTGCCGACACCAGCCGCCATGCGGTCGGCGGTGGAGGCCACGGCCAGGGCTGCGGCGGTGATTCCCGCCAGCCCCGTGGCCGTGAGGGCAGTGGCGCGCTCACGAGCGCCGCTGTGCCACAGACGGCACAGCAGCAGCGTGCCGAGCAGCGCAGCTGCCCATGCCCCGGCCAGGGCCAGCAGGCCGGGCACGGGTGCAGGCGCCAGCTGGGCAGCAGCCAGCTGGCGGAAAAGCCAGGCCGCGCACGCCAGTGGCGCGGCCATGGCCAGCAGCAGCGGCAGGCGGGCACCGCGCCGCTGCAAAGCGAAGGCGGCGATCGCGGCGCAGCCGGTCGCCAGCCAGGCGCCGCGCGACTCGCTCAGCAGGAGCGCAGCTTGCGCGGGCATGAGCGGCAGCACTGCCGCGATGAGCCGCCCGGCCGACAAGGGTCGGGCCATGGCGCGCGCGGCGGCGGCCAGCCGCTCCAATGCGTACATGCCGACAACGGCGCCGTACGCATTGGGGTATTGCAGCAATCCGCCGAGCCGGGCTCCGGCGGAGCTGATCTCGGGGTCAGCGGTTCGCATGACCCCATAAGGCAGCGGCAGCACTCCACATGCGGCAAGCAAGCCGCTTAGCACAAGCAAGCCGCCTGCCAATTGCCAGCCGCAGGCAAACCATCTCGCTCCGTTCTCGCGTGCGGCCAGCAGCGCAGTAAGCACCGCAAATATCGCCAGCAGGCTCCAGCGCAGCATCTCATCCAGGCTGCCCTGTAAACTTACAGAACCTACCCATGCATGCAGGCCAAACCAGATGGCCATACCCAGCGGCCAGATGAACCAGTAGATATGGTTGTGACCCATAAACTGAAACACCGAATTTGTTTTATCATCACTTTCCATCCGCTGTGCAATCCTCGCAGGTCCATTCCTTTTTTGCAAAATGAGACATATGATCAACAGTATCCATGTACTCCCGGATGCCACCAGAACTAGGGAATATACGTCCGCAGGATAGTACAGCCCCTTCTTCAGACAGGCGAGCAACAATAAGATACATGCGAATGCACCCAGTACGAGGGTCAATGCAGATCCCAATCTCCCCTCCCTATCAGATATGTTGGGAGCTTTTAAACCCTTAACCCTCTCCCATGTGGCCGTCCTTTTCGATTCCATGCGCTCCACTTTTCTACCTCCTTTCTCTCTTACTTTTACAGAGCAACTTCCGGCCTCCCTCATCAGAAAAACAAAAAAGACAGAAGCTCCCGTTCATAGGGTCTTCTGCCTGATTTACATTAGGCGTTGAACTGCTTTTTTTGGAAGCACTATGGCAAAACTGTGCGTTACATGAATCTTCCTTGATGGGACCCTCGTACCAGTATGTCCCGTCAAAGAGGACGGCAGACGATTTGCTTCAATCCCCAAGTACAAACCATGCATCTGTACCTCAATCTTTTTTACCATCTACCATCCGAATATCATCCATCTTTTCATAACATTCGCCTGAACCCCATCTAATTTAGCAATGATCGCAATGGGTCGAATCATTGACGGCTTCTTTAATGGATTCACCAGTGGAAGTGGCCTGGTTAGAGTCTGTTACCGTGTTCTGCACCGCTTCTACTGGATGGGTACCGCCCGGAAGCAAATCGGCGCATGCTCGCTCCAAATAAGGATCTGCATGAATGAAATCACGGAACGCGGTATATTCGTTCCACATGTCAGCCGTTTGGCCTGCCTGGCCGCGTACTGCACGGATCAAAATATTCTTCGGTGTATGTTCCATATCGATAAATTCCAGCAATTGCGTTTTGTATCCCATCAGATCGAGCAGTTTAGCCCGGATGGCATCCGTTGCCAATGCAGAGAAACGTTCCTTCAGAATACCATGCGACAACAACGGATTCATCACAGTAGACTCAATCTGGTCAAACAGCTCATGCTGGCAGCACGGTACAGAAAGAATGACCGAAGCCCCCCAACGAACGGCTTTCTCTAGTGCGGCATCGGTAGCTGTATCACAGGCATGCAGCGTCACGACCATATCCACTTCGTTTAGTTCATCGTAATCGGCAATGTCTCCGACAAGAAACTTCAGATCACCATAATGAAGCTTGTTCGCCAGATCATTGCAATGTTCGATGACATCGGCCTTCAGATCGAGCCCAATAATCTGGAGTGATCTGCGCTGCTGTACGGACAAATAATGATATAAAGCAAAGGTCAGATACGACTTTCCGCAGCCAAAATCAACAATGGTGAGTGGGCGTTCCTCCGGCAAGTGGGGAATGACATCCTGCACCATTTCGAGGAAACGGTTGATCTGTCTAAACTTGTCATACTTGCGGGCCAGCACACGACCTTCTTCATTCATGATCCCCAGCTCAACCAGGAACGAGACGGGAACTCCCTCTTCCAGCACATATTGCTTTTTGCGATTATGCGAGAGGTCCACCGCAATCTTAGAAGGGGACTTGGTCAGTATGGACACTTTATATTTTTTGCTGATCAATATTTGATAGTCTGCATCTGTTGTACAGAGCAGCCCTTGACGAAACGTCTCTTCGAATAGCAAAGTCATGCGTTCTGCCGCTTCAGCCGGAGTCAAATTCTCGTGCAGCACTTTGTTGTTATAGTGAAATGCGAATTGATAGTGTAACTGGTTCTTCAGCGTTACCGGCTTGACTTGCACTTTGGTATACGAGACATTGTCCCGTCTGCGCAGCTGGCTCCAGGTCGCTGAGATCAGCGAATTCTGTTCAAAGATGTCTTGTATAAGCTTTCGCAATGAATCCACGGGGTACATCTCACTTTCGATTTGGTTTGGTCAACCGTTACCATACCACAATTCCGTTCCCTCTCCAAGTTAAGGCTAAGGCGCATATTCCAATCCGTTAACGGCTCAGCTCAGCAAGCCCCTCTTCGACTTCCTCACGGGGCAGGCCCCCTTCTTGCAGCTGCTGGTCTTCAAGCAGTATTAATCTTTCGTAGAATGCCTGCACATCATCGCGATAATGAACGGGATGTTCATCGTCTACCTGCAATAGTCTGTACCAGCTGTTCTCTGCCTGATCATAACGCCCCTGCTGTTCCCGATACAATGCAAGCTGTTTTTCCGTTCGTGCAGGCAGTTCATATCCTCTAATTTGCGCTAATATCCCTTCGACTCGACCCGGGGCATCCAGCAGCTTCGGATTGGCCCCATTGTGGAGTGCATACAGATAAAAGTGAAGTGCTCTCATCAATCGAATAAGTGCTTCATCCTCTGACTCCAGCTTTTCTTGGTCGTCTATGCCCTCTACTTTGGCCTTTTCATGATATATATATGCCTCTTCCTCAATAAGCCTGGCGGCTTGCTGCAGATTGTCCACTTCTATGACACCACGAAAACGGAACATTTCAATGACATCCTCCGCAGGCAGTGAGTTCAGCAAAGATAAATTTAAGCCAAACTGTCTACGCAGCAGCTCGTCCAGTTCGGACAGAGCCTCCGTATGTTTGCGCTGTTGTTTGAGTGTAAATACTTTGCCGATCGCTTCGGTCATTTCCTCCATCATGCGGAGCAGATAATCTTTCCTGAACATCCTAAATGCCCCCTCATTGTTCGATCAGTATACATCCCAGTTTCATTTTCATGATCCATTCTCATTATTTTAATTCATGCCATGACAAAAAGCCAAAACACGGCTTCATCCATGCTCTGGCCTGTGACCAATATAACATAACCCCTGCTGTTCATGAGTGAACGCTGCAGGGGTCATGCAGGTGCCAAATGATCCCTAGCGTAGGCTAAGTCATCGCACCCCCTATTTATATTCCAAAAAAATCACTTCGATAAACCCGTCAAAAATGCTTTAATGACCCGAACTAATTCTTCCGGAGCTTCATACATGCTCATATGGCCTGCTCCAGGAATCACGGCTTGCACGATATGCGGTTTGTCACTTGTAAATGTACGTTCCGGCGGAATGACGGCATCTTTCTCTCCGGCAACCAGCAGAACCGGCAGCGGCGTAGCAGACAATACATCACGGCGATCCGGCCGTTCCCGCATAGCGAGTGCAGCTCCCGCCGCCCCTTGCGGCGCAGTCTGGTAACCAATCTCTTTCACACGACTGACTTGTGCCGATAACGACTCCACATGTTCTGGTGCAAACAGCCCAGGAACCAATCCGTCTACAAAGTGGACAATCCCCTCCGTTTGAATGGTGGATACGGCGCGGAGTCTTTTCTCCTTGCCTTCTTCACTGTCCGGATATGCTGTGGAATGAATCAATCCGAAGGCGTTCAGTCGTTCCGGATGACGCTGTGCGATGGAGAGTGCAATATATCCACCCATGGAGTGTCCCAGCAGGACGGCCTTTTCCACCTTCAACTCGTCCATTAATTGCAATACGTCATTGCCCATCTGATCGATGGTATATGTACCTACAGGTGCATCCGTTTTACCATGTCCACGCAGATCGGGTACGATGCAACGATAGGATCGTGCAAGCTCAGGTACAACTTCATCCCAGTAGGATGAACTGCCGCAGTATCCGTGGAGCAAAATGAGTGCTTCTCCCTTACCTTGTTCGGCATAACAAATCGTCGTTCCGTCACACATCACTTTTTCCATATAAATCCCTCTCTCTGCGCGAATTAAATTAATTTCAAGTTGTATATTATTAAGCCTACATCTCATTAATGAAACGAATATTTTTATTCCAAGGCTTCGACAACAGCCTCAGCAATCGTTCGGGACATACCCATAACGAAATGAAGGGAGGTCATCTGCAGAATGGAATAAGGTCTGGGGCCATTGGCATTGACTACGGCCGCCACGCTATAGTGCCCTACCGGAGGCAGCTTGCCGTTAACTGATTTGGCCGGAACAAGTGCATGATCCGCGAGATAATAAGTCCCTGTTGCCTGTTTCGGACCCAGACAGGCATCAATGGCGATGATAGCATGATGGGACGGGACCAGCGCCAGCCTTTTCTCCAGCGAATCTGCATCACAAGGTGAAGCCAGCGTCCCCACGACGTGTTTTACTCCGTGCTCCTGTAGCAAACTTCCCGTCAGAGGACCCAGTGCATCCCCTGTCGAACGGTCCGTCCCAATACATACGAAGGTGATTTCATGCGGTGAATGAAGCTGAACGATTTTTTTGAAGAATACGACCAAGTCTTCACCCTGGACACTTCTGCCGGTTTCTCTGCTCTGGTGTCGGACCATTTCCCGCTTATACAATGACAATCTGTCTTCTCCCCTTCTCACCTGTACTCCCTACCAAGATTTATTTGTTGTATTCCTCATTTTACCCGAAGCTCCGATTCCCCGCAAAAGCATTGGCCTGGGCTTGTCCAATCATGATACAATAACAACAGTTTCCGATACGGAAGGGATGAACATTACGATGGATTTAACACAAGCAAGCGCAGCCAATATGGAATATATGATTGAAGCGATTAAAACCAAGTTGCGGATGGCCAGTGGAGCTGCCATGCAGGCTTCTGCTTTCCCACTCGACAAGTATGAAGATCTGTTTGATCTGTATGAGATGGTTCTGGGCAAGGAACATCTGAGCATCTCTGAGGTCGAAGCTGTTGCTTCCGAACTGGGTAAACTCCGCAAGTCTTAGAGCGACATTGCTCATGGACTTTTGTCAACCCTTTGATGAAGTCATACTAGAGAAACCGGCACAAAAGGACCTGTTCTCCACATTACAGTGGACACAGGTCCTTTTGTGCGTTCTTATTTTTCAAGACTGCTCGTATAGTACAGACTGCGTCATGCTTTAAGGCATATTCATCGGTTGGCTCTCCCTCTGTCATTAGGGCAAATCAACCAGTACAAATTCAGCGGGCTCGCTGCCTGTAGCTGTAATTTGCAGATCACAACTTTTGCGAATTCGCGCAGCATCTCCCGGCTTGAGATTGAAGTTGCCATCCGAGCATACGATCTCGATATGACCACGGATCAGAAAGAGATGTGTGCGCCTATCTTCATGTTGAGGGTACATTAATTTTTTCCCGGATTCCAGTTGAGATAAATAGCAAGTCACATCTTGTGAGATAGACAATGCCCCCTCTGCTCCTTCGCTCTCTTGTCCCGAAACAATCGGACAAAGACGGTTCAGATACTCCTGTTCCTCTATACGACGATTGGTATACGAGGGCTTCAGCATGCGGTGGGATGGCAGAAACCACATCTGCAGGAAACGTACAGGTTCATCCTCGGATGGATTAGTCTCTGAATGCTCCACCCCGGTACCCGCACTCATGACCTGAACCGTCCCCGGTTCCAACAATTGTTCCGTTCCCATACTGTCCGTATGTTTCAGCGTACCGGAGATCACATAACTTACAATCTCCAAGTCATGATGCGGATGTCGCTTAAAGCCTTCCTGCGGCATCAGCGTGTTGTCATTATGAGCCAATAAACAACCAAAATGGGCATTGCTTGGATCATCATAGTCCGCAAAGGAAAAGCTGAATTCGCTGTGTATCCAACCTCGATCCGACGTGTGCCTTTCTTCCGATGTCACTACTTTAATCATGTTCATCCACCTCCAAGGGTTTAGAGCTGCCACACCTTCGCAGCAGTTCATGCGTGTATATTTAGAATTTATAGATCAATACCAGTTGGTATGTCATCTTTACCCGCAGCCTGGAAATTCTAATCACGCCCCTTGCTTATAGGTTATAGGCTTTCTTCAGGTGAGTGAAGCTTGAATTCGCTGTCTGCTCGACCCACGACTTTACCCGCGTCGTTCCGAATGTCAGGTGGGTATACTTCTGCCAATCGTTCAATGGTTTTCCGATTGTTATATCCGATCTGCTCCAGGATGGATTGGGCAATCCAAGCCCATTCTTCTTCCGAACCGTCAAGTACTTTGAATGAAATTCCAAGACGTTCCTTTTTCAGGGCAAAACCAAACACACCCTTGAATCCGCCCTTGGCAACAATGTTGCTGTCTTCAAGCAGCACCGAATCCACACGCCCTGTCCCTCCTACCATTAGAGGATATTCGTGCATGGCTGCAGTAATGGTCTCTACCGCAGCACGTGTGGACGAATCTTCGATCAGATCCGGACAGGCTAGCTTCAGATATGCATTCGACAATGCCGACAACGGCAACGAAAATACCGGAAAGCCGCAGCCATCCGTCCCCAATTTAATCTCTCTCTCCTCAATACCTGCCATATAAGCCATCGTCTCCAAAATTTCACGTTGCACTGGATGTTCTGGTTCAGCATAAGTGTCCAGATCGGCCTGTTTCATCTGAGCGTAACCAAGAATACCCAGATGTTTTCCCGAACAATTGTGCAGGATACGACGCTTCTCTCCTTGACCACGCAGCCATTGGTTCCGGCTTTCTTCATTTAGGGGATAACTTGGTGCACAGATCAGGCATTCTTCTCCCAATCCTATTTTGCTTTCCAACTGCTCCAAAACTTGAATATGCATCGGTTCCGATCGGTGCGAGGAAGACATAATGGCAATCTCCTGAGCTGTCAGCCCATAATGCCCGGCAATACCAGCCCGAATCCCAGGAATCGCCTGAAAAGGTTTGGCGGATGAACGGGTAAACGCTCTAAAATGAGGGTCGCCGGCTGAATATACAACATTGCCGTTCTCATCCGTAATGCTTATGTGTCCGTAATGGGCGCATTCCATAACGTCCGCACGGTATTCTTTAATTAACAGGGTACTCTCCATGCGAGTTCTCTCCTTTATTCTCCCGAATTCATCTCTGCTTTGCGTCACGACGCCGCATGGGATATCTTAAATAGTATAGTACAAAAACGACGTTTTTACAGTTTTTTCGACAGGCCATCCGGGTAATCTTTTATCAAACTCTACCTACCCGATCCCCATTACAAAAGGAGATACTCATCTATGCTGCACAAAACGTATTCATCCTTATCCGGGCCATATCGCAAAGATCCGATACGCCACCTGCTCATCTGGGCAGGTGCAGGAATTATAGCCAGCGCTTCGGTTGTATTTATATTGGCAGCTCTGGGAGCGTTATTGGGCACCAATATGGTCATTTCATTGGATAACCAGATCCAGCAATGGTTCTATCTGAACTCGGAATCACGTCTTCAACTGTTTCCGTTCATTTCCTTCATTACTGCCCTTGGCTCATTCAACATTTCAGCCATGGCAGCACTCGGCTTCTGTATACTCTTCATGTCGCAACGAGGTCCCCGTTTCCTCATATATGGATATGCGTTATTAAGCAGTTTTGCCATGATGTGGATCGTCAACACCTTATTGAAGGAAATATTCAGGAGGGGCAGACCTGAGCTGGATCATCTGTCGGTTGTTCACGGATACAGTTTTCCCAGTGGACATGCGATGATTTCGATGGGTTTTTACGGAATGCTTTTTGTCATCTGGACGCTTGAACGGCACCAACGGGCATCTGGAATTGCTTTGCCTGTCTTCTGTGGAATGTTGTTCATATTGCTAATCGGTATCAGTCGTATCATGCTGGGGGTGCATTATCCAACCGATGTCTTTACTGGATTCGCCGCTGGTCTGGCTTGGATCTTCTGCATGGTTAAAGGGATAAATCGCGCTGTCTGAAGAATGACATTTTCTCATTTCCGGTTCGTTCATCCTCACTTTGGTTGTTTCACCTGAAAGCCCCGCGTTTATATACGAAGTAAGCAAACGCGAACAGACAACATCCTACATCAAGCATAAAGGAGGCGGTTGTTATGTGGGGTATCATTATCAGCATTGTGATGGCAGTCATTATCGGTGTAATCGGTGATGCACTTGCTGGTCATAACATGCCCGGAGGCATTATCGGTGCAATGATTGCCGGATTTGTCGGAGCCTGGCTGGGAGCACTCTTGCTTGGCAACTGGGGGCCGGTCATTGGTAACTTTGCCGTGATCCCTGCCATCATTGGAACAGCACTCTTTGTCTTTTTGCTGGGGCTTGTGTCCAGACTGTTCAGACAGGCTGCCTGATCGGTCAACAAGGTGTTCGTTGTTTCGTTATCCGTTTCTTAAATTTGAAGAAGGAGTGATTTGACATGAATAAAGCAGAAGAACAATATCCTGTACAAAGCGGTTCAACTTTCGCCAAAGGAATTTTCATTGGAGGTTTGCTTGGAGCAGCTGCAGCGTTACTCTTCGCCCCTAAACCCGGACGCGAATTACGTGGTGACCTTTCCGAGAAAGTCGGCATGGTTACAGATCGTACGAAGGAAGTTGCAGCAGTTGTAGGCGATAAAGCCTCCGAACTGGCTAAAACCGTTTCTTCCAAAACTTCTGATATTGCGAAAACGGTAAATCAAGGCCGCAATGACGTTATGGAATCCGTGAGAAAAGCTTCGGCTGATGTAGCGAATGAAGCTTCCAAAGCATCGGACGAAGTGGCTGCCGCTTCCGTAGAAGCAAAGGAAGATACACGTAAAGAATTGAACTCGACCAGCTTGTAAGGCAGGTTATCGAGTAACCAATAGCCAGCTGGAATACAGCTGGCTATTTTTTATCCACTGCGATTAGAGGAGGAAGAACATGAGCAAAGTCACAATGAACGGCAATACCCCCATCACTGGAGGAAAACCCGTACAACAGTATGATACAAGCGACCATCCTTTTGAATTACGTCATGAGGTGAAAAGGCTAAATACCCGGCTGGATCAAATTGCAGACAGTCTGGAAAAATCTCAGATCAAGGATATTATCGAAAACTACAGTAGTCCCAAAAAACGCATCATTACTAATTTCACAGCGGGTATGGCACGTGGTTTGGGTTTGACGGTAGGAACCTTCGTGGTTCTTGGTCTGCTCGCTTTTATTCTCAGTCAATTCGTGAATATGCCGATTGTAGGACAATATATCGCTGACTTACTGGGCTATATTGAAGACTATAAAAAATAAAAGGCACAGGCGAGGTCTGTAAAGTCATCGCCTTCGTTTGACACGGGAACTCTTCTCTGTTTCTTTGGCCGCCGACTGGGAGGACTGCACTTTGAGCAGATCCCCTGTCCATCCTCTCATCATCATCCATACATACATGCCGATCATGCTAATGATTATGAGTGCAAGGACCAGCACAACCCCCCACGTTTTGTCGATCCAAGGCAAATTCTCGAAGTTCATTCCCCATATGGCTCCTGCAGCCGTTGCGGGCGTGAATACCGAGGTTACAAGGGTCAGCGTCTTCATAATATCATTGCCCCGCACTCCTGAAATGGCATTATCAATGGAGATCAGTGTATCAATCTCTTTCTCATAATGTTTGAATAACCGCTCCATTCGTTCAATCCGATGCTTGAGCTGTTGGAAAAAGCGGTTCTCTTTCATTTCATCCAAATAGGCTTCCTTGGTCGCTGCCATTAATTCGGAATAAGGAATGAACAGATTGCTCCAATACAGCAGCTCAAATCTGGCCACAAGAATCTGATCCATTAGTGTGCGTGCATTGCGGGATTCCATCTTCCGTTCCAAATCACGCAAATTCATCTCAAAATGGTCCATTCCGACATGGTAATAATGCAATATGGCGCGAAACAGCACAAACATGCCATCCCGAGCTTCATTGCATTGTTGGAGCATAGCCGAACGTTCACCTGTATTCATAATACCTCTTGTATTATCATCTAAATTCAGGGTAACCAGTCTGTTTTGATCCACGTAGAAGAACATCTGGTTATCTTTGCGTTGGTCGTCTCTCTCATTCTTAACGGCATATAATAATGATCCGAATATTACAGGCTCCGTGCCATTCATGAAGCGGACGGACAGGTAATTGGACTCTACCTCCGGTATTTTGCGAAGCCAGTATTGCATTTCTGGAAATACGCTCGTTAGTTCTTCCAAGGCATCGGCCATACTTTCCTGATCAGGTACCACCCAATCCCACCATTCCCACTGGTCTGAATAAGTGAACTTGTCCCGACGCGCCTCCAGCTTGACTTTATCCACAATCACAACATCCACTCCTGCATTCATTCTGTTCATTAGTATCTCGTTAATCTCAAAAAAGGACACGTGATTCCAATGGAATGCATACGTGTCCTTCTATGCCGTGCTCAATATCGTCACCGATCTACATCTCATAACAAAGAAGCATTCGACATAATCTGTTTTAATTTTTCAGTGGCTCGCTTTTGAATCCGGGATACACTCATCTGGGATACCCCCAGTTTCTGAGCGATTGCCCGCTGTGACTGACCATCCTGAAATGCCAAAATAAGCACTTTTTGTTCCTGTTCCTTCAACTGTCCCAATGCCTGTTGCAAGTCCATCCGCTTCTCCACCGAATCGAAGTCATTCACATCTGCACTGATCAGTTCACCCAATGTGGCTGCACTCTCATCTTGTGATAATGGAGAATCCAATGACACATAGTGATAACATTCCCGACCAGCCAAGACTTCAATGGTTTCCTCTGGAGTCAAGTCAAGGTATTCAGCAATTTCGTTCACACCTGGTGAACGCTCCAGCTTCACTGTTAATTCGTCAATGGCATGCTGGACAAGCGCACCCTTTTCCTTAATTCTTCGGGGAACCTGAATATACCAGGACTTGTCCCTCAAATAATTTTTCATATGACCGATCATGCTCTTCATGGCATAAGGTTCAAACGGAATACCGAGATTGATGTCGTACTGCTTCAGCAGTCGAATCAAAGCCATCTGCCCGGTCTGATACAAATCCTCATACAGATCGGGTCGATTCCGCGCAATTTTACCTGCCGCCATCTTCACCATCGGTTCATATTTGCGGATAAGAACTGTCGCAATTTCGTTATCCTGGGTCTGCTGGTATTCCCAGATCAAACCTATCGCTTCAGACATGGACTCTGGGGGAGTCACTTTTTCATTCATACTTTCTCCTCACTTCTTGCAAGACGTTTTACGAGTACCACTTTCGTACCTTTGCCCGTCTCACTTTCCACACTGACATCATCCATCAGAGCTTGCATCAGGTAGAAACCAAGTCCACCGATTTGGGCATCTGACAGTTCTTTGTCATGAAGACCAGCACGTGATACTGCCGGATTGATGTTCTCGAAGCTTGCACCTTCATCCTTGACGGTAATGGCCAGCGTATCGCTATCCACTTCGAACACAACCTCAACCATGCCGCCTTCGTGTGAGTAAGCATACAGTACAGAGTTATTACAGGCCTCGGATACAGCAACTTTCATATCCTCAATGTCCTCATAAGAAAATCCCATTTTGGACGCAACACCGTATAGATTGAGTCTTACAATATCAACGTAATCAGCTGTCGCCGGTAAATTAAGGGTGACTCTTTGAACTTCTGCATTCATTCCTTTTTCGATCCTTTCCTATTGGGAATTCTTCTGTGAGACAAAGAATTTGGCAATACCCGTCATATCAAAAAGTTTCTGAATTTGCGCAGGAACTTCCTGTACTTCAAAGCGAGCTTCCATTCCATGCCGTGCTTTCAGAACAGATAACAGGATACCAATCCCTGTACTATCAATGTACTTTAAATCGTTCATGTTAATGACCAAATCTTGTTCCTTGTTGTCCACGAGCGGCTCCATAACCAAACGGAATTCAGGAGCAACGGACAAATCCAGTTCGCCAGTCAGATACACCGTGCACATACCGTCATGTGTTTCTGTTCTTGCATTGAATTTTTCATTTTTATTTGTATTCATTAGACATCTCTCTCCTGATCAATGGTTTCTTTACCTAATAACCCATCTACAGCACGTATGAAACAAAAAACGAATTAGCAATTATTTCAATTAGCCTGATTCATGGCCGATGAATTGGATTTGTACACTTGTCTCTGTTCCTGAAATAGGGACAATTTCTGTTTAACATGTCCCATTTTCACCGGTTTACTAATGTAATCGTCCATACCTGCAGCTAAACATCGTTGCTGAATGCCATCCATAACATTGGCAGTCATCGCAACAATAACAGGTTGCTGGCCTTGAGGAAGGCTATCGCGAATTCTGCGGGTACATTCCAGTCCATCCATCAACGGCATTTGCAAATCCATAAATACATAATCATATTTTGGATTGGCCATAACCATATCCAGTGCCTTCTTGCCATCTTCGGCGATGTCTGCAACCAGCCCAAGCTTGCCAAGCATGATGGACATTAGTTTTTGATTGATAGGATGATCATCGACGATAAGCACACTTGGATCCATTTCAACATTTTTCGTTTCGGTGAGCTGATCTTCCCCCATGCCTGTTGTAAACTCAGTCTCTACATACCGCTTCGCCTGGATGGTAAATACAAACGTTGCACCACGCAGCTCACTCGTATCCAGATAAATCTGTCCACCCATCATTTCAACAAGTGTTTTGCATATGGCAAGACCCAGACCAGTTCCACCATATTTGCGCGTCATGGATGTATCCAGTTGGGAAAACGGCTGGAACAATCGATCGACTTTGTCTGGCGCTATGCCTATGCCAGTATCTTTTACTGCAAACTCCAACGTCATCCGCCCGTCCTTTTCCTCACTAACGGATACAATCAGATACACGCCGCCATGATCCGTGAACTTAATGGCATTAGCAATGAGATTCAACAAAACCTGACGAAGCCTTGCCATATCTCCGTAGATTAGTTCGGGTACCGTATCCTCCAGGAAATATTCCAGCTCAATATTCTTTTTGCCGGCTTCTACCGCGAAAAGTCTCAATACTTCACGAATGCAGGAAACCAGTTCGAATGGATGCTCTTCCAGCTCCATTTTGCCGGATTCCATCTTGGTGAAATCAAGAATATCGTTGATCACCGTGACGAGTGAATCCGCACTGCGACGAACAATATCAGCATACTCCTTCTGATCTTCCTTTAGATCCGTTTCCATCAATAGATCGACCATACCAATCACGCCGTTCATCGGTGTGCGGATCTCATGACTCATCATGGCGAGGAATTCGGTCTTCGCATTTGCAGCGATTTCCGCTTCCTCTTTGGCCTGAATGAGCTGCTGATTCATCTTTTCCAGTTCCTGCGTCTTCTGGTGCAGCAGCATGGTTTGTGTTTTCAAACGCTTATTCGTGATAAACATTTCTACAAAGCCCTCGATTTTGGATTTCAAAATCTGAGGGATAAACGGTTTGACCATGTAATCAATGGCCCCGGCAGAGTATCCTGCAAATAAGTGCTCTGCCTCTCTGCTGTTTGCAGAGATGAATATAATCGGAACGTCTTTGGACTTATCACGCGCCTTGATTAACTTTGCTGTCTCAATTCCGTCCATCCCAGGCATCTGCACATCCAGCACAATGACCGCAAATTCGTCTTTAAGCAAACAACGGAGCGCCTCTTCCCCGGAGGTTGCCTTGACGAGCTTGTACTGTTCCGATTCCAGAACCGCTTCGAGAGCGAGCAGGTTCTCGGGGCGGTCATCTACCAATAATATATGGATTGGTTCATTGAGCCCCATGACTAGGCCTAACCCCCTATTTAATTTTCCGGTATATTTTTTCCGTCCGGTCTAACGGCTCGTAGGCATCACTGAATTCCGTAAAATGTATTGATTCTTTTGACCCCAGAACAAGAATGCCGAAGTGGCTCAAACTCTCATGAAATAGCCCGTGCACATGGTTCCGAAGTTCATCATTAAAATAAATCATGACATTACGGCAAAAAATCACATTAAACTCGTTAAATGACCGGTCTGTTGCCAGATTATGCTCGGCAAAAATAATATTTTTCCGTAAATAAGGATGAAACATAACGGAATTATATTTCGCTGTGTAATATTCCGAGAATGCCCGAGTGCCCCCGGCTTCCAGGTAATTTGTAGTATACAGTTTCATTTTCTCAATGCCATATACGCCTTCCTTGGCCTGTTGCAATGAGCGATCATTCATATCTGTCGCATATATTCTTGCCTTGTCGTACAGTCCTTCTTCATGCAGCATAATCGCCATGGAATAGACTTCTTCCCCTGTAGAGCATCCTGCATGCCATATCCGGATGTACGGATAAGTCCTAAGTACAGGAATAATCTCTTCCCGGAAGAAACGGAACAAGGTTGGATCACGAAACATTTCCGTTACAGGGATGGACAGATTCTGTATAAAACGATCAAAAACAGAACGGTCATGAAGCACTCTCTCCTGTAAACCTGAAATGGTCTTCAACCCTTCGGCATGTACATAATGCCAGATTCTGCGTCTTAATGACGGTAACGCATAGTTCCTGAAATCATATCCATATAAACGGTGCATACCTTCCAACAGCAACTCGATCTCGATCAGTTCACGCTCTTCATCTTGCGGCATGCGGATCGATTCTGCCTCCGCCTCGGTAGGTTCCCACGGTGTCATATTTTCTCTCCACTTCTTCATTTGTTACTTGCGTAATGTTGTATTGTCTTTCATTACCCAAACTAGAGGGTTACGAATACAGCCATACGCGCATTAAGGATAACAATTGATCCGTTTGAATCGGTTTTTTTACATAATCGGATGCTCCGGCCTCTATACACTTGCCTCGATCATCTTTCATTGCTTTTGCGGTCAAGGCGATAATGGGCAATTTCTCGAATTTCGGCATTTGTCTGATCCGTGTCATCGCCTCATAACCATCCATTTCCGGCATCATCATATCCATTAATACCAGATCAATTTCCGGGTTCTTGTCCAGAATCTCCAGAGCTTCACGGCCATTCTCTGCAAATGTCACATCCATGCGATAGCCTTCAAGCACACTTGAAAGAGCAAATACATTACGAATATCATCATCCACGAGCAATATTTTCTTCCCTTCAAACAAGGTCTCCTTGTTATGAAGCTTTTGCAAGATTCGACGCTTGTCCTCCGGCAGGTTTGCTTCTACCCGGTGCAGGAACAAAGTCGTCTCATCGAGCAACCGTTCAGGTGACTTCACGTCCTTGATGATAATGGACTCCGCATATTTGCGAAGCTTCATCTCTTCTTTGCTGTCCAGCTCTTTGCCTGTATAAATAATGATCGGCAGATCATTCAAATACTGATCATCCCGAATCTGGTCAAGCAACTCGAACCCGGTCATATCTGTCAGCATTAAGTCCAGAACCATGCAGTCATAGCGTTGACTGTGCAATTCATTCAAGGCCTCACTGCCGGTCGATACTGCTGTGATTACGACGTCATCGTGACCGATCAGTTCGATGATCGCCTTCCGCTGTATTTCGTCATCTTCGACAATCAATAAACGTTTCAATTGATTCTCTGTATAGGATTCGATATGAGAGAAAGCTTTATCCAGCGAATCTTTACTGGAAGGTTTTTTCAGATAAGCAATGGCTCCCATCATCAACCCCTGCTTCATATCATCAATAACCGAAATGACATGTACCGGGATATGACGTGTCGCCGAGCTGCTTTTCAGTTCGCCCAGGATAGCCCAGCCATCCATGACAGGCAACTGAATATCAAGGATTATGGCATCCGGCAAATATTGACGGGCCATTTCGAGCCCTTTGTCTCCCTGAAGCGCCACAATAGCTTTAAATCCTCTGCCTCTCGCCATGTCCATCAATATGTGCGCAAAATTCACATCGTCCTCAATAATAAGGAGAATCTTGTCACCTTCCGATAGGTTCTCCTGATCATCTTCCAGCTGTGAAGGCACAGAAGAGTTGGGTTGAGGCAGCTCCATGAACGAAACACTTTCCGGGTCTGGGTCAGGTGTGAGGATGGTCTGTCTGCCCGAGCGCATCGTTCGTGTGTTCCTTGCAGAATATGGGCTCTCCATGGAAGCAGCAGCTTCTCTCGCCGCTTCGTCTTCCTGAATAACTTCTTCGTGATTATCCGGCAGGAACAGCGTGAAGCTGCTGCCAACACCCTCGGAGGATTCTACCTGAATGGCACCACCAAGCAGTCGCGCAAGCTCGCGGCTGATCGACAGTCCCAGACCCGTCCCCCCATATTTGCGGCTGGTTGTGCCATCCACCTGCTGGAATGCTTCAAAGATTAGATCGGTTTTGTCCGAAGGAATTCCAATTCCGGTATCTTGCACGGTAAAGCCTACATATTCCTGATTCGTGTTCAGATACCCAGGCAGTTCTTCAGTTTTCATTTGCCGTCCAATCAGACTAACAGACCCCCGATTGGTAAATTTAAACGCGTTCGACAAGAGATTCCGCAGAATTTGTTTGACGCGATGACTGTCGGTGTATACCCATTCCGGCAAGTTGCTGTCGAACTCAATGTTCAGCTTAAGCTCTTTCTTATTCGCGATCGGGCCGAAATTTTGTTGAACAAAGCTAGTCAGTTCTTCCATTCGGACAGTCTCATAGTTGATATCCATTTTGCCTGCGTCTACCTTAGACAGATCCAATATTTCATCAATCATTTTCAGCAGATCCGCACCGGACATATAAATCGTCTGGGCATATTCCTGCTGTTTGCCACTCAGGTTTCCATCTTTGTTCTCTGACAATAGTTGGGACAGAATCAGCAAACTGTTGAGCGGTGTACGCAATTCATGCGACATATTCGCCAAAAATTCGGACTTATATTTACTGGTCATCGACAGCTGCATGGCTTGCTGTTCCAATTGTGTTTTCGTTTTTTCGATCTCATCGTTCTTCTCTTCCACTTCACGCACCTGTTCTTCTAACGCGCGAGTCTTGGCGATCAGCTCGGTATTAAAATGTTCCAGCTCTTCCTGTTGACGTTGAAGCAGTTCCTCTGAACGTTTAAGGGCTTCCGTCTGCTCTTCCAGATTTTCATTGGAGCGACGCAGTTCCTCTTGCTGTGTCTGGAGTTCTTCGGATTGAACCTGCAATTCCTCGGTAAGCGCCTGGGATTCACGCAGCAGCTCCTCCACCCGTAAACGGCGACGAACGTTGTTGAGAATAACGCCCAGATTCATGATCAGCTGCGAGAACAGCTGTGTATGCAGATTGGTAAACCCTTCAAACGAAGCCAATTCGACAACCCCGATCAGTTCGTCCTCAAATACGACAGGATAGATCATCACACCAGAAGCACGTGATGATCCCGTTGCTGATCCGATGTTTACATAATCGTCCGGAGTTTTTTCCATAATAATAGGGGTCATATCCAATGCGGCTTGGCCAATTAAACCTTCGCCAATACGGTAAACCTCTTTGCCGACATCTTCATTCTCTTCAAAGGCATAGGTGCCATACCGTCTCAGTTCGTCTGGATGCTTCTCTTCATCGATCAGGTATACTACACCCAATTGAGCTCCAAGCACAGGCGTGAACTCGCTAATAAACATCTGTGAGATCTGGCGAATTGAACCTATGCCTCGCAACAACTCCGGAACTCTGGCTATGTTCGAACTCATCCAGTTCTGATCTTGCTGTGCTTGTAAATAAGCTTTCTCCACTTCCAGTTTCTCTTCCAAACCACTGGAAACATCCTTGAACACACTGGCAATCTCACCGATCTCGTCGGTGGATTTGACCTGTATCCGTCTGATCGTGCGGTAACGCCCTTTACCAAAACTGGTAATCATCATGGAAACGGTATTGAGACCTCTTGTAATGCTTGGCAATACCCACATGATAACCCCGAGTGCAAGCAGCAACCCCGCAATCATAATGCCTACAGTGATCTGGACAGCACGGGTATATGCCTCGTTCGCCTGTTTGATTTCCGAATCAATCTCCTGATCCTGAAAACGCGAGAGTGCGTTTAAACTGTCTACTGCTTCTTTTTGTACTTCGAGCCCTGTTGAATTTCGAAAGTTATTAGCATCCTCCACGCGTCCTTGCGACACGAGACTGAGTTGCTTTGATGCGTATGCCCCATAGGCTTCCCAAGCCGTATTTACACGGTCAACCAATTGATGTTCGCCAGCGCTATCTGCGCGCTCACGTACTTCCTTAAGGGAGCGTTCTCCCCTCTCTTCCATTTTCTTCAGTTCACCATCTGCGGCACTGATTGAATTGTTAGGGTTAAGCAACAAGTTAGCTACCACTTTCGCTATATCATTAACCTCACCACGAACGGACGAGGTGTACCTGACTTTCAAGTATCGCTCCTGATACATTTGGTCAACCTGTTGATTGCTGCTGTTCAGTCGTTCGTAGCTCACAAATGTGAGCACGACCATGATGGCCATCAGAGCGGTAAAGCCAATCAGCAGTTTATTCCTGATCTTCATTCAGCTTCGGCCCCTTCATTTAAGGTAATCCATACCAGACATTTATCATCATCTCGCTCTTGCGGTATTTCATCGTCGAAGAACAACGCCTGCATGGCGGCTTCATCCCACTGGTGGGACCCCGCAAGTTGTTCCTTCATAAACGCCTGCTGCATCTCTTGATCACCTTGAACCGCTTCAAGTAATCCGTCCGTATAAAGTGCAATGTGACCGCCACCTTCGTAGTGAATGGTCTGTGGTTCAATCTCCATCTTGTCAAACAAGCCCACAGGGCAGCATACACTGTCAAACGTTGTCACACTTCCGTCTTGACGGAAAAAGAGTGCTGGCGGATGCCCGGCATTCACGTAATCAATACGTTTCTTCCGGGTGTCTACCACCAGATATATCGCTGTAAAATAATACTGTACCAACTGTTTTTCCAGATGCAACTGATTAAAGCGCCGATTCAGTTCCTGAATAACTTTCTCCGGATCGACATACGTTGTAACCGTGTCCTTCAGCACGGAAGCGATAAACATGGTAAACAGGGATGAAGATATCCCATGCCCCATCATATCCAGCAGCAAGACCCCATATCTGCCTTCACCAAGCGGATACCATGAATACAGATCACCCGCAAGTTCAAAAGAAGGCTTATAAATGGCATTGACGTGAAACAGCGGATCTTCAATAGCCGGACTCAAGACAGCATTCTGAACCATTGCCGCAAGTTTTAGTTCGTCCTGAATTCGCTGGTCACGCTCTTTATGCCAATCTTTCTCTTGCTTCAGACGAAGCGCAAGCCGAATTCTGGCCATCAGTTCCACTTTGTTTATCGGTTTGGTCACATAATCGGATGCACCGGCATCCAATGCCTCAGCCAATTTCTTGGAATCTCCGATCGCAGTAACCATAATAATCGGAATATCTTTAAGGTTTTCATATTTCTGCACAATACTGCATGCTTCGATGCCGTCCATTTCAGGCATCATCATATCCAGCAAAATCAGATCAATATCCGACGGTTTGGGACGAAGTTCGTTGCTTTCCTCACCAATTCCGAGGACTTCAAACATCTCCATGGCAGAACTTGCCGTTACAATGTCACGATAGTTCTCTTTTTTCAGAATTTCTCGAATGATAATGACATTCGTCGGATTGTCGTCAACAATAAGTATTCTCATTTCTATCTCCTTATCTGTGGCGTCCGGGTTTGTCGATTCTTATCAGGGCAGCTAACAACCTTAATTATACAAATTTCGCGTGCAAAACAACGGTAGACATAATAATTCCTAGTCTAACTATAATCGTAATCTAACAAAACTTCTATCTGTAAATGGCACCAGCAAGGGAGAATTGTTGCGTGTGGTACCCTGTTTTTGCCACGCTCTGATTTCACTCCCAAACTTGCAAAAACATAGATAAGGAATGGGGTGCTCCCCCATTCCTTATCTATGTTTTTGATTCAATACTCATTGATTCTGAAGCATGTCCTCTTCCAGAACACTTCAGCTTAATGTTTATCTTCTATTCTTTCTTTTTGGCAATGACGAGCACTTTACCTTTATCAAGTTCGCTCTCATAAAAATCTGCCTCAGCTTCGGTGAAGCCCATAGATACGATTTTGGCCCGGAGTTCATCACCACGGGAACGGAACAGATTTGCCAAGGAATCAAACATGCCTTCTTCTTTTATGCCAATTTCTTTGGCATCGGCAGTATCGGCAATTCGATCTGTACGATCCTTTTCATGGGCGAGAACGAAGATATGATCAGTAAGGTATCCGGTTATCTGCAATTCTTTCACCGCTTCTACCGCTTGGACTCCGTTTTCTACAACTTTTGCATAAGCTTGCGCATTGGTTGAATTCATCGTTTCCACTCTCCTCTGATTGATCTTCCATAACGAGCTTCTTTTAATATATAACCATACGATATCGGGTTGAAACGCTTCTGGATTAACCCATCCTAGGAAACCGATTCGTCAAAGAGATCTATTCCTTCAATATGATTGGAGCCTGGCTTCATATAAACTTTCAGCGCCTGACTTCCCCGGAGGAATACTTCTCCATCCTCTGCGACATAATACGGCTTGCCCAACGCATCTCGAATGGCCTCAATATTCATATCAATCCATTCCTGATTAAGCTTTAGACGTTTTTCGGAAGCATCAATATGCACATAATTGACCACACCTGTATCTTCACATAGCCCAACCGTTACACCTTTGAACTGATACTCTGGACAACCCAGGTAAGGATCATGTTTCTTATGAAGTGGTTGGCCTTTGGTAGATAAAATATCATCAATGCTGTCATCCAGAGAAATGTCATTCAGAGTCCGAAAATGCTGGACAGGTCCGGATCGATCAGCAGCCAGAATCACCTCTGGTGTCTCTTCTTCCACTACCGTCCATTGCATATCATGAGCAGCGGGTACCGCTGCCGGTTGAACGGAAAAGGGAGAAATTACGCTAAACATAACAAGCAGTAGTTTCATCATGATTCTCACCCTTTCATCAGGTTCATCACCGCTCTGAAGACTTCTATTCATTGCAAAACGGTTATGCTATTTCCGCATACGCTGCCAAACATTAGCCGCTACATCCACATATTTCAGCCAGTTCTTTTCACCCTTGGCATCATCATGATATGTGGCTTCATACGATTGAAGTGTCCGATCTGTCGGTGTAACAGGTGGGGTCTGAGACACACGCGTTACTTCCGAACGCTTGCTCTGCTCTGCACTGCTTCGTTTCGTCTGGAACTTGGCCATCAGAGTGGAGGACACCTGTTTGGCAGCCTCGGTTACTTCATTTAGCACCTCTCCCAGGTTATGAACTGATTCCATCACTGGGTCGATTTGTTTCATTTTGTGCTGCACATCAACCGTAATATCATTCGCATGCCTGACCGTCTGTTTAACTTCATAACTAAGCTCATCAATGGTCTTTTGAACTTCCTGCAGTGTCTGGGACACATTGTCGAGTGAACCCTGAGCGGACTTCAAGGTACGAATTAAAAAGAAAACAAGTACTGCAAAAGCAACCGCAATTAAAGCCACACTAATTTGATAGATCATAAAAGAACCTCGCTCTCCAGTAAAAAATCGGTTTTGTTATTGCTATAGTTACCCGACCCATTCCGCGACGAAACAAATGGGAACCGAACTGTAAAAACGATCTCGCCCGGAAAAATTTCGCAATGTTTCAACCCGAAATGCCTCGGTTAAAGAACAACTACACACGGCAGCGAGATGAACACTTCTCGCTACCAAGTCCTATAAACGAAAGGATGAATCCCCATGTTGAAATGGTCGGTACTATTTCTAATTATTGCGCTTGTTGCAGGTATTTTCGGATTTTTCGGTATTGTTGAAGCAGCTGCTTCGATTGCCAAGGTACTCTTCTTCATCTTTGTTGTACTGTTCGTTATCTCCCTGATTACGGGACGCAGCCGAATGCGATAAATGGAACTTTCCGAATATGAATAACAATCGATCCATACAAAAGCCTATCGTGCTTGCAAAAGCCGATAGGCTTTTGTGATTCACACCATATTTTTACATTAATCGTCCCCCAGAACATCGCGGCTATCATTATTATGTATTACACTCCCTTCTCGTCTATTCCATCGCTTTCCCCAGCTACTCATGAAAAACAGGACCATGATAATATTTCCAACCCGGTATTCTCCCACTGAAGTAGGATATTTAATGGTTCTCCTTATACCCACATATGCTCCAGTTGACACTGGAGCAAGTAAGAAAATATTGTTAAAATATTGTTATAATTTGTGATTCATAAGTAAGCTTGCTTGGTTACTTTTAACACAGGACAACAAATTACATACCTAACCGAGGAGGAAAAACAAATGAAAAAAATCGTAAGTATTGCCGCTGCTTTGACTTTGATGGGTTCCATGGCTGCTGCCGCAGGTGCTGAGGAAGCGGTTACTGGAACAGTAACTCCAGAGAAAGCCACTGAGGCAACAACACCAGCTACAACAACGACCACTCCGGCTATTGAAGTGAACAAACCTGCTGTGGACATTGTAGAAGGTAAAGCAGAGACGGTTACGGGCGCAACATACGGCACTGATGATGACAAAATTTTTGATGAACCAGTGGTGAAAGCTGGAGAAGAGGTTCTGGTTCCAACCATGCTGCTTAATCTTCTGGAGCGCACTTGGTTCTATGATGCACCCAATGGTAAGCCGATCGGTGCATTGGGTTCCCAAGTGATCGACACAACGGGTGAAGTCGTAGATGGATTCGACGGCGGTCAATGGGTGCAAGTTTACACGTGGAAAGGTAAAGCCTGGATCCACGTTGCTATTCAATAATATCGTATAATCGTTCTAACGATAAGTAAAGAGGACAGCGCTCATGCAGCGGCTGTCCTCTTTTTGATTCATAATCTTTGCTTCACTTTCAATCCGTTCAGGGGCTTTCTGTAACGCCTTCCATCTTCGGCTCTACATGCACATGAACATGCATTATATTGTGTGACCGTTTCAACCGTTCTTCCACCTGGTCACAGATCTGATGACCCTCAATCAGGCTTAAGCCTCCGTCCACTTCAATAACAACATCTACAAGAACATGACTGCCATGTACACGCGCTTTTACATCCTTGATCATTTCCACTCCAGGCACCCGAGCCACAGATGATCTGAGGTCTGTAAGTTCCTTCTGATCAAATCCGTCCGTCAGACGATGCGTTGAATCGCGGAAAATCTCCCAGGCTGTTTTACAGATCAACAGACCTACAGCAATTGCAGCTACTTTGTCCAACCAGGGTAGTCCGAATTGTGCACCTATGATTCCGATCGCCGCCCCTATGCTGACCCAGGCATCCGAACGATTATCCTTGGCCGCAGCCATCAGGGCCTGACTGTTGATTTGTTTGGCGAGACGGTGGTTGTAACGGTACACGCCCAGCATGACTACCGCGCAGACAACCGCAACCGCTGCTGACCACAGATTGGGTGCTACGAAGCTCCCTTCATACCATGAACGAACAGCTTCAACCATCACTTGCAGCCCAACCATAGCCATAATAAACGAGGCAATCAATGCAGCAACCGTTTCAGCTCTAAAGTGACCATAGGCATGATCGGAATCGGGCGGTTTCTGGGATATTCGAAGTCCAATCAGTACAGCAACCGAGGCAACAATATCCGTGACGTTATTAAAACCGTCTGCCAGCAAAGCGCTGGAAGCGAATAAATATCCACAGATTAATTTAAAGGCAGACAGGATAAGATAGGCCGTGATGCTGACCCATGCCCCTCGTTCCCCTTTGCGTATTTCTTCATATGCGTTCAAACCGGGCGACACTCCTTTTACGTTTCGTATTACGGTTTTTCCATGGTACCAAATGCGTACCGTGTGGGTCTACAGAAACAGTGTTGCCAGGCTGCATTGCTGTAGGGAGGCCGAAACAAAGTTGCCAGACCGCAGGGCTGTAGGTGAAGTGAAAGAATGTTGGCCCAGTCAAAAAAGTGAAAGATTCCAGCATTTTATCAGGTTGCCCTTGTGGCGCTTTTGTAAAACGTATAAAATGAGTACATCCCGTCCAATCTGGACGGCTTACTGTACGACCGGGAGGGAAACAACGATGAGCGATAATACTGAACCGAAAAAGATCAGTTTGCAGGATGCCATACGTCAGAAACTGGCGCAGAAGAAAGAACAGGCAAACACGGGTAATCAATCCAGTGCCTATTTTGAAGGCGGACCCAAAGCGATGAAAAGCCAAAACAACAAGAAGCCTAACAATCAGCGCCGCCGTACTGGCGGGTCCTAGATCGAAAGAACCTCTTGAAGAAGAGGTTTCTACACGTGAAGGATCACCTTGTATGATCAAAAAAGAACCGCAAGGCTCGTATGGAGAGCTTGCGGTTCTTTTTTGATCTTTAAGAAAAACGTATAGTTAACCAGGTTAACTATACACAATGTAAACAGATTAGCTTATCTTAAGCTTCTACCGGGTACATTTTGTTACGCAATTCTTTAATTTCGTCACTTTCCAGATACTCATCATAGCTCATTTGGCGGTCAATAATGCCATTTGGCGTGATTTCAATAATCCGGTTCGCGATGGTTTGAATGAACTGATGGTCATGGGATGTAAACAGCATGGTACCGTCAAAATCAATCATACCGTTGTTCAGTGCGGTAATGGACTCCAGATCCAAGTGGTTCGTTGGCTCATCCAGGATGAGGGCGTTGGCGCCAGTTTGCATCATTTTCGCCAGCATACAGCGAACTTTCTCGCCCCCGGAGAGTACACTTGCTTTCTTCAGGGATTCCTCACCTGAGAACAGCATACGGCCCAAGAATCCACGCAGGTACGTTTCATCCTGATCTTTGGAATATTGACGAAGCCAATCTACGAGACTCATATCTACCCCGTCAAAATATTTGGAGTTGTCTTTCGGGAAATAAGCCTGGGTTGTGGTAATGCCCCAAGTGTATTCGCCGCTATCCGCTTCTGTTTCGCCCATAAGGATATCAAACAATAACGATTTGGCATTGCCATTCGGGCCTACAAAAGCAATTTTATCCCCTTTGTTGACCACAAAGCTAATATCATTCAGCATGTTCACACCATCAATCGCCTTGCTGATCCGATCTACAGTCAACAATTGCTTACCCGCTTCGCGTTCAGGTTTGAAGTTGATGAACGGATATTTACGGTTCGATGGACGAAGATCATCCAGCGTGATTTTGTCGAGCTGTTTTTTCCGGGAAGTCGCTTGCTTCGATTTGGAAGCATTCGCCGAGAAACGTTGAATAAAGGCTTGCAGCTCTTTAATCTTCTCTTCTTTTTTCTTGTTGGCATCACGCTGCAAAGCAAGTGCCAGTTGGCTGGACTCGTACCAGAAGTCATAGTTACCTACGTAGAGCTGGATTTTACCGAAGTCGATATCCGCAATGTGTGTACACACTTTGTTCAGGAAGTGACGGTCATGGGATACCACAATAACGGTACCTTCATAGTCCATGAGGAAGTTCTCCAGCCATTGAATGGATTCGAGATCCAAGTGGTTGGTAGGCTCATCGAGCAGCAGGTTGTTTGGACGTCCAAACAAGGCTTGTGCCAGCAGGACACGAACTTTTTCGTTACCGCTCAGATCCACCATCTTCTTCTCGTGCATATCACGATCAATACCGAGACCAATCAGGAGTGCCGCTGCATCCGGCTCTGCATCCCAGCCATTCAATTCAGCAAACTCACCTTCCAGTTCACCTGCGCGCAAACCATCATCTTCCGTAAAGTCCGCTTTGGCATACAGCGCGTCCTTTTCCTTCATGATGGAATAGAGGCGGCTATGGCCCATAATTACGGTTTCGAGAACCGGAAACTCATCATATTCAAAGTGGTTTTGCTTCAAAACGGCCATGCGTTCGCCCGGGGTGATGTGCACCTCTCCCGAGTTTGCTTCAATTTCACCGGACAAAATTTTCAAGAATGTTGATTTGCCGGCTCCGTTGGCGCCGATCAGACCGTAACAGTTGCCTGGCGTGAATTTGATATTCACATCTTCAAAAAGTGCACGTTTTCCGTAGCGGAGCGTGATGCCGCTTGTACTAATCATTAAGCATACCATCCTTTATTAAATATTCTGCATACTGCATGAATAGCAACTAATTCAATCATGGATTCAATATCCCGAAGCCTATTCTGGCACCATATTATAACACAAAAAAGCGGCAAATTCGAAAATTGGCCGCTTTTTAATCGTTAAAGATTTGGTAAATGTACCGTTCATGCGGGTATACCCTTACATTAGCATATCTGGCTCACTTTTGTTAGTCTTGTTTACTTTCTTCGTGACGAATGCGGAGCGTCTCGCCATGTCCCAGTACCCGAATGCGTTCTGCGTTGATTCCCAATCGTTCTCGTTCCACTTCCATTCGATCGAGTGCTTCCTTCGGTGTGTCATCCGCCAGCTTGAACGTTCCATAATGCATGGGGACCATAAGCTGGGAACCCGTTTCTACAAAGCCTTGCAATGCTTCTTCCGGGGTCACATGTTGGGAGGTCATAAACCATTCCGGCTCGTACGCGCCAATCGGCATCAAAGTAACACCGATGTCGAACCGTTCACCAATCGTTTTGAATCCCTGAAAGTATCCTGTATCCCCTACAAAATAAATCACTGGCGGACCGCCAGGAGGACGAACATCCGACGAATCTAATGAATCATCCGTCCTTGCTACGGGGTGATTCTGTTCCAACACATAACCGCCCCAATGGGACGTGTTGGTGTCAAATAAGGTTCGGCGCGTCCAGTGCTGCGCAGGTACGAAGGTTATTTTGACCCCGCCAAGCGTAGTATGTTCCCACCATTTCATCTCATGACACCGATGGAATCCTTTGCGCATCATTTTGCGCTTCAGCCCATCGGGAACGATAATCAGCGTCTTGGCCGTTACCAATTTTCGCAGCGATGCGAGATGCAAATGATCATAATGGGAGTGTGAGATCAGAATGATATCCAAAGGTGGAATATCCTGAATCGGAATGCCAGGGGCACCGAGTCTGCGTTGAAATCCCATTTTTTCGGCCCAGACCGGGTCTGTCACGATATTTAATCCATGATATTGTATAAAAAACGTGGAATGCCCAATCCAGGTAATCGTGGTTTCCGCCCGGTTGGCGTGCAGATAATCCAGTTCAGGTGGGTGCTTGGGCACGGAGTAGGAATAATCCTTAACCTTACTGCGCCGCTGCTCCCTCCATTGCTTGAATTCCTTCAGCGTTTTGTCCGTACTTACATTATCAATATTGTTATAACGGATTTTCGGCATGAAAGGGCCCTCCTCCCCTCCTTGTATCTTAACAAAAGATTACCCCGAATTGGAAAGTGCGTACCAACGAATCAGTCCTTTGGATTTTTGCACTTTGCCAAATAAATGAACAAAAACGCAATTGCAGCCACAATGATCAGTGGTGGGGCATACATAATGGTAAAGGTCTCAAAAAAACTCAACCCTGTTATACCGGGGATACCTGTCACTCCTGCAGGCGAAATAAAAAACAAACACGAAAAGATATTAAAAAGCATGTTGGGAAGCATGAACGGTCTCATCCTTTCTTTTTGCCAGCATTACCCCGTACATAATTGGCATCAAACAGAAACAGCTTCATAATGAGCACGAGTGAAGGAATGAGCACCAGCAGTCCCAGGCTGAACGCCGTAATGAGCGCAATACCCATCGTCTTGTTGGTGAAGCTGTCGTAAACATTAATGTAGGGATACAGAATGTATGGAAGATGCGAGCGCCCATAACCGTACCAGGCAAAGGCGAACTGCAGCATGACGGCGATAAAGCACCAGCCCATATATTTACGTTTCCATACCAGCGAGACGGCGATCACAAAACAAACAAACGATGCGATGAACATCCATGAGATATTCAACATCTGCTCAAAGTGTGCGGGATTCTGTTTGTTGATTTGCAAAAACGCCAGAAAGCTGGCAAAGATGGTAGGCAGACTCCATAGAAGCGCATACTCCCGCAGGACTTCAAATGCTGTCTCATCCTCTGCCCGCATGGCATAGTAGGAAAGAAACATCGCTGAAATATATAGCACGCTTACCAAAGCAAGCAATACAACAGACCAGGTGTACGGATTTGTCAGAAACTCACGCCAGCGAAAAAATACCTGATCGCCCACCTGCTCAATAATTCCACCTTCGGATATTGCCAAAATAGTGGAAAACACCGCTGGGATCAACAATCCGGTCGCCCCGTATAGTGCCATATAGATCCGGCTGTTCTGCCCATGGTTTCCATAGGTATTATAGGCGTAATACACGCCCCGAATGGCAAGCAGTACAATCGCCAATGATCCTGGAACAAGCAATGCTGTCCCATAATAAAAAGCGCTATCCGGATAAAATCCGACCAGCCCGACAACAAAAAAGATCAGAAACACATTCGTCACTTCCCATACAGGTGAAAGATAGCGCTGAATAATGTTATGAATTTTGTTCTCGTGTCCGGTTAATATGCTGTAGAAGCTGAAAAATCCAGCGCCAAAATCAATCGAAGCCACGATCAGGTATCCAAACAGAAACGTCCATAAAATCGCAATGCCTGCAATTTCAAAGCTCAATGGAGGATCCCTCCTTCCAGGCCAAGAGACTCCAGTTCCTTCTCTGCTTCCTTGTTACGGAACAGCTTGCTAAGCACCCGAATCGCCGAAAAGCAAAGGATCAGGTACAGCAGGATAAACAGAACCAGCATCCAGCCTACGGACGTAGACGTTGTCGCCGCTTCCGACACTTTCATGTAACCGCGCAGTATCCATGGCTGTCTGCCAACTTCGGCGAACATCCATCCCAGCTCAATCGCAATCATCGCGAGCGGCCCCAGAAACACAATCCCGAGCAGCAGCCATTTGGGATAAGGCTTGCGCCCTGGCAGCCAGCGGCGGAATACATAGAGCACCGGGATCAGCAGTATGATCACGCCGGTCGTTACTTTCAGGTCAAACATATAGTGAATGGACAACGGCGGCCTCAGATCAGCCGGAAATTCTTCAAGCCCTTTCACTTCCGTGTCTGGTCTATTCCCGGCCAGTATGCTCAGTGCATAGGGAATCTCAATGGCGTATTTGACTTCATTGTTCTCGTCAAGAATCCCCCCATAAACCAGCGGCGCCTTCGTCATCGTTTTAAAGTGCCACTCTGCCGCTGCAAGCTTCTCCGGCTGATACTTCGCCAGAAATTTACCGGAAGAATCTCCGATCATAACGGTGCTGACCGCAAATACGAGCGCACATACCGTTGTGAGTTTCAGTGCTTTTTTGTAATAGACATGATCCCGACCCCGAAGCAAACTGAACGCGGCGATGCCCGCCAAAATACCTGCGCTTAATGTATACGACGAGGCGAGCACATGAGATACCTTGGTTGGCGTAGCCGGATTCAACATAGCAGCAATCGGATGGATGTCCTTCATGATGCCATTAATCAGGGTAAACCCTTGAGGCTGGTTCATGAAAGAATTCACCGTTGTAATGAATATCGCAGAAGCGGAGGATCCCAGAGCCACCGGAATCAGCAGCAGCATATGCGTATATTTCTTTTTGAAACGGTCCCATGTGTAAAGGTAGATCCCAAGAAAGATGGCCTCCACAAAAAAGGCGAACGTCTCCATGAACAGTGGCAAGGCAATCGCCTGCCCCGCTACTCGCATAAACATGGGCCACAGCAGGCTGAGCTGCAAACCAATCGAGGTGCCTGTAACGACACCAACGGCAACGGTGATGACAAAACCACGCGCCCATCTGCGCGCCAGCAAGGTGTAATGAATATCATTGGTGCGCAGTCCGCGCCATTCAGCCAAAGCGATCATGAGTGGAACACCTACGCCGATAGAGGCAAAAATGATGTGCACAAACAGGGTAAGACCGGTCAGTATCCGGCTGAGCAGAACAGGGTCCAGGGATGACATGGGTTACACTCCTCTTTCACATAATCGTTATGTACGACTTCAATCGCCTGTGTGATGATATGCCTCAATAACTCATGATCCGAATAATACTTTTGACAACGGCATACAGCACGATTACGGCTGCGACCAGGCAGACGATAATAAGGGTTTTCTCTTGTTTACGGAACATAGACCTGCCGTCCTCCTTTTGCATGTAATGCAAATTATGGCTCTATAGACAGTTTGCAAAAGAACCTGTTTTTTTATCCGGGAAATTCTGAAAAAACAAAAAAAGGCCTCTATCTTTTAAGATGCAAGCATCCTATCCAATAAAGACCTTTCTTGCCTTATACCAATTCATCCAGCTTGGGCAGTCGAACCTTAAAGGTACTTCCTTTATCTGGCGCAGATATAAAAGTGAGGGTACCGTGATGATCCTCTACAATGTTGCGAGAAATGTAAAGCCCTAGACCGGTTCCACCAATCTGACGATGACCCGAATTGTCCACACGATAAAACTTCTTGAACAGCATGTCCTGTGCGTTCTCGGGAATACCTATTCCATAATCACGCACGTCGATGCATAACCATTCCTGTTCTTCCCATAGTGTAATGTCAATTCTCTCCGCTCCAGGTGAATACTTGACAGCATTGCCGATCAGGTTATGTAACACCTGAATCATCCGATTCCGGTCGGCATAAGCAAAAAAGTCCCCATTAAACGCATGCACATGGATGCGCTGAATGGATGTCATGTTCCATTGCTCAGCCACCCCCTCAACCAGTTCAAGCAATGGCACATATGTCATGTGGTAGGTCATGCTTTCGTTATCCAGACGCTGGATATCCAGCACATCATCCAGCAGGCTGCTCAGTCGTGCTCCTTCCGAAGAAATGGTATCCATGAATTCCTGACGTTGCGAGTCCGGGAGATCATACATCATCATTAACTCCACATAACCCATAATGGTCGCTACAGGCGTACGAAGTTCATGCGACACCACACTGATCAGTTCGTTTTTCATACGATTCAGACGTTCTTCCTCTGTACGATCACGGAACACCAGGAGAAATCCATGGTTCTTACCCGGGACGTCCATTTGTTTCATATACAAGGAAAATACGCTTTTCCCGGCGTCATTAAAGATAAACTCAGTCTCAACAAAGGCCCTTTCTCCGTTCAGAAATGCGCGAGTCTGTTCTGCCAAATTAAAATCAGCAGTTAATACTCTGGTATCAATAACTTGAGCCAAGTCTTCAATCGATCTGCCCGAAAAATTCCCAAGGCCAAACATCTCTTCAACTCTTCTGTTGACGATTGTGATTGTACCTGAACGATCTGACATGACCAAGCCTTCTCGAACAGATTCAATGAATTGCTCGCTAATATCTCGCTGTTCCTGAATAGCTACTTTTTCATTAAGCAGCTCTGCATTCAGTTTTTCCAAAGCAAGGGCATGACGGACACGGTCTTCCTCGGCCCTTGTACGCTCGGTAATGTCCTTAATAAACAAGTTATAAAGCGTTTCGTTGTTGCCTAACTGAATTTCCACAATTTTGTATTCTATTGGAAATACGGAGCCGTCCCGGCGAATACCTGAAATCTCCTCGACAATAACATGCCTTTTGCCACGAATATACTCGAATTGATTCAGCATTCCCTTGATTTCGACGCAACTCGCTCCCTGAAAAAGGGATGGGGCTTCCTTCTCGAATACAACCTCTTCCCTTTTCAGTCCAAACATTCTTTCGGCTTCGGGATTAAACTCTATAATCAACCCGTTTAAATCCACAGCAATAATGGCATCAATCGATGAATCAATAATGGCACGTTTAATTTCCTCACTATTCTTCAACTCTTTGGTCCGTTCTCTGACCCGGTCCTCCAGCGTGAGCTTGTCCTGACGTATCTGCTCGAATTGTCCAAGGAGCACATCGGCCATTTTACGCAAATTGCCTATCAGAATCTGCACTTCGGTTACGTGGCTGGTCGGCCAATCCATCTTGCCATTCCGAAATAGCAGCCGAGGAAGAGAACCCGTCATCCGGGTAAGCCGTTTCAAAGGACTTACGACTTTTTTGCTGAGCGGAGCAGCCACGATCATGGAGGCCACAAAGATAACAAACAGAGATTGAAGCGTAGTCAGATAAATCGACTCAATCCGCGTGTAATAATTGGCTGAGTTGGTCTCAACCAACACCCGATATGGGGTACTTGTTGTCCTATCTGCTTCATACATAAACGAAGCCTGCCTCCAATGCGTTAGGACATCGCTATAATAAACATCCCCGGAACGAAATAGGATGGTGCTTTCTCCCGGCTTCAGTATATGGTATCTGTTCATATCCAGATGCTCCCCGACTTGAAGAGTATCCAGTCCTGAAATAATTACGTTATCATATTGATCGAGAATAATGACGTTTACATCGAGCAGATAACGATAGCGTTTCATACTTTGATGCATGTTTTCATTGGTTAGATATTGTTCATTCAAGTCCTGGATAACCGCATTCGCGGCATGCTTCAGATTGAATAGTATCGTATCGTTCATTTGACTTAGTTGTCTGCGGCTATCCGCCGATAACAGGGCAAGGGAAACAACGACTACAAAGGCAACCACATATTTGAAAGCAATCCTTTTGAGCGGGATGGTTCCAGTCCGCTTCGACTTTTGCTCCCCGTTTGTGATCCAGAAATCCACTACAATGCCTGCAATCAGCGCGTTGACCATGCTGATCACAGCGATATGCATATAAGCATACTTTATTTCTTCGAGCTGCATGCCCATCATGAAATACCCATAACAGGTTACAGGCAGTAACATTACAACCCAGAACGATGTATTGGCTTTCATGATACTCCCGTTTTTCCAGCGCAGCTGCCATCCCAGCATCCAAATCAATTCAATGAAGTGAGCACCTAGGATAAACAAGCTGTTCGGGAGCAGACCCGTGCATAATATATTCAATGAAGCAATCGCTGCCATGGCGATGAATCCGTATACACCTCCATGTAAACGCAAAGCAATCAGTGCGGCTGCACTGCCAAACATCAGTTGGACTCCGTAAAATAGAGTCAGCGGATAAATACTTCCCATAGTCCCAAGAACAATAAGTATCGCAGTAGAGAACCAGGGTATCCGAAGTTTGAAGACCATCCACTCCAACACCTTTTTTGCCTTTATATGGAGCATAAGCAGTTGCCCTCGTGACTGGTTTCTAGATTAGCATTCAACAAAACGTTGGTTCCTCCTATGAATTAAAGCTCGTAAATCTACTTTTTTCCCCTTAAATCGTTCTGATACATTATACTGTAATTAACACCCCATGTAGCTTTGGGAAATTTTGAATGATCGGCAAATCAGCTACATTCATGGTAATATACTGAAGTTTGGCTCAACCATTATAGTTCAAACTACATAGCATCCTATATTTTGGAATACAAACATTAAAAAATTAAAAATTTGCAGTATTTCTAAACAAATTACGACATTTATATAAAAGTATCTTAATAAATTCTTTTCATCAGGAGTGTGACCCCAATGTCTATCAAAGTACTTCTTATAGAAGATGAGAAAAATCTGGCCGATATGATTGCTTTCTTTCTTGAGGAGGAAGGTTACATAACTGAACGGGTTCATCATGCAGGCGAAGCACTAGAGCTTTTCCCACGATTCCAGCCCGATATAGTGGTGACTGATCTAATGCTGCCTGAGACGGACGGCAATGATCTGGTTGAAGCGTTTCGTCAACACTCGACTGTACCCATACTGATGATATCGGCCAGCACCTTGTTGAATGATCGGCTGCGAGCATTACACAATGGTGCCGATGATTTTCTATGCAAACCTTTTAGTCTTAAAGAGCTTGATGCACGAATGAAAGCATTGCTGCGAAGATCAGCCATTTCCTACCCGGATCAACCTGCCAAAATGGATAAACCTGCTGAGGTCGCCGGGCATGTCAGTGTGAATGAGTACAGAAGAACCTTATTTGTCGATGGCATTGAAATCGAGGTCACTCATATTGAATTTGAAATTATGAAGGAATTGTACAGGAATCCAGGCAAAGTATTCACCCGTAACGAACTTATGGATCGAATCAAAGGCTCCGAGCGGGCGTATCTGGATCGTACAATCGATGTGCATATTTCCAGCCTGCGTAAAAAAATTGAATCCGACCCCAAAAACCCGAGATATATCAAGACGGTTTGGGGAACGGGATATAAATATGTCATTCAATAATTGAAGGGCCCTGTCCTCTCTGTCATTGTCGCATCGATAGGGTTGAGGATAGGGCTGTTTTTTGTTTCATATGCACAGGAATGCAGCCACCGCTGTATTTCCATGACCAGCTTTTGAGGCTCTTTTTCTTGCCATAGGACCATCTTCATTACACCTGTACCCGTAATACGCTGCAAATGACGCTTGCGAATCAGGGATTTAAAATCCGTAATCACCAGTAACGGAATATGGGGCATAAATGCCCGGATTGCATTTGCTGCCGAGACGGCTTGCCCGGCGTCCTGATAATCAATAATACAGTAACGGGATGCGCCCCACTCCGACCAGGCCATCTCCCTTGTGTTCTTTCTTATGTTGATTGCCGAATCGCCTTGCTTGTCTGACATGTATTCATAATACATTTGAATAATAGGGTCATAGGCAATACTACGGTTTCCATCCGAAAGTACTGTAATTGGTTCCATCGATTATAACCTCCAGTTATTTCTTTCTTTTTAATTATGTCAGCTTCCGTTTAAAAATGTTTGTGCGTGAACATGAAAGAAGTGTTAACTACCTACGTATTTCTTCACATAACGTGTAAATTTCGCCCAACTATTTCGTAGTTTCAACACAATCATGTAAAATAGATAAATACCCGTGCGATGACGGGAAGTTTATGGATGAATCCGGTACAGGAGGTTATGAACCGATGAATATTGTTTCCATTGAACCAACACCCAGTCCAAATACGATGATGCTGCATCTGGATGAGCGTCTGGAGGACGGGATCCGCAAAACATATACGCTGGATAATGAGCGATCTGCTCCAGCATTTATTCGGCAGATGCTTCATATCCCCGGTGTAAAGAGTGTATTTCATACCACCGACTTCGTAGCCCTGGACCGCAAGGGAAATGCGGACTGGTCCGTTATCCTTGGCGAAGTCCAGAGCCGTCTGGGTCAGCAAGGCATGGATCTGGACTGGATCGAATCGGAAGATGCCTCTGGTGAGCACTTCGGAGAAGCCCAGGTATTTGTTCAATTCTTCAGAGGTGTGCCTATGCAGATTCGGGTCAAAGCGGGCACAAAGGAAGAACGAATCTCGCTCTCGGATCGGTTCGTCAAGGCCGTGACCGAAGTTGCCAGCGCAACGCTGATCAAGGAACGGAAACTAAGTGATTACGGCGTTCGTTACGGAGAGTTGCCTGATATCGCAAGAGAAGTCGAACAGGAGTTAGAGGCAGCGTATCCACCGGAGCGACTGGAGCGAGTGATTCAACAAGCCATCGAGCATGGAACCAATACGGAAGAATTCGTGGAACGTCGCCGCCAGTTAGATGGCGCTGAGCTTGAAGTGGCCCTGCAAAGTGAAGACTGGAATGTTCGCTACGCAGCATTGGATGGCATGGAGCCTACAGCGGAAAGGCTGCCACTCGTTGCCCGTGCCCTGCATGACAGTAAAATGCAGATCCGCCGCCTTGCTGTCGTATATCTTGGTGATATTCGTACACCGGAAGCCATGGAGCTACTGTACGAAGCGCTGAAGGATAGTTCACCCGCTGTTCGTCGCACTGCCGGGGATACCCTCTCCGATATCGGTGACCCTAAGGCAACGGCAGCCATGACAGCCACGCTAACCGATAAAAGCAAGCTTGTACGCTGGCGTGCTGCCCGTTTCCTGTACGAAGTGGGAACGGAAGAAGCAGAGCAGGCATTGCGGAATGCAGCCGAAGACCCTGAGTTTGAAGTCAGCCTGCAAGCCAAGATGGCCCTGGAGCGGATTGAATCCGGGGAACAGGCCGCTGGAACCGTGTGGCAGCAAATGGCTGGACGTAACAAGAAGTCCGAATAGGCCTTTTGATTCACATCCAACAATTGTTATTGCACTGGAATACCATGAGCGTTATACTGATTGTCTGTTTACTATACAGAACATGGAGTGTTACGTTCTGTTATTTAATTTCATAGACAATAGATACACCTCATCCATTGATGGTGAGGTAGAGGTCGCGGGTGCGATCAGTACGCTGAAGGAGGCGCTAAGGAGCCGCTTATGAATTCAGCCGAAAGGTGCACCCGCCGAAGCCCGCAGGACGGTTCCTTACGTTGTCCAGCGCGGCTGGGGCTGTTGCCGAAAGGCGCAGAACTGTCACGGAAGAATAAGATGCCTTCTCCGGAGGGTATGAATTCTTCTGTGTTGAGCTATCTTAAACATTTGGGACAAGGTGCGGGCGATTGATATAGAGACCGCGGGCTTATGCCTGCGGTCTTTTGTGTTATATCGTTATATCGTCATAGATCTGATATTATCAGTACGCTGAATGAAGGAGTGTTTCCATGCAAGACCGCAACAACCAAACAACAAAAGGACCTTCCTTGAAAAAAGGGCTACGCGCACGTCATATGACCATGATTGCCCTGGGTGGCTCCATCGGTACAGGACTGTTCCTCGCCAGCGGCACCGCCATCTCCACGGCTGGACCCGGCGGTGCACTGATTGCATACGCGGCTGTCGGCATCATGGTCTATTTCTTAATGACCAGTCTCGGGGAACTGGCTACCTTCATGCCCGATTCCGGTTCATTCAATACGTACGCTGCCCGGTTTGTCGATCCAGCTCTTGGGTTCGCCATGGGTTGGAACTTCTGGTACAACTGGGCCGTTACCATTGCGGCTGAGCTTGCTGCCGCAACCGTGCTCATCAAATACTGGTTCCCTGACAGCTCATCGATGTTGTGGAGTCTGTTGTTTCTTGTTTTGATCTTTGCCTTGAATGTGCTGTCCGTTAAAGGATACGGCGAATCCGAATACTGGTTCGCTATTATCAAGGTCGCGACGGTCATCATCTTTCTGACTGTTGGCGTGCTCATGATCTTCGGTATTATGGGTGGAGAAGCAGTTGGGTTTAGCAACTTTACGATAGGAGATGCACCCTTCCATGGCGGATTCTTCGCGGTTCTTGGGGTATTTATGGCCGCCGGGTTCTCTTTCCAGGGAACAGAGCTCATTGGTGTTGCAGCCGGTGAAAGTGAAAACCCGCGTGAAAATGTTCCCCGTGCCATTCGGCAGGTGTTCTGGCGTATTCTGATTTTTTACATTCTGGCGATTACAGTCATCAGTCTGATCATTCCTTACACCCATCCGAATCTGCTCAAAGGGGACCTGAATAACATCGGGGTCAGTCCGTTTACTCTTGTCTTTGAAAAAGCAGGTTTGGCCATTGCTGCTTCGGTCATGAATGCTGTTATTCTGACTTCTGTGCTGTCTGCCGGGAATTCAGGCATGTACGCTTCCAGCCGGGTCCTGTACGCTCTTGCCCGTGACGGCAAGGCACCTCGCTTCCTGGCACGGCTGAACAAAAAGGGCATTCCAATGAACGCCCTGCTCTTGACTACAGCAGTGGGCATGCTGGCATTTCTGGCCTCCCTGTTCGGTGATGGTATTGTATACACATGGTTACTCAATGCATCCGGTATGTGTGGCTTTATCACCTGGCTTGGCATTGCCATCAGCCATTACCGCTTCCGCCGTGCCTATGTGGCTCAGGGACGTGATCTGAACGACCTGCCCTACCGTGCACGCTGGTTCCCGTTTGGTCCGATCTTTGCCTTTGTACTCTGTATCATCGTGATCATCGGGCAGAATTATCAGGCATTCACAGGCGATCAGATTGATTGGAGCGGAGCACTCGTTGCTTACTTGAGCGTACCCTTGTTCCTTGTGTTATGGCTGGGTTATAAATTTATTAAAAAAACCAAAGTCGTTCCGCTTCAGGAATGTGACTTTACACCGTCAGCGGAATGATGATCCACGGGCAGCATTCTTTCCAAAGGAGAGCATGTTGCCCGTTTGGTTTGCCCAGGCTCCATCTGCTCACCAAAAAGGACGCTCATCCTCTGAGCGCCCTTGTTCAACGTTATATACAATCATGACACAACCTGCTACTACATGGTCCAGGTAATCTTCACACGCAGATCGACGGTGCCCTCTATTTTGGACACGTAATACGATATCGATTTCATGCCAAGCTGATACAAATTCTGCAAGTCCTCCACCAGTCCCGTCTCGGTGCCTTTGTACCTGAACGTCAGTGAAGTTCCTCCATCCTTGAGCACACCCTGCACTTTGGTCTTGAGTGCGGAATGGCCACTGACAGCATCACTCTCGTCATAGAGCGAGTATTCCAGGGTATGATACAACTTCTGATACACAGCTGCTTTGCTTCCACTGGTCTTCACCAGATTTTGCAAAGCTTCCCGATAAGGATCAGGTGCAGCAGGATACCTGCTTTTGGCCGTCCAGACATGGTCTCGTGCCATCTCCTCATCACTGAGTAAATAGTAACTGTGACTTACCTTCCCTTTGCGGTCAGGAGTAGGATCATCCCACGTCGTGTCCATATGGTACCACTTACCATCCAGCTTCACGAGATTCCAGGCGTGCAGTTGCCCGCCAGCCGTTCCCTCCACGATCCGATTGTCTATACCCACCTGCTCCAGCATGCGATAAGCCAGCAATGAATATCCCTGACATACGGTGCTGCCAGTAACAAGCCCGTCATACGCAGTATATTTCTTCAAGGATGTATCGTAGGAAAGATGAAGCACAATCCAGTCATGAATGGCTTTGACCTTCTCATGATTGGTCATGCCAGGCACGATGATTTCTTTCAGCACATTGGTTACTTTACGGTTGACATAATCGGTCTGTTCCTTCGTTTCCCGATATGCCAGTTTCACATGTACCTCAGCGGATACGTTGGAGCCTTTATAGTTAAATGCATAGCTTTTAACGGTATATTGAATGTAGGGATCGCTGGTCATCGCTTCGTCAATGGAACTCTGCAACTGCTTCTTGAGGCCTTTCACATTGCCTTTGTATGTAAAAACAAGTTCCTCCGTTCGCTGTGACATCGCGGTAAGCAACGTCTCTCGAAGATCGGTATTCGTGGATATATCTGATGTTCCCGACGCCGCATATAGCTGATCCAGATCAATCGCATGCGGCAGCGCCACAGCAACCAGACAGCCAGCCAAAAGCAGGGTTATCACTCGTTTTCCATGCTTGCCCATGAAAGGATACCACCTCTCTTCGCAAAATTCTCATGCCTCATTGTATCACAAAACGGTATGACGGCAGGGTTCTAGTTTTGTCGAAAAGCATCAAAAGAGACCTTCCGCAGAAGGTCCCCCTTGTCTTCAGCAAAATAAACTGAATCTGCCCGTTATTCTCATCTTATGATCGTTCCGGGCAAATATGCTGCTCGCTTCGATTCACTCAATACAGGCGATTTCCGTTCATAAAGGTATCCGTCTTGCCTTGAAGCTTGGCAAGTCGTTCCAATACCTGTGCCGCTTCGGCAACTGTCACTTTACGCGCAGGCATAAAGCGGCCATCGATCGAAGGCAACAATCCCAGCTTGATACTGAGGGAGACAGCTCCCTTATTGTTGACCGCGCTGGCATCTGCCAGGTTCGGAAGATCTGAAGGCAACGTGTAGAATCCGGCTAATTTCTCATAGCGCAATATGCGCACGAGCAATACTGCCAACTCTTCACGAGTCATCTCCTCTTCTGGATTCAACTTCGACTTGGGATCGGCACCCGCTAACCAGCGCTGATCGATCAATGTACGAACAGCTTGGTAATATGGGCTTTCCGGGGTGATGTCAGCATACAGATTGCCTTCCCCGTCTCCGCTGTAATACACATCCAAATTTGGATTAACTGCTCTTGCCAGATAGGTGAACCAGTCTCCCTTGGTAATGACTCGGTCCGGGAAAACACGTCCCTGTTCATCTGCAATAAGTACACCATGCTGTATCATATTCTGAAGATCAGATTCGGCGGCATGCCCCTTAATATCGCTGATTGTAACCTGGACTGTCCCACTTGTGCTGCCGTACATCGGTTTCCATTCTCCTGTGTTGGCATCAAGCACTTCATACGTGATGCCAGTCAACGGACTGTCGGTACGAGTAGGCATGTAAGCAAGCTTCACACCCACAGGAACGGCTTCACCATTGCCCATGCCGAACCCTCCATAACGTGAGTAGGCCAGTACCAATTTGAATTCTTCAAGGTAGGTCGCCCTGGCCTTCTCATAGCTGATGGCCGGTTTGACATCCGTCGGCAGTTGCTCTGGCGCTGCAGCAACCATCGAATAATATTCAGTGATCGTTCCATCATTGGAAACTTGTACCTGAACCGTATCATCCTTAACCACAATTCCGTTTAGGTACCGCTGGAATATAAACGTGCGTGCATCGTCCAATTCAAGCACCGTTGAAAGTCGGAATTGCTTGCTTGCATCCGGCACAAGGGAGATGACTGTATTGACAGCCAATTTCTCCGCCTGAGATTTGGTCACGGTCTTGCCCTTCACTTCCGTATCGGACTTCTCCTGCTCCATGCCGGGCATTATACGCTGATAAATATTCACACTGTAGATCTGTCCGGTTGCCGCATCCACTTGTGCTGATATGTCTCTCATGAACATATAAGACGCACTTGCATTGCGATTGCTCCAGCTTAGGCTCCAGACCTGATGGTTAGGGCTTGCAAAACTCCCTTTGGTTAACTGGCTATACTCTAATTTATAACTTTCCGGAATATTAAAACTCTTTTTGACCAGCTTCTCTGCCTGCTGAGCATTCAGTTTCGATCCCGTATTCGGAGTAAAAGCAGCTACACTGCCTTTCAGAGGTTTGTCCTCCTGGGAAACGTCCTGGACAATGGCGTCACCTGTCATACTGTTGATCCGATCCAGTGTATTCGCATCAAGTGCATTAACAGTTGAGTTCTTCGGCGTGTATCCCAAGTAATACTTCTGGCCGTTGCGAGAAGAAAAACGCTCTTCGCTAATATAGGCCAATTGAATATCGAACTCTTCCTCGAACTTCTGCTGAGCCTGATCCGCTGGAATTACCGCCTTTGATGAAGGATATTCAGCTCCAATGGTAGTTCGTGAATAGCCCGTCACCAATCCGCTCTGATCTACACTTATGTAGGCTGTTTCAGCCTCGGATACCAAGCCTTCATGCTTCAACTGATAGCTGTAGGTATACTCTGTTCGGCCAAACAGGGATTGCTGCACACTGTTCGCATACGGCTCAGCAACGGCAACAAAACTATCTTCCTTCAGATTCGGGATAGCCTTGTACAGAAACTCATCTGCCTGCTTTTTCGCTTCGGTCTTTGTCAATTTCTTCTCTGAATCGGAAAACTGTTTTTCCAACAACTCCGAAGGCAAATGTACACTCAGCACTTCCCCTGTGACTGCATGTACTGTTGCGCTGAATCCGGTGGAACGGTTTCCTTCACGCAGTTCAAATCCAATATCCCATGCCTTATAATCCGGTGGCGGAAAAGAATTGGGTGAATCAAATCGTGCGGATGAGATCGTCGCCTTTTCTAGCAACGGAAATAATTTCAGTATATTCTCGCTCGCTTGCTTGGAGGAGATGTTGGCTCCTTCAGGCACCTCGTTGTCTAATAGTCCAAGTTGTTTTTCATTTTCCCCCGCTGCGGCTTCTGTCACCTGTTCCGCTGTCGCTGCCGACACACTGCCTGAAAACCCTGGTGTCTGTGATGCCAGGAGCAATGTGGCCATGGCTGCTGTAGCCGCTTTGGCTGTAAACATTTTGAATCGCACATTAAAATTCCAATCAAAGCTCAAATCTGGACCTCTCCCTTCAATTTCATACAAGGATGCATGAAAATAACCTCGCATGAATATTGCCAGTCTATTCTATGATACCATAAGCTTCCTTTTTAATCGTCGTTTTCCCAACAATTTTACAAATGAGAATTTTTGCAAATCGTCCTGAACAGCAAAAAAACGCCAACCGGGTTGGCGTTTCAACAATCAGCCTGAGCATCAAGTGGGCTGGATTTTCTCTATATTGACGTTCGGTATAACCAATTCATTTGACTGAGACTGCACCTGAACATATTTTTTCAAAAATGGAATGACTGCTTCCCAGAATGCAGGATCTTCTTCAGAACAGCTATGTCCTCCACTATTGACCCACAAATGTTCCACAGGCGGATCGGCCTTGGACATAAAATATTCAAGTTCGCTCGGGGGAATAAAATTGTCTCCTTTGGAATGAACCATAAGCATCGGCAGCTGCACTCCCTTACGCCGCTCATTCAGCATCATCACCGGATCGCGCTGGCGATACGTTTTCAGAGATTCACCAAGCCGCCAGAACCAGATTCGCGGAATCAACTGGGCCAGCGGAAACAGAGGCAGGCGCCGCCGTCTCAGCTCCGAACTGACGATAACCTCGAATTGGGATGGCATCGAGTCTGTAATCACCGCTGATACAGGAATACCCTCGGTCACCGCGAGAATGGTGCCCAGCCCGCCCAGAGAATGCCCCAGCACACCGATTGCCGCAGGGTCAATCTCCGGACGAGACGTCGTATACTGTAAAGCGGATAACAGATCGTCACGAAACAGGTAGGCTGAGGCTGCTTTGACTGGATCACTGGCTCCATGGCTGCGAACATCATACATAAACAGGGCATACCCTGCTTCCCAGATGGGACGTGCATAACGAAGGACTCGGGAGCGATTGGAGCCCCAGCCGTGGGCAATAATGACCAGCGGCCATGGTTTCGGGACACTAGCCTCAGCAGGAATAAACCAGCCGTGTACCCGACCACCACCACTGTCAAAGGTTACGTCTTCAAAAGGCATGGGTGGTGTGAGCGTAATCGGAATCTTTTTCGGTGTCTGACTCTTTACGGCCGCCTTCCATAAACCACCCGCCGTAACTGCTGCAACAGCAATCATGCCGCCAATCATTGTTTTAGCTTTCACTGGGTTTCACTCCTCTCCGGTGTATGGCATAACTCCATCATACGACAGCATGATCAACAGAACGTTAATCCACATCACTTCTTATATAATGTATGGATTCAGGAGCATCTCATATATACCCTTATACCCTGATATATATGGTTGGTTAAGTCCAATTCCGTTAATTCCCTTCCTCACCCTTCGATTTGAGCTATTTCAACAAATGCACGTGTACAAGCGGCAATCTGCTCTTTATTGCCTGCTGCAAGTGCTTCTCGTGGCAAAAGTGCACTTCCAAGGCCCACTGCTGCGGCACCCGCGGTATAATAATCTGCAATGTTATCCAGAGTGGCTCCTCCTGTTGCAAGCAGCGGGATATGATTCAGTGGAGCCTTGATTTCACGTAAATACGGAATACCCAGACTTGCCATGGGGAACAACTTCACCACTTGTGCCCCTGCTTCATATGCAGCCACAATCTCCGTTGGCGTCATCGCCCCGGGCCAGATCTCCACGCCATGTTCTACAGCATATTCAATAACGGACAGATCGACATTTGGAGACACCAAAAATTGAGCCCCTGCTGCGACCGCTTCTTTGGCCATCTGCACGTTCAGTACCGTACCTGCTCCGACATAAGCCTTACCCTCATGCCGTGAACGCCAGTCTGCAATAATATCATGTGCTCCAGGTGTGTTAAGGGTCACTTCCATCAGACGGATTCCTCCATCTGTCATCCCCTGCCCTGCTGCCAGAGCAGATTCCCGGCTAATACCACGAACGATAGCCACCAGTCTCGATTGTAATAATACTTCCGTCAGATTCATGCCAACTTCCCCTTGTTTCATAGATTCGGCAGCCGAAGACAAGTACTTGTTATCACCGCTTTTCCGTTAGTTACTATTGTAAAGCATATCGTCCCCGGGATGAAATCATTTGATCCAATTTTCTATGAGGATAAGTGGTGATCGATATCGGGTATCCAGATACATCGCAACATGAAAACCTCTCCATGGAAAAGGGTTAAATTCACCCATTCAATTCCATTAGAGAGGTTTGATATGCCTACAACGGGCATGAGTATACGCTATGCCTTTTCCAGAATACTTTCCTTCTCCAGATCCTTAAAATACTTGTCATTATACAGCATGCTCGGATGTGTGGGATGGTACGTCATAGCAATATCATTGTGCTCTTTCGCTTTCACCCTATTGCCTATCCGGTCATAACAAACGCATAACTGTAGGTGTGGCATCCATGTCCAAGCAGCTTCATTCAATACAACCATTGGATCTGTCGGGCGTATCGCCCGGGTCGCCAGTTCATACCAGAATATGCCTTTGCGATAATCTCCACGATCGGCAAAATAACCTCCCAAACGACAGCAAATCTCTGCCCTCGGCAAATCATAGGCAAAGGATTTCAGCAAGGCCGAAACTTCCTGCTCCGAACGTCCAAGCGCAGCTTCGCAATCAGCTATTTTTTGGCAAGCTGCAATCTGATCCTCCACCCAGCCCAGCCCCGTGTCCAGGAATTTCTCATAATAGTTCACCGCATCCGCATACTCTGCATGATCTTTCAGCTCGTTTCCAAAATAGTACAAATCACGCGGGGGGAACTCCTCTCCGGCCTTTTCCCGTTTGCGGTATATCTTTAGATTGCGATCTGTATATTCCTTATCCTTCTTATGTGTAACGGCCACGTCACTATGCATCAGATGTCCTGCCACTTCCAGATATTCATGCACCGCACCAATCCAGCGAAAATTCCGATCCCGCCGGACCAGCCGATTTCGCCGCAAACTGTAGGCCACTTTCCCCTCCGCTGTAAAGGACAGATGATAATCCATGGTGACACTGTCTACTGCTGGATCAAGGGAACGTTTCAATTCAATAAGCTTCAACCGGTCCTCCGGTTCGAACACATCGTCGGCATCCAGCCATAATATATATTCACATGTCGCTTGTTCAAAAGCAAAGTTCCGGGCCGCCGCAAAATCATCCACCCACTCAAAATCGATAATGCGTTCCGTGTAGCGTGCTGCGATCTGTCGGGTCTGATCCGTCGAGCCCGTATCGACAATCACAATCTCGTCTGCGATCCCGTTAACCGAATCCAGACATCTGGCGAGGGAAGCTTCTTCATTTTTCACGATCATACATAGCGAAATACTAACGGTCTCTTCTCCACGTCTCGCCTTGCGATTATAAGCAGCCACGCCAGGCAACTCGGATAGTCGATAGATGTGATAGGCAGGAAAGTGTGTATCCACGTATAATTGAAATCCTAGGGCTTGGGCTCGAATGCAAAAATGACGATCTTCCCCCCAGAACGATACATTCGGAATCTGATCATAGGACACCCCGGAATCCAATACATTCTTACGAATAAGAGTACATGCCCCCAGACCCCCTACCTCGTAACAGCCCGGGATTCGCAATTGCCTCAGAAAAGCATCCGTCTGTGTAGTTTCATCCTCTGCCTCCTGCCCGGTGATGGCTTTGCCTCTCTTGCGATATAGGGCGTACTCATCCTGCAACCAGACCTGCGGCATCTCCCTTGTACCCGGCTGCCAGCGCGTCCAGAAGATATTGGATACAATCTCCTTGCCAGTGGAAACTAGCTGCTCCAGCGAGCGGGGATGCAGGACAAGATCGGAATCAATCAGGAATACGGCATCGTACTTCTGTTCACGGGCATAAGTCAGAAGACGATTTTTCAGCCCCGCAACACGCCAGATCTGTGCATCCCGCCAATAATGTCCTCCTTCATCCTTAGTGTATTTTCCCTTTTCCGGGCTACCACCTTCGTCATCGCTATCTGCTCCAAGAATGGTGCCTTGATACTGGAGTACAAATTCTTCGAGCATATGGGATGCTGCTTCCTCTTCATTATCGTCCACAAACAAATAATCAGTCTCTACCGTTGTTCGCTCAAGGGCAATTAGAGAGTCAAGAAACTCACGGAGCACAAGAACCGTCTGTCGAACAGGACTTGCAATCAGAATCCGTTCTTTCATTGGTTCCTGCTGATCCTTACGTTCACGGGATTCTAAGGATTCCTGAGTTTCTTTGGACTCCCGGCTTGGTTTGCGTAGCTGGTCATCTCTCAACGTATTCCATCCCCCTCTCCTTATTCCGACCACGGTAACAATCTAGGCTCGCTATCCAGAATGGATTCATACTGTTCCTTCCAACCGTATCTGGCATCCGGGTCAAGCGCCTGATAGCGCTCAAACTTACGTACCCGATCCTCCAGGCGTGCCCAGCCATAATGCTTCACTCGAGGAGCATGGCATCCATAGGCAAAATGTTGAATGGTTAGTGGAAAACGGCCGCAATGCTGTGGAGTTTCCTTCCACTCATAGCTCCACTCCGGGCGATATCGGACCAGAAATGGCCGATAATACGCATGGGCCTGCCAGTACTCGTCTTCCCGATAATGGGTCTCACTCCACATATCGAACAGCCTGAAATAAATGGCGTCCTCACTTCCGCTCAACAGTTGGTTCCGATCAGCCTCAAAATCAGTCGTCAAGATTTCATCGGCATCCAGATTCAAAATCCATTCCGGTTCGGTAGCCACCGTCTCCTGCCATTGCTGCTTCCTGAGGCTCACCTCGTCGGAAAAACGCGAAGCCGGGTTCTCTATCAATACGAGTGGGATGCTGCTCAACAGTTCACGGCACATGGCTACGGTTCCGTCCGTACTTCCATCATCTATGATTACTGCCCGGTCTATCCAGGACCGATGCGTTTCCAACGCCTGTTTGAGATATCTGTGCTCTTCATTACGGACGATCATGGACAAAGTAATATGCGGCCTTTCCGCTTCCTCTCGTTCATCCAAAGTTTCACCTCCATGCTTGCATGGATACCCAATCGTTTTATACGCCTAATCTTTAATGGGTTGAAACATATATCTGTTGAACTATTCGGTATCAAAGCATCTGTCTGGACGGATTACGATCCTCTATATCCAATGTATGCATATCCAGATTATGGTTATGTCAGACGTCCAAACCTTTCACGTCGCTTATCACATTTTCGTTGTGACCATCAAGCATCTTCCCCATAAAAAAAGCACCCGCTTTCGCGGATGCTTTTGCTCTGTCTGAATATTTAAATTAACGATACGCTGCCAAACGGTCATTCAAGCTGCGTGTGTGCCCGTACACCTCTTGGTACAATGCAAACAGTCCATCATACACCTTCACTGCTTCCGGGTTAGGCGTATAGGATTTGGCCGGACGAATGAACGCTGCTGCACATTCCTGCAAGGTTGGGAACCAGCCACAGCCATAAGCCGCCAGCATCGCCGCGCCCATCGCAGGACCCTGCTCACTCTCCAACTTCACAATGGTTGCATTGAAGACATCGGCCTGCATTTGCAGCCAGGCTTCATTTTTGGCACCGCCCCCAATGGAGATAACCTCATTGACCGTTTTGCCTGCTCCACGCAGAATATCGATCGATTCCCGCAGGGAGAATGTGATTCCTTCCATCACAGCACGTCCAAAGTGCTCCAGCTTGTGCCCTGCATCCATACCGATAAAGCTGCCCCGAATATTTGCATCAGGGTGCGGCGTACGCTCGCCAACGATATATGGCGTGAATAACAATCCGTTGCTGCCCGGAGGAATGGCATCAATTCCCTGTAAGAGCACATCAAATGATTTGTCCGCAGCAAATGTATCCTTGAACCAAGACAAGCTGTATCCTGCCGCAAGGGTTACCCCCATAATATAGAAGGCATCTTTCTCACCATGGTTAAAAAAGTGAACTTTGCCTTCAAAATCGAGATCTTTCCGCTCTTCATAGGAAAGTACAACGCCAGACGTTCCGATGCTGCACATCGTCTGTCCTTCACTCAGAATGCCTGCGCCAATGGCTCCGCACGCATTGTCCGCACCACCGGCATATACTTTGGTTGATGCTGCAAGTCCTGTTTGATCGGCAATCCCAGGCAGCAACGTGCCCACTTCCTCAAATGATTCGACCAATCGCGGACACAAGGATACCGGCAGTTCAAAAGCTTCCGCGATCTCCTTGCTCCATTGCTTGCCAGCAACGTCCAGCAGCAATGTGCCAGCTGCGTCTGAATAATCCATGGCATAATCACCTGTCAGGCGATAACGTACATAGTCCTTCGGCAGTAGGAACAAGGCCGCTTGTTGCAGCAGTTCAGGTTCATTCTCCTGTACCCACAGGATTTTCGGCAATGTAAAACCTTCAAGCGCTCGGTTTCGGGCAATGCTTAACAGCTTGCCATCCAGCACTTTTTCGATGCGGCGGCACTGCGCCGTTGTGCGTGTATCGTTCCACAAAATGGCGTTACGCAGCGGTTTACCCTCAGCGTCCACCAATACCAATCCATGCATCTGTCCGGAGAAGCTCAACCCTTCAATTTCCGAAGGATGTACGCCAGACACTTCCAGCAATTTGCGCAAGGAGACAATGGTCTGCTCTACCCAGTCCTCGGGATTCTGTTCACTGTATCCAGCCTTGGGCTGGTATAACGGGTATGCCTCAGATGCTTCAAACGCCACTTTCCCTTCACGGTTAACCAGCACTGTTTTGACTGCGCTTGTTCCCAGATCGACACCAATTACGTAACTCATGAGTTAACTCCTCTCGTTTGTAACAGGATTGTATAAATGAAACCTTGATGCTCATGTCGGCACTCCGTGATCAGAAAACCCTCGGATCGCCGTTACCCCCAGATTTCCTTTATACCCTTTAGCAAGGGAGAAATCCGGGGATAAATGCGAACGCTCCGCTTCCTCGGGTCCTTTCTGCTCACTCCGTTCTGCATGCAACATCTTAGACAAACATTTATATCAGAAACTAAAAAACCGCGTTGTTTGTTTAATCAAAAAAACCGCCCCCGCCTTCCCAGGGGAAAGTCGGGGACGGTCCGAATGTCATGCTTGTTCAGGCGTTCCGTAGTACAAGCCTTGTGTTAGGCTGGTGTGAATACTTCACTATATACGCCTACACACGCCTAACTCATGGATATACATCCATTAAACCGCCTAACCGGTATTAGTCAGCCAGAATGTACTGGTTAAGTTTGGCTCTCAGCAATTCCTGACGTCCGGATTGGTTTTTGCGTGGGCTTTCGTTGTTCAGTGCATACTCAGCAAGGGAAGCCAGTGTTGCTTTACCTGCAACCACATCTGCGCCGATACCTTCGCTGAAGCTGCTGTAACGTTTTTCGATGAAGTCATCGAATACACGATCTTCAATCAATTTTGCAGCCACTTTCAGACCTTTTGCATACGTATCCATACCCGCGATGTGTGCCAGGAACAGATCATCTGCTTCGAAGGAACCACGGCGTACTTTGGCGTCAAAGTTCACACCACCACGGCCGATACCGCCGTTTTTCAATACTTCATACATCGTCAATGTCGCATCGTACATATCAACCGGGAACTCATCCGTATCCCAACCAATCAGCATGTCGCCTTGGTTAGCATCGAGGGAACCGAGCATGCCGTTTGTGCGGGCAACGCGGATTTCGTGATCGAATGTGTGACCAGCAAGTGTAGCATGGTTCGCTTCCAGGTTCAGTTTGAAGTGTTTGTCCAAACCGTATTTTTGCAAGAAGGCAATGGAAGTTGCTGCATCATAGTCATATTGGTGTTTAGTTGGCTCTTTTGGTTTAGGCTCAATCAGGAATTGTGCATCAAAGCCAATTTCCTTCGCGTAGTCTACTGCCATGTGGAACATGCGGGCAATGTTGTCTTGCTCCAGCTGCATGTCTGTGTTGAGCAATGTGTCATAACCTTCACGACCGCCCCAGAACACATAGTTTTCTGCGCCCAGACGTTTACCCACTTCCAGACCTTTCTTGATTTGGGCTGCAGCATGAGCGTATACGTCTGCGTTGCAAGTAGAAGCTGCACCAAACATAAAGCGTGGGTTGGAGAACATGTTCGCTGTATTCCAGAGCAGCTTTTTGCCGCTGGATTTCATGTGGCCTTCAATCAGGTCAACGATTGTATCGATGTTGCTGTAGAACTCACGCAGGCTGTTGCCTTCTGGTGCGATGTCCACATCATGGAAGCAGAAGAACGGGAGATTCATTTTTTCCAAAAATTCAAATGCCGCTTCAACGCGTACTTTCGCGAGGTCCAGACCGGAGTAGTTATCCCAAGAACGAACAGCTGTTTCCGCACCAAACGGATCACTACCACCCGCTGTTAATGTATGCCAGTAAGCCATGCCGAAACGGAAATGCTCTTCCATTGATTTGCCGGCTACCACTTCTTCGGGATTATAATGTTTAAAAGCAAATGGATTCGTGGAATCTTTACCTTCGAATGAAATTTTATTAACGGATTCAAAATAGGCCATGGTAAATGCCTCCTCAATAGTTTTAAAAGTAATCGTTTACAACGTTATCCTAACACATCGGTTTTACTTTGTCTATTGGTTAAACAAAGTAAAAATTAAATTTTTTTTGCGGGTTTGTTTACGCTATAATAGTCGAATAGCTTGTTTACGGATAACGGGTCTGAACCCTTTTATAGAAGAATAGGAGTGCCTTATGGATATGAAAATTACCGGAGACCAGATGCTGGTCAAAAAAATAAACAAGTCGATCGTCCTGGATACGATTCGGCGTCATGCCCCCCTCTCCCGTGCACGGGTATCCGAGATTACAGGGCTGAACAAAGCCACGGTTTCCAATCTGGTTGCCGATCTGATCCATGATGAGCTTCTGCAGGAAATTGGCCCTGGGGAATCCAGCGGTGGACGCAAACCTCTGATGCTGCTATTTCGCGGGACAGCGGGATATGCCGTAGGTTTGGAACTCAGCGTCACCCATTTAAAGGGTGTACTTACTGATCTGGAAGGTCATATTATCACAGAGTACGCCGTTAAGCTGGAGCATCACGATGTGTCCTCTGTAGTTGAACAGTTAAAACTTGCAGCAGAACATCTGATTCATGCAGCCCCTCCTTCCCCTCACGGGGTGATTGGCATTGGTATCGGGGTGCCGGGTATGGTGGACGAGGAAGGAACGGTGCTGTTTGCACCCAACCTGGGATGGGAAAAGGTCCCCCTGCGTGTCCTGCTTGAGGAAGCATTCGATCTGCCTGTGACAATCGATAATGAAGCGAATGCTGGTGCTCATGGAGAGTTAAACTTTGGTGCGGGCATCGGAGTTCGTCATCTGATCTACATTAGTGCAGGCATCGGGATTGGTTCAGGTATTATGGTGGATGGCGAGCTGTACAAAGGCGCTTGGGGATATGCAGGAGAAACAGGCCATATGTCCATTGAAGCAGAAGGCAGACCTTGCTCCTGTGGCAATCGTGGCTGCTGGGAGTTATATGCTTCGGAGAAAGCTTATGAGCACCCCGATCATCAGTTGCTTTTGCCGGCACATACCACACGGGAATTGATTGACCATGCACAGCAAGGACATGAAGATGTATTGAAACTATACCAGGAAATCGGCCGCAAACTGGGGATTGGCATCACCAATATTGTCAACAGTTTCAATCCTGAGCGCATCATTATCGGCGGCCCTCTCTCTGAAGCAGGACCCTGGATTGAAACGGCGTTGAAACAAGTGGTGGAGGAACGTACTTTGCCCTATCACCGCCGCAGTTTGCAAATTGAATGGGCTGCTCTCGGCAGTCGGTCCACACGTGTTGGTGCCGCTTACTCAGCAATTTCCCAATTTCTAGGTAAAATAAGAGTGTCCGTCTAATAATCAATGAAAATTGACATCATTTTGCCCCATTTCCTCCCTTTTTGTTAAAGAAATCCAGAGGTATAATAGGGTTATGTGATTTTTGTCATGGCGACATCAATGTCGCCGTGTTAATCCGATAACGAAACGGAGTGAAAATTCGTGACCTACGTGGATACTTCAGATATCTCGGCGCAAATGTTTGTCACCGTACTCCTGTTCCTGATCGTGCTTGCGCCCCTGTTCAGCCTTGGCATACTTCGACTGTTTCAGAGCAAAAAGAAGGCTGGTTTCATGTACATGCTGTCAGGCGTACTGGTTTATGTTGTATTTCAGACCTTTATGAGTATCTTTTTTTAGATAAAATATGTTGGATTTTAACACCAAATCCCCTTTTACATCCACAAAAGAGTTCATGAAACATGTGCTCTGTTGTAGCTGCGATAGGGGATTTTTATAATGCAGACTAGCTGGAATTTGGTGGACAATTGAGTGTGTGGTCCCTTCTGAACATAACCCCTAAGGTTGCCAAAATGCACACTTATGCTTCCAATACGTATGGATTACTATAATCACAAACGCAGCTAGTCAACATTAAAATAACGTTTCCCATTAGTTCAATACACGATCCCTCGTACAACTAAACACTCCTTTGAAGCTTGACATTAAATTCTGTCGTTGTCGCAGTGACATACTCCAAATAATTCACAGAGCCGTTAAAGTTCAAATAAGCTTCATAACGCATACGGATTCCAGGTAAAGTAATCAAATCCAGGACATTTTCCTTTGGAACCCACCTGCATTCGCTCGTTTCATTAGAAGTAGCTAACTCTCCACCTACAGCTTTACACACGAAATCAAACATGACCTTTGTAGGGACATCCGTCACACCGTCATACCACTTATGGATTGCTGTATTCGAAACAACACTAATTAAATGGCTAACCGTGGCGTCTATTCCACTTTCCTCTTTGATTTCACGAATCACGCCATCAATCAGGTTTTCTCCCACTTCAGTTATCCCACCAGGATACACCCAACCATCGTCATGGGCTTTTACTAAAAGGATATTTCCAGTTCCATCTTCTACAATTCCGCCTGCAGATACAATATGTGTCGGAAACGCCATTTTACAACCTCCAAATAAGATGAATTTGTATATTTATTCCACATGGTTTCCGTACTTTCCTGCCTTTGTGAATTTCTATGAGGTACTCTCGACATGATTGAACTACTTTTCACCACACTTATGTAGTAAATAATTTGTCCACCTGATGAGTTAAGTCACAACTGCCTATCTCTACATAAAAGAAGCCTTAGTCCTGATCTGGACTAAGGCTTCTCAATATATATTCAAACGGCTCGCGCGAACCGGAATAGCTCATGTTACTTGAACTTACCCTATAGAGGGAAATTAAGCGTCCAGCGCTTTGGCAAATTGGGTTTTGTTCATTCCCAGAATGCGGTGTTCACCGATAACAGTCAGAGGTACGGCACGCACGCCCATATCCCACACTTGTTGTGCAAACTCATCGCTAGTCTCGATGTTACGTTCTTCATAAGCAATGCCTTTATCAGCCAGGAAACTTTTTACCGATTTGCAGTTTGGGCAGTTGGTTGATGTGTATACAATTACATTTTCCATGTTTATTCACCTCATATTGTTTTTAATATACTAATCTATTGATCAAAACAGCCTTTCCCTTACAGGACTACTGCGCTGTGCTCCAGACTTTCGATATATTTCTCTGTGTCCATTGCAGCCATACATCCACTACCTGCTGCTGTGATTGCTTGTTTGTAACGTGTATCCTGAACGTCACCACATGCGAATACACCTGGGATATTGGTTTCGGAAGTTCCTGGTGTAGTCAGAATATAACCGTGTTCGTCCGTAGTGATCTGTCCGCCCAGGAATCCGGTGTTTGGTGTGTGACCAATCGCTACGAACACACCGCTTGCCGGAATAATTTCTTCTTCACCCGTTGCGTTGTTCAATACTTTCAGTCCAGTAACGCCATTGTCGCCAGCGATTACTTCAAGCGGGGTACGGTTCAATGCCATTTCCACTTTCTCGTTGCTGCGTGCACGATCCTGCATGATTTTGGAACCACGCAGTTCTTCACGACGGTGTACCAAAGTTACTTTGGAACCGAAACGGGACAGGAAGCTTGCTTCCTCCAGCGCGGAGTCGCCACCGCCAATAACGATGATTTCTTTGTTGCGGAAGAAGAATCCGTCACATGTCGCACAAGTGCTTACACCACGGCCCACATTCGTTTCTTCGCCAGGAATACCAAGGTATTTCGCAGATGCGCCTGTAGACAGGATCAAGGTTTCCGATATGAGTTCACCCATGCCTTCAACCTGAATTTTGAATGGACGCTCGCTCATATCAATGTTGTTTACCCAGCCTGTACGGAATTCTGCACCGAAGCGCTCCGCTTGTTTGCGCATATTGTCCATCAGTTCAGGACCCATAATGCCATCAGGGAAACCTGGGAAGTTCTCCACTTCTGTCGTTGTTGTCAGTTGACCACCAGGTTGCGGTCCTTCAATAACGAGTGGGTTCAAGTTGGCACGTGCCAGATAGATTGCTGCTGTCAGCCCTGCAGGGCCAGTTCCAATAATAATTGATTTATACATGTATAGTTCCTCCCCCGGGTTCTGCAAAAAGGTCAGGCTCTCCGGCATCAAAAGCAAATGCTTTTGCATACACTAGAACGAAAGCCTATATCATGTCCACATGACCTGCCCGTTATGACAATTTACCTATGCAGAAACGGAATTCTAATTTATAATAATTCTAATCTGTTGTTCATTATGATCTCTTTTATGTACGGTGTCAATGCTCGGCAGCGATTATGAAGAAGTCTTCATCAGGAGGGAAAATGGAAGCATGAACGATGCACTCATTGGCAGCTTTATCTCAGCCATGTCTACCGGCCTTGGGGCCATACCTATTCTATTTATGCGTAAAGTAACCCACCGTCTGCGTGATATTTTACTTGCCTACGCAGCAGGCATCATGACCTCTGCCTCGGTGTACAATCTCATTCCGGAAGCGCTCGGGCAATCCAATCTGTTTGTACTTGCCCTAGGTATTATGCTGGGCAGCATGGTCCTGCTTGTGCTGGAGATGAAGATTCCACATGTGGATCTGGAGAATCCGGAGAAGATGCCTTTCAAAATTGAAGCCAAAGCCTTCATGATCATTGCAGCCATCACCATGCATAATCTGCCCGAGGGGCTATCGGTAGGTGTCAGCTACGCGAGCAGTGACGCAGGACTTGGCAATTTGATTGCCTTTTCCATTGGATTGCAGAATGCACCTGAAGGATTTCTGGTCGCCCTCTTCCTTGTGAATCAGAACATCGGTCGCTTCAAGGCGCTCGGCATCGCCACGCTGACTGGTGCAGTTGAGATTATTACAGCCATGATTGGTTACACGCTCAGTAGTCTGGTATCCGGTCTGGTCCCTTATGGTCTTGCCTTTGCAGCGGGTGCGATGATGTTCATCGTCTATAAGGAACTGATTCCCGAAAGTCATGGCGACGGCAATGCGCGGGCGGCAACGGTTTCCTTTTTACTTGGACTGATCACGATGATTGGCCTGACTGAACTCTTTTAATGGAAAGAACGGCCAGCCCATGAATAACCACAATGTACGGTAAAAGAACCTGTAAAGACAGCGGTTCGCTGACTTCCAGGTTCTTTTTTTGTTCACAAATGAAGATTCAATGAAATAGTTGGAATGATCTGTAAAGGTCGGTTGACACTCAAAATCAGGATTTGATAAATCGAATCAATTCCACATTGAATTTTTCCAATTCATCATATTATGACCCATGGTTCAAACGCAATGCGGCTCAACTAAATTAGAATTGTAATCCAACATAAGCCATTACCCAGCCTGTTTATCGAAGCAATCTCAGCCCATTTAGAATAACCAGAATCGTGCTGCCCTCATGGCCCACCACACCCAATGGTAATGCAACATCTTGTAAGAAATTGCCTGCGATTAGAACCAGAATTACCGTGATGGCAAAAAACATATTCTGCTTCACCGCCCGCTGTGCCCGGCGCGCCTGTTGGATCACCCAGGTGATCTCCTCAATATTGTCATTCATTAGTACGACATCCGCTACTTCCAATGCCGTACCGCTGCCTGATACACCCATGCCCATGCCAACCGTTGCCGCTGCAAGTGCAGGCGCATCATTCACACCATCCCCAACCATCAGCACTTGCCCATACTGTTCGCGAAGCAGACGCACCTGCTTCACTTTATCTTCGGGTAGCAAACCTGCGTATACCAGTTTCACGCCTGTTTCACGGGCGATCACTGCTGCCGAATCGGGACGATCACCTGTCAGCATGGCTACCTTCACACCCATAGCTTCCAGCTTTTTCACCGCTTCGGCCGCTTGTGGGCGTACCGTATCCCTCATCGCGATCAGACCCGCCATTTCCCCGTTCGCTATTATGGCTGACACCGTCTTGCCTTCTCCCTCTAATCGGGCACGTATCCCATGCCACACAGCCAGATTGTTTAGATCAGAAGAACCCCCTTGCCCTTCTACATCATTTGCGTTTTCTACCTCATTGGTATGATGTATATCCAATTCATCCGTTTTACCAATTTTCCAGAGAACGCCGTTTACTTTCCCCTCAATCCCCCAGCCCGTCAGAGCCTGAACCTGTTCAGCAATCGGAAGTACGATGTCCTCCTTGCTCGCCTGCTCCACAATGGCCCTAGCTAACGGGTGCATTGAAAGGTTCTCAATCGCGGCTGCTGTACCCAACAACTGTATCCGGTCATATCCGTCTGCCGTTATAATATCGGTCACCTGTGGCGTCCCCATCGTCAATGTTCCTGTTTTATCAAAAGCTACCACCCGGGTCTCGGCCATATTCTCCACATGAGCACCACCCTTGAAGAGAATACCGCGACGCGCACTGCTGGACATGGCTGATAACATGACCGGCATAATCGAAGAAACCAGGGCACAAGGTGAAGCTACAACCAGAAAGACCATTGCCTTGTAAAACGCCTCATTCCATGTCCAACCAAGCAGTAACGGTGTTCCCGCAATAACCAGCACCGTTACGGCGACTACAATACGGGCATATATCCCCTCAAATCGTTCCATAAAGCGTTGGGAATCCGGCACCTCCGTCTGTGCCTCTTCCACCAGTTTAATGATTTTGCCAAACAGCGATCCTTCAGCGGATTTGGTCACTTCCACATATAGAGCACCTTCGCCATTTACGGTACCAGCATATACTTCGTCACCAGCAACTTTGTCTACAGGTAAGGATTCACCTGTTATCGAGGCCTGATTGATATAAGAGCTTCCCCGATACACTACACCATCTGCCGGGACCAATTCGCCTGGTTTGACCAGCAACAGATCTCCCGGCTGCAACTCATCAATGGATACACGATTCATCTTCCCGTCCTCAATACGCAGCGCCGTTTCCGGTTTGAGCGCCAGCAGCGATGAAATATCCTTGTGACTACGCTCCGTTGCATAGCTTTCCAGCGCACCACTTAACGCGAAAATAAAAATCAGCATGGCGCCTTCATTCCAGTAGCCTATGGCTGCCGCTCCCAGCGATGCTGCAATCATGAGCAGATTAACATCCAGATCGCGTTCCTTGATCAGTGTCTCTATGCCTTCTTTGGCCTTGGTCCATCCACCTATGGCATAAGCAACAATATATAGCATTACGGATAACGGGTTAGACCAGGATGCCGTTGCCCAGGCGATAAGCATCAAAAGTCCACTGCCCAGTGCAGCTTGCATTTCCTTGTTACGCAGCATGGCCCGAAAATCTGGTTTGCGCCCCCGACCCGGACCAGGTGTGTTAGCAGTGCGCTGTCCAGCTTTCGCTTTGGTTTGAATAGGTTGATGTATCGCTTGCATATGAATCACAATCCTTTCTGATTGTCGGGTTGTGGATTGCATTTTGCTGCATCCATATCCCCTTTTTTTGAAGTCGTATTGAGAATGAGAGCCATTGTTAATGCCCTAAAAATGACACATGCTGCTGCGGGAATCCCGCAGCAGCATGGTTATTGAATGGTTGTTGAATGATTTTCAACTCATTTTGAATGAGAATGATAATCATTTTTGTACTTATGCAATTATTTTTACCCAATACAACTTTGGCTTCATTATATGCCTGTGCGATGCATTTGTAAATGGGTTTTTCACCTTAGCCGATGCAAATTAAAAAAAGCCACTCGTCCATAAGGACAAGAGGCTCGTGGTAATGAATGTATTAACGTTATGAATTAAACACTAACGCTTGATTGCTGGCTAGCCTTAATGGCTTGCTCCAGATCGTAGAGGATATCCTGAATATTCTCTGTACCTATCGATAGACGAATGAGCTCAGGATTAACGCCTGCTGCAGTCTGCTCATCTTCTGTCAGCTGTTGGTGCGTCGTACTAGCCGGGTGAATGATCAGTGACTTGGAGTCACCTACGTTGGCAAGGTGGGAGAACAGCTTCACATTTTCAATCAGTTTGCGTCCTGCATCCACGCCGCCTTTGATCCCAAAGGTCAGAATGGCTCCCTGGCCTTTCGGCAAATACTTCTGTGCCAATTCATAGGAAGGGTGACTCGGCAAACCTGCGTAGCTTACCCATTCCACATCTGCATGCTTCTCCAGATATTGCGCCACAGCCAGTGCGTTGCTGCTATGACGTTCTACACGCAGATGCAGTGTCTCCAGTCCTTGAATGAGCAACCATGAATTGAAAGGCGAGATCGTTGCACCCAAGTCGCGCAGCAATTGTACACGAGCTTTGATAATATAAGCAATCGGTCCAACTGCTTCCGTATATACAACACCATGATAGCTGGCATCCGGTTCTGTCAGTCCCGGGAACTTGCCACTCGCTTTCCAGTCGAATTTACCGCTGTCTACAATAACTCCACCAATGGAAGTACCGTGACCGCCAATAAATTTGGTAGCCGAATGAACGACAATATCAGCTCCATGCTCGATTGGACGAAGCAGATATGGACTTGGGAATGTATTGTCTACAATCAAAGGAATGCCATGTTCATGGGCGATCGCTGCCACAGCTTCAATATCCAGTACGTTGCCTTGCGGATTACCGATCGTTTCAGCGTACAATGCTTTGGTTTTATCCGTAATCGCCGCCCGGAAATTCTCAGGATCACTGGAATCTACAAACTTTACATCCAGGCCAAGTTTCGGTAGTGTGGTAGAGAACAGATTGTACGTTCCCCCATACAGACTCGCTGCGGAAACGATCTCGTCTCCCGCACCTGCGATATTTAAGAGGGAGAACGTAATCGCTGCCTGACCGGAAGCGGTAGCCAGTGCGCCCGCACCTCCCTCAAGTGCAGCAATACGTTGTTCGAACACATCCGTAGTCGGATTCATCAGACGTGTATAGATATTGCCAAACTCTTTCAATCCAAACAGATTGGCTGCATGCTCCGTATCACGGAATCCGTAGGATGTTGTTTGGTACAACGGTACAGCACGTGCATGGGTGGTCGGATCAATCTCCTGGCCGGCATGAATTGCCAATGTTTCAAATGAAAGCTCACGTTCGTTTGACATAAATCTGTTTCCTCCCTTAACTTATACGTTTGGCTATTCCCTAGATGTCATGACATGGTGGCGTATGTTTTCCATATTCTCTCACAAGATGTCGCTTTTGAAAAGAAGTATTTCCGATTTTTCCGATAAGAAATATTAATTATGTATTACGATGATCGTTATACCAAAAAAACCTCTGCTCCCGCAAAGGTTTTCCGGATTTTTGGGCAACCATTCAATCACTAGGCTGCTGCCGACTCTTTACCGTTTATACCCGAACGCCACTCCATATCTCACGTAAATGCTTGGCCGCCGGGACAGCTTCCTCCGCCGTAACCCCTTCTAGTGAAATATCGATGTGTGGTTTATACGTCTTCAATAGTTCAAAAAATAACGGATAATCCAGAATGCCTTCACCCGGCACCGGATTGAACTTCTCACCCTGTGCATTGAAAGCCACATCTTTGGCATGAATGACAATAATGCGCTGATACAGCGTTTCCATCACTTCACGCAGGAAGGCGGACTGGTCAGCTACATGCGGCTGTTTGATCAGATTACAAGGATCGAACAGCATGCCCAGACTGGATGAAGGAATTTCTTCAAACAGACGGATCATACGTTCGCGTGTATGAAGTGTATGAGTAGATACAGGCTCGATCGCCGCATGAACGCCCCACTTTTCCGCCTCTTCCGCCAGTTCCTCTACCGTCTCCCGCAGCACCGTCCACGCCTTTTCTTCATATCCGTCCGGATGAGAGTCGCGATACGTATCCAGGCCCCCCGTCTCCGTTGCCACCATGCTGCAACCGAAATCCCGGGCATAACGCAGATGCTCCTTGAATCGATCAATGTCTGCACGACGGGCCACAGGGTCAGGATCAATCGGGTTAATGTAGCAGCCCAGTACCGCAATCTTGACTCCACGTTGTGCAAATTGATCTCCGATCTCATTCGCCAGTCCAGGGCTCAGCTTGCCATTGGACGAGTCCACATCGGATAACGCCTTGGCTAATGCCAGCTGTACCGAATTGAATCCGTTATCCGCGATAGTCTGTGCAAGCTGCGCTGTAGGCTGTTTGCCAAACGTATGCGCAAGAATACCAAGTTTCATGTCACTGCCTCCTTTGCCATCGATCACTGACAGAATTAACGAGCCATCCAGCCGCCATCCACATTCAGTACGTGACCATTCAAATAGTCCGATGCCGCCGATGCCAGGAAAACAACCGGACCTTTCAGATCCTCAGGTGTTCCCCAGCGTCCAGCCGGAATCCGTGCCGTGATGTCACGATACCGATTCTCATCGGCGCGAATCTGAGTTGTATTATCTGTTTCCATATAGCCTGGTGCAATCCCGTTAATTTGGACACCTTTGCCTGCCCATTCATTTGCGAGTGCTTTCGTTAAACCGGCAACCCCATGTTTACTGGCCGTGTATCCCGGCACGTTAATTCCGCCCTGATAGGACAGCATGGATGCAATGTTGATGATCTTGCCGCTTCCTCGCTCAATCATATGTCTGCCAGCCAGCTGGCTCAGGAAAAATACCGTATTCAGGTTCAGGCCAATCACATCATGCCAATCCTGATGACCGTGGTCAGCTGCAGGTGTGCGACGAATAATTCCCGCATTGTTGACCAGAATATCAATTCTCCCCTGAAAGTCTAATGCCTTTTCAAACACCCCGGTCAATTCGTCCTCACGGCTCAAATCAGCTTCAATCACATACGCTTTCCGTCCGAGAGCCTCAATGGCACGTGCTGTTTCGGATGGATTGGAGTAAGACACCAGCACAACATCCGCCCCGGCTTCCGCAAGGCCAATCGCCATTCCTTGACCAAGGCCTCCTGATGTACCAGTGACAAGAGCAACTTGTCCGCTTAAATCAAATGGGTTCATGAAAGATTCCTCCGCATGGTTATTGGGTTGCAAACCGTATTCTTCAGCCTCGGCAGTCATGTAACCACTGTGAAACTGAAGATCAGCTCTGAGAATCCACTTCGATGCCATTTTGCCTGTAAAGGGATGCTGTCTCCTCATCCAAGCGACTATCGCTGATGATACAGTCCAGCTCCGAACAGTGTGCAAAAGTCCGAAGGGCAAATTGTCCGAATTTATAATGATCCACGACGCCATATACCTGCTGAGAGGCAGAGATCATCGCTTTTTTCAGCGGCACAAGATCTCCTGTATATATGGAGAGTCCAAATTCCGGATGAAGTGCCGTCGTTGAGATAAATGCTTTGTGAATGTTGAGACCGGAAATGAAAGCCGCCGTATCGTCTCCCACCAGCATATTGCGAACTCTTGCTCCGCCTGGGACAACCAGTCGCACCTGCTCCTTTTTGGTCAGCTCGGCAATGATGAACAGATCGTTGGTAACCACGGTAATGGGCTGATTGTCCATACGCTTCGCCATCTCCAAAGTGGTGCTTCCTCCGTCCAGTGCAACAATATCTCCTGGCCGGATATAAGCGAGGGCTCGTTCGGCAATCTCCGTTTTCTCGGATTGATGCTTTTCCGCTGCTCCACGACTCGTAAGAATGCCATACTGGTCGTTCTGGGCCAGCATCGCCCCCCCGTGGACACGTACGAGCAATCCCATGCCTTCCAGCTTATCGAGATCCTCCCGTACGGTCTTGCCCGTCACCTGCAGCAGTTCACTCAGATCACTGACGGTGACTTCCTGCCGTTCCAGCAGAGCCTCCATAATTTTTTCATGTCTTTTCAATGGATTCATCACAGATCAACTTCCTGTTTCTTTGGAATTTACGCGCCTATTTCAGGTCCTTCATCGCCACGCCGTCCATATCCTCGAACGTCTGGTTTTCACCAGCCATAGCCCAGCAGAAGGTATAGCTACTTGTACCGACACCACTGTGGATGGACCAGCTAGGAGAGATGATAGCCTGACGGTCACGTACAACCAGATGCCGTGTTTCGTTAGGCTCGCCCATCATGTGGAATACGACACCATCTTCCGGCAGGTTCCAGTACAAGTATACTTCGGAACGGCGGTTGTGGGTATGTGCAGGCATGGTATTCCACATGTTGCCCTTGTCGAGTTCCGTAATGCCCATCACCAGCTGGCAGCTCTGGATTCCGCCTTCTCCCTGGTGGATGTAGCGATAAATCGTCCGTTCATTCGAGCTTTCAATGCTCCCGAGATGGTTCGGCTGAGCTTGTTCTTGCGTTGCTTTTACTGTTGGATATGTGTGGTGAGCCGGTGTGGATACAAAATAAAATTGAGCCGGCTGATCCTTGCCGCTGCTCTTGAACACAACTTCTTTTACACCTCTGCCGATGTACAGACATTCCTTCGCACCAATCTCGTAGCCTTGACCGTCGGCTGTCACGGTTCCATGGCCTCCAACATTAATGATACCGATTTCACGACGCTCCAGGAAAAAGTTCGTTCCGATATCCTTCAGATTCACTTCAAGTGCAATATCCTTGCTCTGAGGTACAGCCGTCCCTACAATATAACGATCTACATGAGAGTAAACGGTTACCAATTCATCTGTTGCAAACAATTGCTCCATCAGGAATTCCTCGCGCAGACGGGAGGTATCATAGTTTTTCACTTCATTTGGGTGTGCAGCATAACGGTTTTGCATCATTCATCCATTCCTTTCGTTAGTCAGATAATGTTCATATAAGTTCATTTTAGTTCATTTTGTATCTTTTGTGTACCTTTTTTTATAAAAATTTGATTTTCAGATAAACCTGTCTCTTATACACGTTTGTTCAAAAAAAGCGTCTGGAGACCCATCCAGACGCTAGAGTATATATGAATTTCGACTAACACGATCTATTTATATGGCGCCAGTATGACTAATAAACGCCCTAAACAACTGTCCCCTCTTTAATATAGATAATTCTGTCGCAGACATCGGCTACCTGATGATCATGTGTGACAATGACAATGGTCTTGCCTCTTCGGTGCAATTCTTTAAAAATGCTTAATATTGATTGCTCTGTCTTCTCGTCAAGTGAACCTGTCGGTTCATCAGCCAAAATAATAGAGGGATCTTGGACTATTGCTCTCGCAATAGCGACTCGTTGCATTTCTCCGCCTGAAAGATTATTCACAGCCTCCTCGGATAAATGGTTTATTTCTAAAGACGACAGTGTCTCTTTAACTTTTTTATTTATAACTGATTTTGGTACTTTGCTGTATCTTAAAGGCAAAGCCACGTTTTCAAATACATTTTTAGCTTCGATTAACGCATAATTTTGTACAATAAAACCTATCACTTTCCTGCGGAAGATAGCGGACTCAGCTGATGTTTTGGATAGTACATCCTGATCCATATATTTGTATATTCCAGAATCAGCCTTCTCTAACCCAGCCATTATATTTAGTAACGTAGATTTACCTGAGCCACTTCTTCCCATAATTGCAGTCATTGAGCCCTCTTCTAAAGTGAGGCTCAGACCTCTCAATACTTCATTCTTTTTAGCTCCAGTTCCATAGCATTTATGCAAGTCGTTAATCTCAATCAATAAGATCACTCCATTCTTTTTAGCAAAGAACCCATATTTTCGTTTTGGATGCGCCTATATAAGGGAATAAGAACAGACAGTATGATTGTGGCTGAAAGAGTCAGCAAAATGAATAGATAGGCAACCATATTATGGCCAATAAACATTCCATACAGTATCAAACTGATGATTGCGGGTGATAACACTACAATTCCAATCTCAACTACATAATAGAGAAATATTTGATTAGGTACAGCTCCTGATATCAAATGAATTGACCACGCTTTGAGGTTATCTTCAAATTTATTTTTGAAAAAAATCCACATTGTCAATACAACGATTAACATTATCGTAATTCCTATTATGCTGAGGAGAAATCTATTTTCCTTCAGGGCTGATAGAACAAAACCAAAAGGTATAGCGCTAGCTCCTAAAAATCTAGTATCAACAAAGCCCGTCCTTTCTTTAGCTTCCTCTAGTTTCTTATTTACAATAAAATCTCCAGAAGCACTATATACTGAGCCGTTAATCAGTTGGAGATAATGCTTTTGTTGAAAACTGAAATCCTCCTCGCTTTGTGGGGCAGATACAAATTGTTGTGCGGGCATTACAATATAACGATCCAAATATAACTCCGGTTCATTAGAGCTAAAGATCAGGGAATTGGGCTTAAGAAAGCCTTTTACAACCAAGTTAAATTTCTTAAATAAATATTGTCCTTTTATTGTATCCCCTGGATTATAGAAATTTTTATACTCATGACCTAATAGTACGGGTATCCGATCATCCGCATTTCCCATATAATCATTTTCTGCGAAACTCTCACCATCGACTGCACTAACCGAAAACATATCTACCGCCTGCTTATTTAATTGTACTGCTTTGATAGCATTATATGGGCCCTCTCCATCAATATCAAAAGGTTCACTTACGAAACCCATTTCATAATCTCTGGTGAATTTTTCTTTCTCTGACTTAGTGAAGTCGAGTAACTCAATGGGCTGAGTGAATATATAAATATACTTTTCATTTAAATCCGTTTCCAAATAACTATAGAACTTTTTAATGGTTTCAAGAAAATGTACTTGTTTCATTAAACTTGATAATTGATCCCCATCAAGCAATGTATCAGAAAGTTGGTAGCTTTTCATATCTTCAAGAAGATTAATTTGATTTGATTTTTTCTCAAGGCTATTTAAACCTAGAAATACAACCATAGCTAAAAAAAACAGGAAGAGGATCTCAACTATGATTAGAATCGTAACCATTTTATTTTTACGGATACTTTCAAACACTTCCGTGTATATTCGTTCGTACATAGAAAAATCCTTTCTTATGATAAAAAATGATTCTACTTTAGCCTCTTGCTCAAGCTTTTCATAGACATTCTCAAGGATAAAAAAGATGTGAGAACTATAACTAGAAAACCAAAGCAAATATGAAGAAAATATTCATTGTAAAATTCTGGATTAATATTTAGAATAGCAAAACTACCGCCGGCTACTAAAACATAAGTAAATGAGGTAATCGTAAAATATTTAATCACATATCTAAATAACGGATATATAGGTTGAAATCCCAAAATCCAAAGTACACGAATCTCGGACCACTGTTTCTTGATCCAACTCACTGTAAAAACAATAATGGAAAAGGTTACCAGAATAAACACTATAATTTTCAAAATAACATTATAGATATCGGAATTTGCATAGCTTTGTGCTCCATATTCTCCTCGTTCAAACAAGTGAACAGGCACTTTAATGCCTCCCACATCCAGCATTTTACTTTTGGTAATGGAACTTAAATCCGAGGCATTTAATACAAAAATACCCGATTCTCTATTTTCCTCCCCACTCAATCCATTCATGGACAGTATTATTGTTTTATCTATTTCAGTTAGATGAGAGGCGCCCATTGTCCCAATAACTTCAAACTCATTGTTTTTATAAATATAGTATAACTTCCCATTTTTATATTTGAGCTCTGATCTCTGAATTTCTTTTCCTACAACTGCAAATCTCCCGTTATCGTAAAAGTCCTCTTTTCGAAAAAATCTACCGTCTACAATCGGCGGTACATAAGTCTGATTATCAAAGTATATGGCTCGAATATTTCTTGATCCCGTTTGAAGTTCCTTAAACAATGTAAACTGCTGACCAATGTTTATATCGCGCCAATTCCATAATACGGATTCATCAGGTATAAAAAAGATACTATTTTCATTATAGAGACCTCTTCCTAATGTATCCATTTCACTCTTTTTAATTTCATAGTAACTTATGGAAACGATCATGATGCTCAGCAAGATGTAAAGCAAGCAAATATGAAAAACCCCACCTCTATTAATTTTCTTAAACAGATCGCTCATCCAGTCCATTACCTTTCATAAATAGCGGCAAGTTCTCTTTTTTCAAGAAATCTTGCCGCTTTATTATTTAAGTACTAAATAAACTCACAATAGAATTATTCTTCGGTTCCCCAATATGTTTTAGAAATCAGGTCAATACTAGCATAATTTGTTTGCGCTTTTGTAGTACCGGTCCCCCATTGTCTCCCACTATCTTCTCTAACCCATATCCACTCCATCTGAGCTCTAGAGTAATGGCGCTGACCTGGCCAAACCGTTTTTGCAACAGCACGTTTTAATTTACTATCTGTTGTACTATACTCAGAATACCCTTCATGGGAATCAGGATATAATTTTACTTCCTGTGTTGTTATTCCTCTGTTTGGACTGGCGTTGGTGAAGTAGCCTTCACCTTCTACCCAACCTCCTCCAACACCGAATGGTTTGGCTGCATAAGCAGAGGAAGCAATGGAACCCAATATTGCTGTAATTGCCAGAGCTTTAATTACTTTTTTAGTTATTCTCATGAAATTTTCTCCTATTCTCTATTAATTTAATTTGAAAGCTGGCCAGCTAATCCAAATCATCCATAATCATACATGGAAATTACTTGAATTTAAATAGATAATAATGTCGTATAAACACTTATTTTGTATTGTTTTGTAATATAATATATGATTACTACTTTTTTTGACGAAATGAGAAAGAAACTGTTTCATATTGAACTGGATATCTTTGACTAGACAGCCCAGCCCATATTTGGGTGGAGAACTAGGATAGGAATGAAGACTAACAACTTCAAATTGTCATCATTTTATGGCTAGAAAATAGATTTGCACAGAGTTGATCTGTCCATGCAAGTCTATTTTTCCGCATCCATATACATATATGTTCACATCCACGAATCAAGTCTTTAAACAAACAAAAGAAGCCCGCTAACCGAATCTTCGAGCACGTCTATTATTACTGCTTATAATTCTCTAGGTTACTTAGTATTTCATTATTATTCGTCTCATAGTCGATAGGCTTAGTCTTCGCTACACTGCCGAACAGTGACATATTAATTTTGTTATATATCAATACCAAATTCTCCGATCTTAACAAAAAGCCTCCTATAGATAGTTAATACTAGTATTTTTATAATACATTTTTTATATTAAATATATAAAGTAAAATAATGGACTGTTACCTTAATAGAAGGACCTTTCCCTCGATGCTGGATTCCGCGGTTGAAACTGCCTGTTTCACATTTTCCAATCCAAACGTCGCCCCAATGTTTGCCATCAATAGCCGCCCTTCCCGAACTAACTCAATCACTTCATTAAATACCTGTTCCCATTGTGCTTGCGAACATCGCTCTACCCAATGCTTTAGCCAAAAGAGTTTAACATTAACTTGCGTTCCTCTAGTGGCTTCATGCCATATCGGAGTGATGCCTGAAAGAAGTCCGACGCTTATTACGGTGCCATGCGGTCTTATACAACTTACGAGTTGCTCTCCATCTGCCCCTCCGATGCAGTCGACGGCCGCATCAGCGCCACGCCCCTCCGTTAATTCTGCAATTCTCTCCTGTAACAACCCTTCCATCGTATTTACAACAGAGAACGCCCCAAGGCGATATAAATCAGCAGTATGGCGACCATTTCTTGTGAACGCAATCATACGAAATCCCAGAATCTTCGATAATTGGGCGAAGATTCGCCCAATCGCGGAACCACCGGCATTGACAATCAAGGTATCGCCGTACGTAAGATGCAGTGTATCCGTACAAATCAGCCAAGCTGTTATCGGGTTAATGTAGATCTGACTTGCCGATTGATCATTAATATCATCAGGCACAATGATCGCATGTCGATCCAAAGTCCTCACCATCTCTTGCCATGTGTTTTCACCTCTCAACGGCAGGACGCGCCGCCCTAACAGTTGATTGGATACTCCCGGCCCTACTGCTTCCACGATCCCCACTCCCTCGAACCCAGGTACAGCGGGCAATGCCGTCCGATGCGGATATGCGCCTCGAACGGGAATGACATCTGAGGGATTAATAGGCCGAGCGCACATCCTCACAACTAATTCACCGGGACCAGGAGGCACTAACTGCTTCTCCTCTATGCACAGCACTTCGCTCGGCTCTCCGAAACGATAATAACGTATAACCTTAGTCTTCATTGTTGCATCTCCTAAAATCATTTTTCTTAGATAGAATATAACATTAGTGCCCCCCATGTTGGGATAAATGAAAGAACCCGACGGGAAAATCCCCGCCAGGCTCAGGTAACTTGCGATGGTTTATATGGAGTAAATAAGCGCCTCATAAGGACGCAAACGAACGGTGCCGTTTCTAACCTCACCCGAGGTTGACCGATCCAGATTGCCAATAACCAAGCGGGCATTCATGGCTCGATCAGCAAATGAAGCAGGCAGACGATAGGACTGCTCCTGGTCCGAATGATTGAGCATGACAAGCCATGTCTCCCCATCCAAACTGCGGCTATATGCATATACATGCTCTTCCCCTGCCGATTGGTCACGATAATCTCCGTAAACCATAACTGCGTGCGATTTACGCAAGGCAATCAGTTGCTGATAATATGCAAATATGGAATCCTGCGCAGCCAAATCCCGCTCCACATTAATCTCTTCATAGTTGGGATTCACCTGCATCCACGGCTGCCCTTCGGTAAACCCGGCGTGCTTGCTGCTGTCCCACTGCATTGGTGTGCGGGAATTATCCCGGCTCAGCGGCTGAAGACTGTGGAGGACTTCATCTGGTGCACGGCCTTTACCGATTTCTTCCTTATATTTGTTCTTCATTGCAATATCGTGATATTCATCAATGGAAGAGAAACGAATACCCGTCATGCCGATCTCCTCTCCCTGGAATACATACGGTGTTCCCGGAAGAGTATGAATCATGGTCGCCAGTTGTTTGGCGGATTCCACACGGTATTGTCCATCATTGCCGTACCTTGAAACCTGTCGGGTGTGATCGTGATTGTTCAGGAACTGGGAGTTCCAACCTTCATGACGGAATGCTTCATACCAGCTCTCCTGAATTTCCTTGTACCGTGCCAGATCCCAAGTAGGCATGTCATCCGCCACCTGGAAATGGAATAACGTATGCAGCTCTTTCCGGTTATCCCCCACATACAGAAGGCCATCCTCTGGTGTGACAAACGGAATTTCTCCTACGGTCATGATGTCATAATGCTGGAGAACCTCCCGGTTCATTTCCTGCAAATATTCATGAATGCCCGGATTATTGCCCAGATAATCAATATGCTCGGGATGCTCCGCATCCGGGAAACCTTCCAGCTTGGCGAGCAGATTAATAACATCCATGCGGAAGCCATCTATGCCCTGATCCAGCCAGAAACGCATCATCCGATAAATCTCCTGACGCAGTTCGGGATGCTCCCAATTCAGATCAGGTTGCTCTTTCGCAAAGGAATGGAAATAATACTCTCCCGTCCGCTCGTCGTAGGTCCAGGTCGTCGGTTCAAAGTAGGAGCGCCAGTTGTTCGGCGGACCGTCCTGTTTACCCGGCTTCCAGATATACCAGTCGCGTTTCGGATGATCGACGGATGAACGCGATTCCTCAAACCATGCATGCTGCTCTGATGTATGATTGACCACCAGATCCATAATAAGCTTCATGCCTCGTTCATGGACCTTGTCCAACAGTTGCTTGAACTGCTCCATCGTCCCGGCCTTGGCCATGATGCGGTAATAATCCGCTATGTCATATCCGTTGTCTTTGTCTGGAGATTCATAAATGGGATTAAGCCAGATGACATCAATGCCCAGACTTTTGATATAGTCGAGCTTGAGTATCAAGCCTTCCAGATCCCCGATGCCGTCTCCGTTCGCATCCAGGAAGCTGCGCCAGTAGACCTGGTATACAACCGCTTCTTTCCACCACGCCTGATTCACGCTGCATCCCTCCTTTTTCCTTCGTGGTTCTGATCCTGTACTGGGATTTGCTTCTGCTTCAATAACTTTCCTTCAGCAAGTTCTCTCTCAGCGTGCTCTCCAGGAACGACAGCGTTAACTGTTTTGTATCCTTCAATACCACGTCTGCTCCTGAACCTTTGAGTACAGCTTCTTCACCAATACCTACGGCGACCATGCCTGCGGATTTGATGGCCTCAATGCCCGCCTGTGCATCCTCGATGCCGATGCAGGCCTTAACGTCAGCACCCACTTCTTCCGCTCCCCGCAGGAACAGATCAGGTGCAGGTTTGCCATGCGGAACGGAATCCGGATGTACCACATAGCTGAACAACGAGTCCAACTCCAGCGCCTTCAGAATTTGAGGCGCATTTTTGCTGGCCGAGGCGATGACCGCAGGAATGCCGGAGGCTTGCAGCTCAAGCAGCAACTCCCGAATTCCGGGATAGGTGTGCTCCGGTGTCAGTGAATCCAGCAACGAGACGTAATGTTCGTTTTTACGCTGTGCGAATTCTTCCTTTTCCTCGGCCGAAAAGGCATCTTCCTTGCCTCCCAGACGTAAAATGCGAGCCAAAGACTCTCCGCGGCTAATGCCCTTTAACTGCTCGTTGAATTCCCGATCAAACGGAATATCCAGCGATTCCCCCAGCTTCTTCCATGCAACATAATGGTACTCCGCTGTGTCAGTAATGACACCATCCAAATCAAAAATAACGGCTTGAAGTGCTCCGTTTCCTTTCATTTACCCGTTCCTCCCCATGTCATTGCTCTAGTTGAGTTCAACTAAAAGATATTTACACTGGTCACTCCGATGACAGAACAACCTTCCGATCGCTGTTATCCCCAGATTTTTTTTGATATCCTTTTCAGAAGGGAAAATCCGGGAATAAAGGCGAACACTGCGTTTCTTCAGGTTATTTCTACCCTCTCCGTTATCGTGTAAATGTTTAGTTGAACATTATAGCTGCCATTCAATTCGTTTCTCGTTGCTTTCCCGTCTCTCGCCCTTCCAGTCCAGAACAATCGTCCAGCCCGATTCGTTGGAAATGCTCGCATATCGAATGCCCTCACGGGATTCAACATGAATATCGAACGTTGCATTGCCTACCATCAGATGCTCCAGACTACACTTCTTGTCAGCCCACGCCTGTGGCAATACAGGTGATATCGTCACCTGGCGCTTGTGTGCTTCCGGTTGAACGCCAAAGAAATGTCGTACCACAGGTACAGCCAGTGCATAGATCGTCCATGCCTGTACTACACAGCCGTAGTCCGGGGACATCTCCGAGAATGAACCCGGCAGTACACGTGAGAAGCTTTTCCCCATCCGGCGCAGCAAATCGAGTGCGTGATCTGGATGCCCGTACGCCGCTTCGGCAACCGCATGTGCTCCCGTAGAGATCGTCATCGTTCCCTGTTGATACATGGCAGCAAGAAACGTACCGTATTCACCAATGAAGTCGCGGTTTCGCATTGCTTCCAGCGCACGCTGTGCCTTGTCCTGATCGGCAATTCCTGCTTCCATCGGAGTGACAATGACCCAGTTTTTGTTTAGCAGCCAACCGCGGTCTGTCAGATTCTCACCTGCATCGGCCAGCAATCCTTCCACGTACTCCCGGTAGTCTGTGATCCCTTGCTTTTCAGCGAGAGAAACCATGTAATCCACTTTGGGCACAATATCGGAAACAGGTGCAACGGCATCCGCATAGAGGCTGTCTTTTTCTGACCAATACACATCATTCACCGCTTGTACCGCTTGCTCAGCCAGCTTTTGATATGTCTGGTGACGCTCTGTTTCACCCAAATAGAGACTCATGTGCTCCAGCGCCTGAAGTGCCTTGGCTGTGTATACAGCACTATCAATCAGCTCCATATTCAATCCGGCAATCTCGATAATGCCGTAACCAGATGGGAACAGGTCTCCGTCCGGGTCCATCTCACCCAGCAGCCAATCGATGCCTTGAACACAGTAGTCATAATGCTCGCGCAGAAGTGCATCGTCTCCGGTCCACAGGAACATTTCCCACACAAAGGCGATATAGTGTGCCGTCTCCTGCGTATTGCCGCGATTAGACACGGCTCCTATCGTGGTCACTTCATGCACAAAACGTCCATTGCCGTTCGCCTCTTTGGATTTCTCCAGCAACAAATTCAGCGTATCTCGCACCAGTTGATGATCTCCCGTAGCAAGAACACCCTGAAGTGCATACGTACTGTCACAGCCGAACCACCATGGATACGTAGGCCCACCTGCTGTCAAACCACGACCGATTCCATCTACTTGCTGCACCAGCCACTGATTATTGCGCTTCACCCAAGCGAATTGCTCGTTCAGCTCATCTTCGCCTTCAATGGTAAGCACCGAACGCTGATCCAGCTTGTCATAGAACTGCTGCTTCTGCTCTTTCAAACGAAGGTGATCACGTTCGATGACTGCATAAGTCTGCTCACAAGCTTCACGGGACGACTCCGAACCGGCAACAAATAACCGGAAGCGGAACACATCCTTCTCCTCCAGCGTGCAATCTGTTACAAAAGAAATCCCTGTGCCCTTGCCTGCCGTCAGTTCCGGTCCGTAAATCTCAGGCCCAACCGTCATTTCCGTTCCAGGCAGGTCACTTCCAATCATGGCATACCAGTCTTGGGCATCATCTTTGACGATGACCTTGCGCGAAGACATAGCTTCTGCCGTTTCACCTACGCCCGGGATAATTCCAATCTCATCGGAATACCACACCGGACGGAGATCGGTACGTGACAGCAGCTCCAGCTTGAGCCGGGTTGTTCCTTTCCCGTAAGCGCTGATTTCGTATTCTACGATCATGCCCTTCTCATAATCGGGGGCAAACTGGCTGCGTTTGATGGATACCGGAATGTGGCTCAACCCATGATCATAATCGAACCGACTTCCTCCCCAAGACTCACTGGTGAATTCGTCTGCCCTTGCCCATACGGCAATGTTGCGATCCAGATCGGTTACCTTCAGCCAAAAACCGTCCAGCAGCTTGATTGGATGCAGCCATACTCCGCCCATTTCGTTAGCCATATGATGTCCGAAATCGGGAAAGTATCCGTCCTGGGTACCGCAAATTTTTACATATTCACCTGCGTTATAATACAAATTAAATGGATGTCTGCTTGTTAATGTGGCCATGGATGTCCTCCTCTGCGGTTTGGCTCAACGCTCAATCTCTTCTGTTAATATGGACCCTAGACCCTTAGCCCTTGATTGCAGAAGAGATGGAAATGCCTTCAATAAAGTATTTTTGTGCAACAAAGAATACAATGAGTGGTGGAAGCATAATCAGCATTGTTGCAGCCATTAACATGTTCCATTCCACGTTATACAACCCTTTGAACATGGACAACCCGAGAGCCAGCGTATACTTTTCACTGGAGTTCAAATAAATGAGCGGTCCCTGGAAGTCATTCCATACGCCCATAAAGGTAAAGATAGAAACAGCAATCAGCGGCGGCATGGACAGCGGCAGCATGATTCTCATGAAAATCTGCATTTTGTTTGCTCCGTCGACGAAAGCGGACTCATCGAGATCACGCGGTATACCCCGCATGAACTGACGAATCAGGAAGATGTTAAACGCTCCACCCCCGAAAAATGCAGGGATAATGAGTGGTAAAAATGTATCAACCCAGCCGATTTCCTTGAACATGATGAACATCGGGATCATCGTTACCTGTGAAGGCAGCATCATCGTCGCCAGCAGAACCAGGAACAGTGTGCGTTTGCCGCGGAAGTTAAACCGGGCGAAACCATACGCACATAGGGCAGACGAGAATACGGTACCGACTAATACCGGAATCAGAATAATCAGCGTATTTTTCAAAAATGTAAAAAACGGGATGGCCAGAACGGCATTTTTATAGTTGGACCACATCCATACAGCCGGGAAAAAATCATCTTTGAACACCTCGGCAGGTGTTTTAAGAGACGTTGCAAACGTCCATAACAGCGGGATCAGCACGACGGCCGCACCAGCAATAAGAATGAGCATAGAAAATAGTTTCGAGTATACCGGTTTCCGTGTCGTTGCTTGATTCATCATTTGTCCTCCTCTCAATCCTTTTCGTTATCGCCCTGGTAATAGACCCACATCGAAGAACTGCGGATGACCAGCAACGTAAACGCCAGAATGATGATGAACAATACCCAGGAGAGTGCCGAAGCATAACCCATTTCAAAATCGGTAAAAGCTTTATTGTACAGATACAAATTATAGAACAGGGTCGAATTAAGCGGTCCCCCGTTGGTCATGACAAACGCTTGTGTAAAATACTGGAATCCGCCGATGATACCCATAATCACGTTGAAGAACACTGTCGGGGAAATCATAGGCAATGTGATGTTGAAAAACCGTTGAAACGGTCCCGCGCCATCCAGATTGGCAGCTTCATACAGCTCTTCGGGAACACCCTGCAAGCCAGACAAATAAATGATGATTGTGTTTCCGACGCCCCACAAGCCCATGACAATCAGTGCACCCAGCGCATAGCTCGGGTCTTGAAGCCAGGCTGGCCCCTGCACGCCGAATAAGGCAAGCGCCCGGTTCAGAATGCCGTATTCCGGATTGAAAATCATAATCCACATCATCGACGCTGCTACAGCTGGAATGATGGATGGCATGAAATAGATCAATCGGAAAAATTTCATCCCTTTATTCCGCATATTCAGCAGCAAGGCAATCAGCAGTGATGCCACTTGATAGAGCGGTACAGATACCAGAGCGAAAATAAAGGTAACTTTCAACGATTGATAGAACAGCTCATCATGAAACATCGTTTTGAAGTTATCCAAACCGACCCATTCGATCGATTTTACGCCGGTAATAATATCCCATTTGCTAAAAGCCAGCAGCAAGGAAAACAACATTGGACCAATGGTAAAGAGCAACAAGCCTATAAGCCAGGGCAATATGAACCAATACCCGGCACGCTCGGATTTAGAATTACGCATAGCAGCCTCCTTGATGAAGAGGGTGAATCAGCATGGCCGCCGACTCACCCGCATGGTTTTTACTTGATTTTGCTGTCAACGTTCTTCGCAGCTTCATCCAGAGCGCCTTTGACATCCTGTTTGCCAAGCAGCACTTTTTCCAGCGCCTTGGTGAATTCTTCAACAAACACAGGTCCGTTTGTAGAACGCAAGGTTACCGGTTTTTTAGCATAATCCATCATTTCGATGACCGGTTTGTCTGCTACTTCTTTGGCTTTGACTTCGTCCAGTTCTTTCACAGTCGCTGGCAATACTTTACCGTTCGCAGAGCGAAGCTTCTGTGCATCTGTACCCGAGAGCCATTTTACCAGTTCGTAAGCTGCTTCTTTATTTTTACCGGCTGCGTTGATCGCCCAACCCGCACTTGCGATAATGCTTGAACGAGTACCGTCCGTATTTTGTGGAATCAGTGCAGAACCATATTGAACATCGGATTTGTCGAGATCACCTTTGATCCAACGACCGGTAATCATCATAGCGAGCTTGTCTGTCATGAACATCGATGAATCTCCGCCAAGCGTTTCGGAATCCAGTGGCGTTGGGGATACACGGCTATCTCCTTGAGACCAAGAGACGTATTTATCCATTGCCGCGATTGTTTTTTCACTGTTCATGTAGCCTTCTGCAGCGGTTCCATCCTCATTCGCGATGTCTGTACCGTAATCCCACAGGTACGTATAGATCGGATATTCCCATTTACCTGCGTTGAATCCGAATTGAGTATATTTATTGCCATCTTTTTTAGTCAGTTTTTGTGCAGTTGCAATCATGTCATCCCAAGTCCATTCATCTGTTGGATAAGGGATTCCAGCTTCATCAAACATGCGTTTGTTGTACCACAGCGCAAGTGGGTTGAAATCTTTAGGCAGGTAGTATTGTTTGCCTTCGATTTTCATATTTTCAATGAGATCCTTTTGGAAAATATCCAGATTAAACGAAGTGTCTTTGCTCAAATAATCGTCAAGTGGCTCAATTACACCTTTATCCACGTATTTGTAGTAGTCGCCTTCACCAACCAGGAATACGTCTGGTGCCTGTCCTGCTGCCAGGGAAGTAGTGAGTTTTGTGCCATACCCTTCACTTGGAATAGGCTCAAACTTCACTTCGATATCCGGGTGTGCAGCATTGAACTCTTCCGCAAGCTTCACTTCATCCGCACCGGAGTTGACATCTCCCCATACGGAGAAGGTGAGTTTTACTTTTTCTCCTTTTCCACCTTCTGCACTGTTGCTTCCACCTGAAGAACACGCGGATAATACGAATACCAAAATCAGCATCATGACCAAACTTGCGGACCCTTTTTTCATTTGAATGACCTCCCACATGGATTTATATTAAACCAAGGTTTGAAACCGTTTGCTGAAAGTAACTTGCTGACCGGACAGAAGGAGAGAAATTTCTTCCTCTGCATCACTCTCGATTAGAATGCCCTCTGGCGTGATTGTGATATGCAGCAGCTGATTATGCCAATAGAGCGGGAATTTCAGTCTGCTCCAGGACTCCGGTAGCTTCGGATCGAGATGAAGCTGGCCATCCAACATGCGAACTCCGGCAAATCCCATCACAACACATTCCCATATCCCACCCAGAGAAGCGGAATGGATGCCTGCATCCGAAGAGTGCATATGTGGCCCCAGATCAATCTCGGACGCCCGGCGGAACAGATCATATGCGAGCGGACGATTACCGAAGTCACTGGCAAGGATACTGTGCGTCGACAGGGACAATGAGGAATCATGCAATGTTTTTTCCTCATAGTAATCGTAGTTGGCACGTTTGATAGCGGGTTCGAATTTATTCTCAAGCAGGAAGAACAGCATCATGATGTCAGCCTGCTTCGAAATTTGCATTTCACCAACTTGATCCAGGTTGTAGTCATTGAAGATGCTGGCGACTTTCGTCTGATTTTTGTAAGGGGTAAGATCAATGACTTTCTTCTGCAAGTAGGTATCATCCTGTGGAATAAGTCCCTGTTCATTGGGCCCTGGCAGATACATCTGATCCAGCTTGTTCCACGCTTCCCGAGCGGAGGTCAGGTCAAGCTTCCCAGACAATGCCTTGAGCAACTCAGGTTTTTCCTGCTGAAGCTTTTCATAATATTGAATGGCCAGTTCCATATTGAAGTGAGCCATATGATTGGTGAATGCATTATTGTCTACATGTTCCTTATACTCATCCGGTCCAACAACCTCATTAATGTGATAACGGCCCTTGGCCTCATCCCACTCCAGACGGCTTGCCCAGAACGTTGCTGTATCAAAAATAATCTCGTAGCCATATTGATCCATGAACGCTTCATCGCCTGTCGATTGCACATAATGCCAAACGGCATAAGCGATGTCGGAGGTAATGTGCTGTTCAATAAAGCCCGACCAGATCTTCGTCTGTTCTCCGGTTACGATATCTACATCTCCCCATACCGGTGTAACTTCGCCATCTTCGATCCAGGCAGCTTCCCACGGATACATGGCTCCTTCGAATCCGTTCTCCTTGGCCTTGCTTCTAGCTCCATCCAACCCCTGATATCGATATTCCAGCAAGGATCTTGCGATTTGGGGATTGCTGTAGATGAAGAATGGAAGGATGAAGATTTCCGTATCCCAAAAGGAATGTCCCTTGTACCCTTCGCCACTTAATCCTTTTGCTCCGATTCCCATGCGATTATCATGAGCAGGTGTCATAATGACGAGATGATAAATGGCGAAACGGATGGCAAGCTGGTCATATCCGCTTGTGCTGTCCACTTCAATGTTGTACGTGGACCAAGTATTCGCCCAAGCGTTAGCGCTTTCACGAAATAGCTGGTCATACCCTTTTTGCGACTCTTGCTTCAGCTCTGTCAGCGCCGATTCACGCATTTTCTCCAGCGAATACTCACTGTTGTTGTAAACGAGATCGCGGCTGGTATGCACATTCGAGATTTTTTCCAGAGTTACCGATTGTCCGGCTTCCACGGTTACTGTGCCTTCGATGCCTACCTTGCGGCGCCCCATCGTTTGACGCAATTCCGGCTCAACCTTTGCACCATTCAGCTGCCAGTTGTGCACCGTATTGGTTACAAAATCAACAGCCGATTGTGTCGTCGTTGACGTCATTTGAATATAAGTCTTTTCAAATATGCGTTTTTCGCCTTCCGTGAAATGCTGCGCACCCGAGTTCGTCCATTGTCCATTAATACCGGATGCAATGTGAACACGTGCCTGACCATCCAGTGGCTTGATGGTCACGGATGAACCAACCAGATGGCGGTTGCTCAAGGAAACAAAGCGACGGAATTGAAGTTCAAAGCTTTCCCCTGTCGGGCTTTGCCATACCACATTACGAGTCAACTCACCGTTCTTGAGATTCAGTTGACGACTGTAACTGATCGTTCTTCCTTTTTCCAAATTGAACGTAACACCATTAAGCGTGATCGCCAGTTCAGTTACATCCGCAGCATTGGGAAGCTCGGTTACCTCATGCTCGTCAAATTTGTTAAAGGTCCCCGCCACGAACCAGTTTCGTACTTGTCCCACATAACTCTCATCTGTGGCGGAACGCAGCCCCATGTATCCGTTACCAAGAGAAAGAACCGCTTCGCCCTTTCCTTGATGAGCGGGATCAAACCCGGTTTCTGTGACCACCCAGTTGTTCCATTCCCCTATCCCCGCATCGTATTTCAGCAATTTGTATTCCCCCTATATCTATCTTTTGATGTATCCGAAACGTTTTGGATTAAAATGAAAATAATAACCGAAACGTTTCGGATTATAAAAAACATTCCGGTGCTTGTTTGTTTCATGTAAATCATTTTAAGAGCCCGTTTGAATCCTTCTGCGCATTGTAAACTAACGGCGCGGCTTAGCTGTTGAGGATCTCATAACCAATTCATTTTTCAAAATATTAAATTTGGGACTATCCTCCGATTTCAACATGCCCATCAGCAGATTTGCAGCTTCATTACCCAGTTGGTACATGTTCTGTCCGATGGTGGTAAGTGGTGGCTGGAAATAAGCGGCGGTTGGAATATCGTCGAAGCCCACAACAGACAATTCATCCGGTATGGCGATCCCCAATTCTTTCGCGGCCTTCATTACACCCAGAGCCATCATGTCGCTTGCACAGAAAAATGCAGTAATTTCCGGGTGAGCCTTCAATACTTCAGTAGCTTGTTGCTGTGCTTCCTCTTCCGTGAAGTTCCCGTTAACAACCCATTCGGTTTTCAAACTTAACCCGGCGTTGCTCATTGCATCGGAATATCCCTCATATCGCTCTTTGGAAACAAAAGCTTCCGGATATCCATTCACCATGGCAATCTGTCGATGACCCAAACCAATCAGATGCTCTACCGCCATCTGTGCACTTTCCTTGTGATTTGTTGACACAAAGCCTACGTACTGACTATGAATCGGGATATCAATTAGTACACAGGGGATGTCACTGTCCAACACTTCCTGCAAATAGGGATCATCCGTTTTCACACCTTGAAGAATGACACCATCCACTTTTCGCTCCCTGCATAGCTGGGTGTACGTTTTCATCTTTTGCTTCGCCGTATTCGTGCTGAACAAAATCAGATCATAATCCGAGTTGGCAGCGCTATCATTAATACCGCATAGCACTTCGAATACAAAGTTATTATCGATGTTCTTATACGTCATGCCTGATACGAGCAATCCCAGCGTTTTGGTTTCCTTCATGACCAGTCCTCTGGCCAGCCCGTTTGGACTGTAGCTCAAGGTTTCGGCGGCTTCTTTAATCAGCTTGCGTGTACTCTCGCTGACGTCCGAATATCCGTTCAGGGCTCTGGATACGGTCGTAATCGAAAATCCCGTCATTTGTGATATGTCTTTAATTGTAGCCAATTGCTTTCCTCCAAAACGTTTCGGATTACTTATATTCCTGAGTATACGGATTCATGAAAAAAAATCAAGACTTTTTTCGACATGATTTTTATGATTTATATGGAGCATCATACGGCAATATTTGGTTTCAATATGTATACTCTATATTTTATGATAAAAAAACTCCCGACCTTTATAAGCCAAGGTCGGGAGTTTTTCACTCTAAAATTAATGTGCAACTGCATTGTTCAACATGATCCAGATTGAACCAATCACGATGGTCAGCATCATCAACAGACCAAAAATCAGAGCCATTACATTCCAGCGTGGCTTCTCCGTTTCACGGATATGCATGAAGAAGAAGAGTTGAACCACAAACTGAAATGCTGCTGTTACCAAGACAACAGCTACTGTTCCTGTTCTGCCCATCATGTCATTCAGAACCACCACAAGTGGGATGATTGTGAGGACGACGGACAGAATGAAGCCGATGACATAGGACTTGAGTGAACCATGCTGCTCATGGCCATGGGATTCATGTGAGTTATGTTCTGCCATCTACATCACCCCCATCAGATAGACGATCGACAGAAGGAAAATCCAGACGACGTCCAAGAAGTGCCAATACAAGCTGATTACGTTGATTTTACCTCGAGTTACATCGGTAATTCCACGTTTTTTCAGTTGGAGCATCAAACCGATCATCCAGATCAAACCGAGCGATACGTGAAGTCCGTGAGTACCCACAAGGGTGAAGAATGCGCCGGAAGCAGCACTCGTCGTATAACTGAATCCTTCGTGAATCAATTCAATAAACTCCGTTACTTCCAGGGCGATAAAGCCCGCACCCAAAACAGCTGTAACTGCCAGCCAGCTGATTAATTGCTTCACCTTGCCCTGATTCATGGCAAGAACCGCAAGTCCACTTGTAAATGAACTTGTCAGCAAGATAAATGTCTCGGCAATAACGCCAGGCATTTTGATTAACTCAGACAATACGGGTCCGCCCGCCGTATTGTCACGCAACACAATAAAGGTTGCGAACAATACAGAGAACAGGATAACGTCGGAAATCAGGAAGAACCAGAATCCGAGTACTTTCAATTCTTGTGGATCATGGTGGCCATGATCATGACCATGTGCATGATTCTCACCGTGCTTAGCGGCTGCTTGAGCCATTATACCGACCCCCTTAACGACGCTTCGGTACGCTTAATTTCGTCGACCGGAATGTAATAATCCGTATCGTATGAGAATGAACGGGCGATCATGCAGATCCCTACGCCGGCGAGTCCAAGAATCGCCATCCATAGCCATCCGAATACAAAGCCGAAACCAGCGATAAACCAGAAGATCGACATAACGAACGGAATCGCGGAATTTTTAGGCATATGAATCGGCTCAAGCGGCTGTTCTGGTGGATAAATGCCTTTGGCACGACGTTCTTTCTCTTCCCACCACTCATCAACATCATCTCCGCGCGGTGTAATGGCGAAGTTGTATTCAGGAGCTGGTGAAGGAATCGACCACTCGAGCGTACGTCCATCCCATGGATCAGCCGAAGCTTTGAGTGATTTGTATTTACGAATACCGTCTGCGATTTGTGCAACCTGGAACAAGAATCCGACACCCATCAGGAATGCCCCGATTGTGGATACGAAGTTCAGCTCCCACCAGCCGGTATCCCAGCCGTAAGTGCTCAGACGACGCGTCATCCCCATCAAACCGACAGCGTACTGCGGCATGAAGCAGACATAGAAACCAATATTCCAAGTCCAGAATGCCCATTTGCCCAGTTTCTCTTCGAGTTGGAAACCGAACATTTTAGGCCACCAATAGTACAGACCTGCGAAGTATCCAAATACTACGCCACCGATCAATACTTGGTGGAAGTGGGCAATCAGGAAGTAACTGTTGTGGAACTGGAAGTCAGCAGGAGCTACGGACAACATAACCCCTGTCATCCCCCCGACAATAAAGCACGGGATAAAGGCTAACGTCCACATCATCGGGGTCGCCATTCGTATCCTTCCCCGATACATCGTAAACAGCCAGTTAAAGATTTTAACCCCTGTTGGAATAGCAATCAACATCGTGGTTATGGCAAAGAATGCATTAACGTCCGCTCCCGAACCCATCGTGAAGAAGTGATGCGCCCATGTAAAGAAGGACAGGAAGCTAATGATCAGCATCGCAAATACCATCGATTTGTAACCAAACAACTTTTTCCTCGAGAAGGTACTTACAATCTCGGAGAACACACCGAATGCCGGCAAGACTACAATGTATACCTCAGGGTGACCCCACATCCAGATCAAGTTGATATACATCATCGGATTACCGCCCAGATCAAGCGTGAAGAAATGCGCCCCGGCAAACCTGTCGAGGAAGAGCAGTGCAAGTGTCACGGTCAAGATTGGGAATGCAAACAGAATGATAATACAAGTGGAGAATACCGACCATGTAAACATCGGCATTTTCATCCATTTCATGCCTGGCGCACGCATTTTAATGATGGTAACCAGGAAGTTGATACCGGTAGCCAGGGAACCGATACCCGAAATCTGAATACCCCATATATAGAAGTTCTGTCCTACCCCCGGGCTATGCGATAGCTCCGATAAAGGCGGATAACTGAGCCAGCCTGCGTCCGGTGAACCACCGATAACGAAGGACAGGTTAAACAGCATTGCTCCCAGGAAAAACAACCAGAAGCTTAGCGCATTCAGGAACGGGAACGCAACGTCCCTTGCTCCTATTTGAAGCGGTACAATAACGTTAAACAAACCGAACATAAATGGCATCGCCATGAATAGGATCATGATTGTACCATGAGTCGTAAAGACCTGATTATAATGCTCGGGATGTAAGAAATCCATGTTTGGCATAGCTAGCTGAAGACGCATCATCAGTGCATCCACACCACCACGGAACAGCATGATGATGGAAGCAATGATATACATAATACCGATCTTTTTATGATCGACGGTAGTTAACCAGTTACGCCAGAGCCAGCCCCATTTTTTGAAATAAGTCAGCACCGCTACGATGGTAATCATCGTAATTCCGATCGCCACGTCCGCACCATAAATTAGCGGATCACCGGTTACGAAAAATTCAGATGCAAACTCCTTAAGTCTCTCTAACATTGGGGGCCTCCTTTCAAATCTTTAGTTAGCACTCTTGTCCACGTCCTGTGTAGTACTTTCTTTGGCGCCTGAAGCTTCATCCGCGCTTCCGCCATGCTTGCTGTGAGCACCTTGACCATCAATCACGTACTTGGTCACGATATCCTGGAACAAACCTTCTGGGAAAGATGAATAATAAGCAACATTGCTCGTTCCCGGTTCTGCCAGCGTGTTGTACGTCTCTTGTGTCAACGGCTGGGATTGCTGTTTCACATCATTCACCCATTTATCGAAGTCTTCCTCCGATGTAGCATTCACATCAAAACGCATTTGGGCGAAGTGTTCCCCGGTAAAGTTAGCACCTGAACCCCAATATTGACCTTCATGATCAGCTTGCAAGTACAAGGTCATCGCCATACCCGACATTGTATAAATTTGTCCACCTAGCTGTGGGATCCAGAACGAGTTCATCGGTGAATCCGCGGTGAGCTCAAATTTTACGGGCCGGTCTGCCGGGATATTCAACGTGTTGACCGTTGCAATACCTTGCTCCGGATACATAAACAGCCATTTCCAGTCCAGTGAAGATACTTGAATGGTCACCGGTGCTTTCTCAGAAGCCAGTGGTTTCGAAGGTTCCAGATCATAGGTGTAGCGAATGGTTACAATCGCAAGCAAACCAATAATAATAATCGGAACAGTCCACCAAATAGCCTCCGCTTTGGTGCTGTGAGCCCAGTTAGGCTCATATGCAGCTTTATTGTCCGGTTTGTCGCGGTAACGCCATACAATTACAGCAGACAAAATCAATACAGGCACAATAACAACTGCACAAAGAATTGTCGAAATGACAATCAAATCTCTCTGCGAAGAGCCAATGGGCCCCTTCGGATCCAGAACAACGTACTGTCCGCCTGCCAGCATTGGCCAGACAATCAATGCAATTGTAACCAACGTCAGGACAACCGGAATGATTATCCGAATTAGCGACCTAGGTTTCTTGTTCATCTTGATCCCCTCTCCTTAAATTCGCTCATACTGAAAAAACAGTATACTACTCTCTTCCTTCTAAAGATATCAGAAATGAGCAAGTTTTTTGTTCTTGTTAACAAATTTGTCGATTTTGCATCTCAAATGTGTGAATTTTTTCTCACAAATCGCTCGCACACTTGATATTTCCTCATTGTAATCTTTACACTTCAAGTCACAAAATAAAACCCTTTGCAGTCCCGTTGAACAGTATCAACGAATCCGCAAAGGGCTTTATTGACTGGATTCCGGGAGCTCATCCAGTCTTATTATAGACGAATTATCGCAAGATTATTTAATCGGCGCCTTCGTCTTCCCGGCGTGTATGAACAAGTCCAATCGATTTGGCAATGACATAAATAAATACACTGCCGACCAAAAATCCAATACCCACCATTAAGCCGAGGTTGCGATCATTAAAATCATTCAGATTGATCAGGCACATGACTACTCCCGTAATCAGGGCAATCCAGGCCAGAACTGTCATCGTTAACACTGCGCGCCGCATATTTTTGTCTTTGCGCTCCAATTGGCTTACCATTGCTGTCTTCGATGCCATAGTAAACACTTCCTTTTCCCTTTTTGTAAGTGCTTTCCTTATACCAATATACCACATCAGTATGATTTTTAGTCAACAAATGTTCAAATTTATTTCGCAATTTGGACACTTTATTTGTATTTTAACTGTTGACAAGAACCTGATTGTTTCTTCCTTACTTCTTATAACCCAAAAATGGCTTCTTCATAACAAGAATCAGTCGATCCTTATGAAACCCTTCATGAACATGTGTGTCGCACCTTAAATAAATAAAACAAAAAAAGACGGCGTATCGGATTTCCCGAAACAACCGTCTCCTTCAACACAACATGGAGAATATAGCCTAATTACGTGTTTCCAGCCAATTATTTCTGATGACACTCTGATACCAGTAGAAGCTTTCCTTTGGTGTTCTTACGAGCGAACGATAGTCCACATGTACCAGACCAAAGCGCATACGGTATCCTTCCGCCCACTCAAAGTTGTCCATCAGCGACCAAGCCATGTACCCTTTCAAGTTAATCCCATCATTGATAATTCGATGGATCTGGGCCAAATGCTGCTCATAATATGCAATCCGGCGATCATCATTGATTTTGCCGTTTTCCAAATCATCGTTAATGCACGCGCCGTTCTCTGTAATATAGACATCCACATTTCCATACTTTTGCAAGTAATGCATGAACTCATACAAGCCGCGTGACTCGACTGGCCAGCCGATATCCGTCTTGGTCAGCCCCATGTCCACTTCTTCTGATTGCAAAACCCCAGCTTCCGGGTTGAAACGATTGATGCCCATCGTGTAATAGTTAATGCCCAGCAGGTCAATAGGTTGCGAAATGATCTCCATATCGCCTTCCTGAATGGGCACGGTAGCCCCCGCTTCCGCAAACCAGTCCACCAGAAATTGCGGATATGAACCTTTATAGATCGGATCAAGGAACCAATCCGTATTGAGTGCAATAGAACGGTCGCAGGCAGCCTGATCCTCTGGAAATTTGCTGTAAGGCTCAGCCCAGCATACGTTTGGCGCTATTCCGATCTGTCCTGTTGTTCCCAGGCGACGGAAGGATTGTACTGCTTTTCCGTGCGCAACAAGCAGCCCATGTGCGACATTGATTGATGTTTGCAAATCTTTGTTTCCTGGGGCATGAATACCAAGCAGGTTGGACAAGAATGCAATACACCATGGTTCATTGAAAGTCAGCCAGAAATTAATTTTGCCGGAGAATTCCTTGAAGATTACCTCTGCATATTTCACAAAGGCATCCACTGTTCTGCGATTCCCCCAGCCTCCGATGTCTTCAAGTGTCTGTGGCAGATCCCAGTGATACAATGTACAAAATGGTTCAATCCCTGCTTCGAGCAGCTTATCGACGAATCGATGATAAAAATCCAATCCCTCGCGATTGATCTCTCCGTCTCCATCCGGGATAATACGCGGCCATGCAACGGAGAACCGGTAGGTATTGATCCCAAGCTTTTTCATCAGCTTGATGTCTTCCTCATAGCGGTGGTAGCTATCACAAGCCACATCACCATTGTCTCCATTAAATACTTTACCAGGCGTACGGGCAAACGTATCCCAGATGGATACCCCGCGTCCCCCTTCTTTTGCTGCGCCTTCTATTTGATAAGAAGCTGTTGCTGTTCCCCAGCGGAAATCTTGTGGAAATTGAAAAATGGTCATGGGTTTCTCCTCCGTCTCATGATGACACGCGGATTGTCTGTCCTGCGGTCATCGTTAAAATCACTACATAATCATCCTGAGGTGTTAGCTGTGCTGTGGCCTGCTCGTTTCCTTCCACTCGCAATGGATATGCACTGCGAATGATCACGGGGCCACTCAGATCAGCCTTAATCTCTGCACTTGCCAGTCTGCCTTCCGTCCATTGGATGGCCACTGTGTATGCCCCTCGCGCACGCAGCCCCTCCACACTACCGTGAGCCCATTGTTCAGGCAGCGTCGGCAGCAGATGTATCTCTCCCAAATGGCTTTGTAACAGCATCTCGGCAATGCCCGCAGTACCTCCAAAGTTGCCATCGATCTGAAATGGTGGATGGTCATCGAACAGATTGGGATGGGTGGATCGGGCCAGCAGCGTGCGTACAAACTGATGTGCCAGGTTGCTATCCAGCAATCTCGCATACAGATTGATTAGCCAGGCACAGCTCCATCCCGTATGCCCGCCGCCTTGTGAGATCCGACGTTCGAGTGACACACGTGCAGCTTCCGTCAATTCAGGCGTATGTAACCGGTTGATCTGTTCTCCCGGATAAAGACCATACAGATGGGAGACGTGGCGATGCCCGGGTTCGGACTCGGCAAAATCCTTAAACCATTCCTGCAATTGCCCCTCACTTCCGATTCGGAATGGATACAGCTTGCTCCTTGCTTCACTCCACTCATTCGCCAATTCCTGATCCACATTCAGCAGTTTGGTTGCATCAATGCATCGATCGAACAATTCACGAATCAATGTCATATCCATCGTTGAAGCCATGGAAATGCTGCGAGCCTCACCTTCTTCGGTAAGGAACTTGTTCTCTGGAGAGGTCGATGGAGCTGTAACCAGATATCCGTCCGGCCCCTCCACCAGCCAGTCCAGACAGAAGAGTGCTGCTTCCTTCATGATTGGATACGCACGTTCAGCGAGGAATTGCCGATCATGGGTAAACAGATAGTGCTCCCATAGATGTGAAGTCAGCCACACACCTCCCATCGGCCAAAACGCCCAGCTTGCGTCTCCGCCTGTAGGCGTGGATGTTCTCCAGATATCCACATTATGATGAGCTGTCCAACCGCGCGCTCCGTACAAAATGCGTGCCGTTCTTCTCCCCGTATGGCTTAAATCCTCCAACAAGCCAAACAGCGGTTCATGGCATTCACTCAGATTGCATACTTCTGCCGGCCAGTAATTCATCTCGGTATTAATGTTGATCGTGTAATCACTGTGCCATGGCGGCTCCACCTGATGGTTCCAGATTCCCTGCAGATTGGCAGGTTGGCTTCCCGGCCGTGAACTGCCCATTAACAGATATCTGCCATATTGAAAATAAAGGGCCTCCAAGCCGGGATCATTCGCTCCCGTCTGATAAGCGATTAGCCGTTCGTCGGTAGGCAATTCTGCATTGGCCGATGAGCCGAGATCAATGGTAACGCGTGAGAATAAGGCAGCATGGTCTTTCACATGTCGTTCACGAAGTACTTCCGGGCCATGAGTTATGGCTTTTGTGATCACATCGCTGCATTCTTCTTCCAACAACGCACCCTCTTTCACGGGCATCACATCATAACTTTCAAAGGAAGTCACTGCTGCCAAATAAAAAGTAACCTGATCCGCTCCCTGAACCTGGAGTTTCCCATCTATAACCGATATCTTGGCCTGCTTGCCTTTGGTAGTCGCTGCCAATCGCACAGCATAAGACGTTCCCCGATCTTCTTCATAGATGACAGACTCCGGATGATCTCTGAAATAATTCGATTCAACATGACTCGGACAGCGACTGAACAGTGTAAGTGCATCGCCCGATGTCTGAACGCGATAAGGATGTGGACTGTCCAACGTAACGCTGACGTCTACAGCACCCTCCCGATCAGCAGTAATCGTACAGACCATCAGATCATCCGGTGCGCTGGCATAAACTTCACGCACATAACGAGTCCCTTCATATGAATATTTCGTTGTTGTAATTCCCGTGTTGAGATTAAGCTCCCGCTCGAATTCATCATATGAGATCTTATCCAGTCCAGCGTGCTGCAACTTTAAGTGGCCCATTGGCTGATAAGCTTCCACATCACGGCCCAGCATTTCGCGGTTCAGTAATTCTTCCGCTTCGCTGTATTGCCCAGCCATAATTAATTCTCGAGTCTGCTTCAGGTGACGCTGGCTGCTGTACTGAATGGTGTCACGTGGAAAGCCGGACCACAATGTATCCTCATTAAGCTGGATTTGTTCATCCGCTGCTCCGCCGTACACCATGCCGCCAAGGCGACCATTCCCAATCGGCAGCGCTTCTTCCCATCGGGTTGCCGGTTGGCGATACCACAGGCGATTTTCTTTTGTTGTTTTATTGAATGGGGACATGGATAAACTCCTATTCGTAGATTTATAATTAAAAAAAATAAAACGTTTTCGGTTACTAAAAAAATAAGATATATTGCGATTTTTATAGGACTTATGCTCTTTCCCATTCATACTTAATGCATGTTCAACTGAAAGTGCTTACAGTAAGAAAATTATATTGGATTTCGAAATATGCGTCAATGTTAAACATCACATGGTCAACAAAAAAGACCCTGTCTCAGGGCCTTTTTCTGTAAATCCGCCTATTTACTTAAACTTGCGTTATTTTACGTCTTTACCTGTCCACAGGGACACACGATCCTTAACCCAAACCGTGTACTGTTTCTCCATTTCCACCGCACCCGCATTGTCCAGCTCCGTCAGGAAAGCATCATATACTTTATCGAAGTCTTCCGGTTTGGACAAAACTGCTTCAGGGATACGTTTACGTACAATATCCTGTGTTTTTCGGAACGTTACCTCATAATCGGTACCTGAAGGTACTGGCATGTTGTATGCTGCGCCCCAGTCTTTCAACTGCAAATCATCTTCAGATGGATAGAATTCTTTCCATGTTGTAATGCCATATGCTTTCAACGTCTCTTTCTCTGCAGCAGTATAGCCAGCTTGGATCTGCTCAGGGAAGTTCGTTGTGTAGTAGTTATCTGTGGAATCTTTCACGCCATCACCGTATCTCGCACTGAACACGTTGTACATTCCAATTCCTGTTTCCTTGGTGAAGTTAGAATTGTCATTGGTTTTGCGATCTTGAATATCTTGAGGGATCACCCGTTGACCATTCTCTACGTTGTAGTGTTGGCCTTCAATGCCCCAGTTTCTTAATACCTGGCCTTCGTCTGAAGCGAGCCAGTCCATGAATTTGATAATGCGAACCGGATCTTTGGCAGAAGTTGTGATTCCGATTCCATATCCGTCAAATCCGGTTGGCTGGAACGTATGGTCCACGATATCCTTGTTCAGGGATACAGAGAAGTGAGCATATGTGCTGTCATCTTTGCCAGCTGATTTGAGTGCATTTTCTGCTTCTTGATAATTCCATTCCTGGTCAATCAGACCGAGCACACGGCCACTTGCGATTTTGGACTTATATTGGTCATCCTTTTGGACAAATGTATCCTTGTCCAGCAGTCCTTCATTGTACATTTTGTTCAACCAACGGAAGTATTCCTTCTCCTCTGGACGTTTGTAGTGAAGCATCGCTTCATACGTTTCAGGATTGATATAATATTCTCCATCATCCGGAGCTCCCGTAGCTTGGAAGGCCGGGTTTGTTACCGTAATCATAATTTTCCAATCATCGGCATTCAGCGTCAATGGAATGGTCGGCTGACCGTCAATCGTCGGGTGCTTTTTCACATACTCTTTCAATACATTCTCGTAATCCTCAAGCGTTTTCACTTCAGGGTAACCGAGCTCTTTCAATACCTTTTGCTGAATTTCGAATCCACCTGTTGCGTCAAACGCTACATTATCTACACCCATATTGGTTGGGATGGTATAAATGGCCTGATCTTCCGAACTGTATTTCAGTCGGTTCATCTGGTCCCCATATATTTTTTTCAGGTTTGGAGCATGCTCCTCAATCAGATCCGTCAGGTCAAGCATCGCGCCTGCATCTACAAGTTTTGACAAGTTACCTTTAGGGAAAACGATATCAGGAAAATCACCGCTGGCAGCCATAAGCGCAATCTTTTGGTCGCCACCATTGTTAACATCGTACTCAGCCTCAATTGTAACGCCTGTTTTCTTGGTAATCTCTTTACCGACTGCATCCTGCATCTTGTTCCAGGTTGGACTTGCATCCGCACCAAAGAATGTGATGGTAACCGGTTCGGTTCCACTGGATTCCGAGGTTTCTTTACTTCCTGAATTTCCGCAGCCAGCTGTAACCAGCATTGCACTTGCGAGCATTAACATTGCAAACGTCTTAGGTGTATTGCCTTTCATTTTGCCTCTCATTGTCTAGTCCCCCTATTATTTATGAAGGTTTTATCTGTATAACAGGCTTTAAGCCTGAGGATACCGCTGCAAGACGCATTTCTGTATGCGCTTACCGAAAATAAATTTGTACACTTTTTAATCAAAACCTAACTCACAACAACTTTCTTCCAACATCCGTAAAACGTTTTCGGAAACTTGTTTAAAACGCTTACTGAAAGTGCTTACATCATAGATTATATGCCATTCGACTTCTTTCGTCAACAACAAAAAAGGCCCCTTTTGAAGGACCTTTCTTGCAATGAAAATGATCATATATTATGCGTTATTTTCACTATTATTTCACGTCTTTACCTGTCCACAGAGCTACACGTTCTTTAATCCAAATGGTATATTGTTTCTCCATGTCTACCGCACCTGCTTTGTCCAGTTCAGCCAAGAGATTATCATAAACTTTGTCGAAGTCGGCAGGTTTGGCCAGAATGGCTTCAGGAATCCGTTTACGGACAATATCCTGTGTTTTCTGGAAGGTTACGTTGTAATCCGTATCCGAAGGTACTGGCATGTTATAAGCGGCGCCCCAATCTTTCAGCTTCAAATCCTCTTCAGAAGGATAGAAATCTTTCCATGTTGTAATACCATATGCTTTCAACGTTTCCTTCTCAGCAGCAGTATACCCTGCCTGGATCTGTTCTGGGAAGTTCGTTGTATAGTAGTTACCCGTAGGATCTTTTACCCCATCCCCATATCTTGCGCTGAAAATGTTGTACATCCCGATACCTGTTTCTTTGGTGAACGCCGAGTTGTCATTGACTTTGCGGTCCTGCACATCTGCAGGAATGACACGTTTGCCATTTTCAACGTTGTAGTGTTTACCTTCGATTCCCCAGTTTCTCAACACCTGGCCTTCATCTGAAGCAAGCCAATCCATAAATTTGATAATGCGTACAGGGTCTTTCGCCGTTGTGGAAATACCGATGCCATATCCGTCAAATCCGGTTGGCTGGAACGTGTGGTCCACGATGTCTTTGTTCAGGGATACAGAGAAGTGAGCGTACGTATTCTCCCCATTGTTCACAGATTTCAAAGCGTTCTCAGCTTCGCCATAGTTCCATTCCTGGTCAATCAGACCCAGTACGCGACCACTCGCAATTTTGGATTTGTATTGATCATCCTTCTGTACAAAGGCATCTTTATCGAGAATTCCTTCATTGTACATTTTGTTCAACCAGCGGAAGTATTCCTTCTCCTCTGGACGTTTGTAGTGAAGCATCGCTTCATAGGTTTCAGGGTTAATGTAATATTCCCCGTCATCCGGTCCACCCGTTGCCTGGAAAGCTGGATTCGTTACCGTAATCATAATCTTCCAGTCATCGGCATTCAGCGTCAACGGGATCGTTGGCTGACCATCAATGGTTGGATGCTTCTTATAATATTCTTTCAGAACTTTCTCGTAATCCTCCAACGTCTTCACTTCGGGGTATCCGAGCTCCTTCAATACCTTCTGCTGGATTTCGAATCCGCCTGTTGCATCAAACGCCACATTATCTACACCCATGTTGGTCGGGATCGTGTAAATGGATTGATCTTCCAGACTATATTTCAGGCGATTCATCTGGTTCCCATAGATTTTCTTCAAATTGGGTGCATGTTTCTCAATCAGATCGGTCAGGTCAAGCATTGCGCCTGCATCCACAAGCTTAGACAAGTTACCTTTAGGATAGATGATATCAGGGTAATCACCGCTGGCAGCCATCAAAGGTATCTTCTGGTCGCCACCATTATTCACATCATACTCGGCCTCAATTGTAACACCTGTTTGTTTGGTAATCTCCTGGCCGACTGCGTCCTTCATGTTGTTCCAGTTTGGACTTGCGTCAGCACCAAAGAACGTAAAGGTAATTGGACTGGTGGTATCCCCTGTGTCCGTTGGTGTCTCTGAAGCCGTAGTTCCTCCGCCACCGCTGCACCCCGCTGTAATAGCAAGAGCGCTGGCTAACAGAAGCATGGCGAATGTTTTTGGTGTTTTGCCCTTCATGTGTAATCCCCCTTATGGATAAAATGAAGCTATCTATTGTAGAACAGGCTGACCTGCACATACCGTAGTCGAATGATTCCGATTGTAAAATGTTTGATTTTATAACATAAAAAGCGTTTTCTAAATGATGTGAAAATCACTCACTCTATTCCGCATTTCGAGTAATCAATCCTTGCTTCTTTTTGACTGAAGAGATTCGTTCACATGATTGATACACCAGTAATGAAAGTGCTTTCATAATTGAATAATAATACCTCTCCAATCCCTTGTCAATAGTGATTTTGCAAAATATAAAACGTTTTAGGTATAAAAAAGAACCCAGATGCCTGGGTTCTTCCTCTCAAAAAATTCAACTTGCTAAAACGAATTACTTGCTCGCTTCACCACTCCACAATTTCACACGGTTTTGTACCAGTTCAGTGTATTGCTGTTCCATTTTCTCCGCACCGGCTTTATTCAGTTCGGCAATCATCCCATCATAGATGGAATCGAATTGATCAGGGGAACTGAGTATCGCTTCTGGAACCCGTTTACGGATAATATCTTGTGTTTTTTGGAAAATAACATTGTAGTCCGAGTCACCAGGCGTCGGCATATTGTACGCTGCTCCCCATAGTTTAACCGGAAATTCATCTTCACTAGGGAACAGATCTTTCCATGTTGTTGCGCCGTATGCTTTGAGTGTTTCTTTCTCCACATCGGAATAGGCCGCTACAATCTGTTCAGGGAAGTTCGTTGTATAATAGTTACCCGTTGAATCCTTCACACCATCTCCGTAGTGACCAGCCATATTGGTGTAGAGACCAATACCTGTTTCCTTTTGGAATACGGCCGCATTGTTTATTTTTTGATCCAGCACATCAGCAGGGATCACACGTTTGCCATCCTTCACTTCGTACTGTTTGCCTTCAATCCCCCAGTTCATCAGCACTTGGCCTTCTTCAGAAGCCAGGTAATCAAAGAATTTGATTGTACGAACCGGGTCCGGGTTCGTTGTTGTAATGCCTACACCCCAGCCGGATACAAAGCCAGGATCCTGATAGGAATGATCTTTGATGTCTTTGGACAATGTTACAGGGAAGTGAGAATAGGTCGCTTCATCCTTGCCGGCAGATTTCAAAGCATTCTCTGCATCAGAGTATCCCCAATCCTGGTCAATGACACCAAGTACACGTCCGCTTGCGATTTTGGATTTGTATTGATCTGTTTTTTGTACGAAGCTGTCCTGATCAAGCAATCCTTCGCTGTACATATGGTTCAACCAACGGAAATACTCTTTTTCCTCTGGACGTTTGTAGTGAAGCATGGCTTCATACGTCTCTGGATTGATGTAGTATTCACCGTCATCCGGAGCGCCTGTTGCCTGGAAGGCCGGATTCGTTACGGTAATCATGATTCTCCAGTCATCTGCGTCCAGGGATAACGGAATCGTTGGCTGACCATCAATCGTTGGATGTTTCTCCTTATATGCCTTCAACACATTTTCATAATCCTGGAGCGTACGAACCTCAGGGTATCCCAGCTCTTTCAATACACGATGCTGAATACCAAATCCGCCGCCTGCATCAAAGTACTTCTGATCTACCGCATAGTACGTCGGCAGTACATAAATGGCCTGATCTTCATTGCTGTATTTCAACCGGTCCATGTAATTACCATACAGCTTCTTCAGATTGGGAGCATATTGATCGATCAGGTCTGTCAGATCCAACATGGCTCCGGCATCCACGAGCTTGCTCAGCTCTCCTTTGGGTGACACGATATCGGGATAATCTCCACTCGCTGCCATTAAAGATACTTTATCCTGACCGCCGCTGACGGCAAATTCACCATTGAGGGTTACACCTGTTTTCTCCGTTAGTACTTGGCCTACCTCATCTTTCATGCCGTTCCAGTTCGGACTGGGATCCACGCTAAAAAAGCTGAATGTGATCGGAGACGTATCACCGCTTGTGTCCTTAAACGACGTTTCGCCGCTATTTCCTCCACCGCAGCCTGCAAGTAAGGACATCGCAAGCACTGGAGCCAGTGCAATCTTCATTTTGAACCTTGCCATAATGGTAATCCTCCCTGATTCATATGTCTGTCTTATCCGGGACTTTTTGTCCCTGTCTATAGCTTCATGGATACCGCTCCGCAGCCCTATACGGTGAAGCGCAGACCAATTGGCTGCGCTTCGGGCATCCTGATGCTTTTTTTAAATGTACGGTCGCTCTATGTGGCAACCTGTACAAACTTGTTTATGCCTTTACTGCACCCAATGTCATACCACCCACAAAATATTTTTGCAGGAATGGATACACAATCAGGATTGGAACCGTAACAACGATCGTGATCGCCATTTTGATGGATTCCGGTGAAATCTGTGTCATCTGCTGAGCCATATCATTGGCGTTACGTCCGGCACCCGAGCCTTGCTGCGTACTTTGCAGTACTTTCATCAGCTCGTACTGGAGTGTTGTCAGATGAGCCTTCGATCCATTATACAGATACGTATCAAACCAAGCATTCCACTGGCCAACTGCCAGGAACAACGCGATGGTTGCAAGTACCGGTTTACAGAGTGGCAAAATAATTTTGTAATAGATTTTAAAGTCGTTCGCACCATCCAGCTTCGCGGATTCCTGCAAGGCATACGGCAGGCCATCAATGAATGAACGGATGATGAATACGTTAAATGCACTGATCATACCTGGCAATACGTATACCCAGAATGTACCAATCAGATGCAGGTCACGCATCAGGATGTACACCGGAATCAGACCACCGGAGAAATACATCGTGAGTGCAAGTGTAGTGGATACAAATTTTCTCAGCTTGAAGTCCGGACGACTCAGTGTAAATGCGATCATCGAGGAACTGATCAAACCGAGCACAGTACCAACAATGGTACGCAGAATGGAAATCTGCAAACCTTGCAGCAATCCATCATATTGGAAGATGGTTTTGTAATTTTGCAATGTGAATTCGCGAGGCCACAAGTAAATTCCGCCACGGACGGTATCTGTCGAGTTATTGAGCGAGATAGCCAGTACGTTCAGGAATGGATACAGTGTTACAATCAGCACCAGGGTCATCGCGAGGATGTTGAATATATCGAACAGCTTATCGCCCCGAGTAGCATTGAATGCTTTGTTCGCCATAATGTCGTCCCCTCCCTACATGATGCTTTCTTTGGTGAATTTTTTGAACAATCCGTTCGCCGTAAACAGAAGGATAATACTGACAACGGAGTTGAATATGCCTATGGCCGTACCGTATGAGAATCGTCCCATATTCAAACCATAATTAAGCGCATATAGGTCCAGCACTTCCGAGTAGTCTAATACCAGACTGTTTTGCAGCAAGAACTGCTTCTCGAAACCGATACTGATCAGATGCCCGATCGACATGATGAAAAGTACGGAAATCGTGGTCCGTATGCCAGGCAGCGTAATGTGCCACATTTGTCTCCAACGGTTCGCTCCATCCACACGGGATGCTTCATAAAGCTCTTGGTCAATACCCGTAATGGCTGCGAGATAGATAATGGCATTCCAGCCCGTTTCTTTCCACATATCTGAAGCGGTTACAATGTACCAGAACAGGTTCCCCTTGGCCATGAATTGGATCGGCTGGTCGATAATGTTTAGGTTTACCAAAATGTCATTGATAATCCCTCCATCAGTGGAGAGCATCTTGGTAATAATCCCTGCCACAACGACCCAGGATACAAAGTGAGGCAGATAGGATACGGTTTGCACTGCACGCTTAAAGAACATGCCTCTCATCTCATTCAAGAGAATCGCAAAGAAAATAGGCACGATAAAACCGACAACCAGTCCCATCAAGCTCATTGCAAGCGTATTCCGAAGTACCAGATAGAAACGATCATCACTGAACAATTCTACAAAGTGTTTAAAACCAACCCACTGTTGATCGCCAAACGATCTGGCTGGTTTATAATTTTGGAAAGCCATCGTCCATCCCCATAGTGGCAGATAGTTAAATACAAAAACCCAAACTACGAATGGCAATGACATGAGATAAAGATACTTTTGCTGTTTCATGCTGTCCCAAATTCTGTTCCGCCGTTTCTGTGTTGGCGGCTTGGGGTCACTGCTTCTTTTCGCGGAAGCGGATTTTTTTGTTAGCGTTTCCATCTCCGTTCCCCCTCCTCTGTTTTATAAATTAATCATACCCGATAGAGCGTTTTCAAAATACCATCTGGATTTTAGAGAAAATCATATAAAAATTAGATATCTCCCCTTATAATCCGATATTATTTCTTCCGAATCAGTGATTTTGACGCCATCTCCTATTAATAATTGAAAATAAAAGGGAAATATATTCCAAAATGGGAATTTACGAAAACGTTTTATAGAAATCGGTTACTTTGTCAACAACAGCAAAAGAAAAAGGACCTCAGCGGTCCTTTGGTTCAGAGGGCAAAACGGATGGTGTTTAACTTCACAATGCCCAGCAGTTCGCCTACAGATATGGAATAATCGGGATGAAACTGATCTCCGAGCAGATATGAGATCATCTCTTGAAACAAGTAAGCTACCTCGGGTCGTTTCATTAATGATATATTCGTAAAGGGCAATGAGGATACGAGTAATTTTCCCTTTCCCACCTTTGCCTCAAAGGCATAGGTAAGACGCTTCCCTCGGTGAAAATGATCGATCACTTCAATGAGTGGCTGTACACCATCCAATGTATCCAGACATATGGCTGGTGTACCATTCACCAGATGGTACCAGTGCCAATCCGAAGCCCGATCATGCGGGAAGGAGCCGAGCAAAGGCATCGAATCCTGTAAATGCATGCCCATCGTAGCTCCCGGCTGAGTTGCAAACATGAGATAATTCCAGAATACAGGTAGATACTTGGTCTCCACCCGGTCATACAAATCGTTCGAGTTTGTATGAAGCCAGACATTGCCGCCATTGATCAGATAGTCGATTGCGTTCGGCGTAAGCGAATGTACAACGACCAGTTCTTGCTCTCGATTCTTCAATAATGCATTGCCATCCAGATGGTCAACCTGATCATGATTAGCTCCGAGGAGATAGGGTTGCAGCTCGTCAATGCTGTTCCAGATCCGATTGGAAGTGGTGTTCGTCTGATATAAAGGAAATGACCATCCATGCCACACATTGGTGGCAATGCACTCAGTATCCCCCGCTCTCAGCTCTGCTTCTATATAAAAGGAGGCTGCCCCTACTGGCGGAGCATGAGTCTTCAGTTTGCCTGCGTCGTGTATCTCGCCACAACTCAACTCCCCACAGCGCCATTCCCCTTCGTCCAGAATCACATCTTCGCTGACAAGCCGCCAATGAATACTCGCATCGCGTATCGCTGTCTGCCCATAGTGAGATATACGTGCTTCAATACATATGGACTCTCCAGCATAGAATGTGCGCTCGCTGCAACTCAACAGCACCACCACATTTGCATTGTATTGCCTGAATGCTGCAGGTTCAATAATGCCCTTGCTGTCCCAGAATACATCCAGAATACCTGTGGTTGCATGACCCTGCCCGGGAAAATCGCGAATATCCAGCAGCTGTACACCAGCAGCACCTCCAGTACGGCGTACACGTTCCATGGCTTCTTTTAATGAACGAACCAGATGTATTCCACTGGCCTGCTGGAAGTTCTCCAGATCTGCTGTCAGTCCCTTGCGTGACAACGATTCTTCAATCGGCTGCAACCAGCTCGGACGCAGAACCCCTGTATACTTATGTCGTTCCTGGGGACGAACATACATCGTAAACTGTGCGTGCTCATGTCCTACAACCGGACGATCCGCAAGTCGGGTTACAGCATGATAGTCCAGGGTCGTATCCGGTATAGCAGACAGCTCGGACTTGAGAGGCGGATGCCAGTTCAAGGATTGGATGTAATAGTCGGCTTCCCGCCCTTGAGCCGTAAGTTGACCAAAGCCTGTATTATCGGTATACAACCGTGTCGGGTCCAAACGCCTCGCCCGCTGTACCAATTCATTCAATTCAGGATGACCATTCGGACCAATGAGTTCATTGCCCATGGAGAACATGACAAAAGACGGATGTTTGTGCAGCGCCTGCAGTAGCCCTTCCAGTTCTTGTATCAGATAGGACAACACATTGGCAGGTGCGGACTGATCACGTTGCTCGAATAATCGCGACCAATGCGGCAGTTCTGCCTGTACCAGCATGCCCTCTTCGTCAGCAGCATCCCAGAAAGGTTCTGGCGCGCTCCATCCATGCAGACGTACATGGTTAAAACCATACGATTTGGCGATTCGAAACTGTTGAATATAATGCTCCTTATTCCAGACTGGGTACCCCGTGAGCGGAAAAATACAACAATCCACATAACCGCGCAAAAACACCGGTGTGTCGTTTAATTCAAACTGTTGTCCCTTAGCAGCAAAAGAACGCACACCAAATGTCTCTTCCATCCGGTCCAGCTCTTGCTCACCATTATGCAGACTCATCACTGCCCTGTACAATGCGGGGGATTCATCCGACCACAGTGCAATGTCCTTTCCTTTGCCTATCTCTAATTGCCAATCCTGTACTTTGCGGATTACTTCACTCATATCACCAGTGGCTTCAACAGATGCAGATACATTCTGATTGTCCAGTTTCACGTCACAGCTGGAGCGGGGAAGCCACCTTCCGGAAGGATGCTGAATATCCATATGCAATTGCAGTGTTTCACCTGACTGTTCTAAGGGAGCGCTTACAACACAATGAACGGATAATGTGCCTTTTAAACCCTCCGGCTGTAGTTGTACTCGTTCAATTCGGCGTGGAGGCAGACGGTCCAGAAATACTCCACCTGTAATACCGCCCCAAGTCGTAGCTGTGTGTAACGAATGAATATGACTGCCAGCCAAAGGATACTTCATCGTATTATCCACACGCAGGTCAATTCGATTCATATCCCCTTCCTTCATAAATGGGGTTATGTCCCATACCTGATGGGTCAAAAGACTATCCTGTTGTCCAGCATAACATCCATTGATCCAGAGGTCGGTCGTCCAGCGAACTCCCTTCAGTCTGAATACATATCGGCAGCCCGGATCACCAACCGGAATATGCACATCCAGGGTATACCACGCTGCACCCTCATACTCACGAACTTTCGTCCATGTATCGATCCTTTGATATTCAGGCTCGGCACCATATCCCTGTTCCTCCCATGAACCTGGGATCTGAATCTCTTTCCAGTTCATCTGTTCATCACACTGGGAAGGATGATATTGCTTAGGTAAGTACTCCAGAGCCTTCGAATCCAGGCGAAATTGCCATGTTCCATTCAAGTTAAACGTGTGACGGAGAGCATTTTTATCGGATATATTCACCTGCTGTCCCTCCTTATACGAATATAGGTACATTCAGTTTAAAATGTCAGGCAGGTGGACACCATTGCTTATAACAGGAAGTCGATGGACTATATCTGGATTTTAGGTTGTACGAATCTCTCAATTACGAAAACGTTTTATTTTTAGTGTTCAGGTTAGCTTCGTCCAATGGGGCAAATAAATCCCTGAATGATATAGAATTAGTCCCGATCAAATCATGATCATTACTCTTCCTTAACCTCTTTGGACTGTTCCTTGGATTGCTGCAACCTGGCATGCTCCTGGGCTTGTTTATAAGCCGATGGTGATTCACCTACGTACTTCTTGAATTTGCCGTGGAAGTAGTCCACGTTGGCATAACCCACTCTCGCGGCTACTTGGTGTACCTTTAATCCTTCGTCGAGCAGTTCCTTCGCCTTCTCCATCCGAACCTTGTCCAGAAACGCGTTGAAATACTCCCCGGTATGGTTTTTAAACAACTTGCCCAGATAACTGCTATTGTAGTTGAATACCTCAGCAAGTACCTCCAGTTTCAGATTCTCCCCAGGGTTTCGTCGAATGAATTCAATCATCTGTTTCAGTACCGTATCCTTGCTGCCGCCACCCATCCGTTGAATTAGCCTGTTCAGATGTTCAGCTGCCATGACTTTGAGATCCAGCAACGTTAATTGATGATATACCTCTGTAATAAGAACTGAATGTTCCTGCATAATGGATTGCATATGCTGATTGGATGCCGCCAGCTTGTTAATAGCCAGTGAAAATACTTGCGAGAACGCCGTCTTAATCGCCTGTTCTGTCTGATGATATGGAACGAAGCGTTCTTCCATCTCGGTAAGCACCCGCATTACGGAGTCATTGCTCCGGATATCTAGCGCATAATACAGCTTGTCCGCCAATTCTGCTTCATCCGGTTCATCACGTTCTTTGTCCCCCGTGTCAACCGATGATCCCATCACATCTAAGTCCTTCTCCCTTTCGTCCCACAACATAACGCGTTTTTCCGCGAACAGAAAACGTCCGCCCAATACACGGTTTGCCTGATTATAAGATTGGGCTACGTCTGCGATGGAGCTCACTGGTTTACCTGCTGCCGCATACATGTGAATAGTCCATTCTTCCAACAGTCCTTCAAGCTCTTCATAGAAATTCTGGGCAGATTGCACGGTTAGAATCGGTTCTTTGCATAGTAGACCCAGCCCGGAGTGAAACGAAAATACGATCCCCCGATCCTTCTGGTCAAAAGCTTCCGCCAGTTTGCGTTTCACTACACTTCCACGCTGTAAATCAGGTGCAGCATGCATCTCCATCAGCACAATTTGATACTCCGCCCAGTTCAACCCAAGTGCATTGGCTTCGACGGTTCCTGCACCTTCCAGACGATCAAACAGCAAAGCCTCAATCTGATGCTCACGATAGGCGGTATCCTCACCAGCATGGCGAGCCAAAGTCTCTCGTTCCCGTGTCAACATCGCAGCGATTCGTTCCAACTCACAGATGATTTCCTCTTCGTCCACCGGTTTGAGCAGATACCCATCCACTCCAAAACTGATGGCTTTCTTCGCATAATCAAAATCGGCATATCCACTGAGAATCAAAAAGTGCGAACCCGGATGATGATGTCGGACTTCTTCAATGACATCCAATCCGGTCATGCCGGGCATGCGAATATCAATAATTGTCAGATCCGGTTCCAGCTCCTCAAAGCGGGTGATAGCCTCACGCCCGCTGGCAGCTGTACCAACCACCTGGAAGCCATATTTTTCCCATTCAATAATGGTTGTCAGTCCTTCACGTATGCTCGGTTCATCATCTACCAAAAACACTTTATACACGCTGGTCCCCTCCTGCTGGCAAGGTAAAAGAAACCTCTGTTCCTTCCCCGTACACACTCGTAATCTGTAACCCGTATGGCTCACCGTAGGTCAACGTCAAGCGTTGATGTACATTACGCATGCCAATCCGGCCCTTCTCCTGTTCTTCCGGTCCACTGATGAACTGTCTCACTTCACTCAGACGTTCCGGCTCAATGCCTGCTCCATCGTCATCGACACGCACCTGGACCAGCTCTCCCTGAAAATGAATATTTATACTCACGTTGACCGTACCTTCTTTATTTTCCAAACCGTGCACGATGGCATTCTCCACCAAAGGCTGAATGATCAACGGAGGGATGTACATCTTTTCCACCTCCGGATCGATATGGATTTGGAAAGCAAGTCGGTCGCCGTAACGGAATTTCTGAATTTCCAGATAGGAACGTACCATCTCCAGTTCGGCCCTGAAGGTCGTTTTACCGCTGCCAATCTCAAGACTCTTGCGCATCAGCTTGCCCAAAAGCCTGACAATATTGGCAATCTCCGCTTCCCCTTTGATATGGGCCTTCATACGGATCGACTCCAGTGCGTTGAACAAAAAATGAGGATTGATCTGGCTTGCCATCATTTTCAGTTTAATCTCTTTCTGCGCGATTTCCAATTGATTGTTCTGTTCGGTCGCTTCCACCACTTGAGTCATCAGTTCGTTAATACTTTTCACCATGTAATTAAACTGCCTCGACAGCTGCCCGATCTCATCATTTCCGTCAATACGGGAGGTGACATTCAGGTCACCCAGCGCAAGCTTGTTCAGATGTTTACTGAGACGCAGCAATCGGTTCGATGTGAGAAATGAAATAATGTATACCAGCAGCAATGCAATGACCAGCACAAGTGTAATGAAAAGCATGCCGATCAAACTAATGGTATTGGCATCTTTGACAATATTTTTGGTAGCAAACACCGAAATGATCTTCAGGCTGTTCATGCTTGATCCAGGACCCAACTCATCAATGACAATGTTGGAAGGCTCCCCCTGAAAATCAGCTTCAATGGTCCCTTTTGCCTGATTTTGCAAATCCACGCCAAAATTCAATTCATTCAGCGTTTTACCCACCAGATCCGTATTTTTGGCCGCAACCACATAACCCTGCTCGTCCGTAATCAACGTCTCGAATGGCTCCTGACGTAACAGTCCATTCAGCTCTTCCTGATTGATCACAATCATCAGCACGCCCTCGGACCGATATTCGGCAAAAGGTACTTTGCGGACCAGACTGAGCTTATGCACAGGATTATCCCCCTTGTCCGGGATGTAAAACCAGCCAATGCTGGTTGTGGTGAGTGCCTTCTGGTACCAATAGCTCTCTTTGGTCTGTTCGTCCACCGGAATGAATTCAAGATTGTTGATCAGCGTCGGATTGGTCGAGTAAAATCGGATACCTGCGACCTCACGGTACAGACGCTTGTATTCCTGAAAATCTTTGTAGGCGAGGTAGGCTGAGGTCAGCTCCACAACGCTTTGATATCGTTTATTCACGATTTCCTTCAGCTCATTGTTGAACATCAGAATATTGGAAATATCCGTTGGCACACGGAGCAGTGTGGCGGTCTGGCTCTTGATTCTGTCCACGTTATTGATCGTCTGGCCAATCGCGTTATCGAGCGCCTGCTTGCGAAAGTATCCAGTCACGGCAAGTCCGATAATCAGTACAGGAATCATGACGACAAGTACATAGGATATGAGCAATTTATGCTTTATTTTGAGGTTGTTGGATGTTCGTATCAGCCTTTTAAACATATCTGCACCTTCCGTCTCTTATAAGCGCTTACATATAGGGAGCAGGATATTCTGTTCCTGTGCTTCCAATTTATCATACCACATAACAGCAAAAGCCCTGCAAGAGGGCTCCAAAAAAAGGCTGTATGCTGAATGGCAGAAGGACAGAACAAACATAAAACCTGTATAGCTATTTCTAATGTAAGAAGGGAAAAAACAGTTTGCTCAGCGGCTGCGTGCTGAACGGAACCCATGTCCTTTGGCACGCCATGCTACAATCAGAGCCACAAGTGATAGGAGCAGAATGGCCCAGCTAAAGGAAGTTGTCCCCCATTGATTTAAAAGCACACCTCCCGCCAATCCACCAATAGCTATAGCGAGGTTCCACACGGTCGTATTAATCGGCATAACGATGTCCACACCCTGCTCTCCGGCAGCTTGGGCAAGTGCAGTCTGCAACAGTGTAGCCGCGCCACCAAATGTCAGACCCCACAGTGCAACCGAACCAAAGACAACGACAGCATGCTCACTCCAAAGACCCAATACAAGTGAGATCAGTGCAAAGCCCGAAAGACTTATAAGAACCAGCATACGCAACCACCGATCAATAAGGATACCTGTAATCCAAATGCCCACCAATGCCATCAGGCCAAATATAAGTAACATGAGTCCAACCTTTGATTCCAGACCGACATCAGCGAGGAAAGGAGCAATATAGGTGTACAGAATATTATGAGCTAGCATCCAAGCCAAAACGACAGCCAAAATGGAAATTACACCAGAGGTGAACAGCACCTGTATTGCAGAGACGCGCTTATCAGCTGACTGCCCTGGATAATCGGGGACTTTCCAGATCACCCAGAAAATTAGTACAAATGCCAGCAATGACATCAGCCAGAATACTGAGCGCCAGCCCATAAAGGAACCCAGCAGCGTACCTGCCGGAACACCGAAAGATAAAGCAATCGGTGTTCCAATCATAGCCACAGCCATGCCCCTGCCCTTGAGATGTTCAGGCACCATGCGCAGTGCATAACTGCCAATCAGGCCCCAGGAGACACCGGCAGCGACACCTGCGAAAAAGCGAGCGGCAAGTGTCAGTACATAGTTGGACGAGAGGGCTGTAATGGTGTTGAAAACAAGAAAGCCGATAATCGACAAAAGTAAAAGCGGACGTCTTCGCCAGTCCCCTGTCATCACTGCCACAGGTATGGCGGCAACCAGCGACCCAACAGCATAAAAGGTGACAAGTTGCCCAGCCCCTGCCACAGAGACCTGCAGCCCTTCTTTGATTTGCGGCAGCAATCCCGCAGGAAGAGTTTCGGTCATAATAGCAATGAAACCTGCCATGGCCAAAGCCAGCAGCCCTAACCACGGAAAACGATGAGAAGGCTAGGTGAGCTTGCTGCTTCCACGAATGTCGCCATGCTGACCACCGTATTCGATACCTTTATGCAAGGTATTTCTACACAAGCTCGTGACGGCGTTCCTTTTACAACAATTGATCAGGCTATCACCGAAATGATGGGCATCTGGGACCTTGCTCAACATCCAGCCTGACCTGTTTACTGACTGTTACCTACTGACTGTTACCCGTTGAGGTGTTAAAAAAGCAAAAAGGCACTCCCGCGATTGGAAGTGCCTCTTCAGTATACCCTTTACTCATGTGCCGTTATGGACGTGGTGTGTCTACCCCATTCAAAATCAACTTGGGATGTATATCTGCGCTAAGTGAAGCGGAAACTGCACAATACTTCTCTTCTGCCATCTGGATGGCTTTCCAGATCCGGTAGTCCGGGATATCGCCGTCCACCTTGAAGATCAGGTCAATGGCAGTAAAACCTTTCGGCATACCTTCACTACGTGTACCTTGTGCTTCAATCTCGATTCCTGTAATTTTGTCCAGGAAGGCGTCCAGAATCATTGTGATATCGATCCCCATGCAGCCTCCGAGACCTGCCAATAACAATTCCATGGGTGTAGCACCCTTGCTGTCACCGCCATAGGCAGCTGTGGCATCCATGCCAACTGCGTAGCCGGAGGGTCCTTCGGAAGTAAACGCGCGTTTGCCTTTCCATACGGTTGTTACATTCATGATGTTTATCCTTCTTTCTTAGAATATTTAATGCTGGGCAGATATCCGTTCCGGGTACGGCTCGTTATTCTGTTGGAGACAAAGATGAATGCTGCGCTTCTTCAGAATCGATTCCGTCCCCTTCACTCCGTCTGCTTATCTCTGAGAATTCTTAGAATTCAGTAATTTGCTGCAAAAATTTGCGTGTCCGCTCCTGCGTTGGATGTTCAAAAAAGGCCTGCGGACTTGCTTCTTCCACGATCGATCCATCCGCCATAAAGACAATTTTATTAGCCACATTCCGGGCAAACTTCAACTCATGTGTAACGACCAGCATCGTCATCCCTTCCTGTGCCAGCTCCTTCATTACGGAGAGCACTTCCCCCACCAGTTCGGGATCAAGGGCCGAGGTGGGTTCGTCAAACAGCATCACTTCAGGCTCCATGGCAAGCGCGCGGGCGATCGCTACGCGCTGCTGCTGTCCACCAGACAAACGGGATGGATATGCATCCTGCTTGTCTGACAGACCGACCCGATCCAGCAGAATCCGGCCGCGTTCGGCTGCTTCGTCCCGCTTGATTTTTTTCACTGTCACGAGACCTTCCATCACATTGCCCAGCACCGTCTTGTGCGGATACAGGTTGAACTGCTGGAATACCATGCCCGTCTGGCGACGGATCTCCAGCACCCGTGCCCGCTGAACTCGCTGTGCATCGGCACTGTCTACGACAACACCGTTCACTTCGATCTTCCCGCCGGATAGCTCTTCCAGTCCGTTCAGACAGCGCAGCAACGTACTCTTGCCTGAACCACTGGGTCCCAGTAGAACAACGATATCCTTCGCATCGACATGCAGATCTATATTTGTGAGAACTTCATTTTCCCCAAAACGTTTGGTCAGTCCTGTTGTTGTAATCATCGGTTCTCCCCTCCTATCAGTAAGCCCGGGCCAGCCGGCGCTCCACTTGTTCCAGAATGGCCGAGAAGCCGATACTCATGATCCAGTAGATCACGCCAATCGCCAGATAAAACGGCATGTTGACATAATATTGCGCTACCAGCAGCTGTGCCGAGCGCAGCAACTCCGTAACCCCGAGGGCTGCCACAAGTGATGTCTCTTTCAGCATCCCGATAAACGTGTTGCCCATCGGCGGAATCGCAATGCGCACCGCTTGAGGGAATACAATCCTTCTCATGGTCTGAGCCGGTGTCATGCCTGTAGCATAAGCAGCCTCCGTCTGCCCTTTCGGTACAGCCTGAATGGCTCCCCGGAACGTTTCAGACAGAAATGCCCCCGCATTAAGACTAAGGCCGAGACAGGCCGCCGTGAGCGAACCCAAGGTCACTCCATAATCGACCAACCCGTAATAAATAACGAATAATTGCACCAACAGCGGGGTCCCCCGCATGATGGATACATAGAATCGGGCGATCAACCTTAGCCAAATCGGTCCTTTCAGCCGCGCGATAGCGACGAGCACCCCGATGATAAAAGCAAAAAACATTGAAATTACAGTTACATACAGCGTATAATATGCCCCCTTCAGAAAGAAGGGGATATTCTCAAATACCAGTTCCATGGATCAAACTTCCCTTCGCCCTGCCGGTTCATTATTGCGCAGGCTCTTCACCAAACCATTTTTTGAAAATGGTATTGTACGTGCCGTCGTCCTTCATGCCTTTCAGTGCATCATTCAGTGCTGCTACGAGTTCCGGGTTGTCTTTGCGAACAGCGATGCCCGCTTGGTCACTCTTGATGGGTTCGCCGACTGCTTTGATGTTGAAGCCGTTCGCATCTACAATCGGTTTCAATGCATACAGGTTGTTGATCGTTGCATCGATCCGTCCTGCGTCCAAATCTTTCAATGATGTGATGACATCGTCATAGGTCTTGATAGTGAAATCGCCGACTTTGGGCAGTACTTCGTTACGAAGATATGTTTCATCATTGGTCCCAAGGCCTACGCCGATCGTTTTCCCTTTAAAATCTTCCAGCTTGGTGATATTATTATTTTCTTTTTTCACGATGATTTTTACGTCGTTCGTAATATAGGGATCGCTGAAATCCAATACTTTTTTGCGGTCATCGGTAATCGTCATCTGGCTGATAATCGCATCCAGCTTTTTGGATTGCAGACTTGGTGTGAGCCCGGAGAACTCCTGAGATACAAACTCAACCTTCACACCAAGACGCTTGGCAACCTCGCGCGCGATATCGGCATCAAAGCCGTCCATTTCTTTCTTGTCATTCAGGAAGTTGTATGGAGGATAGGTTCCCATCATGCCGACTTTCATGGTACCAGCGGATTTAATCTGTTCCAGTTCATTGTTTGCCTGTGCTCCATTACTGCTTCCATTGTCCGTCGCTTTACTGCCACAAGCGCTCAGTACCAGCACCGTCATTAGCAGCAGGGCTGTTAAAGTCCAGCCTTTGCGAGATTTCATTCCATATGTTTTGTTCATGTCGTTAACTTCCTCTCATGCATGTAGTCATGTCTTGTTGAAACTTCCGTTTCTTGTGTCTTGCGTCCTTAAGCTGCCGTTGTATCCATTATTCCCTGCAGCTGGCTTAATCATGTGAATATTTAATCCTGTTATCTGAAAATAAACCTGCGGAGCCAGCACCTCCTCTATGTACCGAGCAGTCCGTAAAACTCAAAGCTTGCCGCCTCCGCTGCGAGCGTTGTAGCAGTCATCGAGGAGAAATCACTGTGCAGCTCCTTCGAGCCGAATAGCCAGCGCGTAATCATGCCTTCAATCATGCTAACCAGCAACGCCGCCCGAAGGGGGACATCCATTTCCTGTGGCAGCATGCCCAGCTCAATAGCCCGCTGCATGTTGTGGCGAAATGCTTCTTCCACTGCACCCCGTGTCTCCTCAACCAATCGACGCACTGATTCTTCCGACACGATGCCTTTGAGCAACAATTCCATAAAGTACCGATTGTCTGCAGCAAAGGAGAACAAGTCGGTAAACAGCCGTTCCGAAGCTCTCACCATATCCTCAACCGACCCGGCATCCTTGCGGTAACCTTGTCCAATCGCTTCAAGCAGCTTCTCCCTGCCGGTTAATACAATCTCCGAGGCAATGGCCTCTTTACTCTTGAAATGCCAGTAAAAGGTGCCTTGTGCTACGCCGGCTTCGCGGACGATATCGGAAATTTTCGTCTGATGATAGCCTTGGGTCGCAAAACGCTCCATCGCTATACGTATAATTTGGTCCCGGCGTTCTTCTCCGGGTTCCAAATGGTTGATTTTGGACATCTGCTTATCCTCCCGATTGATCAGTCAGTCAGTTAATGTATATCCTATGGGATAACTAGGTTTTTGTCAATATGGTTTTAAACAATCCATTATAGGCATAAGTTGAAGTTGGACGCATTTGATATCATAATAGATGATAGCCTTGTTCCAAATGAACGAGCATTGTCACGCAGGACAGCCCTTATGCTGCCATCTGCACTTCAAGGAGGAAGAGAATTGGACTTTATATCATCAATTATTATGGGCATCATCGAAGGTTTGACTGAGTTTTTGCCCGTGTCCTCGACTGGACACATGATTCTGACCGCTCACTTGCTGGGATTATCAGAGGACAACGAGTCAGTCAAAACGTTTGAGGTGGTTGTGCAGCTCGGAGCTGTACTTGCTGTCGTGGTGCTGTACTGGAACAAATTCATTGATATGTTCCGCTTCACCGGAGGCAAAAGGAGCTACACCTCCCGTCTGAACCTCATTCATATCTTTTTGGCGATGGTTCCAGCCGTAGTCATTGGACTTGTATTCCGTGATTGGATCAAGGCGCATCTTTTTGGTGCACAGACGGTGCTGTACAGTCTTGTCATTGGTGGTATTCTGATGATTGTCGCTGAACGATGGAGCCACCGTAGTGAGCGCATCACAACCCATGATGTAGACGATATTACGTATAAACAGGCATTTGTTGTGGGTCTTTTTCAGATTCTCGCACTATGGCCAGGCTTCTCCCGTTCCGGTTCGACGATCTCTGGTGGACTGTTTGCAGGGGTAAGCCGGGTTGCTGCGGCGGAATTTACATTCCTGGTATCTGTGCCGATTATGATTGGAGCCACAGGATATGATCTGTACAAAAGTATCGATCACCTGAACACCAGTGACTTCCCCATCTTCGCCATTGGATTTATAGCTGCATTTATCGTAGCCATGCTTGCCATCAAGACGTTCCTGTCCATTTTGAAAAAACTGAGTCTGACCGTCTTTGCAATCTACCGCTTTGTGCTGGCAGCCGTGTTCTTTATCATTTTAATGATGTAGTCAGATCATTAAGACATGTAAACCAAAGCCGATGGTAATCTCAAGTTCCTTTTGGAACTGAATTGCCATCGGCTTTGGTTTTTTCTTGTGCTTTGGAATAAGCAATATGAATTATGTACGACAGACTAGCTTTTTTTACTCTATAAAAGTATACCTGACTCAGGACCACTCTTTAACTTGAATGTTTCTATACTGATTTCTATAACTCTGATAATATTTAATCTTTTCGATCAGATTGCATCTTCTCTGTTTTTGCTCCTCCAGCCGTTTTTTTACGCCTCTCATTAACAATCGGTATCTTTGGTCATCATTGTGGCTGAGTTGATGCATTTCTTCAAAAATCGTTTTACTCATAATGATCTCTTTCACTCCAATATTCAGTTTATAATATACATTATACGGAGATGGACTGAACAAATTCTAAACAAGCCTTCTAACGAGTTTTTTTCAAATTAACAGCAAAAAACACCTTCACATCCATGGATGGAAGGTGTTCAAATAGATCTAGCCTATGCAAATATTGAAGTTTATACCTTGGACTCAAGTGTCTCCAGGTACTCGGAGATTTGAGTAGGCGTTTTAGCCCACTTACTGTGCAAATGTGCGATTTTTTTGCCATGCTGGAATACCAGCAGACTTGGAATACCACGTACGCCGTTCTCTTCAGCAAATGGCAGGAATTCTTCTGCATCCAGGGCATAGAAGGTTTTATCTGCATGCTGGTCGATAACGTCCCCGATAAAACGATCTAGGTTTTTGCAATCCGTACACCAGGTTGTATCAAATTTAATGACGGTAAGACCGTCAGAATTGATTGTATCGCGATATTGTTGTTCACTTTGAATTCTTTCCATATGTCTTCTCTCCCTTAATGATTTCTTTATGATTGATCTTCATTGTACCTCGTATAGTTACAATTGAAAATAGGCTGACAAACGTTTAACGGTGCTGCTTGTAGACATTGGCGGGAATGAGCTCCCGTATTTCGTTAATTTCCTCAGCCGAAAGCACTGTTTTTTCCGAGGCCGCAATATTATGCAACAACTGTTCCTTCGAACTGGCCCCTGGCACGACAGCAGCAACAGCCGGATGTGCCAGTGCATAACGAATGGCCGTTTGAGCCATGCTGCGATGATCTGTAACCAGACGGCTCAATCCTTGGCGGATGGTGTGCAATTCCTCTGGCGTATAATCCAGATAGCCTTTATCTGCCTTGGCAGCACCCGAATCGGCGAGAACCCCACTTGCCACGGGTCCACGAGCGATAACACTAATACCCTTTTCCTCCAATAGAGGCAATACTTCTTCCTCAGCCCGGCGATCTGCTACACTGTATTGATTCATCACGCTGACAATGGAAGCCCTCCGTACATATTCCCGAATCACATTGGGACGAATGGAGGATATGCCATAATATCGGATAAGACCTTCCTGCTTCAGTTCCTCAAAAGCTTCGATCGTCTCTTCGATTGGATCATCCATTGTGCCGCCATGCAGCTGATACAGATCAATATAATCCGTCTGCAGCCGTTTCAGACTGTCACGGACAGCTTGTTTGATATAGGCTTTGGACGGGTCCCATGACCAGCCTTCTTTCCCGGGTATGCGACGATTGCCGACCTTCGTAGCCACAATCACCTGATCCCGGCGTCCCTGAATGGCCTCGCCCACGATTTCCTCATTGCGTCCTGCATCATACAGATCAGCGGTATCCAAGAGATTAACACCGTGATCCAATGCTTCATGGATCAAGGCTACAGCAGGCTTTTGTTCAGTTCCAAGCGACATACAGCCGAGTCCAATCTCGCCAACCATGAGTTCGGACGAACCCAGTCGATTTTTCTTCATAGGTTGTACATCCCCTTCCATACGTTCTGCAAGTTTCCATTGTATCATTCTTGTAGGCAAAAATCGCATGTCATATGAGCGCACACAAAAACCCGGGACCTTTCCAGTTCCGGGCTTCTATGCATAGTAACTCCTAAGCCAAAATCTATTTTATATCCACTCGTGAACCTTTTTGGCTTCCATAAGACGGGCTTGAAGATGAGCTTGAGCTTTTCATGAGTCCTGACACCGTAGTGAACAGCTTATCCCTTGCTTGTTTGTTCCTCATCAAATAGGTCACGCCTGCTCCAATGGCTGTTACAATGATTCCACTTTTTTTAGACATATGTTGTTCCTCCTTCAGGATTAGTATACATTTTGTCTTGCTTGAGATTACCCTGTAGGAGAAAAACGAAACCTCCAATGCGATTTCTAAAATTAGAGAATGATCTATTATAACGTAAAAAAGATGACCGCCTGGGAATTCAGGAAAGCCATCTTCTAACATGTTGTATACGTTGAACCCATTGTTACTACTGTCGACCCATGCTCAACCCTGTTCGGTCAGAAAAATGTTCGATTAATCGGACGGTGGTGCGACATGAGTCATTTCCTCATGTTTATACGTGGAGCCATTCGCAGTCAGATAAAAGTGACCGATCGGATGCAAATCTTCATCCAGTTCATAGACCAGCGGAATGCCTGTCGGGATGTTAAGCGCTATTACGTCCGCTTCGGACATCTGGTCCAAATGCATGACGAGTGAACGGAGCGTATTGCCGTGCGCGGAGATCAGTACCCTTTTGCCTGCCGATACCATCGGTTTGATCTCTGTGTTCCAATATTCCAGCACCCGCTTGGATGTATCCATCAAATTCTCCGTACGCGGAATGGTACAGCCTAGCCGTTGATACTTGTCCTGGTCCTGAACATAACGATCATCTGTTTCGTCCAGCGCCGGGGGAGATACGCTAATGGAGCGTCTCCACTCCATCACTTGCTCCTCGCCATACTTCAGGGCAGTCTGCTGTTTGTTCAGTCCTTGCAAGGCACCATAGTGGCGCTCGTTCAGCTTCCACGTCTTCGTAATAGGAATCCACATCCGGTCCATCTCATCGAGTGCAATATCCAGTGTTCGAATCGAGCGTTTGAGTACCGAAGCATAAGCATAATCAAAATCAAAACCCTGTTCCTTCAGGATTTTCCCCGCTTTACGCGCCTCTCCGTATCCATCGGTCGTCAGATCCACATCCGTCCAACCGGTAAAACGGTTCTCTACATTCCACAAACTCTGTCCATGGCGAATTAATACGACTCTGTACATAAACGTGAACCCTCCTTCCATGAAACCATTACCCGCAAGGCGAGCCGGATATGCCCATGATATGTGAAATTAATAGTATGGTGCCATCATCAGATATACAACTACACCCGTGGAGCTAACATACAGCCAAATCGGCATCGTCCAACGGGCAATTTTACGGTGTTTCTTCAATTGATTTGTCCAGCCCCATACCAGAGTGAACAGAGCGAGTGGCACAATGATGGCTGCCAAAACGCTGTGCGTAATCAGAATGAAGAAATAGATGGAACGAATGATGCCTTCTCCACCGTATTTGGACGTTTCCGGAGACAGATAGTGAAACGATAAATACGTAACAAGGAATAACAGGGTCGTCGTAAATGCAGCAAGGATGAAACGTTTGTGCAGTTTCACATTCCGCTTGATAATGGCAATCAAGGCCGCAAGCAGGAAAATGAAAGTGAAGCTGTTGAACACGGCATTAAACCGCGGCAACACTGTAATGTCAAAGGCCACATCGCCTTTGTATCCGATCGACGGTGCAAAGAACAACAATAAAATAATGACATTGGCGAGAATGGAAATGGTAATAATGATACCTGCAAAATTTTTATTACTGGTCGGGGCAATCTGATTGGATTGAATGTTTGGGTCCCCTTTGTCATGTTTGCCCAATGAAAAATCCTCCTCATATCCTAACTTCTATGTTCTATCTCATTATATCTTGCCATTTCTCGACTGTTAAGTGACAACACTCTGAACAAAAAGCCTCGCCAAGTACCCTTAAAATGCCCCTTTGAGGCCATTTTCATTAAAAGCTCACCCCACCTGGTTTACCCCATCCTGTAGATGTGGTATAATTAATGCAATTAATCACATACGCGTTGAACTGGAGGAGCCTGTCACCAAGGGCCCTCCTTGTCTTTTTTTAAGGCATAAAGCGGCACAATTACAAGCGCCGCTTTATGCCTTTTTCTGTTTTTTAGGTTTGGAATGATCCCCCCTTGGACTGGTAATCCTATAAACGCTACTGCTGGAGAGGAGCACACTTATGGAATTTATTTTGGTTCTTGCCCTTATTTTGATTTTCACCAAGTTGGCCGGTGATTTATCCGTGAGACTCGGTCAGCCATCGGTTTTGGGAAAGTTAATCGTTGGTGTCATACTCGGTCCTGCCCTGCTCGGTTGGGTTCAACAAAGTGATTTCGTTCATTACATGGCTGAAATCGGAGTACTGTTGCTCATGTTCATAGCCGGGCTTGAAACAGATCTGGATCAATTGAAAAAAAATTGGAAGGCAGCTTTTGCTGTTGCCGTGGGTGGTATCATTTTACCATTCATCGGAGGTTATGGAGCTGCTACCGCTTTCGGCATGTCGCAGACGCACGCTTTGTTCTTTGGACTATTATTCTGCGCCACTTCGGTCAGCATCTCGGTCCAGACGCTAAAAGACATGAATCAGCTCAGTTCTCGTGAGGGTACAACCATTCTAGGGGCAGCTGTTGTCGATGATGTGCTGGTTGTGGTCATCCTTGCTGTCATGATGAGTTTGCTCGGAACAGGTGCTACGGATACTTCAATCTCGCTGCTCATCGGCAAGAAACTGCTATTCTTTGTTATTATTATCGCTGCAAGCTGGTTCCTTGTTCCACGCATCATGAAGTGGATGGCTCCGCTGAAGGTGACAGAAACCGTTATTACAGCCGGATTAATCATTTGTTTTGGCTTTTCGTACTTTGCGGAATGGATGGGTGTTGCAGGTATTATCGGCGCCTTTGCAGCAGGTATCGCCATCTCCCAAACGAACTTCAAACATGAGGTCGAAACCAAGCTTGAGCCGATCGCGTACGGGATTTTTGTCCCGGTATTCTTTGTAAGTATCGGTTTGAATGTTACTTTTGATGGCGTGGGTTCACAAATCTGGTTCATTATCGTTATCAGTCTCATTGCCATTGTAACCAAACTTCTGGGCGGCGGAGCAGGTGCACGACTGACCGGATTTGATCGGGCATCCTCTCTGGCTATTGGCTCGGGGATGATCTCCAGAGGAGAAGTCGCTCTGATTATTGCCTCCACCGGGCTTGCTTCCGGATTACTCGATCCCGAGTATTTCACCAGTGTGGTTATCATGGTTATTGTTACAACATTGGTTACGCCACCTTTGCTCAAAATCACCTTTGCACGCAAAAAAGGGGAAAGACGTGTTGAAAAAGGCATTGAGGACTCCCATCTAAGCGGGTAACTTCATAAAGAATATCAATGATAAGGAGAGGTTAGGAAATGTATTGAAATGATCCTGCCTCTAACGTTATACTTGTCCTAATAAAAGAACTCAGGTCGTGAAGCACACGCCGCTTTGATACATTTTCCACCTTCGATTCTAAATGGTAGGAATTGTTCAGAGCGGCTTTTTGCTTTTTATAATAATCGTTCGACCTGTATAAGGAGGAGATGATTACGATGAGCATTGCATTTGAACAGGCATATGAGGAATGGATACACTCACTTCTGGAGAAGGAAACTAATCTTAGAGTGCGTTCAAGAATAGAGAATGGACTTGAATATGGTACTTTGGAATTTCTTCGTTTGGTTTGGTTCCCGGTTGTAAGAAACTTTAATCATTTGCATCCAGAATGGGAGGTTCGGGATTTTCATAATGGATATGGATATCTTGATCTGGCTGCCAGGTAACGGCGTTAAGGGAGGAATTGAGATACAAGGATATGGGCCCCATGCTCGGGATCTAGATGTACGTCGCTTTAAAGATCTATGCTGGCGGCATTGTTTGCTGACACTTGATGATTGGACATTTTTGCCGATAGCTTATCTTTCCATAAAGGAAGAACCTAAACGCTGTCAACAGCTTGTGCTTTCTTTTATCGGGAAATTCGTTGCCACAGATACACCGTCATCCTTCAATTGGCTCGAAGCGGAGTGTATCCGTTATGCCAGACGCATCATTCGTCCCTTTACCCCTTCCGAACTGGCAGTCCATCTGAAAATTACAATTCAGCATGCCCGCAGAATTCTACACAGCCTGGTTGAACAGCATATGCTTCATGTTGTTGGTGGTAGACAACGATACCGGACGTATGCCTTACGAACCTGAGACACTCTATTTCACTAGAAATCATCTGGTCCAACATCTAACGAATCCAAGCCACCTTATTTCTGCGAAACTGATTCAATTACCGCTATATATCAATCTTTTCATGAAATAAGGATGATGGGATTCGTTAGAATTTAGACAGTACCCGTATCTCCTGAATAAGAACATTCCAGTCCGTTAGAATTGATCCAATCTGAAAGGTTACTCGTTAAAGACACTAGGCTCGTAAACATACGTTAAACTCGTTCCATACAATCCAGCACAAACAAAAAAAGACCCCTTTACATGCAAAAGGTCTCTATCACTTCGCCTGTTCATAACAGGCTAGTCCCATTTTAAGTTAACACACCGACGTAAAAACCGATCGATATAAAAACAACACACCATATAAACGCTCCAATGCTGGAGACAAGAACGTATCGCCCTATAGCCATGCGGCTGATCCCGGAGAAGCAGCACATTAGATGACGAATGCCTGGAATGAAATATCCCAGTATGATGGACCAATACCCATATTTCAAAAACCAGGACTCCACCCTGCCGAGCCGTTTGGCATTGACCCCGACCCATTTACCGTACTTCTCCACCAGTGGCCGGCCGGCCTTCTTGCCAATCGTGTAACTCAGAAGTCCTCCAGTAAACGCTCCGCCAAAACTGACAACGATAGAAACCGAATAGTTAAGGACCGAGATGGAGGCGAGATAACCGACAAAGGTCATCATCACCTCATCCGGAATAGGCATGCCAATCACGCCAAGAGCCAGCAGTCCGTATATTGCGAAATAACCATATTGACCAATAAATTCTCTAGCAAATTCCATACTGACTCGCTCCTTATTTCGGTTCCACAATATCCTTCTCATGGGGGGCTAGCACTTGTTTTAGAGATGGGAATCGGATTTGGCTAACCATTAGACCGGATAATACAACAATGACAAGATAAGCTACACCATGAGTGAAATAAGGGCTCCAGAGCGCGAAAAAGGACATCAGACCACCTGCAAACGTAATCGGCATGCCAACAAACCCATGGCTTGCTGTCTTCTGGCAATTGTATCGTGCAAGACGCAATGCACCACATACCGGGAATAATGCGGTCAGCGCCATACCCAGCGCATTCACTTCGATCATGGAGTTCAGATACAGGATAAGCACAGGTGCGGTTCCGAACGAAACGACATCAGCCAGCGAATCCAGCGCTTTGCCGAATTCACCCTCACAATGCAATTTACGGGCCGCAAACCCGTCAAATAAATCAAAGAACATGGCTACCCAGATCATCGTAACAGCCAGAGCAAACTCGCCATGAATAGCCATTATGACAGCCAACATGCCTGAAGTTAGATTGCCCAACGTTAATATGGACGGTAAAGATTTCATAGACTTGACTCCCCTTCGTACTATTCATTAGGAAAAATAATATAAAAACGGACTCCGTCCGGCGTGTTCTCCACACCATAACTGCATCCATGCAAATCGAGAATCTGCTTCGCGATGGCCAGGCCGAGTCCGGTCCCTCCCATTTTGCGATTGCGTGAGCGTTCCACACGGTAAAATCTTTCCCAGATGTACTGGCGCTCCGCTTCCGAAATTTGCTCACCCTGATTCTCAATGGAGATTCGAACCTGCCCTTCGGGCCTGCTGATCTCAATCATAATATCGGTCTTAGGAATGGCATGACGTATAGCATTCATCATCATATTATAGATGACTTGCTCTAACTTGCTACGGTCTCCCTCAACGGTCTGTTCCGTAGTCGAAACCAATACGACATCCAGTTCCTTTTCCTTCAGTTGTGGACCAAGACGTCCCGCAATATCTTCAATCATATCTCCAAGAGCCACTGCATCCGTGTTCAGCTTAATCGCTTGGGATTCCAGCCGTACCAGATCCAGCATCTCTTCAACCATCGTTTCCATTTTGACCGCTTCATCGGCAATAATCTCGATGTAGCGCTCACGTTTGCCCTCACTAACCCCATCTTTCAATCCCTCGGAGTACCCTTTGATGATACTGATTGGCGTTTTGAGTTCATGGGATGCATCGGCAAAGAACTCCCGCTGCCGCTGTTCAATCCGCTGCTTCATTTCCATATCGGTGCGCATCTGACTGTTCGCCTGTCTAAGCTCTTCCAGTGTCTGACCCAATGTTGTAGACAGCGCATTGAGGCTATTGGACAGACTGCCTATCTCGTCATTGCGGCGTATGGGCGATTTCACCGTGAAATCGAGGGTAGACATCTTTTTGGCAACATGATTCAGTGCAAGCAACGGTTTGGTGACAATTCGAGATAAAAGCAGTGAAAGAAATACAATTAATACACATGCAGCAATACCGAAATAGGCATAGAATAATTGTGTGGCTTCACTTGCCTCCCTCATTTCCTGTAAGGACGTCAGTGAAAAAATAAGTTGCTGCTGGGGTCCGGTGCTGTGCACCGGGGCAATGGTGAGCACATTTCGTACACCACTCCAGCTATCGGTCCATTCTTCATTGATCATTTTCCCATTGGCGAGACTCAGCTGGTCTTCCGTAGACAAGGGAAAACGGCTGTCCAGTGCCTGCACAAGCAGTCCCTGTCTTTGGCTCCATGTTGCCAAATTGGGGAGGACAACTTCAGTCAAAACACCAGACCATTCCTGAGACGGTTCAGCCCATTCCAGGAAACCCTCTGTTCCCCAAACAGAGGATTGGGCATCTTTGATTTTGAATGGATATACCATGGGTTCCTTCAAGCCACTGGCTGGACCTGTCACAGTCAACTCCTTCCCATACTTCAGATGGGAAGCGATCCAGCCAGCGTTCTCACTGTTAATGAACAGTGACAGGGATACTTTCACCTGTGTGCCATCCTCCCGGAGCAATGTAATGTGAAACGGGTCGTTGACCAGCTTGCCCGTGTTCGTCAGGATGACCAGATGCGACTGATTTTGTCGCATGAACTTCCCAGTCTCCTTGGCCAGCTGCACATCATTCCAATGTCCATTCGAATATTGTTGTTCAAATTTCGTCAATTTTTTCTTAATACTGCTAATCTTCTGATGCTGATAGAAGTCCGGGAACCATATCAGTTGGGCAATCACCGTTGTTCCATATAGAAGAAGCAGGAATCCGGCCATGACCAGAAACAGTTTCATCGTTACACCGTTACGTCTCATGCCTCAGCCTCGAATCGGTAACCGGTACCGATAACGGTCCGGATGCACTTGGCTTCTTCCCCAAGCTTGCTGCGAAGCTTTTTGATATGGGTATCCACCACACGCGAATCTCCCTCAAAATCATATCCCCATACCCGATTCAGAATCGCATCGCGGGACAATACAATTCCCTGATTGCGAGTTAGATACAGCAGCAGATCATATTCTTTGGGAGCAAGCTCCACTTCGACTCCATCTTTCTCAAGCCGTCGCGCCCAGGGATCAAGTGCTGCTCCTCCAAACCGAATCACGGTCTGATCCTTGCTAACAGCACCCTCTACCCGCTTCATTAATGTCTCTGCACGTGCCACCAGTACACGAGGACTGAATGGCTTCGTCACATAATCATCCACACCGAGCTGAAAGCCATGAATCTTGTCATCATCTTCCGATCGGGCAGTCAGCATTATAATAGGTACGGTCGACTGGGAACGAATATGCCCACATAACGTCCATCCATCCATTTCCGGCATCAACACATCCAGAATGACCAGATCCACTTCATGCAGGGCCAACAGTTCCAGTGCCTCTATCCCATGTTCTGCTTCAATTACGTTCCATTGTTCTTTTATGAAATAATCGGCCACAATCTCACGAATGCGGCTTTCGTCTTCCACCAAAAGCACTGTTCTGACCATGGCCGACTCTCCTTTTAGCATCCTGATGTTAACATACCGATTCCGTGTGTCGTCCATGTGTCCATCCATGTTCTGGAATGAACTCCATCTTATATACGATTAATATATACCAAAAGTTACTAAATCCCATACATTTTCGCACAAAAAAGAAGTCGTCAATGAGCAATCCCCTGCTCATTGACGACTTCTTCCGGTTGAAACCACGTTTTTCTCCGCGATTACACGCTGCAATTACGCACCACCGCTTAGCGTAATTGCTCCAGGCGGTGTGCCACATGCAACGTTGGGCCTACAAAGCGGTTTAGCGGAAATCCGCCGGCAATCGCTTTGGTCACGAAGGCCTTGCCTTCACGAACAGCCTCTTTCACGGTAAGACCACGTGCCAAACCTGCAGTAATTGCTGCAGATGTGGTGCAGCCCGCACCATGTGTATATCCGGAGCCAACAACATCGGCTTCAAACCATTCGTAGTTTGTTCCGTCATAGAGAAGATCCATCGCTTTGCCAGGGTTAATAACACCTCTGTCCTTGATCAGGACATGCTTCGCCCCGTGATCATGAATGGCAGCTGCCGCCGATTCCATCTGCTCCTTGGAGCGAATCGGTCCGCTTTTCGCGAGCTGTGATGCCTCAAACAAATTTGGTGTAACAAGATCGGCACCTGGCAACAGGAATTCGATCATTGCTTCCGTATTTTCAGGTTGCAGCACTTCGTCCGTACCTTTGCAGACCATAACCGGATCAATAACGATCTGTGGCAGTCCGCTGCGACGAATATGCTTCGCAACCAATTCGATGATGTCTACAGAACCCAACATGCCCGTCTTCATTGCATCAAAACCGATACCATCCAGAACAGTACGCAGCTGTGCCTCGACTACATTTAATTCCACAGGAAAGACCTGATGATCCCACGTATCGGGCTCCATGGCTACCACAGTAGTCAGTACAGTCATGCCATACACACCAAGCTCCTGAAAAGTTTTCAAATCTGCTTGAATCCCTGCACCGCCGCTCGTGTCCGAACCAGCGATTGTTAATGTTTTTGGAATCGTCATGGTAGTTGCATTCTCCTTCGTCCTTCAATTGACATTATCCTATCCCTTGTACGTGCGGATGTCAATGGCATCTGAAGCCATACGGAGTATGGTTTGGAAGAGAATTCAGTTCACATCTTTCGTCTCCAGACCGATCATGGACATTGAAGCAATCCACAGCCCGATTGCCCCCAATGTCAGGGGAATCACAATGATGGAATTAATGGATACGCTGGGTCCATTGATACCTGAACATACCACGAACACAAGAAAGATGGACGATACCAGTGTGGCCGTGGCAGAGTGCTTACGCATTCCGAACAATAGAGGAATGAGGGCCATGGCAGCAGCCGAGAGAGAACTAATCGTGTATTTTACCAACAGCGTGAGTGCTTCATTCACCGTTAATGCGTCAGGAATAAACGAATAGAAGTGATTTGTCGTCAGCAGGATCGTCCCCATCAACAAATCGGTAAACAGAATATTGAAAAAGGTAAACAAAAAAATAATGATCAATTTGGCCGCGATAATTTTGTGACGTTTGATGGGATAGGTAAACATGACATTCATCGTTTTGTTTCGATACTCGCTAATGATCAGCTTCGATATCAGAGCGCCTCCAAAGATAATAAAGGTAGCCCGAGCAATCGTATCAATCAGAATGAAGGACACCGGATAATTCAAGAAAGAGTAGTCCTCTGCTCCGTAATCCACCAATCCGATCATGATCAGAAACAGCAGGATGACAATATTGGCGATAGCCGCGCCTCCTATATAACCTGCAAACCGATGTTTGCGCAACTCCAGTTGGATCAGTTTAAGCAACGTCTCCATCCCCTTTCATTAAGGTCATGAAGTGTTCTTCCAGTGAATGAGCCCGCTTGAAAATGGATTCGATCTCAACGCCATGCCCAATCAGTTTACCAGTCAATTCGGATGGAGCGATGCCCGAATCATAGATACGTACGGTATGGTCATCGACCAATTTATAATTTTTCAACCCCAGCTGATGTTCCATGACGTACGTGGCTTTACGTGTATCCTGTGTTTGCAACTCAATATACTCGCTGTTGCTTCCACGGATACTATCCATCGATACTTCCTCAACCAGACGTCCATCCCGAATTACTCCAACAGTGTCCGCAACCTGTTCAATTTCCCCGAGAATGTGGCTGGAGATTAACAAGGTAATTCGATAGTCGGAACTGAGACGTTTGAACAAGTCGCGCATCTCCTTGATTCCTACGGGATCGAGCCCATTAATCGGTTCATCCAGAATGAGCAGTTCAGGCGTTGTGATCAGCGCGCGAGCGATGCCCAAACGCTGTTTCATCCCCAGAGAAAAATCACGAACCGGCTTCTTGCCGGTGTCCTTCAAACCCACATTTTCCATCATATTATCAATGATCTTTTTGTTATAAAATCCCATGTATTCACAATGGAGCTCCAGATTTTCCCTGGCGGACAGTTTATCGTAGAAAAAAGGATATTCAATGATGCTGCCCATTCGTTTCAGCAATTCATAAGAGGTAGGGGTAAGCTTTTCTCCGAATAATTCAATCTCGCCTACGGTCGGTTTGACCAGGTTGGTCAGCATTTTCATCATGGTCGTTTTCCCCGCTCCATTCGGACCAAGAAACCCGTAAATCTCCCCTTGCTTGATACTCATATTGACGTTCGATACAACCTCTGTCCCTGCATATGTTTTGGTCACATCTATCGTCCGCGCAATATAGGTCATGTTCTTGTTCTCCTTTACGTTCGTCCCTGACGGGTTCTTATATCTGTATTGTAAAGAGAAAAGTCTTCTTTTTTATTAATCAAATCTTACAAAAACCTTAAGCTTAGCGGGAGAGTTCCTAAAATTCATCTAACCAGGATTTAGAGACACTGAGAATACAGTTCGTTGATACGGTACACTATGCAAATCAATGTCTCCGCCCATCCGCTCCACCAATCGCTTCGTAATGGTCAGCCCCAGACCGCTCCCCTGATAGAGACGGTTACGGGAATCCTCCAGCGTATACATGCGTTCGAATACACGGCTATGCTCCTGTTCAGGAATTCCTTTGCCCCGGTCCCAGATACTTAGCGTTACCTGCTCCCCCCTTGAATACTGGAGTGAAAGTCCAAGTACCTTGCCATCCGCTCCATACTTCATGGCATTGGTTATCAGATTATCCAGCACACGGTCCAGCGCTTCCGCATTGCCTTTTACAAAGATATCGCTTTCCGGAATCGACAGTTCCACGTGCAGACCCTGATTCGTTAGCATTTCATAGAAAGAGAGCATTTTCACACGGCATAATTCGCTCACATTGACCCTGGTCAGTGCAAGCTCGGTATCTCCGGACTCCAGCTTCGCCAGGTCAAAAAAAGAATGAACCAGACGCAGCACCTCCTGCGCCTTATCCTGGATTTTGCCAGTCATGATCTCCCGTTCCTGATCGGTTAATGAAGCACTGTGCAGCAGGGTTTCACTATAACCGAGTACGACCGTAAGGGGCGTCTTCAAGTCATGTGAGATGTTGGAGAGCATATTGCGCATCTCCTTCTCCTGATTCGCATAACCTGCCTCAGCCCGATGTGCATGGTCCAGCAGGCGGTTCATGTCCTTGAGGAGCAGGCTGATTTGGGGATCACTGTCAAAGACGAGCAGTCGTCCATAGGTGCCTTTATCCAAAATAGAGGTCAACTTATCATGTAAGTAGATTAGATGATTGCTGCGCTTACGAAGCCTTATGCCAAGTAGAACGACGACAAGAATCAAGATTACGGTAGAAGTGGCGAAGATCAACGTCACGTCTGGTCCACCTCCAGTTTGTAACCGATCCCCCACAATGTCTTGATATATTGGGGATTGGACGGATCCACTTCCAATTTTTCCCGCAGACGGCGCATATGAACGTTAATGATATTTTCGTCTCCGTAATAATGGTCATTCCAGACGGAAGCGTAGATTTGAGCCTTCGTAAATACTTTACCGGGATGGGTGACAAACATTTTGAGAATGCCGAATTCTTTGGAAGTCAGCCTCACAGATATACCATCACGCTCTACCTCATACGTCTCCATATCGACTACAAGTCCGCCAATATAAATGCGCTGCGAACTGGAAACAGGGGGAGTCTCAGGCTTTGAAGTATAGTTGGCACGGCGGATGGCTGCTTTTATGCGAGCCGTCAACTCGATCAACGAGAATGGTTTGCTCAAGTAATCATCTGCGCCGAATCCAAGACCAAGGGCTTTGTCGACCTCCCCATCCTTCGCAGACAAGATGAGTACTGGGACCAGACTGACGGCACGGATCGACTGAAGCACCTCCATGCCGCTCTTGTGCGGCAGCATTAGATCGAGAATGACCAAGTCATAGTCTGACTGTGATTGGCTGAACTTACGTTCCGCCTCCAATCCGTCATATGCATAAGAGACGTCATAGCCCTCTTTTTCCAAATAAGGACCGACCATCTCACTAATAGAACGATCATCTTCAACAAACAGCAAACGATAACCTGACACGAGATTCCCTCCAAGATTGCTTTTTTCTTTATTACCTCACAGTTTGCTGAAATTGGCAATGAAATACGAAAAACCCGGCTGGAAGGCCACTTTATGTCGCAAAGTGAACCCTCTTGCCAGGTCTCCAAAATAAGCTTATACCGTCTCGCTTCGTATCCAGCACAGTCCGATCGTCCCCGCACCTGCATGAATACCTACCACAGGGATAAAAGGCATAATTTCCGTCTTCAGGCGGGGAAGCAGGTCTGCAATCTGCTGTTTGATGGTAACGGCTTCTTCCTGATTGTTGGCATGCATGATGCATACTTGCTTTACTTTCCCCATATCCACCTTGAGCACATCCAGCATGCGCTGTTTAGCCCGTTTGAACGTACGGATTTTCTCATTCACAACCACTTTGCCCTCTTCGAATCGAAGCAGCAGATGAATTTTCAACAATTGGCTAAGAATAAGCTGGGTTCCCGACACACGCCCACTGCGGTGCAAATGCTGGAGACTGGCCGGAATGAGGTAAAAGGACATGTTGTCAATCATCCGTTCGATGTGAAGTTTGATTTCGGATGCTGTATAGCCTTGCTTCTGCCATTCCAGTCCTTGCAAAATCATCTCCCGCAGCGGATAAGCGCCTGCTCTGGAATCAATGGCAGTAACGGTCACACCTGCAATCTCTGCCGCCTGCATCGATGTGTGCAGCGTTCCGCTAAGTGCAGTGGAGCAATGAATGGCAATGATCTCATCGTACTGGCCTTTCAACGACTCATACAATTCAATAAACTCACCAATCGGCGGCTGTGAACTGCTTGCGCGTGAAGCCTCACTCAGTTTCTCATAGAACAATTCCGACGAGATGTCTTCTGTCTCCCGATAACATTCCTCTCCAAAAACGATGCGCAGAGGTACAATGTACACATGATTCTGCTCAGCAAATAGCGGATCGAGTGTGCTTGTACTGTCCGTGACCCATGCAATTTTCCTCATTCCAACCTTCTCTCTTGCCGGATTGTTGAAGCTGTATCCTCAATCGTCAGGCACATGCCCGGCGGATTATTTAAAATTTGAATAGTTCATATTGTAAACGTTTGCGTTATTGCTCCCCAATTATAAAGGAACGGACAAACCGCTGTCTTGTGGCGCATTGTTGAACAGCCTCATTTCTTCCGGTATATGCCAAAAAAATGTCTTGCCTGTGAAGGAATTTATTGGTATGCTGTTGTCCTTCTCTCTTTTCGCCTTGACTGAAGTGAACGGGACCGCCGTTCAACCAACTTATCGGAGGTGTCACATGCTTTATTTCACTCTGGCTTCCAAAGCCTACTCCCGGAACCTGCAATACCGCGGGGCCCACATGGTACATAACCTGGCAAGCGCCATGTTCGGTTACATGTACGCCTGTCTCTGGATCGGCATCGGGGCCGACCACTCTCTCGGAGAATACGGGACACAGGGGATGGTCAGTTACATTGCGTTTACGCAATCCTCTCTCTGGATCTCGGGTTTTCTCACCAATGGACTTGGCATTCCACTCACGGTCAGGACAGGACAGATCGCACTTGATCTCATGAGGCCGGTTCATCTGTTCACCCACCTGATGGCACGTGAATGGGGCCAGATCGCCTACCAGTTCGTGTACAAAAGCATTCCGATTTACCTGCTATTCTCCATCGTATTCTCTCTGCAATGGCCCTCGGAGGCTTCAACCCTGCTATTTGCCGCACTTGGTCTTGCCGGCGCATCCTATTTATCCATCTGTATGAATTACATTATTGGCGCCACCGCGATGTGGACCACGGAGTCCTCCTGGCTGCATTGGGGCAATCACGCCATGATGAATCTGCTCGCTGGTTTCTTCATCCCGCTGGAATGGCTGCCGGACTGGCTTGAACGAATCGCCTGGTTATCTCCCTATCCCTTCCTGCTCTATGTCCCGACCCGCATATATCTGGGTTACGAAAACGGCTCCTTGTTATGGGGAACCTTGCTTTGGTGCGTTCTCATGACTTTAATCTGTCTGGCAATCACACAGGTACTGCGCCGTAAAGTGGAGGTGCAGGGCGGATGAAAACCACTTCCTGGTTTACTTTATATAAAATGCTCATTCAAACAAGCATCCGCAGCCGGATGCAATACAAGTTCAATTTCATCATAGCCTCTGTTCTGGCCGCACTGATTCAAATCTCCGAATTTCTGATGGTTGCCCTTGTGCTGCACAAATTCGGAGCGATTAAAGGCTGGTCCCTTCATGAGATTGGTTATCTATTCGCCATCATGACCTTATCCAAGACACTGTATCGAACGTTTGGCAACGAAGTGCATCATCTGGAAAAATATCTGGTCGGCGGCGAACTCGATCAATTGTTAACCCGACCCATGCCCGTACTGCTGGCGTTACTGCCACAAAACTTCCGCATCATGGTTGGTGAAGTGTTACAAGGCGGCTTTATTCTCTGTTGGTCTCTGGCTGGCATGATGCATAGCGGACAGATCGGCTGGACCGCCATTCCCTTCTCTCTGCTGGTCATCCTGACCGGAGCCATTATTCTCTTTTCGATTGGGCTTGCCACGGCAACGCTTGGATTCTGGACCACACGCATCGAGGAGTTGCAAACCATCACTGAGGATGCAGCGCGGACGGCTGCCCAGTATCCACTGACGTTATATCCCAAATGGATGTCTGGCATTCTGCTAACCGTAATCCCGGTGGGTTTCGTCAACTATGTTCCGTCACTCTATCTGCTTCGGGGCGAATTAGGTGCATGGGTTCTTATTGCGGTTGCCGCTGTAGCCATCTTGAGTCTGGCTGCAAGTCTGCGTTTCTGGAAATTCGGTATAACCAAATATCAAAGTACAGGTAGCTAAGGAGGCGAATATCATCATGACTATGATTACAGCACGGAATTTGCAAAAGGAATTCAAAACCCCTGTGGTACGCGAGGGTCGGTTCTCCGGGCTTCGCACCTTGTTTTCACGAGAGTATCTATCCAAGAAAGCGGTTCAAGACATCAGCTTTGATATTGGCAAAGGAGAGTTTGTTGGTTACATCGGTCCGAATGGGGCTGGCAAATCCACCACAATTAAAATGCTGACGGGTATTCTTCATCCAACCTCGGGTGAGGTATTGCTCGGTGGCATGAACCCACATCAGGAAAGGAGACGTACAGTTGGGCGCCTGGGGGTAGTGTTCGGACAGCGCAGCCAGCTCTGGTGGGATCTGCCCGTGAAGGATTCATATGATATTTTAGCCGAGATGTACGGCGTTCGTGCCGAGGATAAAAAGAAACGACTAGACCAGTTCGCCGAGCTGCTGGATCTGGAATCATTCTGGGCTACGCCTGTCCGTAAGCTCTCGCTTGGACAGCGGATGCGTGCCGATCTTGCAGCTTCCATGCTGCATGACCCGGAACTGCTTTTTCTCGATGAGCCGACGATTGGACTGGATGTGAATGCAAAGCGGAACATTCGTCAATTTCTTCGTACATTAAATGAAGAGTTTGGCAAAACGATTTTGCTGACCACCCATGACATGGACGATATTGAGCAGCTATGCAGTCGGGTGATGGTGATCAATCACGGTCAACTTACATATGACGGATCGATCCCTTCCCTGCGGGATACCATCGGTCTGCCAACACTTATCCGGGTGACATATCGCGGTTCGTTTCATATACCGGATGCCATATCATCTGCCATTCAAATTACAGGTACCGAAGGCCAAGTCGTCACCGTCGAAGTGAACCGAAAAGAGTGGAGCACGATGGACATTCTGAAGCAGCTCGAGCAATGGGGCGAGATTGAAGATGTTGAGATGAAAGAACCGGATTTCGAGGATATTATTCATCGGGTATATTGACTGGCCTATTTTATTCAGATCTGGATGAGGGCCTGTTCGAATGCCGTTACATGGTGGAAGGACAGGACGTAACGGAAATTGTGCACCATTTCCTCCGGGAAGCAGGCATGTTTTGAAATGGTTTAGAAATTATAAGACACCTTCAAGGACAACTCCCACTCACGCACGTTTGGGGGTCAACATTGAAGGTGTTTATTTGATGCAGGAATACATCATACATTTCCATCTACATTATATATGTCCATCTTCCTTGTTGATCCGAAAAGATTGAATGTAATTGTGAATATCGTGCTCTGGTGTCTGGAGCAAGCCGGCAAGAAGCGTCTGCATCTGCTGCAGGTTATCGATATGCAACTGAATCTCAGCGATTCGGTCACGTACGAGTGTCTTTAGTGCTTCACTCTCCATGTCCTCCTGACTGAGCAGCTGCAATGTATCCTGTATTTCCTTTAAGGAGTAACCCAGGGATTGGGCATCCTTAATAAATTTGATTTTGACCAGGTAATCCTCAGTATACAAACGGTATCCGTTGGACGAACGACGGGGAGCAGGCAAAATCCCGCTGTCCTCATAATAACGAAGGGTTGCCATACTTACACCCGTACATTTGGCCAACTCTCCTCTTGTCATGGTTTTCATGCCTACTCCTCCATCCTTCTACACATTATTTCGCCTGATTGCCTCGCAGCTTCGTATACTTGGTATCATAGGTGGCCTCGGGGAAACGGGCTGACGGCCCTTCCAGTAAAGGCTGCTCCTCTTCTCCCTTCAAGTACCGGTCAAAGAATGCCAATGTATACGATCTTGTAATGTCCACATTATGCTCCGGCGTCATGCCCTTTGCAAACAATTGAGGTGAAATTAATGAAATATCCGTGAAACTCTGATGGAAGAAACCATCCACGGTCAAGTAATAGGTATCATTGAGACTGCTTGTCATCACCCGATCCAGATCCGGTTCAAACTCGGGATAAAACACTTTATCCTTGGAAGTGGCGTTTGGGTCCAGACTTTTGGCTGTTCCACCCGACATGATATACATAAACGGCTGTTTCATGGCTGTCGTGGATACGGTCCCCCAGAATCCGCCTTCCAAACTGAGTCCTGCTTTGAAACGGTCATCCTGCGCCAGCGCTTCCGTTGTTGTCGCACCGCCGTAGGAGTGACCAAAGATACCTACACGATCCAAATCCAGCTTACCTTCCAGCAGCCCTTTCGGATCATGACTGTTCCACTGTGTGAGTGTATCCAGCACAAAGCTTGCATCCTCGGCGCGAACACCTACACCTTTTATATTGTACTCGTACAGCTCCGCTGACGTTGCGAATTCAGGGTCTGCTTCATAAGACACGGCATGTCCATCTGGAAATGTAACCAGTGCTGATGTGTATGGATGGTCGATCCCAACGACAATGTAGCCGTGGCTCACGAGCTCCTCGATCGCAGTCATACTTTGAAAGCGGGCAGAACGTACCCCCGGAGAAAACAGCAATACAGGATATTTACTCTGTGCGGCAGATACCTCAGCACCTTGAACCACATGCGTCGGAATCGTGTCAAGGTAACTGAACACCATCGGTGGAATTCCAAATACCAGGCTAATGGCCTCTCCCAATTCGGCAGGATAATGATCTACTGGCATTCCTTTGGCTGTGTCCTGATCTACAGGATACCAGACGTTGATCATGAGTTCCCGCTTATCTCCTACTTCAGCCGATTTGGTCTCTTCCCGGGAGTCATCCGTTAGCTGCTGCGAAAAAGTTCCTATGGCGTATGAACCTGTCGGTTCAGGCATTGTGAATGCAGGAAAATACGATGTCAGCACGATTGTGCCTGCACTGAGAGCGAGCACCGGAATGGATGCCAAAGCCGCTTTCTTCCATGAGCGATACCGGGGAATCTGCTTGTTCATATTCAGATGCGTATCCCGAACATAACCTCCTCTGCGGCTCAGCTTCACGTATCGAACAATCCCGACAATGAAAAGCAAAGAGGCGACGATATAGGTCGTTAACATCTGTACCCGAAAATGATCAATGAGACCATGTAACAGAACCGCCAACACCAGTGCCATCAACGAACCGATTGTAGACGTCCGGTTTCTGGGGGCTACCCACATGAATAACGCAATTGCCAAACTTACAAGTACCAACATCCATTCCAAAATTCTCATGAGTCAACCTCCACTATCTCTGTGATAAACACAGAATAAACCTTGAAGTATACTTCAAGGTCAAGGTTATTTTTAGTTTAATTTTGGACTCGCAAATCCCATTTGCAAAGTTCAACCAGTGTACAGACTCCTGATGAGAACGCCTTGATGCCCGTTGAATTCGGCCCAGGGTATATGCGAGCAGTCATGACCTGCTCTCCCTGCTGGATGAACACTTCGATCGAGCTGATGTCAACAAAGATATGAAGTTCCAGCTTCCCATCACGAAGTTCCACTGCCGCAGCCCGTTCGCCCCCAGGTCCTTGCCCGGCATGCTCCCGATCCAGGCACAGTCGGCGCTGCTCCACATCATAGGAGATAACCGTTTCTTCCCCTTCACCGATTCGAAGCTTCAACCCGAATTGCCTAGCTTCTTCGGCTTTAAATACAGCATGCAACTCATAACGATCCCCACTCATCCCAAGATCGTATTCACCGCCGACCATACGAATATGGTTACGCTGAATGCCTTCCATTCTATACTGCTTGATCTCGGGAAGAGGCAGGAATATCAAACGTTCTCCTCGCCGGAACAGTTGGCGCGGCAATGTCATGGCACCGGCCCACTTATGAGAGGATTGTGTCGGAATATCGGTCTCCCATGTCTCCATCCAGGCGACCATAATCCGTCGCCCCTGTGCATCCTCCATAGTCTGAGGGGCATAGAAATCAAAACCATAATCGAGCGGATAATACTGTTCGTATTCCAATACTCCCTGGTCTTCATCCAGCGTTCCCATCATGTAGACCGTGGAATGCAGATTACGGTAGTTATCCCCCTGAGCAGGCATGCGCTGTGGAGACATGATAAGCACATCCCGATCATCCAGTATAAACAGATCCGGGCATTCCCAGTTGTCGCCAAGGGTTCCATCACTTTGGGCCAATACGTTTACGTAGCTCCATTGCTGCAGATCCGCTGAACGGTACAACAATACGGCTCCTTTTCCTGCTGAATCATTCGATCCGAGGACCGTGTAGTACATCCCGTTTCGTTCGAAAACCTTGGGATCACGGAAATCCTTCGCACTGGTATGCGCTGGAATCTGATCCAAGTCAATGACAGGGTTCTGAATGCTCTTGACAAAATCGACGCCGTTGCTCGATTCAGCTATATTTTGTGTCTGCTGATAATCATGATCTTTGTCTGGTCCAGTTACAACATGCCCGGTATACATCAGCACGAGCTTTCCATCCTTGTTGATTGCACTCCCCGAGAAACAGCCCCCGCTGTCATAAGTCTGATCCGGAGCAAGAGCTACCGGCATATGGTCCCATTTTACCAGATCATGGCTCACCGCATGTCCCCAATGCATCGGTCCCCAGACCGGGGCATAAGGATAGTACTGGTAAAAGAGATGGTACGCTCCATGGTAATAGATGAACCCATTGGGATCATTCATCCAGCCCACCTCGGGCATTAGGTGATATTCCAGCCTGTATGCCGGATTGACCTCATGCCGATGTTGCTTAATGTAGGTGTTTGCCCGCTCCCGCGTAAGCTTCTCTTCTGGTTTTGCATGTACATTATCTTGCACGTTTTCTCCTGTCTGCCCATGATCCATCTTATTTCACTCCTGTCTCTCTATCTATGAACTTCGTCTATTTAATGGAGCCTTGCATTACACCCTGAATAATATATTTTTGTGCGAACAGATATACGATCAATACAGGCAAGAGTGTCAGTACAAGCCCCGCCATTAGCGGGCCGTAATCGACCGTATACGTACCATAGAAATAAAATGTGGATAATGGCAGCGTGCGCTGCTCGGATGAAGTCAGTACCAGGGAGGGCAGCAAGAAGTCATTCCAGATCCATAGAACATTCAGTACGGTAATCGTAACGCTTGTTGGCAGCAGCACTGGCAATACGATGCGAAAGAAGGTCTGCACTCGACCGCAGCCGTCCATCAGTGCTGCTTCTTCCAATTCCAGCGGGATACTCTTGATAAAACCATGATAGATAAATACCGCAAGCGGACTGCCAAAGCCGATATACATATAAATGAGTGACCATTTGTTGTCCAGCATCCCAAGTGAGCCGTATATTTTCACGAGCGGAATCATGATGGCCTGAAAAGGAATAATCATCGCTGCAACCATCAGGAAAAAAAGATACTGGTTAAGTTTGCTTTTATGCCGTACAAAATAATGAGCCGTCATCGCTGCAAGCAGCGCGATCAGCAACACACCTGCCACTGTAATTAGCAATGAATTGCCGAAGGCAGACATATACCCCATTTTATCGAAAGCGCTAACGTAATTATCCCATTGAAAGGACGCTGGCAGGCCGAGCGGATCGGAAGTGATGGCCTGATTGGCCTTAAATGAATTCGTGATGAGCAGCAGAAATGGAAAAATGAACAACATCATCGCTACGATTAAAGAGACCAGCTTCGCCCAGCCCAGCATGCGAGATTGTCCCGCCATCATGCTTCCACCTCCAATTTCTTGCTGAAATAGACCTGGAGCAAGGTAATGGTAGCGACCAGGATAAACAGAACAAACGCCTCCGCTTGACCAAGCCCGTAATCACGTGCAAGGAAGGCCTGTTCATACACATGCATCGATACCATTTCTGTGCTTTTGAACGGCCCTCCGCTAGTGAGGGAGACATTGAGATCGTAAACCATAAAGCCCCGTTGGAGGGACAGAAAAATGCATACGATAAACGACGGTACCATGAGTGGTAACACGATCCGTGCCAGCATCCTGCGGTTGCTTGCTCCATCAATACTGGCCGCTTCCATCACATCCTTAGGCACATTCATCAGTCCTGCAATATAGATCACCATCATATACCCTGCGTATTGCCAGACAGTAACCACGACAAGTGCCCAGAAAGCCTTGTCCGGGTCGGCTAGCCACGAAGCTCCGAACAATGGAAGGTTCATTTTCTGACCAGCAAAGACCAGCACTTGATTGAAAATAAATTGCCATATGAAGCCAAGCACAATGCCGCCGACCAGATTGGGCAGAAAAAAGCCAGCCCGGAACCAGCCTTGCGCCTTCATACCGCGTGTTACCGCATAGGCAAGCAGAAATGCAACCGCATTGGTCAGAACCACGGTAATAAATACGTATTCCAGTGTCATCCCGAATGATTTCCAGAACACGGTATCCTTGAAAACGCCAATATAATTGTCCCAGCCCACGAGATTTTGTGTCACGGCAATGCCATCCCAGTCCGTAAACGTCAGATAGATCCCGTACAAGAACGGAATAATCATGACCGTCGCAAACGCCAAAAGCGTCGGACCAGTGAAGATGAGCCGGGTGCGCAAACGCGTCCATAATCCTTTTTCGGTCAGCATCGTCATCCTCCACTCTATCCAAAGGTTTCTATTTAGTTTGCCCGAAGACGACGCAGGCGCGGAGGTACGCCTCCAGCCCATTCATCTTATCGGGCATATCACTATTTCTACTGTTGTATTTCATTCATAAGGGCCCCGATTGGAACAGGGAGGAATAGTCCTTCCCCTGTTCCACGTTGCTACTCCCTTTTATTTTACGTTAGTCCAGTACGCCTGGATTTCCTGGGCAAGTCCGTGGCGATCAATGACATCAGCCAAATATTTTTGCATAGAAGCGCCTAATTTGGACCAATGATCTGCTGGAAGTGTGCTCATCGATTCCTCAATTTTGCCGGCCTTGATGTATTCACCAATCGACTTGCCAAGCGGATCAGCCGGTTCAAGGGTAATGTTGCTGAATGCTGGAATAACACTGGCCTGATTCACCAGGAAATCCTGACCTTTGTCCTGATAGACCATCCAGTCCAGGAATTTTTTCGCAGCTTCCTGCTGTGCTGGTGTACTTTTCTCCTTGTCTATTAATATGCGCTTGGACACGGCTGCGGAGATTTGTGTGTTGCCGAAATCTTCCGCATTGTTACTTACCGGAACAGGCAAGAACCCGTACTTCCCATTGGCCGTATCAAAGCTGTGGATCTGTGGCCATGCCCAGTTGCCCTGAAACCAGATGCCAACCTCGCCTTTGCCAAGCACTTCTGGTCCGCGCTCATACGTTCCAGACAGTGGTGAGGCTTTATCGATGTTATAGGACTTCATCAGATCGAACGTATCCATCAGCCCGTTAAAAACAGCATTGGAGGCCAAATCCACCTTGCCTGCCTTCAGGTCGGTAATAAATTGATCTACTTTGGCACGATCTGGTGATTGTCCGCCATATGCAAGTCCAAGATAGTGAGCTCCAAGCGACCAATCCATTGGCGATACGATTAAGGGCGATTTGCCGATAGCTGTAATCTTTTTGAACAAATCTTCAAGCTGATCTGTCGTTTGAACCGAGTTCGGATCAAACGTACCACCCACAGCCTGATCCAGCACCTGTTGGTTGTAGATGAATCCATATCCTTCAATGGAAAACGGGAAGGCATAATTTTTCCCATCAAATGTTGTAGCTGTGGTGCTATTCTCGACGGCGTCCTTCATCCATTTCTCGGAGGTGAGATCCAGGACACGATCCTTGAATTTCTCCACATCTCCCGTATCCAGCATCATCATGGTGGTCGGATTGCCTGATGCATACAACGCTGATGCCTTCTCGAATGGCGATTGTCCGCTGCCTACGGGTATAATTTCCAGCGAAATATCAGGATTTTCCGTTTGAAAATCCTTCGCAGCCTGCTCCAACTGACTGTTTATTTCTGATTTGGAATTAAGAAGTGTAATTTTGACGTTATCACCGGATGTGGTGGAAGCCTCTGTTCCCGTCCCTGACTTTGCACCTCCACATGCCGTAAGAATAACAACCATAGCCAAGGATAAAAGCGATAATTTCATCCATTTCTGTTCTGTTCTCATCTGTCATTGCCCCCGTTCATTAATATAAAAGGAACCGCTTACAAAATCGATTATAGTGTCAAAGGTTTGACATGTCAATCGTTTGACATAAATAAAAATAAAAGAACGACCCTCGTTCAGGTCGTCTCTCTCTCCACCAGTGTAACAGGTAAAATATTCTCCATATCAATCTTTTCTTCAACAATCTGACGACGGATGAGGTCCACCGCCAGTTCAGCCAATTCCTGAACGGGTTGTCTTATCGTAGTAATGCCTGGCAACACGTAGCCTGCTGCCCGGATATCATCATAACCAACAATCGCAATATCCTCTGGAACTTTACGCCCATGGGCTACAATTTGCTTCAAAGCATGAATCGCGATGAGATCACTGGTGACGAACAGACCATCCACATCGGGGTGCTCCGCAAGAAGTCGTTCAACCAACTTCGTGTACTGTTGCTGACTGAACACATTCAGATCGGTTTCATGCATCGTTACCGGCTTAACACCATGTGCCTCCAGTCTGTCCATAAAGCCTGTCGTTCTCCGATTGGACAGCATCTGCAGTTCAAGATTGCCGCATATATGTGCGAGTTTCCTTCTTCCCTTGGCAAGCAACAACTCGGCTGCCATCACACCACCCTGATAATTATCGGAGGAAATATACGGAATGTCTGCGCCAATCTGCCGATCAATGGTCACAATCGGTGAATTCAGATTCATATACTCATCCACTTCAAGGGTATGGCTGCCCATAATAATTCCATCAACCCGATTACCTTTAAGCATTTCCACATACTCTCGCTCTTTGGAGGGCTCCATATGCGAGTTGCATAGCATGATTTTGAATCCATTCTGGTACGCATAGTACTCGATATAGTTCGCCAGCTCGCCAAAAAAAGGATGCGATACATCCGGAATAATCAAACCGATGACGTTTGACTGTTTGCGCAGTAGGGAACGGGCAATCTCATTGGGGCGATAATTCAATTCGTTCATCGTCTGGTACACTTTATCCCGGGTTTTCTGGCTGATGTAACCCCGGTTATTCAATACCCGAGAAACGGTAGTTACGGAAACCCCTGCTTTGAGTGCAACATCATGAATTGTTGCCATAACAACCTCTTTTCCTACAACATTCTTAATGATTAATCCCATTATATATTATACAACCTGCTTGCTTTCTCCAACCAATGGCACGCCCGCTGCTCTCTATTTCGCTTCGACTGTCGCTCTAGGCATACTGTGCATCGCTCCATGTGTTACATGAGCCTGAACCACATAGGTACCTGGATCTTCAAATGTGTACTTTACCTCGTAGATCCCCTCATCGGCTTCGCTCGCTTTCAAGGCTCCCTGTTCCTCCAGCTTCTCTGCTGTCATCATGCCCAGTTCCGGGGAAACAGCCGGGGGTTCGTCAAGCTTGTTCCAGATCTGGAATTGAACCTGATCCGCATGAATTAACGGCTTCCCCCCTTGCGTAAGCTTCACTTCCAATGACACAGGCTTATGGAGGGACACCTTCTCCGGCACCATGAGCTCGACTTTAATCATCTCTGGCATCTCACCTGTCTGGGACTGCTCCTGATTGGAGCAGCCTACAGTCAGTAGTACCAGAATGATTAAGGACATGAACCAACGGACTTGTCCGCTCATCAATCATCTGTCCTTTCTTATGAAGAAGATTTTGGTGTTCTGCCAATTCCCCACAGCATAACAATAATGATGATAAACGCGATCAGTGCAAGCAAAGGAATGGTAATAAAACCAAACCAGTTCAAATAATCGGTATAACACGGAATCTGTCCACATGCCACTGAATTACCCGTAGCCGAATAAATACGCTGAATTGTTACATGGTACAACGAGATCCCGCCTCCAATGAAGCTAAGCGGCAGGACGTATTTGGTGATGCCCACATCATCCTTGAAATAGGCAATTCCCAGTAAAATCGTTAGAGGGTACATAAAAATACGTTGAAACCAGCACAGATCACAAGGAATATATCCCTTAATCTCACTAAAATAAAGGCTGCCTCCAGTCGCAATGACCGATACGGCCCAGGCAATAAATAACCGGGTGTCCACATTTCTCGCCGGACGCTCGGGCTCTACAGGTGTACTCATTCATCTGTCCTCCTCTGCCATTATGCATACCGAATGATCATACATGATTCATGATACCAAGGGATATTCAAGCCGTTATGTAGGGCATTACACGATGATTATACCAAATATTTGATATTTTAGGTTCATTTATGATCGCATTGAATGTGTTCATCCTGTTCCATTCCTTTTGACCTTGCGTATGTATTCCCCCAGTCACACATCGTGTTCAATACCGGAACAAAAGATCGTCCAAGATCAGTCAAACTATATTCCACTTTGGGCGGAACCTCCTTGAATATTTCCCTACGGACAAGTCCATCGTTCTCCAGCTGTTTCAATTGATCAGTTAAGACCTTTTGCGTGATTCCAGGTATCCATTCGTAGAATTCTTTGGTTCTTACCGATTGTTGACTCAGAAAAAAAAGGATAAGACACTTCCATTTCCCGCCGGCGATATCCATAAAAATATTTATTCCAGTATTGAATTTAACCAAAGTGCCATTCCTCCCCAATAGATACTTTAAAGTGGCTATACCACCTTTTTGTGCGTTATTTTCTCATTTGTTATAGCCTACTATAATTCAAAAGAGCAATAAATAACAACGATGGAGATGATCATATGAGTGTACAAACCATTTTGGAAAAAAGACGTTCTGTTCGGCACTTTGATTCAAGTTATACGATACGACCTGAGGTGCTAACTTCTTTAATTGAATCTGCAAGCAAGTCACCGAATGGGAATAATATTCAAGCGACCCGGTACCTCATTATTGATGAACCCGACTTGCAAAGGGCATTGCTGCCCATAGCTTTTAATCAACAACAAGTCATAGATGCTTCAGCTTTGGTGGTCATGTTGGGAGATTATCGGGCATTTGAGCCCATTTTACATCCCAGCCAAGAAGCTCAGCGATAAAACGCAGCGGTACTTGCGTACGTCCATCTTTGTTAACAAAGACCGTTGCTCCAACGTTTTTCTTCATGCCGTTCACTTCCATAACGTTGTTGTTTACCCAAAATTTCAGTGTATCCTTACCAGCCATGACGGTTACTTGTTGTGCTTTTTTATCCCATTTCACGGTTGCACCAATTCTCCGCTCCATTCAGCACTGCATACATACTGTAAGTGAAGAACTTTATTTTCCTATATTTATCAATTAAAGCTTACATCCAAGGTAAACCTGAAGTACAATGAACAGAACGATTGATTTCAATGAAGGAGGGTCAACTCATGACATTGCTTCCCTATATTTTAATTATTGGCATTGCCCTGTTCGGTGGAATCGCTACGATGATTATCGGGAACTCCAAAGCCAATCAGACCAGCAATCCTGAATATGATCGCAGGACCAAGCAAAATCTGAGCAAACTTACCTATGTATACGTTGGTGCCATCGTTCTCGGCATAGGAGGTTTCGTCCTTTATTTATTCAACTGAATAGCCTTACGCTCAGCAAATTACATGTCTGAACTTTTCCAGTAATTCAAAGTTTCGTTGTACATATGGAATGGTTTGGCGAACCATTCCCCTCTCTCTTATGATGGCCAAGAGTCCACGTATCACCCACAAATGTGTATATCCCTGCTCAAAGTCAGCTGCAATCTCTTCTAATTCTCTCTCCTTGCTTCTCGAACATTTATAATGTGAATGCTCTCCTCTGTGAATAACAACTTCCAAATGCAAGGTCCTTACACATGTTTACAAGTTGGAGATAATTCGGAATTATTCTGGATATGTTCAGCGGGTAATATAAAGCCATAAGGACAGCAAGCCATTTTAAATAACAATTAACACAATTTAAAGGAGAGATACACAGATGAAAAAAAACCTAAAGAAATCTGCAGCAACGATGATGGTACTGGGCATGACTTTAACAGGAGCAACGGGAGTATTCGCAGGAACACAACTGGAGAAAATCTCGGCATACCTCAACCATGGGATCAGCTTCAATGTAGACGGTGCGGCGTACTCACCAACGGATGGAAACGGCAAGAAACTGGCTCCAATCACTTACAACAATTCAACTTATCTGCCTGTACGTGCCATTGCTGATGCCCTGCATGTACCTGTATCGTATGACGGTAAAAAAGGACAGGTTATCATCGGAGAAACGCCAAGCAATCCTTCCACATTGAGCAATGTAACCTATAGCGCAGCGCAAAAAGAAGCCATCCAAAAGGCATTTGCACAGTTCGATGGTTTCGAGACAGCATACGCTCCTCAACAGATGGTTGCAGGTGATACTTTTAAAAGTGTAGGCGCTGGCGGCGATGGAGTAAGCTTTACTTTTAACCATATGAAAGTGGATGTGTCTCCAAGAGATTATTCGGACGGTTACAATGGCAAAGACGTTAAACTGTCCAATGGTGTCACAGCCAAATGGTACACACCCGATCAAACGGGTATGCTCACGTTCAAACTGGATGATCGTTATGTCACAATAAGCTCACCTGACCATAAGCTATCTCAGGCTCAGTTGCAGCAAGTGGCTGTATCTGTGCAAAAGGTTCAAGGCAATAATCAGGGTGTTACAGGCTTCGCTGATGTGAAATATACCCAAGAGCAGTCAGCTGCCATCCGCAAAGCCTTTGCCAAATTCCAAGGATTCGAGACTGCTTACGCACCACAACACATGATTGCCGGGGATTCATTCAAAAGTGTGGCTGCTGGTGGGGATGGTGTAAACTTTGTCTTCAATCACATGAATGTCACTGTGTCACCTAAAGACTATTCCTTCAGCTATGATGGAAAAAATGTTAAACTGCCTAACGGTGTTACCGCCAAGTGGTATACACCGGATCAAACCGACATGCTGACATTCAAACTGGATGATCGCTATGTGACCCTCAGCTCACCAAAAAACGCATTGACTCACACACAGCTGGAGCAAATGGCGGTATCTGTGCAAAAAGTGAAATAATTGAGCAGTAAAAACAAGGAATCACACTGAAAATCATACAACATAACAAACACACATCATTCTGTGCTTCCTGAGATGAGGGACAGATTTGATGTGTGTTTTGTCCTATACAATGATCTCTATGATTCTGAAAACACTTCTTTTGTCCGGATTCATTTCATAATGAATAGCGTTATAATGAAGTATACTGCATCTAACAGAAGAAAAGATAAGGAGTGTACTTCATGAACCAGCGGATCGACCTATCCCCAGAGGAACTGCAGCAGCTTGCAGGTGAATTTAACAAGGCCTCGCAGAACGGGCATGATATCCTTACGCAACTCAAAACGATGATTGACCAGTCTGAGGGTCAGTGGGAAGGTGAGCGTCAGCGTGAGTTTCTACAACGAATGAATGATAGCCTGACGTCTGTTAGCCATTATTTGCGTGGTTTGCAAGAGACAAGCAATAGTCTTCAGCAAACGGCGACCCGTTTTCGTGAAGCGGATCAGTCCCGATAACGCAAAAGCACATGTCACATCACATTGCTTAAAAAAAACCATGTACCCGAAGATGAGTTATCATTCCTTCAAGGCCATGGCTTTTTGCATTTTCTATGATTCACTCAAACTTACAGCAAACGCCTCTTCTTCCTCATCTGCATAACCCCTGAAAATGATCTCTTCGATATCTTCATGATTAAATACATACGTATAATCCGCATTGATATACCCTTCAGGGTACAAACAGCCAATATAATCGAACTGACGTGGTGGTTCCGTCATCAACATTTGCTTGCGTCCATAGATGACCAGCTTTTTGGTGCCTTCTTTCAAAAGGATGACGGAGCCATTGGGCAGTAAAGTGGATGTTTCTTTTTCCATAGTGATCTTCCTCCTTTATCATTTTATGTTTGTAGTGGCATGAGCTTCATCCGACTTGTTCAACACTCGGCGAAGCCAGTAGTATCGGTGCACATCCATAATAAAGTGAAATACGACAAAAGCCAGCATAATGTACACACAGATGAGCACAACTGCTACGGTCTGCTGCGTAACAAACGCCAGTGAAATGTTGGCCAGAAGATATCCAGCCCCCGTTAACATCGTTAGCGTAGCGATTGGCATTCGTGCGCCCGTATCCCCTTTTTTCCGCTGAGGGTACTGTTGCAGTTTACGCAAATGAAACTTCGCATACTGATATAAGGCAAATCCATATAAGACAAATGATCCAATGGCGTACCACGGCGTTGTTAGGCCCAATATGCCGTATGCGAACTTTTGCACAATGATCATAAAGCCCAAAGAACAGACAATCCCAAATACACCTCGAAACAGGACATAATTCAGCTGCAACTTTCGTGGTGCCACAATCAGAGCGATGGCCCACACATTCATCACCACCAGAAGCGGCAGGAGAACATAAGCGTATACGGGTTGGAACGGAACACTGAACACGGGAATCAACAGAAATAGGTTAAGAAAGAAAAGTACTAGGGTACCCGCACTGAACCGAATGCCCTCTACCGCATATACAGCCAGATAATTTTCGAACGCCTCCCGGTGATAGGGGGTTCCTTCATATATTGCAGAAACCGTGGTACCGGTCGTTGAGTTTTTACGTTTTTTGCTTGCCATTTATTTAAACCACCCCGCTACTGTAGACCAGGCTTTCTTTGCACCATGCTTAACGACATCCTTCACAGAATCATCTTTCCCATCGCCATCCAGATCCATATTCATCGTTACTCCTTCCGCAAGATAAGTCAGGCCTACGGATACGCCCAGACCAACTGCGCCTACTGCCAACACAGGTGCTGCTGCAGGCAGAATAGCCGCTGTCAGGAGTGTCGCGCCAACGGTTGTTGCCCCGCCGACAACAACGTTACCGATGATATCGCCAGCAATTTTGTCACTAGAAGCATTATGACTAATGTTCTCCTGAGTATCTGTGAAAACATCAATGCCAACACTTGCCCATCCCAACTTGTCTGTTAATGCAGATTTGACCGCATAACCCGGCTTGACCATAGAAGCTATTTCCTTGATCTGCGGGGTAGCGGTTCCATTGGAAAGTTTAGCTTCAATATCACGGACATAGTGAATTTTGTAGTCTCTGGGTCTGCCGTTCACAATCTTGTTATCTTTGACCGAATCATAACTTTCACGAACCAAAATACGTGGCGTATTCCGGTCCAGCTCTGGCTTGACCATGTAGCCATTTTTCACGCGATATCCCAACCGGGCAACAGCCGCGGCTCCCGTCAGCGTTCCTACCGTACTTCCCGGTCCGTCAAATGGAGCGATTGGATTAATTCCGGTCAGCCCAAATGTACCACCTGACTGATCCTCCTGTTCCATTCGCTCACGGGTAGTTTTCACAAATGCACTCAGTTGCTGCATATTCTGTCCAGCGTTCTGAAACCGTTGCTGGTGTGTCTGGTATAACCCGATGATGGTTTGACGATTCCCCGACTGCCAAGCTGCACCCTGAATGGAACGTTGCAGCGTGCCATCTACCTGCTGCAGTTGTGCGGTAACCTGTTCAATCTGCTGCGCGAGGGAGTTCAGGTATTCCGATTTCATGATAATTTTGGTCAACTGGACTTCCTCCTTCAACTTCGTAGATGATTCCATGTGGTTTAGACCACAGGCAACGTAGATAATGAACGTGTCGTTAGTAAAAACAGACTCTGCACCACCTCTTCTTCGGTCACCTTGAATGCTGTCAGATCTGTATCTTTCCCTTCAAGGAATAACCAATTGCCATTGGTACTGCCCAGAAAGTAAATGGTTTGCGGCGTACCCTCCGTCCCGCGAGTGTACACGTCAAATTGTCCCCGTCTCCGGATCGTCTCGAAAGCATGGGATAACTCGTTGATCAACGATTCATTGAGATGATGGTCCTGCTGTAGAATCGATTGTATGGTCTCGATGTCTGATCCGATCGGTAACGCAGATAGTTGCTGAAATGTTTCTGCCTGAATGGGTGTGCGCATCATTTCCTCTGCCGTATCGGGCAACTCGATCCGATTCCCGATGACCTGGAACAGATCCTGCAATTCCTCGTAAGAAGATAGTACCGCCTGATCCTGTGTGGGCGTCCATACCCACTCAACAATTTGCGTACCTGACAAAAAACCATAAGTCAGGGACGATTCACCATCCGCTATATGCAGTTTAAGTCGGGTAACTGCACTACTGAGCTTACACCCCATCAGCAGGTTATGTACTTGCGGATGTAGAGTGACTTGTCCATCATCTACTTCAATGACACTATCTTTAACCAGACGGTGAACAACTTGTTTATAAATGTACTCCGCCTGCTCACCCTCCAATAAAGGATCATTCAGATCCCTGATAAGCTGGTCCGCTTCGGGAATATTCATCAGTTGAAACAAAAACAAGGCCTCTCGGCCGGAACATTCAAACGATGTATATGAAGGCAAGTCATTCCCTCTTTTCCTTAGTATAGAGATAAACATGATATGGAAAAGTCTATCATTTTATTGTAAAAGGATATGCAGCTGTGCTCAATGCGCCCACGCTCCTGATATTGGGATGATCAACCTGATTATATTTACCCAAAAAATGCATAGGGGCACAGCAAATGCCCCCGTCTCCCTACTACATTGTCCACTATAAAATTCACGTTACCAAGTCCGCTAAACGAATCACTCTCCGGTAGTTCATATAATCGATCATATCCTCCCAGTCCAGTTCGCCTGCATTACCGTCACGATAGTATACGGCCGCAGCGGGCAGGAAACCGACCAACGGACCCATGCCGCCACAGATCATCGCGCCACCGTCGCCTCCTTTGGGCATCATGTTTCCAGACGTATCAAGCGTCAATTCATAGTTATAGGGATCTCCGATAAACTGGACACCAAAAAAGTTGGGCAGCTCCAGATCATATGGACTATCATCCTCTTCCAATAGGGAAGGGTCAGGCTCTACCGATTCATCCACAATTCCCTCCATCTCTTCAAGGCTTCCAAAATGCTTCAATTTCATCGTGTAGTCGAAGCTGTCTCCCCATGGAAATAACGTGCGACAGCCCCCTCCGTACAGATACTCCCACTCATCTTCAGTAAGCAAATCAAAACCCGCTTTTGCTTCTTCCTCGATAAGGTACTCCAAAGTCAAATCCTCATTGAACCAAAATATCTGTACTGCCTCACTTTGACGAACCAGACGGAACTCTTGATGCAGTTCATACTGGTTCAGATCGGACAGCTTGAATTTCTCCAACTCTTCGGCAAAATAGGTATTCTCCTGCGCCATCGCTTCATCTTCTGTCACTTCAATCCAGCCCATTGAATGGTTGCTGCACTCCACCAGCATGGGAGCAATGTGCACTTCCCTAACCGGAGACATCTGGCTACTTAAAAAAGAATCCACGTCCTCCACACCATACTCACTGACCGTCTCCAGCAAATCTGCGGAAGTTTGCTCATTCATTCCATCCTGCCAACGATCCCAGCCGAGTGTAACCCGATCCCCAGGCACAAATACAAATCGCTGCTCATCATACGAAAATACACCTGTCTCGATTCGCTGACCGAATCGTTCAAATGTCTCCAATCCTTCATACTTCATACCTGTTGGAAAATGACTGACCATCCCCCGCAGACACTTCTCTTTTTCCTGAGCAGGTAACCCTTTCCATACCCTACGATTCAATACTTCCATGCACTCCCCCACCTTTACCTGTATCCTTATACACCAGCTCAACCTTGTAAGCCCTCACGGGCATATCCTTATTTCCCTGCGGCCTTTAACAGCTCCAACAACAATTCTTTCCGTCTTCCCTCTGCCTTGCGTGATAACGTTGCAAGCTTCTCTACCTTGCCCCAGATCGGATACAGCACACGCTCCACTTCATAGGTTTTCATTCCTTGCAGCGATTGGACCAGAAGTTCAAGTTTCTCCTCATCCTCCAGTTCTGGCTGGATCTTCAGCTTCAGGGAATCCGTAGAACGACGCAAACAGGCAACTAATGCAGGTATGACGCTGGCCGTTACACCATGTACCTCAGCAAAGGCAACGGTGAATTTATCCTGTACCAACTGGTGCTCATCATCCACTACACCCATGTAATATTCAACCAAAGGGAAATACTGCTTATCTGCCAGTCCAAGTCCAAAGGTTGCATAACTGCCTGGCATACAGTTCTTTTCACCCTCTGTATCCGCATAAAATTCGAACTCTTCGATTGCTGCACGTGCATATTCTTCAAGCAGCGGATGCAGCTCCGGGTACTCCAGTGCGTTTGCGAAAAATCGATGTGTATCCGACTTCGCGAGACCTTTAATAGGCAGATACTGCTTCACGCTGGACTTGAGCTTGATCTTGTAACTTTTCGGAAAGCCCTGCTTCAGCAAACGGATAATAAAATCAATGGCTTGTTCGTAGGCAGCTGCTTCTTCCTTGCGAATGATGATGGTAATCATCGAGAACACATCGTTGGCTGTGCATTCCACCTGCTCATTTTTCAAATGGATATCATCCTCGGCATAGGTTCCGCTACCTTCCGTCATCATGCGCGCTGCTCGGTTACTGCCAAGCTGTTTCGCCAGCTCCAGAAAGTTGAGCCCCTTCGGTTTACTGTAGCTAGGCTCATAACGGAGAATCATCACGGCCACATATAACAGCAGATCAATGGGCTGTGCCACATGCTCCCCATGCTCACTCGGAGACGGCTCCCCCCCCAAAGAAGCACCTGGCTTAAGTGTATATTTATTGTCGCTGTACGCAGAAGGCTGCACATCAAAGTAGCGTGGCAAAAAATGATTCTCTGCCCATGAGGTTATGGCACGAATAATATCACCACGATGCTCCGCCAGGGCTTCTTGACGCCCTTTGTTTAACTCCTGTATGCGATCATATTGCGTTATAGTCCACGCTACGTCCAGTTCAGGGAACAATTTCGGGTCAAGCAGGTGACGCGTCAGAAAAAAGGATTCCAACGGCTTGGTTGGATATGAACCTTTCAGCAGCTTCTGGTCTACGTATGTATGAATGCGCTCAAGTAACTGCTGCCTTTTCCCTTCGTTGATATATTCGAGCATGGTCACTTGCAGCTTTCCTTCTGTCGTTGGGAATTTCCCTCGAAAGGTAAACCGATAGTCAATCAACGGTGTATTCGCCAGCTCGTCCAATCTCCCCTGAACAACCGCTACAAGCCTGGGTTGAATCTCATTTCGCACCTGTTCCTCGGTAAAAGGACCGGGGTTCTTCGATTTTAATCCCTCATCCAATCCAAGATCCACACTGTCTACCGTGGTCCGTCCAGGTCTGTAATCCAGCAAAATATCATTAAAGATCCCCATTTGCAGCGTTGTTCGCTTGACAGCCTTTTCAAGGTCACTCCGCTTCAGCTGTTCATCAAACCATTCATGAATTACCGCAATCATCTCTTCCATTGCCTGATCATGGAATGTACTCATCCTTCGACCACCTTCCCATTTATCTACTATCCATTAGCGACTGCTTCCCAAACACCTGGCTCTCATCAGACCATTTCTCAAACCATGTATGCCAAAAATACGTATTGACGTTCGTATATTACCTAGTATTTTACTCTCTCAGGCAACCGCGAAACAATAAGTCTTACGCACGGTTGTACGCCGAGAGAGTAATGGATAATCTCTCCTGCACATGCTATGGAACCTGTTTGCCAAATCAAAAACACCGAACTCAGGCGACTTCCCGCCTAAATCCGGTGTATTCACGAAAGACTTCTTCCCTTTTTTATTACTTTAGTATGATTCATCTGTTGAATCATTCACAGGTTTAATTGACGGTTTTGAACCATTCGTTGACTTCCGTTGTGATTTGGTCGCCGCCCATGGACTTCCACTTCGTCACGAATGCGTCGAATTCATTGAGGTCCACCTGACCGTATATGATTTTGCTGAACGTATCTTTTTCCAGCTTGTCGAGTGCGTCTTTCTTCATTTTCATGGTATCCGTAGGTGCACCCGTAAATTTGTTCTTGATGGCATCATCCTTATGAGCCACCACGACTTGAGCCGCAGCAAATACTTCAGGTTTGTTGGCAATTTTCGTATTTTTCTCAAATGGTGTTTCAGGCTCCTTGCCTGTAGCGAGTTCTGCCAACGTATCCATCATCAGGTTTGGAATCCGTGCACCGTCATACGTAATTGTGTACTTGAGGGGGGATACCCCATCTTTCACTTCAGCTTCACCAAGCACTTTGCCGTCTACAATATCAAAGTCATAGCCTTGGGCAAAGCCGTGTTCGAATTCGCTACCTACTTCCGGATTGGCAAAGTTATCGAACAAATAGTTCTGATACGTGAAGAAAATTTCCGGGTTCGCCATATCCTTGTTAATCAACACGACCCCGTTGCTCGCACCTGAACCGTGGTGATGGCTCTCGCCAGTAGGTCCGGTTGGCAGAGCGATGGCTTTGTAGGTAGCGCCGTCCACATTTTTCTTCACATCATCGATCGGCCAGTTCGGCATCCAGTGTGGTCCTACAATGATTCCGGCTTTGCCTGCTGTAAACAGTTCCGCTGCCTTGATCTCGTCATATACGCCGGCTTCCTTCGGCAGATAGCCTTTGGACAACCAGTCTTTCATCGTTGCAAGTCCTTCTTTCACACCCGGTTGAACCGAGCCGTATTCCAGCGTTCCTTCTGCATTCAGATTCCATTGTCCCGGCATCGTGTTATACATCCCGAAGATCCAGCCGGATTCAGTCATCCAGGTATTGAGGGCATTTTTCATGCCAACTGTCAGACCGTACGTATCTTTCTTCCCGTTACCATCCGGGTCTTTATTCGTAAATGCATCCATTACTGCAACGAGCTCATCGATTGTTTTTGGTTCTTCCAGCCCCAGCTTCTTCAGCCAGTCTTCACGGATAAACATCACCGGGTCACCGTTGTAGGCATAGTCGAAGATCGGAATACCGTACCGTTTGCCTTCATACATGTACGGGTACCACTCTTCCGAGGCGGATTCAGCAGCCCCTTTCCATGTATCGGAGGCATACTTGTCAAACAGCTCACCTGCATCGGTGAATTTTCCCGACTCAATCAACTCACGCACCAGATTGTAGTCACCACGGATGGAGACGATATCTGGCAGTTCTTCGTTAGCCGACAGGGAGAGGCGAAGCTTCGTGTAAAAGGCATCATTGGTCACGGACACAGCCCACGGTGTGGTCAGGTCGATGCCCAGTCGTTCTTTGGCCCATTTGGTGTGCACGTTGTTCTGTGCAGTCTCTCCGTTCTTGAACTTTGTATCATCATTCCAGGCTCGCAGATAGCTCATCTGAACCGCAGGTTCGTACTTACCGTCTTGCAGCGTAAGTGGCGCAGCCGCTTCCTTGGACGGTTCTTCCTTTGCCCCCGAGCTGCATGCCGTTACGGCAACCATCGTCAGTGCAAGCAATGCAGTCATCATTTTTCTATACATGAAACCCCTCCTCAATCACTTTGAATACCCTTACATGAAAAGGATAGTGCAGCCAGGGAAGCAAACATATATCACAATTTCAATGTTCATATTGATTTGTTAACCGTTCCGAAAATCCTGCGGGGTCAGACCATAATGTTTGCGGAATACCTGAATGAAATAAGGGGTATTGTTATATCCCACTTCCTGACCGACTTCATAAATCTTCATTGCCGTGTGCTTCAGCAAGTGAACTGCACGCTCCATTCGGGATCGGATAATGTAATCACTGATACCTTCACCCGTCGATTGTTTATACATTTTGGACAAGTATACCGGGTGCAGATGCACCTCCCCGGCAATCACCTGCAAGGACAGATCTTCGCCCAGATGATGGTCAATCCATTGCTGGACCTGCCTGATCATGCTGGATCCACTTTCCTGACCCGTGTCGGTTGTACTTTGAGCCCACTGTTCCATCACGCTCCGGGTCCATGCCTCCAGACTGCGCAGTGACACGCCATACCCGTCCTTCAACAGCTGCTGATACTGCTCACCAAGGACATCGGACAATTGTCTGCCCTCCCGATGAGCCATGTACGAGAATGCGGCCGCGAGATAGTGAAAGGCAACATAAACATGCTCGGGGAACACACTATCCGATAACTCGGCAAAAATCGAATCAATCTTGCGATTGGCATCCTCCATCCGCCCTGCTTCCAGCAGCGAGGTCAATCCGGGTGGCTCATACAGCGCCGCAAGGGATTTCAATGTTGCTCCATGGGAGCCGGCAGCCGCATTGAGATGCAGTCCTTTGCCCGCTTCCGCCTGCTTGCGCAAGGCACTTACAGCCTGATGGTGCAGCTGCGGAACCTGCTCTGGAAAACGGCCTATCCGGCTGACCGACAGTGAAATTGTCGCGTTCAAATACTGCTTCACACTGTGAAGCAGTCGTTCCCCAAGCCGTCCCATTAACAGTTCCGGTTCAGACTGTACTTGTTTGGGACTTGCCATGAAGACGAGATCGTCATACGCATCGTCGGTATGGCAGAGGTGATAGCTGCTGCCAAAGATCTCCTCCACCACGTTAGAGATGGCGTATTTCATCAACTGGAATGCCTTATGTGTTGGCTGCGGGTCATCATAGCGGATGAGCAGCAGCTGCATTTTATCCTGGGGACGAAAACCAATCTCCAACTGCTCCAGCTTTTCCACAAGTTCGCTCTCCGCAAATTTATGGCCCAGCAGCACATCCTTCATTAATCCTGCCCGCTTCTCCGGTAAGTGCTCCCTCACCGAATACATGGCGCGCTGATGCATCAACTGCTTCTCTCCCTCCAGCCGAATTTGGACGGAGGCTTGCTGCACAGCTTCAATCAGCTCTTCATCCCTCACTGGCTTCAGCAAGTAACTCACCGTCCCATGACGGAGTGCCTGCTTCGCATAATCAAAGGAAGCGTGCCCGGATAAAATGATACATTTGGTCCGCTCCCACTTCTGCCGAATATGACTCACCAGATCCAGACCGGACAAACCCGGCATACGAATATCGGTGATGATAATATGGACCTGATGTGCAGCCATTTGCTGCAACGCCTCTTTCACCGAGTAAGCCTTATATACATGTCCAATCCCATGTTCCCTCCACGGTATGGAAGCTGCAATCGATTCCACCGCTGAATGTTCATCATCCACGACCATTAGATTCATCATTAGGATGTTCCTCCTCAAACCATCGTATTTCCACACTGAGTCCCCCATAGGGGATCGCTCCAAAATGAAGCCCCGAAGAATGACCATATCGCGTAACGAGCCGCTGGTGTACATTCCAGGTGCCTGTGCCAATTTCTTCACCCATGGGTTCATTGATTTCCCGTTCCAGTCCCGCAATCTCTTCCGGTGTCAGGGTGACACCGTCGTTGTCGACAAACAGACTGTATCGTGTGTACTGCCTTCCATCGATTTGCTCTTGTGCAGCCATGCCTGTAACCACGATGTGACCGCTGCCCTCCATCGGTTCAATGCCGTGAATGACTGCATTCTCCACAATAGGCTGGATCAGCAGCCTAGGAATGTGCTGCTGCAACAGTTCTTGCGGTACGGCAATCTCATACGACAAACGATTGGTGCGCATCTGTTGGATGGACAAATAATTGTCCAGCAGTCGTATCTCCTCTTCCACAGTTGTCATGTCATTCTCATCACGCGTGATGTAGCGATAGTAGTCACCCAGACTGAGCGACATGGCAATAACCGCTTCGCGGTTGCCCAGCTGCGTCATATTTTTAATATAAAACAGGCAATTGTACAGGAAATGAGGATTAATCTGCGATTGCAGATGTTTCAACGTCGCTTCCCGTGAACGAATGCGTTCCTCGTATACCTTTTCGATCAGCTCCTGAATCTGCTCAGCCATGTGATTGAAGCTCTGGGTCAGATACGCGAATTCATCCCGGGAGTGATCAACCGGGATTCTTGTGGACAGCTGTCCTTTGCGAATCTGCTGCAGCCCTCTCATCAAACGTTGTATCGGCACCTGTACCTTTCGGTATAACAACAGCGCAGCCCCAATACTAAGCACAAGCAGCAGCAAAATCGAAGTAATGAACATATTCCGGCTCTTGTCCATCGGCGTGAGCAGATCATCCAGGACCACCGGGTTAACATAAATTCCGTTCAGCTGTTTGGAGAGCACATAACTGACCAAGTACTTCTTGCCCCCCACCTCCAGCTGATGGTTACCCTCGCTGCCCAGTCCGTTTAACGGCATGTCCTCCATGATGGCTTGCATCAGTTCAGGGTCCGCACTGCGGTTTAATAACGGTTCATTACCCGGCACATAAAGGAAAGGGTCCCCCCCTTGCGCCTCCTTGAAGTCGTCCAGCATGGCTACAATATTCATGGGATCAAAGTTGATCTCCATCACGGTTCGAACACCCGTAGTTACCGGCTTAGCATTCCATTCATAATTATCCGTGAAGAAATACGTAAACCCCGCCTGATCCAATTGCCACTGTCCAGGTTGGGGAAACTTCAACATGTTCTCATTGTAGACGGTTCGACTCGCCTTGGTGGATAATACCAACTCTGCCTGAGGAAGCACAATAGTAATATCGTTCTTCCAGCGGCTGGTGGACTGGTACAGCGACAGTTTGTCGAGAATATCGAGATAGATGCTGTTTTTCTCATACTGGCTGGTTGATTCTGTCATGTAACGATAGTGCAAAATGCTTGGATCGCGCAGCAAAGTAAGCCCATAAAGCGAGAGCTGCTCAATATTTTTATCCACCTGAGAGCTAAAATAGTTGAACTGACTCAAGCTGGACTGTTGTTTCTCCTCCACGATCATGTCCACATTCGCCTGATTTGCGTAGGTATAGAGCAGCAGAATCGGTACCAGCAAACAGACCAGCAGCATAACTGTTTTTGAGAATACTGTAAATTTCATTGCTTCACCCTGTCCCGGATTAAAGTAAAGATACACATCGAAGTCCTATTTTATATTGAAACCCCTTACATATCTATACTGATTTTATGTTATATCGCTTTCCTGTGATTCATAATCCTCTTATACTAGGAGTGAATTAACATTTCGTGAGGGGGTTGTATGATGCAATTGACAGAACACGGGGTTTTACAGATTGTGGATGAAGACATCTCCAGTCTGTATTGTTACTACGATCGGGATGGAATGGGTTATGATGATTCCTTTCTGTTTGAACTGCAACTTCAAAATGTGCCATTAACTCCAGGCAGTGTGTCTGCCATTCAGTTTGTTCTAGAAGATGAGTCTCCCCTGCGGGAAGGTATCATTGAAGATGTGCAGACAGCGATTCGTTCTGTTGATACGCAGTATGATGGCTCAATTGTAAAATAATATAATCTTTCAGCAGAAGCGTGAAACAGGAGCATTGGACTTGCGGGTCGGATGCTCCTGTTTGACGTTTCGTCAACAAGTTAATATTTCAACATCCGCCTTGAAATGTTGTTCTATAGCCGGCCCGTTTCCGTTGCTATAATTCAGTTGCTCCACTTTTTGCAGAGGCTGGCTGGCCTCATGATGCAGAGGCTGGACGATATAAAGGAGGGACCTGATGGCTATGGAACAACCACTAACGACCAATACACCGGTGCGGCAGGCAACACACCATCCACGCAAACGTACCCGGTGGAATTTCAAACGCACATGGCCGCTGCATTTCATGCTTCTGCCTGCGGTACTGCTCACATTGCTGTTCGCCTATGTGCCTATGGGCGGCATTATTATTGCCTTTCAGGATTTCAAACCGTGGCTGGGGTTCACCGGCTCCAAATGGGTCGGCTGGGATAACTTCCGATTCATGTTCGAATATCCGGACAGTGTTCAGGTCATCTGGAACACCGTACTGATTGCTGCCATGAAGATTGTGGCAGGACTCGTAGCCCCGGTTGTGTTTGCCATTTTGCTGAATGAAGTACGAAATTCCACGTTCAAAAGGTTCTCACAGACGCTGGTATACCTGCCCCACTTCCTGTCTTGGGTTGTACTGGGCGGCATCCTGCTGGATATGCTTTCCCCCGAAGGCGGACTGATTAATCAGGTGCTCGCGGCTGTTGGCATTGAACCAATCTTCTTTTTGGGAGATGGCGACTGGTTCCGTGTAACCGTAGTCATTAGTGATGTATGGAAGGAATTTGGGTTTGGTACCATTGTCTTTCTTGCAGCCCTCGCAGGCATTAACCCTGCGCTATACGAAGCTTCCGAGGTCGACGGGGCAACACGACTCAAACAGACTCTGCACATTACGCTGCCTGCACTCGTGCCGATGATCATTGTGGTGGGAACGCTGTCACTGGGGAATATTCTTAATGCCGGATTTGACCAGATTTTCAACCTGTACAATCCACTTGTATATGATAAAGGCGATATTATTGACACATTTGTTTACCGGATGGGTATTTTGAATGGCAAAATGAGCTTTGCGACTGCGGTTGGTTTGTTTAAATCCTTTGTCGCCATGTTCCTCGTTATTACTGCCTACCGGATGGCTTACAAAATCGCCAATTACCGCATTTTCTAAGGGGCATTTTGCATACATCCAGACAGCGACTTTCAATAAGCAAGATATAGATCGAAATGGTTCAGTTCGTCTATATCTTGTACACGCGAGCGGTTCAAATCGAATGATGCAAAATGCTTAAGGAGGAATTAAGGTGTATCACAAAACGACCGGATATCGTATATTTAACGGCTTCAACTTGTTTTTCATCGCGGCTGTCTCGCTGCTGTGTGTGCTGCCGCTTGTTCATATTCTGGCGGTTTCCTTTAGCGGTAAAGCGGCAGCTTCCGCCAATCTGGTCACACTCTGGCCGATTGATTTTACAGTCGATGCCTATACCAAAACATTTGGTAACAGCAACTTTCTGAGCGCACTCTGGATCTCGGTGCAACGTACCGTTTTCGGTACATTGCTCAGCATGGTGCTGGTCATCCTGACGGCATATCCGTTATCCAAGGAAAGTTTGAATTTCAAGGGGCGTTCGCTGTACGCGTGGTTCTTCATCTTCACGATGCTGTTTAGCGGCGGACTGATCCCTTCCTACATCCTGATTCAAAAGCTGGGACTGATCAACACCCTATGGGCCCTGATTTTACCTGGGGCTGTGGCGGTCTGGAACCTGATTCTCATGATGAACTTCTTCCGTAATGTGCCCAAAGAGTTGGAAGAAGCTGCATTTATCGACGGAGCCAACCATATCACCACTTTGTTCCGCATCTATCTGCCCGTATCCATGCCGGCCATTGCCACGATCTCCCTTTTCACGATGGTGGGGCAGTGGAATTCCTGGTTCGACGGGTTGATCTATATGAACGACGCAGCCAAGTATCCGCTTGCCACGTTAATGCAGACGATTATCGTGCAGCAGGATTTCTCCAATATGAACGTGGATGCTACACAGCTCCAAAACATGTCGCAGCGTACGGTCAACGCAGCCCAGATCTTTATCGGTGCACTGCCAATCCTGCTCGTGTATCCATTCTTACAGCGATTCTTCGTCAAGGGAATTGTGCTTGGGGCTGTAAAAGAATAGAGTTACCCAGCGCAATGCTTTCGCCTCATTTCATCCCGAGGTTTATAAAACATTTAGTTACTTCGGGATGATTTCCCGCGAATAGCATTGTTATATTGATTAATGAGCTCATCCAGCACCATTGATTGACGAATGACTTCCGGATGCCAGAGCTCTTTATGTGCATTTGCAATCTGATAGAGCCTTTGCCGTGCCTTTTCTATACATTCCTGAATGGTTTCCGGATTACGCACCATACTCCCGCCCCCTGTTGTCCTTCAATATACTTCATCCAAAAAAGACCATCTATTATAATATTCGGAACAAAGGGAGCTGCGGATTACCCCAAATTTAAAATTTTATATTTTTTCTTGTAAAGGTTGAATAAGCATGTCCTTGCGACCATATATGTGTCCAAACTAATTGCAGACAAAGAAGACCGGAAACGACCACACTCGGGCCATTACCGATCTTCTTTGTTTGTACTCTTCCCATTTAGAAACCATGTGCAGTATTCACTTCATCTTAATCCGATATCCTCAAAACGATTACCGATCGTTTCTGGGAAACCATGTTTAATCGCATCGATGGCACATTGTTCCGTCTCCCCTGCCTTAGCGATCAGATGAATCACCCTTTGCACATGCCCCTGCTCCTTCGCATCCCACGCCGAATCCTCAACCTTCTCCATTATCTGCGTATAAAGGTCAGACAACAATACGTACTCCCGTATAACGTGAATCATCTGATCTGACAGATGCCCAAGCCCTCCGACATAGGAGGCTATATCCTGTCTTGATTTGGCATAGTAGCGCAGGACCCCAGCAGCTTGATCGGTTTCATATGTTCCAGACTCTAAAGCATCAGCAATGGCAGCATACGCAGCCGCTCCACAGGCATAATCATGGTGCGGCAGCATGTAATCATGGGTTTCCCATTTGTATACGGCCTGAATTAATGACTCCTTGCATACTTCCCACTGATCTATGGATTTATGGGATTCCAGCACCTGATAATACCAGTATGGTGTGCTGTTCCTGCCAAACGAATCATAGGGAAGATGAATGACTTTATTTCCGTTACTTTCACAGATAAATAGCACCTGCTCCCCATCATCATACCCCGCACAGATGACAAATTGATCATGCCAGACAATCGCACCTACACCCCGATCAATGGAAGCCTTGATATCCAGCAGGGCCTGCTTCTGATAGAGCGGAAAGGTAGGTTCGAACGAAAATCCCCCGTGTTGTCCAGTCGTTATGCCAATGAAATCAGCCGCCACAAAGTTCTCAGCCATCCAGTTGTAGGCCGAGATCGATTCTGTCGTCAGACGCCGATCTACCACCAGTTGAAATACACTTGCGGTCATGCCCGCAATCATGTGACGCGGTAAATCCGTCCACTTTCTATGTAATAAAATACGGTACATCGCATCTGTATACGAGCCCACACCGCTCCATGGTATGTGTTCAGACGCATAACCCGGAACTTGTGGGCATTGAATTAAATCCAGTAGTAGTTTGGTTCTCATCATCCGTTCCTCCCTCTTCCTACCTTGCAGAGTGCGCCCCCCACCGTGGCACAGTGGAACGTTTGCGATCAGGAAACTTCAGGGATATTACGCGAAAATAATGAACAGCCTGCTCTTCCATTGCTTTCGCTTCCAATAAAACCTGTGCAAGCTTCTCTGTTGCATCTAGCCGCAACACCCATCCGTTCTCCTGCTGGGCCATGCACCCCTTCATCTGGATAATTAACGCACCAAGCTGCTCATAGCATGCATAGGCTTGGTCCAGTTCGGTCCATATTCCGCGCGCATCCTGCAAGTACATCTGAATTTCAGTTCGGGACTGGCAATAAGATTCCAAAATATAAGCAGCACCTGATGCATCGTAATCTCCACCCCGAAGGGCCTCCACCCACACATCATACGCCAGTCTGCCCGAAGCTATGTTTCGATCAGGCAACAGTCGATAAGGAATATCCCAATCCTCAATCGCTAGTCGCAGGGATTCCAGCAGCATCTGTTGTTCAGGGATATGTACCTGCTCACCAAAGATCTGACAATACCAGAAGCCGGTGAAGTTTAATCCGAAATTGTCATACAGCAAAATCTGCGGTTCCTTGCTCCAGCCGTCTTGCACATAAAAGATTCGATCACGGTCATCATACCCATGAATGACTCCAAATTCCGGAATCCAGTAGATCACCCCAATGCCTCCATCCAGACTGCGCTTCACCCAATTGACCGCATCCCGCTGATAATATTCGAAGGTGGAATGACGCGTGCGTCCGCCATCCCAGATCGTGAATATCCCCAGGTTATCGATTCCAGGGCGATGGGATTCCCCCCATTGACCATAGGCTGTAACCGACATGGGCAGTAGTCTGCGATGTACCGAAAGTTTGAATGCCAACCCCGTATATCCGGCTAACACATATTTGGAACCCTGAAACAGACCCGCATGAGTCAACACGGCGTGCAGACTATCTACATACGATTTGGACTGCCGCTTCATCATTAAGTTGTTTAATATGACTTCAGCCAAGGAACCCTCTCCTCCCCATGGTGGTTTTCTTATATATTTTGCTAAAAAATAACCAACCTGCCTCTGCTCGTTTATGCACGTTCAGAAACTTATTCTTCCATCCCAAGTTTGCCAATCATGCCACTCACACGACTTTCTAGCTTGCGTTTGAGCCACCCTGGGGACAATAGCTCTTCCCACTCGCTAATAAACAAATGCTGTAGAAAAGCATCCGTATCATAAAATTCGATGGATAGAATCTGATCTTCCTTCGACCGAATCCGATATCCATGCCACAGCTCGGTTTGCTGCTCTTCCTTCACTCTGATCTCAGCGACAAACGGTTTACGGACAGGCAGCGCCTCTTCCCATCCACACAATACCCCGTCTGTCTGACACTCAAAGGTCTCATTCGTGATCCGCACATGAACAATTCCCTCCATTCGGATGGCCGTTTGCTGTACAGAATCCGCCTCGTAGCCGATTACATAATCGGCATTATACTGGGATATCATCTTCAAAGGACACCAGGAAAATTGCCGTTCCCCGGCATGATCCCTGTAATGAATATGTACTTTGCGTGTTTCGGTGATCGCATGGGACAGTAACTCAAAGAACTGAAGCTGCTGCGGACGCGCCATAAATACGGGAAGCTGACTATTCCCCGTGTGTTGTTCCTCAGGCGTAAAACGCTCCAGCAAATGCGCGACACGCTTCACAGCATCCGACTGATCATAATTGTAGTGCCGATACCGATGTGCCAGATACTTAAGCACCCGCTGTTCTTCTTCCGTCATATATAAATGGGGTAATCGATAGGTCTGATCCTCGTAACAGTAGCCCCGATATTTTGCCAAATACAACAGGGGTGCACGCAGGGAAAACGCCATATATTCAATATCGCGCTGAGCCTGACGCCGGGATATTTCAAATTCACGGGCAAGCCAGCTGCTGTTCGGAAAACGTCCGCTCCTAATTTGCTCGTCAAACCAGTGAATACGATGCATATTGCTCATTTTCCCGCCCCCCCATCATTTACTATATTCATTATACCAAAAGACATGGCCCGTTCCGAAGAACAGGCCTGTTGTGTTATACGGTTGCCTTGTCCACTCTGGACTGCACGGCTTTGAAGCATTTCTTGCATACCTTCAGAGTTGTACCATCTGTTTTTGTTTGCGAATATAACAATTTAATTCGGGTGCTGCTGCACACCGGGCATGTTCCCCGTCCCCTTGAAGGAAGATTCCACAGGACGCGTCCTCTTTTTGTTTTTGCCAACGTATGTGAACCTCTTTTCGATATGTTTTGTGTGTTCACCGTTATTATAGAGGGTATGGTACGACATAGAATGTCGCAGCAGTATGGGCATATGTAAAAATAAAAAAATGTCCCCTCTTCGGCCTGAAGAAAGGACAAGTTTCAAGAATGATCGGTGCTTGACTGAGCCGCTGCTTGCAACAAAGGCTGCAAAAGACCGGGGAACCGCGCTTCCAGATCTTCGGATCTCAGCGTAAGGAAATGCTGTGTACCCTGTACTCTCACCCGAATGACTCCGGCTTCCCGGAGGGTCCGAATATGGTGCGACCTTGTGGATTTCACAACAGGTGTACGAAAATGACTGCATGGCTGCTCACCACTTCGGGCTGCTTCCGCTACAATGCCAAGACGGATTGGGTCACTCAACGCGTACAACACAGAAGAAAGCTCAATATCTTCCATTTGGGGATGATGTAAAATTTTCATGTTGTAGTCTCCTTTTTTCAGACTTCCCTTGTATTTTAGCACAGTTCCATGATATATTTCTAATGTTCGATATCAATCGAACTTATAAATTTATTTCGTTTATGTATCTCCTGCTGCCAAGAAGGGGATTCACTCTATACCACATTTTGCAAATGTTACACACCGTTTCTGAAATGTTGCGAAATACACATCAATCTAGGAGGTTTTTATGAACAACACCGCAACTGCATCATCCGGGGAACGAACGACCGGAATACAGGAAGGGTTAATTGTAAGTCTGCTTGGCTTCACGGTTGTACTCGTCGTCATGAATACAATGATGTTCAATCTGGCCCTGCCCAAAATAGCAGCAGAGTTTATGCTCTCATCTGTCGCTTCTTCCTGGATTGTCACGGGATATTCCATCGTATTTGCCATTTCCTCGATCACATTCTCGCGTCTATCGGATTTTGTACCGATTCGCACCCTGTTTACGACCGGACTTACACTACTTGGTGCGGCATCCGTACTTGGTTTCTTCAGTAATCACTTTATCATTCTGCTCATTGCGCGTCTGATTCAGGCTGCGGGTGCAGCTTCGGTACCGGGGCTCGCCATCGTTCTCATTACTCGTTATATTCCAAGCGATCGCCGGGGTAAATCCATGGCTGTCGTCATGTCTGCAAGCTCACTGGGTCTTGGACTCGGACCTGTGATCGGCGGCAGTATTACACAGTTTCTCGGGTGGCATGATCTGTTTATCGTTACGGGGTTAACACTGTTTCTGATTCCTGTATTTTTCAAGCTGCTTCCAAGTGAAATGCCGAAAAAAGGTTCGTTTGACTTGCTCGGCGCGCTGCTTCTCGCTATCGGAACAACCGGCATTCTGTTATTCCTGACCTCACGACAATGGGTAACTCTGGTTGTTGGTGCGGCTGCGCTGGTCCTGTTCTGGTTACGAATTCGCCGTGCGGCTGATCCATTCGTTCAACCAGCTCTGTTCAAAAACAAAAAGTACATGATGCTTAGCTCGCTGGGCATTGTATCATACATTAACAACTTCTCGACACTGTTTCTGCTGCCGCAAATTCTGGCACATCTGTATGGCCTGACTCCAGCCCAGTCCGGGCTCGTCATCTTCCCGGGTGCAATCGTGTCCATGTTGTTATCCAACCGGATCGGCCGCATGATTGACCGGCACGGCAATACACAACTGCTCAAGTTTGCACCATGGTTGCTGCTCGCTGCTGCGGGTTTGTTCGCGCTATTTGCAGACGACAGCATCTATGCCATTATGGCCGTATACATTTTGCTTAGCGTAGGTTTCTCGGCACTAACAACGAGTGTGTCCAATGAGTTGTCAGGCAATCTGACGATGGATCAGGTTGGTGCTGGCATGGGATTGTTCCAGCTTAGCCAGTTCTTCAGCGGTGCATTTAGTGTTGCCGTCACTGGCGTGGCACTGACTGCGATGCAGCAAATGCCATTAGCATCAGCCTACACCAATATTTTCTGGGGCATGACCGTGGTCGCTCTGGCATCCATTATTTTCTCCCAAGTGTATCTGAGAATGCAGTCACGGAAAAGAATGACCACGTAGTATAAAGCCGTTTCACAAGAATGATATGGTAAACTCCTCATACTCAAAAGCCAGGGATCGGTTCTGATCCCTGGCTTTTTCCCTGTTTTTAGGTTTGAAGGAAAATGCTTCACTTCCCCAGTCATTCCTGCAATATTCGCATTTTTCACCACATGGGTACAAGCTTCTCAGATGACTGGGGTTTTGGGGCTTTGACAATTATCGTATTTTCATATGAACACGAAGACTATTCGAACAGATCCAGACGAAGACGCTTCAGGCTGGTATGCTGGATGAGCCATTGACCGTCGATTTTGACAAACGTTTCATGATAGTGTCCAAATCCGTGAAAGGATTTGTTCTCGTTGCCTTCAGGGAACGTCACCCAATCTTCCATTGGGGAGATGACTTTGGCTTCGTTCTCGGATACAAATTCGACTTCGGCGCTATGTACGTGATGAACAGTTACGGCAACATCCACCAGATCGCGGAATACTTGAACGATGGTTTCACGGCCTGTTAATACCGGTATTGGATTGCCTTCTGTACTGAAATCAGCTACGGCATCCGGAGCAAATACTTCACCCAATGTATCCCACTGTTTGGTATCAATATAGCGGCAATAACGCGCTTTGGTGTTTCGAATGTTTTCCAGTGCAAGCAGTTGCTCCAGTTCCGTAATGGTTGATTGGCTCATGTATTGTCCCTCCAGAAATCTAAGATGTAATTGGATATGTATAAACTAAACTTCTTCCTTATTGTACCACCCCGCTCAAATTAGGCACAATGCAATCAGTTGACCGAAAAAAGCCTGAGAGTCCGGCATGATTACTGCGTGCCCACCCTCAGACCCTCTCTTGCTAATAATTCAGAAGGATAATATCCGCGTTCGTCACTTCTGACCTGTAAAATATTGCTTAACCACGTCATCTGAAAGCTTCCCACCCTCTGCGGAGAAAAAGTAAATATTATCCATTGTATTTTCAAGGTCTATACGGATTATAAGGAATGTACACCTTTCATCTGAGCAGCCAGCTCGGACATTTTTTTGTTGTTCAAATAGCTCTCCATCTCTTCCTCCGCATGAACCATCACCTGCTGAATCAGGCAACCTTCATTATGGTCCTGCGAGCATTCGAACAGCGAAGCCTGACCTTCAATGGCATGGATAATCTCCAGAAAGGAAGGATCAGGATTTCTACGGCTAAGCCGATAACCTCCATTGGCACCAGAAGTCGATTCGATCATGCCAGCTTTGACCAGTTTGGTCAATATTTTGGACAGGTAGGTTGGAGAGACCTTCTGCATGTCTGCTAGTTGATGTACACTAACCAGTTGTTCCGGTTCAGTCGCAACCAGAAAAAGCATCGTATGCAGCGCATAGTTTGTCGCTTTTGAATATTTCATGAGGGCACCTCATTATATACGGATTTAATTTATCTATAATAGACTTGATTGAACACTCTGTCAAACTTCATGAATTCCGACAAATGAAACAAATCGATATCATGCAACTTAGCTATGGTAAAGCCCGCGATAATCCGTAGGTGTCATGCCCTCATGCGCCAAAAACTGGCGGTTAAAATAACTGGCATTGGGATATCCCGCCTCCTCCGCGATTTGTCCAATGTTGGCCGTTGGCCGTTCCAGCAGCCATTGCTTTGCCATCTGCAACCGTGAACGTGTTATAAATTCCATCGGCGTCATTTCCACTGCACTTTTGAACATCTTGCAGAAATAATATGAGCTGACCCCCGCCATATCCGCCCAATCCTGGAGCAGAAACGGCTGGCAGGCCTCCTGCTGCATCTGTGGGAGCAGCCCCAGAATACGACTCTCCGCCTTGCTTGTGCGTGTACTTTTCAGCGGAATGGCATGCTGAACGAACTCGGCCAGTACAGCATAGGTCAGCGTGGATAACTGGGCTGGACGAAGCATACTGTTCTGCTCAGCTTCCGTCAACAGAGCCAAATGGGCTTCTTCCCAGGAATTTCGCTGGCGTAACGTCCACAGCAGATTGCGATGAAGCCCCCGTTCGATCATATAATCATGCAGGCGTTCACCGTAAAAATGAACCCAGCGTACATCCCAGGGATCATCTTCGCTGCTATAGTAATGCTGCCGCTGCTGCGGAAAATATAATACCGCCTGACCTGCGCGAAGTTCATGCACCACCCCATCCACTTCCACATATCCCTTGCCCGCAGCAACGTAGTGAATGTTGAAATTGTTAAGAGCGCCGGCCTCTCGTAATACGATATGCTCAGGGTGATCGATATAATGGCCAACAGATTCCGGGTAACAAAAATAAGGAATATCCTGCAAGGTAAGCAATACCGTTTGTCTCATCATAGAGTTTTCTCCTTTCTGAGCAATATTGTGTTAACCGAATTCAATATATTATCATTTTAATTCATTGATCTATTACTTATAATCACAATATACATTTATAAACAGGAGGAGACAACAATGAATACAGAACGTAAATTGCGCTGGGGCATTCTTGGTAGCGCTAGCATTGCTGTAGGCTCCGTTATCCCTGGCTTGCAGCAATCGGAGTTGAATGAAGTGACCGCCATTGCCAGCCGGGATGAAGAAAAAGCAAAACAAACCGCTGACCAGCTCGGGATTGCCCAAGCATATGGCAGCTATGAAGCTTTGCTGCAGGACGATTCCATTGACGCTGTCTACATTCCACTTCCAAACCATCTGCACCGCGAGTGGACACTCCGCGCCGCGGAAGCTGGGAAACATATTTTGTGCGAGAAGCCACTGGCACTGACTGAGCAGGAAGCCCAGGAAATGGTGCAAGCCTGTGAAGAGGCTGGTGTGCATCTCGCTGAGGCACTCATGTACCGCCACCATCCACGTTATGATCAGATTCGGGATATTATCGCCAGCGGAGAAATTGGTGAAGTCCGCGGCATTCATAGTACATTTTCGTTCAACAGTTCAGGTTCGACAGGCAATGTCCGCTTCCGGCGTGATTGGGGCGGCGGTTCCCTGTATGACATCGGCTGTTATTCCATCAGTGCAGCACGCCTGTTGCTTGGTCAAGAGCCTTCGGCGGCAACCGTCATTGGCATGTTCTCCCCTGAGCATGGTCATGTGGATATGATGGCTTCCGGCTTGCTTGAGTTCGACAATCATATTGGCATGACTTTTGACAGCAGCATGTGGGCAGCCTTCCGCAACACCCTGGAGGTGCTTGGATCGGATGGCATCATCGAGGTACCGTCTGCTTATATCAGCAATCCGGACCGCGGCTCCAACTTCTTCGTAATTGTTGACGGTGAGCGTAAAGAAATTGAAGTCCCACAGGTGAATCACTACTCCCTTCAGGGAGACGACATGGCACGAGCCGTGCTTCAAGGTAAGGCTCTGCGCTTCGCTCCATCCGATGCTGTAGCCAATATGAAAGTACTCGAAGCTTGCCTTCGTTCGGCAGAAGAACGTACACGAATCACACTATAAGTAAAGGGGATGAACTGAATTATGGAATACATTGAAATTGCTGGTGCAGGTAAACCAATCTCCCGATTGATTAAAGGAACGGATTATTTCTACCATGATGCCTATGAGAAAGCAGCTACGAACATGGATGCCTTTCTGTCGATTGGCGGCAACACCGTAGATACAGCACATATCTATTGCGGCGGTCAGAGCGAAGAAGTGCTCGGTCGTTATATGAAAGAGCGCGGCAACCGTGATGAGATCGTTATTCTTACCAAAGGCGCGCATCATGACCAGAACGGACCACGTGTTAACGCTGCTGCCATCCGCAGTGACCTGCTGGAAAGCTTGGAGCGCCTTCAGACAGAACATGTGGAGCTGTATGCCCTGCATCGGGATGATCCAAACATTCCTGTTGGTTTTATTCTTGAAGCCCTGAACGAACATATTGAATCCGGTAAAATCGGCGCAATTGGCGCTTCGAACTGGACCTGGCAGCGGCTTGAGGAAGCTAACGCATATGCAGCTGCTAACGGTCTGAAAGGTTTCACATTCAGCAGTCCGAACCTCAGTCTTGCCAAAGCGAACGAACCATTCTGGGCTGGCTGTGTATCAGCAGATGCCGAAACGCTCGCATGGCATCAGCAGACCCAATTGCCATTGCTGTCCTGGTCATCCCAAGCTCGTGGCTTCTTTACTGGACGGTTCACACCTGAAGTTCGGGACAATGAGGATCTGGTTCGTGTATTTTACAGTGATGGCAACTGGGAACGGCTGCACCGGGCTGAACAGCTGGCGGAGTCCAAGAAGACGTCACCGATCCAGATTGCGCTCGCTTATGTATTGAATCAACCGTTTCCAACCTGTGCGTTGATAGGTGCCCAGAATCAGGCGGAACTGCTCTCCTGTGACGAAGGATCACGTATCACCCTATCTCCTGAAGAAGTGGCATGGCTGGACCTCGGCAGTGATGTGAAGCCTAGCGTCTAATATGGACATCCACGCATTCATTCTTACTTAACGTGTTAAGGGACTGACTATTCCGCGATGGCGGAGTGGTCAGTCCCTTTATCTTATAAATTTAATTATTCATCATTAAGATTACAGCTTCACGATCTGACCTGTCTTCTCGGATTCGAATGCTGCCAGAATCACTTGCAGGGAACGCAAACCTTCTTCACCGGAAATGCTTGGAGGAGTTTGGGTCATAATGGATTCTACAAAAGCGTCAATAACGCCGCTTGGTACTTGTTTTTCGTTTGTAGCCATGGCGCCAACCTTGTAGGTTTCCACTGTACCGTTAGTCAGCTCAACGATAACCTCGTCGCCTTCTACCGTTCCGATCTTCATCACACCATTCTCACACCACAGAACCGTACTGTTATCTCCTGCTCTGTATTGTGTCCAGCTCGCTACCAGTGTACCGATGGCACCGCTCTTCATGCGCAGCAGGCACGTCGCGTTATCGTCCACTTTTGTGTTTTCTTTATGCAATGTGCTGATAAAACCAGCAACTTCGGACACTTCATCATCCAGCAAATAACGGATAAAGTCCGACTTGTGCACGCCCAGGTCTCCCATGGCGCCCATAATCGCTTCTTCTTTGCGGAAGAACCAGCTCTCTGCTCCGTCTACACTCCAGCCTTCCGGACCCGGATGGCCAAAGGAAGTACGGAAATTCAGGACTTTGCCGAGTTTGCCAGAGTCAAGAATTTCTTTGGCTTTCACGTGTGGAGGCATCAAACGCTGGTTGTGTCCAACCATCAGATATACACCGTTTTTCTTGGCAGCTTCGATCATTTGCTCGCCTTCTTCGGTAGATACTGCCATTGGTTTTTCCACCAATACGTGTTTGCCTGCATTTGCAGCAGCGATTGACATCGAAGCATGCAGGTAGTTCGGCGTACAAACGCTGACTGCATCCACTTCTTCGTTCGCAAGTAATTCTTCATAGCTGGAATAGGCCTTGCCACCGTAAGTTTCAGCCATCTTCTCTGCACGCTCCACGATCGGATCGGCAAAAGCCACAAGTTCTACGTTCTCATTAGCAGCATACTCTGGAATATGTCTGCGCTCGGCAATGGCTCCACAGCCGAATACAGCAACTTTAATTTTACTCATGTACAAATATCTCCTTTAATAAATAGATTTGCATTTTGCATCATTCGATTCTTATCGTTCATGGGAATGATGCAAAATGCTCAGATTAGAATTGGTTCAGGTAGTTCTCTTTCAACCAGTTATAGCTGTTGGCTACGCTTTCAAGCGGTGGATTCTGACATACGTCCTGTTCCACGATCAACCACTCTACACCTGCATTTGTAGATGCTTCAATTACTGCTGGCAGATTAACCGAACCTTGTCCCAGTTCGAGTGTCTTCATCTGGCCTTGATCATCTTTGCTGAAGTCTTTCAGGTGAAGCAATGGCAGACGGCCTGCATATTTATTAATATATTCAATCGGATTTTGTCCAGCAAATTGTACCCAACATACGTCCATTTCCACTTGAACAGCTTCAGGTGTCGTTTGAGCAAACATCGCATCAAAGGCATTATCGTCGCCAACCTGACCGTGGAATTCGAAATCATGGTTATGATAACCGAAGATCAGACCTTGTTTGGTCGCTTCTGCACCATATTGTTGCAATTCGTTGAACAGTTTGGTCCAGCCTTCTGCATTCTCTGGGCGATCTTCAGGCATCAGGTAAGGGCAGATCATATATTGAGCCCCAATCGTTTTGAGGTAATCGATTTGTTTTTGCAGATCCTCACGCATGGCATGCAATGAAACGTGGCTGCTGAAACCTTTCAGCCCAAGCTCATCCAATAGCGCTTTCATTTCTTCGGCAGGAATATCACCATATCCGGCGAATTCGACACCTTCATAACCAAGCTCTGCTACTTTGCGCAAAGTTCCACGGAAATCCGCTGCAGTTTCATCACGGAGCGTAAACAATTGCAAACCAATATTAAGTTTTTTCATAATAGATGCACCTCTGCTCTCAAATTTGCTTTCATTGCTCTATCTGGTATCATCCTAACGCAAAACAGGCTAGAATGAACATATACAATATCGTCAGAACATGAACTATCTGATCATTTTTTTAATATGGAGGATACATCTTTTGGAAACCTCAGTACTGATCTGCGACTACTCGTATCACTACAAGGCGTTTAACCATAATATGAAGGGCGAGTTGCAGACTTATTTGTTCCGTCTGCAAACGGAGGGCTCTTGCAAGGTATATGTACAGGATGAAGAATTCAAAATGACTGGCGGGGATCTGCTGCTTTTAAAGCCGGGAGACGATTATCATCTCGTGGTCGAAGAACCTCACAAGGAAGGCAGATTGTCGAGCGGAGACTATTATTTGTTCTGTGAAGGGACATGGATTGAGAACTGGTGGAAACGACAGCATCGGTCCACTGTAAGTCGCATCGGCCTGGATGACAAATTGATCAGTCTCTGGCGCAATATGCTTCTGGAGAAACGCCGTGGACCGCTAGAGGAAAATATAGAACTGAGTGACGCATTGCTGCGCGGTTTGTGCCTGTATATCGATCGGGCCATCAAGGAGAATATCCAGACGGATCGGTCGGTTTCCTCGACACTAAAGCTGAAACGATTCATTGAAGAGCATGCCACGGTTACCTTTAAGCTCGAAGAAGCGGCACGTTATGCAGGACTGAGTCTGTCCCGTGCGGTTCGACTGTTCAAGGAGCACTATGGCAAAACAATGATCCAGTATGCGATTGAAATCCGCCTGAATGCTGCACTGGAGCGTATGAAATATAGCGATATGACGCTTGAGCATATTTCCGAAACTTGCGGCTTTGCAAGCTACTCTTATTTCCATCGGGTGTTCCGGGCACACTTCGGCGCATCTCCAGTAGAATATCTCAAATCCCAATCTCATCAATCTATTGATCTGGAGCATGTGTGAGATTCAATATAAGCCCCCTCACTCAGAAACAATAACACCCTTGTTAATGCGACAAAAAACGGTCAACTCGAACGAACAAACCATACACAAGTTCAATACGGTCAAGCAATAACAAGAAACGCCGCCTTGCGAGAGAATGTAGCTTGTACACTCTTTGGTACTGCGGCGTTTTTTAGTTCCATCCCTTCCTCAGTCCCATCTTTTTTTACCAAATTCACCCATGACTCTGCCATTATAAATCTGTACAATTGATATAGAATGCCTTTCTTGCAACTTTATCCAAATAAATGGATTTCATTAATCGTATTGGAGCGATACATATGCAAGCTAATCCACGCAAAATTCTTATTATCGAAGATGAACACGATATCTCGCGCATTCTGCGAGACTACTTGGTGAAGAATCGGTATGAAGCAGCAATAGCCGTTAATGGTCAGGACGGGTTGCAGATGATGGACATGCTTCAACCGGATTATATTATTCTGGACATCATGCTTCCGGATATGGACGGCATTGATGTATGCCGCGAAATTCGGAGACGAAATAACATCCCCATTCTCATTCTGAGCGCAAGGGGAAATGATACGGACAAAGTCCTCGGCTTGGGATTTGGCGCGGATGACTATATGACCAAACCTTTCTCTCTGAGCGAATTACTGGCCCGAATCAATGCTCATTTCAGACGTTATGACAGCGTGACAGCAGAACAAGAGCACCCCCATCTATTGCGTCTAGGTAATCTCCAAATTGACAAGAAAGCCTATAGGGTTACCCTTGACGGAAATGAGGTTTCTCTCTCCGCCAAGGAATTTGAGCTGCTATTTCATCTGGCAAGCCACAAAAATCAGGTTTTTTCTAAATCCCAGTTGCTTGATGCGATCTGGGGATATGCAGTCTATGGAGATGAAAATACCGTTACCGTATACATACGCAGATTGAGAGAGAAAATCGAGGCAGACCCTTCCCATCCTTCTATCCTGAAGACGGTATGGGGAGTGGGCTACAAATTCAATCATGAATAATCAAGATTGGAGGAGGCAATATGTCACTGAACACCTGGTCCACACGATGGCTAAGAACTTCATTCATCCTCCTGCTTATTCTGATCGGATGTAGCCTGATGTTATTTCATGAGCTGAGCACAAACAGGCCGTCGAGCGGATCCAATCCATCCATCCAGAAGGTACGCCTTATGATCAATCCCCTTCTGCTTGATCTGGAGCAGAACAATCAACATCTGCAGGACCCCGGAATTCGGGAACATCTGCTTAACATCGCCAAGGAGAATAGGATCGAACTATCCTACATCGGGCTGGATGGAGTTGTTTTACTGTCCTCCTCTCCTGCAACTGAAGGAAAAGAAGTCAACTTGCGATCAGTCCTGCCTTATGATCTGAACCACACCGTGAAAAATACAAACGGAGAAGATTCGCTTAATTTCGCCTTTCCCGTCATGGATGGTCCTGAAGGAAAGCAGATCGGCAATGCGGTCTTCACGGTTCCGACGTCTATGATTATTGTTCAGGAAACGTTGACCTCCCTTTATATTATTTTGGGTGTACTCTTGGTTAGCTCCCTGATCCTTGCTATGTTTCTCCTATTCATGAAGCGCAAAATCAGAAAACGGATGCTGTCTCCCATTCATCAGTTGAAGGAACATACGGAATCTATTCTCAAAGGACAGTATGATAAGCAGATTCAGTATAACCGGACGGATGAGATGGGTGAACTGTACGCTATGCTGGATCTGATGCGATCCGAAATCATGCATTTGAGTGAGCAGCGGATTAGACAGGAAAAGGCAGAGAAAGAGCTGATTACGAATCTATCTCACGCGACATTAAAACTCCAATTACGACCATAAAAGCATACATAGAAGCCATTCTTGAAGGGTTGTGCTCGGATGAGGAGACATTGATGGAATATATGGAGATCATGCGTACCCATACGGACAAAACTGCCCGTCTTGTCGAGGACCTGCTTGTTCATGCCCTGCAAGAACTGGGCCAGATATCGGTGGAGCTGCGTGAGGTCTATAGCCGTTCCGCCATTAAAACGATGTTGAAACCCATCGGACATAGCGTACAAATGAACGGCCTGAAGTATAGGGAGCCGGAGCACATTCCCAATGTCCTTATCCGAATGGACCCCATACGAATTGAGCAGGTTCTGTCCAACCTCGTCTCAAACGCCCTTAAGCATACTGCGCCGGGAGACACCATTCATATCAACACGGAACTGGAAAACGCGCTTTTCAAAGTTACCATTGTCGATTCGGGTCAGGGAATTCGAGCACAGGACATGCCTTTTGTATTTGAACGTTATTTCAGAGGCCAGACTTCCCGCACAGACAATACTCTTGAAGGTACAGGCCTGGGTCTCTCCATCTGCAAAGGCATTATTGAAGCGCACGGAGGACATATCTCCTTTTCAAGCAAAGAGGGCCAGGGCACCCTGTTTCAGTTCACTCTCCCCATTTGCTGAGCATTGAAGTTTATTTCCAACCTTCTTTTCATCTCAATCCATTGCCCAAGGGCTGTAATACTTTATTCATAATTTGATAAGATTTCTTCAACATCCCTTCCTTAGAATGAACCTTATACTGGAATCGGGAGTGATCCGCTTGACCAAAACATCCATCATCCGTGTTCAAAACCTATGCAAAACGTACAATACAGGCAGTGAACAATATCATGCTATACGCAATGTCGATCTCGATATTTATGAAGGAGATTTTACGGTTATCATGGGTAATTCCGGCTCTGGCAAATCAACCTTGCTGTATTTGCTGAGCGGGCTGGATCATGTGACAGCTGGCGAAGTTTATTTCCACAACCAGCGAATTGATGCCTACAGCGAACTTGAAATGTCTCAATTCCGTATTCACAGGATCGGCTATATTTATCAGAGCATCAATCTGGTGCCGGATCTCTCGATCAAAGAGAACATTGCTTTGCCGGGATATATTGCTGGAGGCAAAAAAACTGAGGTAACAGCTAGGGCCGCACAACTGATGGCTGCCATGGATATTGACGGACAAAGCAAACGCCTTCCATCTCAAACATCGGGGGGCCAGCAGCAACGAGCGGCTATTGCACGCGCACTGATCAATTCACCGGACATCATCTTTGCCGATGAGCCTACGGGAAGCTTGAACTACGAACACGGTAAAGCCGTACTGGATATTCTGACGAATATCAATCGGAGAGGGCAATCCGTTGTTATGGTAACACATGATATCAAGGCAGCCTGTCGGGCGGATCGTCTTATTTTCATCCGGGACGGCAAAGTTGACGGTGTTCTGGAGTTTGAGAAATATAACGAACATCATATCCAGGATCGGGAATCAATGATCTTTGCTTTTGTATCAGGGAAGGAGTAACCGATGGCTGCCATGTTGAAACTTAGCCTGTCCTACCTGAGCAGAAGTAAAATACAAAATCTGTTGATTGCTCTGCTGATTCTACTCTCTGCACTCCTTGTATCCACAGCAGTCATCATTCTAGCCAACACAGGCAATCAGTTTAAGGAAATGCATGAGCGTACCCATGGCTCGCATCAGATTCTGACATTCGACAAAGGACTGAATGATCCCAAAGCCGTGTATGACTGGTGGGCTTCCCAAGACGGGGTTGAAGTGTCCACATTGCTGAGGTATCGTCCACTATCAGGCATCACTTTCAATGATCTCGATATTCCGAACCTGTACCTATACATGATGGATACACCTGCACTACCGTGGAAGGTAGATAAGCTTGTTTTTTCCAGTGGTTTGCAAAGCGCTGTGCCTGAACAAGGTTCGGTCTGGATTCCCACATCTATGGCGAATGCATACACGATCTCGGCAGGAGATACGATAGGCTTTAAGACCGGATCCAGCACACTTGATCTGAAGGTATCCGGCATTGTGGTCGACATTCCATACGGAGCGCCCTTCACCAATACAGCACGAGTGTGGATGAATCCTGCTGATTATCAAGCTGATTTCCATTCACTCGGAGGGAAAGATACTTACATGATGGGCATTCATTTTAATGATTACAGCATGAATTCTGACTACTGGGATCATTATGCCAGCGAGACAGGTGCTCCGTTTCTGGAAACCAAGATGGAGTTTGAGAGTATCGCCTCATTCTATCTGATCATTAGTCAGATCGTTGGATTCATCATGGTTTTCCTTGGTGTCGTGATGATGATAATTGCCCTGATCACGATCGGATTCACGATCTCGGATGCCATACTTGCCAACTACCAAACCATAGGCATTCTCAAATCACTGGGACTCACCTCAAACAGAACCATAGGCACATATGTTATTCAATACTCGTTACTATCCGTTGTCGCCATTCTCCCAGGAATCGCACTGAGCGTGTTAGTATCGAAATTCATCATTAATATCTCCGTATCTTCCCTTCGGGTAGGCAGCAGTGATATTGCAATTAAAGGAAGCAGTGCAGCCATTCTGGTCGGCGTCTCCCTGTTTGCCCTGGTACTATTATTCGTTGTACTCTATGCCAGAAAAGCACGCAGCATTCAACCGGTGCAGGCAATCCGCTATGGAATGTCAGAGAGTGATCATACCCGCATGTCCAACCGAATCCACTCACCACTGGGTAACTGGATCGGTTTTGGACGAATGCCCGTATTGGCGGTTATTGGCATCCGCAATCTGATCAAGAACAGTAAAAGTTCTATTCTGATGTTCCTGCTGACTACCGTGGCTTCTTCCGTGCTCGTTCTGGGGTATGTTTTGCTGACCAGCATTACCGGAATCTATCAAACAGCTGCCAAGTGGGGTTATGATAATGCCAATATTGCAGCTGTGGTTGTTAACAATAGTACATTCCCTAAGGATGAATTTAAGCAGTTGTTAGCAGAAGATTCAAGGATTAGATATGTGGGCTGGCAAGGAAACATTACCGGAGTATTCAGTCCGGAATCTTCCTCAGAAATCCATGGTCAAACCATCAGTCTATATTTGAGTGTACTGGATGGAAGTTATCAGGAACTTGGGTTTGAGAACCTGCGAGGAAATAATCCTCAGCAAGAGAATGAAATTGCCGTTGGTGTAAGTGTAGCCAAAACCTTAAATAAGGATCTGGGTGACCTCATAGATCTCTACATTCAAGGAGAAAAGCGCACATTCATCATAACGGGTATCTATCAGGCCATCGCCAACATGTCCGTATCAGGTCGAATCACCATGGATGCCGTGAGAACTGTGAACCCGGCATACAGTGATTTCGATGCCATTTTCATTAATGTGAATGACCCAACGCAAGCGAATACAGTTGCCAATGAATTGAATGAGCGATTTAAGTCTTCCGCTTCGGTGGTAACCCAAAAAACGCTGCTCGATTCGGTTTATGCAGAAGCCGCTGACATCCTGATCTATCCTATGAGTCTGATTGGGCTGTTGTTTATTCTGGCTACATTCATCATTATTTTCAGTACCTGCCGGATCAGTATCCGCAAAGAAAACAAAACCTATGGCATCTACAAATCCATAGGCATGACATCTCGTCGGATTCGATTATCGGTTGCCATGGGAGTGACAGTACTATCTGTCATTGGGGCAGTACTGGGAAGCGTGATAGGGGTATATGTGCTCCCCGTGTTACTGGAGATGATCCTCTCCGGATATGGTATCGTACAGCTTCCATTAATTTTGAATTGGGGTGGAATTATTCTGTTCGCCTGCTTAAGCATTGGCGCCGCAGCTCTTGGCTCTTGGTTCTCATCACGGGTTATTGGCGAAGCATCCCCTCGTATGCTGGTCATAGAATAACTTGGGAGAAAGAATAACAATACGAAAGAGCATCTGCTCTGTAGCCTAACTAATTATTTTCGATAGCCAAAAGAAATAAAACAGCCCTCCCGTCCCCCTGAAGTGCACCCCAATGCATGGGAACGAAAGGGCTGTTCATGTACCTTTTTTTACATGCTGGTGGAAATCCACGCGCTTACGCAGCAGGTCTTACTTACGCCACTTCTTCGCCAGTTCACCAATCTGATGTGGTGTAGTTCGGCAACATCCACCGATAATTCTGGCGCCCGCAGCGACCCATTCTTCCGAAGCATCGCTCATGCTGCCGCATGATCCTTGACCGCTCCACGTTTTGGTCTCAGCGTCATAGATCTCCCCCGAGTTCGGATAGACAATGACAGGTTTGTCGCTTGCACGGCTCAGCACACCTACCGCTTCCGTCACCACTTCCATGGGAGCACAGTTCAAGCCAATCGCAGCAATCTGCTGTTCGGAGCCAAATTGTCGTGCACACTCTTCCAAGAGCGTCCCCTCACTGATCGTTTTGCCATCCTGTAATGAGAAAGACAGCCATGCATAAGCGTCAGGGAACTCTTTTAATAAAGCAACCAATACCTGTGCCTCCTGTAAGGATGGGATCGTCTCAAATGCCAGAACATCCGCGCCTGCTTCCAGCAGTGCTGTCATCCGCGGACGATGGAAGGCGGTCAGCGTCTCATCCGTAACACCATAATGACCGACATACTCTGAGCCATCAGCCAAATAAGCACCATAGGGTCCGACGGATGCAGCAACAATTGGACGTGGACGAGCCGATGCCGTTTTCCCTATCGCAACTGCAGGTCGTTTTTCACATTTTGACTCATTCCCAATTACATTCTCTGCGACTCCACCTTGGATTTCTTGCCACACGTCATCACGCGCCTGAGCCGCCAGCTCTACTGTCTTGCGAATCAGCTTCAGCGACTCCTGTTCTCCGATGCCCCTCTTGCCGAAGCCATCCACTGTTGCCTGATAACTGGATGTGATCGCGCAGTCCGCTCCTGCACGGAAGTAATCCGCATGCACCTGAACGATAACTTCCGGATTCTCCAGCAGGACACGTGCTGACCATAATGGATCATCCAGATCACACCCCTGCTGCTCAAGTTCGGTTGCCAGTGCCCCATCGAGAATCATAACCGGATGTTCCCGCAGGATCTGTTCCAAGGGATTAATGCGTTTTGGTTGCGTCATGTTCTAGCCCTCTTTTCTTATTCACACGTTCTGTCAGATAATACGTTGCGTAACATAATACAATAAAAGGAATACCGCAGTACAACGCTATGCGCTGTGTCGGGTCAAAAGCAATGCCTATGCATGAAGCCAGACATAATATAAATGAAATAATCGGTACTGCCGGGTACAGCGGCGTCCGGTAGACCAGGTCCTCAACCGCATGCCCTTCCAGAAGATACTGTCTGCGAAACATATACTGCGAAGCACTGATGCTCATCCATACGGCAACAACGGCAAGGCCAGAGATGGAGACCAGCGTAATATACACGGTACCTGGTGCAATGATGCTCGAGAGCAAAGCCAAAGCACCACCAACCATGCTGATCAGGAGGGCATTCAGCGGTACACCGCGTTTCGTCAATTTGGCAAACCATGGAGAGATCGTCTTTTTATCTGCCAGAGACCACAGCATCCGCGAAGAAGCATATAGGCCCGAGTTGGCAGCAGAGAGAATCGCCGTCAGAATAACAAAGTTCATAATATCTGCTGCATACGGAACACCAATTCGCTCCATTACAGCTACAAATGGACTTTCGAGAACACTAGCATCCGACATGGGTAATAGCGCAGAGAGAATAACAATGGTTCCGATAAAAAAGATAATTAAGCGCCATAACGTGGTATGGATCGCTTTCGGAATCGTCTTTTCCGGATTCTCCGTCTCCCCGGCAGCAATTCCGATCAATTCTGTGCCCGAGAACGCAAAGTTTACGGCAAGCATCGTCATCAGTATCGCAGAAGCGCCATTCGGGAACCAGCCTGACGCTGTAATATTGGATAGAAAAGGGGCGGTTTCCGAGCCTGCCATTGGAATAATACCGAACATGGCTGCGCCCCCAAGAATAATGAAGATTACAATTGTAAGGACTTTAACTGCGGAAAACCAGAACTCCGACTCCGCAAAAAATTTGACCGTCAGCGCGTTGAACAGAAAGATCATAAGAGCAAACAATGCGCTCCAGATCCAAACATTCACTGAAGGGAACCAGCGCTGCATCAACAGCCCGGCCGCTGTAAATTCGGAACCGAGGGCAACCGTCCAGGTTAGCCAATACAACCAGGCTACGGTGTATCCTGTTGCCGGCCCAATATATTTTGCCGCATAGCTATGAAATGCCCCAGTCTCCGGCATATGAACGGACAGTTCACCTAAACAAAGCATAACCAGATAAACGACAATCGCTCCGATCAGGTAAGATAGAATAGTCCCGATCGGCCCTGCCTGCTGAATGGTATAACCTGAGCTAAGAAATAAACCTGTACCAATAACTCCTCCAAGTGAGAGCATGACTACATGCCGTGCCTGCATTTTGCGCTGAAAATGCCCTGTATCTTTGTTGTTATCCATGCCTGCTCCCCTACTTCTTCATCCAGAACAACAAAAAGACCCACTCTTCCCGAAGAGTGCGCCGTAACTGACAAATAAAGACAAACGCTCCTATCTATCAGGCTGTTCACCCGCTGGAATTAGCACAGTATCCTTCAGATCTGTTGCTGAGGCTTCTAAGGGCCAGTCCCTCCACCTCTCTGGATAAGAAAATGATTTTTTATAAATATAGCGATCTATCATGATTGTGTCAACAATTAAATATCATCATCCATTTATGGATAAAGAAACTCTCCAACCTCATTTTTAATCCGTCGATGATCCATAATCTGTGATTTTCATTTTCACATCATAGGTCACAGGAATCTCACTAAAGGTTTCATCCCAATTTTTTTTGACCTTTTTCCATACCCTCGGATATTTGATCCGCAACTGCTCTCCAAATCCGGCCACTTCCACCCGATAGGTGTGCTGCATTTTGTTCATGACCTGCTGTATTTGTTCTTTGGCTGTATCAGCGAACTGAACCTCACATTCCTTAATGTACTTTTCCGTAGAAGGAATTTCCGGAGCACTCCAATCTTCCATGAGCTGACCTTCTGATTCAACCTTTACATGAAAAGAAATGTCATCTCCGTGGACTTTGGGCACAATTTTGCTCTTCGTAGACTTGATTTCATAGACTATCGTATGTTTCTTTTTCGGTGCATACGATTTTAAGGCCCCTCCCTTAGCCTCCCCAGTGATCCAGGACAATCCTTGAAGGTCCACCTGATTTAAGGAGCCGATCCACTTTTTCGTTTTCCCTTTATAGACGCCTGCACCTGAAAATTTATGCTCCCCATCAGCAGTAAGGACATTTTGCAGCAAAAAGCTTGACCCTGACTGCATTTTGCCATCAAGTTTCGCGAGGGATACAGGCGGAAGAATTTTATTGGTACGATACGCATTATTCACCAACCCTCTCAGATAAAAGGCTGGGATTTCTCCCGGCTCCTTGGAACTAAGAGCATCCAAAGCACGTCCTTTGCTCACCAGAACAAGGGAACTGGGTCGGATATCATTGTCGCGCAAAACAAAATCAAGCAGCTGCTCCATGCTATATTTCTTCGACAACTCTTGGGAAACGACAATAACCTTTAAATGATGACCAATGAGCGGACGGTCTCTTCTTAGAGCAAACTGACGAAAGATCTGAAACAGGGAATCTCCGGTCAACTGTTCATTCAAAAAGGTTTGTCCGCCGGAAGAACCACTGGAACTGCTTTGATTTTCCTGTTTTCCCCCAACACGTGGGACAATCTGTACGGTAGATGTAAATACATTGTTTTTGGGATAATGACCTCCTTGTTTATTAATGTCCTGTTCAAATTTCGATTCCTCAGCGACGTCCAGTCCCAGACCCACATAAACACTTAAATCTTCGATCTCTTTGCTGCTCCAGCAACCTGAGGTAAAAACCAGCAGGGCCGTTGACAAAAGGGTTAATTTCTTTCTGATCCTGTTCAATTGTACTTGCCTCCTTTCTTTCGGAACATGCTCAGCAACAAAAGCAATAGTGGCAAAACACCAAACAAATAAATGGATGCATTCCCCAAAGCATCTCCGAGTTTGAACGTTTCGTCCACGTTCTGCGGAAGCATAGCAGTGATATAACTGATCGGGAGCAGAATGATCAGAAAAGGCAGCATTTTTTTCTTGAACAATTGCGAACATCCAAGAGAAGCGGCATAATGCGTGATGGTAGACGTAGAGAAAATTTGCATAATCCAAATAACCAGCAACAGGGATTCGAACCGTTCAAAGAACAATCCCTCAATCTCAAAGCTGCGCATCAAATCAAGGGTTGGCCACGTCCTTGTTCTCATGCCTTCAATAGATAAACTGCCAATAACCATAACCAATGTGATAAGGTAGATCACCATAGGGATAAGGATTCCCCAGACCATGGCTTTCTTGCCCTTCTCTGGATTTTTCATAAATGCCATCACCACAAACATGACTTCATAACCCGTATAGGCAAGTACCGAAGATTTCAGCCCTTTAAACACCGGCATGATCCCCTCTCCCAGCACAGGTCTCAAATTATTGATCTCAAACAGACTGCTGCTCAGAAAAATGGCCAGTACAAAAAGAATAAGCGTAATGGGTAAAATGATCTCATACAAACGCGCCATGGAGTTGATCCCTCCTGAGACCAAATAAAAGCCGATCCACATAAACACCATGACAATCGCCCACACCGGGGTTCCCTCCAATAAATATAATCGGGTGACTTCAGCCATCACTCTGATTTCAAAGGCAGAGATGACAAGGAAATACAGGATGATCGCAGCTCCCAATATATAAGCAATCCACTTCCCTGTGATTTCCTCAGTGAATTGAAAGACAGTCTTCCCTGGGAATCTTCGGCACAGGTTCACCAGGATTATACCCATCAGCATAGCCAACAGACCGGACAATATAATTGAAATCCACACATCAGGCGTTTTGACCGCCGTTACCGTAGTTCGGGGAAGTGTAAGTATTCCTGCACCGAGCATGTAATTGATGATAAAAACTGCGGCTTGAACTGTCGTCAGCTGGTCACTTTTAGGATTCATGATCCACCTCCTGAATATCGGATATGCCTACTTTTTGCGATCAGGGTCTTTCGGATTCATCATGCCTGGGCGCTGCCTCATCATTCGTAAGGGTACCCGAATAAAGAAATCCTTCCAATCCGACAGGCTGAATGGCACCGCAGGGGTGACGTAAGGAACTCCAAAGCTTTTCAACCGAACCAGATGACTGCAGAGCAGCAAGAAAAACATGACCACCCCAAACAATCCATAGCCCGCCGCACTGAACATTCCAAAAAAACGTAATATACGCAGTGTAATCCCCGCACTATATGAAGGGATTGAGAACGAAGAAATCGCGGTAACGGCCACAACTATAACCAGAAATGGACTGACCATTCCGGCCTTCACCGCGGCCTCCCCAATAATCAGACCGCCAACGATACCCATCGCAGGCCCGATCGGCTTCGGAAGTCGAATTCCCGCTTCCCGCAAAATTTCAATGGAGACTTCCATAATCAGCGCCTCAATAATGGAGGGAAAAGGTACTCCCTGTCTGGTTTGAATAATGGTTAGAGCCAGCTTCGTTGGAATCAGACCCGGATGATAAGAGATAAAGGAGATATACAATGCAGGCGCGAACAGGGCAAGCATGGCCGCCAGGAAACGAAGCATACGTAGAAAGGTCCCCGGAATCCAGCGCTCGTAATAATCTTCGGGGGATTGAAGCAGCATGCTGAAGGTCGACGGCACAATTAATGCAAAGGGTGTTCCATCCAGTAAGATGGCTACCCGTCCTTCCAACAACCCGCTGATTACACGGTCGGGTCTCTCTGTATTCTGAACCTGTTGAAATGGGCTCAGTTCATCGTCTTCAATCAACTGTTCCACATAACCGGATTCCAGCATCATATCCATGTCTATGCTTTGGATTCTTTTCTCCACCTCAGTGACAAGATCGGAGCTTGCAATATCTTGGATATACGCAATGACGAGATCTCTTTTGATCCGGGTACCAACCTGATGTTTTGTCATAAATAAAGCCTCGTTACCTCCGAATAGCCGTAGTATCCCGGTATTATCACTCAGCCGTTCGGTGAAGCCGATTCTTGGCCCGCGAAGCAGTGCTTCAGATAGCGGTTCTTCCAGGCTGCGGGTTTTCCCCTTTGCCGATCCGATAAGGAGAGCTCCTGGCATCCCGTCAATCAACAATACATTTTTGCCAATAAGAACTGCCCGCGCCGCTTGTTGCAACGTCTCCGCTTCCTGAACTTCACTAACAGGCAGCAGCTGACTGCTTATATAAGCTTTGAGTTCATTTGCATTTTCGGGGTGTTGAAATGTTTCTCGTTCTGTTTCCGGTACTCCCTCAGTCATAAGGGGTGTGAAGAGGTGCGTATCAATCAGATCATGATCTACCAAACCATCCACATACATGACAGCCGCGGACGTATGGGTTCCCCTTATCGTAAACTCCCTTATATGTACATCTGCATTTTGACCAAACGTTTCTTTTACACTAATCAGATCCGTAGCATACTTCCCGGTAAGCCTTATATTTGCGTAACTCCCTGTCTCTTCGCCCGTAGACGGATTGGAGTCAGCATCCCGATTTTGTTGATCTTTATTCGAAAAGGTCCCTTTCTTTAAGGATGAACGAACCCACTGAAATCCTTTCAAGAACAAGATTGGCATCAAAAATAATAAAAAGGCCTGTCCCCAAGTAGACCACTCCGGCACATAAGAGAATATTTTCGGCCACATCTGTCTCACCCCATTATCTAGACTTTCTTGGTATCATTGAGTATTGTTACCCTGACTGCTCTCAATAATTCCCGATTTTTTGAACAACAAAAAAAGCAGATGCCTCTATCAGCACTGCTTCCTTATAGGGTAATGGATTTCACCTAATTTATACGATTTGGGTTACGTGCTGCGCTTTGGCATCCAGCAGTTGTGCAGACGCCGCAATGGTTGTAAAATCATTCATCGCCACCTCAATCTGCTGCTGGCTTCGCTCCACGTATCCTTCCACCTGCTGTGTTCCACCAGAAATGTTCGTAATCTCTTTCGTAATCCCGTTCACACTATCCCGAATCTCATTGATCGATTGTTCGACCATGGCTGAAAGTTTCCGTACTTCCTTCGCTACAACATCGAACCCGCGGCCATATTCGCCTGCATGAGCTGCTTCAATCGCGGCGTTCAGGGCCAGAAGCTGGGTCTGCGACGCAATTTCGCGAATCGTTTTGACAACTCCCTGGATAGAACGAGCCTGTTCTTGCAACTGATTCAGTGTCGCTCGGTTGTGGGCGGAAACTTCAGATATATACGTGATACTGGACATCAGCTCACGGCTCCGCTCAATACCGATATCCGCATGTTCGTTCAGATCATGTGACATCGTCTTCAGTTCATTAACTACAGCAGAAATATTGTTCTGACGGCTTGTAATGTTTGTAGCTATTTTGGACACACCTAGTATGTTCTGGTTCATTTCATCATAGACAGGCATATATGTTGCCTCAAGCCATACGGAATTACCTGTTGCACCCTTGCGTTCAACTTTGTTCTGGAAACTGGTACCGTTAAATATGCTGCTCCAGAATGCGTTATAATCGGGGCTTTTCACAAATTCCTCGAAACACAATTGCTCATGCTGCATGCCATACATCTCAGCTACCGTATAACCCATCGTCTGGGCAAAGACTTCATTTACATACGTCACCCGTCGATCCATATCGAATCGAATGATAGCCAGACTTTTCTCCATTGCCTGAATGACCAGCGCGTCGGTGACAATCTCTTTCTTGTCCACATCCAATACAAACATCGAAATATTCCCCATTCCTGCTCCATAATAAATGACCTGTATGGAAAAACATTAACATTGATTTCTTTACAATTTATGTACACCACCAAGGATCTGGAAGGCTCTACTATTACCCCAATTTAGGCCATTTGAGTCACTAAAACAAGGTATAAAAAAATATATATTTGTGTCTTGAGAATCAGCCTGACTGTTATACGCAAAAAAGGACCGTTTCATCTCAACGGTCACACAATTTCAACGCAGGCGAGCCTGTCCAATCCTTCAATCCCGCGGCAATTTGTCGGCATAACGAGTGCGCAGATCAGCCAGCCGCTCCAGCTTGGACAGCGCATGCTCCTTTTGCATCAACCCCACCGCCAGCACCAGCTGCTCCATTAACAGGAGCGGAGTAACCATGGAATGAAATTCTCCAAGCTCCCCTCTGCTGACGTAAAAAGATAACTCCATCCCCAATCCATATAACAGGTCTTCCCGATCGGTTACAAGTACGGCTTTGCTGCCTGTATCGCTGGCATAATCCAGAATGACCTCCGCTTCAGGCAAGAGTCTTGTGAAACACAACAGCAGCACAACATCTTCCTGCTGCATATGCATCAGCGATTCCAATAATTCATGCCCCCCACCAGAGAGGTGGACGACCGTCAATCCGAATCGGGACAGCCGAAAGGACAATAATTCCGCCAAACCTGCGGATGGTCCTGGAGCATAGATATATACTCTTCGTGCTTCTGCAAAGATAGCGGCTGCCTGCTCCAAATCACCTTGCTTCATATGGGACAACGTCTCCTGCAAATGGCTGATGGAGGCTTCCAGCAACTGAACGGGAATGCTGTCCGTATCCATGCGGGATATGGTTTTATTTAATTTGAGGGCAGGTGTGGTGTCTTCCGATGTGCGTAGCCGGATTTTGAACGCTTTGGCATTATCATATCCAACCACACGCCAAAAACGGGATACGGTCGCAATACTGAGCCCCAGCCTGTCAGCAATCTCCTGTTCTGTCATGAACAGAATCTCCTCCGGATTGCGTTCAACAAAATCAGCAATTTTCAGATGGCCTGGTGACAGCTGTTCTTTATGGGTAAACAAATTCATTCCGTATGCACTCCTTTTCTATATAAATTGAACTAAAGAATATTTACACTTGCCACTTCGATGCCAGAACAACCTTCCGATCGCTGTTATCCCCAGATTTTTTGAATTCCCTTTTTTCAAAGGGGAAAATCCGGGGATAAAGGCGAACGCTCCGCTTCTTCAGGTTATTTCTGTCCTCTCCGTTCTTGTGTAAATGTTTAGTTCAATTTAAATAGCTCTGCACTCAGTATATCAGTTGAGAGAATAAGAAGTGGGTTATGTATGTAATATTTTTTTCATTAATTTAAGATTGTGTAATAAAAATTACATTCGATTTACAAATGTCCTCTTTCCCGTTAATACTCTGCCCCTAGACTGTGGCTATGATGATCACCAACTTTCAGGGGGTATGTATCGATGAAGAAGATGACTGAGCGTTATACGCTGACGTCTTCACAGAAAATGATGGTGTTTGTGCTTTCCATGTCACTGTACGGCTTGTCCAACATGTTCACAGAGCTTATTCCAAAGCTCCAGCTTGGACCGATTGAATTGTCTGTTGAATACTTCGCCTTCATTCCGCTGACACTTTGCATTTTGTTCCACCCCATGATTGCTGCCCTTGGCGCGGCTCTTGGTGAGGTGATCTTCGGTGAGCTGATGCTGGGGCAATTCGGCGGACTGGGCGAGCTGGAGAAATTCATTACCTTTTCCTTCGCCATGTATGTCGCAGGACGTATGGTCAGTGATCCTCGCAATCGCAGACAGGTTGGTATAGCTGCCATGACGGGTGTCATCATTCATCAGTTCCTCAGTTCACTGGTAGATATCGGTAAAGTGTGGATTGGTGTGGAGCAACTGGAGGCAGTCCCTGGACTTGCGGAAAGTGTTGTACTGATCGAAGGGGTTGGTTTTCTGAATGACGTACTGTTCTCGGGCATACTGTTCGCTCTGCTGCCTACGCTGTATCTCGTACCCCTACTCTATGGCAAAATTGAACCCCTTCTCGGCATCAAACCTCGTAATCCAGGGATGAAATATGATGGAATCGGCTTCTTCCGTCCGAAACTGATCCTGATTGGTGTGCTGCTGCTTGCACTTGCCTTTGGTGCGGAATCGCTGTCCGAAATGGATATCAACTTTGCGGTTTGGGAGACGGACTATGCAGATCGATATGGTTCAGCTTCAATATGGATTAGTATCGGGGCTGCTGCATTGGTTACCGTGGTGACATTACTGATCATGCGTGCGAAACGTAGCAAAAACAAAATGGTACCAGGTACGGAGAACCGCCCTTATGCATAATGAAATTACATCTACATCTGCTTCTGCTTCTGCAACGAATGCTGCTATTTCCATTCAAAATGTTATCTTTACCTATCCAGGCTCAGAGGAGCCTGTCCTGAACGGAGCTTCGCTTGAGCTCTCACGAGGCAGTTTTACAGCCATCATCGGGGGCAACGGTTGCGGCAAATCTACTCTGTGCAAGTTGTTCAATGGCCTTATTCCCCAATTCTACACAGGAGACTTCTCCGGTGAAGTCCATGTACTCGGCATGCCTGCCGAAGGCCGGAGTGTTGCAGACCTGTCCAGAAAGATCGGTTACGTCTATCAGGATTTCGACAACCAGCTCGTGCGGCCCACCGTCTTGGACGAGGCTTGCTTTGCACCACTCAATTACGGGTTTCCCAACTACCGGGAAATGGGTGAACATGCACTAACCATGTGTGGTCTGGATGCTATTCATAACCGATACATCTGGGAATTGAGTGGTGGGCAGAAACATCTGCTCGCTCTGGCCGGGGCCCTGTCACTCGACCCGGACATCCTGATTGTCGATGAACCTGTCTCACAGCTTGACCCGCAGCATGCGAGACTCATCTATGAGTGCCTTTCCAGATTGAATACGGAATACGGCAAAACGATTATCGTCATCGAACATCATACTGAATTTATTGCCGATTTCTGCGCAGATGTGGTACTGATGGACAAAGGTCAGGTCTTGTGGAATCTTCCCGTCAAGGAAGGCTTGAATCGCATTACCGATCTGGAGCGGCTTGGCATTCAGCCTCCTGAGGTGACATGTGCAGCTATCCAGGCTGCCGAATTATCGCAGGGAGAAGAATTAAATGCGGACTCTTCACGTTCACGACAACGTTTCCCGGTCACGGTGGAAGAAGCAACGGTTTATTTTGCCGAGCATTACGCGTCCATTCCATCCGTTTCTTTACAAAATGAACATTCATCTGACTCGACTTTAGCACGCGACGCTTCCAACCGGATTGTGAATACAGAACGTCTAACGCCAACTTCAGCTACTGAACCGTTGATTCCTATAGTACAGTTTCATCAAACCCGGCTGCGCTACAGAGGACTGGGCAAAAAAGAACATGAAGTCATTCGTGGTGTTAATATTTCACTGCATGAAGGAGAACGAATTGCCTTAATTGGTAACAATGGCGCCGGCAAATCCTCTTTGCTGAAGCTGATGGCTGGAATTTGCCTGCCTCAGGAAGGCAGTGTCAGTGTTCTGGGTGAAGTCACCCACCGTTCCTCTTTGGAGCAGTTGGCGGGTAAGGTCGCCTATATTTTTCAGAACTCTTCCGAAATGTTTATTGAAGACAGTGTCCGCAAAGAAGTCGCCTATTTCCTGAATAATCGTCGTATCCCGGAAGCTGACCAGCAAGTAGCACATGTACTGGATCGTTTCCGGCTTATTCCACTGCAAGAGCGGGATGCCCGTCTTCTCAGTGGGGGGCAACAGCGGCGTGTCACACTTGCCATCGGTGCAGCCATGAAGCCATCACTCATGCTGCTGGATGAACCGACCGCCAATCTGGACCTCGCTACACGCGAAGAAATGATAGGTGTGCTGGATGAGCTGGATCAGCATGTGCGAACAACCATCATTGCCACGCATGACATGCAGCTGGTTACCCAATGGGCCAGTCGCGTTATCGTGCTTCACAACGGTCAGGTGGAAGCAGACGGCACACCTGCCGACGTGTTTGCAGATGAATCCCTTCTGCGCCGCTCTGGACTTGCACTTACACAGATCATGGAGCTTTCGCACCGGATGGGACTGCCGACACTTGCACCGACAACCGAGGCTTTTGTTGATAGCCTGTTGAATCGATCACTCACCAAGGAGGATGCTCCTCATGCAGCTTGTCCGCAACTGGTTTGACAAAATATCCATTGAACGCATTCAGCTTGAGCTGATGAACACCGTATATGGCAGCGGGCATGCCAGCCTGTCGCGGATCGATCCCCGTGCCATGCTGATCTGGTATCTCTTTTTTGCCATCGTTCCCTGGTTTGTTCATAACGGGACTGTTCTGCTTGGCATGTTTTTGTTGACGGTAACTACCACCATACTGTCCAGAGCCGCTCCCTTTATCATTATCATTCTCTGTCTGGGGCTGATCGGTCAGGTCGGTTGGATGTTTATCATCTCGCTGTTCTTCGGTGGCAATCTGGAATCCGCATTCCCTCTGCTGCTGCTCACCCTGAAGCTGTCCATCGTCTCACTAGCAAGTATCACTGTCTTTTCGGGCATGGACCCGGAACGCATCGGCGATGGGTTGCTCGCACTCGGCATGCCAGCGACGTTCTCTTTCAGCCTCTCTTATGCTTATCGCATATTGCCGGTGCTGTTCGGTGAATTCCGCAACATCATGCTGTCCTACAGACTGCGGGGTCAGGTTCCCTCTCGGCACGGATGGCTCTATTGGCGGCTCGTTGTCTATTATATGAAGCTGTTCGTTGTGTCCTTCTTCCCGCTCATGCTGGCTACCGCCAAACGTTCCCGCACCACCGTGGAAGCACTGGAGACACGTGGTTTCTCGTACGGCATGAAGCATCCCGAATCCAAACGCCTAAAGCTGGCCCATCTGAAAATCACCTCACGTGACCTCGGATTTCTCGCCGGATCGGTAATCTATGTTGCACTGCTGTTCTGGCTCGGCGGACGTTATGAGATTCTGTAATTCAAAATAAAATGCTGTAATTGTTCATATCATTAACCATTCATGGAATAAAAGGAGTGTCTTCTATGCGTATTGATCTTCATACACACGGCAAATTATCCAAAAACTCTGATTTCTCAGTCGATTACTTCACTGAAATGGTCAAAGAGGCCAAAGCCAGTGGGCTCGAAGCCCTCGCGCTAACCGAACATTTTAACACCCGCAACTTCTACGAGGTCTACGAGACACTGGATCGTCTCTATCCTTATAAAGGAGACTACTACGATGCAGACGGGCTGCGCATTTTCCCCGGTATGGAAGTAGACATTCAGGAGACAGGGCATATTTTGCTGGTGGGTCAAAAAGAACACATCCTTGCCGTCCGCAGCGGCCTGGATCAATATACGGCCAAAGGTTCATTCATTCCCTTTGCCGAACTGCTGGACTTGGTCGAAGCCTGGCCTCTGCTCAAAATTGGCGCACATCCTTTCCGCGAGTCCACCCCGCTGTACCAGCTGGATCGTGATTTGTTGGCACGTCTGGACGCTTTTGATCTGAACGCCAAGGATATGTACCAATACGGCATCGAGGCGTGCCGCGGCCAGGTTGAACCATTCGCCCACTCCCTTGGTAAACCGATCACTGCCGGAAGTGATACCCATCAGTGTCTGCAATACGGCAGTGTAGTCAATGTGTTGGATCATCCATGCACATCGGTTGCCGAGCTCAAAGAGCAAATTCTCACTGGCTCATACACGATTGAAATCTCCAACGATCTTCCTCTCCGTGTCAAAGCCTCCGTTATGCTCAAAAAAGTAATGAAACGTCTGGCCAAGCTGGAGAACGCCCGTTTACAGAGCGTTTAGAGGAGACTATAACTTCTATGAATTCAAAATGAGCCCAAAGGACATACATCCTCCAGGCTCATGACGGGTTCACTTTTACACTTTTGCCTAATTAAAAATCATGCACTGTCACACAGAGCTGAATCACGATTCCGAACGGATCACGGACAATTCCATACCCTGGACTAAATTCGTTTGGCTCATAGGGCACCAGCACCGTAACCTCATCATGCTGTACCAGCGAATGATACAGCTCTGTCATCGTGCTTTTATCTTTCGATTGAATGCATAATGACGTGCTGTTTCCCAGCTGCCAAGGCCGCCCCGTATCCATTTCCTCCTCAGCAATCATCAATTTGTTTACCCCGATCTCCAGCACCGAATGTGTAATATATTCATCCTGGCCTTCAGGATACTCAAACCCCGGATTCATTTCCTTCATCTCTTTATAATTTTTCTTGAATAACACGTTAGCACCCAGATACTTCTCATAAAATGCAATGGCTGCCGCGGCGTCTCCATTCATCGACAGAAACGGGATCACTTCAACATTCATCTGTATTGCCTCCTTCGTTGGATTGGATTACACTGTTTACTATAACGAATAAAGGTGCCAATCCATGGCACCATTGAGAGGTTTTTATGAAAAAATCAGAACGTATGAACCAGATGCTTCGCTTTATCAATCAAAAACAGCACTTCACCCTGCAAGATCTCATGCAGGAATTTCAGATATCCAAGAGAACCGCATTAAGAGACATCGCGTCATTGGAGGAAATGGGTGCTCCCATTTATGCCGAGTACGGACGTTATGGGGGATATCGTTTGCTTCAGCAGATGCAGCTGCCACCCATTTCGTTTAATACGAGTGAGCTTCATGCTCTCTACTTTGCGATGCAGGCATTGCGCAGCTTTACCAACCTACCCTTTCAGATCTCTTTTCGATCCATTCACGAGAAGTTTCTAGGTGCCCTATCCGCAAACCAGAGACAGGATATTGAAGAAATCCAGCATCGGGTTTCCTTTCGACACACCGAGCAAATCCGGGATAGTGAGCATCTGGAGTTTCTATTGATGGCCGCTGTTCAGAATGTAGTAATACAGATCACGTATCCGCATAATCGCAGCAGGAACAGCAACCCACATAACAGCTCCAATCCCGACAAACCCAATCCCAGCATACGCACCATTCAGCCCATAGCCCTCTATGCCATGAAAGGCTACTGGTATTGCCAGGCGTATGATCTCGATAAACAGGCGTACCGTGTGTTCCGATGTGACCGAATTACCTCATCCGAGGCGACAGATCTCGAACCTATACCACATATTAATGAACTCAATCTACAGGATGCCCGCTCGTTATGGAAACCATCAGAGAACGCCATCCCATTCAAATGTCTGATCAATGAAGACGGGGTTGAGCTGTTCCAGCAAGAACAGTTTCCGTCCATGCAGCTCATCAACGAATCAGAAAGCGAACCCGGACAGACCATTCTTGTAGGCTGTTATGAACCCCCTGAGCTTGAGTTCATCATTCGCTATCTCGCCAGTTTTGGCAAGTCCATCCGGATCATAGAACCCGACACATTAAAGGAATCCTTAAGACAGCACTATCAGGATTTACTTGCTCATGTTTAAAAATCGCTTAGCTCGCTGGAGAACTTTTTTTATTGCCTATCGCCAACTGAACAATGATTTGCAGCACAATGATTATAGCCAGACCATAGAACGCTTGAATGAAGCTGCCCGTGGCATCATGTAGCCAACCGATCGTCAGCGGACCAAGGGCCCCCAGAATATAGCCGCCGGATTGAGTCATCGCTGACCATGCACTGGCTTCCTGAGCATTATTCGTCTCATCAATGGGCAGCATCAATGCGATCGGAAACAGTCCCCCGGCACCAATGCCGAGTGGGATCGCGGCCAGCCAAGGACTGACGGACAGGTTCAGCATTAAAACTCCTATCAACTCCATTAACGCACATCCTACAAGCCAGAGTACACGTCTTTGATAACGGTGTACGAGCATTGGAATGAATAACGTAGACGGTAATGAAATCAACGTAAATAACGTTTGGATGCTTCCCGCAATCTCTTTCGTATATCCCTGGCTTTGGATCGCGGGTGCAAGCCATGCAGTCAATGAATAGAAGATCGCTGCCATCAGTCCGAAGAACAATGTCAGCACCCATGCTCGACTATTTTTCACGGGAAGAGCCTCAACGTTCAAGGCAGAAATCTGCCCGGATTGTCGTACCTTTCGTGCTGACAAGGCTAATTTCATCCAGATCGGCAAAGCAATGAAGGCGAGCAATGCCCATACCGCCAACGATCCCCTCCAGGAACCTCCCAGGATCTTTTGAATGGGAACGGATAACCCAACACTTATGCTAGCTCCGACGACCATTGCTGTAGAGTAGACACCCACCATGGCTGCCACTCGTGTTGGGAAGTACTGCTTGATAAAACTCGACAACAGCGGACCAGCTAATGCAATCCCTACACCGGATAGAAAAGAAGTAAACATCATCAGAGGCGTTGCACCCACGAACAACCGCAATGCCGTACCTATTCCAATGAGCATTAAAGCCAAAACAATTGCGCCCTCATTCCCCCATCTTCTGCTTAACTTTACGGAAAATGGAGCGAATATACCCATACATAATACGGGAAGCGTGGTTAACAGACTGGCGGTTATTCCGCTAATGCCAAGATCACCCTGTATAGTACTCATCAGAGGGGAAATGGATGTTATCGGCGGTCGCAAATTCAAGGAAGCCAGAATAAGCGCCAGGACGATATAAAACAGTTTCACTCGGATCACCTCATGTACTCTTATATGGTTGCATTCACTAATGATCCAGGTTGTAGATCTTTTTGTGGTGCAAGATTAGTATAGAGGCATCCGAATGATTGAACAATACAATAGTTTCTATTAAAATGATTATAAAAACCAATGATTTGAGGAGATACAGATGGAAATCCGTCAAATGGAGAACTTTATCGTCGTTTGTGAAGAACTCCATTTCACACGTGCAGCAGACAAAATTGGCATTTCTCAACCTACCTTGAGCCAACAGATTCGAGCGTTGGAGGATGAGCTAGGCGTTCCCCTGTTCGACAGAGTGGGCAAAAAAATTGTGATGACCCAAGCGGGAGCGCTGTTCCTGGAGCATTGTGTACAAATGGTTCGTCATTTGCAAAACACCCAGGATGCGATAGCTGAATTCCGCAATGACCAGCGAGGCAAGCTGGTGATTGGTCTCCTTCCGTCCGATCTGGACTACCGTATCACTCCATTGCTCGTACATTTCCATGCCCGATTTCCCAAGGTGAAATTGAAGGTTGTCTCTTCGATTTATGTAATAAATCAAGTCCTGGATAACGAAGTAGACATCGGAATCGAGCTTACTTCTGCTCCTGATGACCGTCTTGTCCGCATTCCTTTGTGCAGTGAAGAATATGTACTCGTCGTTTCCGAGAACCACGCTTGGGCCGACCGAAAGGAGATTGGAATCAAAGAACTGCGGGATATTCAGACAGTGATGTTCCCTGAAGGGTTCACAGGCAGGGAGCTCGTTGATGGCTATTGCCGCAAATATGGCTTCACCCTGAATACAATCATGGAGACAAGCTCCGCAACCTCCATCATTAGCCTCGTCAAAGCTAACGTTGGCGGAACCGTGCTGCCATATCCACTGATTAAAGCAATGGATGAACCAACACTGCGCTGTATTCGTATCACGGACGATGCTCCTTACCGTCACTTTGAAGTCATTCATCGGTCCGATCGTTACCTGACCCAATCTGCCAAAGCATTTATTGAGAAAACCATTGAGTATTTTAATCAAGGATGAGTTCAGAGGGAGAGTGACTTGAATGCAAATAAAAGAAGTGGGTTCAAGCTCGAAACATCACTTTGCTTTTTAGTGTTTCAGTTTTCGTTATACTGTTCAGTACAACAATAAAGGGTACCAATTTATGGCACCCTTAAAAAGATCTCTTCATTGGAAGAGCTATGTTTCCGTACAGGCTGTTCTATGAGAATTGACATGGAATGTACTAATGCTCATTCATACACATTTCCCAATCTTATATTCAACTTCTTCCACATTCTGAACTTATATCCCGAATTAAGCAGGTATAGAATTAGAAAACGGAACCATGCTGTTCAAGCAACTCCTCTTTCCATTCTTCATGTTCCAAAACCTCTAATGCATTAAAATCACGACCAGCAAGAAAATCAGGACGTGTTAATTCAATCTGAGGCAAATTATTCACCGCGTTATACGTCATAATTAACAGTTTGCGATCAAATGGAGAAATATTAGGCGCTGATGCATGAGCCACTAATGGGTTAAAAATCAGTACAGAGCCCGCTGGCCCCTTAGGTGCAACAATATCGTAAGCATTGACCAGTTTGCGTAGTAAGGGCTTATCCAGTGTGTACTTTAAATCAACACTCAAATGATTCTGCCAAGCTTCACCTGACTCAGCTTCAGAACCACTGATCACCGTGTCCATATTCTCCAATCTGTGGGAGCCTGGAATGATAGCCAGCGGACCATTGAACTCCGTCACTTCATCCAGATAAATGCTTACATTAATTAATTCTGGCGTAGCAATCCCGTCCTCCTTTTCCCAATATACGTAATCCTGATGCCAGTTCCACATTTCACCTGCCAAGCCCGCTTTTACATTAATTTTGTATTGATGTAGATATACTTCGTTATTTAGGAGCTGCATCACCGGATTTAATAGCCTGGAGTAGGATTTGAGTTGATCAAAGGTCTTGTTCGTGAAGTGAGGGGCATAAATAGAGCGAATCGTTCGATTATCTTTCTCAAAGACTCTCCTTGGGGAATCCTCGGCAAATACAGCTGGAATTTCTGCATTCAACTTATTTAATATATTTTTCGGAATTGCTGACTCCATAAACAAATACCCCTGCTGGTTATAGCTCTCAACTTGCTCGGCTGTTAGTAACATATCGAACCCTCCCACAATGATATTGCTTTCGCCCACTATCCGTTACGTTCAATGATTAACTACCGCCCAAACCCTAGATGGGTTTGAGCGGTGTTCAAATACTCATTATGTTTTGGAACTAACTGCGCCCTGCGGTCGAAGATATGGAATGAACGTCTCTTTTCCTTCATAGCTTAACAGCGTTAATCCTTTTTCTGAGTATTCGACAATGGTATCGAGCGAAATCGGGATTTTACCATTGATGGTTGTCACGACATACGTTGGGACTGCAAATCCGGTTGTATGCCCAACAAGTCCACGCAATATTTCTATCCCTTTTTCCAGCGGAGTCATAAAGTGAGAAACACCCGTCACATTATCGCAATGATAGAGATAATAAGGCCTTACACGAATCTTCAACAAGCCATGGAGCAAAGCTTTCATCGTTTCCAGATCATCATTAATACCTTTAAGCAGAACGGACTGATTTTGTACTGGAACACCATGCTTCAATAACAAATTACAGGCTTTTGCTGATTCCTCCGTTATTTCTTTTGGATGGTTAAAGTGGGTATTCAGCCAAACTGGATGATATTTCTCCAGCATTTCGCAAAACTCTTTCGTAATGCGCTGAGGAAGGAGAACGGGATACCTTGTCCCAATTCTAATAATTTCAACGTGTGGAATACTTCTGAGGTGTGAAATGATATGCTCAAGCCTGTCATCGGAATAGGTCAGAGGATCTCCTCCGGTTAACAGTACGTCGCGAATTTCCGGATGTTCTGCAATGTATTTGAAATCCTCTTCAAAGGATTCCGCTTCCTGCTTCTCAAAATAAGTCCCGTTTACATCCGTCGTATGATACTTGCGTGTGCAATGTCTGCAATATACGGAGCATTGCTCGGTAACTAGCATGACAATTCGGTCCGCATATTTATGAACAATACGGTTTGTTTTGCGATACTTCATATCACCCACGGGATCAACGTCGGAATACATATTAGGCATCAACTCGTCAACCGTTGGCAGAGCTTGTAAGCGAATTGGGCAATTGGAATCTGTAGGGTCCATCAACGAAGCGTAATACGGAGTGACGGCCCAACGGTACAGTCCCTCACTTTTTTTGATCGCTCTTTCTTCTTCAGGACTTAATTGGATAATTTCTTTTAGCGCCTCAACCGTTTGAATCCGATTGCGAAATTGTGCCTTCCAGTTATTCCAATCCCAATCTCCACGCATACTAATTCCTCCTCAGAGCATGTATTTAGTTAATTTTCAAAATCGAAAGATCGTGGTACTCTCCTGCCTCTGACCCGCTTGCAAATGATTCAGCAATCACCCCCCATGTGAAGTAACATCCGGACCTGCAGGCTGTGTAATGGTTCGTACCGATGAAAAGACGATAAAAATAGATGAACCCATCAGTCCAATCGCCCCCACAATCAAGGTTGGCGTAGTACCAATAATCCCTCCAAGCCAACCTCCAAGCACCGCGCCAATCGGAACTACGCCCATGCCAAACATCCGCATGCAGGCATTCATTCTTCCCTGTAAATTTTGCGGGGTGATGCCCTGTCTCAAACTGCGCTGATTGATGTTATACACAATGACCATTGCAGCATCAATCATGTACATCACCATGATGAGGATGACGGCTGGTAAGGTAGGCAATAATGTAGCTACAGGAATAACCAGTGAAACAAGACCTGCAAGAAACAACGAAGTCACCATGGTTTTACCAATACCCAGTTTTTTCACCATGGGACCTGCAACAAAAGCTCCGAGCAAGGCACCTACACCGGACATCGAAAAGATCAAGCCAATATAGACGGGGGCCAGTGCCAAGGTCCGTGAAATATACAAAATAAAAATAGGTTCTATTACATAGGTAAACAGATTAAAAATGACTGTTCCGATCAAAATAGCGCGCAGGATATTATTATGAAAAACAAATTTTGCTCCTTCGCGAATTTCGGCTCCCATGTTCTGTTTGGTCCCCTCTGGTACCTCGACTGCATCCTCCTGCTTTTTAATACGAGCAAGATATACGGCTGATACCAGATAGGTGCCGATATTAAATAGGATAGAGAAGGGAGCTGAGAATATCTGAATCAGTGCCCCGCCTATGCTTTGCCCTACAACTGTGGCACTAGAACTGCTAAACTCCAGTTTGCTGTTCCCCTCTACCAACTCATCTTTCTTGACAACCGTAGGCAGATACGAAACGTGAGCAATCTCAAAAATAACCGTATTTATACCGACAATTGCTGCGATGATATAAAGCAAGGGCATCGTTAATATGTCCATGAAGATGCCAACAGGAATAGCAATGAGTGCAACAGCACGAACAATGTCAGCTGCGATCATCATCGGACGTTTAGGCTTGCGGTCCACCCACACACCAACAAACAAGCTGATTAGCAAAAAAGGTAAAAATTCAACTGCAGTCAAAAATCCCATTTCAAGCGGTGATGCATGCATGGTTAGTGCTGCAATCAGGGGAATGGCCACAGTCGTAATCTGAACGCCAAATGACGAAACCGTGTGTCCCAACCAGAAATTCCTAAAATCATTCTGCTTCAATAAACCCAACGAAATTTTACTCATGAAGTCCTCCTACTAGCTTAATTACTTTACTATGATCTGAATAAGTCTCATGGCATGATCGAGAGTCCCAACCGTTTCCTCGAAGGTGCTCCCTTCAGCAATAACATGGCCTAGACGGTGATAAGCATTTTGTGGAGGAGTTACACGCTCCCCGGGGAGAACGTTAACTTTAACTTCATTTACATGACTTATTCGCACTGCCTGATCTTTGCCGATAATTTGATCAACCTGCCCTTCCGTGTCTGACATTAGAAACCGGATGCCGGCTGTACCCTCGTACTTCACCTGTTGAATGGTAGGGCCGCGAAAAGCACATAATATTTGCTGCTCCAACATATCCACCCCTGTAGTGAGACGAATCAGTTCTGGAATCATCCCTCCTGCCAAACGACCGTTAATCTCAATAATGGAGCAGCCATTCTCCGTCCATTTGATTTCGGTATGTGCAACTCCATTACAAAATCCGATGATCTCAAGGGCATGCAGCACAGTCTGAATGATCGTGTCGGATTGCACTGAACTTAATTTTGCCGGAAATAGATGTCCTGCTTCTACGAAAAAAGGAAGGCCTGCAAGTGACTTTTGAGTAATACCGATAATCTCCGTTTTGCCCTGCCAGCTAATCGTCTCGACACTATATTCAGGAGCCTCGATATATCCCTCAATCAGAACTTCCTTCGGTGCTAATTGACCCCGCACATTAAATTTATTTGAAAGGATGTTAGACACGTGCTGTTCAGCCACTTCAAGACTCATGCAGAGACGAACTGCATTTGAGCCGCTATCCTCTGTTGGCTTGATTACACAGGGAAGACCAATGCTGTTTATTGCGTTAGCCAGTTCTGATTCATGGCGAACCACCCTGAAAGGGGGCTGAATCATACCTGCCTGTGCAAGTATCCTGCGTGTCTTTGCTTTGTTTCGCACCCTGCGAACAACTTCAAGGGGATTCCCTGGAAGGCCGTACTCTGCGCTCAGCGCAGCCACCTGCTCCAAGTAAAACTCGCTAGTTGTCGTTATCCCCTGTATTCCCGAAAGATCGATTGTCTCTGCAAGGTGTTTACGCAACTGATTCAAATCATTCGTATCGCACACATGAACCTGACATCCCGTTTCCTTTAATCCGACGTATCTATCTGGATTATTTGTATAAAATACGGGGTCAAGCCCCCAACTTGCTGCACGAGTCAAGGCGAGCATTCCTGTACCTGTCGTGTTTGCTTCAATAAACACCAGTCTAGACACGGTGCATCACTCCCGAGAGCCTAGCGTAGGACCACGAATAAACGACAGTCTCATAAGGAACCAATTGCGGTCCCTCAGGCAAGCGCAAAGCATCAATTTGCTTTTCTTTTCTGTAGTCCCTGTTATAGATGGTACTGGCGTAACGGTCTCCCCGGTCCGGGAAAATGGCCAATATATTTGTATCTTGAGGGACATTGGACTGTAGCCATTTGGCTACCGCGTAGACCGAACCAGAGGAATTCCCAGCAAAAATTTGCTGTTCTCTTGCCAGAGCGAGCGTTGCAGCAAACGCTTCTTCGTCGTTCAGCCAGTGCACTTCGTCAACGATCGAATGGTCCACGTTTGGTGCAATTAGGGAATTGCCCAGCCCGCCTTGCAAACGTTGGGGCCAATCGGGCTGTCCAAAAATAACGCTGCCAATACAATCAACCGCCACCACCTTGAGATCTGGATTGTACCTTTTGAGTGCACGGGCTGTTCCTGTCATAGACCCGCCACTTCCAACAGAAGCAACCAGGTAATCTACACGTCCAAGATCATTCATGACCTCATGAGCAAGCTCACGATATGCAGCAGGGTTGTTGGAATTTTCATATTGTCTTGGCCAGTAGGCCCCCGGAAGCTCCTTCATCAATTCGTTGAGTCGCTGCAATCGTGCGCTCTGCCATCCGTTTGTGCCCATCTGTTCCACAATATCAATCTTGCAGCCTAACGCTGTCAGCTTGGCCAGCGTAATCTGGTCCATTCGCGGATCGGTAACAATATGAACTTCATGCCCCAGGCAGGTCCCAACCATTGCAACGCCGCAAGCCATTGTTCCGGACGAACTTTCAATAATGGGAGCTCCATCCTGCAATTGCCCACTGTACTTCGCTTCCAAAATAATTTGTTTGGCTACGCGGTCTTTCATCCCAAAGGGATTCATCAATTCAAGCTTGGCATAGACATTACCACCGATGATCCGATTATGGTTTAATTGCACCAAGGGTGTATTGCCTATCGTCTCGATCATGTTTGTGCAAATCAAACAGCTTCCCCCCAAGCCTTAGTATTCTTTTCTTGCACAACTGGTCAGGATCTCATCATAGCTTCTACTTCTTCGTCACTCATCTGCTGAATCTGCTCGTAGAGAAACTCCTCCACTCTGGATGCAAACTGCCTGATGGTTGGATGAAGCAGCACTTCACGTAATGGAACCTCCAGCTTCAATTGGCGGCGAACTCTGGAGACAATTTGTGTAGCCAGCAAGGAATGTCCACCCAAGTCGAAGAAATGATCCTCTACACCGACATGCTCCATATTTAAAAGCTCACGCCAGATTCCCACGAGGTACTCCTCCATCTGAGTTTGAGGCTCCACGAAGCTGGCAGCAGCATAGTGGCTGAGTCGTTCAGGCTTGGCAAGCTGGCTTCGGTCTATCTTTCCGTTCGCATTTAGAGGCATCCGATCAAGCAGCAGAATAAACGAAGGAACCATATAATCAGGCAGCACGTCCTTTGCCATTTGGCGAAGTTCCTCGCTTATATCTGCGGAGGTATCCAAAGGCACAACATAAGCTACCAAACGTTTGATGTTAGATGAGTCTTCATCCACAAGCACGACGACTTCTTTTACATTTTCATGAAGCAGCAGCACCGCTTCAATCTCCCCCAATTCCACCCGCATGCCGCGTATTTTCACTTGATTATCGGCACGTCCTATAAACTGGAGAGAGCCATCGGGACGATAAAAGCCGAGGTCGCCTGTATGATACATCCGTTCTCCAGGAACGAATGGATCTGGAATAAATGCCTGAGCCGTTCGTTCCGGCATATTCAGATAGCCTTGGGCAAGCCCTACACCTGCGAGATACAGTTTACCGTTAACTCCGGGTGGGACCGGCTGTAAATAGTCATCCAGCACGTAACATCGGTTGTTATCAATCGGTTTACCGATACACACTGCCCCTTCGGCTTCCATATCCTCGCTCGTTGCTACATGAAGCGTGGAGTCAATCGACACCTCCGTAGCACCCCAAGTGTTATTAAGCGTCCCCGGCAACTTGGCGAAGAAGCGTTTAACTGTGTTTGCTGTCAGCGCTTCCCCGGATGAGATCGTACTGCGAAGCTTATGGAGTCGCCGCTCATCATCAGATGTGAGTTCATCCAGTACCAGATTCAGCATACTTGGCACGAATTGAACGTGAACAGCTTCATATTGAATACATGCTTCAATAATTGAACGTGGATCACGGTGCAAACCAGGCTCCAGCAGCGCCACACGTCCGCCAGAGATCAAAGGCCAGAAAAATTCCACTGCTGCATCGTCAAAGGTCAGCGTTGTTTTCTGAAGAACGGTTTCCCCTGCTTGCAACTTAAAGTGCTTCTGCATCCAACACATTCGATTTACCCAACCCCGGTGAACATTGATAAGTCCCTTCGGCTTGCCGGTAGAACCTGAGGTATAATACACCGACACAGGCGAATCCGCTGTTACGTTGCGTATAGGTCTGCTTGTTGGCTGCTGCTTGATAATATCCCACTCCGAATCGGGGCAGATGAGGACAACTTCGTCCATTGTAAGTTTCTCTCTTGCATGTTCCTGGACAAGACATACCTTCACATCCGCATCTTGCAAAATGTGCCGAATTCGGCTTGAAGGCAGTTCCATGTCGATGGGAACGAAAGCAGCGCCTGCTTTTAAAATCGCCATCAGACCGACTACCAGCTCCAAAGACCGCTCTACGCAAACCCCTACAACACTTCGTTCGCCCAGATCGTGAAGCAACAGGTAATTCGCAAGCATATTGGAGCGTTTCTCCAGTTCCTCGTAAGTTATCATTTTGTTCTGATAGATTGCCGCTATAAGCTGTGGAGTTTCACCTGCCTGACGTTCAAATAATTCATGCAGGCATACCTCAGAAGGAAAAGCTGCAAAGGTATCATTCCACGTAAAAAGAATACGCTGCTGCTCCTCCACCGATAACAGAGGCAACCTGGCTATGCTCTGCTCTGGATCACCCAAAATCGCTTCCATCAGGGAGGTAAAGCTCTTAATCATTCGATCTATTGTTGCTCTCCTGTAGAGTCGAGTATTATATTCGAATGTACATGACAACTGTCCGGAGGCTGCTTCCTTCACAAAAAGTGTCAGATCAAATCTCGAAATCTTGCTGTTCACTTCGATTGGATGTACTGTCAGATCACCAAGCTCCAGCATTTCCTCTAACTGGTTTTGATAAGCGAACATGACCTGAACAATCGGAGAATAGGCATGATTCCGTTCCGGTTGCAGCTCTCTTACCAGCAATTCAAATGGGATGTCCTGATGCTCATAGACGTTTAGGCACCGTTCTTTGACCTTTTGCAAATAGACACGGAAGCTGTCTTCTCCCTTAAATTGGCTGCGAATAGCTACCGTATTTACGAAGAAGCCCATCATTTGCTCCAGGCCGTGCTGATTCCTATTCGCTATGGGTGACCCGACAATGATATCCTTTTGACCGGAGTAACGATGAAGCATGAGGCTAAAAGCGGCCTGCAAAATCATATATACGGATGCTTCCGTCTGCCGGCCAAGCGCCTGAATGCGCGACATCCACTGCTCTGGAAGTGTAAAATGTATTTTATCCCCCGCAAAGGTTTGAATAGGAGGTCTAGGTTCATCGGTTGGTATCTGCAAAATGGGCAGTTCTCCCGATAGTTCGTTTTTCCAGAAATCAAGCTGCTTCCGAAGACCATTCTCCCGAATCCATTCCTTGTGCCATACAGCATAATCGGAGTATTGCAGGGGCAGCTTCAATAGCGGACTTGGTCTGTAATCAAGATAAGCTTTGTACAGAATGTTCAGTTCATCCAAGAAAATCACGTTCGACCAGGCATCTGTTATCAGATGATGCATATTGATGAAGAGAATGTGGCTACCCTCTCCAAGTTTGAACAGAACCGTTCGGATCAAAGGTCCCTGCTCAAGGTCAAAAGGCTTGCGCGCTTCCTCGCTCAGTCTTTGCTGAATGAGTGTTTCTGGATGATCCTCTGCACCCGTTTCCAATGGAATGATCGGGAACTGTAGCTCCAGTTCTTCAACAATGATCGGTACGGGTTGGTCATTTACAACGGTAAAGGTTGTTCTCAACGCCTCATGCCGACGCATTAATTCGAGCAACGCCTCATGCAACGCCCGGGTATCCACATCACCTTCCAATCGGTAAGCCAAAGGCTCGTTATACACCGGATCGAGCGGGTCCATTTGCTGTACAAACCATAGACGTTCCTGGGCAAAAGACATCTCCCGCTTTTGATCGGCCAGCTTATTGGAAGTAAATAATGTCTGTGTATTCAAGTTCTCGCCCTGGTAACCACGATCTTCAAGATACCTGGCTAGATCCTGCACGTTTCTTTCGGCAAAGATCAGTGTCAGAGGCAGGTTCGGATCCGTACAGGAACGAAGCAGACTTATAACCTTTGAAGCAGAAATGGAATCTCCCCCAACTTCAAAAAAGTCATCCATCCGTCCGACTCGTTCAAGCCGTAGGACATCCGCGAACGTTTCAGCGAGAAAAGTTTCCATCTTTGTTTTCGGTTCATTCTCTGTTGTAGAGTCGCCAACAGCAACCGACGGGATGGGCAAGGCGAGACGATTGAGCTTGCTATTGCTGTTCAGCGGCAGCTCATCCAGTAGCATAATAAAATGCGGGATCATATAAGCAGGTAGCTTTTCCTGTAAAGCCTCTTTGATTTGTCCCGCCGTTGTTGACTGATCGGGGTACAATACGACATATGCTGTCAGGCGCTGGATATTGGGAATGTCCTCGCGTAGCAGCACCGCAGCTTCTTTAACGTAGGATTCGGCGATCAACGTGGCTTCAATCTCACCAAGTTCAACACGAATGCCGCGAATTTTGACCTGATGATCGGACCGTCCCACAAACCCAATGCTTCCATCCTCGTGAAAATAGGCCTGATCCCCCGTTCGATACATTCGTTCATCTGGAACAAACGGATCTTGGATGAACACCAAATTCGTGCGTTCGGGATCATTGATATATCCCTTTGATAAACCTTGGCCCGCGACATATAGGTCGCCGGTCATGCCAGTCTCTACCTTTTGCAAACGGTGGTCCAGAATATAAACCCTGCTGTTGCTCAAAGGTGTTCCAATGGAAATTTGACCCTCTGCCGAGAAGTCCTTTATCGTGCAGCGATGTAACGTGGAACCAATAGAGAGTTCCGTTGCCCCCCAAAGATTGTATAAGTCTCCAGGCATATTAAGCTGCATGTATCGGCGCCCCATCTGTGCTGGAAGTGCCTCTCCCCCTCCGAAGCACCCCCTTAAGTGTGTCATGCTTTGGACCTGTTGCGACGTAACTACATCCAGCAATCGGCCAAGCATACTTGAGACTAGAACAAGGAAAGCGACGTCATATCGTATGACAGCCTCTACGATCGCCTCAGGGTCCCGATGCAACCCTGGCTCAAGAAGTGCGATTCTTCCCCCAACAAGCAGCGGCCAAAAGATTTCCAGCGCCGCATCATCAAAGGTCAGTGTCGTTTTCTGCAAAACGGTCTCTCCAGGTTCTAGCTGCAAGACCTGCTGCATGGACAGTAGCGCCGTCACCCAGCCTTGATGCATGTTGGCAACACCTTTCGGCTTGCCGGTAGAACCTGAAGTATAATAAACAGAGACAAGATGATCCGGACGAACCCCGCTACGCGGCGAGCTGTCAGGCTGATTTTTGAGTTCCTCGAAGAAGGCCGCGAAGACAAGCATCTCCTCTGCAATGTATGAATTATCGGGCTGCCCGACTTGGTCGGTGATGTAACAACGAGCTCCTGCATCGATCAATACTTGTTGCTTGCGGGAATATGGAGCTTCCGGGTCGAGTGGCACGTAAGCACCGCCAGCTTTTAATATCCCGAGCAATACCACAATCAGCTCTGGTGAGCGATTCATGCAGACGCCTACTGGTATATCCGGGCCTACCCCTTTTTGGATCAAATAATGTCCAAGCCGGTTGGACTGTCTATCTAATTCCTCATATGTAAGGCATGAATCGTTCATGAGGACCGCAATAAGCTGCGGAGTCCGCTCGACCTGCTGTTCGAAAAGCTCATGAAGGCAAGCATTCGGAAATTCCAAGCCATTCCCCTCCCTTAATTGTTCATGCCAGTGTATCCCTCATATGATGCAATGCCTCCTCAATCTGCTGTGAGTTGACTCCTACATGAGTCACTGCCCGAATACGGCCATGTCCAAGCTCATCGACGTGTACTCCTTTTTGATGTAATTTCTGTACAAAGCTCTCCCACGTAAATCGGGGGTCGGTTACGCGAAAAAAAACGATATTGGTCTCTACAGTCTGAGGATCACATGCAATACCCGGAATGGACGATAATCCTTCCGCGAGCCGTTTGGCATTCAAATGATCTTCCGCCAGCCGCGATACCATTTTGTTTAAGGAAACCAATCCCGCTGCTGCAATTATGCCTGCCTGTCGCATGCCTCCGCCAAGCATTTTGCGATTTCGGTATACCTTTCGAATGAACGCCTCGCTGCCAACAACCATTGATCCAATGGGAGCAGATAAGCCCTTGGAAAGACAAAACTGGAGGGATTCGGCGTAATCGGCAATCGCAGCTACCGGTATTCCCATTGCTACAGAGGCATTCCAGATGCGGGCACCATCCATATGCACAGGGATTTGATGCTCATTGGCAAATGCCCGAATGTCCTCCAGATAAGACAGTGGCAATATTCGTCCGCCCATGCGATTATGGGGATTTTCCAGGCAAAGCAACCCCGGCAAAGCAAATTGCGGGTCTTCCGGGTCCCGGGGAATTGCCTTTTGCAGGTCTTCGAGATCAAGACGCCCATCAGCTTGGGTGCTGATTGGTTCGTACATAATCCCTCCACAAACACTCGCCCCCGCTGCTTCATAAATATAAATATCCGACTCATCACCAACGAGTACCTTGGATCCACGTGGGCAATGGGCCATAATAGAAGCAAGGTTAGCCATCGTGCCGCTGGGCATAAAAATGGCCGCTTCCTTTCCCAGCATTTCAGCTGCCTTCAATTCCAGCTTTTTTACAGTAAGGTCTTCACCGTACACATCGTCCCCAAGCTCAGCCTGAAACATGGCTTCCAGCATTTCAGGAGTAGGCAGAGTAAAGGTATCGCTGCGAAGTTCAATCTTGGAAAAATCAGACATACCGTCTCCTCCAGACTAAAAGCAAGATGTTCATTTCATGCGATTAAATATAGCGCCTCATCGCTTCGGCAATGGTACTTAGCAACTCCATCGGGGCTTGGAGGAAATCATGATGATCTCCATCCAACACTTTGAAGGACGCTTGTCCGTATTCTTTCCAGCCGCCTAATAGGGACGGGTTCACCTCTTTGTCTCTATTCCAGCCGATAGCGGTTACCGGAAAAGGAAGAGTCTCGGGGCAATCTTGTTTATAACTGCGATTCGCTTCCAGATCAGAACGCATGATTCCGGTGTTCAGCTCAACAATGTCAGGCAAAGCCTTGCCCCCCATTTTATGAATGAGCAATTCGATCTCCACTGCAAGCTCCTGATCATCCAGTTCCAGAAACCGGCCATAGGGGCCTTCATGGGGTGCGACTTGGGATGATATAAACAAGTGTGACGGCAATGGCCCTCCATTACGCATCAATTGAACGGAAGCCTCATAGCTGGGTAACGCCGAACCACAGTGGCCAAAAAACGCAAAGGGACGATCCATATAAGGGCGTAGTGCTTCATTAAAATTCTCTGCAAGTTGCTCATAGGATGAATAAGTGGGTTCATGAAATCTGTTCTCGCGACCAGGAAGCTGGATCGGGCATACTTCGATCTTGCCAATGAATTCAGGCCAGTGGCGATACATGCTTGCACCGCAGCCGGAGTAGGGTATACAGAACAAACGTGCTTTGGCAAATGGGGACGGCTCTCTGAGGAGCCATGGATTGTTTTGAATTTCCGCTTCTTCAATAACGTATTCCAAGTTTATCCACTCCTTACGATTTTCGTGCATACCCTCGAACAGGCATATGTTTGATGCCGCTAATAAAGTTGGAGCCCAAATATTCGACGGGTCCCATGATGTCAAAGCGTTCGTAATTCGCGAATAGCTCCTCATACAGCATGGTCATCGTCTGCTTCGCCGTTTTGTGACCGATACAGTGGTGGGGACCGCTGCCAAAGGCAATGTGCGGATTTGGCGTTCGCCGAATGTCGAAGGTATAGGGATCGGCGAAGATATCCTCATCTCGGTTAGCCGAGCCAAGCCACACAACAACAGCATCGCCTTCTTTAATTTGCGTTCCCCTAATTTCAACATCACGCGTCGCGTATCTCATAAAATGACTGGCTGGAGAAGACCAGCGAAATACTTCTTCGAGTCCACTGTCCATGCATTCCGGGTGGGAGGCAAACTCACTGTACAGATCCTTTTTGACCAGTTCCAAAAAAGAGATACTGGCAGCATGGGGTGTAGTGACCGTTGCTCCGAGTAAAATACTGTAACAGTTGGAAATCACGGTCCCCGTATCTATCTTGGCTCCATCCATTTCCACATTCATCAGAATGCTGATCAAGTCTTCGCCTGGAGAGCGACGACGCTCACTAACGATGTCCAGAAAGTAACCGAACAACTCCCGATGTGCTCGTTGCAGGGTGGCGGTACTCCCCTCGACCAACATGTATTCTTCATCATCAGGAGCAATGGCCATCGTGGTAAGCTGCGTCAGCATCGGCCAATCCTCTTCAGGCAGATCCAACATGCATCCACTCACGGCAATGGACATCTCGAACATGGCACGGGCAAAGTCTACTCCGTCCGCTTCCAAGCAAGGAGATAACAATCTGCGGATGGTCTTGCGAATCTGTTCCTCATGTTTGTCAATTGAATTGTGATTGAACCCGCGCTGGAGCGGGCGACGAATCTGGGTATGACGCGGTGGGTCTGTGACCGCCATTTGCTTCCTGCCGGCCGGGTCCTTTGTTCCCAGTAGGTTCACCAAGCTGCCCTGTTCCGAAGTAAATGTGTTGTAGTCTTTTAAAACTTGAATGGCATCTCTATGCTTCGTAATGGACCAAAATCCCAGTTCCTCATTAACCTGCTGCCAATGAACAGGCGCCTCACGGCGCATAACGTCCCATACAGCGTAAGGCTCCCCATGGCTATATAACCGAGGGTCGAGCAAATTGACTTCGGCTAAATTCACTTGTGATGTATTTGGGGCATTGGTTGTTGGCATGTATCCATCCTCCTTGAGTTAGCCTTGTGTGACCGGTTTGCTATCCTCGATCATGACAGCAAGCTCCGCAACCGTCGGCTTCGTATAAAGGAAGCGGGCAGGTATGACCGTTTCCAGTAAGTTCTCCATATTAACGATCAGTTCAGACAGGATCAGCGAGTCGCCGCCAAGTGAGAAGAAGTTGTCGTGAATGCCGACAGGCTCCACCAACAAGTTCTCTCCCCATAGTCTGACAAGTTCCGATTCCATCGCATTTCTCGGCGCAGTATAGGGTGTGCCCAATCTGCGAGGAGAGCGCACAGCCGCAGGCAATTGTCCCCTGTCTACCTTCCCGTTCGGCGTTAACGGCAATTCTGCCAACGGCATGATGGCCCATGGAACCATGTAAGGAGGCAACTGCTGACTCAGGTATTCATACAACCCGGTCAGCTTCCCAGATTCCTCATCTGGAGAAGCGTTGGTCACAACATATGCAAGCAGACGCTTGTTGCCCAACCCGTCCTCTTGTGTTGTAACTACGGCAGCCTGAACATCTCCATGTTTGGTGATGACCATTTCGACTTCATCCGGCTCTACCCGGTATCCCTGAATTTTAACCTGTCGATCTGCACGACCGATAAACTCCAAGCTTCCGTCTTCAAACCACCGAGCAAGGTCCCCTGTTCTCAACATTCGGGCCCCGGCTGTTTTACTCCATGGATTTGGCATGAATCTGCTCGCCGTCTCTGCCGGATTATTCAGATATCCTCTCGCTAAACCTGCCCCAGCAACGTATAATTCACCCTCCTGTCCCGGGGGCACCGGATTCAGATTCTCATCGCAGACGATTGCCCACGTTCCGTTGATCGGTGAACCAATCGGGACAGTAGGGTGGGTCGTCATCGTCGTGGTGGTCCAGCAGGCCGAGAATGTCGTATTCTCCGTTGGACCATATCCATTGGTGAACGTCAGATGCGGATGGGTTGCCAGAAGCAGCTCAAGGTGTGCAGACGAGATCACATCCCCACCTGCCAACACATGTTTAAGCCCCTTAAACATATCCAGATAGGAATTCACCATTACCTGAAACAATCCAGCGGTTAGCCATACGGTCGTTACTCCCTCCGTTCGGATCGTTTCAGACAGCAGGTCCGGACGTATCACTCCGCAATCGTAGATAACCAGCCGCCCGCCATTGGTAAGAGGAGACCAAAGTTCAAACGTGGAAGCGTCGAAAGCGACCGGTGAAACAAGCAAAAATACATCATTGGGTGTAAACGAGAAATCCTTGGCATTATCGACTAAACGAGAAACCGCCCGATGCGGTACACATACGCCCTTCGGCGTGCCTGTCGAACCTGATGTATAACTAATATAAGCCAAGTGCTCTGGTGTCACTTCTGCTTTCTTCCGCCTATGGGCCGAAACAAAAGTCTGTTTGTCATGATCCAGCAGCAGTACAGGTATCGAATGTCCTTCGAACCGCTCACTGAAGCAGCTTTGAGTAATAACCAGGCAGGGCGAAGCATCTTCAAGGATAAAATTCAGCCTTGCCTGCGGAACATTTGTCTCGAGCGACAAGTAGCATCCCCCTGCCTTTAGGATGGCTAATAACGAAATCACGAGGTCAAAAGAACGATTGGCAAGAACCGTAACGATGCTGTCAGGGCCAACTTCAAACTCTGCCAGCCTGTTTGCGAGAGCTTCAGCAGCTTCATCCAGTTCACGGTAAGTCATATGTGTGGATTCATAGGTCAGTGCAACGCTATCAGGATTCGCTTGCGCATGGCGTTCGAACAAGTGATGGATGCAGGAAGACGGATTCAAAGGGATGACGCTCCCGCTCCAAAATGGGGCTGGCTCCGTTTCCGAAATTTCCTGAATACATCCCTCTTTCACTAAATCGCTGACAAATGAAGGATTAGGCTGCAGGCTTACTGGCCGCATATCCGTCCAGACGCCTTCGATCTGCTTCAGACATTCCTCGACCGTTCCTTCAAAGCCCGCGTATTCCCAGCCATATGCAAGCTCTCTCTCCACAGGCCAGATAGAATATTGTCCGTCGCTATTTCTAAGCGTTATATATCGCAATTGGGCTGACATCAGACCGACTCCTTCGCTTCATGGGTATAGGATTTCAGATACGCTGCAATCCGTGCAATATTCGAGGGATTCATCATGGAATAGTGATCCCCGTCCAGCATGATGCTATCTACTTGCTTGGCATAGTTGCTCCAGTCACCCTCCATAGACAGAGCACGTTCCTCCGCTTGGGCCTTGAACCAGGTTAACGTACCACCAAACCATTGGGGAACATGCTCGTGCATCGCCCTGTAATTGGATTTGAACAGAGTATAGAAATGATTCAGATGCTCCTCATCAGGACTCCACTCTTTTTTCCGCTCATCAGAACGATCCCCTATCATTTGTACGCCTGTAAGGTCCTGCAGGAAATGTTCCTTCCATTCGTTCTCCGAAAGCTCAAACGCTGCTTCGTCATGAGACCTTAGTCTTGCATCAAGCAGCATCAGCATCTCGACCTCTTCTCCCACCTGTTCAAGCTGGCAGGCCATTTCATGCGCCACAATACCGCCGAATGACCAACCTAACAAGGCATAGGGTCCTGTTGCCTGCACAGCCCTGATCTGTGCAATATACTGATGAGCCATATCCTTAATCGAAGAGAAGGAACGCTCTGGCATGTCATAGTTCATGGGTCCGTTCAAATGCTCGTCCTGAATGGCGTAAACAGGCCATTCCGCTCCCAAAGCCTGTGGAAAAGCGTTATAACATACGATGCTTCCACCTACAGGATGAATGCAATAAAGGGGCGTTCTGGAACCTGAAGCATTTAAAGCAACAAGAGATGATGGTTTTGGCTCTCCTGTCGGAGCCTGACTCAGCAGTGTGGCTAACCGCTCGATCGTGTCATACTCTAGAATCGTTGATAATGGCAGCTTGCGGTCAAATGCCTGTTCTACTCTGGCCATGAGCTGAATCGCGAGTAATGAGTTACCGCCCAGGTGGAAAAATGAGTCCCTGATGCCTGGAGCAGCGATTTGAAGAACCTGTTTCCAAATATCCGATAATTGGTGCTCATAGGAATTCCTTGGCGGCTGGAATGCATCATTCAGTTCTGCCACAGGGTCCGTATTGGGCTGCGGGAGCGCCTTCCGGTCTATTTTTCCGCTAGTCGTTAACGGCATTTTATCAATGAACATCCAATGAGCAGGGATCATATACTCAGGCATGCGATTTTTTGAGAAGCTGTACAAGTCTTTGCGAACCAGCGGAGCATTCGGGTTGCTTTGCACGATGCAAGCAACTAGCTGCACATGCTGCCGATTGTCACTGGTCGTGTATACCACGCATTCCGCAATGCCGGGATGTTCGCCCAATCTGGCCTCAATCTCCCCCATTTCAATACGATGACCGCGTATTTTGACCTGGTGGTCTAGACGACCTATATATTCAATAGCTCCGTTCGGAAGATACCTGGCTTCATCCCCTGTTTTGTACAGGCGTGCATTTGGCTCGGTTCGGAGTGGATCGAGTATAAATCTCTCCGCATCCAATTCCGGCCGGTGATGGTATCCGCGTGCCAGGCAGACGCCGCCGATATACAGCTCACCAGGTACACCGACAGGCACAGGCAACATCCGTTCATCGAGTATCCGCAGATAGACATTGGCAATGGGATAACCGATTGGAACGTGGATATCTTCCGGTTTGCATGACCAACTGGTTACATCAACAGCAGCCTCCGTAGGTCCATACAGGTTATGCAATTCACACGACAGCTTTTCAAAAAATAGTTGTTTTAACATATGCGTAAGTGCTTCCCCGCTGCAAATGACCCTTTTCAGTGTGGTACATTGCTCTACTCCTCGTTGAGCCAAAAAAGCATGCAGCATGGAAGGCACGAAATGTATCGTTGTAATCTCTTCTTCCTGAATGAGCTTAACCAGATATTCCGGGTCCTTATGCCCTTCAGGCTCTGCAATGACTAATCCCGCTCCCGAAATCAACGGCCAGAAAAACTCCCATACGGAGACGTCGAATGTAAATGGTGTTTTCTGAAGCACCCGATCCATTCCGGTTAATCGATATTCTTTCTGCATCCAGAGAAGACGGTTAGCAATCGCTTTATGCTCGATCAACACCCCTTTGGGTCTTCCCGTAGAGCCGGAGGTATATATCATGTATGCAAGCTGCTCAGGCAGGCACGGGACAATGGGATTCGATGCAGACTCGGTGGCTAATTCCTCATGAATCCGTTCCATATACAGAACTGTTCCAGCGTATCCTTCAAATAATGAAGCCCACTTTTCGCTGGTCACGACAAGCCCAAGATCAGCATCCTGAATAAGCTCCTGAACGAAAACTGCCGGATGATGCGGATGAATCGGTACGTAGGCGCCGCCCGCCTTCAGAATAGCCATCAGACTGGTGACCAGTTGAGTGGATCGTTCCAAACATATACCTGCCTTCACATCTGGCCCAACTCCATGTTTATGCAAGTAATGAGCTAGCCGATTCGCTTGTTCATTACACTCACGGTAGCTTAAGCGTTGACCTTGATAAGCAAGAGCAAGCTGCTCAGGTGTGCTCTCCACTTGCTGCTCGAATAACTTGTGCAGCAGATGGACCTGGGGAAAATGGTTTTCCGTTTGATTCCAGTTATCTATTTCCTGAAGTTCCTCAACAGACAGTAAGGTGTCGTGATCAGCGACTTCATAGGTATGATGAACGATTGCACGGAGCGCCATCTGATAGTATCCGGCAACTCGGCTCATTTGCTCTTCGCTGAACAGCACCTGATCCCAACGGAGCGCCAGCCTTAATTCACCACTTTCACCATCCAGCGAAAATTCAGCACCAAATGGAAAACTGTTATCGGCGTATCCCGGCTCCTCAACAATGTGCAGTTTCCCATAGGAACCCAGCTTCTGCTCAGATACATAGAAATGAGTGAAATTAAAGAATGTCTCAAATAACTTGCCGTTTCCGGTATCCTGTTGGATCTGGGCCATAGGATATCTGCGATATTGCAGCATTTCCTTTTCGGTTTCCCACGTTTTTTCCGCAATGGCGGCCCAGGTCCCTCCGTCCAGTTGCATGCGAAATGGCAGTGTATTCAGAAATAAGCCCAGGGCGCGATCACCATCCTTCTGCTCAAGACGACCGTGGAACAGCACTCCCGTTGTGATGTCCCGCTGATTGGTTAATGTTTTTAAAATGTGTATGTGAACGGCCAGCAGCCAGCTCTTGATCGGAATCAGCGTCCTCTGTGCGAGTTCATGCACGTCACGTGAAAGAGATGGCGATATGTCCACCTCCTTGAGCTTCATGACGGGAGGAGCTGTATCTGCCGGTTCCCACTGTGGAAGCCTAATTCGGGAAAAGCCGTCCAGTTTTCCCTCCCAGTACTCCTTGTGCTCGGGGGATTGTAATGCGTTCAATTCCTCTCTCACATATTGCTTGAATGTCGTTTGTAATCGTGGAGCAGGCTCCAATACCTGATCTTGCAAAAGGTGATCCACTGTTCCGAACAACTCTGCTGTAAAATGGGCCACACTCCAGCCATCCAGTACGGAATGATGCATGGACACGATCAGTTGAACCCAGTCCTTCGCGCGCTGCAACAGAACGACACGCAGGAGCGACTGACTCCAATCAAAGGATGTATCCATTTCATGCTCCACCCATTCCTGAAGCATTTCCTGTTGTGTGTCAGGGTCCATATCGCTTACATCTACATACTTGATAGGCAGCTTGCCTTTTGTATGCACCAATTGCAGAGGAAGACTGTAACTCGAGAGATCAAACGTCGTACGCAAGATCGGATGACGGTTGATTAACATCTGGAAGGCTTCGTCCCATACTTTCCTATGGAAGGAACCCTTTATGGAAAATTGAATGAGATCATGGTACAACCTGGACCCCGAATGCAGCTCACTTTGAAACAACATGCCTCGTTGCAGTTGTGTAAGAGGGTACGCATCCTCTATTTCTTCAGGCAGTTTGGCAAGGTCCTCTTCAGGCACCAGATCAAACCTCTTGTCTGTAAGCTTGACGATGTCCTGATTCATCAATACATGAGGGGCAAGCTCCCGGATTGTTTGATGAGATAACAAGTCCCTGATACCGAAATAGAGATTGGCATCTTTGGCAAGAGCAATAATCGACAGCATCCGGATTGAATCTCCTCCACAGACGAAATAATTGTCCTTGACGCCGATCCTGGAAACTTCAAGCACAGTCTCCCATATGTTTACCAGGCTCTCCTCAATTGGATTGGCTGGGGGCACATAAGCGGACCGCCTCGACTTATGTTCCGTGTTACTCTGAAGAAGATCATAGTCTATCTCACCGCTGGTCAATCGAGGCAGTTGTTCCACCCAAAGCAACGTTCCCGGAACCATATATTCAGGGAGCTTGTCCCGCAGATCATGCTGAACCTGTTGTACGGGAACAGTCTGCCCAGTCACAGCAACTAGGTAAGCCATCACATACTCAACACCGTATTCGTCTCTCTGTACCTGAATTGCTGCTTCCTGAACAGCCGGGTGATGAAGGCACGCCATTCGTATTTCATCAAGCTGAACGATATATTCACCTAGCTCCGCTTGGTTATCCAAATGACGTAAGCATTCGATCTCTCCGTTCGGTAAATAGCGACACATATCGTCCAGACGATATAACCATACACCGGGCTCGCCGTTTACTGAACGATAGCTCCATCGCTCATCGAGGTGACTGGCGTGAAACGCTCTTGCATGATCCGAATCCGGCTCGCTCACATGCAGTGTACCCGCGGCACCCATCGGCACAACCTCGCCACTGGCATCAAGAATATACAGCACCCGCCCAGTTAATGGTGCACCAATTCCTCGATCTGGTCGTTCATATGAATTTCCACTAGCCGGAATGATACGACTACTGACCACGCCCCCCAGTTCGCTCAGGCTGTTTATTTGAATGAGTTGCGGCTGGTGACGGGTATGACGACCTAACCACCCATTCAATGAAGGTATGGTTATGTTCTTTCCTTTAATAAAAATCGTACGAAGGTCCAACTTCCCTTTTGCATTGGTTTCATCCAGCCTGATCCAGGCGAGAAATGAAGCCTGAGTTAGTGTAAGACGCGTTATTTTTTCCTGAATCAGCAGTTCATTCATATATTTAGGTTGATCGGCAATCCATCCAGGCACGATAACCAGTGTTCCTCCATTGAACAACGCTCCGCATATTTCCCATAACGCAAGTTCACTGTCCACTGCATGAAGCATGGCCCATACATCATCCTGATTCAAATCAAACGTTCCCGTTGCCGATTGGGATAGCTGCACAATTCTGTAATGAGGGACAGCGACAGTTTGTGAAGCACCAGATGCTCCAGCATTCCAGAACAGATACGCTCCATCATGTGCAGCCACCTGTACCTCAGGATTGGCAGCATACGCAGGGATGTCAGGAATCCGTTCCAAACAAAAGATCTCTTGTCCTGCTTGCGGGACTTTGCGGACGTTGTTTTCGTTTGTAACAATGCATGATACACCTGCATGTTGCAGCATCATAGTATTCCGTGCTACAGGATGCTCAGAATTCAACGCAACGCAGCAGCACCCTGCTTTCCATACGCCCAACATACTCACAACGAGGTCTATGGATGGATCAAGCCATAGTCCTACGGCCGTGCCGGGAACAACCCCGTTCTCACGCATATACCACGCAACCTGATTGGCTCTCTGATTAAGTTCAGCGTAGGTCATTGCTTCACTTTGATCACGAACGGCAATGGTATCCGCTTGCAAGACAGCCCAGTGTTCAAACGAATGATGGCCACATGTCGAACTCGGTACTTGGATCTTCGTATCCTTTTGCTGATACAGTTGTTCGTTTATAGACCGCTTCTCTTGTTCATGCATAAAAGGAATATGCCATATTTGCTGCTCCGTATCCTCCAGAATGCTTTCTATGAGTTGCACATAATGGACAGATAGCTGTTCAATCAGAGCCTCATCATATAAATTCTTTTGGTATTCGAATATGCCATGTAGTCCAGCTGACGATTCCGCAACGTCTAGATACAATTCGAACTTGGCTGTACCCAGATCTAACTCAACCGGCTTAATATCGATATGTGGCAAATCGAGCTCTAGCTTCGGATGATTCTGAAACGAGAACATCGCCTGAAAGATTGGTGTCTGTCCGAGACTACGCTCCGGGGCCAGTCTTTCAACGAGCATATCAAAGGGTACATCCTGATGCTCGTAAGCTTCTAATGCAGTCTTTCGTAGCTGCATCAGCATTTCCCGAAAGGTAGGATTGTCATGCAGACGAGCACGCAAGGTCATTGTATTCACAAACATCCCAATGACGTTCTCAAGCTCAATGTGATGCCGATTGGCGATAGGCGTTCCGATAATAATATGGTCTTGACCCGAATAACGAGCCAGAAGCAATTGGTATACAGCCAAGAGCCCAATATATAACGACGTACCGCTGCTGCTGCATAACTGCGCGAAGCGCTCAGATAGCTGTAGAGGAATGTGAAATTCAAGAGAAGCTCCTGTATTATCGATCACAAGTGGTTTTGCTGGATCAACAGGAAGATCCAGAACAGGTAGTTCTCCTTCCAGATGCTTCTCCCAAAATTGCATTTGTTTCTCCAGCCCTTCGCCTTGCAGGCTTTCTCTTTGCCATTGCGAAAAGTCAGCTACCTGGATCGGCAGCTCTGGTAACTCAGCCTCTTTTCCTTGTCGTCCAGCGGAATACAGCAAACTCAGCTCCCGCATGAAGACAGAATAGGACCAACCGTCCGTAATAATATGGTGCATGTTGATTAAAAGGTAATGTTCCTGTTCACTAATGGAGTAAAGAACCATCCGGAAAAGGGGGGCCTGTTCCAATGAAAACGGACTGCGTATGTCCCGCATTATCCGCTCATTAATTCGCATGACAGCTTCGGTCGGTAATTGAATATGACTGATGACATAGTCCAGTTCGGGAATGATGACTTGCATGATGTCATTGTTCTCCACTGTAAAATAGGTTCGGAAGGATTCGTGACGCTCCACCAGTTTGTTAATAGAGCGCTGAAGTACTTCGAGATCAACGGGTCCGTCAAGCTTATACAGCAGCGGCACATGATAGACAGAAGGATCAGTTATGGTCTCCTGAACAAACCATATTCGTCTTTGAGCAAAGGACGCTGGAAACAAATAATGGTTACTGCTAATCGTTGTACTCAATTGGTCAGTCCCCTTTTTCCTTAGATGGTGGCTTCACGCTTTCGTGCCCCTCGGCATTCTTGAAATTTTCGGAATTTCCACTTTGTTTTCCGCTTCAATACTGCTGATAATCTGAGCCAATTCCATAATCGTTGGCGAATCAAAGATCGCTTTAATGGGTACGTTCTTGGAGAACTCCTTGCGGATTAGAGAGTTCATCTGGGTTGCAAGCAGAGAATGGCCACCTATCTCAAAGAAGTTTTCCTTCGTCCCAACTCCCTTTCGATGAAGGAGTTGACACCAGATCCGAGACAAGCGTTCCTCTGTTTCATTCGCAGGCTCCACTGAACCTGTATTTTCCGCTGAACCTACATCCGGTTTCGGAAGAAGCGCGCGATTAATCTTTCCACCCGCCGTAAACGGGAAATTCTTCAATGTCACGTAGAAGGATGGTTGCATATAAGAGGGCAGTAGCTGCTTGGCATCATGGCGGATGGTATCCAGAACAGCCTCTCCATTTTTGCATTTGATGTAGGCGACAAGTTGCTGCCCGGAGGCATCCAAGTCATCTCTCACCGTCACCAAAGCCTGTTCAACCTGTGGTAACTGTTCCAAACAAGACTCAATCTCTCCAAGTTCGACGCGATACCCTCTAATTTTGACTTGCGAATCTTTCCTTCCGATGTATTCGATCTGGCCGTCCGCACGATAACGAACGTAATCCCCGGTTTGATACAAGCGTTCCCCCTGTTGGAACGGATGAGGAATAAAGGCCTTGTCGGTTAGCCCCGGTTGATGCAGATAGCCTTGGGCCAATCTCACTCCGCCTATAAATAATTCCCCTGCAACACCAATGGGTACGGGCTGAAGCAAGTGATCCAGAATGTATAGCTGTGTATTCGGTAAAGGTCTGCCAATCGGAATGTCCTCATGCTCTTCATGCAGCTTATCCATATCATCATAAAAAGTGGTCGCCGCTACCGTTGCCTCTGTCGGCCCATACGCATTGCTCCAGCGAATACGTCCCTGCGTAATCTGCTTCCATCTTTCGTATATGGCTATGGAGGCTTTTTCTCCGCCGACGGATACCAGCTTCAAAGACGCTGGAAAAGCATCTGTTTCATCCCACTCGCTGACGAGCAAATGCCAGTAAGCTGTAGGCAAGTAAAGTACACTGATTTCTTTCACGTTTAACCAGCGGACGAACTCATGCGTATCTAATACCGATTTCGGACGCAGTACGAGCGTTGCACCTGTGAGAAGCGCTGGAAACATCTCATGGATGGAGAAGTCGAAGCTGATCGCTGAAAATTGCACAATCCGGTCGTTATCGTTCAGACGGTTCCCCTCTATGACAGTCTGAACATGATCCGCAAGCGAACGCTGCGAAATCATGACTCCCTTGGGCTTACCCGTAGACCCCGAGGTATAGATTACATAAGCTGTATTTTCCATGGATATGCACTTCGAAGGTAGTCCAACTTCCTCTTGGGAGACACGTTCCACCTGTATTCCTTGCAGCTTGTCCACGGCTACCACACAATCATGATCAATAGGCAAACCATCCATTAAATCGGAGTGCGTCAAGACAATCGGTATCCTGCTGTTCTCCACCATCCAGCGAATACGCTCTGCTGGGTACTCAGGGTCGATCGGCACAAAGCAGGCGCCTACCCTCAACGTCCCGAGCATGGACGCCACCAGTTCTATCGAACGCTCCATGTACAAACCAATGACTGTACCCGCCTCAGCTTGTGCATCCCATAACATGCATGCAATCGTCTGAGCTTGGGTCTGAAGCTCTTCATACGTGATTGTTCGTTCTCCATCCTCAATGGCGACAGCATGTGGATGACGAAGGACAGCTTGCGAAAATTGCTGATAGATGTCCTGCTCCTGGGCCCTATGACTTACCCCGGACCTCGCCGTATCATTCCAGTCGACGAGCAGTTTCCTCCGCTCCTGTTCGGTCAACAGGGAAGCTTGTGCAATCGATGTTTCCGGCTGCTGTATCATGCTCTCCAGTAACTGTGAATAGTGCTGGGCGAACCGCTCGATGGTTCCTCGTTCAAACAGAGCAGCCCCATACTCAATCGTGACTTGAAGCTCGTGGCCCTCCTCAATGAACATGCTGATATCAAACAACGAATTGATGTTTTCCAGATTATACGGGCTGAACTTTAATGCCTCTCTATCATTTACATGTTGCATATTTTGTAGGGAAAACATCACCTGGAATACGGGCGAAAATCCCTGGGAACGTTCCGGTTGCAACTCTTGGACCAGCTTTTCAAAAGGAATCTCCTGATGGGAGAAAGCCTCCAACGTGACCCTTTTCACCCTGCCCAACAGATCCTTCCACGTCATCTCAGAAGACACACTAGTTCGGAGCACCAATGTATTCACGAAAAAACCGATCAACTGCTCCCATTCCGTCCGATTGCGATTGGTCATGGGTGAACCAACTAGAAGGTCTTGCTCCCCAGTATATCGATACAACAGGGCCTTGAACGTCGTAAGCAGGGTCATATATAATGATACATTTTCCTGCTTACTGAATTGCCTCGCTTTCTCGGCGAGTCGTCGATCTATAGTAAAGTCAACATGCGCCCCTTTATACGATTGCTGGGCAGGTCTCGCCCGATCGGTAGGTAATTGCAGAATGGGAAGTTTACCTTGCAATTGGTTTTTCCAATAGGCCATTTGTTCTTCCCAACGGACACCTTGAAGCATATTTCGTTGCCAAATCGCATAATCCACGTATTGTAGAGGAAGGGCTTCCCTTTGAAAAGAAGGGTCCTGCTTGCAGCGATCATAATTTTCCCACCATTCCTGTTCAAGCAACGACATGGACCAACCGTCGAAAATAATATGGTGTACCACCAGCAGTAGAACCCACTCTTCATCGTCCAAACGATACAGACTCGTTCGAATTAACGGATCGTTGGCCAAATCAAATGGCTGTTGCTCCTCCTCAGCAATCAAAGCTTGGAGACGGACATACTGGCGCTCATCCATGTCATTACGCAAATCTACCCGTCTAATCGGAAGGGACCGAAAGGGATGGATCATTTGCTTCGGCTGTCCGGCTTGATCCACAAAGTTGGTTCGCAAGCTCTCATGACGCTCAATTAATTGCTGGTAGCTCTGTTCCAGAGCTGCTTCGTCCAACTCCCCCATAACACGTAAAGCCTTGGAGATGTTATACATGGATGAGTCCTGCTGCCATTGCTCAAAAAACCAAATTCGCTCCTGAGCATAAGAGAGTGGCATATAAGGCTCGCGAGGTACTGGAACTATACTTTCACTTTCCGATGAAAGACGTTCATGCTGTGTTGCCAGGTAATGCACTAAATGTGCTGCAAAGTCACTAAGCTGTGGAAACTCAAAAATGGTATACAGCGGCAAATCGGTCTGGAACGCGCTTCGGATGCGAGAGATAACCTTGATCGCCAGCAATGAATGACCGCCCAGTTCAAAAAACTGGTCCTCCAGTCCAACTTCTTCGCATTCGAGAATATCTACCCAAATGGCGGCAACACCCTTTTCCGCTGCAGTGACAGGAGCTGTCTTGTTTTTTCCTCCCATGTTGCGTTTGGGCTGTGGAAGAGCAGATCGACTGACCTTGCCACTCGGTGTCAGCGGCATCTCCTCAATCTTCATGAAAATGGTAGGAAGCATGTAATCCGGCAATTTCTTTTTTAAGTGCTCCCTTAATTCAGGCTCTGCAATATCCTTATCCACTACAACGTAAGCGACCAGTTCATGTGGTGCTTGCTGTTCCTGGTATGCCACGACCACCGTCTCCCGAATACCAGGATAAGTGCTAATGACTGATTCCACCTCACCTGGTTCCACGCGGAAGCCGCGAATTTTGACCTGCTCATCCATTCTCCCTAAAAATTCAACATCACCGCTTGGCAGAAAACGGGCCAGATCCCCCGATTTATACATACGCTGACCAGGCTCATCTGCAAACGGATTAGGGATAAATCTGTCCGCGATCAGTTCCTCCCGATTCAAGTATCCTCTCGCGAGACATATTCCACCAATATACAGCTCTCCATATACACCAACCGGGACAGGTTGAAGTTCGTTGTCGAGAATGTATATTTCACAGTTATCAATGGCTCTGCCTATGGGTGGCAGCGGATTAACTTCATCCATATCTTCAATCATAAATGCGGTAACGACATGGGTCTCCGTTGGGCCATAGTGATTCTGAACCGTGCAATTCCCAAGCTTTTTATGCCAGTTTCTGATCTGTGGTGTAACGCGAAGCTGCTCTCCTGAAACAGTAATATCTGTAATCTCATATTCGATGCCTTCGATCTGCTCGGCGACTTCAGCCAGCTGCTGGAAGCTGATGTAGGGCAAGTGCAAACGCTGAACTTTATGCTCAATGATCAGTTCAAGTAGACTCTCCGGATTTTTGCGAGTCTGCTCATCGACCAGAATCACCGTGCCTCCGCTGCCAAAAGCTGAAAACATCTCGTGGCATGACATGTCGAAATTCAGGGTCGAAAACTGAAGCACGGTCGCCTGTTGCGGTGACTTCAGGTTTTTCATTTGCCAAGCCATCAGATTTACGATAGGGCGATGATCCATCACGATGCCCTTTGGTTTGCCCGTTGAACCCGAAGTATACAATATGTATAAAATATGATCTGGACCAACACCAGACTCCGGGACTTCTTCCACAGGCTCAAGCTCTTCAATATGATCCAGAACGAACAGATTTGTGCCAGCCTCCCCAATAAGCGACAACAGTGTGGATTGAGTAATTACAACCGGGACATCCGTATCCTCCAAAATATAAATTAAGCGGTCCTGAGGATAATGTGGATCAAGCGGGACGTAAGCTCCTCCAGCTTTTAGAACACCAAGCACCGCAACGACCATTTCCAATGACCGTTCCATACAGATTCCGACGCAAACATCTGGGCCCACCCCATGCTCCCTAAGCTTGAAAGCAAGCCCGTTAGACAGACGATCTAACTCCTGGTAACTCAAGCGAGTGTCCTTAAAGACGATAGCACTCTTATCAGGTGTCTGTTTGACCTGACGTTCGAAATACTGGTGCAAGCAGATGTCATCCGGATAAGGCACGGTCGTCTGATTCCATTGCTCCAGAAGCTGACATTCCTGTTTCGATAAAAATTGAAGCTGCGAAATCGGAACATCCGGATGCCGAACGACGGACTCCAGCAGCAGCAGATAGTGCTGGATTAAGCCGGTAATGGTATCTTCCTTGAACCGGTCGGTACTATATTCAAATCCACCAGACATCCCTTCAGCGTGTTCAATCAGGGTAAGCTCCATCTCAAACTTCGATGTTTGATTATCAATCTCCAGAGAGGTAACATGAAGCCCATCCAGACTCAGCCGAACATCGTTAATCAGATTGAACATCACCTGAAATAGCGGGGTTCCACCCAGATTCCGCTCAGGTTGAATGGCCTCAACAATGGTGTCGAATGGCACATCCTGATTCGCATAGGCATCCAGTGTTACTTGCTGTACCCGTTTCAGCAGGTCCACAAAGGACATGTCGCTGGATATGGATGTACGAATCACTAAGGTATTCACAAAAAATCCAATCAAATCTTCCAATTCATTGATATTACGATTGGCGATTGGCGTTCCTACGATCAGGTCTGCTTGTCGTGTATATCGATATAAGAGAATTTTATAAACGGTCAGAAATGCCATAAAAGGAGTTGCTCCATACGTTCGGCTTATCTGCTTCAATGCAACATTTATTTCAGATGGAATCGTAAAGGTAGTAAATGCACCTTTGAACGTTTGGCGAGAAGGACTTGGAAAATCATATGGAAGCTGTAATACCGGTAAACTACCACTCAGCTTCTCCTCCCAATAAGACAACTGCTGCTGAACTTCGCTTCCTTTCAGATGCTCGTTCTGCCAGTGTGCATAATCTGCATACTGAATCTCAAGAGGCAGCAGAGGCACATCCTCACCATTCCGATTCGCACGATAAAGCAGTTCCAATTCCTGGCACAGGACGCCTGTTGACCAACCATCAAAAACAATATGGTGGATGTTCATCATGAAAAAGTGATCATCCGGCTGAACGCGAATCAAACCGGAACGCAACAATGGCCCTGTCGATAAATCAAACGCTGTCTGTGCTTCCCGCTGGAACAACTCCATGGCGGCGAGTTCCCGCTGTTCTTCAGGCAGATCGGTTACATCGTTCATTCTCCAGTGATATTCAGACTGATCATGGATAATTTGAACGGGTTCCCCGTCTTCAACTGCAAAGGTGGTTCGCAACGACTCATGCCTGCTGACCATCTGCTCAAGACTTTTGGTTAAAGCACTCGTATCCAGCTCTCCTTTGAAGCGAAATAGAAAAGGAATATTGTAAAATGCGTTTTGTGGATATAACTGATCCAAAAACCAAAGACGCTTTTGAGCAGAGGATACCGGAGAAGATTCCGTCCGCGATACAGGCTGAATAGTTGTATAAACGGCTGTGTTTCCCACTCTTTGTTGCAGCAATCTTTGGAGCATTTCTTGCTTGGATGCAGGAATTGAAGACTTGCGTTGACCTGTTTCCATTCAAATTCTCCTTCCGTGGATCAGAATGAATAACTGTTTTTCAGACGGCTTACATATTGGTATGAAAAATTGTAACCTCGCCATGCAGTAAACTCATCAGTTGATAGGCCTTATGTAATTGCCAGCAATACTCGCCATCAGTTTGGTCCAGCAAAATTCCAATGCAGGTACCGCTATGCGTGATGACAATACCCAACCCGCCCACCTCATTGCATATATCCAGAACCTGCTCCATCTGTTTTTTCTCCAGCAGTCGCTGATTCATAATTGCGCTTTGAGTGGAGATTCTCCCCATAGCCTTCAAATCATTTTCTTTTATCGCAGCAGAAATGCTTGCAAGCATTTGGTCGTAATCCAGCTTCTCCACTGCAGTAAAGGATCTGGAAATTTTATTGAACTCTGTTGTATCAACTTCGCCACCTTCATCAATACTTACAATAGACAAATTTGGAACCGGGCCAAGACTCTCACGTAACCTCACAGCCCGATGATAATAAGATACGATACCGTCATACATGACACCGTCCGTTGGTTCAATCTCCTGGATTAACGCCTCCAATTGTTCTGTGGTCAGATTCAAACCAAAACAATGATCAATCGCTCGGGCAGTTGCAACAATATCAGCTGAGGAACTGGCCAAACCCTTTCCAACCGGAATGTTGCTGTTAATCTCAATAAATCCTCCCATCGGAAGGTCATACAATTGAAGAATTCTAAGCGCGATTTGTCTAGACTTCGATCTGTAACTGGGAGATACAATCAGGTGGGGGAGGCTCGGCTGTGACTGAAATGTTACATGTGAATATCGGTTGATCGGCAGCGTGATCAGGAAATTCTGTGCATCGGTTCCCACCCCTTGAAGAAGTTCACCAAATGTCCCGAATGATTTTCCAACTCCAATCGACTTTGTTACATTTTTCCCCTCCAAATATGAGCTCATCTGGTAACCCCCTAGGTCAGTAAATAAGTTCGACTTCTCTCCTTCACATTCTGCACATATTCCCAAGTCAACGCTCGTTCCCGTTCTTGAATGGATATAAGCTCTGCCACCTGATCCGGGTGAGTAGATCCTGAAGACCGCTTCGCAGATAAACCAGATTCAGCGGAAAAACATTGGATCAAAATCTCATCCTGAAGTTGACTGACATAACCCATCTCAGCGCATATCGTTCGGAGTAACTCTGAATCAACATCCAATGGCCTTCGCCCCTGTTCAATCATGGCTGTAATGTACTTTCCTGCTATGATCTGAGCATTTCGATAGGGGATATCGCACTGCAAGGTTAGTTGATTCGCTAAGGAGAATCCGCCAAAAAACTGCTCGTTGCAAACCCGTTCCATTTGCTCTTGATCAAAGCTTACATGCGTAATGACATGAGTCAGCAATTGAATCGCGCTATTCATAGTCTCAAGCATGGTTAAAAAATGGCTACCTCCCTCCTTTGCTGTCTCAACCAAATTGGTATATGGAGTTCGTTGTTGCCCCATCACAAGATCGAGATAATATGCAGGAATATGAGCCAATTTCCCTCTAATTCGTTCTAAAATAGTAAAATTTTTCTTTTGAGGCATGGCTGAAGAAATGCCGCACAGATGATCGGGCAACTGCAAGAAACGGTATTCGCTACTCCCCCAATTCATGAAATCTGTCATAAATCGCGTTAACGTCACACTCACATTGGATAACTCCGCACCAATCAGCAGCATGAAATCCTTGGAGGCGACACCCATCAATGCATGACGACATTCCCGATCAAATCCTAACATTCGTGCCATGTTCCTTCGGTCCCACTGTAATTCCAGACCTGACATTGCCCCTGAGCCTAGCGGACATTCATCCAGGCTTGTCCAATGGTTTTGAAAGCGTCCAATCGTTTGTCCAATGTGCTCCAGCATTGCTGCAAAATAAAAACCCGGGCTGATGATTTGTGCTGATTGGTAATGTGTATAACCGGGCATTTTGGTATGGATATGTTTCAGTGCAAGTGGATGAATAGCATCAGCGAGTGAGAGTAGAGCTTCCATCATATCGAGCAGTTGGTCTCTGGCAAGCATGACCTGAGCTGTTGCCTGTACATCATTACGACTTCGATCCAGATGCCAAGCTATAATAGAGTGGCTGGTATTCTGTTCTACATAACGTTCAATCGCAAACAAGATATCCGTCATGTTTTCCTGAGGATTGCCTACCAATGTGTCCATGTCGAGTTTGTCCAATTGAAGCAAAATATGCTGCAACGCTTCATGTTCTAGCAACCCCATGCGGGTATATTCCATGGAAATGACTTTTTCGATTTGAATATAATAGGGAAGCAGGTGTTGAACCTCGTATTTGAATTGAGGATACAATATTTCATCATGAATAAAGGTGTTAGGTTGCTCCTTTAGCCGCCCAGTTAGTGTGTTTTGGCCCATCCTTTTGTCCATAAATCACTCTTCCTACCGTCATATTTAAAAAGCATTTTAACTGCAACCTGACTAGAGAAAAAAGACAAAAAATAATTAGGAAAATTTTCATATATTTGATGTAATTATGTTTTCTTCTTCTTAATTACTTTTAACACAACCCACATGTCGAAGTAAGTCGCTTCTTGGTAAAATACCTTGATAATTTGTTTTTTTTCACATTTCTTTCTCAACAGCCTAGAATTGTGTGCGAATCGGTTATGACAGTTTTTTCACAAAAGGTAGTTATATGTATTGATAGACATGCACCTGATGAAATATCAGAAATATCTATGAAATTCACTCCGACCATCAAAGACTTGGTTTAGTATCCTTTTGATTTGAATATGTCATGACACATAAAAAAGGCCGTCCAAAATGACTCGGATGACCTCCTTTTCATGCAGTGTTATGCAACAAACATACAGCCCGTTAGTCCCAAAAAGAAAGTTGGAAACTTGTACTTTACGATAATATAATTATCATAACCATTTCCTCAATATACTGAATGTCGCATATAACGTGCTTAAATGATCAATCTTCCTTTTCAAAGAATTATCTCCGATAATCTGTCCATCTTTAGTCCATTGTCCATATATTTGAACTAATCGCCCTGTAGTTCGTGAGAGTTCAAGAAGGGTGCCATTGCCTAGACTTAAGCTTGAATCCGAATTAGTTATAGTAGGTGAAGTAGTCTCGAACGGTCTAAAGGGCGATGGCCGTTTTTGTACACTTGAGATCTTCGAGGTAGAACGTTTCAGACTTTAGTGTGGAATGAAACGAGGGGCATTGTCAGCGGGCGTTCCTTTACGGGACATGCTCATGGTAATGCCTTTTCCTTTTCCTTTTACTACAGTCTGGTAAACTTGAGAAGTATACACGCTAGCTAAGACGATAATCCATATGAAAATCACCAGCATAATTTATACGAACACAACGATCGTTCCAACTCGCTCAATGTCACCTAAGAAACTCCAATGGTAATAGCGAACTCAGTTTGATTTAACTTATGTAGCTTCCGTATGCTTCTAATTCGTTCTCCAATAGTAGACAAATAACCTCCTTAAATTAAAGAAAAGTCCTGATGACATTTAATCATCAGGACTCCTTAATGTTACACTTCAAAGTATTAATTTTATAAACAATGATCGTTGTTTTGACTTACCAACTATAATGTAACTGAACACATCTTTGCTTTTGAAGAAGTTAAAAATAGTTCGCAACTGAAAACCCATGACACTTCTAACTTTCCTTGTCTTAGGATCGATTTAAAGCTTGTAACTGAATCTTCTTTACAGGAAAATAAATTTTGTAACTTCATATCAGGGTAGTCCATTTCAGTAGATCTGTTTATTGATTCAGTTTCCAAAAAAATATTTATCCCACATCTTAGAATTTCGTAACTTTATGCTCTCAGCCCGACTATACCTTTCATCATCATCACGAATCATAAGATCGGTATTGATCTGTTGTAACTATTAAATCTTATATTTTCATAACTCTTTGATGAAGAAATTATAGGCTCTCTGTGCGCTTATTCTTCATTAAGCTGAGCAACCGGATTCACTCCACCCAGAAGGAAGTCGGCAACACGCATTACAACAAGATGTCCGTCATCCGCACCAAAATCTACAACCAGCCCTTCCTGAACTGGACGATCGAAGGCCTATCCCACGAGCTGACCATGAGCCGGTCCTGCTTCCAGCACCTGTATAAGGACTTCTTCGGCGTAAGCCCGATGGCTGACGTCATTGCCAGCCGGATCGAACATGCCAAATATCTGCTCACGACCACAGACATCTCCGTCAAAAAGATCGCCGAGATGAGCGGCTACGCCAGCGAGATTCACTTCATGCGCCAATTCAAGCAGCAGACGGGGCAGACGCCATCAACAGTCCGTCTGCACCAGCTGGCAGTGTCCAAGCAACTCGTCAGGCGTGTACTGGTCACAGTACTTTTTATACTCAGGAAATAAGTTCGGATATCGGTCCCGCAGAATCTTCGCGATCCCCGACCCCATCACCCCCTGACAATTCACCTGATGCCCAAGAATATTTTCACTGGCTTCTAATAGATCGCCGTTTATGATTTGGATGGTCATGGTTCTCTCCTTGTTGTTGTGACTTGGGTGTTTGGCAGATAGATTGAACTTAAGAATGTCCGTTCCGGGATAGCCGTGACTACAGAGAATGTTTGGCCTTCCGGCCGCTGTTGTCCCCAGATTTCTTGATTTGAACTATATTAGCAGTAGAAATCCGGCGACAAAGGCGGACGCTACCGCTCCTCCAGCTCCAAAATTCTCCTCCGTCACTCTTCCCTAACCGAATAGTTTCAATTTCAATCTATCTCATTCTTGTATTAGGATTATATCATTCTCCCCCTAAGCCATTCCTCCTCCGTCTACAGCGTAGAATAATAGAGAAGATTGAGGCCGTTATACACGATATGCACCACGACTCCCGGCCAGATGGAGCCTGTCTTGCGGAACAGGTATCCCACCAGGATGCCGACCATGAATGCGTCTAACAGGATAACGGTGAATCCATGAATCACGCCGAAGATTGCAGCGCTGCCGACCACCCCGGCCCATGCTCCATATCGGTTCAGTGCATTGGCAATTACGCCGCGGAATACAAACTCCTCGCTGAGTGGCGTGAGGATGGCCCCGGTGATAATCAGAATGAAGAGCGAGAGCGGACCGCCTTGCGCTGCCGTCTGGAAGTCCGCCTGGGTGTTGATCTCGGTAATAAAGTGATAATAGATTCCTTCAATAACAAAGCATCCCCCGAACGCGGCAATGCCGATTACGACCGCCACCAGCAACCATTTCCGTTCAGTCATCCGAAACCCGAAAGCACGTAAATTGCGAATCCGCAAGGCGTAGGCTGCAAACAAAGCCAGGAAGCCAATCAGACCATTGCCCGCACCTCCGATATTAATCCGCAAGATGGCTTGCTCATCAGGAAGTTGAAGCATCCAGACACCAAGGATAACAACGCCAACCATATAGAGGGACAGTGCAGTTAGGATCTCCGGCCAGCCGGGCCGGGTTTGAGGTATTTCAGACATGGATGGACTGCTCATTGCCAGCCTCCCGGTAGTGACCATTTTTTACTCATGCTATTAACCTCCGCTTTAATAGATTGAATGCAACCATCCTTTTCCTGCTACTCCTCTCATCGAAGCTCGAATATGCTGCTCAGACCTATCCTACCAACCCCGCTGGAACGGAACTTAAACGAACCGATGAATTTTTGCTTAATTTTGTCCCTGCTGTTTAGGTCCTGTTAAGATAAATATGCTATTTTGAAAAAGGGTGAGAAAATGCCAAATCTATCCGCTATTAAAATCGCTATCGTTGACGACGAACCTTCGATGATCACCATGCTGCAAATGGTGCTTCGCCGGGAAGGTTTTCATCAACTGTACGGGGCTTCCACTTATACCGAAGCTCTCAGCCTAGTGCAACGCGTGGTCCCCGATATTGTTCTGCTTGACATTATGCTTCCCGACGGCAGCGGACTGGAGCTCTGCTCCAAGATCCGCGAATACGGGAACCCGTATATACTGTTCCTGACAGCCAAGGCGTCCGATCTCGATATTCTAAAAGGCTTCGCCATGGGTGGGGATGATTATATCACCAAGCCCTTCAACCCCCTGGAGGTAGCCGCAAGAATTCAAGCGCGCATACGCCGGTTGGAGCCGGAAGCCCTGGCGTCCGGTTCTGCGAAGCATCCCGATGCGGGAATTTACCGGTTCGGCCGCTTTACCATCAACGAGTCGGAGGGCGAGCTGACCGTAGAGGGACAGCCCGTTCCTTGCCCTGCACAGGTTTTCCAGCTATTACTGCACTTCTGCAGACATCCCGGAATCGTATTCTCCAAAACCCAGCTCTACGACAATGTCTGGGGGATCAACGGACAGGGCGATGATTCGACCGTGATGGTGCATATCCGCCGCATACGGGAGAGGATTGAACTCGATCCCGGCAATCCAAAGCTGCTGCTTACGGTACGCGGACTTGGCTACAAGCTGGTGAAGGAGCCGGAGGAGCGATGAAAATCCAGCAACGTATGGCTTTCCACTTCACGTATCAGTTGATTTTCTATGCTCTGGCAATTGTGACCATTGCTTTGGTTGCCTGCATCCTGTTCTTTCAGAACATGACCAGTAATGAGATACGCCGGAACTTTCCGGTTGGCGTCCTGCAACAGATTGCCCAAGAAGCCCAGTACAAAGACGGAAAAATTCACATCTTCCCCCAGTGGGACAAGCTTATCGAAGAGAAAGAGATGTGGCTGCAGGTGGTTAGTGCGGAAGGAGACGTAGTCTACAGCATTAATACAACTCCCTACCCCGCACTACCTGCCTCCTACTCCACCGCTCAATTGCTCGATATCCAGGAGACACGGAGACTGGGGTCTTATGCTGTGCAGACGCAACTGAATTTCTCGTTCCAGGACCCGCTTCTATATGTACTCGGCTATCCAACCCCTGACCTTGACCAGCTCACGGCGTGGTTCAACGCTTACGGACAGCAGGGCATGGTAAGAAGTGAAGCGGTTCCCCTCTTGGAACAGCAGCTTCGAAAGACTGGCAGTTATCTGCAAGTGATCGACCCTGAGAGTAACACCGTACAAGGCATTGGCGATCAAACGTATGTACAAAAGGCATATCGGCCGCTGGATATTCTGGCCATCCAGCAGTCTCCAGACAACTATGAAGCGGGTATTGTGGCCCACCGGGACGAGCCGAGCGGAATGACCTGGATCGTCTATACGCCCCATGCAGCCGGACTCCCTCTGAAGCATCCTGTATTGGAAAACGCAACGCCGAGACTCATCTGGATTGCGGTACTGATCCTGATCCTCGCTCTGTCGATCTCCATCTGGCATGGCTACCGCTATGGGCGGCCTCTGATTCTGTTCGCAGGCTGGTTCGAACGGATGGGCCAAGGGCAGTACGACGAGGTGCTGACCGCCAAGGACAAACGCAAGGTATTCCGCCGCAATGGCACTATGCGAACCCGCAACAGGCTCTATCAGGAAGTCATTCAAGCCTTCTATCAAATGACTCATCAATTGGCTCAAATCGAGAGGGACCGCAAGAGGCTCGAGAAGGAGCAGGCGGAGTGGATGTCAGGGATCTCCCATGATTTGCGCACACCTCTGGCCACGATTCAAGGCTACGGATATATGCTGGAGAAGCTGCCTGAGCAATGGAGCCAAGAGGAAATGCGGATCATGGGTGCGACCATCCGGGAAAAAGGGGATTATATGCTTGAGCTGATCTCCGACTTCTCTCTAATCCATCAGCTCAAGCAGAGCGATTCCATCATGGTCCGCCGGGACATCGATCTGGCAGAGTTGATACGCTGCTCCGTGTTGAAGTACGTCAACGATGCCACCATGTCTGAGTATCTGTTTCACTACACCGGGGAAGAGGGTTCCCTGTTGATACAGGGAGATGTAACCTGGTTACAGCGGCTGATGGACAATTTGCTGTCCAATGCGGTCAAGCATAATCCGCCAGGCACAACCATTACCGTCAATCTTATCCGAGTCAACGGCCAAGCTTGCATACGGGTACTCGATAATGGGAACGGGATGGATGAGGAGACACTGCATCATTTGTTCAATCGCTATTACCGCGGAACCAATACCGAGGAATCAACAGACGGCTCCGGACTCGGAATGAGCATCGCCAAAACCATCGTCGAAGCACACGGCGGCGAAATCAAGGTCCAATCGAAAATTGGGCAAGGCACGGAATTTGAGATTCTTTTGCCCTGCTGCTAGATCACGCTAATCTGTCAAGTTCAGCTAATTCTGTAATGAAGCAAAGAATTCAGGCAATCGGCCCTTAATCGTACGATATCAATTCACTTCAATCCAAATGGGGGAATTAAAGTTTCTGAAATAACTTACCAAATTATAGAGTTAATATTGAATGGATAAAAACCAAAAATGACTGTGCAGAAATCTGCAACAGTCATTTTTGTGTTTTATATTCTCTTGGCTCCAGCAATCTCTTCCTCCACAAGCCTAACCAATTCCGAAGCCTTCATATTCAACGCCTCAGCAAGCGCTAGCAATGAGTTCAGGGTAGGCTGATGAATCCCGCGTTCCAGCATCGATATGTAAGTCCGGTCAAGATTGCTTTGGAAGGCTAACTTCTCTTGACTCATCTTGTTTCTCTTCCGAATAGTCTTTAACACTTGCCCAAAGATTTCTTCTGATTTCAAGGCCATACCTCTTTTAGGTTAATTATCTAGTTGTCCGAACATTCAAATCCACGTAGTATACTCTACAAAATGATAATAATTCATGATATAATTTGCATAATGGGGATGAGGGAATGAAGAGTCTTTTAGAAAAGCTATATCATGGCCATTTGCATCCGAATGAAAACGTAATACCAAGTGACCCGCAATACTCTGAATTATGTCAACAAACATCTGAAATCATAGAGATTTGGAAGAAACGACATACAGAAGAGGAGTTCCAACAATTAGAAGCATTGTTAGACCTAAACGCTCAGACACACGGCATGGAGCTATCCTCGATTTTCAAATATGGATTCCGTCTAGGAGCAGGCATTATGGTTGAGGTTTTAACGGGGGAGGAGGATCTTGCTAGTAGGTTGAGTAGTGTCACTGATAAGACTCAGTGATTAACGGAAAAATTCTGCGTGGTTCATAAATGTTAACCTCAATTAAAAGTAATCAGAAACCTTGATTTCTCAAGGTTTTCTTTGCAATGCCAGAGTGAGCGGCTATTATTGATCTCCGGTCGCTCAGTCGTTTTAGTACATCTCTCATAAAGCTAAAGTGTATCTGAAAATGCAACTTAAACTGGGTATCGTCAAGCATACTGCAGTCCCTTGCAGGTTGCCAGGGCAGAATGCTGGTAGGCAGAAATACACGGGGATTTTCGGTGCTCAAACACTTGGGCCGAATCCAGACATCCCGAATCCCGCGCACCTCAATTTTCCGCTGCGTAATCCTTCTCGACTTGTCCAGATATATGATTTCTAAAGTTTGGACGATGTTCATCCTTATGATTTATGTCGGAGCTTTTCGAGCTGGAAGATACATTTATGTTGCCAGCAGATTTCCTTTTAGATGTATACCAGCCTCCAGATGATCGCGACGTCCGTGTGCGCATCTGGGTCCAACCTGACATTGCCGATAAGGTAAGGGAATCGAACAACTTCTATATAGAAACCATAGAGGATCATACGGAAGGGTTGCTGGTGACCTTACGTGTTCGGCAGCCTGAGGAATTGCTGCATTGGGTGCTCGGCTGGGGAGGCGAAGTGGTTGTGCTGGAGCCGGAATCCTTCCGACATCGGGTTAGAAACGAACTGAAAAAAACGTTAAAACGCTACTGACATAACGGTGTCAGTAGCGTTTTTGTATACTTCAAATAAGTAAAAGCTCGAATTTGAGCTTTTATTATATCTCCTGTTATAACTATTTGTGTTATAACAAGAAACATTACAATTATTATGGAGGAATCACTCGCGTCCGCACTTGGAATCGTTTTGGGCAAGGAGGTTCTCGGCCAGCAAGTAGATGATGCCACCTATGCCGAGATCATGAAAAAGGCTGGCGTACCGGACTTCGTTATTCCGATTCTTGTAGGGATTCAGCAAGGTATTCGGGGAAGAGCTTTTGAGGTGGAAAGCAACGATTTCGATAAGCTGCTTGGCCGGCCATTAACGCCAACGAACGAAGCCCTAAGTCAACTTGTACAAGGGATCTCCTATAAGCAGTTGGATAACTAGACTGCCGTGTGGCGAATGACCCTCGAGCGAGTTATGAGTTAGAGAGCTCCGAAAGGCTCCAGACACGAATAGTGCGTTAAGGTCAAGCCGTGTGGTCGCAAAACAGCTTCTATTGACATACGTAGTGTAATGGCGGTTTCCTTGAAAAGGTACCCAAGAGAGGTATCCAAATCTATCTGCGATTGTTTTTGACTCATGTCAGGAGAATGTTAAACCTTCGTGTAATTGGTATTAATTTCCACAAAGGAGGTGTTGCCCAAGGAAGAAAAGTTGAAACATTCCCGATGTCAGTATTACGACTTATATTAATAACATAAACAACCCCACATACAAAGGAGGACATTAAATGTCAGTAATTGGACCCGACTTCATTTCACTTCAAGTGAGCAATCTTGAAGGCTCTGCGGAATTCTATCAAAACTATCTCGGACTGGTCCGCTCACAGGCGGGACCACCTCATGCTGTGGTCTTTGAAACAAAGCCTATTGCATTTGCTCTTCGTGACCTAATGCAAGGAATAGAACTCGGTTCAGGTACTCAGCCTGGACTTGGTGTCGCTCTGTGGCTTCATGCCCCTGATACGCAAGAAATCCACGACAAGCTTATTGCAGGAGGCGTAAAGATTACATCCGCACCAATAGATGGACCATTCGGGCGAACCTTTACATTTGCCGACCCAGACGGTTACCTAGTTACCCTTCACAGTAAAGCCTAATACGCAAATGTATCCAGGGGGATGGTTCAGTGAATGAGTTTTTCATAAGAAAAGTTAATCATCTAGAAACCTGTAAGTTGATGCATCTCGTTGAAGAAAGTACGCGCGAAGGTGCTAAAAGAAACCAAGAGCAATTTTCTGCTCTTGGTTTCTTTTTACTGATCTTTTTGATTTCTAGAATCTCATCAGGAAAGCACAACGAGAATAGGTACTAATTATTATTAAAAAAGTGCTGCTAAAAATCACATATTAGAAACCATCATTTATTATCCCTTCTCTTTTTCCTAAGCCCCTAGGCAAGCTACCAACGGTGCTCTGTGAACCCCAAAGTACAATAAGATACTTAGATTGGCCGTTAGCCCATTTCATGGCCCTTAGGAGGACCATATGTGTTGGAGACATATATTTTCGACAAAAAGGCTGTTGAATGGCAATTTAAGCCCCGAGAACGGCCACTCCAATACGGAATTTGTTTTTAATCTTATTAAGACCCCTGATTTTCCTGATTAAACAACAAATGAGCTCAGACTAATCTGAGCTCATTTGTATGTTGGTTAAGAAGTTACAATCTATATTTTTCAGTTACATACTAAATTTAACGCATTCATCTTTGAAATTAAAGACTCTTCCCTTACTCTACCGTTACACTCTTCGCCAGGTTACGTGGTTTATCCACATCGTGACCCAGAGCGAGAGAAGCGTAGTATGCAAGCAATTGCAAAGCTACAACGGATAGAGCCGGGCTGAGCAGTGGCAACGTCTTAGGAATGGCAAACGCTTGGTCAACCGATTTCAGCAATGGTGCTACGTGCTCTTCGTACGTAATTGCCAGTACGTCTGCACCACGTGCTTTCACTTCTTTGATGTTGCTCACCGTTTTCTCCAGAACGTTCTCCTGCGTTGCCAGAGCAATGACAGGGATACCGTCCTCGATCAATGCGAGTGTACCATGTTTCAACTCACCCGCAGCATACGCTTCGGAGTGAATATAAGAGATCTCTTTCAGCTTCAAAGAACCTTCTTGTGCTACTGCATAATCCAGACCACGGCCGATGAAGAAGAGATGTTGATGTTTGGAAATTTGTTCTGCATATCCTTTAATGGCTTCCGCTTGCTCCAGCATAGATTCCACTTGCTCAGGCAGAGCTTGCATTGCTGCGAGCGTGTGAGCAATCTCTTCTGCTGTTTGTGTACCACGAACTTGTGCAAGGTACAGACCCAGCAGGTTAAACGCAATCAATTGCGAAGTATACGCTTTGGTAGAAGCTACAGCAATTTCCGGTCCTGCCAATGTTGCGATCACATCGTCTGCATCACGTGCAATGGAGCTACCTACAACGTTAGTGATGGCGAGTACATGTGCACCATTCGATTGTGCTTCGCGCAGTGCAGCAAGAGTATCTGCAGTTTCGCCAGATTGGCTCACTACGATTACCAGTGTATCTTTGTTAACGATTGGAGAACGATAGCGGTACTCGGAAGCAACGTCAGTTTCTACCGGAATACGCACCAATTGTTCAATTACAGTACGTCCAACCAGACCTGCATGGTACGCTGTACCACAAGCAATGATTTGAACGTTACGAATATTTTTAATTTGCTCTTCTGTCATTTTCAACTCAGGAAGTTGAACTTTTTTGCCTTCATTGTCGATGCGACCCAGCATTGTATCACGGTATGCTTTTGGTTGCTCATGAATTTCTTTCAGCATGAAGTGCTCGAATCCGCCTTTTTCTGCAGTTACAGCATCCCAATCGACATGAATCATTTCCCGAGAAATAAAGTTGCCTTCAATCGTCATCAATTCGACAGCATCATGTGTCAAAACAGCCATCTCACCATCATTCAGAATATACACATTACGTGTATGTTCCAGAATGGCCGGGATATCGGAACCGATAAAGTTCTCGCCTTTACCAATACCGATAATCAGCGGGCTTGCTTGACGCACAGCTACGAGTTTCTCAGGCTCATACTCTGTCAGAACACCCAGCGCGAATGCTCCGCGCATCAATGTGATCACTTTTTGCACTGCTTTAACGATATCTCCATCGTATTCACGTGCAATCAGGTGGGAGATGACTTCAGTATCTGTCTCGGATGTGAATGTGTGACCTTGAGCAATCAGTTCGTCTTTCAGATCCAAATAGTTCTCGATAATTCCGTTGTGAACAACAGAGAACTTCTGGCTCTCATCCGTGTGTGGATGGGAATTCTCGTCAGATGGTTTACCATGAGTAGCCCAGCGAGTGTGTCCGATTCCGGCATTACCTACCAGCGGAGCACCATCCAGTTTGGCTTCAAGGTTCGCAAGACGTCCCAGAGCTTTGGAGATTTGCAGACCATCCGGTGTAAATACCGCAATACCTGCAGAATCATAACCACGATACTCAAGCTTTTTCAGTCCTTCGATCAATACCGATTGAGTGTTCTTATTACCAATATATCCAACAATACCGCACATAGTTTAGTTCCTCCGATTGTATATGAATACTGTGTCACGAAGAGAAACAGGCTGGCACGGCATATCGAAAAAATGAAAATGATTGCCTAACGTATCATGAAAACTTTCAACTATTCAATTATCAATGATCAGAGCAGCCTCTTGCCGCTCCGCAGTCATAAGCTGTTATTAGATGCAATCATGAATGTACATCATTTTCCCGTCCGCGCACTGTACACGCTCTTCGCGCACATTCATTTTAATTTTAGTTGACTCTTGCACCTACCGGCGCGTTGTGTGGACAGTCACCCATCCATTTTCCGCAATCCGGTTTACGGCTCTGGTGCATCACCGGGAGGTCCCCGCCGAACAATTCGAACACCCCCACCTCGTCAGCTTGATTGCCGTCGATTATTGCTCAGTAGCATCTTAAGCTTCAAGATTCATACTGGTCAAAATCCTTCCCGCGCAACTTCAAGCTCTGGCGCTTGTGTAACTAGTACCTTACGATCCTCACTTTCTGTGTCTGAATGACGACTCCACTCATTATATGCACGTCACGTTCATTTTGCAATGGAGCAAAGTACCTGTGACAATTTCGGCATATTTACCCACAATCCCGACCGAATAAACAGACCCATGGTCTCACTAGGCCGGGACGTAGGAATATGGATTTGTATGGCATAACCCCTGTTAGATTAAACCTTATAAGACAGTGATTCCCTTGAAATAACCGGGTTTGGAAGGCCTATTGATCAGGTCCTATACCAGTTCTTTTTGCACAACATCCGCAATTTGAGACACGAATTGTTCAAGTTCATCCTTATCTGGTCCTTCCGCCATAACACGGATCAGGGATTCAGTACCGGACGCACGAACAAGTACACGTCCATTATCGCCCAGCTGCTGCTCTACTGTAGCAATCGCTTGTTCAATCGCAGAATTGCCCTCATATTTGCTCTTATCTTCAACACGCACGTTCACCAAAACTTGTGGGTACTGAGTCATCATTGCTTTCAACTCACTCAGCTTTTTACCGGAAGCTTTTAGCGTATCCACGAGTTGAATGGCCGTCAGCATGCCATCTCCAGTGGTATTGTAATCCAGGAAAATAACATGACCGGACTGCTCTCCCCCCAGGTTGTAACCGCCACGACGCATTTCCTCCATCACATAACGATCACCCACTGCGGTTTTGGCAGTTTTCAATGCGAGCTTCTCGGTTGCTTTGTAGAATCCAATGTTACTCATTACGGTGGAAACTACAGTACTGTCTTTCAGCTTGCCTGCACGATTCATCGCATCACCACAGATACACAGAATAAAGTCGCCATCGACCTCTGCACCTGTCTCATCAATTGCAATCAGGCGGTCTGCATCACCGTCAAAAGCAAGGCCCAGATCCGCTTTATGTTTCAGCACCTCTTGTTTCAAATGCTCCGGGTGAGTTGATCCGCATTGCTCATTGATATTCAGGCCGGTAGGCTCCGCGCCAATAGCAATGACTTCTGCACCAAGTTCTTTGAACAATTTGGGTGCCAGCTCATAAGCTGCTCCATTAGCACAGTCGAGAACAATTTTGAGTCCTGAGAACGATTCATTTACCGTTGTCTTCAAGAAATCCAAATAACGGAAACGGGATTCATCATCCGTCGTTACAGTACCCAAACCACCACCAACAGGACGAGGCAGTTGATCCGTTTCAGCATCCATCAATTCTTCGATCCGGTTCTCGGTTTCATCAGAAAGCTTGAATCCATCACCACCAAAGAACTTGATTCCATTATCCTCAACCGGATTGTGAGAAGCCGAGATCATTACCCCTGCATCTGCCTTCAGCAGACGACTAATATAAGCCACTCCAGGTGTAGATACAACACCCAGACGAATCACATCAGCGCCAATGGAGAGCAGACCTGCAACCAGTGCGGATTCCAGCATCAGTCCCGAGATTCGGGTATCCATACCGATAACCACTTTGGGTCTTTCCACACCACCTGCAAGCACATAACCACCACAACGCCCGATGCTGTAAGCCAGCTCCGCCGTTAATTCTTTATTGGCAACACCTCTTACACCGTCTGTACCAAAATATTTCCCCATGATCTAACTCCTTCTATTCGCATCATATAAGAGCATAAACATTATTTTCAAATTTCTGAATCTGAACATTTACGGGTTTGAGCCACTACTGCTGCTCCCGCTGTTATTGTTATTTGTATTACCTCGATTGGTTGCATTACCTTGTTGGCTCTGCTCCTGATTGTCCGTATTCGATTCGGTTTCCTCTTCATCAGGAACAGGTTCCGTATCCCCATTCTCAACCTCTGCAGGTGAAGGCTCAGGCCCTACCGTCCCTTCATCATTCGGGTCCTCTCCGGGGGCTACCGTCGTATCTTCAGCTTTTTCGCTAATTTTGACAGTAGCACTCAGACCTTTTGATGAATCTTCAAGTTTGGCAAAACGCGGCAAGTCCGCTTCAAGTTTCACTTCATGTGTTCCTGCGGCGAGTCCGGCAAGATCTGCAGTCAGCTTGATATCATCACTATTCAGACCCTCAAGCATACTTGATGAACCTTTGAGCGTGATATTTAGACCGCCGCTTTTGGGAGTGACCAGTGTACCTTCCAGTCCATTCTCAGCACCCGTAAGCGTAATGGGTACGTTGGGAAAGACTCTGGTCGTCTCCTCAAGCTCATCGAATGGTGATACCGTCACCTTGAGCTGAATCGAACTAGGCTCGATTTTCTCAAAACCGGAAGGCGGCGTCAAGTCCACGTTAACTGTCGACGTACCTGCCTCATCGAACTGGGTCAAATCAAGGGTTACTTGGTCGTAGGACTGTATACCCGCAAGCACGTCCTCTGTTCCGTAAACCGAGACTTCTTTCACGCTTGGCTCAACCGTGGAGAGCACCAATCCCTCCGGCAGCTGTCCTGAATATTTGATTCTTAAGGGTACAGTTGTATAGGGCTGATTGACCGGAATGCGGACTTCAACCGTTTCTGGCGTAACAATGGCATTCTCGATGACTTTGCCTTCGGCATCATAGGCCTGTAACTTCACTTTCTTCTGCGTCACATCATCCTTCGCATCCTTCACGCTCACACTGCCCTGAACCTTCGCTACGGCGTCAAGTTGCCCTTCGGGCAGAGTAACCTTAACTGGACCTGAAGGCTCAACAACGGGCGTTCCAGTGCTGTATCCGGCGGATGGTTCTCCTTCGGGTACAATATTCACATCGAAGGATTTGGTGCCCAATTTTTCCACATTGACTGTAACCATAGAAGGCTCCATACTGACCACTTCAACCCCTGAAGGTAAATCAGGGACTAATGGTAACGTATTAGACCCATCTTTCACCTGACTGAGGTCAACGAGCACTTTATAATCATCATTCGTAAATATGGAAGTTAACATGGAGCGCTGTCCTTTGATCTCCAGACGCACTTCATCCGTACTGAGCGAAGTAAGTACATAGGAATTGCTATCGAGCCCATAGGGCTGAACAGGAACCGTTCGCTCCACAACCTTATTGGTTGTCCCGGTCGCGATTGTTGGCGTAGTCGGTACTTCATCCAGATGTATCATGAACCAAAGCAACAAACTGACGGCAAGGGCAAGAATCTTAGCGAAATTGTTATTGTTAAACCATTTATCCATTTTTACGTCCCCCCTTCCGTTTCCAGAAGGTAGCCCAACCATTCTTTTTATTCAAATTGGATGTCGGACGCAGTTCCTCGTACAGTTTGGCAATTAGTGACTCTTCTTTAATATCACGTACAACCTGTCCATTCATCGCGAGCGACACCTGACCTGTCTCCTCCGAGACGACCAGACAAATCGCGTCCGCCACTTCGGTAATCCCGATTGCTGCACGGTGACGCGTCCCCAGCTCCTTACTGATAAACGGATTTTCGGACAGAGGCAAATAACACGCTGCAGCCGAAATCTGTTTGCCTTGTATAATGACGGCTCCATCATGGAGCGGTGTATTGGGAATAAAAATGTTAATCATCAGCTCTGAGCTGACCAGTGATTGCATCTGGATCCCGGATTCCGTGTAATCGTTCAGACCCGTTTCCCGTTCGAATACAACCAATGCACCGATTTTTCTCCGAGACAAATAGTTCACAGACTTAATAATCTCACCGATTAACACGGTTAATTCTTCATCACTCGCTGCGGTCGTGCGTCCAAACAGCTTGCCACGCCCCAATTGCTCCAGACCACGGCGCAGCTCAGGCTGAAAGATAATAAAGACGGCAACGACACCAAACGTAAACATCTGGTTCATCAGCCATTTAAGCGTATAGAGGTTTAGCCACGTACTTAATGCCCAGATCACCACAAGGAACAGAATGCCCTTAAGGAGCTGAACCGCACGGGTCCCCCGCACCAGTAAAATCAGCTTGTACATAATATAGGTAACGATCAATATATCGATAACGTCCTTAATGGACTCTTTCCACGTTAAGTCAGCAAAATAGTTCATAAGCCAGCCCCCGCTATCCCCATTGATGAGTAAACCCTGATCTCATATTAACCCTTTAGGATTTTAAATAATCCTTTGTCTTAGCATTACAAAATGCTTTTCTATATGTAGTAGTATGTTCTCTTTAGTATCTAGGTTATAACGTTCACGTTCAGGTTGCAAGTTACGGGAGTCACAAACTGCGCAGAAACGACTCATATTCCATAAATTACAAACCCATAAGATAAAAAAAGAGTACCCCAGCAATCTGGAGGTACCCTGCTTGGTATATACCCTTGAAGAATTTACCCTATTTTAGCGGTAAGCCACTTCATTTACCATATTGGTTATTTTGTACCAGAACCAGTCCAAGGCCTGATCAATACTTTTCACCTGACCTGAAATATGCGCCGTTGAAGCCTGATACAACTGTCCATCAATAACCGTCAGATTGCCATTTACATCACCGTAAACCTGAGCGGTTCCATTCTCTATCGTAAGATCGCCAGCAATTGACTTGCCTTCTGGAACAATAACTGTGTTTCCTTCAATCACGATCTGGTCCAAGTTATTTCCCTTCACAACCATTTCGTTATTTTGATTCCAGAAATTCCAAGCGCTAAAGAGCATCACGACCAAAAAGAAGGCTGCCGCCGTCAGCGCGGGATGTCCTTTGACCCATTTGAGCCATACTTGCTGTCTCTTGGGCTGAGGCAGAGCATTCATAATTCGATTGGTCAGCTCATCCGAGGCAGACGGTGAATAGTGTTTCATGGCAAAGAGTAGCATTTCCGTCTGTTCCAACTCTTTAAAGCGCATGCGACAATCCGGACAGGTCACAAGGTGACTTTTCAATTCAACCTTCTGGGTCGGGGACAACGACTCATCCAAACATTCATGCATTAAAGAGACGGCCGAGTTGCAATCCATATGAGAGCCAATCCTTTCTTCAATCACTTAGTCCCTGCATCATCAAAAAGCACGCATAAGACTTGCATACATTACATACGCATCCGTTTCGGATATGTTTCAAATAATTTCGCCCAAAATAAAGACGTTTCACTTTACAACTTATACTCCAGTTTTTTCCGCAAAAAATCACGGCCCCGATGAACACGAGTTTTAATCGTTGTTACGGGCATGCCTGTCACATCACTGATTTCCTGTAGCGACAAGTCCTGTAAATATCTCAAAATCATGACTGATTTATACTTGGCCGGCAAACTGTCAATGGCTTCACGAATAAGTGTCTGCGTCTCTGACAGAAGTGCTTCACTCTCTGGTGTACGATCATCACTCGGAAGCATTGCGTAACCGTCAGATCCTTCCTGATCATTCAACTCCGCATCCAGTGAGTAAGATGGTTTCTTTCTCCGTAGGCGGTCGATACACAGATTGGTTGCAATCCGATAAATCCAGGTTGAAAACTTCTGGTTCGGATCATACTTCTCCATATTACGAAACACACGCAAAAACGTCTCCTGTACAACGTCTTCAGCCTCATGACGGTTGTTCAGCATCCGATATGCCAGATGAAACAGCTTGTCCTTGTATAATTCAACGATTTCTGCAAAGGCCCGCTGGTCACCCTTCAGTACCAGCTTAACCAGCCTGTTCTCCAAATTGTCCACCCTTATTCCCCCAGACATGCTGATGGGTCTTCCGCCTTCTGATACCCGTCCACACTTGTAATTCACCAATCAAATCGTAAATCAACTTTGGTCAAAAATCAAGACTGTATGACAAATATCCGCCAAAAACAGTAAAAACGGGAACTCCCGCAGGAGTCCCGTTTCATCTCTCGCTCCGTAGAGCAGAGAATGGAGCTTTTATTCAACAAAGTAATGGGTAACTGGCTACATATAATTATTCAAATGCAGCAGTTCAATGATCAGCCTGTATTACGCAGTCCTGCAGCAATGCCATTGATTGTCAGCAACACTTCTCTAAGCAGTTCCGTATCATCCTCACCACGTTCACGCATATCTCTGAGCTCGCTCAGAAGTTGAACCTGCATGTAGGACAATGGATCAACATAAGGATTGCGTAGTCGGATTGACTCTTGAATCACCGGTACGTCATCCAGAATTTCAGCTTCTCCGGTAATTTTCAAAATAAGCTCTTTAGTCAGCTTAAATTCGGATTCAATCTGACCATAGATGCGGTCACGCGCTTCCTTGTTGGAAGTCATGGCTGAGTATTCTTTGGCAATCACCAGATCTGCCTTGGCTACAGCCATCTGAACCGTATCAATCAGCGTGCGGAAGAATGGGAAGCTTGCATACATTTCTTTCAGGACAATCAGATTTTCCTCTTTATCCTGATAGAAACTTTGCAGCCCTGTTCCAGCCGCATACCATGCTGGAAGCAGATAACGACTTTGTGTCCATGCAAATACCCAAGGAATCGCTCTGAGATCTTCGAACTTGTCGCTACCTTTCCGCTTGGACGGACGTGAACCAATATTCAGTTCACCCACCTCTGGAAGCGGTGTGGATTCCTTGAAGAAGGTAAAGAAGTCCGGATCACGGAAAATCAGATCCTGATATTTCGTCAGGGATACTTCCGAAATCTCTTTGATGATGCTGTCCCAATGACGCTCGGATTCTGATTCTTGCGGCTCAAGACCATTCAGTGCTGCTGTAATCAAAGCAGAAGTTGCCTGCTCCAAACTACGGTATGCAATCCCCTGAAGGGAATAACGAGAAGAAATGACCTCTCCCTGCTCTGTAATCTTGATGCCTCCGCCAATGGTATGCGGTGGTTGAGCAAGAATACTGCGGTTGAGTGGCATGCCGCCACGTCCAAGAGCTCCGCCACGTCCATGGAAGAACTTCAGCTTAACGCCGTGTTCATTTCCTACAGCCGTGATCGCATTCATTGCTACACGCAGTTCCCAGTTGGCTGTAACCACCCCGCCATCCTTGTTGCTGTCGGAGTATCCCAACATGATTTCATGCAATTCATTCCGTCCGCTCACACTTGCACGGTATACCGGAAGGTTAAACAGCTTTTGCATAATATCGGAAGCGGCATGAAGATCATCAATCGTTTCAAACAGTGGAACTGCTTGAAGCGAAGATACCACTTCGCCGTTAGGTCCTTTGCTGAACAAGCCTACTTCCTTGGCAAACACCATGACTTCAAGCAGATCACTTGCTCCCTGGGTCATACTAATCAAATAACTTGTGATACAACCGGCCCCAAACTCGCTTTGAGCACGCTTAATTGTACGGAACACGTCCAAGCACTCTTTAGTCCCCTCCGTGTATTGGTGATAAGGAGAAGTAAGCGGACGAGGGTCGTCCAGCAAACGAGCGAGCAAATCGATTTTGCCATCCTCCGTCAGACGAGCATAATCTTCTACGATGTTCATCTTGGCCAAAATCTCCGACATCGCATTTTCATGCTCTTTGCTGTGCTGACGTACATCCAATGCAGCCGTATGGAAACCAAACAGCTCCACTTGACGAATCATTTTGCGAATGGTCGTATCCGCTACATAGTCCGCAAAGTGATGACGTAGGCTGCGATCGATAATCATCAGATCATCCATCAGACCTTGAGCGCTGTCATAGCGGTCAGGCTGTCCCACTTTGTTCTCATCCAAGACATTGTTCAGCTTGGCAATCATATATGCCAATTTGATCCGATATGGCTCTTTTTCATTCCGCCACATATCCACTTTTTTCAACGTTACACAACTACGGTCCTGCTCAATTGACTGCACCAGCTCATCCGATACGTGGATGATGTTCGTGCTGAAGCTGAGATGTCCCATAAGTTCAATCATAATCCGCTGATACTCACGCAAAGCGAGTTTACGCTGCATCAACAGTGTCTGCCATGTTACGTCTGAAGTTACCGAAGGATTTCCATCCCGGTCTCCACCGATCCAGGAACCGAACCGCAAATACGTCGGCACATGCCAGTCATGGTCAGGGTAAAATTTATTCAAGCAGCGTTCAAGCTCCTGATATACATCCGGAAGTACGTGGAATAACGTTTCATGAAAGTAATACATCCCGTTCCGCACTTCATCGAGCACAGTCGGTTTACGGTCACGAAGCTCATCGGTTTGCCATAGAGTAATGACTTCGTTCAGCAGCTTTTCCCGTAACTGTTCACGTTCACGCAACGTCAGCGTAGGATTATCAAGTAGCATGACATCTTCGGATATCCGTTTGTGGATGTCCAGTATAACCCGACGCATAGCTTCGGTTGGATGAGCTGTCATAACTAATTCCAGAGACAAATCCTCTAGAATATCCTCTACTTCTGTATGAGACAGTCCGCGTTCCTTCAGATCCTGTACTGCTTTCTCAATCGATCCTGGCTGCACAGCGTTCCCTGCAGAACGTTCATAATCCCGTTTACGCCGGATCCGATGGTTTTGTTCAGCAATATTAACTAATTGAAAATAAATCGCGAAAGCCCGAATAACCTGATGGCGATTTTCCGAGTCTAATTCCTGGATCATCGTTTTGAATTCTGCATAAAGTTCTGGCAAGAACTCTGCTCGCAACGATTTGCTCGTTTCCCGAATCTTCTCAACGATATCTAGAAGCTCCGTGCCTCCTTGATGGACAAGAACTTCTCCGAGTATGTTGCCCAGGAACCGCACGTCTCGCCGAAGCAGGTTGTTGGATTGGCTTTTGCTGGCGGTTACCATAGTTTCAGTCATGCTTATCCTCCCATCTGATCGTTCCAATCGTACACGCAAATTTGACACCTTCATAACATCATACAATAAAATGGTACGAAAATCTTTATTTTTCTACTAGTAAAAATGGGGATCAGCCCCGATTTACAGCACAAAAACACGCTTTATTATTCATTTTCTTGTTCTGCTTCGATCAATGGTCAAATGCTGTCCCATGATACATTTATCACGTACTATTCATAATACAAAATTCACATACCTATTCCTAATTTCTTATAAATATACAGTCGTACGGGTATGATTTACTTTCGAATAGATTCATGTCTACAAGCATTTCCACTGCTACAAACCAGACGAAACATACAGAAACATGACCGGCAAAGCAAGCTTTTGTATACTTTACCACAGTGACGTAATAAATTAAAGGTCAATTTGTAATTTTCTTTCCTCTAAATGGCGCTTACTTTAGAATTTGTTATATACGTTGTGAGACAGCTGTAATCATAGGAATAACTTAACATTCATATTTCTACATAATATTCTTTTGCACTTGGGCAGATTAAAGGATAGTTCAAACATAAAAGGGGGGCTAACAAATGAAGAAAAAAAGTACTACTTTTATCGCTTCCATGCTTTTAGTGGCTGCATTGGCAGGTACAGCCGCTGCCCAGGGCCACACGACGAAAGGAATGGAACCCAATGCTACACATATGAGCACGTACGATAACAGCAACTACACTAACAGCAACTACACTAACGGTGACTACCGCACCAACAACGTTCGTACAAATGCTGCTACAACAGATCGAAACAAGGGAATGGACTGGGGCTGGCTTGGTTTGCTGGGTCTACTTGGATTAGCTGGCATGCGCAGAAAAGTAACTGATCATAACGATCGTTAATTTCGGCCAAACTCCCTATAAGCATTTACTTACAAGTTAACCAAAGAGCCAAGACCCTCTTGTCATTCAGTGATAAGAGGGGCTTGGCTCTTTGATATGTTTTCAACAAAACCTTAGTATCTGCACGCATAAAAATAAAGAAAAGCCTCTGCATTTGCAAAGGCTCTTCAGTACAACAATTAAGCGGGTGATGGGAATCGAACCCACGCTATTAGCTTGGAAGGCTAAAGTTCTACCATTGAACTACACCCGCAAGTAAAATCGGGATGACACGATTTGAACATGCGACCCCCTGGTCCCAAACCAGGTGCTCTACCAAGCTGAGCTACATCCCGATACTTATGAAAATAATGGCGCGCCCTGAGAGATTCGAACTCCCGGCCTTTTGATTCGTAGTCAAACGCTCTATCCAGCTGAGCTAAGGGCGCAAATATTGGAGCGGACGACGGGAATCGAACCCGCGACCCTCGCCTTGGCAAGGCGATGCTCTACCGCTGAGCCACGTCCGCTTATAAAGGATGCGCGTGGAGGGACTTGAACCCCCACGTCAAAGACGCTAGATCCTAAGTCTAGTGCGTCTGCCAATTCCGCCACACGCGCATATAACAAGTGAGCCATGAAGGGCTCGAACCTTCGACACCCTGATTAAAAGTCAGGTGCTCTACCAACTGAGCTAATGGCTCAAAATAAAATGGCTGGGGATATAGGATTTGAACCTATGCATGACGGAGTCAAAGTCCGTTGCCTTACCGCTTGGCTAATCCCCATTAAGTTAAGTGGTGGAGGCTGAGGGGATCGAACCCCCGACCCTCTGCTTGTAAGGCAGATGCTCTCCCAGCTGAGCTAAGCCTCCATCCTATGACCCGTAGGGGATACTCTCACTTCGTTCGAGACTGCGATGTCATTGCTAACGAAGTTTATCCTCCGACGACCCTTTGGGATTCTCATCCCTTTTCAAGCTAATAAATATAGCTATGACCCGTAGGGGATTCGAACCCCTGTTACCTCCGTGAAAGGGAGGTGTCTTAACCCCTTGACCAACGGGCCCCATTTCCAAAGCTCTCAACCGGGATCGAACCGGTGACCTCATCCTTACCATGGATGCACTCTACCTACTGAGCTATGAGAGCAAATGGCTCCCCGAACAGGGCTCGAACCTGTGACAACTCGATTAACAGTCGAGTGCTCTACCAACTGAGCTATCAGGGAATAATATGCATTTGCAGTGCAAATGCAATTCATCGTACAACGTCAACATGCAGAGCCTGTTTTCTATGTATGATGAAAGAGTTCGCTTGGCGGCGTCCTACTCTCCCAGGACCCTGCGGTCCAAGTACCATCGGCGCTAGAGGGCTTAACGGTCGTGTTCGGGATGGGTACGTGTGGAACCCCTCCGCCATCGCCACCAAACATGATTTGTCGAAGCATCGCTTCTTGAAATCCATTGTGGAACTGAAAATCATACACACATTCTGTGATGTACCTATTTTCATTTCAGAGATTATTCTCTGAAAACTAGATCCGAAACGAAACCTGCGATTACAACCTGCATATTTGGATAAGCCCTCGACCGATTAGTACTGGTCAGCTCCATGCATTGCTGCACTTCCACCCCCAGCCTATCTACCTCGTCGTCTTCAAGGGGTCTTACATACTGGGAAATCTCATCTTGAGGGGGGCTTCACGCTTAGATGCTTTCAGCGCTTATCCCTTCCGTACATAGCTACCCAGCGGTGCTCCTGGCGGAACAACTGGTACACCAGCGGTACGTCCATCCCGGTCCTCTCGTACTAAGGACAGCTCCTCTCAAATTTCCTACGCCCACGACAGATAGGGACCGAACTGTCTCACGACGTTCTGAACCCAGCTCGCGTACCGCTTTAATGGGCGAACAGCCCAACCCTTGGGACCTACTTCAGCCCCAGGATGCGATGAGCCGACATCGAGGTGCCAAACCTCCCCGTCGATGTGGACTCTTGGGGGAGATAAGCCTGTTATCCCCAGGGTAGCTTTTATCCGTTGAGCGATGGCCCTTCCATGCGGTACCACCGGATCACTAAGCCCGACTTTCGTCCCTGCTCGACTTGTAGGTCTCGCAGTCAAGCTCCCTTATGCCTTTGCACTCTTCGAATGATTTCCAACCATTCTGAGGGAACCTTTGGGCGCCTCCGTTACTCTTTAGGAGGCGACCGCCCCAGTCAAACTGCCCACCTGACACTGTCCCCGCACCGGATTACGGTACCAGGTTAGAACCTAGATACGATCAGGGTGGTATCCCAACGGTGCCTCCACGCAAGCTGGCGCTCACGTTTCAAAGGCTCCCACCTATCCTGTACAGATCGTACCCAAATTCAATATCAAGCTGCAGTAAAGCTCCATGGGGTCTTTCCGTCTTGTCGCGGGTAACCTGCATCTTCACAGGTATTAAAATTTCACCGGATCTCTCGTTGAGACAGCGCCCAAGTCGTTACGCCATTCGTGCGGGTCAGAATTTACCTGACAAGGAATTTCGCTACCTTAGGACCGTTATAGTTACGGCCGCCGTTTACTGGGGCTTCGGTTCACAGCTTCGGATTGCTCCTAACCGCTCCCCTTAACCTTCCAGCACCGGGCAGGCGTCAGCCCGTATACTTCGCCTTACGGCTTCGCACAGACCTGTGTTTTTGCTAAACAGTCGCTTGGGCCTTTTCACTGCGGCCCCCTCGTGCTATTCACACTACCGGGGCACCCCTTCTCCCGAAGTTACGGGGTCATTTTGCCGAGTTCCTTAACGAGAGTTCTTCCGCGCGCCTTAGAATTCTCTTCTCGCCTACCTGTGTCGGTTTGCGGTACGGGCACCATCACCTGGCTAGAGGCTTTTCTTGGCAGTGTGAGATCATGACCTTCGCTACTATAATTTTCGCTCCCCATCACAGTCCAGCCTTACGATGTGCGGATTTGCCTACACATCAGCCTCACTGCTTAGACGGACATCCATCAGTCCGCGTCACTACCCTGCTGCGTCCCCCCATTGCTCATAACGGCTTACGGTGGTACAGGAATTTCGACCTGTTGTCCTTCGACTACGCCTTTCGGCCTCGCCTTAGGTCCCGACTTACCCTGAGCGGACGAGCCTTCCTCAGGAACCCTTAGGCTTTCGGCGGATCAGATTCTCACTGATCTTTTCGTTACTCATACCGGCATTCTCACTTGTATAATGTCCAGCGCTCCTTACGGTACACCTTCAACCTTTATACAACGCTCCCCTACCCCTGGATCGACTTCACTCCAGCTTCGAAGTCCTGTGTTTATCCCCTGGGAAGCATTTGGTCAACCAAGATATCATCTCTTGTCAGACAAAAATGTCCTTGTGGTAAACACCGCCTCAAAGAAGCAGTGAAGTCGATCCAAGCCATAGCTTCGGTGGTGTGTTTAGCCCCGTTACATTTTCGGCGCAGAGTCACTCGACCAGTGAGCTATTACGCACTCTTTCAATGGTGGCTGCTTCTAAGCCAACATCCTGGTTGTCTGTGCAACTCCACATCCTTTCCCACTTAACACACACTTGGGGACCTTAGCTGATGGTCTGGGCTGTTTCCCTTTTGACAATGGATCTTAGCACTCACTGTCTGACTCCCGGAAGTAAGTCTATGGCATTCGGAGTTTGACTGAGCTTGGTAACCCTTGCGGGCCCCGCACCCAATCAGTGCTCTACCTCCACGACTCTGTTTTCCGAGGCTAGCCCTAAAGCTATTTCGGGGAGAACCAGCTATCTCCGAGTTCGATTGGAATTTCTCCGCTACCCCCACCTCATCCCCGCACTTTTCAACGTGCGTGGGTTCGGGCCTCCAGTGCGTGTTACCGCACCTTCACCCTGGACAGGGGTAGATCACCCGGTTTCGGGTCTACGTCCACGTACTCATTCGCCCTATTCAGACTCGCTTTCGCTGCGGCTCCGGCTCTTCACCTTAACCTTGCACGGGAACGTAACTCGCCGGTTCATTCTACAAAAGGCACGCCATCACCCCTAAAACGGGCTCTGACTTTTTGTAAGCACACGGTTTCAGGTTCTATTTCACTCCCCTTCCGGGGTGCTTTTCACCTTTCCCTCACGGTACTGCTTCACTATCGGTCGCTAGGAAGTATTTAGCCTTGGCAGATGGTCCTGCCGGATTCATACGGGGTTTCACGTGCCCCGCACTACTCGGGATCCGTCTCGGAGAGAGCAGACTTTCAACTACAGGGCTTTTACCTTCTTTGGCGGGCCTTTCCAGACCTCTTCGTTTAACCGGCTCCTTTGTAACTCCATGTGAGACGTCCCACAACCCCAAAGAGCAAGCTCTCTGGTTTGGGCTTCTCCGCGTTCGCTCGCCGCTACTGACGGAATCACTATTGTTTTCTCTTCCTCAGGGTACTTAGATGTTTCAGTTCCCCTGGTATGCCTCTACACAACCTATGTATTCAGTTGTGAGTAACTGGATATTACCCCAGCTGGGTTTCCCCATTCGGACACCCCCGGATCAAAGCTTGCTTACAGCTCCCCGAGGCAGTTTCGTTGTTCGCCACGTCCTTCATCGGCTCCTAGCGCCTAGGCATCCTCCGTGTGCTCTTAGTAGCTTAACCATTTCGCTCGTGTTCGAGCTGTCGCTCCGCTTGTTTTGGACTACGTCCAAAGCCAAAAGTCGCTCCATTTCGATCACTCGCTCATGCAATCTACCGTTTTTATTGAAACTTGTTTAACACAAGTTCAGCTAAAAAGGAATGTTCTAATTCGCATTTTTCGTTTCGATATCTAGTTTTCAAAGAACAAGCTTGTAAAATCTTGTTGGTGGAGCCAAGCGGGATCGAACCGCTGACCTCCTGCTTGCAAGGCAGGCGCTCTCCCAGCTGAGCTATGGCCCCATATTAGATTTTAAGGTATACATGGTGGGCCCTGGTGGACTCGAACCACCGGCCTCACCCTTATCAGAGGTGCGCTCTAACCAACTGAGCTAAGGGCCCACATTATATATCATATTGAAACCCATAAGGGTTTACGCTTGGCGGCGTTCTACTCTCCCAGGACCCTGCGGTCCAAGTACCATTGACGCTGAAGGGCTTAACGGTCGTGTTCGGGATGGGAACGTGTGGAACCCCTTCGCTATCGCCACCAAACGTTTGAGAGTTTGAGCTCTCAAAACTGAGCAACGAGTGAGTAACTAGCCGACCTGGCTAGATTTTGTATTTGAATGTTTCCGTTACAGGAAACGATTCTCCATAGAAAGGAGGTGATCCAGCCGCACCTTCCGATACGGCTACCTTGTTACGACTTCACCCCAATCATCTATCCCACCTTCGGCGGCTGGCTCCTTGCGGTTACCCCACCGACTTCGGGTGTTATAAACTCTCGTGGTGTGACGGGCGGTGTGTACAAGACCCGGGAACGTATTCACCGCGGCATGCTGATCCGCGATTACTAGCAATTCCGACTTCATGCAGGCGAGTTGCAGCCTGCAATCCGAACTGAGACCGGCTTTTTAGGATTCGTTCCACCTCGCGGCTTCACAGCCCGTTGTACCGGCCATTGTAGTACGTGTGTAGCCCAGGTCATAAGGGGCATGATGATTTGACGTCATCCCCACCTTCCTCCGGTTTGTCACCGGCAGTCACCTTAGAGTGCCCACCCGAAGTGCTGGCAACTAAGATCAAGGGTTGCGCTCGTTGCGGGACTTAACCCAACATCTCACGACACGAGCTGACGACAACCATGCACCACCTGTCTCCTCTGTCCCGAAGGAAAGATACATCTCTGTACCGGTCAGAGGGATGTCAAGACCTGGTAAGGTTCTTCGCGTTGCTTCGAATTAAACCACATACTCCACTGCTTGTGCGGGTCCCCGTCAATTCCTTTGAGTTTCAGTCTTGCGACCGTACTCCCCAGGCGGAGTGCTTAATGTGTTAACTTCGGCACCAAGGGTATCGAAACCCCTAACACCTAGCACTCATCGTTTACGGCGTGGACTACCAGGGTATCTAATCCTGTTTGCTCCCCACGCTTTCGCGCCTCAGCGTCAGTTACAGCCCAGAGAGTCGCCTTCGCCACTGGTGTTCCTCCACATATCTACGCATTTCACCGCTACACGTGGAATTCCACTCTCCTCTTCTGCACTCAAGTCACCCAGTTTCCAGTGCGATCCGGGGTTGAGCCCCGGGATTAAACACCAGACTTAAATGACCGCCTGCGCGCGCTTTACGCCCAATAATTCCGGACAACGCTTGCCCCCTACGTATTACCGCGGCTGCTGGCACGTAGTTAGCCGGGGCTTTCTTCTCAGGTACCGTCACCTTGAGAGCAGTTACTCTCCCAAGCGTTCTTCCCTGGCAACAGAGCTTTACGATCCGAAAACCTTCATCACTCACGCGGCATTGCTCCGTCAGGCTTTCGCCCATTGCGGAAGATTCCCTACTGCTGCCTCCCGTAGGAGTCTGGGCCGTGTCTCAGTCCCAGTGTGGCCGATCACCCTCTCAGGTCGGCTACGCATCGTCGCCTTGGTGAGCCGTTACCCCACCAACTAGCTAATGCGCCGCAGGCCCATCCCCAAGTGACAGATTGCTCCGTCTTTCCAGTTTCCTTCAGGCGAAGAAAACAACTATTCGGTATTAGCTACCGTTTCCGGTAGTTGTCCCAAACTTGAGGGCAGGTTGCCTACGTGTTACTCACCCGTCCGCCGCTAACCATCTGAGAAGCAAGCTTCTCATCAAGTCCGCTCGACTTGCATGTATTAGGCATGCCGCCAGCGTTCGTCCTGAGCCAGGATCAAACTCTCCAATAAAGTATTGAAAAGAGCGATAAGCTCAATTTGAATCTGACGAGATTAAAAACCTCATTTGTGCTTCGAAATCATACCGTCCGAAGACGTGTACCGATTTCTCAGCGTCGATCTTGCAAGCAAGATCGTTACTCACTCGTTGTTCAGTTTTCAAAGATCAAACATTCAATTTGTTACTGTTTTTCGCGTCACCGTGTTTTCAGCGGCGACTTTTATAATATATCATGTTTAAGTTTACTTGGCAAGCACTTTTTTCGATTTAATTCTCATCACTCTATTTCAGCGCTTGTTTCGGTTAACTTCTCCTTAAAAATGGAACGAAAATTAATTTATCATATTGAATAAAAAAGGTCAACCCTTTTTCGACAAATTGTTTCCTATCCCTTCTCAAGCTCTTCTCTTCTTTAACCTTATATCTCATTCATAGTGTTTGAGGTACAGCACTGGCTATACGGGCCGCACCTCTCTTATATTCTGAATTATCCTTATAGGCATATCGTTATGGCTTGGACTTTTTTAATTTACCGCCTCTTGCATATTTGGATAGCTCTTTGGGTGGTGCAAAGCGTGCATACATCCGGAACACTGTCTTGTAGCGACTCGCAATGGCGTATTTGATCTCTTGATCGAGACGGTTATCACTTAAATCGAACAGCATTTCATCAAGTTCTTTGCGTAATACATAATCCAGTTCTTTGCATTCCTTCTCGTTAAACAGCATACCCAGCATTAGAGTTCTCCTTTTTCTGCAAATGGATAATTGGCGTGCCTATGTATTCAAGTTCATGCCCTTTCGGTCAGAGCTCTATATTGGACAACGCCGGTTTGAGAAGCAACCCCAGGATCATCTTTATTTGCCCTTTGTGGTTGCTTCTGAAACCCGTTTTATTGTTATGGTCAACTTTCTGAAAATTTATGAATACCATCCCATATTAATTTATCCTCGCACCAGGCTGTATGTGAGTGTACTTTCGATTATCGCTGCAACAAGAAGCAATATAACAATCCAATAGGAGGCGGTTACGGTAGTGCGCATAAATGAACCCCACTGGCTGCCGAGCTTATTTCGTTTGTCCCCTCTAAATTGGACAAGACTTTTGAGAACCAACCCACCAAATCTTAATCCGAATGCACATGCGATAATAATGACCGGAATTTCAATAATACCATGGGGAAGAAGCCCCTTAACGACAATATCGAAAAAGCTTGCCCCATAGTTCATTGTGGTGTGCACCAGAAAACCGATAACCATTCCATTAATCAACAGGAAAATGACAGGTAGAATACCAAAGAACAGACCGGCGTATATCACGAGTACGCTTTTGATGGCATTATTGAAAAAGATAAAAAGGAAAAAGTTCCATTGCACATTCCCCCCCTGCTCCAGCCGTTCACTGACTTCTCTAAGTCCCCCAATCTGTTTTAACAACAAATCCTCCAGTGGACCCGTACCGACCCACCCTGCACCTATGCCAACAACAAACAGCGCAACTGACCAAATTAATGCACTCCTAATCGAACCTAGAGCTCTGAGAAATGTACTGAATTTTAACATGATAACCTCCTGTGGAAACAAGATGATGGACAAACAAACGTCTGATACGAATAACTGCGAGGTACGAGCATACATTGGAGAGTAAACAAGCATTTCTTAAGGGAGAGGGGCGCTTATTGAATGAACTCGTTCTATGTATTTAGCGGCAAAAAGATCAAACGTTTCCTGATTGTGCTGGTTGCTGCCGTCTTTGCTATCGGGATTATTTATCTGGAGAGCGGCAATATTTCTGTATTCTCGGAGGAAGCACCATCCGCCGTGTACAGCGTTCCAACCGAAAAGAAGGTGATTGCACTCACCTTTGACATTAGCTGGGGAGATAAAAGGACAGAACCTATTCTGAAGGTCCTTCAGGATAATAAAGTTCAGAAGGCCACTTTCTTCTTGTCCTCCCCCTGGAGTAAGACACACCCCGAGATTGTAAAAGCCATCCAAGACGCAGGATACGAGATTGGCAGCCACGGGCACAAACACGACAACTACAGCAGTTTGACTGAAGACCAAATACGCAAGGAAATTTCTACAGCTCATAGCATTTTAACCGATTTAATAGGAAAAGAACCGAAATTACTGCGCCTGCCTAATGGGGATTTTGACAAACGAGTTCTTCAGGTAGCCAATAGCCTAAACTATCAAGTTGTCCAGTGGGATACCGATTCGCAGGATTGGAAGAACCCTGGTGTACAAACCATTGTTGATCGTGTTGTTAGCAAGGCACATCCGGGTGACATCGTGCTGCTGCACGCCAGTGATTCATCGAAACAAACGCACGAAGCATTGCCTGTCATTATCGACAAGTTAAAAAAGCAAGGGTATGAATTCGTGACTGTTTCCGAACTGCTCAATCATTCAAGTGTTAAAGGTAAAGAGGTTCGCGATCAAGCCAGTGCACAGTAACGTTAATCGCATAGCTTAGCTGCTGCAACTACCGTAATCGTAACCTTTGGAGTTATCCAGTAAAAGCGCTGAATCACCATAAATGAAAAGAGCTAACCTGGTTAGCTCTTTTTGGCGTTTTTAAGATAATCGTTACGCATGGCTTTCTTGTATTTGCTCTTTCTTTTCGCTTGCCCGTTCCTCCACGGCTCCATCCACCAGCTTATGCAATATCAGCATTTGGTATGCATTACAGATTAGCAGTGGAACCACAATAAAGATGGTGGCCGCATTCACATCAATTCGCAGCACACCGATCGTCTCCACTACGGTAACAGCTACCATGAAAAAGAGCGTAGGCACCAGGGCCGTAATATGCGTCTGCTTCACCTTTACGTAAGCGGTAACAATTCCAGCTGCCAAAATAATGATTCCAAGCACAATATCGGATAGGCGTTCTCGTTCCCCACCGACAAACAAGCGTAAAAACATCACATCAAGCAAAGCCAACACGGTTAAAACAATCTGTACCATTTGCCAACTTCGTTTTGAAAATACACCTTTACCCATATAGTTCAATATCAAGTATGCGAAAAAACCCATCTGCGAATACACGCTAATCATAATTCCGGACCCAAACAAAATCAGGAGATAAATTAAAAAATCGGTTACCCCATTCGTTTTTTCTCCATTAACCAACATCATAATTAGACCCGTCACTAATGATCCTGCAGCCCCAATCAGCAAAGCTGACCAAAATAGGAAAAACCATTTACGTAAATTCAAATGTTTTCCACCCCCGAGAGTTTATTTTACCAACCTTCACAGCAAAAAACCATCATCATTCAACATATTTAGCGGTTTACCATCACATACTACATCCAGTATCTAATCAAGGAGGGGTTGTGCACATGAAACGGCCTATGTGGCAGTTATGCTGTGTCGTAATTGGACTATCCGTCATGCTCGCCGGCTGTGGCTCAGATCAGAATTACTCGCCTCCTCAGGGCGGTTATAAAGAGATGAAAACGATGGTCGTGGATATTCTCAAAAGTGACGAAGGAAAAAAAGCGGTTGAAGAAGCTCTTACGGGACAAAGTTCTTCCGGAGGCGGAGAAAGTGGAGGCGCCGGCCAAGGTGGTGGTGCAGGCGGTGGATCTGGGACAGTGGGAATGAAAATGTTAATGCCAATGCAATCTTCGGAACAAATACGTATTGCTGTAAAAGATACCATCACTGCTCCAGAGTACAAGAAGGAATTCGAGAAAATCATGACAGACCCTCAATTCGCAGGCGAATTTGCCAAAGTAATCAATGCTCAAAGCAAACAACTGCATATGCAATTGATCAAAGACCCAACGTATCAAAAGTCGATTGAAGATGTCATGAAATCCCCTGAAGTATCCAAGATGTTTATGGACATGACCAAAACACCTGAATACCGTAAACAAACGATGACTGTTATGCAAGAAGTCATGCAGAACCCTTTGTTTCGCATGGAGGTACTGACCTTATTAAAGAAAGTAGTACAGGATGAACTCCAGCCCAAAACTGAAAGCGGCGGTCAAGGAGAACAACAAGGTAAAAGTAAAGGTGAAGATGGCGGTAGCGGCGGTGGGGATGGAGGAGATGGCGGCAGCGGCAGCGGCGGCGGAGAGTCTGGAAGTAGCGGAGGATCTTAAGATAGGATAAAAACGCCTCAAATGCTTCGAAATAAAGCAGTTTTGTAGGGATACACGATATAGATGCACAAAAGCCCGCATTCGAAGATGTGGGCTTTTGTTTTTACATTTTACATATTCCAAAAATTTAAAACTTGGTATCAATAGACAGAGCAACCTCATCGTAAATCGCTCCAATTCGCGACTCTGCCTTATAAACAGATGGGGAAAAGTCCGGTTCCGAAATATGATTGTCCGGCGCTCCCAATGGAATTTGCGCTAGCAAAGTTGTATGCAGGCTCTCGGCAAGAGTTCCACCGCCACCTCGGCCAAATACGTAATCCTTCTCCCCGCATTTGCTGCATTCATAATAAGCCATGTTTTCCACAACACCAAGAAGTTCATGTTCCGTCTGAATCGCCATGGCACCTGCACGTGCAGCTACAAAGGCAGCTGTTGCATGCGGTGTTGTAACGATAATTTCTTTGCTATGTGGCAGCATCTGATGCACGTCCAATGCGACGTCACCCGTTCCGGGAGGCAGATCGAGCAGCATGTAATCCAACTCCCCCCAATTTACATCGGTAAAGAATTGACGCAACATCCGTCCTAACATTGGTCCACGCCAAATCACCGGATTGTTCTCTCGAATAAAGAATCCCATGGACATTACTTTTACACCAAACCGCTCTACAGGCTGAATGATTCCATCCTCGACGACTGGATATTCTTCAATCCCCATCATATCAGGTACACTGAAGCCGTATATATCTGCATCAATCAAACCAACCTTCTTGCCTTGACGTGCCAGAGCTGCAGCCAGATTAACGGTTACGGTTGATTTGCCGACGCCTCCCTTACCACTTGCGATCGCAATAAAGCGAACCCCGGAATCAGGACTTAACAATTCATGCCCATCCAGCCCTGCTGCGTGGCCTTTTACAAGCACTTCGTCCTGCTCACCCTCATCTTCAGCCTGTCCCATATTCAGGCTCTCACGCTCATGCTCAGACGCTGCACGCAGACGAATATGTACATCATTCACTCCGTGTTGGGACAACAGATTGCGCGCGGCATCACTAAGGGCAGTGGTCTCCTCTGAGCGGTTCTCCAACGTCACAATGGTAAGAGCAACATGATTTTCTTTAACCATGACATCGCGGACCCACTGGAGTTCAGTCAAACTTACTCCCAATTGCGGTTCCAGTAATGGCTGCAATAGTTCAAGTATCTGTTCTTTTGATAACATCAGACAGCACCTCAGCTTTATCTATTGGCATGTAATTTAGGTATGCTGGTCCAATTATATCATTACCTTTCTCATAATGACTAACTTTTAGGTCGTTCTCCTGAGGAATAACGGAGAATGCCGTTATAGATCGATGCAGCCACTTTGCGCTGATAGGCTTCATCGGCAAGCATGCGCGCCTCTTCCGGATGAGAAAGGAATCCTACCTCCACAAGTGCCGAAGGGATTTTTAGAGCCTGGAGCAAGTAAACCGTATTAACCGTTTTAGCTATTCGATCTGTATTCTCCAAATTACGAATCATTTCTTGCTGGAGCAGGTTGGCCAGCCCCTCATTGTCAGGATGGTTCGGTGTATAAAAAACTTGCGCGCCACTCCACCGGTTCGAAGGAACACTATTCATGTGAATACTGATAAAAAGATCCGCTTGTTTATCTTCGATTCTTCTTACCCTCTGTTTCAGATCCTCCGTCTTGCGTTTGGAGTAGCCTTTGGTATCTGAAGCAGCCAGATCGGTGTCTATTTCTCGGGTCATCACAACCAAGGCCCCAGCCTGCTGCAGATAATCGCGTACATATAGGGCAATGGACAAATTGATGTCTTTCTCAATGACTCCCTGCTTACTGACTGCTCCCCCATCTGGTCCTCCATGCCCGGCATCAATGGCTATGACTTTACCTGCTAACGGCAAACTCCAGTAACCGGACATTTTGGATGAAGGGAGTTCATACGTAACTACCGCAACAAACATCGCAAGCAGGCAGAGACTTAGCATGACCCTCTTGATTGTACGCAACCTGATCCAGACCACAAAGTGCTTCCCCATATTTTTACGCATAAAAAAACCACCTCGTCCCTATAAATGATTCTAATCATCTATATGGGACAAGATGGACAAATATACCGTTAGGAGCGGACTTGCTCAGCCATTCCTTCGATCAGCACCTCAGCTACCTCAGGACGCGTAAATTCAGGTGGAGGGCATTGACCGTCTCGAAGCAACCCACGTACTTTGGTGCCGGACAGCGCCATATGATGTTCTTTATCATGAGGGCAGGTTTTGCTTGATGCCATGTTGCCACATTTGGTACAGAAAAAACTATGCTCGAAAAACAAAGGAGTGATCCCGAGTTCTTCGGCTGTAAAGTTAGTAAAGATCTCCTGAGCTTCATACGTTCCATAGTAGTCACCCACACCTGCATGGTCACGGCCTACAATAAAGTGGGTACAACCGTAATTTTTGCGAACCATAGCATGGAAAATTGCCTCACGTGGACCAGCATACCGCATCGCAGCCGGGAACACCCCGAGAAATGCACGATCGGCCGGATAATAGTTCTCCAGCAAAACCAGGTAACTCTTCATTCGCACATCAGCAGGCACATCATCTGACTTCGTTTCCCCTACAAGCGGGTTTAAGAACAGAGCGTCTACTATCTCCATTGCGCTCTTCTGAATGTACTCATGGGCACGATGGACCGGATTGCGTGTCTGAAAACCGACAACCGTCTTCCACCCCTTATCCTGGAACGTTTTCCGTGTCTCAGCGGGATCAAAGTAAAACTGTTCGAATTTGGCCGGTTTGGGGCGATTCAGCACTTGAATTGGACCTCCTACATACGTTGCAGGTCGTTCCAGCAGTTTTTTCACACCCGGGTGCTCTGGATCATCCGTCTTGAAGACACGACGTGCTTCTTCACCCTGATCTACTTGGTATAAGCTCTTCACTTCCAGCAGACCATAGGTTACCCCGTCATCATCGCCAATAAGTGCCACAGTCTCACCGATCTGGAGCGATGCAGCCTGCTGTTCATCTACAGCCAGAGTAATCGGTATACTCCATACTGTTCCGTCAGCAAGACGCATACGAGATATAACCGACAAATAGTCTTCCTCATTCATGAAACCCTGAAGCGGTGAAAATGCACCCACACCAATCAGATCCAAATCGGAAATGGTCCAGCTGTTGATACGTAGAGAGGAAAGTTTCTCACTCTCCCGTAATAATTGTTCCCGTTCTTCTCCTTGTACGACACGCTGAATCAGCGTACCTCCATGAGGCAGAATCGAAGTCATCTTGTCAGCTCCCTATTACTTCATTTTTTATATCCCAAGATTGAATTCATAGCACTATAACATCTAACGCATATTCTAAACGGATTTATTTATGAAGCCCACATTCCGTTTTATCATTTCCAGACCAGCGTCCTGCTCGTGGATCTTCTCCAGGCATAACCTGACGTGTGCAATACTCACAGCCGATACTCGGATAATTCTGATCATGCAGTGGGTTGTACACGACGTTATTGGCACGAATATAATCCCATACATCTTCTGTTGTCCAGTGGGCAATCGGGTTGAACTTCATGAGACCGAACTTGGAATCATATTCAACCTTCTTCGAATTTGCACGGGTTGGAGCCTGATCCCTCCGTATTCCGGTAATCCATGCATCATACTGTGAAAGGATGCGTGTCAGTGGCTCAACCTTACGAATGTTACAGCAAGCATTCGGATCTGATTTCCACAATTGCTCTCCATGTTGAGCTGCCTGCTCTTCAGGAGTAATTTTCGGAGTAACACGTACAAAATCAAGATTGTATTTCTCTTTCATTTTGTCACGTGTTTCGTATGTTTCCTTAAAATGAAAATCAGTATCAAGATAAAATATATCCGTAGATGGGCTGATCTTCTGAAGCATATCTACAAGTACAACATCTTCCGCACCGAAGCTGCATGCAAAAGTGATATTTGGAAACGTCTCAATGGCATAACGAATAATATCCTCTGGACTCGCATGCTCCAACTCTTCAGCTTTCTTGCGTGCAAGGTCTTCCTTCTCCAACAAGTTCATCTCTGCATTTCCCCCATTCTGCTTTTCAACAACTACTAAAGCCGACTAATCTAATATGAATTATGTATAGTATAAATCTTTCATTGGGGATGTCAATGCCTCCCATGTGGTAAATTACTTCAGTTAGAGCCCATTTTTTGTTTGTTCACCTGAGTATAATTTGGTCTTAATTATGCATTCAATTGATTATATGGTAAATTCATTCATGGGTTGTATCATCGATTTTCACCTTATCCCTTTTTCCTCATTATCAAAATCCATTGCCAGTGCTGGGTTTATGGGGCCAAATGGATAAAACAAAGTATAGAACCATTCTATAGATCCTAAGAGATAAAGAATATAATAGAGGATTTGGTATTGAAATAAGAGTGCGATGGTAATCTTCATTTGTAAGGGTCCTTTATCAAAACCATAAGAAAAACTGATGAGAATGAGGTGCGAAAAATGAGTCGATTACAAAACATTGTGATATTCTAAGCGAGAATTGGGTTAGGGGATTTGGGAGAATCGGATTATAGGAATATAGGAATATTAGTGGGAGAAGAACATTACAGAGGAACCTGAAGCCACTCTGCTGCATCACCTGTGTAGTGAGCAATTTAATGTAGCCTAATTAGGCTGTAAAATACAAAAAAGCCTTTGACCGAGGCCAAAGGCTTACAATGCATATTAACGTTTGGAGAACTGAGGTGCGCGACGTGCGGCTTTGAGACCGTATTTTTTACGCTCTTTCATCCGTGGGTCACGAGTCAGGAATCCTGCTTTTTTCAGGGAAGCACGGTATTCCGGATCTGCTTTGAGCAGAGCGCGGGAAATACCATGACGGATTGCGCCGGCTTGACCGGAGATACCGCCACCATGAGCGATAACAAGAACATCATAGTTGCTGAGTGTTTCTGTAAGGTTCAATGGTTGTTTTACGATCAGTTTGAGTGTTTCCAAACCGAAGTATTCATTAATATCACGTTTATTGATGACAATGCGTCCTTCACCCGGTACAAGGCGAACACGAGCTACCGAATGTTTACGACGACCTGTCCCATAGTATTGTACTTGTGCCATGAAACTGTCCTCCTTTTAATTAACCGCGAAGTTCGTAAACTTCTGGTTTTTGTGCTGCATGTGGATGCTCAGTGCCTCTGTACGCTTTAAGTCTCAGCTTCATTTTCTCGCCCATGCGAGTTTTAGGAAGCATACCGCGAACAGCCAATTCCAACATACGTTCCGGTTTGTTTTTAACCATCTCTTCAGCTGTAGTTACTTTCAAACCACCTGGGTGCATCGAGTGACGGTAGTATTTCTTACCTTGCATTTTTTTACCAGTCAATACAATTTTCTCTGCATTGATGATAACAACGAAATCGCCAGTGTCCACATGTGGAGTGAATTGTGGCTTATGTTTGCCGCGGATCAAAGCAGCTGCTTCGCTGGCCAAACGTCCGAGCGTTTTGCCTTCGGCATCAATGATGTGCCATTGGCGCTCAACTTCGTTAGGCTTCGCCATGTACGTGGTACGCATGAAAAGTTCCTCCTTAAAATGTTCAACATCATTATATTCATTTATCTTCATTCGTTAGGTTATAACTTTAGGTGTTGATGGATTATTCTTTCGATGTGAAGCTCTTAATTGGGGCTTGTGGGAAAGCCATTAAGAAAACACAACTTTTATATTACAGGATAGGAGCTTAAATCGCAAGTGTTAATTAAGCATTTCACTTCACAAATTTAATCTTTTCTGTATTCAAGATCCCAGAGCATCAAACCGCAACTAACTGCAGTAGGTCCTGCAGCAGAACGATTGCATGCTGCAATCATATTCGGTACATCAGAGGCTTTCCGTTTGCCCTCTCCGATCTCCAGCAGTGTACCTACAATAATACGAACCATATGCTGCAAAAAGCCGTTGCCGCTCACATAGATGTGAATGACACCCTGATCGCGCGGATGGTCTCTGCACATTGAACGGTCCACTTCTATCCATGCTTCGTATACCGAACGGACATGATTGTCTTTCTGAGACTTGCGTGAAGCAAAGGAAGTGAAATCATACGTACCAATAAAATGACGCAACCCTTCCTGCATTGCCGCAATGTCCAGCTTGGCATGATGATGATATTGCAATCTTCGGTTGAATACATCAGGGAATTGATTCGCATTAACGGTATACCGATATGTTTTCTTTTTCGCTGCATAGCGAGAATGAAAATCGGATGGCACTTCCACCGCATCAATAACGACAATATCCGATGGTAATCTGGAGTTGAGCGCAATACACCAACGTTCAATCGGGATCTGGGAATCCGTAAGGAAATTGAAGATCTGTCTACGTGCGTGAACGCCCGCATCCGTTCTGCCTGAACCCGTAATTTTAACCTTCTCGCCGGTTAAAGCACGAATGGCATCTTCGAGATGGTCCTGAATGGTATTCCCTCCCGGCTGAACCTGAAAGCCGTAATAGGCCGTACCGTCATAAGTTAACGTCATACACAAGTTGCGCATTATTACCTCACCTTTGTTCCATACTATACATGTCCCTATCCCGAACAGCAAAAGAAGCCCCTTCCGGAGCTTCTATTACAGCACGAATTCCGAAATGAAGAGAAAAAAAGGGTTAATCCAGAATCAGTGATTCTGTCCCCTTTCCTCATCTCATCTGTTTTACGCGCGGTCAACCAGTTCCAAGTAAACCATAGGCGCAGCGTCACCACGACGAGGTCCCAGTTTAAGAATACGAGTGTATCCACCTGGACGCTCAGCGTAACGACCGGACAATTCGCTAAACAGTTTTTGGATTGCATCTTGCTCACCATCGATTGTTTCGCGGCGAACATAAGCTGCCACTTGGCGACGGGCATGAAGATCTCCCTTTTTCGCTTTAGTGATCAGTTTTTCAGCAATAGAGCGAACCTCTTTTGCTTTCGCTTCAGTTGTCTGAATGCGTTCGTATAAGAACAGGTCGGTTACCAGGTCACGGAACAAAGCTTTACGCGCGCTGGAATTACGGCCCAACTTTTGGTATGCCATTGTTTTCCCTCCTTCACTTCAAGCACTCGGCTGTCTATTCTTCTGTACGGAGTCCCAAACCGAGTTCCTCAAGCTTCTCTTGAACTTCTTCCAAAGACTTGCGTCCGAGGTTACGGACTTTCATCATGTCTTCTTCTGTTTTCGTAGTCAGCTCTTGCACGGTATTAATACCGGCACGTTTGAGGCAGTTGTAGGAACGAACAGAGAGATCCAGCTCTTCGATCGTCATTTCGAGTACTTTTTCTTTTTTGTCTTCTTCTTTTTCGACCATGATCTCTGCATCTTTCGCTTCGTCTGTAAGACCCACGAAGAGCATCAAGTGCTCGGTCAAAATTTTAGCGCCGAGGCTTACAGCCTCTTCAGGACGAATACTTCCGTCAGTCCAAACTTCCAACGTGAGCTTATCATAGTTGGTTACTTGGCCGACACGCGTATTTTCCACAGCGTAGTTAACGCGGCTGATCGGGGTGAAGATGGAATCGACAGGGATGACGCCGATCGGCTGGTCATCGCGTTTATTCCGATCTGCCTGGACGTAGCCGCGACCGCGATTGGCAAAAATACGCATGTGAAGTCTCGAACCTGGTCCGAGCGTAGCAATATGAAGATCCGGGTTAAGGATTTCCACATCGGAGTCAGCACGGATATCTCCAGCCGTAATTGCTCCTTCGCCTTCAGCATCAATCTCGAGCACTTTCTCCTCGTCCGAATGAATTTTGAGCGACAAAGCTTTCAGGTTAAGAATAATCTCCGTAACATCTTCCATTACGCCAGGAACTGTAGCAAATTCATGCAGAACGCCATCGATTTGAACCGAAGACACTGCCGCACCCGGCAGTGACGAGAGTAAGATTCGGCGAAGCGAGTTTCCAAGCGTCGTACCGTATCCGCGCTCCAGCGGTTCTACTACGAATTTCCCATAGGTGCCATCATCGTTGACGTCTACCGTCTCAATTTTCGGCTTTTCGATTTCAATCACTGCAATACCCCTCCTTCAAAACGTCGGTCCTCTATGAAACATTTACCTTCTCTTGCGAAAACATGTAGTAGTATGCCTAAACAACCATTATTAGCAGATTGTGCTGGAAATATACCACACGCAGGGGCAAATCTCATTAGACACGACGACGTTTTGGAGGACGGCATCCGTTATGCGGGACTGGAGTTACGTCTTTGATCAGGTTAACTTCAAGACCTGCAGCTTGCAAAGAGCGGATCGCTGCTTCACGGCCTGCGCCTGGTCCTTTAACCATAACCTCAACGGCTTTCATCCCATGTTCCATTGCAGCTTTGGCAGCAGTCTCAGCAGCCATTTGTGCAGCAAACGGAGTCGATTTACGGGAACCTCTGAATCCGAGGCCGCCTGAACTCGCCCACGAAATTGCATTTCCGTGAGGGTCCGTAATGGTAACGATAGTGTTATTGAACGTGGAGCGGATATGTGCCACGCCAGATTCAATATTTTTACGGTCACGACGTTTAGTACGTACGACTTTTTTCGGTTTAGCCATTTTCTCTTATCCCCCCTTATTATTTCTTCTTGTTCGCTACAGTACGACGAGGACCTTTACGAGTACGAGCATTCGTTTTCGTACGTTGTCCACGAACAGGCAGACCACGACGATGACGAACTCCACGGTAACAACCGATCTCCGTCAAACGTTTAATATTCAAAGAGATTTCACGACGCAGGTCACCTTCTACTTTGACCTCTTTGTCGATACTTTCACGCAATTTGCTGACTTCATCTTCCGTCAAATCACGAACACGAGTGTCCGGATTGATGCCTGTTGTGCTCAGAATTTTCTGGGAAGTCGTTTTACCGATTCCGAAAATATAAGTCAAGGCGATCTCAACGCGCTTATCACGTGGCAAATCCACACCAGCTATACGTGCCATTTTACGCTACACCCCCTTCTTTAACCTTGTTTTTGTTTGTGTTTCGGATTTTCACAGATAACCATAACATTCCCTTTGCGGCGAATGACTTTGCATTTTTCGCAAATCGGCTTGACCGAAGGTCTTACCTTCATGTGAATTACCTCCTCAAAGTTTTGCTTAGCAAAACCCTCTTCGTAAGCATTGACCTTGTTCTACTATTGTAAAACCGGCTTCGAAGCTTTCGCAAGTTTTGCCGGGCAAAACCCGCTTCATAAGCTTCACAGTTCATTGCAACTGTCTACTACTATTTACGGTAAGTTATACGACCTTTTGTCAAATCATAAGGCGATAACTGAACAACCACTTTGTCTCCAGTCAGGATACGGATAAAGTGCATCCGCAACTTGCCAGAAACGTGAGCGAGAATTTGATGACCGTTCTCAAGCTCAACCTTAAACGTTGCATTCGGTAGCGGTTCGAGAACCGTACCTTCCACTTCAATGACATCTTCCTTGGCCATTAGTCAGTCTCCTTTCTCTTCAGCTATGTTGGTGGATTCCAGAAACGAATGAACCGCGAAGCGGAGCTTTCCGTTTGTCACCCGACCACTCTCGTTTAAACTGTTTACAACCTCGCTGCTAATCATCGGCTGGAGTTCAAGATGAAGAATATTCTTCTTCTTGGGTTGATCAAACTTACGTTTGTCTCCATCCGCAATATATACGAACCTGCTGTCCGCTATAGCAACAATTACTGCGGCTTGGTCCGCATTGCGGCCTTTACGGATCTTCACAAGTTGACCGAGCTGCGGATTAGACTGATTGTTCATGCCTTATCACCTACGCATTCAGTTTTGTGAAAATTTCCATGCCTTCTGGTGTAACTGCTACGGTGTGTTCAAAGTGGGCGCATAACGATCCATCAACCGTGACGACAGTCCAGTTATCTTCCAACGTTTTCACATACCTTCTACCTGCGTTAACCATCGGCTCTATGGCCAGCACCATGCCTGCTTTAAGCCGTGGTCCCCGATCAGGAAGACCATAGTTCGGAATCTGTGGTTCTTCGTGGAGATCAGCTCCTATGCCGTGACCGACATATTCACGCACTACCGAGAACCCTTCATCTTCAATATATTTCTGAATCGCATGAGATATTGTAAACAAGCGAACGTCCGGTTTTACCAGCGCCAGACCTGCGTATAACGAAGCCTCGGTAACGTCCAGAAGACGACGGGCTTCTTCGGAAATACGGCCGACTGGATAAGTCCAGGCGGAATCTCCGTGATACCCCTGGTACTGCGCGCCAATGTCAAACGTAACGATATCGCCCTCGTTCAACTTGCGTTTGCCGGGAAATCCATGCACCAACTCTTCATTCACTGAAGCGCACACACTGGCAGGGAAACCGTTATAACCTTTGAAAGACGGCACAGCTCCTTGACTGCGGATGTATTGATCGGCCATATGGTCAAGTTCTCCAGTCGTAATACCGGGAGCGATATGCTCTGCCAAGAGACGATGCGTTTCTGCAACGATTCTCCCTGCTTCCCTCATCAAGCCCAGTTCCGTTTCGGACTTACCAATGATCATTCAATTAACCTCGCAGCAGGGACACGATTTCATGAGAGACTTGATCGATATCCTGCTCTCCGTCCATTTGACGAAGAAGACCTTTGTTCTCATAAAATGTGAGGAGTGGTGCTGTTTTGTTGATATATTCGTCGAGACGTGTGCCTACGCTCTCTTCATTATCATCAGAGCGCTGGTACAAGTCACCGCCGCATTTATCACAAATACCTTCCTGCTTGGGCGGATTGAACACGACATGATAAGTGGCGCCACAGTTCTTACAAATGCGACGACCCGTCAGACGGGCGAGCAATTTATTGCGGTCCACTTTCAGGTTGATTACATGATCGAGACCTGAGTTCAGTCGATCCAGAATACCATCGAGCGCTTCTGCTTGAGACAGGGTTCTTGGAAAACCATCCAAGAGAAATCCTTCTCTGCAGTCAGGCTGCTGCAAACGTTCTTCAACGATGCCGATCGTTACATCATCTGGTACGAGCAATCCTTGATCCATATATTCCTTGGCTTTCAGGCCAATGGGAGTTCCCTGCTTAATCGCGAGACGAAATGCATCGCCTGTTGAAATGTGGGGAATACCGAACTCTTTCACAATGACGTCTGCTTGCGTTCCTTTTCCTGCCCCCGGAGGGCCCATGAATAGGATGTTCACGTTATGTCACTCCCTCCAAGACTACCCTACATCAACAAACAGCACAATAGGTGCCGGCAAGTAAATCTTAGCTTGACCGGTACCTATTGCCTATTTATTGATAAAACCTTTGTAGTGGCGTTTGATCAATTGGCTTTCGATTTGCTTCATCGTATCCAGCGCAACACCGATTACGATCAGGAGAGATGTTCCCCCTATTTGCGCAGATTGAGGCAAACCAGAAAGTGCCCCCAAAATTACAGGCAGAACGGAAATGACTGCCAAGAAGATGGCACCTGCCGTTGTCAAACGAGTCATGACACGGGTCAGATATTTCTCGGTTGCTTTACCCGGACGAATGCCTGGGATGTAACCGCCGTTCTTTTTCATATTGTCAGCCATCTGTTGTGGATTCATCTGTACAAAAGTATAGAAGAATGTGAATCCGAAAATCATCACTACATACAGTAACATACCCAAAGGTTTATGTGTAGTGAGATTGGCTCCGATCCACTGTGCCCAACCGCGATCAGCCCAGAAGTTTGCGATGATCGATGGGAACATCAACAACGATGATGCAAAGATGACAGGGATAACACCTGCTGCATTAATCTTCAGCGGGATATGTGTATTCTGTCCACCGTACATTTTGTTACCTACGACACGTTTAGCGTACTGTACAGGAATTTTCCGAATCGCCTGCTGAATGTAAATGACCCCTATGATAATCAGTACAATAACAATTGCAACGATTACCCCTTTAAGAATGTTCATGAACAGTTGATCAGCTTGGATAAAGTCGGATTCGATTGTTTGTTTGATAATATTCGGCACCGTGGATAGGATACCCGCAAAGATCAAAATCGAAATCCCGTTTCCTATGCCCTTCTCGGTGATCTGCTCACCAAGCCACATCAGGAATGAAGTACCGGCCGTAAGTACAATCGCGATCAAGATATAATCTGCAAAGGTCGCATTAGGAACCATCTCTGTATTGTACAAGCGGTTGAATCCGATCGACGTACCAAACGCTTGAATCAATGCCAGACCTACCGTTAAATAACGGGTCAGTTGTGCAGATTTCTTCTTACCTTGTTCACCCTGCTTAGCCCACTCCGCTAATTTTGGAATAACGTCCATGGAAAGCAACTGTACTATGATAGACGCAGTGATGTAAGGCACGATCCCGAGCGCAAATATCGAGAACTGGAAGAGCGCTCCACCCGAGAACGTATTGAGAAGTCCAAAAACTTCTTTACCCGCAGAATTTGTCGCTTCGAACACATCTTTGTTGACACCCGGTACGGGAACAAAGGAGCCGATGCGGTAAATGATCAGTACAAAAAGGGTAAATAATACCCTTTTGCGCAGATCTTCAACCCGCCAGATATTCTTTAGGGTCTTGAACATTAAATCACCTCGGTTGTACCGCCGGCAGCTTCAATTTTCTCCACCGCAGATTGAGAAAACTTGTTAGCTTTAACAGTCAGCTTCACAGTGACTTCACCGTTACCCAAGATTTTGATTCCGGATTTAGCGTTTTTCACTACGCCGTTCGTCATCAAGAATTCTGGAGTTACTTCAGTACCCGCAGCAAAACTGTTCAGGTCTTCAGTATTCACAACTGCATATTCTTTGCGAGTTGGGTTTACGAAACCGCGTTTTGGCAAGCGACGATACAATGGATTTTGTCCACCTTCGAAGCCCGGACGAACACCACCGCCGGAACGAGCGTTTTGTCCTTTGTGACCGCGACCTGATGTTTTACCTGTACCACTACTTGGACCGCGACCAAGACGTTTACGTTCTTTGCGGGATCCAGGAGATGGTGAAAGCTCATGTAACTTCATCGTTCGTTGCACCTCCTTAAAGATTTGTGGGATTAACCCTTTTTTAAGCTTCTACTTCTTTAACAGCGACCAAGTGGCTTACTTTGTTAATCATACCACGAATGGCAGGATTATCGTTTTGAACCACTTTGCTGTTGATTTTGCGCAAGCCCAATGTTTTCACAGTTGTTCTTTGCGTCTCCGGACGTCCGATCAAGCTGCGGACGAGGGTAATTTCTAATTTAGCCATGAGATTCCCTCCTTAACCCAGAAGCTCTTCGACGGATTTGCCGCGCAGTTTTGCCACGTCTTCAGCACGTTTCAAACGGGACAAACCTTCCAAAGTCGCATTGACCATGTTCATGGAATTCGAAGAACCCAGAGATTTTGTCAAAATGTCACCTACACCAGCAAGTTCGAGAACCGCACGTACAGGACCACCAGCGATAACACCAGTACCTTCAGATGCTGGCTTCAACAGAACGCGTCCTGCGCCGAACTTACCTGTTACCAAGTGAGGAATCGAAGTTCCTACGAGTGGAACGTGTACAAGGTTTTTCTTAGCGTCTTCAATACCTTTGCGAATTGCATCAGGTACTTCGCCCGCTTTACCGATACCAGCTCCAACCCAGCCGTTGCCGTCGCCGACTACAACCAGTGCGCTAAAGCTGAAACGGCGTCCGCCTTTTACTACTTTAGCTACGCGATTAATATTTACAACTCTTTCAGACAGTTCCAAAGTATTCGGATCTACACGCAAGTCGTTAACCTCCTTTTGAAAAATATCTTAAAACTCAAGTCCTGCTTCACGAGCCGCTGCAGCCAATGCTGCGATACGACCATGGTACAGATATCCGCTACGGTCAAATACGATGTTGGAAACGCCTTTGTCTTTCGCACGTTTAGCAACGAGTTCGCCAACTTTACGAGCAGATTCAACAGATGCGCCGTTTTTGATGTCGCCGCTCAGTTCTTTGTCAACAGTAGACGCGGAAGCGATCGTAACACCAGCTACGTCATCGATAATTTGAGCATACATATGTTTACCAGAACGGAATACGTTCAAACGAGGACGTGCTGCCGTTCCTTGGATTTTCTTACGAACACGCAGGTGTCTTTTCAGACGAGCCTTGTTTTTATCTTGTTTCGTAATCATCTCTGGGATTCACTCCTTTCAGGTTACCTCGCTGGCTTCAAACCAGAAGCCACGGGGTATATTAGAAACACAAGAAGCAAGCAAGCCGAAAACCGCGCAAAGGCGGTAAGAGAAATCTTATTTCTTCTTACCGGCTTTACCTTCCTTACGGATGATACGCTCGCCTTCATATTTAATACCTTTACCTTTGTATGGCTCAGGTTCACGAACGGAACGGATTTTAGCAGCGTAAGCACCTACACGCTCTTTGTCGATTCCGCGAACGATGATTTTCGTGTTCGAAGGAACTTCGAATTCGATTCCCGCTTCCGGTGTAATTTCAACCGGGTGAGAGTAGCCAACGTTCAGAACGATTTTATCTCCGGATTTGCTTGCACGATATCCGACCCCAACCAGCTCCAGAGATTTTGCGAATCCTTCAGTAACACCACTCACCATGTTGTTTACAACGCTACGCGTTGTGCCGTGCAAAGAACGGTGAGTTTTGTTATCGGAAGGACGCACAACTGTAATTTCGTTGTTTTCAACTGTAACCTTCATGTCTTTATGAAGTTCACGAGTCAAAGATCCTTTTGGTCCTTTTACCGTAATAACGGTGTTGTCCAGTGTGATGTCCACACCACTTGGTACTGTAATTGGTTTGCGACCAATACGAGACATATGTTGCACCTCCTATCTTGTGACGTTATATTACCAAACGTAGCAGACGACTTCTCCGCCGGATTTTGATTGACGAGCTTCTTTGTCCGTCATGATACCTTTGGATGTCGAGATAATCGCGATACCCAGACCACCAAGTACACGAGGTACTTCGTTGCTTTTCGTGTAAACACGAAGACCAGGTTTACTGATTCTTTTCAGACCAGTGATAACGCGCTCGTTATTTTGACCGTATTTCAGGAAAACACGGATAATCCCTTGTTTGTTATCATCGATAACTTCAGCGTCACGGATGAAACCTTCACGCTTCAGGATATCGGCGATTTGTTTTTTCATTGTCGAAGCAGGCATTTCTACCGTTTCGTGACGAACTGTGTTCGCGTTACGAATACGAGTAAGCATATCTGCAATTGGATCAGACATAGTCATTGTGAGTTAACCTCCTTCCCGTTCAGGACTTTTTACCAGCTTGCTTTTTTCACGCCAGGGATCTGGCCTTTATAAGCTAATTCACGGAAGCAAATTCTGCAAATTTTGAACTTTTGCAGTACCGAATGTGGACGTCCGCAACGCTCACAGCGTGTATAAGCACGTACTTTAAACTTTGGTGTACGTTGTTGTTTAACTTTCATCGAAGTTTTTGCCACTTAGCCTGACACCTCCTAAATAATTTCGGAGAAAAGGGAGTCTTTCCAGACACCCGGAAACGTTATACCAACATTATTTAACGAAAGGCATTCCCAGTTGCGTGAGCAATTCACGGGATTCTTCGTCTGTTTTCGCCGTTGTAACAATGACAATATCCATACCGCGGACTTTGTCTACTTTATCATACTCGATCTCTGGGAAGATCAGTTGTTCTTTCAGACCCAGTGTATAGTTACCACGTCCGTCGAAAGCTTTGCTCGATACACCGCGGAAGTCGCGGACACGAGGAAGCGTAACGTTAAACAGTTTATCGAGGAAGAAGTACATGCGCTCGCCGCGCAAAGTTACTTTCACACCGATAGGCATGTTCTCACGCAGTTTGAAACCTGCGATAGATTTTTTAGCACGAGTGATAACAGGTTTTTGTCCTGCAATCAGTTGCAAATCGTTTACAGCGGAATCCAACACTTTGGAGTTTTGGACAGCATCGCCCACACCCATGTTGATAACGATTTTCTCGATTTTCGGCACTTGCATTACCGTTGTATAGTTAAACTTCTGCATCAAAGCAGGAGCGATTTCGTTCAGGTAACGTTCTTTCATTCTTGCTGCCATGAATCATATACCTCCTTTCTCATTCGGTTCAATTAGTCGATAATTTCTCCGGAACGTTTAGCAACGCGCACTTTCTTTCCGTTATCCAACACTTTGTAACCTACACGGGTTACTTTTCCGCTCTTTGGATCGATGTGCATTACGTTGGAAACGTGAATCGGAGCTTCCTTCTCGATAATGCCGCCTTGCGGGTTTTGCTGGTTAGGCTTCTGGTGTTTTTTAATCATGTTAACACCTTCCACAAGGACACGGTTCTCACGAGGATAAGCAGCGATGACACGGCCTTTTTTACCTTTGTCTTTACCGCTGATCACCATAACTGTATCTTCTTTTTTAACATGAAGTTTATTGTTATGGGATTCCAGAACTTTTTTCACTCTTGGCATTTCGTACACCTCCTGTTTCTAACATCACGAGATTAAGCTTTAGATAACTTCTGGGGCCAAGGAAACGATTTTCATGAAGTCTTTCTCGCGAAGTTCACGAGCAACAGGTCCGAAAATACGTGTTCCACGTGGGCTTCTGTCGTCTTTTACAACAACTGCTGCATTTTCATCAAAACCGATGTAGGAACCGTCTTTACGACGTACAGAACGTTTCGTACGAACGACAACCGCTCTAACTACATCACCTTTTTTGACAACGCCGCCTGGTGTTGCTTGTTTTACAGAACAAACGATCAGATCACCGATTTGAGCTGTACGACGTCCCGTACCGCCGAGTACGCGGATACACATCAGTTCCTTCGCACCGGAGTTGTCAGCCACAGTCAAACGTGTAAATGGTTGAATCATTTAGTATTCCTCCTTTCAGCTATGCTGCTGATGCATTAGATGATAACCGCTTTTTCTACGATTTCAGTAAGTCTCCAGCGTTTATCTTTCGAAAGCGGACGAGTCTCCATGATTTTCACCGTGTCACCGATTTTCGCAGTGTTTTCTTCGTCATGCGCTTTGAATTTTTTAGTAACCTTAATGCGTTTATGGTACAGGTTGTGTTTTTTGTAAGTTTCTACAGCAACAACAATCGTTTTGTCCATTTTATCGCTGACCACTTTACCGGTTTGCACTTTACGTGCGTTACGTTCTTCGCTCATTGTTGGCCTCCTTCCTGATTACGGACGGAATATACATCCGATCCCTAATTAACCGATTCCCAATTCTCTTTCACGGATAATGGTTTTAGCACGAGCTATTTCTTTCCGCACATCACGGATTCGAGTCGGGTTATCCAGCTGACCGGTAGCGAGTTGAAAGCGGAGGTTAAAGAGTTCTTCTTTAAATCCGGCAATCTTTTGCTCGATTTCAGCAGAGGTTAGGTTGCGAAATTCACTAGCTTTCATTTGCTTCACCACCCAATTCTTCACGTTTCACAAACTTCGTTTTGATTGGCAGTTTGTGAGCGGCAAGACGCATCGCTTCGCGTGCGATCTCCTCCGGTACACCAGCAAGTTCAAACATGATCTTACCTGGTTTCACAACTGCAACCCATTTTTCTACGTTACCTTTACCGCTACCCATCCGAACCTCGAGAGGCTTTTGAGTGATTGGTTTGTCTGGGAAGATCTTGATCCAAACTTTACCACCACGTTTGATGTAACGAGTCATCGCAATACGAGCCGCTTCGATTTGACGGTTCGTAATCCAAGCCGGTTCCGTAGCTTGCAGACCGTATTCGCCAAAGTTCAGCGTAGTTCCGCCTTTAGCTTGGCCCTTCATATGTCCACGTTGTTGCTTACGGTGTTTTACACGTTTTGGTACCAACATGATTAGTTGCCTCCTTCCTTAGCAGCTTGTTTCTTAGCCGTAGGAAGAACCTCTCCACGATAGATCCATACTTTTACGCCGATACGGCCGTAAGTTGTATGAGCCTCTGCTGTACCGTAGTCGATGTCGGCACGAAGCGTGTGCAGTGGAACAGTTCCTTCGCTGTAGCCTTCCGAACGAGCAATCTCAGCACCGCCAAGACGTCCGCCCACTTGCGTTTTAATACCTTTTGCACCAGAGCGCATTGTTCTTTGAATAGCTTGTTTCAGCGCACGACGGAAAGAAACACGACGTTCCAATTGTTGTGCAATGCTTTCTGCTACCAGGATTGCGTCCAGGTCTTGGTTCTTAATTTCAGAGATGTTGATGTGTACTTTTTTACCGCCTGCGATTTTCGTGATTTGATTACGCAGATTTTCAACTTCCGAACCACCTTTACCGATAACCATACCTGGTTTCGCAGTGTGAATCGTTACGTTTACGCGGTTAGCCGCTCTCTCGATTTCAACACGAGACATAGCGGAGTCTTTCAATTTATTTTTCAGGAATTCACGAATTTTCACGTCTTCCATCAAAAGATCGCCGAAGTCTTTACCTGCATACCACTTAGATTCCCAGTCACGGATAATTCCGACACGGAGTCCGACTGGATTTACCTTTTGGCCCACACATTTCCCCTCCTTCTACTTTTCAGATACCACCAAAGTGATGTGGCTAGTACGTTTGTTAATACGACTTGCACGTCCCATTGCACGAGGGCGGAAACGTTTCATTGTCGGTCCTTGGTTCACGTAAGCTTGAGAAATGACCAAGTTATTAACATCCAAAGAATAGTTATGTTCCGCATTTGCAATCGCGGAGTTAAGCAACTTCTCAACAATCGGAGAAGCGGATTTCGGAGTGTGACGGAGAATGGCAACCGCCTCACCAACTTGCTTGCCGCGAATCAAGTCAACAACGAGTTGAACTTTACGAGGAGCAATCCGGATAAACTTAGCATGTGCTTTTGCTTCCATTGTGTAACCTCCTCTCAAACATTAAAGATGTTCATTTATCTTCTTGTTTTCTTGTCATCATCAGTATGGCCTTTGTACGTACGGGTTGGAGCGAACTCACCCAGTTTGTGTCCGACCATGTCCTCAGTTACGTATACTGGCACGTGTTTACGACCGTCATATACGCCAAATGTGTGTCCGATGAATTGCGGGAAAATTGTAGAACGACGGGACCAGGTTTTAATAACAAGCTTTTTACCGGATGCTTCCATCTCTTCTACCTTTTTCAGCATGTAGCCATCAATGAATGGCCCTTTTTTCAAACTGCGACCCATGTGGAGATCCTCCCTTCAAACGTAGCTATTATGCATCCGCAGATGCCTCACGAAGTTATGCACAGTGTGTATTACTTCGTGCGGCGGCGAATGATGTATTTATCAGAAGCTTTATTTTTCTTACGCGTTTTGTAACCAAGAGTAGGTTTACCCCATGGTGACATTGGCGATTTACGTCCGATTGGAGCACGACCTTCACCACCACCGTGTGGGTGATCGTTAGGGTTCATTACTACACCACGAACTTCAGGACGTTGTCCCAACCAACGGCTACGACCGGCTTTACCGATTTTGATGAGCTCGTGGTCTTGGTTACCAACAGATCCGATTGTTGCGCGGCAAACTTTCAGAATACGACGAACTTCTCCGGAAGAGAGACGAACAGAAACGTATTTTTCTTCTTTACCAAGCAATTGAGCTTCTGTACCAGCAGCACGAACCAATTGTCCGCCTTTACCTGGTTTCAACTCGATGTTGTGGATAACGGTACCTACTGGAATGTTTTCAAGTGGCAGTGCGTTACCGATTTTGATGTCTGATTCAGGACCGGAGAATACTTGATCGCCAACTTTCAGACCTTTAGGAGCGATGATGTAACGTTTCTCACCATCAGCGTAGTGAATCAAAGCGATGTTGGATGTACGGTTCGGGTCATACTCAATCGTAGCAACGCGGCCCGGTATTCCATCTTTAGTACGTTTGAAGTCAATGATACGGTATTTACGCTTGTGTCCACCACCGTGGTGACGAACTGTAATTTTACCTTGGTTGTTGCGGCCTGCTTGTTTGCTCAACGGGGCCAACAACGATTTCTCCGGCTTATCTGTGGTGATTTCCTCAAATGTAGAAACGGACATGTTCCGTCTTGCCGGGGATGTTGGTTTATACTTTTTGATTGGCACTAGGTTTCCCTCCTTACTTCAAAAATTTCAATTATACAGTTTCAAAGAACTCAAGCGTTTTGCTGTCTTGTGTCAGCGTTACAAACGCTTTTTTCCATTCGCTTGTATATCCGGAATAACGTCCGTACCGTTTAGGCTTAGCTGGAACACGCAGAGTGTTCACGTTTTTCACTTTTACGTTGAAAATAGCTTCTACGGCTTTTTTGATCTCGGTTTTGTTTGCACGAATATCGACTTCAAATACATATTTCAAGTCATTCATCATGTCAGCAGTACGTTCCGTAATAATCGGACGTTTTACAATATCACGAGGATCCTTCATTACGCGAGCACCTCCTCTACCTTCTGAACTGCTTCTTTCGTAATGATCAGTTTGTCGTGCGAAAGCACGTCAAGAACATTAATGCCGTCAGCAGCTACGAATTTCACGCCAGGAATATTCCGTGCGGAAAGAGCCACATTATCATCATAGCTAGGAGCTACGATCAAAGCTTTGCGTCCAACTTTCAAGTTGTTCAAGATGGCTGCAAATTCTTTTGTTTTAGGTGTGCTCAGCGAGAGAGCATCCAGAACGATAATGTCATTGTCGAGCACTTTGGATGAAAGAGCTGATTTGATCGCCAAACGGCGAACTTTCTTAGGCAGTTTGTATGCATAGCTCCGTGGTGTCGGACCAAATACGATACCGCCGCCTTTCCATTGTGGAGAACGAATCGAACCTTGACGAGCGCGACCTGTACCTTTTTGTTTCCAAGGTTTACGTCCACCGCCACGTACTTCAGAACGTCCTTTTACTTTGTGGGTACCTTGACGAAGGGAAGCGCGTTGCATAAGAACTGCATCGTACAGAACGTGTTGGTTCGGCTCAATTCCGAAAACCGCATCGTTCAATTCAACTTCGCCTACTTGGCTACCATCTACATTGTAAACTGATACTTTTGGCATTTTGTGTTCCTCCTTTCTTCAGTGGTTATTTTTTCACCGTTTCTTTAACTCTTACAAGGCTGTTCTTCGGTCCAGGAATGGAACCTTTCACGAGCAACACGTTACGTTCAGCGTCTACTTTAACAACTTCAAGACGTTGGATTGTAACAGTCTCATGTCCCATGTGTCCTGGCAAGTGTTTGCCTTTAGGAACGCGGTTAGCTTGGATCGAACCCATCGAACCTGGGCCACGGTGATAACGAGAGCCGTGAGACATAGGTCCAGTGCTTTGTCCCCAACGTTTAATTACGCCGGCAAAACCTTTACCTTTAGAAATACCTGTTACGTCAACGAACTCGCCTTCTGCGAAAATGTCAGCTTTCAATTCTTGGCCAACTTCATATTCCGCGATGTTAATTCCGCGAAGTTCACGAACGTAGCGCTTAGGTGCAGTATTCGCTTTTTTAGCGTGTCCTGCTTCTGGCTTGTTAGCATTTTTCTCTTTCTTATCGGAGTAACCGATTTGAACTGCTTCGTAGCCATCGTTCTCAAGATCTTTCTTTTGTAAAACAACACAAGGTCCTGCTTCGATAACTGTTACTGGAACAACGTTACCTTCAGGTGTAAAGACTTGAGTCATTCCAAGTTTTTTTCCTAAGATACCTTTCATGTTGACACCTCTTTTCCTTTATGAATAATCTTTTGTTGCTTTAGATTACAATTTAATTTCGATATCTACACCGGACGGCAGATCCAAGCGCATCAAGGCATCCACAGTTTGTGGAGTCGGGTTAACGATGTCGATCAAACGCTTATGTGTGCGTTGTTCGAATTGTTCCCGAGAATCCTTGTACTTGTGCACCGCACGAAGAATAGTAATGATTTGTTTTTCAGTTGGAAGCGGAATCGGACCGGATACACCAGCACCCGAACGTTTTGCAGTTTCAACAATTTTCTCCGCGGATTGATCAAGAATTCTGTGGTCGTAAGCTTTCAAACGAATACGAATTTTTTGCTTTGCCATTTTAGTCCCTCCTTCTATCGCCCAATTTGGTATCGGACATACTCCGTGAAAATTTTCTAGCCACTCTCCCATGGCAAAGGGGCCGGGTGTGCCAGTAACCTCTCACATCATCGCAACGTCACAGAACAACATTCATTATTATATAGAAAAGATGGGTATATTGCAAGCATATTTAAGAAAAACATTTAAACTTATCTTTTCAGCTGAAATGACTTTGTTTAATGCGTTGTTTCGTTCGATATGCAAGCTGCCTTAACCAATCTTTCTCCACAAGCCTGAATGCTCTTCAACCTTATGACGCAGGTTCCGAATCATATACATAATAAAAGAGTTCTTTATCCGATGTCGGATAAAGAACTCTTCCGAAGCTTCGTTACAATACAATGTTACTCGTTCCAGTACACTGTTTCATATGCTTACTCAGCGTTATGCCGAATTATTTTTGGATGCTAGCTACGGAACCGGCACCAACTGTACGTCCGCCTTCACGAATGGAGAACTTAGTTCCTTCTTCAATCGCAATTGGGGAGATCAGGGAAACAGTAACAGTGATGTTATCACCAGGCATTACCATTTCTGTACCTTCAGGCAAGTTGATGATGCCTGTTACGTCAGTTGTACGGAAGTAGAACTGTGGACGGTAACCAGTGAAGAATGGTTTGTGACGTCCACCCTCTTCTTTAGTCAGAACGTAGATTTGAGCAGTGAATTCTGTGTGAGGCTTAACAGAACCTGGTTTAGCCAAAACTTGGCCACGCTCGATGTTGTTACGGTCTACACCACGAAGAAGGGCACCGATGTTGTCACCAGCTTGAGCGGAATCCAGCAATTTGCGGAACATCTCAACGCCTGTAACTACGGATTTTTTAGTTTCTTCAGTGATACCAACGATTTCGATCTCTTCGCCGACTTTAACAGTACCACGCTCTACACGGCCTGTAGCAACAGTACCACGACCAGTGATGGAGAATACGTCCTCGACAGGCATCAAGAAAGGCTTGTCAGTTTGACGCTCAGGCAGTGGGATGTAAGTATCGATTTCTTTGAACATCTCAACGATTTTTTGAGCCCACTCACCATCAGGGTTTTGCAGAGCTTCACGAGCGGATCCACGAGTGATTGGAGTATCGTCACCTGGGAACTCATATTCGTTAAGAAGGTCGCGAACTTCCATCTCAACCAATTCCAACAACTCTTCGTCTTCGACCATATCACATTTGTTCAAGAATACAACAATGTAAGGTACGCCTACTTGACGGGAGAGCAAGATGTGCTCACGAGTTTGTGGCATTGGGCCGTCAGCTGCGGATACTACCAAGATAGCTCCGTCCATTTGTGCCGCGCCAGTGATCATGTTTTTAACATAGTCGGCGTGACCTGGGCAGTCTACGTGAGCGTAGTGACGAGTGTCAGTTTCATACTCAACGTGTGCTGTGGAGATTGTGATACCGCGTTCGCGCTCTTCTGGAGCTTTGTCGATTTGGTCGAATGCTACAGCTGCGCCACCATAAGTTTTGGACAATACAGTAGTGATTGCAGCAGTCAGAGTTGTTTTACCATGGTCGACGTGACCGATAGTACCAATGTTAACGTGTGGTTTATTACGTTCGTATTTAGCCTTTGCCATTTGAACGTGGCCTCCTTAAAATTATATATTTTATGTTTACACTAGGCGAAGTGCAAAGAATACGAGATTCTTATGCACTTGAATCTAGTGTGAGAAAACTACTCGGTGCCTTTTGTTTTTGCAACAATCTCTTCAGCGATGCTCTTAGGAACTTCTTCATAGTGAGAAAGCTCCATGGAGAATACGCCGCGTCCTTGAGTACCGGAACGAAGAGTTGTGGAGTATCCGAACATTTCGGAGAGAGGTACCTTAGCACGAATGATTTGAGCTCCACTACGGGAATCCATACCTTCGATGCGGCCACGACGGGAGTTAAGCATACCCATTACGTCACCCATGTACTCTTCCGGAACAGTTACTTCCACTTTCATGATTGGCTCAAGCAGAACTGGACTACACTTGTCTTTTGCTGCTTTCAGCGCCATCGATCCGGCAATTTTAAATGCCATCTCGTTGGAATCGACATCATGATAAGATCCATCTACGATTGTAGCCTTAACGTCAACAAGCGGGAAGCCTGCGATAACGCCGTTTTTCATTTGCTCTTCAATTCCCGCAAGAGCTGGTTGAATGTATTCTCTTGGAACAGATCCACCGACAACCTTACTTTCGAACTGGCTGCCTGTACCTGGCTCTAGAGGTTCGAACTCAACCCATACGTGACCATATTGACCACGACCACCGGATTGACGAACGAATTTACCTTCAACACGTGCTGGTGCACGGAATGTTTCACGGTAAGCTACTTGTGGTTTACCCACAGTAGTTTCAACCTTGAACTCACGACGCATACGGTCAATGATGATATCAAGGTGAAGCTCACCCATACCTGCCAAGATGGTTTGACCTGTTTCTTCGTCAGTATGAGCACGAAGAGTAGGATCCTCTTCAGTCAACTTACCGAGAGCAACACCCATTTTATCTTGGTCAGCTTTGGTTTTAGGTTCAACGGCGATTTCGATAACCGGATCAGGGAAGTTCATTGACTCCAGGATAACCGGGTTTTTCTCATCACACAGTGTATCACCTGTACCAGTATCTTTCAAACCTACAGCTGCTGCAATGTCACCGGAGTAAACTTCAGTGATCTCTTGACGACTGTTTGCATGCATTTGAAGGATACGGCCGATACGCTCACGTTTGTTTTTAGTTGCGTTCAATACGTAAGAACCGGATTGAAGAACACCGGAGTATACGCGGAAGAATGTCAACTTACCAACGTAAGGGTCAGTCATGATTTTGAAAGCCAATGCAGAGAATGGCTCTTCATCGGATGACTTACGAACTGCTTCAGTTCCATCTTCAAGGTGACCCGTGATTGATGGAACATCTGTTGGAGCTGGCAAGTAATCGATAACAGCATCCAACATCAGTTGAACACCTTTGTTACGATACGAGGAACCACAGATAACTGGGAAGATTTTAACTTCTACAACACCTTTACGGAGAGCGGCTTTGATCTCATCAACTGTGATCTCTTCGCCTTCCAGGTATTTCATTGTCAACTCTTCATCCAGTTCTGCAACACGCTCAACCAACTCATTGCGGAGCTCTTCTACTTGTTCAACAAATTCCGCAGGAATTTCGGTTTCTTCGATATCTTGTCCCAGGTCATCTTTGTACATATGAGCCTTTTGTCCAACTATATCAATGATACCTTTGAAATCATTTTCAGCACCGATCGGAAGTTGAATCGCAACTGCGTTCGCTTGAAGGCGATCACGCATGTCAGATACAACATTCAGGAAGTCAGCACCGATGATATCCATTTTGTTTACGTAAGCGATACGAGGTACGCCGTACTTGTCAGCCTGTCTCCATACGGTTTCGGACTGAGGCTCAACGCCTTCTTTCGCACTGAATACACCAACTGCTCCGTCCAATACACGAAGGGAACGTTCAACTTCAACAGTGAAGTCAACGTGTCCCGGGGTATCAATGATATTAACGCGGTGGCCCTTCCAAGCAGCGGTAGTCGCAGCGGAAGTAATCGTAATTCCGCGCTCCTGTTCCTGTTCCATCCAGTCCATCGTAGCAGCACCTTCGTGTACTTCACCGATTTTGTGCGTACGGCCTGTGTAGAACAAGATCCGCTCAGTTGTAGTGGTTTTACCCGCGTCAATATGAGCCATGATCCCGATATTACGTGTATTTTTCAAGGAGAACTCTCTTGCCATGAATTGGGTCTCCCTTCAAAATTGAAGTTATTATTGTGAACTGAATCCTACCAACGGTAGTGAGCAAACGCTTTGTTCGCTTCAGCCATTTTGTGCGTATCTTCACGTTTCTTAACGGAAGCGCCTGTGTTGTTGGAAGCGTCGATGATCTCAGCCGCCAAACGCTCTTCCATCGTTTTCTCACCGCGGTTGCGGGAGTAGTTCACGAGCCAACGTAATCCCAGGGAAGTACGTCTCTCTGGTTTTACCTCGATTGGTACTTGGTAGTTGGCACCGCCGACACGGCGAGCTTTAACTTCCAGGACTGGCATGATATTCTTGATTGCTGCTTCAAATACTTCCATCGGGTCATTACCCGTACGTTCTTGAATCAACTTGAACGCATTATACAGAATGCTTTGAGCAACACCGCGTTTTCCGTCGAGCATGATGCGGTTGATCAAACGAGTAACCAACTTGCTGTTGTATACCGGATCTGGCAACACGTCTCTTTTCGTAACTGGACCTTTGCGTGGCATGGATATCCCCCTTTCTTTCTTCTTCAGCTGATTCCTGCACCTTCTATGGCCTTAACCCAGAAGGTATTCAGAATAGCTACTTATAATAGTTTAGGCTTTTTTAGCTTTTGGACGTTTAGCACCGTATTTCGAACGAGCTTGCATACGATTGTTAACGCCTGCTGTATCAAGAGCTCCACGAACGATGTGATAACGAACTCCTGCAAGGTCTTTAACTTTACCTCCGCGGATCAACACAACACTGTGCTCTTGAAGGTTATGTCCGATACCCGGGATATAAGCAGTTACCTCGAGACGGTTCGTCAAACGAACACGGGCATACTTACGAAGTGCAGAGTTTGGTTTACGTGGAGTCATTGTACCTACACGAGTGCAGACACCACGTTTTTGTGGGGCACTGATGTTAGTCGATTCACGTTTCAAAGCGTTGAACCCTTTTTGCAAAGCTGGCGATTTGGACTTGTCAACTTTTGCTTGACGTCCTTTACGTACCAGTTGGTTAATAGTTGGCATGTGATTGCCACCCCCTTCCTCAATTGTTCATGTTTCTTTATAAACCTCTTTTCGCTAAGTCCACAGACCCAGGCGGTTCATAAAAAGACAAATGAAAAGTTTTTGCCTTGGAGAATCCTTAAAAGTTCTCGGACAAAAACGTTCCTTACCCTATCATTTGACGACAGCAGCCATCGCTGCTCCCACTCCAATCCCGCAAGCTTTGCCGAGATTTTTCATTGTATCCACTTTCGTGTACTTCACATTGTGTTGTTCACATAAGGCAATGATTTTGGAAGTGAGCTGCGGATCACTATCTTCAGCCACATAGACTTCAGCAGCCATTCCTGACTGAACCATCCGCATGGTCTGTTTGGTACCAATTTTGACATGAGCATCTTGCAGACCTTTTTCATTAGACATGTTCATTCCTCCGAATAGGACCATATACAACAGCTGCCCACGCACCTTTGATATATTAGCATCTAGCGCAAGCAATGTCAATGCTAATTACAAAACATTTATTTGCAATTTTGCCGTTTCGGGAAACGTCCGCCTGTATGAAACAGTCGTCCGTCCCCCGGCGTACAAAAATCTATTCTACTCTCTTATGAGAGAGCGAATTAATTAATCAACAGAAACTGGCTCAAGTTCTTCTACTGAAGATTGGCCATCTTCTGGCTCGGCAAATTTGATGCTGCGGTAACGGTGCATACCTGTACCTGCAGGAATCAACTTACCGATAATTACATTTTCTTTCAGACCGAGCAACTGATCGACTTTACCTTTGATCGCCGCATCTGTCAAAACACGTGTAGTCTCTTGGAACGAAGCTGCTGAGAGGAAAGAGTCTGTTTCCAGAGACGCTTTTGTAATACCGAGCAAGATTGGTTTTGCAACCGCTGGCTCTTTATCACTCAGAATCGCTATTTTGTTAGCTCTTTCGTACTCATGAGTATCCACGAATGATCCTGGCAATAGCGTTGTATCTCCCGCATCAACGATACGGATTTTACGCAACATTTGACGGATCATAACTTCAACGTGTTTATCGTTAATTTCTACGCCTTGGTTACGGTATACGCGCTGTACTTCCTGCAAGATGTAGTTTTGTACGCCACGTACGCCTTTAATGCGCAGCATTTCTTTCGGATCGATAGAACCGTCAGTCAATTCGTCGCCTGCCTCAATTTCCATGCCTTCGCTTACGCGTACACGGGAACCGTAGGTAACAGAGTAAACTTTGGATTCTGCCTCACCTTGAATTTCGATTTCACGACGATCTTTCGCTTCGCGAATCTCTTTAACAACACCATCAATCTCACTGATCGTTGCTTGACCCTTAGGATTACGAGCCTCAAACAACTCCTGGATACGCGGCAAACCTTGCGTAATATCGTCTCCAGCTACACCTCCGGTGTGGAACGTACGCATTGTAAGCTGTGTTCCCGGCTCACCAATGGATTGTGCTGCGATAATACCAACTGCTTCACCAATCTCCACGTGTTTACCTGTTGCCAGGTTGCGACCGTAACACTTCTTGCAGACACCGTGACTTGCACGGCAGCTGAGTACGGAGCGGATTTGCAATTTGGTTACACCCGCTTTAATGATTGCCTCAGCTTTGTCGGAGTCAATCAGTTCATTGCGGTGTGCAATAATTTCTTTTGTTTCCGGATGACGAACAGTCTCGAAGCAGTATCTGCCTTCAATACGGTCGTAGAGATCCTCAATAACCTCTTTACCATCCTGGATTCGACTTACCGTGAAGCCTTTATCTGTTCCACAATCATCTTCACGCACGATTACGTCTTGTGCCACGTCTACGAGACGACGAGTCAGGTAACCTGAATCCGCTGTACGCAGAGCCGTATCGGCCAAACCTTTACGGGCACCGTGAGTCGAGATGAAGTATTCGAGTACCGTCAGACCTTCACGGAAGTTCGATTTGATTGGGAGTTCAATGATCCGACCGGACGGGTTGGCCATCAGACCACGCATACCGCCCAATTGGGTGATTTGCGATTTGTTACCACGCGCTTTAGAGTCAACCATCATCATGATGGAATTGTAACGGTCCATCGATTTCATCAGAATCTCGGTGATATCATCTTTCGATTTCGACCAGATGTCAATGATGCGGTCATAACGCTCCTCGTTTGTAATCAGACCACGACGGTACTGGTTCGTAACGATTTGCGCTTTTTCCTCGGACTGTCTGAGAATTTCAAATTTCTCAGGCGGTACAATAACATCCGATACCGCAACCGTAATACCGGCACGAGTGGAGTATGTGAATCCAAGTTGTTTGATTTTATCCAAAATAACGGCTGTTTCCGTTGTGTGATAAATTTCAAAACAACGTGCGATGATAGAACCGAGGTATTCTTTACCCACACCGCCAGCCAAAGGAGCATTCATGATAGCTTCTCTAAGGTCAGCACCCTTTTCATACACAAATGAATGCTCTGCAGTACCTTGGTACAGGTTTGCACGTGTTGCATCATTGATGTAAGGGAAGCTTGCCGGGAAGATTTCATTAAAGATGATTTTGCCGATAGTAGTCAGCAACATTGCATCTTGTTGCTCTTCAGTGAAGATGGTTTTACCAAGTGCTCTAACCGGGATGGCTACACGTGCATGCAATCCTGCAGTTCCACGTTGATACGCAGATACCGCTTCGTTAACTGTACGCAAAATCATACCTGTTCCCTTTTCTTCCTTGTTGTCCATGGTCAGGTAGTAAGAACCAAGCACCATATCCTGGGAAGGGGTAACAACCGGTTTACCGTCTTTCGGGTTCAAAATGTTGCCTGATGCAAGCATCAGGATACGCGCTTCCGCTTGAGCTTCAGCGGACAATGGAACGTGCACGGCCATTTGGTCACCGTCAAAGTCGGCATTGTAAGCCGTACATACGAGTGGGTGAAGACGAATCGCTTTACCTTCAACAAGAATCGGTTCAAATGCTTGAATACCGAGACGGTGAAGCGTAGGGGCACGGTTCAGAAGAACCGGATGCTCCTTGATTACTTCTTCAAGAACATCCCATACTTCAGGACTTACACGCTCAACTTTACGTTTAGCGCTCTTGATGTTGTGAGCAAGCCCTTTATTTACAAGCTCTTTCATGACGAAAGGCTTGAACAGTTCAAGTGCCATATCTTTTGGCAGACCACATTGATACATTTTCAGGTAAGGTCCAACCACGATAACGGAACGACCGGAATAGTCAACCCGTTTACCGAGCAAGTTCTGACGGAAACGTCCTTGTTTACCTTTCAGCATGTGGCTGAGAGATTTCAATGGACGGTTACCCGGACCTGTTACAGGGCGTCCACGACGACCGTTGTCGATCAATGCGTCAACCGCTTCCTGCAGCATCCGTTTCTCATTTTGCACGATAATGTCTGGTGCGCCAAGGTCAAGCAGACGTTTCAGACGGTTGTTCCGGTTGATTACACGGCGATACAGATCATTCAGGTCAGACGTTGCAAAACGTCCACCATCCAGCTGTACCATTGGACGAAGTTCCGGCGGGATAACAGGAAGTACATCCATGATCATCCACTCAGGTTTGTTACCCGAGTTGCGGAATGCTTCGATAACTTCCAGACGTTTGATTGCACGGTTACGACGTTGTCCTTGTGCAGTCCGGAGCTCTTCTTTCAGGAACTCGAGCTCTTTGTCTATATCAAGGTCTTGAAGCAATTTCTTAACTGCTTCGGCACCCATGCCAGCCTGGAAACCATATCCGTATTTTTCACGATAGCTGCGGTATTCTTTCTCGGACAACAGCTGTTTTCTCTCCAGTGGGGTTTCTCCTGGATCGGTTACTACATATGATGCAAAATAAATAATCTCCTCGAGAGATCTTGGAGACATATCCAAAGCGAGACCCATGCGGCTCGGAATACCTTTGAAGTACCAGATGTGCGATACCGGAGCAGCGAGCTCAATATGACCCATCCGTTCGCGACGTACTTTCGCACGTGTAACTTCAACGCCACAACGATCACAGACAACGCCTTTATAACGGACGCGTTTGTATTTACCGCAATGACATTCCCAGTCTTTTGTAGGGCCAAAAATCTTTTCGCAGAACAGCCCTTCTTTTTCCGGTTTCAACGTACGATAGTTGATCGTTTCCGGTTTTTTCACTTCTCCGCGGGACCAAGAACGAATTTTTTCTGGGGAAGCAAGCCCGATCTTCATGTATTCGAAATTGTTGACGTCCAACAAGGAGCAACCCTCCTTAACCAAGTCCTGTATTCTAGGTTACGCCCCCTCCGGCCGAAGCCGGAGCAAGACGCGAGCCTGATGAAAAACGCCGGTCATCATGCGCCCGAAGCGGTTACTCCGCTCCGACCTCTGTACCCTCAAGGTTGAGGCTGAGCTTATCGCTCGCAGCGTCATCTTCATCGTCCATTTCTTTCATTTCAATCTCTTGCTCATCTTCGCTCAAAATCTTAACGTCCATACCCAAGCTTTGCAGCTCTTTGATCAATACTTTGAAGGATTCAGGAACACCTGGTTCCGGAACATTCTCGCCTTTGACGATGGACTCATATGTTTTCACCCGACCTACAACATCATCGGACTTAACCGTCAAGATCTCTTGCAGTGTATAAGCGGCACCATAAGCCTCAAGCGCCCATACTTCCATCTCCCCGAAACGTTGACCACCAAACTGGGCTTTACCACCCAGAGGCTGTTGCGTAACGAGTGAGTAAGGACCTGTAGAACGAGCATGGATTTTATCGTCAACCATGTGTGCCAGCTTGATCATGTGCATGACGCCGACAGTAACTTCACGTTCAAACTCTTCTCCGGTACGGCCATCGTACAGAACGGTCTTACCATTACGTTGCATGCCTGCTTCTTCCATCGTATCGAAGACGTCATACTCCTTCGCTCCGTCGAATACAGGCGTTGCTACGTGAATACCGAGCTGCATCGCTGCCATACCCAAGTGAACTTCAAGTACTTGACCGATGTTCATCCGGGAAGGTACGCCCAGCGGGTTAAGAACGATCTGAACCGGTGTTCCATCCGGCAGGAATGGCATATCCTCTTCTGGCAGGATACGAGCCACGACCCCTTTGTTACCGTGACGTCCGGCCATTTTATCACCCTCGGAAATCTTCCGTTTTTGAGCAATATACACACGAACGAGTTGGTTCACACCTGGTGGCAGTTCATCACCGTTTTCACGGGTAAATACTTTTACGTCGACTACGATACCGTCAGTACCGTGAGGAACACGTAAGGAAGTATCACGTACTTCACGCGCTTTCTCACCGAAGATCGCATGCAGGAGACGCTCTTCTGCAGTCAGTTCTGTTACACCTTTCGGTGTTACTTTACCAACCAGAATGTCGCCGGCACTGATTTCAGCACCGATGCGGATAATACCGCGCTCATCCAGATTACGCAGCGCTTCTTCCCCAACGTTCGGGATATCACGTGTGATCTCTTCAGGTCCGAGCTTGGTATCACGTGCTTCTGACTCATATTCCTCGATGTGGATGGATGTGTATACATCTTCCTTAACGAGTTTTTCACTGAGCAGGATCGCATCCTCGTAGTTGTAACCTTCCCAAGTCATGAAGGCAACGACGACGTTACGTCCCAGTGCCAATTCACCCATTTCCGTTGAAGGACCGTCTGCGAGGATGTCGCCAGCTTTGACAACAGCACCTCTTTTGACAATCGGACGCTGGTTAATGCATGTTCCTTGGTTCGAACGCATAAATTTGTGTAATTTATATTTAACGATATCGCCTTTGACTTCTTGACCATCAACTTCTTCAATACGACGCAACCAAATTTCATTCGCAGAAGAACGTTCAATAATCCCGTCATATTTGGAGACAATACATACACCGGAATCTTTCGCGGCTTTGTGTTCCATACCTGTTCCGACCAGCGGAGCTTTAGGAATCAAGAGTGGAACGGCTTGCCGTTGCATGTTCGATCCCATGAGCGCACGGTTGGAGTCATCGTTCTCGAGGAACGGAATGAGCGCTGTAGCGACGGATACGACTTGCTTCGGAGATACGTCCATGTAGTCCACTCGCTCACTCGGCATCGTAAGGATGTTATCCGATTGCTTGTTGTAACGTACAATGATCGCTTCTTCGGCGAAAGTACTATCTTCATTCAGCTTCGCATTCGCTTGAGCGATGACATAGTTGTCCTCTTCGTCCGCTGTCAGGTAATCGATTTGCTCGGTTACGACACCCGTTTTCGGATCTACCCAGCGATATGGAGCTTCAATGAAACCATATTCGTTCACCCGGGCAAATGTAGACAGGGAGTTAATCAAACCAATGTTTGGTCCCTCTGGTGTCTCGATCGGGCACATACGACCATAGTGGGATGGATGGACGTCACGGACTTCCATGCCTGCACGCTCACGTGTCAAACCACCCGGTCCGAGTGCGGACAGACGGCGTTTATGCGTCAACTCACCCAATGGGTTCGTTTGATCCATAAACTGTGACAATTGAGAGCTACCGAAGAACTCTTTAATGGATGCGATAACAGGACGTATGTTAATCAGAGCCTGAGGCGTGATTACGTTAGCATCCTGAATGGACATTCTCTCACGAACCACACGTTCCATACGGGACAAACCGATCCGGAACTGATTTTGCAAGAGTTCACCGACCGAACGGAGACGACGGTTACCCAGGTGATCGATATCATCTGTGCTTCCGATGCCGTGCAGAAGGTTAATGAAGTAACTGATAGAGGAAATGATATCAGCCGGTGTTACGTTTTTAACTGATTTATCAATGTTAGCATTGGCAATCAATTTAACGACCTTACCATCCTCAATTGGTGAAAACACATCAATCGTTTGCATTGGAATATCATTAGCATCCAAAACACCGTTAGCCACGTGATACGTACGGAATCCAACGTTTTTCTCCAGATGCGGCATAATTTCGTCGAGCAAACGACGGTCTACCATTTGACCCGCTTCGGCGATAATCTCACCTGTGTCGGTATCAATGAGAGATTCAGCCAAACGTTGATTGAACAAACGGTTTTTGATGTGCAGCTTTTTGTTGATTTTGTAACGACCTACATTAGCCAGGTCATAACGTTTTGGATCAAAGAAACGAGCTACGAGCAAGCTTTTCGCATTATCAAGCGTTGGCGGCTCACCCGGACGAAGACGCTCATAAATCTCAATCAGAGCTTTCTCCGTGGAATCCGTATTGTCTTTGTCCAGCGTATTGCGGATATATTCGTCATTACCGAGCAGATCCAGAATCTCAGCGTCTGTGCCAAAACCAAGTGCACGCAGGAGAACCGTCACCGGTATTTTACGTGTACGGTCGATCCGGACGTATACAACATCCTTCGCGTCCATCTCCAGTTCGAGCCAAGCGCCGCGGTTAGGAATAACTGTAGCGGTATACGTTTTTTTGGCGTTTTTATCAACTTTGGTACTGAAGTAAACGCTAGGAGAGCGAACCAACTGGCTGACAATAACCCGTTCAGCACCATTAATAATAAATGTGCCAGTATCGGTCATCAGCGGGAAATCTCCCATGAATACTTCCTGCTCTTTGACTTCTCCGGTTTCCTTATTAATGAGCCGGACTTTGACCCGAAGCGGTGCTGCATAAGTAACGTCACGCTCTTTCGCGTCGTCTACTGTATACTTCGGTTCACCGAGACTGTAATCGATAAATTCCAAAATCAAGTTACCTGTAAAATCCTGGATCGGCGAGATATCCTGGAACATTTCGCGCAACCCTTCCTCCAAAAACCAATCATAGGATTTTTGTTGGATTTCAATCAGGTTCGGAACTTCGAGTATCTCGTTAATTCGTGCATAACTGCGCCGAGTGCGTCGACCATATTGAACAAGATGTCCTGCCAACTTAAACTCACCCCTCAATGTCTACTCACTTTAAAAATTTCGTTGCGAACCTCTGTTTGTAACCTTATAATGGTACACATACAGAGCAAAGCAATGCATCCACAAATAAAGAAAAGCCCTTACTCGAATGTCGTTCGAAAAAAGAGCAACTTTGATCGGCGGATGTCTTTCCAAAAGATACTTATCCCCAGTTTGCCCAAAATGTACATATTATACGCCAAACGTAGGCATAATAAGCCCGTTCGGCGTAAAAAAAGGTTGACATTTTCAGTTAGCTAAAGCCAAGTAGGGCATCTTAATACTGACATTTTACAATAATACCACGGCCTGAATTTCAAGTCAATAGTCCTATTGCAAAAAAAATGTTCCACTGCTTACTTTACAAAACTGAAATTAGCTTATACTTGCCTCTTCCGTCTTAACCGCTTTAAAAATCCGGTAGCCTTTGTCCTTCGTTACTTCCTCCACTCGTCCAAACAAAGATTCCAACTTCACTTTCGCAGAAGGCGCTCCCTGTTTTTTCTGAATGACAACCCATAACGATCCACCTATTTTCAAATGACGATACGCTTGTTCAAAAATGGTATGAACCGTTTCTTTCCCCGCACGGATAGGCGGATTGGTCAGAACCACGTCATAGTCTTCCTTTTTCACTTCAGCCAGAAGATCACTTTGCATAACCGTTACATTCATTATGCCGTTCGCTTTTGCGTTTTCTCTGGAAAGCTCAATCGCTCTCTCATTGATATCGATCATGGTGACATGCCCATCCGGTACAAGTTTGGCTGCTGTAAGACCAATCGGTCCATACCCGCAACCCACATCCAGAACATGAGCTCCAGCAGGCAAATCCATAGCATCAATCAACACTCTGCTGCCATAATCGATTCCGTTTTTGGAAAATACCCCTGCATCCGTAATAAATCGTAATTTCCACCCACGTAGCTCCGCTTCTGTAGCCCGTCTGTCATGCGCCACCTGCGGTTTGTCCGAATAATAGTGATTGGACATGTCCTCACTCACTTTCCATTACAATTACAGCAACAAACCCCTTGATATAAGTCAAGGGGTTTGTTGTTTTGTTCATTCAGCCTATAAAAGCTAAATTATTTAACTTCGATTGTAGCGCCTGCTTCTTCAAGCTTAGCTTTAACCGCTTCTGCTTCTTCTTTGCTTACTTTTTCTTTCAGTGGTTTTGGAGCGTTGTCAACCACTTCTTTTGCTTCTTTCAGGCCAAGACCTGTGATTTCACGAACTGCTTTGATAACGTTGATTTTGGAAGCACCAGCGCTAGTCAAGATTACATCAAACTCGGATTGCTCAGCTTCAGCTGCAGCAGCTCCGCCACCTGCAACAGCTACTGGAGCTGCAGCAGTTACGCCGAATTCTTCTTCGATTGCTTTAACGAGATCGTTCAGTTCCAGTACAGTCATGCCTTTGATTGCTTCCAAGATTTGCTCTTTACTCATGATTGAACCTCCATATATAATATTATTTTTTTTGTAATTCATCACTGCCTAAGCAGCTTTCAGATCAAGTTGCTTACGCGCCTTGTTCTTCTTTTTCAGCGACAGCTTTAACCGCAAGCGCGAAGTTGCGCACTGGCGCTTGAAGCACGCTGAGGAGCATGGAAAGAAGACCTTCGCGGGATGGCAGTTCTGCCAATGCTTTGACTTCTTGTACTCCGATTACGCGACCTTCTACAACTGCACCTTTCAATTCCAGTGCATCGTTCTTTTTCGCGAAGTCGTTCAGAATTTTGGCTGGAGCCACAACGTCGTCTGCGCTGAATGCAATTGCACTAGGTCCTGTCAGTACTTCATTAAGTTCTGTCAGTTCTGCTGCAGCTGCTGCGCGGCGAAGCAACGTGTTTTTCAGCACTTGGAATTCGATTCCGGCTTCACGAAGCTGCTTACGCAGCTCAGTTACTTGGGCAACGTTCAAACCGCGATAGTCAACAACAACACTAGTAGCGCTCTCGCGCAATTTTGCTGTTACTGCATCAACGGACTCTTGTTTTGCTTGAATCACTTTTGCGTTTGCCAAACTGTACACCTCCTGATCAAATTTATCCCATTAAGAAAAGCCTCCGTAGAATCACGAAGGCTTGATATATACTCATAACCGATTTGCATCGTTCTAAGTTCTATAATCACACCTCGGCAGGAAATTAAGCCAAATGGCACCTACTGTCTACGGCAAGCATATTCAAATGTCAACGGTCAGTCACTCGGACTCACAACTTTTATAGAATATCAGAACAAGACAAGCCTGTCAAGAGATATTATCTAAAAGATGCTGCATTCACGCGTGCGCCAGGGCCCATCGTGGAAGAAAGACTTACATTCTTCAGATAAACACCTTTTGCTGCCGCCGGTTTAGCACGAGTCAAAGCATCCATGAGAGCTTTAAGGTTCTCATTCAGTTGCTCTGCCGAGAAAGAAGCTTTACCGATCGGTGCATGAATTTGACCTGCACGATCCAGACGATATTCGATTTTACCGGCTTTAATTTCTTGAACAGCCTTGGAGACATCGAAAGTTACCGTTCCAGCTTTAGGGTTAGGCATCAGACCTTTACCGCCGAGCAGACGGCCCAATTTACCTACTTCACTCATCATATCTGGTGTCGCTACGCAGACGTCGAATTCGAACCAGCCTTGTTGGATTTTGTTGATCATGTCTGCATCACCAACATAGTCCGCGCCAGCCGCTTCCGCTTCTTTCGCTTTGTCACCTTTTGCAAATACCAATACGCGCTGTGTTTTACCTGTGCCGTGAGGCAAGACAACAACACCACGTACAGCCTGGTCTTGTTTACGTGGGTCTACGCCCAAGCGTACTGCCGCTTCGATTGTTTCATCGAATTTTGCAGTGGCTGCCTTTTTCACAAGCTCTACAGCTTCTGAAGGCTCGTAAGTTGCTTCGCTGTCAATCAGCTTAGCAGCTTCCAGGTATTTTTTACCGTGTTTAGCCATGTTATATTCCTCCTTTGTGGTGTTAGCGGATATACCTCCCACATCAACCGGCCGCGAATCGGCCGGCTTTACGAAGCCATGTTTCAGATGAAAAATTAGTCTTCGATGGTGATACCCATGCTGCGGGCAGTACCTTCGACCATACGCATTGCGGACTCAACGTCAGCTGCATTAAGGTCAGGCATTTTTTGTTCCGCGATTTGACGTACCGCATCACGTTTAACGGTAGCGACTTTTTTCTTGTTCGGTTCGCCGGATCCTTTTTCCACTTTAGCTGCCACTTTCAACAGAACTGCTGCTGGTGGAGTTTTAGTGATGAAAGTAAAGGAACGGTCTTCGAATACTGTGATTTCAACAGGAATAATCAATCCCGCTTGATCGGCTGTACGAGCGTTGAACTCTTTACAGAATGCCATGATGTTGACACCTGCTTGACCCAAAGCTGGACCTACCGGAGGCGCTGGATTCGCTTTACCTGCTGGAATTTGCAGTTTTACCATTTTGATTACCTTTTTTGCCATGATTGACACCTCCTTGCAAAATAGTGGTTAACGGACCTCTCGGTCCTCCCACAAGAAACTTGAAGAGACTATATCTTCTCCACTTGCGTATATTCCAACTCAAGCGGTGTTTCCCGTCCAAACATGTTCACATGCACTTTCAACTTGCTTTTGTCTACCAAGATTTCTTCCACGGAGCCCACAAAATTCGCAAAAGGACCAACTTTAATACGTACGGATTCCTTAATGTCGAATTCAATTTTAGGCTTCGGCTCAACCATACCCATATGCTTCAGAATTTGTTCCACTTCTTCAGGCAGCAAGGCTGTTGGTTTGGACCCGGAACCTGTCGAACCGACAAATCCCGTAACACCTGGTGTGTTGCGTACAACATACCAAGAGTCATCCGTCTGGACCATTTCCACCAAGACATATCCGGGGTAAACTTTACGCATAACGGTTTTTTTCTTACCGTCCTTGTTTACCACTTCTTCTTCCATAGGAACAAGAACGCGGAAAATCTTGTCTTCCATGCCCATGGACTCTACGCGTTTTTCCAAATTGGCTTTGACCTTATTCTCATACCCTGAATAGGTATGAACGACGTACCATCTTTTTTCCATATCAAGCCACCTGGGACCCTTCTTAAATAATCGCTTCGATCACAGCGGAGATGCCGATATCAACGACCCAAAAAAACAGCGTCATAACCACAACAGTACCAAGAACGATCAATGTGTAGTTGGTCAGCTCTTTACGATTAGGCCAGCGAACTTTTTTAAGTTCAGCCCAGCTTTCAGAGAAAAAGGAAATCAGAGATTTGAAACTACGTTTCACGCCGACTACACCTCCAAAAAACTATCTGGTTTCGCGATGAGAAGTCTGCTCGTTACAAAACTTGCAAAATTTCTTCATCTCCATGCGGTCGGGGTGATTACGCTTGTTTTTTGTCGTAGTGTAATTTCTTTGTTTGCAGTTCGTACAAGCCAAAGTAATAATTACCCGCATGATGTACACCTCCCGAAGACTTCCACATTGAAGCGGAGTCTCTAAATTGATCCTAAAAAAAAGCCGCGAATTTAGGCCTACCTAAAACACTTTATCATAAGGGTATAACCATGTCAATGAAAGAATAGCCTTTCATCTTTGGGTAAAAGTTCCTATCAAACACATTCAGTTTCTCATCTCTGTTTTTCTCTTCTCCTGCATGGACCAAGCGATTACTAGTATAATCATTCTTTTAGTTTATAAACTTGAGGCAGCAAAAAAAGACTCAAACCCCGAGCCTTTTCCGTCAACGACAACATGTGTTTAATTATCTCGTACTTCCAGATACTTTTCAAGTTTACGCTTGACGCGCTGAAGCGCATTGTCAATGGACTTCACATGTCTGTCCAAATCGACTGCAATCTCTTGATAAGATCTACCGTCCAGATACAACATCAATACTTTACGTTCCAGATCACTCAAAATCTCAGACATCTTATCTTCCAGGCCCACAAACTCTTCCTGATTGATGATAAGCTCTTCTGGATCACTGACCTGGGTTCCACAAATCACATCGAGTAGCGTACGATCAGACTCTTCGTCATAAATAGGTTTGTCCAGTGATACATAAGAATTAAGCGGAATATGCTTCTGACGTGTTGCCGTCTTGATTGCCGTAATAATCTGTCGTGTAATACACAACTCGGCAAAGGCTTTGAAAGAAGCGAGCTTGTCCCCTTTGAAATCCCTAATGGATTTATAGAGTCCAATCATTCCTTCCTGAATAATATCTTCCCGGTCAGCCCCAATCAGAAAATAAGATCTTGCCTTGGCGCGTACAAAGTTGCGATATTTGTTAATCAAAAACTCCAGCGCTTCGCTCTCGCCTTCACGGACCGCTTCGACAATGTCTTCGTCACTTTGGTAATCATACTTGGATAACATGATATCTTTGAGGTCGACACTCACAGACAATCCCTCCGGCTGCAACGCAAGGTACCCCGTTACTCTACTCTATGAAATATAGGATCAGTATATATGATGCTACCTCAAACCGTCAACCACGCCCTGCCTAAAAAAGAACATCAATAACATAATTGTCAAGAGTTTCAAAATTCTAAATTCTGTAAAACCGTGCTGTTATTCCCGCCGCCATCGCTCAAACTGTTTCAAAACCTCCGGACTTAATTTCCCGCCGAGTGTATTTCGCGTTGCTTTAGCCTGGTCTTCTTCCAGACGTTTCTGTAACTCTTTTTCGTTCTGCTCCACTTCGATCAACAGCTCCCTTGCGGATATACGCAGAGCCCCCTGACCAAAAATGACATGCTGCTCTACCATATCACTTGTAGCCACATAGATTTGGCGTCTTCGCGTGCTTAGTTCCCGAACGAGTCTCTCAATGCATTCATCTGCCGTCTCTTTTTCCTTTGTAAAAAAAATCTGCACTTTGCTCTGTGTAAAGGATTTACCGAGTCCAGGCACGAGGTAGGCGTCAAAAACAACAATGACTCTCAGACCGGAGAATGCCTGGTAATCAGCTAGACGGGAGAGAAGCCTGTTGCGTGCCTCCTCCAATCCACTCTCCGCCAGTCTGGATAACTCCGGCCAGTCACCAATCATGTTGTACCCGTCTACAAGAAGCACATCACGGGAATCAGCCATATTTTCTAGTCCTGCGCTTGGCGCGAACGGAGCACTTCATACATGACAACACCCGCAGCCACAGAAGCATTCAGGGAATTAATCTGTCCTTGCATCGGTAATTTGATCAATACATCGCATTTCTCGCGAATGAGTCGTCCCATTCCCTTGTTTTCATTTCCGATTACGAGGGCTACCGGGCCTGTAAAGACTCCGTTCCCAAACACGCTCTCCTGAGCAGCAACATCCGTACCTACCACCCATACGCCTTCTTCCTTGAGACGGTCAATCGTTTGTCCCAGATTGCTTACACGAGCCACTGGCACATATTCAACAGCACCTGCTGAGGTTTTGGAAACAGTCACTGTAACAGCAGCCGAGCGTCGCTTGGGTACAATGACTCCATGTGCACCCGTGCAGTCGGCTGTCCGCAGAATTGATCCAAGGTTATGCGGATCTTCAATCTCATCCAGCAAAATCAAAAATGGGTGCTCATTCTTCGCTGCCGCTGCAGCAAGAATATCTTCAACCTCCACATAAGCGTATGGTGCCGCTTGCGCCACCACACCCTGGTGCTGAATGCCAGGAACCGTTTGATCCAGTTTACGCTTGTCAACGTGCTGGATGACAATCCCTAGTTTTTTGGCTTCCGCAATAATAGGTTGCGTCAAATGTTTTTGTGCAGTATCTGCGATCCATATTTTATTAATGGTCCGGCCTGAACGCAGCGCCTCCGTGACGGAGTGCTTACCGGCAATCCATTCTTCTTCCATCGTTGTTCGATCCTCTCTTTAACGCTCTGCTGGAATCGGCACCTCAAGAGGCCGACCCACAGAAGCGGCTTTTGTTGAATTTCTATTATTTATTTGGCTTGTTTGAACTCTGTTCGTGTTCGGCATGCTCAATGCCCTTGGCAATCAGTTCAATCATACGACCATGCAAACCACTACTATACAGGTAACCGATCAGACACTCCAGAGCAGTTGCATGTCTGTATTCCAGAACATCCGCATTTTTGGGAATACTGCCTGACTTGGCGTTGCGACCTTGTCTAACGATGTCACGTTCTTCATCCGTCAGATCAGCTTCAATACCTGTAAGAATGCGGCTCTGGGCCTTGGCTGACACCAGACCGGTTGCACTGCGGTGCAGATGATTGGGACGCATATTGGCTTTGGACAACAGATATTGCCGTACAGCGACCTCATATACCGCATCACCAATATAGGCGAGTGCAATGGGAGGAATCAATCGCGCGGGACGGGATGGGGGATATGGAAACCATCCCCCTTGTGTAACATGTTTGGACTGTTCTTCTACCTGCTGTTGCTCCGTAAATTCGACAGATTCAGACAACTTATTCGACTGCTCCTCGGTCATTTGCGCCGCCATCTCATCCCCTGAGCCGTATCCTCAAGCAAGATGCCCTGCGCAGACAGTTCATCCCGAATTTCATCAGCCCGTGCCCAGTTTTTGGACTTACGCGCTTGTGTGCGCTCTTCAATCAGACGCTCAATGTCTTCATCCAAAAGCTCCGGTTCGGCGTCCGTATAGATCCGAAGCACCGCATTCAGCTCACTGAACAATTCCAGGAGCGCACGAATGTCCGCAGCGTTTACCACATCTTGTTGCAACAGTTGGTTCGCTTCCCCAGCCCATTCAAACAGTGCCGTAATCGCATCAGGCGTATTGAAATCATCCTGCATTTTCTCATGATACTGCTGACGAATCCGTTCCAGTCTCGCTGCATATTCTGCTGAAACAGGCTGGTCCACGCTTACAGCCTGCAAGCGATGATTAAGATTGCCTACGGCATTGGCGATCCGGTCTACACTGTTCTGCGCCTGTTCCATCGTATCTTCCGTAAAGTTCAATGGATTGCGATAGTGGGTAGACAACATGAAATAACGAATGGCTTCACGTTTATATTGATTGCGAAGGTCTTTGACAAGGACTCCGTTACCGAGTGATTTCGACATTTTTTCGTTATCGATGCGGATAAACCCATTATGCATCCAGTAGTTTGCCAGTGGTTTTCCAGTCAAGACCTCGGATTGAGCGCATTCGCACTCATGATGCGGGAACTGCAAATCCTGTCCGCCTCCGTGAATATCCAGTGTGTCGCCCAAGTACTCCCTTGCCATGGCAGAGCACTCGATATGCCAGCCTGGACGACCATCGCCCCATGGACTGGACCAGTAGATTTCACCCGGTTTTGCAGCCTTCCACAGCACGAAGTCTTCAGGGTGCTCTTTGCGCTCATCTACACCAATGCGGATTCCAAATTGTAATTCCTGAAGGTTTTGTTTCGACAGTTTGCCATACTCCGAGAATTTCCCAGTGCGATAATATACGTCACCGCCATTTTCATAGGCGAAGTCCTTTTCAACCAGTTCCCGGATAAAATCAATGATGAGCGGCATGTTCTCCGTCACTCTTGGATTACTGCTCGCTTTTGATATACCCAGCCCTTCGAGGTCCTCGTAGTATGCCGCAATAAACTTCTCAGCGACATGAGGAACATCTGTGCCAAGTTGTTCGGCTTTGCGAATGAGCTTGTCATCAACATCGGTAAAGTTCACAACATAGTTCACCTCATGCCCTGTCTGTTCCAGATATCCTCGAACCGTGTCGAAAAAGATGACCGGACGTGCATTCCCGATATGAATGTAATCATATACCGTTGGTCCGCACACATACATTTTTACTTTCCCCGGCTCTTGGGGGACAAAATTTTCTTTGGTACGACTCATCGTATTATAAATTTGAAGCGTCATAGTCACTTTCCTTTCATCCGTTTCCATCATTTTTCTATTGTATCACGGGAAAACTCACTTTCACGATTACTCTGCAAAGTACGCACTTCTTCACGCAAACGTTCGATCTCTTGCTGCATGCTGCGCAGGGAATCGATTACCGGATCGGGAAGCTGCTGGTTCAGACGGTCCACCCGGCGACCATCCTGTTTCACGATTCTACCCGGTATACCTACAACAGTGCTGTTTGAAGGGACCTCCTTCAGCACAACCGAGTTCGCACCAATATTGCATTGGTCCCCCACACTGAAGGAGCCCAGTACTTTCGCTCCGGATGAGATAACCACATTATTGCCAATTGTCGGATGTCTCTTCCCTTTTTCTTTACCCGTTCCGCCAAGTGTAACCCCCTGATAGATGACAACATCATCGCCAATCTCACATGTTTCCCCAATCACAACGCCCATACCATGGTCAATAAACAACCGATTGCCGATCGTAGCCCCGGGGTGGATTTCGATACCTGTCATAAAACGGCTGACCTGCGAAATGAACCGGGCCAATGAAAACCATCTCCGCTTGTATAAAACGTGTGCCGCCCGGTGCGCCCATATCGCATGCAGCCCCGAGTAAGTAAATACAACCTCAAACCATCCCCGGGCCGCCGGATCGTTTTCAAACACCGCCTGGATATCTGATCTGATCTTCTTGAACATGCTCGTTCCCCTCTTGTTCAGGTCTTCGTCCTCCGGATTACCGGACGGCGCGGCCCTCATGGTAGTGTACTTGCGACTCGATTAAATAGAAAACGCCTCTGCAGCTGTTTAAGCTGCAGAGGCGTTTATCGCGGTCCCACTCTGCTTGGTCCATGCTTTAACATGCAAGGACTGGTCAGCTAACAATAGCTGCCTCGTATCCTTGCACAAGAATGAACCCTCAATAGTTCCGTAACGGGAACCAACCGTCACAACCTATCCTGGCGTTTTCCTCTTTGCTACAGGGCAAGAGGCGGGGCCGGATTCGGCTGTGCAGCTCACGGGTGCATTTCGACTGGAGGACAGTGGATGGCTCACAGCCACCGCAGCAAAAATCTTTCTCCTTTACTGCGGGACCATCCTCTCTGAATCTGTCCGGTTCAACCTACTTCTCCCGGTCTTTGCTGTTTCTATGATGAATGATAAAATCATACCATTTAACCTTTGTGTTGCTATTATAGCGAAAAGGTCATGGACTGACAACAATCTTCCTTCAGATCGGTTCGAACAAGGTTCTTTGCTCAAGTTCAGAGCAGACTGAAACAAGTGTATATGCTACTACGCGCCTTTTACCTGAGCACGCAATCGATCAATAACCGTGTCGCGGCCTAGCAGTACGATCGTTTGGTTCAAATCGCGACCATGAGTCTGTCCTGTCAGAGCTACACGGATCGGCATAAACAGCTGTTTACCCTTAAATCCGGTCTCTTTCTGAACTTCTTTGATCAGCGCAGCCATTTTGCTTGGTGTAAATTCGTCGCTCGCCTGTACTTTATCAGCAAATGCCTTCAGCACGGTTGGTACCTGCTCCTCAGCCAGTACAGCAGCCCCTTCACTTTCCAGCTCCAGATGGGAACGGAAGAACACTTCCGACAATTCCACAATATCCGAGGCAGAATTCATTTGCTCCTGATAGAGATGAACCAGCGTATATGCCCATTCTTTCTGTTCAGGTGTCAGCTCAGAGGAAATACGACCTGCCTTTTGCAGATGTGGAATCGCCATTTCAGCAATGCGATCCGGGTCTGCATGTTTGATATAGTGGTTGTTCAAGTGAGCCAGCTTGTGGGTGTCAAATACTGCCGGGCTCTTGGACAGACGCTTCGTATCAAAAATGGAGATTAACTGCTCCTGCGAGAAGATCTCTTCCTCTCCTTCAGGGGACCAGCCGAGCAGGGAGATGAAGTTAAACATCGCTTCTGGCAGATAGCCGAGCTGATCATATTGTTCAATAAACTGAATAACAGACTCATCCCGTTTACTCAGCTTTTTGTGGTTTTCATTCACAATCAACGTCATATGACCGAATTGCGGCGGCTCCCAGCCAAGTGCTTCATAGATCATCAGCTGGCGTGGTGTATTGGAGATGTGATCCTCTCCACGCAGAACGTGGGAGATCTTCATCAGGTGGTCATCCACAGCAACTGCATAGTTGTACGTGGGAATGCCGTCTTTTTTTACAATAACGAAGTCGCCGGATTCCTTGCTGTTGAATGAGATCGTCCCTTTTACCATGTCATCAAACGTATATATGCGTTCTTCTGGTACACGGAAACGAATACTCGCCACACGACCTTCTGCTTCAAAAGCACTCTGCTGCTCCGGTGTCAGATCACGGTGCTTGCCCGAATAACGCGGAGTTTCCCCACGTGCCGTCTGTTCCTCACGTTCTTGCTCCAGCTCTTCTTCCGTGCAATAGCAGCGGTAGGCCAGACCTTTGTCCAGCAGCTCCTGCGTATATTTGCGATAGATGTCCAAACGTTCCGTCTGACGGTATGGCCCGTATTCTCCGCCGACATCAATACTTTCATCCCACTCGATTCCGAGCCATTTCAAGTATTTCAGCTGGCTTTCTTCACCACCGGCAATATTGCGTTTCACGTCCGTATCTTCAATACGAATAATGAATTTACCGTTATTATGTTTGGCATACAAATAATTAAAAAGTGCTGTACGGGCATTCCCGATATGCAGGTGTCCCGTTGGACTCGGCGCGTAGCGCACACGAACTTCCGTACTCATAAAATATCCCCTCCGTATCTAGTTGGTTGATAATATCACACGCGAACAAGGCAAACAACCGATTGGGCAGCTATACCCTCTCCCCGCCCGGGGAATCCCAGTTGCTCTGTTGTAGTCGCTTTGACATTCACCTGTGTTACATCTGCTTCCAGTGCCTTGGCAATAACCTCGGCCATCTGCGGAACGTAAGGTGCCATCTTTGGTTTCTGTGCAATAATGGTTGAATCGATATTCCCCAGACGGTATCCACGCTCTTTCACCAGCTGCCACACTTGCTCCAGCAGTTTCAGGCTGTCGGCATCCTTGAATTCCGGATCGGTATCCGGGAAGTGTTTGCCAATGTCCCCGAGTGCAAGTGCACCAAGAATGGCATCACTGATAGCATGCAGCAACACATCCGCGTCCGAGTGACCCAGCAGTCCTTTTTCATAAGGAATCGTCACTCCTCCAATAATGCAAGGGCGTCCCTCTACCAGCTGGTGTACATCAAATCCCTGTCCTACACGTATCATCGCTTCTTCTCTCCCCCTAGCAAAAACGCGGCGTACTCCAAATCTTCCGGCGTCGTTAATTTAATGTTCGCATAACTGCCTTTCACAACCTTGACCGACATTCCCTGGCGCTCAGCCAGCATGGCGTCATCCGTCCCTAGAAATCCGTCCCGTTCCGCAGATTCATATGCAAGCAGCAGCGAAGAAAGACGAAAAGCCTGCGGGGTTTGAATGCTCCACAGACTGCTGCGGTCTGGCGTCGCCGTAACGACACCCTCCGCATTCACTTGTTTGATCGTATCCTTCACTGGAACAGCCAGGACAGCTGCTCCACCCGACATCGCGGCCTGCATGCAGCCTGTAATCTGCTCACGGTTTATAAAAGGACGTACCCCGTCGTGAACAAGGACCCAATCTGTTCCCAAGGCCTTAAGGCCTTCATGCACAGAATGCTGTCTCTCTTTCCCTCCGGGGATAACACGTACACGTGATTCCAGTTGGTATTCTTTTACCCAATTCAGGCAGCGTTCAACATCTGCAGCTCCGGTTACCAGCACCATTTCTCTGACCTCGTCCAGAGCCGCAAACACCTCAAGCGTATGTATGAAAACGGGCTTGTCCTGCAGCAGCAGAAACTGCTTGCTTTCGGTCGTTCCCATCCGGGTTCCCCGACCTGCCGCCACAATGACAACCCCCCACCCTTTATCCATGCCGCGATCCCTGCCTTGTCTGTCAGTTTACCGTTCATTGATATAAAATATCTGCAAGCGATATAAAATATCTTACAACGATACACTACCCATCATACCGCTTTATTGGGCTTTTTCCAACAATTTCGGCTTGGCAAAAATCATTCGTCCCGCTGACGTCTGCAGTACACTGGTCACCAGCACTTCCATCATCATGCCGATATACTCGCGTCCGCCTTCCACAACAATCATTGTGCCATCATCCAGATAGGCTACACCCTGACCATGCTCCTTGCCGTCCTTGATGATCTGTACCAGAATTTCCTCACCCGGCAGTACCACTGGCTTGACGGCATTAGCCAGATCATTGATGTTCAGTACAGATACACCTTGGAGTTCGCAAACCTTATTGAGGTTAAAGTCATTGGTAACGACCTTGCCCTGAAGCACTTTCGCCAGCTTAACCAGTTTACTGTCCACTTCGGAAATTTCCTCGAAATCCCCCTCGTAGATCAGGACCTTGACGTCCAATTCCTTCTGGATTTTATTCAAAATATCGAGCCCGCGCCGGCCTCTGTTTCGCTTGAGCAGATCCGATGAATCGGCAATATGCTGCAATTCCTCCAATACGAATTCCGGAATCACAATCGTTCCCTCGATAAATCCGGTTTTGCATATATCTGCGATGCGGCCATCGATAATGACGCTGGTATCCAGAATCTTATGCTCTTCCATCCGCCTGTCCTCATCAACCTCAGGGTGACCCCATCGTCCTGACATCCAGAAGGCTCCCAGATCGTCTTTCTTGGCCATGGCAAGCGTGTACCCTGTATAGCTACATACGACCGTCAGCGCCACCTGAAGCACCTCTCCGGCCGTTCCCAGCCAGGCTACACAAGGATACAGCAGCAAGGCCACCAGTAATCCCGCAACGGTACCCGCAGCTCCTGCCGCGAGTTCATTCATCGGTACTTTTGCCAAGGAATCAATCCCATTATGCAGTCTGGTTGCCATCAATGTTCCTCCGATGTTGCACACAGACATAAACAATACAGCTCCTAGTAGCGTTGATACCCCAGCTCCCAACAGTCCTGCTGACTGAATCCACTCAGCCATCCAAGGGACAGATTTTCCTGCCAGATGATATGCCGTGTAGCCGAACCATGCACCGCACAATCCTGTAAAAGTTAAAATGCCTTTTTTCCACATAAGTCCCTGCACCTCCTTCAATATAACTTCTTGTTTATATCCAGTATGATCCAATTCCCAAATTGCTAATCCCGCTTTCGAAGAACTTTTTGTAAATGTTGAAATCGTCTGTTGAAAGAAGGTAAATTATTGGCATATAATGAATTCAATTCATATCCCGAGGTGAGTAGCAAAATGAGTACGCTAAGTTTACAGGCTTTTCAGGATCAAGTTTCCGAGCTGTTGCTGCGTCATCGCAGCCTGATTGATGTACTGTCCAAAACAGGACAAGCCGGAGCTTCCGTCAATCGTGCCGTGTCCAAGGCCATTACCGAATGCGGCTGCATTGAGCTGCACGCCACCAAGCAGAGATATGCCCCGGAGAGTGATATCGCTAAAACCAAAGGGCTGCTGGAAACGCATGTGGAAGGTGAATTGTGCGAGAATTGCAAAGAGGTGATCAGCTCCGAACTGGGGCGGAACCTGTTTTATATGTCGGCTCTCTGCAATCTGCTGGACATCAACATGGAAGAAGTCGTGAATCACGAGTCACAGAAATGTTCGACGTTAGGGATGTTCAATTTGTCGTAGATCTGAATAACAAAAAGCACGTATACTCCTGCACAGGAGCGTACGTGCTTTCTTTTTATTTGTTTGATATTCGAAACACAAACCAACCGAATTCCAGAATGCAGGAATACCTAGCGATCAGAAGGACGAGAAGACTTCTCTTCTTTACGCTTTTTGGCCCGGTTTCGGGAGGCGGCCGTCCGCATACTATGCTTCATCCCGTACAGGGCATATAGCACAAGTGGAATAAAGATCAATTTGGACAATTGTTCAGGAAACATTACCGCCACCAATACTGCGAAGACGATAACCCAAGGTGCAATCCAGATCGCTTTACGCGGCAAACCAACTTTTTTGAAATTCGGATACTTCAGCGAACTCACCATGAGATAGGATAACAACAACGTAGCAATCATCATACTCACAGGGCCAATATCCTTGTTAAATAGGGACAGGGTAGCTAATACCCCTCCCGCTGCTGGAATCGGCAGGCCTGTGAAGTATCCCGGGATTCCCGGACGAACATTAAACCGGGCAAGCCGAATGGCTCCACATATCGGAAAACTGGCTGTTGCGACCCAGGCAAGAACCGGCGTTGCATCCTGAAACGAGACCATAAATATAATCAGGGCCGGGGCTGCACCAAATGATACCATGTCAGACAAGGAATCGAGCTCCTTGCCGAATTCACTCTGAGCATTGAGTGCACGTGCTACCCGCCCATCCAGACCATCCAACAACATCGCAACAATAACCATGATTGCAGCCAAACTGTAATTCCCATCAATCGCAAGCAAAATCGCCATCATTCCAAGAAACAGATTACCCAGGGTAAAGAGATTCGGAATGAATCTGGTTAACATCGTTGTTTCACCTCATCATATTCAAGCCGTTATAGGAAAATCCTTACATCTGTCTGTCAATGAACATCTGCTCCTGCAAACGTTTGAGACCTTCCTTAATGGTACGGGCGCGTACTTCACCAATCCCGTCCACTTCGTCCAGCTCTTCAATGGTAGCCATGATGACATGTGGCAATTGTTCAAACTGATCCACCAGGTTATGGATGATGACATTCGGCAGGCGGGGTATCTTATTCAATACCCGATATCCGCGGGGTGCAACCGAATCTTCGGATGTAGCCGCTGACGAGGGGTATCCCAACAGGCGCACAATATGATGTGCATCCAGCAATTCATCGTCAGACAACCTTTTCAGGCCTATAATAATATCGCGGATTTTGTCATCACTGTCGTCACGGGCATAGTCCTTGTAGAGCAACCAGGCTTCTTCCTCCGTTGTTCCGACCAGCTCCTCCATCTGCATGGAGATCAGTCGTCCCTCGTTACCGAGTTCATGAATGTACCGTTTGATTTCCGTTTTGATGCGCATAACCATTTCTGTACGCTGAATCACATTGACCACTTCAGGAATGGTCACAAGTTCCTCAAATTCGGATGCACTCAGATTCGTAAGAGACTGTGTCAATACAGCTTTGTATTTCTCCAAGGTTTGAATCGCTTGATTCGCCTTGGTCAAAATAACCCCAATTTCTTTGAGCGAATATCTAAGCGTTCCCTGATACAAGGTAATAATATTCCGGCGTTGCGATATGGATACGACCAATTTGCCTGTTTGCTTGGCAACACGCTCTGCCGTTCGGTGACGAATTCCTGTCTCAGATGAGGAGATCGAAGAATCCGGGATGAGCTGGGTATTGGCATATAGAATGCGCTTCAAATCCTCGCTAAGGATAATGGCACCGTCCATCTTGGCGAGTTCATACAGATAGTTGGGGGAGAAGTCGCAGTTAATCGAGAATCCCCCATCCACAACTTCCATTACTTCAGGGCTGTATCCTACAACCAGCAGTGCCCCCGTCTTGGCGCGCAGCACGTTCTCCAGACCTTCGCGGAAAGGTGTACCTGGTGCGATCAGCCTTAACAAATCGTTCATGTTATCCAGTTGGCTCGAATCTTTCATTTTATTATGCCCCCTAATCTAAAGCAACCGCTAGTGCATCTGCCACGGTATTCACACCGATCAGTTGTATCCCGCGAGGATGTTTCCAGCCCTTTAAGCTTTTTTCTGGTAAAATGACACGCTTGAAGCCCAGTTTCTCGGCTTCTTTCACACGTTGTTCAGCCCGTGATACGGCCCGAACCTCACCCGTCAAACCGATTTCCCCAAAAATGACGTCATCCGGCTTGGTCGGTACATCCCTCAGACTGGAGGCGATGCTGACAGCAACCGCCAAATCGATAGCCGGCTCATCCAGCCGTACACCTCCAGCCACATTCAGATACGCATCCTGCGTTTGCAAGAACATGCCCATTCGTTTCTCAAGTACAGCAATAATGAGGTTTAGCCTGTGATGGTCTATGCCTGTTGCCATACGACGCGGAGAAGGAAAATGAGTAGAAGAGATAAGCGCCTGCAATTCCACAAGCAGTGGACGCGTCCCCTCCATACTGGCAACTACGGTAGAACCCGCCACACCAAGTGGACGTTCTGACAAAAAGAGCTCAGAAGGGTTACCTACTTCACGAAGTCCTTCCTCCCCCATTTCAAAGATGCCTATCTCATTGGTCGAACCAAAACGGTTCTTAACCGCACGCAACAGGCGATACGTATGATGCCGTTCTCCTTCAAAATAAAGAACACAGTCCACCATATGTTCGAGCATACGCGGACCGGCAATGGCGCCTTCTTTCGTAACATGCCCCACAAGTACGGTTGCAATGCCTCGCCCTTTTGCAATCCGCATAAACCGTGAGGTACATTCCCTTACCTGAGCTACACTGCCGGGTGCACTGGTGACTTCTGGCAGATATACCGTCTGAATGGAGTCGATGACAAGAAAATGCGGCTGGATCTGATCCACCGCTTCCTCAACTCGTTCCATATTAGTCTCACATAGTACATATAACTCAGGAGATAATGCACCCAGACGGTCAGCCCGCAATTTGGTTTGCTTGACTGATTCCTCGCCAGAGACATATAACACGCGCAAACCCGAATGAGTTAATGCATGAGATGTTTGCAACATCAACGTTGATTTTCCGATTCCGGGGTCTCCGCCCACCAGAACGAGAGATCCTGGAACAATTCCGCCGCCCAGTACACGGTTCAGCTCTTCAATTCCAGTCTGTACACGCGGCTCCTGACCGCTATCTATATCTATGATGGGAAGTGGTTTATCTTTACTCTCAAAGAGTGGGGAATTTCTCCCTTGTGTTTTGACCACCGTTTCGGTTTCTTCCACCATTGAATTCCAAGACTGACAACCTGGACATTTGCCGTACCATTTGGGGGCTTCATAGCCGCATTCCGTACACTGAAACTTGGTTTTAACTTTGGCCACTTCAGCACTCCTAGAATTTATTTTATAACAGCATTTTGCATTTTTCGACGAATTTTGAACTAAACTTCCTGACGTGCAGGGTTAATAAAAGTTTACCATTGTTTGAGATTTTTCGTAAAGGATTATCGCAAACTTTACACCTGTTCCTAAGCTGCTCATTTGGGTTGAGTCCATACAATCAGGACCACCCGTCCAACGGGTGGTTTGCTCTTGGGGTATAACCCCTTGTTGCCAAACTGCGCCTAAAGACGCTAGCCTGACCACAAATACGTTCAGGCTCAATGTTTTTGTCACTTTCACTTACCAGTGAAACTGGTCCTACTTCTTTTTGCTCCGGTTACTGCTAAATGGATCTTCGTATTCTTTTACACTCAGCTTATCTACCGCTTGATCATGTGCTTCTTGCTCACGAATATACTTTCTTACGGTTGCTTCATTTAACCCCACTGTACTCACATAGTACCCTTCAGCCCAAAACTTACGATTCCCGTATTTATACTTCAACTGGGCATGCTTTTCGAATATCATTAGAGAACTTTTCCCCTTTAAATATCCCATGAACGTTGAAACTGCAATTTTTGGTGGAATTGCTACCAACATATGGACATGATCGGGCATCATGTGACCTTCTATAATCTCTACTCCCTTGTATTTACACAAACGTTTGAAGATTTCGATTAAATCTCTTCTCACTTGATTATAGATTTCTTTCCGTCTATACTTCGGGGTGAACACAATATGGTATTTGCACATCCACTTTGTGTGAGCTAGACTGTAGCTCTTGGTTGCCATGAATGACCATTCCTTTCTTTTGAGCCTGAACATCTCAATTGTATTGGAATGGTCATCGTGGTCAAACCTTCAATCCCTCCACCCGCATAGCGGGTGGTTTTTTGTTTCGCACGTTTCACGCACTCAACTGGCTAAAGCCATAATAAAAAAATCCTCCCTGACAGAAGCCAGGAAGGATTAGAAATGAATCAAACGCTCAGGTGTGATCCGAGAGTTTTACATCACATTACTTTGTTTCGATTTCCTCAGTGGAGGGAACAATTACATCTTTTTTCGTAACAGTCAATGCTCCGTTCTCTTCGTCAATGAGCAACGAATCTCCTTTGACCACATTACCTGTGAGCAACTCTTCAGACAATTTGTCTTCGATATGCTTCTGGATCGCCCGACGAAGTGGACGAGCACCATAAGCTGGATCGAAACCTGCTTTGGCAAGGAAGTCCTTGGCATTGTCAGTGAGCTCGAAGTCGACCTCATACTCACGCAGCCGTTTACGAAGCTCTTCACTCATCAGTGTAACAATCTCTGCAATGTGTTTCTCCTCAAGAGAGTGGAACACGATAATTTCATCAATCCGGTTAAGGAACTCAGGACGGAAGCTTTTCTTCAGCTCATCCATTACTTTACCCTTCATGTTATCGTAATCCGCACCTGCATCCACAACAGCGGTAAAGCCCAGTGTAGAGTTACGTTTAATCGCTTCTGCACCCACATTGGATGTCAAAATGATCAACGTATTCCGGAAGTCCACGACGCGACCTTTGGAATCAGTCAGACGACCATCCTCAAGCACTTGCAGCAAGATGTTGAATACTTCCGGATGTGCTTTCTCGATTTCATCAAGCAGGACGACGGAGTAAGGTTTGCGACGAACTTTCTCAGTCAGCTGTCCACCTTCTTCGTATCCCACGTATCCCGGAGGCGCGCCGACGAGTCTTGAAGTGGAATGCTTCTCGCCATACTCGGACATGTCGATCCGGATGACTGCATTTTCATCTCCAAACATGGCTTCTGCGAGCGCACGAGCCAGCTCGGTTTTACCTACCCCAGTTGGACCAAGGAAGATAAATGAACCCATCGGACGTTTCGGATCTTTAAGTCCGGCACGGGCACGACGAACGGCACGGCTGACGGACTTCACAGCCTCATCTTGCCCAATGACACGTTCATGCAGAATCGATTCCAAAGTCATCAGACGTTGTGTCTCTTCTTCTTTCAGCTTGTTCACCGGAATTCCAGTCCAGTTAGCCACCACTTGCGCGATATCCTCAGGTGTTACTTCGGAATCCGTACGTCCTTGTTTTTCTTTCCATTGGTTCTTCGTTACATCCAGCTCTTCACGAATTTTTTGTTCCGTGTCGCGCAGTGCTGCTGCTTTTTCGAACTCCTGACTTTGGACCGCTGCGTCTTTTTCCTTACGGATATCTTCGAGACGGCTTTCCAGTTGTTTGAGGTTTGGTGGGATGGTGTAAGAGTTCAATCTTACTTTGGAACCCGCCTCATCAATCAGGTCGATCGCTTTATCCGGCAGGAAGCGGTCGGTAATGTATCGGTCAGACAGTTTAACCGCCTGTACAATCGCTTCATCCGTAATTTTCACCCGGTGATGCGCCTCGTAACGATCACGCAAGCCGTGTAGAATCTGAATGGCTTCTTCCGGAGAAGGTTGATCTACCGTAATCGGTTGGAAACGACGCTCAAGCGCAGCATCCTTCTCAATATATTTGCGGTACTCATCCAGGGTTGTTGCACCGATGCACTGCAATTCTCCACGAGCCAGAGCCGGTTTCAGAATGTTCGAAGCATCAATTGCACCTTCCGCTCCACCTGCACCAATCAGGGTGTGTAATTCATCAATGAACAGGACAATGTTACCCGCTTGACGAATTTCATCCATAATTTTTTTCAGACGATCTTCGAACTCACCACGATATTTTGTACCTGCAACAACAGAGCCCATATCCAACGTCATGACACGTTTGTCGCGCAATGTTTCCGGAATTTCGTTAGCGATGATTTTTTGTGCAAGTCCTTCAGCGATGGCTGTTTTACCTACACCTGGTTCACCGATCAGTACCGGGTTATTCTTCGTACGACGGCTCAGGACCTGAATAACACGCTCGATTTCCTTGCTACGTCCAATCACCGGATCGAGATTATTCTCTCTGGCATACGCCGTAAGATCACGTGCCAGACTATCCAGGGTTGGTGTGCTGACATTCGCAGGCGTACCGTTATGACTGGATACGGCTTCACTACTGCCAAGCAGTTGCAGCACCTGTTGACGTGCCTTGTTCAAACTGATACCCAGGTTGTTCAGCACACGTGCTGCAACCCCTTCACCTTCACGAATCAGTCCGAGCAGGATATGCTCAGTGCCTACATAGGTGTGGCCTAGTTTCCGTGCTTCATCCATAGACAGTTCAATTACTTTTTTCGCACGAGGCGTATATGCAATGTTCGTAGGCTGCTCCTGGCCACGGCCAATCAGCGTTTCTACTTCATCCTGAATTTTTTCCAATCCGAGTCCCAAGCCGATCAGCGCTTTGGCTGCGATGCCTTCGCCTTCACGAATGAGGCCGAGCAGAATGTGCTCTGTACCGATGTTATTGTGACCAAGACGGACAGCTTCTTCCTGCGCCAATGCGAGCACCTTTTGGGCCCGTTCCGTAAATCTTCCAAACATCATATCTCCTGCACCTCCATGGTTTTGGATAAAACGGGGGCTGTAGAACGGATCCCACCGTATTCTTCATATCATTTTTGTTTGCAGCCGTGCTGCGAATAAATCATTCGGCATTTATCTCATTGATGGGTAGAAAATGCCCTTTTATATAAAAGCCGCAGATGCGACGTGAAACCTTTGTAAATAACGGTTGAGACAATCTAAGATTGATTGGCTGCACTGATCGTATCCCGGATTAACTGGGCACGATATATGTCACGCTCATCTGTCCGCATTTCTTCCCCGAATGTTTTCTGTAAAAAACCCGGCTGGGTCATCACATTCAACTCGTTCATCACGGTTATGGACAGACCGTCCAACAAGCCGAGATCTACACCAAGTCGAACATCGGACAGACGCTGTGCAGCTTCCTTCGAATCGACGATGGCTGCATGCGACAATATGCCGTATGAACGCATTACTCTGTCGGTAATCCGTAATCTGGAGTCGGTCATTAACCGTTCTCTGGCGGTACGCTCATGCCCTATCATCTGTAACACAACACTGTGCAGGTTATCAATGACTTCTTGTTCTGTCTGCCCCAGTGTAATCTGGTTCGAGATCTGAAACAGGTTCCCCATTGCCTCGCTGCCTTCACCGTAAATTCCCCGTACAGTCAGTCCCACTTGGGAGACTGCGGTTAGAATACGGCCAATCTGCTGTGTCATCACCAGAGCGGGCAAATGCATCATGACAGAAGCTCTTACACCTGTACCTACATTCGTAGGACAGCTGGTCAGGTATCCTCTGCGGTCATCAAAAGCATAATCCACATGCGCTTCAAAAGCATCATCTATAGCGGAAGCTTTCTCCCAGGCTTCTTTCACCTGGAACCCCGGATAGAGGCACTGGATACGTAAATGGTCCTCTTCGTTGATCATAATACTGACAGATTCGTCCTCACTGAGAATAACTGCACCATTTCTGGATTCGTTCGCAAGACTGGGACTGATCAGATGTTTCTCCACCAGCACCCGTTTGTCGAGTTCATCGATATCCATCAGATCCAGCGTATGAAAATCTCCAAAGGCATGAACCTCATCATATTGAAGTACTTCGCTCAGCTTATTCAGCACTTCTTCCGATTGCTCATTGGAAGCCAGCATCGGAAACGGAACATGCTGCAGGTTGCGTGCGATTCGGACACGGCTGCTAATGACGATTTCGGAATCAGCCGCATCACTGCGCATCCAGTCGCTGAGCGCCTTCTCGGTAAAGCGCAAATTAGGCATTACGCATCCCTCCTACTCATCACAAACTTTACTCCTGAGCTATTTCTTTTTCAAGTTCCCTGATCTGATCACGTATTTGAGCAGCCTCTTCGAACTCCTCTTGAGTAATGCTCTCCTGAAGATCCCGTTTCAGATCAGCGATTTGTCGTTTCACCTTGATGCGGCCACCAGCTCGTGCAGGAACCTTTCCTACGTGAGAAGTGCTGCCATGAACCCGTTTGAATAAAGGATCCAAACGGCTGTCAAAATATTTATAACATGAGCTACAGCCAAAGCGGCCGATTTTGCTAAACTGTGAATACGTCATGCCGCATTCTTCACAACGAAGGGATTGTGCAGGACTTGCTCCCGCACTGCCATTCTTGCCTGAGGGGTCAAAATCAAGCAACCCGGACAATAAGTTGTGAATGGAAAATCCGTTGGATGTTCCGGGGATCATTTCCCCTTTTTCACGAGCGCACGACTCACAAATATGGAACTCCGTCTTCTCTCCATTCACGATTTTCGTAAAATGGAGCGTTGCCGGACGTTTGTTGCATTCTTGGCACAGCACAATGATGTACCCCCTTGATCCCGATAGTTTTCATTTACCGAGCAAAGATATTAACATCGCCTTCAACATTCTGGCACGAATTTGATCCCGGTAAGGAAGTTTGACCAATATAATCTCTCTGGATACAGCTGCTCTCATCAACCCGGCTTCCCTTTTGCTCAAGAAACGTGCTTCTTCCAGCTGGTAGATCAGACCTTCGGCAGCTGTCTGCCCGATCTCATCTCCGATACTATGGTGCAAATGGTTATGCAGAGCCGAGTGAGCCGGCAATTCAATCCGCTGTATGCGAACATAACCGCCGCCGCCACGTTTACTCTCTACAAGGTAACCTTTTTCGAGTGTAAATCGGGTGCTGATGACATAATTGATCTGGGAAGGCACACATGAAAATTGATCAGCCAGATCATTACGTTGAATTTCGACCATTCCTTCGGGACTTTCATGCAAAATACTCTTCAGATATTGTTCGATAATATCAGAGATATTACGCATCCACTCATCCTCCACTGTTTGAAACGTTAAGTCAATAAGGACCCACACGCCCCCACAGAGTACACCTTCTCAACCCATTTAACCAATCGGGGAAACAGCGAAACTCATCTTCCACGGTCATTAACAGGTAAGCGAAGGACGCTCGAAGGTCCTTTATTATTGCCTTTATCCGCTGATGTACTACCCTCTAATTGGCTTCCACCAACGGATTGCAGAAAGAAAGCTACGTAAGTATTTAACCTTTAGTTGACTTTGACTTTCTTTGACTTTCTTTGACTTTATATCCATTATAGCATATTTTGTGGTTTTGCCAAGAGGGAGTACTATTCATTTTTTACGATTTTACACGAAATATTCGGCTGACACAAAAAAACCTCTCCAAAAAAGCTGGAGAAGTCCATTTGTCTCACACTAGCAACGTATTGCTATACAAGTTAAGTCTATGAAAGTGATCCGAAAATGTCGTTACTTCTCGAGGATCAGAAAAAATCCATTAAATACGTTTCCCGTATAGGAATCGCTTGCTCCAGCGCCTTAATCGCATCAGTTGGACCTTCGAGTCTACCGATTTGAGCCATGTCTGCTGGTCTACGATACCCCATTAAAATGGCGGTAAGAGTTTGAATATCGACTTTAACGGTCTGATCTTCAGCTGGAAGCTCAGATGTTTTCCAAATCGAAGCTGTACCGTTCATTGCAACATTCATCTGCCATACCCCTTTATTCCACGGTGCGTGAGCATCCTCAACCTGTAGATTAATCTGTATCGGCGAATCTGGGCTTGCAAAAGGATATTGTGAGATAAATTGTTCTACACTCACAATACGTGCCATGAAAAAAGGTACAATTTCCTGCTGAATTCGCGGATTATCCAATTGAAAAGCAAGCATATCACTGGCTGGTGCCTGTAATGTCACTTCCTCAATCATGGAATCATGGTTGGCTATAAAGGTCCATAGGGCTTGTCTCGCCTCTTCATTGAGATAAATAATCTCTCTAATGCTAAACTTTCTGTCCTTAACCTCATATAAAAGATAGCCTTGTGCTTTACCAGCTTCATCATAATATACAGCCTTCTGGCTGGTTCCATTGGTGAGAACCGAATTCTCCCATCTCGCATCATCCCGTACTAGGGTTCCGTTGTAGCGCTCAGCATAGGCACCATATATTTCTTTGAATATGCTAAGTCCCGGATCGCCGCGCCGAATCGTACCAGGGGTTGCCTTTTTTGCAGGCAAATGAGCTGTAGGCACCTTATATCGTTTAAATTCAACATAAGTCTCCCATCCATATTTCCGATAAAAAGCAAAAGAGAACGGATGCAGAAACGATATACTTTGTTTATTCCGATTCATTTCCTCGAGCGCATGCTTTAACAGCCCAGCTACCCAACCTTTGCGTCTATATTCTGGCCATGTCGCCACACCTGCAATACCGCCCATCTCGAACGATCTCCCATGAATATAGGTTTGAAAAGGAATGATATGAAGTTTCGCACCCAATTGCCCTTCCTCATACACGCCCCATATATCCTGTGACGCAAATTGACTCCGTCGCTTCTCCGTCTGTTCTTCACTCATTACCACTTGAAAAGCATACTCGGAGAGTGCCATTGCTGCTTCAAAATCATCTACCGTCAATTTCTGAATTTCCATGTCGTCCTGCACCCCATTCCCTAGAGTTAATAAAATCAATCCAAATCATGGCTTGATACGTGATATATGTATCCACTATGAGTGTGTCAGAGGAACGAGACAAAGTCAAACAGGAGATATTTTGCATCCCCTAAATTAAAAATAAACAAATAAAAACCACCACCGAATAACATCGGCAGTGGTTCTTTGCTTGGCGGCGTCCTACTCTCCCAGGACCCTGCGGTCCAAGTACCATCGGCGCTAGAGGGCTTAACGGTCGTGTTCGGGATGGGTACGTGTGGAACCCCTCCGCCATCGCCACCAAACATGATTTGTCGAAGCATCGCTTCTTGAAATCCATTGTGGAACTGAAAATCATACACACATTCTGTGATGTACCTATTTTCATTTCAGAGATTATTCTCTGAAAACTAGATCCGAAACGAAACCTGCGATTACAACCTGCAACTTGGATAAGCCCTCGACCGATTAGTACTGGTCAGCTCCATGCATTGCTGCACTTCCACCCCCAGCCTATCTACCTCGTCGTCTTCAAGGGGTCTTACATACTGGGAAATCTCATCTTGAGGGGGGCTTCACGCTTAGATGCTTTCAGCGCTTATCCCTTCCGTACATAGCTACCCAGCGGTGCTCCTGGCGGAACAACTGGTACACCAGCGGTACGTCCATCCCGGTCCTCTCGTACTAAGGACAGCTCCTCTCAAATTTCCTACGCCCACGACAGATAGGGACCGAACTGTCTCACGACGTTCTGAACCCAGCTCGCGTACCGCTTTAATGGGCGAACAGCCCAACCCTTGGGACCTACTTCAGCCCCAGGATGCGATGAGCCGACATCGAGGTGCCAAACCTCCCCGTCGATGTGGACTCTTGGGGGAGATAAGCCTGTTATCCCCAGGGTAGCTTTTATCCGTTGAGCGATGGCCCTTCCATGCGGTACCACCGGATCACTAAGCCCGACTTTCGTCCCTGCTCGACTTGTAGGTCTCGCAGTCAAGCTCCCTTATGCCTTTGCACTCTTCGAATGATTTCCAACCATTCTGAGGGAACCTTTGGGCGCCTCCGTTACTCTTTAGGAGGCGACCGCCCCAGTCAAACTGCCCACCTGACACTGTCCCCGCACCGGATTACGGTACCAGGTTAGAACCTAGATACGATCAGGGTGGTATCCCAACGGTGCCTCCACGCAAGCTGGCGCTCACGTTTCAAAGGCTCCCACCTATCCTGTACAGATCGTACCCAAATTCAATATCAAGCTGCAGTAAAGCTCCATGGGGTCTTTCCGTCTTGTCGCGGGTAACCTGCATCTTCACAGGTATTAAAATTTCACCGGATCTCTCGTTGAGACAGCGCCCAAGTCGTTACGCCATTCGTGCGGGTCAGAATTTACCTGACAAGGAATTTCGCTACCTTAGGACCGTTATAGTTACGGCCGCCGTTTACTGGGGCTTCGGTTCACAGCTTCGGATTGCTCCTAACCGCTCCCCTTAACCTTCCAGCACCGGGCAGGCGTCAGCCCGTATACTTCGCCTTACGGCTTCGCACAGACCTGTGTTTTTGCTAAACAGTCGCTTGGGCCTTTTCACTGCGGCCCCCTCGTGCTATTCACACTACCGGGGCACCCCTTCTCCCGAAGTTACGGGGTCATTTTGCCGAGTTCCTTAACGAGAGTTCTTCCGCGCGCCTTAGAATTCTCTTCTCGCCTACCTGTGTCGGTTTGCGGTACGGGCACCATCACCTGGCTAGAGGCTTTTCTTGGCAGTGTGAGATCATGACCTTCGCTACTATAATTTTCGCTCCCCATCACAGCCCAGCCTTACGATGTGCGGATTTGCCTACACATCAGCCTCACTGCTTAGACGGACATCCATCAGTCCGCGTCACTACCCTGCTGCGTCCCCCCATTGCTCATAACGGCTTACGGTGGTACAGGAATTTCGACCTGTTGTCCTTCGACTACGCCTTTCGGCCTCGCCTTAGGTCCCGACTTACCCTGAGCGGACGAGCCTTCCTCAGGAACCCTTAGGCTTTCGGCGGATCAGATTCTCACTGATCTTTTCGTTACTCATACCGGCATTCTCACTTGTATAATGTCCAGCGCTCCTTACGGTACACCTTCAACCCTTATACAACGCTCCCCTACCCCTGGATCGACTTCACTCCAGCTTCGAAGTCCTGTGTTTATCCCCTGGGAAGCATTTGGTCATCCAAGATATCATCTCTTGTCAGACAAAAATGTCCTTGTGGTAAACACCGCCTCAAAGAAGCAGTGAAGTCGATCCAAGCCATAGCTTCGGTGGTGTGTTTAGCCCCGTTACATTTTCGGCGCAGAGTCACTCGACCAGTGAGCTATTACGCACTCTTTCAATGGTGGCTGCTTCTAAGCCAACATCCTGGTTGTCTGTGCAACTCCACATCCTTTCCCACTTAACACACACTTGGGGACCTTAGCTGATGGTCTGGGCTGTTTCCCTTTTGACAATGGATCTTAGCACTCACTGTCTGACTCCCGGAAGTAAGTCTATGGCATTCGGAGTTTGACTGAGCTTGGTAACCCTTGCGGGCCCCGCACCCAATCAGTGCTCTACCTCCACGACTCTGTTTTCCGAGGCTAGCCCTAAAGCTATTTCGGGGAGAACCAGCTATCTCCGAGTTCGATTGGAATTTCTCCGCTACCCCCACCTCATCCCCGCACTTTTCAACGTGCGTGGGTTCGGGCCTCCAGTGCGTGTTACCGCACCTTCACCCTGGACAGGGGTAGATCACCCGGTTTCGGGTCTACGTCCACGTACTCATTCGCCCTATTCAGACTCGCTTTCGCTGCGGCTCCGGCTCTTCACCTTAACCTTGCACGGGAACGTAACTCGCCGGTTCATTCTACAAAAGGCACGCCATCACCCCTAAAACGGGCTCTGACTTTTTGTAAGCACACGGTTTCAGGTTCTATTTCACTCCCCTTCCGGGGTGCTTTTCACCTTTCCCTCACGGTACTGCTTCACTATCGGTCGCTAGGAAGTATTTAGCCTTGGCAGATGGTCCTGCCGGATTCATACGGGGTTTCACGTGCCCCGCACTACTCGGGATCCGTCTCGGAGGGAACCAACTTTCAATTACAGGGCTTTTACCTTCTTTGGCGGGCCTTTCCAGACCTCTTCACTTAACCGGTTCCTTTGTAACTCCATGTGAGACGTCCCACAACCCCAGAGAGCAAGCTCTCTGGTTTGGGCTTCTCCGCGTTCGCTCGCCGCTACTGACGGAATCACTATTGTTTTCTCTTCCTCAGGGTACTTAGATGTTTCAGTTCCCCTGGTATGCCTCTACACAACCTATGTATTCAGTTGTGAGTAACTGGAAATTACCCCAGCTGGGTTTCCCCATTCGGACACCCCCGGATCAAAGCTTGCTTACAGCTCCCCGAGGCAGTTTCGTTGTTCGCCACGTCCTTCATCGGCTCCTAGCGCCTAGGCATCCTCCGTGTGCTCTTAGTAGCTTAACCACTTCGCTCGTGTTCGAGCTGTCGCTCCGCTTGTTTTGGACTACGTCCAAAGCCAAAAGTTGCTCCATTTCGATCACTCGCTCATGCAATCTACCGTTTTTATTGAAACTTGTTTTACACAAGTTCAGCTAAAAAGGAATGTTCTAATTCGCATTTTTCGTTTCGATATCTAGTTTTCAAAGAACAAGCTAAATAGACGAAATTCTTTGGTGGAGCCAAGCGGGATCGAACCGCTGACCTCCTGCTTGCAAGGCAGGCGCTCTCCCAGCTGAGCTATGGCCCCTCAAATTCCATCAAAACTGAACAAATGGATAAGTAACTGTGTTGCTCTTCATTTCATCCACACCAGAAGTGATGGACCGAAATGAATCGCTGTCGCAGGTTTTCAGAACCTGCGTATTTGAATGTTTCCACGCGGGAAACGATTCTCCATAGAAAGGAGGTGATCCAGCCGCACCTTCCGATACGGCTACCTTGTTACGACTTCACCCCAATCATCTATCCCACCTTCGGCGGCTGGCTCCTTGCGGTTACCCCACCGACTTCGGGTGTTATAAACTCTCGTGGTGTGACGGGCGGTGTGTACAAGACCCGGGAACGTATTCACCGCGGCATGCTGATCCGCGATTACTAGCAATTCCGACTTCATGCAGGCGAGTTGCAGCCTGCAATCCGAACTGAGACCGGCTTTTTAGGATTCGTTCCACCTCGCGGCTTCACAGCCCGTTGTACCGGCCATTGTAGTACGTGTGTAGCCCAGGTCATAAGGGGCATGATGATTTGACGTCATCCCCACCTTCCTCCGGTTTGTCACCGGCAGTCACCTTAGAGTGCCCACCCGAAGTGCTGGCAACTAAGATCAAGGGTTGCGCTCGTTGCGGGACTTAACCCAACATCTCACGACACGAGCTGACGACAACCATGCACCACCTGTCTCCTCTGTCCCGAAGGAAAGGTACATCTCTGTACCGGTCAGAGGGATGTCAAGACCTGGTAAGGTTCTTCGCGTTGCTTCGAATTAAACCACATACTCCACTGCTTGTGCGGGTCCCCGTCAATTCCTTTGAGTTTCAGTCTTGCGACCGTACTCCCCAGGCGGAGTGCTTAATGTGTTAACTTCGGCACCAAGGGTATCGAAACCCCTAACACCTAGCACTCATCGTTTACGGCGTGGACTACCAGGGTATCTAATCCTGTTTGCTCCCCACGCTTTCGCGCCTCAGCGTCAGTTACAGCCCAGAGAGTCGCCTTCGCCACTGGTGTTCCTCCACATATCTACGCATTTCACCGCTACACGTGGAATTCCACTCTCCTCTTCTGCACTCAAGTCACCCAGTTTCCAGTGCGATCCGGGGTTGAGCCCCGGGATTAAACACCAGACTTAAATGACCGCCTGCGCGCGCTTTACGCCCAATAATTCCGGACAACGCTTGCCCCCTACGTATTACCGCGGCTGCTGGCACGTAGTTAGCCGGGGCTTTCTTCTCAGGTACCGTCACCTTGAGAGCAGTTACTCTCCCAAGCGTTCTTCCCTGGCAACAGAGCTTTACGATCCGAAAACCTTCATCACTCACGCGGCATTGCTCCGTCAGGCTTTCGCCCATTGCGGAAGATTCCCTACTGCTGCCTCCCGTAGGAGTCTGGGCCGTGTCTCAGTCCCAGTGTGGCCGATCACCCTCTCAGGTCGGCTACGCATCGTCGCCTTGGTGAGCCGTTACCCCACCAACTAGCTAATGCGCCGCAGGCCCATCCCCAAGTGACAGATTGCTCCGTCTTTCCAGTTTCCTTCAGGCGAAGGAAACAACTATTCGGTATTAGCTACCGTTTCCGGTAGTTGTCCCAAACTTGAGGGCAGGTTGCCTACGTGTTACTCACCCGTCCGCCGCTAAGTATCCAGGAAGCAAGCTTCCTGTCAACTCCGCTCGACTTGCATGTATTAGGCATGCCGCCAGCGTTCGTCCTGAGCCAGGATCAAACTCTCCAATAAAGTATTGAAAAGAGCGATTAGCTCAATTTGAAACTGACGATTCATTATGAATCAAAAGTTACTATCCATTTGTTCAGTTTTCAAGGAACTTGTTTGTCCGTTTATGTTGATGTTTGTCAACCGGACAGGAATCTTATCTTATCATGTTGACTAACTAACTGTCAACTATTTTTTTCGTCAACGTTCAAACCGTTTCGACAATCATTCGTTTGAGGCGACAAGAAATAATATATCATGATCTAATTCATTTAGCAAGCACTTTTTAATAGCTTTTATATAAATGCTTTATAGTCCTCAACTCCCTCTAAGTCAGGATCCTCTCAAATACATCAATAGGCAGATTATATCGATTTAAAAGAACCCTCTCTAATTGCACACAGATACTTCTGCTTACTGAATATATAGATTCTGACTAAAAAACAGATAGGCAGAGCTACATGTACGTAAATAGTATTAGATAGTTATTTAGATGATACTTATAATAAGAAGTGTTCCCCCACCTTTTGATGCAGGTGATCCAAACGCTCTATAATAAGGTATATATAAATAAGATAATGAATGATACTTCCGTTCAAGTAGTCATTAACACCATCATCCTAATGATAATGAATTCTAACCCCGTTCCGTTCTCAAATCATAACCGACTTTATTCATATCGAAGATGTACTGACGAATAACCTATATGGGGTGAATGTATATGAATCAATGGCTAAACAATATTCGAAGGGGTTATGGTAAAAAGCTCGTTTCCATTCATGCCTGGAATGCCTGAATTGTTGTCATCCTCGCGGTATCAGGCCTTATGCTGGTCGGTGGTTTCTGGCGTGAGTTACTCGGGATTGGACGCGTTTGGTTAAAGTGGCTACATATTGTCGTCGGGCTAGCTATGCTAGCACCTGTGGTGTATTACTTACTTTTGGCCGGAAAGCACTGGAAACAACTTCGTAATAGGCCGTGGCAGCGAGCAAATACCATCGTTGTTCTTGCACTACTGGTAGGGTGGCTTTTATCAGGTATAGTGTTATGGCAATTTAAGCTCGCTGGGCCGAGATGGTCGAATGCCTCGCTTCTGGTTCATGATTTGCTGACTTGGGTGGGCCTGCCTTATATAATCTACCACTCCATTACGCGAACGAGATGGTTAAAAGATCCTGCACGCCGTGCAGTAAAAGCAACGACAGTTTTAGTAGAAAGTAGAAATATGGTGCATCCAGCTGATGCTCCTGATGAAAATACGACATCAGCAGCGGTCGTTTCTACCGAATCTATACGTACCACCAAGGAAAATCCTCTCCATCAAGCAGAGAAACCTCAACCCGTGTATACACGGCGGGCCTTTATTCGGTCTGCTGTAGGAGTAGGCCTAGCTGTGACTTTGGGGCCTACTTTCATATCATGGGTTGGACGGAACCTCAGTTTAGATAATAGCATCGACAGCATGCTGGAGAACGACCCCAATAACATGGTGCCCTTACCGCAAGCATTGCCTGCTTCTTCACCACCGATGGGAGGCGGAGCCGAAGGTCATTTCCGTGTATATACGGTAACACCGATACCTTCCTTTTCCAATGCAAACTGGTCCTTCCGAATTGATGGACTCGTTGAACGGGCCCAAGTATGGAACTGGGAGCAGTTCGTTAAACTTGCACGTACCGTTCAGGTCAGTGACTTTCACTGTGTTACAGGTTGGTCTGTATATAAGAATACTTGGGAAGGCATATCCCTTAAGCAATTATTGACCCAAGCCGGAGTGAAACCCGAAGCGCATAGTGTCAAGTTCTACTCCGGAGATGGTGTATATACGGATGCCATTACGATGGATCAGGCACAGATGGATGATATTATGGTCGCTGTCATACATGATGGCAAACCGATCCCGGCAGATCTGGGGGGTCCGGTACGTTTGGTCATTCCCCAGATGTATGCCTATAAATCCGTTAAGTGGCTGAATCGCATTGAACTGATCGAGAGCGAACATATCGGCTACTGGGAAGAACGTGGATACGACAAAGATGCATGGCTCACTGGTGCGGCTCAGCGAATACCTAATTTAAGTTAATACAAACAAACTGTTAAGTTTAAATACACATGTAAACCAAAGACCCCCGTTCCACTTATTCGTGGTACAGGGGTCTTTTAAGTTATTTATTATTTGCTCGGACTACACAGGTTTCTTATATGCCAGGTCATACTAAACATTCACGATTTATCCCTGTTGATTCAAAAGACGCACAAGCTCGTCCTCATCCTCAATGGTAGGAATGCCGAGATCATGGGCTTTGGCCAGTTTGGAACCTGCCTTCTCTCCGGCAATAACGAGATCTGTCTTTTTGGAGACACTACCCGTTACCTTCGCTCCAAGTGCTTCCAGTCGTTGCGTTGCCTCTTCCCGTGTGAGTTGATGCAATGTTCCGGTCAGCACGACCGTTTTGCCACTGAAGAAAGAATCTTCCACAATCACTGCAGGTGCCTCAGGCGCCTGGGCTTTCACACCTAAATTCAGCATCTTCTCAATGGCTGCCTGTGTAAACGGATCTGCAAAGAAATTCACGATGCTCTCGGCAACAATGCCGCCTACGTCCGGAAGTTCAACGAGTTCCTCTGCGGTTGCATTCATAATGGCATGCAGGTCGCGGTAATGATCAGCCAGCATGCGTGTAGTCGATTTGCCTGTATTCGGAATACCCAGTGAGTATAAGAATGAAGCTAGGTCACGATCCTTGCTCTGCTCGAGTGCAGCGAGAAGGTTGTTCGCTTTCTTTTCACCAAACCGCTCCAGCTTCACCAGATCGTCAAACTGTAATGTATACAGATCGGCAGGTTCACGTACGTTCAATTCATCGTACAGTTGAATCGCCGTTTTCTCGCTGAACGTCTCGATGTCCATGGCATCACGGGAAGCAAAATGAGAAATCCGGGCCACAGTCTGCGGTTTGCACGCCAGCTTGTTGTTACAGAACAAATGCGCTCCACGCTGTTCCAGCGGGAATCCACATGCCGGACATTGCTCAGGGAACACAATCTCCTCGCCATCACTCTCTTCCGTCACTTTACCCAGGATTTCAGGGATGACATCATTGGAACGACGGATAAAGACACGTGTACCCAAGGCAAACTTCAGATTTTTCCGCTCAATGTCACCCACGTTATTCAATGTACAGTTCTGTACCGTTACCCCTGCTAACTCAACCGGTTCAACACGCGCAAGTGGAGTCACTTTGCCGGTACGCCCCACATTCCAGACAACAGAGTTCAGAACAGTCGTCGTCTCTTCCGCCTCAAATTTATAAGCCACTGCCCAGCGAGGGAATTTATCCGTATAACCCAGTACCTCACGGGTGCGCATGTCTGTGATTTTGATAACAGCTCCATCAATCAGATAGTCCAGTTGACCCCGGCTCTCCTGGATTGCGGCCAGTTGTTCCATTACATCATCAAATTCATGAAAATACGTAATGGATGGATTGACTTTGAATCGATTCTCACGTAGAAAGTCCATCATCTCCTGATGGTTGGAAAATTGAATATCGTCTGAATAACCTACATTATAGAAATAGGCGTTTAACCGCCGTTCAGCGGTAGTCTTTGGATTCAGATTGCGCAGTGCTCCTGCTGCGGCATTACGAGCATTTTTGAGCGGCTCTGCGGCCGTTTCATTATATCGGTTCAATACAGACAAGTTCATGATGCCTTCACCCTGAACTTCAATCGTACCGCCTGTATAAGGGATTTTGAGCGGGACAGATTTAATCGTTCTAACCTGAGCCAGAATGCCCTCGCCTACGGTTCCGTTTCCCCGTGTAGAGGCTTGAACCAGCTCACCGTTCGTATACGTTAGATTCAGGGTCAGACCGTCAAACTTCAGTTCAATCACATAGCCAGGTTCGGGCAACGGATTGTCCGGATTTTTGGTGTTGTAATCATTGACCAGTTTGAGCACACGAGTATTCCAGTTACGCAGCTGCTCAATGTTCTGGGCTTTGTCCAAGCTCCACAATGCGGATAAATGGCGATGCGGTGTAAAACCTTTGAGCAGTTCCCCACCCACACGCTGTGTCGGAGAGTCAGGCAAAACCATGCCACTCTCCTGTTCCAGCGTAACCAGCTCGTCGTACAGAAGGTCATACTCCTTGTCGCTGATCTGCGGCTGATCCATTGTATAGTACTGATAATTATGCTGGTTCAGCTCGGTAACGAGTTGCTCCATCCGGTGCATCGGGTCCATACAGGGCCATCCCTCCGTTATTATAATTTGGATCTATGTAGAACGAACGTCAGAGCAGGCTCTGCGTTCGTACAAAAAAATTTATTCCACTTTGGTAATTGGAGCAAAGCCTGCAAGCAGACGTTTTAAGCCAACCGGGGCCGGGAATGCGATCTGAAGCTCCGTGTCATTACCCGTGCCTTTCACCCCAACAATGGTACCTGTCCCCCATTTACCGTGTTGTACTTTATCTCCGGCTTTGAACCCTGCTTCACCATTAGTAGCTGCAGGCTTGGAAGCAGACGATGGCGTAGCATATGCTGGGCGGGAAGTACTTGTAGTCACACGAGAAGTTGGCGTGGATGAGGTAGCAGAGGAACCACTTCTGCTTTGTTGTTCGAAAAGCTTGGTTGCATTGCCGCCGCCAAAGTTGCTCCCTCCACTAGCACCAAGCCCACGACCACCATAAGACCCACCTGCGCTGCTACCACGACGGTAGCGGTCACGAGCGATAGAAGTATCTTCTTTTAGCTCATCCGGAATTTCATCCAGAAAGCGTGAAGGCGGGTTCGCCGTTGTTCGTCCGAACAAGGTCCGCATCTGCGCGCAAGACAGGAAGAGTTGTTCTTCCGCACGCGTAATCCCCACGTAAGCCAGTCTGCGTTCTTCCTCCAGCTCTTCATTGTCCATAAAGGCTCGGCTGTGCGGGAACACACCTTCCTCCATACCAACGATAAAGACAACGGGGAACTCCAGACCTTTGGCACTGTGCATCGTCATTAGGGTAATTGCGTCACTCTGATCCTCTTCATCATCGTTCATGCTGTCGATATCGGCAATCAGTGCTAGATCGGTCAGGAATGAAACGAGTGTTTTGTCTTCATTATTTTTCTCAAATTCCATCGTAACGGACAGGAACTCATCAATGTTTTCGAGCCGTGCACGGGATTCGAGCGTGTTTTCATTTTGCATCTCTAGCCGGTACTGACTCATCTCGAGAATCTTCTCGGTCAGTTCGGTTACAGACAAATACTCTACCATCTGGTGCAACGCTGCAATCATGTCATAGAACTCCACCAGCGCATTTCGCGTTCGACCGGCAAAACCAAGATCGTCCACGACCTGAAGCACACGGAATATGGAAATCCCCCGTTCTCCTGCCGCAGCTGCCAGTTTCGCTACCGTTGTATCACCAATGCTGCGTTTAGGTACATTGATGATCCGAGTCAGACTGATATCATCGTCGGGATTAGATAGCAGGCGCAGATATGCCAAGATGTCCTTGATCTCTTTACGATCATAGAACTTAATGCCTCCAACGATCTGATACGGAATATCAGACTTGATCAGAATTTCCTCTATAACCCGCGACTGAGCGTTCGTACGATACAGAATGGCGTGATTTTGATAGGATTTGCCGTTCTTCACATTTTTACTAATCTCGGAGGTAACAAAGTATCCCTCATCATGCTCCGAATCCGCACGGTATACCTTGATCTTCGAACCACCCTCCTTGTCCGTCCACAGCTTCTTCGGTTTACGTCCGGAGTTTAGCCCGATCACCTCATTGGCTGCATTCAGGATATTCGAAGTGGAACGATAGTTTTGCTCCAGCAAAATGGTCTGTGCTTCTGGATAATCTTTCTCAAAGTTCAAGATGTTACTGATATCCGCTCCCCGCCAGCGATAGATGGATTGGTCACTATCCCCTACGACGCAGATGCGGTGGTGACTGTCAGCGAGCATACGGCACAGCATGTACTGCGCACGGTTGGTATCCTGGTATTCATCCACGTGAATGTACTGGAATTTCTTTTGGTAAAAGTCGAGAACTTCCGGTACTTCTTTGAAAAGTTGAATGGTCGACATAATGAGGTCGTCGAAGTCAAGGGAATTGTTGGCTCTGAGCCGTTTCTGGTACATCTTATATACCTTCGCCACAATGCCTTCGAAATAGTCAGCAGCCTGCTTCTCATACTGCTCCGGACTGATTAATTCATTCTTCGCGGTGCTCATCATGGATTGAACGGCTTTTGGTTCAAATTTCTTGGTGTCGATGTTCTGGTCCTTCATACAACTACGAATGACAGATAATTGGTCAGATGAGTCCAAAATGCTGAAATTGGAGGTGAACCCAATGCGTTCAATGTCACGGCGCAAAATACGCACGCACATCGAGTGGAACGTCGATACCCAAATGTCACGACCCTGAGAGCCGCCAACGAGCTGGGATACCCGGTCTTGCATCTCGCGTGCCGCTTTGTTCGTAAAGGTAATAGCCAGAATGCCCCACGGAGGTGCTTTCCGTGTTGCTATAAGATAGGCAATCCGGTGTGTGAGCACCCGGGTCTTGCCACTACCCGCTCCGGCCATAATCAGCAGCGGTCCATCCGTCGCCTCGACGGCTTGCCGCTGAGGGGTGTTAAGCCGTGCAACGGCATCATGTATATTTACAGGTTGCATGCATGCATGCTCCTTTCGTTGGTTGATCGATACAAGTAGGACTAAAGGTTACACTCGTCACTACGATGACAGAATAATCTTCCGATCGCTGTTATTCCCGTATTTTATTAATTCATATTTTAAAAGGTATAAATCCGGTAATAAAGGCGAACGCTCTGCTTCTCCAGCTTATTTCTGTCCTCTCCGTTCTCGTGTAAAAATAGTCAGCTTATAATTTAGAGATAGTTAAAATAACAAGAAAACTGTAATGACTCTTTCAGTTTTTAAAAAGGGACTTCGTTTCTTCAGATTCGTTCTGCACTCTCCGTTCCTGTGTAAACGTTATTGCTATATACGACTTGTTTAAGTAGTAAGGGCAAAGTTCTATTTTAACAGATCAAAAGGGAAAAATGGGGGAATGGTAAACTAAACCGATTAAACGCATTGTTTCACAGCTTGGACCGTCTCCAGCGCCTTGTGTAAATCAATATACACAATGTTGCCAACCACAACGGTGTCTGCAACCTGGGCAGCTTGTCCAGCTTTCTCCGGAGTATCAATCCCGCCGCCGTAAATGAGGTGCGCCCGCTCCAGTTGTCTGTGCGTCTCTCCAACCAGCTCCATGTCTCCAAACGTTCCGCTGTACTCCATATATACGATTGGCAGGTTAAGCAGTCGTTCCGCAGCCTGGGCGTAAGCAACCGCAGCCTCCGTCGTCAATTCCGTATCCGCCCCGGTCATTCGGGCAACAGTAGAGTCGGCATGGAGGACAATATATCCTTCAGCAATAAGCAGATCCCATGGGATAAGATAACCGTAGCGTTCAATAGCTTGCTGATGCTGTCCAATCATCCATTTGCTATCCGTTGCATTCAGTACCATCGGGATCAGATATCCATCAAAACCAGGGACTACCGCCTCCAGATCGGATACTTCAAGCACACAGGGCAACTCGTAGCGACGTACTCGGGACATCAGGTCCACTGTGTTGTCATAGGTAATTCCCGAAGATCCGCCTACAATAATGGCATCGGTTCCCGACAGGCACACCAGATCCAATGCTTCATCTGTTATTTCCTTGTCCGGGTCGAGCTTAAATACATGTCTCCACTGCTTAATCATGTCTATCAACGAACATTCCTCCAGAGGTTCTTCTGCATCCTAAAAAGCTTGTAAACTAAGTCTAAGTCAGCAGGGAGTGAGTGTCAATGTTCGTATAAAAAGGGGAACAAAAAATCACAGACTTTTCCCTGGAATTGCAGGAGAAGCCTGTCATTTTAAAAGTAAGGATGTTGATGTTGAGAACTTTAAATCAGGCACTATATTCCAGTGCGAAGTTCAAAAACATATCATGGGTAAAGCACAACAGGCTTTCGCAACAGTTAACAACCCATATATTTACATTTTAATATCTTAAGGCTTCCAAGCAAATCGCGTATTCATCTCATCCAGTTCCTGCTCGGTCAATACATCCGAATACACGCCGTACACACCCCATTTCTCATAGTTCGCTACCTGGTCAGTGTCATTAATGGTATGCACGTAGGTGACGGCTCCTGCCTGCTTCAGCTTGGCAACGAAATTCTGGTTTACTTTATATTCCGGCATGGTTACGGCATCAATGTCATTCTTTTGCACAAAATCAACGACCTGAGCTTCTGTATCCTGCGTCGCATAGAGCGTATAAATAATAGAAGGAAACGCGTAGACTTCTTTCACGGTTTCGAGCATCGGCTCGTCATAGATCTGAACGACAACACGATTAAGGACTGCCGGATCGTGTTTCTTGGCTGCGTCCACCAGTGATCTCAGTACCTGCTGAATATCTTCGTCCTTCTGTTCTTTGGTATCGGTCACGATATACATATCGGGGTACTTGGCCAATACATCCACAATACCGGCGGCATCCATGGGTTGGTACATGCCCAGAATGGGCGTATTCATAAATTCATCATGTGTCAGCGCCCCTGCCTGCTTGTCTTCAGGTAACTCCTCATCCTGTCCCAGCATTTTGCTCATGTTGGCGGTCCATTCATGTCTGGCTACCGCTTTACGATCCGAGGTCAGCATAAAGTCGATCTCAAACACACGTGTACCCTTCTCATAATTGGCAATCATCGCCTCATAGGCGTTGGTGTAAGGTTGCTCACGGATGCTGCCCATGGCATGGGCAATCAGTCGGTAGGCCGTAAATCCGTCATGCTGCTCCTCACTCTGACTTTCATAAGCAAAAAAGAGTGTGCCCACAGTTACGATCAGTAGTGTAATGACGGCCACAATTCGTTTCATATGGCGTTCACATCCTTAATAGGGTGGTAGGGAAGGAAAAGAGTATGATAATCATGATATGACGAAGCATGTGCGGTATTTCCTTTTTGATAGCTAACTACCCTTATTAGAGAGGAGTAAAACAAAAAGCCGCCCGGAGGCGGCTGTTAAATGGTGGGATGATTTGTTACTCACAATGGTGGAAAATCTAATGTTTCAAGCCTAATAAGCATTCTTGAGGCCATTTCGAATGGTTTCCCATATAATTTTGATATCAAATAATAAAGACCAGTTTTCAATATAAAAGATATCCTGTTCAATCCGATCCTCGATCGACGTATCTCCTCGTAGTCCTTTACTTTGCGCCAAACCTGTAATTCCTGGGCGAACGTGATGTTTAATCATATACTTCGGAATTTCATCCCGGAATTGATTCACGTAGTAAGGACGTTCTGGCCTAGGGCCAACCACGCTCATATGACCAAGCAAGACATTGAAAAATTGAGGTAATTCATCCATGCTGGTGCGTCTTATAAATGTTCCAAAGGCTGTTCGGCGCGGATCATTTTTCGTGGACCACCCCGTGTCAAATGTACCTTCAGGAATGACTTTCATGGAGCGGAATTTATACATCATAAAGTTGCGACGATTGAGTCCAACACGCTCTTGTTTGAAAATTATAGGACCGGATGATGTCAGTCTTACGCCCAGTGCAACGATGGCCATTACTGGGGAAGTCAGTATTATTGCCGCTAACGAAAAAACGATGTCGAACGCCCGCTTCATCAGTCTGTTCACCGCAATATCCAGCGGGATATCACGCACATTAATCATTGGCATACCAGCGAAGTTGTCAAAATGAGGACGGGCCGGTAAATAATCAAAGAAGTCTGGGATGATTAGCGTCCGCACTCCCGCCTTCTCACAGACATTAATAATGTGGGAGTACTTATCGTGAGCATCCAGAGGCAGCGCTAAAATGACTTCGTCTATGAACTGGTTGGACAAAAACTCTTCCAGTTGGTCAATACGACCGAGGATTGGTTTGTAGCTCCCCTGTTCCGTCCGATCCCAGCGGCGGTAATCATCTAGAAATCCCGTGACTTCATATCCCAGTTCTGGATAACTTTTGAGGTTGTCGTAGAAACGCTTGCCTAAAGAACCTGCACCAAGGATCAGAACGAACTGGCGGTTAAATCCTTTTTTACGCAATCGTTTCAGTTGTAATTTCACAACATAGCGATAGAACAGTGTGAATGATACATTGCCAATCATGTACATGGCGAGATACGCACGAGAGATGTTTACTTCTTTGAAAAAGAACATCAGGCTCAGCAACATGAAAAAGGCCACGCCATGAGATTGAACAATTCTCCAAAGTTCGTCTGCAAAACGCTTTTTGCGCTTGGGCGTATATAGAGAGGACATCATGCCAACGACGATCGCAAGAACTCCGTAAACCAGACTCCATAACATGTATTTCTCTATAGGCAAGGGGCTCTGGTGTGTTAACAGATCACTTTCAAATTTCAGCCACCAGGCCAGCAGGAACGAAAGCTGGATCACGCCAAAGTCAGCCGCAATATACAGTTGGGTTAAAAATCGCTGATTACGCCGAATCATGGGTTCACCTCGGAAGATACTTCATTCTCCGCTCTCATGCGGGTTACAGTCTGCCCTGGGCGGACAGGAGGAGACAGCTTGCTGCGCAGCAGGGACAACGTAAACTTGAGCGAGATGCCCATCCACACGGCTGCATTCGTGAAAGGATTGTATTTCTTGGCGTAGTGCTTGCGGTGGAACACCCACATCGCTCTATGAAACTCATACGTAATTTTCAAAGGTTTGCGTCGGGCACTGCCACCCTTGTAGTGCACAATATATGTACGCGGATAATAAAAAATGCCCCAACCCGCCTCTTTGATGCGATAACACCAGTCGATATCTTCTCCGTACATAAAAAACGTCTCATCGAACCCACCCACCTGCTCAATCGTCTCACGACGTACCAGCATGAACGCACCAACAAGACAGTCTACCGGATATTCATCATCCGGGCTGAGATGTCCCAATTGGTACTGATTGAACTTCGGCCGATCCGGAAAGAGTCGAGAAACACCGAATGCGTAATAAAAGGATGCCGATGGCGTAGGAAATCCACGCTTGCATGCTTTATCCAGTGAGCCATCCGGGAGAATGACTTTACAGCCGGAGGCACCCATTTCGGGATGACGATCCATGAAGGAGATCATGGTGTGAAGCGTATCCGGCTGGATAACGGTATCGGAATTAAGGAGGAGAATGTAACGCCCGTTGGCAATGTTCATTCCTTGATTGTTGGCTACGGCAAAGCCTGTATTGCCATGATTTGCAATTAATCGAACTTCTGGGTATGCCTCTCGGATCGCTTCCACAGAGCCATCATGAGATGCGTTGTCCACAACGATGATTTCGTAGCTGTATGACGTAATGGAGGCATAGACAGATTCCAGGCAATCCAGTGTCAGCTGACGGGTATTATAGTTAACGATGATGATGCTCGCGTCGACCATTTGAGATGCTTCTGTTGATTGTAAACCGTCCGTCTGGGCGGCTTCTGATACTTGGGTCATTTGTAAAACTCCTGACTTGTAGTGCTTTATATAATAAATCGATCTTGAATTAATAAAATAGATTATGATGATAAACCTATCATGGCTATTACCCACTTAACGTGAGTATAGCATATTTTGGATGGAGGAAGCAGACCGCAATGCATGCATTTTTTAGAGTTTGCCTGCAATAATAACAAATTTCAGAACAATATTATCCAGAAAAGACTGTCTATAAAAAGGTGTCTTAAACGCATACCACGCTCTATCAAAAACACCTTTTTCTAAGCAATGAAGCAAGTCTCTTATTTCTTCCATTTGTGTATGGGTTAGGAATTCTTCGTACATAGCAAGAAATAGTCTAGCCTGTTTACTTAAAATATAATGGTTGTTCCCGTTCACAAATCGATTTACACGCTTGCGCCATTTCTGAATCCATCCATCACGCCCCCCACCAAGTACATTACCTTGATGCTGCCGATACTGTATACCTGGTATTCCATCAAAGATTACTTCACCGAAAGTAGAGGCATACAGAAAAATCCACCAATCGTGCATAATCACCTGATTTACTTCGGACGGTAGACTGGCTCTGACTTGGTTAAACGTAATGCTATTCATAACCATCGTGCACCCGACACACGAATTTTCCACTAATGCATTGTGTAGCTCAAGTCGCTTCTGAGGAACCTTAGGCCACACACCAATAGCGGTTAAGTGCTGATCTACCATCTGAGTTGAAGAACAATAGAGCAATGGAATTTCCGTACTTCTGTTCTGAAGCAATGTAACCGCTCGAATGAGCTTATCTTGTTCCCACACATCATCCTGATCACAAAAAGCATAATAGTCAAACGTAGGTGGTGAAGACCGCATTAATTCAAAGAAACTGCGAATAACGCCCAGATTCTGCTCTGAGCGAAAATAAATCCGGTCCGGATATGCTTCTACGTATGGCCTCAACTTCTCTATTGTACCGTCTGTAGAGCCATCGTCTCTTATATAGATTTGAGTCTCCACATTTACTTGGGCCATCAAGCTGTCCATCTGTTCATTGATATAGCGCTCACCATTGTAGGTGGACATCATAATTAATACCTTGGGTTGTTTCACATCGCACCTCATTGTTAAATAGCGTTAAGTCATTCTCTAATAGAGATTTTCTCTATTATAAACGAAATCTCCCGCTCATAAGTTACTGGGCGGGAGATTTAAATGACTCAATTTTGCTCTATGTGTATTTCTTTCAAAAAATCACGCAATCCTTCACGCCAAGGTCTAAGGTCTTTTAAACCATTGGTACGGATTGACAAATGGTCCATCACCGAGTTTCGTGGGCGCGGGGCAGGACGGGGAAACTGATCTGTATTACAGGGCTCAAGCTCAGCCTGGATATCAATATCCGGGATTCTCTTCGCCTCTTCAAAGATCGCTTGAGTGAATTCATACCATGTACATGCCCCATTGTTGGAAGCGTGGTAGACACCGTATTTTTCAGTACTCATTAATTCAATCAGAAAATGGGCCAAATCAACCGTATACGTTGGTGAACCCTTCTGGTCATGTACCACTTGAAGCTTGGGTTTCTCCTGACCAAGTTTCAACATGGTTTTCACAAAATTATTTCCGTAAACGCCATACACCCACGAAGTGCGGACAATAAACCATCGGGAAGATAACGATTGTACCAGCACCTCTCCGGCGCGCTTGGATTTGCCATAGATACTTTGCGGATTGGTGTTATCATATTCCTGGTAAGGTACTTCGGAGGTACCGTCGAATACATAATCCGTACTGATATAGATGAGCTTGGCTCCAATCTGCTCAGCAGCTACTGCAATATTTCGGGTTCCTGTGGCATTGACTTGATATGCTCCGTCTACATCCGTCTCGGCGGCATCCACCGCGGTATAAGCCGCACAATGGATGACCACCTCTGGATGATATGTCGATATAACATTGTTGCATTCAAGCTGATCCGTAATGTCCAATTCATCCCGAGCACAAGCCAGAACGGAATGCCCCTCTTTTTCCAAAAGAAGCACCACATCGCGTCCCAGCTGGCCGTTGGCTCCAGTCACAAGCACCTTCATGCCTTGGCGTCTCCCAAACGAGAACCGTATTGCTTCTCATAGTAATCCTGATAGGCGCCAGATTGGATACGCGTCCACCATTCTTTGTTATCAAGATACCACTGGATGGTTTCCTTGATTCCCGTCTCAAAGTTATGCTTTGGCTTCCAGCCGAGTTCGGTCATCGTTTTGGTTGGATCGATACCATACCTGCGATCATGTCCAGGACGGTCCTGTACGTATTGGATCAGAGATTCGGGTTTACCAAGTTGCTCCAAGATTGTTTGGACAATGTGTACGTTCGTTCGTTCGTTATTGCCACCAATATTGTACACCTCGCCATTGCGTCCATGGTGAATGACCAGATCAATGGCACTGCAATGATCCTCTACATATAGCCAATCCCGAATGTTCAGTCCATCTCCGTATACAGGCAGAGCTTCATCATTCAACGCACGTGAGATCATGAGTGGAATAAGTTTCTCCGGGAACTGGAATGGTCCGTAGTTGTTGGAACAGCGCGTAATATTTACAGGAAGACCAAAGGTCTCGTGATAAGCACGTACCAATAAATCTCCTCCAGCTTTGGAGGCAGAGTATGGGCTATTGGGCTGAAGTGGCGTCTCTTCCGTAAACAACCCTGTAGGTCCGAGAGAACCGTAAACCTCATCGGTTGAAACTTGGACAAACTTGGTGATGTTGTGTTTTTTGGCAGCATCCAGTAATACCTGAGTACCATTGACGTTCGTTCTCACAAACACATCCGGTTCCAGGATACTGCGATCCACATGAGATTCGGCAGCAAAGTTAACCACCACATCCACGCCCTGACCGATTAGGCGGTCCATCTCCTTCGCATCAGTGATATCTGCTTTGACGAATGTATGCCGCTTGTTGCCTTCAAGTGATTTCAAGTTCTCCAGATTGCCCGCATATGTGAGTGCATCTACGTTGATAATCTCATAGTCTGGGTACTGCTCAAGCATATATATGACAAAGTTACTTCCAATAAATCCGGCGCCGCCGGTAACGAGTAATTTCATATGGTTGAAACCTCCTAATTACTTCACTTCGAAATCGAAGTTAATATCCGCATCTTGAAGCAAAGGATGCTTTTGGTCCTTCTCTGACAAAATCGGATTAGACGTAGGCCAATCAATTCCAAGTGCCGGGTCACTCCATAATATGCCTCGATCGTTCTCCGGGGAATAGTATTCATCTACTTTGTACAAGACTTGGGTATTCGGGACCAACGTACAGAAGCCGTGGGCGAATCCTTTAGGTACCAGCAGCTGACGGTGATTGTGCTCACTTAGGATGAAGCCCTCCCATTCACCAAAGGTCGGCGATCCTTTACGGATGTCTACGATGACATCATAGATTGCACCTGTTAATACGCGAATCAGCTTTGTCTGCGCTTTAGGATTGAGTTGGTAGTGTAATCCACGGAGCACTCCAGGTTCTGCGGATAGAGATTGATTATCTTGTATGAATTGATAGTTGAGTCCATATTGCTTCATAAGCTGATCGTTGTAGCTTTCCATAAAAAAGCCACGGTGATCCCCATGAACTATCGGCTCAATTAAATAGGCGTCTATAAACTTTGAAGGAGTAATTTTCAAATGGACCTACCATCCTTTCTACTCTACAACTTTAACTTTCCAAACCCCTCACCAAAAATAACATTCTGTGCCAGTTCATTGGCACGAGCCAGAGATGCATGTGTACCTGCATCTGTCCACCAGCCTTCAAGAATATCAAACGTAAGGGTCCCGTTAGCAATATATGCATTATTGACGTCTGTGATTTCCAGTTCGCCCCGGTTAGATGGTTTAAGTGTTTTAACAATGTCAAACACCTTATGGTCAAACATATAAATGCCTGTAACGGCAAAATCACTCTTTGGTTCTTTCGGCTTCTCTTCAATGGAAACAATGCGGTCTCCTTGCAGCTCCGCTACGCCAAAACGATGAGGGTCATGAACTTTTTGTAACAATAGCTTCGCCCCTATTGATTGCTTACGGAAATTATCGACGAAAGGAGCAATGTCATCCTCAAATACATTGTCGCCGAGGATCACAACCATCTGGTCATCGCCTACAAAATGCTCAGCTAGATCAAGCGCCTGCGCGATTCCACCAGCTTCATCCTGCACCTTGTATGTAAAGGTTACGCCCATTTCACGTCCACTGCCGAGAAGGTTAACTACGTCGCCCATATGGTCTTTACCGGTAACAATGAGAATATCGTTAATTCCGGCATGTTTCAGCTTGTGAACAGAGTAAAAAATCATTGGATATTTACCGACCGGCAGTAAGTGTTTGTTGGTAACTTTGGTAAGAGGGTACAGACGAGTGCCTGTACCACCCGCTAAGATAATACCTTTCATCAAAAATCCCCCCGATTTTCTGTTAGTTATAACATTCATTTAACAGAAATACTCTGATAATAGTTGATTGTTTCTTTCAACCCTTGATATAAAGTATACTGACTAGTCCAGCCAAGAATGGAATGAGCCTGTTGATTGCTCAATGAGCTGTATTTAATATCGCCTACACGCTCCCCCATATATTTGGAAGAAGCGTCAATTCCCAGTATGTTACACATCGTTTCAAATAATTCTTTCACCGAAATTTCTGTTTGTGTACTGATATTAGTAATGCAATTCTCCCCTCTGGTAAGAGCCGCGATATTGGCGTTCACGATATCTTTGACATAAATGAAATCGCGAGTTTGATCGCCATCACCGTGAATTTGAATCTCCTTGCCGGAAAGAAGGTTATCCAAAAAAATCGAAATTACACCGCCTTCACCTTTAGGATCCTGTCGTTCGCCGTAAGCGTTGCTGTAACGCAAAATCGTATAATTAACACCATGAAGATTGGAATACAACTGAATATAAAATTCAGGTGTTAACTTGGACAGTCCATAAGGTGACAACGGATAAAGCTTGGCACTTTCTTTTACAGGGAGTTCTTCTGGATAGCCATACACAGCTGCTGAAGAAGCATAGATGATTTTTTGTACGCCGGTTTTATAGCAACAATCCAAAATGTTGATCGTTCCGCTAATATTAATCGATGCGTCCTGTGAAGGATCAGCAACCGAATGCGCCACACTAATCTGTGCAGCATGATGTATTACAATCTGCGGATTAAAGTTCTCAAACACTTCCAATACGTGTTGACTGCGAATATCCACATTATAAAATATAGCCGCAGGATTAATGTTTTCTTGCTTTCCGGTGGACAAATTATCAACGATGCATACTTCATGTTGTTCAGTAATCAACCTGTCAACAATATGAGAAGCGATAAATCCAGCTCCTCCGGTCACTAGTACTCTCATACCTCTACCTTTCCAATACTGTGATTTTTATAATATAGTTCTTCCAATGTATCAATACTCGGCTCCCATCTCCATTCTTCTGCTGTCTTTCTGCCATTCGCGATCAGACGCTGTCTAAGCTCGGTATCTTCGATAAGCTTTTTAACAGCTTGCTTTGCGCCTTCGACATCCCCGATCTTCACGACCAGTGCGTTGTAGTTATCGACAATATACTCATCATGACCGGTCACATCTGCAACTACGCAGGTTCCTCCGCAAGCCATCATTTCCAGAGGTGGACCAAAAAATCCTTCAACCCGGCTCAGTTTAACGAGGATATCACAACTGGAGTAGATTTGATTCATCTGGCTCATTGGCACCTTTTCAAAGAATACGTCGCATTTCCATTCTTTTTTTGGTTTGCCCGCTGAACTTACACACCATACTTCACAATCCAGATCATTAATAGCATTAAAAGCATCTTCCATGCCTTTAAACGGAATATCAATTGGTCCTTCAAGCAGTACCCTTACTTTATCACCTTTTTTTGTAATTGGATCCGTTTGGAAAATAATATTCTCATCCAATCCGTTAGGTACATAGGTAGCGTTGTGGCCAAACTTTTCTTTGAGCCATTTTTGAATCCATTTGGCTTCGGTCATATATTCGTAATCAAATTTATAGGAATCCCATGCTTTTTGACTTTCAATGGATCCTGCAGGATAAAAGCGGCTCTCATCGGATTGAACAAAATATACTTTTCTCTTTGCAGGAATATAGGCGATGGTATAAGCAGTACTCCATCCTGTTGCAACAAGAATATCCAAATTGGCCGGTGCTTCATCAACTCCGATTATTTCAACTTTTTGATTTGGGAACCAATTAATTTCCCGATGATTATCCTCTGTAATAAGCAAAACATCATATCCACGATTTAACAAACGGTTGGCGTGCTGACACACTACTGCGATACCACCCGATATACCGCATCCAGGAATAAGATAGGCAATCTTAGGTTTCATCTCTATAATGTTTTTGTGCTCTTCCAGCATCAGATTAAACCAGCGATTATCATCGTCTTTGAACGAAAGTTCCAGGTTGTTACTGTGTAATCTAAGATTGGTCAACATCAAAGGAATTGATTTGAATTTATAGCCTTTATAAGCCATTCTAAGCCATAATTCATGATCCTCGCGATAACGCATTTTTGTTTTCAGTCCGCCTACCGCTCTGACAGCATCTAGTCTCAACATTACAGTACTTTGGCAAGGAACACACATTTTGAGCAATTCATCATATCCGCAATCCGGACTTAATACTTCCTGTCCATCCTTAATATCAATCATGCGCGATCCGTCCACAAGAGCTCGCCAGCCCCCATAAACGACATCTGCTTTAAATTCATTAATATAATTCAACGAAATCTCCAAGCGATTCAGCTCTGCAATATCATCGCTATCCTGAAAAGCCAGAAATTCTCCGCGTGCCTCACGAATGGCTTTGTTCCGTCCCCGTACCGCATTACCGCTGTTATTATAATATTTGAAAATTCGAACTTTCTCGTGATCTACATATTCATCCACAATTTTCAACGTTTCAGCCGGAGAACCATCACAAACGATGATCAATTCATAGTTCTGATACGTTTGATTCAAAATCGAATCGATGCTTTGTCGTAACACATCTGTTCGGTCATATACAGGAATAACCACACTGATTTGAGGAGTATCTCCAACTTCGTGCTCCACATCAATTTTAATGGGTATAGGAGCGGGAAGTGGCTGATTCCGATTTGTCATTTTTTTGATTACCCATTCTGGATTAGCTATGCCTTTTTTGACCCAGCCTCTATATTTTTTGATTTTGGTAATCAATTTCCAGGAACGAGAACTGTAGATCCTTTCCAGTTCCTTATCTTTTTCTCTTGTGAGTTCAAGCAAGTATTTTGTATTGTTTTCTTTTTGATCCAGCTGATTAAGAAATCCTTCTCTTTCAAATTCCAGATTTTGAATTTGAATGTCTTTGCTGGTTGCCATCTGTGTTAATTTAACAATATCGCGATTCAAAGCCGTTTCAGTCGTTTCCAGTTCAGACTTTAATTGGGCCCGCTGTTTCATTGCCTCTTCTCGTGCTTGCATCAAAGTTGCTTCAGTCTTTCCCAGTTCAGATTTTAATTGAGCCTGCTGCTTCACTGCCTCTTCTCGTTCTTGCATAAGTTTTGCTTGCTCGGCTTGCATCTCTGTCAGGCTTACATTTAATCTGACTTCATTTGCCTCATTGATTTTTTTAACTTCCAGTAAATACTTCAAGTTCTTCTCTTTCTGTACGATCTCTTTTCCAGCAAAAGTATATCCTTCTATGAGATACTCCATAATTCGCGGATCGATAGTAACGATACTATCTCTTTTTTGCTCGCCAAGTTTATACAGCTCAAAATACTGTTCTGCAATGGTTCTAATGTCGTGGAAATGAACAGCAAGTTCCAAATTGGCTTCAATAATCTCACGCGTGTAGAATTTTTGAATTAATTCTATAATTTGATCAGCTGTGTACTTTTCATTGTTTACTCTTCCAGAAAAATTCTTCTGACGAAAATCATAATAAGTATCAGGCGTTACAATACCGTCGCCACCATTATAATCAAACACAAGAGGAAGTCTTCCACAACTCATCGCTTCCAATATGCCACGTCCCAATGAAACAACCACATCAGAATTCAAAATTTCATCTTCCACGTCCCACACGTTGTTGTGTGATTGTCCAACAATGTTAAACTTCATACTTGCTTTGTTGGCTGCTTCTTCCAAAATCTCTTTAACATCAGGAGTATAACGATTAGACAACAATAAGATGGATTCGGGTTTTTCGTTGGTAGGAGTTCTAGGATGAAACCGGGTCTGATCGATTCCATTTCGGATAATAGATATTTGATCTTCTTGAATGTCCCAGTTTTGAATCAGATGTTGTTGTACTTCTTCACTGACCGCTACATACTTGACAATTGAGGGAATAAAAACTGGCTTCTCTTGCCATGGAATAATGCCATGCGAAGTGAATATCATAGGTACAGAGGGATATTTATAAAAAACGGAGATGGCTTCTGCACGATGCTGGGCATGGATAATGTCAACATTATCAGGTAAAGAAGCGATTTCATCTGTGACAAATACACCGATCTCGGTATATTTGTCCGCTAACTGACCAATTCGAGTGGAATAAAGAAAGATTTCATGATTATGTCGCAAAAATTCTTTGATGAGGCTGTAAGTGAAGGTTTCCGTCCCTCCACTGTATTGTAAATCATGAAGAGTAAATAAAATTCTCATTTGACCAGGCGCTCCTATCAAAATAAAGATTATATTCAAAGGTCTACAGGTTTATATAAAAAATCAAGGGGATAATAATGATCCCTATCTTGCAGAAAACCTTTATATTTTTTTAGCATAACTTCCAGTTCATTTTCAGGCCATGAATAGGAATAGGGTTGTCGGGTATATAAAAGCTCATGATTCACCAGCTTTACGTGACCGGAATGAATATTGACACGCAGGCAATAATCCACAATGGTCAAATCGGTAGCATAGGTTTCATCAAAATCTCCATAATATTTGTAGGCATCTTTTTTCAACAGGAACAATTCAGGACTGATTGCTGTAACATTTTGCGCAATTTTGAGTCGACCGAAATAACCGAAAAAGCTGGAATTGATATTATGATGCAGATTTATGACCCCTTTTTGGTTAACTGCAAGTCCATAACTGCTGATTTTATTTTTTTTGTTCAAAACTTTGGGAGCTATAACAACTGATTCGGTAGCAGCAGCTTCTGCAATTAAAATCTTATACCAATCAACAGCCAGAAAACGGATATCCGCATTCAAAACGACAATATAATCAGCAATGCTCGTTTGGAATAAACCATTTAATGCTTCAGCAACATTTTTATCACTGCAGTCATACACTTTATAGTATAAAGACTGCTCAGCAATGCTGTCTGCATCTTTATAAAAAGGAGTGAAATTCATCATTACTACATCAAGCTGTCGGTATTCGGAAGAGATATTCAGTCTGGCATAGTACTCTTCTATAGACTGCGTATTTCCCCAATTGCCCAGGCAAAACAGAGCCGCTGTCTGTATCTCATTTAAAACTGGAGTTATATTAAAAGCGCCATGAAATGCGCCTTCATTCACTGTCAATGATTCGTTTCGGTTTGACATATAATTCTGCAGGGCGTTTTTTCCTGCCTGCAGAGCGTAAGACTTGGCTGAATAGCTGGCAGCTGTGGAATTTTCGCTGATTCGCCAATGATACAAAACTTTTGGAATATGATGGATAAATTCTGCCCATTCAGTCAATCTTAAAATAAAATCGTAATCCTGGCTTCCATCGAATTGGCTATTAAATAGTCCCGTACTCTGAAGCAACGAAGCTTTAAAAACCAAAAAATGACAAATGTAATTATAACTTAGCAATGTATCCGGAGACCAGTCCGGTTTTTTGTGGACACTGATATGTTGCCCGGTATCACCGACTATTTTGTCTTCATCGGAATAAATGACGTCTGCACCATATCTGTTAATAGCATCAATGCATTCAAATAATGCATCTGGCGTCAACAAGTCGTCATGATCAAGCAACCCTATATATTCTCCCTTTGCCATTGCCATTGCACGATTAGTATTTTCCGAGATTCCATAATTAGTTTCCGAGCACGCGTAGACTATTTTATCACTTTTGGACATAAAATGGTTTATTACTTCCTCAACATCACCCTCTGTACTCCCACCATTAAATATGCACAATTCAAAATTGAAATAGGTCTGGTTTAGTACAGAGTCAATCATTTGTTCCAAAAACAGGGGATTGGTATTATAAACAGGAACGACAATACTGATTTTGGGTTGGGTGTCAAATATTTTATTTTTCTGCTCTTCAAGCTGCTGTTCAGCCAACGGTACAAAAGGAGGCTCTGAAAAAGATAGCCGAAACCATTTTTCATGAACCTTATTGATAAAGCTTTTTATTCCTTCATCGCGAACCAGATGAACTGCACGCATGATTGCTCGGAACTTATTAATCATAATTGTCCCCTACTTGTTTTTTATGAATCGCAATAATTCAAACAGTAAAATATTCAGAAAACTAAAGAAAAGACCGTTAATTATAATATCCATAATAGTAAATTGATTCTGGTAAATAAGTTTGCCTACCAGACTGCCTTCCTGGTGCTTCCCCGCGAATGACAGATTCCCGTCCGCCAGACTGGTATTGTCCTTCCAAAAGGTTACTGCTTGAGAACGATCGCTTGTATTGGAAGTTATCTTCAAAATATACATCTTGCCTTTTGAATCCTCAACAGGATCAAAGGAAAATTCGCTATATGCATTATCCTTGGCCTGAGCGTTATTGAATTTTGCCTGTCTTATTAATTGGTTGGTATCTGCTTCGTATAGAGATAACAGCGTTTCACTGTCATTTTGCCTGTTGAATGTAGAAAAAAACAGATCGACTTTAGTAAGACCATCCTGCTTGGCAGAAAAGGACTGTTCAATTACTTTGCCATCTGTAACTTCACCAAAGTTTACATTCAGATTTGTGCCCAGGTTGATCGTCTTGATCTTAGACACTTCCGATGCAAACAGATTGCTATTTTGTATAGCATATACCGAAGATACAAAAGCAAACGTGACGATTATTACAATAACATAGTGCAACATTCTTTTGATCATCATACACACCCAAACTCTCTAAATTATTCTGACTGGCGCCATATCACTCCAGTATCTCCCATTCATGCTTACATCTAAAAAATCCTTCCGCAACAGGCAATCCACGCAGATTTTTCTTGGGCAATACTCTAAATTCGGATATATAATCATTACGATCATACGGATACATAACCATTTCATCAGAGATATGAACGGAAATGAAATATCGTCCATCCAGAAAATCATTGTTCTCCACTTTGATTTTGAATACGGAATAAGGCTGCTCTAAGTTTATATCGTCGCGAACAGTATTAAATAGAGTGACAATGTCGCCTTGCTCATTATAAATGATCAATCCCACCCCGTATTTCAAGCCGGAGGCTCTGAAACCGAGTTCAATCGTGAATACAATATCTTCTCCGGTAACCATTACGTTTTTATTTATTTGAAAGTTTTTCACAAAAATCTTATTTCTAGCTTTATCGGCAGGCACATCAGTAGGTTCTTCTACATCCGCGGCCTTTACAACTTCTTTTGCCTCTTTTTGTTCGATAAAATATTTGTATTTTTCGCAAATTTCGTCTGCTGGTCCCACTTCTCTCAGAATGCCTTTTTCAATCCAGACTGCACGACTGCAAAAATTACGGATCGCGCTTAAGCTGTGACTCACAAACAGAATGGTAGCTCCGCTTTGTACCATTTCCTTCATTTTCTCATAACATTTTTCCTGAAAAAACATATCCCCTACAGCCAGCGCCTCGTCCACAATCAATATATCCGGCTCAACATTGATGGCTACTGCAAATGCCAATCTGGCAAACATACCGCTTGAATAAGTTTTTACGGGCTGGTAAACAAATTCCCCAATATCAGCAAAGTCGAGAATTTGCTGCAGCTTCTTATCAATCTCGTCCTTGCTCAGATTCATCATGCTTCCGTTCAAATAAATATTTTCAATACCTGTGAGTTCCTGGTTAAACCCCGCACCCAGTTCCAAAAGCGCGGATATTTTACCAAGAACGCTCACTGTACCATTCGTTGGATTCAATAGCCCGGTAATAATTTTTAGAATCGTTGATTTACCAGAACCATTTGTACCGAGTATACCTACAATTTCCTTTTTTCTGACCTGAAATGAGACATTGTCAAGAGCAGCATAATCGTTATGGTATTTCTTTTTCATCGGATGCAATGCTTCTTTAAGCCGGTCAGCAGGCTTGGCATATAATTTGTATACTTTGCTGATATTTTTTACATCAATGACAATTTCAGCACTCATCTTAACACTCCATCCTTATAAAACGTCAGCAAAATGAGGTTTTAATTTTTTGTAGAACAATGCTCCGACCACAAAAATGATAAAGGAAACACACCAGAAGTATAGCGTCATCTCGGGTTTTTGCCAGAACCATACTTCACCTACTAGCGAGTCCCTGTATCCTTCAACAATGTAATACATAGGGTTCAGTTTCAATAAAGTCAAATATTTGGCCGGAAACAAAGAAGGTTGCCACAAAATAGGAGACAGCCATATTCCAAATTGCAATATGATAGCCACGATTTGGTTCAAATCCCGAAAAAAAATGACGCAGGAGGCCGTAATGTAAGACAAGCCCAGTAATAAAAAGCAAAGTGCAAAAAGATAATAAAGCAGTTGCACAATATAGATAGTCGGCTCATAACCATACAGGAAATACACATACAATAAAAAAGCCATAAAAAATATGTGTACAAACAGAGCCGAAATAATTTTGATACTTGGTAAAATACTGACTTTAAACACAACTTTTTTTACCAAATAACTGTATTCAATCAAGCTGTTGGTCGAATTGCCAAGGGCCTCGGAAAAAAAGAACCATGGAATAAGACCACACATCAACCATAAAAGATACGGGATATTGTCAAGCGGAACTACACGGAATCCAATTTCGAAAATAAACCAGTATACGAGAATCGTCATCAAAGGTTGGACAAAAGCCCACAAAATCCCAAGTTGAGAATTGGCATATTTAACCCAAAAATCATTTTTAGCCAATCTTAAAACAAGACCTCTGGAATTATAAAATTCTTTAAAAAGAGTTAAAATCTTAATCACTTCTTTCGCATGATATCATCCAATCATCTTATAGGTGGACATCATATAATGTAAGACCTTGGCGATATTTCCTTTTTCATCACAAAGACCAATATCTACTTTTTTGAAAGACTTAATTTAGGTAGCACCGCTCGCCATAAGAGGCTCTGATAAGGAAAATAGGGGAAGCAATCATTATAAAAAAGCTCATACAGCCAACAAACATAAAAAGGATCCCAAAATAGACATTTTCCTTTTTCCATTCTGAAAAAGATCGGTGCAAAAATGTTAACACCCAGCAGAATAGCCAGAATAAGCAGCAAATACTTTTGCTCGATCAACGCTCCTTTAAGATTATGGGCATACTCTTTAAATCTTTGCAGTAATGATGCATGATAATCGATCGCTTCAGATCGTTTTTTATTGTCCGGAGTTAATAATCATAATTGCAAATCCAAGAAAGACGCCTATGCCGCCTGTATAGAACCATTTGGGTAATTTTCCAAACTTAAACCATACCAATCAGTCAATTACCTTTCAGCAGTGACTTTTCTACAACCAGATAGCTTTAAGGGAATAAAAAAGCATAATAAATACAGTTGTCCATAAGTAGTTGACAGAGCCTATTAACCAGATTGAAGTTCCTCCGAAGTTTGACAGTCCGAACCAGCACAAAATAACTACGCAAGTAAAGATACACATCTTGCATACTGTTCATCATTCTTAAACGCACCAAATACAAAATTGTTCCTATCAGCAACACCATCATGATGGCATTCATGATATTAAAGATCGGTTTTGCCAGTAGCAAAAAAGCTGCCCAAAGAAGTGTGCAACTAACCGACCACCCCAGGTAAAATAATGTATATGCAAGGATTGAAATATATTTATTAAACTTGTTACTTTGATATCCGTTTTCAAATAAAGCTATACGCAAAGTCATACGCAAACAATGGTTCATTTAAAACATAAAAACAAGCGAGTAACAGGTCCCTATTATACCTGAGATTCAAATTTACTTTTTGGACATAATATTAATTTCACCCTGATTGTAAAATTTAATCATATTAAAGGCGTCCACCGATGACAGCAAACGTAATAGCATCTTCCAGATCATTAATCTGTATTATTCCAAGCCTGCTGATTAGCCAAAAATAAATTAAATGACCACCTGCTCTGCTCAAAGCAGGTGGATTTAGACATCAATGTTGACGACCATTCCGTAAAGAGTGAAGCTCTTCTGGCGGAGCCTTCGCTCAAGTGTACTTCAACTTCAACACGGATACTCGTCCTCAAGCGGGCATGTCAATAACAGGTGAAATGTTCTGTTCCCACATTTCCCCGCAAACCCCCTATTCCTCTTGCCTGCAATTAAACTATGGCTTAATATTAATTCCATTACTAAAAAGCTCATCACCCCATTTATACAAAGGACGACCAAAATCTGATTTTTCATGAACAGCCTTCCCTTTTCTTTCATTCCACTTTATTTCCCATAAGATTCGTATGGAAAATAATTAGTATAATACTCACATGTTTCTTCTCAATGCTGAATCGACAGGGATTTCCCATAATGTCGGCAATAAAACAATGTAACTATACTACTGTCTTCCGTAAATGAAGGCTCTCTTGAATCCAATGAATCCAATCCTCTATATCTAATACTTGCATTAGTCTCCATAACATAACAATATCTCTTCTTTCAGGCACGAAATATTTTCTGAAGTTGAACAGTTGCCGGGAGGTGCGTAAGGCTGCTGGTCCTCCTTGGTTATATAGGCATCAAACAGTTGAATTTTAACTATATCAACCTTCTAAGAATCATTAGAGTTTATAAACTCTCTTATTCCCCCTATATATTGCTCATCAGCGTCGACGCAAAATATCCATTCAGGAAAATAACATGAAGATAACTTTAGAAGATCATTGTGATGTTCTGTTTCACTTTTTAGTCGTTCCTCAGGATTTTCTCCCAATGTAAATTTCCAATTACTGCAATAAACTTCTCATAATTCTTTAAAATTTCAAAAGTGTTATCCGTACTTGCATCACCAAATAATACCATCTGCAAATTCACTCAAGTGATCTAATGTAACTTTAAGAATTAGAGATTCATTCTTATACGCAACACTACTAAAAGCTTGTAATTTTTATTTTTCTATACTCAAAATAGTATATTTTTCCTTTTTTAAAATGTTAGAAAACCAATTTAATAATTCTATGAATATTTATTCCTCATCACTCCATTTATAATTGGAATACAGGTTTATTCCTTTTTGTATCTGTATGAAATTTACCAATTTATAATTGAGTAAGGATAATTCATCATATAAATCAAGACCACAAATTACTTTCCTATAATTAAAAATGATTCCATTTTTTAAGAGATTAGGAAAAATAACGCTATTTATAGTTAATAAAAGTTATTAATTGTACAGTTGTAATAATTATTATGTTAAAATACTAACAGTAACTACAAGAAAAGGAGATTGCGAACCTTGTCGAATCCAGTATACGGTAAACAAATCAAAACGTCGAGCAAAGCAGTTGCAGGTTTGGCTTCGCCCCTGCAATGGACTCTGACCATAGGACTCATCTTATTTTTACTCTGGTCCGCTTTCCAAGTTGCGTTATTTAACGGACAAACGCTTCAATTTGAAGGACCCATTTATTGGGCGATTGCAATTACAACCCTCCTATTCACTATGTGGGTTGCTGTCTACTTCAAGCAGATTAAGTTAGAAACTCAGCAAGATTGTCTTAAGATCGCGGTGATATTGTTGCCACTTACCTATGTCCTGTCACTCATCAGTGCAGCATCTGAATATTTGGCAGTCAACATGATCCTCATCCAATGCATGTATGCAATGATCTTTGTAATGGCTATGTACCTGCTCCAAAACAACAAAATCAATCATATCATACAATCCTCCTTGATAGGAATTGCATATGTTATTGTCGGATTTGGGTTGTTAAACTGGCTGGGGGCCTTCAGTTTCGCAGGCAAGCTTGTCGGGTGGTTCTCGGCCGGTGTCGTGAATGGAGTCTATAACCAAGCCATCTGGAATGATTCCAACGGTCCACGGCTTGCATCGGTGTTTCAGTATCCCAATACATACGCCGCTTTTCTGATTCCATTTTTGTTTATTACCATTTTTAGTATGATTCGTTCCAAAAAAGTGTACATGCAGCTACTTCATGGATTTATGCTTGTGCCAATCATCCTGTCGTTGCTGCTGACGCTCTCCCGTACGGGGCTTGTCATGCTGCCAATTGTGTTTGTCATTTTGTTGCTCCTGTTGAAACCTGCAAAGCAAATTTTGTGGTTTATCTATTGTGGAGTAGCAGGAATCGGTACAATTATCGTTTTAAATCCGATAAATACAGCTGGACTGGAATTACAAAAGCAATACTCTGGCTCACTCGCAGCCAAGGGTTGGATTTACCTGATTGCTGCATCCGTAGTTGTGACATTGTTATGTTGGGTTATCCAGCGCTGGGTTGCGCCTCGCCTTGAAGGCAAGCTTCAATCCTGGTCAGATCGGAAAGGATCCAGTTTATGGATTCCACTAGGCTCCGTCGTTCTCACCGTCATTGTTGCCGTGCTTCTGCTCGGTACCAGCGTGCGCAACATTTTGCCAGACAGCATTAGTACCCGGCTTGAAAATATCAATTTCCAACAGCACAGTGTGCTGGAGCGGATTACCTTTTATAAAGATGCCATGAAGCTCGTCGCTGACTATCCAATAATTGGAGCAGGCGGTGGTGCGTGGACCTCTTTGTATGAAAAATACCAGAACAATCCTTATATCAGTGCTCAGGCCCACAACTTCTTCATGCAATACCTGGTTGAGGTTGGGATTATTGGATTTGTTGTGTTTATGGCATTCATTCTCTTTGTTTTCTATCAATATGTTCGTGCCTATGTAGTAAGGAGTGAGGAAGAACGCGAATCTCATTTCGTGTACTTCATTCTGTCCATGTCCATTCTGGTACTAAGTATCCTTGATTTCAATATGAGTTATGTCTTTATTGGAATTCTTGTTTTCCTTGGTCTCGGTGGAATGGCTGCTGCGATGGATCCTAAGCCGATGCGTCGCTTGAAGCTTAGTGACTCTACAGCACGAGGAATCTACAGTGTGATTGCAGGAGTAGCTGTAATCATTCTGCTAATTGTATCTGTTCGTTTTCTACAAGCCAATCATTATGCCTATAAAGCTAAAGAGGTAGCTCAAACTAGCCAGGACTTTCAGGAGATCAAAGCTCCACTGGACAAGGACTTATCTATTCGCAGTACACATTTTGATTCATTACTGATGCTTTCTTCCCTCTATCAACAGGGCTATGAACAGACAAAGGATGATCAGTTCTATACTGCATCCGTTCAATTGCTCCAGCGTGGTCTTGAAGCAGAGCCATTCAATAAGAGCATGGTGAAGCAACTCATCAGTCTGTACGAATTGAAGGGTGAGGCTGACCAAGCCTATACTCTCCAAAAAGAGTACGCCGACAATTATGCCTGGGATATGAGCTGGTATGAACAGTTGATCAGTCGATCCTTCGATCTTGGGTATCAGGCAGTTGGACAAGGGGATACAGCTAAGAAAGAATCGTACTTCGCTTCGGGTCTGGATGCTTATCAGCACGTTGTAGACGGAATTGCACATCTGAAGACTCTGCCTGAAGGACAAATGCAGGGAGAAGCTTTTGAGCTGACTCCAACGATGATCCTCAATTCAGGGAAAATGAAATATATGTTAAACGACGCGGCCGGAGCCGCTGCCATCCTGAAAGGCGGGATAGCGGAGGATCTAACCGATGCAACCAACCGTGAAATTGCAAGGTGGTATCTTGCCGTGCTGGCGAAGGAAGGACAACAGGATCAAGCTGTATATGATAAACTGATTGCTGTTGCACCGACCGAGGCAGATGAAATTAAAAAGATCTCAGAATTAAATTTTTAATATGTTTTATAGTTAATAGTTTCATATCATCACAATTTTTATACACAGCAAAAAGGTTTGCCTTCAGCTAAAATGTACCCTATAAGATGGACACTTTAAAAAGGTCATCTTATAGGGTCTTTTTTGTGTACAATGAATAAAAAACGAGCGGTGGTCAAAGTGGATGTCTAAAAAGTTATTTACAACTCAAGAGCAAGCTCAGTTAAGAACAAATCCCTATGTGAAAAATGTCAGTGCTAAAGCCATTACATATACGGATGCTTTTAAAGAACGATTTATTCAAGAGTATAATCAAGGTAAGTTTCCAAGTGAGATTTTTCAGGAGGCGGGCTTTGCCATTGACGTTTTGGGGGCAACCCGGATTCGAAAGGCTTCCAATCGATGGCGTGCGGCTTTTCAGGAACAAGGACCTGCAGGATTAACAGACGCTAGAAAACACGCCTCAGGACGTCCTCTGACCCGCGAATTAAGTCTCGAAGAAAAATATGCCCGTTTAGAAGCGAAAATGAAATGGCTTGAAGCGGAGAATGAATTCTTAAAAAAGCTCGATCAACTCGAAAGGCAGATGAGAAAAAAGAAATTCAATTAAGTACGTGGCAAAAATTCGAACTGATTCAACAGATGATGAGGGCATACCCTCTCCAGCGAAAGGTGCATGTTCTATGTGAAATCGCCGGGGTCTCACGTTCGGGCTACTATCGATATCGTAGTGAAAATGCTCAATTACATCGTCAAAAACAGGAACAAAACGATGAAAACGTCAAAGCGATTCTTCTGAAAGCCTACCGTTACCGGGGAAGGAAGAAGGGAGCTCGTCAAATCAAAATGACGCTGGAGAACCAATATGGAGTTACATACAACCTCAAGCGTATCCGTCGAGTCATGCAAAAGTACAACATCGTTTGTCCGATTCGAAAAGCCAATCCTGCACGACGTATGGCCAAAGCCACTCAAGAGCATCGAACCTGTCCCAACACGTTAAAGCGAGCCTTTAAGCCAGGGGTCGCCGGTCAAGTTCTCTTAACCGACATCACGTATTTAACCTATGGGAAAAACAAGCGGGCCTATCTGTCCACGATAAAAGACGCCGAAACGAATGAAATTTTAGCCTATGAAGTCTCTGCTTCACTTGGTTTGGACATTGCGATCGACACGTTGAAACAACTCAAGAAACATCGCCATCTCACCTCGGATGCCTTGATTCATTCGGATCAAGGATTTCACTACACCAATCCGAAGTTCCAAAAGCTTGTGAAAGAAATGGGGCTAAGTCAATCCATGTCACGTAGAGGAAACTGTTGGGATAACGCTCCACAAGAATCATTCTTTGGGCATTTTAAAGATGAAACGAATTTCAAAACGTGTATGACTTTGGAAGAAGTTACGCAAGAAGTGAAAAGCTACATGATCTATTACAATCATTATCGAGGTCAATGGAACTTAAAGAAGCTGCCGCCTGCGCGTTACAGGCAGCAGCTTGAGGTGGCCTAACCTTTTTTTAATTGTCCTTTACAAGGGGTACATTTTAAGCAAAGGCAGACCTTTTTTTGCTTTGAAACCTAATTCCTATACTTTGCAATTAATTCGATGAAACAACTTTCTTTAAATAGTTCAACAAATCTTCCCGTAGATCATCATGCTGAAGCGCATAATGAATCGTTGTCTCAATAAAGCCCAGTTTCTCTCCCACATCATGACGAAGGCCGTCAAAGTGGTACGCCAATATCCTTCTCTGTTCATTCAGACGGGACAAGGCATCCGTTAACTGGATTTCTCCACCAACACCTGCCGATTGCTGGCCAAGGATCTCAAATATGTCTGGGGTAAGAATATATCGCCCCATAATGGCCAGATTCGAAGGAGCATCTTCAGGCTTTGGCTTTTCAACCAAACGCTTCGATCGGAATACTCGTTCATCGGTTTTTAGAATCTGCTCACCGTCCACAATCCCGTAGCGGGATACCTCCTTCCAATCTACCGGCTGCACACCTACGATTGGGGATTGGTATTCGTCGAACACTTCGATCATCTGCTGCAGGCAAGGCGTTTCTGCCTCTACGATATCGTCCCCAAGCAGAACAGCAAAAGGCTCATCCCCAATAAACTTGCGGGCACACCAGATAGCGTGTCCAAGACCCTTGGGTTCTTTTTGACGGATATAATGGATGTCTGCCATCTCAGAGGGCTTGCGAACTTCATTCAGCAGATCCCATTTCTGTTTACCAGCCAGGTTCTGCTCCAGCTCAAATGAATAGTCAAAATGATCCTCGATGGCCCGTTTACCTTTACCTGTTACGATAATGATATCCTCAATGCCTGAAGCCACAGCTTCTTCAATAATGTACTGTATCGTCGGCTTATCAACGATGGGCAGCATTTCCTTGGGCATCGCCTTCGTGGCAGGCAGAAACCGGGTACCGAGCCCGGCCGCTGGAATAATTGCTTTGCGAATACGCACGCTAGATCCGCCCCTTCTGGTGGAGAAATAATTATATATTAGATGAATCGTAGACTAATTTGGCTAGACTTCATTATACCATCAACAGCTCCCGGATATCCTGCTCGGATAAGGTGGTCGATCCCCCATCCCCCGGTTCAATCACTTCGGCAATCAAATCTTTTTTGCGCTGCTGCAGCTCCAGAATCTTCTCCTCAATGGTACCTTCCGTAACGAGACGAATAACCTGTACCACTTGTTTCTGTCCCATCCGATGGGCGCGTCCGATGGCCTGTTCTTCCACGGCGGGATTCCACCACAAATCATATAAAATAACCGTATCTGCACCCGTTAAGTTCAATCCGGTACCGCCAGCTTTCAAGGAGATCAGGAACAACTCAGCCTCACCCTCATTGAATCTGTGGCACATATCCACCCGACTCTGTGCAGGTGTCTGACCATCCAGGTAGAACAAATCTCTTCCCTGCGCTGCCAACGTCTGTCGGATCAGATTCAGCATGCTTGCGAACTGGGAGAAGATGAGAATACGTTTGCCAGCAGCCAGACAATCCTGAACCGTCTCCAGTAGTTGTTCCATTTTCCCGGAATCTCCCTGATAACCTTCCACAAAAAGGGCTGGATGACAGCACAATTGGCGCAGGCGTGTAATGCCAGCCAGAATTTTGATGCGGTTCTTCTGAAAACCATTCTCTTCCATATCCCTGGATGTCTCATCCTGAAGCTGGGTCAGGTAGGCAGCATACAGTTTTTTCTGCTCAACTGTTAGCTCGGAGCGCTGTACCGTTTCAATACGATCCGGCAATTCCTCCAGCACATCTTTCTTCAGACGACGGAGAATAAACGGACGGACCATTCGTGCGATTCGCTCAGGTGGCAGATCCCGGAATCTGCGATAGCTTGGGAACAGTCCTGGAAAAATCGCTTCAAAGATCGACCACAGCTCATCCAATGAGTTCTCCACAGGTGTTCCTGTAAGAGCGAAGCGACGTGGTGCCTGAATCTGTTTAACGGCCTGAGCTGTCTGGGAAGAAGAATTCTTGATCGCCTGGGCTTCATCCAAAATAAGCGTATGAAACGTTCTTCCGAGATATGTGTCCAGATCGCGGCGCAATAGCGGGTAGGAAGTCACAATAACGTCTGCGTCATCCATACCTTCGAGCATACTGGCTCGTTCGTCTTTTTGACCCGCTGCAATGAGGACTCGCAAATGCGGAGCAAATCGGGCAAATTCATTGGCCCAGTTGTAGGTCAACGAAGCAGGCGCTACGACAAGTACCGGAGGATGGACAGCGCGGCTTCGGATTGATAATCCATCCTGTAATGTACCTGAGGCAGTAAAGAGACTCCCAACCCCTTCCAAAGGCGCCTCATTCAATGGCAGCCCGGTTACAGGATCAATTCCAGAATAAGCAGCATCTGAAAGTCCCTCTGCCCGTAATACGTTCTTCCCATAAACATCTACGCCGTCATAACCTCCGTTTAAAATCGGCTTTTCTTTCAGTTCAGCTGCAATATAAGCGATACTTTGCAGCGTTTTGCCAAGCCCCATATCATCGGCCAAAATGCCGCCAAATCGGTAAAATGCAAGTGTACGCAGCCACTGGTATCCACTGGCCTGATAATCACGCAACACAGGAGCAAGAGCATCTGGCAATGCAAAATCCATTCGTTCGGGATCACGAAGATCATCCAGGAAACGTTTCAGGGAACCTCCCCATTTCACATGTCCCGAAACCTCGTCCCGGCCAGGAAGCTGCAACGCTCGAACCGCCGGTAGCCGAATATGACTGCTCTTGATATCGTCCGCTGCAAGTCCAAGCGAATCTGCCATGTGAGCAAAGCTGTCTGCCCCTTCATTTTCAAGAGAGAGAAAGACACCACTGCGCAAACGGAAATACGGTTTCTTTTCCACAATGCTGCGCATCATTTCCTGAAGCTCCAGCTCGTCTACACCTTCCATCTCGAATGAGATCTCCAGCCAGTCCAACCCCTTACCCAGATCTGCCCGGACTTTTGGAGGTGTCGGATAGGATTGCACCATGGCCTTCACCGCATTCGGAATATAGATATCCACCTGTTTCTCAAGCTCAGGCAGCAAATGATACATCACATCATATATCGCATCTTCTCGTTCACTCGCCCATACGCTACCATCCCGTTCCAGGAAAGAGCGATCTAATCGATCGATCAGGTTCCGCTCCGCATGGCGGTCACGCACCAAAATTACCTTTTTCTCTTCCTCATCGATCAAGTATTCGGCAAGTGGATTAATCACCATAACACTATAATCAAATTCTAAACGCGCTGTAATTCGTTCACGGTAAAAGTCAATGTATAACTTCGGTGCAAGTTCAGGCTCTGCAATCTGTTCGCGTACCTGGGAATCAATAGACAGATGTCCAAGCGTGCGCAGCTCCGGCACCACATGCTGTACAAATTCATCTACCTGCTGAGCAGAAATATCGATACTTTCCTTAATTCCATATGAAGTGAGCGCTCTACTCAGATCTTCCAGACTTCGCATCTGCATCGGTTCCAATATATGCAATTGTCCTTCCACAACAGCAGCGTCGTAGGCCGGAAGTAGAATCAGCTCACGCAATCCGGAAATTTCAAGCTGATACCCTTCATTGGCGCCCTGTGCAATACGGTAAAATAAAGGCAGTGCACCCTCACCCAAGGCGAGTGGTCCGTTCGCGAATCCCGTTCCCTCCATCCGGCTATCTGCCTGAAGCAGCAAATCCAGCAGAGGTTTCCAAACCAGAGGAGCAATCAATATATCTCTTCCGTCCGAAGCTCCCAAGTAACCCGAGATCGACTCGCGGTACGCCTCTTCACTCTGCCTCATCCGAATAAGCATAGACAGGATCGCCTGATCCTGGGGGCTAAAATAATGCATTGAAGGGTCGTAGAAAAACAGCTTGGTAAACGCCATCGGTTCGCCCTTCTCAATACAACTCAGAAACTGCTTTACTTTCTGTACTACATACAGGCGTTTATGGCCCACCTTCAGTTCGAGCGCGAGTTTGGCTCCGCCTTTGTGAACCTGCACTAGCTTGCATATAAACTGGAGCTGGAGCTCTTCCTGCGGGGACGAGCGCAAGACTGGTGCGGTGTATTTACGTTCATTTGCATGCAGGGGGCTACGTTCCCTGGCAAACATGGACAGGATTTGATCGGCTGTGCGATAAGAAGGTTTATCTGCTGATTTGCCCCATCCTTGGGCAGAGCTCGGCCGACCTGCTTGAGCGAAATGCACGAATGGACGATCCACAGCCGAATGGTCATGCAGTTTGGAATCGGAAGGCAAAGGCTCCGTTACAAAGGCGTGAGCAGATGAAGTCGATTGAGAGTCCACATTCATAACTGAACCGTTGTTTGAAATGGAGTTTGGGCGCTCCCACTCCTTCTCTTCCACCAGCGTCCCCACTCTGGAGCTGGAGCCACGTCCTGATTTGGATACCGGGCTCGTCTTCGTTTGAGAGCCAGGTTTAGAGGGATTCATTTGGCCTTCTTTGCCAGTTCCTGTAGTTCCTTCTTTCCCACTTACAATCTTGCTTTTCCGTTGTTCGCCCCATTCATGGATCGCCAGCAAAACAGCAGCCACATGTTTGCAATGGTCATAATAGTTCCCTTCATCGGGACAGTTACAAACGGCCTCTATCTCTCCGGCTTCATCCAGATTAACCGTCACTTTATATCGTTCTGTACCTCGGACCAGTGCCTCATAATGCCGCTCATCCTCACTGACGAGCAGATTGGTCACTCTGCCGGATTGGTTGTACGCTTCCCCGCTTTTGAATGCCGTGACTCCACACAGCAGTTTGATATCCATCATGGTGAATGGCGCCACATGTTCCGCCTCCTTATACGCCCTGACTCATAAAAGTACGTCATTTACCCTCTATTTCCCTTTTAAAGAAAAAACCCCAAGACTCCTTATAGCAGAGATTGGGGTTGCTTCATACTTGTAACATGTTATCGTAACATACGATCCGTTTATTTCACCAATTGACCACGCGTTACGCCAAGCTGGTTGGTTGCTTTCAATGTTTTCCACACTTGTGTACCACTGATCTCACCGCGCAGCGCACGATTGTACAGATCAATAACTTCACGTACCTGCTCCGGTGTTTCCTCCAGGAATTCCACACGATAGCGGGATACACCCAGATCCATGAAGTTGGTCAGATATTCAGCACCGGATTGTTCCACCGCATTATAAACGGTATTGCGGCAGCCTTCATCCACACGTACGGGATGGGACATGCCAATCCGGTCTTGCAGCGATGCACGCTGTTCTTCACAAGGACGACCACAGTTTGTAAAGTCCGTTCCTTCACTCATAAACGTACAGTACACACAGTGCTCCGTATGGAACATCGGCAGATGCTGATGAATAACCACTTCGGTCTGGCTTGTACGGGAGTTACCCAGCAGATCAACCATTTGTTGAATGTTCAGGTCATAGGATGGTGTGATCCAGTCACATCCTGCTTCCAGGAACAGTTCTACCGCTTTATGGTTGGCGATGTTCAATGAGAAGTCACCGATCAGTTCCGGGTGCTTCGCATCCGGATTCTCCATCCGGTGACGCAGGTAGAAGTACAGCGCACCTGTATTACGTACCAGCACAGCGTCCGGCTTCAGACGCAAAATGTTGTTGTGGTAACCATTCTCGCCAGGCATATGAATACGCGGCGTTGCCAGCGCAATCTTGCGGCCTGCGGCATGAACAGCTTCCACAGCTGCCGGGAATTGCTTGATAAACTCGAAGTCGGCGTAGATCATGCCGACACCCGCTTCCAGCGCTGCCTCTACTTGAGGCAGGCTGCGGCAGAGCGCGGTCAGCTCCGCTTGACCGCGAGCCACTGGCGATGCCGGTTTAACCGCATCGCCGTAAACTTCTACCGCCCGTTTCACGTAGACGGGCGGTTTAGGGCGCTCGCCCGCGAGCTGTTCCACCGCCTGACGGCGAATGTTATTCAGCTCGCGCATCGGAATGATGACGTCACCGTGCAGGTTGACGTCCAATTCTTCCAGCTGGAACACCGTGCCGCCCAAACGTCCGAATTGCTCTTCGAGCAGTTCGTGCGTCATTGGACGCTTCTGGGCGATGTCCAGTTCCATCTCGGAATTTACACGGACGGTCGTGCCCTTCTGCACGTCTGTCCACCAAGTGCTAAGCGGCTGCCCTGGGCTGCCGATGACTTTAACGTTTACAGGGAAGACACGATAGGGTTTCTCGGTTTCAAAGCTCTGACGCAAACGTTTGTCCAGGGCCGGGTCATTCGTTTTCCATACTTTATCGCCAACTTTCACGCGGCGCAGGTCCACGTCACTGCGGCCAGGTACAACGTCCACGATCCAGCCTTCCTCGGCTTCGCCTTCAAGCTTCACGCCTTTGCGACGCACATCGTAGACACGTCCGCCTTCTTCCTTCTGCGTTGGATCTCCAGCATCGAATACGATCCCGTCCCCACGCTTCACTGGCGCATCCAGTTTCAGGACGACACCATCACGTAATACTTGGTCTACACGACCCAGGTAGACGCCACGGCTTTTCGGGAACGTCCCGTCAACCAGTTGTTTATTGTTCGTTCCGTCCAGGAAACCGTGCGTGAATCCGCGGGAGAAGCTTTGCTGCAACTCACGGACTTCTTCCTTGCTTGGTGGCGTGTTATCCCCGTCAAAGTAACGGTCGATCGCTTTACGGTATTTACTAACCACGTTCGCCACGTATTCTGGCGTTTTGAGACGTCCTTCAATTTTGAAGGAAGTAACGCCCGCTTCGATCAGTTCGGGCATCAAGTCAATCGCAGCCAGGTCTTTCGGAGACAAGAGATATGCCACATCACCCATCGGCTTGTGCACTCCGTCCACCATCAGGTCATAAGGCAGGCGGCAAGCCTGTGCACATTCACCACGGTTGGCGGAGCGTCCGCCCCACATTTCAGAAGTCAGACACTGCCCGGAGTAAGATACACACAGCGCACCGTGAACAAATACTTCCATCGGCAGCTTCGCCTGTTCTCCGATCTTCTGAATCTGCTTCAGGTTGTTCTCCCGTCCAAGTACGACACGCTCCATATCAAACGGCTTCGTAAACTCCACCGCTTCCGGTGATGTAATCGTCATTTGAGTTGAACCGTGAATCGGGAAATCCGGCGAGATCTCGCGAATCATTTTAACCAGACCCAAATCCTGTACAATCACGGCATCCACACCTGCATCGACACAAGCGTCGATCAGTTCCTTGGCATCCGTCAATTCATTTTCAAAAATCAATATATTAAAGGTCAAAAAACCTTTTACGCCATAACTGTGTAAAAACGCCATAATCTCCGGCAGCTCGTCCATACGGAAATTGTTCGCACGTGCTCGTGCATTAAACTTTTCGACTCCGAAGAAAATCGCATCTGCGCCATTGGCTACCGCCGAACGCATACAATCCCAGTCACCTGCGGGTGCCAGAAGCTCGACGTCTTCTCTTCGTATTGTTGCTGTTTTCATGTAGATCCTCCCCATAACCGGCCATAGCCGGATTTCATCCCTGTATCCTTATACGCTGAGCCTGTACTCTTCCGTACTCCTGCATGGTCACTGTATCGCTATATCTATACATTATGTCTGTATTGCCTGATTCCCGAGCCTACAATCATCTTTATTTGTCAGATCAGCAGTCATAACTCCTGAACTAATATATTGTATCACTTCTGAACGGACTCTTCTACGCTTTCCTAAAAAAACCGTTTATCATTTTCATTTCCATTAAAATTTACACTAGACACTTTCGCTTGCAGGACCATCTTTCCGATCAGCACTCTTCGTTCCATTGTAAATGTATAGAAACCAAATAAACCGGAAGGTCTCCAGACCCTCCGGCATTCATTTCTTTTATTTAATAAAGGTAAATGAGTTCACCGCTTTTTCCAGCGCTGCTGCCTGTACTTCCGTCTTGTTGGCATCATTAAGCCCGCTCGTTATGGTATACGTTGTACCGTTCTGTTCGAACACAATTTGACGTCCGCTATACGGCACACCGTTATCCACCTCATGATACGTGAAGGAAAAGGCAGGTACACCTGCAAACATTAGCTCCTCACTGCTAAGCAGTTTGAAGTTTTTACGAGTCTTGGTTGCTTCGGCATACGCCTCTCTCAGTTGACTGACGGTCATCTCGATCGATTTGTCATCGCTCGCTACAATGGAGAACTCTCCACCAGTAAAGGTATAGACTACAGGAGAATACTCAAAGCGGTCATTGTACGGCGTCCAATAGCGAGGGATATCCACACTGTAATGATATCGTTTGGACGTCCTCGTCAACGTTTTCGTCTTATCTGTCAAATACGGGTCCTCATCCAGCTGACCAAAGTTATCGGATACTGTATCAAAGTCAATCTCAACGCTCTTCATAATCCGTTTAAACCACTCTCGATCTTCGGCCTGATCCTCAGGGAACGTGTATTCAGCATAATAGCGATAGCCGTTCTTTTGTAAAAGAACATCGAACTCCGTCTGCCATCCATCGCCAAAGTTATAACGGAATTCATTGACCTCGGCAGTCTCGCCCGATATATTCATCGTGGAGGAACCAATCGGTTCGTAACTGTCTGGTGTAAATGTCTCTCGCATCCATTTGTCCAATTGGCCACTCCAGTCTTTTACGGTTGCCCCCGTTGGAGCCGATGTAACACGAAGTTGGAGATAGGCCCCGTCTTTGGATTCGTATACCATCTGATTATTGTCCATAGACCAGCCCGCAGGAATGCTCAGTTCAATGCCATAATCATCATTCCATGCAGAACGCATCCCATCATCCACCGTGGAGAGATCCTTGATCGTACGATCGGACTCTGCATATGTAGGCTGGAATGAATTGAGCAGCGCCGCACGCTTGCTTAAATCCTTGTAATTCAAAGCTTCATAATCTGCAAGGTATACATCATATTGGCGACCATCACGGATATACTGACGCATTTCCCATAACAAGCCGTCAACATCTTTAACAACGATTCGAGCATAGGGTGTTTTGCCTTTGGCAATCGATTCCCGATCCAGTACCGTATCTCCCGACTGTTTCGCTTCCTGAACCAGCTGCTGCAACAAATCATCCGCATCCAGCGCCACATCCTGATCGCTCACATACACCTCGAGATAATAACTGCTGTCCGCCGTACCAAAAGTCATCATGCGCTCCTGCTCACCCGTTTGCAGAATCATCAGGTCAGCCGGATAATTAATGGACCAGCCGTAGAAGCTGTTACCAATTCGTGTTTTGCCTGCATCCAGATCAATGCCGCCCTCATCCTCATCCATCGAATCATCCGATTGCAGTAATCGAATAACCATTTCACCTGCACTATTTGGGGCAAGCGTCGCACCAATGCCTGCAGCAACCGGACGAAGTGGCACCATAAGAACTCCATTCACCATTTTGGGGCCTGCCCCCATCTCCTTTTTGACTCCATCCACCCAGGCAATCGAGCTGCCAATCGTCAACGTGACGGTATGCGGGCCTTCCTTGATTTTGACAACATCGTTCTTCTCGAGCCGGATTTCACTGCCAAATGCCTTTTTGAACACACCGACAGGCACCATGGTAATTCCTTTAATCTGATATGGCTTGGCGATTGCCTGCTTACTGCCATTGATGTATGCATTTGTGCTCCCTTCTTTGATCCGCAGTTCACTTGTTGTATGATCCGATGCCCATGCGGGCAATGCCGCACCGATGGTCAGCATCCCGGCCAACACACCTGTGCTCAGCACACGTAAAAATGACTTCTTCATTCCGTTCATTCGTCCTCTCTGATTCCGGGTTACTCGCCGGGCTTTATTGATCTTCATCTATAGGGAACTGTTCGTCTTCATCGTCCTGAATGTCCGCCCGATCAGCGAGTATCACGGTGCGAGTGACAATATCACCGTCTGATTGCATCAACAACTTCATCTTTTGTCCGGGCAAATACTTCTTGAGCAACTCATTGATGTCGACAGCAGAGGATACACGTGTGCCTGCCACACTGTATAACAGATCGCCTTCTTTAATTTTGGCTTTCTTCGCTTCAGCCGACAGCACACCCGTGACCGTCAATGGATCATCTGTAGGCAGTCCCACAATCGCAGACCAGCTCTCTTCCAGTTGCAGACCAAGGCTTGCGCGTTTGATTTTTCCGTACTTAAAGAATTGATTGGTTATATATTGAACGGTATCTACCGGGATTGAAAACCCCATACTCTCGATACCCACTGCTGAAAATTTCATGGAGTTAATGCCAACGACTTCACCTTTCATATTGACCAGCGGTCCCCCGCTGTTGCCCGGATTAATGGCCGTATCGGTTTGAATCAACCGATAGGTGGCCTCCACCCCGCGATTAAGCCCACTGATCACACCTACCGTTGCCGAGTTACGCAAAGAGAAAGAGATCGGTGTACCAATGGCGATGACGGTTTCTCCAACCGTTGTCTGTGAAGCTTTGGCAAAGGTCGCTGTTTGAAGAGATTTGGCATTAATTTTGATCAGGGCGAGATCGCTCAATGGATCACTGTATGTTTTCGTAATTTTGTATGTATTGCCATCGGTCGTCACGACCAGAGGATTAGTTAATCCATCTACTACATGAGCATTTGTCACAATCCAGCCGTTGGAGCGGATAATCACGCCTGTGCCATGAGCCAGGTTATAGCGGTCTGATGTGACCCCATCCTGAGCTTCATCAGATTTGCCGATGATACCAACAACGGACGGAGATACCTTTTCGATCACTTTCGGAATGGCTTCACTACCCTTATACTGATACGTTCCGGTTTTGGCATCATACTGCCCACTTCCGCCAATCGCTTTGACCAAATCCGTTGAATTGACATAGACTTGTCCATCGACCATTTTAGCTTTCATTCCCTTGGCAGTCTCTGCTGCTCCAGCCGTTGTCGCAACACTAACCGAGAGTACAGCAGTCATCAACATGGCTACGGCCTTTTTCCCCAACACTCTCATTCCCTCACCTAACCCTCTCTATATATCCTCCGTTATGCGACCTAGCCATACGATCCATTACTGAATCTATTCTATTCTCTCTATCATCTGCAATACCGGTATTCCCCAATTTATCATACATATTATTCCTGTACAATTGCTTTAAGCCCTATTTTTAATAGAAGTAATCGTATTTTCTATTCCACCCTGCAAAACACAAAAAAACACCCTCCTCAACTCCCCTGGAAAGTGTTTATCTGTTCTTCAACTTGATGTTTTTTTGAATTATTCAGCGGTTTCCCTACGAACCAAACCAACCGGTGATCATAGCATAATCCGTCAACAAAAATACCAAAAGACTGACCACTGCAAATCCGATGGCAAACAAATTTTTCTTCGGTGCACGAATCAGACGTACTACTCCGATGAAAATCAGAATCGTAAACAAGATGACAAAAATATCAAACGCATTAAAATTCGAAGTACTCGCCGTGGCAGCTTCTGCAAACAGCATGGATAGACAGACCTCCTCACCATAGTTGAACAAGCATTTCGCATAAAATCCAGTATTGCAACCTGCTGAAATGCTAACGCATACCCTAATATCTTCCTCTATGTTATCTGTACCCCGCTTGTAATGCAAGCCCTATCATCCAGAAAAATGAAAAAAATCCAGTTTGGACGCACATTCCTGCAATGCTTGCTCCATCGCATATGTAAACACTTTCACGTTATCATAATCGTAAAACCCTTCTCCTCGGAAGCAGGGGACATCAGATCATACATTGATGCCTCCTACTTCATGAAAAGAAGGGTTAGAAATGTGAAAACCAATCTTCCTACTATACTGCAATGATTAACAGATGAAGCGGGTGTAAATATGGTTGTGGGATAACGAGAATGCTGATGAGGATGAAAAGATAGATCATATCCATTTTTCATCCTCATCTCTGCAAGCAGTTACTCCGTCAATTGTAACGTTTTGCTTCGTTCCGTATCCCGCTCCAAGACTGGCTTCAAGTACTTGCCTGTATAGGAAGCTTCCACTTTAATAATATCCTCTGGCGTGCCTGTCGCAACGATGGTTCCTCCACCACTGCCGCCTTCCGGGCCCAGATCAACGATATAATCGGCTGTTTTGATAACGTCCAGGTTATGCTCGATAACCAATACGGATTCGCCGGAGTCCACCAGACGATGCAGTACGTTCAGCAGACGATCGATGTCATCGACATGCAGACCCGTGGTTGGCTCATCCAAGATGTATATCGTTTTGCCCGTACTGCGGCGATACAGCTCGGAAGCAAGTTTCACCCGTTGTGCCTCGCCGCCGGATAACGTTGTTGCAGGCTGCCCCAAGTTAATGTAACCCAAGCCCACGTCGAGCAAGGTTTGCATTTTGCGATGAATTTTCGGAATGTTCTCAAAGAATTGCGTTGCATCCTCTACCGTCATTTCAAGCACATCTGCAATATTTTTGTTTTTGTATCTGACCTCAAGTGTTTCACGGTTGTACCGTTTGCCTTTGCAGACCTCGCAAGGTACATAGACGTCCGGCAGGAAGTGCATCTCGATCTTGATAATGCCGTCCCCGCGACAAGCTTCACAACGTCCACCTTTAATGTTAAAACTAAACCGACCCTTTTTGTATCCGCGCACTTTGGCTTCATTGGTCTGTGCAAACAGATCCCGGATGTCATCAAAGACACCTGTGTACGTAGCCGGGTTAGACCGTGGTGTCCGCCCGATTGGCGACTGGTCGATATCAATGACTTTATCAATATGTTCCAGACCCCGAATTTCTTTGTGCATACCTGGGCGTACGCGTGCACGGTTTAGATCACGAGCCAGTGTTTTGTACAAAATCTCATTGATCAGCGTTGATTTACCCGAGCCGGAGACGCCTGTTACCGCGGTAAATACACCTACCGGAATTTTCACATTCAGGTTTTTCAGATTATTTTCCTTCGCTCCGCGCACTTCCAGCCATCGGTCTCCAACACTACGGCGTTCGGTACGTACCGGAATGAACTTGCGTCCACTTAAATATTGACCTGTTAGCGAGTTCTCGTCATTCATGATCTCTTCCGGTGTACCCTGCGACATCACGGTACCCCCGTGGATACCTGCACCCGGACCAATGTCAATGATATAGTCGGCAGCCAGCATTGTATCTTCATCATGTTCAACGACAATCAGAGTGTTACCGATATCCCGCATATGAGCAAGGGTAGAGATCAGGCGATCATTATCCCGTTGATGCAAACCGATACTTGGCTCGTCCAGAATGTACAATACACCCATGAGACTGGAACCGATTTGTGTCGCCAATCTGATCCGTTGGGCTTCACCACCAGACAATGTTCCGGCAGCACGACTCAGGGTCAGGTAATCCAGACCTACGTTCACCAGGAATCCGAGGCGGCTGTTGATTTCTTTTAAAATAAGTTTGGCAATAGTCTGCTCCTTCTCACTCAATTGCAGTGAATCGAAGAAACGACCAGCTTCTCCAATGGACAAGCTTGTTACATACGCCATGTTGTGATCGTTAATGGTAACAGCAAGGCTCTCACGTTTCAGTCGGTGTCCTTTGCATGTACCACAAGGCTTCGCACTCATATAACCTTCAATGAATTCACGGATACCTTCGGATGCTGTCTCACGGTAACGACGCTCCAGATTATTGACAATCCCTTCAAAGGTAACCAGAGCCTCTTTCCGTTGACCAAAATCATTCTCATACCGGAAACGTATTTTCTCCGTACCTGTCCCCAGTAACAGCTTGTTCATCTGTTCAGCAGGGAGATCCTCTACAGGTACGTTTTGCGGAATGTTAAAGTGTTCGCATACCGACTTAAGGAACTGCGGGTAATAGGTTGACGTTCCACCTGTCCAGGCATCAAAAGCACCGTCTTCAATCGTTTTACTGCGATCTGGTACCAGCAGATCAGGGTCAACTATCATTTTGACACCTAAACCATCACATTCTGGACAAGCTCCAAACGGACTGTTGAATGAAAACATCCGCGGAGCCAACTCATCAATACTAAATCCGCATACCGGGCAGGCAAAGTTGGAACTGAAGCGCAGCTCTTCCTCACCCATAATATCTACCAATAACTGTCCGCCAGACAGATTAAGTGCAGTCTCAATCGAGTCCGCCAACCGTGATTGCACATCTTCCTTGATGACAATCCGGTCAACGACGACTTCAATTGTATGTTTTTTGTTCTTTTCCAATTGGATATCTTCAGATAAATCACGTAATTCCCCGTTTACCCGTACACGGACAAACCCTTGCTTTGCAATATCGGAAAACACACTTTTGTGTTCCCCTTTACGGCCTGAGACAATCGGTGCCAAAATCTGTAGCCGGGTCCGCTCAGGATATTGCATGATGCGGTCTACCATCTGCTCTACGGTCTGGGATGTGATCTCCACACCATGATCCGGGCAATGAGGATGCCCAATACGTGCAAATAACAGACGCAGATAATCATAAATCTCCGTAACGGTTCCGACGGTGGAACGCGGGTTACGACTTGTCGTTTTCTGATCTATGGAGATAGCCGGGGACAACCCTTCAATGGAATCGACATCCGGTTTCTCCATCTGTCCCAGAAACTGTCGTGCATAGGCCGACAACGATTCCACATAACGTCGTTGTCCTTCGGCATATATCGTGTCAAAAGCCAGCGAGGACTTGCCTGAGCCACTCAGACCGGTCAATACGACAAAACGGTCACGCGGGATGGTGATATCGATGTTCTTCAGGTTATGCGCTCGCGCGCCTTTAATGACAATGTTCTCGCTCGCCAATAGTATTCATCCTCTCAATGTTGTAATTCCAACCTTATTTAAAGGCTTTTCGATCCCACCCAAACCCTCCCTTCCAAGGGAGGGCCCCAGAGGGCGCAGCCCTCTGGACACCCGAAACAGGCGGTGCAATGTTGAGGGGTCGGGTCTTGCTATGTGAAGGTGTGTCGTGTGCCCGCAGCCTCGTCCAAGATTCCGGCCGTTTGCCGGTTCTCTTGGACGGCCGCTCTACCGTGAGAGGACGCTCACGGCTTCGCCTCGTTCGCGGAGGTCGCCATTGCCTTTGGCTCGGCTCCCAGGTACACGACTACCAAACGCTTTCCTATAAACCTTTTAACCAATTTCAAGTTTTCTATCAGTATAGACCTGATTTCACATTTTCAACATGTCTAATTATCGGTAGAACCGACTGATTTCCTTACTCAACAAGAGAACGGCCAGTTGGCCGTTCTCTTGTTGCAAATTTATCCTTCAACCGCATCATATCGATGCTCTATCTGATCTTACAAATCATGCCCGCTCAAGGCTATTCTGCACGCAGCTCCAACAATGCATCGCGAAGTTCAGCAGCACGCTCAAACTGCAGGTTTTTGGCGGCGTCTTTCATCTCTGCCTCTAGGCGCTGAATAAGCGACTGACGTTCCTTCTTCGACATCTTCTCAGCAGCGCCTGTAAGATAGTCTTTCTTGGATTCGGCCACTTTGGTTGCTTCAATCACATCACGCACTTTTTTACGAATCGTCTGTGGTGTAATGCCATGTTTTTCGTTATATTCAATCTGAATTGCACGACGGCGTTCCGTTTCCTTAATCGCCTTATCCATCGAATCCGTCACTTTGTCACCATACAGGATAACTCGACCTTCGCTGTTCCGTGCCGCCCGGCCAATCGTTTGAATCAGCGATCGTTCGGAGCGCAGGAACCCTTCCTTGTCCGCATCCAAAATGGCTACCAGAGAAACCTCGGGAAGATCCAGACCTTCCCTGAGCAGGTTGATTCCGATCAACACATGGAATGTACCCAACCTGAGATCACGCAGGATCGCCATACGTTCCAACGTCTTGATCTCAGAGTGCAAATATCGCACCTTGATGCCGACCTCCTTCAGATAATCTGTCAGATCCTCGGACATCTTTTTCGTTAATGTCGTGATCAAGACACGTTCATCCTTGGCAATCCGGTCGTTAATCTCACCGATTAGGTCATCGATTTGCCCCTTCGTTGGACGCAGTTCAATAATTGGATCAAGCAGACCGGTAGGACGAATGATCTGTTGTACCATTGTATCCGTATGCTCTATCTCGTAAGGACCTGGTGTCGCAGATACATAGATGATCTGATTCATCTTTCCCTCAAACTCTTCGAATTTGAGCGGACGGTTATCCAGTGCAGATGGCAGACGGAATCCATGTTCAACCAGCACGTTCTTCCTGGCTTGGTCACCGTTATACATCGCACGGATCTGTGGCAGCGTCACATGAGACTCATCGACCACGATCAACATATCATCCGGAAAATAGTCCATCAGCGTGTAGGGTGTATCGCCACGTTCGCGGAATGTCAGTGGTCCGGAATAGTTCTCGATTCCTGAACAGAAACCGACTTCCTTCATCATCTCGATATCATACCGTGTACGTTGCTCCAGTCGCTGAGCCTCCAGCAATTTCCCTTGTTCACGCAATACTTCAAGCCGTTCTTCCAGTTCACGCTCAATATTCACCAGCGCCACGCGCATCGTCTCTTCTTGGGTTACGAAGTGAGACGCCGGGAAGATCGCAATATGTTCACGTTCGCCAACCAGTTCTCCGGTTAACACGTCAATTTCCGTAATTTTCTCAATCTCATCTCCGAACAACTCCACCCGAATCGCATGCTCACCCTTCGACGCAGGGAAAATCTCAATGACATCACCGCGTACGCGGAACGTGCCCCGCACAAAGTTAATATCATTCCGTTGGTACTGAATCTCCACCAGACGAGACAAAATCTGATTGCGCGGTTTCTCCATGCCTACCCGCAGGGACAAAAGCATGCTGGAATACGAATGCGGTGAACCCAAACCATAAATGCAGGACACACTCGCTACAATGATGACATCCCTGCGTTCAAACAATGAACTCGTAGCCGCATGGCGAAGTTTATCGATCTCTTCATTGATACTCGAATCCTTCTCGATGTACGTATCCGAGGAAGGAATATAGGCCTCTGGCTGAAAATAGTCGTAGTAACTGACAAAATACTCAACCATGTTATTCGGAAAAAAATCTTTGAACTCACTTGCAAGCTGTGCTGCCAGCGTCTTATTGTGGGCAATAATCAGCGTGGGACGTTGCAGCTTGGCAATCGTCTGTGCAATGGTGAACGTTTTACCCGTACCGGTTGCACCCAGCAGCGTCTGATATCTCTTCCCCTCCTGAACACCCTTCACCAATTCTTCAATGGCTGCAGGCTGATCACCTTGGGGAGAAAACTCTGACTCGATTTCGAACGTTTTGTCGCTCATTATAATATCGCTCATTGCCGTATCTCACCCTATCGTCTAAAATAATAGTCACTATATATTGTCGAAGTTCCCCGAATTTACATATGGGAAAACTTATATTAATAAGAATATTTGTTCCCGTTTAATTATACCTCGTCTGTGCAAGTGATGCAAACGCGAAGTGAAGATAGGAGTGGGTTAATTTATGGATATTGCGACACTTATCGGCATTATTGCCGGGATTGCCGCAGTCATTAGCGGTTTTTTATGGGAAGGGGGCCAATTATCAGGTTTGTTACAGAAAACGGCTGCTTTAATTGTATTTGGTGGAACGATTGCAGCAGTGGTTGCCAGCTTCCCTGCACATCGACTGCGTACGATTCCAGCTGCCCTGAGAATGGCTTTTGGACGCAACAACAACGAATCAAGCCAATGGGTTGAAGAACTTGTGGACATGTCTTCCATTGCTCGACGCTCGGGTGTACTTGCACTGGAACGCAAAGTGATGGATCACCCGCATCCCTTTTTACAAGACGGTATTCAAATGGTCGTCGATGGTACGGATCAGGATGTTGTTCGCCAGATCATGGAGATGGAGATTGACTCCGTTGAACAAAAACATGAAGGTTATGCCAAAATTTTCGAATCAGCAGGTGGTTATGCCCCAACCATGGGGATCATTGGTACCGTTATGGGCCTTATTCAGGTCCTTGGCAGCCTGACCGATCCTACCGGACTCGGACCAGCGATTGCTGTAGCCTTTACCGCCACCCTATACGGGGTCGCCAGTGCCAATCTGATCTTTTTGCCCATAGCCTCCAAAATCAAATCCCGCGGAGCAGATGAAATTCAAACAATGGAAATGCTGCTCGAAGGTGTGCTTGCCATTCAGAACGGGGAGAACCCTCAACTGGTGCGTAAACGGCTGGAATCCTTCACACTTACTCATCGTCAAACCACACGACCTGTAGTGAAGGAGGGATTGGATGAGTCGGCGCAGTAAGCGGCGCGGAAAACGTGAACCTGCCGATCATCGGGATCGCTGGATGATTACCTATGCCGATCTCATTACCCTGCTGCTGATCTTCTTCGTCATCATGTATGCCATGAGCCATCTCGATTCAGGTAAATATGACGTTGTTACTCAATCGTTGCAAAATACGTTTAACCAATCCAACTCCCTGCTTGACCAAGGTGAAGGGATTGCTGGTACAGCGGGACAAGCGATTACCAAGAATCCGCCATCTCAGATTCAAGGGGAGGACCCCGGAGAGGGTGAAGGCTCCATCTCAGGTTCCGAGACGGATATTCCCGAAGAGGATGATCAGCCCCTTACGGAACGGGAAGAACAATTCAGGTCACAGGAACAGGAGTTACAAAATCTGTTCAACGTGATTACCCAATATATTGAGGATAATAAACTGGAAAATCAGATTTTTGTCGCGGACAAGCCCCAGGGCATCTCCATTACGCTCAGTGACCACTTCCTGTTTGATCAGGGACAGGCAGCCCTCAAAGGCGATGCTGCACCCACACTGACCAAACTGGCAAGCCTGTTCCGTGATCTCAACACTGTTGTCAGCATTGAAGGGCATACGGACAACGTTCCTGTCGGTGCGAACTCTACCTATAAAGACAACTGGGAACTTTCCGGTGAACGCGCATTGTCTGTATTACGATTTTTCCTGGATAAAGAAAAACTCGACCCTGACGGATTCCAGTATGCCGGATACGCGGACACACGCCCAACCAGTGACAACACCACAGCGGCTGGACGGCAAAAGAACCGCCGTGTGGAAATTACCGTTTTGCGCCAACTCCAGCCCTAGTCTTCAACCTTTCGCGTAATGCATCTTTGCTCCATAATATAAAGAGCACGTTCTTGCTGAATTCGATTCAGAAGAACGTGCTTTTTGATTATACTCTGATCTAATTTTTCTATAACCTACCTATCAAGAGTCTACACCCGGCTGGCTGGGACGTAAAATCACCGAACCCACGGTCAGCAAAATGGCAGCCATGCCCCCCAGAATTAACAGCGGCAGTGTGATATCTGACAATGTACCGCCTGCAGAGACTGTTTCCACAGCCTGAATCGTCCATTTCTGTGGCACAAAATTAGCGAGTTTTTGCATGTAGTCCGGCATAATCGACAGCGGCCAGAAGCAGCCGCCAATCATACACGTCGGTGTAATGATCAGCGAATTCAACATGTTTGCATTTTTGGATTCACGGATCAATCCGGCAACCGTACTTGCAATGCCCATGGAAACCAGCATGAACGCAGCCAGAATGAGGAAATGAATGCCAAAGGGAATTCCCGCATCATAATGAAGCACCCATCTGCTGATCCCCAGAACCAGAACAATCTGGATCATGCCAATCGCAAAGCTGCCCAGGAAATTACCAAGCGCGATTTCATAGGCGCGGACTGGGGCCGTGTAGACCCTTGCCATCGTTCGCTGCCTGCGATCTTCCATAATAACAGCAACAGCACTCGTCAGCAGCCCCATCATGAACATAATCGTAAATCCGGTCACGTTGTTCAGGCCCGGTTTCGGATAAATCTGAAGGTCGGTTGCTTCGCCCGAAATTTGATGTTTGCCCAATTCCACTAACAACTGTTCGAATTTGGCTTGTACCTGAGCAGGATCAGGAGCCTCACCAGAAGCCGCATTTGTTGCCGCCAGTACTGCCGAAGCCGACTGATTCAGTCCAGCTGCCAACCCCTCCACCGCGGCTCTCAGCGTATAAGAGCTTTCACTGACACGAAGCTCGACCAGCTGTACTTCAGCCTGTTTATTTTTCAACAGGTCATTTGTATAATTCGCCGGGATGATCATCCCGGAACTCCCCTTTTGCTGGGCTATGGCTTCCTTAAGTTCGGCGACATTGTTCATTGGTTTGAGCAGGTATTCCTCCTTCTGGCCAAGCTCACCCAAGATCCATTCGCCTGCTGCTCCCTGATCTTCGTTTACATAGGGAATGACCGCACGTGTTCCTTGCTCACTCCCAAACAACAGAACCGCTCCACTGACGACAAGACAGGGAAGGAGAAAAAACGCAATGAAGCCACGTTTGCGCAATATGGTACGCCGGATCATCAACCAGGCAATATTCAGACTATTCATAGCGGTATCCCGCCTTTCTATAGATCAATGCCGCTGCCGCTACAAGTACCGCACATACCGCACTCAGCATCATGATGCTGGACATGATTTCACTTACGGGAGCGTTCAGCATCATTCGAAGAAAACTTTGCAAAGCCCAGTGGTTTACCGTAAATTCACTTATTCGTTGTACAAAATCAATGGCAATCGGTGTAAAGCCGCCGCTGATAAACGTCATGGCAATGATAATGCCCTGCAGAGCAGCACTTGCCGATGTGGCATTTTTGAAGAGCAGAGAAACAATTACGCCGAGAGTCATCGAAGCCAGCGTAATCAGCACACAGATCAGAACAATCAGCCAAGGATGTGTACCCCAGTTCACACCGTATAACCAATGTGTCATCAGTACGATGAGGATGGCCTGCATGAAAGCAAGGAGGCTATTGCCTGCAATTTTCCCTGCAAAGATGACTCCATTGCCAATTGGGGCTGCCTGTAAGCGCATTAATGTTTTTTTGTCTCTCTCCCCAAAAAGGCTATTACTTGTTGTCATGCCTGAATAAAGCATGAACATGGCGAGCATGGAAGCCGCATAGTATTGTGAAGCACTATAGGAATTCCCCGCTTTTCCAGGACTACTGACCGTTACAAAGGATGCGTTCGAGGCATTGGTTTGCGATTTCACACCCATTACAGCCATCGCTTCCGGACCTAACACCTTTGCCCCAGCGACTTGTCTGTTCAGTTCGTCTGTGAATCGGGCAAACAACGTCTGACCCACGACATTAAGCGTGCCATCTTTCCCCAGTATCCATTGCAGTTTCGCCTCTTTCCCTTTCATGATCTGCTCCTCCAGATCGGCTGGGACGATGACTGCAAAATCCAGTTCACCACGACGCAGAGCATACACAGCCTCTTCTTCTGAAGACATGGATTGTACATTCATCATGCTCGCTATCGCCGGAGAAGCCACAAACGATTTCAGCGCTTTACTGACCCAACCGGATGAAGATTCTGCCTGTAGAATACCCACTCTCACCGAGTCCGGGATCGCTCCCTTACCAGTATCCATCGTACTGGAAAGTGCAGTACCCAATATAAAGATCAGCAGCAACGGCAAAATGAACAGGTTCAGCAGAACCGAGCGAATTTTCAGTATGCGTCTTAACTCAAAGATACAAATATGCCATACTTTCATCGGATATCCCCCTAGTCCCGCAGCGTACGTCCGGTCAGATTGAGGAACAACGTTTCCAGATCCGGCTCTTCGACCTGGAGCGACTGAATGGAAACTTCGTGTTTGCTGCAAATGAAAAGCATATCTTGCAGATCTGGCTGTGCCGCAGGCAACGTAATCGTCAGTGTATCCCCCGAAACCTCTACCGCTCGCACGCGGGGGTGCAGTTTCAACTCCTCCACCACAGCTGGACCGATACCCAAAGTCGTGAGTACGATTTTTTCCTCGGTTGCGACCCGTTCTCTCAGTTCTGCTTCAGTACCGCACGCAATAATATGACCTTTATCCATAATCGCTACCCGGTGGCTGATCGCAGCAACTTCTTCCATATAATGACTGGTATAGATAATGGTTGAACCCATCTGATTAAGTGTGCGCACCGATTCCAGAATATGATTCCGAGATTGCGGATCAATACCGACCGTCGGTTCATCCATAATGATCAGCTCCGGGCGGTGCGTAATGGCACATGCAATATTCAGCCTGCGTTTCATCCCACCGGAGAAGGTGGACGGGGCATCCTTCGCTCTGTCCTGCAAACCTACAAACTCCAGCGATTCCTCTACCTTTTCCTTCAGCAGCTTCCCACGCAGCCCGTATAACCGGGCAAAAAAAGTGACGTTATCTGCAGCACTCATCGTTTCGTATAAAGCCAGATCCTGCGGCACCAGCCCGATCTTTCGCTTAACTTCAAGCGGTCTTTCCTTAACGGATATGCCACCCAGACGGATTTCGCCCTGATCGAAGTTCAGGAGCCCGGCAATCATGCTGATGGTCGTACTTTTGCCTGCCCCATTGGGACCCAGCAGCCCGAAGATTTCACCTTTGCCCACATTCAGGTTTAAATGATCCACCGAAATCTTGCTGCCATATCGTTTCACTAAATTTTCGACTTCAAGTATAACAACCATCGTCCTCGCTCCTCTTACTCCAGTTTTCTTCCTGGGTTTCATATCTGTATTGTAACGGATTGCCTTCTTTTGCGAAGGTACGAAAGGTCATGAAACGAAGGTGACTTAAGTCATCTCCTGCTCGGGATGCGGCTTATGATATAATTCAGGGTACATTAACGGGTGATTTTTTCACTCCACTTTTGAAAAGGATGTTACTGACATATGCCGATGCGGTTATTGCAATACGGTTTAATTATCGTTCCGTCTGTGTTGTACATCTTGACGCTTCCCATGGAACGAGAAGATGTATATACCCTATATATCATCATTGCTATTGGACTTGCCGTGTGCAAAGACTTCGCTCGTTCAAGCACTTCACGTATGCTGTTGCTTCTGGTGGAAATGCTCTGGAACTGCTGGCTGATCGTTTTATATGGACCATTTATGTTGTTCCTCTCCCTATCCGTGCTATATGTATATATGTATAAACTGGGAGGGAACCTTCGCTGGCTGATGCTGGGAGCCCAACTCCTTATAAGCAATGTCGCATTACACTGGCACTACGCAGCCCCATCGGAGCTGCCCCCATGGTTCAATGTATCCCTGACCATATCAGGCACCCCATTCACTGAAGAGACAACCGGAAGAATTGTCGGTAACCTGTTCTTGCTCATTATGGCTGCACTCTCCTGGCAGGGGGCCAAGACGGCAAACAGCCGGGGACAGCTGGAACAGGTGTATGATGAAATTCGCAGCAAACATTACGAGCTACAGGAAGCACGCGCACAGCTATTGCAATTCACGAAGCAACTTGAAGGCTTGGCACAAGCGGAGGAACGCACCCGTATCTCAAGACAGCTTCATGATGATATCGGACACCGCCTGATTCGCACCAAGATGATGTCTGAGGCTGCCCTGCTGACTCTTCCAACGAATACGGAACAAGGTACGGTAATGGTAAGACAGATCCGGGATCAATTGGCGGCCAGTATGGATGATATGCGCACGACACTCCACAAATTGCGGTCTGACTCATACTTATCGGATGCCTATGCACTGGATCGTCTACTCGAAGAATTGGGCAGGGAAACGGGTGTAAAAACAAATTACAAGGTTCACGGTCATTCCCAAGCCCTGTATCCCAGCATACAAATCGTCTTGTACAAAAATGCCAAAGAAGCCCTGACGAACGCTCTAAAACACGGGAATGCAACGATGATATCTATACAACTGGCATTTGGTGAGCGTGAAGTGTGCATGACCGTAACCAATGACGGGCAGATCCATTCCCGGCCCACCAAAGGATCAATGAAAGAACATGACGGGGAATCACATACTGACCGGAGTGCGAAAGCAGAGTCTGCAAAGCATGGCATGGGACACGAAGGAATGCGTATGCGAGCCCATTCGGTTGGGGGCACCCTGGAGATTCAATCCGATTATCCCTATACGGTGATCACACGGCTGCCAATCACGAAACAAACGGATATGATTTGAAAAGGAAGTGATGTGTCTCATGTCTGAACAAGAGAGTATCGATCCAATGAATGATGCTGTCTCACCCCAATACATTCGGTTGCTTCTCGCCGATGATGATTCCTTCATCCGCGAAAGTCTCAAAATACTGATCGGACTTGATCCTGGCATTACGGTCACAGGAACAGCTTCAAACGGAAGGGAAGCACTTACACTGCTGGAGACAGGAGCCATTGCCGACGTTGTACTCATGGATATTCGTATGCCAGATTGCGACGGAGTCGAAGGGACTCGAATCATTAAGTCACGTTTTCCTGACGTGCGGGTGTTAATGCTTACCACATTTGACGATGACGAGTACATTATTCAGGCTTTGCAGAACGGAGCCAGCGGTTATTTGCTCAAAAATGTGCCCCCTGACCGGATCATTCAAGGCATCAAAACCGTTCATAATGGCGATATGCTCATTCATCCTGATATCGCCCGCAAGCTGGCCAGTCTTCTCCGCCCAGCTGCAGTTCCTCAGGCACACGGACCCATCGACTCCTACGGACTGACCCGTATGGAACTGGGGGTTGCAGTAGCAATATCCGAAGGGTTATCCAACAAGGAAATTGCCGCCAAACTGTTCCTCAGCGAAGGTACGGTCAAAAACTATGTCACCGATATACTAGGTAAACTAAGCCTGCGGGATCGGACTCAGATTGCCATCTTTATGCTAAAAAATAAATAAAAAGAAAGGGTGTTTCCTCACCTGTGCAGGTTGTGGAAATACCCTTTCTTGGATCACATCTCTACAGACCTTTGCTCTCCTGCAGGTGCAGGGGGCAGGGCCAACGGAGCTTCGTCGGTTCGTTTATCATTACGTCGTGCGAACAATTTGAGACTTACGATATGAAACAACGTTAGGGGACGTAAACGGAGCGCCCAGGCTTCATGATTGTCCGGGGCCATGAGAACGCCAAGTTGATGATGCTCGCCTTCATAGATCGCCCGTTGCATGAACTTGCTCTCTCCCTGATGATTACGCACCTCCAGCTTGCAAAAGGCCGGATTCATGCGCAAGGCCCGATGTAATTGTTCGGGTGAATGCACCAGTACGCCATTCACCTTGTACAACGTCTCCCCCGCTTCAATCCCCAATTCTTCCGCAGGACTGTCAGGAATGACGCCCAGCACCTTCAGGCCGTGTTCAGGATGAACAAACAACGGGCTGCGGTTTTGTTCCTCGAAGCCACTGTACCACACCAGGAACTCATGTCCTGCGAAAGCAGCGAGGGCAGCGACCACCATGAATGGAGACCACCATACTGCCAGAAGACTACATACGAGTAGTCCTGTCCCATAGAGCAGCAACCGTTTCGCCGAAATCTTCACTTTCTGTCCAGGGAGCATACTCTGGGTAACCTCTCCGAATCCCAGTAAAATCGGCAGTGCAACCAGCATATAGCCACTACCCCCGTTCACCAGAGGGGACCATGGGAGCTCTGCCCCGCCCGTAACAGGAACAAGGATCAATAATGGAATCGGCCAAAAATGTTGCAGTTGGTACCCTCCGACAAGCTTGCCGCGTTTGCCTTCAAAGAGCAACGGCGATGCCATGGATACCCCTTGCATCCGTACCATGAATCCTTCGCCGATATGTAATACAGCTGCGAGCACAAGAAGTGCAGGCATATCCAGCGCACGTAAGGCTTCAGTGACAGTTCCTATCCATCCTTCGGGCTGCCAGCCCGAAGCCATATTTAAACCAAACTGCAACACACCAAGCAAACCTGCAGCATAAGCAAAGCATAAGTATCGGATACGGAACAACGCCAGAAAGATCGTAGCTGCCCATATACAGATCAGACTGCTCAGTGTGAGATGTGCCCCGAGGAACAGAGACACGATGGAGACTATTACTCCGATCACTATACCTCCAAGCACTGCACGAATGGTCTGAGTGATCGAGCTTTGCAGACGAACGTGGAACAATTTGCGTTCCTGTAATAATTGACGATGATAAACGAGAGCAATCAAGATTACCGCAATATAATAAAACGGCTGAATCAACAACTGCAACAATGCTTCCCCTAATGTAGTCAACCACAGCCAAACCCATTCCATTGTGGACGGTCACTCCTCTCCTTCAGTCGGTTCAGAAAAAAAGAAGGCTGAAAATCAGCCTTCTTTATGGCTTCGACACCGCGGACGAAATATCCTTTGAGACATTTTCGATCGCGCGCTTCAGCTGTGCATCATATTGAGGATTGGCAATGCGTTCAATCAGAGCCGCTTCCAGTGATTCCGCGGTTTTCTCGTCAATCTGGCCTGTTGCCTGAATGCCTTTTTGTTTCTGGAATGCTTTGACCGCTTCTTCCGTCTTCTGGTCATAGTATCCGTCCACACGATCCGGCTTAAAGTCAAGTCCTCTCAGCATCGTCTGCGCGCTTTTCACATCCGTGCTATTGCTGTCATATTTCAAAGGTAATTTTTCTTTGTTGATGGGTGCCACCGAGAAGTAATCCGGCTGGTTCACCGCAATATCCGGTTTGATTCCTTTTTCATGGATCCAGTCACCATTCGGAGTCAGCCATTTGGCGATGGTGATTTTGAGCAGGCTGCCATCACCCATCTGCTTGTCATAACTCGTCTGTACGGTTCCTTTACCAAAGGAATTTTCTCCAACCAGCGTTGCGCCTGCGGACTGTTGCAAGGCACCGGCCAAAATCTCGGACGCACTCGCGCTTCCTTTGTTCATCAATACCGTAATTGGATAGGATTTACCTGAACCGTTTGATTTACTTTGTTCCTTTTTACCATTCTTGTCTTCGACTTGAACAATAACCTTGCCTTTCGGAACAAATTGCTCGGCAATATCAATAACGACCTGCAAAACACCACCCGGGTCATTACGTACATCAATGATCAGGCCTTTCATGTTCTGCTTCTCCAGCTTCGCCAGTTCTTCCTTAAAGCGATCTCCTGTGTTGAGCGAGAATTGGGTAATTGTAATCACACCAACACCGTTATCCTCCATGTGGGCATACACCGTCTCCAAATCAATGTCATCACGTACAATGACAAATTCAATCAGTTCGGAAGATCCGGCACGTTTAACCTGTACCTTCGCTTCACTGCCTTTTGGACCTCTGATTTTGTTAACGGCTTTGTTCAGTTCCAAACCTTGTAAGGATTCACCATTGACCGACATAATCATGTCTTTGGCGCGAATACCCGCTTTTTCGGCTGGCGATCCTTTGATTGGGGATACTACCACCACATTCCCGTCCTGCGAGGATACTTCTGCACCGATTCCGGTAAATGAACCTTCAATTGATTCCTCGAACTGGGCCGCTGTTTCCTGCCCCATATAGTTGGAGTACGGATCACCAAGGGATTCCATCATGCCGTTGATCGCACCATCAATCAGTTTGGTTCGATCCACGTCTTTATAATAGTTGCTTGAGATCAAATCCATCGCGGTTTCAATCTTCTTCAAATCGTTCTTCTGCTGCGAACTGCCAGTAACACTGGCGAGCAGTCCTTCGCCAGATGTCGTCTGTGCCAGGCCAGGGGAGCTCATCAGCGCAAGCGTAAGCAGGCTGCCCCCAAGAAGGGCTACAATGACAAGCAGCAGGGCCGATCTTTTCTTCATCATCCGTTTGTCACCGCCTTTAGTATTGAAGCGTGTCAAATTCAATTGTTCCGTAAATCATTCCCTGAACATGCCAGCTTAGTATATGTCTAGCTTGTACGGAATATGTTCGTTCCATTCCAACCGTTGCCTAAAATCTACAAATAGTTGAATGGATTCACCGCTGTTCCATTATCACGTACTTCAAAATGCAAATGCGGTCCAGTAGAGTTGCCTGTACTGCCTGATTCAGCAATAATATCGCCACGGCTTACCGTGTCTCCCTTACTGACCTTAAATCCACCTTCACGTAAATGACCATATAACGTCCATAAGCCGCCTCCGTGGTCAACAATGACCGTGTAACCATAGCCGCTGTACCATTCAGCCATAATCACGATCCCGCCAGAAGCCGCATGAACTGACGTTCCTTGAGCAACCGCAAAGTCTACACCCGCATGCATTTTACCCACTTCACCCGTAATCGGGTGAATACGAGGTCCGAAGCCGGAAGATACACGCGCACCCGATACAGGCATCCCAAAGATACCGTTACCACTGGAGTACGTAGTACTACTGCTGCTGTTGGAGCTGACTTTGGTCGGCGCCTTGGCCGCCGCCGCCGCGCGGGCCGCCGCCGCTGCTTTTGCTTTAGCTGCTGCTGCCGCCTGCTGTTCACGCAATTTATTTTTCTCTTGCAGAAGCGCCGAACGCTTGCTTGCAATCTGCATCAATACGTCTTCCTGTTCTTGCGTCAGCTCTTCTGACTCTTCAATTTTAGCATCATAGGAAGCGAGAAGCACTTGCTTTTCTTGTTCCTTCTCATTCAACTGGGACTTGCGCTGTTTCTTCTGCGCATACAGGCTCTTGGCTTCCGCATATTGCACATCCAGTTCTGCCTTTTTGTCCACGACGAGCTGCTTGTCCTTTTTATGCTCATCCAGCAGATGCTGGTCCTGATCCACGATCGTTTTGAGTGAATCTGCACGAGTCAGGAAATCGGAGAAGCTTGTTGAAGTTAGCAATACATCGAGATAAGAAACGGCGCCGTCTGTATACATGAGACGTACACGTGATTCAAGCAATTTCTCCCGAGCCACAATACGATCTTCTGCTGCTTCCAGATCTTTCTTCGTTGCGCGAAGATCCTCTTCTGTATTTTCGATCTGCAAGGATACGTTCGCCAGTTCATCACTTACCACATTGATCTGCTCCATGACAACTTTCAGGTAAGCGTTGGTCTTGTTTTTGTAATGCTGGGCTTCCTTCTTGTTGCTGGCAGCCTTTTGCTGCTCTTTTTTGGCCGAAGCCGCCTTACTCTCCAGTTGCTGAATCTGCTGATCAATATCGCTAATGCTACTCTTGGCATATCCGTCAGAAGGTTGAAGCGTCAAACTGGCCAATAACGTTAAAGCCAGCAGCGAAGCTGTTTTTTTCAAAATGTGATCCCCCATCCTATGAATTCACAAGAAAGCAACCTGCACAGGTGGTGAACAGCATGTTCTTGCTTTCTTTACACTAAAGACTCCGTCATTACTACATATCGTCAAACAGTGTTCAGTTGTGAACCTGCTATGTCATTCTTTTCGATTAAACGTTAAGAGACTTGCGGATGGACAATGTGCTTCCCAAAATTCCAACCAACACACCAAGTCCGATCAACAGTGTTCCAAACAATAGCCAAATATCACCGAGTGGAATCAAATTAAGCATCTGCATAAATACATCCTGACCAATCGTAGCCATCAAACGGCTATATCCGAAGAACAGAACGGCTACCGTAATGGCCGAACCGATCAGTCCAATCAATGCCCCTTCGATAAAGAATGGCCAACGAATGAAGGTATTGGTTGCCCCAACCAGCTTCATGATACCGATCTCCCGGCGCCGTGCCAGAATCGTTACGCGAATCGTATTCGAGATCAGGAACATGGACATTAGAGCCAGTCCCCCGACAAAAATAAATCCGATATTCCGGACAAGCTTCGTAAATTTGAACAACACTTCCACCGTTTCCTTGCCGTAATTCACTTTCATGATTGGCTTCTCCGGATGTTTATCGTTCAATGCTTCAATTTTTTGCGCCACAAAAGTGACGGTTTCCGGTTCAATGACCTCTACTTCAATGGTCTCCGGCAGTGGATTGTTATCCACATCGAAACCGCTCAGCACATTGTCTGCACTTTCGCCAAGACGTTCACGGAACTCTTTGAGTCCTTCCTCTTTGGAGACAAAACGAATTTCACTGACTTCAGGCATGGCACTGATCTCCTGCTCCAGCGTGTTACGCAGGTTCTCATCCACATTCAGCTCAAGAAACGTACTGATCTCGACCTGACTGTCCACCTGGTTGGCCATGGAATTCACATTGAGCACCAGCAGCATGAACACACCCAAAATAAGCAGTGACACGATAATGGACATGATGGAGGCCACGGACATCCAGCCGTTGCGGAATACGTTTTTGAATCCCTCCCGCAAATGGCGCAAGAGAGTACTAAAATTCATAACCGTATTCCCCTCTCATCTGATCCCGTACAATCTGTCCCCGTTCAATCGCAATAACCCGTTTACGCATCGTATTGACGATATCTTTGTTGTGGGTTGCCATAACAATGGTTGTCCCCCGGAAATTAATCTCATCCAGCAGTTGCATAATCCCCCAAGACGTCTCCGGATCCAGATTCCCCGTAGGCTCGTCCGCAATAATGACAGACGGATTGTTCACGATGGCACGTGCGATGGCAATACGCTGCTGTTCCCCACCCGACAACTGTGAAGGTTCACGGTTCGCCTTGCTGCGCAGTCCCACCAGATCAAGCACTTCCATCACTCGCTTCTTGATGTGACGCTTCGGCGCTTCAATAACTTCCATGGCGAATGCCACGTTCTCAAATGCCGTCATGCGTGGCAGCAGACGGAAATCCTGGAACACAACGCCGATATTACGGCGCACATAAGGGATCTTACGTGGCTTCAACTTACCGATATTAAATCCGTTAATGGATATTTGTCCTTTGGTCGGAACTTCTTCCCGGTACATCAATTTCATAAATGTCGATTTGCCTGCGCCGGATGGACCGACGATATAGACAAATTCATTGCGGTCGATCTTCACCGACACCCCTTGTAATGCGTGGGTCCCATTGGCATAGGTCTTCCACACGTCCTGCATTTCTATCACATCATCACTTCCCGTTGCATAGTTAGCCATTATCATTTCGACACAATCCCGGCATTTCCTTTAAAAAGACCTGAATTTCATCAGGGAAAATCCATTTCGCCCCTTTTTCGATGGTGAAGCATGGATACATATAAATTTTATTGTAACAAATTTGTTACCTATTGAGTACCCGAAAGTTTTCCATCATTGGATCATATATATGGAAAGTGTTACGAATTGCGGAACAACAGAAGTACAAAGGAGCGTACGGATATGAAAAAAATACATTTGACAGTCATTGTGCTATTCTCAATCCTCTTGATCGGTTCCGCATCTTACGGATTACTGTACATGTACGTGAACCAGCCTGCTCTGCCGAAAGGTGTACGTGTTGGCGAATGGTCCGTAGAGGGGATGAATCGCAAGGAGGTACAACAAGCACTGGATGAACGATTGAAACAACTGGAGGAGTGGCCTGTCACTCTGAAGGTGGACGATCCAGCAGCCAAAACAATGACGTTCACCGCTGCCCAGACAGGTGCAAATTACAGTGCTGACGACTTCCGGGCAGCCGTAAAGCAGCTGGATGAAGGCAATCTGTGGGAGCGCGCTTATGCCCGGTATCATTTCATCCAGGAGTGGCCCCTGAAGCTGACGTATCATTCAAAACCACTGCAAGAACAACTGAATCCTGCCTGGGAAAAGGAAAGCTTCGGTTCACCCGCGGACGCTGTCCGCCGCATTACCGCAAGTGACCAGGTACAATACATCCCGGAAAAGGGCGTCCGCCGGATCGCCTGGGATGAACTCGCGAGCCTAATGCAGGTCAAACTGCACCGGGATTTCGCTGCACTGGAGCAAGAGGCGAAGCCGAATCCGCTGCTAATTCAGCTGCCATTGTATACACTGCAACCTGAGATAACTCTCGACTCGCTGCGCAAGGAGGGGATTGAGCGGAAGATCATCCAGTTCTCCACCAGCCTTGGCAACAGCAGTGAAGGCCGGATACATAACGTCAGTGCAGCAGCGCAAGCCGTTAACAACATGATTTTGCCGCCTAATGGTACGTTTAATTATGAGAAGATCATCCGCAAGGCGGAGGAAGACTATGGCTTCCGGGAAGCACCAGTCATCGTGAATGGACGGTTAACCCCTGGTATTGGAGGCGGCATCTGCCAGGTATCCAGCACGGTCTATAACGCTGCCTTGTTGACCGGACTGGATATTGTCGAGCGCCGCAATCACTCCCTGCCCGTCAAATATTTGCCAAAGGGGCTGGATGCCACATTTGCCTCAGGTTCGATTAATTTTCGATTCAAAAACAATACCGGCAAATCCTTGCTGATTCAGGCCAAAGTGGAAGGTGGAAGCTTAACAGTCAAATTTTTCGGCACCTTCCCGGAGAACGTCAGTTATGCGCTGGAATCACATACGATTGAAACGTTAAGTGCCCCCGTGAAATATGTTGCCAGCAATGTATTGCCGGATGGAGTCCAGCAAGTGCTCCAGAACGGTCAGCCCGGGTATATTGTTGAAACGGTCCGCACCAAAAAGGTCGACGGTAAAGTTGTCGAATCCAAAACCATAACACGTGACACGTACAAAGCTCAGAATCGCCTGATTGCCCGCTCCTCTGGTCATATTAACCTGCCTGATCCTCAGGAACCCTCTATTGTGGAAGATGGCATTAGCGACACGAAGCAACCTTAAATTTAATCTCTATATCTAGTTGATCGCACTTTAGATGGAATCACGTTGCCAAAATAAAAAAAAGAAAAAGACACATCTCCCGTTTCCCATACTGGGCTCCTGAGAGATGTGTCTTTGGTTTGTTGTATAGATTCTTATCGTTGTAACGATCAGACTGAAACCTTTTTAATGTCCGCCTGTATATTCTCCCTGCTCCTCGCCAATGACCATCTTCTCCTTACCCATGAAGAACGCAGCAATTAATGCGAGCGCTGCCGGAATCGCAGCCCAAGCAAAGAGCTGCACGATGGAGGAAGACAATGCATGCGTAATGGCATCCAGCACCTGTGGCGGGATCGCCTTTCTCAGCTCTGGCGACAGCAACGCATGCGGATCGCTCAGATCCACTCCCTGAGGTACACCGCCTGCTGGAGCACCGGCGCTACCCGCTTCCGCCGCTGATCCGGCGAGGGCATCGTTCATTTTGCGCGTAAATACCTGGCTCTGCACGATACCAAAGATCGTAATCCCCATCGTCATGCCGAGTGACCGCAAAAAGTTAAGCGTGGAACTCGCAGCACCGCGTCTTTGCGGTTCAAACGAGTTCATGGCTGCATTGCTAAGCACCGAGAACGAAGCTCCAACACCAAGACCTATCATCACCATGTAAATACGTATCGTCCAGAGGGAAGAACCCTCATCCAGTGTGGTTAACAACCCGAGGCCAACGACCAGCAGGGCCAATGTAGGAATCATAATGTTACGATACTTGATTTTGGTCATGAGTACCCCACCCATAGAGGCGGTTACGACAGAACCCAGCATCATGGGCAGCAGAACGAGTCCGGAATTGGTCGCTTTGCCGCCGAGCACGCCCTGAATAAAGATCGGAATGTACACGGATGCCGTAATAAATGCCGCGCCACTGAACATGCCAATGACGTTACTGGACCAGTACACCCGGTTGCGGAACATGCCGAAGGAGATAATCGGTTCCTTGGCTCTTGTTTCCGCAAACAGGAAAAGCAGCGCCAGCACTACAAATCCGGCAAACAATCCGATAATCTGCCACGATCCCCAGGCGTATGTTTTGCCACCCAGCTCAAGACCGAAGATCAGACAAACCACAGCACCAATCAGCGTCACTGCACCCAGCCAATCAATCTGTTGGGACTGATGCTGATGAGATTCTTTGTAGAAAAATGCAATAAACACAAATGCAACCAGGCCAAGCGGCAGATTGATATAAAATACCCATTCCCATGTCGCATACTGTGTAATGTAAGCACCCAGCAGCGGACCGAATACGCTGGACAAGCCAAACACAGCTCCAAACAAACCGCCTAATTTGCCCCGGGATTCAGGCGCGACCACATCAAACATAATGGTAAAGGCAATCGGCACCAATGCACCTGCACCAATACCCTGAATAGCTCTGTACATCGTCAGTTCAACAATCGAAGTTGCCGTTCCGCATAATGCTGACCCAAGCATAAACACAATAATGCCAAATACAAAAAACTTCTTCCTTCCGTACATGTCGGATAATTTACCAAAGATCGGCATACCGGCCATCTCGGCTACCATATACGCGGAGGTCACCCAGACGAACTTGTCGAGACCGCCCAGCTTCCCGACAATATCCCCCATTGCCGTTGCCACGATGGTATTGTCCATCGAAGCCATCAGTATGCTCAGCAGTAACCCTGCCAGCACCAATCCAATATTGTTTTTACGTGCAACCATTGTACTCTATCTCTCCATTCACGCTCTATTCATATGACTGCATTAGTATATCCGAAAAGTTGCGGTGGATAATCAGTCCAAGGACCGATTGCTTTGCACCAAAACTTCCGATAGCGGATGAATTTGCAGAGAAGAGCGGTATTCCACTGTACCAATCCGGCAGCCGGGGCCAATTTTTATTTTATCCCCTCGAACAACTTCTGCCTCGGTGTACTCCAATTCGATATCGTCACCTTCGATCATTTCTACCTTGAGTACCGATTTCTGCCCCGAAAATAAACCTTCGAACAGTTTGCCCTTGCCGCTCTTCACTGAAATGATAGATCCACCCATTTCCCTGACCTCGGATGGCCCCATGATTCTGAGTGTCATTTGTTCGGCGCTGAGCATACCTGCTATCGTAAAACGGCCGTTTAGCTTCATATCCTCCACCTGACAATCGCCTGACACATGAAACTCCCCTACCACTTTCATATGTTCAGCTTTTGCATGTAGGTTAGGAGCATAATTGCCCTCCTGATCTTCGTCGCCGGCAGCAGCCCGCTCTTTCAGGGTAAGGGTTCCCGTAATTTTGATATCGGTTGATTCAAGAGATCCATATATAACCGATGTGCCAGTACATTTGAATTGATCACACAACAGATTATCGTTAAATGAGGAATCCCCCACTACCTTGACCTTTCCGTACACACCACCAGAAGAACTGCCGTCGCCGATGATGCTAATATCATGTTTTTTATCCATTGAACTCGCAAAATGGTTATTCAAACCGATCACATCCCTTTCGCTCCAAATCAAAAATTAAATTTGCTGACTGCTGCCCACCTTGGCATCCCGATCTACCTCAAGCTCACCCGAATATTCGACCAATCTGATGTTACAGCCGCGACCGATATGAACCTTGTTGCCACGAACAATGTCTGCCTCAGTATCTTCCAGCATGATTTCATCCCCCTCAATCAAGGATGTCTTGAATGAAGGTGTACCGCCCAGGCCAATACTTTTCCAAAAACCAGTCTGTTCCTTACGACGAATATCAATGCGTTCCCCGCCGATCTCTTTGGCCGAAGAGGATGTATGCAGCCTGATCTCAACCGTTCCCGCATTCAGGAAGCCACTGATTTTAATATTGCCCTGTACGTTCAGGGACTCACACTGTACGTCGCCTTCGATATCGATCACGCCGCCAATATCGATTCGTTCTCCATCCACTCGTCCGCGTACGGTACACTTTCCGTTCACTTCAAGCTCTGGGCTGCGGAGATCTCCGTTAATAGTGGTCAACCCATCCACACGAACACGAGAACTGATCAAGGGGCCATTCAGGGTGCACATGCCATTGATCGTTGCACTTTCTGCACTCAAAGATCCATGCATCTTCAATGTCCCATTCACATTAAGAGAGGTACAGTCCAGGTTACCGTTTACCTTAGCCATGCCATCAATGGATACCCGGTGAAATTCCCCGCCTGCCGTTTGGCTCAAGCCTGCTACGTTCAGATCATTTCGCAAATTTCGTTCCTCCATATATGATCCTCTCCTTATCCCAATTTGAGTTTTAATTCTTCCATAAACGTGCCCATAGGCTGCCTTAGAACCACCTTCACACCATTGTCAAAATAAAACTCCGTTCCTGCCGCCACCAGCATGAATGATGGAACACCCATCTTGCGAATAAGGACCAGCTCGCTTGGTCTGCCAGTGAAACGATAATAATGTTCAGACATCACATCGATCAGCAACGCACCCTCCTGCCGAGTTATATCTCCGCACATTAACAGCTTATCAAGTACATACAGCATCATAATCTGTTCCAATGCATACAGCGGTCGTTCCTGATGTGCTTCTTTCAACAGATCGAGCGATATTTGCGAAACAATGTTTCGCTCCACCAGTTGTTGAGCAGACATTTCCACTTCACCCAATGTAGGCGAAAATACGTCTGCAAGCTCATCCAGTGACAATCCATCCTTCATATTGAGTATCTTGTCAATCCGCAATAATATCTGTTGTTTCGGAAAAAAGGTCTCCTGTCCGGTATAGGACGACTTCCGAATAAACCATTCTTCCGGAATTAGATTTTTCCGCTTCCAGCGGTATAACTGGCCGTAGGAGATTCCCGTCAGGTCCAGCAATTCTTTTTTGGAGATCAAATCATCGGTCATATATGGTCCCCCTTTATATTGAAATCAGTGTAACATAACATTGTTACGTTGTAAAGCAGGCGAAGAACATTGTGAATTGAACCACCGTTTTCTATTCCTATCTCCTGCTCCCACATAAAAATTCACATATTTTCGGAAGCGTTTACTTTCCTCTCCCTACAGTGGACCTTGTTGTTGCATCGGAAGAGATTTACGTATAACCTGTTTACTATAAACACTTTGGAGCCATGACAGCTCCAGCTTCCATCCCTTGTATCAAATTCAGAACACTTCGACAATGAATTATGAAAGGGGTTACTTTAGCACATGGCACTTATTCAATGTAATTTTTACTCGGACACGCTTGGTCTAAGCACCAGCATGCATGTTATCCTGCCACAACAAACCCACAATCAGATTGGTATGGAGAACGTATCAGGTCAAGGACTGCATCCCACACTGTATCTGCTGCACGGTCTATCGGACGATGACTCTATCTGGCTTCGCCGCACATCCATTGAACGATACGTCGCTGACTTGGGGATTGCTGTGGTCATGCCTCAAGTGCATCGCAGCTTCTACACGGACATGGTTGAGGGAGGATCGTATTGGACCTTCATCAGTGAGGAACTGCCCACCATCGCCCGCTCTTTCTTCCCGTTATCGCATCAAAGGGAGGATAACTTCGTTGCCGGCTTATCTATGGGGGGCTACGGTGCATTTAAACTAGCTCTTCGTAAACCAGATCAATATGCTGCGGCAGCAAGTTTATCCGGGGCACTCGACATGAAAGCGCATATGGATAATATGAATTCCAGCCCACTCTGGCGGGCCGAAATGGAACGTATCTTTGGGCCGAAGATTGCAGGCTCGGAGAACGACCTGCTCCAACTACTGAAGGAGAACCAAGCGAGCAGTGGACCTCAGCCATTGCTCTATCAATGCTGCGGGACGGAAGACTTCCTGTATGATCAGAATCAATCCTTCCGTGAAGCCTGTGCGCAGACCGATCTCCAATTGACCTATGAGGAGGAACCTGGTGAACATGAGTGGGGCTATTGGGACAAGAAGATTCAGAATGTATTGAAATGGTTGCCTCTGCGAGAGCGTAAATAAAAAAAATCCAGTGGAACCCGCCAATCCATACTCAAGTAGAACGGTTCATTCACTAAAAGATCGTGAGTCTACAAACCAAAAAAAGCAGGCCTGAGAAAAATCTCTCTGCCTGCTTTTTTTGGTTTTATTTCAAAAGGTGCCTTAAAATCAACCTCGATTGGTAATCCATTGCTCTGTCATTTCCAGCACCTTTTCACTACGTGCAATCGCCTCAGCCACCTGGTTCGAAGCTGTTCCGCCGTATACGTTACGAGCATTAACAACCGCTTCCGGTTGCAGGACATCATAGATCCGCTCATCGAACAGCGGGGAGAACTGCCGGAATTCATCAATGGTCAGATCGAGCAAATACTTGCCGTTTTGGATACAGTACAATACCGTCTTACCGATAACCTCATGTGCTTGGCGGAACGGCAAACCTTCTCCCACGAGGAAGTCCGCAATATCCGTAGCGTTGGAGAAATCCTGATTGACCGCTTGACGCATCCGACCCTTGTTGACCGTCATCGTGGCAATCATCGGAGCAAACAATTGAAGTGCTCCCTCCAGCGTCGCTACCGTGTCAAACATGCCTTCCTTGTCTTCCTGCATGTCCTTGTTATACGCGAGCGGAAGAGATTTCAGTACGGTAAGCAAACCGATCAGGTTTCCATACACACGTCCGGTTTTACCACGGACGAGTTCGGGAACGTCCGGATTTTTCTTCTGAGGCATAATGCTGCTGCCCGTGCAGAATGCATCATCCAGTTCAACAAAACCAAACTCCGTACTGCTCCACAGCACCAGTTCTTCACTCAGACGGGACAAATGAGTCATGATCAGCGAAGCGGCTGCCAGGAACTCCACAATAAAGTCACGGTCGCTGACCGCATCCAGACTGTTCTCATATACCCCATCGAATCCCAGTTGTTCCGCCACAAAATGACGGTCAATCGGGAACGTTGTGCCCGCAAGTGCACCTGCACCCAGTGGCAGCACGTTAATGCGTTTGTAGCTGTCCATCAGACGCTCCGCATCCCGTTGGAACATTGAGACATACGCCATCAGGTGATGGGCGAACAGAATCGGTTGTGCACGTTGAAGATGCGTATACCCCGGTACAATCGTATCAAGATTGTCTTTGGCTTGTCCGATCAGCGCTTCCTGCAACGAGTGCAGCATGCCAACAAATCCAACCACCCGCTCACGCAGGTACAAGTGCATATCCGTTGCTACCTGGTCATTTCGGCTGCGTCCTGTATGTAATTTGCCGCCTACAGGGCCGATGGTATCGATCAGGTTTTTCTCAATGTTCATGTGAATGTCTTCATCCGATACGGAGAATTCCACTTCGCCCGCACGGATTTTGTGCAGAACGGTGATCAAACCTTCCTTGATCGTCTCTACATCCTCTGCCGGCAGAATGCCGCATTTGCCCAGCATCGTTACATGCGCCAGACTTCCTTGAATATCTTCCTCAGCCAACGCTTTATCAAAGTTGATTGACGCTGTGTATTCCTCAACCAGGTGATTGGTTTGTTTGGTAAAACGTCCTCCCCACAGCTTGCTCACAGTGAGTACTCCCCTTTCGCTCATGGACAAAGCCGCTCCTGCCAGATGTGCAAGAACGGCCCGCCTTGTCAGTTATAATCGTTTATGCTCTATATGCAGGATGAAATTAGTTTTTGTTTTGCTCCACACCGGAGTTTACTTTCAAACGCAATGCGTTCAAGCGGATGAAGCCTGTTGCATCCCCTTGATCGTATGCTTGCGTTGGATCAGCTTCCATTGTGGCAATGTCCGGATTGTACAGGCTGACAGGGCTTTTCACCCCTGCGCCGATGATGTTGCCTTTATACAGTTTCACACGAACCGTACCTGTAACATTTTTTTGGCTCTCGGTCACCAGCGCTTGCAGTGCCAGACGTTCCGGTGCGAACCAGAAACCGTTGTAAACGAGTGTGCTGTAACGTGTGATCAGGCTATCACGCAAGTTCATGACTTCGCGGTCCATCGTGATGGATTCCATTTTGCGGTGTGCTGTAAACAGAATGGTTCCGCCCGGTGTCTCATATACGCCACGGCTCTTCATGCCAACAAAGCGGTTCTCCACCATGTCCACACGGCCGATCCCATGCTTGCCACCCAGCTCGTTCAGTTGCTCCATCACTTGCAGTGGGCTCAAACGCTCACCATTCAGTGCAACACAATTACCTTGTTCAAAATCAAGTACAACATATTCCGCTTGATCCGGTGCATCTTCAGGTGCGCTGCTGAGCAGGAACATGTCTTTGTTCTCGTTCGTACTTGGATCGAACCAAGGGTCTTCGAGCACACCGCTCTCATAGCTGATATGCAGCAGGTTACGGTCAGTGGAATACGGTTTCGCCGCCGATGCGGTTACCGGAATTCCATGTTTCTCAGCGTAAGCGATCATCTCTGCACGTCCTGGGAACTGGTTGCGGAACTCTTCCAGACGCCAAGGCGCGATGACCTGAATGTCTGGTGTCAGCGCAGCTGCGTTCAGCTCAAAACGAACCTGGTCATTCCCTTTACCCGTAGCGCCGTGAGCAATCGCAGTAGCGCCTTCTGCACGAGCGATATCGACCATACGTTTGGCGATCAGTGGGCGTGCGATACTTGTACCGAGCAGGTATTGCCCTTCATAGAGGGCACCCGCCTGGAACATGGGATAGATGAAATCTTTTGCGAATTCATCGCGGAGATCGTCGATGTACACTTTGGAAGCGCCAGTAGCGAGTGCTTTTTCCTCAAGGCCGTCCAGTTCATCCTTTTGTCCGATATCCGCCGTAAATGCGATAATCTCTGCATCATATGTTTCTTTCAACCATTTCAAAATTACAGATGTGTCCAACCCGCCAGAATAAGCGAGTACGATTTTTTCCTTAGCCATGTGTGGTGGTCCTCCCCAAGTTCAGTTGCTTAATCTATCATCGCGAAATCTGCACCTAAAATCAACCCATTCAGACAAACAGCTTCTATTCGCTCATTAACGCAGCCATCAATGCTTTTTGTGCATGCAGACGATTCTCCGCCTGATCAAAGATCAGGGAGTTCGGGCCATCAATGACTCCGGCACTCACTTCTTCCCCGCGGTGAGCTGGCAGACAGTGAAGGAACATGTAATCCGGCTTGGCGCCTTTCATCAATTCCTCATCTACCTGATACGCTGCAAATGCCTGCTCACGAATCTTCTGTTCCTCTTCAAAACCCATGCTTGCCCATACATCCGTATACACGATATCTGCATCTTTCACAGCTTCCTGTGCACTGTACGTTACAATCACCTGTGAGCCGCTCTCCTGTGCAATGCTGCGCGCCTGCTCTACAACTGCGCTGTCAGGCTCATACCCTTCCGGAGTCGCTACTGCAACATGCATGCCCATCTTCGCTGCACCAAGCATAAGGGAATGCGCCATGTTATTGCCGTCTCCGACATAAGCCATTTTGAGACCTTCCAGCTTGCCTTTATGCTCAAGAACGGTTTGGAAGTCCGCGAGTACCTGGCATGGATGTGCCGCATCACTCAGGCCGTTAATAACCGGTACATCCGCATGTTGCGCCAGTTCAGTCACATTATGGTGTCCAAAGGTACGAATCATGATGCCATCCAGGTAACGTGACAGGACTTTGGCTGTATCATGTGTCGTTTCCCCGCGACCAAGTTGGATATCGTTTTTGCTCAAGAAGAGCGCGTGTCCACCCAACTGGAACATGCCGACTTCAAAGGATACACGCGTACGTGTAGATGATTTTTCAAAAATGAGTCCGATCGTTTTGCCTTGGAGTGGCTGATACGGAACACCGTTTTTTTGTTTGCCTTTAATCTCAATCGCAAGGTCCAGCAAATAGCGGATTTCCTCCGCTGTATAATCTGTAAATTCAATAAAATCCCGGCCTCTAAGATCTACCTTCTGGATCTTTTCCGTCTGTTGCGCTTGTGTCATGTTAATGTTGTCCTCCTTATTTCCGGTTCCCTGCACCCGCATGGGCAGAAGAGTGTAGAAGATTGAGATTTGACCATCCGGCTGCTCACGTGCATCTTCCGCTAGTTTACCGCGCGGCTACAGGGATTCATCATCTTGTTCCGCATCGAGGCCGGTGAAGGCCTCGAGTCAGAAAGGTTCCTAAACGAATTACTTTATACGTCCAATTAAGCGTTCTTCGCCGCCACATGCTCTTCAATCAATGTAGCTACCAGGGACACTGCTTCGTCAATCTCTTCCTTGCTCACATACAGATTCGGAAGCAGACGAATGACATTCGGTCCTGCGGATACAAAGAGAATGCCTCGCTTCTGACCAGCAAGCACGATGTCGCCTACCGCTTCAGCACATTCAATTCCGACCAGCAGACCCATACCCCGTACTTCTTTTACAAACGCATTACCTGTCAGGCGCTCCCGCAGGGAGTTCATCAGGTATTCGCCCATTTCAGCTGCACGCTCTGGCAGGTGGTCTTCCAGCATCGTTTCAATCGTTGCAATGACAACAGAGGAAGCAAGCGGTGTGCCGCCAAACGTCGTTGCATGGCTGCCCGCCGTAAACGCATCCTTCAGATAACCTTTACCCAGCATCGCACCTACAGGGAATCCACTGCCAATACCTTTGGCTACCGTGAAAATGTCTGGCTCAATGCCATAATGCTCATGCGCGAACAATTTACCTGTACGTCCCATTCCCGTCTGCACTTCGTCTACAATCAACAGCAGTCCGTGCTCTTCACACAGTTTCCGAACATGGTGGACAAAATCCGGCTTGACTGGGTGCACACCACCCTCGGCTTGCACCATTTCCAGCATAATCGCTGCTGTATGGGGTCCAATCGCCGATTCAAGTGCCGCTGTGTCATGCAAGGGTACAGTTACGAATCCGGCTGGCAATGGCAAAAATCCTTCTTTCACCTTATCCTGCCCGGTTGCCGTTAATGTTGCGAGTGTCCGTCCGTGGAAGGACTGGGCAAATGTAATGACTTCGTACCGATCTGTACCCTTCACCTTCTGGTGATAGCGACGAGCCAGTTTAATGGCCGCTTCGTTCGCTTCTGCACCGCTGTTACAAAAGAACACGGCATCTGCGCACGTATTTGCTGTCAACAAAGTGGCTGCTTTTTCCTGACCCGGAATCTGGAACAAGTTAGAGACATGCCACAGCTCATCTATTTGAGCTTTCAGCTTGGCTCCTACCTTCTCCGGTGCATGGCCCAGGCTCGTTACAGCCAATCCGCACATAAAATCGAGATAACGGTTGCCCTGATCATCCCATAACCAGCTGCCTTTTCCCTTGACCAGACTAATCGGATAACGTGCATACGTTTGGAAAAGAGAGCTTTCCGTCTGGGCCGCTGCCCCTGTCGCCGCTACGCCCGCTACTGCTGTGCCAGAACCTGGCTGTTCATTGCCTTTTGCCATCACCTATCACTCCTTATTTGTTGGTACACTCCTAAGGTGAATAAAACATAACACTAGACCACTTGATTGCAGTCCACCTTCCGAACATATGCATACTTCCACTTCGATGACAGAACAACCTTCCGATCGCTGTTATCCCCAGATTTCTTCAATTCATTTTTAAAGGTGGAAATCCAGTGATAAAGGCGCACGCTCCGCTTCTTCAGGTTATTTCTGTCCTCTCCGTTCTCGCGTTGATGTCTTCAGATTGGTTCTGCACTCTTCGTTATCGTGCTATGGCAGATTCACAAAAATCGAGTACATATTTTTTTATATAATATAAGACTTTTAAGACTCTAGCGTATTGAGAGCAAGTTAATGCATACGCATAATTCGGGTTCCGATCGTTTCTCCGCCAAGCACACGGCTCAGGATCTGTGGTTCGCTGCCGTCTACGATGACGACCTCACGCACTTTGCCGTGAATACAAGCGATGGCTGCGCGTACCTTCGGAATCATGCCGCCGTAGATTTCTCCAGTTTGGATCATATCCTCAATCTCCTGTACGGAAACGGATGCCAATACTTTTTTCTCGCCGCCTACGGTCTTCATGATGCCAGGAACATCGGTTACTACGATCATCCGGCTAACTCCGAGATGAGAGGCTACCGCACCTGCGGCTGTATCTGCGTTGATGTTATAACGTTGGCCTGATGCATCCACACCAACTGGCGCAATAACTGGCATATAGCCCATGTTTACGATACCTTGAATAATCTCCGCATTAACGCCCGTTACGTCACCTACCCAGCCAATCTCTGCATGGTTGGTAACGGGTTTCGCCTGTATCAGACCACCGTCCACACCCGACAAGCCCAGCGCACGTCCACCGACACGTTGGATCAGGCGTACGATCTGTTTGTTGATACTCCCCGCAAGAACCATTTCCACCACATCCAGCACGGGTTCTGTCGTCTTGCGCAATCCGTTCACGAACTCGGTCTCAATGCCCAGCTTCGCCAAGTTATCCGAAATCGCAGGGCCACCGCCATGCACGATGACAGGCTGAGTCCCTTGGGACTGCAAGTCACGCAGATCTGCAAAAAAGGATTCAGGCAATGCCGCCAACGTGCTGCCTCCGCATTTCATGACAAACGTCTGCTTCTCGGCACCTGACTCAGCTCCGGCACTCTCATTTTGCAATGTTGAATTCATGAGGGCACTCCTTTCATTTAAAAAATTCTAAAGGGCTTAACACTTAATTGATGCGATAATTGATGGCTGACCGTTCCGAATCCGGATCGTTCTTTCGATCGCTGTTGTCTCCAGGTTTTTTTGAATCCCTCTTTGGAGGGAAAAACCCGGAGACAAAGGCGAACGCTCCGCTTCTACAGAATCGATTCCGTCTTCTCCACTGACTTCACCAGTGTTCAACTACCAAATAAAGTTCAATCCTTATACATTTTCTATATATTATTTGTGAAACAGCTTCTCGTAGGGAAGCTGTTAGCTTCAATAAAATTAATTCAAAATATTTATTACGTGCGGTATGCCGCGTTAATTCGTACATAGTCATACGTCAGGTCACAGCCCCAAGCGGTAGCTGTTCCCTTGCCGTGGTGCAGATCGACCACGATGCGTACGGTATCCGTCTGCAAGTAGGCCAACGCCGCTTCTTCGTCAAATACGACCGGACGGGACTGTGCAAGTACAGAAATATCTCCCAGACGGATATCAACCGTCTCCGGGTTGACTGGCTGCCCTGCGCGCCCTACAGCTGCAATAATACGTCCCCAGTTGGCATCCGCGCCAAACATGGCGGATTTCACCAGGCTGGAGCCAATGACGGTCTTCGCAATCGCTTGCGCGGATTCATCACTAACTGCACCTGTAACCTGTACCTCAACCAGCTTCGTTGCTCCTTCGCCATCACGTGCAATGGCTTTGGCAAGCACTTCGCACACATAAGTAAATCCGGCAGCAAAAGCTTTCCAATCCGGATGTTCCACAGTCAGTTCTTCATTGCCTGCCAGACCACTGGACATCGCTACAAGCATGTCGTTTGTGCTTGTATCTCCATCCACTGTAATCATGTTGAAGGTATGGTTGGTCGCCTGGCGCAGCAGGCGCTGCAACGCTTCTGCGCCAATGACCGCATCTGAGGTCATAAAGGCCAACATGGTCGCCATATTCGGATGAATCATCCCCGATCCCTTGGCGGCACCTGCAATTGTAATCGTTTTGCCGTTCACTTCAACGGCGACGCAGGCTTCTTTTTTCACCAAATCGGTTGTCAGAATAGCTTGGGAAAAATGCTCCGCTTCTTCTTCTTCCTTGCCCATGTGTGCCGGAAGGCCGCTAATCCCCGAGTGCACAGCGTCCATCTTCAGCAATTCACCAATGACACCTGTGGAGGCGACAGCAACATCCTCTTCCGCTACACCCAATTCACGTGCAGCCGCCGTACGCATGGCGTAGGCATCCTCTTCGCCTTGTTGCCCGGTACACGCATTGGCGTTGCCGCTGTTCACGATGACTGCCTGAAGGCGTCCATTGCTCAAGCTCTCACGTGTGACTTTCAGAGGCGCGGCCTGGAACACGTTCGTTGTATACACCGCGGCAGCGGTAGCTGGAACGTCACAGCGGATCGCTCCGATGTCGTTGCGAGATGTTTTTTTCAAACCACAATGCAGTCCGCCAGCAGTAAACCCGCGCGGGGTTACAATCGTTCCGTTCTCAACTATCGTAAAAGCCTTTTGCTCCACATTCGTTCCCATATGTTATCCCCCGTTATGCGTTCGGCTGCATGCCGATGATCCGCTCGCTTAGCTTGATCCGATTCTCCTTAGCTGGTTCCGGAATGACGTCTGCACGCTCTTCCACCAAACCAATCCTTACGGATATACCGGCGTCATGTTCAGCCCGAGGTTCTCCTCCCATCCCATCATCAGGTTCATATTTTGAATCGCTTGCCCGGATGCACCTTTCACCAGGTTGTCAATAACCGAAATGATCGTCAAACGACCTGTACGAGGGTCAGCGGCAAATCCGATATCACAATAGTTCGATCCGTACACTTCCTTGGTTGAAGGCCAGATCCCCGGCTCACGCACACGCACGAAAGGCCGATTCTCATAATATTTGCGATACAGATCAATGATTTCACGGTCACTGTGTTCGCCAGTTAGTTTGGCATACATCGTACTCATGATCCCACGCGTCATCGGCACCAGCTGCGTTGTGAATGTTACTGTGACTGGAGTTCCAATGATATTGCCCAGCACTTGCTCAATTTCAGGAATATGCTGATGTTTATTGAGTTTGTATACTTTGAAATTCTCATTCATTTCTGCATAATGATTCGTCAGACTTGTTCCCCGTCCCGCACCCGATACACCGGATTTGGCATCAATGATGATACTGGAAGGATCAATCCATCCCGCCTCAACAGCTGGAATCAAGCCGAGTAACGTAGCCGTCGGGTAACAGCCTGGGTTGGAAATAAAGCTTTTGCCCTTCACTTCGTCTCCATACACCTCTGCCATGCCGTATACCGCCTGTTCCAGCAATGAAGCAGATGGTGCCGGGTGTTTATACCACTCTTCATACACCGTTCCATCCTTGAGTCTGAAATCTCCAGACAGATCAATGACTTTAAGACCTGCTTCAAGCAGGCTCGGAACGAGTTTCGCGCTTACACCAGACGGGGTTGCTGTGAACACCAGATCTGCACGACTTGCGATCTCAGCCGGGTCTACTCCGTCGAGTGGCCTATGAATCACGTCCGTCAAATGCGGGAATCCATCTGCGATGGACTCACCACTGCTGGATGAAGAGATTACCGAAGTAATTTCAACCTGCGGATGGTTCTGGAAAAAACGAATCAGCTCCACCCCGCCGTAGCCGGTGGAACCGACGATTGCCACTTTTAATTTGTTATTCACTCTCGCTCCCCCAATCTCGTTGTATGCGCTACTTATACTGTTCTCCTGCTCTCAATGAGCCTTCATACAGCAATTCCGTCGCTTCTATGCATATTTGTGTATTATTATACGACTCTAGTTATATAAATACAACACTCTCTCATCAATTTCACATGGATTCTTATGGCTCCCGAACATATCTTTCCAACATCTGCGGACGAACCGGGATACTTCTGCTAAAATACGTATTATAGGAAACATTACAACCAGGGTCTAATTCATAATCAATCTACACGAGGAAGGGTTTATGAATGGATTCATGATGGTCATTATGAAACATGGGGGACTACAGTGCATATCGAATCCATTTTACTTGTTGTACTCCTGGGCCTGAATATTATTTTCGCTGCGGCGGTCGTCTTCTTCGAACGAAAGGATGCGAGTGCATCCTGGGCCTGGCTGCTTGTCTTGAACTTTATTCCGGTGTTCGGGTTTGTACTCTATCTATTAACAGGGCAAAATCTGACGCGCTACCGGCTTTTCCAGTGGAAAGAGCGCAAGAAACTCGGGCTTGAAGAACGTATTGCTAGCCAGCTTGAACAGCTGCACGACAATCGGACACCGTTCCGTAACCAAGCGACAGAGAGCAGTCAGGACATGATCTATATGAACCTGAAGCAGAACGATGCTCTACTGACTGAAGACAATGCGGTCGAGATTATTACCGACGGGACAGACAAATTCCAGCGATTACTCGATGATATCGAGGCAGCGAAGGATCATGTTCATGTGCAATATTACATTTATAGAGGTGACCGACTCGGCAAAAGAATCCGGGATGCACTCATCCGCAAAGCGCGGGAAGGCGTCAAGGTTCGTCTGCTATATGACGCGCTGGGATCACGGCGGGTATCCAAACGCTTTTTCAAAGAGTTGCGCGAAGCAGGTGGCTTAGTTGAAGTCTTTTTCCCATCCAAATTCAGTCTGATCAACTTGCGTATGAACTATCGAAATCATCGTAAAATTGTCATCATTGACGGTAACCTTGGATATACAGGCGGGTTTAATGTAGGAGATGAATATCTTGGTTTGAACTCCAAGTTCGGATACTGGCGAGATACTCATTTGCGTATTCAGGGGAACGCCGTTCATGCGCTTCAGACCCGTTTTCTTCTGGATTGGAATGAAGCGTCCAAACAGCATGATACTCCGTATGTTCCGGCGCATTTCCCACATATTGAGGGGACAGGAACAACGGCCATGCAGATTGTGTCCAGCGGACCGGATGCAGAGACAGAGCACATCAAGAATAGTTATCTGAAGATGATCAATGGAGCCAAACACTCCATTCTGATTCAGACGCCTTATTTTATCCCGGATGCCAGTGTATTCGAAGCCATTCGTCTTGCGTGCCTGTCAGGGATTGATGTTCGCATTATGATTCCCAATAAACCGGATCACGCCTTCGTATATTGGGCTACGCTATCTTATATCGGTGAGTTGTTAAAAGTGGGCGCTACCGTATTCATCTACGATAATGGCTTCATTCATGCCAAAACGCTTATTATCGACAGTATGGTCGCATCTGTGGGAACGGCTAATATTGATTACCGCAGCTTCCGATTGAACTTTGAGGTCAATGCATTTATGTATGATGAGGCCATTGCGACTGCACTTGTGCAGACGTTTGAACATGATCTTCTTGTTTCCCGTGAGATGACACTGGAGGAGTACAATAAACGCAGTGTGAAGATCCGCTTCAAAGAAGCGATCTCTCGTCTGTTGTCTCCGATTCTGTAATAGCAGATATGCGTTGCAGACCAGACAAACTACCGATTCATGTTATTCGGTGATTTTCTCTGTCCATAACGTCCATCGATAAGATTTTAATTTAATATTTAATTGTCGCCATAAGTAATTTCAATAAAAAAGCAGGGACGACCTCGCCAGATCCGGCTGAGACTGTCCCTGCTTTTTATATACAGATGATTCATGAAATATACTATGGTATGCGTATTTACGTGTGTTCGCGCTTAAAGCCTTCGCCAAGCACTTCATGCGCATTACTAATGATGACAAAAGCCCCTGGGTCTACCGACCGGATTAATGCTTTTAATCTCGGTACCTCATTTTGCCCAACCACAACCATCAGTACGGTTCGCTGATCATCGGTGTATCCGCCTTTTGCCTCCAGCTTCGTCAATCCGCGATCCAGATCTTCGAGAATCACCTTCGTAATCGGTTCGATCTGGTTAGAGATAATGTACGCCACCTTGGAGTACCCCAATCCCATCTCTACGGCATCAATGACTTTCCCTGTAACGTACAACCCAATCAGCGCATAAAGCGACTGCTCCAATGACAATACAAAGGCTGCCATAATAATGACTGTAGCATCCATAATCACGACGCAAAGAGAGTAACTCAGTCCACTGTACTTTTGCACGATTCTGGCGAGGATGCTCATGCCTCCTGTTGAACCTCTCCCCCTGTATACAATCCCAATACCAAGTCCAACCCCAATTCCTCCATAAAGAGAACCGAGCAGCGGATTCGTTGTTGGAATAGCCCAGTCTTTCGTGAGATAGACAAACAGTGGAAGCACAATACTTCCGAGCACTGAACGGATACCATACTGCTTGCCAATCAGGAGAAAACCTGCGATCAGAAGAGGAATATTAATGGCCCACTGGGTATAAGCCGGTTCAAGCCCCAGCCAATGTTTGCCCAATATCGATAACCCGGATACTCCGCCTGACGCAATCTGGTTTGGAAGTAAGAATAAATTAAAGGCCACGGCAATCAAAAACGAACCTAAAATGATGGATGCGGTATCCACGACATTTCTCCAGGGGCCGTTCAGGGGGATGAGGGTGGTCAACCTCTTTTTGCGATTATTGTGTAAATGCTGTTGCTGCTGCATGTCATCGTGCTCTCCTTTTTTTGTATATATGCTCAAAAAAAAGCCCCTGTATACACCAGCATACGCCTACACGTATCGGGTCTATACAGGAACTTTTGATTAATCGGTATCTACTTTAATCTGGCTGCGCAAATAACCATCGATGAATCCATCGAGGTCGCCATCCATAACTGCTCCTGTGTTTCCAGTCTCCACGCTCGTACGGTGATCCTTTACCATACTATAGGGATGGAATACATAGGAGCGAATCTGGCTACCCCACGCAATATCCGACTGTTCTCCTCGGATTTCGTCCAGCTGTTGTTTTTGTTCTTCAATTTTACGTTCATATAATTTGGAACGAAGCATCGTCATCGCTCGCTCACGGTTCTTGATCTGTGAACGTTCATTCTGACACGTTACCACCACACCTGTTGGAAGGTGAGTAATCCGTACGGCTGAGTCGGTGGTATTGATATGCTGTCCACCCGCGCCACTCGCACGATACGTATCGATCTTGAGATCTTCTGTTCGAATGTCCAATTCAATCGTGTCATCAATCTCAGGCACCACATCACAGGATACGAAGGAAGTATGCCGGCGTCCAGAGGAGTCAAAAGGTGAGATCCTCACCAACCGGTGAACCCCCTTCTCAGCTTTCAGATACCCATAAGCGTTATGCCCCTTGATGGATAACGTTACACTCTTGATTCCTGCCTCATCGCCTGCCAGATAATCCAGTACCTCCACCTTGAAGCCGCGCTTCTCGGCCCAACGTGTATACATCCGCATCAGCATCTGTCCCCAGTCCTGTGACTCGGTACCCCCAGCACCGGGGTGAAGCTCCAGAATGGCATTCATCTTGTCATACGGCTGATTCAGGAGAAGCTGTAACTCGAACTCTTCTACCTTGCTCACGATGGCCGTCACACTGTTGGCGATCTCAACGGCCAGATCATCGTCGCCTTCTTCATCAGCCAGCTCTGCCATCATCACGGCATCGTCATAATCCTGCTGCAGCTTGGTGTATTGATCCACAGATCCCTTTACCGCATTCAGCTCAGCGATTAAAGATTGGGCCTTATCATTATTATCCCAGAAATCCGGGGCGGACATCTTCACCTCGAAGTTCTCGATCATCTCTTGCTTCAGATCTAAGTCAAAGAGACCCCCTAAGATTTGTTAGTTTCTTGCCTATTTCACGCAGGTCCTGCTTCACGCTTGGATCGATCATGTGCAATTCCTCTTTTCATTAAGATAAGCTCCCCGCATCCAGGGCATTCCTTCAGATCAAGTATCCGATGTTTCACCCTGGAGTCCAGGTTACCTTTATATCGGCAATCCCTTCTCCATGAACATGGTCACATAGTTATAACTATGCACCAATGACAGGTTGTGCATCCTTCACTTGATCATTTAGAATACCCGGCCGCAAGGAGCCGTTCATGTCATTCTATTTAAGTTGATCCAGCATTCGTTACACCTTACCACTCCAATTACAGTAGCATCTTCCGATCACTCTTATCCCCAGATTTTCTTGATTCCCTTTCACAAGGGAAAAATCCGGTGATAAATGCGAACGCTTCGCTTCTCCAGATTGCTTCTGCACTCTCCGTTATGGTGTAAAAAATTCAGATCCAACTTATACGCAGGGTAATATATGAGAGTCGTTTAACTACTCTTGACCGTGACAGTGTTTGAACTTTTTGCCGCTGCCACATGGACAAGGATCGTTACGTCCGATCTGGTCAGACACTTTTACCGGACGTTTCTCCGCAGGTTCGCCGCTGGTCGAGATCTGACTTTCGTCCACAACCGCCTGACGCTCCTGATTGCTCTCGATTTGCGCTCTCATCACATAGGTTGCCACTTCTTCCTGGATCGAAGCAATCATCTGATGGAACATTTCGAAGCCTTCGAACTGGTACTCACGCAGCGGATCTGTACCGCCGTAAGCACGAAGGTGGATACCTTGACGCAATTGATCCATCGCATCAATGTGATCCATCCATTTGCTATCTACTGCACGGAGCACAACCACTTTCTCGAACTCACGAACCATCTCTTCACCGATTCGTTCTTCACGTGCATTGTACTTGTTCTGAACTTTCTCAAACAGGTAATCGATAATCTCTTCGGCTTCCTTGCCCCACAGATCATCCTTCGTTACGGAGCCTTCATCCAGCAATTTGCTGTTCATGTAGTCAGCAACTTCCTGCAGTTCCCAGTTTTCCGGAATATCGTCACCGCAATGCGCTTCGACGATGCGTTCAATGGAAGGTTTGATCATATCCATAACAATTTGTTTGATATTCTCGGACTCAAGCACCTCGCGACGCTGTTTATATATAATTTCACGTTGTTGGTTCATGACATCATCATATTGGAGAACGACTTTACGTACGTCAAAGTTATTACCTTCAACCCGTTTTTGTGCCGACTCTACCGCACGGGTAATCATCCGGCTCTCAATCGGTTGGTCTTCTTCAAAACCAAGACGCTCCATCATGTTCAATACATTGTCTGCACCAAAACGTTTCATCAGCTCATCACCCAGTGACAGGTAGAACTGTGTGGAACCCGGGTCACCCTGACGTCCTGCACGTCCGCGCAGCTGGTTATCAATCCGGCGAGATTCGTGACGCTCTGTACCAATGATATGAAGACCGCCCACTTCAGCGACACCTTCGCCCAGGATAATATCTGTACCCCGTCCAGCCATATTGGTTGCAATCGTCACCGCGCCTGCTTGACCTGCACCTGAGATGATTTCCGCTTCTTCAGCGTGGTACTTGGCATTCAATACCTGGTGTCTGATTCCACGGCGTTTCAGCATGTCTGAAAGACGCTCGGAGTTCTCAATCGATACCGTACCAACCAGAACCGGCTGGTTCTTGCTGTGACGTTCCACGATTTCTTCCACAACCGCTTTGAACTTGCCGTCGATGCTCTTGTACACCACATCAGCCATATCATTCCGTTTGTTCGGACGGTTGGTTGGAATTTGCAATACTTCAAGACCATAGATTTTTTTGAACTCTTCTTCCTCAGTCTTCGCTGTACCCGTCATTCCCGCAAGCTTGCGGTACATCCGGAAATAGTTCTGGAATGTAATCGTAGCAAGTGTCATGCTCTCGTTCTGTACTTCAATGCCTTCTTTGGCTTCAATCGCCTGGTGTAGTCCATCGCTATAACGACGGCCTGCCATCAGACGGCCAGTGAACTCATCGACAATCAGTACTTCCTCATCACTCACCACATAATCGACGTCACGACGCATGATTACGTTGGCTTTCAACCCCTGTACGATGTGATGGTTGAGCGTAACATTGGCATGATCATACAAGTTTTCGATACCAAACGCTTTCTCCGCCTTCGCCACACCAGCTTCAGTCAACGCTACGGATTTCACCTTGATGTCCACCGTAAAGTCTTCTTCTGGAACCAAACGTTTCACGAAACGGTCAGCTGCGTAGTACAGGTCTGTCGATTTCTGAGCTTGTCCCGAAATGATCAGAGGTGTACGCGCCTCATCGACCAGAATGGAGTCCACTTCATCAATGATACAGAAGAACAATGGACGCTGTACCATCTGCTCTTTGTACAACACCATGTTGTCACGCAAATAGTCAAAACCGAATTCGTTATTCGTTCCGTACGTAATATCACATGCATAAGCATGTTGCTTCAACGCATGGTCCATACCGCTCAGGTTAACCCCTACCGTCATGCCCATGAATTCATAAATTTGTCCCATTTCCTGGCTATCCCGTTGAGCCAAATAATCATTGACCGTTACCACGTGTACACCTTTGGACATCAATGCATTCAGGTATACCGGGAGTGTTCCTACCAGTGTCTTACCTTCACCCGTCTTCATCTCTGAAATCCGGCCTTCATGCAAGGCAATGCCTCCGAGCATCTGTACGTCATAGTGACGTTTGCCCAGTACACGGCGAGATGCCTCACGTACGGTTGCAAATGCTTCCGGAAGAAGTTCATCCGTAGTTTCTCCCTTTTCAATGCGGGCACGGAATTCATCCGTTTTGGATTTCAGTTGTTCATCAGACAGAGCCTGAAATTGTGGTTCCAGTTTATTGATCACATCGACTGTCTTCATCAGACGTTTAACATCACGTTCGTTCATGTCGCCGAAGATCTTTTTGACAAGTCCTAGCATGGTATACCCCTTTCGTGCAAAACAGAATAGACCCCCTGCTGCCGCCGCGCGACACCATCGGATGGATATGTATCCACTTGCCCGGGGGTGACAAACGATATAAATAATAATATGGATGAATCAACTCCAGGCTTGCCAAGGTTCCCTCATGAAGCTGATTCGGTAATTCATCCGGATCCGGTTTATTAGAAAAAACCGAATACCGATCCTTATGAATCATGTTCATGGTGCTGTGCCTGTCATTGATTATGATTAGTGATCATTCGTTGACAATTCCTCATCAGGACAATGATTCTCTTTGTATAAATTGTAACAGTTTGTAAGGGTCCCCGCAACAAGCCACGGTACACTTCTTTGAACTTCTGAAGCCTCTCGGAAGGAGAATAAGTGCAAAAAATCATAGTCGTTAGCGGAAGCCTGAATTTATGCCGTTTCATTTCCCAGGAAGATAAGCCATGTTAACGAGTTTCAGTGGTAAATTTGGATGAAAATCTCAATCTCAATATAGAGAAAAAGAATACATCTGAGAATTATATCTGCCATGACATCTTCGTGCTATGAAAATTTAGTATATCCTTTCCACGGATCTGTCGCATTTCTACTATCTATTAGACGTAGCAGCATGGGAAATAGTTTCACAATCTTGCTTCAGCGACTTTTTTCCAGCCACCGCCGCGCGCCAAAGAGCCCCATCCCATAAAGGATGGAGGCTCTTGTTAGTTTTTTAATTCCAATACAGGAAGCATTGTATCCCTGTCATTATTCGTTTTCATTAAGTAATTACTTTTTCTTTTCAAACATAGGTTTAGTCATTCATAGATTCAATCATTAAAACTAGGCTAGGTATTATCATCAATCCATTAACCTTGTTCGATCAAACCGTATTTTCCATCATTCCGTTTGTATACAACGCTGACTTCTTCATTCTCAATGTTGGAGAATACGAAGAAATTATGGCCAACCATGTTCATTTGGAGAATGGCTTCTTCCACGTCCATCGGTTTCAACATAAACCGTTTCGTCCGAACCACTTCCAAATCATCGTCATCCGTTTCCGTATCCAGTTCAGCAGTAGCCACTGTGCCTGTCGGATCTTCCACGAAGAGCGTTTTCAGGCTGCCTTCCTGGCGGAACTTACGGTTAATTTTTGTTTTGTGTTTACGGATCTGACGTTCCAGCTTGTCTACCACGGAGTCAATGGAAGCGTACATATCGTCACTCTCATCCTCGGCGCGGAGCACAAAGCCTTTCAAAGGGATCGTCACCTCTACCGTATGCAAGCCTCTCGTCGTGCTCAATGTAACAGCACCGTCAGAGTTAAGGGGTGCATCGAAATACTTCTCGAGTCTACTCAACTTTTTGTCGACATAATCTTTCAAAGCATCGGTAACCTCGATTTGTTGACCTCGAATACTTAAATTCATAGGGCACTCCTCCTTTTCCTTTGCCACTTCATTATAACACGAATGTAAGCGCCATGTAAAAACTCCAGGTGTCCGAATAATGACATCTGTTCAAGCCACATCAGCCAACATAGGCTTACCGCCATATTTCGCGATATTTCTCCATTTTGAGGCATAATCATTCATTAACATGGATTATCTTAATAGGCGCTTGATGATGTAATTAACCGTTTCCGAGCTGCTTCAATCTGTTATGTAAAATGAACATCAATTTACCTGTTGTATCTGCCAGACTCATACGAATATTGACCTCAACTGATCCTCAAATATCGAATCTATTAAACAAAAAAAGACCCCGGAAAAACCGGAGTCTGATGCTAGCGATAATTCAATTGGTAACCATCTAACCATATATGTAGGTCGGATTGTCCGGATGATTATAATTTGATTACGTTAGCTGCTTGCGGTCCACGCGCGCCTTCGACGATGTCGAATTCTACGGATTGACCTTCTTCCAAAGTTTTGAATCCTTCGGATTGAATTGCGGAGAAATGTACGAATACGTCGCCGCCGTCTTCAGTTTCAATGAAACCGTAACCTTTTTCTGCGTTGAACCATTTTACTTTACCTTGCATGCACTAACATTCCCTTCGTCATCAAATGAAGTGAGGTTGTGTCAAAGACCCTTGCCCACAATTCAGACTATATCACCTAAAGTTATCCATTGTCAATTGGTAACGTAAATGTTTTCTTGGAATTTTTTGTAGATTTTTGTTGCTTAATCTCTAATCGGATACACCTTTAATCCTTATAGCTCACTTCTGAGCTCCAGTAGCTTTTGTGATATGTTTTCAACCATTAAGCACACTAGTTAGTTTAAATCAATTTTTAATTAGTAAACTTAAATGTCCCATAGAAGAAAATTCTTTCTCAGTAAGAAAATCAATTATATTTTTCACATATACATTTGTATGTTCAGATATCTTAGTAAACGATTGAATAAGTTTAAGGACCTTATCTGTTGTTAATCCTTTATGTTTAATTGACATACCAATGAGAAGGAGCTTTAACAATACATAATGACTTACCAATATTGTATATACCTTATAAACATTTTTGCTCTCACTCTTAGGGAATAAGTGGGAATAGATAAAGTTAACAGCATAATTTTCAAAAATATACTCATATTCATCCATGAAGGGTTTATAATAAGAATGATAACCCTTTTGATAAAAATTAACTAAATCTAGTTTATCGTCTGAATCTTTGTGCTCATTGAGTCCATCTAAATAATCTTGCACACAAGAAGCAAATCTTGCATTTGAACCTATGCTTCCAAGATTTTTAGAGATAATATTGTTTAGTGCAATAAATTGAAATTCATGATCCTGGGGAAAAGTTCCATAGTCCTGTAACTCTGCGTTGTTATTGATCATCTCTTTGAAATTTTCAATAAGACCTTTAATATCACTTTCACTTTCTAGGTTTTGATCGATTAACCGTTGCAGTTGTTCACAGAACAAACCCATTATGATTAACCTATGTGGAAAACTGTAATTCCTATTTTGAATAATTTCAATAGTGAAAATTCGGATATCCCAGAAAAAATTCATGAATGTGGGATTTGGCTGATCAGTAAAAACCTGACCTTTCGATTGAGCGTTTTTTTGCAGCATGGCCTCGGTATGTGTAAACTCCATTTTTTCAGGGTTCAACAATGCTAATCTGGCCGCTTCTGGACACGACATCACTGCAGAGATTTCCTGCTCGTTATTTACCCAGAATATATTACGTGGATACGTAGCACATATGGGTGCCAAATATCTTTCTCCAAGCGAAGCTTGTATAGTACATAGCTTTTGTTCGTCTAACATGGAACAACATCCGGTTTTACTATCCATTTTCATTTTTGCAAACTGGTCATTGGTTCTTGAAGGGGTTTCAACCTTTTCAATACCCGATTTAAAGTTATCCCTTAAAGCTTTTTGTGAGACACTCGTTAGATTGGTATAGGTTGTTTTATCAATTTGCACATTCCATCCTATACAGCAACTATCCTCACAATCAGATCCAATACACTTGAAATCTAACATATATTTTGGAACAAGCGCAGCTGCAGTATTCATAATCATTCCACTCCCTAAATCACGTTTTTTTTGATTATTATATTTGAAACAGGTTATAATTTATTTTGCAAATATTCAAAATCTCCTTGGATATATATTTGATAGCCTTCTTCCTCTTCTTCCTCTATGAGTTTAGTTTCAAATGAGAATTTGACTAATATAAAAACATCCAAAACCATTATTCATTATTTAATATATCGGCATACATGATCCAGAAAATTAACTCATTAGTATAGTAGAAAAATTAAAAAACCGAATTTTCTATGAAAATTCGGTTTTCGTTGTCACTTTCTGTCATCAATGAACAGGCTATCTGGAATGTAAGCTGTCTGATACGCAACTTGCTGAGCTTTAATTGCCCCCTGCTTCTCCAAGAAATTTGAAGCTTCGTTTTTAAAGAATTCCATACGAGATTTTATTAGAGAATCGTAGCTAAGAATAGACACAATTTGTTCTTTTTCATCTGCTGTAGGCTTCTCTTGGAGAACCAGGAGTTGCTGAACAAGTAACTCCCTCTCCCCCGTAAAGCTCTCCAACTCTTCATACGTCACTTCACTTAACCTATCTACCATTTGATCCGTTAATAACGTTAATTTAATTAGGATTTGCTGGATAGTCACGTTCAGCCCTCCGCTGTCATTCCAGGCGATTTGGCTGCCTCTAACCATGCTTCTCTCAGTTCAGAAAGATGCTCCAACACTTCCATAGCTATATCCTTGTTCTTTTTAATATTAGCTTCAACAAGTCGATTCAACAAGTACTCATATATAGACAACAATTCAGTAGAAATGGAGTAATTAAAGTTCAGAGAAGCAATTAATTCATTAATAATGGCCTGAGCCTTACAAAAGTTATTGTTAGCCTTCTCTATATTCCGCTCTTCCACACCCTCAATCCCCACATTGACGAAACGAATGGCTCCATCATATAACATAATCAGCAATTTGGGTTTAGAGGCAGTCTGTGCTTGCGTCTGTTGATACTTTTGGTACGGTGAAGTAATCAATTATATACCCTCCTTATAATCAAGACAAGAAGCTGGTAAGTGAGCCAGATATACCATTATACTTGTTAATCGCCACTTCCATGGCGGTGAACTGTTTATAGTACTGTGTCTCCTTCCTTGTCATAAGACTGTTCATAGTCGTAATTCGATTGTCAATATTTCTAAGTTCTACTCCCATCAAACTGGTAGCCAGAAATGATGAATTCAGATCACTGTTTGTTTTGGAAGTTCCCGCTTTTTGAGCCATGCTTTCTAGAGAAGTTGAAGAAATTTTCCGCAGTCTTGTGTAAATACCATCCGTGGCATCATATCTTTGACTTGTTCCAGATGAACCAATTTTCCCTGAACTAAACGCATTAGCAACAATATTTGGGTCTGAAGCGATAGCCTGCTTTAATTTATCTTCATCCAAATAAAGCTTCCCTTTTTCAGACCAAGTTCCTGTCGTAATACCTAACTCGGTAAGATTTATTTTTTTCCCATTGCCAAGATCAATATCCTCTATAATTGAAGATCTCATGTCGGAGATTGCTTGTTTTAATATACTATCATTCTTCAGCATCCCGCTCTTGGCTTTATCTTCCCAGAGCTTGATCTCATCTTCTTTCATACCCTCTTTTTGTTCCGAAGTTAACGGTGTATATTTCAAATACCTTTCTTCATCACTCTTGCTATTAAGCGCCGCCAATATTTCATTATATGCAGTCACAAATTGTTTAACGTTGTCTACGATTTTATCAGTATCTTGTACCACTTCAATTTTGGATGATTGCCCGGTAGTGTGAACACCTGTCAAGTTAATTTCTACACCATTCAATGTAAATCGGTTAGATGATTGCTGCATAGTAATTCCGTTAACTGTTAACTTTGCATTCTGACCAACCGATGGTGTTGCCAGATTGAATTTATCAATAATATCACCACTAAAACTGAGTTGTGCATCAGCTCCTGTGGCTTTGTTCGTTAAAGAAAGCTTGCCTAGTGTTGGGTCATATACAGCTGTCACCCCAGCTTCCTTGTTGTTGTTGATTTTAGCGATCATAGAATCAATTGTATCTGTAGCATCAATGTTTATATCAATATCGTTTATTGTAATTTTCGTTTCAGCTGAAATGTCGGAAATGAGAGTCGAGCCTGGCTTATTACCAATTCCCGTGGTACTTACAGTACTCGCTGCCTTAGCTAGTTGTTGTACACTAATATCAAGTGAACCCGTACTCGCCGCTCCTGTGGCTGAAGCAGATACTACACCGGCCGTTCCGCTAACTTCAGCCTTTTTGGTTTGAGTTGAGCTGCTCAAACTCAAATTCATTAAGTTTGTATTCGAGAATGTAATCAACTTTGAACTTATTTCTCTATAACCTTCACGTTTCCATTCAACCAATTGCTTTTGTTGATTAAGCTTGTCTAATGGTAACCTTTGAGCTTTCATTAGTTTAGCTACCGTTGCATCAACATCCATACCTGAAGCAAGACCTGTGAGTCTCATCGTTTTTTATCCCCCTTAGATTTTCTCATCAATAATCAGTCCCGTAATTTCCATCATTCGTGCTGCAAGATCCAAAATTTTCTCTGGAGGAACCTCACGAATCAGATCTCCACTTTCCTTATCCAACACCTTAATCATAATCGTGTGGGTTTGTTCATGCATAGAAATCTCAAATGCCTTTTGGGGGCCTTGAATGGCACGAATAGCCTTCTGAAGATCAGCGATTATTTTTTCTTGATCCAGAGGGGTATTGCCTGTAGTCGAAGTTCTAATCTTCTGGTTTTCCTTTGAATCAGAAATAGGAGATCCAGTTGATGAAGCAGATGAATGGCCAATTGAGGGCATAGAATTTAATGAAGTTTGTGTTGATAATTTCGTATCCATGTATCATCCTCCTATCATAATCATTGATTGATCTAAAAATGTGCCGGTATGTAGTTTCAATTACTATATATATCGGTTAAAGTTCGACTTAATTTAGGTTAATATAGAGAAATCCCAAAATTCATCTTTCAAGCACAACAAAAAAGAGGCCTTGAAAATCAAGACCTCTGAATTGATTGTAAATCTTAACGAAGCAAGGAAAGAACGCCTTGTGGTGCAGAGTTGGCTTGCGCCAGCATGGATTGGGAAGCTTGCAACAAGATGTTATTCTTGGACAGAGCAACCATTTCCTTAGCCATATCTGTATCACGGATACGAGATTCAGCTGCAGTCAAGTTCTCAACAGTAGTACCCAAGTTGTTGGAAGTGTACTCCAGACGGTTTTGAACAGCACCCAGTTTCGCACGTTCAGTGGAAACACCTTTAATAGCGGTCTCAATATCTGCAGTAGTTTTAGTTGAATTCAGTCCTTTGAAAGTACTTGTATCAATCGTTCCAATAGCGATTTTTGTAGTACCGTCATCGCTAACGATGATATCAGCACCACCAGTGATCGCTTTACCATTGAATTTAGTCGTGTCAATGATTTGGTCGATTTGACCGGACAATTCAGTCAACTCTGAATCAATGTTAGCTTTATCTTCTGTACCATAAGTACCGCTCGCTTTTTGAACATTCAGTTCTTTCATACGAGTCAACATGGAGGATACTTCGTTCATCGCACCCTCAGCTGTTTGTACGAATGAAATTCCGTCTTGAGCATTACGTTGTGCTTGCTCCAGACCACGAATTTGGCCACGCATGGACTCGGAGATGGACAAACCAGCAGCATCGTCAGCAGCACGGTTGATGCGCAAACCGGAAGCCAATTTCTCCATGTTTTTGCTTGCAGCAGTGTTATTCAAAGTCATGTTACGGTGAGTGTTCAAAGCTGGTACGTTGTGATTGATAATCATTTTTTATTTCCTCCCTGAAATGGTTATATGCCCACATCCATGTGGTATTAGCGTCTTCACAGGTCGGCCGCCCTGAAGATTACCGCCTTAATATATATATCGACGACATGACATAATTTGTTTATAGCCATTTCAACTTTTTTTCTATTTTTTATCATAGTTTTTTGACTAAAATACATTTTCAATATTAATCATTTATTTTCCCGAATTCTTTGATCGTTTTTTGCAATATCTCCAGATTCATCGCCGCGTTTTGATTGTTCTGCTCAATTGCTTCCAGAACTTCTTTACGATAAATATCAATATCCCTCGGAGCTGTTATACCAAGTTTCACATTTTCTCCATCTACAGATAGCACAGTCAGCACGATATCATCTGAAATGACAATAGATTCACCTTTTTTACGTGTAAGTACCAGCATTAGATGTCACCATCCTTGTTGAAAGAAGCCTCATCTTTCCATAATGCATGTTTGGTTTTGTATTCTGTATTCTGCAACACAATTTGTTTGCCCATTTTATTTTGTTTATTGAACACAATTGGAGCCAGCAAGTTTGCGGTTGCGTTTCGAATCTCATCGTGTAGTGTGACAATACAACGAACCCCTACGTCATCTGGATCTGTTACACCCAAATCTTCTACGTTTTCAGGTGAAAGTTCAAACTCATATTCCGGATGAAAATCAAATGGATTTACGGTTACAAAGGCTACAGCCGGTTCTTTAACTGAACTGAAGAGACTGAACACTTCGTCATGCTGCTGCAAATCAAACGTTTTTAGTTCTTCAAATCCTGGGATCCCTTTAACAAAAGTATATGTTTCTTTTAAGGTCTGCTTTTCAGTTGTACCAACTTTATTGTCCTGATTCATTTTGTTCATCCTCCTAAATTAGTAAAAAAAGCTACGGACTGTTCTCTGTCCATAGCTTACGGTGTATCTATGATTAAAATCAAATATTTACCTCATAAAGTCCATTAGTGTGGGTTGCATGATTTGAGCAGAAGATTTAAGAGCTGCTTCATAGATCGTCTGTGCGGACGAAGCCTGAATCATCAGGCTTGCAACATCAGCGTCCTCAATTTTTGATTGAAGAGTAGTAAAATTCAAGCTTTCATCGCTTAAACGATTCTGTACTAATTGAACTCGGTTACTACGAGCACCGACTTCTGATAAGCTGGATTGCATTTTCACTGACCTGGATTCTATATTCTTTAGCTCTTGCTGTGCAGCAGCCTGATCACCACTTGCTAATGCGGTCGAAAGATTATCAATAACTTTAAATATGTTGTCAGCTTCACCTTTACCTCCGAAAAAATCTGAGCCGGAAGTGTTAATTTGAAAACTGACCTGCTCACTGATCGAATACATAACGGCTTGATTATCGGTCTCAACATCATAATACTCTGTTACACCAGAGGATAGTTCATAAGGCTGTTTATCATAAGTTTGTCCGTTAAAGATATACTTTCCACGAATCTGCGAGTTTCCAATTTCCGCAAGATGCTTCTTCAGTTCTTCTACTTCAAGATTAACTGCTTCGATTCCGTTATCCGGAAGAGTACCATTAGAACCTTGGACAGCCAACTCCTTTAACCTTTTCACTACATCAAGCGCTTGCTGCATATTCGAATCCGTCGCATCCAGCCAACTTACCGCCGCATCCGTGTTGGATTGATACTGCTCATTCGCAGCCAACTCTGCACGATAACGAAGCGCATAAGTCACACCAACAGGATCATCTGATGGTTTATTGATTTTACGACCGGTGGAAATCTGATTGGACATGTTGTCCATACGATTCAGGTTACGATTCAGGTTACTCAGCATCTGAGTGCTCATCATGCCTGAGGTTACACGAATGGCCATTCTTGGTTACCCCTTTCTACGTCTTAGCGACCGACTACACCGGTGCTGTTTATTAGTTTGTTTAGTAGTTCATCGTATGCAGTCATGAAACGGGCAGCGGCACTGTAAGCATGCTGAAACTTAATCAAATTACTCATTTCTTCATCGAGAGATACGCCACTTACGGATTGGCGATTTAAGTCAACCTGCTCCGTGAGGAGTTGAGCATTTTGTGCCTGACGATTGGCTTCTTGAGTCTGGACACCTAATTGACCCACAATCGCGCCAAAAAAGTCATCCACCGTGGTCGGTTTGGACAGTCCAGTACCAAAATCAAATTTTGAATCTTTTAGTCCAGCCATGGCCAGCGCCAAGCTGTTATTCCCCAGTACTACACTCTCGCCTGTACCTGTTCCGGTAGTACGCATCGAAGTTGCGATGTTATTCGGGTCATTTTGGATATCTGTACTTAATGTGATATTCCCAGCCGTAATCGTTCCTGAGCCGTCTTTGGTTGTAAAGAAGTCTCCGCCCGCTGTTGGCGTATTTCCACTAAGCGTATAGCCCAGTTTGTGCAGCCCATTGATCCCTTGAACTGTCACTTTCAAATCTGATGTTAGCGTTCTATTGTTATTGGCATCTGAATAGGTCACATTGTTGAAAACCGTACCGCTAGGCAATACGGATCCGGCAGGAATGGTAATCTCAATATCCCCGGTTGCGAGCGTATTGGCCAGCTGATTTATCTGATTGCGATAGTCTGCTACATATTGATCACGGGAATGGATCATTCCGTAGACCTCGCCACCCGTTAGCGTACCCGCTTGATAGGCGTTCTCCAAAATATCAGCCGTGACAGGAACAACTGCTGCTCCGGTGACTGCTACTTGGCCTGCAATCGTTACCTGGTAGCCACTATCCAGTTCTGTTATCTGAACGCCTGCAATCTTGGAGAGCTGATCTACGGCATAATCGCGTTTGTCACGCAAATCATTGGCATTGTCTCCAAGTCGCTCTACTTTTACGATGTTGTTGTTCAGATCCGCTATGGACTGCAGATATGAATTGATTTCGGTCGTTTTTAATGAAACGTTGTTCGTCAGGTCGCTAGTCAGCGCATCCAATTGGAGACTGATTTGATTCAAACCATCTGTCAACGCCAAAGTTGTCTCTTTCACAATTTTGCGGTTGGTAATGTCCTGTGGGTCTTGGCTTAGATCGGACCAAGAGTTCCAAAAATTATTCAGTACCGTACGGATTCCCGTATCCGAAGGTTCATTCACAATCGTTTCAAGCTTTTCAAGTGTACTATTCCGAACGGTCCATCCTCCAAGAGAGGTATTTTCATTGCGGAATTGGCCATCAAGGAAAGATTCGCGAACACGCATTATCGAGTTAAACTCTACACCCGTTCCAAGCTGGCCTGGCGCTGTTGTGCGATAAAACGCCACTGCATCAATTGGATCTGCTGCAGTCATGTTAACGACTTGACGTGAATAACCTGGTGTATTCGCATTCGCAACGTTATGTCCTGTTGTGTTCAAAGCGGCCGTTTGTGTAATCAGACTGCGTTTGGCCGTTTCAATTGAATGAAATGTTGAAGCCATATTGTTTTTCCCCCATTATTATGCTCGAGTATCAAATAGTCCGGAGCGAGCCATACCATAAGGCTTCTCCGAAGGATTCTGATACGTGGCTTCTGATTCAGAATGAAATGACATTGTCTCAATAAAAAAGTCGATGTACGAGAGCGACTGCTCAATAAGCTGTTGATTGGCTTCATTAAGATATTTCACCTTTTGCAGTACATCTGTTAATGAAGTTTGAGCTTCAAGAAGTCTCCTTTTCTCTGTGGCATCGAAAACTAGTCTCATCAGCTCACTAATGGTCAGATTCAACTTGGACTTGATGCCACGTTCCTCCAGAAACTGGTGGACAGCCTGAAGTCTTTGCTGCTCGATCAACTCAATCCTTTTCAGCAGTTTGGATTCCTGATTAATTAGAGAGATCAGTATATCAACTTTGTTAGCAACAACAGCTTCCTTCTTCCGTTCCCCCAGCTCAAGCATATCCACATGTGCGGCCTCCAGCTCTGCAAGTACATCAATTATCGATTCAATTGCCATGTGTCCTCCTATTGATTAGGGAAGTTCTTAAAGTATGGAGCGAGCTTCTCGGCAAGCTTCTGGCTGTCTACTTGATAAGTTCCCGAATTTACCTGTTCCTTTAATTCTTGAATACGTTGTATACGTCCTGCATCCTGTGTACGACCTTGTTCCTCAAGCATCTTCATCGCCTCCGGAGAAATGGATACTTCGTCCTTACGGCGGCTCTTTTTGGCATCAGCCTGCTGATTGGATTCAACGTTCCTCTGATAGGAATTGATAGCACCAATTCTATTCGGTTCATTGATTTTCATACGAACTACACTTCCTTTACCTTAGGATTTTATTAGATTATAGAATTCAGACGTTTTCAGCCAAGCTGAAAAATTCTATAATCGCAAGAAAAACTACTGCTGAAATGCGGTCTGTCTCCCTTGGACATTCGTCGATCAATGTTTCTTCTTACATTATCTTTATGTTAACGAACAATTAGGATAATAAAAAAAACCGATAATCTTTAATAAGTTTATCGGTACGTTCCAAAACATTTGTTATAGCAAAAACGGTATTTAAGCCCTCGTTCCTATGAATCGCGCAGTTTGTCGACAGCATTGTAGGTTCGTCCGCCTATATTGCCGTTATCCTTCTGGCCTACCTCACGCGCTGCCCCAGCCAGGTCCTTCGTCAAGCGACTTCTACAAGAGTCGCACATATGTCCTTCGCGGATCAACGTTCCGCATACTTCACAAGGATACATCATATTCGGGGCGTTTTCGATGGAAATCCGACCCTCCCGAATGAAGCCGGTGATCTGCTTAATAGAAATTTCCGTTGCATCAGATAGTTCCTGTATATTGGTACCCTTATTCTCACGTAGATAGTCTACACATGACTGATATTCCTGCTCAATTTCTTTGATACAGTTCGAACATACATCTCGAAAATTCAACGCATATAATTTTCCGCAGCGAGGACAATTACCCAGATTCATCGCTAAAACGCCCCTCTCAAACTTCTACTAGGTATACTTTACTTTATAACGTCTTTTCAAGTCTACTTTTTAATATCATACCAAAAATATGAGAAAAAGACTGCGTCAATGCGCAAGCTGATCTTAGAAAATAGAAGTTTATTTTAATGTCTTTACGCTAAGCAATGTGGTCCATCCACTTATGTTTGAACTGTTTAGCGCCCGAATGCGGTGCTTGTGAGTACTTAATGCAATTAATTCGGAGTGCAAAATACTTGTTCATCCGTAACAACTACAGTCTTCCTATTTGCTTCAATTTCATATGATGTAGCGTTTTGGATTAGCAACCCAGGCCCGTGTAATTGACGCGTTCGTCTGATTCCCTTTTAATATCGGCGTTACAAGTTTGGTTAACCCCAATATTTGTTCGCTCCATGAGCTTACGCCTGCTGCATTTTTGGATCGGATTCGAAAAACATGATCCGTGTCAGGTAGAAGATTGCTTTTAATATAGCTTGTACCGGATACAGAAACAATAACGCCATCCACTTCCAAATCATACGCAGTTGCACCTTTAACAGCATTCCATTTTAGTGTTATGGATTTATTGGTAGAGGCAGTAACATTTAATCCGGTTACAATGTCGGGTTGAGTAACTTGAGAAACGATTCCCGTCCAAGCGCTATCGTTAGTATCACTTAATGCACGAATACGATATTTATGTGACTCTCCCGGATTTAATCCCTCAACAATGTAAGTAGGATCAATAGATCTGCCAACTATGGTTCCATCTATCTCTATTTCGTAATATGAAGCTCCTTTAATGAGTTGCCAAAATAATTGAGTGTCTTTTGATGATAAAGAATTTGTCTTAAGTACAGGGGTCGCTAATTGGGTCAAACCCAATACAGAATTGCTCCAGCTTCCTACTTCCAGTTTGTTTTTGGTTCTTACCCGGAAAGTATGCTGCGAATCAGGTGTAAGTCCTGTCTTCGTATAGGATGTGCCCGATACTGAAACTAATTTGCCGTCGATCTCTAGTTCATATCCCACGGCACCACTCATAGCCTGCCAACTGACTTTAATCTGGCTGGACTTAGCTTCCATGATCTTCAAACCACTCTCATAATCGGATACAGTAAGTTGAGAATAGGTATCACTCCAAAGACTCTCGTTATCAGAAGAGAACGCTTTGAGTTTATAGGAGTGGTTGGACCCCGGAACTAAATCTACATGATCATATGAATAAGTATCATTCAGATGAACCGGTTCATCCTCATCAATTTGCAATTGGTAGAAATCCACCTCTTCTATAGGTGACCATTGAATTGTATTTTTTCTTGCCACTGGAATAACGTTCAGAGAAGGCTTGCTTAATAATGTTTTTACTGAATAAGTATCACTCCACTCACTTGCTCCAAACGAATTCACCGCTCTTACTCTATAGTTATAGACTGAGTTCGAATTCAAAGAATGATCAACCCACGTATTTATGTACGATTGCCCTTTTAAAATTCCATTCACTTCTACTTCATAAGCAGTTGCTTTATTTGATTTATTCCAACTAAGTTCAACCGAACCATCACTCACTTTAGCTACCAATTCGTTTGGGGTTTCAACTGGCACAGAAGGTTCTTCTACATCTACTATTTCAGGTATAAACGAATAAATCTCCTCATTCGAATGATAGTATGGGTTAATGTTGGCAATCAAATCTACAACTTGACCTGTTTCGGCATTAATCACCAGGCTCAGGGGTTTGACTTGCGTGTCATATACTTCAATCGGAGTCACGTTTCCTAATGGATCGGTTTCAGAAAATAGCCAATCTCCATTCACAAAGTCAACTTGGTGATATTCCTCCCAAAGTTTATTGAATTCAACAACGAAAGCATGCTTAACTTCTCCTGTATAAGTTGAATGGTATGTCCCAAAAAAAACTTGAGAAATATCGTTAGTCTCCCCTACAATTAACTGACTTTTAAAGGAAGGTAACGTTGACGTCGGAATATTCTCAGATCTTTGCCACCTTAATTCAACTTGATTCATATTTGATTTTAATTTACCTTCTTGGACGTAAAGAACAAACTGAGAATCATTACTAGAAGAAAGTACACCTCCTTGAACCATTTCGGCATGTGCCCGATTCCCCCCGTACACGCCAAACTGTCCGAATACCAGCATGAACACCAGTAAACGGACGATCCATAAGTAAAACCCGTTTTTTCTTTTCCCTGCACCCACCGTTGTTCTCCCCTTTAAACAGATAAGTTGTGCCACTCCCCGTACTGTCACCTATGGTGAACGGCAGAACTATCTATTCTACATGGAAGAAGGGATTCCTCTTTTTCACATGTAAAAATATTCTTGTTTAATAAAGCTCCAAATTTCATCAAACAACCAATATACAAATCATATGCATGCATATAAAAATCCAAAAAAAGATAACGCTATAAATATATGAACATAAGTTCCTATTTGTAAGCTATTAATTTTTGTCATCATGTAACCTGCTTCTCATAATCGGACCATTATTAAGTAACTATCTGCTCAAGCTATCTGTCCTATTCAGGATCTGGCCAACGTCAGCGTGTAAATTTCAATTGGAAGGTTCATGGAAGATCCAGTGTTCAGGATTACCTGTCCGCAAGCATCCAACGTACTGCCCGTTGTGTAAATATCGTCAATCATCAGCAAGCGTAAGGGAGCAATTTGCCAACCTTGTTCCGTTGATCTGTTATTCGAAGACACTTCCTGCCCATAAGCGTATAAATTTGCCCGTTGGGAATGCATGTCCTTTTGTGTGGATTGATTGATGGTCCTATAGAGTTCGAACATCAGCTCCATTCCACCTGGCTGCATTGCAAACGCATCCTGCATGGTCTGAATGCGCTCGCCGCGTGTTTTGAAGCTTTGTTTGGTGGTGTTGATCCGACGCTGCAGCAGATCAACTACAGGCAGGCGGACGGCTCCGGCAAGTCCTGCTGCGAGCCGCTCGGCCTGGTTGAAGCCGCGCTCGGCAAGGCGTTCGTTGCTGACGGGCACATAGGTCACCGCGTCTGGCCGCCATCGCGGCTTGTTGTTTTGGAGCAGCGACTGGCGGTTTCGCGTCGCTGTTCCGGGATGAGCGTGTGTGTAGCACGCGTATGAGCTGTGGTGTTGCGAGCGTGTATGTGCGGGCGCAAACACGGCATGTGAGTGAACAGGCTCGCTGATTGATTGACGCGAGCCAAGTCGTTGAACGGGCGCGTGTGTTGTTCCGCGCCCGCCAGGTCGGTGAACGAGTGCGTTGGTTGACGCGCTCGAGTCAGGTGGATGCAAGCTGGCATCCACCTGGTAATGAGCAGGTGTGGCGGGATGAGCCACGGGGGCCAGGGTTTCTTTTCCCAAAACAGGGTTGAGTTCTTCACTCATTGCTTGGAATGCTTGAATAATAAGCGCAGTTAATAGCGGCGCGTAGCGCTCGTGTCCTCTGAATTTGTACATCCCAATCCACTCTTTCATAAGAGCGTTATACTGGACGGCGCTGCGGTTGCATATAAAAGAACGGTTTTGCATGTGTGTGCGGACGCAGTCCGGGCAGCCGATCCCCCGACCACAACGCAGACAGCGAATGGAACGAATCCATGGAATTTGCTGCACACAACGCTGACATATGCCTGGATAGACTGGAGATAGTAACGCTCGAGTACCACAGGTTAGACAAGTCGCTCCCGGTGGGGCGAACAAGCCATGCAGGCGATGGGTGAGATGTTGCAGATGGTCGGTTATATTAGTTAACCAGTTGGGCATCGAATATTAGCCTCCTTTCGTATTTATTGGTGTGATGGGGGATGGAGGTAGCCTTTGCGCCTTGCGATCGTGTTCATTTTTTGGATCTGTGCCACCGCTTTTACCTGGGATCGCGTACGACGGGAGGATGCAAAGACGACCCTTCCTGCTGGATCATCCATGGAGCGACCTGCTCTGCCCGCCATCTGTACCAGAGAAGCTTCGTCGAAGAGCCCGTTATCCGCATCCAAAATAAATACATCGCTGCGCGGAATGGTGACGCCCCGCTCCAAGATAGTGGTGGTCACGAGCAGACGGATCGACCGTTCACGAAAAGCAATAACTTTGCTCGCACGATCCGGATCTTGGGATGATGTTCCTTCGATATGGATTTGCGGAAATATGTGACGCATGAGAGTTACAAACGCCTCAATCTGAGCGATCCGTGTCACAAATACAAATACCTGTGCTTCTCGTTGCAAGGAAGTCTGAATACTCTTTTTAAGAGTAGCAGGCAGTTCGCGCTTCCGAATACATTCGGCGACTGTAGGCATCTTCAATAAACGTGGCACGGGTAAAGGATAGCGGTGGAAGCGCACCGGAACTCTGGCGTGATCGAGTTTCCCTTGCGCCGCTTCCCGCTGTAGCCGGGCTGGTGGCGTAGCAGACAAGTACATAAAATGGCCATCAGGCTTGCACGAGGACGCCGCCGCATGAGCCAGCATAGGATCATTATGGTAGGGAAATGCGTCGAGCTCATCGATGATGACCAGATCAAACGCCTGATAAAAACGCATTAACTGGTGCGTAGTCGCGAGTGTGAGCTGCGCGTCTTTCCAGCGCTCGGTGCTGCCTCCATATAGCGTAGCGAGCGAGATGTCGGGGAATGCTTTCGCCAGACGAGGAGCCAGCTCCAGCACGACGTCCCGGCGCGGCGTAGCAACAAGCGCACGTCCACCCCGCTCCAATATGTTTTGGAGCAGTGGGAAAATCATTTCTGTTTTGCCGGCCCCGGTCACGGCCCACAGCAAAAACCGCTCCGGCCCATCTCCTCCGGATGGCCGGGCCAAAAACGCCAGCGCCGCGGCAGCCGCCGCGCTCTGCGCCGGGCTCAACCCCCACCGGGCAAGTCCGCCCTCGGTGGGGGCAACGGTCGTGCCACGCGATGCTTCGCCGCGTCGTGGCACGGCCCATGGCGCTGCGCTGCGCAGCAGCAGCGCACAGGCACGGCTGCGCCCCAACGCGAGGCAAGCCTCGCAGTAGGCGCACGCCGCCAGGCCGCAGGCAGCGCAGGGCACGCGCTGCCCGGCAAAGCTGCCGCATCGGCGGCAGCGGGGCGCGCTCTGCGCGCGGCCAAGCCACGCGAGGCGCTGCCGCCGCGTGGCAGGCCCTTCCAGGGCGGCTGTGATGCTCAGCCGCCCGCTCAGGTGCGCGAGCTGCGCAGCCGCGCGCCAAACCGAGGCAAGCTGCGGCGCCGTGTCCGCCAGCAGCGCCTCTGCCTCGGCCGCCAGCAATTGGCGGCCGCGAAGCAGCTCAGCCAGCAGGGCTGCGCCCCGCTCCAGCTGAGCCCACTCCCCGGCGGGATACGACTCTGGCATCCCGCCCACCTCAAGCTCCCTGCCAGCAGCACTCCCTGCATTGTGCCCAATCCCTATCCTATCCTCATATTCCCCAGTAACTCGCTCATACTCATCCATTTTCCGCTGCATATATGCCTGCCAGTGCTCCCCGCCCCATTGATCCATGCCTCGCTCCATTTCAAAATTCTCAACCATCCAAGAGGCCTGACTTAAAGGCAGCTCTCTGCCTAGCAGCAACCACCGCAACACCTGCTGTCCGCTCATACCTTCAAGCCACCACGCTACATCCACCCGGATATCCAGGGACAGCATCATCTTCCACCTTTCTCTAACCCGGCACACATATAATCCAACCTTCATCTGCTCTCCTCCCTCTTCTCCCTGTTTCCAAACGCAAAAAAAGCACACGCCAACCGACTATTTGTCGGAGCATGTGCTTCATGTCCATATCTCACTTAATTCAATATCTACTTGTATAATCACTATATCAATTGTTAAAGCTTCCCACAAGTTGTTGTACTCCAAATCTGCCCAATAGGCCCATTTTACCAATCCTACTAATAACGATATTCTTTCTTTATCATGCGAAACTTTTTCCAATCCGCGCAGTCTATACTTTTAACTTAAGAGTTCTGAATTCGAAAAGGTTCATTCTTCACCTCAACAAGCCTCCAAAGGCTCAATAACCATAGATTGCATAAAAACCCATATTTAATTTAACAGCAAGCTTGGCTACAATGACAAAAAAAGACTACAGCATACGCTGTAATCTTTAACCTCGAACATGATGAACTCCAAGCTTATTTTGGCAAGCTGGCATGACTTCATTGAAAGTGCATTCTGACTGATGACCCGCTTTAGCCAGTCTGTCTCAGCAGCATCCACGATTAATGAGCCCAACTGGTGCAAAAAAACATCTACTGCTTTGGATCACGCAAATCGATAAGACGAATCGCACGGTTCCCGGTCTGAGTTACCTGTTCCATATCGGAAGGGACAGCAGACAGGTAGGATAGCTCCATTCCTTGCCTATGCATAAGCTTTTCAATAATACGAACCGTTTCCGCTTCCGTACGATCAGCGATAACTGTCAATGTGAAGCTCTTTCCACGGTAAAATAATTCCCGGCAAAGCGCTCTTACAATGCCTTCAATCCGTTGTTCCTGATTGGAAGGAATGAGCATAATCTGCTCGTAGCCTTCGGGATCCGGATGGGAAAGATAGCGCTGGTGCATGGCATGAACGGCCATTGCCGCCAGGAAGTATATGAGCAGAATCATAGTCAGATGAGCAACCATGGCAACTGCACCTCCTCGGAAGGTCATGCTCACCCATGGCGAACATCCCTGTATACAGCAGTATATGCCACTCTTTCCGAAGGGTTACACTTGCAATTCCAAATGCTCATATTCATTCTGATCGACACCGGACGAAGAAGACAGGCCAGGTCGCTCACTCATTCATGCCGAAAATCGAACCTAAGTTTCGCATAACTCCACGCTTTGCTCATTTGCAGTAGTAAAGTCCATTAACCCGCTAACCAGTCCAGCATTCTGGAACGGGCGCGAGTAAACAGAATATCCTATGATCTCGTAAGGTTATACTGTGTAGTACTACAATGATATTAGAGCGTTACCCAGCCATATTTAATTGAATTGATAACGGCTTGGGTACGGTCGTCCACTTCCATTTTCTGCAGAATACTGCTGACATGGTTTTTTACTGTTTTCTCACTGATAAAGAGGAACTCACCAATCATTTTGTTGCTCTTTCCTTCTGCCATCAGACGCAGAACTTCAGCTTCACGACGAGTCAGCGGATTATTGTCGCCAGCGACAAATTTGACGCCTGCTTCTTTTGAAGCTCCTTCGCTCATTGCCCCTGTTTCGTTAAGGTACGTCATCCGACGCAGCTGCATGATCAGTTTGCCAGTTACTTTAGGGTGGATGAATGCATGCCCTTCATGAACGGAACGAATCGCATTAATCAGGGACTCGGCCTCCATATCTTTCAGCAGGTATCCATTAGCGCCTTTACGCAGCGTCTCGAACACATAACTCTCATCATCATGAATAGACAAGATAATGACTTTGACATCCGGGAACAGCTCACGCAATTTCTCCGTCGCTTCAACCCCATTTTCAACAGGCATGTTGATATCCATCAATACAATATCCGGTTTCTCCTGGTTACAGAATTCGAGCACCTGAATCCCATCGCCACATTCGCCGATGACCTCAATGTCGTCCTCCATATTTAAAATGCGCTTCAGACCTTCACGGAACAGCTGATGATCATCAGCCAAAAGAACTTTAATCGATGTCTTGCCAGTATCACGGTTTTCCATCCTGCTACTCCTTTCCCTTATCCACGTTTGTCGGGATATGAATCACTATTTTGGTTCCTTGATTTTCCGCGGATTCGATCTCTATTCTTCCTTCTAGCAGTTCAACCCGCTCTCTCATCCCAATCAGACCGAAGTGGGTATGATCCTTGCTCTTCTTCGCAAGAAGCTCCGGTTTGAACCCAAGCCCATTGTCCTGCACGACAATTTTGACGAGCTGAGCCTGGTATGTAATTTCCACCACAACATAAGTGGGATAAGCATGCTTTGCAGCATTGGACAGACCTTCCTGCACGAGGCGGTAGATCGCAGCCTCCATCGCGGAAGACAACCGGTGTTCCTTGCCTCTCGTTTCAAAAAGCGAGCGGATTTTTGTTTTTTCTTCAAAATCCTGCACGTACTTCCGAAGCGTTGGAATCAATCCCAGGTCATCCAGTGCCATAGGACGCAAATTGAAAATAACTTTTCTCATTTCTCCAAGACTCGAACGAACCTGGCCTTTCAAATCTACTATTTCGGCCTGGACCATCTTAAAATCCTGCTTTATGAGCATTCTTTCTACAATTTCCGTCCTAAGCACTAGATTTGCGAGCATCTGCGCAGGACCGTCATGGATCTCACGAGCAATACGCTTCCGCTCTTCTTCCTGGGCCAAAATTATTTTCAAACCTATCATTTGTCGATTTTTGGCGGATTCAATGATGCGGGTCACTTGACCCAGCTCACCCGACAGATACTCCAGCACAACCCCCATCTGGGAGCCGATCGTCTCGGCGCGCTCTACCGAAGCTTCCACATTTTTGGCACGCTTCTGCAGATCATCCCGACGGGCCTTCAGATACATTTCCTTCTCACGATAAATCATCAGATCCAGCTGTAGCTGCGTCGCTTTCTCATACGCCTGTTTGATATCATGCTCGGAATAACGGACAAAGTCACGGCTAACCTCGGTCAGCCGGATCCGGGAGCGGCGGTAGTTGAGCTCCAATTGATCTACTTTCTCGATCGTTTCCGCCGTCTCCTTCAGGACCGACTTCAACTCCTCGTTCAGCGTTTTCAGCTCATTCCGAGTCGAGTCCATAATCTCAAACATTTGATATTTACTGTTTTCCATGACTTGTATGGCGTTTTTTATGACGCGGTCTATGGCATCGGCTTGTAAATCCACGTTTGTTCGACTCCATTTCTATCGTTTCCGGTATATATCATACCATATCACGATGAGATGGTAACGGTCTTCGTGTTCTGTTCCCATTTTACAGTCAGTCCAAGCTGCTCCGAAACGAGTCTGAGAGGGACTAAAGTCCTACCACCAGATACGTATGGTGCTACTGTAGCGCTTTGCCTTTTGCCATTAATGATGAATTCTTTCTGGCCAACAACCAGATCAATCAGCTTGCCGCCACGTACAACCGTAATCCGTTGATTTTTGCTATCCCAGCTCGCCTGCCCTCCAAAAGCGTCCAGCACATGCTTGATGGGCACATACGTTGTTCCATTTTTTAGTACCGGTGCCGCATCAATTGCCTTTTTCGTTCCATTAACGGTCATGGATTTCTGTCCAAGCACCAGCGAAGCTGTTCCTGTAGGCAATCCCACTTCACTGGACTTCGATGGCATGGTGAAAGCAATGTTGTCAAAAGCGACCGTTCCTGTCATCGCACGCTCATCCTGACCTTCTTCCACGTTCACCACATAGACCCGTTTCAGCTTCGCCGGATAGGCCATGTTCAACCCATTCAAGTCCACAGTGAGCTTTTTCCAACCCTCCCAATCAATGGCCTTGGCAAGATCAGCATATACCGTTTTGCCATTGGCATCGGTAAATTCGGCACGCAGCCAGTTCAAGCTTTTATCTCCCATCACATCCATGGACATGGATGTCGCTGTTGCAGATACCTCTTTGCCGGTGGAACCGTTCAATTGGGCATAAGCATACATTTTACCTGTGCCTGCGGTCATGTCATAACTTAGCTGCAACACCTTGGAGACCGCTTTTTCACCTGTTCCTGCTGTTACGGAAGCCGATCCGGTTACACCTGGTGCATTGGTCGTGAAGTTGATCGGGTAGCTCACATTTTCGAAGTTCTCCCATATCGTTTCACTTCCTGCAGCGGAGAGAACAACTACCGTGCTGTAACCGTCATAACGACCAATTGCATAACCTACTTGAGCGCCAGAGTCCACAGAAGATACAGTTAATTGGTCGGCAGCGACTTTACCCTTGAAACCGATAAACTCCCATGTCAGCGAGTCAGCCGGAACCGTCACACTTTGCCCATTTTTCGTCTTCGCCGTTACCGGGATTGAAATGGTTGTGCCCGCCTGGAGCGATCCCAATCCAGATCCTGCTGTCAGCGAAGCCAGTTCACTGCCCCCTAGTACGTTAACTTTAATGGAGGATGAAGCGCCATTACTCGTTGCCGTCAGTGTTGCTGTGCCTGGCTTCACGGCTTTGATCGTTCCGTTGCTTACACTCACGATACCGTTGTTGCTGGATTTCCACGTCATCTTGATATCGCCTGTCGCAATCGGGTTGTAATACGTGTCATATCCTTTGGCTGTGTACTTGCCCTCTTGCCCTACCAGCAACGTTTGGCTGCCACTCACGGCAAAGCCCTTCAGCTTGCCTTCCGGTGCCGTAGAGAACACCCCCAGCGTGTTTACGACCTGACGCTGCTCTGTACCGTACTCCGTGTTGAACGTAAGCCCTGCTGTCTCCTCGCCGAGTGGACGAGTTACCATCGTTGTGGAGCCCCCTCCGTCCAGGTTCATGCCCTTCCATACACCAATGCTAGTCATGAAGGATTGCAGTTCAGTCAGCGACATACCGCTGCTGTTACTGTTTTTCTCCGCTGCAACGATGTAGACATACCGACCATCCTGAGAGTAACCGACTGCTGTTCTCGCACGAATGCCACCAATACCGGAAGCAGCAATATCGCGGGAAAATGTAGCCGCCTTGCCGCCATTCACCAGAATAGTGTGACCACCGATCATCATCTCCAGGTTGCTTGGATCAACGGTTTCCCCACTTGTTTTGGCTTTCAGTTTGTAATCCGCATTCAGCGTCTGCCCCACTGTGAGATGGGTCATAATCCAGGTCGCTGCCGTTCCATGCGCGCGCAAAATATACCCATCTTTCGGCACCGTCATGTCCAACGCCTTTTTATCAGAAATCTGGGTAATCACGCCGTTCTGCACAAGTACCTCGGTTGGTGTTGTGGAGGGATCATTCGGCCGTTTCGTGGATGTCCACGCCGGTGTATAAATATACATTGAATTGGCATGACTGTATTTGACCGAACTCGATTCGACCGTGTAATCCTCTTTATTTATCCCACGCAAAGGGAAGGTTGAACCATCGTCTGCTCTCACGGTGCCATCGAATGAATACTCATCAATCATCGGTTTGCCATCCTTGGTTACAGTGAGGGCATACATGCCCGACAGTTCCGATGGAGTGGATACGAGGACCCCGTCCGAGACCTGTCCACCAATTGGAGCGAGCTCACCAGATACATTGAAATAATCGCCGTTCACGGCAGCTACTGCACCGTTTTCTTTGGCCATGCTACCCGTGCTTTGTTTACTGTTCAGATTGCCACCCTTGCCTGTCATGACGTCCAGCTTCACATATGGATTTTGCAAATCCACTTGAATGACGTCTGCCAGTACGTTTACCTTCGCGCCAGAACGTGTTGTTGTATAGTTATATTTCATCAACTTCGCACCCGAAGTCAGAATTTCTTCACTCAGTTTGCTTGTCGTTGTAGATGCCGCAGCAGCTACCGATTGCCAAGAAGTGCCTGACCACACCTGCTGTCCCGCTCCCAGAACCGGAGCAATCCAGATGACACCTGCCAGTGTTACCATCGCCCATTTCTTTGCCTGATTACCCTTAACGTCATTCAGCCGTTTCCCTTGTTTCCCCAACATGTTTGAAACGTCTCTCCCATCTTGTATATCAATCTTAGAGATCACGATCTCTGCCACGTGGCAGCAGATAGCGAGATCTCTAGTATACTCTTCTATTAATAGACTGCTTTTTGTGGAAAAAGTTACGCCAATAGCTAACTTTGAGGGTATTCTTGGCAAAAAAAGAACCCACATATGGAGTTAACTATCCGTACATGGGAATATACCGGTATATTCGTATTAATCAGATTCTAAATCTAACTCTGGGAAATGAATCTCGGTTAACGTTCGATTGGTATCCTCATCGTTCGCACTAATGTCATTATCATAACTATAATTCCAGTGCCCATTGGCGTAATCGAGGTAGATCAGCGCCTCATATATAGAACGGTTCTGCTCTATCTTCTCTGAAAAGTAGCTCCATTCCAAGGTGGCATGAACAACAGCTTGCTTCTCCCCTAGAAACACAACTCGTTCATTGGATATACGATACGTAGTGTCTCCATACTCAAAAGAAGCTCTTGTAATGTGCTCCCAGGTTCTCCATTCATCAACAGTATCTGCGTTCATTCGTTCAATATCAAATGGCGAAGTATACTTATACGTTAAATCAAAATCTTCCTGATTATATGCTCTATAATATGTCTTTAAGTCAGATAGGACACTTTGTTGCTCATCATTAAAATTCTCTTTTATTATACTTACAGCTTTATCGATATCTTCTGGAAGCGTAGTATTACGGGAAAGATATCGATCCTGAAGTATTTTCCACTGATTGTTCTCCTTTATAATTCGAAACACGACCTCATGTTGGTCATTTATTACCTGATTATTATGAATATAAGTAACGTACAATAATGCCTGGTTCGCAGATTCGTATGTAATGCTTGTTATATCAACATTATAGATTCGATCCGGAATTTCACTCTCTGGGAGTGTAATCTTACTGTCCGTCAAATAGGATCTCTGTATATGATCTGAAGCAAGTAGTTTTACAGTAAAAGCTCTATCATACGTTGTTATCAAATCAAGTATCTCTTTCTCTTGACCATACCCATACTGCAGCATCCACGCCGTATTCGACTTTTTATCATAATTAACCGAGTGCTTAGTTAACCAGGCGGCATAGCGGATAGGTAAATAGAATTTACCATTGATTTGAATGCCTGGTCTTTGTAATTCGTAATAATCTCCTGATCCACTAATGTAGTCGTCATTCGGTAGGAAAGTGAATGTCGACGCTCCAATAGTGGCTGTAATCTCTCGATCCTCCACTGAATAATTCACCTGATGCCCCATGACTTGGATAAACTCAGAGTCCCAAAATCAAGAATATACATAGCAACTTTCTGATCATAAAAACACCTTCTATCAATAGATTTTGCCTATTAACTCACATAGCAAAAAGCGGAAAACAATCAGATGGACTTATTATTCTGATCGCTTTCCGCTTCAATTAGATAAATCGATTTTTTCCTGATTAGAACTACAGATAACCCAATTTATTCAATACACGCTTCAACATTACCGCTGCTTGTGCACGTGTTGCATTACCTTGTGGCACAAAAGTCGTCGATGTCATTCCTTGGATAATGCCTCCCTGAACCGCTTTAGCAACAGAATCCTTGGATTGAATTTTGTTGCTGTCCTTAAACTTCGATAACATTGACGCTGCCGAAGTATTAAGAACAGTTGGCTGACCGGCATAATCCAAAGCCCGAACCATCATGATGGCCATCTGCTCACGAGTAACGAGGCTATCCGGTTTAAAAGTACCATCCGTATTACCAGTGACAATACCCGCTTTAGCGGCTGCACCAATATATGCACCTGATATATCACCATACCGAACATCTTTAAATTGTTGTGCACTAGCATAGTCGCCTGGCAATCCCAACCCTTTTGCCACTAAAGTAGCGAATTCTGCTCGTGATATCTGCTGATCAGGAACATACAAGGTTCCATTTTGTCCATTGATAATCCATTTTGCAGACAACTCACCAATGACGTCCTTAGCCCAGTGTGAAGCAGTATCCCGATATGAAACGGGATGGGACGCAGCCACAATAGCCTGATTGCCTTTCAGCTGTCCTGTTATAATAACTGCTCCAGTTGCATTGGAGAAATGATGAGGAATATTAGCCAGAGCTGAAGTACCTTGATCAATGTAGACCAGACCTGTAGCCGGTCCTGTTGTCGTTGAAGGCAATCTGAGTGCAACTGAACTCTTCACCAGTTGTTCTGCACGTTGGCCACTGTAGCCATTATAGGCGGATAGATAAACATCCGTAATCTCGGATACTCTCTGTGCTCCGGCGGATGCAAGCATACCGTCCATCGTACCAGAGACAGTTACAGGAATTGATTCAAGTTGAATATAAAAGTATGAAGAACCCGAACCTGCATTCACGCTTTGCGCAATACTGGAAGGATTCAAATCTGACAAAGGCACTGACCACAGGCGCTCACCATATTTCACCCCAATAAATGAAAAGCGCTCACGTGACGCTATCTCCGTCAGCGTGTCTATAGGGAATCCAACGTAAGCTGATGCTTCTGTAGAAGGAACTTCAAATACCACCATGCGACTTGAATTATTGCTTAAGTTTGCATATTGAAATGCCTGATTTAACTTGCTAGCATCCACATTAAACTGACGGGTAGAGCGACTATTGCGCGACTGGGCGGAAGTTGTTGCCGCTGCATCCGTGCTCATGACATACATGGACTGGTTAAAAGCCGATGTGTCCGATACGGTTAGCCAGGATGGCAAGTTGCCACTCAAACTGCCAGTGTTAGTAGTAGAACCCGTACTTTGAGTTTGGCTTAACGATAGCGGTCCAAAAGCCTCAACAATTACGTTCTGAAGCGTACTTAGCGGGATCACTCCTGGTGAATAACTTACGGTTCCCGTTGATCCACTTGTTGCTGAACTGGCTAACTTCAGAGTTACCGTCGTTCCAGACGCTGTAGCAGAAACCACACTTACCTGTGAGCCTCCCAACTGTACACTAAATTGAGATGGGGTAAGCAGAGTCTGTGACTGCAGAGATTCTCTAAAGGTAATAGTCACTGTATCCCCTTGCAATGTAGCTGATTTCACCATACCATTACCCGCTGTGTAGCTTACAGGGGTTAAGTTGATATAACCAGCAGGATTACCGTTTAGGTCCGTCAGACGCAATGCTCCAGGGACATAAGAAAGTGTTACATTCTGGTTCGTGCCTACGGCTGAAGCCAAAGTCAGCGTGACTGTTTCATCTTCAATATCCGTGTCGTTTACAAATAAAGGTTTACCATCTACAAGGACAGAATACTGGCTTTTTAACGGTTTGTTGGTTGTTCTAAGTGGCTCGTTATAACGGATCCATAGCTTGGAGCCACTTATTTCAGCACTCTGAAATTCAGGCGCCTTGGTATCGATGCTATTCCGAACATAGAAGCCGCTGAATCCCGCAAGAGCTTGTCCCCGACTGTCTTTTACAGGAGAAGAGCCTGGTGCATACGAGACACGAACCACTTCCCCATCGGTAATGGAACGGCTCAGATTCAATGTAACCATTGAACTATTAGTTAAGGATATACTGTTGATTCCTACCGAAGACTGGTTTGCAGTCACACTGAATTGTGACACCGCATCACTGGAATTGATATATACTGTCTCCGGGTAGTAGAGATTAATTGTACTGTAATATACAGTACCTTCCCGTGGTTTGGACATGACCGAGTCCAATGTATTTTCCACATCTCGTGCTGCAAACGAAGCTGCCGGGTTCAGCGAATTATCCTGTATTGGACGCAATCCAGGCGTATACCCGATCCGGACAACCTGCCCTACAGCTACACCTGTATCGAGTACGACATATACGCTATCTCCTGATACATATGCAGTGCTGACATTACGCGCTTCCCCATTTACTGTTACCGCGAAGCTGCTATAAGCTGGATTCGCGCTGAACAAACTTTCATCGTAGGTAAGACGAATCGTATTGTTACTGTACATCTTGACTGTTTTAAGTACCGGGGCCGTAGTATCTCTGCTAAGCGTCTTAAAGCCCCATGTACTGGTACCTGTCAATCCGGTGAACAGGTTACCCGCCTTGTCCCTAAACACATTTGCGGGGATATCCACGTAATAATTCGTATTGCTTTCCAGTGTGCTCTGCGGAATAATCCGCAGCTGTCTGTTGTTAGAACTGCTAATGGTTGTTGTTACGGCTACGGTTCCACCATTGGCCTTTCTCAACGTCGCATTGCCTGGATAATTGGTATCAAGCTCTTTGTTAAATGTAACCGTTAGTTCTCCCGTCAAAGGTGCATTCGTCGTACCGTTCGTTGGGGAAACAGATGATACGGTGAGGGCAGTAGGATCCGAAATGACGCCAAACCCCCACTCGGTTCCTGCAATTCCACTGGTGTCGTTCCCAAGTTCATCCCTTAAAAGACCTTCTGGCATAACAACATAATATGTGCTGCTACTATTCCAGTTTTTCTCTGGATCAATCACAATGGAATTCGTCCCCAGACCATTAACACGTGGAGAACCTGCATTCACAGGTATTTCCTCATATAGTGTAGTCCCTTGAAAAATCTGCAGTTTCCCAGCACCTGCAAAAACCTTTTTACTAAATGTCATTGTTATGTTAGATGAAGGTGATACCTGCATCGCTGCATTCGCGGGAACCTTCTCTACCAATGATGCTGTGCCTACACCTTGTGTATGGAACGTCCATTCTTTGCTCAGTCCATTGAAAGCTGTATTATTCTCATCCGCGTATACAAATGAATTTTTATCGATTTGAACATAATATGTCCCTCCTGGCAGAGGTGCATGATTAATCGTCACTTTTCTCCCTACATCCGGAACACTGGCGTCATCTAGTGTAATGCTAATATTACTTGATTCCGTTGGGTCCACTAAGATAGGTGGAATAACCTCCGTATCATCTGACACACGTTTTATTGATATGTATCCACTGGTAGTCCCCGCTGCTTTTCGAACAGGTTGGCCAAATTCGATCTCCAATGGGGTGCTTCCATTCACATTTTTCTCTCCTGCTACAGGTAACGTTGCCGTGACTCCCAGCGTAGTTAAGTCATCTGCTGCATAAACAGTGTTTTCCACTCCAAGCAGGCCCGTCAGCCAACTTTGGGCGGTAAATATTACGATTAAAAGCCCAATTGTACTCTTCTTGGCCATTCGTTTCAAACTCACCAATTCGTCCCCCTCAACTTATATTTCTTCTCCTGTCTAATGTACAGACCTCATTATGTATGTCGGTTATAACAGACATTTTATTTAGTCAAAAGGGATTAAAAGGAATATTAATTAGTTCGGTAGATTCTCTCTATAACCCAATTACTTATGTATGTAAAAAAGCCCCTGATTCCTTATCGGAACCAAGGGCTTGAATCTATTTGTATCTTAAACTTACTTACAGACCCGCTTGCTCTTTCAAAACGTCTGCTTTGTCCACTTGTTCCCAAGGTACATCCAGATCTGTACGGCCAAAGTGACCGTAAGCTGCCGTTTGTTTGTAGATTGGACGACGCAGATCCAGCATACGAATGATGCCTGCCGGACGCAGATCGAAGTTGTTACGTACCAACTCAACCAGCTTCTCTTCGCTGACTTTGCCTGTGCCGTATGTATCCACGTTGATCGATACCGGGTTGGCTACACCAATCGCGTAAGCGAGCTGGATTTCCACTTTGTCTGCAAGACCAGCAGCAACGATGTTTTTCGCTACATACCGAGCCGCATAAGCCGCGGAACGGTCTACTTTTGTCGGATCTTTACCGGAGAACGCGCCACCACCGTGACGTGCATAACCGCCGTAAGTATCCACGATGATTTTACGTCCAGTCAGGCCTGCATCTCCTTGAGGTCCGCCAATAACGAAACGTCCTGTCGGGTTGATGAAATATTTAGTCTGCTCGTCCAGCAATTCAGCTGGAACAACAGGCAGGATTACATGTTCTTTGATGTCTTTTTGAATTTGCTCCAACGTAGTCTCTTCAGCATGCTGAGTGGACACGACGATCGTATCAACACGTACCGGTTTGTCACCGTCGTATTCGATCGTTACTTGAGTTTTACCATCCGGACGGAGGTATTCCAAAGTCCCGTTCTTGCGTACTTCAGCCAAACGGCGAGCGATACGGTGTGATAATGCAATTGGCAAAGGCATGAGTTCAGGTGTTTCGTTGGTTGCAAAACCAAACATCAGACCTTGGTCACCAGCACCAATGTTCTCTGTTTCGCGAGCCATTTGTTCCGGGTCACGGTTCTCCAGAGCTGCGTTCACGCCTTGTGCGATGTCAGCAGACTGCTCGTTCAGAGAAGTCAGGACTGCACAAGTATTATAGTCGAAACCGTATTTGGCACGTGTGTACCCGATTTCCTTAACCGTATTACGAACAATGGACGGAATGTCCACGTATTCAGACGCTGAACTAATCTCACCGATGACAAGCACAAGGCCTGTAGCAACGGAAACTTCGCACGCTACACGAGCGTTTGGATCATTCGCCAGGAACGCGTCCAACACGGCGTCCGAGATCTGGTCGCAAATTTTATCCGGATGTCCTTCAGTTACAGACTCCGATGTGAATAGATGCCGGCCTTTAATAGACATTGAAGTTTCAACCTCCCATAACCAGTAGTATGGCGATTGCCCGAACAAAACATTTACGGTGATTCGTTCACTGTACCCTCGAAAGCTTTCCGGGCGGAATAAGGACGCGGGTCCGCAGTTACGAAGATAAGGATTTTTCAGGTAATGGCCTCAACAAAAAATCAACCTTTCCCTAGTGGAAAAGGTTGCGTACCTCAACTGCCATCTTAACGTATTTGTCAAGACGTGTCAAACGAATTGGAATAAGGAAAATACCCTATAAGTGCTGCTCTGCCTGACGAATCAGCCTTTTCGTAATCTCTCCACCAACCGATCCATTCTCACGGGAAGTCAGGTGGCCCCAGCCTTTATAATGGCCATAGGAGTGATCACTCACAGCTCCCAGTTCAGAACCAAATTCGGTATCTGCACCAGCAAGGCCTCTGCCACCATATCCCACATTCAGCCCAAATTCGGCAGCAATTTCATACTTCATCTGATCCAGCATTTGACGACTTTCCGGCACCACTTTGCGGTTGCTTCTAGCCATGATTCCTGCACCTCCGATTATTGGTTGTCTACAGTTATAGAGTGAGCAGGAACAAGGTTGGCTAGCCATATTAATGTTTGTTAGAACTGGTTAATCTGCGCAAATAAAATGAATGACAACCGAATAATTTCTTGGACAGATGCACATTCTATTTCAGAGAATATCCACCACGCACCATCACTGTCAGGCTGTACTTGTTACCATCCAACACCGTTATACCTCGTCCATCTCTTGGAAAAGAAAGCAGGTGATTGGACGGCGCCGCCTGCCCATTCGTCAGGTCAATCCCGTCCGTCAGATCAGCTACCCCATTCGTACCTTCACTGACGATCACAGCTTTGCCGCTACGCACGATGAACTCTGCGCCAGACTTACCGATCAGCTGCTGACCCGGCTTCACCGTTACGATCTCAACAGCATCTGCCGCACCAGATACTACTGGTGGAAGTGTTGTATCACCACCTGTGCTTCCTGTTCCTGTAGAGCCGTTGTTGTTCCCTGATGTATTACCCGCCCCTGCATTGTTGTTGCCTCCACTATTCGTGTTACCACTTCCTGTGGGAATTTTACCACCCAAAGCTTGTTGAATTTGCTGGTCTACATAACTCTTCGTTACTACCGGATCATCCGCTGTTCCTGGCTGGCTTGTACCCGCACCTATCGCGGTGTTGCTGTATACGGACCCAACCCATACGCCAACACCGATTGCCAGCGCTGCCATTGAGATTTTCATATAAGGTTTCATGTAATACCTTCCTTTCTATCAGACTATCCAAAGATATTTATTCTCTTGGTCTATCATATCTTTAATAGAAAGATTCTACAACGACTCCGGTGAGGGATTATTTCCACCATCCGGTAGATTCCCAACCGCAGGAACAAAACCCATCGCTTGAGTAGCAAGCTTGATCCGTTGTCCCTGGAATTCATCATAAATGGCGATTGTGTAAGCCCCACTGCGGCGATCATCAAATACTACATCTTGGATCGTCCAATTTAAGAATTGATTATTACCTTCTTTAAGATCTTTGTCCAACACAATCTCTTTATCGAATACTTTTCCAGTAGGTTCAATAATTTGTACAATCAGCTTATGACCATTCTCTGGCAAATTCAACTCATTATTCCGGGAGGCGTCGTAATTCCATGCGAGGTTGACCGTAGAGCCACCGCTAAGAGATGCTTTGAAGTCTCTCGTTTGAATGGTAAAAGGATAAATATCCACATTTTTAATTGTTGTCAATGTAGACTCTTGATCAGGTTTGAGTTCATAGGAAGCTGCATCCACATATCCCGTACCAGCAGCCACTGCTCCTTCTTTGCCTGTGCTTTCTCCTCCCACAGTTTCACCGATTAACAGCCTCATATCTGATACAACCGTATTTCTCGGGATTTTGGACCACATGGTCACCAAAGCCGAGTTTCCAGGACCTGCGGGATAATCAATTTGTTTAACGGTCGTTTTGTAGTACTGCCCGTTTTTGGATTCGTAATATCCCGTTAATTGGGCCAGATCAATTTGGCGATTTTCCACATTTTTCACCTGTAGCTCGGTATATACGATGTCGGAAGATGTTCCCGGATAGACGAGAGTTCTTTTCACTTTGATTTCAGATCTCTTTCCAGGCTTATTTAATACATAATTAGTTCCCAACTCCACTTGTGGTAATGCTGGAAGTTCGCCAATGTGAGTAAGACGAATCAACTCAGATGAATTCTCGCCCACAACCTCAGATAACGCTACTTGCAGTTGAGCCACGCCCAGGTCACTAGGAAGAGAAGTCAATAGGTGAATATCCACCGAATTTCCAGGTCCAAGTAAGGCTGAATTTTGGCTAATCATTAATTTCGTATCCGAAATATCCGCCGAGTCAATGGACAACATTCCTTTTAGATCAGGAAGCTTGAGCGTATTCGTAGAAATATTACGCAAAGTCACCCTTGCTGACAAGACATCCGAGTTCTCCCAAGGCAAGCGTTGAATCGAGTTCCACGTCACACCCAATGTTCCATTCTGTAGTTGCAGAGTACTCTCCGTTCCAATAGACTGTTGCATCGAGTTTGCTTTAGGCAAAACATAAATTCCAGCCGGATACGAAAACTTAATTTCCTTGTCCACCGCGCCTTCAGCGCCCTCGGCCTTTGGCGTGTTCATCACCAATTTCAGCGATTCATCGGATTCCTCATAAGGCAAACTAAATGTCAAACGTATTAAACGTTCTTCATCCGGCTTTAATTTGAGACTATCCAGTGCCTTTGTAGTTAACGGGAAATCTTTTCCTTTTTTGTTCTGAACCGAGAATTCATACTTAGGAACAGTAACTTCCCGTGAACCCGTATTTTTAATTTTAAAGTTGACGGTATAATAGTTATTGCCATGAGTCTGACTTACACTTACCTCTCCTACACTTGTAGCCATCTTACCTTTGTTATCCTCAAGTGTGATCGTATGAACCTTGCCGACCTTAATTTCTGTATTCTTCAATGAAGTAGACTTTGGCAATTGCATGGTGGCCAGCGGAATGACTGATTTCTCTGCTTCATTTTCTTGCACCATGATAAGCTCAGCCCCGTCCAGCTTCACCTTCTTGGGAATGGTTGTTATATAGTTAATACTCTTTGATTCCTGAGGCTGTATGCTATACGTTGCATCATTAGCGTTCAAATTAAGCGGGTAGCTGCTTCCACCTTTTGTGATAAGAACCCACTTCACACTAGGGTTTTCCAATCCCTTATACCCCACATTATGCATATTAATCTTCACACTTGCATAATTGGATTTGTCTGAAGCAGAGAACGTCTGAAGACTTTGAACCTTAACCTTCACCGGGATATCATTAATTCGCACCTTTTTAGGTGTATTTACAGGAGTAGCCACACTATACGCGGCAGGAATATTGATTTTCCCAAGGATGCTTTCATAGTTTGGTTTACTGAAATCCCATTTCACAATTTCAAAATTAAGACTGCTTAACTGCACGTTCTTACCTACCGTAGTCACATATGTAACCGAGAGTGTAGAGCCCCCAGCGACACTTTTTTTCTCTGCATCCTGAGCCAGCAGTTTGGAATTATAGGTTGTTCCGCCCTTGCTGCGCACCTTTGTCCAATAATCAACTAACTGCAAGCTTTTCTTATCATTGTTAGTGTATGTGAGAGTATACGTAATTAGCTTGCCTTCGTCCTGTGTTAACACGTTAACATCCGTGAGTCTAACACTACTTTTGCTTGATAATTTGACAGCCGGAACATTTCCAAGCGTTTTTACAACCACTTTTTTCGATTGCGCTACAGAACTTGAAGATTTTGAAGCCCCCGCAGCATCCACGCTTGCAACATAACCGCCCCATACACTTTGCGTAATCCCCAATAAAGCACCAGTAATAATAACCTTCGTCAATTTATTTTTCACTTGAAACCTCCATACATAGATTTCCATTATGTTATAGTATAGACGCTTTTTAGGTAAAGGAAGTTTCAAAGAGGTAACTTTTAATGAAATTTAATGATTTCTTGAATAAGAACATAACAAAAAACAGCCTTGCATCTTATTGATGCAAGGCTGTTTTAGGAAGATATGGATTACAGTTCTTTACCGTATGAGAACTCACCCAATGCATTGCCGTTTTCGTCGTTAATAGCTTTTGCTGCTTTGTTCTTTTCACCGTCAAATTTGACAGTTGCTACTTTTCCATCTGTGTTACCAACTACAGTTGCAGTAACAGTGATTGTTTTCTTATCTGTAGGGTCGATAGTAGCACCTGTAATTGTTGCAGTCACGCCGCTACCTGCATCAACACTGAACAATCCTTGAATGTAAGCAGTACCGTAGTTGCCATCTTGTTTAAGAGCCTCAGATGCGTATACAGTAAATGTTACAGTGTTACCCGATTTAACGATATCTTTCAAAGTTACCGTTGGAGCAATACCGTCCAATACAGTTGCAGTGAACGCTTGAAGTTTATTACCAAAGCTATCTTGAGTGCTAGGGTTAGTAGCTTTCAAAGTATAACCGTCAACATCGTTAGCGATAGTGTTGTCAGCGAACTTCAGAACTACAGTTTTGTTAGAATCAGCCATTGTGTAGCTTGTAGGGCGAATTCCGTTCAGATCGAAGTCTCCCAAGTTAACATTCGACAACGCTGTGTTGAATTTAACTTTAACTTCGTTACGGCTTGTAGCATAGACATCGTTAGTTGTCGCAAGTACTTCGGAAGAACCAACGTTAGATCCTACAGTGTAGTTACCACTGTTGAAGTATTTACCTTCGGAATCTTTAATGTAGCTTGCGGAAACTTTAGCTTTAGCCCAGTCAGTGATCGCAACATTATTTGTAACAGCGATTCTAACAGTGTTTGTAGAAATCAATGTGATGTCATTGTTTTCTTTAGCGATTTGATATGGAGTTCCAATAGGAGCACCATTGTTATCAACGTTTGTTACCATATATTTAGCTGCATCCAGAGCATTACCGTCACCGGAAGTAGCCAAAGTTTTGTTGAATTGAACATACACATAACGAACACCGTTAGTCACATCGGACCATACACGTGTAACACTACCGTTTTGAGCTGTGTTAGCGTTCAGTGTCGCAGTGTAAGGCAACAATACATTTCCGATGTAAGCAGTATCGATAACACCTGATACAGTCAGAGTGTAAGTTGCATCAGATTTCAAGCTGCTTCCCAGGTTAACTTTAACAGTTTTATTGTTATCAGTATAAACTGGTGTGATTACTGGGTGACCTTTGGAAGTCAATCCAGAAGCAGTTACAACTTTACCATCTGCATCTTTGAGAACATAGTTCTCTGGGTTTTGTGCAGAATCCAATTTCAAAGACTTGCTGAATTGAATTTCAGCGATGTAGTTTCCGTTTTCCATTTTGAACTTAGTATCAACAACTGCTGGACGAACTGTATCCAAAGTTGGAGTTACTTTTGCATCAACGGAAGCAGAGTTATTGCTGTAGTCAGAAACCGCAGTCAGATAAACTGTGTTTTCCGATACGTTCAACGGATTGTTGAATTTCAATGTAACTTTGTTGTCGTTGATTTCAATGGATTGTGCAGTGTTGCCTGTAGTGTTAGCGTATGCACTTGCAACGCTTTTCACTGTTTCGTCGAACTCAACAGTTACTTCTTTCAAGTCGTTGGATTTAACACCAACTACTTTAGGAGCAGCTGTATCTTCAGTTGCAGTGAATTTGCTTTCTACTGGAACGATAGCCAGACCAGAGTAGTCTTGTACGCCGCTCACACGCAATGTGTGCTCACCAGCAGTCAGATCTGTAGTTACAATTGCAGTGTTAGGATAAACGTATTTTACAGAAGCTGCAATTACGTTGTTATCTACACGGAAAGAAGTTGCGTTTACAGTTTCAGGTTTAACTGGCTCACTGAAAACTACTTTGAAAGCTTTTGTTCCCAAAGCTTTAACTTCTTTTACTTCTGGAACTGCAACATCAAGTGGAGTAAACTCTACTTTTTGTGTGAAAGTTTTTGTTGCATCAGCATTTTTAACATTGTTGATTTGAAGACTAGTGGATCTTTGGTTAGTCAAAGAAGTGTTACCTTCAGATACCAACAAAGTTACAGTAGTTTTGTCATCGGACAATGTAGCGCTTTTGAAAGTCAATCCGCTAACAACATAGTTATTAGTGCTTTCAGCAGAGTTAGGATCTACAGTACCATCAAACTTAACTGTGATTTCTTTCAAGTTTGTAGCAGATACAGAAGCTACAGCTTGAGCTACAGTAGTTTTATAAGTAACTTTTTCAGTGAAGTTTTTCTCTTTGTAAGTGAATTTCACTTCAGTTTCTTTGTTAGCTTCCAGAGCTTTATCCAAAGTCACTTTAACGGACTCTCCATCGCTCATTTTGAAAGTAACAACTTTACCAGCTTCAGTTACTTCGTAAGAAGAAACTTTCAAGCTTTGCTCTTGATCAATTGCATAAGCAGCGCCTACAAGCAATTGACGGGAAGCATTGGATTGGAAGTTCAATTTGGAATCAAGCAGACCAGCGTTGATTGCTGCTTGAACATAACCTTTAGCCCAAGCTGTTGCTGAGTTGTTAGTTTCAGTTGGAACTTCGAGATCCAAAGCGATTGTCAGAACTTTCGCCATTTCTTCGATAGTTACTTTACCGTTGAAGTCGAAGATTTTCTTCTCAACGTTTTTACCTTCCATGATGCCTGCAGCTGTTACTGCTTCAATGTAAGGAGCAGCCCAGTTTTTAGCATTGTAGTTTTTATCCTTGTAAGAATAAACACCAGTAATTTCTTTCAGACCAAGCAATTTAGTGATAACTTTTGCGAACTCAGCGCGAGTCATCTCTTTGTCCAAACCAGCTGTTCCATCTGGATAACCAGTGAAAACACCTTTTGCTTTCAATGCATCAAACTGTTGTTGTGGTGAAACTGCTGTATCACCGAATGCTACAGATGCAAACATCGAGAATGCCATTGCTGTAGACAATGCTACGGATAAAATTTTCTTCATAACCTTTTTTTCTCCTCCTTGGGCGTTCATAACATGGGAATTTTCTTTAATAGTTTCGCTCGTGTTCCTCATATATTGTTGCACCCCCTTTCCAGAGTCCTGAGCAAGTTAATATAAATGATGTCTGTGAGCATATCACAGAAACTTGTAAACAAGCATAATAATAGAACCATACGAAAATAGAGTAGTTTCCTAATCCTACCTAACGTATTATACAATGGGTTACTCTCGCCGTAAAGAAATTTTTTCTAATAAATAGACAAGATTCTTCACGAGGTCATTCTTGGTAAGAGGCCCAATGTTTTTGACTCTACATCTTAAACGCAGCAGATTTCAAAAAGTTGCGGATTCTTCAAAAAAAGTTTTGAACTTATTTATGTATTGATACAGTGCGGGTATTTAAGACGTCCAAAACCTTTAAATCAGTGGCATTACAGCAGCATAGATGAAATTATTCTGTGTCTGGATCGTTGTGGACGTTTAATTAGTACCCACTTATTACCTACATGAAGCGACAAATTCCTCTAAAACTAAAAAATAAAAGGCATTCCCTATGGAATGCCTTCATGTCGAGTTCTCGCTATATAACTTAGCGAATTTTCATCGCAAGATCAATAATTTGAGCACGCATATTTGGATCACTGTTCAATCTCAGATACATGTCGTCAATAGGTTGTCTATTTTCCCGGTATGTCTTTTCATGCTTCATCGTGGTGTGAGACCATTCAATCAAGTCATTCTCAGCCAGAACCAAATTGTTATACGCATCATGGAAGCCAGTTGCCTGTACGAGCCCTTCCATCACTTCTTGGGAAACTTCCTGTGTTTTACGTGTATCTTCTATCTTCTTCTCCAGAATGACTGCCTGCTTCTCGAACTGTGTCTTTGCCTTCATGTAGCCCAGTTGGGCCTTCGAATAAATCGGTTTCATTAGCTAACTTCACCCTCTAGATCATTGTGTATTTATCGTTATTGTATCTTAATCTCTAGCAAATTACAAAAATAGTTACTGGTAAAAAACTTATTTCTTCTATTATAAAAGTGTTCTTTAACAGTTGTTTTTCAGTTAAAAAGACCTGCCCTTTCGCACAAGGGACAGGTCCTTCCAATAATGCATAGATGATCTTACATGAATTAGCTCAAGTTTTTAGGGAATACTTTAGTGCTTTTCTTGAGCAGTTCCACAGCAATTTTGCCTGCTTCTGCCCGAGTTAAGTTACCTTTCGGATTGAAGTTATACTGCGGTTTTTTCTGGCCCGGAACCGTTACAGCGGCACCTTCCATAATTTTCGCCTTGGATACAGCCATAATGGATGGACCTGCATACTTCTCAATACTGCCCGAATCCATAAAGGCCTTGGCGAGTGAAGCATCAAGCTTGCTATCGTTATTTGCCAGTTTTAATTTCAGAGCACGTGCTATCATGACTGCCGCTTGTTCACGTGTCAGCGGTTGATCCGGTCCAAACACCCCGTCAGTCAAACCTGTTACGATACCCGCTCTTGCTGCTGTCTCAATACGGTCATAATCCCATGTTGCAGAACGTGCACCTGGCACAAGATCCACGAATGTACGATTGTTATCCGAGTTAATTGGCAGATTAAGGCCTTTAACCAGCAAGGTAGCAAATTCGCCTCTTGTCGTCTGATCATCTGTACCAAATTGCTCGAAACGCAAGTTGTTCATAAAGCCTTTGGAATAGAGACCATTCAGAATATTACGAGCCCAATTGTGATTCGTTATATCATTATAACTGCGGCTTAATTTCATTACTTTGTAATAGCCGAATTCATCAAACGGCACAGTGACCGTATGCGCTTTGGTATCGACCTCGCCACCAATATTTTCCCACTGGCGATTAGACGTATAGCGATATACTGTAATCGTAGAACCAGCTTCGTCTACTACATTAGGATCAAACGACAATGTCAGACTTCCCCGCTTTGATGGTGTAATTTTGCGTTCTGCCGGTGTCTGAGGATTACCAAACAATCCTTCTACGGAGTATGGAGCAAGTCCATTCGTTGGAGCCGCATACGTAGCTGCACCCAGATCCCCGGCTTCACCCAAACCTCCATTAATCCAGAAGATCTGTGAGACTGGACCGAAGTTGCTTGACGCACTCGTCGACCCAAAGTTAAGCAGATACTCATCCGGAATGCTCCACGACGGTGCACCACTGTTTTCGCCCGTTCCAGGGAAACCAATCACGTTACCATAGTCATTTCGTCGTTCCACAATTCCCGTAGTCGGGTCCGCGATACCAAACAGCAGCTTCGTATCCGGATAATACTTTGTAATGCCTCTTGTGTTGGTGCTTTGCATGACAGTCCCTTTCGGGAAACTGAGTTGTAACCCCTTATTGAAGACGTTATATTTGGTTGCTACCTTCGGAGCCATATACTGAGCATCCACACCTACAGTACTTGTATAGAATATTTCAATGGTATCTGTGTTGCTTGTACCTGCACGTGTGATTGTAATTTTGATCTTGTTTTCTTTGTCCTGCTTCAATCCTACATAGTCATATACAAAACGGTTATTTCCCAGATCTGTACGTTTCACAGCAGGGTCTTTACCGATGAGAACTGCTGTCGCTCCCTCAGCTTCAATGTCAAAATGAACAAAGTTTTTGTTCACTACAATCTGCTTACCCACCGTTGGTTGTGGAGAAAGAATGCGATATGCACTCACTTCTCTTACTATTTCCAGTTTTTGCGACGTTTTGGCTCCGGTCTCATTGATTAACTCCAACGTGTACACATAAGTACCTGGTGCATCTGCAACGAGATCCTGAACACGCATGATAAAGTCTTTTCGATCACCGGCAAAATCATAAGTGTAACGATCACCAGCGAATGTAACCGTTGCGTTATCTACTGAGTTAACCGGCAAGTCAACCGACATAATATTTTTGGTTCCCATGTTAAGATTCATCTTGACTGCACCGCTACCACGGAGAACCACATCATAGTTTTTCAAGCTGGTCGTATACTTATTATCATTATAAGTAAACTCAGGAGTCAGATTGAAGATCTGTGCCAGCTGCGGGTTATCGGCGCTATATTCTTTCGGGGGGAAGCTTGGACGATCTTTCCCCACAGCCGGTTGGAAATTAGCAATGGTAGATACATTGTTATCCACAATATAAATCCGTAATTCTTTTCGAATTTCACGGGCCTGACCTTTCTCATCTTTACCCGTTCCCGTCAAGATAATACGGTTTTCCCCGAAGACCAAAGGACCGTCTTTCAAAGAAATATTGAGATTGAGATTGAATGCTCCAGTGGTTTTATTCAACCAGGCAGGATCTAAGCTTTCTGAAGTATTCGTTGATCTCACTTTCACACCATTAGCAAACACTTCTGCCACAAAAAAGCTGCTGTTGATCGTATCATCGAAGTCAATGTACTGCCCTTTGACAGCAAGCGTATTTCCGCTTCCCGAATTTACATTGTACGTTTGACCATCTGTGAGGTTCTCAACGTAAATAAAGTTCTTGGAAGCATAGGAGATTGTGACATCCTTATAAGCTGTAGATCCATCGTAGTTGAACCGAACTGTCTGGTTACCATTCTTCAATCCAACTACTTTGAAGATATAGCTGGTATCAGACACTGTTGCTACATATTGAAGCGTGATTGGGCTTGTTCCCAAAGGGAGATAATTTGCTTTCAATCCCGTCGTAGGATTAGCTGGCTTACCGTTCGTATTTACCATGACGTAGAAATCACCAGAATCCACTTTCGCGCCGTTCAAGGGCTCGCCCGTCGGAAGATTGGTTGTACCACTTCCACTGTAACCTTTGAGATACTTCAAGTCAGTAATAACCGTCTGTCCCTTCATATATTGAAAGTCCATCCGCTTGCTTATTGTCTTCGTTCCGTACGTTACGGATAATGTATGATTTTGATCGACCAAAACTGCACCATTAGTATCCTTGTTAAAATTCACAGCATTGATATCAAACGATACCAGCCAGTATGAAGGCGTGTTATCCTTCAGACTCGGAATGAAAACTTCTTCAGTGAAGGTAGGCGTCTCTTTCGTTGTGTTGTTGTCTACAATGATCTCAGCGCCTTCACTGAATTTGTTTTTGTTTACTTCATCATAAGGAATCAACATTTGCACATGTACCTTGGCCTTATCCGTGTCTTCTGTAAAGACAGGCTCCACACCAAGCAAACTCTGCGCATTCCCACTCGAATCAAGCAGGTCGAGCTTCACTACCGGATTTTTTTCATCATAATAAAACAAAGAATAATTAAAGGTAAGTGTATCTGAACCATTCTGTATAACCAGTTTCAGATCATTCACGCCTGGTTTCAGCTTAAGTTGCGGTGAGAAGAATGTACCATCTTGTAAAAGTTGTGTTGACAAAGCTTGGCCACTATTTACCGATACCGTTCCTTTCGTGGCATTCATGGCTTTACCTTGAAGCGTAATTTCATCCTTGTTCACTACAATTTGTGTTCCTTCATTTAGATCCAGATTGTCTGAACCGCCAAGCACCTGCAGCTTCTCCACATAAGGTACTTGGTCAAAGAGGATATAGAACGTTTCGGAACGTTCATTCTGTCCTTGTGCACCCGTAAATGTAATGCGGTTCATACCCGGGTATAAAGTAACATTTGCTTTGAAACGGTTATCCGGTCTGTCCGGGTCCAATGTTACTACTGCTGGAGCGACACGTGTAGCGTCCTCTACCCAGCGATTCGTGGTTTGATCCCAGTTCAGCAACTGGATATTAGCACCCAATGTCGATCCGGTTACTTTTGTATACGTACCGCTAATTGCTTGCTGTGCATCTGTTACTTTATATACTTTATCTCTCGTTATTTGATTTACCCCAGCCGTCAATGTCAAATCAACCGTGTTTCTCAGTGCGGAAACATCCGGGGTGAAATAACTTGTCAGTTTGTCTGCCGCCGATGCGACTGGTGCAAGGCCTGCTGGTATTAGAGATACAACCAGTGCCACCATCATCAGCCATATCATTGGCTTCTTCGTACGCTGCATGCAATCATCTCTCCTCTTTTTAAGTCAGTTACCGTTATATATCGGCCATTAGGTTCCAATTATTTAGTAAAAACAACAAAATAAACAAAAAGCCTTGTCCACGAGGGACAAGGCTTGGGCCTGAAAGAATATTCAATAAGATCAGTAAACGAGCGTTTCTATTTAGGATTTCGAACGAGTCTCCGGGTTTAGCTTCACACGCATGCGCATCAGGAAGTTAATAACCGGTCTTCTGGTTTTGCTTACAAGTCCGATGACTTCTGCTCCGACCTGAAGGAAGAACATCATGATACAGATTACAACGAACGTTACCCAGTTGGCTTCGAACATCGCAGCGGAAGATTGGATAATCGCCAGTACACCGAAGAATGCGGCAATTCCGTAGATGATCAGCACCGTCTGACGGTGACTGAATCCAAGTTCACGCAAGCAGTGATGCAAGTGACCTTTATCCGGTGAGAAAATCGGTTTCCGTTGTACCGCACGACGAATGATCGCGAAGAAGGTATCCGAGAGCGGCACGCCGATAATGATCAACGGTGTAATGAAGGACACGACCGCAATTTGTTTGAATCCGAGCATGGACAACATCGCCAGAGAGAACCCAAGGAATAGCGATCCCGTATCTCCCATGAAGATCTTGGCCGGATGGAAGTTAAAGAACAGGAATCCGATAATACTACCCAGCAGCACAAGACACATCAAGGCAATCATCATATTACCCATCAGGAAGGACATCACGGCAATGGTACCAATGGCAATACCGGATACACCGGCAGCCAGACCATCCAGACCATCAATCAGGTTAATCGCATTCGTTACCCCAACAATCCAGAGGATCGTCAGCGGAATGGACACCCAAGCTTCCAGTGAGGAATAGGAATCCTGAAAAGGAATATTGACAAAGTCTACACGGATATTGAATCCGAACACGACGACAGCAGCAGCAACAATTTGTCCGAGCAGCTTCACTTTGGCTGACAGTTCAAACCGATCATCCAATGCGCCAATCAGCACAATGATCGTTCCACCGATCAGAAAGGCACTGACAAAGCTCATATCTCTTGTTGTAAACCAAGAAGACACAAAAGGAAGCAGTGCAGCAACCGTAATGATAAAGGCCAGGAAAATTCCTAAACCACCAAGACGAGGCATAATCCGAGTGTGCACTTTACGTGCATTTGGCGTATCCATCGCCCCAATTTTGACTGCGAACTTTTTGACAAGCGGTGTCAGGGCTAGAGCCAGTCCCATTGACACGATAAATCCAATGATAAAGATCGCTACCATATGAACATTCGACCCCCAATTATAATACCTGTACGAAATTATAAATCCCCTGATCTCTTTTTATATATAAAAATGTTTTGTTAGTTATTTTTGAATACTTGTTACACGATAACGAAGAGAGCAAGGAAAGCCTAAAGAAGCGAAGCGTTCGCCTGAAAGCTTTCTGAAAGAAAGCTACTTCGAAAGCATACGCTATCACCGGATTTCACCCTTATAAGAGGGTAATAAAAGAAATCTGGGGATAACAGCGATCGGAAGGTTGCCTTGCTATCGTAGTTGCTCAGTGTAACCTTTTAATTCAAGCAGCACGACACATGTAATCCAGAACGAATTATACGCTGATCACAGGCGAAATGCCAACCTCAATTTTTAGCAAAAACGTGCATTTTACTCGTAATAGCCTAATTTTAACGGACTTTAGTCACGTTTTCTTTGTCCCGCATCACTTTGACAGCAAATTTCGGAAGCGCAAGCATTCGGCCAGCCCGACTAGGTTCGCGAAGCAGACGGTAAAACCATTCCAGTCTTAACTTTTGAAACAGTTTCGGTGCACGTTTGGTTTTACCCGAAATCACATCAAAACTGCCTCCAACCCCCATGGTTACGGGAACCTGAAGTACATCTTTGTACTTGTGAATCCACGGTTCCTGTGTGTCTGCCCCACGTGCAACAAACAGCAGATCAGGTGCAGCTTCACGAATAGAGGCAACCACCTGCTCGTCCTCAGCCGGACCAAAATAACCGTCACGATAGCCCACAATTCGAATCGCCGGATATTGCTCTTGTAACCGAACTGCTGTTTCTTGAATCACCTCAGGTGTAGAGCCGAGCAGATAAACGCCCCACCGATAGTTTTCTCCAACACGTAGCAATTCATGTAAAAGCTCAAATCCAGGCACCCGCTCAGCCACAGGCTCTCCACAATAATTGGCAGCCCATACCACACCTGTTCCATCGGGAACAATCATTTCCGCAGACTGCATAACCTTCATCATCGCCGGATTCTCCAGCGCTGCCATGACCATGATGGGATTGGCTGTGATAACCTGGTGCGGCTTCTTCGTGAGCACTGCTTCGCGTAAAACCTCCACCGTTTCTTTCATCGTTAGTTTGGAAAAAGGAATACCATAGATCGAAACGGTAGGTATCGGTCCGGTCTGATTCATTTTAATTCACCCTTTGCGGCCTAAATAGTTAATAATTTGCTGTGCAGGCACTCTGGCTTCCTGCTTCAATTCAGTAATGCTTTCTTCATGTTCCTTCAGCCACTGTGAACGCTGATCCAACAGGTTAGCCACCGTCTTCGCCAGTTTATCCCCATCCAGCGCATCCGTACTGCCCACGGTTTCACTATCCAGACGCAGCATGAACTGATCGATCTTCGGATCATACGAGATACCAACGGGTGGAACATACTGTGATGCTGCATAGATCAGACTGTGCAGACGCATGCCGATAACGACATCACAATTGCTGACTTCCTGCAGCATCAGCTGCGGATCAGTGAGATCCTTGGTAATACTTACTTCGCTACCCTTGTTACCCAAATCACCGAGCATTTCCATGACAAAACGTGAAGCCTGCTCATCAATCGGTAAGTGAAATGGCATAAAGCGCAAGTGAACGGCTTTTTTGGAGCAGAGCTTCTTAAGTCCAGCAGCAATCGCTGTAAGTTCTTTACGATCTGACTCCCAGAAACGTACGGATACACCGACAACCGGGAGCTTCGTATGAACGCTTGTTTTATCTGCAATTACATCCCCTGCATTAAGATCAACAGCTTGATCACCCACTGTGATCTCCTGAGCATTAGATGATGGTTCTGGAGATTTCAGTTCTGGCAAAGGCAAGCCCATCACCGGGTCGGGAACGACATGAATCTGATTCCACTGCAACCCCAGTCCTCGCAGATAATCCGCAGATTGTTCATCCCGAACTGATACATATTTGCAGGCCTTGAAGACCGAGCGAATCATCGGATTGAAAATTTTGCGATTTACAGGCCCAATGCCCTGCGCATAGATAAATGTTGGCTTCTTCAACCATTGGGCCAGTTTGATGACACCCAGATAGTAGGGGATGGATTTCAGTCCGGTTGCATCCTGCAACAGACTTCCACCCCCGCTGATTAATCCGTCACTTTCCTTGATCGCTTCACGAACGTCCTTCAACTTCATCCGATGTACTGAACGTACTCCGTACATTGAAGTGGTCGACTCCGGGTCACCGGAGAGCACAATCGGTTCAATTGTGATGTTCGACCGTTGGCTCTCCTCTTCCAATGCCGTCAAAATCGACTTCAGCACTGCTTCGTCTCCGCTGTTGCGGAATCCGTAATATCCCGAGATGACTAACTTTTGAGAAGTGGTGACCATTTTTTCCAACATCCTTCCGCTACTTGCCACACACCCACAGCAACGATACCGAAGATTAAGCCAAGTCCCAATCCCATCACTCCACGAATGAGTGACAACACAGCAGGCGTATGGATATGCGCGAACGTATCCACCATGGACAATTGCCCAATTGCTGCGATAATGAGCACAAAGATGACTTTACGATATTTTAAAGCGGCGAACACGCCAACGATAAACAGCGGGTGTCCCAGCATAAATTCTTTGAATCTTGGTCGCACGCCGAACGTGTCTTCCAACACAACACGCAGGAACATCTCGAAAGGCGTAACCGAACCCGAGTTGCCTGTACGACTCAAATAGTAATACCCAACAACGGCAGCAACAAGTGCCAATACAACCATCACAACGGTGATCGGTGTACGCAACAGTTCTTTGACTTGCTTAATGGAGAACGAACCCGAACCCCGGTAAAACACAATATATATCGCCACCAGCGCCATCGGTGCAAAGTGTAACAGACTCACGCCCCGGAACTGGTTGATGACCAGACTGTACGTAATGCTGTTCAGCAAAGCGATGACAAAAGGCACGGCTAGGAACGACAGAATCGATGTTCTTACATATAAAAATAACGTTTGCGCTAAACGACGACCCGCAGGCGCGTCTGGCTGACGCTGTTGCTGATAGTTCACTGTCCGAACCGCCAGTACCATCGCGATGGTCGGCGCGCTGATTGCGACCAGCAAAGCAATGCCTTGCTCCAGCAATGTCGGTTTGAGCAAGAATAATCCGGCACTCCCTACCAGAGCCAGTGCAAATACCAGCAATGTCAGCAGTGGTACAAAATATGAAACCATAAGAGCAATCATTGCAATTGCACCAATCAAGGCAACCAGCTTGGCATAACGCTGAATGGATGAATCCTTAACCGTGAATGCTTCAGCTTGTCCCAGTTCAAAGCCATGTTTGCCCATTCGTTCAATCGCATGACCCGGCTCATTCAAACTGTTGATCAGATTATCAATCGGATTGGTGATCATGGCTTTGGCGGTATTCCGGCTTGGCGAAGCATTCATATAGAGCATACGAATGTTACGGTCTTTGGTAGCCAGAACAAAACGGTCAGCAATGGTATCTACATCCAGATTGGCATCCCCGTCACTTAAGGAGTACAGACGAGTTACATTATAATCAATTTTGTAAGAGAGAGTCTCAAAACCGGATTGTGGTTTCTTCAAATTCTCAATAGCCGCCAGTCCAATATGGTGCTTGTTCAGCAACTGGGCAAACATATCGAGACTTTTCATCTCTTCATTATCATTGTACCCTTTCACAGCATCGCCATCAAACAGGATGCGCTTTACCCCATTCTCTTCGAAGAAGGTAAGCAGACGTTCCATGGATTCCTGATTGTAAGGAACACTGTCCGAGATCCGTGGCAAAATGTAAAATCCTTTATCACGCAGCATCTTCACGGCAACCGGATCAGGCTGCAAAGGCTGCATGTTGGCATTCTCCGGTGGAGTCTGCAATATTAAGCCGCTACGACCTTCATATTCCCATGAAACCACAGGAATCTCCCGATCGGCGAATGTTTGTTCAATGATAGGGGTATACGTTTGTGCATTTTCCTCATTTGTGAACAGCACATACGTGTAATTATCATTAGCAGGAATGACGTTTTTGGTCATATTCGCAAGATCCTGCCCGTTATATACCATCAAGCGGCGGGACTTCTTCAACTCATCCAGTGTACTTTCGAACACTGCCATGGTTGTCACTCCGGCATCTTTCAAACGAGTCAGTTGTTCATTCATGAAGTCTTGCGGATGGGCCTGATAAGCCGAGATATCCAATAGACCCCGATAATTGAAGACAAGCTCCACCTTTTTGGCGGAAGATTCCGTCTGCACCCGATCACTGATGACAGGGATGGAAGCAATCAAACCGATAATGACAACAATCCACAACCACTTCCGTGAAGCGGTATTCCAATAAAGCCATTTTTGACGCACTACATGTACCTCCTCAAGTGTTGGAACCAAATGCACGTTCAGTTCATGATTTTCATTACAAGATCGTGAATAAATACCGGATACAAACAGCTTGTGTCAACAAACGTGCATCTATCCGCAATTCATCCCAAATCGACGAGACTTTCATCTTTTTTTACCTAAAAGAAAAGCCCCTCCGCCAACCAACCTTACGGTGCGGAGAGGCTTTCTCATGTTATTGCTCCGTGCTGCTTCGTATTTATTGTGCATCTACTCGCGTCATCACCGTAGTAACCAGACGTTCGATGCGGCTTTCCGCATCTTCCAGGCTCTCTCCGCGCACGGCGAAGTATACTTTGATCTTCGGCTCTGTTCCCGAAGGACGCAGGCAGAACCATGATCCGTCTGCCAAAATATACTTCAGCACATTCTCTTTAGGCAAGCCGTCCAGGCCAAGGGAGTAATCCAGCACATCTTGTACAGCGATGCCTGCAACTTCTTGTGGCGGATTAGAACGCCAGTCGGTCATTTTCGCCTGAATTTGAGCTACGCCGTCTTTACCTTTCAGTGTACGGGATTCCAGCTTCTCCAAGAAGTAGCCGAATTGGCTGTACAGCTCTTGCAGAACATCATAGAGGGTTTTACCTTGATTTTTATAATAAGCAGCTGCTTCAGCAATCAGCATTGCAGCCAGAACAGCATCCTTGTCACGTGCGTAGCTGCCTGCCAGGTAACCATAGCTCTCCTCGTAACCGAACAAGAACGTATGACTGCCGGTTGCTTCGAACAGGTTCATTTTTTCACCGATATATTTAAAGCCTGTCAGAGTGTTCATCACTTCTGCACCGTAATGCTCAGCAATGACTGCTCCCATCTCGCTCGTTACAATCGTTTTGACAACCGCACTGTTTTTCGGCAATTTACCTGTCTCTTGCAAGCGGCTCAGCACATAATGCACCATGATGGCTCCCGATTGGTTACCGGACAGCACAAAATATTTGCCGTCGTTGTCTTTCACTACTGCACCCATGCGGTCTGCGTCCGGGTCTGTACCGATCAGAATGTCCGCACCTACAGATTCACCCAGCTTCATCGCCAGCGTGAACGCTTCGCGCTCTTCCGGGTTAGGGGATTTCACTGTGGAGAATTCAGCATCCGGCTGCTCTTGTTCTGCCACAATGTGAACCTGCTCAAAACCGATCTGTTCCAACACACGGCGTACAGGCACATTACCTGTTCCGTGCAGTGGAGTGAAGACGATTTTGAAATCACGGCCGACGCCGGATTGAATCAGGTCACGACTGAGACTTAGGCTTGCAACTGTATCCACAAATGCCTGATCTTCCTCTTCCCCAAGCCATACGAGCAATCCTTGGGCTTCAGCTTCTTCCTGTGTCAGCTTCTTCACATCCGCGAGGGAAGGAACTTCCTGAATGTATTGGATGACTTTCTCCGCTTCATGCGGTACCAGTTGACCGCCTTCATGGTTGTACACTTTGTAGCCATTGTATTCAGGAGGGTTATGACTGGCTGTCACCACAATACCACCGGTTGCTTGCAAATGGCGCACACTGTATGACAGTTGAGGCGTAGGACGCAGGGATGTAAACAGCTTAGCCACAATGCCATTGCCAGCCAAAACTAGGGCAGCATCCAGTGTGAACTCCGGTGAGAAATGACGGGAATCATGCGCGATCACGACAGAAGGTTTACCTTCTTTGTCACCATGCTGCTCCAGCAAATAACGCGCAAACCCCTGCGTCGCACGACCTACAGTATAACGGTTCATCCGGTTGCTTCCGGCACCGATCACACCACGCAATCCACCTGTACCAAACTCCAGATTTCTGTAGAAACGATCCTCCAGCTCTTTCGGCTGATCCTGCAAATCACGAAGCTCCTGTTTCGTCGCTTCATCAATCGAAGCATCCTCCAACCATTGCTGCAATGTTTGTGCTGCTGCTGTGCTTAACTGTTCCATTCCTGCAAGCCCCTTCCTTCTATATAAATTCAATTACCCATCAATGAATATAATCCTTAGCTTGGGTCAGACAGGGCGAACATGATTTCGCCTTCAGCCACGACTTTATCGCCTACTTTGGCGGTAGCTTTGCCTTTACCAATTGAACCTTTGAGACGCGTGATCTCCACTTCCAGCATCAACGTATCTCCAGGCACAACTTGTCCACGGAATCGGAAATTATCCAGTCCCGCCAAAAAGCCGATTTTGCCTTTGTTGCCTTCCAGATTGAGGATAGCTACTGCACCGACCTGTGCCAGTGCTTCTGTAATCAACACGCCCGGCATTACCGGATACTCTGGAAAATGACCAATGAAGAAAGGTTCGTTAATGGTTACATTTTTTAACCCAACGGCACGTTTGCCATCTTCTAACTCTACAATCTTATCCACCAGCAAAAACGGGGGACGATGCGGAATAATCTCTTGAATCTGTTTGATATCGAGCACAGTGTAATCTCCTCTCAGGGTGTTTATATGAGAATTCTTCATCATGGATTGAAGTTAAGCGCAATGGCGGTCGTTCCGGTTACGGATCGTTCTTTCCGATCGCTGTTGTCCCCGAATTTTCTGATACATTTTAGAGTGGTCTAAAATTCGGTGACAAAGGCGAGCGCTTCGCTTCTTCATGAACGATTCCGTTCCCTCCACTTACTTTAGTGCCCGTAAGCCGTCAACCCCAACATGATCAAGTCGAACCTCATATAAATGTTTTTTTAATTTAATGTTGTATGAAAAGCATATTTTCGGTTAACACTAGTTATATCCTTCATGACTGCAGTAGTGAAGGTTGAGATAAGGGGTCTCTCTTCGCGATGACGAAAGTCTTTCGCAGGGGAGGCCTCTTTTGACGTCAAACGTCATCCATCATTATACTGTTTTCAACGCCAAAAAGAAAACTCCTGCCTGCGCAGGAGTTTTCACATATATCATCAATCTACGGAGCGAACACCAGATCATATACATGTTCCCATGTACTCCACTGCAATACGGAACCGATATCCTGTTTACCCAGTACCACATATCCAGCTACCATTCCGCCAGCGAGGGCAAGAACAAGCAGGACCGGAACCAGAAACCATCTTGCGATGCGCCATCCACTCTTCTTCTTGACTTTCGTCTTATCCGGCTTGCTGTTCTGCTGTTGTGTATCTGTCATCACATTCACCTTTTATGCTCTCATATTGTTGGCAAGACCCGACATGGAATCACTGGATGTCAGCGCCCGTGCCGCCAGTTGGTAGGTCCGCTGTCCTTGCATCAGCAAAGCCATCTCCTGTGTCAAATCCACATTGGATTGCTCCAGGTAACCGGTACGAATCATGGCAGTGGCTTCACGTGTAGCTGCATTGGCTCCAAATACATCATTTTCAGTCAGACCGGCACCCAGACCAAACAGGTTATCTGCATACTGCACAAGCCCTTCCGGGCGTTCGATATCTACGAGTTGCAGTTGGGCTCCAATTGTTGCATTAGCTGCATTCCCACGACGGATCAACAGATTGCCTTTTTCATCAAAAGCTACTTTGCTATTATTCGGTGCCGTAATGCGATTACCCTGACGATCCAATGCAAAGTGGCCTTCCCCATTGACCAATACCATCATGTCTGGTGCATTGGGATTCGTTTTGGGTCTCGTGTCAGGGACAAAATGGAATGCACCCTGACGCGTCCACATTTTCTCACCATTTGCTTCAACGGCAAACATCGCATTACCTTCAATGGCCAGATCTGTTGGATTGCCTGTCTCATTGAACGAACCCTGAGACATATCCTTCGTCACATCAGCCAACCGAACACCAAATCCGAGGTTGTACCCCATCGGAGTCGAGCGTCCATCCAGCTTATACTCATCGGGTTGCTGCTGCACTCGGGTTAGTACATCCTCGAAGGCTGCTTGCTTGCTCTTATAGCCTGCCGTATTCACGTTGGCAATATTATCGGAAATGACATCCAGACGTTGCTGTATTCCGGTCATGGAGACCATTGCACTAATCATGGAATTATTCATACGGTGGTTATCCTCCCTGTTTTCACCCTCCCAAACCCTCCCTTGTAGGGAGGGCCCCAGATGGCGCTGCCCTCTGAACTCCCGAAACAGGCGGAGTGGGTGCGTGGGGTACGATCTTGCTAAGTGACGGTGGTGTGTGTGCGCCGCGACTGCCCAGCTATGATTCTCGCCATGGTTTCACATGGCTGAATCATAGCTGGGCACGCTCTTTATCCGGCGGGTAGCTCCGCGTGGTCTCTCCCTGCTTTGCTTCGCAAAGGACTGTCGAGACCTTCGCTGCGCTTAGGATAATGCTTCGCAATCCTCGCACAGGCTCGGTTGCGTTTGAGCTTGGCGCTCCGCGTGGTCTCTCCCTGCTTTGCTTCGCAAAGGACTGTCGAGACCTTCGCTGCGCTTAGGATAATGCTACACTATCCTCGCACAGGCTCGGATGTGCTTATTCTTTCGCTTCGCGTGAGCCTCTCTGCTTTGCTTCGCAAAGGGCGTTTGGCTCTCCGCTACGCGGTTATATTGGTATGTCGGCGTTATACGCGGCCGACTTCATTAACGGCTTTATCCAGACTTCGGTCGTAGAATTGCACGACCTTCTGGTTCGCTTCATACGCACGGAATGCGGCGTTCATATCCACAGTCGCTTGTGAAGCATCTACATTGGACCCTTCCAGATAACCCTGACGGATCTGCACATTATCTCCGGCAGCCATCATTCTGGCGGTTGCTCCACCCTGATCATTCAGGCTGAAATTCCCATCGCCCTGGCGTACCAGCTGGTTGGGTTGATCGATTACACTAATTCCCAATGTTACACCTGTTGGTACACCTGTGTCTGCATTGACAAGACGACCTTGCTCATCCACTTTAAATTGGTCTACCGAACCTGTCAACACAACCGGCTGTCCATTATTATCCAACACTTGCGAACCCGTTGAACTCAGGAGTTGTCCAGTCCCTGTAACCTCGAAATGACCATCGCGTGTATATCTTGTATTACCTTCTGCATCCTGTACCGTAAAATACGCCTGAGGCTGGTAGGTTACCGTGCCATCAGCCCGTACAAATTTGCCTGCAGAATCAAAGGGGACAGGTTGTCCTGTCTGCGGATCATTCACGGCCAGATTGGACGAAATGGCAAAGTCACTCTTTTGCCCGCTTTCCATAATGGTTCCCTGCAAATTCATGGACAAACTTTCTTCCGCGAACACACCCGTGTTCAGCTTGCCCAGCCGCTTTGTCGGAAGATTCGCATCTCCGCCTACCAAAGTAATGAGCATTTCCGGGAAAGAACGGCTTACGCTGTTCACTTGTTTGTAACCCGTTGTGTTCATATTTACAATATTCTGCGTTGCGGTGTCATGGCGGCGTTGTTGCGTTATCATTCCCGCAGTTGCGGTGTACAGACCTCTTAACATGTATTAACCCCTCTCCTCAAGCGCTTGTCCTGCATTACAGGATGGCTGCTTGTCCGTTCTGCTTCCCGAGCATGGCGAACCTTTGCTTTTTATATCGGCAGATCAGAACTTTTTCTTAACCACCTGATCCAAATTATTCAACATAATGCCTGTTCCCTTCACGACACAATGCATCGGATCCTCTGCAACCCATACCGGTACATGCAATTCATTGGACAACAGTTCGTCCAGTCCGTTCAGCAAAGCGCCTCCACCTGTCAACACGACACCTCGGTCAATAATATCTGCCGACAATTCCGGCGGTGTCCGCTCCAATACCGACTTGGCTGCAACGATGATGGATTGCACGGAATCCCATAGTGCTTCCTGCACTTCATTTCCCGACACCGTTACGGTAACAGGCAAACCGGATACCATATCCCGTCCGCGAATGTCCATCTCCGTCTGATGACCACCCGGGTGAACAGAACCAATCGCAATCTTGAGATCTTCGGCTGTACGTTCACCGATCATGAGCTTGTATTTAGCTTTGATAAACTTGGTAATCGCTTCGTCGAACTTGTCCCCTGCGACTTTAATAGAAGAGGCGGTGACTACGTCGCCCATAGACAGGACTGCAACGTCAGTCGTTCCGCCGCCGATATCCACGACCATATTGCCGCTCGGCTGAAAAATATCCATTCCCGCACCGATCGCTGCCGCTTTCGGCTCTTCTTCCAGAAATACTTCTTTGGCACCGCTGCGTTCCGCAGCCTCACGGATGGCCTTCTGCTCCACGGAAGTAATATTGGTTGGTGCACAGATCAGAATACGCGGGTGGCTGTACCAGCTTCTAGCCCCCACACGATTAATGAAATGTCTAAGCATTGCTTCCGTAATCTCGAAGTCCGCAATAACACCGTCACGCAGCGGTCTAATGGCAACAATGTTACCTGGAGTACGCCCCACCATACGACGCGCTTCTTCCCCAACAGCAAGGACCCGCTTCGTATCGCTTTCAATGGTCACGACGGAAGGTTCATCGAGGACGACCCCACTTCCTTTCACGTGAATAAGCACGTTCGCCGTGCCAAGATCAATACCGATATCCTTGCTAAACATAAAAGAGCCCCCAAAGTGATATTATTTGGTCAGCGTATCCTGTGAAAAAGAGTCCCTTATCACGTCACCGCTCGTTCGACAAAGTGCAACATATATATGTAAAAATCGGGCTGATAAGATGTCATAATTCGATCCTGTACCAGCTTTTAACATATCATACTTCAGGGGAGGGATTCAATGCATGTGTGAGCTTTTTGACCTACGTCTTGCCGCAGGTCCCTACAATTTAGCGGAAGCCAGCACCTCACGTTTTTTACCGCTTGTTTTTTTGTATTTGATTTTGGTCGCTTCACCGCCCCGCAAATGGCGGATGGATTTGTGATACTCCAGAATGTGTTTCACCTGGTCAGCAAGATCAGGGTTGATTTCCGGCAGACGCTCCGTCAGATCCTTATGCACAGTACTCTTTGACACGCCGAATTCCTTGGCAATGGTACGGACCGTATTCCTCGTCTCAACAATGCAGCGACCAATTTTGATGGTCCGTTCCTTGATGTAATCGTGCACGCTCCCGCCTCCCTACTGTGTGGATAGTTTGGTACATTATATGAGGAGCATGCCTATATATTCGCGGTTTAGAGGTGTGACAAGCTTCGAAGGTCCCATTATTTTCTGAAAAGCACAAAAAGAGCAGAGGAGAAATCCCCTCTGCCCGTCATGTTGCTGCGGTAAAAATCATTTATTTTTCCGGAAGATATCCTTGCGGGTTGACCGGTTGACCGTCTTCGTATACTTCAAAGTGAAGGTGGTTGCCCAGCGTTTTTTCCAACTCGTTAACGCCAGCAGATGCAATCGCATCTCCTTGCTTCACTTCATCATCCTGTTTCACTTTAACGTCAGCCAGGCTTTGGTATACGGTCTTGAGGTTATCACTGTGTGTGATTTCCACAACTTGACCTGTCAGCGGGTTTTGTTCCACCCGTGTAACTTTACCGCCGAGTGCTGCTTTGACTTCGAACGTTTTGTTATCGCCCCGTGCCAAGTCTACACCCGTGTTCGGGATAAATGTGTCATTGTACTGCACCATCGCCGCTTCATGTTCCTCGGTTGAACCTTCGTTCTCATAGAATGGTTTTACGACCGAAATTTCGGACGGCACCGCTACCGGCCAAACAAAATTCTCCGACTTTGCAACAACTTCCACACTTTCCTGTTCTCCATTAACCGCAGTTTCTTCCGTACCCGATGCGCCGGTTTCTACTACCCCGCTTGCAGGGTCCGAGTTCAGCGTTTTTTCGCCTGTGCCCTGATAGACCCACACTAAGGTTAGTATAATGCCTGCTGCTGCGATGTAGGCTGCCGGGAAGACCCAGCGTTTGGACATTGCTCTTCTCCATGAAGAGGGCTGGCTAGCCGGTACTCCTTGAGTTGTTTTAGGAGTTTCTTCTTGGACTGTTTTTTTGTTTTGTTCATTCATCTTGATCACCTCAGTAACAAGTGTTACCGGGTGCAACTCTTTTATACACGCGCGACTCTAATTATTTTCACAAAGCTTTCAAAGAGTGCTATATAAGGTGAAAAAGAGGAGCTACACTGGGCCACTCCGCGTGCAGAACAACCTTCCGGCCACTGTTACTCCCAGATTTCTTCTATCACCTTCTTCAAAGGTGAAATCCGGGAGTAAAGGCGGACGCTCCGCTCCTACAGGTTTTTTCTGCACTCTCCGTTCCGGTGTAGCTATTGATCCAGCCTGATATACCCAAGTTTTGAAAGCTCCGGAAGGGAGAGACGGAAATACATCGATTGGATTTAACAGCCAATCCTTATCAAGTGCGGCTGTAAGATTGAACATGGCGTTATAATTTAAGTTCATTAATAGAGCAAAACTGTGGCTTTTAATTTTTTCGGCTTAGCAACTTCATAGATTGCCTGCGAGGACTCGCTTTATATTATAAGCGACCCCATTCCATTACTACTAATAGACTAACGGTTGGTAATTCAAATGGTCTGGTCGAAACTGACTTCCATGTTAGCCTATTTTGAGGCCAGCATCTTGGATGCCTGTCCGAAAGAGATACCGGTGTAGTAGTGTTTGAGAATCTGGGTTGCAGTGTGACCCTCCTGTGCCATCCCATTGGCTCCCCACTGGCTCATACCGACGCCATGACCGTATCCATACGTGGTAATCTGGACCTCATCCCCATCCGTCTTCCAGCTGAACTGGCTCGATCTCAGGCCTAGCAGCTTTCGAACCTCCGGTCCGCTAAAGGGTGTACCTGCAATCCGCATTTCCTTGATCCGATGGCCTTGCGTGGTAGACATGACTTCCATCCAGCCACCGTTCTGCTGCGCGGTCACCGGGATAGAGCTCGCACTAAGATTCAACTTCTGGAGAATCTCGCTGCGTCTCATTGTGATCGTTTCCTCAAAACCCGGAGCCAGTTTTTTATCCCACGGACTGGCTACACTTTGCAAGTAGGGAACAGGGTTGCCCCACACATCCTCTGCATTTTCTGTATATCCGTTACTCGTGGAGAAAAAAGAAGCGGTGATCGCCTTGCCCTGATATGTCATGACCGCATCCCGGCTCTCGCGGACAGCCTGTTGCAGTTTCTCCCATTCCTTGGCTTTCCCTAATCTTGTCCAGTCCGCTTTCACTTGGTCTGGTGGTATAAACACCTGATGGCTCACGGTATCGGTCACATCGGCTTCTCCTGATGGCACACCGCTTGTATCATTCGCGGCCAGCCTCCGGACGATAAACGTTCTTGCAGCAATGGCCTGAGCCTTTAATGCTTCCAGTCTGAATTCAGCTGGCATCTCGGCTGCCACCACACCCGTAACATATTCCTCCAGCGGAAGATTCATCGTTGTACCGGTTGCAGACAGGTATACCCTTACTTGAGGTTCAGGGTAGGTAACAGGTACAGCTGGAGAAGGCGCTGGAGGCGTTACCTTACCTATAACTGATGGAACAGGGATCGGTTTGACCGGATCAACCGCCCGGGGCCAGACCAGAACGGCGGGTATGAGCAAGGCAAGCGCCAGTAATGTAGAAACAGCTGCTACCGGCTGCCAACGAGTTGTGCCTTTCCCCCATCGGGGGACTCTGCCAAATGTACGCATTCTGCGGCGTTTGACACGACGGAACTGGTCCAATTCAATAACAGGTACGTGCGCACGCCCCGCAAACGGCCCCGCTGGCTCTATTAACGGGTCTGGACTGGATGATGGTGTTACGGATTTTCCTGAAACGGTCCTGAAGTTCGTGGAAGCAAGCTTGTCTTGTTCCACACCGAAAACAGCAATCTCCTCTGGCTCCTTCCCAGGTGGACGGGGGACAAGAGGTACTTTAACCTGTACACGGGCTTCTTTCATTGTGATATAACCCTCCGTTGTCCATGGCCGGTCAAGCGCCGGTCCTTTTGTTCAAATCCATAGTTTAGGGTATGAGCTGCACGGATCTGATAGAACCTGATTTAAGAGAAACGAAGGGAGTTCATATGGGCTGCCTTTAACTAACCTCTGCACTTTAAAAACAGAGAAACGTTGACCCGGCGCGATTTTCCGGTTCGTATTGTACAACACATTTCTTTAAAACTCGCCCTTTCATTTTGTCAGAATCAGCACAGAATACGATGTTATGCTACAAGTTAGGACCAGCTATTAATAGAATCAGGTACTGATTCAATTGATTGATGAACACAAAAAAAGCCAAGCCAGTTGGCTTAGCTTTTAAATCTGTAGTTACATGACAGCATGCATGCTCCTGGATCGTCAATCACAATATTTTGAGATTGCGGTTTAGAACAACAGCCATTATCCCATCTAACGTTAAGCCCAAGTCGGTTGTACCTTAAACATCGGTACTTCTTCCTCAACCTTTTCGTTCGATGCTTTGACTGCATCCAGCTTAGGCTCTTCAACCGAAATACGATAAATATCGGCTCCAAGTCCATTAAGCTTCTCAGCGAGGTGTACATAGCCACGGTCAATGTGATGAACACCGCCCACTTCTGTTGTACCTTCAGCAACCAGACCCGCAATAATGAGTGCGGCACCCGCACGCAAATCAGTCGCTGTTACTTTGGCACCCTTCAGTTTGGCATTGCCTGTGATGATGGACGAGCGTCCTTCCACTTTGATCTCCGCATTCATCAACTGGAATTCATCCACATGCATGAAGCGATTTTCAAAAACAGTCTCTGTCACCACACTGGTTCCCTCAGAAGCAAGCAAGAGCGCCATCATCTGGGACTGCATATCGGTAGGGAAACCAGGGTATGGTAATGTTTTCACATCCACAGCCTTAAGAGGACGGTCTGCGATCACTCGCACGCCATTCTCGTCAGGGTGGATTGTTACACCCATCTCTTCCATCTTCGCAATGACGGAGCCCAAATGGTCTGAAATCGCACCTTCGATATACACATCACCACCGGAAATTGCAGCGGCAGCCATATAGGTACCTGCTTCAACGCGATCCGGAATGACGGTGTGTTTTACGCCAGTCAGTTTCTCCACACCTTCGATGCGGATGACTCCAGTTCCAGCGCCACGAACTTTGGCACCCATGCCGTTCAGGAAATTGGCAAGATCCACGATCTCTGGCTCTTTTGCCGCGTTCTCCAGAACAGTCACGCCTTCAGCCAATGTTGCAGCCATCATAATATTTTGAGTGGCTCCTACGGAAGCCACATCCAGATAAATTTTAGCTCCACGCAACCGTCCTTGGCTGCGAGCTTCTATATAGCCCTGGCCCAAGCTGATCTCAGCGCCCATGGCTTCAAAACCTTTCAAATGCTGATCAATAGGCCGTGTACCGATGGCACATCCACCAGGAAGCGAAATTCTTGTATGACCCATACGTGTCAACAATGGCCCCATGACCAGAAAAGACGCCCGCATTTTACTTACCCATTCATACGGTGCCTCACAGGAAGTAAGTTTCTCCGCATTTACGGTAATCACTTCGTCCCGGTATGTAACACCCGCTCCCAGCGATTCCAACACCTTGTTAATCGTCATCACATCGTCTAGAGGAGGAGCGTCAATAATTACGCTTTGTCCTTCTTCCCCTAAGAGAGAGGCAGCGATGATCGGAAGAACAGAATTTTTAGCGCCGCTAACTTTGACACTTCCGGTCAACCTTTTGCCACCGCGGACGATAAATTTGCTCATCATGGTTCCCTCCGCGCTTTTATTCCCTTTTCTTCATTCCGGAATACGTGAGCCCCTCTGTGATAGAAGGGACCGTTGCTGTGTGTGGAATTTCGACATAACCTGGCAAATAACGCCCTTCATGTCTGTTCAGAAAAGAATTGGTTTATGATCCATATCGATGATACCACGTGCCGTGCATAATACCTTCCGACCTTGTAAATATAATGCCTTACAGGTCAAGCAAGCATCAGAACAACAGATTGGGATGATTATTAGCCGGATTCAACCGGATATCCCGTTTATAACCACAAAATAAGTGAACAATGGTGAATTCCCTAACTTCCATCATAACATTGTTGAATTGTACGATACAAGCATTTTTACATAAACATCTCAAATTCATTCAATACCTTGTCACACTTTTTTCTCAATTCTTCCGCCGACAACTGATACTCTAATTGTTAACACAATCAATCGATGTTATTCGACAATGACTGCTTGAAGAACTTAACAGATGATTAACCAACCATCTCAACATTAAAACAAATGACGCAACATTTGTGTCCATGACAAATAGTCAATGACAAAGCCTGAAACCGCATGACCAAGTATGATGGCCAGCAGCAAATGTAACAGTCTTCCCTGTGCTCCTCGTGGCTGCCTGATGATTAAATCCAGCTTGAGATTCTGCAGAGCCCACCAAGACAACGCTATACATAAAAGAGAGACGATAATCGAGACCAAGCCATTCGTACTTAATGTCTGGTTCAACTGATTTGTCAGATCAGTATCCATATATTCATTACCTCCACATTTGTTGCAGCGATCAGCATAATTATGCCTGGCATCCATAACTTGTTAGAATACTGGAATGTCTCGAACACAACACACTGAACCTACATTCAGACTTACTCCTGACATGCAGGAACTTTTGATGCCCAATCACGGAGCAGCAACCATCTGGTTGTGAATGACTATGGAATTCATCTACGCAGTTTCCTGCATCTGCTGACTCTATGGAATATAGGCTCTTTCATCATACATTGTCAATTACATTGATTTCCACTTTGCAAATATTTTAAATTTAAATGGTCGGGATTTTGTGACTAAAACGACATAAAAGAGGGTGATTTCGATATCGATCTTGTCATTTCCTCGGAAATAATTTGGAATTCCGTCGTTAAAAAATGGTTCTACCAGGGATCTGTATTGTCACGACTTTAGTCCTACATTCTATTCATATCCCCATAAACGGTGAATATATTTAACATCAATTAACTCAAAAAAGCCTGGCACATTAAGCTGCCAGGCTTCCAAGAATCGTTTATTTGCCGTGTACGTTGATCCGGTTAACCGCTTTTTGCAGAGCAATCTCTGCCCGGCGGTGATCAAAGTGGTCCTGATTGCTTTGGCTGCTAAGCCGGCGTTCCGCCCGCTCTTTCGCTGCACGCGCACGGTCCACATCAATACTTTCCGGGAATTCGGCACTCTCTGCGAGCACAACAACCTTATCTTTACGGACTTCGATAAACCCGCCGCCAATAGCGACTTGCTTGTTCTGTTTTCCGTTTTTGATAATAATCGGTGCGATCTGCAATGGTGTGACCATAGGGATGTGACCTGGCATAATACCCAGTTCCCCTTCAACACCTCGAACGATGATACTATCCACTTGCTCTGTAAATACCAAACGCTCGGGCGTTACAATTTCCAACAAAAAGGTGCTCAATTCCATCCCTCCTGAAACTATCCGATAGCTCGCTTCATAAGGACAATCCCTGGATTCAGACTATACCAGTGTTTTGGCTTTCTCCACTGCCTCTTCAATTGTACCCACGAAGAGGAAAGCTGCTTCCGGAAGATCGTCGTGCTTGCCTTCGAGAATTTCTTTAAAGCTGCGCACCGTTTCTTTAACCGGAACGTATTTACCCGGAATACCGTTAAATTCTTCAGCAACGTGGAATGGCTGGGACAAGAAACGTTGAATCTTACGAGCACGGTAAACGAGCGCTCTGTCTTCTTCACTCAGCTCATCCATACCAAGAATCGCAATGATATCTTGCAACTCATTGTAACGAGCCAAGATGCGTTTAACGCCCTGAGCTACGTTGTAATGCTCTTCGCCTACAACTTCAGGGGACAAGATCCGGGAGCTGGATGCCAACGGATCTACCGCAGGGTAGATACCCATCTCGGAAATTTTACGCTCCAGGTTCGTTGTTGCATCCAAGTGGGCAAACGTTGTTGCTGGAGCCGGGTCAGTATAGTCATCCGCAGGCACGTAGATGGCCTGGATAGATGTTACAGATCCTTTTTTGGTCGAAGTGATACGTTCCTGCAGTTGACCCATCTCTGTAGCCAGCGTTGGTTGGTAACCTACCGCGGAAGGCATACGTCCGAGCAAGGCAGATACTTCTGAACCTGCTTGGGTGAAACGGAAGATGTTATCGATAAAGAGCAACACGTCACGGCCTTCTTCATCACGGAAGTATTCCGCCATCGTCAGACCTGTGAGGGCTACACGAAGACGTGCGCCTGGAGGCTCGTTCATTTGTCCGAAGACCATCGCTGTTTTGTTGATAACGCCGGAATCACTCATCTCGTGATACAAGTCATTACCTTCACGTGTACGTTCACCAACACCCGCAAATACGGAGATACCGCCGTGCTCTTGTGCGATGTTGTTGATCAATTCCTGAATCGTTACGGTTTTACCTACACCGGCACCACCGAAGAGACCGATTTTACCACCTTTGGCGTAAGGAGCCAGCAAGTCGATAACTTTGATCCCAGTCTCCAGCATTTCAGCCTGGGTAGTCAATTCATCAAAAGCAGGAGCCGAGCGGTGAATCGGGTTCTTATGTTCAGCAGCTACAGCGCCGCCAGTATCAATGGCTTCGCCGAGTACGTTAAATACACGACCCAGTGTCGCTTCCCCAACAGGTACAGAAATCGGAGCTCCTGTATCTACGGCTTCCATACCACGAACAAGTCCGTCCGTGGAGGACATCGCGATACAACGTACTCGGTTGTCACCCAGATGCTTTGAAGCTTCGAGTGTAAGATTCACACTTACGCCGCTTTCGCTTACTGTAGTGATCGTAATGGCATTGAGGATTTCCGGCAGACCGCCGCGATCAAACTCGACGTCAACAACCGGACCCATGATGCTCACAACGCGTCCTTTGTTCATCTTAACGTTCCCCTCCTACAAGCCTGCTAGTTTTGCAGAAATAATGTCCGTTCTCTTTTATCTCTGCACTGCAAGCCTTCATTAATAAAAAACGGTTAGCCTTGTGCTGCGTTGGCACCTGCCACAATTTCCGTAATCTCCTGCGTAATCGCCGCCTGACGGGCACGGTTGTAGGTCAATGACAAGTCGTTAATGAGTTTGGATGCATTTTTGGTTGCATTACCCATTGCAGTCATTTTCGCGCCCAGCTCACTCGCCTTACCATTCAGAAGTGCACCGTAGATCAGCGTTTCCGCATAACGCGGTAGCAAAACTTCCAGTACAGCCTCAGCTGAAGGCTCGTATTCGTAGCTTGCCGTCGGTCCTTCCGCAGCAGTTACCTCAGGTGTATCCATCGGAAGAAGACGTTCAACCGTAGGAATCTGGGTCAACGCATTCACAAAGCGGTTATAACAAATGTACAATTCATCAAATTTAGCCAGCTCAAACCCTTGAACAGCCTCGTGTGCAATGGATTTGATATCTGCAAATGATGGTGAATCCGACAGATCCGTTATAACGGATGCCATCGCCATTTCGCGCCGTCTGAAGTAATCGCGTCCCTTACGTCCAATGACGAACAATTCGTAGTCATTCTGAGAGTTGTGGCGCTCTTTGAGCGTCAGATTGACCTGACGCAAAACGTTCGCATTGTAACCCCCCGCAAGACCACGGTCCGATGTGATGATTAGATACGCTGTCTTTTTAACCGGACGGCTCTCCAGCATCGGATGTTGAATTCCTTGCGTACTTGATGCAATACTAGCCACAACTTCTTTCAGTTTCTCCGAATAAGGACGGGCTGCCTCTGCTTTCTCCTGCGCTTTCCGCAGTTTTGCAGCAGCAACCATCTCCATTGCTTTGGTGATCTGCTTGGTGCTTTGTACGCTTTTAATTTGCCGCTTTATTTCGCGCATGCCTTTTGCCATGATTTCACCACCTTAAAGTTTTGACAAGGTCAAAACTACTTCGTAAGCATATTGAAACTTTGATAAATCAAAGTTTTACATGCAGACATGCGGAATCCGTTAAACAACTCCGCAGCTGCATATCATCTATTTAGACAGAGACAGCGAAGCTCTTTCTGAATTTCTCAATAGCATTTTTCAGAGCGGATTCATTGTCTGCAGTCAATTCTTTTGTATCACGGATGGATGCCAGAATTTCAGGGTGGCTGCTCTCCATGAACGCGAGGAATTCACCTTCAAAACGAGTCACATCACCTGTAGGAATTTCATCCAGGAATCCTTTAACCGCTGTGTACAAGCTGACTACCTGTTGTTCTACAGGCAGAGGCTGGTTTACACCTTGTTTCAGGATTTCCATCATGCGAGCACCACGATTCAGGCGGGCCTGAGTCGCTTTATCCAGATCGGAACCGAACTGAGAGAACGCTTGAAGCTCACGATATTGAGCAAGGTCGAGACGCAGGGAACCTGCAACCTTTTTCATCGCTTTGATCTGAGCAGAACCACCAACCCGTGATACGGAAATACCTACGTTGATCGCTGGACGTTGTCCAGCATTGAACAGGTCAGCTTCCAGGAAGATTTGTCCGTCTGTGATGGAGATTACGTTCGTCGGGATGTAAGCAGATACGTCGGAAGCTTGTGTTTCAATAAACGGAAGTGCGGTTAAAGAACCACCACCAAGTTCATCATTCAGCTTCGCTGCACGTTCCAGCAAACGGGAGTGCAAGTAGAAGACGTCACCCGGATAAGCCTCACGGCCCGGAGGACGACGAAGCAGCAAGGAGAGCTCACGGTATGCGGAAGCTTGTTTGGTCAAGTCATCATAGATAACCAAAACATGCTCACCTTTATACATAAAGTACTCTCCCATCGAACAACCGGAATACGGTGCGATGTACAACAGTGGTGATGGATCAGATGCTGCCGCAGTTACAACAATCGTGTACTCCATTGCGCCTTTACGACGAAGAGTTTCTACGACTTGTGCAACTGTAGATTGTTTTTGACCGATAGCAACGTAGATACATTTCATGCCGCTACCTTTTTGGTTCAGGATCGTATCAATCGCGATTGATGTTTTACCTGTTTGACGGTCACCGATGATCAACTCACGTTGTCCGCGACCGATTGGAACCATTGCGTCAATGGCTTTGATCCCTGTTTGCATCGGCTCATGAACGGATTTACGATCCATTACGCCTGGTGCTTTACCTTCAACCGGACGGAATTCCGTTGTAGCGATTGGCCCTTTGCCATCCACTGGAATACCGAGCGGGTTAACAACGCGTCCAATCAATGCTTCGCCAACAGGCACTTGCATGATTTGACCCGTACGTTTTACTTGGTCGCCTTCACGAATATCATAGTAAGGTCCCAGGATAACGACACCGACGTTGCTCTCTTCTACGTTCATGGCGAGTCCCATAACACCGCTTGGGAATTCAACCAACTCATTGGACATTACATTCTCAAGTCCGTATACACGGGCAATACCGTCACCGACCTCAATAACCGTCCCGACTTCGACTACATCGATATCGTTCTTGTATTGTTCGATCTGACTCTTAATTAATGTACTGATTTCTTCTGGTTTGATACTCAAGTGTCCTCACCCCAATCTACTGTACTCGTCTGTTAAAAGACTGCTCAAGACGTTCGAGCTTGCCAGCCAAGCTGCCGTCATAGATCGTATCGCCAATGGCAACTTTCAATCCGCCCAGCAGAGTCGGATCGACAATGTTCTCGATACGGATCTTTTTATTCACACGGCCACCGAATTCACGGGCTACCGCTTCTTGTTCTTCATCATTCAAAGCATAAGTCGAGTACACGCGTGCATCGGCTATGCCGAGCGATTCGCCCTCGATCTTCACATAATCATTCAGCAGAGCTTCCAGCAATTCAACACGTCCTCGCTCAATCAAAAGCAAAACGGTTTTCAGAACAGGTTCAGACACCTTGCCGTCAAGACTTGTGCGAAGTACGTTCTGTTTTGCCTCTTCAGAGATGTTGGGTGACTCGATAAATTTACCGATTTCCGCATCACCTGTGATGGCACTCACGACAGTACGTAGCTCTTGTTCGACTTCAAGCACCTGCTGCTGTCCGAGAGTAACCTCAAACAATGCTTTCGCATAACGCTTGGCAACAATCGTATCGCGGCTCATTGTCGGCCTCCTACCTCATTGAGGTATTGGTTCACAAGCTCCTCTTGTGCAGGACCGTTCTCAACTTCTTTTTTGATCAGCTTGGAAGCGATTTGAACGGAAGCTGTACCCAGTTCGCGGCGAAGCGCTGCAACCGCTTTGTTCTTCTCGCTCTCAATCTCACGCACAGCATCGTCTTTCAGGCGATTCGCTTCTGCTTTTGCATCCGCCAGAATCGTTTCAGCCTGTTTGCCGCCTGTTTGTTTCGATTGTTCAATGATGTCATATGCATCTTTACGTGCCTTTTCAAGAGCCTGCTTCTGTTCCTCAACATAGGCAATAGCCTGATCCCGCGTTTGGGCAGCCTCATTCATTTGCGCCAATACGAGTTCACGACGTTTTTCCATAATGGAGAAAAGTGGACCAAATGCATAACGGCTAAGCAGCCAATATAAAATACCAAATGCTATAATCGCCAGAACTGTATTTTCCCATACGAAATTCAATCTGTTCACTCCTTCCTGAAGGTATCCTCAGGCCGCAACTCCGCGTTTACGGACGCTACCTAAAAAGAAGGCGCGGATGGCTGTGGCCTTCCCCGCCAAACCTGCACTGATTTTATTAAGCCGCTCCGTAGAAAATGAACGCCAGTACCACACCGATGATCGGCAATACCTCGATCAAACCTACACCGATAAACATTGTTGTTTGAAGAGTGGATTTTGCTTCCGGTTGACGGGCAATACCCTCCACCGTTTTGCTGATTACCAAACCATTACCGATACCTGCGCCAAGTGCGCCCAATCCTGCAACAATTGCTGCTGCCAATAATGCCATTGCTCCCATTTGTATATCCTCCTTAGAATGTTCGTTCAAATTTTATAGTTCAGCCCTACAGGGTTAACCGTATTGGACTTGAATCTTAATGTTCCTCGTGCGATTCGACGGTTTGTGATATGTATACCATCATCAAAACCGTAAATACGAATGCCTGTATGGCCCCGATGAAAATACTGAACCCCTGCCATGCCGTCAACAGCGGGATTGCTGCAATTGCGCCAATCCATTTGAATGCTGTAAGCTTCATAATCGTGGAGATCAGAACCTCACCTGCAAAGATATTGGCAAACAAACGCATACCGTGTGTCAACAATTTGGATGCCGTCTCCACAATGTTTATTGGGAAGAACAGCCAATGTGGTTGGAAATAATGCTTGAGATACGTTTTGGTGTTTCGGAAAAGTCCCAATCCATGCGCGATAGCAAAAGCAATCAACGCAAGACCCATGGTTACCGAAAGGTCAGCCGTAGGTGATTTCCACCAGGCAACTTCGATATGTGGATGAGCTTCAGGATCCTTCTCATGAGCTTCATGGAACGCTTCCTGGACCGAAACAATTGGCTTGCCAAAGATTTCAGCTTGGCTTACATCCGTAGCTCCAGTGACTACGCCCAAAGGGAGACCCAACATGTTTCCCACAAAGATAAACATAATCATTGTGGTTGCCAAGGTAAGGAAATGTTGCCCCTTCTTCATGTCCATCGTGCTTGAGATCAGGTTGCGTACAAACTCAATCGCCCACTCTAGGAAGTTTTGCATTTTGCCCGGATTATCCACCGACAAGTTCCGCGTAGCCAGTTTAGCAACAATAAATACAATGGCGGATGTTACGATGAGCATGAGCAGAACAGACAAATCCAGATGGAACCCACCCAGGTTAATTATCGGAGATTCATGCATATTTTTCTCACCCCTTTCTCATTCGAAAGCTTGCAGCACCACTATGAGTCTGCTTTGCGGGACAACAATATCCCTATAAATAGCAAGGAAAATTGTGCTATGACCAGGCCAGCTACAACCGCATATAAATTGAAGTATTGCGGATACTGCATCGCCATGAATATAGCGAGTACTGCGAGAGCTGCTCTAGTCAAGAATCCCAGGTTCACTCGCTTAAGGTTTCCTTCCGCTGCACCATCCAACATTCTCCTGACTTTGCGACCCAGATATGAAGCGTTGATCCAACTGATCACCGTTCCCAGGGCCAGTCCCAAAGCTATTGTTTCCACACGGGGCAGAAAGGCCGCTGCGAGAAAACAAATCATAAGAAAGTACATGATGAAAACAGTCATCCATCTGCGGTATCTGGTTAGTTCACTCATCACTTTCCCCCATGAATTTTTTCGCGATAAAGTAGATGCTTACGCCGCCTGCCGCCAAGAAAAAGAGAACGCTTACGGCGATCCATATTCCGCTACCTCCAATGGTCTTGTCCAACCAGGAGCCGACGTAATATCCGGCAACAGCGAGAATGGCAATCTCGATTCCAAAAGCTGTCACGAGCCCCATTGCTTTCCACACATTATCATCATGGTTACGGGATGAATTTGGTTTGTTCGAATCGGCCATTTTCCACGCCACCCTTGCAATCCCAGTTAATTTTACTGAATGATGAGAGCCTTTGTCAATTGAATGATTTTAGCGTTTTAAAGGGGGAAACGACGGGATTACAGGCCATCAGAGCCCATAAACCCGCGTAAACCGTACAGTTTAACTGTATGCTGTACCCTTTATAAATCTGTCAGAAAAAATGAATTATTTTTTGAATTTTCTGTGAAATGATTCCGGACGTTCACTATTCACACCAAAATGGTGCAAAATCGCATTGACAATTCTTTCCGAAGCATGTCCATCACCGTACGGATTGGCAGCCTGACTCATGCTTGCATACAGCGTCTCGTCTGTAAGCAGAGCTCTGGTCCGTTCATATACACGTTCCTCTTCGGTGCCTACCAGTTCAAGTGTTCCTGCTTCGATGCCCTCCGGGCGCTCCGTTGTATCCCGCAGGACGAGCACAGGCACACCAAACGAAGGCGCTTCTTCCTGCAAACCGCCTGAATCGGTCAATATCAAGTGAGTATGCGGATAAAAGTTATGCAAATCCACGACGTCTAGTGGATCAATCAATTGAATACGGGGATGATTCCCCAAAATCGCGTGAGCCGGCTCCTTCACAGCAGGACTTGGATGCACCGGGTACACGATGGCAATATCCTCAAACTCGTCGGCAATCCGTTTAACGGCCTGGAAAATGTTACGGTGAGGCTCGCCCTGGGATTCACGGCGGTGAGCTGTCATCAGCACAAGACGTTTGCCTTTTGCCCAATCCAGTACCGGGTGTGTGTAATCCTGCCGTACTGTATATTGAAACACATCTGTTACCGTGTTGCCTGTGACATACGTACTAGACTCTGATTTATTTTCTTTGGCAAGATTGGAAGAAGACCAGTCCGTTGGTGCAAAATGCAAGTCAGCAAGTACGCCGGTTAACTGCCGGTTCATCTCTTCCGGGTATGGAGAGAGCTTGTTCCATGTTCGAAGGCCCGCTTCCACATGCCCCACCTGGATCTGCTGCAGGAACGCAGCATAGCTGGCTACAAACGTAGTCAGCGTATCACCGTGAACCAGCACGATATCCGGTTTGGCTTCACGCAAGACTGGCTCCAGGCCTCCCAGCACACGAATTGTAATTTCATTCAGCGTCTGGCGATCTTTCATCACATCCAGGTCATAGTCTGGATGAATATCGAATACTTCTAGAACCTGATCCAGCATTTGGCGGTGCTGTGCAGTAACGCAAACGATGGATTCAATCGATTCGGGATGTTTCTGCAGTTCCAAAATAAGCGGAGCCATCTTGATGGCCTCCGGGCGCACCCCAAATATCGTCATGACTTTAATTTTCTTGGACATTGAAGCAAGCCCCTTTTCTATTCAGCATGCAATATGCTTATTTTGTGCCGTACAGACGGTCTCCTGCATCTCCCAGTCCGGGAACGATATAACCGTGATCATCGAGACGATCGTCCAGCGCAGCCACGTAGATGTCTACATCCGGATGAGCATCCTGAACTGCTTTTACCCCTTCAGGAGCTGCAACAAGGTTCATCATTTTGATCTGGGTGCATCCGCGTTTTTTCAACACGTCAATAGCTGCAATGGCAGAACCGCCAGTTGCCAGCATCGGGTCAATTACAATCAATTGGCGCTCTGTCACGTCTGTAGGCAGTTTGGTGTAGTATTCTACCGGTTGCAGGGTTTCCGGGTCACGGAACAGACCCACATGTCCAACTTTTGCAGCTGGCAACAATTTCACAACGCCATCCAGCATGCCGAGTCCTGCACGCAGAATCGGTACCAGTCCGAGCATACGTCCAGAGATGACTTTGCCTTGTGTGGCTGCTACAGGTGTCTGTACATCGATCGTCTCCAGCTCAACATCTCTTGTAATCTCATAAGCCATCAGCGTTGCCACTTCATCCACCAATTCACGAAAATCTTTCGTATTCGTACGCATGTCGCGTATAAACGTCAGTTTGTGTTGAATCAAAGGGTGATCACATATTACTAATTTTCCCATCTAATTTGTCCCTCCGGTAAGTTCTTCATGTTCAGCATTTCCAAATATGCCTAATCACCATTCATAGGCCCGATAAATCCTGTATATTATATCATCACCTACACCGAATTACACCATCAAAGGGCACCTAATCATTACAGAAAACCGAATCCTATAAAAATAGGACCGGAAAAATGAGTCATCCGGTCCTTTTTTCTCTCGCTGTTATGTCAGTTGAATGTTAAAAAAATCTGTAAACACTTATGAAGCTCCGCAAACCGAATGACCTTCTGATCGCTGTTATCCCCAGAATTCTTTGATCCATTAATAAATGGTGGAATTCCGGAGATAAAGGCGAGCGCTACGCTTCTTCAGGTTCTTTCGGTTTGCTCCGTCTGCATGTTTACATTAAGAACACCTCAAATACAAACAGCATGAGCAAATTTTTTAGTATTTAAGGTCAGTGTAGAGCGGGAATTGATCTGTCAGTGCCGTCACTTCCGCACGAGCTTCATCCAATTTCGCTGCATCTTTAGGGTTTTTCAATGTTTTGGCAATGATTTTACCAATCGCTACCATTGCTTCTTCGTTCATACCACGGGAAGTGGCCGCAGGTGTACCGATCCGGATACCACTCGTTACAAACGGGCTGGTTGGATCGAACGGAATTGCATTTTTGTTCACGGTAATGCCGATGGAATCGAGTACATGCTCGGCTTCCTTACCTGTGATGTTTACGCTGCGAGTGTCGATCAGCATCAAGTGGTTGTCTGTACCGCCGGATACGATGTTCAAACCTTCAGCAATCAGCGTTTCAGCCAGAACCTGTGCATTTTTCACGACATTTTGTGCATACGTTTTGAATGATGGCTGCAACGCTTCACCGAATGCTACCGCTTTGGAAGCAATCACGTGCATCAGAGGTCCACCTTGGGAACCCGGGAATACGGCTTTATCAATGGCTGCTGCCCATGCTTTGCGGCACAAAATCATACCACCACGAGGTCCACGCAGCGTTTTGTGTGTTGTTGTTGTTACAAAATGCGCATGTGGAACCGGGCTTGGATGCAATCCGGCAGCCACCAGTCCTGCAATGTGAGCCATATCCACCATAAACAAAGCACCTACATCATTGGCGATGGAAGCAAGCTTTTCAAAATCAATGGTACGCGGATATGCACTTGCACCTGCAACGATCATGCGAGGACGATGTTTGAATGCTGCTTTGCGCACTTCATCGTAATCAATCAGGAACGTATCTTCTTGTACACCATAAGCCACGAAATTGTACAGCAAGCCGGAAGCGTTAACCGGGCTACCATGAGTGAGGTGTCCACCATGCGCAAGGTTCATACCCAGCACAGTATCACCAGGTTTCAAAGCCGCAAGGTATACTGCCATGTTCGCTTGTGCACCGGAGTGAGGTTGAACATTGACATGTTCAGCTCCAAACAATTCTTTGGCACGGTCACGTGCGATATCTTCAACGATATCGACATGTTCACAACCACCGTAATAACGTTTACCTGGATATCCTTCAGCGTACTTGTTCGTCAGTACAGATCCCAGAGCCTCGATAACCGCTTCGCTTACGATATTCTCGGATGCGATCAACTCAATGTTGTTTTGTTGACGTTTCAGTTCAAGATTCATCGCTTCCAGTACTGCCGGGTCATTCTTGCGCAATTGTTCCATGATTAAATTCCTCCCAGTTTATAAGTGAAGTTATAAAGCGAAATCATGTTTACACGAAAACGGAGAGTGCAACACCAATCTGGAGAAGCAGAGCGTTCGCCTTTATCACCGGATTTCCCCTTATATAAGGGATTCAAAAAAATCTGGGGATAACAGCGATCGAAAGATGGTGATGCAATCGAAGTCAGGAGTGTAACCAATCGTTTCGGTTTATATGTTAGTCACAAAATGTCGAATCTGGTTGCTCTTCCATACGATACACTGCGCGTTCGCCGCCAATCAACTTGGGACGAGTCAATGCTGTAGTTACACGGGCATCCCCGATGTAGCGGAGCGCTGTTCGGAAAGGCACCGCCACATGCCGCAGATGCATGCCAATCATGGTTTCCCCGATATCCAGTCCCGCATGGGCCTGCACATGTTCAGCCAGACATGGATCAGACAGTGAGCGATACGCTGCGGATGCCATGGAGCCACCTGCTTTTGGCACAGGTACAGCACCTACCTCAGTCAATCCAAGACGTGTAAGCAAGGAACGCTCCATCACCAGAGCACGGTTCAGGTGCTCACAGCATTGGAATACAACATCAAAACCGAACTCCTGCTGCACCTCGGATATACCTGCAAGAAGCTGCTGCGCCACTTCGATCGCACCGCTTGTACCGATCCGTTTGCCTGCGACTTCACTTGTACTGGTACCAATCACAACGATCTGTCCATGTCCAAGCTGTCCGGCAAGCGCCAATTCACGCAGAATGGATGCGGTCTGTTCATGTAATCCGGGTTGTTCCGAATCCAACTCAATAGTCATCCTATCGCCTCCCGATAAAATCATGCCCGACTTCCTCTTAGCTGTCCTTCGTATTCTTGTACGGCATTTCAGGTACTATTATAGCGAATATTCAGATGAAAGACGAAAAAAAGAGCAGTCTGCGGGTATCGCAGAATTGCTCTTTTGCCCAGGCGACCGGCCGTTTGTTCCGGTGCTCCATCGTGGTTATGCCCACTTCGTCGCCAGTTACACCGGATCCCTGTTTTCCCCTTCATCATAAAACAACCTGCGTCTAAAATCAACGGGTAATTTACATCCTGTGTCCGTTTTTTATAAAAAATGACTCGAATTAATCTAACTTGTCCAAAAGTCTGTCGAGCGCAGTCCGAATCTCTGCCGCGGCTACATTGTAATCATCGCGACTGCCGCCAAACGGGTCCGAAATATCAAAGCTCGGAATGCGCTGCCTGATCTCAATCGCCCGCTCACGCTCAGACGCCAGGATCTCCTGACCGAGTGCACGTTTCATCTCCAATGTGGCAAACAGGCTGTCCAATTCCTGAAGATCATTCAGGACGCTCTCATCATTCTCCACATATTCTTTCAAAGTGTACGTCTTGTGCACCGCGTCGGGAAAAACCTGCATAACATGCTGTTTATGGCTCCGTGTTAACGTTAGAATAAGGTCCGCCCAGCCGACTAGGTTCGGACTAAGCATCGTCGAATGGGGTGGCCCCTCAACGTTATGATCCCTCAATACGGCCTCCGCGTGGTGAGAAATTGGCATGCCCGTTGTTGCGGCTACGCCTGCAGAACGAACATCCACTTGAATGCCCCTCTCAGACGCCAGTTTACGCATAAGCCCCTCTGCCATGGGGCTGCGGCATGTATTTCCTGTACATACAAACAAAATATGTTTCATTGTGTTAGCCTCCCCATTTTGCAAATATTGTCGAATCATGTTCTAAACCCATCTAATCAAGTGAACCTATAACTCTATATTGAAGACTGTACTTGGCTGTAGTCGTCATTAACGTTGTATTCTAAAATATAAACAAAAGTCCAAAAGCAAGCAAGATCGCGCCGCCGACTGCTTCCCCGTAGTCCCCCATATTTTGGCTCACACGCCGTCCCAACAGCAGGCCCATAACAGACATCACTCCGCCGCATACACCGAAAGCCAGCACGGTTAACACCAAATCACTGCTGAACATGCCGAGCGAGACACCAACGGAAAATGAATCAACACTGACACTGAGCGAGAACAAAATCACACCGAGCAAAGATCGATGATCCACCAGCTTGGTATCTCCCTCACGAAAAGCATTCAGAATCATATGGGCACCAAGCAACACCAACAGACCGCCAGCTGCATACGTGGTGATGTCACCCAGCAAAGAACTGACGTATTTGCCCGTATACATGCCGATGAGCGGCATGATGATGTGAAACAGGGCCGTTACGGTACTGATCCGCAATATGTCTCGCAGACGGATACCTTTCATGCCAATCCCGATTCCGAGTGAGAAAGCATCCAGTCCGAGAGCGACGGCCATTATCAAAATGGTTACTAACTGCCCAACATGGGCAGATACATCCCACATCCCCATACCCCCAAGTCACGTAAAGGTTCTTGTACACCATATGCGGACAAGGACATAAACATGACCGGAGAAGTCTTTTGGCATGACTGGCATTCAACGAATGAATGACTAGTCGTGGCTAGAGGACGGATGCAGAAGGAAATATTCTTAGCGATATTATAGAAAAAGGGGAGCTATCCGTTACCGACCTGTATGAGTCGGTGACCTGCCGCCTTGAGCAGCCGATTCATGACGGCTGCTCCCAGCCCTTCGCGCGAGCAGGCCTCAGCCACAATATATGTGGCACCCTGCTCATCGCAGCTGCGCAGCGCGGCGTACAGCCGGTGCGCTGCTTCCTCCAGCTCGCTGGCTTCGCCCAGCGAGAACACGGCATCGGCGCGGTACTGCTCCGCGTGCTCGGCGAACGCCAGCACCGCGGTGCGCTCCCCGCGCTGCGCCGCCTCTGCGAGGGCGGCGCTGATCCAGGCCGCCACCGCTGCGGGCGGCCCCTCCACCACGCACAGCGCGCCTGTGGGCGCATAGTGCGTGTACTTCATGCCCGGCGAGCGCGGCGCCGGGCTGTCATCGCCACCGGGCCCCTCGGCGAGCAGCGCCGGGTCCGTGGCGACACGAGCGGCAACGGCGGACAACTGCTCCGCCGTAATGCCGCCAGGGCGCAGGATGGTGACGAGACCGTCGTCACCGACCTGCACCACCGTGGACTCGACGCCCACCCCAGTGGGGCCGCCGTCCACGATGCCGCCGATGCGGCCTGCCAGATCCTCGCGCACATGTGCGGCGAGTGTCGGGCTTGGCCGCCCGGAGCGGTTGGCGCTCGGCGCGGCGACCGGGCATTCCGCCGCCGCGATCAACTGCAAGGCCACCGGATGGTCCGGCATACGCACGGCCACCGTGTCCAACCCGGCGGTAACCCGCGGGGATACCGCCCCTGGCCTAACCGGCAGCACAAGCGTTAGTGGCCCCGGCCAGAAGGCCGCCATAAGCGCCTCCGCTGTGTCGTTCACTTCCGTGACCAGGGAATCCAGCTGATCCCGATGGGCAATATGCACAATCAGCGGATTGTCCGAAGGCCTCCCCTTGGCTGCAAATACAGCTTCAACTGCAGCTGTACTGCGAGCGTCTGCGCCCAGACCGTATACCGTCTCGGTTGGGAATGCCACGGTCTGCCCTTGACGAAGACAGGATGCGGCATCCTGCAAGTCAGAAAGGGCCTGTTTATACACACTCCCTTTTGCCACATCATCCGAGTTTTTATTGGCTACAAGTACATTGACATCCCACATATGCGTAACCAGTTGCCCTGTACTCTCATCCATCCCCATGCCTTTCATGGAAGACTGATGCAATTGTTCGTTCTCTCTATTCATATATCCATCATTCCTAAACTTCAGTAGGGTAGTAAACGCAAGACATCCCGCTTCCGCGATGCCTTTTTATCTTTTATGGCTGATTCTTATAATTATAACATATCTGCTCCACCCGAGGATGCGTCCCGTTAACAACCATTTAGCTTCATGGGTGAATAACATGTATTCATAATAATAATAATAATAATAATAAAAGGGCACTCCCCTAATTCGAAGTCCCCCTGATCAACTCACTCATACCCACATGTTTATGCAAACAATCCCGTTACCCAATCCCACAACTTTACTGCCATATCCCACAGGAAGAAACGTGCCTCCGGTGTGGCTGCCTGCACGGATGCTTTCGCATCTCCTGGCTCTGCAGACACTGCTGATGCTGTTGCAGGCTTCGCTAGTGCATCACCTGTCCCTGCATCTATGAAGCATAATGGCGGAAACAATACACACCACCAGTTTTGCCCTTCGCCTTTACCCAGTGTTATCCGCACTGCTTCATAATCTCCAGCGGGATATACGGTACCCCCATATAACTTGGTAGGAAACGGAACAACGCCGAGTTCCACCTGATACGAATAGGTTAACCCACGATTGGCAAGCTCTTCGCCCACACGATCCTCGATTTCCGATAAATGCTGACGAATGACCCCACGAGCTTCTTCCAGACTTTGCGGATTCTCCAGCTCGGTTACCCATTCATCCATCTGGGCAACAACTGCATCACGAATCTCGCGTTTGACCAATTGATCCCCCGCTGCATCCGAGTTTGCGAGAATACGCAAGCGAATGGATTGTTCCGGAATCGCTGTGGCTGCCACAGCTGCATCGGTTTTCTGACCTTCCCACATCATAATGACCATCATAAGACATACCATAATAAGTCCAATTTGTTTCACGATTCTTCTGCTCATTCCGTTCTCCCCCTCGGCTCCCATGATCATGATCCCTGTAACTCTCTCATGTCTATCAGTATGCCCGGAAGAGACGGAAGTAAACCTGGTAGATTACAAATCTACTAAAATTTTAATAGGATGGACAGACTTAAAACGAAAGGGCTGTTAGCACGCCTTATGTGTGACGAAAGTCAAAGAAGCACCTGCCTAATGGAACGCTTGTCGGCTGGCACTTCCTTGAAAATCCAATATTCTAACCTACCCTTGATGTTCCAATTTGGCTAGCTGCATGAAGCTCCTGCTTCTCGGTTACTTGTTCACCCGGAAAGCTTCCCAGGCCCCACCAACCGAATTGCGGCTCGCTACAAGTTTACCGCCATTATTCAGATCACAGGTCACATACAGGTTATTGGCGAGTGCCTGCAACGCAATTGTTCCATCACCTAAATCCACACGATTAAATTTCTCCCATTGCTGAATGGTTGTGGCTTTTGCGATCAGGGCACCACCCGCATTAACATCTGCTGTGACATATTTATTATTGATTTTGGACTTGAGTGACACCGTTCCATCGGAATTCGTGATCCATTCAAAAAGCTCCCAGTCTCCAGCCGTCGCCCGATTGGCAACAAGCTGGTCATTGCCTTGATTCTCGGCGGAGACGATTTGCTGATTTGCTTGAGCAACCAAATAGTTGTACCCGCTTGGATTCGGAGGCTGCACCGTGCCACCACCCGTCACCTCTGAATATACGGCCTGAAGCAGCGCACCAGAGCGATCATTGCTGTACTCCCAGAACATGATGCCGCCCAAATTGCTGTTTTTCACATATTGCACCTTCAGGCTGAGCGATTGCGGGTCGTCATAGGAGATAAAGGTATTTCCATTAAACAGATAAGGAGCTTGGGCACTGCTGTCCCAGTACCGTGTATATCCGTTTTTATTTAAATATTGGCTGACAATGGTGTTGTAATCGGGTTCAAAACCACCGGAACCAGGCCTGTCCAGACCATTGTTCGAATTCTGAACACCAGTCCAGGCCCGGCCGTAAAAGGCTCCGCCAATGACCAGTTTGTTCGCGGGAACACCGCTGTTTCTGAACAGATTGACCGCAGAAGTTACGCTTATATCTCTTCCAGACAGATTGGTATGATGCCCTGTAGTAGCGTCCCAGGTTCCATGAAAATCGTAAGTCATCAGATTGATCCAGTCCAGCAGAGGCGTGATATTGTTGATTTCCACACCGTTCAGATAACTGCTGCTTGCTCCGGCGGCAATGGTCAGCAGATATTGCTTGCCATTGATTTGCCCTTGAGCATTCAGCTTCTCACGAACCTTCGCGAGCAGTTGTGTGAAATTTTCTTTATCCTGTGGCCGTGCAGTTGTACCCGCAGCAGGGTTGGTTGGATACTCCCAATCCAGATCGACGCCATCCAAATTATTGGAGGTGACCAGCTGCACAATACTGTCAGCAAACGTTGTGCGTGACGCGTCTGTTAGCGCAGCGTCGGAGAAACCGTTAGCTCCCCAGCCCCCAACAGACAGTAACACCTTCAAATCCGGGTTTCTGGATTTCAGTCCAACCATGAGTTGCAGTTTGGTACGATCTGTATTAGTAATCGTCGCTTTGCCGTTGGAGATGAGAGCGAAGGAGTAATTGATATGAGAGAGCTGCTCTGCCTTGATATCATTTGCGGTCCAATTGGCCCACCCAGCCACATAAGCAATAATTTTTTTGGGAAGGGGAGCTGCGTCAGCTTGTTTCGCTGGTCCGATGGCAAATGTTGAAACGGTTAGCGCAAAAGATAAGAATAAGAGCATGAACACTTTTACCAATGAAGGGATCGTACCAACTCGATTTGGGTTCATTGCATAATTCTCCTTTGATTTTTAATTTTAGAAATTTGCAGTTGCGTTACGCTTTTGTAAGCAGGAGGATCACGCCCTGTACTCCCTACGCCTTCTCTCATTAACGCCCCTGAACGTCCTGTTTTGTTGATCCACATCAGTTTCCACCCTTTCTCGTCGATTTAGGGGAAGCGTTTACATTTTAATGTAATCGATTTCATTTATGATAAAATATATCTGGTTCGTTGAAATTCATGAATAGAATACATAGATTTGCAGAAAAATTAGGCTAGTTCAAAAAGGATCATAGAACGTTGATCTGAAGGGTAATGGGATATCCAAGGATTTTTGCAGCTGAAAAATTTTTAAATCTCGGGAAGAGTACACCAACGAATTAAAATACATTCATCATTGGCATGACAGGGTGCATGGATGAGGAGTAGGTTCATAACCCACTTTCAAAGTATTGATTACTATTTGAGGTGTAGAGTGTAAGTAGGCAGGTAAAATACTTATATAATCTAGTTAAAATTAGGATAATACACAATTGAAATATTTGTCAATAAAAATTAAATTTGTCATTCACCCCGTCTTCTAAGTTCACGGTACCTTTAAACATAAAAAAGATCTTCACCTGAATGCGCAGGTAAAGATCGAAAGGGTAAACCTATCGCAAAGTATCTGGTTTTAATATACGTTCCAACAAAGTGCATTGGAGGATGGGTGTTCATAATAGAGATGCTCAAACCAGTGATGTTCGTACCAGAGAAGTTTATACCAAAATATCAGGCTTATGCTGTTGTCTTTTCCTTTTTGACCAGACTCCATAAGCGTTCCAGCAAGTTAGGTCGTTGTTCTCCCATAAGAAGTTCGTCCTCTTCTTCCTGACCATATAATTTAATACTCATCACCAGCCCGATACACGCCATATTGATGAGTAATGAGGTACCGCCATAGCTGATAAACGGCAGCGTAATGCCTGTGAGCGGCATCAGCCCAAGGAAAGCCCCTATATTTTCAAACACTTGATATAACAGCATACCGATAATACCTACAATCACAATAGGCCCTGCCCGGTCCCTGCAATGTAGAGCGATTAACACCATACGATGGATGAGGATAAAGTACAACAAGAGCAAAACAGATCCACCCACAAAACCAAACTCCTCGGCAATGACCACAAAAATGGAATCTGAATACGTATACGGTACCCGCCCGGATTGCACGGACGTACCCTGCATGTAGCCCTTGCCCGTTATACCTCCTGAGCCTATGGCAAGACCCGCATTTTTCGTATGCCAGGAAGCCTTCGACGTGGCTTTATCCGGGACAAGCCAGGGATCAATTCGCTCAGCCCAGTGTTCCCGGTTCGCCTTTTCCAGAAAAATAAAAATCTCATCGTGATACGACGTATATGTTTTGACAAATCCAAAAAAGGTTACTCCCACAATGGTAAGAGCAATTAGTGCATGAGACCACTTGATATTCCCTATCCATAACACAGCGACCAGAATCACGATGTATCCGAGGGCATTGCCCAGGTCATTCTGAGCCATCACAAGCGCAAAGGGTACGAACGTCCATAATCCGATGGGCACGATATCTTTCCAAAAACGAAGCGTAGACTTTTTTCTTTTGACTAATACATGTGCCAGAAACAGAATCAGGATCATTTTGAACAACTCTGCCGGTTGAAAAGAAAGATATTCATTAATCTTGATCCAGCCATTCGCATTATTGATAGGCCCGCCAACAAAGTTGACAAGAATCAGCAGAACGATCCCGACTCCGTAAATATAGAACGCATATTGGATATACAGTTTATAATTGACCAATCCAATACCAATGATGGCCACGAATCCAATCACGTAAAACAATAACGTTTTGATATGATGATTTCCAAGATTCGGATCGGACTGAATCGCACTGTACACCGTAAATACACTCATGACCATAAGCAACAACAACACAAACAAAATAACCCCGTCCATCTTCTTCAGCATTCTCAGCATGTTCTCACATATCCCCCTGAGGCTCAGTAATCCAATAGTTATTTCCAGTAGTCTTTAATATTACCATTGTATATAATTGGAAGACAACTTGGAAATTACACACGCTAAGAAAAACCCTGAGTCCAACAGATCCTCTTGCTCTGATCTGTTTGGTCTCAGGGTTCCTTTTTTCACTATACTTCGGCCAATCGTCTAGTTCTATTCCTTGAATAAACGCTATTGCTCCTGCTGGGATGGTTTGCGTCTAAACAGCTTCATGACCAGCTCTGTAATGCCTGGTTGTTCTGAGGAACCAAGGATGTCCTCGTTCTCTTCCGTGTGAACCTTGATACTCATCACAATCCCCATGCTGACCATGTTGATCATAATTGAGGTCCCCCCCGAACTGATAAACGGCAACGTAATCCCTGTCAATGGCATCAGACCAATGAACGGACCGATGTTGACAAAGATCTGGTAGAGCAGCATCGCTATAATACCGACAATCAGATAGGGCCCTGCCCTGTCCTTACATTCCAACGCAATCAGCACCAGCCTGTGAATAAGAATGAAGTACAATAGCAGCAACACGGAGGCGCCTATAAACCCAAATTCCTCCCCAATCTGTACAAAGATCGAATCGGCATATGCCAATGGCACCCGATTCGACTGAATCGTTGTTCCTTCCAAATACCCTTTGCCCGTAATGCCGCCAGAACCTATCGCAAGCTTCGCATTATAGGTCTGCCAGAGGACATCTCTTGAGGTCAGTTCCGGCACGAGCCATGGATCGAAACGATCCGCCCAGTGCGAACGCCCAACATCCTTCAGGAATTTCACAATCTCATCATGATAATGAATATAAGCCTGTATACCACCGATAAAAGCAGCCACAGCGATGATAAAACCAATAAGAGCATGGGTGAATTTAATATTACCAATCCATAATAATCCCACAAGAATGACCACATAACTTAACGCATTCCCCAAGTCATTTTGAAGTAATACGAGTAGTAATGGCGGCAGTACACAGAGTGAGATTGGAATGACATCACGTCCGAAATATAGCGGACGATTCTTTTTTCGGGCCAAAAAGGCTGATAAAAACACAATCAGGCACAGCTTGAACAATTCAGCAGGCTGCAGACTGACTCCGAATATGGATAACCAACCTTTCGCGCCATAATATTCTTTACCAAAGAACATAACGAAAACGAGCAGCAGCATACCCACGCCATAGATATACAAATAATTTTTGATAATGAATTTGTAATTGATCATCGAGATCCCAAAAAAGACCACGAAGCCCAAAATATAATACATCACTGCACTTTTCGTGAGTCCCTCCAGCTTGGGTCTGCCAAAGGTGGTACTATAGATTGACAAGATACTGATGACCATCAGAATAAGCAATATAAAAACAATCGAGTAGTCTATTTTTTTGAATTTATGCAGCATGTAATTATGTTCCTCCAAGCATTCAGCAATCTCCGGTATATCTCATTGTAGAGGATTTCACGGGAAAAAGAAAACCCGTAGAACCTTACATTTTCGTCACCTGTTCCGAAGTGCGAACACCCAGTACATGCCGTTCAATGCCCGCAAGGTCCGGCACGACGATAATTTCCGGCCAGTATCCCGCCGATTCAAGCAGGGCCGCGATGTCCCCTGCCTGTCCCTGACCCAGCTCAAAACCGATGACCTGCGGCGGTGCAGGCAGCAGCGCAAGCTGCTCCAGCATGATGCGGTATGGCCCAAGTCCATCCGGGCCGCCGTCCAGTGCCGTGCGCGGCTCATGATCGCGCACCTCGGGCTGCAACCCGGCGATATCTGCCGCCGGGATGTAGGGCGGGTTGGACACCAGGATGTCCACCCGCGCCCCGGCGAACGGGGCCAATAGATCGCCTTCACGGAAGTCGATCTGCACCCCGTTCGCGGCCGCGTTCCGCGCGGCCACTTGCAGGGCAGCCGCCGAGATATCTCCGGCGCCTACCTGCCAGCGCGGGCGCTGCGAAGCCATCGTCACCGCGATGGCACCGCTGCCCGTGCCAATATCGACGGCGAGCGGAGCGCCGCCGGGAAACACGCGGTCGGCTTCGCGCAGCACAGCCTCGACCAGCAGCTCGGTCTCCGGCCGCGGAATCAGCACGGCCGGCGTGACCTCGAACGGCAGCCCATAGAATTCCTGGCTGCCGATGATGTACTGCGCCGGCTCACCCGCAGCCTTGCGCGTGACGGCGTCTTCCCAGCGGCTGCGAAGCTCGCTGGGAAAGGGCTCCGGCTGCATCATGTAGTACGCGGCCCCTTCGCGGCCGAGTACATATTCGAGCAGCAGCCGGGCATTGTTGTGCGGCTCGTACACGCCGCACTTCTCCAAAAAAGAGGAAGCCTCCACGAAGGCTTCCCGACAGCTCTGTTCCGGCGTCATGACAAACTGCGCGCGGTTCACAGGTTTATTCTCCTCTTTCCATCATATCCGTCTGCTCGGCAATCGTCAGTGCAGACAAGATATCTTCTATCTCCCCGTTCATCACCTGATCCAGCTTGTGCATGGTCAGACCAATGCGATGATCCGTCACACGGCTTTGCGGGAAATTGTAGGTACGAATCCGCTCACTCCGGTCGCCTGTTCCCACTTTGCTCTTACGCTCACTCGAAATTTTCGCCTCTTCTTCCTGACGCATCATATCGAAGATACGGGTACGAAGAACCTGTAACGCTTTTTCCTTATTCGAGTTCTGCGATTTACCATCCTGACACGTTGCCACAATTCCCGTTGGAACGTGGGTTACCCGTACAGCGGATTTTGTCGTATTTACCGATTGTCCACCAGCACCACTGGAACAGAACGTATCCACACGGATGTCTTTATCATGAATTTCGATATCGAAATCTTCGGCTTCAGGCATAACCGCGACTGTTGAAGTAGACGTATGAATCCGTCCGCCCGACTCGGTTGTCGGGATACGCTGTACACGGTGTGCACCACTTTCGTATTTCATTTTGCTGTATGCACCGCGACCGTTAATGAGGAAAATAACCTCTTTGAATCCGCCCACATCATTTGTATTGGCATCCATCAATTCCACGCGCCAGCCTTGATTATCGGCATAACGTGTGTACATCCGGTACAGATCCGCTGCAAACAGCGCTGCTTCATCTCCACCCGCCGCTCCGCGAATTTCGACAATGACGTTTTTATCATCATTCGGGTCTTTGGGCAGCATCAGCACACGAATCAGATCATCCAGTTCTTTCTTGCGCGCGCTCAGCTCATCAATTTCCATTTTGACCATTTCACGCATCTCGTCGTCCAGTTTCTCTCCCTGCATCTCCTTGGCAGCTTCGAGATCCTGACTTACCTGTTTGTACTCATTGTATGCTTCATAGGTAGGTTGCAGATCGGATTGTTCTTTGGAATATTCCCGCAGCTTCTTGTTATCACTTGCCACATCCGGATCACACAGCAACTCGCTTAATTTGTCATAACGGTCGGCTAACGCCTGTAATTTATCCAACATATATAGTCACCTCACGCTTTATTTTCGGTTATTACGCTTCGCATCGTTTCAGATGAGCGTTCCATGTTCCATCATTCGTACCATTTATAATTTACATCGCACAGCATATTTGGGAAGAAACCCTACCGTAACGTTCATTTTATGATCGACGTATAACATCGCTACAACGTCATCAAATCCTTTGCTTTTAAGTTATAAAAAGAAATCGCGTACCCTTTGCGGAAACCCGCTTCAGCTCCTTAAGTTGAGCGCGAAATTCAACATGGGTATACGACTCTTAATTATAGCATATTCTTATGCTCGTGAATAGCAACTGTTCACCAAGCCTTACACCAAAATTTCATTCTGATCAGATGGAGCCATAACGAAGTCTCTTCTGATTCTTCATCATGTAACCTGCCTTGGCGTCCTACTTTTTATTATATCCACCACTCGCAAACAATCCAGCAAAAATAATGGTCATGCTAAAAGGATCTGAAAATATAGAAAGTCCTGCTGTCTTCTCTTGAAGATAGCAGGACTTTCTATATAACATATAAGTGGTTCTGTGTTGAATTAAGAATTAAACGTTGAAGCGGAAGTGCATAACATCGCCGTCATTGACAACATACTCTTTACCTTCGAGACGAAGTTGTCCACGTTCCTTCGCACCGTTCATGGAACCGGCTGCAACCAGATCATCGTAGGAAACGACCTCTGCCCGGATGAATCCGCGCTCAAAGTCCGTGTGAATAACACCCGCTGCGCCTGGTGCTTTCGTACCCTTGCGGATCGTCCATGCACGAACTTCCTGTACGCCTGCTGTGAAGTACGTGTACAGACCCAGCAATTTGTAAGCGGCTTTGATGAGCAGGTTCAGACCGGAATCCTCGATGCCGAGTTCTTCCAGGAACATTTGTTTATCTTCGCCTTCCAGCTCGGAGATTTCTTCTTCCACTTTCGCACTGATCGGTACGACTTCAGCATTTTCAGCAGCTGCGAATTCTCTTACTTTTTGCACGTAAGCATTATTGGCTACATCGCCGATTTCATCCTCTGCTACATTGGCTGCGTACAGTACAGGCTTCAGCGTAAGCAAGTGCAGATCGCGCACGATCAAACGCTCTTCGTCCGTAAGCTCCATGCTGCGTGCCGGCTTGTCTTCGTACAAAACAGCCTTCACTTTCTCCAGTACTTCCACTTCCTGAGCAGCAGACTTGTTGCCGCCCTTCATGTTTTTCTTGGAGCGGTCGATTTTTTTCTCGACACTCTCGATATCGGCCAGGATCAGCTCCAGATTAATCGTCTGGATGTCGCTTACCGGATCAATTTTGCCATCGACGTGTGTGATGTTCTCATCTACGAAGCAGCGTACCACGTGTACAATTGCGTCTACTTCACGAATGTGGGCAAGGAACTTGTTACCAAGGCCTTCTCCTTTACTTGCACCACGAACAAGACCTGCGATATCTACAAATTCAAACGCTGTGGGTACCGTTTTTTTCGGTACAACGAGTTCTGTCAATTTGTCCAAACGCTCATCCGGTACTTCAACGATCCCCACGTTCGGGTCAATCGTACAGAACGGATAGTTTGCCGACTCGGCACCTGCTTGTGTAATTGCATTAAAAAGTGTGGATTTACCAACGTTAGGCAAGCCCACGATTCCAGCTTTCAAAGCCATGTATATGACAACTCCTCATTGATTACTTGTTCGGTATGGATAATCCTATACATTATATATGACAAACCCCAAGGCATCAAGAAACTTCGCCAATTCGACCAGAGCACCATCCGCTTCCCGAAATCCCCGGTTACTGCGGATGATGCGTTTTGCATAGATCATACCTTTGGCTTAGATTATCCGTTTTTAGGCTTACCCTTTAATTTCCTTGTACATGGTCAAATCCGTTATCTCATATCCCATCTTGCGATACAGGCTGCTCGCCCGCACATTATGCCCAAACACATGCAGACCAATGCGATCCACCCCAAGGCTCAAGGCTTCCCTCTCAAGTGCCTCCATCGTCTCTGTACCATATCCTTTACCGCGGTGCGCTTCTTCAACGACAATATCGAGCAAAAATGCCTCTTTCCCACGGCGATTATCCGTAACGTTAAACCAGATATAACCCACATTCCCGTCAACGGCATGTACCAGATTATATAAATAAGCACCCGGTGTATTCAGCCCTTCCGGCAAATATTTATCGTAGGATGCCTCCGCAAGTCCCTGCGCCTCTTCCGCAGCCCAAGTACCCGCCTCCACTTTCTCTTCTGCAAAATCTTTAATCGAGCGAACACGGAAATTTGCATATTCTTCTTGATTCATTCTGGTTAGCTTCATCAGAGTATTCCTCCACATTCATAAATATGTATACAGTTTTGGTGATGTATTCACTACATTAGAGCCTTATCTAAATATGTTATCCTATTCAACAAAATGACGCTAATGATTTCATTTGCGACTCTTGTTGTCTTGATACTTACAAACAAACGGAAATAGAACGCCCTACGGCAAAAGGAAGCGGTCTATTTTTAGGCTTTCATTCTAAATCCGGAGCCGAACCGCCCAAATATAACATCCATTTTAATGCGCAGTCCACAATTCAAACCCCTGTTCCCACGTATTCCTATACAACTTTTAGTTACCTCACTCTGTTTATACCTATATGAACGAAAGGAGCAGATTACTTATGAATACACGTCGTCCCTTTTCAAAAAGGAAAATAATCATCCTATCTATAGTGATTCTCTTCATTGGATTAGTTATTTCTATGGTTTATCAGGCGCTGGAACCCTTTAGACATTTAAGGATCACGATTCACAATCAGTCCGACTATGATCTTTCAAATATTACAGCACGCGTGAGCAGCGGCATTGACTCGTCCGACACAAACAATCCGGGTACCCTATACGCCTTAAAAAAAGGTGTCCCCAGCGGGGAACAAGTGAAGTTCGCTCCACAGCTGCGACTCTCCGGTGAAGGATCCATCCATCTGGAGTTTACGGACAGCCGTGGTGAAACCCATAACAAGACGGTTTGCGGTTATACCGAATACTTGTCTGGCAACTCCTATGTGACTGTAACCAACGAAACGATAACCGTGAAAGAGGAATGTATGTAATAACGATACTTCGTCCAAGAACTTATGTTAAAATATAGGGGCGAGCGACCCGCCAAAGTTTCTCGCCCAAAGTCGATTGGATTATTCCATCGGCTTTTTTATTTTAACCTGATTGTATTGATTAATTAGATCATCCAGGACCATAGATTGCTGTATAACATGAGGATGAAGCAGATCTCCATAGTCCATCTTAAGTTGATAGAGCTTTTTCCTCGCTGCTTCGATCTGCAACTTAAGCTCACCACAATCCATATTCACCCCTCCCTGTTGTAACATTCTAGTCCATTCTGCTAATTAGTAGGAAATCAAGCGAACTCCAACACGAAAAAGCTCCCTTCAACGTAGACAATTCATCATTCTACTTGAGGGAGCAGCTCATATAAAAAAGGCGTATTTTCAGAAATACTGGTTAACTCCCTGTGCCGTGGCCATTCGCCTTTATGATTGCTGGATGGTCTATTTCAAGGGAGATTGGTTGAATAGTAGGCATAATTACTCCTACGGCGATACTGCATGTAAATATAAATGTTGCCAATTTCATCTTCATTCGTCATCAAACCTCCTGAATCAATTTTTTGTATCGCAGTTTAGCTTCTTCGACTGCACAATACCGAAATTCTTCAAATAATTTTATACATTCTAGAATACTATCTTTATTCTTAATTTTAATTGCAAAATCCATACCTCTAAGGATCAGTTCATATCCTTTGGTGAAATTTTGATGTTGAAGATAGTATCTCCCTAAACCAATAATAAAAGTACCATATTGATCATTCGTATATTGCTCGCTGATTTTTCCAATACGGCTACTCTGTTCTTGGTACATGAAATAACCATCATATGCTTCAAGAACTGAATCAATGTTGATATCAAATCGATTTGCCGCATTCACAATTGCACATAAAGCAGGAAAGATCTCATTTTCTCTCTCAGAGATGTAGTTGATATAACTTTGGATAACCTCTGTTTTACCTGACATTAGTTCATATAGATATCGGTTGCCTTCTGCCCATTCCTCAAACTGACGAATAACAACGGTTTCCTCTTCGCTCGGATCATTTACCCAACTATAATCGGTGTACATAGACACATATTGAAGTGCTTTTTCATATTCTTCATAATAGAAACAAGCCTCTCCAAGCATCAAATATGCGTATAAAACATAGAATATAATCTGCTTTTTAGGGTTATCTTCCACTACTTTTGCTTTTTTCTTTAACTCATAATGAATCATTGCTTTTAACTTTAACTGATTAGCAAGGCTCCTCACCTTTTCCCATCGACGCAACGATGCATACACATTAATCAAATCGTTCAATCCATCAAGCTGGAAGGATTCATCAAGCCGATCTACAAGAAACTCAAACTGCGTAGCAAGTGCAAGATTGCTCAACTGATCCTTGGACAGTCCGATTGTGAACAAACGATACTGACTTAGAGCCAACCGTTCAGAATGCTGCATTTTCTCGCCCTCGGCTACACAAAGGTACAGGGGCTTGGCCGCTTCAAGCCTCCCTTCACGATATAACTGTTCCGCCAACTCGAACAAAAGCGGTGCATAGGAAAGATTATCCATAATTAGACTAACGGCTTCTTCCATATACTCGACCTTACCGAGTTCGGCACAACGGTATAAAAAAGGTCCAAGTCTTCGCCAATCCGGGCTTGTATGTACAAAACACTCATGTATGTATAATTCATAGAAGTAACCCTCTGTTAGACCCATCCCGGCAGTAAGTCGATCCAACTGCTGCATGCCTATTGGACGCAGCCCGTTCAGCGTACCACTCAACGTTCCTGAGTTAATTCCCGATATCTCAGAGAATTGATTGAGTGTCATATGGTTAGTTTTTAGATAGTCTGCTAAATGATCACGTATTGTGGCTACTGAATTCAAAGGTACACCACCTTCCAAGAAAAATTAAGCAATGGTCAATAAAATAATACTATATTTTTGAATTTAATATCAATATTTTACTTGTAAATAATTTACTTTTATTATAATGATATTTATCTGCTTTGCTTAAAATGTTGTAAAGAATAGCCTGGAAGAGGGCTAAAAAGCCTTTGTCATAGAATACGATCAAGCATCAGATCTATATCCACACGGTCGGGAGTCCACAATAAGACATCCGTGAGAAATGTCAACGCATCCATACTTGGGCGACACTTTAGATGCAGCCAGCGTCACTAAAAATGCACTGGCTAGGGAAGCAAAAGTAAGACCAAACCTTATATATGATTTGTGTGAAGGAAAAACGAAAAGGCTTGATTTAGATACCTTAAATAACATCGTGAACACTCTACGGGCAATGACAGGAAACGACTATACTCTTATAGATGTGTTAGAGTACATACCGGACGATGATAAGGTGTAATAAAACAAACTGGGCTGAGCATTGTCAATGGAGCCTTCACCTTCTCACTTTCAAAGAGAAACACAAACAAACCGTCCATGTTTACTTTGGACGGTTTGTTTGGCTTACTACTGACTTCTGATTATGTTAAAACAAGCACGAAATAGATAAGGCGCTTTAAGGATTTGATAAGTTGTACTCCATACGGAGTGCAGCCGACCCACTTCCGCCTGGATGATTTCAATCCACGTGCTCCATACGGAGTGTGACCAACAAGATTTGCAACAATACTCTAACACAGTTAAATTTCAATCCACGCACTCCATACGGAGTGCGACCCTAGCAAGTACAAATTATCCAAAATAGATCGAGCTATTTCAATCCACGCACTCCATACAGAGTGCGACTGCGAGTAACCTCTAGGTTTGTATTCCACAATTATTTCAATCCACGCACTCCATACGAAGTGCGACAGCGGAAACACACGTAATAAAGTCGCAAAATTTAGACATTACTACGTGTTTCCCATAATTATAACAAATCTTATCTACATTTATGATATAAAACAGCCTAAATCGAACATCAGTGTTGCCAAAAGGTCACAAAAAAGTTGTTTTCGGGTGCGAATCCTTCAGGGAAATCGTGTGAGCTTGGGATTCGCACCTCCATTTCGGTCCCCTATCTAACGCCGCCGCTCGACCAAACGTGGCGTCCCTTGCAACTCTTCGATTCGTCCGGCGCCGATGCCGAACATGACGGTACGCAGTTCGAACTCGACTTGCTCCAGCCGCTGATCCAGTGCCTCGTCGGAAGCGACCGCAGACTCCAGCAACGATCGGCCAAACCCCGCCAGGTCTGCACCTAGCGCGAGCGCTTTGGCCGCATCCACTCCGTTATATAGTCCACCACTGCCGATCAGGACACCATCCGGATTCAGTGCTTTCACTTCCTGAATACTTTCCGCTGTAGGAATGCCCCAATCGGCAAATGCCTCTGCTGCAGCCCGGCGTACCGGATTGTTGTTTCGGAACTTCTCCACCTGTACCCAACTGGTGCCACCCGCTCCAGCCACATCGACAAAGGCTGCGCCTGCTTCATACAATCGCTGTGCCGTCACTCCGTCCATGCCAAAGCCCACTTCTTTCACGCCAACAGGCACATCCAACTGGTGACATAAATCCTCGATCCGTTGAAGTAACCCGCTAAAGTCGGTATTTCCCTCCGGCTGAAAAATCTCCTGCAAACTGTTCAGGTGAAGCACAAGCATGTCCGCTCCCGCAATCTCAACGGCCCGCTGGAAATCGGCCGTGTTGAAGCCGTAGTTCAGCTGCACCGCACCGAGGTTCGCGATGACCGGAATATCGGGTGCCCAGCGCCGCACATCGAAGGTATTGGCCAGCTCCGGGTTTTCTACAGCGGCTCGAATCGAGCCTACACCGAGTGCCCAGCCCCGGGCATTCGCGACACGGGCCAGCCGTTCGTTTATGGCGCCTGTTGTCTTGCTTCCGCCTGTCATCGAACTGATGAGCAGCGGCGTACGCACGTTTTGACCCATAAAAAAAGTTTCCAGGCTCACGTCGTTAAAATTCAATTCAGGTAACGGGTTATGACGAAAAGAATACCGCTCCATCCCGCTGGTTACCCCTTCTCCTGCAACATTCTCCTCAAGACAGAGGCGCACATGCTCCAGCTTCCGTTCTCCCGTGGCCACCTCGGGAAGCAGCCGTTCGCTGGCCCGTTCTTGTTCATTCATGATGAGACCTCCTTATGTGAGAATAGTGCTGATGGACAGAATAACCTGTCAGTTTCAGATTCCTTGCCTCTATGTAACGTACAAAATATATGAATTGGATCTATATATGTTCAACTAATATTTACACGATAACAGCGATCAGAAAGTTGTTCTATCGTCAGAGTGTCCATGGAGATATCCATTAGTTTACTTATATGGTTTAGACGTATTACAGGTCAACTCTATCCAGTATACCGTTCCACACCTTCGATGGAAAGGGCGCCCCGAAACAGAACTTCAGCTTGGATTTCGGGGCATGCTCCTCCAAAAATGACCAACTGGTCAAAATAGTTGAATAGATCAATGAAATGAAAAAAACACCCCTCGCGCTCTTGCGTCAAAGGATGTCCTGTATACACTAACCTATACCTTTTATTGAAGTCCTGCTTTAAGAAACATAAGAATCAGTACCTTAGCCCAGGCGGCCGCTCTGCAAAATACTCACGTTCCATCCACGATTGCCAATCCGCTGAATCTCCGGGCATAATCCACTGCGGGTAACGTGCATTCTCTGCACGCTCATATCCCTTGCTCCCAAGAACAAAGCGCATATGCGGGAACTCGCCCGCAATTCGTCCCAAAAGCTGATCACACAGCTCAAGCAGTTCAGAACGGGTAACCGAAAGACAGACCAACCGGATGTTCTGCTCTCGAATGATGGGGAACACCCCCTCTTCCGGCGTATTAGCTCCGAGATAGAGCACTTCTGCACCATTTTGCGCATAAAGAGCGAGAACAACAATAACCCTACCTGATGATGCTCCCCTTCCGGGCACATGGCCAGAACTTTGGGCAGATGCGGATAGATCGGGAACAGATGGAAAAACTGATAGAAGCGCTGTGAGATCAACTGTGTCATGAAATGCTCCTGAGCAACCGAAGCCCTGCCCTGTTCCCAGGCATCTCCAACCCGAACCAGAATGGGTACCAGCACATGATAAAACATGGAATCATATCCGTACATGGTGAAGCCGGAATCTATTAGCCCATTGGCCCGTCCACCCTGAAAGTTGTATAGCGAGTCGTAGATCTGATCGGCTATACGTTCATACGCCTCATCCATCGTGGGTACTGGAGCTGTTAACGGCGTGGGCAAAGCGGCCTCAGGTGGTGGGGTGGTTTTGTTCGCCTTGAGCATGCGAACCGCTTCCGAAATATTGGTCTGATGCTGCTCTACCTGCTCTTTCAACCAGCGCAGATCCTCGACAATCTCTGTCAATTGAATCCATTGAATGGGGCGCTCTGCGTCAATGTTGTTATCCGGGTGGTAATAGAAGTCAGCAAGCACAGAAGGGGGAGCTAACATTGTTTTCTTTTGGCCGCAAGACATCTGACCGCAAGTCTTCACGCGGCAAATTTCCATACATACGAACAGGTCTTGGATTACTGGTATTATGGCTTATTACCGTTATGCTCTACCAGACCTATAAGCCATTACCACCCGGCATTTCCTATGAAAGTCCGGTATACCGTGTGGATCAGGTGCAGTTTCTCACTGATCTGACCTACCCCTCCACTGACGGACAGATGGAGCACGAACAGCAGATCTTCCAACGCATGCTTCAGGTTGTCGAGGAAGCGGAACAGTTTGTCGTGGTGGATATGTTTTTATTCAATAACTACCAGCACAAAGGGCAGCATTTTCCACCTGTCAGCACAGAGTTCACGGACGCCCTGGTCGCCAAAAAAAATCAGAAACCGGATATGGACATCTGGTTCATTACGGATGAGGTGAACACCAACTACAACTCTGCGCCCAATCCGCTGCTGGAGCGGATGAAACAGGCCGGAATTCATGTAGTCATCACAGATGTGGACCCTTTACGCGATTCCACTCCCGTGTATTCTGCTGTATGGCGCACCTTCTTTCGGTGGTTTGGTCAATCCGGGGATGGATGGATTCCGAACCTGATGGCAACCGACGGACCGGATGTCACTCTGCGCTCCTACCTCAAGCTGCTTAATGTGAAAGCCAATCATCGCAAAGTTGTAGTCAGCGAGAAGACGGCCATTGTCTATTCGGGCAACATTCATGATGCCAGTGCATACCATTCAAACATCGGTTTTGAAATAACTGGGCCCGTAATTGGGGATATTCTTGAGTCGGAGCAGGCTGTACTGAACTTTTCGGGCGGGGGCAAACTCCCTTCGTATACCGCCCCTTCCACAGACCCGAATAAGGGGGATTTGCGAATTCGTTATCTGACCGAGGGCAAAGTAAATGACGCGGTGCTCCATGAGATTAATCTATCCGTAAAAGGTGACACCTTATGGATGGGCATGTTCTACATCGCTTCACCTAAAGTATTGGACGCTCTGCTCGAAGCCTCGAAACGCGGTACCGAGATAAAGCTTGTCCTCGACCCGAATGAAAATGCCTTTGGTCAGGAGAAGATCGGCATTCCCAATCGTCCTGTAGCTGCCGAGCTGCATGATAAGTCGGATGGCAAGATTCAGATTCGTTGGTATAACACAACCAAAGAGCAATACCATACCAAACTGATGTACATTGCCAAAGCTACCGGAGATCATATCGTCCTTGGCGGATCAACCAACTTCACCCCCAGAAATATGAATGATTATAATCTGGAGAATGATCTCTGGGTCGCTGCCCCGGCAAACAATGCCTTTACGCAAAGTATCGCGAATTACTTTGATCGATTATGGAACAATGAGGATGCCAAGTTCACCCTGGACTTGGATGAGTTCCAGGAAAAAACGACATTTTTGAAAGAAATCGTATATAAGCTGCAACTGATCTTGGGTTTGACGACCTTCTAATTAAAGTTGAACTCCAATTTCTAAGCATACACCCGCCTGTACACATCGTGCAGGCGTTTTTTGTGGCTTGACAGCGAATGTGAAATGTGAAAATATAGATTACCTAACGACCGTTAGGAAGGTGATGTTAATGACTGCACATTCGATTCGGGATGCTGCCCTGATCCATTTTGCAAGAGATGGTTATGAAGGAGCTTCCTTAAGAGCAATCGCAGACGAAGTCGGGATTAAGAAACCGTCCATATATGCACATTTTAGCGGCAAGGATGACTTGTTTTTGCACACGCTTGCGCATGCGTTCAAGGATGTTCAGCGTCGAACGCTGGAATACTTCCGTGACCATTCCGGTCTCCCTCTGGAACAGCGGTTAAAGGGGTTGCTGATGTGGTTTGAGCTAGAGTACAACTCCAACGCCTCTGCCCGCTTTATGCTGCGTATGTGTTACTTTCCGCCGCTTGCACTATATAGCGAAGTAATGGATTTGGTGTATCCATTTCTGGACGGGATGGAACGCTCACTGACTAGGCTGTTGGAGCGTGAGATTCGTAATGGGGGCATGCCGGCTGTTCCGGTAGAACAAGCTGCAATTGCTTTTATGACTTTTCTCGATGGCATTACGGTCGAGATTATTTATGGAAGCTCTCGTCGATACAAGAGACGTATTGAAGCGTCCTGGCCTGTGTATTGGCACGGCATTCAATATCTGAAAGTAGAGGCACAGACAAAGGTGCCGAAAGGAGATTCATCATCATGAACCGCAACTGGTTATATGTATTCATCGGAGGAATCATTGAGATTGTGTGGGTAAGCGGGCTGAAACACGCCTCGAATGTTTGGGAATGGGCCTTGACGGCCGTTGCCATCATTTTCAGCTTTGGATTAATTATCGCTGCTTCCAAAAAGTTGCCTGTAGGAACGGTGTATGCCGTATTTACCGGGATTGGTACCGCAGGTACGGTACTGACCGAAATGCTGCTGTTTGGTGAAGCATTCTCCCTTGCCAAGGTTTTGCTAATCGGTCTGCTGCTATGCGGAGTGGTTGGACTGAAACTGGTCACGGACCAGCAATCAGCAAAAGGAGGTGAAGCATAATGGCTTGGATGGCAATTGTTGGTGCAGGTATATGTGAAATTTTTGGCGTGATCGGCATCAATGGCGCTTCGTCTCGCAAGGGCTGGCCTTATATCGTGCTTATGCTTGTATCGTTCGTATTCAGCTTCTCGCTCTTGTCCTATGCCATGACTTCTATTCCCATGGGCACTGCATACGCAGTGTGGACTGGAATCGGTACGGTGGGCAGTACGCTAACAGGTATGTTCCTGTTCGGTGAGCGGAAGGAAGCCAAGCGCCTGCTATTTATAGCTATGATTTTGGTGGCGGCAATCGGATTGAAATTGATTACGTAAAATCTAAACTGTACCCTATAGAGTAGACAATAAGTCTATCTATAGGGTGTTTTTGTTTTATGCTTGAATAATAGGTAGAAATGGTGAAATATGAGCAGAAAAATTTTATAGTAGGCGAAGTGAAGTTGCTTTCTGCAAATCGATATGTGAAGTCCTTATCTGCGAAAGGAATTAGGTATATAGACGAGTTTAATCAACTGTTTATTGCATCAAATCAGCAAGGAAAGTTGCCCTGAGACATTTTTAAAACCTGTGGATTTGACGTACAGATGATTGAAATGACTCGCATCGAATCCTCTGGGAAGCGCGCTTATCTTTCCACCATCAAGGATAGCTCGACCAATGAGATTTTGTCTTATCATGTGTCGGAGCCGAATGACCATGGATCTGGCGACAAATGCCTTGCTTCACTTACAGAAAAATCGAAGATGACCGAAGATGCCTTCATACATACCGATATAACGCTCCGCAGGATCGTTCTTTGGTCATTTTAAGGAAAGAACTATACGATGCTAGACGAAGTCTAACGAGAAATTAAGTCTATATGATATTCTACAAACTACTACTGACAATGGAACTAAAAAAAGATGACCCCTGTAGAATACAAAGATCATCTTCTTAAAGCAGTATAGTCTTTTTTAAAATGTCCTTTACCTAGAGCACGGTTTATGTTTGACTTGGTTTTCTATTTATTCGTTTACTCCTGATAGACAACTACACTTACATTGGCTTATTATCTTCTGGCGTGTTTGCTGTAAAAATGACATTATGATTAACTTTGGTGACACTCCATCCGACCATTAAATTCCCGAATGCAGAACCTATTTTGTCAGCCAATTCATCTAATGTCTCTGTTCCTGATAATCTAACACGTTTGGTAACTTCAGTTGTACCGTCTTGGAATAAGACTCTAATGGTCCCTGGCTTGCTAGGAGGAGCATCAATTTTTAAAGTTATAGCTTGCTTCACGCCCGCATACATCTCAGTTCCCGGTGTGGTGATCGAGCTGGATACAACTCCAAAACCTACTGTTGCTTCCTCTATTACCACGGATAGATTAGGATTATTCTCCGAAGGTACTCGGGCTGTAAATATAACCTTCCTATCATTTGACCTGACGTCCCAATCAGCTAAAGAGTTATTAAATGCCATCGCTATTTTCATTGCCACTTCAGCAGCAGTCTCTGTACCCAGCAATTTAACATTTTGGAGAATAGTAATGTTACCGTCTGTAAATTTAGCCGTAATGGTTCCGGCAGATGTTGCCCCTGAGTCTATCACTAAAGTGGCCACTTGTGCAGTACCTGGTAGTGGTGCTTTTCCTACTGCTGTTATAGTACTATCTGGCATGCCAATTCCTGTGTTTAATCCAGAAAGTCTCGCCATAGCCTTTATGTTATTCTCTGCCGGAAGCTCTGAAGTGTAAATCACTTCTCTGCCACTTGAAGAAACGATCCAATTAGGAATCGTGCTCCCGAATGCAGCCGCTATCTTGTCAGCGAGTTCACTCCCTGTTTCAGGGCTCCCCATCATAGACACATAGGCTGTCCATGAAGATATTCCATCCGTGAACTTAACCCCAATCGGCCCACCGCTACTCTCAGAATAGGGAAGACTTAGCGTGACCACCTGAGAAGTGTTGGTGTTAGGGTTCCCTGGAACCGTAAGCGTACTCGATGGCGCCCCAACCCCTGATGCTTCCAATGCATATATCCGAACACTTTCATTATGAGTACCTGGCACTTGAGATGTGAAATGTACCTTGACACCCTCAGCTTCTGTACTCCATCCCGCTACGAGCGTTCCAAATGCTTCTGCTATTTTGGAAGCTATTTCAGCAGCTGTTTCTGTTCCCATCATGTAGAAGTCTTTTCGGACAGATACTACTCCATCTGTAAAATAGACATAATATGAACCTGGAGCAGTCGCACCGTTCTCTATCTCTAACGTTGCTATTTGAGCCGTACCTGCATTGTTATGAATACTACCTGGAACAGTAATGACACTGCCACTCGAGACCACACCCGTCATTATGCTTTCCACAGTGACTTTAACCTGATCGTTGTTAACGGCTGGATCTACTGCTGTGAAATAAATGCTTGCACTCTCAACATCCACATTCCATCCTATTAACGTGTTATCAAACGCTCTGGCTACTTTAGAAGCTACCTCAGAATCCATTTCAGTTCCATCAAGTTCTACATAAACGGTCACTGGATTGACTCCATCCATAAACGTTGCACGCAATGAACCTGGCGCATTCGCACCGCTTGTTATTGTGAGAGTGGCCACTTGAGATATACCTTGGACGGCTTTGACGCCTTGGGTGGTAATTATTGTGGATGTCCTCACTCCTGTAGTAGTCGAAGGTGAATCAGAGTCATTAGATGTACTGGGTGAACCCGAGTTCGCAGTAGGTACAGATGGTGAAGGAATATTTCCGTTATCTTTACTTTCATTTTCTTTTTCTCTTTCTCTTTCTCTTTCTCTTTCTCTTTCTCTTTCTCTTTCTTGAATCAAGGTTATCACTTTATCCAACATCACAACAGCTTCAGCTCGCGTAATTGGGGATACCGGTTTGAATGTACCATTTGTATAACCAGTAATGATATTTTTTGAGAATAAAGCACCTATAGCACCCTTACTCCAATATACAAATTCTGAGGAATCCTTAAATGCTAAAGTTGCTTTTTCATTACTCGGTAATTTTAGTAAGCCTGCTAGAATAACTGCAGCTTCTTGACGACTTATCGGTTTAGAAGTACGTATAGTTTGATCTTTATAACCTTGTATGTAGCCTGCTTTTATAGCCTTTTGTACTTCTAGATAGCTCCAATTTGAAGACAACAAGTCAGTGAAATGTATTTCTTCTACCTCATTAAAATCAAACTGCCGATTAACCAATGCCATAAATTCCCCACGCGTAATCAAATTGTTCGGCTTGAGTGTTTGGTCAGAATAACCTCTAATCAATCCTTCTGAAAGCCATTTACTAAGGGTATGTTCAGCCCAATGTCCTTCAATATCTAAATGGGTTTTCTGACCATATGCAACCCCACCAAACAGGGATAGCATACTCGTAGCTAAAATGAATATGCCTACTTTTCGAGTCGTTTTTCTAAAAAACATATACATCCTCCAGTTCAAATTTAACCATTTAATTAATCAATCGAATAAATTAGACTATCCCCTCCAATTACTGCTCGTAAAGCGATTTAAGATTACAGTATTGAGTTTCAACCGTTTACCTCTCAATACTATATTAGTATATCGGTTTACACTAGTTCACTAGTTATACTTAAATTAGGAGCGAACGTTTGCCAACGTCTACTACATCTGATACCAATGGGATTTATAAAAGACGACCCCTGTAGAATACAGAGATCATTTTGAAGAAATGTAGTCTTTTTGGGGATATGATGTAAAAAGGGAACCTCCAAACACTCTGTTACGTAAGAAAGGATGTCGTGATAATGAAAAAATGGTTCGTGCGCATGGGTTCTTTTACCGGATACATCTTTCTGATCGCAGTGGGAGCCTTCTATTTGATTGCTCTTGTAGCCATTATTCTTCTGGCCATTTACGTGTTTAGGGGCGGGGCCTGAAATCGATCATGGTGAACTTATCAACCTCAACTTGTCTCTGCCTTAACCTGAATACTCCGTATTTGATACATATTGCAAAACACATTCATCACTCATTACATTGCCTTTATGGCGTCTGCATGCTGTAGGAAATGCCCCAGAACCCTCAACATGCCCCACCTCTTTTTCCATTTTCCTCCCATTTGAATTTCATTGTTCATATCGCTTATACTTGTTTTGACCCTAAAGTCAATTCCAGAACTCATAAGTTCCGCAGATGAGGTGAACGAATCGTTAATGAACCCTATCCATGAAATGAATGAGAAGAAAAAGCTCATTATTACCACAGCACTCAAACTGTTCTCAGCCAAAGGCAGTGCTGCAACATCCATGCAGGAAATTGCAGAAATATGCGGGATGTCGAAGGGCAGCCTCTATCTCATGTTCAAATCCAAAGAAGAATTAGAGGCCAGTACCATGGAGTACTGCATATTTACGCTTATGGATGAAATGTCCCAGATTGAACATGAAGCTGGCCTCACTTCGAGAGAACGTCTGCACAAGCAGATCGAGACACTGCTTGTCCATGTATCCGAGCTGAAGGAATTTTTACGCGTGCAAATGCGCAGCATGATGATGGATGATGAGCAGTATCGCAAGGAAAGGTGCAACCCGCAACACAAGGATCTCGAGGTCCGCACCTTGCACTGGTTCAAGGACAAACTGGAGGATCTGTACGGACCGGAGATTGAACCCTATACCATTGACCTTATTTTGCTCACCCATGGTCTGTTCCTTTCCTACGTCAAGATCTGGTTTACGGAAATGCCTTCCCTCACCGTCTCCAAGTTGGCAAACAACATGTTGCAAACGATCGATTATGCAGCTCTCGGATTGCTGGGTCAGCGCCCTGAGCCTTTGATCCCTTTGGAACATTGGCCCGCGTGGAGCAGCGATTCAGATACGGATTCCACTGTGATGCGTCATCCCATTCACATTATCAAACAGATGAAGGATATCATCACGTCTGATATGCCTCCAGGGCAATTGCGCAATGACGCGCTGGAGACCATCGCCATCCTGAGACAGGAAATGATGGAATTCACACCGCGACGTGCCATTATTCTGGGCATGATGCGCAATCTGGATCACATTCCTGTCATCCAGCCATTGCACTCCGAGCTTCAGCACATTATGGATGCCATGTATAGCCGGTATATCCAGGCTGGCTCGTCACAACCATAAAGAAATACAGGGAGAAACAGAGAGGAGAAGAAACCATCGTATGAAAGGAATTATTAATTTTTCACTGAACAACAAGTTTGCGATTTGGATTCTGACCATCATCGTTTCCTTCGCCGGTTTGTACAGCGGACTGACGATGAAGCAGGAAACCATTCCAAACATCAATGTGCCATTCCTGAGCGTCACGGCCATTGATCCGGGGGCAGCTCCAGAAGGTATTGTCGAGGATGTCACCAAACCACTGGAACAGACATTAAGAAATGTAGAGGGAATTAAGACACTTACCTCCACCTCCATGGAGAATGCTTCATCTATCACTCTCGAATTTGATTATGGTACCGATCTGGACAACGCTACAGCAGCGGTACGTGAAGCGTTGAATGAGGTACAATTGCCGGATGGTGTACAGAAACCAACCATTTCCAAGTTCAGCATCAACTCCTTCCCGGTTGTCTCACTCAGCTTGTCTGACAAAGACGGCGGCGATCTGGAACAATTGACAAAACTGGTTGAAACGGATATCCAGCCTGCACTCGAAGATATTGACGGTGTAGCTCAAGTCCAGGTTTCCGGCCAATATGTTAAGGAAGTTCAACTGAAGTTTGACCAGAAAAAAATGAATCAACTTGGTTTGACCGAAGACACAGTCAACGGCATCGTTCAAGGTTCTTCTGTCCGGGTACCATTGGGACTATTCGAACTGGACAAAGCACAGAAAGCTGTTGTTGTTGACGGTAATATCATCGATCTGAATGATTTGAAAAATCTCGCTATTCCGGTTGTACCAGGCGGTGCAGGAGCAGGCCGCGGTTCGGCCACAGCTCCACAAGGCGCGGGTGCACCAAGCGATGCTTCCGCACAGGCTGGTGGGGCGGCACAAGGTACAGCTCCAGGATCTGCGCAGGGTTCAGACCAGGCTGCAGGACAAGCCGCTGGTGGAAATGCCAGTGTGGGTAGCCCTTCAGGCGCCGCTAATGCACCTGGAATTCCAACGGTTAAATTAAGCGAGATCGCCAAAATTGAAGTTATTGGTCAGGCGGAATCAATCTCCCGGACAGACGGTAAGGAATCCATCGGGATCTCCATCGTCAAGTCCAATGATGCTAATACGGTTGATGTCGTTAAGGCGGTTAAAGACAAAGCGGAAGAATTGCAGACGCAGTTCAAAAACGCCGATTTGACTGTTTTGCTCGACCAAGGTAAACCTATTCAGGACTCTGTAAATACGATGTTGTTCAAAGCAATGTTTGGTGCTTTGTTCGCCATTTTGATCATTCTGTTGTTCCTGCGTGATATTCGATCCACCATTATTTCCATTATCTCCATCCCGCTCTCCTTGCTCATTGCATTGACAGCACTCAATATGATGGACATTACACTGAACATGATGACCCTGGGTGCCATGACGGTCGCGATTGGTCGGGTTGTCGATGACTCCATTGTCGTGATCGAGAATATCTATCGCAGACTGACACTCAAGGGAGAAAAACTCAAAGGCCGTGATCTGATCCGGGAAGCCACCCGGGAAATGTTCATTCCGATCCTGTCTTCCACCATCGTAACCATTGCGGTATTCCTGCCGCTGGCACTGGTGAGTGGCATGGTCGGTGAGCTGTTCATGCCATTTGCCCTGACAATGGTCTTTGCCCTCGTGGCATCCCTGATTGTGGCTGTTACGATTGTACCCATGCTGGCACACACGCTGTTCCGCAAAGGTCTGAAGAACAAGCAGAATCATGAGAAACCAGGCAAGATGGCGGAAGGTTACAAACGACTCTTGAACTGGACATTGTCACACAAACTCATCACCGTCAGCGTTGCTGTATTACTGTTGGTCGGCAGTTTGTTCCTGTATCCGTTCATCGGTGCAAGTTTCTTGCCGGAGCAACAGGATAAATATGTGACGATAACGTACAGCCCGGAAACTGGAGCTTTGCGTGAAGATGTTGAAAAAGAAGCTCTCGTAGCCGAGAAATGGTTGCTGACGCAGCCAGGTCTGGAGAAAATGCAATATTCCATCGGCGGCAGCAATCCACTGAGCAGTATGGGTGGAGGAAGCTCCAACTCTGCGCTCTTCTATATCGAATATAACGAAGATACAAAAGACTTTACCAAAGTGAAAGAACAGCTTGTGGAAGGTCTGAAGAAGGAAGTTACTGTAGGAACTTGGAATGAGCTCGATATGTCCGGGGGTCTGGGAGGCAGCAGCTTGAGCCTTTCCATCTATGGTGACAGTGTAGAGCAGATCAAACCGGTCTCGGATGAAATTCTGAAATTGGTTGAAGCAGATACCCAATCTTTTGAAAAAGCCGACACTACACTTTCCGATACCTACGGGCAATACACACTCGTCGCGGATCAGGAGAAACTGAGCTCGCTGGGTCTGACTGCAGGCCAACTGGCTATGACGCTCAGCCCTGCACGTGAACGCCCTGTACTCACAGAAGTGGATATCGACAACAAAACGTATAAAGTCTATGTAGAGACGGACAAAAAGACATTTACCAGCATAGCTGATATTGAAAATGAAAAAGTCACTTCACCGCTTGGCATCGAAGTACCGATCAAAGATGTCGCCAAAGTGGAAGAAGGCACCTCGCCGAACTCCATCATGCGTATTGATGGCAAAGTCGTCGTTCAGGTGTCAGCCAACATTTTGGCTTCCGATGTGCAAAAGGCTTCAACAAACTTGCAGGCGAACATCGACAAGCTGGATCTGCCTGATGGTGTTGAAGTGAAGTTTGGCGGTACAACCGAACAGATCAATGACACGTTTACCCAACTTGGTCTGGCCATGCTGGCAGCCATTGCGATTGTGTACTTTGTACTTGTCGTTACGTTCGGCGGCGGACTGGCGCCATTTGCCATCCTGTTCTCCCTGCCATTTACCGTCATTGGTATTATGGTCGGCCTGTTCGTGGCTGGCGGTACGCTAGATGTCTCTGCCATGATGGGTGGACTGATGCTGATCGGGATCGTGGTCACCAATGCCATCGTCCTGATTGACCGTGTTATTCACAAGGAAAAAGAGGGTATGCCTACCCGCGAAGCCTTGCTGGAAGCCGGTGCAACACGTCTGCGTCCTATTCTGATGACAGCTCTGGCTACCATCGGTGCCTTGCTGCCACTGGTTACAGGACTCGAAGAAAGCGCAGGGATCATCTCGAAAGGTCTCGGCATTACTGTTATCGGCGGCCTGATCAGCTCCACGCTGCTGACTCTGGTTATCGTGCCAATCGTGTATGAATTCCTGATGAAGTTCAAAAAGAAAAGAATCGAAGATTAATCGACATCTTCTGTTGATCGATTTAGATCACCATTTAGAATTAAGATGAGCTTCTAACTTAGAACACCCCTTAGTCCACATTAGAATGGTTTGTACATTCTGATCTTCGGCTAAGGGGTGTTTTACATTTAGCTACGATTGCTTAGCGTGTAAAATGAGAGCAATTCCCCTCACGGATTCCATCCCCCTATTCCCGGTAACACATGAACAAAGTAAATCTTCCTCCAAATAAAGACGCATAATCATTTGTATTTATTGATGAAATATTCGGAAAATATGACATATACCCTCGTATTCTTGTTGATTTTCTTGTATAAACATTGATAACAGCATTTTGCAAAATGCTTGTACAGAAGGACGTGAGATCCCGCCTCGATACGGTGTCTGGTTCTGGAATAATGAAGGCGGTGTCATTGATCACCGTCCGTCACCCATACTGGCTGGGAAATTACGTTTCCGCACAGTCTCGCAAAGGAATTTTAAAATCAGAAATCGGGGTGGTCCGCATGTTTGATTGGCTGGGATGGAGAAAAGGGTGGCCGCTGTGGCGGTCGTACCGGTTAAATGTACATATTCAGCAGGATGTGGAGGAAATCTTTGAGGGGATCGCCGAGACCCGGCGGCAGCTTTTGATGGATTGGACACATGAGCAGTGGAATCATCTGGATCGATTGCTTCAGCAAGTACGGGCGGCTCAGCCACAAGGTATGCTGCAAGGCTCGGCCAACGGTCAGACACTAGATACATGGTTCGCAGCAAGTTATATACGCGCTTCGGATAGTACGGAGCTTTTTATGGTGAACGAGCAAAACCAGGTTGTATTTTCTACATACAAGCAACATATTGGACAGATCTACGAAGATGGAAATACTTTGATCGGGCCAGGACTAAGGTATGCCCAGGCAGATATCAACGGACAAAAGTGCCTGTTCGGGCCTTATTCTGATCCAATCACATTAGAAATCGGACCACGTTCTTCCACGTTTCACGATGATGTAACCTTGATGTTTATCGTACCTATTATGGAACAAGATCGATACATCGGTTCCCTGTGCAGCCGTGTGCCAAATGATGTATTAGGTGATCTGATCCAGCGTGAATCTGGCCATATCTATCCCGATTCCGGTGACAATTATCTCTTCATGGCTGAATCGAAGCTGCGCCCTGCACTTCAACCGGGCACTGCCCTGTCCCGCAGCCGCTTCGAGGATCATACGTTCACCCATGGGGAAAATCTGAAAGACGGCGTTACCACCGATTGGGGCGTCGTATCAGTTAAGGAGCATACCGAACTAGAGTTAATATTTACCGATCCTTCCACCAGCGAACTTCATCCCGGTGTAGCCAATACGATCCGCAATGGCTCCAATCTGTTTGTGTCATACCCGGGGTACTCGGATTATCGTCATATCTCAGTTATTGGCAAAGGCATTACATTCCAGTTGCCCCACTGCCCGGATCTATGGGGCATGATGTGTGAAGGCGATCTGGAGGAAGTGTATCGGATACGCAGCATTGGCTGGCGGCAATTCAAGCAGCACAGCCTTTATATCCTGTTGTCAGGCATGGCGGGAGCGGCACTTGTATATGCGCTGACTGGAAGTGCATGGAACGCAGCAGCCATTGCTTCCTTCAATGTCATTTATGGATTCCTGACTGCAAGCCAGCTGCAACGAAAACATGTTCAACGGGTTCATGAGGATTTACGCCGCATTAGCCGATTTATTCGAATTAACGCCGAAGGCAAGGGGGATCTGACCCAGCGTCTGGATACATCTGCTTTTGCCCAGGATGAATCGGGGGAACTGGCAAAATGGATCAACAACATGATTGACTCGCTGGAAGGCATCATGCTCAAGGTACAGCTTGCCACGGTAGATGTCATGAACAACCAGCATCAGATGCGGGCGTCAACGGAGACCACACAGGGAACAACCGAACGTGTAAACCTCAAACTCGGCTCCATGATTCAGGGGATTCGCAAGCAGCTTGAGGACCTGGATCAGGCCAAAGCAGCCGCAGATGATATGCGCCTCACCCTGCAGCAGCTTGAAGTGTCTGCTACAGAACAGATTGACGTAGCTCGTCAGGAAGTGGAGCGCATTGGTGACAAAATGGCTCAGATTTCGGGAGCCGTGTCCGATACCAACCAAACGATCCTGTCCTTTATGGCGACCATGCAGGATATCTACCGCGCGCTCGCTGTCATTGATGAAATCTCTGCACAGACGAACCTGCTCGCACTGAATGCTTCCATTGAAGCAGCCCATGTCGGCGAACACGGACGTGGATTTGCTGTGGTTGCAGGTGAGATCCGCAAGCTGGCCGAATTATCACGTTCCTCCACGGAAGACATTCATCAGATTCTGGATAATATCTCTGTAGCGGCAAGAGCAGCCTCGCAATCCATTAAGGAAGGTGATCAGGTGCTGGCTGAGGGAACCACGCTCGTTCAGGCCGCTTCACGTTTACTCCAAAGTGCTACAGCTGATGAACCCCAACGGACACAGGTTGTGGATCAGGTTGTGGTGTTAATGGAGAATATCGCCGCGATCAGCCACAATAACCGTTCCACATCTTCCGAGGTGGAAGCCGAGATGGTTGAGCTTATCAACGACATGCTCCATGTTCAGCATTCATCCCATAACGTGGAAGCCATTACGGTCTTTTTGCAACAGCTTGTGGGACAATTCCAACTTACGCATCCTGAAAAAAAGAATTTCACCTGACATCATCATTGACGCGGATTGGAGAAATAGCTAAAATTTGATGCAACTGTTCATTTAGACATTGTCGGTTCATTTATTATAGAAGCTCTCGAATCTGAGGTATGAAAGGGTGGTCTGCATGGAAATGCTCCAGGATTCTTTTGGCAGGATACATGACTACATCCGGATTTCCGTTACGGACCGCTGTAATTTGCGTTGTGTGTACTGTATGCCCGAAGAAGGCATGGAATTTGCGCCGCATGACCAAATTATGAGCTACGAGGAGATTACCCAGGTGCTCAAAGTACTCGCTCCAATGGGCATGCGCAAAGTGCGTCTGACCGGAGGCGAACCGCTGGTACGTAAAGACCTGCATAAACTTGTCGGCATGATCTCGGCCATTGACGGGATTGAAGATATTGCTTTGACTACCAATGCATTGTTGCTGGATAAACAGGCACAAGCATTGAAGGATGCCGGATTGAACCGGATTAATATCAGTCTGGATTCCCTGCAGGCGAGCCGCTTCTCCATGATTACTCGCGGTGGGGATGTAAACAAGGTTCTGAAAGGCATTGAAGCGGCTACGGCTGTTGGACTGGCTCCGATCAAATTGAATGTGGTGTTAATGAAGGGCATCAATGATGATGAGATTAAGGATTTCATTGCCATGACCATCGATCAGCCACTGCATGTGCGCTTCATCGAATACATGCCGATTGGGCAGGCTTCCGATTCATGGCGCAAATCGTATTTGCCGCTGGAAGCCGTTACGGATGTATGTGCAGAAGCGGGTTGGACGGTAGAAAATACAGCAGGTCCGGCAGGAAATGGTCCATCTCGGAATATGAAGATTGCCGGTTCACAAGGTACATTCGGATTGATTCATCCGGTGAGTGATCACTTCTGTGACAACTGCAACCGTCTCCGCCTGACAGCAGACGGACATATCAAAGCTTGCCTGTATTGGTCGGATGAATACAATGTTCGTCGCTTCGCAGATGATCCAGATGCCATGGCAGCACTCTTCCTCAAGGCTCTTGGCACCAAGCCGAAGAACCATGAAATGGCATTGGCATTGGAACAAAAAATGCAAAGTCATACGCCGACCGTACGACGCATGTCCCAGATCGGTGGATAAACAAACATTTCACTCCTGAATGCATGTTCATATTCATCTGCATGCATCTGAGCAGTCCCATATCAAAAAACAATCGCCCGCTTTACGTAACGTTCGTATTGACCAGCGTTATTCCCTAAGCTGCTGAAGACCTACGGCCCTCAGCAGCTTTTTTTTCATATGATCATTCCTGCTCAATATAGTCGATTGATTCTCCTGATTCTATCGTTAAAATAAATCTCTCCATGCCCTCGCCGGGCCTTCAGGAATGCTTCAATTGTGACGATGTATATACCATACAACATCAAGATCATACGTACCCATAAATAGGAGTTGATTCGATTGAATATTGTTGAAGCACTTGTAGCAGCAAGCCCGTATTTTAAAATCATGCTTAAAGAAAATGATTTGATGATTGCTGTTACCGATATGGAGCAGTTCCGGTATTACGTACGGAGCGAAGATCTCGATCTGGGCATCCAGGCCGGAGATCCCATCTCGCTGGAAGATCCTACTCTGCGCCGGGCACTTATAGTTGGCGAGACTTCAGCCAATCGTATCGATGCCAAGTTTTATGGTACCCCTATTAATTCGGCGGCCACCCCGCTTCGCGATGAAGCAGGCCATATCGTCGGTGCACTCGCCATTGGGTTTTCACTCAAAAATGAGGAACAACTGGAGCATCTCACCGAACTGATCGGCGGCATCAGCGGCAGATTGACGGAAATGGTACAGAGCGTAGCTGCCCAATCCCAGCAGCTGACCGCATCATCTTCGCAGATTTTGGACAACACACGGATAGCGGTGCAAAATTCCAGTGAAGTCACCAAAGTGGCTTCATTCATTCGCGAAATTTCAGAGCAGACGAACCTGCTAGGTCTGAATGCTGCCATTGAAGCGGCTCGAGCAGGAGAAGCAGGGGCCGGTTTTGGCGTCGTGGCTACCGAAGTACGCAAATTATCGACCGGAACCAAAGAAGCCACGGTGAACATTGAACATTCCTTAAAAGAAGTACAGCATTCCATTCGTCAAATGGAACAGGAGATTACATCCATTACCCAATTCAGCAGCCAGCAAGCCGAGCTCGTCACCGAGTTCAGCGAGGTGATTGATCAACTGAACAACGCATCCAGGGATCTCAAAGCTTTCATTGAATCCATGCTACTGAAGGCAGAATAATAGAATACTCATTAGGCATATTAAACATAAGGCCAGCATACGACAATGAGGATGTCCCATAAGTCATGAATATGACGGGGGGACATCCTCTTTTAGTGTTATTTTGTTTTAATGAACCTGACACACGCTATTCGCTCCCATTTGCCCAGATCTGAGATCTAACGAATCACAGAGACGTTATTTCGTCGATTCACTTGATTTTTTAGGTTTTGAAGCCCTTTTATGACGAAATAGCGTTACTGAGGTTCGTTAAATCTTGCAACCATTGATGATCTGCCTTTTAAGGTGCGGTAGGTTCGTTAGCGCTTGGATCGAGGCGGAATTCCTTTTGAGACAGCCCCATTCTTTTCTATTTTTACGATACGATCAGCTTCCACAGCATCATGCCCGCCATTCCGATCATCACCACAGCGGACAACCGATTGAACAAAATACTGACCCGGCCTGTACGATCTTTACTCCCTATAAGTCTGCCTGCACCTGCAAGCCCCAGAAACCATACCCATGATACCACGGCGGCCGTGATGGCAAAATAAATGCGTGCCTGTCCATCATACTGAAGCGAACTGGTGCCGATCACGGCTACTGTGTCCAATAGAGCGTGTGGGTTAAGCAAGGAAACGGAAGCTGCAAAGGCGATCTGTCGCCCCGCAGACAGTACGGTTGCTGAATCATTTGCAGGTCCGGCTGACCTCCAAATACTCCATGCCATATAGAGCAAAAATGCACTTCCTCCCACATACAATACACTCGCCAGCAGCGGCCATTGCAGCAAAATGAGAGACACCCCTCCAACCGCTGCGCCAATCAACAACGTATCACTGATTCCTGCGGTTAATATGGCTGGCAGCGCCCGCGCATAACTTCGCTGACTCATGCCCTGATTAAAAATAAATACATTTTGTACACCCAGTGGCAAGATCAGGCCAAACGCCAGCACCACCGCGTGAATAATTACACTCATCGTTCATCCCCCTTAGACATGTCTCCATAGTAGTAGAGATAACGTCAGGCGTAACCAACCACTTGGATGGCATCAAACCCAACCAAATGATATAGTGTTCGAAATAAGAGAAAACGGGATATCGTCACTCATTCCTTAAAGGAGGCTAACCTGCTTATGAATCGTTCCGATGCTCGACCTGAAATCGGCTGGAAGCCGGACCCCTCCCATGCGTTACCCCTGTACCGTCAGATCGAGGTCTTTATTCGTGAGAAAATCACTTCCGGGGAATGGACGGCGGGATACCGGCTTCCTTCACAACGGACATTGGCTCAATCCATGGATGTGAACCGCAGCACGCTGGTCACTGCGCTGGAAAACCTGGCCGCCGCAGGCATGATTGAAGGCAGACATGGCGGCGGAACCTATGTCTGCGGCTCCGGCTGGCATGCGCTGGCTCACGGAGCCATGCCCAACTGGCAGGAAGCCATCGAAGAAGGGTGGTATTACCCCAATCTGCCAGAGGTGCAGCAGATTAATCGGGCTGAGTTCCAGCCAGGCATCATCCGGCTTGGTACAGGCGAGCTTTCCCCTGAGCTGATGCCCCAGGAGGCTTTTAACGACATTCTCCAAACGCTATCCAGTCGTTCTCGTACACTAAACTACCTCGAACCTCAGGGCAGTCTGGAGCTCCGGCAGGCTTTGTCCGTTTACTTGCAAGCAAGTGGCATTCAAGCCTCCCCTGACTCCATTCTGATCGTATCCGGCTCTCTCCAGGCATTGCATCTTATCTCCGTTGGCCTCCTGCCCCGCGGATCAGCAGTCGTGCTGGAGAAACCATCCTATCTATACTCCATTCATGCCTTTCAATCTGCCGGGTTGAAAATGAGCGGAATCCCGATGGATGCTGAAGGATTGCACATTTCGCGTCTGGAAGATGCCATCCAGAACGTGGCTAACAGAGACAGCATCTCGCTGCTTTATACGATTCCGAGCTTCCACAATCCTACCGGCTTGGTCATGAGTGACAGCCGCCGGGAAGAACTGCTCGCCACAGCGCGGAATACCGGCATCTCCATATTGGAGGATGCCGCTTACAGCGACCTGTGGCTGGACGAGCCCCCGCCGCCATCGCTGAAGGCGCGCGACAAGGAAGGACGGGTGCTGCATATGGGCACCCTGTCCAAGGCGGTCAGCCCCGGCCTGCGCCTCGGCTGGCTGGTTGGACCGGAGCCGGTCATCCGTCGCCTCGCAGACATCAAGATGCAGACGGATTATGGCACCAGCTCCCTCGCTCAGGAAGCAGCTGCGCTCTGGTTTGCCGATGGATACCATGCGCAGCATATGGATCGTCTGCGGCCGGAACTTCGAAGACGCAGAGACGTGATGCTGGAGCTTCTGCAACGCGATTTCGGCGAACTGGCCGAGTGGAGCATACCTGCCGGAGGCTTTTATATCTGGCTCCGATTTATCGACAGTCCTGTTTCCATTCGTGAACTGTTCCATGCCTGTCTGGAAAAGAATGTGTTGATTCATCCGGGATATCTCTATGACCGATTGGATGCAGACCACATTCGTCTGTCCTACGCCTATGCTTCACCGGATGAGATGGAGCGTGGACTTCAGTTGCTGGCACAGGAAGTCAAAAAGCTGATGACATCATAAATAAAAGACCGCCTTGATCGGAAGGGATTACATCCCTCAGATCAAGGCGGTCTTTTCGAGCTTTAGTATAAATGAGACCGATACCTCTAGGTAACAGGTTTTCCTTATCCTTTTACCGCACCCTCTGCAATACCCTCCATGATGAACTTTTGGAAGAACGCATAGATGAGAACCACCGGGATCGCGGTAAGTACCAGGGAAGACAGAATCAGCGGCCATTCCTTGTTGTACTCGCCAAACAGCATGTTGGTGGACAAAATCAGCGTATAACGATTCACATCCGTCAGCATGAGCAGTGGCAGCAGGAAGTCATTCCAGATCCACAGAAAGTCCAAAATGGCGATGGTGACTGTAATCGGCAGCAACAACGGGAAGATAATCTGGAAGAACGTCTGGAACTCATTACATCCATCCATCTGTGCCGACTCTTCCAATTCACGCGGAATGGACTTAACAAACCCGTGATACAGGAAGATCGCCATGTTCACACCAAGTCCGATATAGATGAGGGCCAGCCCGTATGTGCTTCCTTGGACGTGAAGTCCTTTGGCAACCCGTGTCAGTGGAATCATGATCGAGTGAAAAGGAACGAGCATGGAAGCCACGAACAGGAAGAAGATCAGATTGCTCAATCTGCCTGAGGTACGCGACAGCTTGTATCCGGCCAATGAAGCGCAGAATACAATACCACCTATGCCCAGGAAGGACACGATCGCCGAGTTCATCGAGCTGCCCAGCAGGTTGATTTTGTTAAACGCATCCGAATAGTTTTCCCAATGAAATGTCGTTGGCAGAGCGATAAAGGACTGGAACATCTCCCCTTGTGTTTTGAATGAGTTCACAATAGCCATGTAGATAGGCAGCATGGCGACAAGAGAGCCCAGCACCAGCAGCAGTCGGATCAGGTAGCTGTTGATTCGTTGCATCCTCATGCTTCCACCTCTTTCTTCTTCATCACCGTAATCTGAATGAGCGTGAAGATGAGAACGATGGCGAATAACACAACCGACTTGGCGCTGGCATATCCGTATCTAAAATTGTTGGAGAATGCCTCTTCATAGATATTCATCGTAATCACCTGAGTAGCTCTGCCCGGACCGCCACCGGTCAGGCCGTACACAACTTCGAATACTTTGAAGGCTCCGTTCAGTGTCAGAAAGAAACAGATCGTCACGGCATGCGTAATCATCGGCAATACGACATTACGCAGTACCTGGAATGCGTTAGCTCCATCGATAACTGCCGCTTCCTTGAGACTCTTCGGTACACCCTGGAGTGCTGCCAGATAGATAATCATCATATACCCCACACCATTCCAGAGCGACACGATCAGGATGGAGTAGAATGAAAATCTCGGATCACCCAGCCACTGCTGGTCCAGAAAAGACACGGCCAACTTCTCGGCCAGCTGCGGCAGCACCTGGGAGAAGATGAACGTCCACATAAAAGCGCTGATGATCGTACTGATCATGTTCGGCATGAAGAACAGGGTCCGGAATAGTCCCTTGCTGCGCGTCCGTGTCTCAATAAACACGGCGAGCAGCAAGGCAATTCCATTTTGCAGAATCAGCATAAACACCACATATTTCAACGTGAACCACAGGGAATTCAGAAAGTCGGGATCTTCCTTGAACAGTTCCACGAAGTTCCCCAGACCGATAAAACTGTAATCCCGGTTCAGACCATTCCAGTCTGTCAAACTGTAGAACAAGCCGCTAAATGTGGGATACAGCAGGAAAATGGCATAGATGACAAAGGCAGGCGCAGTGAACGCGAGCAGCGACAGATACTTCTTGAATACATTCGTAGCCATTGGTTCTCCCCCTTTTCACTATAAGCAGACTCGCGGAAACGGGGGAACGAAGACCGTTCTGCCAGCCGTTTCATCTGCTTAGAGACTACGACGAAATAAAGTACCGCTAATTTGTTGACAAAACTCCCAAAACCGTGGAGATTTTGTCAACAAAAGCGGTTACTAAATTTCCTCGCAGCTCCTTACTTGTTGACTTTGTTGTAGGATTTCCACGCCTTGTCGAGCGCATCGATCACCTGCTGCTGATTCAGTTGTCCGGAGTAGTAACCTTGCAGTGCTTTGCCTGATTCATCTTTAACCGCTTGAGGAATGGATGGATCCTGATAGGCTTTGCCTTCATTGACATATTTCAGGGCATCGTCTACCCAAGGGAAACTTTTGAAATCATGGATTTTGGCCACCGGATTGAATTTCAGTGCTTCATAGAATGCACTCGAATCTTTGTCATCGAGAACATAGTTTACGAAGTCGAGTGCCACTTCCTTGTTTTTACTGGTAGAAGACACGGCCAGCGATGTGGATGTGCTCAAATTGATTTTGGTATCATCCGGGTTGTCATTGATCGGCAGTGGTGCCACACCGAAGTTGATGTCCGGATTGGACTTCAGGATAGTCTCCGCGAACCACGGTCCTTGAATCCACATCGCTGCTTTGCCTGTTGCAAAGGCTGCTGATCCATCATCGCCGCCCACTTCAAGCGCTTTCTCTGTTCCATTGGCATTGACGAGATCGAAGACGTCAAACAACGGTTTCATATCCGCGAAGGACCCTTGATCCTGATTCATCTTGTCGATGAAGTCTTTATGTTCTGACTGGGTCAGTGCACCCACCGTGAGTGGCAGGAAGAGTTGTGGAATCCAGGCTTCTTTGTAGGACAGTTCAAACGGTGTGATGTTGGCTGCTTTCAGCTTTTCCACGACCGCTTTCATTTCCGTCAGAGTCGTTGGTACCTCTAGGCCCTGCTCTTTGAAAATATCCTTATTGTACAGGTATCCCCAAGACAACGTTTCCAAAGGAACAGCCACGACTTTACCCGACGCATCCGTTACAGAAGGCTTAACGGAATCCAGTAATTTATCAACAAAAGGTTGACCCGACAAGTCTTCCAGATAACCCGCTTTGCTGAATGGTGGAATCTCATTGACCGCATGAAGGGCGAACACGTCCGGTGCATCATTGGAGGCAAGTCTTGTTTTCAGAATCTGCGGCGCATTATCTGCTGGCGGCATCTCCAGTTGCACGTTAACCTCAATATTCTTTTCGGCTTTCTCCTTGGCTTTGAACTGTTCTATATATTTATCGTAATGTTCTTTCAGCCGCGGCTGTGCAATGAATACTTTGAGGGACACCGTACTGCCTGATGCAGACCCCTCTGCCTTACCATCCGTACCCGCATTGGAGCCGCAGCCTGCGAGCAGAACACTCACAAGCACCGCACTTGCTACGCTTTTCCATACTTTCATCTCTTATGACCTCCCGGTGTAACTTGTTTGTCTTTCATAGGATCATTATATATCACGAAATGAAAGCGCTTCATTGGACAAAATTAGACTCGTTTATTGGATTATTTTAAACCTTAATCCAGCTTCAATCGCTCTGTGAGTAAATTATTTAGGGCTGTTATCTGACACGAGGCTGTCCTTTTCGCATCTCCCCAGGCGAAACGCCGAAGTGCTTCTTGAATACCCGGTAAAAGTAAGAGACATCCTCATAACCTGTCATCTCGGCAATATGTTTGAATGGAATTTGATCATCCAGCACCCATTCCTTTGCTCTTGCCATGCGTAACTGGACAATATAGTCGGTCACATTCACGCCGTATTCTTTTTTGAACACCTTGCTGAGATATTCTTTGCTGACAAAAAAGATCTGGGCCAGCTGCTCCAGCGTAATCATCTCCATGCAGTGCTGCTCAATGTACTGCTTCACCTCATCCAGGTTCAGCTTGTTCTTGAATTTGCGCTGCGCAATCAGCTGCTCCAACGAAGTATAGTAAGGCGCTGATATCCAGTCCACTGCCGATGTGATGGACGCCAGAGCAGCCGGCGGCGGGAGCACAGCTGCTACAGGTTGCTCGCATAAGCCGTTGGAAACGCACAGCTCGCCCAGCAGGGTCTGCAATTCGTATGCGACCCGTCCAAGCTGTTGCGGTCTTCGGATATCACTGGTATCAAGGCGGTGCTCCAGCTGCCCGAACAGCTCATGCAATCCCTGAACGTTCAAGTCATTAAAACGCAGGCGTGCCTGCTGCTGGAACAACGAGAACTCGCCAGAAAAAGCGGAAGGATACGGTTCCCAGGACTCTGGTCCGGATTCGGTCTTTTCCAATTCCCGTTTACATTTAGCCAGAACGTTATTCAATTCATCAGGATTCACCGGCTTGAGCAGATAATCAGCCGCACGGTGACGAATCGCATGCTTCGCATAATTGAAATCATCATATCCGCTGACTACAATCACTTTGATATGTGGATATTGCGCGCTTAGCGTCTGGAGCAATTCCACACCGTCTGTCCCCGGCATACGCATGTCTGTAATCATTATATGGGGCTGATGCTGCTCTACCATCCGAATGGCCTCTTCGCCATCCTCTGCCTCACCTGCAACAATCATGCCAAGTTCATCCCACGCGCCCAAATTGCGCAAAATATCTCTGTTCCATGGCTCGTCGTCCACCAATACCACTCGATAATGATCCTTGTTCACAAGAATTCGCCTCCTGTATGGCAAGGAATTCGAACAGTGACAATCGTTCCCTGTCCTTCCCTGCTCTCCATGTTCATGCCGTATGCAGGACCAAAGTGCATCACGATCCGTGATGCGGCATTAACCAGCCCAATGCTTGTCCCCGAGCTCCATACCCTGTCACCTTGCTGGGACAGCCTGGACAGTCTGGATTGCATCTCGGCCAATCTCTCTTGATTCATGCCAACCCCGTTATCGGAAATGCGGATAGTTACCTTATCGTGCTCACGGACAACGTTAATGTTCAATTTCCACTCTCCCTGCTTTTTCTCCAGACCATGGACAAATGCATTCTCCACAATCGGTTGCAGGGACAACTTGGGAATATAGCAGTCTCCCAGCCCGCCCTGAATCTCCAGTGTAAATTCAAGTCTGCTGGCAAAACGCTGCTTCTGTATGAGCATATAATGCTCCAGCTGGTCCAATTCGGACTGTAAGGGTACGAGACCATCCGGCGCTCTGACAATATAACGGAACATCTCACTTAATGCACGAATCACTTTGTAGCTATCTGCCGGCTTCTGTGAGTACACCATACCCCCGATCATCTGCAGCGTATTTTGCAGGAAGTGCGGGTGAATCTGGGACTGAAGCGCTTTGAGCTCAGCAGTCTGTTTCTCCAGATTCATCAGATAGTTGTCCCGGATATGTTCCCGGATGCGACTTGCCATCCCATGCAGATTTTTCTCCAGCAGGCCAATCTCATCCACTCGACCACTGCGCACCACTTCCTTGTCCTTGATCAGCTGGATTCCCTTCATGGAATTTGCCAGTGTAACAATCGGTTTGGATGTTCGCCATGCCACGAATGCTGCCAACAACACCGAAACTACGGTAGCCAACCCACCCACAATAAGACCATACTTCATCGTTTCCAATGCACTCTCATTGATGACATGAGAAGGAACAATTTTGATCAGCCGCATTCCTGACGGGTCAATGGCATGATAAAATACATATTCCTTGGCTGTTCGAATGAAACCGGAATTGTCCTTCGTAGCTGCAAGTCTTTCCAGCGCTTCTGCTGAAGGCCGTATCTCTTTGCTGGGCTGATAGACCGGACTTCCCGTACTATCGGCAATGTACACCGCATAATCGCCCCGGCTGTCCAGCAATTCCAGCGTCTGATTGAATTCGGCCCACTTGACTTCCAGACTGATTGCGCCGATCTGTGCCTGATCCTCGAAACGGTTCATGCTGCGGGTCATATGAAACTTCTCTGGATCATTCGGATCATTAATAATCGTAAAGTCCTTATGCTGCTCAAAAAGCTCATGATATGCCGAAGGAATATCCGGGACTGATCTGATTCGGCTCTCCATTGAATTAAAGGTGAACAGCGTGTCCAGTTCTTTCAGGTATAATTCCACGCCAAATACATAGTTGCCAGCCGAATAATAGACACTGTTCAACATGTTGAACATCGCCTTCTGTTCATCGAATCGGCTGGCAGCTGGAGCATCCTGGTTTAATGCCAGATACTGATGGAGTTCATCACTGATCTGAATGGAATAGATGAGATTGTTCATCCGCGCGAATTGTTCACCCAAATAGATGGAGGCCCAATTCATATTCGCACGGTTGGTCTCCATGATCTCTTCTTCCATGGAAGAGCGGGTATTCTCGGCCGCTACAACGGTCATGGCGATGACGGGCAGAATCGCTAGAAACGTCATGGTGAGAATTAACTTGTTGCGAATGCTTCGTTTGAACGGATCAGTAAGCTTCCGGTATAATTCGGTAAACACGATGCATCCACTCCTGACCTTATGAGCTAAAAATAAGAACAAACGCCCCGGCGTGGAAGCCGAGGGCGCTTTGTCTTGTATTCTTTTTATAGTCATTGAACATTAACTTGTCAATTCATTTATGATTTCCCATTATTGCTCAATAATGCAGAACCCCCAAGGTTCCAGCTCCATGTTCTGCCCTACGGACACCGATCTTCCCGCCAGAAGTTCCGTTCCATCACCGTAAGCATTCACGAACGAAGCCGCCTGATCGGAGTAGTTAAAGAAATACCGAATCGTATTTCCCTGATCATTCACACCCGACTTCACGATGATTGGAAAAGCCAACTCCTGATCAGTTCCCCACAGTCCGGCTTCCTTCATGACACGCTCCAACACTTTACGGATCACAGCGGAGCTGGTATAACATCCAACGTACGTCGCTTTGCCCTTGCCGTAGGCATTCTCGGTAATGGCCGCATATTCTCCCCAGTGAGGATGATCATACCAGGCTAACACTTCAGCAGTTGTTGGTGTGATGAGTTCCATCCAGGTATGGATCTGGTTCTGTTCCTCTCCAACCTCGAACGGATCATCCCGAAGCGACACATTTTTCGGCTCAACAAACAGGTTGTAACTGATGCCACAAGCCTCGCTGATCAGTCCAGGTTGGCGGGTGGAGCGGACCTTAATATGTTCGTTGGCGAATCCGCTCTTGAAAGAGTAAACGACATGCCCACCATCCTGTACAAATTGGTTCAGCCTCTCAAGCAAGATATCGGAAGCTGCGTACAAAGCAGGCACAACAATCACATCATATTCTTCATAACTTTCAACAGACGGATCAATCAGATCACAGCCTATATTCATTTTGTATAATTCGTCGTACATCCAGCGAACAACGTCATTGTATTTTTTGTCACTGGTAAAATTAAACCCGAACCACTTCATCGACGTCAATGCCTCATTGCTGAACAGCACGGCTACGCGATTCGTTTTCTTCAAATTCACCAATTGCGGGCTGAGTCTGGCAAAATCCCGACCGATCGTTTTCGCCTCGTTGTACACCGGATTCGGTTCAAAATCGTGGCTCAGCAATCCTTTCCAATAGGTCTCGAACGAATTGTGCAAGGAATGCCAGTGCCAGTAAGCGACCATGTTTGCTCCGGAGGCCAGGTGGCTGAATGCCTGCAGTCGAAGCTGTCCCGGATAGGGAACCCAGTGCCAGAATGCCTGTGCTTCGGTCTCCAGTACGAGATAGTTCGATTGTTTGGTGGAGCGCGCGACATCACCGCCGAATGAAATCTCAATGCCGGTCAGATCATCCTGCGACGGGTGATAGATGTCCACACTGGTAATGTCAAAAGGTTTGGATGCGGCAAAATGGTCCACATCCCCTTGAATGCCGTACGAATATCCACGCCAGTCGAAGTCAAAGTTCTGGGTGACAAACTGGCCTTTCTGTTTATACTCATTTACAATTCCGACCTGCCACGCCAGAAAGTTGGTAACCAGCTGGCGCTGGAATTTGGCAAATTCAGCGCCTAAACTGCCGTTGATTGTACCAACAACAGACGGGAAGTCCTCCCAGCTATTAATGCGGTTGCTCCAATAATCCAGCCCAAACTCCTTGTTCAGATCATCCAGCGAGCTGAACTTGTTGCGCATATATTTGACGAATTGCAATTGCACATTGTCTCCTGCGGTATTGTAATGCTTCGTTTCGTTGTCTGTCTGGTAACCAATCACGGCAGGGTGCTTGCTGACACGGGAAATCAGCTTGCGAATGATGCGTTCGGCATAGAAAAGATACGTCGGATGTGTGATATCCATGATCTGCCGCGCACCATATTTCCCTGGTCCCTGCACGGTCGTTGCCAGAACATCCGGGTGTTCCTTGACCATCCACGTCGGAACAGCATACGTAGGTGTACCCACGATGACCTGAATGCCCGCTGCGTGCATGGCATCCAGTACACGATCTACAGAGGAGAAGTCGAAGACGCCATTTTGCGGTTCATGTGTACTCCAGGTGGATTCCGCGATTCGTACCACATTGATGCCCGCATCCTTCATCATCTGAATATCTTTGTCCAATCGCTCGTAAGGCATATATTCATCATAATAGGCTACCCCGTATAATAACTTGTCCATGTTATAATCCTCTTTTCATCTGAAAGTATGGAGCGCTTGGCATTTATACAAAATGAAATAATTCATTTGAAAAATGATAACGTTTACATTAATATCTATTGAAGTACATTAGACGCTTAGCCATCTGTCCAAACGCTGTCCTATCCTACGATTTCCATCGTTGGCGTTTAAACTGATTATAATGAAGTATACTATGGGTGCCGATTGTACAAGGCGAGTTGTTTTTACCCTTTTCCGAGGTGAATGTTCATGGATATCCGTTCACAGCTCCGAGAGATGCCACATCATACGCTGGCTCACTGGCTGCCTATTATCGACTGTAACATTAAATTCTATGGAGCGCACAGCCAACAAGTTCCATATGGTTGGGCAATGCCGGAGGAATCCCATCCGGGCTTTGAAATTATGCTGATTATACAAGGTACCCAGGAGAGTGTGATTCACGGGTATACCTATACGGTTGAGGAAGGTTCCATTCTGCTGATTCCACCGGGATTCAAACATACAAACCAATGCGTATCACCAGAGGGCATGACGTATTTCAGCGCTCATTTCAATGTGGATGATCCTGTATTTACCTTGAAGCTGATGTCACGGCACAGCCAAATCTATGCGGCGGGTACCGCTGACAACATGCAAATACGCCCCGTCCTGGAGAACTGGATGAGCATGATCAGAACATCAGAGGCCTACACTTCCACAGACAAATTTGTAATGCAGGCACGCATGTTTGAATTGTTCGCCCTGCTGTCCCAGGCAGCTGACCGCGAACCACTGTCCAACCTGTCCGGCACAGAACCACATGCTCCAGCCCCAGCAGCCATGCATTACGCAAGCGCCATCGCAGAAGCTATCAAGCAGGCGTTCCATACGCAGCTCCGAATCAAAGATGGCGAGGTTTCTCAGGTCAAGGTGGAACAGATCATATCCTCCTTTGGCATTAGCCCGGGATATGGCTTACAGATTTTTCGTAAAGTATACGGACAATCTCCACGGGCCTATCTGTCCAGCCTGAAGCTGCAGGAAGCCAAAGTGCTGATCGAACAGCCGGAGCTCTCTTTGGGGGACATTGCATGGAAGTTGGGTTATACCCACCTGTCGCACTTTAGTCGGCAATTCAAACGATGGACTGGCCAAAGTCCGCTTCAATATCGCAACTCCGTTCAGGGTTAGGAACCCTGATGGCGGTTACGAATATGCTCATACTCTTCCGGGGTATTCATATTACTAAGCTGCATTGCCACATCGTGGACACCAGCGCTTTCCAGTTCATCCACGTCGACATATCGGCAACCGATCTCTTCAAGCCATTGGGTTACCTTCAGCCGATGATCTATTAAGCGCTGTTCAAGTTCGGGTAAAACACGTCTATGGTATGCACCTGCAAGCGGATGAACGCGCCCTGCCAATCGCGGAACGACCGCATGATGCTCTTGCCCTGATTCGATGAGCTTCTTGATGCCTTCGAAAAAGGATGGCTGTAACAGCGGCATGTCACAGGCGCAGACGAGGTTCCAGTCCGTCTTTGAGACTTTCAGCGCAGCATGCAACCCAGCAAGCGGCCCTTTCCCCGGATAGTCATCCTGAACATGAACGCAGTCGTAGGCCAGCGCGGGGTATGCAGTCGTGCTGGTGCCTGCGGAAATGATAAGACGTTGTACTGCTGGTTCCATCGCTTGGATGACCTGTTCCAGCACACTGGAACCATTCCATTCCAACAATGCTTTATTGGAACCCATACGGCTGGATAAGCCTCCTGCCAATATAATGCCAGTCCATTCCATTTTGCTCACGGTTACCCTCCTCATTCAATAAACTTATTCTATACATTGAATACCCTTTCAACAAATGATACATTGAAGAATATGATTCTGAAAGGAATGGCTGTATTGGACAGATATGCACCCGGAAGAGGCAATCCCTCTTTGGTTTCGCTGAAACTATATAACTTTTTCATTTATGGAGCCATTTCCATCTTCGCCGGTTTTCTTCAGTTATATTTGCAGGAAATCGGTATGACCAAATTGGAGATTGGCAGTCTGATGGCGATTGGTCCGTTTGTATCCTTGTTCGCTAATCCGTTCTGGGGCTTCTGGAGCGACAAATCGCGTAATATCCGTATTATTTTGATGATAATGATGGGTGGTACCTTTGTGCTTGCCCAGGCCGTATTTTATGCGCCTACCTATGCCTGGATATATGCAGCCATGATCTTTTTTTATTTTTTTCAAAGTCCTTTGTTTGCCCAAACCAACAGCCTGATTCTCGGTTATATTGATGGGACCACTCAGAAATTTGGCACATTTCGGCTTTGGGGATCGCTGGGTTGGGCACTGACCGCTGTGGCTGCCGGACCGCTCATTGACCGTTTGGGTGCAGGCAGTGTATCGATTGTCTTTGCGTTTATGATTGTCATTGCCTTTATTTTCGCCTTGTTTTTACCCAGACAACCGATCGCTTCGGATACACCTGTAGTCAGTTTTCGACGTTTCGGCAGAGTCATGTTCAATCCGTACTTTATGGTCTTTATCGGGCTTGGGGTGCTGGTTTCCGTACCCAACGCCATGAACAGTACATTCATGTCATTGTACATCGTGGAGATGGGTGGGGATAAACAGATGGTCGGCTGGGCCATCTTCACATCATCCATACTCGAAGTCGGCGTGTTCCTGCTGCTGGACCGTTTTCTCAAACGTAAAATGAGCATGCTTCTCGCATCACTGATATGGATCAGTTTGCTGTTCGCCATTCGCTGGCAGCTCATGGCCCTGGCGAACAATCCGTTAGAGATTGTGTTCATTCAGCTTATGCACTCCATTACGTTTGGCGGGTATTTCTATGTCGGGACCCAGCTGACGATGCTGTTCATTCCAAGACCTTATCGCTCCTCGGGCCAGGCCGTGTATACGATGGCCTGGGGCGGGATATCCGGTGTCATTGCCGGCCTGTTCGGCGGCTGGTTATTCCAGAGCTTCGGTGCTGAAGTGATGTATAACATCGGGGTATTCTTCTCCCTGATTGGTGCCGTTGGTTTTGGTGTCATGTGGTTCTCGAACCGCCGTAACGGCTATCAGCCAACTGTGCTGACAGAAATGGGTGAGAGGTAGTCTTTTGTTGTAGGCTATTCGCACGTTCAAAGTCACACTGGAGCACTCCGATGACAGAACAACCTTCCGATCGCTGTTATCCCCAGATTTTTTGAATCCCTTATTTAAAGGGGAAAATCTGGGGATAAAGGCGAACGCTCCGCTTCTTCAGGTTATTTCTGTCCTCTCCGTTATCGTGTAACATCATCGTTTAAAAAACCGAAACAAAAGATTAAGAATAATAGTAGTAAAGAGAAAGGCGTCTCCTTTGGCTTATTGCCATGGAGACGCCTTTTACGTTTATAGGTTGAAGTTTACAGCTTAGGTGTATAACCCTAACTTGTAGCTTGAGACTAAACCTCTAACTTTACCCTCGCCTACCTTTGTACTTCACCTTATGCTTTTGGCAGTTGGAACGAGCTCTTCAGGGATACGACCCGGTTAAATACCGGACGGCCTGGCTCGGAGTGTTTCGGATCAACACTGAAGTAGCCGTGACGGAAGAATTGGAATTTATCCTGAGCTTTCGCTTCCTTCATCTCTTGCTCCACAAACCCTTGAACCACTTCAAGCGAGTTCGGATTCAGCTGATCCAGGAACGTTTTCTCCGGTTGTTCTTCCAAAACCTCAGCTTCTGCCCCTGCTATTTCCACTTCCACATCTGCTTCCGGCGCCTCTGCCAAGATTAATGGCTCATACAGGCGGAATTCAGCCGGTACCGCTTGAGTCGCTTCTACCCAGTGGATCGTTCCTTTGACTTTACGACCTGTGAACCCACTGCCACTTTTCGTCTCCACATCATAGGTACAATGGATTTCGGTCACATTGCCTTCTGCATCTTTAATCACATCGTTACATTTAATGAAGTACGCATGTTTCAAACGAACCTCGTTGCCAGGGAACAAACGGAAGTATTTGTTCGGCGGATTCTCCATGAAGTCGTCTTGTTCAATATATATCTCACGAGAGAACGGAATTTGGCGACTGCCCATCTCCGGATTCTCCACATTATTCTCTGCTTCCAGCCATTCAACTTCTCCTTCAGGATAGTTGGTGATGACTACTTTGAGCGGGTGCAGAACAGCCATCGTGCGCGGCGCTTTCAGTTTCAGATCTTCACGGACAAAGTGCTCCAGTGTTTGCAGATCGATGACACCCTGACTTTTGGAAATGCCCGTTTCGAACACGAAATCACGAATGGCTTCCGGTGTATATCCCCGGCGGCGCAGACCCGAAATCGTTGGCATGCGCGGATCATCCCATCCATCCACATGACCTTCGTCCACGAGAAGTTTCAGTTTCCGTTTGCTGGTCACCATTTGAGACAGGTTCAGGCGACCAAACTCATATTGATGCGGTTGGTTCTCCATCTCACATTCGGCAACAACCCAATCATAGAATGGACGTTGGTCCTCAAACTCCAGGGAGCAAAGAGAATGGGTTACCCCTTCAATGGCATCTTCGAGCGGATGTGCAAATGCGTACATCGGATAGATGCACCATTTGTCACCCGTATTATGATGATGTGCATGAGCAATTCGGTAAATGACCGGATCACGCAGATTGATGTTCGGTGAAGCCATATCAATCTTGGCGCGCAGCACTTTCTCGCCGTTCTGGAACTCGCCTGCACGCATCCGTGTGAACAGGTCGAGATTCTCTTCTACAGTGCGGTCACGGTACGGGCTATTCTTGCCCGGCTCTGTGAGCGTTCCACGCATAGCGCGAATTTCGTCGGCGCTTTGGTCGTCGATGTATGCTTTGCCTTTTTGGATCAGCAGGACAGCACGATTGTACATTTCATCAAAATAATCAGAGGCAAAACGTTTCTCGCTCCACTCGTATCCGAGCCATTTTACGTCCTCCTGGATCGATTGTACATACTCCACATCTTCCTTGACAGGGTTCGTATCGTCGAAGCGAAGATTCGTTTTGCCGCCAAATTCGCCACCCAGTGCAAAGTTAATCCAGATCGCTTTGGCATGGCCGATATGCAGATAACCGTTCGGTTCCGGAGGAAAACGGGTAATGACTTCCTGGACTTTCCCTGACCGGAGATCTTCGGTAATAATATTTTTGATAAAGTTAGGTGGGGTTGTACGATTGTCCACAGGTATCAAACCTTTCATGAATTGATTGGAACTTTCAGTAATTGCAACGCGTTTCATATAAATATACCTTTAACGAGGGAGGAGTTCAATAAATAACGCCCCAAAGTCAGGATCAGTTATACACAAGATAGGCCCAAAACCATTTTGACGGGTTCGCGCGAATCATGTAGCATGATAGAAAAACACAATTTAAGGGAGGGTTTCCCATTGAACGCGCTAAAACTGAGCAAAGAACAACAGGATGAAGCCATACGCACCATCCAGTCGTATTTCGAAGAGGAACGCGGCGAAGAACTTGGCGATCTGGCAGCATGGGGTATGCTGGATCTATTCATGACCCAATTGGCTCCCTACATATATAATCAGGCACTGAGTGACGCACGTTCTACGGTGAATCAACGCATGGCCTCGATGGAAGAAGACCTGTTTGCATTGGAGCGCAAGCTACCGAAAAATTCCCGATAATCCATTATTTCAAAGAAAGAAGGTTGCACTCATGTTTACCTATTCATTGGATGAATATACCGAACTCCGCCCACTTGCCATGGAACACACCAAACCGTTGTTCGAACTCACAGACCGCTCGCGGGATCAGTTGAGACATTGGTTACCGTGGGTGGACCATGTGACCGAGATTGAGCACACTTCAAACTTCATTACAAATGCGTTGAAACAGGGAGCCGAGAACGGCGGCTTCACCGCAGGTGTATGGCTGAAAGGCGATCTTGCAGGCGTCATTGGCTTCCACGAAATTAACTGGACCAACCGCTCTGTCAGCATTGGATACTGGCTTGGCAAAGGTTTTGAAGGCCAAGGCTTGATGACCAGTGCATGTCGCGTTCTGGTGGATTACGCTCTGGTTACACTGGATCTGAACCGTGTTGAGATTCGTTCAGCAACCAACAATAAGCGGAGCCGGGCTATCCCTGAACGCCTTGGATTTGTCCTTGAGGGCGTTATTCGCCAGGCTGAGAAGCTTCCCAAGGGCTATGTTAACCATGCGGTATATGGCATGCTGCAGCATGAATGGGAACTTTTACGCTAATCAGACTTACATAATTGGAATTACATCCTACGGAGAACAGTGATATGCCCCATACCTGTGAGATTTCCAGACATAGGTGAGGGGCTTTTTCCTCCCAATGCATGAATCAACTCAAAGCCCCTCCTTCTCCACAGTACGTGGATAGGAGGGGCTTTATCTTTATCCTATTTTCATATTGATGCATCCGTATAACTTGGAATCTTTAAATCAGGCTTCTTCCTTAGAGTGCACGCACCATGCCACCATCCACCACAAGAGATGTACCGGTAATGTACGTATTTGCTCCTGATAAGAGGAATACGACCGCTTTGGCAAACTCCTCGGGTTGACCATAACGTCCCAGTGGAATATCCTTACGGAATTGTTCGGCAACCTCTTCCTCACTTATTCCGTTCTGCTCTGCACGCGCTGCATCCAATTCCCGTATCCGATCGGTTCCGATCCGACCAGGCGCTACCGTGTTGATCAAAATGCCATATGGCGCAAGTTCCTGTGATAAGGTCTTCGCCAATCCAAAGACACCCGTACGGAACGTATTGGACAAGATCAGACCGGGAATCGGCTGTTTTACGGAAGTTGAAGCAATGTTCACGATATGTCCGCCATTCTCCTTCATGTAAGGAAGTGCACCACGAATCAGTCTGACATAGCTAAGTACATTTAATTCAAATGCGCGTTCCCAGTCTTCATCCGTCAATGACTCGAATGTTCCTGAAGGCGGGCCACCTGAATTGTTCACCAGAATATCAATCTGCCCAAATCGTTCGCCTGTCTTGCGGATCAGAGCATCAATATCTTCCTTGCGTGTCACATCCGTTGCACAATATTCGACACGTCCGCCACCACCAAGCGCCAGCAGCTCCTGCTTCACCGCTGCAAGCTTCTCTTCGCTCCGGCTGGCGAGCATGACATCAGCGCCTTCTGCCGCCAATTGAGCGGCTACCGCTTTGCCCAGTCCTCGACTGGATGCAAGCACCAGCGCCTTTTTACCCTGAAGTCCCATGTCCATTGCTATTCCTCCTTCAACAGATAAACCCTATCCTTTTCTCTGTATAAAATAACTCATCAGAATATCGTCCACATATTGGCCTGCAATATAAAATTCCGACACCAATCTGCCTTCCGTCACGAATCCGCACTGTGTATAAAACGCAATCGCTCCCGGATTGCTGGATAACACCCGCAACCTAAGTTTGCTGATCCCATGTTCATGAGCATGCTGCTTCATGGCATCCATCAAGGCCGTAGCCATACCACAGCGACGGTCATGGGGATGCACCGCGATATGAATTTCGTATACATGACGGTTGACAGGCATGCCTGTCGCCGGATGAAAGCCCACATAACCACATACCCGCTCTCCCTGAACGGCAATCAACTGACTGCCGGGAGGACAGTGCTGCAAATATTGCTGTCTGGATCGCCACTGCAATGGCGCCGGAGAGGTATGTTTATCCCATACCATGGCGTCCAGCTCCATGAGTTGGCCTGCATCCTTGATCTCGGATGGACGAATGGTAAATGTATGGCTGGTAAGCATAAAAATTCAACCTTTCGTGCAATAGTCAAAAATGCTGCGCGAAGCAGCTTTCGGTAATATTGTGGCTATTCGTTTCATATTGAGCGATATGCAGATGTACATGAAATCTGATGCACATGCTCCTTTGTTTTATATTGTAGCATAGCCTCAGGCCGGACTAAAATTTCACGCTGTGGATTGAAATTAATGCTAACCTTTCCGTAACGTCATCCTTTATACTAAATCGATAATATACTGATTCGATAAGGAGGTGTACATGATGAACATTAAGGAAGCCGCTGACAGACTCGGCATATCGGCGAGAGCCATTCGCTTTTATGAGGAAAAAGGACTGATTTCCCCCGCTAAACAGACAACTAACGGGTATCGCACATACACCGAGAATGACATCTGGCGGCTGCAAACCATTGCAGCGCTGCGTGAGATCGGGATGTCGCTTCAGGATATCACCCAAGCCCTCGGCGAGATTGATCAAGGCAATCAGCAGCGGCTGGAAGAATATCTGGAGTTACAGCAGGCGGTCATGTATGCCCAGTGGGTCGAACTCAAACGCATGCTGGATACAACCCAGCGCATGATTGATCTGAACCGCCAGGACGGGCCGCTGGACGTCAGCCATCTCCATGATCTTGCAGACAGTGCGCGTCGCCTCAGGGAAGCCCGGCAGAACTGGCATGATCGCTGGAACTACGACACCCAGGCGGCTATCCATGATCAACGAGTACAGGCGGAGGATGGCCGTATGCCCGGACAAACTGCATCGAAGGTCAGAAATGATTCGAAACCCGGAGCCATGCGAGCAACAGATGAGCCGGATCAAGAAGGCGAGCCAGATCATAACGGTGATGAAGTTCGTATTGATAAGAATAGCTGGATAGTACACAAGCTAAACAGCGTTACAACGTATTCAGAAGATACAGGATTAGGGTTAGATTCAGGAGTAGGTGCAAGGCCGTTCAATATATATGACAACTATGACGAAGCGCTGGAGCAGACAGCAAGCTGGATATCTCCTGTGCCCGGTGAGAAGGGGCTGGACATTGGAACAGGCACGGGCAATCTGGCTGGCAAACTGTTAGAGCGCGGCGCAGCGATGACCGCCATCGATCAATCCCGGGAGATGCTGCGTACATGCCGCACCAAATATCCAGAGATGCATGTGAAGCTTGGCAACTTTCTGGCGCTGCCTTTTGCCGACCAGTCCTTCGATTTTGTCGTATCCAGCTTTGCCTTCCATCATCTAAGCTCAGACCAGCAGCAGTTGGCGTTACAGGAGATGCAGCGAGTGTTAACTGCACGTGGACGGATCTGCCTGACAGACCTGATGTTTGTGGATGCAACTCACCGCCAGACGTATATCCAACAGGCTGAGGCAGCAGGTCATGAGGACCAACTGCACACGATAAGGGAACGTCATTTCCCACTGCTGGACGAGCTGTGCAGCTGGCTGGAGGGCGAAGGCTATGTTACGAAGCATATCCGCCATAATGCATTGTTGCACACGTTGCTGGCCGTTCCTTTGCGTTAGAATGAATATTCGTATCGTAACCGTCCCCCAACCTACCGATTGATCAACTAAAAAAGCCACAATAACAAAAGGTCACCCTTCCCTGTTAGGGAGGATGACCTTCCACTCTAGTGAAACATCGAGCTTGTATTGAATTTACATATAAATTTCAACAATCGCACGCTCAGAAGCACTACGCGCTTGTTTGAACTCATCCAGCGAGATACGGGCTCCACCCTGACGGTAGCGATTCGCCGTTTGCTCGGTGCGGATGTCCTTTCCGTTTACCGTTACACGGTTAACCGAACCTTCGTTCAGATGATAGATAAACGTTACCGGCTCGCCTGCATATTCAAATTCGAATTGCATGCCATCCAGCTCAGCCGGCAATACCGGGTCAATCACCAGATCTCCGCCTTCCTGACGAATGCCGAGTGCGTTCGAGATCAGTTGGTTCATGTAGATTCCAGGACCGCTGGAGTAGATTCTCCATCCACCCTTTACCTGCACCGTTCCTTTGCGTAGTTGATCAAAATGCTCCTGAGCCTCGTACCGCGTGTTGAACTTGCCGTCAGAACTGCTGAAATACGCATTCGCCTGACGAATCTCCGCATTAGGTACAACTTCGCCGATGCCAACCGGGTTAATCATGGCGAGACCATTCCACACCTGATCTGTCTTGCCGAGCTTCGCCATCGCTTCAACGTAACGGATATGAGCGTGTACATACTGCAAACCGATCTCGCGACCGAAGTTGGACGCCTGCTCTGCCCGCTTGAAGTGACTGCTCACACCGCCTGCATATTGAGCTGGGCGATTCATCAGACGTACCCCATCCGGGCACAGGAACTGCTCACGAATCAGTGCATAATGCGATTCTGCCTGTTCTGCATTCAGCAATTCACCGATCATGCTGCGTGTCATCGGCAGAAGGCGGTATTGAATGCCTGTCTCTGTGTCTGTTGGGTGAAGCATCAGCTTCGCCTGATCCGCTTCTTCCATGTATACGAAACCTGGAATCACATCTGTACCCAGCATGTAACGATTAAAGTCTTCACGGATACCTTGAGCCAGAACGTCCAGCTCCTGTGCAAATGCTGCGTCCTTATGCTGCAGTGCCTGTGCAAGCACATTTACAGACTGATACGTCAATGCAACGGTCCAGCTGCTCACCATGTATTGTTTGAGCTGTGCATTGGCTGGCTGGAGCGTATCATCCCAGTCCCCATCCCCGTAGGAAGACAGGAATGTGTCGTGAAGGAAGTGTGAGCGGATATATTCGATCTCTTTTTTCGCGTGGTCGAGTACAGTTGCCGTTTCTTCCGTGAATCCAAAGCTGTGCTTCACGGTATACGGCACTTTCTCATCCAGAATCGCATAGTCGCGAGTCGCTGTCAGATAATCCGCCAACACTTTCAGCGGCCATACGATGATGTCACCATGGCTCTCTTCCTGCTGAATGGCAAAATACTTATCAAACATGAACCATTGCGGCCAGTTGCCATCATCTTCATATTGGTGGGTATACACCATTTTGATGATATCCCGAACTTGCTCGTATTTTTGCGTTGCCATGAAGTATTCAACCGGACCTTGGCATACATCCCGAGTGCCCCATGCCGCGCCGCCATACTGCTCCAATCCGTGAGGTACGGAGTAGTGAACCAGCATGTTATGTGTGTACCACCAAGCCAGCGCGTTCACTTTGAACAGATCCTCTGCACTTTGACCCTCACCACGAGACAAACGGAAACCGTTCATTACGCCTGCGAAGAATTCGCGGTACGCCTGCACTTCCTCTTCAAATGTAAGGCTGGAGCCTGCTGCGACAGAGCCGTCTGACTCGTTTGCCTGACCTTCCAATACCCCTTGTACCTTCAGTGTCCATTCTGCACTCTCTTCCAGGCTAAGTGTAACCAACGATGCAGACCCACTGCGGATACCGCTCGCCAGCAGCGTTTCGTCTCCAACATTTACGGCTGCGCCATCCACCGACATGCGGTATTGCAGGTCTGGATACGTTCCGGCACTAATCGCTTGCGAATCAGCCTTGAAGATCAGCGTATTGCCATCCTGCGTCATATGCAGTGGATACTCGTATTCATTGACATTCATCGTAATCTGGTTGGTTACCAGATAGCGATATGCTTTTCCACTTGTCGAGCGTACGTTCATGCTTACTTCGGTCGTGTGTGCCCCGGTGTAGTTGGTCACGATAATGGTATCGGACTCGGTTTTATAGATCCAGCGTACATAGTTGAAGCCGATTTCGAACAGAGAAGGCATGGTCAGCAGACGATATTGTCCGTCCATTTCCACATAAATGCGTTGCCCAGCCGTCTTCGGCACGTTCAATGCGTTGCGGGCATTACTGATCATTTTATTAAAATTGGTATTACCAATAACGAGCTGTGAGTTGAAAATACCATACATATACGACGTTGTCGTAATCACTGGTGCACCAAGCTGTACGTTGCCGCCACTCATCAGAATATGGCCGTGCGGACGCTCTACGAGCAATTCTTTCGCTTTCAATACGATATGTTCATAGCTGTCCGTAAAGAAGGACAACAGCGAGTCACCGCTATGCTCTTCCTGATGACGATCAGGGAACAGCTCATTAATCTCATCTTGTGTCAAATCAAGTGCAGCAAGCGGTTCACCCAAGAAGGATGACAGTTTCACCTGTTCCAATGTCTCGCCATGCTGAGCAGTCAATGCTTGTACTTCGTTCCATGCTGCATTCACTTCATCCCCAAATTCCAGTGTAGAGATTCCGGCTGGATGATCTGCTTTGGCCAGTCCGTAGAAGACCACTCGGGCTTCCCCGTCCAAGTTTACGCTCTCCGATTGCAATGCTGTATAGGCAAATTCATACTGGTACGTCTCATTTGCCAGGGTATTATGGCTCAGGCTCTCAGGCTGGTTCGTTTCCTTGTAAGACAGACCAAAGAATTGGAATCCGTCTGTGGAGTAACCCACTGCCTTGGTCAGAGAACCTTGTTGCATGTAAGGGAAAGCACCGCCCTGAGGCTGGTTTTGACGGGAACATACCACATATCCCTTCGCTTCATCTTCGAACACCGTATGGTCAATATACTGTGACAGATAGGCTTCATTGCTGCGTACGGCACCTGGATCAGCAAGACCTACATCCTGTCCATATACCACGTCAACGTTATGTTGTTGTCCTGTGAGCTTCACATCCCAGAACCAGACGCCTTGCGTTGTAGCTGTAAACACAACCTGATAGCCAATGCCTTGTTCATTACCTTCAAGCTGTACTGTACCTTTCCAGATCAGTTGATTGCCGGATTGCGCTTTGCTTGTAATCACTTTGCTGTTCGAACGCACACCGAGCAATGGGAACGAGTGGATGTTCTCTCCCTCATGTACACGCAGGTACAGGTTATTCAAAGATCCATCAATCTGGTTGCTGAGCAACTGATTCAACATGGTCGTACCAGACTTGGCCTGATACAAGTCCCCACTGTTCAAAAAGGTAAAGGATAAATCCCCGGCAGTCAGCCGGATTGGTTCATTAATCATCGTTGTCATACTACTCACTCCTTCAATTGGTATAAAATCGAAACGTTTCGATACATCTGAAAAAGAATAGGGGTCCTCTGCGAAATGGCCTTTGCTGGCCCATTCGGACGGTGATCCCCATCATTCAACTCTCCATTCAAAACTTCTAGCCCATCAAAAACAGTGACTCAAGCCGCATTCCCTACCGACAAATCACATTTTAGGCCGGCTGAATTCCTGACTCTACCTGCAGCGATCGCACAGATTCACGCTCAACCAGATCAATGGTTAATGTGTACGATGGATTCACTGCTTCTCCATTCAGCATCTGGAAGAGCAAATGCCCTGCCAATGAACCCGCTTCGTGCTTGGGCTGCCGCACTGTTGTAAGCGGAGGATGAACATATTCGGACAGTTGAATATCATCAAATCCGATAACCGAAATGTCATTCGGTACGGATATTCCGCTCTCTTCAAATGCCTTCAGTCCACCAATCGCCATTTCATCATTCCCGTAAAATACGGCAGATGGTAGCTCGCCCTGCATAACCATCATCTTGGTTGCACTATATCCGCCCTCACGTACAAAGTTACCGCTTAGACGCCATTTGGACTTCTCTTCAAGGCCAGCCTCCTGCATGGCTCGCAAATATCCTTGATAACGCAGAGCATTATCATAAGAATTGGATGGCCCACTGATATAGGCGATGGTCTTATGCCCCTTCTGAATGAGGTGTCGTGTAGCCAGGTAACCACCTTGTTCCCCATCCACCAGCACGTTGACCAGATGATCACTCGACAACTGCCGATCCATCACAATGATTGGGAAACGCCCCCCGGCAGATTCCACCAGGGTATCATCATGGATGTTATGAGCCAGGATAATAGCGCCATCCACTCTTTTTTCTTGCAAGAAACGAACCGCTGTGGAGTCGCGACCTCCCATAGAGCTGCAAGCAATCAGATCATATCCGTTAGCCAGCGCTACGTCCTGTACGCTCCGAATCAATTCGGAGTAATACGGACCCGACAGATCTGTAAGAATCAACGCAATTGTGTTCGTTCGGCTCCGCTTCAGGTCCATGGCAAAGCCGTTTTTGCGATAATTCAATTCCCGTGCTGCCGCCAGCACTTTTGCCTTGGTCTTGGCACTTACCTTGCTGTCCCCATTGAGTGCATAGGAAGCGGTTGAGAGCGCCACGCCTGCCAGCTTTGCCACATCCTTAATCGTTGCCATTCCACGTTCGCTCCTTCTAACTTTCTTGTTACCTATCATTTTATACTGTACATGGTTGCAACAACCACTCATCTCTATTCATTGTCCAACGGAAGTTACATCCACTCCCGATTCATCGAAACGTTTCGAGGTATTTCCAAAAAAAATCTCTCTTCACGTCTTTTAAGCATCACTGCTGAATCTTATACCCTTTAATTGTAAATATAACTTGGTCGAGAGACCTTATTTCAATATTGGACTAGAGGAAGAATTCATTATAAATCACAATGAATACGCCTGTAAACCATAGATTGAAACGTTTCGACATTTTCATTATAGTCGGAGTTGATAGCGATTTCAACCTCTTTATCCATTTTCCACGGAAATATGTGAAAGGAATGATTTGGGTACCTACAACATGCCTTTGTGGTATTATACTGCATATTAGTTCAATTCACTATAAGGAGTCCGTTAAGTTATGAACAATCTGGTTCCAAACTTTCATAAATCGTCCCAGCTCCAAGCTGGGCGCTTGCAGGAAATCAGCACTGTTCCTCCCGCGATGTTTAGACTGTGTCACCTGGCTCGGCTCCATGATCACGAATCTTACTCTCGTATAGATGAACTCTGGAGCAATAAGCATGTTCTCTATGTCATTACCTCGGGTCAGGCAAGGCTGATTAGTGATCATGGACATTTGATGGTTAATAGCGGCTCGGCTGTCATGCGTCAGGCGGGGACTTTACTTCAACATGAAAGCAAACGCGGTTCACTATCGCCGGTTCAGGGCATCGCCATTGCCTTTGATCCTGCTGATAACGAACAAACTCTCTGGCCATTTGGACCTCCTGCTGCCATTTCGAGTCGCGTCATTATCGAACTGGTCTCTGATCTCGTTCTGGCCTGTTCGCAAAGCAAGGAGTCCGGTCCGTTCAAACCCCATGCGTTGTTCTATCAGCTGCTGGATACTTTACGTGATCATGCTGTGCAATTGGCTCATGAAGACCATTCGTGGCTCGATCTTGTGATTGCACACATTCATGAGATGGTTGCCTATCCCCTTACCCGGGAGCAATTAGCAAGAGAGGTGAATGTGAGTCCAGAGCATTTTTCACGAGAATTTAAAAAGCATACCGGACTTACGTTTGTGGAGTATGTTACCCGGCTGAGAATTCGAATTGCCCAGGAAAAGCTGCTTTTTGCTAATCCGACATTGCAGGAGCTCGCGCAGTTGACAGGATACAGAGACACCTTTTATTTAAGTCGGAAATTTAAGCAAACGGTTGGTTGCGCACCGACACTCTATCGGAAAACGCCAAAAAAAATCGTAAGTCTTACTTACAACTATACTGCGTCCTTGCTCGCACTGGGCCATATCCCTCATATGGGTGCCGTCGGGGATTGGATGGAAGCAAAAGTAGTTGAATACGGGGCAGAACCATTCATACAATATTCTGAACATGAACTTATTAATCATACGGATCTAATCGCAGACACTCATCCTGATGTCATTCTTGGTTATGCACCTCATTCGGGCATGGATAAATTACGGCAGATTGCACCCACCATTTTGATGCCCTTCGAGGAACTCGACTGGCAGGAACAATTCATTCATTTGGGACGTATCACGGGATTGGAAAAGAAAGCTCGTGCGCTATTAGACCGTTATGATACGCTTCAGCAGGAGGCCAATCGTACACTGGATCAGATGATGGGTGAACGTGGTTCAGCCGTATGCATATTCATGATTGGTGAGAGTGGGGCGTACATCTACGGTCACGGATGGGGCAGAGCTTCTCATATTTTGTATCACTCGCTGGGCTTCACCCCTCCTGCACGCATGGAGAAGGATGGCCAGCTGCTCACAGGTTACATTCATGTTCCGTTAGCAGAGATTCATCTGTATGCGGCAGATCATATTTTTATTGACTATGCCAGGGAATCGTCGGAGCAGCATGCTGTGGACAAGCTGTTCGCTCAGGAGTCCTGGAACGCCTTGAGTGCTGTCCGGGAAGGGCGACTGTACGAAATTGACTCAAATATGTTTTATGGATTCGACCCCATCTCGGTTATGGAGCAATTACAGCACATCATGCATAAACTGACATCACATCTGTCCATGCACTAGTCATCATAGATGTCCATGTACAAATATCACGTCATCCTCTATGTTATTAATGAGAATAATAATCATTATTGATTACACATAGGGGGAACAATCATATGTTTGCTGCAAAAAAACGCTTTTCCGGCTTGCTGCTTATGCTCGCCATCCTCATGATCCTGGCTGCCTGTAACAGTGGTACGGGTTCGGGCACAACGGAACCAACAGCGGCGGGTTCAGAATCGACAACAGGTTCGACCGAAACAGACACCGACTCTTCGTCCGGTTCAGGCAATTTGAAGGCTACGCGGATCTACAAGTCATTAAGTGGAGATGTTGAAATCCCGGCTGAACCGAAACGAATTGTTACGGATATGTACGTAAGTGATCTGCTTGCACTAGGGGTGAAACCCGTTGGTGCTGTTCAATATTATTTGGAAAACCCGTTCTATGCAGATCAGGTGGAGGGCATAGAAAGTATTGGTGATCGGGGTGCTGTATCCCTGGAGAAGGTGATTGCGTTGGACCCGGATCTGATTATTACCTACTCTGACCAAGCCGAAGAAATTGAGAGCTATCAAAAAATCGCACCTACTGTGGTCATTCCCTACGGTACATTTACGAATGTAGAGGATGAAATTCGGGGGTTTGGAGAACTCATGAACAAATCCGAAGAAGCCGAAGCCTGGCTGAAAACGTACGACGAACGAATTGAAGCGGCTCGTGCCAAAGTAAAAGCAGTCATTAAACCGGAGGAAACCTTCTCGATCCTCGAAGTATCAGACAAGAGCTACTATGGTTATGGAGACAACTTTGGTCGCGGTGGACAGGCCGTTTATCGTGCTTTGCAACTTGCACCACTCGAAATCACCAAGAAAGAACTGATGGGTGATACCCAGTGGAAAGAGATTTCACGTGAAGTCGTTGGTGATTATGCTGGAGACCATATTTTCCTGACCGTAGGGGAGAACAATAAAAATTACCAAGGCGACTCCATCTGGCAATCGCTCCCGGCAGTAAAAAACAATCAGGTATACGAATTACTGGAAGACCGTTACTGGTACTTCGACCCGATTGCAATTCAAGGTCAGGCTGAAGAATTTGCCGATATGATCGTAGAACGCGCACAGCAAAATCGTAAATAAGAGGATAGATTCGATATTCATTTCTTAAGATCGAACGTGACGCCCGGACAGGCCGATCAGCCTGCCTGGGCTTTTGCGTTATAAGAAAGGAGGATTTACATATGCTTCGCCGTTTCATGGCTTATTATCGTCCTTATCGGGGACTCTTTATATTGGACTTCTCCTGTGCAATTCTGGCTGCGCTGCTGGAGCTTGCGTTCCCCTTGGCTGTAAACAAAGTTGTCGACCAGCTGCTTCCCGCAGGCAACTGGTCCATGATATTAGCAGCCTGTGCCGGATTACTGGGCATCTACCTGCTCAGTTCCTTTTTCCATTATGCAGTCACCTACTGGGGACATAAGCTGGGCATTAACATCGAATCCGATATGCGGCGGGAGCTGTTCCAGCGTGTGCAGAAGCAATCCTTCCGCTTTTTTGATAACAACAAGACAGGGCACCTCGTCTCTCGCATGACCAACGATTTGATGGATATTGGCGAGATTGCGCATCATGGACCCGAGGACCTGTTCATTGCCCTGATGACGTTAGCTGGAGCCTTCGGCATTATGCTGGGTATCAACTGGCAACTGGCTGTAATGACCTTCATCATCGTGCCGCTGATGATCTTCCTGTCCCTCTATTTCAGCCGCAAAATGTCCAAAGCGTTCAAACGCATGTTTGCGGATATTGCAGATTATAACGCACGCGTAGAGAACAATGTCAGCGGAATTCGTGTAGTACAGGCCTTTGCCAATGAAAAGCATGAAGTGAAACGTTTTGTGGAAAATAATGAACGCTTCCGCCTGACCAAACTGATCACCTACCGGATTATGGCGTGGAATTCCTCGCTCAGCTTCATTCTGATGAAATTTGTCTCACTGTTTGTCCTGGTATGCGGTACGTGGTTTGTGATTCAGGGCAGCATGACCTACGGGGAATTTATCGCCTTCGTCATGTTATCCAATGTGTTTCTTGGACCGATTCAGCAGATCAATTCCGTCATCGAAACCTATCCCAAAGGCATCGCCGGTTTCAGACGTTACCTGGAACTGCTGGAAGCTGAGCCTGATGTGGATGATACACTACAGGCCAAACCCATCCCGCATGTGAAAGGCGACATCGCCTTCCATAACGTCACATTTGCATATGGGGAACACAAACCTACGTTGGATCAGGTTAATCTGGAGATTCAGGCAGGACAAACGGTTGCGCTGGTTGGTCCTTCGGGTGCAGGCAAATCCACACTATGCAGTCTCATTCCACGCTTTTACGATGTGGATGCGGGGCATATCTCCATTGACGGGATTCCGGTAAAAGATATGACGCTGGAGTCACTGCGCTCTCATATCGGGATTGTGCAGCAGGATATTTTCCTGTTTGACGGATCGATCCGCGAGAATATTGCCTATGGGAAACTAAATGCACCGGATGAAGAAATCTGGCAAGCCATCCGCCGGGCCCAATTGGAGGAGCTCGTCCAATCCCAACCGGAAGGACTCGATACTCTAATCGGTGAACGAGGCGTTAAATTGTCTGGCGGACAGAAGCAACGTCTATCTATTGCTCGCATGATACTAAAAAATCCGCCGATCCTCATTCTGGATGAAGCGACTTCTGCACTCGATACCGAAACGGAAGCCGCCATTCAGCTGGCTTTATCCGAGCTTGCACAAGGACGTACAACGCTGATTATCGCCCATCGACTCGCAACGATCAGACACGCGGATCGCATTGTGGTTGTGGAGAACGGCGGCGTAGCCGAACAAGGCAGCCATGATGAACTTCTGGCGCGTCAGGGCTCATATAGCCGATTGCATCAAGCCCAATTTGGATAGGTTTCGGAAGTAACGTCTTCTGGATTCGTTCAACCGCAGATATGCGTTATTGGCGCTAATAACACGCGCTCGGTTCGATAAACAGTACTAACGCTAAAAAGGGATGCCCCGTCATATTCATGACTATGGGACATCCCTCTCTTATTCAGATCCTGTTCTGTGATAATCACATCAGGAATAGGATTTTATTTTTTTACCGCATGGATAAAATGGTTTGTTTCGAAGGCGGACAAGTCATCTGTACGATTACTGAAATAACGAGCCTGTATGTCTTCCGGCGATAGATGCTCATAGATGAGAAGTCCCACATCCGCCAACAATCGCTCCATCTCCTCGTAAGCGAAACAGGATTGCATCGGCTCGCCTCCCATTGCAGCCATTTTAACCATATTTTCAACCCGGTTAAACCTTCCTTTTTCATCAAAGAGATGCTCATCTGCATAATCCAGCACAATGGAGCTTCCCGTTGGAAAATCCGAAAATATATGCCGGAGCAAGTTAGACAGATCTGTTTTGGTCAAATAATACGAAACACCCAGCAGACTGACCATCGTCTTTTGCTTCTTCAAGCCTTCTTCAGTCAAACGTTCATACGAGGGCTCACGGGTAAAATCCATTGGCACGAAATGAAGATTGCCCGGTATGACCAGCTTGGCCTGGTCCAGACGCTCCCGCTTGAATTGCTGTGTAGCCGGATAGTCCACTTCAAATAGTTCCAGCGTATCCTCCAGTTCCGGATGCCTCAAAGCAAATGTATCCATCCCCGCGCCAAGAATGACAATCTGCTTCAATCCGAACGCGACTTCATGCAACAACACATGCTCACAGTAGGCGGTCCGAGCCAGCGTTATTGGAGACAACTGCACCTGAGTAATCCATTTTAAAATTTTATCCGGGTCGTCCTTGAGATGATGAGCCATGTTCGGGTTGAAAAAATGGATGCCTTGAATCATATTCTCGCGAATATCCGAAAACTCTTGAGGCGTCATCAGCGCTTTGGCGATATAATCATCGAAAATAAGAGGTGTATCGTATTGGCAGTGATAGGCTCGGCCAAAAGCCGAAATCAAGGATGTAATGCTGGACTCATTTTGCTTCATATTTCACCCTCCCGTACAAACAAAAATAAGATTCCCCTGGCCAGGAGAACCTTAGTATATACGGAATATGTTTATATGTAAATTATAGCATAAAAAGATTTTTTTGTCAATCAAAATTTACGGAATAATTCGACAGATTAAAGTGGCTTTCTTTTCCCTCCACTCCAACCTGTCTCCTGCTTTCCTCATACCACTCAGCTCGAAAAGGTTAAGCGTCCACCCCGTACTCCTTCACTTCACGATTGCGGTTCAGCACCGCATGCAGTACAAAACCAAGCACCGCGATGCCCGCCATGCCTGTCGCTAGCCACGCTACAGGGATCAGTCCCTGTTTGTCGTACATGACCCCCATCGCATACGGCCCGATAACCCGCCCGACCGCACCAATCCCACCGGATATCCCGATGTAGAAGGGTGCCGATCTTCCCGCATGCTCTGAGATGAATGCCGGGGTAGCAGGTGAGATCAGCATTTCCCCAAAGGTAGCCAGTACCATCGCAAGCACCATACCTGGATAGCTATACATGGTGATCATGACGATGTAGGCCATGCCATAGAACACCGCACTTGCAGTCATCTGAGCGGTCGATGTACGAGCCATCGTCCGCTTAATCCAGCTGGTGAAAGGTTGTCCCACAAAGATCAGTACCCCGTTCAGGGTCCAGAGCAGACCGTACATTCGTTTCTCCATACCCTCGGAAATAATATACGGAGACACCCCTGTATTCCAGATGGAATTACCGAACAGCAGGAACAGTACGCCCAGGCTCATGAACAGATATAATCTGGTGTTACCCAGCAGCGCCCAGACGCCTGGACCATCTTGAACCGTTTTGTGTTTGGTCAGATGCACTTCGCCCTGATCCGGTTCTGCCCGTGACAGATAATACCAGAAGAATATCGCAAACCCGGCGGAAGTCACCCCGTTCAGCACAAAGCTGAGGTGATAGGAAAAGTCAGCCAGAAAACCACTGAGCGCCGTACCAATCGCCACTCCGATATTGTTGGCTACATAGATCACATTGAACAATTCCCCGCGTCGCTCCGCAAACCGGAAGCCGATAAAGGCTTGAATCGCTGGCAGCGACAATGAACTGAACAGGCCAATCCAGCCCATAGCACATATGAACACAACCCAATATGCACTGATCCACGGCAGAGCAAATAAACCTACCGCGTTTAACGCCAGCGATCCGATGATCAGCTTCTTCACTCCGACCCGGTGATATAATGCACCGCCGAGCAATTGCCCAAAAATGCCGCCCAGCGACTGGATCAAAATGACAAACCCGGCGTTCGCCATCGTGCGCCCAAGCTCGTCAAATACATACATCGTGGTCAGCGGCCACATCAAGGCACTGCCTGTCGCATTAACCAGACTTGCCAGCAAAAATATTTTCACTTCTTTTGGATACGTCTCCAGCCATCTCATCATCTTCGTTTATTCTCCTTAATACCTTCAACAGCATATTGCCATAAAAAATAGACCCTTGCCCTGACGGCATGATCAGCCAGAGCGAAGGCCATTTGAATTTAGAATTCATGATTTTATTGTAATTTTAAATTTAATGAGGTGCTTTTTGCGTTCACTTTACCATCTATCCTTTGTTCATCTTACCTGAAATGCCCCTTTGTGCAAGCACATTCATTGACGCTTCACTTCGACAGTGGCCGAGAAGAATGTAGCCCCGTTGCCCATATCAGACAGTCGATTGGACGTGAGCGAATTCGCCCGCTGTTTCTTGCCATTGCCATCCCACCATAAGCCTTGGCTGATCACTGTTCCTGGCAGCATCGATTCACTCACCTTGGCGGTTAGTTCGATCCGGCCACGGTCGTTCCATACGATCACCGCATCCCCGTCTTCCACTTGTCTGCAAGCGGCGTCTTCCGGGTGCATTTGCAGTAATGGCATCTTCTCCAAACGTTGATGTTTGGCCGAATTGGCAAAGGTGGAATTCAGGAAGTTATGGTTCGGTGGCGACAGAAACATCAGCGGATAGACATCCGCAGGTCCAGCCGGGTTTTCCCCGTCATACCCCTCAACCAGTGCACTGTACGTAGGCAGCGGCGGCAATCCCTTATGTGCCATCGTTTCCGAATACAGTTCAATTTTCCCCGAAGGCGTAGGCAGTTGATCCAAATAGGACACATGTGAGGACATGTCCAACTTGACGAAATGGTGCTGCTTCAACCCCTCCAATGTTACTCCGTTCATATAGGGATTGCCCGTATCCTGGAGCGCTTCATGTATCATCTGTTCCGGTGTCTCACCGAAAATCTCCGGGTCATACCCCATCGCCTGTCCAAGCAAAGAGAACAGTTCCACATTGCTCTTGCTCTCACCAATAGGTGCAATGACTGGCTCTTGCAAATGAACATACTGATGCCAGTAGGACGTATACAGATCCGTCGTTTCAAACGAAGACGTCGCAGGCAGCACGAAATCCGCATATTTCGCCGTATCCGTCATGAACAGATCGTGGACAACCGTGAACAGATCTTCCCGTGCAAAACCTCGCTCTACCCGCTCGGTATCCGGTGCCACTACCAGTGGATTGCTGCAGTAGACCATCAACGCCCGGATCGGCTGCTCCGCTTCCAGCAGCGCTTCGCCAATCCGGTTCATATTCACCACGCGCGGCTTCGGGTTCTGCCGCAGCTCTGGACGCTCGAGCGTATCGCTATTGGTGCTCGCATAGCTGTTGGTACGGATAGCACCACCGCCGCGCTTCAACCATTGGCCTGTGATGGCAGGCAGACAGGCTACGCTGCGTACGTTCATGCCACCATTGTCATGGTGCTGGAGGCCATTGCCGATATGAATATGGGCTGCTTGTGCATTGCCGTACAGCTCAGCCAGCTTCACGATATCGGCTTCCGGCACGCCCGTAATACGTGCAACGCGCTCAGGGGTGTAGCTGCGGACATGATCACGCAGTGCCTCATGGCCAACGGTATACTTTTGCATGAAAGCCTCATCTGTCAGTCCCTGCTCGAACAGTACATGCATTAATCCGAGGGCCAGTGCGCTGTCTGTACCCGGGTAGAGTGGAATAAACCAGTCTCCCCATTGGGCGGTTCGATTGCGATGAACATCGATGACAACAATTTGGGCGCCCTTTTTGCGAGCTTTCTCCGCCAGCACAACCTGATGCATATTGGTACTTACGATGTTGCCGCCCCACACCAGTATGACATCGGCATGCTCCGTATCTTCGGGCAAGGTTCCCCGGTTCGCACCCATCGTATATTTCCAGCCGGTATTTCCAGCTGAATTACAGATCGTCTGTTCCAATTTGCTCGCCCCAAGCGCATTGAAAAATCGACGATCCATGCCGTCCACACCAAGAATGCCCATGTTTCCATAAAAGCTGTATGGCAAGATGCTCTCTGGTCCGTAGGTATCCGACAGTGAACTGAATTTCGCCGTAATCTCGCCGATGGCTTCGTCCCAGCTGATTCGTTCAAACTGGCCTTCACCCTTGGCTCCGATGCGTCTCATCGGATATAGCAACCGCTCGGGGTGATATACCCGCTCCGTCATATTCCGGACCTTGTTACAGATGGCACCTTTTGTAATCGGATGCTCCGGATTGCCCGCCACCTTCACAATCTTACCGTTCTCCTTATGAAGCAGCAGGCCGCAAGTATCCGGGCAATCGAGCGGGCAAACCGCCGGAAATACGCCATTCTCCTGATCGATCATATACCAGTTCCTCCCCCTTCAAAGCTATCCTTCTATCATATCTTCTTCATGGTAATCGCGTAAAGAGAACAGTCTATATTCGCCCGATACTTGCTGCCACAGACAGCTTAAAATATTTTCAAAAAAAGTTTTCCGACTTGATTCAACATCCAAATTCAGGGGTAAATTAAAAACAAGGCATTAGGCAAGTGTTTCCCCACTTCCTCCTCATGCCATATCATGGACCACTCCCGAAATTCGCCATGAACAGGTTTCGTTCCCCCGAACCTTGTCATGGCGAATTTATTTTTTGTGTACATTTATACATTAAAAAGGCGATTCCTTTCCCGTCCATCAAGGCATAGCAGTTCGCTATGAGTTGAACGGGATCAAAATCGCCTCTCCTGTTTCTTTAAACTCGTCTTAGCACGTCTTTGCACCTGTAACTTTGGTTATAACTCTAATACGGGTACTCGGCAAATTACTGCTACGCCTGCTTGCTCCACATGGGTCTGGCTTCCGTCTCCACAGACTGAGCCGCCGCCATTGCCATCTCCGGCTTCACATCCGGCTCAAGCTTGCGCAGGTACACCATCCAGTAGGCAGCCGCCACAAACAGCGCCCCTCCCGTCAGGTTGCCGAGCCATACCGGAATAAAATTCATGATGTATTGCCCCCATGAATAATGCCCTTCAAAGATCGCCGCAGGAATCAGAAACATGTTGGCGACAACGTGCTGGAATCCAATAGCCACAAAGGCCATCGTTGGGAACCAAATACCCAGTACCTTGCCACTCATCGTATCTGATGCATAAGACAGCCATACCGCGAGAGCTACCAGCCAGTTACACCCGATCCCGGATATAAACGCCTGAAGGAAGCTGTCGTCCAGCTTGTGTCCAGCCATATCAACCACTTTCGTCAAATAGGCACCCTCTGCCGTCAGACCGAGCACATGCCCAAAAGCATAGGCCACAAAGATCGCCCCAAGGAAATTACCTATTGTTACTAAGGTGAGATTCTTCAACATGCTGCCTGCGGACAGTTTGCGTGCAATCGTCGCGAGTGGAACAGCCATCATATTGCCAGTAAGCAGCTCCCCACCGCCAATCAGCACCAACATTAAACCTACCGGGAACACGGCTCCACCAATCAAATTAACCAAACTGCCCCACTCTGCCGGAGCAGAGGCAATGACCCGAATATCCAACAGAAATCCGAGCGCGATAAAAGCACCTGCCAGAAAACTGAGTATTAATACGGAGGACACCGGATTATGAGCTTTCTTCATCCCCGTATGCGCCGTATATTGTGCAACCTCAAGAGGTGTTTTTGCTGCCATAACGATCCTCTCCTTCACAGTTCATGAACATCATAATCCAACTTGTTTGGTTGATAAGTTCATTGTATCGCGAAGGTTTCGAGAGGTTTGTTACTTTTATCACAAAGTATCAAACCTATATTTTTATGCTAAGTTTTATCTTGCTTGATGTGCAATTGAAGGAGCAATTACTCAGAACGATCTCAGAAAAACAAAAAAGAACTACCGCATCGAAGCGGCAGTTCTCGGATATATAGGGTTACACCATCGCTGGTGTTTTCACTTCCACTGGAGGCAACGCCTGAAGACCAGCCGAGTTCAGGAAGTTCCACGGTTTGTTGTAGTGTGGCTGGAAGAAAAAGTCGATGAAGGCCAGTTCATCTACCGTCATGTTGTTCTGGATGCAGACAGAAATCGTATTGATCGACTGTGTCAGATCAGCCTGCGACATGACCTGTGCACCTACAATGCGGCGTGTAGCCTGTTCATAGATCACTTTGAGCAGCAGTTTCTCTGCTGTTGGCATGAACTCTGGACGGTAAGCATCTTCAAGCGTTACAGCTTCAACCACCAGACCCTCGTCCGCAGCAGATGTTTCTGTCAGACCAGTACCTGCAATATTTTGCTCATAAATTTTAATCCCTGATGTGCCTTGTGTACCCATGTACGGTGTCGTCGGACGAACCAGGTTTCGCGCTACGAGTGTACCCATCCGCACTGCATTGGTTGCCAGTGGAATGTACGCTGCCTTACCGGTTGGATTGTAATGGATTGCACAGCTGTCTCCCGCAGCGAAGACGTCTTTTTGGCTGGTTTGCATATATTTATCCACGATGATTGCGCCGTTCGGCAGCATATCCACCTGGCCTTTGAGCAGTTCTGTATTTGGACGGAAACCAATGCACAAAATAACGAGGTCCGTTTCGAACTCACCCTTGGATGTAATGACCTTGTTCACTTTGCCATTTTCCCCGGTAAACTTCTGTACCGTTTGACCCAGCGCCAGCTTGATGCCGTGTCCAGTCAACGTATCTTCAATAGCATCTGTGAACTCGGGATCGAGATATTTGTTCAAAATCCGATCCACACTGTCAATCAGCGTAACTTCCTTCCCATTCATCTGGAAAGCCTCTACCAGCTCGATGCCGATGTATCCTGCTCCAACCACGGTAATGCGTTGGGCATCCTTCGCTTTTTCAATGATCGTGTTGGAATGATTGTAGTTTTTACAAAGTAAAATGTTGTCCAGCTCAATGCCTTCCAGCTTCGGAACGACAGGCCATGAACCCGTTGTCACGATCAGCTTATCGAACGTATCTTCAAATTCTTCCCCGGTTTTCAGGTTTTTAGCCTGAAGTGTATGGCCCTCGGTATCGACTGCCGTTACTTCATGCAGCATTTTGGTAACGACACCGAGCTCCGCCAGTTGATCTGGGGAAGAGTAGAACAGTCCGTCCGGGTCTTTCACCACACCACCCACATAAAGCGCAATGCCGCATGATAAAAAGGAGATATTGTCATTGCGCTCATACACCGTGATCGTAGCATCCGGGTACAATTTGGCGGTGTTAACGATGGCTGCGGTTCCTGCGTGGGTACATCCGATAACTGCAATTTTCATAAAAAGTTCCTCCTTGGAGTATATAAATAAGAAATTGAAAATAACGGCATTGTTTTTGTGAAAAAATTCACTACTTAGTGAACGATGGTATGTGATTTATTTCACTTTATACACTTATTATAATGTGATCTTTTTCACATTACAAGGGGTTGATCAAAATAAATTTGTCGAATGTGTTTTTCTTCCGAAATCTACTCATCTTTATAAACTTCAGTTTTCCCTGCTTGTGGCTGGTTTATGCTCAAAAAAAGCCTGTCCTCCATTCCTGGAGGCAGGCTTCTTCATTCATTTTATACACCAAGCAGCTTTTCAATCTCTGCGGTCATGTCCTCTGGGGATTCTTTCGGTTCAACACGTCCTACAACTTCTCCTTCGCGATTCACAAGAAACTTGGTGAAATTCCATTGGATGCTGTTGTCTTCACCAACACCAGGTTGCTGCTCACGCAAATACTTGAACAAAGGATGAGCATCTTCACCATTTACGTCGACCTTGGCAAATACGGGGAAATTAACGCCATAGTTGATTTGGCAGAATGATTCAGCTTCCTCACTGGACCCCGGCTCCTGGCCGCCAAACTGGTTACAAGGAAAACCCAGTACAACCAAACCTTGATCACGATAGCGATCATAGAGCTTCTGCAATTCACCGTATTGTGGAGTCAGTCCACACTTGCTGGCAGTATTGGCGATCACCAATACTTTGCCTTGATACAGATCGAGTGGTACTTCCTGATTTGCGGTCGTTACCGCCTGATACGAATATACGGACATGACTGATTCCTCCCATGAGTATGATGTAGGTTGGGCTGTTGTATGTACTGTACCTAATGACCATGCGGCACACAGCCTGTCTCTATATTATAGACCTGAGGCGGTCAATTACCAAATCTGTGATTAAACCCTGCTCAAGTTCATATCGTAAAAAACCTTCATCCATCAACATGGGCATATTCCCTTTTTAGCGTGACTTCGCAGCCAAAATAGCATCATATCGCTCTTGCCGCTCTGCCTTGGTCAGTTTGGGGCAGCTATAGCAATAGTCCTGACCGCCATATACCTGATGGTGTAAACAACAGACAGGTTTCATCAGCATCGTTTCTCCAGGTTGATGCGGGTTATCAATCTCTACCGGTTTAAAGGCTAGCAGGTTCTTTTTCAGACCCAAGATCTCGGGAGACATGGTAATTACATGCTCATACCCTTGTACAACCGCTTCACGTTCCGTCTCTTTCAGATTCATCTGTAACGCTGTCGTTTTGAACCATCTCAGCATGGATGCAAGTTGTGCCCACATTTGACCCGTATTCGCTCCTCCAGCAACAGCCACCCCTTCAATCAGCGGGCGCAGCTGCTCGCCGTAATATGCTGTCAATACATCATTACGCCAGGAGGATGGAACGGCATCAGGTCCTGCCACCAGATTCGGATGTGATTGCTCGGTTACATTGTTCAGTTGAAAACCAATCGCCGGACGGCCATCCTCTACCTCCAACTGCAAAATAACATTATCTAGCGTAAGATCGAGCCGTGTGTCACATAGAGCCGTCATGTAGTGAACCCCAATCATCAGGCCACGAACCGAATGCATGAAATAAACAGCAGCCGAGCGAAGAGAATCAGCCCGAAGATGCTCATTATAGGCCTCCAGCATAAGCTTTGCCTTCTCGGGATGTCTTAATGCTGTCAAAGGTATGCCAAAGACTGGTTCGTCTATCGGTGCGGTTGTTGTGATTCGTCCGTACTGCTGTAACCAGGTGTAGTTGATTTCTCCCATTCCTGTAGACCTCCCGTGAATGCGAATGAGCCGCTTGCATTATGCACAGCGGCTTCATTCTATAGTTTAGGACCACATATGCCCCGTATCATTAGCTCAGGTCGCGTGAAGAACACGCTGCTCTGTCCGTCCGCCAGCATGAACCATTGCACTGTTCATGACCATTTGTTCTGGAGATGCAGACGGTTGGCGTTGACCCGCAAGGGCGTAAGGCAAGCAGAGCGGTACACCGGAACGCGGATCAATCACGATATCCGCCTCAATGTTGAATACTTCGCGAAGCACATCGGAGTTCATAACCTCTGCGGGTGAACCTGTAGCGATGGCTTTACCTTTCTTGATCCCAATCATGTGATGCGCATAACGGGAAGCATGGTTCAAGTCATGCACAACCATAACGATCGTACGGTTTGCTGTGGCATTCAGCTGCTCCAGCAATTGCAGCACTTCAAGCTGGTGAGCCATATCGAGGAACGTTGTCGGCTCGTCCAGGAACAGAATATCTGTCTCCTGTGCAAGTGCCATGGCAATCCAGGCACGTTGACGCTGTCCACCGGACAGCTGATCGATTGGACGATCATGGAATTCCGTCATGCCTGTCACTTCGATTGCCCATTCAATCATGCGTTTGTCTTCAGCACGCATCGAACCAAAGCCTTTTTGATAAGGGAACCGTCCGTAGGATACCAGCTCAGTTACGGTAAGTCCTTCGGGAGCTGTTGGATTCTGTGGCAAAATCGCAAGCTGCTTGGCAACTTCACGCGTGGACTGCTTATGAATGGATTTCCCGTCGAGCAACACACTACCTGCTTTTGGATTCATGATCCGTGCCATGGTTTTCAGAATGGTAGACTTTCCTGAACCATTGGCTCCAACAAGTGCTGTAATTTTTCCTTGGGGAATTTGAATATTCAGATTATCAACAATCAGTCTTTCCTCATAAGCGATATCCAGCTTGGACGTCTCCAGACGAAACATGCGATCATCCCTCTCTCATTTATCCCGGTTATGTATTCCGGCTATGATAACGAAAACGAAATTGTGGTTCAACGTATTTCCGGCTCAACAAGTTTCTATACTCTAAAGATACTGATAATCATTATCATTTGTCAACACCAAATACGAAATCCTTTGCTGGTTTAGAGCATTTTTTGAAGTGTTTTACTACATTTCGGCTAGATTGCCCACCTTTTATGTGAGAGCTTTTCTCATCGTTTACATGCATTTCATCGCTTTTTGCATGGCTCTCCTTACCCAACATTTTAATAATGTGTCCATATTGTGAAAAATAGACCTGTTTGATTCATTTTGTATATGACATTCTCCTTCACTTGAATAAAAACAAAAAATACAGCCCCCACGAAATTCTACGAGGTGGCTGTATTTTGTATTAATAACATATCCAAGTATCCCGCTTACAGCTTCGGTTCCGGGACTAGATTGATCACGGCCGTTCCACTCTGAACACTCGCGATGTTCTCCAGATCGATATCGTCCGGAAGCTCCACTTGGTGCCCATAGGGATATAAACGGTCTGCTTCGGCAACAGTCAGATTTTTCGCTGAAGATGGATCTGCCCCCGAAGACGGAGAGGAATCAGAAGGCAGATCGCCTGCTGCTCCTTGTGCAGAGCCCTCACCTATAGCGTCGGAGGCTGTGCCAGTCCCTGCATCCATCCCCGTGCTGCCTGCTGCCGGATCTGAAACGTTGTCCTCGTTCGTGGCTGAATCTCCCCCCTGCTTAGCTTCTCCACTCTGCTGAGTATCTTCTGCACCATCAGTAGAAGAACCAGCGGAGCTTCCTTCAGGCGTGCCCTCTGAGTTGTTTCCAGCTGCACCTGCACCTTCCCCATCCGGCTCCGCATTTCGGTTAAAACTCTCCCATTCACCCTCTGCATGGAGTTCCTGTTTGGTACCATCCTTCAAGTTCCATTGGAGAGTGTCCATTTGCAAGGCGTTGCTGTCCGCTTCATTTCTGTAACGGATCACCAACTGGGCAGGAATCTGTGTACCGTCATTCGCTTCGGAAGCCGGAACGAGATAGGCGATCTGTTCAGCGATCTGTACCTCAGGTTCAGCGGGAACAACGGGCTCCTGTGACGGTGGAGGTGATGCCGCTGGCGTCTCCGCTTTCCCTCCCATCAAAGCATACGTGCCTCCAGCAATACCCAGGATCAGGATGACAATGATCGATCCTAGAAAAAGGTTTTTCCTTTTACCTGTCAGCATGCGAATCAGCGGAGAAGACAACTCGGTTCTGGCGCGGTCGTAGACTGGCTTCATTGTCTTGCTTGCTCTGGCATAATAGGGCTTGAATGTTGACTTTGACTTAAAGGCTTCGCGATCATGGGCCTTGAAATAGGTAACGATTGCATCAGCGTAACTCTTATGTGCGTTGGAGCCGCGAATAAACAATCGTTGATTTCCCGACCACTCCATAAATTGATACAACACTTCTGTTCGTCCTGAATTAGTGTAGATAAATTCAATAAGGCCTGGATAATCGAGCCTGTTGCTGCCACTCCCACCCCGATAAAAAGCCAACGGCAGCGCTTCAAAGGCAGGCGTACCCGGAAGCTCACGCAGCTCTTCGGCAAGCCAGCGACGCGTCCAGCGCTGGAGCTCATTACGCTCGGACAGCGAGAGTCCTTCCAGCTCCTCTTCTTCACGCCCCTCGCCACTGAGCCATGCTCTCGCCGCCAGCATCAGGTTTGTACGGGCAGACACATCCGCTCCCTGACGTGCAGCCCAATCCCTCACCTCGTTACCATGCAGCAAAATATCTATGCTTAACAGCTGTTCACGATTAACCCGCTCCAGATCGAGATCCTGGATCATAAACAAGTTGATGACGTAAGCCAGCTTATCTGCAAGCCGGGTTAACTCCTCCTGATATGCAGGTTGCTGGAAGGCAGACTCAGACCCACCTTTCCGGTTAGCCCGAGTTACAGCTCCAGACTGTCCGATCCGGGCAGTAATGCCTGAATCGAAGGAACCTGTGGCTGATACTCGGTCCAGTACACTAACCCGTTTAAGTGCTTCATTGGCAGAATGAACCGGGTTAGGAGCAGAACATAATCGTTCCCGCAGCTCGGTTGACGTTCGTTCCAGCAGGAAGCTGTTGTGGATGGCAGACGGATGGGAGGTGACCCAACTCTGAATCACTTCCACGACGTCGGCAGCCGACTCCGTGCGTTTCAGCTGATTATCCAGATAAGGCTCGAACAACAGCTTGGTCAGTGATTCGTTCGCCAGCACTTTGTCGAAGAAAGCGCGACTTAACACGCTGCCCCGATCCAGCAAACCATACAGTTCCTGCACAGCACGCATACGTTTCTGTGAACGGGCGTTATTAACGCCGTAGATGAAGTAATCCACGATCCGGGACTGTACGACTGGCGCAGCGACCCGGAAATACTCCCCGATGCGTGCAGCAACCGATTCTTCAGGCACATTCTCCCTTTTGACGCTGTCCAGCTCACGACTGAGCAGCGTCAGAAACAGTTCGTTCAAACGTGAACGTTGCTGTGCCCCGCCTTCCGGTTTCAAGTAGGTGAGCAAGCCACTCAGGACATCGTTTTTGTTATCCACATACAGATCTTCCCTGCCCTGCTCCAGACGATAGAACATGGAGAGTTCTCCGTATGCTTCAATGGAGAGCTCCCGTCCAGGTTCCATGCCAGACAGCATCTCATCGGCAAAATCATAAAAAGGACCCACAGCTGTCGGCTCGTGCAGCAGTGACCAGGCGAATTCCGTGTAGGGAAGCTTCGCCACAGATGCATCAGCATGGGTAACTCTCCCGGATACCAGATCAAAGGTGAAATCCTTCTCCGTGTTCCTGTCTTTTGGACGCAGTGTGCCACGCTCCACAAACTGGACATGAATGCCCTTCTTGGCCTGCGGCTCCTTGGCAAACGTCATAAAGCCCAGCTGCCGCCGGAATGCGTAAGGCAGCGCCGTAAATAGCAAACGCAGCAGTCCCTTGGCTCCGGCTGTAACTTCCTCAGCGGGCACATCCAGTGCAATATATACCTTCCGACGTGTCGCTACAGCTTGCATAACAGCGTAGAGCAGGCGCTTGAACACCACTTCGTCCATTTTCAGAGCACCGAGGATCTGACTTGGTGGAGAATCTGAACTGAACCCACCTAGGCTTGCCCCCATTCCGAGTCCCGTGCTTGTACCTCTGGCCGATCCTTGTCCAACACCAGCCGCAAGTGGCAATTCCGTAAGTGCAGGCAGCACTGTGCCTTGTTCGATGTCATAGGACGTGGCGAACACAGCATCCAGCCAGCCGCCTTGCTTCATCTGCTCTTCCGAGCGTTCGGGAGACAGGACATAATTATGGGCAAAAAAAGCGCTGCGCAGCCCGGTGAAATCAGCGGACTGGTACACATTTTGCCCAAGAATCGTCTCTCCGCTCTCCAGATGCAGCAAATGAATGGAAGGCGGGAACTTCGTCTCATCCTTCTCACTCCGGCCTGTCAGCTCTGCTGGTGCGTCATAGACGCAGTAGGGATGAAGCACTTTTTTGATAAAAGAAGGGTCCAGTCCCGGCGATGCGGCAACCGTATCGAATCCCTCCGTTGTGCGAAACACCCCGCGCCGCTCTCTGGTGTACATCTGTTGTTCAATTGGCGGGGTTATGGAAGAACGCATCATCCCACTCTCCCCTCAATGTACTTCAGCTTGTACAGCAGCCAGAGGAATGGCTCATCGACACGGATTGGACTGACCACGCCTTGCAGCTTCATATCTACCGGATTGCTACCCAGCGCAGATACTGCAAAGTAAGCCGTATCCTTAAAATACACATCCATCGTGCCTTTGAACGGACGGTCCACCTTCTCGATAAAACGCCGGATCTCCCCGTCGATATTCTCGAATTCGGTCAGGTCGAACCAGTCGCGGTGTACCATGTTGCGGAACACATTGCTGTTGGATTTGATGTAATCGCCCTCTTCATCCTTGAGGGAATGCAGCATGTCGCTTTTGGTGAGCACGACGGCTGTTGGAATATTCGTCTTGGCTTTGTCCTGGTACGCAATAAAGTCACCAAACATCGTCAGCACCACATCACGCGGCTCATCGTATCTTGGCGTCCACTCGCCTGGCTCATTGCCGAGGTTAATGCGGATTTTGTCCCGGATGGAACGAATCTGGAGCGGGTCCACCATGAACAGAATGCCTGCCGAGTTCTTGATATGCTGCCCGTGAAGTCCCAGATAGTCCTGCTCCACCATACCTTCACCAGCGACGTCAAAAAACACCAGTGTCAGCGGGGCTTTATCTTCATCCTTGAATACAAATTGAAAAATAAAAGGCTCTTGCAGCTTCTCTTTCTGCGTTGAATCCAACAGATCGCCCCGCTCGAATAGTGGCTCTTCGTAATCGGCACGGAACCGGCGACTAATCTCTGCATTCAGCGGCATGCAGGCCGCATCAAAGTGATCGGCTGTGTAATGCTGCAATGTATGAATTAATGAAGTCATATAGACGGATTTACCCACCTGGGATGCCCCGATAATGGAAATGATATTGCTGGGAGCCTTGCCTGCCGTGACAGGCAGCTCGTTATGGCACTGTGGACACAGCCGACGCCGTGTGACGACACCATAACGATCGTTCAGTCCCATCACAATGTTATCCGAATAGATGCGATGTTCCTCAGGTACATCATGCGGGGCCAGCACGGCCTCCATATCAAACACCGTATCCAGTCCAAACCGTTCGCGATACCGATTCAACTTCGCATCTTCCCCAAGAGCGTAGTCCTCATCGTCGTCGCGATGATGGGCAGCCCGGAATACAACCTCCTCCGGTGAAAACTTGCTGAAGCAATACGGACATACAATATCGTAAAACAGCGGACGTTCCTCCGGCTGCTGTCTTTTCAAAAATCGACTAAAGAAACTCATAGCCACTCCCCTCCCCTGATCAGTTAGACTACACTGATTTTCACTTACACTACGATGACAGAGTAACCTTCCAATCGCTGTTATCCCCAGATTTTTTTTGATTCCCTTTTCTAAAGGGAAAAATCCGGTGATAAAGGCGAACGCTTCGCTTTTTCAGGTTATTTCTGTCCTCTCCGTTTCAGTGTAAAAAATTACCCTAACCATCTAGTCTGATATAAGCCGATAGGCAGCTCCATATTTCGGTCCGTCCGTGAAGAACAGCCTTACATAATCGTCCTTGGCTACTTCTACGGGCGGCATCTCATTTCTTCCGGGAGCAAAATCACTCACAAAAGGGTACACCGTGCCATCTTCCTTGTTCAACGGAACTCCGCCTTGCTTGCGGACATAACAGAGCGCTTCCTTCGGAACAGGTGCTTCGGCGGTGACGGTCATCAGTACACTTTTCCGTTTCTGAAAAAAACCGCTCTTGTACCGGATGGAGAAGCGAATATCCGCTTTGCCTACACTGGCAATCACCGTGTTGTCCCCATCCCGCTGGCGGAGCAGAACCGGCCCGTCTTCCTCCATCTGACACGCATACACCGTGTACCGGATGGCACCAAAACCCGTGATCCGGTCCGTATATCCATTGCTCGCCTTATATTCTTCTTTCGTGTATAGCTTCAGCTTGCCCTGTGCAGTCTGTTCCCCGGTGCGATCATCGCCCATCAGGTCGAGCTCCAGCCGTTCAACATATACAGCTTCCAGGCTTTCTGGCCAGAGCCAGCGAAGTGTAGATCGGCTCTCGTCCACTGCAAGCGTTAGTTTGCGAATCAGGGGCGCTGAAGGATCTCCATCCGTAAACCTCATGTGTCGCCTACCTCCAGACGTTAAAATCCTTTGCTGCGCGTATCTCTTGCCCGTTGTCCAAATCCTTCCACTGAAGAGGTTCCTCCCCCAGCCTCGCGGCGACCACGGCTCTTCCGCGGGGTATTCTCCTTGATTGGAATAATCCAGCTGAATAGGGTCAATACGGCAGACAAGATGAGCATCGCCCCAAATCTTACAAATGTATCACCAACCGTTGATCCATCCAGCCCCCATTCGAGCAGTAGTCCTGCCAATAATCCAGACACGGCACCACCCACTCCAAAGCTGAGTGCCAGATGGCGGTTATCGAATACCAGTCCGAGCGATACTCCCAGGGCGACACCAATCAACAGGATGGCAGCCACTCGGAAGATAGCCAAATACGTACTGTGCTCCATCATGCCTGTCCGTTCGGTCACCAGTGTACGTTCATCTATCGTATCGTAAATTTGCTGGAATGCCAGATTAAGCCCCCCTGAATCCGGTACATCATAATACATACCGCCCGTCTGCTGTGCGATATGACGCAGCAAGTCGGTTCCGGAAGGGTCTACCAGACTCAGACCCACCGTATTGACAGCAATCTGTTCATTCGCATACTCCGACAAAATGCCAGATGTGTCTACATCACTGAATCCATCGGACAGCAAGATTGCTACCGTTCCGCGTTTCGGGTCCTGTTTGCCTTTAATCTGTTCCATCGCTTCCCGCAGCACGGCATCGAAATTGGTTCCGCCCGAGGTTGTCACGATGCCGTCAATTTTGCTGTATACCTCATTTTTGGCAGCTTCACTGTCCAACTGGATGAACGGCTGCAACAACTGTGGCTGATCATCAAAGGTAATAACTGCGACCTGCTTGTCGCTCTCCATCTGACTGATCAGCGTTTTCGCTGCTTCAAATCGGCCGTTATCCGGGTCCGTATCGGTCATGCTGCCTGAATTATCAATCATCAGTATAATATCTTTGACTTGCTTCGCACCGCCTGGGTTAATCTGATAAAGCAATTGCAGGGCAAGTCCAACAACAAACAACAGTGCAAGCGTTGCCGGAACAAGCAACTTCCAGGATAAGCCCAGATACCGCAGCTTCCAGGAAGAACCGTTCAGCTTGGGCGAGATCATTTCTGCGAGTAAGCAGAACAACCCTACGCTCAGCGCCAGGACGCCAAAGTATAATCCCATCAGCAATAAACGGGGCATTTCCCCAAGCCACTGACGCAGCATGATTTCTCCTGCCGCAAAGCCCACGGCCCCGCCGATCAGGCTGAACAGGACCAGGAGAAGATTAATTTTTCGCTGCATGTGTGCATGCATCCTTTCCAAACCAGCCTTTAATCGACTGAATTATTACGAGATATCAGGTGACAAAACATGTTCTAATTCCATCATGCCCTGGACGGAGAACAGATGAACGTTAATCCATTGGAGACACAGACACACAGCACGTACACAACGATCACATTGCACTGCACATTGCCCATTCCATGGATAGGCCCAATCTGTACCTCCCTTCCGTCCATAAGACACAACCTGAGATTCTATCGCATCGGCGAGAGTTTATCAGCCATACCTGCCGGGTGAAGCTCATACCCATTTTCCGTGTACGAGTCGTAATAGACTCTACCGTTACGGTAAACCATCAGATCCTCCAGATGAAAACCACCCATCAGATTCAGCTTCTCCACACCACTGCTTCGTTCTTCGTATACTACACCCAGCTTATAGATTCGAGACGTTTCTTCGGCATGCGCCGCGTAGTCCATGAAGGCACTGTGATGGTCGCCAAAGAAATACTTTTCTTCATACCGATGTTCCTGCGTATAGTCGAATACTCTTACCCGAACGACTGCCTGCTCTTCCAGCGTGCGATACAATCGGCGGAACAGATCATCACGGGTCAATACGTTTTTGTCGCCATAAGTAATGGTAACATTCGCCCGGAGCAGCAATTCTTCTTCGAAAGGCACCCGCAGCGGCTCTGCTGTAAGCAGCATTACATGACATACTTCCATCAGACGTTGCAGGAGTGGCTCGTTTCCTTCCGTCGCAAGCCGGTTCATATCCCCCATATAGCGATCTTCGAACCAGACATCCCGTCCGCGCTTTGCCTCCAAATCTGCAATCAGCGCTTCCGTCACTTTGCCGTAGTATTCCATTACGTTCTGACCGATATATTCATCTGCAGCCGCTATACTCTCTACCGCTGTTTCACGCAAGACACGTTCCAGCGTTGCCAATGTTCCCGTCACACTGCGGCTGAACGTATGCAGTTGTTCCATTTCCGAGTCGTAGGCACGCAGCAGCTGCAATTCATTCTCCAGACGCAGCAGCTCAACCTTGGGCACATACACGCGCTCCAGCAAACAATCGATCAGGTTGCGCACGTTCTGTTTGTCACGGAACAATGCACGTTTGAATGACTGATCCTCTACACGCTCCTGCTGACGCTGCTCAAGCAAGGCACGTGCGGATTCAAGCTGCACCGATTTATCACGAATCAGTCCAAGCAATGCCTCACGTACACTACCCAAACCGCTGTCACTCCAAGCAGCCCACTGAAAATAACCAATCTCGGGATACTCAGCACGCGATTGCTCAGCTTGGCGATGCAGGGAACCTTCTGTGCTGCGTTGACGCATTCTTTCCTCGGCAAGACGAACCACGTTATCACGGAAGTACGCCTCTGCCCCATGCCCGAACAGCGCTCTCTCCGCTTCACGCAGCGAGAGCGGCTTCAGGTCGGTGAAGCTGACGTTATGCGTCATAATGCCACTCATACCGCTCACCAGGTCCTCATCGGGAAGTATTCCTTCCACTTTGTGCTCTATCGAAGCACCGTCCAGTCCAAAGAAGGTGAGCTTGTCCTTGATGCTCCATTCAGGTTCCTGCTGCATTCGTTCGAGTAGATAACGATACAGATGATACAGCACCGCGAGTGCAATCGGTTTGTTCGGCCGTCTAATCTCGGCAAAACCTGCACTGGCGTAACCATGCTGATCTGAAGTGGTGCGGATGTTGTTTTTGAACGATGTATTGTTATAGGTGTTGGCTCCTGTGCTTGAAACGGAACCGGAACTATCTGCATCCTGTTTCCGGTTCTTGAGCAGACAGATTCGGCAGATGATCTCGGCATTTTCGATCCATCCGCCGGGTACGCCGGTGCCCCGCTCGTTTTTGTCCGACAAAATATATACGAGATCGAACAATGGCGATGCAGGATGCACAACCGGAATAGAGATCCCGTCTTCCGTAACCAGCAGATTGCCGCTGAACGTATAGTCCAGCCCCTGCATGTAATCCAGTTCCCGCAAAAAAGCGAGTCCTGCCGCACTTGCATATCCAAAGGAATCGACCTGCTCCATCTCGCTGACCAGCACATGCAGATCGGTCTGTACCGACTTGAAAGATTGAGCCAGTATCGTTTCGGTCAGCTTGGTAAGCTCCGGTAACAACACATTCAGTGGATCGTCTGCCCGGGTCACGACCGTCACGTAGATTCGATCAAAAGACGAATATAGACGTCCGTATTCCGCAATACGATTACTCACCCGCCGCAGGGTGCGATTCAGACCAAAGAGTGCCTGATCTGAATCGTGGAAGCTGCGATGCACGTCCTTGCGAAGCGTTTTGGAAGGTCGATCCTTCTGTATGTTAGACAAGGGAAGCACGTGACGGGTTACCTGACCGTCATCGAACGAACTGCGATTCATAGCTTCAGCCGGACGATGCACACCTGGATATGATGGTTGACGGTCCTCGCTATGTTCACCGCGGTCAAGCTGACTACGGTTATCGTTGTCATGCTTCATTTGTCCGCTGCTGTCATGGTCACGATGACGGTCATCATCCTGATCTTCGGTCCCAATCTGTACATAGACTACGCCTTCTCCATTATCCCATTTCAGCCGGTTGATCTCCCGGACAGCAGACACTGCCGGGGCGACCTGATCACCCACAAACAGGAACAACGCCGGGTAATGGATGCTGCTGCGACCATCACCCAGGCTGCCTTGACGCTCCTGCTCTGCTGCATATTGGGCTGCATACTTCTCCAGATTGCGCTTCAGGGCATTGTTCGAGCTGAACTCCATCCCGGCCGCCATCTTACTTCAGCCTTCTGCGAATGTCATTCAGTTTCGATGACATCGTTCTGTAGAACTGGTAGATGTCTTCTCCGTTCGCCAGTTCCACTCGCTCGTATTCCAGGCGGTCACGGGATTCCATGAACAATGCAGCCAGATCATCCAGCTTCGCAAGCAGCGGCGCAATATCTTCGGAAGCGGTCATGTCATTATCACGGCGGGACGCTTTGCGCAGCAAGGTGCTGCGATCCTTCTCTGCGAGTCCACGGAAGTTGCCAAACACTTCATACTCGGCAAAGTTACGGCTCTTCATCAGGTTCGCGAACGGTTCCCATGCGTCTTCTTCCGGATCACGGTCATAGACATACAGCGCACCCTTCTTTACGATGGTATCGGTGTAGAGTGCTTCGATGAAGCGGTCATACCACTGCTCCTCGTCCTGATGCTGGGCGAGAATGCCTTCCAGCTCAGCGACTTTGGCCGAGATGGCGTTCATCTTCGCCAGTTCTTCACGTACCCTGGCGATCAGCTGCGGGGAACGAACCAGGTTTTCTTTGGCCATATCTTCATTAATACTTCCGAAAATGTCCTTCACCGACACCCGTGGCAATCCTTCGGATTGCAGGCGCTTCAGCTCCATGACTGCCCGCTTCACTTCACCCAGGTTCGGGGTAGTAGACGTCAGGCGCATGTCGTAGGCACCGAGCTTCGCAGACAGGTCGAACGGTTCCGTTGTCACAATTGCATAACGGTTGCTTGTATTCTCATCGATGGATTTGGCTGTCACAATGTTGTATCCGAGCGCCTGCTCGAATTCGGCACGCACGCGGGCATTGTATTGCTTCACCCGAGCGTTCTCGTACACATCTCCCCATGATTTCTCCGGAATTGGCGATGGCAGATAGGTCCAGTTATTCTTCTCGGTTTGCACCAGATGGCGGCCGATGCCTTCTTTGTCCAAAATGGTACGTTCATAACTTTCCTCATATACTTTGAGCGGTGTGTACACAAACAGGGGTACCCCGTTGCGCGTATTCAGCCAGAAAATCCGGTTGCGCACTTCACTTTCCTTGACGGTAAAATGGGATTTACCCACCGCATTGTTCTGATAGTTGCGAATCCCTCTCAGAATGCCCGGCGCCTGTGCAGGCACCGATACGAACCCCCAGGATGGGAAATGCAGACTGCCCGTGCTGTTGCTCAGATTGAACACCGGAACCGCTTCATCATCCAGTTTGCCTGCAATGAAACGTTCCACGAATTTCTCGACAGACTCATCCTGCCCATATTTGATAACCAGGAAGTCCTCCATCGAGCGGGTAATCAGATCCCCGAACTTCTCCGTCAGGAAGTCAGAAATGGAGCTGACGATATCAATCTCGTTTTCCTTCACCCACTGGCTGGAGTTTTCCAGCAATTCACGGGAGAAGTCCCGGATCAGGTCATCCGTATCTCGCTTGTCCAGCAGTCCATCCACCACACTGACGATATCCGGTACACTTACAACGTTCCAATAGTACGTCTTGTTGCCTTTGTGATCGGACTGTTCTTCACCGCGTGTCAGAATATCCCCGTTTTTGGAAAAAATCGAGCTGAGCGCGTTCAGCGTTTCGGTAAATACGTTATAAATGCGACTGTTCTCCTGGTTCAGCAATTCGTACAGGTCCTCATAGAACTCGATCATCTGATCATTGCGTTCCACATCGGCATGCAGCCAGTACTCATGAATTTTTGCTTCAATATAAGCATTCTTCTTCTTCTCTTTGGAAACAAACGCACTCTTCGCATCGCCCAGTTTCTCTTCGGACTGCTCCTGAGCAGCCTCAATATCCCGCGGAATACGGAAGGCATTCTCACGCAGGGTTTCGATGTACGACTGAATCATCTTCAGTACACAGAAGCCTTTTTCCGTGTAGATCAGACGGGACACATAGAACGGACCCTGTTCGGGATGCAAAAACATGCGACGGATCTGTTCGGTGAACTGACCCGCAATCTCACCCGGCAGCTGCTTCTTCGCCTTAATATATTCCTCACGGGCACGAGCCAGGAAGTTCTGCTCCAGTTCGGTGTCCATGTTCACGACCTGTGATTTCACCACATTGCCATAGGACAGACGCTCGCTGTTCTGGTAACCTGGCAGCGGCTCCGGTACACGAGCTTCAAAGGACTTGACCACACTTTCGAGATCAATGCCCAGCTTGCGGGCAAACTTCTCGGTATCCTCCTGGTTCGGCGCTTTGGAGAACATGGTACTCATTTTGTCGAACATGCGGTAAGCCAGATAAGTCGTCATTTCTTCGATGGGTAGTACCGCCGAGGAAGCACCGATAATGTTGTAATCATAGTTGGCTGGGTAGGCCTTGTTCATTTGTGCAATGTTTGTACGAATGTTGCTAATATAGTCGTGGATAGCAAACTCTTCGCCCGACTGCTTTTCCTCGCTCGCCATGAAGTTGGTGATGTTCTCGGCGGTGACGTTCATGCAGTAATCGTAGGCGTTCTCCAGCAGTTTGCCTTCCGTGTTGGTTGCGGAAATCAGATGACACAGGTTGAACGGCGGCAGAGGTGAATTCACCGTCAGAATATTGCCGTATTTCTGGGAGAAGCGCTCTCCCCGGCTATCCACGTTCATCCAGTAATCCAGTTCCTTGAGCGCAGCGTAACCATTCTTGCGGATATATTCACGAGTGTGTTCACTCAAGCTCTTGTTGGACAGGTTCACGTCTGGAGTGAACAGATAACCTAATGTGTTCACGCGGTCAATCCCGGCGGAGCCATGATCGCGTTCGATAATCCCGCGCACGATATAGGAGATATCGAGGAAGCAACCACTGCCTGTACCGCCGGAAAGACCTGTCAGCAGGAACACCATCAGTTTTTTGTTGGTACCCACAGATAACGTTTTAATCTTTTTGTCGATCGCCTGCACGACCTGATTAATCTTCGTAAACAGCAGCAAACGTCCAGCCTGACGCACCCCTGCGGCGCCGTTCATGCCATCGGTGATGCTCAGCTCCGGAGACAGCCAGTCCGTAATATACGGCTCCAATACGCTGCGGTTCTGAAGCAGTCCACCAATTTCGGCATTGGACAGCAGGACGAATTCATTAATTGGATCGAGTCCGATGCCTTTATACTTTTTGGCGCGATCCTGTTCGTTCGTTTCAAAAGCAAGAAACTCCACATTGGACGGTTTGTCCATTTTTTTCTTGGACACCGGGTCCTGTGGCAGCTTGAAACGTCGGTTAATCTGGTATTTAAGACGCAGCAGCGCATCAATTCCTGTTCCTCCAAGACCGATAATCAGAATCGGGTTATCAATCGTATCGACTCTGATTTTCTCACTGACAATCCCTCCGCCAAGCGATACATCCAGTTGCTGAATATGTTCTCTAACAATCGGTTTCATTCCATGTCCTCCCTTGGGTTAACGCTCATATGTTTCCATTTACATAATTTGAACTAAAGAATATTTACACTTGCCACTCCGATGACAGAACAACCTTCCGATCGCTGTTATCCCCTGATTTTTTAATTATATTTTACAAAGGTGAAAATCTGGGGATAAGCGTATGCTTCCGATGCAGCTTTCTTTCAGAAAGCTTTTAGGCGAACGCTTCCGCTTCTTCAGGTTATTTCTGTCCTCTACGTTCTCGTGTAAATGTTTAGATCAACTTATATTGGTAATCATTTTTAGACCAAGTACTCGATCAAAATCGTTTTATCCGCCTGTTGCAGCGGGATGCTCAGTCGGTCACCGTTCTTCAGTTCAACGCCTGAGCTTGCATCGACCGCACGACCGGATTTCTCCAACGTACCGCCTGCCGTGTTACGGATTATAATTCGATCCCCATTGCTGGGCGTAAATACATATTTCTCGGTTTCCTTTAATTCAGGGTCCAGCTGTAACAGCTGGTGCAGATGGAATCTGCCCCGGAAGGATGCGAGCTTTTTATATTGTGGATAGGACTTATCTCCCGTGTTTTCGTCACGAATCTCAACGATCATCTGACCGACGAATCCACGGTTTTTGCGTTTCAGCCAGCCCATCAAGAACCAGGCGCCAACACCTACCACGATCAGGGCTATAACACCCAAAATGACAGGTAACCAAGGGAAAGGCTTGTCCTGTTCACCATTACCTGGCGTTGTTGGTTGTGTTCTGCTTCCGGCTGCTCCGCCTGCATTAATGGTGATTGGCGCACTTTCACGGTAGAAGCTGTCTTCTTCCGCACGAATGACCAATTCATAGTTATGATTGTCCGGCACTTCAAACGTTCCGGCAAACCCAGAACCTGTGTTTTCCAGCGGTTGTTCTTCACTCTTGCCTGTACCGACATCTTTTACGACCAGCGTGGCCTTCATATCTGCATACAGGTCGTTATCCTGCAGCGGCTGTCCCCCATTCTCCAGCTTGGCCGTCAGATCGACTTTGTCACCCTTCGTATAGGACTTGGTCTTAATTGGGTCCACGACGAGCTGGAGATCATAGTTGAACAACAGGTTGATATCGATGCTGTCTTTCGGAGCCCCTTTTACCCGAAGTTTCCAGTCGCCTTCCTGAGGCTTGAGCAGCTTCACCAAGGAATAACTCTTCGAAGTCGAGAGCTTGGCTGCGTCAGAGTTCAGATCTACGGCCTTGCCTGAAGGATCGGTTAATTCAATCTGCACTTGTTTTGAAGACATGATCGAGATGTTGGCTTCAAGTACACTGTCGTTTGGTACGTTCACGGTAACTTCCTGATAACTGCCGTTTCCGGTAATGGAGGGCAGCTTCACGACATTCAGTTTGGCATGATCGGCAAAAATCTCACTCAGAATCTGCGGTAGATCATCCGGCGTATCCGTAATGAAGGATTTGCCTCCGGTCTGCTGGGCCAGATCTGCAAGTGCATCCTTGTTCAGCTTGCCGTCTGCGTTCAGTCCAATCGTATAGACGGGAATTCCCTCATCCTGTGCTTCCTTGACGGCTTTTGCCAGATCCGCATCGGACTGAGACTGGGTGCGACCTTTGGTTTTGTTAAAATCGTTGTTGCCGTCAGCCAGCAGCACGATCATTGGCGAGTGAGACTTGTCAGCCCCATGGTTGAGCACATTCACCGCTTCAGCCACCCCGACAGAAATATCGGTGTATGGCCCTCGGCCGAGCTGATCAATAAAATCTTTCAGGCTGCTCTTGTCCGCATCGGACTGAATCTCCAGCAATGCCTTTTCCCGCTCCACCTGATCGGTATAAGCGACAATCCCTACCTTGTCCCCCTGGACCGGCAGCATATCAATAAACATTTTCATGGCTTCATTACTGATCTTGTCACGGTCACTTGTATTCATTGAATTACTTACATCAGCTACAAGTACCGCGTCGATTCCGCTTGTCTGTGCCTGAGCCGCTGCAGCATGTGGCAGCAACGCCTGAGGTAGCAGCAGTGTTAGAAATGCCAGCAGAACCAGAGTTCCGCTGAGCCAGCGTATTTTGCTTGTCCGCAGCATTGGGTGTACTCCTTCACGTTTGAGATTAAAATGGGAATAGTTTATTATAGGCGTCAAGCCTTAAGGAAATCTTAACAGTCTACTAATAAATTCTGAAAAGCACCCCTATCTTCAGTTACAGTTTTGTAATGACTGACAAAAATCGACGAATTCACGCCTTTAACTGGAACGAAAGTTCCAACTATGGGAATATGATATAGTTATTGTCAGCAAACTGCAATATAACAGCGCTTGTTTACCAAGCCATAGAAAGGAACGGATTATGGTTACATACGGATGCCTCGCCATATTGTTTCTTTTTGTCATGATAAAAGGGATTGCGTTCCAGCTTCATCGGCGCAAACCGGTTTCCCGGGAAGACGCGGATCGAACCCTTTACACTATTCTGAATGGCGAGCGTGATTGAGCATGAGCACTAAACAAGTTGTATCCATCAGACCTTTTATAAGAACGACGCATGCGTTTCAAAAGTTGCGTGTCTGCAAACGGTGTGGCCAGTATACTTGCCTGTGGGAAGATCACTGTACTGCCTGTGGACGCGGGACCCTTGCCACTGTGGAAGAACGCGCCTCTTCCCGCGTGAAACGCCGTATTGCACGCGACCTGTTTATCACGCTAATGCTTGGTGCGGTTGCTACTTATTTTGGTGAAACCATAGACCAAACGATGGCGGCGGCCAGCGTCTCCCTTCTGCTATTGGCTGGATTGATCTTCATGCAAAAGCGATCCTTCCAGGTCGAACAGCAGCGTGAGCTCAAACGCATGCTGCGTCAGAATGAGGAAGCGATTCGCCAAGGCATCAACCGGAATTGGGCGCTTGTCGCAGAAGCGCGCAAGCAGGATGAAGCGCTCGCCTACGAAATGCTCCGGGAGATCGGTTCACTCGTCTATAATGACCGGATTCGTCTGCAGCAGGTTGCGTTGCTGCAATCCTTCGTCCTGCGCAGCGATATGGACCTGCAGCTCAAACCTCTGCTGCTGCACAGCTTCGAGCGCCTGCTGGCAGAATATATCGGTGAAATCGCAAGGTTAAAGCCGGAATTGGTTCGTGAAGATGCGATTCGGTATGTCGCCACGCACGAAGTGAATATTTTGCAGCTGCACAACGGGATTCAGATTCTGACGGCAGTAGCCGCAGCTGCTGTACGCAAAAGTAAATATATTGAGTTGTTCCCTAGTCTTATTACCCGCTACGCCCGCTTTATGCCCAAAGATCGGTTCATGCGGCTTTATCGTACCCTTGAGTTGTATCCGGATAAGGCCCGCGGGGGTCTGGCGGAATCGGTTGGTCGGGTGTATAACGAGAAATATCGGGATTCGTACGCAGATGTTCGTGTGTAGAGCTGTTGTATATGGACTGGAAACGTAAATTAGTGCAAACTCAATCCCTATATATAGACGAACCAAATTCGTTTACCCCTGCATGCGTACTGGAATTACGCGTGATAATGTATCATTTTTATCATATAAGCTTTGACGAAAAAACACCCCATCCTTAGGTCTAGGATGAGGTGTTTTGATGTGTGGAAAATGTATGGCGTTCTTCCAGACTACCTGCCATGGGTTTTATCTTTTACCGTCCGCGACGAGAATCGCGGCGGTCGCTCTTCGCCGGCCCGCGTCCTGCGGAATCCGTCCGGCGGGAGCCCTCGCGGCCCTGCTTGCTCGGGCCGCCTTCACTGCCGCGCCCGGAGCTGCGCTTGTCGGCGCTACGGCCAGCCCAGCCGCTGCTGCGCTCATCGCCGCTGCGACCTGCACCGCGCCCGCCTTGACCCGCTGCGCTGCTGCGCGCGGAACCACGGCCTGCGCTGCGCTCGTCGCCACTGCGGCCGCCACTACGACCACCGCTGCGTCCACCTTCGCCGCCACGGGAACCCCGACCGCCACGTCCGCCTTCGCTGCGGCCGATACGACCTGCGCCGCGACGGGCACTGCCTGTCCCGGCGGAGCGTCCGCCAGAACGTTCTTCATCACCCTGGCTGTTGATGGAACGTCTGTTTGCTCCGGTAGAGGCTACAGGACCTTCACTTGTCCACTGGATGCGGGAAAGCTTCTGATTGGTGCCTTCCTCAATACGAGCAAGCTCCGGTCTGTCGTGCTGTGTTGCAAACGTCACGGCAAGGCCCGTGCCGCCAGCACGACCCGTACGGCCGATCCGGTGGATATAGCTTTCCGCATCATGCGGCATATCGTAGTTGAATACGTGTGTTACGCCTTCAACATCCAGTCCGCGTGCTGCAACATCCGTAGCAACGAGGATTTGCAGTTTCGCGTCGCGGAATGCTTTCATTACGTTCTCACGCTTGGATTGAGACAGATCCCCGTGAAGCTCATCGCTCGCATAACCTGCTTCGCGCAGATCTTCATTCAGCTTGGATGCACGACGCTTCGTCCGGCAGAAAACAATCGCCAGGTACGGGCGATACGTATCAATCATGCCGCGCAGGGCCTCAAGTTTGCCACGATCCGTGCACTCCAGTACCTGCTGGCGAATCTGCTTGATCGGAATAACGGATTGGGAAGATACCTTCACGTCTTCCGGGTCTTTCATATAGTTCTTCGCCAGGTTGCGAATGCCTTTCGGCATGGTCGCCGAGAACAGCATCGTTTGCCGTTTGTGAGGCAACTCACGAAGAATGGTCTCGACGTCTTCCAGGAAGCCCATGTGCAGCATTTGGTCGGCTTCGTCCAACACCAGTTTTTTTACATTGTCCAGCTTCAACGTGCCACGACGCAGGTGGTCCAGGAGACGTCCCGGTGTACCAATCACGATCTGTGTGCCATTCTGCAGTTTGCGCAGCTGTTTGTCCACATCCTGTCCGCCGTATACTGCGAGAACATGCAGTTTATCGTCGTTTGCAGTCAGCTTCTTTGCTTCTTCCGTAATTTGCAGCGCCAGTTCCCGCGTAGGAGCAATAATCAGTGCTTGCGGCGAGCGGTCGGATACATTAATTTTCTGAATAATCGGCAGCAAGAAAGCCAACGTTTTCCCTGTACCTGTCTGTGCCTCAGCAATAATATCGCGCCCACCCAGCAGTACCGGAATCGAACGCTCCTGTACCGGAGTCGGCACGGCGATGCCCTGATGTTTCAGGATCTCGCACCATTCCGGGCGAATGCCCAGTTGTTCAAAGTTTGCCAATCGTTACACCTCTGTATATTCATTTAGATGAGTCCATTTCATAATTAACAACAGTTTTTTCAATCAAGACTAGTTTTCCTTATATCAATCATGATTATGAAATGAATTTTTTAAAAAGCAATCGGTCCGTTGCTCTTCTTCTCCATACCCTGTAGTTTACACGTTAGTCAAGCAAAACAAAAGGGGATACAGCGTTCCCCCCTAACTTGTGGCACAAAATTCGAGATCTATGTGGTGAGTAGCTATAACGTGATCCTCGACGGATAGTTCTGGGATTAACTCCACGCGATGTTGCGAAAGTGTCTAAAATACAAATCGCTCTGTACAACAATGTTATGAAGATCGCTCTCAGGATGGGACTACCACGTACCACTAATTTCTAACGAACTCAGGACACCTTATTCCAGCGATTAAAGTAGGGTGGGAATTCTAACGAACTCCAACTATCTTATTACCGAAAAAAACCGCGAAATGGCGTTAGTATGAACGATATTGGCATAATAACAAGTCTGAGATTCGTTATAATAACGAAAACATGAAATAACCCCATATAAGACGTGCCAGGTTCGTTAAAGCTACACACAGTGAAGGACACAAACTCCAAAACAACAACAAAGCCGTGCACACCACAAACTCTAATAAAAAAAGCGGCACCCTCTCCCCCGGTTTAAATCCAGAAAAAAGACGCCACTGATTAGAAATCATCTATTTATATTGTCTGCATAATAGAGCTGTGGCATGTCCGATCACCACTACTTTAGGACAGCACTCTTCATACTTCATTACTTCTTACTTTTGTACCTTCGCCCAACCATGTTATGAACCATGCCTTCCTGCAATGGCAAAACCACTCCGCTCAAGCAAACGAGAGCTTTCCTCATTCAATCCACGCAGATGCACGGTTTTGCCCAGCTTCGCATATTTGAACTTCACTTTACCAATGGCGACAACCGCCGTATTATCCCAAATATGCGATCCACCAAAATCAATTGTGACTTCTTGCGGATCAGCTTCTGCATTGAACTCATCCACGAAGCGGGATGATGAACCGAAGAAGAATGGTCCGTAGACCCGATACACTTTCTGCCCTTGCTCTTGATTGGCCTGGACGCGGATCTTGGTCTGTTTCCAGCCAAAATGCAGTACACTGAGCACTACTCCGACCATAACCCCAATCGACAGATCGTGGGTGTACACCACAATGGCAACCGTGACGATCATGACAAAAGCTTCCGCCCGCGGTACGCGCGCAATGTTTTTGATGGAACTCCAGTCGAATGTTCCGATACACACCATAAACATGACACCTACGAGCGCACCCATCGGTACCTGTTTCACCACACCACTGAGCAGCAGCAACAGGATCGCAAGGAATGCACCCGCGGTAAACGTGGATAACCTTCCGCGTCCACCAGACTTCACATTAATAACTGACTGCCCAATCATTGCACAACCGCCCATGCCGCCAAACAGGCCGTTCACGAAATTTGCAATCCCCTGTCCGCGGACTTCACGGTTTTTGCTGCTCTTGGTCTCGGTCATCTCATCCACGATGGTCGCGGTTAGCAGGGATTCCAACAAACCAACCAGTGCCATGGTGAATGAATACGGCAGCAGAATCATCAGTGTGTTCAACGACCACTCAATATTCGGCAAATGGAACATCGGTAATGTGCTTGTTAGATTTCCCATCTGGCCTACTGTTTTCACATCCAGATGAAACACCACTGTAATAATCGTCATCACGATGATCGCAATCAGTGGAGCCGGAACACTTTTAAAAAACCGCGGCAAAATATAAATGATCGCCAGCGTACCCGCTACCATCGCATACATAATCCAGTTTGCGCCCGTGAAATGGGTCAATTGCGCCATAAAGATCAGAATCGCCAGTGCATTCACAAAACCGGTCAGTACCGAGTGAGGCACAAACGTAATAAATCGTCCCACCTTGAAAATCCCCAAAATAAACTGAATGATCCCTGTCAAAATCGTTGCCGCAAACAGGTATTCCACACCATAATCCTTAACTAGTCCAACCATCAGTACCGCCATTGCACCCGTTGCTGCCGAGATCATGCCCGGTCTTCCACCAGCAATCGAGATCACAATCGCAATCGTAATTGAAGCGTACAATCCGACCATCGGATTGACACCTGCAATGATGGAGAAAGCAATGGCTTCTGGAATAAGCGCCAACGCTACCGTAATGCCTGCCAACACATCTCCGCGAATGTTGCCAAACCATTGTTGTTTTAACGTATTCATATGTCTCTTGCCGTTCCTCCCATGTGTAATAACTTCGAATTTGTCTTATAACCCGAAGAATAACGGAAACGATTCACTACTGATCTCAACGATAGACAGCACGAAACAGCGGAAAACTCTTCCGCGAAATGCGTCAATACGCGCCTGAGTTGCACGATTATTCATGATCCGAACAGAATATCCAACACCATGTCTGCCCATGCCTTATCCGTTCCAGTGTGTATCACTTGGATTCCCCAAACTTTCAGGTGTCTTGCCTTGGAAGCAACGTTGATCAATCCAGATGCCTCCTGGTTCTCCCCTCTCAGAAAAACCGGGTCCGTTAATGTACTGACCTATTATTATAGACATAGGAAGGGATATGCACTAACGCAACCAGACTGGAAGAACCGGTTCATATCTCGTATTATCTCGTTCTTTCGTTATTTTACTTCTAAATACTCACTTCTTAAACTTAAAAATCGGTGGCAACTCTTTTCCTTTAGCCCGACGTTTTTTTTATTAAGTTATATAACCAGATAAAACATAGCCAAAATTCCTGTAGCTGACAAATTAAAATAAGACCCGCAAAGATCCTTTAAACAGGTCTCTTTGCGGGTCTTATTGTTATTCTAAAATCTTCCCGATTTAAATATGGAATAGAGCAAAAAGGCCACCATCAGAATCGCCACCAGAAAACCAATCTCAATTACGGGGATATCCCATAACATGGTGGACTGGTGACTGATCGAGGAACCGATGATCAAACCGACCATAATGATACAAAATGCGAGCAGTACAATACTGAAAGACAACCGGTTACTGATCTGGTCCATTCTGCGCATGAGCGCATCCAGTTCAGGGACACTGATCTCCAGCCGCAGCTTGCCTTTGCTAATAACGGAAGACAACTGTCTCAACTGCCCCGGCAGACCAATGACACTCTCGGCCATATCCGCTGCACTGCGAAATAACCGATTCTTGATTCTACCGGCACTGAAACGTTCCTTGATCAGCTTTCGTCCAAATGGCTCTGCCATATCCACAATGCTCAGGGAAGGATCGAGATGCTCAATGACACCTTCCATAGTGAGCAGCGATTTCCCGAGCAGCAGGATGTCGGCAGGCATCACGACCCGGTGCCTTTGGGCTACGCCGAACAGGTCATTCAATGCTTGACCCACGCTGATTTTGGAAAAGGGGATGTCATAATATTTGCTGCGCAGCTTGTCCAGATCGCTATGAAGCCCTCGCAGATCCATATCATCCGGCATCATGCCCAGCTTCTCAATCGCCCTTATCATGCTGTCTGTATCCTTGCGCATCAATCCGATAATGAGCGAGGCCAATTGCTGCTTCATCTCATCACTTAGACTGCCCACCATGCCGAAGTCGATAAAGGCCAGCCTTCCATCCTTCAACACCATCAGATTGCCCGGATGGGGATCGGCGTGAAAGAATCCATGAATGAAGATCTGATTCAACAACGAATCCACCAATCGCTGCGCAATGTTATTCAGATCATGCCCCCGTTTAATCAACTCGTCACGGTCATTCAGCTTGATGCCTTCAATATATTCCATGGTGAGCACACGAGAAGAAGTCTGGTCCCAGTAGATGACGGGGATTTTCACTTTGTTATCCTGCTGATATTGCTGTGCAATCTTCTCCGTATTGCGGCCTTCCACCGTATAATCAAGCTCGGCCATCAGTGCCTGGGCGTACTCTTCCACCATTTGCGGAATCTGATACTGCTTCACCCAATCCCAGCGTTTCTCCGCCATGGCTGTCAGCTCGCGCAGAATATCCAGGTCTCGCTGGATAATACGCGAAATGCCGGGCCGCTGAATTTTGACAGCTACAGCTTCACCGCTTCGAAGTTTACCCAGATGCACCTGTCCAATACTGGCTGCAGCTACAGGGGTATCCTCGAACCGGGAAAAGATGTCCTCCAGCGGTGTATCCAATTCCTGTTCCAAAATACCCCGTGCCGTCTCCGAAGAAAACGGCGGGACCTGATCCTGCAGCTTCACCAGTTCGCGGATGACAGACTCCGGCAACAGATCTGCCCTTGTACTTGCCAGTTGCCCCAGCTTAACGAAAGCTGGCCCCAGCTCCTGAAGTACAAGCCTAATGCGCTCACTCAGGGTTAAAGTGGTGTGAGCCTCACGCGACATCCATCGGCGTGGTATAGCCAGTAACTGGAATAATCCCAATTCCTCGACCATATAACCGAAGCCATGACGCACCAGCGCCATGGCAATTTCCCGGTATCTGCCGACATGTTTAATTCGCACAGCCATCTACTCGATCTCGTTTCCTTTGAGAGGAGGAACTTCAAGCGGAGCTGGGGATGCTTCAGGTTGTAGCTGTGGTGTGCCTCCCAGTTCGGCGAGCTTTTTCTCAAGGACAGCAACACGTTGTTCCAGACTGGTTACATCACTTTCAGATGGCACGCCTACTTCCTGAAGTACGCGCTTGACTTGTTCCTGGATCATTCTTTTGAACTGGCCCTGCTCCTCATCGCCTCGTTCCATCAGGCGCTCGACCAATGCTTTGGATTCACCGGGGGCAAGTTCACCGCGCTTGACCAAGTCATCCACGGTTTTTTCGATTTTTTCCTTGCTTACGACGGTAAGGCCGAGACCTAACGAGATTGCCTTTTTGAACAAATCGCTCATTCTTGTCATCCTCCTCTTCGTTCATCTCTATATTATACCCCTAAATATCACGCACACCAAAGAAACGCCCCAACTATACGTAACGCGCAGCCCATTTGCCAGCCTGCAAAATTAACTGGCGATAGGTTTCATGTGCAAAAGAAGGGACATGATGTCCTGGCATAAGGTAAACAATACGTCCAACACCATATCTATGCGCCCAAGCTGCAGGCTTCGGCCCTTCTTCGGATTGATATTCGAGCAGAATCTTTGTTTCGGCAAATGAACCGAATTCGAACAGATACGGCTCTTCTTCCATTGTAAATCCGGAAATGCCTTCCGTCACCGGATGGCTTTCTTCCGTTACAGTGAATTCAAGTGGTGCATAAGGCGGATGATGCAGGAACTTGGCACCGATCATCTGCTTCAGCTCATAACGATTCTGGAGCGAAATTCCGTTATGTATAATGACCAGTCCACCTCCATTGCTAACATAGGACAATAAGCCTGCTGTCTGCTGTGGAGAGACTTTCCCCTTCCAATCGTCCATGTAACAGATACATACATCAAATCCGGTTATATTTTCTTGCAGCAGCATGTTGCGATTCTCACTGCACTGCACAGTCATAGTATCGTGGAAAATCCGGCTGATCTCTGCATCCACTCCTTGCAGCGGATGCCAATCCGGATGAGTATAATCACCAAGTAACAACGCTTTTTTACGATGATCCATCATTAAAAACTCCTTTCAAATTACCAGTAACAGCATTACCAAGGGAGTGCGTCCCCCTTGTAATCGACATAAGCGGGCTGATCTCCCATAAACTGCTTATGGCGATCGATGAGTGCTGTGATATATTGTGCCGATTGATCAGGCGTGAGGTCTGCAGCGGTATTCAACTCCCCGCTCATATAACTCTGTACCCAGCCGGGATGAATCAGCATCACTTGCCCACCCTCATTCTTCAGACCATTATGCACAAGGCGGGCCTGCATGTTTAACGCAGATTTGGACATGCAATAGGCAAACCATCCATCCCGGCTGCATTGCTCAATACTGCCTGCCTCCGAAGAGATATTGACAATCAGCTTGTTTGTCCCTTGAAGAAGGAGGGGCAGCAGGGCATGAGTTACACGTAATGAGCCTAAGGTATTTACGTTAAATACTTCTGCCATCTCCGCCATATTTAACGGCCCGAGGATATGATCGGTAATACTTCCTAGTATAGCCGCATTATTGATAAGCATATCCAAATGCTCTGTATCCAGCTTAAGTGTCTCCGTGAACAAAGCAACTGACAGGTCATCGGCAATGTCCAGTTCAATGACGCGTAAACGCTTCGGATAGGCATCCGCAAGAAGACGAATCCCATCAGACTCTTCCATGTCGAGCCCTGCCGCATAGACGGTATAACCTCTTTTCAGCATTTGTGCCGTCAGAGCCAGTCCCAATCCCCGGGCCGCCCCCGTTACACATACGTTTTTCATTATGCTGTCCCTCCCTCACAAGCCTAATCTGTCTTTAATTCATTCCACATGATAACCTAAAAACCTTTAATTATGGGTGAACACGCTGAACTTCACGACCAAAGTCTCAGATGACTTTCATGTGATCAGAGTCGTTAAGCTTATACCGATGAGTCAGGGCATATTCTGCTGCGACATTACTGGTAGCATAGCTCTATCTTATGACTTTTTTGGACTTGTTGAGAGCAGAAATCATCAGACAAAATACAAAAAATTCTGATCCGGAAATCGGATCAGAACGGGAATGCTTTGAATCTTGGATGCGGATACCATTCATCATGGGCCACCATGCGGCAGATACAGTTACACTTATTGCATAAGATCTGCCTTGTCCACACGTTTGCCAGCGAAATAACGCCCCAACTCAACGATAAGGGCTCCCATCTTCTCATCCTCTGGAACCACAAGTGCCTCTATACCTTCTTCACGCATCGCGTTTGCTGTAACCCTACCCACCGAAGCCGGTACGACTCCTTGTCGGAAAGCCACCTGCATGGGTTCAAGCTTTCCCTTGGACGCAGCATATTCGACCAGAAACCTCACCTGCGGTCCACTCGTAAACGCGACAGCATCCACTTCATGCAACAAAATCTCATTCAGCAGCTGTTCGAGTTCCCCCTCTTCAGGCGGGACGTGACGATAAGGAAGCACCTGACGTACATGAGCACCCTGCTCCTCCAGCCATCTGACCAATTTGGGCGCTGTCTCCCCATGCAATTGCAGCATCATTTTTTGCCCCGCCAGATCATGTGAAGCGAATTCACGAATCAGTCCGTCCGTACTGCCGTCATCATCCCGGACCAGCGGAGTAAGTCCACGCTTTCGAAGCGCATTGACGGTCTTGTACCCTCTTGCCGCAATGGAAGAGTCCGACAACACATCCAGCAATTGAACAGCGATATCCATATCCTCAGCCATATCAAAAATAGCGTCCAATCCCATGCCTGTGGTCCATACCGTCCAGTCCGGCGGATCCGAAATCCAGGATACCAAGCCATCCCGAATATTGCGATCATCCAGAAATACAGTTCCTTGTGCAGGTCTGACAAGTGGAATCCCACCCAATTTCTCAACCAGTAAGGACATCTCTTTGGATTTTCGCGGTCCTGTAAGTGCTACACGTATACCTGCCAAATGTTGAACCATCCATGTTCCCCCCGTTCATTCAGCCGAATGTCATCCGTCTGACTACAGTATACAGGGTACTTCTATGGAGGGAAACCGTGTTTCCCCTCTTTTCGCTGGTTCATCTATAACGATTTTTGATGACATGTATCAGGAAGGCTGCAGTTCGCCACCCTGAAGCCCTTCATGCTTGCCCCTGCCCGACTCCTCTTTATCCTGTGAAACTTTATCTTGTTTATCCCCCTGTGGAGGCTGCTTTTGTTTCTGATTGTCCGTTGCATGTCTAACATCCTTTTTGCGAGGACGAAGGAACACGAACAGTATAATGGGAAACAGCACTTCGAACACGATCGCAATCCATGTCCATTCCCGTGTAAAGCGAAAGAGCTGAATTGCGTTTTTGAAAAACCAAAATGCACAGACAAAACCTACCAAAGCGACCGGCCCTGTCATGATTTTACCCGAGACTTTTGGAATCATTCGCTTCAGTCCCCAGCAAACAAAATACAGATCAAAGGCAATCTTGGTAATCATCGCAGGTAGAGTCGCTGCTGCCAGTGCCAGATCAAACCGGTCGAGAAAATCACTGATCTGCAGCTGCCTTGCCAGTTCATATGAAGGGTATACCAGTCTGGATGCAATGGGCACACCAATCGATGTAATCGTCTCAACTAAAATCAGCATCATCAGCACCGCTGAAATGGTGATCCCCCACAGGACGGATTTGAATTTAAAATCACTGCCCTTAACTACAAAGGGCAACGCAACCACCTCTCCAAAAAAGGAGAATATATACCAGCTTCCCTTGCCAACACCTGCCACATCGACGTCAAAATACGGCATCAGATTAGCAAGATCAACTTGCTTAATAAGCATAAACGGCACAATTAAGGAAATCAGAATGAACAAAGTTACATACAACTCGGACATTCCAATTAAGGATCCAAGACCTCCCCTTACAATAAAAACAGCCATGAACAAAAGGGACAACACAATGATCGAAATCGGGGTAGTTTCCAGCAATGTAATACTTACGTAGTCACCTATTAACCGGACGTCGCGGGCAAATACAAAGAGAAAAAACAAAATGTACAGCAGCGCTATTACACGCCCCATAAAAGGATGACGCTCAACGAGAGACTCAAACAAGTCCTGATTGGAGAATCGCCGCTGAACACGACTTAACATCCACATTGAACACACCATCACCAGAAACAAAGGGATATAGGATAAATAGGCGTGCTGCTCAGCATGGTAGATGGCCTGTGCATGAGACTGAATCAAAGTGCCTGTAATGCTGAGCAGCATCACGAACAGCACCAGCTGTCGACTGGTCACCCCCTGATTCATAAGACACCTCCTTTCTGTCTGTTCAACCGGGAATCGAGATTCATTGGAACATACTCAAGGCAACGGCAATAATCGTTGAATCATGTGAGTCAGCCACACGGACACAAAAAATGTTTTGCTCAAATATGTAACATGGAACCAAATCCCTGTGCTACATGCAATCAACCCATACGATAGCCATCGATTAATGGCAGCTGCCTGCCTCAGGTGTTTGAAATCCATGACGATGACAATGATGACCATGGCCAGATATGTAAACATCAGCGGCTTAATCACGGACAATCTCCTCCTCGGACAATCCGATCGGTTTATTGAGAATACCCACATTTTCGAGAATGACATGTGGTTCAACTGTAACCTTTAAGTTTGGATAAATCTCATTCCAGCGATCCTTGATCTTGTCCCACTCTTTCGGCAGATGCTGATGAATGGAACGACCCAAACCGAGAATGTCGGCTTTATATTTTTTCTGGACCAGCCTTACGCCTTCCTCAATATCTTCTTTAATTTTTTGACGGACAGCTTCATTGAGGCTGGTGATCTCTGTCTCCCGAAGGTCACCATAATTCGATTCGTTATCAACCATGACACCCTTGGCATACAGTCGAATCTTAACGGTTACCTCTCCATTCTTAATGTGGGGTTGGTAGGATGAATTGTTCTCATTCAGCTTGATGAACAACTCACCTTCTCCACGTGGAGCCTTCACCATAATTTCCGGCGCATTGGCTTCACCCATCGCCAGAATCAGCGCATCGGCTGGAGCCTTCTCAATCATCCCTATCAATTTGTCTTTCTTGAAAATAGCCAGCCCATCAAGCTTGATATTGGTCTTGGTGTCCTTCCAGCCCTTCGGCACATTGTTCACCATTGTGGCGATAGGAAGAAACGGGTCTACCCCTTCGGAAAGAATCGCATCGGTAAATGTTTTGAGTGAGCGTGGGGCTCGCATATTCAGGAAGCACAATTCACGCACCATTTCAGAAGGGAACTTCTCAATGGGTGCATCTGTATCCAACACTTCATGTGCGGGTCCCCTGGTCACAACTGGCAGTGCCGATAAACGATTTAGCGGGTAACGAGTCAATAAATCAAGCATGGGAGCAACCCCCTCCCTGGCGAGTTCCTCACCAATCAGCAGCGTGCGGCGGTGGGCGTAATAAATTACACGGGACAACTCTTTTTGACCTTCGAGCGTCGTACCATGCAAGGTTTTGGCTGTATTGGATAACATGAACCAGGATTTGTCACCACTGGTCCCCCCACCACCACCTGTACTACCAGCAGCACCGGATTGACCGGGGAGGGCAATTTGCAGACTTGACCGATAATTGCCATCTTCCTTGTCAAGAGCGATGCCAATCACAAAGGCGAGATCATTAATTTCCTTTCGATCCCAGCATCCTGATATCAAAAGACTACACAAGAGCAATGTCACCACAGCCCGGTACTTATGTATGAACGGCATGCACTCACCACCCCTCCTCTGCTTCAGGCGAACCGTTGATCTCTTCATTCATCCGTTTCTGGTCACGATGAACCGTAGAAGGACGATTGATCATTTTCCACCATGGTGCACGAATGACAATATCCTTGGTATCCGTCTTGCTGTAGGGGCTGAGGCCCGACAAATATGGCACTCCGAAGGAGGTCATCTGCGTCAGATGTACCGAGATCAGGACCAATCCGATAACGATGCCGTATAGCCCAAGCATTCCAGCCAGTAACATGATGGGAAACCGCAGCAAACGAACCGTAATAGCAAAGTTAAAACGCGGAATTGTGAAGGACGCGATCCCTGTCATCGATACGATAATAACCATGGGTGCTGATACAATACCCGCCTGAACTGCTGCCTGGCCAATAACAAGTGCCCCCAAAATGCTGACGGCCTGACCTACTGTTTTGGGTAACCTGACCCCCGCTTCCCGCAAAGCCTCAAATGATAATTCCATAATAAGGGCTTCTACCAGGGCGGGAAAAGGGATGGCCTCCCTCGCCCCGGCAATGCTCAGAATCAGCGTCGTCGGCAACATATCCTGATGGAACGTTGTAATGGCGATATACAGCGCGGGGAGAAATAGAGCGATAGCTACAAACAAAAATCGAATCCACCGGATCAGATTGCTAATAAAGAACCGTTCGTAATAATCCTCACTTGCCTGAAGCATCTGCCACATGGTCACTGGACCAATGAGGGCAAATGGGCTGCCATCTACAAAAATGGCAAACCGTCCTTCCAGCAAGTTGCCCGCCACGGTGTCCGGACGTTCGGTATAATGCATCTGTGGAAAAGGGGAATACGGATGATCCTCAATGAGTTCCTCAATATATCCCGTTTCTAGAATGCCATCGATCTTGATTTTGTTGAGACGTTTTTTGACATCTTTAATCAGCTTGGGATCAGCAATATCGTCGATGTAGGACAACACAACACTGGTTTTGGTTTCGGTTCCAATCGTCATGCTTAACATCTTAAGCGCAGGTGTTTTCAGCTTGAACCGCAGCAGTGCCGTATTCACACGCAATGTCTCGGTGAAGCCTTCACGGGGTCCCCGGATAACCGACTCGGTCTGGGGCTCCTCCACACCACGCCGTATGCCACCTTTTACGTTAAACAGCCAGGCTTCCTTACTCCCGTTGATCAACAGCAGAGCGGACGATTCCAGCACCCCATCCGCCGCGGCTGCCCAGGAATCCACTTTTTTCACCTGTGTCAAAGCGATCCTTGTATCATCCAGAGGCACTTCCGGTTCATCCGTACGTTGCTCGACCAGACCACGAATAAGCGGACGCAGCATATGCTCCTGGATGTCACTGGAATTCACAATCCCTTCAATGTAAACCAGAAGCCCCTTTTGTTCCGGTGTGATCATGACATTGCGAAAGACGACGTCCGAACAGTCGGAAAAGACGTCTTTCAACGCGGCCATATGACTTTCGTGTGACGTTCCGATAGGCTGCCTCAAAATAGGCGGGGACGGCAGCCCCAAGGGTATGTGCTTTTTTTCTTCTGAATTCCGGGGAGCTTTTCCCCCCGATGTCCTATCGGCCATGTACCGTCCCTCCGCTCTTGTTTTTATACAAGGTAGCTTGTGCCAGATGATGAGGAATTATGTGGTCTTTTTTTCGAATCTTGTTGAACACGTTTCTCCTCGGAAAGTGAATTATTAAAGTACAGTAAGCAGTGAGCAATACTATTATGGCTGACCTAGTATGCAAAAAGAGCCCATAAATAGGGCTCTTTATCTTTCCAGTTTTAAACTTCCGAATGAATTACCGTCGGTTTCTCCAGCATCAGTTCCTTGTTACATGCATCATCAAATTCCTTGCCATGGTCTATAATCAGACAGATGTGATCTGACAACTGATGTTGGATCAATTCCTTGATGCTATTTTTCCCTTCATGATCCATGTGAGAGACTGCTTCGTCAAAAAGCAAGACACTTGCCCCTTTCAATAAGGCTCTTGCAATAGCAATTCTTTGAATTTGCCCTCCTGATAAATTCTTTCCATTTTCTTCAATCATTTTGTTATTTTTCTCCGGGAACGACTCCATAATCCTGTCCAGCCCCGTAATTCGAAGCACTTTCTCATACTCACTTGTTTCAATATGTTCTGCCCCATATTTAATATTGTTCTCAATTGTATTATTGAACAAATATATTTTTTGAGAAACTACGGCCACTTTTTTACGAAGAGAACGTCTATCAAGTGTACTGATAGACACACCATTGATCAGAATATCGCCGTTGTTCTCTTTGAGCTGATAAAGCCCCGTAACTAGCCTGAAAACAGTTGTTTTCCCTGAGCCATTCTCCCCTTTAATGAGAAGTTTATCCCCGGAACCAAGACTGAAATTAACGTTATTAATAACATGTTCTTGTTCCTCATTATACCGGAATGACACATTTCGAAATTCAACTTTGTGAATAGAGTCTACTTTGTTCTTATCATCATCATACTCACCGACCTGGTCCAAGAAAATATGCAATCTTTTCAGGCTGGCTAATGCTGGCTGTATCGTTAGAGCAGTTGTTGATATACTTTGAACAGGTGCATACATTTTAGGTAAGTAATTCATAAACACCATATATCCCCCGAGTGTCATCCCACTTGTAATTACATCTCTTCCCCCAAGGATAATTAAGAGTACAGAAGATAGTGTTCCTAACAGGACAATTAGTTCAATACCAACGGAGTAAAGAATAGATTGCTTAATACTCGTATTCACCAAATCCTTAGTAGCCGTATTGATTTTTTTCGTTTCCTTGTCTTCTACTGAAAGATGCTTTACCTCTTCGATTCCCTGGACTGACTGCTGAATCTTTTCATTAAGGATTGAACTCTTCTCTGCAGCATCTAAAGAAATACGGTGTATGGATAACAGGTATCGGTTGGATATGAAGTAATATACCGGCATCAGCAGACACAGAATTAATGTTAATTTTATGTTGATGTTAATGAGGATAATGAACGTTGCAATCAATTCAAAAAAACTTAGTATGACTTTAAATGTGTTTGCTGAAATGAGGCCACCAATAGCATTAACTTCATTCAGTCTGGATGTCAAATACCCACTTGAATATAACCCAAAAAAGTCCATTGGTGAATTAAGCAGTTTCGAAGATATGTCTGTACGAAGATTCAGAAGAATATTTTGGCTAACATTAGTAAATACCACATTAGATAAATAGTTCAAAGTGCTTTTAACAATATAAATGACGGCTAGAATTAACCCCAGGCGGACGACATAACCAAAATCAATCTGTGAAATCCCCTTGTCAAATATATTTTTTATAAGCAAAGCTGGTATAACAGACAATGCCGAAAGAACAATGAGCAATGAAACAGCTATCATCAGCTTACCTTTAAATTGCTTCATATAGACAAAGAGAACTTTCATATAATCGCCCATCCCAGATACCTCACTTCAGTTCACAAAATAATACAGCCAAACTTAACATTCCTCTCATTTTATTTAATATAAGTAAATTTAATCAAAAAAATTGCAATTTCTGGTTACGATTTTACAGCCAACCATTCACTTGAAATATGATATTTTTTACATTTTATAAATTCTAATCAGTATAATACAAAAAAAATGGCCCTATTGGATTTAAGGGCCATTTTTTGTTCATTATTTTAGTTAATCGGCAAAATAATCTTCAGGGACATAGCGAATCTCCGAATCCGCATAGATGGTTAATGTGTGGCTTGGGCCGTCATACTGCACCCGGTCTCCCTGAACATAGTACCAGTGCTTTACAAGGGGCTGATTTTTGCGTTGTACAAAGCGGAACACGTTCAGTTCATGTCTAAGCGCCATAATATTGTCCATTACTTTCTGATCAAGACCTGTAACGGTAAACATAAAGCCTGTGCCCTCTTTCTGATAGCGATAGGACAGCGAATCGGATTTGCTGTTCGCCAGCCCTAGTCCAGTCACCGCATGCTTCACCATAAACCATTCCTGCTGCGTCATAGCGTACTTCCTCCTTTGTTCTTGGAGTTTCTCTCGATTTCGGGTACTTAAGGTAAGTCGATCAACATATAGAACGCATTCTCGCTCGCTTCCAGCTTCATGGATGTGGTCTGTTCCACACGAGCCGTGTCACCTTCATTCAATGGATGCTCACCGTTCAAGCCAAGCTTGCCTTCAATGGTAAAAATGTACATGCGGCGATCATTGGCCTGCTCATACGTTAAAGCTTCCCCTTTAGCCAAGCGACCAAGATAGATCGTCATATCCTGATGGATGGATGCAATACGCGGCCCACCTTCAGGGGATACCACGGGTACAAGCGATCCCGCGAGTACGTCTGGATCAAACGAGGTCGTCTCGTAAGACGGCTCCAGCCCTCTCGTATGTGGCATGAACCAGAGTTGAAGTATGCGTACTTCTTCGGTATCCGAAGCATTGTGCTCGGTATGAATCATGCCACTGCCTGCTGACATGCGCTGGATTCCACCAAACGATGTAACAGCCACATTGCCCAGATTATCTTCATGACGCAGCTTGCCTTTCAGCACGATGGACACAATCTCCATATCACTATGCGGGTGTGCCCCGAAACCGCGACCAGGGGCAATCACATCATCGTTCGCTACACGCATTGGTCCAAAAGCGGTATTCTCCGGGTCTTGATACTCTCCAAAGGAAAAGCTGTGACTGCCGCGCAGCCAGCCCCGATCGAAGCTGGAGCGGGCATCGGATGGAATGACATTAATCATAAAAGTGCATCCTCCTCAGTTTCTAAATTGATTGGTCCTGTTGATTACTCTTATTGAGCGCTCTTAGTGAATGTTCTTATTTTTTCTCAGTAGCATACTTATTCTCATTGTACCAAAAGCATAGCGAGTCGTCCAAATGAAAAAGCCCTTTCCCGGTCAGTTCGGTTCGCGGGTGTAATTCCCGTGCCGGACTGGCCTGAAAAGGGCCCGTTGCAGGTTAAACCTGTACCTGTATTCTTTTGCTTCTTATCGCTATCGACCTATGCTTAAGATAATTGTATCAAGCACTCACATTCTGGCGAGTGTTCCCTTGTCTGGAGAACAAATGATCCACCGCCAGAAAACGGCTGCCTGTAAACAACAACGTCAATGAACCCGCAAGGAGCATATAATCCAGCTCTGTACCATTGAGGAAAGGTGCTCCCGCTTTTGCAGTGAGTAAGGCACCAGCCATCACTGCGATAAACAGTGCTGCAAATACACGTGTTCCCAATCCCAGAATCATTGCTGCGCCACCCGCCAGCTCAATGATGGCTACAACCGATGCCAGGAATCCGGGAACGCCGATACTTTCAAAGAAACCCACTGTACCACTAATTCCGCCTTCGAATTTGCTCCAGCCGTGTAGTACAAAAATAAGTCCAATCATGATCCTGGAGAAAAACAATCCAATCTCTACACTTCTATTCATCGTTTATCATCCTCCTTCGAATTTGAATTCAACGTTTCAATGTCATCCAATAGACCAGACAAACAAGACAGACAGCATTAGAATCACGGTCGCAGAGATGAATACCGCATAACGTGGAAGTGTAAGCGTAACATCCTGTTCCGGGTCCAAAAGACGGGAAATTCGTACATTGACCGAAGTATCGGCAAACGACGATTGAATAGATGCCACCCTGAGTTGCCAGGGTTCGGGGCAGGCACGGATCAGTTTGAGCAAGGCGCTGCCAATCCCCGCGGCATTCCCGGTACGTTCGATCGCTTCATTATCGGCCAATATTTCTCTGACGATATTGTAATGTTTTGAAGTATGCTTCAACACCGGAATATACGGCATCATGAAGGCAAATACCGACAGCAATGTCGTCTTGAGTGGGTCGCGATGCCACAGATGGTGGACCTCATGATACACAACCGCTCTTTCTTCTTCAGCATCCAGCATAGTGAGTAGCCCCGTGGAAAGAACAATAACGGGTTTCCAGAGACCGATCGTGAACGCAACCGGTGACGGCTTGTCCACCACAATGAATCCAGGTTGTTTCAGATGATGGTACCGCACCTCAAATTCACGAGACTTGGTGCCATCCTCCATTGACCGTAGTTTTCGTACCGCTGCACGGGTCTGAATCATCCGAGTGAGCAGCAGCCAGCCTGTACCACCAAACGTCAGGATCACCAGCGCCATAAGAACATGCCCTACAGACAGCCAGCCCATCCTGCTCATCCAGTGATTGCAAAGCCAGAGCAGATTAAAAGGGATATCCCATCCAAATATTTTGTACATGGCGTACATAAACATTTGGATGAACACGAGTAAGGGAATGCCTAACCCGACGGTAAACAACAGTTTCGAGCGGGCCTTCCACATGTCAATCGGTATCCTTTTTCCATTGTTTGATCTTTTGCTCCAGACGTTCAATCAAGCCCGCTTCTGCTTCATCCAGTGCATCCAGCATGTGATTCAAGGCCAATGCTCCGAACTCATCCACCAACTCATGTGATAGTTCCTTTGATTGGTCGTTCATAAATTCCTCCCTGCTCTGCACCGGATGGTACATTGATGTTCGGCCCTTCTGCGACTTGCGGAGCAACTCCTTGTCCACGAGACGATTCATCACCGTCATGACGGTATTGAAATTAACGTCTTTATCTTGTTCAAGTGCAGTTTGCACTTCACGGATGCTGCTGCCTGGACGCGCCCATAAAATGTCCATGATCTTCGCCTCCAGCGGACCGAAAAAGCGGTTCAGTCCACGCTCTCCTACTTTGAAATTGTGTATTCTCATGTTCAGACACCCCTCACACTACTCATTGTAGTGCCAACAATCGAGAAGTCAACCTCTATGTCAGCTATTTATTGTAAATGATTTGTAAATATGTTTTCCATTTCTGAACACTGTTTGCATATAACAGGGCCGCTGTATTGATGAAAAAAGTTTAAAGGCCAGGCAGATCTGCACTTCTGCAGTCCTGCCCAGCCTAATACAAAAAAATCGATTATTCTTTTCACAAAAAAAGATGAAATAAGTGCCTTACTTACGATCTTGTGACGGCATAAATGCGGATACATCCACACCCAGTCCATGAGCCAGACGACCACCCAGCTGTCCATCTGCCTGGAAGAAATGACATAGTGCACGCAGCTGGGTCTGTTCCGGTGTAGCCTTCAGGTCATTGATCAGGTTATCGAGCAAGTGTTGCTGCTCCACCGCTGTGAATGAACGGAATAATTCCCCTGCCTGCGTATAGTTATCTGTCTTTTCAATTTTCTCGCGCGTAACATGCCCATGGATCGGTGCTTGACTGTCACGGTATTCCGGTGCTTCCAGCGGACTGCTGCCCGAACTGTTCGGTTCATAGTTTACCGGGGATGGGTCCTGATTCACATTCATGAGTCCGTCGCGTTGATGATTGCGAACCGGAGCATAAGGGCAGTTCACTGGAATCTGCAAATAGTTCGGTCCGAGGCGGTGACGCTGTGTATCCGGATAAGAGAACAGACGGCCTTGCAGCAACTTATCTTCGGAAGGCTCGATTCCTGGCACCAGAGCACTTGGTGAGAAAGCGGCTTGCTCTACTTCTGCAAAGAAATTTTGTGGATTACGATTCAACGTCATGGTTCCGATGGTCTGGAACGGCAGTACATCTTCCGGCCATGTCTTGGTTGGGTCAAGTGGATCAAAAGCAAAATCATCCATCTGCTCCGGTTTCAGCAATTGCACCTGCAGCTTCCACTGCGGGTATTGTCCTTTTTTGATGTGATCGTGCAGATCCCGGGTGGCGTGGTTGAAATCCTGTCCTTGTACCTCAGCCACCTCTTGACGAGAGAAGCCTCGTACGCCTTGAGCCGATTCCCACTTATATTTCACATAATGGACTTGCCCGTGAGCATTAATCCATTTGAAGGCGTGTACGCCGAATCCATCCATCTCACGATAACTTGCCGGCGTACCCAGATCGGAGAACAACCAGGTCATCATATGTGTTGACTCCGGTGACAGTGTCATGAAGTCCCAGTACCGTGCAGGGTCCTGGATATTCGTATCCGGTGCAGGCTTCAGGGAATGAACCATATCCGGGAACTTCATGGCATCACGGATGAAAAAGACAGGCAAGTGGTTACCCACAATATCGTAGTTGCCTTCCCGAGTATAGAACTTTACAGCAAAACCACGTGGATCTCGTGCTGTCTCGGGTGAACCCGTACCGTGAATGACCGTGGAGAACCGAACCAGTACATCCGTCTCTGTGCCCGGGTCTTGCAAGAAATCGGCTGTTGTATAAGCCTTCATGCTCTTCTCCAGCGTAAACACGCCATGTGCACCGGCACCTCTCGCATGTACGACCCGTTCTGGAATACGTTCACGGTCAAAGTGGGCGATCTTCTCAAGCAGATGATAATCCTCAAGTAATGTGGGACCTCTTCTTCCTGCGGTACGGGAGTTCTGGTTGTCACCTACCGGTGCGCCCTGATTGGTTGTCATACGTTCTGTCATATCGTTATCCTCCTCATGTTGGTCTCATGCCTGCTGTATATACTCTATTCAAATCATATTCGACGTCAGTTTAAATATACATTTAGACTTGATCTAACTGTTAAATTGATTCTAACATGTCCCATTCACCTCTTGCATGAGGTTCGCATGAGATTAAGATGAGTTTTCTGAAACGTTCCATGAACGAACCATGAATATGTTCGAGATGCTTAGAAGTTGTATCGCCCTGTACTCGCAAAAAAAAAGCGGACTAATCCGCCAGGCGGTAGCCCACTCCTCTTACCGTTACTATATATTGCGGCGAAGCCGCGTTATCACCAAGTTTTTTGCGCAAGCTTTTGATATGAACATCCACCACGTTGCTTCCACCTGTAAAATCAGTCTCCCATATATCGCTGAGCATCTCCTCACGGGAAATCACTGCGCCTTTGGCGTCGATCAGCTTCAGCAGCAGATCATACTCAGTCTTGGTCAGATGAATGCGGTCATGATCCCGGTGTACACTCATTCGCTCACGATCCAGCCACAGATCCTTGAAACCGATACGTTGTCCTTCTTGAGGCAGGAAGCCGCGTTTGGGTGCCGCCGGGCTATTGCCGATCATGCGCTGTACCCGGTACAGTGCTTCCTGCGGACGGGCAGGCCAAACCAATAATTCCTCTTGCAGCATCGGACCGCTGGCACTGCCAATCATCTTCTCACCCACCAAATACAGGCATGGGGTTGTATATTCTGCTTCCCGATTCAGACGGCTGCTGATTCCGGCAAATGCATCAATAGTTCCAGCAACAGACAGATCATAGATCAACAGATCAAATACAAGCCGTTCATGCAAATCGGGCTCCCAGCGGTGAAACACCAGCACATCGAAGCAGCTATCCGTAAGAGCCTTGACAAGCTCATGTACTTGACCGGGCATCGGACTGATCAGAATGACGCGCCTCGTGACCGGACAATTATCCACAAGTGGCGTTGATTCGGACAGGGCAGGCTTGACCCGAAGTGGCAAACGGCGACCGGACAGGTTTATTTTTACTTGACCCGTTTGCTTCTGCATTCCTCGCAGACACCTCCAAAGACCACATGAGCGTGATCAATCGCATATCCGGTTTCCTCCGCGACTTGTTTTATCCACTGCGGAGGAACTTCTGTCATAACTTCGTCAACCTTGCCGCATACTTCGCACATAATATGCTGATGCTCATCCATGCGGGCATCATAGCGACTGGCTGTCTCGCCCAGCTTAAGCTCCCGGATCAATTCTTTGTCAGTCAAGTAACGGAGCGAATTATATACCGTACCATAAGCCAAATTGTATCCTTGCTCCACAAGACGGTTCATTACTTCCGCAGCGGTAGGATGGTCTTCGGAATGACGGACTACATCGTAAACAGCTTGGCGCTGTATTGTCAGATTTAGAGTTCTCACCAGCAATTCTCCTTTATTTACCCATTCAAAAGTCAACATTTTGCATCATTCGATATAAATCTTTGGATGTATGCAAAATGCTCAAATATATTAAGATGACACAGCAATCTGCTGATTGCTATGATTCCCTGAAAAATCAAAATCAATTTTGACTTAGATTAAGTATAAATCTCATTGTATATTGATGTCAATATCCGCTCTATTTTGTTCATGATAGGCTTTACCAAGGCTTTTCCCAGCAATCGCCTCTTATATTTGGGATAATATGGTTCGCTACTCCACTTCATTTCAGCTAAAATATAGAAATGTGCGCTAAAGGAGGGATGCTGGTTGTTAAGCACGTTTTTCGTCAATCTCTGTGTTATGATCACGTTCATGTATGTGTCCGGAATCATTGCCAAATTTAATCGTATCCGTTTGCCCTTTCCCTCACTGCGTGTTCAGATGATTGGTGGTGTACTGTTCGGGATCTATGGGACTGTACTAATGAATTATTCCTTTCCTTTGAACGAAAGCACCATCGTGGATTTGAGACATCTGGCCATCGTAACAGCCGCTGTGTATTTGGGAGGACTGGCTTCGGTCATCACGGGACTCGTCATCTCTATTCTGCGTGTTGTGATGTTTGGAGTATCCTCCGCTGCCATTGATGCAGCATTCGTCATGACCATCATTGGACTGTCGGGTGTATATTTCGCCTATGCTCCCTGGTCAAGATTAACCAAGATCATTACCATGAATCTGCTGGGTATGACCCTGATTTTTGTCATCCTGATGCTAAATACCTCCAGCATGAATTCTTTAATGAAAATATATCCGGTTCAGATGACCATTTCCTTTGTCGGTGGAATCTTTATTTATTTCATCGCAGAATTCATCAATAAATACAATGAGATGTTGTTCCTGCTCGAACGAAGAGCTTCTACCGATCACCTCACCAACCTCAGTAATCGCAGACAATTTGAGAAGTCACTCGAACTGGAGCTGGAACGGGCGCGGGAATACAAGCAAAAGCTCTCACTGCTGGTCATCGACATTGACCGGTTCAAAAAAGTAAATGACACCTTCGGCCATACGTCAGGTGATGCAGTCCTCAAACAGCTTGGACAATTGCTCGTTGAACATGCCCGCTCGGCTGACATCGTCTCTCGAAACGGAGGCGAGGAATTCGCCATATTGCTGCTTGATTGTGGTCATCACCAAGCCATGGCTATTGCGGAATCCATCAGGCAGTCTGTGGAGAAATACCATTTCGCCTTGCCCGATGGCAATACAATTCGGCTGACCATATCGATCGGCGTAGCTGTATTCCCTGATCATTGCGATGATCGGGATGACAATGATTTCTTTGAACAGGCAGACCGCGCGTTATATGAAGCCAAGAATACAGGCCGCAACCGGGTGTGTGCCATTCCGCTGCGCTCCACGCCACTCTCTTCCCAAAGTCCATTTTGATCCGAGTACGCCAAAAGGGATGTCCCAGCAAGCCACTACAGGCTAACCGGAACATCCCTTTCTCATTCGTGTTGATTCACCAGAACAACCCATGTGATTGGACCTTGTGTCAAGGCAATATCAGGCCAATATTTGTTCGATTTCTTCGACGATGGCAGCATCCAGCTTCACACCGGAAGCGGCTGCATTCTCTTTCACCTGTTCCGGTCGGCTTGCCCCTACAAGTGCACTGGATACATTGTTCTGACGCAATATCCATGCCAGAGCCAATTGACCGACCTTCAGGTCCAGCTTGTCCGCGACTTCAATCAACTGGCGAACCTTGCCGATCCGGTCAGCGTTGATTTTGCCCTCATCCCAGCCCAGCTTCGCTGCCCGGCTGTTCTCAGGGATATCGGACACCGACGTATACTTACCCGTCAGCAGCCCTTGTGCCAGCGGGGAATATACGACTTGTCCAATACCTTTGCGTTCACCCAGCGGAATGATCTCACTCTCGATATAACGGTCAAACATATTGTACACCGGCTGGTTCACTACGATATGGTCCAGCAACAGACGATCAGCGGTACCCAGTGCAGCTTCCATCTGTGCCGCTGTCCATTGGCTAACACCAACGTAGAGCACCTTGCCCTGACGCACCAGATCATCCAGTGCGCGCAGTGTCTCTTCAATCGGTGTTTCGGTGTGATAGCGATGGCAATAATATATGTCTACATAGTCAACACCCAGCCGTTGCAAACTGGCTTCGCATTGTTCCTTGATATGTTTACGGGACAACCCCTGGTCATTTGGACCGTCGCCCATTTTGCCAAATACCTTGGTTGCAAGAACATATGAATCACGGGAATACGCTTTCAAAGTCTGCCCTAGCAGTTCTTCTGCTGCACCCCGCTCGTACACATTGGCTGTATCAAAAAAGTTGATGCCTTCATCGAATGCGGCTTCAATTGATTTCACCGCATTTTCACGTTCCACATACCCTCCGTATGTCAGCCAGCTGCCCAGGCTGATCTCGCTTACTTTCAGTCCGCTTCCACCCAATCTGCGATATTCCATTGAATGCACATCCTCCTCTAATAAACTGATTAATGATGAAGTTCCCTTTCTATTGTAACGTAATCAGCTCGGATTAAAAGGGCTTTGGGGCAGAATTTGAAAAGTAGATAGCAATCCATCTGAATTCCGGAAAATTTTGAATCATTCCCGATGCGCCCTATTGACCAGGAATAGCGGACTGACTACATCTTGAAATCGTTTTCATTTGGAATTATAATGAATTTGAATTAATTGTAAATTACTTATTTGGAGCTGTGAAGAATATGGATGTCAAAATTATTGATGTAGCTGCCATTGCAGGCGTATCTCCGGCCACCGTATCGCGGGTCATAAATCAGCATAGCAAGGTTAGCACCAAAACGAAAGACAAGGTGATGCGTGCCATTGAACAGTTGGGTTATCACCCCAACGCAGCGGCTAAAAATCTTCGTTCGCAGAGATCAATGACCATTGGCGTCATTGTTCCGGATATCAATAATGCTTATTATGCCGAAATTATCAAAGGCATTGAGAACATTGCCTATGCCCGCCATTACAAAGTCATTATATGTGATGCCCATAACCTGAAAGAGCGAGAAGTCGAATATCTCAATTTGCTGCTGGATCGGACCATTGACGGAGTCATCATTATCACGCCCTTGCTGGCGGATGAGGAATTATTCCAGCTTGCGGATAAGGGATATCGTATTGGTATCGTTGGAAAATATATTGAACATGCTCAGATCCCTTGTATCTACACGGACAACGTGAAGTTTTCTCAGGAAGTTGTTCAGCATCTGGTAGAGGCCGGACATCGCGATATCGTTTTCCTAAATGGTTACCCCGAAGCGATCGACAGCTATGAGCGGCTGGAAGGCTATCTGAAAGCCTTGCGCAATCATCAGATTCCATTCCGCCCTGAACTGATAGAGAATGGGAATTTCAATGAAGAAGGTGGATACGAAGCCATCAAAAGACTGTTTGACAAAGGGCTGACCTTCACCGCTGTATATGCGGCTAATGATGAAATGGCTCTTGGTGTATACAAGGCATGTGCGGAATATGGCATCCGCATTCCCGAGCAACTGGCTATTGTGGGTGTGGACAACAACCGGATCAGCAAATATATTCACCCCACGCTAAGCTCGGTTAACCAGCCCAAGTATACAATGGGAGCCATTCTGATGGAGAAGATGATTGACATGATGAATACCAATGAATTTCAGGACAAACGTGTATTCAAAGTCGAATCGGAACTGCTTATTCGAGCTTCTTCTTCCCTCAAAACAACAAAATAAAACGCACCCTTAACAGGTGCGCTCGAGATCGTCATGTCTCCTCATTCTCTTAATGCAAAATAATGCTTAATGCATTCAATAAATCCACCTGTTTCACCGGCTTGGTCAGGACCGCATCAAACACATCCGCTTCATGCGGATCGATATGCATGCCATATGGAATCAAAACAATAACTGGCGAGTCTGTAATCAAACGTTTCAGATCATGCACGAAATCCACAGCACCACCCTCTAGCAGCCCCATATCCACAACGGCCACATCTGGCTTGAAACCCTCTTGAATCCAGCCATACGCCTCGGTTGTCACCGAGGTCATATGCACATCCATCTCCCATCTGCGCATCAGGGAAGAGACCCCTTGGAGAATGTCGGGGTCCTTGGCAAGCAATACCCTTTTACCCTTCAATCGGTGCTGAATGTTGGCAAGCTGGGGTAATTCCCAATGTCTGCGAAGTGGCAGGCTGATCTCGAATTCGGTTTCCTTGTCTCCTATGCCATACACCTGAATACGGCCGTTCATAAGGAGGGCAAGGTTCTGGCTGACTGCCAAACCGAGATTGGTTCCCACGAGCTTCTGTGTACTTATATGTCCGTCCAGATTGTTAAATGATCTGAGCTTTTGGTCCGATGATACCATTCGTCCGGTGTACTTCACATGCAGTTGAAGCGTGCCTGTTTCCTCTACATCCCCACCATCCACGGTTGCCGTAACCAATACCGAACCTGTGCGTGTCGAGTCTATGGCATACTGAATGACGTGTGCCAGCAATTGTCCAATCTTGATTTCATCCCCGACAAAAACCTGAGAAACATTTAGTTCAAGGTTCAATCCCAGCTCAATGTTTTTGTTCGTCGCAAGCCCCGCATAGAGATAGACCGTATTCTCAATCGTGGCTACCAGATCAAATGGATCATCATGTACGACCGTTTCACCTGCATCATTAATGTTAAAATTCATCATATTGTTCAACAGGGAGAGTAAAATGTTTCCGCTGGTTTCGATCATGTTCACATACTCGGCCTGCTCGTCCGACATATCCGGTGTACGCATCAGATCCGTCAATCCCAGAATGCCGTTCAGCGGGTTACGGATCTCGTGGCTCATCAGCGACAGCATCTGCGACTTGGTCATCGCTTCAGACTCGGCACGTGCCTTTTCTGCCTGCAACTGTTCTTGCAATTGCTCCGAATCATGCAGCTTATCTTCCAGGTCCACGACGTAGCCGAGAAATACAGCCATGGCTTCCAACGTTTTCATATCCGTTTCACTGATAACATAATCGGGATCATCCATCAGACAGATGGTACCGAACGTTTCCCCGGATCTCCGCATAATCGGGATACCCACGAAGAAACGATTACCCAGTCCGCTTGTTACATCCATTGACTTCGTCAGCGGATGTTCACATGTGTCCGTGATGGTCAGGCTATTGCCCTGATCTCTCAATACCAGGCTGCAATATGAAGCTGCAAAAGGAAGTTCACTACCCTTGGCAATCCACTCTTCCTTGCGGTTAAAAGCCTCCATAATGACATTGGTCACTCCATCATTCGTGGCGACGAAAATAGTATTCACTTTCATGATGCCGCTTAATACGTCGACTATATGTGACGCCGCTTCCTGTATATTTTCATAGAAGCCCCTTGTAATGCCTACCGTTCCCATGGTTCACCCCTCTTGTCTTAGCTGCACTTCTACTCCGTCCTGCACAGAATGATCCATTCGAGTAACGAGGGTCCTAACGCTCTGAATCAGCTGTCACAACCTATTCATATATGATTAACACTGCAGAAATCAAAAAGAATCATGGATGGATACCGCGTTTATTCCTCTTACAGGAAATGTGGTATGAACGGCATGGTTAAATACGGAAAGCTAGGACAGCCGCTTCCCTGCACGTTTTCGATCCATTTCCACGCTTTGTCTATGGCAATCGCATGATAAATAGAAATTATACGCTTACCCTTCCCCTTTGGAAACCTTTATCCTTCAAGACCACCGACCTTGCGTGTCATGAGCCAACCACATGTGATGATTATCACACCCAAAAAACTATATATGGTTTATAAATGGATAGTACCAATCAACATGTAGTAATCAACGAGTCTTTTTAATATACAAACCCATTATTAGGAGGAACCTGATATGAACGTGCTTGAGACCACCTCTCCCCCGGCATCCGACCTGCTATCCGATCTGGGAAGACGAATTATCGGCGCTGAAGATGCCGATACCCTGAGAGAGAATGCCAATCTGAACGGAGACTCGTTTAGCGGCAAGATGAGCCGGCTGGGTTCGGAGACCGCCAAGTGGCATGCCCTGCGTCATGTGCTGCCAGAGGAACTCGCTCTAGCTGTGGAGAACGGAGATCTGTATGTACATGATCTGGACCAGTATGCCCTTGGTACGACCAATTGTATCTTTATCCCATTTGACCGTCTGCTGGCCTCCGGCTTTAATACGGGCAACGGTTCGGTTCGCACGCCACAAACCATCATGTCTGCGATGGCACTGGTCGCCATTATTTTTCAGTCTCAGCAGAACAGTCAGTACGGCGGCGTATCCGCCAATAAAATCGACTGGGATCTGGCCCCTTATGTGAAACGCTCGTTCCGCAAGCATTACCGCAAGGGACAGCGACTGTTTGGGGAGAATGCCTTAATTGAGGATGAGCAGCTGCATCTGGATAGCCTTGAAGCGAAGGAACGGTGTCCACAGGCCTTTGCCTTTGCCAAGGAAGAAACGGAACTGGAGACGGAACAGGCTGCAGAATCCCTGATCCATAACCTGAACACCATGAGCAGCCGTGCAGGCGGACAGATTCCGTTCACTTCGCTGAACTACGGTCTGTGTACTTCGGCAGAAGGCCGGCTGGTGTCCCGGTCGCTGCTGGAAGCCACGATTCGGGGACTCGGCAACGGGGAAACTCCTGTGTTTCCACAACATATTTTTCAATGCAAGCAAGGAATCAACCAGGGCGAGGGTGAACCCAATTACGACTTGTTCCGGCTCGCTGTGACCTGTTCTTCACGTCGCATGTATCCGAATTTTGTCAATGTGGATGCATCCTTCAACCTGCCCTATTACCAACCGGATGATCCTGATACCATCATTGCCACAATGGGATGCCGTACACGCACACTGGCTGATCGCTTTGGACGCAATCGCCAGAGCGGCAAGGGCAACCTGTCTTTTAATACCATCAATCTGGTCAAGCTCGGCATTCGCTATGGGATCTGTCAGGGAGCAAGAGCCGTCGCTGATCGGGCGGGCTTCTATACTGCATTGGAATCCGTCATGCACAATGCAGCTGCCGGACTGCTGCACCGTTATCATATCCAGATGCAACAGCCTGCCAAAGCATCGGATTTCATGATGCGGGAAGGCGTATGGGAGGGCGGAGAACAACTGGCTCCGAATGAACCGGTTGCCGACCTGTTGAAACATGGTACGTTATCCATCGGTTTTATCGGACTGGCTGAGTGTATGACCGCTTTATATGGCCGTCACCATGGACAAGATCTCCATGTACATCGTGAAGCGCTGAATGTGATCCGTACGATGAGAGAGTTCTGTGACCGTATGAGTGAGCAGCATAACCTGAATATCACCTTATTTGCTACGCCCGCCGAGGGACTATCCGGCAAGTTCACCAAAATTGATCGTGAGCGATACGGCAGCATTGCCGGAGTCAATGACCGGGAATACTACACCAATTCCTTTCATATCCCGGTTTATCATACCCTTCCTGCTTATCGCAAGATTGAGCTGGAGGCTCCTTTTCACACATTATGTAATGCCGGGGCGATCTCCTATGTCGAACTCGATGGGAATGTGAGGGCTAACACCACTGCTTTTCAACGAATTGTGCAATACGCTCTGGCCCAGGATATCGGGTATTTCTCTATCAATCATCCGATTGATCGCTGTCCTTCCTGTGGCTATGAGGGCGTAATTGGAGATGTATGTCCTGGATGTGAGGCTCATGAAAACCACGTGCATTTCCAGCGGTTGCGCCGGGTGACAGGATATCTGACCGGTGACTATAAAGTACGCTTCAATGCAGCGAAGCAGGCCGAAGTGCGAGACCGGGTGAAACATCAGTGAATCTCTATGGTTATATCCCGGAATCAGTGAATGAAGGTACAGGCCTGCGTGCCGTGTTGTTCATCAGCGGATGCCGCCACGCCTGTCCGGGCTGCTTCAGCCCCGATTCGTGGAGCTTTCGGGCTGGTGAGCCATTTACGGAGGAGCGACAGCAGCAGATATTGCATGAAGTGATCACTCATCCCTTGCTGGAAGGGATTACGTTATGCGGAGGTGACCCTTTTTTCTCTGCTGCGGAGTGTAGCTCCTGGGTTCGGCAGCTTCGGGCTGCACGGCCTGATCTGACCGTATGGGCCTATACGGGATTTGTATATGAGGAACTGATTACAGACCCGGCACGGGCGGAGCTATCCCGGCTATGTGACGTCATTATTGATGGACCTTATGTCGCAGCGGAGCGTGATGTGTCTTTACCCTTTCGCGGCAGCCGCAATCAACGGATTATAGATGTCGGGGCAACGCTGGCTGGCCAGACAATCGTTACAAGGCAGTAAAGCCTCCGAGTACACTCGGAGGCTTTTTCATCATTCCTTATTTCGTTCACTTATTCCAATCTGTTATTCCTCACTAATCTCCTATCTAACTTAACGAATCTCAAAATGGCTGACACGCACTCCTGCGGATAACACAAGGTATACATCCTGCTGACCTGATACCCCTTTAAGGTCTGTCCGAACCGTGGACCACTGTTGGGCTTCGCCCTGAACCAATTCCACGCGCCCTGCCAGCGTACCGTCGGATGCGCCCAACCGAACTTCCAATACTGCACCTGCCTGTTCTGCCGACACACGGGCTTCAAGTGAAGCTACACCACTGCCAAAATCGGCATCTTTGAAAGCAATCCATCCTTGTTCACCAATCACACGGACAGATGTTCCGCCTTCTTTGCTCTCATCCAGATCCACACCGAGGTATGCGTCATAGTTCTCGGCACGCGTGGCTACACTCAGATTACGGGCAGGAATCGTCTCCCCTTGTACTGTAAGGTCTGCAACAAGCTGGATATCGGAGGAAGATTTGCCCACCATAACCGAATAAGTGCCGTTTTCGACGACATAACGATCACGGGTCACATCCCAGATAGCCAGTTCTTGAACGGGCAGCTTGAAGCTGACTTTCACCGTAGCTCCAGCTTCAATATGAAGTCGACGGAAACCTTTTAACGTTTTGAGCGGGCGTTTTACACGGGACTGTCCAGCACGCACATACAATTGCACAACCTCATCACTGGCGATCGCTCCTGTATTGGTCACGTCCACATGCACAGTAATGGTCTCATCCACGCCAGCTTGGGCCGGATTCAGCTCCAAATTGCTGTATTTGAACGATGCATACGTTAATCCATGTCCGAATGGATACAGTACTTCACCTTCAAAATACTGGTACGTACGTCCGGATTGAATGATATCGTAGTCTCTGATATCAGTCAGCTGATCTGCGGATTGCACCCACGTCATATTCAAACGGCCTGCCGGCGCATAATCGCCATACAATACATCAGCAACAGCATTCCCCAATTCTTGTCCTGCATGGGATGTATACAATACAGCCGGAATGTTCTCCTGCACCCAGTTGGACGTGAACGGGTAACTTCCCACGATAACTACAACGGTATTCGGATTCGCTGCATAAACGGCTTCAACCAGACGCTGCTGGGATTCAGCCAGATCCAGACTTGGACGGTCGATCTCTTCTTTACCATTTACAAGCGGATTGTTGCCGACAAATACAATCGCCGTTTCCGCTTCCTTCGCAGCCGCTACAGCTTCCTCCAATCCATTCACCACAATATCCTTTTTGAACATCTCCGTAGCACCGAATGATTTCAACTCTTCGGATACTGCGAAAGCATCATTTCCGCCATTGGGAGCCGTTACTGTTTTACCGTTCCAAGTGGTCAGCCCTACGTTTCCGTCCTCTTGTGGCAACAGATGAAATACTTCCTTTACAAACCAGCCGTATACTTCATCCGCTGATGCCGTAACCGTCTCTTCATCCGTCGTCAGATATTTACCGTTACTGTCTGCCTTGAGCGTGTAACTCCCGAAACCCCAGTCCGTCAACGTAAACGTCTCGGCATCTCCTGAAGCAATGACCGGTGATTTCTCCCCTTCACCCAAACCGACAACCTTTCCGCTTGCGACGGAAGTCAATGTAATACGGTCATTGCCATCTTTGAATGCAACCTTGTCGCCGCCTACTTTGCTGCTGATCGCTTCAAGCGGGGATACACTGTACGGCATGGTACCTGCATACCAGTCACGGTAGACTGTTCCGCCAAGCTGACCAATAACAGCCACTTTACCGGATTTCGTTTTATCCAGCGGAAGCGTGCCATGATCATTTTTGAGCAAAACAACCTGTTCTCTCGCCGCTCTTAATGACAAGGCCTTTGCTTTCTCTGTCATCATCGCTTCTTCGCCAATGGAAGCGTATGGATTGCCTTCAGCCGGATCGAATTCCCCCAGACGGAAACGCACACGGAACGTATTGAACAACGCCAGATCGATGTCTTCCATCGTGAGTGTGCCTTGCTCCAGCCCTTCACGCAACGCCTGCTTCGACAGATCCGCATCATCGGTAATACTGTCAATACCTGCTTTGACAGACTCTACTGTACCTGGGGTGTGGGAATCATAATATTTATGATCGTTCTTGATCCCCATGACATCCCCTGCGTCACTCACGATGAAGCCATCCATGCCCCATTCGCCCTTCACAATCTCGTTTACAAACGGATGAAGCAATGCTGGCGTACCGTTGATCGAGTTGTATGCGGTCATCATGGACTGCGCGCCGCCCTCTTTGAACGGTTTCTCAAATGCTTTCAGATAATATTCACGCATGTTGCGCGGATCAATGCTGGATGAACCACTGCCGCGATCCACTTCATTATTGTTCGCAAGGAAATGTTTCAACGTGGCAACGGCCTTATAATACTTCGGATGGTCGCCCTGGATTCCCTTAACCAGCGCTGTAGTCAGCTCAGCTGTCAATTCCGGGTCTTCACCATAAGCTTCTTCGTTTCGCCCCCAACGCGGATCACGCTCCATATCCACTGTAGGTGCCCACAGGGTGAGACCATTCACAGCCGGATTGCGCTTGTAAAATACACGTGCCTCATCTCCGATCACGGAGCCAATCTCTTTCATCAGGTCCGCATCCCATGTGCATGCCAGCCCTACCGGCTGCGGGAAAGAAGTGGCTTCACCAAGCCAGGCCAAGCCATGGGCTGCTTCTGTGCCGTGTTTATATGCCGCGATACCCAGGCGTTCTACTGCTGGTTGGTATTGCAGCATCGATTCGATTTTCTCATCTTCCGAAAGACGGGACACAAGGTCCTTTACACGTGTATCCAGTTCGAGCGTTGTATCCTGGAAGGGATATTTCGTTTGGTTGGTCATGATATGAAATCTCCTTTGGGCATTCTTGATTTATTTGTAATGATAGCGAATACATAATTGATACAAAAATGATGAATTAATCTGGATGTATTCGACTTCATAATTTGAAGATTTAACCTTTTGGAACAAGCATTTTGGCGTCTGTTGTTAACTCTTCTTTTCATTTCCTAAAACGATTTCGGTAAATCTATCATATAGCATGTATGACCAAAAAAACAGGGGCGCTTTACAGAAAAATGTGAACTTTCCTCAGGAAAGTATACAGAAATCGTTTTTTTCTGGCACAGTGTGGTAATCATGGATAAGAGTACAATCGGGTGCGCTGAATAACAAACGAAATAATAAAAGAAAAGATGATCAAGGAGGAGAACGAATGAGCGATAATCATCAGTCCACGTCAGGTCTGCCCCCCGTTCCTGTATCCCTGTGGCGGGCTACTCATGAATTTAATGCATTTCCTAAACTGGAGGAAGACATCTCTGCCGATGTTGCCATCATTGGTGCAGGAATAGCAGGTATTACAACCGCTTATTTACTGGCCCAGGCAGGCATGCGTGTGGTGATTCTTGAAGCCGGAAAAGTACTGGATGGCACAACCGGGCATACAACCGCCAAAGTATCCGCACAGCATGGTGTGATATTCGATGAATTAATGCACCACTTCGGACAAGAACAGGCTCGCATGTATTATGAAGGTAATGCCACAGCCGCCAAGTGGATGCGCGATCTGGTGAAAGAGAAACAGATCGATTGCCAGTGGGCGGAGGAAGATGCCTACGTCTATATTCAATCCGAGGAGAATCTCAAGAAGCTGGAGGTTGAACTGACCGCCTATGACAAGCTCAATATTCCTGGTCAATGGGTCGATCCGCTGCCTATCCCGGTCCCGTCCAGAGCAGGCATCAGGATGCCAGGTCAGGCTCGTTTTGATCCGCTGGCCTATCTGCACTACCTGCTTGATTCGGCGGTCCAGCAAGGTGTACGCATCTATGAACATACAACGGTGACCGATGTGGAAGAAGATGCTTCACTTCATGTGCGGACATATGGCAATGGTCCTTCCGTTACAGCGGATCATGTCGTTGTTGCCTCCCATTTCCCGGTATATGACCCTGGATTCTATTTTACACGGCTGCACGCTGAGCGCTCCTATGCTGTTGTTGTGGAACCTCAGAAGCCGTTTACTGGCGGGATGTACCTCTCGGATGATGAACCTTATCGTTCACTTCGCACCGTGATCCATGAAGGGAAGGAACACATCCTTTTCGGCGGCGAAAATCACAAAACAGGACAAGGCATATGCACGTTTGGTCACTATGAACATCTGGAGCGCTATGCGGCCGAAACATTTGGCATTCGCAACATTCCGTTTCGCTGGTCAGCCCAGGACCTGATTTCACTCGACAAGGTCCCTTACATTGGACCGATCACCGGACGACATGAACGTGTTTATGTAGCTACAGGCTTTGCCAAATGGGGCATGACCACAGGAACGATGGCTGGACATATTCTTACGGATCGAATTACCGGACGGGACAACTCTTACGCAGCTGTATTCGATCCTGCAAGGTTCAAGGCAGATCCTGGAGTGAAAAACTTCATCGTAGAGAATGCCAATGTAGCCAAGGAACTAATTTCCGGCAAAGTCGGCATTATTCACAAAAACGTTGGAGAACTCGGCAACGATGAAGGTTCTGTTGTTCGTCATGACGGTAAACGAGCCGGCGCTTACAAGGATCCGAGTGGCAAACTCTTTCTGGTGGACACCACCTGCACCCACTTGGGCTGTGAAGTGGAATGGAATGAAGGAGAACGCTCCTGGGATTGTCCATGCCATGGCTCACGCTTCGACTACGCAGGCAAAGTCATTGAAGGGCCTGCCGTTAAAGATCTTAAGGTACTTGAAGCACAGGAATAAATTAAAGCAGGTACGCCCATTGTGGTAGATCTTCATCCCATAGACCCGGATTGGAATCCGTCCTCAGACGGAAGTAACCGATCCGGGTTTTGCGTATGCTGATCTATAGATGAAATAGCGAGTAAACGAAGATAACCCTTGTCAGCAATACATCGTGACACGGAACCATTTTTAAATCACTACCTTGCATTATACAGTACCGGATGCTATGATTAATTTACGACTACTGAACAATACACACTAGTGTTTGGATAGAGCAACAAGGAGGAACCCAAGTGAATGTAAATATTCAATTTAAAAAAGGGGTGCTGGAGCTATGTGTCCTTGTTCTAATCAACCGCCAGGATCGTTACGGCTACGAACTGGCTCAGGCCGTATCCCAGCATATTGAAGTAGCAGAAGGCGCTCTATATCCCCTTTTGCGAAGATTGGTCAATGACGGCTATTGTACGACTTACTTGCAGGAATCCAGTGAAGGCCCACCGCGTAAATATTACAAACTCTCTGTTACGGGTCGTGACTATATGCAGACGCTCACGAATGAATGGAATAGCTTTGTGCGCAATGTCGCAAATCTTATAGAGGAAGGTACTTCCAATGAATAGACAACAATTCATGCAGGCAATGGAGGTTCATCTAAGACCGATGGACCCGCAGGAACGGGCAGAACTGCTCGCTGATTATGATCAGCATTTTGAGATGGGATTGAGAGAAGGACGACTGGAAGAGGAGATTGCATGTGAACTGGGTCACCCCTCTGAGATTGCACGCGAAGCGCTTGGTGATCGTTATGATGCACAGACACCTGGATCAGACCCATTCTACGCACCAACGTATGGAGAAATGCGGCCACCAAAGAACAGTAACAGAGCGGCTCGAAACCTTTTCACCGGCATCGGACTGCTCTTTCTGAATTTGATTCTGGGAATTCCTCTTGGATTAACATTGTGGTCATTATGGCTTGTGATTGCCAGCCTGTCCTTGCTGGTATTAGCCCCTGTGGCCGCTGCAGTGGACTTCCTGTTTCTTAATCAATTTGATAAGGCAGAACTGTTCGTTTCCATCGGGGCGTTGGGTGTGGGAATTCTATTCGCCATTGCAGCCAAAGAGGTATTCAAAGCGTTCAAGGTAACTACTCTCCAATATCTCAGATGGAATAAAAGGACGATGAAAGGAGATGTATCCGCATGAGTACAAAAAAATGGATTGCCTTAGCAATAGTATGTATCGGCATAGGCTTGCTCGGAACATCCATATACGGGGTTCAGTTCGGAGACAAGCGGGAGGCGTACTCCAAACGATGGGATTTCAAAAATGATGAGTTACAAAACATAGTCATGCATGCTAACTTTAGCGCGGATATTGACTTTGTAGTTAGCCCGGACTCCGATGGTTATATCGAAGTGGATGGCAAATGGGACCCGGCCGTGGTTAAAAGCTTTGAACAGGCAACCTTCTCCGATGGTACATTCAAGCTGTCCCAGCCGAAACGTGCGCAATTGCAATTTTTCACTCTTTATTGGAATGACAGAGACTCCAAAATAACGGTTGCCCTGCCTGAGGGGCATCAGCTGAAAGAGGTCAAATTGGAATCCTCCTCAAGTGAATGGAATCTGACAGGTCTGAAAGCCGATCTGCTGGAGTTGAACAGTACCTCTGGTGCTGTTCAACTCGAGAACATCACCGTGCCGGCCATTCAACTGGAATTGACCTCAGGTGATATTAAAGCCTCAGCCATTGCAGGAGATATGGAAGTAAAACAAACATCGGGAAGTTTCAGGCTGGATGGACTTAACGGAAAGGTGACCAGTCATATCCAGTCGGGCGATACAAAGATCACGCAATTAAACGGTGCAGCAAACGTTGAGTTTACTTCCGGAAGTGTGAAGATTGAGCAAGCTTCCTCCGGTCCGATCGATGTATCGGGACATTCAGGAGACATTTTCATAGAGGCGGCAGCCGATTTTGACGGAATATTTGACGCACGGACCACTTCCGGTGATGTGAATGTACCTGAATCCCCAATGGTGAGCCGTGAAGTCATCAAAGCTCGTTCTACGTCAGGCAGCATTAAGATCAAGCAGCAATGATGAAGCAAATATCCGAACTGTGGGTAATATAGTATAATTAAATGCCAGTCCATTTTGAAGGAGGAATTACCCACATGGAACTTAAAAATAAAACGGCTGTCATCACTGGCGCCGGTAAAGGTATCGGACGTGCCATTGCTCAAGCACTTGCCAAAGAAGGTGTACATCTCGGACTTATCGCTCGGACGGCCTCCGATCTGGAGACTCTCCAGCAATCGCTGAGCCAGGAATATGGTGTAAAAGTAACCAGTGCCATTGCGGATATTTCGGATCGTACCCAGGCTGAAGCAGCCGTGGCTGCCATCGAGATGGAGCTTGGTGCAGTGGATATTCTGATCAATAACGCAGGAATTGCAAGCTTCGGCACACTGCTGGACATGGACCCGGAAGAATGGGAACGCATCCTGCATGTCAATGTCATGGGTACATACTACGTAACACGTGCCGTGCTGCCAAGCATGATTAAGGAAAGCAGCGGTAGCATTATCAATATCGCCTCCACGGCAGGCGAGCGTGGATTCGCTACAGGTTCAGCTTACTGTGCTTCCAAATTCGCCCTGCTCGGCATGACCGAATCCCTGATGCAGGAAGTGCGTAAATCCAATATTCGGGTCACTGCGTTAACGCCAAGTACAGTGAACACAGAATTGGCAACCAATGCCGGGCTCAAAATTGGCGACGAAGACCGGATGATGCAAGCGGAAGACGTAGCTGAACTGGCTTTGGCAACGCTCAAACTCTCGGATCGTGTATTTGTCAAAGCCGCAGGCATCTGGACTACTAATCCACAGTAATCAGGACTAGTCGGACAGGAGACTGTATCAATTAAATTCGTAAGAAATAATAAAAGGGCTGTTCCCATCGTTTAGTTTCATAACTTTGGGAACCGTCCTTTTATTTATTCCATAAACGATCCAAGTCCAGTTCCTTGGACACAGCAATCAGTACCACTGCTGTCTCCTCGCCAATATTGGTCACTTCGTGGGGAACGATGGCATTCCAGCTGAACGAATCTCCAGCTTCCAGAATCTCTGCATCCTCACACTGTTCAGCGCGAATCCTGCCTTGCAGAACCAGATGACTCTCTTCTCCGGCATGCTTGTTTTCCCCCGTTGATGCGCCTGGCGGCAGTTCCACAATGGACATCCGCATGGCGCCTTTTGCCGTTAGATGCTGTACCTTGATCTGCCCGCTTCCGGCAGTTGTCTCCTTGCGCTCATCCTTGCGCACCACGTTCATTCGCTGCTCCGGTGACAGCAGCAAGTACGGCAGTGGCACTTCCAGATAATCTGCGATACTTTCGAGCGTGGCAATGGAAGGTGATGTTTTATTATTTTCCACGTTGCTGATAAACCCTTTGGACAGCCCCGTACCCTCGCACATTTGCATGATGGTAATCTGTTTCTGTTTCCGGATCGTACGAATGGCTAGGCCAATATCCATGTTTGCAACCCTCCCCTTTGATCTATATATCCATACCCAACCTATCCTGCGTTAGGTTCATAAAAAACAATCCGGTTGCCAAACGGGTCAATGACTGTCATTTCCCTTAGATTCCACGGCGTGTCCGTAATGCCCGGTCTGGAATGCTTGTACTTTTTCGCATTGAGTGCCTCACATAATGCATCGAGCGAGTCCGTTTCTATTCGCAATGCCGCTCCAGGTGTACAATCGCCATGATGTTCGGATAGATGCAATACAAGGGAATCCAGGGATATCTGCATATATAGCGGCAAGTCTGTCTCAAACCGATGTTCCCAATCCAATCGGAAACCCAGGTATTCCAGGTAGAACTCTTTCGCCTTTTCTTCATCAAATATCCTCAAAATAGGCACGATTCCTCTGATCATAATTATCACGTCCTTGGAAGTAATAGGTGGATTGTTTGCTTACCCGCCTGTTTCACCGTTTACAGGTGATTATAGATTTCTTATACGGAACATATTTTCATCATACAAAAAAAATATTGACCCTACAATGGAATCGTGATAGATTTTGTTCATCAATAAGAATATTAATTTCATATTTGTAAACTTTATTTTGATTACATTACACCCATTTCTTATCAGGTGGTGATTGCATTGAATAATTATTCATTAACTTACGAGGTTCAACTTCCCTCCGATTACGATACAGAACAACCATATCCCGTGATCTTTGCTCTGCATGGCATGGGTTCGGATGATCAGGATATGCTGCGGCTGATGCAGCCCCTCCAATCGGATTTTATTATCGTCGCCGTACGGGGACCCATCATTCAGGGTAGTGGCTACGCCTATTTTCAGATTAAAAGCATTGGCAATCCCGTCCGGGAATTGTTCGACGCTTCTGTTCAGGGACTGCAACAGCTAATCGTTGACTTGTCCTCCAAATATGCCATTGATCCCGCACGGCGTTATATCGCCGGATTCAGTCAGGGAGCCATTATGGCGATGACACTCTCGCTGATCATGGGAGATGCGATTAAGGGAATTGTAGCCATGAGTGGTTACATTCCGCAATTTGTGAAAGACGAATACAAGATACAGCCCGGCTCGGAGTTATCCGTATTCATATCGCATGGCGATCAGGATCATCTCTTCCCGCTGCAACTTGGCGAAGATAACGCGAGCTTCTTCCGCGAACACACCGATAATGTTACGTACGTTCCATATCACGGTGGGCACCAAGTCACTCCCGATCTATATCAACAATTTCAACAATGGCTTCGGACGGATGCCAATCTGGCTGCCGAAGACCTGAAAGGACTGAATTCATAATGATGCCATCCCTGTTTATCGCTCACGGCGCGCCATCGCTCGCACTGGAGGAACATGCCTACACTGAATTTCTGCAAAAACTTGGACAAGAACTGCCGAAACCCAAAGCAATTATATTGTTCTCTGCTCACTGGGAATCCACAACTCAATTGGTTTCCTCGGTAGCCAATTACGAGACCATCTATGATTTCGGTGGCTTCCAGCCTGAACTGTATCAGATCAAATACCCGGCACAAGGACATGAAGAGACCACTGCGGAGATTCAGCGTCTGTTCGCGAATGCCGGCATTCCGGTAGAAAGCGACTTCGTTCGTGGTCTGGATCACGGTGCTTGGGTCGTTCTTCGCCTGCTCTATCCGAACGCAGATATCCCGGTTGTTACGTTGTCTGTAAACCGTTATCTGTCCAATGAACAGCAGTATCAGGTAGGAAAGGCACTCGCCACATTGCGCGAGCAGGATGTTCTAGTGATTGGTAGTGGCGGAACAGTACACAATCTGCGGCAATTAAACTGGGAAAGCGCAGGCGTTGATCCTTGGGCCATGGCGTTTGACAACTGGTTGCATGACAAGCTGATGAGCTGGGATACCACGTCCCTCTTCGCCTATGACAAGCTCGCACCATCCGCCCAGGCAGCCGTGCCTACGCCAGAGCATTTTGTGCCACTGCTGCTTGCCATGGGTGCAGGGGATCAGAACAAGCAGGCATCACTTCTGTTCAAAGCCTATCAGTATGGCAATCTGAGCCTGTCTTGCTGGAAGTTTGATTGATCTGTTGAAATCAAACTTTATATAGAAGCAACTAGACACCCGTGCGAGCTCACACGGGTGTTTGTAGTGATATGACCTTTTTTGCATAATGCTGGGAGTTGTAAAGCGGGTTATAATAACATTTAGTGGAAATGTAAAAGCTATCAATACGAATTGCCTTTTCTACATCTATTACATCTTTCTGGGAGGAACATACGAAGTGGCTGAACAACCAAAGTCTGAGAGCTTGATGTCTCTCGTCAAAAAGGGAAACACATCCTCAGCCGTAGCTATGGCGGGTAATGCTGTACTTGCACTGTGCAAAGGAGGAGCCTTTCTTTTCAGTGGCAGTGGCGCCATGTTCGCCTCGGCGATGCACTCTTTGGCTGATGCCATCAACCAAGGGTTTGTCTTTGTCGGAAGTGTGTTGTCCGAGAAAAAACCTACACGCCGCTTTCCGACCGGATTCGGACGGGTCATCAACATTTTCTGCATGATCGCGGTCATTGTCGTTACCATTATGGCGTATGAAACGATCCATGAAGGAATTCATCTGTTACAGCATCCTGTTGGTCATACCGGTGGCCTCTGGATTAACATCGGGGTGCTTGTATTAAACATTCTGATTGACGGTGCCATTCTAATCAAGGCCATGAAGGAAATTCTGAAAGAAGCACGCGCGCCAAAAGCTGCCGGATTTGCCCTGCTCCCCGCCGCTATCAAAAATGTAGGGCGCGCTGCACCGCCAACACGTCTTGTATTTTACGAAGATGTTGTAGCTGTACTCGGTGCACTACTTGCGCTGATCTCTGTTGTAGTCATTGCCTTGACCAATTTTGCATTGCTCGATGGAATCGTGACCACCATTATTGGATGCCTGATGATTGCTGTCGCGTTCCGTGTGGGTTACGACAATATGATCGGACTGATTGGTGTAGCAGCTCCGCAGGATATCGAGGATAAAGTATCCCAGACCATCCTGGCCGACACTCATGTTGCGGATATTCAAATGATGCGAATTATTCAGGAAGGCCGTTATTATCATGTCGAGGGTCTGATTGAGCTGACCAAAGGACTAAGCCTTGCTGATGCCGATGATATCAAGTTCCGTATTCAGGAGAAGTTAATGACGGACCCTGACATTGCTGATGCAGCCATCTCCATTATCGAAGATGATGGCGTGAACAGTTGGGGCAAGAAGCATTCGGATGTGGTGAAATAACCGGATTGCCCGCTTTTAATAAAAGAAGGAAACAGCCCACTCTTCCGGGGTGGGTTTTTAGTATGTTCAATAAGACAATTGCCGAGTGGCTGCGTAATGCTATTCGTAGACGTTAAACATTCGGTGCAAAAGTATTCCTTCTGCCCGCCCTGCTTCATCCCCACGTACTTTATTGGGTCAGATTTGCGCGATATTATCCGGGTGTCTGCCGGTTCACTTTTTGAAGGCTGCATTGGCATAATTGGGTTCACCGCTTGTGTATCGAAGTAGTATATTTCGTACCTAGACTTTAGTCTAGGTTAAGTTTAACTCCAAAGACCGAGGATACCCTTTTGCGGTTCATGGTATGCTGTGAATAACGAGAAAACATACTCCATGACTGTTCGGGAATTGATCTTGTATTGAAAAGGAGAGATATCATGGCTAAACGCACCATCCTTGCGCCTGTGCTTATTTTGCTCGGCGTGTATCTGATCTTGAACCAGGGAGGTTCACTCGGTCCGGGTACGATCTTTGCCAATTTCTGGCCCACCCTATTTGTCATTCCACTGGGGCTGTTCTTCCATTGGCTGTACTTCTCCATGATTGGCAGAGGTGTTGGATTGCTGGTTCCAGGGGGTATCCTGCTCACGGCAGGCGTTGTCAGCCAGATCGCTATGCTCTTTGATAACTGGAGCACGATGTGGCCCGGCTTCATTCTTGCGGTAGCGGTAGGCCTGTTTGAACTGTATTGGTTCGGCGGCCGTAACAAATGGCTGCTGATCCCAATCAACATACTGACGGTTATATCGCTTCTCTTCTTCGCCGTCATGTCGATTGGCACGATGCTGACCAGCCTGTCCTTCATCCAGCCGTTCGTGGCGATTGTGCTGATTATGGGCGGCGCTTGGATCATGGTGGGTCGCAAAAAGCGCATGTAGTGGCGTGATATAAGATGAAGGGCTGGGATTACACGATTCCACTTCGCGTGCAGAATAATCTTCCGATCGCTGTTATCCCCGGATTTCTTTCATTAATTTTTTTAAAGGATGATATCCTGTGATAAAGGCGAACGCTTCGCTTCTACAGATTATTTCTGCCCTCTCCGTTAACGTGTGATCTTTAATGTTCATCTTATATGGCACTTCAAGCGCTATCGCTCTGAAGTAAGTAAGTAAAAAAATAAGGGGTGCAGCTCGTCATTCAAGTGAAATGACGAGCTGCACCCCTATTTATTCTTTATCCAAATCTAACGAACTGTACACACGCTATTGGCGGTCATTTACGCTGATTGAAGTTTTAACGAATCAGAGAGACGCTATTCTGTCTAAGCAGCGGCTTATTGCCGTTTAAACACCTTTTTTATAAAGAATAGCTTCGCTGGAGTTCGTTAGCCTTCGTAATCCATGCAAATCAGCCCAATAAGGTGTGGTAGATTCGTTAGCGGCTTGGATGTGCATGACATGCACGTTCATCCGACACCTCTCGCTCGAATGCCCCTTATTTGCTATGCATTTTAAATTCGAGGAACAAATCATTATAATGCGACAGCATTTTTTTGCCCAGATTATCGTACACTTCAAGCTTTCCTGTCAGCGTCTCATCCGGATAGAATCGTTCATCCTCCGAAATATCCTCTGGCAGCAGCTTCAATGCCTCGGCGTTTGGTGTGGAGTACCCGACATATTCGGCGTTACGGGCGGCATGATCCGGGTCCAGCATGAAGTTGATAAACTGATGTGCCCCTTCAATATTGCTTGCGGTCTTCGGAATGACCATGTTATCGAACCATAGGTTCGAGCCTTCCTCAGGAACCACATAATCCAGCTTATCGTTCTCATCCATAATTTCCGACGCATCCCCGGACCATACGAGTCCAACCGCTGCTTCCTCGTTTGCCAGCAGCATTTTGATCTCGTCCCCGACAATGGCTCTGACGTTAGGCGTGAGGGTAGACAGTTTCTTTAAAGCTTCCTGCAGATGGTCTTCGTTCGTATCGTTCAGCGAATAACCGAGGCTGTTCAGCCCCATACCGATCACTTCACGGGCACCGTCGAGCAGGAGGATTTGATTTTTCAAACGTGGGTCCCACAGGTCATTCCAGCTCTCAAATGTTAACCCGTCGACCAGTTCAGGATTGTACACAATCCCCACCGTTCCCCAGAAGTAAGGAATGGAGTACTTGTTGTCCTCATCGAAGGACAGATCCATGAAACGTGGATCAATGTTGCTCAGATTGGGTAGCTTGCTGTGATCCAGTGGAATGAGCAGATTCTCTTCTTTCATTTTGCTAATCGCATACTCGGAAGGAATCGCCACATCAAACGTCGTTCCGCCCTGCTCAATCTTGGTTAACATCGCTTCGTTCGAATCAAACGTCTGGTAGATCACCTTGATGCCGGTCTCTTGCTCAAATTCCTTCAGCAAATCCGGGTCGATATAATCGCCCCAGTTGTAAATCGTCAGCGTGTTGCCGCCGGAATACCCCTGACTCTTGTTCAGGTACGAAGCGAGAATCATCAAGGCAAAGGCAGCCACAAATACAATTGCAAATGTCCGTACCAGTTGCTTCATGGACGCAGCCCCTTTCCTCCGGGTGGTATCCGTGTTGCACGGCGGTTAATGAAGTAATATCCAACCACCAGCAGCACCGTCAGCAGGAACAGTAGCGTCGACAGCGCATTAATGGACAATGACACGCCCTGCCTTGCTCTTGAATAAATCTCCACAGAGAGTGTGGAGTATCCGTTGCCCGTGACAAAGAATGTTACCGCGAAGTCATCAAGCGAGTACGTCAATGCCATGAAGAATCCGGCAAAAATGCCCGGTTTAACGTATGGAAGCACGACACGAGTCAGGATCTGCCATGATCCAGCACCCAGATCGCGCGCCGCATCCATCAAGGTCGGACTCATCTCCTGAAGCTTGGGCAGCACCATAATTACGACAATCGGCACGCTGAATGCGATATGAGACAACAGTACCGAAGTGAATCCAAGCTTGATGCCAATCATGGTGAACAGAATCAGAAAGGACGCACCGATGATGACATCCGGACTAACGATCAGCACGTTATTGAGTGACAGCAACGTATTCTTGGTTCGTTTGCGCCGCACATGGTAGATCGCCAGTGCCCCTGCCACACCGAGCATCGTTGAGATCGCCGAGGACAGGAGCGCAATAATAAACGTATTCAGTACAATGATCAGCAGCCGCGTATCCGCAAATACTTCCCTGTACCATTCCAATGTAAACCCTTCAAAGCCGCGCATATGCCCGCCACTGTTGAAGGAATAGAAGATCAGATATGCGATCGGTGCGTACAGTATGGCGAATACTACGGCCAGATAGACGTTAGACAGCTTTCCGTTTCTTCCCATTACGCACCTCCTTCTTGCCTGATCCGGTCAGGAACATAATGATCGCCATCGCAATAATCAAAAAGACGGCAATCGTCGAACCCATTCCCCAGTCCTGGGTGACGAGAAAATGCTGCTCAATCGCTGTTCCCAGCGTAATTACCCGGTTTCCCGCAATAAGGCGGGTAATCATGAACAACGATAACGCCGGAATAAATACGGCCTGACAGCCGGATTTCACTCCGCTGATTGTCAGCGGAAAGATGACCCGGCGGAACGTCAGCCAGGACGAAGCCCCGAGATCCCGTGCCGCATAGATCAGCGATGGATTCATCTCTTCCAGTGCGTTGAAGATGGGCAGGATCATGAACGGAATGAAGATGTACACCGAGACAAAGATAAAGCTGAAATCAGTGAACAGAATCTGCTTTGTGCCAATGCCCACCACTTCAAGCAGGGAATTGGTCAGGCCATACGTGCCGAACAGGCCGATAAAGGCGTACGCTTTTAACAACAGATTGATCCAGCTTGGCAAAATAATAAGTAGCAGCCACAGCTGCTTGTGCTTCGTACGGGTCAGTAAATACGCTGTGGGATACGAAACTAACAGCGAGAACACCGTAATCAGAAATGCATACCAGAACGAACTCAGGGTCATCTGCATGTACACAGGTGTAAAGAACCGAGCGTAGTTACCCAACGTGAAATTGCCTTCCACATCGAAGAACGAGTAATACACCACCAGCAGAACCGGAGCAACTACAAACAACACCATCCATAACACATATGGAATCAGATACGCATTGCGTGTACTCGCCTTAGTCTGCATGAACGGCCTCTTGGTAGGCTTCCAGACGTTTGTCGAACTCTTCTTCCGTCTCGTTAAAGCGCATGACGTGGATGGCTTCCGGGTCAAAATGCAGTCCAATACGAGCGCCTACCTCGGCTTTTTTCGTGGAATGTACCAGCCACTCATTACCCGCGTCATCGTAGGTGGATATCTCGTAATGCACCCCCCGGAACAGCTGCGAGTCCACGTTGACCTGCATTTTGCCCTGTTCCTCGGTTGTAATTTCCATATCCTCTGGACGAATCACAATCTCCACAGGCTCGTCCTTCTGCAGACCCTGATCGACACACTCGTACTGTGCGCCAGCAAATTCCACTACAAAGTCCTGCTTCATTTTGCCGGATACAATGTTCGATTCGCCAATAAAGTCCGCCACAAAACGGTTAATCGGCTCATCATAGATATCATTGGGTGTGCCGCTCTGTTGAATGACGCCACCGTTCAGGACAAAGATTTCATCCGACATCGCCAGGGCTTCCTCCTGATCATGTGTGACAAAAATAAACGTAATGCCCAGTCGCTGTTGCAGCTCGCGCAATTCATACTGCATTTCTGTCCGCAGCTTCAGATCGAGCGCCGATAGCGGCTCATCCAGAAGCAAAATCTCGGGTTCATTCACAATCGCACGCGCAATCGCGACACGTTGCCGTTGTCCGCCGGACATCTCGCCAATTTCACGGTTTTCATAACCGGACAGATTGACGAACTTGAGTGCTTCCAACACTTTGCTGCGAATCTCAGCCGTTTTCATCTTTTTGATCCGCAAACCAAAAGCTACGTTCTCAAAGACATTCAAATGTGGAAATAATGCGTAATCCTGAAATACGGTATTCACCTGCCGCTGGTGGGCAGGCACCCGGTTAATCAGTGCACCGTTAAAATAAATACTGCCCTGTGTCGGCTCCGCAAAGCCGGCGATCAAGCGCAATATCGTTGTTTTCCCGCAGCCTGACGGGCCGAGTAGCGTATAAAATTTACCCCGCTCAATCTCGAAGCTGACTTCCTTCAATACGGCTTCATCCTGATCGTATTGCTGGGTCACCCGGTCGAAACGGATAATCGGTTGTTGTTCTGACATGTTCATATCGCCCCCTTTAAACTTGAGGTATACCTCTATTGCTTATTCTTCTTGCAGGCCTCTTCCATTACAAACCCAACCTATTATACACGACTTTGTCCCAGCCTTGTTTCTTATAACGTAATTTATATCCTTTTTTCTTTCATTCCAAAAGGTATTCTGTATAAACTTTTATGAATTGCCAAAGAAAATATTGACCACTGTAAAATTTTAGAATTATAATTCATATATATGGATTTTTACACTAAATTTTGGGTGATGATAAGGGCGGTGTCATGCATGCTGAATAAGACTATACGAGCGGAAGTGTTGCAATACATAAACAATCACCATTTAACGCAAAGCCAGTTCTCACAACGAGCAAACATAAATCCAGGCTCTTTCAGTCGCCTCATCAATCAGAATAAACCGTTCTCCATGAGCCAGCTTGATGGTATTACAAGAGCCATGGGTGTGAAGAATGACCATTTCTATTCGCGGTTTGTGGAAGAATGTTTTACTTTGACAGCACCGGATTGGCGAAGATTGCGCCCTTTTATCATCCGCTGTGCAGAGGTGAAGCGTCTGGATTGCATCAAATTAATTTTGAGCAATCTTCTGGATAACACTAACTACGGCACTTTGATTTTTGAGGTTGCAGAGGAGTTGTTCCATGATCAGTACAACGAGGCCGCCGCGTTGCTATATGAGGGTGTGAGTGTAATCGAGAAATACCAGCATTCTGAGCGATTAGCCCTGTGTCGATATCGATTGTTCCTTCTTTCATTAAGTGATAACCTGACCCAAAATTTGCGGGCCGCCACATTGTTCGAGCCCTACGCAAATCGTCTGGAGGAGTCCGACCAATTGGAAGCACTCAAACATCTGGCTCACGTCTATGTTTCGCTGCATGAATGGCACAAGGTGGATGAACTCTCGGAAGAAATGTTCCATCTCGCTTCCATTCAGTACGAGCTTTCTCTTCGCGCCAAACGCAAAGATTCTAAAGCTAAACAGCCCGTTCGCCCTTTTTACTTCTACATGTTGTATGCGCGCCTGCTCCAAGCTGCAGTATATGAACAATATGAAGAATATCAGAGAGCAATTGAATACACCGTTTTGTATACCAATGCAGATGACTGGATTCATGATTCTTCCGATGAGGCCAAGCTCATTATTAATCAATTCAATGACTTTTCAACAGCTAACCAGTATCTGTACCGATTATATATGGGAGAACTGGATGATCTGCCCGACTATATCGAGTATATCGCATCGCGGCCTGACGAAATTTTCCATGCACTCTGCAACATTATCAAGATCGCCAACAGGTTTGATATCAACATTGATGCCATTTTGGATCGTTTCCAGGAACATATCCCTTACAAGACATATAACAGCGCGTTTGGAGAATACAATAAATCAATCAAGGCGGAGGAATACGCGACATTTTTAGCTAATCTGGGGAAGTACCATTTACATCGTGAACGTACCCAAGGCATCGATATTTTACTTGAGGGATTAGAATTTGCCGGTAATATAAGCAGTGACTCTAATACGATCAAATGTCTAACGGTATTTAATCAACACAGAGAATGGGAAGATGAGGACAAGCGAGAGAAATTCAATAGCCTGAATTATAAAATATATTCCTCACATGAAAAAAAATCCTTTCAACGCTGTGAGTAAGTAGTATACTGCTTACAGTTACTGCACCTATTTCTAATGTACTGCTTACACTTATGACACATGGTGTAGGATCAGGTTAACAGCTCTAAATTTCAATTGCACTTTTTTTACAGACACCACTTGGGTGTCTTTTTTCATTCAAAGCCACAGAAGCCCCTCCCAACGCATTCCTGCATCTCATTTTACTGATTATAAGATTCTGCTTTGGTTTAACCTCCACCTATTTATAATCTCTGGCCTTATTGATTGCCCTTTATGTAGCCCTCGATATCCTACACGCTCCCCTTTATATGATTCAGCTATATCCGCAATGCTTTTGGTGTAAACGCCCTGTGTTATTTCTTCTTAATCTCACAAATACAGCATACATTACGGGTATATGTCGATATCTACGCATCCATGTAGAGTGATTGAAGGAAGATTCGGAGTTCAGTTCTGTGCGAAAGGAGTCTTGTTGGTGGATATTCGCCGTAACCTGCCTTTACTGATGATCATTTGTTTTCTGAGTCAGATGGGCGGTTTCATGATCCTGCCCATCTTTCCTTTGTTTATTGAGGAATTCGGCCTGTCCGGTTGGATGATGGGGGTTATTTTTGCACTCTTTTATGTGGGAAAGGTAATTGGCGGGGTGCCTGCTGCGGCGCTCTATCGGAAAATCGGGGGAAAACGGGCACTTATTGCCATGCTGCTGCTTCTCGCTGTCTGTATGGGCGGTTTCGCTGTATCTTCTGTCGCGCTTCTATTCGGCCTGTTGCGGCTGCTGCAAGGGCTCGCTTCGACCGGACTAACGGTGGTCGTGCGCTCCATCATCGGGGATGGGGGCAATGTCGATAACCGCGGCCTGTACAACGGTTATATCAGCAGCAGTGAGGGTGGGGGCATGGTGCTGGGTCCGGTTATTAGTGGCTGGCTTGCGCTGCACTGGCCGCTATCGGTACCTTTTTTGCTTGTTACGCTGTGTTGTCTGATGGCTGTGGGTGCGGCAATGGGGATAAGGTCCGCAACAAAGGCAGGTCTTGCATCCGGAAGTGAGCTGAGCAGTCAGGCCTCAGACGTGATTTCAACTGATGCCAAACCAACGCAAACGCCTGCCGATTATACCATTTCTCCAGTAAACGTTACTCCTAGCCCAATCACTCCTGAACCGTCCATCGGACTTACCCGGAGGCAGCAACTGATTGGCTACGCGACGGTTCATTTTCTGGAGATGAGCGCCTATGCTGTATTTCTAACTTATTTTGCGCTGTATGCCGCTCATATCATGCACTGGGACCCGTTTGCGACCAGTCTTGCCTTTACCGTAGCCGGAATTTCCACTCTTGCGGCTGCCCCGGTCGCAGGTTATCTGTCTGATCGGATGGGGGATCGTCTGCTGCTCTGCATGTTCGGTATGCTTATGATTGGAATCGAAGTGGTGGTTTTTCTGAGCACATCTTCTTATGTGTGGGTGTACGTAGGTATGCTGATCGGCGGGGTTGGCGGTGCATGTTACATGGATTCGTTCTTTGCTCATATTGGGGATCATATCCCGGACGAGGGTAGAAGTTCCGTCATAGGTAAAATCGTCTCTGCCGCAGAGATTGGCTCGATCGTTTCCCCTCTGGTGGCTGCCTTACTTGTAGAGTATGGATCGCTGTATACCGTGTTTTTGTTCAATCTGCTTCTGGTCGCTGCCGCCATTGCCGTGCAGGCGGTGATGCGCAGCCGTTACAGATTGAAACGTGTGTAGTCGCACAAGACTGCCCACATCAGTGGGCAGCCTCTGTTCATTTGTCCTTTGCAAATATAGTTGCAATATGTAGTGCATTTTCTTCGATTTTACTTTTTAAATAAGAGTCTGTGTTCTCAGGCAATTCCGTCGGCTTGTAAAACTTCGCTTCAAGAACTTCCACCCCGTCGGGCTGCAACTCGCCTTCAAACTCCGTGCATATATAACCAATGACCACATTATAATATTCATGTCCATTCCTTAATTTCGTATATAACTCTTTCCCCGAAAAGACGCCGTATAGCACAAGTTTCTTGATCTGTATTCCAATCTCTTCCCTGACCTCTCGCCTCGCCGACTCTTCCACCGATTCGCCCAACTCCATAAATCCACCCGGTACTCCCCAGGTATTGTCGACATGTCGAACCAACAAAATTTCACCTGATTTATTCAATATCAAAATACTCGGTCTCACCAGAATAACCGGTGCATTGCCAACCATTTCTCGAAGCGATTCAATGTAACCCATGGGTAACCCTCCTATATTAAGTCATGATCCTGATTATAGAAGTTCAATTCATTTCCATATAGAGAAACAATATTCATCTTAATTTCCTATTTTAGAGCCTGTGCTTGATGAAAACACAGCAAAAAAACAACCCGCTCGCACATTAGTGTGCAAACGGGCATTTCATTGGTGTATCTCCGGCCTGGGGCTGGTGATCTTCCTGTGTAGCCAGCTGTTCACTGCTTCGCAACTCAGCGCCAGATGCCACACCATCTTTCAGCCTATACGCAAGATCCTGACGAAAAAAATTGGGCTTCACAATATCATTGCGGTAGGAACGGTGAAAAATATGCGTCGTCGCTGGAGACACCGGCGGAATCAGCCAAACCCAATCGCCTGTCAGCTCGCGCCCTGCCTTCTCTTCCCGCTGTTCAAACAAGGCAAATTGCGCTGCCGCCGTGTGGTGATCCACCATGCTGACGCCAGCCTTCTTGAACGAATGCAGCACAGCTACATTCAGCTCTACCAGAGCCCGATCCTTCCAGAGCGTCGTTTCACTCGACGTATTCAGACCAAGGGCTGCCGCCACTGCAGGCAGTTTATTATACCGGAAGGTATCCGCCAAATTCCTTGCGCCAATCTCGGTACCCATATACCAACCGTTGAACGGTGCTGCCGGATAGGATATGCCGCCAATCTCCAGCCGCATATCGGCAATCATCGGCACACCGTACCAGCGCATGTCCAGTTCAGCAATCTCGGGACGCTCCGGATGTTCGATCCTCACTTCCACGATGTCTTCCTCGGGCACAGAATACCACTCCGGAGCTTGACCCTTCACCTGAATAATGAGTGGAAGCACATCATATGGCGTGCCCTCTCCTTGCCATCCAAGCGACATTGCCACCTTCGTCAACTCAACAGATGCAGGATCACCCATAATGCCTTCCGTCGTCTCATATCCGGCATAACGGATGAGTTGGTGATTCCAAATCCGCACGGGTGCTCCGTTCGGTCCATCCGGTGGAAGGATCGTTATCATCGGAATGATCTTGCCACCATTGGTGGCAGCTCTGATGTGCGTCAGCACAGCATCCACTGCCTTTCCAGCCGTATCTGCATGACGCGCATCAACGATGCGCAGTTTATCCCAGAATAGCCGCCCGATACAGCGGTTGCTGTTCCGCCATGCCATTTTACAGCCATGTTCCAGTTCATCCGCAGTGTGCACATATGTGCCTGTATGCTCAATTTCGTTCAAAACAGCAACAAGCCGGGCCTGCGCGTTTTCGCGCGTATGGCCCAGCTCTTCATAACATCTATATATAAACCGTTCAGCTTCATCCCGCAGTTCTTCCAGGTCTGTCCGCATTGTTCATTCCACCAATCTATACATCTCGAATGCCATCATTATACGGCAAGCACACCGGATTTGTAAGCGAACGGGCACTTTGTTCACGGACTCTACATATCGTTGTCAAGATGCAGGGTAACTTAGCTTATTTGCCCAAAAATGCGTTTAACATCCAGACCTCTTTATCCAATCCAGCAGTGAAACCGATCAACATATCTTCAGTTGCATTATCTTCAGCTTCGCCAGCTGCTTGAATACCCTGGTTAATAACACCCACCATCGCTTGCAGATCAGCAACTACGGTTTCTACCATTTTTTCAGCCGACAACTGTCCCTGTGCTTCCTCAACAGGTGACAACCGCAGTTGTTCAGCCATCGTTGCGACCGGACGTCCACCAATGGCCAACAAACGTTCTGCGGCTTCGTCCATATTCGCCGTAGCCAAGTTATACAACTCTTCGAATTTGGCATGCAGAGTGAAGAAATGAGGACCTTTCACATACCAGTGGAAGTGGTGCAATTTGGTGTACAGTACAGACCAACCTGCGATCTGGCGGTTCAGGACCTCTTGAAGTTCAGTTGCGTGGTTTGCAAAAGTATTATTTCTAGTTTGGATTGTGCTCATGGAATTTATCCCCTCTCGAATACGATATAGTTTTGATTTTGATCACGTAATTTAACTTGCTTCCGGTGATTTAGACTTAATCTAAATCTTGTTTTAATTATAACACCGCCCTTATCCTTTGTGAAGGCTTTAGCCTACTCTTTCGAATGAAGATTCCATGAAGATGCCTTCATGTTTGGACAGTGTGAGAAGACTGCTTTTAACACCTCTTACACTTAGTATCTATACCTCTATTTTCGCCAGTGTACAATGACAATCCTCACGTGGTATATAACAAAAAACAGCCCTGATCCTCACTGAGGATCAGGACTGCACCAATGCACATAGCGCTAGCTTTATTGTTGAATCAACTCGGATGTAAGGATACGGCCTACCTCTTCATAACTACGAGCAACATGATGAGGCAGATGCTCTGATTCTGGCAAAGCATCACGATGGTTGAACCAAATCACTTTCCATCCGGCATCCACCGCACCAACAACATCATTGCGCCAGGAATCGCCGATATAATAACTGGAACCGGAATCCGATCCCGTCTGCCTGCTTACATGCTCAAACAATCTGCGATCCGGCTTGGCGTAACCAAGGGTACCCGATATGAAAATGCGTTCCTCGGGAATAAGACTGAGTACATCCAGCGCTTCGAGCTTCCGCTGCTGATGTTTTCCTTCTCCGTTTGTAATTAATCCCACCATATGCCCTTCTGCAAGAAGTCTTCGGATAAGTTCATATGCTCCATCAAAGGGCTGGATCTGAAACTGTCTACTCAAATACTGTGCTTGCAGTTCTTCAGCCTGCCCCTGTTGCAGGGGATTTCCAAATTCCGCCATGGTCAGCTCAAATCTGCGATGACGCATCCTTTCTACCGCTTCGGGTTCGGGTACAGCAGACAAGTCCTCTTGAGCAGACAGCCAGTCGCTATAATAACGGAAGCGATGGTATGCCTCCCCATACGGGAAATCATCTGGCAGACCAAGTACCTCCTGTAGTGCTCCTTTCAGGGGTTGCAAGTGGTCATACAAGGTATCGTCTACGTCGAAAAAGATGGCTTTAGCAGCATTTATTTTATCCATCATTTTTGCTTGTCCTCCTGTCATGTGCTATCCAATTGTTATTCTATTTTTAGAATAAGGCTTCTCTACATCAAAATGTTAGTGAATAAATAATTAATAAGCATGAAATTTTTGATTTCCGAATCATTCTTTCTTGAATTATGTAAAGTATAATTATACTTTATCAGTAAATACTGTATAATATAATTACATCAAATGAAGGTTGGTGAATATAATTGAAAGATCTCATAACCGAAGAGAGCATATTACAAGTACTCAGGGGTTTTAATAAATGGTGGGAGTCAGGGAAGGTTCAAGACGATTTTGCTAAACCAACTAAACGTTTTGCGTATTATGATGCAAAGCAAAGCTTCGAACACACAGAGATTCGTCGTCATGTCATTCTAACTGGTCCACGCCGTGTAGGGAAATCAACTATTATGTATCAAACGATCCATGATGCATTAGAAGCAGGTGTGCCTAAAAAGAATTTGTTATATGTTTCTTTTGACCACCCAATTTTAAAGATGTCTGAAATAGACAAAATTTTAAAGATTTTTATTAATAATGTTGCTGTCGATGAAAATATATATCTCTTCTTAGATGAAATTCAATATGCACATGAATGGAATGGATGGTTGAAAACCATTTACGACACCTTCCCTACTTACCGTGTAATGGCTACAGGATCAGCGAGTCCTATTTTAAGTGAGAAGATGCCCGAGAGTGGTGTTGGAAGGTGGACTCAGATTAGGATACCCACTCTTTCATTTTATGAATATCTTGAAATTAGAGAAATTCCAGTTCCATCCATTAATGAAACCTTAGGTCCGACATCTTTGAATTCTTTAACATCAGTTGAACTAGAACAACTTATGAAAGATTTGGAGCCAATAGAAAAACACTTTCATCGCTATCTTTTGATTGGAGGATTCCCAGAGATTGCTCGGACTGACGACATAAGTTATGCACAAAGAATCATTCGAGAAGATGTAGTGGATAAAGTATTAAAAAGAGATATGGTTTCTTTATTCAATGTTAGAAATATCGATGAGTTAGAGAGAATCTTTCTATATTTGTGCATGACTACTGGTGATATAATGGAAGCAACTACAATAGCTAGTAACATGGGTATTACACGACCGACAGTTGTGAAGTACATGGCACTCTTGGAATTAGCCAATCTTATTTATTTGAGCTACCCGGTACAAATGACGGGAAAAAAACTCTTGAACTCGAAACCGAAGGTATATTTGGCCGACCCAGCGATCCGTAATGCAGTCCTTGTTAAAGGTGAAGAAGTCCTTCAAGATCCTGATCAAATGGGGAAAATTGTAGAATCTGCGGTATACAAACATATTAGTACTTTTTACTATAACTTCAATCCTCGAGTTGGATACTACCGAGATTCTAGCACGCAGAAGGAAATTGATATTGTCCTTATGATGCCTAGCTTTAAAATCTTAATGGAAGTAAAATATCGCGAAGATTCTCGTCTTAAGGAAACTGAGGCAATTGTAGAATGGTCAAAGAATGACAAAACAACTTCATCATTATTAATCACTAAACAAAGTGATGATTTTGGATTGTTTGGTCATACCTCAATTATGAGAATACCTGCCTTCGCATTCCTATACTTACTAGGGCATGCAGAGAAGCACCGATACAGAAAAAAGAGTTAAACTTGGGAACTTAATTTATCCAAAACTCCTCATGATTTTTTAGACACAATATAAAATACGTTAGATTTATCCTTTACTATAAACAAACGATCCCCCACTACACCACTCATCGTGGCAAAAGCAGGGGATCGTTTGTTATGCTACATCACTCCACAATCAACGGAACAACCTTACCTGCATTCACATCAATCAGGCCGTGATCCGTAATTTTCAGAGCCGGACTTACCGCAAGAGAATGGGTACTGATGGACATGATCGGATTATAGTGCACATAACCAAGTGACAACATCGCTGCACGCAGCTCTTTCACTTGGTGTGATACGACCGCCAGCGGTTCCTCCGTCAAAATGCCACCCACAGGGAGTTCGAGATGGGACAACACTTTGCCGTCTTCCACCACACAGAAGCCACCTTGGCTCGAAATAACCGTGTTAGCTGCCAAAATCATATCTTCGCGATTACGTCCTACGACCAATAGATTATGGTTGTCGTGTGAATACGTTGTCGCAATGGCCCCACGCTTGATCGTATCTCCACCAATCAAACCATGCGCCCGATTGCCGTTCACACCATAACGTTCAAAAGTCGCAATCTGTCCATATTCGCTTTCTTCCCAGAGCAGTTCACCATTCGCAGCCTGAACCTGTGCAATATGCTCTTCCACAAAGGTTGAACCATCCTTCACCATCATGACCCGGCAGTTGTTTAAACCCTGTTCCGATAACTGCGCTTCTGAAGCTGAATCTTCACCTTTCCCATTCACCTTTGGATCAGACAATAGGATCGCAAAATCCTCAGCTCCCAGCAGGTTTAACTGCACGCTCTTGTAAAAATGAGGCGGAAACTGTCCACTGATCCGGTCCTGCTTGTACGGTTCGTAATCGTCATAAGCTTTTCGGCCTTTTTTATAAACCTGTTCTACTGCAAGTGTATCCAAGTTGGACAGCAGTACATAATCGGCCACTTTGCCTGGGGCAATACTGCCGCGATCGGTCATTTTCATCCGGGATGCAGGGGTTGAGGTTGCAGCGTAAATCGCATCTTCCGGGCGCATACCCATCCGAATGGCCTTACGCACGATATGATCGAGATGCCCCCGTTCCACCAGCGAGTCCGGCATAACATCGTCCGTTACGAAGCAGAAATGCTGAGCGACATCATGCTGAATCAGGTACTCCATGACTTCTGGCGTCATCGATTTTTCCTGAATTTCAATGAACATGCCTGCCGCAATTCGAGCCTGCAAGCCCTCAATGCTCTGATGGGTATGATCGGAATCCACGCCCGCATAGATCAGTCGGTGCAGATCCAGCCCAAGCAATTTCGGTGTATGACCTTCGATCACAAGATCGGGATAGTTTTTGCGAATATGCTGAAGAATCTGATTGGTCTTGCATTCCGGATCACGGATGACGTCCACATAGTTCATGATCTCACCCAGACATATGATCTCTCCAGTAGCGAGCAGCACATCCATGTCTTCGATTTCGATTGAACCACCTGTTGTTTCCATCGGCGTCGCCGGAACGGAGCTTGGGATAGCGTAGAACATGTCCACCGTTGTCTCGCGACTGGCCGACATCATCTCCTGCACACCTTCCAGCCCAAACACATTCGCCATCTCATGCGGTTCCGCCACAATGGACGTTACTCCGCAGCGGATTAGGCCATGGGAAAAGGTTGCTGGTGTCACCATTGTACTCTCAATGTGCAGATGAATATCAATAAGGCCCGGGATCATGTAACGTCCGCGTGCATCAATCACTTCATCCGCTTCAATCATCTCCGGCCCGCCTGAACCAACATACATAAATCTGCCGTCCAGTACAGCCACGTTGTTCATTTCAAATCGTTTATAATAACTGTTATACACATGTACATTCACAATTAGTTGATCTGCACGCATGGGGCATAATCTCCTTCTTCATGGGCATTTTCCAGAACCAGAGCAGCCGTTTACCATTAGCCATATGGAATGGAGACAGCCATTTTGGATATGCCGCACCAATATCACGTATTTCCATTCCATAGACTGTAACGGGACCCTGGATTCAACTGAAAAAATGCCTCTTTTGCTGCTTCTGCTTCCTGCCGCTATTCCACAAGGACAAGCTTATCCTGCGGGAAAATCAGATTAACCCGCTGTCCGCTGAGATAAGGCGTCTCCATCTCCTGATTGGCTGTGAAGTCGCCAAGTTCTGTCTCAATGACGTACTGATAGCTGCGTCCAAGGTATGTGCTTACTTTGATAATACCTGGCAAAGCGTTCAACACTTCTGCAGAGGTATCTCCACTAACGATCAGATCATCCGGGCGAATCGCACCTTTGCGTGCACCGGGACGTGCCGTTCCAGGATGAGCTGTTGCGGTGAACAAACGACCTCCCGCTTTCAGCGTGATCACTTCTCCTGCATCACTGCGCTCTGCGAATTCAATAAAATTATGGAACCCGATAAACCGGGCTACAAATTCCGTCGCCGGGTATTTGAAAATGGTTTCCGGGCGGTCGAGCTGCTCGACCACGCCTTTGTTCATAATCGCTACCTGATCCGAGATGGAGAAGCACTCCTCCTGATCATGAGAGACATATAGCGTCGTGATGCCCAGCTCCTGCTGAATCCGGCGGATCTCGACCCGCATATTCAGTCGCAGGTTGGCATCCAGGTTACTGAGTGGTTCATCGAACAACAGCAAATCCGGTTCAATGACGAGTGCGCGGGCAATCGCCACACGCTGACGCTGTCCACCAGACAGTTCCTGCGGGAATCGTTTCTCGAAGCCGTTCAGGTTTACCACTTCAAGGATGCGCATGACGCGTGAAGAAATATCCTTGTCTTTTACCTTGCGCATCCGCAGGCCGAAGGCCACGTTGTCATAGACAGACAGATGCGGGAACAGCGCATAACTCTGAAATACAAATCCGAAGTTCCGCTTGTTCGCCGGAACCTTCGTGTAGTCCTTGCCGCCGAACATAAACTTGCCCTGAGATGCTTCCAGAAACCCGGCGATGAGGCGCAGCGTAGTTGTTTTGCCGCAACCGCTCGGTCCGAGCAGGGAGAGCAGCTTGCCTTTTTCCAGCTCCAACTGAAAATCTTTCAGGATTGTCTGCTTATCGTATGCCACGGATACGTGGTCTAATGTCAGCAATGCCATAGCGTTCTGCGCCTCCAATTAACGTTTAGTAAAGTATGAGAATCCGCCCATGATCCGTTCGATCACGAACATTAAAAGTCCAGTTAATACCATCAGCAACACGGAAATAGCTGCAATGGTTGGGTCAAAATAATTTTCCACATAGGTCAGCATCTGAATGGGCAATGTGCTTACCCCCGGTCCGGTCATAAACACGGAAATGTCCACGTTGTTGAAGGACTCCAGAAAGGCAATCAGGACCGCTGCGATAATTCCTGAACGAATGTTGGGCAGCACAATCTGGAAGAATGTTCTTACCCGGCCCGCGCCAAGACTCAGGGCTGCTTCTTCCACCGCAAAGTCAAAGCTCGACAGACTCGATGCGATGACGCGAATAATAAATGGAAGCATAATAATCGTGTGACCAATCAGCAGACCCAGATACATCGGCAGATGGTAGATAACGATCAGGTATTTCATTAATGTAAAACCAAGCACGATTCCCGGAATGAGTACCGGAGACAGGAACAGTGCATTCAGCACGGACTTGCCTTTGAAATCGTAACGACTAAGTGCATACGCAGCCGGAACCCCGAGTAACAGCGCCAGCAAATTCCCCAGCAGGGAAATAATAATCGACGTCTGGAATGTGCGGAGGAAACCGCCTGTGTTGAAAATATTCTCGTACCAGCGGAGGGAGAAACCCTCCGGCGGAAATTTGAGTACCGTCCCCGGTTCAAACGAAGTCACCGAGATGATCAGAAGCGGGCCCAGCAGAAAGATAAAGACCAGCAGACTGAACAGGCCCAGCCCGATATGTTTCTCCCGCATATGTCTACCCCTTCGGATTTAAAGTTTTGGCCATTTTGTTCATGACACCGACCACGACAAATGTAATCACAATCATAATCGCGGCAACGACCGAGGCCAGATACCAGTCGTTCAGGGTCATCGCGTTCTGATAGAGGAACGTCGCAATGACGCGCTGTTTGCCTCCCAAAAGCGCAGGCGTCGTATAAGCCGTCAGGCTTCCGACAAACACAAGTACAGCTCCGATCACAAGCCCTGGCACGGCCAGCGGGAAAACCACCCGGCGGAATGCCGTGAAGCGTGATGCACCCAGGCTCTGTGCTGCCTTGAGCAGATCACCATCGATGTTCTCAAGCACACCCACCAGAGAGATGATCATGAGTGGCAGAAACAGATGGGTCAAACCTATCATCATGGCTGCCGGCGTATACAGAATATCCAGCGGCTTGTCCACGATACCGAGTCCAACGAGGGCATTGTTGACCAGCCCTTTGCGTCCGAGAATAATCATCCAGCTAAACGACCGTACGACAGGGCTCGTTAGCAGCGGGAAGATGGCCAGCGCCAGCAGAATGCCTTTGCGGCGCGGCGCTTTCCGTGAAATATAATAAGCTGTCGGGAATCCGAGCACCACGCAGACGATGGTGGTGACCACGCTGACCTGCAGCGTCGTAAGCAATATTTTCAAAAAGTAAGGGTCTCTGAAAAAATGCATGTATCCTTCAAACGTGAAGGAGTTTTCCTGAAAAAAAGTCGATCCGATCGTCAGGACAATCGGAATGATCATAAATGCCGCCAAAAACACAAACCCCGGCAGCAATAGCCAGTAGATTACTGATTTCTTCATCGCGGTACTCCTGACTTTTAAAATGGTTTTATTCACATGTTAAAATTACAACTTTACACATCGACACTCCGTGCCAGAAGAATCTTACGATCGCTGTTATCCCCAGATTTTTTTGATCCTTTATTAAAGGGGTAAAATCCGGGGATAAAGGCGAGCGCTTCGCTTCTCCAGCTTTCTTCTGTCACTTCGTTCTTGTGTAAAAAATGAGTTTAACGCTCACAGCTACGCATTTAATGCGTTGATAAATAGTTCAAGGAAGGCTTCCGCGTCCACGGTCTCGCAGACGAGAGTGTTGGGCTGCTGGCCCAAACGATTTTGGAAGTCACATACCATCTGGCCATCGCACAATCGGCTGGCGGTTTCGACATCCACGTAATATGACTTGCGTCCAACGAGTTCCGGGGCTAGTGCGACGCCAACTGCCAGTGGATCATGCAGGGCACAGGCGCGTATCCCATTCATTTCTTCATACCGCTTGATGTAAATCTCCGTGCTCTGTGCCACATAATCACGTAATACCGGATCAGTTAACCGTCCAATGGCTTCTTCATTTAGCAACGTTTGACGGGTTACATCCAGACCTACTTGCGTGAGCTTCTCAAAGCCTGCATGCAGTACAATGCGTGCGGCTTCAGGGTCAGCATACGTGTTGTATTCGGCTGTCGGTGTAATGTTGCCATGTCCGCGTACGACGCCACCCATGAAGATAACTTCCTTCAATAATGTAGGTAGCTCAGGACATTTCATTAATGCCAGCGCCAGATTCGTTAACGGCGCGGTCATAATCAGTGTTAGCTCGCCTGGATACAACTTCGCTTGTTCAACGATAAAGTCTGGGGCGAAGCCTTCATCCGCCCGCTTGGACACCGCCGGATCAGGCAGCGCACCACCCAATCCGTCTTGTCCATGTACCCGGTGTTCATAGTGAGACTTGCGCGTGAGTGGGCCAGCCGCTCCGGCAATGACTGGAATGGAGGTCGCTCCGGCCAGTTCTAAAATTTTACATGTGTTATCCGTCGCCTGTTGGAGTGATACGTTCCCACAGACTGTGGTAATGCCGAGAATGTCCAGCTTCCGACTCTTGACGGCCAGCAGAATTGCCAGCGCGTCATCTATACCGGTATCCACATCCAGAATGATGCGATTTCCTGTTTCACTCATGCATTCCCAACTCCTCTGCCGTTAAATGATTGCTTGCTGCAAATTTGGTTTGTCGAGCACAATCCATATCTCTACTGCCATTCAACCTCATCGTTCTAACGCTGATTAAGCTTATTGGGCAATTTCACGGTTCCAACGATCTGTCCATGCTTTGGCCTGTTGATTCACAAATTCCATATCCAGCTTGTTCAGCTTGCCAACCACGTCTGCACCATACGTTACGCCTTCAGCTTCTTCAGCAGTCAATTCAACCTTCGTATTTACCGGGGAATCCACTTTGGCTTTAGCGGATTTGGCTTGTACATCCTGGCTCAGCTGCCAGTTGATGAATTCTTCAGCGAGTTCTTTGTTTTTGCTGCCTTTCACGACGTTGATCGTATTCATAACTGCATACGCACCCTCGCTAGGTGTAACAAACTTCGCATTTGGCACAGCCGCTTTCAGATCTTTGAAGTACATTTCCATAATCGGTCCGCCAGCGATCTCTTCCTGGGAGAACATGTTCACGAATTCGGAAGTTTGAGTGTAGAATTTAACAACGTTGCCGCTTAATTTTTTAAGTTCCGCAAATGCTGCATCTTCATTAAATGTTTCGTTTCCGGCTACACGGGAAGCTGCATCCAATACCATTGGGCCTGCTGTTGCTGTAATGTTCGGAATGGTCAGGTTATTGGCAAATGCCGGGTCCCACAGATCAGACCATGAAGTCACTTCTTTGGAAACGAGGTCCGGGTTATAGGCGATTCCGAGCTGTCCAACCGTATAGGCCGGGCCGTAATCTTCGCCAAGCGGTGCTTTGGCAATATCATAAATATCGTTCACATTCGGAATTTTGGAGCGGTCGATTTTCTCAAACAAACCTTCATCGATGCCTTGCTGTGCATAGTAATCGGACAGATAGATCACATCGACATTGGATGTACCTTGGCGGATTTTGTTCAAACGCTCCGCGTTGTTACCCACTTCAAGTACGATGTCTACATTATGTTCTTTTTCAAATGGACCAAATACTTCTTCATTGAAGAAATCTTCCGAGAACCCCCAAGTGGAGATGACCAGTTTGGTTGGCGCCGTGCCCCCGCTGCCTGATCCGCCTGTTGCATTCTCTGTACTGCTGCCGCATCCTGCAAGTAATACCGATGTCATTGCCACTGCCGCCAAACCGCTAATCCACTTTTTCATCATGATCCTATTCCCCCTAATATGTGTGTTTTAACAACCCAAACCATTAAGTTGAACTAGCTTGATATTCTCAACTAAAAATTTTACACAATAACGTAGAGGACAGAAAAAACCTGTAGAAGCGAAGCGTTCGCCTGAAAGCTTTCTGAAAGAAAGCTACTTCGGAAGCATACGCCTATTTCCGGATTTCACCCTTTCTAAATACCATCGAAGAAATCTGGGAATAATAGCGATCGGAAGGTTGTTCTGTCATCGGAGTGCCAGTGTAAATCTTTGTTAGTCGGCTTATATAGTTCAACTTAAAAAAACAAAAAGAAAAGCATTCTTGTATAAACAAGAACACTTTTCTTCGTAAACAAAGGAAAGCGACACCCGCTGCCGGTACATCATCGGTTTCTGCTTCAGAATCAATCCGAAGACAGACGCCATCATATGAAATTGTTTGTTCGGAATTAGAACCATGAACGGGAACCACGTACAACGCATGTATCGAACCAGTCGATCCATCCTATGCCTGTTCCAATATCACATTCGTAATGGCCCATTGCGTGGACGCATCATAATCCCGTAATACAGCTTCGATTGGCAAACCCATGTGTTGCTCCAACTTCTCCCTGAATTTCTTCTTATACAAGACAGACATGCGGAAGTCCACTTCCAGCTTCAAGCCGGGGGCCTCCCCTTCCAGGGCGTCAGAGCGCGGTGAACGTCGGTGCTTCGCGTAGAAGGTCACGATGTTCTGATCAATGGTCACTCTCAGGAGAGTGGTCCCAAAGCCGAACAGTTCCTTCGAAATTTCGTTATAATACTGGCACATCTTCTTCTTGCTCTCATTACTGTCCAGCAGTTCCATGAACTCACCCACATCATTTACTACCGTACGTTCGACGTGTTAACACGATTGATTATACATATATCTACGATTTTAGGCAACCCAAAAGATATAGTTAACATGTAAATAACACATAAAAGCGAACGATAGGTATAAACTAGCGAAAACAATTCGTAAATGTTCACCGTGAGCGCGCTTGGCGATACCTGCATCCCTTTTCACTATTATTGTTGCTTAAAAACCCATTTTTGATACTTGTTCTCTTGACGAAGCTCACCCATCACCAGTTCTGATCCATCCTCGGATATGCCGAGTGCGTGCCCGTTATGTGCATTTGTAATACGCATCGTCCCATCCTCATTCTTTGAAATGTTCCAGCGTTGATTCGCATAACCAAGATACGAATAGAGCTGAATACGATTCTGTCCTACATCCCAATCAAGAGACATTCCACTCAAAGTTCGAATGGAGTAAGAGCCGGAATCATCGCCTGTCGGTACAAGTACCCATTTGAAGCCTTCACTTGCATTCTCTGTATTCTCAGCAACCTTTATCACTTCTCCTGCTTCAGATGGAACAGCCTGCAACGCAATAGAACGTCCTGTGTTACGAATTATCACCTGCTCCAGATCTGCTTTCTTCGTATGGATGGCATTCACATTCTGAAAGGAGACACTGCCACCAAATACATGAATTCCAAAATGTCCTTCGGCGAACGTTCCATCCTGAAGATCCATTATTCGCTCACCGTTTACTTCAACCTGGATACGGGGACCGTCTGTTTGAATCCGGATGTGATACGTTTGATCCTTACGAATGAATCTTGGGATTTGGGCAAGCACCTGCCGATTTTCGATTTTCCCGTTCACTTTATAAAAAAGTCGGATGGCCTTCAGATTAGGGTCAATATTCAAATAATAGCCGCTTCGTCCATCCTCGCTGGCACGGAATACAATAGACCCCGCTCCCCCTTGAGCGCCCAGCGTCAGGTCAGCATCATATTGAAAATCGCCTGCCGTTTCCTTTGCGATATACTGTGAATCTCCATTATGGCTGCCCTGTATGCCTTGTTTGGAAACAAGCCATTGGGCAGATGATTGATCCGACTTCCAGCCAGACAAGTTGGTGTGGAATGTGCCGCTGGATACTGTAATCGGTATTTTGGCAGAAGCTTTGCCGTTAGCTGTCGATACCGTTACTACTGCTTCGCCTCCACCCACGGCCCTAACCGTCGCTTGCGTCTTGCCAGAATGAACGATCTGCACCACTTTAGGATCGCTCACTTTCCATTTCAACGGTTGAACACCTTTACCCAGTCCGCCCTCAACTGTGGCGTACAGGGTTTGAGTCTGCCCTATATTCGCCATCCTTCTTTGCACATCTGCAATAACCTGCGTCCTAGAGGACGTGCTCTTTCTCCAGATGTTGTCCAAGGCGTGCACCTTCATGGAGCTGACCTTCACTTCCCCACCAAGGCTATAGAACGACATTGCTCTGCCTGCCGGATCTGGAAAAATGACATCCGAGAAAACAACCTTGCCATCATTGCCGAAGACTTCAACAGAGGATTCATCTACAAATATGCGCAGCTTCACCTTTTGATTTTCCGGTTGTAACGGGGCCTCATGAACCTTGGTAAATAGGTCGGAGAAGCTCACGTCACCCGAGGTGGTGCGATCCACAAACAGGTTCTGCTTATTCACGCTGTATCCTACTGTGGTTTTCTGTCCTTCCCTTTTACGCAGTTGAAAACCGAACTCGGTTACAGGACTATTAGCCGGAATTTCCACTTCAGCTTCAATCTCATAAGCCCCCGCTGTTAGACCATCAAGCATATTTTTTGATTTTGGTCCAACCAGCATTTGTTGTGCACTATACAGGTCGTGCCGCAGTGTCTGGAGCTCGGTGATTGGTGTTTGTACCAATCGCACTCCTTCATCCGTGGTTCGAAGCGATACTTCTCTCGGAATGGTCAGTTGTCCTTTCCAAGAGGAGGTTGGAAATTCAAACGGGTAATCCCAATTCGTCATCCATGCAAGCATGACTTTCCGCTGGTCTGGCATATTTGCAAAGGACATCGATGCGTAGAACTCCTTCCCAAAGTCCGTTCTCAACACCTGCCCTGCTGGATAATCGTTCAGGAATTTCCCATCAGCTGTCAGCTGGCCTACAAAATATTCCGCATCAGAACCCTGGGTCTTGGGATTGGCCCCTGTACTGATCATAAGCACCCACTTACGCTGACCTGTTCCATCTACAGGCAGCTGAATCAGATCAGGACACTCCCATACACCACCACGAACGTAGTCCCCGTATCCGAAGTTATCGGTTAATGTCCAATCGAGCAGATTCGTTGAAGTAAAGAACCGGATGTGATCGCCACCGGATACAACCATAATCCAGCGGTTGTTGTCTTCATCCCGAACGACCTTCGGATCACGAAAATCCCAACTCCCCGGATCATCACCTTTCTTGCCAGGGTTATCAATGACAATCGGACGATCTTCAGCGTATTTCCAATTCCGGCCTTGATCGGTGCTGTAGGCAAGACCGATGCGCTGATTGCCACCCGGTTTATCCGGATGATGAGACGTGTAGTATGCAATCAGACCCTTACCACCCGAATCCGAGAATAGACCGGATGCATTATTAAGATCGGCAATAGCCGATCCCGACCATACATGGCCCTGATCATTCCATGGCAAGGCAATAGGTAAACGCTTCCAATTTATAAGATCAGAACTGACTGCATGAGCCCAAGTACCTCCATCCTGATGAAACAGATGATACTCTCCCTCGTAATAGATCAGCCCGTTCGGATCGCTTGCCGATCCCCGAATCGGAGAATAATGGTACTGGGGACGATAGTTTTCCTTATAGTACGCCGACTCCTCGGTGATGTATGTATCCTGAAAATAGGCCGTACCTTGTTGAACAACAAACCCTGCATGACCACTTGCATAACTTGTGTCCGTGACCTCCACAGCCGCCGGAGAATAACCATCCATATACACCTGAATAAGGTCGACCGAGGCAATAACTTCAACGTGATGCTTCGCACCCGGTTGGCTTGGGTATGTTCGATCCGAGCTGGCGAGCACGGTACCATCAGCTTTTCGCAGCTGCACCCGAACTTCTTCCCCTTCCCTGATCAGGGCTGCTTCATACCCCCTCGCTCCGTCTGGACTCGCCCTGAATAACAGCCCTGCTGAGGTACTCGTATTTGCTAGAGATATATTCCCCTCATATACAAAATCAGACGCCGCCTTCTCGTAAATGACTCTTCCTTTGCCCTGAGCGTTTCCATTCCCTTTATAGCCTTTCAAATCCGGCTGCCATTCGCCTATGCTGCTCATCGGTTTGCCCATGTTGCCATTCATGGCACTGACCTGCACATTCTGGAACAAAGCCGCCCCATCCCATACATGGAGCCCCAGATTCCCTGATGAGTAGGCACCGTCCTTCACATCAATCACCGGGTCATACCGATTATCCCAATATACCTGAAGGCTCTCCCCGTTCGCTTTCACTTTCAGATGATAGATACCTCCAGAATCCAGGCTTACTTTATGTTCTACATTTAACGTTCCCGGCTGTCCACTTGCATCTTTTAGACGTATCACACCAGCCTGGGGAATGACTTGCAGCATATATGAAGCCCAGCCTGTATCATTGGAGCGAAAAACAAGACTTGTATCCGCTTTCATATCCTGAATCATCAAGTCAGCTTCGTAGATAAAATTATCGGCTCGTGTGGCTGATATGGCTATCGCATTCTCCCCGGCATCTGAAGTCAGACGGATTCCTTCATCCGTATCTTCCAGACTGCCTTTGCCCTCCATTCTCCAACCCGACAAATTCGTTACTGCCTTGGACACGTCCGACAATATGTCAGCCCCCTCCTCTGGTTGTTCTACGGTCGTTTCATTTGTTTCGGATGTTCCCTTTGCACCCATTGGCATCTCCCTACCCTCATCAGAATGGATGGAATACGCACCTACAGAAGCAGATCCGAGAACACTTAACAGCAAGACACACCCGATGAATCCCGAAATAAATTTCATGGCATACCCTCTTTTCTTTTAATTGACCATGCACATCCATATCTCACACCTCTATACCACAGATACCAAAAATCCAAAAAGGGGCACCATACAGTTCCTTATGCAAAATAAGTAACCTGTACCTGCCCCTCCTGAGATGTAGCTTGATTCACAAACTATGAAACAGACGCCGCCGAATGTTGCAGTGCTTCCAACCCCAGCGCAACGGCCCCGCACAGTCCAGCCTGTTGTCCAAGTCCCGGCGGTACAATGTATTGGTCGATATGTTCCGTGATCTGAGCTGCATTCACATAACCATTCAGATTTCGCACAACCCGCTCCCTAATCATGGGGAACAGATGAGCCTGCTGCATCACACCACCGCCTAATATCACCTTCTGCGGAGAGTGAAGGAGAATGGAAGACGTAATGGCCTCAGCCAGATAAAAGGATTCCATCGCCCACGCAGGGTGATCCACAGCCAATTCACTGCCATTTCGCCCCCAGCGGGCTTCAATTGCGGGGCCTGCTGCCATTCCCTCCAGACAATCACCATGATAGGGGCATAATCCATGATATGGGTCATCCGGGTGCCTTCTCGTCATGATGTGACCACCCTCCGGGTGCATCAATCCGTGTACCCGTTTCCCTTCTGCAATCAGACCAATCCCAACCCCTGTGCCAATCGTGTAGTATACACAGCTGTGCAATCCTTGGGCTGCTCCCCATTTGAGTTCACCAAGGGCAGCCGCGTTTACATCGGTATCCCAACCAATCGGAACGGGGAACTCGCGTCGAAGAGTCCCTACAACATTACAATTCCCCCAACCCGGCTTGGGTGTCGTTGTGATATAACCATAGGTCGGGCTATCTTTCCGAAGATCAATTGGACCGAAGGAACCAATCCCGATCGCTGTTACCCCTTTATCCCTAAAATAGTCAACAGCCTTCAAAAGTGTCCTATCCGGATGTTCCGTTGGGAAACTGATCCTGTCCTGAATAACTCCGTGTTCATCGCCAATACCACAGACGAACTTCGTTCCGCCCGCTTCAATCGCCCCTATGCGCATGACTCGTTCCTCCTTGCTCTCATCCGCCTATCCTTCGCTCTTCACCGAAGACAACTCATAAATATTCAGTGATGAGATAACGATATCACTGACTTTTGCCTCCATTGAAATCCCCTTGGAACTCGCGTCCGGATAGATCAAATCCGTGATTACTGCTTCCCCGTCATTAGCGAAAACCTCTACAGATGATTCATCGACATAGATACGCAGGTTCAGGTTCCCCTCTGTGGTGTACAAATGAGCTGCATGACGACCACAAAAATGTTCATGAAAATCAGAAACTCCCGATTGGTTGCGATCCACATAAACCTCATTTCGTTCACAATCGATACCCACAACCGTTTCGTTTCCTGCCCCGCTTCTCAATGCAAAATGGATTGACTGATTCGGTGCCCACTCCATATGAATCTCATAACTGACCAGCTTCAGGTCTTTCAGTTGTTCCTGCACATGACCTATCGAAACGTCCTGCAAGGACAAGACCGGAGTTCTGGCTTGCTCCAATTCGTGTGCCGGACGCTGGATCAATACAATTTCTCCGCCCCTGGTCTCCAGCGCCAGTTCCCGAGCAATAGTCATGGCACCTCGATAATCTTCGGTTGGTGTGAGGTTGGCATACATCCAGTTGCTCATCCAGCCGATAAAGAGACGTCTGCCATCCTCTGCAGGAATATCGGACCAACTCACTCCAGCATAATTATCACGACCATGGTCAATCCACCGAACAGCATGTGAAGCCTCGTCTGGTACAAATGTCTTTCCATCGAACTCGCCAGTAAAGTACTGGGTTCTGGAACCTTCTGTGAAGGCAGGGTCCGCACCGATGCTGACCAGCATCACCCATTTCTGCAGACTTGGCTCTCCATCCACATTCAGCAGGAACAGATCGGGACACTCCCATACGCCGTCATGCGAACCAATACCCTCACCGAATTCGCTCGAGAATTCCCAATCTTTCAGATTGGGGGAACGGTACAGGCAAACCGTCTGACCGCTAGCGATAATCATCACCCACTCTTCGTTCTGCTCATGCCAGAATACTTTGGGGTCACGGAAATCAACGAACGAGTCATGCTTCAATACAGGGTTACCCTCGTACTTAATCCACGTTCTCCCATTATCCTTACTATACGCGAGGCTTTGTCGCTGAATCGGATTTTGATTCTCCACTTCGAGGTGATGGGTGAAAATGGCTACCAACCCCGGCCCATCCTCGAAAAATCCGGTAGTATTCTCCCAATCCACCACGGCACTACCCGAGAATATCGTGCCATTCTCATCGGGAGCAAGAGCCACAGGCAGCTCTTCCCAAGAAACGAGATCCTTGCTAACCGCGTGGCCCCAATGCATCGGCCCCCACGTTGTACCATAAGGATGATACTGATAGAACAAGTGATACTCTCCCTTGAAAAATACCATGCCATTCGGGTCGTTCATCCATTTCTCCTTCGGCGAGAAATGGTAGGTGCTTCTGTAATCTTGTTTAAAAACCGTAGACATTATGGTTTCTCCTCCATTTAAGCTTGGATGAGGGGACAATGCATTGGCTTAAAATCAAACTAGCACAGCCCCTGTTTTCCACCCGTTGTTTTATTTATTATTGCGGTCATATCCCGCTTGTTTAATCTGAAGCCATTCTTGCAAGCCAAGACGATCCAACTCTTTCAGATAAGCGTCCCACTCCTGATCGATCTTCCCATTCTGATACCACTCAGTACGCATCCGCAGCACGTAAGCAAAAAGATCCGTTTCAATCGTAGACAAACGATCTAATTCATCGATGGAGAAGAACACGCTTGGATACACGTTTTCCGCTTTCATGTGTGGAACCATGTATTTATCCAGGAGATCCATGCGCCATGCGGCATCTTCTGGCTTGGTTGTGTATTTGCCATAGTAGCTGTCGAGAATCGCCAGTGGTCCTGCAATACTCGTTTTCTGTCTGAGCTCTACAGGTGCAGCGCCTTTCAGCGGCAGATGTTTCAGCATGCCTTTGGCTTCATCGAATTCAAAGATATTCTGTTGAGTTTCATCCCCATATGTCCCCCAGTTGTCCTGGACGGATTGGAGTGGATCATATAACTGATCTACCCACTTTGCAGTGGATTCCAGGTTTTTGTTGCTGCTCGTAATCACCATGCGTCCCCGGTCAAGTCCGATGCCATTGGTTCTTGTTACATTGACTTCCCCTGTTGGCCCTGCTACCGGAGGCATTACATCGTAGGTATCGTTCATGCCCGTAATGTTAGCCTTATCCCAGGTGAAGTACATGCCGTATTTTTGATCTTTTCCTTTGGCCAGATAGGTGTTCCAATCTTGTTGATAAGCCTCCACATCAACGAGACCTTCCTGAACCAGTTCGTGGATGTATTTGATCGCTTCCTTGTAGCCTTCATCAGCTGCCGTGAATACCACTTTGCCATCGTTGGTCACCACGGTATGATCCCAGTTCTCCCCGAGTCCAAATGCCGCAAAGAGGAATGTCAAGTCTTCACCACCGGGTTTGTTAATGAAAGACAGCGGAATTTCGTCTGCCTTGCCATTGCCATTCGGGTCCTGGGTTTTGAACGCAATCAGCACTTTCTTCAGTTCTTCGGTTGTCGTTGGCATCTTCAGTCCAAGCTTGTTCAGCCACTCCACGTTGATCCAGGGCAAGTCGTCCACCGCCTGTATGCGCTGCTTGCCACTGCCGAGCTCCTCAATCCAGGGAAAGGAATAAATATGTCCGTCTGGAGCTGTAATCATGCTCTTGTATTCGGGAGCTTCCTCCAGTACCTTTTTCAGATTGGGCATATGTTGCTCAATCAGGTCCTCCAGTGGAATGATGGCCCCGTCCTTCGCCAGTTTCAGGAGCTCATAATCCGTATAAGCCGCGTCAAAAATGGCATCTGGCAAATCACCGCTGGCTACCGCCAGGTTCCTTTTTTCCTTAAACACATCACTCGTATAGTTCTTCCAGTTGATATGCACGTTGGTTTTCTCTTCGAGTCTCTTGTTAATCAGCTTCTCGTTCGGGTCAGCAGGGGCCAGCGGAGAGCTCTGTGTTATAAAATTCAATGTCACTTTGCCATCAGGTGACTGGGCTTCGCTGGCTGCACCGCCCTCTGCCCTACCACCACCACATGCCGAGAGCAGCAGCATGGCAGACAGCATGGAGATGGATGCCGTTGTAACGGCTTTTCTGGACTTTTTCACTTTTTTCATGATCATGACCTCCGTGGATTGTGTTGGGTCGAACTTTTCCATTTATAGTGGGTCAAACGTGCTGTATCTCAGGCTGCTCACTATTTGAGTGAACCTACCATGACACCTTTTTCGAAATATTTCTGAAAGAACGGATACATGATGATGAGCGGCAGACTCGAAATGACAATGGCTGAATATTTGATCATCTCCGAGAGCCGTTTCAATTCCGCCATCGCAAGCTGATCACTGATCATGCCAGGCGCGGCCTGGTTCTGAATCAGAATGGAACGCAGAACAAGCTGCAGCGGATGGAGATTCGGATTATCCAGATAGATCATGGCGTCAAAATAGGAATTCCACTGCCCTACAAACGCGTACAACGCAAGTACAAAAATGATGGGTTTCGATAGCGGAATGACGATCTGGAAGAAAATCTTCATCTCGGAGGCACCATCCACATTGGCGGCCTCTTTCAACTCTCGAGGGACCCCTTTGAAGAAGGTTCTGGAGAGAATGATGTTCCAGACGTTAACCGCTCCCGGAATGATAATGGCCCACACCGTATCCAGCATGCCGAGACTGCGCACGAGCAGATAGGTTGGGATCAATCCGCCGCCGAAGAACATCGTAATGATAAAGATAATCATGAAAAATCCTCGTCCGGCCAATCTGTCATCCGAGAGGGCATAACCTGCAAATATCGAAACGGTAACCGTCAACAAGGCAAAGGACACAGAGTAAAGCACGGCATTTCCAAAACCTCGGATCATGGCCGGATTGGATAGAATCATCTGATAACCGTCCAGGCTCCAGTCGGATACATTGAAGGACAGTCCGCGGTTCAGTAGCACAGTCGGATCCATGAATGAGGCAATAACGATATAAATCAGGGGAACGACAACCACGAGTACTGCACATGTGAGAAATATGGCATTCAACGTAAGAATCAGGCGATCCATTCCCGTATGCTTAACAACCATGGGTATAACTCCTTTCTTTAATAGAGGCCTTCGCCTTCATTCAATTTCTTAACAATCAGGTTCACCGTCACTAGCAGGATGACGTTAATTACCGAGTTAAACAATCCCACTGCCGCAGAGTAAGCATAATCCCCTGATTGAAGTCCCACCTTATAAACGTAGGTTGCAATGATCTCCGAGGAAGGTAGGTTCATCGAGGTTTGCATTAGATATGCCTTCTCGAAGCCAATAGACATAATTCCACCCGCAGCAAGGATAAACACGATGGCCATAATCGGACGGATCGTCGGCAGGTCAATATGCCGAATGCGTTGGAGGAGATTGGCCCCATCCAGATTGGCTGCATTATGAAGTTCCGGATCGACATTGGCCAGTGCGGCAACGTAGATAATCGAAGCCCAGCCTGCCCCGGTCCAGATATCGGATAAAATGTAGATCCAGCGGAAATATTCAGGTTCAGACATGAACATGATCGGCTGTCCAGTAATCCAGGTTGCAAGCTGATTCAAAGGCCCGGTTGGGGAGAGGAAGATAAATAGCATCCCCACAACAACGACGACCGAAATAAAATTGGGGGCGTAGAGAAACAATTGAATCCTCTTCTTCACCCCGGCCTTGCGTACCTGATTCAGCATTAGTGCAAGCAGAATGGGTACCGGGAAGCTGAAAATCAAACCAAAGAAGCTGAGCTTAAGCGTATTCATAAAGATGACATCGAAATTGGGCGAAGCCAAAAACTTCTCGAAATTCTTCAATCCTACCCAATCACTGCCCATAATACCCTTGATTGGACTGAAATCCTTAAATGCGATAATGGCTCCATACATCGGGATGTATTTGAAGACAAGAGTCAGGATCAGAGCTGGTGCAAGCAACAAATATAAAAAGTAATTCTTCTTGAGTTGCTGCAACTTGTAGCTGGTTGATGTCCTCTCTTTCAGCACCCTTCCCGTACCCTTTTTGTTGTCCACTGCGTTATCCAACGTGTTACCTCCGTTCATTACTTAAGTTGACAATTGTTTGTAGTAAGGGCTTTCAATATTTACAATTGCTCATTTGATAATTTACAATTTAACAGGAAATACAGGCGTTAGTCAATACATTTTGTAAAAAAATAATTGTGCATTTGATGATATATTCGTATGTTTTTGTACTGAGTGTCCATAAAATTGCATATATAACGTTTATCAAATTCCCTAAAATTGTCCCTACCCTTAATAGCAGTAAGAAAACAGGAAAAATTGATTACAACATCATTTGTAACAGGACTCCTAAATACATACAAAAAGCGATATTACTAAATTTAAAATGTAAATAAAATTGTGCATATGTAAAATTAAATTGCTATTTGCCTCGATCTATTATACATTTGACTTAGATACTAATATGGACGACCATTTGATCATTAGAGGTGAAATGCTAGATGGCAAAAGAAAAGGTCACGATACAGGACATCGCGGATGCTTTGGGCATCTCTAGGAATACGGCTTCCAAAGCATTGAATGACAGCGGAAATATCCCGGAAGAGACACGAAATCGTGTAATCAAAAAAGCAATTGAACTTAAATATAAACAATTCGCCTATATGGACAGTGAGCATGTTCTAACCAAAGCTCAAAGCAATATCGCCCTCTTAACCGAAAACCTGCCCAATACATCTCACTTCGGCTCGTTGTTGATTAGCGGGTTGGAGAAAAGAATCAGTGCGGAGGGATACAATCTCTCCATTCATATCGTGCGTGACGTGGATCAGGAATCACTTACACTTCCCAACAATTTTGATATATCCAACGTGGACGGGATCATTTGCATTGAACTATTTGATCTGGAATATACCCGTCTTATCACCGATCTGGGGATTCCCACGATCTTTATTGATTGCGCCTCCAACGTATGTTATCCGGATTTTCATGCGGATCTGCTGCTGATGGAGAATGAACACAGCACATACCAGTTAACCAAAAAATTAATTGAGAGCGGCTACAAAAGTATCGGATTTGCCGGGGATTACAATCACTGCAAGAGTTTTAATGAACGATGGGTTGGATATCACCGGGCGATGCTGGAATCGGGGTTGCAGGTCGATCTGTCCCAATGCATCGTGGATGATGATCGCCTGTTTTTCTCCAGGCCGGGATGGATGAACCTGAGAGTTGCAGAGATGGAGTCCTTCCCTTCCGCTTATGTATGCGCCAATGACTTCATCGCGGTCGAACTGATCAGGGCTTTGAAAGCGAAAAATGTTACAGTCCCACAGGATATTGTGGTATGCGGATTCGATAATGCTCCCGAATCACGAATTATTGAACCCGCTTTAACAACGGTTCATATCTACAGCACTGAAATGGGCATCAAGGCTGCGGAGATGCTGTTATCCCGGATTGATAACCCGTCACAGCCTTATCAGGTCGCGCACATTGTGACCAAACCAATCATACGGGAGTCCACGCCTACGATTATGAGGGCCAATCCACAGACCATCTAACCCAAGATATATTTTCTCTCTGCAAAACAAATAACCGTGTCCTTCACGAGCCATTCGTCGTAAAGGATACGGTTTTCTTGAATTACAGAGATGCCTTGGATGCTCCTTGGGCTGAACGTACCTCCGTACGAATCAGATTAAAGATCATGAAGACCAGCACAACCATTTGTGGGATAAATGTCTCCCATGTCGGATACATGCCAAGCCAGCCAATCGTCGGCAGACTCGGTGCAACATGAGCCCCCAGCGCCGCTGAGACTTGAAGGGAGTGAATACTCTCGCCAAGGAAACGAAAGACCAGATAATATATCAGCAGCGTAGCGGTCAGGAAAAACCATCGTACAGGCAGGCGTACACTGAACTGAATAATCGCCACAGCCAATACCATCAGGATAAGCAACGCTCCCCCCATACCGATCAATAGTTGCGAGGTCGCAATCGCAGGCGCCATGCCGATATAAAAGATTGCGGTCTCCGCTCCTTCACGCAATATGGCAAGACCCGCCACAGCGAAGAGTGACCACAGACTTCCCCGGGCCAGCGCACCGCCTACCTGTCGATGTACATAGCTATTCCAGGAGCGGGTATTCGACTTGCTATGCATCCATTGTCCAACCGTTAACATCAGTACAACCGCTGCAAGCCCCGTATACCCCTCAATCATCTCCCGTGTGCTGCCCGAAGATGCCACAGCAAGAGTCAGTGTCAGTACAACTGCCAGCGCCCCACTGAGCAGCAAACCACTACCGGCACCAGCCCAGATCCAGCGCCGGGCCGCAGTCTCTCCACTCTTCTTGGCATAGGCCAGCAATGCAGCCAGTACCAGAATGGCTTCCAGTCCTTCGCGAAGTAGAATCAATGCTGCATCCCATGCATTGTATGAGGTGGTAGTCGTTAACGGCTCCAGCCGATTGATCATTCGGGAAACAACCTCGGTAGCCTTCGCCGTATTAGGCGGGTTGGAGACGACATAACCGGATGCTTCCGCCATTTCATTCTCAATAGCCGTATATGAAGCCGGAGATGATATCTGTACCTGACCTTCAACCAAAGGCCAGGCCACGATAAACTGCTCCAATCCCGCTGCGCCAGAAGTGGTATCCCCCGCCTGAATCTGCTGCTCTATTTGCTCCAGTAATTTCAGCAGGTCGGACAATGAAGAAACGTCAGAGGATGCTGCCGGGTCCTCAATTTCCCCTTCCTTAAGTGTCCCTGCACTGTAGTCCGCGAGCAGCGTGACCAGGTTCTGCATATGCTCGGTTGCCTGTTCTTCCTTGCGGGGCTCAGCCTGCATTGAAATGCGAACCAGGCTAATGTCTTTCTCCAACTGGCTGTATACGCCAAAATGATCCTGACGAATTGGAGCTTCGGTGCCTTTCCAGGCCGTAACGATCCGTTTATAGGCAAGCTCTGCCTGTTTCCAATCGCCCTGTTCCATTGCACTTAAACTTTTACGTGCGTCCGGCAACAACCGTTCAGCCGCTCTACGGCCTGCGTCGCTGCTCTCTTCCGCACCCTGAAACGCCTCAATATACTGATTGGTCGCACGGGCCAGATCGGCCAGTGCTTTCTTGGCTGCATCAGGATCATTGCCAGACAGTGCCTGTTCTGCTTTGGTCATGGCATCACTTACAACGCTGGCGGCCGTCGCAACCTGATCTGCATTCTGCTCGGGCACCAGCGTACTGGCGTCATCCCACAGTTGCCGGAATTCGGCGACGTCCTCTGTTGCTTCTGCCAGCTTGCCCTGTCCCGCTTCAACCAAGGCGCTGCCCACAGGCGGCAATAGGCCATCCAATTGTTTTTGCACAGACTGCTCCCTGTTTGGGAACCCCTCAGCAGAAGCATATGGAATGCCCAGTAAACGAACTCCCCCGGCCCCCACCATCAGGAACACCAGCAGCAGCAGCACGGGGCGCATCAACCTTCCTTTGTACCGCCACTTCTGCGCCTTCCGATCCGCGATCCTGCCCATCTTTGTCATCCTCCTCATTCCTCTGAAACCGTTCAGTGCCGTCAATATAAATTGAACTAAAGATTATTTACACTTGCCACTCCGATGACAGAACAACCTTCCGATCGCTGTTATCCCCAGATTTATAGATTTCTATTTTTCAATGGGAAAAATCCGGGGATAAATGCGAGGTGAATGCTTCCGATGCAGCTTTCTTTCAGAAAGCTTTTAGTTCCGCTGCTTCAGGTTATTTCTGTCCTCTACGTTCTCGTGTAAATGTTTAGTTCAATCTATATAACTATTTATTAAATTAAGGTGTCACCAATATATCCGCCATTTGTACTTCCGGGGAAACAGGCAAATACAGCACTGCCCGTATGCACGGTGTATTCATTCAGCTTGTCGTTCTTCGCCAGCCGTTTCTGGATCGGAATAAACTGATTCTCCAAGTCCCGTTGATAGCTAATGAACAATAATCCTGCATCCAGCTGTCCGGTCTTGGCATCGAGTCCACTCGAATATGAGTAGGAGCGGCGTAAAATTTGCTGACTGCCATCCCCCTTCGCCAGACGGAGATGTGACGTTGCAGGAATGATCGGCTGTCCGTCGGAAGACTTGGCCTTCAGATCTACCGGATCAAACTCACCGCTGCTGCCGAGCGGCGCTCCGCTGTCCCGGTGGCGTCCAAAAGTCGCCTCCTGGTCTTTCAGTGTGGAGCGGTCCCACACCTCCACACGCATGCGCACCCGGCGGACGGCCATATAGCTCCCGCCGGCCATCCACCCCGGACCGTCAGCAGGCTGCGCCCAGACGGTCTGGTCCATCAGCACCGCATCCGTGGTATCCGGATTGCCGGTGCCATCCTTGAAGCCGAGCAAGTTGCGCGGTGTTCCACCCGCAGGGTCAGCTCGGCCCGTGCGCTGGAAACCTTCCTGCGTCCAGCGCAATACCGCATGCCCGCGTGCGATGCGCGCGAGATTGCGGATAGCATGGAAGGCGACCTGCATATCGTCTGCGCAGACTTGCACGCATAGGTCGCCACCACACCACTGCGGGTCCAGCGCATCTCCGGCGAATGCCGGCAGATCACGCAGGCCCTTGGGCTTCCGGCCCTGCAGCCCGAAGCGCCCGTCAAACAAAGAGGGCCCCACACCAAACGTCAATGTGGTTCGAGACGGTGTCAGGCCTGCCGCTTCGCCCGTATCGGTGGGCGGCGTGTTCAGCGTTGTATTATGTTCGCCGATCATCTCTCCGGCGGCCATGGCAGCGGAAGCCGCCGTCCAGTTCTTGAACAGACGGCGGAGATCATCCGCACTTCCTGCCGTCACATCAAAGGCGGCAAAGCAGATGAAATCCTGAGCCGGGGTAATAATGCCCGCCTGGTGCTTGCCATAGAAGGGCAGTGCCTTGTCCGGCGTAGTCTCGGACATCGCCGCCAGACTGCTTTTTCGGCCCAGCGTCATCAGACCACTGGCACCGCCTCCGCCTAACAGCAGACCCAGACCGGCTACACCGGTCAGCTTCAGCATCTCACGCCGTGACAACGGCTTTTTCAGCGAATCCTTTTTCTGCTCGGTCACGGTTCTATACCCCCAGTACCTGTCCCATATTCGACAGCGGCTCGGCCAATGCATCCAGATTCTGGCTCAGCTTGCGCACGTCCTCATCCTTCAGCTTCTCATAGGAAACGTACCCGTCACCATCCTTGAATGGAGCAAGCTCTTTCTCAAGGGCATCGAATCGTTCCGCAATCTGCTGATTCAGATCCTTGTCTTTGGCAGCCAGATCATCCTTGAGCAGGTTATAGATCTCTCGTGCCCCTTCCACATTTGCCGCAAAATCATACAGATCTGTATGGGAGTAACGTTCCTCTTCGCCGGTTACCTTGCTGGAGGAAACCTCATTCAGCAGTTCTACCGCACCCGTTACCATCAGACTCGCATCAATGTCCATCGTCTCAACCTTGGCACGCAGCAGCTTCGCATCACTTAGCAATGTATCCGCAAATTCAGTCATGCCTTCGGTCGTCTTGTCTTCCCAGAGTGCTTTCTCAATCCGGTGGAATCCGCGCCAGTCGGCAGCCTCCACATCTCCGTCACGCGCATCGATATTCGGGTCCAGATCACCAAGTGCCTCGGCTACCGGTTCAATGCGTTCATAATACATACGAGCTGGTGCATATAATGATTTGGCAGTCTCCAGATCACCAGCTTTCACGGCATCCGTGAACTTCTCCGTTTGCTTCACGAATTCATCAATCTGCTCGATTGCAAATGACCGATAGCCATCCACTGCGGTTGTATACTCGCTCCCGGTCGCTTCCTGATCTGCTGCATCTGCAGTTTCAGTGGACGTTTGAGTTTCGCTTTGCGCAGCAGACGTTCCTGCCTGCTTGTCCGAAGCAGTCTCATTATTGCCGCAAGCGGCGAGCAAAACCGAAGTTGCCAGCACAACAGCCGGCAATGCCAATATTTTTTTCAACACGATACACTCCCTATTGGTTAAACTGATTTGTTTGTACTCCTGCACATGAAATGGCGGATGAGTACACCCCTTGGATTAACGTCCATTTAATGATAATGATTATCAATTTCGATATTGACATCATAATTCCGACACATACTTATGTCAATATGAAAATAAGGGGACCGCCCAACCCCTAACTCGGTAGGAGATACCGGGTTTTAGTTCCTTTGAAATCATAGACAAACTTCGCCATCAACCGTTAAAATGAGACAAAATGTCTATATTATTATAATTTTTGTCATTGGAGGCTCATGTCATGAAATGCCCAGTATGTAATCATGAAAATGGAAATGCCAGCTTTTGCGAGAGGTGCGGCTCTAATCTGACCCCTTCCTCCCCTACTTCAGATGCTGTTCAGGGTCAACAATCTGCTGCTGCCGAACCTGAATATACCCGTTGGTCCAGCACCCAGGCGACACCTTCCCATGTTCCCGGCTCATCCAATACGCCTTCTGCTCCCAGACCCGTACAACAAGGATCAGACTCTTCCAGCACAGCTGGACATTCTTCTTCGGGAGACAATACCGCCAATCAATGGAACAATATTGTACAAAATGAGAAAGTTCAGCAAGCCAAAGAAGTAAGCAAACAGTATCTATCCTATTTCCTTAGCGTACTCACCCGTCCTTATCAAACCATGAAGACCGTCGGTGAACAGCATTCAATTAACGGCTGGATTACGATGGCTCTGATTGCAATTCTAACCTCTACATACTTTTTGATTACATTTAGCCGGATGGATGTGGACGGACTGTTCATCGCCGGGTTCATCAGACCGCTGTTGTTCACCGCCATCTCCTTGATCGTTTCGATCGCATTGATCTATGCCATACTGAAGATTGAAAAAATAACGTTCCGTCCCAAAACGCTGGTTGCCCAGTTCGGTACATTACTCGTGCCTGCTGTAGCATCTCTTGTTCTGGCGAATCTGTTTATTGTTATCTCGTATTCCATCGCCATCTTCTTCCTTGTTGTCTCTTATGTAGTTACCTTTGTATCTCTTAACACAGTGCTGTTCCAATATCCGCTGAATCGAACCAAGGCTGTTATTGACAGCATGTACAGCGTGCTGATTGCTAACGTTGTATTGTTTTATATGCTGTATCGCTTGCTGGGTGCTACGATTATTGGATTGATTGGCCTGATGTTTTCTCCATACGGGCGTCTCTAGCATCCATATCCAAAGCAATCACGAAGTCTCTCCCCGCTTAGGCGAGGAGGGCCTTTTTTTGTTCTCATCGTTAGCAGGATTGCACTCGTTGCGTTTCATACACTATAATGTGTAGTGTAAAAGGTATGTTCTTTTTTACGTAAGGAAGGAGGTAAGAAACGCTCTAGACTTACATAAGAATCTTACTACTGTCAATTACACTACATATCGTAGTGTTATATCATCCATTTTATGAAGAAGGGCAGAGGAAATTGATATGAACATGAATATGAATCATATGCAAATGGAGCACGAGGCAGGGACAACCTACCTGTGGCTTATCGTTGGTGCAGTCGTTCTGTTACTCTCCATCGCAGCTTATATCTGGTCTTCACGCACTCATAGGTCTGTACTGGCACATATGAAGAAGAATGAACGGGCAGCCATCAAAAAGAAAACCCGATCCATCCGCCTGGCTGCACACTCACTGCTAGGTGTGTCGATCATCATCATTGCTCTTTTCTTCATGCAGGATGCGTTCACCAAGTATGATGTGGCCGACCTCGGCACCAATGCAACAATTGACGTGACGGACGATAAATACTACGGGGCAGATCATACAGAAGAACCGATTCAATATGAGATGACCATCCCAACGTCGGGACCTCATAATCCGCATGATATCAAGTTTGGATTTTACACCGATTTCCCCGGCTATCCGTATCTGGTACATAATCTGGAACACGGGGATATCATCATTTATTATCGTGAGAACGCAAGTGATGAGCTGAAGGAGCATTTGAAATACCTTGCCAAGTTCCGCAAAGCTGGGGCAGGTATTCTCGCTGTACCGAACAAAGACATTCCCGAGGGCAGTGAGGTCGTCGTGACGGCGTGGACGAAAACAATGAAACTGGACACGTTCGATGATGCCAAAGTAGGCACCTTTATTAATACATATATTAATCAAGGACCTGAAAAGATTCCTGCCTCCATCCGCCAGGGTGGCGGAACGATGTAATGCCCCTTTGCAGCAACAGCCAAGATTGGTTCCTTCCATAGGACATGGAACACATCTCGGGCCAGGTCATTAGCCCATCGAAAACATAAAAACCGCATGACAGAAACCGGGGACATCCCCGGCCTCTCTGCCTGCGGCTTTGGTTTTTTGTTATGATTGTGATGTAGGACAACCCTTCGGGTTACCTAAATTAATAGCGCTGCGGAGCAGCTTTTTTGCCCAAATCCGTCATGTACGTAAAGAACGCTTCCGGATCGGTATCATACACGAGTTGCACAGGACGTCCGTCTGCTTGTTCCACCGTACGGCCCTGGCTTGGACCATCCGGGATGACAATGCAGTTCACCGTTTTCTTCTTCACGATGTCCTCACGTCCAACGGAAGCCGTAGTCAACACATCCCACAGATAGTATGTGGAATTCGTTTCACTGTACACCAGTGGCGGACATCCTGCGTAACAGTTACCCAGGAAATCAACGCCTTCAAAGCGACGCTCTGCAGCCCAACGGTTACGTACAGCAGGGGTCAGAGGTACTTTGTTCGTGCTTTCCAGGGCTACCAGATCAATCTGGATGCCGCTCTGCCATACACGGTAAGCCGCTTCCGGGTCCCAGAATACGTTCCATTCCGCTGTACCATCATGCTCAGGCTCCTCAACGTTCCCTCTTTCAAACGTACCGCCCATCCATACGAGCTTGTCGATTTTCTCTTCAATATCTGGTGCTTCATCCAGTGCACGCGCGAGGTCAGTCAGCGGTCCTGTGAACAAGAGCAGCGTTTTACCTTCGGTGCTGCGCACTTTCTCAATCAGATGCTGATGAGCCGGAACGGCAGACAGAGGAGCTTCCATTTTGCCGGATTCGTTCAGTACCGGAAGTGCATCTACATAGAAGGAATGCAGTCTCCACGCCGCAGGAAACGGATTTTTTCCTCTGGAGTTGGATTTCGCTACCTCTACGGAATATGTGCCGAAGCGATCGATAATTTTACGGCTGGCATCTGTAGCTGGCTCCAGATATCCGTCTGCCGGAATAACCGATACGCCGGTTACATGTACATTGTCCATTTGCAGAAGCATGAACAGCGATACGAGGTCATCCACGCCGCCGTCATGGTTAAAATACACATTAAGTTGGTTCGTCATGCTTGCTTTCATCCTTCCCCCTGGTTGTCCTATTGATGTTCATCCCATCCGTCTGCCCAAGGCCGACGTTCTCTCTATTATGTCCCATAACCCCGGGCTACGTAAACCTTCTACCTCCAAACAAAGCAGGAAACATCCCTCATCCTGCGGACATTTTACTGTTAAACCATTCCATCTCAGACCTTGTCCGGTCCAGCTTCATAATGAAAAGGGTACAAAGACAAGGACAGCCAGGCATGAGGCCCCACTGTCCTTGTCTGAATCCATCCATTTGATTACATGGATGGATTTTGTTTCTCTTTGGATTTCTCTGCAACAGGCATGTACTTGCCTGGCCAGAATGCCCATTTGCCCAGCAGAGCTGTTATGGCTGGCACCATGAACGGACGAACAAGGAACGTATCGAGCAAGACACCCGCAGCCGTGATGATCCCGAACTGCACCAGTACCTGAATCGGCAGTGTTGCCAGTACGGCAAACGTACCTGCGAGAATCAGACCTGCGGAAGTAATGACAGATCCGGTTTCACCTACACCTTCCTTAATCGCTTGGCGAAGTGGCATCGTTTTGCGTTTTTGCCAGATGCTTGAGATCATGAAGATGTTATAGTCCTCACCCAGCGCCACAAGGAATACGAAGGAATACAGCGGAATCGCTCCCTGAATAGCGTCTGCGCCCAATCCATAGTGAATAATGAGCCACCCCAGTCCCAGTGCGGAGAAGTAGGACAGAACTACTGTGGCAATCAGATACGCGGTCGCAACGACGGAACGCAGGTATAACAGCAGCAGCAATGTGATCATCCCGATCACCACCGGAATAATGATGCTGGCATCCCGTTCTCCGGTGACTTCGATGTCATACTGTTCAGCCGTCTGACCGTCTATCCAGACATGACTATCCGCACCTGTAATTCCGGCGTCTGTAAGCGCCTGTTCAGCCGTTGCCCGCAGATCTGGAATATGCTGCATCGCCTCCATCGAGTATGGATTCAGATTGAATTCCACGTCGTAGGCAGTAATGTTCGCATTCTCAGCACCCTGCTGGGCATCGCCCACTTTGCTTACGTAATCCAGCGATTCCAGACGCTGTTTCAGATCCGTTTCTTTGCCCTCGGTGTCGATAATTACTTTGGCAGGAGCCAATTCACCTTCCGAGAACTGTTCCCCAATAACCTTGAAACCTTCGCGAGAAGACACATTCTCGGGGAAGGACGATAGCAAGTCATACGTGAATTTGATTTGGCTTGAGAAAGCAGCCAGTCCACCCAACAGCACCAGCGTAATTGCCAGAACCGTCCAAGGCTTGGTTACCACTATACGGCCAATCCAGCTTTCCTTGATTTTGCGCGGAGCAGGCGCTGGTTTGCCTTTTTTCTTCGCACGTTCCACTTCCATATCGTGCGTACGCGGTACAAACGGGTAGAATGAACCCCGACCAAAGATTGCCAGCAATGCCGGAACCAGCGTCAGGCTCGCAATAAACATGATGAAGATGGATAAACTGAATGGTACGGCAAAACGGTGATAGGCACCGTATTCCGCGAACAGCAGTACAAGAAGTGCTGCAACGACTGTAAATCCACTCATGGCGATCGCACCGGATGATCCAGTAATCGCTTGGAAGAGTGCTTTCTTTTTATCCGGCTCATGATAGAGGATCTGACGGAATCTGGAGATCATGAAGAGGCAGTAGTCTGTTCCTGCACCGAACAACAATACCGTCATAATAGAAATGGACTGCGCGTCAACCGTTATCCAGCCCTGATCCGCCATAAATCCGAGAATCGGACTGGTGACCATATAGGCGAATCCAACCGCAATAATCGGGATAATCGCCAGTACAGGCGAACGGTAGATCAGGAGTAACAGCACCAAAACGAGCACAACGGTTGCAATCAGCAAGGATACATCCGCGGATGAGAACAGTCCGCTCGCATCAATCGATATCCCGACCGGACCTGTGACTCGCGCGCTTAATGCGCTGGCATCATCAATGGCCACGTCAAATGGGTCGGAACCGAAAATGTCATTCGTTTTCTGCTCAAGTGCTTCAATGCCTTCCTTCAGCTGTGACGAATCCGCTTCCTGATTGAAAAAGAGCGGCATCACCAACGTGCTTCCATCTTCCGAAAGTTGACCATTCAGAGCTTGTGGCGGCAACTGATAGAGCGGCACTACGGATTGCTGCTGCTCCACCGGATCCTGATCCAGCCGCTCGGTTAATGCCTGAATCTTCTCAATCTGTTCATCCGTCAGCCCACCGGCTTGACGCCATACGATGAGAGCGGGGAGTCCTTCGCCGCCGGGAAACTCTTTCTGAGCAACCGCTGCTGCCTGTACCGATGGCTTGGAATCATTCAGATCCTGCGCATTATTCGTTTCACGTTCACCTACAGCAGGCCATACTAGACCAAGAACAACCGCGATAATGATCCATACCAATAGTGTTATCCATTTGCTTCGCTTGCCCGCAACCCAGCGGCCGTAACCTGAACCTTCTTGCATGATCTTTTCATCTCCCTATTCTGGTTCTATGAAGCCGTATTTATATGATAGTGTAGAAATGAACCACGGGTCATAGTATAGTAGATTTAATTATATATACCAGAAGGTTAATTATGCAATCCCTAATTTTGTGAACACTTTTGCACAGCCAACATAACAAGTAAAGAGGTATGCAACCATGAGCAAACAAACAAACCCGCCCCGTTCCCCGGGCAGACCCAAAGCTGGTGCCGAACAGACATCAGCCCAGTCCAAAATACTGATGACCGCCTCACAGCTCTTTATGGAATATGGGTACGAGCCCGTCTCCCTCCAGCAAATTGCTTCACTATGCGGAGTGACCAAAGCGTCGATCTATTATCATTTTTCCAGCAAAGCCGAGCTGTTCACCGTTGCCATCACTCGCATGATGGCGATGGCCATGCAGCAGACCGCCCTTCGCCTGGATGAACCACGAACGTTGCAAGAGCGGCTGATACGTGTTGCGGAAGCGAAGATGGAACATTCACATATTGAAACCGAGGCCATGTTGCGTGAAGCGGAGAAGCATCTTAATCCGGAACAGCTTGCCCAGATTCGGGAAGCCGAGGTTCGAATTTTTGAAGTTCTTGCTGCCCACTTCCAGCGGGAGATGGATAACGGTTATCTGCGGACTGCCAGCCCTATGCTGCTGGCTCATGCGTTTACGTCTCTGCTGATGTTGGCTAATCGTGAAGACGTGCGTAACATGCATGCAAATATTACCGATCTGGCACGCGAGCTGGTGGCACTGTTTTTGGTGGGGGCCGTTCACCGGGCGTAAAAGACCTCTCTACACTTTTGCCAATGCAGCGATACCGGTTCAATTTGTTAAGCAAGTATTTTTGAACTACAGGAGGAATGAACCATGTCCCAACCAACACCATCCCAACGAATCCCACGTCTGTTGGAAACGAAGCGCATCTATCTGCGTCCGCTTGAACCAACTGACATTGATACCTATTTTCCCGGATTGTTTGACCCCGAGATGCGCAGACTCACCGGAACACAAAACAGCTTTACCCGTACCCAAGTAGAACGCTACATCGAAAACGCGGCCCAGGATGACTCGCGGTTGCTGCTGCTGATTGCCTTACAGGAAAATGACCAGGTCATCGGGGATATTGCCCTAATGGACATGCACGCCAAGAATCGCAGTGCGCACATTCGGATCGCCATTGATAACATTGAGCACCAAGGAAAGGGGTATGGAAGCGAAGCTATGCTTCTCATGCTGGATTATGGTTTCGGCATCTGCAATCTGCACCGAATCGAACTTGAAGTATATGCCTTTAATCCACGTGCTATTCATACATATGAGAAGCTCGGATTTCAGCGCGAAGGCGTGAAGCGGGATGCTTTCTATTATAATCACCAATATCACGATGCCATTCAGATGAGCATACTGGAGGATGAATTCCGTGAACGCCATACCCCCCGTCAGACAGGTAACGATTAGTCTATTTGCCCATTTAAAAAGAAAAAACCGCGGAGCAGTAACCGTCCGCGGTCAGAAAAGTCAGATGATCGGCCAGCGTGACAGCTCGCTGGGTATCTATATATTTAAATCCATTCGTATCGTTTGACTCCGGCCCATCCATCACATGAAAGAACGGTTTGGAAGGTTTGCTCTACTGCGCTTATTTCTCCTCAAGTGGTTCCGGGTTATAAATAGATCCAGCAAACACCCATGCATCTGTAGCCTCATCTACTACAGCGACCATAAATGGACGATTCACCTCAAACTTCGCCGGATCAGTTGGCGGAGCACTTCCGGCCTCCATTCCCACCATTGTTGAAGCAGCAGCTACAGTACCTTGCTCGTTAACCTCCATCACTGCATGATGAAGTATCTGACCAATGTATGCTTGCAAGTTCGGTCCGGGAGTAATCATATCCGTGAAATTGGCGGCATAAGGGTCAAAGGCCATTTCCATACCCAGCCGTTGCAATACCTCTTTCAGGTTCAAGCCATACTCTGCACGAAAACGTGGCAAGGACAGCTCAACCAGCCTGTATTCAGAACCGGTATCGAGTCTTTTCGGGTCATCCAGCAACTGCTGATGGACCTCTTCCAACGTATGACCCTCTCGCGGCAAAACGACGAGTAGATACATCTGTCCTTCTCCGTAGGGCAGTCTAACCGCCTGCCAATCCTCATTCTCCGTGTAGTGGAACTGCCTCGACTGATGCATCATCCGCACAGAAAGGGCTTTTCCACTTGCCGGCTTGAACTCGTCGTCAGTCGTGTACTCCGGGTTAAACTCATCCATCCAGTTTCCATCAAATGCAATAGCATTCACCAGAATCATCAGAGCTTCATCTCCAGGAGGCTCCTGCATCAAATTTGGGATCATGCCTTCGGTATGCTGCTTCACCCATTGGTTGATCTCTTCCTTTGCTTGTGCCGGTTGTTCATTCAACGTCCTGATCTCGGCATCATAAGCGTGCTGTATGGTTGTTTGGTATGCTTCCTCTACCGGAATTCCTTTCTTCGTCCACATGGAGTTCGCTACACCGATCTGTATGCCTTTTCCCGGATGGGTCAACAACTGCTGCAAAGCCGCTTGAGAAGCATTCACTCGGTCCATTTCCATCCCCGACCAGCCCATGACCTCTGCCATCTCTCGCCTGGTCTCACCTATGCTACCGTTATATGCCATGCCAATCGCCGCCGCAATGCTGTAAGGTGAAATCAGCAGATTATTCCCGCCAGCCTTCTCTTTTGCGCTCATCTGTTGAAGGATGCGCAGCCCCATGGCGTTCATGGCTTGGACTCTTTCGGGTTTGATTTCTTTGAGAGCAGCATTTCGTTCTGTCTGGGATAGCTCCTGATTCGAATTGGATTCCATCTTGTCCGGGTCCTCCTCTGATGAACAGCTTGTAATGATCAGCCCACTTATACAACATAATAACAGCAGTATCCCTAACCGTGTATGCATCGTAATCCCTCCTCATCCGTAGTACTCAGATACTCGTCAAAGCTATTCACTGATTTCCTTTTTTTACTAGACGTATGGTTGAGAAAAAAGGTTACTTACACTTCTATACCAGGGTCACCAATTTCTACTGTAGAAAGCACCATTCAAAACGAGTCAAAACGGTTATATCTATACCATATACGAATGGAGGGATTCCCTATGATTCCGTCAACGTTGGAACAATTGGAGCAAGTTCGCAAGGAATGCCGTACCATGGTCAAAAAGAGAGCCACCGCTTCAGCCGGTTCAACACTCGTTCCTCTTCCCGGTACAGACGTACTGGCCGATGTGGGGATGCTCATGCAGCTATTGCCTGCCATTAATAATAAATTTGGATTATCGCAAAAGCAGCTTGATGGTATGGACCCTGAGACCAAATCCATGATCTACGGGTTCGTCATGTCCATCGGAAGTAAAATCATCGGACGTATGGTAACCAAAGAACTGGTGGTACAGGTGCTGAAAAAAGTCGGGGTACGCGTAGCTACCAAATCGGTCGCCAAATTTGTCCCTTTTGCAGGTCAGGGGCTGGCTGCCGCACTCAGCTTCACGGCGATGCGTTATGTCGGGAATAAACATATCGAGGACTGTTATGAAGTTGTGAAACGCATGATCGAGCAGCGTGAATTACTACCGGGTGAACCAGCGCCTTCTGCGCTTGAGGAAGCTACCGGTGACGCGAAGGTGGAAGTGAAGACGTCCTCCAGCTCCTTCGCAGATGTACCTGCGAAGGAGCCTGACGATCAGCAAGAAAGTAAATAAATGAGTCGTGATAATTTCGGTTATACAGTGCCGATATGACAAAATTGGATTATCTTATAAGACTCTTGGAACATCGTATGTGGATAAGATGAAGAACCTAGACAACAAAAAGGGACGCAGCAGTGGTAAAATGTACCCCTTGTAAAGGACAATTAAAAAAAGGTTAGGCCACCTCAAGCTGCTGCCTGTAACGCGCAGGCGGCAGCTTCTTTAAGTTCCATTGACCTCGATAATGATTGTAATAGATCATGTAGCTTTTCACTTCTTGCGTAACTTCTTCCAAAGTCATACACGTTTTGAAATTCGTTTCATCTTTAAAATGCCCAAAGAATGATTCTTGTGGAGCGTTATCCCAACAGTTTCCTCTACGTGACATGGATTGACTTAGCCCCATTTCTTTCACAAGCTTTTGGAACTTCGGATTGGTGTAGTGAAATCCTTGATCCGAATGAATCAAGGCATCCGAGGTGAGATGGCGATGTTTCTTGAGTTGTTTCAACGTGTCGATCGCAATGTCCAAACCAAGTGAAGCAGAGACTTCATAGGCTAAAATTTCATTCGTTTCGGCGTCTTTTATCGTGGACAGATAGGCCCGCTTGTTTTTCCCATAGGTTAAATACGTGATGTCGGTTAAGAGAACTTGACCGGCGACCCCTGGCTTAAAGGCTCGCTTTAACGTGTTGGGACAGGTTCGATGCTCTTGAGTGGCTTTGGCCATACGTCGTGCAGGATTGGCTTTTCGAATCGGACAAACGATGTTGTACTTTTGCATGACTCGACGGATACGCTTGAGGTTGTATGTAACTCCATATTGGTTCTCCAGCGTCATTTTGATTTGACGAGCTCCCTTCTTCCTTCCCCGGTAACGGTAGGCTTTCAGAAGAATCGCTTTGACGTTTTCATCGTTTTGTTCCTGTTTTTGACGATGTAATTGAGCATTTTCACTACGATATCGATAGTAGCCCGAACGTGAGACCCCGGCGATTTCACATAGAACATGCACCTTTCGCTGGAGAGGGTATGCCCTCATCATCTGTTGAATCAGTTCGAATTTTTGCCACGTACTTAATTGAATTTCTTTTTTCTCATCTGCCTTTCGAGTTGATCGAGCTTTTTTAAGAATTCATTCTCCGCTTCAAGCCATTTCATTTTCGCTTCTAAACGGGCATATTTTTCTTCGAGACTTAATTCGCGGGTCAGAGGACGTCCTGAGGCGTGTTTTCTAGCGTCTGTTAATCCTGCAGGTCCTTGTTCCTGAAAAGCCGCACGCCATCGATTGGAAGCCTTTCGAATCCGGGTTGCCCCCAAAACGTCAATGGCAAAGCCCGCCTCCTGAAAAATCTCACTTGGAAACTTACCTTGATTATACTCTTGAATAAATCGTTCTTTAAAAGCATCCGTATATGTAATGGCTTTAGCACTGACATTTTTCACATAGGGATTTGTTCTTAACTGAGCTTGCTCTTGAGTTGTAAATAACTTTTTAGACATCCACTTTGACCACCGCTCGTTTTTTATTCATTGTACACAAAAAAGACCCTATAAGATGACCTTTTTAAAGTGTCCATCTTATAGGGTACATTTTATGGTTCACATGGCTTCGTCCCTTTTCGTTGTTACTATCTTCTAGACTGCATCGTATCTTTTGCTCTGTTGTTGCAACCTCAGTATGATGATGATCTGTGGACGAACGTTTAACGAACCGAGCACACGCTATTGGGCCAAATAACACCATTTCTGCGGTCTAACGAACCTCAGACGCTTTATTTCCTCATTCTGTGCTCCCTTTCGCCGCTTTTTACTAATTTCGTGGGATTAGCGTGTCTCCAGTTCGTTAGCTCTGGCATCCCACGCTAATCCCCGATATAAGGTGCCCTCGATTCGTTAGCGTTGGGAGATGAGACATCGTACACTGCATTGCATGATACACTGCTTCTTGCCCTGCATCACACCATTCACGATAAATAGCCGGGATCACCCAGAGGGTGCCCGGCTATTTTTAACGCTGTCAGTTATTAGATCGCCTGCGGCTGTTGCTCCGTGAACTGACTGTTGTACAGATCGGCATAGAAGCCCTGTTTGGCCATTAACTCCTCATGATTGCCCTGCTCAATGACGTTACCATGATCCATGACAAGAATCAGGTCGGCACCACGAATGGTGGACAATCTATGGGCAATGACAAAGCTGGTGCGATCCTTCATCAGATCATTCATCGCTTTCTGGATGAACACTTCAGTCCGCGTATCGACACTGCTCGTCGCTTCATCCAGAATCAGAATGGCCGGATTCGCCAGAATCGCTCTCGCAATGGTCAGCAATTGCTTCTGTCCTTGGGAAATGTTCGATGCTTCTTCATTCAGCACCGTGTCATATCCATCAGGCAAGGTACGAATGAAGTGATCGGCATGGGCTGCATCGGCCGCTCTGATGACTTCCTCTTCCGTTGCACCTTCCCGGCCATAGGCAATGTTGTCACGGATCGTTCCGTTGAACAGCCATGTGTCCTGAAGCACCATCCCAAACAGGCTACGCAGCTTACCGCGTTCCATGTCCACGATATTAACGCCGTCAATCGTAATTTGGCCGTCCTGAATTTCATAGAAACGCATCAGGAGGTTGATCAAGGTCGTTTTCCCCGCCCCAGTAGGCCCGACAATGGCTACCGTCTGTCCCGGTTTTACATCAATATTCATATTATGAATGAGTAACTCATCCGCTTTATATCCAAAATTCACACCATGGAATGCAACGGCACCCTGTGGCTGCTGCAATTGTACCGGTTTTGAAGACTCCGGAACTTCTTCCTCTTCATCCAGCAATTCAAATACCCGCTCCGCCGAAGCGATCGTGGACTGAATGATATTCGAGATGTTGGCGATTTGGTTGATCGGCTGAGTGAATTGACGGGAGTACTGTGTAAATGCAAGGATATCCCCGATGGAAATGGCACCACGCGTAACAAAGATCCCACCGACTACACAGATCAGCACGTAACCAAGGTTACCTACAAACGTCATCAGCGGCATGATAATACCCGAGATAAACTGGGCTTTCCAACCGGATTCATACAGTTCTTCGTTCACTTTTTCGAACTGTTCTACCGAATGCTCTTCCCGTCCAAAGGCTTTGACCACCTTGTGTCCGGTGTACATTTCCTCGACATGCCCGTTCAATTCACCAAGTGATTTTTGCTGGCCTGCAAAGTGCTTTTGCGAACGGGATGCCACCAGCATTACAACAACTACGCTTAATGGCAGTGTCAAAATGGTAATGAGGGTCATCCATGGACTAATGGTCAGCATCATGATGATAACTCCGACAATGGTGACTACAGACGTAATGAACTGTGCCAAACTTTGTTGGAGCGTATTACTGATGTTGTCCACATCATTTGTCGCCCGGCTTAAGGTTTCCCCATGGGTACGGGAGTCAAAATATTTCAGTGGCAGACGTCCAACCTTGGCACTGATCTGCTCACGCATGTCATACACAACTCGCTGAGCGACACCAGCCATCAGATATTGCTGAATGTACATGAAAGCTGCACTAAACAGATAGAGTCCCACAAGCAGATACAATACTTTCATCAAGGCAGGAAAATCAATCCCGGCACCTTGCACTCCCTGAAGGATGGCAATAGCGCCTTGACTGAGAATATCGGTCCCTTCCGCCATAACCTTCGGACTGATGATGCTGAACACGGTACTTAGAATTGCAGCAACCAACACACCCAGCAAACGATAGCTATGAGGCTGAAGATAACGCATCAAGCGCCGCAGTGTACCCTTGAAATCCTTTGCTTTCTCCACAGGAGGCCGCATGCCCATTCCGCCTCCGGGATGACCCGGCCCGCCAGGGGGACGAGGTGACTTGCGTTCTGTACGTTCACTCATGCGATCTCCTCCTCTGTCAGCTGGGAGGATACAATCTCGCGATACACTTCATTGTGCTCCAGCAGCTCTCTATGTGTTCCTGAACCGACAATCCGTCCCTCATCCATCACCAGAATACGATCCGCATCCATCACCGTACTTACACGCTGAGCCACAATAAGCACTGCTGCTTCAGTCGTTTCAGTCTTCAGGGCAGCACGAAGTTTGGCATCGGTTTTGAAATCGAGAGCCGAGAAGCTGTCATCAAAAATATATACTTCCGGACGGCGAATGAGTGCGCGTGCAATGGACAAACGCTGCTTCTGTCCACCGGATACGTTGTTACCTCCCTGCGCAATGACGCTGTCGTAACCGTCTTTCATCTCCGTAATGAAGTTCTCTGCCTGGGCCGTTTGAGCGGCTCGCACAATTTCCTCCATCGTGGCGTCATCCTTCCCGTGCCGAATATTCTCCGCAATCGTTCCGGTGAAAAGAACCGCCTTCTGCGGTACAAATCCAATTTTGGCCCGCAAATCTTCCTGCCGAAGCTCACGCACATCCGTACCATTCACCCGTACAGTACCCTCGGTTACATCATAAAAACGTGGGATAAGACTAAGTAATGTGGATTTCCCTGAGCCCGTACCGCCAATAATGGCTGTAGTCTCACCCGGGCGTGCCGTAAATGAAATGCCTGACAAAGCAGCATTCTCTGCACCCGGATAACGGAATGTCACGTTGTCGAATTCAATGGTGCCTTGCAGCGATTTCATATTTCGAGGCTGCTCTGGGTTGCTGAGATCCGGATGCATATCCAATACTTCGTTGATCCGCTCTGCCGAAGCCGAAGCTCTTGGAATCATGACAAAGATAATGGAGACCATAATGAGAGAGAACATGATTTGCATCGCATACTGAATAAAGGCAATCAATGAACCAATATCCATATTGCCGCTGTCAATCCGCTGTCCACCAAAATAAAGGATCGCAATCATAGAAAAGTTCATAACCAGCATCATGACAGGCATTAATGTTGCCATGAGTACATTCACTTTAATGGAAACGTCTCTCAGATCCGTATTGGCTCCATTAAAACGAACACGCTCATGCTCCCCGCGATTAAAGGAACGAACTACACGAATCCCTGTTAGTTGCTCACGCAATACCAAATTAAGTCGGTCCAGCTTTTTCTGAATTTGTTTGAACAAAGGCAGACCCTTCGCACCAATCAGTGCAATGGCTCCCGCCAGCACAGGCAGGACCACCAGGAAGATGGTCGATAATTTGGCATCCTGGGATACAGCCATAAAGATACCACCGATACACATCATCGGAGCCATAACCATCATGCGCAGCATCATCGTTAGTACGTTCTGAACCTGCGTTATATCATTGGTCGTACGGGTAATCAGCGATGCTGTACCCAATTTATCGAATTCCTGTAACGAAAAGTTCTCCACATGGCGGAACACTCTGCTGCGCAGTTTTTTGGCAAATCCACCCGCTGTACGGGAGGACAGATAACTGGCTGTTACGGAACAGGCTGTGCCTCCAATGGCGATTACCAGCATCCAGCCGCCAATCTGCCAGATGTAAGGAACATCCCCTTTTACGATACCGTCATTGACGATATCCGCCATCAGGGTTGGCAAGTACAGCTCAGCCAATGACTGCAGCAGCACCAGACCCAAAATAAAGAAAATGGGGATTCGGTACGGCTTCAGCATGCGAAACAATTTCATCATGGCTTATCATCTCCTTGTGTGGACGTATCCGTCTGTTGGGAAACCAATGTATCAAAAAAGGTGTACACCTTGGTCAACAACTCCGCTAATTGAAGACTGTCTTCCTCTCCCAAATGCTCGACGAGCTGGTTGAATGTTTGCATTCGCTCCTCATGTGCAGCTCGAATAATCTCTCGGCCTGCGTCGGTAATGGTGATGCGAACTGCCCGTCGATCCTCGGGGTCCATAGTTCGCTTGACCAGTCCCTCATCCTCAAGACCTCGAATGACAGGAGTAATCGTCGGTGATTTTACGCGCAACAAAGCACTGATTTCCGATACTTTCAGTCCTGGATGATTCGATTGGATTGTGTCATTGAAATCAGGCGGATTGTCCTTCCAGTTCAACCGTTCTCCAGGATGCATGCCGTGGAGTAAACTGCCCAATACCATAATTTCATTATGATTGCGCCCATGAGGTTTATGCTGCCTCCATTTGCCTTTACTAAACTGCATGATGGAGTATAAAACCTTCTGGGCGACCGGATCTATACCAGTCATTATTGTCCCCCCTCTTATTTTCGTTATCATTCCATAGAGATCCAACACCATAGGATATCTATTAAATAGCATCTCAATTAAATAGCCATTCAATTAATTAGGTGTACTAAGTATATTCTTGTGAAAGTTGAAAGTCAAACAACAAATTTATATATAAATTTAACACCCCAAGAGGCTACTTAGGCTTGGGGTGTTGGGTTTGTCATTTTCCCGTCATTGGCAGTAGATATACTTGTTTTAAAAGCAATTAGTCACAATTTGAAGGAGATGAAGGTTCGAAATGAACAGGTTTACAATAGGAAAAACAGGGGTGCTGCTGGCTTTGTTTGCAGCTTTGCTGAGCGGTTGCGTGGGAAACTACTCTTCCGCAAAGGTTGTTTTTAAGAATGATAAGCCAAATGCAGACGAACAGCTTTATATCCGTTATGCGGATGGAACTGTAGCTGACGTTCCAAATCCCGAAGCGGAAACAACCGTTACCGTTCCACTCGATAATAGTAAATTAACGGTCGGTGGATATATTGAAAGCAACGACATCGCATGGGTACCGCAATACTCCTATGACTCAAGTGATTTTTCAGATATTAAGCTGAATATCGACGCCATTGCGAACACAAAACCTTCCATGTCCGCTCATCGTGTGGATTTCACCGAAGCGCCGAAGATGGATGCCTCTCATCCTGGATACGCAAGTGTTACACTTAGCGTATATGACGGTCAAGATGATCTTGTGGATGGTCAGACCGAAATCTTTTTGAAAAGCGATACTTCGAACGTGTTGTTTTATAACACCAATCCACGGCCGAATAGCGGACAAATGACAGCTAATGGAGCATTTTCCTGGTATACGACAAACGGATACGTCACATTCCTTATTCAAGCCAATTCTCCTCAAATCAATAAAAAAATTAGTGTGTATTCCGGATCTAAGCTTCTGACGGATAATCTCTTTCATGTCGTGTCCGATATCAAGGTATACAGCACGAACGTCGCCAATTCGATTCCAACGGGCCAAACGTTGTCCATGAATGCAGAGGTGACCCCAGCGAACGCAATTAACCCTGCCGTAACCTGGTCTGTCACCAATGAAACAGGAACAGCAACCATCGACTCAGAGTCAGGTGTACTGACAGCCGGAGATCCAGGGACGGTCTTGGTACAGGCTACTGCAACGGATGGTAGTGGAGTCGTCGGCAGTGTTCGAGTTACGATCACGCCACTTCCCGTTCTGGTGAACTCCATTACCGTAACAGGAAACACCTCTGTACAAGTGGGCCAGTCCATTCCATTGACCGCGAATGTTCTGCCAGCTGATGCAACGAATTCTTCAGTCGTATGGACAGTACAGAACGGAACTGGCAAAGCGACCATTGATACGAACGGAGTGCTGACTGGAACTTCCGCAGGAACCGTTCTGGTTCAAGCCAAAGCAGCAGATGGCAGCGAAGTATTGGGTGACGTTGAGATCACGGTTACACCTGTTCTCGTGAACTCCATTACCGTAACAGGAAACACCTCTGTACAAGCGGGCCAGTCCATTCCATTGACCGCGAATGTTCTGCCAGCTGATGCAACGAATTCTTCAGTCGTATGGACAGTACAGAACAGAACTGGCAAAGCGACCATTGATACGCACGGAATGCTGACTGGAACTTCCGCAGGAACCGTTCTGGTTCAAGCCAAAGCAGCAGATCTTTCAGGCGTGTTCGGAACCAAAACCATTGAGATTACCGCGATCAACAATGGGGGTACAGGAGGCAACACAGGTGGAAGTACTGGAGGAAGTACTGGAGGTAGTTCAGGTGGCGGTTCAAGCTCAACGCCGACCACTGCCCCAACACCAGCACCAACTCCTGTGGTAAAACCGGAGCCGACTCCCGAGCCAACAACGATACCAAACGCTGTATCAGGAGCGAAATTCAACGAGCAAGTCGTGAATTTGGATAACCTTATGACGAGCCTTAACCAAAAAATTAAAGCAGCACAGTCTAATCCTGCTGTACAGTTATCGGATACAAGTAAGCACTGGGCTGCATCAACAGTAAATACCTTCGTGAAGCTGGGAGTCGTAACAGGTTATGCCGATGGCTCCTTCCACCCGAACGCCAGTATCACACGTGCCGAGTTTGCAACGCTGATCGCCAAAGTATTCGATCTATCGAGTAGCCAGGGCAGTGCAATGAGTGACGTATCCGGTCACTGGGCCGAAGCTTCCATTCGCTCCCTGCAAGGTAAGGGCATATTATCGGGCTACCCCGACGGCACATTCAAGCCAAATCAGGAGATTAAGCGTTCCGAGATGATCGCCATCATCTCTCGCATTATGGATCTGAGGAATGTAATCACGACGGAAGCCCCTGTCATCACGGACCTTGAACAGACCTGGAATAAAGAGCAGCTTCAGCAGGCTGCTGCAGCCGGAATCATCACAGGAGACGGAAAAGGACAGTTCCATCCCGCAGACTCCGCCTCCCGTGCTGAAGCACTGACGATTATGCTACGAGTGCTCCAGACCAATCCCGAACTTGGTGCACTTCTGAAATCCATCCAATAAGTCCGGAATCACATCAGTCCGCTCGGCCTCTCGAAGGCAGAGTGGACTTTTTTTCAAACAAAAAAATGTAAATCCCCCTTTCAAACACATATGTTTTTGATTCTATTTCTGCTAAAATTGGATGCATATCATGCAAGAATATGACTTGATTAAAGGCGGCTCATCTATGAATTATAATCTGTACTTATCTGCACTATTGATGGCTGCAACCTGCTGTTCTTTAATGATGGCTTACCTCTCCTACAAAAGAAGAAATTTGCCCATTGCTGTTAGTTACGGCCTCGGGATGTTTGTCAGTTCTTTTTATACTTTCGGGTACGCATTTGAGATCGTTAGCGGAAGCCTGGATCAGATCCAATTCTGGCTCCGAATCGAATATATCGGCATTCTGCTCGGTCCCATCTGTTTCTTTCTTATGGTGCTGCAATATACGGGACGAGAAGCCTGGGTACGCATGCGTAACGTTTTATTGCTGCTCATTGTACCTCTCCTTACGTTTATCGCACATATCACCAATAAGTCGCATCACCTATACTACAAGAGTATGACGATCGATAATTCCGCAGGCTTTCCTCTGTTCTCTTTTGAGAAAGGACCCCTATATCAGGTTCATGTCCTATTTTCCTACACGCTGTTTTTTATGGGTATTTTCTTCCTTGTACAGATGTTCCGACGTGCTATACCACGCATGAAAAAGCAAATCTCGCTGATGATTCTTGGCTCCTGGGGGCCATTCGGTTTTTCTCTTGTTTACTTAAGTGGTGTCCTCCATTCACCAATCGATATCTCACCTTTTGGATTTATCATCTCGGGTGTCTTCTTTATGTGGGGAATCTTTCAATTCAACATGTTTCGTTTGGCTCCGCTGGCTTGGCAAAAGGTGTTTGAGTCCATGCAGGATGCTGTCATTGTCTTTGATCTGGACCACGTCTTAACCAGTTTCAATCGCTCTGCACGTGGAGTTATTGAGGGACTGCACCCCAAACATATTGGTCAGCCCGCAAGTCTTGTCCTTGCGGATTACCCACTTCTATTGGAGAAATTGATCCAGCAACCCTCTTTTGCCAGCAAGGTTCGGCTATCCGGCGTGCAAAGTAACAAGTTGTATAATGTACATTTTTCTCTGGTAACTCACCGAGGCGGGAAACACATCGGCAAAATGATGCTGCTCAGCGATGTGACTGAAGCCATCCGGGCAGAAGATAAGCTTCAGGATAATGCCAGAAAATTAACTGAATTGAACACATTCAAGGACAGAATGTTCAATGTGGTCGCTCACGATATTCGTGATCCCGTTGCCGTACTTGTCAATCTGATGGATTTGCTTGAAGAAGAGATACAGGACTTCGGCGGGGATTCGGAGGAGATTGTTCAGGAGATGAGACAACAGATCCAGAATACGTTCGCCTTGGTGGAGGGATTGCTCGAATGGTTCCGTAGTCAGAGCGGAGGCCAGGTCTTTCATCCCGTGGAGCGGAACCTGACCCATTCCGTTGAAGCGAGCATACGTCTGCTTCGCTTGCGCAGTGAAAATAAGCAGATTCGGATCATTTCTAACATATCGCCGGGAATCTCCGTATATGCAGACAAGGATATGCTCGATCTGATCCTTCGAAATCTGTTATCCAATAGCATTAAATTTACGAATTTGGGTGGACGAATCACATTGAACGCTAATCGGGTGGACCAGCATATTGTCGTATCCGTAAGTGATACCGGGGAAGGCATCTCGGATGAACATGCACACTCTCTCCTTCAGGACGAATATCCGATATCTGCCACAGGAACTGCTGGAGAACGAGGGATCGGGTTTGGATTGAATCTGTGCAGAGAGTTCGTGCGCCTGAACGGGGGCGAAATCTGGTTTGACAGCAAACTCTCACAGGGCAGCAATTTCTACTTTTCCGTTCCGGTTCCTCCTGAACCTGGTGCGGCTCAGCCACTATTCTCAATGAAAGCGGGGATTGGGGCATGAAAGTCATTCTGGTGGATGATGAGAAGGCCATGCATCTCATTATGAAAAAAATGCTGGCCAAGATCGAGAAGGTCCAGATTGTGGGCGCATTTCTGGATACTACGGCCGCAACAGCATACTTGGCCGATCATGAGGTAGACTTGATTTTTGTAGATATTAACATGCCCAGGGAAAGCGGGCTCGAATTTGCTGAAGGGCTGCGAAAGCTGGGCAAACAGACGCGAATCGTCTTTATAACCTCCCACAAGGAATATGCCTTATCCGCTTTTGATGTCTTCGCTTTTGACTACATGGTTAAACCTGTGGATCAAAATAGACTTCAACAGACTGTTCATCGGGCACTTGAGGAATGGCGTAAAAGCCCGGTAGCTGAGACCACGAAAGTCTCACAGGCTCAATCTGTCGAATTCAATGGGCTGGGGAGAATTGAGATTCAGAGTCCCAAAGGAATCAAAACGAAATGGAAATCCAGCAAAAGTGCAGAACTGTTCGCATATCTGCTCATTCATAAAGGCCGGCTTGTGTCCAGAGCACGTCTAATTGAAAATATTTTTGGGGGCATGCCACAGAAAAATGCGGAAGTCTATCTCAATACGACGGTCTATCAACTGCGTAAACTGCTGGATGCGTACGGATTGAAACAAGTACTTCACACAGACAACAACCATTACGCCCTGAATTTGACGGATATCACAGTAGATTTTCTTCGTTTTGAAGAGGGTTGCAAGATGCTTTCTGTCATTCAATCCGAGGAAGACATTGAGCAGGCGCGGACACTGGAGCAATTATATGTGGGCGATTTATTCGGGGATAATGTCTATACCTGGGCCTGGAGCGAAATCGAGCGTTTATCAATCGTGTATACCTCGTTAACCCGTCGATTATGTCTGGCCCTGATGAGAGTACGCGACATCAGCTCAGCCACCCTTTTGCTCAAGAAGCTGCTGTCTCGTAACGAACTAGACGAGGAATCATTAATGCTGCTCTTGCAGGCGTTAACTACACAGAAGAACAAAGAGGCGCTGATCGAGCAATACGCACATTTTACGAGTCAGTTGCTTCGGGAAATCGGTACAGGCCCTTCTCCCGAAGCATCCGCTCTATACGCAAAGCTGCTGTCTGAACTGGAATAGATATGGGACCATCGGTACGAACTATAACATAAAGAAGCTCCCTTCAAGTCATCAGGTTGATCTTTAAGCCTGACGACTTGAAGGGAGCATTTGGTTTACTCGAAAGAGACAGGTGATCTGAATCGAGGAAACATTTAAATTTTACCGGATCAGGATTGCGAAGCAGAGACCGTCTTCAGTGTGGATGCAAAAGGGAAATACGCCTTCGCATTGTTGTAGGCGATGCCTTGAACGATCTGTCCAAGCATTTCCATATCATGCGGTACCTCACCCTGTTCGGCCCATTCACCGATGAGATTGCAGACCAGGCGGCGGAAATACTCATGTCTTGTGTACGAGAGGAAACTGCGGGAATCGGTCAGCATGCCGACAAAACGGCTGATCAGACCAACATTCGCCAGCGCCTTCATTTGAGCGAGCATGCCGTCCTTTGTATCGTTGAACCACCAGGCTGCACCCAACTGGATTTTGCCTGGAATACCGCCGCCCTGGAAGCTGCCGATAATCGCAGCGAGCACTTCATTATCCCGAGGATTCAGGGAATACAGTATCGTTTTGGGCAACGCCTGCTCCTGCTCCAATGCGTCCAGCAGTCCAATCACCGCAGAAGAAAGCGGCGTATCATTTACGGAATCATAACCGGTATCCGGACCAAGCTGTGCGAACATCCGGCTGTTATTGTTGCGGGCAGCATTAATATGGAACTGCATCACCCAGCCGCGATCTGCGTACAGTTTGCCGAGGAAAGTCAATGTTACCGTCTTGTACTTGTCCTCTTCCTCACGGCTAACCTTCTGCCCTGCGAGAGCCTTGGCAAATATAGCTCCTGCTTCCTCCCGTGTAGCCACACCGAAAGGTACATAATCCAGTGCATGATCCGATACTCTGCCACCTACGGAATGGAAGAACTCCACCCGGGATTCTAGGGCAGCAAGGAATGAGTCATAATCAGAAATCGCCGTTCCGGCTGCCTGGGACAGCTTGCCTACCCATTCCGAGAAAGTATCGCGGTTCAATTCCAGCCCTTTATCCGGACGGAATGAAGGCAGCACAGCGGTATTGAATCCTTCCATCTCCTGAATCTTCAGGTGATATTCCAGGGAATCACATGGATCATCGGTTGTGCATACCACGGTGACATTGGATTTGGTAATCAGATCACGCGCACCGAAACCTTCACTGTTCAGTTTGGCATTTACCTTTTCCCAGATGGCCGGGGCACTCGTCTCATTCAATACTTCATAGACACCGAAATAACGCTGCAATTCCAGATGAGACCATGCATACAGCGGATTACCAATCATCATCGGCACGGTTTTGGCATAAGCGAGGAAACGATCGTAATCAGTTACGCCTTCTCCACCCGTAATATACCGCTCCTCAATTCCGTTTGCGCGCATGAGCCGCCACTTGTAGTGATCACCGTATAACCAGGCCTCCGTAATATTGCTAAAGGCTTTATTCTCGTAGATCTCCTGTGGACTGAGGTGGCAGTGATAGTCCATAATCGGCATGTCCTTTGCATAGTCCTCATATAACTTGATCGCCGTTTCATTGTGCAACAGAAATTGTTCATCCAGAAAAGACTTCATTCGCCTCACACGCTCCCTTTAGGTGAGTTTACGTTCATATGGGTTCACTTCCCAATCTTTACGCTACACTGTTTGCCCACAAAGTTCAATATAAAATGATAGCGTTATCAAAAAAGGTTGCTTTAGGCATATTTCCTGGAACAAGGTATACTGAATTTAATCGCACTGATACTGATCTGAAGATTGATAGAAGGAGATGGAATGGATGAAAATAACATTTCTTGGTACAGGAGACATGTTCAGCGTGGAGCAATACCACAACAGTATGCTGGCCGAATTCGGCGACACCCATCTGGTTATTGATTTTCCTGAATCCAATGCAAAAGCATTAAAGGAATATGGCTTTTCTATGACGGAAATCCACAATGTGTTTATTACCCATCTGCATGAAGATCATATTAACGGAGTACAGATGCTCGGATATTATTCACAGATTGTGGGCAATCGTAAGCCACGTCTTTTTATCCACGAAGAGTTGATTGATCCGTTATGGAATATTTTATCTCCAGGCATGCGCTATACCACAGATGGGGAGCGCACGATGAGCGACTATTACGATATCGTACCTTTACCGGATGGAGGCACATTTGAACTGGGGGGCGTGACGTTTGAAACTTTTCGAACACAGCATGTGCCGGGCATGGTCAGCAATGGCCTTCTTGCAAAACCCTACTTCTACTATAGTGCGGACAGCACACTGGATCAGGAACGGGTGGAACAGAATGCCGCTGACGTGCAGCTCATTTTCCATGAATGTCATATGCATGATCTGGTGATCAAATCCCATACTTCATTGAAGGATCTGCAGCAGCTGCCTGCCGAAGTGAGACAGAAAACCGTGCTGATGCACTATCACGATGAATACGCGGATGCTGACAAACGGACACAGTTCAACCAAGAGCATGATCTGCAAATGGTGGGCACGCTGGAATCGTTTGAACTGGATGTGTAAGTAAGTCAGTTAATTTAACGAAATATGGGGAACCGTTCCTAAAAACGAAGTTAACCCAAAGAGGGTATCTTCGAAGCCTGATTCCATGGCAACGAGACACCCTCTTTGCTTACTGTTATATCTAAATTATTCTCCCTGCTCACCCTGATCCGGGAGAGCCCATACGGAGACGCCCCCGCCACATACATGGAAGGTGGCCCAGCCGTCTTTCCCAATGGTAATGCTATCCTCACAGCTATGCGTCAGATCGGTCCAGACTTCGCCAGCACGGTGCTCGCCAACAAACATTCGTTTCTCGCCATCTTCTCCGTTCGAGATCACAACCGCACAGCCAGAGCCTTCGATTTCCTCCACGCCGCGGCGCACCCAGCCAATGGTATTCGGATGATCGAAGTAGTCCTCCTGCTCCCCGTATGCCTTATGACAGCGAGTTGACAATAGAATGTCCAGAATCTCCTTTTTGCCATCTACAGGCTCGGGTCCACCTATACCGTAATAATCTCCATAAAAGACAACAGGATATCCGTCACGGCGCAGCAGCGTCAGTGCATACGCACTGGGCTTGAACCAGTCCGCAACCCAGGATTCCAGTGCTTCATGCGGCTGGGAGTCATGGTTGTCGACGAATGTTACGGCATGGGTAGGATGGGTCTGTACCAGCGTATCCTCGAAAATTTTCGAAAGGTCAAAATTTCTGCCCGCCAGCGAGGCCTCATGCAGCTTGTAATGCAAGGACACATCAAACAGATCAATCTGATAGTCTACGGTGTCCAAAAATTCACGACACGCATCCAGGTTGGAGTTCCAGAACTCACCTACGATGTAGAAATCCTGACCGCGTTTGCGGATCATCTCAGCTGCGAATTCCTTGATGAATTCGTGGTTGATATGCTTGATCGCATCCAGTCGGAAACCGCTGCATTGCAGCGTATCGATGAGCCATTTTCCCCATTGCAGCATTTCCTTTCGGACATCCGGGTGATTGTAATCAATATTGGCGAACATCAGGTAATCATAGTTGCCGAACTCATCGTCGACATTCTGATTCCAGTTCTTGTTCTCTCCTGCAATGCGGAACACACCGCTTCGTTCTTCTTTGGCATCAAAGTCGGTGCCGTTGAAATGTTCGGCGTTCCATTTGAAAGAGGAGTATTGATCCCCGCGACCCGGAAATGTGAATTTGGTCCAGCCCTCAATCTCGAACGGTTTGGAGATTTCCTTCAACCGATCATTGGGATCGACCTCAATCACCTTGAAGACTTCGGTCTCATCCGCACCTGCCTTATGATTCATTACCAGATCCACATAGACGGAAATGCCATTCTTCTGGCACTCGGCAATTGCCTCGACCAGTTCCTGTTTGGTGCCATATTTAGTGCGCACGCTGCCCTTCTGGTCAAATTCGCCCAGATCGTACAGGTCATATACGCCGTAACCAGTATCCTCAGCAGATATGGCTTTCGTCACCGGAGGCACCCACACGGAGTCGATACCTTTGGCTTTCAGCTCTGGCGCCATTTCGGCCAATCGCTTCCAGTGGTTTCCGTCTGCGGCCAGGTGCCATTCAAAAAACTGCATCATCGTATGATTTCTCTTCATTCCCAACCGACCTCCTTGATTGCTTTCGAAGCGGACCACGGTACGGATGTATATCGTCCTTGTTCGTTCGTATGCTATCCAAGTAATACCCTTTTCGGCCTATCCTTCAATCATACTGAGAAAGAAAACTGAAAAAACCTGCTATCGTTCTTTACATGACAGAATGTGTAGTTCAATTCCATATCATTATCATTATTGGGGCAAAATTCGTGTGTAGTCCTGCCATTCTTCGGGCAGCAATGAACGATACGGTTCCTGGGTGAATCGATCGTCAACCAGCACCAGCACACCTCTGTCCTCTTCCGTACGTATCAGCCTGCCACCTGCCTGCAATACCTTGTTCATGCCGGGGAATACATAAGCATAATTAAATCCATTGCGCCCTGTCCGACTATAATAATCACGGAGTACGTTGTTCTCCAGACCAATCTGGGGAAGTCCCGCCCCAACCACCACAACACCGTTCAGACGATCACCCGGCAGATCCACACCTTCCGAAAATACACCGCCCATAACGGCAAATACCAATCGTGTTCGTTCCGGATGTGGCTGGAACGCGTCCAGAAACGCCTCCCGTTCCTCTTCACTCATGCCCTGCTCCTGCATCACGACTTCTGCCTCGCCAGGCTGTTCCATATACGTCCCGTGTACTTCGCGCATATACGGATAAGAAGGGAAAAAGACGAGCAGGTTGCTATGGGGCCACTCGGCAACCAACTGGCGCAGCATATTGGCAATGGGCTGCCTCGAAGCTTCACGATCCCGATAGCGAATCGATAATGGCAGCAATCTCACATCAAGCTGTTCCCGCTGGAACGGCGAAGGGATACGTAAGGTATAATCCTCTTCCTCCGCACCTAGCATATCCCGGTAATAGCCGAGTGGTGACAATGTCGCAGAGAAATGAATCGTGGAACGGAATCCTTTGGCCGTCTGGCGCAGCAGCACGGATGGATCAAGGCAGAACAGCTTCACTCGTACTTCACTTCGCACACATTCTGCATAGGTAATGAAGCGTTCATCGTACAGCTTGGCAATGCGCAAGAAATTCTGTGCGGTGAAATAAGCATCCAGCAGCAATTCATCCGTCTCGGCATTACCCGAACCCCCTTCTACAAGGCATTGCTCTGCAACCATGACAAAAGGCTCCAGCAGTTCAATCAGTTCCTCGGGTGCTTCCTGCTGCAATATTTTTCCTTCATCTCCACCGTTCTTGCGAAGCGTGATCAGGTATTTGTCGATGGCACCCGTACGATCAGCGATGGCTTTGGCGGCGGGCACACGGTTGCCCAGCGGTTGGAACTCCCTTTTGACATCCAGAAAGACCGCCTTCTCCAGCTCAGCCGAAAACATCATTCGGCCCCGATCAACCAGATTATGTGCCTCATCGACCAGTAAAACCGTCTTGCGTTTCTGCTCCTCCAGCATGCGTTTGAGAGAGATACGCGGGTCGAAAATATAGTTATAATCGCAGATCACTGCATCCGCTGCATACGCAGCATCCAGTGAAAATTCAAATGGACATACCCGATGCTTGCGTGCGTACTGTTCAATAACCGGGCGTGTCATTAACGTCTCATGTTCCAGCATATCCAGCACGGCCCCATTAATACGGTCATAATACCCTTCACACATGCCACATTGTCCCGTATCACAGGCTTCTTCTTCCTTAAAACAGATCTTGTCCTTCGCGGTCAGACTGACCACATGCATCTTCAATCCTTCCGCCTGCATCCGGGCAAAAGCCTCTTCTGCCGCAACACGCGTCGTCGTTCTTGCGGTCAGATAGAACAATCGCTTGGCTTCCCCTTCACCAATGGCCTTGACCGTGGGAAACAGTACGGACATCGTTTTGCCAATACCCGTTGGCGCCTTCGCCATCAGTCCCTGCCCCTCACGAATCGTCTTGTATACCGCTCCTGCCAGCTTGCGCTGTCCCTCTCTATATTTGCGAAAAGGAAAGGGCAGCTCTCGAACGCTTCTATCTCGCTTCTCTTCATAGGCCACGATCATCTCTGCATATGGCGCATAGCCAGCCAACAGCTCTGCCGCAAACTGTTCAAGCTCCTGCCGTTCCAGCATCCGACGAAACCGTCTTTCTTCATTACTCACGGTGTGCACGTATGTAAGCTGTACCTGCATACGGGGTTCATCATGCTGAACAGCATACATATAGGCATACATCATAGCCTGCGCCCAGTGTACAGGGGCCCCATCGCCCAGATCGTCCAGGTTTCCCGCAGTTGATTTGATCTCATCCACCGTCAGCTGGCCATCCAGACGAATCAACCCGTCGCATCGGCCCTCCACCACGTAGGTTAAGTCGCCATGTTGCAGCTCCACTTCGAGAACCACTTCTTTTAGATCCTCTTCTGTGTAATCTTTCTGCACCCGCTGGTGTATTCGGGTTCCCTCCTGCATCGATGCATTCGTACGAAACCCTGGACGTATGCTGCCGCTGCGGTACACATATTCCACCAAAGGCCTGACTGATATTCGAATTGCGGTTGTCATGCGATCACCCGTTCTGATTGTAGTCTTTATACTTTATCACGAAAAGTAGTGCTCAAACCAGCCAATCAGCAGATTGGACTCCCCCCACCGCAACCGCAGCACGAGTGAGGGGCTGACAGCACAGAAGCCTGCCATGTTCCCAAGACCGTCTTTCATCACCGCATTCACTATTGAATAATCCAAAGGGAAACTTTGGCTTTTAATTGGGTATATAATTTACAGGATATCATGCTGCACGTTGGGCAAGCATCATTAAACTTTCAATTAACAGCCCTTTCCGCCTCTTCTTCCATTGGAAGGGGTTGTTTGCATATTCGAGATTATGAATGGCCCCATGCTCTGCTCTCTGTTCTTAGTATTCCTAAACAGGCGAGCCGGTTATGAAGTTGGGTACTTTTTGACACAACATGCCATGAGATAGCATAATACTTGTTAAATGAAACTTCGGAAAGGAAGGAAGGCGGTAACTTGTCACGCAATTCACTCACCCGGTTTCTAAGCGGACCGTTTATAGTGTTCACCGTTATTATGATGATCAAAAGCTCTCTGGCCTGGATTGTAATCTTCGATGACATCCCCGTCTGGAAACCGCTTCTGACAGAGTTGCCGCTGATCTGGATTTGCTTCTGTCTGATTGAATGGTTCGCAGCGAAACGCCGGATGTGGCTTTACCTCGGGCTAGATCTGATTCTGTCGGGTATCTTCTTCGCAGCCATTATGTACTACAAATATTATGGTGTCATTGTCAATTATCACGCCCTCGCACAGGTGAATCAGGTAACCTCGGTCAAGAGCAGCATGTTCTCTTTGCTCGATCCGTATTATTTGTTTATTTTTGCGGATATTCTGGTTATTGCAGGGATACTCATTCGTCGCCGGATCAAGCTCGGCGTGACCGAACGTTTGGGCAGAATGCCGCTGGAACGACGCGCCAGAAGACGGATTGCCTCGGTCATCCTGATGCTGTCCATGGTGCTCTGCATGCTCAACATATACCCTAACCGGGCGAGCATGAGCGAGATTACACAAGCGGAGCAGATGGGAATTCTCGGTTATGAAGCGTATACCATTCTGGCTGACCGCCCTGATAAGCCCGTACCCATCGATAAGATCGATCAGGACCATATCGACGAGATTAAACAAACGACAGCATTGCCTGCTGTTGTAGAGCAAGGCGCAGCCAAAGGACGTAACGTCATTGTCCTCCAGCTCGAATCATTCCAGAACTTCCTGATCGGATTGCAGGTGGATGGACAGGAGGTTACACCCCATCTGAATCAATTGGCTGCACAGAGCCTGTACTTCCCCAACTTTTATCAGCAAGTGGGACAGGGCAATACGTCGGACGCCGAATTTGTGGTGAATACATCGTTCTACACGCCACCCAACGGGGCCGCAGCTACCGTCTATGCCAATAAGGAGCTCCCAAGTCTGCCCAGATTGATGTCAGCGAACGGCTACCAGACAGCCACTTTCCATACGAATGATGTGCACTTCTGGAATCGAGATCAGTTGTACAGGGCGCTTGGATTCGACCATTATTATGACATTAATTATTTTGGAACTGAAGATTCCATCGCCTTCTCGGCATCGGATGAAGTGTTGTACAGCAAGACACTGGATAAACTGGAGGCCATGCAGGATTCAGGATCACCCTTCTACGCACAAATTATTTCCATGTCTGCACACCATCCTTACCATTTACCAGAAGATAAGAAGAGTCTGACGTTGCCGGAGCGGTATGTTAATACGTTGCCAGGGGATTATCTTGTATCCCAGCATTATGCCGATCAGGCTGTGGGGCAGTTTATCGAGGGACTTAAGGAACGCGGACTATGGGAAAATAGCCTGCTGGTCGTTTACGGGGACCATCTGGGTCTGCCGATTTACTCGCTGGATCGGACTGACGAGAAGTTGATGCAGGAAATCTACGGTCGGGAATACACGTCCGCAGACATGATCAATATTCCACTCATCGTCACCGCTCCTGGCATCACCCCGGCAGCTAAGCTGGAACAGATCGGAGGACAGGTGGATATTCTGCCAACGATCGCCGGGTTGACCGGTGCCTCTCTCCAGAACCAACTGCATTTTGGGCAGGATTTGCTGCGTGAGGGAAATAATCTGCTGCCAGAGCGCTATTATCTGCCCTCCGGTTCCGTATTGAACGATGCTTCACTGTTCGTTCCTGCGACGGGATATGGAGATGGAACCCATTACTCTCTTGCGAATGCGGGAAGACAGGATGTAATTTCAGCAGAGCAATCAACTTCTTCTGGCTATATTACGAAGGAAGAGTATGAACGGGCATTGGATCTCCTTCATTTATCCAATAGTTATCTAACTCAGTTGCCTAATCGAAATGCAGTAAAATGATCCAACATGCAAAATGAACCCATCTTTCACTTTTAATTCATGATAAAAAAGACAAGAGTCCGTGAGAAGGTCCGATAACGACCTGATTCATGGGCTCTTTCTATTCCCTCTATATCTAACACTTTCTCCCCAATTCTCTAACAAAAAGACACCTATAACCACCCGATTCATCCATTACCAACAAATTCCCCTCTTTAGCGAAGACACCTGGACGTTCCTGTTCCTTGAGCAGCGGTTTACAATTAGAGCGTATTATTCCTTGTTGAAGGAGGACGATCATGAAATTTGACCTGAACATTGTACCCTTCAGCCGCAGAGAGTCGTTCCTTGCAGTCTCTCTTCTGCCTGAAAGCAAGAATAGACAGCAGGGCCTCTATCTTCGAACTGTACGGGGTGGGGATGATAAATTTGGCGAAGCGTTCCGTATTGAACTGCTGGATCAGCAGAATCAGACGATTCCATTCACGGCAGAAGCTTCTCCAGAAACTGTCCGGCTGAATTCATCAGAGCCCGCAATCTTTGCTGAAATCTGTATTTCGGATAGCCGCACGGTCCGCTTCCGCTCGAAAGGGTGCGGGATCAGGTTGACCTTTATCCCGTCAACTTATGATTATGCATATGAGGTAAATAAGAACAGCTGGGAAGTGAACAGCTTCACCCATGAATGCCGATTCATGCTGACTGGACTTGTAGGCGACATGAAGCTGGAAGTGCCGTGGGATAAAATCAAGAGCTCACGCGTAATCGCGGAGTTCAGTATGGATATGGACACGAATACAGCTGAGTTTGCCGTTGAGGAGTTCCGCACAGTATGGGAGCCTCGGCCAAAATGGGCGTCCTTTGATGATGACGTAGAAGCGGTTCAGACTGAGTTTAACCGGTGGCTTGACAGTAGTCTTGCGATCCCTGATCGCTGGCAGGATGCGCGGGAGCTGGCGGCTTACATTACTTGGTCCTGTCTGGTTCCCGCGGAGGGATGTCTGACGCGTCCTGCCATGTACATGTCGAAGAACTGGATGACAAATATATGGAGCTGGGACCACTGTTTCAATGCGATGGCGCTTGTTCGTCATGATCCAAAACTTGCATGGGACCAGTTCATGATCTTTTTTGATCGACAAGATGAAAGTGGCTTGATTCCTGACTTTGTGAACGATAAATATGAACTGTGGAACTGCAACAAACCTCCTATTCACGGATGGACACTAGCTTGGATGATGCAACGTACGGATGCTATCCGCGAGTCGCAGCTTCGTGAAGTGTACGGTCCATTGTCCAAGTGGACGAAATGGTGGTTCCGGTATCGTGATGATGATGGTGATGGGATCCCCCAGTATAACCACGGTAATGATTCCGGCTGGGATAACAGCACAGCATTTAATAATGGAATACCTGTAGAAAGCCCGGATTTAGCTGCCTTTCTGATTATCCAGACAGAGCTTCTTGCTGAAATTGCAGGGTTGCTTGGGCTTACGAAGGAATCTTCGGAATGGAGAAAGCTGGCGGATGATACGCTGGAGAAGATGATCAGCCACTTCTGGAAAGATGATAGATTTATCTCCTTACGTTCAGGTACACATGAACCTTCAGCTGGAGACAGTCTGCTGTTATTCATTCCGATTCTACTGGGCAAACGCCTGCCTGAACCGATCAGAGATCTTCTTCTGGAAGGGCTCAGGGAGGAGAATCGCTTTCTGACGGAAAATGGTTGGGCGACCGAGAGCATAAGCAGCCCTTACTATATACCAGACGGGTATTGGCGCGGACCGATCTGGGCACCATCGACCATGCTTCTCGTGGAAGGCGCAGCCGCAGCTGGTGACCTGGAACTGGCTCGGGAAGTATCCCGCCGCTTCTGCAATATGCTCAGCCGAAGTGGTATGGCAGAGAATTTCGACGCGCTGACTGGTGAAGGCCTACGTGACAGGGCGTTCACATGGACATCGAGTGTGTTCCTGGTTCTGGGGCATGAGTACACAACCTAAAACGAATAATGCACCTCCCCGTAAAGCTGTTTTAAACGGCTTACGGAGAGGTGCTTTTCCCGTTTCCCCGAGAAATTTTATTTGCACACAACAATTTGAAAGCGTTACCATGAAATGATTGGATTCTTCTATAGGCTATCTGTCCATGCTAGAATGCAGGTAGATGTAGTTATAGCGAGAGGGGAAATCGTTTATGAACGTCCAATGGATCAGGCAGCTTAATAAACGCATTTTCTCTGGTTCCTATCGCAGTATACGGACCAAGCTGCTTTTCTGTTTTCTCATCGTCACTCTGATTCCTCTGCTCTCGCTTGGTGCGTTGTCATACTACCAATCTGCCAAAATTATCAATTCCCAGTTTGGCAAATATGGTGAAAATGCTGTAGCGCAGTTGGAGCAACAAACAAGTTCATCTTTAAGCCGAATGAAACAAATGAGTGAAACGATCTACTCGTATTTGCTTGACCCCGCCCATGCAGATTTAAGAAATCAGGCACCTGTAAGCTATAGTGAAATCATTGAGAAGAATGACTTTGAAGCCCTACTCAAATCGCTGCGGACGGATCTAACCGCTGGAATCTATATCATTACTCCCTCTGGTTATTATTATGGAGAGAACAATTTGAATGTTGATAAGCTGAAAAATATTCCAGAATGGAAGACAAAACCCGCTTCTTATAAAGGAATATACTGGCTCGGCTTTTATATGCAAAATCACGCAATGAGCAGCTCAGGTGATTCGAATCTTCCCGTCCTTGGACTCGCTGTTCCGATTCATAACTCCAACGGGACGCAAAACGGAAGTACCATACTCATAGAGGAGAATGCGCAGGAACTGATCCATATGTTCAAACTATTTGAAACAGATACGAAGTCGCATCTGACCATTAAAGCTTCGGACGGAAGGATTGTGTATGAGAGCGCCTCCACTTTTACGAAGAAGGACAGTGATATTACATGGATTCGGACCCTTGCCGTGAACCAGTGGACCATAGAAGCAAGATTGCCTGCCAAAGCCTTCTACCTATCCTCGGGCATTATTCGGTCGAATACGATTGTCGTGGCCGTTATTTCATGTCTGCTTGCTTTTGGACTCGCTTATCTGTTTTCATCAAGATTTACAGCGCGTATTCGCACGCTAAAGGATTCGATGAAGAAGGTCAGCTTCGGTAAGCTGGATACACGGATGCCGATCGAAGGTAAAGATGAGCTAGGTAGCCTTGATATGAGTTTTAACCGGATGGTAAGCGGTGTCCAATCGCTCGTACAAGAAGTGGAACAGAGCGAACGACTCAAGAAGGAAGCGGAACTGAAGGCTTTCCATTATCAGATTAACCCCCACCTGCTGTTCAATACGTTGAACTCCATTCAGTGGAAGGCCCGTCTGGAAGGGGCTGATGATATCCGTCAGATGTTATATCACTTAACGATGGTGTTAGAAGGAAATCTGGATATATCGCAGGAACTGATCACGTTGGGCAGAGAGCTACGCATGATAGAGCATTTTCTGAAAATTCAGGAGATCAGGTACGGAAATGTGTTCAGCTATGAGCTGAATTGTGAGGACTCACTAAAACAGTATCTGATCCCACGTATGACTCTGCAGCCACTGTTTGAAAATATATTTTTCCATGGCTTCACGGATGGGATAGGTGTAATTAAGCTGGATATCACCGTAGTAGAAAGGAATGAGCTTCTGCTGATTCTCAGGGATAATGGAGCGGGTATGACGGAAGAGAAACGGGAGCGTCTGCTTCTTCCAGATCCGAAACGTCGTGGGCGCGGAGGATTAGGCGTACAGAATGCAGACCAGAAATTCAAACTGCACTTCGGCTCACAGTACGGGCTTACGGTACATTCGACTAAGGGTGAAGGTACAGCGATTGTCATTCATTGGCCCAAAGAGGAGGAGCACCCGGATGGATACAGCAAAGAGAATTAAGGTACTGATTGCAGATGATGAAAGTATTGTACGGAAAGGTCTACGTTCGACCGTACCTTGGGAGAAATTTGGAATGGAAGTTGTAGCTGACGCGCCCAATGGACAAAAAGCCTGGGAAGCCTTTCTGGAGCATAGGCCTGAAATTGTCATTACAGATATTGTAATGCCAGAGATGGATGGCATTGAGCTGTCTCGCAAGATAAAAGAGATGGCGGCGAAGACCAAAATAATTCTGCTCAGTTGCCACCGGGATTTTGAATACGCGCAGCAGGGAATTCAACTTGGGGCATCCGGATATCTTTTGAAAACCGCTTTTGAGGACGAAGAACTTGAAGACATGTTAAAGAAGTTCCAGCAGGAACTGTCTGTCTTCGCCCCAGCCTCTCCAAAAGACGAAGAACGAATGGAAACATTGCTCTTTGCATGGCTGAACGGGCATAGCTGTAAATTTCCAGAGGAGCTGGAGAAGCTGCATAGCGATCAATGGCATTGTAATGGTCAGCCGCTGTTGATATATCTGATTCGAACGGCAGAATGCGGAGCAATGTGGACCGAGCTACTACAAGATGCTGGGAAGAATGAATGCAGCATGCGCGAGGGTACGATCATTCCTTATGGAGAAGAATACTGCTATTGGATCGTTCCTGATACGCTGCGAGAGTCAGCAGACAGCCTTCTGGTAGAGAGTAAGAGCAAATGCAGTCAGTTGAAGTGGACTCGTAAAGAATCCTTGCTCCACAGCGATGATCTGAAGCAGGCGTTCCAGAACCTTCATAAAGAAGCTGAGCTAGAGAAGCTGTATGGGATATCCGTAAATCATTGGCCAGATCCGATCTGGAAAGCCGTGAATCTACTGTATGCTAATCCCGCAGCTGACTGGTCAGCCAGCGAACTGGCGGAAGAGGTTGGGCTCAGCCGCAGTCATTTCTCCATTCTGTTTAAGAAGGCTGTCGGTGATAGTTTCATTGCCTTCCAATATAAACGGAAACTGCGCCTTGCTTATGGTTTACTGCGGGATACACATCTAACCATGCAGGAAATTGCGGAACGGACAGGACTTGGGGACAGCAAATATTTTAGCAAATGGTTCAAACGCTGTACGGGTCAGACACCGAGTCATTACCGTGCCCAACAAAAAGACGACAGCTCTCGAACAGATTGACACCTGCTTCAATAATTCGAACAAAATCACAACAACATTCGAATAGATACACGTTTTGAACCGCTTTCATTCGCGTTACGATGAAAGCGGTTCAATTATTATAAACCTCACTGACAGGGAGCTGACAATATGAAAAAAAGAATTTCACACATTGTCCTTGCAACGACGCTGATGGTATCCATACTGTCTGCATGCAGCGGTAACGCTGGAACAGCCAATCCGGAGAACGGCGGTTCGGATCAGACGAAGACGCTTCGTTTTGCAACCTGGGATACGGGAGACGCGCTCAAAATTGAGCAGGATATCGCCAAGAAGTTTGAAGCAGAACATCCCGGTACAAAGGTGCAGGTTGAGGCCTATGCGGACGGATTTGACCAGAAGCTTGCCGCAGGCTTTGGAGCAGGTAACCCGCCAGACGTCATGTACATGTGGGACTTCCCTACCTACCACCAATCTCTTGAACCACTGGATAGCTTCGCAGAGAAGGATAAAGACCTGAAGATAGATGATTTTTACAAAGGATTGTTCAACTATGGAAAAATTGACGATAAGCTATACGGCATTCCGGCCGGTTTCACGACACGTGTCGTCTATTATAACAAAAAGCTCTTTGACGCTGCCGGTGTCCCTTATCCCAAAGACGGATGGGAATGGAGCGAATTCCAGGATATCGCTAAGAAACTAACGGATTCATCCAAGAAGCAGTACGGCTTTGGTGCCCGCGCCGAGAATGATACGTATGACTTGCAGGGCTTTGTCTGGAGTAATGGCGGCTCCTTTATTTCCCCGGATGGTAAAACCATCGAAGGCTACATGAACAGTAAAGAAACCGCTGAAGCGATCCAAATGTTTGGTGATATGGTGAAGGACGGCACCGCCGTGCTTACAGGTGGTAAAGGCCAGCAAAGCGGTGATGATATTTTTAAAGGCGGTAAGATCGCCATGTGGGAAAGCGGAATCTGGCCGCTCGAATCATTCAAACAAGCGGGAGTCGATGTAGGTACGGTCGAAATTCCAGCTTTCCCAGGCAAACCGGTTAAAGGTGTACTGGCCGAATCCGCCCTGTCTATTGCCAAAGACTCCAAGCACAAAGAGCTGGCATGGGAATTCGTTAAATTTTATGTCTCCAATGAATCGATCAAAATGCGCGTTGCTGACCTGCCAGTACGACAAAGTGTTGTAAACGAACTCAAGAAGGATCAGGACCCACTCTACAAGCCTTATTACACCATGCTTGAGCGTTCGGACAATACACCTGCATTTCTACTCAATCCGAAGTGGAATGAAGTGAACCGACAGCTGTCGGCTGCGGTGGAAGCAGTCATGCACGGCAGCAATGCCCAAGAAGCATTGAATCAGGCGGTTAAGGACAGCGAGCGATATTTGAAATAACACTTGTAGAAAGAAGGTTAGGAGATGGCTCAGACCTACCTGCAGAATACATCGGAACCGATAGCTACCCTTAAGGCCTTGAAAAAACGCAAATGGGGTGGGCTTGCGCCCTACCTCTTTATCTTCCCATGGATATTTGGATTTGTTGTTTTCACTTTAGGTCCCCTGCTGTTCTCGCTGGTCATTTCATTTTTTGATTGGCCCATCGTCGGAAAGGTAACTTTTATCGGGCTAGACAACTACGTAGAGATGTTTTCGAATGATCCACTTTTTTGGAAATCTCTATTTGTAACACTGAAATTTGCAGCCCTCTTCGTCCCGCTCAATATTATAGTCGCACTCGGACTTGCCATGCTGCTAAACCAAAGGGTTAGAGGAAGCGCCATTTTCCGTACGGCATTTTATCTCCCCTCTGTCATCTCAGGTGTGGCGCTTGCTATGATCTGGTCCTGGGTATACAGCGGAGACTATGGAATTCTGAACTATTTCTTGTCCGTCCTTGGCATCCAGGGGCCTGATTGGCTGAATGATACGAACTGGTCGCTTGTTGCGATGGTCGTTGCCAGCCTCTGGGGACAAGGATCCATGATGCTTATTTTCCTGGCTGGACTTAAAGGCATTCCCAAGGACCTGTACGAATCCGCTTCAATCGACGGAGCAGGTAGAATCCGAAAGTTCTTGAGTGTAACCATTCCGATGATTACACCAACCATTCTGTTCAACCTCATCACATCGATTATTGCAGCATTCCAGCAGTTAACTCTTGCCCTGCTACTCACGGGAGGCGGGCCAATGAAATCAACCTATTTCTATGCGATGTATATGTATGAGAACGCTTTCAAATATTTTAAAATGGGTTACTCTGCCGCAAACGCCTGGTTTATGTTTCTGATTGTGCTTACCTTGACGTTTCTGGTATTCAAATCTTCGGAAGCCTGGGTGTTCTATGAAGGTGAAATGAAAAAGAATCCGCAGAAGAAGCTTAAAGCCAGTAAAAGGGGGCGGGCCTGATGAAAAAAGTATTTGCTTACGTGTTGCTGATTGTTTTCTCACTGCTGTTCATCGCCCCACTCTTCTGGGCGGTGACCACGGCACTGAAATCACCGCAGGAGCTTTATCTGTTTCCTCCCAAATGGATTCCGTCCGACTGGAAATTCAGTAACTTCGCAGAGGCATGGAATATCCAGCCCTTTAATTTATTTTTAAAAAACACACTGCTCGTTACGGTTTTATCCACCATAGGTCAGCTGATATCCTGTACGCTCGTTGCTTACGGCTTCGCCAGATTTCAGTTTAAAGGCCGTGATTTCCTGTTTCTTGTCGTTCTGGCGACCATGATGATCCCGTGGGAAGTAACCATGATTCCGCAGTATATGGAATTCAACTATTTGGGATGGATCAACACACTCAAACCGCTGATTATTCCGTCGTGGTTTGGCTCTGCCTATTATATCTTTTTGTTACGGCAGTTCATTATGACCCTGCCCCGTGAGCTGGATGAAGCAGCGACGATTGACGGCGCCAGTAAAATGACGGTTCTGCTCCGAATCATTGTGCCGCTAATGGGACCTTCGCTGATCCTGGTTTCCGTATTCCAGTTCATGAGTTGTTGGAATGATTATCTGGGACCGCTCATTTTCCTGAATGATCAGACAAAATATACGTTGACGCTTGGCCTATCTCAATTTAAGGGCATGTACGGTGTTGATATGCAGTCCATCATGGCCATCACCTGCTTAATTTCGATTCCGCCGCTTGCGATTTTCTTCTTCGCCCAGCGTTACATTGTCGGCGGAATTGCCACGACAGGTATTAAAGGATAGGACACACCGATAGAGGAAGGGAATGACGATCATGACTGTTATGAACATTGGGCGCGACTGGGATAACCTCAGCGTGCTGGAGAGAAACCGCGCGAAGAGTCGCTCCTATTTTATTCCTCACTCCAATAAAGAAGATGCTCTGAGCTATGACAGAGGAAGCTCTCCGTGGTTCAAATCGTTGAACGGCATTTGGAAATTTCAATTCGCTGAGGGGCCTGAGCTGGCCCCCCCGGATTTTCATCAAAATGAATACGACACCTCGGGTTGGGATGATATCCCTGTCCCTGGCCATTGGCAGTTGCAAGGCTACGGAAATCCGCATTACACGGACCTGTACTACCCATTTCCTGTCGATCCTCCTCATGTACCTAATGATAATCCAACGGGTAGCTACGTAAGGGAATTCACGCTGCCAGACCATTGGGACGGAAGAGTTGTTTCACTTAAGTTTGACGGTGTAGATAGCGCATTTCATGTATGGCTGAATGGTTCGTTTGTCGGGTACAGTCAAGGCAGTCGCCTGACATCGGAATTTGATCTGACCCCTTACCTGCAGGCGGGAGTTAACCGATTGGCAGTCCGGGTTTACCAGTGGTCTGACGGTAGTTATTTGGAGGATCAGGATATGTGGTGGATGAGTGGCATTTTCCGGGATGTCTATCTGGTTTCCGAGCCTTCAGCGTTACGCATTACAGATTACCGAATCGTAACAGAGCTAGATACAGAGTTTACGAATGCGGTACTGTCGGTCCGATTAGACCTGAATGGAGAAGAAGTTCAGGGCAAAATACAGTTGCAACTGCTGAATAAAATTGGAGCGCAGATCCTGTCTGCTGAGAAAAATGTAAATCATCCTTCAAGTGTTGAGTTCAACCTGCCTGTGGCGAAGCCTTCCTTATGGAATGCCGAATCTCCTTATTTATATCATCTGATCATTTCATTGGTTGACTCGAAGAATCAAGTTATAGAAACGATTGCCCAACGAGTCGGGTTCCGCCGTGTGGAGGTCAGGGATGGACAGTTCTTGGTTAATGGCGTAGCGATTCTTCTCAAAGGCGTGAACCGACATGACCATCATCCAGATACAGGACGAACCGTTACGGTATCCACCATGCGCGAAGATATCCTAATGATGAAGCAGCACAATATCAATGCGGTGCGGACGGCACATTATCCGAACGACCCGCGGTTCTATGATCTATGTGATGAGTATGGGTTATACGTTATGGAGGAGACGGACCTGGAAACGCACGGCTTTGAGCCGCTGGGCAATATTTCACGTCTTAGCGACGACCCGGCTTGGAAGGATGCCTATGTGGACCGTATCCGACGTATGGTGGAACGCGACAAGAATCACCCTTCCGTAATTTTCTGGTCGCTTGGCAATGAATCGGGCTTCGGCTGCAATTTCCGTGCGATGTCTGAGTGGTGCAAAGCCAATGATTCCACACGACTTATTCATTATGAAGAGGACCGTGAAGCGGAAGTATGTGATGTGGTGAGCACGATGTATTCTTCCGTGGAGAAGATGGAAGGTTTCGGCCAGCTAACGGATCATCCGAAGCCACATATTCTATGCGAATTTGCTCATGCAATGGGCAATGGACCCGGAGGGTTACGGGCGTATTTTGACACATTTGATACTTATCGGCGCCTTCAAGGCGGCTTTGTGTGGGAATGGATCGATCATGGACTTAGCAAAAAATTAATCGATGGCAAGGTTGACTATGCTTACGGCGGCGATTACGGTGATGTACCGAATAACAGTAATTTTGTTATTGACGGGCTGGTTCGTCCAGACCGTACCCCCTCTCCGGGACTCATTGAATATAAGAAAATCATCGAACCCGTCAGGGTCACAATGATAGATGCAGGAAAGATTCGCGTAACAAACCGTTATGATTTCGTGACACTGGATCATCTACAGGTCCACTACAGTGTCACGGCTGATGGACGAACCGTTAACAGTGGTGTACTCGTACTTCCGCAGATTAGTCCGGGTGATAGCGCGGACGTATTGATTCCAAATTTGGATTTGACAGATCAACAGTCGATTCATTTTGAGCCGGGTACAGAGATGTGGCTGAATGTCGGATTTACGCTGGCAGCAGACTGCGCTTGGGCGGAGCAAGGGCATGAGGTAGCTTGGGCACAGTTTGCACTGCCGAGTCATTCAAGCTCAGCCACATCTTCCATATCGCAGATGTCTGTAGAGCAGAAATTGTCAGTTACCGAAGAAGGACGCGAGCTAGTCATTGCGAATGACAGTTTCCGTATTTCATTTGACCGTCTACGTGCAGGGTTTACGTCCCTTCGCCTGAACGGAAAGGAGCTCATTCAACATGGACCCCGACTCAATTTCTGGCGCGCACCGATTGATAACGACATGTATGTGCTCCCAGATTGGCGCAAGGCACACCTCGATCGACTGACAGAGCGGATAGACAATTTTCGGTGGGAGCAGCTGGACGAAACGTCAGTACGTGTTATCTGGACTTCTCGCATAGCACCACCCGTCCACGATTGGGGCTTCCGATGTGAAACGTCCTATACGGTAACTGCAAGTGGACTAATCATGATGGATGTGAAGGGAATGCCAGAGGGAACACCACCTGCTATGCTCCCGAAAATCGGTCTTCAGATGGAAGTGCCCGGTGATATGGACCATGTGAAATGGTATGGGCGCGGGCCGGGTGAGAGCTATTCGGATAGCCGGGAGGCCGGACGTTTCAGCGTATACCAGAACAGTGTAGATGGATTGTTCACATCGTATATCTACCCTCAAGAGAACGGAAATCGGACAGATGTAAGGTGGATGTCGATAGTCGATGGAGCAGGAATCGGTCTGCTGGCGGCAGGAGCGCCAACGCTAGATTTCAGCGCTAGACGTTACACAGATGGTGATCTGGAGAAGGCCCAGCATATGAGTGATTTGGCACCTCGAGATTTCATCACACTGAATCTGGATTACCGACAGAATGGGCTGGGAAGTAACAGCTGTGGCCCAGCACAGTCCCCTGAAAATACAGTTAAGCCAGAAGCGTTCCGGTTCCGCATCTTGCTCCAGGCTTATATGGCAGAGGATAGCTCTCCTGAACGGCTGAGCCGCCGAATGAGTACAGAAGCGAAGCAATATGAAATGGAGGAAGATCAACATGCTTAATACACATGACGTTTTGAATTTATCTGGCAAGGTAGCCGTCGTTACTGGCGGAGCATCAGGCATTGGGCTGGCCACCGCTGAGCTTCTGGCGAGCTTCGGGGCACATGTTGCCTTGATTGATATCAATGAAGCTGCGGGTAACGAGGCCGTCGCCAGTATCCGTGAACGGGGCGGTCAGGCCAGCTTTTACTGCTGCAACGTGACCTCTGCCGCAGACTGCGAACGCACAGCCTCAGAGATTGAATCAGCTCTTGGAGGGATTCACATCCTGTTCAATAACGCCGGGGTCATCCGCCGCAAAACGGTTACCGAGTTGGATGAAAGAGACTGGGATCTTGTACTGGACGTCTCACTCAAAGGTGTCTTCCTCCTCTCTAAATATGTAATTCCCATTATGGAGCAAGGCGGCGGCGGTAGCATCATTAATACAGGTTCAGGTTGGGGACTGAAAGGTGGTGACCGCGCAGCAGCTTATTGCGCAGCAAAGGCTGGCGTTGTCAATCTGACTCGTGCCATGGCTATCGACCATGGAGCGGCAAACATTCGAGTCAACTGTGTATCACCAGGGGATACGGATACACCGCTCTTGCGTGACGAAGCGAAGCAGCTACAACAAGATGAGTCAGCATTTCTGGTTGCCTCTGCAGGAGGCAGACCGTTGGAGCGTCTAGGTACACCGCATGATATCGCGAATGCTGTATTGTTCCTGGCGAGTGACTTGTCCTCATGGGTAACGGGCAGTGTGCTGGTCGTTGACGGAGGCGGAATTGCTTAGGGCGGATAAGAAAGATCATTTTCCCAACATATGAACGGAGGCGTTAATTGTGGCTGACAACAGAACATATGCCCATCCCTATATTCCAAATACCGTTCCGGAGGTCCGGGACGCGATGCTGAAAGAAATTGGTTTAACATCTATGGAGCAACTCCATGATGCAATTCCTGACAGCCTGAAGCTGCAGCGGGAGATGGACCTACCGCCGGCCATGAACGAGTATGAACTGCGCCGACATATTGATGGACTGCTGGCGAAGAACAAGCACAGCGGAGATTATCTTAATTTTCTGGGTGCAGGATGCTGGCAGCATTTCATCCCGGCCGTATGCGACGAGATCAATCAACGTTCTGAATTCGTGACAGCCTATGCTGGTGAGCCTTATGAAGACCATGGTCGGTTCCAGGCCCTGTTCGAGTATCAGAGCCTGCTTGCCGAACTGGTGGATATGGATGTCGTGAATGTTCCAACCTTTGACTGGGCTCAGGCGGCTTCCACCGCGATCCGCATGGCAGGACGTATTACAGGGCGCAAAACCGTACTGCTCCCTCGTTCTGTAGATCCAGATAAGGCGGCAATTATTCGTAATTACTGCACCCCGGTCATGGATCTCCAGTATGTTGACATCGATCAGGTGACAGGACGAATGGATCTAAATGATCTGCGCAGCAAATTAAGTGACGATACGGCGGCGATATACTTTGAAAATCCCGGTTACCTTGGAATCATTGAGGATCAGGGAGCTGAGATATCTGAGCTGGCCCATAAAATAAATGCGGTATCTATTGTAGGTGTTGACCCCATATCCCTTGGAGTTCTGGAGCCTCCAGGTCGTTACGGGGCGGATATCATTTGCGGAGATTTACAGCCGCTAGGTATGCATATGAACTTTGGCGGTGGGCAGGCTGGCTTCATCGCAACACGTGATGAGGAAAAGTATGTCATGGAATACCCTTCTCGACTATTTGGCATCGTGCCAACCGAGGTGGATGGCGAATACGGCTTCGGAGATGTTGCCTATGAACGTACATCATTCGCTCTTCGGGAGAAAGGCAAGGAATCGGTAGGGACTCAGACGGCTTTATGGGGCATTACGGCAGGAGTATATTTGGCCCTCCTCGGTCCTGTTGGCATGCATGAGGTTGGCAGCACGATTATCCAGAAATCGCATTACGCTGCGAAGCAGATATCACGAATTCCAGGTGTGTCGCTTCGCTTCGAAAAGGGCACCTTTTTCAAAGAGTTTGTCGTTGATTTTAATGATACGGGTCTAACCGTTGAGGAGATCAACCACAGATTAATGGATACAGGGATTTTTGGAGGCAAAGATTTATCCTCATCCTACCCAGCGTGGGGTCAATGTGCGCTCTACTGCGTCACGGAAACGCATGCTCAGGCGGATTTGGACCGACTTGTCGATGCTCTTCGTTCCATTGTCAGCACATCATAGTGATCATATAGAGGAGGACTGAACGCCATGAAACGGATTCGCAGAGACCATAAGGTTCGTAAGTTTCACCAAGCGAAATGGGATGAGCCCGTTATCTTTGAACTTCATCGACACGGAGAGCGGGGCGTTATCCCGCCGGGGACGGAAGCAGCTGTAGCCGCTGAAGCAGGTAGCGCGGAAGACAGCATACCAGCGTCCATGTGGCGGCGCAATACGCCGGCTTTGCCAGAAATCGGTCAGGCCAAGGTACTGCGGCATTATCTGAGACTATCCCAGGAAACGTTGGGATCGGATATGAATGTGGAGATTGGTCAGGGAACCTGCACGATGAAATATATTCCCCGGATTAACGAAATGCTTATCCGCAATCCCCGTATGACCGAGCTTCATCCGCTACAGGATGTGGATTCTGTTCAGGGGATGCTGGAAATATTCCATAATCTCGATCTGGCCATGCGTGAGATTTCCGGTATGGATGCTTTCTCCTTTCAACCGAGTAGCGGAACCCAGGCACTTCTGGCTATGGCCTCCATCGTCCGTGCCTATCATGATGCGCGTGGTGAAGGTGAGCAGCGTGATGAGATCATTACAACCATCTTCTCTCATCCTTCCCAGGCCGCTACAGCTGCCGTCAAGGGATATAAGATTATTACGTTGCATCCAGACGAGGATGGATTCCCGGATCTTGAGAAGCTGAAGAACGTTGTCTCCGAGCGGACAGCCGGATTCGTTGTGGCTAATCCAGAGGACACAGGCATCTATAACCATCGTATCCGCGAATTTACGGATGTCGTGCACGAAGCTGGTGGTGTCTGCTATTATGATCAGGCTAACGCCAATGGCCTGCTCGGGATTACACGAGCGAAGGAAGCGGGTTTTGATATGTGCTTCTTCAATCTCCACAAAACCTTTGCTGCGCCCCATATGTGCGGCGGTCCTGCAACGGGTGCTCTCGGGGTGACGGATGCCCTGAAGAGTTTCCTGCCTGGGCCATTAGTGGAGAAGGAAGCGGGCGGACGGTATATCTTGAAAGATCAAACGGAAGTCAGCATAGGTAAAGTGCGCAGCTTTCACGGTGTAGCCCAGACCGTACTCCGCTCCTACGCCTGGATTATGAGTCTCGGACCGGACGGTCTGAAGGATGTCGCCCAGGTGGCAGTGCTGAATAACAACTATTTATATCATAAAATTGTTCAAATACGCGGAGCGAGTGCCCCGTATGTCCAAGGACGTCGTCTAGAACAGGTCCGCTACAGCTGGAAGCAGCTCACCGATGAAACTGGAGTGACGACGGAGGATATTACGCGGAGAATGTGCGACTTCGGCCTGCATTATTGGACCTCCCATCACCCATATATTGTTCCACAGCCGTTCACACTGGAGCCAACCGAATCCTATTCCAAGGAAGATCTCGACGAATATATCCATGCGCTGGAGCATATCTCGAACGAAGCCTATACACAGCCAGATATCGTCAAATCGGCTCCACACAACAGCACGGTGCACCGCAACGACGAATCATCTTTGGACGATCCGAAGCAGTGGTGTATTACCTGGCGTGCGTACCTGAAAAAAACACAGCCAGAACTTCAGGAACAACATTAGCTTGTTACGCAGCATATACTCTTGTTTATTTAGAGGAACATTAATATTACTCATTCTAAAAATAAACAAAGATGACCCTCAACACGTGTTGAGGGTCATTTTAGTATACACTCTATAGCTTTCATATAACTCTATAGCTTTCATATAACTCTATAGCTTTCATATAACTCTATAGCTTTCATATAACTCTATAGCTTTCAGTTGGAGTCTACACCGGATTTCTTATTCGCTCAGCATGGACTGTGTGAAGCCGATCCATTCTCTGGTGGCAAAAGACAGATAGCGATCCTTCCGCCAGATCATGCCAAGCTGCCAGGGAATCACAGGCTCCACCACGGGTATAATGCGCACACGCATATGATCGACCTCACGGCATATCGTCTCTGGCAGCAATGCCACCCCCAGATTGGCCGCTACCATTGCACTGAGCAGGTCCCACTGGGAGCTCTCATATACTACCCTGGGCTGAAATCCTTCATGCTGACAGGCAACAATGATCCGGTCATGCAGCGCAAAATCTTCCCGGAACAGCACAAATGAATCATGTTCCAGTTCACGCAGCGCGACCGACTCTCTATCCGCAAGTGGGTGCGAAGGGTGGACAAGCAGATTCAGCTTCTCTTTCACAAAAACAAAATGATCTACCAGTTCATCCACCGTTGGCAATACGGCAACCCCAATATCCAGTGCACCACTGATAACATCTGCCTCCACTTTTTTGGCACCATCCTCGAACAACTGAATGGTCACCTGCGGATAGGCTTTGTGAAACTCACCAATAATCATCGGGAAAAAGCTGGACCCCACCATCGGAGGCAAACCGATCCGCAGATGCCCTTTCTTCAGATTCATCAGATCGTCCAGCTCGGACGACAGGCTGCGAAATGACTTTTCAATCTCCAGCGCTTGCCGGAAAAAAACATGCCCAGCATCCGTTAACGCTACCTTCTTCCCATAACGATCCAATAGGGTTACACCCAGTTCGTCTTCTAGGCTTTTAACCGTTTTGCTAATCGTCGGTTGTGTAATGAACAGCACTTCGGCCGCTTTGGTAAAACTTTGTTGCCGAGCAACTTCCAGAAAATATTGCAAATGGCGGATATCCATCGTCTGATCCCCATCTCTCATAGATAAATGGAATGATAAACATTCTTAATATGCATTTTACTCATGAAAGAATGCGATGTAAAATTTGTGATATCAAATGAATCATTTTCATAAACAACTCAAAATCATCACGTTCATTATACAAGGAGGGATTGAAGTGAAGAAATGGGGCCTTGGCATTTTGCAAGTCGCGCTTCTGATGGCCTTTTCACTGCTCATGGACCTGCTGGCCCGTGTCCTCCATCTGCCTGTACCGGGTTCAATACTCGGTATGGCCGTGCTCTTCATCCTGCTTCAAACTCGCGTCGTGAAGCTGCGCTGGATCGAAATTGGCGCTGCCTGGCTGCTCGGTGAGCTATTGCTTTTTTTCATCCCGTCAGCCGTCGGCATTATGAACTACATGCCGATGCTCGAGCATGACGGACTGCAAATTTTATTTATTGTTCTGCTCAGCACATTTCTGGTCATGGCCTGCACAGGCCTGGTTGCCACCCGGATTGCCAAACGAAAGGAGCGTCACACCGGATGATTGGATTCCTCTGCCTGTTGTTAACCGTCGGTATATACTGGGTCGCCAAACGCATGTATCGCAATCTGCCCAAGGTTTATCTGTCTCCGCTGCTGATTACGCCACTTCTTGTCGTCGGTGTGCTGCTCGCAACAGGTACGGATTATGCTGCCTACAGTAACGGTGGCAAATGGTTAAGTCTGCTGCTTCAACCTGCAACGGTGGCCTTTGCCGTACCGCTTTATACGTTTTTCCATGTACTCAAAAAGCATATCTCCGAGATCGTCTTCAGTGTCATGACAGGCTCCGTGGTGGCAGTCCTCTCTTCTGCCCTGCTCGCCAAATGGCTGCGTCTGGATTCAGGACTCATTCATAGTCTGATTCCGAGATCCATTACGACTCCAATTGCCATGAACGTATCGGCTACCATTGGAGGCATTCCGGCTGTTACGGCAGTCTTTGTCATTATGACCGGTCTGCTCGGGGCGATTATGGGTCCATCCATTGTGAAAATGCTGCGCATCGATGGCGAGATTGCACGTGGAACGCTGCTTGGAACCGGTGCCCACGGAACAGGAACATCCAAGGCATTCGAGCTCAGTTCACTGACAGGCACCATCTCCAGCATCTCCATGGTACTGGCCGCATTGTTCACATTGGCGGTTGCACCCGTGCTATCCAAACTTATTTTCCCATAAAAGATAGAATTAACCCTATTTTTTGAAATATTATTGTTGTATTAAAGCCCTTTCTTCCTTACAATAAGGACAGGTTTTAATTGTGAATATTGCGGGGGAGATGCGATGAAAAGAACCGGAATGAAGAGATCTCTGGACCGCCTTGGACGAATTGTCCTTCCCAAAGAAATGCGGGATACGATGGAAATCCATATCGGCGATCCGCTTGAGTTTTTCATTGAAGGGAAAGAGTTGATTTTGAGAAAGTACAAATCAACGTTGTGTATTTTTTGCGGTGATGTGGATACGGAAATGTATTTCAAAGAGCAATTCATCTGCCGGACTTGTGCAATTCAATTAAAACACCCGGATGACACTCCCGAATTTTTCGTTCCTCAGAACAAACAGGCTCCTGCAGCCGTGGAGCGTCCTGCTACCGAATCCGCCACAGTCTCATCTCCATCAACGGAAGAAGGGACTACAGCTGCCAATCATGAGTACCCGGACTTGCGACCCAAGACGGCACGTATGCTGCAACAGATGAAGGAAATTGTTGAACAGAATCCTGGCTTGGCTCAACAGCAGATTGCGGAAAAGCTTGGCATTAGCCAAGGACGCGTCTCCCAACTTAAAAAACTACTATAATAGGAATTTAGTCGATTATTTATATTCAGGAGACCTTCCGTTTAAAGAAGTCCCGTTGCAAGAGAACCCGTTGAACTCCGTGGGTTCTTCTTTTTTTTATATTCATACCGTAATGGAAAGGAATGTTATGGATAAACGCCTCTACTTATCACAATTCAATCTCATGCGCTCCTTGTCAGAAGCAGATCTGATTGAAATGGACAGTATGACGTCCATCACGACCATGCCCAAGAATACGCTGATCCAGACTCCAGATACATATACAGAGGGCTTCTATTTTGTAAAAAAGGGAACCGTCCGCCTGTACACATTAACGGAAGAAGGTAAACAATTTACTCTCGATATATTGAAGGAAGGGAATGTGTTTGGGGAAATGAACGGTATTTCGCTCGGCACACGTTCCTTATATATCGAAACCATGGAGGAATGCGATATTTGCCTAATGAACAGGCAGCGTTTTGAACAATTCCTTATCGAACACCCCGAGTTTATGATGAATCTGATGAAAGTAATCAGCGAGGACATTCTTCTACGCAAAGGCGCCCGTAAAGGGGCTGACATTCCTGATCACATCCGCAATCTGCTGCAATCTGGACATATCGAATCGGTAAATCTGACGGAGTGGCTCGCTGTCGATCACATTCTCCTTTTTCAGCAGATTGCCCATGATCTGGGAATGGGCGCTGAAACCCGCAAGATCACGGAGCAGTTAACACAGATGAATGAACAGCGAATCATGAAAATCATTCCGACCATTGCCTCGAATTGGCTCAACCTTATGGAGCGAATGGGAGATAAAGAGCGAATCCGCCACTTCCGTTCCCTTGCGGAGCATCGTTCAGACAGTGTGCGCTGCTGGGCAGCCTTTATCATCGGGTCGGATTCCCGCTTAAGCCTGAATGATAAACTGGATCGCACCCGGTCCTTTGCAGCGGATCACCACTTTGGTGTACGAGAGATTGCCTGGATGGCTGTACGGGAGCCAATCACGGCTGAATTATCCAATGCGCTAACGTTTTTTATGGACTGGGCTATCGATCCTGACCCATTAATCCGACGGTTTGCCATAGAATCGACAAGACCTCACGGTGTGTGGGCCAAGCATATTCAGGAGTTAAAAGAAAATCCTGCAATAGCCCTGCCTCTACTCAACCATGTAAAATCGGATGCTCATAAATATGTGCAGGACTCTGTCAGCAACTGGTTGAACGATGCTGGCAAAACCAACCCGGATTGGGTTCGTCAGGTATGCGAATCTTGGATTCAGCAATCGGATACCAAGCATACGCTGCGGATCATCACACGTGGTCAACGAAACCTCAGCCTCTAATCCGTAATAAGCCCTTGTATGGGGCGCTCCCCCTCGGCATTACGATACCAAAAGATGACTACCGCTTTGTTGCAGTAGTCATCTTTTTAGTATCTCTGAGTCCTATCGAATTACATCAATTCATTCTGAATCGATCTCTTAGACTTGCACAGCGTCCATATTCATTTCTTCTGCTTCCAGTTTACGCATGCCCATAATCAGAACGATGATGTTGGCAACCAACAACACTGCCGGGAAAGGAATTGCTGCATATTGTCCATAGATCAGATGACTTCCCACTGCCCCAATCATAATGAACGTCAGTACCCCCGAAGCCAGAATACGCGTACGCGGAATCAGCAAACCTACAGCACTGAGCAGCTCCACTGCTCCGATCAGATACATCGTCCAGGTTGGGTAGGAGAATCCTTTGAAAGTCTGCACCATCATCTCTGATCCACTGACCTTGTTAAACCCTGACATTACAAATACACCTGCAAGCACAATCAGTGCGATATATCCCAAAATTCGTAATCCGTTGTTCATATGTATAGTCCTCCTGTAAATAAATCTTCATATCCATCTGTTGTATCAAAAGCAATCTATGTAAAAGTTACAACGTAACTCTATTTTAAAATTAGCCATTTGCACCTGCGAAATTAGTATGTGTTGATATCATACATATTAATAATCATTAACTTACTTTTATGAAGTGAGTATATAATAATAACATTATTTATTCAAGTAATTTTTTGACGAATAGTGTATAATACATTAAAAAGGTTGTTAGAGCATTATTCGTATGAACATGTTGACTCGTTGTCCCTTACTTTGGTCAGAGCGGCAGAAAGCCAAGCACTTTTATATATACGAAACAAATCAAATCCACCAATACTTGAATCGAGGTGAACACGTTGAAGCTGAGAAAAGTAAAATCGCCTAGTCCCTGCATGATTACTCAGGCCATGGATATCATCGGTAAGAAGTGGGTACTGCTCATCATGTACCAACTCTTATCCGGACCCAAACGATTCACAGAATTGGAAGCAGAAATGGCGATTAGCGGTCGGTTGCTATCCGAACGTCTGAAGGAAATGGAAATGGAAGGTATCGTAACCCGGCATATGTATCCTGAAATTCCGCCTCGCGTAGAGTATGAATTGACTCCAAAAGGCAGAGCCATTGAACCCGTCATTAACCAGATCTACAACTGGTCCTCAGACTGGTTGAAGCAGCAAGAGTCTAAGTAGCCGGATTCATGTTCAACACAAAAACGCCTGAATCGAACTGATCTGTGGATCAGTTTTAGGATTCAGGCGTCTTTGTTTTTTACAGGTTCACATTCTTCGGTACGTATAAAAAAGGATTAATGCGAGAGATGTTTGGATGGCTGAAGCTGTACCGGCAGTCCGGAATCTGCCGAAACCAAGGCAGCCGTTGTAATCTCCTGTGTGCGGCACGCATCCGCATAATCAGACAAGATCCGTGAGCGGTCCCCGGTACGAAGGGCGTGAATGAACGCTTCATTTTCCCGCTCATACGGGTTATGCCCTGCGGGAATCTCCAGACCTGCCATCGCATGAGGGGCAGTACTTGGTAGAAGAAGACGTTCAGGTGTCCAGTCCCAGACTCCAGCATCCGTGTAGAACTGGAGCCCTGCGCCGCCTTCACCATCTGGCAGCAGGCAGGTGTTGGCAATGCTCGCGATAGCACCACTCTCCAGCTTAAGTGTTACATTCGCCACATCAGCTACCGTGACATGTTCATGCTTCTCATGCATGCTGCGCTGAGCCGCTACAGCGTATACCTCTGTCACTTCACCAGCACAATACCGCAGCAAATCCACGATATGGGTCGTCTGTTCCACAAATTGTCCCCCGGAGCCCTCCTGACGACGCCACCAGTCAACTCCCGGCATTCCGCCCATCCAGCGTCCAAGCGCCATGCCCACGGTCTGTTCCTTCATCGCTTGCTGCAGTACCTGTGCAGCCTCCTGATAACGGAAATGGTAACCTACCGATGTTAACAATCCCGACTTCTGTATCTGATCCAGTACCTGGCGAGGAATATCCATGCCTGTACTCAGCGGTTTTTCCACCAGGAACGGGATACCCCGGCGAATCAACTCTGCTTCAATCGATCCGTGAGACATCGGAGGCACACAGATATAGACCGCATCCAGCTTTTCAGTATCCAACATATGCTCAAGTTCACCGTAGCCAACAGCATCATAGACGGAAGCCATGGCCTCCGCCTTCTCCAGCGTTGTTCCACAGACAGCTGCTACACGAACGCCCTCCATTCGTGCCAGAATATCTGCATGTACCTTACTGAACCAACCTGTTCCAATGATTCCGATCTGTAACGTCATAGATGTAATCCCCTCTCCTTGTTACACGCTTACATGTTCCATTCGACCCCCATTTGCGAAATCCTGCAATTAGATTCGGCCCGATGCTTCCATAAGCAACTGATCCAGTTCGTTCGCAAACCGTTTCGCTTGCTCGCCAGACCAAGTCAGGCGTTCAGCCATGTACTGAATAACTGCCGCCTTATGTTGACGTACTTCGTCAATGCGGAAAAACAAGTCCCCGGTTCGTCTGACAAAAAAGTCTGAAGGTGTTACGGCCATCTCCTCGTCTATGGCATAACGCAGCATTAATAACAGTTCCTGTGGCATGCCGTGCAGTTCAGCTTTGGCCCGCGGATCAGGCATTCGCTCGTACACCGCATCCACATTGGACCCATATCTGCGGGCCAAGTGCTCTGCAGCAGATCGGTCGAGTCCCAGTGCGACCCCATCCTTGATCTTGCGTTCAGTATATGCGCCAAAATTAACGGAACCGCCGACATCTCCCCCGGAGATCGGCATCTCTTTTGTTATACAGGGACCAACGGTTTTACCCGTTTCCTGCTCCAGTTGGCGTGCAGCCAGATCAACTACCATCTCGGCCATTTTACGGTATCCGGTTAATTTGCCCCCGGCAATCGTGATCAATCCCGAAGGGGCTACCCATACTTCATCCTTACGTGAAATTTCAGAAGGCCCTTTGCCTTCCTCATGAATGAGCGGACGAACACCCGCCCAACCGGACTCCACATCCTCGGCACGAATTCGTACGTTCGGGAACATCCCGTTGACAGCATCGATGACATAATCCCGATCCGCCTCGGAGATTAACGGGTGTGCAGGATCATCTTCGAAGACGGTATCTGTGGTTCCGACATAAGTTTTACCATCACGCGGAACAGCAAAGACCATTCGTCCATCCGGTGTATCAAAATATACAGCCTGCCTTAACGGGAAACGTGTACCATCAAATACGAGATGAACGCCCTTGGTCATCTGCAACGTTTTCCCATGGCGTGAACCATCGATCTTCCGCAGCTCATCCACCCATGGACCGGACGCATTAATCACCTTGGTTGCCCGCAGCTTATAAGATTGGCCGCTAATCTGATCCACAGCCTGGATACCTGTAATCCCCCCGTTCCCCTTCTCCTTCAGGAATCCTGCTGCTTTTACATAGTTCACGGCCTGTGCACCGCGCTGTACCGCTTCCTTCAACACTTCAATTGTAAGCCTGGCATCGTCCGTTCGGTATTCCACATAGCGTCCACCACCCAGCAGCCCGTTCTTGCGCAGCAAGGGCTCACTTTCTAAGACGGCTCCGGCATTTAACATATGGCGCCGCTCACTGCGCTTCACACCTGCAAGCCGGTCATACACCATCAGGCCAATGGACGTGCTGAATCGGCCAAAGGTACCTGCCGTATAGATGGGGAGCAGCATCGGTTCGGGTGTCGTTACATGCGGCCCATTCTCGTACACCACCGCTCGCTCCCGTCCCACCTCAGCTACCATTTTCACTTCAAACTGCTTCAGATACCGTAAGCCGCCATGCACCAATTTGGTAGAACGACTGGATGTTCCCGCCGCAAAATCCTGCATTTCGACCAGTGCTGTCTTCAATCCGCGGGATGTTGCATCCAGCGCAATCCCGGCACCCGTGATTCCCCCACCAATAATCAATATGTCAAAGTGTGCATTCGCCATCCGATCCAAGTATTCCGTACGCTTTGCCGCCGAGAACGATGCTGTCATCCCGATTCCTCCCATTCATTACCTTTGTATTGCCCCTAAAAGCACAAAAAAAAGACCACGTCATTCGCTTCAGCAATTGCTGAGCGGCACGTGGTCTCTCCCGATCTCCAGACATCATTTTTTAACTTGTGACTTAATCCTATCACACATTTCCGGCGGCGTGAAGGCCTGAAATGACACATTATTCAAAAAAATTTTAAAAAGTTGTTCTGCCTGCGGATGGAATTTCAAACTGATCCACTAATCATTTATTTTTCCTTAAAGTGGATAGTTGTTTTCTCTCCCCCAGGAAAATAAACCCTGTAAGTTGTGCATCATTTTCCACCAATAAATATCATTTATTGTATATGTTTAACGAAAAAGTACAAATGACCATTTCAAGTATTATCCATTCATTTGAAGACCATTGCTGCCTTTACCGCACGTTGCCACCCTGCATACAGTTCTGTACGCTCTTCCTCAGCCATAACCGGATAGAAGACACGTTCCGTATTCTCGTGATTCGCCAATTCATCTGCACTATTCCAATAGCCTACTGCAAGTCCTGCCAGATAAGCCGCACCCAATGCAGTCGTTTCGTTCACATTGGGACGCTCCACAGGGATATTCAGAATGTCACTCTGGAATTGCATCAGAAAATCATTGGCCGCCGCTCCCCCATCCACACGCAAGGCATTCACCGGAATACCTGAATCAGATTCCATGGCCTCCAGCACATCCCGGGTCTGATACGCCAGTGCCTCCAGGGTTGCACGAATAAAGTGCTCTTTGGTCGTTCCTCGCGTTAAACCAAAGACCGCTCCCTTCACCTCACTATCCCAGTAAGGGCTCCCCAGGCCCACGAATGCAGGCACCATATATACGCCCTCTGTAGAGGGTACACGTGCCGCATAGTCTTCACTGTCCTTTGAGGAACGAAGCATCCTTAAGCCGTCACGCAGCCACTGTACCGCCGAACCTGCGACAAAAATGCTGCCTTCCAGCGCATACTCGATCTTGCCATTCATGCCCCAGGCAATGGTTGTAATCAGCCCATGCTCGGACTGCACCGGCTTTTCTCCGGTATTCATGAGCATAAAACATCCGGTGCCATACGTATTTTTCATGCTGCCCTTCGTGTAACAGCCCTGACCGAATAATGCCGACTGCTGATCCCCTGCAGCTCCGGCAATCGGAATCCGATGACCGAAGAAGTGATAGTCAACTGTATGTGCATACACCTCGGAAGAACCGCGCACCTCTGGCAGCATCGCTTTGGGAATGTCCAGAATCTGCAACAATTCATCATCCCATTGCAGATCATAGATGTTGTACATCAAGGTCCGGGAAGCATTGGATACATCAGTAACGTGTGTACCACCGCTCAGCTTCCAGATCAGCCAACTATCGATTGTGCCAAACAGAAGTTCACCTTTTTCTGCACGCTCCCGGGCATCAGGCACATGATCCAGAATCCACTTTACCTTGGTTCCCGAGAAGTAGGGGTCAATGAGCAGGCCTGTTTTGCGATGAAAAAGGTCACCCAGTCCCTTCGTCTTCAACTCATCACAAATTCCAGCCGTTTGTCTGGACTGCCAGACAACTGCATTGTAGATGGGGCGGCCCGTTTCTTTGTCCCATACGACAACCGTTTCCCGCTGATTCGTAATGCCGATGCCGGCAATCTGGACCGGCTTGATTCCACTTTCGGCCAGACATGAAGCCATCACCGCCAGAATGGAACTCCAAATTTCATTGGCATTCTGCTCCACCCAACCCGGCTTGGGAAAGTACTGCGGAAATTCCTGCTGTGCAATATGCACAATCTCCCCGCTCCGATTAAACAGAATAGCCCGGGAACTCGTCGTCCCCTGATCAAGGGCCAACATATATTTTTCCATACAGACAACCTCCTGTTGTGGGATTACTGCTTATATTCTGTATGCGATTTCTTGTAGTGCCGAATCAGGTTCACGTTGGAAGTGGTTACTGCGGTAGCTCCAGCCTTCAGCGCCAGTTCAACCTCTTCCGGTGAGCGGATCAGCCCACCTGCAATGATGGGTATACCTGTCCGTATGGATACTTCTGCAATAATATGCGGGATAACACCAGGCAGTACTTCAATATAATCCGGCTGGGTCTTGGACAGCAAAAGATAACTTTTCTCCAGTGCATTCGTATCCAGCAGAAAAACGCGCTGTATGGCTGTGATCCCTTTCTGTTTCGCCTTCTGAATTACGCTGGCTCGCGTCGAGATCAGTCCTGCCGGGCGAATATGCTGACATAAATACTCTGCGGCATATTCATCGTTCTTCAGCCCCTGCACCAGGTCAGCATGCAGTAATATTTTCTTGTCACGCCGCCGCGCTTCCTCCAGCACACTGTGAAGCTGGGCAATGTGCGTATCCAGCACAACCCCGTAGGTGTAAGGGCCTTCAATCATCGCCTCGAACTGCTTCATGCTCTTGGCAGCCGGTAACACATACTGTCCCTCAAATGGCACTTTCGTTCCTCCCGCATAAATCAGATGCCTATATTGTATAGTCCGTATGGTATGAACGGCAAGCGAAGTCAGGATAGCAAGATTAATTCTTGGGGTATGACCGTTCCGTCCCGTTCTCCGAAATCAAAAAAAGCTGTTCGCATACCCTCGGAAGGAGCATACACGAACAGCTTAACCGGTCTGTTGAACAGTATGAAAGACAAACTTTTGGCAAAATCATGCTGAGTGATCTATCAGGATCAACCTTTTAAGCTTGGGCTTGCGGAAGCAAGGGTTCTCCTCCAGCCCAGCCATCATTTTCTGCCAAGTGACCGGAACGGCTCACTTTGGTCTGCAAATATTTTTCATTGAAGGCCGAACGATCGCCCCACAGCGGAACACGTCCACCAACATTCAGTCCCGCTTCCTGCAAAGCAGCGAGCTTGCGTGGATTGTTGGTGATCAATGTAACGGGTGCTGAACGCAACGCACGCAATACGGCAATCGCATCATCGTAATCACGCGCATCGTCTGTGAATCCAAGTTGCAGATTGGCATCTACGGTATCCAGACCTTCCTCTTGCAGCAGGTACGCCATCGCTTTGCTGAACAGGCCGATGCCGCGGCCCTCATGGTTCGCCAAGTAGAACAGTGCGCCTGCTCCATGGGCAGCAATCATCTTCATCGATTGCTCCAGTTGGAAGCCGCAGTCGCAACGTTTGCTGCCAAAGATGTCGCCTGTATGACAGATGCTGTGCATCCGAATCAGCGCTTCCTGGGCTTCGGCAAAGTCACCGTAAACCAATACGCTGGATTGCTGGCGTTCTGCCAGTTCGGCAGTTGCCAGGGATTCAATCAGCTCGCCGCTTTCCATCACTTTCTCCGATTTCATCCAGCTGTACCATTGGAAGGTATGTGTCTCTCCATCCAGATTCACCGGAAGTTTAATCGGCCCAACGAGGTATATGAATTCTTTTCCACTCGGAAAAGTCTGAATTTTGGGGGCAAGCAGTTGAATAATATGTGAATTAATCATTAGTAAGTTCCTCCTGTTAAGCCATCTTGGTTATGAATTGATTCGCATCCAGACGTAAAATGGATCACTGAAATGCATATCATACGTATCGGAGCATTTTGCATAAATCCTTAAAGCAGCTTCTAATCAGCAAGATATAGATCGAAGTGATCCTATCCGTCTATATTTTGTACCCGTTAGCGTTGGGAATTGAATTACGCAAAATGCTTATCTATATTATCGCCATCATCATTAGTTACTTTATGTAAGCAAGTTTAAAATAAAAATTATATTGTGTCAAGTAACTTTTGTTTTTAAAGTAACTATTGAACACTCCTGCTACTTAACCTTCGCTTGAAGTGGGGGATTCTTGGGTAATCGAACCTCTTGGTTCGAAGTGGACCAAGCTATTCCTCTGGTTCTGACAGTTCTTGAAGATATTACGATCTCTATGGCAACCTCCTTAATGTTTCGGGCTGTATTTACCTCCCGATCACGGAGGGTCTGACAGGATGGGCACATTGCAGTTATTATAGCACATACGTTCGGTTCCGAATACAAAAAAGATAGCAATTTATCCCCGCCTAAAGCTGAAGCTTTTGAGGAAAGGGTCTTCTCTCCTTCATATAATAAATTCATGATCCGTAACCGACACAAATTTGTGTTTCATTTCAGGAATATTGGGTATGAGTTTATAAACTGCTCATACACTTATGTTGTAGTCCATCGCACTTCATGCCTCGAACTTAACGATGAGGGGGTTATCACATGATCCGCCGAAAAAGAACATGCTGGACAGCCATTCTGCTAGTCTGTGTCATGCTGGTGAGCGGATGCTCCATCTGGCCGGGACAGAATGATTCATCGAGCAACAAAAAGGTAACGCTTACATTGTGGTACTGGAACCGTTCCATCGATGATAAGCTGATTGCCAAGGCCAGGGAAAAGTTCCCCAATATTGAACTGACTGCCCAGAAAATTGGTGGTGATTTCAAGGCAAAACTCAAAACGACACTCGCTGCGCGCTCAGGTGAGCCGGACATTGTCGCATTGAACGATTGGATCATGGAGCTCTTTCCCAGCGAGGACCGCTTCTATAATCTGTATGATCTTGGCGCAGGTGACGTCGAAGACCAATATCTGGATTGGAAATGGAAGCAAGGCGTTACACCGGACGGACAGATGATCGGCTTCCCCATGGATACGGGACCGACCGCCCTCTTCTACCGTGCAGATCTGTTTAAGGAGGCCGGATTGCCTTCCGAGCCTGAAGAAGTGGCTCGTCAGATCAACAACTGGGATGCTTACTCTGCTGCAGGAGAAAAGATCAAAGAGAAGTTCGGAGGCAAGGTATTTCTAACCGATAATATTGGAACCGTTTACAACCAAGTGTTGTCACAAGGAACGGAGCGATATTTCCGTCCGGACGGCTCGTTTATCGGCATGGATTCACCACTCGTCAAGCAGAGCTGGGATACCGCCGTATCCTTCAAGCAAAAAGGGCTGCTCGCCAATGCAGACGGCTGGACTCCTGGCTGGAACGCAGCGATGAATAATGGTGAGATTGCTTCCTTTGTGGGAGCGGTCTGGATGAAGCAGGTGTTGCAGGAGGCTGCGCCGGATACATCTGGCAAATGGCGGGTCACTCGCGCTCCTGGCGGAGATGGCAATAACGGCGGATCATTCCTGTCCATTTTGAAGTCGAGCAAACACCCCAAAGAAGCATTCGAAGTCATCCAGTGGCTGCAAAGTCCGGAAAATCAGCTTGAACAGTATACGACGTTGAACCTGTTCCCTTCAGCTCCGGGCGTGTTTGATACACCGGCGATGAAAGAGGAAGAGCCCTTCTTTGGCGGACAGGCGACAGGGCCTGTGTTTGCTGAATCGGCACAGCATGTGCCAGAGGCCTTCTTTGGCGAACGATACCCTTCGGTACACAACATCATTACCCGGCGGCTGAATGATATTGCGAAGCAAAATGCCAACCCGGAGCAGGTCTGGCCCGATACGGTGCATCGTGTTGAACGGGAATTACAGCGTTAATCCAGACACTCTATGAGATGGCAATCCGCAAAGGAGGAATTCATATGGCTGTAACCGAACCTCGCCTCACTCCGGATCCCGGAACGGCACGTCCGGATTTGGATCGTCAGAAATCACTCTTCTCCCGGATGTGGGAACATCGTGCACTCTATGTGGCGATCTCTCCGTTTTACATTCTGTTTGCCGTGTTTGGACTATTCCCGATCGGGTTCTCCTTATATCTGGCCTTCCACAAATGGGATGGCATTGGTATGATGACCTATAACGGACTAAACAACTTTAAATATATGCTGACCGATGCTGAATTCTGGCAAGCGGTGGGCAACACGTTCATGATCTGGATTTACTCTACCATTCCGATGTTGTTCTTTGCCCTGATTGTTGCATTCTTGCTCCATGCACCGTTTGTGAAGTTCCGTACGCTGTTTCGTGTGGGCTATTTCCTGCCCAACGTAACATCCATCGTAGCCGTCGCCATTATTTTTGGTGCCCTGTTTGCCAACAACTACGGGTTTCTCAACTATCTGCTACAATCCGTCGGGCTTCCCGTGGTGGAATGGCTAAATGCGCCCTGGGGCATCAAAGTGGCGATCTCCTCCATGGTGGTCTGGCGCTGGACAGGATACAACGCGGTCATCTATCTGGCCGGACTTCAGAGCATCCCGCAGACTTTGTATGAAGCTGCGAAGATTGACGGCGCATCCGGAATACAATCCTTTTTCCGAATTACGATTCCGATGCTGCGTCCCGTCATTCTGTTCACTGTCATTACATCAACGATCGGCGGCATGCAGCTGTTCACCGAACCGCAAATTCTCGTGGGTAACGATGGCGGCGCCGGCGCGGCCGGGATGACTATTGTCTTGTACCTTTACCGTGAATCGTTCATTAACAATTACTTCGGGTATGGTGCTGCGGTTGGCTGGGGGATGTTCCTCATTATCGCCCTGTTCTCGATTGTGAACTGGAAGCTCGTTCAAGGCAAGTCATCCTGATGTGACAAGGGGGGAGCGCTCATGACGTCCAAATCTCTCAAATCTCTGGTATTGTATACCGGTCTTATCGGGGGCATGCTTATTTCCATGTTCCCGTTCTATTGGCTGATTGTAATGTCTACCCGGACGACGTCCGATATCTATAAGTTCCCGCCTCAGCTCTGGTTCGGGGGTGAACTGTGGAATAATATCAGTCGGGTGCTTCAGCAGATTGACTTCTGGGGCGCATTCATGAATACGTTGTTTGTGTCAGGCTTGGTGACGGTACTGGTGCTGTTTTTTGATTCACTGGCAGGGTTTGCGTTTGCGAAGTTTGAATTCCCGGGTAAAAAGTGGCTCTTCGTCCTGCTGCTCGCCACCATGATGGTGCCTTCCCAACTGTCGCTGGTCCCTTCCTTCGTGCTTATGGCGACGTTCGGTTGGGTCGGTTCCTTCAAAGCCCTCATTATTCCGGGCATGGTGAATGCCTTCGGCATCTTCTGGATTCGCCAGTATGCCACGGAGTCCATTCCCAATGATTTACTGGATGCCGGACGCATCGACGGGTGTAATTTCTTCAGGCTGTACTGGAACGTGGCATTGCCCATTCTGCGGCCTGCGTTTGCCTTCCTCGGCGCGTTCACGTTTATTGGCGTATGGAATGATTACCTCTGGCCCTTGATCGTCCTGACAGATGCACGAAAGTATACGTTGCAGATTGCATTGTCCCAGTTAAACGGGCTGTACAATACAGATTATGCGATGGTTATCGCGGGTACACTGCTGGCTGTTATTCCGTTGATCGTCATGTTCCTGTTCATCAGCCGCCAGTTTATCTCCGATATTGCCGCAGGAGCTGTGAAGGATTAAGGAATACCGCATTTTGATCCATCCCTCAAGTCTGATATTCTTATCTATAGATAAAATACCAGATGCCATATAAGTTGGATGAATAGCGCCACGTGGGCGGAAGGCTTTCTGTACCCGGAGTGTAAACGTGTAACAGCATTCATTTAACTTATATATTCAAGAAAGAGGGATGACAAAATGGCTTCTTCACCCTATATGATCGGCGTAGACATCGGCACCACCTCCACCAAAGCCGTCCTGTTTGAAGAGAACGGAACCATCGTGGCTCAGGGCGGTGCCGATTACCCACTGTATACCCCTACCCCTGCGATTGCAGAGCAGGATGCGGAAGATATTTTCAAAGCCGTCGTGGAATCGGTTAAACAGGCGACCTCCAAGGCCGGCATCAAACCAGATGAAATCCTGTTTGTCTCATTCAGTTCGGCCATGCACAGCGTTCTGCCTGTCGATGAAAACGACAAACCCCTGATGCGGGCGATGACATGGGCAGACAATCGCAGCGCCGAGTGGACGGAAGCACTCAAAACCGAAATGAACGGTCACGAAATCTATTTGAGAACAGGTACGCCGATTCATCCGATGTCACCTCTGACCAAAATCATGTGGCTGACCAGAGATCAACCGGAACTGTTCAAACAGACACACAAGTTTATTTCAATGAAAGAATACGTATTCTATAAATTGTTCTCCGAGTATGTGATTGATCATTCCATGGCCTCTGCCACGGGAATGATGAATCTCGAAAAGCTCGACTGGGACGAGGAAGCTCTCCATGTCGCAGGCATCACTCCGGAACATCTGTCCCGTCTTGTGCCAACGACGCATCTTCTCAAGAAAGGCTTGAATCCGGAGTATGCCAAGGAGATGGGCATTGCGGATACGACGCCATTTGTCATCGGAGCAAGTGACGGCGTGCTCTCCAATTTGGGCGTAAACGCCATTGATCCTGGCGTCGTGGCGGTTACCATCGGGACCAGCGGAGCGATTCGCACCGTCGTGGACAAGCCGGTCACCGATCCAAAAGGGCGTTTCTTCTGTTATGCGCTCACGGAGGATGCGTGGGTGATTGGCGGTCCAGTTAACAACGGCGGGGTTATATTCCGTTGGATTCGGGACGAGTTTGCTGCATCCGAGGTTGAGACAGCGAAACGACTCGGGATTGATCCGTATGAAGTATTGACCCGTGTCGCCGAAAATGTACCGCCAGGCTCGGAAGGCCTGTTGTTCCATCCGTACATGACGGGTGAGCGGGCCCCACTCTGGAACCCGAATGCACGAGGTTCATTCTTTGGCCTGACGCTGCATCATAAGAAAGAGCATATGATTCGCGCGGCTCTTGAAGGTGTCTTGTTTAACCTGTACACCGTCATGTTGGCGATTGAAGAGAAAATCGGACGTCCCAAAAAGATTCAGGCTACGGGCGGCTTCGCCCGCTCTGAGCTGTGGCGCCAGATGATGGCTGATATTTTCGATCAGGATGTCATCATTCCCGAAAGTATCGAGAGCTCCTGCCTCGGGGCAGCCGTACTGGGGCTCTATGCCCTTGGCCGCATCGATTCCCTCAGTGCCGTCTCCGGCATGATTGGATCGACGCATCGGCATCAGCCAGACCCGGATAGCGTTCGCATCTATCGCGAATTGCTGCCGATCTTCATCCGCATCTCCCGCAAGTTTGAAGAGGAATATGCAGATATTGCCGCTTTTCAGAATAAAACGATGCAGAAGTGAGTGGATTGGGTGAGTGAGTAGGCAAGTGGGCGAGTTCATCACAGGCCACGTCTTCCTTCTGCCAAACGCCGTACGCTAACGAACCTTACGCACCTTATTCGAGGTTTAAAGCTTGGTTTAGTATTCTAACGAACCTCAGCCACCTTATAACGGCTGATTGCAGCATATATCTGCCTATAAATTTAAAATACAGGGCAATAGCGTGCCTGAGATTCGTTAAAAACTTGATTATGCCGAATACCCTCCAATAGCGTGTGTGAGGTTCGTTGGAAGTAGCCGTTCACCCTAACCATACTATGGATGGCCGCTTGGGGCTGCGCCCGGTTCGTAATAACATATGACATCCCGATGACCCGTCTGATGTATATTCATGAAGGCTGTTCCCGAGTGCAATGGGGGACGGCCTTTTTCATGCAGGCTTTTTTCCACAAAATATAATAAGCATGATCCACGTTACGCCTCCGCACCCTTCACATAGGGCATAACAAAACTCCACAGCATAAAGCTGCTGTGGAGTTATAGGTTGTCTACAGGTTACCAGTGAATCACTGCTTATATTTGCTGAATGCATCCTGATCTGCCTGCACATTTTCCAAATAAACAATCTGTCCTGCCTCATTCACGCGTGCAATATCGATGCCTGTTTTGGCATAGACCGTTCCATCCGCAGCTTGTCCGCATACCGCCCAGTTCGTTTGATAGCTGCCATCCGGTTGAAACTTCCATTGATCCCACATGTGTTTCACATCGCTATTGTATTCATAGAAAGCCTTCATAAAACCATCGAACCCTGTTCTGCTGTTGCCGTTCAGTACAATCTCTGCATCCGGGGTAAACAGGGACAACAGATCCTGCATCGCGCGTTCGTCTGTACGGGAAGCGTCAAATAAACGGAAATAGTTGTTTAACATTGTTGTAGTGCTGGTTGTGCTCATTCCTATTCCTCCTAGAATATATAATCCGGTTTTTCATTTTATAGTTCGAAAAAATTCAAACTAAATAACTGAGATGAAATGTACCACACTTTCCATCCCCGGAACAACCATCAGTTCGAAAAAAATCAAACATTGAAAGGAATTGTCGAATATGCTACCGTCATAGATATGAAAACTCCAACGATCCCTATGGCTTCGGAATTGAATCTGACCACGGTCTGCAACGCACTCGGTGATCCGATACGGATGAAAATTGCACACTGTCTGGCCAGCACTGGCGAGAAAAACTGCTCCGCCTTCGAAGTAGACCATATTTCCAAATCAACGTTGTCTCATCACATCAAAATCTTACGTGAAGCAGGCCTTATCCGGCCTCGCATTGAAGGCAAACAGCACTTTTATTCTATTCGGAAGGAAGACTTAAACTCCCGTTTTCCCGGTCTTGTGGAACTGATTCTGAATACAACCGAGGAATATGTACATTGAGGAAGCAGGCTTGAATCACGCGATACATCATCTTATGGATTGTATAGAGGAGGCTCATTTTTTGGATAAAAAAGCGGCAAAAATTTTGCTGGGCACCTTCTGGGGTAGCGGCGGCTGGAAAACGGTATCTCTTCCCTTCTCGGGGGATGACTTTGAATATGCCAAAAGCAGAGGTCTGATGTTCGATCCGCTGACCATTACCCATGATGAGATCGTCACCCGTTTACATGAGATTCATCAGGACAACAACTCCATCAAGCAACGGGTAGTATCGGCATTTTTACACAGTTTATCTACCAAAAAAGTATATCTACGCAGCGCGCTTTCCAGCTGGGCTTTAACATCGCAACTGCCTTTGCATACCTACGAGGAACGCCGTGCACTGCATGCCAACACCAGTTCTTGCGGGGATTGCAACTTCCTGCGCCTGCAATCGGACAAGGCGTATGCGGACATCGATCTGAACATATTGAACTTTGAACGGGTGAAATGGGGCGGGGTCCGTCACAACAACCTGTTATACTGCCTGATGGATCTGGATTTATTGCTGAGCAACAAGGAAGCTGTCTATGAAGTGACTGATGCAGATATCGCTATACTGGTCAGCATGCTTGAAGCAGCACAGACTTGTGAACCTCATGAGAGCGCACGCGGGTTGGAGAAACGGTGGAAAGGCCTATTTCCATCCAGCAAACAGGAACGCGACGCGATTCTCGAAATCTGGGGTGCATCCGGTCTGCTTGTTCCGCAGGATACGCCACGAAAAGGCAGAGGCGGGTACAGCGACTTCCACTTCGCCGCAACCTGGCAAGGCGATGACGGTTATAGCGCAGATGCGGCAATTTCCATCTTCGGCTCCTATTTGCCCCAGAAACTCTAAGCTAAATTTGGCTCTCGTACAAGTTTGAAGCAGGCTTAGGTTACAATAATGACATCGACAGATTTCTTGTTTAGCTCGTATAATAGGGAGAAATGGGTAGATAGGAGTGAATCAAGCGAATTTATGGTATACATACTGGCTTTTATGCTGTCTTTTGCTGTCGTAGTTCTGCTTATTCCGCCGCTTGGTCGACTGGCACATCGGCTTGATTTTGTGGACAAGCCCCGAGAAAATGTGGAGCGCAAGCTGCACAGGCAGCCCATTCCACTGACGGCGAGTTACGCGATATTTACCGGATTCTTCCTGACATACATTGTTCTTACGAAAGAAATTTCATGGGAAACCGCCGCTCTGGTCGCTGGCGGTATGCTCCTGTTAACGATCGGTACAGTCGATGACTGGTACAAAACCAAAGGCAAAGACTTCCCTGCCCTGCCCAAAATGATCATTCAGGTCTCGGCTGCAGTACTCGTATTTACTTCCGGTATTGCGTTCACCGGGTTCGTGAATCCCTTGAATTCCGAATATATTATGCTTCCGATCTGGCTGCAATTTATTCTGACGATTCTGTGGATCTTCGGTGTGACAACAGTCATTAACTTCACGGATGGCATGGATGGACTGGCAGGCGGTTTGTCAGCCATCTCAGCGATTACGTTGTTTATCGTCGCCATGACCAAAGGCCAAACCGATTCTGCCCTCATGGCCATTACGCTCGTCGGGGTAACCCTCGGTTATCTGAAATATAACAAAGCTCCCGCCAAGGTGTTCATGGGCGACGCGGGGGCAACGTTTCTTGGCTTTATCCTGGCGGTAATTGCCCTGGACGGTGCATTCAAACAGGCGACCATGCTGTCTATCTTCATCCCGATTTTGGCGCTCGGTGTGCCGATCTTCGACAACATTTTTGTGGTCATCAAACGTTCCATCCAAGGCAAAGCCATCTATCAGGCAGATGCAAGTCAAGCCCATTATCGCTTGCTGCGTGCAGGCCTGAATCACAAACAGGTGGTTGGCGTCCTGTATCTCGTCAGCACCTGCCTTTGCCTCTCTTCCATTATTTTGATGCTGGTGGAGATGTAAATAGTAAAAAAACGAATAGAAATAACAGAAAGCCACCTTCAACTCAATGAAGGTGGCTTTCTTATGATGTTCTTTTTGGACCGCATACCTTTTTTCGTACTCCATTCTGTAACAGGCCCCTCGTTTCCTGCTGCCTACGCGACTCCACCTAAATTACGCACTTTCACTTAAAGTTGCTTGCTTCAAACTTACGATTTAACAGCCCCGGCCATGGCCCCTCCAACAATGAAGCGTTGCAAAGAAACGTACAGGATAGCCAACGGCAATGTAACGATCAGAATGCCACAGGCGAGCAGCGGCCAGTTGTTCATGTATTGTCCATAGAAGGTGAAGAGTCCTTTGGTTACAGGCTGATAATTCGGATCAGACAAATAAATGGTAGGTCCAATAATATCATTCCATACGCCAATCGCCGTAAGAATAATGCCTGTTGCCAGTATAGGCTTCATTAATGGAACAAGGATGGTGAACAGATACCTTGTATACCCGCACCCGTCCATGGCGGCCGCCTCATCCAGTTCACGCGATATTGATTTGATATAACCCACAAACATGAGAAACGCAATGCCCGTCCCCGTCGTCTTCAGTAAGATGTACCCGATTTGGGTGTTGTAGAGACCCAGATTATTGATCAGCGAAAACTGCGGAATGAGCGGGTTGGGAAGATACATGGAGATCAGAAAGAAAATATAAATGAATGTGCTGAACTTCACGTATCTTCGTGCAAGCGGGAATGCAGCAAATACAGACAAAATCAACGTCAGCAGGGTGGACATCCCTGTATAGAGCACACTGTTCCACATATACTGAGAAAAGTTTCCTTTATTCCAAGCTTCGGAAAAGTTCTCAAGCCGGATTCCTTCGGTAAGGGCAACAGGATCAAGCAAATACTCTGTCTGCGTTTTCATGGATACATTGAACAGGTAGAACAGAGGGAAAACGTACAACGCAAGCATAAGCAGGACGATGACGTAGCTGACAACTCTCGACGTTTGACTCTGCTTCATTACGCTTCCACCTCTCTTCTGCGAAGATAAAATAGTGCGACCATCGATATCGTAAATACAAAGAGGAACTGAATCATCGCGACGGCCGAAGCCAATCCGTAATCTGCCGTTCCGGTGCCAAACGCTGTAGCATATACATCAAATGCAAGCGTCGTTGTATTGAACTTACCACCCGTGAGTACATAAATAATGTCAAAGGTTTGCAAAGCTCCGATGATGGACAACAGCATGTTGACCGTGAATGAAGGAGCGATCATCGGGAATGTAATGTTTGTGAATGCTTTCCACCCCGAAGCACCATCCATGTAACCCGCCTCATACAGATCGCTTGGAATGGATTGCAGACCGGCCAGAAAAATCGTCATGGAGTAGCCCATATACATCCAGATCTGAACAAAAATAATCAATTCAAAGGCAATATTATAATCACCAAAAAAATTGGAACTGGTGCCAAAGAAATTCAGAAGCGACTGAGCGGGTCCACCCAGCGGATTCGCCACAAGTTGCCAAATGAGTCCGGATACCGTAACACCCAGCACCACCGGTAAAAAGAATACCGCACGATACAATTTATCGCCTTTAAGCTTCTTATTGATCAAGATCGCCATGAACAAGCCCACTGCATTTTGTATGATCACGACAGCAAACGCAAAATATAGGGATCGCCCAATAGCATCCATTCGGTCTCCCGCATTGGATGCGCCAAAAAATGTTTTATAATTGTCAAAGCCGATAAAGCTCCATTCCTGGCCCCGAACGCCAGTAGCATCCGTAAACGAAAACAGTACCGTCACAAGTGATGGACCGAAGCCAAACACGACATAAAGCAGCAATGGAATGCTCAAATACAGATAAGGAATCAGCCGTGCCTTACCTTTTCCAAACGGATACATCGTCCTCACACCTTTCATGGGGTAAAACTAAGACAAAGGAAAACCGGAATAACAGCCTGGTCGGGCCTGAAGGCTCTGACCCGAGCGCTATTCCGGCTTATGCGGCACATCTTGTGCCATGAACGTTAATTTACTTTGGAGCAGCAGCGTCCCAGTCCGCTTGTGACTTGCCGGCAAGCTCTTCCGGTGTTGCAATCGGTCCGGCAGGCTTGAGCATCTCCGCGTGAACGCTGGCCTCAGCAATGTACTGTCCTACATTCTGACGGTTAATGAACAACTGATCCCAGGAAAGCTTGAAGTCTTCCAGATAGGGCTGAATCCCTTTAATAAACTCACTCGTCATTTCCACATCAGGCTGTGTCGGCAGGAAGCCGGCTGCATTCACAAAGTCCGTGTAGTTCTCTTTCTCCGATAACATTTCGAGCCATTTCATTGCGTAATCCTTGTTCGGTGATTTATCCACCACCATCCAGGTCATATCATATTTACCAGCCAGATTTTGGTTCTTGGCTGCATCGTTGCTACCCGGAATTGGGAAATATCCGAACTTCAGATCAGGGTTTGCCGTTTGAATCGTCGTTGCATCCCAAGTGCCGTCAGCAATCATGGCAACCTTGCCTGTAGCAAACAAACTTGGCAATGTTCCATAGTCAACACCCATGAAGCCAGGCATTGCACTGTTCATCAAAACCTGAGATTTTTGCAAGACTTCAATTTGGACCGGATCAGTCAGCTTGGATTCGCCAGTCCACAGACCTTTGATATAAGCAAGCTGATCATCATGAATAGAAGCCTGAAGACCTTGTACCGCCAAGCCTATTGGCCAAACATCTTTGCCTGCCAGACCCAGGGCTTCGACGCCATTGTCTTTAAACACTTTGATTGCATTTTGCAGTTCATCCCAGGTTTCGGGTATGTCCAGATTGTATTTTGCGAAGAGATCCTTGTTGTAGAACAGTCCTGTGAAAGCCACCTTGCCCATATTTACACCGTACACTTTGTCGTTGTACGTCATTGCGTTCTTTATGTCAGCTTCATTGTAGTTTTTGATAAATGATTGATCAGACAGATCACTGATCAACCCTGCATCAATCCACTGCTTCCACATCGGATCAGCAGCACCCTTGGACCATTCCTGCGGAGCGCCGACAAAACTTGATTTGAGTGGAATGATATCCACGTCTCCGTTGTTACCAGCATTCATCCGTGTTTGCATCAACTGATCGTAAGTCGCGTCTGCCGGAACTGTTGTATATTCCACTTTTACATCCGGATATTTCTCTTCAAATTTCTTATTGAACTCTTTGATGTAGTTGTTAATATTCTCTTGCTGCCAATGAATGATCTTCAAAGTCACTTTTTTACTGCCATCTGCAGTCTGGCTACCTTCTGATTCAGTAGAGCTGCTGCCACAAGCGGCAAGTACGAACAGTAAAGCGGTTACAAGTGAAATGGATAAAATCTTTTTCTTCATATCGCTTTCCCCCAACCATGTAAGATCGATTTACGAAATCAGTTTCGTAATTTACAACCTCATTATGACTCTACCTGATAAATTTGTAAACAGTTTATTTACTTTTTTTCAATTAATTAGATCGAAGTCGCCCTGGACAAGGGTTCTCGCATCTTTTTTTTCATTTATAACCGCACTCACTTTTACGAAACCCGGATGCATTCAATACGGTTTGCTGCGAAATATATACTAATTCCCCTTTTAAAACGGCATGAAATTTCTACAATTGTAAGGTGAGTCAGCTAAAATGTGATAGAATTTTCGCAATATTTATTTCTGAACAACTAAATTCTATTGATGCATATTACTTTAGCTCGGAAACACCCCTGTTCTGTTGACTCTCGGATCGTTGTAGCATAAAATACTTGCAAGAAAACAAAAATGACACAGCCGCAGTTTGCGAAACCAGTTTAGAATCCGAGGGATGTAAATGAATATCAAAACGATAGCCCGTTTAGCCGGCGTGTCTGTAGCAACGGTATCCAAGATCATCAACAACTATCCAGATATCGGCGAGGAGACTCGCCAACGAGTGCTCAAGATTATGGAAGAGACCGGCTATCGTCCTTCTTCTTCAGCCAAAACGCTCGCGACCAAAAAATCCAACCTTGTTGGCGTTGTATTTGCAGGGAAACTGAACGTCGATTTCAGCCACCCTTTCTTTGTAGAAGTCATCAATGCTTTTAAAAAACAGATTGGCTTGCTTGGATATGATCTGCTATTCTTCTCCAATGAGAAATTTCTGGATCAGGGCGAGGACTACTTGGCGCGATCGAAGTATTTTCAAGTAGATGGCTGCATTATTATTGCAGGGGATGAAGTGGAGAGCAGTGTATTCGACCTTGATGCAAGCCCCATTCCTTGTATCGGAATTGACATCGAGCTTACAGGACAGAGCTCCTGTTACATCATGTCGGATAACGAGAAGATCTCAACCAAGGTTGTAGAGCAATTTTATATGAACGGATACCGGCAAATTGGTTTTATCGGACTAGAGCGGGCCTCTCTAGTGATGCAACAGAGGGAGCAGGCCTTCAAACGTTCCCTAAAGCAGTTTAGTCTCGAGGAGAACCCCGAATGGGTGGTATACAGCAAAGATTATGCCGCGGTGGACGGATACGAAGCCGCAAAAAAAATGCTCACCTGTGAAGTCCTGCCACGCGCTGTATTTGCAGCCACGGATCTGCTTGCATTCGGAGCTATCCGCGCCTTTAAGGAAGCGGGGCTGCGCATTCCGGAGGATATTGCCGTTGCCGGTTGCGACGATATCGAGGCCTGCCGTTATACCGATCCGCCGCTAACCACCGTCAAGCAGGATACCGACAAAATTGGACGCCTTGCTGCCATGATTCTGTTCGATCTGATGAACAAACAGATGGATAACCGCTGCATTAAAGTAGAGCCGGAACTGGTTCTGCGTCAATCATGCGGCACAGCGATGTTGTTGGAACAGGAGATTTGAACGATGTAGTTGTATGGTCTGTATCAGAGGGTGTATGTTGCAAAGTAGATGCATGACAAAAACGAGCCTTGGAATGACTTCCATGGCTCGTTTGGTGTTTAGAAAGAATCGACATTCTCTCTAGAATGTTGTTATACCAGGAGTCCTGCTATTTGGAAGTGACAGGAGGCAGCTTCAACTCCGCTGTCAGCAAGTCAGACCACCCCGGTCGATCAAGTTCAACGAGACGGCGGTAACGCTCTTCCCGAGCCAGCAATTGTTCGTGAGAACCTTGCATCGTAATCTGTCCATTTTCCATAAAAACAAGTTCGTCCATTCGTTCCGCTCCCATCAGATGATGGGTGACCCAGATCATTGTTTTGCCCTGCATGCTCTCCAGAATAGTGCGCATGAGCGCTCTTTCCGTCATCGGATCAAGCCCTACCGTTGGTTCATCGAAAATAACGACAGGCGTCTCGCGAAGGAGTACCCGGGCCAGTGCAATCCGCTGTCTTTCTCCACCAGAGAAACGAAGTCCTGTCTCCAGCATCGGGGTATGATAACCCTGCGGCAAGGATTCAATGAGATCGGATAGACCTACTTGCGCAGCCACTCGCTGGATTTCTTCGTCTGTCGCATGCGGACGGCCGATTCTCAGGTTGTTGGCTACCGTTGTATCAAATAGATGCGGACTTTGGTTTAGCACTGCAATGACATCTGTTATATTTTCGCCCATCGATTGTACGGGAAGATCATTGAAGATTACATTCCCGGCGGATGGGAGCAACGCACCCTGAATGAGCTTCAGAAGGGTTGATTTTCCACCACCACTGCGACCGAGAATAGCCAAGCGTTTGCCCTGAGGAAGATGAAGGGATACCTCCTGCACTGCACACGGGGCATCTGGCGTATAACGATAACTCACCTGATCGATCTGAATGTCGGCTCGCAGCCTGGGCGGAATGCGCAAGCGGATACGTTGGGCCAAAGCTCTTTCCGTACGCTCCGGGGAACCCAGTTGCTCTCCAACTACTAGATTGCTGCCTGATAAGCCTGAGGTCTTATCCCCTTTGGCTCTGGCCGCTGCATCCGCTTCTTCGGTTCCAGACTGGTCTGGCTTATGCTCTTCACCTTCCAAGTGCTGCAATCGTTCCATCGATTCACGATACTGCGGGATATGCTCCACGGCATCTCCTACGGGCAGCAGTGCTTCCGTGAGTGGAAACAGCACCAGCACAAATGCAGCAATCATGACCGCAGGCAGCTGCCCGGCAGAAGCCACACTTCCCGCCCATAAGGTCACGGATACCACCATCAGCCCAATCACGCACTGGGCAGCCAGATCACGCCAGCGGGTCCATTGCCGCAAGCGCAGCCGAATCATATCTGTCTGCCCTTCAGCCTCTTCCTGCCGACGCACAAATTCTTCAGCTCGTCCACTCGCTAGCCAATCCCCAAGTCCAAGCACACCATCTGTCAGACGAGTGTACAACTTGGCATTCTCCCGCTTCAGCCGAACCCGTAACTTCCACGTCACTCGGAGGGATATGGCTGGCAGCACAGCGACCAGAAACAGCATATACAGACCCATCCACAGTGCAAAGCCCAGATCGATGCTGCCAAAAGTCACAACCGCGCCTCCGTACATCACAAGTGCGGTAACCGCCGGAAATACCGTACGCAGGTAAATATCCTGCAGTCGTTCTACGTCCTCTGCGAGAGCTCCAAGTACGTCTCCCGTCTGCATGCGGGAGCGCAGGAACAGTGCCTGCGGCTCCAGAATCCGATACAGCTTCACGCGCTGATCCGCGAGTATACGCAGCACCGCATCATGTCCGGCCAATCGTTCGACATACCGGAATACGGCACGGAAAATCCCGAATGCACGAACACCCACGATCGGTACATATACCATCAAAATATTTTCAGGACGGAGCGCCGACTTGGAGATCAGAAATCCGGAGGTGAAGAGCAGGAGGACAGCACATAACGTAGCGCAGATCCCCAGCGCAATGACTGCCACGAGTCTCCAGCGGTACTGAGCCGCATACGGAGTGATCCAGCTATTCTTTTTGTCCCCGCTTCGGGCTGTTTCTGTCTGCTCATATCCGGCTCTCATCTCACACCGCCTCCATCTGGGCCTGAATCATCTGGTAATATACACCTTGTCGGGCCAACAATTCCTCATGCGTTCCTGTCTCTGCAACCGTGCCGCCATCCATCACGATAATCCGGTCCATATGCGGCATCCAGTGCAGTCGATGTGTTGCCAGAAAAACCAGCTTGCCCTCAAATAGCGGCAGCATCGTCTGTTTCAGTTCATACTCCGTTTCCACATCCAGATGCGCAGTCGGCTCATCCAGCAGCAGGATTGGCCGTGCACTAAGCAAAGCCCTCGCCAGAGCCACTCGCTGCTCCTGTCCGCCGCTGAGCTGCCTTCCCCCAGCTCCAATAAACTCCTGCATCCCATTGGGCAAGGAGGAAGCAAGCTTATGCAAACCGGCTGCGTGAATGGCTTCGCCCACCTCCGCATCCGAAGCTTCAGGCATATAGAATCGAACATTATCCGCCAGACTTCCACTGAAGATGTATGGATGCTGCGGGATGGCCGCCGTTTGTTCTCTCCAATCTTCCATCATCTCTGGAGATAAGGACTGACCGTTGTATAAGACTTGGCCTGAAGTAAGCGGCTGAAAACCTGCAAGTACGTCAATCAGGGTTGATTTCCCTGCTCCGCTCGCTCCGATAATCCCTACTTTGCCAAGACCAGAAACCTGAAACGTTACATCATTCAGCGAACATGGCCCGTCTTCCTCATGCCTCACCTGCACATTGGTAAGTGCCAATCTGCTCGTCGCCTCCCATGAGAACGTCGATGAAGGAACGACAACGCCACCCCCTGCATTTTGCTCACCCAATATCACCCGTATCGTGGATGGAGACACATCACTTTGGCCAGAAGAAGGTTTAGTCGAAGAGGATTCTCCGTTCTTTTCTGACACACCATGTAGAACAGCACTCGCATACGCTTCCTTTTGCTTAAGCTCGGCTGCTTTCCCTCGTTCAATCATCTGACTGATCGCTTCCCCGGCCTCCTTACCGTCCAGTGTCGCATGGTAATCTGCACCTACCATTCGTACAGGCAGGAAGTATTCCGGCGCGAGAATCAGTACGGTCAGTGCTGGTCCAAGCAGCATATGCCCTTCCGTCAGACGCAGCCCCAAGCCAACCGCCACCGAAGCCACCGACAGCATGGTGAAGAAATCAAGTGCGAAGGAGGACAGAAAAGCCATGCGAAGGGTAGACATCGTAGCCTTGCGATAGCGCTGACTCACCCGGATAATCGTTTCCGCATGTTTGCCGCTCTGGCCCAGTGTTTTTAGCGTTTCCAGTCCACGCAGCGTATCTACAAAGTGGTTTGCCAGCGCTTTGTAGGACTTGAACTGTCCATCGATCTTGCGCTGTGCGGCCAAACCGACCAAAATCATAAACACGATCAGGATGGGCAGTGTCAGCGTCAAAATAACCCCGGACATCCTATCCAGCTTGAAGACATAGAACAGAATAACCATTGGCGTGAACCCCATCCCCAGCATTCGGGGAATAAACAGTTCCAGATACGTCTTATACTGGGCTGTTCCTTCGCGTGCCAGCGTTACCAGGTGCCCTGTTCCTTCCGTTTTGGCAAAACGCGGCCCCAGCCGGAACCACTGCTGCACCATCTGTCTGCGCAGATCGTTTCCTGTCTTCTCTGCGTACTGCGAAGCAATGAGCTGCAACCAGAAGGATAGGGCATAACGGGCGGCAAAAGCGGCCAGGAACAACAGCAGTACCGGGTACTGCTTCGTTACGGGCGAACCTTCAAACAGTGCCGTGATCGCCTGTGCCAGCCATTTGGCCTGCATGATTATCGTCATCGCCTGCAGCAGTACCAGCGCTGAAGCCAGCGCCAGTACAGGCCGGATGCCCGGCAGCTTCAGCAGCCCCCGTCCCATGTCAGTACTCCAGGTGATGCTGATCGTTCAGACGTTTGCGGAAAATGTAATAACTCCAGATCTGATAGCCGAGTACAAACGGAAGCAGCGTACATGCCACAATCGTCATCACTTTCAGTGAATATGCACCGGATGAAGCATTGTAGACCGTCAGATCAAACGCCGAACCCATTGAACTTACCATGACCCTTGGGAACAAGCCGATGAATACGGAGGCGAACGCGATTGCAATCACGGCTCCCGTCATACCGAAAGCCCAGGCTTCACGTTTCTGACGCACGAAGTAAGTGGCCAAACCCAATGAAGCAGCGCCCAGGACAACCATAATCCAGAGGGCCCAGCCTCGTACGGCGAACACATCAGTCATGAAGTATGTCATCACAGCGTAGACCGCAAGGATCGCGGCCAGCGGCAGCATCAACTTTTTAGCTGTATTCAGGGCACGTTCTCTGAGATCTCCGACGGTCCGCAATGAAGCAAACAGCAATCCATGCACCAGACACAACAACGTCACACTCAAACCACCTACTACCGTATACGGATTGACGATGTCCAGGAAGCCGGGACGAAGCTGCATCTGTGCATCGATAGGTAACCCCTTCATCAGGGTAGCGAAAACAACCCCGAACAGGAACGGCAGTAACGCACTGGAGACTACAATGATGATATCCCATGTTTTGCGCCAGCGTCCCTGTCTCATCTTGCTGCGGAACTCAAAGGCAACTCCGCGACCGATCAAGGCCAGCAGCACCACGACCAGCGGCAGATAAAAACCGCTGAACAGCGTGGCATACCAGTGCGGAAAGGCTGCAAACATGGCACCCCCCGCCGTAATCAGCCAGACCTCATTGCCATCCCAGAACGGACCGATCGAGTTGATCAGGGTACGACGTTCACGATCCGTTTTGCCAATAATGGCAGTGGACATGCCCACACCAAAATCAAAACCCTCCAGAAAGAAAAAACCAACAAACAAGACGGCAATCAGCAAAAACCACAACTCACTTAGTGACAACAGAATAACCCCCATCCACGCCGAACGGATCGGCCGATTCATCATGCTCCTCCGGCTTTTCGACTGCATATGGCCCTGCCTTGATTTCACGAACGAACAGATAGACCATCACAATTCCGAGTACCGTATAAGCTGCTGTAAAAGCAATGGTGGAGAACAAAATCTGTCCTGCGCTTACGTTGGGGGATACCCCGGCTGCAGTCGTCATATAACCAAATACCGTCCACGGCTGCCTTCCCACCTCAGTCATAATCCACCCAGATGTATTGGCGATAAACGGCAGGGAAATGGCGAATACCATCAGACGCATAAACCATTTGCCTGCTCCCTCCAGCTTCCGGCGCATCGCCAGGAATGTACCGTATAGAGCTAGCAAAATCATCAATCCGCCCGCAGCAATCATGATGCGGAAGCTCCAGAACGTCGTCCGTACCGGTGGAATATAGTCCCCTGGTCCATACGTTTGCTCATACTCGGCTTGCAGTTCTTTCATGCCTTTGACACTGCCGGAGAATTTGCTGTAGGACAGGTAACTGAGCAATCCGGGGATTTTGATCTCGCCGGAATTCTCCTGTTTGTCCGGATCGATAGCGGCCACCACCGTCCATGGCGCAGGGTCTTCCGTCGTCGTCCATGTTCCTTCACTGGCTGCCATTTTCATTGGCTGCGTCTCCACCAGATATTGCGCCTGGAAGTGACCCGAGAAGGCAACACCCAGTGAGGAAACCAGGCCAATAAGGATGGCAATGTTAAACGATTTGCGGAAAATCTCCACATCCTGCTTCTTCATCAATTTGAAAGCGCTGATCCCGGTCACTACAAATGCACCCGTCATCAAGGCACCAAAGATCGTGTGCGGGAACTCCACCAGCAGTTGACCATTCGTAATCAGTGCAAAAAAATCGTTCATCTCGGCGCGGCCATTATTAATCTCGAAGCCCACCGGATGCTGCATGAATGAATTGGCTGCCAGAATCCACAGCGCGGACAGGAATGTACCGACAAATACCAGCCAGATACAGGCCAAGTGCACTTTTTTGGACAAGCGATCCCATCCGAAAATCCAGAGTCCGATAAAGGTAGACTCCATAAAGAACGCCAGTAAGGCTTCCACAGCCAGTGGCGCACCAAATACGTCCCCGACAAAACGGGAGTACTCCGACCAGTTCATGCCGAACTGGAATTCTTGCAGAATGCCTGTGACCACACCGACAGCAAAGTTAATCAGGAATAATTTCCCCCAGAATTTGGCCATCGTTTTGTAAACTTCCTTACCTTTCACTACGTACAACGTCTCCATAATGGCTACCAGCAGTACAAGACCGATGGACAGCGGCACAAAAAAGAAATGGAAAATCGTTGTGAGCGCATATTGGATACGCGATAACATGATCGGATCCATACCGTTACCCCTTCTTTCTGTTCATATCGCAGTTTTCGTATTTGACATTGAAGCCCCTTCTTCAGTTTCTGTCAGCCAAACACGTATTGATGAACGTATTGTGCCAGATTGACTATTTTATACATGTGACAATTATCACAAAGCCTGCCATGACAGCGAAAAAAAGTGACGACGGTCACACAATAGATAAAATTAAGCCTAATCTTTGGGCTTGCCAGCTTCGTCTATTCACGGAAGATGCTCATGTTTGGGACGGAATGCCCATATGTTAGTGTCAGGCATTAAATATGCTGTGCAAAGAAGGGCATTACATATTGAGTCATTGGAATCAGTGGATTCATTGATATCATTCAAAGCAGCGCCAATCCGATGTTTATCAGGTGGTGCTGCTTCAATCCATGAACGGACAAAAATGCAAATGAAACGAGGTGATTTGTCGATGGAAGAGCTGTCTCCGATCCCGGACCCGGAGCCTCATCAAGGGGTAGATGCAGAAGAGTCAAGTACGGCTCTGCCTGCCTTTCGTTATATACTTTTCCCTCGGAAAGGAGGATGGTCGGCTTTTCCCTATAGATGGAGCTGCTGGATCATGCCGTCCAGCAACTGCTGGGGGAGATGCCATGATGCTGGATAATCATCAGGAAACAGACCTATGCAGAGAGCTGTTCTCCATTCGTCGTGTTCGTAAAAATCAGGGTAATAAATTGACCGCGATGCTGCAGGTTCGTAACGAGCGTGGGCGATATCTGGAGGAAGTACTGGACGATCTGAGTGAATTCGTGGATGAGATCGTCATTGTGGACGATGCTAGCACAGATGGAACACCCAACATATGCAGAGCCTATCCAAAGGTCGTTCGGCTGGAAGTACTGGAAAAGCCTTTATTTGCTGAGGAATGGCGATTACGCAACGCCCTGTGGCAAGCAGCCGTGGGTACCGATCCGGATTGGCTGCTCTCCGTAGATGCCGATGAGTTGTACAGTAAAGAGGCCAAGAACGCCATACGCGCACTGATTAATCAGGAGCATTCAGACTGGATCGCCTTCCGGTTTTACGATATGTGGGGTGGTCGAACCCACTATCGGGAAGATAACCTTTGGGGGCTGCACAGAAGGCACACCGCTTCGCTTGTCCGTTATATGCCGGGTTATCCCTATTTTTATCCGCAGCAAAATCATCATGTGCCTCGTCTCCCCTTGCCCTGTACCGTCTTGCCCGGAATCCGTACGGAATTGAAGGTTCAGCATCTGGGCTGGGCAGGAAGTCTGGAGGATCGGGTTCGGAAATATTTGCGTTATAAACGAATTGATCCACACGGCGAGTGGGGCAGCCTGGAGCATTATGAATCGATTCTTGATCCGGAGCCCCGGCTGATTCCCTGGAAGGAGGAAAGGTGAGATGGGCGTAGTCAGCATTTTGACACACAGCTTCACCGATGGCTATAACCGGGATTTCAGCCGGGTGTTCGGCGGAGGTTTGGAACGTTATATCCTTGACTTGTGCAGTGTGATCCTCGGATTGGGACATATTCCCGAGGTTCATCAGCTGTCCTATTTCGGAGCGTTTCAGGCGCGGACGGGTTGGCGGGCCGAACGGGAGCGGCTGGGTATCTATGCCCGCGAGACAGCGCTGTCCTACGACATATCCCATTGGCGGTGCAGGTGGAGTACGGTATTGGAATCTTTTCTGGCGGAAGCAGGACTGAAGGAGGGAATTCGGGGATGATGGATATGCCTAATACAACGGAATTCATCGAATCGAGATACATTCGGGAAAGTGATCCCAGAACGGATACGTTGGTCTTCCCACTGCATCCTGCGTGGTGGAGCCGCCCGTACGAATACGAATGGGCACGCCAGTTTGCATGCCAGGAAAACGTCGTACTTGATGCGGCCTGCGGCATATCCCATCCCTTCAAGTTCTGGCTGGCGGAGCACTGCCGGGAAGTTCATGCCTGTGATTGGGATGAGCGCATTTTGTCCAGAGAAGCGATTCGGCTGGATATCGCGTCTAATTTTGGTGATCAGGCAGCCCTTGACCTGCCGGAATCGAGCCTGGATCGACTGCATCTTGCGCAGGCCAATCTGGCTCAGCTACCGTATGAATCCGAGATGTTTGATAGCGTATTCTGCATCTCTGTGTTGGAGCATCTGGATACAGGCACCATGCTGCGGGCCTTTCGCGAATTCGCCAGAGTGCTGAAACCAGACGGACGGCTGATTACCACGTTCGATGTGCCCGAGATGCGTCCGGACCTGCTGGAGACGATTATGGCCGTTACCGGACTGAAGATTGAAGGCAAACTGAACGTACAAGAACCGGAGGATGCCATCTGGTCCGACATGTATGGCCCGCCTATCCGCTGTTTTCGTGCGGTTATCTGTAAACAGTAATTGGAATGGATGAACGGATCATAGATCAAGATCGACTCTATGGCCTCCACTGCCTACTTTGCCTGGTGGGAAGCGTACTTCCACAATCATTTCGCATGAAAATAGCCGCTTCCGAATCATGACCGAAAGCGGCTGTTGCTTGCTTCTATTCTGTTTAGACCATAACCATGCAAATCATGGTTGTCTGACCGATTCCTGCCCAAGTTCTCCTGTCGGCTCCAGCCGTCGGGGTTGTTTTCCCTCCCATAAGATTCGCTGCAGTATGATGCCTGCCAAACCAATAGTCAGTGTTGCCATGCCGATATATTGAAAAGTAAGACTGGCTCCTGTCGCCCGAATCAACGCTCCGCCTGCAAGTGGAGCAACGACCAGCACGACACTGGAAAGGGAGTTTTGAATACCGAATACACGGCCTACATAGGCAGGAGGGGTTTCTTTTTGCAGCAGATAATTCAACGTCACCATAAACAGGCCATTGCCAAGACCAATACACAAGCCCCAAATTATAACCCAAATCTCGGACGTTTGAGGACCGATCCAGCCCAGTGCAGCAATTCCCACACCAATCAGCAAATACCCTCCGCCCAGCCCCCAGCCATACCCGATTCGCGGCAGCCGATTTAATAGAAGAATGATCACAACTGCACCTGCTCCCGCCGATGATCCCATCCAGCCGATCAGGGCTTCGTTACCCGGCTTAATCTCCCGAAACAGCGTCGTAAACTGGTAATCAATCATGAGAATAGCCATTAAACCAACGCAGCCGAACAGGATCGTACTCAGTAGAGTACGGCTGCTTAGAATAAAGCGCCAGCCTTTCTGCCACTGGGTGAATAGGGGTTCCTTGGACTCCTCCCCCAAAGGACTCCCCTCCAGGGTAGAGGATTTAGAAGGTTCCCTCTTTTCTGTCAAACGCCGTAAAGGCCACAACACGGCTCCGGATATCAGGCGTGTGCAAGCGTTAATGAGAATGCAGACTTGCGGAGAAAATACGGCCAGAGTGACTGCACCTAGCAGCGGTCCCGCAACTTTGGAGCATTGGCTCACAAAACCGTTCAGTGACGATGCCTGGAACAGATGCTCCTCTGGTACCACCTGACGTGTCAGGGCTTGTTGTGCCGGCACGTGGAATACACCCATCATGGCTCGTAAAGCAAGCAGCGGAAGCAGCCATGCCGCACTCGGCGCGAACAGAACGGCAATCGTTAACAAAACGGTGACCACATCACATATCATCATCATTTTGACCTTATGCAAACGATCCGCCAATGCACCTGCTACTGAGCCAAGTACGATACCCGGAACAGCCATACATACCGGAATAAGGGCAATGATCAGCGGATCAGCCCCCCAACGATAAGCGACCATCACCTGGATGGCGAGCGCGTCAAACCAATCTCCAAAGGTCGCAAGTGCATATGCAATAAACATCCGCATGAAGCGGTTGTTGGTCCACAGGCTTTTGGATGAACCATTGGACGAATTCGAAGAGAGCGTGGATTCATTAGAGACGGTGTTCATTTTTGCGGTTCCTCCCCAGATTACAGCCTTGTTGGCTTATATATATTCCTTGGCTGTAATCATAAGGGCGTTATATCAGAGGAAGATCAGAGGACGAGGTAAAAGGAGATAAAAATGTGCGGATTTCACTCACGATTCGCTGTCCATAAGCAGGCACACCGTAATTTTTGGAGATTTCCGCATACAATCGACGGTATTTCCTTTGCAGGCGCCCTTCTATCCGATGGTGTGCCATGAACAGCAATATCTGGTATGCAGAATTCAAATATAGCGGAGCGTTCAGTGTCATTTTCAATACATCCAGACCATCGTCCATCCTCGGCTCTGCCTCACGTGTTCGGCCCTGTCTGAGCAGCCATAGTCCCTCCATCACCTGAAAGCGTCCGATTTCTCGCAGATAAGGCGCATCTCTCAACCCGGAGCGCAGGACAACCAACTGTTCCTCTACCGCTTCGCCGCTGCCACCCCACAGTTCCACATACAACTCTGAGAGCTTTACCGGAATTTTAAAATTGATCAGCTTATCCGACTCCATGATTTCATACGTCTCCAAGAGCTGCAGTTTGGCTCGTTCATACTGGCCCACCTCTGCATAGACTTCAACAATATTCAGAATACGAAGTTCACGATGCTGATCCGCAGACAATGCCGATGAATTCAGAGCCTTTTCGTACAATGGCAGACTCTCCGATGGTTCAATCAGGGCATGTGTAAAAATCAGCAGACAGTACAATCGTTCCTTGAATGGGATTTCCGTCGTTGTACTCAGCCATTCCAGATCCCCCTGGATAAAGTGGATGTATAGCTTATAAAATGGATCAATCTCAATGCCCAGCACTTCTTGCTGATCGAGCAGCGTGAGCATCGATTTCCCCTGCCCATACAGATGATATTTGCGGAACAGGCCATGAATCGCTTCTCGCATCTCCTGATCTTGAGCGGAAGGGTTAGAGGGCATTAACGCTATATTGGAGCGAATGGTAAGCCGGTACCCATAACCACGCACGGTATCCAGCACAATTTCTTCCCAATGTCTCAGTTTCTTGCGCAAACGGTATACATGATCATCCACAGTCCGTTCTACCGGATACTCCAGGGGCCACACCCGGTCTAGCAGTTGACTGCGAGTGAAGGCTTTTTCCTTGTTTTTGTACAGAAAATACAGCAGCGCAAATTCCTTCGCCAGTAGGCGAACGGAATCCGTACGCCGGATTACGGTATATGTCCCTTCATCAAATTGTAACGACATGCTTGGCCCCTCCTGTGTATGCTTGCTAATTTGTGGTCCTTATCCTGTCCAACATACCACAAAAACCCTTTGCGAGAACGCAAAAGGTTTTGTGAGAAAGGGGGACTTGGTCTTTTTTTGCTGAGCGCTAGGCACCCCCGGATTTAACCCAGCACCACGCGATCATCGGCCATTTTTTTACCACTGATGCGTTCAAATTCACCAAGCAGTTCGGATACAGTCAACGTGCGCTTGCGTTCTTCACTGACGTCCAGAATAATCCGGCCTTTGTCCATCATAATTAGACGATTGCCCAGACGAATGGCCTGTTCCATATTGTGTGTGACCATCAGGGTTGTGAGTCTCATCTCTCGTACAAGCGTTTCGGTCAGCTCTGTGATCAGCTCCGCACGAGAAGGATCAAGCGCAGCCGTATGCTCGTCCAGCAGCAAAATTTGCGGCTGGGTGAACGTTGCCATCAGCAGGCTAAGTGCCTGGCGTTCACCGCCGGACAGAAGGCCCACTTTGGCATTGGGGCGTTTATCAAGTCCGATACCGAGCTTCTCCAATTGGGCGTTGAAAATCTCCCGTCTTGCACGGGTAACTCCAAAGCCCAGCCCACGGCCCTTGCCGCGTTTGTACGCCATCGCCATATTCTCCTCAATGGACATATGCGGTGCCGTACCCGCCATCGGGTCCTGAAAGACGCGGCCAATCCAGCTGCTTCGCTTATGCTCAGGCAGGTTTTTGATGGAACGGTCATTGATCAGCACATCACCCATATCGGGCTTCATAACACCTGAGATAATGTTCATCAACGTTGATTTGCCCGCGCCGTTACTGCCAATCACCGTCACAAAATCTCCCGGATTCATCGTCAGGTTTACGCCGACCAGAGCAGTCTTCTCATCGGTTGTTCCCGGATTAAACAGTTTGGTTACTTGTGTAATCTCAAGCATGATCACATGCCTCCCTTCGCCTGTTGGCCCGACGAACGCATAAGCTCTTCGGTCCGTTTGCGAGCGAGACTTTTCTGCTTCATGGAACGCTGCATGGTTGGGAAAACCAGTGCGATAATAACAATCACCGCAGTGATCAGCTTCAGATCAGATGTGTCGAACCATTCAACCTGAAGTGCCAAAGCAACCACAATTCGGTAAATAATTGAACCGACAACGGCCGCAAGTGTAGCCCAGAATACGGTTCTTGCACCCAGAATGGCTTCCCCGATAATAACGGAAGCAAGTCCGATAACGATCATCCCAATTCCCATCGTGATATCTGCAAAGCCGGATTGCTGCGCGATAAATGCTCCAGACAGGGCGACAAGTCCGTTGGACAGACTGACACCAACAATGGTGGTCACATCCGTATTCGCTCCGAAGCTGCGGATCATGCGTTTGTTGTCCCCTGTTGCACGCAGTGCCAGACCGATATCTGTTTTCATGAACAGATCCAGCATGATTTTGAATACCAGCACGACCACGATAATGATGATCATGACATGCTCACCCGAGAAGGGGTTGTCCATACCCATTATGGATTTGTTCGGTGCGCCAAGAATACGCATATTGATCGAATACAGGGCAATCATCATCAAAATACCGGATAAGAGCCCGTTAATTTTGCCTTTGGTGTGCAGCAGACCTGTACAGGCTCCAGCCAACATGCCTCCAGCCATTGCTGCCAAGCAAGCGAGCCAAGGAGAGAAGTCGTTGGATATCATGACCGCCGCGATTGCGCCTCCTGTTGTAAAACTTCCGTCTACGGTGAGATCGGGGAAGTCCAGTATGCGGAATGTAATATATACACCCAGTGCCATCAGTGCATACAACAATCCAAGCTCGATTGCCCCTTCAATTGAACCCCAAGTCAAATTCACATTGCTTCCTCCCTGTCTATCGAAAAGAATGAGGCGAACCCGTCTGCACGTCCGCCTCGAATCCGTACTGCCGGAGATTCGTCCGGTCAGATTATTGAATAATGTTGGTATCCTGGTCCTTCACTTCTGCCTTCATCTCATCCGTAACGGTGATGCCTTGGGCTTCAGCCGCTTTCAGGTTCAGAATCAGATCCAGCTTGTCCGGCACGGTGACTTTCATGTCACCGGGTTTTGTACCATTTTTCAAAATGTCCGCAGCCATTTCACCCACTTGGTATCCGTGATCGTAGTATTTGAAGCCTACAGTTGCGAAAGCCCCTTTTTCCACGGTATCCCGGTCACTGGAGAAGAACGGAATTTTATTTTTATTCGCGGTCTGGATGATTGTATCCACTGCGCTAACTACCGAGTTATCCAGCGTGATATAGAAGGCATCCACTTTGCCAACCAGAGAATCGGTTGCCTGTTTGACTTCGGATGTATTCGTAACGGGTGCTTTGACCAGCTTGATATTATGTGTCGCCAGTGCTTTTTCCGCATTGTTCGCCATCACAACCGCATTCGGTTCGCCCTCGTTAATAACCAGACCCACCGTCTTCACATCCGGCAAATATTTGGCGATAAAATCAGCCAATTGCACAATTGCCTCGGGGTTCGTATCCGATGCACCTGTTACATTGCCGCCTGGCTTGTCCATGTCACTCACCAGTTTGGCACCCAGTGGATCTGTCACCGCCGCGAACAACAGTGGCTTGTCCTTTACTTGCTGAGCCAGGGCCAGTGCGGATGGTGTTGCAATCCCAAGGATCAAATCATTTTTGGAATCCCCGGCAATCTTCTGGGCAATGGACAGGTTGTTCGTTGAATCGCCCTGCGCGTTATTGTAGTCAATCGTCAGATTCTTGTTCTCTTCAAGACCAGCATCCTTCAGCGCTGCAATGAATCCTTCACGTGTGGCATCCAGCGATGGATGCTCAACGATTTGCGAGATCGCGATGCGATACGATTTTTCTGTTGTGCCTTCACCTGTTGTGCTGCCCGATCCCTCGGTCGTTGTGCTACCGCCGCTATTATTTCCGCAACCTGCTGCTACGATCATAGATGCAACCATCATCAGAGACATTAAGAATTTCTTTTTCATGTGTGAGAACCCCTCTCCATCTTCTAAAATGTTGATACCCTCATCGTTATCCAAGTGACACGATAGGGCGGGACAAAACGAACGCTTCAACGCATTGTTGCTTTGATCGACAAAAGCAGACAAATATAGACTTTTCTCATGCGACTGAAGTCCATGACTCGTGTTGGTATTTTATTGTTTCCCTAATATTAAGGTGCGACCTGTTTCCCGTCAATGGTTGAACCGCTTCCAATTTTCATTCATTGCAGATACGTGAGAGAAAACATTACATAAAATAAAAAAACCACCCACAACGTTCTGTAGATGGTACCGTTGGCAAAGCTAATAGATAGGCTATTATTCATGGATATGGAATATCGAGTCTTCTTCTAATTTCATCTATGAGCATTTTTTTCTCCTCATCCGATATCCCATCCGCAATCAGTTTACGCGCTGCAACAGGAACAATCCAGGGTTCAATGTCTGCGTAACCAATACCGGAAAGATTCTCATATTCTTCCATAAATATGTGGATACTTGCCTCTCTCGTAGCATCAAGAGCAACCATCGCCTCATGTGGCAGGTAAGGTGGCAGTATGGCATATCGAATCATAATGATATATTCGGCCAAGTCAGCTTCAGGATTTCCGGTAGAGGCATTGTTCCAGTCAATAACGACTGCATCATTGTCCCTAAGAAGTATGTTACCGGGATTGGGATCACCGTGACATAGCTGCTGCTTCATCGGTAATCGATCCAATTGGTCAATCACGGCAGCCTTCTCCGTTTCAGTCAGATATTGTGCTGCTAGAATATTATGCTTGAAAATTTCCCGCTGACTCGGCATATGGGCAACCGAATGCGAATGAATCTGGTGAAAGAGCTGTGCTGTAATTCGGGCATTTACAAAGTCCTCCCTGATATCCAAAGGCTGCTGCATACGGTACTGCTCTACTGATCTGTCTACAAAGCGCTTCATGATCGTCTCGCCATCAATCCGTTCAAATACAATACCTGATCGCCCCTCAACAGTCACCAGGTCATATGGCTGGGGAACCGGCAGCCCACACGCGGAAGCTATTCGACAGTGATGAAGTTCGGCCTCCAATGCAGCCGTAACGGTATTGGGCTTCGCCAGCTTGACGATCTTGCTTCCATCTTCCCATTCGAACACCTCCGCACATCCGCCTTCACCAATTTTGTGGCCAAGCCTATGGACCATGCTGCTCACTCCTTCAATGGATTTAATAAGTGAGACCTTCCTTATGCAGCAACATCTCGTACATTTCCCTGATCATTTCAATCGCTTCCTTTATATCCAGCTCCAAGGTGTGCGAGTACAGAAGTGTTCCGATGCCGATTAAATAGATCATGAGCTTTAAGAAAATGCGCTTGAGTTGCTCGACAGATACATTCTGTAACCGTTTGCTATATCGCATATAGAACGTAGTTAACTCTTCGCCCAGAAACTGATCTGTGTGAGGGTTATATTGCCGATAACCTGATAGATACAAGGCTCGAAATAGCTGCTTCTCGTTCTGTGCAAAGTACAGAAAACCGATGGTCAGGTTCAACGCAGGGGAATTGGCATCATCCTTATACTCCACCATACTGTGACGGGCAAATTCGGCAGCCTTGTCATACACGTTTGATTTCAACTCTTCGATGTTATTATAGAGACTATAGATCGGTTGGGTGGAACAATGGAGCGCCTGAGCAACGTTTCGTGCAGTTAGCGCCTCCAAGCCTTGGGTCCGTACAAGCTCAAAGGCGGCAGATAATACTTTGTCCTGCGTAATGTCGGATTTGGGTGGCATATACTGCTCCTTCCGTTGTTAATAACACGTGTTATATAACATATGTTATTATGAGTGGATTCATGTGTCAAGCGTACATACAAGATGAGATTTTTCATATTTAAAATTTTCAAAAAAAGAGGCGTCCCTCCCAATGTACTTTGGGTATGGTCGCCTTATATCAATCAAAAGATAGCTCCAGAGTGCTTATTCCTTTTCTTTTTGCAGTTCCTCTAATTCAGATGAGATTAGCCCGGTAGCCTTAATAATAGTAGCATGATCAAGACCCAAATTGAGCATATTCATTGCGATTTTCCGCTTGCTCTCAGCTTCACCTTCTTTAATTCCTTCTTTGATGCCTTCTTCGATTCCTTTTTGGATACCTTCCTCCATGCCTTTCTTGAGCCCCTCTTCTCGCGCGCCCTCAATCATGGAAACTTCATCCCACAGAAATTTCTGACGGTCAATATATTGTTGACGTGCTTGCTCATCCTGGCTCAGAAACTCCAATACACTCATGGCTTTTTTCAACGCCGGTTCCGGTTCGTGCATCAATAACGCCTCCCAGCTTGATCTAGTCATTCCTTTCAAAAATAACAGCCAGCGCACCAATCCATTCTTCATTTGAATATTTTCATCATTCAGCTTAGGTATTTCCATAAAATGAATCTCTATAACATCCGTCAAAGGAATATTGGTATGGTCTTCTCTTAAATGAAATACGTTGTGGTACTGGTCATTAGCAAGCATTTTGAAATTAACAATGTTTATTGCAACGCATTTTTTGAGTTGGCTATATCTCTGTCCCTCAAGTAATTGTCCGGAGTATTGTTTACCCCAATAGAACAAAGTCCTCTTCTCTAAATCATACTGATTAAACAACTGCATTTCAACATTAATTAGCTCACCTTGATCTGTTTTGGCCCGTATGTCCAGAATGGACTGTTTATCTCTCGGGGTATCCTTGTCCAAATAAGGGTTGATCAACACAATGTCGGTCAGTAAGGATTCACCTGCATTTTTGAAGGTGTGATTCAGAAAAGCCAAAAGCACATCCTTATTCTCTTCACTTCCAAAAATTCGTTTGAATACATAATCGTTCTTGGGATCAAGCAACTCTGTCATCATTATTCACTCCTACGTGCAAAATGAACAGGATATATCTGCTGAAGTATTAGCAAATATAAGGATGCGAACATAAACTAGATGTTAGCTCATTATAGCACGCATCGCCATATAAAAATAGCGTATCTGCGTAATTTTGGTCAAAAAAAAGAGACTGTTCCGAGTGATCGAAACAATCTCCATACATGCTAATTCCCAGCGGCCTCGCGAATCTGGTACGTGCATTTTTTGCCGCCATCAGCATAACATTCGGTGCGCTCCACATCAGCCTGCAGCAATGAACGGAACAGCTCCAGTTCACAGCGACAAGCCTGTTTATAGACACTGGCTACCTGCACAATGGGGCAGTTCAGCTCGGTAAGCACATAAGTGCCATCCTCTTCCTTGGAGGCATCGGCCATATAGCCGTTTGCATTCTGTATACGCGCAAGTTCCTCGACACGTCCGGCCAGATCCTGACCTTCCATCTGTGGCTGTCCGCTGCGAAGCAGCTTGTCCCGGCGGCTCTCGAACAATGCATCCACGACACCGCTGCCCGCTGAATCCGACAGTTCCTCCAGCAGCTCCAGGGTTAGTGATGAATATGATTTTGGGAAAAAGCTATCCCCGCGTACCGTCAGATGGTACACGGCAGATGGACGTCCAGCTGTCGCTCTGGCTTCTCTAACTTCAATCCATCCATCCTGCTCCAGTGCCGTGAGGTGACGGCGAATCGCCATGCCGGTCAGGCCAAGCTCAGCTGTCATTTCCCTTGCGGTCATTGTGCCTTGCTGCTTCAGCATGAACAAAATCCGTTCACGCGTCGTTCGTTCCTCTTCGCGCTTCACGCTCAGCACCTGCTCTCCCTGCTTATGCGGTTACCGGCGCTGCCTCCCGGCAGGCATCCGAGCAAAAGCGGTTATGCGTCTCTTCGCAATCCTCACAGCATACATGCTGCAGGTTGCAGGTTGGACAGTTAATATAACGGTCATGTGTCGTTCCACAGTGATAACAGCTGGCAATCACGATATCTTCATCCGTCCGGTTAATAGGCACGGAAATACGCTCGTCAAACACATAACATTTACCATCAAACAGACGACCTTGTACTTCTTCGTCCTTGCCATAGGTTACGATTCCGCCATCAAGTTGTGCCACGTCCTGGAAACCTTCATTAATCATGAACCCGGTCAGCTTCTCACAACGGATGCCACCAGTACAGTAGGTAATGATCTTTTTGTCCTTCATGTCGCCCAGGTTCTCCCGAATCCATTCCGGGAACTCGCGGAACGACTCAACGTCCGGACGAATCGCACCTCGGAAATGACCAATCTCGTACTCGTAGTCATTGCGGCCGTCAATTACAATGACATCCTCCTGTTGAAGATGCTCGTAAAATTCTTTCGGGGACAACCGTTTACCGCTAATTACGTTAGGGTCCAAATCGTCTTCCACGCGGAACGTAACCAGCTCGGCTTTGTGACGAACAAATATTTTTTTGAACGCATGCTCTTCGACATCATCAATCTTGAACACCATATCGCTGAACAGCGGATTGGCGTGCATATCCTTCATATACTGCTCGGTTTGCTCCGGTGTACCGGATACAGTACCGTTGATGCCTTCCGCGGCAATCAAAATACGTCCTTTCACACCAAGATCCTTGCAGTATTGCAAATGCTCCTGGGTGAATGTCTCAGGATCCTCAATCTTTACGAACTTATAATATAAAAGCACGCGGTACGCGCTGTTACACATGTGTATCACCTGTTCCTATTCCATGTTGTTATTGGCCGGATCATCCGGCAAGACTACAGCATTGCAACTTTGCTCATTAAAAGGCAATTCGCAAAATCCAAGGAGCGACTTCCAATCAGCAAGATATAGATCGAAATGATTCTATTCGTCTACATCTTGTACACGGAAGCGATCAATCGAATTATGCAATATGCTAAAAAAGAAAATAAACAGCCGCCCGAAACATGGTCTCGAACTGCTGCCCAACATTCGACTTTTATTCCTGCATTCTAGTTTATCGGAATTAGAATACCTTAGTCAATATAAATGTATAGAAAGGGATGAAAGTTATGGAACATTTCAACTATTAATGATGTATCTTTGGAAAATTCAAAAAAATATTTCAAATCCGAACTAAAATCGTATTCATTTTTGCTTTCATATCCATTAAACTATGCTCATCATTATATGACTTCCCCCTGTGAATTAGAAAGATAAGGTGGATCAGGAATAAGCATAACGTAACATATTTAAATGGAAAATGGGGATGAGATCGTGAGTTTAACACTATTCAGGAAAGTAAGCATCATATGGTTGGTATTCCTGATCGGACTAAGTGGTCTATGGAATAATTTCAGTATTGTACAGCAAGCCCATGCCGCAGCCGCAGAGCCCTACCTTGGTGAGATCAGATTATTCCCCTACAGTGCCATCCCTACAGGATGGATGCCCGCCAGAGGACAGACGCTCCCTTTAACCCAAAATACAGCCCTCTACGCGTTGCTAGGCAATAAATATGGCGGTGACGGAAAATCAACATTTGCCTTACCTAACCTTACCAATGCTGCACCAGAAGGGATGGGCTATTACATAGCTATGAATGGTATATTCCCTCCCCGAGATGCAGATACTCTGTACACCCGAAATGCTGTGTTAGGCGAGGTTCGCCTTTTTCCATATTTCTTCTCTCCCACGGGGTGGTTAACTGCTGAAGGGCAGAGCGTTAATAGATCCGAATATTCGGATCTATATGAAATGATTGGTACAACCTACGGATCAGACACACCGAATGATTTCAAGTTGCCTAACTTCCCAGAGATTAATGGTGTACATTACGCTATATTTACAAACCCAGCCAACCATGCCGAGAATGGTACAGGTAACGAGTACATTGGTGAGATCATTCCCATGTTAGTCAGTCTTTCGACAAAAAACTGGATATTGGCGGATGGTTCCACTCTTGCCACCAACGATAACCAACCCTTATTCAGCCTATTGGGCACCAAGTTTGGCGGCAATGGTTCGACCGAATTTAAAGTACCTAATTTGAACAGCAGCCAATCCGACCTGGTTTATTATGTTGCTAACGCAGGAGCATTTCCCAGCTTGGACGGTGGGCAGCTTCCAGAAGCAATCGAAGACACCTATACTACGAACCAAAACTCCACTTTGACTGAGTCTGCGCCAGGCGTGCTTTCCAATGATAGCGACGGTTCTACCGCTATTTTGAAAAGTGGGCCGATGAACGGAACCTTGGTATTGAATGCTAACGGGGCATTTACGTATACTCCGAACGCCAATTATGTGGGAAGTGACAGCTTTACCTATAGCGCCAACAATCCATGGGGTACAAGTATTCCGGTGTTAGTAACCATAATGATTGGGCAAACCACCCCTCCCATAGTCAACGGCGTATCTGACGGTGGAATATATAATCAAACGGTAACACCTACATTTAATAGTGGTACCGCATTTCTGAATGGTGCTGCATTTGCAAACGGCACTCCGGTTACGGCTGACGGGGTTTATACATTGGTGGTAACCAACAGTATTGGCAGTACAACGTTGAATTTTTCCATTGATACAGCACCTCCTGTTGTATTGGGGGTCACTGATAATGGAAAGTACAATGAAAACCCAACAATCACTTTTAATGAAGGAACAGCCACTCTGAACGGTTCACCCTTCAGCAGCGGAGAAACGGTTCAATCTGAAGGAGAATATGCACTGATTGTTACCGATCGTGCGGGCAATACCACAACCCTGCATTTCAGCTTTTATACGCCGCGAACGATCAACTTTAACAGTAACGGCGGTTCTGAAGTAAACGAACAAACGGTGTCTTACGGTGACAAGGTTATTGTTCCAGCAGTTCCAACTAGAGCAGGATACACCTTTGCTGGATGGTATACCGATTCAGGTCTGAGTCAGGCTTTTGATTTCGGCAATACCACCGTTACCGCTGATATCACTCTGTATGCGAAATGGACGGTTAACTCCTATACTGTTAATTTCGATCCTAATGGTGGTTCAGTCGTTGCGGATCAGACGGTCCCATATGGTGAGTTGGCGACAGCTCCTGACGTTCCAACCAAAGCAGGGTACACCTTCGGTGGATGGTATACCGATTCAGGATTGCGTCAGGCTTTCGATTTTGACAATACAACTGTAACCAACGATATCACTCTGTATGCAAAATGGACGGTCAACTCCTATACGGTTCACTTCGCATCTAATGGTGGTTCAGTCGTTGCGGATCAATCTATTCAACATGGTGACTTGGCGGCTGCACCTGACATTCCAACCAAAACAGGACACACTTTCGGTGGATGGTATACCGATTCAGGATTGAGTCAGGCTTTTGATTTCGACAATACCACCGTTACCACTGATATCACTCTGTATGCAAAATGGACGGTCAACTCCTATACCGTTAATTTCGATTCTAATGGTGGTACAGTCGTTGCGGATCAGACAGTTCAGTATGGTGAGTTGGCGACAGCTCCTGATGATCCAATCAAAGCAGGACACACTTTTGCCGGCTGGTATCATGAACCTGAACTGAGTACGCCATTTGACCTGAATACTGCATCGATTGTCCAGGACACCACATTGTATGCAAAATGGGCGCCAAACACATATACAGTAACTTTCAATACACTTGGAGGATCAGCAGTCTCCGATGCAGCTGTAGAATACGAAAAGAAACTTTCAGCACCTGCTTCGCCAAGCCGTTCCGGCTATACGTTTGCAGGTTGGTATACAGACCCCGAGTTGAAGACGCCATTCAACTTTGCTCAAACAGTGATTACAGCCGATCTGACCTTATATGCCAAATGGGGTGTTAATTCCACGCCACCGTCAGGTGGGAGTGGTGGTAACAGCAGCGGCGGCTCCGGTAACCAGAATAACAACGGGTCGAGCGGTAATCCTTCGCCACCTAACACAACGAATTCATCCAATAATGGCCGTTTAACACTTACAGCGGGGCAGGCAGGGCAAGTAAGTTTGGGAGGTAGCATCGCTGTAAGTATCCCTGCCGGGGCGATGAACCAGGAACTCCGGGTCACTATCGAACAGATTGCAGATCCTTCTGCCTTGCTGACCCATCAGATCCAACTGCTCAGCCCGGTATATGAACTGCTCAAAAATGTTCCGCAAAACTTCAATGTACCCGTCACATTAACGCTGACATTTGATTTATCAAGCTTGCAGCGCAATCAGCGGGCTGAACTATTTTACTTTGATGAACAAGATAAGGCTTGGCTCTCCGCCGGTAAATCATCTGTGAATGGAAATCAAATTCGGGTAGACGTAGACCATTTCACCAAATTTGCCGTATTGGCGGTTGATCAGCCCAAGGAGCCGACAGAAATTTTATTTAATGATGTCGAAGGTCACTGGGCGAAAGAAGTCATCCAACAGGCTATTCGTAAAGGCATAGTGAAAGGATATGTCGATGGAACATTCAAGCCGAATGCATCCATTACACGTGCAGAGTTTACGGTGATGCTGATGAATGCATTGCAAACAGAGTACACGGAAGCGAATTTATCTTTTACCGATCGTTCAAAAATAGGAGACTGGGCACAGTCTGCTATAGCACGTGCCGTGCAAGCGGGATTCATCCAGGGAGACACCGACGGGGCCTTTCGCCCTAACGAGGCTGTAACTCGTGCAGAGATGGCTGTCATGGTAGCTAGCGCCTTGCAATTGAAGGCAGAATCCGGCACCGGCTCACCCTTTGCAGACGATGAACTGATTCCGTTGTGGGCCAGAGCATCTGTCGCCGGCTTGCAAAAGTCCGGGCTATTGAACGGCAAAGGACTGAACAATTTTGCTCCCAGAGACAACACTACACGTGCAGAAGCGGTGAAGTTACTGCTGAGCATGCCAAAATAACAAGCCATAAAAAAAGCCTGCGTTCTGGCAGCGCCCTCTCGAAACTGGATATAACAGTTTGAGAGGGACTACCATAGAACACAGGCTTTTTATGCTTTTTACTTTTTTAAGAATACTGAATTGCATTTGCAATAAGCATAAATATAATCCCCATGGCGATCCACATCACCATCAGCGGCCAGAAGAATCTCACCCATTTCTGATACGGAATGCCGGATACCGCGAGACTGCCCATTAAGGCAGAGGACGTTGGCAGAATCATGTTGGTGAATCCGTCTCCGAACTGGAAGGCCAGGACGGCCGTCTGACGGGTAACGCCAAGCAGATCCGATAATGGAACCATGATCGGCATCGTCGTCACGGCCATGCCTGTACCGGACGTGATGAACACGTTCATGATATTTTGGAAGAAGTACATACCCAATACCTGTACGGAAGATGGCAATTCGCCAACCAGTGTAGACATTCCGTAGACAACGGAATCAATCACGTTACCCTGATCGAGGACAACCATGATGCCTCTCGCCAGACCGATGATAAAGGCACCATAAGCGATGCTGCTTGCGCCTTTGACGAATTCACTGGCTATGCGGCTAGGACCGAAACCGGATACGAGACCAGAGATCACACCCATGCTAAGGAAGAGAGCCGCCAACTCCTCCATCCACCAGCCTTCTTTGGATACTCCCCAGATCAGCAGGGCAAAGCCAGCTACAATCGTAATGATAGTCAGAATATGTGTGATGCGAATCGTTGGCAGTTGGTTCAGGTCCACCGCAGTTGTATCTGCTGCCTGCTCCTGTTCCAGCTCATGCACCAAACCGCGGGTTGGATCAGATTTCACTCTGGACGCGTACCGCATAATATAGATACTTGTCACGGCGATGAGGCACACCAGTATAATGGCGCGCAGCCACATGCCCGAGAAGATCGGCACTTCTGCAATGGCCTGAGCCAGTCCCACATTGAACGGATTAAGCAATCCCGCGGTAAAACCACACGAGGCCCCCAGCGAGATCATCGCCGTACCCGTTAAAGCGTCATACCCCAGCGCACGCGCAATGGCGATCCCGATTGGTACAAAGACCATGACCTCTGTGGACATACCCATCGTAAAGCCACCAACTGAGAACAAGGTGATGAATACCGGGATGACCCATAATCCTTTATTCGCGAACGAACGGGCTACCCTGCCCGTAAGAGCTTCAATGGTTCCTGTGCTCGTAATAATCTGAAATGCTCCACCGATGATGAAAATAAAGAATACAACGTCAGCGGAATCCACCAGTCCGCGGACGATAGACTTGGGAATATCCCACAATCCCGTTGGATTGGCCTCTACATGATGATATGAACCTGGGACGAGCAAGGATTTGCCGGTCGCCTCATCCTTGACCCGATCGAATTCCCCTGCGGGAATAATGTAAGTCAGCACGGTCGCTACCAGCACCAGAATGAACAAGATGACAAAGGTGTGAGGCATCCTGAACCATTTACGCCGTTGTTGTGGTTGTTTGGTTATGTTCTCCAATGCATCATCCCTCGTCCTTCTGTTGTTTCCACGCTTCAAACTCATTCCGTACCTGCTCCAATGCTGCCTTGTCTGCATACAAATCGAACGCTGTAAGTGCGAGTGCCTTCGCCGCACGATTCAGCTCAATCATGCCCTCTTCTGCTCCGGCAAGCCGGGCAAATTCAGGGGTATGTGTTGTCGCTTCACCTAACCGAATATACGGATGGATCGCGGCTGTAACTTGGCTTACGTTTCCGATATCCGAGGAACCAACACCGCCTGTTTGCGGTGGATCATGCACTTCAATGCCCATATCCTCCAGGTTCTGCCGGAACAGACCCGCCAGAGCCTTGTTGTTATTCCGCTCGGCATAGATGAGGCCTTCCGTAATATCTACCGTAGCCCCAACACCTTCCGCAGCATGGCGTACGACGCGGTATACTTTGTCCATGACCACCTTCAGTTCCTCGACTGTCTTGGCCCGGATGATGTATACCGCTTCAGCCAGTTCAGGCACCACGTTGGGCGCATCTCCGCCTTTGGTGATGATTCCGTTCACCCGAACGTCATCCTTCAAATATGGACGCAGCGAGTTAATCCCCGCATACGCGTTGACCAAGGCATCGAGTGCACTAATGCCTTTCTCGGGAGACGAGGCAGCATGAGCCTGTCTGCCGTGGAACGTAAAGGTCGCGTCCACACAAGCCAGCGCACCTCTCAGCACCATCGTTTTTTGCTGCGGGTGACACATCATAACGGCATCGATCTCATTGAATACGCCATCGTTTACCATAATGATTTTACCGCCACCCTCTTCTTCAGCCGGTGTGCCAAGAACGATGATCCGTCCTGGAAGATCAGGGCAAGCTTCCTTGAGTACCAGTGCTGCACCAACAGCAGCGGTTCCGATCAGATTGTGTCCGCAGGCATGTCCAATGCGGGGCAGTGCATCATATTCAGCGAGTAGTGCAATCGTAGGTCCTCCAGGCTGGCCTTCCCATACGGCACGAAACGAGGTGTCGAGGCCGGAAATGCCCTTTTCCACCTGAAATCCGGCGGCTTCCAACGGTTCGGTTAACCATTGTTGTGCTTGAACTTCCTGAAAACTAAGCTCAGGGTTAGCGTGAATGCGCAGGGATAATTCCCGCAAGTCGGGGTCCAGCCGATCTACGGTTTCTTTGATCTTTTGCTTCATATGAGCAGGGTCAGTATACATATTTTTGCCGCCTTTCTCCAAACACAGCATTTCTATATTCAATTTAATCGAATAAATATACAATCAGATTGGATATATTGTATGTGTGACCAAGCCATAAGTAAATTCAAAAAAATTAAGGAATAGCCCATAAAAAATTTTATGGGCTCGTTTGGTATTTACATATGGATATCATGAGATGTCAGCATATTACTGGTTCATTTATACTTTTATCAAGACAGCGTCAATATACATTTTGATCTTATGTACATCCTTTGAATGGATAATCCTTATGAAAAGGATACCGCCCAATAGCCATAAAATACTCTTGTTGGCAAGAAAACAGCGGATAATTATGCATAAAGCAATGCATCTAGTCCACTGCGTCTGTATCTAGCCTCTACCCACAACATGCTGTGTTCCTGCCGTTTTCATCAAATCAACAAAGCGCCCCACCGTTGCCTGTTGCAGCACACTCTCCTTATAGACAAGCCACGTATTCCGCCTTACTCCCTGTCCATTCTGTCGGATCAGTTCCTGCTGATGGAGGCCATCCGAAGCAGATACAAAGATACCCGGAATAATCGCATAGCCCAGGCCATACCGCACCATTTCCTTACAGGTCTCATAGCTGTCCACACGCATCGCTACGGTTGGTGAACGTTCAAAACGCTCATACCACCAGGCAGCTACTCCCTCCCGGAAGGGGCTTACGGGCGAACCACCCGCTTTCGTCAAAGGCTCCTGAAATGCAATTTGCGGATGATTCGGAAGTTGATCCAGGTCAATGGGTTCACGGGATACAATGCAGACCGGCTCATCGTGAAGCAGATGTTTCCCCTCATACCATGGATGCTCACCCCGTATGACACCCACCTGAATTTCATCCCGCATCAACAGCTCCATAACCTCTACGCTCAGAGCACAGGTCACAGCAAACTGAACCTCTGGGTACAGCTCCTTGAACTGTTTTAACAACGGAGGAAGCTTGTACAACGAATAATGATTGGCAATCCCAAGGCGCAATGTTCCCTTAACTTCATTACGAATGTTCGACAGCTGTTCCTTGACTTGATTGAGTTCATTCAACATTTTACGGGCATACATTGCCAGATGCTCTCCCTCAGTAGTGAATCTGGCACCCTTTAACGTTTTATCGATCAGCGGTACGCCAAATTCCTTCTCCAATTGCTGCAAACGGTATGTCAAAGCCGGCTGGGTCATAAACATGCGCTCCGCAGCCTTGGTCAGACTGCTTTCCTCGGAAACGCTCAGCAGCAAACGGCAGTCCTTTTCATCCATGATCATGTTCCCCTTTCACTTCTCGTCTCTTCAGTATAACCCAGAAAACCTGCGTTAAAGGTACAGAAAAAGCCCAACTCGATATGAGTCGGGCCCACCCTGCTGATTTACTTCTTCTTTCTCTTCTTATACTTCTTCGATGACGATTTACTGCGAGATTGTAATAACCGAAGTTACGAAATGATACGATTCATTTTCCTGCACGGACTGTGACAACAAAATCCGGTTACCTTCCGGACTCCAGCTCAGCGGATCGGAGGCGTTATCCATATCGGCCGAGATCTGGAACTGCTCCGCAGATTCCGTATTGGAGACAAAAAGTCCCTTCTCATCGTCACGTTCCGAATTAATGGTATAGGCGATTTTGGAATCGTCACCAGACCAGCTTGTTCCGAAGATTTGCGTGCCTCTGGCAAGCGTTGCTTTTTCATTTCCTTCCAGATCGGTCAGCACCAGGGCCCGTTTGGTATCAGCTGTTTTTTTCACAATCGCCAGTCTCGAACCATCATTGGACGGAATCACCCACTCTACACTTTTTAGCACCTGCTTCACCTCGCCGGTCTTCGTACTGTAAGCATTCAGCTGCCCGTCCGTACCTGTGATGTAGTAGATTACATCGCCAGAAACGCTGACGCTGCTTACATTGAAGTTACCCGTCTTGACCAGCACTTTGGTCGTTCCATCCACACTCGCTGATACGATATCCCCTTTCATATTCGGGAAGACAACATGTTTCTCGTCCAGCCAAGCCCCTTCAAAGACGAAACCGTCGTCCTTGCCAGCAGGAGCTACTTCCCCGTTGTGCAGGTTCAGAATAAAGCCTTTGCCTGTTGATTCCTCTGGTTCTCTGTAGAAAATATACTGACTATCCGGCGACACGAGTGGAGAGCCCAGACTCACTTCACTTTCCTTCACAGGTGTATCTGTGCCCTTCGTCAGATCATACATGTATAAGTTATGCGGATAACGCTTCACACCCTCAACCGTGACAGGCTTCATGGACATGTTCTCTTTATCCGACAAAATCCAGTCATTGCTCAACCATGCTACCCCGCGCATATTCGGCAGTTTATCGATTTTCTCCAGCTTAAAGCTCTGGTACACCGACGTATTGGTGTTATCCTTTACCGTAATATCCGTACCGGTTTTTCCGTTCTGTGTATCGCCCCCTGGTTCCGTTGTTCCCCCGCATGCTGTTGCCGATAATAGGACGATTGCCCCGAACGTACCCAAAACCGCCTGTTTCCAATTCATCATGGTCCCCCCTGATTGCTTTCTATAGACCAAGCATACCCATCGCATACTTCCAAAGTTATTCAGACTTGTTTCCAACTTGTAAACTCAAATCAGCCAGAGGGAAAATCAGCTGGAACGTTGTTCCTTCCACATGATTCCTCTCATTAAGCAACAGTGTAATCGTACCGCCTTGTTTCTCTACAAATTGCTTGACGAGCGATAGCCCCAGCCCGGTTCCCCCGGTTTTTCTGGCCCTGTCTTTGTTAACGGTGTAAAAAGGTTCAAAAATCTTCTCCTGTGCTTCTGCCGGAATCGGCGTACCCGAGTTGAAGATGCAAATGACTGCTTGACACTCCTGCCTTCGCAGTTCATTGCTAACCCGGATGACACCTCCCGGCACGTTATATTTAATGGCATTATCCAGCATATTGATGAAAATATGCATCAGGCTCTCGCGATCACTGCGGATCACCGCAGGCTGCAGATTCAGTTCCATGTTCAGCGCAAACTTCTCAGCCTTTCCTCGCATTCGGCCACAGGCATCCTCCAGCAGGGCTCGTACCTCGACATCCTCCGCCTGATTCTCGAAATCATATTTCTCCAGGGCAGACAAATGCAGTACCTTCTCAACCATCTCGTACAGCCGCTCGGTTTCCTTGCCGATATTGCTCGTGGCATCATCGAGCAATTGGGGATCATCCTTATACATGTCCAGCAGCTCCACATATGCCTTAATGGACGTAAGCGGCGTCTTAAACTCATGGCTGATGTTGCCAATATATTGTTTCTGCTGCTGCTCCAGGGCCTGAAGCTTCTCGATGGCGAGTTGGAGCTTCTTCTGTTCCGCATGCATGGCTTCAATATTGTGCTGAATGGATGTGCTCATATAATAAATGCCCTGTCCCAGCTCACCCAATTCATCCTTGCTTCTCACAGGTGATTCGGTAATATAATGCCCTTCACGGATGGAATCAGCCGACTGCTTCAAGCGGGTTATGGCAACAGCAAAACGGTTGTAAAAGAGATATCCCAGAATGAAGCTTAGTCCAACAACTGCAATCCCCGCCCACATAAACAACTGAAGGATACGGGCATAGAATTCATGATAGCTCTGAACCGGGTACTGCATTCGTACAACACCCATCTGTCCATCCGGCCCATCCAGCGGTGCCATATATAGCAGGGTATCTCCCTGTTCGTGGTAAGCAATTTTATTTTGCAGCGCATAGTTGAGCGTATTCTGAATATCTGCACTTTCTTCAGACGTGATTGAGGAGCCGACCTGCCGCCCGTTCATATCATAAAGCGCAATGGGCAGACCTGTAGAGCTCGCAAGCTCCTGAGCCAGCCGGCGGCCATTTTGCTGTAAAAAAACCTCCTGCTCCAGACGAACAGCTTCGGTATAGTAAGACTGCCGTACATTCAGATTGACTAGACGGGTCTGCTGGGACAGAATGGTCTCAATCTGCGTCTGCTGGTTGCGCTCAATACCGCGCAGTACAAGGGAACTGAGCACTACGACGGTCAGAATCAGTAATGCGGCCAGAAAAACGCTGAACTTCAGCTTGATGCTGACTCTCATACCGAGCCGCCCGGTTCAGGGGCTGACGCCTTGTATCCAATTCCGTATACCGTCTGCAATTTTTGCTGATCGGTATCGCCAATTTTTTTACGAAGCCGCTGAATATGAATATCCACCGTACGTGTTCCCCCCGCATATTCCATGCCCCACACCCGGTCCAACAGATCATCCCGCGTGTATACCCGCTCCGGATTGGACATGAGGATGGTGAGCAGATCGAATTCCTTTGGCGTCAGATCCAGCTTCTCCTCATTCACCGTCACGGTGCGGTGAGCGATATGGATGCGTATTGTTCCATTAACAATAGCCTGATTATTGGAATCTTTAGATGGTGGGCTGCTTTTCTCCACACGCCGCATTAACGCCTTTACCCGGGCGAGCAGTTCTCGGATCTCAAACGGTTTGGTCATGTAATCATCCGCGCCCATTTCCAGGCCGACGATTTTGTCCACGATATCATTTTTGACGGTCAGCAAAATAATGCCGATATCCTCCCGGTCCTCCAGCCTGCGGCATACGCCATATCCGTCCAGTTTGGGCATCATGACGTCCAGAATCATGACCTGCGGGTGGAATGACGCCACCTTGACTAGCGCTTCCTCGCCGTCATTTGCTGTTTCTACTTCATATCCTTCGCGCCGCAGCGCGTAAGCAATAGCACTGACGATGCTTGACTCGTCATCCACGACCAGCACTTTTTTATTCATCGAGTTCATCCTCTTTATCTATGTCATCAAACGCTTCCTGCATCTATGTTAACAAGGAGTGACGGATTCGCCAACATCATCAATATGTAAAATATTTGATTATAAGAATATATATTTATTATAATTATAATATTGTATTAGATGTAGAATAAATACTTCGATACCCTATTTTATTTTTTTGAAATAATTATATTAAATTTTATATAAATTCATAATTTGGAATTATATTCTTTACCTTCTTTTTTCATTATGTTATATTAATTTATGTAGTTTTTTTATTTTTATGGAATATATAGAAAGGTGACGATCTTTTTTATATTTTTTCATACAGCTGACACCTAGATTCTTACATAATTCGATTTTATAAAAAATTAGAGGAGTGTAACGAAAATGGAAAAAGGAATTTTTGATCTTGATGTACAAATTAAAAAATCAGAAGGTTCAGTTCAACCACAAGCTTTAAGTATTTGGAACTGCACTGGTGGTTGCGGAGAGCAAACAAGAACTGCCAATACTTGTGCGCCTACTGCAGGAGTGAAATGTTTCTCTAATATTGGTGCTCTTTGTTAATTTTTTCACAATCATATTTTTTTCATTTTAACTACTTGAAGAGACTGAATAAGTCTCTTCTTGTTATTTTGAACAACATTTCTATTAGAAGGAGGGTTATAATGCCTGATATTGTTATGGAAGTGAATAATCTAACTAAAGTAATAGGCAAACGTGAGATCATTCAAGAAACTTCGTTCAATTTGGAAAAAGGAAAGATTTATGGTTTTATTGGCCCGAATGGTGCTGGCAAAACTACAATGATGCGTATGATGACAGGGTTGATGCATCCAAGTAATGGCCATGTAAAGATAGATTCATACGAAATAAACAAAAACCGAAAAAATGCATTGGCACAGGTGGGAGCAATTATAGAATCGCCCATTTTTTTCGAGTATATGACAGGTAGACAAGTATTGCGCAATTTGGCACGACTTCATCCTGATCTTCCTAAATCTGATAGGGAAAATCATATTCAAGAGTTGCTTGAAAGGGTTGGGTTGGGAGATAGAGCGAATGATCGAGTTAAGGGGTACTCGCTTGGAATGAAGCAACGTTTGGGAATTGCTCAGGCACTGCTAGGAAACCCGAAACTTCTACTTTTAGATGAGCCCTCTAACGGTCTTGATCCCATGGGGATGAGAGCATTAAGAGATATCATCCTTAGTTTGAGAAACGAATTTAACTACGCTTTTTTTATCTCAAGCCATTTACTGGATGAGCTCCAGCAAATGTGTGATGAATTAATAATTATAAAAAGCGGAAAGGTTATTTGGAAAGGTCCCACTGCCGAGTTGATCCGTGATGGCGAAAGGTTAGAAGATGCTTTCGTGGAGTTAATGAGAGCATGATTACGTTATTCAATAGTGAGTGGGAGCGACTTTGGTCCAAACGTTGGACATGGCTATTGGTTTTGGCTATCCCTGGTCTTGCTTATATGACAGCCAGTTTTTTTGAAACGCTTCAAGTTGATCATGATACGCTATCTCAGCTATTTGTTCTTACAGGCTTGCGGAATAACTTGTATTTTCCCGTTGATATCATTATGGCTGTATTTGCAGCTTCTATATTCACCGAGGAATATAGAGGCGGTCAGTTGAGATATGTTTTTCTTCGTCAATTTACCCGCAGGCAAATCTTTTTTAGCAAACTATTGTTGATTTGTGTTTGTATTGTTCTGATGCTCATCTTGTTTGCATTTTGTTTGATAGTTACTGGTTATTTTTTTCAGTTCAATGAACATGGTTTGCTGAATTATTCTCTTGAGGCTCTTAGCTACACTTTTGTATATTACGGGTTTGCATTTGTTTCACTCTTGGGGATATCCAGTTTGTTTATTTGTATTTCGATGTACAGCAAAAATGTCACATACGCTATCGGAGGCTGTATGCTTTACATTTTAGCATCATTGTTACTGGACGGCACAGTTATTCAACTTGCTGCATTATTCAGTGACATTCCTCTATTAGAACTCAGTATTACCTATTCCTTGATACCTTTTCTACAACATACCGGTTTAAATGAAGTTATAGACGGAAATACGAATGTAATTGTGGCTATATTATCCGTTGTCGTTGCACATCTTATTGTTTTCCTGTGGGGAGCCTACCATCGCTTTGTGAAAAGTGACTACTTATATTAGGGGGTAAACATGTTAGGCATATGGATTAGTGAATTGGAACGAGACTGGAAAAAAAAGTCTAAGATTGTACTATTCTCTGCTTTTTTAATTGTGATTATTTCCAACATTTGGGGTTTAAGCTCATCACAAATGGGAGTATTTCGTTTTGGAGAAGGCAGTATTTTGCTAAATAATCTTAATGCTCCCTGGTTTATGATGGATGGAATGTCATTATTAATGATGGCGGCACTGCTGCCTATTTTTTATATTGATCAGTTAAGTGGCGAATTGAACTCTGGCGCATACAGATTGTATGCACTTCGTCCATACCGACGGTTCGAACTTTGGCTGGGAAAACTGTTGGCGTTAGCTGCAACGACTGTTGTTGGGATCGGAATTGTTTACATTATTTCTATGATTGGATCAAAATTCTTTTTTTCCAGCAGCGATACAGCGGCACTTTACGGTTTTAAGGACGACGTAGGAAGGTTACCCGCAGAATTGTATACGATCAAATTTTATGGTGTTTTTCTACTTACCTGTCTTGCTAAGTTGCTATTTTGCAGTGCTATCTGTGTGTTTATCTCAAGACCAATCATAGCTTTTCTCGTGATTTTTGGATTATCTATTGTACTTTATCATTATATAGCAACAGAATTAGTTTTTTTATTTGACCCTTTTCGTCCAATTTTGGTTTCTCTTCAGTCAGGAGGTTCAATCAGTTTTTGGCTATATTTAACTGGAGCCAGCATTCTTTTTGGGGCAATCAGTTTTTGGGGTTGGCAAAGGAAAGTAATATGACAAGGGGCTCATGTCTGGCATCTAGTGGGAGGAGAATATGATGGAACGTTATTCGTATAAAACACTGGATTTTTTCATGTTGAGAACTCCAGTTTTACCCTTAAATGAATTTTTTTCTTGTTTCCCCGAGCAACATTCTCTTATTGAGAATGTTGCTAGTTATTCTTTGGAAAGTTTGATGCAATTATCTCGTAAACCTGAGATCAGGGAAGCGATCCTTGTTGCAAGCCCTAGCCTATACAGATCGCTTTCTAAAATTGATGAACTCAAAAGTAAGCCTAATGTGATTGAAGCGCAAGTTGTATCAAGCGTAATGAAGTATGTAATCCGGATGATGAGTAGACCTACTCCTTTTGGATTATTCTCAGGCATTACTGTTGGCAGGTTCTCAGCCAAATCTCAACTTGATATTAAGGAGCTATCTCATTATCGTAAACGAGCACGACCTGATATGGGATGGATTCTCAAACTAATAGAACAACTCGAAAACGATCCACTGATATTGGAACAACTAACGATTTACCCGAATGCATTAATATACAAACAAGGTAATAGGGCTAAGCTACCCTACTTAACGAGATATGGAAAAATGAAGAGTGGAGCCAATGACAGCATCTCTGTTAAAGCAACCATTGTATTTGACTGGATTATGAATTATTTATCTACACCCCAAAAGTTTTCCAAGGTATTAAACCAAATGGAGCTGGAGTTTCCGGGAACAGATCGGGAAATTATCAATAATTACTTGCAACAACTCATAAAAGAAGAGTTCCTCATTACTGAACTGCGACCGTCCACTGTAGATAAAGATCCATTCCATCATGTTTTCAGCCTTGTGGATGGATTGCAGGGAGTATATGATATCGGAAAAAAATTGTATGAGATTCACGAAACAATAATGTTTTATAACGAGACTCCTGTTGGAAAAGGAATAGAGACTTTCGAACAACTTAGTAGAATGACTAATGATCTAATTCCGATGGAAACACCCACTATGCAAGTGGATTTGTCACTTGCAGATCAGTCTATCAGACTCAATGAGCATATTCGCAAGGAAGTGGAAGAGGCAGCATACATCCTTAATATGCTTTCACACTATACAGAAGAGCACTTGAAAAAGTATGTAGAAGATTTCTTAGAAAAGTATGGTGATCATAAAGAAATCCCCGTTTTAGAATTGATTGATGATGAGCTTGGATTGGGTGCTCCAGAGACGTACCGTTATCCTGAAAATCGTAAGAACTCATATGCGTTAAAGCGCAGGGATTCTCAAGGTAAAATCAAACAGGAACAATTATTTATGGAACTGTTGGTATCTGCAATACATAAAGGTCAACATACAGTTGAGTTGGATGAAAACGTTATACAACAACTGGAGGAATTCAATGATACCCAATTGCCACCGTTACCATCTATGGAATTGTATTTTTCCCTTCACACGATGGATCAAAACAGTCTTGATCATGGGGAGTACAAACTGGTGTTGGCACCCAATCCTGGTTCAAACGGAGCGGGGAAAACTTTTGGTCGTTTTTTAGATATCCTTGAACCCAATCTCCAAAAAGATTTAACACTGATTTCAAAAAAAGAAAAAGACTTGTACCCTGATGTAATGTGGGCTGAAACATCTTTTCTTCCCACTTCAGGTAAATCTGCGAATGTAATGCTTACGAAGAACTACCGTGACCATGAAATTTCGCTTAGTCATGGTTCGATAACTCCAAACGAACAGATCATAGCTATCTCTGATCTTGTCGTAGGTGCGAAAGAAGGAAGGTTATATATTAGGTCCGTATCCCAAAACAAAGAAGTAATTCCAATGGCAGGTCATATGTTCAATTATCATCATGCGCCGAACATCTATAGATTCCTGATAGAGGTTGGCTTGATGAGATTTGATCAATGGTCCGCCCCAGACTTTGGGTATTTAATGCATGCTCCATTTATGCCACGAATTCAATACAAAAAAATTGTGTTGTCTCCCGCAAAATGGAATCTTCGTTACCCAAATAGTAATTTGAAAGAAAGTATTAATGCTGATAAATTGAAAAATTGGGTTTTAATATTCTTGAGAGAATGGAATGTTCCAAGATATGTTTATTTAATTGATTCGGATAATCGCATTTTGCTCGATTTGGACCATCCGCTACATCTAAATGAATTATTAAAAAATTTAAAAACAACACGACATATCAATTTAATTGAACACGTCAGTGGGTTTGAAAATTCGCCTATCCATCGTAGTGATGGTTGTTTAGCTGCTGAAATTGTGTTTCCACTCACTATAGATGATGCTATACCGAAAGGCAGTTCATCCGTTTTCCCTTTCAAAACGCTATCGGACAGAGGCGTTTTAGGGAAAGATATCTACCTTCCTGGAAATGAGTGGTTTTATGCTAAATTATACGGATTGGATAGCAGACAGAATGAATTCCTTGCTCTTTATTGGGAGGAATGTGTGAACACAGCTAAAGATACTGGTTTAATAGAACATGCTTATTTTATACGCTACGCTGATCCTGATCCACATGTTAGGGTAAGGTTCAAGTTCAAATCCAATGATAAATCTCAGCTCTTCGCTCAATTATTTCAAAAATGGAGTGACGAGTGGTTTAAGGATGGTTATATAACTAAATTCACATTAGAAACTTATGAACCTGAAATAGAAAGATATGGCGGAATTGAGCTAATGAAGTTAGCAGAATCTCTGTTCTCCGAAGATAGTTATGTGGTAGCAGGATTAATTCGTCTAAACCGTTTCGAGAGACGCGAGCTTGAGATTGAACAAATAGGTGTACTTAGTGTAATTCATCTTCTTACTCATCTAGGGTACAACAAAAGTGAATGTTTCGAAACTTTAAATGAAAAGTTTGATGTTAAGGATTACCTTCAAGATTTTCGTAAGATCCGCAGCACATATATGGATATGCTTAATGCTTTTTTTGGTTTGAATACTTCCCAAACCTCTTCAGGAAGCTTTTCACAAGAATTATTGCCCTTTTTCGAATCAAGAGCAAACAGCAGCTTAACATACTATCAAAAGCTGGAGCAACATCGTTCAGAAGTTCTATTAACGAATAGCAAAGATGACATCGTGTTTAGCATTATTCACATGCACTTGAATCGACTAATTGGAACTGATCGAAAGCTGGAACAGAAAATAATGATATTGACACGCCACGCGATGAACAGCTTGATACAATACCATAAAAGAAAAAGAACAGAAAACTTGAGCAGGATATGAATTTTTTTGTAAATAAAAAATTATAAACGGAAAATGGAGTCTTTATGTGGAATTCAGCGAAAAGCAGCATGAAGTTATTTTCACTAATTTTTCAGACTAATAAAGTATTGTTCGTAATTAGTGCATTATTGCATATCCTGCAAGGTTTGATTCCCTTTTTTAGTTTGGTTGTAATGCAAAATATGTTGAATGGGATTTCATATGCTTTGATGGATGGAGCGGATCTAGTACGCATACCTTTTATCTTGTTTGTTATTGTGTACGCAGTAAAATTAATCATTAATTCAGGACAAACCTATGTGGAGGGGAATTTAGAAGCATCATTAGCGAAGTCTTTAAATATCATGATCGGGAAAAAATCAACACAACTTGGACTTGCTGACTTCGAAAATTCGTCTATCAACGATCAATTAAAACGGGCAACTCAGGAAGCAGCATTTCGGCCATATCAGCTATATAGCCAATTAGCGGGTATTATCTCTGGTCTTATCACTGTAATTTCATCCTCAACTTGGTTGTTTTTATGGAAATGGTGGACTGTACCGATCATCCTCATAGTCTCTTTGACATCATTGTATTCTTTATTCAAATTAAACAAACAACAATTCGATATCTATATGAAAAGGACCCCTTTATATCGTCAATCATGGTATCTGACGCATTTGCTTACAAATGATCGAGCAGTTAAGGAAGTCAAGGTTTTTCAATTAAGCACTCATTTACTTAACCGTTACTCTGAATTGCTCGAAAGCTTTTATAAAGTAGACAAGAAAATGTTAGGAAAGCTAACTAAATACACATTTATTTACAATTTATTCGAGCTTGCAGTAATGCTTTGGTTGGTTTGGTTTGTCATTCAAGAAACATTGTTAAGTACCCTGATGATTGGCAGTTTGTATGGGTATATTCAGGCAATAGTACTTACACAAAGTCAAATACAATCGATAATGAGGAGTTTGTTGCAGTTTTCCCAAAACCATCTCTATATGGAGCAATTGTTCCTGTTCTTTGAGTTACCTACATCTGACCCTGTTTCTCGATCTTCTCTACAAAACAAACAACGTGATTTTAGCTTAGAACGCCTGGAGCTCAAGAATGTTTCTTTTCAGTACACTGGGAATGACAAAATAGCGTTGAAGAACATCTCCCTATCGTTACAAAGGGGACAGACCATAGCAATAGTTGGGAAAAATGGATCGGGAAAAACAACATTAATGAAGGTATTAATGCAACTTTATGACAATTACGAAGGTGAAATTATTATAAACGGAAAAAATATAACCGATTACGATCTCAATATGTATCAAAAAAAAATCGGTACTGTTTTTCAAGATTTCGTTCATTATGAAATGTCGGCCAGAAATAACATAGGTTTTGGTTCATTGGATCAGTTGGACCAAGACGAAATGATACTAAATGCAGCCAAGTACGCATCTATTGATGATGTAATCCATTCTTTGCCCCAAGGCCTTGATACGCAGTTGGGTAAATGGTTTGAAGAAGGTCAGCAATTATCTGGTGGTCAATGGCAGAGGTTAGCCATAGCTAGAGCTTTCATGCGCAATGCCGATTTGTACATTTTAGATGAACCTAGCGCGTTTTTAGACCCGGTTGCAGAACGAGATTTGTTGGAGTTATTTCTTGATTTAATGAAAGATAAGATCGGTGTGTTCATTACTCATCGACTATCTTCTGCACGCCTTGCTCATCAAATAATTGTCATGGAGAACGGTGAGATTATCGAACAGGGGACACATGAGAAATTGCTTAATGATAATGGTACGTATGCAGAGATGTATCGTATACAAGCTAAGACCTTTCAGGAAAACAACATTGAGGAGGTATATCAGCATTGAGTATTGTGATAAACCCTAATCTGGATAGATGGTTGAGCTTAGAAGGCGACCTAAGAAACAGCGTTGCAAGCACATTAGCTTCTGTTGCAAAACGATATAAAACTCCAAGTGAAATTTCAATGAAATCTCAACATTCTATATTAGCAGTTGATGGATTCGAAGTAGAACGGTGGACGGAAGAAAGTCTGAGTAACGGATATTCCGGAATTTGCCTATTAATGGGTGAATTGGATTATCTCCAACCGGATGCTGGTTGGGATTATGTAGGGCATCAGTATTTAAAGGAATTGCAGAATAAGCTGGAACAAACGGGGTTGCATGATTTGTCATTATACGGCGGCTTACCTGGTGTTCTAGCGGCCATACGTTCCCTATCCCGGAGAGGCACCCGTTACCAGTCGATGACAAAGGGTATTGCAGCTTGGATGGAAGAACTAGCACTTAAAAAAGTTAATGAACTAGTTAAGAATTGGGGAAGTTCTGATCTAAAAATCAGAGATTATGATACGATTCTTGGTCTGAGTGGGCTTGGAAGAGTTGTTTTATCATATTATGATCGCCCGGGAATGAAAAAGGTATGGGAACAGATTGTAAATTGGTTCAAATTATATTGTGCAAAAAAGGAAATAGGAGAAGAAACCGTCCCAGGATGGCATATTTCTGCTCGTAGCCAATTTCATGCTAGTGAGACGAAACAGTATCCTTCTGGAAACTTCAATTTAGGACTTTCCCATGGAATAGCTGGGCCCATTGCACTTATGAGCATCGCGATTCTTAAAGGACTACCTGCCGAAGCCTTTAAGGATGAATTAAGTAAGCTAACTGATTGGCTTGTTCAGTGGAAAGTCAATGGTGAAGATGGAACATACTGGCCTGGCAGGGTTTCTTATGAAGAATGGAAATTAGGTAATCTGTATGTCGAAAATAAAATGCATCCAAGAGATTCGTGGTGCTACGGAACTCCTGGTATTGCACGCGCAATATGGTTGGCAGGCAATGCTTTGGAAAATAAAGAATTATCTAACCTTGCGCTTGAATCATATCTGGATATGGAAAAACGCATAGATAGGGACGGAGGGCTGATTTCACCAACCGTTTGTCATGGCCTTTCAGGCTGGCTTCTACTCATCCAACGGATGTACTCCGAAACCGGGGAAGAACGTTTAAGAATGATGCGTGACCGCCTTGTAGAAAAGACTCTGGACTTCTACAAGCCGGACTCTATATTTGGATATTGCGACATAAACTGGATTGATAATAAACTTCAATACATTGATGAAGCAGGCCTTTTGAACGGAGCAGCTGGGGTTTCTCTGGTTTTGGCATCATTATTATCGGACAAAAGTCCTGAATGGGATCAGGTATTATTGATAAAATAAATGAAAAAACGATCATTAACTGATCTCATATGCATTCAGGATTCGTTCTCATCAAGCTCTGCAATATAATTGGTTACCACCGCTGTGAAAGCAACGTAACGTCCCACGTATTAGTAGCATGAAGGAGTCAAGGTCCTCGGCACGATCACTTATTACCACCAAACAGGCCAAGTTCATCACCGGAAAGGTGAATAAGCTGACGTAGCCCTTTATTCGGTTACTTCGGGACCGGCTCTCCGTTTATTCGGATGGAAAAATTGCTTTCATACTTGACGATTCAACAAACAACTGTTTGAAACAATCGATCTCTTAGGGGTCAGGTTATGATCTTATTGCGGTCTGTAGAAATGTCCAGTATGCCCGTGTCTGTACTTCTCAGCAACGTAGATGTATGGCTCATTTGGCGATGGCGAATGTGAACTAACCATAAAACCGAGCAAAGGAACGTTGCTCCCTTGCTCGGTGATGGTTAATCGATTATTTTAGCGTTCGCTGTCCTAAATGGCAGGAACAATCTGCGGAACGGTCTCTTCCTCATCATGCTCCACCAGGTCATGTTTCTCCCAAGCCCGGCTCTTCCAGCGGAAATACATAATGACAGCTCGTGTCCACTCGTCTGCGGCAATCGCAATCCAGACGCCAGCGAGACCCATGTGAAGCTTGAACACCAGCAGGTAGCCCAGCGGCAGACTCATGCAGACCATCGAGATCAACCCCATGTATACCGGGAATTTCGCATCACCTGCGGCACGAAGGGAACCAATAATCACAATATTGCAGGTTCGCCCGGTCTCCAGCAGAAGACTGAGCAGGATCACCTGCGCACCCAATTTGATAATTTCCGGATTATCCGTGAATATACTCATCAGCGGCACACGGAACAGAATAATAATCACGTCGATTACAATCGTGGCGAGCAACGCCCACTTCACACTGTCAAATACACGTTTGTATGCATCATTCTTGCGTCGCGCACCAACCAACCGGCCAACAATAATGGATGTCCCCATGCCGATCGCCATGCTGAATAGATAGATGTAACTTGAAATGTTACCTGCATATTGCCGGGTAGCCATCGCTTCCGCACCCAGATAGGTCACGTACAATGTGAAGACGAGCTGGCAGGACTGATATACAACGGATTCCAGCGCAGAAGGAATACCGATTCGCAATATTTTGCTGATAAACTTCTTCGAAAGATTGATGTAATAGCCGAACTCCACCCTTACATCCATAACCCGATAAAGCAGCCAGAAGAAAATAATCAAGCAGATCAGGCGGCTTCCAACCGTCGAGATCGCTGCCCCTTCCACACCGAGCTTCGGCAGGCCAAAATGGCCAAAAATAAGGGCGTAGTTACCTATGACGTGAATCACGTTCATCAGAACGGAAACATACATCGTTTCCTTGGTGTAACCATGCGTACGAATCGTCGCGGCCAGCGCGTTAATCAGCGCCTGAAGAAAGATTCCGCCTCCGACGATACTTATATAAGAACGGGCAAAATCATATATTTCACCTTGAATATGAAGCAGTGTAAGCAGATGTCCTCCGAACAGAAGAAAGCCTCCGCTTAGGACCAGTCCGACAATCAGATTCAGTGTAATCGCATTACCCGTAACCTGTGCCGCCTCACTCAATTTCTTCGAACCAATATATTGTGCCACAACAATAGCAGCGCCATGTCCAATGACTTCCAGCACAAGAATCGCAATGGAAATAATCTGGTTGGCTGCTCCGACCCCGGATACTGCATTATCGGACACCGAACTGAGCATGAACGTATCCACGCTCCCCATCAACATAAACAAGAAGAGTTCCAGGAAAATAGGCCATGTTAGCCGAATCAGATTCAGATCCTTGGCATCCGAACGCAGGGACTCTTGGGTTGAGGATATTGCTGTCATTTTCTCACCTTTCCCGTGTGGGCTTTAATTCTTAGGGTATGTTAGCACAGGTAGTTTGAAAATGCAGTAGTTTTGCAAAAAAAACTGAAAGTTTTTTGAAATACCATAAAAAGGAACTTTCATCTTTTCATTTAGATTGTTTACATCACCTCCACATACCCGCTTTTTGTATTGTTTGGTTCAATGCATGGAATACTCCACGCATATTCCCATTGCAATGGAATCAGCTCGCGACAATGGCCCCATCCACTTCCCTTTTGTATGGGGAGGTGGATGGGGCCAGAATCGACTTTTTCAATGACGCAAATGCGCCTGTATGCTTCATATGAGTTCTATCTTTTACCCTTTTACCCTTTGACCGATCCGGCAGCAATGCCCTCCACAATTCGATTGCTCAAGACGAGGAAGGCGATCAGGATGGGCAGGATGCTAATCATCAGTGTCGCACCAATGGCTCCCCAATCCGTTGTGTACTGTCCAATAAAATTCTGCACCCCAACGGTCAGTGTTTTGTACGCATCTGTACTGATGAACGTATTCACGAAGATGAATTCATTCCAGTCATAGATCATGTTAATAATCGCCGTCGTGGCGATCACCGAAGATGTCATCGGCAGGACGATACGGAAGAAAATTCGATGAACGGAGCACCCGTCCATCACCGCTGCTTCCTCTACTTCCCGTGGAAGGGCGTAGTAGAATCCAAGCAGGATCATAATGGTGATCGGCATATTAAACGCGATGTAGGACAGAATCACCGACAATGGATGATCCGTTAGGTGAAGCTTCAGAAACAGGCTGAACAGCGGGATCAGCGTAGAGTGCACAGGGATCATCATACCCACCATGAACAATCCAAGCACCAGAGAACGCCCTTTCCAGCGCATGCGGGTTATGGCGAAGGTGACCAGACTCGCGAACAGCACGGTGAACACGACAGATACCACCGTGATCCAGACACTATTGAAGAAATATAAACTGATGTTGCCTTCCGTCCACACCTTCACATAGTTCTCCCAACGCGGAGTCGCAGGAAGGGCAAACGGTGCCATATCGAATACTTCCTGATTATTTTTGAGCGAGAACAGCAGCAGCCAGATCAAGGGCAGAATCTGCAGCAGCGCCACCAGAATCAGCAGGATGTAGAGCAGGACATATCCGAGCCTTCTCAGCACGGTCGGTCCCGTGCCTGTTCCCGGATAGGCTGGCAACCGAACCGCGGTATCGGTCTTCACAGGGATGGACCTCCTTTCATTTCACTTCACTCAAGAATACTGAATGGTGTCCTTGGATGCCGTAGCCTTTCGAAGCAGCCAGGTGACGACCAGACATATCACGAGCAGGAAGAAGCCGACGGCACTCCCGTAACCAAAGTCGAATCCTCGGAAAGCCTGATGATACATATAGGAAGCCATCACTTCACTGGAGCCGTTCGGTCCACCGTCCGTCATTACATAAATGAGGTCAAAGTACTTCAGCGAGCCGACGACAGCCAGTACAATGGTCACTTTGATCACTTCCGTAATCAGGGGCAGCTTGATTCGGAAGGCAATCTGCCAAGGGCTCGCTCCATCAATCCGAGCTGCTTCAACCAGCGACTCCGGGATATTCTTGAGCGCTGCGTAGTAGATCAGGATGTAAAATCCGGCATACTGCCACAGAATGGGTACAAAAAGGGCATACAGCACCAGGGATGGCTCCGCCAGCCAGGCTGGCGGATTGGCAATCCCGATTGCTTCCAGAAAGGAGTTAAGCACACCATTGCTGGGATGATAAATCTTTAGCCATAACTGGGCAATGGCGACGGAGGACAACAGCATCGGAATCAGATATATTTTCCGAAAGAGGTTGGCTCCCTTAATTTTGCCTGACAGTACAAGTGCAATCATCAGATAACCGATCAGGCTCAGTGCAGAGAACAAGGCTAGCAGAAAGGTATGATAAGCACTCTGCCAGAATGCAGCGTCATGAAGCAATCTTGCATAGTTTTCGAAACCGATAAAGGTCATTGCGCCGATCCCGTCCCACTGCATCAATCCGTAATATCCGGTCAGCACGATCGGGATATAGATTAATACCAATAACAGCAGCAGTGCGGGAAGCACGTACAACGCAGCGACTAAACGGTTGGACATGACTTTATCCATCACAATATCCTCCCTATGAGCGTTGTACGGTTAGTTGCCTTTATCAATGGCTGCCTGATGATTCTTCACAAAATCCTCAGGAGTGACCGCTTTTCCGAACAGCGCCTGAATCATGTCCAGATGAACCTGGGCTGCCGTCGGTTTCATCTGCACGTCGGCGAATAATGTCAGGCTGCTGGCCTGATTCAACTCGTTCAACAGGTCCGTGTAGAGCTGCGGCAGTTGTACCTCGGCTGTGTCCACTTTGGTTGCCGGAATGACACCCGCTTCGGTTACAGAGCTTTCGCCCCATTTCTCCACAAAATATTGAACGAATTTCTGAGCCTCATCCTTCACCTTGGAGTTCTGTGCGACGAACAGGCCTACACCCGGACCGCCGACCCAACTGTTAATATCACTTTTGCCGCCATCCATCGTCGGGAATTTGAAAAATCCGATTTTATCCTTGAACTCCTGCGGCACATCCGGGTTGGTCGTATAGTTCGGCAATTCCCAGGTGCCCATCAGGTACATAGCTGCTTTTTCATTCATGAATTCCGATTTGCCTTCATCATTGGACAGGCCATTATAGCCTTTGTTAAAGGCGTTCATATCCACCAGCTTCTGTACTTCCGTTGCCGCCTGGATCAAGGCAGGATCATCAAACTTGCCTGTTCCATTGATGGCCTTCTCCAATGCATCACCGCCCAGACGATTGGCCAGATACATATACCAGAGGGAGCCGGTCCAACGGTCCTTATTACCGAGAGCGATGGGTACTACGCCATTGTCTGTCAGCGTTTTTATAACATTCAGAAATTCATCATATGTGGCCGGGGGTTGCAGATTATACTTGGCAAAAATGTCTTTGTTGTAATAGATCGGAGATATATTCAACTCAATGGGGAGCGCATAGGTTTTGCCGTCAACCGCATATGCTTCCGTCGTTCCGGCAATGAACTTCCCTTCCAGTGAACCACTCAGGAGGTCATCCACCGGGGCAAACAGATTGCCCTTCACATAAGGCTCCAGGAAACCGGCAGCCCAGGTGACGCCAACATCAGGGAGTTCATTGGAAGCGGACAGGATTTTCAGTTTGTTCTTATACTGTTCATTCTCCAGTACTTCCTGTTTGATGGTCACATTCGGATGATCGGTCTGATACTGTTTGATGATCTCATTGACCAGCTTATTCTGCTGTGCTGAGCTGCCCGCTGGCCAGAGATGCATAAACTTCAGAGTTACTTTTCCGTCAGAGCTACTACCGCTCGCTTCACCCTCTCCATCCGAACCTGAATTGCTGCATCCGGATAAAAACATTGCGAGGATAAGTGTCAAGGATAGCAGCATTGCTATTGGCTTTTTTCTCATATTCCCAACCCCCTGTAATGGTTATTCGGTTGATGTAACCGCTTTAATAAAATTGTAGCATGGGTACATCTCCCTCATAAGACCAGGATGATTTGGAAAAACTCCACTATTTTGTGGTTATTTATTCCTCTTTTTGAGCCGTAATGGAATGTCTGTATTTGCTAGGACTGAGCCCTTCGAGGCTTTTGAATACCTTAATAAAATATTTATCGGTCTGATAGCCGACCTGTTCGGCAATCTCCGAGATTGGCAAATGCGTCTGAACGAGCATCTCTTTGGCCCGCTGAATTCGTGTACGTGTCAGATATTCGCTAAAATTGATTCCGGTCTGCTCCTTGAACAGCACGCTAAAATAACTTGAGTTCACGTGCAGCATACCTGCAATTTCCCGCAGGGTGACATGTTCGCTCAGATGCGATTCCACATAAGCAACAGCTTCACTGATCTGGGGACTAAGTCTCTGGTCTCCCCGTTCCTTGGCATCCAGCAGCTTGGGATCAACCAGCTTCTGCATGGTCTGAATACGCCGCTGCTCATCACCGAGCTGCAGCGCCTTCTCTACCGTCTGTATCAGCTGCTCTTTCTCAATTGGTTTAAGCAAATAATCTACCACGCCGAGCTTGATGGCCTGCTGTGCATACTGAAAATCGGCGTGCCCTGACATAATCAACACGACAGGCTTGCTTGGAAAGTGCTGTACGGCTTCAACAAGAGACAGGCCGGAGAATTCAGGCATCCGAACATCTGTAATCAAAAGATCTGCCGTCCGGTCCTGGAGCCATGCCACCGCCTCGACTCCACTTGCAGCTGTTCGGATCTCATTCCGACCGGTTGACCAACCTTCCAGCGTCTTGCGAATCCCTTCTCGTGTACGTGGCTCATCATCAACGATAAGAATGGTTCTACCTTGAATCATATACACCCTCCGTATCCTTCGGAATCTCAAAGCATATGACGGTCCCTTCACCGACCTCGCTCGTAATGGAAAGCCTGCACAATTCCCCAAGCTGACTGCCAAAATAGAGCTTCAACCGACGATGGACGTTGATCAAGCCCACCCCTGTTCCCTTGTCGGAAACAGCAGGTCCACCGTTCAATGCGCAAATAACAGATTGAAGCCGAGCATCATCCATGCCAGGTCCATTATCTTGTACCTCGATGCGAACCAGCCCCTCCTTCGTGGAAGAATCAACTAGAACGCTTACCTTTCCTGGTCCAATTTTGCTCTCAATCCCATGAAGAATGGCATTCTCCACCAATGGCTGTATGAGCAGTTTGGGAATTCTGACCCTACGCATCGCATCGCTTAGATTAATCTCCCATTGCAGCCTTTCTCCCAGCCTCATCTCCATAATTCGAAGATAACGTTCCGCGTGTTCCAGTTCATCCGCAATCGTAACCCATTCATCCTGATTGGGGCTGGAGATGATGTAGCGAAATAATCGGGACATCGCCACAACCATACGAGCCATTTCCTCGTCTCCTTTGTCCTCAAGCGACCAATAGAACGCCTCAAGTGTGTTAAACAGGAAATGGGGATTGATCTGCGACTGTAGCGCCTTCAATTCCGTTCGGGACTGCATGATTTCCTTTTCGTACACCTCTTGGGTCAATTCGTTCAGTCGGTAGACCATCTGGTTGTATACTTCATTGAGCTTGTGAATCTCCATCGTCGAGCTGACCATTAGGTTGGGCTTCATGGCTCCTGGGCGTGCACTGCGCATGGCCCTCATCAGTCGGGTGATGGGACGTGTAATCATTGTAGACAAGAGGAAGGACATAATGAGGAACAATACAACCCCAAACAGACCGGAAATAAGCAGCGCCATACGAAGAATGGATACCCCCTCCGTCGTCTCGCTCACAGGAGTAAGGACAGCGAGTGTCCACCCCGTCATTTCGGAATGCTGTTTGACAACGATGTAGGGCTCTTCCCGGGTCTGGACTACTGAGCTCTCACTGCTCAGCAATGCCTCCACATCCAGACTTGTATCCAGATTGGAAGTAACTACACTTCCGGTCGCATCCACCAGCAGAATAGAGTCCTGTACATCGTCCTCTGCATCCAGATCATTCAGTTGAAAAAAACTGCGCTGCATCCGCACCACAACATATCCCACATGATCGAATGCCCGGTCCATCAGGTTGATTCGCCGAATCGCCATAATGACTCCCGGATCTTCCGGATCGGGACCTGTCCAGACCAACCGACCTTTCTCCTCATCTGCCTCTGCAATCCAGTGCTGCCCGATCCTTTTATCCAAAGATCGGTCATCCATGGGAAATATTCTGCTGTAATTTGTCGTGTAAATTTCCAAGCTCTGCACACCGCTCATAAAGGATTGGTAGCTGCTCACAATCTGCAAGAGCGCTTGACGTTGATTAAACATAGCCGGTTCTGCACCTTTCTCATTGCTCAGCAGACGCTGAACATAAGGATCATCCGCTACTTGGGCTGTCAGAGAATTAACCTGTGCGATTAAGGCATCCAGTCTGCCATTAGCCTGAACAGCGGTCTGATGGATATGCTTCTCTGCATTAGTCTTCAGCAAACCGGATACTCGATCGTAGGCGACAATTCCCGCAATAAACAACACCACCAGCATGACCAATACAAATCCAACAAAAATCTGATTGCGCAACGAGTTCCATCTGCCCAAATTCCCTCGCAAACCCCATTCTCCTCCCCGCATGTAAAAGAAATCGCCACCCGTTTCTCATGTTGGGTAGCGATTGAGTACAAGTATGCCGGAATCCATCATCGCCAATGGTTGAAGCGTTTACATATTGGCTTGTTGATCTCTTTCACCGTTCTTTGTTTAGCGATTAAACTAACGACTAAAAAATAGCACAGATTTCCATCTTAATCAATCTTTTAAATACAGGGCTGCTCCACAAACCAGAAGCTCACGAAAACAAAAAAAAGGAACAAAAAAAGGCTGACACATTGAGTCAGCCTTTTCTTCATTATTTCACCGAACCTTGTGTCACACCGTTAATGATCCACTTCTGTGCAAATAGATAAATGATGATCATCGGCAGCAAAGCCAGCAGGTACGACGCAAACGCCAGGTTGAAGTCGGTATTGAATTGACCCTGGAACACATATTGTACCAGCGGCAGTGTATATTGTGACGGATCACTAATAATAATGAGCGGCAGCAGGAAGTCATTGTACGTGGACAGACAGGTCAGAATACCAACCGTGGCACTGATCGGCGCCATCAACGGGAAAATGATTTTCCAGAACGTTCCCCAGGTTGTTGCTCCATCTACGAAGGCTGCTTCTTCCAGCGCTACCGGAATGGACCGAATGTAACCTACATACACAAATACGTTAAAAGCGAGACCATACACCGTATGCAGCAGGATAAGACCGAGCAGATTGGTCATTTCCAGTGAAGCGGTCAGCTTAACAATCGGCAGCATGATGATTGGAAATGGAATGAACATCGCGCTGACAAAGTAGTAGTACAGCCCTTTGAAAAACTTCCGTTTCTCCATATTCCGTGCAATCGCGTAAGCAACCATGGAGTTACTGAGCAGGGTCAGGATGACTGTTGATGCAGTCACAATGGCACTGTTACGGAACGATTGGAAGAAGTTTGTCATGTCTATGGCACTTGCAAAGTTCTCCCAGTGGAGTATTGTCGGAATGGCAAATACGGATTGGGCCATTTGCTCCGGATTTTTCAATGCAATCGTAACCGTCATATATAAAGGGAACAGAATGAACAAAGTGCCCAGAACAATCAACAGCATGACGGGCCAGTTCGTACGTAAACGGCTTCTCATTACAGATCCATCTCCCTTCGTTGCAGGAACCGGATTTGCAGAATCGAAATCACCGCAATAACGATGAAATAGATAACCGAGTTCGCAGATTGATACGCATATTCGCCGCCTTCAAATCCACCCGTGTAGATCAGATGGGAGATGGACTGCGTTGCTCGCCCTGGTCCACCATTCGTCAAGGCCACGATCTGGTCAAAGACCATCAGTGAATTTTTCATCGCCAGCACCATATTAATGGTGAAGAATGGGGCAATGAGGGGAAACGTAATACTCCAGAATTCACGCCATTTGCCTGCACCGTCCAGATTTGAAGCCTCATATAATGTGGTCGGAATGGTTTGCAAGCCTGCCAAATATAGAATCGTATTCAACGCGACCGATTGCCACACCGCCACAATGACGATTCCGATCCATGCCAGGCTTTCGCTGCCCAGAATGTTGGTGGATAGGGCGCTGATCCCCAGGTTCTGTCCCCAGATCGGGAACACATTGGAGAACAGGTAGTTAAATATGTAACCTACAATCAATACACTCAGAATATTCGGCAAAAAGTAGATGCCACGGAAAAAGTTACGGAACTTGATCTTGGCATTCAGCCCCAGTGCAATGAGCAGGCTCAGAATATTCGTCAGGATCGTCACAACGATCGCAAATTTGAAGGTAAACCAGTAGGCGTTGCCCACATTGTCATCCTGAAAGAGATTGAAATAGTTTTTGAATCCAACAAAATCATAGCCTTTTCCGAAACCATTGTAATTCGTAAATGAATAATAGATCCCCTGAAGGGCCGGCAGCGTCATAAATATGAAGAACAATACTACCGCCGGAACCGTCATCCAGTAATAAGGCGCGATGCGCTTGTTCATACTCCATCCTCCTTCAGACAAGGCATTATCGCCGATTCGCTACCTTGTCCCATTCTTTGTCGAGTGTATTCAGATAGTTGTCGATGTTCTTGTTTTGTAAAAAGGACTGTACGATGGAATTCAGCTGCACCGCAGCCGGAATGTAGTGATCGGCGAAGTCGATAACCTTGCCCTGCTCAATGTAAGGGGTTAGTTCCTGTACAGCAGGATCGTCCTGTTTTACACCTTCCACCGCAGAGAACAGCGTCTGTTCCTTGATATACTTGCCTATATGTTCAGGCTCCACCAGAAACGCCAGGAACTGCTCTGCCTGCTCTTTATGCGGCGTGTCGGCTGCAATGGTAAACAGGGAGTCGATTCCATTTACCAGCTTGATCTGGCTTGGATCGTTGCCCGTCGGGAACGGGAAGAAACCAATGTCCACATTCGGGTTCGCTTTGCGAATCTCGGAGATCGCCCAGGTTCCCTGGATGTACATAAATGCTTCACCATTGGCAAAGGCCCGGTTACCATCCGAATACGCCTTACCAAAGTTATCGCCGTGACCGTAATTCATCAGCTCCAGCTGTTTCTCGGCGACCTCGCGATATTTCTCCTTGAAGGTCACCTTGTTCTCGCGGCGCTCCAGATAGAAATCAATACCGACCAAGTTAGGTCCGAGTGCATTGAACGGCAGATTCGTTTGCCAGTCATCCTTGTATGTGAAGTAAAACGGAATTTTACCCGCATCCTTAATTTTTTGGGCTGTAGCAATCAGCTCGTCCCAGGTCTTGGGTACATCCAGGCCCATTTCCTTAAACAACGTTTTGTTGTACATGATGCCGTTTGCATTTGTTGCGTAAGGTACGCCCGTCACTTTATCCATACCCGTGACATCCTTCAGCATCTGTATGTAGTTGGGATCGATCGTTTTTAACAATGGACTGTCTGTCAGATCCGCGAAAATATCACTCTGTGCAAGAATGGAATAGGTATCCGTTGCCCCCATCGCCATAATATCGGGCACATCATTCTTCACCACACGTGTCTTCAGCACCGTCTCCGCGTCTGGTGGATTCACCTGAGTGACTTGAATATCGGCGTGTTCGGCGTTGAATGTTTTGATTAACTCGTCAAAGGTTCCTTTGGCTTCGGGTTTGTTCTGAAAAAATTCAATCTGTACTTTGCCGTTGGCGCTTTTCCCGCTTGTACAGGAAGATAGAAGCACAGCCGTTATTCCACAAAGCAGCATAATCCCGAGTGCCTTGGTAAGCGATGTTCTCATGTTGTACCTCCCTCAGCTTATATACGTAAAGATTTACCCATTAAATTAGTGAATTAACCATATGGTTAATCCTTCCACAAACTCATACTATGAGCGTTGACTATAATGTACTCTATTATTCCTAAAACGATTTCGACAAAATTGAATCAAGCCCCCTGACCATGCATCCGGTTATCCGCATAACAAAAAAGGACATCGGAAAATGTCCAATGTCCCTCATTTTTTCAATTACGATTACTCACAGCAAAGCTGTGATTGCCTCATGATGAACGCCCGATTTTCGGCAAAGTATTGCGTGAACGCTTGGCCCGATAACTCTGAAATGCGCGAATCAGCATGCCAATTACCAGTAGAACAACACCCACATTGATCGCAACATCCGCCAAATTGAGTATCCCGCGTCCTGACGGAAATACGAGGAAATCCGTTACGCGTGCGTATATAAAACGGTCAATCGCATTCCCCAGCGCACCTCCAACCATGAAGCCGGCACCCGCCTGCATCCAAAAACCGCGAATTTCACCTTTTCTCCGATAATACATCATGCCCGCTATAAATAGAATGGCGACTACGCCGAACAGACGCGCATTCCCTTGGAACAGGCTGCCGGCCATCCCGCTGTTCTCATAATGCTGCAACTGCATTCCCGAGTCGCCAAGTCTCATCGTGTCGCCAACTTCCATATACATCCTCACCGCCATCTTAGTTCCCTGATCAACCAAGGTAACCAGCAGTGCTATAAAATAAAACAGCATATCGCCTCTCCTCCTGCCTGACTGCGCCATAACCTATGTATACCTCAAAGGATTCTGTTGTAACGTTACTTTCACTTTAACACACCCGAAGCAATGTCTCCAAATGATTGACCGTATAAGAACGAGTAAACGGGTAAAAACCCGGCTTATCGTCCTGCCTGCACGCAGCAGCAGGTACTTCATGATGCACGTCGAATGTAGACATGAACCACACACGCAAAGGAGCTGCCTAATTTGAACCTAACGATGACAGAAAAATTAAAGGAAATGCAGCAGGAAGAAAAGGACTTGATATTTCAGACATTCGATGCTGAAATGGCGCTCACACTCGGACTACATTTGGTCGAGGAAGCGAAACTTCGTTCCAAGGCGGTTACCCTGGATATCACCGTCAAGGGACATCGTCTTTTTTTGCATGCCATGGAAGGGACTCATCCCGACAACGAAGACTGGATTCGACGCAAGAACAACGTTGTGAATCACTTTTCCTCCAGCTCTTGGCACACAGCCCTTCGATTGAGAAGCGAGAATAAAACGCTTGAACATGATTTTAACCTGCCTTCCTCGGACTATGTGCTGGCTGGTGGTGCTTTTCCACTGATTGTGGAGGATGAGGGGCTAATCGGCACCATTACCGTATCCGGCCTGCCAGATGAGGAAGACCATGATCTGGTCACCTCCGGAATTCGCTCTTTTTTACTGCAGCAAGGCTAGATTGAGCAAACGAAAAAGCCCCCCTGATCTCATATGGATCAGGGAGGCTACACCTTCCAGCAAGCTTGAACCTATTGGATAGCTGAAAGCACATCCAGCAGCATGGACTTGAACTTCGGCCGGTCAATGGCCTCGCAGACACGTACGTTTGGCTCTTTGCCGAGACGTCCGTTGATATCCACAACGCTGTATCCGCGCGTTAATTCTCCTGCTGCTTCCACATCCACATAATACTGACCGGATTGGGTCATGAGCGACTCATCTGCGGCAACAGCCATTAACAAGGTGTCCGGGTGAGTGGTGCCATTCAGTTTATGTACCGATTTGTTGAACTGCATAACCACTTTGTTGATGGCGGTGAAGAAATCAGCGCCCGATGTGCCGAGAGCTGCAATCTCTGCATGATCGTCATCATCCATAACGGAGTATTGGGTACACATCTCCCAGCCTACCATGGTGATCGGAATGCCCGCGTGCAATACAATTTTGGCTGCTTCCGGGTCCACATAGAAATTGTACTCTGCGGCTGGCGTAATATTGCCCAGTGCATTATTCGTTCCGCCCATGATGTAGAGGTGAGCGATCTCCGGAATAATGGTTGGGTCCTTCTGAATGGCCATCGCAATGTTGGTCAGGGGTGCAATGGCCAGAAGCGAGATCTCGCCAGGCTGTGCGTGGACCTTTTCAATGATAAAATCAACCGCATGCCCTGCCTCGGGACGCTGGTCTGCCTTCGGGAAGTGGGCTCCACCCATACCGTCATCACCATGTACGTCTTCCACCGTGCGGTGTTGGGACTTTCCGTAGGCCATTAACGGACGTTCGCACCCTTTGTATACAGGCACCTTGCCGCCATGTCCAGCAACCTGTACGGTGTACAGGGCGTTTTCAACCTCTTGGTCAAACTGTACGTTTCCGCCTGTAATTGTAATGCCCTCCACCTGGAAATGGTGCAGTGCCGTCAGAATCGCAATCGTATCGTCTCCAGCTGTATCTGTATCGATGATGACTTTTCTCATGATGCCGCGCTCCTTCTTCGTTGGATTAATATTCATTCCAATTAAACACTAGGGTTCATTTTACATCAAAAACGTACCGATGACGATGGAAACGCCGATGATAATGGAACGCAGCAGCTGTGCAACCGCCATATTGCCTCGTGCGATTTCGTCACATACCCGCATTTTTGGCGTCAGGAAGTCAAATATAATATAGACCAGACACAAAATAATGATCCCCATCGCTGACCACAGCAGCATATCCAGCCACGAATGTGTGGAGAAGGACACCATGCCCACAATGATACACAGTCCCAGCAATTTACTGCCCATATACATACCCGCTGCCTCGTTGCCTTTCGCAATTTCCTCACTATCGTTATACCGGGTCAACTGGCTAAAAGCAAAATACCCACACACCAATACAACCAGCAGAATGCCAATACCTATCGCTACATTCAGCAGATTCAATCCCAAATTGTCCATTATTTCTCCTCCTCATCTTCCATCCGTTCATTGACCACAGCCGCACAATAATAGGCCATATCTCCGGTGACCTTCTCCCCGATCCGGGGCAGCACTCCGGCAAAGCGTCCACCAATGACAAACACCCCTGTAAGCAAATAGCCGCTGTACTCGCCATCCTCTGTCTGAATCACAGCTTGCTCCATCGGAACCAGCTGCTGATAAATTTTAGGCTGGTTATTATAATAGGCTGCAATCTCTTCATCTTCGTGCATTTCAGCTGTTATATTGGATTTTATGTGGACGTCCAGCTGATTAGAGACATCAGTTTGGCCAGCATTATGAACCGACTCCTCACCCAGCAGCGAGGTGCCCCGACCTTCGCGGCCCCAATAACTTTTGGCCACATAAGGCATCGCACTTAATTCAAATGGTCCAGCTTCAAAATAGGTAGGTAGCAGATACCGGGAGATCGCAGCCAACTCTGCATCGTTAAACAGCCGAAACCCGCAATATTCGGGGGTTTGTTCATTGCGTTCATAGAGCGACCAGATCGCAGCCATGAAGCCCTTGCTCTGCATCAGCACATGCTGTGCAGGATTCATCAGCCCTAAGCGCCCATCCTGTACCAGCCCAAGCAGCGCTGCACCGATGTCCACCCCCGTCGTTTCATCTCGATCATCGATCAGATACTCCAGAGGATAGAGACGGTACAGAAGGTTAATTTCACGCCCTTGATGGTAGAGCGCCTCCCCCGGAATAATCTCCAGCTCCTCCAGTGGAGCGTAGAACGTTTCAAATCCCGCTTCCTGACACCGTTTCATCAGGTACTCTGTATTGGTCCGATCCTCCACATGTTCACCAAATGACGTAAATGTCACCGGTCCCTTTAATCCCTGTTGAGCATAGGCGTCCAACCAGCTGTGAAAGCATTCCCGGAGACACCCATCCATCTCGGCAGACGGCGCAGTGAATGCTTCTTCCCCGGCCATGCCCACAAGTATGCCTTCCAGCGCAGCCGCTTCCGGAATCCCCGTTGGGGTATCCGTGTTATTTTCAATACATTTAATCCCGGCTTCCCCAATAATCCAGTCCTGCCGAGTGATTCCCCCTGTCACCATCTCCATACGTGCCGCTGGAATAAGGCCTGGATGTATACCCAACTGGTGCTCCAGAAAGGAGTCGGGCATGTACTGCTGGATAAAACGCATGACTTTGCAATAAATCCCGTCTACAGCCTCAACTGCTGTACGCAGTTCCCGCATCTCTGCAGGAGTATAAACCGTTAATGCAGGCACAGCATATTGCTTGCCATACATTCGGTGATAGGGAACCTGTTGCCCTGTTTCGCCCCTAAATACTTCTTCATGACTGAACGGCAGTTGGTAAACATGCCTCATCGGTTCTACCCTCCCGAACTGCGGAAGAAGCTGCCAAAGCCGCTCGATTTTGAACTGGATTTGCTGTAAGAGCTGCTGTCCTTATTGCTCCGATAGGATGATCCGCCACCGTAGTAATAGTGCCCACTGCTGGAGTCATATTCGCATCCGGTATCGTATTCCGGGTCACATTCGTCGCTATTGCTGCTACAACCGGCTAATACAGCTGGAACCGCAAGCATTAGCGAGAAGGCAACCAGCTTGGCGCGTGATCCGGGTTTGGGTTTGGGATTTTCTTCCATTACAGATCCACCTCCTTCATAAAAAACAACACTTTCTTGCGATCCGCATCCAGCACGGAATACACAAATTCATAGGTCGTACCGCCCCGGACCATGTAATGGTCCAGCAGCTGCTCGGCAAGCTCCATCGTGTACGATGAGGATTCTGCCAAATCCAATTCCTGAAATGCACTCCCATTCCACAGCATATATTCCGCACTGTACATAGAGGACATTTTGCACATTGCCAGTGCAGCATCCGCAATCGCTGTACCGTATTCTGCAGGTTTTTGATTGTCATACTCGGTCACGTAGACTGCATGCTCCCGACGATCCCCACATTCATTGGACAGATGCGCCCATAGCTTATTTTTCATCAGGGTAGCATCGACCAGCTTGCGCATGAACAGCTCATCGCGAGTAACCGACACCTGCTCCAGTACCCCCGTCTCCACCTGCCGGTCATCCGACCAGTTCCGATAAGTCAATGAATAATAAATAACGATAACCTGCCTTTCTGTGAGCTCTAAGAGGAGCCGTTTCAATACACACAAACGTATTTAACGCATGAGAAGGAAAAAAGTTACACTATTCCCGATGACATGTAAAAAAGAACAGGTTACCGATCTCGTTCCCAGAGTATGGGACTCAAGCGTTAACGAATCTCACCAGCCTTACATGGTGATTACATGTGAAATACAGATTTTAGCGAACCTGAGAGATGCTATTACGGAAAAAAAACGGCCTAAAACAACGATAATATCCACTTCATGAGGGATTAACATCTCTGTGGTTCATTAGATATTCGATGTGTGGATTTTGAAGCCAATAGGATCTCCTCGGTTCGTTAGAATGTCGGATACTTGAATCCGTTGAATCATTGGGAGTCGTCCCTGAAGCGCAAAAAAACTGTCCCAAAGCCAATGCATGACTTATGAGACAGCCTCCTTGCTTGCTCAAGATGCTAGCTCCTATTCTATTCCTATTGCTATTGCTGTTTCTGTTGCCAATGCCCTTCCAGCTTACACGTATGGTTTATAATTCGGCCCACTGGGCGAGCAGTTCATTGTATTCCGCCGACAGTTGCTCTCGCTCATTCCACATCTGTTCCAAAGCAAGCGGATCATTCGCCACCGTTTCGAGCTGTTGATCCAGTTCCCGGAGCCGGGTCTCCAGGTGTGCCATGACCTGCTCCAGTTTCTCCGCAGTACGCTCGCTGTCACGGCTCTTTCCAGTGTTCCCAGCCTGGAAGAAGGATGGATTGTTCAGCTTGCCTGATCCCGCCGCAGCCGCAGTCCCGTGAGAAGAAACTCCTGATCCTGCCCCAGCGGCAGTGCCCCGGGGTGACGCCTCGGCTCCTGCTGTAGCCTGATTTGCCGCGGCTGCGTGGGCTTGCAGATCAAGCTTCTTCTCCCGATAGGCTTCATAATCTCCAAGATAAGCAGTCATCCGCCCATTCTCCAGTTCCCACACACGGGAAGCGAGTCGATTGACGAAGTAACGATCATGGGAAATGGCAAGCACCGTGCCCTCAAAATCAACCAGCGAATCTTCGAGTGCTTCCCTTGAAGCAATATCCAGATGGTTGGTCGGTTCATCCAGCAGCAGCACATTCGGCTTGCGCTGCACCAGCAGTGCCAGCCTTAGCCGTGTCCATTCCCCACCAGATAACTGTCCTACCGAGCGAAATACATCTGCTCCATAGAATAGATATCGGGCCAAAATGCCGCGTGCTTCTCCTTCTTCCACGCCCGCTTCCAGACGGAAGTACTCCAGCACATTCAGCTTCGGATTGGAAGGCTCCTCCTGCTGGGCCAGATAGCCAACATCTACACGCGCACCCCACTCCAGGTTACCTGCACTTGGTTGTTCCTCGCCCAACAGCAGCTTGAACAACGTTGTTTTGCCTGAACCATTGCGTCCAATAAGGGCAATTTTGTCGCCATATTCAAGTAATCCCGAGACACCGCGCAGAATCTGGCGTTCTCCATAAGCCTTTTCGACTTGTTCTATCACAGCCACACGTTTTCCCGTACGGTCTGTAGGACGTACATCGAAGTCGGCGTTACGCCGCTCCAGTACCGGGCGCTTCACCTGTTCCATCCGTTCGATTGCTTTACGCATGGAAGCCGCACGCCGGAAGAACTTTTCATTGCCCCCGACTCGGCCCCATTCTTCCAGTTGGCGGATCGTTTCTTTCATTTTTTTGATCACCTTCTGCTGCTCCTTGAACGCCTCGAATTGCTGCAGCAGTCGTTGTTCCTTCACTTTCATATATTCCGTATAACCACCAGCTGACGTCTGCGCTTCTCCATCTTCCAGCTCCAACGTCCGGGATGCTACACGGTCCAAAAAGTAGCGATCATGTGAGATCAGGACAATCGTGCCTGTGTACTCTCTCAAAAATCCTTCCAGCCATTCCACCCGCTCCAGATCAAGGTGGTTGGTCGGCTCATCCAGCAATAACAGATCAGGCCTTACAATTAGCTGTGAAGCCAGCACAACCCGGGTCTGTTCACCACCAGACAACGAACCAAAACGCCATCCGTAATGCTCCTTCGCAATATCCAGACCGTCCGCCACCTGATCGATCCGGGCATCCATTTCGTATCCACCCTCACGCTCAAAATGGTCTTGCAGCGCTGCATAGCGTTTCAGCAATCGCTCCAATTGATCTGGATCGGCTGCACAGTCTGGATCGGACATCTGCTGCTCCATATCATTCATTTGACTCCGGCACGCCATAAGCTCCCTGAATCCAAGACTCAGCACATCCAGTACCGTGTAATCATCCATTCCCTCCGGCACCTGAGCCACGTAACCGATTCGTGTATCCTTCTTGATCATCAATTGTCCTTCATCTGGCTGGCTCAGTCGTGCCAACAGCCGCATTAATGTCGTTTTGCCGCTTCCGTTGCGGCCGATCAAGGCGACCTTGTCGCCTTCCATAATTTCAAACGTAATGCCGTCCAGCACCAAATGTGCTCCGTGGTATTGGGTCAGTTGTTGTGCGCTAATCATCATCATAATAAGGTTCCTCCTATAGGTTGGAAGATCCTGACCGCAACACAAAAAGAGCCGCAGGAGGTTAGCTCCGCGGCTCTTCAGAATTCAAGCAATATCGCTTATCGTCCGAATGAGGTCAAGGCAGGCATCTTCTCGCAAATGTTAACTTCCGTATATTCAAAATTGGACAGACTTCTCCCGTTGGTTGGAAAAGTATGAACAATGCCAGCCATAGCAATCGGCAGCTGGCTAATACGGTTGTTAAGCATCTCGTGATTCACCTGTCTTCACCTCCCTTGTCATAATTAATGTCAATATATCACAGACGAATGTATTCCTGCAACCGTCTGATCGCCCAATTCACTCTTTGTAGGGTAAAACCCATTCGTTCTATTCGTTCCTTCTGCGCCGCCGCATAACCAGGTCCACAATAATGACCGTGATCAGGGTAAGCAAGCCGGAAGTTACAATCGATACTCCCAGCAGAGCGTAGCCGATTCCGTTCCAGCCGCCAATATCGACGCTGATCATGATAACGATGGCTCCACCCAGCAAGGCCACACAAGGCAAAATATATTGAGCCCTTTTCATCTGCCGACCTTGCAATCGATAGATGAGCCATTCAATAAGCAGCAATGCGAGCCAAATAAGGAGTATCAATATAATAAGACCTTTCACTTATACGCCCCCTTCTCCTCCATACATTCCTCCGAATGACCACTGACACTCAGCATTCTGGATACGTGTAGAGTTTATCACATAATGAAGCCCTCCATTCACGATAAATCGAATTCGTGAATGAGGGCTTCAAGGAGGTTTCATGATATCAAATTGGCATATTTCTTAGGGATGCCTTGTTCCCTCCAACAGACTCAGTAAAGGCTTACACTTTCAGCCTGGCGTTGTTCATAACGCAGTCCCTTGTATAAATCCGCTTTGCCGATCGAATTGAACAGATTCATTTTATAGCGAATGACGCTTTGGGCCTCGGCAATGCATTCCGGATAAATGGCATTAGGGTCCCATAACTCCGTTGTACTCAAAATTTCACGAGCTTTTTTGAAGTATGAATATTTCATATCGCTGGAAATATTGATTTTACAAATACCCAGCTGAACCGAGTCGGAAACCTCCTGATCCGGGTTAGCGGACCCCCCGTGAAGAACGAGAGGGATGTCTACCAATTGATTGATTTCTCTCAGGATATCCATTTGCAGCTCCGGTTTAATATGCTTGGGATAGATACCATGGGCTGTACCGATGGCTACTGCTAACGTGTCGATCCCCGTACGTGCCACAAAATCTTCCGCCTGAGCCGGGTCCGTGTAAGTTACTACCGATACGCCGCCTTCGATAGAGTTACCGGTCTGCCCAATTGTTCCCAATTCCCCTTCAACAGAGACGCCGACGGCGTGTGCAATTTCCACCGCCTGTTTTGTAATAGCCACATTGTCTTCATAAGGGAGCAGGGAACCGTCAATCATGACGGAGGTGAATCCACACTTGATCGCCCGGATGATATCAGCAATGGACCCGCCATGATCAAGATGGATCACCAGTGGGACATGGCTGGCATGTGCACGCTGGCGGGCATATGCGAAAAACTCATCCGTCAAAAATTCAAGTTCCGTGGGGTGGATGGCGATGATAGCCGGTGAATTGGAATGTTCGGCCTCCTCAATCACCGCTCTCAAAAATGTACTGTCTGCCACGTTAAATGCGCCTACCGCAAATTTGTGTTCCTTGGCTACCTGTAGCAATTCCTTCATCGTAATCAACATAAGTTCACATCTCCTTTGGATTAGTGTATAGATTTAGTGGTAAGCGCTCTCATCTTGGTGGGCCTTACTCCACTTTGAACACAATGTCATCGAAGCTTACGCTTTCATCTTCCGTGTCGTCGAATTCTTCATCTATAGCCGTTACTGGCTTCTTTAATAGGGACAAGGTTATTCCACAGATTCCGGTACCAATGAGAAGAGACAGCATAAACAGCCATGGATGCGTAAAAAGGGGGACAACGAACAATCCGCCGTGCGGCACCGGAGCCTCAACGCCCCAGATCATAATCAGACCACCTGCTATCGCTGAGCCGATGACACAGGAAGTCACCACCCGGACCAGATCCCTTGCCGCAATCGGAATCACTCCCTCCGTAACCATACAGATTCCCATCGGAAATGCAGCCTTTAACGATTCCTTTTCCGCTGCTGTGTATTTGTTTCTCGTCAGGAAGTACGATAGGGTGATCCCCAGTGGTGGAATAATCGAGCCGACAAACTTGACAGCCTCAGGCCCATAGATACCTTGGACCAGCATTCCATCGGCAAACAGCGACATCGTTTTATTAACAGGTCCTCCAAAGTCAAAGGTAGCCATCAAGCCCAGAATGGCCCCGAGCGCAAATTTGGAACCCCCCTGCATCGATTCAAGCACATGGGTGAGGCTGTCCTGCAGCCAGACAATCGGCTGACCAATAACAAGGAAGATACATAACCCGGAAATCAATGTGGCCAGAAACGGAATAACGAGGACGGGCATTAGTCCCTGCATGGACTTTGGCAGCTTTACATATTTTCGGATGCCAAGAACGACATAACCCACGAGGAATCCTCCCAACATCCCACCGATGAACCCCGCCTGAATCTGACTGCATATAAAACCAACAATTAATCCTGGAGCAATTCCGGGACGGTCGGAGATCGAATAAGCAATCGCTGCGCAAATTAAAGGTACAACCAGCCCCATTCCCCAACCGCCGATCTGGTTAATCATATACGGAATGGTTCCTTCCGCCTTGCCCACATCGGCTCCTCCCAATATTTGACCCAGCGCGATACACAGCCCTGAAGCAACGATCAAAGGAATCATATAGGAAATTCCCGTTAACAAATGGCCTTTGATCACTGAACCTGCGTTATTGGATTTAGCGCTCATCGTCTCGCCTCCCTTTTTATGAGGATACCCCTAAAGACTGCTCCACCTTTTCAATGAATTTAATCGGCGCTTTAATAACCGTTTCGGTTTTCACCCGAATGATCCGCTTGCCTTTGAACCGTTCTTCTCCGCCGATCTTGATATCTGCGGCCACAATAACAACATCAGCAGCTCTGATCTCTTCCCTGGAAAGCTCGTTTTCAGTTCCTATAGTGCCTTGGGTCTCCACTTTAATCTCATGTCCACGGGCTTTCGCACCTTTGATCAATTTTTCCTTGGCAATATACGTGTGGGCAATACCAGCAGTGCATGCGGCTACAGCTACAATGTTCATCAGTATCCCTCCAAATGATGTAGGTGTGATCCATTTAATCGAAGCCAGAAAAGTGCCTTTTTCCTACGATACGCTTTCCCTACGGGCAAACAGATCCATAATCCGGGCCGGATCAGGCTCATGCATCAAACGTTCCAATACCTCCTCATCAGCAAGCATGCTGGCAACCTGGACCAACAGTTTCATGTGGGTTGTATTCCGGTCCACAAGTCGTACGGCAAACAAGATAACAACATGGACAGGTTTGCCGTCCAGGGTTTCCCATTCAAGCGGGTGCTTTGTCCGCCCGATGGTGAGCGAGGTTTTGAGAACAGCAGCCGACTTGCCATGAGGAATGGCAACATGATTCTCCAGACCGGTCTGACCTTCTCCCTCTCTTACATAAACGTCCTTGATAAACTCCTCCTTGGAGGAAAGAGCGCCATCCTTTTCCAGCAAATCTGCCAGTTCCTCAATAGCTTCATCCTTGGTCCGAGCTTGTAGATCCAGCTTAATCAACCGTTCGTTGATAATCTTGGTTATATCCATCATGGTCCTCCTCCTGATCGTGCTTCGACTGTAATATCCCGACAAGCTCCATAGGTGTAGTCACTCTCTTGATCTGTTCATACATACGCCTGCACATCAACAGACTCTGTATTTCGATCAGCAATTCAGTTATTGGTTCATCTTTCGAGAAAGCGATTACAATTTCCAGTTTGCTATTTGCCGTTTCACCTTGAACAATATTAAAACCGACGACTGGATTAACGTTCACATCACTACGGATCAGAAAAACCGACAAATGATTGTTCAGCTTGGCCTCGGCAAACGCCCGATTCTCCATGTTAGCGCCCACATGTTTGAGTATGGATGTAAACAACTTCAGACGGGACGCTGTCCCTTCTGCAAACGGTGCCTTCGTATTCGTTTCAATCTGCAAACAAGAAGGGTGAACATACGCCCCGAGCAGCGGAAATGAAAACACCTTGTTTTGATGCTGATTCAACTTCTCCTCGTTAAACTTGGCCTTGATTAAGCTGACATCCGTATCATTTAAGAGCGCCGAGACATACACAACCGGCAGATCCTGATGCTCCAGTTTAACGGTAGATATGATCAGATCAATGTCCGTCCAATCCTCCATACGCTTGAACCAGCTTGCCGAAATGACATCAACGACTTCCCATTCGGGAAATGTACGGTTGATCCGGTTTTTCAGCAAATGAGAGGTGCCTATTCCAGTAGAGCAGACCAGGATAACTCTTTTCTTTTTACTGCTTTTCTCAATGGATGCCTGAAAATAAAGTACCAGGTAGCTTATCTCATCATCACTAAACGAATTCAACCCGCAGGCTTGGGCAATGGGCAGCATCCCCAAACGGACCAGGGAGAAGATCTCGGCATACTCCTTGCGTATATCCTCCAGCAGAGGATTATTAATGGAAATGTTGTATTTTAGACGGTTCAGCATCGGTTTAAAATGAATAATCAGACCCTTGTACAACTGTTCGTCTTTTGTAAGATCACGTCGGATCATACCGGATACGGTCTGAATCAATTCCTTGACCATCACTTTGGACTCCGGACAAGCTTTGTCCATCAGACCTGACAACTCATGGTTAAGGGACGGAACACTCATTCCTGACGAAATCAGATATTGATAGATGAAATAGATCTCTTCACTTGGCAATTCCAATCCATATTGTTCCCTGATTCTGTTGGCCATGGCTTTCGCGATCGAATGCACAGTTGGGTCGGTTACTGGATGTTCAGAAATTCCGTCAGCCAGGCGAATGACTTTGCCACTCTTCAGTCTGCGGATACAAATCAGCAGGTGAGTCAGCATGTTGATATAATATGGGTCGCCTATGGTATATCCTAATTGCTGCTCGGTTTCTTCCAGAATGCATTGAATTCCTTTTACCGGATCGTAGCCAAAATGCTCGATCAACTCACCCAGTGTGTTTCCATCAATTCGGGACTGATGCTCTTGCTCTTGTTCTTGCCTCCGGTCTTCACTCACAAGCTCATGAATGAGAGAAGCCATGGCTTTGCGGATATCAATCTCCGAACCGATCAGACGGGTGCCGAGTTGGCTTTTTTCCAGTCGCAGATGAAAAGGTTCAATTCGTTCTTCAATAGCCTTGAGATCATTCACAATCGACGCTTTGCCAATAAAGTATTCTTCTGATAGCTTGTTAATCGAGGTTTCCTCAGGAGAATCATATAATAAATTCGTCAATATTTTGATTCTCCTCGCCTCTACGGAGAGGGTCGTCACCACCTTTTTTCCCGGAATGCATTGCGTGCTCCTCAGTTCCATCGTCTGTTCCTGGGTTAAAGCCAGCGCAATACCTGTTCCCGGCTTCCGTTCAAGGCGAATTCCGCGGGTATCCAAATTGTGCTCCAGAGCATTTAGCTCCCTGTAAATGGTTTTTTCGGACCAGTTCATGTGACTGGCTATTTCTTTGACCGGAACGAAATCCCTACGCTCCAATAGAAAATGCAAAATCTGATATTCTCTCGCAGACAGCGCCTTCATTTGGGAATCACTCCTTCCTTACGCTCACAGCATAACACCCCTATTTTTTTTGATAAATACTAAAATATGTCCATTTCATTCGGGTCAAATTAATATACCTCCTGTTCAGCGCTAGTGGAACACCCGTTGATTCAGGCACAAAAAAAGGCTTCTGATCGGATTCCCTACCCGATTAGAAGCCTTTTCCTCTCCGTTTTCGATCTACCGTCTGGATGCTGTGGCTGCGCGTCCTGCCGTTATTACTCAGATTAATCCATCGGAACCTCACACCGTTTATACCTGCATCTATATGGGTTACTTCAACCAGTTGGCGAAAAACTCCTGGTATCCCTCTTTCATGATCGTGCGTGAGAAAGCACCAAACGCATACTCCCGGTTGTCTTCCGACACACTGCGCGGCGCTGCAGCCGCCATGTTCACCAATTCAAACCAGTTATCCTCATTACCTGCAAAGGCATGGGTAGATCGAATGTGTCCGTAGCAGGCATGCTCTGGCTTCACAACCATTTTGCCCATCGCCATCGCTTCGGTCAGCGGCATCGCAAACGTATCAAAGGCTGAACAGCTCCAATATACCTTGGACGAGTTCATCAGGGTGAATACTTCATCCTGTGTCAGCGCAAATTGCAATTTTACATTGTCCGGAATGTTGTATTTCTTCATGCTTTCCTCATAGCGGCGGCCGCCGAATACCATGTATACTTCCTTGTCCGGGTTCTGCCGGGCATATTCCAGCACCAGATCCGGGCGACGATTCGCTTCATCCCGACCGATCCAGAGCACCCGATTATGCACAACCTGACTCGGGTCATAGTGCCGGTTCGCCAGTTCTTCGCTGAAACCAATCGGGATGACGTTCACGTCATGTACGCCAAAATTGCGGCCCAGTTCTGTTTTTAGGAACTCCGTCTGCACAATCGCTTTATCCACCATCGTATAAAATGGCTTCATCATCTCATACCCCGTCAGTGCCGGGTCGGGAAAACTGTGCGGGAACAACACACTCTTCGGTAGAAACATCTTCAGGAACGTAAACCCGGATACGGTGTAGATGACATGCTCTATATTTTGGCTATAGATCTGGTCCAGTACGATATCATAGTTCACCAGGTCACCTTTCTCATGCTCATAGCCCGGCAACCAGTCATACCCACTAACATGGCGCTCCGGCGAGATGAACACAATCTCCACACCCAGCTCCAGCCCAATCTGCTTCAAACGATCCGCAAATACACGCGGGCCCTGTGCTTCCGTGAATTGAATTTTACGCATGACGAGTCCAACTTTACGCATGTTCTGCCCCCTCATTTCTATTCCGCAAATTAGAGCGTTTTGCATAATTCGATTCCTGCCGCCTCTGATTTATGCAAAATCCCCAAATAACCGGTTCATGCACTGCCCTAGCGTCGCTGCCGTCTCATTCCACTGATTCCGCAGCTGTTCCTCCGGCCATACACAGTCTGCACTTCTCAGATCCCCATCAATCAGACGCAGCATCCAGAGCGAGAATACAATGGCATATGCACGGTACCACCTTTTAAAAGTAACCCGGTCAACCTGAACGCTATGCCGCTCCAGCCCGTCCAGATAAACATCAATAATCCGCTCCCGCAGCTCTGGCATAACGGTTCTCGGGAACAGCGGATGCGATAGATCCACCAGATGGTACATGTCCCAGAGAGCCGTATTCAGATGCGCATGCTCCCAATCGATAATGACCAGCCTGCCGTTCACATCCGCCATGTTGCCGGGATGCAGGTCACCGTGACACAAGACACGAGGCAACTCCTCCTCTGCCGTATGGATTAGTGCGGCGATGTTGTCCCAATCCGATGGAGAGAGCGTGATCTCCAGTTTGGTCAACAAATCAGCGGCGGATTCCTTCTGCACAAGCAAATCATCCAGCATGTCCCGGATTGGCGGTTTCTGACCCACGCAGGGCAGCTCACCCCAATCAGCAACAGATAACGTGTGCCACTCCGTCATATGTACAGCAGCAGCTAGCATGATCTCTTCCCGCGAGTCATGCACCAGTTCGCCCAGATCCTCATAGATGATCCAGCTCTGATCCGGTGTAGCTTCTCTGACCGATGAAGCGATGAGCCGGGGATAGATCGGCGGTAAATGCGCCAGCACATGTTCTGCCATCCACAGTTCACGCCCATGCTGCCCTTGATGGGTCAAAGGCTTAAAAATATAGCTCTCTCCGCCCGGGGCTGTGAATCGCTCGACATATCTGCCGTTCATGCCTTTGTACAGCCGTTCACGCTTGTATACATAACGGTCATTCAACATTCCTTGCGGGGTCACCCAGCAAGAAACATGTAATTCTGCATTCCCCTGGTCCACCATACTCCGTGTCCTCCGTAATTTCTCCGAATGAAAACGCCGGCATTTTGCATCATTAGCTTCCGCCACACCCGCAGGGACAAACTCCCGTTGAGCAGAGACGACTTGCTCTATATCGTTCAGTTTGTAAAGCGCACTCGGCAATGATGTAAAATGCTCATTTCTATCCATCATACGTTGACACTCATCAGGCTGCAAGCTTTTGAACAGAAGCGCTCTGGATGCAGGATATAAGGCAATTCATAAATTTTCGTTGCAATTTAGTTAGTAATCACTTACTATACAATCATGAAGAACAAACCTCATGTAGATAGCAAAAAGAAAGACATCCTACAAGCGGCGATGCGCTTGTTTGCAACCAAAGGCGTTGACGGCATTTCCGTCAAAGAGATCGGTGACGCCGCCGGAGTAACGGATGCGGCGATTTACAAACATTTTAAAAACAAAGATGCCGTTGCCCTTGAGGCCTTCACCCAATATTGCGCGGACTATACTGCATTAATTGACGGGTATGTTCGCCAGGATGGTCCGGTGCCGGAACGCTTTCGGCAACTGATTACCGAAGTTCTCCACTTGCACGATGAAGATCCTTACGGACTGCTGTTGATTTCACAGAATCACGAAATTTTCATTGAAGCTGGAAGCAGTGAAGATTACCGTCAGCCGCTGGATGCGTTAGTTGACCTGATTGATCAGGGGATTATACGGGGGGAGCTGCCGGATCAGGATTCACAACTCACGGCGGTTCTGGTCATCGGCGCCATAACACGCATGGCCGTCTCCAGTATGCAGGGTGAACTGCCCGAACTGCTTGTTCCGTACACCGGGGAAACCGTTCACCGCCTTGTTTCGATGTTGGGACAGGTATCGGCTGAATTGGGATAGAATCGACGACTATAGGCATTGCGAAGCCGTTCCGTTCTCGCAGTCTTGAAGAGACGGCTCTGATCAAGATGGGTTCCGTTGTAATATCATTCGTTTAAATGATACAAACCAGGTTCAACTACCTTCAGGAAAATTCCTGAACAGTTATCAGGTCATTCGTGACCTTTTCTTTTTACACATGAGGTTAGTGTTCATTAACTAAAATAGACAGGACGTGTCGTCATCATGAAGAAAATATTAATTATCCAAGGCAACCCCGTTTCTCCAAGTTACAATGGTGCAATCGCCGAAGCTTATCAAAAAGGGGCAGTTGCATCTGGTGCAGAAGTACGCATGCTTACCCTAAACGAGCTGGAATTCAACATGAATTTAGAGGGAGGCTATCGTAATAAACTGCCGCTTGAACCGGACTTGCTGGAAGCACAAGAGGCGATTAAATGGGCCGAGCATTTGGTATGGGTATTCCCGATTTGGTGGGGAGGACCACCAGCTTTGTTCAAAGGATTCATCGACCGCATCTTCATGCCAGGTTATGCCTTCAAATATCACAAAGGTAAACTTTTCCCGGATCAGCTGCTCAAAGGCCGTACGGCTCGCATGATTACCACTATGGATGGTCCGAATTGGTACTACAAATGGTTCCAGGGTGAGCCCGCACACAAAATGATGAAGATCTCCACCTTTGCTCTGATAGGCATCAAGCCTGTGCGCATAACACCTGTAGATCAAGTGGGGAAACAGTCCGAGGAACAGAGAAAGAAATGGCTGGAGAAGATTGAGCAGCTTGGGCGGAAGATGGGGTAAAAGCTTTTTTGAAAGGAAGCCTTCATCGGAAGTATGCTTCTCTCCAGATTTTCACCTTTGTAAAGTAAATCAAAAAATTTGGGGATAACCGCGATCGGAAGGTATATTTAATCCTAGTGGCGAGTGTGTTCTTAGTTTTCCAACTTATTTATGAAAGCAGAATAGTGCCTATTTCCAGATACAAAAAAGGGATGTCCTCACGTCAAGTTCAAGACGGGACACCCCTTTTAGCATTCATGCTGCTCTGACGAACCGTACGCACGCTATTAGCCCTAAATTGGACATATTCTCAATTTAACGAATCGTAGACGCATTATTTCCTCGGTCTGTATGTCATTTAGCAGTTTTCCCCTGGTTTTTACCAGGATAACTTCGCTGGGGTTCGTTACACTTTGCATTCCACACAATTCGCCATTTAACACTCACTCGGTTCATTAGCGACTTCCACGTTGAGAGACAGGAACCCGCCTCTGAATGGTCGCTTTTACATCAGTAATGCAATGGAACAACCATGGTAAGCAGCTCCAACGAACAGCCATCTACAACCATACAAGCAACCCATTACCCAAACGAAATACGACCCGATGGATGCTCAGGCAAAATAGATGTTACCAGCTGCTGGACAGCCGGATGATCCGACTGCATCACCGAATCCCCATCACCGCTATAGACAATCCTGCCCTGATCCATCACGGCAATGCGGTCACAGATCGTCATGGCGGCCCGAATGTCATGCGTGATAAATAGGTACGACAACCCGTAGGACGCTCTTAACTCCGCCAATAAGGATAGGATTTGCGTCTGGTGCACCATATCTAGGCTGCTGATTGATTCGTCCAGTACGATTAACTTTGGCTTGAGCGCGATAGCTCGTGCGATGTTAACTCGCTGTAATTGCCCACCGCTGAACTGGTGCGGAAGCTTGCTCCCATCCTCAGTTGTAAGTCCAACCTGCTCAAGCAGTTGTCCGATCTCACGAAGTTGTTCTTTTGCCGACAATCGCTCGTAATTATCCAGCGGCTCACCGATGATCTGCGCGGCAGTCATAAGTGGATTCACAGCCGAATAACAGTCTTGGAACACAACTTGCAGATCACGTCGTAATCCCTTAAGCACGGGTTTGCTGGATCGGTAGATATCCTGTCCTTGAAATAAAACCTGACCCTGGCTGGGCTTCTCCAGACCAAGAATAATTTTGCCCAAGGTACTTTTACCTGCTCCACTCGTACCTAACAGTCCCAGACAAACACCCTTTTCAATCGTAAGTGAGATGTCTGCCAGCACAGGAGGACGCGCTCCCGAACGATCCAGCCAATTGCGTTTGCCATAACTATGGCTTACTTCACGTACCTGAAGCATCAGGTCATCCCCCTCTCTTGTACTTGGCAGAAGCAATCTCCGAAGAAGCTGAAATTACACATCACCCTGCCCATTCCACCTCTACGACTACCCACTCAAAATACAGTTCATACCCGCTCTACATATACTCTCACTGAACGATTCATCTCATCTGTCATTCGCTATCGTCCCAAAGACATACTGGGTCTGGCATTTAACAACATCCGGGTATACTCATGCTGCGGGTGATCGAACAGTTGGTAAACATCTGCTTGCTCCACAATTCGACCCTTCTGCATGACCGCGACTTCATCCGCCATTTGCGAAATCACGCCCAGATCGTGGGAGATGAGCAAGATGGATGTGCCATATTCCATACGTAGCCGATCCAATTCCTGAAGCACCTTCAACTGATTCACGACATCCAGTGCCGTCGTTGGTTCATCAGCAATAACCAAGGCGGGTCGCAGGCACATCGATATGGCAATCATCACCCGCTGCAACATTCCACCACTCAGTTGGAAGGGATATCGTTTCATCAGTTTGGCCGGCTCGGGCAGGTTCATATCTACCAAGGCAGCAATAGCCCGCTCTCGGGCCACTGCTTTGGACATTTGCGTATGCGTACGCAAGGTTTCAATGAATTGAGATCCAATCGTATATACGGGTGTAAAAGCATTCATCGGATTCTGCATAATAAATCCGATGTCCTTGCCCCGGATGCGTCGCATCTCCTCACCTGACAACGAGCCAAGCTCCCGTCCATTCAGACGGATGCTACCCGTTACCTCCATCCTGCGCGGATCAAGCAGATGGAGCAGCGCGTTACACGTAACGGTCTTACCGCTGCCACTCTCGCCGACCAGACCGAATACACGCCCTTTTTTTAATTCGAAATCAATGGGCGCAAGTAACGGGACTGAACCCTCCGCTGTTCTAAGATTCACTTGCAGACCACGAACTTCGAGTACCTTCGCTGCATCATCCATCGTTACGTTCACCTCCATATGCCTTCGGTTTCGAACCACTACCTTTTTGCAATGCCATAACGCTCGGATAACGCTTCTCCTAAGATGTTGAACGTAATGACTACCAGCAGAATCAATGTACCCGGGTAGATCATTAACTCCGGATGACTGCGAATATAACCCGTTCCTTCATGAATCATGGCCCCCCACTCTGCATTCGGTGGTTGAATACCAAGCCCCAGGAAGGACAGAGCGGATATATCCATAATCGCCCAGCCCATCTCCAGTGTGCCCATCACAACAATGGGACGCTGCACGTTAGGAATGATATGTCTGCGGATTATCATCCATGAAGAGGAACCGCTAATCCGCGCCGCTGCAATGAAGTTCCGTTCCTTCAGACTAACGACCATATTCCGGCAGATACGTGCGTAATACACCCACTGCACCATCATGAGGGCTAGAAGTACCTGCATCAGACCTGGACCAAAGATCCCCACAATGCCCAGCACCAGCACCAGATTCGGAAACGCCATAATGCCTTCACAGAAGCGCATCAGCAGACTGTCCACCCAGCCACCAAGGTAACCGGAGATTGAGCCTACAATGACACCTATAAGCAAAGAAGAAAGAAAGATCAGGGTAGCAAATCCGAGCGACACCCGCGCTCCGTACATCAGCCTGGTGAGATTGTCGCGTCCCAGATGATCCGTTCCCAACCAATGCTCAAGCGATGGACTCGCCAGCTTCTGCAACAGATTCACCTTCACAGGGTCATGAGGAGCAATCCACGGAGCAAGTATAGCAATCACGAAGAAAAGTAATATAATCACCGAGCATATCTGGATGGCTCTCTGTCCTTTAAATACCGCACGCCATTTGTTTATCAATGTTCAGCCCGTCCTTTCGCTGAAATCCGTGGGTCCATAACGAGCTGCACCAGATCAACGAGCAGATTGCATACGATGAAAAGGCAGGCCGCCAGGAAGACATAACATTGTATTACAGGGATATCCCGGTTAAATATCGCATCGACAAAATATCGTCCGAAACCCGGCCAGGAAAACACCTGCTCCACAATAATGGTGCCTGTGAGCAGCTTGCCCATACTCATCCCCATCCCCGTAATGAGGGGTGATATAGCGATCTTCAGGACATGCTTGAGCATAATAACTCGTTCGCGAATCCCGCGTGTTCTCGCGTACTGTACATACGTCTCCCGCAATTGCTCCAGTACACTGGAACGCAATAATCGGGTGTAGATCGCAATAAGAATCAAGGAGAGTGTAATCGTAGGCAGAACCAGATTCTCCCACGATCCACGTCCTTCCACAGGCAGCCAATCCAGCTTCACCGAGAAAAAGAAGATCAACAGATAACCGAGCCAGAATTGCGGAATAGATGCTCCAAAGTAGGAAATCGCCCGGCTGACCATGTCAATCCAGCTATTCTTGTACACCGCCGCCAGTATTCCCAAAGGAATGCTCACCAAAGCCGATAACAACATACTCCAGAAGGCCAGTTCAGCCGTAGCCGGAAGCCTTAATTTCACTTCATCCCATACGGGTTTATTGGTGAGATACGAGGTGCCGAAGTCAAGCTTGGCAATCTTCTGAATCGTATGCCCATATTGGGTTAACAAAGGCTGATCCAGACCGAACTCATGCCGCTTTTGCGCAAGCAGCTCCGGTGTTGGATAGATATGAGCGGCCGTCAGATAAGCCTCGGCCGGATCAACCGGAGAGATATGAATAAGTGCAAAGGTAACGAGTGTAGCGATAAAAACGATAGGAATGATCGCGATCATTCGTTTACCAATATAACCGATCACCAAACGTTCCTCCCTTTTATCAAGCTACATGGATCATTATTGATTGCTCAATTCAATTCCCACAAACGGATTTTCATCACGGTTCGCCGGGAAAATAAAGTTGGAGATTTTCTTCTGATATACAGCTGTTTTCTTAATATAAGAGATTGGTACGATCGCCGATTGCTCCTGAAGTGTTTTCAGGATAGAGCCATATAACTCCTGGCGTTTCGTCTCGTCTGTGGATGACAGTGCTGCATGAACCTGATCGTCCAGTTCCTTTTTCATCGGCAACGCACTCAAGGTCTCGGAAATCCCGAATCCAGGGCTCGCTACAACGTTAATGAAGGAATGTGGATCATACGGAGCACCATAGTTGTACCAGAAATACAGGTCGAAATCATTGGCTTTCAAACGTTTGATCTGAACCGTCAGTTCCAGCCCAGTGAGGTTTACTTTAACCCCAAGCTCGCTCCATTCTGCCTGAATGGTCTCAGCCATCGCTTTCTGAATCGGGTCCGTTTTGTCAAAAATCATCTCAAAATCAAGCTGCTGACCGTCTTTTTCACGAACCGTACCACCGGCCGGAAGCTTCCAGCCCGCTTCATCCAGTAAAGCTTTGGATTTCTCCACGTCATACGTGATCGGTTCCAAGTCTACATTGGTGTACGGATAGTTTTTGGACAATACGGTATCGGCCGGTTCTTCCAATCCGGAAGTCACGCCTTCCACCATCGCCTTTTTGTTAAACCCTTGCTGAAGCGCCATCCGTACTCTGACATCGGACAGCTTTGGATTGGAAGAGTTCAGCAGCAAGCTGCGAGTACCCACCGGATCAGACAATTGGGTCACATATTTATCATTGTCACGCAGCTCTTGGAACGCATCCAGACTGATCATACCTTCACCATAGATCAGGTCGAGATCGCCTTTTTCAAAAGCAAGAACACGGGTTTCACCGTCAGGAATGATTTTGACCGTAATCTGATCTACCTTTGGTGCTGTTCCCCAATAATTCGGGTTGCGTTTGAAAACAGCATATTCGTCCTGCTTGTAATCCGCCAGCATCCACGGGCCTGTTCCAACTGGCTCTTTGATGCCTTGGGAAGTATCTCCGTCATCCGGGAATCCGGCTTCACCCAGGAAGCGGAACGGACGGACCACAGACAAGTCCTGAAGAACCGGATAATACGGCTCTGTGAGTGTCAATCGGAAAGTCTGGTCGTCCACAACCTCCGTCTTGTCGAGCACGCCTACAATGCCCAGCCAGCTATGTGTATCTTTATTTTTCATTACAGCATCAAAATTCTTTTTCACAATTTCAGCATTAAAGGGCGTACCATCTGAGAATTTCACACCTTGGCGAAGCTTGAATGTATATACTTTGCCGTCATCGGAGATGGTCCATGATTCTGCCAGCGCAGGTTCCAGTTTTCCGTCCTTCTGGTAACTGATCAGTGGTTCATAGAGCATGGATTGGGCAAATAATTGCGAAGGATTGTACGTATGCGGATTCATTGTACCGATATCACGTGGCCATGACATCGTAATCGACTTCGTAGATGTTTGATTCGAAGCAGCAGATGAGGATTCATCTCCACTTCCTGTATTGCTGCAACCCACAATAACGAATAGCAACAAGAGCATAGTTGCCAGCGTAAGGGCCGAAGATTTGCGATGTTGTACAGACATGGATGTAGAACCCCTTTTCTCTATTTTATGATAATGATTATCATATTCATCCATTAAGAATAGGCAGGAGCCCTCCTTTTGTCAACATAATTCGACATTGTATGTATTGTTATTAAAATAGCCAAAAAAGCCCTACCTACGGGAGGAAGAGCCACTTGACCTGAAATGCCTACATATACACGATACTGCATATCCGCCTCTTTCTAGAGATTAGTATGATCTAAAGGTCCAAAAACGCCTGTAACGTTCGATCAGATAAACCCGGAATGTACTCATGTCCGTACTCGTGATAGACCACCAACTCTTTTTCCGAATTAATCCGGTTGTACGTTGCAAACTGGGTGGATGGCGGGCAGATTGTGTCCGCAAGCCCGGTAACAAACATAACCTTGGCCTGAATCCGGTCAGCCAGATTGGAGATATCGATGTATCCCAGCTTGTTGAAGATGGCATTCTCCCGCTCATGATTCGGATCAAATAACCGGAAGTAATACACCAGTTCCTCATAGGCAGAGGTTGAGGCCCCTAATTCCCAGGCATGTCTGTAATCTGATAAAAAAGGATATACCGGCACCGCCAACTTCACGCGCGGTTCAAGTGAAGCACACGCCGTGGCTAATGCCCCACCCTGTGAACAGCCATATACGCCCACCCGCTCTGGATCCACGTGTGGCATGGACATCAGGATGCGTACCGTCTGCACCGTATCGAGGAAGACGTTGCGGAAATAAAGCTTGTCAGGGTTGGGATCATCGATACCCCGAATAATATGCCCGCGAATCGTCGTGCCCTGGACTTGCAGATTATCTTCAGAGGGGCCACCCTGCCCGCGGCAATCCATAGCCAGTACCGTAATACCATGGGCTGCATAGGCAATCTTGTCAAACCAGTCGCCGCTATCACCGGAATATCCATGAAACATCGCCATGGCTGGACCCTTCGCATCGGCCTTACTTGCTTTGGGCCGAACCAGCTTGCCATGTACGCGGGCACCGCCTACCCCTGTGAAGTAGAGGTGGAAGCACTCGGCGAGCGGCGATGTGAAGGCCGCGGGTACTAATTCATATTCGAGCGATTGTGCATCAAGTTCCGCGAGCGCACGGCTCCAATAAGCATCGAAATCATCCGGTTTCGGACTGCTTCCGTTGTATTCTTTTAACTGTTCCAAAGGCATATCGCCCATAAGACTCACTCCTGTCTGTACGTTCACGGGACACTCCGCTACATGCGCCATGTTCAACTCAAATATCATAAATACATAAAAAAGAGACGCATATGAGGATATCCCTGAGAATTCGTCTTCACATACGTCTCATTGCCTGTCACTCCACCTGTATCCATTGGTCATACAATGCCTGGCTTCAAGCAGTCCAGGGCAGTTTAAGCCTTCACGGCAACTCCTTCATAGAACCGGCGGATGACCTTCTCTGCTGGTTTGCCGTAAACCCCGTAACCGTCATCGGTCAGAGCATCGCTATCCTGGTACAGGTGCGCGCTCCAGTCCCACAGACCAAAGCCCCGTACCCATTCACGCTGGCTGGCATGCCGAAACATGGCCTCATAGAACCGCTCCTGTTCCTCCGCGCTAACTTCACCTTCAAGTCCCCAATCGTTTGGCACCTGTGCGGAACCGCTGCGGCTCGGACAGCCCGCTTCTGCAAAGAAAAAAGGTTTGCCGTATGGCGCGATCTCTTGCTCAATGCGATCCAGCTGCGCTTCCCAATCGCCGATGGGATAGTATCCGCTCGACGAGATGACGTCCACGGCATCCCACCATTTCACATGGCCTTCCTGATACTTGTCGGTGTTATACGATACGAGTCCGGAGTACACTTCACGAACAGCAGTGATAACCTCGCGCCACTCCTGATCCCGACGTTCGGACTGCACCATCTCACAGCCTGCGATGAACATCTCGCATTTTTCGCGCTCTGCAATCTCTGCATAGTGCTTCTGATACGCCGTATAACTGCGGAACCAGTCCTTCCATTTCGGTTCACACGGTACATCGATATCAAAAAAGTTAATGTGTGCACGCCATGTGCCATCGGTGCAGTTGACGGTTGGTTTCAAAATGACACGCAACCCGAGCGTGCGGGCATAACGCATCATGTCTACCAATTCATCGTCTTCCACCATATGTTTACCCTGATACTTGACCTCTACAGCCTGCGGATGATCCTGTTGTGCCGCCAGTGCAAAAATGACATGCGAACTGCCTGTGCGTTCAGCCATCAGGCGCAAAGATTCTTTTGCTTCCGGCTTGCGGAAGTCTCCCCTTCGGCTCATCCAGCCAAATGTAAATCCCTTGATGTACTCCATATGCATTGCGCTGTAGAGCCCCTTTCATGTTCAACATATTTCTAAAATGAACAGACGATCTTTCCACTCGTCACTTCGATTGCAGGACCATCTTCCGATCGCCGTTATCCCCAGATTTTTTTGAATCCCTTATGAAGGGAAAATCCGAGGATAAATGCGAACACTTCGTTTCTTCAGATCGGTTCTGCGCTCTCCGTTATTGTGTAAATTTCAGCTTTATTTAAAATTGTTTCACTTCAATCACAACTTGCCTTCCTCACGGTCTCCGGCAATGACTTCGTCGGTCTGGATCACATAGTTCACGATCTCCTCAGCGGTGGTATAAGCCACTCCCACGTAGGTGTCGGCTGCGCCATAATAGATGGCGATTCGTCCTGTCTCCGCATCATGCAATGTGGCGCACGGGAAGATAACATTGTCCACAAAGCCTTGCTCCTCGTACCATTTTTCCGGTGTCAGTACAAAGTTGGAGGAACGATATTTCACTTTCGATGGCTCATCCAGATCCAGAATGACCGCACCCATGCTGTATACAAAACCGTTGCACGTACCCGTTACGCCGTGGTAGAACATCAGCCATCCTTCGGACGTTTCAATCGGAGCAGGACCGCCGCCAATTTTGACCGATTGCCACCAACCTTGGCCGCCTTTGCTCATGACATGACGATGTTTGCCCCAATATACAAGGTCTGGACTTTCACTCAGGAAGATGTCCCCGAACGGTGTATGTCCACTGTCGCTTGGTCTCGACAACATCACATAGTTGTCATTGATTTTGCGCGGGAACAATACGCCATTGCGGTTGAACGGCAGCATTGGATTTTCCAGACGTACAAACGTTTTGAAATCATCCGTTTTGGCCAGGCCGAGGGCAGCGCCATAGAAATCCGTACACCAGATGATGTAATAGGTGTCCTCCACTTTGACCAGACGCGGGTCGTACGCATAGTTCGGCATGAAGGGATCGCCTTTCTCATCCACAAAGGCAATGCGTTCCTCTTCAATTGTCCATGAAAGTCCATCTTCACTGGAACCCATATGCAGATGCGGGCGGCCATTAATCGTTTCGGCGCGAAATACACCAATGAATTTCCCTTCATATGGAACAACGGCACTGTTGAAAATGCGGGCAACGCCCTTCACCGGGTTACGCGGAACGACCGGATTCGCCGAATGTCTCCATACCGGTGCATCCAAGCCCTCCGGTTTGTCCTCCCAAGGCATGTTTGGCAAAGCATCCCCAACAATGTGTACGTTTTTCGTTTCAGCAACTGTCATTTTTCATTTCTCCTTTCGTTTTTTTATTTAACAGATCCTTGCGCGAAGCCATTGTAGATGTACTTCTGTAGCAGCAGGAAGACGATCATCGTTGGAATAATGGCGATCATGATCCCCGCGCTGATGACTTCCCACTGTGATCCGAATGGCCCCTTGAATTTGAACAGAGCGGTGGATATGACCTGAAGATCGGTCTTCGGCATATACAGGAACGGCGTGTAGAAATCGTTATAGATGTTGACCCCCTTCACGATAATGACCGTAACAATCGCCGGTTTCAGCAGGGGCAGAATGATTCGCCAGTAGATGGTGAAATACGATGCGCCGTCCAGCATGGCGGATTCATCAAGCGCGCTGGAGATGGAGCCCAGGAATTGCAGGAAAATGTATACCGCAATGATATCTGTACCCAGATACATCACGATGGCTGCCCAGCGTGTATTGAACAGGTCGAGGGCATTGATGATCTGGAAGGTGGCGACTTGTGTCGTTACGCTTGGGATCAGGGTAGCCAGCAGGAATGCTGCGACCATGATCTTCTTGCCTTTGAATTTGAATCGATCCAGAACATACGCGATCATGGAGCCTGTTAACGTGGCGCCCACAATGGAGATGATCAGAATAATAATCGTATTTTTGAAACCGACCAGCATGTTTCCATCCACAAAAGCCTTGGTATAGTTCGCAAAGTTCAGCCAGTTGGCTGGTGGCGCAAGCGGACTGCTGGTCGCGTATTCAGCATTGGTTTTGAGCGATGCAAACAGCACCACAACGATGGGTACAAGCGCAATGAACGCTGCAAGAATGAGTGAAGCATATTTGAATATGCTCGCAAGGGTGTATTTGAGTTGGTGCACGTTCATTCCTCCCCTTTCATGGTGACACGCTGAACGAGCGTAACGAGAATGACGATAAACAGCAGCACAACCGCCATTGCCGATGCCAATCCCAGCTTGCCGTACTTAAATGCCAAGTGAACGGTCTGGATCACAAAGGTCTCACTGCCGTTGGAACCATCGGTCATAATGTATGGAATATCGAACGCACTGATTGCGCCGCTAATCGCCAAAATCAGATTGAGTTGCAGGATGCGTGTAATGCTCGGCAGGATGATATGGCGGAACTGCTGCCAACGATTGGCCCCGTCAATGTCCGACGCTTCATAGACATCCTTTTGAATGGAAGAGATCGCACCCAGAAAGATGATGAAGTTGAAACCCATGTATCTCCATACGGATGCCCCTGCGAGCGACACGTTAATAATGTTCGGATTCCCAAGCCAGAGCTGGGTGTACTGCCCAAGCCCCACGGCCTGCATAAGTGTATCGAGAGTACCGTCCGGTTTGAAGAAAAAGAGGAAGATAAATCCGATGGCTACACCATTAAGCAGATAAGGGAAGAACAATATGCCTTTGAAAAAGTTTTTGCCTCGAATTTTAAAACTCAGTATGGTTGCAAAGTAGAGGGCCAGGCCCATTTGCAGGAAAGTAGCAACAAAGTAGTACAAACTGACAATAAAGACTTTAAAATATTCAGGGTCACTGAATATCCGCGTGTAGTTCTCAAATCCGACATAGTCGAACCTTTTGCTGTATCCGTTCCAATCGGTGAAGCTGTATTTGAACATGTTAATGACAGGTAAATAAGCAAACGTGAACAGCAGTGCCAGCGGAATGATCGAGAAGGCACAGATGATAAATATGCGCTGCGCTGAGTAACCCCAATTCGAAATCTTCAAGTATTTCATGCTCTCCACACCTCCAAGCGGTTCTGCCGCTTTGTATCAGAAAACTCTATTTAACCAATTTGCAAAATAACCGCGGGGTGGGGCATCTGAACGATCCACTTTCCGACACCCAGCTAGTTAACCTTAGCCATGTGCTCCCCGCAGTACATCTGCTGTGCAATGCACTCGCCTTATCTAATTATTTCGCAAGTTCTGCACGTGCTTTTACCCATTTGTCATTCAGGTCCTTCATGATGTCGTCATACGATTCGCTGCGGTTACCGATGCCTGCTTCGATAATGCGTTTCTTAAAGTCAGGCTGCCAGAGGCCGATCTCGCCTTCGTTGTCGATTTTGTCAACGAGACCTTCCTGTCCTTCTTTGGCAGGAGTCAATGTGGAGAATGTAACGTCTTTGTATTGATCCAAGATCGGTGGCAATTCTGCATTTTTGTCTGCGCTCATACCTCCACCTTGCTCAACCGCATAGTTTGATTTCGCAAGGAACCAGTCAATCCACGCTTTTGCAGCAGGTTTGTTCTCACTGTTCACGTTCATGCCGATGTTATAGTCTGCAGCGAGTGGAACGACTACATCACTTGCATTGGTAGGGAATGGCAAGAATCCGATATTATCCGGTGTATCCGTCAAGCCTTGAATTTGCGTAATCGCCCATGATCCAAGAGCCATCGTTGCAATTTTGCCGTTCGCAAGGTCAGCCTTGGAGCTTTCCCAGTCGGTTGTGGTTGGATCTTTCTCGATCAGGCCATTTTTGGCAGCGTCATAAAGCACTTTGTACAATTCATAGTGCGGCTTGCCAGCCACAAAGTTCTCATCTGTGTTCGGTTGATCAATGTTAACGTAGTCCACGCTGCCTGCAACCGTCGGCAGATCCGCTTCCCACTGCGTCAAAGCCCAACCGGAGGCATAGTTGGTGTACAGTGGAATTGCCTCCGTATTGTCTTTCACCAGTTGGAGCGCAGCCTGGAATTGCTCAGGTGTTTTTGGCACTTCCGTAATGCCAGCGTCCTTGAATACCTGTTTGTTATAGATAATTCCGGAGAACGTGATGACCGTAGGGATACCATAAACTTGGCCGTCTACCATGCGTTCTTCAATCCCTGTGTACTTGTCTTTCAACTCATCATACGTACCCAGCGGTTCGAAAAAGTCCGGGATGTCGGCAATGGGTACGCTGGTAGGGATCATCAGCACATCCCCGTAATCTTTGGTGCTCATACGGATTTTCACTTGTCCTTCGTAGTCGGCCAGTGCCTGGAAGTTTACTTTTACATCAGGGTATTCCTTATTGAACTCCGCAGCGTAATCTTTGAATACGGTATCAACTATATCCGTCCGTTGAGTTAGAACAGTAATTTCACCCTTGATATCCGCCGGGTCCGTGCTAATCTCCTCTCCTGCTTGTGAAGAGCCACCTCCGGAAGAGCAAGCTGCGAGCAGAGAAGTAATGAGCAGCAGGGTAAGCAGAAGCATCCAACCTTTGTTTTTTCTCAATTGATTCGACCCCTTTTCTAAGTTAATTTAAGTTATCGTTAAGGTTACAAAATGAATTTTATTATGGTAACGCTTACCTGTCAATCAAATTATTTATTACTTAACAAAAAGTTTTTCTCTGAGGACTCGTTGACAATACTTATATCCGACACTAATATTATTAAATAAAGTTAACGATAACTTAAATAAATTGATCCTGTACCTCAAAGGGGCGCTTACTTATGACTCACACCAATGACATCAAGACTGAAATAAAGGAACACTGGGAAGGACATATTTTGCCATTCTGGTCTGCCCTCAAAGATCATACCAACGGCGGTTTCTACGGCTGGGTCGGCAATGACCTTCAGGTCGATCCACTCGCCCCCAAAGGCGGAATCGCTACGGCACGACAATTATGGTCCTTTGCAGCAGCATACCGGGTGACCGGAGATGAAATCTGGCGTGATCATGCGGAGCACGCTTACCGTTTTCTCGTAGATCATGTGATGGATACGGAGTATGGCGGCATGTACTGGATGGTGGATGCCAAAGGAGAACCACTGGACACGAGCAAACATGTATACACGCAATCCTTCGGCGTGTATTCACTCAGCGAGTACTATCGCGCAACTGGCGATGCATCGGCATTGGAGTTAGCGAAAACGCTTTTTGCCCTGATTGAGGATCAAGGCCTGAATGCCGAACTACCTGCATACAAGGAACAATTCGACCGCTGCTGGAATGAACAGGCCAATGAAATGCTGAGCGAAAACGGCGTAATTGCGGATTATACGATGAATACGCATATTCATGTGCTGGAGGCTTACACCTCGCTCTACCGCGTATGGCCGGATCAGCAAGTGAAAGCAGCATTGGAACGCCTGCTTGGGATTTTGTATAAACGGGTGTATGACATAAACACCAAGTTTCTGGGGGTGTTTTTCAACAAGGATTGGGAATCCATCATCGATCTACGCTCGTTCGGACATGACATTGAAGCCAGCTGGCTGATTGACGAAGCATTGAAAACACTGGGTTTGGAGCAGCATCCGGAGTATTCAGCGATGGTTACAGATATTGCCTATAACATTTCCAACGTGGCCGTGCAGACCGATGGCTCTCTGATAAATGAGCAAGAGGGTGAACACGTCGATGAGACGCGGATATGGTGGGTTCAGGCAGAGGCGATGGTCGGCTTCTATAACGCGTATCAGCGTACAGGTGATCCATTGTTTCTGGAGAGAGTGGAGCGTTTGTGGACGTATACGAAGGAACATATTATCGATCATCGCGCTGGTGGGGAATGGTACTGGTCGGTAGACGGGGACGGCACACCGGATCAAAGCGAAATCGCTGGACCGTGGAAATGTCCGTATCACAATAGCAGGTTTTGCATCGAACTAATCGAGAGGATGGGATAACCATGATACACCCTAAATACAATGCATTGCTGGAGCAGCAGGAGCAACTTCTTACGCGCCAAAATGAAATTGATTCTTCTTTCTACAACGGCGTATATGATCGGTACCGTTATCCGGTGATCACACGCCATCATGTGCCGCTGCACTGGAGATTTGATCTGGACGAATCGACTAACCCCCATTTCATGGAGCGTCTGGGTATTAACGCTACGCTGAATCCGGGTGCCATCTATTTCAATGGAAAATATGTGATGGTCATCCGAACCGAGGGCTTGGACCGCAAATCCATCTTTGCCCTGGCTGAGAGTGATAACGGCATTGACGGATTCCGTTTCACAGGCAAGCCATTGGTATGGGAAGATATCGATGCTGACGAAACCAACCAGTATGATATGCGATTGGTTCAGCATGAAGATGGCTGGGTCTATGGTATCTACTGCTCGGAGCGCAAAGACCCGAAAGCTCCGGCATTCGATACATCCAGTGCCGTAGCCCAGGCTGGGCTTGTCCGGACTCGCGATCTGGTCAGCTGGGAACGTCTGCCCAACATTGCGACCAACTCACCACAACAACGGAATGTGGTATTGCATCCGGAATTTGTGGATGGCAAATATGCGTTCTATACACGCCCACAGGACGGATTCATCTCCACAGGCAGCGGCGGCGGGATCGCCTTCGGTCTGTGTGAGGATATTCTGAATCCGGTCATTGCAGAAGAAACCATTATCGATGAACGCAAATACCATACCGTATATGAAGTGAAAAATGGTCAGGGTCCTGCTCCGCTCAAAACGGAACGCGGCTGGATTCACATTGCCCACGGAGTACGCAACACAGCAGCTGGGCTGCGTTATGTGCTGTACACGTTCGCCACGGATCTGAATGATCCGGCACGCATCATCGCCAAACCGGGCGGGCATTTCATTGCGCCTTATGACGACGAGCGTGTAGGCGATGTGTCCAATGTTATTTTCTGCAACGGTGCGGTAGTCAATGAACAGGGTGAGGTCTTCATCTATTATGCATCCAGCGATACCCGCTGCCATGTGGCAACAACGACGCTTGATAAACTGGTCGATTACACCTTCAATACCCCGGCCGATCCGTATCGTTCCCTGGATTGCGCCAGCCAGCGCGGTGACCTCATCGAGCGGAATGAGAAGCTTTTGCACAAACAATTGGTTTAATTCGAAGAGTAACTTTCGACGGAAAAATGCAGCATGCTGAAAAATTAGCGTAACCCCTGCCAGAATTTCTTTATTCCATGTGGGTAACGATGTATACTAATATGGATTGTTGTTATGCTTGAAGGAAGCGCTAACCATAATGACAGCACATTGTACGTAAACCGGCTTGAAGGAGGCGACCAAAGCTGAAGAACAATATCACCATGCGGGATATCGCCGACAAGCTCGGAGTTAGCAGTGTGACGGTCTCGAAAGCATTAAATGATAAAGATGGCGTCAGTGGCGAATTAAAGGAAAAAATTAAAGTGCTTGCCGTTCAGATGGGCTATCGGTATAACGCCGCTGCCCGTTCAATGAAGGAAGGCTTGACTCATAATATTGGCGTTATTATCCCGGAGCGTTTTACCGGACCTACACAATCGTTCTACGTACGTGTATTCCAGCGCATCACCAAACATCTGGAGGACCAGGGGTACTACGGCATTCTGCACATTCTGAATGTTCAGGATGAAGAGGAATTAACACTACCCAAACTGTACAGCGACAGCAAAGTGGATGGTTTCATCGTGCTTGGACAGATCAGCAAAGAGTATATCGAGCTGGTCCAGTCGATGGACGTTCCCAAAATGTTTCTCGATTTCTACGACGAACATTCCGATATCGATTCTGTCGTAACCGATAACTTTTACGCTGCTTATGAGCTGACGAACTACCTGGTTCAACAAGGACATCGCCGCATCGCCTATGTGGGAAATCTCTATTCGACAAGCAGCATTCAGGATCGGTTCCTCGGTTATTACAAATCATTGCTGGAACATCGATTACCGATGAATCCGGATCTTATTCTTAATGACCGCGATGATCGGGGTACATTTATTGAAATTGATCTGCCAGAACAGCTGCCTACGGCTTTTGTATGCAACTGTGATCAGGTCGCTCATCTGCTCGTCCAGAAGCTGACCTCTCTGGGTATACAGGTACCTGCACAATGCTCCGTGGTTGGATTCGATAACGATATCTATGCCACGCTTTCCGATCCCAAATTAACTACGGTTGAGGTTGATGTGGAACAGATGGCGCGTACTGCAGTTCAGTCCATGCTCAAAAAGATTGATAACCCGAGTCGCAGCTTCGGCCGCGTACACGTGAAGGGCAACATCATTTATCGCGAATCGGTGAGCGCTGCACCCGCCTCTTCGGATGACGCGTCGAACTAGACGAGGAACAAGGTTTCTTGTTCCATAAAAAGAGTGCTCCCGGCCATTACGGCTGCAGGAGCACTCTTTGCTTATGAAAAAACGATGAAATGGCTTGGGATCCCTGTAGATTGCAGCCACAAGCCACTCGTTTCAACACCCGATTCGTGTTGCTGCCTAGTAGTTTGTCTTCAGCCAGTTGTCTTTGGACCAAGTCAGTTTGCCTGCACCTGCTCCACTTGTTCCGGTAAGACGTGCATTCAGCGTCGCTGGATCATCGGTTGTGTAACTGTAAGGAAGTGAAGAGAATCCGTTCCAGGAGAAGGCTTTGATGGCAGCGGGAACTGGACTAAGCGGACTGCCAGACGTATCACTGTTTCCACGGAATGAGCTTCCATCCAGGGAATACATCGTGTCGCTTACCTGAATTTTACCGGTATACGTTGCATCGGCCGGGTCGGTCTGGTTGTTGCGGACCGGGAACAGTACGTCTTTGATCACCGACTTTTCGACCAGCACTGCACCGCTTTCGGTGGAGATCGCTCCATTGCCGATAATATCAAAATGGTACCCTTTGGACGAGATCGCGGTTGCCATCGCCGAAGTGATTCTGTCCTTGGCTGCACGTGCCCCTGTCGCATCCATCACGATATTGTAGGCATGCGCGTTCCCTCCGCGCAGGCGCGGCATGCGATCCTGGATATCCCTGTACAGGTTATGGTGCAAGGTCATGGACAGATTGGCATTGGCTGATTCGAAGCTGGTCGATCCAACCAGATGGCCTTTTTTCTGAGGAGACGAAATGGCAATGATATCAGCTTTGCTGAGCCCAACCGCGCTGCTGCGCAGGTAATTGTACATCGGATAGGAAGCCTTGTTCGCTTCCAACTCATTGATTTGCTGGGTAACCCAGCTGTTCGAGCTGCCGTCATCGCCTCTGAAGAGGGACCAAGAGATGGTCACGCCGCTGGTTCCTTTTTTGGAATCGACGAGCCCGTCATACGCTTTATTGAATGTACAGTGGTCAATCCACACGTTGTTGTTCTCTTCCAGGGTAATGTAATCCCAGTCGTTTTTATCGTAATCGCCTTTGGTCGACTCATCCCATTCCCATAACTCATCGAATTCAAGGTTACGGATAATCACGTTGGAACTGCGTTTAACGCTAATGGCCGCATGTTTGATCTTGGACCCGTTGGCTGAGAAAATGGTCAGGCCATTGAAGCTGTCAATCGTCAGCTTGCTCACGCCCGTTTGTTTTAGTACGGGGTGAGTCAGCGCATCATTATGCTTGGCAAAAGGAGATGTCTGAGCAGCGCTCGGAATTTCGTTCCATCCCAGATTCAGGTCGTTCATAATCTCGACGACTTTGACCCCGGAGTTCTTTTTCAGCGCGGCAGCCAGATCCGTTGCATTGTACACCTTCTTATACTTGGACGTATCCGATTCGCTGATGGTGCCCCCACCCGTGTTTCCTTGGGAGAAACCTGTAAGATTGTAATCTGCATTACCCGCTGCCTGTACACTTGTCGGTCCAGACAGTAGGGTAAGGCCCAGTGTCAGAGCCAGTGCAGCACTGCACCATGTTCTAATTTTGCTTTTCATAAAACCATTCCTCCCTAATTATAATGATTACGTCCGTCCATCTCTGCCATCGCATGTCACGAAGGACTTGTCCTCAATGTAAATGTTGGAAGCGATTACAACAATAATCCTTATCTCAGGTAGTTTCGTGATTCTAACATCGACCCATAAATAACACCCGATTTAACCAGGAGCAGTCCAATTTCAACTTATGCCCATGAAAAAAAGCCCCCGAAGGAGCTTACTATTATCTCGAATATTCCTTATTTATCTTTTGATGGAACGTGTCCAGAACCCGCCATGGAACTGTTTGGGCTCGACGGTAATGACAAATGCTTTGGGATCCAGCGCCAGAATGGTCTGATAGAGCAGTTTCTGGTTTTTGCGTTTCGCCAGAATTTCCATAACCAGCCGGTCTCCGTCACGTCCACTGCCAACCCAGGCGGTAACGCCGTAACCTTTATCGCGCAGGGCATTCGCCACATCCCCGCCCATCTGATTACATATAACTTTAACGGTAACGTAACCGAGTGCAATCTTCTCCTCAATCCAGGCACCGAGTAAGACACCCAGCCCGTAACCAACGGCGTACACAATCAACGCAGAAGGCTGGGTCAGATATTTGAGTACCAGATTCAGACCGAGAACATAGATTACAATCTCACCCATACTGATGAGCGCAGCAATATATTTTTGTCCTTTGAGCGTCAAGATCATCCGAAGTGTATACGCGGATACATACACAATCTGGATCAAAAAGATAAATACCAATATTTTAAACAATCGCAATCCCTCTTTCCTGACTTTCACACCGGAATGGCCGTTTGTTACGTGCCTTCGTTCCGCTTCCCCTGCATGTCATTTACGCTTCTGTACGTTTACTCTATCTCCATCATTGGACGTTATGTGGTCACTTTAAACGGGTTGGACATAAATCGGGCTATATTTTCTGCCCATAGGCATGCCGGAACTGCCATTATAGAGCCCTTTCCGCTCATTATCAACCCGGCGAGAGATCCAGGGGCGAAAACCTGCATGTCTGAATATGCTGAACTATCAACAACGAGATTGAGGCGTACAGGCAAACAGGTTCGGGATACCAGGGTTACCAAAAAGGGGGAACCGCCATGCAGGTGTGGCACGAGATGGAGCGGGAAGGTATGGAAGAACTCATATTTTGCCATGATCCCCGCAGCGGGCTCAAGGCCGTCATTGCCATTCATAGTACAGTTCTCGGTCCCGCACTTGGGGGTTGCCGCTGCTGGACGTATGCGTCGGAAGAGGAAGCGGTTCGGGATGCCATCAAACTCGCCAAGGGCATGACCTACAAATCGGCGGTCTCCGGTCTGCCCTATGGCGGGGGGAAAGTTGTGGTGTGGGATGTACCAGCCGGGCTGGGGGATATAACAATTGGTAGCAGTCCAGGTGGTAAAATCCTTAAGAAAACGAACGCGAATCCCAAGGGGCAAACACACGGGGATCAAGAAGCGGGGGAACGCGAAGCGGAAACGACCGGGAACATCAACGCCTTGAGCTTGCAAGCCTCCAAACGCGCAGCGATTTTCCGTGCGCTTGGTCGTTTCCTGGAAAGACTGAACGGCCGCTATGTCACTGGTCTGGATCTGGGCACTACGGCGGCAGACATGGACCAGATTAGGCTGGAGACGGCATACGTGACGGATACCACCGGATCGCTTGGCGCACAGGATGACTTCACGGCCGATATGACCGCCTATGGTGTATACACTGGCATTGTGACATCGCTGCGTCACCTGGGCATTGGTGCCTTGCAGGGCATTTCCGTTGCCGTCCAGGGACTGGGCAAGGTCGGGCATGCCCTGTGCCGTTACCTGCATGCAGCCGGGGCACGGCTCATTGTGGCAGACGTTGTACCGGAACGTGTACAACGTGCCCTTATGCAGTTCAGCGGCGCCACCCCGGCCGATCCGGCCCGTATTCACGCCGCTGACTGCAAGGTGTTCGCCCCCTGTGCCCTAGGGGGCGTATTGACCCTGGCAACGGTGGAGGAGCTGCGCTGCTCCATCGTTGCCGGGGCGGCGAACAACCAGCTCAGCCATCGTGAGCTGGTTGTCCGCCGCATGCAGGCGCGCGGCATCCTGTACGCGCCTGACTATGTGCTCAATGCAGGCGGAATCATCAGCACCGCCTGCGAGCTGGAGGGCGCAGGGCCCGACCTGATCCGCCAAAAGGTGGCGGGGATTGCGGGCACGCTGTCCAAGGTCTATGCGAGAGCGGAACAAGCTGCCATCTCCACGGCAAATGCAGCCGATCAACTCGCAGAGGCTGTCCTGCAAAGCGGAAAATCCCACACTTAACTTACCCGTTAAGTATTCCGGTTCCATGTTCCCGTTCACTTTTCCTGGCTCCTCATCCTTCAACCGTTAGAGACACTCGCTTTACCCGGTGCAGCATCGTCCAGAGCAGCACATTGGCCACTATCAGCAATGCTGCATAGATCCAGATGCCTGCCGGTATGGTGCGGATGAAAACATGTAATCCCCATAACAATGCCATGAGCGGAAAGAAGGCAAATACGAGCCAACCATCACTCTGCCCGGCCACACTAAAGGATTGGGAGAACGGCGGTTTTCGCAGCAACAGTTTTCCAGACAAGGGGATAAGTGCGGTTGCCACCAACAGTATAATGATCATATCCGGGAGAATCCGCAGACCAAAGGTCCACACAAATACGATGGCGTTCAGTATCAATACGGGCAGAAACATATTGCATAAGAAAGCCTTCAGCGCTCCGCTATATAACACGTTCTCATTAGCCAGAGGAGCCGCCCGGAATGTCCAAAACGCCTTGTATTGTCCGGAGTACTTCAGCATGGTTACCACCGTCACAATCAACAAGAGCACAATATACAGCGTGTAAAAGAAGGAGCTTCCCCTGAATTCTACCCATGTGGAACTCTGTAGTTGGGTGAACCAGAACACATATGGCAAGACGAAGGATAATCCCATGGACGGATACACCTTGAGCTTGAATTCCCGCTCATTTCGCATCATACTGGCAGACAAACGAAAGCACGCCTGCTCTTCTCTGGAACGGGAGAATATCTTAGCCATGATGCGATCCCATCCCCCACGTCTTCGTCCAGAAGCCTGACCTGCATGTGCCATTTTCTCCAAATACAATTCGAAGGAAGGCATCAGCTTCACGTACACCAACAGACTTACAAAAGGGACGATCAACGCAAGCGCCGAGAAAACATACAGCCAGGTATCTCCCCCACCGCCGAACAGCAGCTCAAATGCCGCGGCATACCATACCGGAGGCAGCAGTAACTGCCACCAGGCAGGCGTAAACACCATATTAAAATCGATAATGCTGAACGAACGTATGACCAGCTGATATCCTACAGCAATCCCGATCGAGAGCAGGATCTGCACCATATTAATCATGTCCTTCAGCTTCTCGCCATCCAGAAACTTCATCATGAATAGATAGATCAGGGACGTGGTCACCAGAATCAACATATTTATCAGAATCAGCTCCACCAGAAAAAGCAGGAAAAAGCCGATTCCGTGGGCAATCAATCCCGCTATCAGCGGCCCAGCCGTCAGGGAACCTGTCAGCAGCAGCAGATAGACTCCTGCGTGGATGGCACGAGCCATGCCAACGGTACGTCCGTTTACCGGCTTGGTCATGATGATATTACGGTCCCGGATATCGAGCAATACCGAAGAAAAATCAGAGATCATGGAGGTCATAATCATAAACATCAGCATGGCGGTCACTAGACCCATCTGAAGCATATAGTGTCCCGTATCCCAGACCACAAACGGAACCAGAATCAGCCCCATCAGTGCGTATAACCAGAGGGAACGCAGGTACAGATTGCCTTCTTTCTGCTCCTTATTATTGCGTGTCGACAAAACCGTCGGCACCCTGCGCTGATCCATCTGGAATTTCACCCGTAAAATCAAACGCAGCACATCATAATCCGCTCCCGTTTTGGTGATGATAGGCCGAAAATGATCCAGAATCTTCAGTGTGCGAAAGTCGGAGGAATCCGCCATATCAGTACACCTCCTGCACAATGGACACAAAGCGTTCCGCAATGGCCTGATGCTCATTAAAGCCCGTCAGCTGATTGAATACTTCCTCCAGTGAGCCCTCCATGGACTGCTGCTGGAGCTGCCTGAACGTACCATCCGCCATCACGCGTCCTTCGGCAATCAGGACGATACGGCTGCTGATCTTCTCCACCACATCCATGATGTGTGACGAATAGAATATGGTCGTACCTTTGGCCGACAGCTGTGTCAAAATCTCCTTCACCACCATTACACTATTGGCATCCAGACCGCTGAGTGGTTCATCCAGGAACAACAGATCCGGGTCATGTAACAGTGCGGAGATCAACAGCACTTTCTGGCGCATGCCTTTGGAGAAGGAAGCAATGCGGGAATGATATGATTTCTCCAGTCCAAAACAGTCCATCAGCAATTTCGCCTTATAATCGGCATCTTCGTAGGATAACCCGTACAATTCTCCGGTGAACGTCAGATACTCTGCCGGGGTTAATTGTTCATATAGCTCCGCAACTTCCGGTACATAACCGATTCTGCGTTTATATTCCACGTCACCGTCTGCGATATCCTTGCCAAAGATGCGAACCGTACCCACATATCCCTCAACCAGTCCGAGCAAAATCTTGACCGTGGTGCTTTTACCCGCACCATTCGGACCAATGTATCCGATCATCTCGCCCCGATTCACTTCCAGATCAATACCATTCAGCACATAACGCCCGTTATATCTCATACGCAAGCCTTCAATTGAAAGTACTTGTTTTTCACTCACTTCGTTTTCCAGCCCCTGTCCTATATATTTCTACAATTCTACTAGTTTACCACAGATTGGGATGGAAATGATCGGAAATACTTCACAACACGAGAAATCATCTGGGTATCATCCCAGTTCATATAGTTCACGTAACAATGGTGAAAACATCACAAACCCCTTGTCTCACCTATAGGTGCGGGACAAGGGGTTTCTATGGTCATTTTTGATCATAACGCTACCTTAAAATAAATCCTTATTGAACCTTAACCATCTGGAAGTGTTGATTCGTACCGCCGTTATCCGTCCACTGGATTGCGGCAGCCCCGTCTGCCAGGGATTGCGAAGAAATATCAAGCAGCTTGCCTGTGCTGCGATTCTTCAATTTATAGTAACCACCACCCACACTAACCAACTGCCATTGCTGACTGGCCCAGCCGCCATCGTTCCACTGTTCAATAACAGCTCCATCTGCTGTGGAGCCATTTTCCACACCGATCAGCTTGCCACTGGATCGGTTGATGATTTTGACATAACCGCCACCTGCATCGGTAATCTGCCACTGCTGACTGATCGTGCCGCCATCTGCCCGCTGCTCCAGATCGGCACCATTATCCGCAGAACCACCGATGACATTCAGCAATTTATTGCTTTTGCGACTAATCAACTGGTACGAAGCATTGGGGTCCCATACATCGGGCGTATCCACTCCTGTTACGAAACCCGTAGCTGCATCAATGGTAACACTGCTTGCCCAGTTCATCGCCAGACTGGTTGCACTCGGGAAAGACAAGGGTAGCCAGACATACTTGGAATCCTGCACGGGCCCGCTCCAGGCACCCGCCCAACGATCGCCCATGTAGAGATAGGAGGTTGTCTGTGAGCCTTCCACCGGAAGGACGTAAGTCGATTGGGAACCATAGGTTGTGCTATCTCCAAAGTTGCTCAGACCGCTCCATGTGCCAGTTATGCTAGTAGCAGTCGCATATTTGGCCTGATTCGGATTCCAACCCGTAGCCCCGGATGTAATCAGGAAGTAGACGCCTCCTTTTTTGAACAGGGCAGGTGCCTCACGATACTGACCCGGCCACAGCGTCGTTACGAGCGATTCTACTCCAAGAAAATCAGGAGTAAGCTTGTAGATATTCAGGTCGGCATTCACTTTGGTCGCTGAGATGAGATAAGCCGTTCCGTTGTCGTTGTATACCGTCATATCTCTCGAGTCATAGCCAAGCGGACGATAGCTGCCCACATACGTATAATTGCCATCCACCGTACTTGAAGTCGCTACAGCCACTCGGGCTTCACCGTAATCGACTCCGTTTTCCTTGTGCATCCAAAGGACATACTTGCCTGTTGCACTGTTATATATCACTTTCGGGCGTTCGATATTGGAAATGTTCAACTCGGCAGCCGAGCTGCTGGTGAGCACATCATTGCGATACTCCCAGTTTTTCAGATCTGCTGAACGATATACGGAAACCGCCTTGAACGTTCCATTGGGGTTACGGTTCTCTCCAAACCAGTAACAGTACCCGTTAGCCTTAATCATTCCGCCCCCATGGGCATGAATGACATTGCCGTTTGTATCTCCTTAAACTGTACCCCGTTGGTTACACTAAGGGGAGCAGCGGAAGCCTGTGGTCCTGAAGCAACCAGCATACCTAGCGATTGCAGCGCTAAGATTAGGACGAGCAGATAACAAAGTCGATGAGTAAAACGATGCGGATTTGTTTTCTTTTCCAACCGGCCCTCATTCATAGAACATGGCACCTCCGTAATTTATTAATAAAGCGCTTACAATAAAATCGATACGTCTCTTCTTCCTCCGATCGATGATGCATTTCATCAATTACCTATCTCTCAGACTGGCTCGGCACTCACCTCCTGATTACGATTGTATCCGCCATCCCCATGCTCGAATAGTGAACAATCCTGCGGAACATGTACGATTACACACTGAACTTACGGAGTGAACAGCAAAAAGACGCCTCATTTGAAGCGTCCCCGCTATATCTAGCCTATCGCCTATAATGTAAGCTCTCTAGCTCTTGAGGCACGTACAGATATATGTTGCTGATATCCGTTTCCTTGCCTGTTAACGCTGCTTCTTAATCTTCGTGGTCAAAGTCCTGATCAAACGACAGCACTTTACCCGTGTTGGCATCGACGTCAACATCGGCTTCGCCGCCTGCTGTTCTCAGTTCCACTTCATAAACATAGCGGCCGTTATCATGATCCAGTTCGATTTTGGTTACTTTTCCACCTGTCACCTGTTTCAGGGCAATGTTCGAAGCTTGGGTCTCTGTCAGTTTAACTTGTTTGGAAGCGGCTTGATTGGAAGAAGCGCCTGCCACAGTGCCATTATAATCATCGTCGTCATCATAATCTTCATCATCGACTATTGCGAGGATTTTACCTGTATAGGCTTCCAAACGAACGACAACGTCGTTGCTTCCTTTTTTGTCGATTTCAACTTCATAGAACGTTTGTCCGTTTCTGCGCTCCAGATCCACATCATCCACTTTACCATCCGTTGCTTTCAGGGCTGCTTCCTTGGCCTGTGCGACCGTCAGCAATTTACCTGTGTTCTGGGTCTGTGTTACTGACTGTGTAGTGGACGTTTGCGCAGGCTGTACCGATTGTCCGTTCACACTCCCACTAGCCAGAGCGGCTGATCCTCCGAGCAATACCGCTGCCGACAAGCTGCCAATCCATAGTTTATGTTTGTTCATCATTATCATCATCTCCTCGTTGTTGTTCTCGTTCTCGTCTACAGTTATAGATTAACCTGGACGAATGAGAGTTCAGCGAGAGCCAGATTAGAATTTGATGAGAAAACGAGGAGAACACTCACATTATTCCTTGAATAGCAATGTGCATGGTTTCATGCAGGGCTTTTGAACCTACTCGGAGTCCTTAATCTTCGGCCTCATCCCAGGTCACGGACCGAATCGCCCCCGAAATGGCATTCACCTGCACGATGGCTTCCCGACCATCCTCCAGGTCGATTTCCACCAGATAGTACGGATTGCCGCTATTTGTTCCACGAAGCTCGATATCATCCACTTCCCCGGGAACCTTAGCCAGTGCCTTCCGCTCTGCTTCTTTCTCGCTCAGAAATGGCGTCTTGGTGCCTTCCCCTGTCGTCTCATCGGATGAAGATGCTTCCAGTGTCTTTGAAGACTGTTTCTCTCCGGTATACGGATCAATGGTCCATTGCTCCCGGCCTTTGTCCTTCATCTTTAATACCGCCACATAAACCGGGCTTCCCTGCTGCTCGACGAGCTCAAGCGATACCAGCTCGGCATCCGTTTGTTTCAGCAATTCCGTCTTGATCTGTTCCCGGCTCCATAACGTCTTCTCCTCGGCTTGCGGATTGGACTCCAGCCGTTTAATGGAATTCACGGTCGCCGTAACCGCATCAATTTGTACGTCATACAGTCCGGTTTCTGAGCGGAGCTGCATGATATAGGTCCCATCCTTCAATGTGGAATTCACGATTTCTCCCGGATATTGATCCAAAACCGATCGGGCCGCTGCATCTGCTGTTAACATCACGCGATCTGATTGCCACGGCTTCCACCACATGACTGCTATAACGACAAGGAACGCCAGGAGCCCCGCAACCCACCAAAATGAACGTCTCGGATTTGCCCATCCTTTGCGTCGCTGTTCTTCCCGTTTCATTTCTGGACGCCCCTCATGCTCCTCCATCATGGTCCCCCCTTATGCACTCTCTTATGATCCGAAATTGTACCGTGTTCACCAGTATATAAGAGAAGAATGAGATTTTCATGAGAGTGGCCCGTTCTGTACGGATGTGGGCAAAATAATCGAAGCTTCGGTTCCCCTGCCCTCGGTGCTGTTCAGTTCAATACGCGCGCCCACGGCTTCTGCGATATCTTTGGCCAGGGAAAGTCCCAAGCCCGAACCGCTTGCTCCGCCGCTGCGTGTTCTGGCCTGATCTACGCGATAGAAACGGTCAAACACCTTGGACAATTCCCCTTCACACATGCCGATTCCCTTATCCACAATACGTATCCGACATTCCTGCCCCTTTGCTTCCAGCCGGACTTCAATGGCATCCTCACTATACTTGCGAGCATTGTCCAGCAAAATAAAAAGCATCTGCTTCAGCTTGCTCACATCGCTAACCGCCCATATACTACCCGGATCATCGCAGTGGACTTCCCGATGATAGGCTTCGCGAAACGCACGGGTGGAATCCAGCGCAAGCCGGGTAATATCCACCCGCTCCAGCTGCACATTCCACTGCTCTGGCTGCTTTGCCAGCAATAACAGCTGCTCGGTCATCTCCCGCATGCGCACGGATTCGGACAGAATGGCCTCCACCGCTTCGTCGAATACCTCGGGTCGATCCTTGCCGCGTCGTTGCAGCAGACTGGCATAGCTCTCAATAATGGTGAGTGGTGTTTTCAGTTCATGTGAAGCATCAGAAACAAAGCGCTCCTGCCGCTCGAAGTTGGATTCGAGCAGGTCCATCATGCGGTTGAACGTCTGTCCCATTGTTTTCAGCTCATCTTTCGATCTTTCATCCAGCGAAAGTCGCTTGAACTGACCACTGGACTGGATATCGCTCATTGTGCGAGTCATCTGCTGAATCGGCCGTGTCATCCGGTTCGCCAGAATACGGCTGGAGATGATGGCCGGAATCAGCGCAATGATGGTCACGGCAACAAGAACTGTACGGAGCACAGACAGGCTATTCTCGGTATCTTCAATGCTCTCGGTGACTTGTACATTCACCACTTCACCGTCCGGCCAGATGACGGGCACAGAAACCCAGACATATCCGATTTGTCCAACCTGGATATATTCGGATTTCTTTTCGCTTTCGTACTTGAAAGACAGCTTGCTCAGCTGCTCCTCTGCGGAGGTTGTCACCGGCGGGGAGCTGGTGCCGTCTTCGTTGACGATCCGCAGCATGCCGTCCAGCGGCGCGTAGGCTCGTAACAAGTCATCCGGCGGAATGGAGCCGGCAGACTGCCGCACTCCTTTTACAATAGACTCGGCCTCGGCTTCGACCCGCTTGATCTCATTATCGATCGACATTCGTTCAAATACGATGTATACCGACAGGTTCACGGCAATCAATAGCACGGCGAACAATACGGACGAGTATCCGTAAATTTTGCTGCGCAGACTCATACTTGCTCCTTCAGGACGTAACCAACGCCCCGAACGGTATGTATTAAGGGTGGTGTGAATCCGCTATCCACTTTTTTGCGCACATAACGGATATACACATCCACCACATTCGTATCTCCATAATAATCGTATCCCCAGACGGCCTGAACAATCTGGTCCCGGCTGAGCACCTGGCGCTGATTTTGCATCAGATATACCAACAGATCGAACTCACGCGGGGTAAGCTCAATTGGTTGACCATCCCTAGATACCTCACGGGTTCCTTCATTCAGCTTCAAGTCACCTGCGGTAAGCCAACCTGTCTCGTTTTCCGCCGTGTGCTCCATAGATTGCGCCGTATCCCGTGTGACCGAAGAGGCAGAATGGGCAGCAGCCGAGGCTGCACTCAGACGCAGTGCAGCCCGTACTCTCGCGAGCAGCTCCTCAATCCGGAACGGCTTGGTGATGTAATCGTTGGCCCCGAGATCAAGTCCCGATACTTTGTCTTCCACAGAGTCTTTGGCTGTAAGCATCAGAATGGGCACCGTGGCATCCTTGACTCGAATCCGCCGTAATACCTCAATTCCACTCAGACCCGGCAGCATGATATCCAGCAGAATCAGATCCCATTGACCATCGATATACATCTCCAGCCCTTCCGTTCCGCTGCCTGCCTTGCCTACCTGATATCCTTCGTATTGTAATTCCAGTTCAAGCAGGCGTGCAATTTTGGGCTCATCCTCGATCACCAGTACGGCTTCATTCATGCAGAGCTCCCCCTCATCCCGTCATTCCATTCTCCCGTTATATTACAATACGAATTACAATTTACCTAAGGCATCCTCTACCAAGTCATCCCCTGCGATCAGATCAAAAGCCATTCGATACGTCTTCTCCTCCTGGAGGGAAGCAGCGATTACACGAGCGACATCTTCACGCGGGATACTTCCCGGTTTCAGGTCTGTTCCTACGGAAATCTTGCCGGTGCCCGGCTCATTTTTCAAACCACCAGGACGGATAATGGTGTAATTCAGTTCACTTGCGAACAACGCCCGATCCGCATAATGCTTCGCCACATAATACGGCTTGATGGCATCCGACCATTTCTCCCGCTGATCTGCCCCAAACGCACTGACCAGAATATATCTGGTAATCCCCTGCTGCTGCGCTGCCTCCATCGTTTTCACCGCACCATCCAGATCAATGAGCAATGTTTTGTCTGCACCCGTAGATCCACCGGAACCCGCTGTAAAGACAATGGCATTATGATCCTTCATTGCCTCGGCCAGATCATCCACACTGCCTTCCAAATCGCCAATTACGACATTGGCTCCCAGCTCTTTTAGTGCGTCTGCCTGTTCCGGTTTGCGAATCATTGCGGTGACCTGATGTTTCCCTTCCTGCGCCAGCTGCTGCACCAGAAATTTGCCAATTTGTCCGTTCGCTCCAATGACTAATACGTTCATATGTCGTTCTCCTCTCGGTTTGCCTTTTATAAAACCAGCTTTTTATAAAACAGACTTGTCTTTAATTTAAACGAAAGCCGACGCTTCTAAGCGCCGGCTGCTATGTATTACTACTGTTCAGCGCATCTGGTGTGATGCAGATAACACGTCTTTCCTTTAATATACCATACGCCCCATATGCTTTATACCGAGCGCCTTTGACCCACAATATACGATAACAACATGGGATACACCTAAGTCAGGAAATGCATAATATGCCCCTGGGCTAATCATGGTTACAACAAAAAAGGCACCCCAATTGAATTGGGGTACCCTTTTGTGCTGCATGACGTACAGATCTTAGTAAGCCAGTGCAAACAAACCGTGAATATGAGCAAGGTAACGAATGTTACTTGCTTCTTTCATCATAGTTGCAGGCAGACCTTTCAGACGAGTCTGGTTGCCACCGATCATGCCGACAGCATCCTTACGACCCAGACTTCCCAGTGTACCAGAGAATACTGGTGTGAAAGATTCCATTGCGCCACCTTTGAACATTACGCCCAGGTTGTGACCAATGGTTTCACCCATTTGCCAAGCCAATTGTGCTGTTGGAGGGTATGGACGAGCGCCTTCGCTAGGGAAGACCACTGCGCTGTCACCAGCAACAAACACGTCTTTATGAGATGTGGATTGCAGTACTTCCGTAACTTTCGCACGGCCACGATCCACTTCAATTCCGCTATTGGCAACAACTGCATTACCTTGAACGCCGCCTGTCCATACGAGTGTGTTCGTAGGGATTGAGCTTCCGTCTTTCAGCAGAACTTCATTTTCTTTCATTTCGGTAATCGCTACGCCAACGATGAAGTTAACGCCACGTTTTTCCAGACTCGATTTGGCACGCTCAACCAGTTCTGGCGGGAATCCTGCCAGGATGGAAGGACCTGCTTCAACCGTGTACAGGGAAACTTCTTTGAAGTCGATCCCTTTTTCCTGGCATACAGCCGGAAGAAGGTCAGCGAATTCACCAACAAGCTCGATACCTGTCAAACCACCGCCACCGATAACAAACGTAGCGTCTGCTTTGTTGCCGGATTGTTTGTAAGCATCCAGACGAGCTTCCACGTGTGCACGAATGCGGTTAGCATCGCTAACGGATTTCAGCGTGAAGCTGTACTCCTGCAATCCCGGAATTCCGAAGAATGCCGTTTCACTGCCCAAGGCAACAACGAGTGCATCGTAAGAGTAAGTAGAACCGCTGGTCATGAGAACTTTTTTCTCGTCCGGCTTGATTGTATCCACCGTATCGATTTTCAGGTTCACATTTTTGCCACGCAGCAATTTTTCGAGTGGAAGGGCAACTGCTTTTTCAGCAATGCTTCCCGCTGCAAGACGGTGCAGTTCCGTAATAATTTGGTGCGTAGGGTAACGGTTCACGACTGTAATAGTCGCTTCTTCCGGTGTCAGGTATTGACGCGCTGTCAGCGCAGTCAACAGACCTCCATAACCTCCGCCCAAGATCAAGATTTGCTTCGACATATCCATCCTCCGTTCTTCTAATCTTAACGTTGCTGTTGTTGACGCTCGTTCAGGATGCTCAAGAATGATTGAGCAAAACGCAGCGTTTGTTGTACGTTTGGATCTTTAAGCATTTTGAGCATAGCGAACAAACCAACCGAAGTTTGCTCGGCTTGCGCACGATCACTCGCTTCGATGGCAGCAGAAGCTACACCTTTAGCTTTGTCTACAACAGGCTTAGCAAACTCGCCCATTGCGCTCATTGTGTCGCTGATCAGAACTTTGTCTGTAGCTACGCTTTGTGCAAAGTCATAAGCTTTGGTCATTGCAGTGACCATTTCAGCCAGTTTAGGCAGGTTCTCCACCAGAACGGTCAGAGACTCCTGTACCTCAGGCTTCATCAGTTGATCCAGTACGTCCAAGGACTGGCGCTCGGAAACGTCGGCACCTTCTGTAACCGGCACCTCTTGTTGAGTAGGCGATTGTGACATAAGAGAAAGTCCTCCTTTACTTTGGGATAGAAGTCCGCGACTTTCATGATGCCTGTCAAGCAGAGTCGAACCACAAATACATCCAATACAACTAAATGTACCAAATTTCACACAATAGAATGAGCACAGCCCAAAGGCCGCTCCCACATCATGTATTGTATCTTGGGTCTATTGCGGACAACATGTGTTGACGCAAAACGACAAGCAGGCCGAAACCGAACTCTATACCCCTATATTACACCTCTTACACATGAACATGAAAAAGAAATTTTTTACACTTGTGAAGATATTGTGAACATTGTAACAAAATCGATTTTTTTGTCAAGCTTTGAGCCACGTTAAAACGGCTTACCCTCCTGTCTGGAGATCTGTGTTCCTACCACATGTGGTATTAAGACAAGATCACATATGACCATATGTGCGATATGTACACAAAGAGGGATTTTTTCGATCCAAATATACAGGAATTGTTTTCCAAAATCATGAAATTCATGCAACGAATTTGGTCACTGTCGTTATTATGCAGCTAGGAGTGCAGCCTTATTCCTGAAATGACATCATTTCTTGTTCAAGTATGAACCTATCGCGGCATGAAAGCAAAAAAAGACAGAAAGAAGGCCTGACGGATCGTCCTGCCTCCTGATATTTCTTTCACTGTTCGCCAGATCTAATCGTTACATTTCGGCCACACCATAACGATTTCTGGGGAATGCTGATCCATTTCTTCAAGCAACGCTTTTATTGCAACGACAACAGCTCGCTCCAATTCCTCCACCTCTAGCAGTAACAATATGGCTTGATCGGCATGGAGCTTATCATTCGGCTTTCCTCCTTCGGGGAAAGGAAAACATTGTTTGAGCATGTTCAACCTTTGCGTCATGATCCGATATATCTCTTCCGCCTGGAGACAGAATGGAATCAAACTCGTATAGCGGGGAGTCGAAGCCCACTTTAGAGAAAGCTCTTCGAAAAACTCACCTGCATAACGTCTTGCATCCCACAAAACAGCAATGTTATAGGCGTTACCGTTTGGTTCTACCTGTCTGTATTCCAGGGCTTCTCTCCAAACTGCATAGGCAGCCAGACCACTGACTGTGTTCGGCAAGGTATACGGGTCCTCCCCACGGTAATGAGCCAAAACAGCTGTCAGCGCTTCGCGCAAGTTCATTTCTCGTATCATGCCATCTGATTCCGCTGCCAGTACAAATACTTCCTGATTCACACCCCGGCCTACATGATCATAGGGAATTGACCCTGATTTAATAAAATCAGTACCGTATAAGGTCCGTGCGGCATCATCATAGCCATAGATCAATCCGAATTCGGGAATGTTCAGATCCCATACCACAGCCGGAATTCCCCGATGAATGGAGGTACGAATCAAGGAGAGGGCCCGAACAAGCCTTGGATTCAGCAACCTTTTCCCCTTCGCTTTCTCCTCTAGCATCGAAGGATCGACCAGATTGGCATTGAGCCCCGCTTCGCTCGCCAAAGCCTCAACCGCTTGGGAACGATAACCCAGATACTGCAATCCTCTGGTAAGCACCTCTTTGAAATTATAGGCGGTGGGTCCAGCGATATGTATATCCTGAGGCAGGATGGTCAGACGAAAAGAAAGCCCAGTCATCCCCATAACCATGGGGAGGGACGGAGATGGACCGATATAACCTAACATCTCGTGAATGGCCGCTGCTGCCGAGTTCCAGGTTTGCGGGTCCCGAAAAGAAAGGGGCTCCTCCAGAATCACTCGATCTTGCCCGATTGAATTCCACTCTGCCAGCATTTCTTCTACAGATAAATGAATATGAAGCTGCGACACTTTTTTACGTGAACGGGACAGGATTTGATACACATTGGCACTCGTCAGATTGAATCGGCAGGCCATTTCTTGCGTTGAGAGCTGCTCCATCCAATACGATGTAAAGACCTGTTGCTCTCTCTCATTCAGACAACCCAGCAGCTTGTGGAGATTATTCCTCATTTCCTGCTGAGCAACAGCTTGATACGGGTCATCGTGTGTTTCCTGCGATCTCCGATCGGTTTGGTTCAACAGATGATTCAGCGTCATGTCGAGAGAGTCTCGATCGCTCCATGAGTCATCATCGGCTCCAAATGCAAAGAACGAAGAAAAATGTTGTTCCCGCTGCTGCTCTCGGCGTTGCATATGTGAGTACGCCTGATTACGCACAATGCGCTGCATCCAGGCCATAAAACGCTCGGCATTCTGAAGCTGTCCCATATGAATGAACGCACGAATAAGCCCATCCTGTATAATGTCCTCGGCGAGATAAGAATCATGCGTAAGTGCTCGCACATAACGGAACAATTGCCCCCGGTAACGGCGAATCAACTCACCAAAGGCCTCTGTATCCCCAGTTTGGGCTCGTTGGACAAGCGCAATGTCCGGCTCCTTTTGCCGATTCTCGAATGTCTCATCTTCCTCTGTCCTGATATGACGATTATCAGCTAATTTATCCATGTGTATCTCCCTTTCTCCTAGCCTTGCTTCACTTCCATTACTCCATCTTCAAAATAGCAGCTTCGATCATGGCTTCCGTCTCCGCGAGTGTCACCATAATTGTCGCAGCAGCCTCCCAGTTCCGGGAGACAAGACGGGATTGGCATTCCCCGAATTGGCGGGATTGTGCGTATTTCAAAGCAGAAAGGTCAGGATGGATTGTTTTAAAAAACAAGCCATAATCATGGGCACGACGCGCGCCTACGGGCAGAGCAAAATACACATAATGAGCCCACTCATTACCATCGATTGCCCCAGCACGAACCTGTTCCGCTTTATGCAGAATCGCTGAAGCTCCGGTTCTCCCCTCCTGTGCAGCAATATCATGGATCTGTTCTGTAAGGTTTGATTTGAACCAAGTAAAAGCGCGGCGGTGAATCTCCTCCAGATCAGGCTGTTCAATGCGTTCCGGACTCCACCATCGTCGATACACACCGCTACTCCACGGGAATTCAGACTTCCATGCTTCCTCAAGTTTATCCAATGTCAGGAAGACATTCGGGAATCCAGCCGGGTCATGCAGGCATAATTCATCGCCTTCCATGCTCAATGCCACTACATAATGATCACAACCACCCAGGTTAGGAGAGTTGGGATTGTAGACGAGTTTGCCCATATCCAGCGGCCCCATCATCACAGGACCCTGCTTCAAAACCTCTCTTAGCTCATCTACAGGCATCTCTGTACCCCGTGATTGCACACTTTCGCGCACACTAAATCCCAGAATGCTCATTGCCTTGCTGATGGCCAAATCAGGACTAGAAGTACAATTATCAAAAAAAAGAATATCTTCCAACGTTCGAAAGGCCCCTAGTGAAAAGCCACCGATAGTTTCAAGCAGACCAGGGTCTACCTTCTCTCCAATGGACGACAGCAATATGGCTGCTGAATTAGCGTAGCAATACGCACCATTTCCAATATAATTGCTCATATCATAACATCCTCTCGTTCGGTTAATGAAGCACGCCGTGTAGCAATGCCTATATTAATACTGACTCTTTCTACGGAGTATTTCTGACAGATAATCCAGAAGTAATTTCTGCCCGCAAGAAAAAGCGAACGTTTAGAAAACGGACATCCCGGTTAATAAGGACTACACCAGAAACGAAGGAGATGTTCGATATGAGTAATTCAACTAGCGATAAAATCAAAGCAGGCGTAAACAAGGCCAAAGGCGAAGTGAAGGATCAGATCGGTAATGCAACAAACAACAGATCCCTTCAGGCTGAGGGCAAGAAAGACAAAGCCAAAGGTGCTGTGCAGGACAAAATTGCTGATATCAAAGATCATCACTAGGTTCATCCGTTTATCGTAAACCGCACGACGATTCGTGCAGCAAATATAGGTGAATGCCTTCCCGTACATGGTGGAATAAACTCCAAAGTGTACGGGGGCGCAAAAAAGCCAAGGAAGGTGTTATTTAATACTCCCTTCCCTGGCTTTTTTTATCTGTCCTTGGCGGTTGAAACGGCGTATCTGGCCATATCGATAATAAAACCCCGCGTTTCTCTTGTCGTATGATATTCACGGCTGAATTGTCTTACCCAATCGGGATGTTCCTGATACCAACGAAAGGTTCGCTCCAGTCCCTGTTCCAATGTGATTTGCGGGAACCAGCCTAACTCTGCCCGTAACTTACCGGAGTGAACCACCAGGCTTGAACCTCTGGACTGAGTGGGTTCCTGCTCCCGAATCTCCTTCGCTCGAATCGTACTGTGAAGGGATTGCAATAGCTCTCCAATCTCTTGCATGGTCGTTCCATGACCTGTGGAAATGTTATAGATCTGCTGATCTTGTCCATTCAGCATAATCAGTTCAATCGCACGCAGTGCATCGTCTACATACAGGAAGTCACGTACAGCTGATCCCTGAATGTCCAACGGCAGGCCGTCCATCATTCGGCCAAAGTTACGTGGAATAATCCGATCTGGCAACTGCCAAGGGCCATAAAGATTGGTCAACCGAAATATTTTGACAGGAAGTTGATAACATTTCGCGTAGGATAGCGCTAGCGTCTCACAGGCTACTTTGGATGCGGAATAAGGGGATACCGGAGCATATTCATCTGATTCGTGATACACTCTGCCCATCGCCCCTCCATACACCTCTACGGATGAGGCCAGTGCCACGGGGATGTGATGCTCCGAAGCATATTGCAAAATCGCCTGTGTACTCAGGGTGTTGTTACGAAACACTTCTCTAGGGTGATGATACGAGTAGTCTACGTGCGGCATCGCTGCCAGATGAATGATATAATCCGTTTCGTGTGGCAGGTTAAACCTGCCCTCGGCAAGGTCACAGCAGATAAAGGACATCTCATGAAGTGGGGACCTATGAAGAAGTCTCTGACAATAATCATCCTGATCCACCAGGGTGATCCGATGTCCTTTTTGAGCCAAATACTGAGAGAGGTTAAAACCAACAAATCCAGAAGCCCCGGTAATGACAATATTCAAGCACATTCCCCCTTGCGATTTATACAACAAGTTCACTAAAGAGAGTCTATGTTCTGAGTATAACCTTAAAGAGATACATTTTGTAGCATTTCACAACTGTTTTTTGTTCTTCTTCCGCATTAAACGGGTAATGTCATAGGGAGGTGATATTTACGATGAAGGATGAAATGAACAATGTGCAGATGCTGCTATTCCAGGATGATGGAGTGATTCCCAATCATCCGAGCCTGCCTGTACTTCTGTATAAGGGGACTTGGGCAACTGATTTCTCTCGTGCAGAGACCATGCTGAACCGAAACGGCTGGGGAAACAGCTGGATTAACGGTGTGTTTGACTATCATCATTATCATAGCAATGCTCATGAAGTACTTGCGGTGGTCAGTGGGTTCGTGCAGCTCATTTTGGGTGGGGAGAAAGGACAGAAGGTTTATTTGCAAACGGGAGACGTTGTCGTGCTTCCTGCGGGAACAGGACATAAACGGTTGGAGGCCAGCCCTGATTTTCGTATTGCGGGCGCCTATCCTGCTGGGATGAGCTACAACACACGCACGGGCGAACCAGGGGAACGGCCAAAGGTGCTTCGGGAGATACAAGACGTTCCCATCCCTGATACCGATCCGGTCTATGGAAAAGAAGGGCCCCTGTTAGAATTATGGAATCAAAATAAGACATGAAAGAATCAATGAGGCTATCTCGAAGGGACTCCCTCTCCCTTCCGGGCTAACGAACCTACCGCATCCTAAACTGCGAATTTTCAAGAAATGCAAATTTTAACGAACTTCAGTCACGTAAATTCGGTGCAAAACATTGTAAGGCCTTAAAAATCGCCACAATCGAAGAAATAACTGCTCTGTGATTCGTTACATCTCAGAACTGTGCAATTGGGAGCGAATAGCGTGTACTAGGTTCATTAGAACAAAATCTCATTAACAAGAGGCATTCCCCATCCTGCCATGACTTATGGGAAAGCCCCATTTCAGTTACTGGGGAAGCCGCACGCTGTAAAATCGCATGGCATGTGGCCTTCCCTCCATCTCAAGCCGTCCCTGTATGATCAGTTGTCGAATACGGTATTCAATGAATGCGTCTCCAAGAGCTTGTTCAAGATGACCCAGCACCTCACCTACGACACGGGCTGCTTTTATGAATTCACCGGGCTGTCTGGTCAACGTAATCTCTCTGGCTTTCTGCATAATGTATTCATCAATCGCGTCTTCGGGTACGCTCTGAATCTCGCCATTCTTCATTAAGCGCAGAAGCCCAGGCTGTACAGCCAAATTCATCCACTCTTGCTCCATGTGTCTGCGTTCCTCCAAAGACAATGGCTCGGCACCCACGCAGTGTCGCCACATGGATATCAACTTCTCGGAAATAATCTCACCTGTTCTAAGAACATCATGCTGCACTTCAGAAGTATTGAATAATTCTTGGTACAATGCACTTGTCTCGATTAAATAGACAGGGCCCAGCCGGTTACGCAGCAAATACATGGCATATAAAAGTCCCGTTTTCTCATGAGCATTATTCGCATACCAGATCGTTATTCGCGTATCTTCATCAATTGCACTCAATACATTGTTTAATCGAAGCAGCTCATCCATGTCTTGGACGGCATAACTTCCATGTTCACTCAAATAGAGTTTATCGAGTAGCCAGAGGTGCCTGCGGTATAAATCCGCTTGGTTAGTCAAATCTCCCAATGGACCGATGGCATAGTAGTCATTCATTGAAAAAAAACGCCGATCTGATCGACCGGGAACCTTGCCCATCGCAACCTTAATGCTGCCTAGTGGCGATTCACCAATCGCTATATGAATTTCACGTGGTTTCTGTGCCTCCAATGCCTGCTGCTCCGCTTTCTTCCGATTCCGATCCTTGTCCACCGTCTTGAATATCGACTGTAATTTCGTTGCAAAATGAACAGAATGTTCTTCCGCTGACTGAACACTGACCGCCATATCTGTCCTGAGATAGAGCAAACGCAATAACGAACGCAGCTCTTCCTCATTCATACGGTGCAGCTCTTTATCAAAGTCAAAGACATTTTCAATCATGCTTATCCTCCTCTAAACAGTAGTCATTTCGATAAAGAACCATCCGTTACAAGCATATCAGTATCTCCTAAATTTACGAAGAAATGGACTTTCCTGAGGGTTGACTCCGTTCACTCATATCCTCACGATCGGATGACGCACGGGTGAAGTGACGCTCCAGCTTCCGGCTGGCCCACAGGGATACAGCAACAAACAGCAACACGCCGCCCCACCGAACGGGGTGCTCCATAAATTGCGCTACATTAGAACCAATATACGTGACGCAGAAGATCATAATGGCTTTACCAAAGCTCACAGCAAGCAGGAAAGACAGCAATCTCATACGTGCAATACCTGCCGCCACATTGATGATGACAAACGGACCGACCGGAAAAATACTCAGCAAAAATACATAACTGAAGGCATTCCGCCGAATCCATACCATGCTGCGCTGCACACGGGGTTTGTTGGCCCAACGTTCTACAAAAGCCGATTTCCCAATCTCCCGTACGATCAGGAATGTAACGGTGCAACCGAGTATCATTCCGATCCATGAATATAAAAATCCTGCCCATAACCCGTACACCGCACCGTTAACCCCAACAATCAGCAGCGTGGGAAGCGGAGGCACGAATGACTTCATAAAGGTAAGCAAAATGCCCGGTAGCGGGCCCAGGGAGCGAAACTTCTCCAGCCAAAAACGAATATTCTCTTCCGTAATATAGGACATGATGTCCAAAGATGCCGGGATCATCTGCTTCCCTCCAATCCATACAGTAAAATCTTTGAAGATTAGGTGTTTATTATAAGATACTTCTGGTAAGTTGATGTTAAGTATCTCTACTCGCTTCTCCTCAGTATAACGTACATATGAACTCTTTACCGTTGTCAATTTGAAGAAATATTCACATCACAACTCTGAAACACAAAGAACACACCCGGACCTGTTCAGTCCTGGTGTGCTCTTCATATCGGATATCCCGCTTGAAACGGATTGTGAGCAAGCCATAGCAAATGAAATTTATCGCTTAGCGCTTATTCCAACTGTGCTTCCTGCATGGCGAGTTCATTCAGTTCTTCCTGATGCGCAGCATTCCACTCGGGAATACCGGAACGCATGAACTCTTCGGCATCCATCGCTGCTTTGGACTGGTTGCACAGATTGCACGCACAGACACAGTTTAGCGGGGTGGTATGGCCACCTTTGGCTCGCGGCAGAAGATGGTCAATCGTATCCCCATACGATCCACAGAAGTAACAGGTATAGTGGTCACGGGTCAAAATATACCGCTTAAAGTCCTTGTTGCTGAATAATCGGCGAATCGTGTACCGATTAACCACAACAGCGGCCTTTTCCTTGACCAGCGTGACCGCCAGCTCCATATCCACTTCCTGATGCCAGCGCCGTCCTTTGTCCGTCTTGCCGCGCATGCGCACCATGCCTTGCCGGTTAGTCCGAAGCGATGCCGGATCTTCCGGGTCAATTGCTGCAGGCACCGCCGGCGCATGACGGCGGGGACGGCTTTCCGTTCCAGCCCCGTGACTGCGGCTGGAATGCGCAGGCGCCCGCTGCCCGGATGATCCGGCACGGGCTGTGTCTTCGCCGCCCGCCTTGGGCGCACGCTCCTTGCGTGCCGGGCGCGGCTTCGACCCGGGCGAGCCAAGCTGACGCCCGGGTGCAGGAGGCGCAGCCTCCATGCCAGCATCCGGCGCATGGCCGGGTGCTGGCCTTGCAGCGGCAGGCTGTGCTGCAGCCGCTGCGGTTCCGGCGACCGTATGGGCATCGCCACGGTCGCTCAGGGCCGGCGCACTGGCCTCAGCAGCGATGCTGCGGGCCTGGCCTGCGCCGGATGGGAGCGCGGCAGCACGTTTGCGGCGCCGCTTGCGTTTGCGCTTGGCTGCGGTCGGCTGACCCGCAGCCTCTGGCTCTGCTGCCGGGCCTTGCGGCTTAGCTGGCAGCACCGTCTGGGCCGCCGCAGTCTCCTGTTCGGCGGCCTGATCTTCGCCAGCGGCTATCCGTGCGCTGGCACGCTTCGCAGATGGTTCAGCACTCGCTGTATGCACCTGCGAAGCTCTCTCCGTCTGCGGTACAGATCCCGTCTGCGGATGATCTGTAGTCCCGCTTTCCTCATCCATTCGTGTGATCGGCTCCGTACGCTCCCTACCTGGTTGTAGCTCCGGGCGCTTCGCCTTTCTCCTTCTTCTCCGCTTCTTTTGGTTGCCCGAAGGCGAAGAGGAAACCGTTGCAGAATCAACCAGGTCAGCCATATCGCCCTCCACCGAAGAAAATGAGCCTATGGATGGCTGCGACTCCATACGTCTTATAGACGCGTTGACTGATGCCCCATCGACTGCATCGGTGATCCGGGCTGCAGTTTGGTTGGCAGACGCTGAAGCTTTGGCCGTATTATGCCGGGCTGCCGTGGTCCCTTTTGCGGTCTTCAACGCCTTATCTGTCTGCGGGATGGATGGGTTAACATTATCCGCTTGTCCACCGAGCTGGCGACATTGGCGGCAGGCTCCACGTCTGGCTCCGGGACCAGCCCGCTTTCCGGTTCTTCGTCGAAATTCGGACAAAGATCGCTTTTGCCCGCAATACATACATGTCTTGGTCAGTTGCGCTTCATGTTCCGTCATTTCCTGCCGGAAAGGGGCCGAGCCCGTCTCCATGTTGTCACCTCGGTTCCGTATGAATCCGGTTTCTTTCCATTGTATCACATCTGCTCGCGAACACACTCATAGCCAGATGTCTCATAGTCTTTTTCCTTGTATTCCTGGGCTCCTCCACATTCGTGAAGAATGTGTTCAACGTATTCCAATATATCTTGCATCGGTCTCCCGCATTGTTCACATGTTGTCATTTATCTCACCTTGTTCCTGTTGTTTAGGTCGTCGACTTATAAAATGATTGAAATTGCTTCCGCTTTCTCATTACCCTTCGAATATAAAAAAGAAACACTCGTTCGCCATAGGATAGTCCGCTTCGAATCCAAAAAAACCGCTTCCCGCTCAACCCTAAGGTCGACCAAGAAACGGTTTATTATTCCTGTATTGGCTATAAATTTAACGCACATCGAGTTGTCCCGAGTTTTGTTGTGGCACCAAACGAGGTTTTGGCTTCGGCAGATTGCCGAAGATGACCCAGGCCAATGGGACAAATCGGGCCGTGAGTCCAACCACGAGCCATGAAGCCAGCAAAGCCACTCCGAATCCTCCGGCATACCAGAGATGAATCAGCCAGGAGACTCCGGTTTGTGGCGGGTAGTTCCGATATACCAGCAGGAAGAACGGATGAATCAGATAAATACCGAAGGACAGCGCCCCCAGCCGATTGAGCGGCTTAACGATTAGCGATGGCCCTTTGCGATATAGCAAATATGCGATTTGGATCAATACGAGCGCACAGGCGAACGTATGCAGGTTCCAGAAAAATTCGTACCACAGCGTGTTATACGTGGCAATTTTCATACGTAACAGATAATAAATATATACATGACCGAGTCCGGCAAAAATCCATACCGCCCACAGCATAATCCATGAAACTACACGAGCTTTGGTTGCATTTTCCCGGCTGATGACAAACCACTGCTTAATCTTCGGAAAATATACCCCGATAAAAGCACCCAGCATGAAGTAAGAGAAGTACGAAAATGCCCAGCTTCCTTTATTCGGCACTTGAAATCCATATTTATTACTGACGATAAATGCCCACTGAATGAGTAACCCGATCGGAACAGACCATTTGACCACCGATGGATATTTCTTAAGCAGCCACAACACCAACGGAAATATCAAATAAAATTGCATATTGATAAATACAAAATACAGATGTGTATATGCCTTGCCCGTGAACAGTTTCGTTATGAAACTCACTGCCGATTCTCCAAACGGGCGTCCCTGATAATGTGTAATATGCAGCAATATAAAGTACATCAATGAAAATATGAAATACGGCAGTAAAATATAAACGAATCTTTTTTTGTAGAAATTACTTACCAGCTTTTTGTCCAGCGGGCGAGAATAATAGTTATAGAACAGCACAAAACTGCTCATGAAAATAAATGTTGGGGTACCATATTTCATAAAGATATTAATAAAGTTGTAAAGCCAATAATACCCCGAACCCGTCATGTCCACCGTTGCAAACGAAGTGGAATGCACACACAGCACGCCGATTATGGCCATGGCACGGACCAGATTCAGCTCTGGAATTCGCTCTCTTTTGATGGTTTCACTCATGTTCTACGCTTCTCCTTCATGTGTTCGTCAATATGTCAGATATGACTTAGTACGATAAGCTCTCTATCTATTAAAAGGCATAATGCTTAAGATGGGTAGTCCAATTTCTTAAAATATTCTGAATTCCCAACAATTTTCATCGTATTTTCATGACTATATATGTAAAAAAAGACCGCTATGGCGCGGTCTCAGGCACATTTTGAAACTTTATACATTTTTGTTGGTTCATCGGGCTGAAAATGGAAAATCTCAACCTTTTAGTCCCATCCCTGTTAGGTGATCCGAAGCTCTAAGCTCCAATGACCTCCTAACGATCGGTCTGACGGCTGGCCAAAATTTGTTTATACACGTCAATCGCTGCATGGCGAGATGCCTTCAGATCAACGATTGCATTCTCCCTTGGCATATGGATTTCTTTGCTGTCCAAATCCTTCAGACCTGGCAACCATTTGCGAATATAATCCCCTTGCGGATCATACTTCTCTGACTGTGTTACAGGATTGTTCACCCGGAAATACGGAGCTGCATTCTCACCCAGGGAAGCACACCATAACCAGTTTCCCCGGTTCTGTATGTTGTCATAGTCCCGCAGCTTACGCCTGAAATACGCCTCACCCAATGTGAATGGGCATTGCAGATTTTTGGTCAGGAACATGGCGGTCAGAATACGGAGCCGATTCGGCATATATCCAGTCTCATTCAGTTCCGTCATCGCTGCATCGATAATTGGAATGCCCGTTTCGGCTCTACACCACCGTTCGAAGTGAAGATCACTGAGCGCGGACAGATCGTAACTCTTTTCATATGTAAAGTAGTGACTCTCATACACCGCACGATACAGATAGAAGTCACGGAAACATAGCTGTCTGATCCATTCACCCGCTTGCTCCTTGCGAATCGCTTCATCGTACAGCTTGCGGATGGATACAGCCCCTACAGCTACATAAGAGCTGAGATGACTTGGTTCATATGCTTCATATTCATCTCGATGGTCGCCATAATCAGCTATCCTGTCGGACAGGAAGCCCTCCAATAACCGATAGGGGTCACTCGAGTCCGATACATTGAATGTCAGTAATTCTTGTGGTACACGAAGGGAAGCTGGCCATTCGATCTGCTGATCGCTGACCTTCACATCGGCAACCGTTGTTGTCGAAGGGGGATTGGGATGCTCATTCATGAATTCTACCCACCTACGATGGAAGGCAGCAAATACTTTATAGGGCTCAGCCTTTCCCGTAAAATCAGCAAATCCCGCCAGATCCATCAGCAGATGATCCGTCAGCTGCGTAAAAGTCACGCCTCTCCCCTCGGTCACTTTGCGTATTCCACGGTCACGCTCGAAAGCATACGGGGTCATGTCCCGATGTACAACGACCTCGTCTACACGCCCTTGCAGCTGGTCGAGGACATCATCAACGACCTTGGCTGGTTTGCCGTAGGCCACATGCAGTTTGCATCCTTCCTCCCGGTACTGCTCACCAAGCTTCGCTGCATGATGGAGAAAGTTGACACCACTGTGTTCCTTCTCACGGTTCTGCCGCAATAGAAATGGATCATAGATGAGTAGATGCAGACTTTCCGCTTCCTGGTTCCGTAAATAATCAAATGCAACCAGATCATCCGTACGCAAATCTTTGCGATGTATGAATAACTTCATGCCTTATCCTCCTGCCCGAACTTCCGTTTACCGTGCCATCAGCTTCTCATAAAGTCTGCTTGTTTCCGGCTCCGGTTGATGTCCTAGATCCTCAAGCAGAGTCCGTGTGAATGAATCGTACAATTGGAGTATGGCTTGCTGATCATCCAGTGATGCATACACATTCATCATTAACCGGCAGATTTCTTCGGCATAAGGCTCACGTTCCAATAGTTCACTCAATTGTTCAATCGCTTCCTTACCCTGTCCTTGATTCATATTCCATTCGGCGAGGTCCACGACCAGTCGTATATATTTACGTCTCAGTTCTCTCGCTTTGGCTTGAGCCCAGCGATAATCATGTTCCTCCAGATAGTCGCCGCGGTAGAGTGGAACGATATCTTTCAATTGAGCCACATTATCTGGCGTAATTGCAGCATACGCTGTCCCTTGTTCAAATTGCTCCACATCACTCACCAGATTGCCTGCTAACAGACGATAGCGATTCATATTGTATTCCAGCTTACCCGTCATGCCCCATTCTTTCAGCAACTTGCGGATCTGATAAACGGACGTATGCAGATGGGTTAACCCTTTCTCTTGGGTGACATCTGCCCACAACTGATCTAGCAGAATCTCCTTGCTTACCCATTCCCCCCTGTGATGAAACAAAAATGCAAACAGTTCCTGTGATTTGGTTGTGCGCCACCTGTGTTTCTGCGCTTTCTCATCCAGGCTTCTATAGATATCCAGATGTTTAAAGGTAAGCAATCCGGGCACATGGGTATCCACCCCGTCAACCTCTGGTTGTGAAACCTGTACCTCGGTAGTTGCAGCAGCCGGGGCAGACAGGGGGATTATGCTGGCGACAATTCGATCGATTGTTTTGGCTAGTCTTGTGGAGCTCACCGGCTTTAATACATAATCCAATGCATGCAGTTCAAAAGCTTCAATCGCATGATCGGCATAAGCCGTTACAAATATAATACGAATGGTGTTATCCAATTGCTGTATATATTCAGCCGCTTCCAGTCCATTCATTTCCGGCATGCCAATGTCCAGAAAAACAACGTCCATGCGCTCTTTTGCCAGAAAATCCAAACCATCACGGGCTGTTAAAAAACACTGCACGGGTGTAATCCGTCCGTCTGAACGTAACAGGCGCTCCAGATGGAGCTGCGCCGGTTTCTCGTCATCGATTACAATGGCTCTCACGGTTCTTCCAGCCTCCTGCCATGAAAATATTCATAAGAATACCGACCTTATCGGCATCCGCTTATTAGTCTGTTAACCACTCTCGTTTACATCAGCAACACTATTTGGAGAGATTACCCCTTTTGTACGGGTATGCGAAACCGTATCTGTGTCCCTTTACCCGAATGACTCTGAATCTCCAACCCTTGACCATACAAGGAAAGCAGACGCCGATTTATATTCTGTAACCCTACACCCCCGGGACCTTCTGTACGCCCCGACTTCACCTGGGCCAAACGCTCAGGTGGTATGCCCACACCGTCATCCTGCACCTGAACGACAACATGCTCACCTTCTATGGAAACAGTGAGGTTTACCGTGCCGCCTGCCGCTCGCTCCATCACTCCATGACGAATGGCATTCTCCACAAGCGGCTGGATACTGAGCGGCGGCAAATAGAGACGCACATCAGGGTCCACGTTATAGTTGACCACCAGACGTTCCTCAAAGCGGGCCTGTTCCAAATGTACATAAGACTCCACTAATTCCAGCTCCTTAGCCAGCGGAACCAGCTGGTCCCGGTTCTGAAAATCGAAGCTTCCTCTCAGGTATTGACTCAGTTCAATAAGTAGATCTGTCGCCTTGTCCGGGTTCACCGCACACGTCGCAATAATGACGTTAAGTGCGTTATATAGAAAGTGCGGCTTGATCTGGGCTTGCAAAAAGGCCATTTCCGTACGGATGACCTCCTGCACGGAGGTTCTCATCTCGATTAAGGTCCGTACCCGGGCACGTAATTCCCCTGCATCGACGGGTTTGCTCAGAAAGTCATTGGCACCTGCCTGAAAGCCCAACTTAATATCCTCGGGCATCCCGCGAGCCGTCAGCATCAGAATAGGCAGCTCGGACAGGGAGCTGTGCTCACGCAGTTTGCGGCACAACTCCAGCCCAGACATCCGCGGCATCATCCAGTCTGTAATGACCAGATCAATGGACGGGTGCTCTTCACGCAGCTTCAATGCCGCCGCCCCGCTATTCGCTGCAATGACACGATATCGTTCAGTCGATAACAGATTGAACAAGACCTGCCGATTCACCGGGTCGTCGTCCACGATCAGAATGGTATGCTCCGCCTCCCCGTTGTCCTCCATATCATCCGCTTCGACTGAAACGGTATCCTGCACTCTTTTTTCTTGAGCAGGTACATAACGGGCCGCTGCAGGCCGCGAGCTCGTTTGTAGCAGAGGCGTCTTCACAATGGGCAGTGTAAAATGAAAGGTTGAGCCTTGCCCTGGCTCTGATTCCACCCAGATGGTTCCTCCCCCAAGCTCTACAAGCTTGCGTGTGATGCTCAGTCCAAGACCCGTTCCCCCGCTTACCCTCTCGCTTGTTCCATTACCTTGTTCATAGGCCTGGAATATGTCCTCCTGCTTCTCCGGGGCAATTCCGACACCTGTATCCGCGACAGATACCGTTACCAGGTCTCCATCCACACGGGCATACAGGCGAATCTCACCCTGCTGGGTGTACTTATACGCATTACCCAGCAGGTTATACAGAACCTGCCTTAATCGATCCTCATCCGCCTCAACCAGCGGCAACGCTGGAGGCCAATGCTGAATCAGCACAACGGGTTTGTCCTCGAAGGTGAAGCCGGAAACTTCAACTACCGTCCGGGCCACCGATTCCAAATCAACGGCTACCCGATTTAAATCAATTTCACTATTTTTGAGCTTGGCAAAATCCAGAATATCGTTTACCAGCAGCGAAAGTCGCTTTCCGGTTGACGTAATCATGGACAGATTTTTGGCCTGCTTGGGCGTGACCGCTCCAGCTGCTCCTTCCAGCATCGACTGGGCGATATTAATGATGCCATGCAGGGGAGTTCTTAGCTCATGAGATGTATTCGCCATGAATTCATCCTTCAGACTGTCGATGGCGAGCAGACGTTCAGATAACGCTTCGACTTCACGGAATGATTGTGCGAACCGGAGCGCTGTAACAATCATCTGGGCAAAAACAAATAACAGAAGCTCGTACAGCGCGAGAAATGTCGTATCCATGGGGGTGAACGCACCCACGGTATGCAGCATAACGACCATGCATATGCTCATCATGCTAATTAGAACGAAGTGGCTGTCGTTGGGCCTTTTCTTTATCCAATGGAGCATGGCCCGCAGGGTGTAACCGATCACCACAAGTGAAATGAGCAGCATGGGCAGCTCCAGCCACGAGAACAAAACAGGAGACATGGTCAGACCGATAGTGCATTGTGTAATAATCAGAACCACACCCAGACGGACAAACCACGGATGGACCGCTCCAGGTACAAGAGCATCCATATAACGAAGCAAGTAATAATAAGCGAGAGCAGCGCTGATGAATTGAAGCCGCAGAATTTCATTGCTCGTCAGGAAGGGCAGCAGCGTTCCCAGCAACTTCTCGCCATGAGTCAGTGCGTACATCGCACCCGAAAGGCTGAATAATCCCAGATAACGAAGTTCTTTCTCACTGCGCCGCAGCCTGAAAAGAAGCAGGAAGAAGGCTGCTGGGAGAATAAATCCGAATAACGTCATCAGATCCTTAAGCCAGTCCTGCTGTTGGCTTTTCAGTATGCTATGCTCGTCCCCGAACAGAATGGATGCGACAATGCCGCCAGACGAGTAGCTGTAGTTGGATACTTGAATGATAATATCTGCAATGTCGCCATCTATGGATGTGAAGCCCGTAAATGGCAGATTGAGCTGGATGTCCGTATCCTGTGTTGGGCCGGGCAGCCCTTTACCGCCGATCTCCTTGCCATCTATGAACAAGCGATGGGCCATACGGATATTTCGAGTACGTATTCCATAATCGTTCTTTTCTGTTCTCGGGGTTATCCTGACACGCAAATGATAGGTTCCGTAGCCATGAGCTTCTCCAAGTGTCTTGTTCCATTGGGACGGGACATGAATGCGTGAAGGTGGAGAAAGCGGCTTACGCCCCGATACATTTGCCTCAAAATCGACAGGTGTCAGCATCTGACCCGGATAGAAATCCCACGTACCATTCAGAGCAGCTGCCCCCTGCCTGTCAAATTCCCATGAACTCAGATCTATGACTCCGTCTCTTGCTTGAGGATTGCTTCGTTCGGAAATCAAGTTCTGCACAATCGACCCCAGAGGGAAGACAACAATACAAATAAAGCTAATGATGAGCATAATCCAGTGTTTTTTCATCTATGTATCCTTCCGCCTCCACGGCGACAGACGTCTAATTTTGTCGTTTTATACCTATAGTCCCATGTTACACGTTTCTGTTGCTGACGGAAATAGTTGGCTCATGATATTTTCGATCAAAAAAAGCCGCTGGCTCATCTGCCGGAATGTATCCCTGGCAAAGAACCTGCGACTTCGTTTATTGGTTATTCTACGCTTGTCCGACCACCTGAGCGAGCTTCTGTACAATACCTGTCCAGCCCTGTTCCATCCGTTCGCGGACCATGGCGTGAGCCTGCCCAAATTCAGTCAATTTGTCCGCGTCCCAACCGCTGTGAATCAGTGTAAAGTCAGTACCCTGTGCTTGCTCCACCAGTTCGAAGCTCAATGTCCAATCCTTGCCCCACCGGAATGACAGCTTGTGTGGAGGCTGGACTTCGGTCACTTTGCACGGAGATTGCCCAAAGGGTCCAGCTTCCAGTATAAATTCATGCCCTTCCACCGGCTCCAGATTGCTCGGCATAAACCACGATTCCATACCTTTTGACGTCGATACGATCTCCCACACCTTCTCTATCGGAGCGTGTAGCAATACTTGCTGCCGGATATCGGGCAGTGCACTTGATGATTCCACTATAAATCGCCTCCTACTATATATTAGCATTTTGCTTCACTCCATATTGTCGCTCACGGAATTCGTGCAGAACGCCCATTTAACTTATTGTTCGAAATTAAGGGATGACTGTCAAATATGTTCCTCTAACAACAGGTGTGCTGTTGACTGCCTTTGAAGACAAACCTATAATTGGAACATATTACATAAAGGGTGTGTGATTCCTATGTTAGTCTGCTCCGAAAAATCCAATTCCAACCGTTGCAGGAAGGGATAACTCCTCTCAACCCCTCCCTTCCACATTCTAATTCAAATGATGTTGTGGAGGAATCGTAACATGTCTTTTAGTTATTATGGTCCATTATGTACCGAGGTTTACAATGCCACCAAGCCCATTGGACACTCCCTTGGAGGCGACATTGAATTTTATCGTGATATTCTGATGAACTGCAAGGGACGCATCCTTGAAGCGATGTCTGGCTCAGGTCGAATGCTAATCCCATTACTTGAAGCAGGTTTGAAAGTAGACGGTCTTGATTATTCAACCGATATGCTCAATTCTTGCCTTGCGCTTTGCACCGAGCGGGGACTGCCCAAGCCTGAATTGTTCGCTGCTGATCTGGAGACACTTGATCTCCCTTATCGCTACGAAGCCATTATTATTCCCGGAGGCTCCTTGTTGCTTATTCAAGACAGACAGGCTTCCGTGAAGGCACTGTGTAATCTGTATCATCATCTGGAACCAGGAGGCCGGCTTGTCCTTGATCTCTTCCTGCCGGATGTGACGAATACTACCCCGTACTACTCAGGCACCTCGACTGTTCAATTACAGAATGGTGACACGATTACAATGGAAAGTAAAGACATCGAATTGAATTTGCTTCAGCAGTACAAAGTGAGTCTGATTCGCTACGAAAAGTGGCGCCAGGGCACACTAATTGCTACGGAACTGCAACAGCTTGCATTACGTTGGTACGGAGTAGAAGAGTTCCGCATGATTCTGGAACAGATTGGTTTCTCCGACATATCAGTATACGCCGACTTCGATCCTCACCGGGCACCGTCCCGCTCCGATCAGAAATATGTGTTTGAAGCGACTCGAAAAGCTTGAATATTATAGAAGATAGGATCTAGATTCAGCTACAAAATCAGGCCACAGCATAAGATTATCCCATGCTGTGGCCTTTTATTACAAATATATCAATGTTAAATTAAGCTCAGTATCCGCGTGAATATTGCTCCGCAATAGCGGCTTTATCCTTGCTGACACCCAACTCCAGAGCGGCATGTGTCGCCCAGTACGGGTCACGCAGCATACCTCTGCCAACGGCAACCAGATCCGCATCACCATTTCCGATAACCGCTTGAGCCAGAGCTGAATCCTCAAGCATGCCCACCGCGATCACAGGAACGTTCAGTTCTTCCCGGAAACGACGAGCAAATGGCACTTGGTAACCAGGGTAGTTACCCGGTTTACGTTGTCCTGAAGGTCCTTCACCACCGGAGCTGATATGGAACATGTCCACGCCTGCTGCCTGATAAGCACGGGAAATTTCAATGGTATGATCAATGTCATATCCGCCATCAGCGTATTCCACCGCCGAAATCCGCATAATGAGCGGCATGTCTTCCGGCATTTCTTGTTTCACTGCACGAATGATTTCGACGCCAAAACGGGAAAGGTCCTGTCCATATACATCCTCCCGATGATTCATCAATGGAGAGTGGAACTGATGGATGAGATAACCATGAGCACCATGCAGCTCAATGGCATCGACTCCGGCAGCTACTGCACGACGTACACCGTCCGCAAACTTCTGTACCATGGCTTGTGTTTCCTCTGTAGTTAAAGCATGCGGTGTATTGAAGCTCTCTCCAGGGAAAGTAACCACTGATGGAGCTACAGGCTGTGCCGCATCCTCTGCTTTACGTCCGGCATGTGCGATCTGAATCGCCACCTTGGAGCCATAAGCGTGAATGCCATCCACCAACTTGGTAAAGGCAGGAATGTGTTCATCTGACCAGATGCCCAGGTCATTGTCAGTGATACGTCCGTCCGGATCAACATCCGTCATCTCGATCACGATCAACCCTGTACCCCCAACCGCACGGCTTACATAGTGTACCTGATGCCAATCGTTCGGGATACCGTCTTTGGCAGTTACGGAATATTGGCACATCGGTGCCATGACGACCCGGTTGTTTAATTGAAGCCCCTTGAATTGATACGGGGAAAATAATTTCTCTGTCATTCAGTTTGCATCTCCTATTCCATATAATGATATATGTTGAGGCATTCACTTGCTTTCCAGCTCGGAAAACCGCTGCCCGTTCTTACCGTTCACTAGCGATTCGAGTTATGCTCACTCTTGCTGAACACACTCTTTCACCACTACTATTATGAACAAGACTCCCCATATTACAAGTACGTACATTTTTGTTACATAGTACCCTTTTTGATACCTAGTCTGCATCCAGCTCCGATTGATCCATTACTCGAAACCGTTCCAAAACATGATATGATAGCCATACAGACATACAGGATTTAATATAAAATAAGTGGTCAACTTATATACTAACCGAGCCAAAGGAGCGATTACTGGTGAAAGATATTTTAATCCAACGACTGATTACCTATGCTCAAATGGATACACAATCCGATGAAAGTAGTGAGACATGCCCTTCCACACCCGGCCAGCTGGTCTTGGGAAAATACCTGGTTGAAGAATGCAAATCCATCGGTTTGCAGGATGTGACCATGGACGATAACGGCTATGTGATGGCGACATTGACATCCAATACAGACAAGGACGTTCCAGTAATTGGTTTCCTGGCCCATCTGGATACGGCTACCGATTTTACAGGCAAGAATGTCAAACCACAGGTCATCGACAACTATGATGGGCAAGATATTCTACTGAATCAGGAACTGGACGTGGTGTTATCCACCACCGATTTCCCGGAACTGCGTGAATATAAAGGCCACACCTTGATCACAACAGATGGCACAACTTTGCTTGGGGCAGACAACAAGGCAGGCATTACCGAAATCATGACGGCGATGGCTTATCTGATTGAACACCCGGAATTGAAACACGGAAAGATCCGCGTCGCCTTTACTCCGGATGAAGAGATTGGCCGCGGGCCACATAAGTTCGATGTTCCTGCTTTTGGAGCCAAGTATGCCTACACGGTGGACGGCGGACCACTCGGTGAGCTGGAATACGAAAGTTTCAATGCTGCTGCTGCCAAAATTACGGTTCGAGGTACCAACGTTCACCCGGGTACGGCCAAGAATAAGATGGTCAATTCGGCTAAAATCGCGATGGAACTGAACCGCCGTTTACCTGCAGAGGAAGCTCCCGAATTCACGGACGGTTATGAAGGATTTTATCATTTGCTGTCCATCGAGGGAGACGTCGAACAGACCAAGATGAGCTACATCATCCGCGACTTCGACCGGGAGAAGTTTGAGGAACGCAAAACATACTTGTTGAATGTCGTTAGTGAGCTGCAAACCAAATATGGTGAGAAAAGCATCTCCATCGAATTAAATGATCAGTACTATAACATGCGGGAAAAAATTGAACCAGTACGCCAGATCGTCGATATTGCGCATGAAGCCATGACTCGCCTGGGTATTGAGCCGATTATTCGCCCGATTCGCGGAGGCACGGACGGTTCTCAGCTCTCGTACATGGGCATGCCTACACCCAACATCTTCACCGGTGGAGAGAACTATCACGGCAAGTTCGAATATGTGTCGGTCGATAATATGGTGAAGGCCACGCAGGTCATCGTGGAAATTGCTCAATTATTTGAACAGCGTGGGGATGTTTAATCTACATTCCATTTCTGTATGTAACAGCATTGGAAAAGAACCTGTCACTTAAAGCAGGTGGAGGCAAAAGAGGCGCCCTCTGACATCCAGAGGGTGTCTTTACGTCTATGCATACAACTGGTTTGAGGCCCTGCCATCTTCCCTATTTATTCGTACATATTGCCTCCCGCAATTTCACGCAGCTGCTCCAGATTGCAGATGACGAGCTTTCGCCGTTCTTTTCGAATGATCTCGCGGTCACAGAGGTCATGAATGACCCGGTTTAAGTGCCTGTAGCTTGTACCCAGCATATCTGCCAGCTCTGTCAGCTTGGAGGTCTGGATTTCTTCCGTAATCTGCTCCCCCTGCTCCATCGTGGACAGCAAATAGCTCGCAAAACGGCTCTCGACCGGGTATAGCAGATTAAGACTCGACAAATTGGAGAAGGTATATAACTTGTGGGTCACATGGCTGAGCATAAAATGGAGAAACTTCGGATTTTCTGCATATGTATTTCTGAGATAACGATAACTCACACCGAGCAACAGGCTCCTGTTAACGGATTCCACTGTATTTTTGGCTTCCTTGCCATTAACCAGCTCCAGGTCTCCGATCAACGCAGGCGGCGTACTGAAACGCAGTAACAGAGATTTGCCATTCGGCAGTGTCGTATAAATCTTGAGCTTACCCTGAACGAGAAAATACAATCGTTCGGGACGTTCACCTTTGGCACATATAATCTCTCCCTTGGAGGCTTCCAGCAGTCTTAATTCAGCAAGCGCAGGCTCGTCCAGCACCTGATCCAGGCCATGCTCTCGAGCAAGTTGGCGCAGCAATCCAAAGTCCATGATCTCTCTCATCCCGGATTAACCCCCCATGTGTGATTCTGCATATACAAATGGACATATGTCCCATAAACCATATACACCCGTACAAATATCTTGATATAAAAATAGTTACAACTAGAACTTATATCCAATAAATCAGTTTAAATAGAAATTACTTTTAACTTTAGACTTTGAAATGACAATATTTTATTCAAAAAGGAGTACAGGATAGCGCAATCTTATCCGATGAAAGATAAAGCATGCTGTTCGTCTCCAAATTTAACCTAATTTAGATAAGTGAAAGGATGGTTCGACCTACCATGAATGTTGTAGAAGCCCTTTTGAAAGTGATGCCTTATATCCGTTTGATTCTTAGAGAACCAGCCAGTTTGACCGTGTATGATCACGAAAAGGTATTGTATTCCGTCTCCACCGATAAATTCAATCTCGGATTCAACGAAGGCGATCCTCTTTTGGACGGATATAAAAACTTCACTGCGCTCACGAACGGACGCGAAGCCACGCTGACCCACTTACCAGCTGAATTCTACGGTATTGAGCTGGATGTTCTAAACATTCCGATCTTGGATGACAATCATCAGGTTGTCGCCATCTTCTGCGTGTCGTACGATCAATCGAATCAAAATCAGCTTGAAGCTATTATACAAGAGAATCGAACCATTAATGGAACTCTGGTCGATATGGACCAACACGTCGCTGCTCATGCCGAGGAATTGCAAGCCACCAGCGAACAAATTCTGGAGAACACACGTCTAGCGGTACACAACTCTTCCCAGATTAACAAAGTGGCCGGATTCATTCGTGAAATCTCTGAACAAACCAATCTTCTTGGACTTAATGCCGCTATTGAAGCTGCGCGTGTAGGTGAAGCCGGCGCAGGTTTTGGCGTCGTAGCAACAGAAGTTCGCAAACTTTCGGTCGATGCCAAACAGGCTACCAGTGATATTGATATTAGCTTGAAAGATGTACAAGAAGTTATTAAACAGATGGAAGTTGAAGTCTCCCAGATTGCAGCCTCTTCACAGGAGCAAGCTACACTCGTATCATCCTTCACGGATGTGATCGAGAAGCTGAATGAAACGGGTGAACGCATGAAAGCTCTGTCCGAGCAACTCATTAGTTACTCTGTGAACCAATAGGAGAAATATCTCTCAGGAATGGAACTCGTTTGGGCGGATAATGCTTAAATCTTATTTCCTCATATGCAACAAACAGGACTCCGGGACTTCCGTTAAGGAAATTCCAGGTCCTGCTTGAGTTGCCTTTATCGTGGTGTATTTCACGAATTCATTCTACTTGGTCCCTGTAACCTCAGCCTCGGATTCCCAACACTCCACTTCACCCGGAATGTGAATACGATCCCTTGTAAAGATGGGGTCACGCCCCTCGGCCTTTTGTTTCCTATAATCCTTGAGCGCTTCGAATGTCACTTTGGACAACATCAGGATGGCAATCAGGTTCACTACCACCATCAGCCCCATAAACAGATCAGCCAGATCCCATACCAACTGCACCTTGGCTATAGCACCGAACAGCACCATCGCGATGACGCAGATACGATATACCCACAGCCAAATTTTATTGGACTTGATAAATTCAATATTTGTCTCTCCATAGTAATAATTCCCGATGAGCGTACTGAAGGCAAACAGAAATACCATGACGGCCAAGAATCCGGATGCCCATGAGCCGATATGCACACTTAATGCCGCCTGGGTCAATTCAATCCCGCCCAAATTCGAACCTTTGTACACGCCTGACAACAAAATAATCATGGCTGTACTCGTACAGATGACCAAGGTATCTGTCAACACGCCAAATGCTTGAATAAGCCCTTGTTTGACTGGATGAGTTGTATCCGCCGTTGCCGCTGCATTCGGGGCACTACCCATACCTGCCTCGTTGGAGAACAGCCCACGCTTGACACCATTCATCAGTGCGGCTCCCAGTGTACCACCCGCAACCTGTTCAATACCAAAAGCATTTTTCACAATCAGGGCAATCATGGCTGGAACCTGAGTGATGTTAGCCAATACAACAAATGCAGCCACACCGATGTATAACACCGCAAGAACGACGACAATGTATTCGGACGCTTTGGCAATCCGTTTCACACCGCCCATAATAATTCCTGCAAATACAACCGCCATAATGATGCCGACTGTCAACCGATCAACACCGAAAGAATTTTTGAATGCTACGGTGATGGTGTTGGACTGCACTGCATTAAAGACCAAACCGAACGACAATGTAATGAGAATCGCGAACAAGATCCCCATCCAACGTTTGCCCAGTCCCCGCTCCATATAATATGCCGGACCCCCGCGGAATCCACCATTGTCTTTAACCTTATATATTTGAGCAAGCGTGCTTTCCACAAAACTGGAGGCCGAACCAATAATCGCAATGATCCACATCCAGAACACTGCCCCTGGTCCGCCCAAAGCGATGGCCAGCGCTATACCGGTGATATTCCCGGTGCCTACACGGGCTGCCATACTGATACAGAATGCCTGAAACGGCGAAATTTTGCCAGGCTCCTTGCTTCTTGGCTCCGCAAGCACTTTGACCATATCTCCAATCATCCGGAATTGCATGAACCGGGTCTTGGTGGTAAAGTACACTCCGCATACGACCAACAAAATAATTAATAGCTTGGACCACAGAAAATCGTTGAAAACGACGACAATATCTTGTATTGTTTGCTCCATCAGCAATGCCCCTTTTCGTTGGTGTATCGTTAAAAAAGTGTCCCAGCCGTATGACTGAGCGGATAAATCTCATACTACTGCATAAAGCATGCATTTCTGTCGCCTAAACGACCGCTTCACGCTAAACACGATGGGGTTAAGTGTAACGTTTGTACCATTTCGCATAACTTTGAATCCACACTTATGGATGTTACTTATACTACAGGGACATCTACGAAAACCGACAAATACCTACATGGAATAGTTTAATTTTTTTATAAATTAGCAACGTTTATCCATTCACTGTCACTTTACCTGACATAATATTCAACTTATATTGGGATATATCTAAAGTTGGAACGGGTCTTCACACCAGGATACGCAACCAAGTATGATAAGAGTGTACATGTAGAGAGGCAAGATTAGATTCATAGAGGTAACGAACGGAATATGAAGGCACGATCACACAAATTGATTCTGAGGCGGTACAGACCGTTTCTTCACCATACATTGATTAATCGCATCATTTGCGGAGAAAGGAGTTACGACATGCGTTATTTTATCGTGGATGATGATCCAGGGGTTCGTTCCATGTTGATGGATATGATAGAGGATGAAGGGCTGGGTGACATTGCTGGGGAAGCGGAGGACGGAGCACATATCCACGCCGAATTGCTGGAGTTGCACAAGGTCGATGTCCTGCTGATTGATCTGCTCATGCCACAGCGGGACGGTATTGAAACGGTACGCGCGCTTGAGGGAAGGTTCGAAGGCAAGATCGTAATGATTTCCCAGATTGAATCGAAAAATATGATTGGCGAAGCCTATTCGCTAGGCATCGAATATTACATTACGAAGCCGGTTAATCGGCTGGAGATCCTGTCTGTTCTGCGTCTGGTGGAAGAACGCCTTCGCATGCAGCAATCCATTGCAGATATTCAGCGGACGCTGCAGGGGTTGGCCAGGCTGCAATCTCCCGAACGCGCTGCGTCACAAGCTCCAGACAAAACGATTACCACAGCAGGGCATTTCCTGCTGTCCGAGATGGGCATGATCGGAGAAGCAGGCAGCAGGGATCTGCTGGACATGCTGGAATATCTGGAGCAAGTCGAGACGGAGGACCATAAGCTGTCTCCTTACATGTTCCCTTCACTGAAGGATATTTTCCAAAATGTAGCGATACGCAAACTGGGCAGAGATGCTTCCCCGGCAGAAGTGACCAAGGAGATTAAGGCATCGGAACAGCGTGTCCGGAGAGCCATTTTCCAGACCCTAAGCCATGTTGTGTCTCTGGGACTGACGGATTATACACATCCGAAGTTCGAAAATTATGCGTCAAAGTTCTTTGATTTTACCGAGATTCGCAAAAAGATGCTGGAATTGCAAAACAATGTGGAACCTTCCCTGTCCCAGACACGGATTAACACGAAAAAGTTCGTTCAGGTCTTATATCTGGAGGCCAAACGGTTGCTGCATTAGTGTAAAGTCTCGATGCTCCTCATTGAATGCGGCAATATGCATGTACCATAGAACAAGCGGGCATGATTCAACTGGAATGACACAGCACACAGTCTTACACCCACTGCGTCTGTTCCAGCTATTTTCATGCCCGCTTGTTTTTTCATGCTCATCTATATAGTCCAAAGTAAGGTTGATATTCAAATTGTCTGCTTGCTTCGGTTCATTCGATTGTACTCATTGATCAGTTCATCCAGTGCCATGGACTGTTTTAGCACATCAGGATGTCCAAAACCACCCTCGTTATGCTCTACCAACATATGAAGGTTATGTCTAGCATTTTCGATTTGACTTTTCAATTCCATACTCATAACCATCGCCCTTAATACCTCCTTATTTCTGTGTTACATTTTAGGTTTTCCTGTCAATCTATAGTTGGATTAACATTTGGCATAGTTGGCATGGATTTTATGGTTTCTTCTCCATAAGTTGAAAGTCGCTATGTTTTTAAAAATATTAGACATTCCAAAAACGGCTTGAAATCGCCTTATTTAGGGTTCAAATGTGATTTTATAGCAGAAATTTCAATGGACTGGCTTCATCATCAAACGATTGTGACATTATTGTGTATGTTGAAAAAAAACAAAAAACACCCCTCTATCCTACAGGAGCCTCCAAGAGGGCATCCTATATATTATAGAGAGGTGCTGAGGGTTAAACTTTTTTTAACGGGTGACCTTCACCTTAATCACATCACTTGTAACCGATCCACTCGTGTTAATCCATTCCACATGGTATTCATACTCGCCTGGTGCGCGATCTGTAATCACCGCCGTTGCCGTCTGTGCATTCGGGGATGCAGCGGTCAGCGGCTGGCTGTCGATTTCTTGACCGTTCTCATACAGACGATAGGAGGTGGCATTCGTGCCCCACCACATATTCACCGTAATGGTGTAGTTTCCATCTCCATCCCAGTTGTCATGAGAAAGCACCGGTTTTGTTGGTGCAGCATCTCGCACGGTTACAGTATGTGGCGCGCATTCGGTTGTCCCCTTTGAATTGATCAGTTCGCAAGTATACACATACGTACCATCCGCCCGTCCCGAAATATCCGTAGATGCCTTTTGGGCAGAAGGGGTAGAAGCTGTAAGCTTCTGCGTATCGATCAGTTCACCATTCTCATACAATTTATACCGTGTACCGTTATTCCCCCACCACATATTCATCGTGATGGTGTAGGTTCCGTCGGCCAGGCCAGAGCTATAGCCCGCATTGTCGGACAACACAGGTACACCGGGTTCACCTGCGGCCTGGTCTGCGGCAATGACTGTCACTTCTACGGAAAGCTCGGTGATGAGTCCCACACCATTCACTGCCCGGGCTGTAAATGTGTGTTTGCCGACCAACCCCGCCAGCGTAATTTCATCACCCTGCTCTACAGCCTCACCATCCCAAGTTAATTGCAGAAGCGTGATTCCGGACTCCGGATCTTCTGCCTTCACACCAACTTTGAGTATATCCTCTTCACTCATCTGTTCCGCAGGCATTCCGGTAATGACCGGAGGCGTTGTATCTTCCATTTCTTGCGGAGCACCTACATAACGAATATTCGGTGCCGCTGGCTGATCCATGCCTACTCCCAGATGGAAGCCGGTGTGTGGCGGCTGGTTATAGGCTACATTTTGCCAAGCTACCCCAAGGCGGTAAACCGGATCATGCATCAACGTGCGAATGCGCGCAACCGTCTCATCTGTCGTCGTATAAATGCGTAATTCCGAACTGTCCTGGCTGCGCCACATCACTTCTTCACGCCAGTCGCCAAACAGATCGGCCTGCAAGCTCGGGTTGGCTTTGGTACCATTGTTCGAAGCCGCACCTGTTGCCGTCAGCAGATTAACCGTCGTTTGGTTCTGGGCATCCCATTTGTCGACACGAATGCCATCCTGCAGTTCACGCAGCAGGTCTCCGTCCCACCAGATGCCGAAGTTGGTGGACGATGGAATCTTCGTCGAGATTAGTTCGCCCTGAGCACTGTAGAGCCCGGTGATCGGAATGTGCTGTTCATTCGTAATTGTGGCTGCCCACACTTCCGACCCCGGATAATTCGGATCAATATCCGCAGCCATGCCGCGTCCGGTATCGATACCTGTGAATACACCCCAGAGAATCTCACCGGTAGCTGCATCACGCATTTCCATACCGTACTGCGAATCTTTGTGTTCGTGTACGTCGAACACCTCCAGTCCCGGACGAGTCGGGTCCAGATCACTTAGATGCATCGCATCACCATGCCCAAGTTTCGTATTGTAGAGCGGTTTGCCATCATCATCAATAGCCATTGCGCCAAATGTAATCTCATCCTTGCCGTCCCCATCCACATCTGCAACCGAGAGATTGTGATTTCCTTGGCCTGCATACTCGCCGTAGCCATCATCATTGGAGTCAAAACGCCACACTTTGCTCAACTTTCCATCACGGAAATTGTAGGAGGCCAGCACGGTACGCGTATAATATCCACGGCTAAACATGGCACTTGGATGTTCACCGTCCAGATACGCCACCGCTGCGAGGAAACGGTCCACCCGGTTTCCATAGCCATCTCCCCATGAAGCCACATCTCCGCGCGGCGGATCATATTCCACCGTATCCAGCGCAGCCCCGGTTTCACCATCGAATACAGTCAGGAATTCATCCCCAAGCAGAACGTAGCCCGAACTGTTCCGGTGATCTGCATTCGCGTCACCAATGACCTTTCCTTGCCCATCGACAGTGCCATCCGCAGTACGCATCATCAGTTCCGCTCTGCCGTCACCGTCGAAATCATAAACCAGGAACGGAGAGTAGTGCGCTCCCGCACGGATATTTGGCCCCATATTGATGCGCCACAGTCTTGTTCCATCCAGCTTGTAAGCATCCATGTATACAATGCCTGTGTATCCGGATTGAGAATTATCCTTGCCGTTGTTTGGCGACCACATCAGAATAATTTCATATTCACCATCACCATCAACATCACCTACACTGGCATCCCCCGCATAATACGAATACGGCTGTCCGTCTTTCGTATATGCATCGGCAGGCTTTTGCAGAGGTACAGACAGGTACTGCTCCTGCCAAACGCCGAATTCCTTCGTTGCCGCTTTTTCAATGCCGTTTTCTACTGTCATGACGCGGTATTTGGACGCATCCGTGCCTTCGGCATCCGTAAAGTTGGTGCTTCCCGTTATCGGTACATCGTTAAGCTTAACACCATCCCGATACAGATTGAAAGCAATCGTCTCCGCATCCAGACCCAGCATGCGCCAGCCGATATAGTTGCCGTTTTCTGTTTTTACAGCGACCGGAGCACGGTCCAGATATTCCATTTCACGATTTAGCGTTGTTGCTACAGGTGTTTCGAGTACCACCGACAGTTCGGATACCCCACCTGCATTCACAGACGCCACTTTATAAAAATAAGGAATGGTGCTGAGAATGGTGGAGTCTGTGTATGCCGTCTCCTTGGTGCGAGCGATTAAGTCATACGGCCCATCCTGCTTCACAGCACGATAGATTTGATATGCACGTGCTCCTGCTGATTCCGTCCAAGTGAAGGAGACGTCATTTTTGTTAATGCTTAGTAACGACAGACCTGAAGGGACCTGTGCCTTCTCTACAGATGAATCAATCGTCGAAACAGGTAATGCATTGGATGCTACCGATTCTGTACCTGTACGATCTGCAGCCGTTACCGTATATACATAATTCATGCCCAGGTCGACCTTGTTGTCGATATAGGTTGTTGTATCGGTAGTTGCCAGCAACTCGGCTTTGGTTGCTCCGGTTGACTGACGGTACACCTTATACTGCACGTCATCCCCAATTGCATCCCATGACAATGCAGCCGTGATCGGATCACTCTCCAGATCCAGGCCATCCAGTTTCAGATTAGAAGGGGCCACCAAGACGGGTGTAATCTCAAGTCCGTTGAGATGCGCCGTAGCCCCGCTGAAGATCAGGTTCATCTGTCCATCCTGGACGTTAATCTGGTTGATCACTTTTTCGGCTATATTTTGAGCGCCGGAAGATACCGTTCCATAATCTTTGCCTTCGATGTTCATATTGGTTTTTGCTGATCCAATCCAGTCCCCCGTGTACGTCTTGACCGAATAGGTACCATTCGGCAGATCCACTTTGAATTCATATGAACCGTTAAAATAAATGACGAAGTCACGGCGCAGATGATCCGTCCCGCTGCCACGATCCCGATCTGCCATATTGGCGGAAGACGTTAATCCATAACCGCGTTCAGGCGTATACAGTGTATTCCGATTGACTTCCGTATACCCTTCAGCAACCGGAGATCCTACCGGGCCAAAATCATACCGATACGTTGCCGATTTGGTGGTGAAGCTGACCTCATCCGAAGGTTCGGATTCTCCGCGGCCATTCACAGCGGTTACTCGAACCGTGTACGACTTGCCTTCCACCAGACCGGTTAGTGTTAAAGTAGATATAGTTGCCGTTCCTGCCAGCTTGTAGGCAGACTCCGGCTCTGTTGAAAGCTTACGGTACACTTTGTAGATGTCTGCGGTATCATCCGCCGTCCATTTCAATACCGCTCCAGCGTTGCTAATGCTGCCCGCCTTCAATCCGGCGGGTTTGGCTGGCAACTCAGCCGGAACCTCGGCATCCTGAACCGCTTCCGATAAGGGCAGATTCAGTTCACGAACCGCACCTGCAACCAGACGGGCAATCTGAATGGCCCCATATTCCTGGAAGTGGGTATTATCTGTTGCCCCGTTCGGGAACGCCTGATAGATACCCGGTGAGACATGGAGGAAGACAGACAACGTCGCTTCCGGCCCAATGGAATCATAGTACGCAATGCTTAGTGCGCTTAGATCGATCAGCTTCACATTTTTCTCCGAGGCTACTTCTTTCATCGCCTGCACATATTCAGGGAAGGACACATTGAACTTTCCTGTGTCTGCGTTAAAGTCCCTGCGACCCATTGGGGTTACCAAGACTGGGGTAGCTCCCCGCTGCTGCACACCGTCTATGTAGGTTTTCAGATAGTTTTTGTAATCGGCGGGTGAAGCATAGCGGTCTGGAACACTGATCGTTGCATCATTATGTCCGAACTGCACGAACAGATAATCTCCCGGACGAATGAGGCGCAGAATCTCATCCAATCGCCCTTCGAATATAAAGGATTTGGAGCTGCGTCCACCGATGGAATGGTTTTTAATTTCCACGGCGTCACTGAAGAAGGACGGGAACATCTGCCCCCAACCGGCTTGGGGCTCCCAATACGGATTGTACGTTTGCATCGTGGAGTCACCCGCAAGGTACACCGCAGGCTTGTTACCTGCTTCGCGTTCCTGCTGTTTGGTGATTACCAGTACATTGATATTCGCAGCCGTTCCGGAAAATTCAAAGTTCATCTGCCCATCCACCAGAGCGATATCAAAACTCATCTCCAGATACTCACCCGCTGCCTTGGTGTTCGGCTGAACCTTGTTCATGCTCTCCACCTTGATGGCTATATCTGTGTTGCCTTCACTGTCGCCAGCGACCAGGGAGACGGTATAATCACCGCTTGGCAGGTCTACCTTAAATCCGCCCCCATCGGTAATTTTGGCAAAATCCGATTTCACCGGATCACTTGTACCCCGATCCTGAACAATTACCTTGGACAAATCCGTGAAGCCATACCCCTGTTCCACCGAATAGGCAGACGTACTGTCCACCCCTGTATATTCATTCGCAACAGCTCCTGAGCCAAAGTCATATTTATAAGTGCCCCCGCCGGATGCTTCCCCATTCGATACGGCTGCACTTGCGGTTGGCGTGCCAAACATCGTACCCCAGCCCAGACTGGAAATCGTAAATACCCATAGAAGCAAAACCAAGCCAACTCGCCGCGTCTTCGCGATCATGAACACCCATCCTTTCGTTTCTCATCATGGAATGATATAGCCAGAACGATGGTACAATCCTTAAGTAAGCGCTTGCATTTTGTTGTTTTAAAAAGGATCTGCTTTTTGATTAATTGATCACCTCTTTAATTTTAGTTTTCAAGTTCTTTAATGCTTCACATCAGTAAACTTTGAGGCAAAGGTTTTCATTTCCCCTCGATACTATCCCTTCTTCCAGGGAATGAACATGTAAATTTCCGTCTTTTTCCACCAAAAAACCGATTTCTTCGTTCGTGATCTCTAACACAAGTCTCACAAGGGATCGGATTACAGTTCAAAAGGTAATAAAATCCCTTTTCATACGAGGGTCATTCAGGTACAATAGGGCGATGTGTGTGTCCGGACCAGGCGGATACGAATTACGAAGTATAGAGGACGATTCGGTTCTAACCGATCATCCTGATTTGATTATTTGGAGGCTCATCAACACCATGCAAACTGATTCACAGACTAAAGTCAAAATCATAAACGCCGATCCCAGCGCGATGGGATTATTTGGGTTGGCCATCGTCACTCTGGTCGCTTCCTCCCAGAAGCTTGGCATTACAGACGGCCTTAGCTATGCCATTCCTTGGGCCATTTTCCTGGGCGCCTTTGCCCAGTTGTTCGCATGCATTCAGGATTCCAAACGCAACAATACGTTCGGCACAACTGCCTTCGGCGCATACGCATTCTTCTGGTTCGCCATGGGCGCCAACTGGCTGATCAAAATGGGCGTGTTCGGCTCCACTCTGGCAGAACAAGCAGATGGCAAGCAGCTCGGATTTGCTTTTGCCGGATACCTTGTGTTCACCCTGTTCATGACGCTGGGTGCCATTGAAGCCAACAAAGTATTGCTCATCATATTCATTCTCATCGACTTCCTGTTCCTTGGTCTGACCTTTGACGCTTTCGGCGTAGCTCCTCATATCTTCCATACCATCGCAGCGTATGCTGAAATGGGAATTGGAATCGTATCCTTGTACGGCACAGGCGCTTCTGTACTGAATGCTCATTTTGGCTACACGTTCTTGCCGATCGGCAAACCGTCCGGCATTTTCAGACCCAAGGCTTAATATACAGCATCCAACCGCCCGCGCGCCGGTCCGCGCCAGGCGGTTTTTTTTGAATTATGCATTCAATTGAATATCCATTTGACGGACACCTATACTAGAACTAACATATAGAGACGATGGACTCGGCAATCTTCCAGAGTGCATTAGCCATACTGTCAGGAGGAAAAAGTGGATGAGAGAGATACCTAAACCTACAGAGTTTGACCAAATAGAGAAAAAATACATGCGGGAGACACGTTGTTTCAAGACGGCAAGAGTGTTCCCTACTGATGTCAACAATCATAACACGTTGTTTGGCGGAAAACTCATGTCCTACATCGATGACATCGCGTCCATTACAGCATCCAAGTTGTGCAGGGTCAATACCGTCACAGCTTCAACCGATTCAGTCGATTTCCTGTATCCGATTAACCCGACAGATTCGGTGACGTTGGAATCCTTTGCTTCCTGGACGGGACGAAGTTCAATGGAGATTTTTGTGAAGGTGATCCGTGAAGATCTCAAGACCGGGGAAAAGAAGATTGCGGCGACCGCATTCCTCACCTTTGTCGCTTTGGACGAAAATAACCGTAAACTCATCGTCCCCCGCATCATTCCGGAGACGGAAGAAGAGAAGAAATTATACGAGACCGCTCCAGCCCGGGCAGCCATGCGGAAACAACGGCGGGAAGAAAGCAAAAAATTTGCCGACTTCCTTACCGTTACATACCCTTGGGAATAAGAAAAATCACTCCAGCTTCACAAATCCAAGGGTCATCCAACATGCTTATCTGGACGATGCCGGAAATGTGGATATTGCTCTGCTATCCGGCAGTTCGCCACCCATGGCGACACACCACTGTTGATAGATGCGATAGGCAGCGCCACTCTCCAGCAAACCCTGGCATGTATAGATACCTTCTTCTATTGAATTGACACGCCCCGTCGCATATAGACGGAACCCGCCATTCAACAGAACCTGGTTCACAAAGGCGATATGCCCATTCCCTCTTAACACGGCTTCACCTACTTCAAGCTGTTTGGCTGCCGTCCACACCAGCTCCGGTGCAGGAATATCCAGGTCATAGGCAGCCGGGTCTACCAATTCAAGCCTCATTTCGCCCTGTTCCACGGCATAGACCCGAGTCGGCCGATCGATATACAGGTCTTCCGAACCCTCCATCCCCTGTACAACATAAGCACGACGATACTGGAAACGGGTGAGCAGCTTGGCAATCCGATCCAGAAACGTATTATGAAATACACCAAAAACCAAATATGGCGATTGGTTAAAATTAATCAGTTTCTCCGCCGTGTTCAGAACTGTACGAAATCCAAGCTCTTCCCGCAAAGGACGAAGTTGCCGGAGAGGGGCGCACCACTCCTCGGATGAAACATACATCACTCCTGTACGCAGGGCAGCACTTCTGGCATCTTCACGATCCATCTCCCATGTATTAATCCCCGCTTTTCTTAACAAAACCGATAACGTAACTCCCCACTTCGGTGGCAGAGGTTCACTTCCATGCAATGTCACCGGAAGGCCTGCAGCAGCGAGCACAAACGCAGTCGGAAATGTGGCCATAAAGGACTTGGTGCGTCCATCATACGGTCCAGCACAATCCAGTCCTTCCCGAAATATGGATAGACGCTCCGCATGGTTCTGACAAGCATGAACAAACGCTTCAAGCTCTTCGACATTTTCCATCTTCATTCGCTCAGCCATAAGAAAGGCAGCCGTCTGGGCAGGCGATACCTCCTGTCTGAGGATTTTTTCTGCTACAGCCAGTGCCTCCGCATAATGCAGATCACGCGAGCCTCGTTTCCCTCGCCCGACTTCCCTGAGTATTTCGGACATATCCACAAAAAAACCTCCTTCCCATTAAGACTGGAGCAGTTGATGCGCCTTTACAATGGCTGTTGCCACATCCACCATCCGTTTACGTTCATCCATCGCTTTCTTGCGCAGCAAGTCATAGGCCTCCGATTCGGAAATCTGCTTCAGATCACACAGGATTGCTTTGGCCATGTCAATCCATTTCCGGTCCTCCAGCCTGGATTGCAGCTGCTTGCGCTCCTGCTCCCACTGCTTGCGTTCCATATAACGCTTGGCTGCAAAATGAAGGGTCCAGTGAATCTCCGGCCCGCTCATGGAGGGGGTGAGTATTCCGTCAAAGGACGTCTCCACCTCGCAAGATTCTGCCGAAGAAGAGGCCGTATCCGGGGCACACCACCAGAGCAGTGGTGTGTCCGACTTCCCCTTTCCCAGAGATTGCACCCAATACTCCATGTCTGCCAGAGACAAATGAAGGATGGATGCGTCAGCTCCGCCAGCCAACTTCAGCGCCTCCGTCTCACTGTCTGTCACCTGCACATGATACCCATTCGCTCCCAGTAGTTTCTCCGGTGTCAGAGGGATTGCATCAATCGAGGCAGATAGTGTTGGCTGAACACGGATGACCAATAAAGATCGCATGATGGATCAATCCCTCCCTATTACATTTGGCATACTCAGATAAAAGGGGAGCCTCGTCTGTTCTCTGCCCCACACTTATGTCATATTACCTTACAAATTGAACAAATCTTTATTTGATGACATTCATTGTTGAAGTGAATCTATGTCGTTCGCTCCTAATGCCGATAAACCCATGTAAACATAATTAACTTTAAATTTCAAATACTTTTTTATGTTAACTATATTGACATGAAGAGATGGATCTTTTATAGTTAGGCCATAACAACTCCATATTTGAATCGATCACAGCTACAACGGCGTAGCTGGTTGAAACGGCAATGAAGCCTGTTTTGCAATCTCGGAGCAAGGGATGCGTATGTGTATGCGCAATCCTCCGAGGCATAACAGGCTTTTTCTATTTTAGAGCAATGTTTTGGGCATTTAGCAGAATGGAACCAAGGGGGCTAACTACAATGAGTACAACGAAAAAATTGGTACTGGTCGGCAATGGCATGGCAGGAATCCGAACCATTGAACATATTCTCAAGCTCGCACCACACGCTTATGAAATCACCGTCTTCGGCGCTGAGCCGCATCCCAACTACAATCGCATTATGCTCTCCTCTGTCCTCGCAGGTGGCACGAGCATTGAAGATATTGTGATCAATGATTGGAGCTGGTACGAAGACAATGGCATTCAGGTATACCCGGGTGACCCTGTCATCCAGATTGATGCCAATCGCAAGGAGGTTGTATCCCGGAATGGTGTACGCGCAACCTACGATGAGCTGATTATGGCGACAGGCTCTCAAGCCTTCATGCTGCCACTCCCGGGAGCGGACAAAGAAGGCGTGATCGGTTTCCGGGACATCAAGGACTGCGAGACGATGATGGCCGCATCGCAAACGTATCGCAAAGCCGCCGTCATTGGAGGTGGCCTGCTTGGACTGGAAGCTGCGCGGGGCCTGCTCAATCTGGGCATGGACGTGACGGTCATCCACATTAACGGGCATCTGATGGACCGGAATCTGGATTTGCCAGCAGGTCTAATGCTCCAGCGGGAGCTTGAGGAGCAGGGTATGAAGTTCCTTTTGAACAAACATACCGAAGAAATCACAGGCAAACATCGGGTCAAAGCCATTCGGTTCACAGACCAAACGGTGCTTGAAGCCGATCTGGTCGTCATGGCCGTCGGAATAAGGCCCCAGGTTGAACTGGCCCGTCAGGCGGGCTTGGACGTGAGCCGAGGTGTCATCGTGGATGATTATATGAACACCAGCATACCTGGCATCTCGGCTGTGGGCGAATGCGCAGAGCACCGCGGGATTGCATATGGACTGGTGGCTCCATTATATGAGCAAGGCATGGTACTGGCGAAGCGTCTTGCGGGTGCGGCAACGGAAGGTTATGAAGGATCTGTGACTTCGACGAAGCTCAAAGTATCCGGTGTAGACGTCTTCTCCGCAGGGCAGTTCAAGGATTCAGCGGGCACCCGCAGCATTCGCATACAGGACGACGTGGATGGTGTCTACAAAAAGATGGTCCTGAAAGACGGAGAGCTGATTGGAGCTGTATTGTTTGGTGATACAACAGATGGTGCATCCCTTTTCTCCCTCATTAAAAGTGGGGAGAACATTAGTGGACGCGAAAAAGAAATATTGCTCGGCGTACCCTCAGGTTCCGGTTCAGGCTCTGGTCCATCCATTGCTGAACGCATGGCAAGTATGCCAGTTGACGAGATCGTCTGTGGATGTAATGGTGTTACCAAAGCTGCCATCGGTGATGCTGTGCTGAACAAAGGATGCAACACACTGGGTGCCATTAAGTCCTGTACCAAAGCCTCAGCTTCCTGCGGTGGATGCAAACCGATTGTGGAATCATTGCTTGTCCATTATGCAGGCGATGCTGTGGGTGAACAGGTGAAAGAAGGCATCTGTGGCTGTACTTCCTATGACCGTGATGAGATTGTTTCCCAGATCAAGGAGATGGGACTGAAAACCGTGAAGGAAGTTATGAATGTACTCGGTTGGAATGAGCCTGAAGGCTGCTCCAAATGCCGTCCATCCCTCAACTATTATCTCGGCATGATCTGGCCGACCGAATATGAGGATGAGCGGGTATCCAAATTCACAAATGAGAGGTATCACGCCAACATCCAGAAAGACGGCACGTATTCCGTTATTCCACGGATTTATGGCGGTGTCACTTCCCCGGCAGAGTTGATGAAGATTGCCGCAGTTGCGGAGAAATACGACGTACCCATGGTGAAGTTCACGGGTGGGCAACGGCTCGATCTGCTCGGTGTACAGAAGGAAAATCTGCCGAAGATTTGGGAAGAGCTTGATATGCCTTCCGGCTTCGGTTATGGCAAGGCATTGCGAACCGTCAAGACATGTGTGGGCAACACGTTCTGCCGATTCGGAACACAGGACTCCATTGAGATGGGCATTCGTCTGGAGAAAAAACTCGACAAGATGGTCGCTCCTGCCAAAGTGAAACTCGCTGTCTCAGGTTGTCCACGGAACTGTGCAGAGGCCACAATTAAGGATCTGGGTGTTGTTGCAATTGACGGAGCATGGGAACTGCATGTCGGTGGCAACGGTGGAGTTAAGGTCCGTGCAGCCGAGCTGTTATGTACGGTGAAGACTGACGCTGAAGTGGAAGAGTGGACTTACGCCTACCTTCAATACTATAGAGAGAATGCACGATGGAATGAGAGAACAGCGGCTTGGATTGAACGGGTCGGTCTGGATCATGTAAAAAAAGCACTGGAAGACCGCGACGTACGTCTCGCACTGGTAGAAAGACTTGAATTAACCCTGGGGCGTACCGTCGATCCATGGAAAGAAATCATTGATAACGAAAAATTGCGTAAAAACTTCACCCCCTTGGCTGATGCACAGCCCACAGCCCACTAGAAGAGGAGGATCAGCCATGAATAAATTACGAATTGGACACCTTACGGATATTGATGAGAAAGGATCACGAACATTTAAGGTACTGGATACTGAAATAGCTGTCTTCAAATTAAGTGACGGAAGTCTGCACGCTGTAGAGAATCGCTGCCCTCACAAGGGCGGCAGACTGTCAGAAGGCATGGTATGCGGGACGGCAGTCCATTGCCCTCTGCATGATTGGAAGATTGATCTTCGCAGTGGCAAGGTACACGAACCGGATGAAGGTTGTCTGAACACATACCCGACAGAAGTGGATGGAAACAGCGGGGAAATCTACATCACCATTGCAGGTTAAAGGTTAAGTTACCCTGACATCAAGGAGGAATACGCTATGGATTTTGTTAAACCGGCAGAAGTATTGCAATCAATGGTCGAGGCAGGAGAAAGCAAAGCCAGAATGAACCGGGTACAGCTGCTGATCCGAGGTTTTTTGGCGGGAGCTATCCTTGCTTTTGCAACAACCCTGGCGTATACCGCTGTATCTCAAACTTCCATTGGTTTGGCAGGTGCATTGATTTTCCCAGCGGGGTTCGTCATTATCATTCTGCTGGGGCTTGAACTCGTAACCGGGAGCTTTGCCCTGATCCCGCTCGCGGTGATGAAGCGCAAAGTCAGTGTGATGGATATGCTGAGCAATTACTTCTGGGTCATTGCAGGCCATGTGATCGGATGTTTATTCTATGCTCTATTATATGGGCTGACTCTTACCAAAATGGGGACGGACATGAGCAACCCGCTCATCCAAACGCTAGTCCAGACCAGTGAAGCCAAAACATTGGGGTATCAACACCTGGGCGGAGCAGGTATCGTTCTTGTGGTCATCAAAGCGATTCTATGTAACTGGATGGTCACTCTCGGAGTGGTCATGGCGATGACCTCCACTTCCACGCTCGGTAAAATTGCAGCGATGTGGTTGCCCATTACTATCTTTTTCGCACAAGGTTTCGAACACGCTGTAGTGAATATGTTTGTCATTCCGGCAGGCATGATGCTGGGCGCCGATGTCAGTATCGCAGACTGGTGGCTGTGGAATCAGATTCCCGTGCTGGTGGGCAACTTCATTGGCGGTGCCATATTCACAGGATTTGGCCTTTATGCAGCTCATAGATGGGGAAGTCCTGTCAAGCTTTCATCCACGCTGGCAACCATTCCGGGTGGCCGTTCAGGACTAGCCAGTCCTGATACTGCATCCAAGCTGGGGACACCATCATGAGCCGGGGCCTGGTAAGTATCGTTGGTGCAGGTCCTGGAGATCCTGAGCTGATTACGGTAAAAGCCCTGAAACGCATCCAGTCCGCAGATGTCATCCTGTATGATCGACTTGTTAATGAGCAGTTGCTTGCCGAAGCCCGTGAAGGCGCGCTCCGAATTTACTGCGGCAAAGCCCCAGGCCTGCATTCAATGACTCAGGAAATGATCGGACGTATATTGGCCGCGCATGCTGCAGAAGGCAAACAGGTGGTTCGACTCAAGGGCGGCGATCCATTCATCTTTGGGCGCGGAGGTGAGGAAGCCATTGTACTTGCACAAGCCGGAATTCAATTCGAAGTTATTCCGGGTATCACTTCAGCTGTGGGGACATCCGCTTCATCTCTTATACCGTTAACACATCGCGGAGTGGCTTCATCCTTCGCATGTGTAACCGGAACCGGGAGTGACGGAAACGTATCCTCTGTCCGCTGGGACCTGCTCGCCCATAGTGTAGACACCCTGGTGATCTACATGGGCATCAGTCAATTGCCCCAGATTCAGCACGAATTGCTTCACCATGGCAAAAGCGGCTGCACACCAGCGGCGCTGATAGAACGAGGTACCACCTCGCAGGAGCGAATTATTACAGGTACACTTGCCGAACTTCATTCACTCGCCCTGTCGCAAAACGTAAGTAATCCGGCGCTAATTATGATTGGAGAGGCCGTCCGTGTACGCGAACAGGTGCTTCAACTGCAGCAGGCGGCTAATACCTCGATGACAGGGTAACCTCCCCTACCCTTCCTATCTAATCCAACATCATACGTTCATGAATCGTCCGACCCTTCTGCCCTGGTTCAATCAGCAGACGGGTCGGTTTGATGTTAATTAGCGCTGTCAGCTGCTCCCCCATGTAATGCGCCGAATATTTAAACCCGATCTCGGCCCAATGCATAATGACGCCGACCGTTGCTGAAACAAGATAACTCAGCATAATATCGTAATTAATCGTGTATTCACTGTCTTCAGTTACGAGAACGAAGTCTTCCGTTAAATAGGTGCGGAACATATTGCTTAACCGGGAAGCCATATCACTGTGCATCGTCATTAAGGCCCGAAAAATATCCTGATGAGCTTCGATATATTCAAACACCGGCATCGTGGATGGCAGCAATGTCGTCATGTCCACCTCCTTCAACTTCGCGTAAGGCTCCGCATAGGCTTGTCCCACGCCCTGCATGAAATCATCCAAAATGAATTGCAGCAGCTCCGGTTTGCCAGGGAAATGCAAATAAAAGGTTCCCCGATTATAATCCGCCCGCTCCGTAATATCACGGATCGTAACGGCGTCAGCTCCCTTTTCCAATATCAAAGAAACCGCCGCCGCAATGATGGCATCCTGCGTTCTTCGTGCTCTCCGGTCCTGAGGCTGTTCGATAATCAACATTTCCACCTCCTTTGTCCATTATTGTAACCTAAATGAACACCGCTTACATCTCTGTCCGATAGCAGACATATGCGCTGTCAATGATGATTGTCACATTCCTATGTATATCTTAACATTAAGACAGGAACGATAGACCACAGGTTGAATGTTTTCTTTTCATTACACCTGATCTTAATTCATAAGGAGCGAACAAATCATGAGTACAACATATACCCAAACAGCCGTCATTACTGGAGCAGCCGGAGGCATTGGTAAAGAATTGGCACGCCGTCTCGCTGAACGCAAAATTAATCTGGTACTGGTCGATCTGAACGAAGACGCCATTCAGCAAACCATCACAGATCTGGGTCTCGACAAAGAGCACGTTATTGCGGTAAAAGCGAACGTATCTCAGGAAGCAGACGTAAAAAACTATGTGCAGCAAGCACTTGATACGTTTGGCCGAATCGATTATTTTGCCAACAATGCCGGGATTGAAGGTCCAACTGGATTAATCGAAGACCTGAGCGTTGAAGCACTCGACCTTGTATATAACGTCAATGTGCGGGGTGTATTCCTTGGCTTGCAGAATGTGATTCCAGTCATGAAAAAACAAAAATCCGGTGCAATTCTGAATACATCTTCCCTTGCAGGTCTAATGGGCGCTCCTGCTGTATCTCCATATATCATGTCCAAACATGCCGTTGTTGGTCTTACCCGTACAGCAGCAAATGAACTTGCGCCTTACGGTATCCGGGTTAACGCCGTATTGCCAGGAACCATTAACACACGCATGATGCGTCAAATTGAAGCAAACTCCGGTAATGTGGAAGATTATCAATCCGCTACCGTAGCCAGCATTCCGATGGGCCGCTACGGTGAGCCGGAAGAAGTCGCAGCGATCATGAACTTCCTGCTGTCTGAAGAAGCTTCCTATGTGACTGCTTCACTCTACACTGTAGATGGCGGTATGATGGGTCAATAAAAAGCTGTACCGATGGGCGATCCGAAAGGACGTGTGCGAAGCCCAGACGGTACAAACTAAAAAAGACCTCAACACCACAATAACGTGGAGGTTGAGGTCTCTTTTCTAACTAGTCCTAAAGAATCCAGGAAACCTTATAACGGTCGATAGAGCTTAGTTCCCGAACTATCGAACCTCAGACACGCTAAAGCCGCAGATAAGCTGCAATTGCACCGAAAAACCACAGAAAGCGAGAGAATAACGTCACTCGGATTCCTTAAATGATCAGACAAGTGATAAATGCCTGAATAGCTTCAATCAGGTTCGTTAGATGTTTGCCTTCTTAATCCACGTAGCCTGCATGGCCTTTTTCCATTAAGTAGTCCATCTCGGCATCCAGAATGCCTTCAACGGTCAGTTCATCCAGCTTCACATCTTTGCGGCTTAGAATATAGTCGGCCAGATCATCACCGTCGATATCCACGTCACCTTTGGCATTTTCATGCGCCTTGTTAATGTAAGCTTGCTCATGCTTCAGAACAAGGGCGATATTTGCTTGGCTCGCCTTGGTCTTCTCTGCAATATACTCCATCATTTCCTGTTCATTAATCGCATTCGTTTCAGTCACGTTCTCTGTCAGCTCCTTGATTCATACATTCTGTTGCCATTGTAGCATAGGTTAACCCATTACATGCAGAACTTATGCTTGACGATCGTTAACTCTTTTTCCAGTCCCCTATTCCCGTAATTGAAATAATCACTTCATCTCCAGCTTTAGGACAAACGGACGTAGAATGTCGCACTTTCACCTACAACACTTCGAGCGTAGATCTCGCCCTTGTGCTGTTCCACAATCGAACGGGCAATCGCAAGACCCAGTCCGTGTCCACCATGTTTCCGCGCTCTGGAAGCATCCGTACGATAAAATCGATCAAAAATCCGGTCCAGATGTTCCGGCGCGATGCCGTCCCCTGTATTGGAAACCGCCAGCACAACCTCATGATTCTGTTTCTTCAGTGATACATTGACCGAACCTTTGGCTCTGGAATATTTCACGGCATTATCCAGCAGGATCAGAACGACCTGTTTAATCTGTTCGCTGTTCCCATGTACCGTGAGCTGTGGTTCAATGCTGTAATCCAGTGATATATTTTTCTCGAAAATGACAGCTTCCATCGTCAAAATAATCGTTTCGACCGCATCACTCATATTAAATTTGGAGTGAATCATCGAGGCACGCGAATCGTCAATCTGAGTCAGATATAACAGATCATTTGTCAGTCCCGACATCCGCTCTGTCTCTGACTTGATGTAATTCAGCCATTTGGCCTGATTTTCAATCGTATCCTCCCGGTTCGCGAGAAGTACGTCTGTATTGGTGTTAATAATCGCAAGCGGCGTTTTCAGCTCATGCGAGGCGTCGGCAATAAACTGCTTCTGCTTCTCAAATGCTTCCTTCACCGGAGCAATGGAACGATTGGCGAAATAACGGCTTAGGAAGTAGATGACGATGACCATGAACAATCCGACAACGGCAAACGTATAGATCAGGTTCGTGAGAATACCCTGTTGGGCCGTCACATCGATGAAAACAATCATGTGCCCCTCGCTGCTCGGATCGATCACATAAGCCCAGTCTGTTCCATCCAGTGAGAATTGGCCAGTCTTTCGGTCCCTGTCATCCACTTTATCGACCTTTTGCAGTGCTTCGGCATAGAACGTCTCTTCCATATCAAACCTGGAGTTCGTATCCGTGATCTTCCATGCACTGTCCGTCTTGATCATAAACGATACGGAACGCCCCGGCGGTGAGTTCGGATCTCCTCCCGGCGCTCCATTACCAATGGAATCAGACGGTAGTGACCCCGTCCCTGAATCCCTGTCATCGCCGCGCGGCATCTTGCTGGTGTTGTACGGCCCATGATAGAAATCGGACACTTTGAATAGCTCCATGTTGGTTTCACGCTGTACATTCTGGTATGTAATGATATAGATCGTTGCAAAAGCAACCAGCATCATAATCGAAATAGATACCAGATTCACAATCAGAAATCGATTTCTGAGTTTCTTGAACATCAGGACGTCACCTCAAGTACATACCCCACCCCACGAATCGTATTAATGCGAACTGTGGAGTTCAAGAAAGTTAACTTTTTACGTAAAAATGAGATGTACACCTCTACGTTGTTATATTCAACTTCCGAATCGAATCCCCACAACTTCTCAATGATCTGCTCTTTGGAAGTTATAGCCTGTTTACGCGTGACCAAAAGCTCCAGCAATTCATTTTCCTTCAGATTAAGTTTGATTTCTTTCCCCTGAACAGTCAGTTTCAATTGCGTCGTATTCAGTTCAATATCACCAAACTTCAGCGCATCCTCCGGCACAACCTCTCCCTTTCTTCTCAGGGCAGCACGAATCCGGGCAAGCAGTTCCTCTGTTGCGAACGGTTTTGCGATATAGTCATCAGCGCCATAATCCAATCCGGTAACCTTGTCCGACAGCTCTCCTTTGGCCGTCAGGAGAATAACCGGGGTATGATTTCCTTCGCTGCGCAGTTTCCTCAATACGGTGATTCCGTCCATTTCCGGCATCATGATATCAAGCAGCAGCAGATCATAGATGCCGCTTAGTGCATAGTCGAGTCCCGTTCTCCCGTCATGGACCAGGTCCACGGAGTAATTGTTTTTCTTCAATATTTGTGACACGGCTTCCGCCAAATGAACCTCATCTTCCGCAATAAGTATTCTCATCGGTTCTTCATTCCTCTGCATGAATTGGTTTCGAAATATTTCAATCTATTATACCAACGATTATATCAACGGAACCTTGAATCAATCTTAATTCATTTTTTCCGAGAACTATTAAAGGAAGGTAAAAAAAGATCAACGGAATGTAAAATCATTTAAGATTCATTCAAGGTTGGCCCTCTAAGATACAGACATGGAAGCAATACACGATGAGACAAAACATACAAAACATGGACGAAAGGACTGAACCCGAATGGCCATTGAAGTATTCAACCGATATGAAAGCAAGTATCTCCTGACCGATGAGCAGTACGAGAACTTTTATGCTGACTTGTTGAAGTATATGGAGCTGGATGCTTATAACAAGAAACATGAGTTTTACTCCATCAGCAACCTGTACTTCGACACTCCGCATGACTCCCTGATCCGCGCCAGTCTCTCCAAGCCCAAATATAAGGAGAAACTGAGATTGCGTGCTTACGGAGTTCCTGAAGAGAATGCCAAGGTGTATCTGGAGATCAAAAAGAAAGTGTTCGGCCTGGTGAACAAACGCAGAACTGCCCTGAAGCTGGATGAAGCCTACGATTTCGTTCATACCGGACAGGCGCCGGAACTGGCTGATTATATGAATAAACAGGTCGTTGAAGAGATCAAGTACTTCCTCCGACTGTACGACTTGGAACCTAAAGTGTATCTGGCCTATGAACGCAAAGCCTTGTTCGACAAGAACAGCCGCGATCTCCGCATTACCTTTGACACCAACATCCGCAGTCGCAGATATGATCTGAAACTGGAGCAGGGAGATTACGGTGAACCGCTGGTGAAAGACGGACGCTGGCTGATGGAAGTCAAAGCCGAGAAAACCGTCCCCATGTGGCTCTCCCAACTCTTGTCCGAACATGGCTTATATCGCACCGGGTTCTCGAAATACGGCAATGAGTACAGACATCTGGCAAGAACAACGAACCTGAATTACCAGACAGAACGTATACTCGTGCCGGGTACAGACTTCAACCCATCCATAGAATACGAAAAAACAATCACAGAAAGAGAGCGTGTAGTATATGCTTGATTCCATTTTTAGCTCAGCACTAACCGACACCACCCTGACTTTTAGTAATGCGATTCTAACGATCGGTCTTGCCATCATCATGGGGGTCATCATCAGCCTGACGTACATGAAGACCAATCAGAGCACCTATTCACAAAGCTTCACACTAACCATGGTCGTACTTCCAGTCATTGTCGCCATTATCATTCTTCTGATCGGCAGCAACATTGCCCGGGCATTCAGCCTGGCGGGTGCCTTCTCCATCATCCGATTCCGAAGCGCACCTGGTGACCCGAAAGACATCGCTTATGTTCTGTTCACCATGGCTTCCGGTCTTGCCTGCGGTGTAGGCGCATTCGGTTATGCTGTAATGTTCACCATCATCCTGTGTGTATTGATGTTTGTTCTGAGCCGCTTCAACTTCGGCGGGAAGAAAACCCAGCAAAAAACGCTGAAAGTCACCATTCCGGAAAACTTGAGCTATGAAGAAGCACTGAACGAAGTGTTCCATACATTCAACGTACCTTTTGATCTCAAAAAGATCAGAACGACCGAACTCGGCAGTCTGTACGAGCTTGTGTACAGTGTTACCATTCACGAGAGTGTAAGCCAAAAAGAATTTTTGGATGCGATTCGTACACGAAACGGCAATCTGGATATCTCGTTAACGATGAGTCCAACACCAGAATACTAATTTGAATTCGAAGGGAACGATATAAGATGAAAAAGAAAATTATAACGGGCAGCAAATTGTGGTCCATCGCCATGATTACGGCAATGGTCACGGCTTGCAGCGCTCCGGCTGCGACCAGCAGCACCGCAAATGCCGCAACGTCAACAACAGGAACAACCAAAACGGTATCCGTCAGTGAGCAAACATCTGTGAAATACACTGATCTGGTGTCTATGGATGCTGATGATACCAATGTAAGCTGGAGTGCAACGGATTCCACAACAATTAAGCTGAATGGAACGACCGCCTCCATCACAGGATCAGGTGCAAAAGCAGCCAACGGATCGGTAACCATCTCTGCAGCGGGTACCTATGTTCTTAGCGGCAAACTAACCGATGGGCAAATTGTGGTCAATGTTGCAGATAAGGGCACCGTACATCTCGTATTAAACGGGGCGACAATCAATGACAACGACAGTGCAGCTATCTATATCCAGAAAGCGGGTAAAGCCATCATCACGCTGGAGGAAGGTACCGAGAATGCTGTCTCGGATGGCAAAACTTACGTATACGCCGACGCAACAACGGATGAGCCGGATGCAGCCATCTTCAGCAAGGCAGACCTGACGTTTAATGGTACAGGCAAGCTGACGGTTACAGGTAACTACAATGAAGGCATTACGAGCAAGGATGATCTGAAAATCGTTAGTGGCACAATTAACGTCAAATCCGCCGATGACGGCATCAAAGGTAAAGATATGGTGGCGATTCAAGCCGGTACCATTACCATTGATTCAGAAGGTGACGGCATTAAATCCACAAACGATACGGATACGACCAAAGGCTTTGTTGCCATTGCTGGAGGTACATTCAACATCCAGAGCGGCAGCGACGGCATTCAAGCGGAAACCGCATTGGTTACGAATGGCGGCACATTTGACATCGTAACCGGGGGAGGCAGTGCCAATGCACCAGAAAAAGTAGAAGAAGGACCATTTGGCGGCGGTGGCGGCGGATGGGGTGGCGGTACACCTCCAACCGATATGGGCACACCACCGGATGGGGAACCACCTGCCGATATGCCTAGCAATGATGGAACGAACGCAACAGGCGCAGCACCATCCGGCTCCGCGAATGCAACAGCGACTGCTGATTCCAATGCAGATGCAGACACAAGCACAACGGCTGCAGAAGAAGAAACAACGAGTGCCAAAGCACTTAAAGCAGGAGCAGATCTTACCGTCAATGGCGGTACGTATACGATCGATTCCATGGATGATTCCCTGCACAGCAACAACAATGTGACCGTCAATGACGGCAAGTTCAGCATTGAATCCGGCGATGACGGCATTCATGCAGATCAGGCGCTTACGATTAACGGCGGAACCATTACCATTGCCAAGAGCTACGAAGGTCTTGAAGGTGCAAGCATCACCCTGAACGATGGGGATGTGGATGTGACTGCATCGGATGATGGCGTGAATGCATCTGGCGAAATCAATGCAACGGATGCGGATACTGCAACCACTACAGATGACAGTACGGAGAAAGCCGATACAACTGCAGCTTCCAACATCTCTGTTACAGAGACAACAGGCACTACATCCACAACATCAACTACGGAGCAATCCAATCAAAGTACAGACGCGAATAGCAATACTCGCCCACAAGGCGGCGCTCCAGGTGGTATGCCGGGTGAATCCGCCAGCAGCAGTGAGCTTCATATCAACGGCGGCTCTCTCACCGTCAATGCAGGCGGCGACGGACTGGATTCTAATGGCTCCATCTATATGACAGGCGGAACCGTTATTGTGAACGGTCCAACAGACAATGGCAACGGAGCACTGGACTATGACGGCAACTTTGAGTTGAGCGGCGGATATCTGGTCTCAGCCGGCAGTTCCGGCATGGCTCAGGCAACATCTGAGGCATCGACTCAAAATACCATTGCCATGACGTTCCCTGAAACGCAAAAAGCAGGAACACTGGTACATGTGGAAGACAGCGAAGGAAACAACATTCTGACCTTTGCCCCAGCGAAAGATTATCAAACATTGGTTGTTAGCTCCACGGATCTGAAAAAAGACGGTTCATACGTGATCTACTCCGGCGGGACTTCGACTGGCACAGCAGTGGATGGACTTTATACCGACGGAACGTATAGTGGCGGAACCAAAATGGTTGCCTTCCAATCCACAAGCAATGTAACTTGGGTGAATGAATCCGGTGTAACAACTGCGAATTCAGGTATGGGTGGTCCAGGCGGAGGCCGTGGCCAAGGCGGATTCGGAGGCGGAAGAAACAGAACAGAGTACAGTACAACGGGTACAACAACCGACACTACAGGCACAACCGATTCCACGAAATAGGTTAAGATTCTGGCCATTAAAGCTAATATAAATAGGGGATTAAAAAAGGGGATGTCCCATACGTCATGAATATGACGGGGGACATCCCTTATATCGCGCGGTTTAATAAAGGTTGGCATATGACGATCCCGGCAAACGGCCGAGCAAGCAACGTTTTTTTGTTCTTATGAACCCGGTACACGCTATTCGCTCCCATTTACCCAGGTCTGAGATCTAACGAATCACAGTGACGTTATTTCGGCGATCAGTCGTTTTTTTAGGTTATGACGCTGTATTCTGACGGAATAACGTTACGGAGGTTCGTTAAACGTTGCAATCCTTGATTATCGACCTTTTAAGATCTCCAAGGTTCATTAGCGCTTATTACATGATTTTCCACTAATCAAAACGTATATACATACACCTTCGTACGCAACGTATCCCGGCACGTGATGGTCCGTAGCGGTATCTTGTCTGGCAATGCAAAACAGACGCTAATAACCTTTGCTCCTGGAGGCAGTTCCCGGCTGAATTTGTCCATGAGCCGATTCATTGCGCCGGGGAACAAATAACAGATGACGCAATCTGCGTGTTCATATGAACTGGTATAGATGTTGCCACGGATGAACCTCAGCCGCCCCTCCAGAGAATGGCGTTTTCCCTTCGCCCGCCGGAAGTGGACACTTAGAAAAGCTGTCAGTTGGGAGGCCCACAAGGGAACGATTGAATTTTCAATCCCCGTAAGCCGTTTGCCAGGGCAATGCCTGACCACGTCCAGTGCCAGCGTTCCCCACCCGGAGCCCGCTTCAATGACGTCACCGTAACCGGGAATGCGATTGACCTCCTGAATGACTGTCTGCCTGACGATGCTGGATGTGGGCATCGGTGAGATTCCATTTCTCCAACTGACCAGCACGATAGATACCACGGATATAAGTGACACCACAGCAATCAGCCATGGTATAAATTGAATTATCAACATAACCTCAACCCTTTGGATTTAATTAAGAGGCAGCATTTGTACCTTCATCATAACAAAAGGAGCTTCCCCAGGTCCAAAAAAACCTGGCAGAAGCTCCCTTTTTCTTATTCTAATTTGGCTTTTATCTCATTCCATCCTTCTGCTCATTCCACGCATTCAATCCGGCACATGGGACTTCATGTATACCCCTTTTTTGTACACGGACTTGATTGTAAAATGAACCCCCAGCTTGCGATTCGTCCGGTAAATCAGCGAATTAATCTCGTCAATGCCTACAGACTCACTCTCCAGCATGCTTCGCTCCGGCCACACTTGGCCGACAATCTGCTCCCGAGTCACGAAGTGATCCAACTGGCTGTACAGCAGTTTGAACAGCTGGTACTCCTTCTTGGACAGCGGAATTTCCACTTCGCCAATCTGCACGGTTTGCAGGTGATCCTGCAAACGCACACCCTCACCCAGCAGATCGGATATCCGATACTCCCTCGTTTCTTCAAGATCTCCCTCTGTGCGAAGCTGGATCAAGCCGTTGACCAGCGTCAGGCTATCTCCCTCGGCGAAGGGGTATTTCTCATAAGGAACAAGGCGCTGCCCGTTCAATTCGGTTCCATTTTTGCTATCCAGATCCTCAATCCACAGCTGATGCTGCTCATCATAATGGATGCGGCAATGCCGCTTCGATATCAACTGATTGTAGACAGACAAGTCCAATTCATCTCCACCCGTATAACGCCCCACTGTAATGGAGCGCCCCTGGCTGACATAAGCGAACGAACCGTCACTTTCCTGCCCTGGCGTACGAATGACGATTTTTGCCGTCTCCCGCATGTTATTCTCCCACCTTCAAATATCACTCTATCTCTATGAGCGTTCCGTTTCATAAATAATGATAAATTCATCAGATTTGTTCCATTGTTTGCATTCATAATAATTTATATAGTGTATACAGGCATCGTTATATGCTTTTCTCTACTATACCAGACGTTGTGCCCTTTTTCTCATAACGGTCGTATACATGCCTTAGCCCAATCAACAAGAGAGGTACCTCACTATGAACAAAAAAAACATTTTCATATATGTGCTGCTCGCCTTCACCCTGTCCATAACATTAACCGTGTTATCTCGTATGAACGATGATGGCGGAGAATCACTGAAAGGCACAACTACAACCGAAACGTCGTGGTTGCAACTAAACACCCACCCTTAATTCTACTCTATTATAACGCGATCACCGCGAAAAACGTTTCATGAATGTCATCTTATGCTGGGTCATGCCGTGCTAGGTGAGTATTAGATTCTAATCCGTTCATCAGAATAAGGCCCCTGGACGCTAATAACCAGCGCTCAAGAGCCTCATTGTAGTGCAGTTTTATGATATGGATACCGATTAAGCTCACCTGATCATGACTTCTTTTAAAAGTGATGCTACTGCGGAATTACATGCCATCAACGCCGCTTGTTTCTCATGCGTAACTTCCTCCACCCATACACAATGAGAGCTACAGGACCAGCAATCCATAACAACTGCCATAACATGATACTCAGGTCAAATCCCATGTTCTATCCCTCCTCACATGAGTGTGAATGCTGCGTCAACTATCCCAAGATTATTTCTTTTCATCCTCCAGCAGATCCGATTCATTCAGCCGTTCGGTCTCCTTGGCCTGTATTTCCTCCATCCTGCTCGACACCTTCTGATACAGATAGGAAATCCCGAGCAGCAGTATGCCAAAGCTGAAATATGCAATGATTTTGCTGCCGGATGTGAGCAATCCTGCATCATAGAGCACCATTTTCCCGGTGGAAAACAACGTCAGGCCCAGACCGAGTCGCCGAATCATCACATATTTCCTACGGAACCCATAGGCAATGTACAAGATGGCAAGAAGCAGATAGATCAGGCTGAAAATCAGCCCAATATCTCCCCATTGGAACTGAATCGTCAGGAATACAGTGATCACACCCAGCAGATAGACCCCGGCGATAACCGGGTACCACTCAATGCTCTTGAACTGCCTGCGGATTGCCGCGATCAGCAGATCCCTTCCTGCAAAGAACACGCCCACGTTAAAGATAATCAATACAAGCAAGCCTACAACCTCCGCCGCCGTATGCTGCTGAACACCCGGCTGAAGTGCCGGCATGGTTAACGTTACTGCCAGTGCAATACAACAACCCACCGCATGCAGGAAGACGATATAACCCTGCACGATTCGATCACGCAAAAGCTTCACTTTGCCCAATCCATAAGCCAAGGCAAGGGTCAGCGCAGCGAACATCAGCCACTTGTAGAACAGGTATAACAGGAATGAGTCATCGACGACTTTCATATACAATTCATTCGACTCATACAGTACATATATCCACAGATTGGCGAGTGTCGCGTACTTGAATGCATTCAGGAAACCGATCTCTGTCAAGCTATAGTGGTATTTCTCTGCGGACAGAGAGCCGTTGCGATCCATGGCGTAATAGAGCGTAATAAGCAGCGCACCAAGCGTGATGCAGGAGTATTTTAGCATGAAATAAGATTGCTCCCCCATAATGAACAGCACCAGCACATCATAGTACACAAAGGTGAACATGCACAGCAGCACGATGCCCCATCCGGCACGCTCCACCAGCTTGAATCGCTTCAGATGTCCGAGCGTAACCAGTAGAACCCCTTCGATCAGCCAGCCCATGGACAGCCACTTTGCACCAAATTGGAACGGTATAATCAGAATGGCAAAGGTCAGAGAAGTCACGTAGAACAATAGAAGGGTCTGCTTTTCCTGAGGCATCCTCTGTTGGACAAACCGGGCAAGCCCGAAATAGACCATAGCGAAAATCAGAGCAAGCAAGCCCTGTGCGTCATTCCAACCCGCGGCATCGAACAATACATACAACATCAGACAGCTGATGCTCGTATTCATCGCCAGCAGTGCAAAGTCCCACCAGGTTAACTTCACCCGATGTTTGAATGGATAAGCCAGTGTTATGCCGAGATATAATGCAAACGTCACAATGGAATACACCATGCCGATCTGCTCACTTGGCGAGAGCCATAACAGGATGAGCATGGACGGTGTGTTGAACAGAAAACTGATATAGTGCACAATCGGCCACCGTTTGCCAAATGAAATCCATACAATAATTCCGTTTAAGAGCAACAGATAGATCATGGCAACATACACAGCCGAACCTTGAAGGCCAAAATAGGCCATGTAGGAGATTAACGGTAGATACCCTCCAACCAAACCAAGGGAGCAGATTGTCCTGGACTGATACCTCAACGATAGCAGCACGGATACCGCCGAAACCAGGACCGACAAGGCAAGGCCTGTATATAACCCGATCATATGCAGCAGAAAGTAACTGTAGAAGATGGAGCCAAACAGAACGGAAATGCCGCCGCCCAGCAGCCCCATCGCGAACGTCTGCCGTCTGCGCCGGAACAGCCACTCACCTCCGGCAAGCATGAGCACGCCAAGGAGGAAAAAAGCGCCGCCTTTCATCTCATCGTTGAACCAGGTAGCGTATGAGTAGCGAAACGCCGCTCCAACCCCGAGAATAATGAGCAGGATGGCGACCTTGTTGATCCAGCTTAGGCCAATCTTCATCTCCATCCGGTTCTGGCGAATGCGCCGCTGGATGATCTCTTCGCTTAATCCCTCTTCCGCCATATGCTCGTATCCCTGCTGCATCTGCCCACGCAGCGCCTCTTCTCTCTCCCACAGGGTCTGTCTGTGCGCCTCAATACGTTCCTGCACCTCAGCAGCCAGATAATCAATTCTCTCCTTCATCTCGGTGGCTTCGCTCTGAAGCTCCTCTGAAGCCCTGTTGAATATGGCATTCAAATTCACTTTGGCACGATGTTCATGCGCCGCGAGCCGATCATTATGTACACTCGTCTTTCCCCGAAAATACGTCTCCATCTTCTCCTGGGATACACGAATGAGATTTAATTTCTCATCCAGCATCTGTTCGGACAGAGCCATCCGAAGACGGGCATTCTCTTCCTCCATCTTGCGAGTGCGTACTTCAAGCTGTTGCAGCTTGAGTTGATGCGCCTCATATTGTGCTCGCAGATGTTCATTCTGCACGATCAGATCATCGGATTGATACTCCTGGAGCAGCGCATTATATTCCTTCAACAGCTGTTTCTGCTGCTCCTGAACCTGGTGAAGCCGATCCTTGAACTCTTTCATGAGCTTCCTCCGTTGGTTGATGTTGATTTTGTTTCCTATATTTTACTATATGTATGCCATAAAGTGGGGTTTAAGGAATAGAATCATTTACCGTTCTCTGTGGATTGGAAGTCGTTATGGGATTTATACAAAAAAATGCTTACATAACAAAAAGCCCGGGAAGCATCAGCTCCCAGGACTCTCATTCATTGATATAGTCATTCTGCACACGTATACAACTTCCGGTCATCTTACTGAGCCTCGGATACTTGCTTACGCCGGATCTTTCGTATCCGCCGTCTCCGGCTCCATAATTTCGGTGGTATCCGGGTCTAGCCAGTTCGCGATCATCCCTCGCACATATTGCAGATCACTCTCTGACAAATCATAGTACCATGTGCCGCTACGCGTTGCTCCCTCACCCTTCAGCATGTAATTGCTGATTGTTGGTGCGTTGTCTTTCATATATAGAGACTCGGCAAATTTCATAATGAAATCCGAGTTCATGTTGGTTGTAAAATTCGATCCAGCGATCTGGATAACGTCCGGGATCTTGGTGAGATTTTTGACCTCAAGCGCACGATTCATGAAGGCACTTAGAAAAAGACGGTGCCGCATCGTCCGATTGAAATCGGAATCTTCCCGGTAACGTACATAGCCCAGCGCTTCCTCTCCGCTGTAGATCGGTTTGTTGGCTTCAACAAACAGCTTCTCATGCGTTTTCAATTTGTTCTCAATATTTTTCTTAATTGGCAATTCAACACCGCCAACCGCATCAACAATATCCTTGAGTCCGTTAAAATTAATTGCGGCATAGAAATCGACTTTGTTTTCCAACAGATGTTCTACGGTATCCATCGCCATCTTGGCTTCACCATGAGCATACGCAGAATTAATCTTCGATTTCACATCCCGGCCGATAATATCGGTATAGGAGTCACGCGGAATCGACAGCAGCAACACTTTATTTTCCTCCGGACGAACGACAGAATAGATGATCGTATCCGAACGACTAGGTTCGTTATCCCGTTGGTCAATCCCTAGCAGCAACAGCGAGAATGGATCGGTATGTTCTACAACGGGTGCATCCTTATCGCCAACCGGCTTGAAGGATTCATCAAGGGCTTCCTTTACAGTACCCGAGGCAAACAGGTTAAATGCCAGCAGGACGAGTTGTTTTTGATAGATAAATCCGACTCCTCCCAGCACAATGAGTGTGCTAAGGATGATAATTAGAGGCTTCTTCCATCTCTTCTTCGGCTTCTTCGGCTTCCGTCGGGTTAAATGTGCAGCATTGTTCTCCATCATATCTCCTTTAATAACGGTCTTAGAATCATTTAACTATATTAATAACACGTTTTCAATAGATTACGTTATAATCTCCTATACAAGAAATGACAGAGAAGGAGCGATGAACGATGGAATATCGACGTTTGGGGAATAGCGGTCTACGTGTTTCCGCACTTGGACTCGGCACCAATGCCTTTGGTAAACGGGCGGACGACCCGACTTCGATCCGCATTATTCATGCGGCACTGGATCAGGGAATTAATTTTATCGATACCGCCAACATCTACGCCGGAACGGAATCAGAGCGGATTATCGGACAGGCCCTTACAGGTCGACGGGAAAACGCTGTGCTTGCTACCAAAGCCGGACTCCCCCGGCATGACGGTCCCCATGGGCGCGGTTCCTCCCGCTACCATTTGCAGCAAGAGCTTGAACATAGCCTGCGGCGCCTGCAAACGGACTATGTGGATCTGTATCAGATCCATACCTTTGATCCGCACACACCGCTGGATGAGACGCTGCGCACATTAGACGATATGGTCACTTCTGGCAAAGTCCGCTATATCGGAGCTTCCAACTATGCAGCCTGGGAGCTGATGAAAGCTCTTGGTACCAGCGAGCTGAAAGGATATGTACGTTATATCTCGACCCAAACCAGCTACTCTCTGGCTGATCGCACACCTGAACTTGAACTCGTGCCGATGTGCCTTGATCAAGGTGTCGGCATCATACCGTATTTCCCGCTGGCTGGTGGCATTCTGACAGGCAAATACAATGGCGAAGCTGGCGTACCTTCCGGTTCCAGAGCGGATACCGATCCGGCCTTCAATCGTTTCCTGCTTGAGCGTAACATTAATTTAGGTGAACAAGTGAGCCAAAAAGCAGCCGAATTCGGATGCTCCCCGAGTGTACTTTCACTCGCCTGGCTGCTGGCAAGACCTGCCGTTTCAACCGTAATTGTGGGCGCTACCCGTCCCGAACAGCTGGAGCATAATCTCGCCAGCCTGGACATGAAGCTGACCAAGGATATGATCGCCGAGCTGGATCAGCTTAGCGATTCATTCCGCCATGGTGAGCCTTTTGCCACGTACCGCTTAGATTAAAACCAACCTCCCTGCGAATAAGTTCGAGGGAGGTTGGTTGGTTTATGTTGGACATTCTGAATGTCGTATTTGTATTCGTATATTATAATTAATCCCAATTCCACTACAATCTGTAGTTTAATCGGATATAGAAAAAAAATCGCTATGAACTAACGATCTGATTTATGTTTGATAAATGTCTGCATGATCTCCATGTACTCTTCTTTCCGATCACTGATAAGGTCGAAAAATGCATTGTCTGCTGCCTCAGCCAATTCGATCCCCTCAATTGCCAATCGCGTTCCTTCCGGCGTGGTTGTAATAATGTTGGCACGAGTATCGGTCAGATGACGATTACGGACAATCAGTCCTCTTTTTTCAAGAGTTCGAAGCACCTGGGAAGTCACGTTAACATCAACGTTGGCAAATTGGGCAAGTTGGACTTGGGTTACGCCTTTCCCCTCTTGATCGTGTTCATTCAGCCATACACAGGCATGTAATAACACAAACTGGGGTTGTGTCAGTCCAAGAGGCTCCAGAACCCTACGCATTTCCTTTTGCCACATCGTGGTGACCTGCCATAACAGGTACCCCGGACTTTCTTGTGCGTTTTTATATCGTGAAATTTTCATTTTATACCTCCATCGTTGATACCTTGAGCTTAACCTTATAACGTTTGTTGAAGCGAATCCGTTTCAACGTTGTACATTCTATAGGGAATAATTAGCGCGAAGGAATAAATTGTTTCACCCATTGTCCAAATCCCTGCGGATTACGACTCTGGATCAGGACAATCCCCTCACCCCGGAATCGGCATACCAGTCCTTCACCGCTGGTCACGCTGGATAACCACCCTTGTGAAGCCTTCTCAATGCGATAATCCATATAATTGGGCCATGCCACCAAGTGAGCATTATCCACGATCACTTCTTCACCCGCAGTCAGATGGATAGCATGGATTGCACCGTATGACGACAAGAACACGGTTCCTCGTCCGCTGATCTCTATAATAAAGAAACCCTCTCCCGAGAAGAGGCCTTTCTTCAAGTTTTGCATTTTGGTATTCACCTGAATACCTTCGGTTCCGGCCAGAAATCCATCTTTCTGTACATAGAGCGAATAAGAGCCATCCAGTTCAATCGCCTCCACATCCCCCATGCTTGATGGTGAGAGCAGAATTTCCGCAGATCCCCCTGCAGCCGTCAATTCCTGAAAGAAAAATTTCTCGCCACTGAGCATTCGTCCGATTCCGCCGAACATGCCGCCCTCAGCAGATCCCTTCAAATCAACGGTTGGCGTCATGGATACCATTGCCCCGCTCTCTGCCTTGAACCGTTCTCCCCGCTGCAAGTGAATCTTGAGCATCGCAAATGCACCATCGTATAAAATTTCATAGTTCATGGCTTCATCAGCTCCTTGTTGTCCGTGTTAAAATCATTTAGCCCATTATCCTCCAACACGGAGGATTTGTCTCCGTATTCCTTAATAATATGCTGATCTCCCCAATTACATAGTGCATTTAGAATCGGTTCCAAACTTCGGCCATAGTCGCTCAGCTCATACTCTACTTTGGGAGGAACCTGATTATATACGATTCGGTTCACAATCCCGTCATCTTCAAGCTCTCTAAGCTGTTGAGTCAACATTTTCTGCGTAATTGCGGGCATAATACGCTTGAGATCACTCGTCCGTTTCTTCCCGTGTGTCAGATGGCAGAGGATGACGCATTTCCACTTGCCACCGATGACTTCAAGCGTTGCTTCAACTGAAATATTATATTTCTTTCTGATCATGCTGCATGTCCTCCCTGGGATTGTTATTCATAAAAGCAATGGCTATATAGGCACTAAAAAGTACGTAGGGTACTAAAAAGTACGTACTATTCATTTTATGTCGAATAACTCATAATAGCATTTGCCGGTACGTAAATCTACATTCTGGGGAGTTGAACAAGACAATGTTACATGATTCAAAACGCAGTACCTGGGCATTGCTGGCGCTGGCAATCAGTGCGTTTGCCATCGGCACCACTGAATTTATCAGCGTTGGTCTGCTGCCCCTTATTGCAGATGACCTGGGCATTTCCGTAACGACAGCGGGACTGACCGTTACTTTATATGCATTAGGCGTAACCTTCGGGGCACCGATTCTGACCTCATTGACGTCAACGGTGTCACGCAAGACGCTGCTGCTTGCCATTATGGTTGTTTTTATCGTTGGTAACACCATGGCGGCGCTCTCAAGTGGAATTACCATGCTGCTCATAGCACGAATCATCTCCGCTCTGGCACACGGCGTATTCATGTCCATTGGTTCCACCATTGCGGCAGACCTGGTCCCTGCAAACCGCCGGGCGAGCGCTATTGCTATCATGTTCTCTGGCCTGACCATTGCTACAGTAACCGGTGTACCCCTGGGTACACTCATCGGTCAAAACTTGGGCTGGCGCGCAGCTTTCATTCTTATCGTTGTCGTAGGTGTTGTGGCCTTTATCGGCAACATGCTTCTCGTGCCATCCACGTTGCAACGCGGAACGCGAACTGCATTCCGTGAACAACTGAAGCTGGTCACAGGCGGACGGTTGTTGCTGGCTTTTGCCATTACAGCTGTGGGATATGGGGGAACGTTTGTGGTGTTCACTTACCTGTCCCCACTATTGCACGATATCAGCGGATATTCCGAGAAAACGGTCGCGGGAATTCTGCTGCTGTACGGGATCGCCATTGCTATCGGTAATATTATTGGAGGGAAAGCAGCCAACCGCAATCCGCTCCGAGCACTCTTCTATATGTTTATCATTCAGACCGTCATTCTGGGCATACTATATTTCACAGTTCCCTTTAAGCTAGCAGCATTACTCACCATACTCGGCATGGGCCTGCTTGCCTTCATGAATGTGCCAGGGCTTCAGATGTACGTCGTGACGCTCGCAGAACGTTATGCTCCACAGGCCAAAGACGTCGCCTCCGCCTTTAACATCGCAGCCTTTAACGCAGGTATCGCAATTGGTGCATATTTAGGCGGTGTAATTACGGACTCCATCGGTCTGATTCATACCACATGGGTTGGTGCAATTATGGTTCTGGCTGCTGTGCTTCTGACTGGCTGGGCAAGAGTGCTTGATCGTAGAGATCCCTCTTCTCCATCAGAGACAGAGTCAGGTTCAGTCAGAACCGCAGGCTAGCATGCATCATTTCCCTGTGATGAAGTACCATTGCGGAACCGGTTTGCCCAATATTGTATTCTAGTATAATACGTTGATTCTAATTCGATCTATAGTGATCTATAGTGATCTAATTGAAGAATTCCTCTGGGCTAGACTGAAAAAGAAATATAATAATAATGGATACAAAATTTGAGGAGGATTTCACATGACAGCACAACATTTACAATCCACAGTAACATTAAATAATGGCATTTCAATGCCTTGGTTTGGACTTGGCGTATTTAAGGTAGAAGAGGGAGCTGAACTCATCGAGGCTGTTAAACAAGCGATTGCTCACGGATACCGCAGTATTGATACAGCTGCTATATACGGCAACGAATCCGGTGTAGGTCAAGCGATTGCCGAGGCTTTGAAGGAAAATAATCTGAAGCGTGAAGATCTGTTCATTACCTCCAAAGTGTGGAACGCAGATCTTGGATATGAAGAGACGCTTGCGGCCTATGAAACAACGCTGAGCAAACTTGGGTTGGAATACCTGGACCTGTATCTGATTCACTGGCCAAAAGCAGGCAAATACAAAGGCGCATGGAAAGCAATGGAACAACTGTACAAAGCAGGCCGCATTAAAGCCATTGGCGTCAGTAACTTCCAGATTCACCACCTTGAAGATCTGATGCAGGATGCCGAATTGAAGCCAGCAATTAATCAGGTAGAGTACCACCCTCGTCTGACTCAAGTTCGTCTCAAAGCATTCTGTGAGAAAAACGGAATTCAATTGGAAGCTTGGTCCCCGCTGATGCAGGGTCAACTTCTGGACAATCCGGTTCTGACCGAAATTGCCACTGCGAAAGGTAAATCGGTAGCACAGGTCATCCTGCGCTGGGACTTGCAGAACGGTGTCATCACCATTCCGAAGTCTACCAAGGAAAAACGTATTGTCGAGAACTCTTCCATCTTCGACTTCGAATTGTCCAATGATGAGATGGAGCGTATTAGCACCCTGAACGAAGATGTTCGCGTTGGACCTGATCCGGACAACTTTGATTTCTAATTTGAAAGATAACTAAATAAGCTAATGCCTATACAGGTAAAAAAGCAGGCAAAACCTCCAATCTTCGCTATGTGCGAAGTTGAAGGTTTTCCTTCTTTTTTGGCTTCAGTAATTCCTTCGTCCCTAAAATACCCCATCAGCTTGAATAACCTTTTGCCATTTCTATTTTAGAAGGCTCCCATTTCCCATTAACAAATGCATATCTAACGATCGCATCCCCTAAATAATGACTTGTTGAAATCTGAATTGGTAACTCCGCAATAAGCTGGTTATCCTGTATCTCAAATCTCAATATATTCTGAACCATAGGTTGTTTAAACCAATCGTTGGAATCGCTCTCGCTGAACTCAAAGGAGTGCTCCTGACCATCAACGGAAACTGTATACTGTCGAATCTCCTTATGTGTTTTTAGATCAACTTTAATATGACTGAGAACAAATTTTCTCGGGTCCGATACCAGTATTTCTGTAAAATCTGATTGAAGCACATGCACTTCCGAATCATGTACTCCAGTCCCCGTCCCTTTGGTCAGAATAATGATAATTTCATCTTCCCCATCTGCATCTAAATCAACGACCGATATTTGAGGATAAAAGGAAGGATTGGCTACATTGCTCCAATTGAATGTTTTCATTTCCCCGTTTACTTCTACATCTAAAGATGAAAATATATCTTTTTGTATTTTATCCCGAACACCATAAATAGCTATTTTCTGATCTGAAGTCTCGGATAGTCGTGTATTGAGAGTCGATGTAGCTGGTGGTGTAGCATTTAATCCAGAAGCGGCCTCATATGTATTTGCAGGACTTGAAGACTGATTATCTGCCCCACATCCAGATAACAAAATAGCTCCCACCATTGTGACAATACTGATTTTTTTCAAAAAGTGTATCCTCCAGTTCATTTTTTTTGCTATCGATCAATGTCCCGCTCTTAGACCTGAACTGCGAAGAACCTCGGCTGCCCTTAACGGTACAAGGGATATGTTCACAAGCCTAATTTAGTGCCATCTGGTGTCGACTTTTATGTGGAAGCATTTGGGCAAGAGGGCCGTGGGGACGTAAACATACGTGCTCATTTTCTAAGGAACACAGGCCGTCTTATTTAGAGCCAAAGCCCTCTTTTTCAATAGTAAGGAACACCTGACACGCTATTTTTCTAAAACACCCTATAAAAATGCTAAACACTACCTTAAATTCGGATATAACGTGTCTCCGATTCCTTAGCCTTATACAGGCGCTTCAAAACCCTGAATAAGACGTCTCAGATTCGTTAGTGCTCCGCCCACAAGCGAGAGGGGCGATTTCGAATACCCAGTCGAAACGAAGGTCTACAATACAGAAAATTACTCTTGCAACGACTAGATTAATTGCTTACCGTTCTTATTCAGCAATTAATTGCTTCTTGCTCAAATCGAGTTTATAAAGAGCGTCTTTTGCGTCTTCTTTAGGGGTACCCGCTCCAACGGGCGGATGAACAACTAAACCGTCATTTTCGACACTTGGCAAAGGTTCGGATTCAGAATACAGAAGTTTCTCAGAAACTTGGCCCTCTTTAACGATCTCTAATAGGAATGCATCTCCACTTTGTTTGGTGACCGCGAATAAATAACCTTCCAATCCATGCCCTGTTTGGTATTGTGGGGTGAGGATATAAACATCAGCATCTTCAAAACTCACCCTTTCAAAGGTTAATGTTTTGTCAGATGGCTGAACAAATAAATATGCCGGTAGTTCCAATAAAACTTTATCCTGATCTTCGTGTCTGTAGACAATAGAATAATTACTCTGGAAGGTCTGATCTCCCTCTTGTCCCTCCGTACTAGAAACGTTTAAATGTCCTCTTTCTTCCTTACCATCGGAAACCATAAGCAGGGTTCCCTTCTCCGTTTGTTGTTCTGCCTGAATTGATTGGTCTTCATTAACTGAATCAATGGTAATTGAATCCGTGAGATCCGACTTGGGAAATACACTAGATATATCACCCGAAGAATTTTGTTCTGGTGTAGAAGAATTATTGGTGGTTTCTTGATTGGTATTTTTGCCGGGTGTAGTCGCACCACTGTCTTTTTGATTATTACAGGCGAGGAGCCCACTAAACAGCAATACCGATGACGCTAATAACAAAGTATATTTCTTAATTGTAAACTCCCGCTTTCATATACAAATTTTCCTAACATTATACCAATCCATTTATCCAATAAGTTTAATAAATGTATTTCTTTGTTTAAAATCGCGTAATATTTAAGTTCTAATTTAAAATTCATTTAGAGAACTTCATCACTTTTTTCCTCATGATCTGTTAATATTAAAGGGCGAGTGAACCCGGCAAAAGTTTCTCGCCCAAAGTCGATTGTTTATTCAATCGGCTTTTTTATTTGTGCTTTCTCTCTATTATACTGATTGATTAAATCATCCAATACCATTGACTGTTTGATTACTGCGGGGTGTTGAACCCCCCTGTGCTTTTTTGCCAGGGCGTGAAGGCGAGTCCTGGCACGTTCAATACGCAACTGTATGAGAAGGCTTCTTTTCATAGAACCCCATCCTCCTTTATGATATTTTAGGATATGTTGACAGATAATAACATAATCTTTTAAAGGCACAAAAACGATGAAAGCTAACTCTTAGGAAACTCGAAAATACCTTGTGGTAAATTTTCTATTTCATGAACCCTCTCAAAGATTCAGTATTGAACCATTTGAACAAATCATTTACATAAGATCAGAATCAAACATGCGTATTCCCCAATATTGCATCCCATATCCATAATTCAGGAAAGCAATCATTTCTTAAACAAACGAAAAAGGGCGCTCCCGAGGATCAGGAACACCCTATATACTTTTGCTTCATGTTAAGTACCCCAACCATGCCCCATTGTAGCCAACATTATTGGCGTAGATACGACAATAGCAACACTACAGAGAACCAAGTAGTATAACGTTTTTTTTCGCATTGAGCCGATGCACCTCACTTGATAGTTTTTTGAATTTCTCTTTCGCTTCGAGATCCGCACAATCTCTATATTGCTCAAAAAGAGCCATACAAGTAATGATATTTTTTCCACTATTTATTGTAATCGATAAATTCAAACCTTCTAACACAAGTTTTATTGCAGTATCAGCATCCTTGCTTGCATTGAAACGATACACAGCCAGATCACCGAGGAATTGGGCGTAGCTCTCTTTTAAAATAGTCGGCTTATACTCCCCAAACTCCGTTTTGTCTGATTGATAGGGGATATATGCTGCAAAACGCTCTAAGATGCTATCAATATCCAATCCATATAAATTGGCTGCTTGGACCATGTACCTTACAGCAATAAATATTTCATCTTCTTGCGATGCTATGTAATCCGCATATACGTGCAAAACATCCACTTCTCCGGACATTAAGCGATAGAGAAATGTGTTCGCAACGGCCCATTCCGAAAATTGTCCAACAATCCGTTTGGCTTCCTCATCCTTTTCTTGAACCCAACTTTTCCCGCCAGCATACAGGGATACAAATTCCAATGCTCTTTTGTAGTCTCCACACTCTTCACTGGCCACTGATCGAGCCAGATAAGCATAAAGAATATAGTAATACAAAGGTCGTTCCGTCCCTTTCTGGGCTTCTTCTGATCGTTCAGATCGACATTGTAAATCATACTGAATCGTTGCAATCCGATGCATTTCCTTGGCTAAAGCATCGACTTTTGCCCATTTGTGAACCATTCCAAAAACGTGCATCAATTGTTTTAAAGCTTCAAGCTGATCCGCTTCATCGAGACGGTTAACGTACAGCTCAAATTGAGTTGCCGCACGCACATTCTCTTCCAAATCCTCTCCCAAATCAATCAGGAACAAACGGTAATGACACAGCGCGAGCCGCTCAGAATGCTGATACTTTTCTGCCTCACGCACACTCCTATATAAAATCCCTGCAGCCGAACGTTTGTTATTGGCAAACAACTTTTCAGCTATATCAAAAAGCACAGAGACATAGGAGAGATCATCCAATAGACGATTAACAATTTGTTCGACACAATCCAAACGATCTAATTCAGCGCAACGAATAATAAACGGCCGGATGCGCCGGATGGAGATCAAAAAGGAAAAGCATTCATCTATGTAATCATCAAAAAAGAAGTCTTCGGGTAATCCCATCCCTGCGGTAATAGCGACAAGCTGGCTCATAGATATGGGTTTATTCCCCTGCAAAATACGGCTAAGTGTACCGGAATTAATACCAGATATTTCAGCAAACTGAGAATGTATAATATAGTTACTTTGCATATGTTGCATCAGTTTTTTTCGAATTGAATTTGTAGACTCCAATACAAAACACCTCACGCAAAAAAAACCAAAAAATAGGATTACATACCTATATATAACTTATCTTAGTTAGGAATCAACCATCGGTCAACAATAAATGTATTATTTAGAAAAAAGCTCCTACAAAAATATTGTAAGAGCTTTCCCCTTCCCCTATAAATAACCCGGCAAAGGCTTCTGGAAAGCCGTTAAATTTGGCCAATCTAATTATACATAACGAACTATAGATCTACAACTATAGTACATGTTTATTAGATCGTTATAACTTCAACGCAACTCATATACAATTTTGTCTATACCATGTATAAGGGGTTATAACGTGAAATTAAAAGAGGCACGCGAAGCAGCAGGATATACACAAGAATCTCTAGTATTAAAAATCAACGAATTTATGAAATGTACCCTACGACATTATCAGAATATCGAATATGGACTAAAAATCCCCAGTGTTGTCCTCGGCCTACTTATCGCTAAATTGTGCCGGATCGATGCGAATACTGTGGACGAATGGAAGATCAGGAATAAAGAAATTCAGTAATTTGAAAAGCTCTGTATCCCTGATTCTGTTGACCACATCACGACGATCCAGACGAATTGCCGGATGCATACCACGACGAGAGCTTCATTCATATGGGCAAAAAACCACCGGATCAAGGACCGGTGGTTTTTCTTGTCTACTGCAGATTTCAGTTAAAAATGTTGTAATTCAATTTTTAACTATTGAAGCTGCCACAAGGCAGGAACGTTAGATGGCTCCCACCCTGCCAAGGAGGTGTGGGACTGCAAACATTTATACGTCTTACCGCTATATGTGACCAATTGTCCTGCAGTATAAGCTGTGTTGACCTGCCATGCGGATACGCCGGGATTCGTCGTTCCTGCCGAAGTTTTCACGCTCACAGCGTTGCTCGCTGGCGACACATTGCCTGCCGCATCTTTTGCTTTTACCGTAAATGTATACGAGGTATCCGCCGCAAGCCCGCTGATCGTTGCCGTCGTTCCGGTTACCGTGGTTGCCAGTGCCGTTCCATTGTACACGTCATAACCCGTTACACCCACATTGTCATTGGATGCTGTCCAGCTCAGCGTGATGCTGGATGTTGTTTGCGCAGTAGACGCAAGGTTCGCTGGTGCAGTTGGTGCTTGCGTATCGCCTCCTGGCTGAGCTGTTGTGCTTACAGTTACAGCATTACTGGCTGCAGACAGATTACCTGCCCCATCTTTTGCTTTTACCGTGAAGGTATATGAAGTTCCCGCTGTAAGTCCGCTGATTGTTGCTGTCGTTCCTGTGACCGTTGTCGCAAGATTAGCGCCATTATAGACGTTATAACCGGTAACCCCTACATTATCCGTTGAAGCATTCCAAGCCAGCGTCACTGAGTTTGCCGTCACACCTGTCGAACGGGCATTCCCGGGTACGCTTGGTGCCGTCGTATCTACTGGTGGCACTGTACCTCCGGTAGGCAGATCGGCTTTCAGTTTGTTTTGGAGTGTTTTGTTACGGTCACCGCTGAGCTCCCAGAACATCGCTCCGCCGAGTCCTTTGCTTTTGATATATGCCGTTTTATATCCAACGGACTCTGCATCATCATAACTGATAAAGCGCTTGTTGGACGCATTATAGAGATATGGTACTTTGGCCGTGTCATTCCAGTAACGCGTGTATCCATTTTTGTTGATGTAATTGGCTTCCAGATCGTAGAAGTCAAAGGAACCTGCTTCCCATGTTCCAACGGAAGAACCACCTGTGCACGTCTGATACTGGCCGTTTCCTGCCTGTGCACATCCATCCCAGCCACGGCCATAGAATGGAACACCAAGCACGAGTTTAGCGGCCGGTACGCCTGCATCCAGATGCCCTTGTGCTCCGGCTGCCACATTAAATGTATTGGCATCTGGCACGCCAGCGGCTGAAGCCGCAGGATCATAGTTCAATGGCGCATTATGTGCGCTGATCTTTTGCCAAGCGCCGTTAAAATCGTATGTCATAATGTTAATCCAGTCGACGATGGCGGCAATTTTTGCAAGCTCGGTATTGGCAGCATAGGTCGCAGACGCGCCGCTTGCAATCGTAAGCAGATACTTCTTGCCGTCTACAGCTCCTGCTGCATCCAGCTTTTCACGGATTTTGCTCAGGAGAAGAGTATAGTTTTGCTTATCTTCAGGACGTTTGCTGTTACCATCAAGTCCGCCTGATACCGGGTACTCCCAGTCCAGATCCACTCCATCAAAATTGTACTTCCGCAGGAAATCGACGGCGGAATTCGCAAAGACCTCTCGGGTTGCAGCCGTGGCGGCTACATCGGAGAAACGGTTGGACCACGTCCATCCTCCGACGGAGATAATAGTCTTCAGGTTTGGATTGGTTTGTTTCAGCTTGTTAAGCTGATTGATATTGCCTGCAATGGGCTGATCCCACGTATCCCCTGCAAATGTCTTGCCCGTATCGATCCATGGATCGCCGAGCACAATCGTTCCGTTCGGGACATTAATCGTTTGGCTTTTTTCATTCTGACAGGTCCAGGTTACCGGATTGGGTCCCGAAGGGTCCGGATTTCCATGAATGCCGTTCCAGCAAATATCAGCAAACGCATAGTTGATATGCGTCACTTTGGTCGGGTCGATATCGGCTACATTATAGTTTCTGCCGTACGCAGCCCAGGACGGATAGTAACCAACGATTTTATAAGAATCTGCTGCTTCGGCCGTAGCAGGTTGGAGCGTGAAGGAAGGAACAATGACGGATAAGAGCAGGGACAGACCAAGGAAAAACTTTGCAGTCTTCTTAAAAGCAGTGTGTTTATTTAAATTGATCATTTAATACACAACCTCCTCTGTCTTTTGCGTGCTAAGTCCATTCAGGAATGGACGATGTGCGTTCGAAAACTGGTTATTCGTATACGCGTCCCAGTTGATTGACCAGGTCATAATGCCCTTGAGACCGGCATAGCCCGCAGGCTGGCGCAAGGTATAAGAACCGCCGTATGTTACTCCTTTGATCAGATAGTTCAATGCCTTTTGCAGCTCGGCTGGTGCCGTATAGCCGCCTCCAGCCGCCTGCTGGGAAGCTGGTACGCCAATCGCAATCTGATCCGGGCGGAGAGGACTAAAGAATGGACCTGAGCTTCCGCCTACGTTAAACCCTTGAAGCAGCATTTCGGCCATGGCGACATGAAAATCGGCTGTCCCTTGAGCGTAAGAACGTCCATCCAGCCCCACCATCGAACCGGTGTTATAGTGCTGCACATGAAGCAGGGTCAGGTCATTGCGCAAGGCATGGATCACTGGAAGATACGCCCCCCATGGACCACCATAGTTCAGATATCCGCCCTGTACGTAGGCCGTTTCCGGTGCAGCGGTCAGGACAAAATTAGCACCAAAGTATGATTTAAGCGCTTTCACGCCGTTAATCAGGTTCACGATCTTCGGAGTCGTTGGACTGCGAAAGTCGGTATCGCCCGCATTTAAAGACAGGGAGCTTCCTTCAAGATCGATGTCGAGACCATTGAATCCGTAAGTCGAAATAATAGATTTGAGGGAATTCTCGAACTGTTGTCTCTTGGTCGCATCTGTGAGCTCAATCGTGCCATTGGCTCCTCCCATAGATATCAGTACCTTCTTCCCTTGGCTTTGAAGGTACGCAATGTCCGACTTGAACTCTTCTACCGTAGCGTTATACGGAGTAAAAGCGAGCGTTCCGCTGCCGGGTGAAATCGGCTCGGCAAAGGAGACATTAATAACGTCATAGGCTGATGACACGTTGCGCAGTTTAATATTGGTAGAGCCATTGTCGAAGTTGTGCCAGTAGCCGATCAGCCATTTGCTGCCGCTAGGCCCAGGATTCGAAGATCCGGTGGAAGTGGTAACGCTGAGAGAGGTGCTTGCTGCGGACAGATTGCCTGCCGCATCTTTGGCTTTAACTGTAAAAACATATGTGGTGCCGGCTGTCAGTCCTGTTACTACAGCCGTAGGCGTTGGAGTGTTCGCCGCGAGAGTACCGTTCCGGTACACTTCATATCCGGTGACACCCACATTGTCCGTGGATGCGTTCCAGGTAAGATTGACCGATGTCTGCGTGACGAAGGATGAGGTTAAACCTGCTGGGACGGAAGGTGGTGTCGTATCCAGAGTTGGAGTTCCCCCTCCAGTACCTTCCCCGACGTATTTCCACAATGCAGGCACATTTGAGGGCTCCCATCCGGTCAAAGCCGTATGGGGCTGAATACATTCATAATCTTTATTTAAATAGGTTACTAGATCTCCTTTTTTGTATGCGGTGCCTGCCTGCCATTGGGCAGCGGCATCTGCTCTTGGTGCAAACCATGTAATAATCAGAAGAAATGCCAAAGCGAATGTAATGACCGGGCGGAATCGAACAGCTTGATTCAAGCAAAATCCCTCCTGTATTCAAATTATTTTCACCTTGCAAACAATGCTTCACTGGTGCACATACATGTGATCCGCGATCTATAGAGCTCATACAACCGTCTAACGATGAGTATTCCTTCACTCCCTTTCCTTATCAAAATGGACCTTCCCTCTCGTTTCTCTTTTTAGCAGACATCATCCAATTTTACAGGGAATTTACAGATCCTCACCCTGTATTTAATCAGTAAAATGCAATTGAGATAAGGGATAAATTATTTCTATTGGGGGCGAAAAATGTAATATACCGCACAAAAAAGGCTCTCCACCAAGTCCTTAGGAGACTTGAAAGACAGCCTTTTATCTTTTATTTCGCAGAGAAGAGGGCATCTCTTGCCGCCGATTAGCCTCCCTCCCCTTCGAAAGGTTGCCACCCGTCCACACCAGACAGAATCAGAGGTACAGCATACTCGGCCGCCTCCTGCTCACTGAGTATTCTCGCCCATGGTACTCGGCCCATGGCATTGCCAGCCCCAGGTCCGGCACTTTGGTATTCTGCGTAAACCACCGTCGTTTCCGCATCAGTTTTGTTCCAATTATGCCAGCCCTCCTGCTTCACATGCACCCCCATCCAGCAGTTCAGGAAGCAGACTTTGGCATGATTACGCCACGGTCTCCCCAGATATACGGACTGAGCGGGGGCGTTGCTGGTCAGATCGCAATCGATAAACACATACCCATAACGAACATCCTCAGGTGTGGAAGCCGCGGTAATCCAGCCATTCACTTCTCCCTCCGCAGCAGCGACATCGCTTAAGCGATTCTTCGCAAAGATCTCACAGCCCTGGAACACCGCCGTAGCCGAGCCAAAAATAAAATCCACATCGCCCTCAATGTAACAGTTCTCATAATATTGGCGCAGCTTCCGCCGCTCTGCCCCGTCACGCGGCCCCCCGAAGAAACTCCGGTCAATCGGCTGCTCCGGCAGCGGTCCGGTAAAGATCGTGTCCTGGTGACCCATAAATCGGCAGCGGCGAAAGGCCGCCCGGTCTCCATCTACGTAAACGGCCAATGCCTGCCCCACGTCCTTGCCCGGTCCGGCAGAGTTGACAAAAGAAATCCCCTCTGCCGTAAAATCATCAGCACCGATAAAAACCGTATAGGAATGAAAGGTATGATACAACTCCCCGTTCGGGAATTTCTTGAGCGCATAATCACCATACGTAACTATCGTCTGCTCTGCGCTTTCCCCAATAAGGTGAACTTTCGATTTTACGATATCCAGCTTCTCCACATAGGTTCCCGGCTTAATGCGAATCTTGAACTTATCGTTGTAGTTGGACGGAATGGCATCAATGGCCGCTTGGATCGTGGAATAATCGCCGCTTCCATCCGCAGCAACCAGATAACCCTTCATGCCCAGATCCAGATTCGAGCCTTGTGACATAGGCTTGTTCATGGCAATCGCTCCATCTCCAGCGCAGCCAGCAGAAGCGGGGCCAAACCCATGAAAGAGTCACTTACAATCTGCTCGCCGACATAATAACTGTATGAACCATCCCGATCCAGACTGAGCCCTGCCCCGTGACAGATCGCATTCAGCTTCACGCCTTCCTCCGTTTCTTCCACCAATCGGGACGTCAATCCTTGCCATCCCTTCTTTGCGGCCTGCCTGAAATGCGGCTCAAGGTAACGCAAGCGAACACCCTTCGCCATGGCATACACAAACATGCTTGAACCGGAAGCTTCCAGATAATTGCCCTTGCGGAATCCCTGATCCAGCACCTGGAACCAGAGTCCGCTATCCTGCTCCTGTACACGTACCAAGGCATGACACATACGCTCAAAGATGCCAATGATGGTGCCCCGTTTCGGATGATGAATCGGGAAGTGCTCCAGACTATCCACGATCGCCATCGCATACCAGCCCATCGCCCGGCTCCAGAAGTGTGCGGAGCATCCGGTTACGGAATCGGCCCAGATCTGCTCCTTCGATTCATCCCAGCCATGATAGAGCAGACCCGTGCGCGGATCACGCGTCTTGCGTTCGATTAGCAAAATCTGATGAGCCACTTCATCCCACAGATCAGGCCGGTCAAAAGCCTTGGCATATTGGGCCAGGAATGGAGACGACATATACAATCCATCCAGCCACATCTGGAACGGATAGATTTTTTTGTGCCAGAATCCACCCTCCGACGTTCGAGGCTGTCCTGCGAGCTGGGTTGCGAGCAGATGTGCAGCTTCAGCGTATCGCTGATCCCCGGTAGTTTCCAGCAGTTCGAACAGGTTCTTGCCCTGATTGATCTGGTCGAGATTGTACTCTTCCAGGAAATACGTTCCGATCGAACCATCCTCCTGAACATACAGATCCATATGTCTTTTCATAAAAGAAACATACTCGTCCTTGCCGTATTGCTTACCGGTACGTGCCATTGCAATTAACGTCATTCCCTGGACATATGCCCACCGTTCTGAAGGAAACACATGATAGCCCTTTCCATCACATTGTTGGATAATCGTTTCCGCTATTCGCTCCGACCAAGATAACTGCGTTTGTACCTGCATAAAAGAACCCTCCCTGGACCTTGAATGTTGTACTCAGCCTATCATTAATGCTCAGACACTTGCTGCCGACAAACGGCCGTCGAATTGCGATGATTCAGCTTCGGTTGGATAATCACCGGATAATCCGTCTGCTCATCACGAATCAACGATACGATTAGCTCTGCTGCCTGTGCTGCCAGTTCATCCAGCGGCGGGCCAATAGTTGTTAGCGCCACTTCGGCATACTGCATATCCGGCAAATCATCATAACCGATTAACGAGATATCATTTGGCACATTGTAGCCAGCTTCCAGCAAAGCCCTCAGCGCACCTCGGGTCACCAGGTTGTTCAAGCCAATAAATGCCGTTGGCGAATCGGGTCCAAACGTATAATTCCGAATGGCAAAATACCCATCCTCCCAAGAGGAATATGCAGGCAGCACATGGCGGTGATCAAATTCGAGTCCTGTGCGCTGCAATGCTTCCCGATACCCTTCAAGCTTGATATTTTGAGAGTTTCCAATGAAACCAATCCGGCGATGTCCCAGTGATTTTAGATGCTCAACCGCTTTGTATATGCCCTCTTTCCGGTCGATCTTGATGTAAGGGGAATTCGGGGCTTCATCTGTACCAAGCACGAAACATGGCATGTTCAGTGTTGCAAACTTCTTCCAGAAGGCATCCCGATTGTCCAGCGCATAATCCCACAGGATACATCCATCCACGCGAAGCTGGCTAAAAACATCCACCCCATCATCCGCGACGACCAAAATCATCTGGTATCCCCGCTTCTTCAGCTCCGCATGCAGATTGCCCGATATATTCGAGAACAACGGATTGCTCAGTTCATCAAGAACAAAGCCAATAATGTTGCTTCTGCCGGTGGAAAGCTGCTGTGCCATAATGTTTTTTCGATATTGATGCTTCTCCGCAACCGCGAGCACCTTCTGCCGGGTCGCCGGTTTGATGCGGGGATCACCGTTGAGTGCCTTGGATACCGTGCTGTAGCTCACTCCCGCCAGTTTGGCAATGTCCTTAATGGTTATCAAAATCAATCAACACCTCTCAACCCTTGGGAAGCTTATTGCTGTGCAGCCTTATACCGGTCATATTGCGCCTGTCTGCCGGCAATAACCTGCTCAATGTTCATTTTTTTCAAAGTCTCGATATAACTGTCAAACTGATCCAGACTGGTATCTCCGCTTATAAATTTGAAGTTCATCTCTTCCACATACGTCGTAATATCCGGCATGGACATGCTCTCTACACTCGCTTCATCCGGCAGAGCATATACGAATGGAAACGGCTCGTGGATGTATGGCTCCAATTCCTTGTCGAGCTTGGCATGCCATTCGGCCACAACGGAATCGGCCGAATCCGTAGACTGAATGTTCGGCAGATTCACGGGACCAATGCCGAGTTTCTGGATATAGTCATTGTCCTTGCCTTTGTCCGTGAATGTCTTCACGCCATTTTCTTCGGTATACGTATCACCCTTAATGCCCCACGTATAATACGTCTGCGCTTCTTCACTTACCGCATAATCCAGGAAACGGAAGGCGAGCTCCGGATTTTTGCTATCCTTGGAGATTCCAAAAATGCCGCTCACAGGCGTACGTCCGATATAAAACTGGTCTCCATGCGGGCCTTTCAGTGGCAGAATGCCTTTGAAGATAGGCTCCGCCGGATCATAATCCTTGAATAGCGGACTGTAGACCATCGACATGTACCAGCTAAAATTAAACGTGGCTCCAGTTACATCCTGCGAGATACGGGAGGTCACCTGATCGCTTGTGGTACTGGCATAGTCCACCCCGAGCAGACCTTCTTTGTACAGCCCATTGAGGTATGTCAGATATTCTTTGTAGGCGGGCTCATAATAGCTGAAATGCACCTTACCCTGGTCATCGGCATAGAACTGATTGGACAGATCGAGGCCAAAAGCAGGACCAAATGCCATCGGCACAAACTTGGATTCCATGGACAACGGTATTTCATCCGCCTCGCCGTTGCCGTTCGGATCATCTGTCTTGAATTTGCGCAGCATCGCTGTGAACTCATCCAGTGTTGTTGGTTCATTCAGTCCCAGCTTCTTCAGCCAGCGTTCATTGACCATAAACAATGGCATGTAGTTTTTCGTAAGCGTTTGCTGCGGAACATAATACATTTTACCATCTGGCGTCGTTAAACTGGCTTTGACCGATGGGGATTTGTCGTATATTTTTTTGAGATTCACACCATACTTCTCTACCAGGTCATTAAGCGGAATAAACAGGCCACTATTAATGTATTTCATGAGCTGATCCTGATCCGGCAGATAGACGATATCCGGCAATCCCGTTCCAGCCGCAAGTCTTGGATTCACCGCATCCGCGTAGTTCTGCGGCGGAATGAGATCCCAATCGACCTTTACCCCGGCGTTACTCTCAATCTTCTTCACAATTTCGGCAGTCGATAGATCCACGTTGGTTGTCCATGCATTGGTCCCGAGAATGGATAGCTTGGCATCCTTCTGATCCGTTACCGGCCCTGCACCTGTGTAGTTGAACGCTGGCTCCGAGCTTGGTGAGGCACTTCCTGTGTCTCCCCCTGTCCCTGTACCGCTGCTGCATCCGGCGAGACTAATGGCAAGTATCACCGCGAGAACACTTTTTCTTCCGGCCCCTCTGATTATCATCCGTTATTCCTCCTTGTTATGAACAACCTTGGGTGATGCATGGTGATCAATAAGGCTATCCTTTCACGGCTCCGAGGGTAATCCCCTTGACGAAGTACCGCTGGATAAAAGGGTAAATCGTAACGATGGGCAGAATGCTGACCACAATCGACACATACCGAACCTGAAGGGTGGACACCGCCAGTGCGCCCGTGGTCATCGTACCCCCCATCTTTTGCATGACCTCGGGTGAAGCCATAATGAGGACCCGGCGCAGGAACATCTGCAAGGGCTGCATATCCTGTTTGCCCAGATATAGAAGGGCCGAGAAGAAGTTGTTCCAATGGAAAACCGCGTAATATAACGTCAGCACGGCAAGTGTCGGCTTAATGATAGGTACCGCCAGGCGATAAAGCATCGTCAGTTCATTGGCCCCGTCGATGCTGGCGCTTTCGAAGATTTCATTCGGAATACCCTCGAAAGCTGAGCGGCAGATCATGACGTTAAACGTAATGACCAGCACAGGAAGTACCATCACCCAGCGGGTGTTATATAGCCCCAGTGACGTAATCAGCATGTAGACCGGGATGAGCCCACCCGAGAAATACATGGTGAAGGCGATGAAAAAGTTCAGCTTTCTGCGCAGGAAAAATTGTTGTCTGGATAACGGAAATGCAGCGAGGCACGTAGCTACAATATTCAGCAGTGTACCTATAACGGTGTACCACAGAGTGTTATAGAAGGACACCCACAACTCCCGGTATTGCAGCACCATTTTGTACCCGGACAAGGTGAATCCTACTGGCCACAACGCAACCTTTTGTTTGTCGATCGCATCAACCGAGCTGAATGAAACGCTGATCACGTACAGAAAAGGATACAGCGTAACGACGACTGCCAATATGGTCAGCAGGTAGACAAATCCGTAGAATAACCGGTCACTTCTCGATTTTTGCATACAGGTCTCCTTTGGGTCGGGATATGGTCTTACCAGAGTGACATCTTGGTCAGACGCCGGGTCATCGTATTAGCCGCGAACACAAGCACAAAGGTGATAATAGAGTTGAACAGGCCGACGGCTGTCGCAAATCCGTAGTTCTGTCCTTCAATCCCCATTCGGTATACGTAGGTGGATAACACGTCTGCGGTCTCATAGGTAGCACCGTTATAGAGCAGATATACTTTCTCAAATCCTACGCTCATAATGCCTCCAAGCGACAGGAGCAGCAGGATGACAATCGTTGGTTTAATACTGGGAAGGGTTAGATGCCACAACTCCTGGAACTTGTTAACCCCGTCAATTTTGCCGGAATCGTACATTTCGGGGTCAATGCCCATAATGGCTGCAATGTAGATAATGGAGCTGAAGCCAAAGCTCTGCCAGATATCGGAGCTGGTGAATATCGTTCGGAACCATCCGGCGTCCATCATGAAGTTCACTTTCTCCATACCGAGCTTGGCAATCAGGGTGTTCACGATCCCGTCCGTGGGTGACAGGAAGTTAATAATCATGCCCGCGACCACGACGGTGGAGATGAAATGCGGAAGGTAGGTGACAGTCTGGGCGAACCGCTTGAACGTCTGATTCTTGATTTCTACAATACAGACGGCGAACAGAATGGGGATGGAGAAGCCGAACAGGAGCGGCAGGAAGGCGAGCAAAAACGTATTGCGCAGCAGCCTCCAGAAGTAGATGGAATTCACGAACTGATCAAACCACCTCAGGCCCACCCATTCCCCGCTGAACATTCCCTGCCCCGGCATGAAATTGCGGAAGGCCAGCAGCATGCCCGGCATGGGAACATACATGAAGATGACGTAATACAGAAAAATGGGTGAGAACATCAGCAGCAAATACTTATCCCGTTTGATCAGGCTGAATAGCGTGGACATGCGATTTTTCACCTTTCAGACACCCCTTCGCATTAAAATTACAACGTTTGAATTTTCAGGCACAAACATGCCGCTTCATGCATCATTCGGTGAAATCCACTTGAACATAAAATACATTTTGTCCCTTTAAAAATGGAATATTAAGACAAACAAGAAGCGAATAAAGACGTAGACATAAACACAAAACCATAATTACAACGTTGTAATTTCACCCTAAATGTATACGCTTACAAAAACTATTTTTCCCATCTTAGCAAAGTCCATCGGGTTTGGCAACAACAAAAATCAGTGTTTGCTTGCGAAGAGATCTATATGCTTTTACCGATCTGGGAGACATGTTAGCGGGCAAAAAAGCGAGAAAAAAGGGCAACGAACGAATATCTCCCGTTCTGCCCCTCTACTGTCCTGCCTCCACCAGCGTTCTGGTGCAGCGCAGAATTGTTCTATTTTTGAAACGTGTGCCTGTGGCTTCAACCTCTTCGGATTCTACATCTGGTTTCGATACTCCATCGGTGTTACACCCGTCACGCGCTGAAACGCCCTCTAGAACTGACTGACATTGGAGAACCCCAACCCAAAGCTGATGGTGGTCACAGAATCTGTTGTATGGCGCAGTCGTCGGGTGGCTTCCTCCACACGCAAATTCAGCACATACTGATACGGCGTTGAACCCGTCAGTGCCTTGAAGGAACGCATAAAGTGATATCGGCTCTGGTGCGCAATCGCCGCCATCGATTCAATGTCCATTGGACTTGTATAGTCACTGTGTATATACTCCAGCACGCGCCGCAGATGGGGGTCAATGAACGCTCCGCCGTTGCTGCTTGTTCGCTGAAGCAGATTCTGAAACTGCCCGTAAACCAGACCAGCCCCCACGCTCCCCGCCATACCTGTTCCTGAAGTTGCCAGCGTCAGGTTACGGTTACTGCCATTTGGTTCACCTGTCAGCATCCGTCCAAGATAGGTCTCTACGGCAAGCTCCGTTTCCTGTATCTGCAATGGTTCAGGCGCATCGTCCAGCAAAATGGCGTTCCAGCCTCGAAACAGTCTGCTAATTTCAGCAGGATCGAAGCTTTGTGTGGTCCGAAATTCGGTCTGCGCCCCTTGCCTCCCTGAATCCTCCAAGCCGCCAACTGGCGGATTACGAAACTTGATCACGATAACCGCCGAATCCGAACCAATCTCGAAAAAGTGCTCCATCCGGGGATGGGCAATAATCCCCAGTCCTGCTTGCAAAGGATACGTCTGCTGTTCCTGCACCAGATGACACTCACCTCTTACCGGCAGCGTTACCTGATACCAGTCATCATGCACATGGGGTTCGTTGGCGAATCCGCCAGAAGCCTTCCACAATTCCAATCCATTCAGCATCATGTTTAATTCCATCATTTCCTCACCTGCTGACATTATAGCAAATCGTGCTCACTTTCCAAGCACTTTTCACAAAGACAATATCTGTCTGTATCTTTTATCATGGTAAAAAAATAATTCGAGGTGATCTCCCGTGGCACAAGCCGCTGTAAGCAAAATGCAAATCAATCACTCCGCCAATTGGGCGCTTGCCGGAGTCAGCTTCGCCCATCTGCTGAATGATGCGATGCAGACTGTTGTCCCGTCTGCTTTTCCGCTGTTCCAGCAAACGATGCAGCTCAGTTTCGCCCAGATGGGCTGGATTGCCTTCACATTGAATATTACCGCATCGGTCCTACAGCCACTGGTCGGTTATATGTCTGATCGCAAGCCGATGCCGATCCTGCTGCCCGGAGGTATGTTGTTCTCCCTGATCGGTGTTCTCGGCTTTGCCTTGTCTTCCGAGTTATGGATGCTGCTTGTCTCCGCAGCGTTGATTGGCATAGGCTCATCCATCCTGCATCCTGAATCCTCACGCGTCGCTCATTTGGCGGCAGGTCGAGGACGCGGAATGGCACAGTCCATCTTCCAGGTCGGTGGCAATACAGGTCAGGCTCTCGCCCCGCTGCTGGTTGCCTTTATCCTGCTTCCGCATGGACAGCTTAGTTTTCTGTGGCTAATGGCTTTTGCTCTAATCGGGATCGTTATCCAGTCTTCCGTTAGCCGTTGGTATAGAGACAAATTGGCGGATAATCGCAGCCGTCAGCAACAGCCTGTACAGGCAAATGGCATTGTGCAGCCTGCTGTTCAGCCTGCAAGTCGGAGATTTATCGCTTTTACGATGGGGATTCTCATCTTGCTGCTGTTTTCCAAATTCGTATATATTGCCGGCATGACCGGATACTATGCATTCTATTACGCCGATGCGTATAACCTGCCTCTTTCGCAGGCACAGATCTGCCTGTTCGTTCTGCAATTTGCGGGTATGGTTGGCACCTTGCTCGGCGGCCCACTGGCTGACCGTTATGGACGCAAACCGATGATCTGGTTCTCCATCGCGGGTACTGCTCCATTTTCACTGCTGCTGCCGTATGCGGGACCTGCTTTATCGATAGTATTATGCGGCATCATCGGACTGATTCTCATGTCCGGCTTCAGCGTTATCATTGTATATGCACAGGAGTTGCTGCCACGTCATATCGGAACGGTGTCCGGATTGTTCTTCGGCCTGTCATTCGGCATGGCGGGACTTGGATCGGTTGTGCTTGGTTCCCTGATTGATGTGACCAACATTTCATTCGTCATCAAACTATGTTCCTTTTTACCGCTGCTTGGGGTGTGTGCTGTATTCCTGCGCCGGGATCGGCCACGAAACGCCTAATATGCATTGAAACGTCAGTTGTTTTGTGACTACAATAGGGTCAGGATATTCGAATCGAGACAGAGGCTAAACAGAAGGAAGGAATAACCCATGATCATTGATGTACAGCATGTTACTTGGAAAAGGGGGCCAATCACCCTGCTGAACGATGTCAGCTGGCGTGTAAACGAAGGGGAACATTGGGCACTGCTCGGCCTGAATGGTTCCGGTAAAACCACCCTCCTGAACATGATCACCGGATATCTCTGGCCGACAGAAGGCACGATAACCGTGCTCGGACACCGTTACGGGGATGTGGATTTGCGCGAGCTGCGGAAGTCGATCGGCTGGGTCAGCTCCTCCCTTCAGGAGAAATTATATGGCACCGACCGTACACAATATGTCGTGATCAGCGGTAAACATGCCACCATCGGACTGTACGATAAACTTTCGGATGAGGATCTGGATCAGGCAAGGGAATTGATGCGTACGCTCGGCTGTCAGCATCTGTGGGACCGCGAATACCGTACCTGTTCCCAGGGAGAGAAGCAGAAACTGCTCATTGCCCGAGCTCTGATGGCTAATCCGCGTGTGCTCATTCTGGACGAACCCTGCAATGGGCTTGACCTGTTCTCCAGAGAGCGGCTGCTGGAAAGTATCCGTGAGCTGACACAGAAACCGGACACCCCTTCGCTCATCTACGTGACCCATCATACGGAGGAAATATTGCCAGTATTCAGCCACAGCCTGCTGCTTCGGCGGGGCGAGATTGTGAATAGCGGATTAACCAGTGAGTTGATGAACCGGGATGTACTGAGCAGCTTTTTTGAAGCGCCTGTGGATGTAGATCGGCATGGACAACGGGTCTACGTAAGGGCAGCAGAACAATAATTTCTGCATCTATTCACAGTCAGAACAATCCAAGCAGCCCAAAAATCTTATCCACATGTGGACAGGTTTTTGGGCTGCTTGGCTATATTATGAATTATCCACAGTTTTCTGTGTATTATTTGCGGGCAGACAGGAATAAAAACAACGGAATGCGCTGTCTGCGCAGGTACGTCTCCTCGTTCACAAAATACGGACGCTGAGGCGCCGATTCCCGCAGATGCTGTACTTGAAATCCTGCCTGCTGTAATGCCATGTAGTAGGATTCGATGGAGCGATGCATTTTTTTCACCGTGCCTCCAAGCCATTGCTGCTCCCGGTATCCCTCTACAAAATACTGATCAACCACCCAGTTGGTTCGGGTCCCCGAAGGCTGCAACGTCGACGTAATTACAGGATGTTCTACCGAAAATATGAACGTACCATTCTCTTTTAACGTGTGGTATACCTTGCTGAACAGGCTATTCACATCTTCAATATAATGAATCGCCAGTCTGGAAATGGCCAGATCATATGTATCCGCGGGATAGCTCCAGTCTTCCATGAACGCTTGTTCAATCTGTGCGTTCTGGCCCTTTATCGATTCATGGGCAGCCTGGAAGATTATACACCTCCGGAAGTTAACTCGGGAATACCTTTCAGATTAGGAATTGGCAAACCTCGAATAAATATACATGCCAACGTCCTCTTTCTCTGCTATAGAAAAGCATGGATCAAGAACAATACAGCAAAAGCGAGACCCGATCTCAGATGCCACTGCCGATCCAGCTTCTTGTAACGGAAAAACCCAGCAATCGGAACAGGTAGCAGAGCCAGACCGGCGAGCAGACCCGTAATATGGCTAAAGTCCAGCTTAAAATCGAACAAAAAGGCTCCGACCACATGAAGCGCAATCAAACCCATCGCAACCATGGCAACCGGGACGTGTACTCGCCGGGCAATACCCAGCAGCTTTACAGCCAGCTTCCTGATTCCCGCCCAGGCGTCAAGCCACTTTCGTTTTATCACAAACAGGATCACGTAATAAGCCAGCACAACAAACAGCAAGATTCGGGCTTGAGAGCCATAAACCTTATACGCCTCGCTGATGTGATGGTCGTTCCAATTTGTTGTACTGTGATACAGATGAATTAAACTCCACAGACCGTAAGCCAAAATAACTGCGGTTAACACCAGACTGATCCCTATCCATTTGCGGTCTTTTTGAGGAATATAAGCCTTCTTCTTCACGGCTGACTTGTTCATGATCACTGTCCCTTCCCCTATCAGGGATCGAATGTAACGAAATTTAACCTCTCTGGTATTATAAGAACAGGCGGCTCTGCTTTGCAGAACCGCCCGGCTCGTGGTTGGTCAAGTAGCTTACTCAGCCAAAGCGCTGTGTTTTGTACCATTTGCTCTCACGTTTCTTGATCTTGTCCATAACCAAAGAGTAGAAAGCCTTGATCGAGATGATAATGAACAGCTGTGCATACGTAAAGTAGGATACGCAGGCGTAAATAAAATTACGCGTATTACTCTGTCCAATATCTGCCGCGAGTGCAAGATTAATCTGTAATACATATATAAAGTACATTAATGCCCATCCAATGACGAGGAACACATAGGCATCTCCGGCAAACTGGAACGGCGAACTCACGTCCGGTTTAAATATTGCAATGATCTGGTAGACGAGATTAACAAGAAAGATAATATCCGATACAATAATGGCGAGCATAAACCAAAAATAGCTGACCGCATAATAGAGAACTAATAACTTGTTGCGCCAGCTGGATCGGTTGAACAGGTTATGGATATTATCCAGAACGACCTGATAGTTCCCTTTTGCCCACCGTTCACGCTGCTTCATATACACGCTGAGCTTCTCCGGCTCTTGCTGGTACGCTTCTGCTTGGGGTGCAAGGGCAACAAACTGACCACGATTCAGAATCTCAAAGGATAATGCTGTATCTTCCGTGATCGCTGTAACATCCCAGCCGCCGATCTCCCGGATCAGCTTTGTTTTAATTATATAATTGGTCCCCGGAATGGAACCGAGCTGGAATAATTCCCACAGCCCTGTATGATACACCCGCTGAGATGTGATAATCTCCAGATTAATGCATTGGGAAAGGAAATTTTGTCCCCGGTTCCGTGCTTTATTCCGGCCAAACACCACACCGTATTGTTCCGGGTTTTCCAAAGCCTTCTGTGTCAAGAACATCAGGGAATTCCGCTCAGGGGCAGCATCGGCATCAAAGATGCAAATCCACTCTCCGGTGGATATGTCCAGACCGTCATTCAATGCACCGGACTTGCCTCCTGTACCCTTACGCTCCATAACGGTCACATTCCGATGTACATAACTGGTTTTAGTCAAAAATGTCCGAAGCTTCTCCGCTGTATCATCGGTGCAGTTATCTGCAATAACGATAACCTGGACTTTATCCTCCGGATAATTCAGGCGCAGGATATGCTCTACAGTAGCCACAATAACCAAACCTTCATTATGTGCAGGTACCATAATGGTTACGGTCGGATAATGATCCATATTTACGGGAATCTGAATCCCCTTTTTATCCTGTTTTTGGATAAAACGAATGGCTCCAGCCATAATGACTATGGATTCAAATACGGCAATCCATATACTAAATATCGATAACAGCAATATAAAGTCAGCCACTTACCTTCCTCCGATCGTACTTGCGATTCACCTTGGAGCGAAAACGAAGAGTGGCAATCGTTAATGCAATTGTAAAAACTGCGAGTATACAACTGACGATGATACAGATCGGGATGAACCAGGACATATATTCCACAGAGCATCTCTCCTTTCCTACTAGTTTAGATATACTCTCCTATGAGATCTGTCTCTGTGTTCCGTTCCAGTGCAGCAATAACAGCATCAATATCCTCATACTTTCCGAACTGTTCCTTCTGGAAAACCAGTGCACCGGATCGAATAACCGTCTGTAGTTCATTTCCTTTTTTATCAATCATCTGCAGATCCATCATCGCTTTTTTGATCCGTTTTGTAAGCACTGGCAAGTACTCCACATCGGTCATCGGGCAAATGATCACAAACCGTCCCCGACCCACAAAAAACTTGTAATCCTCATACCGGATTTGCTTCTGGATCGTATTGGACAACTCTAGCAGAAACTGTGCATATCGTATGGAACCAAGCGATTCCAGCACCAGTGGCAAAAATTCAATCTTGAACATCGCCATGCTGAACCCATAGTGCTCCGAGTAACGTCTGGCGAGATTGCTTTGCTTCATGACCGTATCGGCAAGAGCTTCCTTGTTGCCCAAGGATGTATCCGGGTCAATCTGCGGAATACGTTCTTGCAACTCCTGCAGACGTTCCATGACGCGGGCAGTGCGCACAAGGCTTGCCTTGATAAAAGCAGCCACAGCCACATTGGCCGGGATTAATAGCCACCATGAGAACGTAAGCACATTCGCATCCGCATAGGTAACAAGCCAGACAAAATAAGAGACCAGATATACAAATCCGGCAACGACAGACACCCCGACAGGTATCACAAAACCAAGAACCAGCGCTACAAGCGATGCGATGCTGAACACCACATCCAGTGGGGTATAGCTCTGATTCATTTCAATTTTTAGATAGACAACGAGTTGCTGGATCACAGCTAATCCGATCAAAATGGCATATCCCCATGCCATACGAAGAATGGGTGCTTTGTTCCTCATAGTGACCTTCTCTCCGGTTAATGGATTTGTGATGTCTAAGTGATGTCTAAGTTACGACAAATTACGACATGAAAACACAAATATTATGCTAACACATTAACCAAAATATAAAATGACATTTATATTACTTTTTAAGTGTTTTTTGCAATTCAGTCTCACCAAGCAGCGGAAACAAGTTGTCAAACATATGTGTATTTCCATCAAATACATATCCTCCTGGATAAGCTTTATCCAGATTGCGAAGGGTGATCATATGGTTATACAGCTGCTTGGCCCATTTTGGATCACCCGATCGAACAGCGAGCAGTATGGCGAGTCCATAGACGGATGGAGATTCATAGGATACCGCAGAGGTTCGCTCCGAGCGTTTATATTGACCCGGCAACCGATGACGGGTATTGAATTCCTTTTTCAGAAAGGTAATGAGCTTGTCCGGTTTCCGGCCGGTTACCGTAAGATGATTAGCCACAATCAACTGGTCAATCAGGTTGACCGTGTCATCATATGTATATTTTTTCGTTTCGACATCAAAGGTTTTAGGATAAAACAAGCCGTCATCCGGCATGCTTTTCAGCAGTGATTCGTATTTAGCATAGGTTCCAGGCTCCAGCATCTCATGCTGTTCCATCGCCTGGAGAGCCCGCAGGTCAACATAAACCAGGCTTAATGTACCCGTATCGGGGGTGTTTCCATGGGCGAAATCGTGAAAATCAACATAATATCCCTTGTTCTGAACGGATTGTGTCAGGGTACGAACAATATCCGACGCTGTGGTCAGCTTCTCTTCCCGGCTCTGTCCCCATTGATCTGCTGCCTTCAATAAAGCATCGACAATTCGAAAATCATCACCAAGCGCATTGGTAGTCACATGTGATGCCCCGTTCGCGTCCAGTTTCCAGGCAATGTAGTTTTGCGGCATCAGAAAATAGGTCGTTAACCGATCATAAGCCTGCTCAAATAACACTTGATCGTTCTTGGCGACGGCGTATTGCATCCACAGACCAAGAGATTCAGACAACGCCTCTCGGCCTGCCACGATATCTTCATCTTCTGACGGAGCATCCTGGAGATACGTTGCCAGTGTGCCATTGGGGTTGGTCATATGATGCTGGACAAATGAAACGGTTGGGGACAGCTCGTTCATGACAAATCGCTCCTTTATGAAAATAATCCATGCTGCTGCGATGCTGACGGCCAGTATGACCAGCCATACCAGTCTTTTCCGATTCATGATCTGCATGCTGTCCTCCTGCGTTGTTTCAACTTTCGAATAACTACTCTTCTCCTTGAGATAGGGCTTGCTAAGTTCTGGGATGTAAGGATCAAGGGTAGAGGTATGTTTCATTCAGATTGATCCATATAAGGCCGGCGGCCGCCCTTTTTGACAAATTTCCAATCCACTTCAATGTTATGACGCATCCGGCGCAGAAGCTGAACGGCAATCTCGATCTCTTCATCCGTTAAGCCCTCCAGCGTTACCTGGTCGGAATGAACACCCTCTCTGCGGATAAACTCCCAAGCTTCCAGGCCAGCGTCAGTCGGATATAACAGCTTATTCTTTTTATTACCCATTGCCGACTGTTTGACGACAAACCCGTCCGATTCCAGTTTACTAATGGCTCTGGCCGCCGTGGTACGATCGACTTTAATTAATTCAGCCAACTGGTTGGGAATAATGCCTGGATTTTCGCAAATGCGATAAAGATACAGATACTGTCCACGAGACAGGTTTAAATGTTGGAATTCAACGTTACTAATCGAATCCAGACAGCGGGCAATCATACCAATTTCACGCAACACTTCTTTTTTTTCAGTCAATGTCTTCACTCTCCTTATTAAATTGTTGCATTCGCAACATAATTGATGATATAAATGATTGGAATCGATTTAAATTTTAATCATAACAACACATGTAATAGGTTTACATTCATGCTATGTACCAGTTTACCATGTCAGGATAGGATTACTATTGACCAAAGGAGAAACATTCATGAAAACAACTATTGTTGAAGCGAATAACCAGGAGGTGCTCGACGCCTGCTTTGCCATTCGTACCGCTATTTTCGTTGAAGAACAAGGCGTGTCTGCCGAGGATGAGTTTGATGCCTATGACGCCCTGGGTACAGAAGCAAGACATATTCTACTTTACGTGGACGGTGTACCGGCCGCTTCATCCAGACTGCGTGTGGTCGAAAATGTTGCCAAATTGGAGCGAATCTGTGTGATGCTGAATTATCGTAAACATGGACTGGGTCGTGTTCTGATTGGTAAGCTTGAGCAGATGGCGCTCGATCAAGGGTTGGAGAAGGCCAAGCTGCACGCACAGGTACAAGCCTCTGGGTTCTACGAACGTCTCGGATATATGGCAGCCTCGGACATATTTATGGAAGACGGCATTCCTCATCTGCTGATGACCAAAAAACTGAAATAACGACAAAAAGAGCATCCTCAAAGGTCTGGAACAGGACTTGGGGATGCTCTTTTTGAGTTCTAAGGAACCCAGCAAGTGTTATTATTGGCGATTTAGCCATTTGGGGAATGTAAGGAATCTTACACACCTTATTTTCTGTTTTGTAAACCTAACTTGTACTTCTTATCCTCATCCCAAAGCCAGACGGCCTGGCTGAGGTTCAGCGGCGTTATTTTTCATCTGTTTACTGCGCAATTGTCCGCAAGCCGCATCGATATCGGTACCATGCTCCATACGCACAGTGGCGTTAATGTTATTCTTTTTCAATGTATCATAGAATCCCAGAATGGATTCTTCTGTACTCCGCTGATATTGACTGTGCTCATCCACCGGATTATACGGAATCAGATTGATGCTGACCATACTTTTGCGACTGGACAACAGTTCAGCCAGTTCTGCGGCATGCTCCCGCTTGTCGTTGACGTCCCGAAGCAAAATATACTCAAACATAATACGCTTGTTTGTCGTAGCCAGGTAATAATCCACCGCGTCCATCAATTGTTCAATCGGGAAGGCCCGGTTGATCTTCATGATCTGTGTACGCAGTTCGTTATTCGGTGCGTGCAGGGAAATCGCCAGATTGACCTGAAGATTGCTGTCTGCAAATTCCTTGATCTTGTCAGGCAGCCCACTCGTGGATACGGTAATCCGCTTGGCAGCAAGCGCCAGACCTTTACGATCCTTGATCACTTCGATGAAGTCAGACATGTTCTTGAAATTATCAAACGGTTCGCCAATACCCATTACGACCACGTTCGTTACCCGCTCACCTTGACCAGCTGCATCAAGATACTGTTGTACATGCATAATCTGTTCCACAATTTCGCCACCGGACAGATCCCGGCTCTTCTTGATCAGCCCGCTCGCGCAAAAGCTGCAGCCAATGTTACATCCCACTTGGGTGGTTACACATACAGTTAGCCCATACTTTTGGCGCATTAAGACCGTTTCAATCAGATTGCCGTCCTGCATACGAAGCAGAAATTTCACCGTACCGTCCGCCGATTCCTGCTTCACATGTTCACTCAGCGAGTTCATCGTGAAATGCTCGGCAATGACATCCAGACATTCCTGACGGACGTCGGTCATCTCTGTAAAATCATTCACACGTTCCTGATATAACCACTCCCAGATGCGGGAAGCGCGGGATTTCTTCTGCCCGTGCTCCGGCAGCCAGGCACGTAATTGCTCTAATGTTAATCCATATATGGATGATTTAATCATGTTATTGTCCTCTTTTCGCAAAAAGCATATGGCTCATCGGTTCAATCGAAAAAACCTCTACTCTGTATTGTCCCAAAATTGACGAGGGAACACAAGGGCTTTTGCATTTCTTCCAAGAGGTTTTATTCATGGCAAATCTGCACAGCAGCTTTATGTCAAACAACTACACTCCTCTGTATTTAGAAGTGGATAATACCGGAGGTATGCAGCAGAACCAGAAACACCAGAATCGGCGCTACGTAACGCAGCATAAACAGCCATACCCGGAACCAGCCTGCACGCAGGCCGGATGCTTCGGCTGCCTTTTTCCAGAAGTAACCGGCAAAAATGGTCACCAGCAATCCACCAATCGGAAGTAAAATGTTGGACGCCACAAAGTCCATCCAGTCGAACACACTCTTCGAGCCAATGGTCCATTCAGGGAACAATCCGAGTGACAGTACCGATGGAAGCCCAACGATGAAGACTGCAAGTGAGATAATCCATACCGCACGGCTTCGGCTCCAGGACAATCTCTCCATAAAATATTTCACTGGAACTTCCAGCAAGGATACCGCCGATGTTAACGCCGCAATCGCGAGGAGCACGAAGAACAACCCGCCAAACAAGAAGCCCAGCGGCATAGCTGAGAAGGCTGCCGGAAGAGCCACAAAGATCAGCGACGGTCCCTGATCGGGTGCAATCCCAAAGGAGAATGTCGTTGGGAAGATAATCAAACCTGCAATGAACGCATAGATCAGGTCTCCCGCACCCACGGCTATCGTTGCTGCACCGAGGGATTGATTTTTATCAACATACGAACCATACGTCACAAGAATACCCATACCCAGCGATAGGGAGAAGAACGCATGTCCAAGCGCAACCAGTGCTGATTCGGTCGTAAGCTGCGAGAAGTCAGGATTCAGGAAGAAGGACACTCCCGCACCGGCTCCTGGCAAAGTCACTGCACGGACCATCAGGATAATGAGCAGTACAAGCATTGCGGGAATCAGTACCTTGTTAAACTTCTCAATCCCGTTGGATACCCCTTTGGCAACAATCCAGCCTGTGATCAGGACTGCAACCAGTTGCCATACAATCGGCAAATAACCACCCACGAAGTTGCCAAATTGTCCGGCATAATCCGGATTGCTATACAACGTACCACTGAAGGACGTTACTGCATATTGAAGCGTCCAGCCCGCAATAATGACATAAAAGGAAAGGATGATAAACGGCGTCAGTACTTGCAGCAAACCAGCCGCAAGCCACCCTTTTTGCCCACCTGCCTTGATAAAGGCCGTAGCCGCGCTACCTCTGCCGCTCCGACCAATTGCAAGCTCAGCCAGCAGAACAGGCAGACCAATCAACAGGAGGCAGACGATAAAGAGCAGGAAAAACGCAGCTCCCCCGTTCTCTCCCGTAATATAAGGAAACTTCCACATGTTGCCGAGACCGACTGAACTGCCAATGGCAGCCAGAATGAAACCGGCCTGTGAGAAGCGTTCACCCTTGTTGGCTCCGTCTTGATTCAAATTGGGATTATTAGACTTACTCAAATTCATTCTATCTACTCCATCTGTTCTAAGATTTTCCGTTATTATATAACAGTCGTCCCCTCAGGTCATTCGAAAATCGAAATTAATCGAAATGTTATTTATTTACAGCAATGTCTGCATTAAATATGGCTCCCCTTCCTTCTTCGCTTAACAAAGAAAGCAGTGTGCAATGTGCAGCCCCTGTGAACCTCCTCAGAAGCAGTATGTGATAAAAAGGAGCGCGCCAACCCTGCCCTGTTGTTCGGCACATCCGCAGATGAGCTGCAAACCTAACTAAACCATGTAACCAGGCAAATCATTCGTTTTCTCTAAACCTCAACTACCACCTAACCATAAGGGAGGCCCTGTTAGCTTGTCCTCAAAAAAAAGAGGTGTTCCACACAGCCAATTTCGTAGCTGAAGGGACACCTCTATCCATATATCCATATTAGATTTTAATTTCAAGCAACTCATATTTGATAATGCCCATTGGCGCATTGACATGAATGACACTGCCTACTTCTTTGCCCATCAGTTCTTTGCCAAGCGGGCTCTCATACGATATTTTGTTATCGGCAACATCAGCCTCGGCTGGACCAACCAGCTTGTATTCAATCTTCTCGGCAAATTCAATATCATTAAGCAAAATGGTTGAGCCAATGCTTACTTTATTCGAATCGATATTGTCCGAAGTGATGACTCTTGCTTTGGTCAGCATTTTCTCCAGAATCAAAATGCGGGTTTCCATAAAAGCCTGATCATCTTTGGCTGAATGATACTCACTATTTTCCTTCAGGTCACCGTAACTGATTGCGAGCTTCAGACGCGCCGCCAGTTCCTTACGCTTCACCGTCTTTAAATCCCTCAGTTCGTCCTCCAGCTTTTCCAAGCCTTCCTGTGTCAAAATCACTTCATCATTAGCCATTTTTCCATCTCCTAATCCTGCTTTCTATCTATATTCTAACCTATATCCCCTCCAAACGGTTAACATACCCCAGAAAAAGAAATTACACTCCCATTCATGGAAAGATGTGTATGCGGCATAACCTTTATAGTTCACTATCCCCTAAACTGTACTGGTACAATCACAGTAAACCTATATGTTCATCTTAACTATTCACTTTTACAATGAAATCAGGGAGCAGCCCTTCATAACGGGTACCTGCAGCCCACTACATGACTTGAGGTGATCTGGATGAATGTTACATTGACTCAACCTGAAATACGGGCCTACCTGAAACGGATAGGCATTGATGATATCAAGGAGCCTACACTGGAATTTCTATCCGAAATCCAGCGGGCACATGTGCAGCATCTATCCTGGCAAACGGTCGATATTTTTGCTGGTCGGCCTGCGGGCATCGATCTTCAGGAATCGATCCAGCTTATATTACAAGGACGCAGTGGTTACTGTTTCCATCTGAATGGAGCATTCAGTATTCTGCTTCGCTCCCTGGGATATATGGTGCATTGGCATCGTGCCGGAGTTCAGCCACATGGAGAGCAGCCCCGAGTGAACTCGTTCCATCTTGGTCTTTCCGTCCTTCTGCCAGATGCAGACCCGAATGTGGAGCGTTGGATTGTGGATGTCGGCCTGGGCGGCATGCCCTTTGAACCTCTCCCTCTTCGTTATGGAACCTACGGTAAAGCGCCGTTTACTTATACATTGTTGCCATCATCCGTTGTCTCTGGCGGATGGCGACTTGAATATGAACCCAATGGGCCAAGTGAAGGTGTCGACTACGCTCCCGAAGAGCTTACCCGTCTGGAAGAGTTCCTTCCCAAGCATGAATTCTACAGTCAGTCAGCCGAATCACCTTGGCATAACGCATTTTTGCTCCGTCAGAGGGATGCAGCCCACAGCAACGAGCTGCGAGGATGCATGCTCCGCACGCATGGGATCGAAGGTATACGCAAAATGGAGATTCAAACCTACAGCGAATGGAAAGATGTACTAGCTGAGCGATTCCACGAACCGTTGGTGAATTATACGGAACTGGAACGCAGAGAAATGTGGAATCGAGTACGGGCTGCACATGAGGAATGGAAAAGAACACAACTGGCCTGAGGCGACATGAGGAAGACGCGAGAAACCGGAGGAATATAAAGGAAAGCCCGCCATAGATGCCGAATACATCGTCAGGTGATAAATGATGATAACTATTCGTGTTCTGCAAGTTCCGGCAGAATTGCCGGAAGGCTACTGGAACTTTTTCCTGTCGCACGTATCGGAGGAAAGACGGGAACAAGCTTCACGGTTCGTTCGTCTGGCGGATGCATATCGCTCTGTTCTGGGTGAGGTGTTGACTCGGGTGACGCTAAGCAAGCTGACTGGCCAAAAGCCGGGGGAGCTGTTCTTTACCCGTAACCAATACGGCAAACCTGCCCTCAGTCACGCTTCCAATGTCCAATTTAATGTTTCACACTCCGGGGATTGGATTGCTTTAATCTCTGGCGCTGGCGCTACCGCTGATCTGGGTGTAGATGTGGAAAAAATAGCGCCGATCGACATGAAGATTGCGGAACGCTTCTTCTCGCTAACAGAGAGCAGCTTTCTGGCTGCCGAGCCCGCTGAGATGCAGCTGGAGACGTTCTATCGCCTATGGACGCTCAAGGAAAGCTACATCAAGGCCGTCGGCATGGGTCTGTCCATGCCGCTCGATTCTTTCTCCATGATCCGCAACGCTGACGGGAACTGGCACTCGCCGGAAGCCGCTTCTTATCCATTCCTTAGTCTGCGGCTGGATCAAGGACATATGTTGGCAGCTTGTTCCGCAGGTGAAGAATTGCCTGCCCAGCTTGATGTCATCACAATGGAAGAGTTGTATCAGGCATTAATATGACAGAATCCCTGGCGAACCCCGCCAGGGATTTTTGATATTCAATGGACTGCATCCACATACTCTGATCTGAATGGATATCTTGTTCAACTGGGTTAATCCCCAGCTCCTCACTGATAATTCGTCGTATTTTGTTCAAGAAAGTTCCATTCATGCCCCCATCTAGCAGCATCAGCACGTAGACAATAATGACAATGGCGAGCCTAGGATTCAGACCGAATTTCATCTGATACTCTCATGAACAGCACCAGGCATGCCTAGTTCATCACAGAGGCTCAATGGTTTCAGATCTGTCCATTGTTCAGCGATGTAATCGAGGCATACCCGACGCTTGGCTTTGCCAAGCATCATGGTCCAACCTGCGGGTACCGCAAGGGAAGCAGGCCAAAGGGAATATTGACCTTCCTCATTAATTAACACCAGATAATTGCTGTCTTCATGTTCAAAAGGGTTACTCATCGCCTTATCCTCCTATTTATGTTGAATGTTGCGCTTGTTCAGCTCTTCCAGCTTGGCAGCCAGTGTTCGGCAGATGTCCTCCAGCGGGCCAGGCTGACAGAGGTCCTTGTGACGACAAGCAATATCATGACGCTCCAATTGGCCTCCGATATATGCATTCCACATTTCCGGTTCAATCGGGTCGAACCATTCCGGAATAATGGTGGAACGGAAGAAGATCAGCTCCCCCTCGAATCGGGATGGCGTGTAGGCCCCCAAGATTCGTACGGAATTTTCATAGGTCTTCCGCAGCTTCATGATGGTTTCTTCGTCCAAACTCGCCAGCGCACTGCCCTCACTGCGCAGTATGCGCATAGCTGTTGCCATATCCAGCGGCCCATCCCCAATGCTGTCCGGATCATAGCCACCCAGTGCAAGCAATGCGGTTAACGCTTCTTCCTCATCCGGTTCTCCACGAATCGGCAGATAATGGCTCGGATACGCATCCAGCATGGCGAGGAACTCTACTTCTTCGCCTTCGGACTCCAGCTGCACCGCCATGGCCTGAGCAACGTTACCTCCGAGAGACCAGCCCAGCAGACGGTAAGGCCCTTCAGGTTGTATCGAGCGGATATGACGGATGTAATCGGCCGTCATCTCTTCCAGTGTCGGCGGAAGTTCCTCAATCTCGGCAATGCCTCTGGCCTGTAACCCATAGAGCGGATACTCCATGCCCAGATGTTTCATCAGCCCCGCATAACACCAGCTTAGCCCTCCTGCTGGATGGACACAGAATAGGGGCAGATGCTTCCCATGCGTTCTAAGCGGCAGTAACACCTGAAGCGAACTTTTCCCTGAATCCGAATCCATCTCCAACCGCTCTGCCAGTCCCGCTACGGTGGCTGTTTCGAACAGAATGCCGATTCCCGGCTCCCGGCCCATAGCCTCACGAATGCGACTCATCAGGCGAACAGCGAGCAGGGAATGCCCACCCAGTTCGAAGAAACTATCGTCGATGCTTACACTTCGCAACCCCAGTACTTCGGCAAATAAATCACAGAGGATCTGCTCTTGCGGGTTACGGGGTGCTCTGCCACCTGTCGTTAACTGCATCTCCGGTGCAGGAAGTGCTTTGCGATCCAGCTTGCCATTCGGAGTAAGCGGCAGGGTCTCCATCGCAACGACCGCCGATGGAACCATATAATCGGGAAGGCTGGCGGATGCATGACGACGCAAAGCAGCAGATTCCAGCTCCCCCCCATCTGATGCCGGAACGATATAAGCTACAAGACGCTTATCTCCCGGCTGATCTTCACGGACAATTACTGCAGTCTGGGCCACGCCTGAAAATCTTGCCAGTGCCGCTTCAATCTCGCCAAGCTCAATACGGAACCCACGTATTTTCACCTGCTGATCCGCCCGGCCCAAATAATCGAGCGAGCCATCGTACAGGCGCTTTGCTAGATCTCCCGTCCGGTACATGCGGGTACCCGGGGGGCCATATGGATCAGCGACGAATCGCTCTGCTGTAAGATCCGGCCGATTCCAATAACCACGGGCCAGGCCCGCTCCGGCTACATACATCTCTCCGGTTACTCCTGTCGGTACAGGCTCCAGATGATCATCCAGCACGTATACCCGAAGATCCGGAATAGCGCAACCGATCCAACTGCTCGCCCCCTCCGTAGAACTGCCTGCATGCAGTTCCTGGTAGCTAACGTGAACCGTCGTCTCGGTGATGCCATACATATTGATGAGTTTTGGTGCATCATCCGCATGACGTTCATACCAATCGGCCAAGCGGCCAAGCTCCAGTGCCTCGCCTCCAAAAATCACGTAGCGGAGCGCGAGCTGCTGCCCCCAGACCGGATTTTCCCGATCCGCCTGCATGAGTTGGTAGAATGCGGATGGCGTCTGGTTCAATACGGTTACCTTTTGCTTAACAAGCAATTGCAGGAACGCTCCCGGTGAACGGCTGATCTCATGAGGCACAACGACCAATCGCCCTCCATGCAGCAATGGTCCCCAAGTTTCCCACACGGAGAAATCAAATGCATAGGAATGGAACAGGGTCCACACATCGCTCGCGTCAAAATGGAACCAGTGCTGCGTAGCATCCAACAAACGGATGACATTGGCATTCGGAATAACAACCCCTTTGGGCTTACCTGTCGAACCTGAGGTATAGATCATGTAAGCCGGGCTCAGCTCAGTTACACGTCCGTTACGTTCACTGTCTGCCGGATTTCGCTCATCCATGGCTTCCAATTGCCACAGGGTATGCGGATCGTCCATATTAATACACTGAACTTCCGCTACCTGCGGAAGCAAGGCATACACCTCTGTACTCGTTATCATCACTTTTGGTGCTGCATCTGTCAGCATATGTCTCAATCGGTCTGCCGGATAATTCGGGTCCAGTGGTAGATAAGCTGCGCCTGCTTTGAGTACGGCAAGAATACCAATGACCATCTCCACCGAGCGAGGCAAGGCCAGCGCCACCATCTGTTCCGGCCCAGTACCTTCAGCGATCAGTAACCTGGCAAGCCGGTTGGCTCTTGCATTCAGTTCCCCGTAGCTCAAGGTGATATCCTCATAATTCAGGGCTGTCGCTTCCGGATGGGCTGCTGCTGTTATTTCAAACCGCTCAGCTATGGTCAAATGCGCATCTTCACTCAACGTAAAGGACCCGTCCTTTTCAAGCTGCGCCTGCTCTGTCGGAGTCAAGACATGAAATCTGCTGATCCGTTCATCCATCTGTTGCACTGCATCCTCAAGCACCTGAATCCATCGGACCACAAGTTCGCCTGCGGTAGATTCCCGGAAGAGATCCGCACTATATTCCAGCACACCTTCAATTCCGGCTGGAGATCCGTTATGCTCACGCCGCTCTGTCAGCTCTAGCGTCAGATCAAATTTGGATGAACCCACACCATGCATGCAGGTTTCCGCCGTAACACCCGGCAGATCGAGACGAATGTCCGGTGTATTTTGCAGTACAAGCATCACTTGGAAGAGTGGATGTTTGGAACGGGATCGCGGCGGATTTAACACTTCAACCAATCGTTCAAAGGGCAAATCCTGATGTTCATATGCAGCCAGATCGATCTCCCGCACACGGGCCAGCAGTTCGCGGAATGTGGGATCACCTGAAGTATCGGTACGCAGCACAAGGGTATTAATGAACATGCCAACGACTTCATCCAGCGCATCATCGTTGCGTCCGGCAATTGGTGTTCCTATTGCAATATCCGTTCCTGCCCCCATTCGGGTAAGCAGCAAGGACAGTGCCGAGTGCAGCACCATGAACAGGCTGACTTTATTCTCACGTGCGGTTACCATCAGTTGCTCATGCAGACGTTGGCTGATCGTAAAGGGAACTGACCCGCCGCGGTAACTGGACACGACTGGACGGGCATAGTCAGTAGGGAACGTAACCTGCTCCGGTAAATGGGCCAGCTGGTTGGTCCAGAATTCCATCTGCCTTGCCATCAAACTGTCCTGCTGCTTCTCATCCCCCAGCAATCTCTCCTGCCATACCGCATAGTCGGCATATTGAATGCGAAGTGGCTCCCAAGCAGGGGCAGAACCCCGCAAACGTGCCGTATAAGCCTCCGACAGATTCCGGATCAGCGGCGACAATGACCATCCATCTCCGGCAATATGATGGAGCAGCAACAGCAGCACATGCTCATCTGCCCCGGTTCTGAATAATTCGGCGCGGATGCCCGGCTCAGTGGAGAGTTGAAAGCTGTAGCGTGACGCTTCTGTCAGAAGCTCGGGAAGCTCCTCCTCGGTAGCAGCGGTTACATTCCATTTCACTTTGACATCAGCGGCATTCAGGATATGCTGGCTCGCAGAACCCAGTTCAGGCGGATACAACGTTCGTAATGTCTCATGACGGTGTACAATATCCTGTAGAGCGTTCTCCAAAGCATCCGCATCCAGCTCCCCGGTCAAGCGGGCAACCAGCGGAATATTATACGTCGGATTGGCGCCTTCCAGACAATACATGAACCATAATCTCTGCTGGGCAAAAGAAAGTGGAAGCTCGCCCTGACGTGGAACAGGCTGAATAACAGGTCTCACCGATTTCGTCTGATCCAATCGTTGGGCTAGTCCTGCTGCGGTTGGAGCTTCAAATACACTGCCAATGGTTAGATCTGCACCGAAAACATCACGGATTCGTGCTGTAATTCGCCCGGCAAGCAGGGAATGTCCACCCAGTTCAAAGAAATCATCGTCAATGCCCACACGACCTACACCCAGAATTTCAGCAAACAGACTGCACAGAATTTCCTCCTGTGGTGTACGCGCCTCCCGTCCATTGGCATTTGATAGCAAAGTGGGTACAGGAAGCCGTTTACGATCGATCTTTTTATTCGGTGTCAGCGGCATCTCGGGCAGCAGCATGAATGCAGAAGGCACCATGTAATCCGGCAACGCATCAGCTACATATGCTCTCAGTTCTGCCAGATCCATACGATTTTCGAGTTCATACTCAGCTACTACATACGCTGCCAGCCGCTGGTTTCCCGGTTGGTCTTCGCGAGCCATGACCGTGACCTGAGTTACGCCCGGATATCTGGAGATTACCGATTCGATCTCGCCCAGTTCAATTCGGAATCCTCTAATTTTGATCTGATGATCTGCGCGACCCAAATAATCGATGGAACCATCCGGCAGCCATTTCGCCAAATCACCTGTGCGGTACATCCGACTGCCTGGCTGACCGAAGGGATTGGCTACAAAGCGTTCTGCGGTCAGATCAGGCCTGCCCAAATACCCCCGCGCAAGTCCCTCACCCGCGATATACAGCTCCCCTGCTACACCCGGAGGTACTGGCTTCAAGCCTTGATCCAACACATATAACTGCGTGTTGCGAACCGGACCACCAATCGACGGTTTCCCCATTGCCCCTGTCTCCAGTGCTGCTGCCGTCGAATAAATGGTCGTCTCGGTCGGTCCGTACTGATTATTGACGTGACACCCCAGCTCCTGCAAAGAAAGCTTCAGTTCCACCGTCAATGCCTCTCCTCCGGTAATCACGGTTAGCCCGTCGAATCGCCCCGGACGGCTCGTCACCAAAGACTGCCATAACGTAGGCGTGGCCTGCATGATGGTGGTTTCCCGTTCTCTCATCTTCTCAGCGAGAGCTACCGGATCAAGAATTGTCTCTTTATGTGCAATATCCAGCCGGGCCCCCGTCGTAAGCGGCAGAAATACTTCCAGTACGGATATGTCAAAAGCAATCGTCGTTACCGACAGCCAGCGGTCCTGCGGACCCACCCGTAATCTCGTCTTCATATCCTCAAGCAGGTTCGCCAGCCCCAGATGGGTTACGGCTACGCCCTTGGGCTTACCTGTGGAACCTGAAGTATAGATAATATAAGAAGGATTGAGCAGAGAAGCTGTTCCTGTCAGATCATCACCTTCGGGATTCGTTTTGAGCTGGCTACTGACTTTCATTGCCATAGCCGGTTCATCCATCACCATGACAGGTGCACTGGACAGGGTCGGCAGATTGGAAACATTGCTCATCACCGTCACTACACAAGCAGGCTTGGCATCCTCAAGCATGTAGATCAGGCGCTCTTCGGGATAGTCAGGATCAAGCGGCAGATAAGCAGCCCCCGTTTTGTGAACAGCCACAATGGCAATAATCACGTCCAGTGAACGGGGCAGAGCAATGGCTACCTTCTGTTCTGGTCCTGCCTGATATCGCTGTATCAATTCATGCGCCAACTGATTCGCCCGTTCATTCAGCTCCGCATACGTCAGGGATTCCCCTTCGAATGTCAACGCCGTTGCAGAAGGCGTGCGGCGGACCTGCTGTTCAAACCGTGCTGCCGAATGGCTGTCGGCTGGCACCTCTCCTGTTCCATTCCATGTAACCAGTACTTGCTCACGTTCGAAAGGGAGCAGCAATTCCAGACGCCCAACCGTTTCCGTCTCCATCCCTTCCTGCATCACCTGGTTCAGAAGCTGCATATAACGCAGCTGATGGTTCAGCAGTTCGGAATCACTGTAGATGGACGGATTGGCATCAAAATCAATACTTAGCCCATAACCATGACCCTGGTCCACCACATGAATGGACAGATCATCCACCGGACCCGTGGACAGATTATGAATCATGCCGCGCTGCCCCGCGAAGTTCAATTCATGGTGGAATGGCATCACATTAATCATGGGTCCGAACAACCGACGATTCTCCCCAAGCAGCTTGAGATCACGCCGCAGATCCTGGTGACGATAGCGCTGATGTTTGCGTACCACCCGAATCTCCTGGACAACCTGTTTCAGCAACTCTGACACGGTCATTGTTGACTCCACGTTGAGACGCAGCGGAAGCACGTTCATGACCATGCCCGGTACCCGAAGAGATGCTGATCCCAATCGGCACATTACGGGCAGAGCCAGCACAACGTCCGTCGCCCCTGTCATCCGGTGAACGTAGATGGCCGTTGCCGCTATAAACAAATCCGGCCAGGTCGAACCGAACCTTGCCGCTGCCGCCTGCATTTGCTCGCGCTGTGGCTGTGTAAGCAGACCGCTCTGCCGCAGGAAGTAGGTAGATGTTCGCGAAGCTCGTTCCCCCAGACTGACAACATCCGGTTTGTCTGTGTAGCGGTCCATCCAGAACTGACGATCCTGCTCTTTGTCCGCCGAGGCAAGATACGCCTCGTCTTCCTGAAGAACGGCGGATAACGAGCCGAACGATGCCGCTCGCTGTACTTGGTCTGCAGCTTCCCCTCTTACACTTGCGGAGTATAGGCTGGCCACCCTGCGGGTAATGAGTGAAACACCATATCCGTCAATCGCAATATGATGAATGCGCTGGTACCAGTAATAACACTCATGGCTCACCTGGAACAGCGCCTCCGTGAAGAGTTGCCCTGTCGCCAGATTGACGGGATGGGCCAGATCCTTTTTCATCCACGTCAGTGCTGCTGTATGGGGCTCCGCTTCTTCCCTCACATCAATAACATGAAATGTCCATGTATCCGTGGCATTCAAAGACTGCCACGGACCTTGTTCATTTTCGCCATAAACCATATTCAGCGACTCAGCTTCCGAAACGGTCTGACGCACACTCTCTTCGAATCGTCTGGCGTCTACGTTGCCCTGAATGACCACATACTCGGCGGTGTTGTACATCGGATTGTCCGGATTCAACTGCTGCGCGAACCAGATGCCGGACTGTGCAGAGGATAGGGGCCAAGCCGTGTTCCGACTGTGCGGCGTATGCACGGCCCCGCTCAAAAGTAGTCTCCGTTCGGGAGTACTTTCGTATAGGCCTTATCCAGCAACGCCGCCCATGCAGCCAATGTAGGCAGTTCTGCCAAATCCACAAACGTTATTCCCGCTCCTTCCACACGAAAGCGCTCAGCCAGATTCATAATACGAATGGAATCCAGTCCCCAGTGCTGAATCAGATCATCATGCTCTCCAATGTGGGCAGGCTGCTCCTGCAGCATCTCTCCGACCTGGTTTCTCAATGCTTCCAATGTCACATGGTCAACGCCATGACTTCCCTCCTGGAGCCTCTCCGCTACAGATGCCCTCTGCTGCTCAGCCTCCGATACAACCTCCTGAGCAGGTGAGGCATAGGATTGGCCCTCTTGCTTACCCGCCTCGGATTTCAGCACTCCTCCAATTATGTCTGTGGCTGAATCATTTAGAGCCTCAAGCAAACGCCCGGTTGTCAGTGTTACCGCGCATCGTTCTGCTGCATACGTCAGAGCCATGCGATGTTTTTCAGCCGAAAAATCAGCTACTGCATCCGCAACCAGGAATGCCTGAATGTCACGCATAAAGGCTTCACAAGAGGTCATCAGACATCCGATATGGGCATAAATGCCGCAGACGATCAGTTGATCGCGACCATGCTGCTGCATGAGTTCAAACAATTCTGTCTTTTGGAAGGCGCTGTATCGCCATTTGGTCATGAAGGTATCTTGCGGAGCGGGTGTGAGCGTTTCAATAATTTCTTTTTGCACAGGCCCTCCATCAATCCCAGCCCCCCAAAAGTCCAGCTGTAACCCGCGCTGCTCCGGTGTCTGTCCGCCCGGTTGTGCGGAGTAGACCACCGGAATGCCAAGCTCATGACACTTCGTACGAAGTTGTGAGATATGATCGATCAGCTCTACTACAGGGGATTCCCCTGCCGTAAAGGCGTTCATGAAATATTGCTGCATATCGTGAATCAGGAGTACTGAGCGCTTCGCATCCGGCGTCCACGCTACCTTGTTGCCAGGAAGCTCCGACTCTATAGGCATTGCATAAGGTTGAATCTTTGGAAGTGCCATGAATATCCCTCTTTTCACCTATATTTATCCCAATCTTGTTCATGGTTCATCGTTGCCCTGCAACGCTATCGTTCAGGAATCACTATCAGGAGATGGGCTGTTTGGTGGTAATCATCTCGCGTAACGCTTTTTTGCTGACCTTGCCAACTTGCGTCTTGGGAAAAGATTGTACAAACTCAATCCGATCCGGGATCTTATAGCTGGCCAGTCCCCTGTTACGCAGAAAAGACTTGATCTCGGCAGCAGCCGGAACCTCACCACTCGGCACGATAAACGCACAGGAACGCTCACCCAAATATTCATCCGGCATGGATACAAGTGCCGCATCATGTACGGCAGGATGGGCCAGCAGATGATTTTCCACTTCCTCGGCTGCCACTTTATCGCCGCCACGGTTAATCTGATCCTTCGCCCGTCCTTCCACAACGAGATATCCATCAGCCGTAAGGCTGGCAATATCCCCCGTACGGTAGAAGCCCTCCGTGGTAAAGGATCTGACATTATGTTCGTCTGCCTTGTAATAACCTCGAATCGTGTATGGTCCCCGCGTCAGCAAATGTCCCGATTGTCCCTGTTCCACTTCAATGTCCTCGTCATCCACGATTCGTACTTCGTCATACGGAGACATTGGCTTACCCTGAGTGTTAACGATGACATGCATCGGGTCATCCAGACGGGTGTAGTTCACCAGTCCTTCTGCCATGCCGAACACTTGCTGCAAGGTGCAGCCAAGGACAGGTTGGACACGCGCAGCTACCTCGGCGCTGAATTTGGCTCCCCCAACCTGAAGCACCTCAAGTGAGGGAAACTTGATCCCCCTTGTAGCCGCTGAGTTCAACCATATGAGCGCAAGTGGTGGTACTAGAGCCGTGATAGTCACCTGATGGCGCAGAATGAGTGGAAAAGCTTCATCCGGGCTTGATCCCCGTGACAGCACAATCGTTCCACCCGCGTACAGCGTACCCAGAAAACCTGGTGAGCTCATCGGATAGTTATGTGCTATAGGCAGCACGGCCAGATAAACACTCTCCGGGCTAAGCCCGCAGACCTCCACACTTCTACGCAAACTGTAGATGTAGTCATCATGGGTGCGGGGGATCATTTTGGACAGCCCGGTACTTCCACCGGACAACTGTAGAAAAGCAACGTCGGAAGAAACCGGCTCATCCGGCAATTTAATCGGATCTGCATAGACATCTTCCAGAGCCGTGAATCGCCCCGCTTCTCCCGCCACGAATACATGCTGAAGCCCCGGGACCTCTGCCTGAACCTCTTCTGCCAGTGTTCGGTAGTCAAACCCTCCGTCCTGATCAGGAATGACGTATGCTACGGCTTCGGAGAACCGGGCAAAATACGTGATTTCGCTCTTCCGATGCAGAGGTAGTGCGTATACAGGCAGTGCACCAATGCGGAATAAAGCGAAACACACCTCGATAAACGCTGTGATATTGGGCAGCTGGATAATAACTCGATCATGCTGTCGTATTCCCTTTGCATATAAGCCAGAAGCCAGACGATCCACCCGTTCGTTCAGCTCCGCATAAGTTAATTGTTGTTCACCGCTGATAACGGCTACTCGATTGCCATATAGATCCGCGCGCTGGCGTAGCATTTTTCCAAACGTAATGCCTTCCCAGCAGCCTTCCTGACGATAACGCTTTGCAACTTCTTCAGGCCAGGCCTGAAATCCTGATAGCATCACTCATGCCTCCTTCATACTGGACACAGATGAATTCAAGCCCATGGCAAGCAGCATCGTTCTGAACTTCGCTGAGGTCTCTGCCAGCTCCGCTTCTGCTGTGGAACCTGCAACAATACCTGCTCCAGCGAATAGTTTAAGGGTTTTGCCTCCCACTTCCGCACATCGGATCGTTACGGCCCACTCGCCGTCACCGTCACTGTCACACCAGCCCACCATGCCGGTAAATAGCCCACGTTCGAACGGTTCCTGCTCTCGGATGGTTTCCCGGGCGGCCTGGACAGGCGTGCCGCAAATTGCAGGTGTAGGATGAAGAGCAAAGGCCAGTTCCAAGGACGATGTATTCATGTCGGCAAGCTCCCCGTGAATTTCCGTAGATAAATGCCACATGGTCCGTGTCTGGATCAAGGAAGGTTCTGCCGGGACGGATAGCTGCTTGCACAGCGGACGCAGTGCTTCCGCGACAGACTCAATGACTACGGCATGTTCATGGCGATCTTTGGCTGAAGCCAGTAGCGCTTCTGCGCGGCGGCGGTCCTCAGCCGGATCTTCACTCCGGGCAGCAGACCCGGCAAGTGGATTGGCTCTGACTTTGGACCCTTTTCGGGTAACCAGCAATTCGGGACTTGCCCCGATGTAAGTCCGATGGGTTTCTTTCCCCACCTCAACATTGGCACGTTTATCCGTTGTTATATTACTTTTTAAAGAAGGGAGATTCGTAATCGGAACGGCAAATGTATACCCATGTGTGTTATCCCTGAACAAATTACGGAGTAATTGATGCGTGTCCACGAAGCTCTGTGAAGTTATCTGCAGCGTACGGGATAGAACAACTTTGTCCAGATTCCCTAGGTTCAGATCAACCAAAACGTTGTTGACGCTTTGCTGAAATATAGCTCCGGCAGGTTCTTCACGCACCTTACAACCCAATGCGACTGGACGTTTTTCCACCTTTGCTCTGGAGTCCGGGGATAGCGGTTCAGCCCATTGCACCGTCTCTGGCACAAATAGCTCAGTAGAAGAATCAAGCGGATCAAATGGAATGGCCCCGACCACCATGGGTTTGGTTTGCCCTGCACGTCTGGCCTCATCCATAAGCTTTTCTATTCGATCAATGAAGAGATGCGTTTCTTCGCCACGCTTTTGCTCACTAATATCCATGGCAGCATAAGAATTTGGGTTGTTTTCATCTGTAACATTTACATCAGACCATCGAATTCGTTTCCCTTGAGCCAGCAAGGTATGTTGCGGCGAAGACCAGAAAAAGGACGTCCCCTCCCGATATTGATCCAGAAGGTGTAAGGCGGAAGCTGTAACAACGGTACCCGCTTTTGACATGATTATCATCTCCTTATCTTGATTCAGGCACCCAGCGTGGCGCCTCCATCCACACACAAGTCATGCATCGTAATATGTCTGGCCTGATCCGATACCATAAACAGCACACTATCCGCGATATCCGATGGCAGGGCCAGACGGTTTAGCGGTATGCCCAGACGGTAATCCTCTTGGGAACCAGCGATAACCGCCTGAGCTCCCTGCTCGTCCTGCCATAATGCTCGCTGCATGGCAGTATCCGTCGAGCCTGGGGACACAATATTGCAGCGAATATGCTGTGAGGCGTACTCCAGGGCCAGGCATTTGGTGAAGATGGTCGAAGCCGCTTTGGACGCTGCGTAGGCAGACATATGCATCCGGGGTACGCCCGAAGCATTTGAACCAACTGTGACGATCGCCCCCGATTGACGTTCGGCCATGTTTCGTACCACTGCACGTGACATGTAAAATACGCCATGCGTGTTCACATCAAAGGTCTTTGTCCATTCCTCATCACGAAGTTCACTCACTGCCCCCGTGTAGAGTACCCCTGCTGCATTCACCAGAATGCCAATGGGGCCCACGGTTTCTTCAATTAGTTGAACGACTGCTTCGACGGCTTGGTGATCCGATATATCCACAGGACAGGCTGTTGCCTGATGGCTCTGATTTCGCAGATCTGTGACCAGCTGATTCAACTGATCCTCGCGTATGTCGACAGCGGCAATTATAGCCCCTTGCTGCGCAAGCAATCTCGCCACGGCCTCACCGATGCCTTGCGCAGCGCCGGTAACCACGGCTACTTTTCCATCAATCCCTGTGTAACTCACTCCTGTTCCTCCCTTAGCATTACTGCTACCTCTCCTGTTAGAGAGATATGTTAGCCTGCTGAACCCGATTGGCTCATCCGTAAATCCGTAACATTTCTGTCCGCTTGTCTTTCGCCCAATCTCCCATACCGATCCCTCTGATTGAAAAATGCTCCGTCTCTTTCCACCTACGACTCCGGGCTGCAGGCAAAACGCATCGTACGACTAATCAGAAACGGCAATACGGATACATGATTCTCTTCTTCAAACTCGGTATATTTAATGTCCAGACCCGGCTGATTCAGCGCAGATAACCGTTCCGTAAGACTCGAAGCCTTATCATTGTTGCGCGCAGGATGTGTCTTCTCCTGTTCACCCATGCCAATCCACACCTTGACGTTCACAGGATGCTGCTCCAGCCGTGCGACAAATTCCTGTTCCTCCGCCTGCATGACGTTCTGATTCCAGTGAAGCGAAGGGCTGCCTGCAATGTAATAGTGAAAAGCTTCCGGTTTCTTGAACAAGGTATGCAGCACGAACAATCCACCAAGCGAATGTCCAAATATGGCCTGTCTGCTCCGATCGATCCGGAACTGTTGTTCAATATCCGGTTTCAGCTCCTCCTCAATAAACTGCAAGAACTCATCGGCCCCGCCCTGTTCCGGCAAAGGGGTTCCGTCCGACTTCCGGGTATATTCCGTAGTGGCCTGCGGGGTAAAGTCATAGTATCGGTGCGGCGAAAAAGGGCCTGACGTTGGATATCCAATGCCAACAACAATGGCCGGAAGTGCTCCGGTCTTCTCCGGTCTGCGTCCCTGTACACGAACGGCTTCCACCATCGTTCCGAACACAGAGTTGGCATCCAGCAGATAGATCACCGGATACCCCGAAGGCGGTGGCGCTTCTGCCGGTTGGAACACCATGATCTGATAGGCATGATTGCCGTTGCGGGATTTCATGGTCCATTGTTCGGCGCGCGGAATCTGTATGGTACTGCGTTCGATATGTTTAAGGGGGTCAGATGCGGGTTGATTGGGCTGAAACGTCATTACGGATGGTTCCTCCTCGTTGTTCTGCGTATATAAGTTGAATACTGAACTACACATACACTCCGCCGTCAGAATAACCTTCCAATCGCTGTTATCTCCAGATTTCCTCTATCCCCTTTTATAAAGGGAGAAATCCGGAGATAAAGGCGAACGCTCCGCTTCTCCAGGTTGTTTCTGACGTCTCCGTTTCTGTGTAGTCATAAACTCAACTTATACTGTTATGTTTAATAATATTATTGAAATGTGTGAGATTGATTCTCATTACCAATTATAAGAGAGTCGATCCGGCTGTCCCATGGACGATATCCAGAAATGATTTTGATTATCTCCATATTTCTATATTTGTGTAATCGACCTGGTTGCACGTAAAAACAAAAGAACTCCCTCACGGCATACCTGAAACGCTGGAATCATGTCCGGTTTCGGGTGCTCCGCGGGGAGCTGTACTTCTCATGTCATATGGAAGATCAATTCATTAATAAAATTCCTGGGTTATTGCGTTAACGCCTTCAACGTATCGTCAATGACATGACCATAAGCGATCAAACCTCCACCCAGCCACGGGGCCGGCTCCACAGCGTATACATGTCCTGCCTTAACCGCAGGCATGCTATTCCAGACTTTGGTATCCGTCAGTTCTTTCATGCTGCCAGGACCTTGTTCCACCGTAAAAATAAAGTCGGCATCAATCTCAGGCAACACCTCGGTAGACACCGTTGCGCTGTTCTCGGTTTGCACCAGTGCAGGCTTGCCAAGCCCTAATTGCTGATAAACCACATAACCGCTGAAATAGTTACCGCCCATCATGCTGATACCCCGAGGAGCAAAACGAATAATGGCTGCTTTCTTGCCCTCGGTCACTTTTGCGAGCTTGGCTTTCGCGTCATCGACCTTCGCATGGTACGTCTCAATGGCTTTTTCAGCCTCAGCCTTTTTGCCCAGCAAATCGCCGATTACCTGCAAAGACTTCTCTACATCACCTGAAGCATTCGTAAATACGTAGGTGGGTGCAATTTTGGAATAACTCTCATATACACCGTTCTCGGCATATTGGGCCGTGTGTAAAATGATAAAATCCGGATTGTACGCCATCAGCGCTTCCGGGGAGGGCAATCCGCTGGAGAAATCGAGGGTAGGTATACCGCTCAGTTGATCCTGGAGGTAAACATGCCCTTGCGTTCCGCTTGCCCATTGGGCTACCGGTTTGATACCTAGTGTCAGCAGAGAATCCTCCAGGTACGGTGCAAAGACACGCTCTGTATGCTCAGGAACGAGTACATCATGTCCCAAGTCATCTTTTACCGTTCGTTCACCTGTAGTTTCTTCCTTTGCATCTTCTGCCACTGACGTTCCAGATGATGCCGTGGTCGATGCCTCCGTTGTTGGCTGCTCTTTCTGTGCTTCTCCCGCATTTTCTGATTTGGTACCACAGGCAGACAGCAGCCCCGTAATCAATACCAGTACGAGCATGGCCGAGAAACCGGCACTACGAAATGGACGAACGGAACGGAGTCCGTAATCTTTTTTCTGTTTAAACATGACTTATCCCCCTTGATAAACATTCTCATTTAGATAGATGGATTATATGTCATGTTGCCCGGGAATCACCATGGACGTTATCCAGATATACATTTGGACAATATCCCGTGAAAATCAGCAGAGCTTCATCCAGCATACGCATCACGCCTACGGCGGAGTAATCAAACCAGGGATCACCTGTAATCAGATGAATCTGATATTGCTTTACTGCCTTAAGCTGACGCCATACAGGCGAATGTTGTAAGCTGAGCCAGTATGCCCGCGATGCTGCCTCAGGACACACCATAACGAGAATCCGATCCGGATTTAGCAAAGCCAGCTGTTCCAATGTTAACGGCGTGTTGGCCTGAACATCAGGGAACGTATCCAGCCGTAAACCATTATCGTACAAAACCTCTTCAATACCCGGATTACGATATAGATATAGATGCTGCCCGTACACTCGGACAACGATGACCTTCTCCCGGCCCACTTTCTGCTGTACGGAATCGCGCGCCTTCTGGACTCGTTGGTTGTATACACTGATCCATTGTTCCGCCTGTTCTTCCCTCTCCAGAAAAGCGGCAATCATGCGTAACTGTGCACGCCAATCCAGGTGATACTTCGGCACAAAACAACAAGGTGCAATCTCAGCCAGTTTGGCCTGATCCTGATCACTGATCTGATCCGTACCCACAACAGCGTCCGGCCGAATATGAACCAGTCGTTCCACGTTGGCTTCAAATCTCAAGCTGGTATACGGATCTGTCAGTCTCAAGTGTGACTGAATCTCTGTACGGTGCGCGTTATAATAATAAGCGGTCCATTTGGGATCAATCGGCGCAGCGACAGGCATGACATTAAGCGCCAGAAGCTGTCCAATGATGCTGGAGGAGCAGGTGGCGATGCGTTTTCTCGCATTTTTGGCATAATCCGAAGGAGATACGCCCACTTCCTTTTTAAATTTGCGACTAAAATAATACTCATCGCTATAGCCTACCCTCAGCGCGATTTCACGAAGTTTGTACCCGGTTTCTTTCAGATATCGTTTGGCCCGATTGATGCGAAGATCGGTCAGATATTCCATTGCACTCTGTCCATAGGTCTTCTTGAAGAGATCCACGAAATATTTCGCACTGATATTGGCTTTGTGGGCGAGATCCGCAATAGACAATGGTTCGTCATAGTGCTCGTCCATATATCCTTTTACCTTGGCAAGATCCGTCTTGGGACTGCGGCCGGTAACGGGCAAGTGCGCAGAGGTCTGCGAATCATTTTCCAGTAACATAAGGCCACTCCTTTCGATCTGCTTGATCGGTTTGATATGAGATGTACAGTGAATTAAAGCTGTTACTATATCGCCTTAACGAAAATGATAATCATTATCAATTAAAATATCACATTCTTTTCCATTCAGTCAATTCATATATGAAAAAACGGACACAATCCGATGTTAAGACAATCCAATAAACGCCGAAAAAGCTAACTGCATGCTTGAGCACGAGTTAGCTTTTGATGATGAATTGCATGATTGGATTGGATTGGAAAAGTTGAAGTGAATTAATCCCGGCTCCGCAGCTTGCCAAGCAGACGAATGATTTCAATATATAACCATACCAACGTAACCATTAATCCGAATGCACCGTACCACTCCATATATTTCGGAGCACCGTTGTCGGCACCACTTTCAATAAAATCAAAATCAAGCACCAGATTCAACGCGGCCACAATGACGATTACGACAGAAATGCCAATTCCGATCAGGCTATTGTCATGCAGATAGGGAACGGTAATACCGAAGAAACCAAGTACAAAACTCAGGAGATACATGATCATGATGCCCCCGGTTGCAGCTACAACACCCAGCTTGAAGTTCTCCGTAGCTTTGATCAGTCTTGTCTTGTATGCCATCAGCAGCGCGATGAATACTGCCATGGTCAATAAAGCAGCCTGCAACGTAATGCCGTTGTACAACGACTCATACGTAGCCGAGAGCGCACCCAGAAACAGCCCTTCTGCGACCGCATAGATCGGTACAAGGTAAGGCGCCGCAACAGGCTTGAACGAAATAATCAATGCGAGGATAAATCCGGCGATTGCCCCTCCGTATGCGAGAGGAAGCACTTCCTGCCCATTGAAAAACATCATCCAGGTTGCAAATGCACTGCCCAGCAGGATGATCAGCGTAATAAACGCCTTGTTTACCGTACCGTTGATCGTCATGTTACTTTGATACCGATCATCTCCATACCCGCTGGAGTTTTCAAATGTACTATCTTTGAGTGTTGGGTTACCGCTACGTCCGATCAAAACAATCACCTCTTCTATGTATTTGGTTCATCCTGTACTACCATCTCTACGTTCTACATTGCTCATTTTACGAATTACATATTAAAAAAATCTAATGCTACTAAGCAGACGTGGGATGCAATCCGCAGATCACATCCTTGTCTGTTGACGCAAGGTATAGGCTATATGTCCCAAACGTTACGAAGAATACTTTTACACTTATTCTGCACATTCCATCATTTGATTCTGATTCTTATCGCTCTTGGGCTATATTCGAGATACCTATTTGTACAGCACCTTGTCTACATTGTATTTCGCACGCATCGTGTTGATGATATAGGTCTCGTAAATTTCGCGATCGACCGGATCTTCAATAACACACACTTCGATGGTGGTTACTTCCTCGCGGTGTGACTTCATGGGTGATACGGTATCTTCAAAATGCTTTTTGATGCGCGGTCTTAATTTTCGTGCTTTACCGACAAATAACAACTCACCAGCGGCATTGTAAAACATAAAGATACCGCCTTTTTCCCTTGTAATCAGGTGGAAATCGGTGAATCCATAAATGTGGCTGAGCTGTGGGTCAGCCTGCTTCGTGATGGTGACATCTGGTGTTGGCACAGTAATATTAATCAATAGGCTCACTTCCTCGTTATCTATAGGTTTACATCCTATCATATATCCCATAAGGACACCATTTCATTCTATATGACGCACAATTCACGCTTTTTTCAACTATTACGACAAATATTTCAAAAAAAAGGTTAACTTCCCTGATTCAAAGTGGTACTATAGGGGTATGAGGAAGAATTTGGGCACTAAGACATACGTCTTTATATCTACTTCCGTCTATTGTACCCTATGATTGATGATCTTTTTCATACTGAATTCTGTTACGCGCGCACGACAGGAGTACAGTTAGCAAGAACCCAGACCTATAGCTTTCCGATTCAACATCTATTCGACCCTTGCAGCAAGCAAACGAAGAAAGATCCTAGAATTTTAACTGGCCATTGTAGAAATGGATTCACTTAGAAAGCCTGCAATTATAGCCGTACGAGAGTAAATAGACACACGTAGAAGGACAGATAGCTATCGATCCTAGAGAGATTAGTCATGCAGCGCCACCTAGAACGTCATAGCAGCAGAACTATAAAAAGACGGATCACCGTTTCACCCCAGCCCGGCATAATGCCTGGGCTTTTTTACGTTTGCGCAAACAACCAACCACTCCGTAGGGAAACAGAGGTATCGTGGTTCTTTCTGCTGGGGTTATAATATGGCAAGATTGCAAAAGAGGGAGTGATGGGATGTATTCCGATCTGCAACTCACGGAGGACCGCCCTGTATATATACAAGTCAAAGATTATATGAAGCGATTGATGCTTAAAGGCGGCCTGCAAGCCAAACAAAAGCTTCCTTCCACCCGTGAACTCAGCACACTTATGAAAGTGAGCCGCAGCACGGTCCTGCTCGCCTATGCTGAACTAGAAGAGGAGGGTCTGATTTACGCGGTCAAAGGCAAAGGCAACTACGTCAGCTCCACTGTTGAAACGCCTGAGGCTTCAGCCGGGTGGCAGGTGGACTGGAACGAGCGTGTCAGCGACTACGCGATTCAGGCGGAGCAATATGATCTGATGAAGCATGGCTCCGGCTCGGAGCGCGGTGAGATTTCATTTACCAGCATTGCACCCGATGAGAAGCTGTTTGACATGCACAATGTAAAAAGGGCCTTCCTCGATCGGATGTCTCTTGAAGGCGAAGTGCTGCTGAATTACGGATATGCGCAAGGCTACAGGCCTCTCATGAAGTATCTGCTGCGTTATATGGAAAATAAGGGTGTTGACCTAAGCGGCAAAGATATTCTAATCACCAATGGATTTACGGAAGGTTTCGATCTGGTCCTGAGCGCACTACGCAAAAAAAGCGGCAGGGCCCTGTGTGAGAACCCGACACATCATACTGCGGTCAAAAATCTGAGGCTTCATCAATTTCAACTCACTGGTGTCGATATGGAGCCAGATGGCCTGAATCTGAGGCAGCTGGAACGGGAACTTGCAGCAAATCCGTATGATCTGGCCTATCTCGTGCCCTCCTATCACAATCCAACCGGGATCGTGACATCACCTGCCAAACGTGCCGAGATTATTCGGTTGATGAACCAGTACCAGGTACCGATCATCGAAGACGGCTTTAACGAGGAATTGCGCTATTCCGGCTCCCATGTCTCTCCCCTTATTGCCAGTGTGGGCAAAGGGAACGGGCTGGTGTATCTGGGCAGCTTCTCCAAGGTGCTGTTTCCGGGCCTGCGCGTAGGCTGGGTCATTGCGGATGCGGCATTGATTGATTATCTGGAAAGCATGAAACGAGCGCGCAGCATTCATACCTCGACACTGGACCAGTCCCTGCTCTATCAGTATTTGAGCAATGGCAATTTCGAGAAATATCTGAAGCGGGCCCGTACGGAATATAAGCGTAAATATGAGCTGGTCGTTCGCTGCTTGCGGCAGCATCTGCCGATGTGCCGGGTTTCAGGCGAAGGCGGTCTTCACCTGTTCGTACAATTCCCACCGGAATACCGGACGAGAGATCTGCTCACCGCTTGCAAGGCAAAGGGCGTTACCTTTATGCCCGGCGATACCTTTTATCTTGAACCGGGGCAGGGACAACATACGATGCGTCTGGGCTTCTCCCGGGTCAGCGATGAGAACATTCGCAAAGGCATTCGTATCATTGGCGAAACCATTGCTCAAATGAGATGAGGAGGATACACATGAAAGTTGGCGTGATTATGGGTGGCACATCTTCGGAGCGGGATATTTCCCTGCTCACCGGACAGGAGATGATCAATCATCTGGATACAGTGAAGTATGAAGTTATTCCGGTGGAGATCAACAGCAAACGGGATCTCATTGAAAAAGCGGCGGGACTGGATGTCGCACTGCTCGCTCTGCATGGTAAGTATGGGGAGGATGGTACCATACAGGGCACGTTGGAGTCGCTCGGCGTTCCATACACAGGCTGTGGTGTACTCGCAAGCAGCGTATGCATGGACAAAGATATGTCCAAACGCCTCATCCAGCATGCGGGCGTACCTACCGGCGAGTGGCTTCAGGTGAGCAGTTTGGATGAATTGTCATCAGCCACTGTGCAGCAATTAACCTATCCTGTGGTGGTAAAACCCAATTCAGGCGGTTCCAGCATCGGAACGCAAGTCGTGCAGGAACCTTCGGCTCTTCATGCAGCTGTAGAAGCGGCGCTTGTTTGGGACGAAGTTGTCATGATCGAACAATATATCGCTGGCGAGGAAATCACCTGCGCCGTTCTCGATGGTCAGATGCTTCCAGTAATCTCAATTCGTTCAAATGCGGAGTTTTTCGATTATACCTCCAAATACAATGATGGCGGCGCTGAAGAGCAGGTCGTCCATTTGCCTGCGGATTTGCATAAACGTGTAGAAGCTGCCGCACTCACCTGTTACCGGGTTCTAAAATGCAGTGTCTATGCCCGTGTGGACATGATGATTCGGAACGGCATGCCCTATGTACTTGAGGTGAATACGCTGCCGGGGCTTACGCGGAACAGCCTGCTGCCCAAAAGTGCAGCCGCTGCAGGTATTTCCTTTGCCAGTTTGCTGGATTCCATCATTGATCTCTCGTTAAAAGAACGTCAAAAGGAGGCGACTCGATCATGAGTCTGAATATAACGATTCGTCACAGTTCAAACGAAGATCTGCAGGACATGGTCATTCTTATGGATCAACTCGGTTATCCAACCACGTATGCCGAGATGAAGGAGCGTTATTCGCACATCGCTGCGGATTCAAATTTTGCAACGTTGGTTGCCGAAGTCCGTGGCCGTGTCGTTGGATTAATTGGGTTACAGACATCTTACCTGTATGAAAAGAACGGACGACATTGCCGCATCCTGGCTCTGATCGTGCATGACCAGTTCAGAGGCACCGGCATAGGTCGTCAGCTTATTTTGGAAGCGGAGCAGTGGGCAGCCACTCATGGCGTGGACTCCTTGTCCCTGAACAGCAGCAATCGCCCGGATCGTGAAGCTGCGCATAAATTCTACCAACAGATGGGCTTTACTGCGGGAAGTACCGGGTTTAGCAAAAAGCCGAAGGCCTTGCAGCATAGCTGACGCTGATGACATCATGACGGCTTCCGGATTGAATTCACCATTCTTTACAGGGTAACCACAAAAACGCCCGTTTCCAGCACAAAGGCCGGAAACGGGCGTTATCTAGGATTTCTACTAATTATGGCCGGTCGATGAAAATCCAGCCTGTTTCTTTTTCCTGATCTACAGATGCTCCAAGAGATTCTGCCATAAAGCGCAGCGGAACATAGGTTTTGCCGTTTTTGCCTACATAAGCGGGTTCAACCATCGTTACTTCCTTGCCTGCAACGGTTGCCTTCTTGGAACCTACAGTCAGGACAATCTCATTGCCAGTGATATCGTCAATGACAACGATTTTCTCCGATCCTTTGGTCCATTTTACTTCAGCATCCAATTCCTCGGACAGATAGCGCAGAGGAACAAATGTTGTATTTTTAACGGTGATTGCGCCATAGGATTCGTCGTCCGGATACAGCATGACATTTTTACGCGTAATGCCCGCTTCATCTTTCAACAGCTGATACATAAGTGAATTGGAATCAAAATTACGCAGCATCTGACCTGGCGTGATGTCTCCTTGCATCAGATCGATTGCGCCACCCGTTTTGTCCACGGCATCCACAGTCACCGGTCCGCCAATATTCCACAGTTCGCTATCACCGTATACGGATACCGATTTAATCGGCAGATCTTCCGAGGCAGGCAACGCTACTTTGAAATCGTAGTTCTGTTTACGAATATTCAATGCGCTGTCCAGATAGAAGTCCAATTTGAGCTTGGTCTCTGTTCCGAACACCGTCTTCAGTTCAGGTGTCTCAGTCAACAAACTGTTGAGTTCCTTGTCGTAATTGGCCAGAATCTCGTCAAGACCACCCTTAATCATTTCGTACAATGAAGCAACCTCAGCATCCCGTGATTCGCTAATAACAGAAGGCAGGGCACTGCCGTCGCCAGGATCAACCGTGTTTATCGTAACGAGGATAGGGTAGAACACATCATACAGATCCCCAATCAGATCCTTGAGTCCTTGTTCATCCTGAGCAACACTGGTCAGAAACGGTTTAACCATGGCAAGAAGCTCTTCCCCACTGATCTCCACATGCAGCTTGGAGAGGCTGAGTGATTCACCGTTAACCGATTCCTGTACCGGAGTTACCGAAATATTTTTCGGGTTGGACAAATGCTTCAGCGCAAAGTTCAGCAGTTTCGGGGAAAGCTCCTCGATCTGCTTCTCCAACGCCTTCGTATCTAGCATAGGAAGCGTGTTATCCGCCAAAGATATGTATAGAGGCTTCTGCGCTCCGTCAACATCAATGACCATTTCCGATTTATCCATCGACAGATGGAAAGGCAATTTCTTTCCTTGCATACTCAGTGTACCTTTGATAGACGCCGTGCTGGAGTCCTTCACTTTGGCATCATCAATATTCAATGAAACGGAATTAATGAGTTCAATCATTTGAAACGCATCCTCATCGACGAGGTTTGCTGCAGGTTCAACTTTTATATGCATGGACTGTTTGGATTCACCGGATTTGACGGTTGTACTGTTGGCAATGGCTTTGCCAATATCTACGCCACCTACGGCCTGACATCCCGTAAGCACAACCATCATTAAAACGAGTGGTACGGCAATCCACTTCAATAGCTTGTGATTTTTGATACGATCTCCTCCTTAGGAAAAATGTGGTTCACTCCTATTATGAGGGTTACAGGTAATTGTTGTAAACCGGATCGACAAATAAATACCAAAAAAAGGCCGGACAGCTGTCCGACCTCTGATTGACGTTATTTTTCAACATGTATCGCCATTGAGTTTAATCGCACTATTGATGCAATCATCAACAGTAAGTTTACTCTTGTTCTTTGCCCTCTGCCTCGCTGTCGCTGTTCTCATCCGCTTCTTCGCCATCGGCGCTTGCAGGGGACTCGAATTGATCCGGTTCGTCATCCTGAATGGCCTTGTTTTCTTCATTCTGGTCCTGTGTCATATCGTATTCCCTCTCTTCTACCGGATTTTAAGCAAATATGCCCTCGTTTCTATCCATAACCGGAATGATGATGAATTAAACAGACGGAGACAGGAACTTAGAAAATATAAAAGACAATCCCGTTCCCGCTTGCAGCCGTTGCCAGATATAAAGCCTGAACATCGTCCAGTGTCTGAACGATTTCCTGGAATGTCTCCTCTGCGTCCCAATCATCCATGACAGGGTAAACACCCTCAGCCACCATTTGCTCCAGGCTAAACCGTTTCTTCAATTCCTCAGGTGTCAGTTGTTCTAACGCCATGTACGCCTCAAGGACCTGTTCGTTGGTCAGGAGGAACAGATCCATATCTGAATAATTGCCTATATATTGTTCACCTGCCATAGGGACCACATAGCCCAGAGGGGGCTCTCCGTGCACCATGTCACCAGTCAATGTAAACTGAATCATCTGCCACATTTTATCGATATCCAGATCGACCGAACAATCATGCACACTGACTTCCCCTGATTTGATGGATTCAATCAATTCCTTGGTCACCACAAGATATCTGCCGGACATGCCCATACCCGTATCCCTCCTACGCATTGACTTCTCTTCTTTCCCATTAACCGTGCACGTTGTACAAGAATCGGGGTAAAGAGGTGAAAAGGAACAAAACTTACAAGGAGGCACAAATTCCACAAAAAGTTTGATTATAGCCTCAATTATGATGAGCTTGATCTGCGCAAACAGCCCGAGCTGTATACCGTTGGCCGGGGAGAGCAAGGGGTATTAATGGTGGATCACTACAAAAGCGAAATCTTACCGCACTGGCGGTTCAAAACACCTGAAATTGCGAAAGAATCCTCGTGACCTCTCAGATCTTGGAGTGCGCCCGGTCCAGTTACCGTCATGCGCTCCCAAGCTTTCTCGAAATGGCTTCTCGGGATTTTTATGCTCGTTGTGCTGAGTATAACCGCATTCTGGACAAGTTTATATGTAAAAGCCTTTCCTCTCATTTGATGAAAACCAGAATCCTCATACTTACTAATAACGTTCCAAACTTGATCAGATGGTTTCATAATTCAAACCTCCTTTGTATTACTCCATAAGTCCAGGCTTGGTGAATGTAGCTTTGAACCTTCATAGGCAGGGAGTCCAATTATTTGTACTATTCAGTTTTGTTTGTATTATCTACACGGGATACCCTTCATATACTTATGGCTTGTTATTTCCGTTACCAGGCATAACCTCTCAAACTAAAAAACTGTTGTCATTTATCACCCATTGCAGTGACGGGAGTAAATGACAACAGTTTTTTAACATGAAGCCGCCGTATGTTAGTCAATTATTATAGATTCTCATTTTAGGAAGAATGCTTTTTGACAATTTTACCGGGCTAATTTATAGGTGTTAGTTTTATCTGTTTGTTTACTTTTATATTTGAATAAAAGATCGCCATTGCTGTCCACTTTATCAAACAAAATGATGTGGTCGTATTCCATTTCATTATTTCGATCTAGTCCCGCTGTTATTAAGTAGTCTTTTTCATATGCTGGAAGATTAATTGCCTGATGAACATATGTTCCTTTTTCTTCCTTAAAATCATACACGATAAGATGCTGTGAATTGTATTCCCTTAAAATCATGAAATCTTTATTGTATTCTTCAATCATATAGACTTGGTCTATTCCCATGATCTCTGTCAAATCAATAGAAGTTTGAACTTTCCCCTCCTTATTAAGCAATTCAGCATGTTTGCCATCAGTAATTAATACATTGTCTTGTGCCTTTTTATTGTTTGATACGGGGTAGTACCCCATGACTGAAAAATTAGCTTGATCGATTAACTTATCATTAACAACCATTGCCTGTCCCGAAACCTTAACCGTTCCGGATGGTCCCGATATCTGGTTATAAGCAATGTACGACGAAGAGTCGGATAACTGGGAAACGTAGAAATCGTTTAGAACAGATAACTTAGTATCTAACTTCCCTATTTTTGCTCCAGCCTCTCTTGATTCTGCTTTACTCAGTTCACCTGTTTTGAGATTGATCCAATAAGTTATTGTCTTATCGCTGCCCATCGCATAAGTTCTTGACACAGTCAATGTTTTCAATGAAGAATTCCAAACAACAGACTCTCCTGTGGCAGTAGCCACAAATTTTAAAGGAATATATGTTTTTCCGTTGATTACTTTGGCTGCTACTTCTAGAGAAGTTGGATTGTTGTTTACAAAGGCTGTTTTACTACCTGCTGTCATTTTGATTTCTTTATTAACCCCATATAAATAGGCTGTTTTTGATGGCTGATCCCAATAAACTTTTAGGTTTAGCGCCTCGCCAACTTTTCGAATAGGCAATAGTACCCTTCCGTTGCTCACAATTACAGGTTCGTTTAATTCACTTAGTTCTTTATCTATCCCTGACTCTACAACAACATCCTTCACTGTAATATCCTTCGCCTCAACTTCCTTTGCAAAACCAATACCAACAAGGAATAACATCGATAAGAAGCATACAATACCTTGTTTTTTCAACATAACCATCCTCCTTTTTTTTCCATCACTCTTACTTAACGAACTTTCTACATTAAAAGTTACATCTTGAACTGCTTCGATCATAAAAAACCTCTGCCCCATAATGGAGCAGAGATTTAGTGCCATATTAGAACATGAGTAATTACTCAGGTAGCGTTGAATCAACAATAATAGTTGCACTATTTCCACTTATACTTACAGTTGCTCTATCCGTCGCCCCCAACACCGGGGTTTTGGCTACTCCATCCAAAGTAATGCCACTAAATGTAGCACGTACTTTACCTGGAGGTTGTTCACCACCGGCAATTGTGACCAGAAATTTAAAATATTGTTGGTTAGTCATATTAACATTGTTTGTCTCAATGATATTAATCAGAGTAGTATCCGTTGAATCTGAACAACCAGCATTTGCACAAATAGCTAGCCCAGTTGTTTTCAAACGTACAGCTTTGCTGATATTTCTTGCCTCATCACTATAACTTCTCCAAAATGCCGTAGTTATGGTTGAACCCAACTTATAACCATTACTTGAATGGACTTTATCATATCCAGGCTGCGTTACTGCACCCATACATTGCTTCGTTGAGTTAGGTTTCACGCAAAGTCGAGGTCTAAATCTAGCCTCTCCGCTGGCGTTGTTGTAAGTAACATTGGCATCGACTTCTATAGATGAATTTCTTAAACCTGTGTAAATATATGTAGCTTCACTAGGTGCGCCTGTAAGTTGACTGGCAGTAGGAAGCTGCCACTTGGATTCTAACAAATTACCAGTGGTGCTATTAACTAAAATTCTCCCACCAATTCCATCATCAATATCATTTGAAAATGGTTTGATCTCTGTTAGGGATTGATTATCAACTTGATCCTTCTCCTCAACAAATAAACTTTTACCATTTTTCGTTTCTTCATAGAAGTAATAATGGCTGTCATCATCAAAGTAATAGTTAATTACAACATCCTCTGTTGAGCTGGTTTTAAAACTTGTAGAACTTGAGTTATATGATGCTTTCTCATCAGAAGCAATTCCTTCTGCTCTATTAATGACATCTAAGAGCACACTTTCAGAGAGACTTAAATTATCTGGGTTGGTTACTTCAACCGAACTCAAAGAAAAAGTAGTTGTACTATACTCTGTGCTTTCGGCAAACACAGATGCACTAAAACTAGTTGTTAGAAGAATGGAAAAACAAGTTAATAAAACCTTTCTAATTCTCATAAACAGCCTCCCGATACCATTATTTGTTAGATTCCATATAGAAGTATACCAATGAAGTTTGTAATTTTCAATAAGAATATTCAATAAATTAAAATAAATGTTTTTATTTGGAATAATTACATTTTTTTATTTTCGCTCAATCCACTTGCTGTAAAAAAAATCCACGAAAAACACGCTACTATGATGCGATGTTCTTTTTATATGTCTTCTCATAGGGGAATTAACTGGATTGTCATCAGTAAATTAGACAGCTTTTTTAAGGGCTTCTTGGCGATAATGAACAGGTGTCAGATATCCCAACGTTCCATGAATCCGATGTTTGTTAAACCAGTTAACGTAATCGTATAATTCTAATTCCAGATGGCGAAGGCCCTGAAAGCTCATCTGGTGGATGAACTCGGTTTTCATGACTTTGTAGGTGGCTTCGGCCACGGCATTGTCATACGGACAGCCTTTCATGCCTAGTGATCGACCGATCTCAAAAGTTTCTAAAGGCTCATCCATTTTGTGATTCTTAAACTCGCTCCCACGGTCGGTATGAAACTATTGAACTTGACGCAAATCGCCTTGTACCTTAGCAAGGGCACGTGAAACCAGAGCAGCATCCTTATTTGGGCCTGCACTTTAAACAATAAGCATCTACCTACTGAGCCAGATCCAAATTATGATACACTCACTTATCTTGTTGGTGGGGCTGCGTTTTTAGCTGTTGTTATTACAGCAGTCATATTTGCCCCCTCTATTGGGATAGGTGGGGCTGTATGCGAACTGCAACGGCAATTATTGCATTCTTCGCATCTAGATTTGCTGGCGTTGATGGCGGAGGAGCTTAAGTTTCTGACATAATGAAAGACCAAAAAGAAATCGGACACTGTTATCCTATCAGTGTCCGATTTCTTTTAAGACAAATCACTTCAGTTGAGACTTCCCCCATCTAAATTATGTTGAAGTTGAGTAGATGAGAATTACTCAGTGATAATATCAGATTGATTGCTTTCCTCCACTAAAAAATCAAGTACTTGTTCCTTCAGTAGAGAGTAGTGGTCCTTTTGTTCATCTTCAAAATGAACAGTTTCAATACTATTGCTAGTAAGGCTTTGTGTATTAAGGTCGGAATCAATTTGATATTGGCCTTGATACATTCCTATAATTCTATAAGCTCCGGTTTCTGTTGCTCCCAAGAAGAGAACATAGTTATCGAAGGTGTTCATTAAGTTATATCCTTCAATTGTGTAAATAGCCTCTTCGTCTTCATAAGCAGGTTCCGCCACTGTAATTACACTGTCTGGTTGATTGCCCTTGTAAATTTGCTCAATTTGAAACTCAGATTTACTTGCCCGAACAACGACTTCTCCTTGGTCATCTGTTTGAAAGTATGCACTTCTATTGCCAGTATATTTTCCAGAAACAATTAGATCTGCATGTTCTTCAAGCTCATTAACTGTATTAACGACAGGGTAGTCTGCATGAGCAGAATAAACTTTTTTCTCACTCTGAACTGTTTCAGACGCTTCAATACTCTTAGGGATAAAAAGGATGCAAGCCAATGCAGAGAAAGCGATCAATGCAAAAATGAAATATGGTTTTTTGAAAGTTTTAGTAGTATTCATATTTTTTAGTCCTCCTCTACCATCTGTATTGAATATTTGCTATATCAAGTGGGGTAAATGTAGTAATGTTCTTTTTGCCAGGTTTCATTATGGAGGATACATCTAAATACTCTTGGTGATCTAGAGAAACAAGGTGTCCCACTTCATGAGTTACAGTACCTTGCTTGTTAGAAGATGTAAACCCCCATTTATTCATTACACCATGATTAAGTATCATTGTTGCATAACTCCACGTTTTTGACTCTTGTTTAGTTATAGCTTTCCCGCTTGAGTCGTAGGGTTGAACCACTGCAAAGTAATCCAGATCAGGATTAGTGTTCACAGAAATCCTAACTTGAGCTGTTGTAGAAGAAGTGTTAGTAAAACCAATATTTGCATTAGTTATATTATCTAACTGATTCAATGCATTTGAAACAAATGATGAATAGCCGTATGTAGATACCGAAGCTGCCTGATAAACTGAAATATTGCTTACAGAAGTGAACGAATTTGGCACAAACGCAGCTGAATTAACAAGTCCTGATGATGTTCCATTAAATTCAATTTTATCGATTACATATCCAGTACTAGTAAGCCCATCTTTGTTTGTGATTAGGTTTACATAAGCTTGTCCGGTAATCCAAGGAGTCCAAACATCAGTCGTATATCCTCCGTTAGAAGAATAGTATATCGTTCCTGCCTCTTGAGTTGTTGAATTATATGCGGATGAAACGGAAACACGGTCTCCATTAGCTAAACCAATTCTAGCAAAATGTAGCCTGTAGCTGGTGATTGTAGGAGATAAGTTGATCATAATATCCTCCACCTTCAACGTAGTTATTTGGATAATTGCTTGAGCGCAGGTCAATTTCTTCAACCGTGGCAGCGTTTGCTGGTGGTACATATGCATTTTGTGATAAAACAAACAAAATAACTAAAAAAGAGTAGAATAATTTACTTCGTAACAAGATCATAAATACTTCCTCCTATTGAATGTATTGTAATAACAAAATATAATATAAATTTCATCCAAAATTTATCAATAGAGAGGTGTAATAAAATTAAAAAAATATTCATTTATGTAATTATTTTGTCGATTTTGTGTATTCCTGTTGCAGCATTTGCAGCATCAGGCGTGTCACAAAAGATTGGTATTTGGGTAAACAACAAAGAAATAAAACCAACAGCAGGTGCTGAGGCAACTATGATCAACAATCGTATATATGTTCCTGCAAGTATTTTTAGAGATGCTGGATTTTCAGTTGAGTATAAAAAGTCGAAACTTACGATGATCAATAAAAATCTCTTGTATATCCGAAACTTAGATGTTCTAAATGCGTTTCATTATACTTTTATCAATAATTTCGAAAAAATTGATCAGGAAATAAGCAACATACTTGGTAACTTGTTGTTAGAAAAAGATGTTGATACGACTAAGTTATCGGAGTTAGTCAAAACTGTAGATCTTGATTCTAATAGTTTTGATAATGCTAATTTCACACCGGTTGGAGATTATTCATCCTCCTTTGACTTTGCCAGTGCTAGTAAAAGTTTTAATGTCTACAAAGAAGCCATTGACTTACTAAAAAAATACATTGAAGGTGGGGAAAAAGAACAATTAGAAGCGTTTTATGCAAAGCGAGAGACTGCCCTTCAATATTACGCTCTATTTACTGAGGAATTTGATCAGGTTTTCAAACGCAGTTCTCTAAATGCTATTAAATAAATTCAAATCGATGGCAAAGGAAAACCCACTGTTACGGTCTATGGCCTAATTAGTGGGTTTTTCTTATGTAGCAGATTAGTTTGGACTTAAGCATCCGAGCTACAGTAATAGACTACAAGAGATTTTCCATTAATGTTATGAAAGCTCTCTTATGAAGTGCTCGTCAATCCGAAAAAACAGTCACCCCCATCATTCCTTTTGAGATGATACGAATGAATTGGAAATTTTCGCTTAGTTTCCTCACTAGATACAGCCCTTTTCGGAATGATGATACCCTGGCTGTCCGTTAGATATAAAAAACAGTGCTTTCATCTTCTCATACAATGGAGAAATGTGAAGCTTTAGACGATTATGCTGCATCGATCCATTCTATAGTTTTTTCACAAGACTTTGTTCCAAAGGTTATTCAAAGCCTGCTCAATGGTTTTTCGCAAAAGATTTTTTGCGCGCACCTAGTGTCAATGCCAGAGATTTCGAAAATTATATCGATCGCACGTATACCCTTGGAAGTAAAGGGGGGACGAATAATGAACCTCCAGTAATGGAGGATGTTATTCGTAAATACACAATCGAGGAGCCTAATGTAAGTATCCCCACTTATATTATTTTTTTTAGCGATGGTGGAGTCAGTCAAAAAGGAAAAATTATGCGGCTTATCTGAAAGTTCATACAAAAATCTGTTCTGGCAATTTGTTGGCCTGGGACAAGCAAATTACGGAATCCTTGAAAAACTCGATGACATGTCCGGACGCTTTATTGATAACGCTAACTTTTTTGCTCTGGACGATATATCCAAGATCAGTGATGAAGAATTATATGATCGGCTTCTTAGTGAGTTTCCAGATTGGATCAAGGAAGCACGATCCAAAGGTATTCTCGCCTAAACAGCTCGTTTGCCAAGCAAGTCATATATTCAATCAAATTTCTCTTCGTTATTAAAGACGCTGCCAGTGAGTATTCCCTCTCTGGTAGCGTCTTTTGGTTTGCACGTTTATACCCGTGCCTTTTGCGGCTTACCACTCTTCGAACGAGGTTGAAGCATGCCCCCTACAACCCGCAGCATTTGTCTGCGCGGCATAAGGCGGGCCAACTGGGCCGTCCAGTAATTGGAGGCCCCTGGCACAGCATACGGCTTGCCTGACTCCAATGCCTTCATCGCCACTTCCACAACATGCTCGGGCGTATCCCGTTTGCCTACCGAGGCCTCTTCGGCTCCTACTACGTCAAAGAATGAGGTCTCTGTTGCTCCGGGACATAGTGCTAGGAACTGCACGCCACGTTTCCTGTTCTCTTCATACAACGCCTCTGTAAAAGAAAGGACGAAGGATTTCGTAGCCCCATATACAGCCATGTATGGATCAGGTTGAAAAGCAGCCGTAGAAGAGACATTAATGATGGTACCACTCCGCTTTTGCAGCATGCCTGGCAGGAATAGATGGGTCATGTTCATAACCGCGAGTACATTCAGCATAATCTCTTCCTGCTGCCGTGCTCCATCCACCTGCTCAAATATTCCATGCGTAGCAAATCCCGCATTGTTGATTAATGTATGGACCTGTATGCCCCGATCCTTACATTCCTCATAAACACGTTGTGGTGCATCCGCTTGGGATAAATCCGCTACAATGACTTCCGTCTTCACTTGATAGGTTCGTTCAATGCGCTCTGCCAGTTGACGCAGCTTGGACTCTGACCGGGCGACCAAGACCACATGTTTCCCTTTTGAGGCCATTTCCAATGCAAAAGTCTGCCCAATTCCTGAGGAAGCTCCTGTAATGAGTACCCATTGATTTTGAACCTGCTTCATATCTCATCCACCTTTTCAGAACACTCGTTTTTTATCGGAAACATTGTTTCCTAATGAAATCATCGTACCCTTTTGTCTTCTTCCTGTCAACTGCTTTTCAACATTTGACGATTTCCAGCGTAAAACAGTAGAATGACGATAAGAAACAAGGTTTTCGTTAAACAACAATATGGATGTATGAGGATGATATAGATGAAAGACAACAATACGGGTTCCAAAGAATCCACTCACACGGTCACTACCTTTCAGGAAGCCAGACTTCAGCACTCCGAAAATCTGCGCCAGAACATCGTGCATGCCGCTGCAGCCTTGCTGCAAGAGCACGGTCCCGAAGCTGTCACGGTAAGGCGTGTGGCAGAACGCATGGAGTGCTCGACCAAAATTATATATAACCTCTTCGGCAAGAAAGAGGGGTTAGCCAAATACCTATACTTGGAGGGGTGTACCCTCCTGTCCCAATCGTTTGAATCTGTACCTGAGCAAGCATCATTTGAGAATTATTTTCGCGATCTCGCTTATGCGTACTGGGATTTCGGGATATCACAATCCAGCTTCTATCAGCTCATGTTTGGTGGTTCATTTGCAGAGTTCAAACCGGATGAAGAGAGTCTGCAAGGTACAGCAACAGCCCTTAAACAAATTACGGCCTTGGTTGTGGCTGCAATTGAGCAGGGAATGCTTCAGGAGAATGACCCCCTGCTTGCAGTCCGTATGATCTGGGCCCCCCTGCATGGTGTCATTCATCTGTACTTGGGAGGTCATATTGAGAGTGAGGAAGCTGCCAAAAGACTATATGATCATACGTTGTCCATGGTTATTCTCTCCCTTGTTGGAGCATCTTCCAAATAGTTAAGCCAGGAATTGAAAAGTAAAAGAAAGAAGGAGCAGGCACTTCACCGCAATGCGATGAAGACCTGCTCCTTCTTTCTTAACTAGATATAAAAGGAATTTACGTTGTCAATTAACGCGCAACTTCGTTCTCAGCTTCCCAACGCGAGATTTCAGCACGAACTTTCGGTGCTACCTCTTTACCGAGCAACTCTATGGCTCTCATGACATCCTCATGCGGCATTGTACCGAGGGGGGTGTGTAACATGAAGCGGGTAATACCGACTTCTTTGCGCAGGTAAATAATTTTCTCAGCCACCGTATCCACATCACCCACATACAGTGCTCCTTCGAGACTTCGTGCCGCGTCAAAGGTTGCACGGCTATAGTGTCCCCAGCCACGTTCCCGGCCCAACATATTCATTGTAGCCTGCGCTGGCGGGAAGAATTTCTCTACCGCTTCATCGGTTGTATCTGCAATGAACCCATGAGAGTGGGAAGCCACAGTCAGCTTGGAAGCATCATGTCCCGCGTGTGCGGCTGCTTTTTTGTACAACTCCACCAGTGGTGCGAATTGAACAGGGCGACCACCAATAATGGCGAGTACAAGCGGTAATCCAAGCAGACCTGCACGGACAACCGATTCCTGGTTACCGCCACTGCCGATCCATACGGGCAGCTTTTCCTGTACCGGACGCGGGTAAATGCCCAGATTGTTAAAGGAAGGGCGGTGTTTGCCTTCCCAGGTTACCTTTTCAGAATCACGCAGTTTGAGTAGCAAATCCAATTTCTCGTCGAATAGTTCATCGTAGTCATTCAAATCGTAGCCGAACAAAGGGAAGGATTCAATAAACGAACCCCGTCCTGCCATAATCTCCGCACGCCCATTCGAAATGCCGTCCAATGTTGCAAAATCCTGAAATACCCGTACCGGATCAGCCGAAGACAAAACGGTCACTGCACTGGTCAGCCGAATGCGTTTGGTTTGTGAAGCTGCTGCTGCCAGAATGACAGCTGGTGATGAAGCGGCATAGTCGGCACGATGATGTTCTCCCACGCCATATACATCCAGCCCCACCTGATCTGCCAAAACAATCTCTTCAACGACGTCGCGAATACGCTGCGCATGACTTATAAGTTCTCCTGTTTTTACATCTGGGTTCGTCTCCACAAATGTACTGATTCCAATTTCCATTGTCTGTTCCTCCCTGTTATGAAGCGATCCCCGTTCATCTAACCTATTGTAAGTAGATCACCTTTTGTTATTTATCTTAATATTGAACTATTTTGATGAAAAATACAAGTGCCCCCTGTTATCCAGAGGACACTTTCGTGAAATATTCTTCTCAAAATACAATAATTCCATGATTATTTCTTTCTACCAATGTACAGCAGATGAGATGAGATTCCCAATATCGACGGGTCTTTGGCTGCCTCAATCATGTACTGGATCAGTTCATCGTATTCTCCGCGTTCTTTCCAATATTGCTGCTGCTCTTCGGTGAGCATCGACCTCAGACTGGACGATCCGATCAGGTCTACCGTCTCAAATCCGTGCTTCTCCATATATGGGTTAATATCCTGAATGTTAAAATAGTATGCGCCCGTAAACCTTCCTTGATCCGAATGATCGAAAATCCCCTTTTCCATAAAAGACCGGATGGCTTTCATGTGATCATGTGGTTTCCATTGCTGCGGAAATTGCAACGATGTAATGCCCATTCGCATCCGGCTCTGCATCGCTACGTACACAGTTCCCCCACGCTTAGTCACCCGATGCAGCTCCCGTACCGCAGCCACCCGCTCTTCTTCTTTCTGCAAATGATACAGCGGCCCCAGCATCAGAGAAGCATCATATGTCTCATCTGCAATACCGTTCAGATGGGTCGCATCCAATACATGAAATCCGTCAAACTGCTGAGTCAGATCCAATTCCTTTGCCTTCTGCCGGGCCATATCCACAGATGCAGGGGTCAGGTCTGACAGCGTGACATGGTATCCAAGTTTGGCAAGCTCCATCGCATATTTGCCTGGTCCTGCGCCGTTGTCCAGCACAAGTCCGGTTGCCGGAAGTGACTCTCGGATATAATGCATGTTAATGATGAACTCCAGCGGTTCCCGGTCCAACCTTCCCCACTCGTCAAATCTGGAATAATACTCAATCACACGCGATCTTTCCATGATTCTGCACCTGCCTTTTCTCAACATTAAGGTCATATAAAAAAATAAAAACCTGCCGCCTCAACTAAGAGGCGACAGGTCTGACCTTCGCGGTACCACTCTTCTTGCCATGAACAGGATTGGAAACGACATGCTCCAACCTATCCTTCCATAACATCTCAGGACCTGATGACGGAGGTTAACCGTCAGAATCTACATGAAGTCAGTATATATCATCATTCTCAACATCCAGCCCTTCGTTCGCTGAATAATGACGATACTCACGTAACTGCTTTTCGATTCTGCTGCTCACAGGTGAGTTGGGGAAGATTGGACTGCCTTGCACCAAATCGACAGTTCTCTGGACCAAACCTTGAACCTTAATGCTCCTGATCATTGCGTTTGACTGTTAAATTTTATCCAGTATAGTACTTCTAAATATTTCCTGTCAACTCTTGTTTTCCAATGAGTTCCAGATCTTTTCTTGCCTCAAATACATCAAGCAGCTCTATTTCGTTTTCTCTTCCAGCTGCACAGCCACTTCACGATCAGGCTCCTCTGTACTGTACATCCAAGGATATACGATTGCCGTATCCGATGTGTACTTCTCATAGCGATCAATACCCAGGTTTTTTCCGTCACCGGCAAATTGAGTTTTGGCCGGAGTACCATAACTTCGTTTTCCCTTCTGGATCGTATAGGTCTGATTAATTCCACCAAAATGCAGATCATCACTATATCTCTCCACGTACAAATCACCGTCCTTGCGGTAATATGTCCAATGGATTATAGAACCGCCCAGATTTGAATCAAGTTGCTGTGGTTTCTCACTAATCGCGGATAACGTAACTGGCTCAAATTCACCCTCAAAATAATTGACTTTATGATGGGCATAAAGGGTCATTGGTGTATCTGGATTGATTTCCAGACCAGCGCTCACTTCAAAACGTAGTTCCGCTTCATGCTTCGAATCCTCTGACAGCCATACTCCTCCATCTAGCTGGGCTCCATTCACATCAAGTGTGTATCTCAAATAGGGTAGTTGCAAGAACGGTTCATGATGAGCAAGGGTCACCCTGATTTGGGTAGGTGTAATGATGGTTTCCTTAACGATCACTTCATCCGATTGCTGATCCAGAGGGATATTCAGCACTCTTTTACTCGTACCACTAAGCATCTCTGTTTTATCCAGACGTATACCGATATCTAGCGATTGATCCATTTTGCCTTCTTCTTTACTGTAAGCCAGTACATAAGATGATGCTTGTTGCTTCAACGTCTTCAGGTTATAGAACTGTTCTGATATATATTCACCATGTTCTCCAGGTTTACCGTTTATACTCGGTGCATTCTCCTCCAACGTCTGACCATTCTGATCGTATATCTTCAAATAAGGAAAGGCATAGTCACGAACCTCCGGCTGATCAAAGGTTAATGATGTAGACAACATCATCTTATTTTCCTTCTCGTTGAATGCGCTCACTACAAGTTTACCCAAACCATCCTTGTTAATATTGAACACCTGTGATTGCTGCTGAGAAAGATCTAGGGTAATTTCCTTTTCTTCCGGAACTAACACTTGGATTCCACCTACAGTGAAGTCAACATTTGCTTCTTTTTCTGATGGTGTCCACTCCGTCTCAAAGTACCCTTTAAACTTGCCATCGGTCTGATCAAGAACATGATAGTACCTGCCTTCGATCAGCTTGCCGCTCTCGTCCCGCAGGCCAATAGAAGGGAATCTTACGGTATCACCTTTATACTTACCAGGGTCCAGCGAATACAAAATAACCGTGCGATTATCATCGGAAAAGGCTGTATCCAGCGTTAATGTTACCCCTTTTACTGTCACGGACTGATTCAGTTTCTGTCCAAGCTCCTTTTGTATGGCATTCTGGATACCACTGCGGTGATTTAAAAGATCACCCCAATTATAGTGGACTGCTGCATATACCGGCGTCGCCATGAGAATAACTGCAGCGGTTCCGATCAGTGCAGTCTTTTTCCATTTGAAGTGTTGTGGCCCATATGCTTTATTCTCTGATACATGAAGTTCAGGGCAGCGCTCCTGATCCTGCCCTATCTGATCCCACATGGCATCGAAATCGGGATAGCGAATATCCGCATCATTTTTCAGATGACGAGACAACAGATTTTCCGTATGCTTCACTATACATTCCCCCTTTCTGATGTTGCTTTCTGGCTTGATCCCATTTTTTCCTAAGCAATCGAATTCCCTTATAAACTCTAGACTTCACCGTACCCAGTGGTACTTCCAGAATCTCTGCAGCTTCGGATAAACTCAATTCATTCATATAACGCAGCAGAATCGCTGAACGTATCTTCTCAGGCAGCTCATGAACCCATTGTGCCCAGACCTCGGACTCCTCCACATGCTCGATCAACGTATCAACCGGATCAGCGGTTCGTTGAGGCGTGAGAATAAACTGCTTTTTCTCCCGCTGCTTGGCTGTGCGCTCCTTCTTCAGAAAGTTAAGACAATGATTCACCGTAATTCTCATCAGCCATGTCTTCAAGTACTCAACCTTCTGCCAATCCTGACGAAACACCGTAATAAAGACATCGTGGCATACATCTTCTGCATCCTGAGCATGGTGGAGCATGTAGTAACAGGTTCGGTACACATCCTTGTTGTACATTTCAAACAATTCCTTTTCGTTCAAAAGCTTTACCTCCTCTCTCTGCATCAGCCTTTTCAAATCTATAGACAAAGCCGATCCTTCAAAGGTTCATTCTTACCCTTTCTCCACACAACAAAAAAGAACCTCCACTTCCACAGCATTGCAGAAATGAACGTTCTTTATGGCTTAAACCGAGGCCAGTAACATGGAATCCAGCCCGCCTAAAGGAGATTTGCTAGATTTTTTTCACAAACTCGGACTTCAGCTTCATCGCGCCCAGACTGTCGATTTTGCAGTCGATGTCATGGTCACCGTCAATCAGACGGATGTTTTTGACTTTGGTACCCTGCTTAACCACCAGCGAGCTGCCTTTCACTTTCAGATCCTTAATGACCGTAACGGTATCGCCATCATTCAGGACATTACCATTCGAATCACGTACGACTTTCGTTTCTTCTGCACTCTCTTGTTCAGACGCTGGCGCCCATTCGTGCGCACACTCTGGACATACCAACAAATTACCGTCCTCGTACGTGTATTCGGAATTACATTTGGGGCAGTTAGGCAAATTAGACATATGTATTAAACTCTCCATTCATTTTGTGGCTTCCTCGCAAGTATACGGGATCGAAGTCCATTGTTCCACAGGAAGACTTATTATGTATCGCCTTATCATCTCTACAGCTCCATGTTAAATCCAAAATGGAAGAGGTTAATTGATTTTAAACTAAATTTAAGATTGCCCCGCCCTCTGATTTAAGGAAGGCTCCTTATACTGAAGTTCCAGAACAACAATTGTAGATCATCACAACAAGTTACTATTCTTATAAGTCGTGTCTCACACGAATTGCTGATATACATTTCCGATTAGAAGGAGTTTCTGCTTATGTCACCCTATATATTTCCTGTCCAAACGGCATTCTTGATTTTTGTCATTATCGCCATGTTTTTACTGGTTCCTTGGTTGATCTACGGATATCGAAAAGATGGATTTTTTAGCTGGTCCCGATTCGGTATCAGTTTTTCATTTATTTTCTACCTGCTGGCTGCGTACTGTCTGGTCATTCTTCCTTTTCCGACCACGCGTAATACATGTGCACAGCAAGCAGCGGATACGGTCTATTACAATCTGGTTCCATTCACCTTTGTAAAGGATATTATGAAAGAAACACCAATCGTCTGGTCTCAGCCTTCCAGTTATATGGGGATGATTCAGGGCAGAGCTTTTCTGCAAGTTCTGTTTAACGTCCTGCTTCTTATGCCACTTGGCGTGTATATCCGTTATTTTTGGCAAAAGAGATCGTACTGGAAGCAGGCCTTGTTAAGTGGATTCGGCTTGTCTCTGTTCTTTGAGATTACCCAGATCACCGGCTTCTACGGTTATTATGATTGCCCGTATCGGTTGTTTGACGTGGATGACCTGCTGCTGAATACTTCAGGAACGGTACTCGGTTTTTTTGCAGCACCCATCGTACTTGCCTTATTCCCGTCTCGTGCAAGTATTCAGGCGAAAAGCGAACAAATCCTCGAACAAAACAAGGTCTACCCTGTAGCCCAACTGCTCGCGCTCATTATCGATAGTGTAGTTGTTGTGTTTGCAACCAATTTAATGTCTATTTTCAATCTGACTCATACAAATGCCATGACCCTTATGCTAAATACCATGATCGCGATGCTGTTTGTATTTTTCTTTATCCCATCCCTGAAAGAAGGCAGAACACCAGGTTCAGCCCTGATGCGATTCAGATATGTTGATCAACGGACTGGCGAGCCTTCCAGCACTTCCCTGTTCAAAAGATTGCTTGCACTTTACGCCCCTTGGCTGTTTGTGTCCATTGCTCAAATGATAAATGAGTATGCTTTCTTAAACGAAAATGCGATGCTCCAGCCCTACAAAATATGGCTTTCTGTCGGCATTGTTGGTTTGCATGTGCTGGTTCTCTTGGTATTGTTCGTTCATGTCATGGTAGTGCTATTCTCCCGAGGCAAACGCGCATTCTATTGTGATGTGGTATCCAATACAAAAGCATCCCGAAAGTAAACTTTGGACTCACACAATTCACAGCACACAGGTACAGATGAAAAATAGTACCCTAGCGGACCGTCCTTAAAGTCGACAGGTTCGATCCCCTCATAACAAAAGGTGTGCCTCGTCAGCCAATGACAAGGCACACCTTTTGACTATATAAGATAAAGTCCCGATGGGATTGAACTATAGCCCCAGCAGCTCACGTTTGGAAGCATCAGGGTCATGAACCAACTGCACTTCATGATTGAAAATCAGCGTAGCCCGGTTGTCCTCATAAGCAGACCAATCTATTCCCGCTGTCTCTGGCTTGCCCTGCTTGGCAAATGAAATCCATGCATCCTGCACCTTACCTGCCAGTTCTGCTGCGGCGTTATCCGGTTCGGCATTCATAAACTTCAATACAGGCAATGTATTAAAAGCAAAGAATATATCGATGCTATGAATTGATTTTTGCAACAGCGGATGCTCCGGCATGACCCAATCGAACCGATACATCCATACAGGTGCATGCTTCTGCTGAGCTGCCGCATATTGCACAGCCGAGCGCCAGAAGAACAGATCCGTCATCACTTGGGCCTGACCATCTGCAGTCTTGGGATAACTGTCCGCAATGGCAGCCCGGTTCTCCAGATCAGGGGTCATGAAATCAACCGCATTCACCATGTCGATCTCTTCGGAATATGGCACATGGGGCTGAATGAACAACGATCCTTCATGCAAAGTGGTTCCGATCAGTACAGGGATATTCTGTGCCGCGCCCTCTTCTATCGCCTGGAGAGGTGACTTCGGAAGTGTAACTCCATCCAGTACGGGCTGGAATAACAGGGCCATGCCTGCACCGCTTTGTTGTTTGACCGTCTCGCCAGCAGCGATAATTTGTTCCACTGGCATGGTTTTGAGTTGTTGCAGGTCGTCTGGTGTTACACCCAGTGCCTTCAGCATGCCATCACGAATGGCTGAAGCCTGCTCTGCTGGCACAACCTGTGAAGCTCCACTTTGCATAATGGCACGATGGAACAATCCCTTGGCTGCTGGCATCGCCATCAAAGCCGCAATACTCATGCTGCCCGCAGATTCTCCAAATACAGTGACGTTACGCGGGTCACCGCCAAAAGCCTCGATGTTATCCTGTACCCATTGCAGTGCAGCAATCTGATCCAGTAAACCCACATTGGATGCAAAGCCTTCTCCAAGCGGAGCCAGATGCAGGAAACCGAGTGGTCCCAGGCGGTAGTTGATTGTCACAACGATAACCTCTCCGCGCAGAACAAGTTGTGTTCCATCGTACATCGGCTGGCTGCCAGCGCCTGAGACGAATGACCCACCATGAATCCATACCATCACAGGAAGTGCATCATGGCTTTCTTTTTCAGGTGCCCAGATATTCAGGTAAAGACTATCTTCCGATTCCACCGGAGGCTGTCCGGATATGCCCTCGGTTTGAGGATTTCTTGGCTGTATATTTTCAGGGCCAAATTGCTTCGCGTCTCTGACTCCATCCCACGACTCGGGTGGTACCGGAGCCTGAAAGCGTAATTCACCCACGGGTGGCTTGGCATAGGGAATGCCTTTCCATACACTTGCTCCATGCAGAAGCTCTCCTTGAACCGTGCCATATCTAGTGTTCACTTGAAGTTCCTTCATGCGCATATACATCCTCTCTACTGATCGATAGTTCCGGCTGACGACTGGGTTGCTCAGATCCGATTGTAACCTTGTCACGACATGAAACCCTGGCTATGTGTTTATTAAAACGTACAGAAAGAGTGACTTTCATTGCTTCAACGTTCTCACCTATGTACTGACAGGCGCGTTTCCACTTATTTGAGTATAAATCCCAGCAAGACCCATTTACAAGTTTACCCTAATCCACCTTTACCACTACGTTTCACGTGGAACTTTTACATCCAGAATAAAGACTTCGCTTCAATTAACGAGCGAAGTCTTCTATTGCTGCCCTGCCTATGGACATCCTGCAATGAAAAGAAAGGATGAGGGCATACATTGCACCTTGATCTGACTTTATCAACTTTTCCCGATGAATGGATCAAGTACCGCCGTTTACTTTTACCGGATAATGAACCGTATATTCCGTGCCTTCCATCCAGCTGCCCGTCACATGGTCACGCCCCTTAACGACAACGCGATCACGGTATACGTCCACCTGTAAACTCTCACTTCCCTCCAGATGCTCATCCTCATCGGTCCAGAGATAAGCTACGGAAGAGGCATTAAACATCGTTGGCATCTGTCCTTTACCTTCGTACATGGTACGCTGGGCCTCTAATTGCCAATGGGTGTGCCCGGAGAAGAGGATCACCTGCGGATAACGACTTAGAACAGCCTTTAATGCTGCGTCCTGATTCACGCCATACCAACCCTGTTCCTTCATGGAACCCGCCACCGTATCCATTAGCGGTTGATGGAGAAATACGAATATCGGCTGCTCAGGCAAAGCTTGCTCCGACAATTTCATTTCCAGCCATTGCAGTTGAGCGACAGACATATCACAATCTTTCGGATGAGGCTGCTCCGTACCCAGAAAGATATAATGATAACCGTTGATCCAGTGGTCGTGGTACGATCCGTTCATCCCTGTGGTTGCTGTAAAATCGTTCAACCGTTTCTGCCACAATGCATCCATTGTAATAGAACGCCCTGATTCCTCAATCTCCCCTGCCTCCGGTCCGTCTTGGTCAACCTGACCATCCCTGCGTACAGATTTATTTTGGCCTATAACTTCTGAATGCCCCAGCACCTCACCCACCTCATGCTGGGTCATTGTGGTTAGGTTCAACGGCGGATCTCCCCATAGAATGGCTCCTATATCATGATTACCTAGGGTGTAACGTATTGGAGGCAGTGAATCGCCTTGAGCCTGGAATATACGCCGCAACTCCTTGTATTCTTGCGGAAGGCCACGATCAGTCACATCGCCCACGTGCATAATTCCACTGCTGCCATGGCTATATGTTGCCATGTCTTCCAACGCTTTCTCCAGATGACGGTTATGGATATGGTCCGCCTGATCCCGTACATGTGTGTCTGTAATAACCTGGAAGCTGACTATCGGCTGTTCAAATTTATTTTCATTTTGCATCAGGAATCACTCCATTTCAGTCCAATAATGCCAATCAGAATGAAGCCCATCCAGACGATCGACATCGCCTTCAGACGTTCTCCCAAAAAGTAATGTCCCACGATACCAATCAACGTGATGCCTACGCCCGACCAGATGGCATAAGCAACACCCAGCGGCATATACTTCACAGCAAAATTTAACAGGGTAAAGCTCGCTCCATAACAGGCAAACATGAAAATGGAAGGCCATAATCGGGTAAACCCATCCGAGACCCTCATCAGAATGGTACCGCTGAGCTCCAATCCAATCGCCAGGGCAAGCAGTATCCATCCCGTATACGAATGACTCGTCATCGATTTACCTCGACTTCCAGCAATTCATGAAATGAACGGACCGTAAGATCCGCAAGCTTGATATGAGCAGGTTCACCGACAGCAATCTTCCAGGCTGCTCCCGCAGCACGAGCCATCTCCATATCACCATCCGTATCGCCGATCACGACAGCTCTTGCAGTAGGTACACCCAGACGCTCACACGCCAGCAACAACATGTCAGGAAACGGCTTTCCCCGTCCTACCTGATCCGTTCCTACAACTACGGTGAAAAAAGATTCAATACCCATCCACTTCAAATGACTTAGGGCATTTTCTGTCTCATCTGCTGTGACAACGCCCATTTTCATTCCCTTGCTTCGGCACTGCTCAAGAAAGGCAAGGACGCCCGGGAGGGGCTGAGCAGGGCGTTCCTTATTCATGGCGTATTCTGCCTGTAGCAGGCATTCCCTCACGATTATTTTCGCTTCCGCCCAGCTTAATCCTGCACGGTAGCCATGCCAGGTCAATACGGCGTAGACTTCCTCCATCGTTCCCATGGCAAGGGGCCCCCGCACATCATAGCCGTTCATCCGGCCTTGCTCATCATGGGATGTTCCCCATATATGAGGAATCTCTGCTGAATTGAATGGAAGACCACGGGCAACAAGCTCCTCCCGGAAATTCTCCATCACACGAACTGTCCAGAAACCCCACATGACTGTAAAATCAAGCAGAGTCCCATCCTTGTCAAACAAAATGGCCTCTACCGGGGTAGACAGGCTCCCCAAGTTTAATTCGGGCATCGATTACGCTCCTTGTCTGCTGAATTACTAGGTCAGAAAAGCGGTACATGTCTGCACCGCTCCTCCAAGTTAAGCTTGTTTCCTTTGTTATTTCACGCGATCCAATTCTTTTTGAGCCTTTTCCTTGGCTTCTTTCAACGCTTGTGCTGCTGGAATGTTATTAATCTGTACCTGATCTGCTGCATCCTTCAGCGCATCATTGATTTTGCCTCCGGTCGGGTCCTGGAAAGGAGCCGAAGCATGGGAAGCCTGCTGCAGTGGAACCTTGATTTGCGGGTTCTCTTCACTGAACGTTTTGAATGTAGGATCTTCCTGAGCCGATTGACGAACAGCAATGTAACCTGTGTTCATGGACCAAGCTGCTGTATTGGCTGTTTCCGAGAAATACGTCAGCCACTTATAGGCTGCTTGCTGCTGTTCCGGACTTGCTACAGCCGGGATGCCTGCCATGATGGCACTCGCTACAGGTTTGCCTTGGCCCACACCTTCCCAGCCCGGTTGTTCCATGGCTGCAACGATACTGAAATCCAGATCTCCCTGATCACCACTGGAACCGGTGTATCCGGCTGCTTTATTTTTCATGACATCATCAATCGTTTTGTACCAGTACTCCCAGCCTTGGCCGCCATAATGAATTCCCATGGTCTTGTCCTCATTAATCCACTTGCGGAACAACTCCCACGTCTCTACCCATTCCGGTGAATCAATCATTACGGTCTTGCCATCATCACTCAGAATTTTCCCGCCCTTACCCAGCACGGCGTCGATCATGTTATCGCTACCCCACATCGGCTCCCAGCCGTAGAAGGTTGTCTTGCCATTCTCCTGTTTGCTCATCTTCGCTGCCGCTTCAGCAAGTGCCTCCCACGTGGTCAGAGTGGCAGGATCGATATGATTCTCTTTCAGAGTATCCATACGGTAATACATGATCTGAGTTGTTCCATACATCGGTAAGAAATACTGCTTGCCGTCTACTTTTCCCTGCTCCAGGAAGGTCTGCACGTAATCTTCCTTGTTAAAGCTCTGATCGGCAGTGATCAGCTCATCCAGGGGTGTATAGTACCCTTTGCGCGCCCAGTCGATATTGGAGCTTAGTACAGCGGCGGGTACTTTTTTCGAAGCAATGGCAGCCTGAAGTTTTTGTTCGGTTTCCGTGTAATCTGCTTGTACAATCCCTTTCACAACAACCTCACTCTGGGATGCATTGAAGGCATCAATTGTCTTCTTCATGTTATCGCCCAGGTTACCACCCAGACCATACCAGAACTCAATCTCTACCGGACGACTTGATGCAGAATCAGCTCCATTCGCCGCTGCTGCTTCTGAACCCTTGCCTGTGCCGCTATCGGCCGAGGAACCACATGCAGTGATCAGGGCGAAACTCGCCGCCAGTACCAGCGACATGCCCCCTCTCCACCTGAGCTTTAATTTGTTCCGCCATTTCATACTCGCTTGACCCAATTTCATTTTGATTCCTCCTATATAAAGTATGTTGTGAAAATCAGTTCTTGTTCACGCCGGCAGTAATATTCACACTCTGCATGATCGTTTTCTGGGTAAACAGGAAAAGGATAAGCAGCGGTGCAATGGTAAAGGCACTGGCAGCCATGATCTGCGGCCATGCCAGACCGTAGGCTCCACCTTCCACGAAAAAGCTGCGCAGACCTGCGGATACCAATTGCAGATTCGGGTCTTTGGTAATAAGCATTGGCCAGAAATAGTTGTTGTACTGGTCAATGAATGTAATCAACACCATCACGGCAAACGACGAACGAACCAGCGGCGTCATAATGGTCCACAGAATGCGGAAGTGGGACGCTCCATCCAACTGTCCGGCTTCCACCAGTTCGTGAGACACCTGCATGAATGCCTGACGGATCAGGAAGATGGAGAACACACTGACACAGTTGGACACGATCAGTCCGGTATAGGAATCCAGCAATTTAAGCTCGCTGAGCACCAGATAACTGGGCAGATAAACAGCTGTACTCGGAATCATGTAGCCTACCAGGATCAATCCGGTGAGTACCCCTTTCATGCGAAAACGCATATGGGTAAGTGCGTAAGCCATCATGCTGGAGTTGATGACCTGGATCAGACATATCGCTGCCGCTACCCCTGTGCTGTTCAAAATGTAGCGGAAAAATGGCGCAGACTGCCACGCATCCACATAATTGTTCCAGCGGAACGTTTCAGGCCAGAAGGTTGGCGGGAACTGCCAGATCTCATCATTGGTCTTGAAACCGCTAATGACCATCCAGTAGAACGGAAATGCCATCGTCAGACTGATCAGGGCAAGCAGCAAATAACGGAGTGCGGTGGCAAATCCTTTTCTCCCACCAGGGATCTTCCGTTTCTGCGTTTCCTCACGACTATTATCTTTTCTGGTTTGTTTGCTTAGAGCGGTCATGTTCATCAGTAGTGCACCAGGCGTCGGCCGAGCAGGAAGGATACCCCTGACAGCAGAACGCAGATCAGAATAATAACAACGGCAATGGAAGAAGCCTCGCCTACATTGAAGGATTCAAATGCAGATTGATAATACATATAGAGCAGCGTCCTTGTTGATCCAGCCGGTCCCCCTTGAGTCATCACGTTGATCTGGTCGTAGGCCTGAAGCGACTGGATCGTCAGGATGATGGACAGAAAAAACGTAGTTGGCGAGATTAACGGCAGTGTAATGCTTCGGAACTTGTCCCAGCTGCCTGCCCCATCAATCGATGCTGCTTCAAGCAAATCGGATGGCAGATTACGCAATGCGACCAGGTAGAATACCATGGACCAGCCGATCGATTTCCACAGCGTGACGATGAGAACAGCTACCAGTGCCCAGTTTGCATCTCTCAGCCAGCCGATCGGGGAAATCCCGACCCAGCCAAGCAACAGATTAGCAAGCCCCACTTCCGGCTCGAAAATCCAGGACCATGCAATGGAAACCGCGACAGTCGGGGTCACCCAAGGGGAGAAAAGAAGCGTCCTGAATAGACCGGAAGATTTAATCTTGCTGTTCATGAGCAGTGCCAACGCCAATCCACCAACGATCGTGGGCACGACACTTCCAAGACCGAACAACAGCGTAACTTTTAATGAACGGTAAAATTCAGAATTGGTTAGCAGATAGCTGTAGTTATCCAAACCGACGAATAATTTGTCAGGACTCATGAAGTCCCAATCCGTAAAACTCAGATATACAATGTATCCCAAAGGCCCCAGCCAGAAAATGAGTAATGGGATAAGGGCAGGAAGGGTGAAGAGAACCGCTTCTGTCTCCCTCCATAGTTTCACACGCAATTCCGCACACTCCTAATCGTCCAAATTTTATTTAATTTTTCTAAAAATCAATCCTTCAAACACCCTTTATTCTCTTCTGTACAAAAATGATTGTATAATACATTTGAAAAATGTAATTCCGGGTTATGTTAAAATAACGGGAGGTCATGTAAAATATGAAATGAAAACAGGGAGTCCCATCCATATACTAGAGGTGAGATTGTGGGAAAAGAAGCTGCCGAGGACCAAAATCATTCTTCGTTGTCCTATCGGCCTGAGCTGAGGGAGAAAGTGATTGGCGCGATTGCCAATACGATGGATCTATACGGAGTCAATCATTCATTTGGCCAACTGTATGGCATTATGTACTTCGAAGATCGGCCCATGACGCTGGAAGAGATGAAAACGTCCATGAACATGAGCAAAAGTAATATGAGTTACGCTGTTCGTTCTCTTACCGAATCTCAGATGATTTATAAATTGGAGGAAAAGCGGGAACGTCAGGATCAGTATCTGGCCGAAACCAACTTTTTCCGTACGTTCCAGAACTTCTTCGGGGCCAAGCTTCAACGGGAAATCGACGTGATGCAGGAAAGCCTTCGGGAGGTCATTCCGCAGTTATCGGAGATTATTCTCGCCAGAACCACTCCGCCGGAGGAACGGGAAGAGGCTTTGCGGGATCTGCATAAGCTTCAGCATGCCGAGCAGTATTATAATTGGTTACAGGGATTTGTAAATCAACTGCGGGATGGCGCGTTTTACAAAGACGCTCCGCATGAAAGTGATTAATGCAGCGAGCGACGATGGTTGCAGGACTTGTTCTGGCTTTAAATGATCAAAAGGGGAGCCCCGCCATGTTTTTCATGGTTGGGGCTCCCTTTTTGTTGTTATAGATATGGTTCCCTTATTTCTGTGCCGCAGCCTCAATGTCTGCATAAGCCCAGTGTGTTGCAGGTACGTCTGTAAAAGATGGTGTATTTACGCCTGTTGCCGGCGTCCGTTTGAACAGTACATTTAGTACTTTCACAGCTTCAGCGCGGGTCAGTTTGTCGTCCGGTTTAAATGTACCATCGTTGTATCCAGTCATCAGGCCAGCCGATTGTACATAGGTAATCGCATCCGAAGCCCAAAGGTCAGCAGATACATCGGTGAATACAGCGCCATCTGTTGCTTGTGATGTGCTGCTTGTTGCGTCTGTACTTTGTTGCTGCATCCAGCGGTACGCAATGGTTGCCATTTGTGCACGGGTGATCGAACCCTCTGGTGCAAATTGAGTGGCATTCATGCCATTCATGATGCCTGCGGATTGCGCTTTTTGAATATCACTTGCTGCCCAATGGGTGGCAGATACATCGGTGTAGTTTACAGAGCTCGCCGATGCGGTTCTCGCTTCCTCAGACAGATTACGAGCCAGCATCGCTGCCATTTGCGCACGGGTTACGAATGCATCCGGGCGGAAATCAGCACCAAAGCCATTGATATACGGGTTGTGCGAGCCTTGGGAAGCGTTCAGTCCATCCACCACAACGAGCGTGAACGTACTGAATTTGTTAACTGTAAACTCGATGCCTTCACTGGAGTCGCTGAGCTTCACCAGTTTGCCTCGAATCAACTCTCTCGTACCGTCACTGTGTTCAATGTATACAGCCAGGTTGTCCAATACTTGCTGACGGGCAGCAGGATCGGTTGGAAGACTATCGCGCAGCGGCAATGTCAGTGTTACTTCATGGCTTTGCATATTCGTTTCGATCTCAACTGGACGAGCCAGTACTTTTACGTTGGAATTTGGAGTAATCTGTTGGATCAAATGCTCCTTCTTCGCACGTTCTTCCACTTCTTTGCGTTCGGATTCCTTTTTCAATGGAACGACGCGGAAGTACAGATCCTGATCAAATCCGGCAATCGACCTCGTTGGAACCGAGATAACCGCGTTCGCTGTGGAAATCTCAAGGTTAAGCCCACCATCATTCAGCTGCTTCACCGCTGCTTTTGGCAGTTCGATGCTTGTCTCGGACACCGCATCTTTGGTGTCAGGAATGACAATACGTGCTGTGTTCATGTTCAATTGCTTCGCTTTTTCCACCGATTCCTTGGCAATCGCCTCAGACATCTTCACGAGGTCCTTCATCATACCGTTGGCCTCGGTTGTACGTGTAATTGGTGTTTTGGTCAGGTTCGTGCCGTTAGCTCCGTTGACATCCACCACGATTTGTTCCTGTTTGCTTGTTGGCGCAGGCGTGGAGGTTACCGGTGCAGTTGTGGACGATCCACCACCTGTACTTCCGCCCGGGTTAGGGGTTGAACCATTTCCATTACTGCTATCGCCATTTGCCGTGAAGACAATCTTCACCGCACGTCCTGGCATTTCGTCACTGATTGCTTTGTAACGAACCCATACCGTTTTGTCGCCACTAAAATCAAATTTCTGAATGGAGGCAACATCAATCCAGTTCAGTTTACCATTAAAGGAGATCTCCATCCTGTCATCCAAGCCAGTTATGGTGTTGTTGATATCATTTCCCGTTACATTCGGGGCCGTGAAGAATTGGTTAATTACATATTGTAGATTTCCAACATCCTCGTAGCTGTCTTGTTCGTTAAGCACCCATTCCGCCAGTTCCTTACGACCTTCTGGGTTGAGTTCAGCTCTCTTGGATAAGTCAAGGGCACCTGTACGTCTAAATTTATACTTATTGAAGAACGCCTCCCCCGCAATCCATTCGTTCATGGCATGATCTAGCCATTGATCCATTAGCGGAATAGAAGCAGCTTTCTCAAAGGACTCCAAAGGCATAGAAAAGAGGTTCAGCACAATGTCCGGATTAACAATATCCCCTTTAAATGCTCCTTCCAACCTTTCAAAAGCCACTAGATGCAGGTATTTATAAGCGAAAACACCTTTATCTACTTTGCTACGGTCCAAATGTTGTTGCCCCATACTGCGTAGCACATATGTCTGTTGGTCATTAAAATAATTCGGTCCATCTACTAATTGCTGTGCAAGCAGATCCAATTTGTTCTGAAGAAGATCGAGTTCCTTCTGCCCCCAAATGGATTGCGCCAAAACTCCCAGATCAATCATATATTGAACCTGATCTTTATTCTTATAATCATTTTTCACATAATCGATCAGGAATTTAGCGACGAATGTTCTCTCCTGCAATGATAAAGCACCGTACCCATTAGGCAGAGTAATACCCAGTTCAGGATCTTCCATAGCCAAAATCATAGCATTAATATTGCTGTTGCTCTTTGCAGCATTCACGGCAGCCAACGCATCAGTTTCATTGCCAGGGAAAAATTGATTAAATGCAGTCTGAATGGCTTCAAAACTTGCATAACCACCACTCGGTCTTTGATTAATCATGTGATCAATCAATTGCTCCAGAACTTCTGGCGCCAGGTTATCCATTTTGCTCATATCCAAAGGAAAGCTCATCATCGGGTTTTCCGGATTGGCAGTGTTGTATGAGAGAATATCCCTCTGAATGTCACGAAACTTCTGCAACGATCCCAACATTTCCTCAATCGTATTCGCACGATTAATGAAAGGCGTCTTTTCCACAGCTGTTTCTGTATATTTCAGAACACGAGAAATGGACGTTGTGTTTTTGAGTCTAAGTTCGTACAGATAAGCAGTCGTACGTTTATCAATCTCGGAGGAGTTGAGATACAAGTTAATGAGCTGATAAAATCTGTCTTCTGGACTAGGGTAATCAAAATGCTGCCCGCGTTCTGCCTGTTTCGCATACAAGTCATCAAGTGCAAACCTTGAAGCTGGTCCCCCGATTTGGCGAGTCACTTCAAGGGCTTTCAGAGCTAATTGCACCAAAAACTCAACTTGCCCCTTGTTCTCATATCCATTGCTTGTTGGCGGCTCAATATCTAATAAATATTGTGCAATAGCCTCCTGATCTCCTACAGGCAAAGATTTAAAATCAGGCTCGACTATGAATTGCTCATTACTAAGCAGCGAAATAACTTCTGGGATAAAGTCATTGCTGTTGCCTCGGTCTGCATTTTTTTTGAGTTCGTTGTATTGATCCAACTCACTCAGCTGCACAGTGAATTCGATAGATTGCATTTGATATGCAGTTTCCAAATTTCGATCTTTAACAACTACATTGAAATAGTACGTATCGCCTTCAATTAGATCTGTGATTATTTTTGAAAATGTACCATCTGTAGATTCTGAACCATTAATCGGATCACCGTAGGGATGACCTAACGTCCCGCTGATTTCTTCCATATTTTCAAGATCAGAATCGTTGGATATGTAAACCTGGTAATTTACATCAGGTGGGGTAGAAGATCCGGATTCTGCATACTTCCATTGCAATTCAATTGAGTTCTCGTTCACATACTTTATCGTTAATAGACCATTATTTCCTGGTGCTAGATACGATGCTTCTGCACTTACCTTTCCTGCTGGTGCTGCCAACCATGGAGCTATCAACACCAAAATGAGCAGCATGCTAATTATTTTTCTGAATTGCATATATTCTTTCCTCCCTCATCTCGCTTATCGAAATATAGGCCTATTGTATTATGCAACTCTGAACGGATTCTGAACATTCGCTCCAATAAACGGAAAAAGATCCGGTCTGTAGGTAAAGAACAGGCCGGATCTCAAACTTTTTTCGTCATTATTCATCATTTTTATTTCTTCGAGTAATTATAGAGACCTACATTTCACAAAATTTAAGACTCTGCTGGACACGCTTCGCAGTTTCATTTATCAAAATGGCAGCACGTCAACGACTGCGGCAAGATCTGCACAATACACTGTAATGCTCCTATCCATGTAGACATCCACCGTTCAGTCTCTTACACGCTTAACACCCTCATAACCTCATCACAGGATTTTAAGAGATCAGACCCAATTTCAGCACTCTCGCAATATTCTCGGTTGTACGCTCCACATTCTCCGGGCCTTCGCGTAAAAGTTGTTCCACATCTGCATGTACCAGCTTCTCACGCAAGCTCGTGTATTCAATGACAATCTCAATGCCTTTGCGAAGCACGGCCTGTGTAAAAATCAAAAGCCCTGCGCCCAAACCACCTGCTGCACCAGCACCGGGCACATCACGTATATCCTTGTTCAGCTGCTGCTTCACCACATCCGCAAAATGGGACAGATTTGCATCCAGTAGCTGCACCATTTCCGGTGTAGCCCCTTTCTGCGGCCCGAATACCCGTGAAGCGCCATGCTCCCCGCATAACGGATTGGTCACGTCGCATGCGACAATGAATTCCACGTCCTGCAATCGCTCATCCAGGCCGGATACATCGATATGAGCAAGTTGATCAAGTGCCCCACCTCCACGCGCAAGTGGCTGGCCTTGTGCATCCAAGAACGTTGCACCAAGCGCTTCGGCCATGCCTGTACCGCCATCATTGGTTGCGCTGCCGCCAATCCCAATAATGATTTTCCGAATACCCTGATCCAGACATGCCCGAATCAGCTCTCCCGTTCCATAGGTTGTCGTATGAAGCGGGTTACGGGTTTCCTTGGTCACCAGATGGATGCCACTGGCCGATGCCATCTCAATCGCTGCCGTTAACCCATCGCCCAGAATGCCATACTGCGCAGTTACGGTCTGCCCAAGTGGCCCGCTCACCTCTCGCTGGTGAATCGCTCCCCCAGAAGCATCCACCAGCGACTGCACTGTGCCTTCCCCTCCGTCAGCCATTGGTACATGAATATAACTCGCAGATGGGTAGATTTTACGCAATCCTTTTTCCATCGCCAAACATACTTCTTTCGCTGTCATGCTCTCCTTAAACGAATCCGGCGCCAGTACAAATGTCGTCTCTCCCATCTTCTCTCACTCCATCCGTATTAATGGATAAATATTGGATCTCATTTGGTGAACTCCCGCTTCAAGTTCGAAATGCGGTTGTGCATACTCCGAAACACAAACAGAACAGCCTGTTGCCCGGACATCCGTGGCGGCAGGCTGCTTCATGCTTTTATTCCTTGGAACCCGGATCTTCGTTTCCCGGCTTATACTCCCTTAACTTCCCTTCATATACCAGCCGTAGTTGTTCACTCTGGCGAAAATCATCCGGGGTCACTAGCGCAGGCAGCTTGTTCCACAGTTTAATGCCTGAGCGTTGCAGAATCTCGGCAACAAATTGCGAGCAAAAGTAGGAGTTGCTGAACTCCACCGGCTCCTTTAATGTAATGCCAATCACACCCAGCAGATTGTACATATATTTCTGGCGGCTGCGAATGAAGATGTGCAGCACCCGCTTCATCTTTTCCACTTCACGTTCCGTCACCTGAAGCTCATAAATGACACATGTAGTATTCGGATATTTGCTGTATGTACCTGTCTGAATGTCTTCCTTAACGAACCCGCCATTCAGCGGATTGCTGGGATGCTTGCGACCGAAGCTATAGAGCTCGGATAATTCCCGGTCAAAGGAGATGGAGGCATGATTATATGGCGCTCTGGTGTAGCTTTGAATAACTTTGGTAAACAACGTTCCCGTATTGGTAAGCAGGATATAGATCGAGCGTTTATCTGTCATAACGAAATTTCCCCTTATCAAGTTCACACTATTCCTTCATAATAACATAGGTACCCTATATTGAAATCTTACTTCTGGATAAGCAGGTGATCATACTTGAGCAGTTCACTCTTTACTTTAACACTGATTTTTATAGCTTTATTGGTCATACATATCGTATACAAAATCATTACGAAGCTTCAGCCGGACAAGGACTATTCGGGCATTGGCAACAAAATTAAAACCTGGTGGGGCATGTTGGTCATCTTCTGTCTTGCCACTCTCTTTAATCCGATTGTCTCCTTGATCTCCCTGATGGTACTCACATTTTTCGCTCTCAAAGAGTACTTCTCCATGATCCGCAGCACCCGCAAAGCAGATCGCCGGCTGTTTCTATGGGCGTACCTGGCGATTCCGGTGCAGTTCTACTGGATCTATATTGGATGGTATGGGATGTTTATTGTGTTTATTCCACTGTATGTCTTTTTGGTACTGCCCCTGCCACGTCTGATTAATAAGGGAACGGTTGGCTTCCTGCGTAGTGTCAGCTCGACGCAATGGGGATTGATGCTGATGGTATTTGGACTTAGTCATCTGGCGTACTTTCCGTTTGCATCACCGGAATATGGTTCAAAGCTGGTTCTGTTTCTGGTCGTGTTAACCCAGCTGAATGATGTGGTGCATTATCTGGCCTCGCTCTATCTGGGCAAACGCAAAGTGGTGCCCACGGCCAATCCATTTTTGACATGGGAAGGGTTCGCCTGTGCCTTCGTTGCAACCACCGCTGCCTCTTATTTCATTCATCCATATCTGACCCCGTTTGATGCACGGTTTGCGCTTTTCATCGGTGTGTTAATTGGTCTGGCGGGATTCTTCGGAAGTCTGACGGTTTCTGTCCTGAAACGGGACTTGTTAATCGGGGATGACAATAAGTTCGATGCACTGAAAAAAAGCTACCTGAGCCGGGTCGACAGCCTGACGTACACCTCTCCGGTCATGTTCCATGTCGTTCGTTATTTCTTCGACTTTATGTAGGCAAGCAGTCGTATCCGTTAAGATACGAGAGCGTGGTACACCCTGGATTAAAAATAAGATATAACATGGCGTCATTACAAAAAGCAGCCTTAATGGCTGCTTGCACATTTATGAGGGAATGAGAGACGCACGCATAGTGCGTCTTCTCCACCCTTTCTCCATTGGAATCAAATGATAAAAACACGCACATAACTAAAGCTCTGCCGTATTATTATTTTAATTTAATTTCCTTCTCCGAGGTGACTTCGTTCCCCTCTTCATTGGTAAAGACAAATGTCGCTTTGCCCCGTTCACCCTTCATCTCTTCCGAATAGATAAATCCGGAGAATTGCCCGTCACCACTAATATAAAATCCTTCTTTTCCATTCGCGCCATGCTCGATCGCTTCCTTATAGGAATTCACAATCGTTACCGTGTTGGACGTCCAGCGCATCTCGGATAAAGCGTAGCCCTCAGGAATTTGTTTGATCGCAAAGTCAAAGCTGTTGCCTTTAGACGGCTTATCCGTCTGGTCAATCACGATCGTGACCTGTTCTTCCGCATTGGCGGAAGATTCCGATTTAGCCGAGAGCTTGCTCTCATTCCCGCTTTCGTCCGCCTGATTATTGTTATTCTTTGCCTCAATATTGGGAACGGAACTCTTTCCTGCTTCCTCTATGGGCTGCTTCGATTGCGGATAGGCATGTTCCTGTACGGACTCATTATTGTTTTTCGCTCCACATGCACTGGTCAACAGCAGGATACATAGAGCAGACACCCAGAGTATAGCTTTATTTGTATTGATATTCATCGTTGGAACTCCCTCCATATTCCTCTAAAGTAACAAGCATTATGCAATCATCCCAAGAGAACTTTCCAATCAGCACCTTCTATAGTAATTACTACACCATATCGTCTCACATTAAGCTCCATATTATGTAAATGAGTTATAAGATAGCTCGATCATTTCATTGATTGTGCGTGTTCACCAGAATGGATCAGGCGTAAAAAGGGGTCAAAGCAAGCGATCGGAACGTTCCCGCGGAGGACTAAGCACCAAAATTCAATTGCTAATTGTGATTTAGATAACATAAAGTTAACCTTATTCATAAATAATGTAAATGTTATGTCACTCATCGCTTCAATTGCTCTGATATAATTTCTGCTAGAGCGAGCCTCCCAGTAAACAAGTAACAACTCAACCGGAAAAAAAGGTGATATAAAACGAAGAAACAGGAGATTTTAATCCATACGGGGATTAACTCAGTTATCAAGCGAGAAAACATGCGAAAACATAACTTTATAGTAGGAGTGTGAGATATGAAAAAAACATTATTGGCTTGTATGATGATAATGCTGATGTTAGCATCAGCTTGTGGAAAGGTTGAAACGACTTCAAGTTCAAATACATCTAGTGAGCCAAAACCTGAAGCAAAGGAGTCTACCAGTCCAGCTAGCACCTCCGAGTATTGTTCGCAAGGACGTGAAAAATTGGATAGTGAAACTGAAAAATTTATTTACGGAACTTGGAAAGTCAAGAAGCACCTTGGGTTTGCAAATTCTTATAATGATGCTTCTGAATATCCAACAGGGCAAAAATTTATCGGGGATGACCTTATAATCGAAAAAGACCTTTTTTCATCTAAAGGACTTAAAAACTATAGTGATTATCAATATGAGCTGAAGAATCCATTATATGAAATTACATCAACATGCGATAACGCTGACGCATTTTATAGACTATATAAAATAGATATGCCGGATCTGAATGCTAATGATGTAGTAAAAGTCATCAATATAAGTGATCCATCAACAAAGCTCAGTATACCTGTTAGCATAAGTTTCTTTGTTGTTAATAACGATAGGCTGATCTTATTATCAGAGGCGACTATTTTTGAGCTTGAAAAACGGATGACTAAATGAGTTTGCCTGTGGTAATAAATTTTGTGATAAAAGAAAGGTCAGTCATAAAGGCTGACCTTTCTTGTTTGTGTTGTAAGACGATTGAACTATAGTGTATACACTGGATATTTATGAGTATAACCCGAGCCTTTACAGAATAGTTCAGCTTCTTCATTTCTACGTCTTTGCAAACTTCTATCATATGAAAATGCTTTACTTACTAGTTTAGAACAATTGTCAAGTTCCTGAGTTGAACGTGGCCCTTGGAAAGATGGGTAGATTAGCTTGTATGCAAGCAGAGCTACTACATCATCGGTACTAAGCACCCCAGAGCCTGCATTAAAAGTAAGCGAAACAAGTGCATCAAACTGATTTTGGGAAAGGGACATACCTGCAGGAAGTGCCACTTTATTTACGGATGATACAGCACTTGCAGTATCATTGGTGAAAAATGTATTTGCCTGAGACTGAGTAATTGGAGAAGTATAACTGAGTCCCAAAGATTTTGATAGAGCGTCAGCTTGTGCTTGGGTTAAAGTTGTATTCGCTGTGTATGTTTTAGACTTTGTTATCAGATGTCCATACCCAACTGTTGGAAAACCTTTTGGATCGGCATAAAATTTTAAGTTAAGTCCCTCATGCCCTTTCATAAATGTTGCTCCATTAGCGCTTAGATTTGCCATAATAAATCACTCCTAAAGTTATTTTTATTCGTTATGAGAGCAATAAGGAGGAATCATAGCCAGAACAACCATTCCCAAGTTTTCTGCGATGCCGTATTGCCTTCACATATATATAAAGAGAAATGAGTCTCTTTTTTTACAACCACGCTCCAAATTTTATTTCAATTCACTAGAATCGAAAGTCTGTATCACCTCAATCATTTTGACATAGAGTTCCTGTCTTAAATCATCTCGATGATCGTGGGGGACTTGTCGCAAGGAGGCTTTGATCTTTGGTATAAAAGATTCTAGGATATGTAATGTTGCCTCCTGATCGTGGTGTTGCTGTGCTTGTACTAAAAGTTCGGCCAACATAAAATTACCGCTTTACGTTTTTTGTATTTCATTCTTCAAGGCATTAATGACATCGCTTAGATTAGATATTTTTTTCGCCCTGTCAAATAGTGAACATTATCCTTTAAAAAGTTGTTTTGCCGCAGGTGGGGCAATCGGTGTCTTATCCGGCTGGCTGCTTCTGGGCGAAGTCATTCGGGATTGCGTCTATATGGGCGGGCTATGCATATTCCTGGGGATCTTTCTGGTAAACTGGACTGGACGGACAAATCAAAAGAAAACATCTTCCCAATAAACATGCTACTTGGTGAAATAAAAATATTCATGCCTGATTTTCGGCGATGCCCAGTGCATCGTTTTTTTATAATATCAACAAGGATCAATTCTACTGATATAAGGACGTGCGCCAATGATTTCTGCCGAACGGAAAGAACAATATTACCATGCTCTGGTTGCCAAGGATTCGGAATATGAAGGTTTATTCTACGTTGGAGTCAAGACGACGGGCGTATTCTGCCGGCCTACTTGCCCTGCGCGAAAGCCAAAATTCGAAAACTGTGAATTCTATGAGACGGCGCAGCAGGCATTGCTTGCTTCGTATCGCCCTTGCCAGCGCTGCCGCCCGTTATCCCATCCCAATCAGGTATCTGATGTGGTACGCGTATTGGTGGAAGCCGTGGAAAACAATCCGGAGAAACGTTGGAAAGGCCAGGATTTCAAGGCGTTATCCATCGACGAATCCACCGCCAGACGTCAGTTCAAGAAGCGATTCGGCATGACCTTTGTCGAGTATGCTCGTGCCCGCCGCATGGGATTGGCCCTGAAGAATATTCGCTCTGGTCGCAAGGTCATTGATGCCCAGCTGTCCACCGGTTACGAGTCCGGCAGCGGGTTCCGGGATGCCTTCTCGCGAATCATGGGCGCAGCGCCTACACAAGTGGATGAAGAACATGTGTTGAAGGCGTCCTGGATCGACACCCGTCTTGGACCCATGATGGCTGTAGCTGATGAGAAAGCATTATATCTGCTTGAATTTGTGGATCGCAGAGGTCTGGAGCGTGAGGTGGAACGATTGCGCAAACGGACGAAGTCGGCCATTGTACCTGGGATTACAGAGCCCATTCGTTCAATCGAACGGGAACTTGCGCAGTATTTCGAAGGGACATTAACTTCATTCCGCACCCCGTTGTTCTGTTTAGGAACACCATTTCAGAAGAGCGTCTGGGAGCAGCTGATAGCGATCCCTGCGGGGGAAACAAGGTCATATCAGGATATCGCGAATGCACTGGCTAAACCCACAGCATGTCGAGCGGTAGCACAGGCGAACGGAGCCAATCAGCTGGCCATTGTTATTCCTTGTCACCGTGTGATCAATGCCAGTGGTGAACTGGGTGGATACGGCGGAGGCCTGACACGCAAAAATTGGCTTTTAACTCACGAAAAGCAGGGTGGTAGCTGAATAACCCAAGAGGTAAAAAACACCAAGCAAATATTGCAAAGCAAATGGCATGATATAACGGAGGAGATCAACCTTATGAATACCTTACAAGAAAAAGCAGCGATTTTTCACCAATCCCATGTGAAAGGGAAGCCATTGGTGCTGGTCAATATATGGGATGCCGGGAGTGCACACACCATCCAATCTGCTGGAGCCACAGCAATCGCTACCGGAAGCTGGTCTGTAGCTGCAGCTCATGGTGAACAGGATGGCGAAGCGATGCCATTCCAGCTGGTTCTGGACAATCTGGCCCGGATTACAGCGAGTGTGGATTTGCCTGTAACGATTGATATGGAGGGAGGGTATGGCAGGTTTGCGTCAGAAGTGAAGGAAAATGTGAGCCAAGTGATCCATCACGGTGCCGTGGGAATTAATATTGAGGATCAGCTCCCCTCTGGCGCGGGACTGTACGCTGTGGAGGAGCAATGCCTGAGACTGTCGGCTGCCCGGGAAGCTGCGGATGAGGCAGGAATTCCGCTGTTCATTAACGCCCGCACGGATATCTTTTTGCAAAATGCACCTGAACGACACAATCATGCTCTCCTGGAAGAAGCGCTTATCCGTTCCAATGCTTATGCAGAAGCAGGCGCCAGTGGTCTGTTCGTTCCGGGCTTACAGAATCAACAACTGATTCAGGAATTATGTGAACGTTCATTGCTTCCTGTCAACGTGATGGTTACATCCCATGAGCCTTCACCGGAACAACTTGCCAGGCTGGGTGTGGCGCGTGTGAGTTATGGGCCTTATCCTTATCTGCAAGCAATGGAACATTTGAAAGAGCTGGGACGAAGTATTCTATCTGGAAAATAACAGAAAGGCGCGCTTCTCATTTCCCCCAGAGGGAGGCGTGATTTCTCACGACTTTCAATAAAGGCCTCTATTATAAAGCGATCATCTATGATGTGAATCCTCAAACAGGTGTTAGACTTCACCTGTTTTTTGATGCTTATTCCTTTTCACTTATGTTATAATCACCACTATTGAACATTTACAGGAGGCACATATGCTTAACGTTGAACAAAAGCTTGAAGTGCTACAATCGTATCCCCAACTGCAACGCAAAGATGTTTCTCTCGGTCGTGTTAATTTCCACTACGAAGATAGTGCGTATGATAAAAAGATTGTTGCTTTGCATATTCATCCTAACGGTAACGGTTATATCTATGCAGGGCTGCTGCCCAACTATGAGACCGATGATAGAGGATTCGTCAATATTCGTGATTACTCCGAAGCGGATCTACGCACATTGCTAGATGAAACGATCAAAGCGATGTCTTACAATCCCAACGCCGTAGAATCAAATGAGCCGGAACAAGCAAAAGCTGCTCCTACATTGTCTACAACCTCTGCTGGTGGCGGAACATGGATCGATGAAGATGGACATACACTTACTTTAAAATATGAAGATGACATGTGGTATGTATATTCCGGTCTAAATCTGGATATGGCTTTCGAATCTCGTAGCGAAGCTGGCGAGTATCTCAAAGACGAAGGATTCAAACCACAGGCCCAGGCTTAACTCAACCCAATTCATTTGGGATGCACAAAGATTCACCAAGTTATATAAAAAACACGAGGCGTATTCGCACTCGTGTTTTTGTATTCACAATGAATCGTTGTCTGGCTTCCTTCATATAACAGTTTCCCATCAGTCTTTTTTGCCTTTCATGGAAATCGGCGCGTTCTTCATCATAGGATAAGTGCTCAGAAGTAAAACACCTCCAATGACCCCCAGAACCGTGAACAATGCGATGAGATTGACATTCGTAAACCACTGTACCCACATACTCAGGTCGGATAAAACAATTACCAGCGTAACAATAAGACTGACCCCAAAGAACAGGACGAAAAAATTGCGCATCCCCAATCTGATCCAACAGACGGTTGAGAAGGTGGAGAGTCCCAGCACCAGAAAACCAATCATCAGATCGACCCATAGATAGGTGAAAAAATGATATTCGCTTGAATACAGCATGCCTGGTTGATAAAAGGTTACGTTAAGCATTCCATATTCGTGGAGAAGATGTGTTATAAGATAGATTACATTCAGTATGGTAATGGTACCTACGACCATCCAGAGCGAAATCATATAGAAGGATTTCATGAACTGAATTCGTGTACTGCCTATACCTATCGCAACCGGAAATAATGTGATGATCCCCGCGATCGCGAAAGCACAGATCCCTCCGTACATCGGACCAAATAATTGCGTTGTATACGTTACATCAAATATGAATCCAATGGCCAGATAGACGACAGTAAGCATAAGGGTTATGAAGGAGAAGATCATTAAATACCAACGCATATCATCCAAAATCAACCGATTCGTACCTTTTGTTGCGTTCATCGCTTAACCCCCTCTTGATTACGGGTCCTGTGAATCAGATAATCTTGTAATGTCGCTTTCTCAATGGAAAGCCCCTGTGCATGAGCGATATCTTTCCATGCTTTGGAGTAGGGCTCATCAATCATCACTTTCATGGTCGTTCCCATCCGGGACGATTCTATGACCTCCACGTCTGCTGTTACGCGGTTGATATCATCTATTCCCCCTGTTAGAAGAACTCCTTTTTCGCGCATCTCTTCCATCGGCTGATTAAACAATACTTTTCCCGCTTTCAGAACGATTAGAGACTCACATAATGGCTGAATCTCCTCAATATGATGGCTTGATATCAGAATGAGACGCGGGTTATCTTCATAAGTCTCCAATAAAGCATTGTAGAAATATTTGCGTTTCTCGGCATCGAGTCCGTTGGTTGGCTCATCCAGGATCGTTACCCTTGCATTACTGGCCAGACCCAGTATCATCTGGGCGGCGGTCTTCATGCCTTTTGAGAATTTGCTGATCTTCTTTTTCACTGGCAATTCGAACCTATCGATTAATTGCTCTGCAAAGGTCTGATCCCACTGAGGATGAAAGTATTGACCGAACCGAACCATATCGTTGATCGTCCAATTCCTACCCAGGGGATGATTCTCCTGGATATAACACAGATTCTCCTGTGCTGTCAAATTGTTGTATGGATTCTGACCCATCACTTGAATGGTTCCAGCATCAGGTCTATTATGGCCTGCGAGCAGACTCATCAGGGTTGTCTTGCCTGCGCCGTTTCTCCCCCACATTGCACTGATGATTGGCTCGCTTTCATGTATAGTTACGTTATCCAGCACCTGTGTCTGTTGATAGCTGTAGGTCACCTGCTCGATCTGAATCATAGTTCACTCTCCTTATCCTTCTTGCCTCGGATCAAATCAACAATCATGTCCTCGTTCATGTGAATGCGTCTGGCCTCTTCAAGTAAAGGCTTGATAAATTCTTCGTAGAAATGCTGCTTTCGTTCAACAAGCAATGCTTCCCTGGCTCCCTTCGCAACAAACATGCCAACACCTCGCTGTTTGTATATAATACCTTTGTCTACGAGCGATTGAAGTCCTTTCCGTGCCGTGGCTGGATTAATATTGTAAAAGCGAGACAGTTCATTGGTTGAGGGAACCTGTTCCTCCACCTTTAATCTGCCGTCCACAATGTCATCCATAATCATCATGGCGATCTGATGAAAAATAGGCTGAGATTCATCCAAAGTCGATTTCATGCGATTCCAACTTTCATTCAATGGTTAATTAGTTAGTCGGTTAGTTACTCATGTGACTAACTATAGTATACAGAAACCAAATTGTAAATAGGCGAAGCATTAATTGATTATTTTTTTTATTTTGGCTCGATTGTATTGATTAATAAGGCCGTCGAGAACTACAGATTGCTGGATAACTTCAGGATGAAGCAGGCTGTCGTATTCTGACTGCAGGCGGTAAAGCTGTTGTCTGGCCTCTTCGATCTGTGACATCAACTCCAGGCAATCCATAATACCCCTCCTTTTTGTCATATTTTAGTTTATTATGCCAATCGATAGGCCGCAAGGGGTACGACATACTTTTTCTTCCACCAGACGCAAAAAAAGACGCCTCTGAATGAATATTCAGAAGCGTCCCTTGGCTCAGGATTATGTCCCTAAACCGTGGTCATTAGTTCGGTAAATTGATGGGTTTGGAACTTCCTCAGTAGGGACAGGTCCAATAACAGGTGTAACGATGTTCACCACTATACTACATGTAACTATCAGCAAAGCCAGCTTTCTCTTCATTGAGCTTCTGCACCTCACTAATCAAAATTTTGTACTGCTGTATAGCTGTGTCAGACGCATAATCCCTATATTGCTCAAATAGCCCGACACCTCTAAGCATACCTCGTCCACTACAAATTTCAATAGAGAATCTTAAACTATCGAGGACAAATCCTAATCCCGTAAAGTACTCGTCTTTCTTTAGATAATATGCACCCAAATCCGCTAATAGACGCAGATATCGATCATCTGTAACCTGTCTGCTGACTTTTCCAATCCGGTTACTCTGCTCCTGGTACGTAAAGTAAGATCCATATTGTTCGAGCACATCATCAATATTCTCATCATAGCGAATTGCAGCAGTCACGATATCACAAAGTGCTGGAAATATCTCATTTTCCTTGGTTGAGATGTAATTCAGATACTCAGGCAAAACTTCAAACTGTCCGCCCATTAATTGATATATATAACGGTTGCCCTCAGCCCATTCCTGAAATTGATTAATGACAATCATTTCATCTGCATTAGGCTCTCTCACCCAACTATAATCCGCATATAATGACACATATTTCAAGGCGATTTCATAGTTATTTAAATGAAAATTGGCACTTCCAGATGCCAAATATGCATACATAATATAGAAAACAATCGGCCGCTTCGTTTCTTCCTGTTTCCTCCTGCCATTCAGCTCATAATGAATAGTTGCTTTCACTTTAAGCTTTTCAGAGAGCTCCTGAACTTTGCTCCACCTGTGAAGGGATGCAAAGGCATTAATCAATTCGTTGAGAGCATCAAGCTGGTAACGTTCATCCAGTCGATCCACATAGTATTCGAATTGAGCGGCAATGATCAGATTTCGTTGCTGATCATTGGTTAGTCCCAGTCGGAACAGTCGATACTGACACAGTGCAAGCCGTTCGGAGTGCTGCATTTTCTCACTTTCGGCTATCGTTTCATATAGTAGAACGGCTGGTTCGAATCTACCTGCATGATAGAATTCCTCAGCCAGATCAAATAACAAAGGAATATAAGATAGATTATCCATCATTAACCGAATAACCTCTTCAATACAGTTCAATTTATTCAACTCAGCACAACGATGAAGGAAGGGTCCCAGTCTTCGCCAGTCAGGGGTAGCATGGACAAAACACTCATCTATGTACAATTCATAGAAGAAACCTTCTTCAAGTCTCATAGCTGAAGTGATTCGATCCAGCTGCTGCATTGCAATCGGACGATTCTTGTTCAAGATATTGCTCAGCGTACCCGAATTAATTCCTGATATTTCCGAAAAAAGACTAATGGACATCTGCTCACGTTTCAAATAACTTTCTAAATGATCACGTATCGTGGTTGTTGGCTCCAAACTAACACCACCCTCCAAAATAAAAAAACCATAAACAGGATTAACGGTATGCAAAAGTAATTATATGTAATAATTAAGCAAGGGTCAATAAGATAAATTCAACTAATTTGTATTAATTACAAAATAATCCTTTTGTCGATATGGAGAGCTCTATCCTTATTTTATACCGTGGACGAGCCTGCATCAATTAAAGGATAAAATAAAAACACGAGCGAAAAAAACGCTCGTGTTTTACATGCAATATAACAGAATGATCTGCTATATATTGATATTGATTTTGGTTTAAGGCAGTACATTGCCAGCCGCACGATAAATTTCGTACCACTCCTGGCGTGTAAGGTGAACATCGCCTGCTTTGATGCAATCCTGCAAACGCTGGATATTCATCGTACCTGTTACTGGCTGCATGTGCGCCGGGTGTCGCAGCAACCAGGCAATCGCGATGGTGGTATTGCTCACTTCATATTTTGCAGCAACCTCATCGATTTTTGCATTCAGTTCCGGGAACTTGTCGCTGCCCAGGAATACGCCTTCGAAGAATCCGTATTGGAACGGGGACCACGGTTGAATCGTGATATCGTGCAGGCGACAATAATCAAGAATACCGCCATCACGGTTAACCGCGGCATCATTCTCCATATTCACGTTGATTCCACTGTCAATCATCGTAGTGTTGGTAATACTCATCTGCAACTGGTTGGCTACCAGTGGCTGTTTAACGTATTTTTTCAACAGTTCGATCTGGTTCGGGTTCTGGTTGGATACCCCGAAGTGACGAACTTTGCCTTCACGCTCCAATTGGTCAAAGGCTTCAGCCACTTCTTCAGGTTCAACCAATGTATCCGGGCGATGCAGCAACAGAACATCCAGATAATCGGTTTTCAAGCGTTGCAGAATGCCATCCACCGAATTCAAGATGTGCTCTTTCGAGAAATCAAACATGCCTTTGCGAATACCGCACTTGGACTGAAGAATCATATTTTCACGAACCTGGGGATTCATCTGCACAGCGTCTGCAAAGATCTCCTCACACGCTCCGTTTCCGTAAATATCTGCATGATCGAAGAAGTTCGCGCCTGCTTCCATCGCGGAATGAACAAAATGTTCAGCTTCTTTGCTGCTTAATGAATTAATTCGCATGCAGCCAACAGCTACAACTGGTATTTCAAGTTCGCTGCTGCCCAGTTTAATTGTTCTCAAGATGCTTTCCCTCCATATTCGGATCGTATTGTATACCTGTGCCCAACATCATTGCCTGCTGGTATATACTTGTCTTCCATCTATGATTGTGACACAGAACTGCAATCGTTTTCAATGGAATTATAGAACTCTTATATGGAATAATGAAGGTTTTTTTATTCACCGCTCCCCCACTTATATTTCTTCCGGGACAATCACTTCAATATGCCGAGGCAATACACGGATTCGAATGGGCAGAGAAGGCCCTTCCTCCCCGTCCACATTCGTACGAATGGCTTCCGTGGAGCGGACGTGTACTTCTTTTGCCGTAAAGTAATCCACATCCTTATGGTTCTTCAGATTGCCAAACAGCAAGGACGTTCCGAGAGTAACCGTATTAAAGACGTTCATGCTCCGAATCACAAAACAATGAATTAACCCATCATCCACCGCTGCTTCCGGAGATAATTTCTCAAAACCTCCAACCGAATTGGTCAGCGCCGCGAGAAAAAGTGGGGATTCACCTTCCCAGAACTGCCCGTCATACTCAATAGTTAGTAGCTTGGCGGTTGTGTTCATCAGGTCTTTTAAGCCTTCTTTCATATAAGCGAATGAACCCAGCCTCCACTTTTCTTCCGATGATACTGAGAACAACGCCTCTGCCAATGAACCGGCTGCCACCACGTTGGCAAACAGACGATCATTAACTTTACCCAAATCCACCCTATGGATCTGGTCTGAACGCAACTGCCGAATGGCTTCCTCCGGGTCAAGCGAGATATTCAGCGCACGCGCAAAATCATTCACCGTGCCCAGTGGCACCACACCCAGTCTGGGACGATGTTCCTGATCCATCATGCCGTTTATCGTCTCATGCAAGGTCCCATCCCCACCGATAGAAACAACGAGGTCACAACCATCTTTGCAGGCACTCAGACAGAAGCTCGTCGCATCACCTTCTCCGGCTGTCACGTTGACCACTACTTCATACTGCACTGATTCAAGAATTTCTTGCACTTGGGACACATATTGCCGAGCCTCTTCCTTGCCTGACGATGGATTGCTAATGATCATGGCTTGACGCATACCCGCATCTTCTCCTCCAAATGGCATTCTTTACTTCATCTATACCCTAACTGCCCTCATGTTGAATAGGTTATGGGGAAGTTGTACGATTTTTTTGAAAAAGATGGCTGGAAAAGTGCAGTGTAAGGTTCATATCATATAGAATAGAAGTATAGTTATCTGCTCGTCGTGAATTTCTTGTTCCTTTTACCTGATGATGGGTTAATAACTATAGATGTGTTTATCTATTCTATCTGTCCATATCGTAACTATAATATTTTATCAACATAAATGGGTACTCACAAAGTACATAAGAACAGTACATTTATCTATCCTCAAAATCGGAATCGGAGGGAATTCATGCAATGAGAAGAATGACTCTACTATTTCTAGTCTTTATCCTGAGTATCGGGGCAGCCGGGCAAGCGATGGCCTATACCGCATCAGACTTGGGCGAAGGAATAATCAAAGATCCTGCACTGGAGAACGGACTGAAGCTGATTCTGAACAAACCGATAGATTCCCCTCTAACCTCATCTGACCTGGAGCAGCTGAACGTCGTGGATCTGAGCAATGCAGGCATTCAAAGCCTGGCCGGTCTGGAATACGCCACGAATCTGACTCACCTCCGGCTATATGGCAATGAGATTGAAGATCTGACACCGCTGGAGCATCTGACTCAGCTTCGCGAAGTTGACGTTCGCAATAATTACATTACATCCATTGATGCTCTGGCTGAACTAAAAGACCTGGGACGGCTGTTTATCAGCAACAACTCCATTTCTTCCATAGACGTTGTACGGGGATTCACCAGACTACATACGTTTCACGCCAGCGGAAACCAGATTGCCAGTCTCTCCGCGCTGGCAGATGCAAATGATCTGCAATGGCTCGAAATCTCCAATAATGCAATAACCGATCTGACACCACTAGGGGATAAAAGGAAGCTTCACCAACTCAACGTGGCCAACAATCACATCCACACACTGGATGTACTGGCTGATCTGCCAAATACACTTCAGAAGCTGAATGTGGCAGGCAATCAGATTACCGATCTGATGCCTCTGGAGCATATGACACGTCTGCGGACACTCGACTTCTCCGGGAATCAGGTTCAGCACCTGACGCCTCTGGAAGAATTGGTAGATTTGAGGGAACTGAATGCGGAGTCCAATCAGATCTATGATCTGGAACCATTACGACAGCTGTCCAAGCTGGAGGTACTGAAACTGTCTAACAACCGGGTGTGGGATCTGACACCCATTGCAGGTTTTACTTTTACAAGAAATAACACTGCCCCTACCATAACGGACATCTCTGCTTCCACCTCCTTATCTTCCGGTACCCAGACTTCGATCTCGGAGCCGGAGCCTGCCGGACTAACGGTACAAAATAATTATCTGGATGTTGCGAGCGGCAGTGATACGATGCGCCTTCTGAACCAGATGAATGTACGGGAGCAGAAACGCACCCCACAAGGGAGATTTCAGCGGCTGATTGAAGGGTCCACAACGGCTTATATCGGGGATCATGCTTACGCTCTGGAGGCTGCGCCTTTTATCGATGAAGGTCGGACCTATGTACCGCTCCGATTTGTCTCCGAACAGTTGAACGCCAGCGTGAACTGGAATCCGGATACACAGGAGGTTCAGATTGCGCAGAATGAAACATCGGTCCGGTGGACGGTAGGCGACAAACAGGTGGTTGTAAACGATAGGCTTGCAATGAACGATGCACCTCTATTGATGAAGGATGGAAAGACGTTTGTTCCGGTACGTTTTATTTCGGAGCAATTCAATACAACAGTTGGTTATATCGGAAGCAGCAAAACGATTTTGATCTTCGAAAATAAAGCGCAAGATGAGAGCGTGCAACAACCTTAATTATGCAATTGCAATTACATGATCAAGCACCAAGCACTTATCTCAATGTACCATTCAATTCATAAGCCATCCCTGTAGATTATTACATGCACAGCGAAGTCCCCGTCTGAACATCAGCGGGGATTTTTGCTGAGCATTAAACGGGATACGAGCACGCGCACATGCGATTTAATCGAAGAAACGAATGCTGCCCATCGTCTGCCTGTATTCACTGGGACTCATGCCAGTCCATCTTCTGAACTGCCGGCTAAAATGCGCAAGACTGGAATATCCAAGCATCGCAGCAACCCGAGTGAGGTTCAGATCAGGTTGATGTATCAACTGCTTGGCCTCGTGAAGTTTCAGTTCGGACAAATATCTGCGCGGGGAGATGCCATATACTTTCTGAAACGTCTCCAGTGCATAACCAGGACTGATTTGAAGCGAAGCCGCGATCTCTTCCATCCGAATCTGCTTGTCCCCCAACCCTTCCCGCTGGATATTACCGGCATTGAACTGACTCTTGATGGCCTCGGCAATCAGCGTTGCATAATGGGCCACAGTAGGCGATACGGCTTCTTGGGAACGGGAGGAACTCTGCTCTGCCAATATCGCTAAAATCTCCAGCAAACCAGCCTGCATACGGAACAAATCCGACGTTGTATATTCTTCTTTATCCTGAAGCAGGTCCACCCATTTCATCATGACCTCCGTCAATCGATGGTTATCCTCACTGTCATACGGGAATAACAGCTGTACATGTCGGCTCATCTCCTGGCGAAACAGAACCTCGTCCACATTGAAATGGGCAATAAAATAAGTCAGCCCCTGCTCCTGATTGCATTCATTGGTATGTTTGCATCCGGGCGGAATGAGCAAGATATCTCCTGCCTGGAGATCATATCGGATGTTCTCCAGTATCGTCGTCTGCGCCCCTTCCAGAATCAGTATCAATTCGAAGGCCAAATGTGATTCAAGCGGCACTTGCCATCCTTGCTTCACCTTCTGCATGTGAGCACCAAACAGCTTGACGTTCCAGTCTGTCGCAGGCAGCCATCGGCTCTCCGGAGATAGATAAGAACGATATGGTTCTGGGATGATCATGAATTTCACCACCTTGGATTAGGGCAAATTTTACGCGGTTCAGCGTATCTTCTTTTGCAACAGGCCTTGATATACTGACTGTACATCATACCTGAGATTCAAGCGAGGAGGAAATTCCAATGTCCCTGACGTTACATGGTTATTCCACCACACCAGATCATTCGTGGAAAGAGATTTCTTATACACTTACAAATGAAAACGCTAACTTAAAACTCACAGGTGAACAGCATCAGCTTGTTGAAGGATTTGGCGGTTGTTTCAATGAGCTTGGTTATATGGCACTGTCCCACTTGAATGAGGAACAGCGCCATGACGTATTTTATTCCCTCTTCCATCCGGAGGGAGATCAGAAATTCAGCATCTGCCGCCTGCCAATTGGCGCGAGTGATTATGCAGAGCAATGGTATAGTCACAATGAGGTGGACGGTGACGTGGCAATGGAGCATTTTTCGATCGAGCGTGACTTCAAATATCTGATTCCATACATCAAAGAGGCCCTGACCTACAATCCGAATCTGCAATTCTTCGCCTCGCCGTGGAGCCCGCCAACCTGGATGAAATCGCCGAAAGCCTATAACTACGGAACGCTGCGCTGGGAGAAGGATATTCTGGAAGCGTATGCGCTGTATTTCGTCAAATTCGTACAGGCATACCGGGACGCAGGCATTACCATCCATCAGGTTCATGTGCAGAATGAAGTGATCGCCGATCAGAAATTTCCTTCCTGCATGTGGACAGGCGAGCAGCTGCGTGAGTTTATCGCCGATTACCTGGGGCCTGCTTTTGACCAGCATGGTCTGGACACGGAAATCTGGCTGGGAACGATCAATGCACCTGACCCATGGGAAGAATTGATCAAGAAGAAAACGAATGATTTCGACGAATATGCCGGACTGGTGCTTAGTGATCCCAAAGCGTACGCCTATATTAAGGGTGTCGGTTATCAGTGGGCAGGTAAAAACGCCATTCAACGTACCGCAGCGAGCTACCCGGAGCTTCGTTACATGCAGACCGAGAATGAATGCGGTGATGGCGACAACACGTGGAACTATGCCAAGTATGTATTCAATCTGTATCAGCATTATTTCAGCAATGGAGTGAATGCATACATTTACTGGAACATGGTTCTGGAGCCAAAAGGCCGCAGCACGTGGGGATGGGAGCAAAACTCCATGATTACAGTAGATCCGGATGCCAAAGAAACCATACGGAATCCCGAGTATTATGTGATGAAACATTTTGCTCATGATGTCGTTCCTGGTGCGCGAAGAGTAGGATTGTCTGGAGCCTGGAGCGGCAAAGCAGTCGCTTTTCGCAACCCGGACAATAGTCTCGTCATTGTCATCAACAACCCGTTCAAGGACAGACGCGACCTGCATCTGGCGTATGAAGGGCAGACACTCCGGTTCGAGCTGGAAGCTGATTCCTTCAACAGTATTGTCATTCCGTCCTAGTCAAGACGTATTAAAAAATAGCGCTCTGACCGCTACTTGATCTGCGGAACAGGCGCTATTTTTGGGATACAAGTGATAGCAGGAAGAACGTGATTATTATGCTGCTTAAGGATTGTTAGCCAGATAGTTTCTCAGCCACTGCATTGCTGGACGCTCTGTACCATTGCTGTTCACCAGATGGGAACCTGGTTGCCAGGTTTGATTCTGGTTGTAGCCCCACAGCGTCACCCCTTTAACGGCAGAGTGCTGCCATAGTACAGGGAATTTCTGCTGATAGCGCTGTAACTGCGTATTGTCATCACCCGTCATGTCCAGTTCGGATACATAAATCGGCAGACCGGTCGCAGCCAGCTTGTTCAATACGGTATTCATTGTGCTTACGGAAACGTTATCCATATTAAAGTAATGGGCCTGAATACCAATCCCATCAACAAGGCCTCTGCTCTTCAGAATATTGATAATCTGTATATATTGATCCGCTTTAGCCGGATCACCGATGATGCCGTATTCATTGATCAGCAATTTGGAGTTGGGAAAGGCTTGTCTTGCCTGTTGGAAAGACCAAATGACCCAATCCCAGCCCGTTGCTCCATCCCCACCAATAGCGTTTCGATAGGAAGGCTTGGCATGCAGCGGCTCATTGACTACATCCACAAATGCGGCTTTAGGGTAACGTTGTCCTGCTGCTTTTATCCACTGTGTCACTTCAGCCTTCTGATCAGCAGCCGAAAGACTGTTTATCCATCCTGGCTGCTGATTTCCCCACACCAAAGTATGGAACTTGAAAGGAAATCCATTATTGACGGCATGATTGTATGCCATGTCTGCCTGAGACCAGTTCATGACGTTGCGTGTACCCTCAACCGCATCCCATTTGGTTGAATTCTCGGGAGTCACCTGATTCCAGTAGGGATTAAAATTGGAAGGCACACTGCTTGCGATGATATTCCCTAGAAATTTGCTGCCTTTCGCCAAACCGGCACTCACACTGCCCACGGCTACGGATGCAGCAAGTACACCCACTAAAGCGAGCGAACCCACCGTTTTGAACCATTTGGACTTAAACAATGTATTTCCTCCTTTAAAAGTATAATAGTTGACCATATGGTAAGCGCTTACAAATTCATTTTACTGGATATATTTGTAATTATCCATGTAAAAAGTATAGCTTATCCCTCAATAATTATAGGTATTGGATAGTAATTATATTTACAAATCTATAAATCTAGATATAATGTAATCCAGAGAACCTGATTTTTTAGCGATCATTAATATAAGATAAGGAGGTGTTTCTTCAGCTTATTGTATCTATTTTTCTATATATATAAATATAAGATCAATTGGAGGTCTACTTTTTAAAATGAAATCACAACAGGTTAACCCACTGCTCATCCTCATTCTGGCATTGGGTGTATTCGCCATCATCACTACAGAAGTAGGCATTATAGGTGTCCTGCCCCTGATTACGCAGAAATTCAACATCACCGCTGCTCAGGCTGGATGGCTGGTAAGTATTTTCGCTTTAGTCGTTGCCGTGTCTGGCCCTTTTCTGACCTTGCTTGTATCTGGTATCAATCGTAAAACGATTTTGTTAACGGCTGTACTGTTATTTGCCATTTCCAATGTAGTCTACGCCTACACAACCCGTTTCGACATGATGTTCATCTTTCGGATTATCCCGGCCATCTTTCATCCGGTCTTCTTCTCTGTTGCTCTCGTCACGGGTGCCAAACTGGTCCCACCGGAAAAGAGCAGTCAGGCGGTTGCCAAAGTGTTTACCGGGATCACCGCTGGTTTTGCATTCGGCGTGCCCCTAACTTCCTATCTTGCGGAACGAGTCTCGTTGGAGGCTGCGTTTTGGTTCGGAGCGGCTGTCAGTCTCATTGCTTTCGTCGGGATATGGATTTGGCTGCCTTCGATGCCTGTGCAAGAAAAGATGTCCTATGGCAAACAGATCGGTATTTTGCGTAAACCTGCGCTGTGGTTGAATATTACTACTGTCGTTTTTATTTTTGCAGCCATGTTCTCCGTGTACAGTTATTTCGCCGAATATCTTGGGCAAGTCACTCATATGGGTGGTTCCTGGATTAGTGTAATGCTCTTGGTCTTTGGCGTCATTATGATTGCCGGGAATTTGGTGTTTGGACAGCTTCTGCATCGAAATATTCCGAGGACCGTTCTCCTTTTCCCAGTGCTATATATGGCAGCTTATTTACTCGTTTATTATGCAGGCTCCTACTTCATTCCGATGATCCTAATGGCGTTCGTCTGGGGTGCCATTCACTCTGGTGGTCTGATTGTCAGTCAAACTTGGCTAACAACGGAGTCTCGGGAAGCACCGGAGTTCGGAAACAGTCTCTTTGTCTCTTTCTCTAATCTGGGAATCACCTTCGGTACTTCCATTGGCGGCTGGTTCATTGCCCAACTTGGAATTCATCAGGTTATCTGGAGCGGAATCATCTTTGGTTTGCTTGCTTGGGTATCTATCGTTGTCAAGATAAAATTCTTCACCTCTCGTAGTCATAGTTCAATTGAGACGCTTTAAGAGTTAAGGAGCCCGTTGTTCTGGAGCAAAGTGCTCTCTTCCATAACGAGAAAATCCCTTCTTCATCAGTAACATGCTCATACTGAAGTGCCAAGCGTCACATACAATCAATTATGATTTGGGTGTTGTTGAGGAAGAAGTTTAACATATAAAAATACGTGTAGAGACTACTCTGATCATTTTCCAGTGAATTCCTACGGAATGATCCAGAGCGGTCTCTTTTATTTGTCATTTTGTGGTTTACATTTACCAAATGTTTATCTAGTATTAACTCCAATGACACCTATCTTTACATAACACTAGATAACAAGGGAGATTACAACATGCGCAAATTTTCACCGAAACGATTCGCAGGATGGCCCTTATCATTCCTCCTATGTGCCTCCATCCTCTTCGCCCCCTTCGCTTCCACACCGGCTCAGGCTGCTGAAGCAGACAAGGAAACCAAGATTACGTTGCTGGGAACATCGGACATTCACGGCCGATTTATGCCGTGGGACTATGCTCTGGACGGTCCGAATCCGACAGGGAGCATGACGCAGCTGTACACCATCGTGAAAAAAGTGCGTGCTGAGAATCCGAATACAATCCTGCTGGATGCAGGCGACATGATTCAGGACAACTCGGCTGAACTGTTCAACGATCAACCTCAATCTCCCATGATGGTCGCCATGAACGAAATGAAATATGACGCATGGGTCATGGGCAATCATGAGTTCAACTTTGGATTGGACGTATTAGAGAAGATTTCCTCACAGTTCAAGGGACAACCCTTGGTAGGTAACATTTTCAAAGAAAACGGCGATCGCTATATGCCTGCCTATACGATTATTGAGAAAGACGGTATCAAGGTTGGTGTCATCGGAATGAACACACCTATGATTACCGAGTTCGAGAAAGGAACGGATCACCTGGACGGTATCATTGTCAAAGACCCTGTGGAAGAGACCAAGAAGGCTGTCGCCGAGCTGAAAGGCAAAGTGGACGTCATGGTTGGACTCATGCATATGGGACTGGACAACGAGAACGGGAACCCGGGGACCGGGGTCACGGATATCGCCAATGCCAACCCGGAGCTGGCTGCCATTTTTGCCGGACACATGCATACGCTGATTGAATCCCAAACGGTTAACGGCGTATTGATCTCCGAACCGAACAAATATGGCTCACACATTTCACGGATTGACCTCACGTTTGCCAAAGAAGGCGACAAGGTTGTACTGAAAAGCAAGGAAGCTCAAGCACTCGCTGTAAAAGCAGCTGATGGCTCTTATGAAGTGTCCGATCCCGGACTGGAAAATACACTGCATCCGTTCCACGAGTTCGCTCGTGCCGATGCCAACATTGAAGTGGCTGAACTGAAAGGAACCAACCTGGTACCGGCAGATGAGATCAAAGGCATTCCTGCCGTGCAGATTCAGGAGACACCACTCTCGGACTTCTTCACCGAAGTCATGCTGCATTATAGCGATGCCGACGTTGTCGCACACCAGATTGATAACGATAAAGCCAAACTGGACGTTGGACCGATCAAGAAAAAGGATATTGCGTTCAATTACCAATACACCTTCGGTGAAGTAACCGTATATGAAGTGACCGGACGTGATCTGAAGGATTACATGGAATGGTCTGCGGGTTATTTTAACTCCACACGCCCTGGCGATGTGACGATCAGTTTTGATCCGAAACGACGTGCTTCCAAATACAGCACCGACGATTTCTTCGGCGGCGTGACGTATGAAATTGACCTGACCAAGCCTTACGGCAGCCGGATCACGAACCTCAAGTACAGCAATGGTACCATGGTCAAGGAAGACGATACGCTTAAGCTCGGCATGAATGCTTACCGGATGGAAGCGCTGATTGCCAAAGGCGGCGCACTGGAAGGACGTAAGTTCAAACAGTTGTGGTCCTCCAAGGACGCTTCGGCATTCGGCGAGATACAAGGTACGATCCGTAATCTGTCGATTGCTTATCTGAAAGATGTGATGAAAGGCGTCTACGAACCGAAGATCCAGCACAACTGGAAAATCACCGGTGTCGATCTGACAGCACCTGCACGTGCAGATATCGTAGAGTTGATCAACGATGGCATTATGACCGTTCCGACAACGGAAGATGGCAAGTATACCAATATTGCGTCCATTAACATTTTGGATGCGGTGACGGAAGACGAAATGACCGCACTTGCCACCAAAGCGAACGTAAGTATGGCGCAATTGTCTGGCGCGAAAACCAAGGGCGAGTTCTATCAGGAGCTGAATAAAGCTCGCAAGTCTTCCACTGGGAGTGGTGAAGAGGTGACTACACCTGAGAAGCCAACGAAGCCGACAGAACCAAAACCGAAACCAACGCCAACACCAGGAACATCAAAACCCGGCAAGCCATCGACATCACCAAGCACAGGTAAACCAGGTACAGTCGTTAAAGGCAAACAAGCCAAGGTTACTGCAGCCTATCTGAACGTGCGTTCCAGCGCATCATCCAAAGCCAAAGTAGTTACTGCCGTACCGAAAGGCACCGTTCTTGAGGTAATCAGTACAGATAAGTATGGTTGGGTAAAAGTGAAACTGGATGGTCGCGTAGTTTATGTCTACGGTAAATATGTAAGCATGCTGCCTTAACTTTAACAGCTATATATTGAGGAAATGACCTGCATCGCTAGAAATCGAAAAAACCAACTCAGCCTGTTAGCTGGGTTGGTTTTTTGATTGTAATGAACTATCTGACGGTAAGCTCAGGTTCAGACAATTCTGGCAAAAAGCTGTTTATCCCCGCAATTACATTTCCCCAAGTCCCAAAGTATAGTTGCCGCTGTAGATCTCCCGATACAAATATACATTAAGCTGGGCCGTTTCAAGCGTATTATAATCATAGAATTCGATGCCCGTACCTGGACCATTGCCAAAAATGCCAACCAGCATGTAATTCGACGGATACGATACCCATGAGTTACCCGGTCCCTGGCTCTCCTGGTGTTCCTTGAGCCAATAATTGAGTTGTTCACCCGCTCCGGCACTTCGTAACATGCCAACAATATCAGGCGTGGGAGACATGCCGCTGTCAATGCCAAAAGAACTGATAATCAGGATATTTCCAGCCGTATCCAACTTGCCCTGAATGTCCTGCTTCATCTGATCAAACAACACATGGTAAGTCGTGACCCACCCTTGCTCTTTGGGAACCGTATAATAGCGGTCGAGCAGTACATGGCTCAGATTGCTACTGTCCAAAATAACGACTTGATATCCGGCTGGACCGTCCGGTTGCCCGGAGGAGGGCTCGTAGGGAACAGATCCGATGTAGATATCGGGTACGATGGCCTTATCTTCAATCGGCCAAGTGATTCCACGGCTGCGCGTCCCAATAGCTAGGTGCGGGTGCATACTTCTTGCGTACTTTTCCCAGGCGGCCTGCACAGCTTGCCGCTTCTTCCCGCAAATCTGCCAGATCCCTTCAAGCGTAAAATCAATAATGGCGGGCTCGGATGAGACGCTGTCCACCCACTTACGGAACAGATTTACCGTGTTCTCCCCGGGTTCCAACGGATTGATCAGTGTCAGATCTGTCACCTCCGAAGGATTGCCTCCATGGGCACGAACCGTTGTGCTGCTATGTGACGCGTACTGCTTCCACGCACTGCTGTTCTTGACTCCGGCATCCAGACTGCCACTGCTGAACAGTGCCTCGTACTGTGCCTTCATCATGGCGGAGATTTCCTGCACATTGGATAGGCCTTCCACACTTACAGCGGTGTAAAATTGCAGTGAACCGCCAAGTACGATTTTATTGGTAAAATACATGCCAAAGTCATTGAAGAAGCTGCTGAACACGTCCAAATTTTCATCCGACAGCTCATACGGCAATTCGTTCAGTCGTTCGTTAAATTCATCGGATAGAAAACGGGCGTCATACTGGAATTGCAGCGTTGCCGCTTCAGCGTAAAAATTCCGGTAGGCGTAGGCATACTGGCTGTTCTTGTTGAATTCACCCGAGTAATCAAGAGCCATCTCCCCGCTGAACGCACCATAGCTTCCCTGTATGCCTACATGAGCAGCCAGACTGTTCTGTACTTCTTCACGTGTTCGGAACGCGCCGCCTTCATCATAGGTTTCCGTATCCTGAATCAGGTTCACATATTCGGGAACCTCATAGTCTTTCCCCAGAAAGGTAACCGTCTTGACCGCGGCCTTGGCCGGAGAAACCAGCAATTTGATAAACGAGGATACGTCACGTGTACCATAAATATTCATTCCCTGGGCAAGTGCGTTTGCTTGTGACATTATCGGGGTCTGTTCTGTGTTTTCAATTTTCCCCATGTGGATAATCCTCCTCTGTATTCACATGATTCGTTCACGCTCTTATTTCAGCGTAACTTCAAAGTATTGAACATAGTGATCCGATGCAAAATTGTCGGCTTTGCCGGGAATTCCCCTGATCCAGCGAATTCCGTTGCCCGGAGTGGATAGTATATTTCGGCTGACTACATAGTCCAACTTGCCACCGCTGATCTGGGTTTGTTCCGAACCCGCCGTAACGATCCAATCCTGCTTCCAATCCCCTGTTCCCTGATCCAGCTCGGAGGGTTCGCAGTTGAAATCTCCCGCATAGATCCATTGTGACTTTCTAATTTTGGGCAGCATAAGCCGGGTATACCTTGAAGCAAACTTGGGATTTGAGGAAGGAGCATGCTGGGAGTAGATATACAACCCTCCCGTATGGGCTATCTCCATACCTACAACAGAACGAAGTCCAGATTGACGCGGTGGCGGGAAGATGGCTTCCACATTCCCGGTTGCCAGATCCGCTCGGGTCACAATGGCCAGATTGGTCCGATTGTTATCGACCTCCGCCTCGTAGTAGACCACAAACATTACCTGCCTTGAACTAAAACGGATATCTCCGGCGGATACGGATGATTTGGGACTAATGGGTCTCAATTGTTTGAACTCATCAAGCTTGCCGCACTCCTGTAGACAAATGACCGGATTTTCGACAGCTCCGGAAAATAACCAGTTCTTCAGCGCGCTCATTTTATTGCCCATTTTATCCGGGTCTTTGGAGTCCTTTCCTTGCATATTCCATGTCAAAAGGGATAGCTTCAATGCGTTTTTCCCTCCAATCTCTGCAATTCCTGGTCAAACAGTTGTTTCCATCGCTTTGCGATTTCCTGCCACCTCCATTCCGGAGAAGTTGCGTATTGATAGGCCTGCCAGGATCGGTCTTCCAGATAAACAGGGGAGGTATACAATTCCTCCAGAACTTGGGCAGTTGCCTTGGCAGATACCACGGGCATGTTTCCTGTCTCTGGCTTGGAAGGAATACAGATTCCTTCCGCCCGCCACAATTCTCCGCAGGCACTATGATCCGGCACCACCTGGGCTGCCCCGGTGGCCGCATGTTCAAAAGCAACGAGTCCCCATCCTTCGCCACTGCTGGTGTTTAGCCCCACATCAGCTGAGTTGTATATAAGGTTCAGATCGATTTCGTTCGTACGCGGCCTTTGCCTGGCACGGGTTGTTGTCAATAGTCGGTCCATAATGCCGTACTCGCTCGCCAGTTTGAGCACGTCAACACCGCAATCGCGCATCCCCATGTGCAAATAGAGATAGACATCCGGCTTGCCCTGAGCAAACTCGGCAAAAGCCTCAAGGGTAATATCCACCCTTTTTCGCTGTCCGTTACGATTGGCATTCAGTACAATGAATGCGTCCTGCAGCTCCGGTCGATCTGGAAACATGAACTTCCGTGCATGACGTCTTTCTCTTGTCAGCCCTTGCTTCTGAAGCGGCTGGGACGTCAAAGGGTAGAACTGCGATGTCTCCACCCCATGAGGAAGAATGTACATCCGCGGGCTTCCGACATGTACGCCCCTACTCCTCTCTTGTTCAAAGGCCTGGGATACCATATTGAATCCAAAATGGGTGTAAGTGACTACTACATTGGCATAACTCAATGCCTTCAATCGGGATGAATCCACCGGGGTATCGATCGGACAGTATACAACCGTGATTCCCTCATAATGCCGAAATGCTTCTTCATGCAGTTCATAAAAGCCAAAATCATCGCACATCAGCACCAGATCAGGCCGATATTTACGTAATAGCCCCGGCAATTGCAAGCAGCCGTACTTGTCACCCAGCATCTGATTGATTTCCAGCTTCCATGTGGTATCGCGTGACACATCACCATAGTCACTGATGGCAAAGTAGACCAGATCAAAATCATCCTTCAGGTAACCAGCCAGGCTCTCCAGAACCCGGGCATAACCGGTAGCGTTCCCGCCTTGCCCAACGACGAGCACCCGTGGCTTATCCAAATCTGCATCCCTTAAAAGATACCCATATGTCATGGACACCCCCCTTTCCGTATCACCTTTCTGTATCACTTGAAAAGTAGCACACCAATCATCCAGAAAGAGAATAACACAGGCGTCCATTCACCGCGTCTACCTCCAGTTAGATACCAAAAGAGCCCATTCTATAACCGCTGTTATAGCGTAAGAGTTTTACTCCCCTCAGGGCTTTTGCTGCCAGGTCGTACATAACAAACCCTGGATCAAGAACAAACCAAAAAGCGATCCCCCACACTAATGGAAGGATCGCTTTTTCAGTTTCTAACTTTGGCTTAGTATTTTAATCCCGCTTGACATCCCAGCTCGCAAGCATGCCTCTCGCCATTTCCATATTAGACTCTTCTCCGGTGATTAACGCAAACCGCGCAACGATCGCCGGGTATGCCGCCCACTGCTCCCGAATATGTTCCAGCATCCGGGGCCACGTCCTTCCCCCTGCCTTCTCATAACGTTTGAGCAAATCCCGCAACCCTTCCTCTTCGAAGAGCGCATAATAGATGACAAAATCCTTCCCTGGGTCGGCAATCTCGGCTTCTGTCCAGTCAATTAACCCGGTTACCCGCTGAGCATCGTCGACGATAATATGCGGCGGATGCAAATCACCATGATTGAACGTTGAGTGCTCAGGCCAATAGCTGTCCGTTGTTAGCCACGCTTCCCACCGACTGGCCAGTTGATCTGGCACCTCAAAGCTTTGTTTAATCTCCTCGATATTGGCTGCAAAAGCTTCACGAGCTTCTGTAGGCGTCTTGCTGCGCACTCCGCCCTTTACCGCCTCATCAGGATCAATGTTATGCAATGCGACTAGTGAAGCAGCGAGCGAATCGAAAAAGTCATCCGATAAGCTTTCCTGTGGAAATCGCCATGCGTACCCTCCCCCTGCCGGATCGACGACCGCAATCGGTTCTCCATCAAGTAAAGGATAGGCGATCAGTTCCGGCGTAAAGATCCGCCATTCTGGTACCTCTACCGGCAAACACCCTTTTACAACATCCAGCACCTTGCGCTCATTTTCAGCCCGTTCCCATACATCCTCGCGCCGTGGCTGGCGCAGTATCCACTGTTGTCCCTGTTTATCAGTGGCAAACGCCACACGAAAGTCCATACCGGACTCATTGATTTTCATCGATTTCCCAGCAATCTGAAGCCCGTTCTGTTCAGCTAAAGACGATAGTTCTTTTTGAAATTCCAAATGCTCATTCACGTTCGATTTTGTCATCTCAGGTACTCCCCTTTTCCTCAATAAAATAAAAAACACAGACATCCATGCCTGTGCAGTACATTTCGGATATTAGGTATACCTGAATGCTCGCAGAAAAATAGTAGTACATCAAAGAACCACTCTTGGAGAGCGTTCTTTAACGACTAGCGGCATACGTGTTAATCAGGCAAACCAATCCCGATGAGCTGCACACAGGCAGTAAAACAGCAAGCGCAAACAAACGTTTCGCCATACTATCTCAATCGGAAAAAATTTGCCACACGTATCCCTCCGTTCCGTAAGTTACCCACATGTTAACATATTCCATTTCCCGGTTCCAGATTAAATGGAGGTATTTTTTTATTTTTTCAACGATGTGCAGGAACTTTGGTAGCTCAGAAACCGTCATACGTATAAATACATAAAAAATGGAGGAGGTGAGCAACGAATGTCTATTGTACGAAAATTACTCCCTTTTTCGCTGATTTTGCTTTTGCTAACGATAGGGTGTTCAGAAGAAGTCGCGGAAAAGGAGGAGGGGAAAGCTCATGTTAGCGGGGTGATTACGAAATTTAATGAAGAAAAGGGGCAGGTCCTCATCGATAATGAAGAAGATCGCGGTGATAAATTAAGACCCATCTGGATTTCACTGCAAACTAATGCCGAACTCATCATCAATGGCGAGACTGTCACTGTCCCTTTGGATGGAACATTGGTTGGACGCAGAGCTGAAGTGTGGACAGGTCCGTCTATCGCCAAATCTTCTCCCCCGCAAACCACAGCCTTGAAGATGGTTATTCATTAATAGAAAGCATAATAACCGATACATTTCGTTTCACGTGGAACGCTCTGATACACCTTCATTTTCAGAAGTAATGGCTTTCATAGAGGGACAGCGGCAGACCTTAGCCCCGAAAAGTGACAATAATCTTGTTGCTCACTGCAATTACTCCGTTAGCGCACCTATATATAGAGTATAATGAAGAGGTATACGATAAATGTACGGTGCAATGCTTATATGTAAGCATATCGCAAAATGCGATTCCAAACGCCCCTGTATTCAAAACTAACGTAAAAGAGGTTAACGATGAGTAAGCAACAATTTAAAGATTATGGACTTGGCGAAGAAATCGTAAAAGCGCTGGATAGCCTGGGCTATGAAACCCCAACGGAGGTTCAAACCAATGTTATTCCAGTCGCCCTTGAAAATAAAGATCTTGTGGTCAAATCCCAAACAGGCAGCGGGAAAACAGCCGCCTACGGCATTCCAGTCTGTGAGCTGGTAGATTGGAACGAAAATAAACCCCAGGCTTTGATACTCACGCCAACCCGCGAGCTGGCTTTGCAAGTCAACGAAGACATTACCAATATCGGACGCTTTAAGCGTATTAAAGCAACCCCATTATACGGACAGTCTCCTTTTCATGTTCAAAAAGCCGAGTTAAAACAAAGAACACATGTCGCTGTAGGCACACCTGGACGGGTACTGGACCATATCGAACGCGGCACCCTGCCGCTGGATCGGATCTCTTACCTTGTCATTGACGAGGCGGATGAGATGCTGAATATGGGCTTCATCGAGACGGTACAATCCATTATTCAAGCACTGCCTAGCGAGCGAGTGACGATGTTATTTTCCGCGACGTTCCCTGAAGATGTAGCCAAGCTGTCACGCAAATACATGAACAATCCGGTCGAGATTGAGATCAAGGCAAGTGGTCTTACCACAGCCACGATTGAACATGCCGTGATTCACGTGCCAGAGGTGAACAAAACGGCGCTGCTTCAAGACCTGTTTATTGTTGAAAATCCAGATAGCTGTATCGTGTTCTGTCGTACGCAGGAGAACGTGGATAAACTGTTCCGGGTCATGGCTGATCTCGATTATCCAGCGGATCGCATCCACGGAGGCATGGAACAAGATGAGCGCATCGAAGTGATGAATGCATTCAGAAGAGGACAATTCCGTTATCTGATTGCAACGGATGTAGCCGCCCGCGGGATTGATATCACGAATATTACCCATGTCATCAACTACGATATTCCTTTGGAAAAAGAGGGATACGTACACCGTACAGGCCGTACGGGTCGCGCAGGTAAAACAGGTAAAGCCTTTACTTTTGTTACCCCGAAGGATGGCAGACGTCTGGCCGAGATCGAATCGTATATCGGATTTGCAATTCCTGTTGTTAAAGCTCCTTCCGAGGATGCTGTGGACCGTCGCCGGGAAGAGTTCGAGAAGCGTTTGAAGATCGTGCCTGAACGTAAAAAGGACAAGCGTGAACAGTTGAACCAACAGATCATGAAGCTGAACTTCAACGGAGGCAAGAAAAAGAAACTTCGTGCGGTAGACTTCGTGGGCACCATCGCCAAGATTGAAGGCGTCACTGCAGACGACATCGGGATTATTACCATTCTGGATAATGTAACCGATGTGGAAATTCTGAACGGCAAAGGACCACTCGTGCTTGAGGTAATGCAGAATACAACGATCAAGAAAATGCAGCTCAAGGTTCGCAAAGGTCATAAATAGATTTTGAACCCGTGTAAATAGAGTATTATTCAATAAGGGATAGTGGCTTATTTTATAAGTCGACTATCCTCTTTTTTATATATTGAAATGAGATAAAAGCACTCGCTATCGCCGCTATATTCGGGATAAAGTTCCATTTGTTCATCAGGGTACACATTGTTCACTTGTACAAGATTCCATTTTAATTACACTAAATATGTAAACGCTTCATAAAGGACCGATATTAGGAGGTGTGTGTAATGGGCAACAGGAAAGCAGTCTGGATTCTGGTCTTCGCGCTCACGCTAACCATGTTTGGCCTTCATCCCGAACGGACCAGCGCGGCAAGCGTGACGATCACCAACGGTTCCGATTGGCTGGATACTGCAGGCAACCCCATTCAGGCCAATAGCGGAAACATTCTGAAAGTCGGCAGTACGTATTATTGGTACGGCGAGCATGCGGTCAGCGGTAAGTTTGACAGCGTTAATGTCTATACTTCAACCGATCTGAAGAACTGGACGTTCAGCAATGCCATCCTGACCAAGGATTCGGCCACCGAGCTGGCCTCCAGCAAAATCGAACGTCCCAAAGTCATCTACAACGCCGCTACGAAGCAGTATGTGCTATGGGCGCATTACGAGAACGGCACAGATTACAATCTGGGACGGGTGGCGGTAGCAACCAGCAGCACACCAAACGGTAAATTCACGTATGAGGGAAGTTTTCGGCCTTTGGATTACGAGTCACGCGACATGACTGTTTTTGTAGATACAGACGGTACAGGTTATCTGATCACAGCATCCCGCAAGAATGGCGGGGCCAATGATACGATGGCTATTTTCAAAATGAACGCCAGCTATACCGGTGTGGAAGCCTTTGTGGGTTGGCAATTTGAGAATGCCTACCGGGAAGCTCCTGCCGTTGTGAAAAAGGGCAATCGCTACTACCTCTTCACCTCCCAAGCTGCTGGCTGGTATCCGAATCAGGGCGCGTATGCAACCGCATCGTCCATGACAGGCACATGGTCCGCTCTCACACCTTATGGCAATCCATCGGCCTTCGGCTCCCAGATCCATGATATTGCCACCATTACAGGCAGCAGCACCACATCCTATATTTATATGGGCGATCGCTGGAATCCACTCAATCTTGGTGAACATAAACATATCTGGCTTCCTTTAACCTTGAATGATTCAAACGGAACCGCCTCACTGGAATGGTACAAAGAGTGGAATATCGATGCTGTGACAGGCACGGTAACGCCACCTGCTCTTGTTAATCACGCCCAAGGCAAAACAGCTACAGCCATCTCCACAGCCTCCGGCTCATCTGCATCCCATGTCAACGACGGCAACTATCAGACTTCTTGGGCAGCATCGTCCAATACTTGGCCAGCCTGGTGGCAGGTCGATTTCGGCGCACCGAAGACCATTACGGAGATCGATATCTCCTGGTTTATGTATAAAGGCTCGGAAGGCTATTATAAGTACAAAATGGAGATCAGCAATGATGGCGTTAATTACTCCACGCTAGATCGAACCAGCAATACCACCTATGGGTTTACGACCGACGCTGTTCATTTTACCGCCCGTTATGTACGTATCAATATGGTCAACGCTGTTCTGTGGAACAATCCGGGTAACTGGTACACCCCAACCCTGCATGAGGTCAAAATGTTAGGCCCGGCAACACCTGATGCAACGAATTACAGCCGCTTCAGCTCCTTCAATTATCCGGATCGGTACATCCGTCATTCCAACTTCACTGCACGGATCGACACGAACGTCTCACCTGTACTGGATTCCCAGTTCCGCGTTGTACCCGGCTTGGCCAGCTCTACAGGCATCTCACTGGAGTCCATCAATTTTCCGGGCTACTTTCTGAAGCGCAATGCCAGCAACAAAATCGTACTTGAGGCATACACGGATACCCCCGCCTATAAAGGAGATGCCACGTTCCTGAGCAGCCCCGGCTGGGCTGACAGCACCAAAGTATCGCTCCAGTCGTACAGCCAGCCCGGATATTACATCCGGCATTACGACTATGTATTGCAGCTAGATGCCATCAATGCCTCCAGCAGCGCAACGGTGAAGGGTGACGCCACGTTTGGGCGAAGCGATTTTTAAGAGAATGAGCATCTACTTCTCGGGAAAAAGGCCGCTTCTTCAGAACTCACAACTGAAGATGTAGCCTCTTTTGCTGTATAAAATTTGTGATTGGTGCGTACGGAAATATGCAAATGGGGAGTACACAACGTACCCAACACGCAGACTCTATATAACTAAAATATATTTTCTAAAAAAATGATTACTGATTTGAAAATCTGAAGATCAACTTTTCTCCATCATGCGTTTGGTCTTTCAATTCCATATAGTTTCCCTGGGTATAGTCCGATACGGTCTTTCGCCAAAAGTGTTGACCGACTCTATTCTTCTCCGAGGGATTCGTAAATATCTCCCATCTGCCCTGAAATCTCCGGAATACCTCTTTTGCAGCGTTCTCTGCAATCCCCATACCTCTGAATGGCTGCATCAGAAAGAATTCATGTACAAAGAAATCCGTGTCTGCCGAACAATGAGGCGCATTAGCCACAAATACAAAACCTGCTGGTACGCCATCTACTCTAATCAAAAATGTATAGAGAACGTTCGGTTTTTCCCACCATATGTTCTGGACATCATATTGATCTTGCAACGTTTTGTAATCATCACCCATTTCGAAAATCCCATGTTGATTCGGAATGTGTTCTGCATCCAGCCCATAATGTCCAGATAAATCATGAAGGTATAGAGGATACATGTTTTTGATGATGTATGCCTCATGGTTATGCGCTATCTGCACGTCAATTTTCAAACGTAACTCCCCCCCATGGATATTGTACTGTTTTGTTAGTAAACGTTCTGTAATCAAATTGTATTGGTCTTCTCCTGCACAATATAGGCAACAAACCATTTAATCCAAATCCTGCACAAAAAGCCACATTCGATTTCTCGAATGCAGCTCTAAGCCTTAAATCACTTTTTGGAATATACAATTTTCTTGATACTGTCGATGGACAAACAAAATTGCTCTATGAGTTGGTCAATGGACATGCCCGCAGCGAATAACTGGCGGATTTCATCGTTCCTTTGCTTCAAAACCATCCGGCTGCCTGAATTCTCGCCCCACTTTTGATGGGCTTCCTTCGGTTTGGGGATATACACCAACCCACCAGGGATGTGGCGCTGGATCTCCTTTAGCAATGATTCCGGAAAAACCGTATCTGCATTAACATATTTCATATTTGCTCCGCTCCTTAAAAGTTAAGATCTTTAAGGCAGCAGAGTCAACCGATGAACACTTGTTATACGCATTATACTAATGTGGCGGAAATGGAATTCAAGCTCTATACAAACAACCGCCGTTGTTCATCGCATGGACTCTGCATAGAGCGGATCGTGAAACTTCTTATGAATTGAATCATGGTAGCCCCCCATTCGGTGAATCCTATATAAGCTACTTTCATAGTACTCTTATATGTTCCATATGAGAACGCGATATCCTTTTACAACGTATTGTACTGCTTCAAACTCCGTTCCAGCATCTCTTTCACTTGTTGTTGCAGCTCCAAAGGCTCCATCACCTTCACTTCAGGCCCATAGGAGAGCAGCTTCCGCGCTGTAAAAGGAAACTCCTCAAGCGGAACCAGTCCTCGCCATTCATTATCTTCAACCGACTTGAACAGTACATCTGATCCTGCCAGTCTCGCCCCAAAATCCGTGAATTGCAGCACGACTTCTACGCTTTCTCTCTCTTCCTTGAAATTCAACCACTCTTGCAAACTAGGAACCGACTCGTCGATGGAACCCAGCATAACCAGCTCCTGCATGCGATCCACCCGATACAACAGCACCCGATCCTTCCTCCGGGCCGGCATATACCAATACCCGTGATCGTAATAGATACCAATGGGGAAGGCCTGTACTTTTTTATGTCCCTGCCGGGAATGATATATAAATTCAATTTCTCTTTTATCTACTGCCGCGCCTAATATCTCTGTTGTCACTGCCTCGACCTGCACAGCATGATGTTGAAGGAACGTAATGTGCTGCCTCATCCGTGTAATCAGATCCTGTACATCCTGAGGCAAAGTTGAATAATATTCCTCTGCCAGATGTTCACGAATTGATCCATACGGAAAATCCGGGACGTTCTCCAAATATTCAATCATCATAAACAACCCCAACGCCTCATGTTGTGTGAGTTGAAGAGGTGGCAAAATCCGATTAGGCAGCACTCGGTAACCCCCGTTCACGCCAACCTCTGTATACAAAGGAAAGCCCAACTCCTGCAGATCATTCAAATCTCGCTGAATCGTACGGATCGACACCTGAAAACGCTCCGCCAATTCACGAGCCGTAAATTTTTTTCTCGAATCCATGAGTCGCATCAATGCGAGTTTTCGATTATTCATATTCACCCCACCTAACTACGTCAACATTTGTCATAGTTGGAGTGTATCATACATTTCAGAAGGGAGCGATTGATATGTCTACCAATAAAGTTGTGCTATACATTGCGATGAGTCTGGATGGGTACATTGCAAGACCGGACGGTTCGGTGGATTGGCTGTTCGATGTGGAAGGTGACGGTGGCGATAACGGGTATGGCGAGTTTTATTCAACGATTGGATCGGTGGTTATGGGACGTCTTACGTATGAAGAGGTGCTCAAGCTGTCAGAGGATTTCCCCTATGCGGATCGCCCGACGTATGTACTTTCCCGTTCCAAACAAGCCCCTGCACCACATGTACAATTTACGGACGAGGCTGTGGAGAACCTGATTCCCCGATTGAAGCAGGACTCCGGCGGTGACATTTGGATTGTGGGCGGAGGTCAGCTGGTGCAAGCCGTTCTGGAACAACAACTGCTCGATGAGGTTGAGATTGCCATTATTCCGAAGGTTCTTGGTGAAGGAATTCCCCTATTTCCAATAGGAACGGTACCAACCCATTTCAAAATGATTCATACGTACACGCTGGGGCAGATCATTTCGATCCGCTATCAGGTACAAGGGAATTAACTTTAGCGTATTTGACACATCCCTTTCGATGTTTAAGGTGTACTAAAAGAAGAGCCAGGCCTCTCTACCTAAGAAAGGTCTGGCTCTTCCGATTACAAATGTAAATTAAAATTATTTTAAAATTTCCTTTAAATAATCCGCTAACGCATCAGCAGTCCTTCGATGAGATAACTCACCCGGATGACTTCTGGCGCCTACCGTCTCCTCGGTCGTATTGGGAAGCTGTATCACCGAGACTTTCGTATCTCCGGACTGTCTCGTATAAGCGTCAACAGCACGATAAATCGCTGGCATCATCGGGAATCCAAGCATGCCGTATGCCCATACGAGATGCGGTTCTGGATTGTTTTTTCGAAGTTGGGTCAAGAATCGGGTCACGGCATTCTCAAAAGCAGCCAGATCCTCTTCATGGTAAGTGCCGTCTTCGTTCAGGCGTTGCTTGTACACCTTTCCGGTAACGGGGTCCTGCCACGCCGGGGTTTGAAAGGCCCCTCCATCATTGCTTCCCAGATTAACGACCACTACATCCGGCTGCCAGGAGTTAAAATCATGTTTGTCCCCTGCCCCAAGTGCTGCGTTCTTATCTCCGGTCACCAATCCACAAACTTGCTCGTAATAATCAGGGATATTTGCATTCGGATTGTTATCCCAACTCGTCAGCACACCCCAGCCGCTCTGCGAGATGACGCGGTATTCTGCATTCAGCGCTTCTGCTGTCATAGCCGTATAATTATGTATGGCACTGAACCACATCGGAATCCAATCCTCTTCTGTTTTGGCTCCAATTGCGCCTTCTCCGGATGTAATACTGTCGCCGATAAATTCAATCTTGTACGGTTTTTCCTCTACAGGCGCGAAGTCACCATCGGACTTCACCGCATGAATCTGCAAGGAACAGCCCGGATCTCCATTCATGGCCTGTACATCTTTGACGATGCGTACATTTTTCACCACATTCTCGTTCATTCCTCGAAATACGCAGATCCAATACCTTCCCGCCGTTAACATCTGTCTGCTCACCGGGACACCGTTAATCAGAATGCTGATCCAGGGTTCATACAGGTCATAATCGGACTCGATCTCCACCCACAACTCAGAGGCTTTTGCATTAAGCTCAACCGCACTTCCGGTCCAAAACAAAGTTAAGGGCGACCGTTGTCCTGTCGTTCTGCCATGTATTTTGAGATTGCTGACATCAGATAACGCATACGTCTTTAGTTTCTCATTATCCTTCACAATGTGTTCCTCCCGCAGATTATTGCCCAAGGGGGCAGTCTCATATGACTAGATTTTAAGAAAGCAGTCCACATGCTTCTGGTATTTTTCGTACCAGATTTTCCATTCCGCTTCACGAGATTCCAAAGTACGGCCATCAAGTAATGCCTCAATGACATTCAGACAGACATGCCATCCTGCGAGATCCTTAGGTGTATGACTTGTGATAGAGTGAATGGTTTCGATCAGCAGCAGGCGACACCCATCCGACTCTGGATATAGCTCGAACCGAACCCGGTCTTCTGCCCATGTAAATTCGAGAACGGAATGCGGCACAAAGTCCAGAATTTGAAGAACCAGGAACGTACCATCCGGCATATTGAACTTGATGCTCCCACCTGCACGAAGGTCCGTTACTTCGAGTTCGGAGAACCACTTTGTGAGCTTTTCATTTTCCGTTAAATAGGACCATACCTCTTCCACAGAGTACTTCCAATGACGTTCGAAACTGGCTATTGTACCATTCGGTACTTGATTCAACTCTGCAATCATAAAGATACCTCCTCCATAAGGATAGATCATGGCTTACCACTCTGAATGTGGAATTAACCCGGGAATGAACAGGATGATGTGGAGCAACTCGTTTCCACATGTTCTCCCAATATCGGCACTCCAGCTGACTATTGTTATTGGACAGGTGGGGCGCTCGCTCTCACATCATCCTGATTATTTGTTCAATATGCCTTATTTCATCCCGTTATTCACAAATGTTGATTCCCTAATCCATCGAGAACATTCGGAATTTTAACGATATGTGATTGTTTATGATAAAACATACAATACACCCGTAAATTATCGATGTGTATTTCTTTGTTTAAGGTAAATCCCCATTTGCAATACATATTAACATTTTCTTGGTTTTCCGTGTCCAGTGCAATTCCCTGTGAATGTGTGTCCCCATTAATCGTTTTCATGAGGTGCATCAGCAACGATTTACCAATTCCCTTTCCCTGAGACTTAGGTATTACGCCAATCATAATGAGGTAATGATGCGATAGCCGGGGAGCGGCGGATCTGGTGACTCGCATATAGGAATTAAGGAGCCATAAGGATTTTACGGACATTTGAAAAAACAACGGAATGAACCGCCCCATGAGCAGAAACCCTTCTTTCATATTTTGAAGCTTGTTCTTTTCTGGTTTTTCTACGATGTACGCACCGAGCAGGCACTCATTTTCAAATAAACCCCAGACCTCCTCACTGACCAAAAAAGCTTTATCAAACATAAAGGAAACAAAAGCTATCACACGGCTCCTTGCCTTCTCATCCATCTCCGAATCACCAAATAAGTACAGGAATAATGGATCTCGGGCAAAGGCTTTGCTCAAAACGAATACAAATGAAGGTTTGTCTGATTTCGTTAGCCTGGCGATTGTATACGGAGTGCTCATGTTTCTTCACCGAGGCTGTTTGTTGTTCTGCCATAATGATCGACGGCGAAGCTGAATAACACTTTAAGCATAAATAATGAACAGGTAATCAGCATATACGGCTTCATATCTGGCAGCATGGGCATACAACCCAGGCCGATCGACAGGAGCAAACCTGCAACAAATCGTTGTGATTGCTTACCCATAAGGGAATTTACGATAAATGCTCCCAGAATGGTATAAGCCCAGATTCCTATTGCATACCCAATATCCGTATTCAATAGAAACGCAACAATCACGATATGAAAATGTATTGCAATGAATACGATGCGATTGGTTTTGCGTACAGCGTAAAAATTGCTGGTTGAAGGTGAGAAGTTGGCTATACAACCGGAGAATATATCAAAAATGAGCAATAACGCCAGAACGATGCGCCAAACTGGCAAATTTCCTGTAAGTTCCGGGAAAATCAGGCCCATCGTTGTGGTCAGGAGACCACCAAAGAGCAGTACGGCTAATAGGGATGCAATGCTCTGTTTCTCACCAAAAACATCATGCAGAAATGTGGGAATCCGTATTTGTTTCATGTAAATACACTCCTATCCTAATTGAATGTTTTAAAATGCATTTCTAAGCAAATAAAATTATGTACTATATATAGTAAATGACTACAAAAACATTATAACTACATCACATCAGGATTTCAACAGATTTATACTTATTATATTGAATTACTCTAAAACTTGAGCTACACTACATTTGAGGTGGAGAAGATGAATGGCTATGAACGACGGAAACAGAAAAAGATCGAGCAAATATACAGTGTGTCCTTTCAATTATTTTCAAAATTCGGCTTTCAGAAGGTTAGTGTCAATGAAATCGCTCAACATGCAAAGGTTTCCCCTGCGACCATTTATAACTACTTCAGAACCAAAGAGCAGCTCTATTCCGATATGCTTATGAACTGGATGGACAAGCAGTTGGAGCAATACGAAAACATTCTTGATTCAGAGCTCTCTTTCCCCGAGAAAACCAAGGAAATCATGATGATGGAGGCCAAAAATCTAAAAATGATATCGGATGAGTTTCAGAAAACGCCATCCCCTGAGATGAGTGGCTTGGTAGAGTTAATGGAAAGTTACACCGAGCAGAAAATCATGCAATTTTATATGAGGTTTGTGGCAATGGGAAAGCAAGAGGGGTATATTCAAAGAGATCAAACGGTTGAGATGATAACGATGTACTTCACAATGTATAAAAATGAGCTGGGTCGTTATTGGAAAGCGTCGAATCAAGAGGCCGTGACTCAAAATATGGATCAACTAATGGATTTGTTCTTTTATGGTCTGGTTGGGCAGAGGAACAAGCAGGAGTAGCAGATCGGATGAAAAAAATGTTTTACCGAAGAGTTCTTCGAACGAAAACCAAACTTGCGGGAGGAATGTATCGTGAAGGCGAATTCCACATCAGATGTATGCGTTATCTGATGTGGAAAACCTCAAGATACACGGCAGAACAACAGGACATCTGGCCCCCTTAACGTTGTTTTGGACGGGGAGTGCGGTCCACAGCGTGCTTCCAATGACGTTCAAAACAGGCCACTGTGCCAATCGGTGCTAGCTTCAAATCTGCAATCATAATGGTACCTCCTCCATAAGGATTAATCGATGGGGCTTACCGCTCTGAATGTGGAATTAATCTATATTATGCAAAGCCTGAAGTGCTTCCTCTTTATTTTTCAAAAAGAATACATGCTTGCCATGGTTGCACTCATAGATGAAGTCTCTGAGACTTTTGCTGTTGTATCCGTCAAAATCTCCGACTATGGCAAGTTTCACCTGGTAATTCACGTATTTCTGCAAAATATCACCTGCAAGTTTGGTCTTCAGTTCGAAGAAGTCTTCGGTAAGGTTAGATTTATCAATCAGGATTTTATGAGCATCATCCGTGTAATTCACAGAAGCCATTAAATCCAGTGCATCTTGAACATTGTTAATGATGATATCGCTACTTTCGATAATAGCAACCTTGGAGCTGCCCTGTTGATCAATGGTTATATTCATTTAAATTTCTCCTTCCGCATCGCTTTTCTTTATACTATCTCGCAGTTCTATAGTGAAAGGCAACGACTTTTTGAGCATGTTGATATATTCATTTGAACATTCCAATTGCGATAAACTTTTTCCCATGATTGCAATTATTTACAACAATTCTTCTGCTATAATGAGGGTGTTTCCTATAAAGCTTAATTTCTTGTAGAATTCTCAAAGAAAGAAGGAGTTATTTATGGACATGAAGTGGTTAGAATGGGCAAAACAAATACAAGCTATCGCACAAACTGGTTTAACCTATGCCAAAGATGTTTATGATATTGAACGTTATGAAGAATTAAGACGGATTAGTATCGATATTCTAGCCAACTACACTTCGGTTAACAAAGAAAAAATTGCACTCACATTTGCAAGTGATTCCGGTTATGCAACGCCTAAAGTTGATATTCGTGGTGTTGTTTTTAGGGGGAATAAAATATTGTTGGTTCGCGAAAAAATAGACGGGGCGTGGGCATTACCAGGTGGATGGGGCGACATCGGCCTCTCACCAGCGGAGGTAGCCGTGAAAGAAATTAAAGAAGAATCCGGGTTCGATGTCCTGCCGATAAGACTTTTAGCAGTATTGGACAAGAAATTTCATGATCATCCACCCGAACCCTATCATGTATATAAAATGTTTATTCAATGCAATATTGTTGGAGGAACCGCCGAAATTGGTGTAGAAACCAGCGCAGTTGAATTCTTCTCATTGGATGAATTGCCTGAGCTTTCGCTGGAAAGGAATACGGTGGAACAAATTAAAACCATGTTTGAATTTCTTGAACAACCCGATAAAGAAGTCATTCTGGATTAGATCAATAACCACCATATTCCAAAAAAAGTGCATACCCTATCGGGCCTCAGCTCTAGTCATCCAAGGCTCGATGTGGGCATCTTGCAGCATATTTCTGCTCACGATATCATCATCCACGATCATAATATAAGGCGTCGTCCGCACCGTCCCCATTGACCAGATTTGCTTTCGGAATGGATACGACAAATGCGGAGCCCTTATCGCCTTGCGGAGCCGATTCCACACTGATTCGTCCTTCCAGGGACTGAACGATATCACGTACATGGGACAACCCAATTCCGGTTGCCGCAATGCCTACTTCATTGAACTTGGTCGTATAACCTGGTTCGAAGATGATATCTCGCTTCGCCTCGGGTACACCTTTTCCAGAGTCGATAACCACAAATTGCACATCCGCCCCTTCTTCCAAAACGCCAATCCGAATCGTTCCGTCGTTCTCAATGGCTTCCACGGCATTGGCGATCAGATTATTCATGACAGTTAAGAGAGGAATATAGTAAGGCGAGTCACAGTCATACTGCTGCTCGATGCGAATCTCAATCTTTCTGTTCAGCATTTCGCTATACTTCCGGTTTCCTTTGATCGCAAAGTTTAATACCTCGGAAAGACTCATATTCACTGCTTTTTCGCTATCATACAATTTCAACAGACCTGCAAGGATACGTTGGGAGTCCTTTTTGACCTCATGAATCTGTTGAGCAATGCCGAGCGTCCGCTGGCTATATTGGTTCAATTCCTGCTCTCTCAGATCCCGATAAAGATCGTAGCTGTCTACAGCAATGCCTTCAATCGTATTCATGGCTTTTTGCAGATAAAAGGCCTCGCCATACAGACCCGAATTCACGCTCAGCATCTGCTCCATTCGCTTCTCCTGCTCTGCATGCAAGAGCCGCATCTGCCTCACCGCAAAACTGTTGTAGAGCCCAATCACAAAGTAACTTCGCAGACCGCCCACCACAAGCAGATACAACCATTCCTTCATATAAAAGATATTGGTTCCACTTAACATTCCGCGAAGAAGCAGCTCAACAAAATTAGATGAGAAATCGATACATGTGATCAACCCGCCGAGTAGAAGAGGCTGCATCTCATGAAATCGATGCCTCAACTTGCTCAGCCCATAGGCAAAGACCACGTAATACACGCCTGCCCCCAGATTGTCCCGCATACTTTCCAGAATGGACACGGTCTGTACATGATTAATGAGATCTGCCGACTGAAACAGCAAATTCGCGATGCCTGTCAAGATTCCTGTCTTCACATAAGACAGGTGCGGCATAATCATCAGCAGAAATAAAAGGATGCTGACCCCCAACCCGATTCGGAAATAATCTTCCCGGAACGGATTAATCTTGAATTGCGCACCTACTGCTGTGGCAAAGGCAATGGCCGTCATCTGCACATTCTCATTTTTGACCCAATTGCGCATCGATCTCTTCACCCACTATAGCAACGTTTAGCGCCAATACCGAAACCTGCGCTTCTAATGTTAAATATACTAACATATGTAAGAAGCATTAGAAAATAATAAAAATTAGGGAATCGACGCGCAAGCAAAACAAAAAGGCCGGAAGTCTTCACTTCTGCGGCCATTTCCTTATATCTCATCCGGAATATCAAATGACACCATTGTTCCCTCACCTGGCTCACTTACAATAGATAACCCCTGACCATACCGTTGCAGCAATCTGCGGTTCGTATTCACAATGCCTATTCCGCCTTTTCCACCTGGCGTAGCATGTAGCAGCTCTGCAACCTTCTCCGGTTCGATGCCTTTGCCATTATCTTTCACCTCAATACGGGTATAACCCTCATGGCGAGAGATGGACAGGCATACCGTCCCGCCCACATTTCGGCTTAACAGCCCATGTCTTACGGCGTTTTCAATCAAAGGCTGAATCGATAGCGGCGGGAGAAGCAACGAAAGATCCGGCTCTACGTTCAATACCACAGACAAGCGATCTTCAAATCGCGTTTTCTCAATAAAAAGATAGGCTTCCACGAGTTCCAGCTCGTGTGATAATTTCACCAGTTCCCCTGTATTGAGATAGTTGAAGCTGATCCGTAAATAGGATGAAAAGGCTTCACCGAGCTTCCGCATATGCTCTGTATCAATATCACTTAAGACCATAAGCGAATTCAGCGTATTGAACAGGAAGTGGGGCTGAATCTGAGCCTGCAAATAGGCGGCCTCCATGCGCAGGCGCTCTTGGATGGACTGATTTAACATGGTCAATGCACGTATCCGATATTTCAGCTCCAACGCATCTACAGGCTTCGTGACATAATCATTTGCCCCCGATGCAAAACCGGTATATATATCCGGTGGCTGGCTTCGTGCAGTCAACAATAACACCGGAAGCTCCGACATGGAGAATTGTTCCCGCACCTTCTGGGTTAATTCATAGCCGGACATATTAGGCATCATCACATCTGTAATGAGCAAATCCCACTGGCGTGTGCCCAGCAATTCCATCGCTTCCTGGCCTGAACGGGCCGTAGTTATCGTGTAGGGTTCGGTCGAAAGAATACTGACCAGCACATCCAGATTCACCGGATCATCATCCACAGCCAGAATGGTGGCTCTCCCCTCTTTTAACAACGGGGCCATCTCCGCTGTCGCCGAAGATTCTACGTCGCCCATACCGGGGCGAGGTAGCAGAAATCCACCAGGAGCATCTTCCATTATCTCCATCGCCTGTTCCCAGATCAGGGGGAGCTGCGACTGAGCCTGACGGGTTTCATGCGCAAGCGGCAGGTCGAAGCTGAATACCGAGCCCTTTCCGATTTCCGAGTGAACCGTTAGTGCCCCGCCGTGCAGTTCTACGAGCTGTTTGCAGATATTCAGTCCAAGCCCGATGCCTTGTCCATCACTTATTCCATACGACCCTTGTTCATATGGAAGGAATATCCTCATCCTAGTATCCTCATCCATGCCAATGCCCGTATCCGTCACATGGATCAAGGCATGTCCTTCACGAATTTCGGCGCTTACGGAGATCGTCCCTTCCTCCGTATGTTTGAGCGCGTTATGCAGCAGATTATACAAAATCTGCACAAGTCTTTCTTCATCAGCCAGGACCAGAGGGAATGATTCTGGAATCTCCATATGAAGGCGGACCGGTTTCCGTTCTGCCATGAATTGCAGCATAGCGATAATACCAGGTACCACTGACTGTATTGAAAGGGGGACCTGACGCAGCACAATTCGATGCTCCTTCAGCCGGACTACATCCAGCAGGTCCCCAAGCAGATGGGACATTCGTCGACCGATCGTGATGAGCAGTTCCATATCCTCCTGGCTCCGTTCATCCAACCTGCTCTTCTCTCGGGTGACCACGTTGTGAGCGATGTTAATGATTCCGTGCAGCGGAGTTCGCAGTTCATGGGATGTATTAGCCAGGAATTGATCTTTAATTTTGTCACTCTTCTGCAATTCTGTATTCAGTCTCATATTCTCTCGGACATTCCTGAAGTACTTCTTGAACCAGTAGGCTGAGAAGCCGGTAATCGCAAAAATGATATCGATTGGATAGTACACTGTCGTCACATCTCTGACAGTCTCGGCCACACTCCATAACAGGTTGGATGTAATGCCTCCTGCGGTAAGCAGCAGAAACACAATGTCCCGATCCCCCTGTTTCCTGAAGATCATTGTTCCGACGATGTATAGATACCAGATTAATGATAGAAGAAAGAATACGTTAATGACGTTGTAATGGATCATGGCAAAGGTAATATGAATGGGCACCACCACAATCATGGCGGTATAGATTAAAGTAATAACAACATGCAACTGAAGCCATGCCTTTCGTACATGAACCACCGTTAATCTCTGGAATAACAGAAGGATACATATATTTTGCAACAACAATGAGATTAATCGAATTTTAATGCCCCAGGTATAATTAATCGGAAGCCATAACATCAAAATATTATCATGACCCATCATAACTGCTGTGCCCACAGATAAAGTTAATATGGCCGCAACCAGCAAGGCGCGTTCCTGCGGATTAAATGCGTAGAGAATACAGGCATATATGCCGTGAAGGACCAAAATCAGAAAGGTAACCATCTGAAATCCAATGGAGTACCACCGCGAAAAATCAACGGCTGCCTGTGAGCCGAAGCGAACAGGTTTACTAATTCCGCCCATATATGGGCTATCGTAATTGGCTACGCGGATCAATAATTCAATAGATGTTGTTCCTTCCCGATCATAAGTCGCTGTATATGAAGTACTTCTGGGCATATACGTACTGCTATCCGCGGATACCTCACCCATACCGCCATCGGCGACTCCATTCATCTCAATCTCGGATGAACTTCGAATTCCTTTGAACCAGAAGGTAACAGGCGTCTGAAGCGGATCTGTCAAAATACGCAATCGATATGTTCCGTAACCGTACGAACTCTCTTGTTCCTGATTCTGTGCAGTCCCCCAGTCTCCTGGGACCTGAACACTCTTTGCACCGCCATCCCTCTTTGCAATCTCTTTCTGGGTTAGCAACTTATCCAAGTAGAGTTCCCATTCCCCATTCAAATACATGATCGGAGAGTTTTCCAGATCCACGCCCCTTAAGTCAAGCACTCCATTAACGGCGCGATGCTCATTTGCCGTATGGAAAAACGCCGACCATGCCGAGCGCATGCCTATCAATACGCCAACAATGATTAGCATGACGATCATATATCTGTAACGGTTCATAGGTTTCGTTTGAAGTGATTTCATCAATTACGTTTTCATGACTTTAGTTAAACCGAACTTCCAGTCCTGATACCATGCGCTAATATTTTCACTGATTGGTATCTCCAAATCATGCTCCATTCTGGTGGTTAAGAGACGATACTGCTCCTCCACACCGAGATCGTTGTTCATTTCATTATATAGTTTCATTAAAACGAAATAACTTTCCTCTTCATCTGGAAGCATCTGCTGGATACGCCGTGTACACTCAATTACTTTCTCACCCAGTCCCTGTTGCTGGTAATACAGACTAAGTTGTCGCATATGGTACAACCACATGTATCTTAATCTTTCCCGTTCAGGTTCAGCCCACATGTATTGGTAATTCCCAAGATACGTGCCCTTGTATAGATGAAGCGCTTGCTCATAGGCATGAATGGTACTGGCGTTCACAACTTTCCATTGCCTGATTTCCTGCTCCCACTGCTCACTATCCAACTGAGCTTCACCCAATTCAAGTCTATATCCCGCTTCCAAGTGTCCACTGTGAATGGTGACCATATCCATATTGCATGCTTTCAGGGTTTGACGGACATGATACATTGCGGTATAGAGTTGATGTACCGTCTTTTCCTCTTCTAATTCAGGCCACAGCATCTCCAGCAACACACTGCGATGAATCGTCTGATTCCGGTGATGGAGTAAATATGCAAACAGCTCCTGCGCCTTGCTTGTGCGCCATTTGGCAACCTGGATATCCTTGCCTGGAAGCTTAAACTGTATCTGATTAAAACAGCAAATTAAAGGTACGTTTGTATCCTTTGACTGCAGCTCGCGTTTTACGCTTAGTTTCTCCCGGACTCGGCTCACTGTCTGCTTCAATCGATCCTTCTGGATGGGCTTCATCAGATAGTCCAAAGCCTGTAACTCGAAGGCATGCACTGCATATTGGTCGTAACTGGTCACAAATATAATTTCGGTGCCCGGTGTTGCTGCCTGAATCTGCCTTCCCAGATCCATACCATCCATCTCTGGCATATGAATATCCAGAAATACAACATCAGGGCGGTGCCTCACAATACCTGCCATGGCCTCTGTCGGGTTCATATATGTAGCGATAATTTTGATGCCGCTTACTTCTTTTTCTAGTGATTTTTGAAGGCCTATCAACGCTAGACGTTCGTCGTCAACCAATATCACTTTCACCGGAGCTTCCTCCTCGACCCTAGAGTCTTGAGATTTATTTCCCTATTATACCATGTAAGTTTAAGTATTTTGGTTTGCGATTACCATATTTTAATTTTTCGCAATTTAATTGTATAATTCTTATATAGAGACGGGTTGATCGACCTGATCCAGAGGAAAGGAAGATTCCACATGTCAGATGCTAATCAAAGCTTTGGACAAGCCCTTGTCAAATCATTGGTGGGAGAACGCGGACATATCCGCATCGCCCGTGCATTACCCGATATTGATGTTACACTTGCCGCACATACACATGAGGCCATGCCTTACACCATCTATCAGTTGGTGAAGCACATGCATTATTGGCAGCAGTTCATGCTTGAACACTTGGAGGGACGCAAGCCGCAACTCCCCGGGAACGTAAGTGAGAGCTGGCCTGAAGAGACAGGTCCTCAGGATGAAGCCACATGGCAGACGGATATCCAGGCATTCCTGGATGGGGTTGACCAAGCGGTAACCATTGCCGAAACTGCCCAATTGGATGATCCGTTACCTTATTTCCCGGGCGAAACCAAAGCTGGACTCCTGCGCAACATCGCGTCTCATAACTCATACCATTTGGGTGAGATTGTTCTGCTTCGTCGCTTCTACGGCGTGTGGCCACCACTGGGAGGCGGATTCCCGGGCTAACCGCATTAATCAGTATGCCAATGGCAATGGCCCATAAACATGCTCCGTGCTCATATATTACTTTCAAGTGCGTATATCACTTCGAAGTGCGTACTTTTCATCTTTCTTTTTCTAACTCACAATAATGAGCAGAGGAAGAAGAGGAGCATGCCTAATGAAAACCGATCCATCTGTTACAACCCACACCGCGCTTGTCGTTGGAGCTGGCGGCGTCATTGGAAGAAACCTGATCGATTATCTGATGACACTTCCGGAATGGAATGTCATTGGTGTATCACGGCGTGGGGGAGAAGATGCCCCAAGGCTGCATTATATATCGGTAGATTTGCTGAACGAAGCGGATACTCAGGCCAAACTGGGCCATTTAACGACGGTCACTCATATTTTCTACGCTGCTTATCAGGATCGCTCGACCTGGGCCGAATTGGTACAGCCCAACCTGGCGATGCTCGTCAACGTCGTGAACGCCATCGAACCGATTGCCCCCAACCTTCAACATATCAGTCTGATGCAAGGGTATAAGGTATACGGCGCACATCTGGGCCCATTCAAAACGCCTGCACGGGAGACGGATGCACACCATATGCCGCCCGAATTCAACGTTGATCAGCAGCAGTTCCTTGAAGAACGGCAACCCGGAAGCGGATGGACCTGGTCGGCCCTGCGCCCGTTTGTTGTGTGTGGAACGCAAGGTCATTCCATAATGGATGCTGATACGATCAATAAGCCGGTTCCTGAACTTCAGGAATCGGCTTTTCTTTTTGTACATCAACGGTCTGAAACCGGCAGCTTGAACAGGATCTTGCCTCTGTCGCCATATACTTTTTCCACATGCATATCTCCCCATCTGCACATCAGATGAAGAATCTCTTTCAGACTCCATCCATAATCCGTCAACTCATATTCAACTTTTGGCGGAACTTGGTGATAGGAAATACGGGCAACGATGTCGGCTTCCATTAATTCACCCAGCTGCTGAGTCAGTACTTTCTGCGTAATGGCGGGCATCAACCGCATCAGTTCACCGTTACGTTTCTTGCCAAACGTAAGATGGAATAGAATAACAGGCTTCCACTTGCCCCCGATCACTTCCAGAAGAGCCTCGACTGCGGTGTTATATACTTTGGTTCCTGCATGACACCTTCCGTTTCCATGCTCATCCCCCTTAAGGTTTTCAATGCCTCAAAAAATATCCTTTTTACATCATAACTAAAATTCTGCCTGTATTGGTAGTACCCTAGAACAAAATAAATAGCCTGAACCCTTGTTTAAGAGGCTCAGGCAACCTTCATTTTTTGATTTCACTCTTTTGATCTGGATAAAGTTTTCCTTCCGGATCACCCTTAGTCTGAACGTACCAGTGAGTATATACGGGTTCACCCTTATCCGTTTCGACTTTCTCTGGCTTACAGATGAACTGGTAGACAGCTGCATCCTCTCCGCGAACCGTTAAAGTAATCGCGAGCTCTGGGTCGCCCCAACTCGGATATTCTTTGCGGTACTGACCATCAACCACCTCACTTTGAAAGGATGAACTCGTCATGAATTCTTTGGTCTTGGTAAAAAGAAGCTGCACCTCTTCTTCATTAGGTTCCTCTTTGAGCGTGTAAGTAACTTCGACCCTAGGAGTGGAGTAACGAATGTCCGTCTTTTGAATATCAGGAAAGTTCTGCTTGATATCCTGTCGGAAAGCTTTAACCCCTTCCGAAGACACTTTGGTGTAGGAAGTGCATGCCGTCATGAAGAGAACCAGAGCCAGAATGGTCACCATCCGGAACGCGCTTGAGTATGGCTTAGTGCTGAACATCCGATCACCTGCTTTATTTGAAATACATGAATCCTCCGCCCAATGAGCGGTAGCTCGTTATGGCATCGAAATGAGTTCGATAATTGATACTTCTGCGTTGTCCCCAGGTCGACACGGCTATCCATCTGCTATCCGTAGTATCACGATAATACTTGGTAATGGTCATCCAATGCCATTCATAATCGTAATCAGAGAATTTGGACAGATTCAGGGTCGCCACTGGCGAGTTGAGTTTAAGTCCAGCTTTGATATAGGCAGCCGTGTTATCAAGCGTAAACGCTGAATTATCGGTTACTCTGTTTAAGTTCACCTTTTTATCCTTCGCATAACTTTCTACCGCTGAAGCAAAGCCACTCACCGAAATTTTACCCAAAATTCCCGGACTTACGTAATCATACATCGTATCCATATGTGCAAGAAAGTCCTGCTTGGATGTTGTGTTCCCGCTGTACAAGGCACCGTAAGTAGAGGGGTTTGTAATCTTGGCTAAGTAGTTGGTGATATTGGCAGCAGCAACCGGACCGCAACCACGATCTTTATGCGTATTTTGGGAGTACCAGTTCTGGTTCCCCCCATAGCTGTAACCTGAACCATCCTGTACGGGAACAAACATGGATTGATTGGCTTCAACTGTGAGACTCACATCTTCTTTCGCAACAGCAGCGGCGGCTCTGAAACCAACATAACCATCCAGAATTTGATCCATGTATTCCTGATTTTCTTCTGATCGGATGGTTTCATATGTTTGCTGAAATTCATCCATATTTTCTTCAACAGATTCAGTCACATCCCGCAAGGATTGAAGGCCCTCATTCATTTCAAAATATTGTTGTCGGCCTCCATCCGTAACCTGTAGCATATAAGTCATTGGCGGTACAAATATAATTCTTCTTTCCTCAGAGGCAGCCATAATGGACGGATTGGACAACGATTGATGAAGCCGCTGTACTGCTGAATCGTCTATAAAGATATCGTATGCATCATACCCATCCCGTAAAGCTCCTACAGAAATATAACCGATCTCTCGTTCTCTCTCCAGTAGAGGAACTGCGTAAGCAATAATCTGATCACTCAAATCATAGAGCGGAATCAGATTGGTTGAAGCTGTAATGGTGCGATCTTTGGTCTGAATATCATCTGCCAGATAACCCTGTATATGCTTTTTGGCGATTTGTAAAACTTCCGGGTAAGACAGCATTTGGCTTTCGGAGATATCTTTTAGTCTACCATCTTCTTGTACAAGCAAGCTGTCATCAAACGGAACGTTTCCTGCATCAGCAGAAGTTGTGGGTACAGATGAAAAAATAAGCAGGAAAATGAGTACAGAAAGAAGCACCGGCATTTTAGCTCGCATAAAAAAAGCCTCCATTCTAATTTTAACCGCTTTCATCAATATACTATTTAATCCCAATTGATACAAGTATATGTAACTCAATGCACCGAAGAGAATACGGTTGGAATCATGCTGTATTTGATAGCTGCCCGCAAAACCGATGGTGTACACGAATCCAGATAAAAAAATGACGACCGCCCCTGGAACCATTCCGGAGATCGATCGCCCTTACTTCCCGTTTCAAAAATATCCATTAAACGTTTCCGTTTTTATCCATGCCACCTGAATCAATGGTAGTGAATTTCAATTGTTAACTGTCGGGATACTCTCGTAGTATACATACACTCTTACGTCGCAGCAGTTGTGGTTACTCCGCTCTCTTGGAACTCACATGCGACCTATGACTACCAACACAGCTAACGCCAAGAAAACGATGTTCACGCCAATTTCTTTATATTCCTTACGCCAAATATGGAATATGGCACCGAGCAAAACAATTACGGCAAGGCCGATGGCAGCAATTGGCGTCAGTCCAGGTGCGATATTCGCCGCTTGAGGTACAATTATACCAAGTACCCCGAGTAACTCCACAACCCCAATAAAAAACACCAACCCTTTTGAAACTTCGTTCACCCAGGGCCATGATTTCTTTGCCTTTTCATACTGGAACGCCTTCATCCATCCTGAAAAAATAAATCCAACTCCCAATATGCCTTGTACAATCCATAACGCAATATTCATGATTCTTTAGCTCCCCTTCTTGTACATGTTCAGTGCCTAGGCATATAATATTTTATGGGGTAACTATTTGGAAGTAGGCACTTCAAATAAACATAGTATACAAAAAGAAACCTTAGATGAATAAAGGATTGGAGGATTCCCCGTGACTACATATTGCAAATTTGAAACGGCATTAGATATCCTTGTTGGAAAATGGAAACCTGTTATCCTGCTTCGTCTTTTCGCAAATGGCACAATGAGATTTAGCGAACTTCAAAAGGCAATTCCGGATATCACCAAAAAAATGCTAACTCAACAATTAAGGGAATTAGAGTACCACGATATCATCCATCGCGAGGTCTATCAGCAAATCCCTCCCAAAGTCGAATATTCCATTACGCCATACGGTCAACGAATGACCCCATTATTGCAGGCCATGAATGATTGGGGCGTGGGCCACATCACTCATTTGAACGAACTTTATGGGGAAGAATCAACGCGGGAGCTGACTGAACGCAGCTAAACAGAACATACGATGATTTCGGCAATGCCGTGCTTCTTCTACCGCATAGAACGGGAAGTAATCACTGAAATAGCTGCAAAAAAAGCTGCATCCTTTGTTACGGATGCAGCTTCTTCAAACCATTTGAATACGTGAAGCTATGACCTTCTTTACAGTGAATTACAGTGAACCCTCAAGGTTAGCTGGCTGATTATCCTCATTTACCAAACCTTGAATAAAGGTCGCAACATCAGGCGCAAGCCAAGTGATCTTGTAACCCTCTGCTTTATTCACATGAACAACCTCGGGCTCACCGGCATTGCCGGATTCACGATAATCCAGCATCACCACCTCCGAATCGGAGGGGCACTCACATAGAACGACACCGATTTCCGGATACCCTCCCTGCTCGATCATTACCCGACTGCCCGCTGATCCACACAGTGAATGTGCCTTCTCCCGTCCAACACCCAGGATATTCGAAATTTCAATATGGATCTTCCCATCATTCTCTGCCTGGCTAACCGGAAAATAACGATAGTGGGGAACACCACCATTATGTAGTTTCATCATGTTCGTATAGAATGTCGGGAGCTTGAACACCAGTTGCTCCTCCACTGCTTCAATTTGCTCATCGGTAGGCGGGGACAATACATATTGATCGATGTATGCTGGACTGTCATTCCAAAAGCCCGTCGATTCCGGATGGATACCAGGTACAGGCTCAATGGTGATTTCAGTAACAGAGTGGACTGTATCCACGGGCTCCTCTACAGATTCCTCTGTGAGCTCCTCTGTTGTTTTATTCCGAATCCATTCCAGGAACTCCTGTGTATCCTCATCTCCCGGCTCCAATCGGTCCGATGTTTCGAAAGCTACACGCGCATTCTCATACTGCTCCAAATAATAATACGCCAGACCAATGCGGTAATGCCAAAGCGGGTCATTCTCCCCCTCTTCAGCAACCGACAAGAACTGTTCCACCGCCTCCTGGTAACGCTCCATATTACTCAGCGCTCTGCCCAGATGGTTGACCAGAACATAATCCCGCTCTTCCTCCGGAATCTGTGTAATCGCATCCACAATCTCTTCATATTCATCCTGTTCATGCCAAGCCTCTAGCCGTTCCAAGAGTTCATCATCCATTGATCTTGCCTCCCCTGCTTCGTTGTAGTGATTATATCATTTAGGTGCTGCCCACTCCAAAAAATGGCGATCGATATCAAGCATCAGTAGTCTAAAACCGCCAAAAAACAAAATAACCTCTGCCGACTTTAGTATCAGCAAAGGTTGTTTAATTCACTTTTATTTATCAATTAAATTAGTGGTTTTCAGCAATCTTGCGATCAGCGCTGTCACTTCTGCACGCGTCATCGTTAGCTTGCGGGCTGAGTACTTCAGGATCATTGCCCCGAATAATGCCTGCTTCGATCAATTGCGCCACATCCATTTTAGCCCAGTTCGATACGCTTGCTCCATCTTTATATTGGGACAAGGCGGAAGTGTCCTGTCCATACCCCCGATCTCTATGCCTATGCATGGACGAAATCGCCCAGTGTTTTGTTAACTTAATTGGCGTTGAATGAAAGCCGTTTCCGAATCGGTATCCATATCTCGCTTCTGTACTGCGGCAAAGTCATATCCTTGTGTTCGTTCCAAAGTATTTCCGGCCCTTCGCTCAGTTCGTAATCCGAGGAGGGAAACCATTCCGCATAGATTCGTCCCCACACCTCCTGAAGCGTACTCGGAAAAGGACCAACAGCGGTAAATACCGCCCATGTCGAGGCCGGCACCTCCAGCTGTACCAGACCCTCAGGCGTCGCTTTTGTCGTAGCTGCACCAATGTAATGATCCAGCTCCCCCTTCTCCTCCATCCGCCCCTCGCTGAAATGGGCTGAAGCACTGATTAACCCGAACGGCTGAACGTTGGATAACCCCTTAATCGTCTCGATCCATTCCGGCGTAAGACTTTGATACATCTCGGCAATATCCGGATTCACCCCTTGAAACACGATTGGCACCCTTTTGCTGATACCTACAATCCGAAAGGTCTCTTTGTCTTCGATACGGTAATTCATTTCGCTTCCTCCTTGAATGGTCAGTTGAAATGTCATCCGTGGGAAGGCTTTGAGCGATGGGCCATGACTCCGTGCTTCAGAGGGCGTAACCCCATGCATGCTTTGAAAAGCCCTGGTGAAGGAATCCGGCGAAGCATACCCGTATTTTAGGGCAACATCTATGACTTTGTTGTCATTCCGGCTTAACTCCAGTGCCGCCAGCGTCAAGCGCCGACGTCGAATATATTCCGACAACGTAATTCCGCTTAAAAAAGAAAACATGCGCGTAAAATGGTACTCGGAGCAGCAGGCGATCTGTGCAACTTCTTTCATATCCACGTTGTCCGTCAGATTCTCCTCAATATAACCCAAGGCTTTGTTCAATCCCGCCAGTGTATCCACGTCATCCCCTCCCCCGTTAATTTCAAGGATAGCAAAACCGCTCTCTTCACATCCGACATTGCCTGCACCATTCTGCAGGCAGCTCATCTCTTGCAAAAATTACGCTTGTTCATGCAGAAGGTTGGGGTTGATTTACTTCAACATGCAGAAGTCTGGTCTTCGTTACCATTCCCGCACTCTCCAATGTTCGTTTAGATGGGTCGTTATAGTACCAGCATCCAGCTATAGGGGATATGCCAAGTTCACTGCACCATTTACGCAATTTTGACACTCCCACCCCTAAAGGGGCAAGATCACTAAAGTGATTGAGATTCTTAGCTAAGCTTAACGTCCTCATTTCATTTCTGCTTTGGACAGATGCTAAGATTAGGGTATGCCATTACCCCTCCTAAGACAGTGCATATAGCACCTTAGGCTGATTGACTGTTACCGCCAATCACAGTTGCGTAGCGAATATTCATCGCCCCAACGATATCACGATGTTTCTTGAATCCACATGGGCACTTATATCTTCTATCTTGCGCCTTGTTCTTTTTTGAACATTCTGGACAGGTTTGACTTGAATATGCAGGGTTCACATATTCCACTTTGATCCCTGCCATATTTGCTTTGTATTCAATGAAGTGTGCCAAACGGTAGAATGACCATGTGTGTAGATTCTTTTCGTTTTTACGACTTGTTCTTGTCGTCTGCCTAATATTCGTTAGTTGCTCTAAGCGAATGACAGAAGTCTTATTTTCGACTGCGAAATTAACGATTTCACGACTGACTTTGTGGTCTTTGTCTTTCATCCATCGTTGTTCTTTATCATCTAACTTGCGAATAGCGTTCACTTTCTTTTGTTTTCCTAGCTTTTGACGAACACTACGAAACTTCCGTTTCTTGTATTTGTTTTCTCGCCCATTCCCAAAGAAGCGAGCGTGATCATTATCTGTGATGGCTACGGCAGGGACTTTCAGACCTAAATCAACGCCCAAAATCCGCATACCCGTTTTTTCAGTTGTTGGCATGGTGACAGCAATTTGGGCTACCCACTTACCTGAGCTTTTCGTAACACGGAGCGTACCAAGTTTATGCTTCAAAAGGTCAACGTTTCGATGGTCTTTGTCGATGAACAATGCACGAATTTTTAAACGCTTAGATTTTCCCTCTACCATGAATGGAATGGAAATGTGCGTGAAGTCAAGAGAATAGTTTTGGTTATTCCATACGCAAATCGGTTTCTTTAGGATCGGTATGATTGCGTATTTACTTTTCTTAACTTTGGTATAGAATACACTATTCGCATCTTTAATCGCTTGATTTTTTACTGCACTTGGTAGATTAGCAGGAATGTCTTTTGTTGTCTTCTTCAACCTTTTCTTTTCTTCTACCATCTCGGCCACGAGTGTATTCACAACTCGGATATATTCATGACTACTTTGTTGCAATAGTTGGATCTGCTCTTTAGTCGGCAGCAGCTTTACCTTAACCGTTATGGTCTGAGACATATACTTCACCCCCTTGTCTTTTGTTGTTCAACATAACGCTTGATGGTCTCACTTGATACATTTCCAGCGGTAGAAACAAAATAGGAACGTGTCCACAAACTGGGCAAATGCAGAAGGTGTGGAAACTCTTCTCGTAGTTTTTTTGATGTGACTCCTTTTATTTTTGCCATGATATCAGCAGGGCTTAATGTTGGAAGTGCATTGAGAAACATATGTGTATGGTCTTTGTCGCACTCCATGGCAACAATCACAATTTTAAGCTCTGCACATACCTCATGCACCAGTTCCTTGAAGCGCTGTTCTACCTCTAATTTGAGAAATATCTTTCTCCTGTATCGTGGGCAGAACACAAAATGATAGTTTAATAGATAAATTGAAACAAGCTAAAAATTTAAGAACGCAGACATTTCGGATACTTGAAGCATCACAATAGTGATACTCCGTATCCGACCTCACTTTCATCCCACATCTAAAGAATTGGGCTTTCTCGTTCGTGGATTCTGTAAGAAGTTCATTGTTATGTATAGCCATGTAACCCACATCGTTCGAATCGTCCTGAAACAGGAAAAAGTTGATGAAAGGATATGCTCCTCTAGAAAAGAATCGAATGGAGAAGACAATTCCTCAAGATATTCGGAACTAAGATGTTGAATTTCGGTGATCGTACATGGTTTCGTAATCATTCAGTTCACCATTCAAGACAAATCATCAATTTGTTGCCATCAGGATCTTTCACGACAAACCAATGTTCATGCTCGATTTCTGTAACGAGGTTTACACCCAGCTCTTTCATGTAGTCAAACGAGCCCTTCAGATCTTCTGTCATTAACATAAAAGCGGGCGTCTCGATAGACGCAGCACCACCCGGTTGATCGCCTCCCCACTTTGGCATAGTATCCAAAATAATTCCAACCCCATCCATTGGCAGCGGGCACAAGTGACCATTCACGATTTCACAGTCAGCTTCATTCAGCCCCAAAACCTGACAATACCAACTGCGGGACTTCTCAATATTTCGAACAGGGACAAAAACACTTCCCACTTTATTTTTGATCGGGCTGGTTGGTGTGATACCGCTTTGGGCTGGTTGTTTCTTGTTCATCATTTTCCCTCCATTTTTATTCTCTTTCTCTAATTATGCCAGGACTTGCGCTGTCTGTATTGACAAGTTTTTGTGTGTATTCTCCATTTTGTAGATATGCCGTTCCTCTTAATTGCGGTTGACATATTTTATAGAGAGATAGTTTTGATCATACGGATAAGGGGAGCGATTCAAATGGGAGCGAAGCCAAAAAATTCTATCATAAAGCAGGGAGTTTCTATTATTGCCTGCACGAAACGCCAAAGCTATATAAGAAACCTGTTTAATAACTTTAGTCGACAGAACCACGCCAAGAAAGAACTTATCATTATCGTCAACAACGATAACATCCCCCTTACTCCTTATTTAAGCTTAGCCAAAAAACTTCCAAACGTACATGTTTATCGTCTTCCGGAACGTACCTCACTCGGTGCTTGTCTAAATTACGCTATCAAGAAAACAAAATATAACTATATTGCCAAGTTTGATGATGATGATTATTACGCTCCCTATTATTTGACGGAAAGCTTGCAGACCTTTCAAAGAACCAATGCTGATGTCATTGGCAAGCGGGCACATTACATGTATTTGCGCGGATCAAAAACGTTTATCCTTCGTTTTCCACATGATGAACATCGACCTGTAACCCTAATCCCTGGCGCAACTCTTGTCTTTAAACGAGATGTATTAAACAAAGTTCAGTTTCCGAATCGAAGCGTCGGTGAAGATGATCTTTTTTGCATTAGAAGCAAACGAAAGGGGTACAACGTTTATTCTGCTGGAAAAAATAATTTTGTCGCGATACGCAGAAGAAACTCATCCAACCATACATGGGTCATCAGCGATAAAGAACTTATCTCTCAAAGCCGAAAAATACCATCCGTTACGGATTACAAGAAATATGTTCAGAAAAAGCCAAAGGGCGTATTATAATGGCGAACCCGGGCAATTCTCGTGATCTGAAAGGGGTTTCCATCATTGTTTGTACCAAACGGCGACAATGCATGGACAATCTTTTTCATAACTACACCCGGCAGAATTACAGGCATAAAGAGCTTATCGTCATATTAAATAATGATGAACTGAAGTTGAACGAATATATGAAGGCTGCAAAACAATATAAGAACGTAAGGATATATACCTTACCGGGACATGTCTCGCTAGGCCAATGCCTTAATTATGGCGCTTCATTATCTAAATACCATCTTATTGCTAAATTGGATGACGACGATTATTATGCCCCGCGCTATTTAACGGATAGTGTACGAACCCTGATAAAGACCAATGCAGATATCGTGGGAAAACGAGCCCACTATATGTATTTGAGCAGCAAAAAACTCCTTCTGCTCCGTTACCCTACCAAGGTGAATCAATATGTCCCCCTGATTCAAGGAGCCACCCTTCTCGTAAAACGACATGTGGTAAGCAAGGTTGGTTTTCCCGATCAAAATCGGGGAGAGTGCGTAAAATTTTGTTCCGATAGCCTGGCAAAGGGCTATAAGATCTATTCAGGAAGTCCATCCAACTTCCTTGCGATGCGCAGGAGGAATTCTAAAGATCATACGTGGATCGTAAGTGATAAAGACCTTTTAAAAAGAAATGTGAGGGTGCTAAAAGTGGGAAACCCAAGAAAATTTGTATGTGAACGCTAGACTTTTGTAGCTGATAACGTATATTCCATACACTGCGGAATGGGTTATAGTTATGGTTTTCCCTGAAGCATGCATAAAACCAACAGTTGATAAGGTAATCCTCACCAGTCATGAAGTTATGTACCAACCCCCTCTTCGGTTTGCCCATGAATGCTGTTGGTTTTCATATCAAACTCCTCTGTTGTCATCCAAACATGAAGAAGCTCCCCCTGTCCTGTTTACAAGGGGAGCTGATGCTCCAAGGAATGATTATTTCGTGGTAAATCGTTTGCGGCCTAACACACCAAGAACGATGAGTCCGAGACCAACCAAATAGAACGGATAACGGCTTGACTCTCCGGTTTTCGGAAGCGTCGATATCGTAATCCCCGATGCCGGAGTTTGCGAATCCGGCGTCGGTACTGCTGGCTTCTCCGGCTTCTGTGGTTCTGGTTTCTGCGGTTCTGGTTTCTGTGGTTCCGGCTCGCCTACACCGCGCGGAATTTCATCCTCACCGATATCAATGGTAGGTGTCCCCGGATCTTCCGTCGGTGGCGTCTCCGGATAGTCTGTCGGAGGCGTTTGAGGAGTTGTCGGTTCGCCTCTCGGGATGTCTTCATCCGGTACCTCGACGGATGGGGTCCCTGGATCGGACGGAGTAGCGGGCTCTCCCGGCTTGCCATCCGTGGGGTTACCCGGTGTTCCCGGATCTGTCGGGTCAGTCGGGTTGGTTGGGTTTCCAGGATCCGTTGGATCTGTTGGGCCCGTTGGGTCCGTTGGATCTGTTGGGTTCGTTGGGTCCGTTGGGTCCGTTGGGTCCGTTGGGTCCGTTGGGTCCGTTGGGTCCGTTGGGTCCGTTGGGTCCGTTGGGTCCGTTGGGTCCGTTGGGTCCGTTGGGTCCGTTGGGTCCGTTGGGTTGGAAGGCTCGCCAGGTTGAACGGGCTCTTCTTTGCGGTTCGTTACGGTCAATTTTTTCACATTGTCTTGACCCTTGATGCTGGAGTCGATCGTTACGCTCCACGTTGCCTGTTCGATCTTATATCCTTCCGGAGCTGCAAGCTCCTCCAAAATATAGTCGTCATACAACAGTTTCGTAAAAAGGATTTTTCCGTCAGCATCCGTTGTTTTTACGATCGGCGTCCATTTGCCTGCTTTATCGTAAAGCACGAACTTCGCTCCTGCCAGCGGCTTTGTCTTATCATCCTGGTCAACCTTCGTCACTTCCAGGCTGCCCGTTACGCCGCCTCCCGAACCTGAACCGGATGAAGTACGGACAATAACCTCTTCCGTCGTTTCTCTAAGCTCGGTTTTTAGCTGATCTCCTTCGAGCGCCACTTTATTTTGTACTGCTTCTTTATCTCCGGCGGTAATGAACGACTGATATTCCAAAACATAAGCCGTGGAGATATCGCTTGTGAACTTTAATTCAAACGTCTCTTGATCTCCGTCAAGGCTTGCGATGGTTAATGTATAGTCTTTTCCTTTGATCAGTTCATCTGCTTTGAGCGCTTGACCGTTTGCACTGGTCTTGGTTGCATACAGGTGGAACGAATCCTCGATCAAGATCTGATTCACACTTGGATAGTCGATAATCTTCGCGTTGGAAATATGTGATTGCCCTTCGTTGATTCGAATGGACCAATCGATTTTATTTCCGTTCTGGGCACCACTTTTCTTCACATATTCGCCGCCGTGCGGAACCGTCACTCTGGCGTTCCATGTCGCCGCTTTATCGCTGCCATTCCACAGCTCAGCGGTATTATCGATATCCTTGACAATCACCGTGCCTTGCAGCGATGTTTTGAACTCAATCCAGTATGCGGATGAGATCGGGTTGGCAAAACGAATGGACAGCTGGTTTCCGTTCGCTTCGGACGGTTCCGTCACCTCATATAGAGACGCCGGAACTTCGGTGCTCTTCGCAATGCCATTCCGTTCCCCCGTCAGCTTCATCTCGTACACCTTAACCGAGTTTGGCACAAGCTTTTGTCCTTGCTTTAGGACATCCGTTACGCTCGCTTGGGCAAGCGAATCGAGATTGTAGTTCATTTTAATGTTCCACGTGATCTCTTTATGGACCGGATTGTAGCTGCCGTCTTTCCCACCGTTATTTTTCGTATATCCGTCGGAGGAGAAGCTTGCATCCCGCACTATCGGCCCTTTTATCTCGCCGTTTTCGCTCCATGTCATGGAAGCTCTGTTCATGAAATCCAGCTTGCTGTCCTTAAGCCAGCCGATGTTGAACTTCGTTTCATACTCAATCGTATAGGTCGTATTCACGGTCTTGGAAAACTTGATTGCAAAGCCGCTGCGAACATTATCGTACTCGATTTTATAATCGCTCGCAGGAACAGGGTTCCCGTCTGCTTTTACGATCACCGAATCCGGAACGAATTCGAGGCCGTCATGCGGGAATGTATCCGTGATAACTACGTTTTCCATGCTGTACTTGCTGCCGTCCGGCTTTTTATCGCCGTTGAAAGTAATAAGCCATCTTGCCGTTTTGTTGGCAAAATCGACTTTCCAGGTTCCTTTCACCAGAGCACGGCTTCCTTGAGCCGGAACCGTTACTACTTTGGACGAATCCCCCGACACGACTTTGTTCTTCACCTGTTGTCCGTCAGCGATCGTCCGATCAACCGGCTTCGTTTGGTAAACGATTGTATACGGCGAATCAATATCCTTCGCGAATTGAAGTTTGAATCCGTTCGTACCTGTCGGTGTAGTGGTGTATTCATCCGACGAAAGCAATGCCTTGTCATCCGTAGCGTTCCCTTTGTACACCTTCAGCGAATCCGCAACCCATGCATGAATCGCACTGAATTCATCCGTGATGACTGCCTGATCTTTCGAAACCTTCTTCTCGTTGAAATTGTACTTCACCGTCCACGTGATGACTCCGGTATCCTTATCCCGGCTAAACGACTTATCCAAAAATTGGCCGCGGTCCACTGTTACCGTAGCGGTCGATTTGGCATCTTCCATCCCCTCGCCAGACAGTACAGCGGTGTTCTCAAAGCGAGATTGCTCGCCGGCAGGCTTCGTCGAAAAGCGAATCTCGTAGGCTTTGCTAATCGTCTCATCCTGGAACGCAAGCTCCAGTTTGGTGCCGCCATTCGTTTCGACCGTATACTTGCCGGCCTCTACCTTATCGCCAGGGAGCGCCGATCCATCACCATTTACCTGCAGGTGGTAAACTTCCACAGAGTCGGCGATGAGCTCCAAGCCTTCAGGCATCGCATCCGTGATGACCGCATGCTTGATTTTATCCAGGGACTTGTTGACCTGAACCGTCCAATCGATCCGGTCTTTGCCAATCGCTTTCCCCTGCTTATCGATCAGCTTTCCGCCATTCGGCTTCAGATTCACGATGATGGTCTGCACTCCGCTTTTTATCGGAATGGCAATAATGATTTCCGTGCTTCCTTTCAAGACTTCCTTTTTAAATTCCGTACGAATTTCCAGCTTGCCGCTGATGTTGGAGTGGCTCTCCACGTAATCGTTAAAGGTCATCACAACTTTTCCGTCCCGATCGACCGTAAATCGGCCAACTTCGCCTTGACCAGCAACGAGCGGTGCATCAATATCCGTAAAAATTTCAAACTGCTGCGGCAGGTCGAAGGTAAATGTATCCCCGTTCTTGTAGCCGTGTCCGTTCGGAAGCTCCCATTCGTAACTGAGATTGACAGCTGCGCCAATGTCCAGGCTGCTGTCCGGATTATATACCGCATCAATCACGGTCCCGTTCATATCGGTTAACACGGCTTTTGTTAAAATACCCTCTGTATTGGCGACTGGCGCCGGCTGGTTATATACATCATCCGTCACTGATTCCTGCATGTTAACCGCTGAGTTCTGCTCGCTAACCGTTGAGTCCTGCATGCTAGCCGCTGAGTCCTGCTCGCCAGCCGCTGCACTTACCGTCCAAGCGGAAGTGCCAAACAACGTTTGAATCAGTAGCAGTAGCATAACTAAAATTCCACTTACTTTTTTCTTCATATTCTCTCCCTCTGTCTCTCATAACCCTCATTATATCCGGTTCCTATCTTGCTTTTCGTGTCCAAATTGGGCCATCCATCCATAGGATTGCATGCCGATAAAGGGACTTTCTAGTCCATCACCTCCACTACTTCCTATTGGCGCACGATCTCATTGGTGCCTGTATTTTTCTTAAGAACCAAATGGGTTTCTTTCATTGTAAAGTCTGAAACTATACATTTTCTGTACAAACTCAAATAAGCTTTGGACATATCGTCCAAAGCTTAGGTTTATCATGCAATAATTAGAAATATTTAGCTGTGGAATAACGGGAGGCGTCTTTAATCATTTTGAATTCGGCTCCACTACTTTTCCAGCTCGCATCGACAGTGGTGTCAATGGTTACCCATTGCCCATTCAAATAAACTTCATTCCAAGCGTGGTACACATCGACGTATTCCGAATTCCCCATCACAAGCTTTGTCGGAATATCGATACTCCGCAGCATGGAAGCGAATAGGGAGGCGTAATCATAGCACATCCCTTTCTTCCCTGCCATTGTACGATTGATATCGGGAAGGTAGCCCGACAGCTCACTGGATGCAAGAGCTTTATCGTACCGGATTGTTCCAACAATATATTCATAAACAGCCTGTACTTTCTCTTCATCGGACTGGGCAGATCGGGTTAGCTTCTTAGCGAGCTGAGCTGCCTTGTCCCGTTCACTCCAATCGATATTTTGTACAGAGTTCAAAAACACTTTGCTACTGTTCTTCAGTTGAAGCGCAACTACCGTTTCCTGAACGACCTTATATTTGGTGCCGCTGACTTGTTCCAGCACAGTCACCATGTAATCACCGTTGCCCATCTGCAGCGGAAACACTTCCTGCTGCTTGTCCGGTGAAAGCGCATATGTATATTTCTCCTGACCCTTCGCAATCATGATCTTCGTCTTGACGCCGGCTTTCACATCATATCGAATGACGATCACACCACGGTCAAGCTGCTCCAAGCCCAGCCAATCTTCAGATTGTGCAGCTTGTACAACCGGAGTCCAAATCAGTAACATTAAAAGACCTACTATAGCGAGCACTGCATTTCGCATGCTGTAAACTCCCTTCGGTGGCCAGGCTGCCATTGACATTACGTCAAGAAGGCCCTGTAGCTTTGCGTCCTAGTCTTTCGACAAGTTTGCCGTTATCGTATTAGAGTTTCACAGATTTTTATGGATGTTTGTCCAATAAAAACAAAAAAAAGCATTTTCGTTCGGTAACTGGCTGCCATTTGACATTACGTCAAGAAGGCCCTATAGCTTTGCGTCCTTGCCTTTCGACAAGTTTGCCGTTATCGTGAGTAGCTTTTCATGGACACATCATATCAAATATGTGGGTTTACATCAAGAGAAATTTCCGAATATTGTCGAATATCCATCTATACATTCTGCTATTATTCTTTGGATAATTACAATGTACTCTCCATTAGTAGTATAGTCCTATATTGCACCACCCCAATGAGGTCATAACAAGCGAATACTTTTTGAAAAACCATGAGTCCTTCAATTCAGGTACGGAACCCAGAGCTTTCTACATAAGCAAAAGTAAAAGGACGAAGATAGTTCACGTTACATGAACCATTTTCGTCCTTTTGAACCCTGACGGGAGTGCTGTTCACTTCAGCCGAATCTTCCGCTCTCGTTCACAGCAGCACCTTGTCTTGCAGTCCTGTTTTACAACCCTTCGATCAGTGCCTTGATTGAGCTATCGCTCTCCAGTGCGCGGATGATCATCGTCACAGCTTCAGCCCGTGTAGCTTTGCCGCTCGGCGAGAACACGGAAGAGGATCGTCCTTGCACCAGGTTGGCCGATGAAGCCTGCGCAATTGCAGCCGCTGCCCAGTTACTGCTGTCCACATCATTAAAGCTGGCCGGAGCACCATTTGCAAGTGTGTTCAGATCAAGCACACGTGCAATAATCGTCACCATCTCGGCGCGGGAGATCGTCGCATTCGGCTTGAAGCTTCCGTCCGCATAACCGGTAATGACTCCCTTGTCAGCCAGGGCACTAATATATCCGGCCGCCCAGCTTGACCGTGTATCCTTGAAGCTGGCGGAAGCCGAATTCTCGCCAAGGCCAAACGCCCGGGCAATCATCGCGGTAAATTCCGCTCGGGTAACGGATGCGTTAGGTCGGAACGAGCCATTCTCGTAACCATCCACCATGCGCAATTTCATGGCAGTTCCAATGCTTCGGTCGGCCCAGTGGCCAGAAATATCACTGAAAGTCTTTTGCTCATTTTTCGTTGCGGCAATTGCTTCGTTAACTGTCTTCAGCACCGTTTCCTGGCTCACAACACCTGATTTGAACGGATGAACCTGTGCTGTCGGCGGTACTGTTGGTTCAGTTGTAGGAGACGTGGTAACTGTACCCGAATCCGTTCCAGAACCTGTTGATGGTGTGGACGGTGTTGGAATAGTGACTGAACCGCCTCCAGTACCAGGAGTAGATGGCGTTGTCGGCGTAGTCCCTGGATTTGTTATTGTATCCGTAATCACCAAGGCGATTCGGTTGCTCTCATACTTCACCTGGGCATTATATTGGCTTGGCAGGCCATCCACCTGAACAGAAGCAAATTTACCGCTTTGCTGATTGACGCCATGGCTTACAAGCGTAATCTCACCCGGGACAGGTACATAGTTGCTGGCAAAATTAACATGCAATGTTCCAGCAGTACTAACTGTACCTTTAACGTCGAGCACGTCATTTGCGGAAGCTACGTTGAGCTCCAGCATACCGTCAGCGGCCTGCGTGAAGTTGCCCTCGATGTTCCATTTGCCAGTTACGCTCTCCGTAACCGTACCGCCGCTGTTGACTACATCGCCACTCCCGAAAGCAGTAGCTGTATCCCCTTCCAATGTGCCTGCACTAACCTGAGTACCGCCGGAGTACGTATTCGCTCCCCGCAGCTTCAATGTACCGCTGCCTTCCTTCGTGAGCTTGCCTGTACCGGAGATGTTGTTCCGCCAAACGTCTACGGCGTTGAAACCACCCTTGCCAGCATCCATCATGACCGTTACATCACTATTGAATGCACCGTATCCATCTGCCGCAGCGAACAGATTGAGACGTCCCCAGCCTTCTGGATCATCCAATACCGGATAACCGGATTCAATGCCCGTTGTTGCCAGTACGGCACGGCGTTGCTGATCTGTCAGGTAAGGCTGTCTGGTTTCAAGTAGCACTTCTGCGCCTTTAGGTACAGCTGCGGGTTCGGTAGCAGAATTGATCTGCTGGAATCCGTAAGTTAAACGTTGTGTGTATTCGTCTTTATTTTTTTGGTAATCCGTAAAACGATCTTCTGCTGTTCCGTTTTGTTTCAAAAGGATATCATGCGCCTGCTTGTACGCATCTTGTTTCAGCTGCTGATTATCTGGATCATTTAAAGCCGAAGCTGCGAATGCCGTCGCAAGTACCCGACCTCCCATAACATCAAGTGGAGAGTGCATGCCGGCTACAATCCGGTCATCTCCCATTTCGGATGCACGTGTCAGCAGCTCCTGAAAGCGCTCAGGAACGGAGTATGCCAGTGCAATCGCGGCAAGATAAGATGCATTGGTGTGTCCACTTGGGAAGCCACCGTCGCTGGACGGATTGCTACTTTGTACCGCAACCAGTGTAGGAACGATCACAGACTGATCTTTCCAACGGAAAGGTCTCATATATTGGTAGAATTTCTTCGCTTGTTGCGTTGAGGCATAATCCCCCCGCACTTTACCAACCAAATCCACCATTTTACCTAGCTCAGAGTTGGAATCTCCACCCTTATTGGAATCATTCGTATCTGTAAATTTCGTTGTCAACGCTTCTTGTGGAATATACGTAATAGAAGTTACCGTTCCTGATTTCTCACGATATACATCTGTCAAAGCACCCAGGCCCTCTGCAGCTCCATACGTCTGGTTTCTTCGATCCGTATAGTAAGCATCCTCCTCGTCCTTGGCGGTACGCGTTTTGGAACGATCTTCTACATAATCAATATTGTAGTCCAACACCTGTGGATTCAGTTTATTACCGTCATTCCAGGATGAACCTGGTGTCCATAATGTTAGAAACTTGGAAAGAGTACCTATTGCCGGATTGCCATCGATAGTCATGCTTGCTCCCGTGTTATTTTTGTACGTATCTACAAAATACCCCCACGCCGGCTGCGGCGGCAATGGAATGGTCGTCTCATCCGATGCGGCGAGCACGTTGCTTGCGGCAAAGGTATTTGATAAAAGAACAACTCCCATCGCTGCGGCGAACAATCTCTTCTTGTTGCTTTTGATCACTTTCGTTTTCAAATTTGTCGACTCCCATCGTTTAATAGTTGGTCTCAGTTCGGTCCCAATGTAGCATTAGGCCCGCCAAACCAGCAATAAAACAATTTCGTCTTTGTATCAATTTCGGAACAATATCATAAAATCGCAACATTTTACATGAAGTTAATATAAATCGTGAACTCAAGAATAAACGTGTAGTGTATAATTTTCGCCGGGAGGTGTGCGTGATGAAAAAATGGAGCTCTGCATGGGCCGGTTTGGCCATTTCATACGGTTCAATCGTGGTCACCATCGTGCTGCTGATCTGCTCGTTTTTCTATATCTATTTCTCGCGCAGCTACAATGAAGAATTAAGGAATAAGAATCAGTTGATTCTTGAGAATACAGCTCGTACCATTGAAGGAACCGTATTGCAACGAGTGCAGCAAATGTATGTAGATCTGTCACTCGATAAATCTGCCAACATCCGTCTGTTCGCGGATAACGCGGATCGAAGCGGGCTGGATCAGGTCGTTGACCTGCAAGAACTGCTCAAAGCGAAGGTAGCAGGCAATGCCGATATCGTTCAGGGCATCCATCTCTACTATCCTGAACGTAATATCATGTTGTCTTCCCTGTATGGGCTACGCTACAACGCGGATCACAGCGAAGGTTCCGCTTATTATAAGGACTGGCTTCAGAAGATGCGGACCAACAAACAAAATAGCCTCTGGACACCATCGCGTCCCATCCCGAAGGACATCTTTACCAGTCATGCGGGGGAGAGCAGCAATGAATTATTTACGTATGCGCACAGTTACCCTTTTCGTTCAACGGGTGAAACCAGTGATGTCATCATTGCGATTGATGTAAAAGAGGATGCAGTTAACCGTATCATTGAGAACATGATGCCTTCCGAATATCAACGGACTTTTATCGTCAATTCAGCAGGAAGTACCGTGAGTAATTCGCAAGAGCAGAGTCCGGGGCAGTCCAATAAGTATGCGACAAGTCTAAAGAAGATGCTTGATCTCGGTAGTACAAAGGGCAGCTTCGACGATACAATCGGGGATGCACCTTACGTTGTTTCCTATCAGACGCTTCCCTCCGCGGATTGGACCATCTATAGTGCAACACCCTCCAGCTTCTATTATGAACAATCCATCATGATTCAGAAACTCATTCTAGGCATCTGTCTGATTGCCCTGTTCATCGGGCTTGTCTTAGCCGCCTTGCTGGTACGGGCCAACTACAATCCGATCAAACGTCTGGTGGGACGCATCAAGGATCTGTCTGGCACAGGTGCAGCACCTAACCCGATTATGAACGAATATCACCTGATCGACAGTGCATTCATTCAGTTGAAGGATAAAGTAAGTAATCTGGAAGAAACATTGCTGGCGAACACCCCGGCAATCAAACATAAGGTGATGCTTAACCTCTTGCAAGGTAACCCTGAGCAGAGAATGGGGGAAGAGGAACTGACTGCTCTCGGCATAACACGGCAATACGCTGATTACTGCTGCATACTTCTGAATACCGGAGTTTTCCATATGGGGAAAGACTCACATAGCCAGCCTACTGCAATCTCCAAGGTGATTCACGGGCTTGGATCCCTTTCTCTGCAAGACAGCCGTCTGATTGCCGAAGAGCTGCCTGACCAAAGGCTCGCCGTCATCCTGTGTACCGATGTTGCCTCGGAAGCAATGCTGAATACATTCGCTCAGCTTCTGCTGGCTGAAACCAGACAGCAGTTGCAACCGGATATCCAGCTGTCCACGGGCTGCTGGGTCAATGATCTGGGTGATGTGCACCGCAGCTTCAATGAAGCACAGGCTTATATGAAATATGCTTATTTCCTGCCTGAGCTGAACATCTTGAAGGATCGTGCCATACTCCAGCGTGAACACAGCCAGGATGAAATTCCTCAGGCTATGCTTGCCAAGTTCAGGGACAAGCTCCAGGGCAGGCAGATGGATGAGGTGATCGAGACTATTGAACAGGTGGTTGAACATATGCGGGAGGGACAGTATCCCGCTGACTATTGCCATTTTATCCTGTCAAACATGGTATTTATCTATTCGGATGTGGTGAAAAACGTACGTTACAAGCATCCCCTTCAGTTCGGTCACCCCGATCTGTATCATGAGTACACGAATCTCCATGATGTTCTGGCGTACCGCAACTGGCTGGTGGAATCGGTCACAGCATTTATTGAAGAAACCGAGAAGCGCAACAGTGATCGGGCCGTCTCGACCATTGAACTGGCGAAGCAGTATATTGAAGCCAATCTGTCCGAAGACCTCTCGCTGGAGGCTGTTGGAACGAAGGTATTTCTTAGTCCAAAATATCTGAGCAAGCTCTTTAAGGAAGAGATGGGTGTTACCTATACCGACTATGTGACATCCCGCCGAATGGAACAGGCGAAGGTATTGATGGAGAACAACAATATGACCATTGATCGGATCGCAAGCTCCGTCGGGTATGGCACCACGGCCTATTTTATTAAACGATTCAAGGACATGTACGGCTGCACACCGGGTCATTATGTACGCAACCTCTCTTCGGCAGTGATGCCAGAGGCTGGATCAAGAGCGTGAGGAGGATTGGCGGATGAGTACGAAGAAGCTCTATCACGATAAGCTGTTTCTGACCGTATTGCTTCTGACCATCATTGCTGTCGTTCTTGGCGGCTGTGATCTGCTGTCCGGAACCAGGGCCATTGCAGAACGACAACAGGGCGAAATGATTGATACCGATGCCGGGATAGCCAAATACCATATTTCATGGACGATGCATCAGAACGTGCCCGTGCCGAGAGATGCGGAGATGCTGAAGGCCGTAGAAGAACAATATGGTGTTGATCTGGACGTTTGGAATCTGGAAAACAATAAATACGAGTCGCTTCTCGACATGAAACTGGCCCAAGGGGCCATTCCTGATCTGTTTCGCATTCGTCAGCCACAGGACCTGCTAAAGTACCAGCAGCAAGGGGTACTTGCCGAGATTCCCGTGGAGACGCTGAACACATATGCCCCGAATCTGATGCGCATCATTCATGAACAGGCGCCTGCCTATGAGCAAGCTGGTGTAATTGACGGCAGATATTACGGAATTCCTGTCATCAATCCCACCAACATCTACCGTACACCTGTAGTGTATCGGCAGGATTGGCTGGACAAGCTGGGTCTGCCCGTTCCGCAGACACTGGCGGAATTCGAGAAAGTCATCTATGCGTTTACGTTTGAAGATCCCGACGGCAACGGCATCCAGGATACGTATGGCTTGTCCAGTGAAGGCATGAACGTTGTATTTGGAGCCTTCGGTCAGATCATTTTTGCCGATCAACTTTACTTCAGCACGAAGGATGGAAAAAAGGCCATTGGTGCACTGGAACCCGAAATGAAGGAAGCATTAACCTACTTGCGTAAATGGTACAAAGACGGCGTGATTGATCCCGAATTTGTGACTGGCGAGAATAAGGGCGGCTACAAACATCTGTCCCACCCGTTCATTAACGGAAAAATCGGGATGACCTCCATGGGCAACTACTACCACTGGATTCAGGATGGTGATTACGAGGATTGGCACGTTGAACGTGGCGGAAAAGTGGTAAAAAGCCCAGTACAAGCTGCATTTAATGTAAAAGAACTCACGGCCAAGTTCCCGGAAGCAAAGGTTGTCTTTGGCAAACCTTTCACTGGACCCCATGGACAACGCGGCTCCAAAGGCTACGATATGCTGATGAGCTTTACGGCAATTGGCGCTGATGCAGTCAAAGAACCAGGCAAGCTGGAGATGATCCTCCGCATCCTGGACGAGGTTAGTGCAAGCCCTGATCCAGACAAAGCAGCAAGCATGACCTACGGCGTGGAAAATAAACACTGGGTCTGGACACCCACCGAGCCCCGGAATATCGTCATCATGCCACCGTACGACACGATGTTCGGGTTTCAGAATACGATTGGTGCCAATATCGGCATGACCGTTCCGCTGAAACAGACGGGAGAACGGGAGCAGTGGGCCGCTACGCTACATCTGGATCAGGACGGCATTTATAATGCGCTGGAGGTCGCTACCCCCGCTCTCGCCAAGTATGGCGATTCGTTGATCCGTTTAAAAAACAAAGCCTATATCGCGTTTATTACAGGTGAGCGGCAGCTCAGTGAGTTCGATGAGTTCGTACAGGAGTTCATGTCCGCAGGCGGCGCAGAAGTGGTGAAGGAAGCGAACGCGTGGAAGCAGTAGCGAGTAGTGCTTAGAGCGAAGGTGAGATATCCAGCAGTCTAGCGTGGCTCTTTATTTTCTAACGATCACCAGAAACCTTATTCAACTGATTTTCGCCCCGTTAGAATTGTAACGATCCCCAGCGACGCTATTTCCGAACAAATGCAGCGTAAACGATGATTTCACACCAAAAACACGCAACTAGCGTTTCTCAGGATCGTTACATTTTCAACAGGTTAAAATGCATCAAATAGCGTCATCTGTGATCGTTAGCCGCTATCAGCAACTTTAATGGACATCTCCATCTCTAAGAAAGCTGAACAGGGCGATTACGGCTAGAATGACAGAGCAATGCTCATATTTCATGCCCCTCCGCCTTAGCCACCGTCAGATATGCCCAATCTTCTCCAAGCCTGATCGGACTGCTTCCATTCATTAGCTTGCACGCCAGATTTGCATGAATCCCCCACGTAATCTGTTCCTGTGTATCTTCTGAGCCAAAAAGAGCAGCCTTGCGGCTGCTTCTTCCTTTCTCTATGCATTTTTACACGCATCCATTTCACTCGATTTACAACTCCACAGCATTCCTATTCATTCAGCTCTCTATGCCTTTCCACATGCGCCAGTACGACGCTACGCCACACCACTTAGGCCAAGTACTCCGCCATAATCTGTTCAATATCATATGGTGTCACGCCTTCATCGACCGCATAGATGGTATCGGCCTGCTCTTTCGTATCCACCAGTTCACCTCTCGCCTTGGCGTGCAGCATGAACAAGTCGTACAAGTCGGGTTTGCGTAATGTGGTCATCGCTTTCCCCATCAGCACAATACCTTTCTGATTGCCCTCCACATTGTTGTTATAGTCCGGGTATCTGGTCAGAGCCAGATCCGTCCAGATGATCGTACGCTCCACCAAATCCAGGATAACAGGGATCGCGATCTGCGTATCTGCGGAGATATCCACTTTGTTCTCCACCGTGGATGGCTCGTAGATTTCACCCGATCCGGGTTTCTTGCGCATCATCCAGCCTGCAAAGCATTCCGGCAGATTACAGTACGGATGGCTGGTGAAGGAGTGCAGTGTCGTCACCACATAACGCCCGCCATAATTCACAATCGAAGGCATATGCAGATCAATAAATTCACTTGCACCGTTAGGCGCAGTCACAATATCCCCGCTGTGGACGGCCTTGTATTTGACAGACCGCAGATTCGTATACGAGATATGTTCAACGTAGTTCCAGTTCTCGTCATACATGACCGCCGACAGGTCAATATCCACGCGCCCGGTTGGTGTACCGTCCACCTCTCCCTCCTTCCACCAGCTGAAGAAACGAATCGTATCCCCCTCACCCATTGGGATGCGGCTTCCCCGTACAATAGTCCGTAAAGCTTTACTTGCGGATCGTTGTGAAAATGGAACCAGATAATGCTGCAGCCGTTCATCGATGTACGTCTTCCCAAGCACAGGAAAGTCAGCAAACCGTGTGATTAAAGCCTGCTCGCACAACTGCACTACTTCCAGGCAGACTGCCTCGTTAAGCTCCGGCAGCTCATTCGGGATACCAAAGGCCTTGGCCACATTGCCTTTGGGGAAAAAGACACGCAGGCCCTGCGGTTCATTACGCTGGGCAAAATGCTGCCTCACCTGCAATAGCACGGGTGTAGATACCTGTGCAGCCACCTCGCCAAACGCCAGCAACACATAGGCTTCATCCTCGGTGATTCGCAGCAAGTGATCCAGCTTCCTGGCGAATTCTCCCGGACGCTGTGACAGCAGATCGATCAAGCTCCAGACATTCCGATACTGAAATGCCAGCTCTACGCTTCCATTAAAGGTTGTAAACGGTTTATCATTGCGCAAAATATCAAAGGCTTCCTGACATCGCGGATATCGAAGCTTATATTCGGATGGATGCAGGATTTCGCCCAGGCGAATCCAGCGATCCTTGTAGCGGAGCATATCCTCCGTGATGGAGCCGCATTGCTCCAGCAAGCTAAGGAGCAAGCGGCGCTCACGGCGTTTGAATTTACGAAAAGGTGAGGCTGTTGCCAGACTGACGTCACCGTCCGACCAGGAAACCGCCAGTCGGAGTACATCGCTTGCCGTTTTAAAATACGACCCGATTCGTTCCATGCTTGCCAGTTCATATTTCAACAGCACCGCAACGACAAAGCCCACATTCTCCTTAAACGGAATCTCTGCAGGCAAAATAATCTCGACATCGCTCGGATCTGAATGTTTCAGCACACGTTTGATATCTTTTTTGTCCGTATCGGAGATGGAGCCTTTCGCTTCAACTAACTGACGGATCAGCTTCAAGAACGCTGGCTTGCTCCCCAGATCAATGACTTTCAGCTTTCTTTGCTCCAGCAAAGGAGACCGAGCGCCAGTAGTCGCAGCCGAAGGATCGAAATCGTCCAGCGTAAGATGCGTCAGATAATGAAAAACAGCGTTCAGGTACAGCTCGGCTTCGTCCTCTCCCATCACCTGCTGCGGGAATCCCGCATACATCGGTTTGTACTCCACATGGGCACCGACCATGACTTTGAGGTCTTTCACCAGTTGTTGATATAACGCTTCGAATTGTTCCTCGGACAGCTTTCGCATCGCCTGCATAAGTTCATTTGTGAAAGTAAACCCGAGGGACTCCATATTTTTGAGAGCTGTCGCCAGAACATTTTTGGGTAACTGTTGTTGCAGCCCTTCACTTGGTTCGATCATAAGTTTGCTGGCTCTGCGCACATAGATGCTGTTCATTCTGATATGGTTGTTTGCATTGATATTGGCATTGTTGGTGTTATTGGTATTGTTGTTATTGTTCATGATTAAAGAGTCCAGGAAAGCCATATCCCTATATAACATGAAAGGTTAGGTTTAGAAGGAAGGAATACGATAGCCTGGACGCCTCCTCTCTGAAATTGAAATTATTCAGGAAAGCGGCGACCCTAGGATCTCCAATGATGTAGAAGGAAGGATCGCCATAGCCTGAAGGCCAAAGGTCCGAAGTTCGTGACCCGAACCTTTGATGAACCCATCATCTCAGATTCCACGATCTCCCAACAGGGCGAAAGTATTACGACTGGTTAAATTAAGGGGGGAACGCTCCGATAGGCGTCGAATAGTTTTGAAGAGCGGCGTATAACTGACGGACAGGAATCCAGAACATGAACAGAGGACTGATATGAAAATGGATAATAAGATGAAGATACAACTTCAAACCCTATATAACGAGTATCTCAATATAAAGTGGAAAAGAGGGCTGTCACCTGTTCATACGGAGCCATTTGAATATGGCTTATACGAAGATGATAGCGCAGACTTATTCCTTTCCGGTCATTCGGAAGCAACGTTTACGAACTGGATGAGCGAGCTTCGCCCAGAAGATCCATACTATGGTAGCAAACCAAATGGGATGCCCGTTCTCGCGGATATCTTCAACCAACTGGATGTATACGACGAACTCGTGCTGTATTATCTGCTCTTTACCCTGAATACAACAATGTCCATTCACACACATAATTCCTACAGCGAAATGAATGATTGGATGAAAAACTATAGCTTCTTTCAGCTCGCCCAATTGAATGGACTATCTAGCTTAAACGATGAACAGAAGGGTGAGTTGAGAGACTTTTTCTTCTTTTTCTACCTTTATACGCATCCGGTCAATGAGGAAACCCTTTACGCCTGTTCGTTTCGCGAGCAGGACCTTATACATACCAAAACCAATATCAAGCTGGAGCACTACTTCTCGGCGTTTCACGACCACTACAGCGAGAATCGGGATAAATATGGAGAGCAGTTCCTCATCGCTCCACATGAAATACAGGCCTGCGAACAGCTTACACTGGAGCTGCTACGAATCATCGAGGGCAAGTCCCCCAAGCTGAGCATGCCCTCGGAAGAAGGATTAGAGGCTGTAGTGGATTTGATTAATAACGTGGAGCAAATGCTGCAAATGTACGCGAAGAATAGAACTTTAGTATTTGATGTCATGAGAAACTTTCTGGCTGACCCCCGTACCGGTCTCTATCGGAATCACTGCTTCACAATGCTGCTCCAAAACTATGCTTCATATATCCTGTATTTTAATTTTGATGAAATCCATGCATTAGTGAATGACTTCAGAGACACTCCGGCATGGTGCGGGATCATCATTAATAAAATCTTTACGGATGCCATCTTTATTCATAAGATCATGAGAAAGAACGCTATTGATATCAGAGAATACCCGAATGTTATCGAGTTCTTTGACGAGCAAGCAAGAGAATTTTGTCTGTGATGGCCTAGAATGCTTGTTTTCGAAAAAGGAAAACTAAAAAGCCTTTGCTGACCCCAAAATATCAGCAAAGGCTTTTCAGTATAGATGGTTTACTTATCGCATATAGATGGTTACTTATCGATCAAGTTGGTTATTTTCAGCATTCTTGCGATCAATGCCGTGACTTCAGCACGTGTCATGGATGCTTTCGGACTAAGGACTTCTGGTCCATTGCCTTGAATAATTCCCGCTTGGATCAGCTGGGCAACATCCTCTCTAGCCCAAGAAGATACGTCAGCGGCATCCTCGTAACGTGCTAACTCAGAGGCAATTTGCTCCTGATTAGGCACGTCCCCGGATTGAATCAAGCGATATGCACGAGCAACCATGGCAAAGCCCTGCTCTCTTGTGATTTGCTGACTGCCTTTGAAGTAGCCGTCATCATAACCGGTAACAATATCAAAATCGCTTGCGATCGCTACTGAATTCCTATACCAATCCGATGGGGACACATCCGGGAAGTGAACCTGTGGAGCATCCTGAGCCATCAAACCCAAACCATTTACCACGATCTCTGCGAATTCGGAGCGTGTTACACTGCGGTCCGGTGAGAATGTATTATCTCCGTTCCCTTTCAAATCCAATCGGGCTGCGATGTTGTTTACATCCATTTTACCCCAATGAGTTCTGGCATCCTCAAAATCCTGCGGATTCCAGATCACCGAATAGCTTCCGCTGCTGCGCAAATCATTGATGAGTGCGTAATAACGGTTGTCTATTTTCGTCACAACCGTTGGCACATGGAAGATGTTGCCATCCGGGTTGACAATGACGCCTGTTGTAATCCGGTTCGGATCTATTCCTTCTGGAAGTGCAATATATTTCGGTGCGTATCCGTTGAGTTGACCAGATCTTACCGTTTGTCCGTCTTTCGTAAAGGTAAGGTCGAGATCAACCGGATTCACCAGAAGCTCATACCCTCCGGTTGCAGCCTTGTTTTTTGCACTACTGATCAAAGCGTCCGAAGAACGTGCAATGTCGACATGTACAGCAATATCTTTCATTGCAACGTTGCCAAGTTCCTTGGACACACCGTTCAGGTCCATTTTGCCACCAGGTACCGGATAGATCGCCAGCGGATTGCTGATGTTCAGTTTGGAGCCTTGATCCGTTAATTGTTTCAGTGTTTCCAAGGTTAAGCCGTCTACCTTCATATCGCCTTCATTCGGTGAATGAATGGCAAACTGCTGTCCTGTACCTTGGGACATGGCAGTGTTCAGCTTGGCTGGATCAACTTGAACCAACGTTTGCTTGTCACCCGATGGTTTGGAAGTCGCGAATGGCTGATAATTGCCATCCCGAGTGGTTTCCAAGTTATCTTTTGGTGCTGTCGGGGTTGGTGTTGGTACTGGCGTAGGCGCAGGTGTAGGTGCTGGTGTGCTGCCTCCATTGCCTCCGGTATTGCCACCGCCATTGTTGCCTCCACCGTTGTTACCATTGTCGCTGGATGCTCTGTTTACGTTGATTCTATATTCAGTTACATGGCCGAGCGAATCTGTGACTTTAACGATTATCATATTTCCGCCGACTTGGAGTGGCAGATTCTCGCTGGCAACACCATTTGAAGCGTCTTGCCAAGCACTATTTCCAACAGAAATTTCAATCTTGGCATGTGGATCAAGTGCCGTTGGCGTTAACTGAAATTGATATACGCTATTAGGCACAGACATAGTATAAGTATCTTTACCCGGATCAAAAGCTGGGGATAAGCTTCCTACGGATGGAATCAATGTTTGCAATGTGGAAGTGTTCGTACCTGGTACTTTGGTGAGACCATTCCGGGCATCATTTAACGCTTGCAGTGCTTCGTCAACTGCTGTTTGTGTTGCACTCTCATCGTTGAACACGGTTTGAGCAGCTTCTAATGCCCCTTGCAGCGTTTGCCAAGTCTCTGGCGTGTACTCCTCTTTGTTCAGTTCGCCAGTTTCGATCTTGCCGTTGATCTCATCGGCTTTGGCTTTCAACTTCGTTTTATCAACCCCTGGAGCAGTGGACACCTTTTCCAGATTTTCATAGGCATCATTTAACGCTTGCAGTGCTTCGTCAACTGCTGTTTGTGTTGCACTCTCATCGTTGAACACGGTTTGAGCAGCTTCTAATGCCCCTTGCAGCGTTTGCCAAGTCTCTGGCGTGTACTCCTCTTTGTCCAGTTCGCCTGTTTCAATCTTGCCGTTGATCTCATCGGCTTTGGCTTTTAACTTCGTTTTGTTAATAAAAATATATTGTTCCTGATTTGACTCTTCTGAATCTGAATATGCTGGATTGTTTGTCTTCGCTGTTACTGTCACCGTGTAGGTGCCGGATTCCAGCGACGGTTCCAATTGCGACAGGTTCAGTGCCGTTCCGGGCACCTCCACCTTCCGCGTTGTGCCGTCTTCCAGTTGAATTGTTACTTCATATTTATCTGCATGCTCAACCGCTTCCCATTTCAACTCATCACCGATTAGTTTGACCTCTGGTGCTGTTAAAGGAGTGGCAGCCGTTGCAATGGTAAAGTACGAATTCGGACCAAAATTGGAGGTGTTAATGGTTACTTGGCCGTTCTCAATTAAATGGATCGAGTCTTGATCATCAAATTGCTCATCATCGCTAATCACAACATATTGTGGCCGTTCCGTAGTGCCTCCCGCTTGGTCTACTTGAAGTGTAATCTGTGTATCATTCCAATTTGTTTTCTGTACTTTGTAGATACGCTCCATTAGAAGCAGTTTTTTTTCATCTTTAGTCATCGGCGTTTTGAATCCAGTATTTGCTCCATTGTCACCGAATGTAAAGAAAGAAGAATTATTCAGTAAATCATTTTGATTTGCAGAGTTTGTATCCTGAACACTGTTGCCCAATGCAATCGCCAATATCGATCCCTGTTCCTGCGCTTTGGCTTGTTTCTGCATCAAGCCGCTCTGATCATCTCGACCGATGCTTGTAACGCGATGGGTATAGACTGCGTTCACATTTGAATCCCAGATGGTAGCCATGTTTGAATCGACATATGAATTTGCTGTCGTCTGATCTAGCGTATAGCCGTATTTGATCGCCAGATATGTGCTGACTTTTTGGCGTTCTGCGTCCGTAAGAGCATGATCGTATACGATAATTTCTTCAATTGTACCCTGCCAATAGCTAAGGTTATTAGCTTCCGGAATAAGTTTACCGATTATAGCTCCTTCAGAGTTGCCAGTATCCCATAACTTAGCATTATCTTTTCCCCAACCATTCAGTTCCTGTACCTGCTTCATTTTACTGTACAATCTAGCTTTATTTGTATCACCGTCCCCGCCCGTCCAAGTCACAAATTGCTCGTTCGGGAACATCGTTCCTAGAAATCCTCCGGCAGTGTATAATGTTTGGTCCATTGCTGTGTTAAATGGCGTCAATCCGCCCCTTGTTCCATTTTGAAGCATCCCTATGCCAGAATAAGCCTCAGGATCGCTCTTTCCCCAGGAAATGATATAACTGAGACCTGAAGCTCTATTGGTTTTACTAACCGTAACGATCGATCTCGGGCTTTTCCCTTGTGGAAGCTTGTCTACATCCAGTTTCATAAAATTACTCGTTCCGTTATATTCCAATACCGGATTGAAATTAATATTATGACTCCTATCATCCCAATAAGTCGGTTGATTAGCTTCTACGTCTTGCGTTGCGTTATTTATTTTACTTCCTTGATCTTCCCAGTTACTCACCTTTTGGCCGCTGGCAACTCCCATCCCCCGATCTGATCGTAGCCATAATGCAGGGGCACCAACTCCACCCGGACCAACAGGAGTTTCGGTAATCTCATCCGCGTGCGCCAAACTCATTGGCAACGTTCCAAGCGTCAGCATAAAGGAAAGAACCAGCACGATAAGTCTTTGCCATGGTTTCTTACGGATTCCTGCTGTGTACATAGTTTACCTCCTACTTACCCAACTTATTTTTTGACTGCTCACCGACGACAACACTTCCTACGAAACTTTGCTGAGCTATTATAGTGGTACACCATTGCTAGATTGGTGAAAGTTAAACTGGCGCTTTCTTCCAATCGGTTCAAGACCGTTCCACCTGCTACATAACCGACACCTTAAAACTCTTTTTTCCACTTCATCCTCCCCGCTGTTATTTTTGTTGTTGCTTCATGTAGGGACGCATATCGTTTTAATTCTACACAAAGCCTCTTACCAAACTCTTACCAAGCAACTGAATAGTCGTAGCAAAAGAAAAAACAGCCTCGCAGGTGAGGCTGCAAGGCTGTCCATTTACATCAAATATTTAATTTTTTCCACTTTTGATACCAAGACTCGATTTCATAACCAAGACTTATGCCAGCCTCTTGTCGTAACGCAGTAGCCACCTGATTATATTGGGCAATTACTGGATCTTTATGGCCTAATCGATCATATATTTTCATCAAAGCTAGGCCGACTTCCTCCAATATCGGATCGAATTGTTGTACTCGGTGATATATCGTTAGTGCTTCTGTATCCATCCCCAGACCAACATAATATTGGGCAAGCTGCATTGCATGGTTACGCCATAACGCATGTAAGCGCTGACGCTCCAGCTCAGCCCATACGTAGTCGTCCTCACCAAAGTATCTGCCCTCATATTGATCCGAGATCTTCCGGTGCTCGGCGACTATAGAGGATGATAATGGAGACAATCGATTAAGACGACTTTCCCATTCCTCCGCATCAATCCTGAATTCTCCTGTTTCCAGTATGTAACCATACTGTTGATAGCGAATGGATATCTTGTCCTCGCCCATGAATTCGTTCATCATGCTGCGCAGGCGATGGATACCGCTGTGAAGATTGGAAATGCCCCTCTTCTCATCCAGCTCTGGCCACAACAATTCAAGTAGTGAATCCCGCTTGATCGGCTTGTTCCGATGGTGAAGCAAATAGGCGAATAGCTCTCTGATTTTGGTTGTTCTGAACTTCAGATGCATCGGGGGCTCGTTTGGATGAAGTTGTAACTGAAGCATTCCCATACACCGGATCAACATGGACGGCTCTTCTGCCGAGTTCAGACCTGCTGGCATAATTCGGCGTTGATACATCTTCATCGTTTTTTCCAAACGGTCCCGTGTGACGGGCTTCATGATATAGTCCAGCACTTCAAGCCCATAGGCCGTTAGTGCATGTTCGTTATATGCTGTTGTAAATATAATCTCTGTTCCAGGAGAAACCTCATGAATGCGTTCAGTCGCCTGAATCCCGTTCATTCCCGGCATGTGAACATCCATGAAGACGATTTCAGGCTGATGACGTTCGATATGATCCATGGCCTCTTCTGCCGCCAGAAAAGAGCCAATGACTTCGCAATCCTCTCGCTCCAGCAAAAGTTTGTTTAACCTGCTCAGAGCGAGGTATTCATCATCTACCAAAATCATTCTCATAAATCTCAACTCCTCCGGCTCACTGACCTTCCTCTAAACAGTAATTTTACCATAATTCCATTTGTTGAAACGCTATCATTTTAATAAAAGATTTCTGTTTAGACCATGAATAAAATGTTCTACATGCGGCCCAACGTGCAGGAATTTAGATTATCATGTCGAAAACTAGTTTTTGCCATGAAACCAATAACTTTTAAAAAGATACCCCGATATGTCGTGCTGTCGATTCTATTCCTTACGTTCTTAATCGGATTTCGCTGGATATGGTCCGAGTCTTTCTCCATACCCCAACACCCTGCCCCAGCACATGGTGTGCTTGATCTTCGAGGATGGGATCTTGCTAACGCCTCACCGATCTCCCTTGATGGCGAATGGGAGTTTTTCCCCCAAGCCTTAATCTCTAATCACGAAGCAAAAGTACTGAACCAACCTTCAAAGTGGATTCAAGTACCTGGAGATTGGCGCAGTGCGTTACCACCATCTTCATCATCATTCGGGTATGGAACGTACCGCATTCGCATTCTTCTGGACCCATCGGTTGAGGAAGTCAGTCTCTGGGCACAGAAAATCCAGGCTTCATCCATCGTAGAAATGAACGGGACCATTGTAGCCGAATTCGGTCAACCTGCGACCCATGCCGAGGCCTATCGCCCAGAAAGGACGGCGTTTACAACCTCCTATGCCCTTAACGGGGCCAAGGAGCTTGATCTTCTCGTGCAAACAGCCAATTTTGATGATCCTTCTAGCGGTGGGATTACACGTTCCCTTTACTTCGGTTCTCCGGAGGCGATCGCAAGTGAACGGGGATTTTCAATCGATTTACAGAAAATTACCTTTGCCATACTGCTGCTGCATAGCTTGTATGCTTGTGTAATGTTCTTTTTTAACCGTAAACAACGCGCTCTGCTCACGTTTTCCCTGTTAACCCTGGCAGCAGCGCTTACAGTTGCTTCCGATCATGATAGTCTTTTATTGAACTGGATTCCGCTCAACTTTACTTGGATGGTCAAAGCCAAAGCGTTATCCTATCCCTTGTTTTCGTTCTTCATGCTTCTCATGGCCAGGAGTTTCTCACACAGTTTGCGAGGTCGCAGACTTTTCCGAGTCTATGCCAGTACGCTCGGTGTCTACAGTGTATTTTTGCTAATCGCACCAGTGAACCTGATTTACTTAGTCCTTGGGTCCGGCGTCTCTGATTTCCTCTATCTGTTTGCTGTTTCCTGGTCTGTGTGCCTGTTCTTCAGAATGGCGGTCAGAAAACAAAGTGATGCCAGCTTCTTGCTATTCGCAGCAACCGGTAGTTTCTCCAGTGTGCTGTGGGGATTCGTGAACTCACATAACGAGATTACCAACGTGTATTATCCAATTGATGTCATTGCGGCCATATTCGGCTTCTCGACCTACTGGTTCAAAAAATACTTTCGTAATTCCAATGAGATCGAGAAGCTGTACGAACAGCTCAAAGAGGAAGATCGGCAGAAGGATCAGTTTCTTGTCAATACGGCTCATGAGTTACGAACACCATTGCATGGCATCATTAACATTGCTGAGAGCATCGCGGTACGTGAACGGCGTGGATCAGGAGAGCTGCATGCAGAAGAGATGAAACTGTTAATTACGATCGGCCGCCGAATGTCCCAACTGGTTGACGACCTGCTTGATGTGATTCGCCTGAAGGAAAAACGCATTAACCTTCAGAAAAAACCATTGTCCCTAGCATCCGTAATCCCCGGCGTTATTGGAATGTTCAGGTTCATGGCAGAAGGCAGGCCTATCCAAATAAACGTGGATATTCCTGAATCGCTCCCCCTTGTTCAGGCTGATGAGAGAAGACTGGTTCAGATCCTTTACAATCTGCTGCATAACGCCCTGAAATTTACCGAAGAAGGCACCATTACCGTTTCTGTACGCAAGCGTGGAGAGTGCGCCGTGATTCAGGTCTCCGATTCCGGTGTGGGGATCAGCGAACAGATGCAGAAGCGAATATTCGATGCATATGAACAAGGGACCCCGGAGGCTCGTTTGAGTGGAGGGATCGGCTTGGGATTAAGTATTTGCAAGCAGCTTACAGAACTCCACGGCGGCCATCTAACCGTCCAATCTGTGCTTGGGCAAGGTTCAACCTTCCAAGTCTCACTCCCATTGGGAGATACGGCATCACTGCCTGATCAGAGTGAGCAGGATTGGGATCGTCATAGCTTCGAGGAAGTCGCGGTTGCAGAGCAACAACCCACTTCTCATGAACCGGTTGTTGCCCATATTCTCGCCGTCGATGATGACCCTGTGAATCTGAGAGTACTTATTTCCATGCTTTCGAGCGAGCCTTACCATATTCAAACTGCATCTTCAGCGCGTGAAGCCCTTCAATTACTCGATTCCAAGCCTTGGGACTTGCTTATTGCCGATGTCATGATGCCTCATATGTCAGGCTATGAACTGACAGAGAATGTACGCAAGCGTTATTCCGTGTCAGAGCTTCCGATTTTGCTGCTCACGGCTCGTAACGAATCGGCCGATATCCACGCTGGATTCATGGCGGGTGCTACGGATTATGTCACCAAACCCGTTGATGCGCTTGAGTTGAAACATCGTATCCGATCACTGGCCGTCCTGAAACAGTCCATCGATGAAAGGCTACGGATGGAAGCTGCCTATTTGCAAGCGCAGATCCAACCCCATTTTCTATTCAATACGCTGAATTCCATCATGGCACTTAGTGACCTGGATACTGAGAGAATGCAGAAGTTAGGAGATGCCTTCATTCATTACCTGCAAACGAGCTTCCATTTCCTTAACGCAGAGAAAACAGTGGATATCACTTATGAGATAGATCTTGCACGAGCCTATGTGTACATTGAGAAAGAACGCTTCCCGGATAGATTGGAAGTGCTCTGGGACATTCCTCATAATCTAAGCTTATCTATTCCTCCGTTAACCATTCAGCCGCTTATCGAGAATGCGGTGAGACACGGTGTTCTGAGCAAGCGCACGGGTGGGACCGTACAGATTCGGATTATCGAACAAGATGATCAGGCCATCATTGAAGTTCAGGATGACGGCGTGGGAATGGATCAGGCTCAGATCGATAACGCGCTGGAATGGCCGAAGAGGAGCCCCTCCGGTTCCGGGGGCGTTGGATTAACCAATACACATCGAAGGCTTAATCAAAGATACGGTCAAGGTTTGGACATACGCAGCAGTCCAGGGGAAGGAACGACCATCTCTTTCGTTATCCCGTTCACCCAGTCGAGGTGAAGGTCGCTTTACTGGTTTAAATTAAGTAATAGGAATTACAATACGCGCAACTATCGCAAACCAAGCCAAAGAGCTAAGCACGGTCTTTATACCGGCTTAGCTCTTTATTACACCCATTATAGAAAAGGTAACCTACGGTCGTTACATCCGAACGACTGATTTCTCAGCCGTCAGCCCAAGCACCCGAGCGGTTGAAGCATGTACCTGGTTCAGTAAACTAAGATTTTCAACCAGTGATTCGCCATAGGAAGGAACCATTTCCTTGATCTTTGGCTCCCACGCGTCCATATGCTGCGGGAAGCACTTCTGGAGGATCTCCAGCATCACATGAACAGCGGTTGAAGCCCCCGGTGAAGCACCGAGTAATGCCGCAATCGAGCCATCCGCTGCAGTCACTACCTCCGTACCGAATTGGAGCGTTCCTTTGCCACCTTGAGCTGTGTCTTTGATCACCTGCACGCGCTGTCCCGCCAGAACCATATCCCAATCCTCGCTCTTGGCATCTGGGACAAAGTCGCGCAGTTCTGCCATACGTTGTTCCTTGGATAACATCAGCTGTTGGATCAAGTATTTGGTTAGTGAAATTTCTTTGACACCAGCGGCGAGCATCGTAAGCAGGTTGTGCAGCTTCACGGACGTAATCAGATCGGCATTGGAGCCTGTCTTTAAGAATTTTGGCGAGAACCCGGCAAACGGTCCGAATAACAGCGATTTCTGGTTCTCGATAAATCGGGTATCCAGATGCGGAACAGACATCGGCGGAGCACCCACCGAAGCTTTTCCATATACTTTGGCATGATGCTGTTCCACGACTTTCGGATTTTTGCACACCATAAAGATGCCGCTAACCGGGAAACCGCCAATATGTTTACCTTCGGGAATGCCGGATTTTTGCAGCAAGTGCAAGCTTCCGCCACCCGCACCGATAAAGACGAATTGCGCGGTGTGCCGTTCGACGGTTCCGCTTTTCAGATTTTTAACGGCTAATTCCCATGATCCATTGCTTGTGCGTTTCATATTCTTCACGCTATGTTGGTAGTGGATATCCACGTTTTGGCTCTTTAAGTGTTCCATTAGCATACGCGTTAAAGCACCAAAGTTAACGTCCGTACCGGAGTCAATTTTGGTGGCTGCAATCGGTTCATTGCCCGTGCGGTTTTTCATCATCAGCGGAATCCATTCCGCCAGTTTTTTCTTATTATCCGAGAATTCCATGCCTACGAACAACGGATGTTTCGCTAACGCTTCAAAACGTCTTTTAAGAAACAGAACATTCTGCTCTCCATGTACATAACTCAAATGAGGAAGCGGCATAATGAAGTCCCGCGGATTACGAATCAGATTGCTTTTGACAAGATAGGACCAAAACTGCCTTGAGATTTGAAAATGCTCATTCACCTTAATGGCTTTGCTAATATCTACGGATCCGTCTGGTCGTTCAACGGTATAGTTAAGTTCGCACAATGCTGAATGCCCGGTTCCGGCATTATTCCATTCGTTGGAGCTTTCCTCCCCCGCACTGGCGAGCTTCTCAAAAATCTTAATATTCCAGTCTGGTGCCAATTGTTTAAGCAAAGTTCCCAAAGTTGCACTCATAATTCCGGCACCAATCAAGATAACATCTGTACTCGTTTGTCCCTGGCTCATGTCTACCGTCCTTATATCCTATATTTGCCAAAAGGATGTAAGCGTTATCGATTTGGCATTGCAGCAAGCCCCATTCTTGAACAGGCCCGCCCCTTCTCTGAATGAATATAACCTTGATCTAGTGTATCAATAATATGGGTTAATTTAAATATGAAATTTGAAGATATTTGCTATTCCATCAGTATACGCTAGTTTATGTCAGATAGATAACCCGGTTATAGGGCTGAAAGATTAATTTGTTCAATAAAAAGAGACATTTCTGGCTGCGAGGCCTGAATTGTCTCTGAAAGGTGAGAGAAATTGATGTTTGCACACCATAATAGTATTTTAATGAGACTCCAGTTCCCGCAAACTGTTCTCTAGTATTTGAATGTTTTTACTCTCCATTATTTTAAAATTCAGTACAGCAACAAAATTTATAAATTCTCGTGCATTACTCACGATTTCCTTAGTAAAAGAAGCCATGTTAACATTAGCGCCTTTCCAAGTTGAATATCTAAATTCCTTAAACGGTTCAATAATAAACAGATTCAAAATGACTTCTCGATCAATATCTTCAATTAAACTGACTTCTAATTCCTTTTCCTGCGTTTTAAACTCAAGCCACAAATTAGTGCTATCTGGAATTCGATATGCAACATAATTATGGACTTTAACCATTTTGGCAATGGTTATTAAGTCAATAAACCATCTAATAAGTCTTTCATTACCAAATGGACAATCTTCGAAGAACATGCCGTACTTATTACCGTTAAAATCCAATTCAATAATTCCCTCTATATCTTGTTTCGTCTGATCAAATTGCTCCGCGGACAATTGTTTAATTTCATCAAAGTTATCAATTGCTTTAAAAGAAATAGTGAACATATTCAAGTGCCCCTAATCAAATAAATTACCAATAAAAAGTTGATTAATAGCTAGAACTTGTTTTCATACTGGGTGTGTGACGAGAACGCTCTAACGGTTTAGACTTATCTCTACCCTTTGTAGTCATCCTCTATTTTGGGTATAAATGGTGAGAGGAAAGGATCATGATGCTCCTTAATCTCCCCCCGAATTAACGAATACACCTTAAATTGATTGGAAAATTCCAAATCATCGCTATCTCTTACATAAAGAACACCATAAGAACCAGGAGCTATTTCCCCAACCTTTTTCATCACTTCGGTTGGATCATACTTTAATACAGGCTTGTGATTATTGAGACCCGCTATCCAAAGTTGAAAATCACCATTTACTGCTCTTAAGTCCAAAACGCCTGAAGGCCACTCTAACTCTTGCACATATTCTTTAAGCTGTTGAATAACCAATTCATATTGATCCTCATCTTCTTCAAACGAAGCACTCTCTCTAATTGTTGCCCATCCATGATACTCGTACATATTCTGTTCATCCTCTCATAATTAAAGGGCATCACAAATAGTCTGAGCCTCTCATTTAAGAAGTTCAGACTACCCAGATAAGTAAATGTTCTAGAAGAAAATTCGCTTCATAAACCTTTTAATCGTAAACTATATATACATTACTTCCATTCGATTTGGCTGCTTCTAGAAACATTGATATCTGTTGTGCGACTTCCGGCAGATCAGGGACGATATTCTCTGAATTCTCTATTTGCTCACTACTTAATTTATCCATATCAAAGGATTTAAATAAACGAATAGCAGCATCAAGATTCTGTATTTCCCATGGACTTTCTTCATACCAACCTTCATGAGCATAGTACTCATATAAGATACCTTCATTAGAAGGCTCGTACTGACACATAACATCTAATAATGTCTCAAAATATCCATTCCACATTTTCAGAATATTCTTTTCGGTAGGGTTTTCAAAAAGAATTATTATCTCCGGTTGCCCTTCAAATCCAACATAAAGAGAATCATTAACTACTTCTTCTTTCATCTTGTTACTCCTTCCAATGTCCTTGATCTAAAATCCTGACTTGTTCCGGCGTGGCAGTACCTGATCAAGCTGCCCTTCAGGCGTATGAGAAGGATCAAGGCCATCTGGATATAAATCGCATGCAAGGTGTGAAGGTTGAACCACCTGGGGAGGATATATTCCATATCACGGTTGTTTGAAGAATCCATTTCTCTGCCAATACCCTGAACCCGACTCGCAAACATATGTAAAACTCGATCAATCTGCCAACGATACCGGACTGCCGCCTCAATGATCGTTCTCAGACCTGCTATACATTCCTCTGGATGCTCTAGCAGAAAATTCACATACGCCTCCAGCAACTCTGCATTCCCCGCATCAATCTCCAGCGCATACCGATTCACCTGGGCTCGATGTCTAAACTCCTGCACTACCTGCGTTCCCGCCTCATCCAGCTCTTCCATCCCCCCCAGCTCTGCATACTGATCGATGCACGCCCGCGCCTGATCCACCTGTCCCATCTTTTGGTGAGCCATGCCCCGCATCTGGAGACTGAACCCGTGATAATAGATCAACGGACGTTCGGTATGGATAAAGGGTAAAGGCAATCTCTTTGCCTGATACTCCTGTCGCTCTTCATGGATGCACTGCACACACTGATACAACATGTCCGCCCTCTCCATCACTTTGCTCCAATTTTCAAAAGCCACAGCCATGTCCAACATTTCAACAATGATGTCCGGTTTGAGTGATTTAAGAATAGATTTCCGCAAAAGGAAGCCCCCCTTATTTATCCATTTTTTAATAATTGTATAGTTGAATCAAAAGAAGGTCAATATAAATTGTACTCATAAGTACTTTTAAACCCAAAATCACTTTGCATATATTGGTCTGTAACGATTCCTCAACCTCTTCTAACCTTAAGTGGAGGTGATCACATGAATTTACCAGAAAGTGTAGGAAATCGGATAAGGGAGTTAAGAAAGGCAAAAGGCTGGACTCAAGAACAATTAGCAGAAGCAGCAGGTCTTCATTACAGTTACATTGGTGGAGTTGAACGGGGAGATCGAAATATTTCTCTGGAGACTTTAGAAAAAATAATAAATGGTTTTCAGGTTCCTGCCGAAGAAATCTTCAAATTCAAGGAAGAATCCGAGTACAAAAGAGCATTGGATGAACATATAGTATTAATAAGTGGTAAAAGTTCAGATGAAATTGCATCATTAACGAAAATTAATAAAGAGATTCTTAATACTATAGAAAAACTACAAAAAAGTGCTGATTAAACACATCAGCATCAAAATTAAAAAGAGTGGAGTACACCTCTCACTCTTTCTTAATTTCATCAATTTACAAAACAACTCCCTCAAACTCCGCAAACTCAATCCGATTACGCCCGTTCTGCTTCGCCTGATACAACGCCTTGTCTACCGCAGCGAACAGCTGAATCAGATACCCCTCCGGATTGTCCGGTACATGCTCGTACTCAAAATCCTCAATAGATAGAATTCCTATACTAATCGTAATGGACACCTGTTCGATCTCGTGATCCACCACAATCAGGTTCGACTCCACCGATAATCTCACGCGTTCCGCTAATTGTTCGGCTAAATTGCGCTCGGTATGCGGGAGGTAGATCATGAATTCTTCCCCTCCATATCGGGTCAGAATATCGGTACTCCGAATGGATTGTTTGACGGCCTGAGCCGTGCGATGCAGCACTTCATCCCCGATGACATGTCCATAGCGATCATTGATCGCTTTGAAGTAATCAATATCCAGCAGTATGAGTGAAAATGGCGTTTTATATTGAATGTTGGTGATGACCTCATGATTCAGGTGTTGGGTCAGGTATCGGCGGTTGTAGCAGTCGGTCAGACTGTCCGTTAGGGCGAGTTCTTCCAGCTTACGATTGGCGTCGGACAACTCCAGGCGAATGCGATCCAGGGCTTGATTACGCTCCTGGAGCGTTTCATTCTGCCGATTCATTTCTTTTACATAGAAGCGCTCTTGAGAGACATCCTGAAACGTAAGGATATGACCGATGGGTTTACGATAAGAACCCACAATCGGAGACGATTGAAGGATATAATGACGGATGTCATCCCGCTCCACGATCACTTCAATTTGAGATAAGATATTCTCTTTTTGTTTATACTCATTCAGAAACTTCTGGCGGCTGCCCTCTACACGAACAGACCCCAGAAATGCTTCCATATCAAAAGAATCCCCCACATGCAGATCCATGAAGGATCTGGAGGCTTTGTTCAATTCAATAATCATCTCATTCTCATCCAATACAATAATGCCGTAAGGAATGGTATTGATCACATCCTCGTGCGCAATGGAAACCAGATCGAAGACATTGTATCTTTTAATAACATAGACGAAGAAAAGATCGGACAGAAAAATCCCCAGTGAAGTCATTCCGGGAATGATGAACGGTAAATACGCTCTAAGAACCACATTAAGCAGAGCATCAATTGTCGCAAAAACAGCCAGCACGAATATGCCCCATAGTGTAACTTTCACCTGATTCTTAATCATGGAGGACGTTCGAGAAGAATATAGTGCCCGGAACAGAATGAAGAGGGATGTTACAAAATAGCTCACAAGAATAACCATGACAACCCAGAACCAGGGTCCGTATGCCCGCTCCACATAACCGCCCTCCAGCGGTGTTACAAACCAGCTCCACGGGTTCAGGATCACGCCAACGGCTCCAATAATCGCGGGGATGAACAGCAGGAGGGATCTTTTTATGCCTAATCGCTCCGCCTCACCCGTAATGAAGAGCGTAAGCAGAAGCCAACCACTCCCTAGCAAAGAGACTGCGACAAAGGACAAGGTTACATAAAACAACTGTAATCCCGGATCATCCGTCAACGTACTCGCAAATTGACAGAATGGCCAGAGCATCATCAAACCATGAAACAGAAAATAAACCTTATGTAAGTTCGTAACTCTAACTGTTGCAAAAACATATACGTATACACCAAACAATAGGACGAATAGAACAAGATCATACCATACTAATGGGCTCACGAATCTTCTCCTTTTTGCATGCGACAACTATAATGTCAATGGATTAGCATACTTCTTAATTGTTAAATGAACCTTCAAAAAAACGTTTAAAAGGTATCTCTACATTACTGCTATTGGTTAAATTAACCACATCTTATCACACTGCTAATGGGGTGAGTAGCCCATACAATGGCAATCCCACCAACCTCTGATTGAATTTTGCGTTATTTTTGCGTTTTTGTGAATGAATTTGAATGTTTGGGATGCAAACCAGGAGGAAAGAAGTCCTTGTTAGCTGCCGTAAGAGCGAAGAAGGTAAAGTATGAAGAGCCCTCCGTCACCGGACGGCCCTCTCCTTATTCGTGTACAGTAGCCAAAGGCAAATTGTCTGAAAATAAATCCGGATTATCTTGGAGCATGTCCGTAATCACTTCCGTCAACATGGCCGCATCACACACTCTGACGAGTGCATCGCCAAGCTGTCCCTTACGCATCGCGCCTTTACGTTCAAGGACATCATCCACTTTCCAAAAGTGCTCCGACCACGACAACCCACAATGTCTGCGCGAAGGCACCGAAATTTCGGTTCCATCGGGTAAAACTGTGCGTAACATCTCAGGCTCATCCGTTAATCTGCCCGGGATATCCACCCATTCTTCAATACCATGGATAAACGTGTTCCTTTTCAGATCAACGCCGACCAACAGGATGGTTGCCTTCCGATCAAGCAGCTTCCCCCAGGCCGATCCTCTCGCACATGGTGTATCAAAAAGATGATCGTCCTTCGTAAATTCTTCGGCATCCCGTCCCAGAGCAGCTACCGAATGCGTAGGATGCCAAGAACGCACGACCTCAGGTCGTTTGCGAAACAGCTCAGGCAGAATACCGACACAGCACGGTGAGGATTCCACGTGGAACATCGGATTGTCCGCATTAATCGTGGACCATGTATGGGTTGGCAACACCAGCAGTCCGTCCTTCATATACTCGGCGAGCGCATCCAACACCGTATCCGCGCCACCTTCGACTTCGCCCATACTTTTCATGGAGGAGTGCATGAGCAGCGTTCCTTGGCCGTCGATGCCCAGCTGGCGCAGTTGGTGGAGCAAACTTTCTTGAGTATGCATGATTAATGGATAACCTCCTTTGGGCTATTATAGCAAAATAGAACGTAGTGGACGGTACGAAACGTTATCCTTGCCTTAGGTGGAGCACAAAGTCCCTTTCAAGCCGCACATCATGCCCCTCACGGCAAGACAAAGGGCCGGGGAACCCCCCGGCCGTAAGGAAAGAATTTGTATGAGTCCATAAAAGTCAAAACTATTTAATCACAACGTACTCCAGGTTCACCAGCTTCGCATAGGTCACGATCTGATCTGTCGTCAGGTTCAAAGATACTACAGTATGGTGACCGCCGCCATTCTCAATCCAGGCTCTAACCCCGTCCTGGAAGTTGGGCTTCACGTTCCATAGTACACGTGCTACCGGCAGGTTAGGCGCTGGAACCGTCGGTTCGAATGCGGATACTTCGTTGATCAACAGTTTGTAATGTGTACCGAAGTCTGCCATGGATACCACGACACCTTCTCCTGCTTTGCCGTCGAATACGAGACGTGCCGGATCTTCACGATCGCCAATACCCAGTGGAGACACGATGATTTTCGGTTTATTGCTGGCGAGTGTCGGGTCCACTTCAAGCATGTGAGATTGAAGGATCGCTTCTTGGCCAGCCGCCATTTCGTACGTGTAATCTTCCATGAAGCCCGTGTTCTCGTTATGGGCCATGACTTTAAGCAGGCGGTCGAGTGCAGCCGTTTTCCAATCACCTTCCCCTGCAAAACCGTATCCTTGAGCCATCAGGCGTTGCACAGCGAGACCCGGTAGCTGCTTCATGCCATGCAGATCTTCGAAGTTGGTAGTGAAGGCACTGTATCCACCCTCGTCCAGGAAACGTTTGATCGCAATTTCATAACTTGCTTGCACACGTACGCTAGCTTCCCAAGCTTCCTTGCTGTTTGTGCCATAATCGAATTCATACAACTCCGCATACTGGGCGATCAGATCATCGATTTCTTGCTCCGTCACGGCATTCACGTATTGCACGAGGTCGCCAATACCGAAATAATCGACTGTCCATCCGAATTGGATCTGGGCTTCCACTTTATCCCCTTCGGTTACGCCCACGTTGCGCATGTTGTCACCAAAACGAGCGACTTTGATGTTGAAGCTTTCGTTGTAGGCTACAGCTACGTCCATCCAATCTGCAACCTGCTGCTGCACTTCTGCACGCTCCCAGTAGCCAACAACGATTTTATTTTGTTTTCTCAGGCGGGCGTTGATGAAGCCATATTCACGGTCACCGTGAGCCGCTTGATTCAGGTTCATGAAGTCCATATCGATCGTCGCCCAAGGAATGCTTTCATTGAATTGAGTCGCAAGATGAAGCAACGGTTTTTGCAGCAATTTCGTGCCCCGAATCCACATCTTTGCAGGTGAGAACGTGTGCATCCAGGTAATCACACCCGCTACTTCGTCGCGGTAGTTCACTTCCTTCATGATGCTCGTAATTTTATCCGCGCTTACCGCCAAATCCTGCAATACGAGCGGGTATGGCAGAACGCCGCTTGCATTGAGGGCATCCGTAATTTTCTGTGCATTGGCTTTAACCTCACCCAGTGCTTCTTCCCCGTACAGATGCTGTGAACCTACGACGAACCAAAACTGTTTAGCTGCTGTTGCTGACATAAAATCATCCTCTTTTCATTTTTATAGTTGAACAAATGGGTTTACACTAGCCACTCCGATTGCAGTACCATCTTCCGATCGCTGGTTATCCCCGAATTTCTTTGATCAATTTTTATAAGGCTGATATTCGGGGATAAAGGCGAGCGCTACGCTTCTACAGATTGGTTCTGCACTCTCCGTTATCGTGTAAAAAGTATAGTTGAACAAATCATTCCCACACTTAACCACTTGGAAGCCAGAACATGCTTCCAGTCACTGTTATAACCAAATTACTTCTGTCCGTAGTACGCGTCTTTCCCGTGTTTCCGCAAATAGTGTTTATCCAAAATGCCTTGCGGCAGTTCTTTTGCAAAGTTGTTCAGTTGCCGCGCATACAGGTTCATCTTGCACACTTCCTCCAGCACGACACTGTTCACGACTGCCGATTTGGCATCTTTGCCCCACGTGAACGGTGCATGACCATGGAGCAGGACTGCCGGAATCGCCATCACATCGAGTCCACGCTGCTCAAATGTCTCAATAATAACGCGGCCCGTCTCCGCTTCGTATCCGCGATCAATCTCACCCTGATTCAAGAAACGGGCACAAGGTACGGCTCCATAGAATGTATCTGCATGCGTCGTTCCCATCACGGGTACGTCCAGGCCAGCTTGCGCCCAGATGGTCGCCCAAGTGGAATGAGTGTGCACGATACCCCCAATTTCCGGGTAATGTTTGTATAGTACCGCGTGAGTCGCAGTATCCGAGGAAGGTCTCATTTCGCCCTCGACCACATTGCCGTCCAGATCAACTACAACCATGTCGCTTGGTCTCATCTTGTCATAGCTGACACCACTCGGTTTGATGACAAACAGACCGCTTTCCCGATCCATTGCGCTGACATTACCCCATGTGAACTTCACAAGTCCGTGCTTCGGCAGCTCCAGATTCGCCTCATAGACCTCTTCTTTCAGTTGTTCTAACATGTGTTAGTCCCTCCCGTTCTCTACCAGATGATCTACCGCCGCCTGCTCAATCGCGAGGCCCTTCCGATAACGTTCGATAAATGCTTCAAATCCTTTGACGTCCGATGCATCCGGTGCAACTTCCTCACCCTTCACATCGCCAAAAACCTTCTGCTCCAGAAATACATCCAGGCTCTCCTGCTGATCTTTGTTGATCATGTACGAAGCCAGAAGCGCCATCCCCCATGCGCCGCCTTCACCCGCCGTAGACATAACCGACACCGGCACGTTCATCGCAGCGGCTACAATTCGTTGTCCGACAACAGGGGTCTTGAACAGACCGCCATGAGCCAAAATGCTGTCAATCGCCACATGCTCGTTCTTCGTCAAAATGTCCATGCCGATCTTCAGCGCACCAAAAGCGGTGAACAGATGCGTACGCATGAAGTTTGCCAGGTTGAAGTTGCTTTCCGGTGAACGGACGAACAACGGACGACCTTTCTCCAAGCCTGTAATGTTTTCACCCGAGTAATAACCGTAACTCAGCAAACCGCCACCATCCGGGTCTGCCTCCAACGCCTTATTGAACATCACGCTGAACAATTTGCCGGTATCTACTTCATATCCCATCGCCTCGGAAAATTCACGGAACAATCCAAGCCAGGCGTTAATATCACTGGAGCAGTTGTTGGCATGCACCATGCCTACAGGACTGCCGTCTGGCGTCGTAACCATATCAATCTCGGGATACACTTTGGATAATTCCTTTTCCAAGACAATCATCGCGAACACGGACGTGCCGACGGAGATGTTGCCCGTACGCTTTCTCACGCTATTCGTTGCCACCATGCCCGTTCCGGCATCACCTTCCGGCGGACAGAGCGGAATGCCTGACTGCAAATCATTCGAAGGATCGAGCAGCTTGGCTCCCGCTTCGGTCAACTCACCAGCGTTCTCACCTGCGAGATACACCTTGGGAAGAAGGTCCTCGACCTTCCACGGGTAACCTTTGCCTGCAATCCGTTCATCAAACTGTTGGATCATGGTCGGGTGATAGTTATGCGTTGACTCGTCGATTGGAAAAATGCCCGAAGCGTCGCCGATACCGATGGCTTTGTTACCCGTCAGCAGCAAATGTATGTAACCAGCCAATGTCGTCAGATGATCAATGCGAGGCACATGAGCCTCTTCGTTCAAAATCGCTTGGTACAAGTGGGCGATACTCCAGCGTTCCGGGATATTGAACTGCAGAAGGTCCGTCAGTTCCCTTGCAGCCGCGCCAGTGGTTGCGTTACGCCATGTCCGAAACGGGACCAGCAGCTCTCCAGCGTTATCCAATGCGATATATCCATGCATCATGGCCGAGAAGCCGATCGAACCAACGGTTTGCAGCGTGATGCCGTATTTCCGTTCCACATCCTGCTTCATCTCGCGATACGCAGTCTGCATACCTGTGATGATATCCTCCTGGTTGTACGTCCAATATCCGTCTTTCAGAAGGTTCTCCCATTCATAACTACCTGACGCGATGGTCTCATAACGTTCGTCGATCAATACCGCCTTGATCCGTGTCGATCCAAATTCGATGCCTAGTGAAGTGGCTCCCTTGGTAATCGCTTCTTTCATATCCACATGACTCATGATCACGTAATCCCCTCTCTGATCACAGTAGGTAAAAGTTATAACTATACTGGGCTTATGATGATTAAAATGGATTCATATTTCGGTTCATTGAAAAGAATGCGCTTTCCTTTTCTGACAGCCTTAGTATATTTTTTGTACGTACATTTGTCAATAATATATAATAGTTATACCTACATCGGTTACCATATAACGATTTAAAGATCGAAGTCCTGTGCTCAACAGGCTACATTGTAGAGTACACATTTCTAGTTTGTGACTGAATTTGTACGGTTTATTTCGTAAAAGATGCTGTTACATAGCCATTCGATTCGAATCATGATAAAATATGTACGTACAACTATGGATACGACGATGTTTTATATAGATAAGTAACGATGAAAGAAGTGGACTGCGTGAAGCCAAAGTATCAGGTCATCATTGATGATATTAAAAGCAATATCCTATCGGGAGCCTATAGCGTGGGCGAACAAATCCCTACCGAGTCCGCATTGCAGGACAGCTACAACGTGAGCCGCCAGACGGTTCGCAAGGCCATTTTGGAGCTATCGAACGATGGGTTTTTGAGAAGCGAGAAAGGTTCCGGCACCTATGTAAGCAATCTGTATCGATCCAGAACCGGCGGGAACACGATGAAAAAAACAATCGGCGTCATCACGACGTACATCTCCGATTACATCTTTCCCTCCATCATCCGCGGCATTGAAAGCCGATTAAATGAAGACAATTATTCGCTGCTGTTAGCCAGCACCAATAACGATGTCGCGCAAGAGAAAAAAGCACTGGAGATGATGCTATCCTACGGTGTGGATGGCCTGATCGTCGAACCGACCAAGAGTAATCTGTACAATCCCAACATTGCGTACTACCTTTCTTTTAAGGAACAGGACGTGCCGTTTACGATGATCAATGCCTTTTATGAAGAGCTGGAGGTGCCTTTCTTCTGTCTGGATGACGTGCAGTCCAGCTATCTAGCTACCCGGGAACTGATCGCCAAAGGACATAGCCAGATCGGCATTATCGCGAAAATGGATGATTTACAAGGGAAGTATCGGATGAAGGGATATATCAAAGCGCTGGGCGAAGCCAAGTTGCGGTTTCATCCCGAGCAGGTGCTTTCGTTCGATACGGCATCGAAGCCGGACCTCTCCACCAATTTGGAGGTGTTTCTGGAGGAAAACAGGGATGCGCTGACCTCCCTTGTCTGTTACAACGATGAGGTGGGATTGGAGGTCGTACACGCATGTAGAAAGCTGGGCATTTCCATTCCAGACGAGCTATCCATTATCGGCCAGGACAATTCCTATATCGCCAAGAATGCCAACATCAAACTCACGACGTTAACCCATCCCCAAGAGCAAATGGGCCGCGACGCAGCCGATTGGGTCATCAAGAAACTGCAAGGCAAAAAGGATCTGCCCACCAACACCTATTACCAGCCCGTGCTGATTGAAGGAGAAACGGTGAAAGAAATTGAGTTGGAATAGTATTAGCGCCGAGGTTTGGGTTAATGGGAATTGCGGTGAAAAGGCTGCCGTAATGGCAGCCTAAGATGTTTTGCTTTAGTCATTCTTTTTAGCTAGAACGGGAACTAACTTATAAGGAGTGTCTCCCTCAATGGAGAGGCCTCCGTTATTTTTTGATACCATTCCAGAACGTCAACTCATCAATGGGCAGTCGAGTAGTCGGATGTCCCGGTTGCGAGGCTTTGCCGATGGAAATGAGAATGGTTGGAACATAACGATCGGGAATATCGAACGCTTCAATGAATTTGTTTTTATCGTATCCTGCCATTGGAACGGTGTCATACCCACGCGCCTTGGCGGCAAGCATGAACTGCATCGATAATAGACCACAGTCAAACATGACGCCGTCCTTGATATATTGAGGATCCATGCTTTCCAGCATTCCCTTCATGTTGGTTACCAACGAATCCTTAATTTCCTTAGTCATATAACCTGCTTCTACAGAAGCATCATAAACGGAATCAACCTGTTTGATGTATTCCAAATCCCCCAACACTGCAATAACGGCCGAAGCATCTACCACCTGCTGCTGATTGTTCGCAATGGGAAGTAATTGTTCTTTCAGAGCCTGATCATTAAAGACAATGAATTTCCATGGCTGCATATTCGCACCAGATGGAGCAAGGGCTGCTTCAGTCAGAATATCCTTCAATTCCTGCTCTGAAATGCTGAATGCAGGATCGTAATGCCGTACAGAACGTCTTTCCTTTACCACTTCCATAAAGCTTTGCTCTTGTTTTACGCTCTCCATCCCGTTTTGCCTCCCATATTATACTGTGCATTATTTAACACAGTTAAAGATAAAAAAATATACCACTAACTGTGCTAATATAAGCACAGTATATATGTGGATAGGTTTATTGTCAATTCTCCATGATCGGAGTCATCCTGTTGGCCATGTCGGCTATAGTGTACTTCCGCAGAATTTCCAACACGCTATGATTGATTTCCTCTGTTATATCGTTGAACATATCATGCATCTGCAAACCAAAGGAGTGATCGCCTGTAGACTCCAGCATTCCCTCGCACAGCGATGCCTCAGTCTGAAGCGACAGATATATATCGGCCAGTGTCACCGATTCCGGCGGCTGCTTCATGAGATAACCTCCGTCGCGTCCTTCACGAACCTCCAGAATATTTTCCTGAGCGAGTTTCGCCAATATTCGGCGAATCAATGTTGCTTCTGAGCATAAATGATCGGCGATATTGTTACTTGGATAGCGGTTAGGACTATCAGACATGAACACAAGGGCCTGCAATGCCAAGCCGAATGCCTTGCTATTGGAGGGACAGGTATGTTTGGCCTTTTTCATCGTACAGGGCTCCCTTCTTCGTTGCGTCCTGTGTGAATTATAGCAAACCCCCAACTCCCGTTCAACACGGCATGAAGTTTGCAGCCAATAGCTTATACTGCTATACACCAGTAGGGTACACGCCAAAGAACCCCGGTTACTCTAACCGAGGTTTACTTGCCATATGGGAATTCGCGTTATTCCGGTTTATTTCTCATCTTCTTTTTCCAAACTCACAATGACACCTTTCTTCTCCAGGTTTTTCACAACCTGCTGAGCCTGTTCATTCAATGGATTGCCAGCCAACGATACCTCTATTAAATGGGGGATGGTCTCAAGTACTGCAATATCCTGAATGAGGTTATCGTCCACATAAAGATACTCCAATGTCGGATGGTTCTTTAACGGTGTCAAATCCTGAATCTGATTTCCACTTAATATAATCCATTCTAACTTTAATTTCCGAAGAGGCTTTAGATCGGTCACCTGATTGTCGCTGGCAAGCAGACTGGTCAGCTTATGTAAATTTTTCAAAGGTGTCAGACTTTTGATTTTGTTACCACTAATTAATAAACTTTGCAGATTACTTAACCCCGAAAGTGGAGATAAGTCTGCGATCTGATTCCCGTCAACAACTAAAAATTCCAGCTTTTTTAACTTGCTGAGCGGTGTAATATTTTTTATATTATGGCCGGGCAAAATTAAATCCACTAGGTTAACGGCATTTTCAAGCCCCTGCAGGTTGGAAATCATGTTCTTGTTATCCTCGGCATATAACGATTTTAATTTCTTCAGATCGCTCGTCTTGACTTCCTTTTTAGGCGAGATCTTCAATGTTGCCCGAATGACCTTTGCTATAGCCACGTCTTTAATTGCGGGAGCAGCCAACATGGTTGTGGTCGGTAATAATACGAGAACCAAACAGAATACGATCATATTTTTTACGAATTGAGTGGGCATATCGAATCTCCTTTTAATCATCTTGAATGAAGTGTCATCTGTAACAAAACGAAATTTTCATAAATTTCATTTCTGTTGTCGACACCTTCGGCATGTATGTAGCCCTTTTCATTGCTATATTTAAAGGCATCCAAGTGGACGCCCTTATCTATAATAGCATTGTATCTCATTTAACTACCTATAGAATATGAAAATCTGATAATAATCGATCACTACAACATAAATCCACCATTGGCCGACCTTGCGATAAGGCTCAGAACGCTAATTAGCCATTCAGGAAACGAAGTGGTTTGAAATCGCCTGCCCGTTCGGTATCAAACTCCAGATAGTAACCGGAATAGTTATCAATGTTCAGAAGCGTTTGCGCGATCGGCTCATAGCATCCACCAACACCGGCATATGTCGAAATGTAATTGCCACGACACACATGTGTTGTTACAACGGGATCCTCCGACAAGCCGGATACCACTGCCTCGTTCAATTTTGTAAGTTCGCTCGCATAGTCTGCCACATTCACGCCGATCTGCTCAATCTGGCCTCTTTCAACGTACTTGGACGGTTCCATTCCCTTACCCGTAAGCTAATTACATATCCATAAGGACAAATTTTATTACCTTGTTGACTTAAACCATAGTTTAAGTCGTATGCTATTCCTGTCGACAGAGTTAGCACCCATTTGGAGGTCTCCAACATGAAGTATTTTTCTATTAGCGAAGCTTCAGTCCAATTGAATATTCCAGATTCAACATTACGTTATTATGAAAAAAAAGGGCTTCTGCCTTTAATCGAACGGGATGATGCTGGGAGGCGGTTATTTTCAGAAAACCAGATGGCGCTATTGGAAACCCTTGTTTGTTTAAAAAATACGCATATGCCCATTAGTCAAATTAAGCGATATATAGATTGGATCGTAGAAGGCAATCGTACGCTAGAGGCCAGGCTTGAAATGATGCAAAAACACAAGCAGGCGGTGCTGGATGAGATTTCGATCATGCAGGAATCCCTAAAGGGAATAGATTATAAAATCACAAGTTACACCCATCAGATACAGGAAAGAAACCAAAACGAGGACTAAAAGGAGAGACCCTATAATGAAACTTTCAGGGAATACAATACTCATTACGGGAGGAAGCTCTGGAATCGGATTAGCATTTGCCGAGCGCTTCTTAAAAGCCGGAAATACCGTTATTGTTACGGGGAGACGTGCAGATATACTTCAACATGCGAAAGAAACACATCCTGGACTTATTACGTATGTGAATGATCTAAATATGGAGTCCGCGCGTGCAGCACTGTTTGATTGGGTAACCACGAACTATCCGGAAGTAAATGTATTAGTCAACAATGCCGGTATCCAACAACGTTTTAATGTACTCACATCAGATGCAAAGAACGATTGGAATTATTTCAATAAAGAAATTACAACGAACATTGAAGCTCCGTTTCATCTATCCATGCTGTTTGCTCCTTATCTTGCAACCAAAGAAGAGGCGACGATTATTAACGTCACTTCCGGGTTGGCCTTCACGCCGTTTGCCATTGCTCCAATCTATTCAGCAACCAAGGCGGCCCTTCACTCCTTTACAATTAGCCTGAGACACCAGCTTTCGGATACGTCTGTAGAGGTCATTGAAGTTGCTCCTCCTGCAGTAAGTACAGATCTGGGTGGTGCAGGGCTGCATACTCAAGGAGAGCCATTGGATGCCTTCGCAGATGGAATCTTCAAAGGATTGGAAGAAGGTCACCAGGAAATTGGATATGGTACCTCTGTCGCTCGCTTACGCATGTCCCGAGATGAAGTTGACGAGTACGCCTCACAGATGTATAACGCAACGAAAAGTCTGATTGAATAACTCGCATACGAGCCACGTGCTCCTATTGAACAGCTGTATAGTAACATAAAGACCACTCCAAATATAACCTGTACCCTGTGTAAAGGACATTTCTAAAAAAAGACCTACATGGCTTGAAGAAGTTGATCTCTGTACTCTACAGGGGTCAACCTTTTTAAGTTCCATTGGTATCTGTAGTGCGGGATTTCGCGAAATCCCAACCACGCAGATCGAGCACGCCTTGAACCGCATGAGGATGTTCAGGCGTAAGAAAAATCCCGGACCAGAGCCACCGGATGCAGAGAAGTATGGAGAGAAAAAGGAGGGGGCTGTCAGCCCCCTCCTAATCGTGAATACTAGTCGATCAATTTTGTAACTTTCAACAGTCTTTCAACCATAACAGCTGTTTCCGCGCGCGTCATCGCCGCTTTCGGGTTCAACTGCTGTCCACCGGTCCCTTCCAGGATGCCAGCCTTAATCAATTGAGCTGCGGACTCCCGGGCATATCCGGAGACTTTGTCCGTATCGCTGTAAGAAGCCAGAATCTGATTGATTTCCACTTCGCTCAGTGCCTTTTGGGACTGAACGAGATGAAGAGAACGGGCGATCATGGCAATGCCTTGCTCTCTTGTAATCCATTCGCTGCCGTGGAAACCACCGTCTGCAAAGCCTTTGATAATGTCAAATTCGCTGGTTATCGCTACGGCATCGTGGTACCAACTCGACGGAGCTACGTCGCTAAACGACGTGCCGGTTACACCCTGGCGCATTAAGCCAAGTCCGCTTGCCACAATCGTGGCAAATTCCGAACGGTCGATACTGCGATTCGGGGAGAAGGTATTATTGCCTGTGCCTGCAAGCTGCAGTCTGGCTGCAATATTGTTGACACTCGCCTGTGCCCAGTGACTCTTCACATCATCAAAATTTTGCGGATTCCAGATGACTGAGTAGCTGCCCTGGCTGCGCAGGTCGTTGATCAGTGCAAAGTAACGGTTGTTGATTTTCGTTACAACTGTCGGCACATGGAACACGGTACCGTCCGGATTAACAATGACGCCAGTCGTAATTTTGTTCGGATCAATGCCTTCAGGCAATGCGATATAGCGAGGCGCGTAGCCCGTCAGTTGATCCGGTTTAACAGATTGGCCTTTGTAAGAGAAGTTGATCGATAGATCGACCGGGTTAACCAGCAGATCGTAGCCGCCTTTAGTCGCCTGATCCTTTGCTGCGTCTTTCAATGCGTCAGACGATCTCTTGATATCCATATCGACTGCAATTTCGCCAAGCGGCGTGCCGTTCCATTGTTTGGTGATCGAACCCAGATCCAGTTGTTTACTTGGAACCGGATAAATAGCAAGCAGGTTCTCGATGTTCAGCGTAGAGCCGGTATCGGACAACTGCTTCAGTGTTGCTGCGGTCAGACCCACAACCTTGACTTCACCGTCGCCAGGCACACGTACATTCAATTGCTGTCCGTTGCCTTTGGAGAGATAATCCGATAGTTTATCTTGATCAATCTCAACGGTTGTAACGTTGTTTGCCGTTCTGCCCGTAGCAAAGCTGCCCTCTTCATTGTTTACGGTTGTTTTCACGCCTGAAGCCGGAGCAGGCGCTGGTGTTGTTGGTGAAGACGTTGTTGGTGCAGGTGTTGGTGTCTGGCTTCCGGGCGTGCCGGAGTCATCACGAGGGGCACGCGTAACCGTTATGATGTACGTTTGCGTCGTGCCGTCCTGCGCCGTCACAACCACCTTGATCTTGTTGATGCCTACGCTAAGCGGCAGCGATTCGGAAACGACGCCACTCGTCAACGTAATCGGACCTTTTACCAATGCGCCTTCGCTATCGTACACGCTCGCCGTCACTGTAGCATAATCAGAATCATATACTGTAGCCGTTACTGTCGTGTCACTCACACCGTTCGACACGCTTGTCGCATAGTTTGTCATGTCTGTCGAAAACGCCGGGCTTAACGTGCCGCTCGACAGCGTCAAACCGTCCAAATCTGCGTACTTAGTCGCTGTACGAATGGATGTTCCTGTACTGATAGCAGACGCCGGCTGCGTCGCTGTCGCTTTCACACGAGTTACAATCGTATAGTCCGTATCCGGCGTCAATCCGCCGAACGTCGGGCTATCCTGCCACGTCACGCCGCCGTCTATGCTGTATTCCTGACCCGTTACGGCTTGCAACGTAATGCTCGTTGATGTTTTGCTAACTTCTACCGGTGCTGCCGGAGTCACTACTTCGTCCGCTGCAGCTACTGCCCCCGTTGCTGTGCTCGTAACACTACCTGACGCATGCGTACCGTCGGCGGTGACCATCACCGTGATGGCTGTGCCCAAGTCGTCAGCGGTCAACGTGTAGCTTGAATCCGTCCCATTCGTGATGGCGACTCCGTTTCGGTACCATTGGTAAGTCGGCACGTTGTCCGACGTATCAGGCGTGTAAGTGATCCCCGATAAGTCTGCAGTCAACGTCTGACCAACCTGGGCAACACCGCTAATCGCCACGCTGCCTCCCATCGACGGAAGCCCGATTTCTTTTGTGGCAGTGATGTTGGTAATAACACCGGAATTATACTCGACAATAACCCCCGGATCTTTCCATGCGCTGCTGCCGCCGTGTGTATTATTTACGCCTAAGTAGCCTACTTTATTATTACTGGTGTCTAGCAGAAGTGTAAGATGGTCGTAAGCTCCATTAGACACATAATTAGTCGTTGACTCCAGACCTGTTTGCCAACCCGTTGATACATACCTTGTCACGGCACCAATAGAAGTGTTCCAATCAGGTGTGTAAGTTTTAGTGGCGCCTATAAAGGATAAAAAGTTCCAGTTTCCCAAATAGGGGTTTTTAAATTCTTTAAACATACTGGCAATCGCAAACATTTCTCCAGGATTAGCTGGTGCTGGCTCTACAAGATGTCCGTTAATGTTCGTTGCAATCGTCACAGCATCTTTAAAAGTCATGGTGCTCAATCTTTGCACATATACAAAATGGCGTCCATTGTAGGTACGAACCGATGTTTTCCCGTCGGACAATGGTACCCCTGGGGTTACATTTACTGTGACTCTTTGGGTTTTCCCTGCAGCTTGTGTAAATGTCATATCTTGAATAACAGCTTGAATTTCTTCATAAGTAGTTTCACTTGAAAAGTTGAATACTCTATTTGCAGGTGTAGATTGGTCAGTAACAATGCCACTGATTGATATGCCATTAGTCAACTCGGTAATACCACTCGGAGGAGTTACAACAGCAATGGAACCATTATTTACCTCCACGGTAAAGTAACCACCCGCTGCATTCACGACACCCGTGCTTCCAAATGTAGCATTTGATAGCTGATAGGTTGTTTCGGTTACACTAATAGGATCACCAAGATCAAGTGTTGGTGTTGCCGCAGCTTTTACTTCTGACGGATAAAAAGGCAGCATCGTCAATACCATAACGATTGCCAATAGAGCAGATAGCATTCTTCGATTTTTTAATTTCATATATTGTTTACCTGCTAACGAAAGCATATAGAAATTCTATATTTGCAGATTTCTTCTGTATAGCAGGTTCTCCTCTTTTCTTGGGAAATTTGTCTATTACATCTACTCAAGCGCCTCTGCACTCGCTGGAGTACAACGATCGTTCTTATTTTATTCCGCTTTCGTACTCGTCCCCCATATCTCGATACAATCCACTTTCTTTCGACAAATGTGATCATAACAAAAGGAACTTTACAAAATCTCTACATCTACGCCTTATTTGCCTCTTTCAGCTTCTTCGATATCTTCAACAGTCGTTTTCGTGAGATCTGCATTTGCAAAATCTGCCGTGTCAGGAAGCACCAGGTCGAACTCAGACAGCTGTTGGATTTCAACTTTTGCGCTGTCAAACTTCACGTCGAGGATATGACCGCCCTTCGTCTTATCATCCGAAAGAAAATGCATATGGAACCCCGGAACTTGAATGGAGGAAGCATAATTTGGAGTATAGAAACCGATAATGGTACCTCTCACATTATTCTCCTCGAAGACGGTTTGATGCGGGGTAACCTCCGTCAGAGGTGGATAAGGACGCGTCTGCTTCGGGACGGATCTATTTTTAATAGAGTCGAATTTACCATGTATTTTGATTGCATAGAAGTGATTCTTGTTATCGAATTTCGTCTTGAGCTTCTCGGAGAAATCTTGAAAGTCTTTTACGTTAGATAGAGTCACTGTCTTTTCCGCATCGAATTCAGTGGTGACTGCAAAAGGAGTTTTCACATTCCCTTTCAACTCCTTCACTTGACCCTTGCTGTTAACTTGATAGAACTTGTTGTCCAGTTGAATCAATTCGCCGTCGAGACCATTAAGCGTCCCCAGCCCCATACTTCCATGCGTATTGAGTTCTTTCAAGGTCATTTCGCCGTCATACTGACCCTGCATAACTGCATTGATCGTGGAGTATTGGAACAACCTGTCCTGATCGCGGCCGTTGTTCTCTGCAGCCGCATAGGCAACAGTGGAAAACACCAACAATGCTGTGAGGAGATAAACGGATAGTGCAGTGAGCTTCTTCTTCATAAACTACCTCCCAAAAGAAAGAATATATAGTGGAGTGAAAGATTCCCGAGAGAATTCTATCATTAACTATCCAAGTTTAAACTGCTTGATGCGGACATTAGAAATGCTTTATCGAGGTGCTCCCCAAAAGGACACACTATCTTTATCGGGAATTTTCTCCTTAAGTTTAGAGGAATATTTGGACATGATGATTTAGGGTGATTTCTTGCAAAACTTTGTTCTCGGATTGACTCTTATATGGAGAAAAAAGGTTATTTCTTCTTCGCCGGGATCTCGATTACCGTCGTTTTATTCTTCGAGAGGGGCATTGTAAGGACAAGGATATAACCCACAGAGTTTTGGGGGCAAAAAAATCGCGTCCTCCAAGGGGAGAACGCGATATGAAGCAGATTGATTTCGTGTTTCAACCATCCTCATTAACGCTTTCGGGCGATCACTGCTAACCGTCCATTTTCGGTCGAGTACTCGCACGTGGACAATACAATAAGCGTGTCGCCATGTTGGGCTGTTACGCCCGTGCCATACAGCGCGAGCTTTTTGATGTTCTGAACATAAGAATCGAACTCGGCGGGCGTACTTACATTCTCAATCTGGTAGTATTTAAAAACGTCGTCCGTTTTGCGATAAACTTCTGACAGAATAACGGCAACAATCTCATACTCTTCCTTCTCGTAAAGCGTGCTGAACTGGAACGTAGCATGCTCTTTATAAAAGCTTTCGTTCTTGTACTTCATTAAATCTTTAAACATCCAGCCGCTTTTCATGTGGTGTCCATGAATCAGCAAAATGTCCGAACCGCTGGCCCGACTATGCTCGTCCAAAAAGGGGAGGCCGCCTTTGTTTTCCTTTTTATCGAAATCATGATTGAGATAGTACTCCGCATCCTGTGGATTCTGCATGACCGGGTACTCGATTCGGGTGCCGTCAATCTTCAGCCAGCCGGCGATGTCCGAGTTCCTCTCGTAAAGCTCTCGAAATTCGGGAAGCATGACCGGCTCATTCGCCTCATTGAACAAAAGGGAGGGGAATGCATCCCCTCCGCCTTTGTCTGACCCTTCCTCCCAAACCTTTGTCAGTTCTTCGATTTTCTGTTTCTCAGCATAATCCCCCAGAAAGGTTCTTGCTAGATTAACGAGGGAAAATACCAACACAAGGGAGGAAACGGCGATAAGAATTTTTTTGGTTTTGCTCATTTTCTTACCGCCTTTCCGGTCACTGGATGTGCTTTTTCTTCTTGTTGCCGAGTAGACAGAATCCGATGATCACCATGGACATCAGCGCCAAAATCATATAGAAGATCGGCGATACGCTGTTGTCTCCGGTTTGCGGAGCATCGTCCAGCTCGTTATTTGCATTGCCCTCACCCTTATCGGTTAAGTCGCCGACATTGCCAACTCCGTTGTCATCGTTAACGTTGCCAGGCTCGGAATTGCCAGGTTGGTCAGGAACAGGGCTGATAGGACCTGGATTCACCGGCTCTGGTCCAGGGTTCACAGGACCCGGATTCACTGGCTCTGGTCCAGGGTTAGCAGGACCTGGGTTCACCGGCTCCGGAGTAGGGCTAACAGGGCCTGGATTCACCGGCTCTGGAGCAGGGTTAACAGGGCCTGGATTCACTGGCTCTGGAGCAGGGTTAACAGGGCCTGGATTTACCGGCTCTGGAGCAGGGTTAACAGGGCCTGGATTTACCGGCTCTGGCCCAGGGTTAACAGGGCCTGGTACGCCGCCAGTGTTTATCGACTTCATTGGCACGTCTTTTCTGACAATGTCAAAATCGACAGAAATCGTATCACTCTTGTACGTCTCGTATCCGTCCTTCGTTACGACCAGATAGTAATCCGCTTCAGGAAACACCATGTATGCATAGAAGCCATTTGCGTCGCTATCCTGCTCCGGACTCTTGTTGTCGTGTGGCGCAAAATTCGGAACCGGAGGAAGCGTTACTTTCGTATCCGGAATGCGGCCTTTATCTCTATTCCGCTGCGTATCCGCATAATACAGGGTAACTGTGGCTCCTTCAATTTTCTTGCCAGTGATGGCATCTCCTGTCGTTTCATCATAAACCGTACCGTAAGGATCGACCAATGCCTCGGAAATATTCAGCTCTCCGTTAGCCTTCACGTTCAGCTTCGTCACGTTGAAGAGCAGTTCCTCGCCAGTTTCAGCTTGATAGCGAACTTCCATGGTATACTGCTGCTCGCTAAGCCCTTCCACGGAGAAAGTTCCATTCGAAGCCATCGGGAACGCCTTAGGATGACCGTTCTCCTGAATATAATTGCCGTCCTTGTCTTTTAAATAGATATACATCTGGCTGGTAATCGAATCGTTGAACAGCTCTTTGGTTCCATTCAGCTGCTTGAACAGAACGATCCCTACCGCTGTAATGTCCGCCGGAACGGTCTCGTCCGTCACGCCGTTGTCCACAGTTGCTTTTTGCGTGAACTCGACAGGGACATCCTTCCCGCCTACATGATACAACTTCGTATAAGTGATCGTATAGTTGGTATCCGCTGTAGCTGGGACAGAATATTCACCATTCTCATTCGTCCGAATCGTTTGCTGTTCGTTGGTCTTCTTGTTCGTCACGATGATTTCCGCGTTCGGAATGATTTCGCCTGTGTTGTTGTCACGCAGTACGCCTTCCAGATATGGGCGGGTATTGAAGAAGTGTGCTTCGGCTGCTTTCTTCTCCGGAATGGTGCCTGTCCGAACAAGATCTTCAGGATCCGTCACATAGCCGTCTTCCGAATAATCATTCTGGGTCACTTTGTACTCGAGATACTTCGGAAGTCCTTGCACAACGAGCGTCTGGCCATCTGTAAGTTCGAAAGTGTCTCCGCTCTTAATCATGCCCTTGGTGCCGTCCGACTTCTCATAGGCGTAGGATTCTTCCGATCCCTCGCCTGTGAAGGTGACCTTGTACTTGAACAGCTTTGTCTTGTCGTCGTCTTTGCCTTTAACCGTGTTGCTGATGAGCAGGCCGCCCTTCAAGACTCGTATGTTCGTGAACGGGGCATCTTCATCAGTGCCTTTCATGACTCCGGTATGGTACCGTTCCTGAGGAGTAGTCATGTATTCATCGGTTGTGTAGTCTTTCTGGGTAACTGTGTATTTCAGATTCTTAGGGAGACCCGAAATATCCAGTTTATCTCCATCCTTGAGTGTGAAGGATTCGCCGGTCTTGATCGTACCTTTGCTACCGTCCGACTTTTCGTAAGAGTAGCTTCCATCCTTGCCTGCATCCTCAAAGATGACGGTGTACTCGAACGCCTTCGTCTTTTCGCCGCCATTACCCATGACTGTATTGCTGATGGTCAGCTTGCTGACGGTCCGTTCATTAACGAAATCCGCTTTACGATCGGCGCCCGCCATGACTCCCTCATCAGACAGTGCAGGGGTGGTCGCGTAGCCGTCGTTCTTGTAATCATTCTGTGTGATATCATACTTCAAATTGTCGGGAAGATCCTTAATTTTAATGGTTTCACCATGCTTGAGCTCGAAAGTGGCACCGGATGTGATCGTGCCCGTCGTGCCGTCTGAAAACTCGTAATTGTAAGTTTGACCCGTTCCTGCACCGTCAAAGGTCACGGTGTACTTGAACGGCTTGTCCGATTCTGCGCCGCTCCCGGTTACGGTATTGCTGACGGTCAGATTATAAACGTCTCGTTTGTTGACAAAATCCGCTTTGTGATCGCCTTTATCCTCGATTTCGCCTGACAGCTCTCTCGTTTCCGGGTTAGTCGTGTAACCGTCAACGGTCGTATAATCGGCCTCGTTTACGGTATAGACCAGACCCGCAGGCAGAGTCGGAAATACAACAGATTCCCCGTTCTTGAGGATGATCTTATCTCCGCTCTTGAACTTAACAGCGCTAACTTCACCATCTGGCTTCTTAAAGGTGTACTCTCCGTCCTCGCCCTCGCCGGTGAAGTTCACGGTGTATTCGAACTCTTTGTTCGGATTGCTGCCGTTGCCTTCCACCTTATTGGTAATGGTGAGTTTTCCTTGGGCCGGCGTAGGCACGACCAACGGATTGTCAGAGGTTACTTTCACGCCGTCTACCCAGATGGGCTTCCCAGGCGTATTCCCTACATATACTTGATAAACTCTTGTAGTAGGTAGCCAAGTATTGGTGTCAATATAAGTTTCCTTCAGCTCATAATAGCCTGGATCTGGGAATAGCAGATTAAGTTTCCCTCCGCTATCGGTTGTTCCTTTGGCGATTTGAGTTCCGCTATCCTTCTTATAGAGCGTAAACTCTACGCCTTTTAGCGGATTGCCATTGGGATCTACCTTTTTCAGGGGCAGCAGGGCGTTGGAGCTTGAACTGCCTGCTACGTCTGAATTGTCCAGCGTGCTTTCGCTTCTGGCACTGACAGATTTCAGATTGTCATCGCCCTCCAGTTTTACCTCGTTGCCCATTTTGTCTCCGGCTTTCGCTTTAGATGGGTCAACCTCTGTTTGGTATACAAACTGGTAAAACTTGTTAGGATTGTTCATTTTGAATTTTAGAACTGTGGTGCCTCCTGCGCCTGGTGCAGCTTCTACCTGAACTTCAGCATTCGGGTCGCTTAAGTCCAGTGCTGCGCCCTCATGTTCTAGTGCACCGCTGGCAGTCAGTTTAGCAGGATAGACTGCCATACTAGGCGTTGTCAGCACAAGCTTTCCGTTTTCTTCATAACGCAGATTCATGCCTGCACCCAGAGTATCTTGAAGGTAAACGTCCTGCTTCATGTTAAATGGCGGGGTATAGTTCACCGTCCATTCAAGCACCCCTGGAACTGGCTTCGTTACCGATTTGCCCAGAGTCTGAATAGGTACAATAATCTTACGTTGTTCGGAGAGGATCTTCTCCACTCCGCCCCATGTCATATGAAGGTCGGCTTTGTTATACAGCACCTGTTTGTCTGTGCCGTTGGTCGTGTACTCCTCCAAATATTTCCCCAAAGCTTCATTCGAAGGTCTTGCCTTTACCAAAATGACATAAGGACCTTCCAATTTAGAGAAGGTGAAGGTGCCTTCGTTGCCGCTATGGGAGAAGTTTACGATATGAGCAGGGTCGTTCGGCTCGATGATTGAAACAGCGTTGTTTCGAACCCCATAGCCGGTGCCGCTGCCATTATCCGAAAAACCTTTCCAAAGCTCAAAATCCTTCTTCTCGGAAAACGGAACGAACTCCCATCCCTCCGGCAAGGTGTCCACCAGCTTCACATCGGTGATGACCCGGCTTCCGCCGCTTTTCGCCATTTCAACCGTGTTGTAGCCCGGCATATTGACGCTTAGGCGGAAGGTAACCGTCTTGGTTGTCCGGTCATAACCAGCCAAAGTGTATTCGTCGCCGCTTGATGAGCCATCATAGCCTATATAGCGGTTAACGTTGTTCGGAGTATACCATGTGTCAGCCGTTCCGTCCTTCTTAATAGGATAGGATGCCGTAAGCATATCCTTGTTCAACATATGAAAATGGAGATTCACCCAATTTTCCGCCGCTTTTACAGTTTCTCCGTCAAAGAGCAAAGCCCGATTCAAGCGTGTTTTCTCTGTGTTAATATCCTGCCTGAAGAGGATATCCGGGTTGGTCTCAAGTGCACGGAAGCTGAAGGATGCAGCTTGGTCCGTGTATCCCGTCACCTTAATCAAATCTGCCACGACTTTTCCGTCCACCGTCAAAGGTATGGCTTTCATGGTCAAGCTGCTCGCATTGGTTACGCCCTTCAAGGTTCCCGCATGATACTGCTTCCAAAGCTGAGCAGTATTGACATTGGCCTTGATTTTCGCAATGGTTTCTGCACTAACCTCGCCAGTTTCATCCACAGCGTTGTTCAAAACATTCAAATCCCCGCCATGCACCAGCACATCGTATACCACCGCATTTGGCAGGGCATACTGTGGCGCTAGATTGACAGTCCATGTGATAGCGCCGAGGTTGTAGTCCTCCGTCAAAACAGATCCGCTTTTTGTAAAATTATGCGCACCGATCGTAACGATTGCCTCGTCAGTTACTGCGACAGGTCTTAAACCAGTTATCACATCATTGTTCTGAATACCGCCTGGTGTGTCCAAATTCCAGTTGGCACGCGGGTCGATTCTGAAGTCGGAACCGCTTGTTACCTTACTCTTAATCACTAGTTCCACTTTACCGTTAATATCCCCAAAGGAATAAACACTGTTCTCATCCGGTGTAATTGGTTTTACCTCAGATGCAACGCCATCCACCCATGTCTGCCATTCAGCTGATAAAAAGTCCAGCCCAGCAGGTAATGCATTTGTGATGGTTAAGCCCTTTAAACCTTTTTTGTTATTTTTGTAAAATTATGCGCACCGATCGTAACGATTGCCTCGTCAGTTACTGCGACAGGTCTTAAACCAGTTATCACATCATTGTTCTGAATACCGCCTGGTGTGTCCAAATTCCAGTTGGCACGCGGGTCGATTCTGAAGTCGGAACCGCTTGTTACCTTACTCTTAATCACTAGTTCCACTTTACCGTTAATATCCCCAAAGGAATAAACACTGTTCTCATCCGGTGTAATTGGTTTTACCTCAGATGCAACGCCATCCACCCATGTCTGCCATTCAGCTGATAAAAAGTCCAGCCCAGCAGGTAATGCATTTGTGATGGTTAAGCCCTTTAAACCTTTTTTGTTATACTGGTTAACAGTGACCTTCCATGTGATTGTTTCATTAGGATTGTCATACGAGGCACTGGCTTGAATCCAGTCGGGAGCAAAAGAAATCTCCTGACCCGCCAATTTCAGGGATTTACTGTCCTGTCTCAGTTCCACTACGCCCTGCATATCCCGATAGCCGCGACCAAGATTGCCTGGCGGATTCCGGTACTCGTAATAATAGGATTCCTTTGGAATCCATGTTTTATATTCAACCTTTGGATCTACACCTGTTCCCTGTGGGAACGTATAAGACAGCGATCCGTCTGCCCCAATGTCTGGAGTTACATTCTGACCATTTACTTTGAATGAATCCTCCTTATAGATTCCGCGGGCATTTCCAAAGGAGCCGGTGTTATAAGTTGATGGATTCGTGTAAAATGTCTTCCCGTCTAGCGGCAATTTGATGGTTTTATCAAACTGATCGAATGCAGACACGGTTGACTCCCAAGCAATCGCTCCCTCAACAAATTGTGCAGGTTGAATTCCGCGATAGCTCCACTGGTCCCACCTGATCATTCCTGGCGAAGCCAACGTGATACTATAATCCGGCGTAACATCCGGGTTCTTTAGCTCATACGCCCCCCCGAAAATCGAGATAGGCTTTGTATCGCCGTATTCTATGCCATTCAAATCCGAATTGGCAGTGGTATCAAAGCCGAAGGTAACTGCTACCCCAATACCATTGAAAAACGAATCATCGCCATTAAATACAATCTTGATGCTGCTCGGGGTGAAATAGGCGGTGCCCAGCTGTTTCAGACCATAGTCAGTTGTTGCCATCAAGGTTTTCGTAGCTGTTGGCAGCACCACTTCCTTGAAGTAGTCTTCTCTTTTCAGCTCAATCCAGTCACCCTTTTGGATGTATTTGCCTGGATCTGCATTGGTTGGATTCGGGTCGTCACCATTTACTGGTACTTTGAGACCTTCTGACTTGAGAGTAAATGCCTGTCGGCCCTGAATCGTACCGCCTGGGCCAATGTCAGTTCCCTGCGTCACCTTCAGCGGAAAGGTTGAATTAGCTTCCATAAACACCGCCGTTTTGTCCGTCGGGACTGCCGCCATCACTACGAAATTGTTCGGCACATCGTACACAGCCTCAGGTACCGACGACGGTTCGTCCGTGCTCGGCGAGTCGGCTTCACTTGCCGCCGTCCCGTAATCGTCCGGCACGCTCTCCGCATATGTAGCAGCAGGGAAGATCACAGTCTGTAAGACAAGCAAAACGGCTAGGCAGAAAGATAGCACAGTTTTACCTACAGTGCGTTTTCGTTTCAATACAAAATCTCCTCCTTTTCCGAAATTTTTAGCGACAGCAAGATCATCTACCCGTTATAACACTCAAGCGCATAGACATATGCTATTTGCTTGATCCCAGCGGCCCTTTACATCTTCGAAATTTTGCGGGGTTCCAGATGGCGGGTAAGTGCCGTGGGCATACAGGGATTTGATCATGCTCTCCTTCGATTACCTTCGCCACTTACATACCCTAAATGACAAAATACGCCCATTTTCCCAAGCGTATATCTTCATTATATTGAAGGAATCTATACAAAATCTGAACAACCACTCGACCATAAGAAGCATGAAACCCGATTTCCACCATTACATGCGGGTCGGGTCCGATTCGATCATCTCCAACATTTTGATGCCATCCAGTCCCCTCACGACAAGGCGCGAAGCAGCTTTCGAAACCGTCCGTTATGCAACCCAAAACGGTTTTCCACCGACAGCTTGTTGAACTACCGAAAAACCGTATCCCGATGCCCCGATAGCAAAATTTGCTTCAGATCTGGGTGGAGCAGGGCTGCATACTCAAGGAGAACCTTGGATGCCTTCGCAGATGGAATCTTCAAAGGATTAGAAGAAGGTCACCAGGAAATTGGATATGGTACCTCTGTCGCTCGCTTACGCATGTCCCGAGATGAAGTTGACGAGTAGCCTCACAGATGTATAACGCAACGAAAAGTCTAATTGAATAACTCGCATACGAGCTACATGCGACTAAATCAATATTGCTGTATATAACAAAGAGGCCACTCCAACTTGGAATGGCCTCTTTGAATACATTCTCATATAAAACTCATGTATCTCTTTCTTATGCCAATGAGAACATCAGATCAATCTGATATTAACTTTGAATACATATGGAGATCGTTAAACTTCCCTTCTACTCCTTCATATTCTCTAAATGTTCCTTCAAATGTGAAACAGAGCTTTTGTAAGAGCCTTATAGAATTCACATTTTCGGGGTCAACCTTTGCTTCGACTCGGTTCAGTTTTAAAGATGAGAATGCGTGATCTACCAAAGTAGAGACCGCTTCTGAAGCATATCCTCTTCCCCAAGATGATTTAGCCATATCATATCCAATTTCTGCTTTTAAGTTGTCAAAATCCAAAGAATTATAACCGCATGAACCTATAATTTCGTTGGACTCTTTTTTAATGATGGAGAAACGAATAGCCTTACGATCCCGAGAAAGATCATCCAGAAGATGAATCATTTCCTTCGCTTGCTCTACGTCAGTAAAACTACTAACATTCATAAATTTAGTAATATCCGGATCAGACCAAATTGTAAACAGGCTCGGAGAATCCGATTCCTTCATTTTTCTCAAATGTAAACGTTCTGTGTGTAACTCAGTAATCAATACTTTTTCCTCCCATTAATAGATTAACAGCTAGGTTTAAGATATTGATATCTGCGCATAGTTCAGTCCCTTCATTTCCAGGCTAGTTACATTATACAAGGGCCATGACCGAAATCAAAGTTCACTGAAATAATCTCAAGTTAACGTAAGAACGATCCGTTCTCCGGAACGGGTAATCTTGTAGATCCCCTCCTGCATGTCAATGCCATAGTGCTTTTTCAGCAACCACTTTGCGTTACGATCCGTCTCCACAACGACCAGATAATCGTAGCCGCTCAGGAGATTATCCATGTTATCCTCATAGAACAAGACAATCCCGTCCACATGCGGAGCGTACAAGAAATACTTCCCGACATACTGCATGTAATAATTCGTGACCTGTAGGTCCCTATCCGAGGCGTAGAACAGATATCTGTTGCTGTCCTCCTGGCCACCTTTATACCACCGATCACCGGTAACCGCATGGATTTTGTAAGGGAGCGTCGTATCGTAGGTTTTGGCAATCGAGACGATCCCGTTGTATTCCGATAAAAGGATGGTGGCGGCAATCGCCATACAGCCAATAATTCCTTTTTGATAATGACCCTTCGTCTTGACCGTCTTAAAGGCTTGATAATCAGGCACTTCACCAATCCGATAGTGGAATGAACGTTCCAGGTCGATCGCAGCGCACAGCACCAGCCCACCCGCGAACAGCACCACGATACTCGACGCATAACGCTCAAAGCCTGCCAGCCTGATGGCTTCATCCAGCGGCATGGAAAAGAGATACAACGCCAGAATCCCCGCATAATACAGCAACAATACGACATCCAGTGCAATCAGTGCTTTCCACAGATTCCACTTCTTCTTGAGCACCACATAGGCAAAGATCGAAGCTGCAATCGCTATAAGCTGGAAAATGACAATACCGATGACTGGTCGTGTCGTAATATCCGTACTCGATTTTAAGAAAAGCCACAGAATTTCTTGCATCTGCTCCGCCGTTTTGCCGGATTGAATTCCGGAAGTGGCCACATCAAATTTGTTATCGACACCCTGAAATACCGTTGCCATTCGCCAGCTCCAGCCGAAGTATGGAATCAGTGAACCGCAGATAGCTCCAATAACAGCCAGCGCCGTTTTCCAGCTCAACTTTTGTCTGTGTTTTAGCCAGGTATACACCAGGAAGATGAGGCCGATGGCTGCGAAAATAATGCCTGTGCTTTTGATGACGGTCAGCACACCTGCAAGCGGGAGCACGATTATACATGCTCGTTTGATATCATGACGATACTGATATACCGCCGCCAGGATGGCCAGCGCATAGATGGGGAGCAAGAAATCGACGAGCAGATTGGTAATCCGAATCGTTAGGTTGAAGAAGGACAGTGTAGATAACCCAAGTCCGAGAAACGCATACAGTAGAAAACGCTTCTTCTCGGAAACGATGCCGAACATGGCGTAAAAACAGGAAAAGATCAGCAGACCTTGTGCCAGTAGCATCACAGACTGGTCATGCCCCATAAAGCGACAAACAAAATAAATAAAGGATGAAGTCCCTAGCGGATAATTTTTAAAATCAATTAGGTTCGAATCCGGGGTCGGAAAAGCATCTGTGCTGAGCATCTGCTTCAAGACAATCGCCCAGTGCGAAAAATTATCGTAATGCGTCAATTGGTTCTGGAAGAGTACCAGCAAGAAGATGAAAGCCCCGGCCAGAAATGAACATTGGAATAAGGAAAAAGAAATGCGAAAGGATGTCCCTCGGCGCAATCCGAGAAACACCATTCCTCCATACAATAATAATCCGACGATAAGAAGGACAAGACTGCCGATGTAGAGCTGCCCTGCCAAACCGAAAAGAAAGACTAGACATGCTATGGAGGAAAACACAAATACAGGGGTAAACTCCCAACGTATGGACAGTGCCTTTCGAACAAACTGCATGTAACCAATAAAGGAGAATATCAATAAAACTCCCATCACAAGTTGAAGCATAAACAGCATCTCTATCTCTCCTAACCCTCTCTGGTGAAACGTTCGGTATGTGAATGGGTCAAATCGCTCAGCAATTGATCAATCAAACCGCGCTCCACGATGTCATCCATATTCTCCACCGAGAGAAGCACTTCGCGACGATTGGCTGTTGTTTTCCCGGTATGCTGCAAAATGACTTTAATATTGCTTTGGGTATAAAAAGTAACGATCGCTCCTGCCGCCATGTCACCATGGAGACCCGTGGCGGAAAAGAAACGATAATTGAAGCTGCGCAGCGTACAGCCCGCATCATTGGTAAACGTAACGGGATACTGCAAGGAAAGCCTCGGCATTTTTCGCTGATCCGATCTAGGTTGAACAATACGTTTCTTCACATTGCGAAGCATATCGTCGTAAGCCGTATCCCATAAATTCATCTGCTCAGGCAACGAGTGTTTACGGTCATAGATGATTTGCATATATTGGCGGTTATCCGTCTCGTCCATGGGCTGAACCGTTGCAGAATAGCGCCAGCCCTCTCCATCCTGTTTCACATAAACGATGACCGCATTAAGATTGGCCTCATACCGCTCCGATTTTACAGTAAGAGAGATTGTCTTCTGTTCCGGCAAATAGATGGGATATGGGACATAAAAGGCAATCCCATTCTCAGATACATCTACGGTCTTGGCCTGATAACGAAGATTCGTATCCTGGTCGTGGATCATTACATCCTCTTGTGCCCGAATCCGCTCCGTCTCCCGATACGCACGGCGGCCAATCATGAAGAACAGGGCATAACACAGCGCAATCATGTTGTGAATGAGCCAGAAAATAATGATACTGCTGAAGAACAGTGCAATACCATACTTGCCGTTAACATACCGAATCACCGCCGCAATCGAAAGCAGGAGCAGGAAGATATGCGGAAGTGCATATAACAGGGCAGACATCCATTTTCGACCTTTGGCTCTGCTTTTGTTCGTCACCTTGAATTTTTTCTCACGAATGCCCAGCGTTTCAAGGAGAACCGGCCAGATCAGGTAAGGCATAAATATGGTATCAATCACCTGACTCCAGCGCTGATTCCGAATATTGCTGGACAAATAACGCATCGATACGCTGTAGAAGAAATAGGATGGAAGCCAGAATATTAAGATTTGCCAGAAGGTTGTGTTTACAATCTTGAAGTCAAATAGCGCAAATAAAATGGGCGCCAAAATGAAAATCAATCGGTTAAAGAAGGACCACCAGTATAAGAAACTGCTCAAATAGGTCACTCTCGTCCAGAAAGGAAGCTTCTCGGATAAGGGAGCACGCGTATTCTGCAGGCTCTGAATAATCCCCCTTGCCCAGCGAATCCGCTGTTTAATCATGCTCGGAACGGTTGTCGTGGTCTGTCCCGCAGCTTGAACCTCTTGAGTTGCGTAGGTAATATAGCCTTCCTGCTGTAAGCGGATGCTTGTCTCAAAGTCCTCGGTGATCGTATTCAGCGGAAAACCTCCAATATCTTCCATGCCTTGGCGCGAAATGATCGTATTGCTTCCTGTATAGGCTACCGCATTGGAGGCATTACGCAGGATATTCACTTCTCTGGAGAAGAAATCTTGTTCATTCGGGATTCCTTGTTCTGCATAAAGGTTAAACTGGAATAGATCCGGATTGTAGAAGCTCTGAGGGGTCTGTACCAGCCCCAGCTTGAATTTCTTATCCTTTTCATCCTCACGGCGAAGCCGCCATTGCCCGTTCTCTTCTATAAAAGTGGAGAGCAGGAAATACGGGACGGTTTTCATCAAAAAGGTGTGTTGCGGAATCATATCTGCATCAAAGGTTGCAATGAGTGGGGAAGAGGTTTTGCTCAGGGCATTATTCAGGTTACCTGATTTGGCATGCTTGTTGCCGGGGAAGCCCATATAACCTACACCGAACTGCTTCGCAAGCTCCTCTACCTCAGGTCTTCCGCCATCGTCACATATATAAATATGGACCTTTTGCTTGTCCGGATAGTCCATGAACGTACAGGCGTTTACGGTTTTATACAACAGATCAACCGGCTCGTTGTGGGTGGCAATGAAAACATCCACATCCGGATAATATTCTGGAGGAACGATGGGAAAGTCGAGTTGTGTACGTGCCTTTTGCATCTTTTGAAAGAACAATTCAAAGGTGGTCAGTACGGTAACCGTCTCAGCCACAATGAGCAGAATGCCGAAGATGACATTCAGTACGCCTTCTCCCCATGGCAGTGTAAAGAACATCCGCCATAACAAATAAATCGACATCAGGATCATGGTGATAATAAAGAAAATATGTTGCCTTTTTTCGTTTTGCACTACAGCTGCTTCCTCCTTGCTGCAAATACCCATCTTCGCTGCAATTGAAAACTGAGCAGGAACAGCAAGGCATCACAGACGAATTTCGCTATTTTCTCGTCCACGAAGAAAATCGTATGGAACAAATATACACCGGTACTGGACAGCAGGATGATTAATCCGCACAACGACAAATAACGCCATAGACTGCCCTGACTATCCTCTTTGCGGAATACAAAGTGCCTGTTCAGTACATAGTTGACCACAATGGAAAGAATTCTCGCGATCACGGTTGCGAGCAGAATTCTTAGATAATCCTGCTGACCCAATATGGGCCGCAAAAAGTCGATTAAAAACCATGCAATCCCCAAATCAACTACAGAACTCGCAACCGAAGAGGAAATAAATCGCAGGAAATTGGAAAACAGCACACCCATCACCCGAGCACTGTCCTGGATCGCTTTAAAGTGTGTTCCTGCATTTCCATTCTCATAGATGACTTGAATCGGCATGGTATGAATCGGTATGCCGGACTGAATGCATGAGATGAGCATTTGCAGCTCGTATTCGAACCGGGTGCCGCGGACATCTTGCATGAATGCAAGCAAACCGGGGCCAAAAGCACGAAGCCCGGTCTGGGTATCTGACAGCTTTTTGCCGTAAAGCATAGCAAAAATAGAGGATGTCATCCGATTGCCCAGCAAGGACTTCGGCGGTATGCCTCCCTCGCTGAAGTCCCTTACCCCGAGAACCAACGCATCAGGATGACGCCTGGTTTCTTTGGCAAGTCGGTATACATCCTCTGGTGCATGCTGTCCGTCTGAATCTGCAGTGACGACAAAGGAAGACGCATCGAACTGCTGCCCAATATACTGGAATCCGGTCTTGAGTGCAGCACCCTTCCCCAGATTTTCCGTATGCCGCAGCAGGACACACCCGTTCTCCCTAAGTTCCTCGAAAATCGGCTGGTACGCTTCACCAGACCCATCGTCCACAATCACAATATCGGTCAAGTCATATTCTCGCAATTGCCCTACATAGGCCAGAAGTCTCTCATCTGGCTCAAGAGATGGAATAAGGATGATCGTTTTACCGTCTTCAATTTTATATGTAATCATCCTATTTAGCCTCAATTCGACATGTTTTCACAATTTCTTTTGGAATATTGTGAGTATAACATCGAAAGTAAGGGGCGTAAACGACAAACCAGTAGCTATTCATGTAAAATATAGAACTAACATATGAATACTTAAAAGCTATACATTTGGTAATGAATAGAGGGGTATTACGGGTAGCCTTTGAAGGCCGTCGATGTGTGTTTTACTGTTGGCTCATACCGCACTGTAAATTTTGATATCTACTCCAGCCTCGGCTTGCAGCCCTTCCCCAACCAGTATGTCACTATTTAAAAAAGACAAGGCTTTGCTGTTTGTAATGATTCTGGGAGATGTACGGAACAACACACCTTCCAGCTGTTCGTGGATCTCCCCATTATTCTCAATGTATAGTTCACAGTCCTGACCTGTATAATCCGTTCCCCGAAGCATGTACCTTGCTGACAAGCTGTGCTTGTCCCCATGTTGTCCAATGATTTGGGTATCCGTTGCTCCACCAAGTATGATTCCCTGAAAGTACCTCCCTGTCGCATGACCTGTAAAAGAAATCATGACGACCGAGTCACCGCTGTCGTTCTGCAAATTGACAGTTTCCCCTATCACCACATGCACCGTAAGAACTTCTCCCCACTTCATGCTAATCCTCCCCTTATGCGAAACAAAGTCTTAACAGGTAATCACAACTCCTCCAGCTATAGAGCATCAAACTCCACTCCGACTGCATGGAAGATGGCCCTATACTTAAATCGCTGTTGCAACTCAATCCCTCCCAGGAGAATGATCCTTATCATAAAGCTATCGTATACACACACTTATGACCGATGGTTGCAATAATTAATCCCAATATATCACACACTCTCTCGCCACTTCATTAGCTGCGTACGACTGGACAGAAGCTTTTTTACCTTCGGTATTGGCCGCTGGCAAGTGTTAAAGGCTCATTCATCTCAATCATGAGAATGACCTCACTTGTCCCCTCCTCCAGCCCGTATTAACACCCCTTACAGAATCCTTAGAATTTCCCTTTAGACTGTGGAACTAGAAAGGATGATATAAAACTATGTCGGACATTATTTTAGAAACTCATGATCTATGCAAAAGCTTTAAGCGCCAACCAGCCGTTAACAACGTATCGTTGGAAGTACCTTATAACTCGATCTACGGGCTCTTGGGTCCAAATGGCGCAGGCAAATCGACTACGCTCAAAATGATCACAGGCATGCTACGCCCCGACTCCGGAAGCATTCGCATTCATGGCCATGAATGGACTCGTAAGGACTTGAACGGAATAGGCGCACTGATTGAGGCGCCGCCGCTGTACGAGAATCTGACAGCCAGAGAGAATCTCAAAGTGCGTACACTCATCCTCGGGCTGCCGCAGTCCCGGATCGAGGAGGTGCTCGCCATTGTGGATTTGGCTCATACCGGGAAGAAACGTGCCGGACAATTTTCCATGGGCATGAAGCAACGGTTGGGAATTGCAATTGCCCTCTTGAACCAGCCCAAGCTGCTGATTCTGGACGAACCGACGAACGGGCTGGACCCGATTGGGATTCAGGAGCTGCGAGAGCTAATCCGTTCTTTTCCCAAGCAAGGGATCACCGTTATTTTATCGAGTCATATCCTCTCCGAAGTTGAATTGGTAGCGGATCAGATCGGCATTATTGCTGGCGGAGTTCTGGGCTATCAGGGAAGCGTCCCTCGTGGCCCAGAACTGGAGACCTTGTTCATGCAGGTGGCAGCAGCCAACCGGAAGGAAGGGGGTTCACATGCTTAGTCATATTAAAGCTGAACGTCTGAAATGGCGGCGCACCTTCATCCCCAAGCTTGTCTGGCTTGCCCCTGTATTCACTTTACTCCTTTGCGCTGTTCTAATGGGCGGACGTCTCTTCCAAACGGGCGCTTACAACTGGTGGTACACGATGCTTTTGCCTGGGTCACTTTCCCTTGCCTGTTCACTTGCTCTACAAAAGGATGCCAAGATGAAATACCGTGGACTGTTGGCTCTGCCCATTGACCCAAGGAAACTTTGGGCTGGGAAAATCATCGCAATTATGCAGTGGCTCTTGGCGACACTTTTCCTGTTCCTGATCGGCATTACGTTAGGAGGAATGTTGTTTGGCCAAACCATACCCCTGCTGAACAGCGCAGCGGGCAGCTTCCTGATCTTCCTTACTATACTGTGGCAGATTCCACTGTGTCTGTTCCTGGCTACGCGTCTGGGATTATTCGCCGCTGTTCTGCTTAATATGTGCGGCAATATCCTTGGTATCGTTGCATTCAATAGTGGAGGAATATGGGATTATGTTCCTTATTCGATTACTTTCAGGCTCATGTGCCCGGTTCTGTCCATCCTGCCGAATGGACTTCCTGTACCCGCGGACAGCCCGCTGAGAAGCACCAGCATGATGCTTCCAGATGTCCTGATCTCCGTGGCCTGGTTCATATTGCTCTCCCTCCTTACAGCACGATGGTTTCACAAACAGGAGGCGAAGTAGCATGAATTTCATACCAGGATTGTTAAGAGCGGATCTCCTCAAAAGTCGGCACACACCGTTTCTCCTCATTCATCTACTTGCTCCGCTGGTCGGGGTTAGCGTATTCTTAGCTTATTATTCGTACTCCCCATGGAGTGTAAATGATAAGGTGCTGGCGTTTATGCAGTCCCTGGGATGCGCATTTCCTATCCTAATCGGGCTGGTTTGTTCCATGGCGGTTGAACAGGAGGCTAATGCGGGACATTTTCAAGGTATGCTGGCACTACCAGCGAGTAAGATTGCAGCCTTTACAAGCAAGCTGCTGCTCCTGTTGATGTTTGGGTTTGCGGCTGTCATGCTTGCCTACAGTCTGTTTGGACTTGGATTTGGCCGGATTTTGCATCAGGACAGAATGGGAATGGCCTTTTACCTTGCCGGGGCAGTTATTCTGTTCGGTAGCAATATATTTCTCTATCTTCTTCACCTGGCGATCAGCCTGCGCTTTGGAAGAGGCGCCTCTATCGGGGTAGGAATAGCGGGGAGTCTGGTGGCAGCTTTAATGCTCACCGGGCTGGGTGATGCCATCTGGCCCTACATTCCCTTCGCATGGGGCGTCCGCTTCATCTCGCTGTGGACAATCCATGCTTCAGATATCTCGTTATCCGATGCTGTATCGGGACTGAATGCTGGAATCAGGGTGTGTATTCCGGGAACCATAATCCTTTTGTTCCTTTGCACTACTTGGTTCCAGCGCTGGGAAGGACGATCAACCGATATTTAGATACTACTTATAAATTGAGGGAACGAATATGGCAAAAATACTGGTGGTCGATGACGAACCCGCCATTCTGTCGTTGATCCGTAACGCGCTTATTGCAGATCAGCATCTGGTAACATTAGTCTCCGATCCCAAACAGGTACGTCAGACTGACCTTGGGGTGTATGATCTTATTTTGCTGGATGTGATGATGCCGGGGGTGGACGGCTTTACCCTTTGCCGGGAGATCCGTGCCGCTGTGGATTGTCCAATCCTTTTTTTAACGGCCAAAACGCAGGAAGCGGATCTGATGTACGGATTAGGGCTGGGAGCAGATGATTATATTATGAAACCCTTCGGGATAGGTGCGCTGAGAGCACGGATTAACGCACACCTTAGGCGGGAAATCAGGGAGCGGCGGAATGTTCTGTACCTGGACAATGTACGCTTCAACCTCTCCGGTAAAGAGCTGTTTGTCCTAGAAGACAAGGTACCTCTAACCAAAAGCGAATACGAAATTTGCGAGTTTCTGGCCCGTAGTCGCGGACAGGTATTCTCCAAAGAACATATTTATGAAGGAGTCTTTGGATATGATGGAGCAAGCGACAGCAGTGCTATTACGGAACATGTCAAAAACATCCGTGCCAAGCTAAGCAAATGCGGAATCGACGCCATTGAGACCATCTGGGGGATCGGATATAAGTGGAAACTGTAAAACGAATCAAAACCGTGCGCCTTCGCACCTTTTTCCTGCAATATCTTCTGTTCCTAAGTTTGGGGACGATCCTGCTGCTGGGGGTATTGCTTGGGTTGTTTGCACTGTCCCTTGCTTCAAACGCCGTGCTGCCTGCCAATTATGTTGAGAAGGAAATTGCTGCGTTCACGGATCGTCTTCTCTCAAGCCCTGCTGTAACACCTGATATGGTTCCGGAATTGCTCGATTATGCAGTCTTCACCAGTAAAGGAGAGCTCCTCAACGGCAATATGAGTCATGACAAGGCATTACATCTCTGGGAAATGACGCAGCAAAGCGATAATCAGGGTTATAATTTCTATAAAACGGCCCAACGTGGTCAAGAGGTCTGGATATTTCGTTATAGCCTAACGCCGCAATATGCATCATCCTTGCTGCGCAACTATCTGCCGAATCCTCAGCTATTGGGAGTCCTGTTCTTTATCTTCGGTATTCTGCTCCAGGCCGCATTACTCGCTGCCCTGTTCGGCAAAAGGCTCTCGCAGAAAATGGCTGGATTGGTAGAAGCGACAGAGAACATCCAACGAGAGAATCTTGAGTTCACAGTCAAGCCCAGTGGGATCACCGAAATCGACGATGTATTGGCCTCACTGGATCGGATGAAGAAAGCTCTGCATGCTTCGCTCAACCAACAGTGGGAGATGGAGCGTTCCCGCAGAGAACAAATTTCCGCTCTGGCCCATGATATCAAGACACCACTTACCGTTGTCCGCGGAAATGCCGAGCTCTTGCAGGAGACGGCTCAGAACGAGTTCCAGCGAGAGTACAACGGATATATCCTCCGCAGTGCCGAGGACATAGAGTCCTTCGTGCAGGAGGTCATTGATTTATCCAGCATGCAATCCAGATTATCTCGCCAGAAAGCACCTGTCCCTGTAGCAGCGATTATTGAAGAATTAGAGTTACAGTTAAAGGCTCTCTCCGCCAGCAAAAATCTGTATACGTCTGTCCAGAAGGAGAGTCTACCGCCATTCCTCTTCATAGATCAGGAGCTGCTTCAGCGGGGAATCATCAACATCATCGCGAATGCAGTCGAGTATACACCTCCACAAGGGAGTATTGCCTTGCTGGTTCGGGGCGACGACTCAGCCGTCCATTTTACAGTCACAGATACAGGAAATGGCTTCTCCCCAGCCGATCTGAAAGATGCAGCTAAACAGTTCTACAGAGGAGATCAGAGCCGAAAGTCCAGCAATCATCATCACGGGATGGGGCTGTATATTGCCCAATCCGCAGCCCAGGAGCATAAGGGAAGTTTAAGCCTAGACAATGTATCTCCCTCCGGCGGAGCGAAAGTGACGGTGAGTATCCCTGTTGTCGCTGCGGAAACGACGGAGAAGGTTGTCAGCAGGTAGTAGATGATAAGGATGTATGATGCAGCGGTGACGGTTACCATTGTTTAATTCTAGAAGCTCGCTGCTTTACTAGTGCTATTGGCCAATTCATCGCGAGTTATGTAACGACAAAATTTTGAATAAAGCCCCCCCGCATAAGGGGTGGTCTTTAGGACCACTAAATTACTTTGATTGCTTCGATATAAAGCTCGATGCTCACTTCATTTCCGACGACAATTCCACCCGTTTCCAAAGGTGAGTTGAAGGTCAAACCAAATTCATTGCGTTCAATACGGGCTGTTGAATGAAATCCTACACGTTCCCGGCCACGAGGGTCTTGATTAAACCCTTCAAAAACAGTATGAAAAGTAACAGGTTTTGTTACTCCATGGAGCGTCAGATTACCTGCAAGTTCATATTGCCGTTCGCCAGCAAGGACGCAGCTGGTGCTTTGAAACGTGATGACTGGATATTTGGCAGCATGAAAGAAGTCTTCACTTCTCAGGTGTTCATCTCGTTGCCGCTGGCGAGTTGTAATACTATTTGCTTCTATGGAAGCCTGGATGCCCATGGTTGTTACATCGTTGGGGTCAAAACTTAGGATCGCTTCGAAATGCTCGAATGCTCCTTTGATTTTATTGATCATTAAATGCGCCACTGAAAACTCAACAGAGCTGTGGTCCGGATCCACTTCCCATTTGATACTGCTCATCACCAATTCCCACCTTCGATAATCATATTATGAGAAAGGTCACCCTATCTCCAAAACGCTGCGTTATTCGCATACCGTTAATATATAAAAACGCTACTGACAACGTAATGTCAGTAGCGTTTTTGCGTTCCAGCATTTTTTAGTTTATTCGTAAATCTGATGTCGGAATGACTCAGGCCCCTCTACCTTTACATTCCCTTCCCAGCCCAGTGTCCATTGCATCACATCGTCCAGCTGACGAACGCGTAAGATCTCTTCAGATCGAGCTCGTCTCCTGCTGGATCCGAATACGCTGCCCTATTCCCAGCTGAAAAGACAATTTTCCATCTTCCATCCGGTATACCTTGTCGCAATATTCAAGCATACGTTCATCATGAGTAACCATAATCGCTGCTTTCTGACGTGAATTCACCTCTTGGGCGATGCGTGAATCCAGCTAATCCATTCTGATATGTAAATAACATGATTGGTGAGATCCATGGTACGAGTATTTGGGGTTCTAAGCCGAGAAAGTACATAGAGAAATGCCGTTTAGTATTGAACTTCTACCGAGATTTTTAATTTATGTTGACGGCAACATATTTAAGTGTTATCTTAAGTTCATGAAATATGTTGACGACCACATAAATAAAGATAGGATGATATCATTGAAGAACAGTGACAACAACGAAGCCATTGAAAATGAGATCAGTGCGGTCAACCAGTTTCCCCTTAGCTTCTCGATCTTCAGTCTTGCCCGTTCTCATCATCGAATTGCGGGACAACTGCTTCGGGAAGCAGGCTTATACCCCGGGCAGGAACTCGTATTAATGCAGCTATGGCACCGGGACAGCCAATCTCAGAATAGTCTCTCAAAATCACTGCGCCTGGATCACTCGACCATAGCGAAATCCGTTCGTCGTTTGGATGATGCGGGGCTTGTTACCTGCAGCCGCTCTGAGGAAGATAAACGAGTAACCCTCGTATCACTCACCCAAACAGGGCGTGAAATTGAATCCAGAGTCAATCAGGCCTGGAGCAAGCTGGAAGAGATTACAACGGAACATCTTAATGATGAAGAAAAAGTACAGTTTGTAGCTTTAGCCAAAAAAATAGCCGTTACACTAGAAAATTAAATGGAAGTATACCGACAAACAATGAGTGATATTGGAGGAGAGATATGTATGTCGAAAAAATCGATGCAAGCTATTCTGGTCAACGAATATGGTGGCCCAAACGTTTTGAAGGGAGCCATCGTTGAACGCCCTCAACCGCAAGCGGACGAAGTGCTCGTTCGCATCGTGTATGCTGCAGTCATTCCGCTTGACTATAAAATTCGTAACGGTTGGCTTCAAAATGTTTTTCCTATAACGTTGCCCTACATCCCCGGTTTTTACGCTTCGGGAGTTGTCGAAGAGATTGGGCAAAGTGTAACGGAATTCAAGCCCGGTGATCGTATCTTCGGCATGATTAGAGGAGCTTACGCAGAATATGGCATTGCAACCATTCAGGAATTGGTTAAAATGCCCGACAATCTACCGTTTGAAGATGCGGCCGCTATTAAAGCTGGAGCTGAGGCAGCCTGGAAAGCGCTGTTCACCGAAGGCGAGCTCCTATCTGGACAGACGGTTCTCGTTCATGCCGCAGCAGGCGGAGTTGGACAGTTCGCTGTTCAGTTAGCCAAGTGGAAGGGAGCAACTGTGATCGCCACGGCTTCAACCCCTAACCTGGACTTCGTTAAGTCTTTGGGTGCGGATCAAGTCATCGATTATACTACGACAAATTTCGAAGACACTGCCAAAGAAGTAGATCTGGTCGTCGATTCTGTTGGAGGCGAGACAGAGACCCGGTCCTGGTCCGTTCTAAAGAAAGGCGGAATCCTCGTCTCTTTGACTCAGGATCCATCCCAAGAAAACGCTCAGAAGCATGGCGTTACAGCTAAATTTAATACCAAATTCCCTACCCGCGAGGACTTGTATAGCTTAACGGAATTAATAGCCGAAGGTACGATTAAAGCAGAGATTGACTCCATATTCCCGTTAAGTCAAGCGGATAAAGCGCTGAAGAAAAGCGAAGCAAGACATGGACGGGGGAGAATTTTGCTAAACATGAACTCCATCTAACAACGAAACAACACGAGTGCATAGCGCACAACGTGTTGTTTCTTTATTCCATAGAACCAAGCTGACTTCGATCGTATGGCTGCGGCTTCCTTCCTTTATTGATGATGCGGTACACAACAAAGAGAACAGCCCCCAGGCTGTTCTCTTTGCGCTGTCTGTCTTAAAAACATGTGAACGAGCTAATCCGATTCAAATCAATACCGAAGTATCCCCAGAAGAAACCGAACCATCTGAACCCTGCAACAGAATTACGCCCGACGAATACCGGGAAGAACCAGAATTGCTCGCCGTTGTTCAGCCAAATGTATGTGTTGCGGAACATGCAGCGTCTGATCCCGCCGGGGTCGATAGCATATGTGGCGGTCTGCATTTGCGGTACGAACTGCGGTGGAGGAGCCGTCGGCGGTTGAACGCCTCCGGGTGCACCCCCTGGAAAGCCCGGACCCCCCGGACCTCCCGGTCCACCTGGTCCGCCTGGAAACCCTCCGCCAGGTCCCGGCATTGGAAAAAATCCCATATGTGATCGCTCCTTTCGATGAGTAGGCATAATCATCATATGCATTCGCGGAAAGGGCGACTGGGCGAATGTCAAAAAAATCCCCGACAAGCACGTCCATAAACTGCTGGCGAGATGCATGAAAAACACATCCTAAATTGGGGAATAGCATTCTCCTGGAAAGCTTATTTACCCAATAGGATGTGTTTTTCTGTTTTAATATATGATTTGTATCAGTTCTACATTATGAAGCTTTTGCTGCAACAGCTTTTTCAATTAAAGCTTTGGCGTCGTTAGTAGAAAGCCCTTGTTTAGGTTGAAGCAAGTTTTTCTCTGCTGCACTAAGAATACCTTTGTCAATCAGTTTTGCCATAGATTTCACTGCATAGGTAGAAACGGTTTTGCCATCTTCAAAACCTGCAATGATCGTAGCTGCATTTTTATCAGAAGCTTGATCTTTCAGCAATTTAGCAAGAATAGTAGCTGCTTCTTCACGAGTGATATCACGATCCGGATAGAAGTTACCACCATAGCCTTGAATGAATCCGGCATGAGTAGCTTCAGCGATCGCATCTGCATATGCAGCGTTAGCAGCAACATCCTTGAATGCAGGTGCTGCAGCTACTTCGTTTAGTTTCAACAGGTCAACCAGAGCACTTACAAATTCAGCACGAGAAATGACTTCTGTGGTTACAGGTGTTTCTGTTTGCTCTGTAGATGCGGCTAGATTCGTAATGCGTCCTTCTGTTTTAGCTTGAATAGCGCCGCCTTTATACGTATCTACAATGTACTGGTAGAATACATCCAGATCGATAGGACCAGCCAAAGATGATTTAGCATCCACCAGCACTTTATAGTTGTCTCCACCTGCGGCCATAAAGTTGTTTACAACAGCCGTATATGTTTTTGCAGGATCAATTGGTGTGCCATCTTCCAGACTAAGACTAGTAACACGTTCTGCAACTGGCTTGTTGAAATCGGCAGTATATTTCAAACCTGAGATCTGTAGAGTTTTTGTGTTTGGTGTACCGTCAGCATTGGTACCCCATTGCTGCTGCAACAAAGTTTTAATTTGTTCGCCAGTCAACTCCAGTTTCACTAAAGTATTGCCAAACGGTTGGATTTTAGCAAGATCAGCAAAGGTCACATCGCCTTTTGGCAGATCCGCACGAATACCACCTGGATTCATAAATGCAAAGTCCGCAGCGCTTGCTTTATCCCCAAAGTCTGCTTCACGCATTGCATCTGCAATGAGGTTGCCAAGAGCGGCTTCGTTATTATAAGCATCTGTACGAGTAACAGAACCATCCGTTGTACCTACTGGCTTCGTCAGCTCAGGATGCTTGTCTAATGATTTTTTAATAATAGCTAAAGATTCAGAGTCTTCTTTTACGCCCTCTTGGAAAGTCGTTGTAACGATAGCTGATTTTTCGGTTACATCCCCGGTAGCAGGATCAATCATCAGCTTGATATCTTCAAATGCCGTACCATATGAATAGGCTTGAACGATCAATTTTCCATTCACTTCACCGTTAGCTAAAGCATGATTGTCACCTGCAACGATAACGTCAACAGGGGAATCTGCTGGCAAAGCTTTTGCTAAATCAGCCGCTTCTCCAGTAGTTACGCCTTCTTTGGTTGATGCTGGATCATGCGCCAAGACGATGATCGTTTCTACACCTTGATCTTGCAATTCTTTTGCATATTTATTAACGGCTTCAACTTCTTCTTCTGCGCTTAAGAAACGCACGCCTGCTGTCCCAGATGGGGATACTTTGGCAGGTGTGGATTTAGTCACTAATCCGATGAATCCGATTTTGACTCCGCCCACTTCTTTGATCACATAGGGCTTAATCAATGTTTTTCCAGTGGCAGTTTCAATGACATTTGCATTGACATAATCAAACTTTGCACCATCATGCGTTACCTTGCCTTCTTTTGGATCAAGGCCACCAAAGATTTGGGCCTTCAAAGCAGCGATCCCTTGGTCGAATTCATGATTGCCTAGAGAAGCTACATCAAAGCCCATCATATTCATCCATTCCATGGTAGGCTCGTCACGATCCATAGATGAGACTGGAGCAGATGCACCAACAGAATCTCCATTATGGAAGAGTAGGGAATGTTCATATTTGGCTTGAGCTTCTTTTAAGTAGGTTGCTAGAATTGGAGCCGTTCCTGCCTTTTTATCACTAACGATCGATGTGGTATCTAATTGACCGTGGAAGTCATTGATACCAATCAAGTGTACTTCTACATCTTTTCCTGCGGCAGAGACCGAACCTGCTGCGCCCAATAGTTGGGTGAGTAGTAGTGCAGCAGTTGCCACACGAATTGTGCTTTGGCCCAGAACTTTTTTCCAATACATGAATTAACAAAACCCCTCTCCAATTTTAGATCCTGAAATATTTTACCATAGTTCAATTCATAAATATCGTAAAATATATAAAATGGATGTAAAAATCGAAAGATTGGTAGAGAAGAAACCTAACGGACTGCAAAAAAATTTACATATACCTCTATCATGTTAAATTTAGTGATTTTAAATAGAAAATTATGGCTTTTATATTTCTTGGTTGCTATACTGGGAAATAAAGTATGTTCGGTTATTTGATGATATGGACTCATTGCTGACAATGAGAACCTATTCGAATCTCCATCTCCTAAATACATAATTCAAACTACATAATATGTACCAGAATCAATTCTATTAATGGAGGTGAACCTGAGCGTATTTTAGATCTGATCCCCGTTCAGCACCTTTTGGGGATGTGTATTGGTTTCTCCTTCATCGCTCCTAACCGAATGCTGCGCAGCAACCTGCAATGCACTGTAAGGGTTTATTTTCTACGCATTTAGCTTTAACCATTATAAATAACTTAGGAGTGTGCCCAATGAACAAACCACTTTTCCCCAGATCTTTTCGAGTTTTTATGGCCTGCTTATTGATTTTGGCATTTGCCGTACCAGCGACGGCTTCCGCGGGCTATCTTGGAGATAAGCTCACTGTAGGCAGCAGCATGGCGAAGGGTGACTATCTCACTTCCCAAGATGGCAGGTTTTCAGCCATTTGGCAAAATGACGGGAATTTCGTTATCTATCAGAATGGTTCTTCTCTTTGGAGTAGCGGTACTAGTAACAGTGGGGCTGTTGCGTTCAAGTTTGAATCAGTGGGTAAGCCCGTAATTTATTCCTATGGCGGATCATATAAAGATGTATACCAATATGGTTATCGCTATGGATTCAACCCTGTCTCAGGTAAATTCGAATATTACACGGGTTGGGGGTATGATAAGGTTTGGGTGATTGATACTTCTATACTGCAAGGCGTTTGGTCTGCCAATACCGCCTCATGGATTCCAGGCCATCACGGAAGCAGCTTGCCGGCTAACACAACGGGTGACACACTGGTCATGCAAAGTGATGGGAATTTAGTTCTCTATAACACAACCCTTACCAATAGCAATTATCCTAATAGTTGGATTCCTGTCTGGGCTTCAAATACGGGCGGGCGCTAAAATCAAATGGAGAGCCGCATGATGTGCGGCTCTTTTTTTTTGTTTATCCAAGGAAGCTGATAGATTCATCACTTAACAAGAAGAGGTGTAAAAAATTGAATACGTGGCTGTCCCGATCAATTGGCTCATTAAGTATGCCGGGTCCGTTCGCGTGATGATCATAACCGGTATCGTTCTGTTCCCGTCACTTTCTTCCTTGCCAGCCTCCGTTAAGTTCGTGATTTACGCGAAATCAACACAGGGTTGCAGGAAATATCGGCAGACGGTCTGGAGGAGATTCCAAAACAACAAATTACTGCTTCAAAAACCAGGAGCACGTCAATTAAGAGATGCTCTGGTTTCCTGCTGGAATCGAGCAATTTTTCAAGGAAAGTGCAATGAAAATTAGAAAGAGAGGGATCGACGAGTCCGATGTATATGTCCTGATTCTCGGAGGATTCTATGGTTTAACACTTCCTGATGAACCCAAGAGCTATATCCATTGGGAGTATGAGTATGCCGGAGAAGCGGGCAAACCTAGATTTGCTTTTGTTGTCACAGATGAAGCGTTAAGACAAAAGCCATATGACTTCGCAGCAATAGAATACTATCAGAAGTTTCAAGAGTTTAAGCAATCCGTCATGGAACAAATCCCGATCTATTATGTTGAAGATGTACGGCACATTAAAATGGTACTTCGTGATCAATTGCCGAAGTATGCGGCAAGAGACGATTTGTATGGCTGGGTTTCCGGCAAGGATGTCCTGGACGTTCAAAAGCTGTTGGAAGAGAATGCACGATTAAAGGCGGAGTTGGAGAAAAAGAAATGAAAGTGGGTTAAAGGCGACAGCTCACAGCTATCGTCTTTTCCAATTTTCCAATAATCGAAGCTCATGGTAATCCTCACCTATCATTTGAGGCCGCACTTTGTTCTTTACCCCATATTTCCATAGCAGAACGCTATGCCCAGGTGACCTCTTACGTGTTCACTTTTCATTGAACTACCGCACACGTTAGCTTAACGCAAGTCGTAACGGTATCTTGTCGTCAAATCTCTCGTCGGCCATTCATGACCGTTCTATACATTTTTTCTGCTTCAATTGGGCTTTCTTTTGCCGTCATATGGTGCGGAATAACACGGTACACTTGAACCGGTCCGCCGAACACGGCCGACCTATACTTGTCCACATGCTGCTTCGACAAGGGGCGGTTATAATAGCCCGGTACGTATTTAATGATCATTTCCTGAAGTACATGGGTGGCTTCATCCAAATCAGTGATTGGCTCTGCTTGCCCAAATACCATTACGCTCATATAAGCCGTATCCGTTTTGGCAGGTACCGGGTCAGTGATGGTCCCATATTCCTCACATACCGTAAAACATACCTCTGGATTTTCACTCATGACATGATTACGCCTTCCATCTCCAGCCCCGTGAAAATAGAGCTTCTCCTCAGCCCACACATAATTAAGCGGTACAACATAGGGCAGGTCCCCATCAACCAACCCAAGATACCCAATTCTCGCCTGATGAAGGAAACGTTCAATTTTCTCTTGATCCCGGCATTCCCTGATCTTGTAACGAACCGAATTCATTTCTAAACCTCTCCTTTCACTCATAACACATTCATCCCACTCTAAACCCCGATACTCTTCTAGAGTGCAGCTACGACCAGATTGCAAATATCAGAGTTATTACGGTAGTATATCAGTGAATGGATTGCGTTAAAACATCCAAACATATAGGTTATGAGCAATCCATAATGAGCATTTATGGAACTTCTATCTGGAGGTGTGTACGATGATGAAAGTAAATCGTAATGACAAGAGACCAATCTGGCAGCAATTGCTTGATCAAGCGATTCATAATATTATTAGCGGGATCTGGGCGCCAGGGGAATTGCTGATTCCTTCCCGCGAACTTGCTCATATGGTAGGTGTCTCTCGCTCAACGATACAGATCGTCTATGAGGAATTGCTAAGTCGAGGCTATACGGTTACATCTCGCCGAGGAGGGACGCGGGTTAGTAAATGGCAACAAGTCACTGAATCAACGAAGGAAATAATAGCAGATGGCCCCATTCCCCCCTCACTTCCTTTGTTGAACTCGACTGTCGATCAATTACACGACTGGTTCGAAGGCCAAGAACATCCTGACGTGGATATTGATTTTAGTCCCCATGAACCCTATGTAGACGGACAATTTCAAAAGAACTGGCGACAATCGCTTCTGCACGCATCCGCTGCAATGGATTTATCCAACTGGGCTTACGGTAATCCTTGTGGTTTCACACCATTACGTGAGCAGATTCAGCGTTATTTATCACTTGAAAGAGGCATCCATATCCAAACCAATCAGATTCTGTTGACCTCAGGAGCTCAGCATAGTATTGACTTAATCGCACAATCGCTTTTAACTGACGGAGACACTGTCTCTGTAGAAGACCCCGGTTTTCCAGCTGCCTGGATGGCGATGAAATATCGGCGTATGAATGTGGTGCCCGTTCCCGTGGATAAGTATGGTCTAGTGGTTGAGCATATTCACCCGCAATCCAAACTGATCTTTACAACCCCTTCACACCAGTGCGCGGTCGGGGTCGTTATGTCGGAGCCGCGTAGGCAACAATTATTACATAAGACTGCTCAAGAACAATTCTGGATTATTGAGGACGATTATGATAGTGAATTTCGATATCGCGGGGAACCACTTCCAACGCTGTTTAGCCAGGCACCTAATAATACCTTGTACCTCATGAGTTTTTCTAAAATGATTGCTCCAGGCATTCGTATTTCGGCTATCGTTGGCTCTGTGGAGGCCATTGCTCAACTAGCCAGGGTACAGGAGCTGATTTACCGCCATCTTCCGATTATGGACCAGTTGACTCTAACCCACTTCATCCAGAATGGGCATTTTATGCGCCATATGAGAAGAGTCAGAAATGTGTACCGACGAAGACATGAAGCCATGACAAAAGCTATAGTGGCAAGCGGTTTGGGAGAGCGTTTCACACTAAGTGGGGTAGAAACGGGATTGCATATGCTCCTTGAAGCTGAAAAGTCATACGACGAAGACACCGTAACAAAGTTAGCTCTTCAAAAGGGAATACGTGTATACCCTCTTCGACCTTATTGTTTGGAAAGCAAACGAAAAGGATGGGTTTTGGGGTTTGCAAAAGTAGATGAAGCATCGATTGAGCAGGGGGTTCATCGTCTTGCGGAGTTGATCTTATAGGGTCATCATGTGAGAATTGGTAAATTCGCAGGATTCCATTAAACCGCAATCTGGGACAGAATAAACTAAGGCTATGAGGTCATTAATTTTAATAGGAGAATCGGATCATCATGTCTGTCATACATGCCTGCCTTACGAAGTCGCCAAGTCCTTACTCCATGAGTGTCTTGCCTCTGAGTTAAGCGCCTATTTTGATTTTGAAACAAGAATGATCTGAGCATGCGAGCGCATTCGCTTCGTATTCTCGCCTGATGATGGGAGAGCATTTACGAATCATATCATTTGGGCGATAGACGACTTGTCGGCAATACCAGACGCAATCATTTTCGATGAAAACCAAAAAACGATAATTGGCTAAAATTCTTAATCCCATCGAATAGAACAGGAGCGATCGCGTTGCAACTTTCAGATTCCACTTACTCCGAAATTACCACTCTATGTAAACAAGGCGATGCTTTAGTGGAGGCAGGCGATCTTGATTTGGGCAAGCAAAAATATATTTCCGCCCTCCGTTTGTTGCCAGAAAATCATCGAGAATGGGAGGCAGCTACCTGGATATATGTAGCTATTGGTGATGTCCACTATCGTCTGCAAAATTACGATAAGGCCTTTAAGTGCTTTTTTAATGCCGTACAGTGTCCGAAGAGGTTGGGCAATCCATATATTCATCTTCGGCTGGGGCAGTTACATTATGAACAGGAAAACTTTGAAAAGGCGGCTGACGAGTTAACCCGGGCTTACATGGGCGCCGGTATTGACATTTTTATGGAAGATGACCCAAAGTATCTTGAGTTTTTGGAGACAAACATAGAGATATGACCCTTTCATAACATTTTTTCGAATTTAATGGATAGATTCTATTTATACTAAATCTCTAATTTGGGTGGGCCTATGAGAAAAAAATTACAAATTTACATATCATCTACTTACTATGATCTTATTGAGGAAAGACATACCGCTGTTGAAGCCGTACTTCAAGCCGGTCATATCCCTACGGGAATCGAGCAATTTTTCAAGGAAAGTCCAATGAAAATTAGAAAGAGAGGGATCGACGAGTCCGATGTATATGTCCTGATTCTCGGAGGATTCTATGGTTTAACACTTCCTGATGAACCCAAGAGCTATATCCATTGGGAGTATGAGTATGCCGGAGAAGCGGGCAAACCTAGATTTGCTTTTGTTGTCACAGATGAAGCGTTAAGACAAAAGCCATATGACTTCGCAGCAATAGAATACTATCAGAAGTTTCAAGAGTTTAAGCAATCCGTCATGGAACAAATCCCGATCTATTATGTTGAAGATGTACGGCACATTAAAATGGTACTTCGTGATCAATTGCCGAAGTATGCGGCAAGAGACGATTTGTATGGCTGGGTTTCCGGCAAGGATGTCCTGGACGTCCAAAAGCTGTTGGAAGAGAATGCACGATTAAAGGCGGAGTTGGAGAAAAAGAAATGAAAGTGGGGCTGGCACAACCAGCCCTTTCCTTCTGTCTTCATCCTCAAGAAGAGATTAAGGAATATAAGGAATTCCACATAGAATATCTTCCCACCCCTAGGAAGCAGCTAATATTACTAATTTCACAACTAAAAATATCATAATGACTACATTACATGTTTAAACAAATCAAATCACAAATTTTTCAATATATAGAAACAAATTTATTGAATTACGCGTCTGAATAAGAGCTCCAATAAATGGTATAAAAATTCATGAAGGAGTTGAGAAGGGAGAAGATTAAAATGAAACTTCCGATTTATAACCACATTTAGCTGGGCTGCTTTGTTGTCTCTGTCTCTAATCTCGGGTTCAGTCTTTGCACAAGGATTCAATGATACGACTCCAGAGCCTGCTCGTTTTCTTCTTACACTTAAACCCCAGTTCTGCCTATGTATTGCCTTAAATCTGCTTCCTTTCTTTGTAACATTACCCTAACCATTTTTAACTATTTATAGTTATTTTTAGGCCCTTTATCCATTATAACTTCTACCATATTTGAAGATCCCATCTTAAGAATAGGTCTGGACTCTGAATTCGGTTTACTGTAAAGCTCCAATGGGCTTATAATTACGCCGTCTGGCGTGTTATAAAGTATTCCGGGTACACAGGTATAAATCTTATCATTATTATTAGCATTATTGGCCGATATCGTAACAGCAGTCCCATCATGATTATCTATACTCATGGACACCTTATATCTGTAAAATGAACCGGTCCCATTGGACTGAGCTGAATAAACCACAGGAACAACAGCAAGAATGTCATCTCTTAATCTTAATTTAATTACCTCTGTCTTCGTTGCTTTGCTGTTTCTCCCCACATCACCCATATGTTCCACGGCCCCGTTACCAAAGCTTTGAAGAGGCGGTACGCCCTTCGCACCAAACATAGCTACATCAATTTGCTTTCCATCCTTGTTGTAGACCAAAGCGTAGATATCATAATCCGTCCCGGACTTCCACGATACCGTAGCCGTAATCTCTGGTGTTTTATCAATAAGTACTGATTTTTGTCCTTTTTCGAGATTGATCTTACCCTTTACCTTTTCAAGGTTTAACGATGACTTTAATTGTTGATTATTTTTGTGATCAGCAGCAGATACAGTGGAACTAGGTCCTTTTGATGTTTGATTTGGAGTTATCTGAGGTTCGGAAGGCTTGTTTGGCTCATCCGCTTCAACCTCAACCCCATAGTTTTTACATAATCCTTCAAGCCCCGAATTAAATCCTCGCCAGATTGATTTCGCCTTTGTCTGCCCATTCCTTAGATATAACTCCAGAACTACGATTCCATTTTCGTTCGTGAAACTGGTCGGGGATAACTGAATAATCGAATTTTGTGTACATATGTCTGCTGTCAGATTTTTTACGTTCGAAAATCCTGAGTTATTATCCTCTGTCAGAGTTATAGCTATTTTAGTTATACCTTCAGGGACTTTATTCATGTCAAAATTAATTTTATGTACTTTTGTATTGCCCACTTGCTCGGATGGTAAAAGAGTAGCTACACCTGTGGAACTTGTTGGTTGATTATAAAAGATGATCCCGCTATCTCCTTGTACCTTGTCTGAATCCGTTAAAAGGAAGGCGGTTAATGAAATATCGATTAAACTCGAGATTTCGTGACTAATCGTAATATTCCCTTTTGCGGCACTTAAAGTTGTATTTGCTCCCATCTGAAGAAACTGACTCACTTAAAATCACTCCTATCCATTGATGTCTCGTATTGAATTTGCTCTTCATTCTCTAAAATCAGAATATATACTGGCTCACTTATATTACCATAAGAAGGGATTAATTAGGATGCTATATAATACAACTTTGAACTGTCCCTTTTAAGATATATCATCGTTTTGTGGCTCGAAAAAGATCATAGACGTCTGTGCTGAGCTACCTAGAATGTGATCTTGTAGTCTGGCATGCTTTCGTGGTTGTCATACTCGTACAACCAGAAGAAAAATAATAAAATTGTCCTGTTCAGAATAATGAATAGGGAAATCAAGCACTTGTACATAAAACATCTATATCCCTATCTCTCCTATTGTATATATTTTCTAGTATAATGACTTAATACAACAATATTTTTAAAAAATATCCTGCCTTCAGCTTGTAAGCAATTCTTACGACTTCTATAAGGTAGGAAGAAGGAGAGTTGCTATGGAATATCATGTATCCATACATGGGAATGATCAAGGAAAAGGAACAGCGGATCAACCCCTTCGTACCCTATCACGCGCTGCGGCTCACGCTATGGCTGGTGATACGGTTATTGTTCATGCGGGAGTATACAGGGAATGGGTTAACCCCGCTAATGGAGGAACAGCGGAACATCGAATCGTATATCGATCCGCAGGAGACGGGGAAGTCGTCATTACAGGAGCTGAACGGATTACCGACTGGAAGTCTGAAGGAAACCATGTCTGGAGCACAGAAGTGCTCAATTCCCTTTTTTCCGTTCGCAATCCCTATGAGATAGAGCTCAGTGGAGACTGGTTGTTTGACGGGCCCTTCCCGATTCATCTCGGTGATGTCTATTTGGATAACAAATCATTGTATGAATGCGATAGTGTTGAAAGCGTTCACAATCCCGAAGTTTGGCCCGAAGCCAAGTATCCCAAGGATTCACTGTTAAAATGGTATGCCGAAGTTGGTTCTACAACAACAAAAATCTGGGCCAATTTTGGCGGAAAAGATCCTCGTAAGGAAAATGTAGAAATTAATGTCCGTCCATATTGCTTCTGGCCAGAGAAACCAGGAATTGACTATATAACTGTAAGCGGCTTCATACTTCGTCAAGCTTCTCCTCAATGGGCGCCGCCTACGGACTACCAGGAAGGTTTGATTGGACCTCACTGGAGCAAGGGCTGGATTATTGAAAACAATATAATAAGTGAATCCAAATGCGTTGGTATTAGCCTGGGTACCGAAATCGGTACAGGTCATAGCGATTCTTTGGAGAAGCACAGTAAAGGCGGAACTCAACGTGAGCAGGAGGTTATTTTACGAGCATTACGCTCCGGCTGGCATAAGGATAACGTCGGTAGTCACATCGTTCGAGGTAATGTGATTCATGATTGTGAACAAGCAGGCTTAGTGGGTCATATGGGAGGAGCCTTTAGCCGTATTTATCAGAACCGTATTTACAATATTCACCACAAACGACTCAGACACGGTGCCGAAGTAGCAGGAATTAAACTGCATGCTTCCCTGGATACTCAAATTAGCGAAAATATAATGTATAGCTGTTACCGTGCGCTTTGGCTTGACTGGCAGGCACAGGGCACCCGCATCAGCCGTAATGTATTTTTTGACAACCTTTCTGAAGACCTCTTCGTTGAGGTTTGCCATGGTCCGTATATGGTCGATCATAATCTATTTCTCTCTCCCATGAATTTCAGAAATATGGCTCAGGGCGGGGCATTTGCTCATAATTTGTTTGCAGGCCGATTTGTAGTTCGTTCCGAGATTACCCGTATCACGCCATACCACTTCCCGCACGAGACGGCCATGGCCGGATACTCCAATATCACTGGAGGCGATGATCGATACTACAACAATATCTTCTTGGGTGATAACGATGCGCATAAGGAACCTGTTCCTATTACCTTCTTTGAGCATCTGCCACTTAAATCAAGGGATGAAGTTGGAGAGGACGGGAAGACAGTCATGGATGGTGTTCCGGACAATTCCATTTGCTATCTGCATGCTGTGGGACTGGGTGGCTACGATCAACATCCTGATGTAAAAGATAAGAAATGGTGGGAATACACCAAAGAGGAGCTTATTGAGCTTGGCGATGCCGCGAAGGATTTCTTTATAGGGAATGCCGTTCTTCCAGTAGCTATGGGTGGAAATGTATTTCTTAACCATGCGGTTCCAAGTCGTCATGAATCCAATGCCAAGGTATATACACAGAAGGGCATAAACGTTGAGATTAATCCTGTGTTAGGCGGGGTGCACATTCAGATCAACGAGCCCGAATTGCTCCGGGGAACTTCTGCCATGTTGGTTACCACTGACCTGCTTGGAAAGACGTATCACGCCGATATGAAGTATGAGGAACCCAACAGCACTCCATATCGTTTTGACTCCGACTTTTTTGGAACAAAGAGACCCGATGCAGAAATCACACCTGGTCCGTTTGAATTAACCGAAAATGGCATTATTGATTTTGATATTTAGTATATTAATAAATGTCCAGTCATTTTAGTTGATTGCATCTTTTCGTGTGTAAAGCCTCTACTCTGGTCATCGAGATAGAGTCTTTAATTGGAAAACATGGGAAATAACTACACCATGGGTGAAACAAAGCGGTTACGTCACCATTAAACCAAACGATACAAACAAAATGTATTAGTTTTTTATATAAAATATTCGGGAATAACAGAATCCCTAAATGTTCTGTTTTTTGGGGTTAGTTCTGCTGTCGCCAAAAAATTTGCTTCATTTATGATACGGTTCATCGTAACATCTATAGGGCGAAATCAAGAGAATTGCCAAAAACCTGCTACAGAGTGTTTTATCTCGGTGGCCCTTATCATGGCAAAGATATATAGTGATCCAAAACCAAAAGGATAATTGTAGTCGTGTTGAACCAACGTTTCGGGGTAACCATCTTCATCTACTTGAAATAAAAAAGAAAATGAATCCTCCATCAAATTTGTAAAATAATAGTCTTCATTTTGAATAAGTCTCGGGTTTCCCCCTACTTTGATCAAAAAAGACTGGTCCATTGATTTCTGGTCATTGCTTAGTGTCCCGTCTGAGATGGTGTGTTTTTTAAGGCCTGGGTTTGTAAACACCTCTTTGATGCTTTCAGTTGAAATGGGGTGTTCAATTACCTTGATCGAGCAATTAGGATACATATTGTTTTTCAAATACTCCTCATAGTCTTCAGGGATGAAGATCGAAATCATGCTCTCCGGTTTAAAAGGATGGACGAGGCTCAAGTAAAAAAGATATTTTTGGTTACCTTCATGGATGAGGTCATCTTGATCATCAAAAAATTGAGGTGCATTTCCGCCGATCCAGCCTGCCCCATGATCTTTCGATAGGTCAGATTCGGCATAATAGAGAATACTCTCTGTTCGCTCAACCAAAACCTTCTTCTGATTGTCCAATGGCATTCTATCAACTCCCCTCATACGAATCTTGTCCAAAAATAGACCTAAGTACTTCATTGCGACATCGATCTTATTTCTCTTCTATTAATTCAGATTCCTCAGCGAATACCTCATAAACTGATTCGATTAATTCTCATTGTACAGAAGGAGCGCATTTAGCGCTCCTTCTGTAGCTGGCAGTTGTAAATCATTGCCGCTGCCGCAACCTCATTCTGGAAATCACGGCTTCTATGACGAGCAGATTAGGAATCCAACAAACCCAAGCGACAACCCGAAACGCCGCCTCGAAATCGCCAAACAGAAGATTCAGCGGCGCTAACCAGATTCGAAGCGTGACCGCTGCAAAAGTAAGCGCATAACTGCGAAGCATCCATGCTTTATGAGCTTGGATGTCTTTCGCCATAATTTTTCTCGTTGCAATAAGCGTCGTCGCAACCCACAATACATCGAGCGACATGAACCCAAGCCCGGCAATCCAACCTCCCGTGGCAAAAAGGGATAAATACACACTCACGATCCCACTAACTGTAATCGAAAGAACATATCCATACCCCAATAGGCGATGCCAACGTTTCCTATCATTCATTGGCTTTATAAATAGTTGAAAGGGTCCTATGATCAAGGCAAATATCGCGGTAACAATATGGATGTATAGTACATATATCCATGGTTTGAGTTCAAAATTCGGCTTTTGCAATTTGAAAGAGACAAGTCCTGCATCACTAGCTTTAAGCACGCCATACTGAACAATTGCGTATCCGGCAATCGAAAATGCAAGAATGAGAACGAGTGCCCGAATCATCTTATTTCCCATTTAAATTATCCTCCTCCGTTGATGCACCGTGAAGCTGTTGTCCCTTTAAACCCTATAGTGGCTATAGAGTCAATACCGATCTTCTCGATTAAGGCATCGGCTAGAAAGGGACGCACAAATTCAACGCTTGTCGTGGTCAAGTTTCCTGCCGTACTTTTGGTGCAAACGGATCTTCGCTTCCTCCCAGCTTTACAGTTAGAAATAATACCCCTTCCGAATATCATCTAAAAGGGTAGGATATACTGGTTTCCATCCTAAACGTTCCTGCGTCAACGCACTGGACGCCGGATTATCCGTTTTCGTGAAGGGTGCAAGCCATCCGAAATGTTTACCTGCTTCTTCAACCCCAATACCTTGGACCGGCAAGTTCAAATGGATGCCCAAAGCCGTGGCGATCTCTTGAAATGGAATGCCCTCTTCGCTCACTGCATGAAACCGGGACCCTGCCGGAGCTTGTTCTAAGGCGAGTCTAAAAAGGCGCGCCGCATCCAGTAGATGCACGGATGGCCAACGGTTGTTACCGGAGCCTGTATAGGCGGAGAACCCCTTCTTACGAGCGATGTTCACCAGATTTGGGAACAAGCCCGTCTTATCGCCTTCACCGTGTACGATCGGTGGGAGGCGTACAATCGAGGAACGTATCCCCCGATTCGCCAAGTCTAGGGTGGTATGTTCTGAAATGATGCGTAATCCACCTTGCGATTGAGGATCCCCAGCGCTGTCCTCCGTTCCGAGACGGCCGGGAGTAAGTGTCATCGTAGGCATCGCGACGACAAGCGCCCGGTCACCGGCGGGTAAGGAGGTGCCGAGTGTCTCGATGGCTCGCCTGTCGGTCTCAATTGCAGCCTTCATAAATCGCATCACTACATGACGAGGACTCCCGCCGAATAAAACCCTAAGCCGAGTTGGAAGGCCCGCATGCGAGAACTTGTGGAAGAAGGCCAAATGAATGACCCCGTCTACTGCAGCAGCCACTTTGCGCAAGCCTGCTAAATCCTCAATCGAACCGACTTGAACCTGGGCACCCAGTGCCGTAAGCCGTTTGCTGGCTTTTTCAGAACGGGCAAGACCAACCACTTGATGACCGGCATCCAGCAGTTCGCGAACGACCGCCCCTCCGATGAAGCCTGTCGCCCCTGTAACCAATACACGCATTTTCAGAAATCCCCTTTCCTATCGATAGGATGTTTACTCTTAGTATAGGGGATTGACTACTGCAGTCTTTGCCTTTTCCGTCGGAGTTTTTGCCTGATTCAACAGATTCCGCCGCTTAAAAAGGAAAAATCCGCTAGGCTCTATGCCCGCGGAAATTTGAAAAGCCGTTTACATGTGCGTTTCACTTCAACTTTTGCTGGTCCTGACGCCACCTTGTGATATCTCTAGTTGGAGGACACCCAAAAAATCGGCTGTAATCGCGGCTAAATTGGGAATCGCTCAAATAGCCAACACGCCGGCTCGCCGTAGTTGCGTCAATGGAGCTGGATAACATTAGACGCGCCCGCCTCTTGCAGGCGTAGCACCTTTTGATATTGTAGAGGGCTCATTGCAGTAGCCGATCTGAAATACTCGCGAAACGAGGATTCGCTCATATGGACCAGCTCCGCCAAATCCGCTACTTAGACGGTACCTGATCTGTTCGTAACGATGAATGCAAAAAACATCCAATTCGTTTGGAAAAGGATTGTGCAGATGGTTCTTCGACTATTGAAGGAAGTCTCTTTCGACTCGTTCTGGGCTGCGTATCGAAACTGGATGAACCATTCTATGTTTTGTCGTTAATAGAGATGAAAAGAGTTGAGGTTGAACAAAAAACTTCGTTAACTACATAACGTTAAGATTATATAAAAAAAGCCCTATATATCAAACACTTTTCTTGAAGTGTAAGTATATAAGTGCCCATATATCTTTAATCTGAAGCATAGATATTTTTCTCTTTAGCATCATAACTTTCCTTCTAACGCGAATTTAGGTTTGGTCCCTAATTTACTGCGTCACTGCCTTAAACTCTAAATATTTTATGCCGTCTTTCATATTAACATGAAGTTTGTAATTGTCATCGCTCTTTATAGCTAAATATTCTTGACCTTTTCTTTCAACGGAAAATCCTAACTTATAGTCCATTCCTTGAATATAGCCAACGACTTCTTTATTCCTAACGAATATCACCTGTTGCATACCCTCAGAATCAGATATATGAATTCTACTGCTTTCAGTTCCGATAACTTTCTCAATGTATGCTTCGTCAGTGTATTCTGAAAATACATACATATTATCCCATTCAAATGGAACAAAATCTGATAAACGATATTCTTTACCGTCCTCTAATGAACTAATTTTATTTATAAATGTACTAGAATTTTCATTTTGAAGTTTGTTTTGCGAATTAAATGGGTTAAATACTACAAAGTATAAAATGCATATAATCGGTATAATCATAGATAATGATACAACGATTATTCTTTTTTTCTTGTTTTTCATTAATCCAACTCCTGTTCTTATCACGAAATAATCATATCTTAATGCAAAATATAAAGGAAGACCGCTTCTCGCAAAACGGTCTTCTTGGTTTTAATTTTGTCAACTTTACTAATTATACTTTAAAACAATCATTTCTCCAGCCTTAATTTTCGCTACTACTCGGTCTTTCAAGTCCTGATCAGTTGTAAACAGGATTGTGTCAGTAAGTACACTCCAACAATCTCTACCTTTCTTATTGTTGTGCAGATCCATTCTTGTATGCTCACTGTTCTTGATACCATCTGTGATACGATTAGGGTAATTGGGATCAGACTGTTCTTCGTGTGCAGTTGCCCATAGTTCTGCAGATTGTTTGCTAACATACTTACTCATTAGAGCATTCCAAATCGCATGTCTATATGCGTCCTTTGCAGTGCCATTTCCTTTTTGACTTTTATAAATACTTTCACTAGCATATGTGTTTGCTTTGTTTCTGCAGGTGTTTACTATTAGAGCTGCAGCAGGATTGGAAGCTGCCAAGCCTTTTTCGAAACTATTCAAAGCAGCCCATTTATCAGCATAACCATCGTCATTCACAGCTTGTAAAGAAAATTTATTCGAGTTATTGCCAAATTTATTATCAAACTCAGCAACAACAGATTGGTCAGGTAAGTTAGGATTGGCTTCTTTAAAATCTTCAATTTCCTTGTAGAGTTCAATATCACTATATTCAAAATTCAGCTCACTATATAGAGGGCTAGAAAGAATTTCATCAATGGTAGCTTGTTCTACATTCAAAATTTCATTCGATGATTTAATAGATGTATCTGTGAATGATGGAGAGTTGTTTTCAGCACTTGCTGAAATAATGGAACTACCCATTGTTGATACAATAGCTGTTGCTAGAGTCATAGCCAAAATCTTCTGAGTCTTCTTCATTTAATAAATCCTCTTCTCTTAATATAAGTATTATTTCTTGATCTAAGTAAATATAGAAATGCATTCCATATGATTCAGCGCTTTTCATATAATAGTATACACTTTGTTCTTTTTCAAGAAAAATATGGATAATATACATACATATTATCACCATGTTCACAATTTTTTTCTAATATTATCTATTAAAAAGATTTTTAGTCGCTATCCCACATAATATAATTAAAGTAACAGCAACCTAGAATTAATAACCTACCGCTCATATTTTGTTTGCTCTTTCTTAAACAAACTGTAGTGTAAATTTGTGATAAACGAAATTTCATCTGTATATCATACCTATGAATACAATCATGGAGGTAAACAGAATGAAGAAAACCCATAAAAAACTCATTAAACTACTCGAAAAAACAATCAATCCTGAAGGCGACATTCACTTCTTGGAAATTGCAGTAAAACACTCCAAAACCCACGAAAAAGAGCGACCCGTACGCCAAGTACGGGTCGCTCTTACGTTTCAGGAAGGAGACACACTAGATCCATATTATGACGGTACAGATTTATTCGTACTCATGGGTGAGAACAACATCCAATTTACGCTGGAAAAAGAATGGACAGATGGACATCCGACTATCGAAGGAAGTCCCATTGAGTTCGCTTTTGGCTGGGTAGCGGAACTGGCTGAACCGTTCTATGTTTCACCCGAAGCACTTGCAGCAGCGGAAACTAACAACCATCCACGCTATTGCAATAACCCACAAGGTAACAGCCATCAGGAGGAATCAGAAAAATGATCGACCTGACATCTGATATGCAGTTCACTACCTTAATCCAAACCAACGCACTTCCTACAGACTGTCTTACTTTCATCCACGATTACATGCATCAACTTCGCAATGCACATGAAGATGAAGCCTTCCCAGGTTTTTTTAAGTGTCTACTTAAAGGGGATAATACCATCACTTGGTCATGACTGGTCTTTTTTGTTTTGGTGCTGGCAGGTGCCTCACACATAGACACTTGCTCTAAATGAGATTGGGAAGTCTATGTGGTGTATATTGTAAACCACCGTATTCAAAGTAATTTCACAATAGCCAGGAATGATTATCCTTTCTTTGCTCGCAAGAAAGCTAGAAGGGATAACCTCTCTCTAGTGGATAACTAGACTAAAGTGCCCTTGAACTGTTCAGAACTCAAACTGAGAGATAATATAAAATTAACTCTTCTGCTGAGCCCCGGGTGGAAGGAGCTATTACTGTTCGAATCAAAGCTCTGTAAGATGCAAATGCCAAGATTTCGCCGTCACTTATGGTACGGTTCACCCCGATTAATCTTCACCGCACGATAAATCTGCCCCACCAGCACTAGCCGCATCAGCTGATGCGGCAAGGGTTAATCTTAACCGGTCATAACTACCCGAATCTCTTCTAATTCCCAGTCAAAAAACTTCCAATATTCGTAATAGCGGACTTTTGACACAAGACAAGTACCCCTTCTTGTGAAAAGGGGTGAGTTATCGTCATAAAAACCACGGATGTTATTTCAAGTCAGTGCTCAACAAATTTTCACCCACGATCTCAGAAGGTTTCCGTTCAGGATTACTCCTTGTTCGCTATTTGCTCCTGAGCGAGACGGATCAATTCTCTAACCATGGAACCGCCAATTTTGCCGCCGACATGACCTGCTGATTCCGTTGTCAATTGACCATTGTATCCTGGGTGCAGAGGTACACCAAGCTCCTTCGCCACTTCGTACTTTACGTCGTCTGGTTGATTCGGATTCACGGCATATCCTTCGCGCTTCATTACATCTGCTTTGAACGCTTGCATTCCCTGTTCGACCCCTGGCACCGCATATTTTCTCCTTCTTCTTGCCATCATACAGCACTCCCCTCGATGTTATTCCCTAACATGCCCGGAAGCACAAAATTTTATCCCCATACTTCTTCGGTGCGATTCATTTAGGACAAGCATCTGGCTAAACTCCTCAAACTAAAGACGAAGAAGCTGTTTTTGCTCTTAATTTAGCAAGGTTCTCCCCATGAAATCCCTTCACAATTAACCAGACTGCCAAGCTCATCTCATAAACGCCCACAGGAAGCGCCATCAATCCTTTTACCGCCGAATAGGGTCCGATAACCCCAAACATTTGCATCAAACCAGCTAAACATACCATAACTGCTGTAATCATTCCGAAAATCGCTAACGGTTTAGGCACATAGCCTGTTCGGTAAAGCAAATAACTATACAGACTCGTATTTATGCCCAACATGAGATTTGGACCCAACATAGCCGTCCAGCGATAAATCGACTGCATCAACAGCCCTATGGGTTCAAAATTGGTTTTACTTGCTAAGTTAGTTGTTTCATAATATGAACTTAGTTGTAACAAACCCAATATACTTATTAGACCAATCGCAATAAAAACGGCCTCCATAAACCGGAAACAAAGATACCCTAGTGCAAGATGCTCATTCCAATGTCGGACATAGGGAAACAGCATGACTGCTGTACCAACAGCCGTTACCATAAGTGAGAGGTCATTTAATACACCGATTAAGACCTTCGTTTCCGATCCATTTGCCACTGTCATCTGCCATTGTTCTGACAGAACCGGCCCATACAAAACAACCGCTATGATTGACGTCACTGCAGCAAGGATATAAAAAATCCCCAGTATCCTTGCATTCCTTCGATCTCGCGTCATCCTTTTTGCCTCCTAAGACAATAAATTTATTTGCTGATGGACGTATGGTATACTCTGCCTACAAAACATGATATAAGGAGTAATTATGGACCATAACGAAGTCATTGAACGTGCTTTGATCCACATCGAGGACCATTTACAACAGTCCTTAACCGTAGAATCCGTTGCCAATACCTTCAACATGTCTAAATACTATTTTCATCGGCTGTTTTCTGCTATGATGAGCTGTTCGTTAAACCAATACATTCTATCCAGAAGATTGAATGCATCTTTAACCTTTATTCAAAACAAAAACAACTCTCTAACCGATATTGCGTATCAGATGGGCTTCGGTACGCAAGCCTCATTCACTCGTGCTTTCAAACGACAATACGGCGTAGCTCCAAGTACTTTAAAAACAGGACTTACAACCATCTCTCCTGTCCCCATACCTACCGTGGTGAAGAGACCTATAAAAAACATTAACGGTGATATCGTCACGGATTTCACCTTGACCGAGTTCAAGGAGACCCGAATCAGTGGGATCGCTTTTGAAGTGAATTTAGCCAATGATGATTACAAAGAGAAGATTCGCGCACATTCCGAAATGCTGTTGAGTCATATTGATGAAACCATAAAGGGTCCCTGTTATGTTATTTATTCAAACTGTCAACCCGATTCAACTCGGTTTAAGGTACTGTTTGGGATCCCAAGCAGCATTGAAATTGATAAACCTTATTTTTTCACGGTTGATGTGCCACAGACTTTTTGTGCAAGGTTCAACTATTGTGGTGAAATACTTGACATTGGGGAGGTGCTGGAAAACGACTATGCCAGATTTCTAAAGATTTCCAAGCAGGAGACGGCAGAAACCGACATTGAACTCATTCAAGCTTTTGATGACGTCCACCAGCTGGATTCGACCTACCATATCTATGCCCCTATCAAAAAACACCCTACCGATTCTGATTTGTAAGATCGCGACTCGTTTGTCATTCTGTCTGCTCCTTTCTTTGCTCGCATTCGATCATTTCTTTTCTGCAAATAAAATAACATAACGGGTTTCGCTCGACTTTCCACATCTTGCTGTAATTAGGAACGAAAAAATGCATCCCTCTCGTGATGCACCCTGTTTTGGCTACTGTTGGGATTGCAAAGAAGGCATTCTTTTTTGTTTTGTACCCCACTTTGGTTAATTGGACAGATCCAAGGCTAGATTCCGCATTGAAGGAGATTGCAGTAACGCTAGATACCGAGGGTGGTAGTTATACAGGGTATGACATTATGAATATTACTGTCAGTCTATCCGTTGATATATTCCACGATGAATTGCAGGAATTGCTATAAATGAAAGGCAACATACAGAATCTGATCGTCTAATTTGGAAGCTGTGTAGTTACCACCAATTTTGCCTATGAACTCTTTAGTTATTATGGCGTTGGGCTGGCTGACTACCAACTTCTCGAATAACCCGAAATCAATTTTTTCAAATTTCTTACCCCAAGGTCCAATCGGAACCATTATGAGGCTGCGCAGCGAAGCCGTTGCCAATGGAATCACGATGGAACTGCTTCAGTCCAAGCTTCATGAGGAGAGCATGGAGAGAAAAATGGACGGGATGAAGAAGGCATACACAAAAGCACACCAGCTACGCAAAGAAAAACGTACTCACACTAAGGTAAAGATTAATCAAGAAATGGCAGACCAAGACAGCGCGAAACGCATCAGGCATGATCTGGAGTTGCTGGATGAGGTTATTCAAAGGGGCTGCAATAACAACCTATGTAAGATGGACATTATCACCCCTGTGATGGCTCTCAAGGCTATCGAGCTGAAACACAATCAAAGAGTATATCCCAGAGGACTCATGGCCCGAAATACTTCAGCGTATGGAACATGTAACACGGGAATTCTACGAATCCATTGGTTTAGGTGAGGCATATGCGCAAATGGAGCGCGGGAGTCTATGTAAGGTAAGAAAACGGTTCGGAAACACGTCCATTATTCCGTAAAGCAGCAAGGGAGAACGCCAAAATGGCCGTTCTCCTTTTAGTTATCCCGAAGAAAGCCAGTAGACGGCGAGTTTCCTCACATAAGTCACACAAGATTATTTGGGTCGATTGGTTTGATTATAGAAGGCATTTGAGAACATGGCGCACACTCAGCATGAAACTTCATCATTAATTTTCGCCGTCACTTATGGTACGGCTCTCCGTAACATCTTTAGGGCGAAATTATCAAGGACAACTCTTCTGACCTCAAATCACTCTTGGATGATAAAACGTTAAATCTGTGAAGCGACTTCTTGTACTGCTAGTAAGTTTCCCCCCTTCTAGTCTTCTACACAAGCAACAGTCTCAAGGCACCATATTCTATTCTATGATGGCAGTTATAGAAAAAAAACGGAGAAAGCCGTTTTTTATTAGGGAGGAATCACCTTGAGACAACCCCGAAGACTGTGGATTCTCACGAATGAATACGAGCCTTATATTATTGGGGGATTAGGGACAGCAGTTACTAATTTGACAAAGGCGTATGTGCGTAGCGGTGTTCATACCACCGTCCTGACCCAGAGCAGTAATTCCTCAATCAGTATTACGAAAAGCGAGCGGCTGTGTATCGTTCGCTTCCCGACAAGAGCACCCTACTACTCAATGAAGACACGACAGTTTAATCCCGCCGCTATAGAGCGATGGATTGAGCATCAAGGGATCCAGAAACCAAACGGAATTCACGTACACAGCTTGCAGTTCGCCAACTTATCGAAATATTATAAATCGAAACACCAGATTCCGATTATATATACTAGTCACTCTCTGGTTTCTCGAGAAAAGGGTGCTGTAAGCAAGAAAAAACAGATAAGGATTGATCAACAGGTCTTACTGTTAAAGAAGACAAGTAAGATCACCATCCCAAGCCGGTCGGAACTCTACAAGCTAAAGAAGCTATATCCCTTCGTCGCAGGAAAAACCGCTGTCGTCAACCATGGCATAGTCTTGCACAAATCAGAGACACGACTATCACGGCGACACCTTTTATACGTTGGCAGACTCGTTCCGTTAAAAGGGATAGAACCTCTACTGAAAGCTATTTCAATATTGAAACAAGATGGTAATGAAGTTTGGCTAGATTTGGTCGGAACAGGTTCTAACCGTTATGTACTACAACTGAAGGCGCTTGCCAGAAAGCTCGACATATCGTCCGAGGTGCGTTGGCTCGGGTTCCGCAGTCAAAGCCAAGTGCAGAAAATGTATGCTACTTATGGTGCAGTGGTGATGCCCAGTTCCCAGGAATCATTCGGGTTGGTAGCGCTTGAGGCGCTGGCCAGTGAAATTCCGTTGGTATCAACCCGGGCTGGAGGACTTGCCGATTTTGTGAACAACAGCGTAGCCCAAACGATATCCAGAGCGAACGGTACAGCAATTGCCGCATCTATTAAAGCAATGTGGAGCAACAAAAAGCTCACTGACAAGCGGGTTGCCGCTGGTAGCCGGCTTGCGTCACGTTATCAATGGCCGCAGGTTGCTAACCGGTATAAGCACCTATTTCGACAACTCCAGGGTAGTAACACCTCAGATAAGGGAGGTATGATCGACCATGCGCACTAATCTAGAAGTCGAACGGCTTTCCGAAAAATTCGGAATTCGAGCGAAACGAACGGAAGTTATTAAAAAAGGCGTTTATCGAATAACAGCTGCGGGCGGAGTAGATTATTGTTTAAAGAGAATGTCCAATTCTCCCAACGAGCTACGCTGGATTGACAAGACACTGCAGCGGATACAGCGCAAAGGATCAATTCAGCTCGGCTGGCGCAACCTTCGCGAAAATCCTGGCAAACCTTTGTTTGCCAAGTTAAAACAAAAAAGCCCAACTTCTTTTATTCTTACCCCATGGCTGAAAGGCCCCTGGCCCTCATCGGCTTCCAAGAAGCAAATGAGAGAATGCGGCATTTTGCTTGCTAAGTTTCATCAGAATGGTGCTCAGATTAGCATTCCAGCTCTCGGGAAGCAAAATATGCTGGGATCATGGCCCAGCTTACTTCGCGTTGAACAGAGAAAGCTGCTCGCCAACATCCGGAAGGCAAGAAGAAACGGCTTTAATAGTCCGCTTGACCGCTTGCTCCAAACGTATGGCAGCGAACTATTGAATATGGCGCAAACTTCGATGCGGGAATTACGAGTGGGCAGCTACCGCTCTATATGTAAAAAAACGAGGCCAACTTTATGCCACGGAGATTTCGGTCCAACCAATGTGATCAGAACGAGAAAAGGCAACGGTTTGATCGATTTTGAAACGTTGAGACTGGATCTGCGAGCGTATGATTTAAATCGTGCTATTTATAACTTTTGTCAGGGTCACAACTGGAACTTCTCCGTCGCTGAATCATTTTTGGATGGTTATCAGACTATCTTCAAGCTGAAGCGAGAGGACTACGAAATGTTGAAGGTGCTCCTTCGATTCCCCCGGGGCATATGTAGACTCATAGATAATTATGACAAGAGAACAGCGAAAGTGAAGCGCAAGGTCGAACTTGATTTCCCGCAAATTCTATCCCACGAACGGCAGAGGGCTGCGTTCCTAAGGAAACTCGATGCTTACGCCGGGGGGGGGGAAAGCAATAGAGCCGAGCCATTGAAATTACTGCGCTAAACAGAATATTCCATAAAATAATCACTACCAAACAACGGATGCTGACCACTGTCATTTGGAGGAGAAGACTCCCTACCCCTAAATTTATCGCTGTTAGCTTTTCGTTCTCCCAGATAAGCTAGGTCACTTCCAACTCGTAAATAGTTCATTTGAGTGGAACTTACGACATCTCAGTTATTTCTTTAAAAACATCTGTGTCTCTAAACAGCAAAAAACGCTCTGGGAGCGGGTTTACACGATGGATCTGAGCCGTGGCTGTACAAAACCATAATCCACCGTCAGTATTTTCAGAATAAAGCATTTCTATAAGAAACACTTCGTGAATCTATTGACAATGCTCATGATTTCGGAGCTACGGGTATGGATATCTCCGCCCATACCCACGTTACAATCTTTCGCCCTACTTGTGGTAAGGTTCACCGCGATTTATCTTCACTGCGCGATAAATCTGCTCCACCAGCACCAGCCGCATAAGCTGATGCGGCAGTGTCATGCGCCCGAAGCTCAAGCGCTGCTTCGCGCGGCGCAGCACCTCATCGGAGAGCCCATGGCTTCCTCCGATGACAAACACGACATGGCTCGTCCCATACGTGCCGAGCTTGTCGATCTCCATGGCCAGCTCCTCGGAACTCCAGAGCTGGCCATCCAATGCGAGCGCAACCACATGCGCCTCGCTCTTCACATGCGCGAGGATGCGTTCGCCCTCGCGCTCCTTTACCGCCCGCACCTCGGCTTCGCTCAGGGTGTCGGGCGCCTTTTCGTCTGCGACCTCGATCATCTGAAACTTGATGTACGGGGCGAGGCGCTTGGCATATTCCTGAATGCCCAGCGTCAAATATTTTTCCTTCAATTTGCCTACGCCAATAATCTGAATTAACATGAAGATCCATTCCTCCTAATCGTCTTGCGAAATCATCTATACGTAAAGATGCCTCAACGCATCGTTTGTTCCAAGAGTTATAATTAACACTTTCTACAGTCGTCCCCTTACTTACCACACATTTACGTCTCCATCCCGACTCATTCCTATAAGATAACGAATCCCTCACACCTTATTCGGCGCTTTTCCACTCCCTTTAAATTCCAAAGAATCTGAAACACGCTATCCCGCATAAAACATGCTTTCCCCACCACCTTCGAGGCCATTTCAGTAATATAGCGTGTCTACGATTCGTTAGATTTCAAACAGGCGGTGTATCCCCCGAATAAGGAGTCTCAGGTTCGTTAGAGTTGCAACGCGCACCCGCGCGGCCCACGGTTTACCTACCCAATTCCCCCACAAACACAAAGAGAGCGCTCATCACGCTCTCCTTTGCTTCTTACTGTGATGTTCATACCGGATGGAAAGACCGGCCAGAATCGCCACCTGAAGTCGTGCCTCCGGCCGTCTAATTCCTACAGTACGCTAAACGACAAGGAATTCCGCGTGCTGTTCGCACTCGGCGCATTTCGCAGGCGGGTCCCAGTCGGCAAATTCCGTCTCCTTCAGATCAACGATATCTGGAGCGTCCTCATACTCATCGACAAACATGTCGATGGCAATGTCCACGTGTTCTTTGCATACAACGTACATCCGTTAAGCATCCTTTCTGTAACCAGCTATGTTCCCGATTCACAACCGCGTATCCCATTACAGGATAGCCACTTCTCAGTTCTATCACACCTGCCACCGAAAAGAAACCCCCAGCCCTAATTTATCGTGACCAACATCCACCAAACCTCTCCATACCGCAAAAATAAACATAAAAAGCATCTCTTCCGGATACCTCCCGGCACCACGAAAAGAATGCTCCTTAAGATCACTCTACATAACGAATGAATTTTGCTCCTGGGCTTACACTCTTTAGTTCAATCCCGACTGAGCTTTCGTCAACAGCTTGCCACCTTGAAAAGCAATAACTGCATTGGCACCATTGCCGGCTGTGCCTTTATAGTTATAAACCACCATATTCTCCGCTTCACTCAGCGCTTCACCTTCGCCGCCAAGGATCTCGATGACATCTTCTACCGACATGCCAACTTCAAGCTTCTCGTATTGGGCAAATGTAATCAGGATTCCGTCACCTTTCCCGGCCGATCCATTGTTGCCCGAGGCTGCAGACGTTAGACCACCAGTCTCATTTGCCGCGATCACAGTCGTACTCAGCTCACTCAACTTGGTCTCAAGCTCTGCGATCTTTTGTTCCTGCTCCATACTCTTGGCTCCCTGTTCCACCAGTTTCTTTTCCAGGCCAGCAATCTTCTCCTGCAAAGCACTTGTATCAACAGATGCTCCTTGTGTAGCTACCTCAGATCCACAGGCAGACAGCACAAACAGCGACAGTGCTACACTCGTTCCCCCAAGCATCTTTTTCCTCAATCGTTTCATTAAAAATACCCCTCCCTTTCTGAAATAAAAAATCAGATCGACAAACGGATGTTATTTGCATCAGCGACCGTCTCCAACATATTGACAACAGTTTACCACAGCCCGAGTCTTGTGTATCTGCTCCTTAGGCTCCGGGTCTAACTAATCATGGGAACATAAAAACGATTTATCTACTCATTTAATGTCGAACGAACACGTCCACCCATAATGGGCCAATGCTATTCAGTTACCTCTTGTCTTATAACATATTGCTGAACTAACAACTAAAAAAGAGTGGTCAGATATCTGATCACTCTTCTAGCATTGCCATTTCAAGCCACGTAACCGTATACGCTCCGTTAAACCTGCCTTACTCCGGTTTATCCGTCAGCTTCACCGACACCTTCTCGGCATTGCCGTCCCGGTAAAAGGTGATTTCAATCGTATCGCCGATCTTCTTCTTATCGTAGAGATATTTCCGCAGATCGAGCGTAGAGGTAATTTTTTGCCCATCAAATTCCGTGATGACATCATTCAGCTTCATCCCCGCATCGGATGCCGGGCCGGATGCTTCCAGCACGACCACACCGCTGTCCACGTGAGAGGGTAATTTCAGATCCTTGCGCTGCTCGTCATCCAGTGGCGCATATGGATTGCTCAGATCGACGGTATACACACCCAGATAGGGACGAGATACTTTGCCGTTCAGCAGCAGGGAATCAACGGTTTTCATCACTTCGTTCATCGGAATCGCAAAGCTGAGCCCTTCAACGCCTGTATCCGAGATTTTCATCGTGTTAATGCCGACGACTTTGCCGTTCAGATCGACCAGCGCACCGCCGCTGTTGCCTTCGTTAATCGCCGCATCCGTCTGGATTACGTTTTGTTCCCAGTCGTACACACCATCCTGATTAATGGATACCGGCAGTATGCGATCCGTGTAACTGACAATACCGGATGTCAGCGTGCCGCCCAGACCGAGCGGATTTCCGATCGCCAGCACCGTCTGACCCCGTTGGAGCTTGCTGGAATCACCGATCTCCGCTGCTGCACCCAAGCCTTTGTCTTCTGCCGACAATACAGCAATGTCGCTCACGCGGTCTTTACCAACCAGCTTCGCCTTGTGCGTTTCTCCATCCACGGTCACAATCTCCAGATCACTGGCACCTTCCACGACGTGATGGTTGGTCATGATGTAGGCTTTGCCATCTTCCTTCTTGAAGATGACCCCTGATCCCAGTGCAGAATCCTCCATCGACACGCTGCTGCCCGTCTTATGATTCACGATGCTCACCACAGAAGGACGAACTTTCGCCGCTGCCTCAATGATCCGGTCGTAAGGATCAGCGGCCTGGGTCGTCTGCGTGCCTCCGCCACCGTTACCAGTGGCATTGGCCAGCGGTAGCGCTGTAGGCTGCGTAATAAAGCTGAACAGCGTTACCGTCACGATGGAGCTAATTACCGAACTGATTACAGCGACCTTAACCGTAGAGCTAAAGCCTGTGCGAGACCTTCGCGGATTTCGCCAACGGTCACGTCCCCTGCCTCCAGGGCGAATGATCTGAAGTTTACCTTTCTGTTCAGGTTCGGCGCGTCTTGATACTTTGGTTGAATAAAAATCGTCTCCAAACAATCCCATCGTGATCCCTCTCCCCTTCGTTGTCACGCATCAAGACCCTGACTGCCACCTAAGTTGTCGCATGGATCAACGATGGTGTCCTTACGTTACCCCACTCCAGCCACAGGCGAGATTCCGATCGCTGTTACTCACAAATTTTTTTTATTTCTGTTTCCTAGGTAAAATTTGTCCATAGCGTATGCTTCCGAAGCAGCTTTCTTTCAGAAAGCTTTCAGGCGATCGCTACGCTTCTCCAGCCTCGTTCTGTGTCTTTCGTTACGTACGTACCGTAAATAACCTCTCGCTTTCCCATGCCTTTTTGCATTTACACAAAATGGTCTTGCATATCGCCGCATCCCGCATCAAATCAGGATACAGCGTCTATGTACAACAGAACGGACACGCCATTCTGTCAGTGACTCTATCAATCATGCTCTCGCATTCTATGACATGCCATTTCACACGCAAAACAGCCAAAATCACAATGCTCCTTATATACTAAACACGCCAAATCCCAAAAAGTTGCATAATTACGAAGATTAACGGGAATTTCCGCTATAACGCACTTAACAATAAAGGTCCATAGTATCTATCACCACAAAATTGGGTTCGCTAAGCGCTATTTTGCTTATTCGCAAGAACTTTTTCATCTTCTTATGCAAAAAGCTGCCCTTGGTTCAGCATACACGCCCCTTACATGTAATTATAGCGGCAAAAAGAGGAATGTTTTCCACCCAGCCTGACTACAATAATAGTAAAAGACAATTCGAAGCTTCATAGAAGGAGGATTCCCATTATGGATCGCACGCGTACACTCACGGCCATGGATGAAGTTCATATGGCGGCCAAGCTGGCCGATCTCAAGGAGGAACATTACCGCAATACCCTTGCCCTAAGCACCATTATAGAACTGCTCGTCGACAAAGGTATTCTGACCCGTGAGGAAGTGGAGCGCAAAGCTACCGAACTCGACAGCTTTATGGCTCACCCACCCTATCCCATGGCGTAGGCCGGTCGTAATACGTATCACAGAGCTTGAACTCATGATCCCGATAAAAGCAGCCACGGCTTTCCATTGCATCACGCACGGTCATTTTCGCCAAATCCATCATATTATGATCCCGGCTCAGATGTGCCAGATACGTGCGCTTGATGCGTCCGTTCATCAGTTCACTGAGTGCAGCTCCCGCCGCTTCGTTCGACAAATGGCCAATGTCGCTCAGAATGCGGCGCTTGGTGTTCCATGGATAACGCCCCATGCGCAGCAATTCGACATCATGATTCGCCTCCAGCACGAGTACATCTGAATCCGAGATCGCATCGCGAACCTTGTCGCTCATATAACCAAGATCCGTCGCGACGGACAGCTTCTCGCTGCCATCATCGAACGTGTACCCTACCGGTTCCGCCGCATCATGGGAGATGCCGAAGGATTCCACGCGCAGAGAGCCAAAATCATGCTTTTCACCGGTCTCAAATACCCTACGGTTTTCCTCTGGAATCGCCCCAACGGACTTCTCCAGTGCCGCCCACGTATTCGTATTTGCATAGATTGGTAAATTATATTTCCGAGACATCGCGCCTAGTCCTTTAATGTGATCGGAATGTTCATGTGTAACCAGAATCCCGTCCAGCTCCGTTCCCGAAATCTCCCGTTCCAGGAACAATGCCTCCAGCCGCTTCGCACTGAGACCCGCATCAATCATGAGGGACGTGCCCCCATGCTGTATAACCGTGGCATTCCCTGTCGAACCGCTGGATAACACGGTAAAATAAATCCCCATAACGCATTACTCCCCTGGTTTGTCTGTCTTGGGACTGAATACATCCCCGCTGATGCCCTGCACGTACAACACTTCGCCACTTTCCAGCACGAACCGCCATGCCGGCATCGCAACCTGCATATCTGAATTGAACAACTGGCCGTAATAGCCCAGCTGGATGTCTTTTACAATTGCATCGTTCGGCAAAAAGTTCTCAATCAGCGTGCCCAGCGCCTTTGACGCTGGAAGCACCTGCTGATCGCTCTCCTCTGCTGTCGTAATCTGCACCGGAGTCTGACGGTAACCCGTCATTTTCTGATCGCTGTAGAACAGCTCCAGACTGACATTGAAGAGTGGCCATTTGCCATCCACCAACGGATGCAGCACAAATGCCCCGTCCTCCGCCATCAGCTGATCCAATCGATACGTGCCGATCTGAGGAATCTCGCCTTCCAGCGCATCCTCCAGCTCGCTTTGCGAGAAGATCAGCTTGCTGTCCACAGGCTTTTCCAATTCAACCTCAATACCTGTCTTGTTATCTTCAATGAACTCATACGACAGCTTCGGCAGCTTAGGCGTCTCATTCGGAATAGGAGCCAGCACCTGAATGCCCTTTTCCTCCATCGCCTGCTGCGTATTATCCGCCAGCGAGGTGAAGTCCAGATTGGCTCCGGCCGTTTCCCGCGCATCCATCCAGATCTGGTATCCCAGCACCAGATTGAGCAGCAGGAAGGCATAGATCAACACATTTTTCGCCCGTCCCCAATCCAAACCATTCACCTCCATAAGTTCACTGTCTGCACTACTCTCAACCACTCTTTGTAAATAACTGCTCTATGTCCACGACAGCACTACGCGTTCACCACCGTAAACTGTCTACCTCAAAAATTCCGCTTCACCAGCGATAATACATGTCCCTACATGTGGCTGACCACTGTTGATCTGCAGCAGGCACCGCGCGCCGGGAACCTTATCGTATCTACTTTACATTATCTTGGTTCGTCAACATGAAGATGATGACACGCTTATCGTTATTTCCGGCTAACGAACTGTATACACCTAATTCACTCCATTTTCCACAAGTTTGTAATCTAATGAATCTGAGAGATCTTATTGGTGGAATTTATAGGGTTATCGTTGGTTCTGACCCCTTTATCGCTGAAATAAAGTCGCTGAAGTTCGTTAGATTTCGAGTTTGATGCTAATCCAGCATTTAAGGTGTGTCAGATTCGTTAGCGTTTTAACCCGGCAAACCACCCTTGGAGCAGTTCATATATAGCGATTAGAAGGTTGTCCTTACCGCGAGTGGATAGTTGCAGCCCACCCTTATGTTTAATGACTATAACCCATCAAGAAACGGTGGTCTCCTCCCCGTTGCCGAAACGGATTACCCATACCGGGATCAGCTTCAGCCCGTCCTCAATGCTGGATGGACGGTACGCCGGATACACATCTACGACCTTACGGTTGCTGCCCGCTACCTTCTGGATGAGAGCCTTGAGCTTGTCTCCACCAGGCAATTTGACCGACTTCTTGGTCTCGGCGCCTTCGTTCAGGTATTCGAGCGAACGTTCATAGCTGGACACCGTCTCCTGCTGCATCTCCATGCTGATCGTGCCGAACCTGAACTGCATCGAGTCCATAATCGGGAAGCTGCTGTAATATTGCTGGAACTGAAGTTTCGTCTTCGTATCGGTAGTATCCAGCATCATGCGCGAACGACCTTTCCAGCCGCCATGCTGATTGACAAAATCAACTGCGGAGAGTGCATCCTTTGCTGCATCAATCTGTCCCGCAGGCGGTGCCGCCGGGTCGGTATAACTAATCCAGCGCTGTTCCTGTTTGACTTGCAGACTGCGTTTGCTGTCCGTATAGATCTCCGATCCATCCTTTTCCCGAATGTTCCGGGTCATGCTTGGATCAAAGAACAGGCTGCGCTGCATCTGCTCGACAGTGAACTGGCCTGTTGGCACATCAGCTTCAATCGTTTCCAACGATTCAGCCGGAATATAATATCCGCCATCCATCAACGTATAAGGCGTCCAGTTGCTGCCAAAGTCAACGTGCTGCTGCACGTCCTGTACCGTCAGATCCGCCTGTGTTGCCTCGTAGACCACATCACCTTTGGCGCTGAAGAACAGTGCGTGAGCCTTTGTTTCATTTTTGACCGTATAGATCGAGATTCGGTTAATCGTCTCTCCCTGGAAGAGAGAGTCTGTCCCGAGCCGCATCACACGCTGTAACAACGCTACAGGGATGCCCTCCTTGAACGACAGCTCAAAGCCAGGATTCTCCTTGCGTATCTGATCCCATTTGACGGATTGTACGCTACGACGCTGGAAATCATCAAATGTACGCCCCTGCAACCGTGAATAGATCAGCTGATAGAATGTATTGCCCGGATAAAATACCGTATGTTTATCCTCTCCAAGATGAATAATCATCTGATCGGGGAAAATTAGTTCTTCAATATTGCGTTCCTGGCCCATATTCTCAGTCTTTACATAGTTCGTCTCTGACGTCACAATCGAATCGCCCCCACCAGGCAAACGATAGATCAGAAAGTAGCTTTGCACCAAACTGGCAACGACAAGGGAAGCAAGCACCAGGGATTTAATCCGCTCTTTCAAGGTGCTCCCCTCCTTCCTCGCGCATCGGCAGTGTGAACGTCACCGTTGTTCCCACGTCCACCTCGGACTCCAGTGAGATACTGCCATCATGGGCCTTCACAATTTCCCGGGCAATGGACAGCCCAAGCCCTGTGCCGCCCATACTTCGGGAACGAGCCTTGTCCACCCGATAAAAGCGTTCAAAAATACGATCCAGATCCCGCTGTGGAATCCCCATCCCTGTGTCCGTCACCGAAATGGCAAGCGTGTGTGCATCACTTCTTCTGGCTGCAATCGTAATCTTGCCGCCTTCCAGTGTATACTTCAACGCATTGGATACGACATTATCAAGCACCTGATCAATCTGGTCCCGATCCAGTGGAACTGCCGGAATACCATTCTCAATGGATAATATCGGCTGAATATCCTTCTGATGCATTTGGAACGAGAACCGATCTGTCACTTCCTCCAGCATCTCCATAATGTCTGTCGGCTGTTTGCGCAGCATCGCTTCCTTGGAATCTAGCCTGGACAGATGCAGCAAATCCGTAACCAAACGAATCATCCGCTCCGTCTCATTCTGGATCACTCCAACGAATCGTCCCGCGAGCTGCGGATCTTCCAGAGCTCCGTCATCCAGTGCTTCTGCATAACTCTTAATCGTGGTCAGCGGTGTACGCAGCTCATGGGATACATTCGCCACGAACTCACGACGCGACGCTTCCAGTTCTTCCTGCTCTGTAACGTCCTGAAGCACAGCGATCGTACCTGTAATACCCAGCTCACGACGATGAACAGGTGTAAACGTCATGCGAATGACGACAGGCTCTTCCTGTCCCGCTGGTGCAATCTGAAGAAGTGTTGAGCCCGTGAATCCACTCGCGAGAGCTTCCGCATCCTCCGGATCAATACCGAGCAGCACAGCAAAATGACGTCCTTCAATATCCGCAGGGCGCATGCCCAGAATGCTGCTAGCCCTTCGGTTCACCAGAATGACTTTGCCATACTCATCCGTTGCCACCACACCATCACTCATATTGGTGAGAATGGAGGTGAGCTTCTCCTTCTCCTCTTCGTTCTGGGAGAGTGCATCCCGCAGCCTGCTGGTCATATAGTTAAATGCCCGACTCAGCTGCCCAATCTCATCTGTTCCGAATACAGGGGTCTGCTGATCGAAGTTGCCTTCCGCAACGGCTGTCGCTCTTCGAGTAACTTCCTTAATCGGCTGTGTAATCGTATGCGACAGAATGACACCGAGCACTGCAGTTAATACCAGGGCAATCAAAATGCCCGAGATAAAAATCTTGTTAATGCCCTCCATTGTGGCATATAACTCATTCATTGAGGCCGCGATGTAGACTGCGCCGATAATCTTGCCGCCAGACAGTACCGGCTTGGCAACGACCTTTTTGCGGACATTATCCTCGTCCACGATATATTCCTCGTTGTCCCGAATGCCTTGCAGTGCGCGGCTGACAACGGTTTGGGTGTTTTTGCGACCAATATAGTCCGAATGGGAACTTAGCGAGGTTGTCAGCACTTTGCCGCTGGCATCCAGCACCTGAATCTCAGCGCCGTTAATGTTGAACAGGTTGTTGACCAACACACGCAGGTTTTCCGTTTTGTCCTCGCCAGCCTCAGCCTCTCCACCAGCCATCGTCTCCCCCACAAGCACAGAGAGCATCTCAGCACGCGCCTGCAAATCCTCCGTGAAGTTGCTGGTCAGCGAATTCTTCATCGCACTGACAAAATAAACACCGATCAATTGCATCGCAATCAGAATCAGCAGTACATAGATAATAATCAGTTTCGCCTGAATCGTTCGAAAGAACGAAAATCGCGAGAAACGCCCCATTATATCCCCACGCTTTTGGGACTGCGCACGAGATAACCCAGCCCGCGGCGAGTCAGAATCGTTTCCGGTTTGCTCGGATTCTCCTCAATCTTCTCACGCAGACGACGAATCGTAACATCCACGGTACGTACATCCCCGAAATATTCATATCCCCATACGGCCTGCAGCAGATGTTCCCGTGTCATCACCTTGCCGGAATGCTTCGCCATATAATAGAGAAGTTCGTACTCGCGATGGGTCAGATCCAGCGGTTCGCCGCCTTTGTATGCCGTATACATGTCCATATCAAACGCCAGATCAAACAGCCGCATGATCTGCTTCTCATCGTCTTCTGGCGCTTCAGCCGTGATGGCAGGCTTCTGCCGTCTGCGCATCTGTGCTTTCACCCGGGCGAGCAGCTCGCGCGTACTGAAAGGCTTCGTCACGTAATCATCCGCACCCAGCTCCAGACCGAGCACCTTGTCGATCTCGCCATCTTTTGCAGTCAGCATAATGATCGGCATCTCCAGATGAGCACGCACTTCGCGGCACACATCCATACCGTCCTTGCCTGGCAGCATCAGATCCAGCAGCATCAGATCCGGTTTTTCGGATAACGCCAGTTCAACCGCACGAATGCCATCAAAAGCGCAGATGACCTCGTATCCCTCTTTTTCCAAATTAAACTTCAGAATGTCCGCAATGGGCTGTTCATCGTCCACCACCAAAATCTTCCCCTGCATCGGCTGTCTTCACCCCTATATCCTGCTTGATCCGCCTGAGCGGTCTATCTCTCTTGTTCTTCTTATATACAATGGTGTTTCTCACGATTTCATAGACTATAGTGCATATCATATGGCTTGTTGCCTATAGTCTATAGTTTAACATACCTGAAGCACCGTCACATCCCGATCAGGGTCAATGTGGACCCCAAACTGAAAAAATTTTACAGCAGCAAAAAACAAGGCCAGCATCCTGTGCCAACCTTGCCTTAGATTGCAATATAAAACTAGTTCAAGTATGTCAACGGATTTTCCACTGTTCCGTTCTTGATAATCTCGAAATGCAGATGCGTTCCGGTCGAACGGCCCGTGTTGCCCATTACGCCGATGCTTTCGCCTTTCTCGACGACTTGTCCAACCTTAACGCCAATGCTGTTCAAGTGCCCATAAAGGGTTTCGTATCCATTACGATGGTTAATAATAATAACATTGCCATAACCACTTTTCTGTCCTGCAAAAGTAATCACGCCCTCATCAGACGCTTTCACGTCCCGGTTACCGACAAGATCAACCCCTTTGTGCTGACGACCCCATCGTTGTCCAAAGCTGCTGCTCATCGTAGCATTCGATACGGGCCAAGCGAACTCACCTGTACCTTCACCAACTACCTTGGTTCCACTCAGGACCACTTCAGTAACCGCTGCTTTGATGACTTCTTGGCCTAGCCATTCTTCCTGAACGACTTCACCATTTTCCTTCGTTATTCGATATTGCATGCTTTTCAGACCACTTTGACCTGGACGCACCACTTTTGTTGTGCCTGCTTTGAGCTCAGCACTTTTGCGTACTTCCACCTGCGGTTTAATCTCAATTTGTTCAACCACCTGCTCCACCGATTTAACAGTAACGGCGGGTTTTGGCACGGTCAGCGTAAGCTCGTCCCCAATTTGCAGCGACGTTTCTTTGATGCCCGGATTATGTTTGCGAATTTCGCTCTGCGTAATTTCGTATCTGGCAGCGATGGATGAGATCGTATCTCCTTCACGCACGACATAGGTTACGGGCGCGTCTTTACCAACGGTTAAAGCTTCAACCGCCTCGGACACATCCCATATTTTGTTTGGATCAGCCTTCACCACATCTGTCGCCACATCTTCCTTGATACCCACGGATTTTAGCGTAGTGCTTGGCCCCTCTGCTTTCTTGGAGGCGTTAGCAGATACCGACTTCGTCTTGAACGAACTGCGTACAGCCGATGCCGATATGTATTTGTTCTGCACTTGTTCCAGAATCGCGTCTGCTGTTGCCTGATCCTTCACAATGCCGATCACTTCACCGTCTACCTTGAGCTCTACACCCTTGGCGTAAGCGGTAAGCATGTCTCCGAGCTTGTCCAGTGTCTCATCACTGTTCACAACGGGCTTGTATGCTTTAATAGTTTCAGTCGTGATGCCGTCTGTGTTCAGCACCATTTCCGCTTCTGGATATTTATTTTGGAATTCCTCAGTTTTGTCTGCAAATAATTTCTGTAATTGTGCCTCATCCGTGATGGTGCCAATCTCATTTCCTTTAACCGTCACTTTATAATACGGGACAGTGTTTGCAGCAACGTATTGTTTGCCTGCGAATCCGATCGATGCAGCGATGAATAAACCGCATGCTGCTGTAATGATCCATTTGCGCGAGGCCAGAACGCGCTTTTTATTACCACTGAAGTTGGACATGCTCATGTTGTTTTTGTCTTCGGCCGTCCGGTGTTCCCCGGATTGTTCGTGTTCCCGGTTCTTGCCCGGTTGGCGTATGCCTCTGAAACCTTTCATGATTCTCTCCTTTTCAGCACTTCTTAGTTCGCATTTCTGTTAAGACAACACCCATTGTGCCTGTCCTATGCTTGTCGATATTTGTATTCGGGCGTCCGAAAATCAGGACTTTGGCTGCGCTCTTAAAAGTGTCAAAATTTTAACCTTTAATCACACCCGTATACTTTAACACAGGTTTTACACTCATTTCAACTCTACTCGTCACAGTGCAAAGCCGCACCACGCATGGTTTTCCTATATTATCCACAAGATAGCAGGCCAGTATTCTTACCCATTATGCCTCTATCTCAGTCATACTATGTACTTTTGGTCACTTTTTGAGACTAGGTTCTAAGACCCACTGAAAATTGTTTTTATTTTCATAAAAATACAAATTCAAAAATCCCCACCAGATCAGATCCGGTGAAGGACTTTACGTTTTTTTGGATTGCCGCTATGCTATTATTTCCCGAGTGGACTTTTCAAGGGACCCTTGCTAGATTGCTCTCCTACATGATTTCCACGCAACCGTATCGAATGACTCTAATATGAAAATCCATTCAAGGCAGGCATGTAACTCGGCTCACTCAGCTTGGAGGACCTCCATCAGGTTGTCATACTCCTCACTAGTCAGATACTTGGAGATCACCTGCTCAATATCGCTCAGCTCCTGTTCAGTCAGACCGCCTTCCATAGCGCCTGAGATCTGCTGCATCTCTTTCTGGGGCAGTTTGTTCATCAACAGGCTGAATATTTTCTCTTTTTCCTCCAGTGGCAGCTTGTCCTTCTTGCCAGTAATGTCATCTGGAGATACCACAATCTCATCATTACCCGACGAACCTGTACCATTGGAATTTGTACCAGCTCCGTTGCCTGATGCTGTACCTTTACCCGTTGCTGTACCTGAACCAGTACCTGCATTTGTGTTGGCATCCGCGTCTGTTCCCTTGTCTGAGTTCCCCTCTGAGCTCGATCCCGTAGCCGATGTGTCTGTTCCTGAATCTGCTCCATGACCCTGGTCTGAGCCCGTAGATTCTCCTGAGCTGTTGCCTGTGTCACCAGATTCTCCTTTTTCTGTCCCATTGCCCATAACCGATATCGCATCTTCTGGAACGTGTTCCTCCTCCGCTCCTGCCGGCTGATCTGTCGTGCCCCCCGTTCCCTGCTTCTTCTCTTCACCGGACTTACCTCCCAGTGCCCCCTGAAACATGGCCGTTAGCCCCATCGGCTGGCCCTCCCACTGTATATTGAAACTCGCCAGCAGCGATTTGACATAAGACTGAACAATTAATCCGGTTGTCAGCAGAGTCAGTGAACTGACCAGCAGCACGGTAAGCAATACTTTAATGAACCATTGAAGCAACTTCATACCCGTTTCCCTCCGATTTCCGACCCCCTATACCATTCGATATGCAGGGCCTATGAGTCTACTGTTAACCAGTATTGACGGAAATTCGAGGATTATATCAGGGTACCATGCGAAAAAACCCCAGCCATCGCTATTCAAGCGACAACTGGAGCTCTATTCTGCTTCAACAGCAGCTTAAAATTCAATTCTTTCTTCACTTCTTCTCTTCAATTACTCGTAGATTGGAAGAACCTGGTTCGTTTGTTCACGGTTACGGCCTACGGAGAAGATCGCAATTGGAATGCCTGTCAGTTCGGAAACACGTTTCACATAGTTCTGTGTGTTCACAGGCAGATCTTCCAGATTCTTCGCCCCAGTGATATCTTCACTCCAGCCTGGAAGCTCTTCGTATACCGCTTCACATTCTGCCAACATTTTCAGGCTTGCTGGATAGTGAGTGATAACCTCGCCGCGGAATTTGTATCCCGTGCAGATTTTCACCGTTTCCAGGCCTGTCATTACATCCAGAGAGTTCAAGGAAAGACCTGTAATGCCACTAACACGACGGGCGTGACGAACAACGACACTGTCGAACCAGCCGACACGACGCGGACGTCCAGTTACCGTACCGTACTCATGTCCCGTCTCACGGATTTGGTCACCAATCGCATCATGCAGCTCTGTCGGGAAAGGACCATCTCCTACACGTGTTGTGTAGGCTTTAGCCACACCGATAACCTGCTGAATACGAGCCGGGCCAACGCCAGAACCGATACATACCCCGCCTGCAGACGGATTGGATGAAGTAACAAATGGATAAGTTCCTTGATCAAGGTCCAACATTACGCCTTGTGCGCCTTCAAACAATACTTTTTTGTCCTCATCGATATATTCGTTGAGCACAACCGATGTATCACGTACATACGGACGCAGAATTTCTGCATATCCCAGGTAATCTTTCAGAATTTCTTCAACATCTACAGGCTCGCCGCCATAAACTTGCTCGATGACGCGGTTCTTTTCTTTGACCAAATGACGCAGCTTCAGTTCGAACTCTTCAGCATCGAGCAGATCAACCATACGAATACCGATACGGGCTGATTTGTCCATGTAACATGGACCAATTCCCTTGCCTGTTGTACCGATTTTGTTCGGGCCTTTGCTCTCTTCTTCCAATGCATCCAATACCATGTGATATGGCAGGATGATGTGTGCGCGTTCGCTGATGGACAGGTTTTTGGTCGTAAAGTCATTGTCATGAATATAGTTAATTTCTTCGATGAGTGCTTTCGGGTTGATAACCATGCCGTTACCAATTACACATGCTTTATCCGTGTAGAAGATACCCGATGGAATCATCGTCAGTTTATATTTTTTGTTATCGATCAGAATCGTGTGTCCTGCATTATTACCGCCTTGGTAACGAGCAACCACGTCTGCGGATTCCGCCAAATAATCCGTAATCTTGCCTTTACCTTCGTCTCCCCATTGCGTTCCCACTACAACTACCGTTGACATCGTACATACCTCCGTGGGTGCCTTGCGCACCTTTGTATTGGTCTGTCCGTCCTCTATCTCGGCAGGAATTAGAAGTGAAATTACCAGCGGAGAAGCGTGCTAACGGACAGTGAAAATCCCCCTCTATTTACATCCAAGGGAAGGTTTTCGCTACTTTAACGCAGCAGTACTAGTGTACCAGTCCCTTTTTTCAAAGTCAAATCAAATGGCGAACAATTAGATATAGACAAACCCTAATGTTCGGAATTGACCCCAAATTCCGACGCAAAAAACCGGCGAAGCCAGTCAAAGCTTGCTTGACGGCTAACCCCGGTTATACCATGCGTATTCCAATTCAACGCTATATCTCGTATTCGCAACGTATTTATGAGTTCATATGATCTAATGGTTGATGCCAGGACAGACGATTTCACTTCCATATCGAAGCAGTCTGTGCCTGTCCCCTACATGGCAAAGGCATCATTATGTGCCCGCTCATAGTTAACGAATTTATTAAAGTTTTTCAAGAAGACCAGTTCCACCGTACCTACCGGACCATTACGCTGTTTGGCGATAATAATCTCGATAATGTTTTTCTTCTCGGTCTCCTGATTATAGTAGTCATCCCGGTACAGGAACGCTACGATGTCGGCATCTTGCTCGATCGAACCTGATTCCCGCAAGTCACTCATCATCGGACGTTTATCCTGACGCTGCTCTACCCCCCGGCTCAGCTGAGACAAGGCAATAACTGGAACTTCCAGTTCCCGGCCAATCTGTTTCAGTGTACGCGAGATCTCCGATACCTCTTGTTGACGGTTCTCGCCAGCTTTACCGCGTCCACTAATCAGTTGAAGGTAGTCAATCAGAATCATGCCAAGGCCTTTCTCTTTCTTGAGACGACGGCATTTGGCACGAATGTCGGCCACCGTGATCCCTGGCGTATCGTCAATGTAGATGTTTGCTTCGTTCAAGGCTGCAATGCCCATCGTCAGCTTCTGCCAATCTTCATCACCTTTGAAGTCACCCATACGCATAACACCCGCATCCAGATTGGCCTCTGCACAGATCATACGCTGTACGAGCTGTGCGGCTGACATCTCCAGACTGAATATCGCAACCGTCTCCTGCGCCCGAATCGCTACGTTCTGAGCGATATTCAGGGCGAAGGCGGTCTTCCCTACAGATGGACGTGCCGCTACAATGATCAAGTCACTCCGCTGGAATCCCGCGGTCATCTTGTCCAGATCGATGAAACCGGACGGAATGCCCGTTGTAGTGCCCTTGTTCTGATGCAGCGTCTCTACACGATCGAATACTTCCATCAGTACATCCTGAATGGCTATAAAACCGCTACTGGAGCGTCGGTTGGAAATCTCCAGAATGCGCCGCTCTGCTTCTCCTAGCATAGCCGCAACATCCTCACCGCCCGTGTATCCTTCACTCACAATCTGGGTAGCGGTACGAATCAGGCGACGCAGCATGGATTTCTCTTCAATAATCTGCGCGTAATAATCCACGTTGGCGGCGGTTGGTACACCATGAGCCAGCTTCGCCAGATAACTGACGCCGCCGATGTCCTCCAGCTCGCCTTTATCCTTCAGAAGCGAAGTCAGTGTCACGAGGTCAATCGGTTGATTTCCCTCGCCAAGCTGGATCATCGCTTCAAAGATTAATTGATGGGGTTTATCATAGAAATCCTCGGTTTGCACCCGTTCCATCGCTGTAATCAGGGCTTCGCCCTGCAACAGGATTGCACCCAGCACAGCCTGTTCGGCTTCCAGGTTCTGTGGGGGAATCCGGTCGAATAACATTTCGCCGCCCATCTTACTCCTCCGTTACCTGTACCTTCAAGGTAGCCTTCACTTCAGGGTGAACCTTGACGGTGACTTGCGTTACGCCGAGTGTGCGAATAGGCTCGTCCAGTTCAATTTTGCGTTTGTCGACTTTCAGACCTTTCGCTGCCAGAGCTTCTGCAATTTGTTTGCTTGTAATTGCACCAAACAGACGACCGCCTTCGCCGGATTTAGCTTTCAATTCGGTTGTTTCTGCTTCCAGCTTTTTGGCGAGTGCTTCCGCTTCTGCCTTCTCTTCCTGTTTGCGTCTATCTTCTGCAGCCTTCTGGTTATCCAGTGTTTTCATGTTTCCGTCTGTTGCTGGACGTGCGATTCCCCGTGGCAGAAGGAAGTTCTGTGCGTAACCCTCAGATACTTCCTTCACTTGTCCTTTTTTGCCTTGACCCTTCATATCTTTTATAAAAATGACTTTCATTCGAACAAACCCTCTTCCTTTTCGATTTCAGCCAGTACGTTCGTCAGCCGTTTTTCCGCCTCTCCAAGCGTTCCTTCAAGCTGCACGGCAGCATTCGTCAAATGCCCGCCACCGCCCAGTCGTTCCATAACCACCTGAACATTCATTCGCCCCAGTGATCTCGCGCTGATACCGATCAGCCCATCCGGACGTTCACTAATAACAAATGAAGCGACCACGTCGGTCATATTGAGCAAGATGTCCGCCACTTGGGCGATCATCATCTGTGGAATCTTGCTGCCAGGGTCCGTGACCGCCAGCGCAATGTTCCCGTATACCATTTTAGCATGCTTTATGATTTCTGCCTTAGCAATATATTCTGACAGATCCTCCTTCATCAGCCGCTGGATCATAATGGTATCTGCACCACTACGACGCAGGAAACCTGCGGCTTCAAACGTTCTCGAACCCGTATGGAGTGCAAAATGCTTCGTATCCACCGTGATTCCGGCTAATAGCGCCGTCGCTTCCAGCGGAGTGAATTGCACCTTGTCATGAATATACTGAAGAAGCTCCGTCACCAGTTCTGCTGCCGAGGAAGCATATGGCTCCAGGTAGATCAGAACTGCATCGTTGATGAATTCCTCACCCCGACGATGGTGATCCACGACCACTACACGTGTAGCGGATTGAACCAGCTTTGGCTCCATTGTCATGGATGCTTTGTGTGTATCAACAACGACAAGCAGGGTATGCTCTGTCATCATCTGGGTCGCCTGTTCCGGTAATACAAATGCTTTGGACAACTTCTCATCCTTGCTCACCTGTTCCATCAGGCGTTCGATGGATGGGTTAGGTCCGTCGAGCACGATTCGTGCCTCCACGTTATACAAGCTCGCGGCCTTCCATACCCCGATCGAGGCACCAATCGCATCCATATCGGGCATTTTGTGTCCCATAATAATGACCCGATCGCTCTCTTGCATCAAATCACGCAACGCATGGGCAATAACCCGGGCTCTTACCCGTGTACGTTTCTCCACCGCGTTGGACTTTCCACCGTAAAAGGATAACCGCTGGCCCGACTTCACGGCAGCCTGATCGCCACCGCGGCCAAGTGCCATATCCAGACTGGACTGAGCCAGTTCACCCATCTCACTGATGCTATCCGAACCGAATGCCAGTCCAACACTTAGGGTCATCGGCACCTTAAGATCAGCAGTCATCTCCCGGACTTCATCCAAAATGATGAACCGACTTTGCTCCAGCTCCTGTAAAGACTTATGGTTTAACATCATGAGGTAACGATCAGAGGACAGGCGACGCAGATATACTTCATACCGCTTCGCCCAAGATGTTATCTCACTCGTCACACGAGCAATCAGCGCCGTTCGCTGCTGATCGTCCATGCCCTGAGCTGCTTCGTCCAGGTTATCCAGCACCAAAATTCCCAGTGCAATACGTTCATTCTCATATTTGTCACGGAGAATGGCTAGCTCCGTAATCTCGTATACATATACATACCGCTCCTGCGGATTATGAATAACTCCATAATACCGATCGTCCAACTGAAATTCATCATGAAGTTCCTTGGACGGCTCCTTGGACCCATCCTTCTTCTCTTTTGGTTGAGGAAGTTTGGGAAACAAATTTTGCAGCGGATTGCCAACCATCGTCTTCTCCTGGAACATGTCTGCGACGAAGCGATTGTGCCACTCTACCGTACGATCTTCGCTATACAGCACAATACCGAATGGGAGCATGCTGACCGCTTCCCCCTCCATCCGTTTGATCCGGATGGACAGGCCATTAATATAGTCGTTAAGCTCACGGCGGAACGCGAGTTCCGCCTTAATCATGACGATTCCCAGCGCCGAAGCGAGTATCAGACTAATCAAACCAAGCTCCCAATTATAGATGGTCACGAACATAACAAGCAGTAGCAGCAGTATGAACGCCCATACGGTATAGTAGCCGTGCCAGCGTTTCTTGAGAAATTTAGGCATGACTCATCACCCTATCGTTTTGGTTTCGATATTGCCTCGCGAAGCGGGAACGCCAGATCGATAATCCCGATAATCCGCAGCGGTCCGATAAAGAATACGGCTGCCGCCAGCAAATACGGTACAACCGGATTCCATTTCTTTGCATGCGAGAGAAAGAAAAAGAATCCGATGGCTTGAATCATGAAGCCGAGGTTAATCAGAGGCGACAGATTCATGGCAATCATGGTCCAGTACGTTCCGTCACTCTGTCTGGATATAACTTCGAACAACAATGCTAGGAAATAATACCAGATCAGGGCACGCGGCATACGCCATTCACGCGCAGGTGGAAATTTAGGTACAATAACGCCCATGACATTCAGAATTGGACGGGCAATCAAATGTGTAATTAGAGCCATGACCAGGGACGTGACCACCAAGGCGAATGGAATCATAAGTTGTGTCTGCCGAGCGACATCCTGAGTCATTTCAGGTGTCCATGCAAACCCATTTACCATCTGGTTGGATGTATTCGTCAGAGGTTCAATGGTCAGCCTGACCACATCATCAATATAACTCGACAAATCAAATTGGAAGATTACACTTCCAATCAACAGGAGCAGCAGATATTCGGCCAGCATGGCTCCACTTCCCGCCATTAGTGCGAACAGGGCCGATTTCTTTTTCTTGTACGCATTGCCCATGATGATGGCCGGCAGGGTGAACAATAGCAGTAGTAACAGATAAATGGGACTAAACACAGTCAAAATAATCGCCACAGGGACGAGATGCCATATAAATGATTTCACCGATAGAGAAGCAAACAAAATCACTCCTGGAATCATCATGAAAAATATGGCCAAGACCGATAAAGGCGTTAACAGCGAAAGTAGCAAGAGCAGATAAACGACGCTCCAGACAGCTGATTTAAAGCTAAATTTCAACAAATTCACCTCTTACGCATGTGATCTTCTAGCGCGGAAATATCCTGGTACCAGTCTTCCAGCTGGTGACCTTCCTGTTTATGCTTTCTCAATTTCTCAACAAGCAGTGCATCCAAATCCTTGAAAGGAATACCGAGCCTGCGGCCCAATATGTAACTACTCATCATCAAGCTGGCGAGACTGTCCCCGATCCGGGTCGTACTTCCTTCCCACAACGCTTTGAATAATCGGGATACCTGATCAAGCACTTCGGTTTTCAGCCATTCAATCACTTTAGCGCGTTTGGCTACATCCAGTTCTTTAGGCATATTGGCGAAAGTCACTCTCCCCGAAAAAGCTTTATTCTCCATTATAGCATAAAAAGGGGGGCCGCAAAATTACCCCAAAAAGCGGAGTCATCCTCCGAGACTCATCTAGGTACTTTGCGGGAACCCCGTACAACAAATCATCTCTTCATTACTAGAAAATTCATTTAAGTTCGCTATTGTTCAGCTCATCTTAAGTTTAACATGATACCGGACGGCTTTGATTATCCGCGATACGGCAACAAATATGAAATTTGTACGACTTACTTAGCCTTTATGGATTCCTTGGACACAATACCTTCGCAATATTCAATGATCTGACTCCGTCTTACAATACCAATGAAACGCTCCATATCATCAACAACCGGTACAAAGTTCTGGACTTTAGCCAGATTGATCAGATCCTCCATATTAGCGTCAATGGATACTGGCTTGATATCGAGTCGAAGCGGAACGTCCTTGAGCAGAAATTTTGAAGCGTTTTCAAATGAAATCTTTCCCTCAGAGTTCTTCATATACCACAGCAGGTCACCTTCGGTTACTGTGCCGATATATTTGCCTTCCTTATTCAAAATGGGCACCGCCGTAAACCGATGATATTCCATCCGTTCCAACGTTTGCCGCAGAGTAGAATCCGACGTTACACATGTAACTTCTTGTTTGGGCAGCAAAAAAAATGCGATGTTCATACCCTTACGTATCCTCCTTGTGAATTTCATCGTTCAACTTTTCTCGCTCAACTTACATAGTACGAATCAGAACGCAAGATGTTCCAAAAGGACATGATTTCTTCTACAAAGTAAAAAAAAACAGCAGCCCGCCAATAAACGCACTGCTGATTGTTGTCTGAAACATAACGTCTGTATGGAATTGGTTACTCGATCTGCTGCCGGTCAGGAATCATCACTTCACCGGCTGGGGTCGATTGATCCATCCAGTTGTTAATCAGCTCTTTGGCATATTGGACGTCTTTCTCATCTGCCTTGCCGTAATAAATTCCGTCTTTCCGCATCCCCTCGCCCAGAATGGTGAAGCTTGAGATTTGCGGTTTCTCCTGAGTCAGTACCTGTTTGGCGAGATCAATAATAAAGGAAGGCTGCATATCCGTCTGGAAGCTGTCCCCCATAATCTGAATCAACTCCGGAATTTTACCGATGGCGTTGAGGTTAAGCATTTCATTTGCCATCGCATTCAGGAAAATCTGCTGCCGCTTGGTCCGATTAAAATCGCTATCCTCACGGTATCGTACATAATATAGTGCTTCCTGTCCGTCGTAGATCGGCTTACCACCTTCAATCGTGAACTGCACATGTTCCGGGTTCTTGTTCACAATGTCCTCATCAATGGGCAGCTTCACGCCGCCAAGTGCATCAACCACTTTTTTAATCCCGTCAAAGTTAATCGTTGCATAGTAACCTACATCCGCATCGAGAAACTTCTCCACCGTATTGATAGACATATTCTCCCCACCGAAAGCGTAGGCATGCGCGAGCTTGTCATAATCATCCTCACCATCCTTGTTCGCATCTCGTCCAACAATCTGCACATACGTGTCACGAGGAATGGATACCAGGAGCACACGGGATTCTTTCGGACGAACAACGGCATAGATGACCGTATCTGAGCGACCACGCGTCTTCTCATAGGCACGTTTGTCCGAGCCTAGTAACAACACTGAGAACGGTTCTTTGCGATAAACAGTGGGATCAGGTGTGTTATTGCCTTCCTGGGGCACATAGGAACGGGACAACTGATCTTCTACCGAACTAGCAAGAAACAGATCGAAGGCTGCTACAGCAAGCTGCTGGCGAAACAAATAGCCCCCGATTAACAAAACTACGAGCGATACGAGCGTTATATATAGACCTTTTCTTCGTTTCTTCTTCTTATCTTTAGTTCTGCTTGTCATCCATCGATTCCTTCTTCTCTGTCAAAATGAATTGCTCTTCATTCCTGCTAAACATCATTAAACTTTGGCGATGGCCTATGACACGGTGTCCTCTGAAGTTTTCTCTATTTGAAAGAGGATACCGCTCACGCTCGTTCTATTGTAATCATTGCTGGATGATGAAAAGTTACAATACGGTTAAATTGAACAGAACAGTGTGTCCTTTTGGGGATCAAAAAAGGGCACTGTTCTATTCATATGAACTATTTATTCATTTATCTCGTTGATGCTGTCTCCACAAGATTCCTCTTCTCGTTATGACGCAGACGTCCTGTAATAAGCGCCGCCACCAGCGTGAGTATACTGAAAATGACTGCCGACCAGAACAGTCCACTATAACCCTGGCCTGTCGTATGGTGAACAGCTTGTAACAATACATCCCGAATGCCCGGATCAGGGATTTGAGACAGGCCTTCTGTTAGGCTGGAGAGATCGCTGCCTGACGCTGCACTGACGCCGGAGGCATATTGCTGAAGCACCTCAGGTGGCACTTGAATGCCCTGATCTGCAAGTCCACTCTGAATGTTCGTGCCCAGGTTAGAGAAGGAGCGAGCAAGAAAGCCGGCAAAAATGGTAGGCGCAATTGCCATAGCCATCTGACGGAACAGGGAACTGGTTGCGACTGCGATACCCTTGTTGTTATCACCCGCCTGCTCGGTAACCAGCACGTTCACTGGTGCTCCCAGCATCATGCCAAAGCCGACCCCTACGAGTATGCTCGCAATTACAAACTGCCAGATATGCTCTACCCATAGCGGGAATAACAGGAAGCCAATAGCGGATAACAGTCCGGCCACCGATAACGTCCAGATCGGCCCTTTGCGGTCCACAAGATAACCGCCTCCACCCGCTCCGATCCCGGAAGCCAGAGCAAGCGGTGTAAACCAATAGCCAGAAGCTGTGTTGGATACCCCAAGGTATTGTTCAACAAAACCTGGAATGAAGATTACGGATGCGAGAATGGCACCCGAGAAAAAAGCGATCAACAGTGTCCAACGGAAGGACGCGATGCCCAGAAGCTGAGTGGATACGACAGGCTCACGTTGTGATCCTTCCAGCCTTTTTTCAAGAAAATAGAAGAGAACCAGAATGACCACACCTGCCAGGAAGAAGCCGTAGAACATCGGTGAGCCGAGACTTTGCAGCATATTTACACCGTCCAGGTTGCTGAAGCTATACATCAGACTGAGCACGCCAAGCGTCAAGACCGCGATACCACTCCAGTCTACCGCCGAACGGCTCAGTTCCTGTTCTTCATGAATATAACGGATGCCTGCAATAAACAGTAAAATGGCGATCGGTACGTTGATCAGGAACAACCAATGCCAATTCCCTGTAATATCCAGAATAAAAGCACCAATATTCGGTCCCAGAATCGCAGCAACACCGTTCATGCCACCCAGCAGACCCAGCGCTGTACCCTGCCGTTCTGCGGGGAACTTACTCAGTACATACGAACTGGCAATAATGAAAATGCCGCCACCACCTAACGCTTGAATGACACGAGCGATCAGGAAGAAGGTAAATGATGTGCTTAGTGCTACAAGCAATGACCCAACCCCAAAGAGAGCCACTTCAATCAGAAACAGCTTCTTGCGACCATAACGGTCGGAGAGCTTACCTGCAATCGGCACACTCACCGCAAGTCCCAGCGTATAGAGCGTGATTGTCCATGCTCCCCAAGTCGGTGACACTCCAAACGATGCATTTAGAGTCGTTAGGGACGAGGTAATAATCCCATTATCCAGCGCAGCCATAAACACCCCAATAGCAAACAGGATAAGCGGCCACTTCATTTGTTTTTGCATCACATGTTTCCTCCCGATCAGAATGCAATTTAGCAGCGTAAGGCTGGAATGTTACATATATATTAAACTTGATTAAACAATTATGACTCATTGGTCATTTTAAATGAGATGGATTCCTTATGTCAATTCAATACTATGTTACCTCCATCTGTTTAATCCCTGCTCCATAAAATAAAACCGTCCCACAGATTCTTCGGAACCTGCGGGCGGCTTTCATTTTTAACTCTACTACTATTGCTCCATCAGATGTCGATTCAGAAATTTCTCAATTGCACGGTACAGATCAAGCTGATTCTCCACATTGGCGAATCCATGTCCTTCATTGGCCTTTAACATATATGGCACATCCACGCCACGTTTGCGCAGAGCCTCCACAATCTGATCGGACTCCGCCTGTTTGACACGTGGATCATTGGCACCCTGGACTACGAACAATGGAGCTTTCATCTGATCGATATGGAACAGTGGTGAGACAGCTGTCAGCAGCTCCTTGTCTTTCTCTGGATCACCCATGCGTTCATAGAACATGTTGCGCTCGGACTCCCAATATGGCGGTAGTGAATCGAGCAGAGTGAACAGGTTAGATGGACCAACATAGCTAATGCCTGCAGCATAGACATCCGGTGTAAAAGCTAATCCTGCGAGAGCGGCATATCCGCCGTATGACCCACCATAGATGGCTACACGCTTCGGATCAACTGTTCCCTCTTTAACCAGCCAGTTTACGCCGTCTGTGAGATCATCTTGCATAGCTTTCCCCCACTCTTTATTCCCGGCATCCAGGAATGCCTTTCCGTATCCGGTCGACCCACGGAAATTCACCTGTAGTACGGCATAGCCACGGCTTGCAAGAAATTGGATTTCCGGGCTAAAGCCCCACGAATCTCGAGCCCATGGACCCCCATGCGGAACAACAACCAGCGGCAATTGGGAAGCTTCAGCACCGTTTGGCAATGTCAGATAACCATGAAGCGTTAAGCCATCACGCGACTTATACGTAATAGGTTTTACATCCGACATTTTGCTCTCATCGATCCAAGGAGCCGCATCAGCTAATTTATCCAGCTTACCCGTCTTGGAATCGTAAAAGTAATAGGTACCCATCGATTTATCGCTATACGCAACAAACAGAACCTGGCCTTCACCACTTATGTTTGAAATACTCACTTCTTTACCTGGAACCTTTACCTGAATATCCTGCATCATTTTTTTGAAATCATTGTCGAAGTATTCATAGTTCAACTTGTCCGTCTCATAGACAGCTGCAAGGATAGTGCCCTTTTCTTTAGAAGGAACGAAACTGGATACATCCACATCTTTATTTTCATAGATGGTTTTCGTTACTTTTTTGCTGCTTGGGTTGTATTCGACAATAGCTGTTTTATCCCGATCCAAATTGGATACAGCATAGATGTTTTTGTTTTCATACGTGAACATCACCGGAGCAAATGTTTCTCCAAGTTTGGTGGTCATCAAATTCTCAAATGGTTTATCTTCCGATTCACGATACATCAACGACGAGACATTACCATCACTGGATATGGCCACACGGATTTTACCCTCATGGTCCGTAAGCCAGCCCGTGATATTGCCCGGGTTCTCTGCAGCAAGCACAGCCTCACCTGTCTTGATGTTAATCCGGTACACGTCAAAGATCCGAGGATCACGTTTGTTCATTCCCACAAGAATCTCATCCGGAATATTCTCCAGAGAGTCTACCAGGATCGCTCTTGTATTCGGATATGGGGTCAGATCCTTGCTGTTTTTGCCATCGATATCCGTTACATAAATATGATAGTTCTCATCCCCAGCTTCATCTTTTACATACAGTAGCTTATCTTTCGTTGCCCACACAAATGCAGCTATGCTGCGCTCTGTCTCACCTGTAATACGTACCGGCTTGTCCTGACCATTTTCTTTCACCACAATATTCATTCGATTGTTCCAAGGCTCCATGTAAGCCAGATGTTTACCATCCGGAGACATTTGGAATCCTGCTTGAGCCGGCTGTTTGAAGAAGTCTTCCAGAGGTGTAAGACCTTCTGACTGCACATCAAGTCCAAGAGCGAGGTACAGCGCATCAGCGAACTCACCATGGGTCACAGATTTTTTGGCGTTAAACGCACTGCCTTCAATAATAAAATGCTGCTTCAGACGAATGGCATCCTCCGTATGTACCTTCGGAATCTGCTCCATATCACTGTATACAACCTGAATGCCATTATCCTTCAGTTCAAATGCCCGAGTAAACAACGATGCCATCTGTGCTCTTGTGAGAGCTGCATCTGGTGCATATCCTTTGGCCTGTCCTTGAATAAGTCTGCTTTGCTTCAGCGCGTAAATGGCGGGCGCAGCTTCATCTTTGGCCAGAACATCTGCGAAGCCTGTAAGAGAGGCTGGAGCATCCAGTTTAAGTACACGCTGTAGAATGATTGCCGCCTCGGCGCGAGTAATTGGTGTTTGTGACTCTTTCATTCCATCTGTTATGCCGTCTATGTATCCCAGTTGCTGTAGTGTCTGTGTTGCCTTCGAAGCAATGGTTTCTGCGACTGTCGCCGTCGGCTTAACCGCTTCTGCTGCCTGGACCGCTGGTTGAATCAGAGCGATGGACATCGCCATGCTAAGCGTAAGAGCATATACCTTTTTACTCATTGCGTTCAAACCAATTCCCCCTCTTAAAGTGAATTACAAGATAATTTGGGATTATACGTAAATCATTTTACCATGCTCAACCACAGGTTAACAGCGTAGAGCACCTCGAATATCGATTACGGAGTACGGGTTGTATAACACCGTCAAGTAATGTTCGAAATATGGTCTACTTAGAACCGGAAAAACCATAATTGAACAGCTTGCGCGTTTCGATGAAACGCCCTTCTTGACTATCCGAACCCAGCACAACTGAAATCAGCCGCTTGCCATCCCGCTCTGCTGTTCCAACGAAGTGATATCCGGAGGCCTCATCATAACCGGTCTTCAATCCATCATTTCCATCATAGGCATATGGTCCACCGATGGAAGACAACATCCAGTTGGTGTTACTCATGTACATTCCCTTTTGGTGCATCGACACCTGCATCTGGCTGGATACGCTCAAGAATTCAGGGTGATTATGGAGCAGATAACGTGCAAGCTTGCATGCATCTACAGCAGTCATTACGGTCTGCCCTTGTATTTCCTTTGGATGATTGGGGCCAAGCCGCTTCTCACTTAGACCTGTTGAATTGGTAAACACTGTCTTATCAGACAATCCTAATTCCGCCGCCTTCTGATTCATCTTTTGTGTAAAAGTTTGCTCTGTCCCACTGATATGTTCAGCCAGAGCAACGGCAGCATCATTCGCGGAATAGACGGCTACAATCTGGAATAGTTCCTGTACAGTGAACTGTTCTCCTTGTTTCAAAGCCAGATGGTTGCCTCCTACCGAGCTCGCATACAAGCTAATATTAACTGGATCGTCCCAACGCACCTCTCCGTTGATAACAGCTTCCATCACAAGCAGTTCTGTCATCAATTTACTGATCCCTGCAGGTGCAATAGATTCGGAACCATTATAGTTGATTAGGATCTGTTCGGAGTTCATATCCATTAGTACTGCCGCTTCAGCTTTGATTCCGGGTTTGCCTACCAGCATGTCCGGTTTCAAACCCACATATATAATGACCAGCAGAGCCAGCAGCATTCCTGCCCGTTTCCACCATATTCTCATCAGAAAATCACCTCTTACTGATATAGACGAAGTGAAGAGGCATTTTGTCTGCAATTTTTATAAAAAAAGTTAAATTTTTTTTATTTTTTTGTAACCATAAAAAACATGGACTCCATACCCCCATGCCAGAGTGTACAGAATCCATGTTTTTCAAGACTTTTTCTATCATAACCTAGAAGCACTTTTTAATTAGATCTAGCAACCGAACTCTTAAAAGGACCCCAATCCCTACCGTTGCTACGTAATTGAAAGTAACCTTTTACTGAAATCAGGACACTTAAAGTTATACAGAGTTTTTATTACTCAGCTACAACCGCTTTATCTGCATTAACAGCCAGATCATTCAGGTAGATACCCGTTCCATCGCCAATCGCATAGTTCATTACACGTTTGTTCACCGGCACTACTTCTGCACGGTATAAAGTCGGGAATACAGGAACTTCATCAACCATGTACTGCTGCCATTGGTTATAGATCTCTTTACGTTTGTCTACGTCAAATGCTTCAGCAGATACACCTTGTGCCAGCAATTTGTCGTTTTCTTCACTAGAGAATCTGGAGAAGTTATACAGTGCATCGCGGCCATACAGACCTGCTGGGTCTACGTCAATACCAACGCCCCAAGCAGCTTGATACACGTCAATTTTTGGATCATCTTTACCCGTGTTACCTACACGATCATAGAAGTTGTTGAACTCAACCATTTCCAGGTTTACTTTCAGACCGATTGCTGCCCATGATTGAACATAGTAACGTGCCAGTGGTTCAGCCGTGTCGCCACCTGTCATGGATACAAAGTTGATTTCAAGTGGGGAACCGTCTGGTTTCGTACGGAATTCACCATCCATTTTGTAACCTGCTTCGTCCAGTAATTTCTTCGCTGCTTCAGGGTCGTAAGTTACACCCGGATTGTTCGAATCATGGAATTCTGGGTGAGACGGTGGAATCAGCGTTGTTGCATTCCAGCGCAAACCGTTATAGAAACGTTTACCAACTTGGTCGTTATCTACTGCCATCCACATCGCTTTACGCAGATTTTTGTCAGCCATTTTTGCATCCGGGTTTGTTACCACTTTTCCATTGGCTTCATCCCATGTACCCAGTTTGAAACCGATGTACGTGTATGCACGATCGATCGTGCCCAGGAATTCAACGTTGGACATATTGGCATTGTCTTTATATTGATCTGTCGGGAATGAATCCACGAGGTCTACCCCGCCAGATTTCAATTCTTGAACAACCGTTGTTGGGTTGATTACTTTCAAAGTCACTTTGTCCAGTTTTGGAGCTCCACGCCAGTAGTCATCGTTTTTAACGAAGGTTACCGACTCTCCTGGAGTGATCGTTTCCACTTTAAATGGACCAAAACCGATTGGTTTCTCACGTACTTCTTTGGAAGAAGACATCTTGGCTACATCCATATCACCAAAGATATGTTTAGCCAGCGGATATGTCCACACGCCACCTGTTAACAGGGAAGGTGTAGACTCCTTGTATGTGATGCTGATTTGTTTGTCGCTAAGAACTTTGATTCCAGAGATCGTTTTTGCTTTTCCAGCATGGTATTCATCCATACCTACTACACTTGTGAAGTTGGAATCGTAACGAGGACCATCATAGGCCTTGTTACCGATGACTTCGTAAGCAAATTGCAGATCTTCTGCTGTTACTGGCTTGCCATCATGCCAGTTAACATTATCATGAATGGTCAGTGTGAACGTTTTGCCATCTTCCGATGTTTCATACGTTGCTGCACCATCGTTGGTATATACATAGTCTTTATCCCAAGTCAGCAAACCTTCATCAAACCATTGTAGAACATTTGCATCCGGGTTACCGGAGTAGAAGTTAAAGTTCAAAGTTCCTTCAAAGGCTGTATCGGATACAAGTCCGTATGTGATGGATCCACCCTCAATTGCAGTGCCTTCATTCGTTTTGACATTGCTAAAATCTTCGATAGAGTAAACGCCCTCTTCTTTAGCAGGCTTTTCCTCCGTTTTTGTTTCTCCTGTGTTCGTAGAAGGCGTTGGTGTCGCCGCCTCTTTCTCCGAGCACGCCGCAAGCGCCAGTACGAAGACCAACATCATCGTGAAAAATAGTCCCCTTGAAAAAATTCCCTTTTTCATGAACCTTTCCTCCCTTTTTTTAACCTCTTCTTTGTCTTGCATCAGTCGCACGCTTCAGGGCCTGTCCGACATTATTTATACTCAACATCAATACCAGAATAAGTACTGACGCGGGTAGCCATATCCACCATCTGGATTCCAGTGTTTGCGGATTACGAGCATAGCTTACGAGTGTTCCAAGACTGGGTGTGCTTTCGGGAAAACCAAATCCCAGGAAAGACAGCCCGGATTCGAGGCCAATGTTGGCAGCGAGGTTTAGCGTCATCGTTACGATGATAATGGAGCTAAGATTAGGAAGAACCTGTGAGAGCATGATCTTCAGATGGGAAGAGCCTAATGTTTTTGAAGCTTTTACATAGTCCAGCTCCCGTTCCTGTAATGCCTTGGAGCGGATCAACCTGGCAATTCCCATCCAGAGAAAGGCTGTCATAATCAATGAGAAAGATACAATATTATATTTGGGCACTGCTGTTACAAACGCGATAACAATCATCAGCATCGGAAGAATCATAAAGAAATCTACAACGCGCATGAACAGGTTATCGATCATTCCGCCGAAGTAACCGGATAACAGACCGATCAATATACCTATAAATCCAGTCATTAGCGTTACGATAATACCAATGGTTAGAGAGTTACGCGTACCGATGACCAGTTGTCCAAATACGTCGCGACCACCGTAGTCTGTCCCTAGCCAATATTGCGCAGAAGGTGGTTCATATAATGCGAACAAGTCGACCTTAACAATCTCCGCTTGATCCAGGATCAAAGAAGTGCCATAGACCAGCAGTATGACCAGTCCCAAAAATATGAGCGAGATTAGTGCCACCTTATCTCTGACAAGCTCCCTCCACAAGATACTCAGGCTGGAGGGGCTCTTATCAATCTTCTGTGAAGTTATAACGACATCATTGGTCTTGCTCATCTTATTTTCACCCCGAAATCTTCAAGTTCTTACTTGATCCGTATACGTGGATCAACAATTCCCAGAATAATGTCAGACAACAGCGATCCCAGGATTGTAGCTATGCCATATAACAGGACAAGTGCGGTCACCACACTGAAATCCCGAAGGGAAATTGAATTCAGGAATAACTGTCCCATACCCGGATAACTGAATATGCTTTCAATGAAGATGGTACCGCCGATAAGTCCCGTAATCTCATAACCGAAAAATGCGGCGATCGGCAACAGGGAATTTCTTAAAATATGCCTATTGTAGATTCGGGATTCCGAGGCGCCCTTGGCTCTCGCAGTAAGAACGAATTCCTTGTGCTTGATATCGATAATTTCACTACGCAAATATTGAACGGTAGATACCGTTGTAATCAATGCCATTGATAATGCCGGTAATAATAGATGATAGAATTTGCTAGCTACATAGTTGAACGTACCTGGCGTAAGTCCAGGTTCCACACTTCCCCCGGTTGGGAACCAACCAAAATGGAATCCAAAAATCCACAACATCACCAATGCGAAGATAAACAACGGGGCTGCAAAGCCCAAGTAAGTGTAACCTGTGATTAATCGATCGGACCAAGTATCGTTGTAACGTCCGCTGATAATGCCAAGTGGAATGGCAATCAGATAAGTTAACACAAGTGTAGCCAACGCAAGCCAGAACGTATTGGCAACACGTTGCCCAATCAGATCAGATACGGGCATTTTGAATCGGAAAGATTGTCCAAAATCGCCTTGTGCAGCATTTTTGATCCAATCCCAATATTGCACATACCATGGATTGTTTAATCCCAGTCGTTCCCGCTGTTCCTCAAGTGCTTTGGGGTCAATACTCGGGTCGAGTAATCCGGTAAGTGCATCCCCAGGCATCGCTTTTGCCATCAGAAAGACCAACAGGCTAAGCAAAAAGATCTGAGGGATCATAATGATAATTCTGCGTACTATCGTTTTCCACATATGGTCTTCAACCTTTCTGAGGTAGAGCTACTCGGTGAGTATCGGAAATGGATTGGAGCGAGTAAGCCAGCCCTTCCTCATCAAAGAAATTTCGGTATGAATGTTCATACTCGGATTTGACCTGTTGACGGAAGGCTACCATTTCTTCACGTTTGGTTGGGTCCATATCCGGAATGGCTGCAATTAAACGCTTGGTGTAGATATGTTGAGGATTCTCAAAAATATCATCGGTTGTGCCCTGTTCCACATATCGGCCTTTATACATAATTCCAATCTCATCACACATATGACGGATAATACCTAAATCGTGACTGATGAACAGATAGGTCAGATTTAATTCTTTTTGAATTTCCTGCATGAAATTAAGCACCTGAGCTTGCACCGATACATCCAATGCAGATACCGGCTCATCAGCGATGATTAGCTTTGGCTTCAGTGCAATCGCACGAGCAATCCCAATCCGCTGCCGCTGTCCTCCGGAAAACTCATGAGGGTACTTATAGATCGACTCAGGGCTCAGTCCTACCTTCTCCAGAAGATCTCTGACCTGGCGTTTCTCTTCCGTAGCCGTTAGTCGTTCATAATTGCGGAGCGGTTCAGCAATGATGTCGATTACCCGTTTCTTGGGATTAAGAGAAGAGTACGGGTCCTGGAAGATCATCTGCACATCCCGCTGCAGCTGTCGATCTTTCCGCCTCTCTTTTGCCAGATCCCTTCCATTAAAAAGAATTCTCCCGTCCGTCACATGATTCAGACCGATAATGGCTCTGCCTGTCGTGGTTTTGCCTGAGCCAGACTCACCTACAAGACCATAGGTCTGACCTTGCTCAATGGAGAAACTCACATCGTCAACTGCCTTGATGTTGCCAATTTCACGCTTGATCAACCCGCCGCGAATTGGAAAGTGTATTTTGAGTCCTTCTACTTCGAGTAGTGCCATTATGTTATTCCTCCTCAGCTTGATCAGGAAAATGAAAGTGCTGGTAGCAGGTACACCGTACAAAGTGACCTGGAGCAATTTCATGCATCTGTGGGTTTTCTTCATGAGCCGAATCACTTATCCATGGAATTCGAGCCTTGAATCGGCACCCTTGGCGAGGAAGATTTTTCAGTGAAGGAACAATGCCTTGAATGACATGAAGCTTCGATTTTTCTTCAGAAATGGTAGGAATCGAGTTTAGTAGAGAACGTGTGTATGGATGTTTGGCATTCGTCATCAGAGTATAGATATCTGCAATCTCAACAATTTCACCTGCATACATGACCGCTACGCGATCAGCCATCTCGGCGACCACTCCCAGATCATGCGTGATCAGGATGATTCCTGCGTTAATCTCGTTCTTCAATTCCCGGATAAGCTCCAGAATTTGCAGTTGGATCGTAACGTCAAGCGCTGTCGTTGGTTCATCAGCAATCAGCAATTCAGGTTTGTTGGCAATCGCAATCGCGATAACAACTCTCTGTCTCATACCACCCGATAGTTCGTGAGGATACTGCTTGTATATATGTTCGGGACGTGGAATCCCTACTTGGTTAAGCAAATCAATAACTTTGTCTTTCTTCTCTTTCGAAGATAACTTGGGTTGATGCAATGTCAGAATCTCTTCGATCTGGTCACCGATCAACATCAGAGGGTTTAGTGCGGAAAGTGGGTCCTGAAAGATCATTCCCATTTCTTTACCGCGGAGTTTGTTTAACTTATTAGGCGATATATTCGCTATATTTTGCCCTTTGTACAGAATCTCACCATCAATTTTAGCTTTGTTATGTAGCCCCATAATTGAAAATGCAAAAGCACTTTTGCCTGATCCTGATTCTCCCACAATAGCCAACACTTCATTTTTCTTAACCGAAAGGTTAACGTGATCCACTGCCGCATAATAGTCATCTTCAATTCTGAATGATGTAGTTAGATTTCTGACTTCCAGTAGCTCTGTATTCAAATCAATCACCCTAACCCCATAATTTCTGCAGACTGTATTCAAGTGTAGAAGAATGCATTCTCTGTATATTTCCATGTTCTTGAAGATAATGAACGAAAGTTTATACAAAATACCAATTCATTAGGAAAACCAAGTTTCCGTACTGGTATTTAGACCGATGGTCAATTAATGTTGATAATTCCTAGCGGGATTATTAAGCAAAATAATTAATGTAATCATACGTGTAAATTTAGATGACGTCAATGCTTATTTTGAGATTTTTGGTATAAATGTTTTTAATAATACAGTTATGGATATTTGTTATACTTTAAAGGTAAATATCAAGGGTTTTAGAGACCAGGGTGTCCTTTTATGGGTCAGAGAAAAATAGGCAGAAGCTTGATCATTCTGAATATATTACATTAACATTACATAAGATGTATAACTAAATGTTAAATATTGTTATATAAACAATTATAATGTCATGTATGAGGGATGTATAGAGGTGGATTTCAATCTTGAAGTACATTTGATTAATAACTAAATTATGCAAGCACAGCTATGCTTTATATAATCTACCGTATCGTAATGAAAAATCTAGTTATTATAGTATAGTTTTATTTATTCGCGTATGTAAAGAGCAAATTGTAATCTTTTATCATTTATTTTACAAAAGAAAGAAAAAAGCCCTGCAAAATGCAAGGCATCTCTAATATTTATACAGTTACATGTATATATAATACCAATGTTCAATGGGGTTCTGGTGGTCTTTTACCACGCTTTAATTCATTGATACTAAGTCCGAAGTTCATTTGCAGATGAGGATAATCCGGAAAGTTGGCCCAATCCCCGCCCCATGTAAACCCCAATTCCTTGGCAAGGTCAACAACCTCCATCCAATCGGCCTGCCCATTCCCGTTATCATCACGATCCATGTCCCAGACCACATCACCTTCAGGAGTACGCAATGCAAAATCAATCGCTAGTCCATAATTGTGATAAGAGTCTCCTCCTTGCGCGTTGGTCACAATACTGCCCGCACTCGAACGCCCTTGATTATACAGCGCATCTTGTTCCTCCATGCTACGGTAACCGTGTGTAACTACGATCTCTATTCCTCGCCTTGCCGCCTTCCGAACCAACAATTTCTCACTTTCTGCTACGACCGGGTGAAGTCCTGTAATTGGTATCGCTTCTTGCACGTTATTTCCTGGCCTTATGTCATAGGTGTCTCCTTTTTGCTGTAGCCAGATATATATAATGGAAAGCAACAACGTAGCTACAATCCAGAATCGCAGACTACTCCTTCGTTGCTGTTTTACTTTACGTTTCGTTGTATTCATACTCTCTCCTGATGGTGGAATCTATATTCGTTTGAGCGCAACCTACCAACTAACCCAATACTACAATAGATTCTATTATAAAACATTTGAGCGTTAATTGCTTCATCACCGCAACCTTCCACGTCCTACCATTAAGGAGTTGCCTTTATTTTATGTAAATATATGCAAAAAAGCAGCCGGCTATAAGCCGACTGCTTTGTATCCATACTGAGTAAGACTACTCAGTTGTGTATGGCAGCAATGCGATTTGACGGGAGCGTTTGATGGCAATCGTCAGCATGCGTTGATATTTAGCGCTAGTACCTGTTACACGGCGCGGCAAAATTTTTCCACGTTCGCTGATAAATTTACGAAGCAAGTCCGTATCTTTATAATCGATGTGAGTAATTTTGTTGGCTGTGAAGAAGCACACTTTACGACGTTTATTACGGCCGCCACGACGTGCCGGTCTTTTATCGTTGTCTCCGCCTTCTCTTTGCTTGAAGCCCATGCTTTTCAGTCCTTTCCTATCGTTAAACCAATCACTCTAAGAGTGTCGATTCACGTTAAAATGGCAAATCATCATCCGATATATCAATCGGTTTTCCGTCATCGGAAAAAGGATCCTGATTGTTGCTACGCGAATTATTGTTATTGTTCGCGCGCCCGCCGCCTCCATAAGAAGGCTCTTCACGCATCGGTTGCCCACCGCCGCCACCGTTATTATCACGGTTAGCTGACTCCAAGAAACGGACGTTATCGGCAATGACTTCGGTCACGTATACACGTTTTCCTTCGTTATTCTCGTAATTCCGTACTTGAATGCGTCCTTCGACTGCAGCTAGGCGTCCTTTGCGCAAATAGTTTGCACAAGTCTCAGCAAGCTGTCTCCAGGTTACGACCGGAATGAAATCCGCTTCCCGTTCTCCCCCTTGGCTTGTAAACGGTCTGTCCACTGCCAAAGTAAATTGCGTAACTGCTACTCCAGCTGGAGTATAACGCAACTCAGGATCCCGGGTTAACCGGCCGATCAGAATGACACGGTTCAACAATGTAATCCCCTCCTTCAGAGCGTATTGGTGCGTTGATCACGAGTTGTCTTAAGCAGACTTAACGTCGTTTGTAATGAGATAACGAATAACTTCGTCAGAAATCTTCATGAGACGCTCAAGTTCAGTAACAACTGCTGGTTCAGCAGTGAAGTGTACCAGAACATAAACACCATCACGGAATTTCTTGATCTCATACGCAAGACGGCGTTTACCCATAACGTCGTGAGCTGTAACTTCACCACCGCCGTTGGAGATGATGCCTTGGAATTTATCGACTGTAGCTTGAACAACTTCTTGCTCAACATCAGGACGAATAATGTACATCACTTCATATTTGCGCATAATTTTCACCTCCTTATGGACTCTGGCCCTCAATCTAGGTTGAGAGCAAGGAACGAGCACAAACTCGAACTATATTAATATAACAAAAATGCCGTCTCAATGCAAGCAAACGTTCCCTCTTCTTATTACACATGAACATAACTCCAATGGAGCACACTACAGAAGTAACATTGAAATCCATTATGCCAAGGAGGTTTTATCATGGGTGAAAAAACCGAGTTTGAACCAGGAGACAAAGCTCCAAACGATGGTGAGTACACCGAGGTTGGTGAGAAGAGCTTTCATACAGAAATTAACAACCCGAAACGGGTAACCCTGCAAAGGGGTGAAACTTTCCCTGAAACAAGCAATCACAATCGCAAGTGGAAGAAGCTTACCAAGGCTCGTGTCCACTAATTGTAATGATTTTTTTCAGACTGATGTATACAAAACGTACTAATGCACATAATACAATTAGGCGGTGCACGAGAGAGGTGTGGTTCCGTTGGACAACGAAGCCGAACATTTAATGTTGGAGATTCATCACGTAATTTAAGAAGCAAGATGGTTGTGTGTAAGGCCTTTGTCTGAAACACGAGTATTGCGATAGCAGTACGTACGCCAGGTTTCTTGATCGTTACGACCGATTGTTTCCTAACAAACCGAATGCACCGCCGAATGAAGAGCCCTTAGGGGCTCTTTGTTTTGTTTAAGCTTGAATTATTAAATAAGAAAATCCAAACAAAAAAACCTCCCAATAATGGAGGTCATATTACATATATAAAGCTCGACTCACGTGGAGTAAATTACAATTTCACTAAACAAGATTGATTAGTGGCGGAAAGGGTGGGATTCGAACCCACGCACGCTGTGACACGCCTAACTGATTTCGAGTCAGCCCCCTTGGGCCTCTTGGGTACCTTTCCGCAGCAATAATGATTATAGCATGATCATTTACAGAACGCAATACCTAAGCCATGCCTCCATGTAAACGTTATTATAGGCTGCACAAAAAGTAAAATTCCCTGTATTATTCCTAGGATTCAGCTGTATCTTCTGTCGAGCGCAGGACCTTTTTCATGTTTTTTTCAAATTTCGCTCTGGGAATTAGTACGCTGTGTTTACACCCTACACACTTGATGCGGATATCCATACCCATCCGGATGATTTCCATCTCATTGCTGCCACATGGATGCTGCTTTTTCATTTGTACAATGTCCCCAAGCTGAAAAATTTTACGCTCCACCTATGCCATCCCCCTCATCCTTCTCCTGAGCTGCTGCTTGCTCTAATGCTGCCTGATTGCTCATCTCATGATACTCCATTGTTTTCTTCACATCACTCTGAATTTGACGCTCTACAGAGGCTCTGGAGTTCGGCAGGCACTCAGCAACAATGCGAACCACATATTCCGAGGTAGACATCGACTGAATACCAAGCACGTCAGGTACTTTAACGATATTCAGATCACGATCCTCAATTCCAGCCAATGCTCGTTTTACCAAGTGTACTGACTCGTCCAGAGCCTGTTCACCCTTCATCGGAATATCCACAACCGCAAGTGAATTCGACATCGAGAAGTTGGTTACACTTGCAATCGTACCATTTGGAATGATGTGCACCTCACCCTGCCAGCTAACCAGCTTGGTCGTTCTCAGGCCAATGACCTCAACCGTTCCTTTATAGGTTCCTGTTTGAATAACATCACCTACTGCAAATTGATCCTCCAATATAATGAAGAAACCGGTAATAACATCTTTCACCAATCCCTGGGCACCAAAACCAATGGCAAGTCCAAGCACACCCGCACTTGCTAACAAGGGTCCAACTTTCACATTGATCTCAGATAACAGTAACAGAATCATAATGAAATTACATGTTATGGATGTCGCATTTTTCATCAACTCTCCAACCGTTATAAATCGGCGCGGATTGACGCGGATCTTGCCTTCCTGCTTACGTGCCATCGTACGATCTATAATACGTGATACAATCTTGATCACAATACGCGTAATAATGAAAATAATAACGATACGGATCGAACTGAACAGAATATTAAACCACATATCTGCATCGGCGACTTTGTTCCATAATCGATCTGTCCAGCTTATAGCACTTTTTACAGTGTCTTCTATAGCGTTAGGGTCATCCACCGGATCAGTAGGAGCTGCAGCAGCAAATTTAAATGGCAGCATAGATCAAACCTCCTCTACATGGGTATGTTATCATAGCTGTCTGCAGTTTTGAAATAGAGGCCACGGATCTCAACAAACTCATTACGAATGATCTGCTTCACTCTCTCCAGGTCTTCTTTCGGAAATTGAATACATAGAGCACATCCCGCTGTGATCTCTTTGGGGGTGGGGAATAAATCAATCTCTATCTCGGCAAACTCCAACAACATCTCTGCCCGCAGCGCCTGCTGGGTAGAATCAAAAGCAATTAGCATCCAATCATCTATCCACTCGTCCATGTCCTGCTCCTTTCAATCCCTTTGAAAAAGCTTGTCCTCACGAAGTATAAAACGTTCTATCCTTCCATATACTGTTACTACCATTCCAAGGGAAAGGATAGATCCTATGAATCCCATCTCGCATTCCTTTTCATCTCAAGACATGACCAGTCTGAAAATCCCACATACAGATCCAGGTATTCACTCAGCCATCATTCATCGTTTAATGTTTCATCTCTATAAAGCCCATTCACTGCAAAATGTAGTCGTTGTCTGCATCGGTACAGACCGATCTACCGGAGACTGCCTCGGCCCCCTCGTTGGCTCGTCGCTTGCCAAGTGGGACAGCCCTCTATTCCATCTCTATGGCACACTGGATGAACCCGTACATGCGATGAACCTGCAGGACACCCTTCACAAAATACAAGCCACCCATCACAACCCTTATGTGATTGGCATTGATGCCTGTCTGGGACAGTCTTCGAGTGTCGGATGCATCCAGGTCGTGAATGGACCGCTCAAACCGGGAGCAGGTGTAAATAAAGAATTACCGCCGGTCGGCGATATCCATCTTACAGGTATCGTTAACGTCGGCGGCTTTATGGAATACTTTGTTTTGCAGAATACACGTCTCAGTCTTGTCATGCGTATGTCCGAGATTATATCCAGCAGCCTATACTCGGCCATTCGCGAATGGCACACACGCTCTACTCTGCTTGCTGTGCCAGAGTAATGGCTTCCTTCTCCTCAGGGGATAGTGTATACGTGGACTCTCCCCCCTTCAGAGGTTTGGCATATACATAGGAGCCGTCACGATTATAAATACCAGTAAGTACCATGCCGTCTTGGTTATCGTTCACCATGGCCATGGAGAAACTCAGGTCACTGCCAAGCTCTCCATAAGCGTTGTACCTTTTCACACCCACTTTACCCTGAATGCGGGTCAACTTCTGCATGACAGTCTTTAGCTGATCCGTTTGCAGCTTATGTTCGTCCTCAATGCTGTCCATCTGAATTTTTAGATTGATCAACAGTGACTCCAGATCTTCCACTCCACTGCCAGCCATCATGGCTTCATATTTCCGTTTTAACTTTCGTAACTTTGCGCCTTGAGCGATACTAACGATGAGCAAAATCACCATAAGTAATGCCATGCCGCCAACAATCCATATCAGCTGTTCCAGAATCAGCTCATTTAATTCAGCCATGTAGTGCAACTACCCCTCTGTTGGTTTGTTCAGATTAACGTCTGTAGCATCAAGCCCGTTCCACTTCATCGATCATTGCATCCAGCATGCCATCACACGTTCAAATGATCTCTCAAGCATACCTATCATTCACCAGATAACCCTCGTAGTTAATCATCGTTTTACGCTGTTGAATCATGCTCTTTGAGCATTAGAAATTCAGGTTTTATTGGTGTTGCTTCATATGAGTTTTGATGCAGTTAATTCAATAACCGCTTCGATCAACGAGTCGACATCTCCTCTTGATGTACTGTACCCCACACTCGCTCTGACAGCCCCACTAGCTGTTGTCCCTGCCGATTCATGGGCAAGAGGTGTGCAATGGAAACCTGAACGCACAGCAATGCCATAATTTCGGTCTAATTGGAACGCCAGCTGAGCCGAATCATATCCCTCAACAGTAAAGGATAACAATCCGGTACGCGGCTGTCCAATTTCAGGACCAAGCATTCGAATCCCCTGTACCGATGATAACCTATTCATCATATGCTGAGTCAAATCCCACTCCTGTTTATAAATCAATTCAGGTGTCAGTTCAAGCACATGCTGGACTCCAGCTGTTAGCCCTGCTATACCTACAGTATTCGGCGTACCCGCCTCATATCGGTCAGGACGAACAAGCGGCTGCTCAATCGCCTCCGATTGGCTGCCTGTCCCTCCATGAAGTAACGGCTGCACATCCAACTCAGGGGCTATATACAGGCCACCTGTTCCCTGTGGCCCCAATAGTCCCTTATGACCTGGAAAGGCGAGCATATCAATACCTAGTTGCTTCACATCTACCGGCATCACCCCAGCACTTTGAGCAGCATCCACAAGTAAAGTCACCTGATGTTTTTGACACATTAGTGCAATCTCACCAATTGGCAGAATACTACCAAGCAGGTTCGAGCTATGTGTGCAGACAACCAATCTAGTATTGGATCGAAACAGGCGTGCGAATTGAACAAGATCGATCGCCCCAGCAGCATTAACAGGTACATAATCGATCTCTACATTTCGTATTCTGCGCATATACTCCAGTGGCCGCCTTACTGAATTATGTTCAGCCATGGTAGCAATGACATGATCGCCTTCTCTTAACCAACCTTGAATAGCCAGATTTAAAGCTTCTGTAGTATTAGCACCCAATGCAATGTCATTGGCATTACCAATACCAAAGAGAGTAGATATCGCTTTTCTGGCACCAAATAATACCCTGCTCGCCTGTACAGCCATCCGATGACTGCCTCTGCCCGGATTGGCTCCTGCAATGTCCAGAGCTTTCATCATGGCTTCACCGACAGTAGGTGGTTTAGGCCAAGATGTCGCCGCATGATCCAGATAGATAACTCCCTCCACCTCATAACCACCTCTGTCCCTAATTGATTGTTCTTCTTTCTGGTAGGTTCCATAAACAAATAATGACATATCGTTTCTCCATGGTACAGAGGCGATATGTCATCAAATGAAAAAGCCCCGCATGTTGTAAATGGATCATGGAATCATGACTATTATTGCAACAGTTCCAACAGTCGCTCCAGATCTTGTTTGCTGTAGTAGTTGAGCTCAATTTTCCCTTTATCCTTGTTATGCTTGATTTTCACTGTTGTTTTAAACCGTTCACGCAATGACTCTTCTAATGTATCAATAAATGGATCTTTTTTCTTCACCTTGGATTTGGCTTTGACCTCACCCGATTTGGAACGATCCAACTGTTGTACAGCTTCCTCAAGTTCACGAACACTCCATTGCTGATCGATGGTTTGTTTTGCTAGTTGTTTAACAAGGGCTTCATCTTTAACCCCGACAATAGCACGGGCATGTCCCATCGATAATGTTCCACGTGAAACATGATCCTTCACTTCTTCAGGCAATGATAATAATCGGAGGAAGTTAGCAATGTGAGAACGGGATTTGCCCACTTTTACAGAAAGCTCTTCTTGGGTTAACCCGAACTGGTCCATCAACCCCTGATAAGCAAATGCAACCTCCATCGCATTCAGATTTTCCCGTTGCAGGTTCTCGATCAACGCAATCTCCATAACCTGCTGGTCACTGAAATTACGAACTACGGCAGGCACGGTCGCGTTACCGCAATATTGGGAAGCTCTGAAACGCCGTTCACCAGCGATAATCTCATAACCTCTCAGAACAGAACGTACAATAATGGGCTGTATAACACCATGTTGACGAATTGACTCGGCTAATTCATGTATTGCATCTTCATCAAACACTTTGCGAGGTTGGTAAGGGTTTGCCCGCAGCTGACTAATCGGGATTTCTACGACTTTATCATCGTCATTAATTGAAAGCGAAGGAATGAGGGCATCAAGGCCTTTTCCAAGCCGCTTACTCATAAGAAATCACTTCCTTTGCGAGCTCTAAATACACTTCTGCCCCTCGGGATCGAGGATCATACGTAATGATGGACTGTCCGTGAGACGGTGCTTCACTAAGCCGCACGTTGCGCGGAATAATCGTCTGGTACACCTTTTGTTGAAAATACTTCTTTACTTCTTCAATCACTTGAATGCCCAGATTCGTACGCGCGTCAAACATCGTCAGTAATACGCCTTCAATCTGCAGGGAAGTATTCAGATGTTTCTGCACCAGACGAACGGTGTTGAGCAATTGGCTCAAGCCCTCAAGCGCATAATATTCACACTGAATCGGAATGATCACCGAATCGGAAGCTGTCAACGAGTTGATCGTTAACATGCCAAGGGAGGGTGGGCAATCGATCAGTATGTAATCATAGTTTTTTTTCACCATGGCGAGTGATTTTTTCAGGCGCACTTCCCGTGATATCGTGGATACCAATTCAATCTCGGCTCCGGCAAGCTGAATCGTTGCAGGTATGATGTGAAGGCCTTCAATCTGAGTTTCCACAATCGCTTCCTGGGGGGGGATATCATTAATAATGACATCATATATACAATTGGCCACATCTGCCTTGTTGATTCCGACTCCGCTGGTTGTATTCCCCTGGGGGTCAATATCGACAAGCAATACCCTTTTCCCGAGTGAAGCCAGTCCTGCACCCAAGTTAACAGATGTCGTCGTTTTCCCCACACCGCCCTTTTGATTTGCTACGGCCATAATCTTAGACAATTACTTCACCTCAAATAAAATAGGAGTCTTTTCTTGTAGGTTGTGAACTACAGTTAACAACAAGCAGGTGGCTATCATCCACTCAAACATCAACTACCGTTTTCTTCATGGTTGCTCTTCTAAGCTGTTCAGAACATTCTCCACTTTATAGACAGAAAAAGCGGCCCATTGCCGCTGTAAGAGCTTCAACTATTTGCGTTTCGGGATATGGATAACGATCTCGTAATGGTCCTCATGATCTGCTTCCTTAGTCTTGATGTCCAGACCGGAGCCTGATACCATATCAATGGATTGACGTATCGTATTAAGAGCAAGTCTAACGTCCTTGGTGAAAGAGACACGTCTGGATTTTTTGATCTTCGAGGCTTCCTTGTAAAAGGCAACCCTTGCTTCCGTTTGTTTAACATTTAACTCTTTGTCAATAATTTCTCCGAGCAATTTCATTTGCAGCTCTTCCGTATCCAGCGAAAGCAATGCTCTGGCATGGCGCTCCGAAATTTTACGTTCCATCAATGCCGTCTTAATGCCGTCTGGAAGCTGCAACAATCGAATTTTGTTCGCAATGGTTGACTGACTTTTACCCAATCGCTGTGCAAGACTTTCCTGTGTAAGTTGGTGCAAATCAATCAATTTCTGATAAGCAACAGCCTCTTCAATGGAAGTCAGTCCCTCACGCTGCAGATTCTCAATCAATGCGATGGATGCTGCCTGAGAATCGTTGAATTCCCGTACAATGGCTGGAATGTGATCCAAGCCAAGTTTTCGAACTGCACGCCAGCGACGTTCCCCAGCGATAATCTCATATGATCCATTTCGTACGCGGACGACTATAGGCTGAATAACTCCATGTGTCTTGATCGTCTGCAACAACTCATCAATTTTATCATCATCAAAAATAGTACGGGGTTGATATGGGCTGCTCACAATTTCATTGACCGGAATTTGTTTAATCTCATCTCCGTTATTGCGCTCCGCCAAACCAAACAACTTCGAAAATTGTTCTTTCATTCCGTATATTACCACCTAGTTTCGTAATAGCTCCCGCAGAGTTGCAGGTGCTTCTTATTCAATAAGCGACCCTTTCATATGCTGTCGTTGTTCGAATAAGTTGTGCCTTCCAAGACGCCTTCTGTAACCCACACAATAATACTCCAAAATCTATCTATACATATAATCTATGCTCTCTGTAATCCAGAACCGGATACTTCTATTCTATCATCTTTTCTTCCATAATCCTATGTTTACCTATTCTTTAAACTCTTCTAATTTTCCTGCTTTTTCTTCATAAACATTAGCCATATGACTACTCACACACAGTAAGATATGAATGACCTCTACACATAGCACTTGCTCATAGTAGCTGCCTTGTGTGCCTGCTGAATACAGCTTGAATTTCGACTTCCCATTCCATCATGGGCAGAACAACCCTATGCTTTGCTGTCTCCCCTATATCTTTCTTTCTCCAAGAATAGCAATCCATTCAACCGAGTATAGGTGTACCACAGAAATAATCTATCGCATGGATCGTTTTTTTCTATAAAAATAGTTCCTGGCTTTCTTTTTTCAGTTCAATGTAATGAAGGTGTAGAGGCTATCTATACAATGATGATAAATAAAAACACAAAAAGAGGATGTTTCACGTGAAACATCCTCTTTACTCTTATTCCATATTCTTCGTTAATAAAACGAACAATTATCATCTTACCTTTTAAACTACATACGATGTTGCATAGAAAACTCTGATCAAGTAAACCAGTCCAACCTACAAGACTATATCAAAGGTGTTTTTAGTGGTGTTCCCGGTTTACGTGGATATTTATATGGAGTTCTGTCAAACTTCTGAATCAGAATGATATGGCGTTCCGATTCTTCAACCGGCAGCTGGAACGGATGTACTGCTTTTACCCGTCCTTTCAGCTGATTAAAGCTGAATTCAGCTTCCTTCATTTCTTCGCGAGGGTCTCCGCCCTTCATTGCAGCGAATAATCCACCTTTACGAACAAATGGCAGACAGAATTCGTTAAGCACCGCCAGCTTGGCTACTGCACGCGCTGTAACCAGATCGTAGCTGTCACGGTATCCTTCCTTGCGCCCCAGTTCCTCAGCACGCCCGTGAATCAGTTCTACATCCGTTAAGCCGAGTGTGTTCACGACATGCTGTAGAAAGCCAATACGTTTATTCAGTGAATCAACGATGGTCAGCTTGATATGCGGGAAACAAATTTTAAGTGGCAGTCCAGGGAACCCTGCCCCTGAACCAATGTCTGCAAGTTTGTTTACCTTCGACATATCTGTATAAAACGCCAGTGATACCGAATCATAGAAATGCTTTGTATATACTTGTTCACGTTCGGTAATCCCGGTTAGATTCATCTTTTCATTCCAGGTCACCAGCTCCTGAAAATACAATTCGAATTGTTCCAGCTGGCGTTCATCCAGCTCCAATCCATGTTTCTTCAGACGCCGTTGTAACTGCTGTTGAATATCGTCCATTATTGTCCCCTTGCTGCGGTTACACGGTTATAATGCTCCAGGTAAACCAGCAGAATGGAGATATCCGCAGGAGTGACTCCGGCAATACGGGACGCCTGTCCGATCGAGATTGGACGAATCTTAGCGAGCTTCTGCTTTGCTTCCATAGCAAGGCCATGAATTTCGTCATATACAATCGTATCCGGAATTTTCTTTTTCTCCATTTTTAGCAAACGTTCCACGTGGATCAATTGTTTCTCAATATAACCCGCATATTTAATTTGAATTTCCACTTGCTCTTTCATATCTGGACTCAGTTCCACTTCAGAAGGTGAGATCTGTTCAACCCAGTCATATCCGATTTCTGGACGGCGCATCAATGTAAGAAGTGTACTGCCATCCTGAATCGGTGTAGAGCCGATCTCTTCCAGCTTCGAATTTACCTCGACAGGGCGAACTTTTGCCACTTTCAGTCGAGCTACTTCCTGCTCAACTTTTGCCTTTTTATCCAGGAATTTGGCGTAACGTTCTTCAGTGATCAATCCAATATCATGACCGATTTCTGTCAAACGCATATCTGCATTATCATGACGAAGCAACAAACGGTATTCTGCACGGGAAGTCAGCAGACGGTAGGGTTCATTCGTACCTTTGGTTACAAGATCATCAATCAGTACACCAATGTAACCTTGGGAGCGGTCAAGTACGATTGGATCTTTTCCCTGTACTTTACGTGCTGCGTTGATGCCGGCCATCACACCTTGTCCTGCCGCTTCCTCGTACCCGGAAGTACCGTTAATCTGCCCTGCTGTAAACAGACCTGGCAGACGTTTCGTTTCCAGTGAAGGCCACAGCTGTGTAGGTACCATTGCATCATATTCAATAGCGTATCCGTTACGCATCATTTCTACTTTTTCCATACCCGGGATTGAACGTAGAACCGCCAATTGAACATCCTCTGGCAGACTGGTTGACAGCCCTTGTACATAGTACTCCGATGTGTTTTTGCCTTCTGGTTCCAGGAAAATCTGATGCTTCGGCTTGTCGCTGAAACGCACAATTTTATCCTCGATCGATGGGCAATAACGCGGTCCAGTACCTTCAATCACCCCCGAGAACATGGGTGCACGGTGAAGATTATCGTTAATAATCTGGTGTGTTTCCACAGACGTATACGTCAACCAACAAGGCAGCTGCTCATTATCAGAAGATTCTGTTTCATAAGAAAAGAACTTCGGCTCGTCATCACCCGGCTGAATTTCCGTTTTGCTAAAATCAATCGTATCCTTATGCACACGCGGTGGTGTACCTGTTTTGAATCGAACCAGTTCGAAGCCAAGCTCCCGCAGATGCTCAGACAGTTTAAGCGAAGGCTGTTGATTATTTGGGCCACTTTCGTACATCAATTCGCCCATAATAACTTTACCGCGCAGGTACGTACCTGTTGTCAAAACTATGGCTTTGGCACGGTACTCTGTGCCTGTCTGCGTAACCACACCCACACACTGTCCATCCTCAACGATCAAGCGATCAACCATACCTTGACGCATCGTCAGGTTGCGTTCATTCTCCATCGTTTCTTTCATCGTATGTTGGTAAGAGAACTTATCCGCCTGCGCACGAAGTGCATGAACCGCAGGTCCTTTACCTGTGTTAAGCATCCGCATCTGAATAAAGGTCTTATCGATATTCCGTCCCATCTCTCCACCAAGTGCATCAATCTCACGTACCACATGTCCTTTTGCCGGTCCCCCAATAGATGGGTTACAAGGCATGAAGGCCACCATATCCAGATTGATTGTAATCATTAGTGTTTTGGACCCCATACGGGCTGCAGCCAGTGCCGATTCCACACCAGCATGTCCTGCACCAACGACGATTACATCATAATTTCCGCCATCAAAAGCCATCCCTACTTACCTCCCTTTTGCCGCTGCACTTGTTAATACACGTACGCGAACTATGTTGTTTAAAACGCGAACACGCTCCACATACACGCGTATCCGATATATATTAAGCCATCAAGTCTATATTCACTTCAGACATTTTCGCGGATTCTTTGACCATCCACAGATGGACTTTATTATCATACTACTTTTCAGAGCCGGTATGTTTGTCCGGTGTTATTTTCCGAGGCAGAATTGAGAGAAAATCTGATCGATCAACGCATCATGTGCCGTATCACCTACGATTTCACCCAACTGCTCCCATGCCAGACGGACATCAATCTGGATCATATCAATGGGAATCAGCTGTTCGGCTGCTTCATAGGCATCAATGAGCGACTGTTTCGCTTTTTTGAGCAAAGCGATGTGACGCACATTGCTGACATACGTCAGATCGGCTGACTCCAGCTTGCCACTGAAGAACAACGTTGAGATGGCATCTTCCAATCGGTCTACGCCCAGATCATCTTTTACCGACATCGGAACAAGCCGTTCTTCTGGTATATAACGAAGCAGGACTTCACGGTCTGCCTGCGGCGCTAAGTCCATTTTATTCATTATAATAATGGATTGTCTACCGCGTATTTGTTCCAATAATTCAATTTCATCCTCATGCACCGGCTCCGCAGCATTAATGACCATCAATATCAGATCCGCCTCATTCACAGCAGAACGCGAACGTTCCACCCCGATCTTCTCCACGACATCCATCGTTTCCCGAATACCTGCTGTATCGAGCAGCTTGAGCGGTATATTGTTAATTGTAACAAATTCCTCAATAACATCACGTGTTGTACCTGGAATGTCCGTTACAATGGCGCGATTATCCTGGGCCAACGTATTGAGCAATGAGGATTTGCCTACGTTGGGTCGTCCAACGATCGCCGTTGTAATCCCTTCCCGCAGTATCTTTCCTTGCTCTGCTGTAACCAGCAATTTATCGATTTCAGTCATGACCTGACTGGACTTTTCTTTAATAAAATCGGATGTCAACGACTCTACATCATGCTCCGGATAGTCAATATTTACTTCAATGTGAGCAAGTGTCTCGACCAAAGTGTACCTGAGATCACGGAGTTTGGATGACAATTTCCCTTCAACTTGCTTGAGCGCGACCGAGAATGCCCGATCGGACTTGGATCGAATGAGATCCATGACGCCTTCCGCCTGGGACAGATCAATCCGTCCATTAAGAAAGGCACGCTTTGTGAACTCTCCGGGCTCAGCGAGACGAATATCCAGCTGCAACAGCAGATCCATGACACGTTTAACAGACACCACACCGCCATGGGCACTGATCTCTACGACATCCTCTGTTGTGAAGGAACGAGGCGCCCGCATCACCGTAACCAAGACTTCCTCGATCTTCTCACCAGTCCCCGGATCTATAATATGACCGTAATGAACCGTGTGGGATGCTGCCTGTGTTAGTGGGGTTTTACTGCGAAAAATCTTCTCCGTCTCCGACACCGCATCCGGGCCGCTGACCCGGATTACTGCGATTCCCGCCTCTCCGACAGCCGTTGATATCGCTGTGATCGTATCACTGATCATGGTTATCTCTCCCCTTGCTCTATTTTAAAATTGCGCCCCGCAAGACGCTATATTGATTTCAAATGGGTCAAGGCACATGCCTCTAAAGCCACTATTTAAATGTTCATAAAATGCTTCTGTACGAAAAAAGCAATGGCTTCTGCACCGGGCAGGAAGCCATTGCGTCTTCAATTCGGGTTATTTCGTCGTAATGACCACGCGTCGATTAGGCTCCTCGCCTTTACTGTAGGTCTTAATCTGCGGGTTATTTTGCAACTTAGCATGAATGACTTTTCGCTCGAGCGGAGGCATAGGCTCCAGTACAACTTCTTTACCAGTGCGAATGGCTTGTCCAGCTAAGCGTTCTGCCAGTTCCTCCAGCGTCTTGCGTCGACGTTGGCGGAAATTTTCTGCATCCAGTACGATTCGAACGAAGCTTTCCGAATATCGGTTCGCCACAATGTTCGTTAAATATTGAAGTGCATCCAGCGTCTGTCCGCGTCTCCCAATAATCATGCCCAAGTCTTCCCCGGCAATATTAAAGATATGTCCGTCACGCTGTTTTTTGATATGCACCTCAACATCCAGTCCCATACCTGCTGCCACTTCTTTTAAGAAAGCAGCCGCTTCCTCATAGGGATTTTTAGCTGCCACACCCTCAAGTGTCGTTTTTTCAACCTGAGGTATATGTGCGGCTGGTTTGATCGGCTGTGGAACAGGTTCAGGCACAGGTAGAAGTTTCAGTTCAACTTTAGCGGCCTTTACCCCGAACAAACCCAGGAATCCTTTTGACGGCTGCTCTAACACTTGTATCTCGACCTTGTCCCGGCTTACGCCAAGCTCAGCCAATCCTTCGTTTACAGCATCTTCAACGGTTTTTCCTGACGCAATGACTTTGGTCATTTCGATTTTTTGGCCCCTTTCGACCCTTTTCCAGAGACAGTTGCTTTGCCACCGTTTTTGCGTTTAGCTCCATTTCCATTTTTGGAAGAGCTGTTCTGCTTCACGTTGACCTCAGCCACGATTTTATCATTATTCCGGTAAAGGAAATAGTTTTGCACAATCGTGTAGATATTACTGTAGAACCAGTACAGCGGCAATGCAGCCGGGAACTGATAAGACATCACGAAGATCAAAATGGGGTAAACCCACAGCATAAACTGCATCGGTCCCACCTGCTGTGCAGGGTTCATACGCATCATCATCCACGTTTGCACGAATGTAGTGATGGCAGCCAGCACTGGCAAAATAAACAGGTGATCCGGGGCTCCGAGTTGAAGCCACAAGAAATCATGTGTTCTCAGACTCGAGTTTCCGTAAATTGAGTTATAAAGTGCGATGTAAATCGGCATCTGAATCAGAAGTGGCAGACAACCCGCCATTGGATTAACTTTGTTCTCCTGAAACAACTTCATTGTTTCTTGCTGAACTTTCTCAGGTGTATCTTTATACTTGGCTTGAATTTCTTTCAACTGCGGCTGAATAGCCTGCATCGCCTTGGAGCTGCGTACCTGCTTCATTGTCAGCGGCAAGATTAACGTCCGTACAATTAGCACCATCACAAGGACGGCTAGTCCATATTCGCCGTTAAACCAGTTGGCGAATGTATCGAGCGCCAGTGAGAACCAATAAATAACATTGCTTTGCCAGAATGATTCACTGTTTCTAAGATCTTCCGTAGTAACCCCGGAACCTTGCGGAGTACATCCGGCCAGTACGGTGACCATTGCAATGACTGCAATGAGGAGAATCCACTTCCCCTTTGATGTCTTCAATCGCGACACTTCATAACCCCTCTCTTAACCATTCCATTCCACCGTAAATCATACCATAATTAGGAGGACAAATAAACCGAAGCTTACCGCTTGCCCGACTTCAAAAGAGAGCCCTTGCGCATCGCATGCAGCAGGCTTTTTTCCATCTCCTTATAGGACATGTCCAATGCACCTTTTCTGACGATAAAGATCAGATCCATCTGCGTGACAATCTCTTTCTCATGATGGCGTACAATTTCCTTTATCATGCGTCTCATTCGGTTGCGAACGACAGCGTTCCCGATTTTCTTGCTACAGGATACGCCGACACGGAATTGTTCTGTATCTTTACGACGACAGCCATACACCACAAATTGATGATTGGCAAACGATTTCCCATACCGGTATACGCGACTAAAGTCGGCCCGGTTCCGTAAACGCAGTCTTTTATACACGGCGCTTCTCCTTGCTGTTCTCCACCATCATTATTGACGGAGGCCTCATTACTGATTTAGTATAGGCTTTCTTGAATAACGATAAACCGTCTTGGCGGCAACTTCATTCGGGATGATTGCTGATCGGCCAACTTGAACCGGGCAAGCGATCATCCTTATATAAGGAACGTTTTCGAAAAAACGGACAACTCATTCATCGAGCATAGATGTATACTCAGGCTTTTGCGCAGCCAATTCAGACCTGATCTATACGAGCATCCAGTCTGAAATGACCTATTTAAGAAAAAAAAGACCACCTCGGTGGTCTTCACATGCATTTAAGCACTCAGGACTTTACGGCCTTTAAGGCGACGTGCAGCCAGAACTTTACGTCCGTTGCTCGTGCTCATTCTTTTCCGGAAACCATGAACTTTTTTACGTTTGCTAACGTTCGGTTTGAATGTAGGTCTCAATGTATTGCACCTCCTTACAAGGAAATACTTATGTGATGAATCATTTTCATCTTCACAGAAAACACCTTTATATATTTAACCATGAACACCTGGAAAAGTCAACTGTGAGCCTCTTGACTCCCTCCTCCTTTTATTGCCTGTTCCAACCTCCCTTAGAAGTTCACCCTGCCTATCTCTGTTTATAACCTTTTAGAGTCGTATTTAGAAGTCTCTAAAGTTATCCCCAATACCTGATTGGATTCATCAAAAGGCCTTTTTTTGTTTATCCACACCCTCTGAACCCTCCATATACCATATTTACACTCATATAAAGTTATTCACATGTGGATAAGGATTTTCATTCGATATTTAATCAATATGGCTCTATAGCCTAATGAATTTAAAATTTAATGTATCCGCTTTACTCTTATGGTTTACAAGTTTTCTAGAAAGGTGTAGGATAAAAATCACATCTTGTATACAAGTATACTTAAGGGGAGATATCTCACCTTGTAGCTCCTTGAAAAATCCATTTATATTTTTAGACAATGTAAGACATTAAACATGCATGGTGCATTCTGGCGTTTTGATCGTTCTCCGGATTGGGACAAAATGCTTAACCCGTAAAATAGTTGTGATATGATCAGTATTGAACTGATTACTTACAATAGGAGCGTTAGCCAATATGCTATTTCCTTCTTCCTGGCTTCAAGGAGCTTCCCGCGGGGAAGCGATTGCCTGCGAATTAAGGCTGCGGATCATCAGCGGAACCCTTCGTCCTGGAGAGATTTTGTCAGAAAATCGGATTGCCGCTGATTTTGACAGCAGTCGATCACCTGTACGTGAAGCGTTAAGAACCTTGTCGAATGAAGGGCTTATTCGGCTGGAACGCATGGGTGTAGTTGTTTTGGGATTGAAAATTAAGGATGTCGAAGAATTGTATGATGTCCGTTTCCTGATTGAGAGTTTTGTACAACAGCGACTCGCAAATGATGTTCCAGAACCATTAATCACACATCTTCGCAACGTGTTGGACAAGATGGAACTCGCCGGGCGTCATCAGGATGCGGTTGAATTCGCTTACCAGGACCTGACTTTTCACGAGAGTATTATCGAAGCTGCCCAGCATGCTCGTATTTTACATCTATGGAAAAGCATTCGTTATGTCGTTATGACCGTCATGCTGCTGACGACCCGCAGGGTATTTGTTCAGGGCGAACAGAAGGTAAGCGCTGTAATTAACAAACATCGTTTGCTGATTGAGGCGCTTGAATCGGGTGACAAAGCACGGATTCAGGCTGGAGTCCGCACCTATTTTAAGGATTCCGGCAAGACGTTGAATGAAAGCTTTGATTCCTAACAAAGCTATGATGAATTTCCATTCACCTATGGGTTGTTCGTCTATAGTGTTGGGAGCTGCGCAATCATATCCATTGTGAATGATTGCGCCATAACTTGTCGACAAGTATACAAAATGCGATTTTCTTTAATTTTTTGGGTATATTAAGAGTGAATCAAGCTCACCTGAACTGCATGGTTCATAAAATTTCCGTTTCACTGACCGATGTTTATCTCACTTGTAAGCGTTATATATCAGATAAAAGGAGCATACCTCATGAGCACTCTTTTTGGACTATCTCACAATGCAACATTGTTGATCTGGACATTGATTGCAATTGTATTTCTGATCGTATTGATTTCCAAGTACAAATGGAATCCCTTCATTACTCTTTTGATATCTGCATTAATGCTTGGTTTACTTGCAGGCATGAAGCCTGCTGACGTCATTACCTCCATTACGGGAGGACTTGGCGGTACACTCGGAACAATCGCCATCGTTATCGGTCTGGGCACTATGCTCGGTAAGATGATGGCCGAGTCCGGCGGTGCTGAACGGATTGCCACTACGCTTGTGGATCGTTTCGGTGTAAAACGCGTGCACTGGGCAATGATGATCGTTGGATTTATCGTCGGTATTCCCGTTTTCTTCGAAGTCGGCGTCATTCTGCTAATTCCGATCATTTTCACCGTTGCGCGTAAAACCAATATGTCACTGCTGCAGATCGGTATTCCGATTTTGGCAGGTCTCTCCACAGTACATGGTCTGGTTCCGCCTCATCCGGCTCCCATGATTGCCATCGAAGCATTCAGCGCCGATTTGGGTAAAACGATCCTGTACTCCCTTATTGTAGGTATCCCAACAGCCATTATCGCAGGGCCCTTGTTCGGTAAATTTATCGGTAAAAGAATACATACCGAGCCGCCAGCGGAGCTGGCTGAACAATTTGCTGCGAAAAAAAGTAATAGCTTGCCCGGTTTCGGAATCACCCTGTTTACAATCTTGCTGCCGGTCATTCTGATGCTCATTGGTTCCATCGCCAATATTGTGGACCCGGATGCTACAAGCGGATTTACGGTCTTCTGTGAATTTATCGGCCATGAAATTATAGCTTTGCTGATCTCTGTTGTGTTTGCCCTCTTTTCACTCGGATTCTCACGCGGCTTCAACAAACATGACATCTCCCGTTTCACCAGTGAATGTCTGGCGCCTACGGCGACGATCATCCTCATTATTGGCGGAGGTGGTGCATTCAAGCAGGTCCTGATCAATAGTGGTGTAGGAAATGCCATTGCAGAAGTGGCCACACATGCGAATATTAACGTCATTCTATTCGCCTGGCTTGTCGCCGCACTCATTCGGGTAGCCACCGGTTCAGCAACCGTTGCGATGACGACAGCAGCTGGTATTGTTGCTCCAGTTCTTGCGCTCACACCAGGGGCCAATATTGAGCTGGTTGTACTCGCTACCGGTGCAGGCTCCCTTGTTCTGTCCCATGTGAATGACGCTGGCTTCTGGATGATCAAGGAGTTCTTTAATATGAGCGTCTCTCAAACGTTGAAAACGTGGACCGTTATGGAAACACTATTATCTGTCGTTGGACTGATCTTTATTTTGCTGTTGAGTACAGTCGTTTAACTTAACTTGATATATAGAAGAAAAAATTCTGAAGGGTTCACTGGAAAGAAGGTTTAAATCGAATGAACAACTATATGATTGGTATGGATATTGGGACGACCAGCACAAAATCTGTACTATTTACGGAACAGGGTGAAGTCGTAAGTACTTCAACTCAGGAGTATCCTTTATACACTCCTGCTCCTGATGTCGCTGAACAGGACCCGGAACAAATCATGCAAGCCGCCACTCGCTCTGTGCGCTGCGTCATGGATCAGAGCGGCGTATCCGCGGAACAAATCATGTTCGTTTCCTGCAGCTCGGCCATGCACAGTGTCATCGCTATGAGCGAGGATGGCAACCCCCTGACCCGTTGCATTACTTGGGCTGACAACCGGAGTGCTGCCTGGTCCGAGAAACTGCAAGAGAATGGGCTTGGACATCGCATTTATTTGCGAACAGGTACACCGATTCACCCCATGTCTCCACTGACCAAATTAATGTGGCTACGCCACGACGAACCGGAACTTTTTCAACGCACAGCCAAATTCATTTCTATTAAAGAATATCTGTTCTTTCGTTTGTTCGGTCAGTATGTGGTGGATCACTCCATCGCCTCCTGTACAGGCCTGCTCAATCTGGAACAACTGGATTGGGATGCCGAGGCCCTTGAGGTTGCAGGCATTACACCAGACCATCTGTCGAAGCTTGTTCCAACCACACATACTATAGAGGGAATGGATACGACCTGGGCTGATAAAATGGCGCTTTCCCCCTCTACTCCCTTCGTCATCGGAGCGAGTGACGGTGTATTGTCCAATCTCGGGGTAAATGCGATAGAACCCGGTGTTGTCGCAGCGACCATCGGTACCAGTGGTGCCATTCGTACGGTCGTTGACCGACCCATTACAGATCCAAAAGGTCGAACCTTCTGTTATGCTCTCACCGAAAATCTTTGGGTCATCGGCGGACCAGTGAATAATGGCGGAATGTTGTTCCGCTGGGTGCGGGACGAATTTGCTGCATCTGAAGTGGAGACAGCCAAGCGGCTCGGCATCAATTCCTACGACGTGCTCACCAAGATTGCGGAACGGGTCAGTCCCGGCTCGGAGGGACTTCTGTTCCACCCATACCTTTCGGGCGAACGCGCCCCACTGTGGAATCCGGATGCTCGTGGTTCCTTCTTTGGTTTGACCCTCCATCATCAGAAAGAACATATGATCCGTGCTGTACTGGAAGGAGTTATTTTCAACCTGTACACCGTTTTGCTCGCCATGGAGGAACAGTTTGGGCAGCCTACCTCCATTCAGGCTACCGGCGGCTTCGCTCGCTCCCCCCTCTGGCGTCAGATGATGTCGGATATTTTCAACCAGGAAGTCGTTGTACCCGAAAGTTTCGAAAGTTCATGCCTGGGAGCTGTTGTGCTTGGTCTCTATGCTACAGGGCGAATTAAGTCGCTTCATGCCGTTTCATCCATGGTAGGTACAACGCATAAGCATACCCCTGTTAAAGAACACGCATCGATCTATCAGGAACTGCTCCCCATCTTCATTCGCATCTCGCGGAAGTTGGAAGAAGAATATGCAGACATCGCGGAATTTCAACGCAAATGGTACGTCCATACGAAGTAATTCCTTCCTCATATAACAACCCAAAAAGAGGTTATTCCCTTAGACCCCCATTCGGCCTTAAGGAGCAACCTCTTTTTGGTATGCGTTCAAATCCATTGAAAATGGTCCTGACCACTTTAGTGTCTCCAATTTTCTCAGGCCTCTTCTACCTCTTTTACTACCAGTATTCAATATCTGCTTAGAAAATGCATTTCAAAAGACCTTCTATTCAAACAGGCCTTTCGTTAAATTGCTCTACTTTCATGTTCACTGATTAAGGTGACCTCCGTCCATTCGTCCCTTTCAGGCGTCTGATTCTGCCGTCCTTCTATATCTGTCTCTTTGATAAATGAAAATGAGGATGAAGGTCGGCCACCTGTTGAATCCCCCATACGGTCATTTCCACATCACGGTTATCCACAGAGAGGTTATTCACAAACAGAGAATACTTTTACACACAATTCAGCATAATCTGACGGATAACCTGTGTATAAAATAATTTGGGTTTTTGGGTCATCTTGTCGAAAGTTAAACAATTTATAAACAATATATTGTGTTGTGATTAAAAATTATACACAAGTTATTGAATTTGTGGATAAAATCACGCGATACATTGAAATGCCGGGCTTCTTTTGCTATGATTGTATTACTTTTGGATGTGAATATGTGATCTGACCCATAATATTATCAACAGCCTGTGGATAAAGTTGTGAACAATTTTCCGTTGTTCATTCTTTTTTTGTTTTCGACCTGCGGGGGTTTGGGGATAAATTCAACAATATATCTCGTATTTCGACACTGCATCATGGCTTAAGCCACACTTGGAACATGTAAAAGGAGTGACAGTCTGTGGACAGCCATACTTCTGATTTATGGCAGCAAATTTTATCAATCATACAAAACAAACTCAGCAAACCCAGCTTTGACACTTGGTTCAAAGCAACCAAAGCAACCAAGCTGAATGATCGTTCAATCGTCATTTCCGCGCCAACCACGTTTGCCGTCGAATGGCTGGAGAGCCGTTACACGAAACTGGTTGGATCAACGGTATATGAACTGCTTGGCAAACAGGTCGATGTGAAATTTGTCATCGAAGAGAATAAGCCTGTTGAACCGGACCCTCAACTGCCGGCACCAACGCCTACGGTTGTACAGGAAGAAGCGGTACTCAGCATGCTTAATCCAAAATATACGTTCGATACATTTGTCATTGGTCCGGGCAACCGTTTTGCCCACGCCGCGTCGCTGGCGGTCGCTGAAGCGCCCGCCAAAGCATACAATCCTCTGTTTCTATATGGGGGAGTAGGTCTCGGCAAAACTCACTTGATGCATGCGATCGGACATTACGTACTGGAACATGATCCGGGCAGTAAAGTCGTTTATTTGTCGTCTGAGAAATTTACGAATGAGTTCATTAACTCCATCCGTGATAACCGTGGGGAGAGTTTCCGCAACAAATATCGTAGTGTCGATATCCTGCTCATAGATGATATTCAGTTCTTAGCTGGAAAAGAATCGACACAAGAGGAATTTTTCCATACGTTTAATGCGCTGCATGAGGAACGGAAACAGATCATCATCTCCAGCGACAGACCACCGAAGGAAATTCCGACACTGGAAGAACGGCTTCGTTCCCGTTTTGAATGGGGATTAATTACGGATATTCAGCCTCCGGATCTGGAGACACGGATTGCAATTTTGCGTAAAAAAGCACGTGCGGAAAACCTGGATATTCCGAATGAAGCGATGATGTATATCGCTAATCAGATTGACACCAATATTCGCGAACTGGAAGGGGCCCTCATTCGGGTCGTTGCTTATTCTTCGCTGACGAATCAAGATGTGACCACGCATCTGGCCGCTGAAGCATTGAAGGATATCATTCCGTCCAGCCGTCCAAAAATGATCACTATTCACGACATCCAACAAAAGGTCGGCGAGTATTACAGCCTTAAGCTTGAAGATTTCAAAGCACGGAAACGGACCAAGGCCGTTGCCTTTCCAAGACAGATTGCCATGTATCTCTCTCGAGAACTAACAGACTTCTCTCTACCCAAGATTGGGGAGGCATTCGGAGGCCGAGATCACACGACGGTCATACATGCGCACGAAAAGATCTCACAGGCGATTAAAAACGATCAGGATCTCTATAAAGTTATCAACAACTTAACCGAAAAAATTAAGAATCCAACCTGAACAAGTCCCAAGCCTATGCACAACGTGTACACATGTGGATAGGCTTGGGATTACGGGTTTATACCCACTTATCCACATATTCAGTGCCCCTATTACTATTATTACTATAAAGATCTAAAAGATATCATCTCCAAAACAGCCATTTCGAAGCTCGGCCTCCGGCCTTTTGAAAAAGTACAATTCAACACCAAACACCCAAAAAAACCGCTAGGAGTGAAACCATGAAAATCAGCATAATGAAAAACTACTTGAACGATTCCATCCAGCAAGTATCCAAAGCCATCTCTAGCCGTACAACTATTCCAATTCTGAGCGGCATCAAATTCGACGTGAATCATCAAGGCGTGACGTTGACAGCAAGCGACACCGATATTTCCATCCAATCTTTTATTCCGCTTGAAGATGGCGATAAAAGTGTTGTTCAGGTGGAACAACCAGGTAGCGTTGTGCTTCCAGCCAAGTTTTTTGTCGAGATTATTAAGAAGCTGCCATCACAAGAAGTGCACATGGAGGTCAAAGAAAACTTCAACACCTTTATCTCTGCTGGGGCCACTGAAATTCAGCTGGTTGGCCTAGATCCGGAAGAATTCCCTGTATTGCCAAGCATCGAAGAAAATCAAACCGTCTCCATTCCAGGAGATTTGCTGAAAAATATGATCAAACAAACCGTGTTCTCCATCTCCACACATGAAACAACCCCGATTCTGACAGGCGTCCTTTGGAGTCTGGGGGATAATGAACTGAAATTTGTGGCAACAGATCGTCACCGGCTTGCTACTCGTTCAGCAATGCTGGATAATGCAGAGGGCATACGTTTCAACAATGTGGTGATTTCGGGTAAAACGCTGAACGAACTCAGCAAAATTGTGCCTGATCAAAATACCCTCGTGGATATCGTTGTCGCTGACAATCAGGTGTTGTTCAAAATCGATCGTGTTCTCTTTTATTCGCGTATTTTGGACGGAACTTATCCGGATACTTCTAGGATTATTCCGACTTCGTACAAAACAGAACTGGTTTTGGATACAAAAAAATTAAGCGAATCCATTGACCGGGCTTATTTGCTGTCGCGTGAAGAAAAAACAAACATTGTGCGGATGCAAACGATGGATTCCGGGTCGATCGAAATTTCATCAAGCTCTTCCGAGCTGGGTAAAGTAAGAGAAGAAATCGAGCCTGCCGACTTTAACGGTGAACCACTGAAAATCTCGTTCAACTCCAAATATATGCTGGATGTGCTGAAAGTGGTGGAGAGTGAGCAGCTGATGATCGCTTTTACCGGTGTCATGAGCCCGATCATCCTCAAACCACTTGACGACAGTCACAGCTTGTACGTCATATTGCCTTACCGGACAACCAACTAACGAAAGGAAGATCATAGTGAATCAAGTGCCGATTCGAACAGAATTTATTAAGCTTGACCAATTTTTGAAACTGGCCGATTGTATACCAACCGGAGGTATGGCCAAAGCACTGCTTCAGGATGGACTTGTACGTGTGAATAAAGAGCCTGAGGAACGCCGGGGACGCAAGTTATACCCTGGGGATATCGTTGAGGTGGACGGAGAAGGTTCGTTCGAAGTTGTTGCACAATAAGAAAACCAGTTGGATCCTGCTGCCTCCTGACGGACGGGATAAAAGGGAGGGTACCGCGTGTTTGTCAACAGCATTGATCTGCAGCAATTCCGCAATTATGAACATCTGAGACTGGATTCTTTCGGTCCTGTGAACCTGTTGATCGGGCAAAATGCCCAAGGTAAAACCAATCTTGCAGAAGCCATTTTTGTGCTCGCACTCACCAAAAGCCACCGTACTTCCCGCGACAAGGAATTAATCCGTTTCGGAGAAGAACGTGCCAGACTTGCAGCAGAGGTCGACAAAAAGTACGGGTCGGTCAAGCTCGAGTTATCTTTGTCGCAACAAGGAAAAAAAGCAAAGATCAACGGACTGGAACAGCGCAAACTGAGTGATTTTGTCGGAGCACTTAATGTGGTGATGTTTGCACCGGAGGATCTCGAAATTGTCAAAGGTACACCGGGGGTCCGCCGCCGGTTTCTTGACATGGAGATCGGACAGGTCGCCCCAGGTTACCTGTATCATCTGCAGCAATATCAAAAAGTGCTCGTCCAGCGTAACAATTTGCTCAAGCAATTATGGGGAAAGAGTGCTTCAGCTCAGACCATGCTTGAGGTGTGGAACGAACAACTGGTGGAGCATGGTGTTAAAATCGTCAAAAAAAGGAAACAATTTATAAAGAAACTGCAAAAGTGGGCAGAAACGATCCATCAGGGGATCACCGGAGGCGGAGAAGTACTGCGCCTGGCCTATCTTCCTTCCTTCAGCGAAGCCGCTGAGGAAGATGAAGCTGTCTTAATGGACCAATTTATGATAAAATTATCACAAATGAAAGAGCAGGAGATTCGCCGAGGCACAACCCTTAGTGGGCCGCATCGGGATGACCTGTCCTTTTTCATTAACGATCGGGAAGTACAAACATATGGCTCGCAGGGGCAGCAGCGCACAACGGCGTTGTCCCTTAAACTTGCGGAAATTGAACTGATTCATGAAGAAATTGGAGAATATCCGGTCCTGCTGCTCGATGACGTATTGTCTGAACTGGACCCTTTTCGTCAGACACAGCTGATTGAAACGTTCCAGAGCAAGGTGCAAACCTTTATTACGGCTACCGGGATCGAGAGCCTGAACGTTGACAAGCTCAAAGATGCCAGTATTTATCACGTTCATGCCGGACAGGTTGAACGCTAAGGAGTGAGGGCTTATGTACATTCATCTGGGCGGTGAGAAAATCATCCGTTCTTCCGAATTGGTCGCTATTTTTGATATATCGATTGAAAAATCCTCAAAAATCTCCAAGCAGTATGTCACACATGCCGAACAGGAAAAAACAGTGGAGCATATTGGCGAAGAGGAAGCCAAGTCCATTGTCGTGACCAAAAACATTGTGTACTACTCGCCTATTTCCTCAGCAACGCTCAAGAAGCGGGCTCACATTTTTCCTGATCTCTAGCATCTGCGGTACGAGTTATTGTGCCTTCTGCTGCTTGTCTTTATTTAGACAGCATGCCGAAATCAAGGGAAGATCCCCATTTCAGCATGCATTCTTAGTTAACGCATATTTACGATATTGAATCTATAGAAGTAGGTGAAAGCATGTCTATGAATCAACCGTCATATGGTGCAGATGAAATTCAGGTTCTTGAAGGACTGGAAGCCGTTCGGAAACGTCCAGGGATGTATATTGGTTCCACCAGTGCCAAAGGTCTGCATCATCTAGTCTGGGAAGTAGTGGACAACAGTATCGATGAAGCACTCGCAGGTTACTGTGATCATATCGAAGTTACAATCCATGAAGATAACAGCGTCACTGTAGTCGATAATGGACGTGGAATTCCCGTAGGCGAACATGCCAAAATGAAACGTCCTGCACTTGAGGTAGTTATGACCGTTCTCCATGCGGGAGGTAAGTTTGGTGGCGGCGGGTACAAAGTATCCGGTGGTCTACATGGTGTGGGTGTTTCCGTCGTCAATGCTCTATCTGCAAAAGTAGTTGTCACAGTTAAGGTTGATGGCCATGTTTACCAACAGGAATACCGTCGTGGTGCTCCACAGTATGACTTGAAAACGATCGGGACAACAGACGAAACGGGAACAACGGTAACGTTCCACCCAGATCCGGAAATTTTCACAGAGACCCTGGTATACGATTATGAAACCTTGCTTACGCGTATTCGTGAGCTGGCGTTCCTGAACAAGGGAATTGGCATGACCTTAACCGATGAGCGTACGGGTGTAACCAACTCGTTCCTGTATGAAGGTGGTATTATCGAGTATGTCTCCTTCCTGAACCAGAAGCGTGAAGTGTTGCACGAAAACCCGATTTACGTGGAAGGATCAAGAGACAACATCCAGGTGGAAGTTGCGTTGCAATACAATGACAACTACACCGAGAATATTTATTCTTTTGCGAACAACATCAACACACATGAGGGCGGAACGCATGAATCTGGATTCAAGAGTGCCCTTACCCGGATTATCAATGATTATGCGCGCAAAGCGGGCGTAATTAAAGACAGCACAGGTAACCTCTCCGGGGATGATGTACGTGAAGGTCTGACAGCGATCATCTCGGTCAAGATTCCTGAACCGCAATTTGAGGGACAGACCAAGACCAAGCTGGGCAATAGTGAAGTGCGCGGAATTGTCGAATCCCTGTTTGCTGAGAAGCTGCAGGAATTCCTGGAAGAGAATCCTTCCGTATCCCGTCGCATTTTGGAAAAAGGACTGCAAGCAGCCCGTGCCCGTGAAGCAGCTCGTAAAGCGCGTGAACTGACACGTCGTAAAGGCGCGCTCGAAGTCAGCTCTTTGCCAGGTAAATTGGCCGACTGTTCATCCAAGGATGCTTCAATCAGCGAATTGTACATTGTCGAAGGTGACTCCGCAGGTGGATCAGCGAAGCAAGGACGAGATCGTCATTTCCAGGCGATTTTACCACTGCGTGGTAAGATTCTGAACGTGGAAAAAGCCCGTCTTGACCGGATTTTGGGTAATGCAGAGATTAGAGCAATCATTACCGCAATGGGTACAGGAATTGGTGATGACTTCGATATTGCCAAGGCGCGATATCACAAAATTATCTTGATGACGGATGCCGACGTCGATGGCGCTCACATTCGGACATTGCTTCTCACATTCCTTTATCGCTATATGCGTAAAATCATTGAGGCAGGCTATGTATACATTGCCCAACCGCCATTGTTCAAGATTGAGCGTAATAAAGTGATTCGTTATGCTGGTTCCGAGAAGGAACGCGATGAAATTATTGCAACTCTCGGCGAAAATGCGAAGTTCAATATCCAGCGTTACAAAGGTCTCGGTGAGATGAATGCCGGACAGCTGTGGGAAACAACGATGGACCCTGAGAGCCGCACCATGCTGCAGGTATCGATCAGCGATGCGATGTTGGCTGACGCCATGTTTGACACCCTGATGGGAGATAATGTTGAACCTCGTCGTGACTTTATTCAGGAAAATGCAAAATATGTGAAAAACCTCGACATCTAACGATATCGGAAGAGGCGCCTGCGAGGGCGCCTTTTTACATTATGGAGTCATGAAATAGAGATATAGTTGTGTTTCTCCTATCGGCGTACACGGCTTTTGGCAGAAGAGGCCTGGGCTTTATGGGATGCACGAGATGTTTTCCCTTTTTTAGAGGGTAATCTGCCGTAAGCCCTCGCATAACGTTTGATCTTCCGGTACGTTTCTTTATCAGGGAGTAAGCCAAAAGCATAGATGCCTGGCAATGTGTTGACTTCTAGAATCCATGGCTGTCCGTCTTCATCCAGAGCGATATCGATACCAATCTCTTTGATTCTTGGAAATGACTTCTGTAACTGTACCGCTGAATGAATGCCTAAGCGATATAGCTCACTGCGCAATTGCTCGAATCGTTTCTGGTCAAAATGGGGGCGTACCAACTCGTTAAAGGTGGCCAGCCGTCCGCCGCCATGAATATTGGTAATAATTTTGCCCGGCGCAGCAATTCTCCCCAGAATACCTGTCGTTTCCCAGTTATGTTGTAGATTTTTCTGAGTCAGTACCCGGAGGTCAAAAGGCAACCCATTATGTTTCATCAGCGGGATCCCTTGCTGAATGATGTAATCCCGCTTCTGGATATGCTCATTAAGCGCCAAAGCCAGTTCATCGAGGGAATTGAAGTATTTCTCCTCTGTCCCATATCGAAGCTCATACGTTGTTATGGGGACCTCAGCAGAGACTTCGGCGTCAACTTCAGCTTCAGCTGTGGAAGGAGAGAGTCGATCATCAGCGTTTTCGGATGTTGTTTCTTCCGTGTTGGAATTCACGGAATGGATCGGCAGCGGTTGTACACGGGCGGCTTTAACCCGCATGACGCCATTGCCATAGGTTCCCCGATCCGGCTTGATGTAGTTTGACTCAAATAATTCAGTCATCCGTTCCAGGCTTTGGCGGCTATATTGTCTGGTCATCGGTATATATCCATTCACACTACGGCTGCGTTGTAACACAGCTGTCTTGGTCCATTTGCTGGAGACACGCTGGATGCCCAAGAGCCATCAGTCCTTTCCTGTTATGTGGGGCTTTCTAAGAGTGATAGACGCGGAGAAATCAAAGGACAAGAGATGATTTCAGTGGTATAATAGAGAAATATGGCGTTTTGTGCGGTTTTGTTGCACATTTGTAGTTTGATCGTAATACGGGAACGGCTTATGCATGAATACACACGTACATCTGCCGCTTTTCTAGCATTGTATGTGCAAATGGGGAGGAAGGCAGGGCGAACCCCCAGACGCTCTGAAGTTCCCGAAAGAAAGGCTATTGCCCAGCGGACGTTTAATTGTTTACCTTTTGTGAAAGTAATATAATAAAGAGTAGCGTCCTTGTGCGGTTTTAGCCTTGTTAGGCTCTTCACATATAATCGATTTTGAATGACGAATGGAATGTTTGTTGAAGGACAAGAAGGAGGTCCAGCATGGCGGAAGAAATGAACTCGCAGATTAAAGATCGGGATATTGGCGTCGAGATGCGTGAATCGTTTATGGATTATGCGATGAGCATTATTGTGAGCCGTGCCTTACCTGACGTTCGTGACGGATTGAAGCCGGTTCACCGGCGTATTCTGTACGCAATGTCAGAGCTCGGCATGACACCCGATAAACCACATAAAAAATCAGCCAGAATCGTCGGCGAAGTTATCGGTAAGTATCATCCGCACGGTGACTCTGCTGTATACGAAACGATGGTACGGATGGCACAGGACTTCTCCCTGCGCTACATGCATGTAGATGGACATGGTAACTTTGGATCGGTGGATGGCGATATGGCAGCAGCCATGCGTTACACGGAAGCACGGTTGTCCAAAATTGCCATGGAAATGCTTAGAGATATCAACAAGGATACGATTGACTTCCAGCCGAACTATGACGGTGAGGAAAGTGAACCTATCGTTCTACCTGCTCGTTTTCCTAACTTGCTTGTCAATGGTGTCGGTGGAATCGCGGTAGGTATGGCAACCAACATTCCCCCTCATAACCTGGGAGAGGTCATTGACGGCGTACAGGCGATGATCCAAAATCCAGACATTACATCCATGGAATTGATGGATTACATTCATGGACCAGACTTCCCTACATCCGGTTATATTTTGGGACGCTCCGGAATTCGCCAGGCGTATCAAACCGGACGTGGTTCAGTAACGATGCGGGCCAAAACCAACATCGAAGAAAATAATAACAAGGCACGGATCATCGTTACGGAACTTCCTTATCAGGTGAACAAGGCAAGACTCGTTGAGAAAATTGCCGAGTTGGTGCGTGACAAAAAGATTGATGGCATTACGGATCTCCGTGATGAGTCTGACCGTAACGGTATGCGGATTGTAATTGAGCTTCGCAGAGACGTGAATCCGGGTGTGGTACTGAATAACCTGTACAAGCATACAGCGATGCAGTCCACCTTTGGGATTAACATGCTCGCGATTGTAAATAAAGAGCCTAAGATTTTGACTCTGCGTGAGGTTTTGTATCACTACTTGCAGCACCAGATTGAGGTTATTCGTAGACGTACGCAGTTCGAACTGAAAAAGGCCGAAGCACGCGCCCACATTCTGGAAGGCTTGCGTATCGCGCTGGATCATATCGACGAAATCATTGCGTTGATTCGTTCGTCCAGCAATACAGATGCAGCCAGAGAAGGTCTGATTGAGCGTTTCTCGCTCAGTCATGATCAGGCTCAAGCTATTCTTGATATGCGTCTGCAACGCCTGACAGGTCTGGAACGCGAGCGCATCGAAAATGAGTATAACGAACTGATGGTCAAAATTAAGGAATATCGTGAAATTTTGGCCAACGAGCACTTGGTGCTTGAAATTATCAGCACGGAGTTGCAAGAAATCCGTGATCGCTTCAGTGACGATCGTCGTACCGAAATCACTGTAGGTGAAGAGAGCATTCTTGATGAGGATCTGATTCCTCGTGAAGAAGTTATCATCACCATTACCCATACAGGCTATGTGAAACGCCTGCCAGTATCCACATATCGCAGCCAGAAGCGTGGCGGACGTGGGGTTGTGGGAATGGACACCAAAGATACCGACTTTGTTGAGCATCTGTTTGTGACCAATTCTCACAATTACCTCATGTTCTTTACGGACAAGGGTAAGGTGTATCGTCTCAAAGCTTATGAGATTCCAGAGCTTGGACGTACAGCACGGGGAACACCGATTATCAACCTGATTCAGATCGAGCAGGGCGAATCGGTCAATGCCGTGATTCCGGTTCAGGAATTCGAAAGTGACAAGTATCTGTTCTTTGCTACTCGTCAAGGGGTTGTGAAGAAGACACCACTTGAGGATTACACGAATATTCGCAAAGGCGGACTGATCGGGATTTCCCTGCGTGATGATGATGCCCTTATTGATGTTAAGCTGACAGACGGACAGCAAGAGATCATTATGGGTACAGCTCACGGGATGTCGATCCGATTCTCGGAAGGAAATGTTCGTTCCATGGGACGGAGTGCAACCGGGGTTAAAGGGATCACGCTTGATGAGCAGGACGTCGTAATTGGTATGGACGTTGTAGATCAGGAACTGGATGTTCTGATTGTTACAGCCAAAGGTTATGGTAAACGTACCCCTGTCTGCGATTATCGGATGCAGACTCGTGGCGGTAAAGGGATCAAAACCATTAACGTCACAGATAAGAACGGTGCGGTAGTCAGTCTGAAAATGGTTAAGACAGAAGAAGATCTGATGATCATCACTTCCAGCGGTACGTTAATTCGGATGAGTATGGAAGGCATATCCACTATGGGTCGATACACGCAAGGTGTGAAGCTGATTCATATTCGTGATGAAGATGCCGTAGCTACAGTCAGCCGAATTGACAAGAATGAGGAAGAACCAGACGACGATGAATTGCTTGAAGGTACAGAAGCCGCTGATTCTGAAGGTCCAGAGTCAACTCTGGATGAGGGCGTGGTTTCCGATGCTGAAGTTGAGGGCGATGATTCAGGTTCCGACAACTAGGATCCATATTCTATAACGAAAAATATTTCATGATTGCAATGAAGTTGGAGGGCTCCCATATGGGGGCCCTTTGTTATTTACATAGCTTCAGGACCGTTCTCCTTGAAATCGGGATGTACAGCCTGATTTTTGAGTAATATAATGGGAAATAACGTGAAAAACCAGGACTATGGTCTTGTTAATTATTATAGAAGAATGATGAGTGAGGGGAATAAACATGGGATTAATCACCCTGTCTGAAGTCAAACCAGGACTTAAACTGGGAAATGACGTGCAAACGCTTCGTGGCAATGTTTTGTTTCAAAAGGGCAAAGTCATTTTGCCCAAGGATGTGGAAGTGCTCAGAGCCTTTATGATTCATCAAGTGGACATTGAGCAAGAGAGAACGGGGGCAAGCAGTTCAGGTTCTAAGGCTTCATCAACGTCTTCAGGCCAGGCAGAAGGTAATGAGAAGAACGGAGAGCGAGGAGGTAAAGGCAGTAGCGCTGTCTCTGCACCGGTATTACCGTCCCTGCACGAAGAGTATGAGAAGATGGTGGCATTAACTAAAAATGCGTTCCTATCGTCTCTGGCAGCTGAATTGCCTGTATATGAGCTTCGGACGCAGCTTGAAGTTTTGTTTACTCATCTCAAACAATATAATGTGCTCACCTTTAGTCCACGAGTCATGCAAGAGCATGATTATGTTTATCACCATGCTGTATTAAGTGCGATTACGTCCTATCAGTTGGCCCAGTGGATGGATTTGCCATCCAAGGACTGGATGCAAGTGGCTTTTGCAGGATTGTTCCATGATATCGGTAATAACAAGGTGGACCCACAGATCCTCTATAAGCCCTCAACGTTAACTGCTTCAGAGCAGGAGGAAATCCGTCAGCATACGAAATATGGATATCAGGTACTTAAACAGGCGAAGGCAATTAATGAAGGAGCTAGACTCGCAGCATTGCAGCATCATGAAAAAGTGGATGGATCAGGTTACCCGCTGCAACTCAGCGGCACGCAGATACATATTTATGCCAAAATTGTTGCGATTGTGGATATTTTTCATGCGATGACCTTGGAGAAGATCTATCGCAAGGCACAGTCACCATACCTGGTATTGGAACAAATTCAAAGTGAGGCTTTTGGCAAATTGGATCCTGCCATCGTGAATGTATTCATTCAACGTTCCACACAGATCCATAATGGTATTCGAGTGAAGCTTAGTAATAATCAAATCGGTGAGATTGTATTCTCGGATCGGGATCATCCTACACGGCCGATGGTATCGGTGGAGGGAACGATCATCAATCTGATGCAACAAAGGCAGCTACATATCCAGGAGGTCATTGGCTAGCTTAATCTTCAGTTCATATATATGTGAATAGGGCCTTTCCAATATGGGGAGGCTTTTTTTAATAACTTAATGTGGTGTAAAGTAAGAGAAGCATAAGAATAGCAAGTAAAGGCGGAGTGAAGTAATTCGCTCGCGATGTAATAAAGCAAAATAATATATAGATGTTTAGCCAGATATAGGACCTATATTGGAGAGAGAGTAGAAACAGGTAAGTTTATTGAAAATAAAGCTTGCAATCGAAATCTGTACATGGTATATTCTAATTCCGGACAAGAAAACACAAGAAATTCGGTGCGGCAAGCAAATCAAATAAGCTTCGAAAGAAACTTAAAAAAAGAGCTTGCAAAGTTGGTTCGGAAATGATATGATATAAAAGTTGCTGAGGAGAACAAAACTTGGTAGCGAAATGAGTTTGATCTTTGAAAACTGAACAACGAGTGAGTAACGATCTTGCTTGCAAGATCGACGCTGAGAAGTCGGTACACGTCTTCGGACGGTATGGTTTTGAAGCACAAATGAGATTTTTAATCTCGTCAGATTCAAAATGAGCTTATCGCTCTTTTCAATACTTTATTGGAGAGTTTGATCCTGGCTCAGGACGAACGCTGGCGGCATGCCTAATACATGCAAGTCGAGCGGACTTGAAGAGAAGCTTGCTTCTCAGATGGTTAGCGGCGGACGGGTGAGTAACACGTAGGCAACCTGCCCTCAAGTTTGGGACAACTACCGGAAACGGTAGCTAATACCGAATAGTTGTTTTCTTCGCCTGAAGAGAACTGGAAAGACGGAGCAATCTGTCACTTGGGGATGGGCCTGCGGCGCATTAGCTAGTTGGTGGGGTAACGGCTCACCAAGGCGACGATGCGTAGCCGACCTGAGAGGGTGATCGGCCACACTGGGACTGAGACACGGCCCAGACTCCTACGGGAGGCAGCAGTAGGGAATCTTCCGCAATGGGCGAAAGCCTGACGGAGCAATGCCGCGTGAGTGATGAAGGTTTTCGGATCGTAAAGCTCTGTTGCCAGGGAAGAACGCTTGGGAGAGTAACTGCTCTCAAGGTGACGGTACCTGAGAAGAAAGCCCCGGCTAACTACGTGCCAGCAGCCGCGGTAATACGTAGGGGGCAAGCGTTGTCCGGAATTATTGGGCGTAAAGCGCGCGCAGGCGGTCATTTAAGTCTGGTGTTTAATCCCGGGGCTCAACCCCGGATCGCACTGGAAACTGGGTGACTTGAGTGCAGAAGAGGAGAGTGGAATTCCACGTGTAGCGGTGAAATGCGTAGATATGTGGAGGAACACCAGTGGCGAAGGCGACTCTCTGGGCTGTAACTGACGCTGAGGCGCGAAAGCGTGGGGAGCAAACAGGATTAGATACCCTGGTAGTCCACGCCGTAAACGATGAGTGCTAGGTGTTAGGGGTTTCGATACCCTTGGTGCCGAAGTTAACACATTAAGCACTCCGCCTGGGGAGTACGGTCGCAAGACTGAAACTCAAAGGAATTGACGGGGACCCGCACAAGCAGTGGAGTATGTGGTTTAATTCGAAGCAACGCGAAGAACCTTACCAGGTCTTGACATCCCTCTGACCGGTACAGAGATGTACCTTTCCTTCGGGACAGAGGAGACAGGTGGTGCATGGTTGTCGTCAGCTCGTGTCGTGAGATGTTGGGTTAAGTCCCGCAACGAGCGCAACCCTTGATCTTAGTTGCCAGCACTTCGGGTGGGCACTCTAAGGTGACTGCCGGTGACAAACCGGAGGAAGGTGGGGATGACGTCAAATCATCATGCCCCTTATGACCTGGGCTACACACGTACTACAATGGCCGGTACAACGGGCTGTGAAGCCGCGAGGTGGAACGAATCCTAAAAAGCCGGTCTCAGTTCGGATTGCAGGCTGCAACTCGCCTGCATGAAGTCGGAATTGCTAGTAATCGCGGATCAGCATGCCGCGGTGAATACGTTCCCGGGTCTTGTACACACCGCCCGTCACACCACGAGAGTTTATAACACCCGAAGTCGGTGGGGTAACCGCAAGGAGCCAGCCGCCGAAGGTGGGATAGATGATTGGGGTGAAGTCGTAACAAGGTAGCCGTATCGGAAGGTGCGGCTGGATCACCTCCTTTCTATGGAGAATCGTTTCCTGTAACGGAAACATTCAAATACAAGTCTTCAGGAAGCATGCTTCCGAAGCGAGCTTTACTTCGTAAAGCTTTTCACTCACTCGTTGCTCAGTTTTGAGAGCTCAAACTCTCAAACAGCTTGCTTTTGCATGGAGCTTGTTCTTTGAAAACTAGATATCGAAACGAAAAATGCGAATTAGAACATTCCTTTTTAGCTGAACTTGTGTAAACAAGTTTCAATAAAAACGGTAGATTGCATGAGCGAGTGATCGAAATGGAGCGACTTTTGGCTTTGGACGCAGTCCAAAACAAGCGGAGCGACAGCTCGAACACGAGCGATATGGTTAAGCTACTAAGAGCACACGGAGGATGCCTAGGCGCTAGGAGCCGATGAAGGACGTGGCGAACAACGAAACTGCCTCGGGGAGCTGTAAGCAAGCTTTGATCCGGGGGTGTCCGAATGGGGAAACCCAGCTGGGGTAATTTCCAGTTACTCACAACTGAATACATAGGTTGTGTAGAGGCATACCAGGGGAACTGAAACATCTAAGTACCCTGAGGAAGAGAAAACAATAGTGATTCCGTCAGTAGCGGCGAGCGAACGCGGAGAAGCCCAAACCAGAGAGCTTGCTCTTTGGGGTTGTGGGACGTCTCACATGGAGTTACAAAGGAACCGGTTAAACGAAGAGGTCTGGAAAGGCCCGCCAAAGAAGGTAAAAGCCCTGTAATTGAAAGTTGGTTCCCTCCGAGACGGATCCCGAGTAGTGCGGGGCACGTGAAACCCCGTATGAATCCGGCAGGACCATCTGCCAAGGCTAAATACTTCCTAGCGACCGATAGTGAAGCAGTACCGTGAGGGAAAGGTGAAAAGCACCCCGGAAGGGGAGTGAAATAGAACCTGAAACCGTGTGCTTACAAAAAGTCAGAGCCCGTTTTAGGGGTGATGGCGTGCCTTTTGTAGAATGAACCGGCGAGTTACGTTCCCGTGCAAGGTTAAGGTGAAGAGCCGGAGCCGCAGCGAAAGCGAGTCTGAATAGGGCGAATGAGTACGTGGACGTAGACCCGAAACCGGGTGATCTACCCCTGTCCAGGGTGAAGGTGCGGTAACACGCACTGGAGGCCCGAACCCACGCACGTTGAAAAGTGCGGGGATGAGGTGGGGTAGCGGAGAAATTCCAATCGAACTCGGAGATAGCTGGTTCTCCCCGAAATAGCTTTAGGGCTAGCCTCGGAAAACAGAGTCGTGGAGGTAGAGCACTGATTGGGTGCGGGGCCCGCAAGGGTTACCAAGCTCAGTCAAACTCCGAATGCCATAGACTTACTTCCGGGAGTCAGACAGTGAGTGCTAAGATCCATTGTCAAAAGGGAAACAGCCCAGACCATCAGCTAAGGTCCCCAAGTGTGTGTTAAGTGGGAAAGGATGTGGAGTTGCACAGACAACCAGGATGTTGGCTTAGAAGCAGCCACCATTGAAAGAGTGCGTAATAGCTCACTGGTCGAGTGACTCTGCGCCGAAAATGTAACGGGGCTAAACACACACCGAAGCTATGGCTTGATGCTTGCATCAGGGGTAGGGGAGCGTTGTATAAGGGTTGAAGGTGTACCGTAAGGAGCGCTGGACATTATACAAGTGAGAATGCCGGTATGAGTAACGAAAAGATCAGTGAGAATCTGATCCGCCGAAAGCCTAAGGGTTCCTGAGGAAGGCTCGTCCGCTCAGGGTAAGTCGGGACCTAAGGCGAGGCCGAAAGGCGTAGTCGAAGGACAACAGGTCGAAATTCCTGTACCACCGTAAGCCGTTATGAGCAATGGGGGGACGCAGCAGGGTAGTGACGCGGACTGATGGATGTCCGTCTAAGCAGTGAGGCTGATGTGTAGGCAAATCCGCACATCGTAAGGCTGGACTGTGATGGGGAGCGAAAATTATAGTAGCGAAGGTCATGATCTCACACTGCCAAGAAAAGCCTCTAGCCAGGTGATGGTGCCCGTACCGCAAACCGACACAGGTAGGCGAGAAGAGAATTCTAAGGCGCGCGGAAGAACTCTCGTTAAGGAACTCGGCAAAATGACCCCGTAACTTCGGGAGAAGGGGTGCCCCGGTAGTGTGAATAGCACGAGGGGGCCGCAGTGAAAAGGCCCAAGCGACTGTTTAGCAAAAACACAGGTCTGTGCGAAGCCGTAAGGCGAAGTATACGGGCTGACGCCTGCCCGGTGCTGGAAGGTTAAGGGGAGCGGTTAGGAGCAATCCGAAGCTGTGAACCGAAGCCCCAGTAAACGGCGGCCGTAACTATAACGGTCCTAAGGTAGCGAAATTCCTTGTCAGGTAAATTCTGACCCGCACGAATGGCGTAACGACTTGGGCGCTGTCTCAACGAGAGATCCGGTGAAATTTTAATACCTGTGAAGATGCAGGTTACCCGCGACAAGACGGAAAGACCCCATGGAGCTTTACTGCAGCTTGATATTGAATTTGGGTACGATCTGTACAGGATAGGTGGGAGCCTTTGAAACGTGAGCGCCAGCTTGCGTGGAGGCACCGTTGGGATACCACCCTGATCGTATCTAGGTTCTAACCTGGTACCGTAATCCGGTGCGGGGACAGTGTCAGGTGGGCAGTTTGACTGGGGCGGTCGCCTCCTAAAGAGTAACGGAGGCGCCCAAAGGTTCCCTCAGAATGGTTGGAAATCATTCGAAGAGTGCAAAGGCATAAGGGAGCTTGACTGCGAGACCTACAAGTCGAGCAGGGACGAAAGTCGGGCTTAGTGATCCGGTGGTACCGCATGGAAGGGCCATCGCTCAACGGATAAAAGCTACCCTGGGGATAACAGGCTTATCTCCCCCAAGAGTCCACATCGACGGGGAGGTTTGGCACCTCGATGTCGGCTCATCGCATCCTGGGGCTGAAGTAGGTCCCAAGGGTTGGGCTGTTCGCCCATTAAAGCGGTACGCGAGCTGGGTTCAGAACGTCGTGAGACAGTTCGGTCCCTATCTGTCGTGGGCGTAGGAAATTTGAGAGGAGCTGTCCTTAGTACGAGAGGACCGGGATGGACGTACCGCTGGTGTACCAGTTGTTCCGCCAGGAGCACCGCTGGGTAGCTATGTACGGAAGGGATAAGCGCTGAAAGCATCTAAGCGTGAAGCCCCCCTCAAGATGAGATTTCCCAGTATGTAAGACCCCTTGAAGACGACGAGGTAGATAGGCTGGGGGTGGAAGTGCAGCAATGCATGGAGCTGACCAGTACTAATCGGTCGAGGGCTTATCCAAATATGCAGGTTGTAATCGCAAGTTTCGTTTCGGATCTAGTTTTCAGAGAATAAACTCTGAATGTAAGGCTAAGCTAAGCGTTTGGTGGCGATGGCGGAGGGGTTCCACACGTACCCATCCCGAACACGACCGTTAAGCCCTCTAGCGCCGATGGTACTTGGACCGCAGGGTCCTGGGAGAGTAGGACGCCGCCAAGCAAAGAACCACTGCCGATGTTATTCGGTGGTGGTTTTTATTTGTTTATAAGGAAAGAATGAATAAATAGCTAGATGGATATGAATCAAATTCTGGCTTTGGAAACTGAACCAAATGGATGCATACCGATAAATTAGCTTTTAAAGAGGGCGAGCGACTACTTGTTAAAAAGTCTCAAAATGAAGGTAACAGTTTTGTTACGGAAAACGCATTCGAAACCAGTATAATAGGACTATGTTAAATATGCTAAAAGTACCTGACCACAGAGCTGGAATGTGCAGCTGTGAAAAGGAGGGTGTGTGTGATTAGTTGGCAAAGACTACTTCTTCATTCGGTTCTCTTGCTCAGTCTGTTGAGCGTGCTTGTAGGATGCGGGGAAGCAGGATCTGCATGGACATCTTATGAAGGAGCGGTAAACGAGAAGGGTTTCCCGGTTCCTAAAGTGGCGAATAAATCTGACCAGTCTGAAAACAATTCGGATATGGATTATGTTCGATATACGCTATCTGGTATTAGTGAGAGTACTAGCTTGCCTGAGGTATATCTAGACGAGATCAAAAGCTGGGGCTGGACAGAAAAGAAAGCCAAGAGTACGTCCAATGACTCAAGTTCCCTTCGTGTATTTGCTAAGGAAGGACATACTGTACATTTAGCTGTACATGACGGTTTCTTTACGCTGATGGTCCCAAAAAGTGAAGCTGCCCAAACGACAGTGAAATCACTTGACGATGATGATTGAATAATTTTAGGATTGGTGTTGTGATTGAATAATTAACGATGTAATGGTCCGTATATAGCAAGCTCCCGATAATGATCGGGGGCTTTTTTGTATCCAACTTTGTATGAAAGGAGTTCGGCAATCAAGTTAAAGTATTTGGTTCTGGGAGGCGATGTGATTAAGGAGTAATATCAAGCCATACATAACTCATTTAGGAGGTGGAGCGATACGATGTAATAACACCTGAGAGGACGAATCATGCCTCTTTAGAGAGGTGGAACTAAACTTATAGGGTAAAAGGCCATAAGGAAAGGATGTGAGGGCTTATTACGTATTTAATAGCAGGAAGGTGGGTATCAAGGAATTCCAATGTAGTGAAGAAGAATATAGAAAATCATTTTGGGGATAACCATTATAACTATGCCCATGCTGTGGATAAAGAGGGAGGGGGATAAAACAAATAAAGGTTATCCACAGTGGATAACCTTTAAGGTTTTGAAGTATAACGCAGTATTTCTAAAATTGTGGTAAAGTGGGACGGTCGTTTTGTAGAGTCTATGAATGAGCTTTATCGATTTATGTATTACGGAGTTCAAAAGTGCATTGGATATAGGTCATGAAGTAAACGTTTATTGCAGGTAATAGGAGACGTCTTGTTCGTTTAATTTGATGAGCCCGTCCTTGCGTTCGCGTGAAAGAACAAGAACCACATATAAACGTGGGACAAGCAGCCACAGATGCCAGAATATCAATGAAAGGGTGAAGGGCAGAGGTGACCAAATTAAACAGACGGTAATGATACATAGTCCAATCCAGCTCATATTGAGGTGTACACGGACAAACATGCGATAGCTGAAATGTTGGTCTGGAATATAACCGAACCATGGCATATGGAGATTCCATCGCCAGCGCTTTGCATAGGAGGTACGCACCAACAGTAATATGGTTCTGGCGATGACATAATGAATCCACAGTGTAATTGGGCCTGCCAGAACAAAAAAGAAGAGGCCGGTCCAAGAGAATGCCAATAGGTTGAACAGAAGCATAATCACAGGCAGACTCAAGTAGCTAAAGATCACACTGCGGGCAATGTTCTTTTTTTTCAGAAGCCGGTATTGATAAAAGGTAGCTTTATTCTCCGGTTCGGCGATCATACGATTACAAATCCTCCTTCTGGAATCACGTTCATTTGTAAAAGGGTATTCGTTTACATTTTATAAGGAAATGGATGTCACACTGATGGGAGGGTGCAATATATGACCTTATAGGTCCGCCCAGATTGAGGTACAAGATATATAGAGTAGGTGTGTGATCTTATACAAGTATACCTTTGAACGCTCTGGATGTCAGGTTCCCAATCGTGATGTATTATATATCGGCTGAATTTCCAAGTTTTTTTAAGAATATAGAATATAAATTTCAGAGAAGTTGAGGGAGGCAGTAAGCGCAGGAGAAAAGGCATCTAAGTGCAGAATACTTGGGAAGTACGCGGATGGATGTTTTTCTATAGTAGAAGAGGATACAATCTATGGAGCTACTGCTATGATGTACGGCGAAAGAAATGCGGCTAAATGCAGTCTGTCCCGTTGAAATATAGAGTGGTAGGCATTTTTCTTATGTTTTGTTTCGGTACAGACACCCACAGAGGGGTGGGGGAATATATATATTTTATAGAAAGAAAGCACTATGAAAAGGTTTAAAATAATAGAAACTGTGCAATACTGATAGTAATACGCAAAACAAGGTGGGATGGTTGATGGAAGGACACGCCGAACACACATGCATTATCTGCGAACAGCCAAAAAGAGAAGGCATTTTTATTGTATCTGAGTTTATATGTGACGCTTGCGAATCTGAAATGGTTCATACGGATGCACAGGATGCCAAGTACAATTATTTTATCCATCAAATGAAGCAGATTTGGGTGCAAAAGAACGCATAACGAGCGTTAAATCATATCAGTGAACTGCATTGGAGCATACCAATGTGCATAGAGGCCCAAAGGGCCTTTTTCTGTGTGTATAGAGGTTTAGAGATGGAAACATGGAAATGTTAAGCACTTTGTTGGTGGGACGAAAGGGAATAGTGTGGTGTCACTGCAGGAATGTTGATTTTTAATGGGGTAGACAATCCCTGATATAATGAAATGGAAAGAGCGTAGCATTACAAATTTCGGATACAGCATTTTGTGAAGAGGGAAAAGAGCAGCAAGGGCAGAGGTCGCTTTTGTTATAGTAAGCATTGTACGAACGGTATTAAAATTATAAAAGTACAGGATGATTATTAATGGAGCATAAATCTAATACCGCACCTTTATATGAAGCGTTGCTGACGTATCGTGATTCAGGGCAGCGTTCCTTTCATGTACCCGGGCATAAGAATGGACAAGTCTATCAAAGGTTGCTAGAGCAACGTTTGGAGCGGTCTGTTACTGAAGTAGAGTGCTCTCCACAAGATAAGGAACAAGGGCAAGGCATTGAAGCCGGGGGGCTGACGATTCATGGAGGGGATGAAGCGGAAGGATCTGCAACAGATGTTGTACCGGTTAGTGCGTTTTTGGAGATGATGCGGCTGGATGTAACGGAGATTTCGGGGACGGACGACTTGCATCATCCAGAAGGGGTTATACTGGAGGCGCAGCAGCTGGCAGCGGATTGTTTTGGAGCAGAGGAGAGCTTCTTTCTGGTCGGGGGAAGCACGGCAGGTAACTTATCTTTGCTTTTGACCGTGTGTAATGAACCGAACAGCCTCGTATTAGTACAGCGTAATGTTCACAAGTCGGTCATTCACGGGTTGATGCTGGCAGGCGCAAGAGCTGTATTTCTCGAGCCTTGGGTTGATCCTGCGAGTGGACTTGCGGTAATGCCATCGCTGGAGACGGTACAGGCTGCTGTCCAGGCTTATCCTGAGGCAAAGGCAGTCCTTGTGACTTTGCCCAATTATTATGGTATGGGCGCTGATCTGACGCCCATAGCGGAGGTGTGCCATGAGGCAGGCATGGCCCTGCTCGTGGACGAAGCGCATGGCGCACATTATGGGCAGCATCCGGACCTGCCTGCTTCTGCACTGTCCTGCGGAGCAGACGGTGTAGTGCAGTCGACCCACAAGATGCTGTCTGCCTTCACCATGGGGGCTATGCTGCACGTTCAGGGACCGAGAATGAATCGGTCCCTGCTGCGCCAGCGTCTAGCCATGGTGCAAAGCTCGAGCCCATCATACCCGGTGATGGCTTCGCTTGATCTGGCGCGCCGACTGCTGCATGTGCAGGGCGCGAACACGTTCACGGCGGGGCTTGCCGCCGTGGACGCATTTAAGCGCGGCCTAGCGGAGCTGCCGCGCTTTCAGATGCTGCAGCCTGCAGAGCTGCTGCAGCAGGAACCGCCAGCCGGGGCGAAGCCGGCAACTGGCGGCAAGTTCGAGGCCGCTGCAGTAGCGGGGCGGCCAGAGGCTCTGCCCGCGGCGGCGTTGCCTTTAGCCGCGGGATATACCGCTCAGGACCCGTTCAAGGCCGTCATTTATGACGGCACAGGGGCACTGAGCGGTTACGGGCTGCAGCAGCAGCTGGAAGCGTGCGGCTGCGTGCCCGAGATGAGCGACGAACGATACGTCGTTCTGCTCTTTAGCCTGGGCTCGACAATCAGCGATGCCGAGCATCTGTTGCAGGCTTTAAGGCAAATTAGCCTTGCACAGGAGCAGAGCCAATCTTTTGGTGAGCAATCACAGCGTTTTGAAAAAAAATCTGAAAATTATATTTCCACGTGGAACAATTTTCAAGAAGGAACTCCTTTTTCGGAGCCGATCCCGTTCTCACTTCAGCCGATTAATGAGGAAGATACGGCAGAGGTTTCCATTGAAAAATGTGAAGGCCTTCGCTCTGCGGAGATGGTCATTCCATATCCACCCGGCATACCCCTTGTGTACCCTGGTGAGCGAATAAGCCCGTCCATGACAGCTCGTATTAAGCTCCTAAGAGATGAAGGAGCAAGGTTCCATGGCGTAGCAAACAATTCGCTGCAAACATTGAAAATCATTAGAGAATAATTGAGTTTAGCATAGGCAAAGAACTTGAGGAGTCAACCGGCATTAAAATCGGCACTTTGCTTAATTCGATTCAATTCACTCATGGGTACGGTACCACGTATAGACGAATAGGAGCATTCGGATCCATAACGTTGATTGAAATACATTCTTTGGTTTATGCAAAATGCTCAAGCGAGTTTAAGACATCATTGTTGGCTGGACATAAGAAAGAAGGGAACAAACTTTGGATATTCCGCTAAAAAAATATACGGGAATCGTCCTGCAAGTTCTATTGATGTATGGCTTTTATTGGATAGGAAACCTGCTTCAGGCCATACTACATCTGCCTTTAACAGGTAGTATTGTGGGCATGGTGCTTTTATTCATCGTCATTCAACTGGGATGGATCAGAGTAAGCTGGGGAGAAGGGGGCTCATCCTGGCTTCAATCGAATTTGCAGTTATTATTTATCCCTCCTACAGTGGGCATTATCAATCATTTTGATTTTTTTAGAGCCAATACCGTGCTGCTTGTTCTGGGGTTGGTCGTTAGTACATTAGTTACCTGTCTGTTGTCTGCGAAAATCAGTGAATGGCTTATGGCGTGGAGATCGATGCATCAAGGCAAGAAGGAGGCGATCCCATGCTCACACTCATCCTCGGAATTGGAATGATTGCCCTGACACTGGTTATATATATTCCGGCGACTCGTCTATACAGAAGAATGAAATGGCCGATTCTTATGCCCGTATTAACAGCAACGGCTGTAATTGTACTGATCCTGCTGCTTTCCGGTATATCGCTGGATACGTATATGCTCGGCGGTAAATGGATACAGGAGTTATTGGGGCCAGCTGTAGTTTCCCTGGCATTTCCTTTGGCAAAACACCTGGATGTACTGAAGCGAAATATAATCCCGATTTTGGGCGGCACCTTGGGTGGAAGTGTCGTTGGCATGTCTACAGGTGCTGCTATATCGCTGTTGTTGGGTTACCCGCAAGATATTGTTATCGCATTATTGCCCAAATCCATCACTACGCCTGTTGCCATTCAACTTGCTGATCAGTGGGAGGGAATTCATCCTTCACTTCACTATTTGTGATGATTGTCGGTTTTTCGGGGATATTATTGGGGCCAATGATCATGAAGTGGTCCAGAGTAAACAGCAGAAATGCCTATGGGATCGGACTTGGTTCGGCTTCCCATGCATTGGGGATGGCAAGATCCTTTGAGTATGGGGAGAATGCAGTCGCATTGAGCTCTGTATCCATGATCGTCAGCGCCATTGCTGGCTCTGTCATGCTCCCGTTATGGGTATGGATTATTTACGGTTGATCCGGTCGACTTCTCGAAAATATTGGAGAATAGCTGACCGCTAACGCAGGATCATGTATGGTATTATAGAAAGAAGCTTGTACTATACTCAAATCACCCAATCCGGTAGTCGTGAATATACACCTCTAGGCTGGCTATTTCATAGTCTGGAGTAGGAGAGGATCGAGGCTGTATTTATCACAGCACAATAAGAAGCAATTATCGATATAGAAAGCAGGGAAGCATATGCAGGGCAGAGGTAAATTCATTACGTTGGAAGGGGGAGAGGGGTCCGGCAAAACAACGATGATTAGCCAATTAGGTTCTTACTTTGAAGAACAGGGTATACCTTACGTAGTTACTCGGGAACCTGGAGGGATCGAGATTGCTGAGAAAATACGTGCCATCATCCTGAATCCTCTCCATACGGAAATGGATGCACGAACCGAAGCGCTACTTTATGCAGCTGCACGCAGCCAGCATCTTGCTGAAAAGGTCGAGCCTGCATTGAAGGCAGGCAAGACAGTCATCTGTGACCGCTTTGTCGACAGCAGTTTGACCTATCAAGGATATGCTCGTGGACTTGGCATGGAGAATGTGTGGGTCATCAATCGGTTTGCGATAGGTGAATTGATGCCAGACGTCACACTTTATCTGGATATTGAGCCGGAAGCTGGTCTTGCCCGAATTGATGCTCATGATGGACGTGAGGTTAATCGTCTCGATCTCGAAAGCCTGGAGTTTCACCGCAAAGTACGTGAGGGCTATTTTCTACTGAAGGAACAGTTTCCGGAACGGATCAAGGTCATCGATGCTTCCCAAACGCCGGAAGAGGTTTTGGCAGCAATGATTTTGTCGCTGGAGACAGAGATTTTGAAGGATTTTGACGAGTAATTGTCTAATATATAGACAGGGGCATTTCACAAGATGCTTATTCTAAAGGAGGTTATGCAGGATGAAACTGATTGTTGCGATTATACAGGATAAAGACAGCAACCGATTATCCAGCGCATTGGTCAAAGCGAACTTTCGGGCTACGAAATTGGCCAGTACCGGTGGATTTTTGAAGGCAGGCAACACGACGTTTATGATCGGTGTAGATGATGGTCAGGTCGAGTCCGTAATGAACGTCATTCGCAGCAGCTGTAAGGTTCGTGAACAGCTCGTGACTCCGGTCACTCCGATGAGTGGAACAACCGACTCTTACCTGCCGCTGCCTGTCGAAGTTCAAGTAGGCGGAGCTACCGTATTTGTTCTTCCGGTAGATCGTTTCGAACACTTCTAAACTCGGTTTATACCCCAGTCCTTTGAGACGTATTGATGCGTCCTTCTTAATCCAAAGAATCGGCGCTCTCTGTCCGGAAGATACTTTTCCAGAAGGGAGAGGTTTAATCCGGACAGAGGTTGACTAATAAACCAACTAGCAGAACCTTAATGATGATATTTATCTACTATTATATATTGCTTATGATTCAGCATATAAAGGTCTCTCTTCCACGCACAGGCGCAACGCGCACTGTGCTGATGGGCGATTGGCCTACTAAGATAGAAAGCGGGCGTTTCCATGAAAATCAACCCTGGATTTCGACCGATGCAGAGCGGGCTAAGCTCTTCCGACTCCAGCTCCAAACCGGTACAGTCCAAAAATTTCTCAGATATGATGAATCACCAGGGTGAACGGGCATCACAGGCTGAACTTACCCGCAGATTAAGTGAGATCCAGATGCAGGGTGATCGTCTGTCTCGTTCCATGACGATTCGTGAACTGAAAGCGTACAAGCAGCTTGTAAAAAGGTTTCTGGAGGAGACGGTCCGTCGCGGTGTCTCCATGAAGGAAACTCGGGGATGGGATCGGCGTGGAAGAGGGAAACGGTACAAGCTAATAGATGAGATTGATTCTGCTCTATTATCTATGGCTGATAATTTGCTCGAGTCAGAGGAAGGCAAGATCACACTTTTACAGCAAGTAGGAGAAATTCGGGGAATGCTTATTAATTTAAGCTTCTGAGGAGGAAGTATGTCCTTTCAACAAATTATGGGCCAGCAGACAGCCAAGCAGATGTTACAGAGCAGTTTGAGACGTCAGGCCATAAGTCACGCCTATTTGTTTAGCGGGCCATCCGGCAGCGGACAATTGCAGACGGCGATTACATTTGCCAAAGCGATATTCTGTACAGAACTTGAAGATGATGCCTGCGGACAATGTCTTGAATGTCGCAAGGTCGAACATGGCAATCATCCAGATCTAACGATGCTTGCCCCAGATGGCAACAATATTAAAATCGATCAAATACGGGATCTGCAGCGTATCTTTTCATACCGTTCGGAAGCAGGCCATCCCAAAGTATATATCATCGAACAGGCTGAGAAAATGACTGTTCAGGCAGCGAACAGCCTGCTGAAATTTCTGGAAGAACCACAGGTGCCGGCGGTAGGCATCCTGATTACGGATAATGGACAGGCGATGCTGCCTACCATCCGTTCACGCTCTCAACTGGTTCCTTTTAGTGCGCTGAATCCCGAGGAGATGCTCCAATCGTTGATTGCGGAGGGGCAGCCTGCCAATCTGGCTCGCTCTGCCGTCCATTTAGCGTCAGGACTGGAAGCATGTAGAGAAATTCTCCAGCAGAATTGGTTTGCAGAAATTAGAAACGTAATGTTACAATTAGGGAAGGAGTCCCTGGGTAGAGGAAGTACATCATTGATCTCTGCACAGCAGAAGCTTTTTAAAACCGGACTCTCAGAGCACCTGGATATAATGCTTAGCCTGTTCCATTTATGGTTCAGGGATATGCTGTATGTCCAGTATGGTAGGCATGAACATATCGTTTTTATAGATCAGTTGGACATGCTGTCTCAGTTGGCCCGTACCCGCAGCACCGAGCAGTGGGTCTCCTATATGGATATGGCCGCAGCATGCAGAAAAAAATTGCGTTTCAATGTCAATGGCCAGCTTTGTCTGGAGCAATTTTTGATCGGTTTGGCATAAGACTGGGAGAGGACAGAGTTTGTTCCAATCATATGCAAACGGTTATAACTTCGGCGGGTTCCCTAAGAAGACAGGGCTTCAGACGAAGTGGGATTGGCTTACGAGGGGGTTAATTTTTTGTACAGTGTAGTGGGTGTCCGTTTCAAAAAAGCGGGCAAAATTTATTACTTCGATCCCCTGGACCTTCCCATTGAAAAAGAAAACTGCGTTATCGTGGAGACAGCGCGGGGGGTAGAGTACGGTAAGGTTGTCGTTGGCAAGAAAGAAGTAGGCGAGTCCGATGTAGTGTTGCCGCTTAAAAAGGTCATCCGGGTGGCGGGCGAGACAGATGCCCGTGTCGTAGATGAGAACAAGCGTGCAGCAAAAGAAGCATTCGGTACTTGTTTAAATAAAATCAAAGACCATGGCCTCAAAATGAAGCTGGTCGATGTGGAATTTACGTTTGATCGCAATAAAATTATTTTTTATTTTACAGCTGAAGGAAGAGTCGATTTCCGGGAGTTGGTCAAAGATCTGGCAAGCATTTTCCGGACACGGATCGAACTGAGACAGATCGGTGTACGTGATGAAGCAAAGATGCTTGGAGGAATTGGACCTTGCGGCCGTGTATTATGTTGTTCTTCCTGGCTGGGAGACTTTGAGCCGGTATCAATCAAGATGGCTAAAGATCAGAGCCTGTCACTGAATCCGACGAAAATTTCCGGGTTGTGCGGAAGACTCATGTGTTGTCTGAAATTTGAGCATGATAACTATGAAAGTGTGAGAGAAGAACTACCGGCTGTAGGCAAGTTGGTCGTCACCTCATTGGGTGAAGGAAAAGTTGTCGGCATCAATGCGGGTAGTCGCACAGTCCATGTTCAACTGTTCGACATCAGTAAAGTCAAAGAACTTCCGCTGGATGACGTCGTTATCAAGTAAACCATAAAGGTTGCTTCGGGGTGGAAACTTGGAAAAGAAAAATCTGTTTACGCACATTCATGAAATGGAAACCCAATTGGGTCAGTTGCACAGTGATTTAGGAGAGTTAAAAATGATTGTTAAAGAGCTGCTTGAGGATAATCAGCGGCTTACCATTGAGAATGAACAGTTACGCAAACTGCTGAAGCGTGAGGCTCCGGCAGATCTACCCATCGCATCGGCGCTCGCTCCGGTAGCAAGGCCTGCCGGTCCGGCTACAGGTGAAGATGTTGTAGGTGAAGGATATGATAATCTGGCTCGGTTGTATCACGAAGGATTCCACATCTGCAATGTCTATTATGGACATTTGCGGACGGAAGGCGATTGTCTGTTCTGCCTGTCTTTTTTGAATAAATGAAGTGACCGTAGGGATCCCCTACGGTTTTTTTTCAAGGTTAAGAACCTTGTCTGAGATATAGAGTACCGGAGGATGAGTGTATCATATGACAGCAAAATCAGTAAACTTGCAAGATTCGGAGCGGATTGACGATCTGCTCTCTCATGATTTGAGAATTATTCAAAGTGATGAAGTGTTTAGTTTTTCGATGGATGCCGTATTACTGGCCCGATTTGCTTCAGTACCGAAACGTGGGCGTGTGCTTGATTTGTGTACTGGGAACGGGGTAGTCCCCATTCTGTTGACCACACGCACACAGGCAAACCTGGAAGGTATTGAAATTCAACCACGATTGGCAGATATGGCACGCCGCAGCGTACAGTTGAATGCATTGGAGGAGTCGATTACCATTCATGAGGGTGACTTACGTGAACTTGTGAAACAAACAGGGCATGCTGTATATGATGCGATAACAGTTAATCCTCCGTATATGCCTTTGAATGGCAGTGATCTCAAAATGAACACACATCAGGCCATGGCACGTCACGAAATTGGATGTACGCTGGAGGACGTGATTCAGGCCTGCAATCGACTGGTACGCAATGGGGGCAAAGTATCCATGGTTCATCGTCCACAGCGTCTCGGCGAGATCATCTCTCTGATGCGTGAGTATAAACTGGAACCGAAACGGATTCGGATGGTACATCCACGAGCTCATTTGGAAGCCAATATGGTATTGATTGAAGCCCTTAAGGATGGAAAACCAGAAGTACGGATGCTTCCACCGCTCATTGTCTACAATGAAGAGGGAACATACTGCGATGAAATTATGGACATCTATTATGGTTCACAACGTACAGAACAACAAACGGAAGGAGGAATATAGATGGCATTGCATATTCAGAAAAGTTATGCGGAACAGTCGGAAGGCATGGGGAAGTTATATTTGGTCGGAACACCAATCGGCAATCTAGAGGACATGACATTTCGAGCCATTAAAACACTACAGAGCTGTGACATCATTGCAGCAGAAGACACACGCCAGACCCGAAAGCTGCTTACTCATTTTGAAATCACACCGTCGATGTTATTCAGTTATCATGAGCATAATAAGGCAGCCAGTGGACCTGAACTGATACGCTATATAATAGAAGGAAAAAATTTGGCACTCGTCAGTGATGCCGGTTTGCCGGCTATTTCGGACCCAGGTTCTGACCTTGTAAAACTTGCACTTGAAGCTGGAATTACGGTCATTCCCATCCCGGGAGCGAATGCAGCTTTGTCTGCTCTGATCGTGTCCGGGTTACCGACGGAGCGTTTTACATTCGGCGGTTTTTTGCCGCGGGAGAAAAAGGATATGCGAAAAGTGTTAGAGGCTTTTGATGAGTCCAATGGCACGTTGTTGTTTTATGAGTCACCTCACCGTATTCGCAAAACATTAGTCTATCTCGAAGAGATTCTGGGGGATCGATCGATTGTACTGGCACGTGAGCTGACAAAACGGCATGAGGAATTTGCGCGAGGTAGCGTCCAGGAGTGTATGGAGTGGCTTGAGGAACATCCACCACTTGGTGAATACTGTCTGTTGGTGGAAGGCATCAAGGAAGAGGAACGAAAAGCAGAGCGTGAAGCCTGGTGGCAACCATTGTCTTTGTCGGATCATGTGAGCCATTATGAGGATGAGGGCATGAGTCGCAAAGATGCAATGAAGAAAACAGCAACAGATCGCAGTTTGGCCAAACGCGACGTGTACAATGCCTTAATTGAGTAACAGACTCTAATGGATATTGAATCTCCTCTGTGTTAGGGAACATAACCTGAGAAGAACCTTATAACCAACCTTAATAGAATATTAAAATGAGCAGAGTGGAATTTAAAATGTAGAAAAGCATTGGCCGCTCGCTCTCCCTCCTCGGGGAGTTACACGATTGATGTTGACCTTTGGGTAATGAAACCAATAACAAGGCAAAAAAATAACCTTCCAGCGGTGGGTTTCACACCGGGAAGGCCAATAAGGAATATAAAAAGGTTAGAAATAACAATTGGATAAGTCCATTATATCTGGTTTTTCTTATTTTGTCACAGGTGCAGGGATTTCGGAAATACATTCGTTACAAACGATTTTACCTTTGAAGTAAGTAACGTTCTCTGCATTGCCGCAGAAGATACAAGCGGGCTCGTATTTTTTCAACATGATGCGCTCGCCGTCCACATAGATCTCAAGAGCATCTTTTTCACCAATACCGAGCGTACGGCGCAACTCAATTGGAATAACTACCCGTCCCAGTTCATCCACTTTTCTTACAATACCTGTTGATTTCATCATTATAATCAGTGCTCCTCTCAGCTAACTATCATTGTCATTATTCGACATTATTTTATGTTTTATGATACTCATCATACCAACGATTCCCAAAACAGTCAACCTTAAAATTAGCTTAAAATGAAGGTTATTTTTTATAATAATAGGGATGGCAAGGGATTGGCAGCAATTTTTCGTATTTAAACCTCAATGTCAGCTTTGTCGATTTGGAAAACGTCAAAACTACCTTATTCGACACGATTCGTCAAATGGTGTCGAATCGTTGGTTCGCTTTACTGAAAAGCGACAAATATAATAGAGAATAAAGGAGTGAATATACATGGAACAGCGTTTGACCGAAGAAAAGGTGTTTAAAGATCCAGTACATAATTATATCCATGTACAAGATCCGATTATATGGCAGTTGATCAATACGCCTGAATTTCAGAGATTGCGCCGTATCCGCCAATTGGGAACATCTTATCTTACTTTCCATGGGGCAGAGCACAGTCGATTCTCCCATTCCCTGGGTGTCTACGAGATTACGCGTAAAATTATCTCCCAATTCGAAAGAAGTCATTATTCCGATTGGCCGAAGGAGGAAAAGACGGTTGCTCTATGCGCAGCATTGCTGCATGATCTTGGGCATGGGCCGTTCTCTCACTCCATAGAAGAAGCGTTCGGTATGAATCATGAGGATTGGACCTGTCGTATCATTACAGGTGATACCGAAGTAGGGGCGATCTTAAGAAGGTATGCACCTGATTTTCCTGAGAAAGTCGCTTCGGTAATTCAAAAAACATATGATCAGCCTATTGTTGTTAATCTGATCACCAGTCCGCTTGATGCAGACCGCATGGATTATTTGCTTCGGGATGCCTACTTTACAGGTGTAAATTATGGGACAATTGACCTTGACCGTATCCTGCGTATGCTGCGTCCATATCACGGACGAATCGTAGTTAAGGAATCGGGCATGCACGCCGTAGAGGATTACTTGATGTCCAGATATCAGATGTACTGGCAAATATACTTCCATCCGGTTACCCGAAGTTCGGAAATCATATTGCGGCAAATATTTAAACGGGCGAAAAGTCTTATCCAGCAACATTTCCAATTCCGTTTCATGATTGATCCCCTGCCCCAGTTATTCGATGGAACGATATCGGTGGATGAATACTTACAGTTGGACGAAGCTTTAATTCAGACGGCATTTATGCAGTGGCGTAAAGAGGACGATACTGTTCTAAGTGAGTTGTGCGAACGTTTCATGGATCGCAAATTATATAAGTATGTAGAGATTGAACAGATCGACGTAAACATGATGGAAGAGATTCGGGAAGCCTTTATCCTTGCTGGCCTCAATCCCGAATATGATCTTGAAATTGATTTTCCAACGGATAATCCGTATGATGTGTTTCGTCCAGATGAATCGACGGACAAGCAGATTTTACTGCTGGATCGACAAGACAAGTTACATGAGTTGTCAGAGGTTTCCGACATTGTCCGGTCAATCAGTGGTCTTCATCGGGGAAAACATCACATGTACTATCCGCAAAATAAGGTAGATGCAATTATTCATGATTTACCTTCTCATATACGCCCCTATTTCTCACATTAATGAGGTGCAAAGCTGTGCATGAGTCTATAGGCAAAAGGCTTTCTATAAGAGCTATTTTCATGATACAGTAATCTGCTTTAATGGAGAGTACATGTAGATCGACATAATTTTGTAATATGAGCAATTAGAATACAACCCTAAAGGCTAGAGATCAGCAACATATAGATGTAAAATTATTTTTAAATCTATATGTGGTGCTCATTGACACTGGAATTAAATGTAGAACATAGCTTTGATCTATATTGCAATCAATGAAGTCAAGTCAAGATTTGCATAGATATTTGAAAAGAGAGAGTCTTTTATTCGACATGAAGGGAGCAATACAAAATGATGTTGTTCGACACACATACTCATCTAGATGCACCACAATTCGACGAAGATCGCGAGGATATGATTCAGCGGGCGGTAGATGCGGGCGTTGGTCGCATGATTAACGTGGGCTTTAACCGGGAGACTATTCCAACTACGATGAAGCTGGCCGAAACCTATGATTTTATATATGCTGCGGTAGGTTGGCATCCGGTGGATGCAATCACGATGCAGGAAGGTGATCTGGAATGGATTGCATCTTTATGCAAGCATGAAAAAGTGGTAGCTATCGGTGAAATTGGTCTAGACTATCACTGGGACACTTCTCCGAAGGAGGTACAGCATCGCGTATTACGACAACAGATTGGACTAGCTCGAGAGTTGAACATGCCAATCGTCATTCACAATCGGGATGCGCATGAGGATATTGTAAAGATTTTGCGTGAAGAGAAAGCTGGAGAAGTAGGGGGTGTCATGCATTCGTTCTCTGGCAGCTGGGAAACGGCAAAAATGTGCCTTGATTTGGGCTTTCATCTTTCCTTTGGAGGGCCCATCACGTTCAAAAATGCAAAACAGCCAAAGGAAGTACTTGAGAAGGTTCCGATGGACCGATTCTTCATCGAGACGGATGCACCATATTTGACGCCTCACCCGTATCGAGGGAAACGAAATGAGACAGCGCATGTACGTCTGGTTGCAGAAGCAGCTGCGGAAATTAAAGGCATTTCGATGGAGGAAATTGCTGCAATAACCACCAAAAATGCCATGGAACGATTTGGAATTCGCTAAAATATCGAGCAAAAGGGGTAAAAAAGTGAGTTAGACGGAGTTAATTTGCTTTTTGATCCAAATAAATCAAGAATATTACAATATTTTAACCAAATATTTAGAAAAACGTACTTGAACAACGCTTTACAACATGCATAGAAACACGATATCATCTTTTCAGTGAATTGTTGTGCGGAAAATTGGACAGATGTTCGGGGGATGAACAAAGGGACACTTTCCGATGAAACAACATTACTTTCATGAATCAGTCTCGCTGAGTCTCCGTTTACGGAGAGCGGGGGAACCAATAGGGCTTAAACATCGGTGAATGTAGCTGATGCGCAATATTCGCTGACCCAAAACAGTGAATACCTTTGCGAAGCCATATTTGATTTCTTCTTTGGGTCTCGGGGTGAATTCAAGGGCGTCCGCCATGAGCGGATGACCGGAGATAGGGCGGCTCTCTTTCGCCCGAACCCGACAGCTAACCTCGCAAGCGGAAAAAGAGAGGCAACCTCGTGCATGAATTTCCGATATTCAAAATCATTCGGAAGCCACGAAAGAGTTCCTCTTAAACTCTTTCTTTGGCTTTTTTGTTTTTGAATAAAAGAAATGCGGTCATCATACGGTAAGTATTCAGGAGGATGACATCATGTTGCGAAGAGTGGTTCATGGTGCAGAACCGGTTATGTTGGTCCGACCTGTGTTCTGTAGAAAATTTGGTATAGTCGCGTCAAAGACATCATGCATTACTTAAGACGGCGAGGCTATGAAGGAGGACGGAGAAGTGGGCACATTCCAACCAGAAGAGACCCATGAGTCACGATCATCCAGTAAGTCTTTCGCGTTGCGGTGGAAGCATGAGAACTTGCGTCAGATGGCATTGATCGCGATTTTCTCAATTGCGCTTACAATCATGATCTTGTTAGTCGTTTACGGTCAGGCCGGGAAACAAATTTCACTGGTTATTGATGGCAAAGCTCAAGCGGTAGAGACTCGTACAGGAATGCTTCAGGAAATGCTGGAGGAGCAATCAATCACAGTCAGCCCTCACGATCAGGTATCCATGCCCTTAAACGGGGCAATCGCAGATGGGGACCGCATCGTTATTGAGCGGGCCGTTCCAGTTAAAATTACGGCAGACGGAGACACCAAGACACTGTATACAACCGATTCATCGGTACAAGAAGCAATTCAAAAATCAGGTATTCAAATTGCAAGTGAGGATAAAGTGTATCCGGCGCTTGGAACCACTGTTAAAGCGGATATGAAAATCCGTGTAGTGCGTGTAACAAAGCGTACAGTGGACGTGAAACAGCCGATTGCTTACAAAGTGATCAAAACGGCTGATCCCAGCTTGTACAAAGGCGATAATCGTGTCGTTGTGAGTGGTAAAGAAGGCACCATTGTACAGCATATTGAAAAAGTGTTTCAGGACGGAGAATTGGTCTCCAAAAAAATGGTGGGCAAATCGATTGCAACGAATCGCGTCGATAAAGTGATCGCTGTTGGTACCAAAGCAAAACCAGTTGTGAAAGAGCCGGTGATTCAGACGGTATCCGCGCAGACTTCCACAACCAAAAAGGCAACAACCACGAACTCGAAGAAAACCGCTGCCTCGGGCAGCAAAGTCATTACCGTCTCAGGCACTTCTTTTAAATATTCCAAGATCCTTAAAAATGTATCCATGACGGCATACTCTTCCGAAGAGCCCGGTATTGGTACAAAAACTGCATCGGGTACCCGCGTAACTGAAGGACGTACCATTGCAGTTGATCCCAAAGTCATTCCAATCGGATGGTGGGTTTATATTGAAGGCCTTGGCTTCCGTCGTGCGGAAGACACTGGTGGTGCCATTAAAGGCCACAAAATTGATGTGTATTATGATAGTGTGAAGCATGCCCTGAACTTCGGACGGAAGAAAGGCAAGACGGTATATGTGATCGGACCGGTGAAGCCGGAAGCGAACTAAAATCGTTTTACTTTGAAATGGGAATGCTATAAAATAGTTGCATGAATGATTCATGCGGAATATGCGGCGGAGGGGGCTGATATCAGTCTCCCCGCCGTTTGGCAGAGAAGAGGATATTCCTCTTCTTTTTGCGTTAGAAAGGAAGAAATGGAACATGATAAAAGAAGTGATCGTGGTGGAAGGCCGTGATGATACGGTAGCCATCCATAGGGCCGTGGAAGCCGACACAATAGAAACAGGCGGATCAGCCATAAACCAACGCATTCTGAAGCGGATTGCGCTTGCCCAGGAGAGACGTGGCGTCATTGTATTGACAGACCCGGATCATGCGGGTGAACGAATTCGCAAAATCATTGCCAATAAAGTACCGGGTTGCAAGCATGCTTTTATACCCGAGGCTGATGCTACGCGCAAAGGGGACATCGGGGTAGAGAATGCCTCACCGGAAGCCATTCGTCATGCACTGGCACGTGTTCATACGTCATATGAAGGTGCACCGAGCCTGATCGATTGGGAGGATCTTATCGCGGCAGGACTGATTGTGCATCCACAGGCCGCTGCACGTCGTATGGAGATGGGCAATCTGCTCGGCATTGGATATTGTAATGGCAAGCAGTTTCACAAGCGGCTCAGTGTATTTCAGATTACCCGGGAAGAATTCTCCGAAGCATTATCGCAAATTGAACGTGAAGGATTGTGAGTGTATGAAGGGCATGGACGAAACGATTGAGATTGCAACACCGAAACGAACCAAAGAAATTATTCAAAGACACGGATTCTCTTTTAAAAAGAGCCTGGGTCAGAACTTTCTGATCGATCAAAATATACTGAACAAGATTGTAAATGCAGCCGATTTGGACGAGACTAAGGGAGCACTTGAGATCGGACCTGGTATTGGAGCACTTACAGAACGTCTGGCTCGGGTAGCCGGCCCTGTAACGGCTGTAGAGATTGATCAGCGACTGCTGCCCATTCTGGGCGAAGTGATGCAGCCTTATCCGAACGTTCGTGTGCATCACGGGGATGTATTGAAGCTAGATCTGGCGGAGTTGTTCCGCACGGACTTTGCATCGGTAGATAAGGTGAGTGTTGTAGCCAATTTGCCTTACTATGTAACGACGCCAATCATGATGAAGCTGTTGGAAGAGAAATTGCCTGTGGATAGCATTGTGGTCATGATTCAAAAAGAAGTGGCTGAGCGCATGGCTGCTGCACCAGGATCTAAGGACTATGGAAGTTTGAGTATCGCAGTCCAGTACTACAGTATGCCGGAATTGGTTTGTGTCGTGCCACCTACGGTCTTTATTCCGCAACCTAATGTGGAATCGGCTGTGATCAAGTTAAAGGTTCGTGAGCAACCACCAGTGGAGATTCCGGACGAAGCACACTATTTCGAAGTGGTACAAGCTTCATTTGCCCAGCGCAGAAAGACGATCTCCAACAATCTGAAGGCCCGCTTCTTTACGAAGGAGAACAGAGACCAAGCTGATCAGCTGCTGGAACAGGCTGGTATTCAACCCTCAAGGCGGGGGGAAACCTTAAGTTTGCAGGAATATGCAACGCTCAGCACTGTGATGTGGGAAGCTGGGGTACGCCAAGCTCTGTAAAATTCGGATGAACCAATCCGGGTCCTTGCCCATACGATGGGGTAGAGGTGATTATGTTGATGAATATCGGAGACTTGGTCGTTCGGAAGTCATACGGTGGAGATGTGACTTTCCGGGTGGAACGCCTTCAGTTGGATGCTGCGGTCATTAAAGGGACCGAGTTCCGGTTGCTGGCCGATTCCCCTGTGGACGATTTGATACAGGTTCCATTCGAACCGCAGAGTGCTAAGACCCGGCAGGCACATGTAAAGGCCCATCAGACGCTCTCACGCCTGCAACAGAATCGGATGGAACAGGCAGAACGTAATCGTGAAGGCTTAATTCAAGAATGGTCTGCTCAGCAGGACCCGGCTTATTTCGAGATGCCAGGTAAAGTGTTGCATTTGGATGGAGACCCGAATTATTTGAAAAAAAGCATGAACCTTTACGAGCAACTTCGTGTTCCCGCAGAGGGTCAATATGTACATGAATCAGCGATGGCGGATACGTTGTACCGGCTCCTTCCTAAAGTACGTCCGGATATCGTCGTCATTACGGGCCATGATGGGGTACTAAAGACACGTCAGCCTTATGACTTATATAGCTTGGGAAGTTACAAGAATTCACAGAATTTTGTAGCAGCTATTCAGGTAGCAAGGCAATATGAACGTCATCTGGATGCACTCACCATTGTTGCAGGGGCCTGTCAGTCCCACTTTGAGGCCTTGCTTCGGGCTGGAGCAAACTTTGCCAGTTCACCAGGCAGAATTCTCATTCATGCTCTTGACCCGGTCTATGTGGCAGCCAAGGCAGCCTTTACGTCGGTGCGGGAAACAGTGAACATGAATGATGTTCTGCATAACACGATCAGTGGTAGCCAGGGTGTCGGGGGCGTAGAAACACGGGGAAGTTATCGAGTAGGACTGCCGGGATTAAACGATTTATCCACGCTAAAAGTGAATCCGTCAGCTGTCTGATGAAGTTAGAATAAAGTCCCATTTAGGGGCTTTTTTTATTCGTAAAAAAATTCATTGACAACAACTTTTTGATACTGATATAATAATTAGTTTTGATTTGACAATGACTGTAAAATCCGGTATAATGGACAAGAAAAGAGGTGGTCGTCTACAATGGCTAAAAATACGCTATTGGATATCAAGCGCAATCTCGACGCACATATTGGTCAGAAAATCATGCTGCGGGCTAATGGTGGCCGCCGTAAGACCATTGAGCGTACAGGTGTATTGGAAGAAACGTACCCTTCTGTTTTTATTGTCAAGCTTGATGAGGAGCAAGAAACATTCAAGCGAGTATCCTACAGTTATGCGGATATACTTACGGAATCGGTGGAAGTCATGGTATATGATCCAGGCAGCCAGACGCATAGCTCCTACATGGAGACGTAAGTATGGATTACGGCGATTTGCCCTTGAGGCAGATCGCTTTTTTTATTTTTGGACAGTCACACACGAATCAGGGTGAAACCATATATGGTCAGGAATGACCAAGGAGAGGAAGCGGCATACTATCTGAACAGGTCCAAGATGTTTTTCAAAAGTGTTTTCCAAAAGTACCTCAAAGGAAAATGAACTTGGCCTGATGTAATGGCAAGGTCTAAAGCACTTATCATGAATTAAACCAATTTGGAGGAGGACCATCCATGAGCCGGAGAAGAAGAAGTGTAATGTCGGATGAACTCAAGAATGAGCTTGCGAAAGACCTGGGTTTCTATGATACGGTTCAAGAGGAAGGCTGGGGCGGAATCAAAGCGAAGGATGCGGGCAATATGGTGAAACGGGCCATTCAACTTGCTGAACAAGCGGCACGCAAATCGTAATCCGGTTCCATCGGTTTGGAGGGCGGGGCAATCCAGCAGGAATGGCCTCGCTTTTTCCCCATCCATGCGGAATAGAAATGACTTGACAGCCCCATTTTGATATAATATGTTAAGTTGTCTTAGGGAAAAGGTGAGGACGGGTGAACGCCTTGAAAATTTACGAAAAAGCGCCTGCTAAAATTAACTTGATGCTGGACGTTTTACATAAAAGAAGAGATGGATTCCATGAAGTTGAGATGATCATGACCATGGTCGATCTTGCTGATCGATTGGAGATGTCTGAGCTGCCTCGGGATACCATTTTTATCTCCAGTCAGGCGGGTTATATCCCGCTGGATGAGAAGAATTTGGCCTTTCAGGCTGCCAGACTCATCAAAGAGCGATATGACGTGAGGAGTGGAGTCCATATTCATTTGGACAAAAAAATCCCTGTTGCTGCTGGACTTGCCGGGGGCAGCAGTGATGCGGCAGCAACGCTGCGGGGATTGAATCGCCTTTGGCGTCTCAACATCCCGGATCAGGAGCTGCAAGAGCTTGGAGCCGAACTGGGTTCGGATGTTCCTTTCTGCATCACTGGAGGAACAGCGCTCGCCACAGGTCGTGGAGAGAAGTTGACACCGATGCCTAATCCTCCTCAATGTTGGGTGATCTTGGCCAAGCCGCCGATTAATGTGTCTACAGCGGATGTGTACGGACGTTTTCGTAGCGACAAGATTGTTCGTCACCCAAGCGCGGCAAAAATGGAACAGGCCATTCGCAACCAGTCTTTTGTTGAAGTATGCGGGCAAATGGGGAATGTGCTTGAAGATGTGACGTTGAAGCTGTATCCGGAGGTTCAGCATCTGAAGGATGCTATGATCCGATTGGGAGCAGACGGAGTATTAATGTCAGGCAGTGGACCAACGGTGTTCGGTCTGGTCTCCAAGGAGTCCAAGGTTGCACGGATCTATAATGGCCTGCGGGGCTTCTGTAAAGAAGTATATGCTGTACGCATGCTGACTTAAAATTCGCTTTTATAATGTACAAACACGTATAAAGGTGGTATATTTTTATATAATTATTCGGATTTGGATGTTTTCCGTGATCGTGAGGATGGATCTCTGTGAAGAAATTAAAACGAAGCGCAAGGCTGGTTGAAATGACGCAGTACTTATTGTCTAGACCACATACGGTTATTCCGTTGACCACGTTTGCCGAACGCTATGGAGCCGCGAAGTCTTCGATCAGCGAAGATTTGGCGATTATCAAGGAAGTGTTCGAAGAAGGTGGTTCGGGAGAACTGCATACACTGGCTGGGGCAGCCGGAGGAGTAAAATGGATTCCAAAGGTGTCTAGAGAACTGGCTCTCGGTTTTGCCGAACGACTTTCTACCCAGCTCGCGCAACCCGACCGGATTCTGCCCGGAGAATACCTGTACATGTCCGACCTGCTAGGACAACCCGCATTGATGAATGAAGCCGGCAAGATTTTTGCAACAGCCTTTGGCAATATGGATATTGATGTGGTCATGACGGTTGAGACCAAAGGCATTCCGCTCGCCTATGCGACCGGAGCCCAGCTTAACCTGCCTGTTGTGCTCGTGCGCAGGGACCATCAGGCTACGGAAGGATCAGCCGTAAGTATCAATTATGTCTCCGGATCTCATAAAAGTCTGCACACCATGTCCCTGTCCCGCAGGGCGATGCGCGAACACTCCAAAGTGCTCATTGTGGATGACTTTATGAAAGCGGGAGGCACTGTTCAGGGGATGATCGACCTATTAGCCGAGTTTAATGCAACGGTAGCCGGAGTAGGGGTATTGGTAGAATCCGGCTCGGTCGATTCCGAAGAAAGACTCCTGACGGATTACGTGTCTCTGGCGAAACTGACAGCAGTGGATGCCAAGAGCAGACATATTTCCGTTAAGCCTGGCAACTATTTTGACCTGTAGAATCATGAAGAATTACATGTCGGGAAAAGTTCTTTTCCATCGACCTGGCACTAACATTGTCGAATTGTGTATTAAATAAAAAAATTCCTGAAATTAGGACATTTTTATGGTTATAAAAAGAAGGAGTTCGTATAGGCTGTGTGGAATAATACACCAAGTTCTGATGGAAAAAGGTGGTGAACACACACATGCAAATTACGGATGTCAGACTCCGCCGTGTTAACTCGGAAGGGAGAATGAAGGCTATCGCATCCATTACCATCGATAACGAATTCGTCGTTCATGACATTCGTGTCATTGATGGTAACAACGGAATGTTTGTTGCTATGCCGAGCAAGCGGACTCCTGACGGAGAATTCCGTGATATCGCCCACCCGATCTCTTCCGGTACTCGTGAGAAGATTCAGGCTGCTGTATTGACTGAATATGATCGCGCTGCAACTGAGGAAGAAGTCATTGAAGAAGGTGCCTGAGAACATTATTGGGGTTCGAAGGAAAAGAGAGCCATGTCTTATGGCTCTCTTTTCTTTTTGACCGGAATAAGATATATTCAGTATTGAGTTTATTCATAGAAGAACATTTGCAGCCGGATTGTTGCAAAATGTTGAAAGAACAAAAAAGCGCAGCGTGCGCTTGGTTACAGGGCGGCATCTTAGGAATCATGGGATTCGGTTAAGCTCGCAGGTACACGGCGTATACATATAGGTCACGATTCGTAGGTGTCCGCGTTGTTACGCGTGATTACAGAGACAGCAGGCGATGAACAAGACCGGCGCAGAGCCGGCTGAACGGTACTCATCGGATATATAAAGGCGAGGTCCAACGATGGGGGTATTCAGAACAGGAGGTCGTAAATTTTGAAAAGAATGGCAATTGTTCTTGCGGCAGGGCAAGGCAAACGGATGAAATCAAAATTGTACAAAGTACTGCATCCCGTATGCGGTAAACCTATGGTGGGTCACGTGCTGGATGCAGCTCTTCGCGCAGGCGTTGAACGTAGTGTCGTCGTGGTCGGTCACGGTGCCGAAGCGGTGCAGTCATTTTTGGGTTCGAGAGCAGAATACGCTCTTCAGGCTGAACAACTGGGAACAGGACATGCGGTGAAGCAGGTTAAATCTTTGCTCGGCGGAGAAGCAGGCTCAACCATTGTTGTCTGTGGAGATACACCACTGGTGACCAGCGAGACGCTGGAAGGTCTGATGAAACTTCATGAGAGTCGCGGAGCAGCGGCGACGGTACTAACGGCCCATTTGGACAATCCCAAAGGGTATGGCCGCGTGATTCGTGGAGAAGATGGTTCTGTACAGCGTATTGTTGAACAAAAGGATTGCACAGAGCAGGAAGATGCTGTGAACGAGATCAACACAGGCACATACTGCTTCGACAATGCCAAATTGTTCGCTGCACTGGAGAAAGTGACGAACGAGAATGCTCAAGGTGAGTATTATCTCACTGACGTTGTCGGCATTTTCCGTAATGATGGGGAAGTGGTGGAAGCTTATATGTCGGATGACATCGCGGAATCCATCGGGGTCAATGATCGGCTTGCTCTTTCCCAAGCGGAAGCATTCATGCGTGAACGTCTGGCTGTACGACATATGTTGAACGGTGTTACAATCATCGATCCGGCATCGACATATATCGGGGCAGATGTTACCATTGGATCAGATACAGTATTGTATCCGGGAACCATACTCAAAGGCACCACTTCCATTGGTGAGGCTTGCCATATTGGTCCTCAGGCAGATGTGGAAGACAGCATCATTCAGGATGGGGTTACAATCAAGCATTCTGTATTGTCACAAGCAGAGGTGGGTTCGGAAGCAACCGTAGGTCCATTTGCTTATTTGCGTCCAGGAACAGTATTGGGCCGTAAAGTAAAAATCGGTGACTTTGTCGAAGTGAAAAATGCTACAATTGATGAAGGCTCCAAAGTATCTCATCTCAGTTATATTGGGGATGCCAAAGTAGGAAAAAATGTAAATGTTGGATGCGGGGCAATAACGGTGAATTATGATGGATATAATAAAGCTGTAACGACGATTGAGGATGATGCGTTCGTAGGCAGCAATGTCAATCTGATTGCACCTGTCACAGTAGGTAAGGGCGCATATGTTGTTGCAGGCTCTACTGTTACCCACTCTGTTCCAGAGAACGATCTCGCGATTGCCCGTCCACGCCAGGAGAACAAACCTGGATATGCGGAGAAAATTCGCGGGCGTGCCAAAGCTAAAAAACAAAATGCCAAACCCGAATAAGGGGTATTGATATTAAGATTGCCTTCCGATCATCGGGAGGTGCCGACATGTCGCAGACGCTTATAGATTCCAATGAACCAGCACGGAGGGTTTTTATTTTATGACTTATTTTGATTCGAAATTAAAAATATTTACTTGCAATTCTAACCCCAAGCTTGCCCATCAAATTGCTGATTATATCGGAATTCCTATGGGTGAATCTCACACCACTAGCTTTAGTGATGGTGAGATCCAAGTGAAGCTCTCTGAGAGTGTTCGGGGCTGTCACGTCTACATTGTGCAGTCAACTTGCTTGCCGGTTAATGACAACCTGATGGAAATGCTCGTGATGATTGATGCACTCAAACGGGCATCTGCCAAGACGATTAACGTCGTTATTCCGTACTATGGCTATGCAAGACAGGATCGCAAGGCACGTTCGCGTGACCCGATTACAGCGAAACTGGTTGCCAACCTGATTGAAAAAGCGGGTGCAACCCGTGTAATCGCGATGGACTTGCATGCGATGCAGATTCAAGGATTCTTCGACATTCCGGTCGATCATCTGCTCGGCGTGCCGATTTTGGCTCAATATTTCCGCTCGAAACAGATTGAAAATCCAGTTGTAGTTTCTCCTGACCACGGCGGCGTAGTGCGCGCTCGGAAACTGGCGGACTTTCTGAATGCACCGCTCGCAATTATCGACAAACGTCGTCCGGAGCCGAATGTCAGCGAAGTAATGAACATTATCGGTAACATCGAAGGCAAAACAGCAATCCTGATCGATGATATCATTGATACGGCGGGAACGATTGTATTGGGAGCGAATGCTCTGATGGAAGGCGGCGTGAAGGAAGTCTACGCATGCTGTACTCACCCGGTATTGTCCGGACCTGCGATGGAACGCTTGGAGAATGCTCCACTGAAGGAAGTCATCGTTACGGATACCATTCCGATTACGCATGCCAATCCGACAAGCAAACTTAAAGTGTTGTCCGTAGCACCGTTGCTCGGAGAAGCCATTATCCGGGTTCATGAGGAATTATCAATCAGCAAGCTGTTTGAAATTGAATAAGGATGTCTGCATAAAGTAGTAGAGGGGTTACGTTTTCCGGTTCAATGGAAAATGTAACCCCTGTCGGCGTGCCGTTTTAATAAAATCGAAACATACGCTGGTCAATTCTATATAAGTTGAACTAAATTACACGATAACGAAGAGGGCAGAAAGAAATCTGAGAAAGCGGAGCTAAAAGCAATCTGGAAGAAAGCTGCTTTGGAACGCATATGCTTCGCCTTTATCACCGAGGTTCCCTTTGAAAAGGGAATCAAAGAATCGGGTGCTAACAGTGATCGAAAGATGGTTCTGGCCGCACATTGATCCAATGTAAAATCATACGTTCAACTTATATGGTTAGTACCCGGGGCGGGAGATGAACCGGAACCTGCGCCGATGAAAAAGAGTGTCGGCAATTTCGACAAATTGATTATCGAAACGGGTGATAAGTCCAATCTCAATATGGGTGTCGCGGTCATATACCTGTACAGGTACGTGATATTCCAGATGATAGATAAAATCGCTATGTTGAGTCAGTTGTCCGTTGTCTTCGCGCAAAACCCGCTCACCTTCCTGGGTTGATGAATAAAAGCTGTAAACACTATATAAGTTGAAACTGACGTTTACACCAAAACGGAGAGTGCAGAACCAATCTTAAGAAGCGGAGCGTGCGCCTTTATCACCGGATTTTACCCTAGGATTATGGGAATAAGAAAATCTGGGGATAAGAGCGATCGAGAGATGGTACTGCAATCGGAGTGATTAGGTGTAATAATCGTTCAAATTATATAACCAATTCGAATCACACTTTGTTGATATTATATGAAATATACCATTCGAAGTCTATGCTTCACCTTACGCTGATCCAAAGGAGGGAACGAGATGAAGTGGATTGTCGGCCTCGGGAACCCGGGCCCGAATTACGCCAAAACCCGTCATAATATTGGTTTTATGGCAATAGATCGACTGGCAGATCGGCATGGCATTTCGATTACGCAGAGCAAGTGTAAAGCGTTGATTGGAGAAGGGGTAATCGGCGGCGTCAAAACCGTGCTGATTAAACCGATGACGTTTATGAACCTGTCTGGTGAATCGGTAAGGGCCTATATGGACTTTTATAAAGTTAGTCTGGAAGACCTGATTGTCGTCTATGACGATATGGACACAGAAACAGGCAAGGTCAGATTGCGTTACCAAGGCAGTGCAGGTGGCCATAATGGAATCAAATCCATTATTCAGCATACCGGTACACAGCAGTTTAACCGGGTACGGATGGGAATATCCAGACCCGAACCGGGACATGCCATTGTAGACTACGTGCTTTCGAAGTTTATGAAGAATGAAAAGGAAGCTCTTGATCAAACGATTGAACAGACCTGCGATGCATTGGAGTACAGTCTGGATCACACGTTTGAACAAACCATGGCCAAGTTCAACGGATGAACCGCGGCGATTGACACTGGAAAAATGATCAAGATTCGGGTTCAATTCAGTCTTAATGGGCATACTGGACGTATAAAACCATGTTCAGGAGGCATAAACATGTCAGTGAATTATGTGTGCAGGCATTGCCGTACTTTTATTGGACGAATCGATTCTGCCCGGATAACGGAAGCGCAATTGGGCTTTCATTTCTTGACCCCCGACGAGCGGAGGGATATAATAGCGTATAATTCCGGTGGCGATATTACCGTCCGGATTACATGTGATTATTGCAAGGAAGCTCTGGAGCTTAATCCCGAGCTCAGTCTGCTTGCGAGTCCGCTCCAATAGTAGCTCGCGATGCAGCAAGAACCGATGACAGATGATGGGGGCTGCGGAATACCGCTCCCCCTTTATAGCCTTGGCAGACTGCTGAGGCTTCTTTTCAGTTGGGATGAAAGCAGTCTATACTCAAATGACGGTCGAGCCACATCAAACGGATGTGGCAAAGTAGCGATGAATCCTTTATGATGAAACAGGACAAAAAGGAATTTGTATCCAATTTTATATTGGTGAACCTGCGCACAGGTGTGAGATACTCAAGTAAGTTATAAGAGAGGTGCCCCTTTTGTTACAAGCACTTATACAGGCTTTTTCCAAAGATCCGGACTTCGGGTCCATTACGGCCGGGATTACATCCGGCATGAAAGAGCAATTGATTTCGGGCTTATCCGGATCGGCACGTCAGATTATGCTGGCTGCCCTTCATCAGGAAATGAACCGACCGCTGCTCGTTGTGACACATAATATGTTTTCCGCCCAAAAAATTGCAGAAGATTTACAGGAAGCGCTTTCACCTGATCAGGTACTGCTCTACCCTGCCAATGAGCTTGTTGCCGCTGAAGCCGCTGTTTCCAGTCCGGAAACATTGGGTCAGCGTATTGATGTGTTGGTCCGTTGCGCCCAGGGATTTAGGGGCGTTGTTGTTATTCCATTTTCCGGGGTACGGCGTTATGTTCCGCTTCCGGAAGTAATGGCTAATGCCCAGATTACAATTAAACAGGGCAGCACGCTTGATTTGGATTCGTTCCTGCTGGAGATGGTGAAGCTCGGATATGAGCGTGTGGAGCGTGTTGAATCACGTGGAGAGATGAGTGTACGCGGAGGAATTATTGATTTCTATCCTGTCACATCATCCATCGCGTATCGAGTAGAGCTGTTCGATGATGAGATTGATTCCATCCGTACCTTCGACCCGGCAGACCAGCGTTCCATTGAACGGATCGAAGAAGTCACGGTACTGCCGTGCAAAGAGTTAATTGCAGACCGCGAGCGCATGGAGAAGGCTGCAGATGCGGCTGTTACTTTGCTTGATCAACAGCTTGAGAAGATGACCGACCGGCAGGCGAAGCTGCGTCTGCGTGAAGAAATTCATCGGGAGATTGAACTGTTGCGGGAGCATGTGTATTTCTCCGAAATGTATAAATATATTTCACCGCTCTATCCGGAAAATAAAACAATTTACGACTACATGCCGGAAGATACCTTGCTTGTTCTCGATGAGCCGGCAAGGCTCGCCGAGACATCAAAACAGCTGGAGCGGGATGAGTCGGAGTGGAATCTGCATCTGATGCAAAACGGGAAAACACTTCCTGACCTGCATCTATCGGCGGATGGCGATGATCTGATATATGAGCGTCCATTCCAGACGTTGTTTATGTCCATCTTTTTACGTCAGGTTCCTCACACTCAACCCCAGAATATTCTGAACTTTATCAGCCGTGGCATGCAGGATTTCCATGGTCAGATGAATGTGCTCAAGGCAGAGATGGAGCGATGGCAGAAGGCTGGAGTTCAAGTGCTTATGCTGGCAAACGGTGAGGAAAGACTCGATCGGATGCGCAGGGTTCTCATGGATTATGATATCCCTGAGCCGGAAATGCTTATTGGTAACCTTCAGACAGGCTTTGAAATGCCATCCATTCATCTGGCTGTCGTAACAGAAGGCGAGATGTTCTCCCAGAAGCAGCGCAAGGTACGTAAACCGATTCGCAATGTGGACAATGCCGAACGGATTAAATCCTATAGTGAGCTGAAAGTGGGCGATTATGTCGTTCACCAGAATCACGGGATTGGTAAGTATCTTGGGATCGGTACACTTGAGGTTGGCGGCATTCACAAGGATTACATGCATATTCTTTATGCGGGTGGAGACAAACTGTCTGTACCGATTGAGCAGATTGATCTGATTCAGAAATATGTCGGTTCCGAAGAGAAAGAGCCGAAAATATACAAGCTGGGCGGCAATGAGTGGACACGGGTTAAAAATAAAGTCCGTACATCCGTACAGGATATTGCTGATGATCTAATCAAGCTTTATGCGGAACGTCAGACATCCAAAGGTTTTGGTTTCGACAAAGACTCTGCGGAGCAACAGGAATTCGAGGACATGTTCCCGTATGACGAGACACGCGATCAGGTGCGTGCAATCGAAGAAATCAAAAAAGATATGGAACAAAACCGGCCAATGGACCGTTTATTGTGTGGGGACGTCGGTTACGGCAAAACCGAGGTTGCTATTCGTGCCGCATTTAAGGCTGCTATTGAGGGGAAACAGGTTGCTGTATTGGTCCCTACAACCATTTTGGCGCAGCAGCATTATGAGACGTTCCGTGAACGCTTCTCTGGATATCCCTTTAACATTCATGTACTTAGCCGCTTCCGTTCCCGCAAGGAACAAAACGAGACAGCCAAAGGCATTAAGGCAGGTACCGTCGATATCGTCATCGGTACGCACCGATTGTTATCACAGGATCTGGTGTTCAAGGACCTTGGTCTGCTTATTGTGGATGAAGAGCAGCGTTTCGGTGTAACCCATAAGGAAAAACTGAAAAAGCTGAAAACCAATGTCGACGTGTTGACACTGACAGCGACGCCGATTCCACGTACCCTTCACATGTCCATGCTGGGCGTTCGGGATCTGTCGGTTATTGAGACACCTCCAGAGAATCGTTTCCCGGTACAGACTTATGTGGTTGAACACAGTCAGGCGCTTGTCCGGGAAGCCATTGAACGTGAATTGGCCCGTGGTGGTCAGGTCTACTACCTGTACAACCGGGTACAGGGAATTCAGGAGATGGCTGCCGAGATCTCCGAATTGGTACCTGAAGCGAAAGTCGGAGTGGGGCATGGCCAGATGTCGGAAACAGAGCTGGAGAAAACCATTCTGGACTTCCTGGACGGGGAATATGACGTGCTCGTCAGCACAAGCATTATCGAGACCGGGGTGGATATCCCTAACGTAAACACCCTGATTGTACATGATGCGGACAAAATGGGGCTATCCCAGTTGTATCAGCTGCGCGGACGGGTGGGTCGTTCCAACCGGATTGCGTATGCGTATTTCACGTACCAACGGGATAAAGTATTGACCGAAGTTGCCGAGAAACGCTTGCAATCGATCAAGGAATTTACCGAACTGGGTTCGGGTTTCAAAATCGCGATGCGCGATTTGTCGATCCGCGGTGCGGGTAATCTGCTCGGAGCAGAGCAGCATGGCTTCATTGCGTCCGTCGGGTTCGATCTGTATTCTCAGATGCTTGCAGAGGAAATCAACAAACGCAAAGTGACGATGCTCGGCGAAGAGCCGGTGCCATCCGATCAGTGGAATACAACGCTGGATCTCAGTATCGATGCGTACTTGCCGTCAGATTATATCTATGACAGCATTCAGAAGATTGAAATTTATAAAAAAGTGGCGGTTATTGCCTCCTTCGACGATGCGATGGAACTGGAAGACGAATTGGTTGACCGATTCGGTGATCTTCCGGAAGCTGTAATCAATCTGCTGGCAGTGGCCAGGCTGAAAGTCTATGGCAAAATCTACGGCATTGAGTCGATCTCTCAACGAGGAGATGACCTTACGGTGAAGTTTTATGAAGGCCGTGAACATGCCTTTGAGCTCTCGAAGATCGCACACATTGGAAATCAGTTCGAAAGACGTGTACAATTTGAACAAGGACCCCATATGCTTATTCATGTCAAAGGCAAAGGGCTTGGGGACAAGCAACTGATGGAGCTGGTAGAGAAATTTCTGGAGTCCATGAAAAGTGCTTTTAAATCAAAGGGGGAACTAAAGGATGTTAGCAAAGTATAAAAAAGTAGGGAAGGTACTGTCTGTGAGTATGATCGCAGTACTGTCCTTATCACTGCTTGCTGCATGTGGCAAGAAAGAAGAAGCAAAAGCACCGGAAAAGACTGATACAAGTGCTGTAGTCGCTACGTATGAGGGCGGCACCATTACAGCCAATGAATTCGACCTGGAGCAACGCGTCATGAAATTCCTCTATCCGGAATATGCACAAATGATGGATATGGATGATTTCAAGGAATACCTGGTGAAACAGGAAGTTGCATATGAATATTTGAGTGGAAAAGCAAGTGAGGAAGCCAAGACTGCAGGAGCCAAAACAGCAACAGAACAATTCGACAAAATGAAGGCTTCTGTTCAAGCCGATCAATGGACCGAGATGCAAAAAGCTCAGAACCTGACGGATCAGAACATCAAAGATTACATGACTCGCATCATGACCGTAATTAAAGACAAGGAAACAGGCGTTACTGAAGATGCGATTAAGGCTGAATTTGAGAAAAACAAAGATCAGTTTACAACGGCTTCCGTTCGCCACGTACTGATTAACTTCACAGATCCAAAAACACAAAAAGAGCGCAAGAAAGAAGATGCTCTTAAAATTGCAAAAGAAGTTAAAAAGAAATTGGATGGCGGAGCCGATTTTGCTGAAATTGCGAAAAAATACTCTGAAGATCCAGGTTCCGCAGAAAAAGGCGGTTTATATGAGAATACTCCTGTAGCCAATTGGGTAGATGCCTTCAAGGAAGCTGCCAAAACATTGCCGTTGAACAAAATTAGCGACCCTGTTGAAACAGAATACGGATATCACGTGATGAAAGTGGAATCCCGTACGGAAGCAGATTACAGCAAATTGACGGATGAGCAGAAAGAAACGCTGAAAAGTCAGTTGGCTGCTGCTCAAATCGATACATTCATGAACAGTGAATTGGACAAAATCGTTAAAGAAGTGAAACTGCCGAAAACAGATAAAGCTGAAGAAGGCAAAACAGAAGGTACATCCGGTACAGGTACGGAAGGTAATAAAACCGAAACTAAAACGGATGATACCAAAGGTACAGATACCAAAAAGGATGAAGGAACAACTGGAACCGATAAAGATGCAACAACAGGTGAAGGTGCAGACACAAGCGGGAAGTAAGACCGCAAGCGTAAACGTTTCATGATTCAATTTCATCTTAATGAAATCTGGAACGATTGAAATATGGACAACCATACAGAGAAGCAAGGGGAGGTCTTATGGCCTCCTTCTTGCTTCTATTTGTATTCAGGGCTGCCAAATGGGTATATGGTCTCCTTCTGCAGAATTGACACAACTATATTCTCCAAATCATGTATAAGGAAATGGGAACAGATGAATACTATGGTCAAGATATCACACTAAACGTTCTGGGACTTTCCTCTACCCATTAAGGAACAGTAGTTGAAAAATCTTCTCGAGAAAGTGGGGCAACATGTGAAATGAAAGCTACTGGTATTGTCCGCCGTATAGATGACCTCGGTCGTGTGGTCATTCCAAAAGAAATCCGCCGTACGTTACGTATCCGTGAAGGCGATCCACTGGAGATTTTTGTGGACCGTGATGGAGAAGTTATCCTAAAAAAATATTCGCCGATTGGCGAACTTGGTGATTTTGCCAAAGAATACGCAGAATCCCTGTATGAAAGTACTGGTCATGTAACGATGATTTCTGACCGTGATACTATTATTACGGTGGCAGGTGGTTCCAAGAAAGAGTATCTGGACAAGCAGGTAGGGCCACTGCTGGAGAGCTGCATGGAGAATCGCAAGACGATCCTGGAGACAAACAACGGGTCTTATGAGCTTAGCAAAGATCATGACGAGACGTTATCTTCTTTTGTTATTGCCCCGATTATTTCTGGTGGTGACCCCATCGGAACGGTTATCCTGTTCAACAAGGATGAATCAGTTAAAATGTCTCAGATGGAAGTTAAAATGTCTGAGACAGCTGCTGGATTCCTTGGTAAACAGATGGAACAATAAACCGCAGATCAACTCCTGGTGCCCTGTTAGGGCAACCAGGAGTTTTTGCGTTTTTGGGGGATTGGGCGAGATCCGGGGTGGTGACCTAAAAGGGAGCTCTGCCTAAGGGGTTAGTCTGAGTGCCTATAGACAGGTATAATAGCTAAGTATACTTTGAACGAACGGACACGCAGGAGGGACATATGAAACAGTCGTCTACAGGCTCAAGGTTGCTTCAGGGCGCCTTTGTGCTTGGGTTTGCCGCTATTATATCCAAAATCATTGGTGCTTTTCAGAAGATCCCGCTGCAAAATCTCGGCGGAGACGGGGTTTTTGGGATCTACAACACGGTGTACCCGTTCTATATGCTTCTTATTACGATCGCGGCTGCCGGATTGCCTGTAGCTGTATCCAAATTTGTAGCCGAACAGAATGCAATGGGTAGGCCGGAGGAGGGTAGGCGGATTGTACGTTTATCCTCCATGCTGCTTGGTGGAATTGGATTAGTATTGGCTTTGTTAATGTATATAGGCGCACCTTTTATCGGGGATCTTATTGGTAATGGAAGTGTTGTATCTTCCATTCGCGCAGCGTCCATGGCATTGTTGTTTGTACCGGTGATGACAGGACTGCGTGGTTACTTTCAGGGCTTGCAGCAAATGGTGCCTACAGCGGTGTCCCAGGTGGTGGAGCAGATGGTAAGGGTTACGGTGATGATCGTGCTGTTACTATGGCTCATGGGGCGAAATGCTTCGATGGAGACTATTGCGGCTGGCGCTATGCTTGGATCGGTGGCTGGAGGCATTGCCGGATTAGTCGCCATGCTTGGTTATATGTACCGTCATCGACGGAAAAATCGGGAACAGTTCACTGTTAAGAAAGATGCTGACACAGCTGAGCAAATGCAGAAAACCAAGGAACGCCGAAGCGTGGGGAGCAGCCTTCTTCCCGAGGAACGGCGTTCCAACAGCGAATGGATTCGGACGCTGCTGATCTATGCCATTCCGGTCTGTCTCGGATCACTGGCCGTGCCATTGATGAATCTGGTGGATACCTTTACGGTACCCCGTTTATTAAGACAAGAAGGGCTGGATGAGCTTCAATCCATGGTCTCCTTCGGGATTTACAATCGGGGCTTGCCGTTAGTTCAACTGGTGACGATGCTTGCCACGTCACTATCTGTGCTCTTTATTCCGGCTATGGCCGAAGCCCGGCTCAAGGGCGGGCCGGAAGCCGTGAGGAAGCAAGCAGGCCTTGCGCTGCGCTGGTTCTGGTTGATCGGCTTGGCGGCGTCCGCGGGACTGGCGGTGCTGGCTGAGCCAATCAACCGCATGCTGTACGGAGATGCCGCAGGCACCGAAGCTCTGCGGTACATGGCGCTGATGGCTGCGGGCAGCACCGTCAGCATCATTGCGGCGGCGCTGCTGCAAGGCCTCGGCGCCGTGCGCGCACCCGCGTTCAGCATGCTGGCCGCCGCAGGCGTCAAGGCGCTGCTGAACGTCATGCTTGTGCCGGCGCTGGGCATCAGCGGCGCGGCTCTGGCAGGCGCAGTCGCCTATATGCTGGCGGCTGGCCTCAATGTGGCGCTGCTGGCGCGGCTCACCGCCATGCGCCCGGCCCCTGGCGCCGTCCTGGCGAAGCCGGCGCTCGTCATCGCCGCCATGTGCCTGGCAGCGGCGGGCACGGCTTGGGCCGCCGAAGCAGCGCTCGGCGGCATCGGGTTCGCGGCCGAAGGCAGGCTGGCCGCGGTGGGCGTGAGCCTGCTTGGCGTAGCCGCAGGCTCGGCCGTGTTCGTGCTGGCTGCGGCCCTCACGGGGCTGTTGACCGCCGCAGAGCTGGCGGCCGTGCCCAAGCTGGGGCCGCTTCTGGCCAAGCTGCTGCGCAGACTGCGTGTGCTGCGCTAAACCCCCGCGGAGTCTACATCCAGCGCCGTGGAATATGCAATTATAGGATAACGTCTGATTCTGGTATAATACGTGTAATTATAGAGCGCTGTTCTGCTTCATGGCTCATCCACATCGAATGTGATTCAGGGATGGGGAAGTCGGAACAGGATGGTTCGGATGGAGGTTTACAAAGATGAGTGCAGCTTTGACAGTAGTTGGTCTTGGTTCTGGAGACGCAGACCAGCTGACGGTAGGGATTATTAAAAAAATGAAACATGCGGCCACGCTGTATGTGCGTACACTGGATCATCCCGTGTTGAATGATCTGAAGCAGGAAGGGCTTGAGATGACATCTTTTGATGCGATCTATGAGGCTAAGGCTTCTTTTCCCGAAGTCTACGATGAAATTGCAGATCAGCTGATCGATGCCGCACGCACGGGTGAACAAGGCACTGAGATCGTTTATGCCGTGCCAGGGCATCCCATGGTTGCAGAAGCGAGTGTACGCCTGCTGAAAGAGCGCTGCCCCCAGATGGGCATTTCGCTGCGTATCATGGGCGGAGAGAGTTTTCTGGATGAAGCATTCATTCGTCTGGGATTCGACCCCATTGAAGGTTTTCAGCTTCTGGACGCCAGCAGTCTGAATACGGAACTGGTGCAACCCCAGCTTCATACCTTGATCGGGCAAGTCTACGATGTGTTTACCGCTTCCGACGTAAAACTGTGCCTGATGGACGTTTATTCTGACGATTATCCGGTATTTGTTGGACACGCCTTGGGTGTACAGGGGCAGGAGATCATTCACAAGGTGCCACTGCATGATCTGGACCGTATTGAAGGGTATGGTAATCTTTCACTGATCTATGTGCCAAAAAATACAGATGACGCGCTACGTCGACGTTCCTTCGCACGATTGCATGAAATTGTGAATATCCTTCGCAGTCCAGGGGGCTGTCCATGGGATCAGGAACAGACCCACCAGTCGATTCGCAAAAATCTGATTGAGGAAACCTATGAAGTTATTGAAACCATTGATGAAGATGACCCCGATCACATGAAGGAAGAGCTGGGTGATCTCCTGTTGCAGATTTTGCTGCACTCCCAGATGGAAGAAGAGGTTGGCACGTTTAACGTGTACGATGTTATCGAAGGATTGAACGACAAGCTTATTTTCCGTCATCCGCACGTCTTTGGCGAACAGCAGGCAGGTGATGCGAATGAGGCACTGCAAAACTGGGAACAGATGAAGGCAGAGGAGAAAAAGCGTAAAGGACAGGACCTGCAGAAGACCTCCGTGCTGGATGGTATTCCCCGTGACTTGCCTGCTTTGATGAAAGGATATAAATTGCAGAAGAAAGCGGCCAAGGTTGGCTTCGACTGGGATGATGTCGAGGGTGTCTTTGCCAAGATCGAAGAAGAATTGGCCGAACTGAAAGAAGCAGTGCAGCACAACCAATCTGCTGAAGAACGGAAGTTGGAGCTGGGCGATTTACTGTTTGCAGCTGCCAATGTCGCTAGATTCATTGATACAGATCCGGAGGAGGCACTTGCCGCCACCAATCGGAAATTCGTTCAGCGTTTCCAGTATATTGAGGAGCGCCTGCGTGAACAGGGAAGAACTCCGTCAGACAGTAATGTCGATGAAATGGAGGAATACTGGCAGGCAGCGAAGAAGGCTGGATTGTAAAGGGTTCTGGCATTTTGAGCGCTGATCCGATATCATTCACATAGTGAGCATTTTGCATAAATCCAAAGAGGGGTCTTTCAAACAGCAAGATATAGATCGAAATGCTTCTATTCGTCTATATTTTGTACCCGGGAGCGAGATGAATCGAATTATGCAAATTGCTTAGGTACATCATGTGTATTATGTTAGTCGAAGAAACGCCAATGATCACTGTGTGATTAATGGAGGGTTGTTTCGGGTATTGGACTTAGACTGTTCTTGGGCAGGACCGACAGAATGTGAAAAAAGTCGAGGGCCAAGGCAGGATTTCAGATGCCAAGCCAGAATACATGTGTAGTAACCTAGCGCGGAGTCAGCGGCAGCAGATCTGTTGCCATGAATTCGCAGATACTTTTTTTTCAATTTGGGAGGCTTTTAAAAATGAACAAAACAGATCTGATTAACAACATTTCCACCAAAAGCGGTTTGACTAAAAAAGACGTTGAGTCCGTATTGAACGGCTTTTTGGGAGAGATTACAGATGCACTTGCCAGCGGAGACAAAGTACAATTGATCGGCTTTGGCACTTTTGAGACCCGCAAACGTTCCGGTCGTACCGGACGTAACCCACAAACAGGGAATGAAATCGTGATTCCTGAGTCCACCGTTCCTGCATTCAAAGCAGGCAACAAACTTAAAGAAGCCGTAAAATAATGCGTCTTGATAAATTCCTGAAGGTCTCTCGACTGATCAAACGTCGCACCGTTGCCAAGGATGTCTCTGAACAAGGACGTGTTCTGGTGAACGGGCGCGAAGCGAAGCCCAGCGCCGCTGTCAAAGTGGGCGATGAGCTGACGGTTCAGTTCGGTCAAAAGCTGGTCACCGTAAAGGTGGAACGCCTTGCCGAGAGTACCAAGAAGGACGAGGCAAGCAGCCTCTACACCTTGGTTAAGGAAGAGCCGATCGCCAAGGATAATGGGTTGAACTGGTAATAGGAATGCCCAACATGCCTTTGTTTCCATTCATGGCATGAAATGGAACGCCTTTCCCCTAGAGGGAGGGGCGTTTTTTTGATGCGTATTTATCTGACATTCGGTTTCATCCGCCCTTGGTTCTATTCCGCACTTCTGATCCATAAGCTAGGTGTAAGAAGGAGGGGTACATGCCATGGTTGAGCAAAATAAAACGAAACAGCATCATCTGAGTATGCAGAATCGGAAACTGCTGGATCTGACAGGTGTCTCCAATGTGGAGAGCTTCGACAGTGAGGAATTTTTACTGCAAACTGAACTTGGGCATCTGACCATCCGGGGGCACAATTTACATATCAAAAACCTTAGCCTGGAGGACGGTTTGCTATCTATCGAGGGAACGGTCAGTTCTCTGCAATATCTGGATCCCGGTTCCCAATCCAAGAACGGTAAAGGCCTGTTCGGCAAGATGTTCCGATGAGTCCCGATACTCAATGGATCACATTGATGTGGATGCTGATATCGGGAGCCGTGATGGGGATGGCCTACGACAGTTACCGGGTACTGTCCGGTCAGCTGCGGTTCCCGAGATGGAGTGTCCACACGCTAGATCTGTTGTACTGGGTCGCTTCCGCGCTGTTCGTCTTCCGGATGCTGTACGCCGGTAATCACGGACAGCTGCGGTTTTATGTCTTTTTGGGGCTGATTATAGGGGTTTGCTTCTATTTTTGGCTTTTAAGTGTTACAACCCAGCGTTTTGTGGTAATGTTAATTAAACTCGCAAGAACGCTGATTCATTGGTGTGGACATATCCTTAACATCCTGATCGTTATGCCGGCAAAAGGGCTTTATAAGCTATTGCGTGTATTATTTGGCTTTATACTCGCAATCCTGTTATTTCTGGGCAAGCTGGTATTGCAATGTTTGGTACCTTTCGGCAAGTTGTTCCGCTGGATGTTTAGGCCGCTCCTGAAGCATTGGGTAACGCCACGCTTCCTGATCCGTGCGGGTTCAAGTATTGCAGCGATGTGGAAACGCTGGTTTTAAGGAGGTCCAATAATGGGTAAAACACCTATGAGCAAATCAAAAGTACAAGCAGGCCAAGGAAAATCTTCTGGTGCAAAAAGGCGTCTTATGCTTTGGATGACTTTTATGGTTGTGTTTATCATTTGGGCAGGATATACGTTCCTTGTGCAGACTGCACAAATTTCGGACAAGAGTTCTCACCTGGCGGCACAGCAAGCTTCAAAGGAAGAAACAGAGAAGAAGCTGGCACAGTTGAAATATGAAGTCAGCCGGTTGAAGGATCCCGAATACATAGGACAACTGGCACGAAAAAGAGGATACTATCTGCCTGACGAAACACCAATTAAGGTTGAAGAGTCAGGGAACTGATGTAATTTGGCTCATTACGGAGCAAGATTTGTTATCTATATGTCTGAAGCCGCCATACCGGAAAAAATAGGCTCCCTTATGGGGCAGAGCTCTGTTGACCTTGGTTTGCGGCATAAGGTATAATTACATTAGCACAGCATTGATTTTGGCATTCAAAAAATCGGGTTGTATATTTTTAAGGGAGGATCATTTTATTCTATGGCAATTGAAGTGGGCACCAAGTTAGAGGGCAAGGTGACAGGCATCACGCATTTTGGAGCATTTGTGGATCTGTCAGGAGGTGTCACGGGTCTCGTTCACATCTCGGAAATCGCCGACAATTATGTCAAAGATGTCAACGACCACCTGAAACTTAATGACCTCGTTACAGTAAAGGTCATCAACGTTGACAAGGATGGCAAGATTGGGCTTTCCATTAAGCAAGCTGTTGACAAACCGGTTGAGCAACAAACCCAGTCCAGACCCCCAAGAGCTCCTAGACCGGAACGCAGTGGAGGAGATCGCGAACGATTCAGCGGTGGAGGCCCAAGTGGTGGCCAAGGCCGTGGCGGCGGTGGTGGTGGATTTAACCGTGACCGCGGAGGCCGTTCTTTCAAGCCCGCAGCAGGCAAACCTTCATTTGAGGATAAAATGTCACGCTTCCTGAAAGATAGCGAAGAGCGGATTTCTTCGTTGAAGAAGAACACAGAAGGCAAACGTGGTGGCCGTGGAGCCAAACGCGTGTAATCTGGTTCAACCTGATTTAAAATATAAGAAAAACCGTTAGCCTTGGGGCTGGCGGTTTTTTTGCGTTTTCCTTAACTTTTGCAGTTATCGTTTACATATAGACAATAGACCGAATTTATAGCCGTTTTTGTAAAGTGAGGTTCCGTATCCCCAGTTTTTCTGCACAGGAAAAAAGTACATAAGAACATTTGTCGTCTACTATTTTTTACCGACAGGTTTCCATGGCATTCCACAGGTATCCTGCTCAGATCGTGGCGATGACGAAGCGCTTCCGGTTCAAAATCAGACAAGTACCTTGTTGGCAGGGTGTGTGCCAAATGGATGAAACCATAATAAGGCCGGGGGTTTCGCACCACCGCGCCATGTCTGTTTCTTTTGTCGTAAAGTTTTTGGGGCCTGCCCACCAATTGTGACAAACTACGTCTTCTATTCTATCTATAATCAGAACCATCGAGAACGAAACACGAAAAAACATTTAATCGAATGGGGTGCCTTGAGGATGATGGAAAAGTGGAATGTCATTCAATTTCCGGGAATGAAAGCTGGTAAAGGAGGTACAGAAGCTCGTGAGGAGCTGTCAGTACGTCTCAAACAGTGGGTTAGCTCCCGCAAGGCTGTCCAGATCGTTGCTGCCCGTAAATGGGTGTTGCTCCTCACCTTTATGGGATTCTTGCTCGGAAAAGCCATGATTCTGAATGAATTATCGCCCTTTGCGATCGCTTACTTTGCGGTCATTGCCTTTATGCGCAGGGATTATATTATTCCGGTAGGCGCCGCGTTGCTGGCCGGAAGCCTCTTTGCCCCTTTCCCGGTACCGCTCATCGTAGCATCGGAACTTGCCATTTTCTATCTGTTGTTCCGAGGACTGGAGTCTTATGACCGCGCTGAATTATCTTATGCGCCGACGATGGTGTTTACGACTACTTTTATGGTCAAGTTGTTCGCTGTTGTTATTGGGCCATCGTTCAGTTGGTACGCCATGCTGATGCTCACGATGGACTCTATACTCAGTTTCGTGCTCACTCTGGTTTTCATACAGGCCATACCGATCTTCACCTATCGCAAAAAAAAGTTCAACCTCAAAAACGAGGAAATCCTCTGTTTGATCATATTACTGGCCTCTGTGATGACGGGGGCGGTGGGCTGGACCATTCAGTCTCTGTCGGTCGAGCATATGCTATCCCGATATCTTATTCTGATCTTCGCACTGGTGGGCGGAGCCCCCCTCGGAGCTTCGGTAGGGGTCATTACTGGCCTCATTCTGAGTTTGGCCGATATGTCAGCGGTGTATCAGATGAGCCTGCTTGCTTTTGCAGGGATGCTTGCGGGTATGCTGAGAGAGGGAAAACGTGCGGCGGTGGCTCTGGGCATGCTGCTGGGTTCCTCTATTCTGTCCATTTACCTGGGTGGACCAGGAGACGTCATGAATTCTTTATGGGAGACATGTGCAGCCATTGTTCTGTTTATGTTAACACCAAAGAGCATGATGACGGCCATCTCCAAATATGTTCCTGGTACACAGGATCACACGAAATCGCAGCATGAATATGCGAAGCGAATACGGGATGTCACCGCAGAACGGGTCACTCGCTTCTCGCAGGTATTCCGTCAGTTGTCACGAAGCTTCGATCAGATGTCCGGGGCGGGGGAGCCGGTACAGAACGAGGGCGGGATGGAGCATTTCATGAATGCTGTAGCTGAAGGGACATGTTCGGGCTGCTTTAAACGGGCCCAGTGCTGGGATGCGAAGTTTATTCAGACCTATAAATATATGACGGATGTGATGAGTTCCATTGAAACCAACCCGGAGATGTCAGGCAAGCAGATTCCGGTGGAATGGAACAGGGTATGTGCGAAACCGGAGGAAGTACTTGAAGTGATGCGCGCCCAGTATGGTCTGCATCAACATAACATGCAATGGAAACGTCAAATTATAGATAGTCGTCAGCTGGTTGCAGAGCAATTATCAGGGGTATCCCAGGTGATGGAGGACCTGGCGAAAGAAATTCAACGGGAAAGTGAGGAGATGGTGCAACAGGAGGAACAGATTCGAGATGCGCTTGAATCGTTAGGTCTGTCTATACACTCTATTGAAATCATTAATCTGGAAGCGGGGAATGTGGAAATCGAGATTGTTCATGCCTATACACGCGGATTTGACGAGTGCCGAAAAATGATCGCTCCGCTGATCTCGGATGTACTGGACGAGCATATTGCCGTCTTGAGTGAGACGATGCTCGACCCTCGCCAAGGGCTGGCGACAGTCACATTTGGCTCTGCCAAAACATTTGAGATCACAACGGGTGTTGCTGCTGCCGCCAAAGGGGGAGATGTGATGTCCGGAGACAGTTTCAGCACAGTTGAACTGGGCAACGGCACATTTGCGGTTGCACTCAGCGATGGCATGGGCAATGGGGAACGGGCACGTATGGAGAGCAGTGCTGCACTGAATATACTGGAGCAGTTGTTACAGTCAGGCATGGATGAGAAGCTGGCAATCAAATCGGTGAATTCCGTTCTGATGCTGCGTTCTCCTGAAGAGATGTATGCGACGGTAGATATGGCACTGATTGATGAATATACAGCGGAGACCACATTTATGAAAATTGGCTCGACTCCTAGTTTTATTAAACGGGGGCAGGAGGTTATCCAGGTTTCGGCCAGTAATCTGCCGATTGGGATTATTAAGGACATTGAAGTGGATCTGGTAACCGTACAGCTTCAGCCAGGGGATATTTTGATTATGATGACGGATGGGATCTATGATGCGCCGGGGTATGCCGTCAATAAAGAATTATGGATCAAGCGTCTCATCCAGGAAATTGATAGCGAGGATCCTCAGGAGGTAGCGGACTGTTTGCTTGAAAGTGTTATTCGATATCAGCAGCACGAGATCTATGATGATATGACCGTAGTTGTAGGCAAAATAGAGCATTTTCGCCCTGAATGGGCCACACTGCGGGTGCCTGGCATCAACCGGATGGAGCGTCCGCGTACTGTCAGTTAATCACATATTCCTCGGTTTGAAGTCTCTTCATTCTGGCAATGCTAGTCATAGAGTTGGAGAGTAACCCAAAACGGAGGGATATCGGATGAAACAAATTTTGTTAATCACTGACGGTTGTTCCAATGTAGGCACAAGTCCGGTTCTGGCTGCGGCGGAAGCACGTGAAGAGGGCATTACAGTCAATGTGGTTGGTGTCATCGATTATGGAACCATTGGTGAGTTGGGGAGTCGGGAGATTGAGGATATTGCCAAGGCTGGAGGCGGCATTAGTCAGATCGTAGGCACAAGACAACTTGCACATACGATGCAGATGATGACAAGAAAAACGGTGGTTCAGACCATTCAGCAGGCGGTTAATAGAGAGTTAACACAAATACTGGGAGAACACGAGCCCAAAACGGTAACCGATCTTGAACCAGCCAAACGTGCGCAGGTGGTTGAAGTGATGGAGGATATGGCGGAGACAACACCGCTGCAAGTCATTCTTCTCATTGACGTAAGTGCCAGTATGAAGCCAAAGCTTGCTGCCGTGGAAGAAGGAATTCGGGATTTAATGCTTAGTTTGCAGTCACGTATGGGTCAGAGCCATCTTTCCGTATTTCATTTTCCTGGACGACATAGCGGAGAAGAAGCCGTCATGGACATCGACTGGACAGCCGATCCGAGCCGTGTACGTTCTCTGTTTGGGCGTTTGCAGATGAAGGGAGCAACCCCGACAGGTCCTGCGATTCAAAGGGTGATTGATTTTTACCGTTATGGTACACTGGAGGAACAGCAGGAAATAGAAGGGAACTATCGCATTGAAAGAGAAGGGATGCTCGGTGACAACGTTGTCTGACGCCTCTTTCCCGCCAGGAACAGTCATAACAGGGAAATGGAATCGCAGCCGTTATACGATTCGGAAGCTTTTGGGCAAAGGAGCCAACGGCATCGTTTTTCTTGTCCAGCGGGGTGAGAATGGCAAACATTATGCACTTAAAATGGGATTTGATCCTGTAGATCTGCAATCGGAAATTAATGTGCTCAAATCTTTTCAATTGCAACGTAATCATGAGGCTCTTCGGCAGAGCGGCATTCCTTCCTACTTAAAAGATGTGGATGACTATGCCGTTCGTGGCCGTGATATTCCCTTTTATGTGATGCGTTACGTTCGGGGTGAATCTTTGCACCACTTCATTCGGCGCCAAGGGACAGACTGGACACTATTGGTTGGACTTAGGCTATTGCAAAAGCTGGCCCAATTGCATCAAGCTGGATGGGTATTTGGCGATCTCAAACCTCAGAATGTACTGGTGTCCGATTATGGGCAGGTAGAGCTGATCGATTATGGCGGGGTTACTTCTATTGGTCGTAGCGTCAAGCAGTTCACCGAGTGGTATGACCGGGGATTCTGGAATGCAGGCAGCCGCACAGCAGATGGCACCTATGATGTATTTGCTTTTGCGTTGTTATTCATTCATGTGTTGGAAGCCGACGCCCTCAAAGCGCTGGCCGCAGAAGGATTGCCACAACTGCGGAGTGTGAACCAGCTCGTAGCTCTGGTGGAACGTAGTGAACGGCTCGCCCCTTTTCGAAATTGGACAATCCAGGCGTTGCGAGGTCAGTTTCAGGACGCCGGACACGCGGCTAAAGTCTGGAAAGAGATGATGGTACGCCCTTCTCCTCTTCGTCGTCGTTCCCAAAGTACAACTCCGCGTTGGCTCAAAAATGCATTTGCTGTATCCGTTATATTACTTATTGGGGTACTCATCTATGCACTGCGATTCTGACCATTTAGCGTGCATATACATAACGTAAGGAATGAGGAACAGGTATGGAGGCTTTACGCTGGAACAAGCTGGTGAATAACGTGCTGAATGCAGCGGAAGAGCATCAGTTATGGGTTCCCGGGGATCGGATTGTCGTCGCAGTATCGGGCGGACCGGACTCGGTAGCTTTTTTGCATATCATGCATGAGATCAGTACCAGACATGTTCCGCTGGAATTAATATGCGCCCATGTACATCATGGCTTTCGGAGTGAATCCGATCATGAGGCCGAGATGATGAAGGAGCTTGCTTGCCAGCTCGGCATTGCATTTGAATGGGTGAAGGCCGATGTGCCTACTTATATGAAGCTTACCGGTCAAGGCCCGCAGGAGGCCGCGCGCAACAAACGATATGAGTTTTTGCATGAAGTAGCTGCCCGATACAATGCGGCGAGCATTGCGCTTGCCCATCATGCAGACGACCAGGCAGAGACAGTTATGCTCCATTTACTGCGTGGAAGTGGCCTAACCGGACTCGCGGGAATGAAGTTTAAACGGCGAGAAAAAAATGTGGAACTTATTCGTCCATGCCTTCGTATAAACAAGACAGACCTTGTAGAAGCTTGTAATACCCAGGGTTTTCTGTACTTTAATGATGAAAGCAATTCCCAGCGTAAATATCGTCGCAATGCCATTCGCTTGGATGTGCTTCCTTTTTTGGGGCAATATAATGGACAGCTCACGCCGTCTTTGAATCGACTTGCCGAAATTGTGGGCGATGAAGACGATTTCATCGAACAAGGTGCATATGACGCATACAGGTGTCTAGTGCAGGCGAACGGCGGAAGGCAAACCTTTGAGGTGCCTTCCTTTTTGAAGTTACATGTCGCTTTACAACGAAGGTTGATTAAACTAATATTGAATTATCTGCCTTTGGACAGTGATTTTGTCGACTTTACCCGTATTGAGACCATTCGCCGCAAGGTAATTCAGCCTGACACGACGACCTGGAGCCTGGATATAGGACAGACACTCGCCTGCACCCGGGAGTACGATCTGATTTCTTTCGGCATACGGACTGACGTACAGGATCAATCTTACGAATATCGTCTTGCTCAATGGAGCGGATCTTATGAGCTTTCTCTCACGGAAATCGACCGACATGTTCGGCTTGTTCCGATGAGTCCCGAGGACTATCATGTACCGGAATCGGCGGATCAAGCCGCATTTGATGCGGATCAACTGCTTATGCCGCTGATTGTGCGTTCACGGTTACCTGGAGATACCATGAAAGTGATGGGATTAAACGGAAGCAAAAAGGTGAAAAATATTTTCATCGATGAGAAAATCCCCCCTTCTGTCCGTTCACGGGTTCCCGTGGTATGTGATGGAGCAGGCAATATCATCTGGTTACCGGGCGTTCGCCGGTCCAGTGTAGCTCCTGTCAAGGAGGATACTTCCGCAATCCTGTACATGACTGTAGGCGATTCAGCGATTCAGGGGTAGTGGTTATGGTTCAGGTAAGGCTTTCATAGTATAACTTAGGAGGTTCGCACAGTTGCAGAACGACATTCAGGAAGTATTGATCAGTGAAGAAGAGATTCAGAGTAAAGTCAAGGAATTAGGCGCAACACTAAGTGCCGAATATGCAAATCGCAATCCTTTGGTCATTTGTGTGCTCAAGGGTGCGTTTATATTTATGGCTGATTTGGTTAAGAACATTACGGTGCATGTTGAGATGGACTTCATGGCAGTATCCAGTTACGGTGCTTCCACCAAATCATCTGGCGTTGTCAAAATCATTAAGGATTTGGATGTACCCGTTGAAGGACGCGAAGTTCTGATCGTAGAAGACATTATCGATAGTGGGCTTACACTCAGCTATCTGATTGAACTCTTGGAAAATCGCGGCGCCGAATCTGTTCGTGTTGTCACGCTGTTTGACAAACCTTCAGGTCGCAAAGTGGAACTTGAAGCTCATTACACAGGCTTTGACATTCCAGATGCATTCATCGTTGGATATGGTCTGGATTATGCCGAGAAGTACCGGAACCTCCCTTACATCGGGATATTGAAACCGGAAATTTACAGTAACTAGTGTTTAAGCTAGTCCCAAGCCCTGATCTGTTGGTGGCTTCTGTTGAGAAGCCATGTCGGGCTATGTTAAAATAATTAAAGTGTCTCGAGAGGAGGTAGGGGATGAATCGGTTCATCCGGAATTCTGGTTTTTATTTGATTCTTTTTTTAGTTGTGGTGGGGATAGTCCAGTTCGTCAGCAATGGCGGCGAAGCCACCGATAATCCTAGATATGATCAGTTACGCGCGCAAATCAAGGCCAACAACGTCTCTGAATTGACAGTTCAATTCAACGGTCAGACGTACCTCGTGACCGGACAATATAGGGAGACGCCTGACGGAGCCAAATCAGAAAATTTCTCAACGTATATTCCTCCTACGGATGAGGCGATTAGTGAGCTTGTAGCTGCAAGCGAAACGAACAAATTCCAATATCATCAGGAACCAATGAAAGGTGACAGCATCTGGTTGACGTTGCTGACTTCCTTTATTCCTTTGATCATTATGTTCCTGCTGTTCTTCTTCCTGTTTAATCAGGCTCAAGGCGGCGGCGGTAAAGTAATGAACTTTGGTAAAAGCCGTGCCCGTCTTTATAACGAAGAGAAGAAGCGGGTTACGTTTGAAGACGTTGCGGGTGCTGACGAAGAGAAACAGGAGCTTGTTGAAGTCGTGGACTTCCTCAAGGACCCTCGCAAGTTCGCAGCAGTAGGCGCACGTATTCCGAAGGGCGTATTGCTTGTCGGTCCTCCGGGTACCGGTAAAACATTGCTCGCTCGTGCCGTTGCCGGTGAAGCGGGTGTACCCTTCTTCAGCATCTCCGGTTCCGACTTTGTTGAAATGTTTGTCGGTGTCGGTGCATCTCGTGTACGTGATTTGTTTGAAAATGCGAAGAAAAATGCCCCATGTATCATCTTTATCGATGAGATTGATGCTGTAGGACGTCAGCGTGGTGCTGGCCTTGGCGGTGGTCACGACGAACGTGAACAAACGCTTAACCAGTTGCTCGTTGAAATGGACGGATTCGGTGCCAATGAAGGTATTATCATCGTTGCAGCAACGAACCGTGCTGATATTCTGGACCCTGCCTTGCTGCGTCCAGGACGTTTTGACCGTCAAATTACGGTTGATCGCCCTGACGTAAGAGGTCGTGAAGCAGTTCTGAAAGTACACTCTCGCAATAAACCACTCACTAAAGATGTGAAGCTGGACATTATCGCGAAGCGTACAACCGGGTTCTCTGGTGCAGATCTGGAAAATCTCCTGAATGAAGCGGCATTGCTTGCGGCGCGCCGTAACAGAAGAGATATCTCCATGAAAGAGGTAGACGAAGCGATTGATCGTGTCATTGTAGGTACGGAGAAGAAAAGCCGTGTCATCAGTGATCGCGAGAAACGTATTGTCGCTTATCACGAAGCAGGTCATACCATTGTAGGTTACTTCCTGGAACATGCCGATATGGTACATAAAGTTACTATTATTCCGCGTGGACGCGCGGGTGGATATGTAATCATGTTACCAAAAGAAGATCGTATGCTTGTGACCAAGCAAGAGTTGCTGGACAAAATTACTGGACTCCTTGGCGGCCGTGTTTCCGAAGAACTGTTTATCGGTGAAATCGGTACGGGTGCATACAGTGACTTCCAACAAGCGACGGGGATTGTCCGTAGCATGGTTATGGAATACGGTATGAGTGAGAAATTGGGACCTATGCAGTTTGGTAGTTCGCAGGGACAGGTATTCTTGGGTCGTGATATCGGTCACGAACAGAATTACTCGGATTCCATTGCTTACGAGATCGATCAGGAAATGCAACGCTTCATTAACGAATGTTATGAGAAGTGTAAAGACTTGCTTGTTAAACATTCGAAAGAAGTGCATCTGATCGCTCAAACGTTGCTGGAAGTGGAGACATTGGAAATGGATCAGATCAAGCAATTGATCGAGACAGGTTCCCTGACTCCAAAAGAAGAGAACAGCAACGATGGTGAAGGTACGCCTAGCGAAGGCGGAGAAGCGATCATTGACAACATCGGTGATGTACGCGTCCGTATCCAAGGTAAAGAGGAAACGCCTGAGCCACCAGCTGGAGATATTCCTAACGAAGCTCCGAATCTGGACAAAGGAAACAGCAATGGCCCGGATGATGGTGGAACGAAGCCAACCTCTTAAGTTATAAAACGATTTGGCTAAGCAATGCAGATCTTGAAGAGAGCCCAAGGGCTCTCTTTTTTTTATGAATTAATTCAAATTATATAGATACAGATATCCGGGAGCTTTGGGGCGAACCGCGTAGGAAATGGGCGGTTATGCTGATATTATGGGGTGTTTTCATTTATTGACAGAGTCGTGAACGTTGTGTACATTAGGTGTTAAACCGCTTGTGATTCGTTTCTCAAGCGAAAATAACGACTTAGGTTAGCCATATGAAACAGCGCATAGCGCTGTCCCGATAAAGGAGAGGATCGCAGGTGGAAGCTCTGGCTTTAGAGCGCAAGGCTGAGATGAACCGGGAGCTGCGCGAGCGGCTGATGGAGTTGAAGAAGGAACGTAATGCCATTATTCTTGCCCATTATTATCAACGTGACGAAGTGCAGGAGGTAGCCGACTTCCGTGGAGATTCGTTTCTGCTCGCTCAGAAGGCAGCACAAACGGATGCGGATGTTATCGTTTTCTGCGGCGTTCATTTTATGGGTGAAAGCGCTAAAATTCTAGCCCCGAACAAGACGGTTATCATTCCAGATGAACGCGCAGGCTGCCCAATGGCAGACATGGTGAATGTTGAAGGTCTGCGTAAATTGAAAGCACAGCACCCGAATGCCAAAGTTGTCACGTATATCAATTCTTCAGCTGAAATCAAAGCAGAGACCGACATTTGCTGTACGTCTGCCAATGCTGTCAGAGTCATTCAATCTGTGGATTCGGATGAAATCATCTGGGTGCCGGATAAGAACCTGGGACACTATGTGCAACAACATACAGACAAGAAAATGATTATCTGGGAAGGTTACTGCAATACCCATGATATGCTGACGGTCAAAGACGTAGTTGAGATGAGAGCGAAGTATCCAAACGCGGAATTCGTAGTTCATCCGGAATGTCGTCCCGAGGTTGTTGAGATGGGTGATTTCGTAGGCAGCACAACAGCCATTTTGGAATACTGCAAAAATTCATCAGCCAAGGAATTTATCGTAGGTACTGAAGATGGTACAGGATACCAGCTTCGTCTCGATAGCCCGGATAAACAATTCCACTTCGCTACTAAGTTTCTCGTATGTCCGAACATGAAGGTCAATAATTTGAAAAAGCTGGTTAAATGCCTGGAGACGATGAAGCCGCAAATTTACGTGCCACCAGCCGTTGCCGACAAGGCCAGAGAATCACTAGAGCGCATGTTACTGGTGAAGTAGCATGCGCTACTCTTGCTCCAAGACAGGTGAAATAACATGATACCGCAATATTTAGTTCAATTTGATCTGTCCGCACTGCCGACAGTGGAGACGGATGTGCTGGTTATTGGTTCAGGCATTGCCGGTTTGTTTACTGCGATTAAGGCTAGTGAACAACGAAGTGTGTTGATGATCACGAAGAAGTCATTGCTGGAAAGTAACACCCGGTATGCACAGGGGGGCATCGCTGCGGTTATCGCTGAAGACGATTCACCTGCCTACCACTTGCAGGATACCCTTGTTGCCGGAGCAGGCTTATGCCGCTCCGAGGCGGTGGAAGCATTGGTAAATGAGGGCCCGGATGGAGTGAAAGAACTAATTCGACTGGGCACGTTGTTTGATCTGGAGAACGGCGAGTTGGCATTGACGCAGGAAGGTGCGCATAGCCACCGCCGTATTTTGCATGCCAATGGGGATGCGACGGGATATGAGATTGTACGGGCTCTGGCTGCACAGGCGAATGAACATCCTGGAATTGAGGTGTGGGATGAACATTTTGTTATCGACCTGGTCACAGAGCATGGAGAATGTGTAGGTGCTTTGGTTCAGAAGGCGGACGGTTCAAAGGTGTTTGTGAAGGCACAGGCGACCGTCCTATGCTCTGGTGGGGCCGGACAGCTGTATCGATACACGACTAACCCGGAAGTAGCTACAGCAGATGGTATTGCGATGGCCTACCGTGCCGGAGCAGTCGTGCGGGATATGGAATTTATCCAATTCCATCCGACCTCACTTTGTTACCCGGGAGCGCCACGTTTTTTGGTATCGGAGGCTGTACGTGGGGAAGGAGCCTTTTTACGTAATGTGAAGGGTGAGCGCTTTATGGATCGCTATCATACACAGCTTGAATTAGCACCGCGTGATGTGGTAGCCCGGGCGATTGTCAGTGAGATGGAATCGACAAGCAGTACATTTGTTTATCTGGATATCACCCATGAACCGACAGAGATGATTAAGCATCGGTTTCCTACCATTTACGAAACCTGTATGCGCTATGGACTGGATATGACCACAGACTGGATTCCAGTGGCTCCTGCTGCACATTACATGATGGGCGGAGTGAAGACCGATCTTAGTGGAGAGAGCAGCATTGGAAGATTGTTTGCCTGTGGTGAAGTATCTTCTACAGGAGTACACGGAGCGAATCGTTTGGCGAGTAATTCACTGTCTGAAGCCATTGTATTTGGCCGGAGAATCGTTGAGCGCATTCTATCTCTTCCCCCGCTTGCTCCACTAGAGACAGAGAGTTCAACACCTGTGATCATGGACAGAAGATTGAAGGGAGACCAGAGACCGGTATCCGAACGACGTTTACGACTGCAAAAAATGATGGTGCGGCAAGTGGGATTGCGCCGGAATGGAGCAAACCTGCAAGAGGCCATAGATAAGCTGCAGCTTGAACTGCATTTTTTTGATCAGGTGCTTACTCACAAAGAAGAGATGGAATATGCCAACCTTCTGACCTGTGCCTGGTTGGTTACCAACGGAGCATTACACCGCAAAGAAAGTCGGGGAGCCCATTACCGTGAGGATTTCCCGAAGCGGGATGACGCCGAGTGGCAGAAGCATAGTCTGCAGCAGCGAGAACAAGCGATTGTGGAGGAATTGATGTCATGATACTGAACGGATATAATGAAGGACTCATTGAATCGATTAAAAACTGGCTTCGTGAGGATGTCGGCGCAGGAGATGTAACGACCAGCGTGACGATTCCCCCAGGCAGCCAATCCAAGGCGATAATACATGCCAAAGACAATGGAATCATCGCGGGAATAGCCGTAGCTGAACTTGTATTTCAGGTAGTTGATCCAGGCCTTGTATTCACACCAAGGGTCAAAGACGGCGATGCAGTCACTCATGGCGCAATTTTGGCTGAAGTAGAAGGAAGTACGCATAGTTTGCTGACTGGAGAGCGTCTTGCGCTTAATCTGCTGCAGCGCATGTCCGGTATTGCGACCCGTACACGTTCTTATGTCGATGCCCTGGATGGACTTGCTACACGTCTGGTGGATACACGCAAAACAACACCCGGACATCGATTGTTGGAGAAATATGCAGTCCGGGTCGGTGGTGGAGCGAACCATCGGTTTGGCTTGTATGATGCAGTGATGATTAAGGATAACCATATCAAGGGCGCGGGTGGTATCACTGAAGCGGTACAGCGTGCACGAGCTGGCATTCCACATACCATGACCATTGAAGTAGAGACGGAAGATCTGGAGCAGGTGCAAGAAGCCTTGCAGGCAGGGGCAGATATCATTATGCTGGATAACATGCATCCAGATCGGATGCGTGAGGCCGTTGCGCTTATTCATGAGCAGGCTCCGCATGTGAAAGTTGAAGCTTCAGGCAACGTCTCGTTAAATACCATCCGTGGGATTGCAGAGAGCGGAGTGGATGTTATTTCGGTTGGCAGGTTAACCTATTCTTTTGAGAGCCTGGATATCAGCCTGGATTTAAACGAAAAGAAAGAGGGGTGAACCTCTTTGATTCTAGTTGTAGACGTGGGGAACAGCAACATTGTACTCGGAGTATATCAAGGCCGGGAGTTGCTGCACCACTTTCGTCTGAGTACATCTCGTCAGTCCACAGTGGATGAATACGGCGTATTGATTTATAATTTCTTTCATATGTCGGGTATTTCCACACGTGATATCGAGGGTGTGATCATCTCATCCGTGGTACCGCCACTTGTGAATGTCATTGAGGCCATGTGTGAGAAGTACGTAGGCAAAAAACCGCTGCTTGTTGGACCCGGTATCCGAACCGGTCTGAACCTGCGGTATGAGAATCCCCGTGAAGTTGGCGCGGATCGCATCGTTAATGCAGTGGCAGCCGTTGAGAAATACGGTGGCCCACTCGTTGTAGTCGATTTTGGCACAGCGACGACCTTTGACTGTATTGACGATAAAGGAAACTACTTGGGCGGGGCCATTGTACCCGGCATCCATATTGCAACTGAAGCGCTCTATGAACGGGCATCCAAGCTACCTCGCATTGAACTGGAGAAACCCAAGAAGGTCATTGGTCGTAATACCATTCATGCGATGCAGGCCGGAATCATATATGGCTATGCTGGTCAAGTGGATGGCATTGTGGATCGCATCCGTGAGGAAATGGGGGCAAAGCCCAAAGTGATTGCAACCGGAGGTCTTGCCAAACTGATTGCAGAAGAAACCCGCAGCATCGAGGAAGTGGATCCGCTGCTTACGCTTGAAGGGCTGCGTATCATTTATGAGCGGAACCGGGAAAGGTAAGAACAGAGACGGCAGACAGCGGGCTGGGGATTACAGTCTTCGTGTTATGCCGTTTTTTTATAACTGGCGATTACGCCAAAGGAGGCTGAATGACTTGGAAAACAATAACAAACAAGACCGGTTAATTCGTGGCACAGCAATGAATGGACGGGTTAGAGCTTTCGCTGTCCAGACGACGGAGCTGGTCGAAGAGCTGCGCAGAAGACATGACACGTTTCCCACGGCTACAGCTGCCATGGGGCGTACAGCTACAGCAGCAGCCATTATGGGTGCAATGCTCAAGGGAGAAGAGAAACTGACCATTCAGGTTAAGGGAGACGGTCCCATTGGGCAGATTGTTACCGATGCCAATGCCAAAGGCGAAGTTCGTGGCTATGTAACCAATCCGCACGTACACCTTCCGAGTAACAGTATGGGTAAATTGGACGTTGCGGGTGTAGTCGGAACAGAAGGATTTATTAATGTAACCAAGGACCTTGGCCTGAAAGAGCCCTATCGCGGAAGTGTGCCCATTATATCGGGAGAGCTGGGCGAAGACTTTACGTACTATTTTGCGAAATCGGAACAAACGCCTTCTGCCGTGGGAGTTGGCGTATTGGTTGATACCGATAATTCCGTTATTGTAGCGGGTGGATTTATTGTACAGTTACTTCCTGGGTTAACGGATGATGAAATCACCGAAATCGAGAAATCAATCGGCAACTTGCCGCCAGTCACGTCTTTGCTGGCTGAGGGTTTAGAGCTGGAAGAGCTGCTCCGCCGGATACTGCCTGATGTACGAGTCATGGACGAAATGGATATTCATTTCCGCTGTGAGTGTTCGCGTGAACGGGTAGAGAAGACGTTGATTAGCTTGGGCCAATCCGAAATGGAGCAACTGATCGAGGAAGAAGGCCGTGCTGAAGTGGTCTGCCAATTCTGCAACGAAGCTTACGAGTTTAACAAAGAACAACTGGAGACCATCCTAGAGCAAGCCAAGAACTGATAATATGCGGGGACGGGACGCGGAATGACAAAGCAGGAAAAAGGGTTATGGACAGCTGTAATTGTCTTGACGCTTGGTGTGTTGGTCATGGGTACGGTGATGGTTGTGTATGGTTTGCGGACTGGGCGTGATGAAGCGGATTCCACTCAGGATGCCAACCAGGAAGAAGAGAGTACTGTAGCCACGATCAATGGAGAAGTCATTACGGACAAGGAATGGACCGAGGCATTAAAAAAACGTTATGGAAGCGAGCTGCTGCTCCAGATGCTCAACCGCAAAGCCGTTTATGCGGAAGCGGTCGACCGTAATCTGACAGTGTCTCCCAAAGAAATTGCGAAGGAACTTGCCGCAGCTATGGACGGGTATGACTCGGATAAGGCTTATTTTGACGAAATGCAATCTCAGCTTGGTTTATCCAGGCAGGATCTTGAATTAGAGGCGGGGTACAGACTGCTACTTGAGAAAATTGCAACAATCGGCATTCAGATCAAGGATGCAGATATTGAACATTACTGGAACGAACACCATGAAGACTATGTGTCCCCGGAGAAGTATGATCTGTCCATCATTGTGCTGAAGGAAGAAGAGCAAGCGGAATCGGTTCTGGATGCGCTGGACAAGGGAGCTGACTTTGAAGAAACTGCACGGAATGAATCGACAGACAGTTATTCTCGTGACTCGGGAGGCCGCCTGGGCTGGATTGAGCAGAATGATCCGTTCCAGCCCAAAGAAATCCTGAAACTTGCAGCGCAATTGGAAATTGGTGATATTGCAGGACCGGTTCAGGTTGAAGAAGGTTACGCTATCATCAAATTGAACGACAAGCAAGAGCGTCAAGTGCAGTCAGCAGAAGAGGCACGTGAAGAGATTCGAATGCAGCTGGCACTGAGTCAGGCTGATCCGTTGTCCCAAGTCGAGGAAAGGCTGCGCAACAAGTACGAAGCTGTCATCATCGCCGAAATTCCGGCTTCCTGATATTCACTCCATTCAATATCCTGCTGCATCGTGATAAAAATACTCTGTCTACGGCCTTAGGGCCTAGGGCAGAGTATTTTTTTGAGAACTCATATTGACAATAGAGTATAACGTTGATAAGATAAAAACAATCAAATACCTACTCGTTTACTCGGAATAAAACCATGAAATTGAACAAAGAAATCTTCGGAAACCCAGTCTCTGCCCGGTCTATTGCAGACGGAATGAACTCAGACGGATTTCCGCAGTTCTTTTATAACATCTAGAGGCTGCTCGGCCACACATGTATATGGCAACAGGACTTAAGTAGTATTCATCCCACTAAGGAGGGCATTCATATGGCTAAAGTAGTTAATAACGTAACAGAACTTATCGGAGGTACTCCGCTTGTTCGTCTGAACCGTATCGTACCTGAAGGCAGTGCCGAAGTATTCGTGAAACTGGAATACCAGAATCCAGGTTCAAGCGTCAAAGACCGTATCGCGATTAGCATCGTGGAAGAAGCGGAAAAAGAAGGCAAGCTGAAACCGGGTGATACCATCATCGAAGCAACAAGTGGTAACACAGGAATTGGACTGGCTATGGTGGCTGCAGCCAAAGGCTATAAGTCTGTTATTGTTATGCCGGAAACGATGAGCATGGAGCGTCGTAACCTTCTTCGCGCCTACGGAGCTGAGCTTGTGCTTACACCGGGAGCCGAAGGTATGAATGGGGCAGTAAAAAAAGCTGAGGAATTGCTTAAAGAAAATCCATCTTATTTCATGGCTGAGCAATTTAAAAATAAAGCCAACGTGAAGATCCACCGGGAAACGACTGGCCCTGAGATTGTTGAAGCCATTCAATCTGTAGGCGGTACGTTGGATGCTTTCGTTGCAGGAATCGGTACCGGCGGAACGATTACAGGTACAGGTGAAGTGTTGAAGGAATCATTCCCTGGGATTAAAATCGTTGCCGTTGAACCAGCAGCTTCCCCAATCTTGGCAGGTGGCAAACCAGGCCCCCACAAAATTCAGGGAATCGGTGCTAACTTTATTCCTGAGATTCTTGATCAGGAAATCTATGACGAGATCATTCACATCGAGAATGATGATGCGTTTGAGACGGCTCGTCAGGTAGCGAAGGAAGAAGGTATTCTATCCGGTATTTCTTCCGGTGCAGCTATCCGTGCAGGTCTGCAAGTGGCGAAACAGCTGGGCGCAGGCAAACGCGTTGTGGTTATCGTACCAAGTAACGGCGAACGTTACCTCAGCACGCCTCTTTACAATTTCGAAGCTTAAGGTTAACCAGTGATGAAACAAATCCTCCTTGCCCGGATGTCGGGTGTGGAGGATTTTTTGCTGAATGCTTTTAAAAGCAGCGGCGCTTTAGTATACTATCAGACAATAGAACTAGCGACAGATGGAGGGCGGCAAACCGCAATGACACACCTGATGACAACATACGCCGACTGGACAGAGTGGGCCGGACAAGGATGGACCATGATGCCTTATATGATTAAGTCGGATGAAGGGCCGTATCATGGCGGTTTACCGTTAACGTGGGAAGCAGCTTGGCAAGAGGCTTCGCCTTATGCCATGGTGCTGGAGAATGGAAAGGGCGGAAGATATACATTTCTGGGGTTGCACCCGGTATCCGTTATTTCCGGCAAAGGCAACGAGGCTGTTATTCATGATCTTATTAACAGCGATATCCAAACAGACAGCGGAAAACCGCTGGAGGTTTTACAAAGGTGGGCTGCGCCATACCGTGCACCCAAGGTGAGCGGGGCTCCGGACTTTGGTGGCGGATGTGGAGGTTATCTCAGCTACGACGTAGCCAGATCCCTGGAAAAGCTGCCAACCTTGGCTGAAGACAACCCTGCTCTTCCGGATTATTGGTGGATGCGTTTTGAAGAAATATGGGCGTATGACCATGAACAGCAGGCGCTGTTCTGCACGGTTCATCTGGCTGTGCAGCCGGATCAGGATGAAGCTCAGCTTCGCAGGCTATACGCAGAAGCAGAAGAGAGAGCAGCAGCCATGCAGCACCGCTGGCTGCATATTCTGGGATTTGCACAAGCGGAAGAACAACAGCAGGCATTGGAGCATCGGCATAGTCAGGTTCATCTCACTTCGCAGACGGCAGATTCGGATCGGGAGACGGAAGGATGGCATACTTCTTTTCCTCAAGAGGACTTTGAGCAGGCGGTACGCACGGTGCAGGAATATATCCGGCAGGGTGATGTGTTTCAAGTGAACCTGTCGCTGCGACAGGAGAAACGTCTGAAGTCCAGTGCAGAGCATATCTATGAATGGCTTCGCCTCGTGAATCCATCTCCCTACATGGGAATGCTGCGCAGTCCGGATTTCCAACTGGTGAGCGGTTCACCTGAGTTGCTCGTCAAAGTGGATAATCGCAAGGTGAGCGCTCGTCCTATTGCTGGTACACGGAGAAGAGGGCGGGATGAAGCTGAGGATGAATTGATGGCCGCTGAGTTGCTGAATAGCGAGAAGGAACGGGCAGAGCATATTATGCTGGTCGATCTGGAGCGCAATGATATCGGACGAATTGCAGCCTATGGATCGGTCCATGTGCCTGAGCTGATGACGATCGAAAAATATTCGCATGTTATGCATCTGGTTTCTCAAGTCGAGGGAACGCTGGCAGACGGACTCTCTGTATTCGATGTGATCGCAGCGACGTTCCCTGGTGGAACGATTACGGGTGCACCCAAAGTACGCACAATGGAAATTATTGAAGAGCTGGAGCCTGTGCGCCGGGGACCGTATACAGGTTCGATCGGGTGGATCGATTACAGTGGGAACATGGAGCTGAACATTGTTATTCGTACACTTTCCATTAAAGATGGCATGGGATATGTGCAGGCAGGAGCAGGCATTGTTATTGATTCCGATCCATACCGGGAATACAAGGAGTGCCGCAACAAGGCAAGAGCCATGATGAGAGCTGTGAATTACAGTGAGGAAGCTGAAGCCGTTAGATTAAAATAATCAAGCAACCGTCCCAGGTGTGGACGGAAGAACAGGAGGAACAAGGATATGATACTGGTTATCGACAATTATGATTCCTTCACGTACAACCTGGTTCAATATTTGGGTGAACTGGGAGAGACGGTGGAAGTTCGCCGTAATGATGAGATTGATCTGGCAGGCATCGAGGCATTGGCACCTGATCATATTTTGATCTCGCCGGGCCCATGTACTCCGAATGAGGCAGGCATCAGTTTGGCTGTCATTGATCACTTCAAAGGAAGCATTCCGATCTTCGGCGTTTGTTTGGGACATCAGGCGATTGGACAAGCATTCGGAGGCAACGTCATTCGAGCGGAACGCATGATGCATGGCAAAACATCGGAGATGCACCATAACGGAACATCCGTATTTACCGGATTGCCATCTCCCTTCACAGCAACGCGATATCACTCTTTGATCGTAGAGCGCAGTAGTCTGCCAGATTGTCTGGAAATTACGGCTGAGACGGCAGAAGGCGAGATTATGGGTCTGCGCCACAAGGATTACGCCATTGAAGGCGTTCAGTTCCACCCCGAATCCATTATTACGGATCACGGTCATCAAATGCTGCGCAACTTCCTGTCTCAGCACGTAAAGGTATAACGATGAAATACGCCGCGATAAACGGAGCATTGGTCAATATGGCGGCAGCCGTGGTTCCGGTAACGGATCACGGCTTTTTGTACGGACTCGGATTGTTTGAGACGTTTCGGACGTACCATGGAGTTCCTTTTCTGCTGGAACGTCACTTGGAACGGATGGCTTCAGGGTGTCGTGAGTTGGGCATTCCTTTTACAACAACAGCAGCGGAGGTAACGGACTGGATCAAAAACCTGTTGCTTGCTAATGGACTCCAGGATGCCTATGTGCGCTATACGGTATCTGCGGGCGAAGCACCGCTCGGGCTCCCTTCAGGGGATTATGGGAAACCCAATCATATCGTATTGGCAAAAGCACTACCTGAACCCTCCCCATCGCTATACGAAAATGGAAAAATGCTGCAACATCTCTCGACGCCCCGTAACACGCCTGAAGGAGAGGTGCGGTTCAAATCGCTGCATTACATGAATAGCATTCTGGCGAAACGGGAGCTGAACGGATACGGGCAGCCTGTGCAGAGTGCGGAAGGGCTGCAATTAACCCGAGATGGCTATATAGCTGAGGGGATTGTCAGCAATGTGTTCTGGGTGAGAAGGGGCGTACTCTACACGCCAGCACTTGCGACTGGCATTTTGCCGGGGATCACGAGAGCCGTTGTACTGGAGCTTGCAGTACAGCAAGGAATGCCTTGCCAGGAAGGTTTGTTCCCTTGGGAGGAACTGTTACAGGCAGAAGAGATCTTTTTGACAGGCTCTGTTGCTGAACTCGTTCCAGTTACTATATTACGGGATCTGGATGGAACGGAAACGGTAATCAGCAGCGGGCATATAGGCCCGGTTACAGAAGCGCTTTTGGGTATGTACCGGCAGAAAGCGGGGTATACTTCATGACACTTACACCAGTCATCTTTGAACGGAATTATGCGTGTGGCCCGGCAGAGTTAAAACTTGGCACACGTACGCTTATAATGGGCATTCTGAATGTCACACCGGACTCCTTCTCGGATGGGGGACGTTATACCCGTGTGGAGCGAGCGGTGGCTCACGCCATTCAGATGATGGAAGACGGCGCGGATCTCATTGATATTGGAGGGGAATCTACACGTCCGGGTGCAGATATCGTTGACGCTGATGAGGAGCTCAGCCGGATCATTCCGGTCATTGAGGCACTGCAGCAGCAGGCTCCACATATTCCGATTTCGGTGGACACCTATAAGGCGGATGTTGCTCGGCAGGCTATTCAGGCTGGTGCACACATCATCAATGATGTGTGGGGTGCCAAGGCTGATCCCGAGATGGCACGCACTGCCGCAGGACTGGGATGCCCTTTGATCCTGATGCACAACCGGCATGAACGAGATTATACCAACTATTTGGTTGATGTAGTCAGTGATCTTCAGGAAAGTGTACAGATCGCGCTGGAGGCTGGCGTACATCCTGATCAGATTATTCTGGACCCGGGCATTGGCTTTGTAAAAGATCTGAACGAAAATCTGGCGCTCATGTCATCGCTAGGATTGCTCAATGAGATGGGATATCCTGTTCTGCTCGCTACCTCGCGTAAAAGATTCATCCAGAACACCTTGCAGGTACAATCGGATGATGCGCTGGAAGGTACAGCCGCTACGGTTGCTTTTGGCATAGCCCAAGGATGCCAGATGGTCCGGGTTCATGATGTGAAGCCGATACGACGTACGGTGGACATGTGTGATGCCATGCTATATGCATCTCCAGGCTTGCGGAGGGCATAATGCTGGCGGGTCTGGTGACCCGTCCAGTTGAAGCGCAGCGTTGCAATAGGAACGAACATCGAACCATGAATTCATTATATATAGAGGGCAGGCGGAACTTATGGATAGAATGGTAATGCATCGAATGGAATATTACGGATATCACGGCGTATTTGCCGAGGAACGGAAGCTGGGGGCGCGTTATTATATTGATCTGGAGATCGATATGGATCTGGGCGAGGCTGGGCGTACTGATGATCTCACCAAAACCATCAATTATGCGGAAATCCATGAGTTGGTAAAACAGATCGTCGAAAATAAATCATTCCAGTTAATTGAAGCTTTGGGCGAACATATTGCATCTTCGTTACTAGACACTTATACTGTTATCAATGCATTGACAGTCAAAGTGACGAAGCCGCATCCGCCGTTTGATATTCATTTTGGGGGCGTAACTGTTGAGCTTCGCCGCACAAGAAAGTGAGAACCGATCATGATTGCACATTCGACCTCTGAATCTTCAGAGGCTTATATTGCTTTAGGGGCTAATTTGGGTGACCGGGAACAGACGCTGCTTGAGGCATTAACGTTGCTGGATGCACATCCTCATATATCCGTCCTGCGCTGTTCTGCGCTGTATGAGACGGAGCCAGTAGGTTATGTGGACCAGCCAGCGTTTCTGAATATGGCAACGGCGGTAGAGACCACACTATTGCCGGAGCAGCTGCTCACGGAACTGCTGGATATTGAAACACGGCTTGGGCGGGTTCGTGATATCCGTTGGGGCCCGCGTACAGTCGATTTGGATCTGCTTTGGATGGATGGAGAGACGAGTGATACCGAACGGCTGCAATTGCCGCATCCACGGATGGGTGAACGGGCGTTTGTATTGGTGCCGCTGGCTGACATCGTAACCGAAGATGAGCATTCAGGTTTGTATACCTTTGTGCATTCATCATTGTCTGTACTGGATGGAAAGGATGGAATACAGCTTTGGAAAACGTGCAATTGGCCAATCGAATCCGGGCTTTCCGGAAGCTGAAAGGTTTAACACAACAGGAACTTGCTGCGGAGACAGGCATATCGCTGGCCACTCTGGGTATGATCGAACGGGGCAACCGCAAGGTATCCGAACGGGAGTTGAATCTTATTGCCGGGGTACTATTGATCAGTACTGAGGAATTACAGGGTAACTAGCCGCTTTTTTACGAACCAGAAAACATCGTCATTATCCGTTTATTTATACAGCAAATTAACCACAGCCAGAATTTATGCAAGAGTCTGCGGATTGAAAAGGGAGTGGAACGACTACCATGCTTAAAATTGGTGACATTGAAATGAAAAACCAGGTCGTACTTGCGCCGATGGCTGGCGTGTGTAATCCGGCTTTTCGTCTGATCGCAAAAGAATTCGGAACAGGTCTCGTATGTGCGGAGATGGTGAGTGGCAAAGCCATCGTGCATGGCAACAAGCGTACACGTGAGATGTTGTTTGTAGATGAGCGTGAGAAACCGCTGAGCTTGCAAATTTGGGGGGGAGATCGTGAAGCCCTCGTGGAAGCAGCCAAAATTGTGGACAAAGAAACCAATGCAGACATTATCGACATCAACATGGGATGCCCTGTGCCAAAAGTGACAAGCTGTGATGCAGGTGCACGCTGGCTGCTTGATCCGAACAAAATTTATGAGATGGTATCCGCTGTAGTGGACGCGGTAGATAAGCCAGTTACAGTCAAGATGCGGATCGGCTGGGATAACGAGCATATCTACGTGGTTGAGAATGCACTTGCGGTTGAACGCGCTGGCGGACAGGCGGTCAGTGTACACGGCCGTACACGTGAGCAGCTCTACACAGGTACAGCGGACTGGTCACACATTAAAAATGTAAAAGAAGCTGTTTCCATCCCGGTGATCGGCAACGGAGATGTATCTTCACCGGAAGATGCCCGTCGCATGTTGGATGAAACGGGTTGCGACGGCGTTATGATCGGTCGTGCCGCCCTGGGTAATCCATGGATGCTGTATCGTACCATTCAATACCTGAGCACGGGTGAATTGCTTCCTGACCCGAATGGGGAAGAGAAGATCCGTGTGGCCATCCTGCATATGGATCGCCTGATCGCACTGAAGGGTGAGGCGGTTGCAGTACGAGAGATGCGTAAACATCTGGCTTGGTATCTGAAAGGCCTCAAAGGTTCTGCCCGTATCAAGGATGTTATTATGGAAGAAACGAAACGGGATGAGATGGTTCAAATCTTGAACAACTTTGTAAGTGGGCTGCATATTGAAAGCAATCTGGAGCAAGAATCGGCAGTAGTCGAAAATGTATCCTGAACCGGGGCTGTGAAACGTTTACAGCTATAGGGGCCTAACATTGACTTTTCGAGACCGTTACCCTATAATTTCACAGTATAAATTCGCCATGTGCGTCATAAGGCTAGTGCATCAGGAGGAACGTTCTGTTTCTCCGGAGAACTTCATATAGTTTTTGAAGATGTATGCGGGCGGAGCTCTGTAAACAGCACTGGTTCCGTTGCCGTGCAATCAAATTATTCCCATGACAGGAGAATCGGTTGAGATGAGCGATAAGGAAGTTATCCTTACACCAGAGGGACTTAAGAAGCTTGAAGAAGAACTGGAAATGCTAAAATCGGTGAAGCGCCGCGAAGTGGCTGAACGGATTAAAGTAGCCATCGGGTATGGAGATATTAGTGAAAACTCCGAATACGAAGACGCGAAGAACGAACAGGCTTTCATTGAAGGCCGCGTGATCACGTTGGAGAAGTTGCTCCGGAATGCACGGATTATCAACAGCGACGAGATCGATACCGAAGCCGTAAGCGTTGGTGCGACAGTTACAGTAGAAGATCTTGAGTTCGGCGACATCACTGAATATACGATCGTAGGTACTGCGGAGTCGAATCCGCTTCAGAACAAAATATCGAACGAAAGCCCTGTTGGCAAAGCCATTCTGGGTAAGAAAAAAGGTACGGTTGTTGATGTAAGCGTGCCTGCTGGCGTAATTCAATATAAAATTGTAGATATTAAAAAGTAATATAAGCAATGAAGCAGTCGGGCACTGAGACAAAAGCTTCCTTAGGGAAGCTTTTTTCAACATTTGAGGAAGAACACCTCTGAAGATGTCTGCAATGTAAATAAGGAGATGAATATAGATCATGACGGATGAAGTCTTGAATCAGGAAACCGAACTAAGTGAGCTTTTACAAATTCGCCGCGACAAATTGGACGAGCTCCGCAAATTGGGGATCGACCCTTTTGGCCAAAAATACGTACGTACGGAAGAAGCCGGCTCCATTCTGAAGAAGTATGATGAACTGACCAAGGAAGAGCTGGAAGAGAAGCACATCGAAGTCAGTATTGCCGGACGGATTATGGCGAAGCGGGGAATGGGTAAAGCGAGCTTTGCACATATTCAGGACCTGAGCGGCAGAATCCAGATCTATGTTCGTCAGGATACTGTGCCGGAAGACAAATACGCTGCATTCAGCCTGCTCGATCTGGGGGATATTGTGGGTGTCTCGGGTGTAATCTTCAAGACCAAGACAGGTGAAACTTCGGTTAAGGTTCAAAATCTCGAAGTACTGTCCAAGTCACTCTACCCGCTTCCGGATAAATATCATGGACTCGCGGATGTAGAGCTGCGCTACCGCCAGCGCTATGTTGACCTGATTATGAATCGTGAAGTGCAGCAGACCTTCATTACCCGTTCCAAGATCATTCAGTCGATGCGCCGGTACCTGGATTCCCTGGGCTATCTGGAAGTGGAAACTCCGACGCTGCACACCATTGCTGGTGGAGCTGCTGCTCGTCCATTCATTACGCATCACAATGCGCTGGATATGGAATTGTACATGCGGATCGCGATTGAGCTTCACCTGAAACGTCTGATTGTAGGCGGGTTGGAGAAAGTATATGAAATCGGGCGTGTATACCGTAACGAAGGGATGTCGACACGTCACAACCCTGAGTTCACGATGATTGAACTTTATGAGGCGTATGCTGATTATCAGGATATCATGCGTTTGACTGAGAATCTTGTTGCCCATATCGCACAGGAAGTGCTTGGCACGCAAGTTATCCAATATGCAGACTATCAAGTGGATCTTACGCCACAATGGCGCCGCGTTACGATGGTAGATGCTGTTAAGGAAGTTGTGGGTGTGGACTTCTCCGTGCATATGACGGATGAGGAAGCTCGCCGTTTGGCGAAAGAACATAAGGTTCCAGTTGAAAAACATATGACATTTGGACATATTCTGAATGCATTCTTCGAACATTTTGTAGAGGAAACGTTGATTCAACCAACCTTTATCATGGGGCATCCGGTTGAGATTTCTCCGCTGGCGAAGAAGAGTGATGTAGACCCACGCTTCACGGACCGCTTCGAGCTGTTTATTGTTGGACGTGAGCATGCCAATGCCTTTACGGAGCTGAATGATCCAATCGATCAGCGTCAGCGCTTTGAAGCACAATTGCTCGAGAAAGAACACGGAAACGACGAAGCGCACGAAATGGATGATGATTTCATCCGTGCACTCGAATATGGTATGCCACCAACAGGTGGACTGGGAATCGGTATCGATCGTCTGATCATGTTGTTGACCAATTCACCGTCGATCCGTGACGTACTGCTCTTCCCGCACATGCGTCCTCGTACACAGGATTAAATAAGGAACGTATAACACGTTCATAATAGAAGAGGAACCTGCCGTTCAGTATGATGCTGGTGGCATGTTCCTTTTTAGGTTTACACAGGCATCGAAGTGATTCGTCCGAGCTTGTGTTTCCAAAGTTTGGTGACAGACCTTGTTCGCCTATCTGCTTGTAATATGTTAAAAGAGGTGCCCTCCATGAAGTTTAGGCTTCACATTGCTAAATTCCTATCGCCTCCATTGATCCTGGTTGGTGGTTTTATGCTAATAATCACGATCGGTACGATTCTGCTCATGCTGCCTGTATCCAATCAAAGCGGAAGGCATTTGGCGTTTATTGATGCGCTGTTTACTTCGACTTCTGCTGCATGTGTGACCGGGTTAGTTGTTGTGGATGTAGGTACGACCTTTAACCTGTTTGGTCAGATCGTGATTATGGTGCTTATGCAGCTTGGTGGTCTTGGCTTCATGACGATTGCAACGCTGTTTGCATTGGTTCTGGGCAAGCGAATCTCGCTTAAGGACAGGCTGCTGCTCAAAGAAGCTATCAATGCTGACAGTATGGAAGGCATTGTACGCATTATACGCAAGGTGCTGATCTTTTCGTTTACCATCGAAGGAGTGGCTGCCATTATATTGGCAGTGCGCTGGGCAACGGAAATGCCTTTTGGACAGGCGGTATACTATGGCGCTTTTCACTCGGTTTCATTATTTAATAATGGTGGTTTTGATCTGTTTGGGAACAGTTTTCAATATTATACAGGGGACTGGCTGTTTAACGTCACAGCTTCCGTGCTGGTTATATCGGGTGGACTCGGATTTGTGGTGTTGAATGATTTGTTTGAGTTTCGCAAGCGACGTCGTTTATCATTACAGTCCAAACTGGTATTGTCTGTATCGGGTGCACTGATTGGTATCGGTGCAATTGTACTGTTTGTATTTGAATTCACAAATGGGCACACACTGGCTTCTCTTAGTTGGAGTGAAAAGATCTACGCCTCCTTCTTCCAATCTGTCTCCACACGTTCTTCGGGCACGAGCACCATTGATATTACCCAAATGAGGCAGGCTACCCAGTTCTTCTTTATTCTGTTGATGTTTATTGGGGCATCTCCAGGATCAACCGGGGGCGGGATCAAGACAACAACGTTCCTGATCATGATTGGGGCGGTGTATGCCATGATTCGTGGTAATAAAGATATTGTGTTTTTCCGTCAGCGTGTTCCCAAAGAGCTGTTGATGAGAGCGTTGACGATTATTATGGTCTCCCTGATCATATTCATGGTCGTGGTGATGCTTTTGTTAACGACAGAGGATGCCCCATTTATTGCACTTATGTTTGAGGCGGCCTCAGCGATCGGAACGGTAGGTTTGTCGGTGGGAGTAACGCATGAATTAACCGATTGGGGCAAAATCATTATCGTTTTTACCATGTTTATAGGACGGATTGGGCCATTAACCATTGCATACGCGCTCCGTCCACGCAAAGAAAAGAAATTGTATCGCCATCCGGAAGGTCGGATTATTATCGGATAAAAAGAAAAACCGTCAGGCATCTAGGACTAACCCTAATATGATATATAGGGTAGTTACAACGAATGCCTTGCGGTTTTTTGGGTTATAAAGAAGCATTTACTCGATTCCTGTTGTGTGATGGATAGATGGATAGAGCATAATCGCTGGACTGAATGCTATTCTGGATCCCGGCATAACGTTACAAGATGCATGGTAAGAATGTCATCCATGATCTTGGTGTTCATTTGGTCAGGGCGAAGAATCGCATGAATTCCCAAACCGTCGATCAAAGCGTACAGCCGTTCAATTTCCAGCTCCTTGTCGAGATCTGTACGGGAGAGATTGAGCTCCATAAGGTAGGTGATAACCGTAGCCATTGCGTGTCTGAGTTTATCATATACTTTGTCGGCATGCTCTTTGAGAGCGGGTTCGGTCTTGGATTTGGCTGTAAAAGCGTACCACACCTCCATTTCGGCCATTTTTTCATCCGTACTTGGCAAGAGTTCTAGCAACAGAAGCTTCATATTCTCCAATGGAGAAGCATCAAAGGACATCTGGGCAATTCGATTCGAGACCCGTTCCGATACCAGATTCATTGCATATAGGAGTAGTTCCGATTGGGTTGAAAAGTAATGGCGCATAGATCCGGCTGATATGCCAGCCTCTACCGCAATATTTCGAACAGAGGCTTGTTCCATGCCATCTCTTCGAATGACGCGCCAGGCCGCTTCAGCCACGAGCAGACGCTGCTTATCATGATCAACTATTTTAGGCATAAAAGGATTATATCATTGTTGATTATTATAATACAAACGTGTTAAATTGTATTTAATACATTTGTATTATAAAGGGAGTGGATTCTTTGATTGCCTATTTTATCATTGGATGTGAGATTGCTTTCTGGATATTTGTTGCCGCAGGTCTGAGTGTGCGTTATCTGCTTGGGATGAAACGAACAGGTATTGCATTGTTAATGGCAACGCCAATTGTAGATGTTCTATTATTGGTTGCTACGGTAATGGATCTTCAACGTGGGACTACGGCAAGTATGGTTCATGGCATTGCAGCTATATATATAGGTGTGAGTATTGCCTATGGTCATCAGATGATCGCTTGGGCTGATCGTTATTTCTTGTACTGGTTCAAGGGTGGAGATAATCCTCGGAGCAGCAAGGTGTACGGCAGTGAGCATGCTAGTCGTGAGAGAATGGGATGGCTTAGACATCTATTGGCGTGGAGTATAGGTAGCTTGTTTCTGCTCGTGATGATCTGGTGGATTGGTGATGCGGAGCGTACTGCGGCATTCACTAATCTCATAAGGGTATGGGGAATCATACTTGGGATCGATTTTATAATCAGCTTCAGTTATAGCTTATGGCCTCGAAAGATGCCTGTGAACAAAGGGAAGTAACATATAACTGGATAAGGTGGTAGAACGTGCGGATTATCCGTGAGAGAAAGGTGATCCGCATAGATATAATTTATTGAAAAAAAAGCTTGCAATCGAAATCTGTACATGGTATATTCTAATTCCGGCCAAGAAAACATGAGAAACACGGTGCGGCAAGCAAATCAAATAAGCTTCGAAAGAAACTTTAAAAAAAGAGCTTGCAAAGTTGGTTCGGGAATGATATGATATAAAAGTTGCTGAGGAGAACAAAACTTGGTAGCGAAATGAGTTTGATCTTTGAAAACTGAACAACGAGTGAGTAACGATCTTGCTTGCAAGATCGACGCTGAGAAATCGGTACACGTCTTCGGATTGTATCGTTTCGAAGCACAAATGAGATTTTTAATCTCGTCAGATTCAAAATGAGCTTATCGCTCTTTTCAATACTTTATTGGAGAGTTTGATCCTGGCTCAGGACGAACGCTGGCGGCATGCCTAATACATGCAAGTCGAGCGGACCATCTGAGAAGCTTGCTTCTCAGATGGTTAGCGGCGGACGGGTGAGTAACACGTAGGCAACCTGCCCTCAAGTTTGGGACAACTACCGGAAACGGTAGCTAATACCGAATAGTTGTTTTCTTCGCCTGAAGGAAACTGGAAAGACGGAGCAATCTGTCACTTGGGGATGGGCCTGCGGCGCATTAGCTAGTTGGTGGGGTAACGGCTCACCAAGGCGACGATGCGTAGCCGACCTGAGAGGGTGATCGGCCACACTGGGACTGAGACACGGCCCAGACTCCTACGGGAGGCAGCAGTAGGGAATCTTCCGCAATGGGCGAAAGCCTGACGGAGCAATGCCGCGTGAGTGATGAAGGTTTTCGGATCGTAAAGCTCTGTTGCCAGGGAAGAACGCTTGGGAGAGTAACTGCTCTCAAGGTGACGGTACCTGAGAAGAAAGCCCCGGCTAACTACGTGCCAGCAGCCGCGGTAATACGTAGGGGCAAGCGTTGTCCGGAATTATTGGGCGTAAAGCGCGCGCAGGCGGTCATTTAAGTCTGGTGTTTAATCCGGGGCTCAACCCCGGATCGCACTGGAAACTGGGTGACTTGAGTGCAGAAGAGGAGAGTGGAATTCCACGTGTAGCGGTGAAATGCGTAGATATGTGGAGGAACACCAGTGGCGAAGGCGACTCTCTGGGCTGTAACTGACGCTGAGGCGCGAAAGCGTGGGGAGCAAACAGGATTAGATACCCTGGTAGTCCACGCCGTAAACGATGAGTGCTAGGTGTTAGGGTTTCGATACCCTTGGTGCCGAAGTTAACACATTAAGCACTCCGCCTGGGGAGTACGGTCGCAAGACTGAAACTCAAAGGAATTGACGGGGACCCGCACAAGCAGTGGAGTATGTGGTTTAATTCGAAGCAACGCGAAAGAACCTTACCAGGTCTTGACATCCCTCTGACCGGTACAGAGATGTACCTTTCCTTCGGGACAGAGGAGACAGGTGGTGCATGGTTGTCGTCAGCTCGTGTCGTGAGATGTTGGGTTAAGTCCCGCAACGAGCGCAACCCTTGATCTTAGTTGCCAGCACTTTCGGGTGGGCACTCTAAGGTGACTGCCGGTGACAAACCGGGAGGTGGGGATGACGTCAAATCATCATGCCCCTTATGACCTGGGCTACACACGTACTACAATGGCCGGTACAACGGGCTGTGAAGCCGCGAGGTGGAACGAATCCTAAAAAGCCGGTCTCAGTTCGGATTGCAGGCTGCAACTCGCCTGCATGAAGTCGGAATTGCTAGTAATCGCGGATCAGCATGCCGCGGTGAATACGTTCCCGGGTCTTGTACACACCGCCCGTCACACCACGAGAGTTTATAACACCCGAAGTCGGTGGGGTAACCGCAAGGAGCCAGCCGCCGAAGGTGGGATAGATGATTGGGGTGAAGTCGTAACAAGGTAGCCGTATCGGAAGGTGCGGCTGGATCACCTCCTTTCTATGGAGAATCGTTTCCCGTAGCGGAAACATTCAAATACAAGTCTTCAGGAAGCATGCTTCCGAAGCGAGCTTTACTTCGTAAAGCTTTTCACTCACTCGTTGCTCAGTTTTGAGAGCTCAAACTCTCAAACAGCTTGCTTTTGCATGGAGCTTGTTCTTTGAAAACTAGATATCGAAACGAAAAATGCGAATTAGAACATTCCTTTTTAGCTGAACTTGTGTAAACAAGTTTCAATAAAACGGTAGATTGCATGAGCGAGTGATCGAAATGGAGCGAATTTTGGCTTTGGACGTAGTCCAAAACAAGTGGAGCGACAGCTCGAACACGAGCGATATGGTTAAGCTACTAAGAGCACACGGAGGATGCCTAGGCGCTAGGAGCCGATGAAGGACGTGGCGAACAACGAAACTGCCTCGGGGAGCTGTAAGCAAGCTTTGATCCGGGGGTGTCCGAATGGGGAAACCCAGCTGGGGTAATATCCAGTTACTCACAACTGAATACATAGGTTGTGTAGAGGCATACCAGGGGAACTGAAACATCTAAGTACCCTGAGGAAGAGAAAACAATAGTGATTCCGTCAGTAGCGGCGAGCGAACGCGGAGAAGCCCAAACCAGAGAGCTTGCTCTCTGGGGTTGTGGGACGTCTCACATGGAGTTACAAAGGAGCCGGTTAAACGAAGAGGTCTGGAAAGGCCCGCCAAAGAAGGTAAAAGCCCTGTAGTTGAAAGTCTGCTCCCTCCGAGACGGATCCCGAGTAGTGCGGGGCACGTGAAACCCCGTATGAATCCGGCAGGACCATCTGCCAAGGCTAAATACTTCCTAGCGACCGATAGTGAAGCAGTACCGTGAGGGAAAGGTGAAAAGCACCCCGGAAGGGGAGTGAAATAGAACCTGAAACCGTGTGCTTACAAAAAGTCAGAGCCCGTTTTAGGGGTGATGGCGTGCCTTTTGTAGAATGAACCGGCGAGTTACGTTCCCGTGCAAGGTTAAGGTGAAGAGCCGGAGCCGCAGCGAAAGCGAGTCTGAATAGGGCGAATGAGTACGTGGACGTAGACCCGAAACCGGGTGATCTACCCCTGTCCAGGGTGAAGGTGCGGTAACACGCACTGGAGGCCCGAACCCACGCACGTTGAAAAGTGCGGGGATGAGGTGGGGGTAGCGGAGAAATTCCAATCGAACTCGGAGATAGCTGGTTCTCCCCGAAATAGCTTTAGGGCTAGCCTCGGAAAACAGAGTCGTGGAGGTAGAGCACTGATTGGGTGCGGGGCCCGCAAGGGTTACCAAGCTCAGTCAAACTCCGAATGCCATAGACTTACTTCCGGGAGTCAGACAGTGAGTGCTAAGATCCATTGTCAAAAGGGAAACAGCCCAGACCATCAGCTAAGGTCCCCAAGTGTGTGTTAAGTGGGAAAGGATGTGGAGTTGCACAGACAACCAGGATGTTGGCTTAGAAGCAGCCACCATTGAAAGAGTGCGTAATAGCTCACTGGTCGAGTGACTCTGCGCCGAAAATGTAACGGGGCTAAACACACCACCGAAGCTATGGCTTGGATCGACTTCACTGCTTCTTTGAGGCGGTGTTTACCACAAGGACATTTTTGTCTGACAAGAGATGATATCTTGGATGACCAAATGCTTCTCAGGGGATAAACACAGGACTTCGAAGCTGGAGTGAAGTCGATCCAGGGGTAGGGGAGCGTTGTATAAGGGTTGAAGGTGTACCGTAAGGAGCGCTGGACATTATACAAGTGAGAATGCCGGTATGAGTAACGAAAAGATCAGTGAGAATCTGATCCGCCGAAAGCCTAAGGGTTCCTGAGGAAGGCTCGTCCGCTCAGGGTAAGTCGGGACCTAAGGCGAGGCCGAAAGGCGTAGTCGAAGGACAACAGGTCGAAATTCCTGTACCACCGTAAGCCGTTATGAGCAATGGGGGGACGCAGCAGGGTAGTGACGCGGACTGATGGATGTCCGTCTAAGCAGTGAGGCTGATGTGTAGGCAAATCCGCACATCGTAAGGCTGGACTGTGATGGGGAGCGAAAATTATAGTAGCGAAGGTCATGATCTCACACTGCCAAGAAAAGCCTCTAGCCAGGTGATGGTGCCCGTACCGCAAACCGACACAGGTAGGCGAGAAGAGAATTCTAAGGCGCGCGGAAGAACTCTCGTTAAGGAACTCGGCAAAATGACCCCGTAACTTCGGGAGAAGGGGTGCCCCGGTAGTGTGAATAGCACGAGGGGGCCGCAGTGAAAAGGCCCAAGCGACTGTTTAGCAAAAACACAGGTCTGTGCGAAGCCGTAAGGCGAAGTATACGGGCTGACGCCTGCCCGGTGCTGGAAGGTTAAGGGGAGCGGTTAGGAGCAATCCGAAGCTGTGAACCGAAGCCCCAGTAAACGGCGGCCGTAACTATAACGGTCCTAAGGTAGCGAAATTCCTTGTCAGGTAAATTCTGACCCGCACGAATGGCGTAACGACTTGGGCGCTGTCTCAACGAGAGATCCGGTGAAATTTTAATACCTGTGAAGATGCAGGTTACCCGCGACAAGACGGAAAGACCCCATGGAGCTTTACTGCAGCTTGATATTGAATTTGGGTACGATCTGTACAGGATAGGTGGGAGCCTTTGAAACGTGAGCGCCAGCTTGCGTGGAGGCACCGTTGGGATACCACCCTGATCGTATCTAGGTTCTAACCTGGTACCGTAATCCGGTGCGGGGACAGTGTCAGGTGGGCAGTTTGACTGGGGCGGTCGCCTCCTAAAGAGTAACGGAGGCGCCCAAAGGTTCCCTCAGAATGGTTGGAAATCATTCGAAGAGTGCAAAGGCATAAGGGAGCTTGACTGCGAGACCTACAAGTCGAGCAGGGACGAAAGTCGGGCTTAGTGATCCGGTGGTACCGCATGGAAGGGCCATCGCTCAACGGATAAAAGCTACCCTGGGGATAACAGGCTTATCTCCCCCAAGAGTCCACATCGACGGGGAGGTTTGGCACCTCGATGTCGGCTCATCGCATCCTGGGGCTGAAGTAGGTCCCAAGGGTTGGGCTGTTCGCCCATTAAAGCGGTACGCGAGCTGGGTTCAGAACGTCGTGAGACAGTTCGGTCCCTATCTGTCGTGGGCGTAGGAAATTTGAGAGGAGCTGTCCTTAGTACGAGAGGACCGGGATGGACGTACCGCTGGTGTACCAGTTGTTCCGCCAGGAGCACCGCTGGGTAGCTATGTACGGAAGGGATAAGCGCTGAAAGCATCTAAGCGTGAAGCCCCCCTCAAGATGAGATTTCCCAGTATGTAAGACCCCTTGAAGACGACGAGGTAGATAGGCTGGGGGTGGAAGTGCAGCAATGCATGGAGCTGACCAGTACTAATCGGTCGAGGGCTTATCCAAATATGCAGGTTGTAATCGCAAGTTTCGTTTCGGATCTAGTTTTCAGAGAATAAACTCTGAAATGAAAATAGGTACATCACAGAATGTGTGTATGATTTTCAGTTCCATAATGGATTTCAAGAAGCTATGCTTCGACAAATCGCGTTTGGTGGCGATGGCGGAGGGGTTCCACACGTACCCATCCCGAACACGACCGTTAAGCCCTCTAGCGCCGATGGTACTTGGACCGCAGGGTCCTGGGAGAGTAGGACGCCGCCAAGCAAAGAACCACTGCCGATGTTATTCGGTGGTGGTTTTTATTTGTTTATAAGGAAGTATAGATAACTTTGAATACAGTGTTTTAACTGAATTACCATAGATAAACACCACCTCAAACGGGTGGTGATTTTGATATATACAAGGAACTTGTCCGCTCATGAAATACAGTTGTATTCATCAGACAACACACCTGATATAACCAGGGACTTTCCCTTGACAGTCTAAATAACGCTTTGCTAAGATGGCAATAATAAATTTTTCAGAAAACGTATTTTCGGCATAAAATACAGCCTGGGATCTTCGGGTTTTGGACCGTAAAGCTGAGCAAACATAAGGAGGAACACCCGCGTGTGGGAAGATAAATTTGGTAAGGAAGGTTTTACCTTCGACGATGTACTGCTGGTGCCACGGAAATCCGAGACACTGCCTAAAGAAGTGGACGTATCTGTTCGTTTGAGTGACAGCGTAAAACTGAATATCCCTTTGATCAGTGCCGGTATGGATACTGTTACCGAAGCGACATTGGCTATTGCGATTGCTCGTGAAGGCGGTATTGGTATCATCCATAAAAATATGTCTGTTGAGCAGCAAGCGGAAGAAGTGGATCGGGTTAAGCGTTCAGAGAGTGGCGTTATTACCAATCCGTTCTCATTGACAGCGGAACATTTGGTGTCTGATGCTGAATCCGTTATGGCGAAGTATCGCATTTCCGGTGTGCCAATTGTTGATGGAGACCAGAAGCTAGTAGGTATCCTGACCAATCGTGACTTGCGTTTCATCCACGACTTCTCCATAAAAATCAGCGAAGTCATGACTCGTGAGAATTTGGTTACTGCGCCTGTAGGGACTACATTGCAAGAAGCAGAAGGCATCCTGCAAAAGCATAAAATCGAGAAGCTTCCATTAGTAGATGAGTCCAACACATTGAAAGGTCTCATTACCATTAAAGATATCGAAAAAGCAATTCAATTCCCTAACGCAGCCAAAGATGCACAAGGACGTTTGTTGGTTGGTGCAGCGATTGGTATTTCCAAAGATACCTTCGAACGTGCTGATGCTTTGGTCCAAGCTGGCGTTGATCTGATTACGGTAGACTCGGCACACGGACATCACATTAACATCATTGATGCGGTTCGTCAGCTGCGTGAGCGTTTCCCGAACCTGACGATTGTTGCAGGTAACGTTGCTACAGGCGACGCAACCCGTGAACTGATCGAAGCAGGGGCATCGGTTGTCAAAGTAGGAATTGGTCCAGGTTCTATCTGTACAACTCGTGTAATTGCTGGTATCGGTGTTCCCCAAGTAACAGCAGTATATGATTGTGCAAATGTTGCACGTGAATATGGTGTACCAATCATTGCTGATGGTGGCATCAAGTACTCTGGTGAAATTACCAAGGCTCTTGCTGCAGGCGCGCATGCAGTTATGCTGGGAAGCTTGTTTGCAGGTACGGCAGAAAGCCCGGGAGAAACGGAAATCTTCCAAGGACGTAGCTACAAAGTGTACCGCGGTATGGGTTCGATGGCGGCGATGAAACAAGGAAGTAAAGATCGTTACTTCCAGGATGATGACAAGAAACTGGTTCCGGAAGGAATTGAGGGTCGTGTTGCATACAAAGGGCCATTATCTGATACTATTCACCAGTTGATTGGTGGTCTGCGTTCAGGTATGGGATACTGCGGTACAAGCAATTTGGAGCAGCTTCGTAACAACACACAGTTTATTCGTATTACAGGTGCGGGACTTCGTGAAAGTCATCCGCATGATGTACAGATTACGAAAGAAGCCCCTAACTACTCGTTGTAATCTGAATTGTGTAAATAATTTCCAGGACAGGCTGGGCGATTTTCGCCAGGCCTGTCTTTTTTTGCGGATACCCCTGTGATAGAATAGAACAAGCGGTAATGATCCTTTAATGGATTAGGGCGTTGCGGCGGTTTTTTGACGTGAATCTATGAAAACTGCTAATGACAATCCGTTTTACCTTACAGAAAAGGTTGCCCAGCTAAAAAAGAAGCGCGGACGTCCTTTTACATAAGCATTCTACACAATGCTAATTAAGTGACAATCGATATTGAACTTCAGGAGCAATGTTATTGCTCTTTCGATAAAGCGCATATATTTCACATCTCACATATCATTTCCACACTTGTTAGGGAAGACGAAAATATAAATATTGCAGCTCAAGCTGCACTGAAGCTTAGTATAGAAAGCTTCGGACCGAAGGGAGTATTATCATTGAAAGCAAAACAAATGAATAAGAAAAAGCGTCAAATGCTCAAAAAAAGTGTAGCCTCGGTTATGCTGATCAATATGCTCTGCATGTCTGCAGTAATGCCGGTTATGGCTGCTGCTAACGACTCCGGCCAGGTACTGACTGCTGCGGCTACAACAAAAAAGGCTGAAAAAGCCGTGGACATTCCTTCAGTGGACTCACTGGGACTCGAGGTTAAGTCAGCTGTGCTCATGGAGGCATCAACGGGACAGATTCTGCTCAATGTTAATGCAGATAAAGCTATGCCGCCTGCCAGCATGACCAAAATGATGACCGAGTATATTGTGGCTGAACAGGTTAAACAGGGGAAATTAAGCTGGGACGATGTCGTTACAGTCAAAAAGAACGCAGCAGAAAGTGAGGGCTCACGTATTTTCCTCGCAGAAGGAGATCAGCATACGGTCAAGGAGCTATACATTGCCATGGCTGTAGGATCAGCCAACGATGCCACGGTTGCTTTGGCTGAATATGTTGCAGGCTCTGAGCAAGCTTTTGTGAAAATGATGAATGATGAAGCAAAGCGTATGGGAATGAAAGATAGCTACTTCATTAACTCCACAGGTCTGGATCGGGCAGATATGCCTGCAGAATTCCGTCCAGCTGAAGATAAAGAAATCGTTATGTCAGCACGAGATGCAGCCATTTTGTGCAGATATATCATCATGGATCACCCGGACTACAAAGATTTTACTACAATTCAGTCCTACAAATTCCGTCCCAATGATAAGGCTCCAATTATTAACTATAACTGGATGCTGGAAGCGAATAAAAATATAACCAACTTCAAAAGCTATGCCTATGAAGGTCTGGACGGGATGAAAACAGGTCACACCACGAACGCAGGGAATAACTTTACAGGTACTGCTGAACGTAATGGCATGCGTCTGATCAGTGTGGTTATGGGTACCGATTCGGAGTCTGCGCGTTTCAGAGAAACGAAGAAAGTATTGGACTTTGGGTTCAATAATTTTGAAGTGAAACAGGCGGTTGCCGCCAAGACCAAAGTCACAGGCTGGGAAAATGTACCTTTGAAAAAAGGGAAGGAAACCACAGTGCCTGTGGTCACTGACAATGCAGTGAGTTTTGTTGTACCCAAGGGTACTCAAAACCTGAACGTGACTTTTAGAGCCAATGTAACTGCAGTGGATAAGCTGGTTGCTCCAATCAAGGCTGGGACCAAAGTGGGTACGGTTACTTATACGTATAAAGCCGAGGGAATTGAACCTCAGGAGAAAACCGTTAACCTTATCACCGCAGAAGAAGCAGAAAAAGGTGGTTGGTTCCGTCTTTTCTTCCGTGCAGTCAAAGACTTTTTCGTTGATCTGTTTGACGGTATCAAAAACCTGTTTTAATAGGCAAGAGACCAAAAGTGGTCAGAGTATTATGATACTCTTAATATAGTTGGGTTAGATCACTGACAAAATACAAGTAATTCCGACCGAGTGGATTGTATATTTACAATTTTTCCGGTAAAATATCAAGTTAGAATTCTACGTATGATTCAGTTAAATAGTTTATTGTTCTCCGGCCTGGCAAGGCAGGTTATTCACCTTTTCAGAGATGAGAACGACACATACATTACGGGGGGATAGGAAGATGGAAACGGGAACATCGCGCGTTAAAAGAGGTATGGCTGAAATGCAAAAAGGCGGCGTCATTATGGACGTTATGAATGCCGAGCAAGCTAAAATTGCTGAAGCAGCAGGTGCAACAGCAGTTATGGCTCTGGAGCGTGTTCCTTCTGATATTCGTGCAGCAGGTGGAGTAGCCCGTATGGCTGATCCAACCATTGTCGAAGAAGTGATGAAAGTTGTAACCATTCCCGTTATGGCCAAAGCACGGATCGGACATTATGTTGAAGCCAAGGTATTGGAATCCCTGGGCGTGGATTACCTGGATGAGAGTGAAGTGCTGACTCCTGCCGATGAAGTGTTCCATATTGACAAGCATGAGTTCACTGTACCGTTTGTATGTGGTGCCAAAGATTTGGGTGAAGCATTGCGCCGGATTGGCGAAGGAGCTTCCATGATTCGTACGAAAGGTGAGCCGGGAACAGGAAACATTGTTGAAGCGGTTCGTCATATGCGTTTTATTAACAGCCAAATTCGTAAAGTTGCCAATATGTCCAAAGACGAATTGTATGCTGAAGCGAAAAACCTTGGCGTAGCTTATGAGCTTCTGCTTGATGTACATGAGAACGGCAAGCTGCCTGTAGTAAATTTCGCCGCTGGTGGCGTGGCTACTCCTGCTGATGCTGCACTTATGATGCACCTGGGCGCTGATGGCGTATTTGTAGGTTCAGGGATTTTCAAATCGGACAGCCCTGAGAAATTTGCACGTGCCATTGTAGAAGCGACTACACATTATACGGATTACAAATTAATTGCTGAAGTGTCCAAAAACCTTGGAGCACCGATGAAAGGCATTGAGATTTCCAAACTTTCACCTTCCGAGCGCATGCAGGATCGCGGCTGGTAAGAGAAGGAGACTTGCAAATGAAGATCGGCGTTTTAGCTCTTCAAGGGGCTGTAACTGAGCATATTCGCAGTATCGAACGGGCTGGAGCAGAAGGATTGGCGATCAAACAGGTCCAGCAGCTAGAGGAACTGGATGGTCTGATCCTTCCAGGCGGCGAGAGTACCACGATTGGCAAACTGATGCGTAAATATGGCTTCATGGATGCTATTCGTGCATTCGCTGCTGAGGGTAAACCGGTATTCGGTACCTGTGCTGGTTTGATCGTTATGGCTAAGCATATCGCAGGACAAGAGGATGCTCATCTGGAGCTGATGGATATGACCGTATCCAGAAATGCATTTGGACGGCAAAGAGAAAGCTTTGAAACGGATCTCCCGGTAAAAGGTATCGAGGAAATGGTTAGGGCTGTATTCATTCGAGCACCCCTAATCGAAAGTGTAGGGGACGATGTAGAGGTTCTTTCCACTTACAAGGATGAGATCGTTACTGCTCGCCAGGGGCATTTGCTGGCTTGCTCCTATCATCCTGAATTGACAGATGATTATCGACTGCATGCTTACTTTGTAGACATGGCCAGGTCGTATAAACAGTCTGTATAGAACCAATCGTGATTGATATACAACCTATGATCTGCCGGTGAACCGGATCAGTCCTCCAGAGGCTCACAGGCTTACTGGGTTGGGCTATCCGGTCGGATACCTGATGTTGCCCGTATCTGCTTCCAAAGCGGGAATCGCAGCGTAGGGTACCACCGGAGCTTCATAGGTTATTTTTTTACCATTGAGGAATGATGAAGGAATACGAACCTGCAAAGGTATTGGGTTGTTTTAATAAGAACGTTTCACTTTGTGGTGTTATTTAGGAGGGGTATGTAGTGCTTGATGTGAAAATATTGCGGAATGAGTACGCACGTGTTGAAGAAGCGTTGACGAAACGTGGCAAATCGCTGGATTTAATCACTGGATTCTCGGAAATGGATGCCAAACGTCGGGAATTGCTTCAAGAGAGTGAAAATCTGAAAAATCGCCGGAATACTGTGTCCGGGGAAGTCGCGAAACTTAAAAAGAGTGGAGAAAATGCGGACGAGCTGATCGTTGAGATGCGTGAAGTTTCGGATCGGATCAAAGCAATGGACGAAGAAGTTCGCGAGCTGGAAGTGAAGATTAATGATCTGACCATGGCAATTCCGAACATCCCTAATGAGAGTGTACCTGTTGGTGCTTCCGAAGAAGATAATGTGGAGATTCGTCGTTGGGAGGAGCCCAAGTCATTTTCATTTACACCAAAAGCACACTGGGAAATCGCACAAGATCTCGATATTCTTGATTTTGAAGCGGCTGCCAAAGTAACAGGTTCCCGTTTTACGTTCTATAAAGGATTGGGCGCACGTCTGGAACGTGCCTTGATCAACTTTATGATGGATCTGCACAGCGATCAGCATGGGTATGAAGAGATTCTGCCTCCGTATATCGTTAACCGTGACAGCTTGTTTGGTACAGGTCAATTGCCTAAATTCGAGGAGGATCTGTTTAAGCTGAAAGATACAGAGTATTATCTGATTCCCACGGCTGAAGTTCCGGTAACGAACTATCATCGCGAAGAGATTCTCAATGCCGATCAACTGCCTAAACATTTTGTGGCGTACAGCTCTTGTTTCAGATCCGAAGCTGGTTCTGCTGGACGGGATACACGTGGTTTGATCCGTCAACACCAGTTCAATAAGGTGGAATTGTTGAAACTGTCTTCTCCTGAAACTTCGTATGAGGAATTGGAGAACATGACACAAAATGCGGAACGTGTTCTTCAGCTACTGGGTCTACCTTACCGTGTTTTGACGTTGTGTACAGCAGATATGGGCTTCACGTCTGCAAAAACGTATGATATTGAGGTCTGGTTGCCTGAAAGCAATACGTATCGTGAAATTTCGTCTTGCTCCAACTGTGAGGATTTCCAAGCACGCCGGGCTAATATCCGTTTCCGCAGAGAACCCAAATCCAAACCAGAATTTGTTCATACGTTGAATGGTTCAGGACTGGCAGTAGGACGAACTGTTGCAGCTATACTGGAGAACTACCAACAAGAAGATGGAACCGTAGTGATTCCTGAAGCACTGCGTTCTTACATGGGCGGAGTAAGTGTGATTACGCGTCGCTCCTAAGAGAAATGAATGAAAAAAAACGTCTCCTGACAAATGGAAGAGCAGAACGTTCCGTTTGGACAAGGAGACGTTTTTTTCAGTTACCACAATAAGCAGCATTTTTTTTAGATGAAAGAATTTTAAAATGATATAAAGGGTTGCTTTTTGGTATATAATTATGGTATGATCATTTTCGTGGCAAGTTTATAAAAGTTAATATCCTGGAGAGGTACCGAAGCGGTCATAACGGGGCGGTCTTGAAAACCGTTAGGGTGCAAGCCCACGTGGGTTCGAATCCCACCCTCTCCGCCATACTACAATAATGATAAGGATTCGAGCGATAAGCTCGGGTCCTTTTTTGCATTTTTACAGTTGAGACATATTCGAATACAACGTTGGCTACATGATGCATAAAAATAACTGAATCGCCGCACTTTATAGGAGTGGAGGTGGTAAGATGAACCGCGAATTAAACATAGATCAGACGGAGCTTGTAGGTGCTTGGCAAGAGAGATTGCCTGAAGTGTTAAATGTCGGAGATCGGGCTCAGGTAATGGCAGACGAGGCTGATCAGCAGGCTATTCGAATTCACATTGCAACAGCCGGACACCAAATGTATTCTTTTGATTTCAAGTGTGCTTATGTGGACTCTCGTGAAGTCAGTGTGCAACTGATTGATGTGGAACGGGATGGACAAACGACAGATGAGCGTACAGAACCGATTCAGGAATTGGCTCAGGATTATACAAGGCACATTCATGAATGCGCCCAGTCGTTACAATCCAAAACAAGACAATAGGTTAATGTCAAAGGAGTGGTTATAAGTGAGCAAAGCAAAAGACGGAACAGACAAAAACCTGCAAAATGTAGTCGCTGATCTGGGTCAGACAGCTGTGAATAGTCATCATGCGCAGCAGATTCAGCAGGATGCGAATGATCGTCGACATCAGGATTCCCTGAATCACGATAAAACGGAAGATATGGATCCATCCCATTCCTAAATCCAATGAAGAGGGGGGAACGACATGAGCAAACCCAAATCAACACCTGTGCCTGAAGCTCAGGCCGCTGAACAGCATCGAAAGCCTGAGAAGCATTCTTCCATGCAGGAACCATTGTCAGGCTCCAAAAAGGTGAAAAACCAGAACCATGTGGATCATAACAATCCTCAAGGGTAACCTGAAAAAGATACAATCCCTTTGCACATATAACATGCATAACCATAACCATAACCAACAACTCCGGTTAACAAACCGGGGTTTTTGCGCGTTCATACATTATTTAAAGGTGGACTCCATTGATTTTTCATGCTTACATAGGTCTTTGTAGCCAATTTAGAGAGCAAAGATCACAAATTTCCCAAATCGTGTTTCCGTTTCAGAATAAATGGTATATCATTGATGTTGAACTATTTTTTTGGGGTTATCACGAGAGGAGAGAAACAAATGACTAAACGTATGGGGGCGCTTCTTCTTACGTTGCTGTTAACCGTATCTTTGGCACTGACAGCATGTAGCAGCAAGCAAGAACCAAAAGAGGCATTGAAGACGGCGGCAGCCAATGCTTCCAAACTGACTTCGTATGAGATGAGTTCCAATTTCACAATTAATGAATTGAGCTATAAACCTGCAGACGAATCGCAACAGGATCCAACGATGTCTCAGTTTATGAACATGCTGAAGGATGCCCAGTTGAATGTAACTGGTGTATACCAAAACGAGCCAATGCAAACCGAAATGACGGTAGGCATTGAACTCAAGGGTGATATGGGGATGACATTTAATATTCCAATGGTTATGACCGCTGAGAAATTATATGTTAAGGTACCGAGTATTCCATTCTTCCCAATCCCAGAAACGGTTGTTGGTAAGTTCCTGGAGCTGGATCTGAAAGAACTGGCTGAACAAGAAGGAACTGAATGGAACCCGGATGCTATGGATGCAGCGAAGACACAAAAGCTGAGCAATGAAGTCATGGATGCTGTTCTGGGCGAGTATGATCAGGATAAATTCTTTAAAAACCTGGATGTGAAGGATGCACAGCTTCCTGAAGGTGTGGATGCCAAACAGGTGGTACAATTTTCGGTCAACAATGACAATGTGAAAGAAGCAGTTACTGTTCTGGTAACCAAAGCATTGCCAAAAGTGCTGGATATTATCTCTAAAGAAGAATATCGTGACATGTTGCAAATGAGTCAGGAAGATATCAATCAAGCCAAAGAGGATCTGAAGATCTCTGAAGCGGATCAAGCTGAAATGGCTAAGGATCTCGACAAACTGAAAGACACCCTGACCATTAATCAGTTCCACATTGATTTCGCATTGGATAAAAAGGACTTCCCGGTATATCAAAAAATGGTTGCTGATATGTTGATCAAACAACCGGATACCAAAGATGAAATTAAACTTGCATTCACGGGTTCGAACACATACACCAAAATTAACGAGAAGCCAGCTTTCAAAATCAATATCCCTACTGGTGAAAACGTAATTACAATGGATAAGTTTGAAGAACTGATGAACGCATCTTACGGATACTAAGTTCTCCGATTCATTAGTTAAATCAAAGAGCCGCTCGACCTTAGGGTTGAGCGGCTCTTTGTATGTTGTTCCACAGTCTGTTCAATTACTGTTCATTTACTGCAAAGATTCTCCCAAGTCCTTGGCCAGCACAGCGTATATCTGATGATCCTGATACTCTCCATTAATCTTGAGGTATTTACGAGCGATACCCTCCGCTTGGAACCCGTTTTTCTCCAGAACGCGTTTCGAACCCGTATTGGATAACAGGATGGCTGCCTGAACACGATTTAACTTTAAAGCACGGAAAGCGTAGGATACAGCAAGCTTGACGGCTGCAGTCATCCGTCCACCGCCCTGATAGTCTGGATGTATAAAGTACCCCATGTCTGTATAATTGGCCACGCCATGAACGACATTATTCAGGCTAACCTGGCCAATCAGAAGACCATCATCGATAGTGAAAATCCCGAATTGATAACCGGTTCCATCCTCGGCTGCCTGCATTCTATCCTGAATACGTCTGGTTTGCGCATGAAGCGTGTAGAACTCATCATCCCGAATAGGTTCTACGGACTGATAGGGAAGGCGAGTGGTTTGAATAAGAGCAAGATACGCTTCCGTATCTTGTGAAGTAAGTAACCTAAGACTTATTCCTTTGGGTGTATCATATAGTGTGAGCGGCATGAATGCATCCCTTTCTTAATGGGTGTTAAGGTTTATTTTTTTCGTAAACGCCGGAAGAATTGAGTCAGCATACTGGAGCACTCCAGTTGCAGAATATCAGCAACGACTTCGGTTCGGTGATTAAAACGAGGTTCCTGCAGCAGATTCATTAATGTTCCTGCACAGCCAGCCTTGGGATCAGCTGTACCATATATAACAATAGGCACTCTAGATTGCACAATGGCACCTGCACACATGGGGCAGGGCTCCAAAGTGACGTACAAACTGCAATCCAACAATCGCCATGCCCCGATCGCTTCACTGGCCTGCCGAATGGCAACCATTTCAGCATGAGCTGTGGAATCGAGTGTCGTCTCACGCAGATTATATCCACGACCAATAATGCGATTATGTTGAACAATTACTGCCCCAATGGGTACTTCCCCAAGAGCTTCGGCTTTGTGTGCCTCGGCGATCGCTTCTCGCATCCAGTATTCGTGTTGAGACTGTACCGGGAGATGCGAAAGATCAGGGTGGAGAGCGTCGTCTTTCATTACCATTAAAACTCCTTCCAAAAAGCACTTTTGTACGGCGAACAAACATTCGTTTGTTAACATACTGTGTATAAGTCTGTGGATAAGTGCCGAGTTGCTCACAGAGTTATGAACATACTATCCACATGCCTGTGGATTTGTGTATAGTTTTTAGCGGTTATTCCCATTCTAGGCATCAAAAAGACAAAATACAATTAATTTCTCGCTTTTCAGCCAAGCGGTAACTTTTGGACAAGGGTCAATTATCCTTTTCAAATAGAGATACAACAGTTATGATGGATATAGGTTTTGCCATATATCGCCAAAGGGTACAAGCCGAGAGGTGAACGAAAAAGTTGTCTATTAAAACGAAATTATCCATGATTATGTCGTGCTCAGTGCTCGTCATTTTGGTTCTGAATATAGCTCTGAGTTATTATACTACAGAAGAAAATTTAAGGCAGGACAGCGAGAACAAAATGGTGCTTACGGCCAAGCAAATTGCAATTGCTGTCGAACAAAGCCAATCCAGTTCGGAATATGTAAAACGGCAGATTGGGAACAACCTGTGGCTGGCATCAATCATGGCGGCAGCAGAACTGGACCCGGATATTAATAATATCACAAATGAAGATCTGGTTCGCATGAGCGAAAAGGTTGGGGTCTCCCATATTTCTTTGATGGAGCAGACAGACGATGATATCGTTGTCACACGTTCTTCCGATCCAAGGGAGATCGGATTGTCTACAAAGTCTATGACGTATTGGTATCAGGCATTTAAACAGCTGTTTGAAAAACATCAGGTTACTATATCACAGGGGCAGACATTTGACCATTTTTGGTCGGATGGATTTGAATATTCGACATCAAGTCCGTCAGATATTGATATCTGGGGGTACTATCATGATGGGAAGAGGAATTACATAATTAATCCCTTCTATAATAATGCTGCTGTTGATGACTATGTGAAGATCTCTGGTCCAGACGAGATTCTGAACAAGATTCGTGAAGTTAATTCTTCCATTCTGGAGATCACAGGCATTAATCCACTGACCTTTGGTAGTCCAACAATGAATAATGACGGAAGGGATACAAACCATAGCAAGTTGAACAACAGACCTATTCGTTTCGGTACGTACCAATATGGTGCGGCAGAAGAGGACCATAAGGCAGTCGTACGGGCGATTCGTACAGGACAGAATGTATCTTTTGTCAGTGAAACTCATGATCAGAAAGTTCTTAAAAGTTTCATTCCGATATTCACCCCGAATGAATCGTCCTATGTCATTAGTATTGTCATGGATTATAAGCAAATATCCTCGATGGTGTCGGAACAATTGGTCAGCCATGCCTCCATATCCCTTGTGTTGCTTGAGATCGTGATCTTTGGCAGCTATTTGCTTGCAGGATATATTACTCGCCCCATTCAATTAATTCTGGGCAAAGTGAACGACGTGGCTGACGGACATTTTGATTTCCGTCTGAAAGTGAGAAGGAAAGATGAACTGGGTCAATTAGCGAATCGCATTAATGCCATGATTCGCAATTTGGGTCATTATACGAATCGCTTGAAACAGATGTATGAAGAAAATCGGGCCGTAAAAGAGCATCTGGAATCGATCATTAACCAAACGGCGGATGCCATTCATATTACCGATCTGGATGGGAACGTGCTGCGGGTCAACCGGGCCTTTGAGCAGTTATATGGCTGGCGCAGCCGTGAAGTTGAAGGCCGCCAATTGAAGATTATTCCTCCTGGCTCTGAAGAGGAAATGAAAGTGCAGCATGCTCAGCTGATTGAGGGGATGTCGATTACATCCAATGAGACAACATGGATGAAGAAGGACGGCAGCCGCGTCGAAGTCAGCGTGAGTACAGCACCGGTCAGAGATGAAGCAGGCGAGATTACTGCGCTGATTAGTGTGTCCAGAGACATTACAAGTCGTAACCGAATGGAGGAGCTGCTCAGACGTTCAGAGAAGCTCACGACGGTAGGCCAGCTGGCAGCTGGGGTTGCGCATGAAATACGTAATCCACTCACAACCCTGCGAGGGTTCCTTCAGCTTCAACAGGAAACGAACAAGCTTAATCATCGCCATTTGGATTTGATGTTGTCTGAATTGGATCGAATTAATCTTATTGTGGGTGAATTTTTGATCCTGGCCAAACCGCAGGCGGTTCATTTTCAGGAGCGGGATATTCGCTTCATTCTAGGTGATGTCATATCACTGCTGGACAGCCAGGCACATCTGCATGGTGTGGAATTTGTACTGAGTGCTTCATCCGATTCGGCTATGGTACACTGTGAAGAGAATCAGTTGAAGCAGGTCTTCATCAATTTGCTGAAGAATGGGATGGAGGCCATGCCAGACGGAGGCAATATTCGCATTAAACTCCATCATGATGAAAAGGCGAGTCGGGTGCGGATTGAAATCAAGGATGAAGGAACCGGGATTCCTGAAGAGATGATGCCCAAGCTGGGAGAACCGTTCTTTACGAGCAAGGAATCGGGAACTGGACTTGGCCTGATGGTCAGCCAGCGCATTATTCAATCACATAAGGGCATGATGGATATTAAAAGCGTCATGAACAAGGGAACGACCGTCATTATCGACCTGCCTGCTTCCAAGCAGCAACCGGAGAGTACAGAGGAAGAAAATAAGGCGGAAAACGAACTTACAGACGAAGAGAACTAGATGAGGTGAGATTTCCTTTTGCGTATTAATAAATTTATCAGTGAAACCGGTTATTGTTCCCGTCGTGAAGCCGACAGATTGGTGGAAAGCGGGAAAGTAACGATTAATGGAGTGCAGGCCGAGCTGGGCAGTCAGGCGGAAGATGGCGATGATGTTCGAATTAATGGCCAGCCTATTAAAGAAAAAAGAAAACATGTATACATTGCACTCAATAAACCGGTTGGTATAACCAGTACAACCGAGCGGCATATTCAAGGGAACATTGTTGATTTTGTAGGGCACAAGGAACGAATCTTTCCGATTGGTCGTCTGGATAAGGATTCAGAAGGTTTGATTCTGATGACCAACGATGGTGATATCGTCAATCGAATTCTAAGGGCGGAAGGGCGCCATGAGAAAGAATATATTGTTACCGTAGACCGTGCCGTAACGCCGAGTTTCCTGAAAGGCATGAGTACAGGAGTCAAGATCCTTGGCGAAATGACGCTGCCTTGTACGGTGACTCGGATATCCGAGCGAGTGTTCCGGATAATCTTAACCGAAGGGAAAAACCGTCAAATTCGCCGGATGTGCAGTGCGTTTGGCTACGAGGTTCGAAAGTTGAAGCGGATTCGAATTATGAACATTCATCTTGGCGAACAGGCTACAGGTCATTGGAGAGAACTAACGCCTGCAGAAAAATCGGAATTGGGCGGTCTGTTGGATTATACGCTAGAATAAAAGATGGCTATCAAAGCGCTGCTCTCCTCTAAGGGGAAGCAGCGCTTTTAATATCAGCAGACAGAAAAAAGCCACTCTTCTTCGATGAAAGAGAGTGGCATGTACATTTGCTTGCTGCATTTAGTCTTTAATTACCTTGTCCGACTGATTTTACAGACGGGTTATTACTTTGATACTTCCGGATAATTGAAACTTCAACCCGGCGGTTCTGAGCTCTTCCGGCATTCGTTTGGTTGCTAGCGACTGGATGATACTCTCCATAACCGCTAGGTGTAAATTTTGCAGGGTCCAGTGAATCATTCAACAGAAGAATTTTGAGGAAATTCAGTGCCCGATCGGCACTTAAATCCCAGTTGTCCTTATATTGGCTGTTCGAAATGGGAACATTATCCGTATGACCAGATACAACCACTTCGTATTCCGGGAATTCCTGCAACATGCTGGAGATGGCTTTAGCCAGTGAGCGTGACTCCGGCTTAACATCAGCCCGTCCTGAGGAGAACAGGGCATTATCACTGATGGTGATCTTGAGCTCTGATTGATTCAGCTTGGTATTAAGCTGATCCGATAATCCATTTTTATTGATATATTGGTCTAAGCGCTTCTTGAGCTTCTCCAGATCTTCCTGTTCTTTCTTGGCCATCTGGGCATCGGTAATCTGAGCTGGTGTATTCTTGGTGATTTCCTGAGGTTCCTTTTTACTTTTGCCTAGATCTGTACTCGATTGCGTAGGGTTCATGGAAGAGTGATCCAGGACACCCGAACCACCATTCAATGCACTGCTGAGCGCCTGGGACATCTCTTCGAATTTTGCTGCATCTATGGAGCTCATAGAGAATAATGTGATAAACAGAGCAAGCAGCAATGTCATCAAGTCGGAATAAGGAAGCAACCAGCTCTCGTCTATATGTTCTTCATGAGGTTCGTGTTTTTTAGCCTTTTTCACCTGATGATCCCTCCTTCTCTTCCAGCTGTCTACGTTCGGAAGGTGTCAGGAATACAGATAGTTTTTGGTTGATGGCAATAGTGGATACTCCGGATTGTATCGATAACAATCCTTCAACCATCATCAGCTTGATCTCCATTTCTTTCTTGGACATCCGCTTCAGTTTGTTGGACATGGGATGCCACAACACGTAACCACTAAAGATACCAAGGAGTGTAGCGATAAATGCCGCCGCAATGGCGTGGGATAGTTTCTCCATGTCACTAAGGTCGGCAAGTGCCGCAATCAGACCTACAACGGCTCCGAGTACCCCGAGCGTTGGTGCGTACATCCCCGCTTGGGCGAAGATCAAGGCGCCGCCGCGATGGCGTTCTTCTGTGGCATGAATATCTTCCATTAATACATCACTTACAAATTCCTGGTCGTTGCCGTCAATGATCATACGCATTCCGCCACGTAGGAATTGATCATCAATCTCTTCTACTTTTGACTCCAGTGCCAGCAAACCTTCACGTCGGGTAGTGGAAGCCCAATCCATAAATGTGCCGATCAGTGAAACACGGTCAATCAGTTGCTGCTTTTTGAAAAGAATCCCAAAGAGCTTAGGGATTTTCTTAACTTCAGACATAGGAAATGCCATGAAAATGGTTCCTGCCGTACCAACAAAGATAATAACGTAGGCTGCCGGGTTGTTAACCAGGTTGATCAGGGGTGCGCCTTTTAGGAACATACCCAGTACAAGTGAAACCAGCCCCAAAACTAGTCCGATAATCGTTGAAATTTCCATCATACACCTCATCCATGAGATAAAATTGAATCCTTTCAAGCGGCTCTATTCGGGCTTCCGGACGAACGTTACGCCGCAATCCGCTAAACGTTAGGCATCCCCTTTAGATGCTGAAACAGTTAAAACGGTCATGTATAGTATTTATCGACCAGAAGGTCTTTTTTTTTAAGGGTTATTTTCAGGTATAATAAGATCAAATCCGCTCCGAAGGGGCCGAACAGGAGTGAAAAGCCAATGGGCGTAAAGCATGGACGGGATTATGAAGGAATATTGACAGATTTGACAGAGGCCATAGGGAGAATACCGGACCGCTACGTTTTCTTTGAAATGGATGCGGAGGAATGGTCGCGTCTGGGGGAGAGGGAGCAACTTGAAGTAGATGAAGCGTTAGCGGAAGATCTGTTCTATGCGCTGGGAACCGAGTCTCTTATACCGGTAGGAAGTGGCGTGGTTATTCACGACAAGAATCAACACCGGATTAATATTTTGATTGGGGAAGAAGAGCTGACATTTGTGCCGCTGATTTAGTAGATGCGTCTTCGTTATTTGACTCGAAAAATCAGGCGCTTGAATCCCCTAAAGCCTTGCGGCTATTGGGCCCAATGCCATTCGTTATATTGGATTTTGGGGCTTGTCCGTGGTAAGATGATAGTCATGAAACGGGCGAGCCGCAGGGCGGTTGACCTATGCGTTGGGTTGCTGTGATAGCGCCAAAGGTTTCGGTGGCAGCACGGCAGGTGTCTGTGATGAGCCATCATATGGGGAGGAAGATAACGTATGGTTTTTTCGCAAGAGGAAGTCGAAGCTCATCTGGGGAGGCTGGAAGGCTGGGAACTGGAAGAGGGACGGTGGATTGTCCGCAAGTTCGTATTCTCCAACTTCATGAAGGGGATTGCTTTTGTGGACGAGGTCGCAGCGATTTCGGAAGCATTCAATCATCACCCTTTTATTACGATTGACTATACAACAGTCACGCTGCGTCTCACATCATGGGATGAAGGCGGTATAACATCTGTAGACATTAAAGAAGCAGAGCAATATAACGAGGCATTTGAGAAAATGAGGTCGGAATAACCGGGATCGGTTATTAACGTACTACCGGAAATGAGTGAAGCAACCATGTCAGACGATAATCAGAACAAACCTCTTATTGCTGTCGTAGGCAGCCTGAATATGGATCTTGTGGTGAAAACCGATATCATTCCCGAAGAGGGGGAGACGGTAAGCGGGGAGGAACTGCACTATCTGGCTGGTGGGAAAGGCGCCAATCAAGCTGTTGCTGCAGCACGACTGGGCGGACAGACAACGATGGTGGGAGCGGTAGGTTCGGATGCTTTTGGTGAACGTCTGTTACACAGTCTGGTGGAGAGCGGAGCAGATGCCTCGCAGGTTCGTATACTGGATGATACCGTCACTGGTACGGCCTCCATCTGGCTCTCCAAAGGAGATAATCGGATTATCGTCATTCCCGGAGCGAATGGGCGACTTGAACCTGCCATGCTGGAGGAAGCGGATACGGTAAAAAGCCTGACTGCAGCCGCATCGGTGCTGCTGCAGCTGGAGATCCCGCTGCCTGCGGTCACCCGCGCCGCCCAACTGGCGGCTGAAGGCAGCGCACTGGTGGTGCTCAACCCGGCGCCTGCGGTGCCGGGGTTGCCCCAGGAGCTGCTGCGGTGCGTCGACGTTGTCACGCCAAACCGCAGCGAGCTCGCCGTGCTCACCGGCCGGGATGAACTCCGGCCGGAAGACGTGGATGCGGCGGTCGCAGAGCTCGCCGCATCCCTCGGGGCCGCTGTCGTCACGACGCTCGGCCCCGAGGGGGCTGTGTACGCGGCGGCACCTGGCGGCCGCGTACAGGCAGGGCGCGCCGGCGCGTGCCGTGCGCCCGGCTACGCCGTAAGCGCCGTCGATACGACCGGCGCAGGCGATTGCTTCAACGGCGCGCTGGCGGTAGCCCTCGCGCGCGGAGAGACGCTCGACGCGGCTGTAGGCTTCGCCATGGGCGCGGCCGCGTTGTCCGTGACGAAGCTCGGCGCCCAGTCCGGGATGCCGTCCGCACGTGAAGTGGAGGTTTTCCTGGCTGAGCAGCAGGCCAAAACGCCATAATGTATGACACTTTAGGACGTGCTATAGACGGCCGTATCGGGATCGCTTATGCGAACCGGGGTAGCGATGGCACAGGTTTCTTACCAGAGGAGCACCCTATGGCGTTTACACGTGAATATGACCAAGAGGCTCTTACCTCTCCCGGCAGGGGGAATAAGAGCCTCTTCTCAGTATGAACAATGGATAAACTCAGCAACACTGGAATAGAATCGACTACGTGGTGCGTCCAGAGCCATGGTGGCTTAGAGCATGCGTGTAGAGCGGGGGACGGTTGGAGTCCCTCGCTTTAACACACCTGTAATCTGACCTCATTGATTCGCCTTGACCTTCTTGCCTTATTTCTTCTCAGCCAGCCACATCGCAACATTCGCGATTTCTTCATCCTTCAACTTGTCTTTGAACGAAGGCATACCGCCGCTTTTACCTTTGACAATGGTGGTATAAATCTTTTCCACATCGTCCTGGCTTCCAATCTTCTGCAGACTAGGGCCCATGCCCCCTTGAAGCTGATCACCGTGGCAGGTAATACAGTTTGCTTTGACCAATGTCTCAGCCTGTCCTGCATCCATTGTAACTTCCGGCATGGTTGGTTTCGCTTCTTCTGCCACTTCCTCTTTTCCTGGAAGCGTAAACATTAGTACAATAGCTAAAGCGCACGCTGCAAAAAATACCCCGCTCATGATCCATTTGTGCATCCCTTATGTCCCCTCCAGAATGAAGATCATCTAACCTGAAACTATCCATATCATTATAACGGAACCTGTAGTGACATCATAGCATTTTGTGGTAATTTTTTGAACTAATCACATAACAGGGGACTTTTTAGTGCCATTTTATGATTTATTTATCCCCGAGGTCCTTCATAGACCATGCAATAAAAAGGTTTCAAACCACTTGGTGTCTGACGCTCGTATGTATCCTGCGTGACAAATCCAGCCTTTTGATAGACACGAATAGCCCGATCATTCCAGGTTAACACCTCCAAATCAATTTCGTTCAGAGGATTTCGGCGAATCGCCTCCTGTACAATAGCCGATACAAAAGCCGTCCCCTGGCCCTGGCCACAACGTCCGGGATGCATACCAAGCCCGATGCGGGTGACACCCTCAAGTGGGAAGTACTGAGCGAAACCGCAGACCTGCTGATCCTCTCCCAGCACCGCCGCATACTGTTCCTTCCGCAGTTGGGCATCCCCAAATTCAACTTCCAGTGCTTTCATCTGCTCCCAGGGCAGCCAGCTATAAATATTATAAGGCGGGTCATACTGCCAATCACAGATTTGCTCCGCATGTTCTTCTTGCATGGGCACAACGTGAAACGTCACAGAGGCTTCATCCATACAACTGCACGCTCCTCTCATTGTGAACAAGCGATAATGATTTTGAATTTGTCCATATAGATATGTCATTCCATAGCTAAGCTTGTTTTCACTCTACAAAAGAGGCGTTCATTTGGCAAGTCCTCGTTTTTTAAAAAAAATTGAAACAAAAGTTCTGGTAAATTCGTTTATATTAGAGTGGGATGGGTAAAAACATTATAAGAGCACGGACGAAGCAATACAAAATAGCCCTATAAATAGTAAAGTTAGGTTGGATAGTTTATCCCGAATACTTTTGAAGGAAACAAAGCACAAAAAAACCGCCGGATACATTCCTGCGGAGAATGTACCAGACGGTTCTAATATGCTTCGTTACAGTAGTGTTATGGTTACAGCATGACGTTGCTCAGCTTGTCCCTAGTCGATGGCCAAAGTCTCATATGCGTCCGTGCTCATAATGCGTTTAGCGCCAACATAGCGATTGGCCCAGTAGCTTTCGCTCAAAGCGCTGATTGTTACACCTTTGGAAGAAGAGGAGTGTGCGAACTTTCCATCTCCTACGAAGATCCCTACGTGCGAAACCCCTTTGCCCGTTGTATTGAAGAATACCAGATCGCCTGGTCTCATTTCCATACGGGATACCGAGTCACCCATGTCGAATTGGGAACTGGATTGGCGAGCCAGATCAATGCCCAGCTTGTCGAATACATAACTTGTGAACCCGGAGCAATCAAAGCCGTTAAGCGTTGTTCCTCCGCTTTTGTATGTTGTTCCCATTGCTGAATCAATGACTTGGTCCATTTTTGAATCTGCGAATGCGCTGCCTGCTCCAAGCGATAATGCGAATGTAATGCTGAGAACAGCTGCGGTTAATTTCTTTTTAAACAAGAGATATACCCCTTCCAATGCCTGCGAGGTTAGCTTAAGGATTCGGTTGAAGGTCCCCTATGATCCCTCTGTTGCAAGATCAATTCACCCATAACTGGTTCCCCCGCTTCCCAGGTGCTAGGAATTTGGCTATGCTAGTTATGCACCTGTGAAATCAAGAAATGACGATTAAATTTTAAGTAGTTACAAATATGAAGGTAAAGATTACAAAGTTGTTACTAAAAACTCACTGCGATTATTGTAACAGAGGTATATCAGTTTGGCAACGTTTAGCAATAAATTTAGCAAAAAAAACCTCGACCTTTGACGGGGAAAGGTCGAGGTTTGCTTATGTAGCAACATTTGGCGAACGTAGCTTTTACATAGAGAGGTCAATCATTTTAACCGTTCATACTAACCTTTGACCGTCTTGGACTGCCATAATCGGAAGTGCGCACATATTTTCCATAGACTGAGCAGACATCTGGCGAGTGGATACGTCTGTTGTAGTATAAGACCAGTTAAACCGGTTACTAACCATGAGGCAGAAGTAAAGGCTCCAAAGACCAGCAGATGGAGTCCGCCCAGAAGAATAGCGATACCGCTTAGAGCGATGACATGACGTAGTGCTATCCATACAGCATGTAAGGTGCCACGGACTCCGCCTTCCTCGTCAGGAGCTGAGATACCAAACTGCATATAGAGCAGGGCATAATGGATAACCCACCCGTATACAATCCAGCCAGCCACGTAGGGAATGCCCGGCAAGAGCAGATGTAATGAATGAAAGCCGTCCATAAAAATGGAGTACAGTTTGGGTACGAGCCAGTAGGCAGGCAGCAGCAGTAATATTGTGCGAATGGTGTACAGCAACAGCATCGGTTTCCAAAGTTGTTTAATTCCGCGCATAAATGGAACGCGTTCTTCTGAATGATTAAAATGCTGGAGCGAATAGAGCAGTCCTGCCTGAATGAGAGGGCTGATGAGCATTCTCAGCAGCAACATGGCCCCCAGAATCCAAAGATAGCGATGAACCTCCGGACTCGTTGACAGGCTGAGCTGGCTCTCCATTTTGAATAACATCGTGCTTAACTCTCCAGCATCAGGCTCCGGATAACGCAGGAGCAAAGGCACCACAGCCGACTGTACCATTTGATAGAGGAAGTATCCCCATATTAATTGATAGATAAATAAGAGAGCTGCAATGAACATATGCTGACGGACGAGAAACCAGCCTTCACGTATTTTTGCTTTCACTGTATCCACCTCACCATGACAGACTTCCGAATATGGCCTCTATAAGTTTGGTTGCGCTCATGCTCCAGCGGGATTTGGTTGGCTCATCCAGTCCGGCTTTCAGAAAATTGTTCAGATGCCGATTCTCCAGTACAATTGTGTACAGCGGATCTGTCATAGCCCAGGACACGGGAGAAGAATAGGTTAGTTTGTAAGTAATGCGTTTGTCGCTACCATCCCATTCCTTGGTTATGATCTTCCCATCCTCGAACACGATTCGAACAGGTACTTTTGTATAATCACTGCCTTTTTTCTGTAACGTAACGGAAGACTCATACAACGTTTGGCCGTCTTTCGAGACAGGGTTCACGGTAATCTTCTCCACTGCAAAATCGGCCATGCCGTCCCCGTACACATACTGATTAAAATAGTCGGTCCAGGATATGCGCGTCACTTGCTCCACGACGTGTTGGAAATCAGAAGAGGTAGGGTGTTTGAAACGATACTTCTTCACATAGGTCGAGAGAATGCGTTCCATTGTTTTTGCACCAACCTGCTGTTCAATCCCAAGCAATACAAGCTTACCCCGTGTGTACACATTGGCTGCGTAATGATTCTGGGAATCAAACTTCCAAGCCTCCTGTGTTAGTGAAGCCGGAGAAATGATAAGACCTGATTGCACAGGCAGATTAGGGATCAGTCCGTATTCCTGTTCCATCAGTTTGTCTTCTGCATAAGAAGTGAATCCTTCGTCAAGCCAAGCCTCTTCAAATTCATTACTGGCAACCATGCCGTAAAAATACTGATGTCCAATTTCGTGCACGACCGTGCGTTCCAGATCGTAACCAGGAGCGGAATCATCTGCGCCGAAGGCGGTAACCAGCGTGGGGTATTCCATGCCGCCTGCACCATTCCCCGATTTTGGCGGGACCACGATGGAAAGGGTAGAGTACGGATAAGGGCCAAACCACTTGCTGTAATTGGATAGCGCTGCTTTGGCTGCGTAGAAGTACCGTTTCTTCAAATCCTGGTGAGCAGGGTCGAGGTACAGCTTGATTCGTACACCGGGCACATTGGGAGCAGAGAACGGCTCTTCTGCATACACAAAATCAGGAGAGGCTGACCATGCAAAGTCGTGTACATCATCGGCATAGAACTGATAGATTTTCTCCCCGTTTTTCACCACAGCTTGCTGGGTTGGAAATCCTGTAGCAGCCACTTTGTATGTTTCCGGTACCCGGATACGAACACTATAGATGCCAAAATCAGAGTAGAACTCCGAATTGCCGTGATACTGATGCAGGTTCCAGCCTTCGGCAGTTCGTCCTCGGGTGCCTGCTGGTTCATATACACTAAGCTTGGGGAACCATTGACCTGCCATCACAAAATGGTCCGCCGTCCCCATACGGGCAAAGATTTTCGGTAGCTTGACCTCAAATCGGGTGTGGAGCGTGATACTTTCGCCGCCTTTGACAGGTTTGGGCAGCCGTACCTTAATGAGCGTAGTATCCTTTATATTTCCGTCATCCGGTTGCACATACTGCATTCGGTGCAAGAGAGAGAGCCCGTCTTCTGTTTTCATATCTGTAATGTTCATGGAGCCATAACCGTTCGTAGGCATAGTATCGCCGCGAAGTTTCCCGCCGGATTCCTTCATAAAGGTGGTGTCGGCAGAAGAGAACGCATTGGGATACATGTGAAAATAAAGCTCACTGACGGTTTTCTTTCCTGGATGTGTCCAGGTTAATGTCTGGGTGCCTTGTAGCACATTCCCGTCTACCAGCTTCACATCCATGTGATATTCCACTACACGATTGCTGAATACCTCAGCGGTTGGGGTCTGTACGCTTTCTGGAGGTGTCTGGTTATTGACGGGAGCCGGGGGCTTGCCCGATTCCGGTGCGAGCGTAGGCAATTCGGATGGATTGGAACGTGTGGAACCCAGAGCGAGCCATATTCCTCCGGTAAGTACACATAGGGCTATAATTGCGGTGAGCCAGCTCTTGGCGCGTCGTGGAATCATCGTTAAATACCTCCCGTTGACAAGCATCTACAGCATGTATATGTTTGCAATGGGACGATTATTAGTTAAAATATTTGTATCAACCCTTGGAGGCTATAAAATGGACCAAAACGAGCAAAACGGCAAAAAACAGATTGCCTTGAATATCGTTAGTGCAAAGAGCAAACACAAAGGATTCGGTGCAGGCTCCATTGATTTGAACAACCTGTCCCCCGTTATCATTGATAACGGCGAAGCGAAGATTGATGTCGGTGCGATGCACGCAAAGAGCAAGGTGGAGCGTAGCATCAAGTTTTCAACCAATCGTGAAGATGTACCTAACGGACGTCAGGTATGGCTGGTATGGGTCGCTGTGGATCGTACAGAGCAGGGACAGCTGTATGGCGGGGCAACCGCATGTGAGATGTGGATCGATACAGAAGCGAGACGTGGATGGAAACTGCTGGCGGATCATGTGAATCGAATGGATTATGCGATGAAGCGCCGTTTCATGTTGGATGAACTTGGCCCTGAAGATCGCGCGGCACTCAAGAAATTGCTGATTACCCATAATGAAGAATGGTGGAACGCTTCCCCGGACGAATTGAAGGAAGCACTCGCCTAATTTTTCTGGCTTGATCATTAAAAAACAAAAGTCCCGTAACCGAGTGTATCGGTTCGGGGCTTTTGTTATGTGGCGATGGAAGGCAGTAAAGTGAATACAGGAGGGGATACATGATCCATGAAGGGAATGGCTGAAACTAAAACCAGAAGGACAGACGCATTTACGTCATTACGTATTTGCGTCATTTTGGTTATTCCACCCACCAGCGTTTGAAATCCTTCCACCATGAATGCTTCTCTTCCTGTATTCCTTGCTGGTTTTGCACCTCAAGACTGTCTTTATCATTCTCTGAACCCGAATCGTCCGAAGCGCTGCGACAGACCTCGGTCGGTTCCGTCCCGTCGATAAAAACTTCCAGCCGTTTCTCGGCGCAGCCATTACCAGCCAGTTTGCCGGACTCGGGATCGATATACACACTGACGACGTTATCAGGTACGGTGAAAATCTTTGGTGGAACACTTGCAAGAGCCTTTTCCGTGAATTGGGCAAACATCGGTGCTGCACGACGTCCATCCGAAGTGGAAATGGCTTTACCCTGATCATAACCGACCCAGACCGCCGTGGAGAGCTCTGGGGTGAAACCGACCAGCCAGGCGTCCGTATTCGTTGTTCCGGTTTTGCCAGCAACAGGCCGTTTGATGGCGGCGGAGACCCGGTTACCCGTGCCACCATTTTCGAACACACTTTCCATTAAACGGGTTAATACATAGGCTGCAGCGGGTTCTACAACCGTCTCGGCCTGGGTCTGCGGTGATTCATATAGGATACGCCCAGCGGCATCCGTCACTTGCAGGATAGCCACAGGTGGCGTACGCTTCCCGCCAGCAGCAATGACAGAAAAGGCTGAAGCCATTTCCAGTGGACTGACTGGTGAGGTGCCGAGTGCAAGAGAGGGAACCGGACTCAGGTTGCTTGTAATCCCCAGACTCTGGGCCATATCTACCACTTGTTCTGGTCCAATCTGCATAATCGTATTCACTGCATAGATATTGTCCGAAGCGGCGATGGCTTGCCTCAGGTCAATCTCACCCAGATATTTGTCTCCGAAGTTACCGGGTTTATAGGTCTTGCGATCATTGTCATAATGAAACAGGGTTGGCTCACTTTTAAACATGGATGCACTGGTAAGTTGTTTGGATTCCAGGGCAGCCAGATACATGATCGGTTTAAAAGCAGATCCTGGCTGGCGTGTAGTCGCCAGTACATGGTTAATCTGATTGGTGCGGTAATTTTTACCGCCCACCATCGCTTTGATATATCCAGTACGAGGGTCGATGGACACGAGGGCGGTTTCCAGCTCACTTTTGGCGTCCATGCCGTTGGCTACGGCGTCTTCTGCCGCCTTTTGCACACGCAGATCCAGAGTGGTGTATATATTCAATCCGCCATGATCCAGCATCGCTTCACTGATACCCAATTCCTTGATGGCCAGATTCCGGATATAGTCTCTGAAGTAGGGGGCACTTTCCACGGTTTTACGTTCGCTTTCCGGTTTGAACGAGAGCATTTCCCCATAAGCTTTGTCTGCTTCGGCTTGCGTAATCTTGCCGGTTTCAGCCATCGCATTTAATACGACCTTTTGCCGATCCTTGGCGTTCTTCATATGGTTATATGGAGAATAGTAGGTTGGACCCTTTGGAATGCCGGCAAGCATGGCACTTTCGGCAAGGGTCAACTGTTTGGCTGATTTGCCAAAATACATCCGCGAGGCTGCTTCAATCCCGTAGGCGCCATGACCGTAATAAATTTCATTCAGGTACATTTGCAGAATTTCATCCTTGCTGTATTTCATCTCCAATTGTGCCGTGTACATGGCTTCCTTGGCTTTGCGAGTCCATGTCTTTTCATGCGACAAATACAAGTTGCGTGCGAGCTGTTGGGTCAGTGTACTTGCGCCCTGAGACATCTGCATATGTTCCAGATTAACGAGTACAGCCCGTCCCATTCCTCGGATGTCGAAGCCGACATGATCATAGAATTTGCGGTCCTCTACAGCCAGTGTGGCATGGACCAAATCGGGGGAGATGTCTCCCAGTTGCACAGGTACCGAGTCTTTGCCCCCGGCAGAGAATGTAGCGATCACTTCGCCTTGGCTATCAAGAAGTCTGGAATTGCGATCCGAGTCGGCCAGCGGCAGGCTGGTTGCGTATAGATAGACCAACCCTGCTGCCATGGCGATCAGGCCGAGAATAGCGAGCAGAGTGAGGCTTTTAATGATTTTTCGTATACGGAACCCGCGTTTGCGGGTCTTTTGACGTGGTTGGGTCATGGGACGGGCTCCTTTCTTTTCTTTCCAGTATGGGAATTCAATGACACGGATATTCAATCTGCCCGTTTAACGGTTTAAAATATAGCTTTTTTGCAGAAAAACCGTTTTGCAGTATAAACGTCTATCGCGTATAATGCAAAAGGGTAATGAAAAGGTACGGTTCGGTACAATATATCAAAAGGCAAGCAAAGATGAACGGTACCCATTGTCAATGATTTGTTGATCCGTCAGTCGCTATGCTCGCTGTGGTCAATTTAATCTATAAAATGTAGTGAAACGCGGACCTTTCCCGCAGCCAGCAACCATAACGCTATATGCGCCGAACGCTGGACGTGCTTGGGCGAATCGGCAGCGCAGGGCGCTTTGTCCGGATATGGCTGATCATTAACTTTACGGAAAGAAGGTAGAGATTATGGAATTGTGGTTTACGGAGAAACAGACCCCTGTATTCGGGATCACCGCGAAAATTAAACAGACGTATGTAAGCGAAAAGACTGAATTTCAAGATTTGGCTATGGTAGAAACCGAAGAATTCGGCAACATGCTACTACTCGACGGTATGGTCATGACTACGGTGAAGGATGAATTCGTTTATCACGAAATGGCGGCTCACCCTGCACTGAACACACACCCGAATCCGAAAAAGGTTCTGGTCGTGGGTGGCGGTGACGGCGGAGTTATCCGTGAAGTCATCAAGCACGCTGCTGTAGAAAAAGCGGTCCTCGTCGAAATCGACGGAAAAGTGATTGAATACTCCAAAAAATATTTGCCTGAAATCGCCGGTAAATTGGACGAGCCTAATGTTGAAGTGCTTGTGAATGACGGCTACATGCATATTATAGAACATAAAAATGAATACGATGTAATCATCGTTGACTCTACAGAACCTGTAGGCCCAGCTGCTCCACTGTTCGAGCGCGGTTTCTACCAAGGTATCTATGAGGCGCTGAAAGAAGACGGAATCTTTGTTGCTCAAACGGACAACCCTTGGTTCAAAGCGGATCTGATCCAAAAAGTAAACAAAGACGTTAAAGAAATCTTCCCGATCGTACATGTGTACGGCTGTAATATCCCTACGTACCCAAGCGGTCTGTGGACTTTTACAATGGGCAGCAAAAAACATAATCCGCTTGAGGTGGATGAGACGCAGATTCCAGAGATGGATACGAAATATTACTCTCCACGTCTGCACAAAGCGGCGTTTGTTCTTCCTAAATTCGTGGAAGACCTTACGAAATAAGGAGGAAATAATTAGATGAAGTTGGATCAAGCTTATTCAGGTAACGTGTTTATTTGCAGTTCAGAGGATTATGAGAACTCCAAAGCGGTCATTTATGGTATGCCGATGGATTACACCGTCAGCTTCCGTCCAGGGTCCCGTTTTGGTCCTTCCCATATCCGTCAGGCGTCGGTTGGACTTGAAGAGTACAGCCCTTACCTGGATAAAAGCATTGTGGATATGACTTACTTTGACGCTGGAGATCTGCTTTTGCCTTTCGGTAACGCAGGACGCAGTCTCGAAGTCATCGGAGAATATATCGGTGGCCTGCTGGCTGACGACAAATTCCCGATTGGTCTCGGCGGGGAACACCTTGTCACTTGGCCTGTCATTCAGCAAATGTACAAAAAATATCCGGATCTTATCCTGATTCATATTGATGCACATGCGGACCTTCGTGAAAACTATGAAGGCGAGCCATTGTCCCACTCAACGCCAGTGCGTAAAGCAGCTGAATTGATGGGCGGCAAAAATATTTATCAGTTCGGAATTCGTTCCGGTTCCCGGGAAGAGTTCCAGTTTGGACGGGAGAACATCAACTTCTATCCGTTTGAAGTGGCAGCTCCGATGAAGGAAGCTCTTCCGAAAATGGGTAACCGTCCGGTTTACGTGACAATCGATATCGACGTGCTTGATCCATCTGCGGCTCCGGGTACAGGAACAGCAGAAGCGGGCGGTATTACGTCCAAGGAACTGCTTGAAGCCATTCACATGATCGCAGGATCAGATGTAAATGTGGTGGGTTGTGACCTGGTTGAGGTGGCCCCTATTTACGATCCTACGGAACAGACACAAATTGTGGCTGCAAAGATGATCCGTGAAATGCTGCTTGGATTTGTGAAGTAATAGCAAAATAACAGCGTCCTCTGTCTGTGCCAGGTTGAAGCCTGCGTAGGAGAGGGCGTTTTTCATTGTCAACATTTCTCTGTGTGTTCCTCAACTACTCCTGTTTGAGTAACTGACTGAATGATTAAGCCAACACTATTCTGCCAAGCGGAATAACGAAGTTAAATTAAGTTAACTTAATTTAACTTCTGCTCAGAGCTGTGTTATAATGACTACATAAGTATTCAGTAATATATTTATTGATATATTACATTCGTGCAGTATATGGTGATTGGGTTCGACCATATACTAAAAAAGAGCCTTCACCGCTGGAACGGTAAAGACTCTTAGGACCTGAAAGGCTGTGGATTGCCACGGCGCGCATGAAACAAATAAATATCTCAAGCGAAACCCACCGTCAGGCGCCAACCTTATGAGGTGGGTTTTCGCTTGTTACGAAACTTTTTGCGCAACCAACGGTAAAGCTTTCGGATACTCAGCACTAGACTGAGGATCGCAGCAATCCATCGGATTACATCAAGCAACGCCACAAGTTTGACCATCGACGTCACCCCCTTTCGGGAAGCTGCGCCGTGATCTAGAAAACATCCACCGTTCTTCAAAAGTCCATAACATTAATTATAGCACGTACGTTCCCGTATCTCTACCATTTGTTGTATATATCATTACACCCACGCGTTAAGCGAATACACGTAGGTGGGGTGACTCTATCTTAATATTTATATAATATGGAAATAGAGGAAGGTGGTTTTGATATGCATGCAATCCGGGCTCAACTGAGTATGTATCCCAAATGGTTCGTAGCGGTACTTATGATATTTACCCTTAATCTTATTTTAACAATGACTGTGTTCCTCAATTTAACGCTGATACTGGTTAATCTCGCCATGCTATATGTCGCCTTTAGCGTCAGAACACTTAAATACAATAAGTTGTATTTTGCCCTGTGCCTTGTTTTAAGTATCACTTTTGTGATTATTGCATTTCAGACATATCCCATTTAAATCAGCTCGTAGTAAGATTAATCATGAACCACTCATGCCCATGAGATAAAAATGTGGGTGTGAGTGGTTTTTTTATTGCAATAATGTCACGCGGGATAAACAAATTGTTACGTTAACATCGGCAAAATAGGGTAAAGACATAGAAGGAGGTGTCACGATGACAACAAAGAGCAGAATGACGTGGAAACGGTTTGGCGCACTCGCCCTATCGGTAACACTGGCTTGGGGACTGGGACCGGTACATATGCTACCCGGCGCTGACGCTGCATCCTCCCCGACATGTGGAAGTGGAGATCATGGATTAACGGCTACGTTGAAAAAGGGCAGTGGTGTGGAAGACCAACGACTGCAATTTACGGATATCGATTTTCTAAACAATACAACCGGACGGGCTAGTGGTGAAGGCTTCCTCATGGGTACATCGAATTCAGGTTGCACTTGGCAGTCCATCTATACAGGTCAATGGCAGTTCGCACAACTTGATTTTCCGAATAATGTGAATGGATTTGCGTTGGCGCGGGTGAAGGATTCACCTACGACGTATCTCATCCGTTCAACGGATGGTGGAGCGCACTGGACACGGCTGGATACCAGAGGCTTACAATTTAAACGAATTGACTTTCACAATAAAAATGAGGGCTTCGGTTACACCTATAATAATGCTTATATGACGAAGGATGGTGGTGCAACATGGAACCCGATCTCCACACCAGCCAATACACGCGGAGCTGCGTTCATAACAGAGAAGCAAGGTTATGTGATTGTAGCGGTTCCTGGCTCGGGGTACCGAATCATGCAGACAAGTAATGGGGGCAAGAACTGGACGCAATCGTTGAAGGTGGCCTCAACAACCTGGAGCGGTGGAGATGTATACGCAAGCGGTAACCAGGTATGGGCCCTTCTGTATGGCGATGCAGGCATGTCCCAGCAGTCCTATTCTCTCTACGCGAGTGGGAATGAAGGCGAGAATTGGAGACAGGTCTTCGCTCAATCTACAGCAGGTGGTGGCCCAGCTCCAGGTGCAGGCAGCACAGGGAATGGAAAAGGCCCTGCAGACCCAGGGGGTCACCCGGGGAATATGGCGTTGATCGGTAATCAGACAGCTTATCTCTCAGGGGGATCACCTGCAGCAGGCAAAGTAGGGATTGGACGTTCTTATAATGCAGGTTCCACGTGGAAAAATATCGACCTCAAAGAGCCGGGATATAGCTCTCGCATTTCGTTTCCTTCTGCCAAAACAGGTTGGCTCGTCGTAACAAGCGACAATTCACCTGCGATTTATGAGACGACAGATGGTGGAACAACATGGAAGCAAAAAATGTTATTACCCGCTGAAGACGAGTAAATGGCGTCATGCCATGGAATAATTTTAAGGCGATTTCAATCTAAAAGTGTATAAATCTTAACTTGTTTGGCCTGATGAGCCCAGCGCAATCAAACAAGCCTTTTCCGGACTAACGAAGCCGGAAGGGGCTTGTTTGAGTTGGAATAAAAACGGTTGAATCCTATTCAAAAACACGTTATTGTAAGCGATAACAATTACTTTTTGGGAGGTTGAAATTATGGTTGAGGTTATTTTAAAGGCTGATTCGGAACAAGGATTAATAAACCGTAATATATATGGTCACTTTTCCGAGCACTTGGGACGCTGTATCTATGAAGGGTTGTGGGTAGGAGAGGATTCACCTATTCCGAATACGGAAGGCATCCGTAACGATGTGCTGACTGCGCTGCAAAAGCTTCATATTCCGGTGCTTCGCTGGCCTGGCGGTTGTTTTGCCGATGAATACCACTGGAAAGACGGTGTGGGTCCAAAAGCGGAACGTGCCCGAATGATCAATACACACTGGGGCGGCGTAGAGGAGAACAACCATTTTGGTACCCATGAGTTCCTGAGATTGTGCGAATTGCTTGGCACGGAGCCATATATCAGTGGTAATCTGGGTAGCGGTACAGTGCAGGAAATGCAGGAGTGGGTAGAGTACATGACCTTCGACGGTGAATCTCCAATGGCGAACTGGCGTAAAAGCAACGGTCAGGAAGAGCCGTGGAAGTTGAAATATTTTGGTGTGGGAAATGAGAACTGGGGTTGCGGCGGCAATATGCGACCGGAATACTATGCGGATGAATATCGTCGTTACGCCACTTATGTGCGCAATTACTCGGGTAATCAAATTTACAAAATTGCGTGTGGTCCAAACAGCGATGACTATCGCTGGACGGAAGTGGTGATGCGTGAAGCTGGTCGTTTTATGGACGGGATCAGTCTTCACTATTACACCATCCCAACAGGAGATTGGGCAGATAAAGGACAAGCGACAGGGTTTGGGGAAGCCGAGTGGTTTGCGACCTTGAAGAAGACACTCTTTATGGAAGAGCTGATTGTGAAGCACTCCGAGATTATGGATCAATATGATCCTGAAGGCCGGGTAGGTATCATCGTGGATGAGTGGGGAACCTGGTATAATGTTGAGCCGGGAACAAACCCTGGTTTCCTGTACCAGCAAAATACGATGAGGGACGCCGTGCTTGCAGCGGTCAACCTGGATATTTTCAACAAATACAATAAAAGAGTACAGATGGCTAACCTGGCACAGATCGTGAATGTGCTCCAGTCCATTGTGCTGACAGAGGGAGAAAAGATGCTCCTGACGCCAACGTACCATGTCTTTGATATGTATCAGGTCCATATGGACGCGCAGCGATTGGAGCTGAACTATGATAGCCCTGAATATGCTTTCGGGGATGAGAAGATCCCTCAACTCAGTCTGTCTGCTTCCCGCAACAAGGATGGCGTTATTCATGTGACAGCGAGCAATCTGAGCGCTACGGATGAACTGGAAGTTGTCATTCAGCTTGAGTCAGCGAAAGCCACCAGCGTATCGGGCACACTTTTGCATCACGCTGATTTCGGGGCGTACAATACGTTTGAACAGCCGGAGCAGGTAAAGCCTGTAACCTGGGAAGATCTCAAGCTGGAGGATCATACACTGCGGTTTGTACTTCCACCCGCATCTGTTGGGGCCCTCGCTGTAGAGGGGTAATACCATGAAATCATCCTTAATTGGAGGACGTGTCGAACGACAGGCACCTTGCAAGGGATGTGAGGATCAATACGATGTTAAAATCAGTGAAGCCAAAATAGCGCGGCTGGTGGAGATGGCCTCGCGCTCGCGTCCGGCTGTCCGGGATGCCGAGTATGAACGGCGTTTATCCATCTGTTCCGATTGTCCAGGATTACAATACGGTACGACCTGCCGCTATTGCGGCTGTCTCGTACAGGTGCGAGCCAAACTGGCAGAGTCGGTTTGTCCGTTTCCTTATGAATCACGATGGACCTGATTTAGAACGTATTTCTTTATTAATGAAGGAAGGCGGAGCTGCACTTTACAGGTGTGGCTCTGCTTTTTTTGGCGTTGCCTGGCAAAAACTCTGAATTTGGATTTGAATTGAGCGGGTGAACTGGATATAGTTATACAGTAGAGTGTAGGGTAGCGAGCTATCCGAGAATATGAGCGCGTATAGCGGCACAACACAGGAAGGGCTGTTCTCACCGGCCGTGCCTGATTTTGCGTCGCCTCGAATATAATGGAGGTTAACATTCATGTCGAACATGCGACCGGTTCAGATCCGGCTGCACAGCCGTTATGAAGGTGAAGATGTACTGCAGGAAATGCAGGGTGAAGCTGTATTGAAGGGGTCTGTGCTCTATGTTCGTTATGAAGAACCACAGGCTGGGCCCGAGGGCGGCATCACTCGAACAACATTGAAGCTGGGCGGACAATCCATCAAGATTATACGTCACGGCGAGGTGGAATCGGAGCAAACATTTGAATTACATCGCAAACTCCCTGGTTTTTATCGCTCGCCGTATATGTCGTTTGCCTTGTCCACGCATACACAGGAGCTGGAACTCTCCATTCAGGGATTGAGCGCACGCGCTGCGTGGAGTTACGACTTTTACCGCTTTGACGAAGAATCGGGACATTTCGCTATTAGTTTGCATATACAGGAGGAACCAATTTCATGACACGTAATCCATTAGATACCATTAACGAACGGGTAAGTACTGCCATCGGCAATGCCATTGTGGCTGCTGGCATCGTTGCGCAGGAGGATCTGCCGATCATCACCCTTGAAGTACCACGAGAGAAAACACATGGCGATTTGGCGACCAATGCGGCCATGCAACTGACCAAGATTGCCAAGCGTAATCCACGACAGATTGCAGAAGAGATTATTGCCAATCTCAACCTGTCTGAAGCTGGGATCGAAAAGGCAGAGATTGCCGGACCGGGATTCATTAACTTTAAGCTGGACAAGAGTTATCTCTATCCTGTGCTGGGGCTTGTGCATGAGCAGGGTGAGAATTATGGGAGAATTAATGTTGGTGAAGGGCGCAAGGTCGAGATGGAGTTTGTCAGTGCCAACCCGACAGGCAGTCTGCACCTGGGCCATGCGCGGGGAGCGGCTGTGGGTGATGCGCTTTGCAACATCCTCGACTATGCCGGATATGATGTAACACGTGAATACTACATTAATGATGCTGGTAACCAGGTGTTTAATCTGGCTCGCTCCATTGAAGCTCGTTATTTGCAGGAGCTGGGCCAGGATGCGGAGATGCCGGAAGACGGATACCATGGTGAGGATATTAAAGGATTCGCCAAGCAGCTGGTTGCTGAAAAGGGTGACGAATTACTGTCGATGCATCCTGGTGACCGCGCGGCTTATTTCCGTGACTTTGGCCTGGAGAAAGAACTGGACAAGATCAAACGTGACTTGAATCGTTTCCGTGTCAATTTCGACATCTGGTTCAGCGAAACTTCGCTTTATGATAATGGAGAAGTGCTGCGTGTACTTGATGAATTGCGTGATCGTAATGAAATCTATGAGCAAGATGGCGCAACTTGGTTGAAAACCATGCAGTATGGTGACGACAAAGAGCGTGTTTTGATCAAAAATGACGGTACGTACACGTACCTTACGCCGGATATTGCTTATCACCGTGACAAATACGCGCGTGGATACGACACGATGATTAACATCTGGGGAGCAGACCACCATGGCTACATTCCACGAATGAAAGCAGCCATGCAAGCACTGGGCAATGATCCCGAGAAACTGGTCGTGCTGATTGCGCAGATGGTGAGTCTGTTCCAGAACGGCGAGAAAGTAAAGATGTCCAAACGTACAGGCAAGGCGGTAACGATGGAAGATCTGATGGACGAAGTAGGCATCGATGCCATTCGTTACTTCTTCACCATGCGTAGCATGGACTCTCATTTGGACTTCGACATGGACCTCGCCATCTCGACGTCCAATGAAAACCCGGTATTCTATGTACAATACGCCCATGCTCGGGTATGCAGTGTATACCGTCAGGCAGAGGAGCAAGGCATTGAGCTGCTGCCGCTGGAGCAGATCGATCTCTCGAAGTTGACCACGGAGCATGAATATGATCTTCTTCGCAAAATGGGTGAACTGCCTGAAGAAATCGCGACTGCTGCTACGGGTTATGCCCCTCATCGTATTGTTCGTTATGTATATGAACTGGCATCCCTGTTCCACAGTTACTATCGTGCAGAGCGCGTCATTACGGAAGACGCTGGACAAACCCAGGCGCGTCTGGCGCTGATCGGTGCTGTACGCACCGTCATCGCAACCGCGCTTCGTCTGGTGGGCGTATCTGCACCGGACAAAATGTAATTGAAGCTTTGGCGGTGCTCAGCCGCCCTACAGCTTTGGCAAAAAGTCTCCACGCATCACGTTGGCACAATACAACGTGGGCATGGAGACTTTTTGCTGTGCCCGCGGCCAAGAGCCCCATGGCCCCGAGGCACTCAAGGCCAGCGCTGCCTGCCCGCAGAGGCAACCAACGTAAGCCTCACATCGCACAGCAGTGCTGTGCCTGTGAGGCTTCACGGTATGGCTCCCTTCTTGCAGGCAGCGTGATCACCCTCCGCCCTCCTGCATCAGCTTGAGGGCGTCAATCTCGCCACCGCGTATTTTGCTCTTTGCGGTGGTTGTCTTGCGTGCGCGCAGCGGAACGGTCGCACGCTTCACGAGCGTTTTGATCTCGGCTGGTGACAGGCCGGGATGCTTCGCAAGCAGGAGCGCTATGGCGCCGCTAACGTGTGACGTTGCCATGGAGGTGCCGCTCATCTCATGGTGCTTGCCCTGCACCCAGGAGGAGACGATCTTGTCACCAGGTGCATAGACATCCACATATGCACCACGATTACTGAAGGATGCAATTCGCCGATTTTTGTCGGTTGCACCGACGGATATCGTTTGTGGATACCGTGCGGGGTAATCAATGCTGCGTCGTTTGCCGTCATTTCCTGACGAAGCAACAATGACAACCCCGGCCTGATAGGCGCGGTTGACCACATCAAGCAATGCTTTGCTACGGGTTTTCATGCCAAAGCTCATATTGATAATATCGACCCGATTGCGCACACACCAGTCGATACCAAGCACGATATCTGACACATAGGCTGAACCGTTGTGGTCGAATGCCTTTACCGGATAGATTAGGGAACGAGGAGCTACACCGATCATGCCTGCCGTACTGTTCGCTGCGGCAATGGTCCCGGCAATATGTGTGCCATGACCGTTATCATCATGAGGGAGCATACTGCGGTTTAATAGATTGATCCCGCGTGCCAGCGAGTAGCGAAGATCCGGGTGTTGGTAATCGGCACCGGTGTCAATTACGCCAATCTTTATCCGGTGTCCTGTGGACACGGACCAAACTTTGGGAGCGCGAATCTGTTTGACGCCCCACGGTATGCCCTGAACACTGCTCGGTTTACTGTGTAGCGCAGTGGCATGGAGCGAGATCGTTTCATCTTCTTCTACCGTGATTTCATCGTTGTACCGATATAATTCCTCCGGGTTAAGCACCGGGGCGATAATGGAGCGGGCCAGTCGGGAGGAGCGTACCGCACCAAGATCCGTAAATTCATTCCTCATCCGCGACAGTTCCACAAGGCAGGCTTCATATTGCTTCGGTTTGGCAAACCGGATCAGGTGACGCCGCCCCTGTTCTGGTTCGGGACGTTGCATTCCTTCAACCAATTGATGTAGAAAACCAGTATAGTCCATGATGGGCAGCCCCCTTCGGGATGAACATGCTGAGGTATTCTATGAATGCGCTCATCCCGCCGCATGGGGAACTTGCCCTTTTTTTACAAAAACACGTTCCATTCGTGTCAAAACGGGCGCAGGGACATATGATGGATGGAGGGCTAGAGGGCTCTTGGGGACCCTGGTGAGGAGTAATCCTTCAAGGGTATACAGTCAGAAGGCGGAGGGGACTCCGTCTTTTTTAGTTGATGATGTCTTTTCTGCAAACACGATACCCCGAGTTAGACGTCCCTTACCGGTCTATATATTGCTCGGCAAAAGCCTCTTCTTGGAATTATGCGATATCCGTACATAAAAACTTGCTTTTTAACGCTAAATAGGTTTTACTTAGGTTTGTTAATGGATATGTTATACGTAACGTTCCAGTTCGTAGGGATATAAGTGAATTATGTGTGAGAGGAAGTGTCTGTCAGTGAGTACCTCGCTCAATTTGAAAATTGATAAAGAAAAGGTTAGAGAGATCCCTTTGGTGGACCTCGCCTTTATGGTGCTGAAAGCGGCCAATACGCCGTATTACTACCGTGATTTGATGAATGAGGTAGCGAAGCAGCGCGGAATGACTGATGAAGAAATCAACGAGTTTATCGCCCAGCTATATACCGAGATTAATATCGATGGCCGCTTTGCTTGCGTCGGTACAAGTCTGTGGGGTTTGAAGCGCTGGTATCCAGTGGCTGGTTCGGAAGATACCATGACGGGTGCGAAGCGTCCGCGCATCATTAACGACGAAGACGATGATCTGGAAGATGAGGACTTCGGCGAAGAGGAAGATAGCTATAACAGCGACGAAGACTTCGATAATTCCGATGATGATCAGGACGAAGATGATGATGACGACGATGATGACGAAGACGACATCTTTGATGAAGAAGACGGCGAAGAAGAAGTGCTGGTTGAAGATGACGATCTGGAAGATGAAGACCTCGAGGAAGACGAAGAAGAGTCCGAAACCGAGGATGAATTTGACGACGATTCCGATAAGTAACCGTCATTTTTGATGTCGATATTTTACCCGTTTTCCCCGGATAGTCAGCCTTGACAGCAGACGGGGTAACGGGTAAACTATTGCATGGGCTTATGAATGAGCGACAAAATATTTATGTTTTTTATAAAAAGTGCCCCGTCCTGCGGGAGTACTTTTTTTGTATTTTTAGAGGCAGAATTTTGCAAAATGATTTGAATTCCGTATGCTCCCGGCCAACAATCCGTGGTCTATTTTTGTATATCCAATTTTGTATCCAAAACATCAATGGACGGATCCAATGTCCTATTTTGGGACAGGCTCGGAAGTTGGCTTCCGGAAGGTTTGCACCATTCTACGCTGTAGAACAACGTTGTTACACACGGTCTTCGCATGAAAGAGCAGTTTGCAGATGCAGGGAATTTCTGCCATTGCTCTTTTTAACGATGATTACCTGGGAAACGGGTTACGATAATACCATATATCGCCTGAATTTCTGTACTTATATTAGGAGGGTAATAACAGTGACAAAGTATATTTTCGTGACAGGCGGAGTTGTGTCCTCCCTGGGCAAAGGGATTACGGCTGCTTCGTTGGGCAGGCTGCTGAAAAACAGAGGGTTGAAGGTAACCATTCAAAAATTTGATCCATACATCAATATCGACCCGGGAACCATGAGTCCTTATCAGCATGGTGAGGTATTTGTAACGGATGATGGCGCGGAAACGGATCTTGACCTTGGCCACTACGAACGTTTTATTGACATCAACCTCTCCAAAAACAGCAACGTCACGACTGGTAAAGTATACTCTTCCGTCATCAGTAAAGAGCGGCGCGGGGAATATCTGGGCGGAACAGTACAAGTGATTCCACATATCACGAACGAGATCAAAGAGCGCGTATTCCGCGCAGGACGTGAAGCGGGTTCGGATGTTGTGATTACAGAGATCGGCGGTACAGTAGGTGACATTGAGAGCTTGCCTTTCCTGGAAGCGATTCGTCAAATCAAGAGTGATGTAGGTCGTGACAATGTCATGTACATCCATGTAACACTGATCCCTTACATCAAGGCTGCCGGTGAAGTGAAAACGAAACCGACTCAGCACAGTGTGAAGGAATTGCGCAGTATCGGAATTCAGCCAAACGTCATTGTATGCCGTACAGAGTATGAGCTGTCCAAAGACATGAAGGCCAAAATCGCACTTTTCTGTGATATTGATGAGAATGCCGTGGTTGAATGCCGCGATGCGGATACATTGTACCAAGTGCCTCTGAACTTGCGTGAGGAAGGTTTGGATGAGATTGTGGTAAACCACCTGAAGCTGACTACTCCTGCACCGGATATGAGCGAGTGGGAAGGGCTGGTTGACCGTATTAACAAACTGGAGCATACAGTGGAGATTGCCATTGTAGGTAAATATGTAGCTTTGCATGATGCTTATTTGAGTGTTGTTGAATCCTTGTCTCATGCAGGATTTGCATCCAATGCCGATGTGAAGATCCGCTGGATTCACTCTGAAGATATCACCGATGAGAATGTGGGCGATCTGCTGCACGGCGTAGGCGGAATTCTCGTACCAGGTGGATTTGGTGATCGGGGTATTGAAGGTAAAGTATCTGCGATTCGTTATGCGCGTGAGAAACAAATTCCGTTCTTCGGTATTTGCCTGGGTATGCAGGTTTCGGTTATCGAGTATGCACGTTCCATCGTTGGTTTGAATGGGGCGAACAGCTCCGAGATCAATCCCGCAACGGAGTTCCCGGTCATCGATCTGTTGCCTGAACAAAAAGATATCGAAAACCTGGGTGGTACAATGCGTCTGGGGCTGTATCCTTGCAAACTTCAAGAGGGTTCTCTGGCGATGGCTTGTTATGATGATGAACTGGTATATGAGAGACATCGTCACCGGTACGAGTTCAATAATGAATACCGTGAAGCGATTGAGAAAGCGGGTCTGGTTATCTCGGGTACATCCCCGGATGGCCGTCTGGTTGAAATCGTGGAACTTCCGGGACACCCATGGTTCCTGGCAGTTCAATTCCACCCGGAATTCACTTCACGTCCGAACCGTCCGCAGCCGTTGTTCCGTGAATTTGTGAAAGCTTCTCTGGAGAATGCTAAAAAATAATTAATAATCTTGAAACTGGATCATTGGATGTTCCTGGCGACTGAAAAGTTGCTGGGGCATCCTTTTTTTTTTATTACATAAGAGTTGTCGAAAATGGTTTCCGGCATTTTGGAATCAAAGCAGGATTTTAATGGGAGAGGTAGAATACTTATCATGACGACTATGGGATAGTTATCCAGATTCGGTGACGTACATGCTTTCCTAATTCTAGGAGGTTATTCAGTGGAAAATAAAAAAAGTGTTGATTGTTGATGACCAGAATGGTATTCGAATCCTGTTAATGGAAGTGTTCAGCAGTGAAGGATATAACACATTCCAAGCAGCTAATGGGAAAATCGCCTTGGAAATTGTAAATAGTGACAAACCAGATCTCGTGCTGCTCGATATGAAGATTCCAGGGATGGATGGCCTGGAAATTCTTAAGCATATTAAGGAAATTGATCCGGATATCAAAGTCATCATGATGACGGCTTATGGAGAACTGGACATGATCAAGGAAGCTACGGATCTTGGGGCGCTCATGCATTTCACGAAACCGTTTGATATTGATGAGATGCGAGTGGCAGTCAATATGCAGCTTCGAGATGATGCGAAGAATAAGTGCAGCTGAATCCTGTCGATACAGGATTTTTTTGCGTTTGGGATTCCGGGATCCTACTGGTGTACACAAAGGGTATTGCGGTTAGGCTTCCGGGGAATATTGGAAATGGGGACGTCATCATGCGGTGTCTATGAAAACTGTGCTGCAAAGCACAGCATTTTTGCAAATGCTTGTTTAGTATTTGACATGGGATGTGGTATAATAAGCCCGTATGTGATTTCGGCTAAAAACCATAGACACAACCCAACACCCCTAGGAGGATTGAAACCATGCCATTAGTATCTATGACAGACATGTTGAACAAAGCACTCGAAGGAAAATATGCAGTTGGTCAATACAACATCAATAACCTTGAGTGGACTCAAGCGATTCTTGCTGCTGCTGAAGAAGAGAAATCCCCAGTAATCCTGGGCGTATCCGAAGGCGCAGCACGTCACATGAGCGGTTTCTACACAGTAGTTAAAATGGTAGAAGGACTCATTCACGACATGAAAATCACCGTTCCAGTTGCAATTCACCTGGACCACGGTTCCAGCTTTGATAAGTGTAAAGAAGCGATCGATGCTGGATTTACATCCGTAATGATCGACGGTTCCCACCACTCCATCGATGAAAATATCGAAATGACTAAAAAAGTTGTTGAATATGCACACGCTAAAGGCGTTTCTGTAGAAGCCGAAGTAGGTACTGTAGGTGGACAAGAAGACGACGTGATCGGTGGTATCATGTACGCTGACCTGAACGAGTGTGTACGTATCGTTAAAGAAACAGGTATCGACACATTGGCTCCTGCTCTGGGTTCCGTACACGGTCCTTACCATGGCGAGCCTAACCTGGGCTTCAAAGAAATGGAAGAAGTTCGCGATGCAGTTAACGTTCCACTGGTACTGCATGGTGGTACAGGTATCCCTAAACATGATATCGACAAAGCCATTTCCTTGGGTACTTCCAAAATCAACGTGAACACAGAGAACCAAATTTCGTTCTCCAAAGTGGTTCGCGAAGTGCTTGCAGCTAAACCAGATGCTTACGATCCACGTACATTCATCGTACCAGGCCGTGATGCAATCAAAGAAACCGTTAAAGGTAAAATTCGCGAATTTGGTTCCAACAACAAAGCGTAATTTGTCTTTACCAGTTCCATACTGTGTAAGTGGAAAGAACACCGCCTAGCCGGTGTCTTTCCATTTTCACGCCTTATTTCTACATTGAAAGCCAACAGCACGTATCGCCGTTAACCGGCTGCAAAACACGTAGGGGGACATTAAGCTTTATGGAAAAATTAATGATTAGTGGCGGACGTCCGTTACAGGGAACTGTAACTATAAGCGGCGCCAAGAACAGCGCCATCGCACTTATTCCTGCAGCATTGCTTGCCGAGTCAGAAGTCGTGCTGGACAACCTGCCGCTTTTGAGTGACGTGGCGGTTTATGCAGAAATTTTGGAGGAACTCGGAGCTCGTGTACACTGGGAAGGCAGTCAGATGAAGATTGATCCTTCCGATATTAAATCCATTCCCATGCCGAACGGTCCCGTGAAGAAGCTCCGTGCTTCGTATTATATGATGGGAGCACTGCTTGGGCGTTTTAAAGAAGCAACCATTGGTTTACCCGGGGGCTGCAACTTTGAGCCTCGTCCAATTGATCAACATATCAAAGGGTTTGAAGCGCTTGGCGCAACCGTAACGAACGAACATGGCTCCATTCATTTGCATGCCAAAGAGCTGCGCGGAGCAAAGATTTATCTGGACGTAAGCAGTGTAGGTGCAACCATTAACATCATGCTGGCGGCTACTCGTGCCAAAGGCTCTACAATTATCGAAAACGCGGCTAAAGAGCCTGAGATTATAGATGTAGCAACACTATTGAATTCCATGGGTGCCAGCATCAAGGGTGCCGGTACCGAAACAATCCGTATTGAAGGTGTGTCGGAGCTTAAAGGTTGCCGTCATTCTATCATTCCGGACCGTATACAAGCTGGAACCTATATGATTGCTGCGGCTGCAACGCGCGGCGACGTTCTGATTGACAATGTGATTCCCAAACATCTGGAGGCTTTGACTGCAAAGCTGCTGGAGATGGGCGTGGGCATTGAAGAGCTGGACGAAAGTATTCGTGTCATTGGCAAACCAAGCTATAATCATGTAGATGTGAAGGCACTCGTATATCCCGGCTTTCCAACCGATTTGCAGTCCCCGATGACCAGTGTGTTGACACAGGCAACGGGTGTGAGTGTCCTGAGCGACTTTGTATATAGCAACCGATTCAAGCACGTTCCTGAACTGGTACGCATGGGGGCGAAAATCCGTGTGGAAGGACGTTCAGCTATTATTGAAGGCAGTGCATTGAATGCGGCTAAAGTAAAAGCATCCGATCTTCGCGCCGGTGCGGCGCTGGTGATCGCAGGTCTCACCGTTAGTGAAGGTGTGACCGAAGTGACAGGCGTGGAGTTTATCGATCGCGGGTACGATCATCTAGTAACCAATCTGCGACTGCTAGGTGCAGATGTGTGGCGAGAAACCGATTAATGCTGTAATGTATGACGAATTCCGCAGTATTAAAGTGATTATTTTGACAGAATGCATATCCTTTCAGTAATTGGGCAAACCTGTTTTAATAGAGTTCTCAATCTCTCCGGGATAAGACGAAATGTTCCTTTTTCCTTTACCGGAGGGTCTTTTTTTGAGTCAGACATCATATGGCTGTAAGAACATCATTTCCTTTTCCCCAACCCCCGGTTTTGTTTGAACTGCGCTCCATAGCCGGTCTGCCCGGATCGAACGCCTCATGAATTTGTGTTCACTCACTAGCGGATCTTGCCGAAAACTGGCCATCCCGCCCGGAAACTTACACTCAAAGACAAGTATTTGCATTATAACGGTTACATTCCGTACAATGGACAGAAGAGAAGTGCAGAACGATGCTGCTCTTATAGCCGGAACATCAAGCGAAACTATCCATTTCACGGACTTATTAATTGAATAGGTGGTTATTATATGGATCTACAAATTTCCGATTTGGAAGAAATGAAACTAACAGACCTCTACAAACTGGCTAAAAAATATCAAATTCCCTACTACGGTACATTAAAAAAGAAAGAACTAATCTTCGCCATACTACGTGCACAGGCTGAACAGAGCGGATTGATGTTCATGCAGGGTGTGCTCGAAATTTTACCTGAAGGTTACGGATTTCTTCGCCCGATCAATTACCTGCCCAGTACGGAAGATATCTACATCTCAGCCTCGCAGATTCGCAAGTTCGATCTTCGAACAGGGGACCTCGTATCAGGCAAGTGTAGAACACCCAAAGAAAACGAGCGATACTTCGGTTTGCTGCAAGTCAACGCTGTAAATGGTGAGAATCCATCAGCGGCTGCGGAACGACTTCACTTCCCGGCATTAACCCCATTGTACCCGCAGAAGAAACTGGTTCTCGAAACATCCCCCAACCATTTGTCCACACGCATTATGGATGTGCTCGCCCCGGTAGGACTGGGACAGCGCGGATTGATCGTAGCACCTCCCAAAGCGGGTAAAACACTTCTCCTCAAAGAAATTGCCAACAGCATCTCAACCAACAACCCAGAAATTGAACTATTTGTCCTGTTGATTGATGAACGTCCAGAGGAAGTAACGGATATGTCGCGTTCGGTTAAAGGGGAAGTTGTGGCTTCCACGTTTGATGAGCTGCCAGAGAACCATATCAAGGTTGCGGAATTAGTGCTTGAACGTGCGCTTCGTCTGGTTGAAGCCAAAAAGGATGTCGTAATTCTGCTGGATAGCATTACGCGTCTCGCCCGTGCGTATAACCTGGTTATTCCCCCATCTGGACGTACGCTTAGTGGTGGTATTGATCCGGCTGCGTTCCATCGTCCGAAACGTTTCTTCGGTTCTGCCCGGAACGTGGAAGAAGGCGGAAGCCTGACCATCCTGGCCACAGCGTTAATTGATACGGGATCACGTATGGATGATATCATTTATGAAGAATTTAAAGGTACGGGCAATATGGAGCTTCATCTGGATCGCAAGCTGGCAGAGCGTCGTATTTTCCCGGCTATCGATATTCGTCGTTCCGGTACACGCCGTGAAGAAGTGTTGCTGAGCAAGGAAGAGCTCGATACGATCTGGGCTATCCGTAAAAATATGAATGATTCGCATGACTTTGTCGAAGGATTCCTGAAGAAATTGCGTAATAGCAAAACAAATGCGGAGTTTTTGGCGGCGTTTGATACGGCTGGCAATGGCCAGACAAGCAATTCGGGGACAACAACAACCCGACGCTCTCCAAGACAGACGGCTACTTCAGCAACAACAACTTAGGGATCAATCGAACGTTTCAACCATTTACGCAGCGCTTCTGCTGGATTTACAATAAACTCGTCGTTAGGTTTAACCCATTAAATGTGAGGAGAACATCATGTATTTAGTATACGCAGATGAAAAAGGTAATGTATTTGACCACCCATCCCTGTACGGACTTGCACGCAGTGGTGATATGATCGTTGAGATTATGGAGGATGAGCTGATTCCTCTGCCGGAAGGTGCAACGCTGGTTGGCCTGCCAAGTACCCGTCCCATTGGTATGGACCCCGATACAGGGGAAATGCTGCCGATGCCTAGCGACACACAAGCTGTTGGAGCTTTGCTTCCGCAAGGTTTCACACGGTTGTGCCTGCCGGGCTATGTGAAGACCGATAAGGAGTATAAACTGCCTTTGTTTGGCTACTCGGCGGTCGTGTGGAAAGATGGTCAGTTCTACGTCACTGCCCGGATGTCTGATCATCCAGATCAATGGAATCCGTTAAACTGTGATCGGGATGACGTGCGCGCAGGGGTTAAACGTTTGACGAAAAAATATCCCGAAAATCGTCTCTATACCCATCTGTCCAATTGTGCGCTCGGGTATGAATGCCTGACTTCATCCAATACCTTCCTGAATCGTTGGGAAGGCGGGGTACCGGTATCCTATTCTTGTAATGCAGGCTGTTTCGGATGTATTTCCGAGCAACCGGATGATAGCGGCTTTGTGTCCCCGCAGACCCGGATGAATTTCCGTCCGCGTGTAGACGAGATCGTTGAAGTGATGCTGGAGCACCTGAAGACACCGGAATCGATCATCAGCTTTGGTCAGGGATGTGAAGGAGAGCCTTCCACGCAGGCCAAACTGATTATTGAAGCCATTCGTGAAGTTCGTTCCATAACAGACATGGGGTATATCAACATTAACACCAATGCCGGTTTGAATGATCATATGAGAGGTATTGTTGATGCGGGGCTCGATCTAATGCGTGTAAGTACAATCAGTGCACTGGATGACCACTATAATGCATACTACAAACCTCGTGGATATACACTGGCCAATGTAGAAAAATCGATGAAATACGCTGCTTCCCAGGGTGTGTATACGTCGATCAACTATTTGATCTTCCCGGGAGTGACGGATCGCGAGGAAGAGATTGAAGCGATGATTGAGTTTGCTCGCAGAACCGATCTGCGTCTTATTCAAATGCGTAATCTCAATATAGACCCGGAGAGCTATCTGGAATTGATTCCTCCAGCTCAAGGTGATATTTTGGGTATGAAGCAAATGATTGAGATCTTTGAGGAAGAGCTGCCTGATGTCGTTATCGGCTCCTATACGCATGTTCCCCCAGCTGGGATGGCACGTCCCAAACGCCTGATCACCTCTTGATAATAATGGATTGCAACCGGCATTAGGCCGTGTTATAATCTTCGATGTTGTGCCATTTACTCTGGGTCCGCTTGAGGCTCAGGGCGGAAAGAGGTGAAAGGTAATGAAAGCAGCAATTCATCCTAATTACACGATTGGTCAAGTATCTTGCGCTTGCGGGAATACTTTTGAAACTGGTTCGGTTAAAGACGGACTTCGTGTAGAGATTTGCTCCGCGTGCCACCCGTTCTTCACTGGTAAACAGAAGTTTATCGATGCTGGCGGCCGTGTTGATCGTTTCAAGAAAAAATACGGAATCTAATTCAGCAATCCTCAGGGGATTGTCTGCTAATTGCATCCAAACCACCTCTGCCGTTCAGGCAGAGGTTTTTTTATATGTTTTTATGCGAGTTAATATACATCCAAATTCCCCCTGGTTGCATTTTGGACTACCTTACGTTATACTATTTCTTACCGTGCTAGATGGGGAGGTAGCGGTGCCCTGTAACTCGCAATCCGCTACAGCGAGGTTGAATTCCTGCTAGAGGTTTTGTCGATGTGAGGTTTGGTCCCTTAACGTGGTGTTGACGGTTGGGTCCTCCGCAATGAGTACTCATGAACCTGGTCAGGTCCGGAAGGAAGCAGCCATAAGTGAGATCACTCTTGTGCCGGAGGGTTGCCTAGCCCGAGCTGTTGTTAAGGGGTGCCGCTTGGATCGCAATTATCGATAGCAGGTGCACGGCTTACCATTTAAATGTAGAGACCTTTGCAGTTGTACGTATGCAGAGGTCTTTTTGATATGTCTTAAAAAACCATGCATGAATGAGTCAGATAAAGTTTGGATTCACTCCGGAATATAGTATAATGGGGGAACGACAAAGGACTCGAATGCGAAGTGGAAGGAAGGTAACGCATCATGGAGCATATCGCGTTATACCGGGCTTGGCGTCCCCAGTCGTTTCAAGATATGGTGGGACAACAGCATATTATTCAGACCTTGCAGAACGCGATTCGTGAACAGCGAACTTCCCATGCCTATTTGTTTAGCGGGCCCAGAGGAACAGGGAAGACGAGTGCCGCCAAGATTTTGGCCAAAGCTGTGAACTGCGAACGCGGGCCTGCGCCTGAGCCTTGTAACGAGTGTGAAGCTTGCCGCAGGATTACGACGGGCGCTGTGATGGATGTGCAGGAGATTGATGCGGCATCCAACCGGGGCGTTGAAGAAATCCGTGATCTTCGGGAAAAGGTGAAATACGCCCCAACCGAAGTCCGGCAGAAAGTCTATATTATTGATGAAGTGCACATGCTGACGACAGAGGCGTTCAATGCTTTGCTTAAAACATTGGAAGAGCCTCCGCCACACGTCATGTTTATTTTGGCAACAACAGAGCCCCATCGCCTTCCGGCGACGATTATTTCCCGCTGTCAGCGATTTGATTTTCGTCGGGTATCCCTGGAAGAGCAGACAGCACGGCTTAGGCTGATTTGTGAACAGGAAGGCATGGAAGCGGATCAGGACGCGCTCCAGTATATTGCTCGTCTGTCTGATGGGGGAATGAGGGACGCACTTAGTGTCCTGGATCAGATCTCTTCTTTTACGGATGGGAGAGTAACCTATCAGCAGGTTATGGATATGACCGGAGGCATTCCTTCCGAACAGTTTGCTAAGCTGGCTGCATCCCTGCTCAAGGGGGATGTAGGCCATATTTTGCAAATGATCGAAGGGTTCATGCATGAAGGAAAAAGCGCGGACAAGTGCATGGAGAATTTGCTTTATTATTTCCGTGACTTGCTTATGATTAAGATGGTGCCGAATGCAGATAAACTGACGGATCGGGTACTTAATCCCGAATCGTTCCGTGATATGGCGGAATCATTCACCAAAGAACAGCTGTTCCAGATGATTGATACACTTAATCGGTACCAGAGTGAAATGAAGTATGCCGTACAGCCACAGACATTGTTTGAAGTAGCTCTTCTTAAACTATGCAGCATTCCGGCACAAGGAGCGGCGGCGGGTCAGGTGGCGGCTTCAGCGGGCGCACCTTCAGCCGAATCAACGCAAGTTGACGGTGGGGAGATCCATCGCTTGAAGCAGCAGCTTGCCGAGTTGGAGAAGAAGCTGGATCGTGCGCTTAAGAGTGGTTTGTCTGGAGGAGAGGCTGCACCAAATGCACCTTCACGTCCGGCAACGAGAGCGCCCGTGTCAAGGGGGAATTCGCCAGCGAAAATTCCTGCACAGCTTGATCAATATGTTGCGCATAAGGGATCTCCTGAGTTCGTAGAGGTCAGCAAAAAATGGAGCCAGATTTTGCAACGTGTAAAAGAAGAAAAAGTGACTGTTCACGCCTGGTTTATGGACGGTGAGCCGGTTTCATTGCTGGAAGACAATGTTCTAGTGGCGTTTAAGAACAATATTCACCGCGAAACTACAGAAAAGCAGGCTAACCGTGAAGTGATCGAACGGGTGTTGTCCGAACAGCTTGGGCGCCCAGCTCGTTTGGTGACGATGATGCTCAAGGATTGGACTGGAGCGATGGATGGAGCTACTGAAACGCCAAAGGAGGACTTTAAGCTTGAACCTGAGCATGAAGACGGCGGTTCAGGCGATAAGCAGCCTTGGATTGATGAAGCGATCCAACTCTTTGGTGAGGACCTTGTAGTGATCAAAGAATAGATGTACAGGCGCCTGGCGCGATAACTATAACAAAGGAGATGAACAATCATGAACAACATGAACCAAATGATGAAACAAGTGAAGAAAATGCAGGAGCAAATGCTGAAAGCGCAGGAGGAACTGGCGGACAAAACAGTCCAAGGTACTTCTGGTGGCGGTGTTGTAACTGCCGAAGTTAACGGACACAAGAAATTGCTGGCTATTACGATCAAACCGGAAGCGGTTGACCCTGAAGACGTTGAAATGCTGCAGGATCTCGTTATGACAGCTGTCAATGACGCAATGACCAAAGCTGATGAAATTGCGAACCAGGATATGGGTAAATTCACAGGCGGTATGAAAATTCCGGGATTATTTTAATTTTAAATTGATCCTATCAAAGGAGACGCAATCGATTGTATTATCCCGAACCGATAGCAAAGCTTATTGACGCCTTTACCCGTTTGCCGGGTGTTGGCCCCAAGACTGCGGCGCGACTAGCTTTTCATGTGCTTAACATGAAGGAAGATGACGTTATTGATTTTGCCAAAGCGCTCGTCAGTGTGAAGCGGAATCTTCATTACTGTTCGGTATGTTGTAATATTACGGACACTGACCCGTGCCGGATCTGTCAGGATAAGTCCCGGGATGTTTCGGTAATCTGTGTAGTCCAGGACTCCAAAGACTTGGTGGCTATGGAGCGTACCAAGGAATTTGACGGATACTATCATGTGCTGCAGGGTGCGATCTCTCCTATGGAAGGAATAGGTCCGGACGATATCCGTCTGAAGGAACTTTTGACCCGATTAAGCGACGAACGGGTTAAGGAACTGATTCTGGCAACTAACCCGAATATTGAAGGGGAGGCCACGGCGATGTATATCTCTCGTCTGGTTCGTCCATTTGAGATTTCGGTAACTCGGATTGCCCATGGATTGCCTGTAGGGGGCGATCTGGAGTATGCAGATGAAGTGACTCTTTCCAAGGCGCTGGAAGGGCGCAGGGAAATGAGGTAACAGATGTGCCTGTACCTCTCAGAGAATGAGCGCATAAATTGATCTATTTTTAAAATTAAATGAGTTAGACTTATTTTATATGGAGAGCCCTAGGGCTCTCTTTTTTATTGTAACTATTTCTTAAATATTATACATGGCTCAGTTCTAAGTTTGTCCCTTCCTTGATATGTATGAGAATATGTTGTGCTGATCAGGAGGGAGAGAACTTATGTTTATATGGCGAAATGTAAGAAGCTCGATGGAGAAGCGGGAGAGGATGCTGAAGGAGCAGGAGGAGGAACAGATCTATTCGGATATTCAAAAAGCCAAGGCGGAGTGGGAAAGAGCTGTCAGGCAGTTTGAAGAGGCACAGGGGGAGGATGAGATCGATTATGCGATCTATGTGTTGGAGGCCGCAGAGCGCAAATATCAGATTCATTTGAGGCGTGCTAAGCGTGTGGGGGTTAAAAGTACAGTTATGGGCGATCGGGGAATGGGGGTGTAGCGAAGGTGTGGGTGTGACATTCAAATATGGGGGTGTAGAATATGAAAAGTCTTATATTAGGCAGTGTGCTGGTGGTATCGTTACTGGGGTTAATTATCATTCTTTTTAGAAAACGGGTGGGATTATCCTTCTTTACATCATTCGGGATTCATCTGGTATTGGCTGCGGTGGGGATATATGTCGTTAATTATTCAGGTTGGATTACTGGAACTTACATTCCATTGAACCCTGCTACGATAGGTACTGTGAGCATACTAGGATTACCGGGCGTTGGATTATTGTTGGGGCTAAAAATTTCTTTGTTTGGGTAGTTGACTCTCTGGATGTTTATATGGTACATTATATCTCGTTGCTTTGCTTGCTTGGTTAAATGCTTTTGAAGAAATGAACGGGTTCGATAAGAACTTGAAAAAAAGAATTTCAAAAAAAGCTTGACTGAAACAAACGAAGTATGGTATATTATAAAAGTCGCCGCTGAGAGAAAATGGCGACGAAAAAGCGAGAAAATTATCGAGTTTGATCTTTGAAAACTGAACAACGAGTGAGTAACGATCTTGCTTGCAAGATCGACGCTGAGAAATCGGTACACGTCTTCGGACGGTGTGATTTCGAAGCATAAATGAGATTTTAATCTCGTCAGATTCAAAATGAGCTAATCGCTCTTTTCAATACTTTATTGGAGAGTTTGATCCTGGCTCAGGACGAACGCTGGCGGCATGCCTAATACATGCAAGTCGAGCGGACTTGATGAGAAGCTTGCTTCTCAGATGGTTAGCGGCGGACGGGTGAGTAACACGTAGGCAACCTGCCCTCAAGTTTGGGACAACTACCGGAAACGGTAGCTAATACCGAATAGTTGTTTTCTTCGCCTGAAGAGAACTGGAAAGACGGAGCAATCTGTCACTTGGGGATGGGCCTGCGGCGCATTAGCTAGTTGGTGGGGTAACGGCTCACCAAGGCGACGATGCGTAGCCGACCTGAGAGGGTGATCGGCCACACTGGGACTGAGACACGGCCCAGACTCCTACGGGAGGCAGCAGTAGGGAATCTTCCGCAATGGGCGAAAGCCTGACGGAGCAATGCCGCGTGAGTGATGAAGGTTTTCGGATCGTAAAGCTCTGTTGCCAGGGAAGAACGCTTGGGAGAGTAACTGCTCTCAAGGTGACGGTACCTGAGAAGAAAGCCCCGGCTAACTACGTGCCAGCAGCCGCGGTAATACGTAGGGGGCAAGCGTTGTCCGGAATTATTGGGCGTAAAGCGCGCGCAGGCGGTCATTTAAGTCTGGTGTTTAATCCCGGGGCTCAACCCCGGATCGCACTGGAAACTGGGTGACTTGAGTGCAGAAGAGGAGAGTGGAATTCCACGTGTAGCGGTGAAATGCGTAGATATGTGGAGGAACACCAGTGGCGAAGGCGACTCTCTGGGCTGTAACTGACGCTGAGGCGCGAAAGCGTGGGGAGCAAACAGGATTAGATACCCTGGTAGTCCACGCCGTAAACGATGAGTGCTAGGTGTTAGGGGTTTCGATACCCTTGGTGCCGAAGTTAACACATTAAGCACTCCGCCTGGGGAGTACGGTCGCAAGACTGAAACTCAAAGGAATTGACGGGGACCCGCACAAGCAGTGGAGTATGTGGTTTAATTCGAAGCAACGCGAAGAACCTTACCAGGTCTTGACATCCCTCTGACCGGTACAGAGATGTACCTTTCCTTCGGGACAGAGGAGACAGGTGGTGCATGGTTGTCGTCAGCTCGTGTCGTGAGATGTTGGGTTAAGTCCCGCAACGAGCGCAACCCTTGATCTTAGTTGCCAGCATTTCGGATGGGCACTCTAAGGTGACTGCCGGTGACAAACCGGAGGAAGGTGGGGATGACGTCAAATCATCATGCCCCTTATGACCTGGGCTACACACGTACTACAATGGCCGGTACAACGGGCTGTGAAGCCGCGAGGTGGAACGAATCCTAAAAAGCCGGTCTCAGTTCGGATTGCAGGCTGCAACTCGCCTGCATGAAGTCGGAATTGCTAGTAATCGCGGATCAGCATGCCGCGGTGAATACGTTCCCGGGTCTTGTACACACCGCCCGTCACACCACGAGAGTTTATAACACCCGAAGTCGGTGGGGTAACCGCAAGGAGCCAGCCGCCGAAGGTGGGATAGATGATTGGGGTGAAGTCGTAACAAGGTAGCCGTATCGGAAGGTGCGGCTGGATCACCTCCTTTCTATGGAGAATCGTTTCCCGCGTGGAAACATTCAAATACAAAATCTAGCCAGGTCGGCTAGTTACTCACTCGTTGCTCAGTTTTGAGAGCTCAAACTCTCAAACGTTTGGTGGCGATAGCGAAGGGGTTCCACACGTTCCCATCCCGAACACGACCGTTAAGCCCTTCAGCGTCGATGGTACTTGGACCGCAGGGTCCTGGGAGAGTAGAACGCCGCCAAGCGTAAACCCTTATGGGTTTCAATATGATATATAATGTGGGCCCTTAGCTCAGTTGGTTAGAGCGCACCTCTGATAAGGGTGAGGCCGGTGGTTCGAGTCCACCAGGGCCCACCATGTATACCTTAAAATCTAATATGGGGCCATAGCTCAGCTGGGAGAGCGCCTGCCTTGCAAGCAGGAGGTCAGCGGTTCGATCCCGCTTGGCTCCACCAACAAGATTTTACAAGCTTGTTCTTTGAAAACTAGATATCGAAACGAAAAATGCGAATTAGAACATTCCTTTTTAGCTGAACTTGTGTTAAACAAGTTTCAATAAATAGTGAAGACTGCATTGCGATGGTATCGAATGAGAGCGACTTTTGGCTTTGCGTAAGCAAAACAAGGGAAGCGAACAGTCGAAACCGGAGCAATTATGGTTAAGCTACTAAGAGCACACGGAGGATGCCTAGGCGCTAGGAGCCGATGAAGGACGTGGCGAACAACGAAACTGCCTCGGGGAGCTGTAAGCAAGCTTTGATCCGGGGGTGTCCGAATGGGGAAACCCAGCTGGGGTAATTTCCAGTTACACCTAACTGAATACATAGGTTAGTGTGAGGCATACCAGGGGAACTGAAACATCTAAGTACCCTGAGGAAGAGAAAACAATAGTGATTCCGTCAGTAGCGGCGAGCGAACGCGGAGAAGCCCAAACCAGAGAGCTTGCTCTCTGGGGTTGTGGGACGTCTCACATGGAGTTACAAAGGAGCCGGTTAAACGAAGAGGTCTGGAAAGGCCCGCCAAAGAAGGTAAAAGCCCTGTAATTGAAAGTCTGCTCTCTCCGAGACGGATCCCGAGTAGTGCGGGGCACGTGAAACCCCGTATGAATCCGGCAGGACCATCTGCCAAGGCTAAATACTTCCTAGCGACCGATAGTGAAGCAGTACCGTGAGGGAAAGGTGAAAAGCACCCCGGAAGGGGAGTGAAATAGAACCTGAAACCGTGTGCTTACAAAAAGTCAGAGCCCGTTTTAGGGGTGATGGCGTGCCTTTTGTAGAATGAACCGGCGAGTTACGTTCCCGTGCAAGGTTAAGGTGAAGAGCCGGAGCCGCAGCGAAAGCGAGTCTGAATAGGGCGACATAGTACGTGGACGTAGACCCGAAACCGGGTGATCTACCCCTGTCCAGGGTGAAGGTGCGGTAACACGCACTGGAGGCCCGAACCCACGCACGTTGAAAAGTGCGGGGATGAGGTGGGGGTAGCGGAGAAATTCCAATCGAACTCGGAGATAGCTGGTTCTCCCCGAAATAGCTTTAGGGCTAGCCTCGGAAAACAGAGTCGTGGAGGTAGAGCACTGATTGGGTGCGGGGCCCGCAAGGGTTACCAAGCTCAGTCAAACTCCGAATGCCATAGACTTACTTCCGGGAGTCAGACAGTGAGTGCTAAGATCCATTGTCAAAAGGGAAACAGCCCAGACCATCAGCTAAGGTCCCCAAGTGTGTGTTAAGTGGGAAAGGATGTGGAGTTGCACAGACAACCAGGATGTTGGCTTAGAAGCAGCCACCATTGAAAGAGTGCGTAATAGCTCACTGGTCGAGTGACTCTGCGCCGAAAATGTAACGGGGCTAAACACACCACCGAAGCTATGGCTTGATGCTTGCATCAGGGGTAGGGGAGCGTTGTATAAGGGTTGAAGGTGTACCGTAAGGAGCGCTGGACATTATACAAGTGAGAATGCCGGTATGAGTAACGAAAAGATCAGTGAGAATCTGATCCGCCGAAAGCCTAAGGGTTCCTGAGGAAGGCTCGTCCGCTCAGGGTAAGTCGGGACCTAAGGCGAGGCCGAAAGGCGTAGTCGAAGGACAACAGGTCGAAATTCCTGTACCACCGTAAGCCGTTATGAGCAATGGGGGGACGCAGCAGGGTAGTGACGCGGACTGATGGATGTCCGTCTAAGCAGTGAGGCTGATGTGTAGGCAAATCCGCACATCGTAAGGCTGGACTGTGATGGGGAGCGAAAATTATAGTAGCGAAGGTCATGATCTCACACTGCCAAGAAAAGCCTCTAGCCAGGTGATGGTGCCCGTACCGCAAACCGACACAGGTAGGCGAGAAGAGAATTCTAAGGCGCGCGGAAGAACTCTCGTTAAGGAACTCGGCAAAATGACCCCGTAACTTCGGGAGAAGGGGTGCCCCGGTAGTGTGAATAGCACGAGGGGGCCGCAGTGAAAAGGCCCAAGCGACTGTTTAGCAAAAACACAGGTCTGTGCGAAGCCGTAAGGCGAAGTATACGGGCTGACGCCTGCCCGGTGCTGGAAGGTTAAGGGGAGCGGTTAGGAGCAATCCGAAGCTGTGAACCGAAGCCCCAGTAAACGGCGGCCGTAACTATAACGGTCCTAAGGTAGCGAAATTCCTTGTCAGGTAAATTCTGACCCGCACGAATGGCGTAACGACTTGGGCGCTGTCTCAACGAGAGATCCGGTGAAATTTTAATACCTGTGAAGATGCAGGTTACCCGCGACAAGACGGAAAGACCCCATGGAGCTTTACTGCAGCTTGATATTGAATTTGGGTACGATCTGTACAGGATAGGTGGGAGCCTTTGAAGCGTGAGCGCCAGCTTGCGTGGAGGCACCGTTGGGATACCACCCTGATCGTATCTAGGTTCTAACCTGGTACCGTAATCCGGTGCGGGGACAGTGTCAGGTGGGCAGTTTGACTGGGGCGGTCGCCTCCTAAAGAGTAACGGAGGCGCCCAAAGGTTCCCTCAGAATGGTTGGAAATCATTCGAAGAGTGCAAAGGCATAAGGGAGCTTGACTGCGAGACCTACAAGTCGAGCAGGGACGAAAGTCGGGCTTAGTGATCCGGTGGTACCGCATGGAAGGGCCATCGCTCAACGGATAAAAGCTACCCTGGGGATAACAGGCTTATCTCCCCCAAGAGTCCACATCGACGGGGAGGTTTGGCACCTCGATGTCGGCTCATCGCATCCTGGGGCTGAAGTAGGTCCCAAGGGTTGGGCTGTTCGCCCATTAAAGCGGTACGCGAGCTGGGTTCAGAACGTCGTGAGACAGTTCGGTCCCTATCTGTCGTGGGCGTAGGAAATTTGAGAGGAGCTGTCCTTAGTACGAGAGGACCGGGATGGACGTACCGCTGGTGTACCAGTTGTTCCGCCAGGAGCACCGCTGGGTAGCTATGTACGGAAGGGATAAGCGCTGAAAGCATCTAAGCGTGAAGCCCCCCTCAAGATGAGATTTCCCAGTATGTAAGACCCCTTGAAGACGACGAGGTAGATAGGCTGGGGGTGGAAGTGCAGCAATGCATGGAGCTGACCAGTACTAATCGGTCGAGGGCTTATCCAAGTTGCAGGTTGTAATCGCAGGTTTCGTTTCGGATCTAGTTTTCAGGGAGCAATCCTTGTAAGCATTGTTCATGATTGTCTATTTGGAGAGATACCCAAGTGGCTATAAGGGGACCCTCTGCTAAGGGGTTAGACTGCGTAAGCGGTGCGAGGGTTCGAATCCCTCTCTCTCCGCCATCTTTACCTTAAGATGGACAAGCAATCAAGATCAATTATATGAATATGGCGGTGTAGCTCAGCTGGCTAGAGCGTACGGTTCATACCCGTGAGGTCGGGGGTTCGATCCCCTCCGCCGCTACCATATTACCCAGGAGGCTTAGCTCAGCTGGGAGAGCATCTGCCTTACAAGCAGAGGGTCGGGGGTTCGATCCCCTCAGCCTCCACCATATACGCCGGTGTAGCTCAACTGGTAGAGCAACTGACTTGTAATCAGTAGGTTGGGGGTTCAAGTCCTCTCGCCGGCACCATTAATGCCTGGAACCGTGGTGTAGTTGGCCTAACATGCCTGCCTGTCACGCAGGAGATCGCGGGTTCGAATCCCGTCGGTTCCGCCATTAATCCAATAATTAAATAAGGCTCGGTAGCTCAGTCGGTAGAGCAGAGGACTGAAAATCCTCGTGTCGGCGGTTCGATTCCGTCCCGAGCCACCATGTAATCCTGGAGGATTAGCGAAGTGGCCAAACGCATCAGACTGTAAATCTGCTCCCGTACGGGTTCGGTGGTTCGAATCCATCATCCTCCACCAGTTTTACGAGTCATTAGCTCAGTTGGTAGAGCACCTGACTTTTAATCAGGGTGTCGAAGGTTCGAGCCCTTCATGACTCATCTTTTTGAAAAGAGTGATTGATCATTAATTTGATTGATCACTTTTTTTGTTGTGAAAAAATGAATTGTGATCTTAAGTGCATTGATAGCTGAGGGCAAAATTGATTTACTTTGAATGATTTTTTAAGAGTAAGTAGTGAGAATATCATAGGAGCTAACCCATAGTGGGAACGAAAAAGGCGATGCTCCTCAAGATATGATAAAATAATAGAAAAAAGCAGAGTGGTGGCGTTCATTATATGAAGCTCATACCTGATCTAAAACAACGAATCGAAGCAATTCTAGGTACTACATTACATGAATCCATGATGACTATAGAAGAATGGAATCGGTCTTCAACGAATTCAATTGATCGTAAAACAAATCCCTTCGCTCTTAATTCTGATACAACAGAGAATGATGGCCACATAGTTGATGATGTGAGAAGGGATGGTTTCGTAACAGAAGTGAGCAGTTGGCGGACAGAAGACCGTATATTTTTTAGAGTGGAAATGAATGAGCAAGAAGGAACTATTTTATATTGGGGGTGCTCAGTCGACTCTGTTACGCTGGAGGTACAGCGCCTGATTGAACTTCTCATTAGTAGTCACAAGGAGCCGCTAGATGAAGAGCAGCCTGTAACATATGAAAACGATAGAGAACAGCTGCTCACTGAATTGGGACAGTGGCTTCGACAACAGATCAAACACCCAGCCGAACAGAAATCCGTTCCTGAACATTTTGTATTGGCTGGTGAATTGAATACAGAGAAAATTCCATTTTTGTTGCAGTGTGAGACACCGGATGCCCATCGTATTCGTTCCAAGGAACTGAATAAGTTGCTCGAAAGCTACTTTGGTGAAGACATTATGCTGATTCCAGTTGGAGAGCAAGAATGGCTATTTCTCGGTGATGAACAGATTGTTACAGGTGAAGCTGAGGACGATACGACTGAAGCCAGAAAGGACTTACTAAATGCCTTTTGTCAGGGGCTATATGAGTTATTAGCCAGTGAGTGGGCGGGTGTATTCCATCTGTCTGCATCCCTGCCATGCATCCCAGCCGAACAGTTGTCGACCGTTACGGCTCTTCTTCAAGAAAGTATTCATTTGGGCAGGTCTTTCCATGTCGTACAACACATCCATCTCCCATGGAATCTACATCTTGAACGTTTGGTGGCGAGCATTCCGGACCAACAGCGTCTCCGTTTTATACAGGAAACGGGCAAGGGAACCATGTTGTTTAGTGATAGTGAGACACTCGCTACCCTGGAGACCTTTTTTAATCTGGATTGCAATGTCAGTGAGACGGCAAAGCGACTCTTCATTCATCGAAATACTTTGGTATATCGTCTGGATAAGATCAAACAAGAGATTGGATATGATGTGAGGAGCTTCGAAAGTGCTGTTCTGGTAAGGCTTTTACTGCTTATGTACAAAGTGACGAAAAAGCTCTGATATTTTTGTGCAGTTTGCGAATAGTCAAACATCACACAAATGGGTTAATATAAAACTACGAAATGTATTCGATTACAAAACGATCTCTGAGGAGGCAATAATCATGGCTGGTGTACGTTTAGAGCATATTTTCAAAAAATACCCGGGTTCTGATAAAGCAACAGTAGTTGATATTAACCTGGACATTAAAGATAAAGAATTTCTGGTACTGGTAGGTCCGTCCGGTTGTGGTAAATCAACAACACTGCGTATGATCGCAGGCCTTGAGGAAATTTCTGAAGGTAAACTCTATATCGGCGACCGTGTCGTGAATGATGTTGCTCCTAAAGACCGCGATATCGCGATGGTATTCCAATCCTATGCCTTGTATCCGCATATGAGCGTATATCAAAACATGGCGTTTGGTTTGAAATTGCGTAAAGTGAAAAAAGATGAGATCGACAAACGTGTACGTGAAGCAGCTAAAATCCTGGATATCGAGCATTTGCTTGAGCGTAAACCTAAGGCTTTGTCCGGTGGTCAACGTCAGCGTGTCGCTCTGGGACGTGCGATCGTCCGTGATCCACAAGTGTTCTTGATGGATGAGCCTCTCTCCAACTTGGATGCGAAACTGCGTGGTCAAATGCGTGCTGAGATCACTAAACTTGCGAAACGTTTGGAAACAACCGTTATCTACGTAACGCATGACCAAATCGAAGCAATGACAATGGGTGATCGGATCGTTGTTATGAAGGATGGTATCATCCAACAAGCAGCTTCTCCGGAAGAGCTTTACAACCACCCTGCTAACCTGTTCGTCGCTGGTTTCATCGGTTCCCCGACAATGAACTTTATCTCGGGTAAATTGGCTGAGCAAGGTGCTAGCCTGCATTTCGTAGCTCCTGGTGTGGACGTTGAAATCCCACAAGGTAAAGCACAAGTGCTGAAATCAAGAGGATACATTGGTAAAGAAGTAATTCTGGGTGTTCGTCCAGAAGACATTCACGAAGAGCCAGTATTCTTGGAAGCATCCCCGAACTCTGTATTCTCTACACACGTAGACGTAACAGAGAACCTGGGTCACGAAATGCTCCTCTACTTGAGCGGTGTAGGTAACGACACTACAATCGCACGTGTAGACGGACGTTCCAACACTCGTGATGGTTCCACAGTTAAAATGGCAATTGACATGAACAAAGTTCATATCTTTGACAAAGAGACTGAAGTAAACGTTCTTCTTCAAGACTAATAGCACTGAGATTCATCGGTAACGATGGAATCTGTCAGTTAACGCAATCATACATTGTAATCTGAGCCCCTTCCGTTATTGCTGGAAGGGGCTTTTTTGACTCATCGGTGAGTGAAGCCAAGATTGCATTCAGTCCGGAATTCATTTAAGATTATTTGAAGGTTAGATGCTGTAACAAACAACATGAATGCGCTATTAATGCAAATGGAATGACGCTAATGCTGATATACATAGAGGGCAGCGAATGCTGAAAGGAAGAGACAAATGGCGAAAAAAGTGAAGGTATCTGAATTGGTACAACAATTCCAGTTGGAGGTTGTTTCTGGATCTCACGGATTGAAGAGAATCATTACCGTAGACGATTTGAACCGTCCTGGCCTGGAAATGGCCGGTTATTTCGAATATCATCCTCAAGAACGGGTACAGCTGCTTGGTAGGACAGAGCTGGCCTTTTTTGCAATGCTGCCAGAAGATGAGCGCCGCGATCGGATGCAGCGCCTCTGCACGGAAGAAACGCCGTGTATCGTTGTAACCCGTGGACTTGAAGTACCACAAGAATTGATCGATATCAGTGAAGAGCAAGACCTGGCTGTACTTCGCAGTAACATGGCTACAACAATTCTATCCAGCCGGATTACTGGATTCCTGGAGAAGAAACTGGCGCCTACAGCAACGATTCATGGTGTACTTTGTGATGTGTACGGTGTAGGGATGTTGATTACAGGAAGCAGCGGCATTGGTAAAAGTGAAACCGCACTGGAGCTGGTGAAACGTGGTCACCGACTGATTGCCGATGATGCGGTAGAAATTCGCCAGACATCGGACTTTCAGCTGCATGGTACTGCACCGGAATTGATCCGTCACCTGCTGGAGATCCGTGGCGTCGGTATCATCAACGTCATGACATTGTTTGGAGCGGGTGCTGTTCGTAATAACAAACGGATTACACTGGTCGTACGTCTGGAAGCTTGGCAGCAGGATAAGCAATATGACCGCCTTGGTCTGGATGAAGAGACTACTCGTATCATTGATACCGATGTACCACTTGTTACGATCCCTGTCCGTCCGGGTCGGAACTTGGCTGTTATCATTGAGGTGGCGGGTATGAACTATCGTTTGAAACAGATGGGTCTTAATGCTGCACTGCAATTTACGAACAAGCTGACAGCAACCATCTCTGAAGATATGGAAGACATGGACTAAGAAGAATTGGAAGAATTCGATGTAGAATGAAGGGCCAATTGTTTACATGACTACTCCTTTCAGAAGGGTAGAGACATGTAGCAATTGGTCATGCGTTTGAATGAGTCAATTTATAGGAGTGTGAATGAATGGATACATTATTACTGTTGAATCCAATTGCGTTCTCCATCGGAGCGTTAAAGGTTCATTGGTACGGGCTTATTCTCGGTACGGCAGCACTTGTTGGTTTGCTGCTCGTCATTCGGGAAGGCAAACGGTACAACATTCCGCAGGAAGTGTTCATGGACATGGTTCTGCTTGGTGTGCCCTCTGCCATTATCGGTGCCCGGATATACTACGTGGCATTTCGATGGGATGATTATAAGGATAACTTTTGGGATGTCTTTAAAATATGGAATGGCGGCATCGCCATATACGGCGCACTGATTGGTGCAATCATATGTGCAGTTATTTTCTTCCGTCGTAAAGGGTATAATTTCTGGCGCATGGCTGATATATGTGCACCTGGACTTATCGTCGGGCAGATGATTGGGCGCTGGGGTAACTTTGTAAACCAGGAAGCCTATGGCGGTCCAGTGGAAGAATCATTTTTGAGGGACAAGCTTCATTTGCCAGACTTTATCGTCAATCAGATGAATGTGGAGGGTGTATTCCATCATCCTGCATTTTTGTATGAGTCGATGTGGAGTCTTGTTGGTTTAGTCCTATTGTTGGTACTGCGTCGGCAGAAGTTTCTGCGTGCTGGTGAGCTGTTCATGTCCTATTTCATCTGGTACTCCATTGGTCGTTTCTTTATCGAAGCGCTGCGTACCGATAGTCTGGGATTCCAGGCTCCGCAGTGGGTTGCATCACTGGTTAATGGATTATGGTCTCCGATGACAGCTATGGGCTTTGAGCAAGGTTATCTGGATCCAGCCTATGGTAATGTAAGAATCTCGCAACTGCTGGCTATTGCCATCATTATTGCTGCGGTAGTATTCATTGTCGTGAGAAGAATGACGGGCAAGGCAGTTGTGCGGTATAGCGATCCGATTGTATCCTCCAAAGTTCCTTTGGAATCATCAGATGATATGGTGAATACGGGTTCGGTTGCAGGTAAAGAAGACGCGGTAACTCCAGAGCCGGCCAAAGAGCAACCTAAGCAAGCTGAAGAGAAAAAGGAGTAATGCAGCATGATTAACACGGTTTTGTTTGATCTGGATGGAACGATTATTGATACCAATGAGCTGATAATCAGCTCTTTCCTTCACGTTATGGAGGATTTGCAGGTGTCCACACCGTGGACGAGGGAACAGATCATTCCTCATATGGGGGGGACACTGGAGAATCAGATGCGTACATTCTCAGGGAAAGAGGATGTTGCCGAGTATGTAAAAGGATATCGGGCATACAATGATGTGCATCACGATGCGATGGTGCAGCCATTTCCACACGTCATTGAGGTCATTGAAGCCCTTCATCAGGCAGGAATTGTGATGGGTGTGGTTACGACCAAGATTCGCCCGTCCACACTCAAGGTGCTGGAGCGTTTCGACTTGATGAAGTATATGAAATCGATAGTGACGGTTACCGATGTGACCCATCCCAAACCACATGCTGAACCTGTCTTGAAAGCGATCCAAGAGTTGGGTGCAGATCCTGCCAAAACATTGATGGTGGGTGACAGTCCGGTTGATATTCAATCGGCGCAGAACGCGGGAGCGTTGGCTGCAGGTGTGGCCTGGTCCCTTAAGGGAGAAGCCGTACTGAGCGAATATAAACCGGATTATATTTTGCACGACATGAAGGACTTGCTTACGCTTATTGAAACGGGACGTTCATGAGAAAGGTAACACGCTATCCAGTAGAAGGCCATAATGCACTTTGGCATATCTACAAGACAGTGAGTCCATGGAAAGGCGTGCGCAATTTCATCTGGATTCAGTTGTCACGGTACTGCCCGATTTTATCGGTCAAGAACTGGATCTATCGTCGCATGCTTGGCATGAAGGTTGGTAAACATACGGCATTTGGATTGATGGTGATGGTGGATGTATTCTTTCCAGAGAAAATTACGGTAGGCGAGAATTCCGTGATTGGTTACAACACCACGATCTTGGCTCACGAGTATCTCATTAAGGAGTACAGACTCGGTGAGGTAATTATCGGGGAGAATGTGCTGATCGGTGCCAATTCAACGATCTTGCCGGGTGTGACCATCGGAGATAATGCGGTGGTAGCCGCAGGATCGGTTGTTCATAAGGATGTTGCTCCGGGGGCCTTTGTTGGAGGGAATCCACTTCGTGATCTGTCTCGCTCGAATGCTTCAACGGAGGAGATTAGCGTAATGAGTGAACCATCTGTTCCGGAAACATTGGAGTAGGAGACTCATCATAAACACTCAAGAACAGGTGAAGACAAATATTGCGGGAAAGAGTCAAAGGACATATCGGAAACAGATCAAAGAAACATCTGAAAGAAGATTAACAAGGATACGGAAATTAACTTGAATGTGATCAGTCAAAGGACAAGCAATACGTTGAACGGGCTGGAATAAGGAAGCTGCTGATGGCAGCTTTTTTCGTATACAGATAAATAGTTTATTATTCAGCAATGGGATCAAAATGGAGAATCTGTGCCAAGTTCACTTAAGAGGTCGTATTGTTGACGATGGATAGTCATTCATGTTATCATATCCCATATCCTTTAGTTTGTTAGCACTTTACCATGTTAAAGAATTGAGATGGAAATGAAGTAAAAAGAAGCATAAATGATCACTGACTTAATACGTTCTGAGGGCTGCCTGGCAGCAACAATGAGAGATCGGTTACAAGATAGAATGGGGATTTACAATACATAAATCCTGTTTGAAATAGAACGTCTAACAATCTTAAATTACTGACTCGGGGTGAATAATACCAATGTCCAAACCAAAAGGCTTTGAAAAACCGACAGGTTTTCGTGACTACACACCACTTGTGGTGAGCAAGCTGCGAACCATTGAGCGGAATGTACTGGAATGCATGGAACGCTGGGGATACCGTCAAATCATTACGCCAACGATTGAATATTACGATACTGTAGGTGTTGCAAGCTCCACATCGGATCGCAAACTGTTTAAATTGCTGAACAGCCGGGGCACTACGCTTGTGTTAAGATCGGATCTGACGGCTCCGATTGCACGGGTGGTTTCTTCTTTGTTGAAAGACGAAGAACTACCGCTGCGTCTGTCCTATCATGCGAATGTGTTTCGTTCCATTGAAGAGGAAGCGGGACGTGAGGCAGAATTTTTTCAAACGGGTGTAGAGCTGGTTGGTGATGATTCACCAGAGGCAGATGCAGAAGTTGTAGCACTTGCGATTGCTTCTTTGCAGGCAGCGGGCGTATCTTCCTTTAAAATTGCGATGGGTCATATGGGATTCCTGAATGGGTTGCTGGAAGAGGTCATTCCAGGCCAAACCGTACAACAGGAGCAGCTGAAAGAAGGGTTGCTCGGACGTGATTATGTCGGCTATCGTCAATCCATTGAAGCATTGAATCTGGAGCCCAAACTAAAGGAGCAGCTTGAAGCCATTTTGCGTCTGCGTGGCGGTAAAGAAGTGTGCACCCATGCAACAGAGCTGAGCTCAAGTGCTGAAGCAGCGCAATCCATTGCACATTTGTGTGCTGTATTCGAAGTGTTGGAAGCGTACGGTGTGTCTGAACATGTGTTGATTGATCTGACGATGATTGGTGATTTCTCCTATTATACAGGCATGACGTTTGAAGGGTATGCAGCAGAACTTGGGTCCCCGGTATGCAGTGGCGGGCGATATGACAATCTGTTACAGCAGTTTGGTCGGTCATTACCAGCTACAGGATTTGCGCTCAAAACGAACCGGATTATCGATGGTGTTCACGGTATTACAATAGAAGAAAAGAAACCTGTGCGTATTCAATATACGTCGGAATGCCGAGCCGAGGCTCTAACGGAAGCGGCAAGACTCCGCAGTAGCGGGCACAATGTAGTCACGTTTCTCCTTCCTGAAGATGGAGCAGAGACGAGTACAACAAACGTTGGAGCTCTAACAGGCAACAAGTCGATACAGGCTGAGCAGGTTATCACGTTCGGACCTGAAAAAGGAGGGGAACGCTGAGATGTCAGATATTTTGAAGGTTGCGATGCCGAAGGGCCGAATCTACAAGAAAGCCTCCAAATTGTTCCGCGAAGCAGGGCTCGATATTCCCGTGGACGTGGACGATACGCGCAAGCTGGTCATTGAAGTACCGGAAGCCGGGATGGAGTTCATCATGGCGAAGCCGGTAGATGTCCCAACGTATGTAGAATACGGTGTAGCTGATATTGGCATTGTGGGCAAAGACGTACTGCTTGAGGAAAATCGGGATGTGTACGAATTGTTGAACTTGGGCATCGCACAGTGCCGCATGTCTGTTATTGGGCTACCGGACTGGACGCCTGGCATTCAACAGCGGGTAGCAACAAAGTACCCGAGAATCGCTTCCCAATATTTCCGCGAGCAGGGACAACAGGTAGAAGTGATCAAGCTGAATGGGTCCATCGAACTTGCACCGCTGATTGGTTTGGCTGATCGAATCGTCGATCTGGTGGAGACAGGACAGACGCTGCGCGAGAACGGACTCGTTGAGATGACGGGTATTCTGGATATCACGAGCCGCCTTATTGCCAACCGGGTAAGCTATCGGATGAAGAATGCACGGATTCAGGCGTTATGCGATGCTCTCCAACAGGTCATTCCAGCATCGGATGAAGTGTCGGCGGGAATTCTTAGGGGATAAATGCAGCGAACAAGATGGAATGGAAGTAACGAATGGACGTTTGATCATATAGCATAATCGGGTATTTGAGGCATCACAGGCACTAAAGGGGATAGGGAGGTTGTACGCATGAAAATTGTACCTGCACGGGAATTTGATCTGAAGCGGGAAGTCGAGTATGGTACGCCGGAGCAAAATGAAGCGGTACGGCGCATTGTCAGCGACATTCGTCGGGAAGGAGATGCAGCACTGCTGCGCTACACAGAGCAGCTCGACCGCACAAAGCTGACGGCCGCGGGGCTTCGCGTGCCGCAGGAAGAGCTTCAGGCGGCTTATGCAGCCGTGGAGCCTTCCTTCGTGACGGCGATTCGGCAAGCCGCCGCCAACATTCGTGCGTTTCATGAGAAGCAGAAACGCAACTCGTGGATGGATTGGCAGCCAGACGGCAGTCTGCTGGGCCAGGTGATAAGGCCGCTGAAGCGGGTCGGCGTCTATGTGCCTGGCGGCAAAGCAGCGTACCCTTCGTCGGTGCTGATGAATGTGATTCCGGCACAGGTGGCAGGGGTGCCGGAGATTGTTCTGGTGACGCCGCCATCGACTAATGGCGGCGAAGGCATTAACCCGTACATTCTCGTGGCTGCTGCGGAAGCGGGCGTGAGCGAGATGTACCGGGTTGGCGGCGCACAGGCAATCGCCGCCCTCGCTTACGGCACGGAGAGCATTGCCCCGGTCGACAAGATCTGTGGACCGGGCAATATATACGTGGCACTCGCGAAGCGCGAGGTGTACGGCGCGGTCGATATCGACAGTATCGCAGGGCCGAGTGAGATTGTGGTACTCGCCGATGATACGGCGAACCCGGTGTATGTCGCCGCCGACCTGCTGTCGCAGGCGGAGCATGACGAGATGGCGTCGGCCATTCTCGTCACGACTTCGGCCGTGCTGGCGGAAGCTGTGCAGGCCGAAGTGCAGCGCCAGCTTGAGGAGCTGCCGCGTCGTGATATCGCCGCTGCCTCGGTGGAGCAGCATGGCGCGATTATTGTGGTCGATTCCATCGATGAGGGAATCGATGTGGTGAACCGGCTCGCACCGGAGCATCTGGAGATCATGGTGCAGGAGCCCATGGCTCATGCTGGCCGGATTGAAAATGCCGGAGCGATCTTCCTTGGCCCGTATAGCTCGGAGCCGGTAGGGGATTATTTTGCCGGACCGAATCATATTATTCCGACCAATGGAACGGCCCGATTCAGTTCACCTGTGGACGTGGATGATTTTATCAAAAAATCGAGTTTGATTTATTACAGTAAGGAAGCGTTGCTCCAAAACGGAGCGGCAATTATAGAGCTGGCCCGGCATGAAGGGTTCGAAGGACACGCCCGTGCGATCGCTGTACGGCTAGAACAGGAAGGAAAGGCGGAAGCGGATAATGGATAAGCAGAATAATGGTTTGGACCTTCAGAATAAAGGTACTGTACGTCAAGCAGAGGTAGATCGTAAAACAAATGAAACGGATATTCAGCTTTCTTTTACCGTTGATGGAACCGGACAATCGGAGATTGAAACGGATGTACCTTTCCTGAATCATATGCTGGACCTGTTCACGAAGCATGGACAATTCGACCTGAACGTACAGGCGCGCGGTGATGTTGATATCGATGATCACCACACGGTAGAGGATATCGGGATCTGTCTGGGGCAGACTCTTCGTGAAGCATTGGGTGACAAGCGGGGCATCAAGCGTTATGCCAGTGTATTTGTGCCGATGGATGAGGCTCTCGCTCAGGTCGTCATTGATGTCAGTAACCGCCCTCACTTTGAGTACCGTGCACAATACCCGTCCCAGCAAGTAGGCAGCTTCTCAACCGAGCTGGTACATGAGTTCCTGTGGAAACTGGCGCTGGAAGCACGCATTACATTGCACGTTATTGTGCACTACGGACAAAATACGCATCACATGATCGAGGCGATATTCAAAGCATTGGGCCGCTCACTGGATGAAGCGACAACGATTGATCCACGTGTAACAGGTGTGCCTTCAACGAAGGGAGTGCTGTAGACGATGGCGATTGCAATTGTCGATTACGGTATGGGGAACCTGCACAGCGTCGGCAAAGCGGTCGAACGTCTTGGCTACGAAACGCTGGTTACAGGTGACCGGGATGCTATTCTTGGTGCAGATGGAGTGATTCTTCCAGGTGTGGGTGCATTTGGCGATGCCATGGTGCACTTGCGGGAGAGTGGATTGGACGCAGTAGTGAAGGAGGCGGCTGAGGGAACAAAACCGCTCCTCGGGATCTGTCTGGGCATGCAGTTGTTGTTTAGCTCAAGTGAGGAGCATGGCGAGCATGAAGGACTGAATATTATGCCGGGTAAAGTGGTGCGATTCGCACCTGGAGAATTAAAGGTTCCGCATATGGGTTGGAATCGATTGGAGTTCCTGCACCCGGAAAATCCGCTATTCGCGGGGCTGGAAGCAGGTCATGTCTATTTTGTCCATTCGTATCATGCTCGTACTCAAGTGGAAAGTGATCTATTGGCCGTGACGGATTACGGACACCCGGTTACGGCGATTGTCGGCAGAGGCTCGAACTTCGGCATGCAGTTCCACCCGGAAAAGAGCGGAGAACTGGGTATGAAGCTGCTTGGAAACTTTCTGGCATTGACTGGATCGAAGGCGAAATCATAATTCGGGTTATATGATTTTTCAAATAAAACCTTGTAAAGTAACTACGTAGCTAAACTTATATAGAGCACAAATATGAATATTTTCAGGAGGCCTTGTATGTCATCTTTTATCATATATCCGGCAATTGATATCCGGGACGGCAAATGTGTAAGACTGGTGCAGGGAGATTATAATCAGGAGACGGTATATAACGATGACCCGGTTCAAGTTGCCCTTTCCTGGGAAAAGCAAGGCGGTACATACGTTCATCTGGTGGATCTGGACGGTGCAAAAGCAGGACATCCCGTTAACGACGAGCTGATTGGTCGAATTGCTTCGGCCGTTAACGTGCCTGTTCAGGTTGGTGGAGGTCTTCGTACAGTAGCTGATGTGGAACGTTTGCTGGGTCTCGGTGTGAGTCGACTTATTATCGGGACAGCAGCTATTGAGGATCGTGCCTTCACGGAAGAAGTGCTGGGAAGGTATGGAGATAAAGTAGCTATTGGTATCGATGCGCGCAACGGATATGTAGCGACACGAGGCTGGCTGGAGACATCGGAGGTACAGGCTGAGGTACTGGCGAAAGAGCTGGCGGCATTCGGTGCGGAAACCTTCATTTTCACTGACATTTCCCGTGATGGCATGATGCAGGGTCCTAACGTCGAAGCGATCGTTTCTCTTGCGAAGGCGAGTGGTCGTACGGTGATTGCTTCCGGGGGAGTTAGTGTGATGGATGATCTGCTTCGTTTGAGCAAGCATGCGGGAGATGGTATCGGAGGAGCAATCGTGGGCAAAGCACTGTATACTGGCAGCATTGATCTGTCCGAAGCGGTTCGTGCTGTAAATAAATAATAGCAATACTATATAGGCTCAAATAAACATTTGCATGATAACGGAGAGGACAGAAATAACCTGAAGAAGTGAAACGTTCGCCTTTATCCCCGGATTTTCCCTTTAAAAGAGGATCAAAAAATCTGGGGATAACAGCGATCGTAAGGTTGTTCTGTCATCGGAGTGGCTAGTGTGAATATTCTAAGTTGAACTTATACAGGTATGCGAATTATCAGGAGAGAGGAAGAGGAGCATGCTGGCAAAAAGAATCATTCCTTGTCTGGACGTGAAGGACGGCCGGGTTGTCAAAGGCGTTAACTTCGTCAATCTCCGCGATGCGGGTGATCCGGTGGAGCTGGCGGCGCTGTATGACCGCGAGGGCGCGGACGAACTGGTATTTCTCGATATCTCCGCTTCGGTGGAAGGCCGCGAAACGATGGAAGAAGTGGTGCGGCAAACCGCAGGCGAGATCGCTATTCCTTTCACCGTGGGTGGAGGGATCTCCAAGGTGGAAGACATGAAGCGCATTCTGCGTGCAGGAGCAGACAAGATTGCGGTAAATACGGCGGCCGTGCTTAATCCTCAGCTGATTGCAGACGGGGCACGTCGCTTTGGCTCCCAGTGTATCGTGGTGGCAGTAGACGCGAAGTACAATGAGGCATGGGGTGAGTGGGAAGTTTATACGCATGGTGGGCGTAAACCTTCAGGGATCAAGGCACTGGAGTGGGTTAAACAGGCGGAGACATTAGGGGCTGGGGAAATTTTGCTGACTAGTATGGACGCGGACGGAACGAAGGATGGTTTTGATCTGAAGCTGACCGCAGCGGTATCCGAATCCGTACGCATTCCGGTCATCGCTTCGGGCGGTGCAGGTAAGGAATCCCATTTCTATGATGTGTTCACGACAGGCAAGGCAGATGCAGGTCTAGCAGCAACGATATTCCATTACAAAGAAATCGCCGTTCCGGCGTTAAAACAACATTTGAGAGAACAAGGGGTGGAGATCCGTGACTAACGTAAGTAATGAGATCAAGGAAAGGCTATCCTTGGAACAGGTTGTGGAGCACATTCGGTGGAGCGATGGGTTGGTACCTGCCATTGTTCAGGATGCAGAGACTCGTCAAGTGCTGATGATGGCTTATATGAATCGGGAATCCCTGAAATTGTCGCTCGAATCGGGTGAAACGTGGTTCTGGTCACGCTCGCGTCAAGAGCTTTGGCACAAGGGGGCAACTTCAGGCAACGTACAGACGATTATTTCATTGAAATACGATTGTGATGGTGACACCTTGCTGGTTGAAGTGAAGCCGAACGGACCTGCTTGTCATACAGGAGAAGTGACTTGTTTCCATAATGAGATCATAGGCTTGCCAGAGAATTCGGCAGACAGTGCTTCAGAAGGAACGAGTGCAGATACTACAGATGCTACTTCTGCAAGTTCCAGCTCGGAAAGTCGTTTTGAAGTACTGGCGGAACTGGAATCTGTGATTGCAGAGCGTGAACGCGAGCGGCCGGAAGGTGCATACACGACGTATTTGTTTGATAAGGGCGTTGATAAAATACTGAAAAAAATCGGTGAAGAAGCGTCCGAGACGATCATCGCCGCCAAAAATAAAGACAATGACGAGCTTCGTCTTGAGGTCAGTGACCTGATGTACCACTTGCTCGTTCTGCTGCAAGAGCGCAAACTGCCGCTGGATGACATCATGTCAGAGCTGAGCCGTCGCCACGAGCGGCCTCGCCGCGATTAGGAGGCGAGCCCTGTGCGCATAGACTATCATACACACCATGAGCGGTGTGGTCATGCCGTTGGCAAGTTGGAGGCGTATGTGCAGCGTGGGGTGGAAATTGGCCTGTCGCAGATTGGGCTGTCGGATCATATGCCTTTGCTGCATGTAGACCCCGCTCATTATTATCCTGAGATGGCAATGCCGATGGACGAGCTGCCACGTTATGTGGAAGAGTGTTTCTCTCTGAAGGAGCGGTACCGTGGTCAGATCGATGTACGTGTTGGTCTCGAAGGAGACTATATAGAAGGCTGGGAAACCGAAATTCGGGCCATTATTGAACGGTATCCATGGGACTATGTGATTGGATCCGTTCATTTTCTCGGAGAATGGGACATTACGGATTTTCGCCAGACCCATCATTGGGATGGTAAAGACGTACTGGAAGTCTATCGTCAGTACTATGATGCCGTGAGCAAAGCGGCATCTACAGGAATGTACGATATTATGGGCCATACGGATGTGATCAAACGCTTCGGCTTCACTCCGGCACCAGAGCAGACGGGAGAGCGTATAGCCCTGGAAAATGCAGCACTGCAAGCCATCGCAAAGAGTGGCTGTGCCATGGAACTCAATGCTTCAGGATTATCAAAGCCATGCGCAGAGATGTTCCCTGGCCGCCGGATGTTAACGGAGGCCATTCAGTTGGGGATTCCGCTGACACTTGGTTCCGATGCACACGATCCACTGAAACTGGGGGATTACCTGCCAGAAGCCGAGGCACTCCTGCGTGAACTGGGCTGTACGGAGGTCGCTGTTTTTGAAGGCCGCCAACGTTCGTTCCTTTCTTTAAATGTATAGATCAGTGGAGTATAATGAGGGTAGGAAATAACCTTGTAGATAAGGGATTATATAGGGACTTCAACCCTCGGGAGGGCATTATGCAGCATTCGTTACGTATTTTTTCCGGTTCATCGAACCCTAAGCTGGCAGAACAGGTATGCGACAAGCTGGGCGTACAACTAGGCAAGATCAAACTGTCCCGGTTCAAGAGCGGAGAAATATACGTTCACTACGAAGAGACGATCCGCAATTGTGATGTGTTTCTGATACAATCATTATCTCATCCGATCAATGAGTTGTTTGTTGAACTGCTCGTCATGATTGATGCAGCCAAAAGGGCTTCTGCCCGTACAGTAAACATTATTGTTCCCTACTACGGATATGCCCGTCAGGAACGTAAATCTGCCCCGCGCGAGCCTATTTCAGCCAAGATGGTTGCAGATGTGTTGACTACCGCCGGAGCGAATCGGGTAGTAACCATTGATCTGCACGCAGCAGCAATTCAGGGATTCTTCAATATTCCAGTGGATCATATGACATCATTGGATCTTATTAGTGACTATTTGCTGAGCAAGGGGATTGAAAATCCGGTGGTTGTCTCTCCTGATGCGGGGCGAGCATCGATGGCGGAGAAACTGGCGAATCGTCTGGACTCCCCATTTGCCATCATGATCAAGAAGCGGCCAAGCCACAACGAATCAATCATTACGCACGTCATTGGGGATGTGGAGGGTCGGACCCCGATTATTATTGAGGATCTGATTGATACCGGAACTACCATTCTCAATGTGGTTGAAGGATTGAAGGAGCGCGGCTCCAAAAATGTATACGTATGCGCAACACATGGGCTGTTCTCCGACGGAGCATTAGGCAAGCTGAATCATCCTTCCATCGCTGAAGTGGTGGTCACGGACTCGATAGCGCTGCCGGATGACCATCCCGAATGCTTCAAGGTGTTACCCGTGGCTCCGATGCTTGCCAGTGCTATTCGCATTATTGTGGATGGTGGCTCCATGGCGACACTGTTTAAAGATTCCGGCATTTAACCATGTACCACAGAATGTGTTAATCCAGATTTAATTTTCCGTGTTTGAGTAGTTTGCTGCTCAACACGGTTTTTTATATTGTATGTAGTATAGCGGGTAGATGAGTGAGAGGCAGGTAAACGATTCCATGCTTTGCTGGTCGGCAGCTTGTGCTATAATAACATCAAATTGTTTATGGCAATGTGTTATGTGGGTATTTCAATTTCAGAGATGTGACTGATGTAATGAACAGTAGAACCACGGCAGACATACAGTGGCGTCGTGGAGTGAGGAGTGGGGTCTATTGTCCCGTACTTGGTATTATCGGTTACTGTTTTCGTATTTTCCTATTTTCTTCCTTACCATGACCGTACTCATTTTTATCGCTTTTGTTTTCATTAATGACATCTCCAGGGAAGAAACAAGGAAAGCAGACCGCATCTCCTCCAGTTATCTCGTGGATAGTCTGGATCGTACGGTCAGGGGGATTGAGCTATCGGTATTGGAGGCGGTACAGAACGATCAGGCTTACAAGCTATATTTCAACAGCCAACATCAGACAGGTAAAGAGACGGTATACAGCATTGCACAGAGCTTGCGTGAGCTGACAAGTGCTAACTCTTGGATTCAGTCCATTTATTTATATGACAAGAAAAATGAAAGCGTTTTAACATTGAGCGGTTCCAAGGATATGGACAGCTTTTCAGACAAAGTGTGGATCGACCGGATTAATTCGGGCTCCCTTACTCCAGGCTGGCAGCCTGTCCGGGAATACGATGCAGGGGTTAATCAGCGTATGCCTATTCGGGTGTTGACGGTAAATAAGGATATGCCCTTGCCTTTTGGCTCGGACGGAGTACTTGTAATCAATATCAAGATGAGCAGTGTCGAGCAAAGTATTGATAGTATGGTCAATGGACAGCTTTCCTTCATGACGCTATATGATCAAGATGGTCAGGTTGTGTATAATGCGCATTCAGATCGTGAAGGTAGTGAAGATGGACAAGAGCTAAACAGACTCTCATTGGAACGATTGGGTTGGACGATCTCCAGTGGAATCAAGGAGGGCAACCTTTATGGCTGGGTCTCAGTGGTTTCCTATGTGTGGGTTGTCATTGCGATTGTGACAGTCATCTGCGCTGTTGTCTACATCATCTATATCACCCGTCGCAACTATAAACCTATTCAAATTATTATGAATCGAATAGAGGCACACCAGATTCGGGTGCTGGAACAGTCCGGCTCTCGAACCGATGAGATGAAATTGATTGATGGTGTGCTGGAGAATCTGATCAACCATATGATGGATTCGGATAAGAAGAGCAGAGAAAATGTACTGCTGCAACGCAGCAAACTGTTTAACGATCTGTTGAATGGGGAGAATCTGGATCATGCGGTAGAGCGACTAAAGGATCTATCACCGTTAACGGGAGTTGAAGCTTCATCATGCTTCGCCGTTGTGGTTGGTGAGATCAATCGATATGAGAAGGGATTCCAGGAACGGTTTACGAGAGGTGAGCAGAACACACTCAAATTTGCGCTAATGAACGTTCTGCAAGAGCTCTCACGCAATGCGGGTATGCAATGCTGGACAGAATGGATCAGCTCGGACCAGATTGCCATCCTTTTCCTATCCACAGACCATAACCCGGACATGACTGAGCAGATCCGCCTGGTTGCAGAGGAATGCCGGTCCTGGGTTGAGCAGAATCTGAGGATATCATTGAGTTTCGGTATCGGACCGATCGCAGAAGGGATCAAGGTCATTCGGGAATCATATGTCGCGGCTGAGACGGTCATGCACCGCAAATTGCTGAGGGATGGGGATGTGGCCGTGGCCGGGTATGGTGAAACCCAGCAGCAGCTGCTTGAAACGTATACGTATTTGCAGAGGATTGCGGATTTTGTCAAAAGGTTTCGGATGTCGAGCAGTCAATGGCGTGATCAACTGGAGGAGATCTTCACGTGTTTTGAACGTGATAAGCTGCCGGATGATGACATTCATTCCTTGGTTCGGGCGATGCTACAGATGCTTAGTCGGGAAGTGGCGGTCATGTCTGAAAAGCTGCAAGAGGATTTGTCAGAGGATAACATAAACAAGCAATTGATGCTGATGAAAGAGGCGGATACGCTTGAGGGTGTCAAAGATATTCTGTTTGATGGCCTAACGGATCTGTTCAGAACGTATGTATCGGCAACCGAGACCAAAAGCTATAAAGCGATGGTCAATGAAATGAAAAACTATATCGAAGAACAGTTTGCGAATCCCGACCTTTCCCTGAAGCATCTAAGTGATCGATTCCAGATTACCGGCAAACATGCAAGTTATTTGTTCAAGACAGAGTTCAATATGAAATTTGTAGACTTCCTTACAGATTTGCGGATGAAGGAAACAGAGCGTCTTTTGCGGAAAACGGATCTTTCGCTTCAGGACATTGCCTTGAAGGTGGGATATGCCAATGGAATTACCTTGGGGCGTGTATTCAAACGGGTTACGGGTATTACACCGGGAGACTATCGCCGTTTGAAACGTGAGCATCACGAAACCGAGTTATAATCATAGACTCTAGCTTCACATTACATTATGCCAAGCGATGGGGTGGAATTCATGCAGACTTCTCTCAGGAGAAGCCGTGCAGGAGTCCACCTTTTTGCTACGAGTGTAACCCGAAGCCAAATGGAAACTTGCCTCTATGCAAGAGACCCCTGATTTACACCTGTTTTTAGCCTCTTTACGAATATAGTCAGTGTCTGAAAATGGTTTATTGGCATAGGCCACGGTTGAACCTGGCAGGAGGATGCTTGAATGGCGAGGACTAAGGCTCTACGGGCCTTAACAGGGCTGTGCAGAAAATGGTCAGTATACGAAAAACGTCACTGGAGATAAACCATTATCCGTATGTAAGCGTTTACGAAACGAGTTTATTGCAAGAGTACGCAATGATGTGGAATACTCTGGGCAAGCTTTAAACATTCACGCATAGCCAAAGGGGATGACAAAATGACAAGAAAAGCAACTAAAGGGAGTCTCAAGAAATGGATGGGATTGGCGCTTACGATGGTAATGGGAGTGTCTTTGCTTGCGGGATGCTCGTCTGGATCGAATCAAGAATCATCAGAAGGCGGTGCATCAGGTAAGGGTGAGCGCGTTACCTTAAAGGTGGAGATTTTTGATCGTGGTAACAGCCCCTCGCCGTACACCATTACGAACAACTATCTATCTAAAATGATTCAGGAGAAGTTCGGCGATCCCAACAACATTGATGTACAGTTCGTACCCGTTCAGCGTTCTGAGGAAGTTACCAAGCTGAATGTCTTGATGGCTAGCAATACAGATGTCCCTGATATTGTCTTTGTTTATGACTCCAGCGTGTTTTATCGCTATGCCCAACAGGGCGGATTGACAGATGTCGGTGAACTGATCGATCAGTATGGACCGAATCTGAAGAAGTTCCTGGGTGAAGATACATTAAAGTTTGGGCAAGTGGAAGGGCAACAGTTCGCCGTTCCGGGTAAACGTGCCATTACAGGTCGATACAGCTCCTATATTCGTCAGGACTGGCTCGATAAACTGGGAATGCCCGTGCCGAAGACAACCGATGAATTGTATACAACGTTAAAAGCGTTTAAAGAGAAAGATCCTGGCCAGCTCGGCAGCAAGAACATCCCAATGGGCATGGCACTAGCTCCGGCTCAGTATGAAACACTGATATACTCATTCATCAAACCTGTCAGTGGAGATCTTACTTATGGTCAACGGTATGAATTGCCGCTTCATGAGGGATTCAAGGATTCAATGAAATTCCTGAACAAGCTCTACAATGAAGGACTGATCAGTAAAGACTTCAGCTTGGATGAGGATAAAACGCAGTTAGGCAAGGATATACAAAATGGCAATGTGGGTTACTGGTCTGAAGATGTCGATGCCATGTTCTATGGCGACGGAACAATGGATAATTTGCACAAAAATGTGAAAGACAGCAAAGTACAGCCGGTTGATGTGTACACTAATCCGAATGCGGACAACAAACACATCAAGTCCCGCTATGGAACAAACGGGATGTACATTATGATTCCGAAGAGCAGCAAACGTTCTGTAGAAGCGATTAAATATTTGGACTGGATGGCCTCTGACAATAATCTGATTGATATCTACAGTGGTGTGGAAGGCGAGAACTATGATCTGGTAGATGGTATTCCGGTCGTGAAGGAAGATGCATCCCAGGAAGCGAAGGATCGTCTGTTCAATGCAGGGGATACAGCTATTATCTCCAATGGTAAAAATATTGGTGATCAGGCAACGAACGAAAAAGCATGGATTCTGGGCTTCCCGCAGAATAATCAGGAGATGCTGAAACAGTCCATTGATATTGCCAACACCGACACGGTAGGACCAATTATTTTTGATAAACCGATTGGGGCGGAGATGAAATACAGCACTGCACTCAAAGACAAGCTGGATGTCATCATAGTAAAAACAGCAATGGCAAAGCCTGAAGAATTCGATGCAGTATATGAACGTGAGATGAGTGATTTCATGTCGCTGGGCGGCGCAGAGCTGAAGAAAGAACTTGAAGAAGCTGTTAAATAGCTCACTTAAACCTAACCATCTTATCCTGCTTGTTTCGAGACAGATACCCATACGACTGCTTAACTTTGAAAGGAACGTGTGCCGCCTGCTTGGCGGCATAGCCGTTTCTTTGTTGATAGGAGGAAACCGACTTGACCATCACATACTTGAAAAGGTATTGGCAGTTGTACGCGCTGATTTCCCTGCCCCTTATCTACTTTTTGATCTTTCGCTACGGCCCGATGTATGGTGTGCAGATCGCTTTTAAAGACTTTAACCTGTTTCAGGGCATCAGCGGTAGTGAGTGGATCGGCTTCGATGCCTTTCGCGAGGTATTTGGGATGCGGGACTTCTACACCACATTACGCAATACCTTTATGCTGAATTTTCTTGATCTGATCGTTTCGTTCCCTGCTCCAATCATATTGGCCATTATGCTCTATGAAGTTCGATTTAAATGGTTTAAAAAAATATCGCAGACGATTCTGTACATTCCTCACTTTATCTCCTGGGTTATTATCGGAGGCATTGTATACCAATTGTTCGGCAATCAATCCGGTATGGTTAATGGCGTACTGGAGAGCATGGGCTTAAATTCGATACCATTTTTGACAGAGAAGAATCCTTGGCTTGTGACGTATCTGTTCACAGGTGTCTGGCAGAGTGCAGGATGGGGAACCATTTTATATCTGGCCGCATTAACCGGCGTGAACAAGGAATTGTTTGAAGCGGCCGAGATTGATGGAGCAACGCGGCTGAAGAGAATCTGGCATATTACGCTGCCAAGTATCAAACCAACCATTGTAACCCTGCTTATTCTTAATCTCGGACATATGGTCAGCATTGGTTTTGATCGTCCTTATATTATCGGTAACACGGCCGTTCGTGAATATTCGGATGTACTTAGTACCTTTGTATACAGAGTCGGTCTGGAATCGGGACAGTACACGCTCGCAACGGTAGTCGGATTGTTCCAGGCAGTTGTGGGACTGATCTTCGTCCTTGGCTCCAACTATATTTCGAAAAAGGCAACCGGGGAAGGCATTTTGTAGATCATCAAAGAATGAAAGATACGCCAATCGGCTTGTTTGTATAGACCATCAGTAAAGGAGCTGTGCGCATATGAGTGAACGCACCTCAAACCGGATTTTTGATATCGTTAATATCTCCTTTATTACCTTGTTTGTTATATTCTGTTTGGCTCCGTTTCTGCACACGATTGCAATATCGTTCAGTTCTAACCGGGCAATTACGTCAGGTGAAGTGACCATTTTCCCCAAAGAATTCAATTGGAATGCCTATACTCAGGTATTTTCTGATCAGTCAATGATCTATTCATTGGGTTATACGACGATTCTTACGGTTGCCACTACAGTGCTATGCATGCTGTTCACACTCGCTGCTGCTTATCCGTTAACCAAGAAAAAATTAAAAGGGCGCAAGCTCTTCATGTATGTGATCATCATTACGATGTTTTTCAGTGGCGGGATTATTCCGGAGTACTTGCTCATCCGTGACCTGAATTTGCTTAATTCAGTTTGGGCGTTGATTTTGCCGGGGCTGGTCAGTCCGTTTAACCTGATTATCCTGATTTCCTTTTTCAGAGGCATTCCGGAAAGCCTGGAGGAGTCTGCAGAGATTGATGGCAGCTCGCATGTACACACTCTCTTTAAAATCATCCTGCCATTATCCATGCCGGTGCTGGCTACCTTGGCCCTTTTCTATGCGGTTGGACGCTGGAATGGATTCCAGGATTCCCTGATGTACATTAATGATCCGAAGCTGTATCCGCTTCAGCTGAAGCTCTTCCAAATGGTACAAAACAACATGGTCAGCGAGCTTACGCAGATGGAGGGCGCCAACCGCACAGCTTTGACTCCGGAAAGTCTCAAGGCAGCCACGGTTATCTTCGCTACTGTACCCATTTTGCTTGTCTATCCGTGGCTGCAAAAGTATTTTGTTAGCGGTGCCATGCTTGGTGCAGTCAAGGGTTAAGGCAGGAGGTAAACAATACTGCATGTGATTTATGATGGGAGGAGGACCAACCATGTAATGGGGACTTCCCTGAAACCTGTTATTACTGTTGGAAAGAAGAACTCCAATGTACGGCGGTATCTGCTCGCATTCGACCGTTATTGGTTCGATTTCACCAGATATTCCGACATCGGCAAATGCATTCGTTTGGAGGGGACTATATATGTACAGGCAACTGGTGGACAGCAATGACAAAGCAGTGCAAAGGGGGATATCCCGACAGGAACTTGACCCGGAAAGCCGTTATTATGGAGGAACGATTGATCCTTCCACTGGCATTGCCTGGGTCAACCACACGACTGGAACACCTACGGATATGTGTTATTGGGGAGCGGCACTTGCCAATCCCGATTCCATCTATTACCGGGATGAGGAACTGCTAAATCGCCTGCTGCTGGCTTCGGAGTATGTGCTTCGCAATCAGCATACAGACGGCTCCATCTCTCCCGGCTGGACCAATTATCATTCTCCGCCGGACACCGCATTTGTCGTCGTGGGATATGCCCAGCTGTACCAGCTGCTACAGCAGCAGGATTGGGAGCCGATGCAACCTGTGCTGAACAACATTCGCCTGTTTCTGGAGCGAACGATCCCAGTCATGTTGACCGGGGGTTGTCATACGCCGAATCATCGGTGGGTACTATGCGCGGCGCTCGGTTTCCTGCATCAGTTGTTTGACTTGGAGGAAGCCGTGCAGCGTGCAGAGCAATGGCTGGCCGAAGGCATGGATATTACACCGGACGGGGAATGGACTGAACGGAGCAACGGAATTTACAGCGCGGTTAGCGATATCATGTTGATCCATGCGGCCCGCTTGCTGAATCGTCCAGAGTTGTTGGAGCCGGTGAGACTTAACCTTCGCATGATGGTGTATCTGGTACATCCGACTGGCGAGATCGTCACGGATTATTCGGGTCGGCAGGATCTGGGGAGTGTTCATGATCTGTCACCGTACTATCTGCCGTATGCCATTCTGGCCAGACTGGATGGAGATTCGGTCTTTGCTGGTATGGCCGATTGGGCCGGAGAATCGTTAAAAGATCCCGGTGTATGCTCCGTCAATGCGCTCGTCCGGCTTCTGCTGGAGCCTGAGCTTCAGCAGGCACGCAAGGTTCGTAATGAGCTGCCTGACCATTATGAGATTATACTGAATGGGCAATTTATGCGAGAGGGCTATTTAGAGCAGATGGAGTCTGCAGGACATCATGGGCAGATCTCACATAGCCGTATGCATACGGATTTTGGTGCACCTGTTGCGCGAATACGATCTGGCCTTACGAGTGTAACCGTAATGACGGAAGTCCCTTCGTTCTTTGCCCTGCGACATGGTGACGTGCGTCTGCTTGCTGTGCAGCTCGCCTCCTATTTTAATCCGGGTTATGTGCCGATGCAGCAGATGACTCGATTATCTTCCGGATACCTCCTAACAGGTGAACAAAAGAAGGGTTATTATAGTCCGATCCCTGCGGATCAATTGCCAGATACGGCGAAAACAGCTACCAGTCCCTGGTATCTGTTGCCCCACCAAAGCCGGACGGTCACGCATGAGCAGACGTTCCGCGTACAGACTGAAGTATTGCAATCGGAGAGTGGATGGACGCTGGATCTATCGGGAGCTGAACCGGAGCAGATCATGATGCAGTTGTCCTTTGTGTTTGGTGCCGAGGGCGAATTATCCCATGGGGATTTGCTAGAGACGGATGAAGGTCATTATCTCTGGAAGGGCGGAGCATTGCGTTATACCTGTGGAGAAGACTGGATTGAACTGACCGGTGGCGAGCTGGGGCATTTGGCGGTAACCGTACGTGAGGCGAAGCTGCCGGACAACTGTAAGGTCGTGCTGGTCAACTTTTTGACCCCGTTTCACAAGACGATTCATATCGCACTTTCGCCATCCCTGACGTTGAAACGCTGATTTCAATATTTCTTTAGAAGAAAGAGCTGGTGAAGCAGCAAGATGACATTTCATTCGAAGTGAATGATGGAATGTCATCTTTTTTGCGCATTTTTGGCATAAACGACATGAAACTACATATTGAGAAGTGGGCCTTAAGATGTGGTATACTGGAGAGTATGAATGAATTCAAAGAGGAGGTGCCTTGGAAGATGAAGGGCAAGCTAGTGCGGGCTGAGGGACACCTTGCCAACGTAATACCGATTCACTTGGATGCTTCTTTCTTTTTTGAGAGAGCTGTCCGCTCGCTGGACCGTAATCACGTCGACAAGGCATTAAAATATTTTCGTAAAGCTGTTGAATATGAACCGGAAAATCCGGTGAATCATTGTAATATGGCGGGTATATTATCAGAGAAGGGGGATTACGAAGCTTCAAATGCCGTTCTTGCACATGTGCTGGATGAGGTAGATCCGTCCATGACGGAATGTTATTTCTACATGGCAAACAATTATGCCAATATGGATCGGTTCGAGGAAGCTGAGCAAGCGCTCGTTACGTATTTGGAGGAGGATACCCAGGGTCAGTTCATGACGGAAGCCGAAGAGATGATGGAGCTCTTGTATTACGAGCTGGATCGGCCAGCTAAGCTGAACCGGATCAAATCACGTAAAGGTGTAGTAGAGCACGATCAGGCGCGGGAATTGCTGGAACAAGGAAAGTTTGCACAGGCTGCTGAGTTGTTGGAAGACATGTCGCTGGATTATCCCGATTATTTGGCTGCTCGCAACAATCTGGCGCTTGCCTACTATTATATGGGTCTGTTTTCCAAAGCAAAAGAGACTATTGCGGAAGTGCTTGAACAGGAACCAGGTAATCTGCATGCACTGTGTAATCTGGCGATCTTTCACCAGAACGAGAATCGGGCTGATCAAGTGCTGCTTCTGATCAAAAAATTGCGTGTCATCGTACCTTTCCAGCACGAACAGGTCTACAAACTGGCTACGACGATGGGTATCCTGGGTCAACATGATACGGCTTATATACATTTTCGGCGCTTATTGAAAGAGGAAGAAACCGCTGCGGATCCGGCGCTCGCGCATTATGCAGCAGTGGCCGCTTATAATACGGAACGTTACGATGCTGCTGAACGTCTGTGGCGTCATGTGGGCAAGCTGGACCCAGGCTCCGAGGTTTCCCGGTACTATCTATCGGGACTTGAGGCTGTACGACAGGGAGAGAAAGATCCCGAGAAGCTAAGTTACCACTATCATCTGCCATTTGACGAGCAATTCAGACAGTGGGAGAACTATGGTAACGGCATACCTGAAGAGATGAAAAACGATCCTCTGATCCGTTCTTCCTTCTTCTGGGCGCTTCGACATGGTGATCGGGCGACTAAACTTCAGGTCATTCAAGCTCTTGGCATGATTGGGGATTATGAGGTGCAGCAGGCGCTGCAATCCTTTATCCAGGAGCCCGGTGAAGATGAAGAACTGGTGAATGTCGCGCGTGCTGTATTAAACGATCTGCATTCAGAAGGTTCTACACAGGATGACTCTCCTGCTCTTCAGCCCCTGACTACTCTGAGCAAACGATCCATTCAGAAGAGCGCGTCATCGGCGGAGCGTACGGAGATGAAAACTTCTACGCATTGGCAGGCGGTGGTGGACCGGGCGTTACAGATGTCTGAAGCCAAGGCCGAATTGCAGCAGGAGATGGAGCGCCTGTGGACGGACTATGTATCTCGTGTACATCCTGAAGTGCCAGGCACCAAACAAATTGAGGGATTGGCAGCAGGTTTGGAGTATTTGGCTGCCAAAATCCAAAGTCGTCCGGTCACCTATCAAAGTATAGCCGACAGGTACGGCATATCCGCTGCAACGGTCAGCAAATATGCTCGTCTGATCAACCGAGTATGCAACAGCACTCCACCAATCCAGTAGACTGTACATGCTCTGGCTCTCTTCTGAATGGACTTCATTGCATGAAGGATACATTGGCCAGGAAAACGGGTAAACTTAACGGATAGGTCTCGACAAACCTGTAGGGTAACATCATAGTAGCAAGTTAAAGTTAATCGCCATTCAACACACTCTCAACCTTATCAAGGAGGCTGTATCTATATGTCTAAATACAGAACGATTGTGATCGGAACAGGACCTGCGGGTCTGACAGCAGCGATATATCTGGCTCGTGCTAATCTAAACCCACTGGTTATCGAAGGTCTTCAGCCGGGTGGTCAATTGACGACGACAACGGAAGTTGAGAATTTCCCTGGTTTTCCACAGGGCATTATGGGTCCGGAACTGATGGACAATATGCGTAAGCAAGCGGAGCGGTTTGGAGCTGAATTCAAGAATGGTTGGGTGGAAGAAGTGGATTTCAGCAAACCGCCATTCAAGATTAAGGTCGGCGGAATCGGTGAGCTGGAAGCTGAATCGATTATCATCTCGACTGGGGCTTCTGCGCGTTATCTCGGGATTCCGGGAGAACAGGAGAACGTGGGTCGTGGCGTAAGCACATGTGCTACATGTGACGGATTCTTTTTCCGTGGTAAAAAGATCGTCGTGGTCGGCGGTGGAGACTCTGCGATGGAGGAAGCCAGCTTCCTGACCCGTTTTGCAACAGATGTTACTCTGGTTCACCGCCGGGAGGAATTGCGTGCATCGAAAATCATGCAGGATCGGGCTCGCAGCAATGAGAAGGTGAAGTGGGCGTTGAACCGCACACCGCTTGAGGTTGTGCCTGAAGCGCTGGGAGTCAAGGGACTGAAGGTACGAAACAATGAGACCGGACAGGAAGAACTGTTTGAAGCAGATGGCGTATTCGTAGCGATTGGGCATACACCGAACACGGGATTCCTGGGCAATCATATTGCTCTGGATGAACACGGCTATGTTGTCGTCAAACCAGGCACTACCGAGACCAACATTCCGGGTGTATTCGCCTGCGGGGATGTACAGGATACAAAGTACCGTCAGGCCATTACAGCGGCAGGTTCAGGGTGTATGGCAGCAATGGACTGCGAGAAATTCCTTGAGGGCAGTATTGTTCATGACTGGAGCGAAACACTGGATCAGTAAGCATGAAGAGAGTATGATTTGACATAGGTTTAGGTAGAAGAGACAACGGGAAGTCTCATCATGTGAGAAGCCGGAAGGCTTCTCTTTTTTTGAAACCAAAATGGGCATGAGATCGTATACATATTGGGCATATTAGCTGTGAGGTGAAGACTTTGGGGGAAATGATAAAAGATTGGTTACAGAATGCAACAGTGCGACGATTTTTGATTCTGCTGTTGTTTTGTTTGGTGCTTTTCAGCATGGGGAGTATGCTGCACATGATTTTGCTGTTATTCCTGGTGACGTATGTCATGAACAGGTTACAGCATTTTATCACGGAGAAGTTGAATCGGTTATTTCCGGTTAACTATAAAGTCGTCGTCATATTGCTATATCTTATCGTTATTGCAGCCATTGTACTGGGGATCTCCAGGTATTCACCACGGATTGTAGATCAGGTCGTTCAGTTGACCAATGAAATAATGAAGTTTCTGGATACTGCAGATGGTGATAACTTTGCCTCCAAAATTGCGGGATATCTTCAATCGTTTGATATTAAAAACTATACCAATGACGCATTGAAATATATTTTTGCGTTAAGTAAATGGCTTGAGTTTATTCTGCTGGTCATTATCCTTAGTCTGTTCTTCTTGTTGCAGAAGAAAGAGATCTCCAAGTTTACATCCAAGTTCAAAACAAGCAAGATCGGCTGGTTCTATAATGAAGTGGCATACCTTGGGGATAAATTTGTATCTTCTTTTGGTAAAGTCATCGAGGCGCAATTGTTGATTGCGGTGTTTAATACAGCTTTGACGATTCTGGGACTATGGATACTCGGATTCCCGTATCTGTTCGCTCTGACCATTCTGGTATTCATGTTGAGTCTGGTACCCGTTGCGGGGGTGATTATCTCACTGATTCCGCTGTGTCTGATCGGCTACCAACTGGGTGGATTGCAGCTCAGTGTGATCGTGGTCATCATGATCATTATCATTCATGCGCTGGAGACGTATTTCCTGAATCCAAAACTGATGGCACACAAAACCAAATTGCCGATGTTCTACACGTTTATCGTACTGATTCTGTCTCAACATTTCCTGGGGATCTGGGGGCTCATCATCGGTATCCCGATCTTTGTTTTCCTGCTGGATATTCTGGACGTCAACAAGATGGAAAAAACGGAGGAACCCGTACGCGTGGAAACGAAACTGTGACCTGTAGCTGAATGGTTGCTGAATGATCGATTCAAGGATTGGTCCAAAAAAGTGTAAAACGCCTCCCGTTGGCGGGAAGGCGTTTTTCTGCGCCGTCTTAGCGAACTGCTGAGACGCGACTGGTAAGTGTTGTCATCAAATTCAGATGACAACTGTCATCTTTTACGCATGGAACGAGTGGATATGCAATATCATGAGTTGAGGCTTCCTCCTCTATGGAGGAAGGAATGAAGCCTGCGTTTTTAATAGAGACAAATGAGGTTGTATCCGTATTCAAAAATAGCCTGTGATGTTGTTCACAATAGCGGGGAAGCTAATCACAGCAAAGGTCTTATCGTCTTGACCCAGGCGTATCCTTCAATTATAGTTGGTACGTAGGATTAAACTATTTTAGATAGATAAAGGTGGCTTGTAGCATGTCTGAGAAAATCTACGTTGGGGTCGATCTCGGCGGAACAGCAATCAAGGTCGGTATATGTGATGAACACGGTCAGCTTATGCATACGTATGAAGGACCGACAGAAGTGGATAAGGGCGTTGACACGGTCATTGCCAACATCGAGAAGTATGTCCGTCATATCGTTGCCGAATCGCCTTACAGCTGGGAGCAGCTTGAAGGTGTGGGCGCGGGCGTGGCTGGGTTCACCAATGTACGCGAGGGAATTATCGTTCTTGCCCCTAACATCGGATTTCGGAATGTAGCCATTCGTTCGATTTTGGAAGAACGTCTGGGCAAGCCGGTCAAAATAGATAACGATGCCAACGTGGCTGCGCTCGGTGAAGCCTGGGCAGGTGCCGGCAAGGGCGTGGACAATTGTGTATGCTATACGCTTGGTACAGGCGTTGGTGGTGGATTAATCTTGAACGGCAAGATCTATCAGGGTTATTCCGGGATGGCTGGTGAGCTTGGCCATGTCAGTGTTGTTCCTGATCTTGAAGCGATTCAGTGCGGATGCGGTAAAATGGGATGCGTGGAAACCGTATCTTCGGCAACCGGAATTATTCGTATGGCCAAAGACGCTGTAGAGCGTGGGGACCATACATCGTTGGCGCTCGTCGACAAGATTGCAGCCAAGGAAGTGTTTGATGCAGCCAAGGCAGGCGATGAAGTTGCGTTGCGTATTGTAAACCGTGCCGCATTCTATCTGGGCAAATCGATGGCGGCTGTAGCGGCTGTGATTAACCCGGAGATGTTCATTATTGGCGGTGGGGTATCCAAAGCGGGTAATATTTTGTTTGATGAAGTACGAACTGTTTTTGCAGCACTGACACCAGAGCCATTGCAACAAGGGGTTCAGATTCTTGAGGCAACACTTGGCAACAATGCAGGTATTGTTGGCGCAGCCGGTCTTCTCTTGCGTTCCTAGTAACCTCGTAGCAGTATAAATCCGACAGCAATATGATAAGGAGGGGACATTTATGCTTGAAGGTGAAGTTTCACCGGGCACAGGCGCCACGCTCATTATCATTACGGGCATGTCCGGAGCAGGCAAGACGATTGCAGTACAAAGCCTGGAGGATCTTGGTTTCTTCTGTGTGGATAATCTTCCGCCGGTATTGATTCCGAAATTTGCGGAATTGATCGAACAATCGAACGGCAAAATTGGCAAGGTCGCACTTGTCATCGATCTGCGCGGGCGAGAGTTCTTTACGGCTTTGTCCGAGTCACTGAACTATATTAAAGATCATTTTACCATTCATTGCGAAATACTATTCCTGGATGCGATCGACTCAGTTCTTGTCCAGCGCTATAAGGAGAGCAGGCGCAGACATCCATTGGCCCCTGAGGGCATGCCGCTGGATGGCATCAGGCTGGAACGCAAAATGCTGGAGGAGCTCAAAAATTCCGCAACTCAGGTTTTGAATACCAGTACAATGAAGCCTGCTCAACTGAAAGAGCGAATCATATCCCGTTTTTCCCATCTGGAAAGCCATATGCTGTCGGTAAATATTACTTCGTTTGGGTTCAAATACGGCATTCCGATCGATGCGGATCTGGTGTTCGATGTTCGTTTTTTGCCAAATCCGCATTATATTGAGCATTTACGTCCGAATACAGGACAGAATAGTGATGTATACGAATATGTTATGAAATGGCCGGAAACGCAAGCGTTTCTGACCAAGCTGCTGGATATGCTGCATTTTCTGATTCCGCAATACCGGAAGGAAGGCAAAAGCCAGGTTATTATTGGAATCGGCTGTACCGGAGGCAAGCATCGTTCGGTAGCAATATCGGAATATTTGGGCAAAATGTTGGGAAGCAGCGAGACTGAGGCTGTCACCGTGAGCCATCGCGACGCCGACCGGGACCGTCATTGAAGAGGGTGAAGGGATGAAAGAAGCCGGACCACGAAGAGAACGTCCGAGAATTGTAGTCATGGGCGGCGGAACCGGATTATCCGTGATGCTGCGCGGTTTGAAAGAAAAGCCGCTGGACATCACGGCCATCGTGACAGTTGCGGATGACGGAGGAAGTTCTGGCATCTTGCGTAATGAGCTGCAGATGCCGCCTCCGGGAGACATTCGTAACGTACTCACGGCGTTGGCTGATGTAGAACCGTTGTTGTCGGATATGCTGAAGTATCGCTTCAATACAGGCGCAGGGCTTGCAGGCCACAGCCTCGGTAACTTGATTTTGGCTGCAATGACGGATATATCAGGCGACTTCGTGACCGCTGTGCGGGAACTTAGCCGCGTGTTTGCCGTTCGGGGTGAGGTGCTGCCCGCAGCTGGGCAGGCCGTCGTTCTGCATGCAGAGATGGAGGATGGCTCGATTATTACGGGTGAGTCCAAGATCCCTGAAGCGGGCGGACGGATCAAACGCGTTTTCCTTGAACCGGATCACGTGGAGCCGTTGCCAGAGGCTGTTGAAGCCATTCGTCAGGCAGACGCCATCCTGATTGGACCAGGTAGTCTCTACACGAGCATTCTGCCCAATCTGCTTGTTCCTAAGCTGGCTGAGGCTGTCGTTGAGGCTGACGCAGTGAAGATGTTTATTTGCAATGTGATGACACAGCCGGGAGAGACGGATAATTACACGGTGAGTGACCACCTTAAGGCGGTACATGAGCATGTGGGGCATCAAATTTTCGACTATGTCATTGTAAATAATGGTGATATTCCGCTGCAGGTGCAGAATAAGTATGCGGAAAAAGGAGCTAAACCGGTTGTGCTGGATATGAATGTGCTGAAGAGTGCCGGCTATCAAGTCGTTGCGGATACGTTGGTCTTATTTCGAACCTATCTGCGTCATGATGCCGACAAGCTGAGCCATCACATCTATCAGCTTGTACAAAATTGGATGTTACGGAAGAGGTGAAGTCCCATGTCGTTTGCAGCACAGACCAAAAAAGAATTAACCATGATCGAAAGCGAACCGTGCTGCGAAAAGGCGGAACTTTCAGCCCTCATCCGTATGCTTGGTGCGGTGCAGTTATCGAATAAAAAAGTCATCTTGGATATTTCGACGGAGAATGCCGCCATCGCAAGACGGGCATACTCTCTGCTTAAAAAGCATTTTCAAGTGCATACGGAATTGCTTGTCCGCAAAAAAATGCGGCTGAAAAAGAACAATGTGTATATTGTTCGGATTCCAACCATGGTACAGGAGATTCTTAAAGATCTGCACATTGTTTCTGAAGGATTTCTGTTTACTCCCGGGATCAGTGATGAGCTATTCAAAAAAAACTGCTGTAAACGCGCTTATCTTCGTGGAGCATTTATGGCAGGAGGCTCGGTCAACAATCCCGAAGGTTCGTCTTATCACCTGGAGATTGCATCGATGTATGAGGAGCACTGTCAGGCGCTGGTGGACCTGGCAAATGAATTTCATCTCAATGCCCGGTGTATAGAACGCAAAAAAGGATTCATCCTATACATTAAGGAAGGCGAGAAGATCATTGAGCTGCTCAGTATCATTGGTGCGCATCAGGCTCTTTTCAAGTTCGAGGATGTGCGCATCATGCGAGATATGCGTAATTCCGTTAACCGCATCGTCAATTGCGAGACAGCTAACTTGAACAAAACGATTGGAGCAGCAGTCAGACAGATTGATAATATCAGACTGTTGCAAAAGGAAGTTGGTCTGGAGTCGTTGCCTGAAAAGCTTCGTGAAGTGGCTGAAGTCAGACTCGCCCATCCGGATATCAATCTTAAGGAAGTAGGCGAGCTGCTTAAGGGTACAGTCAGCAAGTCGGGAGTGAATCACCGACTCCGCAAGATTGATGAGTTGGCTGAGAAGGTTCGTAACGAGAGATAGGGTTAAATAAAGGGTGAGGGCAACCTGCAATGCTCATTGTGCTGGTTTCTTGCCGAAAGGTCAGGTTAAAGCAAGTTTGCAAGGATTTGCAGGAACCTACTCAGGCGTATGAAGATGATCTAAATAGACTGAAATGGGTCAAAATAATGGGATCTCAACCGCCTTGAGTTTTTCTTCTAGTGTCCTGCACGCGTTAATGGTATAATGTTGTATAAATATAATTGTGTATTTAATGTCCAGATTTCATAATAGGGGGTAAGTTTCCATGACAAAGCACCCGGTAGTTGTCCGTTTGAAAACGGGTCTCCATGCCAGACCTGCGGCACTGTTCGTTCAAGAAGCGAATAAGTACTCATCTGAAGTGTTCGTCGAGAAGGACGACAAAAAAGTAAATGCAAAAAGTATCATGGGGATCATGAGCCTTGCAATCAGCACAGGTACGGAAATCCAGATTAGCGCAGAAGGCGCGGACGCCGAACAGGCTGTAAACGCTTTAGTTAGTCTGGTAAGCAAGGAAGAACTTGAAAACCAATAAGATATCAATGAAGAAGTCCCGAAAGGGGCTTTTTTGCGTTTTGAGGCTGTCAAGTGCAACATTATGGAATTAAGCCCGTCTGTTAGGTATCAAATCGATTTGAGTTTGAGATGTTAAAACTTAAGGAGGCTAACGTGATGGGTAAACAATGGATGAAACCGCTGGGTGCGGTATTGGTTGCAGGAACATTGCTTGTTGGAGGTACTGCATGGGTGGCACCGGGGAATTATGCGTATGCTGCTGAAGTTCAGGGAGTTCAGCAAAATGTGATTAACGTTGTGGGTACAGGGGAGATTCAGGTGAAGCCGGATATCGCTTATCTTTCCATTGGAGTGAATAGTACCGCGGAAACAGCAGCATCTGCTCAAAAAGCGAATGCGGCGAAAATTCAGAAGGTAACCAATCTGCTGAAAAATACGTGGAAAATCAGTGCAGATGATATTCAAACCAGTCAGTTCTACGTACAGCCTAACTACACGTATAGCGATAAAGACGGACAGAAGATTAAAGGGTACACAGCGCATCACACACTGACTGTCACATACCGTGATATGGACAAGATCGGTGAGCTTCTGGATGCTGCTTCCCAAGCTGGTGCCAACAACATTGAAAACGTGCGCTTTACGGTCGAAAAACCGGAAAGTTTTGAAGCTCAAGTGATTGAGAAAGCTGTTGCCAATGCTGATGTGAAAGCTGGAGCTATTGCCAAAGCGGTTAAACGTCAACTGGGTGCTGTTCTTTCCGTGAGCCAAGGTGATGCCAATGTGCCTGTAATGTACGCAACCGAATCTTTGATGTCCCAAGCGAAGTCAGATGCAGTAGGGGGCACAGCCATTGAAACAGGACAGGTCAAAGTAAGCACAACGCTGAATATTACTTATGAAATGAAATAAGCAAAATAATTAATGCCGAATGTCCGTTAGAGATATGCTTGATCGGGCGAAAGGCATTAATGACAAAGACGTTGTCCATTAGACGACGTCTTTTTTGTTATAAAGGCAGACTTTGATGAAGTTTGAAAAGAAGAGTTGAAATATGGCGAAATAAAATGCTGTTATTTGGTATCTTTTTTGTCCATTTGTTCGTAACAAAACCTTCATTATCAGCTCCTGGATCGAACAACATTGTAACTGGAGCTGTAAACCTTTCCGGAATTGGGTTAAGTATAATAAAGAGGTGAGCGTATGAGACATACGATCAGGTCAGGATACATACGCAATGACACTCAAATGTGAATTCGAGAGAGGAGTTATATATATGACATCATGGAAAAAATGGACGAGTGCACTACTGGCGGCAGGAATTATTGTAGGGAGTGGAGCTGTATGGCAGGATAGTTCCGTGCAGGCAGCTTCGGTATCGACGAAAGTGACAACACCTACGGAGGTGACCCTGAAGTCTGGAGGCAAAACTCTTACTCAAAAAGGACTTCTGCAAGGTGGCTCTACTTGGGTATCGCTTACCGCAGTGAAAGATGTTGCGGGTGGAAGCTTGAAATATGATGCAAAAGCTAAGGAGTACGCCTTAACGGCAGCCAGTAATACAATGACGATCAGCCTGATTGATGGTTCGCCGAGTGTTAGAATTAACAACTACTACCCGCAAGTGGAAGCGAAGCTCATTAATGGCCGACTGTATATTCCATTCTCTGCAATGAGAGATTATCTGGGTGTTCAGGGCAGCTGGGATGGAAAAGCGAAGACACTGACGCTGAGCAAAGTGAAGCAGAATAGTGTGGCGATTAAGGCGGCAACAGTGAAAGTCAGCATCAAGAACGCCGAAGTCGATATCCAATATCCTCAGGTCAGCGGACTGGCTAACGATAAAGCAGAAGCAGCGATCAACAAGGTGCTGAAGGATGAAGTCGATGCTTTTGTAGCGGATTTCAAAAAACAAACCAAGGAATTTGGAGACGCAACAGCGAACCGTCCATATGCATTTGAGAGCTCCTATGTCGTGACGTACAACGAAAATGGTGTGCTTGGGCTCATTACTCAAAGATATCAGGACTATGCGGGCGCACATGGCATGACGTTCCGTTCGGGTCACACCTTTGCTCTGGATTCCGGTAAGGAATTGAGTCTGGATGATGTGATACAAAATAACAAAACCGTGCGTGAAACGTTGAGTAAAAAAGTTGGAGATCAGCTTAAAGCTAGTGGCGGTTATCTTGAAGGCTATAAAGGCTTGAATAAAGATCAGGATTTCTATGTAACACCCACAGGTGTAGTTGTATTCTTCCAGTTGTATGAGTACACAGCTTATGCAGAGGGTTTTCCGGAATTCCCATTCACGTATAAAGAGTTGCTTCCTAAGGGCACAGAACCGTTTAGTGGGTTAACTGCAAACAAGTAAAGTGTTGAAAATATTACAGGCACCTAGACAGCTTTCGACTTGCACTGACCTCTGTAGAGACCCTTTAGGACTACATTAGTCACTCCTTAAGTAATTCATTGGATGTTGGGAACTCTAACGAACCTGTTGCACTTTATAAGGTTAAATATGAGGCTTTGTATGCTGTAACGAATCGTAGAGATGCTATTCAGTGAAGAAACGGGGAAGTCGAGTGGAAATGGGCGCAAGTTAGCAATAATAACATTCCTGTGATTCGTTAGAATTTCATTTCGTTGAAATGTTGGATAATAGCGTGTGCTTAGTTCGGTAGATGTAAGTTAGTGTTAGTTATATTGCTAGCGTAACGCGTCGAGAGTAAAGTAAATCGATTAAATAAATATCATGCACTCTTATGTTATATAAAAAAAGGCGCCCTCGTCATATTGACGAGGGCGTCCTTTTTTCATATAGCCACCTCAACTGGGCGATGACCATTTGAGGTGGCTATATGGTATATATCAGTGTAACTGGCGTTCGCCCGGCTTAGATGCCTTGGGAACCTACGTTTTCGATAACTTTATCAATGATACCGTAATCGGCAGCTTCAGCAGCACTCATGAAGTAGTCACGATCTGTATCTTTCTCGATACGCTCCAGCGGTTGGCCTGAACGTTCAGCAATGATGCGGTTCAAGGTATCACGCATTTTCAGGATGCGGCGGGCACGGATTTCGATGTCCGAAGCTTGACCTTGCGCACCACCAAGTGGTTGGTGAATCATAATTTCACTGTTAGGCAATGCAAAACGTTTACCTTTGGCACCTGCGTTCAACAGGAATGCACCCATGGAAGCCGCCATACCTACACAAATGGTAGATACATCCGGTTTGATGAATTGCATTGTATCGTAGATAGCCATACCGGCTGTAATCGATCCGCCTGGGCTGTTGATGTATAAGTGAATGTCTTTCTCCGGATCTTCCGCAGTAAGGAACAACATCTGTGCCATGATGGAATTCGCTACAACGTCATTTACATCACTGCCAAGGAAGATGATACGATCCTTCAGCAATCTGGAATAGATGTCATAGGCGCGCTCACCGCGGTTGCTCTGTTCAACGACCATTGGAATATAACTCACGTGAAAAACCTCCTCGGAAATGTAAATGTTAAATTGGTGTTCTTACTATAAACTGTTACCGTATTAACCACATCATAAACAATTTCAAACAAAAAGTCAAAGAAAGTCAAACTAAGTTTGAAAAAAAAGAAACCTATTCGGTTTCATTGGTTAAAAGGGTTATGAGCTGCTAATTAAGAATGGCGCGCCCGCCAAGAATCGAACTTGGATCTCAGGCTTCGGAGGCCTACGTCATATCCATTGGACCACGGGCGCACATTGATTATCTGCTATTCATTTATGTAGCACTTATGCCTACACATAAATGAGTTTCAAATATGTGACAGCAATAATGATTATAGCTCATGAGTTATTTAATTGCAAGCAGATGATCATACTTGTGGTTTGGATTACCTAGAAATTGATCATGATGAAGTTATATGGATAAAGAGCGCAAATAGGTAAATGCTAAGAGAGGTTTTGGACAGGCTATATGAAAAGTGAATGCAAGCAATATATAGATAGGATTTTTCCTTTTCTTCTATATATGGTATGCAGGAGGTTATCCTCCTTTATGGGAGGTTGACATTGTGAAAATAGGCGCGTACAAACGCCTGAAACGTGTCGAATTTACACTTTGAAACACTTGCATGTCGCGTCAGTTTTAGGTAGAATAGACGTGGGACTTAAAAAGTTAACCCGGGACGTTTTAGGGCCATGAAAGAGAGCTTGGAACGAGAAGCTTGCGGGAGTGGAAAGCATGCGAACGATTTTAGAAGTGCAAAAGCAGCTTCTGCCTGATCTCATGGATGTCTTGAAGAAGAGGTATACGATCCTGCATCAGATCATGTTATCGGATGTGATCGGACGGAGGACGTTAGCCAATTCCATGCAGATGACCGAGCGGGTTCTGAGGGCTGAGACCGATTTGTTAAAGGCTCAGGGACTTATTGAAATTGACAGTGCTGGCATGAAGATCAGCGAGGCAGGGCATGAATTGCTGCAGCAGTTGGAACCCGTCGCCAAAGAGCTGTTTGGATTATCCGAACTGGAAGAGCGCATCAAGCTAGCCTACGGTCTGCAAAAGGTAGTTGTGGTTCCTGGCGATTCGGACATTTCTCCATTTGCCAAACGGGAACTGGGCAGAGCCGGAGCGAAGGCTCTGGGTAATATTATGAGTGATAACGATGTTGTTGCCGTTACTGGCGGTTCAACAACGGCTGAGGTCGCAGAGCAACTGACTCCGCCAACATCGCTGAAAGGTGTCTGGTTCGTACCGGCACGCGGCGGGCTTGGAGAAAGTCTCGAGATTCAGGCCAATACGATCGCATCCACGATGGCAAAACGGGTAGGGGCTCAATACAAACTCCTGCATGTACCGGACTTGCTTAGTGATCATGCTTATGAATCGTTAATCCAGGACCCGAGTGTTCAGGAGATTCTGCAGCTGATCCGCAAATCGCGGATCGTCATTCACGGAATCGGTGATGCCGTAGAGATGGCGCGGCGCCGCAAACTTGCAACAGAGATCATAGAAGAACTCCAGGAGCAAGGGGCCGTATCTGAATCCTTCGGTTATTACTTTAATGATCAGGGTGAGGTGGTACATACCATGCTTACGCTGGGCATGCGACTTCAGGATATTGAACGGACCGATGTCGTGATTGGGATTGCAGGTGGCAAAAGCAAAGCTGCTGCCATACATTCTGTCCTGCGATTTGGTCAGGAAGATATTCTGATTATTGATGAGGCTGCTGCTGAGGTCATCGCCGCCGAATTGGAATAAGGATTTATTTTGCATCACCACTATTGTTGTCTTGACGGACTTCACCGTCTGTCTTGAATATATAAGCTTCATAAAAAAATCAATCAAAACTTGGGAGGAACTTACTCATGATTAAAGTAGGTATTAACGGTTTTGGACGTATTGGTCGTTTGGCATTCCGCCGTATTCAAAATGTAGAGGGCATTGAAGTTGTAGCAATCAACGACTTGACTGATGCTAAAATGCTGGCTCATTTGCTCAAATATGATACAACTCAAGGTCGCTTCGATGGCGATGTTGAAGTACATGATGGCTTCTTCAAAGTGAACGGCAAAGAAGTTAAAGTATTGGCTAACCGTAACCCAGAAGAACTTCCTTGGGGCGACCTGGGTGTAGATATCGTTCTGGAATGTACTGGTTTCTTCACTACTAAAGAAGCAGCTGAGAAACACTTGAAAGGTGGAGCTAAGAAAGTTGTTATCTCCGCACCAGCTACTGGCGACATGAAAACCATCGTTTACAACGTAAACCATGAAATCCTCGACGGTACTGAAACTGTAATCTCCGGCGCATCTTGCACAACAAACTGCCTGGCACCTATGGCAAAAACGCTGCAAGACAAATTCGGAATCGTTCAAGGTTTGATGACTACAATTCACGCTTACACTGGCGACCAAAACACATTGGATGCTCCACACCCTAAAGGTGACTTCCGTCGTGCTCGCGCAGCAGCTGAAAACATCATCCCTAACACAACTGGTGCTGCTAAAGCAATCGGTCTGGTAATTCCAGAACTGCAAGGCAAACTCGATGGTGCAGCTCAACGTGTACCAGTAGCAACTGGTTCCCTGACTGAGCTCGTAACTGTATTGGGTAAAAAAGTTACTGCTGAAGAAGTTAACGCAGTAATGAAAGAAGCTTCCGATCCACAAACTTTCGGATACACAGAAGACGAAATCGTATCTTCCGATATCCAAGGTATCACTTTCGGTTCCCTGTTTGATGCAACTCAAACTAAAGTTCTGACTGTTGGCGACCAACAACTGGTTAAAACTGTAGCTTGGTATGACAATGAAATGTCCTACACTGCTCAACTGGTTCGCACTTTGGAGCACTTTGCAAAAATGATCAAGTAATATCTGCAATAACATAGAGCGGAAACAGATGCTATTGTTTCCGCTCTTTATATATCAACATTTTGCAAATTTCTCAAAAACACCAGGATTGACAAGAGATTTCAGCTCTTGATTGGTCCACCAAATACATGGGTGCGGAGGAAATACAGATGAACAAAAAAAGTGTACGTGATATCGAATTGACAGGAAAACGGGCTTTTGTCCGCGTAGATTTTAATGTGCCGCTCGAAGATGGTAAAATTACAGATGACAAACGTATTCGTGCTACCCTTCCTACGATCAACTACTTGATCGAAAAAGGCGCTAAAGTTATTTTGGCAAGCCACATGGGTCGTCCAAAGGGCGAAGTGGTTGAATCCATGCGTTTGACTCCGGCTGCTGAGCGTTTGTCTGAATTGCTTGGCAAAAAAGTCGTTAAAGCTGACGACTGCATTGGTGATGCGGTAAAAGCTCAAATCGCTGGACTGAACAACGGCGACGTAATGTTGCTTGAAAACGTTCGTTTCTATGCAGGCGAAGAGAAGAATGATCCGGAACTGGCAAAACAATTTGCTGAACTGGCTGACGTTTTCGTTAACGACGCTTTCGGCGCTGCTCACAGAGCACATGCTTCGACAGAAGGTATCGCTCACTTGTTGCCAGCGGTGTCCGGTTTGTTGATGGAGAAAGAACTGGAAGTGTTGGGTAAAGCGATCTCCAACCCTGAGCGTCCTTTCACAGCAATCATCGGTGGTTCCAAGGTTAAGGACAAAATTGATGTCATCGACAATCTGTTGAACATTGCAGATAACGTAATCATCGGTGGTGGTCTGTCCTACACATTCATGAAGGCTCAAGGTTATGAAGTAGGTCAATCCCTGCTGGATGAGTCCAAACTGGATGTAGCTCTGGGCTTTATCGAAAAAGCGAAAAAACTGGGCAAAAACTTCTATCTGCCAGTCGATATCGTAATCTCCGACGACTTCAGCGCAAACGCAAACACGAAGATCGTTGAAGTTGGCGACATTCCTGCAGATTGGGAAGGTATCGACATCGGTCCTAAAACACGTGAGATCTACGCTGACGTGATCAAAAATTCCAAACTCGTTGTATGGAACGGACCAATGGGCGTATTCGAAATCGAACCATTCTCGCATGGTACTCGTGCGGTAGCGGAAGCTTGTGCAACAACAGATGCTTATACAGTAATTGGCGGCGGTGACTCCGCAGCAGCAGCTGAGAAGTTCAAACTGGCTGACAAAATGGACCACATCTCTACAGGTGGCGGTGCATCGCTCGAGTTCATGGAAGGCAAAGTGCTTCCTGGCGTAGTTGCATTGAACGACAAGTAAGTTTTAAGCTATAGCATGAAGGAGTTGAAAACCATGAGAACACCGATTATTGCAGGTAACTGGAAAATGTTCAAAACGGTTTCCGAATCCAATGACTTCATTCAGGAAGTTAAAGGGAAAGCGGAAGTTGAAGGCGTAGAGACTGTGATCTGCGCACCGTTTACGAATCTGCCATCCCTGGTAGAAGCCGTTAAAGGCACAAATATCAAAATTGGTGCCCAAAATCTTCATTTTGAAGATAACGGTGCATTCACAGGTGAAATCAGCGGTGTAATGCTGAAAGACCTGGGTGTGGATTATGTCATTATTGGTCACTCGGAGCGCCGTCAATATTTTGCGGAAACCGATGAGACTGTCAATAAAAAGCTGCATGCAGCATTCCGTCACGGATTGACTCCGATCTTCTGTCTTGGTGAAACGCTTGAAGAGCGCGAAGCCAATCAGACGAAAGACGTATGCAAAGTGCAAACGGAAGCTGCTTTTGCGGGTCTGTCCGCAGATCAAGCAGCACAAGTGGTTATCGCTTATGAGCCAATCTGGGCGATTGGTACAGGTAAATCCTCCACTTCCCAAGATGCGAATGAAGTAATTGCTTATATCCGCACGCTGGTGAAGGATCTGTACGACCAGAAGGTAGCAGATGCAGTTCGTATTCAATACGGCGGCAGTGTTAAACCGGAGAACGTAACAGAATACCTCGGACAAAGCGACATCGACGGCGCGCTTGTTGGCGGTGCCAGCTTGCAACCGGCTTCGTTCATCGCACTTGTTGAGGGGGCGAAGTAATGACAGCTCCAAAACCTGTAGCACTGATCATCATGGACGGCTTTGGTCTTCGGAACACGGTGGAAGGCAACGCGGTAGCACAAGCCAAGAAACCGAACTATGACCGTTTTATGAGCCAATTCCCCCATACAACACTCACTGCTTGCGGTGAAGCTGTAGGTTTGCCCGAAGGGCAAATGGGGAACTCCGAGGTAGGTCACCTGAACATTGGTGCCGGCCGGATCGTATACCAGGATTTGACTCGTATCTCCAAATCGATTCGTGACGGTGAGTTTTTCGATAATGAGACACTCGTTAAAGCTGTTCGTGAAGCGAAACAAAGCGGCAAAAAACTTCACTTGTATGGTTTGTTGTCCGATGGCGGCGTACATAGTCACATCGACCACCTGTTCGCTATGCTGGATCTCGCCAAAAAAGAAGGCATGAATGACGTATACATTCATGCCTTCATGGATGGCCGCGATGTTATGCCAGATAGTGGTAAAGAGTTCATGCAGAAGCTGATTGCCAAAATCGAAGAAGTCGGTGTAGGACAAATCGCAACGGTTCAAGGTCGCTATTATGCGATGGACCGTGACAAACGTTGGGAACGTGTTGAGAAATCATATCGTGCCATCGTTTATGGTGATGGACCCAAATACACCGATCCACTCAAAGCGGTTGAAGAATCGTATGAAAAATCCGTATTTGACGAATTCGTTGAACCAACGGTTATCGTTAAAGCGGATGGCCAGCCGGTAGGTTTGGTGGAGAGCGGCGATTCCGTCATTTTCCTCAACTTCCGTCCTGACCGTGCGATCCAACTGTCGCAAGTATTCACGAACCAGGATTTCCGTGGTTTCGACCGTGGTCCGAAGTTCCCTGTGGGCTTGCACTTTGTGTGCCTGACCTTGTTCAGCGAGACCGTTGAAGGTTATGTGGCTTACTCGCCTAAAAACCTCGACAACACGCTGGGTGAAGTTCTGGTACAGAATAACAAGAAACAATTGCGTATTGCAGAAACCGAGAAATACCCGCACGTAACCTTCTTCTTCAGCGGCGGTCGTGATGTGGAGCTTCCGGGTGAAACACGCGTGCTGATCAACTCACCAAAAGTTGCAACGTACGACTTGCAACCGGAGATGAGTGCGTATGAAGTAGCTGACGCATGTGTTCGCGAGATTGAAGCAGACAAACATGATGCCATCATTCTGAACTTCGCTAACCCTGATATGGTTGGACACTCCGGCATGCTGGAGCCTACGATTAAGGCAGTAGAAGTAACAGACGAATGCATGGGCCGTGTTGTGGATGCCGTTCTCGCCAAAGGCGGCGTTGTGCTGATTACTGCGGATCATGGTAATGCGGATATGGTGTTTGATGAGCAAGGACGTCCGTTCACGGCTCATACAACGAACCCTGTTCCATTCATCGTTACAGATGCGAATGTTACCTTGCGTGAAGGCGGAATCCTAGCGGATATCGCTCCAACGATTCTTGACCTGATGCAATTGCCTAAACCGGAAGAAATGACAGGTACATCCGTCATCGCTACCCGTAAATAAGTTACACAACCACATATATGAAATTGGGCGGTTTGGAGTTACCCCCGAACGAAGGCAGCAGAAATAGTCTGAAGAAGCAACGCGTCGCCTTTATCACATGATTCCAACTTATGAAAATAAGTTCAAGGAATCAGGGGATAACAGCGATCGGAAGACGATTCTGCTGACGCAGTGGATAAGGGTAAACCCAAGTGGTTCTAATTTTGAATAAAATTCCAAATTAAAAGGAGATTATCACTCATGACTATTATTTCTGACGTGTACGCTCGCGAAGTCCTTGACTCCCGCGGTAACCCTACAGTTGAAGTTGAAGTATACCTGGAGTCCGGCGCAATCGGACGCGCTATTGTACCATCCGGTGCATCCACTGGTGCCCACGAAGCCGTTGAGCTTCGCGATGGCGACAAATCCCGTTACCTGGGTAAAGGTGTTCTGCAAGCTGTTAAAAACGTAAACGAAACAATCGCTCCAGAAGTGATCGGTATGGACGCTTTGGATCAACTGGGTATCGACAAATTGATGATCGCTTTGGACGGTACGCCAAACAAAGGTAAACTGGGTGCCAATGCAATTCTGGCTGTATCCATGGCTGTAGCTCGCGCAGCTGCTGACGCTCTGGATCTGCCATTGTACGTTTACCTGGGCGGATTCAATGCTAAAGTACTTCCAGTACCAATGATGAACATCATCAACGGTGGTGAGCATGCTGACAACAACATCGACGTTCAAGAGTTCATGGTTCTTCCGGTTGGAGCACCAACATTCAAAGAAGCTCTTCGCGTAGGCGCGGAAATCTTCCACAACCTGAAATCCGTACTGAGCTCCAAAGGTCTGAACACAGCTGTAGGTGACGAAGGTGGCTTCGCTCCGAACCTTGGTTCGAACGAAGAAGCAATCACTACAATCATCGAAGCGATTGAAAAAGCAGGTTACAAACCAGGCGTTGACGTATTCCTGGGTATGGACGTAGCTTCAACTGAGTTCTACAAAGATGGTAAATATACACTTGCTGGCGAAGGTAAATCTTACACTTCCGCTGAGTATGTTGACCTTCTGGCTTCATGGGTTGAGAAATACCCAATCATCACAATTGAAGACGGTATGTCCGAAGATGACTGGGATGGTTGGAAATTGCTCACAGAGAAATTGGGAGACAAAGTACAACTCGTTGGTGACGACTTGTTCGTAACGAACACGGAGCGTCTGGAAAAAGGTATCAACGAAGGTATTGGTAACTCCATCCTGATCAAAGTTAACCAAATCGGTACATTGACTGAAACATTCGATGCAATCGAAATGGCTAAACGTGCAGGATACACTGCTGTAATCTCCCACCGTTCCGGTGAGTCCGAAGACAGCACAATCGCTGACATCGCGGTTGCAACAAACGCAGGTCAAATTAAAACGGGTGCTCCTTCCCGTACAGACCGTATCGCGAAGTACAACCAATTGCTCCGCATTGAGGATCAACTGGGCGAACTGGCACAATACAATGGTCTCAAAGGTTTCTACAACCTTAAAAAATAAGTTGTCTTCTGACAACTGTTGGGCAAGCCGTTTAACCGGCTTGCCTTTTTTGTTGAGAACATAATAATCACTTACGTAGGAATAGGGTTGAAAATGATGGCTTAATCTCAATGAATTGAGGAGATGCCAATACTTGTATCACATGCATAGCTGTGTTACAATTAAAGTAACTGTTTTTATGGTGAGATGTTATGCCCACATGGGTAGGAGGTGGAATGAATGGATATTGCTTTGAAATTGCTGCTCGTCGTATTTTCGATCGGTCTAATCACTGTAGTATTGCTGCAGCACGGGAAAAGCGCTGGTTTGGCGGGTGCCATCTCCGGTGGTGCGGAACATCTTTTCGGTAAAACGAAAGCGCGCGGACTGGATCTTTTCCTGCAACGTGCAACGGTTGTACTGGGTGCAGGATTCTTCATTTTGTCTATTGTAGTTACAGTGTTCTCCAAGTAAGAAATGGAATACGATGCATAACTAGATAGTTAAGAGCATGATGCTTGAATGATTAACCTTCGTTTCGAGAAGAAACGGAGGTTTTTTAATAAATTTATCCATGTCCAGTCTTTTCCAGTGAACTACATGAACCAGATCTTCGATTTTTTCTCACTTCCATTCGGTGTCTTCCCACATATTCGCCCTGTTCTGGGCCGCTTCTTTTCTGTCTGTTCAGTAACGAACCATGATGTATGTTTGAGCCCTTAGATCTCAAAAATTTCTGATATGCAAGAGCTAACCAGATGAGAGCAAATCACATGTAGCATAAAATGCTGGTATGATGCATGAAAGCGCGATTATGCGAGGGACCACGAAGGCCTGGTTTATTTTGCAGGGGTACGGATGGGCCGGATTGAATTCGTGTATACTAGGGTATGAGATAGTGAGGCCTTCCGTTAAAGGCTTAAATATCTGCAAGGTAACCGATACATAGAGAGAGATGAGACAAGATTACACTTTTACGTTTCCCGAGGTGAATATATTAATGATAACTGAACAACAATTGCTCGATTTCATGCGGGAAACCGCCTATAAACCAATGACTTATCAGGAACTGGAACAGCACTTCGAGATTGAAGATGCGGCTGATTTTAAAGCCTTTTTGATTATGCTTAATACGCTGGAGGAATCCGGCAAAATTTTGTTGACCCGTAACAACCGCTACGGCATGCCAGAACGGATGGATTTGGTGCGCGGACGTTTACAAGCTCATGCAAAGGGCTTTGCTTTCCTCATCCCTGAGGATCGGGAGCACCCGGATGTGTACATCCACGCGAATGATATGAAAAGCGCCATGAATGGTGATACGGTGTTGGTTAAAGTGACTTCTCAAGGACCTTCCGGTGGACGTTTGGAGGGTGAGATTGTCCGTATTGTTACCCGTGCGGTCACGCAGGTTGTTGGTGTATTCCAAAGCCACGAGGTATACGGTTTCGTTATACCGGATGATAAGCGGATTAACCGGGATATTTTCATCCCGCGAACGAACTTCCACGGGGCTGTTGATGGGCAAAAGGTTGTGGCTCGTATTGTCAGCTACCCAGAAGGGCGGGCTGCAGCTGAAGGTGAAGTGACCGAGATTCTCGGTCATAAGGATGAACCGGGTATTGATATTTTATCTGTAATCCGCAAGCATCAGCTGCCAGAAGCCTTCCCCGATGAAGTGGTGGAAGAAGCCGATAAAGCGCCGGATGCTATAACGGAAGAAGAAATTGTACAGCAGGGTCGCCGCGATCTGCGTGGGCTGAATATCGTTACGATTGATGGCGAAGACGCCAAGGATCTCGATGACGCTGTCAATGTGGAGAAGCTGCCAAACGGTAACTACCGTCTGGGGGTTCATATTGCCGATGTGGGCTATTATGTACAGGAGAACTCCAAGTTGGATCAGGAAGCGTACAACCGCGGATGCAGTGTGTATCTGGTAGACCGGGTTATTCCGATGCTACCACAACGTTTGTCCAACGGGATCTGTAGCTTGAATCCACAGGTAGACCGATTGACCCTGTCTTGTGAGATGGAATTCAACGACCAGATGAAGGTTGTAAAACACGATATTTTCACAAGTGTAATCAAGACCAAAGAGCGGATGACGTATTCCAACGTACGCAAAATTCTCGAAGGCGAAGAGCCTGAACTGCTGGAGCGTTACAAAGATCTGGTGGACGATTTCCACTTGATGAAAGAGATTGCCTTGAAGCTTCGTGCGATGCGTATGCGCCGCGGTGCGGTTGACTTTGATTTTGAAGAATCCAAAATCATCGTGGACGAAGAATGCAAACCGGTTGATATCGTGAAACGGGAGCGTTCGATTGCGGAGCAAATCATTGAGGAATTCATGCTGGCAGCCAATGAAACGGTGGCAGAGCATTTCCACTGGTTGAAGGTTCCGTTCATCTATCGTGTGCATGAAGATCCCGATCAGGAAAAACTGCAAAATTTTCTCGCCTTTGCGGCGAATTTCGGACACCATGTCAAAGGACGTGGTAACGCGATTCATCCACGTGCGCTTCAATCCTTGCTTGAGGATATTAATGGCACGAAGGAACAGACCGTTATCAGCACAATGATGCTTCGATCCATGAAGCAGGCGAAGTATGATTCCGAAATGTCGGGTCACTTTGGTCTGGCGGCAGAGTTCTATAGTCATTTCACATCACCAATCCGTCGATATCCCGATCTTGTCATTCACCGGGTTATTCGGGAAGTGATTGAGAACAATGGGGCATTGCCTGAGAACCGTCAGGAGTATCTGGCTGCACGTATGGCCGATATTGCACAGCAATCTTCGGAACGTGAGCGTGTGGCGGTTGAAGCTGAGCGGGATACGGAGAAAATGAAGAAAGCTGAGTACATGCTCGATAAAGTCGGAGAAGAGTTCGAAGGCATGATCAGCAGTGTAACCAGCTTCGGTATGTTCATTGAACTGGAGAATACGGTAGAAGGTCTGATCCGCCTGAGTGCGCTCACGGACGACTATTACCATTTTGACGATCAACATATGGCTCTGATTGGTGAACGTACTTCCAAGGTCTTCCGCATCGGAGATGAAGTGAAGATCCGTGTTGCACGCGTGAGCATGGAAGAGTATACGATTGACTTCGAAATGGTCGATATGAAACCTCGTGGTGAACGCCCTCCGGGTGGCTTCGGAGGCGGACGTGGCGGTAAAGGTGGACGTCCTGCTGGTGGTGGAGGACGCGGCGGTGCAAAGAGTGGTTCCGGTGGATTCAGTGGTTTGCGTGGTGGTAAAGGCAGCTCTGCTGGTGCTGGAGGCAACCGTGGAGGCAGATCAGCTGATGAGAGCAGCAAAGGCGGTCGTGGCAGTCGGAGCGGAGCTTCGAACACCGTAGGAAGCGCAGGTGGCAAAGGTGGCGGTAAACCGAGAGGTGAGCGTCGTGCTGGAGATACCGGCGGGTCCACTGGTCGGAGCAAAGGGGCGTTAAGCTTTGGCTTTGGTTCTGGCAAGGGCGGTTATAGCTCTACAGGGGGTGGCCAGGAAGGTACTTCATCTAGTGGACAAGGGAATGGTCTGAACAGCGGCGGCAGTCGCGGTGAGGGAAGCTTCAAATCCGGCAAAGGCGGTAGTGGACGCAAAAACACCTCACCTAGCGGTGTGTTTATTGGAGAAGGAGCTACACCGGGCGGTGTTCAGGAAGGCGGAGCACCACGCCGCAAGCGCAAGAAGAATAAAGGTGCACCAGCCAACGGAACGGCGGCTTTTGTACGGAAGAAGAAAAAGTAATCTCGTTTCGCTGAGCATGAAATGAGTGTAAGGAGAAGGGGCGGCATAGACCGCCTCTTTCTTGATTTTAACAGCGGTCCTTGCTACAATTAAGTTCTGGCATGTGGTACCTGGGGAAATGTATGGTGCGCTGCTGTAGAGCATTGGTATCGGCTTATTTTACGGAGAAGGAGTGAGGACATGGGCAAGAGTGATGGACAGAGTAAAGTGCTTGCACAGAATAAAAAGGCTTCCCATGACTACTTCATTGAAGATACGTATGAAGCGGGCATGGTGCTTACCGGAACGGAGATTAAATCTCTTCGTAACGGCCGTGCGAATATTGGCGATGCATTTGCCACGATTCGGAACGGTGAGATTCATATTCACAATATGCATATTAGTCCTTTTGAACAAGGGAACCGTCATAATCCAATTGATCCAACACGTACACGCAAGCTGTTGATGCATAAAGTGCAGATTCATAAACTGCTCGGGCTGTCAAAGCAGGACGGATACAGCATTGTGCCGCTGAAGATCTATATTCGCAACGGGTATGCAAAGTTATTGCTCGGACTGGGTAAAGGTAAGAAGCAATACGATAAACGGGAGTCTGCTGCAAAACGCGACGCACAACGTGATATTCAACGGGTACTGCGCGAGAAGCAGAAGGTTGCTCGTTGATTGGGTTGCTATGCATTGAATTGCGCATGATAAGTTAGTTATATTGATAAGCGGGTTATTTTAGAAATAAGGATCTCAGGTTTTACTCGTAGTTGGGTAGAGCTTGGGATTTTTTTGATCTGATTAGAGGTTCCTTGTTAAAGGGCTGTCAGATAATTATGCCAGTTCTGATAGGAGATACAACAGTTGTTGCCACGTACCTTGTCTAATAAAAATTGTTAGTAGTGGTGTACTGGGTGGCTTTGTAAGGATTTCTGGAAAGAATTGTTGTAGTAAGTTAGCTGATCGCTGCGTAGTTTTTTCGGATCGTGGGTAAGATAATTAAGAAAGCTGTTCATGCTCATGAATCGTCTGTACTTAGGTACTCAACTTTACTTCCCTTGAGGGACGCGGTATAATATGTAGACGCTTGAGCATCATATGTGTGTTGGTTAAACTTGCACAGTTGCTCAGCCTGCTGGAACGCCTTCCAGCAATCTGTACTATATCGGTGATTGTTCCTGTGTTATGATGTTCTTGTAGCAAACAGGAATGCCGAGTTTGAAAGAGTCATCTTTTTACCTTGGAGGAAAAAGATGTGCAGCACCTTTGCTCCGTATTCACGGATTAATCCTGGAGCCCTTCTTATATGAGGGGGCGTTTATGGATTCGACGGGGATAGTTCGAGCATGGGTAGCGGGTAGTGGGGACGCGTCCACTTCATCAACGCTAAAGCCTATTAAACGGCAAACAACAAACAAACTACGCTTTCGCAGCCTAAGAAACTGTGTGCGTGCTTCTAACCTGCATCGCCCATGTGACAGGATTAGGGGCTAACAAGTAGTGGGATACGCTGTCACATCTCCGCCTGGGGTGTGCTGAAGAAGACAATCAGGCTGACCCAACGTATAGCCGGTTACGGGGCGATACTCGGGTGACATCAAAACTGTGACTACACCCGTAGAAGCTTATGTGTCGTTATCTTCGGACAGGGGTTCGACTCCCCTCGCCTCCATTCTGTAAATCCACACCTGAAAACAGGTGTGGATTTTTTAATATGTACTTACGTCATCTTTTCTACTCCCTGCAAGCAGGTGTCCTGAATTCTCTTAATTTTTGTTGCTATAGCAGTTATAATTGTATTTAGTAACGAAGTGTAAAGAATTATCAAAGTAGTTTGTTTTTTATTGAGTTTTCTTTACATATAAATTGCTCGATATACTTCAATTATATATTATTATTCGAAAAAACTCTCTAACCAATTAAGGAGATTACTCATGATCAACTTCCAAGATAAAGTAAGTTTCATTTGGTCAATCGCAGAGATCTTGCGTGGACCGTATAAACCAGAGGACTATGGTAAAATTGTCTTACCATTAGCTGTATTACGTCGATTTGACTGCGTATTAGAGAGCACCAAAGAGGAAGTATTAGCAAAGGCAGAGCAGTTTGCTGCAATGAATGAAGATGCTCGTGAGCCGATTTTAAATCGTGTTTCAAAGCAAAACTTCCACAACACAAGTAAATATGATTTTGATAAGTTATTAACAGATTCTGATAACATTGCTGATAACTTGCGTGACTATATGAATGGTTTCTCAAAAGTGGCTCGTGATATTATGGATCACTTTGATTTTGACCGCCAAATCGATAAACTAGAGCAGAACAACTTATTATACTTAACGATTAAACGCTTTAGTGAGATTGACTTACATCCAGAAACAGTTTCAAACATTGAAATGGGTTATGTATTTGAGGAACTAATTCGTCGTTTCAATGAGAATGCAGAAGCAGGGGATCATTACACACCACGTGAAGTAATTCGCTTAATGACGCATTTATTGTTCCTCCATGACGATGCGAGTATTTTAAGGAAGCCAGGCTTAACACAAACGTTATATGACTGTGCAGCAGGTACAGGTGGTATGGGTTCTGTGGCACAAGAGTATTTACTAAGCCAAAATCCAACAGCACACTTGGAGTTTTTTGGTCAGGAAATCAATCCTGAATCATATGCGATTTGTAAAGCAGATTTGCTTATAAAGGGAGAAGACGCACGCAATATTCGTTTAGGAAATACGTTATCAAACGACCAATTCCCACGTGATAAATTCGATTACTTAATTTCAAATCCCCCTTATGGAGTGGACTGGAAATCATATGAGAAGCCAATTAAAGAAGAACATGAGAAACAAGGTTTTGACGGTCGTTTCGGTCCTGGTACGCCTCGTACAAGTGACGGGCAACTATTATTCCTAATGCACTTATTATCAAAAATGAAGCCAGTCACAGCGGAAAACCCACAAGGCTCTCGTTTAGCGATTATTATGAACGGTTCACCATTATTTACAGGTGATGCGGGATCTGGTGAAAGCGAAATTCGTAAATATGTACTTGAAAATGATTTAGTAGAAGGTATTGTGGCGCTACCGAATGATTTGTTTTACAACACAGGAATTGCAACGTACATTTGGATTTTAACGAACAATAAAGCACCTCTTTATAAAGGGAAAGTTCGTTTAGTGAATGCCGGAGACTTCTCGAAAAAAATGAAAAAGTCGATGGGTAGCAAGCGTAACGAAATTAAAGAAGAGCAAATTAACGAAATTGTTCGTTTATACGGTGATGCACAGCCAAACGAGTACGTAAAGATCTTTGACAATGAAGACTTCGGTTACGCAAAAATCACAGTAGACCGTCCTTTACGTTTAAACTTCCAAGTAAACGAAGAGCGTCTTGCACGTGTTGTAGAGGAAAAGGGCTTTGTGAACTTAGCAACATCGAATAAAAAGGGCGACGCAGGTCACTTTGAAATTGAAGAAGGTAAAAATTTGCAAACGAAAATTTTATATGTGTTACGCACGTTAGCAAGTGATAAAGTATATAAAAATCGTGACGAGTTCACGAAAGTAGTAAAAGATGCAATGAATCAAGCTGGTATTACTATCGGAATTCCATTGTTAAAAGCGATTTTAGCAGGACTCTCTGAAAAGGACGAAACAGCCGATGTATGCTTAAATACTAAAGGTAATAAAGAGCCAGACTCTAGTTTAAGAACTTTTGAGACGATTCCTTTAAAAATGAATATGTCAAAGTATTTTAATGAAGAGGTTAAACCCTTCTATACAGATGCCTGGATAGATTCAGATGCAACAAAAATAGAATATAAAATAAATCTAATTAATAAATTTTATGAATTTAAAGAGGATAAATTTGATAAAGATGCTTTAATAAACTTCAAGAATGATTTCACAAAAATTCTTACAGATTTAATTGCATTAGATAGTAATTTCAACAATACAAATGATAATTGTAAAGATTACTGGGTTAATTTAGAAAATGGGAGATGGGAATTCGTAAGGGCTAAGTATCTTTGTGATGAAATAACTTTAAAAGGTTTTGAAGATGAAACGTTACTTTCAGTTTTAAAAGGAAAGGGACTAGTTCCAAGAGATGAGATGGAGACAGGAGCTGTTATGGCTACTAAAGATTTAGATAATTTTAAGTTAGTGGAGCCAGGAGATTTTGTTATCCATCTAAGAAGTTTTCAGAGTGGATTTGAATTATCTCAAATAAAAGGCATTGTTAGCCCTGCATATACGGTATTCAGACTCAAAGAAATTTTAAATACTAATTTTTATAAATACGTATTTTATTCTAAACCATTTATTGATTATATTTCTAGTACTACTCAAAGTTTAAGAGATGGAAAACCTATCTCATTTAAAGACTTTGGGGATATGTATTTACCTGTTCCGCCAGAGCAGGAACAAAAGAAAATCGCTGATTATTTTACTCGTTTAGATTCAAAAATTAACGAAATTGAAAATCAGTTAGCAGAATTAAAAGGTACTAGGAACTCTCTGATTTCAAATGTCGTTACTGGACGTTTAAATATTGATTAAGTGAGGTGAGTTGTGATGGCTGTGGATACTTCAGAAAAAGGTTTTGAAACGAATATCGAAATAGCATTAATTGCGAATGGCTATAAAAAGCGTGTGTTAGAAGGAGAAGAGAGTGCTGCATTCAAGCAGCATGCTATCGACGTAGGAGAGCTATTTGCTTTTTTAGAGGATACACAGGAAAAACGTATGCGTACGCTAGAGAAATCGTATGGTCCTTCATATAAAGAAGAAGTTTTAAAACGTATTAAAGACCAACTACATCGTCAAGGTTTGGTCGAATGTCTACGTAAAGGGATTAAAGACCGTGGTGTGACATTACAGCTTGCGTATAATAAGCCACCTACGGCTATGAATAAAACATTAAATGAGCAGTATGGGAAAAATCGCTTTAATATTGCTCGCCAGGTGTATTACAGTGATAAGCATAACAATAGCTTAGATATGGTGCTATTTTTAAACGGTTTGCCTCTTGTTGTGATGGAGCTAAAAAATCCATTAACAAATCAAACAGTTGAACATGCGATGAAGCAGTTAAAGACGGACCGTAATCCACTTGAGCAGCTGTTTAAATTTAATGAGCGTGTTGCCGTTTACTTTGCTGTTGACCCAGATGAAGTATTTATGACGACAAAGCTTGATAAAGACAAAACATACTTCTTACCATTTAACAAAGGCAATAATGGTGGGAAGGGTAATCCGTTAACTTACGGTGACAATTATCGTACGCATTATTTATGGGAAGAAATTTTAACCCCGGATAGCTTACTCGACATATTATATCGCTTCATCTTTATTAAGAAGGACGACATTAAAGATTCAAACGGTGAAACGATTGGTGAGCGTCAAATGCTTATTTTCCCTCGTTTCCATCAACTGGATGTTGTACGTGAGTTAGAAGCAGATGTTGCACAAAAGCTTGTCGGTCATAATTATTTAATTCAGCACTCTGCGGGATCGGGCAAGACGAACTCGATTTCGTGGCTTGCACATCGTTTGGCGAAGCTACATAACGAGGACAATGAATCAATATTTAGTAGTGTAATCGTTATTACCGATCGCCGAGTGTTAGACAAGCAATTGCAAGATGCGGTGTATCAGTTGGAACATAAAGCAGGGATGGTAGAGCCGGTTGATAAAGATTCAGAACAATTAGCACGTGCTATTAATAATGAGACTCGTATTATTATAACGACGCTTCAAAAGTTCCCGTTTATTTTAGAAAAAGTAGCGGGCATAGAGCGTAAAAAGTATGCGGTCATTATTGATGAGGCGCACTCATCCCAAGGCGGTAAAGCTTCAACTGCGTTAACGAATGTGTTATCGGATAAAACGTTAGAAGCAGCTTATGAGGAAGACCGTATTGCGGAAGAAAACTTAGATGATGTGGACGAAAAAATCGTTGAAGCAATCATGAAAAGTGGTAAGCAAGATAACGTATCTTTCTTTGCATTTACGGCGACACCAAAGCCGAAGACATTAGAGAAATTCGGTACAGTTGGTGTAGATGGTAAGCCAGTAGCATTCCATCAGTACACAATGCGACAAGCAATGGAAGAAGGTTTTATTTTAGATGTGCTTGAAAACTATACGACCTATAAAACATTCTGGAAAATTGCAAAGACAGTAGACGATGACCCAGAGGTATCACAAAAACAAGCAACGAAAAAGCTAGCGCAATACGTGTCACTACATCCGCATAGCATCGCACAAAAAACAGAAATTATTATCGAGCATTATCGTAATTTTGTACAGCGCAAAATTGGCGGTCGTGCAAAGGCAATGGTTGTAACAGCTAGCCGTTTACATGCAGTACGTTACAAACTGGCTTTCGATAAGTATATTAATGAAATGAACTACAATGATTTAAAAACAGTAGTCGCTTTCTCAGGTACGGTGAAAGATAGCGAGATTAATTATACCGAGTCAGAAATGAATCAGTTCTCTGAAAAAGAGTTACCTGAAAAATTTAACTCTGACGAATACAAAGTGCTACTTGTTGCGGAAAAATATCAAACTGGATTTGATGAACCACTGTTGCACACAATGTATGTAGACAAGCCATTAAGCGGTATTAAGGCGGTGCAAACACTATCTCGTTTAAATCGTACATGCCCTGGTAAAGACGATACATTCGTATTGGATTTTGTAAATGACCCAGAAGAAATGAAGGCATCTTTCCAGCCTTATTATGAATCGACAAGTCTATCAGAAATTACTGATCCAAATATCCTTTATGATATGCAGGCCGAGCTAGAGCCATATCAAGTGTTTACGGAAGAAGAAGTGCAAAGGGTGAATGAGCTTGAGGTAATAGGCGGTGTGAAGAAGTCTACGAAGGCTCAAGCCAAGTTAAATGCGGTCCTCGATAAAGGTGTGGAGCGTTTTAAAAAGCTTTCGGTAGAAGAACAATTCGCATTTAAACAAGCGGCTACGAAATTTACACGTACGTATGGCTTTATATTGCAAGTTGTAACATTTATCGATCTAGGTCTGCATAAAGAATACATTTACTTAACGTACTTTTTGCGTAAATTACCACGTGGTCAAGGAGACAAAGACGTTTATTTGGCTGATGATGTAGCACTTGAATATTATCGTAATCAGAAAATGTTTGAAGGCAGCATTGTGCTTGAGAAAATAGGAGGCTACGACTTAGATCCTCAGAAACATGGTGCTAGTGGTGTAGCTGAAGATGAAATAGTTCGTTTATCGAGCGTGTTAGATAAGTTAAATGAGCGCTTCGGTACACAATTCACAGAAACGGATTTCCTTTCTCGCGAGCAAGTAAAAGAAGACATTTTAAATGATGAAGACCTTCGCCGCAGAGCAAAAAACAATACAAAAGAAAATTTTAAATTTGCCTTTGAAAAATCCTTTATGAATTTTGTTATTGACCGTATGAGCAGTAATCAAGATTTTTTCATGAAGATATTGGAAAATAATGAATTTAAAACTGTGATTATGGAAGATATGATGAATGAAGTTTATATGGAAGTAAACGGTTGATATAATAATCATTTATGTATATTTACCTAAAATATATGACGGATTGTCAAGCTAAGTGCGACAGCTCCTTTGAAAAGGATTCGTGAGCGGTTCTCCAACCCAAGCATTTCGTGGTCTGTCGTTGATCAAGCGCAAAGCGGTCTCCAAGGCTTCATCCGTGATTTGTGCGAAATCTGTCCCCTTGGGGAAAAACTCTCGCAAGAGGCCATTGGCATTCTCATTCGAGCCGCGTTGCTAGGAAGAATACGGATCTGCGAAATACACTTGTAGGCCATGAGCTTCTTCCAGGCTGGCGTAACAGGCGAACTCCTTGCCACGATCTGCAGTAGCGGTTTGAAATGCACCGACAGGATACTGCGAGGCTGCTACACCAAAAGCAATTTCCATGGACAAAGCTGTACGGTCAGGCATGGGAATGGCGGTGTACAGTCGGGTCTTGCGTTCGATGAATGTAGCTACGCAGCCCTTGCTTTTCCCACGGCCCGAGACGACCGTATCGAGTTCCCAATGGCCGAAGGTTTTCCGGGAACGAACCTCTTTCGGGCGCTGAGAGATGGTCTTACCCACAGCGAACTTGCCGCGTGTCTCTGCAGGCTTCTGCCGCTTACCTTTGTGACGGAGGACGGCAAGCATCCCTTTCACCAAACGGCCTGTATACAGCCAGCGATAGATGGTTTTAAAGCAGAACACAGGGTGTCCCTCTTGACGGAGTCGTTCTACGATTTGCTCGGGAGACCACGTGGCTTGAAGCTTTTCTTCAATAAGGACCGACTGCTGCGGTGTCCATTTTCCGGCAGGGACGGAGGACTTACGTCGCTGGACATAGCTTTCCTGAGATCGCTCGGCACGATAGGACTTCTGCGTTTCGTTTCGACGGAGTTCTCGGCAAATGGTGGCATGATGCCTGCCCAATTCACTGGCAATGGCTCGGGCACTTTTCCCTTGCTGGTGGAGGATTTCTAGCTTGCTGCGCTCGATTATGCTAAGATGTGTGTAGCTCATGGTGGATTCTGCTTGTGTGAATGTGGTGTAGGAACCTTCATTCTACACGAATCCGGCCATGGGCCATTTTTTATTTATTTCCAGCAGGTGTCGCACTTCATATTACAATCCGTCATATAAAAAAATATAAAAGATTCACTTTTAAGAATTTTTCAAATAAGATATGAAGCAATTATTGTCTGATCGAAAATAATTTATTTCATTCTGGCATTTAACATCTATAAACATTTACGTTTTTTTAAAGCAGATATATTTCGAAAGGGCACTACTCATATCAGTACAACCATAGGAGTCTTGTGGATCTTTGCCATGTGATCAAAAAACTTCGGTTTTACCTCTACACTATCTTAATTATTAAAAAAATTCCCTTTTCTGTTTTTTTTTTTAACATAGAGTTAATTCATGACATTGTTAAGTTAGACTTTTTAATGAGGATTGCATATTGATTACATAATCAACTGCTATTTAATAAAATAGCAGTTGATTTGTTTTTGGTATAAGTGTAGTATAGGTATTATAAGGTAATTGTTTGCAATAGCAAAAGGGAACGTGCACATCAAGCAGTGCAAGTTCCCTTTAAAAAAATGGTTCACGCGCAAACTCAGGCGTTGCGAGTGAATTTATTTGATAATTTATCGGTAATTAATTATGCCATAAAACAACGTTTTTGTACAGAGAGAAGGTTATTCTTTGGAAACTGCCATGAACAAAACTACTCTTTCCATTTTTTTCGATGAAAGTGGAAAAAAGAATAATGCAGTCCAATTGATGGGTGCGCTTTGTTTCCCAACAGATATTTATAATAATGATTCATTAATTATGATGCACGAAATGAATAAAGATTATTCATTGCATTGGACTGATTATTCAGGTGATGCCAAGACGCGCAATGGTATCATTAAGTTATTCGAAATGGCAGCCCAAATTGCACCGTACGCTCAATTGAATATTCTTCATTATCATTATAATCAAATAGAAGCAGATGCAATTCGATTTGGGTCCGGATCGAAAACGGAGATAATAGAGTATACTGTATACACTAAATTTCCTGAGCGGATAATGTACGGATTGCTCAGAGAATATGATAAATCCTCTGTGTTAAATGCAGCTCTTTATATTGAACATGCATATGAATATGAAAGGCTTGATTTAGCAAATTCATTAAAGAAGCAACTAAATGCTCATGCCCTCTACAGAGGTGAGCCCTACTTCGTTTTAGAATGCAGTTACAAACGAAAAGGCGAGGAAATTGGGGTAGAGCTTACAGATCTATTACTCGGAATAATAAGAACAGTAATGGAGAATAGTACATCCAACTCAAGGACAAAACGTGAACAACGGAATCTAATTTTCAGATTGTACAAGATGGGATTGTTGGAGTGCTTCATTCAAAACATGTCTCTTTATGAATGGACAGGCCAAACTATTCTTACGGAGAGGAACTTCAAAACCTGTATCAACCTTTTTATCGCCAAACATTTCGATGAGTACAAAAGGATTGCAGTTTAAGTTATTGTGAGGTGTTATATATTGTACAATCTATCTGATTATGGGAGTGTCATTCAAGGAGCTAATTTATCCCGTGTACAGGCTGAACCGGGTGTAGGTTCGATTAAGTTCATGCTTTATACAATGAAAGAACTGAATGAAAGCTTGGGAAATGAAAATCGAGGTAGTCATGATAAAACTCAAGAAATTCATGTTTCGGAATCGAAGGCTAGAGAACTGCCTATAACTGATAAGAACATGGTACTAATTAACTTGATATCACGCCGTGCGGCAACTGTAAGATCGGAATATATAGGCAGGCTGGTGCCGTCGAACTTTGCCATAATTAAAGTGGATGAAACATTATATGCTCCTTACCTGGAGTGGCATTTAAATGAATATCCGAAAAGCCGAATTTATTTAAGTGAAGCGACACAAGGAACGACCGTGGGAGCTCTCTCGATTCAAAAACTTAGGGCAGTACCTATCGTGGTACCGTCTTTAAAGGAACAGGAGATCGTAGGGGATGTGTATAGTAATTTAATTAATAAAAAAAGATTATTAATGCAACGTATCTACATTGAAGAGAAAAGCATTAATCAACAATTGTGCTCTTATCTGCAGGGGGGCGCGTGATGACTTCTTCACAGCGATTTGGACTTCTTGATCGACTATGGTCAAGGCTTGATTATTTGGGCGGGTTTATGGAGGAATCAGCAGCTGTACGGAATTATTTTTTGGGAATTATATGTTATGGATATCTTTCGCGGAAACTTGAAAATCAAGTTAGTGATCTACTGCTTTATGATAATTGCTCATTTGAGGAAGCATGGAAAGATGAGAAAATGAATGATTATTTAAGGAAAGAACTTGTTTTGAATCTAGGATATGTTATTGAGCCCCACTACTTATATTCGACGATGGTTGATCAGATTAAGAAAGGTCTATTCAATTTAGAGTACTTTCAGTCTGGAATCAATTCCCTAAGTAGATCCATGATAGATGTATGCAGTGAAAGTAGTAGTCTTTGTTATCTATTCACTGATATGAAATTATCGTCCTCTCTATTAGGACAACATATTAAATCTGAATCTAATTTCATTACTGATACTATAATAGACATTTACGAGATCCTTTTCGAAGATGACAGTATAGATCCTCAATTTTTTGGGGAGGCTTTTGAATATCTAATCTCGCGGTTTGCGACAAGCGCAGGTAAGAAATCTGGGGAATTCTATACTCCACCTGAGATCTCTGCACTCATTGCTAAAATAGTGACAGCAGAGAAAAAAGAACTTAGGAGTGTATACGATCCAACTTGTGGTTCCGCTTCACTTCTTCTACGGATTGCGAAAGAAGCTAAAGTAGGACACTTTTACGGTCAGGAAAAAATGAGTACAATATTTAATTTGGCCCGGATGAATATGTTGTTGCACGAAGTTTCGTTTGAACGATTTGATATTTGTAACGATGAAACCTTGGAGCGACCTAAGCATATGGATATGCATTTTGAAGCGGTTGTAGCTCATCCCCCGTATAGTGCTAAATGGAGTGCCGATTCTCATTTTTTAAATGATGAACGTTTTAGGTCTTATGGTGTGCTTGCCCCACAATCAAAGGCTGATTTTGCGTTTGTCCAGCATATGGTTCATCATTTGGATTTCAAAGGAATTCTAGCCGCAATATTACCACTAGGAATACTGTTTAGGGGAGGATCAGAAGGGAAAATACGGAGTATATTCGTTGAAAAATATAATTATTTTGATGCAATCATCGGATTACCTCCTAACTTGATGTATGGCACAAGTATTCCAGTATGTATCCTTGTCATAAAAAAAAGTCGTGAAACGAATGATAGAATCATGTTTATCGATGCTTCTCATGATTATGAGAATGGAAGGAACCAGAACAAATTAAGAGATATGGATATTGACAAAATTGTCGATACCTATATTAACAAGAAACAAATCAAGGGATACTCCTACTTGGCTACTTTAGATGAGTTGAGAGATAACGACTTTAATTTGAATATTTCAAGGTATATCGATAAGGATATAGGGAGTGAAATGATTGACATTATATCTGCCAAACGGCAGCTAAAAGAAATCGATCAAAAAATAGAAAAAATCGATGATGGAATAAAATCAAAATTAAAAGAACTAGGCATTGTTTTTCTCGATCGTTAAATATGTTTTAGGCTAATTGTTACGACCATATAGGGTGCCGCATCTTTAGATAAAATGGTAATACAACTAATCAGAACACTTCGGCGAATAAAACACATTTTTGCACTGAGAGGATTGCCTCTATTCATACCATCGGAAAGGAGCTGTCTCAAAAGCCCTTGAAAACACCCATCAGTGAAGAGAACTAACACCGATACGTTCAAACGGGACAAAGCAGAGGTTCATCCTGCTTTGTCCCGTTTGCGTTTTTCCGTCATTGCGGCTTTTTTGAGCAGGTTGTGGGCAAGGCAAAGCCACCCGACCTCCAAGCTTACTTTTTGCAAGCCACGAAGCAGGAATCTTCGGAATCCCCGATTGTTTTTCATTTGCCCAAACACACTTTCAGGCTCAATCATGCGCCGAACCGACAGCGTGTATCCTTCCTCGCTACGGAGGCGTTCTCGCATCTCGTTTTTTTGCCGCATGTAGGTCAGGCTGATCGCAATCTCCCGGTCACCTTGGGCCTTGGTACATGTAGCTTTCAAGGGGCACTGGCTACAACCCTCACTTCGATAATGACGTGTCCGAATCGTGTAGCCACTCTCCGTCACCGTCCGGCTTTCATACCGAAAAGGTAACGTTTGTCCCGCCGTACAGGTCCACGTATCTAACGTTTCGTTGTAGCTCCAGTTATCCACTTTACCGATGGCTTGCTGAAAAGCCCTTGTTTTTTCTTTGTGGTATGTCCCATATTTGACGATGGCCTGAATGTTTTTCTCTTCCAAATAGCTGTAATTCTCTTCGCTGCCATACCCGGCATCGGCAATGACGGTCTTCGGTCTTTGGCCAAGCGTTTCTTCCAGATGATCCAGATGGGGTTTCAGACATTTGGTATCCGTAGGTCGCTGGTGTACGCTGTAGCCCAAAACAAACTGATTTTCTGTTCCGATCTGTACATTGTATCCAGGCTTCAGTTGACCGTTTCGCATGTGGTCCTCTTTCATTCGCATGAACGTCGCATCCGGATCAGTTTTGCTGTAGCTGCCCCGCTCACCGGCGGTTTGGATCTGATATTCATATTTTTGCAGCCGGGGTAGCAAGTCCTTCCGCAACTGACGCACGACTTTCTTGAGCGTTTTGTTCTTGTTTTTTTCGCTTAGCTTTTCCTCCAATTGCTTGACGGATTGCTCCAGCTTTTCCGCCGTGAGAGCCGAGGCTTCGCCAAGTTCAGGCAGGTCGGTTCCGGTGTGGAGGGCATCCTCGTCGTTTTCCGCCTCTTCGATGGCTTGAAATAGGGTATGTACTTTTTCTTGTAACTTAGCCTGATGCTTGACGACGGCTTTTTTCCACACAAAGGTGTAGCGATTGGCATTCGCTTCCAGCTTGGTTCCGTCCAGAAAATAGTGATCCAACGACACATATTGCTCCTGAACCAGTAGCTCCAGCACATGGGTAAACACGGTTTCCAATACCTCTTTCATCCGCTCCGAACGGAAACGATTAATGGTACGGAAGTCGGGTTTTTGCCGCCCGGTGAGCCACATGAACATGATATTTTCGCGAACCGCCTTGGCGATTTGCCGGGAAGAATAGATGCGCTGGGTGTAGGCGTAGATGATGATTTTGGTGAGCATTTTGGGATGATAGCTGTGGCGTCCACCGCCAGGGTATGCAGCGTTGAAAATGGAGTCGCTCAGGCGGCTAACTGCCTCATTCACGACACGCACGAGGTGATTTTCAGGGATATCTGTCTCCAAATCCATTGGCAAGAAAAGTTGATCCATGGTATATTGAATGTACAAAGAAACCGTCTCCTTTTGTAAGTGGTGGGTCGCACTTCCATTTTACCAAAGAACGGTTTCTTTTTGTTTTACAATTTGAAACAAAGGGGCTGTCCCTAGCCATATGATGACTTATGGGACAGCCCCTTTTTCTAGATAATTTTGGTATTAATACGTAATAGTAGATATATTAAGAACGATAGTTACTAGAAGTGGAATTAATACTGGTCTATCTATATGCCTGCGACTTAAAATGTTATTATGGCATATTCAATTGCCGTTAGAATAGTATCGTAATATATAATATAATCTAAATTAACTAATAATAGATAAGAAATTCATTATGATCGAGGTGTATACATGTCGATAAAAACCCACCAATGGGAGAGGTTTTGGTGTGAACGTACAGAATCATATAGTTTGACTGAAAAGGGATACTTAGTGGATCCATATTCCGAGTATGGTAAGGTTATTAACCATAATATAAAAACAACTAAGGAGATTTCACATTTTAAATGTGTTGTTTTATTAGGTGAGCCTGGAATCGGGAAATCAGAAAGTATTAAAAATCTAGTAAATACAGAGGATAATTATAGCAAAACTCTACATATAAATTTGAGATCCTTTGGTTCAGAGGAAAGATTGATCAAAAACTTGTTTGAAAGCCCTTTATTTTTGGAATGGGAGAAGGCAAAAGACGATTATATATATCTATATTTAGACAGTTTGGACGAGTGTTTATTAAGGATTAATCATGTTTCTTCCATACTGGCAGATGAACTTCAGAAATATGATGTGAAACGCATTTACCTAAGAATTGCTTGCCGCACCTCAGATTGGCTACACCAGTTAGAAAATGATCTTGTAGAGCTTTGGGGGAAGGATCAGTTCTTGGCGCTTGAGCTCCTACCATTACGTGAAAAGGATGTTATCGAGGCAGTAAAGGACAAGGATTTACACATCGATAATTTCATGAGTGCACTGTCTGAAAATGATATTGTCCCTTTTGCAATCAAGCCTGTAACGTTACAAATGCTAATTGATATATATCAGAAGAGTGGGAGATTTCCCGAAACACAAAGTGAAATATATCTTCAAGGATGTCAGATCCTATGTGAAGAACCGAATGAGACCCGTAAAAGAGTAGCTCAAGTTGATCCAAGGAGAAGATTGACTATAGCTTCTAGAATAGCTGCATTAACTGTATTTACTAATAAATATGCTATAGAGTATAGCAGCAGTATACGAACCGAAGCAGATGAAGATATTCAAATATCAGATATTATAGATGGATCAAATAGAACCCTAGAAGATGTATTAGTATTAAATGAAAGTGATGTTCTTGAAGTACTCTCAACAGGACTTTTTACTTCAAGAGGAATTAATCGTCTGGGATGGGCTCATCAAACTTACGCAGAGTATTTAGCAGCTTTATATATTGTAGAGAATAAACTGGAATTAGAGCAGATAATTAGCTTGATTAGACACCCAGAGGACGGGCATATAGTTCCGCAGTTGTATGAAGTAGCTTCTTGGTTGGCTTCATTTAATATGGATATTTTTAAGTATATTTGTAATCATGATCCAGAAGTGCTACTAAGTAGTGACATCAAAGGAACAGGCGATACAGCAAAAAAGGAACTGGTTGCAGCTCTGTTAGATAGATACGATTCTGGTCTAATTCATGATGGAAATTACGAGATCATTCGTTACTTCGATAAGTTATGGCACAACGACTTAGGATCGCAGTTAGAGCCCTATATAGTGGATAATTCCAAAAATATGATAGTTAGAAGAGTTGCGATACGTATAGCCAAGGTGTGTAATATAACAGAAGTAAAGCAACATCTTCTTGATCTTACATTCAATAAAAAAGAAGAGTACTATTTACGTGTAGCAGCAGTTAGCGCTTATATAAAAATGTGTGATGATATAGAGATTGAAAAGTTGCTCCCCCTAATTCGTTTTGACTACGATGACCATCCTGACGAAGAATTGAAAGGGATGATATTAAAGGCTTTGTGGCCTAATTACCTTTCTAGTCAGGAGCTATTTTCAAGTTTGAATTTACCAAAGAGGAGTAATTTAATAGGATTGTATCGAGACTTTATAAGTCATGATATCATTACGACGCTCCATGATGAGGACTTACCATTCGCATTAGAGTGGATAGAACAATTCGTTGATGTTCATAGAGTAAAGTCAACCATCCAGGATTTATTCAATGAAATTATGGGGAGGGCTATAGAACTTTTAGAGATCCCATCTATTTTGGGGCCATTTATGAGAGTGGTGAAAAAAAGGATTAAACACTTTGATCATTTTGAATATCTACCAAGACTCCATAATGATGAGGTTTTAAGAAAATCGATTATTACCAGATTAATTAAAGAAATTGAAAATCCTTCGGACGCGATATATATTTCATCATCAGCGCTTTTACGTTCCTCTGATTTTGCATGGCTATTAGAAAAAATGCGCATGATAAAAGAAATTGAAATTCAAAGAGAATATGCAAAGGTTATAAGCAGAGTATTTAACCCGAATGATTACGGGCAGGTACATTTATTAATTGTTGCGGCTCAAGAGAATGATATAATAGCCCAAGAATTTAAGTATTATTTTGAGAGTATTCAAATAAACTCGGAAAAAGGAATAAAATTAAAAGAAAACTACTATTTCTTAAGAACCAGCAATCAAACAGAGAGAGTTGAAATACCACCTTTATCACAAAGAATTAATAGATATCTGTCGCAAATTGAATCAGAAAATATTGAGGCATGGGGACGCCTTTGTTACGAGCTTTCTTTTGATAAGGATGGTGGTGGTTCAAATGAGCTGGAGTCAAATTTAAAGAATTATGATAGCTGGTTAGAATTAAATGAAAATGATCGGAAAAGAATTATTGATTGTTCTGAAATCTATATAAAATATATGAAATTTAAAAGAGATCAATGGTTCGGAGAGAAATTCAATAAGTCATTTATGGCCGCTTATAAAGCACTAAGATTAATCTACGATTCAAAGTATAAAGTTATACTCGAACTAAACCATGATGATTGGAAAAGTTTATCACCAGTGCTTCTAACGCAGTATGCTGACTCAAATCAAGAAAAATCGGTTCAGCTAGAACTTATTGAATTAGCATACTCAAGAATTCCTGATCAGGTAATATCTGATTTGTTAATCCTTATGCAGGAGGAGAACAAATCTCATAATAACATTTTTGTGAATGAACTAATTGCTAATTGTTGGGATGAAAAAATGAAAAGCGCCATCTTTAATTTTTTTATATCCCATGATTTAGCACCTCAGTCTAAAAAAGCGATACTCGAAGATCTACTTTTACATCAAGTAAATGGAGTAGAAGAGTATATACTAACTGAGATCGAATCTATATTGGCTAATGGTAACATAGAAAAGAAACGTGTAGCTATTTTAGGAGCAGTAGCACTTTGTAATTATTCTTCACAAGGGTGGGAAAGAGTTTGGAATTTTAATACTCAAACTGAGTTTCTAAAAGAAGTTTTCTTAGCAGTAGCAGATGAGGGCCAAGCGCTGCTGAAACTTAACTCTGTAAAAGAATCACTGCTAGCTGATTTATATTTATGGTTGGTGAATCACTTTCCACATGAAGAAGATCCAAAATATGAAGACGATGAAATGGCCCATTTTGTAGGCCCACGAGAGAGTCTGACTGAACTTAGAGATAATATTTTGAAGCTTTTGAAAATGCGTGGGACTAAGGAATCACAATTTGAATATAAAAGAGTTGTTGATGAATTGCCGCATTTGGGTTGGCTGAAATGGGGATTAACTGAGGTGAATCAGGCTGCTAGACGCAATACATGGTCTCCTCCTCGACCTATTGATATTATTTTACTAGCAAGTAATAAAGAAAAGAGACTCGTACGGAGTGGTGAAGAGCTTCTTGATGTCATTATCGATGCATTAGATAGAATTGAAAAAAGGCTTCACGGCGCCACTCCAGAAGTGCGTTCTTTATGGAATGATTTGGGGAATGGCAAGTTCACTCCTTGGAACGAAAATGAATTTTCAAATTATATTAAACAACGTCTAGATGATGAAATAAGAGGGAGAGGAATCATAACAAATCGCGAAGTTGAACTTCAACCAACATTAGGATCGGAAATAGGAGAACGAACGGACATCCATGTAGATGCTATCTTAACTAATAATAATAAATATGAGAAGATTACAGTTATAATAGAGGTTAAAGGGAATTGGCATTCAGAGCTTCTGAGAGCTATGCAAGAACAGCTATCCAACAGATATTTGCAAGAAGGAAAGTCGCTGTATGGGTTATATTTGGTAGCATGGTTTGATAGTGATAAGTGGGATCCTAATGATCCACGCAAAAGAAAAAGCTCAAAACACGATATTACAGAGGTAAATAGAGTTTTACAGGAACAAGCAGAGAACTTATCGACTAATAAGTTGATAAAACAATATGTTATGAACGTGACCTATTAATCGTAAGCTAGAAAAAATGACATGAAACGGTGAATTGTGGATTGACCTCTCCACGTTTCGCCTCCATACAAACACCAAAAAAGAGACCCCTTGAGGCCCTTGAGGTCTCTTTTTTGGTATCAATGAGGATCAATAAAGGGAGGACATGGAGACTCATCTCTCGAACAGGGAATGTGGCCAAGGGGCAAGAGCAATGCAATCTACGCAACAATCTCATCCTCAATGGCAGTAAATCTCTTAATATATTAATTATTGAACAACGGTTCCGTACGAAGCAAATAGTTACCCCTTACTTCCGCCGTCCAATTAGCAAAGACCTCTCTCCATTGAACACTGTTAAAGAAATCGTCTACGGATTGGTTGTCGGAATCCCAGTCAACAAATATGTTGAGAGGTGTAATTCCTCCAGCCCAAATTCCATTACTGACGTCCGTGCCCGTCTCTCTAACTAATAAGATTGGAATGCCGAATTGAAAAGCCATGGCAGGCTCGATTTGAGAAAAGGTCGATCCTTCCCAAAACGGAGTGGTCGTTGGTGGCCCCCCTAGATTGGATTCAAGAATTTGTACAAAAAATCTGCGGAAGTTGATTGCGAGCAATCCATAGCTTGAAAAAACCAGGCGTCGTATATTTGTAAGAATGTTTTCGGGGTATTGTTCACTAACGGGCAATGTGCGGGGAAAGAGCAATGCATCTTCAATTTCCCTAATCAGACGGTTCAGAAATTGCTCTTGCGGGCCATTTACCGTGTTGGTTGTACTCAAAAATATAGGAATACGAAAAGCACGGTCTACACATGCATCGATAGCGGATGTTGTGTCCTTTTCATTATGGACGGGCTTATTCGGATTTGGGGCGGAAGTTCTTAACTTACCGCGGACGGGTGGAAGCTCTGTTACCATGCTTACGGGAGAAAGCTTTTTCATGGCAATATGCTGAGTCTTAGCCTTATTTTTTGTATTACTCAATGTTCACATCTCCAATGCAAGAATCTGGTTAATATTTAGCCCAGTCTATGCACATTAGCCCATTTATGTGACGTGATACTCATGAGGGGGGCAAGCACCCTTTACCCCATCAACCGATCACTGTATTTTTTTGAAATTTTACTTCGTACTAGAATGTAATTTATAATAATAGGCTAATATAAACTGCGTCAGGAGGATACAATGGACTTTATCAAAAATCAACTAGACGGAACGGGCATGAGTGAACAAACCATTGGATATCTTGCGAACATGATCATGGTGGTATTTATAGCTGTGGTCTCCATACTGGCCAATTTTATAGCCAAAAAAATCGTGCTGAAGATTATTATCCAAATCGTCAACAACAATCGGTACACGTGGGATAAAATCATTGTGGAGAAAAAAGTGTTTCACAAGCTCTCGCATTTGGTACCAGCAATTATCATTTATTATTCGGCGTATATCTTCCCGTCCTATCAGGCTTTGATTGAAAAAGCAGCTTTAACTTATATGATCGTCATAACCATCACGGTATTAAATGCGCTGCTCAACGCCTTTGATACCATATATCGTTCCTATGAAGTCTCCAAGATCAGACCGATTAAGGGATACATTCAGGTGGCCAAAATCGTGCTTTTCATTATTGGGGGCATTATCGTCATCTCAAGCCTCATTGGTCAGAATCCGTTAATTATTCTTAGTGGGCTTGGTGCGTTGTCAGCCGTTCTGATGCTGGTCTTCAAGGATTCCATTTTGGGACTGGTGGCAGGCGTGCAATTATCATCAAATGACATGGTGCGTGTCGGTGACTGGATTGAAATGCCCAAGTATAATGCCGACGGCGACGTCATCGATATTACATTAAACACGGTAAAGGTAATGAATTTCGATAAAACGATCACGATGATTCCGAGCTACGCTCTTATCTCAGACTCATTCAAAAATTGGAGAGGCATGCAGGTATCCGGTGGCAGAAGGATTAAGCGAAGCGTCTACATCGATACAAGCAGCATAAGCTTCTGCACCAAGGAAATGATTGGGGAATTTCAGAAGATCCACTATCTTACGGATTATCTTGAGACCAAATTAAATGAAATTAATGAGTACAACTTGGAACACCACATTAATACAGAAAGCATTGTGAATGGTAGACAGCTTACGAATGTGGGTGTATTCAGGGAATATATCCATCAATATTTGAGGAATCATCCGAAAATTCATAAGGATATGACGTTGATCGTGAGACAGTTAGCGCCGGGGGATAATGGACTGCCTCTTGAAATCTATGCGTTCAGCAATGATATTACCTGGGGTGTGTATGAATCGGTTCAAGCGGATATTTTTGACCACATCTTTGCCGTTGCACCGACATTTGGCCTTCGTGCTTTCCAAAATCCAACAGGTCATGATATTGTACAACTCAAAGAAAGCCCCCAATATTCGAGAGGATATTGAGATTGGTTACTTACCCAATCCAATATGAATATGAACAGAGGAAGCACCGTGAAGGTGCTTTTTTTGTTTAAAAAGTGACATATATACTATTTACAAATCTGGAAATTATTAATAGTATATTCATATGGGCATGATTTCCAGATTTTGTTTTACCCTATCATTTTGAAGCTAGAATTACAATGTCCCGCTTTGAAGATTGGAAAATTTAATGGAGGTGAATTTCGTGGCACGTGTATTAGTTGTAATGATGCCTGCGGAAGGGCATATCAATCCGACGCTCGGCATAATCAAGGAACTGGTAGAGAACGGAGATGAGGTCGACTACTGTTGTACGGAAAAATACCGGACGAAGATTGAAGCGTTAGGCGCACAATTTAAAGCATACTCCTTCAACGAGGCAACCCTGCTCAACAACCCAGATATGAAGCCATTTGAAATCAAGCACCCTTACCAATTTTTATATATGGTTTTGAAAAAGATTATTCAACGGTTTATTCCGGATGTTCTGAATCTGATCGAAAATGAAACCTACGATTATTTAATTTTTGACTCCTTAATAGGCTGGGGAGGACAAATTTTAGGCGAAAAGCTGGGTATCCCAGCAGTATGCTCAACCACCACTTTTGTTTTTGTGGAGCCTCTCAGATTCGGTAATCAACTGAAGGATGACGATGAGGAGGTCAAGAAGCTGTATAACGGAATCATCGAGATGTCCCAGCAATTAGCTTCTCAGTTCAATGTAGCTGTGCCTTCTCTGGCGGAACTTTCAGGGCATCCAGGACAACTGAAGATTGTTTATACAAGCCGTTATTTTCAACCCATGGGGGACAAGCTGGACGACAGCTTTGTGTTCACTGGCCCATCGATTACCCCCCGCAAGGATGCACCATCCTTTGCCAAGGAAGCTCTGCATGCTGTTTATAAACAGGCGGTATATATTTCGATGGGAACCATTTTAAATAAGGATCTTGATTTTTATAAGCTGTGCTTTACGGCTTTCGGTGATTTGCCTGTGCAGTTTATATTGTCTTCAGGGAAGGATACCGATTTGGAGCCGATTGCTGATCTCATTCCTGACAATTTCATCATCAGACCTTATCTCCCACAATTGGAAGTGCTGCAGAGTGTAGATGCTTTTCTGACACATGCGGGCATGAACAGTACAAGCGAAGCTTTGTATTATAATGTACCGTTGGTTATGCTCCCGTTAACTTCAGATCAGCCGCGTGTAGCAGGCCGGGTAGAGGAGTTGGGGGCAGGGGTTATTGTGGATAAAAATAACCTTACAGCTGATGTATTGAGAAGCGCGGTAGTAGAGGTGCTTGGTAACGCCTCCTATAAGGAACAGGCAGAGGTTATTGGGAGAACGCTACGCGAAGCTGGCGGGTACAAGCAGGCTGCTAGGGAGATTAAGGACTTTATGGGTAAGCAGTCGTTATCGGTCACAACCATCTCTTCAGTTGAATGAAGAGGGGATTTCCCTCCATTAAAATTAGACGAGAAAGCCACTGCCCCGTTAAACGGGTTGGTGGCTTTCATTTGATTCATCCGCGTACGGAAGGGTAGAATAAACGAGAGGGCATATTACTTTTTCCATATCGTTTACATACTTTTCGCAAAGGAGAGTTCCTTAGATGAATCATACAATCCCGGAATATACGTTGAATGATGGCTTGAAAGTACCTGCCATTGGCTTTGGTACCTATAGCTTAAAAGGAGAAAAGGGCGTCAATTCCATAGCGTCCGCGATGGATACAGGTTACCGCTTGATCGACACCGCGTATAACTATGAGAACGAGGCGACTGTCGGAAAGGCGATCAAGCAGAGCTCTGTTTCCAGAGAAGAGTTGCTGATTTCATCCAAACTGCCAGGGCGCTACCATGCCTTTGAGAAGGCGATTGTAGCCATTCAGGAATCCCTATACAGAGCAGATCTGGATTATTATGATCTATATCTGATTCACTGGCCGAATCCGAAGCAGGATATGTATGTGGAAGCGTGGCAGGCACTCATTGAGGCGAAGAAGCGCGGATATATCCGTTCCATCGGAGTTAGTAATTTTCTTCCCGAACATAATGATCGCCTGATTAAGGAGACGGGAGTAGCGCCAAGTTTGAATCAGATTGAGCTGCATCCATTTTTTGACCAAGCCGATCAGCGGAAGAAGGATTCACAGCATGGTATTGTGAACGAATCATGGAGTCCCATTGGGCGTGGCAATGATGCTGTACAGGATATCGTAAAAGATGAAAAGATCCTTCGGATTGCCGAAGCTCATGGCAAAACGGGGACTCAGGTTATTTTGCGCTGGCATACCCAGCTTGGTTCAATTCCTATCCCTAAAGCAGGTTCTCTTCAACACCAGCAAGAAAATATCGATATTTTTGATTTCGAGTTGAGTGAGAAAGAAATGGAAGTCATATCTTCTTATCATCGTGAGGATGGACGGTTGTGGGATCAGGACCCGAGTGAATACGAAGAGTTTTAAATTGCTAAATTTGAAAACGTGCGATTCACCGTAAGGTGAGTAAAACGAGTATGAAGGAAACGTAGCCTCCTATTCTACAAAGATGTAGATAGGGGGCTTTTGTTGTATTAAAAGAGTTGAATGCAGTTGGAGCAGGAGTAGTATGGGCGAAGTTATTCATGTATCTAACTTTGAATTTTCATATTTGCAGAATAAGTTTTAAACTACTCCACCAGTTTTTCAGACCTCTGTGCCATATCCTGTAAAACGCGAGCCACCTTACTTTTTCTGCCTTTTGCTTTTCTCTGTATTCTTGCGAGAGATTTTTTATACGCTTCCACATCTGTTTGAAGCGCGAAGTGTTTGGCAGCAATCCGTAATGTTTTCTTTAACAATCGTGCGGAAGAACGTGTTGCTCTGGACCGGAAGCCTCTGCGCAAGATTCGCAGCGTTTTTTTGTAGGTTTCGAGGTCAGCTGATGGTGGTACTACGCAGAATAAATTGAGTGCGGAATCATTGAACCCATAGGTTTCGAGCATGATTTTCAGATTCTCCGTATTGAGCACTTCCCCTCGGAAATGGGTAGGATGTTCCTGGTGATAACCTACGACCTCCTTCATACAGTAGAAGGGCACTTTCAAACGATGCAGTCTGTAGCCCAGATCCCAGTCTTCAAGCCCATAGAGTACAAATCGTTCATTGAAACCTCCAACTCGATTCAGAAGGCTTCGGCGGATGGATACACACCGCGTGACGAGCAACATCCAGGGAGCCACATCGGTGCTGGCAAATTGCTTGATGACACCAGGCGGTATTTTGGTTGGGAAAATCACTTTGGACAATGTATCTGTCTATTGGATGATATCTTCCGGTGTGACCAGTGGGACGATTTCATTCGCTGCATCAAATTCAGGACGCCATAAGTTTGAAGGGGTAAGGATCGAACGGCAATGTTCTTTTTCCGATGGCGAAAAGTCTGGATAGTAGTGGGTATAAGCATCGGCAAAGGAATGTGGAAAACCCGAAACGACGGCTCTGGGATTTTTACGATGATATTGACGCACTGTTCGAATAAATTCGGGTAATGCCAGAAAGTCAGCATCACAGAAGATAACATATAGCCCTTTGGCATGCTGAAATCCCAAATTCCGGATCGCTGATCTGCCACGTTGCTCCGTTTGCGATACGTAGGTCAAAGGATATGAAGACTGGAATGCCTGGATCTGTTCTTTCGTTCCATCAGTGGAACCGTCATCTGCTACGATGACTTCGAAAAGGTGCTTCGGATAGGTTTGTGTCTCGAGGGCTGCCAGTGTAAGCAATAACTGATGGGCCCGATTATAGGTTGGGATAATAACGCTGTAGCGGATCGCCATTCCTGTCTCCTCCTTCACATTGTTGGACGCTCCTTATGAAAGAACACGTTCAAGTAAGAAGTGATATTAGTTTATTCCATATATGTGGTAGCGACTGGTCAAACACCTTATGATTTTGGAAACGGGCTTGATCGATCTCCTTCTTGTGCCCACGCGCACCGTTCAATCTGGAAATATGATCTTGATCTCTTGCATTCATGTGCAAATCCTGTGCTGCACAAGGAAATATCAAATTTTGGATATGTCGGCAAGAATGGAGGATAGCCAATATAGCGGGCAAGCGGTAACTTTATGGAGAGCGATGACAGGGCTGCTGCTTATCAACGATACAAATGAAATGGGGGACAGGAAGCGATGAAAAGGTCATGGAGAAAACGACTAACCATTGGAATCTGCCTGATGATGGGCATAACTGCTCTTGCAGGGTGTTCAGGAGATAACGGAAGTGCAGGTAAAGCAGAAGGAGATGGACCTACGCCCATTTCAATCTGGATGTCGATGAATACCAATGCTTCCATCACACTCAAGAGCATGAATGAAATCACGGCGATTAAGGAATGGGAGAAAAAAACCAATACCAAAATCGAATTCCAGCATCCCGCGGTGGGTGCCGAGACCGAACAGTTCAATGTCATGATTGCCTCGAATCAGCTGCCTGATGCCATGTTTGTCAATGGAGATTACGCCAAACTGTTCAATGACGGTATCATCATTCGACTTAACGAACTCATTGATGAATACGCTCCCAATTTGAAAAAGATCCTGGAGGAGAATCCCGAGGTTGCCAAACAGTTAAAAGCCGACAACGGAGATATCTATGCGATACCGCATCTGCGTCTGGGGGAATACAAAACCTTCGGCGGTACGTTCATCCGTCAAGATTGGCTGGATGAGCTGAAGCTGGAGAAACCGGAAACGATTGAGGAGTGGGAGACGGTACTCAAGGCCTTCAAGGAGAAAAAAGGCGTAGCAGCGCCCCTGTTGTTTGGTGCACCACCCAAAATGACCACGATGGGACCAGCCGCACCGACGTATCTGGAGGCTTACGGCATCACTAATAATACGTTTATGAAAGATGGCAAGGTGGTCTATGGTCCCATCGAGCCGGAATATAAAGAATTTCTAACGATGTTCCATCGCTGGTATGAGGAGGGATTGATTGATCCCGATTTTGCTACTAATGATCAGAAAACATACGATGCCAAAATATTGAGCAGTCAAGCGGGTGCGTTTTTCACCTTCATCGGTGGAGGTGTAGGCCGCTACCTGCCCGCTCTGCAGGAAACGGACCCGAATGCCAATCTGACAGCCGTGCAATATCCGGTGCTGAAGAAAGGGGATGAACCGATGTTTACGGGGCGTTCCTGGGAGTGGAGCAGTAGCGGCGTTGTGATCACCAATAGCAACAAACACCCGGAAGAAACGGTCAAGGCACTCGATTATTTCTTCAGTGAAGAAGGGCATATGCTGAAAAATTTTGGTGTGGAGGGCCTCACGTATACGATGAAGGACGGTTACCCGACCTATACCGATGAGATTTTAAAAAATCCGGACGGCTTGTCGGTTGCTCAGGCCATGGCTAAACATTTTATTGCGAATTATCCCTTCGTAGGGGAGGATGACGATCGGTACAACGAGCAATATTATCAGCTCCAGCAGCAGAAGGATGCAGCTGTTCTGTTCTCCAAATACAGTGAGAATACGCTGAAAGTAGGGCTTCCTCCTACCAGTCTGACAACGGAGGAATCTTCGGAATACAGCAAAATTATGAGTGATATTGGAACCTATCGGGACGAGATGTTCGTCAAATTTGTCATTGGGGTCGAGCCGATTGAGAACTTTGACAAGTTTGTCGATCAGATCAACAAGTTCAACGTCAAACGGGCCATTGAAATCCAGCAAGCTGCTCTTGACCGTTTTAACGCCAGATAAGTAGAGATGTCCACGGGTGGTAAAGCCCTTTTTACCCTTCTACCGCCGTGGATGCCCTCTTTGGAATGGAAAAGGAAGGGGATGAAGAAGTTGTCGCACAAGCGTTCCTTGTTATGGCTCAACTACAAAAAGAATAAAGCCATCTATTGGATGGCTCTTCCCGTCATTTTATACTTTCTCGTCTTCAAATATCTGCCGATGTATGGAGCCATCATTGCATTCAAAGACTACTCGGTGGGCAAAGGCATATGGGGCAGTGATTGGGTCGGATTGCAGCATTTTCGGGATTTCTTTCAAAGCTATTATTTCTGGCGGATTCTGAAGAATACGCTTTTGCTAAGCTTTTATCAGCTGTTGTTCGGTTTCCCGGCTCCCATTCTTCTTGCCCTTCTGCTGAATGAGCTCAGGCATGAAATCTTCAAACGCACGGTACAGACGATCTCATACATTCCTCACTTTATTTCCATTGTTGTCATCTGCGGCATGATTGTTGATTTCTCCTCCCGGGATGGACTGTTTAACACCATCATTGGTTATTTTGGCGGTCAGAGCAGCGCGCTTCTCAGCGATCCGGCCAATTTCCGTACCATATATACCGCCTCATCGATCTGGCAGGAGCTAGGCTTTTCCAGCATCATATATTTGGCTGCGCTTAGTGGCATTAACCCCGAGCTCTACGATGCTGCCAACGTGGACGGGGCGAGTCGACTTCGCCAGGTGTGGCATATCACGCTTCCCGGCATCATTCCGATGATTATGATTCTCCTCATACTCCGCATTGGTGGACTAATGGAGATTGGGTTCGAGAAAATTATTCTGCTCTATAATCCGAACGTGTATGATACGGCAGATGTAATCTCAACGTTTGTCTACCGCAAAGGGATTAGTGAAAGTGCCGAGTTCAGCTATACAACCGCGGTGGGTCTGTTCCAGTCGGTCATTAACTTTACGCTGCTAATCGGTGCCAATCGCCTGTCCAAGGTGATTTCCAATACTAAGCTGTTCTAGCCAAGAACGAGGTGAAGGGAGGGATTTCTTTTGCGAATGAAAAGGTCCATTGGAGAGCGGCTGTTTGGCGGTGCGAACGCGATTCTGATGACAGGTTTGATTATCGTAACTTTGTATCCGCTGCTGCATGTGCTGAATGCATCGCTTAGCGACTCAGGTCAACTCATGGCCCATAGAGGCCTGCTGCTTTTCCCCAAAGGAATTACAATGGAGAGCTACAAGCTGGTGCTAAGCAACCCCAACATTCTGTCCGGATACCGGAATACGATATTCATTGTGGTGGTGGGCACGGCGCTGAATCTGCTGTTCACCATTCTGGGGGCGTATACATTATCCCGCAAAAGCTTTATGCTCCGCAATCCGATCATGCTGGCGATTGTATTTACGATGTTTTTTAACGGCGGAATCATACCGTCTTATCTGTTGATCAATAACACGCTTCATATGGGCAACAGCCTATGGGCTTTGATTGTACCCGGTTTGATCAGCAGCTATAATCTGATTATTATGCGAACTTCTTTTGCAGAAATCTCGGAAAGTCTGCTAGAATCGGCCCGTATAGACGGGGCGGGAGAGGTGCTCATTCTGTGGCGGATCGTCGTACCATTGTCCATGCCCGTCATTGCGGTGATGATTCTCTTTTACGGCGTCGGTCACTGGAACTCCTGGTTCAGTGCGATCCTGTATATTCGGGACCGGAACCTGTTTCCACTTCAACTGGTGCTACGGGAAATTCTGATTCAGAACAGTACAGATTCGATGACAACAGGAGCGACTGCTATGGACAAAGAGGCCATCGGGGAAAGTGTGAAATACGCAACCGTGATGGTAGCCACCCTGCCTATATTGTTCATCTATCCTTTCCTGCAGAAATACTTTGTTAAAGGTGTTATGATCGGAGCAATCAAGGAATAAATCTGCCTTATACCCTATCCAATAACACAATGTGAGGAGGAGACGCATGAAGAGGAAAAGCATCCTGTTGTCCTGGAGCATTTCTTACATGGTCATTCTGCTCATACCTATAGTGATCGGTGCTGCTGTTTTTGCCGAGTCTCGCCTGTTGCTTGAGGAAGAAGTTAATCGTTCCAACATGGTGCTGTTATCTCAGGTGCAGGAAACCATTGATAATCAGATTGGCGATATTGGCAGCATCAGTAATCAATTAATGGCTGACTCTCAACTCATGAGCTTCATTAATCATGCCTCGGAACAAGATGCCCGTTGGAGGTTCATGGGGATTGATCTGATCAAGAACTTGAAATCCACACGCGTCGGAAACGGCTTGATTAGTGAACTGTATATTTATATCAAACAATCCGATATCGCGTTATCCTCTTCTTCACTCATTCAGAAAAAATACCTATATGACATATTCTATCAGGGCACGAATGTAACCGAAGAAGCGTGGACCCGGCTTATGCACGATTCCGGTAAGAGCATGTACCGCAAAATGGAGGTTCGGAGTGAAGATCGACGGATCGAAGACACGCTGGTCTATCTTCAGCCGTTTCCTATTCAGAATGGCGCTGACAGCCCTGCGACCTTCGTTGTTAACCTGGACCCGAATCGATTCCAGCAAGCCATTGATCACGTACGTTTGGAAAAAGAGAGCATCGTGTTCATTCTGGATCACGACGGAAACACGTTATTTTCCACCGGATCGTTTGAAACCCCTTACATGAATGGGGAGGACCTTAAACTTTTCGATGATGCTGGGAAAAGAACGGAAACGATTGATTGGAACGGAGAGTCCGTGACCATATCACAGATTTCCTCCAAGATCCAGGACTGGAAGTATGTATCCATCATACCTACCCGAATCTATGCCAAGAAGCTGACGGTCATCCGCGATATTACGCTTGGAGGTGTTGCCGCAGGACTTATCCTCGGTGGGGTGGCAGCCTGGTGGTTTACCAGGAGGAATTACCGTCCGCTGGGACGGATCATGAGCATTATCTCCGATAAGGTCAAATGGAAACTGGAGCAGCCAGATAATGAATATGGCATCTTGCAGTCTGTCCTGATCCAAGCCTGGGAGGAGCAGGATCAATTTGCGAACAGGCTTAAGGATCAGCAAAACGTTGTGCGGGGCAGTCTGCTCTCCAAGCTGATGAAGGGAAGGGTACAGGTGGGTGAGGGATTTCCCTCGACGCTGGAACGGTCGGGCATTCGGTTCGAGACGAATTCATTTGCCGTATTGCTCCTGCACATTGAGGATGTTGAAGGACTGTTCCGTTCCAGAGGACGTGAGCAGGACCAGGAGGAGAAACATCAATTTGTACATCTGATCCTGACCAATGTGCTGGAGGAGATGATCGGATCGATTGGTCACGTATACTCTGTGGACATTAATGGAAGAATCGCATTCCTGATCAATATTCGGGACTGTGAGGAGGATACCAGTCAACGGTTAATTCGTGCAGTCGAAGAAGCCCAGCGTTTCATCGGTTCCCGATTCTGCGTATACTTTTCTGTTGGCGTAAGCCATGTTCACCACTGTATGGTGGAGATCGCGGATTGTTTCCGGGAATCGGAAGAGGCACTGGAGTACCGGCTGATTCTGGGCATCGGTCAGATTATTGACCCGAACCGGATTCGTCGACCGAAAGAGGAACTGTATTACCCTCTCGATCTGGAGAGACAGCTCATCAACTATATTGCTACCGGGAATTATGCCCGTTCCACGGAAGTGATGAACGAAATTCTCATGACCAATTTTGCAGGAGAGCCCTTGTCTGTTGAACTGGCTCGCTGTCTGATGTTTGAGTTGATCGGTACTTTTCTGAAAGCTACGGAACAGATCAAGACAGATGACCAGAACGAGATGACGCAGCGTAACGATCTGATCCGGCAATTGTTTGCATGTGAGACCTTTGAGGAGATCGAAGCTGAGCTGTTGCGAATACTGGAGACGGTATGCCAGACGGTGCATGAGCGCAAGCGATCCCGCAGTGAGGAATTGAGGGATCAACTGGTGGAATTCATCCATGAGAGTTATGCAGATGTCAATCTGGGTTTGACCCATTTGTCGGAGCGGTTTCGTTTTCATCCAACCTATGTCTCCAAGTACTTTAAGGAACAGACCGGAGTCAACGTGATCGATTACATCAACCAATATCGAATTGAGCAATCCAAGAAAATTTTACAGGCTGAGGAACTGACGATTCAGGACGTTTCCGAGCGGGTGGGTTTCCTGAACAGCAATTCGTTCATTCGTGTCTTCAAAAAGTATGAGGGAATTACACCCGGCCAATATAAGCAAAACAGCAGACTTGTCCAGCAAGAGGATTGAATAATATCACATGCTTAGAGGAGGAACTGTTCCATGTGGAAAAAGGCTATTGAAGATGCACTCCATGTCACCCGGCATAATATAGAACGATTTGAGGGACGCTTTCCCCATGTGAGCAACGGGGATGAGCATTATATGCTTAACGATAATACGGAGTGGACGGCAGGCTTCTGGTCGGGCATCCTGTGGTTATGCACGGAGTATACACGAGACCCGCTGTTTCGTGAGGCAGCAGCAAGCACCGTCGATAACTTCCGTCGGCGAATGGAGCGAAAATTCATATTCGACCACCATGATATTGGTTTCCTCTATTCATTGTCATCCAAGGCACAATGGATTGTGGAGCATGACGCTGCCGCGAGGAAACTGACGCTGGAAGCTGCCGATATGCTGATGAAACGCTGGCGGGAGGAAGCTGGACTGATCCAGGCTTGGGGACGCCAAGGCGATGTGAACAACGGAGGGCGAATTATTATCGATTGCCTGCTCAATCTTCCGCTGCTGTTCTGGGCGTATGAGCAGACGAATAACGAGGAGTATCGCCGCGTTGCCGAGCTGCATGCGCTGAAAAGTCGCCGTTTCCTCGTTCGTGGGGATGACTCAAGTTATCATACCTTTTATTTTGATCAGGTTACGGGGGAAGCCATCCGGGGCGGCACACATCAGGGTTACCACGACGGCTCCACCTGGACGCGCGGACAGGCATGGGGGATATACGGATTCGCACTGTGCAGCCGTTATCTGCAAAGTGCAGAGATGCTGGAGACAGCCAAGCGTCTCGCCCGTTATTTCATTGCCCATCTTCCGGAGGATGAAGTAGCCTACTGGGATTTTGATGCTCCTCAGACGCCTACTACGAAAAGGGACAGCTCTGCATCCGCTATTGTTGCCTGCGGTCTGTTGGAAATTGCCGGACGGATGGATGAAGCTGATCCTGAGCGGAAGGTTTTCCAAAATGCAGCGGAATCCTCCATGAAATCCTTAGTTAATCATTATTCCACACAGGGATCAGATTCAGCGGAGGGTTTGCTGAAGCATGGCTCCTACTCTGTAAGAGGTGGAGATTCACCCGATGATTACACGATCTGGGGTGATTATTTTTATCTTGAGGCGCTGATGCGTCTGGAACGGGACATTCCTGGCTATTGGTACGACCGCGAATCGAGCGTGTAATGAACGAGTTCCTTTCTGATGAGCCGAACGTTTTTGACCCAAAACGAAAAGCATCGATTCTGCCATTAGTTAGGGCAGAATCGATGCTTTTTTAATTTTTATTTTAGTATGTTGCATAATTCAATCAGTATCACTCCCGGGTACATTGGAAGGCGCTCTTTGGGATTTATGCAACATGCTCATATGTGTATACATGTTGTTAAATTTGCGTTTTTGGGGCAAGTTCGATGGCGGAACGGATGGCGGCCAGCATGCTTTTGTCATCGGCGATGTTTTTTCCTGCGATGTCAAAAGCCGTTCCATGGTCTACAGAAGTACGGATAATGCCGCCTTTGAGACCCACCGTGATATTCACGCCTTCTTCAATACCCATAACTTTGATCGGTGCATGCCCCTGGTCATGGTAGCAAGCAACGACGATATCGAAATCACCGCGCCCTGCGCGGAAGAACAGTGTGTCCGCCGGGAGTGGACCAACCACGTTAATGCCTTCCCTCTGCGCACGCTCGATGCCGGGCTGCAATTTTTCTTCTTCTTCACCATTACCAAACAAGCCGTTCTCACCTGCATGTGGGTTAATACCGCATACTGCAACGCGCGGATTTTCGAAGCCGGCTTTTTTCAGAGTATCATGAGCCAGTTTAACCACAGTGTACGTTCTTTCCGGGTTGATGCTAGCAATGGCGTCTATCAGACCCATATGCGTCGTAAGGTGGATCACTCGCAGATTGGGCGTAGTCAGCATCATGGAGAAATCCTCTGTATCGGTCAGATCAGCCAGAATCTCGGTGTGACCTGGATACAAGTGTCCACTCAGATGCAGTGCTTCCTTGTTCAGAGGCGCCGTGCAGATGGAGTGAATTTGCTGTTTTTTGGCCAGATCAATAGCTTTCGCCAGAAACTGAAACGCTGCATCTCCCGCAACGGCAGATACTATACCGTATTCCAGATCTGCGGGAACGAGGTCCAGATCAATAACGTCCACCGTACCGAATTCATACTTGGCTTCGGATGGCTCATGAATGGCATTTACCTTCAGATTCGATCCGATGACAGGCAGGACACGCTCCAATATTTTCGCATCGCCAATGACAAGTGGATTGCAGTTGTTGTAGACCTCCTGATGACCCAGTGCTTTCATAATGATCTCGGGTCCAATGCCTGCTGCATCGCCCATTGTAATTCCAACGGTTGGTTTCATGCCGGAACTCCTCCTTTTAATTTTTCAATCGCATGGATGAAGACGTCGGGCTTGCCGAATCCGCCCGCTTTGGTAATTACGTGCAGATCCTCAATTCCAATAAATTTCGATATCGGTACACCAATTTCAAGCTCATCGAGCAGTTCGAAACCGCTGATGTTCCACTTCATACAGATTTGTTTAGCTGTATCTCCGCCCGTCATGGATACACCTTTGAAGTACCCATTCTCCAACAACTTGGCACAGATTTCGCCTATGGCCCGTACAATTTCATTGCTAACCTCGGTGTGATTAAGCCCTCTGACTTCACCCGTAGCACGTGCCAGTTCAATATCTACCTGTTCAGCGGTCGAATAGAGGACAACGTCATTGCCTTCCACGGCTTTGTCCTTCACTTCTTCATACACACGATCGATTTCTTGCTCACGATCTGCCGAACCCGATACGGCTTTGAAGGAGTGGAACGGAATGGATGATACGTTGGTTTTCTGAAGTAACTGCTTAAGCTGCTCACGGGAGTTTTTGTTCACACTCCCCACAACGGTGAGGATTGGACCCGGATTTGCTGGGATGGTCAATTCCGCGGACTTGGCTCCCAAGCCGTAATGCGTTGGAAGGTAGTTGGCAATACCCGCCGAGCCTGCCCAGGCAAAGGTATAATTCAGCTCGCTGGTGATATTCAGAACCTGCTCCAAGTGCTTCTCATCCGTCGAGTCGACGAGGATATAGGGAATGCCATGTGCCTTATAGGTTTCCAGTAGCGTCTTAATATGATCTGTACCCGATTCAAGATCGCTTATCTTCATCTCGCCCACCTCATACTTGGTCTGGAGCTTGAGCAAATCCGGAAGATACGAAAGAGTCACAGGTGTCTTTGGATCATTCGCAATCTCGGTATCAGCCAGTGGAATGCCGTTCAGATAATGCGTGCCATTAAGAATGGTGCGATTGTTCTTGGGATAGCCAGGGGCGATCATCATAAAATCGGGTTTGACCACGTCGTACAAGGCGTCGATCTCAATCCCGATGTTTCCGCGCATGGTCGAGTCCATTTTTTTGAAAATGGTGCCAAATCCGTTCCTGAGCAGCAGTTCGGCTGCTCCGCTAACCCGCTGATACGCATCCTCCGGTGTGATGGAACGGCTATCGGTATCGAAGACGACCGCATCGTAATGACGAATGTTATCTTCGTCCATGTTGAAAAGTACGCTTGTTCTTAATCCATGACGGGCAAGCTGCACCCCGCTGTCATTGGCGCCGGTCAAGTCATCTGCAATGATGGCTAATTTCATGCAGTCATCCCTCCTTTGAAAGCAAAATATTTATAAGTCCGGTCAATTAAATTCAGTGCATTTAGGTGGACGGTCTTTGTTTGTATTTCTCGACGCCGCCTGATTTCTCCAGCCTCTTGGAGAGGAAGCCGATGAAGATCGGCAGCAGAATGGCGGTTGTCACAACACTTGCAGCAATCTGTACCGTAGCTATCTCGGCAATCGGGGCAAAAGAAGCGTTTGCAGCCACGATGGCAGCAGGCGTACCTACAGCGTTACCGGCTGTGGAGCCTTCGGAAGCGCCGACAATCGGGTTCCAGCCAATAGCTCTGAACAACAAGAAACCGATGCCACCAGTGATCAATACAGTCAGTACACCCAGCAAGATACCGCTGAGTCCGCCTTGAATGATCGATGAGAAGTTAATTCCCATACCCAGTGAAAAGGCGAAGAATGGAACGAGCTTGTCACTGCCTTTATGCAGCCATTCAGCCATGTTGCGATCCAGGTTACCAATAACAACGCCGACGATTAGCGGAAGCAGTACAGCTACAAAGGACATCGGGGAGAACATGCCATTGGCAAAACCCATCGCACCAAAGATGGAAAGAGCAACCATGGTGAGAAACGGTCCGTCGCTGAGCGCGAGGAACGGATAAGCCGCTTTGTCATCTTCTTTGCCGTATTGTCCGGCCAGCGCGATGTACAGTCCACCATTGGAATTCGTCATTGCGGCGATAATGGCGAGTGGCGCCAAACCAAGGAATAAACCATTGGAGTCCGCAAAGAATATGGCGATCAAACCTAATATTGCACCAACTGCCCACTTGAACACAAGCAGTGTAACGCCTTTACCAACCGAAGAACCGGCTGTCTTGAACGTGATTTGCGTTCCGGCAATCAACAGGAACAGGGCGATCAAGGTGCTTGAACTGTTTACGAACAGGGCTTCTGTGAAACCCCCAATCCGCAAAGCATTCGGAAAGAATGTGTTAATGGTTGCGCCGAGCAACAGGGGAACAACCATCATGCCGCCAGGAATACGATCTAATGTTGCTTTAATGTTCATAGTAGTGGCTCCCTTATGAAGTAATCGTTTTTATGAAGCGTTTGCATGGATTATGTTATCCCATATTGTTTATTATAGCAACACTTATTTATTGTAAATTTTAAGTAATCTTTATAACTGTTTAATAATGCAACACTCATAATCATAAAAAAGGCGTAAACCTAAAGTTACTCTTTAAGTTTACGCCATAACGTGGCACGGTTAATCCCCAAGCGGTCGGCCGCCTTGGATTGATTATTGTTTTCCTCTTGCAGAACGTATTGAATAATCTCTTTTTCGATCTCTTTCAACGTACCATTTAACTTCATTGTATTGGATGAGGGTTGTTGACCAAGCAGATGTGACAAGGTCGAAGCGGAGATCACGTATTCCTGTTCATTCAGCGCAGCCTGTTTGATGAGATGCCTCAATTGGTTGACTGTCATATGCGGGATTTGATCTCTGATCAGCTGCAGTGCTTCCTCTTTTATTTTCACGGCAACCGTCCCATACTTCTGGTAGTAATCACTGAGAAAATGCTGGATCAGAAGTGCAAGATCCTCCTGCCTGTCCACAAGGCTCGGCATAATGATTGTATTGAGCTCGATATGCAGGGTTCGATTCGGATTCAATCGCTGTTCACCGAGGATAAACACACCGATTCGCCTGTGTAAACAGGTCTGAATGAACGAGATGAGCTCTTCATCCTCCAGCCGATCTTCCATATGGTTAATCTCCACATTTCGAACCTTGGAAAGTGGTATTTTGTGCAAATGACCTGGAGGCATTTGTGTCAAATCCATTTGTAAAAGTAACCCGCCGCCAGAGTACATCTGATGAATATGTTTCACCAGAAAAGATTTCCCTGAGTCCGCCTCGCCTAGCAGATAGATGGGTTCGTGATTTTCATACAGAGTACGGATGTTCCTCAATACGGCCTGCATGGCAGGAGATTCGGCAACAATCGGTTCCATGGATATGTCGTTATATGCTGTTATGCCATATTGTGCAAAAGCGTAAGGCTGTCCTTTTTCAAGAAAATAGACTTTATAACTTTTGTTATCCAACGCAGTTTCGTAGGCTGTTACCGTCAGTTGGTAATCGTCAACGATGAATACATTTTGAATTTTCGATCGGTGGAACTCCAGGTTGGTATTGGTAAGGTAAATGTGATTATCCGTTAGTGGATTCTGCTCGAAATCAGTCAAGTTCTCAAATACAACTTCGTTCTGGTCGTCCAGGATCATAAGATTGGGATGCTCCTTGGTAACCAGGTCGTTTAGGATGATCGATATTGCATGATTTTTGCTCAAATAACGATATACCAACTGTGCATCTTCAAGAGCCCTAAGAATCGATTCCTTACCGGATTGGATCAATAAACCTTCCATTCCATAAGTCTTGGCCGTATTTACAGTGATGACATCTCCAACAATCTGCCGGTATCCGGAAGCTTTCAGCTCCAGCAGCAATCTTGCCACGTCTTCGGAACTGCGTATGGTATATACCTTTAAAGGTAAGTCCATTAAATCAATAATGGATTGTGCGCCTGAAGTAATGTTGGAAAAGCCAACGATGGCCGTGAGGCCGTTGAACTGGCTGGCGAGCGTAAGGGAACGAATCATGTCATATCCAGTCAACTGCACATCAATGACGGGAATGGTCACGGCTTCCTTGATCAGTTGGGCAGTACCGCCGCGGCTAATAATAATTTCTGCACCATTTCGTTCGGCTTGGGCCGCCAGCTCGGCGCCTTTCATTAAATCGCCTACTTCAACCTGAATGGCTAACTGAGGAAATAGCGGAATACATTCTTCTATAATCGTAGTCATGGATTCGTAAGGAGCGATAATATGGACTCGTGTACGCATAAGTTTCCTGCCTTTTATAAAAATCATTCATTGGTCATCTCGGATGTTGCGGAATGAGAAGACTTCCCTTATTATAGCCAACTTGCAGAGGAATGGCATCTTTGGCTCCTGACGACTTCACTAAATAACGGAAACGGTGTAGTTACCGGCGGCTTAATTTTGCTTCAGCAAGTCTGCGCAAGGCGTTGTCAGACAGCCATGTTTTGAGGTGCTTTTCTCTCCTGCTGGAACGAGTTGATGTTTGCGGTGACGTTTATTTTGTTGAAAAGGGGCCTCTCAAAAGGAATGATCCCCTAGAACGGATGAACACAAACAAGAGCTGTCCTCTGTCAGGAATGACGGGGACAGCTCTTTGCTTATGGATGAACGCTGTATTATGGAATAAGCGCCGTGCTATTGGATAACGCCATACTGTGGACAAGCGTCAAGTTACTGGCCAGGTAATTAGCTATTGCCCGATTGGAACACGGAAGGTCAAAATTTCATACGGCTTAATGTCAAAAGAAAGCTGGTCGCTGACCACGTCATATTCGGCTTCATTATTCTCCAGCAAATCACAGGCATAAGCGATGGAGGATAATCCTTGCGGCAGCTTGATCGCTGCCCGGCTCCGGCGTCCATGCGCTTCGTAGAGCCTGATGATCAGATCATCGTTATTCTCGGCTTTTTTAACTACTTCCAAGACGACATTGTCCTGGTCGACCGATACGAGTGACCACGCCGCAGGCATCATGCCTGTTTGCTGAGGAATCTCGCGAGCAACCAAAGGTCGGTTGATATCGTATGCGGCCTGGATGACACGCCCTTCCCGAAAATCTCCTTTGTGCGGATAGAGGGAGTACGTGAATACGTGCTGCTCCTTGTCCGCTGTTTCATTAGGATAGGTTGCACTTTTAATCAGCGACAGACGCATCACGGAATTATGAATGTCATACCCGTATTTACAGTCGTTCAAAAGGGCGGCACCATACCCGTTCTCAGCCAGGTCGGCCCATTTCTGACCGCACACCTCGAACCGGGCCTGATCCCAACTGGTGTTACGGTGTGTTGCTCGCTCCACGTTGCCGTACTGAATTTCATAGACGGCCTTTTCACTCCAGATATCGAGCGGGAATGCCACTTTCAGCAGCAGATGTTCTTGCTTCCAATCTACAAAGGTACGGAAATCAATACGACGCGTATGTGCGTAAAAGATGATCGTCTGCTCAATGACGGAATCAAGGAATTGACGTTTTACTTTGAGCAGGGAACGAACGGGGCCGCATTCAATCCATTCGAGCTGTTGAAGATCGCTAACCTCCCACATGTTCTCTTCATAGTAGTCATCAATGTTCCATGCTTCGTATTCCGCAGGACGATCTTCGAACACCTGCAATACGTTGCCGCGTTTGCCTGGCTGGAGCAGTTCCCGGCCTTCGGCCTTGTCCCATATCGATACAAATTCGGCGCTGTCATTCAGACGGATTTCGTAGAAAGGCGTCTGGATCAAGCCCAGTTCTTCGTGTGTGAATGATTGGCAAGTCGTTTCATCATCGACGGTCGCCGTAGTGATTCGGAAGCTTTTGTACCCGGAAGCCGGAACACCTTCGGCCAGAAACACCAATCCGCCATTCGGTGTGTGCTGACTCGGAACTCGCCGCTCTCCGTCATACACAGCTACCTTTTGATCAAAAGAAGGAATTTCCACGACATCGGTCCGTTCGAAACCTGTGGTGTTAAATACAACGATCGCTCCTCCATCGGATTGAATCTCGCTCACAATACCGCTCAGCGCACTTGCCTTCAGATCGTCCGTGACACGAAGGACCTCTTCATATTGTTCCCTGGAATCCTCATACACCTGCCCAATAGAACTGCCGGGCAGAATGTCATGAAACTGATTCAGCATCGTCAATTTCCACGCATGTTCCAGTGCTTCTGCAGGATAAACGGCTCCCGAATCGATCTGCTGACGAATGACGGAGAAAAGCTCGGCATCGGCCAACGCGAATTCGCTATGACGATTATAGCGTTTATTGCGGGCCATGGAGGTGTAGGTTCCACGATGATATTCCAGATAGAGCTCGCCGGACCAGCGAGGAACAGAACGAACATCGGCTAAGTTGTCCTCCAGCTTCTCGAAAAACTCCCGTACGAAGGTACGCTTAACCGTTGGTACCCCAGGCAATCCTTTTTCAAGTCGTCTGCCGTGTTCCAGCATCTCCTCGGTTGGCCCACCCCCGCCATCTCCGAATCCGAAGCACTGTAAAACATCGGAATTGATACTTTTGTTCTGATAGCGCTGCCATGTTCCTTTGACCTGGCTTGCATTAAAACGCCCGTTGTAGGTCGTTTCAAACCGGTGGCGAAGCTTGAGGTCAGGATGCTTGTCATAATCCGTGGTTGTGATGAAATGGGTTAATACCTCCGATCCGTCAATACCTCTCCAGTACATTGTGTCGTTCGGAATTTGGTTCGTATCATTCCAGGCAATTTTGGTTGTCATAAAATAATCGATGCCGCTCTTGCGCATAATCTGCGGCATGGCTGCACTGTAACCAAAGACGTCCGGCAACCATAATACGCGATTGTCTACGCCGAATTCCTCCTTGAAGAAACGTTTCCCGTATATAATCTGACGGACCATCGACTCCCCGGAGATCAGGTTGCAGTCTGCCTCCAGCCACATGGAGCCTTCGGCTTCCCAGCGGCCTTCCGCGACTTTCTGTTTGATCTTATCGTACAAGGGTGGATAGTCGTGCTTCAGGTACTCATACAGCTTGGGCTGAGAGGACATGAAGGTGTACTCCGGGAACTTGTCCATTAAATACAGCACGCTGGCAAAGCTGCGTATTACCTTTTCCCGCGTTTGATCCAGCGTCCACAGCCACGCCACATCAATGTGGGTATGACCGATGCAGTGGACCGTAGGCATCTGGTCTCCAGCAGGACGGGCTTCGCCATAGACATTCTCTTGCATATAGCGGCGAGCTTCCAGCACCGAGGCATGGAAAGCGTCACTGTTTTCCTGGCGCAGATCGAGATGATTCACGGCCTGATTCAATTGCTCGATCAGCTTCATTCGCTCCAGATCATCCTCACGCAGCAGATCAGCGGCATCAAGGGCCGCCTTGAGATCGTAATATAAATCGGTCACAGGCTGATGGTGTTCAGCGATATACACGTTCAAAAAGACATCAGCCGCCGAAGTGCTGCAATACGCATACAGCGCAAGCTCAAACTCTTCGCCAGCGTTCGCCGCTGCCGTCAGGTCAATTTCCGTATGGTTAACGTCCAATCCACAGACCAGTTCACCGTTCAGAAAAGCCAGAAATTGCGGATTGTCGTAGTTCCATATATCGTCAGCACCAGTGATGATGCCACAAACCACTTTTTTTCGATCATGCGGTCTGGTATGCGAATTCGGGTTTTGAAACAACTGTGCACATCCTTGCCACCCCAGCCGTCTCCCTTCCGAAAAATATCCCAGGAGGAAGGGTCTTCGTGGACCAGCTCCCATGTGTGATAACCGCATTCTTTATGATAAAGCTCGTGTACATCCATTTTTGAGGTCAATCGGGCACGTTCCAAATGTTTAACAATGGTATGGATTCGAGTATATAAGGAACTGGTTTTCATTTCGTTTCCCACCTTGGTCTGAAGTATTTACAGGCTGCGCTTGTTGGTTATCAACTTCACTATAGCAAACGAGGATTGTAATGAACTATGTATTCTATGCTTAAAATAACGTCTTTTTATTGCATTTCATGCTAAAATGATCCCAATGAAATGGTTGAGGAGGTGCATGTCCATGTCCGTGACACCATTTGTTCTGGCCTACAAGCAGGGATATGCCATCCAGGTAAACCAGCCTGGGGATCCCCTCTTTTATTATGTGGATTATGATGAACGGTCTCACGATGTAAATATGGAGTTTCAGCATTTTCACGATTTTTATGAAATGCACATTCTGCTTGATCGGACGGCTGCACATATCATTGAAGGCAGTTTATATGAGATTCAGCCGTTTGATATTGTATTGCTTAAGCCTTCATTGCTGCACAAAACACAGTATCCCAAGGGAGCTCCACCCAAACGGGTGATTATTAATTTTGCTATGCCACGCAGTGTACCTGGACTTGAGAGCGGTTACAACGAACTGTTCTCTATATTTGAGGAATCCCTGCCGATTTTCAGGTTCACGGAAGAGCGGTGCAAGGATATATTCACACCGTTAAACGATATCTTTGCGCTTTCTCAGCACCCATCTGCCGTCAATTCGGTCGCAATCCATAGCAAATTCGTCGATTTTCTGTATACCATCCACCGTTATTCCCATGAAAATGGTTACGTTGTTCAAGAGACAGGATCATCCATGTCCAGACAGATTTATGCCATTACATCCTATATTCACAGCCATTATCAGCAGGAGTTGTCACTGGAGGGCATTTCGAAGGCGTTTTTCGTAAGTGCCCATCACTTGTCGCGTCAGTTCAACAAGGTTACCGGCTTCACACTCACCCAATATATCCAAATGACTCGTATTCGTAACGCCCAGCAGTTGCTCCTGAATTCCAGCATGAAAATAACGGAAATTGCAGAGCAGTGCGGCTTCGCCAGCTTCTCGCAATTCAATCGAAGCTTCAATAAGCTGAGTGGTATGTCACCGAGCGCATATCGCCGGAGGGAGCACTCGGAGAGTTAAAAGTGAAACGTACCTCGCAAATTTCATGTATTATAGGGTAAATGTAAACTATTCGAAGGAGGAACGGATGATGGGAATCTTATCGAGGTTTAGGGACGTGATGAAAGCGAATGTGAGCCATGTGCTGGCTCGGGCGCAAGATCCGGAGAAGACCGTGAATGAATATATGCGGAGCTTGAGCAGCGATTTGGGTCAGGTGAAGGCAGAGACGGCTGCGGTTCTCTCGGATGAGAGCAGGGCGAAGAGGGCTTTGGACGAATGCAGTGCAGAGATTAAGAAATTACAGCGGTATGCAGAGAAATCTGCGGAGTCTGGGGATGAAGACAAGGCACGTGGTTTTCTGGAAAAGAAGGTAGCGCAGACTGTGAAACGGAATGAATTGCAAGCTGCCTATGATCGGGCCTCCGCCAAAGCCAAAATGATGCAGCATATGCACGAGAAGCTGGTTGCGGATATGGGGCAATTGGAAGCTCGGCATACGGAGCTTAAGCGTAGAATGGCGGCTGCCAATGCGCAACAACAGGCCAATGAACGGAACGCTTCCGCTGCCAATGCGAATGCTGCTTTGAAGGCGATGGAAGACAAAGCGAATCAGGCAATGAACGAAGCTGAGGCTTTGGCTGAACTTCGTGCTGGGGCACAGGAAGATGATCTGGATGTGCTCATTGCACAGTTGGAGCAGCAAATGAATGCCGAAGCGGGTAATAATGGTCAGGTGACGCCGAGTCCAGAGGAAGAGCTCGCAGCAATTCAGAAGAGATTGGAAGATAAATAACGATATATATCATGTAGTACATTTCGTTAAACATTGAGGTGAGCAAATGCCGGTAATCGAGTACAAGTGCCCCAACTGTGGCAGTGGAATGCTTTTTGATAGTGCAACTGGAGCGTTATCCTGCCCTAGCTGCGGACGACAGGATAATATCGAACAGATCCCCGATCCGTTGAAGAAACAGGTGTTCACGGAGAATGAGGTCAAGGAGTATCACTGCAACAGCTGCGGTGCGGACATCGTGACTGAGCCGGAGACAAGTGCAACGACATGCAGTTTCTGCGGAGCTGCCGTTGTGCTGAGTGATCGACTGACGGGAGATTTGGCCCCGGCCATGGTCCTTCCCTTTGCAATCAGCAAGGAAGAGGCCAAGCAGGCGTTCAAAAAATGGTGCAGAAACGGGCTGCTGACGCCAAGCGGATTCATGACGGCTGACCGGGTCCAGAGTATTACCGGGATATACGTACCTTTTTGGTTATATGAGTTACATAACAAAATCGAAGTTCATGGCCGTGGCACGAAGATCAGGACCTACACGCAGGGTGATTATCAGTATACGGAGACACAGCATTTTGATATTTACCGAAGAATCCGGCTTAATTATGTGAATCTTCCTATTGATGCTTCGGAGAAAATGAAAGACGAACTGATGGATAAGCTGGAGCCGTTTCCTTATAACCAGTTGAAGTTATTCAAAACGCCGTATCTCGCCGGGTACATTGCGGAAAAATATAGTTATACCGATGATGAACTTTACCCGCGCGCCAAAGAAAAAACGAGCTCTTATATCGATTCTTATATTGCATCAACCGTCTCAGGCTATAACAGTGTGAGCTACACGGACAAACAGATTGATACCACGTTAAAAAATGCGGATTATGTGCTGCTTCCGGTGTGGATGGTTTATTATGACTTTAATCGTTCACAGTATACCTTTGCGATGAATGGTCAAACGGGTAAAGTGGTGGGTAAACCGCCTATTAGCAAAGCTAAAGTTGCCGGATGGTTCGCAGGGATTTCAGCCGTTTCTCTGTTGTCGTTGAAACTGGTCTCCTGGATGATGGGAGGTGGGTTCCTGTGAGAATAAGAAAACATTTGGCATGGATGGCAACACTTATTTTATTTGGAATCACTCTCGTGTCTCCATTGATTTCAATGTCAGTGGCATCGGCAGCCGACAGCAAAAACCTGATTTACGATGAAGCTAATCTGCTGAACGAGCAGGAGAGAAGTGAACTGAATGCACTGGCGAATGAGTATGGGGCGGAGAGGCAGACGGATTTCGTTATTCTAACAACGAATAATACGGAGAATCAGGATGTACAGCTGATGACCGAGGATTTCTATGATGAGCACGCTCTGGGGTATGATAAAGCGCATGGAAATGCGGTTATTCTGACGATGGATATGTATAATCGGGATGTTTATCTGGCTGGATTCTATAAAGCCGAAGATTATCTGGACAATGGTCGGCTGCAATCAATCCGAAGCAAGATTACATCTGAATTATCTAATGGGGATTATAAGCTCGCTTTTGAGAAGTATATTAAGCTTTCCTACAAATACATGGGGTATGAACCTGGTGTAAACCCGAACAATATTTTATTTAATGGCTGGTTCCAATTGGGGGCGTCTGTAGTGATCGGAGGCATTGCTGTTGGGATTATGGCTTACCGTTCTGGCGGACGTGTGACGGTCAACCGGGCGACCTACGAGGATTCGAATACTTCCAGCGTAATCGATCGTCAGGATCGATATGTTCGCACAACCGTAACCAAACGCAAAATTGAGAAGAACAACAATAATGGTGGCGGAGGCGGCGGGGGAGGAGGCACCAGCCGAGGCGGCCATACGCACAGTGGTAGTAGAGGATCTTTTTAGAAGAGTGAATCAATACAAGCGAGCTTAGGGCATATGATGCGCAAAATGCTTACTATAGAAGGGATGGGAACAGGTATGGGATTTTTCAAAAATCAATTTTCGAATGTGGTGGAATGGGAAGAGTTCAGAGATGACATGATTTTCTGGAAGTGGAGTAATCGGGAGATCAAGAAGGCAAGTAAACTGATTATCCGTTCAGGACAGGATGCCATTTTCCTGAATAACGGTAAGGTGGAAGGGATTTTCGAGGATGAGGGCTCGTTTAATATCGATTCCGAGATCATTCCGTTTCTGTCTACCTTAAAAGGCTTCAAATTCGGATTCAACAGCGGCATGCGAGTCGAGGTGCTGTTTGTGAATACGAAGGAATTTACCGTTCGGTGGGGTACACAAAGCCCGGTATTGATTCCGACGCCTCAACTTCCAGGTGGGATGCCGATTCGTGCGAATGGCACGTTTAATTTTAAAGTGAGTGACTATGTCACATTGATCGATAAAATTGCGGGTATTAAGCAGAGCTATCTGGTCGAGGATGTCAAAATCCGGATTACGTCTGTGCTGGATCAGCTGCTGATGAAGTGGATTAGCCGTGAGGGTAAGGACATGTTTAACCTGCAGGCGAATGCTTCGGATATTGCGAAAGGCATTCAGGAAGATCTGGATATGCAAATGATGGACATCGGGATCGGAATCACAGGTTTCCAGGTGATGAGTTTTAATTATCCGCAGGAGATCCAGGATATGATTACGAAGACGGCTTCACATGAAATGATCGGCAATTTGCAAAAATATCAACAGGTCAGCATGACTGACGGCATCTCATCCGGTAAAGTTAAGGGCGGCGGGGCTGCTTCGGATATGGCGGGCATGATGATGGGAATGAACATGGCAAATGAAATGATGAAGAACATGAATCCGAACCAGAACAGTCAGAACCAGAATTCGGATCAAAAGCCTGCGGCAAATCAAAACGGCGATGCAGGTTCATCATCTTCCTCAGGAGACACCAAAAAGCCGAACTTCTGTCCGAACTGCGGGGCTAAGAATGAAGGCGCAAATTTCTGTCCTAACTGTGGTCAAAAACTGGCTTAATGCACTGAAATACAGGAAGGCTTGCTCAGAGGTGCACTACTTTTGAGTGAGCCTTTTTTTGTATTTGATTTTTATATGGGATAAAAGGTTGACAACCGATCATAAATGATTTATCTTTAAATTAAGATATTAAATATAGAGATAAAACACACCAAGAATATCAAATATCTTAATTCCGATTTACGAGGAGAGATCAAGATGATGATCCCAACATTGACCAGAATCAATGAACTTTCAAGAAAAGCCAAAGCTGCAGGGTTGACGGAGATGGAGAAAGCGGAGCAAATTCGTCTGCGCCAGGAATATCTGCAAACCTTTCGCGGTTCGATCAATGATATTCTGCTGAATGTGACCATCTATGATCCGAACGGCGACGATGTTACTCCAGATCGATTGAAAGAGGAGCAGGCTAAAGCAGAACAATAATTAATGTATTTCGATTAAATATCTTAATATAGAGATAATATTCAACCACTATAAACATATACAAAATGTCTATGCGACATCACTCAACTACAAACCACACAAAATTGTTCGTTAAACCAAGGAGGAAATTACGATGACTATTCAAACTGCAGGTATTCACCATATTACAGCTTTTGCGGGAGATCCGCAGGCCAATGTCGACTTTTATGCTGGAGTTCTGGGACTTCGTCTTGTGAAAAAAACGATCAACTTTGATGCACCTGATGTATACCATCTGTATTTTGGGGATGAGAACGGAAGCCCGGGCACCATCATTACATTCTTTCCATCAGCCGGATCACCGCGAGGAAAAATCGGTGGCGGTCAGGTCGGCATTACCTCATATGTGATTCCGCCTGGGACTATTGGCTTCTGGCAGAATCGCCTGGAACAGTATAACATTGAGGTAACCAAAACCAATCGTTTTAACGAAGAGCTGCTGCAGTTCGAAGACAGCGAGGGTTTGCGTCTTGAACTGGTTGAACGTGAAGAGGGCGCTGCGAGCACCTGGGTTCATGAAGGCATTCCCGCGGACAAAGCCATCAAAGGATTCGGAGGCGCCGTGCTGTTCAGCGTCAATCCGCAAAGAACGATGGATGCGCTGGATAAAATACTCGGATTCACCAAAGTAGATGAAGACGAGGAGTATGTACGATTCCGGTCCTTCGGAGATATCGGTAATGTTGTGGATGTTCCTGTCACCCGGATGGCTCTGGGCGTTGGTGGAGCAGGGACGGTCCACCATATCGCGTGGCGTGCCAAAGATTTTGCAGAGCATGAACAATGGAGAGAGGCTGTACAACAGTATGGCTATCAGCCGACCCCGGTTCGGGACCGCCAATATTTTAACGCCATCTATTTCAGAGAAGCTGGTGGTATCCTGTTCGAAATTGCTACCGATCCTCCTGGATTCACGAAAGATGAGCCCGCGGAGTCGCTTGGACAAAAACTCATGCTGCCGGAATGGTTTGAACCATACCGTGCCCAAATCGAAGGCAATTTGCAGCCGATCCAGGTAAGAACGCTTGTGCCTGCAACAGCAGCGATGGAGTAAGGTGGATGGCGCTCAGAGCTTTTACTCTGGGCGCGTCATCAAGCCAGCGGGTAGGTAAGCGTACAGGCAATAGGTATCGTATTATGAGGAAAATAAAGGAGCATTGAAGGATGATGGAGAAAAAGGTTACCTGGCTGGAGCTGTTCTATGATTTGCTTTTTGTAGCCGCAGTCTCCAAAGCGGGACATGTTCTGCTGCATGCCGAACATGGCGTGATTTCGTTTGAATATCTGATGAAATTTGTGTTGATTTTCATTCCTGTTTGGTGGGCATGGGTCGGTCAGACCCTATTCATTAACCGTTATGGTCAGGATATCCTGAGCCATCGAATATTTCTCATCCTTCAACTCCTGTCTGTTCTGGTGATGACAGCAAGCCTCTCGACTCATTTTGATCAATATTACCTGTCATTCTTCATCGGGTATATCGGATCGAGGGCGTTTACGGCCATTCAGTACCTGACCGTCCATAAATCCAAAAGTACACATCAACAACATGCTGCCCGTTACCTGGGCACCTGTTTCATCATTGGTATATTGATTTCATCGGGTTCTCTGTTTTTCGATTCCTGGCTGCGCTACGTGATTTTGTATGCGGGGATCGCTGTGGATATCGTACTTCCGTTGATTGGACGCAAAAATCTGGTGAAAGTGCCGGTTCAGACACATCACTTGCTGGAGCGTTTCGCACTCTTTACACTCATCCTGCTGGGTGAATCGGTGATTAGTATTATCGCTGTGCTGCAAGCAGACCATTGGGATATGAAGTCTATCCTGTTTGCCGTTTTCACTTCTATATTTGTCATTGCTATGTGGTGGCAGTACTTCGAGAATGTAGAGAAAAAGGTAAGCAAAGAGATTCAGACTGCGGGGCAAGCGATTATTTATGGTCATCTGTTTATCTACATATCCATGAGCATGATCGCCGCTTCGATCCAGTTGTTGTATCAGAACCAACTGAACTATGTGTTCATGATCGGGTTTATGTTTGGATCAGTGCTGCTGTATTTCTTGTCGACCTCACTTGTGTTCCATCGCTACAGACATGCCCATATGCGACTCCGTCCGCTTCACTTGGCGATTATGCTGGGATTGCTGGCTGCGTTCGTTCTTGTGGATCTCATCTACCAGGTGCCTAATTATGCCATTGTGGGAGAGAACATGGTGTTCTTCCTTGTCTATGCCAAACTAACGACCTGATGCATGGGTCGAAAAAGAATAAAAGTCACGAACGGATAACGTTTGTGGCTTTTTGGGCTGGATATTTGTAAAATGCATACTCATCACATAAAAAAACGTTTAACCTGATTTATTTTCTGTTATAGAATCTGTTAATATGAGACTAGATCCAAGTGAATCTACCAGATGAACGAATATCCATAGCGATTCGTGGGGATGGAGATGACAATCAGGAGGGAAAACTTTGAGCACACATCAAATCGGAGTTCCATTGGAAGGGTTTGCAGAGTTTAGCCGCACGGTTGCCGCAGAAGGCGCAGTGCTTTTGAAGAACGAAGGACAGGCTCTTCCAATTCAAAAAAACGAAAACGTTTCAGTGTTTGGACGGATTCAAGTCAATTATTATCGCAGTGGCACAGGCTCAGGTGGTAGCGTTCATGTGGCGTATACAACCAATTTGCTGGATGGCATGCGTAGCAAGAAGGGATTTACGGTCAATGAAGAGCTGGCAGCTGTCTATGAAAAGTGGATTGAAGAAAACCCATTTGATGATGGCGGAAAAGTGTGGGCGGCAGAGCCGTGGAATCAGAAGGAGATGCCTTTAACGGATGAATTGGTATCCCAGGCCAGAACGAAATCCAGCAAAGCGATCGTGGTTATTGGACGCACAGCAGGTGAGGATCAGGATAACGTCGATGCGCCAGGCAGCTATCAATTGACGGAAGATGAGAAAGCGATGCTGAAGCAGGTCACGAACCATTTTGAACAAACGATCGTGGTGCTGAATGTATCGAACATTATGGACATGAGCTGGTTGAATGATGAAAGTTATGTTCATCCGATCCAAAGTGTCATCTACTCGTGGCATGGCGGTATGGAGGGTGGTAATGCGATTGCTGATGTACTGGCCGGAGACGTTACACCAAGTGGTAAATTAACCGATACGATTGCGTATTCCATTGAAGATTATCCTTCCACGAGCAATTACGGGAATGAGTTCAAGAACCTTTATCAAGAAGATATCTACGTAGGCTATCGTTATTTCGAAACGTTTCGACCTGAAAAAGTACAATTTGAATTTGGATATGGCCTGTCCTATACCACATTCACAACCAAGGCTGAGGACGCAAAATGGATCTCACAAGATGGAGAAAACATCATTAAGGTGAATGTAACCGTAACCAATACGGGGACAACCTATGCGGGTAAAGAAGTAGTGCAGGTCTATTATGAAGCCCCACAAGGCCAATTAGGAAAACCGGCGAAAGCCCTGGTGGCATTCGGCAAAACCAATCTGCTTCAGCCAGGTGAGTCTCAGCGTCTGACCGTGAGCTTCACTGTGAATTCCATGGCATCCTATGATGATGCTGGCGTAACGGGCCATGCATCGGCGTATGTGCTGGAGGCAGGAACGTACCGCATATACGTGGGAACCAGTGTCAAAAATGTGGAACACGTCAGCATTGATGGCCAGGATGGCTATGTAATAGAAACGATTCAACTCGTGGAGCAGCTCCAGGAGGCCATGGCACCAACAGAAAGCTTTACGAGAATGAAGCCGGGAGCGCGTAAGGAAGATGGTTCGTATGAGCTGATCTTTGCCGATGTACCAACGCGCCAAGTATCTATGGCTGAACGGATTGAACAATGCCTGCCGCAAACGCTGGAACAGACCGGCAATCAGGGCTACAAGCTGAGAGACGTGAAGGATGGCAAAGTCAGCCTGGAAGCTTTTATCGCCCAACTGAGCGATCAGGATCTGGCGGCAATCGTGAGAGGCGAAGGTATGAGCAGCCCACTCGTTACATCGGGTACAGCTTCCGCATTTGGCGGCGTGAGCGACAGTCTGTTTAACTACGGAATCCCTGTTGCTTGTACCGCAGATGGCCCGTCCGGTATTCGTATGGACAGCGGGGAGAAAGCGACACAAGTCTCCATTGGAACATTGCTGGCGGCAACATGGAATGCAGAGCTTGTCGAAGAGCTGTATGTGATGGAAGGTCAGGAATTGCTGAGAAATCAGGTGGATGCACTTCTCGGGCCTGGATTGAATATTCGCCGCAGCCCGCTGAACGGACGTAACTTTGAGTATTTCTCGGAAGACCCGTTGATTTCTGGTGTATTTGCTGCGGCTTGCACAAAAGGGATTATGAAGGGTGGCTCTAATGCCACGCTGAAACACTTCTCTTGCAACAATCAGGAGAAACATCGCAGTAAAGTGGATGCGGTTGTGTCCGAGCGCGCACTGCGTGAGATCTATCTGAAAGGATTCGAGATTGCCGTGAAACAAGGCGGTGCGAATTCAATCATGACGTCCTACAATCCGATCAACGGACATTGGGCGGCATCCAACTACGATATGAACACCACGATTCTTCGCGGAGAATGGGGCTTCCAGGGGATCGTGATGACGGACTGGTGGGCAATCATGAACGATGGCGTCGAAGGTGGACCAGCAGACCGGAAAAACACCAATTGGATGGTTCGTGCCCAAAACGATCTGTACATGGTTGTACCTAACTATGGTGCGGAAATCAACGGCTGGGATGACAATACGATCGAATCTCTGGAAAATGGGACGTTGACACGTGGAGAGCTTCAGCGCTCCGCCATGAATATTTGTGAGTTCATCATGAATGCGCCTGTCTTCTCCAGAAAACATGAGATTGTAGAGAATGTCGCTTCATTCCAAGCCAATGCTTCACTTTCCACAGAACAGGCGCAAGTCCTGGCTGACAATGCGCAGATCAAACCCGTTGTGGGCGAACCCGTCTACATGAAAGTGGACGAAGCAAGCCAATACCGGATAATTGTACAGATCATGTCTCCTGAGCCGGAACTGGCTCAAAGTGCTTGTAATGTGATTCTCAATGATCAATTGATGACGACCATTCAAACCAATGGTACCGAGGGCAAATGGATCAGACAGAAACTTGTCAAAGTAGAATTGGAGGCAGGATTGTACGAATTGAAGCTGGACTTCACCAAACCGGGTCTGCAGATCGACTGGATCGAATTTAAACAAGTGTAATGCATGATGGTCTGATATGTTGTAACTGAACATGACGACTGTTATGATTGTGTTATGAGATCCGGAATTTCTGAACAATCAGGTCAGGAGTGTTGCTAAGGATGAGAAGGTACAATTTTTGGAGTCCCATTCTGCTGATTGCGGTCGCGCTGATTGTGAGAGGCCTGGTTACCAATCTGGGCGTTCTGTTCGGCATGTCGCATGATGCAGCAAGTAATATCGCGATTGTAGCCATGTTGATTGCTGCACTGATCATGTTTAATCGAATGACTAAGGCAAAGCGTAAATAATCGTATAGATACAAAATATGAATCAAGCGAGAGACACCCTTAGGGGTGTCTCTTTTTGCGTATTGACGTTTTAATCACAACGTCTTAGACTGGTTATGAATAAAAGAATAACATTTATAAAATAACAAAAATAACAAAAAAATTGTGACTCAATGCCAATCATTTTCCGAAAGGAGGCCCACTCATGAAGATTATGGCGGACAAACAATATGTCTTTCAGGAAGGTCAGCCGTTTCAGAGCAGTCATGCGTCTATAGTTGCGATGTTGCCAATTGGAGAGGTTGAGGCGGCGCGGTTTGCAGGCACGCATGAGAAGGCAAGTGATGTGGCGATCGGGATGTTGCGAAAGCAGGGAGGGGCATGTGCGGTTCCGCCGAGATTGGCAGTGTATACGTGGAAAAGGAATCGAATTGCTTTCGGGAAGCTGACTGTCAACGACAGATGAACATAATCAAGGACCGCTGGAGATGATGTGCTCTGTCGGTCCTTTATGGCATTTGTCGGACTAATCTCGGCAGAAAACCGGCATGAGAGGAGAAAAATCCAGTGAATACAACCGATTGGGTGAAGACGGCGGCACAGGTTGTGCCATCGGAGCGCCAGTTGAAGTGGCAGCAGATGGAGTTCTATGCATTTATTCATTTTACCGTGAATACGTTTACAGATCAGGAATGGGGCATGGGGAATGAAGATCCCGCTATCTTTAACCCTTCCGATCTGAGTGCCCGGCAATGGGTTCAGGCGTGCAAGTCTGCCGAGATGACAGGATTGATTCTTACGTGCAAGCATCATGACGGGTTTTGTTTATGGCCAAGCGAGTACACGGATCATACGGTTGCTGCCAGCCCATGGCGTAATGGTACAGGTGATCTGGTGAAAGAAGTTGCCGATGCATGCAGGGAAGGCGGGTTGAAGTTCGGCGTCTATCTGTCGCCGTGGGACCGGCATGAAGCATCCTACGGGGATTCGGAGCGATATAACGAGTTTTTCATGAATCAGCTGCGTGAACTGCTAACCCAGTATGGTGAACTTTTCTGCGTGTGGTTCGATGGGGCATGTGGAGAGGGGCCGAATGGTAAAAGGCAGGTCTATGACTGGGAGGCCTATTATGCAATCATTCGCGAGTTGCAGCCAGAGGCGGTGATCTCGGTATGCGGCCCGGATGTTCGCTGGTGTGGCAATGAGGCAGGGCATACCCGGGCTTCTGAATGGAGCGTTGTACCTGCTTACTTGCAGGATAACGAGAAGATCCAGGAGCAATCCCAGCAGGTGGATGATGGCGAGTTTGCCAGCAGAATTAATACACAGGATGCAGATTTGGGGAGTCGGAATGTGATCCGGCAGCATGAGGGCAAGCTCATCTGGTATCCAGCAGAAGTGAATACATCCATCCGTCCGGGTTGGTTCTATCATGCCAGCGAGGATGATCAGGTTAAATCGCTGGAGGAACTGCTTAGCATCTATGATGGAGCGGTTGGGGGCAACGCCAACTTTCTGCTTAATCTTCCGCCAGACCCACGCGGCCTCATTCACGAACAGGATGCTGAGCGGCTGGCACAGCTCGGAGACGTTTTGCGGAGCACTTATCGGCAAAGTCTGGCTGTAGGTGCCCGGATTCGGGCATCAGTGACAAGGAATGAGGAACATGTGGCTTCCCATGTATTGCGAGAGGAAGCCGATACGTTCTGGTGCCCCTCTGAAGGGACAGAACAGGCCTGGCTGGAGGTGGAGCTGCCGGAGGAGAGGCTGTTCGACCGAGTGGTTCTCATGGAACATATCCGTTCAGGTCAACGAATTGAGCGTTTTACGCTGGAGGCAAAGGGTGAGAGTGGTGATTGGCAGGAGCTGTATTGCGGGACGGTTGTTGGTCACAAACGAATCTGTCGTTTCGATGCCCTCACCGCCAAAACCATTCGTATAACCATTCATGAATCCAGATGGTATCCTACATTGTCCCGGCTGGGTGTATATCTAAGCAAACAGAAGGAGGAGCCTAAAAGATGACCTGTCTTCGTTGCCATATGTGAACGGGACAGACAGGAGCGGAAGGCTGCCTTCGTAAATGGTTTTAGTGTTAGGCCGTTATTGGGAATAAAGGTCCTTAGGTTACATTGGATGTGCCTGCGCTGCTTCTTTGCCAAGGCGAAATTGAAATTGTGATATTTGAGTTGCATGGAACTGGTGACCGGACCGTAACATTTGTAGATAAGCCAGTTTTGGATTCATCCCATGGAAAATAGAGTAGTGAACGATTATTGGGAATTGAATGATCTGGTGCAAAAAGGTATACGTAAGGTAGAGCCACACACCAGCAGGAGAGGATGAGAGGATATGAAAGTAGGACTCAGCACATACAGTCTGCAACAGGTACTGAATAGCAAAGAAATGACTGTACCGGATGCCATCCGCTACATCGCCGAGCAGGGCGGAGAACATGTGGAGATTGTTCCAATGGGGTACAGCCTGATCGACCAACCGGAATTAATTGACCAGATTCGAGAGGCTGCGCAAGACGTGGGGATTGACATCTCCAATTATGCAATTGGTGCCAACTTTGTTACAGGGGAAGGCCCGGATGCACTTGAACATGAGATCGCCGCTGTCATGAAGCATGTGGATGTCGCTGCAGCTCTTGGGGTGACAAGAATGCGTCATGATGTCGCGTTTCGTCCTGCAGAGGAGGGGACCGTTGCCCAATTTGAGGCCGACCTGCCTGTTCTGGTGAAGGCTTGCCAGCGAATTGCCGATTACGCAGCGAGTCACGGAATTACCACAAGTGTGGAGAACCATGGTTACTATGTGCAGTCCAGCGAACGAATCCGGCGGTTGGTGCATGAGACGGCTCGGGAAAATTTCAGGACAACGCTGGATATCGGCAACTTCCTGTGTGTAGATGAAGACCCGGTTAGCGCTGTGAAAAACAACATTCCTTATGCATCCATGGTGCACGCCAAAGATTTCTATCGGAGACCCTCTTACCGTAATCCCGGGGAGGGATGGTTCCAGACCTCACACGGCAATTACCTGCGGGGTGCAATTGTGGGACACGGCGATATTGACATGCCAGAAGTATTCCGTGTGTTGAAGCAGTCCGGCTATGACGGATATATCTCTGTAGAATTCGAGGGCATGGAAAATTGCAAAACTGCATCCCGCATCGCGATGGATAACGTCCGCCGCTTCTGGGAGGAAGCATAAGCAGCGACTGCATTACTTTATAAGTGGAATCAATTTTCATATGTAAGGCTGAAGTAACAGAGGGGAAGTTTGGAACTGTAGGAGCGGTAGCGCCCGCCTTTGTCTGCGGATTTCAACTGCTGAGAGCGGTTGATACAAGAAATCTGTAGACAACAGCGGCCGAAAGTCCAAACATTCACCGTAGTTACGTTAAGCCGATACCATATGTTTTGAATTAACTGATATGACCATCATTCATCAGATTATGGAGGGGAAATTCCATGTCCAAACTTAAAGTTGCCGTTGTCGGCGCGGGATCGATATCCGATTTTCATTTACAAGCTTATGCCAGCAATCCCGAAGTTGAAATATACGCCATATGTGACCTGAATGAAGCTCGTGCCCAGGAAGCAGCGAAAAAATATAACGCTACTCATGTATTCACAGACTATAAGGAGCTTCTGGCACTGCCTGAAATCCATTCGATCAGCGTCTGTACCTGGAATGACACACACGCCGAGATTAGCATTGCTGCTCTGGATGCGGGTAAAAACGTACTTTGCGAGAAGCCGCTCTGTCAAACGGTAGAAGAAGCGCTGGAGGTAGAGAAGGCTGTTCACCGCACTGGGAAGCTGCTTCAAGTTGGCTTTGTACGCCGTTATAGCGACAATGCGCAAATCCTGAAGAAGTTCATTGATGAAGGCGAGCTGGGAGAGATCTATTATGCCAAGGCATCCTGTCTGCGGCGTTTGGGCAATCCGGGTGGCTGGTTTGCAGATGTTGAGCGTTCTGGCGGCGGCCCGTTGATCGATATCGGCGTACACATTATTGATATCTCCTGGTACCTGATGGGCAAACCGAAGGTGAAAACCGTCTCTGCGAATGTCTCCAATCGATTGGGTAACCGTGCCAATATCCGTAATCTGTCGTTCTACCAGGCGGCCGACTATGATGCGAACAAAAACACCGTGGAGGATATGGCCAACGCATTGATTCGCTTCGAGAACGGGGCAAGCCTGCTGGTGGATGTAAGTTTCACGCTGCACGCCAAGCAGGATGAAACTTCGGTCAGACTCTATGGCGATAAAGGTGGAGCTGAACTGGAACCGGAAATCTCACTCATTGGCGAGAAATTCGATACCATCTTAAATATGACACCACAGGTCGACTTCAAATCCCTTGATTTTGCAGGTTCTTTCCGTAATGAAGTCAATCATTTTATCGACAGTACCCAAGGGCGCAAAGAGACGCTTAGTCCCGTTGAAGATGGCGTTGAAATCATGAAAATCCTCTGTGCCATCTACGAGTCGGCACGTGAAGGACGCGAAATTTCACTGTAGACAGGGTGTTGTAATACGAAAGTCGCAACTCCATTCGAAGTAGTGATGTCTAACAAGTCTTTACTTGTTGAACTAACCATTGTTCCAAAACGAAGTTCAGAATCTATCTGAAGAATGCACTGCATTCGAAGTGATAGGGCTTATATTTCTCTACATGTTGAACTGAACGTTTAAGCCAAAACGGAGAGTGCAGAACCAATCTGGAGAAGCGAAGCGCTCGCCTTTATCCCCGGATTACCACCATTTATAGTGTGAAATCAGAGAAATCCGGGGATAAGAGCGATCGGAAGATGGTACTGCAATCGGAGTGACAGGGCTTAACCTGTGGGGTTTATCTTATATCCAATCCGAAGGAGATGAACGGGATGAGCGAAACCAAAGAATCAGTGCTGGAACAGGAAGAGCAGGTCGTGGAAGCCGGTGTTCACAATTTTAGCAAAGAAGAGGAATGGGTGCAGCCTGAGGATCCGTTGCTGAATGAACGCCTGGAGTGGTTCAAGGATCAGAAGCTGGGGTTGATGATGCACTGGGGGCCCTATTCCCAGCTTGGACTCGTGGAGTCCTGGGCGCTAAGTGATGAAGATGGTGATTGGTCGCGCAATGATATCGACTGGACTGACGACATGGAGCATTTCAAGCGGGAATACTTTGATCTCAACAAAACGTTCAATCCGATTCGCTTTCAGCCGGAGGAATGGGCACAGATGGCCGCGGACAACGGGTTCAAATATTTCCTGTTCACTACCAAACATCATGATGGATTCTGCATGTGGGATACACACACAACCGATTATCGTATCACAGGCAAGGATACTCCTTTTCACACCCATAAGTATGCAGATATTTGCCGGGCGCTTTTTGACGCTTTTCGTGCCAAGGGTCTCGGCATCTCGGCTTACTTCTCCAAAGCAGACTGGCATACGCCATATTACTGGACACCTGGCATGGAGCGTGGAAGTCATATGTGGCGCGGGCCATCCTATGATCCGAAAGAGTACCCGTGGCTGTGGGAAAAATTCGTCGAGTTCACGCATGAGCAGATCATGGAGCTGCTGACCAACTACGGACGGATCGAGTGTCTATGGCTGGATGCAGGCTGGGTGCGTGAAGGGCGCCATGGTCAGGATATCCGACTGGGCGAGGTAGTGGAGCGTGCGCGTCAGACCACACAGCCGTGGCTCCTGGCAGCCGATCGCACGGTAGGCGGGCCGTATGAGAATATCGTAACCCCGGAACAGACCATCCCGGAACATCCCATGAATATTCCTTGGGAGAGTTGTATCACGGTAGGGAATTCCTTTGCGTTTGGATTTGATGATCAATATAAGCCGGCAAGACAACTGGCACATATTCTGCTTGAGGTAGTATCCAAAGGCGGTAATCTCGCACTGAATGTCGGGCCGCAACCGGATGGACGTCTTCCAAATGGGGCAGTTCAGAGCATTAAAGCCCTTGGAGAATGGCTTGGTACCCACGGTGAGGGCATTTACGCCACACGAATTTGCGGACCATACTACACTGGAGAGTGGGCTTTCACACGTAAGGAAGATATCAACGTTACATATGCCTTCCGTCTGTACAGAAATGAGAACGAGGTGGTACAACCACAGCTGGTCATTCCATATGTGGAAAAAGTAGAGCGGATCGAACTCGTCGGCACAGATGGTGTACTGTCGTTCCAACGGACGGAAGATGGACTTGCTGTAGAGCTGCCGCAAACAGCAGTTACAGAATTAGCACCTATCACACTTACGTTCAGATTGTTCACAAACCAATAAGTTCACAATCCAAATCCCGGGAGACATCTATAGTCTTCCGGGATTTTTTGGTATGGTGATTTTCACAAAATACATAGTTTAAAGTACGATTTCCCCTTGTCTGGCAAGGGTTTTGGGAATAAGGAGAGGTGAGAGAAAATTGCGAATTGATAAAAGAACACCACTCAAGGTACTATCGATCTAAGAAAGCGTTACCTGACATTAATACTCACATGTAAAGCGTTGGAACAAAAGAATGGACCAAAGAAAAGGATGTTTAAGGGATGTAAATGTAATGTATTATTACACTTAAGGTGTAGAAGGGGTGACGCGAATGAGTCGAGCTACGGAAAGCATACCTGCACCGGTGGAGCTCCAACAATTAAGGAATGATGTAGAACCCAAGAGGCAGCATCCATTTATCAAAAGCCTCAAGAAGCATTGGGAGCTCTATCTGCTCGTGCTGCCTCCCGTATTGTATCTGTTGATCTTCAAGTACATTCCGATGGTCGGTGTACAGATTGCATTCAAAGACTTCAGTGTCGTAAAAGGAATCTGGGGAAGCCCGTGGGTTGGATTCAAACACTTCGAGGCTTTCTTTGAATCCCCCAACTTCTGGCTGCTGATCAAAAACACGATTGGTATCAGTTTCTACTCGTTACTCGCCGGATTTCCGATTCCGATCCTGCTGGCGCTTGCGCTGAATGAGATCCGAACGGGTTACTTTAAAAAGACCGTGCAGATGGTCACCTACGCTCCGCATTTTATCTCCACAGTCGTCATGGTATCCATTATCATTCTGATGCTCTCTCCGCATGTGGGCGTGGTAGACAAGCTATTTACCTTCCTGGGTTTTCCGATGACCAACTTCATGGGCATTCCGGAATACTTCAAATCCATCTATGTGTGGTCGGGTGTATGGCAAGGCATGGGTTATTCATCGATCATTTATATCGCGGCACTCGCTGGCGTTGATCCATCCCTTTACGAAGCAGCGAAGATGGACGGCGCTTCTAGACTTCGGAAAATTTGGCATATCGACCTTCCAACGCTCGTACCGGTTACCGTCATCATGCTGATTCTGAGTTTGGGCAGCATTATGGGCGTGGGCTTCGAAAAAATATACCTGATGCAGAATCCGCTCAACACAAGCGCTTCGGAGGTCATCTCCACGTATGTGTACAAGGTGGGTCTGATCGGGGCCAACTTCAGCTTCTCCTCGGCGGTAGGATTGTTCAACTCCGTGATCAACCTGATCCTGCTGGTTATCGTCAACGGCATTTCCCGCAAAGTATCCCAGAACAGCTTGTGGTAAAGGAGGAGCTCATCCATGTTCAACCTGTTAAATCGGAACCGGATCAAGGACCCGCTCGGTGACCGCATCTTCATGACATTCAACTATATCTTTCTGTTTGCCATACTTTTAACGGTGTTTTACCCGCTCCTGTATATCATCAGTTCTTCGTTCAGCTCCTCGCGTGCCGTTACATCCGGTCAGGTGTGGCTGTTCCCGGTAGATTTTAACATCAAGGCCTACATTTCCATTTTCAAAAGCCAACAGCTCATGCTCGGTTTCTACAACACGATCATTTATACCGTAGTAGGCACATTTATCAATGTGGCACTCACCGTCATGCTCGCGTATCCCTTGTCACGCAAGTCATTTTACGGACGGGGGGCCATCATCATTTTCATGATGATCACGATGTTCTTTGATGGCGGTCTGATTCCAACCTATCTCTTGATGAAAGACCTTCATCTGCTGGATACACGCTGGGCGATGTGGCTGCCAGGGGCGCTCGCGGTGTTCCAGGTCATTGTGGCGAGAACCTTCTTCCAGTCTTCCATCCCGGAAGAGCTTGGGGAGGCGGCGGAAATGGACGGCTGCCGGGATATCCGCTATCTGATCAGCGTGGTTCTTCCGTTATCGAAGCCGATTCTGGCGGTCATGACCCTGATGTATGCGGTAGGCCACTGGAATGCTTACTTTGATGCCCTGATCTATCTCCGATCGGAGAAGCTGTTTCCGCTGCAATATGTGCTGCGGAATCTGCTCATATTAAACGCCGCAGATCCGGCGATGTTGGCCAATACGAGCCAGCAGCTGCGGGATCAAGGGTTTGAGCAGGTGCTGAAATACGCTCTGATCGTCGTCGCAAGCATTCCGATTCTCATCATGTATCCGTTTGTGCAGAAGCATTTTGTCAAAGGGGTCATGGTTGGCTCGCTCAAAGGATGACCTTTGTAATCTGCGCCCCTTACGCCGCTTGAGAGGAGGTGGGGAACACTCCGGCTTCCGGGATCGGGTTTAACACGAGTACAGTAACCAGATGGTTATTCCGTTTTCAACAAAAAGGAGGAGTCAGATTGAAAAAATCTTGGATTTCGATGTTGTTTCTGGTCTTTGCTTCGATGGCTTTGTTGTCCGCATGCGGTTCATCCGAGGAGACGGGTAAAGGGAGCGACGGTAGCGGGGAGAGCGGTGGCCCTGTGACGATGACTTTCTTTGCCCCACAAGGTAAAGCGTCCATGGAAGAAAATGAGTTCACCAAATTTATCGAAGACAAGTTCGATGTTACCCTGAAATGGGACCTGGCTCCGACGGACGCCCTGCAAGACCGCAGACAGTTGCTGCTGGCAAGTGGCGATTATCCCGAAGTGTTCCTCCATGGCAAGTTCACCACCTCAGACCTTCAAACGTACGGAAAACAGGGCGTGTTCCTCCCGTTACAGGATCTGATCAAGCAGTACGGTCCGAATCTGACCAAGATTATGGAGGAGAAGCCGTACTTCAAGGAAGCAGTAACTGCACCTGATGGAAATATCTACGCTTTGCCTATTTTCAATGAATGTTACCACTGTACCTATGCACAGAAATACTGGATCAACACGGAATGGCTCGACAATCTGGGCCTTAAAATGCCAACTACGACGGACGAACTCTACACCGTTCTGAAGGCGTTCAAGGAACAAGACCCGAATGGCAATGGCAAAGCCGATGAGATTCCGCTCACGGGTGCACCCAACAAATACGTGTGGAACGGCAACATCGATGCCTATCTGATGAACAGCTTTATCTATAATGACAACGATAAATATCTGATCGTAAACGATGGCAAAGTTGATTTTGCTGCGAACAAGGAAGAGTGGAAAAAGGGACTGGAGTACGTGCACAAGCTGTATGCAGAAGGTCTGATTGATCCGGCTTCCTTCACACAGAACGATCAGGCGATCGGACAGCTGGGTAACAAGGAAGGCGACGAAGTGGTCGGCTCCATTACAACAGCGCTGGTCAGCTACCTCGTCAACACGTACGACAAGGATATCACCCGCCACCAGCACTGGGACATCGTGCCTCCGCTGAAAGGGCCGGATGGTGTTCAGACGACAGGTGCTACGCAAAGTGTAGGTGAGTTCGAGTTCGCTATCACCAACAAAGCGACCGAAGCACAACAGATCGCCGCGATCAAAATTGTAGATTACATGTTCAGTGAAGAAGGTGCTCTGTATGCAGAGTACGGACCGACAGAAGGGAAGGGCTGGAAGAAGGCGGATGCTGATGAGAAAAACATCAATGGCGAGCCTGCCAAATACAGCTACTATAACCTGCCTGAGCGTGACCCAAATGTTGTAGTCAACGAGAGTTGGTCGCAGATCGGAGCACATGACTTGTCCAATACGTTCCGCAACCTGTTTGCAGAAGGTCAGAATCCGCTAGAGGCTGAAGGCTACGGTACCCGACTGGCACAAGCGACCAATGTATATGAACCATATGCACCAAAAGAGGTTTATCCTGCGAACGTATTTATCCGTCCTGAAGATACAGAAACTGCTGCGCAGCTTACGACAGCCGTCAAGGATTACGTGATGACCAATATGGCTCAATTCATTATCGGCAGCAAGAGCATCGATAAGGAGTGGGACGCGTACGTAAAAGGTTTTGATGGCCTGGGGCTCAGCAATTACCTTGAGATTTACCAGCGTGCGATTGAGAAAAATCAATAAGAGTTGATGGATTCATGATTGAGGCTGTCCCGATGTTAGCACTGAAATCGGGACGGTCTTCTCCTTTTGACAACCCCACTTCATTAGATATAATTTACTGAATATTTATGGGAAAATTAGCGACCAGAAGGCGTGGTTGTTGTCATTCCAGCTTATGCAAAATGCTCATGCGTATAAACAGTGGTGGGGGGCCTCGGAGATGAACAACAGTTGGTTTAGACGTTTGCTGCTATCGTATTTGCCTGTTTTTTTTATCGTGACCACAATCCTGTTTATTATCTTCTTCCAGGTGTTCAATGAACAGAACCGAAGAGAAGCACTCAAGGCCAATGAATTTCTGGCATCACAGGTAACGCAATACCTGGACAATTCACTGCGCTCCATCGACTTCAAGGTACTGCGTGATATTTTGACCAATCCCAACCTGAAAAATTATTATTCGGTAACCGGAAGCGAGGATGTATATGCCGGAATTCAAGCGGTCCAGGTTATTGATGAATTGAAAATAGAGTATCCGCTGATTGATTCCATATATCTGGTAAGATACAACGACGATACGGTCTTCAGCAATGGTAAGGCGGTACCGATCGAGGAGTTCCCGGATGCTGCTTTTATTAAAGACAGCCGTGCAGCGGCAACGCAAAAGTGGGTGGGGGCCAGATCCTTTAAGGCATTCCCGACAGTGGAAGGAAAACAGGTGATTACACTCATTCGCGGTGTCGGAAACGGCACGGGGCTTGTGGTGGTTAACGTCGATCTGCCGACTTTGCAGAAGTCCATTATGCAGATGTATGACCCTGAGTTCACCTTCGTGAATATCTTCAATCGCTCGGGGGGCAATTTGTGGGACGGAGGAATGCAGGATGGCATTACAGCAGTTTCTCCCAAAACGGACTCCGGTGAAGTGTTCTCCGAGTTTACATCCAGCTACAGCGGCTGGAAGGTACAGACAGGCTTGAACAATGGCAAAATCGTCAAATTCACCCTGCAATTTTATAATATCTGGTTGGTGTTTGCTGTTGTTGTTGTATTGATCGGTGTCGTGTGGGTGATCTACGTTACACGAAGAAATTACAAACCCATCCAGCAGATCGTTACGTTGATAGAGACGGTGGCTTCGCAGAAACAGCCGGGCATGGGCTATACGAAGGATAACGAGTTCCGTTTTATCCAGACCACGTTGGAGCGAATGATTGATCAAACCAAACAATATCAGGAGGAGCATGAAGAGAACCTGATTTTGCAGAAAAAATATTTTTTTCAGGAGCTGCTGGAGGGCACGCGGGACTTTACTGGCAGTGAACTGACAGCGGAGATGGCAAAGTTTAAACTGCCACAGTTGGAGGACCGATGGGCTGTAATCGTTGTCGAGATTGATCAGTATTCCCGGTTCTTGGAAGAGTATCATGCTCAAGACCAATCCCTTCTGAAATTCGTGTTATCCAGCATTCTGCAAGAGAGTGCAAGGCAGGAAGGTACAGAATGTTGGGCAGAGTGGATATCGGATCAGCGGCTGTACGCGATTGTCTGGATTCCCGGGACGGAAATGGGTGAGGAAACAGAACGGAGACTGCTCTCCGGTTATCTGGACAGAGTGGGGCAGTATCTGAACTTCACCGTAACCATTGGGATTGGGAGAGTGGCCGTGGATGTTCGTGGTTTGAGAGCTTCGTTGAAGGAGGCTGTGCATGCCTTGGAGTACAAGGCTGTACTCGGCATGAACCGAATCATCTCATGCGGAGAGGTTCCGACCTCCACCAATGATGTGTATGAATTCCTGAAGACCATCTCTCTGCTGGTGCAGGCCATGCGTCTGTCAGACGAAGTCTGGGAAACGCATTTTGAACGATTGTTCGAACAGATCCGTGAATCTGTGCTTTCCCGACAGGAGATTATGAATACCGTCCAATTGCTGTTCCAGCACTATAATCGGGAGTTCGCGGAACTATCCCAGGATTATCAGGAGAGATGGGCCGCTGTATTTACACCGCTGCTTCCCAGGTTGGAAGTCTGGGAAACGTTAGATGATTTACGCGATCTGTGCTGGAAAGGCTTCCGGGAGCTGGCTCAGCAGATGCAGACGCTGCATTGTTCCAGAAAACACAGATCTCATATTCTTGAGATTCGCAAGTATATTGAACAGAACTACAACAACCCCGAGCTGTCGTTGAACTATCTAAGTGATTTATTCGATATTAATCCGAAATATTTAAGCAAGCTGTTCAAGGACGAAATTGGTGAGAAGTTCGTGGATCTTCTAATTAGTCACCGTATTGAGAAGGCGAAGCAGCTCATGCTGGAGACTGACAAGGCTATTCAGGAGATCAGTGAGGAAGTGGGGTATACGAATTATAATTCCTTCAATCGGGCGTTCAAAAATGTGGTGGGTGTGGCGCCAAGTGACTACAGAAAAGCCATGTGAGCGTGTTGAAGGACGCCATTTGACAGAAAAGTAGCCGTTCTATTTTACGGGGAATTATCAACGTTATTGCATTTACCAAGGTTGTCAGACCAAGCCGAACTCATAAGGAGAATGTGTACATGGACTATAAAGATGCTTCGCTTCCTATTCTAGAGCGGGTACAGGATTTGCTCGGTCGGATGACTACAGAGGAGAAGATTGGACAGCTGATCCAGCCAATGGGCTGGAAGACTTATGTGAAGGAAGCAGATGGCACAGTACAGGTTACAGAGGAGTTTAAAGCGGACATCGCACGGGGCGGGATTGGTTCATTGTATGGTGTGCTTCGTGCTGATCCCTGGACGGAAGTGACGCTGGAGACGGGCCTGACTCCAAGAGAGGGGGCTGTAGCCACCAATGAAATTCAGCGGTATGCCTTGGAGAACTCCCGGCTGGGAATTCCCATTTTGTTCGGGGAAGAGTGTTCTCATGGGCATATGGCCATTGGGGCAACTGTATTTCCGGTGCCACTTGCGGTAGGAAGTGCCTGGAACATGGAGTTGTACCGCAAGATGTGCGAAGCAATTGCTGCGGAGACGCGGAGCCAAGGGGGAGCGGCTACATATTCGCCTGTGCTTGATGTCGTGCGGGACCCGAGATGGGGGCGGACGGAGGAATGTTTTGCCGAAGATCCCTACCTGATCGGTGAATTGGCGGTTGAAGCGATGAAAGGCTTGCAGGGTGACCAGCTCGATTCCGACCGGACAATTGTGGCGACGCTCAAACATTTTGCGGCATATGGCAGCTCCGAGGGGGGACGCAATGCAGCCCCTGTTCATATGGGACTGCGTGAGCTCCACGAGGTGGATCTGCTGCCGTTCAAGAAAGCCGTGGAAGCCGGGGCCTGCTCTGTCATGACGGCGTATAACGAAATTGATGGTGTGCCTTGTACGTCGAGTTCGTATCTGCTGAATGATCTCCTGCGTGAGCAATGGGGATTTGATGGATTTGTCATCACTGATTTTGGTGCGATTCAGATGCTGGTCAATGGACACAACACTGCGGAGAACGGGGAGCAGGCCGTCGCTCAGTCGCTTCAGGCAGGTGTGGACATGGAAATGTCCGGGTACATGTACCGAAAGCATCTCGGGCAGGCCCTGGAGCAAGGATTAATTGGAGAGCAGGATTTGGACACAGCGGTAAAGCGGGTTCTGGAGATGAAGTTCAGATTGGGCTTATTCGAACACCCCTTCGTTGATCCCGACTTTGCAGAGCAGGTCATCGGATGTGAGGACCATATTCAGCTGGCAAGGAAAGTCGCGCAAGAGGGAGTCATTTTACTCAAAAATGAAGATAGCACGCTTCCGCTCAGCAAAACAGGTACAAAACTGGCGGTCATTGGCCCGAATGCAAACCATATCTATAACCAGCTGGGTGACTACACCTCGCCGCAGCCTAGGGGACAGATCGTCACGGTACTGGATGGCATTACACGCAAGCTTGGTGCTGACACCGAAAAGGTGTTGTACGCACCGGGCTGCCGGATCAAGGGCGATTCCAGGGAGGGCTTTGCGCAAGCACTTGCCTGTGCCGAAGAGGCTGATACCATCGTTATGGTGATGGGCGGGTCCAGCGCACGTGATTTTGGCGAAGGGACCATTGATCTGCGGACGGGGGCATCCGTTGTTACGGATGATCCATGGAACGATATGGAGTGCGGTGAGGGCATAGACCGATCGTCTCTGAGTCTGATGGGTGTTCAACTGGAACTGGTGCAGGAAGTCCTTAAGCTGGGGAAACCGGTTATTGTCGTTTATATTAACGGACGTCCCATTGCCGAACCTTGGGTTGATGAGCATGTCCATGCCATTGTGGAAGCGTGGTACCCAGGACAGGAGGGGGGCAACGCCATTGCGGATATTCTGTTCGGTGATGTGAATCCATCTGGACGTCTTACCGTCTCCATTCCCAAGCATGTAGGGCAGCTTCCAGTCTGCTACAATGCCAAACGCACCCGGGGCAAGCGGTATCTGGAGACAGATCTTGCACCGCAATATCCGTTCGGCTTTGGGTTGAGTTATACCGATTTCAAATACGAGAATGTAAGGGTAGTACCAGAAGTAATCGGGCCTGACGATGAAGCGGAAGTACAGGTAGAAATCACGAATACCGGATCGGTTGCGGGAAGTGAGGTTGTGCAATTGTATATCACGGATGTGTCGGCTTCAGTCACCCGGGCTGAAATGTCACTGAAGGGTTTTCGTAAAATCCATCTGGAGCCAGGTCAGACCCAAACCGTTACGTTCCCTGTGCAAAAAGAACACCTCGCACTGATCGACTCCCGTCTCCAGTCTGTCGTGGAACCGGGTGAATTCAGGCTAATGGTTGGCCGCAATTCTATGGACTGGACCGCCTGCAGTCTGCACATCCAGAAGGTGGAGGTGGAGGCATGATTCGAATTCAGCGATTCATCGAAGATCTGAAGCAGCGGCAATGGCTGGATACGATCGAGCTTCCAGAGTGGCAGATGCAGAGAGCCAGATACATTCGGCCAGGGGAATATGAGTATGAGCAGGCATATGAAAATGAAGATGTGCAAGCTGACAAGACAATGCAGAGTTTGAATCCGCTGAACAGCGTACATGGAACAACTTATTTTCTGAGTAAAACCGTGGAGATTCCGGCCGATTGGCATGATCAGGCTGTCGGGTTGATTTTCGAGGCCGGGGGCGAAGGGCTGCTGAAGGTGAACGGCACGCCTTATCACGGACTGGACCGTAATCATCGGTATGTACCGCTGCCCAATAGCCGTGTGGGAACTGCGCCCTTACTGGAAATTGAGCTGTATGATCCCATACCGGAACCGCATGACCCACTGAACCGACAGGCAGTCATCCAGCCGCCAATTCAGGGCATCCGAGCCGCTTTGGTTCGTGTTAATTCGCCTCTACAGAGTCTGATGTATAGCATTACGGTACTCGCCGAATCACTTCGAGCATTGCCGGAGAAAGCCATGAAGCGGACCCGTCTTGTCCGGGACATTCATCAGGTGATGGATAAGATGTACAACGAGCCGGAGCGCTGGAGTGAAGCGGTGTGGGTACAGCATTTGGAAGAATGGCTCACACAGTCGGTGCAGGAGGAAGATCCGGAAGAGTACCGGGACGGATTCATGCATCTGGTTGGGCAGTCCCATATTGATATTGCCTGGCTGTGGCCTGTGCGTGAGACTGTGCGCAAGTCCAGCCGCACCTTCTCCACGATGTGTACGTTGATGGATGAGTACCCGGAGTTTGTGTATTCGCAAAGTCAACCGCAGCTGTACGCATTCGTGAAGCAGCATTATCCTGAGCTGTACGAACGAATCAAAGCCCGAATTGCCGAAGGCCGCTGGGAACTGGTCGGTGGCATGTGGGTAGAGCCGGATCTGAATATTCCGAGTGGAGAGTCGCTGGTGCGGCAGATTTTGTACGGGCAGAACTTCTATCAGGAGGAGTTCGGCAAGCGTTCAAACATCGAGTGGCTTCCGGATACATTTGGCTACTGCGCTTCGCTGCCGCAGCTGCTCAAGCTGGCTGATATTCCTTATTTTATGACGACCAAGCTCAACTGGAATGATACCAACGTTTTCCCGTATGATCTGTTCCACTGGGTGGGTATTGACGGAACCTCAGTTCTTGCGTACCTCAATCATGGAGTGAATGAGCATACAAGGCCCAAAGATGTCGATGAGCACTGGCAGTCCTACAAGCAGAAGGATGTACATCCCGAACAAATGCTGCTTTATGGGCATGGCGATGGTGGAGGCGGGGTAACGAACGAAATGGTTGCATTCGCAGAGCGATCCCATTTCATGGTTGGGCAGCCCATCAGCAAATTTAGTACAGCTGGCGCGTTTTTCGAAGAGATTTTGAACAACAACCCTAAGCTGCCGAAATGGCATGGTGACTTATATCTGGAGCTGCACCGAGGTACCTATACAACCCATGCGCGGAACAAGCGGAGTAATCGAAAGGCGGAGGTCCTGTATCGGGAAGCGGAAATCTGGGGCCAGTTTGCCGGAGTTGAAGAAGCACAGGCGAAGAATGAACTGGATGAAGGCTGGAAGCTGATCATGCTCAACCAATTCCATGACATTATCCCGGGGACGTCCATTCCCGAAGTATACGTAACATCTGTGGAGGAGTATACGAAAGTGTTCACTCTGGGGACGTCGGTTACGGAAGGTTCTCTTGGCAGTATTGAGGAACGCGTTGCGACAGATGGATTCGAGGGTCTGCCCTATATTGTATTTAATAGCCTGGGTTGGGAGCGTGGAGAGGTTGTCACGATTACGGGTGACGAGAAACTGAGCGATTTGGCAGCGTTCGACCATCAGGGTAATCGTCTGGCGAGTGACCTTGAGGCAAATGGAGACGTGCTGACCTTGTCCGTCTATGTCCCAACCATTCCGGCTTTTGGATATACAACGTTGTGGCTACGCCAGGCTCCGGATGCCAATCTTCCTACATTGAAGCAGGATGAATCCTTCCCTTCGGTTTGGGAAACGGACTTTTACACACTTGAATTTAACGATGTGGGGGAAATCACCAGATGGTATGACAAGTCCATTCAACGGGAGTGGCTGAAACCGGGCGATAAAGCGAACGAGCTACAGTTTTTCCATGACAGGCCAACGTACTGGGATGCTTGGGATATTGATCCGCGGTTTGAATCGCAACGTGCAGGAGCGGCAGAGCTGATCTCCAGAGAAGTAGTACAGCGTGGAGTAACGCAGGACATCCTTCGATTTCACTGGAAGTTAAACGACTCGGAGATTCACCAGGATATCAATTTATATCGTCATCAGCGACGTGTTGATTTCAAGACAAAGGTAAACTGGGCTGAGAGCCATAAGCTGCTCAAAGTGGCTTTTCCCGTTGATCTGGTATCAGCGAAAGCAGCCTACGAAATTCCGTTTGGTGCGTTGGAGCGGCCAACCCATAACAACACCAGCTGGGAGCAGGCCCAGTTTGAGGTATGCGGTCACCGCTGGGCGGATATCTCCGAGGGCAACAGTGGTGTTAGCCTGCTGAACGATTGCAAATATGGATATGACATCAAGGATCAGACGATCCGTCTTTCCCTGCTCCGCGCTCCCAAATGGCCGGATGAACATGCTGACCAGGGTGAGCATGAATTCACTTATTCCCTGCTGCCGCATCAGGGAGATTGGCGGGAAGCGGGTGTGGTACGACATGCGATGGAACTAAATCACCCGGTTCGGGTTGTTGCGAGTGAGCGACACGCTGGCACATTGCCGGCAGAACATAGCTGGGTTCATTTCCATAGTGAACATGTCATTCTGGATACGATCAAGGCTTCCGAAGATGGCACGGGAACGGTACTTCGTTTCTATGAGTCATCTGGTGGAAGAGAAACGGTTCAGGTTCAATGGGCTGACGCGCGTATACAGACGTCTGTGGTCAATCTGCTGGAGGATGAAATTATGCCACTAGCTTGTCATGAAGGGAAGTTTGAGCTGACATTCAAGCCATATGAAATTCAAACCGTGAAGCTGGTTTCAGCCGATTAGACTCAGGAAACCGGATAAGAAATGACCCGAGAAAAAGGAGTGACCGAGTAGGGGTCGAAAATTGTATAGAGGATTCCATTCATCATGAAAGCGCATCAGGAATAGGAAATCAAATACCGATTTAACGGGAGGGTATGGCATGAAATTAACAAACAAGATTGGTGTTATCGTGGATAGCTTCGGTGTAGGTGTACGTGAAGGGTTAAGAAAAGCGAAGGATGTAGGTGCAGAAGGCGTACAGATCTATGCAGTCCATGGAGAGATGGACCCTGCAAATCTCTCTCCGGCAGATCGCAAGGAGTTAAGAAGTTACATCGATTCTCTCGGTCTTGAAATTTCTGCCCTGGTTGGCGATTTGGGTGGTCACGGGTTTCAGGTCAAGGAAGATAACCCGTGGAAAGTAGAGAAGTCCAAGCGCATCGTGGATCTGGCTCTTGATCTGGGCACGAATATCGTTACAACACATATCGGAATTGTTCCGCACGATCCTTCCTCGGAAGTGTACGCCACGCTGCATGCTGCGTGTGAGGAGCTTGGTCAATACGCCAAAAGCGCAGGAGCATACTTCGCAATTGAGACGGGACCAGAAACGGCAGCAGATCTGAAAGGATTTCTGGATACCTTGTCAACCAATGGAGTTTCGGTGAATTTTGACCCGGCGAATATGGTGATGGTTACCGGAGATGACCCTGCACGGGGTGTTCATCTGCTCAAGGATTATATTGTGCATACCCATGTGAAAGATGGGGTGCGCCTAAAGGAAGTAGACCCCAGGGATGTATACGGTGCAGTAGGGTACGCGCCCATGGATCATGAGAAAATTGCCGAAATGGTCTCTTCTGGAACGTTCTTCCGAGAGGTGCCTCTGGGTGAGGGTAGCGTGGATTTTGACGGATACTTTGCAGCCCTTCGGGATATTGGCTATACGGGGTATCTGACGATTGAACGCGAGGTAGGCGACCAGCCAGAGCTGGACATTCGCAAAGCGGTTAAATTTATCCAACAATACCGATAGGGAGCTGAGCAGATGAAAGTGGGCCTGAGTACGTATAGCTTGTTGAACGATCTGAATTCGGGTGAGATGACGGTTCTGGATATCATCGACTGGATTGCTGCAAATGGTGGCGAGCATATGGAGATGGTTCCGTATGGCTACACCGTGGAAGACAATCCTGATCTGGCCGATGCCATTCGGGAGCGGGCTGCTTCTGCGGGTATTGAGCTGTCCAACTATTCGATGCCTGCGAATTTTGTGCAGGAGACGGAAGAAGCTTTTGAAGAAGAGATGGCTCGGGTCAAAAGACATGTCGATGTTGTACACCGAATGGGTGTAAAGCATATGCGTCATGACGTAACGGCGTTTACGTTGCCTAAGGAGAAAATGACCATTGCCTGGTTTGAGGAAAATTTGCCGCTGATGGTGAAGGGAAGTCAGATCATCGCTGATTATACTGCGCAGTTTGGCATTACAACAACCATTGAGAATCACGGCTTCAGTGTGCAGGCCAGCGACCGTGTGCAGCGCGTGCTTCATGCCGTGGATCGTCCCAACTTCAAAACGACACTCGATATTGGCAACTTTATGTGTGTGGACGAGAATCCGATTATCGGGGTCATGAAAAATCTGCCGTACGCTTCTCTGGTCCACTTCAAAGACTTTTATTTCCGCCCTTTTGACGAGCATCCCGGTGAAGGGGAATGGTTCACAACCGCTTACGGCAACTTCCTGCGTGGTGCCATTGTTGGGCAGGGGGATATTCCAATCCGCAAAATTGTGAAGCTGATCAAAGACTCCGGGTATGATGGTAACATTACAGTAGAGTTCGAAGGCATGGAGGAATGCAAATCAGCGTCCAAAATCGCCATGAGCAACCTGCGCCGATTCTGGGAAGAGGCGTAATAAGCATTAGCGACGGAATGGATCAAGGGCCACTTTTCGAAGTGGCTCTTAAGGTTGATCCCTCAGTCCGCGGCTGCCCATCGCCAAACCGATGAAGGCCAGAGAAGTGGCAAATAATGCCCCGGAGAGCACATCCATTCAGCAGTACCCATAGTACGGGCGAGTTCCCCTGCGAGTGTAGCAAAAAACAGACCCAATGTCATCGTTAACCAACTCATTCCAATAACAGCCATACCGCTGCTGCGTCGTTTCTGGGTTATATGTTCAGGTAACTTGCTCATGCTAATCCCCTCCTGCTGCCAGTATAAACCCTCCAGTTAACGTCAGGGTCAAGAAGGTAATATGACTAACAGAATATGGACTTATGCAAGGATTAAGTTACGAGCACCACAAGTATGGTATAATGGATATATTCAGCCTGGAAAATAACTGGCTATGGATGGGAGAGGTCGCTGATCTATGCAGGTATTCGAGGACTGGAATCAAAAAGTAAAGAAGACATTTAATGCGACGAATCCCGAGGTCGTATTGACGGTATCGGAAGCAGGGAGTTTGCTCGGTTTGACCAAAGACCAGATGAAACTGTACGTGGACAAGAACAAACTAACGAAGGTTCCGATCATGAGAAGTGTTCACCGATACCTCTTATTGAAAAGTGAAATAGATAGCATCGTCAATACACGATAACCTCATAGGATTGACCACAGCCATTTGACCGATAGGATTCGGGAGAGTGGTTTTTTTTTGAGAAAAAGGGGCGCGTTCTGATCTAAAATCTCTTGTGCCGGAACAAGAGGCGTGACCTGATTGCGAGCAGGATAGAAAAAGAATATTTTGGTAACCCTAATCATATAAACGGCCCGTAGAGAGGAGTGAAGAAATAAGCACTTGTCAAAGGGGATCCGGTTCGTATATACTCATGTCGCAAGTGGCATGAACGTATATAATTACATAAGCCCAAGGAGATGAAGCACGCATGTCGATCAGCTTGAATGTGTATCTTGTAACCAATGGAAACGGACGAGAAGCCGTCGATTTCTACAAAGACGTTTTCGATGCGAAAGTGCTTGCTATTCAGACCTTCGGCGAAGGCCCGTCGAGTCCTGATCACCCGATTCCGCCCGAAGCTACAGATTGGATTATGCACGCTTCTTTGCAGATTGGTGGTTCGGTGTTAATGTTGTCCGATACGTTACCTGGCATGCCTCATATTATCGGTAACCACATTAGCGTGACCGTCAATACGGATACTGCGGATGAGGCCAAACAGATTTTCAACAAGCTTGAAGCTGGCGGTGAAGTGGGCATGCCCATCCAGGAGACATTCTGGAGTCCAGCCTATGGCATGGTAACGGACAAGTTTGGTGTACAGTTTCAGATTAGCGCTACACCTGGACAAGCGTAGGACTGCTTTCCCTCGACCGTATCGCTTTACAATGAAAAAACCTCTACGATCTGCTTTAGGCAGTCGTGGAGGTTTTTTAAGTACCCTTTTGAGAGATTAATCTTCCTTTTGAATCTTGGAAGGATTGTTGATTTTATAGGGAACCGGGTTCTTGGTCAGCTTTTTCTTGATGATTTTGGCTTCAAAAGTCAGCACATCACCAACCTCAAGCTCCTTTTTCTTCATGGTGGCACTGTGGCTGGACCAGGCTTCGCCAATGTCAACGACATCAGGCTCCGTAATCGTAACGGCTTCGTATATGATGACCTCGTCGTCGTTGTCGGAAAAGTGGTTCGGCACAGTCGTAAATTCCTTCACAACTGCAGACATTTTCACTTTACCCTCCGGCAAATCAATCTTGGTCGACTTGGCCTTGGCTGCGGTTTTTGCCTTTGGTTTGGCTGTACTGGTTGTCCCGTTTGCGGGTCCAATATACTCTTCCACCAGACCGTCCGGGTCACCTTTTAGACCAGTTGAGTTATCGTCATCATCATCGTCCGTATCCAGATTCGAATGAATCTCATTCAAACCGGCTGGAATTTCCTCTGAATCAGAGCCAGCATACTGGCCGAGGATTTCCTCTGATTGGGGTGAAGCGACTGGTTCGTTAGGCTTGTCTGTTCCTGTTCCAGCTGCAATCGGATTTTTAATACTATAGCTGGACGCCTGCATTTCCTTTAGGTACGACGGATGAATACAGTGCTTTTGATCATTGTCCAGTTGAATGACTGCGGCCATATGATCGACAAAGCCAATGATGGTGCAAGGCACATTCAGCCCATTTCCTTTATAATAGAAGGTTTTGGCCTTAGTGGCTTTCTCCGAAAGCAGGCCCCACTCCTGACACTTTTCAATCAGCTCATCCTCGTTCTCCAAAGCGGTATAATACTGCGGTTCAATCATAAAAGCATATGCCATAACGAGTTTCCGCCTTTCCAATCTTTTTCTTCATATTCATCGTTGCCAAATTACATTCAGTGTATCACAAAAGTGTACCCATAGAAGAGTATAAAGCGCCTCCCCAGGCGCCTTATGTTATAATTTTACACAAGACACAACCCGTTGTTACACAGGCTGAGCCTGCGGTTATGCAAACAAACAAATAAATGTTCCTGTATTAAAGTGAGTGATTGAGTATACATATAAAAGTCTAATCTTCAGAGAGGACGATTTTCATGGACAAAAAAACAAATCCCCAAGCACTTTGGCTTGTCCTGGGTATCGCCATTGGAATAAGTATGGGTGTGGCTGCAAATCAGCTGGCTCTGGGGGTTGCCTTTGGTGCGGCACTGGGCGTTGTGGTTGGATCGGTCGTTAGCAAACGTGCAGGCTCGGGACTGGATGATATGCTGAGTGAGCATGTCAAGGAACTGCATAAGCAGGAGGAATGGGAAGAGGTGCTTGAGCGTTCGCAAGATCATCCGGTGCTGCTGCTGAAACACAGTACAACCTGTCCAACCAGTGCGAGAGCGTATAGGGAGTTTATGGCGTTTGTGGGTTCGAATGCATCAGATCCCGCACAGAAGATGGAATACCGGATTGTCAAAGTCATCGAAAGTCGCTCGCTGTCCCGCCGCATTGCGGAAGATACCGAGGTTCACCATGAATCGCCTCAAGTTCTGCTGCTGGACAGCGGACAGGTTATTCAACATTCGTCACACGGAAAAATTACCCGGAAGAGACTACTGCAATGGGCCCAGAATCCGTTTGGATGAAGGGTGCAGAAATTCGTTTCACTTTAAAAATAATAAAAAAAATCATATCCTTACATGCGAATATCGATTAAAATATAAATGGCCTTCATATTTCTGAATCGGAGTGATCCATATGGAACAATATAAGTTCAAGTCGGAACATAGTCAGATGATTGTGGATGCTATTGTTGAAGGATACCATGACTATATTGAGCACCGTAAAGATCGGAAAGATAAAATGAAGATTAGTTCAGCGTTTGCCTGGACTAAGGGCAACTTTATTGAGAGCAAAATCGCAGACTATTGCGGTGAACAAGGATTCACTCACAAAAAATCCAAAGCAGGTTTAACGTGGGACTATCTTCAGTTCACACACGAAGATTCAAAAGTTCTGTTTCTGATTAGGAATGCCGCCTATTTTAATGTAAATAGTTTCTCCAGAGCTACGATACCTACGGGTGGTGACAACAAGGGTGCTTTCCGTACGTATCTACATGATCTCTCCAAGATTAATAAAGATTTGAAATTCTCTTTGACCCAGCCAGTTAATGCTGGACAAGATAAGCTGGAGAGAGTCGAACAACTGTCCTTTCCCATTTCAGAGAGTCAGGTTAGTCGTGTGAAAGAAGAACTTGAACACTTTGCATCTACGTATAATGAATTTCATATACTCACTTATGCTATTGATGATGCATATCAAATTTCGAAGGTTCAGCATTATTTGCCCAATCCGCATGATAATATTGCTTATTTTATAGAAGACTTGTCGGATCTGATATCAGGTGCTGAGCTAAATGAGAGTGACCGTGAGGTACTTGCACCAGAGATGGAAGATATCGTTGATCCGGCAGCATATGATATTGAAATTTTGGAAGAAGAACAGTGGGGAAAATTCCCCGGGTAGTTCAGTAAGGAGGGAGCAGCATGTTCGTTGGTGAAAATTTGACCAATTTGCGGATCATGCATGGGTATTCGAGAAAGCAGCTCTCCGAACAATTAGGTGTGACAGAACAAGCAGTCTGGCAATATGAAAATGCGTATACCTCACCCAAAGTGCCAATCGTGAATGAGTTGAAACGCATCTTCAGTGTAAAAAGCAAGTATTTTTATACAAAGGATATGCTTGCAGAGCATAATAACTTTGCCAATATCAATGTTATGAACATTGCCTATCGTTCGAAGGTGTTGAATGTAATCTCCAAGACACAGACAGAAGCAAAGCACGTAGAGTATTTGGATACGTTCATCAATTATATTACTGCTCAGATTAGCATTCCTACGCTGAACATTATCAAGCTTCGGGAAGAGGTTATTGAGTATATACATCATTCAGACGATGATCGTTCTACTCAAATTCATTATGTTGCACATCTTGCGCGGCAACGGCTTAATCTGGAGCCATCTACGAATGAGAACCTCATGTTTTGGATCGAAAAAAGCGGTGTATTTGTGTTTGAGAAAGCGATCGGTGAAGAAATTGATGCGTACAGCCTTTGGACGCGAAACGATCGCCCGTTTATCATACTTGGCAACATAAAACGCTCAGCGGTTCGCAGAAACTTTGATATTGCGCACGAACTTGGCCATTTGCTGCTTCATTATCGTCTTGAGTTCTCCAATCTGGACCGAAAAGAACACAAATTGATTGAGAATGAAGCCAATTTGTTTGCGGGTGCCTTTTTATTGCCTAAGGAAGAATTCTCATTGGACATGAATGGCATCACTCACAAGACGAATCCCGATCAATATCTTGACTTGAAAAAGAAATGGAAGACCTCACTTCAAGTACTGGGATACAGGGCAGCGCATCTAGGAGTAATGGAAACAAAGGATCATCGTAATTTCTATGCGGCGATGCACCGAAGAGGATATTTGGAAAGGGAACCCTTCGATCATACCATTCCGCTGCAAAAACCGATGCGAATCAAAACCATCATTGACTTGCTCTCCAAGAAAGGTCTTGTGGATATTCGTTATATGATTGAGGAGGATTGGAAAGTGGAGACTTCCTTCTTTCATCATATGACTGGAATAAGCACAGACTTTTTTAACAAGTATATGACGAACAAGCGAGAAACTAACACTCAAAATGTTAGGAAAATGCCCACACGCAGCTCTTGAAATGGAGTAGAGCTTGTCTTCAAATCGACTGAAAGCCGAAGTGGACCTGGGAACATGTCCGGAGCAGAGCAAGGAGCGAGCTAACAAATCTGAGGCGTCTTATTCAAGGGTTTGAAGCGCCCGCAGAAATCTAAGGAGCCTGAGACATGCTATATCAGAATAAACAGCCGTTTGAAGCGTTTTTGTCAGGGGATTTCGGGAAATAACGTGTCTGATGTTCCTTACTTTATAAAAAGAGGGCTCGAAGGCGAAATAAGACGTCCTGTGTTCCTTAGAAAATTGTCTACTCATTCGCCAGCATCAGCATACTTGAACTTTAAGACTTTTTAGAAGCTGACCTCCATCATGGTAGAGCTTGATTGAATTTGAAGACAGACCGTAGTAGGTAATGATTGCTTAGTATAAAAATGCACATAGACTTGTTCCCTTCAGCTCATCGCTGAGGGGAGCGGGTCTTTTTTTTACGTTTTTTTTACACCCTGACGGGTCTTTCTTTACCCCCTTTTTACAGCGTTTCGTATTACGATTTCATATGTAGAAGGTTGCAAGAACGGTAGACAGAGGGGGGAGAGCATTGGTGAATGATGCCACGATAATCGGGCTCGTTGTACTGTTGTTTGTGGTGTTCTGGGGATTTGTGAAATTTTGCGAGAAGGCTTGAATGCATAGGGCATGAAAGGGGAGGAGTCATATGAACTTCATTGGGATGATTGTGCTCGCGCTGGTAATCTACCTCGGTTATGTGCTGGTGAGGCCGGAGAAATTCTGATGGTCGCATATTGCACCAATCCAAAGGCACTCGGATCGTCGATTTTAGGGAGGACATACGGATATGAGTAGCGGTTTATTACAGGTGGCGGTGACGCTGCTGATCATCATACTGCTGGTGAAGCCAGTAGGGAGTTACTTGGTGAAGGTGTTTGACGGCAAGAGAACAGGTCTGGATCGGGTATTTGGTGGGCCTGAGCGATTGCTGTATCGATTGATGGGGGTCAAGGAAAACGAGTCGATGGGTTGGAAAAAGTACCTGTCCGCTGTTCTCATCTCAAACTTCGTTATGCTGTTATTGATGTTTCTGGTGCTGCGGCTGCAACAATATTTGCCGCTCAACCCGGATGGCATTAGCAATATGCCTGCGGCCCAAGCCTTTAATACAGCTGCATCGTTCATGACCAACACGAACTGGCAGTCTTACACGGGCGAGAACGCCCTGTCGTATCTATCACAGATGCTGGCAGTGACGTTTCCGATGTTCACCTCAGCCGCGACCGGCTTCGCGGTTGCTATTGCCTTCATTCGCGGCCTGGTGGGCCGACGGGATGAACTGGGGAACTTTTACGTCGACGTGGTACGGTCAATTACGAGAATCTTTTTGCCGCTGAGCTTCATTGTAGCGTTGTTCCTCGTATTCCAGGGCGTGCCCCAGACATTGGCGGGAGCGGTGAACGCAACCACGCTGGACGGAGCGCAGCAAACGATTAGCCGCGGGCTGGTCGCTTCACTGGAATCGATCAAGCACTTGGGTACCAATGGTGGAGGTTGGTTCGGAACCAATGCCGCACATCCGTTTGAGAACCCTACGGCGCTGTCGAACCTGGTTCATATCGTCTGCATGATGCTGCTGCCTACTGCACTGGTTTATGCCTTCGGCATTATGGTGAACAACCGGAAGCAGGGCTGGACGCTATTTGCGGCTATGAGTTTACTTTTCCTCGTGATGCTGACCACGGTATTTGTTTCGGAATATCGCGGTGTGCCAGCGCTGGATGCAGTGGGAATCCAAGGCAATATGGAAGGTAAGGAAGTCAGGTTTGGGTTGTCCGAATCTGCGCTTTTCACAGCGGTGACCACAGCAGCCACAACCGGGTCAGTGAACAATATGCATGAATCCCTCACCCCGCTTGGTGGCATGGTCGCACTGGCCGAGATGATGCTCAACAACGTATTCGGCGGTAAAGGGGTAGGTCTACTCAACGGATTGCTCTATGTGATTCTGGCCGTGTTTATCTGTGGGCTGATGGTTGGGCGAACCCCTGAATTTCTGGGCAAAAAAATTGAGGGCAAGGAAGTGAAGCTCGCGTCCATCGCGCTGCTTGTTCATCCTTTGATTATTCTGGCTCCGACCGCGCTGGCGCTTATGCGTCCTGAATCTGTCGCTTCCATTTCGAATTCAGGCACGCATGGTCTGACCGAGGTGTTATACGCCTTTGCATCCGGAGCTGCCAATAATGGATCGGCGTTTGCCGGATTGAATGCTAACACAGATTTTTACAACATCGCCATTGGTGTGGTGATGCTGCTCGGAAGATACATTTCCATGATCGCGATGCTCGCCATTGCCGGATCACTGGCCACCAAACGGATGGTTCCCGTAACAACGGGTACATTGCGTACGCACACATCTCTTTTTGCAGGCATTCTGGTGATGATGATTGTGGTAGTTGGGGCGTTGACGTTTTTCCCCTCACTGGCGCTTGGACCGATTGCAGAACATTTGGCGATGATCCGGTGATGGATGGTACGGTAATCGGATATGGGAATAGGATCAAGGATGTAAAGTGCGGAGGTGGACTGTCACAATGAATGCTGTAGAACGAAAGAGGGAGCAGACGGTGGAAGGATTAGACAGAGGCATGATCAGAACTCAGGGAAAAGGAACGAGAGGTATGGGTACGGACCCCGGAACACCCAAAAGAACCAAAACATTAAGTCGTGACATTCTGCTCCAAGCATCTCTGGATGCCTTCAAGAAGTTGAACCCGATCATCATGATCAAAAATCCCGTGATGTTTATCGTCGAAGTCGGCACACTCATCACCTTGTTGTTATGTATCAATCCAGATCTGTTTGTTGCATCCGAGGCGGGGCGGGGGTACAACATCACAGTGTTTCTCATCCTGTTGTTCACATTGCTGTTTGCCAACTTTGCTGAAGCACTGGCAGAGGGGCGGGGCAAAGCTCAGGCTGACACATTACGCAAGACGAAATCGGACACAACGGCGAATCTGGTACAGAAAGACGGAACCATCAAGCAAGTGTCTTCGACCCAGTTGAAAAAAGGAGATATCGTCCGTGTAGAAGCAGGCGAACTGATTCCCACGGACGGTGAGATTATTGAAGGGCTGGCCTCTATCGACGAGTCTGCCATTACCGGGGAATCGGCTCCTGTAATCAAGGAGGCGGGCGGTGACTTTTCCTCCGTTACGGGAGGCACACGGGTTACTTCCGACTATATCGTGATGCGTGTGCAGACCGACCCGGGGGAGTCGTTCCTCGACCGAATGATCTCACTCGTTGAAGGTGCACAGCGCCAGAAAACGCCGAATGAAATTGCGCTGACAACACTGCTCGCCGTGTTGACGCTAATATTCCTGATCGTCATCATGACCATGGTGCCCATGGCGAACTATTTGGGAATCCGGCTTGATCTGGCTACACTTATCGCCTTGCTTGTCTGTCTGATTCCGACAACGATCGGCGGTCTGTTATCTGCGATTGGTATTGCGGGTATGGACCGGGTAACGCAGTTCAACGTACTCGCCATGTCGGGTAAAGCGGTGGAAGCGGCAGGCGATATTGACACGCTCATCCTGGACAAAACCGGAACAATTACGTACGGCAACCGCATGGCCTCGGAGTTTATTCCCGTTCAGGGCGTATCTGCTCAGGAGATGACCCGGGCTGCGCTGCAAGCTTCCGTAGTCGATGAGACACCAGAGGGGCGCTCGGTCGTTGAATTGGCTGGCAAGCAGGGCGAGAACTGGGCGCAGACAGAATATGCAGATGCAGAACATGTGAACTTCACCGCAGAGACCCGCATGTCGGGCCTGAATCTAAGCGGTGGGAAGCAGATTCGCAAAGGTGCGGTGGATGCGATCAAACGCCATATTTCCTCCCGTGGCGGGCGGATACCGGGCGATTTGGACGATATAGCCAACCGAATTGCGAAGGCTGGGGGTACACCGCTTGCTGTTGCGATTGATGACCAGATTTATGGCGTGATCTATCTGAAAGATACGGTAAAGCCGGGACTGAAAGAGAAATTCGCAGAGATGCGTTCCATGGGCATCAAGACGATCATGTGTACAGGGGATAATCCCTTGACGGCGGCGACCATTGCGCTGGAAGCGGGCGTGGATGATTTTATTGCCGAAGCCAAACCGGAAGACAAAATTACCGCGATCAAAAAAGAGCAGCAGGAGGGCAAGCTCGTCGCCATGACCGGCGACGGCACCAACGATGCTCCTGCTCTGGCGCAGGCCGATGTGGGCCTGGCGATGAATTCGGGCACCATGGCGGCCAAGGAAGCGGCCAACATGATCGATCTGGACTCTGACCCGACCAAGTTGTTGTCGGTGGTCTCCATTGGCAAGCAGCTGCTCATTACCCGCGGAGCACTGACAACTTTTTCGATATCCAATGATATAGCCAAGTATTTCGCCATTATTCCGGCCATGTTTATTCTTGCTATGCCGCAGCTCCAGGCACTGAATATTATGAATCTCGCTTCACCGCAGTCCGCGATTCTGTCAGCGTTGATCTTTAATGCCATTATTATCCCTTTGCTCATCCCAATTGCCATGAGGGGGGTGAAGTATCGGGCCATGTCCGCGGCGCGGCTGCTTGGACGGAATGTGTTCATTTATGGTGTGGGCGGTGTAATCGTACCTTTTATCGGGATTAAGCTGATTGATCTGGTGCTGTCGGGACTTCATCTGGTGTGATGGTTTAACTAATAACGAAATCAGGATGTGATTCATATGAAACAGGTACTGCCCGCCATTCGGCTGTCTGTCGTGCTTATGCTGATTTGCGGTATTGTCTACCCGCTGGTTACAACCGGAGCGGCGCAGCTGCTCTTCCCGAATCAGGCTAACGGCAGTCTGATTACAGCCAACGGAAAAACCATCGGTTCGTCGCTGCTGGCGCAGGAAGTAAAGTCGCCGGGGCTGTTCCAGCCCCGGGTTTCGAACGCCAACTATGATGGAACCGCATCGGCAGGTTCCAATCGTGCCGTCGCCTCGGAGGCGTATATTGTTGAAATGAAGGAAAAGGTGGCTCAATTCAAGAAAGAGAATCCGGGATTGCAGCAAATTCCTGCTGATCTTGTGACGGGTTCTGGTTCCGGTCTTGATCCCGACCTTTCGCCCGAAGCGGCAAAAGCACAGATTCCGCGGATTAGCCAGGCAACGGGCCTTGGGGAGCAAGAGCTTGTCAAGATCGTGGAGGAACATACACAAGGGCGATCGTTGGGCCTATTCGGTGAGCCACATGTGAATGTGACTGCTCTGAATTTGGCGGTGACGGCTGAACTGAAATAACAGGCATCCTGTCCGGGTGGGGTTGATGTGTCTTGGATACAGGCTAAAGGGGGTGTTGTTTTTCCCCGATCTACCATTATACATGTTTGCATTGCACAGAAGATGCAGTACCTTTGCAGGATTCGTATCAGGCCTTCTTCCGAGCTTCGGGAGGGGCTTTCTCCATGTGAAGTTAAAGGTATGCTAGGGGGAGTGAACAGGATGGAAGACTTCAAGCGGAAGTCCCCGGAAGACATCTTGAAGATGATCACGAAGCTGCAGCAGGGCACCTTGAAGATTTATATCGGTCCGGTCAGTGGTTCGGGCAAAACGTATCATATGCTCAGGGAAGGAAACACCTTGCGCCAGCAGGGGATCGATGTGGTCATCTGCGCTGTGTCGACCATGCGAAGACCGGAGACCGTAGAGCAGCTCGGCGAGTTGGAGCGGATTCCAAGCATTCATTGGTCTCACTTGAAGGATGGTATGGAGATGAAGGATCTGAATCTGGATGCCCTGCTGGCACGTAATCCGGAGGTTGTGCTCGTTGACGGACTTGCTCATCGAAACCGGAAAGGGGCTCGTCATGCAACCCGGCTGGAAGACATTCAGTATTTGCTCAGGCACAACATCAGCGTCATCACAACAGTGAATGTATATGAGCTGGAGGGATATACGGAGCTTGCACGCAAGCTTACGGGAATTGCAGCAGAGCATACCGTGCCTGCCGATACCCTTGAATTGGCCGATGAGGTGAAGCTGATCGATGTGACCCCGGAAACGGTTTTAAGCCGCCTCGCGGAGGGGCATCTTCGGGGATATGAGGGTGAAGCAGTGTTTCGGCATGGCAATTTGGGCATTTTGCGCGAACTGGCTCTCCGGCTTGTGGCCGAAGGGGTTAACGAATCGCTGCGTGAGCACCGGGAAGAGATGGGGATTACGGTTACGACAGGCATCATGGAACGCATTTTGGTGTCCACCCAATATCACTGGAACGGGTCCATCTATATTCGGCGGGGACAGCAGATTGCGAAGAGATTAAACGGGAATCTGCATGCCATAACCTTTCGCAATATGAAGCAGCCGCTAACCAAGGAAGCTACCGTTTTTCGTCGCAATATGATCAAACTGGTGGAGAAATTCGGGGGGCAGTTTGAGGAATTGCCTGTGTTGCACCGCCGTAACATTCCAACCACACTTGCACGATATGCAGTCCAGCATCAGATTACCCGCATCGTTATGGGGCATTCACGGCATAGTCGCTGGCAGGAGCTGTGGCGGGGATCATTCGTTAATTCCTTGCTGCGAAGCGTGCGGGGCGTGGATCTGTTTCTGCTGGCGGATCGGGCACAGCATGAGGGCGAGCGGGTGCTTCCGACCCGATTGACGGATACAGAGACTCCAACCTATCGCAGGTTAAGCGAGCAGGAAATGAAGGCACAGATTGGTCAGATTCGGCGTGGCAAGTTCAAGGTATACATCGGCGCTGCGCCAGGTGTGGGAAAAACCTATATGATGCTCCGGGAAGGCAATGATCTGCTTCGCAAGGGCATCGACGTACGGATTGGTCTGCTGGAGACACATAATCGGACGGAGACGGTGGAGCAGATCGGCCAATTATCCATTATTCCACGGGATCAGCGGGTATACCAGGGGGTACAGCTTGAGGAAATGGACACTGAAGCAATTCTTCGTCTATGTCCTGAAGTCGTATTGGTGGATGAGCTTGCGCATACGAATGTTCCAGGAAGCACGCAGCAAAAACGGTATGAAGATGTGCAAATCCTGTTGGATGCAGGCATCTCTGTCATCACCACCGTGAATGTACAGCATCTGGAAAGTCTGAACGATGCGGTGGAGCATATTACGGGAATCAGGGTCAGAGAGACGGTGCCAGATCAGGTTTTGCAGATGGCAGATGAGGTCCAGCTTATCGACGTGGCCCCCCAAGCCTTGCGACAACGCATGAGGGAGGGTAAAATCTATGCAGCAGCCAAGGTGGAACAGGCGCTCGGTCATTTCTTTCGCATTGGCAACCTGATTGCCTTACGGGAACTAGCCCTGCGCGAATTGGCCGATGATGTGGATGAACGCCTGGAATCACAGGACCACAAAAGTGCACTTCGTGGTCCCTGGCGCAGACAGGAAGCGGTCTTTGTCTGCGTAAGCAGTGATGGACATGCGGAACGGCTGATCCGCCGCGGATTCCGCACAGCCTATCGGTTAAAGGCGGTTTGGCATGTGCACCATGTTCATGTAGGCATGGTCATGAATGACGAAGTGAAAAGCCAGTTGGAGGAGCTGGAACAGCTGACCGTTCGACTGGGCGGCAAATTTCATATTCATCACAGCCAGAGGCTGAGAGATGTGCCAGGTATTTTGGCGGGAAAAGCTTCTGAAGAAAAAGCAACGCAGTTGGTGGTTGGTCAAGCGAAACGGGTCTGGTGGCTGAACGGCTATCGTGGAAAGGGAACGGTGGTCAGCAGGCTGGTGCGGTTATCCAGACATATGGACGTATTGATTGTTGCGGACTACGATTATGATCTGAGCGGGATGTGAGATGAGCTGTGTCTGAACGGAATAAAGGGGAAGATGTCTGGCTGAAGCTAAACCGTATTCCCAAATATATATGGGTAACCCTTGGCATCACATTGCTAACCATTCTGCTCCATGCGATAGGTATTAGCGAAGACCTGGTTAACGTGGGGCTAATTTATCTTTTTCCGGTATTGATCAGCGCGGTATACTGGGGAATGGGTCCGGCCATATATGCAGCAAGCCTTAGCGTTGTTGCCTTTGATTTCTTTTTTGTTCCGCCGTATCTTAGTTTTACGGTTGAAGATTTAAGATATATTTTCTCTTTTGTTGTGTATTTGGCGGTGGCGGTGTTAACGGCGAGTCTGGCAGGGCGTCTGCGGCAGCAGTTGGAGGTCGTGAAGCAGCGCGAGGCTACGACGAATTCGCTGTATGCTTTAAGTCGTCAGATGACGGCTGTTACAGATTTGCATACCCTGCTTGGCAACATTGCGAGACAAGTGTCAATGACGCTTGGGGCTTCGGCGGCATTATATCTGCCAAATGTTCAAGGAGAACTCCAGGTTACTTCCTCTTCGAAGGATTCGGATTCAACAGCCTGGGGGGGAGGAGAAGCCGAAGTTGCTATTGCCAGATGGGTATATAAACATGGCGAAATCGCCGGACGCGGGTCATCGAGCCTGCGGGAATCGGCGGGTCTGTATGTGCCGCTGCGTACAGAGGATCAGATTCATGGGGTGCTCGCCGTGAATCTGGAATCCAGCGATCTTCAGGAGCAGCGGGAAGAGCTGCGTTTGCTGGAAGCGTGTGGCGGGCTGGCAGCGAGCGCCATTGCCCGTGTCAAGCTGGCTGAAGAAGCGAGACTTGCTCAGGTGACGGCTGAATCGGAACGAATTCGCACCGCTTTGTTGGACTCGGTGTCCCATGAGCTGCGCACACCCCTTACAGCTATCATTGGTTCAGCGACAGGCCTGTTGGAGAATGACTCTCTTTTTACCCCGGAGGATCGAAAAGAACTGACAGGCAATATTCGAGATGGAGCTCTGCGTATGAACAGGCTTGTAACCAATTTGCTGGGCATGGTGAAGCTGGAGAGCGGCATGTTGCAGTTGCGTAGAAAATGGTGCGATGTAGGGGATATGATCGGCATTGTGTTAACCCAGGTTCAGCAATTTATTCAGCACCGCCATATTCGGGTGGAATTGCCCGATCAGCCACCGTTTGTATCTGGGGATGAGGTTTTGCTGGAGCAGGTTCTGGTCAATGTGATCAGCAATGCCATTAAGTATTCACCAGAAGACAGTGAAATCGTCATTATGGTGAAGGTGGATGAGCCGCATGGACGAATGACCATTGCGGTGGCTGATTCGGGTGTAGGGATTCCGGAAGAAGACCGCGAACGGGTATTTGAGAAATTTTATCGATCCGAATCGTCAAGGCATGTGACAGGTACGGGACTCGGGCTTGCCATCTGTAGGGGAATCGTCGAAGTTCACGGAGGTACGATTACCGCAGAACCGAATCCAGGTGGCGGGACACGGGTATGCATCTGTTTGCCCACAGAGGAACCCGAAGCATCATTCCCGTATGTGGGACAAGGAGAGGAAGAATGACATGACGTCACCGCAAGGCGCGCGCATATTGGTTGTGGATGATGAACCACAAATCCGCAAACTGCTGAAAGTTACGCTTCAGGCGCACCAATTTGAGATTTACGAATGTGCAGACGGCGAAGAAGCGGTCGTCCAGGCGAGCATTGTGCATCCAGATCTGATTGTGCTTGATCTGGGTTTGCCCGGCATGTCCGGAATGGATGTTCTTCAGAGAATCCGGGAATGGTCGCATGTACCGGTCATTGTGCTGACTGCAAAGGATCGCGAAGAGGATAAAATCGCTGTACTCGACGGCGGGGCAGATGATTATGTCACCAAACCGTTTGGCATGGGAGAACTGGTGGCCCGTATCCGGGTTGCCCTTCGTCATGTAGCTAAGACAACGGATGAGCCTGTTTTGCGCTTTGGTCCGCTTACCATTGATCTGGCCCAGAGACAGGTCGATTTGGATGGATCACCCGTGAAATTAACGCCAACCGAGTATGAAATGCTGAAGGTACTCGCAACCCATGCAGGCAAAATTATTACCCAACGCCAGCTGCTGCAACAAGTGTGGGGAGGGCATCATCATGAATCGGATAGCCATTATTTGCGGGTATATGTGGGCCATCTGCGCAAAAAGTTGCAGGAAGATCCCACGCGTCCACGTTTTATTCAGACCGAGCCGGGAATCGGCTATCGCTTTCTGCTTCAGGATTAGATTGGAAAATAACACAACATGAAGCCCAAAAAAGCGCCAGATTCTCCTGATCAGAGGAAACCGGCGCTTTTAAGTATGAACAATTATGAACTGCCTATGACGTATACTTCGGCAGCCAGTCCCCATGAGCTTCAATCAGTTCATCACACATCGCCACGATATCATCGATGGACAGCTCAGCAGCTGTGTGCGGGTCAAGCATCGCTGCATGATAGATGTGCTCTCTTTTGCCCGTAATTGCTGCTTCAATGGTCAACAGTTGGGTGTTAATATTCGTACGGTTCAATGCCGCAAGTTGTGGAGGCAGGTCCCCGATATACGTCGGGCTGATGCCTGACCCGTCAACAAGACAAGGTACCTCTACACAGGCTTCACGAGGCAGGTTGGTGATCAGTCCGTTATTCATGACATTGCCGCCGATTTTGTAAGGGCGATCCGTCTCCATGGCCTCCATAATATGCGAAGCGTATTCCCGGCTGCGCGTATGTTCAATATTTTCGCTGGATAACAGCTTCTCACGCATTTCTTTCCAGCCTTCAATCTGGTTCACGCAGCGGCGCGGATACTCATCCAGCGGAATGTTGAAGCGTTCGATCAGCTCGGGGTAGTTTCGTTTGATAAAATAAGGATGGTACTCGGCATTATGCTCAGAGGACTCGGTAACATAGTATCCAAAGCGCTGCATCAGCTCATAACGTACCATGTCGCCATGCTGCTCCTTCTGCTTTTCCTTCGCCAGTCGTTTAATCTCCGGATACAGATCCTGACCATCCCGAGTTACTTCCAGCAGCCAGGCCATATGGTTGATACCCGCAACCTTCGCGACCACACCCGTCTGATCCATCCCCAGTGCATCAAACAGATGCGGCACACACACCTGTACACTGTGACACAGACCTACGGTTTTGATTCCGCCATGCACGTTCATGACATTGGTCAGTACCGCCATTGGGTTGGTATAGTTCAGGAACCACGCATCAGGGCACACTTCCTGCATATCCCGTGCAAAATCAAGCATTACCGGAATCGTCCGCAAGTTACGGAAAATCCCACCAATCCCGAGCGTATCGGCAATCGTCTGACGCAATCCATATTTCTTCGGAATTTCAAAATCGGTAATGGTACATGGATCATAACCGCCTACTTGAATAGCATTGATTACATATTTGGCTCCGCGAAGTGCTTCCTTGCGATCGGTATAGGCTTTGATGGCACAACCGCTTCCGAGCGAACGGGCCATACTGGTAAGCAAACGCTCTGAGTCGTTTAGACGCTCGGCATCAATATCGAACAACGCCAGCTCAAAATCCTGAAGTGCTTCGGTCATCATGACGTCACCCAATACATTTTTGACAAAAACGGTGCTTCCCGCACCGAGGAACGTAATTTTGTTCATCTCAAGTTCAGCCTCCCTGAATAAATGGTGTACCTCCAATATAGGTGGATCGGGCCAATATAACTATGGCTCAACCTCTCTGAAACATGGCATAATCCCATTTATGGATTCGCTTACAGCTAATAATTCATCTATTTACCTGTTATAATTTTAATGGAGAGATTGTTCGTTGTGTTGAACAGAGGGAGCGTGAAATGTTGAAACTAATCGAAACAAATGTGGTTCCGATGGATTTGAAGCAGATGGAATTGGTACTGTTATTTTTCGGTTGGCAGGCATGTGATCCGTCGCATTATTGGGGGCCGGGTGTTCGGGATGCCTATATTGTTCATTACATTCATGAAGGACAGGGCACTGTGTTTATGGCCGATCAGCATTACGAGCTTACACAGGGCCAGGGCTTTGTGATTCTTCCGGACACGCTTATTCATTATGAAGCCGATGCGAAGGAACCATGGACATATTCCTGGTTCGGGTTCAAAGGTGTTCATGCCAAGGCGTTCATGCAGCGGGCTCACATCAGTCCGGGACATCCTGTATTTGATGCCAGAGATTCGGACACATTCGACCGTTTGTATACCGAGATGGTTCAATCATCCAAACACAATGGAGGAGATGTGTTCAACCAGAGCTTGCTGTACCGATTGATCGCGGAGCTGATTGCATCTTCTCCTGCGGGAGAGCAGGTACAACGGCCTCTGTCGACCAAAGAGGAATACATCAGGCAGGCGGTTCAATTTATAGAGAACAGGTATAGTCAGAGGACTTCTATCCTTGATATTGCCCGAGCTGTAGGTCTGGATCGTACCTATCTGTCAGGACTTTTCAAGGAGAGGTACGGCAAGTCTTTACAGGCTTTCTTTCTTGAGTACCGGATGAATCGTGCAGCTGAACTGCTGCAGCATTCGGCCCTATCGATCAGCGAAGTGGCCCACTCTGTGGGATACACAGATCCGTTACTGTTTTCCAAGATGTTTAAGCGAGTGACGGGTGTGTCCCCGAAAGGATCGAGAAGTATCGAACAGGGAGGATAGCCGTCAATGTTGTTTGGAACGTTTACATGGGAGAGAAAAAAAATACAACGTGGCAGAGGGGCTATTTGTATATATACGTTTTGATCACATCAGGCTCTTCTTGAACTTTAGGGGAAGATAGATGGATACGATACTTTTCATAAAATCACTGAATCACGAGATGAGATGCCTTCATGAAGTTCGAGAGTTTAAATTCAAAAGGGTTGCTGCAAAGTCATATTCATGACTTATGAAGCAACCCTTTTGTTGATGATTAATGCGGCACTTGGGATTGGAAATCGTTCCGGCTGGACTGATCTGCATGATAAAAGACCACATCGCCATCTTTTACAGGCCAGGTTTTGCCTTGGCTGTCTACAGGAATGTTACTGAAGCCTTCCATCTGCCACTGATTCATGAGTGGTGCATGAATGTATTGCAGATGCGGTGCACCCGTATTGCCATTCCTTAACGTCTCCAGATTGAAGTTGACCACGATATAACCGTTCTTTAGAAATACAGCGGCCTTTTCATCCAACTGATTTTGTCGGGCAAGCGGTTCGAGATCCGTTCCCTTCGGCACGGCGTAGACATCTGCGGGAAGACTGTACTCCCCATACCATCGCTGAATGGCAGCATTGGCTCGATCCACATTAACCCCAGTGGGAATATTTGTTTTTGGTCCAATCAATGTGCGAATTGGAGCGGACAGGATCATCCAATCATAGCGTCCCACCCACGTTTTCTGGTGAGAGATCTGATCCACCAGTCGGACCATATAATCAGCCAATGTAGTTTGGCTCTGTTCCTCTGCTGTCAGTTCATAGGTATACTGGTAACGCGCGGTATCGCCCAGCTCCGTGCCGGGTACATTCCGCAGACGCGAATTGAGGACGACAAACCGTTTCTCCAAATCCTCCGCAGTTCCGATACGGATCAGCCGTTCCTGACCCCGGTGGTAGTACAGATCCACTTCCTGCCGAGAAGAGCCATCTTTGCTCACAAAATAGAAAGTCGGTGTAATCCGAACACCATCCTGTTTGCCAAACATATTACCTTTGGTTTTCAGGTCAAACTTAATGTGGTACCCGGTCTTCACAGCTACGTTGCGGAACCCTTGTACCGGATGGCTGCCTGGTCGTATAGGCAATATGAAGGGTGCCAGATTTCCTCGTGGATCACCATCAATATGATTTAATCCAGTCCAGTAGCTAACCCCCGTAGGTTCCGAGCTGCCCAGTTGCTTGCGAAATACATTTTCCCAGTTATAGTCCGATATATCGGTGACATGAAAATCATACAAGCGTCCGATGACTTCAACAGGGACCGTATCCGAGGCGACATGGTGCGCCAGATTGGTATTGGCATCCGGTTGCTCAGTGAATGTCGCCGGTGCGTTCTCCGCAATATTGCGGAATTCGACTTGGTAGTTCCCCTCATCGACCCAAACCGGGAGATAAAAGGTGGTATCCAACTGATTCACCGGAATATCTACCCAGGTCTTGGTAGGGATAAACTGGCTTCGGTCTGCGTTATAGACATCAAACGGGAAGCGAACCTGCTTCATGCGAAAATATTTGGCATAGTCCCGATTGCCATAACCCGGGTAACTTGCTACGTCCATATGCTGTCCTGATGTGGGAATACGCACGATAAATGGTCGCTCCAGAATCAGGGCTGAACGAGTTGTATCTGGAATGGTCTTCTGATTGTGCGGTTGATCATCCGAGACGAAAGCATAGTTGACGACAGGGGTATGAACCGTAACGGTGTTGATGCCATTAATCGGTAACACTTTGTTTGAACCGCCGTTTACGTTACCCGGTACCACCTCGTAATGGATCTCACCGGAACTGGTCGTATGTTCTTTATTCATGAGTGTATTACTAATCATGTTATTGGGCTTATACAGAACATCCTGTCCAATGGTCGTTGGATTAGGAATATTCGTTGGGGTTGGGCCATCTTTGGTTGTTTCTGCATCATCCATAATTTTGGTGTTATTGAATTTAACCAAGTCATTATTCACTTTACTTTGAGGTGTGTTGGACTCGGCCATTCCTTTTAATCGAGAAGTATCATCAGGCACATTCGGAGGTGAATTCAAACTTCCGGTTAATTTGGGTGGCGTGTATGAGATTGCACTCGTTTGGCCCGGTTTTACATGGCTTTCTACGGCTTCATCATTTTTCGATTCTAACGTTGGTGGTATGTATCCTGAAGGCATCATCGTGACCGTTTCACCAGGTAAGGCATAATTTTTCATTGTTGCTTTAGCGATTCTGTACACTTCAAGGTTATTGATTTTCCAGTAGGAGTAGTCTCTTGTGATCTGGAAGTTGTAAGGTACAGGCACCGTATCATTTGCTGGGAGAGATGGGCCGGGAGTGCAACCTTGCTCGGTACAGATGTCTGGTCCAGATTCAGTCCATTCTCTGGCATAGGATATCGTTACGTTACAATCATACGTTGTTTTACCTGTCATTTTGACCCATGCTTGTTTGAATAGGTAGCTGTCAGCAAATGCATTGGTGTACAAAGATTCAGAAGTCGGGATGCCTTTTAACACATCAAATTTTTCTGCGGATCTATTGTCTGCTTTAATTACTCCATTTGCATTCGGATCCAAATCACTCATGTTCATCGTGGTTCCTTGAGACGGCGGGCCAATGGTAGGGGAACAGGAGCCACCGCCACCGTTGTTATTGCCACCATCATTGCCTGGATCTTCTTCTACACCTACAGTTGTAGTAGTAGTTAAGGTGAACCCGTCCTTCTCCCATAAGACGGTGATAGTCGTGGTTCCCCTGCTGACGGCTTGAACCAAACCGGAATTACTGATGGTAGCCACACCTGGATTGGAAGATCTCCATGTCGTTGTCCCACCACTGCCCGTGTTTACATTGGTCTCAGCTCCGAAATTACCGTCTCCCGTTTTCGTTTTTACCGTAGCGTTTAATTGCTTCGATTGGTTGAGGCTAAGTCGACCGCCACCGGTGAGATTGATCTCTTTGGTTACTTCAGCCTTCGCATACCAGTATAAGTCAGTGAAAAATATGTAGTCCGCTGAGTATTTAGGAGGGTTATAGGGTCTGTAAGCTTTAGGTTCGATGGCACCACCGATTTGCACTGTGAATTTGGTTCTTTTTTCAGTAAAAGAATCTACACTGAGCAAAATAGGCTCTCCGGGCTCGTAGTATGCTGTATTATCCATATATTCTGGAGAGATTGAAGAGGAAGTGATTTCACTTCTAGGATGTGCTTCACCGAGTTTATCTAAATATTCTGTAGGCTGATAACTGGGAGCTTCTAAAGATAAATCAATACACACTGTTGAAGAATTGGGCTTATTTGTAGAAGGGTTATTACTTAGGGTTTGACCATTACATTCCCCATCTACTCTCCACCTCATATTATCTAGTTGATAAACATATATACCGATATTCGTATTTCCTTTACCCTCCAGAGGAATTACTTTCTTCTGAGATTTAGCCGCAGTAGTTGGTTCCATTCGAGCTGCTTGCAAAACTGGTTTTTGCCCGGGCCCACCTCCTGCGAATACAGCAGGAGGTGAATTAAAGATCAAGCTTATTGCGAGAGCTGAGAGAAGTGGTTTCTTCAATACTTTAGGCAAACGCACGGTGTATCACCCTTATCATTAGTTATTAATTAGGTCTCACTCTGTAGATAGTTCCATCCTTCAACGTAAGGAAAACTTCTGGATTTAATTCATTGTCGAAATGCAACAAACCTTTTCCCCAGTAAACTGGGTTTTTCACAATAAATACTCCCTTTGCACCGAGCAAATCATTAATATGAGGTATGCTATAATCTGAAACCGCCTTACTGCTAGGGGATATAACAGGATTCATAGCTACAGCCTGGATGAGACTTCCCCCTTGTAACTGATTCATTGAGTTTTTGATATTCATTTCAAATTCAGCAAAAGAATAATACGCTCCTCTTAAGGGCTTATTTTTTTCATCAACAAAAGCTGGGTAGTAAATACTTCTTGCGTCTCCTTCTACATAAGGGTTAACCACAATCCAGTTCTTCACTTTGATATCAGCATAATTAGTTTTAGTAACCAATTCTTGGTTGCGAATTTTTGAAAATTCACCTGTGACCTTGCTGTAGTCATATGATTCAGGATACTTGCTTTCAGGGATTACTTTGTATTTAGGCGCAATAACACTCAAATTCGTCCCAGTCAGCCCCACCTCACGCAACTCATTCAAACCTTGAAAATCAGCAGGCTTCGTTTTAGCCACGGTAGCATAACGAGCGATGAGAACAGCCACTTCAGCCCGTGTGGTTGTGCGGTCTGTTCCAAAGTTTTTATCATTTGCCACGCTCATTAATCCCGTACCCAGAGCAACTGCAACCGCATTTTTTTGCGAGCTTGCGAGCTTACCTGTAAAGTACTCTTTCACAGGCACAACCGTGTTGGTTACATCAGATAGGGCTTGTTTGTACTCAGGATCAACAACAGTCAGTCCCTGCGTTAACCATGAGGCCATTTCTCCACGTTGAAGTGGTGCCTGTGCATCCAGTTTCCCATTGTACTTGGAAGGGCTGATAAATCCTTTCTTGATCGCAATGGAAACACCGCTCTTAGCCCAATCGGGTACATCTGTGAAGTTGTTTTGTTCTTGTGTGGCGGCATCAGGCTGATCTGCAAGGCGCCCCAGAATACTTGCCATTTCTGCTTTGGTGACAGGGGAGCTTGGTTTGAATGTTCCATCTGCATATCCTTTAAAATATCCTTGCTCAACTGCCGAATTGATGGCCTCAGCGGCCCAGTGTGTAGAGGGGACGTCTTTGAATTTCAGTGTAGCTTGAGCGGCTTGTACCGAATTTCCTATCGCTCCCGAACCCACAATTCCCCCTGTGAATAATGCCAATGCGGTTACCCCGGAAATCATTATCTTTTTCATAAATGCTGCTCCTCTCGATTGTCGTCACCTGTTTGGTGTATGTACGCCACTGCTTCACACGACTAGATACTAAATTTGTCATAATCAACAATATTCTACCATGTAAAACTAGGCAATTGGCATTATTTTTCAATAAATTCCATCCACTCCAGGTGCACCCTATCCTCCTCAAGACCCATTTAACCTCGAAAAAATGCAAAAAAAGGCCACGAATCCGCAGATTCATAGCCTTATGCTTTAAGGTGTCAGTCCTATGTAGTTCAATAATGTACTTCAAGAATAACCGATTTCCAAACATTTGAAAAGAAGGGATAGCAATATGATGAAAAATTAGGCAATCGGCGTTCCATTGGGTAATGTCTGATCTGGCGTTAACAGAACAACGTCACCTTCTCCAGGTACACCGCCAAGCACCAGTACTTCGGATACAAAACCAGCAATTCGGCGCGGCGGAAAATTGACTACAGCAACAATCTGCTTTCCGATCATCATGTCGGGGGTATATCGTTTTGTAATTTGGGCGCTGGAGCGCTTAAGGCCGAGTGGGCCGAAATCGATAACCATTTTGATGGCAGGGATGCGAGCCTTTGAAAAAGGTTCGGCTTCCACCACTGTACCAACGCGGATATCATGCTGCATAAACTCTTCAAAAGTAGCCATGTTGTGATGTCTCCTTTCAGCTATGGAGTCCATTATAAAATAGAAATGCCGAAAAAATCCAGATTGCATTAATTAGCAACCTGGATTTCAGAGGTCTTACTTTATGAGCGATGTCCATTTTGTCTCACTAGGGACGCGATAGGTCATAGCGCCTACTGCAGCAGATTAGTGTTGAATTAAGCGCCATTCCATTTTTCACCGGTCAGATATTTCTCAGTCAGAATGGATAACATCTGAATGCCAACTTCATTATGTCCACCTTCGGGAATGATGATGTCTGCATACTTTTTGGAAGGCTCAATAAAAGCATCATGCATCGGTTTGACGGTTTCGAGATATTGTTTATACACGGATTGAATCGTACGGCCACGTTCTTCCATATCCCGCAGTACTCTGCGCAGAATACGCACATCGGAATCTGTATCGACAAATACCTTGATATCCAGAAGGGCGCGCAAATGTTCATCGATCAGGACATGCAGTCCTTCCACAATAATGATATGGTTCGGTGCCAGTTCCACCGTTTCATCGGCGGCACGGTTATCTATGGTGAAGTCATATACGGGAGCATATGCCGTGTGGCCTTGTTTTAACAGGGTAAGATGCTCAATTAACAGATCATTATCGAATGCAAACGGATGATCGTAATTGGTGAGTCGACGTTGCTCAGGGGTGAGCTGCGACTGGTCTTTGTAATAGTTGTCCTGGGATATGAAAGTCACTTTGCCCGATCCAAGACGGTCGATGACGGAGCGAGCTACCGTCGTTTTACCGGAGCCGGTTCCTCCGGCGATACCAATAATGAGCATGGTTGTTCCATAAACCTCCCTAGATTAACAGCGTAGGCATGGATAAATGTTGGATGAATCAGGATGGATTCACAACTTTACCCCTATGTCTGTCAGTGAATACACAATTCCTTCATTGTACCATAGCGTATCACTTTTTTCATCTGAGGGAGTTCACCATATTTTGTCTGCATGCAACTCCGGATTTAAGAGGAAACTGTCCTCTACGAATGTTTCTGATGGGAACGGTTCGGGAGCCTCCATGGGTGGATTAGGTCCTGGCCCATCGTAACTTTGGTAAGCCTGTGAAAAATGAGATAACCAATGATGCTGCCCGCTGTATTGGCAATCAGATCGTTTATGTCAGTAGAACGGCCATTACCGAGGGTAACCCGGATGATGAGCTGCAGCACTTCTATGGAAAAACTGAAGATCAATCCGATTCGTGCGGCTTCCCTCACGGAGTCTAACGAGGACTTGACCAGAGGAAGCATGAAACCAAGCGGCAGAAACAGCAAGATATTCAATGCAAAACTGGGGATATCCAATGTCAGAATGGGAATGAACTGGATCGTTTTGTACCAGGGCGTTTGATTGGCATATATACCTAAATTGACATCAATGGGGAAGAAGACCAAATGCATGACTGCCAGAATATAGATAGCAAACGCAATGGTTAGGGTGTACTGCCTGAACGTGTATCTGATTTGGTTCACCCTGGTGTAGAACACCAGGGCAATTAGGAAGAGAATAAATAGTGGACCCAGTACAGTTATGGACGCAACCGTAAGTTGAATGGACATGTGGAAAGACTCCTTTTTGAATGTATAGTTTACGGTTGATTAAGCTCGATTTTCATGTCCATTCCCTTGATGAATTGCCGATCTGTGATCTCTTCCGTAAAATCATCTTCAATCTCAAACGGCTTTACGATCAAATACGTTGAGTCACCAGGAGTTGTGGCGTAGATCCGTTCGGATTTTAATTGATTTCCCTCGTACAAGCCTTCACCGTTTAATGCGGTCAATTGTCTGCCCTGATCATCATAAATCGCAAATCCGATGTGGCGCAGCTGCTCTTCATCTTTGGCCGTAAGCGTATTCTGTCCATTAAGCGAGATCACCGTAGACACGCGTGTCGTAATCGGCGTAACCTGGGCTTCCGTAACGGATGCGGTGATCATATCATTAGAAACGATGGCATGGGGTTTAATATGCTGAATATCTTCGGTCGTTTTCGTAAAAGGAATGTTCAGCTTAAATTCATGATCAATGCCCTGCAAAGTGAACGTGACCTCGGCGTCAAACTGATCCGGCAGTCCTGCAGCGGCCTGGTTTGAGGGGATTACCTGCTCGAACAGCAACGTATCCGGCTGTGTTTGTCCTGCAGGGCCGTAGAACAAACCGCTATCCTGCCCTGTACCATTTACATTGAAAAAGACATTATCAATTCCGTTGCTAAGCTTCACGATGTCCTTGCCGTTGTCATACTCCCCATTCTTCAGGTTGGGCGCGGTGACATGAACCAGGAAGGCTGCACGAGTACCGTCATATACGGTTTCCGACACTTCCAGCCTCACGTCCTTGAAAGAGACATTGCTGTTTACGAGCTTTGTAAGACCTTTATCTCCTGCCGTACGCAATCCCATATCGGCTTCAATGGAGCTGAAGAGGCTGCCAACCAGCGGGATGCTGCGCAAAGAGTCAGCCATAACGGGAGACACAAATCCGGATGCAAACACGGTCACACCCAGCACTCCGGCAGCGATGGTCGCTGCGATTGTACGACGCAAACCTTGGCGAAGACGGGGTTTGCGTGAAAATGGTTCTGAATTCATACTCGATGATTCTGGTAGAGATTCTAACGTGGCATCGATTCGTTTGCGTACAGTTGTTGACATGACCGGACGCTCTTTCGCTTGTGCTCTTAATTCCTGATCGATATTAAACGGGTTTGACATGTAGTTTTACCTCCCGAAAGTTTTTGAATTTGTGATACAGCTCCTGTCTTGCCCGGCTTAATCTCATTTTCACCGCGCTTTCGGAGATATCGAGCGCCTCAGCTACTTGCCGCAGGGAGAGATCCTCGAAATAATGCAGCACGATAACGATTCGTTTTTGTTCGTCAAGCCGATCAACTGCTTCTCTCATATCTACCTCATCGTAGGGACTGGAATATTCCTTCTGCTGTGCTGGCACCTCCGCATAGGAGTTGGAGAGGGAACGTCGGGATAACATGGTATTACATTCATTGATAAGGATGCGGAACATCCATGTTCTGAAATACTGGGGTTCACGAAGGGTGTGCATCGATTTATAGGCTTTCAGGATAGTCTCCTGAATGGCATCAGCTACATCCTCCTCTTTTCGCAACATGGATTTTGCAGTATTGTATAGGGAATTTTCAATCTCTCTTATGAGCCTGATAAAGGCATCGCGATCTCCCTGTATGGCTTGGTTTACGAGGTCGGCCCATTCCATTGGTACCAGCTCCTTTCTTGGGTTGTGGGAAATCATTTCCCTTTGGTTTTACATGAATTAGACTTTCACCCAGCACATATGGTCACAATTATTTTTTGGGAAGAGAGAAGAGGTTCTATATCATGGACGAATTGGACAGTATTACACCCTTCAGTTGAGGCGGGCAGGCGAGGATCCACTTCCTGATATTGATTGAATTTGTATTGGAATGGATGGATAGTGAGGCAATGGAATCATCTATCTGTATCAATTTAGTCTCAACTTTGTGAATTTGGGTTGTAGGAGCTAGGACCTTCGATATATGATGTCGAAAGATGCCAGTTAATGGAGGGTATCTATAGACATTAAGGAGGTGTAGGTTATGAAAAAATCAGGCAAATTGATTTCTTCCACGGTTGTTGCTGCCATCGCAGCTGTATCGGTTGTAACTTCTGCTTCTGCAGCAAGTGCAACTGTGACAAACCCGGTGGCGTCTTCCATCGCAAGCATTGACCTGAGCAGTATGGACATCGAAACAGCTTTGATGATGGTTCAGCAAGAACGCACCAGATTGCTGGATAGCCAATTGCAGGCACAGATTCAAAATGTCCAGAACCGCAATCAGTTGATTGCAGAGCTGAACACGAAATTGCAGGCAGCTATTCAGAGTGGGGATACTTCCCAAGCTCAAGTCCTGAGAGGCCAAATTGATGCGCTTGGTAATTCACAACAAATGGATATGCTGCGTTTGCAGTCTATGAGCAACAAACGCAATGAAGCTTTTGATGTGATGACTAACTTTATCAAGAAAATGCAAGACTCAAGATCGTCCATCATCGGGAACATGCGCTAGGATGAAATCAACCTCCTGAGCCACCTTAACCAATGAAGAGCACTGTATGGGGTGGTTGAATTGGTTAATACAAAAAGAGCGAAGTCGGAATTCAAACTCCGAAACTTCGCTCTTTTTGTATTCTACTATTTACAAGTTTACGTATGTGCATCAATCCAGTCTGGAGTTAACCCGACCAGTCGCGGCGCCGTGTGAACAGGTCCTTCAGCTCGTCCGTGGACAGCTCGGTAATCCAGTTTTCAGAGCTGGTAATAATATTGTCACTGAGCTGCTGCTTACTCTCCAGCATCTCGTCAATGCGTTCTTCGAGTGTGCCCAGCGAGATGAACTTGTGTACCTGAACATCCTTCGTCTGTCCCATCCGATAGGCGCGGTCCGTAGCCTGATTTTCCACGGCAGGGTTCCACCAACGGTCAAAATGGAATACATGATTCGCTGCGGTCAGGTTCAAGCCCACACCGCCTGCTTTGATGGACAGAATGAAGACGGATGGTTGTTCCGCCGCAGGCAACGTCCTGGACTGGAACTCGTCAATCATGCGATCCCGTGCCGTCTTGGACGTACCCCCATGCAGATACAGTACAGGTTCCTGCAATTCTTGTCTCAATACCTGTTGCAGCATCTGTCCCATGCCGATGTATTGAGTGAAAATCAGGCACCGTTCGCCTTCGTCGCGCAATTCACGGACCAGTTCCATCAGTCGTTCCAGCTTCGCGGAGCGGCTGATTAGCATGGCCATGTCCTGAGGAGTGTACATGTCATACGCTGTCACAGATGAGACATCCGAGGAGATTGTCTCGGGTAAGGCTTCTTTGGTTAGCAGCAGGGGATGGTCACACAACTGCTTGAGCTGGGTTAAGGCAGACAGAATAGCGCCTTTGCGCTTGATGCCTTCGAGTTCTTTCATTTTGTCCATCAGTTCCTGAACGGACTGGTCATACAGTGCACTTTGTTCACCCGTAAGGTGAATATACGTTTTCATCTCATTTTTGTCTGGCAGATCAAGTTGAATATTCGGATCTTTCTTCTTGCGGCGCAGCATGAAGGGCTTCACTAACTGCTGCAAATCCTGCATGCGTTGCTCGTCCTTATCCTTCTCGATCGCGCTGATAAAGCGAGTCTGGAATGCCCGTGCACTGCCCAGATATCCCGGATTGATAAAATCATAGATCGACCATAGCTCGGACAGCCGATTTTCAATCGGCGTACCCGTCAGTGCAATCCGGTGTTTTGCCGGGAAGCTGCGTACCGCCATGGATTGCTTCGTCTGAGCATTTTTAATATTCTGCGCTTCATCCAGACAGATCGATGCCCACGTATACGACTGTAACATGTCCTGATCCAGCGTAGCCGTTGCATAGGAGGTAATGATGATATCCACCTGTTCAGTCTGTTCCCGGAACTCTTCTCCGCTCAGTCTTCGTGCTCCGTAGTGCAAACTGACGTTAATTGAAGGCGCGAAACGACTGATCTCCTTCTGCCAATTCCCCAAAACAGAAGTGGGACAGATGAGAAGGGCTGGGGCCTGTCCAGGCAAGCGATCCTCATTCTCTTTGAGATGAAGTAAATACGTAATGAACTGAATCGTCTTTCCGAGTCCCATGTCATCGGCGAGACAAGCTCCAAGGCCAAACCTGCGCAGAAATCCAAGCCAGGCAAAGCCTTCCTTCTGATAAGAGCGCAGCTCTGCATGAAGTCCCGAAGGAATAGGCAGGGAAGGAGCACCCCCTTGCCCACCGCCAAGCTGTGCGATGACCCGGTTCAGGTGTTCGTTCAGTTCCACCTCAAGACGAATGTTCTCGTTGGATTGTGGCTGTTCTTCTTCCTCTTCCTGCCCTTCCTTGCGTTTCTGGTTGCGATATTCTCGCTGCTCATTATGCAGCAGATGCAGGTGCAGAATATCCTGAAACGATAGTCCCTGTTCCTGATCCACACCGCCCATGGCCCGGCGGATCTGCTCCAGTAAGTCCGGGTCGAGGGGAACCCATTCCCCGCGGAAGCGGACCAGCCGTTCATTACGGGCGACAAGATCAGCGAATTCTTCCTCGCTGAGATCCGTATCCCCAATCGCAATACGCCAGTCAAAATGAATGATCGAGTCCAGGCCAAAGAACGATTGTCCTCGTTCACTGCCTTCCTCCGGCTTCACCTTGGCACGCAGCTTGGGTTTCTTCTTGCGCGCAGCTTCCCACCAACCCGGAAGCAGTACTTGCCAGCCAGCTTCGAGCAGTCGTCCGCTGTCTTGTGTCAGGAACAGCCAAGCATCCTGATCTCCCAATGGATCACTCAGCACATCCCGGCTGCCGCTAATAGTGCGGCTAATTCGGGGCAGATGCGCTCGCAATTGCTCCAGCCAGCCAGCGGAACGGTCAAGGATGAACGGCGTCCATACATCCGGCCATTCACCTTCCAGCCTGCCGCGTGAATCCAACCGAACGGGAACCAATACGGTCGCATCCAGTTTATTTTGCAATACCAGCCGCAGTCTCCATGCGGGTTCATCATCTTCCGGCTCCAGTAATTGCAGGAGTGGACGGAATGGTGCTGCATCAGCCTTCCAGCCAATGGACAACAGCCAGGATTGGGCGTCCATTCCGGCTGTTTGAGGAGGAGCGCCACGTTGCGGAAAAAGCTGCGGGAACTCGCGCCGCAGATCGGTGGCAGCTTCTTCCGTGCTGTACCATCGCTGGAATACGGAAGCGGAATAGGCAGCACTCAGTCCTTCAGCATAGCTCTCATCTGTCTGTTCCAGGGCTTTGCCAAGAGCTGTTCGATCCTGCTTTTTCAAGCTGTCCGGGTCCCAGGTCCATTGCAATTGTCCTGAACGGAATGCAGCGAAGCTGGGTATATATTTACGGTTTTCAATCGTTGCTGCCAGTACCGGAGCCAGCCGGATCAGGTGCTCTGCCTGCTCGTCCCATTTCCATTCAATGTGCAGAAGGGTGTGCATATCGCTGAAAAAAGGAATCACTTCTTCCGCAGGCAGTACGACCAGTTCAATCTCTTCGATCTGTCTCGTTTCCAGTTCTGTACCATAGAAAGAGGGCGCATGCCAAGCGAATAAGCGCTGCTTGAGAGACTGCCCCGATACAAAGTGATGGGTGTTCAGTGCTCCATAGAACAAGGCATCCCCATATCCGGTCAATGCAACGTGGACCTCAATCGTTTCGGTGTAAGGGTGCAATAGGCTCATGAGATCAACTTACCTTTCCGAAGCTCTTCCTGCAGGGCGCGCAGTCGGCTGTTGCGAACAGCCAATGTGGTGATAAACTGCTCCCAGTGCTCTTCCTGCTTCAATTTTTTATAAATTTTGGATAATCGCTTCAGCAGTTTTACGGCTGCTTTGTATCCGTCTCTGTTTTTGTGCCCGATATAACGTTCCACAGCCTGATGGTAAAAAGGCAGCAGCAGCTCTGGTGCATCCTTTTCAATCGGCTGTAGCACAGTTACACGAAATTCAAGCGGCTCTGTCTCTGTGCTCAGTTGAAAATCAATCCATCGCCGCCACTGTCCCCGTGAATGCATCGCTTCTTCATATGCCGGACGGGAATGAGGCAGCATGCTGACGAGTGTGTCCCACATGCGATGCTCTACATCGGGCAGATGATGAATGGCTGTGTCCCACAACTGCATGTAATCATTCAGAGGGGAGTTCCGTCGGTTTGCCAGAAGAGGTCCGAGGTGCACTAACCACTCGCCCAGCCGCTTCCAGTCGGAAGAATCTGCAAGTACGTGGAGGAAATGAAGCAGATGCTCCGGCGGGATGCCATATGCCGAGCTTCCGCTGACTAATCGCTGCCAAGCCTGCTCATCTTGCCCCAAATGGAAATACATCCAGCTCTGCGCCAATACCAGCGGCAAGGGTAGAGGGACAGATTTGTTCGGCGTAACATTCCCGTCTTCGGTTAAATTGGCTACGCTCAACACGCTCCCACCGGGGTTGGCGGGTTTGGAAGCAGGGGTCAGGTTGTTCTCTATTTCCTTAAGAAATTCCAGCTCTGAATCCACCATTTTTTGGGCTCCTTGAAGATGAGGAACGATCCAGTTCAACCAAAGTTGTCGATAGATCGGGGTGAAGAACATGATGCTGGATGTCTCGGATATCATCTGCGTACGCAGATAAGCTGAGGTTTCCTCAAGCCGCTTCCAATGCTGTTCAAGCTTCGTGCCCTTCAGACTGGAGAGATCCAATGGACGGCTAAGAATCTGTTCCAACCCTTTCTGGAGTGCATCCATGGCAAGTTGAGCAGGATAGCTCAGATACACAGGGGCATGTGTGATTGAATTGCGGGCAGGCACACAGAAGCGTATCAGGTACAACTGAACATGCAGCTCAAATAACTGATCCATGCCAGCGGACAGCCTAGGTTTGATGGAATAGAGCTCGTCCGCTGCGGTCTGCACATACGATGTACTTGGCGTGCCTGTCCCCAGTCGTTTCAGACATGCACGAAATAGCTCATGCCATTCCGTGATTTCAAGTTCTGCAAGTTCCGTTGCACGTTCCCTGATTTGGCTATACTGATTATCAGGGATGCTGAGATCCTCTTCATGCGATGTGTAATCCGAACGCTCTGCGGACGCTATAGCAGCAGGTTTTGGTGCCTGTTTCAGTGCTGTACTGGAGTGAGCATTGACAATGCCGTGCACGGGTCGCCCCAGTTGCTCTGTATAACTCATTAGAACGGCTATCATATGCTTGCAATGAGAACCTACCGGACAGGTGCAATGACTGGTGTTCAGTGATTGCAAGCTTAGAGTAACCTTATAATCATCGGAGCCTTGCACTTCAGCCAAAATTCCGTTTTGTTCGGTGTAGGTTAATGGTCCGACGCGTTTCTGTTTATAATATTGGAATCCGCGCATGATCGTCAGGTTGTTAAAATGTTCTGCGACCTGCCTGATCAGCTGTTGCCACTGCGCATCATCCATGTTCATGTCATTCGGTATGTTCATCATTCCATCTCCTGGGGAAATAATAGGTTCAGTAATCACCACGTCTTGACGTAATGGTGTACATTTCATATACCATCATATCAGTTATCGTGTGCTCCGTGCATCGGTTCTGAGAACTTGGATGAGACTTTTTGATAGGTAGAATTCCAAGCGTGTTAATCTCTATTTTTTTACCATATACCATGCATAGTAGGCTCGTCTTGTGTATGCTTAGCGTATGTATTCCTTTTAGGAACGATGCAGGCCGGGCTTCGGCTTAATTTCAAACAACAGGAGAGAGAGCATATGAAAATACTTACGTTAAATACCCACGCTTGGGCAGAAGAAGACCAACTGAACAAGATCAGCCAGCTCGCTGACTTTATCAATATACATCAATTTGATGTGATCTCCATGCAGGAGGTCAACCAATCCATGCAAGAAGCAGCGCTGTCTGCGGAGGAACTGAAACATTATTTTGCCACGGAATCGGATGCTGTGATCAAAAAAGACAACTACGCCTACGTTCTGCTCAAGCAACTAACCGATACGTATTACTGGACATGGATTCCGGCCCATGTTGGTTTCGGCAAATACGATGAAGGGCTGGCGATCCTGAGCCGGACGCCGATCACACAGGCTTTTGGGGAATATGTATCCCACATGCGAGATTACGACAACTACCGGACACGCAAAATTGTAGGTGTACAGACCACCGTCCAAGGTGAAGCAACCTGGTTTGTGAATGGACATTATAACTGGTGGGATGATGAACAAGAACCTTTTAAGGGGCAGTGGGAACTCACTGAGAGCAAGCTTGCTCCATATATGGACCAGCCGCTGTATATGATGGGGGATTTTAATAATGTCGCAGAAGTACGTGGGGAAGGTTATGATTATATGATGGGCAAGGGCTGGAATGACCTGTACACAACGGCGGAGCATAAGGATGACGGTGCAACCGTGGTCAAAGCCATTGCCGGCTGGGCGGATAACAAACGCGATCTGCGTATTGATTATATTTTCTCGAATCGCCCGGTACAGGCGAAGTCATCGATGGTAGTTCTCAACGGAAAGAATGGCCCGGTGGTCTCTGACCATTACGGCGTAGCTGTGGAAATTTAAGAAACAGGACAGCCTTGTACACATTTTTTTATCAAAATGGAACGAAAGCCTCCGCTCACTACCTTAAATGGAAAGTGCAACGGAGGCTTTGTGTATTTCAGCTATCATAAGCTATCATATATATCGGTATCCCTACCCCGATTTAAACGGAGATTAATCTTTGATCCAGAGAGTGACGACAAGTAGAGAAAGAAAGCAAAGGAATCTGTTTTTATATTTCTGTAAGCGCAATCAAAATTCTGTAGCCACCATGAAGCAGGTCAGTTATACTTGGTTTATTATTCGATTGTTCCAAAAATAAAAGAAGTATCATCAACGTTCGCCAAAAGGGATTATCTCACAAAGGTTAAGCGCTATACCTATTAATTCCACCAGGAGAGGAATGTGGGCATTCAATGACAACATATTTCAGTGAACCGCAGAGCATGTATTATCGATTCGGAGAAGACCAGGATCAGGTGTTGAAGGTACTGGCTGAGAGATATATTGGGGCTAATGCGCAGGCTGATTTTGTATATCGGGTATTTCAGAAGTCTGGCATTCTGCAGAACAAAAAAGGTCTGTATGATCTGAATTTAAGTAAATGCTTTCCTGATGCTCACAAAGGCCAGGTTTCATACGCTGCAGCACTGGTCTGGGGGGATGAAGATCGGAATCTGGATGTGCTGGTCCGCTGTTATGGACCTGTTCGTTTCTATTTTAATGAGCAGCTGGTATATCGCTCTACAGTAATGGATGAGATCAACCCGAACGCGACCGTGAAGCTGGGAATTGATATCAAACCGGGATGGAATACATTGGTGCTGGAGATGAAATATACACCTGCGGGATTTGGATGCCAGTTTGGCTCGGACGAGGGGAAAGTGCGCATTTTGAATGTGCTCGCTCCTTTTCAGGAGAGACAAGGACAGGCGGGATGGGTGTATTCGAAGCCGGTAAGTTCGGAAGAACTGCTCACGTTTAACCTGGACAATATATCCGACAGAGCGGAGGCCAGTTATGCAGAATGGAATCTGCTTGGAAAAGAAGAAGATCACAGACTGGAGTGGCTGCCTAACCCCCAATGGTCAGAGGAAAAGCAGACGCAACCAGCACTGGAACGAATATACGGACATCTTCCTGGTCAACGAGTCTACGCATGGACACGATTGAACAATAACGATTCAAGCGATTGCCCTATCCGTTTATCTGGTCAATCCTCCGGGCCGCTGGATATATGGCTGAACGGCGAACTGGCGGTGCAAGTGGAGAAAGCGGGTCCATTTGAGGCAGATATTCGGGCAGCTTTTGGACGGAGTGACCTTTTGGTACGCAGTGAATGTGGGGATATGGCTGGGACATGGGCTTTTGTTTTAAATGCATCGGTGAATGAAAAGCAACTGGAGCTGGAGCTTCCCCAACGTGTGCACGGAGCTTCTGGGGAGTCGTGGTTATATCTCGGACCTTTTACATCGAAGGATGTCGAACCTGATTTGCAGGATCTGATCCGTACAGATCGGGTGTATAAAGGTAGTTTAACGCAGGATAACTCAGAAGAAACGGGGCTCCACCAGTCTCAGACCGGACGCATGTATTGGCGACTGGATAGACCGGATGCGTGGATACGCCCCTATTATGAAAATGCAATGCTCAGTAACAAATGGACAGTAGGCAGTGTCACCAATTATGGTCGCTGGGACTATCCACTAGGTGTCACCGTGTATGGTCTGTTGCAAACCGGACGCTATTTGCAGAGACCGGATATAACCCGTTATGCGGCAGAACATGTGCAGGCGTGTACCCGCATGTATGAGTACTCATTATGGGACCGGGAGCAGTATGGTTTTCCGGCGGTTAACCAGCAGTTGGTTATGCTGAAAATGTTGGACAATTGTGGCTCTTTTGGCTCAGCGATGCTGGAAGCCTACGCCGAATGTCAGGAGTCAACGTTCTTGCCAATTGCCGAACGGATTGCAGATTTTATGCTCTCTCGGTTGGAACGACAGGAAGACGGCGCATTTTACCGCGAGTGCATTGGTGATTTTGCCGAGAATACGATGTGGGCGGACGATCTCTATATGAGCACACCGTTTCTCGTGCGTTATGCCCGATTGACGGGGAATATGTCAGCACTGGACGAAGCCGCCAGACAATTTTTATTGTACCGGAAGTATCTGTTTATGCCTGAATTCAAGATTATGTCCCACGTCTATGATTTCAAATACGGACAAGCGACACAGATTCCGTGGGGACGGGGTAACGGATGGACTCTCTTTTCGTTGTCCGAGGTATTGGAAGCTTTGCCAGCAGATCACCCGGAGCGCTCGGCATTAATCTCCTTCTTTAACGAACTATGTGAAGGGTATGCAGCTCTGCAAGGAGAAGGTGGGTTGTGGCATCAGGTATTAAATGATCCGGAAACATACCAGGAAGCCTCCTGTACAGCGATGTTTGCCTATGGTTTTGCACGGGGAGTTCGTTTTGGTTGGTTAGATCAGCCTGAGCGTTACACTGAGGCGGCTGAGAAGGCGTGGAACGGATTAACCAATAAAGCCATTGACCGTCAGGGGAATGTACATGGAGTGTGCAGCGGGTCGAGATATGCGTTTACCGCTGAATACTACAACAAGGACCTGCTCACTGTGACGAATGACAATCATGGTATTGGCATTATGATGCTGGCAGGAACCGAAGTAGCGAAGATGAAGAAACATCTGGTTCAGCATAAGGCGTCATCACCTGTTGTGACGAAGTCCTGAAAGTGTCAGTACAACCAGTAGAAAGAATCTGATCTGCATTCAAAGTCCAAGTTTTGAGATTTTACGGCCAGTCCAACTCCAGAATACCTTTATCGAAGCCTTGCATGATATCTACTTGAACGTTTCATTGTATGACATATGGTAACCGTTGAGATGTAACGAGTCATGGCGCTTTGCACAAAGACTGCTGTATATATGAATAACCACCTGGAGTCAGATTCCTGGTGGTTATTTAAACACTTTAAATATATGGATCATCTGAAATGAATGGATAACTGTATTTGTCTCAACCCCTTACTTTTTTGACAGGAAAGCTTACTTTTGTTTATGTCATGAGCAGCTGTGGGCCGTTACAATAGTTTTTGTAAGCGATTCCATATAAGCAAAAGGGGAGGAAATTCATTCATGTTGAATACCAAAAAGTGGGTAACCCTGTTATGCCTGTCCCTACTCATGTTTGCTACAGCCTGTTCAGGAGGAACTTCAGAACCTTCAGCTTCATCTAATGAGGGGGGCAAAAGTGACTCTTCCGGCAATATTGAACTTCGCATGACCTGGTGGGGATCACAGACTCGCCACGATCTCACGACCAAAGTGATCAAGCTATTTGAAGAGAAACACCCCGGCATTACCATCAAACCGGAATATTCCGGTTGGGATGGTTACTTTGACAAGCTGACCACACAGGTAGCTGGTTCCAATGCGCCGGATATCATACAGATGGATTACGCTTTTCTAACCGATTTTGCCCGCCGTGGTGCGCTTCTTGACCTGACTCCATTTGCTGAAAGCAAAGAGCTGCGTACAGAGGATCATGACAAGAGCATGCTCAAAGCCGGATCGATTGATGATAAATTATACGCGATTACATTGGGTGTAAATGCACCAGGTGTCATCTATGATGCGACCGTATTCCAGGAGCTTGGCATTGAGGAGCCGCAGGAAAGCTGGACTTGGGAAGATTTCAGCAATATCGCTGCCAAAATTGCAGCAGAGAAGGGTGATGGTTTCTACGGTTCGGCGGATGTTTCGGGAACCACCAACATGTTTGAGGTATTTATTCGGCAAACAGGCAAGGGGCTATTTGATGGTGGCACGATGACAGCAACCAGCGAGGAGCTTCAGCAGTGGTTCGACATGTGGGGTGCACTTCGTGAGAACGGGGGCGCTACCTCTGCGGAAGTGACAGCATCCACAACGAATGCGCTGGAAACACGCCCGATCTCGCTTGGTACAGCTGCCATGGATTTTGCGTGGTCTAATCAATTGCTGACGTTCCAGCAGGTGAACAAAAACCAGGACCATAAGCTTGGGATACAAGTACTTCCGCACGGTGTGGGGGAAAAGCAAATCGGTGAATACCTGAAAGCAGGTCAGTTCCTGTCCGGTTATGCCAAAACAAAACATCCGAAGGAAGTGGCGATGTTTATCGACTTCATGGTGAATGATCCCGAAGCGACCGCCATTCTCGGTTCGGAGCGCGGAGTACCCGTCAATGCCAGCATCCGTGAGAAGATGCAGCCTACGCTGCCCGAAGCGGAGCAAGCCATCTTCCAATTTATCGATGTAGTATCGAAGAACTCCAGTGAGATTGATCCGCCATACCCGCAAGGATTCTCCGAAGTGGATACCAGCTTCAAGAGTGCAAGTGAGCAGATCGCCTTTGGTCAAGGCAGCACACCGGATGTGATTGCCCAGTTCATTGAAGGGGCTAAGGCGACACTTGCATCAAGTCAATAACATTTGGCTGGTTCCATTTCTAATTCCGACGGGAGGTTGCAAAGATGAGTACAACACAGGTCAGCCAAGCCCGAACCGAGCATGTAACAGCCCGGCGGGTAAAACGGAGATACGCCCATAATGGAGCTGCACTTCTGTTTCTAGCCCCATGGCTGGTTGGATTATTGTTTCTTACACTTGGCCCGATGCTCGTTTCCTTATACATTTCGTTCACTGACTACAGTATCCTGGCCGCCCCTTCCTGGGTCGGTCTGGATAACTACACCACGATGTTTACATCGGATAAACTGTTTACCCAATCGCTCAAGGTCACATTTACGTACGTCGCTGTATCCGTACCGATCAAGCTGATCTTTGCCCTGCTGGTGGCGATGCTGTTGAACAAGGGCATCCGAGGGCTTGGCATTTACCGTACGGTGTATTATATTCCAACCCTGCTTGGGGGAAGTGTCGCGATCGCGATGCTGTGGCGCAAAATGCTGGGCGGTGACGGACTGCTCAATGGGGTGCTTGCCATGATCGGCATTAAGGCACCCGATTGGGTCGCGAACCCGAAGTATGCCCTGTATTCGATCGTACTGTTGTCGGTATGGCAGTTCGGATCGTCGATGATTATTTTCCTGGCAGGTTTGAAGCAGATTCCACCTGAGTATGACGAAGCTTCCGCCGTAGATGGAGCAGGCCCACTCCGGAGATTCTTCTATATCACACTGCCGATTCTGTCACCGGTGATCTTTTTCAATCTTGTGATGCAGCTGATTACCTCCTTCCAGTCATTTACTCAGGCATTTGTCATCAGTAACGGCAGCGGAGGGCCCGTCAATTCAACATTAATGTACTCTCTATACCTGTACAAAAAAGGTTTCTCGTTCTTCCAGATGGGTTATGCGTCCGCGATGGCCTGGGTGCTGGTGATCCTGATCGGTGTCTTTACATTGCTGGTATTCCGCAGCAGCAAGCTGTGGGTGCACTATGAGGATGGTGGAAAATCATGATTGGACAACGAAACTCTGGTGCGTGGGTAGTCGCCAAACATGTACTGATTTCGGTCATTGCCTTTGTGATGCTATATCCGGTGCTCTGGATGCTGGGCAGCTCATTCAAACCGGGACATATGATTTTTACTGAAACATGGTTCTGGCCGCAAGAATGGAATTGGCAAAATTACATTAATGGCTGGACGGGGATTCAGGGCAATCCCTTCTCCCGTTTTCTGACCAACTCGGTCGTCCTGTCGCTGGGTGCTGTGCTCGGCAATGTCATTTCCTGCTCCATGGCAGCGTACGCCTTCGCCAGATTGAATTTTCGTTTCAAAGCGATTTGCTTTGGGCTCATGCTCATGACAATCATGCTGCCACATCATGTGACGCTGATTCCTCAATATATCCTGTTTAACCATCTGGAATGGGTGAATACGTATCTGCCACTGGTGGTGCCGAAATGGCTGGCAACAGATGCATTCTTCATTTTCCTGATGGTTCAGTTCTTCCGGGGATTGCCCAAAGAGCTGGATGAAGCGGCTACAATTGATGGATGCGGTCCTGTACGAATCTACACCAAAATTATCATTCCGCTGGCTTTTCCGGCGCTAGTGACGACAATGATCTTTACCTTTTTGTGGACGTGGGACGATTTCTTCAGCCAGTTGATCTATCTGAGTGATGTCAGCAAATACACAGTACCGCTGGGTCTGCGCCTGTTCCTTGATTCCAGTTCCCAATCGGATTGGGGTCCAATGTTTGCGATGTCAGTACTGTCGCTGGTGCCTTGTTTTGTCGTATTTATCGTGTGTCAAAAGTACTTCGTGGAAGGAATCGCGACCTCCGGGCTCAAAGGGTAATTCCAAGACGAAACGAGTTGACTCCGCATGCGGAAACGAAAATTTTCGTTATTTCTAAATCAAAAGCTGCAACAAAGCAAGCTCTCCACGTTGATGGTGACTTGCTTTATTGTATTTAACCTGATGCTTGTCTCAGTTATTGTCTGGCTGGCGTACCAGTCGTTCTCTGCTGTTACGTTTACCGAGATCAGCAACGCGCGACTAGCTCTCCTGAACGAGAGTACACGCCGTGGTTTTGATTTTATTACAGGGGTGACAGGCACAGCCTACTCTCTGGCGAGCAATCGTGAGCTGTCGAATCTGCTGGATACAAACGGAACGGGAAGGCTGACACAGATCCACCAACGGCGGGAGTTATCCAGAATACTGGATCATACGCTGGTTGTCAGTGAAGGCATTACCTCGGTGGAGATGTATACGGATGCCTTCAACGGGGTCACCGTCACGATGGCTGACCGCATCTATCCAGTGAATACGATTGCCGGCGATTCATGGTTTGCTGCACTGGAGCAGGCGGATGCGGCCTGGGTGCCTTTGCGGGAAAACGAGTCTGGTCAATCGCTGATCGGATACGCGCAGCGAATCTTTGACAGCCGGGGTGGCACGGTGGCGTACGTGCTCATAAGGCTGAGTCGCGCGGACATTGTACGGAGATTTGCGGATATGCCCATGGTACTGGATGGACAGGTGCTGTTGGTGGATACCGCAGGCAATGTCGTCATGCAAATGGGTGAGGACATTGTAGAGGGAACGTCTGATGAAGATTTGACCTTAACCAAAGGTAACTCAAAAATTTTATCTTCTATTAATACCTCTGCAAATGCTTCTGCAACCGGGGAAAGTGAACCTGTTGTAGACAGCGCATGGATTCAGGAGCACGCCGAGCACGGGCAGGACGGATTTGAAGTAGTTTCCGGCAAGGGCGGAGGAGCGCAGCTTGTTTTGTATTCAAGGCCAGCCATGCTTCAGTGGCATCTGGTGCAGACCATTCCTGTGCATACCTTATTATCTCCAATGAGGCAGGCGGGCTGGCAGGTCCTTGGGATAGCCGTACTGGGGTTATTATGCTCGGTTGTACTCGCGTATCTGTTCGTGCGACGGATTGTTCGTCCCTTGCGTCAGCTCATCAAACGGATGAGGCAGCTGGAGAAGGGGGATTTCAATACCCGTGTTCAGTTATCATTCACCGAGGAATATGCCCATTTGGCTTATGGGTTCAACCATATGGCTTCACAGCTGACAGCGTTAATGGATCAGGTCAAGGAAGAGAGCCGCGCGAAGCGTGAAGCCCAGACTGGTTTACTGGAGGCGCAAATTAAACCGCATTTTTTGTACAATACACTCGATATGATCCACTGGCGGGCCCTGGATTATGAAGCCAAGGATATCAGCCGGATGATTGTACAGCTCAGCAAACTGTTACGCATTGGATTGAGCGGTGGCAGGCTGTTTATTCGAGTGCGGGATGAACTGGAGCATGCCCGTTGTTACGTCAACATTCAGTCCGAGCGGTTGCCCTTTTCCATCGACTATCAGGAAAAGATTGATCCACGTGTCCGCGGCTGTTATATTCCCAAGATCATTTTGCAGCCCTTTATAGAAAATGCGGTCATGCATGGGTATCCAAAGGAAGGGAAACTTCGCATACAGATTGATATGGGTGAGTCGGAGAGCAGTCGTCTATCAGGAGCAAATGATTCTTCAACCTGCCTTCTCACCGAATCATCAACGGAGTCATCCGAATTAGGCAGCCAATCTATGGGCTATCGTCCAACCGTAAAGTCTGCTAATGCACCCAAAATCATCATTCGCATTAGAGACAACGGACAGGGCTTGCCTGAAGGCTGGAAACTGGAGGAGACGTCGGGCATCGGTATACGGAATGTACATCAGCGTATTCAACTGTATTGTGGCACCGGGTATGGCGTTGATCTATGTACAGGTGAATTGGGCGGGGTAGAAGTGACCATTACGCTGCCGCGCATTGAAACGGAAGATCAGTTAACTCTGTGGCTGGGCGGTGAAAATGAATGAAAACGATTATGCTCGTAGACGATGATCCACATATTGTAAAAGCATTGACCGAACATATTGATTGGCCATCCCTTGGCCTCAACATTGCAGGAACGGCAGCCAATGGCGTGGAAGCACTGGAGCTGTTCCAGCGGCTGCGTCCGGATCTTGTCATGACGGACGTCTATTTGCCAGGAATGACAGGACTTGAGGTTACGCAGAAGCTGCGGAGGGATCATCCCCATCTGCCGATTATCATTCTTAGCGGATATGACGAATTCGAGAATGCCAGGGCGGCCATGCGCTGGGGCGTGAATCATTTTTTGCTGAAGCCTGCAGGGGTGGAGGAGATTGAGTCTGTTCTGCGTGAGGTATTACTGGAACAGGATGTGAGGGAGCGGCATGAGCGGCTGGAGCAGACGTACAAACAAGAGATTGGACGGGTGGTTCCTTATCTGCGCAAACTGTTTCTCCATGAGCTGTTGACCACGCGCTATCAGGCAGAGGAATTACCTGCGCAGCGTATGGAATATGTGGGGATTCGCATGCCCGCTCAGGTACGCGCCATCAGTTTGCAGCTTCATCGCCCCGGCTTCCTGACACGAATGAGAGAGCGGGACTGGCAGCTGTTAAGGTATGGGGCAGCGGATATTATTCAGGAGACCGTCAAGGAACAGCAAGTTGTACAGATGTCTGACGGTCAGGTAGAGATTGTGGATTATTCGGATCAGGTATTTGTGCTGCTTCTATTGGACGTGGACCACCTAGAGCAGATGGAGTCCCTACTGGACCGGATGATGGATCAGATTTTTACGTATCTCAAGATCGAAATGAGTGCAGGTATCGGGACGTCCAAAGGTCACTTGTGTGAGATGATGGACTCTTATCTGGAGAGCAGGGAAGCGCTGGAGAAAGCAGAATTTCAGGGCGGGAGCCGGGTTTACCGATATGATTCATCAGATACTTTAGAGCCGTGCGTGACGGATTACTCGCTATTGCTGCGACAATGGAATGAGTGCTGGGCGGATATGAGGACTGATCTGGCAGAGGACATATGGGTTCATCTACGCACTTTGTTGGACGAAGGGAGTGGTACGAGTATTCAGGATGTGCAAGTTGTGGCTGTGAGTCTGTTCGACACGCTGATTCATAGCTGGAACCGGCATTATCCCATGCTGGCACCACCGCTCGCGATGAGTACCTTTTTGCGGGAGATTCAATCCAAATATGCGCTGCAGGATCTGGTATGCTGGATGGACGGCATTATTCGAAACTGGATGGATCAGACACGGAAAGAGATGGGCGAGAAGAAAAGCAATAAACTGGTGGAGCAGGTAAAACAGTACGTTGAAATGCATTATGCTGAAGAGATCAGTTTTGAAGCGATCGCCAAGGGGCTGTTTGTACACCCCAAATATTTGAGTCAGCTGTTCAAGAGAGTAACCGGAGAGAATTTTGTGAGTTATGTGAACGGGTACCGAATTCAACGGGCGATGGAACTGTTACAGTCAGGGCATTACATGGTCTACGAGGTTAGTGAGATGACCGGGTTCCGTAACGCGACATATTTCAGTCAGGTGTTCAAGATGCTTACGGGCAAGAGTCCTTCTGAAATCGGGTAGAGCAATGAATAGTATATGACCAAAAATAAAGTGGATTGGACGGATTACAACGTATGATTATTGATCAACAGGAATTTAACGTAAATGGATTGATCTATTCGATTAGGTCTGCCGATGAAAAGGATGCCGGGACAATGTCTTCACTTCGTGTGCAGATGGATGGAGAAACCGAGAATATGGATCGCGAACAAGGCGAAGGGTTTATCGATTCGGCTGGATTTGAAGAGATTATTCGGTTGGACACGGGGAAGCAGAGAAACTTATTTCTCGTGGCCATCGTAAAGGGGGAAATCGTCGGGTATTCCAGATGTGAGGGTGTGGATCTAAAGCGATTTTCTCATAAAGTTGAATTTGGCGTCTGCATAGCGAGAGAGTTCTGGGGTTATGGTATTGGTAAGAAGCTGCTGGAGACCTCAATGAATTGGGCAGATACGAATGGAATTGAGAAGATGACTTTGACCGTACTGGGGACGAATGACAAAGCGATAGAGCTTTACAAAAGAATGGGCTTCGAGATCGAGGGGACGTTGAAAAAGGATCGACGACACGCGGACGGTCAGTATTACGATACTGTTGTGATGGGAAGGTTCAAAAGCTGAGGGGCAGGAGAGGTTGTGGCGGGGATGTCGTGAGCAATGAACCAGATGCAGAGTCACTCTTATATAGAAAGAGAGGGTTAATATCAATTATATGTAGATTCTTAAAACCTGATTTTATATCGTACGATAGAAGCTATCGAATATGTGCAATATAACAACGTATATAATCTCTTATACAGGAGACTCTGTTGACTCAAAATGAACAGCTACTCAGTCTAGTATGAAAAGCATAACGAATATAGTTTCTCTTTAAGTATGCTTAACATTTTCATATCTAATGACTGTAGCGGGTCAGGCAGATTATACGGATGATGATCGTTTGGAAGAAGAAATCATATTTACTATGTTTGATCTAACTGAATGAAAAAATAAAATAATGTTATTTAAGTATTGTATTTTAATATTCTGTATGGTATATTCTATTTCCGGCCAAAAAAACACAAGAAACACGGGTGCGGCAAGCGACTCTAATAAGATTCGAAAGAAACTTAAAAAAAGAGCTTGCAAAGTTGGTTCGGAAATGATATGATATAAAAGTTGCTGAGGAGAACGAAACTTGGTAGCAAAATGAGTTTGGTCTTTGAAAACTGAACAACGAGTGAGTAATGATCTTGCTTGCAAGATCGACGCTGAGAAATCGGTATTCGTCTTCGGACGGTATCCTTTCAAAGCACAAATGAGATTTTTAATCTCGTCAGATTCAAAATGAGCTTATCGCTCTTTTCAATACTTTATTGGAGAGTTTGATCCTGGCTCAGGACGAACGCTGGCGGCATGCCTAATACATGCAAGTCGAGCGGACTTGATGAGAAGCTTGCTTCTCAGATAGTTAGCGGCGGACGGGTGAGTAACACGTAGGCAACCTGCCCTCAAGTTTGGGACAACTACCGGAAACGGTAGCTAATACCGAATAGTTGTTTTCTTCGCCTGAAGAGAACTGGAAAGACGGAGCAATCTGTCACTTGGGGATGGGCCTGCGGCGCATTAGCTAGTTGGTGGGGTAACGGCTCACCAAGGCGACGATGCGTAGCCGACCTGAGAGGGTGATCGGCCACACTGGGACTGAGACACGGCCCAGACTCCTACGGGAGGCAGCAGTAGGGAATCTTCCGCAATGGGCGAAAGCCTGACGGAGCAATGCCGCGTGAGTGATGAAGGTTTTCGGATCGTAAAGCTCTGTTGCCAGGGAAGAACGCTTGGGAGAGTAACTGCTCTCAAGGTGACGGTACCTGAGAAGAAAGCCCCGGCTAACTACGTGCCAGCAGCCGCGGTAATACGTAGGGGGCAAGCGTTGTCCGGAATTATTGGGCGTAAAGCGCGCGCAGGCGGTCATTTAAGTCTGGTGTTTAATCCCGGGGCTCAACCCCGGATCGCACTGGAAACTGGGTGACTTGAGTGCAGAAGAGGAGAGTGGAATTCCACGTGTAGCGGTGAAATGCGTAGATATGTGGAGGAACACCAGTGGCGAAGGCGACTCTCTGGGCTGTAACTGACGCTGAGGCGCGAAAGCGTGGGGAGCAAACAGGATTAGATACCCTGGTAGTCCACGCCGTAAACGATGAGTGCTAGGTGTTAGGGGTTTCGATACCCTTGGTGCCGAAGTTAACACATTAAGCACTCCGCCTGGGGAGTACGGTCGCAAGACTGAAACTCAAAGGAATTGACGGGGACCCGCACAAGCAGTGGAGTATGTGGTTTAATTCGAAGCAACGCGAAGAACCTTACCAGGTCTTGACATCCCTCTGACCGGTACAGAGATGTACCTTTCCTTCGGGACAGAGGAGACAGGTGGTGCATGGTTGTCGTCAGCTCGTGTCGTGAGATGTTGGGTTAAGTCCCGCAACGAGCGCAACCCTTGATCTTAGTTGCCAGCACTTCGGGTGGGCACTCTAAGGTGACTGCCGGTGACAAACCGGAGGAAGGTGGGGATGACGTCAAATCATCATGCCCCTTATGACCTGGGCTACACACGTACTACAATGGCCGGTACAACGGGCTGTGAAGCCGCGAGGTGGAACGAATCCTAAAAAGCCGGTCTCAGTTCGGATTGCAGGCTGCAACTCGCCTGCATGAAGTCGGAATTGCTAGTAATCGCGGATCAGCATGCCGCGGTGAATACGTTCCCGGGTCTTGTACACACCGCCCGTCACACCACGAGAGTTTATAACACCCGAAGTCGGTGGGGTAACCGCAAGGAGCCAGCCGCCGAAGGTGGGATAGATGATTGGGGTGAAGTCGTAACAAGGTAGCCGTATCGGAAGGTGCGGCTGGATCACCTCCTTTCTATGGAGAATCGTTTCCTGTAACGGAAACATTCAAATACAAGTCTTCAGGAAGCATGCTTCCGAAGCGAGCTTTACTTCGTAAAGCTTTTCACTCACTCGTTGCTCAGTTTTGAGAGCTCAAACTCTCAAACAGCTTGCTTTTGCATGGAGCTTGTTCTTTGAAAACTAGATATCGAAACGAAAAATGCGAATTAGAACATTCCTTTTTAGCTGAACTTGTGTAAACAAGTTTCAATAAAAACGGTAGATTGCATGAGCGAGTGATCGAAATGGAGCGACTTTTGGCTTTGGACGCAGTCCAAAACAAGTGGAGCGACAGCTCGAACACGAGCGATATGGTTAAGCTACTAAGAGCACACGGAGGATGCCTAGGCGCTAGGAGCCGATGAAGGACGTGGCGAACAACGAAACTGCCTCGGGGAGCTGTAAGCAAGCTTTGATCCGGGGGTGTCCGAATGGGGAAACCCAGCTGGGGTAATGTCCAGTTACACCTAACTGAATACATAGGTTAGTGTGAGGCATACCAGGGGAACTGAAACATCTAAGTACCCTGAGGAAGAGAAAACAATAGTGATTCCGTCAGTAGCGGCGAGCGAACGCGGAGAAGCCCAAACCAGAGAGCTTGCTCTCTGGGGTTGTGGGACGTCTCACATGGAGTTACAAAGGAACCGGTTAAGTGAAGAGGTCTGGAAAGGCCCGCCAAAGAAGGTAAAAGCCCTGTAGCTGAAAGTCTGTTCCCTCCGAGACGGATCCCGAGTAGTGCGGGGCACGTGAAACCCCGTATGAATCCGGCAGGACCATCTGCCAAGGCTAAATACTTCCTAGCGACCGATAGTGAAGCAGTACCGTGAGGGAAAGGTGAAAAGCACCCCGGAAGGGGAGTGAAATAGAACCTGAAACCGTGTGCTTACAAAAAGTCAGAGCCCGTTTTAGGGGTGATGGCGTGCCTTTTGTAGAATGAACCGGCGAGTTACGTTCCCGTGCAAGGTTAAGGTGAAGAGCCGGAGCCGCAGCGAAAGCGAGTCTGAATAGGGCGATGTAGTACGTGGACGTAGACCCGAAACCGGGTGATCTACCCCTGTCCAGGGTGAAGGTGCGGTAACACGCACTGGAGGCCCGAACCCACGCACGTTGAAAAGTGCGGGGATGAGGTGGGGGTAGCGGAGAAATTCCAATCGAACTCGGAGATAGCTGGTTCTCCCCGAAATAGCTTTAGGGCTAGCCTCGGAAAACAGAGTCGTGGAGGTAGAGCACTGATTGGGTGCGGGGCCCGCAAGGGTTACCAAGCTCAGTCAAACTCCGAATGCCATAGACTTACTTCCGGGAGTCAGACAGTGAGTGCTAAGATCCATTGTCAAAAGGGAAACAGCCCAGACCATCAGCTAAGGTCCCCAAGTGTGTGTTAAGTGGGAAAGGATGTGGAGTTGCACAGACAACCAGGATGTTGGCTTAGAAGCAGCCACCATTGAAAGAGTGCGTAATAGCTCACTGGTCGAGTGACTCTGCGCCGAAAATGTAACGGGGCTAAACACACCACCGAAGCTATGGCTTGATGCTTGCATCAGGGGTAGGGGAGCGTTGTATAAGGGTTGAAGGTGTACCGTAAGGAGCGCTGGACATTATACAAGTGAGAATGCCGGTATGAGTAACGAAAAGATCAGTGAGAATCTGATCCGCCGAAAGCCTAAGGGTTCCTGAGGAAGGCTCGTCCGCTCAGAGTAAGTCGGGACCTAAGGCGAGGCCGAAAGGCGTAGTCGAAGGACAACAGGTCGAAATTCCTGTACCACCGTAAGCCGTTATGAGCAATGGGGGGACGCAGCAGGGTAGTGACGCGGACTGATGGATGTCCGTCTAAGCAGTGAGGCTGATGTGTAGGCAAATCCGCACATCGTAAGGCTGGGCTGTGATGGGGAGCGAAAATTATAGTAGCGAAGGTCATGATCTCACACTGCCAAGAAAAGCCTCTAGCCAGGTGATGGTGCCCGTACCGCAAACCGACACAGGTAGGCGAGAAGAGAATTCTAAGGCGCGCGGAAGAACTCTCGTTAAGGAACTCGGCAAAATGACCCCGTAACTTCGGGAGAAGGGGTGCCCGGTAGTGTGAATAGCACGAGGGGGCCGCAGTGAAAAGGCCCAAGCGACTGTTTAGCAAAAACACAGGTCTGTGCGAAGCCGTAAGGCGAAGTATACGGGCTGACGCCTGCCCGGTGCTGGAAGGTTAAGGGGAGCGGTTAGGAGCAATCCGAAGCTGTGAACCGAAGCCCCAGTAAACGGCGGCCGTAACTATAACGGTCCTAAGGTAGCGAAATTCCTTGTCAGGTAAATTCTGACCCGCACGAATGGCGTAACGACTTGGGCGCTGTCTCAACGAGAGATCCGGTGAAATTTTAATACCTGTGAAGATGCAGGTTACCCGCGACAAGACGGAAAGACCCCATGGAGCTTTACTGCAGCTTGATATTGAATTTGGGTACGATCTGTACAGGATAGGTGGGAGCCTTTGAAGCGTGAGCGCCAGCTTGCGTGGAGGCACCGTTGGGATACCACCCTGATCGTATCTAGGTTCTAACCTGGTACCGTAATCCGGTGCGGGGACAGTGTCAGGTGGGCAGTTTGACTGGGGCGGTCGCCTCCTAAAGAGTAACGGAGGCGCCCAAAGGTTCCCTCAGAATGGTTGGAAATCATTCGAAGAGTGCAAAGGCATAAGGGAGCTTGACTGCGAGACCTACAAGTCGAGCAGGGACGAAAGTCGGGCTTAGTGATCCGGTGGTACCGCATGGAAGGGCCATCGCTCAACGGATAAAAGCTACCCTGGGGATAACAGGCTTATCTCCCCCAAGAGTCCACATCGACGGGGAGGTTTGGCACCTCGATGTCGGCTCATCGCATCCTGGGGCTGAAGTAGGTCCCAAGGGTTGGGCTGTTCGCCCATTAAAGCGGTACGCGAGCTGGGTTCAGAACGTCGTGAGACAGTTCGGTCCCTATCTGTCGTGGGCGTAGGAAATTTGAGAGGAGCTGTCCTTAGTACGAGAGGACCGGGATGGACGTACCGCTGGTGTACCAGTTGTTCCGCCAGGAGCACCGCTGGGTAGCTATGTACGGAAGGGATAAGCGCTGAAAGCATCTAAGCGTGAAGCCCCCCTCAAGATGAGATTTCCCAGTATGTAAGACCCCTTGAAGACGACGAGGTAGATAGGCTGGGGGTGGAAGTGCAGCAATGCATGGAGCTGACCAGTACTAATCGGTCGAGGGCTTATCCAAATATGCAGGTTGTAATCGCAGGTTTCGTTTCGGATCTAGTTTTCAGAGAATAAACTCTGAATGTAAGGCTAAGCTAAGCGTTTGGTGGCGATGGCGGAGGGGTTCCACACGTACCCATCCCGAACACGACCGTTAAGCCCTCTAGCGCCGATGGTACTTGGACCGCAGGGTCCTGGGAGAGTAGGACGCCGCCAAGCGAAACCCCTTTGGGGTATTTTTTTTCGATTTTTCATAAGGGCCCTTAGCTCAGTTGGTTAGAGCGCACCTCTGATAAGGGTGAGGCCGGTGGTTCGAGTCCACCAGGGCCCATAGTAATACCAGATATACTAGAGTATATGGGGCCATAGCTCAGCTGGGAGAGCGCCTGCCTTGCAAGCAGGAGGTCAGCGGTTCGATCCCGCTTGGCTCCACCATTCCCTGATAGCTCAGTTGGTAGAGCACTCGACTGTTAATCGAGTTGTCACAGGTTCGAGTCCTGTTCGGGGAGCCATTAAGGCCCGTTGGTCAAGGGGTTAAGACACCTCCCTTTCACGGAGGTAACAGGGGTTCGAATCCCCTACGGGTCATAGCTATATCTATTAGCTTAAATAAGGGATGAGAATCCCAAAGGTTCGTCGGAGGATAAGTTTCGTTAGCAATTGCTACGCAGTCTCGAACGAAGTGAGAGTATCCCCTACGGGTCATAAATATGGAGGCTTAGCTCAGCTGGGAGAGCATCTGCCTTACAAGCAGAGGGTCGGGGGTTCGATCCCCTCAGCCTCCACCATATAGTTTTCTGAATAACGACGCGGGGTGGAGCAGCCCGGTAGCTCGTCGGGCTCATAACCCGAAGGCCGCAGGTTCAAATCCTGCCCCCGCAATTATACTTTCTTCATTGAAAGTGATCTGGAACCGTGGTGTAGTTGGCCTAACATGCCTGCCTGTCACGCAGGAGATCGCGGGTTCGAATCCCGTCGGTTCCGCCATCTTGATTTTGCTTCAGGGATGAGAATCCGTTTTTGGGTTCGTCGGAGGATTCACTTCGAGAGCATCAACTTCGCAGTCTCGAACGAAGTGAGAGTATCCCGTCGGTTCCGCCATTAATCCAATAATTAAATAAGGCTCGGTAGCTCAGTCGGTAGAGCAGAGGACTGAAAATCCTCGTGTCGGCGGTTCGATTCCGTCCCGAGCCACCATTTATCACAACTTCATATGCCGGTGTAGCTCAACTGGTAGAGCAACTGACTTGTAATCAGTAGGTTGGGGGTTCAAGTCCTCTCGCCGGCACCATGTAATCCTGGAGGATTAGCGAAGCGGCCAAACGCATCAGACTGTAAATCTGCTCCCGTACGGGTTCGGTGGTTCGAATCCATCATCCTCCACCAGTTATATGAGTCATTAGCTCAGTTGGTAGAGCACCTGACTTTTAATCAGGGTGTCGAAGGTTCGAGCCCTTCATGACTCACCATTATATGCGCGTGTGGCGGAATTGGCAGACGCACTAGACTTAGGATCTAGCGTCTTTGACGTGGGGGTTCAAGTCCCTCCACGCGCATCCTTTATAAGCGGACGTGGCTCAGCGGTAGAGCATCGCCTTGCCAAGGCGAGGGTCGCGGGTTCGATTCCCGTCGTCCGCTCCAATATTTTGCGCCCTTAGCTCAGCTGGATAGAGCGTTTGACTACGAATCAAAAGGCCGGGAGTTCGAATCTCTCAGGGCGCGCCATTATAACTTCATATGCCGGCGTGGCGGAATGGCAGACGCGCTCGACTCAAAATCGAGTGGGAAACCGTGGAGGTTCGAGTCCTCTCGCCGGTATAGATAACGGGATGTAGCTCAGCTTGGTAGAGCACCTGGTTTGGGACCAGGGGGTCGCATGTTCAAATCGTGTCATCCCGATCTTTATATGCGGGTGTAGTTCAATGGTAGAACTTTAGCCTTCCAAGCTAATAGCGTGGGTTCGATTCCCATCACCCGCTTTATAGAAACGCAAAAAAGAGATGGTTGCTGCCATCTCTTTTTTGCGTTCTTTGGCGTTTTTAGCAGTCCCCGGATACTTCCCTTCATGGTTAAAAACGTAATCGAAACATCGCTGGAACAGCAGTTAGCATTATTAAAATACGATGTGGATATACCAGGTCTGATTTTATTTTTTAAAACGCTTACAAATATATCTTGCCTTATCCTTCCCCCTGTAATACTATATCAATTAAGCGCTTAACCTATAGGGGTAAGGCGCTTAAACTTAGCTGGATTAAGCGCTTAACCCGTAAAGGGAAGGGAGATGTTCAATCACATGAAAACAATTAGACTGACCATGGCTCAGGCACTGCTCCGATACCTAGATCAGCAATATATTTCGGTTGATGGGGTGGAAACCAAGTTTGTGAAGGGTGTCATCGGCATTTTTGGACACGGCAACGTAACTGGCATTGGGGAAGCACTGGAGCGCAGCCCGGGAAGCCTGACGTATATGCAGGGCAAAAATGAACAGGGCATGGTTCATACAGCAGCGGCCTATGCCAAGCAGAAGAACCGCAGACAGATATATGCGTGTACCACATCCATTGGTCCCGGTGCACTGAACATGATTACCGCAGCGGCAACAGCAACGGTCAATCGGATTCCTGTTTTATTGCTTCCAGGTGATAACTTTGCCACGCGTGAGCCAGATCCCGTTTTGCAACAACTGGAGGTCAGCGGGGACTATACAATTTCAGCCACTGATCCGTTTAAGGCGGTCAGCAAATACTGGGATCGTATCGTGCGTCCCGAACAGCTGATGATCGCTGCCACGCAGGCAATGCGTGTGCTGACGGACCCGGCAGAGACAGGCGCAGTAACGCTGGCGCTGCCGCAGGATGTGCAGGCAGAGGCGTACGATTACCCTGAATCGTTCTTCGCCCGTAAGGTGCATTACCTGGACCGTCGCCCCCCGGTTCAGGCTGCTATTGAACGGGCAGCGCAGCAGATTGCCCGGGGTAGGAAGCCGCTGATCATTGCAGGCGGCGGTGTGTTGTATGCCGAGGCATCTATGCAGCTGGCTGAATTCGCCGAGGCATTTGGCATTCCGGTTGCCGAGACGCAGGCTGGCAAGAGTGCTTTGCCGTGGAGCCACCCACTTAATGTGGGGGCCATCGGCGTTACCGGCTCCCTGGCTGCCAATAGGCTCGCCAGGGAAGCGGATGTAGTGATCGGCGTCGGAACCCGGTTTTCGGATTTTACGACGGCGTCCCGGTCTGCTTTTCAACATCCTGAAGCGACTTTCATCAATATAAACTTGAACGGCATGGATGCTGCCAAACTGGGTGGTGAGGCAATTCTGGCGGATGCACGGGAAGGTTTGCAAGCTTTGCAAATCGCTTTACAGGAACGGCAATACCGCAGCGGTTACGGAACATCCGAGATCGCCGAACTGCGGGATGAATGGAACACCGAAGTGGATCGGCTCTATGGGCTACAACATGAGTCGGGGCTGGCACAGACCACCGCGGTCGGTATCGTGAACCGGACCATTGACCCTTCTTCCGTCATTGTGTGTGCAGCAGGAAGTTTACCTGGAGATTTACACCGTCTGTGGCGTGCGGCTGCACCGAAAACATACCACATGGAGTACGGCTTTTCCTGTATGGGCTATGAGGTGAGCGGGGCATTCGGGGCGGCTCTCGCTGAGCCGGATCGTGAAGTCTATGCCATGGTGGGTGATGGCAGCTACCTAATGCTGCATTCTGAACTGGTGACGAGCTTGCAGGAACAGAAGAAAATGACCATTTTGCTATTTAACAACAATGGATTCCAGTGCATTCATAATCTGCAGCGAGAGCATGGGAGTGATGGGTTCGGCAATGAGTTTCGCTATCGGGAATCGGAGAGTGGAAGACTTACCGGGGATTACATGCCTATGGATTTTGCGGCACATGCCCGCAGCCTGGGAGCCAAAGCCTACAAGGCAGAGACGGCAGAGCAGTTAGAGCAAGCGATCAGGGATGCACGGAATGAGACTGTGACCACACTGATCGAAATTCCGGTTGTGCCTGGAACCAATGCAGGCGGATATGAGTCGTGGTGGAACGTGGGCGTACCAGAGGTATCCACCGAGGAAAAGGTGGTAACTGCACATCACGCAATGCAGATAAATCGAGGGAAAGCCAAGCTCGTTTAATTGCCCGTTTTGTATAAATTCAAGGCTTTTTTCAGTAAGCAAGATTTAGATCGGAATATTTCTATTCGTCTAGGTTGTATGAGAGAGTTAAGACGAATGATTCAAAGTGCAAAGTGCTAAACTCGGCACACTGCACTGAATGATGCAAAAATGTTGAACCACAAAAGGAGACGTGGAGCCATGAACAAGCTGCCATTTCAGCTCGGGATTCATCCGATCAACTGGGTCGGAGAGGATGTAAAGGAGCATGGTGATGCAACAACATGTGAACAGATTCTCGATGATATTCAACGCCTCGGACTAACCGGTACGGAGATGGGACGTAAATATCCCACCAATCCAGACTTATTGCGGGAGGAACTAGGCAAGCGGAACATACGCCTCGTTTCCCAGTGGAAATCGGTATTGTTCTCCGACCCGGCGTATCGTCAGTCTGAGCTGGACAGCTACCGAAGACATGCTGAATTTCTGCAATCGATGGGCAGTACGGTGATTAGCACCGCAGAAGTGGGAGGGTCCCTGCATTTTGATCCAAGGCGGACACCGCATGAAAATGAAGTGCTGAGACTCAATAAATCCGAATGGGAAATTCTTGCTGAGGGATTGAACGAAGCAGGAGCCATTGCCCGTGAGTACGGGTTGAAGCTGACATATCACCATCACGGCGGCACGGTAGTCGAGCAGCCGGAGGAAATCGATAAACTGATGGGGCTGACTGACCCATCGCTTGTTTATTTGCTCTATGACACAGGCCATGCCTACTACGGTGGAGCCGACCCGCTAACGCTCTTGCGCAAACATTATGACCGGATTGCCTATATCCACCTTAAGGATATCCGTCCACAAGTTCTGGACGAAGCGCGAGCTGAACAGTCCGATTTTGTTGGCTGCATTCGTAGAGGGGTATTCACGGTCCCTGGAGATGGCTGTATTGATTTTGCACCGATTCTGCAGGAACTAATTACCCGGGGGTATGATGGCTGGGCAATGCTTGAAGGGGAGCAGGACCCGGCGATTCACAATCCGTATGAGTATGCGCGGCGATCCTTGCAATATATGGAGTCCTTGAACCCATAGAGTGGGTAAAGGCATGGCAGTCCGGAGAGGAATATAGTTTACGACGAGAAATTCTGATCCAACTTTGCGTGAATGTTTTATTTATGACTTGCTGATACCATATGAGTTTCCATTTCATCTTTCATGGTCTAACAACATAACTGTGACGAAACCTGAATGTTAAATTCGCAGCTCTAAATTAAATATCCATATGAACATGCGATATCCCATCACAGAAAGGGGTTCAAATGCAATGACCTACGTATCCTTTCCTGATTCCAGGAAGATGGATTTCACCGCAATCGGCCGTCTGTGCATCGACTTGAATGCCAATGAGATCAATCGCCCGATGGAAGAGACGATGACGTTTACGAAATATGTAGGCGGTTCTCCGGCCAATATCACGATCGGCATGTCCAGGCTCGGCATGGAGACTGCTTTTATCGGCAAAATCGCGAATGACCAGATGGGCAGATTCATTAACAGCTATCTGGAGCGGAACGGGATCGATACGTCAAATGTGGTAACGGACGATACCGGAGCAGTGACAGGGCTTGCTTTTACCGAGATCAAAAGTCCAACCGACTGCAGCATTCTAATGTACCGGGATAATGTGGCTGATCTATTATTGCAGGCCCGAGAGGTAGAGGAGCAGTTAATTGCCGATTCCAAAGTACTGTTGATCTCAGGCACAGCCCTTGCCCAGAGTCCATCGCGAGAAGCGGTATTCCAGGCCCTGACGTATGCAAAAAAGCATGGCACCATCATTGTATTCGATCTGGACTATCGTCCCTACACATGGGCATCTGACGAAGAAACAGCGGTCTATTATAACCTCGCAGCTGAGAAGTGCGATATCATCCTGGGCACACGTGAAGAGTTCGACATGATGGAGACGTTTGACCACAATCCAGACCATAGCGATCAGGTGACCGCGCAAAAATGGTTCGATTTCTCAGCTCAAATTGTTGTCATTAAACATGGCAAGGAAGGCTCCATAGCCTATACAGGTGAAGGGTTATCTCATCAAGCGGACAGCTACCCTGCGCGTGTTGTGAAGACGTTTGGGGCGGGTGATTCTTACGCGGCGGGATTTCTATACGGGTTGATGCAAGGGTGGACGATTGAACGCAGCATGGCGTTTGGCAGTGGGGCCGCAAGTATCGTTATTTCCAGCCATAGCTGCTCGGATGCGATGCCGACAGTGGAACAGGTGAATGACTATATTGAACGCTGCAATCGCGGCGAAATTACGGCGTCTTGAAGCGTGTTGAAATAATTAAATCACTTAGAGAACGTAAAATATATTTGGATTACTTGGAGTAGTTTAGAGTAACGCACATATGAGCGAAGGGAGACAGGGCTATGGGAAAAGGGATATCGAAAGCGTCAGCAACAGCGACAATGGTTCAAAACTGGATCGGGGGTGCCTGGGTGACCCCGGCGGCAACCCGTACAGAGCCGGTCGTGAATCCGGCTACAGAAGAGGTCATTGCATACGTACCGCTGTCTGAACAGGCGGACGTGGATTTGGCCGTCCAGACGGCACGGGAGGCGTTCCCGTCCTGGAGCGGTACACCGGTTCCCCGCCGCGCGCGCATTTTGTTCCGTTACCAGCAGCTGCTGGTAGAACATTGGGAAGAGTTGGCTCGGCTGGTTACGCTGGAGAACGGCAAAAGCTATGCCGAAGCCTACGGCGAGGTTTTACGCGGCATTGAATGTGTCGAGTTCGCGGCAGGCGCCCCGAACCTCATGATGGGCAAACAGCTGCCCGACATCGCCACAGGACTGGAGTCGGGCATGTACCGGTACCCGATCGGTGTGATTGGGGGGATCACCCCCTTCAACTTTCCGATGATGGTACCGTGCTGGATGTTCCCGCTAGCGATTGCGTGCGGCAACACCTTTGTCCTGAAGCCGTCCGAGCGTACGCCACTGCTGGCAGGCCGACTGGCCGAGCTGTTCAAGGAAGCGGGGCTCCCGGACGGCGTGCTGAACATCGTTCACGGTGCACATGACGTCGTGAACGGGCTGCTTGAACACAAGGATGTTCAAGCGATCTCTTTTGTCGGCTCCCAGCCTGTCGCCGAATACGTCTACACCACTGCATCCGCGCATGGCAAAAGGGTACAGGCGCTTGCAGGTGCCAAAAACCACTCAATCGTTATGCCAGACGCTGATCTCGACCTGACGGTGAAGGAAATTACCAGTGCGGCCTTCGGCTCAGCCGGAGAACGCTGTATGGCCTGCTCGGTTGTCGTCGCTGTGGGCGATGTGGCTGATGCATTGGTACAAAAGCTGGTGGAAGCTGCTGATCGCATCACCATTGGTAATGGCATGGATGAAGGGGTGTTCCTCGGTCCTGTCATCCGTGGCCCACATAAGGAACGTACACTCAGTTACATTGAATCCGGAGAACAGGAAGGTGCAGCCCTGATCCGGGATGGACGCAAGGATGATGCGACAGGCAAATCCGGTTATTTCGTTGGGCCAACGGTATTCGATGAGGTACAGAGCAGCATGAAAATCTGGCAAGACGAGATTTTTGCTCCAGTGCTCTCCATTGCTAGAGTTGCTACGCTGGAGGAAGCTGTGGAGTTGGCGAACCGTTCCGATTTTGCCAATGGGGCATGCCTGTTCACCCGCAGTGGAGCAAGCATGCGCCAATTCCGTGAAACGATTGATGCGGGCATGTTGGGCATTAACCTGGGCGTACCAGCGCCAATGGCGTTCTTCCCTTTTTCCGGCTGGAAGAAATCCTTCTACGGTGATCTGCATGCTAATGGCACGGACGGTGTTGAATTCTATACTCGCAAAAAGATGGTCACTGCCCGCTGGTAACAACCAGGGCATCATTGGGGCTAAGGGGAACGCCCAGCCCATATGGACGCACATAGGGAGGATAACGGAATGGGCAAGGATAAAGTGAGAATTGGCATCATCGGCGCTGGACGTATTGGCAAAATTCATGCAGACAATCTTCTGCGCAACCCGCATGCCGAGATTGTTGGCATCAGTGATTTATTTGCAGGGCCCGAGCTGGAGGAATGGGCTTCCAGTCGTGGCATTCCGGTGGTAACGACAGATAGCACCCAGTTGATTGCTATGCCAAATGTGGATGCAGTGCTGATCTGTTCTTCAACAGATACGCATGTGCCACTGATTGAACAGGCAGCCCAAGCAGGCAAACACATTTTTTGCGAGAAACCGGTCAGTATGGACCTTCTTCAGACGGAGGCAGTCGTTGCAGCCGTGGAGAAGGCGGGGGTGAAGCTGCAAATTGGATTTAACCGCCGCTTCGATCACAACTTCAGACGGGTACGTGCACATGTTCAGGATGGAACGATTGGTGATCCTCACATTATCAAAATCACTTCTCGTGACCCGAGCCCGCCGCCAGCGGAGTATATTCGGGTGTCTGGCGGGATCTTCATGGATATGATGATCCACGATTTCGATATGGCCCGGTATTTGTCCGGGAGTGAGGTGGAGGAAGTCTATGCACAGGGCAATGTGCTGATTCATCCTGTTTTTGCGGAACACGGCGATGTGGATACGGCCATTGTGACCATGAGTTTTGAAAATGGAGCAATCGGCGTTATTGATAACAGCCGCCAGGCGGTATATGGATACGATCAGCGTGTCGAGGTATTTGGCTCGTTGGGCAGCGCGGCAGCTGCAAATGATCATCCAAATACGGCAGAAGTCAGTACATCAGCCGGGCTGATGCGCGACAAGCCGCTACACTTTTTCCTGGAACGATACAACGAGGCGTATGTGCAGGAGACAGCTCTTTTCATCGACGCGATCCGGAACGATGCACCTGTCATTGTGAACGGAAATGATGCGATTCAGGCAGAGCGTATTGCGCTTGCCGCACGCATGTCCATGGAACAAGGCAGACCTGTGAAGCTGAGGGAAATCCAGGGAATATCGATGGAATCGCAGAAGGTTGCTCCGTAATTGTAAGGTGATTTAATAGAGTATAATTTTCTTTCTTGCAAATGAGGTTCTTCTCTTCTATTGAACACGGTTTGATATGAATGGTTACAGAAAGGAGTGGGTGGCAGCATGTCAGAACGTATCGTGAAACCAGTGGTGAGCCCTGATGGAGATGGCACGGTTTTAACCGTAACACCGGAGTCTGCGGGCTGGGATTATGTTGGGTACCAGGTCATACAACTTGCGGAAGGACAGACGTTAACTCGTGAGAGCGGGGACCAGGAACTCTGTATTGTGCTTCTGAGCGGTTTGGCTAATGTAAGTACTCGTGAACAAAAATGGGAGAATATTGGGAAAAGAATGAGCATCTTCGAGAAAATCCCTCCATATTCAGTTTACGTATCAAGTTCAGATCAGGTGGAGTGCACGGCTCTTACTGCATTGGAGATTGCCATATGTTCGGCACCGGGAAAAGGCACGTACCCAGCTCGTCTGATTACCCCGGAAGACGTGGGCGTTGAGACGCGTGGTTACGGTAACCTGGAACGACAGATTCACAACATTTTACCGGAACAAAAAGAAGCTGACAGTCTGCTCGTCGTTGAGGTGTTCACGCCAGATGGGCATTGGTCGAGCTATCCTCCTCATAAACATGACCGGGACGCCTTGCCTGACGAATCCTTGCTGGAGGAAACGTATTATTTCCGAGTTCAACCAGAGCAGGGGTTTGCCATTCAACGAATCTACACGGATGATCGATCTGTGGATGAGACGCTTGCAGTGAACAATGGTGAAGTCGTGCTTGTCCCGTTCGGATACCATCCGGTAGGGGCCCCTCCGGGATACGAGGTTTATTATCTGAATGTGATGGCAGGGCCAACCCGGACATGGAAGTTCCACAACGACCCGGATCATGATTGGCTGATGAATAAAAAGTAGTATTGATACATGGCATACACTTAGGTTGTATCCAAAAAGCGAGCTGGGTTATCCGATTCCATTATCCGTATTCAGTAAGCTATCCAGGCCTGGTTCACCATTTGCCTCGGCTTCAAGTTGCGTATGCGGAATTCCCCCTGCATAATGAGAAGAAAACGATTATCTATATATAAGGGAATTTATATATAGCACAAATGGGGAAATAACAATGAAAGCAACCATATATGATATAGCCCGCGAGGCGGGGGTATCGATTGCAACCGTCTCACAGGTCATTAACGGCAAAGGTAAAATTAGTGAGAAGCGGCGCGCCGAGATTATGGAGATCATGGAGCGTCTTCACTATCAGCCGAGTGCGATCGCAGCTGCACTTACAGGTAAACAGACGTATACGCTCGGACTGCTCGTGCCCGATATTTCCAATCCATACTTTGCTGAACTGGCCAGAGCAGTTGAGGATCGTAGTCGGCAGTTGGGCTACAGCGTCGTCATTTGCAGCACGGATAACAAGGACGAGCGGGTAGAGCGGTATCTGAACCTGCTTCAGCAAAAAAGGGTCGATGGCATGATGATCGGTACAGGTATCGATAATGCCGAGATTCTCTCTCCACTTCTGCAACAGTCGATACCTGTTGCACTGATCGCCCGTCATATGCCTTCATTGTCTGTGCATACCGTTGCGATTGATGACAGGCTTGGCGGCGCCTTGGCAGCAGAGCATCTGCTTGAATTGGGTCATACTCGTGTAGCCGTGCTGTCGGAGCCATCCAAAGTCAGCAGCAGTAAGGAGCGCGTTCGCGGATTCCGCGAAGCATTGGAGATGGCTGGTCTTTCTCTTGGAGCTGATCAGGTGAGAGAGTCATCTGCCGATCTGGGTTCAGCCAAAAAAGAGGCCCTCGTGTTTCTCACGGAACAGAATCGAGCCACAGGCCTTTTCTGCTGTAACGACATGCAGGCGATTGGTGCGCTCCAGGCTGCCAAAGAGCTCGGCCTGCGTGTGCCTGAAGATGTATCGATCATCGGATTTGATAATACAATTCTGGCTTCGGTAACCAGTCCACCTCTGACGACGGTCGCCCAACCAATTGAGGATCTGGGGCGTCGTGCCGTTGATTTATTAATTGATGAGTTAAAAGATGAAAGCAAACCACCGCAGAGAGTTGTTCTGAAGCCTGAGCTGGTCGTTAGAGATTCGACAGGGAATGTATCGAATCAATATTAAAAACAGCAGTTCCGTAAGCGGATATCCTCGAACGATCCAGGCGGGGACACCCATTGCTGTTGTTATTTTAGTCTATTCAAACAAGCCGCGTGCCTCTACGGAGGAACACGGCTTGTTTGAATTAAACCTTGGATGCTACCCATTTCACATATCTGTATTCGCATGCCAAGCTCGCTCGTTGGTGCGTTCCACTTCGTCAGTTAGCAAGCAAGAGGCAGAGCTTGAAACGAAGGGGGTTCCCAGGGAATCTCGACACGTAATGCCAGATTATTAACATTATTTTTATTGGTCTAGAACAATTTTTGGATAAGATGGTATACTTGGTTAAAATCATTAATTTCCTGATTAACCCGATAACGAGAGGAGATTTCAATGAAAAAAAGAACTAAAATCATTCTTGGTACACTCATTGTAATCGTCATTGCAGCTATTGCCATACCCATGTATATTTCCAGGCAACACACCACCTTTCGGGCTGAGGTCATGGACCATATGGGCATGCTGGATACACTGGATCGTCTGGTGATTAGAAAAATAGCGATCAACGGTCCATATAATGAAGATGAAGTAACCATTACAGACCCTCAAGAGATTAAAGGTATATTGAAGCTTGCGAAGGATCTTGAGCTTAGGAGAGTAAAGAAAATAGATCCTTCTGAGTGGGCTCCCTATTACTATGAATGGGAACTCTTGATTAAGAAAGAAGATCGATTTACAGAAGGGTTTGGCATTACGTTCTATAACGAACATGCTGTCTCCATCTATAGCGGATACAAAACGAGAGACCAGCACGCAAATTATGAAATGACCAATACGTTTAATGTCAACGAGATGGAACGCCTTTTTACCAATTTGAAGGAGGGGAAGGAATGACAGAGTATCAATTGCGTCCGATTGAAGAACAGGATATCCCTTTTCTGTGGCAGATGTTGTATGCATCCCTGTTCAACCGGGAGGGAGAGGAACCTTTTGAACCTGAGATCATCCATAGTCCCGGCATGTCCAAGTACGTTGAAGACTGGGGAAGAGAAGGGGATTTTGGATTTATCGCTGTAGATTCCCAGGGGAGGCGTATGGGATCAGTGACATTGCGGTTCTATAATGATCAAAATGCGGGATACGGATATGTCAATGCGGCTACGCCCGAGATGGGCATGGCAGTGGTCGAGACTGCGCGTGGAAAGGGAATTGGAACTCGCCTTATTCAGGCTGCGTTGGAAGAAGCTCAAAAGAGGGGCATTAATGCCGTATCGCTCAGTGTTGACCCGGATAACGAAGCCATTCGGCTATATCAGCGTTTCGGATTTGTTGAACAAGGCATGTGTGATACATCCGTAACGATGGTGTGTGCGATAAACTCATGATTCTATCGCACACAGGATGATCCTGAACTAAGTGTGAATGAAGCTGCCTTATAAGTCATGAACAGTTAAATGTTTCATTAGTTTGATATTTGTTTGATAATACGCCTGTTAAGAAATTCTATTCTCTTGGTGCCTGCAACCTAACAGCCTTTTGATTATTTTAATAAAATGCCAAACTTCATCATACGTTTTCCCCATGGAACTCAGTCTGATACTGTGGTTCCTTGGAATCCGTTCAGCTGCATTTTGGCAATCGCACCGCTACTTCTACACTCGCACGTTTTATGCCCCACTGTACCAGCAGCTTTTGGTACTCCACGATTTTCTCCTTCGTATCCTGGGGAAATGCCTTCTTATTCCGCATGTATGAGTTGTAACCGGACATTAAGCATAAAAAAGTCGCCCAGTTATCACGACTGGACGACCTTTTCGATGTGTATTGCATGCGTGATGGATTGAATCAATGAAATTATACATTAAAATCCGTTAAGTATGAAGCTGCTGCGGGCTAGAATCCAATCTTCAGGCTGCTGCCTTCCGTAGCTATCCCTTCCGAACGGGTGATAGGCAGCTTTTGTTCTGCTGAGAAGCCGATCGTCTCCCCGTCATGCAGTGTTACATCATTTTCAATCACATATGTCGTAGTCATGTACATCATCTCAAATACTTCACTTAACGGCTCTGCAGAATGATTGATTTCCATTTCATCTTTACCAAAATTCCGCAATCCGTAAGTATAGGCCGAAGCGCCCTCAGGACCCTGAAATAATCCGATAAAAATCCAGAGCGATACAGGTAACTCCTGATCCTTGAGTCCACGACTGATGTCTACATACTTTCTTGCTTCTACCACGAGTGGTGCCATATATATAGCCAGCGCATGATCAAGCTGCAACAAGGCGCTGGCTGTTTGGGTGAACAAAATATGTGCCCGGATGGCGTCGGTTGCGTTCAATACAGAGACAATAATCTGGGATTGATGCCTGGAGGTGACTTGCTCGGCATCCCGCCATAGCACATTCAATTTGGCATTCTCCTCTACTTCGCGATCAGGAACAGGTGCATTGATATGTGCACATACCACTTGCATTCCATCCACTTCGAAAAAAAGGTTGCCCTCCTCCGGACGTTCATCAATTTCAATATCCCACACGTTTTTCATATTGCTGATGAAGTGATCGAAATTACAATCGTCGCGCTCCAGCAGGACAAATCCGACGATGGTCTCGTTATAGGGAGCAATATTTACTGTTCCTCCTACAGGCGGTTGTTCCTTCTTGCGACGCCGAAGCTTGTCAAACAGTCCCATGAAACGTACTCCTTTCCAGACCAATCATAGTGATCAAGGCATAACCTACTGCCTTTATAACCTTACCATACCACACTGACGCATGTAATGACCCAGCATGGTATGGACCGGCAGAACGATCAGAGGAAAAGAACCAGAAGCAACGCAATAACCGCAGGCAGACCCTGTTTGATGAGGATCGAACGTGTAGCGGTTACACCTCCATAGAGAGCCGCGATGATGACGCATGCCAAGAAGAAAATTTGGATGTGCTGTCCAACAGAGGTATCCGGATAAATAAGCCCCCAGATTAAACCTGCGGCCAAAAATCCGTTGTACAGACCTTGGTTGGCTGCCAAAGATTTGGTTGACTGCGCAAATTCAGGAGTAAGGTTGAACGTTTTCATCGTGCGTGGGCGAGTCCACAGAAACATCTCCATCACCATGATGTAGATATGCTCGATGGCTACAAGAGCTACAAAAATGATACTGATCAAAAGAAACACCTTGCTTTCCTATATGTCATTTATTTACTGATCTCATTCAGTATATAGGTTTGCGAAGTGAACTGAAAGCGCAAAATTAATTTTGCGCAAATTAATTGTGTCAATTATAAAGAGCATGCAATCGCGAATTAATGTTATTGTTGATTAAATTCAAACATTATTATATATTGTCTATAAATAAACAAACATAAATGAGGTAATTATTTGTTTGAATGAATTAGAGGAGGAGTTTTAATTGTTTCGTAATCGTTATGTGCGGACGATTGTTGTTTCGCGTATTCTGTTGCAGCTGGGAATATGGATACGGAATTTTGCCATACTGTTGTTTGTTACAGATATGACGAGCAATGACCCGCAGGCAGTATCGTTGATTTCAGTAGTGGAGTATGCACCCATCTTTATATTTGGGATTGTCGGAGGAACCTTTGCGGATCGTTGGAGACCCAAACGGACGATGGTTTGGTGTGATGTGTTGTCTTCATTGTCAGCGGTAGTTGTGCTGATCACGTTAATCTATGGTCCGTGGTATTCCGTGTTGCTGGGGACGCTGGTGTCGGCTGTATTTTCCCAATTTTCTCAGCCCTCGGCGATGAAGCTGTTCAAGCAGCATGTACCGGGCGAGGAGCTACAGGGGGTTATGGCCATGTTCCAGACGATGGTTGCCGTATTTATGGTGATTGGACCGATGATTGGTACCATTATCTATCAGAATTATGGAATTGAGGTGTCGTTGGCTATCACGGCGGGGATGTTCCTGCTCTCCGGGTGGGTTCTTTCTAGTTTACCCAAGGATGGAGTTGAATCCGTATCAAGTCAGAGGACTTCTTTTCGCAGTGAACTGGCTGAAGGTTTCCGTTATGTATATGGCAATATCGCATTACGGACGTTGGTTATGACTTTCGCTGTAACGGGTCTAGCTTCGGGACTGATCCAGCCATTAATGCTATTTGTTGCTATAGATAATTTGGGGCAGGACAAAACTTTTCTGCAATGGTTGCTCATGGTTAATGGGGTGGCCATGCTGGTAGGGGGAGCGTTCATCATGAGTGCTGCCAAAAAAATTCAGCCACAGGTCTTGCTCGCCCTTGGACTGTTTGTCAGCGCGCTTGGGACGGTGGTCATGGGCTGGTCTGAGAATGTCGTGATTACCATGGTGACTCAACTGATTACTGGATTCTTCTATCCATGGATTCATGTGGGCATTCAGATGATGATTATGACCAATACGAAGGGTGCATTTATTGGACGTGTAGGAGGCGCCGTTACTCCGGTGTTTATGGGCATGACGGTAATTGCCATGTCTATTGCAGGCTACATGATGCATCACTTTTCATTGTTAACGGTATTTACAGTAAGTGGTGTACTCTTTTTGGCGGGAGCGTTAATTTTGGGGCCGTTGTTGCCGAAACGGAGAAAGGTGGGGAGTGTCACGGGATGATTCTTGCTTAATGTGAGAACTGTTCCATTCGTCGATGCAATCGAAGTTATTCGCCTGCCCTGAACATCAGGACAGGCTTTTTTTTACGTAATTTTCAGGTGTGCTGCCGATAATGGATTTGAAATCTTTGATAAAGTGTGACTGATCATGATATCCAAGATCCTGAGACAGCTTAACTAGATCACAGTTCATGCCCCGTTCCATTATCTCGGCAGCGTTTTGCAGCCTGTAGAGCTTGATCACCATTTTGGGGCTGATGCCTACATACTGATTGAACAGGCGCTGGAGCTTTCTGGTGTGAAGATTCCAAGAGGCAGACAAGTCATCCACCCGCAGCATTTCCCGTTGTTGCTCAATCTGCAGCACAATTTGGCTGACCAGAATGGCCTGCTCATCATAAGGGGGGAGGTGTTTGCATAGAAGCTGATCCATATAGCTGACTTTGTCCAAGTCACTTCCGTCTCCGAGCAGCCGTTCTTCGAGTAGTGGAGCATCCACATCAAGCACACCGGAGACATCCAAAGGATTGCCAGACAATGTGGTAACGGGAGTGCGAATGAACGGATAGAATCCCCCGGGCTTAAACTTCACCCCAAATACACTTCCTTTCCCCTGGACGAGATAGGAGAATTTCTGTCCAGATGGACCGAAGAAAAAGGTGTTTCCCCGCTCTACTACCAGATTGACACATGGATTTGGAACCACATGCTGAGGGTAGGGATCAGTCCCGTTGAGGTCCCAAGAGACAATCCAGAAATGTTTGACCAAAGGACTCAGTGCTTCGGAAGGTGCGTAGCGTGTCAGTCGATATCTTTTGTCGTCTTCATCCAGATTCAGAACTCCCATACGGGGCATCGTATTATAATCTGCGCGTTTCATGATGTCGATTCCTCCAGGTACCTCGTCAATTCTGCTTCGTCGCGAACCATACACAATTTATGTTGGTGAGGCCGCAAAAACGTCATGATCAGCGCTTTTTCCTTGCGATCATGCTGATAGCTCCATTTGTACATTCGCCCAAGCATGCTGAAAGTCTGTCTGTAATTCCCTTGCTCCAGCCCGAGCTTCTGTACGGTAAAACGTTTGAGAATGCGCACATTTCTTTTCCACACGGGTGTATTCAAATAGACGATAAGATCGGCCTGTTCGAAACTTCTTGCCACCCATTGATAGTGTACTCCTTCAATAATCCACTGATTGGATTGCACAGCTTTTTGCAGAAGGGTGTCCCGCATCTCCGGGCTATTACGAACATCCTGTCCTTGAGGTACACGGTGCCATACCATGTTGTCGAGCTCATAATAAGGAAGATCTAGCCTCGCGGATAAATGGCGGGCCAGTGTAGACTTGCCGCTGCCGACTGAGCCGATAATATGTATTTTGTTTGGCCTGAGTTTGGTCTTGGTTTCTTCTCTGATCATTCCATAACCAGTCCCCTTTGTTAATTACCTTGCTCCCTGAACAGCAGCGCCCGAACAGCGAAACGTGGTAAAATGAGTTGTCTGCGCCATCTGGAAGGTTGGCTGAGCAGTCGGTAGAGCCATTCCAAGTTAAGCTTCTGCCATATCGCAGGTGCTCGTTTGGTTTTGCCGGCCAGAATATCCAGGCTTCCCCCGACTCCGATAGCTATACGAGCATTGAATTGATGGCGGTATTTGTTGATCCAGTGTTCAGCGTTTGGCGCACCAAGGGCCACGATAAGAAAATCGGGTCGCGCTTCGTGAATCTCTTCTACAATTCTATGCTCCTCATCCATTGTGTAAAATCCATGTTGTCTGCCACAAACAACGACTCCCGGATAGTTTTGTGCAATAACCTCGACAGTACGCTTACTGACACTTTCTTCTGCCCCCAGCATATAAAAGGACCATTGCTTCCGGTTTCCTTCCTCCAACAAGCGAAAAAGGAGATCACAACCTGTTACCCGTTCGGTCAATTGTCCACCCCGCAAGCGGGATACCATAACAATGCCTGCGCCGTCAGCGGTAATAAGCCCTGCCTGATCCAGGACCGAACGAAGCGCCTGATCCTTCTGGCAGGACATGACGATTTCCGGATTGCCAGTGATGACATGGAACAGTTCGGATTGCCTCTGATGGACTACATCACCAAGGATCGCAACCGTCTGGTCCATCGTTATGTTGGGAAAAGGGATACCCATAATATCTGTTGTCTGGTTCATATCTCGGTTCCTTTCGAGCGCGATCTATTCGTTTCCTACCTGTGTCTATTTCCTGTTATTTCATTCCATTTGAGTATATCTGATCTCCTAGCATTGCACTATAAAAAATGGAATATTTTCGTTGTCTATACTTGCTAGAAACAAATAAATAGAAGAAGATTATCGGAATGAACACTAGAGCGTATCTGTTTTATTAACCTTTTCTTACATATATTATAACTACCCTGCCCGTTAGGACTCTCGGCATACGGTTATGCTTCCAGTTACACTGCAATGGGACATGAGGATCTCCCTTTAAAAAAAACAAAAGCCGCTAGAAATATAGCGGCTTAAAAGGAACAAAATCTTTACTCCTACATATTTAATCGAAGGTGATTGTTTCAACAGCTCCTGCAGGGAATGAACCATATGCAGCTTCCCGAACGTCTACGCTATCTCCAGGTTGAAATGTAACTACTTGTTGTGGAACGAATTTGATCCATTCTTCACCATTCTTCGAATACTCAATAGCTGACGTTGAAGCAGAAAGGGTATTCCCTCCTTTAAAAATGTTCACTTTAGATTTAAAAGTGAAACTTTTGGCTGGGGCTGCTGGGAGGTATTGTCCTCCTTTTTCACGAAGCAGAATGGTCAGATCCCCTGGAAACTGAGGAGGGTTGTTTTCATCATATGTTGTCCACGTCTCTCCATTATCTGACGAGTATTCCATGGCTGATGAAATGTAATTTGTATCAAAAGTATTACTTACATCATTTATGCCGGCATACATCACAACATTATCTACAAAAGAGACAGTCTTTGCTTTACCTGCTGGCACTTGATTTACTGGATCAGCCTGAACGCGTACCTGTACAAAAACGCGACCTGGGAAGATGGGAGGATTCTCTTCATCATATTTATGCCAGTTTGTTCCTCCATCCACAGAGAACTCCATAGTTGAATCTGCTCCAATTAATATATTTTTTGCGTCATCATTATCGATGGACGGTTGTTCAGGCGCAGCTGGTAATGTATCTTTTAATGTGATATAAATTGGGGCAGTTTCTGTACCATCTTGAAGTAAGGCACGGACTAACAGTTGGGTGGCCCCTTCAGGAATCGCTGTTCCTTCAGCAATCGTATATCGGTTGGATCCATCCTTATCCACTCGATTAATGGAAGCAATCTCTCTACCTTGACTTCCCCAGATAATTTCATAAGAACTCACTTTTTCCTCATTTACACCAGGTGTCCAAACTACGTCTCCTCCAATAAGTCCTACTCTGGTGTCAGTATCTAAAAAATTCAGTGTAGTTGGAGCAGAGGATGCAACTTCGTATGCTAGATCATAATAGCTGCGAATTTGAGCAATGCTAGTAAACTCCCCTTGTGGCAATTGTTCTCTGTATTCTAAAATGATTTGGCCAATCTCAATTCTAGAAGCTGCGTTCAAATTATTGAATGCAGTTACATCAATATTTAATGCTGCTGCATAACGCTTGATATATGACTCCATTAAGGAAGCACTTTGCGCACTATTCAGGGAACGAATAGCAGTGGCTTCATTGGTGCTTGGTGCAGGATATTGTTGATTAACGGCTTCTACAATTTCTTTAACATCGCTGTAGGTTGTGTACTTCCCGGCTTGTTCTGCGAGAGCCTTCTGATAATACTGAGCATTAAACTCAATCAGGCCTAATTCTTGTTTTAACGGAGAAGGGTATGCTTCAAGAAGGTGCATAACCTCTTCAGCCTGGGTTGGATCAACAATGCTTCCTATTTCGATAGCGAGCTGTTTGGTAATAAGATTCACGACTTCCGGACCCGTATAAGTCCCAAACCCACCAAACCCATGAGCAGTAGGTGTACCGTTAGAGCTTGTGAATTTAATAGACAGAGCATTTTTTACATAGGTCCAGTCTAATCTATAGGAAGTTCCATCTCCCAGTGTGACTGGATCAAAGTTTAAATTAAGGATAGGCATATCCGGAATAGTTAAATCCCACTCTATCGAATTAATTTCAATAAAACCATAACCATAGTTTCTGAGATGCCCGCCTTCTACAATAGCAGATGGATCGGTCACACTAGTAATGGGTGGTGTAAGCACACCAGTGAACTGAATCCTAATTTGTTCAAGGTTTTTCTTTTTAAATGGCAAGATATCCTCACTATTAGGCAAGTAATTGCTTACCGACATGATATAGCTAGGTTTAGTTTCTTCACCTGTATCGCTATTTTTGAAAACGGCCCAAATACCATATGCTTTTGATTGCTCTAAGCCTTCAATTTTAAAGGTTGTTAATTGATTAGCTGTTGCTTGTACAACGCCGGTTGCAAATGGTACATCTTCAGTAAGTGTTCCATTCTTTATTTGCTCTGCAGTAGGGCGTACATTATCATCTAACCGAACGGCCATATAATAGATCGTCCCCGTTTGGTTTACGGTGACTAGGCCATCAGCGGATGTTTCCATTCGGTTCTGATAACTAGTTCCTTCAATAAAAGGATATCCTGTTGAAGGTATTGGGTTTGTAGGCGTTGTTGGATGTGTTCCAGGGTTAGACGGACTTGTCCCCCCTGAACTGCCTCCATTTCCTCCACTATTAGAGGAACCTCCTCCCCCGGTGACCGGTGGTGTATAGCTTGGATTCGGTGTCCCGTTAATTGTTGCAATTTGTGATTTAACTTTATCGTAATTCAGAATCACTTGTTCTGGTGAGACACCTTCTGGAAGTACAATTTTTTGGACAATTACATTCGCTGGAAGAGATACTTTTGCTGAACGTTCGTTAACGTTGACCGTACCAATCACTTTGGCGTTTTGAACGTTGATCGCTCCGGAACCCTGGATGGTCATAGAATCAATATGACCTGTCCCGGATATTGTTATTTCTTTATCACCGGCGTTAACTTCAAGATTACGAATATGTGCATATAAAGAAGCGTTCTGTACTCCTGGACCTATACTCACAGTTTCATAGGTTATGGAGTTATCTCCCCATAACCCTGAGAGCTTGGATTCGATCTGTACTTCTTTAACTACTGTCTTGTTTATAGACTCAACACGGACGTCTTCTTTCGCAATTCTCATATTTTGAAGATTCGATTGGTCAAAGACAACGGTGTTATCGTCTCCACCATTTACATATGTAGTCCCTAATACAGATACTTGTTCCGCGTAAAAATCGTTATTCACTTCAGATGATATTTCCAAGTTCCCTTTTATAGAGATATTCTTAATTGTTATATAATCTGCAGCAACAGTCAGGTCTTTTTCAACAGAGATTTTACCCCCGTCGAGTACAAGGTTTCCTGAAAATTCAGGTTTTCCTGAGACTGCAGCCTTACCTGGAGTTACAAGCTTCAATTCAAGTACTTGTGTAATAACGCCATTTTTAGCTTTAAATTGAATGCCTGCGTTTTGTAGAACAGGTTCATTCTTGGATGTGAATAATGCCTTCAAATTATCTGCTACTTGATAGGTCTTATCTCCAATAATCACATTTTCATCATTAATTTTCTGTATGAACTGAAGATTACTCACACTGTTTTGTGAATCCAGTCGAATTAAAATAGCTGCTAATTCTTGACGAAGCACATACTGTTTAGGATAGAAGTTACCATTACTACCAGTCATTAAGCCGGAAAATACAACAGACTTAACTGATTGTTTAGCCCATGTAGAGATGTTTTTTTCGTCTTTTAGATTACTTAGCTGGCGCTCTTCTTCTTTAGAATCTATATCTTTATTTTGAGTAATACGGGTTAAAATAGTTGCTAATTCTTCCCTTGTCACAGAGTCCTTTGGACGGAAGTAACCATTGTTGTCTCCCAGCATCCATCCATGATTATGTACTGCATCAATAGCTTGTGCACTCCATGTTTCATTTGGAACATCAGAGAACGTTGTGGAGCTAATTTCCTCTACAGGTAGTTGCATTAATTTAGTGATGGCCATTGCAATTTCTTGTCGTGACACTTCCTGAAGTGGATAAAACATACCCTGCTGATCTCCGCTAAGCAATCCTTTTTCTTGTGCTTCTTGAATAAAGGATTGAGCCCATGAGGATGCCTTGCTCAGGTCTTTGAATGACGTGGTACTGGACTCTGCAAAAGCACTTGAACTGCTTAATGTGAGTGCAATCGTTGCAGCAGCAGCGATACCAAATTTTTTGGGATAAATCAATGAAAATCCTCCTTAAAAATAAGACTATTTACTCATTAATGGTTAAATAATACATCTAAAGTCCTGTTAATCATAATACGAAAAATAATTTCTCACAATATCATTTTGCTGAATGTTCCGGTTGTCGCGTTTTTACAATACGGGGTTTGGGGTATAACGATAGGATAGTGTTGCAAACAAGTGTCAGCTATACCTTCAATACAACACCTAAAGGGAGTGAGTTCATGGATTTAAAATACGAGTTTTATATTAATGCGGGACGAGAAGATGTGTGGAATGCCCTGATTTCTCCGGATGGAACCCGCAGCAGCTTTTTTGGCAGCGAACTTCGTTCCAATTTTCAACCGGGTCAGCCTTTCGCTTATGTAGGGCCTGGGAATGACGGTCCAGAGACGGTCCATGTATACGGTGATATCCTGGAATTTGAACCTTTATCTATGTTAAGTTACCTTGAACATCCTGGACCTTCCTATCATGCCAATCACAGCGAGCTTCAGTCTCGAGTAGTATTCAAGCTGGAAACAGTGGGGGACTGTACGAAGTTGACATTGATCAATGATCAATTTACGGACAACCATCCATCTATCGCGAACGCGCAGAACAGCTGGTGGATGATATTGAGCAGTATCAAGACTTGGGCGGAGACAGGAAAAACGCTGAATTTCGGCTGGTAAAGGTCCTGATTTTTGAATCAAGAGAAAATAAATATAACATCATAACCACATGAACAAGCGCTGATCCGGCGCTTATTTGTGTTCGTTTCATAAATAAATGAGAGTCCTCTACAATTAATGTCTGATTATGTCGAAATATATAGAAATGACTTTAGAGGAGAAATGGAGATGTTTCGTAAAAGCACCCCAAAGATGAAGCCAGCCCCTGCAGGCTCGCTTCAACAATTATTGGAATACAGTCGTAAACTGGTTGAAGACGCAGAGCAAGGGATATATACCACTCTGCTGGAATCGACCGATGATTTGCAGGAAGCTGGTGAAATTGCACATAACATTAATAAAGCCGTACATATTCTGAAGCAGCAAAATGAAGCAGCTGAAATGCGCCTCAATATGCTGAATCAGGCATTGAACTTCGGACTATGGGAATCCGAAATTGTTGCAGGAGATCCTCTGGATGGCAATAATATCATTGCTTTTTCCAAAGAATTTCGCCAGATGTTAGGCTTCAGTAATACGAAGGATTACCCCGATGTTTTTGCTAGCTGGGCCAAATCAATCTATCCTGACGACAGAACACAGCTGGTGCAGGAGATTACGAAAAACGTTAATGAATCTGAAAAGGCCGCATACAACGTAACAAGTCGAATGATAACGAAAAGTGGGGAAGTACGCTGGTTTCGTTGTCTTGGACAAGTTATCAGAAATGATAATGGGGTTCCGATTAAACTCTTGGGAATCATGTTTGATATCCATGACGAGAAGAGCAAATCCGATGAACTGGAAGCACTCGTTACCCGTTATGATCTGGTAAATCGTGCATTGGTGGAAGCACCGTGGGATATGACCGTTGTTGCCGGAGATGTGGTTAATCCGAATAATGAATTCTGGTGGTCTCCGCAGTTCCGCCGGGAACTTGGGTTTACAGATGAGAAGGACTTTCCAAATGTATTTAGCAGTTGGAGCAGCCGTCTTCACCCGGAGGACCATGACCGGACCATCAATGAATTTGCCAAACACATGAATGATTACAGTGGACGAACACCGTATGATCTGGATTACCGTCTTCAGCGTAAAAATGGGGAGTATCGCTGGTATCATGCAGGCGGTGAGACAGTTCGGGATAGTAACGGAGTACCACTCCGAGTAGCGGGAACCATTCGTGATGTGACACATGAGAAGAATAAGGAACAGATCGTTGAAGCGATGAATCAAAAAACGAAACTTTTATCCGAATCCATCGGTGAGATGGTGCGTGGAATCAACTCGATTACGGATCAGGCCCAGGAACTGGTTACTGCGCAAGAGTTATCGGCGGATGCAGCCATCCAGGTGAAGAGCAGTGCGGATGATACCAAAAATATTACAGCGTTTATTCGGGAAATTGCCAGCCAAACCAATCTGCTTGGTCTAAATGCAGCGATCGAAGCAGCCAGAGCAGGCGAACTTGGCCTTGGTTTTGGTGTTGTTGCCGGAGAGGTGCGGAAGTTGGCTGACCATAGCTCGCAGGCTACCGTCAATATCGAAGATAGCATGCAGGCTATGAAGACGTTCATTGATCAGATTCTGGATCATATTGGAAACATGTCTACACTGACGCAGAGTCAGGCTGCCCTAACACAGCAGGTAAACGCCTCGATGGATGAGATCAATATGATGGCACAGGATCTGGTGAACTATTCACGGAATATGTAATACGTAAAAAATCCACCGAGACGTATTTCTGCTCTCGGTGGATTTTTGTATGTTCAACTATATAACCGAACTTCCATAAGTTGAATTTATACTTGTTGAACTTTGATCAAGTTGGTGTTACCGGATTGACCAATCGGTACGCCAGCGGACAAGACGATGATGTCCCCTTTTTCGATATAACCGGTTTTGATGGCATTGCGTGTAGCAGATTCGAACATTTCATCGGTCGTTGTTACCTTGTCGCCCATGACTGGAATGACACCGGAAAGCAGGCAGATTTTCGCAAGTACTTCTTCATGCTGTGTAACCGCGATGATCGGTGCTTTCGGACGATACTTGGAGATCATACGCGCCGTAAATCCACTCTCGGTAGAAGTGATTATCGCTTTGGCATTCAGGACGAGGGAAGAACTAACTGCTCCTTGACTGATAACTTCGGTGATGTCAGCTACTTGTTGAGCGGACTTTTGTCCGAATTGTTCTTTGTAATCAATCATCGTTTCAGCACGGCGAGCAACAGCAGCCATCGTGCGCACGGATTGTACCGGATATTTACCTGCTGCCGATTCACCAGACAACATCACAACGTCTGCACCTTGAAGAACAGCGTTAGCAACGTCACTAACTTCGGAACGGGTTGGACGCGGATTCACTTGCATGGATTCCAGCATGTGCGTTGCAACGATAACCGGTTTACCTGCACGGTTACATTTATCGATCATTTCTTTTTGCATCATCGGTACGTCTTCAATCGGTACTTCAACCCCGAGGTCTCCACGAGCTACCATGATCCCGTCAGATGCTTCAATGATATCGTCCAGGTTGGTCATGCCTTCCTGGTTTTCGATTTTGGAGATGATTTGTACATGTTCTACGCCGCGTTCTTTCAGGATACTACGAATTTCACGAATATCGTCGCCTTTACGAACAAAGGAAGCAGCGATAATTTCGACATCGTTTTCGATGCCGAATCCGATGTGCATCACGTCACGTTCCGTTACACCAGGCAATGTCGTCTTAATTCCTGGCAAGTTAACCCCTTTACGTGGTTTCAGAATGCCGCCGCTGATGATTTTACAGTGAATATCTGATCCTTTAACAGACAGTACAGTCAGATCCACCAGGCCATCATCGATGAGGATGCGATCTCCAGGTTTCACAACGAGGTTTAATTCCGGATAGTTTACCGAGATACGCTCAGCGTCACCGAGAATTTCTTCAGTAGTCAGAATCAGCTCTTTACCCGCTTGCAGATGGCAGGACGCTTCTTTCAGTTTACCGATACGAACTTCCGGTCCCTTGATATCCATCATGATCGGTACGTATGTGTTCAATTCGGAAGCCGCTTTGCGGATATTGTTAATCCGTGCCACGTGATCTTCCAGCTCACCGTGAGCCATGTTCAGACGGGCAACCGTCATCCCTTCCTGAATCATTACTTTCAACAAGTCGATTGAGTCACAAGCAGGTCCCATAGTACAAATAATTTTTGTTTTCAACATGCTATTTTCCTCCTCATATGTTTGCTTATATGTGTATTGTAGCGTTTTCTGTCGAATCAGGGTATGAACTATAGTACAATGGTTAGAGTATAGTCCAATAATGAGGTGTATTATGGTCACTCCATTAGAAGTGCGGCACATTAACGGTGTCGGTTGGTACGAAAAAGCAGTACAGTCACAGGCAACATGGCGGCTGAGCTTGGTTACTTATGGAAAATGTGTATATTGGGTGAACGGAGAGAAGCAGATCATGGAGAAGGGCGAGCTGCTGCTCATCCCTGCTGGCATTCCGTATTACGGCAAGAGTATTCCCACTGTAACCCATACTCAAATTGTTGTTCAATTACAGGGGGATCATGCACAAGGTTTGCCCGCGCTGGAACGCAAGGAGGTCTTGCGACATAAGCCCGCATGTTATGAACTGATTCATGAACGCATGAAAGCCATCCAACAGCAATGGCAGGAACGTCCGTCTTATTATGTCATGATGAGCCAAGCCTTATTGATGGAAGTGCTTATTTATATAAACAGGGAACTGGACCGGGGGGTTATTCCACCAGAGAGACATGTGCATGCCGAACGGATGAAGCGATACATTGAGCGGCATTACCGGGAGCGAGTTACGAAAGAAGAGCTTGGGGACGAGATCGGTAAAACACCTAATTACGCTGCTGCATTATTTAAAAGCATGACGAATCAGACGATCAGCCAATATGTTCATGATCAACGGATGAAAAGAGCGGTATATTTGCTTACTGAGTCACAGCTCTCCATCCAGGAAATTGCGGAATTTCTCGGTTACCGTGATCTGTCTTACTTTTACCGGATATTCAAGCGCTTAATGGGGAGACCCCCATCTGATTTGCTTCATGAACGTCCACCCATCGTGTGAAAGCAGGTTCGTCGTGGTCTCCTTGAAAAGTTCTTACATTTAAACATCAACTTAAATCACTCAAAAAAAAGAGGGCCTCGGCCCTCTTTTTGGTCTCAGGACAGTCGAATAACTCCTGCCTTTGTAATATAAATCACATTAAGCATTGCTGCTTGTATTTGTAGCCGTGATTGGCTGCTTTGCTTTTTTGCTTGCCAAACCTGTGCGAACCGCAAAAACATGCACAGCCCAGTAGGCAGCTTCAGCGAACAGAATTCCGCCTGCTACATCCAGCAGCGAATGCTGCTTCACAAATACCGTTGAAGCAATGATCAACCACAGCCATATCGACCAGGAAATCCGGGCCAGCGGTTTGAAGTTCAAGTGGCGATTGATGATAATGAAGAGAAGATAACTTGTGAGACAGTGTATACTCGGAAAACAGTTAAATGGAGCATCATTGGTATAGATGAACTGTACAAGCGTACTGCTTAGACCCGTTCCAATCTCTTCCGGACGCGGCACGTAAGTAGGGAAGACCGCAAAAACGACGTTGGCCGCGATCACACCTACGTTATAGGTAATTAGCATACGCCAGAATAGCGATTTGTTCGTCAGACCCAAATAAAGAAATCCAAGATACAGAATCGGCATCCAGCTGACGTAAGGATAAATAAATTCTTTGATAAAAGGAATCTGTGTATCAATCCATGCATAATTGTAGAAGACATCGCTTCCGGTGTTACTGCCCAACAATACATAAATGGAGCCTTGAAGCGGTATACATAAAATGGCCAGCAAATGTCCCCAGCGCAGAAATAATGCTTTCATAGTATCCCCCTGATTTCATTTTCATTGCACAGTTTGATCTTAACTCTTCATATATAAGACGTTGCAGATGAGGAGTATCCCTGCAGCGATTCGTTTCATTACTACTATAATGGACAGATAAGCAGTTGAGCCATACCTGATTGTAAGGTAAAAGCTGTAAGAGGAATTCTCTTTTTTGTTACTTTTATCATTTTATCCAAAAAAGGATATCTGAATATTCGTAAATATGATACAACTAAATTGTCATATCAAGTTCATGTGACAACGACTAAAAATGAAATGAGGCTGGTACACTCGATGAAAACCCCGCACTCCAGGCAAAACCAATCCTTCTCCTCGGGGAGACCCGTGCTAGCGGTAGTCATAATTGAACTGCTTCTCTTGTTGGCAGTATTTGCGGCCGGAGCCGTTGCAACCGTGAAGCAACTGGATTACACATCACCTGTGCTTATGTCGTTTACTCCAATTGCTCTTGTACTCATCATCTATCTAACGATGCGCCGTAAGTGGGGAGATACCGGATTCCGCTCCTTAAGAGCCATCTCGGCAAGTCATGCAAAGTATTATATTCCGCTACTCCTTGTACTGGGTACTCTCGTGCTAAAAGGATTTACAGAATTAACCCCTTCCAAGGTGACTTTTTTTATCTGCTTCACTTTGCTTGTCGCCTTTGTAGAGGAAACGATCTACCGTGGACTTATTTTCAAAATATTGCTTCGCAAGAGTGCGGTTGCTGCAGTCGTCACTTCAAGTGTGTTGTTTTCAATCACACATATCATGAATGCACTATCCGGTCAGAGTATGGCAGATACGATGTTGCAACTGATCTATGCATTGCTGCTTGGAGCGGCGCTTGCGCTGTTGATGTTGAAAAACGGAAATATCGTACCGCTTATCCTGTTCCATTTCATACATAATTTGATTCAATTCCTTGGCAATGACCGGCAAGATGCCGGAACGCTTCCTTACGATCTCTTCATATTGGCTGTGTTGGTTGTTCATTGCGTATGGTTAACATTTAGCGTTCGAACGAAGTCATCTTCTTCAGAGAGTAGTACACCGGGGGGTTCTGTGGTGCATTAAAAGGGTCTGAATTGATTGCTGCATAACTCTGTTTACCGCCAGCCATGGGATCGTGGTATACTTCAGTCTGGCGGCATGACAGGCTTGTTCATAATCGGAAGCCCGTCCCATCCGTACAAAGGATAGATGAATAGGTGATATTGTGGAAAAGACAGCACAGGCAGTGGCTGAATGGATGGTACAGGAGATCAAATTCACCGGTACGCTTCATCAGGAAGCTGCAATTGAATATGTAAAGTCCCATTTTGGAGAAGAATTTGTATTTGTGAATGAGAATGGAAATGCTTCTTTATCAAAAGAAGTGAAGAAAGCCTTTCGCAAGTTGCACCGTGGGCAAATTGCTTGGGATCGGGATGCCTTCATGTGGGCGTGGACTTAGTTTGTATCAAGTAAATTGAGCTTTCATGTTGGTATTGGATATGCATGTCAAAAAATTTTATAGAAAATGTATAAGTTGGTTCGGATCTGCATATCCTTTCATAAGACCGCAATGAGCGGCAGGGCAAGCAACAAACCTTGTTCCAGTGCGTGCCAATAACATGTATTTCCAAAGCTGTTTGAAAAGAAAATACAAAGATTTGCTTTTTGGTGGAAACGGAGTTATAATAAAAACAAGTTGTAGAGAGTGGAAAACCTAATTCACATATTGTAAAGGGCGATCACTTATAGGTTATGACTGGTACCTTTTTCAATGTGTGAATTTTTATTTGCTTGCTGCAAAGAACAAAGGAACATGTTAATCTTTATTTGGAGGTGTAATTCACATGCAAAACGGAACAGTAAAATGGTTCAACGCTGATAAAGGCTTCGGTTTCATCGAAGTTGAAGGCGGAGAAGATGTATTCGTACACTTCAGCGCTATTACAGGCGAAGGCTTCAAAACGCTGGACGAAGGTCAACGCGTGCAATTTAAAATTGTACAAGGAAACCGTGGTCCTCAAGCAGAAGAAGTTGTAAAACTGTAATTAAAGCATAGCTGCCTTTAACATGTTATAATGGTAAAGGCAGCTTCTTTTTTTTGAGCAGTTATAAATGTAAGTCGGCCCAATAGTTGTCGAGACAGAAGTCCAGGCAGGACAAAACTTCTGCTAAGTAGTGGCTTCTGTGAAATAACGTCGGTTTAGATGTTTTTCCATAACAAAGGGGGTAGAAGTCATGTATAATCGCAAAAAACCGTTGGAAGAGATTCCACAAGCGGATGCGGCAATCTGGGAATGTACGAGTGATACGTGCAAAGGATGGATGCGGGACAATTTTGCGTTTGATAGCGTGCCTACTTGTCCGATATGTGCTTCTGAGATGGTTAGCACGACCAGGATGCTGCCATTGCTTGAAAATTCGAATAGCAATCTGAAAACGATGCCTAAAGGAAATCGGATTTAACATAGCTTACCCGCCTCTAACGAGGTGTTTTTTTTTAAGTTGAACCTGACATCTTGCATAAAGGTAAGGGTATTAAATATGAAGTTCCGGCATTCGTTTTTGGCGAATGCCTTTTTTTACGATTTTTTTCAAGTGTCCAATGATGAATAGGGATATAAGCAATTTATATTTCAGTAAATTTGTTGACGCTTACACCACTCCGCTGCTGGATTAGAATATGTGGAATCCAATGATAGTAGATTGTAACAGGGCATCCAGGAAGCTCCGCCGGTGAAGGTGTTTCTATACAAACTGCAACAGTGGCTGAAGAAGAAACCTTAGGCTGTGCTAAAGAATACAAAGAACCTTCTCGCATGAAGCGAGAAGGTTCTTTGTTCTGTCTGGAGAGTTTAGATAAACAGGAATGGCAGCAGAAACAGCGTTGCTACCAGAGCCAGTTCGATTCCTGCTCCATAGCCGTAACCCCTACCGTATCCTCCATAACCATATGGACCGTAGGCCGAAGATTTAACTTTCTTTGTTGCAACTGCATTTTTCTTGCTGCTTTTTACAAGCTGCTGTTTAGATTTGACTGAACACAGCCGTGGTCCTTGGAAACATCCGTTCAAATAAATTTTGCCATCACGACATTGACCAAGCGTACCATACATATGCCTACCGTCGTTCATAACGAGACAAACGGAACGTCCAACGTGCGGAGAAACCGTTTCTTCACATATCGGATTAATTCTGTACATGTAAATCCTCCTCATTAGGTGCGGTTGCCGCTTGAAATCAACGGTTTGTATATCATAGTAAAGAGAGGACGAATTGGTATGGACGAGTACCCGGGATTTATATAGGGAGGAGCCGTTTTTCAGTCTGCTCCATACACTGGAGGGAGTGAAAGGGAGGGGATGTCATGGATTATCATGATTTGCTGGCCCGGCTTGGGGAGGGGAGTGCCCATCCGGGAGGGTTCACGGCGACGATGCAGCTGCTGGATAAGCTGTCTTTGCCTGCGCAAAGTAAGGTGTTAGAGGTGGGATGTGGTACAGGGAGGACGGCTTGTTATCTGGCTCGAAACGGTTATCGGGTAACTGCGGTTGATCTTAACCGACAGATGCTGGAGAAAGCGGTGCGACGTGCCCGGCGAGAACGTCTGGATATTCGTTTTATTCAGGCGGATGTGAAATCCTTGCCTTTTCCAGATCATTATTTTGATGTGATATTTGTCGAGTCTGTTACGATCTTCACTCATTGGCGCAGCGCACTTGCGGAATATAGAAGGGTTTTGAAGCCGGGAGGTCTCTTCATTGATCGAGAAATGATATTGTCTGGGAGGAAGACGGAAATGATGAGCCGGAGGCTCAAACAATTTTATGGAATAAAGACACTCGCAACTATGACCACATGGAAAAGACGCCTTAAACAGAGCGGATTCACTTCGGTATTGATAAAAGAAAAATCACGCTCTATGGAAATGTGGGGGACAGATCATGATCCTCATCGAGAGATGGACGTAACTCTGTTTGAGAATGAACAAGTACAGCGTATGAGCCGCACAAATGATCGTTTGCTTCTGAGATACCGCAAAAGACTGGGCTATGCTGTCTTTGAAGCGAGAACACCGATGGATAACGTTCGTAAACAGAACGTATAGGATTATCTGTTGGCGGAGAGGTCGCTCCAATAACGGATGTGAAAACGTTAGCTGATTCAAAACGGGCATCTAAAAAAGGCACCCCGCTCTTAAAGTGGAGGTGCCTTTTTCCATGTTCTCAGGCTTGAAGTCCTGTTCAGTCAGTTATAAAGAAACGTTCACTCAAGACTGGGGATGAGCCCATTACAGCATATCGTTGTCAATGATGCGCCAGTGGTGCTTCAGCAGTGCCTCCAGCTGCAGTTTATCCTTTGCCCGAAAAGCGCTAACGATTTGACGATGCTCTTCATTTACTTCATTGAGCACACCAGATAGCTTCGGCTTGTTGTCGCTAACATAAGACTGTCGTATAAAGCTGTTTTTCAAGGTGTTTAACATCTCGATGACAGTGGCGTTGCCGCAGCGCTGGATGTACAGGTTATGAAATTGATATTGATTTTTACTGTAAGCAGCCAGATCAAGCTGGGTAATATCTTCATCCATCCGTGCGACAAGGGTTTCCATCTCCAGGAGTTCAGACGGTTTGAGTTGATCGGCCGCAAGCGTGGCGGCCAGTGCTTCGAGCGCTCCGATCGCCTGGGAGAACTCGAGTTTTTTGCCAGCATCAAAAGGAGTGACGATAAACCCCCTGCGTGGGATGTATTGCAGAAGATTGTCAGAAGCGAGTTGGAATAAGGCTTCCCTAGTAGGCGTACGACTAATGTCCAACTTTTTGCAAATCTCCGCTTCATTAATCTTCTGATTGGGAAGTAATGTCCCGTCCTGAATTTTCTGCGCGATGTAATCGTAAACGTGATCTTTCAAGGACCGGTATTTGGGTGCTTCCATACCGAATCCCCCCTTCTGTATATAGTGATGATTGGATGTATGAGGGCGTGAGTCCCTTAATGGTGCGCCGTTCGGGAGTTTCAAGTTTTTATCATCTTAACACCGAGGGGGGAGTTGGGCAAGCAAACTTAATGATCCGAGCGGTGTTAGATATATGTGAAGTGAATAACTTTTTATGGAATATCATCTTGTAAATGTGTTAAATATATTGCCACACCAGAGAATGTTTGTTAGTATTACTTACATAAAAGCCCATATATTGGATTGTGTATATTGTATACAAAATTTACGTCTTTATCATTTCACAATAGAGCAGGAGTATGACGTGTGAAAAGAGTGCTTTTGTCAGCGATGCTGTTGTTAATGGTGATGGTTATGTCTGCTTGCGGACAGGAACAAACGACGGGTACCGGATTGGAATCTTATCCATCTGCGGAAAATGGCGCCGCAGAGAAGAAAGTGATCGTGCTTGGCACCAGTGCAGACTACACACCTTATGAATTTCACAAAAGCATTGATGGCAAAGACACTATTGGCCTCACTGGATAATTTGTCGGGCAAACAGGTAGGTGTACAGAAAAGCTCCATTCAGGAAGGGATTGCTCAGGACATTCAAGGAGCCAAACTTACTTCTCTTGCCAAAATCCCCGAATTGATTCTTGAATTGCAGACTGGACGGGTAGATGCACTTATTCTGGAAAAACCGGTTGCACAGCAGTCATGGCATGACACTTCGCTACATTATACTGCCACAGGCGTTTCGGAATATGCTCCCAGCTATAGGTAATGAATTCATTATTATTATTATTAAAGACTCTTCGCTTGTTTCCATGATCGGGATTGCCGAAATTATTTACACGGCCAGAGCCGTTCAGGGTGTTACCTTCCAGCCGATTGCCCCACTCCTTGTTGCAGCTGCGATATATTTTATAATCACATGTACACTGGCTAACCTGCTTACCTGGCTGGAACGCAAGCTCTCCACATCCCGTTAATACAAATTATATGCGAGAGAGAAGAAAGATTAGGTAATTGCGGAAAAAGCGAGCAGGAGTCGTAAATGGTCGTGGCGAAGCATACATTAATATTGTATTTTGTATACAATATAATCAAAGGAGGAGATGGGGGTATATGTCGGATTCGAAAATGTTAATGGATTGGTCGGAACGTTATGCTGCACCTAATTATCATCCACTCCCTATCGTCATAGAGCAGGCTGAGGGAGTATGGGTTGAGGACCCGGAAGGTCGCCGTTACATGGATATGTTGAGTGCATACTCGGCATTGAATCATGGGCACAGACATCCGGCAATCATCCAGGCGCTGAAGGATCAGGCGGATCGGGTAACATTAACATCACGGGCATTTCACAGCAGTGCTGCCTCCCATTTCTATCAGAAGCTCTCGCACTTTACCGGAAAATCCAAGATTCTTGCCATGAACACGGGAGCTGAAGCTGTTGAAACAGCCGTGAAAGCAGTGCGGAGGTGGGCTTATCGTTGCAAAGGTGTTCCTGAGAATCAGGCTGAAATCATCGTATGCTCTGGTAATTTTCATGGAAGAACTCTGACGGTTACCTCTTTCTCATCTTCAGCAGAGTATAAAAAAGACTTCGGACCGTTTACCCCCGGATTCAAAATCATTCCTTATGGCGACAATGAAGCGCTGAGGCTGGCCATCACACCGAACACGGCCGCTTTTCTTGTGGAACCCATTCAGGGCGAGGCTGGTATTGTCATTCCGCCTGAAGGTTATCTTGCCGAAGCCTTTACGCTGTGCAAACAGCATCGGGTGCTGACTGTGGCGGATGAAATTCAGACTGGATTCGGACGAACAGGACGCCGGTTTGCCTCTGATTGGGAGGGGATTGAGCCGGATATCTGGATTATGGGTAAAGCGCTGGGTGGGGGAGTGATGCCCATCTCGGCTATTGCTGCTAATGCAGAAATACTGGATTTGTTTGAACCTGGCTCTCATGGCTCCACATTTGGGGGTAACCCACTGGCTTGTGCCGTGGCTGTCGCAGCATTGGAAGTTCTGGAGAATGAAAAGCTTGCGGAGCGCTCGGAGCGCCTGGGGAATTATTTTATGAAAAAGCTTCAGGGACTTCAAAGTTCGGCTGTACGTGAAATTCGTGGTAGAGGATTGTTTATCGGTGTGGATCTGCATGTGCCGGCACGTTCATATTGTGAGAAATTAATGTCTGTCGGTCTGCTCTGTAAGGAAACCCATGATACAACGATTCGTTTTGCTCCGCCGCTGACCATTACGGAGACTGAGATCGATTGGGCGTTGGAACGAATTACTCAGGTGTTGGGTGACTGAATACTTTTCATTCTTTGAATACTTCATATAAGCAACGAAGGAGCTGGCCTACATGGGAATCAATGATATGGAATCTGCCGGATTGCTGAATGCTTTTAATGAAACAAGTCAATCGCTTTTGCGTCATCATGATGTTGCCATCATTAAGGTTCCTTTTGGATTAGGCGGGGCACGAGGTGGGGCCGAGTTAGGTCCGGATGAACTAATTACAGCCGGGCTGAAACGAGAAATTGCTAGCCTTGGGTTGAATGTATCAAAAGAGATACGTGTCGATTGTCCCTCAGAGTCTGTTGTTCCAATTGAACGCAATCGTGTAAAATATGTCTCCGAGGTTACCCAGGTGAGCGAGAGAGTGTGCAATGAAGTATCTGATGCGATAGCAGGAGGAGCTTTTCCGCTTGTTCTGGGTGGGGATCACAGTGTAGCCATAGGTTCTCTTGCCGGGTTGTCTGCGCATTATTCCAATCTGGGTGTAATCTGGTTTGATGCCCATGCAGATTTGAATACGGAAGAACGTAGTCTGTCTGGAAATATGCATGGGATGAGTGTGGCTGCCGCTTTGGGGCATTCTGCATTTAATTTGTCTCATATTCCGTATGCGGGGCCGTTTGTTGATCCTTCCAATCTGGTCTATATTGGCTTGCGTGATCTGGATGCATATGAGAAAGAACGGATTAGAAAGCTTGGTATCAAAAGCTTTACGATGCACGATATTGATCGGATAGGTATACAACAAGTTGTTGAACAAGCGTTGGCTGTGGTGGGTGAAGGGACGGATGGCATTCATATTAGCTTTGATATGGATTGTCTTGACCCGCGTGAGGCTCCAGGTGTAGGGACACCGGTACCAGGGGGATTGAATTACCGTGAGGCCCATTTTGCACTAGAACTACTCGCTTCCACAAACCGCATCACGTCTATGGATTTGGTGGAGGTTAACCCGTTGTTCGATCAGAACAGGCACACGGCCCGCCTTGGTGTGGAGTTAATTGCTTCATTACTGGGCAAACGAATTTTATAGTCATCAAAAGATTGGATTATATAGACGCTAAGGTTATATAAGAGCCAGGGTCTGTCTCGTCCGTACCATTCAATCAATTTATTGGAGGTAGGTGTGACTTCCCTGGTTATGGTTATTGGTTGTAGTTACTCGAGTGTTGGACGGAACTATAACTCCTAATTTGTTTATATATACTCCATAACGAAATACGAAGTAACACTCCGTCTATCTTCGCGGCCTATACAATATCAGCAACTAATCTGTAGGCACTGTATTATAGAAGAAAGGGATTCGGAATTAATAGATAAGAATATGGATTTAAACTTTATTGAAAATAAGGCTTGCAATCGAAACTTGTACATGGTATATTCTAATTCCGGCCAAGAAAACACAAGAAATTCGGTGCGGCAAGCAAATCAAATAAGCTTCGAAAGAAACTTAAAAAAAAGAGCTTGCAAAGTTGGTTCGGATGTGATAAGATATAAAAGTTGCTGTGGTGAACAATGAACGACAGCGAAACAAGTTTGATCTTTGAAAACTGAACAACGAGTGAGTAACGATCTTGCTTGCAAGATCGACGCTGAGAAATCGGTACACGTTTTCGGACGGTATGGTTTTGAAGCACAAATGAGATTTTTAATCTCGTCAGATTCAAAATGAGCTTATCGCTCTTTTCAATACTTTATTGGAGAGTTTGATCCTGGCTCAGGACGAACGCTGGCGGCATGCCTAATACATGCAAGTCGAGCGGACCATCTGAGAAGCTTGCTTCTCAGATGGTTAGCGGCGGACGGGTGAGTAACACGTAGGCAACCTGCCCTCAAGTTTGGGACAACTACCGGAAACGGTAGCTAATACCGAATAGTTGTTTTCTTCGCCTGAAGGAAACTGGAAAGACGGAGCAATCTGTCACTTGGGGATGGGCCTGCGGCGCATTAGCTAGTTGGTGGGGTAACGGCTCACCAAGGCGACGATGCGTAGCCGACCTGAGAGGGTGATCGGCCACACTGGGACTGAGACACGGCCCAGACTCCTACGGGAGGCAGCAGTAGGGAATCTTCCGCAATGGGCGAAAGCCTGACGGAGCAATGCCGCGTGAGTGATGAAGGTTTTCGGATCGTAAAGCTCTGTTGCCAGGGAAGAACGCTTGGGAGAGTAACTGCTCTCAAGGTGACGGTACCTGAGAAGAAAGCCCCGGCTAACTACGTGCCAGCAGCCGCGGTAATACGTAGGGGGCAAGCGTTGTCCGGAATTATTGGGCGTAAAGCGCGCGCAGGCGGTCATTTAAGTCTGGTGTTTAATCCCGGGGCTCAACCCCGGATCGCACTGGAAACTGGGTGACTTGAGTGCAGAAGAGGAGAGTGGAATTCCACGTGTAGCGGTGAAATGCGTAGATATGTGGAGGAACACCAGTGGCGAAGGCGACTCTCTGGGCTGTAACTGACGCTGAGGCGCGAAAGCGTGGGGAGCAAACAGGATTAGATACCCTGGTAGTCCACGCCGTAAACGATGAGTGCTAGGTGTTAGGGGTTTCGATACCCTTGGTGCCGAAGTTAACACATTAAGCACTCCGCCTGGGGAGTACGGTCGCAAGACTGAAACTCAAAGGAATTGACGGGGACCCGCACAAGCAGTGGAGTATGTGGTTTAATTCGAAGCAACGCGAAGAACCTTACCAGGTCTTGACATCCCTCTGACCGGTACAGAGATGTACCTTTCCTTCGGGACAGAGGAGACAGGTGGTGCATGGTTGTCGTCAGCTCGTGTCGTGAGATGTTGGGTTAAGTCCCGCAACGAGCGCAACCCTTGATCTTAGTTGCCAGCACTTCGGGTGGGCACTCTAAGGTGACTGCCGGTGACAAACCGGAGGAAGGTGGGGATGACGTCAAATCATCATGCCCCTTATGACCTGGGCTACACACGTACTACAATGGCCGGTACAACGGGCTGTGAAGCCGCGAGGTGGAACGAATCCTAAAAAGCCGGTCTCAGTTCGGATTGCAGGCTGCAACTCGCCTGCATGAAGTCGGAATTGCTAGTAATCGCGGATCAGCATGCCGCGGTGAATACGTTCCCGGGTCTTGTACACACCGCCCGTCACACCACGAGAGTTTATAACACCCGAAGTCGGTGGGGTAACCGCAAGGAGCCAGCCGCCGAAGGTGGGATAGATGATTGGGGTGAAGTCGTAACAAGGTAGCCGTATCGGAAGGTGCGGCTGGATCACCTCCTTTCTATGGAGAATCGTTTCCTGTAACGGAAACATTCAAATACAAGTCTTCAGGAAGCATGCTTCCGAAGCGAGCTTTACTTCGTAAAGCTTTTCACTCACTCGTTGCTCAGTTTTGAGAGCTCAAACTCTCAAACAGCTTGCTTTTGCATGGAGCTTGTTCTTTGAAAACTAGATATCGAAACGAAAAATGCGAATTAGAACATTCCTTTTTAGCTGAACTTGTGTAAACAAGTTTCAATAAATAGTGAAAACTGCATTGCGATGGTATCGGATGGGAGCGACTTTTGGCTTTGCGTAAGCAAAACAAGGGAAGCGAGCAGTCGAAACCGGAGCAAATATGGTTAAGCTACTAAGAGCACACGGAGGATGCCTAGGCGCTAGGAGCCGATGAAGGACGTGGCGAACAACGAAACTGCCTCGGGGAGCTGTAAGCAAGCTTTGATCCGGGGGTGTCCGAATGGGGAAACCCAGCTGGGGTAATGTCCAGTTACTCACAACTGAATACATAGGTTGTGTAGAGGCATACCAGGGGAACTGAAACATCTAAGTACCCTGAGGAAGAGAAAACAATAGTGATTCCGTCAGTAGCGGCGAGCGAACGCGGAGAAGCCCAAACCAGAGAGCTTGCTCTCTGGGGTTGTGGGACGTCTCACATGGAGTTACAAAGGAGCCGGTTAAACGAAGAGGTCTGGAAAGGCCCGCCAAAGAAGGTAAAAGCCCTGTAGTTGAAAGTCTGCTCTCTCCGAGACGGATCCCGAGTAGTGCGGGGCACGTGAAACCCCGTATGAATCCGGCAGGACCATCTGCCAAGGCTAAATACTTCCTAGCGACCGATAGTGAAGCAGTACCGTGAGGGAAAGGTGAAAAGCACCCCGGAAGGGGAGTGAAATAGAACCTGAAACCGTGTGCTTACAAAAAAGTCAGAGCCCGTTTTAGGGGTGATGGCGTGCCTTTTGTAGAATGAACCGGCGAGTTACGTTCCCGTGCAAGGTTAAGGTGAAGAGCCGGAGCCGCAGCGAAAGCGAGTCTGAATAGGGCGAATGAGTACGTGGACGTAGACCCGAAACCGGGTGATCTACCCCTGTCCAGGGTGAAGGTGCGGTAACACGCACTGGAGGCCCGAACCCACGCACGTTGAAAAGTGCGGGGATGAGGTGGGGTAGCGGAGAAATTCCAATCGAACTCGGAGATAGCTGGTTCTCCCCGAAATAGCTTTAGGGCTAGCCTCGGAAAACAGAGTCGTGGAGGTAGAGCACTGATTGGGTGCGGGGCCCGCAAGGGTTTACCAAGCTCAGTCAAACTCCGAATGCCATAGACTTACTTCCGGAGTCAGACAGTGAGTGCTAAGATCCATTGTCAAAAGGAAACAGCCCAGACCATCAGCTAAGGTCCCCAAGTGTGTGTTAAGTGGGAAAGGATGTGGAGTTGCACAGACAACCAGGATGTTGGCTTAGAAGCAGCCACCATTGAAAGAGTGCGTAATAGCTCACTGGTCGAGTGACTCTGCGCCGAAAATGTAACGGGGCTAAACACACCACCGAAGCTATGGCTTGATGCTTGCATCAGGGGTAGGGGAGCGTTGTATAAGGGTTGAAGGTGTACCGTAAGGAGCGCTGGACATTATACAAGTGAGAATGCCGGTATGAGTAACGAAAAGATCAGTGAGAATCTGATCCGCCGAAAGCCTAAGGGTTCCTGAGGAAGGCTCGTCCGCTCAGGGTAAGTCGGGACCTAAGGCGAGGCCGAAAGGCGTAGTCGAAGGACAACAGGTCGAAATTCCTGTACCACCGTAAGCCGTTATGAGCAATGGGGGGACGCAGCAGGGTAGTGACGCGGACTGATGGATGTCCGTCTAAGCAGTGAGGCTGATGTGTAGGCAAATCCGCACATCGTAAGGCTGGACTGTGATGGGGAGCGAAAATTATAGTAGCGAAGGTCATGATCTCACACTGCCAAGAAAAGCCTCTAGCCAGGTGATGGTGCCCGTACCGCAAACCGACACAGGTAGGCGAGAAGAGAATTCTAAGGCGCGCGGAAGAACTCTCGTTAAGGAACTCGGCAAAATGACCCCGTAACTTCGGGAGAAGGGGTGCCCCGGTAGTGTGAATAGCACGAGGGGGCCGCAGTGAAAAGGCCCAAGCGACTGTTTAGCAAAAACACAGGTCTGTGCGAAGCCGTAAGGCGAAGTATACGGGCTGACGCCTGCCCGGTGCTGGAAGGTTAAGGGGAGCGGTTAGGAGCAATCCGAAGCTGTGAACCGAAGCCCCAGTAAACGGCGGCCGTAACTATAACGGTCCTAAGGTAGCGAAATTCCTTGTCAGGTAAATTCTGACCCGCACGAATGGCGTAACGACTTGGGCGCTGTCTCAACGAGAGATCCGGTGAAATTTTAATACCTGTGAAGATGCAGGTTACCCGCGACAAGACGGAAAGACCCCATGGAGCTTTACTGCAGCTTGATATTGAATTTGGGTACGATCTGTACAGGATAGGTGGGAGCCTTTGAAACGTGAGCGCCAGCTTGCGTGGAGGCACCGTTGGGATACCACCCTGATCGTATCTAGGTTCTAACCTGGTACCGTAAATCCGGTGCGGGGACAGTGTCAGGTGGGCAGTTTGACTGGGGCGGTCGCCTCCTAAAGAGTAACGGAGGCGCCCAAAGGTTCCCTCAGAATGGTTGGAAATCATTCGAAGAGTGCAAAGGCATAAGGGAGCTTGACTGCGAGACCTACAAGTCGAGCAGGGACGAAAGTCGGGCTTAGTGATCCGGTGGTACCGCATGGAAGGGCCATCGCTCAACGGATAAAAGCTACCCTGGGGATAACAGGCTTATCTCCCCCAAGAGTCCACATCGACGGGGAGGTTTGGCACCTCGATGTCGGCTCATCGCATCCTGGGGCTGAAGTAGGTCCCAAGGGTTGGGCTGTTCGCCCATTAAAGCGGTACGCGAGCTGGGTTCAGAACGTCGTGAGACAGTTCGGTCCCTATCTGTCGTGGGCGTAGGAAATTTGAGAGGAGCTGTCCTTAGTACGAGAGGACCGGGATGGACGTACCGCTGGTGTACCAGTTGTTCCGCCAGGAGCACCGCTGGGTAGCTATGTACGGAAGGGATAAGCGCTGAAAGCATCTAAGCGTGAAGCCCCCCTCAAGATGAGATTTCCCAGTATGTAAGACCCCTTGAAGACGACGAGGTAGATAGGCTGGGGGTGGAAGTGCAGCAATGCATGGAGCTGACCAGTACTAATCGGTCGAGGGCTTATCCAAGTTGCAGGTTGTAATCGCAGGTTTCGTTTCGGATCTAGTTTTCAGAGAATAAACTCTGAATGTAAGGCTAAGCTAAGCGTTTGGTGGCGATGGCGGAGGGGTTCCACACGTACCCATCCCGAACACGACCGTTAAGCCCTCTAGCGCCGATGGTACTTGGACCGCAGGGTCCTGGGAGAGTAGGACGCCGCCAAGCGAATTCCCTTTGGGGTATTTTTTTTGCCCCCCTTGTAAGGAAAAAAGGGATACATATTAGGGCCCTTAGCTCAGTTGGTTAGAGCGCACCTCTGATAAGGGTGAGGCCGGTGGTTCGAGTCCACCAGGGCCCATAGTAATACCAGATATACTAAAGTATATGGGGCCATAGCTCAGCTGGGAGAGCGCCTGCCTTGCAAGCAGGAGGTCAGCGGTTCGATCCCGCTTGGCTCCACCATTCCCTGATAGCTCAGTTGGTAGAGCACTCGACTGTTAATCGAGTTGTCACAGGTTCGAGCCCTGTTCGGGGAGCCATATGGAGAGGTGTCCGAGCTGGCCGAAGGAGCACGATTGGAAATCGTGTAGGCGTCACAAGCGTCTCGAGGGTTCGAATCCCTCTCTCTCCGCCAGATAAATTTTATAACAAGGCCCGTTGGTCAAGGGGTTAAGACACCTCCCTTTCACGGAGGTAACAGGGGTTCGAATCCCCTACGGGTCATAAGTATGGAGGCTTAGCTCAGCTGGGAGAGCATCTGCCTTACAAGCAGAGGGTCGGGGGTTCGATCCCCTCAGCCTCCACCATATAGTTTTCTGAATAACGACGCGGGGTGGAGCAGCCCGGTAGCTCGTCGGGCTCATAACCCGAAGGCCGCAGGTTCAAATCCTGCCCCCGCAATTATACTTTCTTCATTGAAAGTGATCTGGAACCGTGGTGTAGTTGGCCTAACATGCCTGCCTGTCACGCAGGAGATCGCGGGTTCGAATCCCGTCGGTTCCGCCATCTTGATTTTTGCTTCAGGGATGAGAATCCGTTTTTGGGTTCGTCGGAGCATTCACTTCGAGAGCATCAGCTTCGCAGTCTCGAACGAAGTGAGAGTATCCCGTCGGTTCCGCCATTTTTAATCAAGTTTCACATTTACACCGTGCCGGTGTGGCTCAACTGGTAGAGCAACTGACTTGTAATCAGTAGGTTGGGGGTTCAAGTCCTCTCGCCGGCACCATTTATTGCATTTGCCTCTGAACCTATACTACAATGTATATTACAGGTACAGAAGGGAATACTGAGATACTCTCAGCGAATGTAAGGGATAGCTTATGGCGATCGTGGCGAAGTGGTTAACGCACCGGTTTGTGGATCCGGCATTCGGGGGTTCAATTCCCCTCGATCGCCCCATGTTTTCTTAATGGGGATTAGCCAAGCGGTAAGGCAACGGACTTTGACTCCGTCATGCATAGGTTCAAATCCTATATCCCCAGCCATTTTATTTTGAGTCATTAGCTCAGTTGGTAGAGCACCTGACTTTTAATCAGGGTGTCGAAGGTTCGAGCCCTTCATGACTCACCATTATATTTTGCGGTCGTGGCGGAATTGGCAGACGCGCACGGTTCAGGTCCGTGTGGGCTAACCCCCGTGGAGGTTCGAGTCCTCTCGACCGCACCAACTATTTTTGCGGACGTGGCTCAGCGGTAGAGCATCGCCTTGCCAAGGCGAGGGTCGCGGGTTCGATTCCCGTCGTCCGCTCCAATATTTGCGCCCTTAGCTCAGCTGGATAGAGCGTTTGACTACGAATCAAAAGGCCGGGAGTTCGAATCTCTCAGGGCGCGCCATTATTTTCATAAGTATCGGGATGTAGCTCAGCTTGGTAGAGCACCTGGTTTGGGACCAGGGGGTCGCATGTTCAAATCGTGTCATCCCGATCTTTATATGCGGGTGTAGTTCAATGGTAGAACTTTAGCCTTCCAAGCTAATAGCGTGGGTTCGATTCCCATCACCCGCTTCATGGTAACATCAAAAAGAGCTCTTGCTTACTGCAAGGGCTCTTTTTGATATAGTAATTGTAAATATGAAAATAGTGGGAGGGCTTATGAAAAATAAAATAGAAACGCCAAAGATTCCCTTGGAGCTGGAAGACTTATCGTTAGCCTTAGAAGCGTGGGAGAGCAAGGAAGAAATTAAGCAAAGTCGATTCAGTAATATCTTGATTGAACATCAGAGCGCCAGCAGGGTTTCATTTGATAAAGTGATTTTTGAGAATGTGATATTCAGCGAGTCCTCTCTACCGGAAGTGGAGCTTACCGATGTGATCTTTGATAAATGTGATTTGTCCAATATGAACTTTAATGGTTCTTTCCTTCATCGGACAGAATTTAGAAACTGTAAAATGCTTGGTACCAATTTCGCTAATAGCAGGCTTCAAAATGTAAGCTTTCAAGGCTGTGTAGCGGACCTTTCTTTATTCCGGTTCTCCAAGTTTAAACAGGTGAAGTACACGGAATGTTCTTTGGTGAGCAGCGATTTTTTTCAAGCAACACCACAGAAATTGGGGTTCTCTGAATGCAACATGGACCAGGCCTTTTTATCGGGTGTAAAGCTTAAGGGAATGGACCTCAGTGATTGTACCTTTGACAGCTTACATGTGGATATTGAAGATCTGGATGGATGTATGATCTCCGATGCACAGGCCGCTTCTTTCGTTGGGTTATTAGGATTAATTGTGAAATAGCCTTAGCCCTGCGTGAACTCGTAGTGAGAGATTGAATTCGCTCGCATTCGAGCTGTCACTTCCCTTATTTTGCTTGCGCAAAGCCAAAAGTCGTTCCATTTCGATCACTTGCTCATGCAATCTACCGTTTTATTGAAGCTTGTTTTCACAAGTCCAGCTAAAAGGAATGTCCTCATTCACAAGATTCGATTCGTTATCTAGTTTTCAAAGAACAAGCTCCATGCAAAAGCAATTGGCTATTTCTATAGTCAGCCGTTTGATTATGTGAGTGATCTTTGTTTAAATGAAGAGATCAACTAATCAAGAATTTCATGCTTTCACTGATAAAAGGAGGCGTATGATGAAAAGGGCTCTGGTTATTGGAGGAAATGGGACATTAGGCAAGGCCGTTGTTGCGAAGCTTAAAGAATATTCTGTTGAGGTAGTTACAGCCGGCAGGCAATCCGGAGATTATCAGGTGGATATGACCTCGACAGAGAGTATTACATCTCTCTTTGAAACGGTAACTAATATTGATTACGTCATTGTTGCTGCAGGCCAGACCCATTATGCGAAATTGGAAGAACTGACACCTGAGAACAACATGATTAGTGTACAGGGCAAATTACTCGGTCAGGTGAATATCGTGTTGATTGGACAGCACTATATTAACGACAAGGGGAGTTTTACGCTGGTCAGTGGCATTATACAGGACCATCCCATTCTGAAAGGCGCGTCCAGTGCTATGGTTAATGGTGCAATCGATTCATTTGCCAAAGCAGCAGCGTATGAGCTGCCCCGAGGGATACGTCTGAATTCCGTTAGTCCTAACCTGTTTGTTGAATCGGCGGAAAAATATAAAGGTGTGTTTATCGGATTTAATCCGGTGCCTGTGGAACGGGTCGCCAATACGTTTATCCAGAGTGCACTTGGGATCGAAACCGCCCAGAACTTTAAAATATACTAACTGTAAGGAATAGTAAATAAAAAGGAGATCAACAGAATGTTCCTGTTGATCTCCTTTTGTTTTGAATGAAAAAGAGCTGAGACTTTGAGTTATGGGGCAGACAGGCCCCTCTCCTACAATTAATGCAGGAAAAGAGGCCGGGGATAGATAGATTATTCATTCTGGAGCGATCAGTATCTTTCCAGAATCGTTTGTGTTTTCAGGCCATCGGCAGGTATAAGCCAGTTTTTGTTCTGGAGGACTTGCAGCAACTGGGCACGAAGTCCGGATACGGCTACAGCATCATCGGTTTTGAAGGAGATCTCTACCATGTTCTCAATACCTGTACCTGCTGCGTTACGGATTGGCCATACTTCAAGCGTAAGCTCTTGCCCATTCCATGTGCCTTCATAGCGTTGGAACGTTATTGGGCCGTAGGCGCGGGCTTGGGTGAGTTGTTGTTTACCCCAGTTGGAGGAGGACCAATTTTTTAATTTGCCAGGCAGCTTGTCCAATAACATGCTCAAAGCTTCCTGCTGTGATGGAAGTTGAACGCCTGTGGCTTTGGTATCCACCTTTTTGGTGTTGGAGAAGCTCAACGTTTGTTTGCCATATCCCCAGTCAATCTCAGCTTCATAGTTATCATCTGACGCATCAAATCCCTCTTGGTTAGCCAGAGTCAGCGCTGCATTAACATCGCCATTGATGACAGGATAACGCTTTTTATAAGTCAATTCATAATTGTTCTTGTCATCCTTCTTCCGAAAACGAACATCCCATCCCGCTTGATTCAGATTCAGGGAATTGGTATCAAAATACTCTGCACTAATGTTTCTTGCTGTGGAACTCAGGCCGAGTGTCTGAATGACTTCACTGCGTGGTGTCCCATCTGTGTTCAATACCAGTTCCGGCTTAGCCAGGAACTTCACTTCATAAGCTGGAACGGCATTGGCTGCTGCTGAAGCCTGTGGTGCTTCCAGAAACGTCAGTCCACTTCCCAATGTCACGATGCTCAGCATGAATGAGGCAGTTACCTTTTTCCATTTTTTCAAAACCAATCACTCCCTAGGCTGGATTAATGTACAGACTCACTTTATCCCCTGAGTATGTGAAAGCGATTAAATGGAAGGGCCCGTTGCGTTAATCCTGCATAGATTTGATGAATGCCAAGCGATAGTTTATATGGGACAGCAGGGATTATGAGCTGAAAAGAGAGAAGCTGTGACTCAAGTCCTGCAGTACTTCTTTGAAGCGATCGACTTGAACTGAAGGATGACGATCTTTATTGTGGACGGTGTAAATATGCCGCGGAGCTTGCTCCCCCGGAATGGGGAGGACCTTGATCAGCCCATGCTGCTCTTCCCACTTTACTGCCATTCGTGACATGAACGAGATATGACCGCCGAGTAGAACCAACTGCTTAATCGCCTCCAGAGAGTCCATCTCAACGGTGCTACGCAGACGAATATCATGTTGCTCCAGCCATTGGTTGGTTAAACGGCGAGTACTGGATTCATTCCCATGCAGCGCAAAAGGAACCTGTGCCATATGCTCGGGTTTCAATGCATCCCTTTGAGCCAAGGCATGCTGTGGAGAGCAGATTAATACCAGATCATCCTTACACAACGTTTCTGCTTGCAGTACTGGCCCTACAAACGGTTCGGAAGAGATTACACCCAGATCAATCTGATGGCGGATCAACATTTCGCGGATAATGGGTGAAGGCTTGACCGATAACATCATTCGAATACCGGGGAATTCTTGAGAAAATGTATTCAAAATAGGTGGCAACAGATACGTTGCAGGTACATAGCTCGCTCCAATGTGCAGGGTGCCCCGATATAGGCTGTCATATTCCTTTACTACTCGGCGTGCCTCCTGGGTCAGGGCATTAATTTTGACGGAATAATGTAAGAGGGCTTGTCCAGCCTCGGTGAGAAATGTCTTTCCACTACGCGATTCGAATAATCGCACTCCCATCTCCTCCTCCAGGGACTTCATATGAAAGGTAACGGTAGGCTGCTTGATCCCGAGAAGCTCGGCCACACTGGTCATATGATGATGCTTATCCATGAGTTCAACAATTTGCAGTTTAATCAGATTCAACGAACTCAACACTCCTCTCCGGTAACTTGAATCACCTTATATAGATTTAATCTATGAACATCAACAGAATTCATCTAAAAAGTTAATTCCAATTTTACATTCCTAACATACAACTCACGACAGCGGACGTTAGACTGAGAACAGTACAAGAAGACAGGCAGGGATGCTTATGAAAATGGAAATTAGGGGAATTCAAAAATCATTCAATCGCACTCCCGCGCTGCTGCCCACGGATCTAACGCTTCAGCATGGACAGTTTACGACACTGCTCGGCCCATCGGGCTGCGGCAAAACGACACTGCTGCGCATGCTGGCGGGGCTGGAGCAGCCGGATGCGGGAGAAATCGTCGCGGATGGCAAGAGTTTCTACTCGGCAACGAAGCGGATAGATGTACCGACCCATAAGCGTAATCTGGGTATGGTGTTTCAGGATTTTGCACTATGGCCGCATATGACGGTGTACGAAAATGTGGCGTTCGGCCTGAAGGCCGGAAAGCAGAAATTGGATCTGCGCCAGAAGGTGACCGAAGCACTTGGCATGGTTCGCCTGCAAGGCATGGAGGATCGGTATCCTCATCAGCTGTCAGGAGGACAGCAGCAACGGGTTGCTTTTGCCAGAGCGGTAGCGGTGAGACCGGGTATTATCCTGTTCGATGAGCCGCTAAGTGCGCTGGATGCCGTGCTGCGGGAAGAGATGCGAATTGAGATGATGTCATTGGTGCGGGATATGGGACTGACAGCCCTGTACGTCACCCATGATCAGGTTGAGGCGATGTCGATGTCAGATGAGATTGTGGTGATGGAGAAGGGACGGATATTGCAAAAAGGAACCCCGGAAACGATCTACGCATCGCCAAGCGATCCCTTTGTTGCTTCGTTTATCGGAAAGTCCAACTGGCTTACGCCTAATCAGTCCATGGTGAGACCGGAACATGTCTCCTGGAGCAAAACAGGTCATGATGATCTGTGTTATCAGGCGGTAGTGCTCAGCGTCAGTTATGTAGGAGAGCGTTATGAAATTCGGGTACAGATGGAGGGGCTGGGTGTGTGGACAGCCTATCTGGATCGAAGAGTGCGTGTCGGGGAAAACGTCCAGCTCTATGTGTCCCCTGAGCGGATCTGTCGCATGAACGGGCAAGAAAGCCCGGATGTGAAGCGGCGAGAATTCATAGCAGCAGCTAACTAACCAATAAGGACAGCGTGAGTTTGCAGAAACTTGAATACGAATATAATCAGAAACCAAGGGAGATGGAATGAGATGTTGGGTATGAAAACACGAAAAAAAAGCGCAATGCTGTTATTATCAGCGGTAATGAGTATCAGTTTGTTTGGATGCAGTACGGGTAATTCAACCACCGGGAATGCGGGTCAAGCTGCGGGGGAAGGCAGTAAGGCAGCTGCATCGGCGGAAACGACGAAACCAGCCGGTGGCAAGCTGGTGTTGTACAGTGCAGGGCCTCAGAAGCTCGCGGATAACATTATCAACGGATTCACAGCCAAGACAGGCATTGAAGTGGAGATGTTCCAGGGCACGACAGGCAAAATACTGGCTCGCATGGAAGCGGAAAAATCCAATCCGGTAGCGGACGTCGTTATCCTGGCCTCCCTGCCTTCAGCCCAAGCGCTGAAAGCGGATGGACTGACACTCCCGTATCCTGACGCGGAGAATGCAGACAAGTTGAACAAGGAGTGGTCGGATGCTGAAGGCAATTATTTTAGCTCCAGTGCTTCGGCACTTGGCATTGTCTACAATACCAAGCTGGTGTCCACGCCACCAACCAGTTGGGCTGAACTTGCAACACCGGCCTGGAAGGACGTAGTCAATATCCCGGACCCTACGCTGTCTGGTTCGGCGCTGGATTTCATTACGGGATACCTGAGTGTGAATGGAGATAAAGGCTGGGACTTGCTGGACAGTTACAAGGCGAACGGTGTAGCAATGGCAGGAGCGAATCAGGAAGCGCTTGACCCGGTCATTACCGGAGCGAAGAGCATCGTAGCAGCAGGTGTGGACTATATGGCGTATTCCTCCAAGGCTAAAGGTGAACCGCTGGACATCGTATATCCGGAGGAAGGGACTGTAATCAGTCCAAGACCGGCCGCGATTCTGAAATCGAGTTCGAATGTAGAGAATGCCAAGGCATTTATCGACTACCTGTTGTCCGATGAGGCACAAAAGCTCGTTGCAGATGCTTACTTGATTCCGGGACGTGAAGACATCGAGGCGACCAACCGGGCGAATCTGAAAGATATCCCGCAGCTCAAAGTGGATTGGAACTGGATGAGTGAACACGGAGATGAGACAGCGGCACGTTTCTCCGAGACTTTTAAATAAGATTATTTATTTTCCTGAGCATCTTTGAATTAGATATAACGGCTGGATCTTGAGAGTAATGGAAAGTAAGCAACATAGAGAGTGTCTTGTGGAAGTCATGTGAGGTGAAAGCATAGTGAAACCTGTTGTAGTAGACAACAACCGTATTTTTCGGAGAGTGGGCGTGATTCTGGCCCTCTTTCTGCTGACGATAAGCATTGGTGTACCGCTTTTGCTGATTTTCTGGCAAAGTGTGTATCCGAATGGGCAATGGGATTGGATGGCTCCCATTCGGACGATTACCGGCCATCACTTATCCGGGGTGCTGCTCAATTCGGTCTGGCTTGGCATCTGTGTGGTAGCTGTAACCACGCTGCTGGCGTTGCCACTGGCCTGGATGATGGCAAAGACCCGCATGGGACAGCATCGCTGGGTGGACGTGATCCTGATGATTCCGTTCATGACCCCGCCGTATATCGGCTCCATGGGCTGGATTCTGTTTATGCAAAAAGGGGGATACCTTCAGCAATGGGTGCCCTCCGCTGCAAGTTGGAGTGAGTTATTCTTCAGCTTCTGGGGCATGGTGCTCATTATGAGCTTGCATCTGTTCCCCTTCCTGTACCTGTTGCTTCGTGATGCGATCATTCGCATTGGAGGCAATCTGGAAGAAGCGGGAGCTGTGCACGGGGCACGTGCGGGATACCGGTTTAGACGCATTATTTTACCACTGCTGTTGTCTTCTTACGGCATGGGGATCATGCTTGTTTTCGTCAAAACGATTGCCGAATTCGGAACGCCAGCAACCTTCGGACGCAAGATTGGTTATTATGTCATGACCTCCGAGATCCACAAGTATATCTCCAGTTGGCCGATTGATTTTGGCAAGGCGACCTCGCTCGCTTCCGTGCTGCTGTCGGTCTGCCTGGTGATGTGGTACATGCAGTCGGCCATGAGTCGAAAGTTCACGTACCGTCTGGTCGGGGGCAAAGGCCAGCGTTCCAAACGATACTCCCTACGCGGCGGAGCGGGTTGGCTGTGCGGGTTGTATCTCGCGTTGCTGCTGATTCTGTCGGTGGGCATTCCGTATTTCTCCATTATTGCTGCGTCGACGATGAAACTGCGCGGGGCCGGATTGTCCTTCGACAATCTGACGCTGGATCATTACCGGGAGTTGCTGTCATGGGGATCAGTCAGTATGAAAGCCATCGGGAACAGTCTGGGGCTGTCACTAGCAGCTTCAACGGTTGCGGTTATTATCGGTACAGGTTTGGCCCTGACGATTGGCAAATCGTCTTCCTTGATAAAGCGTGTCATTGACCTGTTCAGTCTGCTGCCGAATACGGTACCGGGCATTGTCATGGTGGTGGGTCTCATCCTGTTCTGGAATTCACCATGGATGCCGTTCACGCTTTACAACTCGTACGGAATGGTTGTTCTGACGTATGTGGTGCTCTTCTTGCCGTACACAGTGCAGTATGTCAAATCAAGCTTCACCCAGATAGACGGAACGTTGTTCCAGGCAGGTCAGGTCTTTGGCGGAAGACCGTTGTATATTCTGCGACGCATTCTTCTGCCTCTGATTATCCCCGGTATGTTGGCCGGGTGGATGATGACATTTACGATTGCCACCCGGGAGCTGGTAGGATCACTGTTGATTTTGCCTCCATCGATGCAGACCTCGGCTACGTATATTTTTGCTCAATTTGAACAAGGTCAGGTCTCATTGGGGATGGCGATGGCCGTGGTTACTGTCGGTATGACGGTACTGATGCTGCTCGGCATCGAGGTTCTGAATTCGAAGAGAAAGTGGAATGCATCATGATCAAACTAAAGGTATGGGGCGGCGCCGGGGAGCACGGGCGCTCTGCCTATCTGCTGAGAGGGAGCCGGGTTCAACTTTTGCTGGATTGTGGCGTGAAAAAAGAAGGAGCCGGCGAGTACCCGTTGATTGAACCGGAAATCGTTAAAGAGCTGGATGTAGTTTTGTTGTCTCACGCCCATGAGGATCATTCTGTCGCTATTCCGTTGCTCTATAGGATGGGGTATGAGGGTGAAGTATGGACAACGCGGGAAACCAGAGAGCAATTAGACACCTACTTCAGAGCTTGGCGAAGAAATATGGAGAGGGCAGGACACACCCTCCCATATGAAGAAGGCGATGAACAACTGATTCGCTACCGATTTCTGGAGGATGAAGCCGAAGGTGGAACCTGGTTTGAAATGGTCCCTGGCGTCTCGGTGGTGTGGGGGCGTAGTGGCCACCTTGCAGGATCGGTATGGTTCGGACTGGAAATGGAGGATAGGCGGATATTCTATTCCGGTGATTACACCTCCGAATCCATGCTTTTGCAGGAGGATAGTCCAGCGGATGTATTGTGGCAGGCAAGGGTACCACGTAACAGGCATGGATTCGATGCTCCAGTTAGTCAACGTTGGAAAACGGATATACGAACCGTCGTGAATGGTGGGCATGTCTTGGCAGGAGAGCCATCCACGTCGCATACTCTTCCCTTTGCTGCATCCGAAGGGGTGTTACGATCCCATGTATCATTAGGTAGAACTGTGGAGCAAGAGGATGCCTATGCCGTATCCAAGGGAGTAGAAGTAAACAAAGCATCTTCAATCGGTCTGCTGGATTTGGTGATTATGGATGCCGCATATGGTACAGACCGCGATACGCAGGCCAACAAACTGGAGCAGCTGGAACAGGCCATTCATGAGACGATTGCTCGGGGTGGAAAGGTGCTAATGCCTATGCCCTCAGTGGGCCGTGGTCAGGAAATCATGCTGTGGGCACAGCAGCAGTTCCCGGACGTTCCAATTATAGTGGAACAAGGGCTGGTGGATGGGTTGAAACAGCTTCTACGTGCTCCATATTGGCTAAAGGAAGAGGAAGAACACATTCCAGGTGCCGTGAAGGAAGCGATTGGTTGTTTTTTGAAGGGGCATGGATGGGAGACGCCAGTGACAAAGGAAGAGCGGGAGCGGCTACTGAATCAGCATGGGGCCACATTGTGGTTCATTCCGGACGGGATGATGCAGTCCTCTCTTGCTCGCTGGTACTATAGCCAGTTTGCGGAGTATGAAAATAATCTGGTGCTGCTCACTGGGCATGTTTCTGCTGGCACCTATGCTCACAGGTTGTTGCAGAATCCTGCAAAACAAGGAGCGTGCGAGGTGCGGAAAATTCGTTATAAGGTGCATCAGGGCTGGAAGGATGTCGAGAAAATGCTGCATCAGGTTCCTGCGAGGCATACGGTGCTTGTGCATGCGGACAAGGAAGAGACGGATCGTTTGAGAGCGGGGTTACTCAGAGAACCACGTTTCTCGGGGAAAGGAATGCTGCATTCGCTATCTCCTGGAGATGAACTCTATCTGTAGGTTGGAGTTTTATAAGGATTGGATTATGCAGGGCGCCCGTGGGGGCGTCTTTTTGAATGTGGATTTTTATAAGAAATGCAGGATGAAAAGCTAGGCTTCTCATCCTGCATGGGAGATGACTCAAGGAGAGAATCATCCGATGTCTTTTAGAATTAGATTAGGGCTTGCGTTGAATAGGATGCTCCAGCTCTGAATGACCCATCAAGCTATCCAGGGCTTCACCGTCCACCAGTATATCGATACTTTCTACTTCATCATATTGAAACATCGTCTGGGTCAGTGCATCCAGTGCAAGCAATTCGCCACTGGTTCCCAATTTGGCCTCATCCGGAATATGAACATCCAAAGTGACTTTGCCCTCGCCGTACTGTATGGAGAGCAATTCAACCTTATCCCAGAGAGATACGAGCCCTGAATCGGTATTGTTTTGTAAAGCTTCAAATGTTTTTTTATATTTCTCGGAATCGTCCTTGTATTCAATTTCCTGCTCTTTTTTCTCAAGTTCCAGCACCTGTGAATCGGCGAAATACACATCAACCGTTTGTATGCTCATTGTGCCCAGATCCACCTTTGTTTCTGATTGATTTGGTGAAGGTCCCCCCTGTACAGCCGGATCGGCCGATCCGGATTCACTGACTGGCTTCTGAGCACAACCCATGCCAACAATCATGAAGAAGGATAAGACGAGTGCACATCCCAATTTCGTTTTCAATGGATCACATCCTCCAGCAAATTTACATTATGTTTTATCCTTTAATTTATACCCAGATATTCTTTAATCCCATCGGCTATCGCTTGGGCGGCTTTCATCTGAACAACATCGGACGACATCAGTTCTTCATCCACAACATTACTCAGGAATCCCACTTCCAAAAGTACAGCAGGCATGGTCGTATCTCTGATCACTTCCAAGTTGCCATTTTTCACACCACGGTCTTTGAGACCCAGGGCTTTAACCAAACGCTGATGAATGATATTGGCTAATTCCTTGCTGCTGCTCCGTTGATAGTAGAACGTCTCTGTACCTGTCGCGTGGGGTGATGACTCCACATTATTGCCATGGATAGATACAAATACATCCGCGTTTAATTGATTGGCGAGCCGAACACGCTCAGGGCGAGTGGGATAAGTATCACCGTCACGAGTCATGACTAATTCGATATCCGGCTCATTGAGAAGCAGTGCTTGTACTTTGAGAGCCAATGCCAGATTATATTCTTTCTCGGGTTTGTTGGTGATGCTGGTTGAACCTGGATCTTTACCCCCATGGCCGGGGTCGATGACAACAACCTTGCGTCCTGAGTCGCCTACAGGAGTTACAGGAACGGGTGTGACGTTATCTCCCGAAACATTTAGATCGATAATTAGTTTATCGGCAATGATGTTCTGGCTGTACTGTACATCCTTCACCTGATTCAATTCAACGACAATTCGGACTTGACCAGGGTCTTGTTTAAAAAGAGAATATCTAACTTCCGTTACATTGGGGTATGCGTCCACATCCAATTTGCCATTCATGTTTTGATTCAAAGGTTGCGATAGATCACCAAACACGGCTCCGGGCAGATCCACGACCAGACGATCGGGATTCTTCAAAGTCGTCATCACGGGTTTGGATTCACCATCCATAGACACGACGAGCTGATTGTTGGCAAATTGGATATCGGTAACCTGGGCTAACGAAGTTGGGTTGCCGTTCCCTGAACTGTTGCCAGGTTCGCTATTAGGCTCCTTATTGGTGTTCGTTAAGTATACGACTTTCTCCTTGTTGTCCCATTTCACTGTAAGCCCCATTTGTTCACTGACAAATCGAATGGGCACCACCAGAGTTTTATTCAAAATAAGTGGGGCTGTGTTCAGGGTAACTTGCTTGTCAGCAACCATGGCTTGTTTTTGATCTACGGTTAAAGATATCGTCTGGTCATCTTGCTGGATTTTTACATTGCGTGCTTGTTGATTCCAATCGACTTTGAATTTCAAATTCTCGGCAACGACACGAATCGGAATCATGACGTTCTTATTCACGATGGCCACCTGAACGTCACTTGGGAGGATTAATTCCTCACCGTCCAAAACAATTTTTGACGTGCTCACAGCGGCACTTCCCTCATTAGGGAGTACAACCAGAAAGAACAGACTCAAAAACAGAAGTAAAATCGTTTTTTTCATTATGCACCTCTACTATTTAGATCGTTACTGTATGGGATACTTATCCAGCTTGAACCATTCGGTAAACTCATTACGACTGATTTTCTTAACAGGCTTCACCTTGTTACTCTCTATGTTATATCTATAAAGTATCATTTGGTCGGATGGGTACTCACTGATGTAATCTAGTATTTTTCCGTTTTTTTGCCACAACATCAGGTTGGTACTAATATAATTGGTTGCCCTTGGTAGGTATTTGAAGCTCTCTTTCTGAACATTGTAGATGGCTAGTGAGCTCTTGGAGGGATCTCCGTATGAAAAGGCGATCTGATCTTCGTTGGGTGCCCAGTTATAGGTGGCAATGGTTTCTATGTTTTTCTTACCTGCTTTTTTCAATCGTTCATTTAATTCCATCACGTCACCCGTTTGAAGGTTAAGCAGCATCAGCGTGTTTCCTGCGCTACGTTTTGCGTGTATAGCAAGCCATGTATTGGAGTTGGAGGCAACAACACTTGTGATATCGAGCCAACTGTCCTCGAAATTACTCGTTTCAATCGTATGTTTCTGGCTCCCCTTGGTGACGACAATGGATTGAATTACGTTTTGTTCAAATGTGGGCTTACCTTCCAACTTCACTGTAGTAGCGGTTAAAGTCATATTTCCTCCTTTCCAGATGATTTTGTTGGTACTGTTGTTCCTTTTAAACGGTTTGATGCTTGAATAGATGGAAGGATTTACAGAAGTCTCATTAACGGAACGTTGTGAAATTAGTTCTGGTGCAGCTGGTTTAGCACCAACAATGGATGACGATGTAGTCGTCAACCCCCCCAGTAATAGCACTGTCGAAAACCAAATAGCAGCATGGTTCATCCTTATATCTCCTTCCACTTGTGACAGTTTATAACACCCAACATATCAATTCCAAAATATACCTCCATTATATAAACGGTAAAATTGTAAAAATGTTTCTTTTTTGATCGTTACTTATCTGTTTTTATTCATAGAAAGCATCCTGTGAGTATTCCAGCTGAGACAAAGGGTAGCTATGTTCGGAGTTGTGTAATTAAATTTCATAAAATATTTGACTTGTGAAATTTAATATCATATACTGGGTGAAATTATGGCAGGGTGACGTGTTCATCGGGTCTGGCGGGAGGTTGTGAATGGATGGATACAGGCAGCTATCCGATGTGGGAGCAATATCGCTTGAAACGGGAGCATTACATCATTGGACTGATGTCAGGCACGTCCCTCGATGGAACGGATGCGGCATTGGTGCGTATTTTGACAGATGAAAGCGGGGCACTAGAAAATATCGATCTGGTTGACTTCGTCTGCGTACCGTACTCCAATGAATTAAGAGAAGTGCTGATTCGATTATGTTCACCGGAGACGGCACGTGTGGATGAGCTGACGGCTGCACATTTTGGCGTATCGGAGTGGTATGCACACAGTGTCAGAGAGCTTATTCGGTCGTCAGGAATTACATCCGGGCAGGTGGATGCAATCAGTATGCATGGACAGACCGTATGGCACGCACCCGTTGCTTCGGCTTTTCCGGGGCCAACAGGCGAGATCCTTCCCGTGGTGTCCACGCTGCAGATTGGTGAATGCGCCGTTGTACGTGAACGAACGGGCCTGCCGGTGATCGGCAATCTGCGGGCACGGGATATGGCAGCTGGCGGGGAGGGAGCGCCCCTTACCCCTTATGCCGATGCGTTAATGTTTCGTAGCCCAACGGAAGGGCGACTGGTGCAAAACATCGGCGGCATTGGCAACGTGACAGTGCTTCCATCAGCGTCTTCTAATGAGGGTATTTCGGCTTTTGATACGGGACCTGGCAATATGGTGATGGACGCGATTGTACGCCAGGCGACAGGTGGGCGGCAGCATTATGATCCGAATGGAAGCATGGCCGCACAAGGGGCGTTTGATCAGGGTCTGGTGGATCTCTGTTTGGACGACGATTATTTCAAAAGGCTCCCTCCCAAGAGCACTGGACGTGAAGTATATGGTGCGGCATATGCAGTGCGCTTGATGGAAATGGCCTCTGCGCGTTCCTTATCCCTGGAAGATACGCTGGCTACCGCCACCTGTTTGACTGCGGAGACGATTGTGCGGGCAGTGGAGGATTTTGTATTGCCGAAGGTGCAAATTTCGGCCATGCTCGCCTGCGGTGGCGGCACTTCCAATGCCACGCTGATGGAGATGATCCGTCAGCGACTCCCGGAAGGCATCCGTTTGGAACGAACAGCGGATTATGGCATACCGGATGATGCCCGCGAAGCGATTGGGTTTGCCCTCCTTGGCCATGAGGCACTCATGGGCAGAACCAACACGCTCCCGGCAGTAACTGGTGCCAAACACGCCGTAATATCGGGCAACCTGACACTGTAGTTCAGCAAGGCTTTTGAATGAGTTGGATATCCAAGGGAGTTTAATCAATTAGACTCTATTGAAATTATAGGATAAAATGCTTGTACATGAAGGCAGTACGGAAAGGAGGAGCGGATGGAAGGCATGAAAGGTGGACTTGTACGTTTACGCGCATTAATGGATGACTTGACTCCGTCGGAACGAAAGATTGGAGCTTACATTCTGGATCATCCACAAGAGACGGTTCAGTCCTCGGTGGCACAGCTGTCTGAACGGAGCGGTGGCAGCCCGGCTGCCATTATCCGTCTCTGCAAATCGCTGGGTGTAACGGGTTTTCAGGAGCTGAAGCTGAAGATTGCCGGAGATCTGCAGACAGGTGAGCAATACCAATATACGGAGATTCGTCCCCAGGACTCCATGGAGAGCATTATTCAGCATGTGTCCGCAAACAATATTCAGTCGGTGAAGGATACCGTCCATATTTTGGACCCGCGTCTGGTGGAACAGGCAGTGGACGTGCTTCATCGGGCGAAACGAATCTTTTTCTACGGGGTGGGGGCCTCCAACCTGATTGCGCTGGATGCACACTATAAGTTCATGCGAATCAATCGCACAAGCTTTTCGTTCGCCGATCCGCATATGCAAATTTCGTCCGCAACGACGCTTCGCGAAGATGATGCGGTGGTATGTATCTCGTATTCAGGGGAGACTTCGAACGTGATCTCCTGTCTGAAGCATGCTCGTGAAGGCGGCGCTGCAACGATTAGCATTACCAAGTGGGGGAGCAATACGCTCAGCAGTCTGGCGGATGTGCCCCTGATGATTACTTCCACCGAAAGCGATATCCGGAGCGGAGCAACTTCATCACGGATTGCGCAGTTGAACGTGATCGACATTTTGTATCTGGCGATTGCCAGCCGCGACTACAACCAGTCGGTGGAATATTTGGAGAAGAGCCGGCAGGCTATTCTGGAGCATAAGTGAAGTAGAACCATATGAATCCCCTTTCTGTTTATACATACAGGAGGGGATTTTTTGACGAGAATTATATCCGCTTTTAGAATAAAAAAATTATAAAAAGAACCCAGACTAATGTCGGGCTCTTCTCTTTCAACCTCTAGAAATACCTCTGCATGGCTCAGGAAGGCCCTGCAATGGCGCTGCGGACAAATCCGTCAACCAGATCCAGCCTGCGCTGGGCTTCCACCGCGTCCACGCCTGCCATCAGCATGACGATTGCCGTTTTTACATGACCGTCTGCGCCGGCAAAAGCCTGTTCAATGTCCGCTTCATTCGCTCCGGTTGCCAGATGGATCATGCGTTTGGCCCGATGGACAAGCTTCTCATTGGAAGGATTCAGATCGACCATGAAATTACGGTAAACCTTGCCCAGACGAATCATGGCGGTCGTGGTCAGCATGTTCAGAATCATTTTCTGGGCGCTGCCTGCCTTCATACGTGTAGAACCCATGACAACCTCCGGGCCAACAACAGCCTCGATGCTTACATCTGCCAGTAGGGTCATCGGTGTACCTGCGTTGTTACTCAGACTGATCACAGTAGCTCCGATCTTTTTGGCGTGTCTCATCGCACCCAGCACATACGGCGTTCGCCCACTGGCGGCAATGCCAACCACGACATCGTTTTCGTCCAATCCATGTTCATCCAGGTCCGCAGCTCCTAATTCTTCGCTATCTTCAGCACCTTCCACCGGGTCTTTCACTGCCCGGAATCCTCCTGCAATAATGCCCTGCACCATAGAGGGAGGGGTTCCATAAGTTGGCGGACATTCTGAAGCGTCAAGTATCCCCAAACGTCCACTGGTACCTGCACCTACATAGAACAGCCTGCCGCCGGACTGGAATGCCTTCAATATGCGGTCCGCCGCTTGGGCAATGACCGGGATCAGGGGCTGAATGAGCTCTGCAATCCGTTGATCTTCCTTATTGATCAGTTCCATAATTTCTGCCGTTGGCAATTCATCTATGTGATCCGTTAGTGGATTGGGTTGTTCCGTTAATAATGAGTTCAGCATGTGATTCATCTGTATGGCCTCCTTCTCTCTTTTAAAATGATACATTCAGGGAACGGCGTCTTCTTGCCAGCAGTGCTGCACCTACCGATGGAGCAGGGGCATCTTCACGATATACAAATTCCAACTCTCCATAATATCCCGATAACTTCTGGATAAATGTATTTCGGAAAAGCTCAGCGTATCGAAACAGCGACCCGGACAGGACAACCTGAGTAGATGCAAATTCAGGATGACGGGCAATCAACGCTTTGGCGGTATCCGCCAATTGTAGAGCTTCATCGATGATCAGTGCCCGAGCAACCTCATCCCCCGAATCAGCAGCTTCTATAGCAAGACGGGCGATGGATGCTGTCTCGCTTTTGCCCCAATCAGCCTGGTACACCCGCGCCTTTAGCCCGGATATATCCCTAAGGTTCAGCTTCTGTATAAGAAGCGGAGTTAACCGGGTTGGAGGGAGAATGCCGTCATAGCTCTGCATGACTGCTTGAAGCACACGTTGTCCAATACGATATCCGCTCCCCTCATCTCCGAGCAGATGACCCCAGCCTCCTGCCCGGTACCGTTCTCCTTCCAGCGTAAATCCGTACACGATGGACCCTGTTCCAGAGATGCACAATACACCGTGAGTATGTCCGAGAGAGGCCATCAGGGCAATCTCTCCTTCGGATACAACCCAGACAGGACAGCTTTCTGATCCCTGTCGATTACGACTCTTCATATAGTTATTTACTGCGTCGGATATAAGTTGCCGTTCTTGAACTGTATCTACACCTGACATGCCGAGGCATATACCTTCACAATTTGTCGATAAATCACTTTTTAGATTAAATAGCTGTTCCAGCACTCGTTGCAGTTCGGAAAGGGCCTGTTCCAGTGGTACGCTGTGAGGATTCGTGGGACCGCCGCTGAGCCGGGCGAGAATTTCGCCAGATTCAGAAATGATTGCTGCATCAGTATTGGTACCGCCTCCATCCACGCCTACATATACTCGCAAAGTGGCTCACCTCGATTGCTTGAGTTTTCTTTTTACATAGTATAGAGGCATAAAATGAAAAAGTAAAATTAAATTTTATAATTAAAAATAATGTTGAATTTTTATTTCATAGCTCATATAATGAACTCAATCTACAATTTTGGAAGGAATTAATACTGTTAATGTCAACTAAGTTGACGCTATATTGCATTTAAGAGATTAATCCTGCGTACGTTCAGGTCTAATCCATAAGGGAGGTGCATTTTCCTTACTGCCACGCTCAATAGTCTGTTAAGCCGTTTAAGGATGGATGATTTCAAAAGGGGTAGCATGGTTAGGCAATGCAATTATCGGGAGACGACACGCGAAGGAGATGACGGGATGAAAAAGAAGGGTCTGGTATGGGCAATGTTGTTGATGATGGTCATGGTTACTGCCTGCGGGAATAGCGGGGGTGCTGCTTCAGATGATCCCAATGCAGAAGATACGGTGACCGTATGGACGTATCCAGTACATGGGACATATGAAGATGAACTGAAGGATCTGATCGTTGATTTCAATAAAGAACACCCAAATATTACCGTGAAGACGGAAATGCTCTCCTGGGCGGAAGGGCCCAAAAAATTCGATGTCGCTTTGAACGCGGGCAACCCGCCGGATCTTTACTTTCATAGTGTAGACGGCACATATGTGAATACAGGATTGGCACTTGAGCTGGACAGCTACCTGACACCTGAGATCAAGGATGACTATCTGCCAGGTACGCTTGAATTAGGTCAGATCCAAGGGAAACAGTACGGACTGCCGTTGTATCAATTCCAATGGGCATGGGGCGGCAACAAACGCATTCTCGAGGAAGCGGGCATGGACTGGAAATCGATTCAGCAAAATGGCTGGACCTGGTCCGAATTCAACGCTGCCGCAGCCAAGCTGACCAAAACGCTGGATGGCGGGGCTAAACAATATGCACTGGTTACCGACGGAACCTCGCTTGATTTCATTGAAATGCTGTCCCGAAACAACGGCATGATTGACGTTCTCGACAAAGCCGGCACGTTCCAATGGAATGATGGCCGTATTCTGGATACGCTCACTTTTATCAAAAATCTGATGGATCAAGGGTATATGCCGAAGGAAACGGCTGCACTTGCTCCAGCCAAACGGACGGATATGTTCTACGCCGGTGAAACGGCGATCATCTCCAAAGCGATTCCTTATTATGATGTGATGATTCAGAACCGCAACAAGGATATTGATGACGGCAAGGTACAAGGAGAGAAAATTGATTTTGTTCTGCTGCCTGTACCGCATAATGACGATCAACCTGCGGCGACAACGATGGGCGGCGAAGGATATGTAGCCTTCAAACAAAAGAAGGACAAAGGCGAGCAGCATGCCAAAAATACGTTCCTGGTGATGGAGGCGCTCAGTGGTGCCAAAGCAGGGAACTCGGCTAATGAATTGGCTCTTCCATTCGTAAGACAATCCCAGGTGGATCTGTTTAAAGGAAAAGAACTTGGTCAAGCGGATAATCTGGCTGCTGCGAAAGTCATGGCAGAGGATATTGCTATGCCGGTTGTACTGGAACTGGATATCGACAAAGCATCACAGCAAAAACAATTCAAGGAACAAGTGGTGAAGCCTAACATTCAGGCACTGTTCTCGGGTGAGAAAACACCGGAGCAGATCGCAGAAGACTTCAAGAACAAAGGCCAGCAGATGTTCGGACAATAACTTGGACAATCAAACATAACGTATAACCACACTGATTAGGAGAGGAGGATTCGCCATGCAGACCGCCCTTGCGCCAAAACCGTCTGTGCCTCGGACCTCCCGGGCTGCCCGGTTTTGGCGAGACTACGGGTGGGCGTATTTGTTCATTTTGGCGCCTGTCCTGCTGTTTCTCATTTTCACACTGTATCCCGTTCTGACGGCTCTCGTGATGAGCTTCCAGAAATACAACATTATGAACTCGACGTGGGTTGGATTGGATAACTACGAGCGACTGGTGAAAGATGAGACGTTCTGGAAGTCGATTAAAAATACACTCATCTTTACGGTAGGTACCGTACCAGTCAACATCCTCATTACATTTGTGCTGTCCTACTTCATCTTCCAGATGAAAAGCAAGTGGCAGACGTTCTTCAAAGCAACATTGTATCTGCCTGCGGTAGCATCCGGGGTAACGATTTCCATCGTATGGCTGGCGATCTTCGATCCAACCGATTCGGGACTGCTGAACCGCTTCCTCGGTCTGTTCGGCCTTGATCCGGTGATCTGGCTGGGCCAGTCGGGAACGGCACTATTTTCACTCATTCTGATGAACTGGCTCGGATCGCACGGAGCGGGTATTATCCTGTACCTGGCAGCCATGGGCGGTATTCCAAAGTCGTTGTACGAAGCGGCAGATATTGATCATGCCAGCGGCTGGACCCAGTTCAGCAAAATTACATGGCCGCTCCTCAAACCAACGACGCTATATCTGCTCGTGACAGGTGTGATTACGTCCTTCCAGGTGTTCATCTCGGTATATCTGATGACACAGGGTGGGCCGAACTTTGCGACCACAACGATTGCTTACCTGATCTACGAGACGGCATTCAAGTTTTATGAGTTCGGATTGGCTTCTGCACAGTCGTTCGTACTGGCGATTATCATCATTGTCATCTCCGTCATACAGTTCAAATATTTCTCCAGCGATATTGAGTATTAAGCATCCGGGGGTGAATGAAATCCATGAAATCAACTCAGAAAAAGACACTGCTTGTTGTTGCATCCATTCTGCTGGTGGTCTGGGCACTGGTGACGGTCATTCCGATGTACTGGATGCTGGTCGGTTCGGTGCAGGATAGTGCGATGTCGGCATCCTTCAAACCGCAGATGATCCCGGAGCAGCTGTCGTTATCACCATATGAGCGCTTTTTTGCCAAAACCGATGCCTGGCGCTGGTTATATAACTCGCTGCTTATCTCGGTCATTCTGACCGTGACGAATGTGTTCTTCGCCTCCCTGGCGGGATATGCGTTCGCCAAACTGAAATTCCCGGGAAGTCAGGCGGTATTCTGGACCTTACTGGGGACGATGATGATTCCGGCACAGGTGACACTGATTCCCTTGTACATTCTGATGGTCAACGTGTTTGACATGGGGGATACGTATACGGCCATTATTCTGCCTGCGGCTGTCAGTGTGGGCAATATTTTCTTAATGAAACAGTTCATGTCGACACTGCCCACATCGCTGATTCATGCGGCACGTATTGATGCATGCAGCGAGTTCGGCATCTTCTGGAAAGTGATTCTGCCGATGGCGAAGCCGGGGATCGCGGTGCTGGCGATATTCACGTTTGTCGCTTCGTGGAATGAATTTTTCTGGCCATTCCTGATCACTAATTCCAACGAGATGCGCACCGTTCAGGTGGGGCTGGCTTCGTTCGTATTTGCCGAATCAACGGACTTCGGCGCCATGATGGCAGGGGCAACGATTGGTGCACTGCCGATGATCATTCTGTTTTTCTCGCTGCAACGTTATTTCCTACAGGGCATTACGATCGGTGCGGTAAAAGGTTAACTCCTATATATGTTCAACTAAACATTTACACTAACAGCGATCGGAAGGTTGTTCTGTCATCGGAGTGCCAGTGTAAATAATCATTAGTTGAACTTATATAGTTCAGGACAAGCGACAACGTAAAGGGGGATCTACCTATGGCACGCGTGGAGTTTCGCCAAGTGCGCAAAGAATTCAAAGACGATCATAAAGGAACGTTCACGGCTGTGGCCGGCTCGGACTTTGTTATAGAAGATAAGGAATTCGTGGTTTTTGTGGGTCCTTCAGGTTGTGGCAAGACGACGTCACTGCGGATGATTGCGGGACTGGAAAAACAGACGAGTGGCGATATTGTCATCGGGGAACGGGTTGTGAACGATCTGCATCCGAAGGATCGGGATATCGCAATGGTATTTCAGGATTATGCACTCTATCCGCATATGACCATCCGTGAAAATTTGTCCTTTGGCCTGAAAAATCTCAAGAAGCCAAAGTCCTATATCGATGAAAAGGTACGGAACGCTGCCTCCATTCTGGGACTGGAAGCAATGCTGGAGCGCAAACCGCGCGAGCTGTCCGGTGGTCAACGCCAGCGTGTGGCGGTGGGCCGGGCAATCGTCCGTGATCCGCAGGTGTTTCTGTTTGACGAGCCGCTCTCCAATCTGGATGCCAAGCTGCGGGTGCAGATGCGGGTGGAATTGGGTGAACTGCATAAACGGCTCGGTGCCACGATTGTATACGTCACGCATGATCAGGTGGAGGCCATGACACTCGGGGAGCGCATCGTGGTCATGAATCATGGAGATATTCAGCAGGTAGCTTCACCGAAAGAACTGTATGCGAGTCCGCGCAATATGTTTGTTGCCGGATTTATCGGTTCCCCGGCGATGAACTTCATTGATGCCCGGATCGAAGGTACACAGGTCGTCGTGGAGGGAACATCCTTCACCTTGCCAGAGGATGTACTCGCTCGTCTTCAGGGTTATCAGGGTAGGCAGGTGATTATGGGCCTGCGTCCAGAGCATATTTTTGGTGACGACGTCGCTCCGAATATCCCGACAGATCATATGCTGAAGGCGCGGGTCCAGGTAGTGGAGCACCTGGGTTCCGAGAATCTGGTGTATTTCCATTCGGGTGCCCGTACTGTTACGGCTAAGGTCCACCCGGAAACACATGCTTATGTAGGCATGGACAAAAATTTTGTACTGGACCTGCGTAAGGCGCACTTTTTTGACCCGGAGACGGAATTGGCGATTGGACGGGAGTAAGCGGGGCTGTTCTAAAAGCAATGAGCGTGAATGTGTACTATTCTTTGCTCGTTATGATTTTGTTTTAAGGAACCTTACACACGTTATTCGCTCCCATTTGCACCGGTTTGAAATGTAACGAATCACAGAGACGTTATTTACTCGAGGATGTTGTTTTTTAGGCTCTGACGCCTTGTTTGTACCGAAATAACGGCACTGAAGTTCGTTAAAATTAGCATGCCTCGAAAATCCGTCGTTTAAGGTGCGGTAGATTCGTTAGCACGTTGCAAGTTGGGTACAACATACTAACCGGCGGTGCTGTCAAGCCAACCGAAATGGGGAGCCCTTTTAAGACAGCCCTTGTAGGCGAACGCTTCGCTTCTCCAGATTTGTTCTGTTTTCTCCGTTATCGTATAAATGTTTAGTCCAACTTATATAGAAGGGAGAATAAAAATGCGTAAGCTGAGTGAAGTGTTGGTCAAGTCGGGGGCGGAAATCTATCGGGATATTATTCCGGTCGCCCTGTACAGTATTGTCAGCTCCATCGTGCTGGTGCCCGTTCTAATGTTTGCTCCGCTACCGATCGCGGTGTTACTGCTGGCCGTGATGTATATGCCAATCCTGTTTGGTGTCAGTTATGCCGTACATCACAGGCTGGAACGAAGGGAACGCCGCAACGGGCTTAAGGATATTTGGAACGGAACGATGAAAGGATTTATCCCTGGAGGGGCAGTAGGTGTGCTTTTCGCCTTGCTTGGCTTCATTCTCTGGTCAACCTGGTGGTATTACGGCGGACAGGGCGGGATTACAGGTACAGCGGTGAGCATGTTCCAAACATTCTTTGTCCTCATGGCGTTGATGTCGCAGTTCTATACCTGGCAGCTTGTCTTGCAAAAGAACATGGGCATCTTTCAGGCGATGGGGGAAAGTGTGAAGCTATTCTTCCGTCATCCGGGGTACACGATGGGAGCCTGTTTTCAGGCATTATGTCTAACGGCCCTGTTGATGCTGACGGTTGTTGGCTTCGGAGCGTTGTTCGCGGGCATGTTTGCCATCTATCAGTATAAGGTCGCCCTTAATGTGCTCGAACCTGAAGAGGAACCTGTCCCATCCAGCGGCAATGACCACCAACATGGCGGGTGGATAAGTCAGGGGAATGTGTAATGGGCGTCAGAGCTGGAGTTGATCTTCTGTCGGGAGGGCTCTCTCACCCATGGTTAACGGATGCATGTATTGGCCTGATGACAAATCCCACGGGTATTACGGCTGATTTCGTCTCTACCGTGGATGTTTGTGCTGGATTGGCAGATGCCAAGCTTACTGCGCTTTATGCTTGTGAGCATGGATTAAATGGTGAGCTTCAGGCGGGCGTACGGTTCGGGGACACGCTGCATCCAAAGTTAGGTATTCCGGTATTCAGTCTTTATGGGTTACACAAGAAGCCTACGCCTGCGATGCTGGCCGAAGTGGACACCGTGCTGTTTGATATCCAGGATGTCGGCGTCCGTTATTACACCTATGCATCGACCTTGTTCCACATGATGCAGGCCTGTGCTGAAACGGGCAAACGACTGCTCGTGCTGGACCGTCCCAATCCGCTGGGCGGGGATGTGGTGGAGGGCGGCTTGTTGAGCGCGGGGTATGAATCACTCGTTGGTGCCTGGCGTGTTCCTGTCCGCACCGGACTGACGGTCGGTGAGCTGGCCCTGTTGGTGAACAGTGAGCTGGACGTCCCCTGCGAATTGGATGTAATTGCGATGGAAGGATGGCAACGCTCCATGGAGTTTACGGACTGTAATTTGCCCTGGATGCTGCCTTCTCCCAATATGCCTACACTGGACAGTGTACGGGTGTATGCGGGTACGTGTCTGTTTGAAGGTACCAATGTCTCGGAGGGCAGAGGTACGACCCGCCCATTTGAATGGATTGGAGCACCGTGGGTAGACGGTGAACGACTTGCGGAACGCTTTCGGGAACACAAACTGGAGGGTGTACATGTGCATCCGGTGTACATGTCGCCAACCTTCTCCAAGTATGCGAGTGAGCTATGCGGAGGTGTGAGGATTTTCGTGACAGACAGCAGCGTATTCCGGGCGGTAGACACAGGGCTGGTGCTTTTGCATGAGCTGGCATCGCTCTACCCGGAGCAATTTCGCTGGTTGGAGCCACCGCAGCCGGGTTCCCGCTATTTTATTGATCTGCTGACCGGAGGCAGGGAAGTCAGAGATGTCATTCATAACCGGGAAGAATTAGTTCGGTTGATAAAAGCATGGAATGTAAAGGCAGAGGAATGGAAGGAGCGGCGGAAGCCGTTTTTGCTATACCCATAAAGAGAAATGTTCATAGATTATTACGTCATGTACGGATGATGTTGTTATCGGGAGGAGGTATGGAATGAGTGGGCAGAAAGAGCAATACCAGTTAAAGCTGAAGCAAATGACCTTGCGTGAGAAAATCGGGCAAATGCTGCTATGCGGCTTCCATGGTACCGAGGCTGCCGGGGATGTGGATGCTTTTCTCCGAAAGTATCCCGTTGGCGGCGTAATCTATTTTGCGCGCAACGTGGAGTCACCGGATCAGGTAGAGCGGCTATCGTCGGGGCTGCAACGGATTGCTGTCGATAGCGGTAATGTGCCGCTCTGGATATCCATTGATCAGGAGGGTGGCATGGTAGCGCGGATTACCGAAGGGATTGCCTTGATGCCGGGACAGATGGCGATTGCCGCAGCAGGTTCCATCGAAGATGCATACCAGGCAGCTTATATCAGCGGAATGGAGCTGAGGTCTCTGGGAATTAACATGAACTTTGCTCCGGTCCTGGACGTAAACAACAACGCCGCCAATCCGGTAATCGGTGTGCGCTCATTTGGGGAATCACCGCAGTCCGTGGCAGCGTACGGTGCAAGAACCGTAGCGGGATTACAGGATGCATGCATTTCGGCGACGGCCAAACATTTCCCGGGCCACGGGGATACGGATACTGATTCGCATCTGGATCTCCCGGTCATCACCCATGATCGGGAACGGGTAGAGCGTATGGAACTGATTCCGTTTCGGGCTGCCATAGCGGCAGGTGTCGATGCGATGATGTCAGCGCATATTTATTTTCCGGCTCTGGAACCGGAGCGTCTGCCTGTTACGCTATCGCGAGCTGTCTTAAGCGGATTGCTTCGTGAGGATCTGGGTTATGAAGGTATGATTGTGACGGATTGTATGGAGATGGACGCGATTGCTGTCAACTATGGGACTGTCGATGCAGCCGTGATGGCGGTGGAGGCCGGTGCAGATCTGGTGTTGATCAGTCACACAGCCAACCTCCAGGCAGGAGCCTTTGAAGCGTTGGTAGCAGCCGTCCAGAGCGGACGAATCAGCGAGAGTCGTATCGATGAATCGGTAACCCGTCTGTTGATGTATAAGGCAAAACGGGGTCTGCTGGATCATGGAATGGGTGCACATGATAATGAAGTGCGAGGCGGGGTATCGACTCCATTCTCCCCTGAGGCGTCAAAAGGTCCAGCTCCATTCAAGTTCCCAGAGCGTAACCATACGTTACACCAAAAGGTGGCCCGACGAATCAGCGAGAACAGCATCACTTTAGTGATGGATCAGCTGAATATGCTGCCTTTGAAACCGGAACGTACGCTGGTCATTACGGTTGCCACATCGGTGACGACGATTGCCGACGAACAGCTGACTCAGGTGGTTACCCTGGGCTCGGCTTTGTCACATTGCGGACTGGATGTTGTGGATATAACGGTCACCCCAGAGGAAGTTGCCATTTGTTCAGCCCGCCTGCTTCAAGCTGCGGAAGAGGATAACATTCGCCAGATTGTCGTGGGGACGTATAATGCAGGCAGTGTCTCTGGTGATCCGCAGTGCAGGTTAATCGGCTGGCTGCAGCAATTGGGCAAGCCGCTGGCTATTGTGGCACTCCGTAGTCCCTATGATCTGCTGGCGATCCCGGAGGTGCAGGTCTATGTGGCTGCGTACGAGAGCAGACCGCTTGCCATGGATAGCGCCGCTCGGGCGCTGATGGGGCGTATTCCTTTTGTCGGTAAGCTTCCTGTGTCCGTTAAATAGAAGGTTCTTGAATGAAACGAATGAAGCCAATGAAACGATAGTAGGAGTTCGGAACATAAAGATATGAGCGACAAAAAACGGCTATAAAAAAAGCCAACCCGCATTCTATGGTTGACCTAATCATACGTAGGGGCTGTCCCATAAGTCATGAGCATGACGGGGTCAGCCCTTTTTGGTGTTATGTTTAAAGAATCAAGCGCGTCCTATTTGCTCCCATTCATACAGGTCTGAGGTGTAACGAATCGTAGAGCCGTTATCTCGTCATTTTTTTCGATTTTCAAGGTTCTAACGCCGGTTTATGAAGGGATAACGTTGCTGAGATTCGTTAAGCTTTTCATTCCTTGAGAATCGGACTTTTAAGGTGCAGTAGGTTCTTTAGCACTCGGAGCGGGAGAAAGAAAGCCCCTTTAAGAACAGCCCTTTCACTGTATAGACGAATTATCGTGATTAGTTCAGATTCAGAGCCTCAGCTGTCTTTGCCTCGACGTCATCCAAAAGTGAAGTCATGTCCATACCTGCATGGTTACCGAGCAGAATAATGGTAATATCATCAGATAGATTGCGTGAAAAGGCTGTAGCGAAACCGCCGCCGCTACCGTTATGGAAGACAGTGCGATTTTCATTTTTTTTCTTGAGAATCCAAGCGTAGCCATAGTTTTTATCCGAATATGGCTTGTACATCTGTTCAATTGTATCCTGACTCAGAATCTGATCACTGTACAACGCACGATCCCATCTCAGCATATCGTCCACGGTAGAGTAGATCGTTCCTGAACCAGATTGTGAAACATAATAAGGGGCAGTTACCCACTTGTTATCCTTCGCAACGAATCCGCTAATGGTATGGACTTTGCGGGAGGCTTCACCGGAATTGTTCATGCCCAGCGGCTTCAAAATAGTCTGCTGTACATAATCGGCATAACTCATGCCGGACACCTGTTCAATGACATAAGCGAGCAGGACATAACCGCTGTTGCTGTACAGATAGGCACTGCCAGGTTTGAATTTCAACGTTTTGTGCCGGATTTCCTCTACCGTTTCTTCCAATGGAGTACCTTCACCCCGTCCGAAGGCGGATGGAAGACCTGAAGTTTGGGATAACAGCATATGCAGGGTGATCTCGTCACCCTTCGGTATACCGGAAATGTAGTTGGAGATAGGGTCCTGGACATCCAGCTTTCCTTTTTCCGCCAAGCTGAGAATAGAGGCCGCAGTGAAGGATTTGCTCAGTGAAGCAATCCTGGTCTTCTGATCCGGACGATTCAGTGTCTGTTCATCCGCAAGTCCGTAGCCCTGGCGAAGAAGTACTTCACCTTTGCGAGCGATCAGTGCCATACCTGGATAATGTATTTCACGCAAGTAACTGTCTACACTGGCGACTTCATTGTTCAGAAGGCTTACTTTATCTGTTTCAATATTAACGCTCATTTGTCCTGAAGCCATACGTTGCACCTTGATGTCGGCTTTCAGTGCGTTCGCTACCAGCCTTACCGGTACCATCAAAATACCGTTCACCGTTCTGGAACTCACACTGGAGGTCAGGTGGACATGGTTGACCTTCATGGATTCGCTGCCAGCTTGATGAACGAGCTTGTCCCGACCATAGGTGATGGTTGCCGTTTTGGTAGGGGCGTTCCACTTCAGAGTACCCTTAACGGAATCAACGACATCCCGGAGCGGTACAAACGTGGTTCCTTTGATGATCAGCGGTTGGTTCTTCCAGGATTGTTGTTCACCATTAACTTTAATATGAACGGTCTGTTCCAGCGTTGCTGCGGATGCTGCCGCACCGAATTGACCCAGAACGGGACCAGCAACCAGAATGAGTGCAAATAAGATGCGGAAAATGGATGAATAGATAGGGGTAACAGGATGTTTCAGGTGGGAATTGCGTAAGATTCGAATCCTCTCCTTCCAATCGTTTCATGGATCGCCAGCTTATGAGCATTGTAAACGATCTCGCAGAGAGGGTCAAAACGGGGAAAGAGCATAATCTTTTATTATCCTAACAGAAATAATAAAATTTCGAATGAATTTAGTATTCATACATAATATTTTCACCGGGTCTGTCCGATAAAAAGAAGGGTGAAGATATTGATGGGGGATAGTTATAATGAAGAAAAGGATTCGCAATTGGTTTACATTAACCGTAAAGAAACGTCTGATTGCTGCGCTGCTCCTGTTCCTGATTGTACCGAGCATTAGTGTGGGGTGGTTATCTTATCAAAAAGCAGCAGACCAAGTCAGGGAAGAAATTATTCGTTCCGCACAGGCAAAAACGGAGATGCTTAGTCTGCAAATTACTCAAATGCTGGATATGGAGAAGGATAACGCAGCGCAGTTTGCCGCGGGTATTACTTCAACAGATATAATCAATAAATCACCAGCTGTTCAAAGACAAATGGATCGTATGTCCAAGGCTCACAAAGAATTGGGTGTATTAACCGCGGGTGCTGAAGATGGTAGCTGGATGAAATCACCTGATCCAGGTCAGCAGATCTATGATCCGCGCGAACGCAGCTGGTATACGATGGGTATGTCACAAGACGAACCCATTATCTCGGACACGTTCCAGTCGGTAACCACGGGTGAGTGGGTTGTGACTGCGGCCGCAAAGCTGTCCGATGGCAAAGGGGTGTTTGGTGCCAATGTCAGTCTCAACCATTTGAAAGAATCCGTGGATAAGATACATATTGGTGAAAAGGGAAAACTGTATATGCTGGATAACGGCGGAAAGTTCCTGTTCCATTACAAGATCGAATCAGGTGTACAGTCCGATGAGAGCTATATTCATGAGATGTATAAAAAAGATGCCGGAACCGTGAAGTACACGTATGATGGACAGGAATTGGAAGCTGTGTATTATACGAACCCCGAAACCGGTTGGAAAATTGTTGGTGAGATGATTCCTTCCGAAGCGGCTGATGCGGTGAGACCGATCTTGATTCGTGCCTTCACTCTGGTAGGGAGTTCGCTGATCATTGGTTTGATTCTGCTGGTATTCATTATTCGCAGCATTCACCGTCCATTGTTGCAGCTGACGCAGGCAGCTTCCCAAGTAAGTGCTGGCGATCTGACTGTTCGGGTGGGATTACAGCGCCGGGACGAGTTTGGTTTACTCGGGGAAAGCTTTGATACCATGACTTCTTCGCTCCGAGACGTTCTTGGAGAAGTACATGATACGTCGAGCCAATTGGCGGCTTCCTCTGAGGAATTGATGGCGAGTTCTGAACAGACATCCAAGGCAACCGAGCAGGTGGCTGAACTGATGCAGGATGCAGCGGCAGGGACGACTAAACAAAACGATAGCCTTGCTGCAACTGGACAACTTGTAGGTGAGATGTCCATCGGAATCAAGGAAATCTCATCAAGTGCCGAAGATACCGCTCGTATCGCTGTTGAAGCCTCTACCAAGTCAGAAGCGGGAATGGTTACGGTGGAAGAGGCAGTGACTCATATTCAGCAGGTGAATGATGAGAGTGAGGCCATGGTTGCGGTCATTCAGGATCTCCGAGCCAAAAATGAAGAGATTCTAGACATCGTGGCCGAAATTACGGCTATTGCCAAACAGACCAATATCCTTGCCTTGAATGCTTCCATTGAAGCATCAAGAGCTGGTGAACAGGGACGTGGGTTTGCCGTCGTCGCTAATGAAGTGAAGTCGCTGGCCAACAATTCGGGCAGTGCTGCTGAACGAATTAATGAACTGATGCGCGAAATGCAAGAGAAAACAAATGCAGTGCAGTCTACCTTTGCCCGTACAGGAGAAGGAATGATCAAGGGCTCGCAAATGATTACGGAAGCTGGCGAGGCATTCAGAGATATTCGAAATTCTGTACAGTTGGTTGCAGCACAGGCTGGTGAAGTGTCGGCAGCATCCCGTCAGATTGATGGGGGCATGAGTCATGTGACCAAGGCAGTCAATGACACGATTGTTCTATCCGATCAGATTGCCTCAGGAACCGAAGATGGTTCAGCTGCTGCACAGGAGCAGCTCGCTACGATGGAAGAGGTCGCAGCTTCTTCGGCGGCATTGTCCCGTATGGCTGAAGACCTGCAAAGCATGATTGAGCGTTTCAAGTTATAACAGAAGGCTAACGGAGACTGCCGCGTCTTAAAAGACGGAAGTCTCGGACCTGGGTAAATCAGAGCGCATCGCCCTGTACCGGGCTCACTAGAGTAAAATAAAGCTAAAGAAAAGGGTTGTCCTACGTCATGCTGATGACTTCGGACAACCCTTTTTGTATTGGAGCGTTCTCTATTTATTTTTATGGATAACATACATAGGGCACTTCCCTTGACAAATAACAAACAAAAATGTATTGTGTCTATAAATAAACAAACAATAAAATAATGTAATTAGGTGTAAAGGGTTAATACATGGTTATCAATGCCAACATCTTTACATCCATTAAACCTATTAAATCCTATCAAAGGAGCCAATTCAATGAAATCATCGGAATCCTTGTTGCAAACCGCCTCACTCGAAGAGATCAAGTGCGGATATGTGAAGGAAGAACCTGCATTCATATGTGTCTGCTGTGGCTACAGAACGGAATTAGGCATCATATACCCTGAAGAAGGCGTGCTCTACGAAGCAGAGCGTTATATGCGCGTTCATATTGAGAAGACTCACGGATCGGTGTTCGAATATTTGCTGGAGCTGGACAAAAGTATTACCGGATTGTCCGATGTTCAGCGGGGCCTGCTGGGTCAATTTTACGAAGGGAAGAAGGATACCGAGGTGCAGAAGGCGCTCGGAATCGGGAGTGCTTCCACCATCCGCAATCATCGGTTTGTGCTGAAGGAGAAAGAGCGGCAGGCCAAAATTTTTCTGGCGCTGATGGAACTGCTCAAAAGCAAGGATACTCATGCGCCTGCGGAACTGGTGCTGCCTGTGACAAGACATGTGAAGACCATCAACCGGGATCAATTCGAAATTACGGAACAGGATCGGGAGAAGGTGCTGCGCAAATATTTCCCCGAGGGTACAGATGGACCGTTGACGACTTTTCACATACAGCAAAAACATAAATGGATCGTGCTGACCGAGATAGCCAAACGATTTGAACCCGGACAACAATATACCGAGAAACAGGTCAATGAGCTGTTGAAAATGGCATACGGCGATTATGTGGAGCTTCGCAGGTATATGATCGACTTCGGGCTGCTGGTGCGCAAGGAAGATGGGAGCCGATATTGGCTGGCGAACGATGCTGACCAGAATGGTAAAGGAAAGAAGCACGGACATAAAGGATCGGAAACGGAGACAGAAGCACTAAAAAGGGAGGGCAAAGAAATGAATCGTCGCAAAGAACTGCAGGAACAGGCCAAGGAAATCAAAACAGAGGCGGGAGTCTATCAGATCCGCAATGAACGCAACGGGAAAGTGTTTCTCGATAGCACACTTAATCTGAAAACCATTAATGGTCAGAAGTTTATGCTGCAAATGGGCAGCCACCTCAATCGTCAATTGCAAGCGGAATGGAATGAATACGGGGACGATGCCTTCGTCATCGAAGTGCTGGAGAAGTTGAAAAAAGAAGACAGCCCGTACTTCGATACCAAGGACGCATTAGCCAAATTGGTAGACCGCTGGTTCGATCAGCTGGAGCCGTATGGCGATAAAGGATACCATGGAGATAAAAAGGAATCTGGTCAATAAGCTTAACTTTATACTAAAAAACTCCCTTTGCCCTGGTTGGGCAAAGGGAGTTTTGCTTGGGTCCTGTTTATAGCTTGAACTGCTCCACCAGTTTCTGCAGTTTATGAGCCAGGTGGGCGAGAGAATCGGCAGACGATGAAATCTCCTGCATGGAAGCAACCTGTTCCTCGGTAGCAGCAGAGATATTCTCCGTTCCATCGGCATTGGTTTCCGAGATGGTATGAATCTGCTCAATGGATTGTACCACTTCTGCTGTGCTTGCTGACATTTGCTGTGACGCGGCTGCGATGGTCTCAAGCTGATCGTTTACGACTCCAACAGCCTGGCTAATCTGGGCAAAGGCTTCGTCTGCAAACTGAACGGCTCGAATCCCGTTGCTCACATCCCGTTTTCCAACCTGTGCATCTTGATTTGCTCGCAAAATTTCCTGTTGAATCGCTCCAACCATCTCTACAATTTTCTGTCCAGACAAGCTGGATTGTTCCGCCAACTTGCGAACTTCGCTGGCAACAACGGAAAATCCGCGTCCATGCTCGCCTGCTCTTGCCGCTTCAATGGATGCGTTAAGGGCTAGCAGATTGGTTTGTGCAGCGATGTCTGTAATAACAGATACCATCTCACCAATGGATGCAGAGTGTTGCCCAAGTCGTTCAGCGGTCTCTACCATATTTTGTACGAAGCGACTTACTGAATCCATCTCGGATACGGCTGTCCGCATCGTGGCATTCCCTTGATCCGCCAACTCGCTTGCTTGCATGGCGGCTTCGGATACTTGCTGTGTGCTGTTCGTTACCTGTCCAACACCTCCAGCCAATTCGTTCATCTGCTGCGACGTATGCTTCAAACTTGTGGCTTGTTTCTCAATACCTGCTGCCGATTCTTCTGTGATCAAGGCAACTTGTTCTGTCGCTTTAGTCGTCTCGGACGAGTTGACAGCCAGTTGCGCGGAAGATGCGGTTAACTCGTCCGCCGTATGACGCACATCGTGGATGACGTTACGCAAAGATTGGCTCATTTTATTAAAACTGGTACTGAGTTTTCCGAATTCATCTTGTCCCGTAACAGGGACCTCGATGGCCAGATTACCATTGCTAATTTCGTTGGATGCAGTCACCAGACGTTTCAGTGGTCGGGTGATCGACTGCACAATCCAGAAAATAATGATGGAGCTTACAGCAATAGCAATCGCTACAACGACAAGTGTGGTATACAGGATAGGACGGACGGATTCGGTCACTTCATTGTTATCAATGACACCTACTACGGTCCAACCCGTTGTTTCATTTGTTGCGAAAAAAGCATGTTCCTGGGTGCCATTCAGCGAATAATCCAAACTTCCATTTTTCTGTTCAAAAATGGTTTTATAAGGTTCCATCGTGCCTTCAGTTCCCGGTTTTTCGGTAGGGTGTACGATGATTTTATTGGCATTATCGATGATATAGATATATCCTTTTTTTCCGATTTTGGTTGTGTTAACCGTTTGGGACAGGCTTTCAAGGGACAGGCTCACAGAGACAACGCCATGACCATCGGCTGAAGTCTGGGCTACCGATGCAACAACATTGCCGGTATTGCTTGATATGTAAGGAGTGATTACAGTGGGGATGTCTTTGTTCTGCGTAGCAGCCTGATACCAAGGGCGCTCGCGTGGGTCATATCCAGCCTTGTTCACCGCTGTTACAGGGGAATTGATATAGACGCCTTGGTCGGTACCGATCGAGGCCAGTTCTACGTCGTTATGTGTTTCCTTGTAGGCATCGAGCAGAGTGCGGATCGTCTCTGTTTCATCCCCCTGTTTCGGTCCGACGTTCCCGGCATCCAGCTGGCTAGCTAGGAAATCAACATTTTTACGCGTGGCTCCAATGATCTGATCAATGGTCTGATTCAGTACATTCACACTGCTGATGGCGTTTTCGTACATTTTTTCTTCAACCTTGGCTTCAGCTGTTCGGAACGAGATCATGCCCAAACTGATTGTCGGAATCAGCAATACAATGGCAAAGGACAAAATCAGCTTTTCTCTCATCTGTAACGTTCTTGCAGTCACACGGTTACGCATCTTCTTCATACACATTCCCCCTAGATAGATCCCATCCCTAGTCTGATGGACAGGTTCATCTGGAAACAGATAGTACATTCCATCCTTTCCAGATGTTTCTGGTGCTATCGTATGACAAAATTCGAGTTTGTTCAACATTAATTATGGGTTTTGTGAAATTTTTTTTGAGGATACATAGGTATTTTGGATCACATCTGTTCTGCAAAAGGAAATCTGTCTCTCCACGGATACCTCATCTTGTGGTATATTTCTGAATTAATGTAACGAACACGGATGTACATGGACATGTTGCATTCATACAGAGAATGGATTTGGTTCTGCCATATGCGGAATGAACTGGAGAGGGGATGCACGGTTTGGATAAATCTATACCACTGACATCTGGACCTGCAGGCACAGAAGAGGTACAGGATAAAGCTTCATTTATGCAAGGAGTTAAGGACTGTATCCCGACACTGCTTGGGTATCTAAGTATTGGCTTTGCAGCGGGTGTCATTGAAATGACCGCAGGTCTAAGTTTGGCGGAGACGGCTTTGCTCAGTCTGATTCTATATGCTGGATCGGCCCAATTTATTGCCGCAGGCATGCTGGCATCGAACGGGTCAGCGACGGCCATCATTTTCACCATCTTCTTCGTGAATCTTCGCCATCTGCTGCTGAGTGCAGCCGTATCACCGTATTTTCGTCATCTGACGCCGTTTAAAAATATGTGGATCGGCTCGCTGCTTACCGACGAGTCCTTTGGTGTGGCGATGACACGAGCGATTGGCCGGAAAACGCTGAGTGAGCGCTGGATGCACGGATTGAACATTACAGCATATCTGAACTGGTTTGTGGCGAATATGGCGGGAGCTTACTTTGGACGCTGGATAACCAATCCCGAGCGGCTGGGGCTTGATTTTGCCCTGCCTGCAATGTTTATTGGTCTGGTTGTGCTTCAGCTGATGCAGCGCAAAAATAAAAAATTACACATCAATGTGGCGATCATTGCTGTTGTCTGTGTAATCTTCGCCAGCATGGCTTCGCTTGGCAGCATGAGTGTCATTGTGGCTGCGGTCATTGCGGCAACGATGGGAGTAGTGATGGAACGATGGAAGTAAGATGGGATGTATTCTGGATTATTATGGGTTCAGCTTTGTTAACGTTCATCCCGCGCGTATTGCCGCTCATGCTGTTCAGTAAAATACAGATTCCGATGTGGCTGTTACGTTGGCTTGAATATGTACCTGTGGCAGTCATGGCGGCCCTGATCGGTCAGGAATTGTTTATGGCGGACAACCAGGTAGTGCCGATTACGCATAATGCGGCCCTGTGGGCAGCGCTGCCTACCATTGCCGTGGCAATTTGGACCCGCAGTCTGCTTGGAACCGTACTTGTCGGCATTGTTGCGATGATGATTTTGCGGTACTTGATGGGATAACTAACCGGGGTCTATGTGGATCAGGTAAATCCTTCGCTCTATCGGTTAATAATGTTCATTAGGAACTCTTAATTGGAGCGAAGGGAGTTAGATCCATGGATAAACCGAAGCACAGACTGCTGATAACGGGAGCAGCGGGAGTCATTGGCCGCAGTCTGCTGGAGGGACTGAGAGAAAAGGGCAAGTATGAGATCGTGGCTGCTGATCTTCATGATGACCCTCAAGCAGGCATTGTCGCAATGGATGTGACAGACGGAGAACGACTGAAAGAGCTGATGCAGGGTGTTCAGACGGTGCTGCACATTGCATGGGCCAAGGATGAAGAAGATTTTCTGGGCAAAGTCCTGCCCATCAACGTAACAGGGGCCTACCATGTGTATGAAGCTGCACGCTTGAACGGTGTACAGCGGGTCATTTTTGCGAGTTCAAATCATGCGACAGGGTTCTATCCAACAGGGGAGGATATCAAAGTGGATGATCCCTATCGGCCAGACAGTTTTTATGGACTTAGCAAATGTTATATAGAGCTGCTTGGACGATATTACGTGGATAAATATGATCTGTCGTCATTCAATATTCGAATTGGCAACTTCTCGGGCGATGCGCATCCGCATTCTGAGCGTTCTGCACACATTTGGATTTCGCCAAGGGACATGGTGCAGCTTGCCGAGTGCTGCATTGAGGCAGATTCAAGCATGAAATATGTTAATCTATATGGGACTTCAGCCAATACGGATAATTATTATGATATTGGATATCTGGAACAGAAGATTGGGTACCGTCCGGAGGACGATGCAGCAGAGTTATGGGACGAGGCGAAGCGCAAGGGAGCGCCGGATAAGCAGGACGAAACGGAATATCAGGGCGGAGGATATGTCGCGAAGGAACCAAAATCCTAAAATCTTAAAATCTTAAAGATCTGAAACGTCTTATAGACGCGTAGAACTGTAGGTGACATTGCAGGAAGTACAACGCGGAGAGTTAACTGAAAAGGTTTCGTTCTGAAAACGCTATTTTCTATTGCGTCCGAAAGGGATAAAATGGAGACTGAAGGGTTGAGGTTTTCATTTTACATACAGGAAGGAACGGTTTTGGTTATGAGTACACATTCATCCGTTATACTTTTTCAGGGAGACTCCATTACAGACGGGGGAAGATCGCGCAATGATGATCCGAATCATGTTCTCGGGCATGGCTATGCATATCTAATCTCAAGCAAACTGGGTGTGGAACTGGCAGCCAAGCAGCCAACGTTCTACAACAGAGGAGTTAGCGGGGATCGCGCTTCCGATCTGTATGCACGCTGGAACGAGGATACGTTCAGCTTGAAGCCGGATCTGATCAGCATTCTGATCGGTGTGAATGATGCCTGGCGCACCATAAATGGTGAACCCAGTGGAGTGACGGATCGTCTTGGACGTGCTTATCGTCATTTGCTGGAGGAAACACGCGAAGTGATGCCGAATACCGGGCTGGTTTTAATGGAGCCGTTCATCCTTAAAACCGGAGCTACAGTGGAGCGTTGGGACACTTGGCAGGAGCGTGTCGGACAATATCAGCGGCTTGTTGCTGAACTTGCCACAGAATTTGGTGCTGTGCTGGTTCCATTGCAGGATGTGTTTAATCAGGCCACTGAAAAGGCTGATGCTGCTTACTGGTTGTGGGATGGTGTGCATCCAACGGCAGCAGGTCATGAGCTTATCGCCCGTCAGTGGTTGTCTGTCGTACAGGACAGTCCACTTAAAATTCAATAAAAATGGAGCATGGGGTCTGTACAGATCCTGTGCTCTTTTTTTATATAACGAAATAAAAAAGAAATGATCTAATTAAAAATGACATATTTAGAATATATATGTTTTAATCCCAAATGAGAGGGTAATTAAAAAGCGTAGCACACTATATTCAATACCCGATAAGGAGTGAATTCAAAATGGCACAGAATAACCAAAACGGAAAAATGAGCCGTGAAGAAGCAGGACGTAAGGGTGGAGAAGCAACCTCCAAGAATCATGATCAGGAGTTCTATCAAGAGATTGGCCGGGAGGGCGGAAGCGCCCGGGGCAACAATGATGGGAACGATGATCAAGGTGGCAAAATGAGCCGTGAAGAGGCAGGACGCAAGGGCGGACAAGCTCGGTCCCGTAATCGGAACAATTAATTCATTGATATAGGAATACTGTATAGTCCAAGCAAACAAGGCCAGATTTCACCTGTGGAAAAGGGTGAGTCTGGCCTTGTTTTTTATGAGAGTTGTTGCACTGACAGGTCAGGCAATATGTGGTTCGATCGCTTGACGATAACTGTATAGGGATTCGTCAATGATGGTACGCAAGAAAATGGGATCTATATCAAAGAGCAGGGATTCTGCGTAACGCCAAGCATTTTCTTCGATACGCAGCCGAATTTCAGCTTGCTCAGGAGCCGTAGGAGGTCCATCCAGAAGGTTAGACAAATCCATCAATTCTACATCCTCGGCATGTCCCAGTTCATGAGCCAGAATGACATAAATATAGGCCTTTAATGGAGCGAGCGAGCCAAACAGCATTCGGCATTGTTCCATAATTTCTTTTTTATATAGATACACGGTGTGGCTTCCCATGTGATATTTACCACCGACGAGACGACTATCCGGAAAATGGGGCTCAACCTGGACAAACACACGGCTATTGGAGCGGTGCAGCAGTTCAGTTACAGCCTGATTAAATAATTCAGTATTCAGTATGGTTCACCTGTCCTCATAATGGAATGAAATACATATGCCATGAGTCCGACAACCCTTTTACGAGAAAAACCTCTGAAAAGTTTCATTTATTTTCATTATTTATTTTTTTATACAACATTAATTCGAACTCCCTTCATTTTTACTAGACGATGGGCTAAAATGAAATCGGTTACAAAATTAGGGAGGAATTCTCATGACGATTCACCCTGGATGGAATTGGACGGCTGATGATATAGAAATGGCCATGAGGCATGGTGCATATAGTGGTTTGAAGTACATCTGTCGTTGGAAAGATAGATTGGCTGACACGTTGAATGATCCCGACTATGCTTCCTTCTGGTCAGATCTAAGAGTATATGAGCAGAAAGCGAGTACGGAGAACCTGCCTGAGTTATCTTTTTCCCTATATCGCCAATTCAGGGAGACAGGTGAACGCCAAGCGTATGAGCTGGCATATTTTGAGCGGCGCGGGAGACTCGCTGCACTGGGATTACTTGCTGCGGCATCGCCATCAGCTGAGCGTCTGCAATTGCTGGAGGACCTGATCTGGAGTGTCTGTAACGAACCAACCTGGTGTCTGTCCGCCCATGTACCTGAAGGGAAAGAAGCTGGCGCAAGGGAACACATTGACCTGTTCGCTGCAGAAACAGCGCAAACGCTCGCAGAGATGATCATCCTTCTCAATGACGTTCTAGACCAGCGTGTGGTGCGAAGGGTGCGGGCTGAGACAGAAAGCAGGATATTCACCCCGTTGTACCAGGAGCAGCGGATATATGGTTGGGAGAACGCAGAGCACAATTGGTCAGCGGTGTGCAGCGGCGGCTGTGGAATTGCAGCTCTCCTTCTGTTGGAAGATGAGCATCTTAGGGCCAAGGCTGTACAGCAGACTATTCATTCCATGAATGCTTTCTTGAAGGGGTATGGGATGGATGGGGGATGTGCTGAAGGTGTAGGTTACTGGGTTTACGGGTTCGGTTTTTATACGTATTTTGCAGAGATGCTGCGAATATTCAGTGCAGGAACACTGGATATGCTATCCGATCCCCAAACGAGAGCAATCGCTGCTTTCCCCGGAAATATTCACCTGTCAGGCGGGGTATTTGTCAATTTTTCGGACAGTCGCGAGCGGGAGACTATTCCGCCCGGCCTGCTTTCTCTTTTGGCCGAGCGACAGCAGATTCAAGTCCATTTGGAGCATCGTATACCGCTTCTGGCAGAGGACCCCTGCCGCCGATGGGCCCACGCTTTGCGTAATATCCTTTGGACTAATCCGGCTGTATACAAAAGGGGAAACGAAGCACAGATGCCGGCAGTCCCAGTCTATCTGGAGAACTTGTCGTGGGGGATAGCCCGAGGAGTACTGGCAGCGGGAGAACAAAAGGAAATGACTGCAGCTTTTGCCGTAAAGGGCGGTCATAACGAAGAGCCCCATAATCATAATGATCTGGGACATTTTATCCTTCATGGCGGCGGAGAAAACATTCTCTGTGACCCAGGTTCAGGCGAGTATACTCAGGCCTATTTCGCACCTGGGCGGGAAAGCATTTTTCAAATTGGTTCTCAGGGGCATAGCGTTCCGGTCATCGAAGGAGCGGGTCAGCAATCCGGACAGCAAGCAGAGGCGAAAGTATTGCATATCAAGCGATCATTTCCGGAGGGGATAGAGGCTGCATTTGATTTGACGTCGGCTTACCCAGATGCTCCGACACTGGCGAGGTATACCAGGCATTTGAGTTGGAACTGTCCGCCGGGAGCCTCCGAAGCGGAGCTTTTCCTTGAAGACTACTATCAGTGGCAGCAACCTTCTGATCCGTGTAAAGAAGAGCACCTGACCGAAAAGCCGCCAGTCGTTGAGCATTTTATGAGTCGAATTTATCCTGTCGTACAGGAAGCATGGGTCCAGTGGGAAGGGAGAAAGGCCGTAGTGACGATGCATTATGATGCTGACCTCTGGGATGCACAGGTGGAAGAGGTAGAGACGGTGGATCACGATCACCTGCCCCTGACATTTTACCGGACGGCATTATCCTTGCAGCAAACGGCAAATGAAGAGGGGAATTCCCGAAATTACACCGTAAAAGAGACATGGTGCAGATTGAAATTCTCCGTACATCCAAAGTAAGGACAGAAATCAGAAGTAACGGTGAATCCGGATTAATGCAGCAGGAACCAGGAACGACTCGGACCAATTCAATCCCAGATGGAAGTCGGGATCAGAAATGAGGGTGATTTGTTTTGTTAGCGTATACATCGGATTCAGCATATCCATGGAAAAGTGAACTGGATAGGTTCCGAACCGAAGCGGAGCAGGCGAGGCTTGCAGAACCTAGCGGATGGGATCGATCGCGCAAAATAGCACTGATCGAAGACATTGTACGTGCCTACTCGGTATATCAGCAGGAGAATGGTGCCATTATGGACCCCTTTTCTGATCGGGAGCGCTACTATTCAACGCCCGCTTATGCATTTGCAGCTGCGGTTCTGGTCAAGAACGGGCGGACCGATCTGCTCTCCTCGGCTGCAGCAGCTCTGACTCACAGCATCTCATTGGTTGTTCGTGGCGAGGTTCGGGACAATCATGCCGATTTTTTCCCCATACTTATGTTGAGAGCCTATATGCTGCTCCAGCCCCTATTGCCAGAGCAAGCGACTCAATGGGCAGCCGAGCTGGAACGGATTCAACCGGAAGAAACCTATGTATTTACAATGTCCAAAATGAATAACCCGAACCGGATGATTAACTGGAATGCCATCATGATCTCGGGAGAATACCTTCGCTACCGCGAGCAGTTGGCGAGTGAAGGGATCGAATGGATGGATCAGTACCTGGAGAGCTACCACCTGCCGCGTTTTACAGCACTTGGCCTGTATCAGGATGGTCCACTGGATCGGCCAAACAGTCCGCTCGCGTATGATATCGCTACCCGCTATCACTTGGGTGTTATGCTGGATGCCGGATATGACGGTAGCTGTTCGTCTTCTTTGGCTGAGTACATTCGGCGCGGGGCATTCACTTCGCTTCTGACGCTATCTCCGCTGGGCGAGATTCCTCCGCGAGGACGCAGCTCACAGCATCAATGGAATGAAGCTGCGGCTGCATACGTGTTCTCCAGTCATGCCTCAGCTGCAAAGCAAATCGGTGATCTTGTGATGTCAGGCGTATTTGCGCGTGCGGCCAATCTGTGTTTTGCAGCCGTGGACCGATGGAAAATGGAGGACGGCCGTTTGAATATCGTTCGGAATCGGTATGCTCCGACCGTTCGCCACGGATACGAGATCTATACCAACCATACGTGTTATAACCTGTGGACGGTTGCGGCACTAGCCAATGCGTATCTGTGCGATCCCGGGGATGAAGTGGCTGAATTGCCCATTCCGTCCGAGATTGGTAGTCGAGTTCTTCAAATGGATGGCTGGTTTGAGACCATCACGGCTTCAGTACCGGGCCAGCAAATCGTGTTACATACGGCTCTGAATGACCCCTATACGGTACCCGGTTTAGTGCGGATTCATCAGCAGGGGCTTCCGGGACTCATTGGTCCCGCTGCTGCTGGGCATGCCGTGTCTGGATTCACTGAATTTTCGGAGGGTGAGACGAAGGCGATCAGTTATTGTCCGGCCTGGCGGACAACGGATGGACAGTGGCACAGCCTGGCTGCAGGTATTCCTTGCGGAGTTGAATATAATCGGGATGCCGGAATCAACCCTTCTGATGGAGGGGGAGCAGTCGTCTTTAACGTAGCGGAGGATCAAGGGCAGGCGACCAACACATTCACAGTGGACTGGGTGGGCCCACTGGTCGGATTAAAGGCACTTCGGACGTATTATACGCAGCGGCCGGGTTTGTTAACGGTCACGTATGAGTTCGAAGGAGAGATTGAAGCGGCTGGGGCTGTGATTCCGCTGATGTACAGCGATGGTGAGGAACAGGCTGTCATCACGGTCTCCGGTGATCATGTTCGCTGTGAATATTGTGGAGCTTACGTGGAATCGACCGTGCTTGATAAAGGAGGGGAAGTTCACCTTCAAGATTATACGGTGGCTTCTCGCAATGGTTTATTAAAGGAAGTACGGATGATCGTGAGCGGCAGTCAGAGGATTACGTTTACGGTTCGTCTGGGCAGGATTTGAAAAGAGGAGGCAATGCTCGTGAATACATCAACATCGGTAACATGGGTTGAAGAAGCATGGCGGCAAGGAGCAGCCAAAATCATTCGCAATGCGCAGCGCATCAAGGATACATTTCCGCACACAGCTTCGCAGGGTACGTACGATCAGAATGATCCCGAATGGTGGACAGCAGGCTTCTGGCCAGGATTGTTATGGCTTGTCTATGGTGAGTCGCCAAAGAGCGAAGCTGTCGCTCCGTTATACCGTTATGCCGAAAGTTGTGAGCGGCAATTGGAGGGCTGTCTGCGTGATCCCGAATCGGTCGATCACGATCTCGGGTTCATCTGGCTGCTTAGCGGCGTAGCCAACTACCGCCAGACAGGCAGCGCGGATGGCCGGCGGCGAGGAATGCTCGCCGCGAATCTGCTTGCTGCCCGCTTCAACGTGCGCGGTGAATTCATCCGCGCCTGGAACTTCAGCTCGTCAACGATGGATACGCGCGGCGTAGCCATCATTGACAGCATGATGAATCTGCCGCTGCTCTACTGGGCATCCGAGCAGAGCGGCGACCCCCGCTTCCGCTGGCTGGCGGAAGCGCATGCGGACACCGTGGCGCGCGAATTCGTCCGCGCTGACGGGTCCATCTGCCACGTGGTGGAGTTCGATCCACTCACGGGGCAGAAGCTGCGGGAGCATGGCGGGCAAGGCCATGCTCCAGGTTCTGCCTGGGCGCGGGGTACCGCCTGGGCGTTGCACGGGTTTGCGCTGTCTTTCCGGTATACGGGCGAAGCCCGTTATCTGGAGACAGCGGAGCGGGCGGCCGATTTCTTCCTCGCCATGCTTGGCGAAGAGATCGTGCCGGTGTGGGATTTCCGCGCACCTGCAGAACATCAGGTGGCGTGGGACTCGTCCGCTTCGGCGATTGCCGCAAGCGGCCTGTTGGAGCTCGCGAAGCTGTCGCCGCGCGGTGAAGAATATGCAGCCGCGGCAGAGCGTATCCTCCGCGGGCTGCATGAGAACTACAGCTCCGGTGACACGGCAGCGGAGGAAGGTCTAATCATGCAGGGTACCGTCCACTATCCAGAGGGTCGTGGCTTAAATGTGCCGATTATCTACGGCGATTACTTCTATATGGAGGCCTTGGCGAAGCTGCGTGGCCGTCCAGGTTTATTTTAAGCGGATGGAGAACAGGAACTTCACACATAACACCACCGGATAGTGTGTATGCGCGGGCCTGAGTATGCAATTTGACTTACAACTGTACAACTGTCCGAGTGTGCCTGCCTCCATGTTGGAATTCACATTCCTTTGTTGGAGGCGGAGCACACTTCAGTATAAAGATTACAGATCGTTAGACTGGATGCTGTATTTTCTGACCAAAGGAGTCATTGGGTCCCCCGATCATATGAAATACAATTCAATATAGTGGCTATACATAGATTATGCGGAATACATGCGGGTATGAATCGATTAAAATCAGCCAGATAGCGGAACAGATTTCCACTATTTTTCCTGAAAATGACCTGAAAGTCTAAACATCTGGAAAGAACTTGCCGACATTAAACCTAAGAAATAAATGAAAAGAATCGGAGGGAAATGATGTTAAAGCCAAGATTGACCAAGTACATGGTGATGATGCTGGTATTGGTGCTGAGTATTTCCAACGTAGGCTTGGCCGCTGCGGCAGATAAAGAACTGTCCAAAATTGTAGTTTCCAAAAATGAGTTGTCGCTCGAAGTGGGTGATTCCAGTTCGGTCACGGTGACAGGAGTATATACCGATAATACATCGGCAAACGTGACAATCAGTTCATCCTGGAGTAGCAGTGATACTTCGATAGCGACTGTATATAATGGTGCCATTACTGCCAAAAAGGAAGGGACGGCAACCATTACAATTTCGTATCTGACTCAGAGTCAGACGGTTCAGGTGAATGTAACCAAAAAGGTCAAAGCCCTGTCCAAAAACGTGCAGTCGCTGGACTTGCGTACAGGGGATAGCAAAGACATTATTTTGACGGCAACCTACAGTGATAACACGACGAATGCCGAAGCCTCCAAAGTTGCCGAGTGGTCATCCGATGACGAGAAAGTGGCAACGGTTGTGAATGGTAAAGTGACGGGACAGAGTGCCGGTACGGCCGTTATTACAGGTAAAGTAGGCAGCCAAAGTGTGACTGTGGATGTGAACGTTGAGGTTGTTAAACGTGTGGATGTAGACAAGAAAACAGTCAATCTGTTATTGAACAAAAGCGAAAGTGTGAAATTGACAGCCACCTATCCAGATGGCACAACCAAAGATGTAACGGACCTGGCGGAGTGGACGTCAAGTAACGAAAAAGTAGCAGATGTGTTAAAAGGTGAGATCACAGGATACTCGGCAGGTTCTGCCAAGATCACAGCCAAATATGGAACGAAGTCCGTATCCGTAGATGTGGATGTCGATCTGACAAGCAAACTGAGTGTGGAGAAACAGAGCATTTTCTTCCGTCTAAGCGAGTCCAGCAAAACAGCAAATGTCGTGTTAACTGCCTCTTACCCGAACAGCGCTGATGTGAATGTAACGGATCAAGCGACATGGACATCCAGCAATGAGAAGGTAGCGACAGTATTCAAGGGACAAGTTACAGCGATTGGCGCGGGTTCTACAACAATCAAGGCAGCGTATAGCGGTAAAACAGTGGAAATCGTTGTCGATGTGGATACGGCAAGATACCTGGATATTGCGGGTATCGATGATAAACTGGCCATGAGTGTTACGGGTGATAACAAAACCAAGAAACTGGTAACTAATGCTGAATATATTGACGGAAGCAAAGAAGACGTAACCTCCAAAGCAACATGGACGTCCAGCAATGCGGATGTTGTATATGTATCTGGCGGTGAACTGATTGCATATAAATCGGGAACAGCTACGATCACGGCGGCATACGGCGGCAAAACCGTCAAATTTACAGTGAATGTGGACGTACCGGACAAGTATGAAATGGACAAGAAAAAAGCTTCGGTAGCTGTTAAGGGTACTTTGTCTGTAAAAGTGCTGGCTGTCTACGGTGATACGTCCAAAGATGTATCCGAAGATGCAGCGTGGAGCAGCAGCAGTGAGAAAATCGCTGAAGTGGACAGCAAGGGTGTTGTAACGGGTATTGCAACAGGTAAAGTTACCATTACAGCGAAAATCGAAGGCAAAACATTAACTCTGCCTGTTGAAGTAGGCATGGCTAGTGGGCTTGAGGCGGACGTAAACTTTGTGGTGTTGTCCTCCAAGGAAACACAGCAAATTGTACTTACAGCAACGGATGAAGATGGTTTGTCCCAGGATGTATCCTCCGAAGCAACATGGAAATCAAGCAATTCACGTGTAGCAGATGTGAAAAAAGGGATTATTACTGCGGTAGGCAGCGGTAAAGCCAACATTACGGCTGAATATGGTTCCAAGAAAGTGATCATTCAGGTTGAAGTGGATGTCATTTCACGTATTGAAGCATCCGAGCCGGTGCTTTCCCTGAAATCAGGGGATACCGCTGATCTTACGGTTACTGCGTATCTGAGCGATGGCAGTGAGCGTGATGTCACGGATAAAGCGGAATGGAAAACCAACAGTTACAAAGTAGCTCAGGTAACCAAAGGCAAAGTGAAAGCTACAGGTTCAGGCAAAGCGAAAATAACAGCCAAGTATGGCAGCAAGTCTGTAACCATTACTGTAGATGTAGATATGCTGAAATATTTGCAAACCGATAAAGTAACCCTCACCATGAAGCCTGGGGACAAAGTAACGGTCGTTGCCACGGCAACATATGTGGATGGCAGTGAAGAGAACGTATCCAAACCGGCGCTATGGAAATCTTCCCGTATTGCGACAGCATCGGTGAAGGATGGTATTATCCAGGCCAACGGTAAAGGAAAAGCGACGATTACCGTGACTTATGCAGGTGTGAAAACCAAAGTAACTGTAGTTGTTGAAGCGAAGTAATATCTTCAAGTAAGCAGGTAAAACTAGCAATTTTATGTACGGTGATGACAGCTTAAATGCTGGCATCACCGTTTTTTTATTGGAATAGCATTCATCCCTTGAATAGGGAAAAGCCGTTCCTCGAATGTGATGACGGATGAATTACATCGTGTGAGACAGAACCAGCGCACCGTATGCAAAAGCAATGACAATGAGAATGGCTGGATGCAGTTTGGTTTTGGTCATGACCCAGAGCGAGATGCCGGCGATGATCAGTGTCTGCCAAATACCGATGGAATCAGTGGATACCTGACCGAACTCCCAGGTAAGCAGAATCATGAGTACAGCGATTACTGGCTGTACGAGCAAGGTCATGCCCTTCACCTTTGATGAAGTACGGTGCTTGTTCAGCAAACGGAGCAGGAGGATCAGTGCAGCGGCTGAGGGCACAATCGTGGCAAAACTGGCAATGAATGCGCCAAACCAGCCAGCTACCTGATAGCCAACAAATGCCGCAATTTTGGTCGCGATCGGACCGGGAAGTGCATTGCCGATGGCGAGTACATCACCAAATTGTTCGGTGGTCATCCACTTGTAGTGGTTGACCACTTCTTCCTGCATTAACGGGATGGAGGCAGGGCCGCCCCCATATCCCAGGATGTTGGCTACAAAAAATCCCCAAAACAAATCCCACCAGGTTTGAAGCATCGCTTAGGACACCCCCTTGTCGGAATTGCCCCTGGATTTAAAACGCTGGACCATATCCAGATGAAAGACGCCATATCCGAGGAAGACGGCAATCACAATACCGGGGTGAATGTCCAGCAGCTGCAATAGCACAAACGCAAGGACACCGAACAGGGCGGCGAAGGCCGAGCCGAGTCCCTTCCATGCTTTCTTGGCGAATTCGTAAGCCATCATGCCGAGCATGACGAAAATGACCGGGCGTACGGCTGCGACCATGCCTGCTACAACTTTAGATTCGCGCAGTGCGTACATGGAACCAAGGAGCGCAATGATGGCAATGCTCGTTGGCAAAATGTGGGCCAGTACAGACAAAATAGCGCCCAGCACGCCCTTGGTTTTATACCCGAGATACGCAGCCATCTTGGTCGCGATGGGACCAGGCAGGGCATTGGCAATGGCCAAAATCTCACCAAACTCCTCATCGCTGACCCACTTATAACGGGTAACGGCTTCGTAACGGATCAGTGGAATAACCGAAGGGCCGCCCCCATATCCCAAAACTCCGGTTCGTACCATTCCAATGACGAGACCGTTGTAGTCTTTCCAACTCATGCTGTTTCCTCCTAGAGTCTCATGCCCATTCGGCTTTTATATCGTTTTAACAACAGCTGTGACTCTACCTTGACAATGCCTGGCATCTTGTAGAGCTTCTCCAGCAGGAACTGCTCCATCTCTTCCATATCTGCAAAAATACCATGCATGTGCAGGGTGCTGGGGCCTGTCATATGATAGAGGCTGGTCACTGCTGGCTCTTCGTCCAGTTTAGCGGCCACTTCATCCAGAAATAGCGGTTCTACATCGACATTAAAAAAGGCAGAGACCTGAAGTCCGACCTTGCCCGGATTGATGACCACCGTGAAGCGTTCAATGATTCCCTTTTCGGATAAAGCATTAATGCGGGCCTGAACGGCCACACGTGACAAACCAATCTGTGTACCCAGATCGGTATAGGATATCCGGCTATTCTGATGAAGCGCGGCAATGATTTTGCGATCCATCTCGTCCAGATTGTACATTTGCGGAATTTCTCCACCCTTGGAGGAGCGTTTCTCTGACATGGTTAACCATCCTTTTCTTTCACTATATAGAATGAGGTATTACGATTAGAGATACATGCAATAGGTATGTGGCATTCATATTCTAATGACGAATCGTAATGGGAGTCAATAGATTTATCGTGAATGTTGAATTTATCTGATTCCAAGCTTTCATTTTGTCATTTAAGCCAAACGGATACGAGGAACGAAAAGTGGGCTGCAGACATGAATTGAAAAAAAGACTACTTACGAGTACCTCCGTAAGCAGTCTTTTTGCAGGGATGCTGAAGTCTATCATGGCAACACGACGAGCGGGGGATTCAGTTTCCCGTACATGATCAAGTTAATGAACAGCTTTGGGTAGGCAAAGGGTAACGACAGTTCCTTCCCCTGGCTCCGAAGAGATGGTTAGAGTACCTCCGGCTCCGCGGGCTCGCTCCTCCATACTGAATAGACCGACACCGTTACCAGCCGTCGCACTGTTGAACCCTGCGCCGTGGTCCTCGATTTTCACAACGGTGGTCTCTTCCGAATCTTCCACCGTCACAAGGGCTTCTGACACATCGGCATACTTGGCCACATTGGTTAACGCCTCCTGAATAATACGGTACATGGCGATCTCCCGATTCATATCCAGTCGTTTTCGCAGGTTGCATTCCAATTCCACTTCAATTCCATAATGGCGGGTGTAGTTCTCAATGTAGGTACGAATGGCGGGAACAACGCCCAGATCATCCAGTACAGACGGCCTGAGCTCCCAAGCCATGCCGCGTACATCCTCCATAATGCCCGTCACCTGTTTCCGCAGTGCCTCTACACCAGGTAGAGGCTGGTCCGCCAGCAGCCGATCCATCTGAATAACGAGGGAGAAGAGGCTCTGCCCAATGCCGTCATGCAGCTCGCGGGAAATGCGACGCCGTTCCTCTTCCTGAATATTCATCACTTGGGTCATCATCGTCTGCAACTCGCCTTCAACCTGTTTCAGCTTGGTGACCTCACTCCGTACTGCCAAATATTGATAAGGCTCTCCATCATTATCGAGGAAGGGTACTATGGTGGTATTCACCCAATAATGGCTGCCATCCTTGGCGCGATTACGGATCTCTCCATTCCAGACTCGTCCGGAAGAGATGGTTTCCCACAGCGTTTTCATAAAATGTTTGCCGTGATAACCGGAATTAATGATCCGGTGATCCTGACCAATTAATTCTTCCCGATTATATTGTGAGATTTCGCAAAATTTATCGTTCACGTACTGGATCTTTCCTTTACGATCCGTGAGGGCAACAATGGACGACTCATCCAGGGCAAACTTCAGGTCACTAAGCTGATGCAGAGAACCTTTCAGCCTGCTGCGGAATTCTGTATCCGTAATGTGACCGTCAATATCCTTCAGTAACTGACGCACAGGCTGATCAGCAAATCCGCTAAGTCTGTTTTCACGTGTGCTACTCAAAGTTTAACAACCCCTTTTTCATTGCAAACTTCACCAATTCCGGTCGGGTACGCAGGCCGAGCTTCTCCATCAGATTGCTCTTGTGAGATTCGACCGTTTTCACACTGATGACCAGATGTTCAGCAATTTCCTTGTTGGCATAACCTTTGGCGATCCAGGACAATATCTCTTTCTCCCGCTCGGATAACGTGTCATAGGGTCCGGCGTTCTCCTGCTTGGCTTTGTCTAAATATTCACTCATCAGCCGCTTGGTCGCACTTGGGTACAGATAGGCGCTTCCCTCTGCTACGGAGCGAATAGCGGCGAGCAGTTCTTCATGCGGCGCGCTCTTGAGAATATATCCGGAAGCTCCCGCATGGATAGCGCGGAACAGATATTCTTCATCGTCATGCATGGTCAGTATCAAAATGGAGACATCCGGCATCAATTTCTTCAATTCAGCGGTAGCTGTCAATCCGTCCTTGCCTGGCGGCATGCTGAAATCCATCAGGACCACATCGGGCTTCAATTCTTGTGCCTTGGCAATAGCTTCATCTCCATCTGCCGCGTCTCCAACAATATGAATATCATTCTTTCCGTCGAGCAGGGCGATCAGCCCGGAGCGTACGACAACATGGTCGTCGACAACTAATAATTGAATCACATCATCTTCCTCCTGTCCGCTTCAACCATTCTTTCTTTATCATACCAAAAAAGAAAGCCATTCAGAGGTTAATCTCTGAATGGCTTGGATTCTTTGTAAAAAGTCCTGCTACTTCCATAAGGAAATAACAAGACTTCTTAGCGTTTTACAGAAGATATCTTTATCCATATACTTTCGATTCCAACTGTATAGCAACCTGCTCGGCCTGCCGGATTTTCTCCGGAGAGAAGGTGCAAGGCAGTCTGCTGCCAACGAGCAGAACGGCGCCAGGCACGCTTCCATCCTGAAACACAGGGACCGCTATGGCACAAACCAGCCGCTCTGCCAGCATTAGCGGGCATCTGCCAGGTATGTGTTCTCCAGTGGATTGTACATCAGTCAAAACGGTTCGCCCGGTTCGGAGCGCTGTGCCTACCAAATCTTGTCCTGGACGCATTTCCATGCGTTTCACCCGTTCATTGCTGGCACCGGAGGTATACTTCCAACGCAGCATCGTCCCGGACAGACAAGCCAGTCCGCAAAAGTCGCTTGAGGTGTTCAGGCGCAGGCTGTCGATCACCTTCTGAATGCCAGATGGCAGTTCATCATGCATGAGAGGACACTTCCTTTTTGGGATCATACGGTACGTTACGTTCTAATCCATATCATTATCCTGTGGTCAGGGAACATCTTAATATAAGGGTATTACGTGTTGTTTCTATTGTAGCCTCTTTCCCTCGCATTGTAATTCAGGGAAAACCCCTATTTCCGTTCTGCAATTTGCTGATCCTGTGTATAAGCAGGCCCTCAGGCCAGCAATGCCAAGGTTTTTTTCGATTAAGGAGTCGTAGAGGGACCTCATAAGTGTGACTTATCTCACAGCAAATTCAGGGAGTTTCCCGCTCAGGTTCAGGTAATCCCCCGATAACCCCCAAGCTATATTCGCGGTATGATAGATACATAAGGAACACCGAGGGGGACGATGGTAATGAGTACGGTATTCACAGAAAGAACAACCCAGGCGGCACAACAAGAACAGACGGAGGCGAGCAAGATGACACGAGAAACAGGTGGAATCCTTTCGTTTGTTACAGCTGAACAGTGGGGGTTGATCGAGGCCAAGATGCAACCGAAACGGGTAAAGTCGGGGTACAGTCTCTTTCTGGAAGGTGATGAAGCCGGATATCTGTACTACATTCGCTCGGGAAGAGTGAAGCTGACCAAGTCAACCGAGGACGGCAAAGAAATCATTTTGTCGATTCAGCAAACCGGGGATCTGATCGGAGAGTTTGGCGGCATCGGCGGATTGACCCATAGCTATAGTGCCGAGATGTCAGGCAAAGGGGAGCTCGGGATCATCTCGCTCAGTGATTTGGAAAGCGTGCTGAGCAAACATGGTGATCTTGCCTTGAAATTCCTGCAATGGATGGCGCTTGCCCAGCGTATAACCCAGTCAAGGTTCCGTGACCTGCTGCTCTACGGCAAGGCAGGGGCGCTCGCATCGACGCTGATTCGCGCCAGCAACTCGTACGGCAGAGTGACACCGGATGGCATCGTGCTGGACATGAAGCTGAATCATACTGAGTTATCAGAGATGATTGGTGCAACGCGTGAGAGTGTGACGCGCATGTTGGGAGCCTGGAAAGAACAGGGGACGCTGGACACCATGGACGGGAAATTGATGATTAGGGACCTGGCAGCCTTGCGCTGTATGTGCGGATGTCCTACATTTCCAAGCTGCCCGGTAGAGCTGTGCCGATTGTAATGAAAGCAAGTTGAATAGGGAAGGAAACACCTTCGATGGCGATTGGGGTCGTTACGGAGAAATCAAAAGCTGACGTCCGATTTACTCGGGGTCAGCTTTTTTGGCGTGGTTAACATTTATATGATAGACCCTAAGGGTAAAAAAATATTAGAAGCAATCATGCCTAGAGGGCATTCACTCACCTGCATATTCCTTTGCAAGAATGGAATATAGACACGAATCATGATATTTCCCTTTGTAAAACCAATGTTCTCGCATCAGACCTTCACGCTGCATGCCAATCTTCTGCATCACCTTCTCGGAAGCCTTGTTGTTCGGGCGGCATTTCGCATAAATACGATGCACGCCGAGTGTTTTAAATCCAAAACCAAGCATTGCCCGGGCTGCTTCGGCAGCATATCCTTTTCCCTGGTAAATTGGATGAAGAACATAACCGATCTCTGCGTTCGTATTCTCCATATGGAGGCCAACACCGCCGATCAGGAGGCCCTCCTTTTCCAAGCATATCGCCAGTTCAAAGCCCTCTCGTGGTTGGGTTTGCTGTAAATTCAGTACATATTCCACATAAGCCCGCGTATCTTCTTCCGTATTCGGTCCCCATGCGGTATGCTGCGTAACCTCTGTCATGGATGTGTAGGTATGTATACGTTCCTGGTCTGTCTCCCGAATATCCCGGATGATGAGTCGTTCTGTCTCCATTTGCATCGCTATTCCCTCCTAGTAAAACAAAAATAGCCCAATAACCGATCCTTGTAAAGGATGGGTCATGAGCTATGTAAATGTAAGAGTGTTATTGTGGTTGTTTACATTTAACTGCGGGATAAGTATAAGCCAGCTTGCGGATAATTTCCTTTTGCCATTTCGTATCACCCAGATTGGTAGCCAGGTTCAGAAGATCCAAGTAATCGTCGAGCTGCAGATCAGCCTTTTGCAGAGTTGTATTCATTTGATGTTCGTTCCCCTTTATCTATAAAATCGTTAAGTCATGTACAGTAAACAGAAGATGATAGACAAGCTCAATAATGATAATCATTATCATAGTTATATGTTCATTATGCAACGAACGACGGCAAAATGCAATGCCAAGGTTCGAATGAACTTAACTTTTTTTCGGAAAAAGGCTCATCCACAATACATAGGGAATGTACACCCCCAGATATGCGGAAGGATAAAGGAACCACCCATTCAGCAGGAAATGGTGAATTTCTGTGGTGAACGTCGTCATATGGGCGTTTGTAGCATACACGTCGCCTGCAATGACAGTGGCCGCACTATAAAAGCAGAGCAGGGCAAGTACATGGAAAATGCGGGTCACCATCCGGGAACGAAGCGCAACAAAAGCCATAATAAGTGGAACAATCAGCAGGAGCAGAAGAAATAAAAGCTTCATCAATACAGGTCTCCTTTGGGATACTTTTGTTAACCAGTATGGGCAAGTCATGGAAGTTCCAAAAGTTTTTTCAAACATTTTACAAAAAGAAAGAGGAATTCATCATATGAACGATTAAATTAAAGGAGATAACCCATTATCAGGTAATTATGAGGAGGAGAAGGCACGTATGAAGAAAGCGATATGGCAGCATTGGATCGGGGCATTCCTGGTCTTTATCCTGATGGCAACGGCATTGCTGGGGCCTGGTTCACTAAGTCCGGTACAGGCGGCTGCACCACTTACGGTATCGCAGGCCATTGCTGCCCAGAGTGGTGGCGGAACGGCAACGGTAGAAGGATATATTGTTGGACATGCTACCGGTTCGCTTACAGCCAAGTTTACATCTCCTTATGCCAATGACTTCAACGTCCTGATTGCAGATTCTGCGACAGAGAAGACCAACGCGAAACTGCTGGATATTCAGATCCCTGCGTCGTACCGTTCACAATACGGACTGGCTTCCAATCCGAATCTCGTGGGGCAGAAGATTATCGTAACCGGAACGCTTGGTGCATACAACAGTTATGCCGGGGTTAAGAATCCTACCTCAATTGCACTCTCCTCTGGAACAACCAATCCTGATCCTGATCCAGGCACGACGCTGCCGGATGGTACAGGGAAGAAAGTATTGTTCGACAACACGCACGCTCAGACAGCAGGGGCTGCGGACTGGATCATTGATGGGGCATTTTCGGACTTTGCCAATGGTCTGCGAAACGCAGGCTTTACCGTGGATCAGCTGGAACGCAGCATCCCGTATACCTTCGGTGAGCAAGCGATCACCTTTAATAAATTGAAAGATTATGATGTCTTCGTTATTGGCGAAGCCAACGTACCTTTCAAAGCGACAGAGCAGGCTGCGCTGCTGCAATATGTACAGAATGGCGGCAGTGTCTTCTTCATCTCCGACCACTATAACGCAGACCGGAACAAAAACCGCTGGGATTCCTCCGAGGTGTTCAACGGCTATCGTCGTGGTGCATTCCTGAATCCAGCCAAAGGCATGTCGTCGGCAGAAGCCGAATCTCCAGCCATGCAAAGCGTAACCAGTTCCGACTGGCTGGCATCCAATTTCGGCATTCGATTCCGCTATAATGCACTCGGTGACGTGAATGCAACGGATATCGTTGCACCTTCGCAGTCGTTTGGCATTACAACGGGTGTGAGCGCTGTAGCCATGCACGCAGGCTCCACGCTTGCCATTATTGATCCGAACAAAGCCAAAGGTCTGGTGTACGTGCCTAGCGGGGTATCCAAATGGGGCAACGCGGTCGATCAGGGCGTATACAATGGCGGCGGACGGGCTGAAGGTGCCTACGCAGCGATCGCCAAGGTAGGAGCAGGTAAAGCGGCATTTATTGGTGATTCCTCACCTGTAGAGGATGCCACTCCGAAATATCTCCGCGAAGAGACAGGCGCTTCCAAAACAACGTATGATGGATTTAAAGAAGTGAACGATGGTGTATTTCTTGTGAATACCGTGAAGTGGCTGGCTGTGAAGGAGAGCTACACCAGTCTGGCGCAGGTGTCTGGACTGACATTGGATACGCCGACCAGTCTGCTTGCTACGGAAGCTCCTGCTTCTTCCACTGAGCCAAAAACCGAGCCATGGGCTGTGCCGGCAGCAGGATACAAATGGTATGATCCTACAACGTTCAAGCCAGGTTCGTATGGCAAAGCACAATGACAAGACGATAAACATGAGGTCATATACATGATGAAGTAGCCTGTCCGCCAAATGCGGACAGGCTTTATTTTGCATAAATGTCCGGTACGGAGGGAAACGTAGGGGTACTTATTATGATGAGCGAGATGCACAGGAAAGGAGGAAGTCATGATGAATCGGCAAGCAGATTGCGACAGTTCATCCATGAGACAGAAACTTAAAGGGGATCTCCATCGTGTGGCGGACCGAATGAATCTGACGCTGTCCCGCTTTGACAATGACAGTGTATGTCTGCTGGGCCAATTCGCGGAGATTCGGGCTGAGATCAAGCAGATCGAGGTCCTTGCTTCCTCCTTTTATCTGGATTGTTACCTGTCTCCCTTTACCGAGAAATTTGCCGAGCTAACTGCCAGTGTTCAGCATTTGTCTGATCGCAGATATGGTGCCCTCATCGTGATCGAACGAGAAGTGCCGCTTGACCAGATGATTCATTCCGGGGTTGCGGTTGATGCCAAGGTCACGCATGCGCTGCTGGAATCACTGTTTATTCCAGGGGCACCATTGCATGACGGGGCTGTGCTGATCCGTGGCAATCAGATTGTATCCGCGGGCAATGTACTGCCCTTGTCGCAGGCGGTTGCACAAGAGCGGAAGATCGGCACACGGCACAGGGCTGCGCTGGGATTGAGTGAACTGACAGATGCCGTTGTGCTGGTCGTCTCGGAAGAGACCGGTCAGGCTTCATTCGCCGTGGGTGGGGAGCTGCATCCGATTAACGTGGTTGAAACCTTGCCATAGAATACATGCCGACCGTCGCGTATACACGGATTCCATGATGGAGTAATTGAACCTTTTTCTCTGTGAGGAGAGAAAGGTCTTTTTGTCACATCATAGAGGTGATTTAGCACAAACTTGATATTCATGGGTACAATAGAGGATGGAAGATCAGCAGAATTATGCGAATCGATTGTAAAAATGGTTGGAGGAGACGGTTAACCCATGAGTTGGTTTGAAGCAATGGAGCATCACGATTATGAGCAACTGGTACTGTGCCAGGATAAGGCTTCTGGACTAAAAGCTATTATTGCTATTCACGATACAACACTCGGCCCTGCGTTGGGAGGCACACGGATGTGGACCTATGCTTCGGAGGAAGCAGCCATTAAAGATGCATTGCGCCTTGCCCGGGGAATGACATATAAACATGCTGTATCCGGACTGAACCTGGGCGGAGGCAAAGCGGTTATTATCGGTGATCCGCGACGTGACAAAAGTGAAGCGATGTTCCGGGCTTTCGGGCGATATATCCAGGGACTGAACGGGCGTTATGTGACCGCAGAGGATGTGGGAACAACGGAAGAAGACATGAACCTGATCTATCAGGAGACCGACTATGTCACAGGCATATCACCAAGCTACGGATCATCCGGTAATCCATCTCCTGCAACAGCGTGGGGTGTATTTCGAGGAATGAAGGCCGCTGCAAAGGAAGCATTCGGTACGGACTTGCTGGAAGGCAAAACCGTGGCTGTTCAGGGTGTGGGTAACGTGGCGATGCGTCTATGCAAATATCTGTACGAGGAAGGTGCGCATCTAATCGTTACCGATATTCACAAGGATTCTGTGAAGCAGGCTGTAGATCAATTCGGTGCAAAGGCTGTAGACCCTGCCGACATTACTGGAGTAGATTGTGATATTTATGCCCCGTGTGCCCTGGGTGGTACGATTAATGACGATACGCTGAAACAGCTCAAATCCAAGGTCGTGGCAGGTTGTGCCAACAACCAGCTGCTGGAGCCTCGCCATGGTGACAAGCTGCATGAGATGGGAATCGTATACGCACCCGACTATGTTATTAATGCAGGTGGCGTAATCAATATCGCGGATGAGCTGAACGGCTACAATGCGGATCGTGCTTGGAGTAAGGTCGGGGAGATCTATAATAATCTGGAGAACATCTTCAATACGTCTCGGACTGAAGGCATCGCAACCTATATTGCCGCAGATCGGCTGGCTGAACGCCGAATTGAACGGATGAAGAATACGCGCAGTACATTTCTTCAGAATGGTCATCACGCGCTGAGTTCCCGGAGATTGCGCAGGTAAACGGTGAGGATTTATTAAGAAAATATCACACAGTTCGAAGGCGGGCATCCATAGTGGATACCTGCCTTCTTTTCTTTGGTTGACGAGTAATTCAAGACGAGTAATTCAAAATGTAATGCACTTCTGATTCAGCAGCTTCACAAATCGGTCTAACGCGCTGCTGACGTATCGGTCTTCACCCCGGACAAAGGTCGTTGTGGTATGTGTGAATCGTTCAGCCAGATCATGCACGGAAAACGCATCTGGTTTCTTGTGAATCACGCTGCACGGCATAATGGTAAAAGCAATCCCCGATTCAACACAGCTAAGCAGGTTTTCCATTGTGCTGACTTCAATCATGTTGCGAGCGGACAATCCCTCTTCTTGCAAAAATTCCTCCGTAATTTCACGGTATGGACAGCCCTGCGGGAACACAACCCACGATACCTGACACAGGCTTTCAGGTGGTGTGTCCATATGTTTGGAGATGATATGCACTGTGTCCTGCATTTCATATTCCACTTTCAGTCCCTCTTTCACACAAGCGCCACTAATAAAGGCACCATCAATCTCATATTCCTGTATTTTCTTGCGCAGTACTTTGGGTGAAGTGGCATTAACAAGTGAGATGGAGACCTCGGGATAGGTCACCTGGTATTCATTGAGAATCTCCATGAAACGGCTGGAAGCCGCCGTCTCCACAATTCCGATTTTCAGTGCGCCGGAAGGCTTCCCCGGATCCGTCATATCCTGGTGCAAATCGTTTAACAGGTCACGAATACGTGTCGCATACTGGACAAATCGTTCTCCCTTGGAAGTCAGCACCACCCCTTTGGGAAAACGGTTGAACAGCTGCACCTGATATTCCTGTTCCAGCTTTTTGATGCGTGTGGTGACATTGGATTGTGCGTAATTCAGTTCTTTGGCGGCCTGCGAGATTTTGCCTGACCGTGCTACCTCGAGAATAATATCGATATCCGAGAGTTCCATGGCTCTGACCTCCTGATTGTATGATTAGCTCTATACAAAAGTTGCAATGAGATAATGAAGTATTGGAGTTTGAGGTATCTCTATGGGAGATACATCTATATATTTCAATCATTTTACGATATATAGATGCCAGCTTACAATATCGTTATCAACAGCGCATTTTACAGAGCTATGGAATGATGCAAAATGCCGACAAGGAGAAGGAGTTGTGATGAATAACATGTCTACATTATTGAGTCCAGTGACGATCAACGAATGGCATTTGAGAAACAGGGTGGTGATGGCACCTCTTACCAGAGGGTTTGCCAATGATCAGGATGGAACAGTGACCGAGGAGATGGTGGCTTATTATGAGCGTCGTGCCCGAGATGGCGTGGGACTAATCATTACAGAAGGTATCATCCCTTCGCTGGCGGGCAAAGGAACCTATGGTATCCCCGGATTATATACATCAGAACAGACTGAATCGTGGAAAAAGGTAACGAATGCCGTCCATAAACACGCAGGCACTATTATTGCACAACTGTGGCATGTCGGCAGATTGTCTCACTCCGATCTGATCGGTACCGCTCCGCAGGCACCTTCCAGCCTTCAAGCAGAGGGGAGAGTCCACAAATTGCATAAGCCCTATCAGATACCTCAAGCGATGAGTGTGCGGGATATCCAGGCTACCATTGAACAATTTCAAACGGCTGCCCGTAATGCAGTATTGGCCGGATTCGATGGGATTGAGCTTCATGCCGCGCATGGTTATCTAATGGATCAATTTATTAATGAGAAGACGAATCACAGAACGGATGAATACGGAGGCGATATCCAAGGGAGATTGCGTTTTCTTCGGGAGATCATCGTTGCAGTGAAAAAAGAAATCAGTGTGGATCGCATATCAGTACGCTTTTCCGAGAAAAAGGATGATGACCCGTCCTATGTCTGGGCAGACAAGGCTGGCATGATTGACGCATACCTGAACCTGTTCCGTGAGACAGGCATAAGCATTCTACACCCTTCCACGGAGAGATACACCAGAACGTGGGAAGGAGAACAAACTTTTCACCAGAGTATTCGGAGCCAATGGGATGGAATCATCATTGGTGTGGGTAATCTGGATGTTCAGACCGCGAAGCTGGCTGTGACGGATCGGATCATTGATTTGGCTGCGTTCGGCAGACCGTTTATCGCCAATCCCGATCTGGTGCAAAAATGGCATACGGGTCAGCGGCTGGTTGAGTATGATGCGAAAGCACATCTGTCTGTTTTAGTGTGAACACAATGCTTTTGAACCATATGCAAGTGAGATTGCTTCGATGGAATTGGAAGCCACCAAAGTGGCAGGGGTTATTGTGTGGGGAGAAGATGAAGCGGTTCGGGCAAAAACTAAGAAGTTCAGTGTCATGAAGTAGGTGTGAACATAACAAAAAGGGCAGATGCTGATCCTAGAGATCATTCTGCCCTTCTTTACATATCAAAGGATGGTTATGGGTTGCTGACGACGGCAGCTTTCTTTTCTGTTAAGTAGTATACGAGTGCCAGCAGAGGCATCACCAGACCAATCAGTGTAGTGAGACTCCAACCCCCATGCGCATAAGACCAGCTGCCGAGAGATGATCCAATCGCGCCCCCGATAAAGAAGATCGACATGAAAATCCCGTTTACCCGTCCTCTTGCTTCACTTAAGGAATAAATGATGCGCTGTCCCAGTACCAGATTGCCCGATACCGCCATATCCAGCGTGATGGCGACGATCACAAGCAGAATAAGTGTGGCGGTAGAGTGACCCTGGAACAGATATGCGAGCCCAAAGGATGCAGCGGCAATCACCATAGCGAGTCCGGTCAATATGCGGGTTAGGCCTTTATCAGCCCATCTTCCGGCAATCGGTGCTGCAATGGCGCCTCCGACACCAGCCAGTGCAAACCAGGCAATTCCCTGCTGGGACATGCCATACTCATTGGCGAGCTGCATGGGAACGGTGGTCCAGAAGAGGCTAAAGGCACCAAACAGACTGGCCTGATAGAGGGCTCGGCGGCGGAGCATGGGAAATGTTTTCAACAGGGAACCTAATGACAGGATTAATTGTCCATACTTCATCGCAGGTTGTGGCTGACGCTCAGGAAGTGCGCGGGACAGAAGCAGTGCGAGCAACGCAATCACAACCGCAGAGAAAATGAAAACAGCCTGCCAACTGAATGCGTCTGTTATAAAACTTGCGACAGGCCGAGCCAGCATGATGCCCAGCAGCAGACCACTCATCACATTGCCGACCACCCGTCCGCGCTGCTCCTCAGAAGTGAGGTAGGTGGCATAGGGGACCAGAATTTGCGCAACGACGGAACCGATCCCGATGACGAGGGACGCACCCAGAAATAATACGGCATGAGAAGAGAAGGCGGCGGCAATCAATGCAACGACCAGAATGATGAGGAAAAAAGTGACCAGCCGTTTATTCTCCAGAATGTCACTGAGCGGTACGATGAACAGCAGGCCAATAACATAACCGATCTGTGTTAACGTCACAATCAGCCCGGCAGCAGCAGAGGACAAGCCAGTTGTAACACTGATTGGTCCTATAACCGTCTGGGCATAGTACAGGTTAGCAGCAATCAGCCCACATGCCGCGGCCAAAACTAAAATCAACCAGCTTGGAACCGATTTTGTCTTCACATCGTTTTGCAAATGCATGATTATCATCCTCCAATATTTTATGTTATTGATCCTTAGTGCCGTAATGCCACTCATCACCATGACCAGTTGTCGTCCAAACCTTCGTGACACTTTTGTGGATCCACTAATTACTAAACGGTTCGTTTACTAATTACAAACATATAATAAACTAAACGTTTAGTATTGTAAATAGGCATAGGCATTTTTTTTGAATATCAAAGTGAGGTAAGATTGAAATTGTTTAATGTATCGGTCTTTTAGTATAATGAACGTACAGTTTTTATGAATTACAGATGCATTTGTTACACCAAGGAGGGCTTATGATGACAGCCAAAAGAGGGCGTCCCCGCAATGTGGAAACCCAGAATGCGATTCTTGCAGCTTCCTATGAATTATTACTGGAACACGGCTTTGGAGCGATTACGATCGAAAAAATTGCTGAACGTGCTAAGGTGAGCAAAGCAACGATATATAAATGGTGGCCTAATAAAGGTGCTGTCATTATGGATGGGTATATGTCTGCGGCAACGGCAAGATTGCCTGTACCGGATACAGGATCGGTATTTGAGGATGTGCGCATTCATGCGAGCAATCTGGTTGATTTTTTGATTAGCCGGGAAGGAAAAGTGATCACACAGATTGTCGGAGAGGGACAATCTGATCCAGGGCTTGCAGAAGAATACCGAACCAGATACATTCAGCCTCGTCGGCGCGAAGCGTGGGGAATTTTTGAAAAAGGTGTAGAACGGGGGGAGTTGAAAAAAGATTGTGACATCGGCCTGTGTATAGACCTCGTCTATGGAGCGATGTTCTATCGCATGTTGGTGACTGGCGAACCGTTAGATACTGAATTCGTGCAGCGTTCGTTGATTTCATTGTTTGAAGGCATTAAATCTTGATCATAGAGAAAGACATTCCGGGGGAGGGATAGGGCGATTCTTAGAATCACCCTGGGTGCAAAAGGTATGTGGATTAAGGGGGAGTGCGTGAGGAACTGAGCACTATACCTGGAAGATCGGTGAGATGGCTGGGGGCCATGAATCGGGAGAAGGCGAAGTGGAAGAGGGAAGTGACTGGTTCAAGATCGGAGATTCGTTCCATATGAAACTGGGGATTTCACGTCGTAACACGGGCGCTACATCCTGGGCAAAGCGTTCTACCTGCTCCAGCTGCTCCGCATGACTGAGACCATCCACGCTAATGCTCAATACCTGATGTCCATAGGCGGCATGGTAATTGAGGATCTTCTCAATGACCTGCTCTGGACTACCAATCAGTACAGGTCCGTGCGCAATGTTATCCTCCAGGTCCTTAAAAGGCGATTGGTTGTGCTGTGCAGCGGCCGTAGCATGGAATGCTTCATAATAAGGCGTATAACGACGAATTGCCTCTTCGCGTGTATTCGCGAGGTACAGGCTGCCTGCCCCGGAGCCAACCACCGCTCGGTTCGCATCATGACCATAATAATCGAGACGCTCCCGGTAATGGTCAATTAACGCTTTGTACTTTGCCTGCGGGTGGAAGGAATTTGAGCTAAATATCGGTTCGCCATACTTGGCTGCAAGCTCGGTAGAGCGGGTGCTCGATGCGCTGCCATGCCAGATCGGAATGGATTGCTGGAGTGGTCTCGGCTGAGTGGTAACCTCATGAAGGGGAGGGCGATACGTTCCCTGCCAGGTTACATTCTCTTCAGTCCACAGCCGTTTCAGCAGTTCGTAGCGTTCACCGAGTGAATCCCATTGTTCCTCTTCGCTAATGCCAAACAGGGGATAGTGCCGAGGGTCATTGCCTTTCCCGATGATCATCTCCAGCCGTCCACCGGATAATTGATCCAGTGTGGCATAATCCTCGGCAACCCGTACCGGATCAAGTATACTGAGAACAGTGACCGTTGTTAGCAGCCGGATCCGTGAAGTCGCAGCAGCGACGGCGGTGAGCACAACGGGAGGCGAAGAGGACAGAAATGGAGCGCCATGCCGCTCACCGATCCCATATGCATCGAATCCCAGCCGTTCGGCCAGTTTGGCTTGTTCCAGAATATTGTGGAACTTCTGTTGTGTTGTTAGTGATTCACCGGTAACGGCATTTGGAAGATTCATCATGAGACTGAATAGGGCAAATTTCATCTAACCATCCCCTCGGATTGGATTGGAAAAGCACTGGGTTGTCTAATCCTATGGAAATAGTAGGATATTCAAGCTAAAGCTAACTTTAACATGTTGCCATGCATTCTTCTAATGGATTTTTTCTATAAGGCGGGTTAAACACGCTCATCCCTGGACATAGGGGCAGGAAATTGCCACGATTTTTATTGACCGCTGTAAAATTTAGGATTAAAATTGTACATATCATAGAAATTCAAATTTATGGATTTTCATTGTGGAGGTGGGAGACATGGAACCTACAACTACGATACGCTCCTTTATTGAGGACTACATCAGGAAACAGGGCTATACCCTGCAATACTTTGCCGATATATCGGGTGTGAACGCTGGAACGTTAAGTGCGATCATCAAAGGGACGCGGCCAATCGCCATGGCTCAACTGGATCTGATTACTCAAGGTATGAAGCTGGAAGAGGGGCATTTCTACGAAATTTACGGCGCTGAATGTTTCGTGGAGTCTGCCCCGCATTGGAGAAGGCTGGAGCCGTTTCTGCAGCGTTGTGCCGAGCTGGACAAGCTCGAATGCATTCAGAAGGTGATCCAGCAAGTGACGGATGATCGTTCGTACATTTCGGAATTGTTCGAGATGGCAGAGGGCATGCTTGAACGAGGACAAAAGAAAGCAGCCCGCATGTTATATGAATGCGTTGCCGAGTGTGAGAAGTACCAACACTCGGAACGTCTCGCGTTGTGCCAATATCGCATTTTCACACTATCTCTGGGTCAGGATCAGCATGAAAATCTCAGGGCGGCAGTTCACTTTGAGCCATATATTAATCGGCTGGATGAAGAGCGACAGCTCGATGCGATCAAGGATCTGGCGAATACATATTTGGCTTTGAGATATTGGGACAAGGTGTCCGATCTTGGAGGAGAGTTGGAGCAGAAAACAAGTTTCTTGAACTCTTATAAAAAGAGAAAGACGGAAACTCTAAGAATCGCAGCTTATCCTATTTTTGTATATTCCGCATATTCAAATTTGCTACGGGCAGCCGCATGTGATGGAAGGGAAGAATACTCTGAAGCCCTCCGATATACTGAGGCGTACTCTAAATTAATTAGAATTGAACAACCAAATGAAGAAGATCTCATATTCATTAATAAGTTTAGTGGATGGGCGGAGGTAAACCATTACTTATACAGACTTATGATGGGTGATTCTGAGGTCATACGGCCTTATATTGCCTTTATTGAAAAGAATGAGGCAGAGATTTTGCCTGCATTAGTCAAAATAATGGAAGCGGCAAACCATCATAATATAGATGTTGATGCAGTTCTCAATCGGTTGGAGTCATACATTTCAATGTACGCCAAAACTTATGGGGATATCGGGAGTTATACGGAACAGATTACGAGTGGAAGATACGTGCAATTCCTTAAAGAGGTAGCAATATACCAATTTCAGAGAGAAAGATACACAACAGGATTTCAGTACTTGTTAAACTGTCTGGCTCTAGCCAAAAGTATGAAGAGTGAATCCATCATTATACAGTGTGTAGCTCTATTTGAAAGACATAGAGTCAGAGCTTCAATAGATTTAGAAATTAAATATAAAACTTTAATTGAGGAGGTCTACAGTAATTATGAGAAAAAAAGCAGCTTTGATCGTAGTTTTGTTTAGTGCTGTTATATTATTTAGTTTGTATCCTCAACCTATTCCCAGTAATACTATGATGTATAGTCCAAGCACTCATGGTGGTGCAGGATTGTAATTGCACTATACTCCAATCCTCAAACTAGGCAAGCGGTATTGATCCTATCTAAGGACTATACTGCTTTTTATTTTGCGCACATTGACCATTGTAAAATTCAGGATTAAAATTACAAATATTAAGAACGGATGAATCCTTAAGTTTAGTATGGTTGATGGGGGTGGGAAAATTGAAACTTGCACCTACGATACGCACATATATAGAGAATCACATAAGAGAACGAGGATATAAACTACAGCAATTCTCAGATGTCACGGGTGTCAACGTTGGCACACTAAGTGCCATCCTTAAGGGCAGCAGGCCTCTAGCCATGAATCAATTGGATCAGATCACATCTGGAATGGGGCTTGAAAAGGGATATTTCTATGAAATGTACAGTGTGGAGTGTTTTGTGGAAGCGGCACCGCATTGGAGACGTTTGGAACCTTTTCTGTATCGCTGCGCTGAACTTAACAAGCTAGACTGTATTAAAAAGGTAGTTTATCAGGTTACAGATGATCGATCCTATATTTCAGAACTGTTTGAAATGGCAGAGAATCTATATTCCAAAGAAATGAATGAAGCGGCGCTTATTTTATATGAATGTGTAGCCGCAGGTGAGAAATATCAGCACTCGGAACGGTTGGCGTTATGCCAGTACCGTATTTTTTTGCTTCATAAAACAATGAGCAAATTCGATAATCTGGCAGCAGCGGTCCAATTTGAACCCTATATTGAGAAATTGGATGAAGAAATACAACTGGATGCTGTTAAAGATTTGGCGAATGTTTATAATACAATACATCATTGGGATAAGGTATATGAATTGGCCGAAGAACTGGAACGAAAAGTTGATTTTCAACTTGAACTTCAATCTCGAAGACGAAAAAATAAAAAAAGAATTGCCTTTTACCCCATATTTACATATAAAGCATATGCGAATCTATTGAAGGCAAGTGTCTGTGAAGTGCGTAAGGAATATGAAAAAGCTTTGGAATATACAGATGTTTACGTGAATGTTATTGAAATCTCTAATCCAACAGAAGAAGAGCGAGAATTAATAGAACGTTTCAAAGGATGGGCAGTGGGAAATCGGTATTTATACCGTTTGATGAATGGGAATTATGAGGTTATTGAACCTTATCTGAATTACCTTGACGCTAATCCTCATGAGATTTTAACAGCATTCGTAAATATTGTGCAAGCAGCTAACCAGCACTCACTGGATATTGATTCTGCATTGCATAGGTTCGATCCTTATATCAAACAATTCAACACGGATTTGCATTTAAAAGGAACGTATAATATGCAAATGTTGAATCATAGATATATACGTTTTTATTATGAATTAGCAAAGTACAGGCTCCACCAACAAAGATACGCAACGGGGATTGAAACTTTGCTCACGAGCCTGGAGCTATCATCATCAAGTAACGATGACCTAATGTCTATTAAATCTATTGATTTGTATGGAAAATTTAGGAGACATGCAACGAACGAGCAGGAAGAGCAGTACAACAGATTAATAGAAAGACTGAGAAATTAAAAATTTGCAAAGCATTCTATTATGAATTTTTTAGATATGTACCCTAGAATAATTTGAAAAAGGGGTGCATGCGGTGATAGAACTGGAACAGATCAGAGACCAAATCGAGCAGAACAGGCAGGATATGCGTCGATTGGTGGAGAAGTATGGTATAAATGACGATAAGGTTCTCCAGCAGTCTATGATGCTGGACGAACTGATTAATAAATATATTCGACTTAAAACGAATGGTATCGAATCGCATAAGTAATAGCATCGGTTGAGCATCAATTGAACCTACAGAATATCGGTCCAGCATTTATATTCATGATCTTTGCTATCATCATGGTACGTGTTGCGGGGATTCTGAGGCGCTCCAGAGAGAGCAATTACAGCATACAATTGAGACACATAATTTATAATTTATTCTTGTTGCAATTTTTGCACTAAGGACTCCATTTCCTCATAAATGCAATATGTAGAAGAACTAAATAATGTATATCTACATATTGTAGTTGTGATGGATTTCACGGATTAATGCAACAAGCTGATTTATGAAAGTATTCCGTTGCAAATAATCATTTTATTTTGCAAAGGAATAAAATATGAATTTTTTGGCAATGTATCCTAAAATATTTTAAAAAGAGGGGGTGCATGCTGTGAGAGAACCGAAGCAGATTAGAGACCAAATCGAACGGAACAGGCATGAATTGAGTCGTTTGGCGGAGAATCATGGCATGCAAGACAAACAAGTCCTTCGACAGTCCATGGTACTGGACGAGCTTATTAATGAATATAATCATTTTAAATATAAAAACCGTTTCAGGAACAGACAGCCGATTGCATAATGCAGTCGGTTTTTTTTGTTCTGGATCCCTTAGAAGTGGCATGTCGACTGTAGCGAAACAGTCGGCTTTTTTGCATTTCTCCGAAACCCTTGTCTCCATCTTGAAATTCCGTACCAATCCCATGATTGGCAGGATAGCCATTGATCATTAAAACTGGATATGATGACCCCAGTTATATCCAGCTTGATCTGTGAAGGGGGATCATACAATGATCGGAGGGGGAGGGATGAATGGAAATGATGGACAAGGTACAGGATTATTTTGGAAGAAACATGAACCTGCGCACCAAGCTGCTCCTATTGTTCCTGGGGCTAACCTTGCTGCCGCTAAGCTTGCAGGGAGTCGTGAATTACCTGCATTTCTCGCAGACGATTGATCGCAAGACGGAGCAGTTCACCATTGATATGGTTCGCCAGATTAATACCAATCTGAATCGGCTGCTCAAGGACTTCGAGCGGTTGTCGCTCTTGCCGCTCTACGATCAGATGGTGCTCGGCATTCTGGGCAAATACAATGCTCCGATGGGATCGGGTACATGGGCGCGGTCCGATGATTATCTGAAAATGAAGCTCTACACTTCCGGTCAAGCGTATGACCGACCGGAAATTCGTGGCATCCATCTGATCAGCAACAGTGGCATTTTGTTCTCCAATCTGGATTCGCTGGCAGTGAATCCGGTATGGGACAGCAGGCAGGATGACTGGTTTGCAGAGCTTAACGGCTCGGAAGGGGAATGGCGTCTGCTTCCTCCGCACGAACCCAGCTATTACACGGGCAGTCATGAAGAGCCGTATATATCGGTTGCCCGTGAGATTCGTGATCCGGGGACACTCCAGCGACTGGGCTACATTCTGATCGACATCCGGCTGGAAGCCTTCGGCCAACTCTTGTCCAATCTGAATTTTGAGCAAAATGCGAGCCTGATGATTGTCGACAGCAAGCAGCGTCTCTTGTTCGAGCGCACCTCTGCCGGAGGTCTTTCCGCATACGACAAACTGTTAAAACATGGCCAGCTTCAAGGCTACGCAGGCAACCAGAAGGTTGTCCTTGATGGGAAGCCCTATCTCTACGTACAGCACCATTCCAGCTATTCAGGACTTTCGGTGATCAGCCTTACACCTATTGCCGTTATTCAGAAGGAGTCGGGCGAGATGCTCACGTTTACGTTTGGATTCGCTGTGTTATGTATGGCGGCCGTAGCAGTTCTCGCGGTTCTCTTATCCTATCGCATAACGAGGCCGCTGATTCGATTGAAACACAATATGATTCGGGTAGAGCAGGGAGACTTTAGCCAGCGCGTAGCGCACTTTAGCAGTGATGAGTTCGGACAGATTAGCCGGGGTTTTAACCGAATGATGGAAGAGATTAACCGACTGTTCAACGAGGTATTTCTGTTGGGCATTCAAGAGCGAGAGGCGGAGTTGTCAGCATTGCAGAGCCAGATCAATCCCCATTTTATATACAACACATTGGAGTCCATCAACATGATGGCGGTTCGCCAGAAGCACGCTGAGGTGTCTGATATGGTGACGGCACTTGGCAAACTGCTGCGCTATACGATTGATAAGGTGGACCGGAGGGTTCCGCTTCAGGAAGAATTAGCTTTTGTACAATCCTATGTACGCATTCAACAGGTACGTTATGACGGCAAGCTGGAGGTAATCTACGACATCGATGAAGCCATTACAGTGTGTCTGATTCCAAAGCTGATATTGCAGCCGTTGGTGGAGAACGCTGTCTACCATGGCATTGAAGGACAGGCGGATGGCGGAGTGATCTGGGTATCTGCATTGAAATTTGATGATGAGCTGCTGCTGATTGTGCGTGACAATGGCAAAGGCATGACTCAGGCGGAGATTGATGAATTAAATGAATTCATTGCTCGGCAGCCTTCCAATGAGGCCTTACGCTGCCATGCCGGGGACAGGCTGGGGCTTAACAATATCGCCCAAAGGCTCCACCTCATGTATGGAGAAGGCGGCAGCCTAAGCGTCGATAGCAGTCCCGGGCAGGGTCTGGCGGTCACGATATCCATTGAACTTCAACCGAAAGGGGAATGAAGCGCATGTATAAAGTATTGCTTGTGGAGGATGAGACGGTCATCCGTCAGGGACTGAGAGAGCTGATTGTACAGGCGGCTCCTCAGTTCGAGGTAACAGGTGAAGCTTCGAGCGGAGCCGAGGCACTGGATTTTCTGAGATGTGAAGTACCGGATGTGTTGATCACGGATATTCGCATGCGTGAAATGGACGGGCTGACACTGGTATCCAAAGCAAGAGATATGTACCCTGAATTGCTGATGATCATCATAAGCGGCTACGGGGAGTTTGAATATGCACGCAGGGCAATGGAATACGGGGTGTTGAACTATCTGCTGAAGCCGATTGAACGTCATGAACTGGCATTATGCATCCAAAAAATTCAATTGCTGCTGGATCGCAGGTACGGCATTTCAACCCTTCCAGTCACTGAGTCATCTGGGAAAGTAGAGCACTCCGGCGGAGATACGCGGAAAATTATCCGAGATGTGAAGGAGCACATCAAGCAGCACCCCGATGGGGATCTGCGACTTCAGACCATAGCAGCTCTGGTTAATCTGAACCCCACCTATCTAAGCCAGTTGTTCAAGAACGAAACAGGAACCAATTATTCCGAATACATTGCTGAGGCTCGTATGGAACGGGCCAAGTGGCTGCTGGTTAACACAGGACTCAAAATCTATGATGTTGCAAGGTTATCCGGGCATCAGAGTCCCAAGCACTTCATGCTGGTATTCAAGCAGCAGGTGGGCTGGACAGCAGGGGAATATCGTGACCGATTCAGTATTTCTTGAAAAACCATACCATTTCTGTAATTGACGTGATTTATGCGCTGAGGGTGCCTTCGTTATACTTTGGTTGCACATGTATACCACCAAGTCCATAAGGGGGATTTTCATGAAAAAAGCAGGGCTGACGTTGATACTCTTACTCATGATGTTGGCTTCGATCGGCTGCACAAGCTCCAATTCCGGAAGTGATCCTGGGCAAGCAGCCGGGGAGAATGGAGAGGTTGAGCTCAAATTCATGATGTGGGGCAATCAGGCACATATGGATGTATACACCAAGCTGATCGATGGCTTCACGCAGGAAAATCCAGGCATCAAGGTGACGATGGAATCCGTACCTTTCGCGGAATACCAGCAAAAAATTTCGGTGCTTGCCGCTGGCGGCTCTCTCCCGGATATCGCCTGGGTATCGGAGCGGATGATACCTCAATTCAAATCCAATCACATCCTGGCCGATGTATCCGAGTTCAAGGATGATGCACAGTTCAAGCTGGATGATTATATACCAAGCACATTGGATTTGTTCCGTGATGGGGATCAGCTGCTGGGGCTGCCTTTCTCCACACCTCCGGTGGTTATGTTCTACAATAAAACGCTGTTCGACAAAGCCGGCCTGACTGATCCCAATACGCTCGCCGCTCAAGGGAAATGGACATGGGAACAGTTCGAGGAGTCCGCCAAGGCGATTACCAGCAAGGAGGCTGCCAACCGAATCTATGGCGCCAACTTCTTTCGAGACTGGAAGACCTGGGCTGTGCTCTCCTCGTATTCCTGGTCCAATGGCAGCGGCCCATTCGATGAAGGCATGACGAAGTTTACCTGGAATGATGCCTATGGCGTACAGACCTTTGAACTGCTGGAGCGCATGATGTTCACTGATGAATCACACCCGAAAGCGGGCGAGCAGGTCAGCTTCGATGCAGGCAATGTGGGCATGTTCTTCGATAACTACAGCTATGTCTCCAAAGCAAGGGAGATTACGGATTTTGAATGGAGCATTGCTCCCATGCCTTCCGGTTCACAGGGCAGCGTACCAATGCTTGGTCAGGCTGGATATGCCATGTTCAACGACAGCAAACATCCGGAGGAAACCAAGAAGCTGCTGAAGTATTTTGCCAGTGAGCAGGGCATTCAGGCGACGGCCACCTACTTTGTGCCTCCGCGTACCTCTGTGCTGAACTCCGATGCGTTCATTAATCAGCCGAATAATCCGAGCAAGGAGCATATTGTACAGGCGGTGATTAATGAAATGCCGAAAGCGCGCTTGATTCCCGGCCATATCCGTTGGCAGGATATCGATAATGCGGTGCTGCAGGGGTTTGACCGACTGTTCGCCCGTTCAGCGACACCCGAGGATAATCTGAAGCAAATGCAGGAAGAGATCCAAAGCGTGCTGCAACAATAAATAATTATATAGAAACAGGAGGTGAGCATGATGGGCAAATTCAAGGCATTGCTTGATCAGAAATCTCTGTCACTTGTGGTCAGCCTACCCGAGAACGACCTATCTATGGCGAGGGCAGCAATGGAAGAGGGCGCTGATGCACTGAAGGTGCATTATAATGTCGGTCATCGCGCCAGCGGGAACCATTTTGGTCCACTGGACAACTATGCCGAAGTTTTTCAGGCGATCCGGAGCGAGTTTGGCGGCCCGCTTGGGGTCGTGCCGTCCGGCAGTATTGATGGAGCGAGGCGGGAGGATGTGGAGCGCCTTGCGGGGTTGGGTTTTGACTTCTATTCCATCTATGCACATCACTTGCCATCCTTCATGCTGGATGGTCTGGGGCTGGACCCAACGTTTGCGATCAATGACGAATATGAACCTTCACTCGTAACATCAGCAGCCCACTATGGCTTCACCGCCCTGGAGGCATCCATTGTGCCCGGGAATGATTATGGTACACCGCTAAGCTTTGCGGACGTGCTCAAGTATCGCCGTCTGGTCTTGCAGGCGCAGATTCCGGTATTGGTTCCTTCCCAGCGTAAGCTTGTGCCGGAGGATGTCCGGGTGCTACACCATACCGGGGTCAAGGCGATCATGCTTGGAGCGGTCGTAACAGGCAAAATGGAGGATCAGCTGCGTAGGGCTGTTAACGGGTTCCGCAATGCGGTGGACAGTCTGAACAGACTGGACTAAGAAGGATTGGGAGAAATTTGATAAAGGGGGAGGGCCTGATTGTGACCCATTCACGCAAGCGTACAGGAAGAGGTCCGCTCGCCAGAGAGGCCCAGATCGCTGGATGGCTGTTCGTATCACCGATGGTGCTCGGATTTACCCTGCTGCTGCTGTTTCCCATGGGTTTGGCGTTATACATGAGTCTGACTGATTGGCCGCTGCTGGGGGATCATCGTTTTATTGGACTGGAAAATTACCGGAATATTATGACAGACGCCATGTTCTGGAAAGTGCTCGCCAATACGGTCTATTTCACTGCGGGGCTTGTACCGCTTAACATTGTGCTCGCCCTGCTGCTCGCATTGCTGCTATCCAGAAGTTTACGCGGCATCGGAATTTTCCGCACAGCCATCTTCGTTCCGGTCATGACCTCGCTGATTGTATGGTCCATCGTATGGAAGCTGATGTATGCAACGGAGTCTGGACTGATCAATCAGCTTCTGTTGATGATCGGCATCAAGGGGCCGGCCTGGCTTTATAATCAGGATCTGGCGATGCCTGCGGTTATTGTGACAAGTGTACTGAAAAATGTGGGTCTGAATATGGTGCTGTTCATTGCAGCGATTCAGCAGGTGCCGCGTTCATTGTACGAAGCGGCAACACTGGACGGCGCGGGCAAAAGGGGAACCTTCTTTCATGTCACGCTGCCCATGATTACACCAACGGTCTTTCTAACCATGGTGATGACCGTCATTGGCTCGCTCAAGGTGTTTGGGCAGATCTACGTCATGACACAAGGAGGGCCGAGTAACAGCACGAAAGTATTGGTCTATTATATCTGGGAAAAAGCATTCAAATTATTTCAGTTCGGCTACGCCTCTTCGCTTGCGTATGTGCTGTTCTTTATCGTGCTAATTCTGACGCTGCTGCAATGGCAGCTCCGAAAGAGGTGGGTATTCAATGAAGGCGATGCCTAATCCTTCGATTCGCAAGGCAGGGGGTGCTCTTGGGACGTATTTGTTGCTGACACTGATCTCGCTGATCATGATTGTTCCATTTATCTGGATGATATCGACGTCGTTCAAGGAGCCTCAGAGCATATTCACCTATCCACCGCAGTGGATACCAGAATCGTTCCGATTTCAGAACTACATCGATGTTTTTCGATTGATTCCGTTTCATCGTTTTTATCTGAACAGTGTGTATATTGCTGCTGTGGTTGTGCTGGGTACGGTGTTCTTTGCATCTCTGGCCGGGTACGCATTTGCCAAAATTCCGTTCAAGGGACGTAATGTGGTATTTCTCATTCTGCTGAGTGCGATGATGATTCCCCATGAGGTGACGGCAATTCCGATGTTTCTGTTCATGCGGCAGCTGGGATGGATTGATACACATCTTCCGCTGATTTTACTGCCGATTTTTGGGGCGGGCGGCGTGTTTGGCATCTTTGTGATGCGGCAGTTCTTCATTACGGTACCCACCGAGCTGGAGGAAGCGGCGATGATTGACGGCTGCAACCGATTCCGGATCTATGCACGTATTATGCTTCCGATTGCCAAGCCCGGTATGGCTACGCTGACAATCTTTACTTTTGTGACGATCTGGAATGAGTTTTTCGATCCGTTGATTTTCATTAACTCGCGAGAACTGATGACGCTGCCGCTTGGGTTATCCTTGTTCACGGATGAAGTGGGAACAGCCTGGCAATATCTGATGAGCGCCACCGTCATGGCGACCCTGCCGCTGCTAATTGTCTTTTTCCTGGCACAGCGGCGCTTCATTGAGGGAGTTGCCATGACAGGACTGAAAGAGTAGCCCATGCAATAGAACGGAAGGAGTGATAACTTGAGTGAACGGATAAGGTTGGGTATCACAAAGGAAGAAGCGGATGTGGTTGTTGTTGGAGGGGGGCCAGCGGGTATAGCGGCAGCGATCGCTGCTGGACGACAAGGTGTTCGAGTAGTACTGGTGGAACGGTACGGGTTCGTTGGTGGAATGTCGACCGCCGCCATGGTCTACCCTTGGATGACCTTCCACACGGAGAGTGGTGAACAGGTGATTCGGGGCATCGCCCAGGAAATCGTTGACCGACTGCAGGCGCGCGGTGGCTCTCCGGGACATCTTCGTGATACGGTTGGATTTGTGCATACCGTTACGCCGTATCATCCAGCCATCTATCAGGTGGTTGCGGCGGAGATGTTGCAAGAGGCCGGTGTCCGGTTATTATTGCACAGCTTCGTGGATGGAGTTGTCGTTGTGGATGATCGGGTGGAGGCGGTGCGTCTGACAAACAAGTCTGGCCGCATGGAGCTCAGAGCGAACGTATTCGTGGATGCCAGCGGTGATGCGGATGCGGCTTATCTTGCGGGTGCTTCTGTGGCAAAGGGGCGAGATGGCGATCACCAGTCACAGCCGATGACCATGAAATTCAGAATGCGTGGTGTGGACCTTGGACGAGTGAAGCGATATATGCAGGAGCACCCGGAAGATTTCTATACCAAGACGCCTTTCTCCGAGCTGGACAGTATTCCGTTAACCGGGGTGAGCGGCTTCTATTCCCAATGGAAAAAAGCGGGTGTGCCGATCAACCGTGATCAGGTGTTGTTTTTTACCGGACCGGCTGAAGATGAAGTGTTGATTAACTGTACCCGGGTGCAGGGGCTCGATGCTACGGATGCAGAGGATCTGACCTCTGCCGAACAGGAAGGCAGGAAGCAGGTGCTGATGATCGCTGAGTTTTTGCAGCGCGACGTTCCTGGATTCGAACGGGCTTCGATCTCGGCAGTAGCGCCCCAGATCGGTATCCGGGAATCCAGGCGGATCATCGGACATTATGCGTTGACCCAGGCGGATGTGGTTGCAGGGCGAAAGTTTGACGATGTAATCGCCAGAAGTGGCTATCCGATTGATATTCATGATCCCTCGGGTCAAGGCGTCGTAGCAGCCTTTATCGAAGGAGACGGAGCATACGATATTCCGTACCGCTCTCTGATTTCCCGCAATATCCGCAATCTGCTGGCGGCAGGACGCTGCATCTCCACCACACATGAGGCTCACGCAACGACAAGGCTGACTCCAAGCTGTATGGCTACGGGAGAGGCAGCGGGGACAGCCGCTGCTTTAGCTGTGAAGATGAACCTTGATCCGTTGGAGCTGCCGATCGGGCTGCTACAGGCGGAATTACGTCGCAACGGAGCAGCGATTTAGGGATGAGCTGAGTGGCAGGTGAATGATAATAAGTTGTCATCATTAGAAATTTACAGGATATTTCGAAGACAGCAGGCCAATCGGGGAGAGATGAGAAATTCTAACGAAGCTGAGACGTCTTATTCGGGGATAGAAGCTGAAATGAAAAATGTAACGAATCTCAGTGAAGCTATTTTACTCCAAACACTGAAATAGCGGGTAAAAGCGGGGAGATCGGAGGAATAGAGCGTCTACGATTCGTTAGATTAGAAAATGTCGCAAATATGGCTAAATAAGCTTTCCTCAGTTCGTTAGAAATGGGTGGGAAGTTCGTGAATTTATGAGCATAACTGTACGTCCCAAAAAAACTCCAAATCCACGTATGCAGTGGATTTGGAGTCTTTGGGGCACTTTCATTCTTTTCATCCATTTGGTTCTTTGCTTCATGTCTATTCCTTCCGTGTATCAATTCATCCGCGCTTCAAGCCGGCGTGCCACAATGGACAGCGTATAGTTGATGACGAAGTACAATACGGCTGCGAGCAGCAGGGCAGGGATGACGTAATCGAAGCTTTGACCACCGAGAATCTGCACGTTGTGCATCAGCTCCGGCAGGGAGATAATAATCGCCAGTGACGTATCCTTGAGCAGCGAGATAAACTGGCTCACCATCGGCGGCGACATGCGCCGTAAAGCTTGGGGCATAATAATGCCGCCCAATGTCTGCATGTAACTCAGACCGGAGGAACGGGCGGCCTCTATCTGACCGCGTTCAATCGATTTGAGTCCGCTGCGGACAATCTCTGCGATCATGGCGCCTTCGAACAGACTGAGTCCAACGACGGTGGACCAGAAGACCGACATTTTGATCCCAAGCTGAGGCAACACCATATGAATGAAGAAAATGATGAGCAGCAGCGGCAGATTCCGGATCGTATCCACGATGACGGCCACAATCTGTGACAAGACCGGAATTCGTGTGTACCGAATGGTACCGAGCACCGTCCCGAGTACAAAACTGAATACAATCGACAGCCCTGCGACTTGCATGGTGATCAGGAATCCGTGCAGCAGGAAACGAAGGTTGGGCCAGGCGTAGGCCCCGCTAAAGTCCATAATTCATCAGCCTCCTTCTGTGTGCGGACAGGGAATGTAAAGTATTAGAAATACCGGTTGCATAGCATAGTAGAGTAGAGGTGCACCTTGAAATGGTGTGCTGAACACAGAGAGAATATAGCTCAAATGTTACATCGTGACCTGACCTGTGGGTTTGGTCTTTTTCGGTTTGCCTTTGGCTCTACCTGCGTCGGCATCGCTTTGTCCAAACCTTCGCTCCATATAGTGAACCAGGAAGCTGAGCGGCAAGGTCAACACCAGATAGAACAGCGCAACAATGGTGTAGACGCTCAGCGGCAGGAACGTATCCGAGTTGATCAGATCGGCAAAATACATCAGATCCATGCCAGCCACGACCGCCAGGATGGATGAGTTTTTGACCAAATTGATAAACTGGTTGCCGATGGACGGCAATACAATTTTGATCGCCTGCGGAAGAATGATCAGGTTCATGGCCTGTACATAAGACAAACCGGAAGATCTTGCGGCCTCTAGCTGCCCGCGAGGGACCGTCTGAATACCCGCCCGGATCGCTTCGGCAATAAATGCTGCCGTATAGATGGTCAAACCGAGTGTGCCCGAGATGAATCCATCCAGTGAGATGCCGAGTGCAGGCAGTCCGAGATAGAAGAAAAACACGACGAGCAGCAAGGGGATGTTGCGGATAAACTCAACAAAAGCCGTGCCGATCCAGTTGAGCGGCTTGATAGGCGAGATTCGAAAGATGGCCATGATTGCACCAAGAATAAAGCTGCCAATCAAGGCCATAATGCTCACCTGGATGGTATTGAGGAAGCCTTCCAGGAATCGATCCGAGTGTTTGATCAGTATACTGAAGTCCAATTTGCCCATATAGGCGAAGCCTCCGTTCTCCAGATGTAGAAACGGCGATTACGTCCTGCCCATGCAACGCATACCACAGGCGCAGTCGCCGCTTGATCATCAGTAATCGAGGTTACTCGGGCTTGCTGCCCAGCCATTTCTCGTGCAACGTATCATATTCGCCGCTATCCTTCATGCTTTTGAGCAGGCTGTTTACCTCTTCTACGAAGGCAGTGTCGCCTTTGCGAATCGCCATGCCGTAAGGCTCGCTCGTGAAATTGCCACCAACCAGCTTGAAGTTGTTATCCGTCTGCTGCATGCCGATCAGGATGATGTTATCGGTCGTCAGTGCCTCGCCTTTACCCGCTTTGAGGGCTGTGAAGGCATCTTGGTAATTGTCGTATTCAAGCACCTCGGCATCCGGGGCTTTCTCGCGAATATTTTGAGCCGAAGTAGAGCCTTTGACGGCCAGCACTTTCACGCCTCCCAGACTATCCAGACCGGTAATGGTGCTGTCATTTTTTACAAGAAGGGATTGCCCGGCTTCAAAGTAAACATCGCTGAAGTCCACTTGCTCTTTGCGTTCGTCCGTAATCGTCATCGTGGCGATGATGATGTCAATGTCGCCATTTTGCAGCATCGGAATGCGCGTTTTGGATGTCACTTCTTTCAGTTCCAGCTTGGTTTCGTCCCCAAGGATCTGCTTGGCGAGTGCTTTGGCAATATCAATATCGAAGCCTTCGACTTCGCCGCTTGCCGGGTCTTTCAGACCGAACAATTTCGTATCATATTTCACGCCGGCAATGAGCTTGCCGCGCTCTTTAATCTGTTCAATCGTCCCTTTGGCCTTGGCATCCCCGCCTGAACCGCCGCTATTGCTGCTTTCCTCTCCGGTACTACAGCCGGACAAGACAAGGGATAGAATCAATACGAGCATAAACGACGACCACTTCAACCTATTTTTCATTGGATAAAGACCCCTTTTCGAAATGGATTATGGTATGGATGTTTTGAATTTCTGTGGTGAATCTCAGTGGTGAATCAGACGACTCAGGAATTGCTTGGCCCGTTCTTCTTTCGGGTTGTCGAAAAATTCAGCGGCGGCCGCTTCTTCCACAATCCGGCCTTCATCCATGAAGATGACCCGGTCTGCGACCTCGCGGGCAAATCCCATCTCATGTGTTACGACAACCATCGTCATCCCGTTATGGGCCAGAGATCGCATGACATCCAGCACTTCCCCGATCATTTCGGGGTCCAGCGCGGAGGTGGGTTCGTCAAAAAGCATGATTTTGGGCTCCATGGCGAGACCTCTTGCGATGGCTACACGCTGCTGTTGTCCACCGGACAACTGGGAAGGATAGCTGTCTGCTTTGTCGGCAATGCCTACGCGGGTCAAATATTTCATCGCCGTTGAAGCTGCCTGTGCTTTGGGTTGTTTGCGCACCTTCATCGGTGCAAGGGTAATGTTATCGATGACTTTTTTGTGAGGATAGAGATTGAAGTGTTGAAATACCATGCCAATGTCTCGGCGGAAGAGGTTGATGTCCACCTTTTTCTGATGTAAAGGGACACCACTGACGACTAGTTCACCTTCGGTAATTGTCTCCAGGCGGTTGATGCAGCGGAGCAAGGTGCTTTTGCCTGAGCCGGAAGGGCCGATAATCACAACGACCTCTCCTTCTTCAATGTGAAGATGAATATCTTTGAGGACATGAAAATGACCAAAATGCTTCTGGACACCCCTAAATTCAATCAAGAGTACACCCCATCCTTTCTGCCACGTTTGTTTGAGAAGGAATATTAAGGAATAAATTGAAACTAGTTATTTAATCATACATACTCATCCTGCCAAAGGCAATTGGTTTGTTATAAAAAATGACATAAGTAATAGGTTTTATAGGGCTATAGCCCAAAATTATGTTATATATCTGTCATATTATTAAACTCTTTGTGACGAATCCTGACAGAAAAATGAATCGATTCTCCTAGTGGTTTTACAACCATTGGAATAGATGTATAGAGTATACTGGAAGAGATATTCAATTTATGACTCTGATCATAAAAACAAATAACATGAAGTTCCAATCGCAATTGGCAAAAAAGATCAACCTGGCTACCTTGGGACATTGATATGATGGAGCGAGATGCCATTTCATCGAAAGAATGTTATGCAATAGTGATAAGAGTCCGATCCCATTACAAGCAGAGAGGATGTTCTGAACGATGAATACATATTACTCCCCACTCCGTAAAGGTCAAGGTATTGAATCCGATGTGCAAGGTTATGAGGTCACTTTACCGGATATTCCGGCCCGGGAATTTCAGATTACGGATTTTGGAGCTGTAGGGGACGGTGTTACAGATAATACCGAGATGTTTCGTCTGGCCATAGCGACTTGCGCAGAAGCCGGCGGCGGTCGGGTTGTTATCCCTGCGGGGATCTGGCTGACGGGTCCGATTGTCCTCCGAAGTCGAATTGAACTTCATGTTCAGACAGGTGCTCTGGTTACGTTCAGTCGTAATTTTGATCAGTATCCCCTGATTGCTTCCAGCTTCGAAGGTTGGCAGGCCGTGCGGTGTCAGTCACCCATTGATGGTGAACACCTGGAGGATATTGCGATTACGGGCGAAGGCACTTGGGATGGTGGTGGCGAGGCCTGGCGCCCGGTGAAGCGTTCCAAGATGACTTCTTCGCAGTGGAACCAGTTGGTTTCATCCGGTGGTGTGGTAGAGCAGGCGGATGGAGATGATGCGATCTGGTGGCCTTCGACTTCGGCCCTTGAAGGTGGCACGATTGTGAGTCGTCTGCATTCGGAGCAAGTGCGTGATGTGGCAGCATACGAGGGAGCCAGAGACTTTTTGCGTCCTAACATGGTTAGCTTGCGTCAATGTAAACGGGTGCTGCTGGACGGCCCAACGTTCCAGAACTCACCTGCATGGAATCTGCATCCATGGGCATCGGAGCATGTCACGATTCGTAATGTGAGTGTGAGGAATCCGTGGTTCTCCCAGAATGGGGATGGACTGGACATTGACTCCTGCAGACATGTTGCGGTGGAAAACAGTGTATTCGATGTGGGTGATGATGCCATCTGTCTGAAATCCGGCAAAGATTCGGAGGGGCGGGAACTCGGTCTGCCATCCGAATACATCACCATTCGGAACTGCACGGTGTATCACGGTCATGGGGGTTTTGTCATTGGCAGTGAAATGTCCGGCGGCGTGCGGCATGTGCGGGTCTCGGATTGTACGTTTATCGGAACGGATATTGGGCTCCGCTTTAAAAGCGCGCGTGGGCGCGGCGGGGTGGTTGAAGATATTCAGGTGGAGCGCATCTATATGAAAGATATCATTATGGAAGCCATCTCGTTTTCCTTTTTCTATGCGAATCAGGAAGGCTCGGCTCGCGGCAGCGATCTGTCCCAGGAAATTAGCGAAGAGACCCCGGTGTTTCGGGATATCCGAATCTCGGATGTCGTCTGTGCGGGGGCGGAGACGGCGCTGTTGGTGAGCGGGCTGCCGGAAATGCCTTTGGACGGTCTGGTGATTGAAGGGTACAAAGTAAATGCACGAAAAGGAGTGCAGTGCGCGCATGCGAAACATCTGCGGATTGCCGAACTGCACGCGAATATTACTGAAGGTTCACTGATTCATCTGCACCAGTGCAAAGGGGCAGAAGTGGAAGCTATTGAGGGGGCAGGCCCGGATGGACGGCTTCTGACGGTGACTGGACATGAATCAGCAGGTATTGTTTGCCGGGAGGGTGATGCTGATGAAGAGGGGCGACAGATCTCCGTCGGTCCTGAAGTACGAAGTGGTGTAATCATTCGCAGGTAAAAAATTCCGTTTGGCTGAAACGGAGAGTGCTTGACGTTCTTCATCACGTATACAATCTCTAATGTCCATGTTAAAAGGAGCGTACCACAGGGCCATTTCATGACCCATGGTACGCTTTTATGTTGAATCGTCCGCCTCAGAAGGAGGCGGAACTCGTTTGGCGTTTTGCTTTCTAGGAGTGAACACCTTGTTCTTTGCGATACCGGAGCGGTGTCGTTCCGGTCACCTGTTTAAACGTTTTATTAAAATGAGCCGTGTGCTCGAATCCTACCTTTTCCGCAATCAATTGCACCCGCTCCTGAGTCGAAAGTAAACGTCTCTGTGCTTCACGAACCCGTACAACACGCAAATATTCGCTAAACCGGAATCCGGTAAAACGGCTGAACATCCGGCTCAAATACGATGGGCTGATGTAAAAGCGCGCTGCAGCCTCTTCTAACGTAAGGGGGTCACTATAATGATTATTCACATATGCAGCGATTTCACTGATCTTATCCTGCATCGGATGAATCGGACCCGGAGAGGACTGACGGGTATTCTCTTCAACCCGGTGGATGTTAATCAGGACCTGGGCAAGCAGGCTTCTAACTGCGATTTCATAATGAGGCTTGCGTTCCTTGCACTCTTGCAGCATTTGCCACAGCATTCGTTCCATTTCGGGCTGGTCCGCTTCGGTGAAATGCAGCATCCTTGAACAAGCAAAGGGCAGCAGACCGCATAGGCCGAGCTCCATCCCGGTGGCAAAAGCAGGTGAGAACCCAATCAGAATCCGCTCGAAGCCGGGCGTGGTTCCTTTGGACGTGGTATGTATATCATGGGGATTGATCAGGATCAGATCGCCTTTGCAGGCGGTAAGAAGCTGGCCATTCATGGAATAAACGCGTTCTCCTTCAAGGAGATAATACAGCTCGTAAAAAGGATGGGCGTGAGGCTGTGGCATGGCGTTTCCATCATGTCTGCTCATATATTCAATGGTGAATGAACTCTCGCCAATCCGATATTTGGGTCCAATCCGATCCTCTATAACACTCATAACACGGCTCCTCTCTGCGCCAGCTGATTTACGGTTATATCCACATCATAACGGAAAATCCAGTTTGTTGTAAACGCTATCATATGGGTGAAAGCTCAGGTCAACCTGAATCAATGGAACACTGGGCCGGTGAAAGTGGTTGGGCTTGTGTAGCCTGGAAAGGTGACAAAAGTCTATTCATGTTTTACAGTAGGAATAGTGAGGCTACACTCTGGATATCGAGTACCTCCAATACAATTTGGAAGGAAGGAAACAGGTTATGACGACACATGAATTATCGCCATTGGTTGCTGCACTGAATATGCAGCCCCACGTTGAAGGCGGTTGGTATAAGGAAGAATGGAAGGCATCGTATCAAATTCCACAATCCGTACTGCCGGATACATACTCGGGCCCTCGATTCTCGGCAAGTTCGACGTATTTCCTGCTGCACTCGCATGAAGTCTCGGAATGGCATACCGTTTTGTCCGATGAGCTCTGGTTGTGGCATAGCGGCAGTCCGGTTGAATTGAAATTGGGCGGCAACGGGGAAAACCCGGAAAATGAAGAAGTGCTCGTATTGGGTATGGATATCGAAGCGGGGCAATCACCGCAGGTGCTCGTTCCAGCCGGCGTATGGCAAACGGCACGTCCATTGGGTGATGAGCCTGTGCTGGTAACGTGCGTTGTAGCGCCAGGCTTCCATTTTGATGATTTCAAACTGGTTTCCAAGGGCTAATATAACCATGAATGAACAAGCAAAATCCCGCTCCTGATGCGTCTGCATCCGGAGCGGGATTTTTTTGAGGGTTGAAATCCTGATGATATGTTAAAAGTTAAAGTTATCCGGATCAGAACCGAAGCGTTTGTTCTCGTTCAGTTGATTAATGTGCTCGACTTCTTCCGTTGTCAACTCAAAGTCATAGAGGTCTGCATTATCGCGAATGCGCTGTGGTGTAACGGATTTCGGTATGGTCACAATGCCATTTTGCAGATCCCAACGCAGGATAACCTGTGCAGGTGACTTGCCGTACTTGGCAGCAATGTCCTGAAGCAGCGGATGTTCCAGGAGATGTCCCTGACCAAGTGGAGACCAGGCTTCAATCTGAATCTGATGTTTGCTGCAATACTCCCGAAGTTCCGTTTGAATCAGGAGCGGGTGGAGTTCCACCTGATTCACAGCAGGTTTAATGGTGGCATCGGTCATCAGGTCTTCCAAGTGATGAATCTGGAAGTTGCTTACACCAATCGCACGGATGCGTCCTTCCTTGTGCAGCTTCTCCAGTGCTCTCCAGGTATCTTTATACTTTCCTTTGACAGGCCAGTGAATGAGGTAGAGATCCAGATATTCCAGTTCGAGTCGTTCCATACTGGCTTCGAAGGCTGCCAAAGTGGATTCGTAACCTTGATCCCCGTTCCATACCTTGGTGGTAATGAACAGATCCTCGCGGGCGATTCCGGATTCACGAATACCCTGGGCTACACCCGTTTCGTTGTTATACGCTTTGGCCGTATCGATGCTGCGGTAACCGGCCTGAATCGCCGTTTTGACGGCTTCAACCACTTCTTCTCCGTCCTTAACCTTAAATACGCCAAAACCCAGCCAAGGCATTTTGACTCCATTGTAGAGTGTCGTTGTGTCCTGCACGTGTTTCATGGTCCGAAATTCCTCCTTTGATTCATCAATGATTTCATGATGTAATTACCCTGTGGTCTGGCCACCAATCGGAAAAAGGGAAGCCATCTGTATTAATTATACTAAACCTCTTTGGCATTGGAAAAGAATACAACCATTTCGATAGGAAAAATCCTTAATTTATCCTTTTTCGCCAGGCAGAGGTTTGGTTTTGACTCGTGCGGGTGATAAGATGAAGTATACGAAATATGGAAACAGAGGTTTACCTTATTGAAGGGTTCACAGATGAACAGATGAACAGAGGAGCACGGGAGCACGGGAGCACGGGGAAGTCGGGTAACACTCAACCCGTGTGATTAACGATAAAGGAGTAAGAATATAATGGCTAAACCGAAACAAACCAAAAAAGCAGCAGCGTGGTCTCTCGTTGTTATGGGAGCCGGATTTGCCGCCTCATTGCCGTTTCAGGGCGGTATTGTAGGAAAAATGCTGGTAGGCTCATTTGAGGCGGGGTTGGTAGGCGGACTTGCGGACTGGTTCGCTGTAACAGCGTTGTTCCGTCATCCGCTGGGTATTCCGATTCCACATACGGCACTGTTGCCGAAGAATCGGGATAAGATGACCGAAGGTCTGGTCTCTGCGGTGGAAAATAACTTGCTGAACAAGGATAGCATCACCGAGAAAATCGCAGGCTTTAAAGCGGCGGAGACGGTACTGGATACGTTAACACGTGAACTCCATAGCGATGGAATCAAAACCATGATTGATACGCTCTGCAAACGTATCCTTGCCGGTCTTCCGCTGGAGCAGATTGCGCCACTGGTGGCGGGTGAGATCAAATCACAGGCAGGAACCTTTGATCTGGGTCCGATTCTGGAACGGGCTTCGATCCAGATGAGTGAGCGTGGACATGATGCCAAAGCGCTGGACTACGCTTTGAAGCAGGCAGAGGAGTGGCTGGTGAAGCCGGAGACCATTATGTTTTTGGGCGAAAGCGGTCTGAAGGCGATCAGCGGAATCCAAATGAACGGATTGATGCAATTTGCGATGAATGCGTTCATGGGCTATCTGAACGAGGAGCGTATGGGTGGCATTTTGCAGGGATATCTGTTTGACCGGGTAGAGGACATGAAGCGGGAAGGCAGTGCTCTCCGTTACAAAGTGCTCGATCTGTTGCGAACCCAGGCTATCCGACTGGCGATGAGTGAGAGTGTGCAGGATGGAGTCAACGGCTGGAAGAACAGCATGCTGGATGGATGGAACGCAGAGGAAACCGTGCTGAACAAACTGGTCGAGCTGAGGGAAAAGGCGCTGGCTGCGATGGAAGATGGACAGTATGTGGATACATATGCGCTACCTGCCATTGAGCGTGTTTTGTCTGATTTGCGTTCCGATGAAGCGTTGTTAGCAGGATTGAATGCCAAGATTGTGGAAGGTGTAACAACGCTACTGGAGAAGAACCATTCCAAAATCGGTAACCTTGTGCGCGAAAATGTGGGCAAAATGGACAATGCCTCCCTGGTCTCGCTGATCGAGGACAAAGTAGGGCAGGATCTGCAGTGGATTCGGATTAACGGAGCCGTTACCGGGTTTATAATCGGAATTGCACTGACCGCGCTGCGGATGGTATTGGAATAACATGCAAAGAGCCACCCTTGAAGTGGAAATTGGGGTAGGCTCTTTTTGTTATGCCAATTATCGATGGTTAGAGGACTGTAGTCCCCCATATTCTTTCTATTTGGAGGTCAACTGTTTTGCATGCCCGGGCAAATCGTCTGCCGTAACCTCTTCCCAGTGTGTTACACCACGCAGCGTGGATACATATAGTTTCAAGTAAGCGCCAGTTTTAAGCAGCTTGCTGGTAGAGAAGCTCAGTGTTTTCGATTTTCCCTCGTCCGTATATCCGACCAGTTCATAGGCATATCTGCCGTTATCATCTTTGTTGACCGTAGACTGATTCACAATGGTATAGTAGGTTGTTTTGCCGGCAGGGTTATCGGGAGTCAGTTTGGCCGGGTCCATGAAGAAGAGCCACAGGCAAGTTAAAATAACGAGTACCAAAGCGAGAATGGTGAGTGCTTTTTTCATATTTTGTACTCCTTTGATCTGTGTAAATTTAGGATGATGCGATGTCTTTGTATTTCAGGCGGCGAATGGACCAGATAGCAAACAGAAGAATAAAGAGACTGTTCATCAACAGAAAGACGATATTCTCCGCGGAGGTCAGTCCCTTCTGGCTCAGTACGCCCATGCCTATGGTTAACAGGGAATAAGGGAATAACATGCCGATTTTCAGCACATACATGCCCAGTCCGAGAAAGACCGCACAAAGGCTGATGCCAATTGGCGTAGCGAAGCTTCGTATCCGTATCGATAACCCCAGTTGCAGTGCGGCAATGGATATAGCGGCGAACCAGCCTCGCAGGCTCCACACCACCGTTTCCATCGGGAATGAGCCCGGTATGGAGAACAGTTGGCCTGCTGCCCAGTACATGAGCATGAAGAAGGCTTGGGCCGAGAAGATCAAAATGCCGACAATGACCAACTTGGCGACAAACAGACTGGTGACCGACAACGGAGAAGCCAGAATCATATTCCAGTTGCGATTGCTGTGTTCCAGGCGGCATACAAAGGCACAACAGATGGCGATCAGGATGGGAAGGAAGAATTCTCCATAGAATAAACTGACCTGTGTCCACAGGCTGTACCACCCGTTTTGCAAGGCCGCTTGATTGAAATAAAAGTTAAAGCATCCGATGAGCAGGCTGATGATAGGCAGAATGGCCAGTACCAGGCTGATCCGGGAATGCCGAAGTTTAAGCCATTCGGCGGAAATACTCCTCAGCATGTGGTTCCCTCCTCAAATCTCTTGTCTTGAAGCATGAATATTCCCTGCAAAATAGAAGATGGCAGCCATCAACAAGGCGGCTATGAACAGACCGAAGGGCAGCATACCCGATACATAGGTGCCTGAAGATGCACTGTAAATGTAAGTGACCGGATTCAGATCCATGTAGTAGGACCAAATGAAGAGGTGACGAATACCTGCAGGGAACAACCCTGAAGTTGTTCCGATAAATCCGCCCAACATGCCCAGGCATAATGCAAAGGCCTGATTGCGGACCGTAAGAGACAACCATTGTTGGAGTGCCGTTATTGCAAGCGTAGTTAACAGTGTCCCTGCAGCGAATTGCACAAGCAGGGAGAATGGCAGCGGTCCGGGAATATTTTTGGATAGACCAAAACCTACAATGAAGACAGCCTGAGCAAGGATACCGTACAGGATCAGGCTGTTTGCACAGATGTATTTGGCTGTGTAGACATGATTGCGTCCGGTGTTGGTCGTCATTAGCATCTTCCATGTGTTTCCCTTATGCTCCATGTCACAGATTCGGGATACAACGATAGCCGATATAATCGGCAGAAACAGACCGTTCATGGAAGCAATGCTGAAGATCAGCGCTTCCCAGCTCGCATTGGCTTCACTTCGGGAGATGGAGATGCTCATGGACATGGAGGCCCAGATCATCTCTGCAGCAAGAAACAGAGTTAGCATGACCCAGATCTTTTTGCGACGAATTTTGAAATATTCCAGAGATAGAGCTTTCATTACAGACTCCGCTCCTTTCCGGTCAGATCGAGGAAAATATCCTCCAGACTTTTTTTGTGTTCCTCAATACGGATGACGGGAATATCGTGTTCCACCAGCACTTTGTTCATCCGTGAGACATCCTCGTCACGAAGATAGTCGAACACAAGCTGCTTCCCCTGTATCTTGGGCATGTAGCCTTGAGTCAAAAGGATTTTCTCTGCCCTTGCCGGGTCTGTGGTCTGAAAACGAATGGTAGCCTTGTTGTTGGCCTGAAGGCTCTGCATGGTTCCCTGGAACAGCAGCTTACCATCGCTGATAATACCCACTGAAGTAGCAATCTGTTCAATCTCTGACAACAGATGGCTGGAGAGCAGAACTGTTATGCCATATTGACTTGGAAGGGACTTGATCAATTCCCGGATCTCACCGATACCAGCCGGATCAAGTCCATTTGTAGGCTCATCGAGGATCAGCAAGCTGGGGAAGGCGAGCAGGGCCATGGCAATACCAAGCCGTTGCTTCATGCCCAGAGAATACTGATCGGCCTGCTTGTGTTTTTGATTTTCGAGCCTTACGATTTTGAGGGCTTCGTCAATATTTTTAGTTGGTACATTCCGCAGTCGCTGCATGACTTTCATATTCTCGAGTCCAGTCAAGTGGCCGTAATAGGATGGGGATTCGATCAATGACCCAGTCTGGTTCAGAATGGACGGACGATGTTTATTCAGATCTTTGCCGAACACCTTTACGGTGCCTTCGGTGGGTTTGATCAAACCCAACAGCATTTTTAACGTGGTTGTTTTGCCAGCTCCGTTAGGGCCCAGAAACCCAAAAATCTGCCCTGTTTCAACAGCCAGATTAACCTGGTGTACGCGGTTAGTACCGCCATAAGATTTGGACAGGTTATGAGTTTCCACGATGGGGGAAGTGTTCATTATTGATCTCAACTCCATTTCACTAGTGTCTCTGTTGCTCTAAATATAGATCAGGCTTCTTGCTCGTGGCTGAAGATAACCTTACATTTACCTTAAATGGAAATGGAAAATATCGGGTGAATACCTTTATCATGTATAATAAAAAGGGTGATGTGAATGGACTTAATGAAGAATAAGAAAATATTGATCGTTGATGATGAGCCCGAAATCCGGGAAATGATTGAGCGTTTTTTACGTAAAGAGGGTTTTTTTCGGGTATACACGGCCGATAACTTCGTGAATGCCTTGGCAGTATGCAGGCTTGAAAAGCCGGATGCAGCTATCCTGGACGTGATGCTTCCAGACGGGGATGGCTTCTCTCTGCTCTCTTCGATCCGGTCATTCTCGGATATGCCCGTTCTGTTCCTGTCTGCGCGTGGTGAAGATGAGGATCGACTGCTCGGTCTGGGCCTGGGAGCAGATGATTACATGGTTAAACCCTTTCTTCCGAGAGAGTTGATCCTTCGGCTGATGGCCATTCTGAAACGGGTATATGCCTCTAATACGGTGGAGAGGTTGCCTGTATTCCGGTTGGGTGGACAAACCATTGATTTGGAAAGCGCTGTTGTACAGGGGAGAGATAGGGAGCTTCCACTGACAGCCAAGGAGCACGCCATACTGATCAAGTTGTATGAGAATCAGGGCCGGATCGTAACCAGTGATGCCCTGTGTCAAGCCGTATGGGGAGACGAGAGTTATGGTTATGAAAATACACTTATGGTGCATGTTCGGCGAATTCGGGAAAAGATTGAGGAAGACCCATCCAAACCGGTATTTCTGCTAACGGTTCGGGGACTTGGTTATAAACTGATGGCTCAGGAGTCCAGGTAATGGATGGCGTTGTTCGAATTCTTAGAAGGTTCGTCGGGTCAACCATTCTGGTATCTGTGGTGCTGTTACTATTCAATCTAATTCTGCTAGGTTCGCTGATCTTCAAGGAAATTCATGAGGGTCCTTCCCCTGGTGCGGTTGTGAAGCAGATGGCCAGTGGCCTGAGCAAGGGAGAGCAGGGGGACTATGCTCTGGACAGTGATGGAATGCAACTGCTGGATACATATCAGGCTTGGGCGATGCTGCTTGATCCTCAGGGCAAGGTACAGTGGAGCGAGCGGCTTCCGGCTGAAATCCCGCGCTCATATAACGTGACGGATGTTGCTAAATTCTCTCGGTATTATCTTAAGGAATACCCGGTGTATGTGTGGGAACGTGAAGATGGATTATTGGTCGTAGGCTACCCCAAGAATACGTACGGAAAATACCAGTTCGACTTTCTGGCAGAGTGGCTCAAGTCATTGCCTGTTCGGATTATATTATTATTGGTGTGTAATGTGGCTCTTGCTCTTCTGGTATCCATATTAATTGGAACGCGGGTGATCCGTAGTATTCGACCGTTGATCCATGGCATTCATGCACTGGCAAAGGAAGAACCTGTTCATGTCGAGACCAAGGGTATATTTAATGATCTGTCTCAAAGCATCAATTCAACATCCCGCATGCTTCAGGACAAAAATGACGATCTAAAAGCAAGGGATGAAGCGCGATCCAACTGGATTGCAGGCATATCTCATGATATACGGACACCATTGTCAATGATTCTGGGATACGCGAGTGAATTGGAGGAACAATCGGATTTGACAGCCGAGCAGAAACAGCAGGCAGCCATTATTCGTCGTCAGGGTGAACGTCTGCGATCACTGGTCAGTGATCTGAATCTGGTATCCATGCTGGAGTATGAGATGCAGCCCTTACATTTGAAGTCGATTCGACTTTCCGTTCTGGCAAGGCAAGTGGTTTCGGATTTTTTGAACAATGGCCTGGATGAACGATATCCGATCTCGCTACATGTCCAGGACGAGAGTCTGCATGTGATGGGAGATGAGCGCTTGCTGTATCGTGCAGTAACGAATCTGGTACAAAACAGTATTAGGCATAACCCGGATGGGTGTGCAATTGAGCTGGAAACGAAGCGTGCAGCGGAGGATTTATTTTGTGAATTTGTGGTGTCTGATGATGGAGAAGGGATTCCCAAAGAGTACTTGGACGATGTAGTGGTTCTCCCCTATACCGCAGGGCGTATACGGCCTTCCCGCCAGGGACATGGTTTGGGACTCCCCATGGTAGCAAGGATTGCGCAGGCCCACCGGGGCAGGCTTGTTCTGGAGAGTGGAAGCGGAGAAGGGCTTAGAGCAGTATTGAAATTACCAGCAACGTAGAAAGTACCTGTCTTGGGACAGGTATTTAAAATTGTATGCGTATAACAACGTAATAACACAATCTTGTCGTGATGGAAGTAAAATTCACTTTTTTTGTCAAAATGATGGAAAAAACAAAAAAAGAGATTTACAAAAAATAGCAAATCATGATAGAGTAAGGACAAGGAATAATTACATAATTTTAAATTTATGTAATTAAATGTATTCCAATTCAACTTTGGTGTTTAGCTTTTTTTAAGCTATACATATAAAAAAAATTGAATGGAGGTTTTTTCAATGAAACAATTCAATCTCGAAGCACTGGGAGCAATCGAGGACATCAGTGATGACGAACTTATGGTCATTACAGGGGCGGTATCGGTAATTGATGCCCAAGCTAGCGGTGGTGTATTCTGTACGGTAAGTCATGAATGCCATTATAATTCGGTTTCACCTTCTTCCTGGCTGACTTGTTGTTAAATTTTGCTCTCATCTTCAAGCACATAGCTGATTTCAGTTATGTGCTTGAATTTTTTATGAGGGTTTTGGGCACCAAACATCAATTAGAAGGGGAGATAAAACGATGAGCATACAAGAGCAGTTAAATAACTCCCGCTGGAGTGATGCACTCTACCTAACGGAGAAATATAAGCAGTTTGTGCAGCGATATGCTGTCCCAGTTCCCGACGATGTCTTATCTAGCGGGGATGCTGCTGCTGAAATAAATGAAGAAAATATAATCACTAACAATCAGAGTGTGGACATGCCTGTAGGACAAAATTCTGATTCTGGAAGGATGCAGCAGTGGCTCGACAAGTTTTTTCAGGATCAGGAGCATTTGTCGGATCGCTTCAGAGCAGAATCGATGAATGTTGATACGGTGCAGGATTTGTTTAATGATATGGGCTTCTTGTATGAATTTGCAGAGACGCCTTGGCACCAGGAACTTCGGAAAACATTCCTTGAGAATGACCATTTGGAAATTGAACATTTTATTGAGGGTGATACGGAAGAAATTCCGTTTTTTGAGTTTTCCAGACCCTTTCTGCAACGATCGATTCAGATCATGACTGAAGGCTTGACGGATGGATATGACTGGTTGGACAAACGGCGTGTTACCGGGCTGGTTCTGAAGACGGTTTCGGATAAAGTATTCCACATGTCTGCCAAAACACTAATCTATGAATTAAATAAAGCGAGATTGCAAGCAGAATTGAGAGGTGAGGATTCCCGGCAACGATATCAGCACTTTGTGAGTCAGAGAATAAAGTCCAGAGAACAGATTCTGGCCTTTTTGTTGGAATATCCTGTTCTTGCCCGGGGTATTGTTGAGCACACTCTGCGAATCAGCCTGAATATGATGCGTGTTCTGGAGCGCTTAACGAGGGATCGATATGAACTGGAAACCTTTTTTGAATTCAAGCTGGATAAGCTGGAGGATATCGTATTTCTCGGGGATTCCCATAATGGGGGAGCCAGCGTATTGCGGCTGAAGTTTTCGGAAGGGGTCAATGTCATGTACAAACCAAGGGACATGGCCATTGATACCGCTTTTGCCGGACTGCTGCAATGGTTTAACGATCAGAAGATCGGATTGCCTTTCCGCATTGCCAAATCGCTGGATCGTTCCGAATATGGCTGGCAGCAGTTCATTCCGTATGAGGAAGTTACAAGTCTGGAGGGAGTCGAACGTTTTTTTGAGCGGCAGGGGCAGTATCTGGCCATTCTGTACGCCGTTAACGCAACAGACATGCACATGGAGAACATCGTTGCCCAGGGTGAGCATCCATTCTTCGTTGATCTGGAATCGCTGTTGCACAATCAACCCTTCAAGTACACGGAAGAGAAGGATCAGTATACAGCCCTGGAGAAGACCCTTTCCATATTGAATGACTCCGTGTTAAAAACAAGCATGCTGCCCACGTTGGACTCCAACGCTTTGTATCACAGTGATCTGAGCGGGCTCGCAGGAGATGTGGATCAGATACTCAATACGTATGAGATTCACGATAAAAACACAGATACCATGAGAATAAAAAGAAGCAAGGTAAGTGTAAGCCGGTTCAGCCACCTGCCTTCATATGAGCATACACCAATTAAACCTGAACGATATATCCAAAGTTTAAAAAAGGGTTTCTATCGTATATACAGTGCCATCATGGAGCAAAAAGAGTTATTTATCTCAACCGTTTACAATTATTTCCATGGCTGCGCTGTACGGACTATTGCTCGCCCGACCATTACGTATTTTACGCTGATCGAAGCCAGCTCCCATCCAAAATATCTTAGAAACGGACTGGATAAAAGTCTGTTGTTCGACATGATGTGGATCATTGTGCGGCAGGATCGTAATCGTGAAAAACTGGTGAAATATGAGTGCCATGATCTGTTGCACGGAGATGTGCCTATGTTCCAGACCTTCATCGGTGAGGAAATGCTGTTTCACCACCATGACAACAAAGTGATTGATGGCGTATTTTCCTCTGATATTTTAACGCAGACCGCGGATAAAGTGCGGGCAATGAATCAGGAAGACATGGAGATGCAGTGGGAATTTACTGAGCGGACACTCCAGACCAAGTATGTGCTGGAACGCTCATTCGCCATGGAGAAGAGTACAGCAAGCGTTCGGCCGGAAAAATTGAATGAACATCGAATACCCATGACTAAAGAAGAATATCTGCATGAAGCCGTAAGGATCGGGGAGTACATAAAAGATATTGCTATTATGGGAGATGACGGCCGCTCGGTGTCATGGATCAGTATGGGTATGGATGCAGATGAGAAGTTAATCTACAAGTCTTCCGAGTTGGGATTATATAACGGAGTAACAGGCATTGCCTATTTCTACCTTTATCTGAGTCAGGAGACGGGTGACCCTAAATATGTGCAGATGGTTGATCTGTGTATCCAGACAGCCTGGGAAATGATTCGCAAAAAAATAGACAGGAACATCTCATTGTTCACTGGCTACGGATCACTCCTCTATCTGCTGGTGCATAAAGCCAAAGTGTGTTCGGAACAGGGTATCCATCCTGCTATGATGGAGTTGCTCGATATACTGGACGAGATGATCGATAATGATCAGCAACTGGATGTAATCTCGGGTTGTGCGGGCACATTGATGGCATGTGTGGACATGTATATAAGTTTTCAGTCGCAACAAGCGCTGGACGTGGCTGTACGATGCGGAGACCGCTTACTGAATCTTGCACAACCGATGGATCATGGCATAGCTTGGGTGACATCAGCGATCAATAAAACACCACTTAGCGGCATTGCACATGGGAACGCAGGCATCTGTCTAAGTCTGGCTCGACTGTACAGTGCTACAGGCAACAAAGCCTATCTTGAAACCTGTATGGAAGGACTGAAGTATGAGGAATCCCTCTACAGCCCGGAAGTAAACAATTGGAAAGATCTGCGATTCACCGATGGCAGCATGCCGGAAGAACATTATGTCATGTACTGGTGTAACGGTGCACCCGGTCTGGGAATCGCCCGAATAGGGATAGCGCAGCAATTGAACTCCTTGGGAGCTATCGATATGTTAGAAACAGACATCCGCAGAGCGATAGCTAAAACGATGGAAGACGGTTTTACAGAAGTTAGCTATTCGCTCTGCCATGGGGATATGGGCAATTTGGAGCTGATGCTGCTTGCAGCCGATTATTTGCAGGATGAAGCATTGGAGGAGTATTCGGTTCAGATGGCAGACTATATTATGGCACAGGTGAGAAGTGATAACGGTCATTGGAGATGCGGGATTCCTGGTCGTCAGCAAATTCCAGGACTGATGCTCGGACTTGCCGGCATTGGGTATCAATTGCTGCGACTGTATAACCGTAAACTGCCTTCAGTACTGATGATGGAGGGGCCGGAACGCAAGGAAATGAGGGATATAGCACAGACATACGTTATGGAAACGGCATCCGCCCAGCAGCAGATGAACACTGCGGGACAGCCATCTCATTTGGGGCGTAACTATGCCTGAACGGCCTGTATTCCGTCGCGGGAAGAGACAACGCAAAGTCCCTGTCAAACTACAAATGAATCAATATGATTGTGGTCCCAGCTGCCTGCATATGTTACTTGCGTACCATGGCTATGAAGCGGATTTTACCGATTTGAAGGAACGTTTTGCGATGCTGGGGAACGGTCGGGATGGCAGTTCCATGCTCAAAATGAAAGAAGTTGCCCAAACCTATCATTTGAAAGGGATAGCCAAAAAAGCTCCTGTAGAATCACTTAACAATGATTTCCTGCCGGTCATTTGTTTCTGGGAGGACAGACATTTTGTGGTGGTTGAGCGGGTTAAGGCGGGAGGGCATTTCATTATTGTCGATCCGGCTTTGGGGAGGCTGGTAATCAGCAGACAGGAGTTTGCGGAGAAATATTCAGGTGTTTTTCTGCTCGTAATTCCGGATGAGGATTTTGTGCCCTTGTCCGAGAAGAAGATTAGCAAAGTGGCGTATTTCAAGGATTTGATTCGCAGTAACAAAAAGTATTTTGTTTGGACCATTCTGCTCGCTCTGGGACTGCAACTGGTTTCGGTGGCCTTTCCGTTCCTGATGCAAGTTTCAATCGATGCAGCTACAAGCGGTGAAGGATACTCGTTATTTCCTGTCCTGATCACCAGCATTGTGCTGTTAACCCTGTTCCAGATCGGCTTCAGTTATACGAAGGATATGTGTATCGTAAGGCTTCAGGAAGTACTGGATTCTCAGCTAACGACAAGTTTTGTCTCCCATATGCTCAGACTGCCTTATCAATATTTTGAGATTCGATCCCGTGGAGATCTGATGCTGCGGATTAATAGCAACACGACCATCCGGGAAATTTTGTCCCAGAAGATGATTTCTACGCTGATCAATCTATTTTTGATAGTTGTTACCTTCACGTATATTGTGATCCAATCACGTCTGATCGCGTTCACACTGCTTGGTGTAGGATTAATGCAAATTCTTATTTTTGTATACACTCGGAGCAGATTCAAGAAGCTTACCCAAACCCAGATTGTCGCCCAGAGTCTGGCTGGATCGTTCATGACGGAAGTGTTGGAAGGCATCTCAACCATCAAATCACTCGGAATTGAGGAGCGTACCGGGGAGAAATGGAGAGCGCTATTCAAGCATCAACTCGCAACGGTCAAGGAAAAGGCAGTTTTTCAGACAAGAGTGAATACCGTGACTAACACGATGAATTTTATGACACCGATGCTTATTTTGATTGTAGGATTATATCAGATTATGCAGGGGAATATGACCCTCGGCATGCTCGTATCATTCCAGTCCCTGGCTGCGCTGTTTCTGGGGCCGCTGAACTCGCTTGCTTTGATGCTGAACGAGTTCGTGATGGCAGATGCGCTGCTGGATCGAATCTATGATGTCATTCAAGCCGAAGAGAGTAATAAATTCAAGAAGAAATCAACGGCACCTCTTCAAGATGTGAAGCTGAATGGGGATATTACGATCGATCAGGTCAGCTTCAGGTATACAGACTACGGTGAAGATGTGCTGAAAAATATCAATATTACGATTAAAGCAGGTCAAAGGATTGCCCTGGTTGGTAAATCTGGTTCAGGAAAGAGTACCTTGGCGAAATTGCTGGTAGGGCTGTATACTCCCACACAGGGAAATATCTATTTCGATGGGTTAAATATAGAAGAACTTGAGCAGCGGGATATTCGCAGTCAGATCAGTATTGTGCTTCAGGATAACTTTGTCTTTAACAACACGGTGTATGACAACATCAGGCTGCATGCAGAGGAGTCGACGACGGAGGATGTAATGATCGCAGCAAAGCTGGCCGATATTCACGCCGATATTGAGAAGATGCCGATGAAGTACAACACGCTAATCTCTGAGGCAGGTTCGAATCTGTCCGGAGGGCAGAAGCAGCGGGTAGCTCTCGCGCGAGCATTGGTGAGCAGACCTAAAATTCTTCTGTTGGATGAGGCAACCAGTGCGCTGGATACCGTTACAGAAGCGACCATTGCTTATAATCTGAATATGTTGAAATGTACCCAGATTATCATTGCCCACAGGCTGAGTACCATCCGAAGCGCGGACACCATATATGTACTTGATCAGGGCGAACTCGTTGATGCTGGAACACATGATGAATTGATTGAACGGTGTGAGCGGTACAATAGTCTTGTAGGTGAACAGTTGGCTGAAACCGGGGCCAGACAATATGGATAGGGTTTGAAATGACCCTGTTAACGGAATAATACCGGCTTTCTTTTCTGCACATGACGTGTCGAAGAGAAAGCTTTTTGTTATATGTGGAAAAATTGAGAAGTTAAAGTGATGCAAAATTCAGGAAAGTGGGTAATGTACACCGGAATGGACTAACGGAATCATTTAGGAACAAAGTTACATAAAAACGATGCCAACAGCCGATGTGTCCATGGTAGTTTTATACTATGATGCAGATAACAGAAGAAAAAGTGGACAACTGATGAAGCCAGGTCGCATAAGCTAGATCATGATGACATCAGTGGGAGCGTTTGGCGTTTGGGGAAGTGGGACGAGAAGATCGATTAGGGTTATTAATGAATCGAAAAAGAAAAGGTGATTGATATGAGGTTGAAGCGACAATTCGCATGTATGCTTTTTTTGACCATACTATCCACTTTCATTTTGGGAGGGTGTCAGAATATGAAGGAAAGTGAAAAACAGGCCTATTTTAAAGAAGCGGAAGCGGAGGCTGTAAAATATCTGAAGAATAAATACGAATTGGATGTAGTCATCACGAATAAAGAGTTGTTACCCGAGATGGCGCTTGACTCTATTGCCATGGAAGGACATGTGGTAGATCATGAAAAGCAGGAATTTACGATTTCGTACGATTATGAGGATAAAAAAATCAAAAACTTTGGCATGAGTCCAGCAATAAAGGAAGCTATTATAGCAAAGGGATATGATCCGTTTAACAAATAAATCATAATTCAGGATTGATTTTCTTGGAGGTGCAGCGGTTGTGAGCGAATCACCAAAAATTGATGATGAAACATACAACAAGATGTCAGAATTAGCTTATGAGAACCTGAAATCAGGTGTTGAGTTCGAGGACCTTCCCGGATGGCAGGTTCTTGAGGATACTCATGGAAACAAAAAATCCGGTTTTGATGCGGTGACCTTCTATAATCCTGAGACCAAACAGGCGGTTATCGCTTATCGGGGCACAGAGGGAAGTGCATCGTTGGATCGCAGCGCCCCTGACTATTATGCGGACGCTCAAATCGGCTTGCCTGAGCTTGGCAGAAAGATCGAACAAAGTACTGACCTTACGCCAGATTGGTTGGCTAATGGAATTCAGAAGGTAAGAGATGTGACCGGGATTACCAAAGTCGAGAATGTTGTAGGAGATCTGGATAAAAAGCTGGATAAGACATTTGGACTGGGCCCCAACCAAATGTATGAAGCGGAAGACTACGCCAAAGATATGCAAAAAAAGTACAAGGATTTGGATTTTTCGCTGACAGGACATTCGCTTGGAGGGGGGAATGCCCAATATGCAGCTGCATACACGGGACTTACCGCGGTGACGTTCAGTGCGCCATCCGTGATTTCCAGTCTCACGCCAGAAGCGAAACGAAAGGCCGAAGAGGGTGGGTTTGATAGCCAAATCATCAACTACGGACATCCCGGAGATTTTGTAACCAGCGGATTTTTTGGTGGATATGATCGACACGTCGGTTCCATGTATTACATCAATTCCAACTACAAGGATATGAATGATGACATGAGCATGATGGATAAAATCAGTAACACCTTTGGCGGTAAAGAGTACCACAGTCTGAAACAGTACAAGTTCGAGAATGGCTATATTTCCAACGATCTATATGATCCGGTTACAGGCGAGAAAATCAGTTATTCACCACGTGAGCCGTCCAATGTCCTGTCTGATCTTGCAGCATTTATGCGGAACCTGGGTGGGCAAGCAGGTAACCTTGCAAGAAGCATCGCCGCAGCAGCAGGAGCGTCTGGTCTGATTCAAGTAACGCCGGAAGAACTGAAAAGTGTCGCTGCCCGGTGGAAGCAAAATGCTCAACAGTGCAATGCAGAGTTGAATACGGTAAGGAGTCGGATGGCCCAATACCTGCATTCCAGCCGTAGTCGCAGACTTGAGCCTATCGTCACTCATTTGGATGCATCTATTAACGAATTAAGCACATGGCACTTGAAACACACCAGCCAGTTCCTGGACTTCATCGATGCAAAAGCGGATGCCTTCAGACAGGCGGATGAGAGTCCGGTCCATTTTAATTAAGACTCAGGTGTGGTGGCAGATTGCCACATCACACGTACATAAGGAGGGAACACGAGTGAGCGGACAATTGCTGGTGGAATTAAGCGATCTCCGGATTGCGGAAAAAGAACTGACACAGCTGCTTGCCCGTCTGCAAGCCGATGAGCAGGAAGCCAGGGTGTTATATGGCCGGCTTAATGATTGGAAAGGACAATCCGCTGATTATACAAGAGAGCAGATCGAATCGTTCTTCGCGGGTCTGTCGGGAAGGATTCAGTCGATTGAACAGCAGAAGAAGAGTTTACTGCAATATATTGAAGTAATGATCCAGACGGATGAGGGACGATAAGGAAAGAGCCGTAAGGACGCTGCTCTTAACCAGTGAGCGTAAGCATGTGTTTGAAATCAAAATTAGCGTATGCATATAGATAACAAAAAGGAGCCACGGCACATCGGGATAGACCCCGTTTGCCAAAGGCTCCTTTCTTTATCTATCTACTATTAAACTACAGGGTATCTCTTAACGTCTTTTGCGACGTGTTGCCAGAGCAATACCCAGGAAGGACATGATCAATGCCAGAATGGACACGATCAGTGTTGCCTGTTGCAGCTTCAATGTGCCTGGGTCGGAATTCGTATTGTTTGGCTCACCTGTAACCGTATCGTTCAAGGCGTCTCCCAGAGTGGCATCATCGTTGGTCTTGGTATCGTCACCTGCTGCTGTTTTATCATCATGACCCGCATTGCCAGCTGTGCCAGCACTATCGTGACCTCCGCCTGCCGTGGCATTACCTGTAGCAGCAGGATCTTGGCTAATTGCCGTAATACTGTGCGGGTTGCTGTCGCTTGGTCCGCCTGTCCATTCCACGATGCTGCCATCGCTATAATACTGGAACGCATCCCAGGCTACTTCCGTTTCGGCATCCGGATTCTGTGCCACGAAGTTGAACTGCTGGAATTGACCAGCCAAAATCCCTTCGTTATCCCCGTCCACTTCCCACGTAATGGATGTTACTTCATTGGAATCATTTTTCTCCGTAGAGATTTTCCAGCCAGCCAGCGGTTGGTATTGCTTGAATGCAACGCCTTTTGGTACTTTCAGTGTAACTTTGGTGGTAGGCAGCTCTTTTTCGGATGGAATTTTGATGCTATACGTCTGCCATGCTCCCGTTTGTGCCACAGTTGGGTTGACGGTGACGTGCGCACTGGCGAATCCGGCGAACAGCATTAGTGCAGCAGCGCCTGCAGTGAGGCTTGATGTCAGTTTGGAAGTCCATGATGTTTTCTTCAAAATAATGTACCCCTCTCAATTCTTCTAATATATAAGTTCAACTAAAGAATATTTACACTAGCCACTACAATGACAGAACAACCTTCCGATCGCTGTTATCCCCAGATTTTTTTGATCCTCTTCTTCAAAGGGGAAAATCCGGTGATAAAGGCGAACGCTTCGCTTCTTCAGGTTTTTTCTGTCCTCTCCGTTATTGTGTAAATGTTTAGTTGAACATATAAGGCCAATCATTAATCGGTTAAAACCTACGGATTAGCGGTGTCGATCTCAAATTCGGTATCCAGCGAATCCAGGGATCGGGTTAGCAGATGCACCTTGATGTTCCAGCGTCCTGGCATGGAGATGTATTCTTCTGCCTCGTATACGCCAGTATCATTTTTTGGAATCGTAATCTCGTAAATGCCCATATCCATATCCAGATGAGTCAGTGAAAGTGTGATCTGTTCCAGGTCGTTAACTGTAGTGCCATCCGGTTTCTTCACGTCAACCTTGAACTGGTTCTCTCCGGTAACGTTTGGACTTACCTGGAGTGTAATGGTTGTGCCATCATCCGTGGTCTGCGTTTCGTTATAAGGTCCTGCCACTGCAGGTTGTCCGGGAGACAGGTGTGTCAACACAGCAGCCAGCGCAAGAACAACAGCACCCGCAATCAGTTCAGTCTTGAGACTGCCTGCGAGTCGGTTGCCACTGCCTGTCCGTGCAATTCTGGCATGGCGCGAGGCCAGTACAAGCATGACAACAAGCAAGATAACTTTGGCAATAAGCACGAGACCATATGCTGTTGTGAACAGTGACGTAATTACAGGGGCTGGCAAAATGATCAAGCTGCTGTATATCCCCGTAGCGACGAGAGCAGCAACAGCACCAATGCCCCAGGCTGTAAAGCGCCGTATGGCCGTCCAATAGACTTCTCCTCGCACAGTAGAGGGCAGTTTATCCGCGAGCGGAGGCAGACACACGGCCATGGCAGTAAGTGCTCCAATCCAGAATGCGGCTCCGATCAGATGCACAAAGTCCATGGCGATCGCGAGCGCGCGCTGTTCTGCCGCAGCCGGATGTCCTGTCATGGCGTGGGTGAACAACCACCCGAGAACGAGTACCAATGAACCATACGATGACCAGATACGGATACGCAGCGAGCGGTCACGGTCGTATCCCGAGAGAATGGTAACCGCCAGCAGCATGACGACGAGCATCTGCACCATCCAGATCTGGCCAAATGACGTCAGTTTGAGTGCACTGCCCATCAGTGCCCAGCTGAATTCCCCGATAGATACACCTGATTCATATAACGTGTTCAGAGGCAGGCTGATCAGAGCGGCAACTGAAGCGGCGCCATAACTGATCCATAACAACCTGTAGCTTCTAGGTACCTCCAGAGGTTCTCTCGCCATGGAAGCAGGTGCAATCCGGAACAGCAGGAAGGCAAGTGTGCCCAAAATCACAGACAACCCAAGATACTGAATCCAATCTGTCAGTGACAAAATCCATTTTAACGGTCCGCCAACCTGACCAGAACCTGAAGTTAAATCCGCGAGGCCGGCAGGAGAGCCGGAAGGTTCGCCAATATGAAACACATAAGCGCCTTGAATGGGGTGACCATCGGCGGATACGGCCTTCCAATTCACGGCATAGGTTCCGTTTCCAAGTCCGGTACGAAGACCGGTCTCCAGAATATGTGGACGATCCGCATCCACCTGAACATTGCCGTCGTCGGCCTGTGTTCCATCCGGTCCGGTGATTTTAATATCAAAAAAGGCCGTTTGCAAAGATTCGTTGAACTCCAGGGTAAGGCGTGCAGGTGCAGTCGCAACCAGTTCATCTTCACCTGGCGAGGCCTGCACGATATAAGCATGGGCGGATGCCCATTGTGGCATAACAAGGCAACACAATAACATCAGGGCGCCCATCAGTGCCCAGTGTCGTTTGCCCCATTTCATGGTGAACCTACTCAAAATCAAAAAATCATCACCCTTAGGTCTAGAATTGTAAGTCATTCTTTGTTATCCAAGCACAATCTATACCATTATAACTTTGTCCAAAATAACACCGTATGACAACATTTGGCTATAAAAAAACGAAATGATCCATCGAATTGTGACAAAAGCATGAATGCTCCGCTATTTGCGAAGCTTACGGCCTGCCAGTCCGCTTTCCAGGGCATAGCGGGTCAATTGCACGCGATTTTCGAGCTGGAGTTTTTGCAAAATATTTTTCAGGTGATTCTTCACCGTTTGGTCCGAAATGCCAAGCTGTTCGGCAATCTCACGATTCGTATATCCGGCAGAAACCCATTGCAGAATCTCAAGCTCACGCGTAGTTAGTGGATTATCCGGTACATCCTCACTGCGCGGTGCTGGGAACTCCTGTAGAATACGGTAGGCAAGTTCTTTGCTCAAGGGTGCATCATCGCTGACGATAGCGCGAAGGTATTCAAGCCATGTGGATGGTGCCAGGTTTTTGAGCAGATATCCTTGAGCCCCTTGCTTTAGTGCTTCGAACAGGAATGTTACATCATCCGATACCGTTACCATGACGATGATGACATAAGGAAAGCGCAGTTTGATCTGACGGGTGGCTTCGAGCCCATCCATATCCGGCATCTGCACGTCCATCAGAATAAGATCGGGCATCCATTGCCCGGTAAGCTCCAAGGCCTCCAGTCCACTCGAAGCGGTACCAATGACTTCAAACAGGCTGTCCTCGGATAAAATACTGCAGATCGCTTCACGCGCATGCGCGTGATCGTCGACAACCAATACTCGTACAAGTTTCATATTAAGCATGCCCCTTTCCAATGGTCATTTGTGTGTAACCAGGCCTTGAATCGAGGGCGAATGACCAACCCATCTGAACAGCACGTTCCTTTGTTATTCGCAGGCCGTACCGATCCTTGAGGTGCAGTGGATCTCCGCTCACACCAACACCGTTATCCCGGATTCGTACCGACCAGGCAAAAGGAGTACCGTCTGCAATCACCTGAATATCCGTAGCCCGGGCATGTTTGCGCACATTGAGCAGTGCTTCCCGAACACAAGCGAGCAGTTCCACCTGTTCCTTAGCTGAGAAGAAGGTGCTGTCCAGATTCCATGCGAGGCGCGCCGAAGGAACCGTCTCCTCTATAAGCAGTTCCACCTGTGACAGCAAGGATGCTTCTTCCGATACTGTGGCTTGTCCAGGGACGTAGCGGAGATGGGCGATGGCCTGCCGTACATAGGCGTTAACCTCGTGTACAGTTTTGCGTATTTCTTGGATTTCATTCTCATGACCGCTGCCGGCCAAACTGCGCTCAGCCTTATCTGTTTTTACCGACAGAAGAAAAAGAGACTGCGAGATGCCGTCGTGAAGCTCACGGGCCAGTTGGTCCCGCGCTTCGAGCGCCGCTTTGGATGCGCGCTCCTGTTCCAGAGCAGCCCGGGCACTTTCCAGCATATTGAATAGACGGCTCAGCAAGGTGACGCTTATGAGATAAAGGATAATGGGAGTAAGCCAGTTTCCCACATCCATGGAAAGGTAGGGCATCAGAAATTGGTGACGGATGTATTCCCAGAGACCAACCGTGAACGTGGGGACTAGCAGAATCATCCATTTAATCTGTTTGTATGACATGAATACAGAACTCCTTTGAGATAAGATCCACTTTTAGGTATCCGTTTCAAGGGATGGCACCATTATAACGCATGCTTGCCCCAGACCCTAGTCTGTCTTTTTCGGAGGAACCTGGGGTGGATTAGGGAGTATTTAGAAGGATATCTAAGAACAACAGGGGGTGAAATTATGTCACGCAGGGTGAGGCTTGGTGAGCACAGATGAGCGAAGCTGTATCCATTTTCCCTAACGGAGAAGGTCCTCTATACTTAATAAAGAACGTGAATTCATTACAAAACATGTTAAGGAGTGACGCAACAACATGAGTCAAGAAGTATTGGAACGCCGCAGTGAATTGCTCAAAAAGAACATTCATCAGATGCTTGTTCAAGACAATCAGCACGGAATCAGTCGCCAAGACAACATGTTTTTGCAGCAGATGATCAAAGAGCTGCATCAGACCTCACATGAACTGAATACCAATCGATAACGTAGAATCTGCACGAGAATGAAACAGTCTGGTGTACGATTCATTCCATGATGAACATGAAAATGGCGCTATCCCCGATCAGACCGGGGGTAGCGCTTTTGGCTTTACCAAGTGTTATCAGGGGGCATGACGGCTACACCATTTGCTGCTGTACGGTCCGTTTCTGAATATACCGGATGAACAGCTCGGCAAGCTCGGGATCGAACTGTGAACCGGAACACATCTGGAGTTCCTTGATCGCTTCACCCATATTTTTCGTTTCCTGATACGGTCGCTCCGTCGTCATCGCGTCAAAGGAGTCAATTACCGTGAGCATACGGCACAATCGGGGAATCTCACAGCCCTTTAGACCATAAGGGTAGCCAGCCCCGTCATATCGTTCATGATGCAATTCAATATAGGGAATCAGATCGGCGAAGCGTTCGTTGGTCATGGCCATTTTTTTGCCCCAAGTGACATGGCCCTTAATCGTTTCCCACTCTTCCGCAGTAAGCTTCTCTTTCTTATTGAGGATGGACCACGGAATCTCGAGCTTTCCGATATCATGAATCAGAGCACCCAGCACGAAATTACGCTTTTCCACATTGTCGAGCTCCAGCAGCTCACTTAAATCAAGTGCATATTTATATACACGTTTGGAATGCTTGAATGTATCCATATCCTTATATCGAAACAGGTTGAGCTGCTGCTCGATATCCCGTACATCCTGAACCAGATCGATCTCATGCTCCATACCGTCATTGCTGCCGTGGCGATGAACATTGTTTTTCCCCTGTTTCTTGGCATAATACAGCGCCTTATCTGCCTGATCCACGAGTTGGGACTTGTTATACATATCGACCTCGTAACGCGCCACACCTGCGGAGAACGAAAGACAACCGTGCGGAAAGACTTCAACTCCTTCAAAAGGTGTATCGTTCAGCTGCTTGCGCAGCTTGTTCATGAACGCATAGGCTTGGTCCAGATCCATTCCCGGCATGAGCAGGGTAAATTCTTCTCCGCCATAACGAAAAGCGGTGACGTTCGAGCCATCGGTTTTCCGATTGAGAAAATCCCCAAGAAGGGCGAGCAGACTGTCACCCTGCAGGTGACCGAAGCGGTCATTATACTTTTTGAAATCATCAATATCGATGAGCCCCAGTGAAAGCGGGGTTCCCTGGGAACGAGCGATAGCGAGCTCACTCTCCAGCATGTTTTCGAAATGACTGTGGTTGAACAGACCTGTGCGTTGATCGGTATTCGCCTTTTCCTCGATACTCTGATACATGACGAACAGCTGTTTGAACGCGTGGGATAGCAGGATGCTGAGACTCAAATAGAGGAGCAGGCCAAGCACGCCGTTATGCACGACAAGAATGGTCAGAACAAGCGCCAAAATCAGTGTACATAAATAGACAAGCAGGGACTCGGTAACGAACACACGCTTCATCTGCTGTAATGCATCCTTCGTTGAGAAGTGAAAGAACATACCGAGGGTAATCGTATTAATAATGAAATACGCGGCGAGTGCTGCAAAATAAGGCAACAGGTTGTATCCGTCGAGTGCTCCCGGTATACCGCCAGTCCATGTGAACACCGAAGCAGCTCCGGCAATCATGAGGCTGTAAATGCTGAAGTTGACGATGTGTTTCCACCAGGCCAGTTTGCGATCTTTGATTAACAGAATGAGGGAAACAGGCAGCAGAACAGACAGACTGAACGCACCGCCGAACATGAAGATACAGGCGAGGTATACGGATGAGTCCATGGATTGCTGATTTCCCTTGGGCGGAATCTGAAATGTGAAATAATCCAGAATCAGCGCAGCCCCGAGCATCGTGTAGACCATTACCCATTCGTCAGTGGATAGGCGGAAATAAGACCACTTGTTCAAATACAAAAAAATTCCGATGCCTGCGCAGCTGAGCAAGACAACATACATGCTGCTACGATCTGCTTTATGGATCAGGTTACGAATAAAGTTCATAAAAATTCTCCTGCTTGGTTTAGTCTGCTCTTGATGTGTATATATCGATTTGCCCTATATTGATGTATACCATAACAAGTTACCTCCCAAAAATCCAGAAAGAAAAAACAGGCCGCTGGCAGCCTGTTTGTCTTGGATGGCGAGTTTATGTACTAGCCTCCCAGTTTGTAACCAGAAGTCAATGCAACAACGACAGAAGCTACGATGATCGCGTTGATGACAATGCGAGAATACTTAATGCCTTCGAATTTTTTCATGGAATAGACCTCCCTTCCTTGGAGTCTGTCCTACTCACTTCAGGCCTGATGGGTTTCAGTGGCTTGTACAGCCTTGCTGCTTCGATTCACCATCATGTACTGGATAAACAGGAATATGCCAACGTTCATGACAACATCACCAATGCTGATGACCTGAGTACGCGGGTACGGGTTGGACAGCGGGATAATATCGCCAAGAAAGGACAGACGAGTCGAGGCATCCATCATAAAATGCTTCGAGATTGCGCCACCTTCCCGCAACATATCTACATAATAAGGGCCTAGCACGGCCGAGGCTTCAATGGAAACCGGCATGCGTCCGCCATTCACTGCCATGACTATAAAATTGAGAAGTACCCCAATCCAAATCAGCATGAATCCCTGGTAATGCCTGTTCAACCATAGAAACGCGAGGCCGGTGATATACACAGCGGCAAACAGATAACCGTTAATGGATGCGACCCACGCCAACTTCTCCTGTAGGAAAAAGATGCCGAATTGGGCCAGTAACAACAACGGGAAAATCCAGCCGCCTCGCAGCTTGAGTGCTGCGAACTGGTGGAGCCCATACCGGAATCCTCCCCGGAAGAGTCCAACGATTAAACCAAGCAGAATACCATCGTATACCATCAGTAACTCCTGTTCGTGCGGATATGTGTAATGTCATTGCGTGTTTATGTACCTATGTTATTCGACCTTTTACTGGTAAATCCTGCAACGAAATCATGTTTTCAGCAAAAGAAATTTGCGGAAAAACAAATAAAAAACCGTTTTTACGAACCAAGGGGTCGAAACCCTTGTAAAGTTCAGTAAATACGGCTTTTTATTGAGTCAAAGAATGTTGATTATTGCAAGGTGTTGCGTGTTATCTATTCGGATTCTCCATTCAGATAGTTGAAAAATGGCTGATCCACCCAGAAGGTGTAGCTGGAGATATTGGCTTCAGGAGCCAGCTTGCGGAAGCCCTCCTGAATGGCTTTGGCATTCTCTTTCAGGGAGAAGGATTGCGCATAATAATTGCCAAGCGTAATTTTGGTATTGGCGATCACAGGGTAACCTGCAATTGTGGTTGGTGAGTAGTACAGCGGCTGCCACCAGGAAGCGTAGATCAGGGCAGATGTGTCATCACTGTTCTTTTTGGCATATTTCGAAATGATGTCATTGAAACGGGCTTTGTCCGCTGCGTTGTTAAACTCGAATTGAATATCATATTCCTTGGCGTAGGCAATATAGTTGCCGTTCTCAATCTGTGTCACCTTGTAATCCGGTGTTTCCTTGGGCTCGCCCCATTCTTTCAAATAGATGAAGGCCGATGTCTTCGGCTGGAACTGTACGTCTGCATCAATGCCCTCACTGCGCAGCAAACCAATCAGTTGAACCGCATGTTTGATATCGTCATGTCCATAGGACAGTGTCAGTTCATCAATAAAGTTGGAATTGTAGCGGTTATCCTTCAGGTTATATCCTGTGACGAGATTGTCTCGCAGAGCCTGGTCCACAATCTGTTTCAATTCTGGAGCTTCAATAAGATCCGCTGTACGGTATGCATCATATAGCTTGGAATAGATGTCGGCATCACCGGAGCGTCCAATCTCATGTTTATATTTACCCTGACTGGTCAGTACTCGTCCAAGCAAGATGTTGGCAAAGTCGGAACTTGCTTCGCCGCCCTTGCGGAGAGCGGGGTACAGGCTTTCCGGGATCAGACCGGTATCAATGGCAGCGGCCAGTTCCTGTGCAGCTTGTCCCTGAACACGGTTCGGGCTAATGCCGAGTTTTGCAAGCGCCTTCGCTGTTTTGGCTTCAGGATATGTATAGGCCAGCTCTTTGAATCCGGCTGCTTTGACTGCGATGAAGACAGCAGCATAAGTGCTCAGCTTGTCGTTGGCACGTACTTCCGTGCCAGATAGGATGCCGTTGTTATATAAGGAAACGGCAGCATCATAAGTGGAATCATCCGAGGTCAGGTCGGTAAAGGTCGGCACCTTGGTGTCACTGTTAGTTGTCTCATCTGTATCAGCCGCTTGATCTGCTTGTATAAGGGCAGCAATTGCCTGTATAAAGGCGCCCTTGGTCAACTGCTGGGGCAAGTGCACATTATACTTGGCCTGCAAAAATTGAGCGTAATCGGCAGCGCTTTCGGTATAAGAAACCGATGGAGCCTGAGATGCCGGGCCGGGGGCAGTTTGAGAGGTAGCTTGTCCTACTGGCGTGGCATTTGCTGCTGAAGCAGAAGCGGGCAAGCCAAAGCTGCTGAACGTAACCGGAGCGGCTAGTAGTGCTGACAGGGTGATCTTGGTGATCTTTTTCAAATGAATAACCTCCTTAAAATGGGTTGGAAAATAATGAAGATCGGGTTATAATTCTGACAAATCCTATCTGAATATAATAATTGGATTGACTTTAGCACGGAGAAGCACCGGATGTCAACGGGAAAAAGCCTGATATAAAGCCTCTTCCAGCACTTCGGAATATTCAAAATAGTAATTATATTTAATTTGAGTGTAAACGCTCAAAGATTTATTGACAAGGATCGACAGTATCCGCTAGGATTATAAAAAAGAATTGTGAAAAGGGGAATTTTCAAAATGAAAAGAGGTTTATCGTTCGTCTTATCGATCATGATGTTGGCTATTTTATTGGCGGCTTGTGGAACTTCGGCTCCTAAAGACGAACAATCGGCCCAAGGTAACGATTCTGCCCAAGGCAGCAATTCGGAGAAATCACTGCGCATGGCGCTTGTCCTTCCTGAAAAAATCGGGGTTAACCCGTTCTTTGTACAAATGGATGAAGGTTTCAAAAAAGCAGGTGAAGAGTTCAAGGTGGATACCAAAACGATTGAATCCACAGACCCGGCTGCATTTGAGCAAAATCTGCGTGCTGCAGTTGCCGAGAACTACGATCTGATTATTACAGCAACATTCCAGGCAGAAGATGCTTTGAAAAAGGTTGCCGCGGAAAATCCGGACAAGTCCTTTGCCATTGTGGATACCACCGTTGATCTGCCGAACGTTCGAAGCGTTGGTTTCCGTGAATATGAAGGGGCGTATCTGCTTGGTGCAGCTGCAGGATTGTCTACGAAAACGGACAAAGTCGGCATGATCGCTGCGATGGACGTTCCATTGATCAAGAAATACACCGAAGGTTTCAGAGCCGGTCTGGAATCGGTAAATCCAAAAGCGGAATTCCTTGTAAACTATGTTGGCGGATTTAACGACGTAGCCAAAGCAAAAGAATTGGCGCTGGTGCAATTTGGGAAAGGCGCTGACTTCATCGCTGGTGCATCTGCTGTAGGCGATCTGGGCGTGTTCGAAGCCGCTAAGGAAAAAGGCTTCTATACTTCCGGACAGGACACGGACCGTACCGTTGAAGATCCGGAGCATATCGTATTGTCTCAATTGAAGTCGACCGACACGGTTGCGTATCAGACTGTGAAGGATTTTGTAGAAGGAAACTTCAAAGCTGGTGCTGTGAACTACGGCTTGAAAGAAGATGGCGTTGGCCTGACTTATGTTACACGTGATAGCGAATCTCTATTGAATGCTTTTGTTGGACAAGAAGTAATCGACAAGGTTAAAGCGATCAAGGACGACATCGTATCCGGCAAAATCGTCGTGAAAGATCCATTGCAACAGTAATAGTGTTTGTTTGTTCCATAAGTAAGTGATGGAGTTGATCAGCCGGCTGCCCGACCAGGCAGCCGGTTTTGCTGCTATTTAAGACCGAGAGGAGAGAACGCGAGATATGCTGTTGGAGATGGAACAGATTACGAAGAAATACGGCGGCTTCACCGCGAATCGGGACATCCGTTTTAATTTGCGAGAAGGAGAGATTCATGCCCTCGTAGGGGAGAACGGAGCTGGTAAAACAACCCTGATGCGCATGTTGTATGGAATGGAGCAACCGACATCAGGCACAATCAAAGTTCGTGGACGCGAGGTAAGCTTCGCTACCCCGTCTCAGGCCATGGCAAGCGGTATCGGCATGGTACATCAGCATTTCATGCTGTTTCCTTCCTTTACGGTTGCCGAGAACATCGTGATCGGCCGTGAACCGTCTGCCGCAGGTGTATTTGACCGCAAGCAGGCTGCGGCCCAGGTGAATGAGCTCGGCAGAACGTATGGCATGCCGGTTGATCCGTGGAAAAAAGTATTTGAGTGCCCCCTCGGCATGCAGCAGCGTGTTGAAATTTTGAAAGTGCTGCATCAGGGCGCGGATATCATTATATTGGACGAACCGTCAGCGGTATTGACGCCGTTGGAAGTGAAAGAACTGCTTGCGAATATGAAATCCCTTGCCAAGCTCGGCAAGACCTTTGTATTGATCACGCACAAGCTGCAGGAAGTCATGGATGTGGCAGACCGGATCACGGTCCTCCGTGATGGTCAGGTGACAGGTACGCTGGAAGCGAAAGATACGAATGTAGAGGAACTGTCCCGCTTGATGGTTGGGCGTGAGCTGGTTCGCATGGACAAGCAGCCATCCGTTCCGGGGGAAGCTGTGCTTCAGGTGGAAGCGGTAAATCTGTCAGGGGCAGAGGACCGCTCTGCACTTCAGAATATCCATATGGAAGTTCGAAAAGGCGAGGTCGTTGGAATTGCGGGTATTTCCGGAAACGGTCAGTCGGAACTGATCCAGATCATTGCGGGACTGCGCAAGGCAGATAGCGGTCGTGTCCTGCTGTCAGGGCAGGATACAACCCATTGGCCTGTGCGGCGCATTCGGGAGCATGGGCTTGCCCATATCCCGGAAGACCGTTATATGTGGGGAGCCGCGAAGGATGCGAGCGTTCGTGAAAATGGACTGATGGGCCATCATCACCGGCTTCAATCACGCGGGATCATTAAAGCAAAAGCAGCACGGACCATGGTGGAGAACTGGATCAAGCAGTTCAGCATCAAGACCGGTTCCGCCGAAACGAAGGCACAATTCCTTTCCGGAGGAAACTTGCAGAAGCTGATTGCCGCGCGTGAATTTGCCCAGGATACGCCGTTTCTGATTGCGGCTGAACCAACAAGGGGCGTAGACATCGGAGCGATGGAGACCATCCACGCCGAATTGCTTCGCAAACGGAATGAGGGTGCGGGTATTTTACTCGTTTCCTCCGAGTTGTCCGAGATTTTGCAATTATCGGATCGGATCATTGTCATGTATGAAGGCGGAATCGCTGGTGAATTGAAGGCAGATGAAGCCACAGAAGAACAGATCAGCTTGTTGATGGCAGGAGGGAAAGAGCGGATATGAATCGGGTAAAAGAATCACTTCGCGGACTCGTCCAGCCGCTGCTTGCCGTATTCATCGGTTTGCTGGCAGGTGCTGTAGCCATTCTGGTCGTTGGCGGGTCCGTGGTGGACACGTATGCGGAGATGTGGAAAGGGGCCTTCGGCAACTTTTACTTCTTCACCAATACATTGGCACGTTCCACGCCAATTATTCTCGCGGGACTGGGCGTAGCACTCGCGTTCCGCGCCGGATTTTTCAACATGGGTGCCGAAGGACAGATGGTTCTTGGCGGACTTAGTGCAGCGCTGACGGCGCTCTACTTGCCAGGTCCAGGCTGGTTTGTCTGTATTGCAGCCATTGTGGCAGGGATCATTGCCGGAGGAGTCTGGTCGCTGTTTGCAGGCTGGCTGGATGCCCGCTTTGGCATGAATCTGTTAATCACAACGCTGCTGCTCAATTATATTGCGATATATTTTGGAGGATACATGGTATCCTATCCGTTCAAAGACCGCACTGGATCGGCGGCGATGGCCCAGACGCCCATGATTGATCAGAGTGTCTGGCTGCCGAAGCTGTTCCAGGGCATGGGGCTGCATGCCGGTTTCATCATTGCGATCGTAGCGGCCATTCTCATCTACTGGTTCACACACAAGACGGTAACCGGTTATGAGATTCGTATGCTGGGCAGTAATCCTTCATTTGCAACGTATGGCGGTGTGCGCCGTATCCGCATGATGATGCTGTCCATGATCATCAGCGGTGGACTTGCCGGTCTTGCGGGTGCAGGGGAAGTACTGGGTACACAGTACCGTTTCCTAGATGGCTCGCTGTCATCCGCAAGTTATGCATGGAGCGGCATTATGGCAACATTGCTTGCCCGCTCGCATCCGCTGGGAACAGCTGTGGCGGCAATCCTGCTTGCGGCGCTCCAGACCGGTGCCATGGGGATGGAACGGAATACGGATGTGCCGCTGGAAGTCGGCAGTGTCATCCAAGCGGTATTGACGTTATTTGTATCGGCTCAGATCGGTTACTCATTCCTGAAGCGGAGAAAGGAGAAAAAGTCCAATGCAACAACTGTTTGATGCAGCCATGTTTGGCTCTACTCTGCGGATTATGACGCCGATTCTGCTTGCAGCGCTCGGTGGGGCTTTGTGCTCCCGTGTCGGTCTGTTCAACGTGGGTCTGGAAGGACTCGTTCTGATCGGCGCTTTCTCCGCTATTGTCGGTAACTACCTGTTCGGAAATGTACTATTGGCCGTCATATTCTCGATTGTGATCGTCATGTTGTTCTCTGCGCTATTTGCCTTTATCAGTATTAATCTGAAGGCCAACGCCATTGTGGTCGGGATCTCGCTTAACTTTCTGGCGACAGGACTGACGACGTTTGCGCTGCGTGCGATTTTTGATGTAAAAGGTGCTTACTATGACAAGGATATGGTGGGACTCCCCAAATGGGACATTCCTCTTATTAAGGACATTCCGTGGGTAGGAGATGTCATCTCAGGGCATAGCCCGCTGGTGTATCTCGGGATTATTATCGTGATTGCCCTGCAGTTTTATCTGTTCAAAAGTGTCTCCGGTTTCCGTCTTCGTTCGGTTGGCGAGAATCCCGTAGCGGCACAGAGTATCGGCATCAAAGTACGCGGTATCCAATATGGGGCAGTCTTGATGTGCGGTGTATTGTGCGCCCTGGCAGGTGCGCAGCTATCACTCGGTCAGGTTACGATGTTTACCGAAGGCATGACCGCTGGTCGCGGGTTTATCGCATTGGTAGCAACCATGTTGGGTCAAGCGAATCCGCTTGGCGTTATGGGGTCCAGTGTGCTGTTCGGATTCATGGAAGCACTCAGCATTCGATTGCAGGGCTTCACTCTGCCAACGCACTTTACCATGATGCTGCCGTATATTGTGACACTGGTGGCCATGTTCTTCTTCAAGGATCGCACCTATGCACAAGATGCACTCAAAGCGGGTGGAAGCTCGCGTTAATTCCTGAATGTTATGCTGGAGGCATATAAAGAAGGAGGAATCCACACATGCATAATAAGGCTGAACGTCTGAAAAAAACGAAAAGCCCTGCACCCAAAGCGGGTGCTGAGCACGGGGATCGGCTGCCGCCAGGGCAGGTGCTGACGGAGAAATTTCCGATTCTGCATGAAGGTGAAGTGCCGGAATATGATCTCTCCACCTGGGATCTGAAAGTATTCGGCGAGGTAGAAGAGGAAAAGGTATTCTCCTTTGCTGAGCTTCAGGCCATGCCGCAGGTGAATACGGTCAGTGATATCCACTGCGTCACCCGCTGGTCCAAGTTCGACACGCCGTGGGAAGGCATCCGGTTCTCGGATTTCATTAAGCTTCTGGGCGTCAAACCCGAAGCCAAATATGTCATGATCCACGCGGATCATGATTATGAAACCAATGTTCCACTCGAAGAATTGATGCATGACGATGTGTTGCTTGCTTTTAAATATAACGGTGAGCCGCTGACACCGAAGCACGGTTATCCGTTGCGCCTGGTTGTTCCGCAGCTCTACTTCTGGAAGAGCGCGAAGTGGATACGGGGTCTGGAGTTTATGACAGAAGACCGTAACGGATTCTGGGAAGTCAATGGTTTCCATCATTTTGCTGATCCGTTCAAGGAGCAGCGCTTCTCTGGTGAAGATATTCCGATTCCGGAAGACGAGTGGACGAAGAAGGAATTTGATTAAAAGAGCTTGAGTATAGAATTTTTGAGTAAATGAAGTTTGATTAAAAGGAGTGGATGGACATGTTGCTGCCCATTTTGCAAATTCATTCAGAAGACATGCCCGCTTATGCCATCGTCTGCGGTGACCCGGCACGGGCAGAGAAGATTTCCCGCAAGCTGGACGGGGCGAAGGAACTCGCATTTAGCCGCGAATATCGTACCTTTGTAGGGGAGTTCGAAGGTGTTCAAATGGCTGTGGTCAGTCATGGCGTAGGTTCACCCGGAGCGGCGGTCTGCTTTGAGGAACTAATCCGGGCAGGGGTAACGACCCTGATTCGTGTAGGTACAGCGGGCTCGTATACCGCAGATTATCCTGCGGGCAGTGTAATCGTCAGCACGGCTGCTGTACGTACGGACGGGCTGACACGTCAGCTCGTACCGGATGGTTTCCCTGCGGTAGCGGACCTTGGCGTTACACAAGCGTTAATTGAAGCGACTCGTGAGCCTGCAAGTGGCGCGGATGCTTCGAGTGCGGGCAAAGTTGGCGTAGGCATTACCGTTACGCTGGATGCTTTCTTCACTGGGGTCGAAGAGATTCCTCACCGCAAGTACAAGCAGGCCGGTGCTCTTGCTGCTGAGATGGAGATTGCGGCGCTCTACATCGTCAGCACGTTGCGCGGTGCACGTGCGGGAGCCATTGTTGCCATCGACGGCTTTGCGGACAGCGATCTGGCCGCCGAGTATGATCCGCATACGGAAGCGGTAGCCCAAGCGGTGGAGCACGAGATTGAAGCAGCGCTGCGTGCACTGGCAGCAATCGCTCGTCAGGATCAGGCGTAAAGCTGAGATCAGCAGGGCATTTTAAGGTGCTGCTGCTGATAAAAAGCAAAACACGTAAATGATGTCCATCTGAGGTGGACAATACTAGAGGGCGTCCCATAAGGTCATGAATATGATCTTGGGGGCGCCCTATTGATTTGGGTATAGGGAGCGACTGGTGCTGCATGTGTGACTGTAGCGATCGTGCTTGTGATTGTAACTGCAACTATAGCCTTAAAACCGTCACCGTCATACCTTCACAATGACCGAAGCCCAATTTTTTAACGAATTCAGCAGGTCTTATGATGGGGATTTTCGCAGATTTGGGGAGCAGACGAATCGTAGACACGTTATTTCGCGTTTCCGAACCTTATCTCATAACTTTCTATCCGTATAACATGTCTGGAGTTCGTAAGATGATCCAATCTACGATATATGCCACAATAAGGTGCAATCGATTCGTTAGCGTTGTCCAAACAACTGCTGCGCCGTTTCAATAAATAACCGGGATGCGGGAGAAGCTTCGACAAGTGAAGGAACGGCAATCTCGATATTGCGGTAGGCTTTCGGCTCTGTAGGGAGTGCTTTGACACCCGGAGGCAGCCAGGATAGAGAGATTGCAGGCAGCATGGCGGTTCCGAGCCCCTGCTCAATCATGCTGAGGCAAGTGTTTACGTTATACACTACGAATCCAAAATGTAGTTCCGCATCTGCTCGATGGAACAGATCAACAATCGGTACCTCGTAGCCCCCTTTGCAGATAATCATGGGGTGTTTGTCCAGCATTTGTACGGGCAATACTTCCCGGTTCGCAAAAGGCTCATCGTCCCGGAACACGGCCAGCATCTCCTCACTATAGAGCGGAAGCGTCTCGTAAGCTACATCTACAGGCTCTTTGTCTGTTGCAATGATGAGAGCGACATCGATAGCGCGTGAATTTAGCCATTCCTGAATCTCATGGATGTTGCCCTCGTGCAGCTCAAACTGAATCTGAGGATAGCGGTCCCGAATCGAGCGGATGATTTTTGGCAGCAGATGGGCGGATGACATGGGGAAGGAGCCAATACGGATCGTACCAATCTCCAATCCTTTTTCGGCGGCAACAACCTGCTGCACCTTATCATATTGCTGCAAAATCCGGCGGAAAATGACCAAAATTCGCTGTCCCACATCCGTAAGCACAATGCCGTTCCTGCGATCGCGTATGATTAGAGTGACATCCAGTTCATTCTCCAGCGAAGAGATGGCTCGACTGACTGCGGGCTGTGTCATATTCAGTTCCTGGCCTGCACGGGTGAAACTTCCCGTCTCTGCAATTTTCACGAATAACTGTAACTGTGAGTTGTTCATAACAAATATGGTATGCTCCTTATGATTAACATGCATTTCAATTATTCCGATCCTTATTGTATCATGAAGACACGGAACGATCAAAGAACGGATGTAGAACGGGTCTGGATCGGATTCCAAATGATTTGCAGGCACAGAAAGAGCGCAGGATAAAGAGTACGATTGATTAAACTGCGCCTGTAAATGTGTGCCGGATAGGAGAATAAACATATGGCTTTATCACGTGCAAAAGCAGGCTGGGTCCTGGCTTTTCTAGTACTCATGTGGGGAGTGAACTGGCCCCTGACCAAATACGCATTAAACTACACACCGCCACTTATATTCGCAGGCATGCGTCTGTTAATTGGGGGCTTTGTACTGGGGTTATATGCTTTTCCCCGCTACAAAACGCTGCGGCTGAAGCAAACCTGGCATATCTATGCCATATCTGCAGTGCTTAATATTATTTTTTTCTACGGCTTTCAGACGATGGGGCTGACGGAAGTGCCGGCAGGTTTATTTTCCTCCATCGTGTTCCTACAACCTGTGCTGCTTGGAATCGGGGCCTGGCTATGGCTAGGGGAGTCCATGTATGGAATGAAAATCGCAGGGTTGGTGCTCGGTTTTGCAGGGGTGGCTACGATCAGTATTGGCGGTATGACAGGCAAAGTATCCCCTGAAGGGGTAATGCTTGGACTGTTCAGTGCAATTAGCTGGGCGATCGGGACCATATATATGAAGCGAACTTCAATGAAGGTTGATGGAATCTGGATGACAGCCATTCCGATCCTGATCGGCGGAGTTGTGCTGACATTGACAGGTACGGTCACAGAGAGCTGGGCTGATGTGCAGTGGGTGCTTCCTTTTATACTGGATACGCTGTTTATTTCGGTGTTTGTCATTGCGTTGGGTTGGCTGGCGTTCTTCAAACTGGTTAGCTCCGGCGAAGCCAGCAAGGTAGGATCGTTTACGTTTCTGATTCCGCTGATCGCCTTGCTATGCAGTGTGCTGTTTCTCGGAGAGTCGGTGACGGTCAATCTGATCGCAGGTCTGGTCATGATTATTGCGAGCATCCTGCTTGTGAATGTTAAGGTGAAAGGCAGCAAGGTGGCGAAAATATAGAGTTTGGGGCGAACCTTTTTGCATCGGCTATTGTAGCTGAAGTGAGAGGTTAGCCCTTTTTTTATTCGACAATGATTTAGATATAAATGAAATAGAAGAGGGGATACAGGTATAACAGCGAATTGTACTTGCGTGGTAATTCATTAAGTAGGAGGCGATTAAATATGGGCTGGAGTGAATTTCGTGAAATCCCTAATGAATACAACGTTGAAGTACAGCAGATTGATGGGCAACTTTTGAAGCTGGTCGCTGCCAGAAGGAATATAACCGGTGCTGTCCAATATCACCCCCCTCAAGATACCATCGATCAATGGGTAAAGTTATTGGATATGAAGGAGGAAGATATCCGATATGTTCTCCGTAGCGTTCAGCCGATACCACAACGGCATTACTTTCCACGTGAGCCCCTTCTATTGAAGGGTGTTGTGCCGATCATGAAGAAAACGATCAAAGATTCATGTGAGTACATCATTACGCATTCGATGCAGTATGAAGGTGAAAGTCTCGTTTATGTGGAAATTCAATATAAGGGAAATGATGCTGAACGTATACAGGTGGTGCCACAATTGGCTCTTGAGGTGTTGAGCGGACAGAGACATATGACTATGAGACACGGCAGTCGTGGAGGTGGCGGCGAGACACAACTCAGTTTTCGAGTAGTTCCTGCCCTGCCTTTTTCTCTGGAAAACGTTCAATTCTCTTTAATTCCTTCTATACCAGAGTTGGAGCACAAAGTGGAGGAAGTCATTTTGGATAAACCAGTGGACTTTGATTAAAAAAAAAATTATAAAAGATGAAAAATGACGTATAGATGATGCGCATGTATTAAGGGAGCATCATCTATACGTCATTATGTTTATCCGGGGAAATAACGCCTTTCTCCTTTTCATAGGCCTCAATCTGCTGCTCAATCAAATACTCAATTTGCATCGCAATGAATCGTTTGTTTTTGTCGGCAATATATCATTTTTCATCAAAGTAAAATACATAAATCAGAGGATATACTTGCTCATCAGAATGACAATGCAAAAAATGGGTAAGTTATATACAGGAACATCACCATGAATACGAAGAGGAGGACTCCAGCATGACACAACAGAACAATCAACCTCAGGATGAGGCAGAAATCCGCAACAAATTGGATGAAGACGGGGATTCCCTAATGGAGAAAAAGAAAATTTTGAGCGGTGTGGATATTGAGCCGCAAGCGGACGAATGGTCTGCCAAACCGTCACCTGTAGCATTTGATGAAGGTAAATCATCCAAAGAATAAGAGGAACCAAATATAGCTTGAAAAGGAGCGGATACCGTTAAGGTATCTGCTCTTTTATATCAGTATGGTAAATACGTTTCGAAGCATCATCTTCCTGGTATCTTATTGTATAATCATGGGAAACGTTTGTGAGAGGAGAATGTGAAGATGAGTGAGATTGCCATTAGACAGGCTGTTATCAGAGATTACACCGGGGTATCTGCATTAATGGATGAACTTCATCACTTGCATGTAGAGGCTAGGCCTGACGTATACAGAGAGTTACAGACGAGAATGGGCGAAAAGGAATATCAACAACTACTGGAAACGGATCACCGTTATCTCTTTGTTGCTGAAATGGTGAATCAAGGTGAAATTGTTGGATATGCAAGTGCACAGTTAAATGTAATTCAAAATGTAGATTTGTTAAAAGACCGAAAGATGCTGTACATCAGTGAGATCATCGTTGGCAGCAAGCATCGCGGACATGGGACAGGCAAACTGTTGATGCAGGAATTAATCGAACTAGGCAAAGAAATGCAGGTCGACAGTGTTGAGCTGACGGTATCTACGTTTAATACCGGTGCCCAGGCTTTTTATGAGCAACTAGGTCTGGCTGTACGCAGCAGCAGAATGGAATACATACTATAATGTCCGGCTCTAAGGGACTTTGAAGCAATACGTAGTCTACAGAGGGGGCGAAGCGATGAAAGATAATTCAAATAAACAGATGGAACCAGTCCATATTTTGGAATCGGCAGAGGATATGGAATATCTTGCTCTCACTGTACAAAGAATATTGGGGGAGTCTTGCGCTGTAGTGCAGTCGTGGGAAGCTGAATCCATCAATCCAGGCCAGCTTAATTTCACCACATCGGGCATATATCGTATACATGGAGCGGCTGCGGCGGGTGAAGCACTGAGGCAGTGGTCTTTTATTCTAAAAATCATTAAACCAGATTCGTCGGAAAAAGAAGATGTATCATACCATAATTACTGGAAAAGGGAAGCGGAAATCTTCACTTCTGGAATACTTGATCATTTACCAAGGCGAGTTGTCGCACCCAATTGTTACGCGGTGCAGAACAGATTGAATAATACCATTGCACTGTGGATGGAAGACGTTGCCGGATATTCTGAACGCACTCATGTATGGCAATTGGATGACTGGAGTTGGGTCGCTGAATGTCTTGGTGAGTTTCATGGTGCTTACTTGACGGAAACGGAGCTGCCTCAACATGATTGGATTTGCCCGGCTTGGCTAAAGTCTTGGGTTAGAGGCTGTCGTCAGTATTCTCCTGAGATCATCGAGCCTTGCCTCGAAAGGTCTGGAGATGATCCTGCGAAGGGTAAAGAAAGATATCCTGAATTGGAAAGTAACATACATGATCAAGCTTATTTTATCTGGCGATGGTTTACGAAGTTCAGCAAGCAAATGGACGAGCTCTTGGTCTCACTGGAACGTCTGCCACGGGTGCTGTCACATCAGGATCTGGGACAAGGTAATATATTTTTGCCGGCAGAGCGTGATCATGAAACTCTTCTTACCCTCATTGATTGGCAATTCATGAGTATTTCTGGAATAGGAGAGGAATTGGGCAAGTTATATGGTGTCAACGCAAGTTTGGGTCACATAGCCGAAAAAGATTTTATATCAGCCAAAGAAAAATTGTTCGAGCGCTACATATACGGTCTTCGAACAGCAGGCTGGCCAGGAGATGAACGAATTGCAAGATATGGTTATTGTGTAGGAGTAGCTGCCCGGAGCATGTGGGAAGTGCCTCAGTGGTTGAAATGGGTGGAGGAATTAAGGAGTTCTTCTAATCAAAATCATGAGCTTTTCAGCAAAATAGCGGCTCGAACCCAGATCATCTCCATTCAAATGGACATGGCGGCAGAGGCTGTTGCACTTGCTAACACTATATTTGTGGCAGAGAAATAAATCGTATTAAGAAAAATGAAGAAATAGTCTTGCATACCCCCATGGGGTATGTTACTCTTATAACAGAACGAAAGAAGAGGGGTGTTCGCGATGGAACATCAGAGCCATCCCAAGGAACCTTTGGAGTCATCGATAACAGATGTGAACGAAGTCTCACAGACCGATGATCAGCAAGCCAATTCATGTCATACGGCAGGCAGTGACGGGAAGCCTGTTCGCAAGAGCCATCACTCCCAAGAGATGAAGGGCAACCTGATTTCTCGCCTGAACCGTGTTGAAGGACAGATTCGCGGGATCAAGGGATTGATTGACAAGGACACCTATTGTGATGATGTGCTGACACAGATCGCGGCGGCTCAGTCTGCTCTCAATTCGGTAGGCAAGCTGTTGCTTGAAGGTCACATGAAGAGCTGTATTGTTGAGCGCATTCAGGCTGGAGAACATGAGGTTGTGGATGAGTTGCTGGTAACGGTGAGGAAACTAATGAAGTAAAAATGAAGTAATTCATTTAATTGAAGCAATTATTTATATCATAAGGAGGAACTACCCATGTCTAATATTACGTTGAACGTTACAGGAATGTCTTGCAATCACTGTGTGAATTCGGTTGAAGAAGCCGTCAAGAATGTGGGAGCAAAGGGTCAGGTTGATTTGGCAGCAGGAACCGTCGCAGTTGAGTATGATGAACAGAAAGTCAATGTGGATCAGATCAAGGCTGCCATTGAAGATCAAGGGTACGACGTAGTCTAATTACTGCAGGCTTAAACTGAACTCCCTTTTGCATGGAAAGGACTTTAATAGATCTTTTCCAATGAATGAGTTCATGATTTAAGCCTGATTTTCTGCCTTATATATACCCCTTGGGGGTATTGGATGCGTGGTAATATTTCATAATGAAAGGAGCTATCCTCATGAATAAATCATCAACAACGGAAAACGCAACAGCATCAGAACCCATACCTTCACCTTCACCGGAAGCAGCGGGCTTACAGACTACACTGCAAATTACAGGGATGACCTGTGCTGCCTGCTCTACCCGGATTGAGAAGGGGTTGTCTCGAATGGAAGGGGTCAATCAGGCGAATGTTAACCTCGCCATAGAACAAGCAACCGTATCCTATGATCCAAAGACAACGAATATTAACGCATTACGGGATAAGGTGGAGGCGCTTGGGTATGGTACAGTAACGGAATCCGTGGATCTAGACATTACAGGCATGACCTGTGCTTCTTGTTCTGCTCGAATTGAAAAAGGGCTTTCCCGGTTGCCGGGTGTATCCCGTGCAAACGTGAATTTGGCTCTGGAAACGGGACATGTGGAATTCGCAGCGGGAGCATTGAAGGCATCCGATATTACTGCGAAGATCAAGCAGCTTGGTTATGGCGCTGAATTGCAGCAGACACAGGAAGATACCCAATCGGTTCGTGAGCGTGAATTACAGCGCAAAAAGTGGAAATGGATGATCTCCGCTTTGTTATCTTTGCCATTGCTATGGGCGATGGTGGGTCATTTCTCATTCGCTTCGTGGATCTGGGTACCGGATCTGTTCATGAACCCGTGGTTCCAGTTGGTGTTGGCAACACCGGTACAGTTTGTCATCGGATGGCAATTCTATGTGGGAGCCTATAAAGCGCTGCGCAATGGCAGTGCCAATATGGACGTACTGGTTTCTTTGGGCACAAGTGCGGCTTTCTTCTACAGTCTGTATCTGACCCTGACCAGTGGCAATACAGCTTCGACCATGTTGGATCATGGCGGGGCGGGAATGGCGACAGCAGCCATGCCAACCGTGGAGCTTTATTATGAGACGAGTGCGGTTCTGATTACGCTGATCCTATTGGGAAAATGGTTAGAAGCCGTAGCCAAAGGGCGCTCCTCTCAGGCGATTAAGAGTCTCATTGAATTGGCTCCGCGTGAAGCCAGAGTGATTCGCGATGGACAGGAGGTTATTATACCTTCGGCGTATGTCGCGGTAGGTGATCTGGTTCTGGTAAAACCGGGAGACAGCATTCCTGTAGATGGCGTCGTGGAAGAGGGGCAGTCTTCTGTCGATGAATCCATGTTAAGCGGAGAGAGCCTGCCCGTTGATAAAAAACCGGGGGATGCCGTTACAGGTGCTACGCTGAACAAAAATGGGGTATTACGACTGCGTGCCACCCGCGTTGGTTCGGACACGGCGTTATCGCAGATTATTAAAGTGGTTGAGCAGGCGCAGGGCTCCAAAGCACCCATTCAGCGGATTGCAGATGTGATCTCAGGTATCTTTGTTCCGATTGTTGTAGGCATCGCGGCAGTGACGTTCCTGATCTGGTATCTATTCGCCAGTCCCGGCGACTTTGCTGGTTCGCTGGAGAAGGCGATTGCTGTACTGGTGATTGCCTGTCCTTGTGCGCTTGGCCTAGCAACGCCAACCTCCATTATGGCTGGATCAGGACGTGCGGCTGAATATGGCGTGTTGTTCAAAGGCGGAGAACATCTGGAATCGGCACAGCAGATTCAGACCGTTGTACTGGACAAAACAGGTACAGTTACCCAAGGGAAGCCCGTGCTTACGGATGTAGTGACGGCTCCAGAATGGACGGAAGCAGAGCTGCTTCAACGTGTGGGAGCGGCAGAGCAGAGTTCAGAGCATCCTTTGGCTGAGGCGATTGTGGAAGGAATTCGAGGTAAAGGTCTGGAGCTGACCCAGCCAGAGCAGTTCGAGAACATACCGGGATATGGTGTGCGGGCCCGGGTTCAGGGACAAGAGATCCTGGTCGGGACACGCCGACTGCTTATGGATGCGAAGGTGAGTGTTTCCGAAGACATCATGCAGCAGATGAACAACCTGGAAGAACAAGGACGCACGGCAATGCTGATCGCCGTGGATGGTCAATGGGCTGGGATCGTTGCTGTGGCTGATACCATCAAGGAAACATCCCGTGAAGCGATTGGCAGATTACAGGCCATGGGAATCGATGTCATCATGATTACGGGAGACAATGAGCGAACCGCTCGTGCCGTGGCAGAACAGGCGGGAATCGGTAAAGTTTTGGCCGAGGTACTGCCTGAAGGCAAAGCGACGGAAGTGAAAAAGCTTCAGGAGAGCGGCCTCAAGGTAGCGATGGTTGGAGATGGTATCAATGATGCTCCGGCACTTGCTACAGCCGACATTGGCATGGCGATTGGAACCGGAACGGATGTAGCGATGGAAGCGGCGGACATTACGTTGATGCGCGGTGATCTGAACAGTATTGCAGATGCGATCGAGATGAGCCGGCGCACCATGGGCAATATCAAGCAGAACCTGTTCTGGGCACTGGGGTATAACGTTATTGGTATTCCTATTGCAGCAGTGGGTTTTCTGGCACCGTGGCTGGCTGGTGCGGCGATGGCGTTCAGCTCTGTGTCAGTGGTATTGAACTCGCTACGTCTGCAACGAATGAAACTGAAAAGCAATGACTGACGTCCATTGAGGGACGTGATTCAACTTTTCATTGTGCTCAATAGTAAGCATAGAGTGCGGTCCGCTACGGCGGACCGTGCTTTTTTTGTTGGGGAAAGGTGGTTGAGATATGTTAGATGAAGTGCCCTTTCCTTGTTAATAGAGTGAGGATGTAAAATGTTGTCCTCTTATGAAACGGAATATCATTGTTTGCGAAATACATCTTTATCTTTCTGAACCTTTCAGAAATTGATTGACAATATAGACATATGGATTTAAAATTTAAAACAATCGTTTGATTAAAACAATCGTTTACATCAAATTCGAACTAATCAGTAATGGAGGACATCATTTATGTTGCAGGCTTTACGGATTTTGTTGAAAAAACCGCCAGTAATTGTGGGGATCGTGACGGCACTTATGTTCCAAGTGATCTTCAGCGTGATCTGGATGACAGCATATTCCGGAGTGAATGACCGGATGAATGAATTGACAGTTGCCGTGGTGAATGAGGATGGCGAACAGTCCAAGGGGATTGCAGATCGCATAGCTGAGACGCTTCCTTTCCATACGGTATCTAACCTGAGTGCTGCTGAAGCACTTGATCAGTTGAACCATCGCAAGATTCATATGGTGCTGAATATTCCAGCGGGCTTTAACGAGCTGATTCAGACAGCCGGTTCCACTGCCGAGATTAAGTACACCATTAACGAGGCGAACCCGGTTACGATTAAAAGCATGATGCAAGGTGTATCGCAAAGCGTGACAAACACGATTAACAAGCAAGCAACAGCTCAAGGCGTACAGACGGTATTAACGGCTTCCGGGGCGCCTGCGGATCAAGCTGCTGAAGCTGCTACCAACCTAACTACCCGTGTGGAAAGTACAACCACTTCAATCAATCCGGTTAACGGCATGAATAACCAGATGGTTCCGATGATGATGGTACTGGCCTCTTATGTGGGAGCCATGATCATGGGTATGAACCTGCAGGCAGCGATGGGCATGCTGTCCGCTACTTACTCCCGTTTAACTCTGTTTGGCGCAAGAATGGTCATTAACATTGGGTCTGCCCTGCTCGTATCTCTGCTCGGTTCTTCGTTGATCGTTTCGCTGGGTGGACAGATTGAGCAAGGCTTTATCTCATTCTGGTTGTTCCAGGCATTGTTCCTGTGCACGTTCATGTTCTTCTCCCAGTTCTTCCTGATCTGCTTTGGTCCAGCGGGAAGCCTGTTCAACATCATTTCACTGTCTATGCAACTGGTATCTTCCGGTGCCATGGTGCCACGTGAACTGCTGAACAGCTTCTACAGCGGTATTGGTCAGTATCTGCCAGCCACATATGCCGTTCAAGGCATTCTGAGCGTTCAACTGGGCGGACCTGGAGTTCAATCCGCTGCTGGCTCGGTTGCCATTGTGTTGCTCGTTGCTGTAGCTCTTTCTTTGATGGTGACGTTGTTGAAAAAACAACATATGCCAGCTGGGGCTCCAAGTCCAGCTCCAATGAGCAGCTAATTTGCAGCAGATGTACGGGTCTTCATAGGAAATGATCAAGCCCCCCGGTGATTTTCGCCGGGGGGCTTGGTTTAATGGTAGGTTGAGGGTGACCGGCTTTGGTGGATCAGGGCAGCACACCTTGCGCTTTGATGCACAAACTTTCATAATAAAACGATAGAGCAGTCTCGCTGCAGCCCCATGAGCTGGAGCAATGAATAGAACGGACAAGAGGAGCGGACGGAATGACGGAACCGGAATTGGATATAAAAACGAGGATTTTGCTTGCAGCCAAAAAACTTTTTGCACAGCAGGGGTATGACGGGACAAGTGTTCGTCAAATCTGTGATGAGGCGGGTGCGAATGTGTCACTGGTTTCGTACCATTTTGGCGGGAAAGAAAAGGTGTTCGAAGCATTATTTGAGCACTTTTTTCCTGATCATATGATGAACGAGCTGGCTGAAGAGTCCATGTCCTCCCCTGTGGAGGGTATCCGGCGAATCATAGGTGAAGTTGTAAAGTTCACAATGACGGACCGGGAGATGAGCGATATTGTGCAGCTGGAAATTACGCTGCGTACCCATCGCACAGCTACCGTGTTTCGTTTTTTGGACCCCGTCTGGACCAGAGTGAGAGAACTGCTGCAAGAAGGCAAGGAGCAGGGTGTATTTCAGATCGAGTCCGTATCTTATGCGATGCTTCAGGTCATGGGTGTAGCTTTGGCGCACAAACGGGCCAAGAACTCACGATTTAGCTTTGACTATCAGGATATGAACAAAGATGAACTGGCCGAGCAGACCATTGAATTCGTACTACGAGGATTGGGAGTGAATAGCAATGAACGAAACCATTGAATTGATGATGAAACATCGCTCCGTGCGGAAATTCAAGCCGGATCCGGTAAGCGAGGAACAGCTGGCTGCAATCGTGGCTGCGGGACAGATGGCTTCCTCTTCAAGCAGTGTGCAGGCCTATACTGTAATTGCGGTTACTGAGCTGGAGCAGAAGGCCAAATTGGCTGAATTGGCAGGCAATCAGTCATACGTCAACGAATGTCCTGTGTTTCTCGTATGGTGTGCTGACCTTTATCGGCTGAGCGATGCTGCCAAGCGTCATTTGCCTGAAAAGGAATCCTATGCGGACTCTACTGAAAACTTTATGGTGGCCACAATTGATGTTGCACTCGCATCGCAAAATGCTGCGCTTGCAGCAGAATCACTGGGTTTCGGAATTGTATATATTGGTGGGCTGCGCAACCGCATTGAGGAAGTTAGCGAACTATTGGGCTTGCCTGAAGGCGTATATCCAGTATATGGAATGTGCATTGGTGTTGCTGATCAGGAGACGGGTATTCGTCCGCGTCTACCGCTTGATGCGGTCTTACACCATGGCCGCTATAATGCCGAGCAGACGCTCAAAGGTGTCGAGAGCTATGATGAAACGACCGCTGCATACATGAAGGAGCGCACCCAAGGGGAACGTTCTACACCGTGGTCCGAAATGATGGCGAAGCGTCTTACCGAGCCGGTACGTTTACAGATGAAGCCGTTTCTCGAAGGCAAAGGATTCTTGAAGCGTTAATGATAAACCAAAAAAAGAAGTCAGTTCGGCCGGAGCCGACTGACTTCTTTTGGGTGTTGCCCCTTTTTTGTTGGGAAATCAGCAAGAGGTTGGGCACCAATCTGATTAAATTTGCTTCCTTGGCGTGAGAGTTGTCAGGGTAAATGGATACGTCTAAGCGCTTAAAGCAGACCATAGAAGCGTTTCGTATTCTGATAAAAGAGACGCGCAGCTCGCTCCGTTCCCATACCAGTCACTTCGCTCCACGCTTGAATGACCTGTCGGGTCATGACAGGGTGTGTCATTCTTCCCTGAAAAGGACCCTCAAAGGGCCAAGGTCCATCGGTCTCTGCCATAACCTGCTCGGAAGGATACTGGCGAGCTAATTCGCGAATTTCATCTTCGTATATGATATCAGGAGTGAATGAGACAAAGTATCCGTTGTCAGCCATTCGCTGGACGGTCCGCTTCGAACCTTTGAACCAGTGAAAATGAGCCCGGCGATAATGATATTGCTCCAGCAGATCACAGGCGATATCGGCGTCCTCGTATACAGCATGCAGTACGATCGGTTTACCATGTCGTTTCGCCAGCTGGATAAATCGCTCCAACAGATCGACATAGCCGCTTTGATCAAAGGGTTGTCCAGCCCGTTCGGCTTCCTGCCGATTGTAGTAGGGCAATCCAACTTCCCCAATGGCTGCAGCTCGTCCGATATGCTTCTCGATCCAGTCGAAGAACAGATCCTGCTCTGCCAGGGACGGAAGGGACTGCTCGGGGTGGAAACCAAAGGCCGGATATACGGTGCGAGGGTACTGTGAAGCCAGTTCCAGGTTGGCTTGGGCAGATGCCAGATTCATAGAAACGGCGATAACCGCTTCAACCTGCTGGGACGGGAAAGAGTTTAACAACTCTTGTTGTTCGTCGGATGTATATTTGTCCAGGTGAAGATGGGCATCGATCAAGGGTGCAAAGGCTGTAGAATGCATGAGATGGGCCCCTCCTTTTTGTCTTTTACAAATGATACGCAGAGTGGTGTGTGTTGGATCACCCATTTAAGGAAAAAAATAACTTAAAAACCCGCGCTATTTGGATAGGCGGGTTTTCTGCTGTTCTTCTCTCATCCACTGGGAAATCTGCCGTTTCCGTTCAAGAAAAGCAGACTCCTCCGTGATCGCTTCGCGACGTGGACGATCAAAGGGAACATCGACCTCGTGCAGTACAGTGGCAGGCCGGTTGGATAGAACATAGATCCGGTCAGCAAGCAATAATGCTTCCTCGATATTGTGGGTAATGAACAGCACGGAGCGGCGGTTCTGTTCCCAGATATCGAGCAGCCAACGCTGCATGTCGCTGCGGGTCAGTGCATCCAGCGCACTGAAAGGCTCGTCCAGCAGCATCAACTCCTGCGGACTGAGCAGGGCGCGCAGAAATGCCACCCGCTGCTGCATGCCACCCGATAACATATGCGGATAGGCTCGTTCGAACCCGGCGAGGCCCACACTTCCCAGCCACTTCCGGGCATCGGCGAGCGCCTCAGCTCGGGGTGGTGCATCTGCAGACACTTCGCCTGCAAGCAGCACATTGTCTTCAATGGTGCGCCATGGGAAAAGAGCAGGCTGCTGCGGCATATAGCTAATCTTGCCGCGTTGTCCCGTAACATCCTGACCATTCATCAAGATTTGGCCCTCCTGCGGTTTCAGTAAGCCGCCGATGATGTGAAACAGGGTGCTTTTGCCGCAGCCGGAAGGACCGACGATGGCTACGAATTCTCCTTGTTCCACAGTCAGGGACAAGCTATCCAGCACGGGCAATATACTGCGTCGCTCGCGGAACGAGGCATGTATATCCAATACCTCCAGCGCTGGCGGTGAGTTTTTTTCTTTTATAGCCATGGCTCCATGTTCAGGACCTCCGCCATGCGTTGGAGTGGTTACAACCGCATCCGGCGCAGCAGCAGCAGCTCCCCGCTCGTTGTGTTCGGCTGTCATCTCGTCATCACTTCCTAACCTTTATATGGGGCTTATTTCAAAGTTATCGCTTCTGCGGCCGCCAGCGTACGAGCAGTTTCTCCAATAGCGCAATGAGCAGGAAGAGCAGCAGACTCAGTGCCACAATAATCATGATGGCCACGAAAAGACGATCCGTCCGATAGGCCGATTTTTGCAGCATCATATAATAGCCGATGCCTTTATCTGCACCGATCCATTCAGCGATGATCGCACCCATGACGCTATACGTAGCGGCAATTTTAATCCCCGAGAACACCGAGGGCAAGGCATGCGGCAGTTCGAGCTTCCAGAAAATTTGGCCGCGTTTTGCACCAGCCATGCGCATATAGTTCATCATCGCCGCATCGGTGCGGGTCAACCCGTCCATGGCGGCTACAGCCACCGGGAAGAAGCAGACCAGGATGATGGTAATCAGTTTGGGCAGCAGCCCAAATCCGAACCAGATCAGCAAGAGCGGAGCAAGCGCAATGGTCGGTATATTTTGGCTAAGAATAAGTAATGGATAGAGTGCAGATTTCAAAAATGGAATCAAATGCAGCACCATTGCAATCAGTAATCCCACGAGCGTACCTGCTGCAAACCCTATCAATGTCAGCTGAATTGTTGCCCATGCATGCATGCCAAGTCGCTCGGATTGGGATGCTGCTTCATGGGCGATGTCCGAAGGCGCTGGCAGCATCCATTTCTCGATATGAAACAGGGAGACGGCTCCCTGCCATACCGCTATAAAGAGAATAACCGCCACAAAGGGCGGCCATACGCTTTTCCAATAGGCATGCATTAGCGATATTTCTCCGTCAGGGTGTCCATGCTGAAGCCGCTCGGGCTATGGGCAATCTTGATCTGTGAGATGATGCTTGGGCTGCCAGCTTCCACGAGAACTTCGTGCATTTTGCGGACAACCTCAAGCAGTTCCTCCAGTTCTCCCTCCATCGTGGTATCGAGTGGGTTAACCTGATATTTTAATCCCGACTGCTGGATAACTTCGATAGCACGATCAACGTAAGGATAGGAATTTTCGCCATTTGGCGTTTTGGGAATGACTTGAATGCTAAGCAGTGTACTTGCCATAAAAGATCACGTTTCCTTTCGAGTTAAATTGCATGAGTTAAACCAGCTTTACACTTTACCACTTCGATTGCAGTACCCTCTTCCGATCGCTGTTATCCCCGGATTTTTTGATTCCATTTTCCTCATGGGGGAAATCCGGGGATAAAGGCGACCACTTCGTTTCTACAGATGGGTTCTGCACTCTTCGTTCTGGTGTAAAAAAGTTAAACTTAAACAATTTTTATTGGGGTAGAAACTCGTTTGTATACGCTTTGGATACATCAACCTGCTGATCAAGCAGTTTTTTGCTAAACATCCAATCGGTATAGTTCTGCCATACTTCCTGCTTCTGCTCACCCCAGCGCGGTGCGTCATCCTGATATTTCGGACTCAGCCACTTCTGGCTCGCGAGTACAAGGTCCTTGTCCAGATCCGGTACGGCCTTAATCAGAATGTTGGCAGCGTCTTCGGGATGTTCGATCGCATATTGATATCCTTCGGAAGTCGCCTTCAAGAACGCTTTAACCAGCTCGGGATCGTTCTGAATCGTCTGTTCATTGGTCACGAGTACAGGGGTGTAGTAGTCCAGCGCATCGGAATAATCCTTCACATACAGCATGTCGATGGGTTCTCCGCGAAGCTCGGCTTCAATACCCGTCCAGGCGTAGAAAATCCAGGCAAAGTCGATATCGCGTTTCACAGCTGTGAAAAAGTCTGCATCGCCCATGTTAATATTTTTTACTTTGGATACATCAGCGCCTTCGCCTTCCATAATGGACTGCATCACGGCTTCTTCTACCGGTGAACCCCAGCCACCATAGGTTTTGCCTTCAAAATCTTTGGGAGACTTGATGTTCCGTTCCGCCGGAGCGGCAAATCCGGATGTATTATGCTGAATGACTGCAGCGATGGACACGAGCGGTACGCCCTGTGTGCGGGCCTGGGTCACGCTCTCCTGATAACTTACGCCAAATGGCACTTCATTCGAAGCCACCATTGTATCCGCGCCTCCGGCACCTGGCTGTACAATCTCGACATTTAAGCCTTCGGCTTTATAAAAACCCTGATCTACGGCCGCATACAGGCCGGTATGATTCGTATTTGGTGTCCAGTCCAGTACCACTTTAATATCCTTGAGGGCTGCATTGTCACCTTCATTGCTGTTTTCGGTGCTGCTGCTGCCATTTTCTCCTGAAGGTGCAGCTTCTTTGCCGCCACATGCGGCCACAGCCACTAGTAGTACACACAAGAGCAATAGGCCCATCATTTTACGCCATCTCATCGTCATTTCTCTCCTTCATGTTGTCCGGCCAGTGGCGCGGGGTACTCCTTGGCTTCATATCCAAGCTTCTTGCATAAATCGACAGATTTATACCAGCTATGATCCGGATGACGTCTTTTTTTCAGCTCTTCTGGCTATGTAAAAGAACATTAAAAAAGCGCCCCGTTACTCCGGGACGCGTGCAGGCGTTAGAGATGTGGCACTCAGCAAAGAGGCTAGGCTGGGCCAATTCGATATACTCCGATTCCTACGCTGGCATGATCCAGATCAGGTCTAAGGGTCAGTATCTTGGTGGGATACACTCTCAGCCGGCCAATTCCGACTCCCCTGGGAAACTATGAAGTTACGGGCATTACTAGGTGTAATTATAGGCCAGAGGCCGATGCATGTCCAGTCAGGAACTGGATAGGGGCACGTATGAAGTAATCAAAGAGGCCCTTATACATGCGTATAACGACCTCTGTCGATGTGTGATTTTTTAACTTTTATCGTGGAGAATCATATAAGGAAATCTGACTGAGTGCAAAAGCATCGGCTTTCGGTTCATAGCCTACCTTTTTCTGAGTGGATTCGAGATTTAATCGTTTAAACCGATTATTCGAGATCCCATGCAGTATGGTGAAGGGCTCCAGATCTGTAGCTGTAATTGCTTTGAACATCAAATTACACAAGTCAGCCGGACTAATATACGCGCTCATATCCCTTCCTCCAGCGCGGGTCCATCCGGTTGAAAATCATCATATGCACCTATACATAGTCAGCTCCAATTCTTAGCGCTGGAAGAACTCAATCCATTCCTTCTCGGGTCCATAAATGAAGAAATAACGGTAACCGTTGGGCAGTGTAATGATCTCTCCATCAATAAACTCGGCCTCGGTTGCCTTAATGCGGTTGTACTCGGACTCAAGGTCATCGACATGGATGGCAAAATGGTGCACTGTTCCTTCGGAAGGCAGCTTGTCGCTGTATCCCTGAATCAACTCAATCTCAGTCTCGTTGCTTCCGTTGAAGCCGAGAAAGGCGAGCTGGATGACGCCGTTGGTATGGGTTACCCGGTCTTTCAATTCAAGACCAACAATCTCCGTATAGAAACGGAGTGTGGTCTCCAGATCACGAACGGCAATGCCAACGTGGTCAATGCGCTTTTGAAAACTCATAATCCAAATCCTCCTTATATTGAGTAAATATTTTCTACCATTTTAAGGGATATCATAGGACTGTGCTATGGGGTTGTCAAACAGGATTTTAATTTTTGGACAAGTCGGCAATGTTCACATAATGTTCACTTATGTGAGGGGGTTCGTCATCTCTATAATTACGAAGGTAAACAGAAAGGATGAGAGAATTGCCAACAACGAAGAAAGAACAAATTGTTTTTGGAATGCTGATGTGCACAGGGATGGTCGTCGTCATGATGACATTTAATTTATGGCACAATGGGTTACTCGGCAAGATGTCCCCGCTTGAGATATTACTTCAGTTCATATTATGTTTTGTCATCGCGTTTTTGGTGGAGTCTTTCATTGTCGGACCTGTAGCGAGAAAGATTGCATTCTCCTTGCCCTTCGACAAGTCCAATAAGATTCTGGGTGTGCTCGCCATGTCATTTTTCATGGTGATTGGTATGGTACTGATCATGTCCATGTATGGAATGATCTCGGCATATCTCGCGGATCAATTAAACGGGGCATCCATACTCCGTACGTACCTTCATACAATCGCTCGTAACTTCAGCCTGGCGCTTCCATATCAGTTGATCATTCTGGGGCCACTCGTGCGATATGTATTTGGTAAATTCATCAAGGATAATGGATCTGTATTGCCTGCCGTTAACAAAAGTGTGTGATTCAGATGGGCCTAAAGTATTTCCTGGGTAATCTTGTGCAAATAAATAGATCGTATGCTCACCTTTAATGAAAGGTGATCTGAGGCAAAGATAGGACACTTTCTACCATGATTACAGCGCTAACGAATCGAGAACATCTTATTGGGCCGGTTTTTAAGGAACGAAAAATCTAACGAATCTCAGCGGCGTTACTATGCTAAGAAACTGCAACGAGAGCTTGATTTGGAGCTAATTATCTAGAATAACGTCTCTAGGATTCGTTAGATTTCAAACATGCAGAAATGGAGATGAATAGCGTGTACCAGGTTCGTTAGAACAGAATAACGCTAAACAAGATGTCCACCGCCAATTCATGACGGTGGACATCTCAATCTCTATAATAGGTATTTTGTTTCTGATTCTAATTCTCAGGTTTGCCTCGACACATAACTGTTAAGTCACTGTATCGACCGCATGTTTGTTCTGCCATTGATACGTGATCACGCTAATGACAAGCAGCCCAACCGCAAAGATGGCGAGCATCCATGCGGATTGGTTAACTTCCAGATGATCCAGACTCCAGCCTGTAACCAAAGGCAGAATGGCACCGCCAACTCCACCTGATGCAATCAGGATACTGGGCGTCGATTCTTCGGTTCCAAGCAGCATTTTGCTGGCGAAGACGAGGGCGATGGAGAACACGCCAGACAGTGCAAGTCCCAGTAAGAGAATGATTAAAAATGCGGACCAGATCTGGTTGGTGAACGGAAAAATCATCAATAGCAGAACGGCCGCGAGGCAGCTGTACAGAACGTAGACGCGATATTGAAACTTCTCCGCAATATATCCGGCAAACAGCCGTCCAACAGACATGGCGATCCAGAAGCAGGTAACACTAAGCGCAGCACCTGCTTCCTTCATGTTCATTTTCTCAATCAGAATGGCGGGCATGAAGTTGGCAAGACTCATTTCGGTTCCAACGTAGAGAAAGAAAAACAGAACAAATAAAGACAGAAGAGCCAAATTGCGCCCGCGATAGATTGAACGAGATGGCTCAACGTCTGAAGGGGTTGTTCCATTTGGCGATGCAGCAGCGTGAGCGTGTACAGGAGTCTGGTCTGAGCTACGTCGACTCAGCTCGCTGTCCAGCTCACCGAATGAACTTTTGGCCCAGAAAATGAAGGTCATCGCTGCACAGACAGCAACCACAAGGAAAGACAGCCGCCAGTATCCGGCAGAGATTAGACCGCTGGCAATGAGCGGCATGACCATGGCCCCGATACCGAATAACACTTCGAGTCGGCTCATGGCGACCGCGGTATTATCTTTAATTGCAGCAATGATGATTGTACCGATGACAGCCTCAATCATCCCGAATCCGAATCCGGCTGCAGGAGCAATGACGTACATCCAACCCCAAGGTGGCAGCAGCATGTAGGATAACTCTGCAATGCAAAGCAGGGCCGCGGCAATTAATAGACCGCCTCGTTTGCCAAAGCGTTTATTCAACCACGGAGATAGTAGTACCCCACCCAGGAACCCGGCAAATTGGGCGAAAATAAGCGTTCCTCCTTGACTGTAATCCTTGCCATAATGTTCAAGGGCAACAGGCAGGATGGAGCCGAGAACTACATGGGCAAGTCCGATGAGGAAATAGGACAAGCATCCGATCCAAAGCAATTTTTTCATGAAGAAAAACTCCTTCTAAATATATGATGTATATGTAGCGAGTCTGCCATTCAGGAGCATTTCCCAAAAACAAACAATCTCTATCATAACAGGACATGTAAGGGGGTGCACGGATAACTTGCGATGAGGCGAACGATCGTATATACTGAAACACAACAATTACAGATCGGACCATGCCGTTGAAGAGCATCCAACTCGGAGGCGTTTTCGCCAGGGGAGCGAACATTTCCCCAAGTTAACCGGAACCGCCCGTTATCGCGGACCAAGAGGCTGAACCAGAATATTCTGGTTCGGCAAGTTGGGTGGCACCGCGAGCAGAGCGCTCCTCGTCCCAAGGGATGAGGGCGCTCTTTGTATTTTTACAGCCAAAGGAGACGGTGACCATGTTGGAAATGAAGTGGATTCGGGAGCATGCAGAAGAGGTGCAAGCTGCGGCAGACGGAAAACGAATCAATGTGAATATTCGTGAGTTACTGAAACGGGACGAAGAACGCAGAGCACTTTTGCAGGAAAGCGAAGAAGGACGCAGGGTAAGGAACACCTTATCAGCGGACATCGGCAAGCTGATGCAAGCTGGTGAGCGTGAACAGGCCGAGGGTTTAAGGGAACAGGTGAAACAGCTGAACGATCAGTTGGAGCATGTTGAAGCCAAGCTTGCCGTTGTGCAAGAGGAAGTGACAAGGCTGCAATGGTTGGTACCCAATGTCGTATCACCGGATACGCCAATGGGCGCATCGGACGCGGATAATGTGGAGCTGCGACGTGTGGGTGAGCTGCCGGTATTCGATTATGAGGCTAAGGACCACGTAGAACTCGGTGAACGGCATGATCTGATCGATATCCCGCGCGGGGTGAAGATTGGCGGAACACGAAGCTACGTGCTCAAAGGAGCAGGACTGCTCCTGCATCGGGCTGTACAGCAACTTGCGCTTGATCTGCTGTTGAAGCATGATTTTGTGCCACTGGAGGTTCCTTTGATGGTGAGGGAGAATACGCTCCTCAACACAGGATTCTTCCCCACAGGACGGGATCAGGTCTATGAATTGCAAGGCGAGAACAAATGGCTGGTGGGCACATCGGAAGTGCCGCTGGTTTCGTATTATGCGGATGAGATTTTAGATGTGCAGGAGCCGATCAAGCTGGCTGCCGTATCGACGTGTTTCCGCAGTGAGGTTGGCTCAGGCGGGCGGGATGTGCGCGGGTTGTACCGGGTGCATCAATTTGCCAAGGTGGAACAGGTGGTCATTTGTGCGCCAGCTGCTGAAGAGTCGGAACGTATGCTGCAAGAAATTACGGGGCACGCCGAGGAATTATTGCAATTGCTGGAATTACCTTATCGTGTGGTGGCTGTGTGTACAGGGGATATGTCGCAGAAAACGTACAAACAGTACGATATTGAGACCTGGATGCCAAGCCGCAATGCCTACGGAGAGACACATTCGTCGTCGAATCTGCATGACTTCCAGGCTCGTCGTTCCAATATTCGCTGTCGTGATGCCGAAGGCAAGCTGGCATACTGCCATACATTGAACAATACGGCTGTGGCTTCGCCACGCATTCTGATTCCATTGCTCGAAAATCATCAGCAGGCGGATGGAAGCATTCGCATTCCGGCGGCACTTCAGCCCTATATGGGCGGTACTGAATATTTGAATTTGCCAGAGCTGCATGATGAGTAATAGAAAAGTGGTTAGCTAAAATAGAAAGCAAACAAGGGGTGTCCCGTGAGTCATGCGCATGACTTATGGAGCATCCCTTGTTAGGGTTATTTTGTTCTAACGAATCGAGCACACGTTATTCGCTCCAATTTTCACAGGTCTGAGGTGTAACGAATCATAGAGACGTTATTTCGTCAAATGGGTTCGATTGGTAGCTTCTAACGCCATTTTATGACGGAATAACGTTAGTGAGATTCGTTAAAAGCTGTATTTTTTGATTATCGAGATTTTAAGATGCGGTAGGTTCGTTAGCGTAACCTTAAAGGTCGCTGTTTTCCCCAGTTTTCTTTCTGAAATCTCTTAGGCGGAGTGTATGTTTTCGAAGTAGCTTTCTTGCAGAAAGCTTGTAGCTTCGCTTCTTTAGGTTATTTCTGTCCTCTACATTGTCGTGTAATTGTTTATTTGAACATTTAATAGGAAGATGTCGAATGTTCCTCTTATCCGAAATATTGCTCCTACATTATTCACTATTATGCAATATATTTCCGATATAATATAATAGGAGTAAAATAATGGATTATAGGAGATGAACATGGAGATGAATCGAATGAAAATAGCATTGCGTGGGATGCTTGCTTTGCTCATCGTATGCACGATACTGGCTCCATCACTGGTCCAAGCAGCCACGGGTGATGTGACCTCCATCGAGATTACCAACAGCAGTCCGCAACAGATGAGTGTATCCCAGACAACTACGCTTCAAGTGATGGCGGTTATTGAAGGATTTGATAACAAGCAGGATGTTACGGAGGGCGTCACATGGTCCACAAGTAACGCAGCTGTCGTCACCATCGTAAAAGGCAAAGTGAAAGCTGTATCAGCGGGAGAAGCAACGATATACGCACAAGTAGATGGTGCGAAAGCGCAATTGCTTGTTAAGGTTCAGGATAAAATCAAAAGCATCACCGCTTCACCGAAATCCTATAATTTTGTTAAAGGCAGTGAGAGTGCTCTCCCTAAAGTAAGCATTAAGCGTGCGAACGGTAAGGAAGAAGACGTCACGTCTGAGATTGTATGGTCGGTATCGAGTGCTTCGGCGGTGCTGGAGAGTGGCAAAATTAAAGGAATTACGCCTGGCAGAGTGCTGCTACAAGGCAAATATGGCTCAGTGACCGTTAAAGTTCCCGTAGCCATTACGGATGAGATTACCAAAGTCGAAGTGACGCCTGCCGTCATGCAATTGAATATTAAGAAATCGAAGGCTTTGAAGGTGATCGGTACATATGCCAATGGGAAAACGATTAATCTTTCGAAACAGGTGACATGGACCTCTTCCAATAATAATGTTGCAACTGTCAAAAATGGGGCAGTCAAAACACTGACCGAAGGACAAGCCACCTTGACAGGAACTTATCAAAATCAGACAATAAAGGCAGAGGTTACCGTCGTCCCTTTGCTCAAAAAGCTGATTGCAGGCCAGAAAAAACTGGTGTTATCACCGCAGGCAAGCACGACACTGAGTGTGATGGCGCAGTATGATACAGGCAAGACCACGGTCGTAACAAGCAGTGCTGTGTGGAGCAGCACCAAACCAAGTGTAGCTACAGTAACAGGTGGCAAGATTGTAGCCGTGGGTAAAGGCAAAACGTCCATCACCGCCAAGTGGGGCAACAAAAAAGTTACAATACCGGTAACGGTAAAATAAAGTTTTAACGAATGAAGCATATCAATTGAGGTATTTTCATCATCGTGAACAAAAACAGATGGGGCGTAGACATACGCCCCTTTTAGGTATAAAAAAAATCTGAAATGCAATCGCATAAAGGAGGAAGCATCTGAATGACAGATCAATTACAACCGGAAAATTGGCCAGCATGGGCAACAGAATCGGTACAGATTGTTGAGGCTGATCCCATGTGGAGCTCACAGGCTGAGGAAGAAATCCGCCATCTCCGAGACCTTTTACAGCAGCTAAATATTCATAGATTCGAACATATCGGGAGCACGTCCATTCCGGGGTTGCCCGCCAAGCCCATCATTGATCTGATGGGAGAAGTGCAGTCATGGGATGACATGGAACGGATTGCCGATCAGCTGAATCCGGCCGACTGGAACTACGTTCCGCCTGAACTGGATGGTCGGGAATACAGACGATTCTGGGTCAGAGTGAAAGATGGCAAGAGAGTGGTACATCTTCATCTGATGCGTCCCGGAGAGGAACGTTGGGATCGCCAAATCCAGTTTCGGGATGTGCTGAGACGGCGCCCGGATCTGGTAGAGGCCTACGCGACCTTGAAAGCTAAGCTTGCTGATGAAAATAAGGACGACAGAGAAGCGTATACCGCTGCCAAAACGGAATTTATTTTACAAGTTCTTGATGAAAGCATTTGATCCATTGATGCAGTTGTTCTTCAAAGGCAGGCTGATTTATTTCATCGCAGTGATCTTAACCATGGTGGCAGGATTGGCTTCCAGACACTTTGGCGCGCTTTTGCCGGATTTTGTGCGGGAGCATTTCGGTGATGCCTTATGGGCAGGGATGATTTATTTTGGGGTACGCATGGTTTGGATCAATCACAGCAGAGAGTTGGCGCTGGTAGTTAGCCTGGTTTTTAGCTGGGCCGTCGAATGTTCACAAATGATTCAGACCCCTGGGCTAAACGAAGTACGTTCAACGGTGCTGGGTGCGCTTATTTTGGGACATGGATTTCTGGTGATGGATTTGCTGAGGTATGCTGTCGGCATTCTGTGTGTGTATGGGATTGATCGTTATTTCCTGAGAAATAAGAAGGCTTGATGATGGGGAGTGACTTACTTGAATATTGAGAAACTTTTTGCGGAATCACCCGAGTTTGAGACAGAACGGTTGGAACTTAGACGTCTTGCGCTCAATGACCTCGATGATTACTTTAGCTTCGCCTCCGATCCGAGCGTGAGTCAGCAAAGTTTGTGGAACTGTCATGAGACGTTGGATGATTCTGTTCAATATATTCAAAGGGTTTTGGACAATTATGAGAAGAAAACGGTCTATATATGGGCCTTTATTCTGAAGGAGACCGGCAGACTGATCGGGAGAGGCGGCATTTTCCATCTCAATGAATCCATGCAAAGTGCTGAGTTGGGGTATGCGATTGCGAGCAGTTGTTGGGGCAAAGGCCTCGCAGCAGAAGCGATGCAGCCGATTGTTGACTACTGTTTTCAGGAATTGGACTGCAATCGGCTGGAGGGGAAATGTAATGCAGGCAATATCGGATCTGCACGAGTGATGGAGAAGCTGGGCATGTCGGTTGAAGGTTTGCTGCGTAAACAGTTGAAGATCAAAGGTGTGTTTACGGATCAAAAATTGTACTCCCGTATCCGGGATGATCTATAATATTTCCAATGGTGTACAGATACATAGAAGAAATTTGAAGGAGGCGGAACAATGATCTACAGTATTATTTCCCAAGCGGTATGGGAGCAGGTATCCAAGCAGAGCGTGTATGCACCGGATAGTCTGGAGACGGACGGTTTCATTCATTGTTCCACCAAAGAACAGATCCCATGGGTTGCAGCCCAATATTATCAGGGGCGTACGGATTTGCTATTGATTGGTATTGATGAGAAGGCTTTGAAGCCTGAGTTGGTGTATGAGGATCTCTATGAGTTGAATGAACTATTTCCACATATTTATGGTGAACTTAATCTGGATGCTGTGCGAAAAGTGATTTCTTTTAAACCGAATGAGGATGGGACGTTTTCTTTTCCGGAATAAAGACATTTAACGAAGGGTTGTGAAGGCGTGGATATGAATCAGGTATTCCTGGATACAGCCGAGAAGCAATTTTTGTATTACAAGCAGCTTGGAGAGAAGGCCATGGAGCAACTGGAGTCGGAGCAACTATTTCAATCCTGGAATGAAGATACGAACAGCATAGCAGTTATTGTGAAGCATCTGTGGGGCAATATGCTGTCCCGTTGGACGGATGTGCTGACAACCGATGGAGAGAAGCCGTGGCGTGAACGTGATGCTGAATTCGTGAATGAACTCTTGACCCGGGAAGAACTGCTCGCCAAATGGGAGGAAGGCTGGAACTGTCTGCTTGGAGCCCTTCGTTCTTTTACACCGGAGCAACTGTCTCATATCATATACATTCGCAATGAAGGACATACCGTCATGGAAGCCGTTATTCGGCAATTAGCGCACTATCCCTATCATGTGGGGCAGATTATCCATACAGCCAAAATGCTCAAAGAAACTTCGTGGGATAGTCTCTCCATTCCGAGAAACGGTTCGGATCAATATAATGGTGGCAAATTTGCCAAACCGAAGACACGAAAACATTTTACAGATGATGAATTACGCATAGAAAAAGGTAAAGGTGAGGAACAGCAATGACACAGATCGCATTGATTCGCCATGGCAGTACGGCGTGGAATAAGGAAAAACGTTCGCAAGGACAAACGGATAATCCGCTGGATCAGGAAGGCAGAGAACAGGCGCTATTGCTTGCTGCAAGATTGAGTGAGGAAACGTGGGATGCCATCTATGCAAGTGACCTGGAGCGTGCAAGTGAGACAGCTCGTATCATTGGCGACCGTCTGGGAATTCAGGAAATTCATTTGGACCCGAGGTTACGTGAAATGGGCGGTGGACAGGTGGAAGGTACGACCGAAGCCGAGCGTCTAGCCCGGTGGGGAGCGAATTGGAGTAATCTGGACCTGGGCCGGGAGCTTGCGGATGCAGGTACGATTCGGGGGAGTGCCGCGATTGAAGATATTGTACGTCAGCATCCCCATGGTAGAGTGATTGTTGTCAGCCATGGCGCCATTCTTCGGAATACACTGCGAGGGCTAGTACCCGAACTGGATGTGAGCGCAAAGCTGTCCAACACGTCGATCACCCGGATCTCTAAGGAAGCGGAGTCTTGGCAATGTGAGCTATATAATTGCAGCGTACATTTGGACTCCAACAAGGAGTCGTTATAGATGGATGCTCTGGCACTCAAACAGAAATTGCAGCATATTCAGTCGACTAATCTATCCGCCCAGGAAGTGGAACTGCCTTACCAATGGGCTATGCATATGATGCAGCATATTGGAAGTCCAGACCCGGTCCTGCGGGATGAACTGATCTATGTCACCTTTGCGACCTGGATTGGACAAGGCGTTTTTTCGGAAGAACAGCTCAGGCAGCTGTTACAGATGGCGCTGGATGACCAGCACCTTTTTCATGGAATCGGAGAACAAGGGACAGACAGTGTGTTTACCCGGACCTTCTCTGTGCTGCTCTTGCCTCCAATTCTGAGTGTAGATCGTCAGCGGCCTTTTCTGAAAAAGGAAGATATAGAAGTTACCCATCATCGGTTGACTGCGTATCTGGAGCTTGAAAAAGATGTTCGCGGCTACACCGATGATAAAGGCTGGGCGCACGCTCCGGCACACGCGGCAGATGCGGTTGAAGATCTGGCACAGTCGCCATATATGGAGCGGGGAGCTTTGCTGGGACTTTTGCATGCGCTCACGTTGAAAATAACCGAATCAGGTGTTGTCTACATTCATGATGAGGATCAGCGGATGGCCCATGCCGTGGTCACCATCCTTCGTCGCAATCTGCTGGAGCAAAGCGATATTGCATCGTGGATCGATTCACTGAATCCAAACGGTAGGACGGAGGGGGAATCCCCTCTGAAGATCAGCCAGATGAGCCTGAATGTGCGCGTTTTTCTGCAGACGCTTTATTTTGCTATACGCACAGAAGAAGCAGAGCCCTTTCCGGCTGTTCGTTCACTTATATTGCATGCTTTGGAGAAAAAATGATCAGGGGATTATAAACTTGTGCACGAGGAGGGAGATGGCATGACCGAACTGCCGTATTCATGGACTGAAGAGGTGCTGTCTCCTCTGGGGGAAACAGGGGTTATAATCCGTTGTGGGGATACCATATCCGAGGCGGTGCACCGCAGGGTGATGTCTGTATGTGCTTTGCTGGAAAAGAGCCAACTGCCGGGCATCATCGAGTGGTTACCATCGTATGCATCGGTCACGCTGTTCTATGATCCGTTGATGTCTTCGTACCATGAGGTGTGCAGGATGCTGCTTCATGAGTTGAATAGGATGAAAGAAGCAACGTTGGTACAACCCAGAATCATCACGATTCCCGTATGTTATGGTGGTAAACTGGGCCCTGACCTGGATTATGTGGCTACTGAACATGGGCTTAAGCCAGATGAAGTGATAGACATTCACACATCCGGCGATTACCTGGTGCACATGATCGGGTTCGCACCGGGTTTTCCTTATCTGGGCGGATTATCGGAGAAGATCGCTACGCCCAGAAGAGCCACACCGCGGCTTTCGGTTGAAGCGGGTACGGTGGGCATTGGCGGCAAACAAACGGGAGTTTACCCGGTGGCGACTCCCGGCGGATGGCATTGTATCGGCCGTACGCCGCTGGCGCTATTTCGTCCGACGGAAAATCCACCAAGCCTGCTTGCAGCGGGTGACCGGGTTCGTTTTGCATCGATATCACTTCAGGAGTATCTGGAACAAAAGGAGGGCGAACGATGAGTATCGAGGTCATTCGCCCAGGTCTGTTATCCACCGTTCAGGATGAAGGGAGAACGGGCTTTCGCCAATATGGGGTACATCCGGGCGGGGTTATGGATACATTTGCAGCCAGAGCAGCCAATGTACTGATTGGTAATCTCCTTGATGCGGCTGTGCTTGAGATAACGTTGACGGGACCAGAGCTTCGTTTCCATGAAAATCGGCTGATCTCTTTATGTGGTGCTGATCTGTCGGCTACTGTGGATGGCCAACCTGTTCCGCTATGGCGTCCGGTCGTATTGCTTGCTGGAAGTGTGCTGAGATTTGGGCGATGCCGTTCCGGCTTGCGGACCTATATGGCGATTGCTGGTGGAATTTCAGTACCTGAGATCATGGGCAGTCGAAGCACGGATCTTAAGACAGGCTTCGGTGGGATTGAAGGGCGTGCCTTGAAGGTGGGAGACAGGTTGTTTGCGGGAGAAGTTTCTCTTGAAGCGCAAGCGACGTTACATGGATTGAGCTTGCTCGCTGAAAAGAACAACCGGCGGATCGAAGCACCTGGATGGTACTTGTCCAGCAATGAGTGGCCCGCATACCATGCTGACTCTGTCATTCGTGTTATGCCAGGCAAAGACAGTGCAGCGTTTGATGAAAATAGCCTGGAACGATTCTATAAGGAGCGATATGTGATCTCTTCCCAATCGGATCGGATGGGGTATCGACTGAAGGGTACGAAGCTGGAACTCCGTCAGCCGCTGGAGCGGTTATCTGAAGCCGTCACTTATGGCACGGTCCAAGTGCCAGCGGATGGTCAGCCTATCCTATTGATGGCTGACCATCAGACCATTGGGGGTTATCCTGTGATTGCACAGGTGGCCCGAGTGGATTTGCCGATACTGGCACAGGCAGGGCCGGGGGCGCGGGTTACCTTTGAACGGATTACATATGAAGAAGCACAGCAACTATTCCTGGAGCAGGAGTTGAATTGGAGACTGACTGTTCGGCTCGTTCGCAGGAGATTGGCAGAAATGGGGGATCATCGATGAACACGGTGGATATCAATTGTGATCTTGGTGAAAGTTACGGGGTGTATCGGACGGCTTCGGATGAGGCGATTCTGCCGCTGATCACATCAGCCAACATCGCTTGTGGATTCCATGCGGGTGACCCGACAACGATGCGTCAAACGGTGCAGCAAGCCATGGAACATCAGGTCGCGATCGGCGCCCATCCCGGCCTGCCGGATTTGCAGGGCTTTGGCAGAAGACGTATGGACATTACCCCACAGGAAGCCTATGACATGGTGGTATATCAGATTGGCGCGCTGGATGCTTTTGTCCGTTCATGCGGGGGGCGCATGCATCATGTGAAGCCTCACGGAGCTTTGTATAATATGGCTGCTGAGGACAATCGGCTCGCTGAGGCCATCGCCGAGGCCGTCTATAAGGTACAACCGGATTTGTATCTCTATGGTCTGGCCGGAAGTGCAATGATACAGGCAGCAGATCGTATTAGACTGCGCAGTGTGAGTGAGGTTTTTGCAGATCGAACCTATGGAGCTGATGGGAAGCTAACACCACGCAGTCAGCCCGGGGCTGTCATTCATCAGACGGAACAAGCTCTTGCTCAAGTGCTGCGGATGGTGAAAGAGGGAATCATTGTGTCCACGGAAGGTACACTTGTACCCATAAAGGCTGAGACGATCTGTATCCACGGTGACGGAGCTCACGCACTTGCGTTTGCTCAAGAGATCCGCTTGTTGCTTCAGTCTGAGGGAGTTATCCTGTCTGCAATTGGAACTGCTGGATGAGTACTTCAGTGTACAAGGATCAGAGGTGGGACCATAAGAAGTAAGGAGTGAAGTGAAGCATGAAACCGATACGTAATTCGGCGAAGGCCGTTATTGTACAGGACGAACGTTTGCTGGTGATCCGGCTGGAGGATCAATATGGTGCAGCTTATGTTTTCCCCGGCGGAGGACAGGAGAAGGGCGAAGAGCTCAAGGATGCGGTGGCACGTGAGTGTCTGGAGGAGATCGGCCAGGCGGTGACTGTGGGAGAATTGCTGCATATCCGGGAATATATCGGAAAAAACCATGAATTTGCCGAGTGGGATGCGGATGTCCATCAGGTTGAATTTTATTTTGAATGCAGATTGATTGATCCGAACGCTACAATCTTTGAAGGCTCGAACCCGGACGACCATCAGGTAGCCGTAGAATGGATTCCTCTTGAAGAGTTATCCCAGGTTCGTTTGTATCCAAAAACCATTGGTGAGTTATTGAGAAATGAGGGTTCTTCACGCATTTACCTTGGGGATTTGAACTAAAATCAGTCGAGAGTAAATAAAGGTATGTTCTTTGATGCAAACATGTATATAAATAAATTACCAGAACTGTCACGTTTACGAACGGGTTCATGGATTCACCACAGGTGAGGCGGGTACACTATAAGTACAGGCTTATTACACCAACGTGATATAAGCAGAACGAAGAGTTACACGGCAACAGAGCAGACAGAAGCCTAATTAAGCGAAGCCTTCTATCTAAACTTTGGCTAGGCATCTTAATTGGAAGAACTGTAGACGTAGTGAAGGGGACGGAATCGATTCTGAAGAAGCGGTAGCGTTCGCCTTTATCCCCGGATTTTCCCTTTGAGAAAAGGGAATCGAAAAAATCTGGGGATAACAGCGATCGAAAGAACGATCCGTATCCGTAACGGCTCCCACATAGATCGTCTGAAGCGGAGTGCTTTAGTGTAATGATAGTTAGTTCAGCTTATATACCCCCAAACTGAAAGGAGCATTTCCATGAACCAGACTGAATTGGAACAAAACATTGTAAAAGCATTGGAAAACAACCCTTTTTGCAGTTTCTCCACAGTGGAGAATGGTAAACCGAAATCCCGCTATATGGCGCTGTTCAACGATGGAATGAACATTCATCTGGCGACGAATCGCCGTACGCACAAGGTTGAGGAGTTGGAGAATAATCCGAATGTCAGCCTTTTGCTTGGTTATGAAGCGGGTGGTTCCAAGGAAGTGGTCGAGATTGAAGGAACATGCGAAGTGACCAAAAATGAAGGACTGCGTGAGCAGGTATGGAATGATGAACTGAAGGCATGGTTTGACGGCCCAAACGATCCGAACTACGTCATTTTGGACATTACACCAAGTCGGATTGATTATACGGGCAAAGATCATGAGCATCACGTGTGGGAGCAGTAAATCCAGCTTATGAACATCTCCTTTCTGCAGTGAAAGGCAGACCGACGATTCAGAACAGACCTATCAAACCGTGGATGCCAGAAGGCTTCACGGTTTTTCGACATGGATTAAGCTGAAATGGATATGGATGTCAGTCGTATGTAATATACGTTTTTAACAGCGTGTGTAAAGTGTTTTTATCCAAAAACATGAAAAACGTGTCGAAATCACGCATGATAGCGTAAACTCAAGCTGGTATGTGCGGATAAAGTAAAAAATAATGCTTTTCAATGATTGGACATTGCGTTATGATTTGGAATGTAAACGGTACGCACAGATATGAATAGATGTTCATGTGAGAAAAACTAACCTGGAATTTTGATATGAATGATCAGAGACAGGTACGCACAACCCATGAGATCTACCTTTAATTCTGCGCTTATTCGTTTGCTTACTAATGCATGATTCAATGTACATAACCGGGAGGGGTTATTTTGAGAAAGAGTAAAAAAGTATTATCGAGCCTAACTGCCGCTTTGGTTGCATTAAACGTGCTTGCAGTATTTCCGGTACCTGTATCGGCTGCGGACGCTACCAAAGTTAAATTGCGGATCATGGAAACAACGGACATTCATGACAACCTGATTAACTATGACTACTATTCCGACAAAGAGACAGACCAGTATGGTCTGGCAAAGACGGCTACGCTGATCAAAAAAGCCCGTGACGAAACTAAGAACAGCCTGCTGTTCGACAACGGTGACCTGATCCAGGGTAACCCGCTCGGGGATTATGTAGCGAAGATTGATCCACTCAAAAAGGGTGAAACTCACCCTGTATATAAAGCGATGAACCTGCTTGATTATGATGCAGGAAACATCGGTAATCATGAGTTTAACTATGGTTTGGATTTCCTCGACATGACGCTGGAAGGGGCGAACTTCCCTTACATTAATGCCAACGTATATGTAGATGACGGCGATGACGATGAGACGAATGACAAGAACTATTTTACTCCGTATAAAATTTTGGACAAAAAAGTGACCGATGAGAGTGGCAAAGAGCATACGATCAAGGTGGGTGTCATCGGATTTGTACCGCCACAAGTCATGCAGTGGGACAGCGCTAATCTGGAAGGCAAAGTCATTGCCAAGGACATTATCGCTACTGCAAAAAAATTCATCCCAAAAATGAAGGCTGAAGGTGCTGACATTATTGTGGCTATTCCTCACTCCGGTTTTGAAGATATCCCGCAAACGGATCTGATGGAAAACTCGGTATTGTACCTGAGCCAGGTTGAAGGCATTAACGCCATTCTGTTCGGACATGCTCACAAAGTATTCCCGAGCGCTGATTTTGCGGGTAAAAAAGGTGTAGACCTTGAAAAAGGTACAATTAATGGTGTTCCTTCCGTTGAACCAGGCTTCTGGGGAGACCACCTTGGTATCATCGATCTGGACCTCGAGCAGGTAGATGGCAAATGGAAAGTGGTAGACTCCGCAGTGGAGGCACGCCCAATCTATGATACAGCCAACAAAAAAGCGCTGGTAGATGCGGATAAAGAGATCGTTGATGCTGTTCATGACGAGCATGAAGGTACTCTTAAGTATGTACGTGGTCCAGTTGGTGAAACGACAGCTCCTATCAACAGCTTCTTTGCACTGGTTCAGGATGATCCATCCATTCAAATCGTAACGAATGCACAGAAGTGGTATGTTGAAAAACAGATGCAAGGAACAGAATATGAAGGTATACCTGTATTGTCTGCAGGAGCTCCGTTCAAAGCAGGTGGACGTTCAGGTGCTTCGTATTACACGAATATTCCTAAAGGAACAATTGCCATCAAAAACGTAGCTGACTTGTACGTGTATCCAAATACGGTACATGCTGTTATGGTTAACGGCGCTGAGCTGAAAGAGTGGCTGGAATGGTCTGCAGGCCAATTCAACCAGATCGACCCGGCAAAAGGCGGACAACAACAGCTCGTCAATATGGACTTCCCAACGTATAACTTTGATGTTATCGATGGTGTGACTTATCAAATCGATGTAACTCAACCAGCCAAATACGATGGCAAAGCTACTGTCGTCAATGCATCGGCGAGTCGGATCAAAGACCTGAGCTTTAATGGCAAACCGGTCGATCCAGCACAAAAATTCATTGTGGCAACGAATAACTATCGTGCTTCTTCGTCCAAATTGGCTAACCCGGACGGTAAACGTATCGTCTTGGCTGCACCGGATGAGAACCGTCAAGTGATCATTGATTACATCCGTGAGAACAAAACGATTAACCCGACAGCAGACGGCAACTGGTCGCTTGCACCGATCAAGCCTTCTGCAGGTGTAACTGCCGCAGCGCTTAACGATCTTGAAGTGGTGTTCGCGTCTTCCCCGGATGCCAAAGCACTGGTAGAGGCGAACCCGGCGATGTCCTTCATTGGTACGAACAAAGATGGTTTTGCTGAGTATGGCTTGAAATTGACAGGAGAAGCCACAACGACTCCGGAAACGGGTACGGAGCCTGCTCCAACGCCTACAAAGCCGGACCCAACGCCTACTAAACCGGACCCGACACCTACTAAACCTACAACCAAGCCACAACCTGAGAAACCAACAGGCGGCAAAGTGGTATATGTGGTGAAAAAAGGGGATAACCTTTACCGTATCGGTCTGAAATATGGTGTCGACTGGCGCAAGCTGGTTTCCGCAAACAAAATTACAAATGTGCACAATCTTAAAGTTGGACAGAAAATCGTAATTCCCGCTTCTTAAGATCCATTAGCGGTAAATGAAGGAGCTGTCTCAAAAGCCCTTGAAAACACCCATCAGTGAAGAGAACTAACACCGATACGTTCAAACGGGACAAAGCAGAGGTTCATCCTGCTTTGTCCCGTTTGCGTTTTTCCGTCATTGCGGCTTTTTTGAGCAGGTTGTGGGCAAGGCAAAGCCACCCGACCTCCAAGCTTACTTTTTGCAAGCCACGAAGCAGGAATCTTCGGAATCCCCGATTGTTTTTCATTTGCCCAAACACACTTTCAGGCTCAATCATGCGCCGAACCGACAGCGTGTATCCTTCCTCGCTACGGAGGCGTTCTCGCATCTCGTTTTTTTGCCGCATGTAGGTCAGGCTGATCGCAATCTCCCGGTCACCTTGGGCCTTGGTACATGTAGCTTTCAAGGGGCACTGGCTACAACCCTCACTTCGATAATGACGTGTCCGAATCGTGTAGCCACTCTCCGTCACCGTCCGGCTTTCATACCGAAAAGGTAACGTTTGTCCCGCCGTACAGGTCCACGTATCTAACGTTTCGTTGTAGCTCCAGTTATCCACTTTACCGATGGCTTGCTGAAAAGCCCTTGTTTTTTCTTTGTGGTATGTCCCATATTTGACGATGGCCTGAATGTTTTTCTCTTCCAAATAGCTGTAATTCTCTTCGCTGCCATACCCGGCATCGGCAATGACGGTCTTCGGTCTTTGGCCAAGCGTTTCTTCCAGATGATCCAGATGGGGTTTCAGACATTTGGTATCCGTAGGTCGCTGGTGTACGCTGTAGCCCAAAACAAACTGATTTTCTGTTCCGATCTGTACATTGTATCCAGGCTTCAGTTGACCGTTTCGCATGTGGTCCTCTTTCATTCGCATGAACGTCGCATCCGGATCAGTTTTGCTGTAGCTGCCCCGCTCACCGGCGGTTTGGATCTGATATTCATATTTTTGCAGCCGGGGTAGCAAGTCCTTCCGCAACTGACGCACGACTTTCTTGAGCGTTTTGTTCTTGTTTTTTTCGCTTAGCTTTTCCTCCAATTGCTTGACGGATTGCTCCAGCTTTTCCGCCGTGAGAGCCGAGGCTTCGCCAAGTTCAGGCAGGTCGGTTCCGGTGTGGAGGGCATCCTCGTCGTTTTCCGCCTCTTCGATGGCTTGAAATAGGGTATGTACTTTTTCTTGTAACTTAGCCTGATGCTTGACGACGGCTTTTTTCCACACAAAGGTGTAGCGATTGGCATTCGCTTCCAGCTTGGTTCCGTCCAGAAAATAGTGATCCAACGACACATATTGCTCCTGAACCAGTAGCTCAAGCACATGGGTAAACACGGTTTCCAATACCTCTTTCATCCGCTCCGAACGGAAACGATTAATGGTACGGAAGTCGGGTTTTTGCCGCCCGGTGAGCCACATGAACATGATATTTTCGCGAACCGCCTTGGCGATTTGCCGGGAAGAATAGATGCGCTGGGTGTAGGCGTAGATGATGATTTTGGTGAGCATTTTGGGATGATAGCTGTGGCGTCCACCGCCAGGGTATGCAGCGTTGAAAATGGAGTCGCTCAGGCGGTTAACTGCCTCATTCACGACACGCACGAGGTGATTTTCAGGGATATCTGTCTCCAAATCCATTGGCAAGAAAAGTTGATCCATGGTATATTGAATGTACAAAGAAACCGTCTCCTTTTGTAAGTGGTGGGTCGCACTTCCATTTTACCAAAGAACGGTTTCTTTTTGTTTTACAATTTGAAACAAAGGGGCTGTCCCTAGCCATATGATGACTTATGGGACAGCCCCTTTTTCATCCTATGCGGATACGTTAAAGCATCAGTAACCGTCATAGTTGAAGTCATCAAAACAGTAGAGATAAATTTCAATGCCCATGCTATAATATTTACAAACTTTGGGTATATACCAGTAAACATTAATGAGATGGAATCACAAACTGGCAAGGGGGTTCTACATGAATTGCAGTGGATGCAGTCCAATTCATCCTATAGAGGATCAAGGTACCCTGTATATGCGTCCCATCTCCCCCGATTTGCTGGATGCACTGCAAATGCAGGGAAGACATGTCGAACATTCGGATGAACTCGTCTGGATGCATTTTTTGAATCTGGAATCTGTACAGGGTTGTATAGAGGATATTTTGAAAATTGAGGCGGCTCTGCTGGATAAGCTAATGGTCCAGATCACTCCGCTGCATGGTCAGGTAGATGATGACAGCTGGATTAGCCCCTCCATGCAGGAGTCTCGTTTTAAGCATGCGGATCTGGTTTCCATTATCCTGGAACATCAATTCAGCAGTTATATGCAGCCGATCGTAGATGCATCGGAGAAGATTATCGGATTTGAATTTTTACTTCGTCCTGCCGATCATGGTAGATTCTTCAGTGCATATGAATTATTTGAAGTTGCACGGGATACCGGCTTGCATTCTTTTCTGGATCGCACAGCACGTATTGCTGCCATTGAGACGAGTGCCGTTCTTTTACCGCAGGGTGTCAAACGGTTCGTAAATTTCCTGCCTTCCTCCATCTATAACCCCGAATATTGCCTGACACATACGTTTAAAGCGATTGAACGCCTTTCGCTAGACCCTAAGGATTTTGTATTTGAAGTGGTGGAAACGGAACAGATTCAGCAAATGTCCATCTTGCAGCATATCTTTGAGGTGTATCGCTCTCATGGAATGTCGGTTGCCTTGGATGATGTGGGTGCCGGCTTCTCGACAATTGAATTAATGAACCGGTTGGAACCGGATTTTGTCAAAATAGATCGGAGTCTCATTGATCGTTGTGATCATGATTTGACCAAACAACAGCAAATTATCGATATTGTTGAGATGTCGCGCCGATTTGGCGGGCGGGTACTCGCGGAAGGTATCGAACGAATCGAGGAGTTTGAATTCTGCCGATCTGTAGGGATCGACCTGGCGCAAGGGTATTACTTTGGAAAGCCGTCGGCATATCCGCCACAAGGACCCTATGGAAAAACCTCTGCCTGATACATACAGTAAAATATCGTTAAACCGAACAAGCCACTTTGCGTTATGGAAGTGGTTTGTTTGGCATGCGATGTTAATATTTCACACAAATAAATACGCTCTTTCAGCCGATATATAAGGTAGGCCTTCAGACTACATTGATGTCTATATGACACCTGATTTCAGAACAGGAAGGTTCTACATAAAAAGAAAAAGGGCAGATTTATTTGGAGGGGGAGAAGTATGATGAGTGAAATTCGGGAGAAAGAGCAAGTAAAGGCAGCAACCAAGCCTGCCAAATCCAAAGATCATAAACCGAAAAAGAAGAACAAGAAGAAAAAAGGTTTCGTCTGGAATATAAGAAATAAATTACTGGTGTCTTTCCTGGCAGTTTTACTGTTGCCTAGTCTGACCATAGGGATCGTTACGCTGCTTATCGCGGATCATACGGTGGAAGACCAACTGATGGATAGTGCCAAACAAAGTGTGGACACAACGAATTCCATCATTGAGACACATGTGGATGCGAAGATTAATGATATCAATTATTTTGCCGGTGTGATCGAAAAGGCCGTGATCAAAGGGCAAAGTGACAGTCCTGAACTTGAGACGAAACTGAAACAGTATCTAGGACTGCATCCGGATGCTTTAAATATTTTTGTGGGGACCAAAGAGGGCGTGATGGTCCGTGGTAAGGAATCAACGGGTAGTGCACAAGGGTCCAGTTATGATCCCCGGGAACGGGAATGGTACAAGCTTGCAATGGAGAAACCGGGTACTGCAGTAGTTTCACCCGTGTCCAAGAATACGGATGGCATTGCGGTTGTATTTGTATCCAAAACGCTTGAAGATCAATCGGGTGTTGTAGGTTTATCCCTGAATCTGACTGAGCTGCGTGAGCAGGCGTCCATTAAGGTGGGCAAAGAAGGGTATGTCGTTATCCTTGATTCGGAAAAAAACTATGTCGTATCGCCAGTTGTGGAAGCTGGTACACCAGAACAGACGACAACACTTGATCCAATGTATGAGAGTAATGAAGGCGAGTTCGATTATATCTATAATGAAGATGCCAAAACGATGATTTATTCAACCAATGAAGCGACAGGCTGGAAAATAGGCGGCACGTTGTTAAAGAGTGAAGTATCCAATGCAAGCAAAGAGATCCGGATAGCAACCTTGATGGTTATCGTGGCGGCTACTTTTCTAACGTTGTTGTTCATTATCTGGTTTACACGTTCCATGTTGCGTCCAATCAAACGTCTGCAGGAATCCGCGAGAGCCGTGAGCAAAGGTGATCTGACTGTGAAAATGGAAACAGGACGCAAAGATGAAGTTGGCGATCTGGCGAAGTACTTTGAGCGAATGGTCGATAATTTGCGAATGATGATTCTGGGTGTACAGGAAACGACAGAGCAGGTATCTGCCTCCTCGCAAGAATTATCCGCCAGTGCAGATCAAACAACCAAAGCGATTGAACACTCTACAATGGCGATTCAGGAACTTGCCGAAGGTGCCGAGCAGCAAGTGAAGAGTGTAACGGATGGATCAGGAATGATGAGTCGTATGGCGGAAGATGTTCGCTTGATGTCCGAACGTGTGCAATCTATTACAGAGAACATGCGGCACACTTCGGGAGCGGCTTACTCAGGAAATGAGGCTGCAGGCCAGGCTGTGGAACAGATGAACAGCATTCAGGAAACAGTGGAAAATCTGGCGACCGTGGTTCAGTCCCTGAATGCCCGGTCCGTCGAGATTGGCAGTATGGTAGATGTAATCGCCACCATCTCAAAACAGACCAACCTGCTTGCCCTGAATGCTTCTATTGAAGCAGCAAGAGCAGGCGACGCTGGCCGCGGCTTCGCTGTTGTAGCGGGAGAGGTGCGCAAGCTTGCTGAAGAATCGGGGAGCTCGGCAGCGCAAATTGGTGAGCTGGTTCACAATATCCGTCAGGATATGGATGCTGCTCTGAACGCTATGAATGCAGCTCAGACTCGAGTGGAAGACGGACTTCAGGCCGTGAACACATCCGGGCAATCCTTTGCCCAGATTCGAGGGGCCGTGGAAGATGCTGTCCATACGCTGGATGACTTGTCCGAAACGACGAAGCAACTGGAGAATGGTGCTTCCCACGTTGCCCAAGCAATGAACGATATTTCCATCGTGACCCAGGAATCTGCTGCGAATACGGAATCCGTCTCGGCATCTTCGCAGGAACAGCTGGCATCGGTGGAAGAGATTGCTTCGTCTTCGGCACATCTGAACAGCATGGCAGAGCAATTGCAAGGGTTGCTGGGGATGTTCAAGATGGTGGAGGACACACCGAAGGATGGGGACAAGTCCTAACCATAATTAGAAGGAAATAAAGATAGACATTTCTCCTGTAGCCATGTATAAATAGAGCGTCTGGTTTATCCGCAGGAATTGCGGTGTAATCATGATCTGGCAGGATTTTCAACTCCTGCTCGAATCATGAGGGGAATATAGCGGCGCAGGAGGCTTTATGACGTATATAGCAATTCTGATTTTTGTACTGACCATCACACTGGTCATCTGGCAGCCACGTGGATTGGGAATCGGCTGGTCCGCCATGGGTGGGGCTGTGCTGGCATTAATATGTGGTGTAGTCAGTCTGAACGATGCATCTGATGTGGCATCCATTGTATGGAATGCAACGCTGGCCTTTGTCGGCATTATTATGATTTCATTAATACTCGATGAGACAGGTTTCTTTGAATGGGCGGCTCTTCATATGGCAAGATTGGCGGGAGGGAATGGACGCAGACTGTTTATCTATTCCATTTTGCTGGGGGCGGCGGTGTCCGCTCTCTTCGCCAATGATGGTGCAGCGCTTATCCTGACTCCGATTGTGCTGGCGATGGTACGTGCATTAAAGTTCGATGAGCGCATGGTGCTCGCCTTTGTTATGGCTAGTGGATTTATCGCAGATACAACCTCGTTGCCGCTGGTGGTCAGCAATCTGGTAAACATCGTATCTGCCGATTATTTCGGTATCACCTTTGTGGAATATGCGGTGCGGATGATCGTGCCTAATCTATTTTCGATCGTGGCGAGTACAGGCATGCTATTCTTGTTTTATCGCAAAAGCATCCCGCTTCGCTATGATATCTCCGCAGCACGTGATCCAAGGGAAGCTATTCGTGACCCTCGGATGTTCCGCATCTCCTGGTTCATGCTGTTGCTGCTATTGGTTGCCTATGCATCCAGCGAGTTCTTGCCGATTCCGGTATCGGTTATCGTTGGTGCAGTGGCTCTTTTGTTCGCCATATTAGCGAGAAAGAGCGAAGCCGTTGACATGAAACGCGTGATCAAGGAAGCTCCATGGTCGATTGTGGTGTTCTCGGTGGGCATGTATATCGTTGTATACGGACTACGTAATGCCGGGTTAACCGATTACCTAAGCCGCTGGCTTGATGCCATCGCGGATCACGGTCTGCTGGCTGCTTCAATAGGGATGGGCATGATTGCAGCGATATTGTCTTCCGTAATGAACAATCTGCCCACTGTGTTAATTAACGCATTGGCGATCCAGGGTGCACACACCGAAGGCATTGTGCGTGAGGCACTGATTTATGCCAATGTGATTGGTTCCGATTTGGGTCCCAAGATGACCCCGATCGGCTCACTTGCCACATTGCTGTGGCTGCATGTGCTGTCCCGCAAGGGTGTGAAGATTACATGGGGATATTATTTCAAGGCAGGCATCATTTTAACCATTCCTACATTATTAATCACATTGGCCGGATTGGCGGTATGGTTATGGATTTTGGGTTAGTACAATCGTATCTTACATTTTCAACTAGCACAGACCGTTAAGTGTCTGGAGTAGGTAGTGTTTGTAGGGATCGCGCTTATGGTCATGGATGTAGTGGTACTATATACACAAACCAACCTTTTTAGAAGGTTGGTTTTTTTGTGTTCTGTTTTCCTTCCCAAAAGATTCCTTAATAGAACGAATACACGATCACTTCCTAACTATTAGGAAAGAGTATAGGCTTGGTGGATATAAAGCGCTTGCATTACTATGAGTGTAAGGAGGAAGCCAAAATGAGAAAACGTTACATTAAGCTATTAGAGCATTTAAAACAATCTGAGCATGATTTTGTGAGTGGAAGCGAATTAGCTAATCTATTTGATGTAACGACTAGAACGATTCGCAATGACATCAAAGAAATGAATGAAAATTATTTAGATAAAGCAATGATCATTGGCAATACTCGCAAAGGATACAAGTTAGTCGGGGATTTATCCAGCCTGCATAAAAATGAAGATGATGACGAAGAAAGAGCATTTCATATTATCAAAGCACTGTTATCGCAGACTGATTTTATTACGTATGAAGACCTTGCTAGAACGCTTTATTTTTCGACTCAAACCATCCGTAAAGACGTGCAAAAATTAGTACAAACGATTCAAGCAGAAAAGCAGAACATCGAGATTGAAGCGATTATTTTCCAAGGCATCCGGCTTAAAGGAAGCGAAGTCGAGAAACGGATTTTGCTCAAAAAACTAGTCACTACCGATTGTCTCAAACACATGCCGATAGATGAAGCACTGCAATACTATTTTGGCGATTGGTTCGATGGACCTTCTATTCATTTTATCTACGCTTGTATTGAAGAAGAGGTTGCCAAGTATAATTTACTGCTAAGTTTTCAAGAGTTATTCTCGATCTGTGTGAATGTGTTGATTAGTCTTAAACGTGTAAGTCTTGCACAAAAAATAACTGAACAAGATATGAGATTGGATCATACAAGTTTTGAAGAGTTAAAATTGGCCCAATCTATTCTGATCCGACTAGCCCAAGAAATAGATGTCTCTTTTGATGAATATGAGTATCAGTATTTGGGCTACCTGCTTATCGCATTGCAGATCTTGCCTAAAAAAAATCAAGAAATCGGACATAACTACGTGAATGAAATGGAACAAAAAATTAAATCAGTGATCCAAAAAGTAGGAGAGCAATACGGATTTATCAGCCTCAAAAATGAAGAGTTACTTGATCGATTATTAGCGCATATCATCAAATCATTATATCCGTTAAAGTATTATTTCCCTGTCGAAAATCCTTTTATTGCTCAAATAAAATCAGAATACACCAATGCTTATAATGTCGCGGTTGTGTTGGCCAAAGAATTGCAATTTTGCCTAAATATCAAAATACCTGAAAATGAAATCGGTTACTTGACGCTGCACATCATGGGCATTATTGAGAATTCTCAAGATAGCAGAACACGTATTGCGATAATTTATGGCAAAAATCTATTAGTCGGCAAGTTGTTGGAGCGTAAGATTAATCTCTATTTTCCGAATATTAAAATCGATAGTCTACTAGCTAATCATGAAATACATCTTCTTCCCGAAGGAATCGAAACGATTATTGCAACGAGCGAGATTGCGGGGCAGCAGCAGTTAAATGTACAAAATATCATTCTAGTTAGTGAAATGATTACAAGTGAGGATATGAAAAATATTTCCATTCAGTTGAATCGTGGACTACTCAAATATTATTTATCACCAGAGGATGTTTTTTTCTTAAATGAAGACAATCCAATCGATTTGTTGAAAACCCTTACAGAACTAGGCGATATTCAACATTTATATACCAGTATTCTGGAACGAGAAAAAATGTCCAGTACAAATATCGGTAATTTAGTTGCTATGCCCCATCCATTTGATTGTGGAGATAACAAAAAATTACGAGTGCTGGTCGCAATCAATAAGCAAAAAATACTGTGGGGCAATCAGATGGCCCAGATTATTTTCCTGTTTATTCCGCCGAAAAATCAAAAGGTGAATAACACCAAATTCTTCGAAGAAATTTACGATGTGTTCAAGCAGACCAATATGACAGAAAAACTACTCCATATCACCAATTACGATGAATTTTTGGAAGTTTGGTCTTCCAAATAAACCTAGGAGGAATTCAAATGTTAATCAATATGAAAGATTTACTTAAAGTAGCGTATGAAAATAAGTTTGCAGTCGGATCATTTAATGTAGCTAATAGCGAGTTCGTCAAAGTGGTCATTACAGCCGCAGAGGAGCAGAATTCGCCTGCAATCATGCAGATTCACCCGAATGAAATCGATCTAGTCACTGATGGCTTTATAGCTTATGTGCGAGAAGCGGCATCTAAGTCTAAAGTCCCGTTTGTTATTCATCTGGATCATGGAGCGACGATCAAAGATATTACGCGTTCGATTCGTAATGGTTATACGTCAGTCATGATGGATGCATCTCATTTACCTTTTGAGGAAAATATTGCGGCAACCAAAGAAGCGGTTGAACTGGCTCATCTGGTCGATGTATCTGTAGAAGGTGAACTAGGTACGATCGGGAGTAATGAAGGCAGTTCAGAAGGTGGAGCCGACGAGATTTTGTATACGAATCCAGACGAAGCGGCGATTTTTGTAGAACAAACAGGTATCGATACACTTGCTGTTGCCGTAGGCACTTCACATGGTATTTATCCTCAATCCAAAGATCATTCGATCAAAATCGATCGGTTGAAACAAATTCATGAAAAGGTAAAAATTCCGTTAGTGCTACATGGTGGATCAGATAATCCTGATGAAGAGATTAGAGAAGCAGTGAAGCATGGGATAGCGAAGATCAATTTATCAACCGATATGAAGCGAGCATTCTACAACCAATTAAGAGCGACACTCGATGCGAATCCAAATGCATATGAACCGGATCAACTGATGCCCGAGGCGACCAAAGCGGCAACAGAACTGGTGAAGAAGAAAATGGATCTGTTCGGTTCTACAGGTAAAGCATCCCTTTATAAACTGGGAGAAATTTAAGAGGAGAGATCCATCATGAAGATTTCTAATGTCTTAAAACCAGAAAATATCATATTAGATGTCACCGCTACGACCAAAGCCGAATTAATAGATGAATTGTCGCAAAAGTTAAACGATAACGGCTATTTAAGCGACATCGAGCAATTTAAAAAGGATATCTGGGCACGTGAAGAACAGGTTCCTACAGAAGTGGGGTTCGGAATAGCCATTCCGCATGCCAAGTCTACTGGAGTACAGTCCCCTGCGATTATTATGGGCAGATCATTACGCGGTATTGAATATAGTATCGAATCATGTAATTTATTTTTTATGATTGCAGTCGATCAAAACTCTTCATCAGAGCATTTGCAGACATTATCCAAAATTTCGACCTTTTTGATGGATGAGCTATTTAGAGCGAAGCTTATCCTTGCTCGAGATCAAGAAGAGGTTGTCCGCTTATTTGAACATGCAGAAGAGCAAGATGCGCAGGCGCTTCATCGTCCTAAAAAGTATGCTGGCAAAAAAGTGGTTGGAGTTACAGGCTGTCCTACAGGAATCGCTCATACGTTTATGGCAGCGGAAGCATTGAAAAATGCGGCCGAGGGACTCGGTGTACACATTAAAGTGCAAACCAATGGATCAACAGGTGTTGGAAATCCATTGACTCCTGAAGATATTGCTGAAGCTGATGGTATTATTGTAGCAGCAGATGTCAAAGTAGATATGGATGTTTTTGGAGATCGTCCAGTGATCAAAACATCTGTCAAAAATGGAGTTCATCATGCACAAGAGTTAATTGAAGATGCGATTGCTGGAAAAGGTGTCGTTTTGAATCAAGGCAACAGTAATCTTAAAGAAGCAAAAGAAAAAACACGCTTAAAGCAGCCTAAAATATACAGCCATATTATGAATGGTGTATCATTTATGATTCCTTTTGTAGTCGCAGGTGGTATATTGATTGCGCTTTCGTTTATGTTTGGTATTCATGCGGCTGATCCAACTAGCCCGGACTATAATGCTTTCGCCGCTTTTTTAAGTACAGCAGGGGGTAGTGCTGCTTTTGCATTGATGGTTCCTGTATTAGCAGGGTATATTGCGTATAGTATTGCTGACCGTCCAGGTTTAGCACCTGGTATGATTGGTGGGATGCTGGCAACTATTGGAGGTTCAGGATTTTTGGGAGGTATGCTAGCTGGATTTATCGCCGGTTATACGATCCTAGCTCTGAAAAAATTAGTCAAAGGCATCCCCGACTCACTGCAAAGCCTGTCGCCTGTGCTGATCTTGCCATTAGTAGGTTCATTTATAACCGCCTTGATTATGTACTTTGTCATCAACAGTCCGATGGCTTGGATCAATGAGTCGTTACAAGGTTGGCTAAATGGCTTAACAGGATCGAATGCTATTTTATTAGGAGCACTTCTGGCAGGAATGATGGCATCTGATATGGGAGGGCCGATTAACAAAACAGCGTCTGCATTTGGACTGGCGATGTTTGCCAACCAGATCTTTGAACCTTCTGCTGCTCTGATGGTTGGAGGCATGGTTCCACCACTGGGCATTGCATTAGCCACAACATTATTCAAAAATAAATTCTCAACTGAAGAACGTAATGCAGGCAAAGCAGCCTATATTATGGGCGCCTCGTTTATCACAGAAGCTGCGATTCCGTTTGCCGCTAATGATCCATTGCGGGTTATTCCATCCAATATTGTAGGTGCAGCGATTGGTGGAGGAATGTGCATGGCTCTAGGTATTTCATTACAAGCTCCTCACGGTGGGATCTTTGTTATTCCCATTGCGGCAAGTAATCCATTACTGTATATTGTCTGTATTTTAGTAGGTTCCATCGTTACAGCTTGTATGATTGGATTGTTAAAGAAACCTATATATCAACCACAGAGTAATACAAGCGAGCCATCAGAAAAGAAAGCCGTAACCACTATGAAATCTGCATAACTTCTCTAACCAGCTGGTGCCATGCACTGGCTGTGAGGCAGTTTTTTGTTTGTTCTATATATCAGATTGATTCAATATCTACATTAAGTATTTGCACAAAGCCAGCCTTTTATAGGGCTGGCCTTTTTTTGCTTTCTTCCAGGCTGAGGACTGAAATGCCTGGATGCTACCAAACAACAACGAAGTAGTGGAGGAGACGGAATCGATTCTGAAGAAGCGAAGCGTTCGCCTTTGTTTCTGAATTTTACCATTTGGAATATTAGATCAAAAAAAATTTGGAAACAACAGCGATCGGAAGAACGATCCGGAACCGGAACGGTCGCTCGAAAGTTGATTTAACCCAAATATTTCAATCCGCAGCCCACATTTTTAACATTGCGTTTACAAAACAATGATTTTGAGATGACATAACAAAACTACAATGAGTAAAGAGTTGATGGTGATCAAACAAATTCACAAAACGCCATCACTAATTTGGGGGAGGAAAACAAAACATGTTTAAAAAGTTGCCGTTTATTTTGATGACCTTAACGTTCGTACTGGTGCTCGCAGCATGCGGATCGAAAAATGACGCAGGTACTGATGGTGCCGCAAGCAATGGTGCAGGCGAAACCGCTACTGAACTCAGCGGGAACATCCTGGCTGTTGGTTCAACAGCACTGCAACCTCTGGTAGAGCAAGCTGGACAAAAATTTATGGCAGTTGATGAATATAAGAACGTAACGGTACAAGTTCAAGGCGGCGGTAGTGGTACGGGTCTGACACAAGTATCCGACGGACAAGCTACAATCGGTAACTCTGACGTATTTGCAGAAGAGAAAATCGACGATGCAGCAAAAGTGAGCGAACTGAAAGATCACCAAGTGGCTGTAGTAGCAATCGCTCCTGTAAGCAACAAAGATGCAGGTGTACAAGACTTGACGAAGCAACAACTGATCGACATTTTCTCCGGTAAAATTACGAACTGGAAAGATGTTGGCGGTAAGGATCAAGCGATCGTTATCGTAAACCGTCCTAGCAGCTCCGGTACTCGTGCAACATTTGAGAACTTTGCACTGGGCACAAAAGTAGAAGATATCCAAGGTTCGATTCAGGAAGATTCCTCCGGTACAGTTAAGAAGCTGGTAGCTGAAACTCCGGGAGCTATTGGTTATCTGGCTCTGTCCTACCTGGATGACAGCCTGCAAGTGTTGAAATACGAAGGTGTAGAAGCGACGGTTGAGAACGTAGAAGCAGGAACTTATCCAGTATGGGCTTACGAGCACATGTACACCAAGGGTGACCCTGACGCAGCAACAAAAGCATTCCTCGATTACATCCTGAGTGATGAAATTCAGCAAAAAGACGTGACTGAGCTTGGTTACATCCCGGTATCCGGCATGAAAGTAAAACGTGATGCAGCAGGCACTGTGACGAAATAATCTTTGAACTTGCGCATACAGCGAGAGAGGCGGACCCAGGTCCTGCCTCTTTGCGCGGTTTGCTCTGGATTTATCCCATATTTTGCATGAATTCTACTATAGAAGGATGGTTGTTATGGAACAGACCGAAGGGGGAACGGTAATGAACAACAAGTTGAAATCGCGCCGGCCCTTGAGAGAAAAGCATTACTGGGAAGAGTGGACGGGACGAATCTATACGTCGATTTGTGTCGTTTTCCTGATCGTTGTCATGTTTTCCATCGTTTATTTTGTAGCGTCCAAAGGGTTGTCGACCTTTTTCCAGGATGGCGTAAGTTTGAGTGAGTTTTTATCCGGTAAAACGTGGAATCCGGCGGGCGAACCCGCTGCCTATGGGGCGTTACCGTTCATTACAGGTTCATTCATAACAACATTTCTCGCAGCACTGATTGCAAGTCCGCTTAGCCTGTGTGCTGCGCTCTTTATGACGGAGATCGTACCAGGTAAAGGTAAAAAAATATTGCAGCCTGCGATTGAGCTTTTGTCAGGTATACCTTCCGTTGTGTACGGTTTTATCGGACTAAGTGTGATCGTGCCTTTGCTGCGCAGTATCTTTGGTGGAGCCGGCGTCGGGATTGCAGCCGGATGTCTGGTTCTGTCTGTTATGATTCTGCCTACCGTAACCAGTATTATGGCGGATGCATTGTCTGCCTTGCCTAAAGGTCTTCGTGAATCTTCCTACGCCTTGGGTGCGACTCGCTGGCAAACGATCTATCGGGTCATTATTCCGACCGTTCTGCCTGCCTTGCTGACAGGGATTGTACTGGGTATGGCTCGCGCATTTGGTGAAGCCCTTGCTGTACAGATGGTCATCGGGAATGCACCGCATGTACCGACATCCTTACTCGAATCGGCATCAACGTTAACAAGTGTAATTACCCTGAGTATGGGTAACACCACGATGGGTTCTGTTCATAACAATGCACTGTGGAGTATGGCGCTTGTCCTGCTGGTGATGACCTTTGTCTTCGTCATTCTGGTTCGCCTGCTTGAAAGGAGGAACCGGGTATGAAAATGAAGGCTAAAACGGTAGATAAAATTGCAACTTCGGTTATCGTTGTGCTGGCCCTGTTCATTGTTGTTCTTCTGCTCGGCTTGCTCGGCTTCATTCTGATACGGGGGATTGGTCAGATTAACTGGCACTTCCTGACCAGTGCACCACAGTTGCTCAAGGGCGGCGGCGGGATCGGCCCGCAGCTGTTTAACTCGATCTTCCTGCTTGTTCTGACCTTGATTATTACTATTCCGCTTGGATGGGGTGGCGGTATTTATATGGCTGAGTACGCTAAGCCGGGCCGGATTACAAGCTTTATTCGTCTGGTGGTCGAAGTGTTATCTTCCTTCCCGTCCATCGTTATTGGTTTGTTCGGACTTTTGCTGATCGTTAATACATTTGGTCTGGGCTTCTCCCTGTTATCGGGTGCCATGGCTCTTGCCATATTTAACCTTCCACTGATGGTGCGTACAACGGAGCAAGCGTTCCGAGCCGTACCGAAAGAGCAGAAGGAAGCGGGTCTTGCACTTGGATTGTCCAAATGGAAGATTATCACTTCCATTCTGTTGCCTGTGGCTTTGCCCAGCTTAATTACAGGTACGATTCTGGCATCGGGCCGGATCTTCGGTGAGGCAGCAGCCCTGATGTTCACGGCGGGTATGAGTAGTCCTCCGCTCGACTTCACGGATTGGAATCCAACGAGCCCAAGATCACCAATCAATCCACTGCGTCCGGCAGAGACACTGGCCGTGCACATCTGGAAAGTGAACAGTGAAGGCATTGGCCCGGATTCCAAAGAGATAGCAGCTGGCGCTTCAGCCGTGCTTGTACTTCTCGTCCTGGCGTTCAATCTGAGTGCACGCTGGATCGGTCGGGTGGTTTACCGCCGCATGACAGCTTCGAAATAAGGAGGAACCAACATGGCCATACCTTTCGGTACGGAACAGTTAAGCATATATTATGGGCATTTCCAGGCAGTGAAGCAGATTAGCCTGACGTTTCCCGAAGCGAGTGTGACGGCGCTCATCGGGCCTTCCGGCTGTGGGAAATCCACATTCCTGCGGTCGCTCAACCGGATGAACGACGAGATTGCCGGTTCCCGCACGGAGGGACATATCTGGATGGATGGCAATGATCTGAATGAACCCGGCACAGATGTAATCAAGCTGCGCCAGAAGATTGGCATGGTGTGGCAGAAGCCTAACCCTTTCCACAAGTCCATCTACAACAATATCGCGTTTGGCCCCCGCTACCGCGGTATCAAGAGTAAGAAGGCACTGGATGAGATTGTGGAAAAAAGCTTGCGCCGCGCTGCGCTCTGGGATGAGGTCAAGGACAGACTGAATGAGTCAGCCCTGGCCCTCTCGGGCGGACAGCAGCAGCGGCTCTGCATCGCCCGCGCATTGTCAGTTGAGCCGCAAATTTTGCTGCTCGACGAACCGGCATCTGCGCTTGACCCGGTATCCACGGGCAAGGTTGAGGAACTGATCTCGGAGCTCAAGAAAGAGCTGCGGATCGTGATTGTTACCCATAACATGCAGCAGGCGGCACGCATCTCGGATTATACGGCCTATTTTTACCTGGGAAACATGATTGAGCATGGGGATACGGAGCATATTTTTACCAACCCGGACAACCGTCTGACGCAGGAATATATTATGGGACGTTTCGGTTAACTGTTATATTGGGATAGAGTATGAGATAGATTTATAGAGATAGAAGGAAGCGTAACTCCCGGGCGAGATCGTTTGGGGGTTATGCTTTTTTGTATGATCCTTCATATGGAATAGTTTTCCATAATAAAAACAATCATGCTACGATATTCGCACGTACCACTCTAATTTGATACAAAGAAGGCGATGAATACCCGAACCGTTCTGTGGATCGTAACATAAATAGTACTAACCACAGATATGGCTCATCGAAAATAAAACAATCATAATGTATGCGCTTTCGGGATGAAACGCATTAACACATTCATGTGATGAAAGTTTACAATTTGTTGATTTTTCCTGTGTGTAAAATGGAAAAAAGTAAAGATTAACAAAGAAATCGTTAAGTTTGTTGACACTGATCTTCCGGTCGATTAATCTTAATGAGAAAGTAGTCAAAACTTCAATTATCGTTCTGGTACAAGATCAGAATGGTTCCATACAAGCGAATGATAGCGAGCGGGAGAGACCTGGGCAGGCTGAGTTATGGCTGGCATTCAGGCACCGAAGGAGCAAGCTGCTGCGCACCCGGCGCAGCAGTTAATCTCTCAGGTAAATGTACCATCGTTGGACGCAACTCTGGAGAGTGCGCGAACTGCGCCACCCAAGGGGTATATGATCAAGCGGCAAGGGTTTGCAAGGTGCGTCACCTGTGAAATACAGGGAAGGCATCTAACGTGCTTCTTATCATGAAACTCTCAGGTATCGAGGACAGAGAGAGGGCTCATAGCCTTCTTCTGTCCTTTTTTGATGTCATCATTCAGTAATAAAGGAACATTATGGGCGTAGGTCTGGATGAAAATGACGATTATAAATGGAGGGTTTGCGATGCGTTTTAAAGACGTTTTTTCAATTATTGGCCCGTCGATGACAGGGCCATCAAGTTCACATACGGCTGGAGCGGCACGATTGGGACGAATTGCCCGTCAGTGGCTGGGATGCACGCCAGAACGGGCCCGGCTTACTCTGTACGGCTCGTTTGCCGATACGTATCAGGGGCACGGCACGGATCTCGCGTTGATCGGTGGTCTGCTTGATTATGTCACCGACGATCCGCGTATCCCGGATGCAGAGCAATATGCTGAGGAAGCGGGCATGGAGGTTGAGTTTTTCACAAGCGGTCTGCCAGCTCCCCATCCGAATACGGTCAAGATTGAATTGTGGCATGGGGAGCGCAAATGTTCTTTAATCGGTGCATCCATTGGTGGTGGCAGTGTATCGGTTCATGCCTTGAATGATTTCCGGGTACAGATCAGCGGAGAGTTTCCGACGCTTGTTCTGCGTCATTCAGACAAAGCTGGGGTTCTCGCTTCGGTAACGTCCACAATCAGCTCGTCAGGTGTGAACATCGGGTATATGCAAGTTGATCGGAAAGCCAGGGATGGTGAAGCCTTGACTGCGATGGAGATGGATGGTGTGCCAAATCCCGAGATGTTGAATCGTCTGCGATCGCTGGACCATGTACTTGAAATTCGCGTCATCGATTTGAAGAGAGGAGTGGAGCCGGATGCGGTTTAAACATCTACATGAACTGAATACCATCTGTACAGCGGAGTCCAAAACCATTGCCGAACTGATGATCGAAGAGCAGGTTCAGGAAACCAATACTCCAAGAGCGGGTGTTGTGCAGCAGATGTCGGATTACTATCAGGTGATGAAGGAAGCTGTACACAAAGGACTGACAGAAGATACGACATCACGAAGCGGCTTGACTGGCGGAGACGGCAAAAAAATGGCCGAGTACATTCGCCAAGGTGAGACTTGCTCTGGAGATGCTTCTGCATTAGCTATGGCGTATGCCCTGTGTGTATCTGAAGTGAATGCCTCCATGGGCCGGATCGTAGCGACACCGACAGCGGGCTCCTGCGGCATTATTCCAGGTGTGTTTATCAGTTCCCAGGAGCGGTTTGGCTGGAGTGACGAGCATTTGGTAAACGGTCTGTTCTGTGCTGGTGCGATTGGATATGTTATTGCCAACAACTCGTTTATTTCCGGTGCGGAAGGCGGCTGTCAGGCGGAAGTAGGTTCAGCAATCGGCATGGCTGCGGGTGCCATGGTTGAACTACGAGGAGGTACACCAGAGCAGGTTGTCCATGCGGTAGGTCTCGCGTTAAAAAATACACTGGGCCTCATCTGCGATCCGGTTGCGGGCCTCGTGGAGATCCCGTGCATCGTCCGTAACGGACTCGGTGCGGTAACCGCGCTGGCTGCGGCCGATATGGCACTAGCCGGGGTGCGCAGTGCCATTCCGTCAGACGAAGTTATAGATGTCATGCTTGAAGTGGGCAGTGCGATGCCAAGCAGGCACCGTGAAACGGCTCAAGGCGGGCTCGCTCAAACGCCAACAGGACGGAAAATGATGGAAAAGCTGGCCAAACCGAAGGCGAAGCGTGCAGAACCTGAGTCTGAGTCTGAGTCTCCTGGTGAAAATGAACCAGAAGCTAAGGCATAATCTCCTTAAACGCGTCAGAATGAGTTTCGCAACAAAAATCCTGATGTTAAACTGTGACTGTTCCAATGATCGATCCTTAACGCCAAATAAGCGCTCAACAGATCCGTTACAGGTCTCTGTAGCGCTTATTTATCGTATTACACGGGATTCGAACTTAGCACAGCGTATCCATATGCGGGCAGCTCGACCGCCAGAATACCCTCTTCCTTCGCTGTACGATAATTCTCTCCAAATAATTCCTTCCATTCCCTGTTACCCGCTTCCAGCTCGACGATAGCCGTTTCTTCCGAGCGATTGAACAAGATCAGAATGCGTTCCTCGTCACTTTGCCGTTCCAGGACCAGCTGGCTTCCTTCGGCACGGGCCTGCAGGAATCGAACGCGGCCTTCTGCGCGCAGGGCAGGATGAGCATGGCGAAGTGCAATGAGCTGCTGATAAAAGGTGAACAACTCGCGGTCCTGCTTCGCTTCGTCCCACTCCATGCATTTCCGGCATCCCGGATCAGCGCCGCCATCCAGCCCAATCTCGTCCCCGTAATAGATACACGGTGTGCCCAGGTAAGTGAACTGGAACAGCGCTGCCAACTTCATCTTGCGCTGGTCACCTTCACATAGCGTGAGCAGCCTCGGTGTATCGTGGCTGTCCAGCAGGTTGAAGGCCACTTCGCTCGCCTGCAGCGGATAACGTGACAATTGTCGGCCGATAGAGTCCGCGAACGTCTCGGCATTCATTTTATTTCTCACAAAGAAACCATTCACGGCATCGGTAAACGGATAGTTCATGGAGGCATCGAACTGGTCACCTTGCAGCCAGGCTGAGGATTCATTCCATATCTCCCCGAGAATGTACGCATCCGGATTTGCAGCTTTCACCACTCGGCGGAAGTCACGCCAGAATGCATCATCCACCTCATCCGCGACATCCAGTCGCCAGCCGTCCATACCCACTTCCTTAATCCAATACTCGGCAACCTTGAGCAGATAGTCCTTCACCTCGGGATTTTCCGTGTTCAGCTTCGGCATGTGAGGCTCAAATCCAAAGGTCTCATAGGTAGGGATGCCATCCTTCACATCCAGCGGAAATTCATGCACATGGAACCAATCCTTGTACTTGGACTTCTCCCCGTTCTCCTGCACGTCCACAAATGGCGCAAACGTCTTCCCTGAATGATTGAATACCGCGTCCAGGAGCACCCGGATGCCACGTTCATGACACAGCTTGACCAGTCGTTTGACCGTGTCTGCATCACCGAAATGCTGACCTACCCGCAGATAATCCTCGGTATCATACTTATGGTTGGTAGTTGCTGCGAAGATGGGGGTAAAATATATAGCGTTAATGCCCAGCTCGCTAAGATAGTCCAAATGATCCATCACACCCTGGAGGTCACCGCCGAAGAAATTAAACGGTGTAGGTTCGCCGCCCCAAGGTTCGACATTCTCCGGATTAAGTTCAGGATTGCCATTGGCAAACCGCTCGGGGAAGATCTGATAGAAAACAGCATCTTTCACCCAAGCAGGTGGTGTAAAAACAGCACCCGGATGAATATACGGGAACTGAAACATTTGCCCGGGATCGTCAGGTTCATGTTCCTGAAAATCCGTTTCGGACATCCAGATCTGCTCGTCTCCACTTTTTAGCAAAAAAGAGTACTTCAGGCGATGATATGGTGGCTTTATTTCACCCTCGTAATAATCAAACATGGAGTCAGATGCGAACTTGGCTAAAGGAATCAGTTCTTTGGTATTGTCCCATGCGTATTTGTCACCCGTCATGGCGTAGACTTCGGTGAGATCATTCTTTTTGGCGCGCAGACGCAGACGAACGGTATCCTTGTCGTAGGCGTACGCCCAGTTTCGCTTGGGTTGATGATAGATGGCTTCCAGCAGCATGTTGAAATTCCTCCCGTATATACCCTTTGTATGTACTTCATGGACCTCATGACATGATATTTCTGAATCTGGAGATTAAGGTATAATACAAATAAAAGTAACGGAGTCCCCGTTGTACGGTGCATCGCTTCGTTCATACATACAGCTTACTCCATTATGTTTAGATATATAATTAACCCAAAGGGTGCAGAAAGGAAACGAATTTACGCATGAAAACAAAATTGTTATACATTGAAGACGATACGGAAATTGCGACATGGGTCAGAGCTGACCTGGAGGAACGTGGTTATGAGGTCATATGGCTCGGAAGTGGAGAGGGCGCGGGTGAAGCCGCCGGAGGCTGTTCGCTGATTATTCTGGATGTCATGCTGCCGGGGCTGGATGGATTTACAGTCGGGCAGCGGCTCAAAAAGGAACATCCTTCTGTGCCCATCGTCATGCTCTCGGCCAGAACGTCCATTGACGACAAGCTGCATGGGCTCGATTTTGCCGATGATTATGTAACCAAGCCGTTTCATCCTGATGAACTCGCTGCCCGAATTGAAGTGCAACTGCGGAAGGCGGGAACGGATGTCTCGTCCGAAACCGTCGTAAAGCTGGATCATCTGTCCATCTATGAGAAGGACCATCGGATCGTCAATGAGGAAACCGGGGAAGAGATTATTTTATCAGGCAAACAATTTCATATCTTCGCCTATCTGCTCAGGCATATGGGCATGATTCGCACAAAAGAACAGATCTACGAGGCTGTTTGGAATGAGCCTTATCTCGACGGGGACAAGACACTAATGGTACATATTCGACATTTGCGCGAGAAGCTGGAGCTTGATCCGGCGAACCCTGCCATCATTCAAACGATCCGCGGTGTAGGGTACCGCGTGAAGAAGCCATGAGGTGGAGATCCGGAGAACGAGAGAGGATGAAGGGAGAAGGGCGTAAGGACCGAATTCCGGCAGGGAAACGTAAGCTGCGCTTTGGAAGGTCCCTGATGTCCCGTTATATGTTGCTGATCCTGGCGGCGGTTTTATTTGTTCCGGTTGTTCTTCCGCTCACATCCATCATTTACGTTGTGGTGGTGAACAATACCAATATAGAGAATACAGCCCCCTATGGGGACTCTACGAAAATCAGCAACTTGTGGTCCAGGGAGTCCAAGGAACTACATGGGGCTACACCGGAAGAGATTCATAAACGATTGGAACAGCTACACGGTAAATATCCAAAATCGTCAATGTATTATGTGAACAAGAAGGGCGAAACGGCATATATACTCGGAGGGGAAGACGTTAACGTAACGGAGTCAACGCAGGCCGGAATAACGGTAACCACGTTGAAGTGGGCACGGAATGACAAGAATGCGGCAGTGACCCGAATTCCTGACTTATGGGATGCAAACTCTGCCCTCGAATTTATGAAGGAAGCCTCCTATCGTGATCCACTTACGGTGGTTTCATTTGTGGGAGGCGACAACGAGGACAAGGGTCAGGGCTTTATGGTAATTGAGGTACCCCGGTATCTGTTGGAAAAATCGCAGAATAATTGGCCCATGGAACTCTTGTATTTGGGCGTCTTGATGATGATCATCCTCCTGTTGTTCATCGTCATGTCGATCCTGTTCTTTGCGCGAATTCGCAAGCGACTCATTCGGCTGCAGACGGCAATGATGACTCCGGGCAAAGAAGGCATTCCGCTTCCTGTGGACATTCTCAGATCCGACGAGATCGGACAGTTGGAAGAATCATTCAATGCAATGGTGTATCAGTTGACAGACAGCCGTCACCGGGAACGGGAGGAAGAACAGTTGCGCAAACGTCTGGTTGCGGGACTGTCGCATGATCTGCGTACGCCGCTGACTGTAATTCGTGGACACATGCATTCACTTCACAAAGAGCCGCTAAGCGCAACTGCGGACAATTCATTGCGCCGGATGGAAGCCAAAATGGATGACTTGAGCGGACTCATTGATAACATGTTGTCTTATAACCTGCTCGCCAGTGGGAAATATACTCTGAAGCTGGAACAGAAGGACATCCTGCGAATTGTCAGGGAGGCCGCAGCGGCTTGGTACCCCGTTTGGGAGAAAGAACAATATGAGATTGATATTGATCTGCCGGAAGAACCATTAATCTGGCAGGTCGATGAGCAGGGCATGCGCCGTGTTCTCGATAACCTGTTTCAGAATGTGATTCGTCATGCAGCCTGCGGAAAATATATCGGCATATCGACAAGTGTGGTTCAAGGAAGAGTTGCTCTTGTTATTCAAGATCGGGGACCTGGACTCCAGGAGGATTCCGATACCAAAGGAACAGGCCTGGGCTTATCCATTGTGGATCTGTTGATTCGAGAAATGGGACTGCGCAAGCGGCTGGATAGCTCACCGGAAGGGGTCCGTATCTATATCTATTTTTAAACTAAACTTAAACTTGGAAAGAACTCCGTTTTAACCTTGGAAGGTTACGATGTTATCCGAGGTGATTAACAGTGAGTAATAACATTATTCAAACCGCTAATTTATGGAAAACTTATCGGGATCGTGCGGCGGTCCGTGAGCTTGACTTGCATATTAAAAAGGGAGATATTTACGGCTTCCTGGGTCCCAACGGTGCCGGAAAGACAACAACGATTCGCATGCTTCTTGGCTTAATCAAGCCAACCAAAGGAGTCATCCGTATATTCGACAAAGATATCCGCAAAGATCGCATGGATATTCTGCGGCGTGTAGGTTCCTTGGTTGAATATCCATCGTATTACGGACACCTGAACGCGGTGGAGAACCTGGAAGCCCTGCGCCGGATTATCAATGTACCCAAATCGAGGATTGACGAAGTGCTCTCCATTGTCGATCTGACCCGCGACGCGAAACGCTCGGTGAAAGGATACTCTCTTGGCATGAAGCAGCGTCTGGGTATTGCCAGTGCATTGTTGGGCGAACCGGAATTGCTTATCTTGGACGAGCCCACGAATGGACTCGATCCTGCGGGAATTCAGGAGATTCGGGAACTAATCAAACGCATGCCACTGGAACATGGCATCACGGTCCTCGTTTCCAGCCATTTGCTGAGTGAAGTGGAGCAGATGGCAAGCCGTGTCGGCATTATTCGTGAGGGCAAGATGGTGCTTCAGGATACCATCGCGAATCTGCATAGCCAGACAGGCAGCTCCATTCGACTAACCGTATCCGAGCCGGAAGAGGCGATGAAGCTTGCAAGGGAGCAAGGGCAGTTCGGCGAGCGGCAAGGAGCAGCCCTGACGTTCCCTTATATGGATAATAGTGCAATCGCCTTGCTGGTACGCCGACTGGTCGAGCAGGATCACGCGGTCTATCGCGTGGAAGAGCATCGTCAATCACTGGAAGACCTGTTCATGCGGGTCATCGGTGAGGGGGCGAACGTATGACAGGCCGAGCATTATCGTCCGATTGGCTCAAAATCCGCGGCAAAGGTATCTGGTTCCTCGTGTTTCTGGCGCCCATTGGGCTGACAGCGATGCAGGCGTTGAACTTCGGATTACGTCTGGATTATCTGAAACAGCAGTATGGGGATAATCTGTGGGGCGGCTTATTGAACAATGTGGTTGTGTTTGTACCCCTCGCTTTGATGTTGGGGGCGACTATTCTTAGTTCAATGATTGCCAATGTTGAACATGAGCAGGGATCATGGAAACAGCTTCTGGCATTACCCATTCCGAGAACTGCCGTGTATCTGGCAAAATTCATGCTGGCTTGCATCTTGCTTATCGTCTCCTCTTTATTGTTAACGGTGGGGGTGGTAGGTCTGGGGCTCGTGCTCGGATTCGATGCCAGTGAGATACCATGGACGGATACCATCAGACTGGGGCTGCTGCCTTTGGCCGGGGCGCTTCCTGTATTGTCATTGGAGCTATGGCTCACGATGGTCACCAAAAATCAGGCACTTCCCGTAACCCTGGGCATTATTCTCGCCGTGATGGGGATGTTCTCGCTCAGTATCTCACCGTACTTCCCGCTTGCTTGGGCACAAATGGCCTGGAATGGACCCCATTCATGGATGTATGCAGGTATGGGTATAGGTATGGGCTTGCTGATCATGTTGCTGGGTATGATTCACTTCAGCCGGAAGGATGTGGCCTGAATGAGCTTTGCCACAACCTATTTCCGGATTTTGTCCGCTGAGCGGCTGAAAATGGGCAAGTCTCCCGTGTGGCTTCTGATCCTGCTGAGTCCCTTAATTGCGCTGCTTATTGGGCTGTTATCCACCCCCTCCGGGAATTGGCGTGTATTGATGACAACAATGGTCTTCCTGCATGGTTTATTGTTGTTGCCGATTCTGACTGGTGTATTTACTTCCTTTGTCTGCCGCTTCGAACATGCAGGAGGAGGCTGGAAACAGATGCTGGTCTTGCCGCTCACCCGTACAGGCGTATATGCCGGCAAACTGACAATCGTGCTGCTTCTTCTGGCGGGGACGCAACTATTGTTGCTGGGTTCCATTTTGCTTGCTGGTCAGCTTCAGGGGTTGACAGCTCCTGTTCCATGGGGATTCCTTGCAGAGAAGTTGTTGTTGGGCTTGTTCGCCTGTTTGCCGCTTGCTGCTCTGCAGATGTTTGTTTCCTTGGTATGGAGCAGCTTTGCGGCGCCGCTGGCATTGAATTTTGCGTTGACAGTACCCAATATTCTGATCGTCAACTCGGTCACTTTTGGCCCGTATTACCCTTGGGCGCAGCCAATGATCTTAATGACGCCGATGGAAGGCGAGGGATTTGGAGCTTACAATGTTCCACTCGAGACCATGCTGACGGTAGTTGGAGGCAGTGCTGTACTCTTCATGCTTATCGGCGTTTTATATTTTAGAAAAAAAGAAATTTGAGTGACAAGAAACCATCCATAAACTCGCATACAAAACTTCCCTTCTACAAAGAAAAGGCATATGTCATCATGAATGACGGCATGTGTCACTAGAGGGGATTTTTTGTCGTTTTAACGGGATTTGGTGAGGAGCTTGTAAGCAAAATTGAATTGGAATCTGGTAAAATATAAAAAGGTGTTTCTATCCCGCTTAACCTGGTTATTCGAGGGTAAGCCTATTCTTCCGGAAGTTATTATGATCCGGTGTTATATGGATTGAAGGCTAAAGAAAAGAGGGGTAAGCCTTGGATATTAATAAAACGGAAACTCTGAAGCGCATTATTTCTGAGGGGAGTTCTTACCGATCACTGTTTTTTAACCACCCGGATGCCATATATGTGATGGACATCCATGGAAATTATATTGATGCCAATCCCTCTATTGAGCGGATTTCAGGGTATACATTTGAAGAACTCCGTCGGATGAATCGAGTGGGGATCTGTCCCCCTGAGAGTGAGGAGTTACGAAAAGAATATATTCGTGAGGTACTGGCTGGACATTCAGTTAGTAATTCGATCACATTTTATCATAGAGATGGTTCTCTCAAACATGCCGAGATTACCTATGTGCCCATAACGGAGCAAGAAGAGATCGTTGGGATATACGGTATCGCCAGGGACGTAACCGAGATGGTAGAAGTGGAACGTAAATTGCAGGAAACGCAGGAGAAGTATCAGATGCTGGCTGACCATGCTCAGGACCTCATTACTACAACCTCCCTGGACGGTAAGCTGTTATACGTTTCCCCTTCTGTCTATCCGTTGCTCGGATATCGTCCAGAAGAGGTGACAGGAAGGTTTCTGAGGGATTACTGTCACCCGGAGGATTACCCCGTGTTACAGGAATTGTCATTGAGCGGGAATGGCTGCAAGATGCGTGTGCTGCACAAGAAGGGGCACTACATCTGGATGGAAACATTGGCGAAGCCAGTGGCCGGAGAGTTGCACAAGGGCACACAGATCGTAAGTATCAGTCGTGACATTACACAGCACAAGGATGCAGAAAGACGTCTGCGGGAGAGTCGCCAGCGTTACAAATCCTTATTTGAGCACAATCCGGCTGCGGTCTACTCGTTGGATCTGGTAGGGAATTACAACGCAGTGAACCGCAATTTGGTAAAAATGCTGGACATCCCTCGAAGCCAATTGATGGGTCAGTCCTTTCTTTCTCATCTGGATCAGAGTGAAGTTCACGCCGGAAAAGCTTATTTTGAACTGGTCAAACAGGGTAAACCCCAGCATTATGAAACAAGGATCGTGAATGCCCGCGGCCGAAAGATTGATGTATCCATCATTAATGTCCCCATTATTGTGGATCAGGAACTCGTGGGTGTGTATGGGATTTTGTCCGATATTACGGAGCGTAAGGACTATACGGAGCAGATTCAGGAGCTTAGCAAGCAGCATGCGCTGATTCTTAACTCGGTTACAGAGGGAATCTATGGATTGGATGCAGAGGGGATTACCCGATTCATGAACCCGGCTGCGGCATCCATGTTCGGTTATACAGTAGAAGAGTTTATTGGCAAAAGCTCACATCCCATCATCCACCATTCACGTGCAGATGGCAGTTACTTTCCCAAAAAAGAATGTCCTATTCAGATGACGGTGATGGATGGGCAGTGCCGTACGGTTAAGGAGGATGTGTTCTGGCGTAAAGACGGAACAAGCTTCCTGGTGGAATATCAGGTTACACCGATCATCGATGAGGGTCAGATCCAGGGCGCCGTTATCGTGTTTAATGATGTGACAGGCGATCGTGAAATTATGCGCGCCAAGGAGACGGCCGAACTTGCGGCACAGGCCAAGTCGGAATTTCTGTCCATGGTCAGTCACGAGATTCGTACACCGATGAATGGAATTGTAGGCATGACAGAATTGTTAATCGGCACCGATCTATCGGAGGAACAGCGTGAATATGCTGAGATCATCCGTGAGAGCGGCGATGCATTGTTGAACATTCTGAATGATATCCTGGATTTCAGCAAGCTGGAGTCTGGCAAAATGGCTCTAGCCTTCGAACCATTCTCGTTACGCAAGATGTTGGAGCAGGTAGCGGAACTGTTCTCGCCTGGAGCAGAAGAAAAACAATTGAAGATACGGTATCGTCTCAATCCGGACATTCCTGAATTTATGGTGGGTGACGCGATGCGTATTCGGCAGATTCTCGTCAATCTGGTCAGTAATGCCTTGAAGTTTACGAATCAGGGCAGTATTGATGTCGCGGTTGATATCATTCACGGCAGCCGTCCGGAAACGAGTTTGCTGGACTTTGCAGTAAAGGATACGGGAATTGGTATTCCAGAGGATAAGCTGGATCAGCTATTCCAGTCATTCTCTCAACTGCACCCGGTTATTAACCGCAAGTATGGGGGTACCGGTCTTGGGCTGGTCATATCGAAGCGGCTCGTAGAAATTATGGGTGGCAGTATCAGTGTGGAAAGTGAGGAGGGGAAAGGTTCGACCTTCCGCTTCGCAGTGCCTGCGACAAGTGTAGATGTATCTGCGGAGAAGACTGCACGCCAGTTCAGCCATGATCGTACACGCCAGGGCGATAAGGTAGCGATGCGTATCCTGGTTGCCGAAGATCATCCGGTTAATCGAAAAATTCTCACAGAGTATCTGGAGAAGCTTGGTTACCAAGCTGATGTGTGCACGAATGGGGTCGAGGCTATCGAAGCCATTTCGCAGAATACCTATGACATCGTATTGATGGATCTCCAGATGCCTGTCATGGATGGGCTCAAAGCGACAGATCTTGTACACCGATTGATTCCGCAGGAGCGGATACCGGCTATTATAGCGGTTACGGGTAATGCCAAACGTGAAGACAAGGAAGCCTGTTTGGAGATTGGGATGCGTGACTTCATTAGCAAACCGGTCATGCTGAGTGAATTGAAACGGGTGCTTCAACAGTGGGGGCCGACAGATGAACCCCAGCTTGCACCAAGTTGAGCAGTAGTGAGCGGGTATATTATAGGCAAACATGCAATCAATAAGCCAATAGGCTCCCGCCTCGGGAGCTCATTGGCTTATTGATGTTTAGGATTATTTAATTAGCAGAAGGGATGGATCATACCAAGGTTAGGCGATTAATGTTGCCTGACAGTACTTCACAGGAACGATCGAATTTCTCACGTTCAGCCGTATCCAGATTCAATTCGATGATCTCCTGAATTCCATTCCCGCCGATAATGGCTGGTACACCGGCACAGACGTTGCTCTGTCCATACTCTCCATCCAGAATCGCAGAGACGGCAATGATTTTATGCTCATCATTAAGAATTGAACGGGTAATATGTGCGAGTGCATTACCAATTCCGAATTGAGTGGAACCTTTACGTGTGAAGATTTCCCACCCGGCATCTTTCGTCTTGCGAGCGATATCCTCCAGATCCAGATGTTTAAAACGTTCTTTGTGCTGCTCCATAATATGCATGATCGGTTTGCCACCGATGGTCACATGCGACCATGCCACGAATTGGGATTCTCCGTGCTCTCCGAGCGCGTATCCATGCACACTGCGTGGATCAATGGAGAATACCTCAGACAGCAGCGTTTTGAGACGTGAAGAATCAATGGATGTACCCGTACCGATAACGCGTTCACGTGGAAGTCCGGACAGCTTCCATACCATATAAGTTACTATGTCAACCGGATTGGCCGCGACGACAAAGATCCCCCGAAATCCGCTATTCATGATGGGAACGACAATATCTTTGGCAATGGACTCGGCTTCCTCCAAAATATCAAGACGAGTCTGTCCTGGCTTCGGATTTGCTCCGGCAGTCATTACAATGACATCCATGCTGCCACAATCCGCATATGTGCCAGCATATACTTTCGTTCGGTTATGTGTAAAATCCATGCAATGGGAAAAATCCAGTGCCTGAGCAACGGCACGGTCATACGTCCGGTCAACCATCATAATTTCTCTGCATATGGATTGATTAATCATGGAATACGCACAACTTGAACCGACAAGACCTGCCCCGATCACCGCTACTTTACCTGATTTGCCTAACACTGCCGTTCAGCCCCCATTTACATTTGATTTGTCCGTTTTTGATGAGACCTATGTTAAGTATAGTCCTTTATTTTATGCCAGCAACGGCTTTTACGTTACATAAGATAACACATGGAAAAGCTGTGCAGCAATGATATCCTCTGTCGCGGGAGCGTATTGGAGTGATGGAGTTAACAATATTGACATGATTAATATGCCTTATCCAATACGACGGCATTTGCATGACTGAATTTCGACATGACAGCATTCATGCTTGATGTCGGATGGAGGGTTATTTTTACGAATAAGAGGCCCGACAAATGTTCTTATGAATCCGCAGAAACAGAAGAAAAGCGTCAAAGGGTTCTGAAAGGGAGCTGACGAATACATACGGACAAGCAAATGAAATGTGATTTGATCCATGAGACAGGTTGACCCGATCCGATGACAGTTTCAAAGGGGAACACTGACGCCACTATCTTGTTTTCAAAAAGACTTCATTCCGGGAGGGAATAATAATGATTGAAGAAGCAGGAGCAACGACGGAAACGGCCAAGAGCCTGGGCATCGGTGCCAGTACTCTTCGTAAATATGCGGCAGCGCTAGAGGAACAGGGGTACCGATTCGAGCGTTCCGCCAACAAATCCAGGTTGTTTAAGTCTGACGATATTGTGTGTATTGAACGACTGATGACAGAACTAAGGGAGCATAACCTGCCACTTGCGGATGCTGTGGTTACCGTATTGACTCCGGATGTGCCTGTGATGGCAATCGAAAGTTCTTCAGTGGCGGAATGTGCGGCAACCGTCGTACCCGAGGTTTCCCCTGAGGGGCATGAACCCATGCTAACCGGTACCTTAAGAGCTTATGAAGGACTTGGACAACTGGTAAGTGAAGTGACTCATGGTGCTGTAGAACAACAGGATGATCGCGTGCAACTGCTGCAACAGCGGGTGGACGAGCTGGAGTTAACACTGCAGCATCTGGCGGATACCCATCTTGCTCTCCAGGAGCAGATGGAGAAGCAGCGTTTGTGGATGAACGAGAAACTGGAAGAGGAGCGGGATCGGGAGCTGGTCACCAATCTGCGTAGCTTTCAGGGCAGAAAACGCAAACCCAAGGGGACATCACTGCGCATGTTGTTTGGCCTGCTGCCAAAGAAGCATAAAGAAGCCTGAGAGCGAAGTCGGGGCATGTCGTGATTTCGTCCAACCGGCTTGATATAATAGTCTCCATACAACATCAAGAAGACTGGCTGCTGATCTACTTTGGATATACGGAGAAAAGGTTGAGATCAGACGGCTGGCATGGGAGGATCTGTGGAGCTGCGACGAAGCTGGCAAAGACTGCTCGGCCTATGGGCAGACCGCCCCCGGCGGAAAGGTACGTTGATCGCCGGGCGTTATACGATACATGAATTACTCGGCATGGGGAGCTATGGACTGACATATCTGTGTACCGATGCACAGACCGGTAGGGATGTGGCGTTAAAAGAATCCAAACCCAGCAAGGGCAAACTTGCTGCACGGCTGCTGGCCAGGGAAGCGGATGTGATGAACCGTATGGATCATCCGGCCATTCCGGATTTGCTGGATTCATTCACCTACCGGGGACGCCGTTATATCGTTATTGAATATATTCGGGGGCAGACACTGGAGGAGTGTATATTTGAGCAAGGTCAAACCTATACGCAGCGGGAATGTCTGGAACTCGTAAGCCAGCTGTTGACTCCCATTGCACATGTTCATGAGCAGGGGTTTATTCATGGGGATGTACGTATTCCGAACGTCATTTTGCGTAACGGGCAAGTTCATCTGATTGATTTCGGCCTGGCACGGCGCATGGGGGAGCCGTTGCTGCCTGAGCTGAAACGCCGGCTGCGTGAAATGCCTGAGCCTGATGAGGAACGGGCTGCCCCTGAGCAGGATTTGCAGGATCTCGGTCATTTTCTGTTGTTTATGCTGTATTCGGCTTATGAGCCGGAGAAGGGTCGGAAACCTGCCAGTTGGCAGGAAGAACTTGAGCTCACACCCGAATTGCACCAAATGCTGGAGCGACTTCTGGGGCTGCGTCCTTATTATGAAGCAGGGGCTGCGGAATTACAGGCTGAGATAGAGATTATACGGCTGAAAATGCGGTAAATTAAACGCTGCTTAGCCTATATATTTGCTATTCATGACCTCTAGGTGCTTTCTACAGGGGTCTTTTTCCTTTTTTTATGAAAATTTCATAACGTATCATCAAAAAGAAAATAGGGGTGTTCTGCTCCCGTGCAATACGGCTGGCGGCAACCCCTTTATTACATATCCCACTATTTTGACGCTGGGCTAACTGATAAGAACAATTCTGTTGGAATACAATGTGGCCCGCAGCTTAGCTGGAGCTGTATTTTCTGCTTTTATAATACCCGGAGCCATGGCGGTTATCCCGGTACTTTACATCCGAAGACGAATAGCGTCTGTAACCACGTTTGCCCGAAGAACTGCTGTAGCGTTTATAGGATCGTCGATCCGATGAGCTGTTACGCCTACGATGAGATGAAGATTTAGAGTCGAGAAGTTTGCCTATAATCTTTTTGAACATCGAAGTTCATCCTTTCGCCTTCAACCGTTTTAAGCATATACGGGGTTTTCCCGGAAGGGGTTTCGTTTTTTCAGGAGAAATGTATTCATTGGACAATGGCTTGGCGCATAATGGAATGTTGATGATTACACGGAATTTTTTATTTTGAGCGTTTCGCGTTACAATAGAAGACAGGATAAGATTTTAACGGACAAGGAGTAGTTGTAATGATTACGTTGAAGACCAAAGAACAGATCGAATATATGAAAAAGGCTGGAGAGATTCTTGCTGCATGCCATAGAGAAATCGCAGGAATGATTCGCCCGGGGATCACGACACAAGAGATCGATCAGTTTGCAGAGGCGTTTATGAAGAAAAATGGCGCCACGCCGGAGCAAAAAGGATATAACGGGTACCAGTATGCGACATGTGCGTCGGTTAATGATGTAATCTGTCATGGATTTCCGGGGAAATATGCGCTGAAGGATGGCGATATCGTTACGATTGATATGGTTGTGAATCTGAACGGCTGGTTGGCCGATTCTGCATGGTCTTATGCCGTGGGTCAAGTCACTCCTGAAGCGCAGCACCTGCTGGATGTTACCAAAACATCCCTTTACAAAGGGATTGAACTGGCAGTGGTTGGCAACCGGATCGGAGACATTTCCAATGCGATTCAAACGTATGCGGAAGGCGAAGGCCTGTCGGTAGTGCGTGAATTTATTGGTCACGGAATTGGTGAGAAGATGCATGAGGAACCTCAAGTACCTCACTACGGCCCACCACATCGTGGTCCGCGTCTTAAGGAAGGCATGGTTATTACGATTGAGCCTATGTTGAACATTGGTACGTATCGCAGCAAGCTGGACTCGGATGGTTGGACGGCACGTACCCAGGATGGGAGTCTGTCTGCCCAATACGAGCATACCATTGCCATTACTGCGGATGGCCCTGTGATTCTGACTGCTCAATAATCATTCCTGCCATCCATTGTATGGCTGCAATGTGATGATATTTGCATATTTCCAGGCGGCCCACGTTTGTGATCCGCCTGTTTCGGTTTAAACTAATAAGAGGCGTTACACATAGAGCCGGTGGTGAAAGAGATCAGCTGACAGAGGGTTAACCCAGGTCCACTGGCAAGAAGGAGGTAATTTTGGTGTCTGAAAATAAACAGATCGTACTTGCATCACGTCCCGAAGGTGCCCCATCCAAAGAAAACTTCCAATTCATTAATGCACCGCTTCCTGAGCCGGAGGCAGGACAAGTTCTGGTACGTACACTATATTTGTCTGTAGACCCGTATATGCGGGGCCGGATGAAAGATACAAAATCCTATGCTCCCCCCTATGCTTTGAACGAAGTGATCAAGGGTGGGACGATTGGGCAGGTTGTAGAGTCTTCCGAACCGAATCTGCGCAAAGGTGACCTGGTATCAGGAATGTGGGGCTGGCAGCAGTACGCGGCAGTAAATACAGCAGATATTACCCTGATTGATACAGAAGAGGCACCGCTCACAGCGTATCTGGGTGTGCTCGGTCTGACAGGTCTGACCGCTTATTTTGGAATGGATGATATTGGTAAACCGAAGGACGGCGAGACGGTTGTTGTATCTGGTGCAGCCGGAGCGGTGGGCATGATCGCAGGTCAGATCGGCAAAATTGTAGGTGCACGTGTGGTCGGAATCGCTGGTTCTGACGAAAAATGTACTTACCTGAAAGAAAAACTGGGATTCGACGTTGTGTTGAATTACAAACATGAGCAGGATATGTCAGCTGCCATAGAACGGGCTTGTCCGAATGGTGTAGACGTTTATTTCGACAACGTTGGCGGTGACATCTCTGATGCCGTACTGCGTCATATCAACCGAAATGCGCGGATTCCGCTCTGTGGGCAGATCTCGTCCTATAATCTGGAGAAGCCGGACATTGGTTTGCGTCCACAGACGCTGCTGCTAACCAATACAGCGTTAATGAAAGGTTTTTTGCTGGGTGATTATGCCAAATCCTTCAAAGAGGGCCGTGCCAAATTGGCAAAATGGATGAAGGAAGGTCATATACAATACGAAGAGAACATCGTGGATGGTTTTGAACGGACGCCAGAAGCATTTATGGGCCTCTTCTCCGGAGATAACCTGGGCAAACAACTTGTAAAAGTGGCAGACCCTGAGTAAATCGGGCTGTGTAGTCAATAAGTCTTCCTGTAACACAACGAAGCACCGCGACAGAGTTGTGTGCGGTGCAACGTTTGCTATCCCAACAACTATAACAAAAAGTTACAAGTGTCGGTTAGTTGAGGAGGATTTAATTTGATAGCGATGTTAAGAGAGTGCAGGCCGTGCTAGCGATAAGACTGAAGGCACGCCTGTCGGATCGACAGTCCGTAGAAGCTGGTATCCTATCCCTGAATAGCCAAGGAAAAATCCCGGCGTGGCTATTGCACGGGGCACGCCAGTCTGCCAATGACCAGTCAATTTTTTCTCATGGATCACATGCTGAGCAAGTAGTCGGGCTTTTTTCAAGTCTTCTTGACGTCCTAGGATCAGCCCGGATTGGAGTAGAAACTCCTGAATGCCCATATCACCGTGACATAGACAGTGGCTTGCTCCGATGCCTCCATTCAGCGATGAGTGGATGGCAGTTTCGATTTCGTCCAGCATCTCAGTGCGGCCGCCAAAGGACTCACTATCTTGAAGCAGGAGTAAACGACTCAGCCCGATTCCTGTGGAACCATGGCACCAGAACTTAGACGAGTGGGCTTCTGGAGCCTCCAATTTTCGCAGATCCGTCCAGTTTTTTTTCGCCGAATCGTATAGCGAGCGGTCATACCTCAGTGCAGCTTCGGCTGCTTCCAGATAACGTGAATCGCCAGTAATTCTGGCGAGTCGATTAAGCGACCAAGCTATGCCAGCCGAGCCATGTGCGAAGCCTCCCAAGGGTTGTTTACTTTTCAAGGGAGAAGGCCAGCCGAGCCCGTCTCCTACAGGTATCGCATATTCCAGCAGTCGGTCACCATAGAGGATGGCCGTGTCCAGTGCTTCTTCTACTCCTTGCTCATGGTAGAGATCTAATAGCACCGGTATGATACCTGCACCCCCACCCAGCACGTCATAGCAGTTGTCGAATGGCACACCCATGCGTAGATGATTCAGGATCAGCGCTGTTTTTTCGCTCCAGTTTTTTTCACTCAAACCTAAATTGGACAATTGTAGCATGCTGTAAAGCACGGAAGCTTGTCCATAGAACGCCGATCCGAAGCTAGTGTTATAGGGCAGTGATGCAATGGATGTTCGCATAGAACGTTGAGCGAGGTCACTGTATTTATGTTGGCCTGTGAGACGTCCTAGCTGCGCTAGAAAAAGAGATGGCCCCGCAGCTCCGTCATATAGACCACCTTTCATCGCTGCTACGTTCCATTGCCCCCTATAGTTCATACCGACTCCAACCCATGTGGCGTCATGTCTTCCAAGGCTAAAGATTGCTTCCCGAAGCAGGTAGTCGCCTATTTCCGAAGCCTGTTCCAGAAAATTATAATTCTGATCAATGGATTCTCCTAGCTGGTCGTCGGATGCGTCCGTTTCTTCAAGATTTACCAAGATTTTATCCTTGTTGCAGTATTCCTTTTCTGTTGTACGCCAGTCAGCTGAGCCAAGAATGGAGGATATGATCCAGTCCACCTGTCGATCTTCTTCGTCGTCTAAGGAAAGTAGACGCTTTAAAGCTAGATCATAGCTAGAAGAGGCAAAGAATCCAGGAATACGTTGGCCTCGGCTATCGAACAGATCAAGTGAAGAAGGGGTCGTAGTGAAGTAGGGAATGTCGCCATATAGCAGATCCTGTCGTTCCGAAGCAATAGCACGTGGATCGAGTACTGTATACCAGAGACGGTCCATTAAGAGTTCGCGTTTAAAAGCATCGCGTGTATAATTCGGATGTCCCGATTCCATCAAAAAGTTGGCATAGAATTGTGTAGCTCTCAAAATAATTCTCACGGTGTCGTTTGCGAAAGGTGCGAGTGGACCATTATTCTTGTCAAGTAGCAGCATCCGATTGCGACGAAAAATTGAACATGCTTGTCGGAAACCTTCCACAATATGATCCACATACTTGGCTGCATGTGTTGGAATATTATTTAGCATAGGGATGTTTTCTGATCCCTTGGTAGACTTGGCCTTGCGTACGAAACGCATCTCGTCAGTTTCGTCGTTTTCGACTTGAAGTACCGGGAATGGAAGTACTTGCTCACCACCACCTATACCGCTCATTTCGACTCCGAATCCTTCCTCGTTCTGATACAGTAGTAGTGGGAGTAGCCCCGTGCCGATAACCGAATCGACGATTTTTTTCTTGGCTTCCACATCGGCTGTATCCGGGAAATGAAGTGTAGGTGTATTGTGAAACACCGTTTCCAAGTCGATTGGGATCGGGTGTTCGCCGGATGCAATCACGTTCTCCATGTGAAAATCAGTGCCGCGCATACTGTATAGTATGGCGAGCAAGCCACCAAGCCGAGTGTAATAGCGTTCTACCTCGTTTGAATTCGTACAGCCCCTCTGCACGATAAACTCTTCCCATCCGTAGTTTTCCTGATCTAGCACCCGCATCGGTTTGAATTCGGGATGGAATCCTTGACTGTTCATCCAACCAAGAAAATCACTGAAATGTTTCGAGGCTCCGAGTGGTTTTGGCTTATATACTAGTTCGGTACCATCTTCCAATTGCATGCGAATGACGGAACGACCCTTCTGGTGTGCATCGCCCATACCGGCTACAAACGATTGCAAGCGACCGCAATCTTGGGGCAGCCCAAGTGTCAGGATCAATGTGGGGCGGTCTGCGGTAAAACGCTCCATCGCTTCCAATGTTGCGTTGACGATAAATATCGTTCGGATCATCAACATACGGGCGAGCATAGGATACTCATTGTACAAAAATTCGATCTGAGCTGTATCCCACAACTTTCTTTCTACGAAACTACGAAATCGTTCTTCAGGGGTATCCCCGTATAGCTCACCCATCTGCTTGGCTACATGAAGTTCCAGGACGAACGTTCGCGCCCCAAACTGTAATAGACACTCCGCTAGATCTTGAAGAAGCTTTTCTCTTAAACGATCCACATCTGCAATCAAGCGTACTTCTGTGCATTCGTCCACAAAGGTATCCCATTGTCGAGCTGCCCAGAGCAGGAAAGGACGGAATGCGGAAATCAGCTTGGTCGGAGCTCCACTTTGTAGAGGGATGGAGCGATTCAGAAGCAGCGCCTCTTCCCATTCTTTAAGTCCGATTCGTACTTGCTCTTTAGCTAACGAATTATTTGTGCTCAGTGCTTTGGTATTCAACGAAAGCAGAAGCAGATTACCAAACTCTTCTTCACTCAAGCCCAATGCATTCAGGCGAGCCTGATATTGGTTATCATCTAGCAGTAGAGCCTCATTCCTCCAATGGTCTATTGCTGTTTTACGTGCTTCTGCTTGATTCTCAGACTGGTCCAATGTGTCCAAAAAGTCTTTCCGCTCTTCAAAAAAGAGAGCTGATACATTCAGAGCACTATATTTGGAATCGTGCGATTGAGTCGTTAGAGTAGACATCATAGTTCCCCCCGATTCATATGATGGGTTCATCATAACAAGAATGAATCAGAGATTGCACTTCGCAAAATAGCAATTTATGATTCATAATCAAGAATTCAGAGCAACGCCAAAAAGTGTACAACCCAGTGGTTGTACACTTCGCAAGAACTCAAAATGAATCGTTATTATCCTATGAGAATCTTCGTGATGAATTAACAGCTTTTGATTGTTAGAACGATTGTAACACCTACCGCGATCCCGCCACCTACAGCTGCGCAAGTTGCTGAAGATGCAGCAACGGTTGCAGCGACCGCACATACAGGAGTTGTCTCTGGTTGTACATCGCCGCCGCCAAACACACGAGACAGTTCAGCATGACTCAGTTCAACTAATGCTTCTCCTGCCGGATTGGCACTTTCTAAGGCGTTCAGGACGTCTTCTCTTTTCATTTTAAATTCCTCCATTTTTTTATTTTGTTTTTTAGTAACAAAGTAAGGAAGGCATGATCTCATTAACAACTTGTTACCGAGAGAATAACTCCGATTCCCACACCTACGAGGAATCCGCATAATGGGGTAGTTTCCGGTTGTACATCGGCGCCGCCGTGTACTCGCATCAATTCTTCCTGACTCAGCTCTACCAGAGTCTCTCCCACTGGACTTTGCGTTTCAAGAAAACGAAGTGCATGTTCACGATTCATATCCGATCACCTCCTCTCGTGCTTGGTGTGTTGTTCATGGCTTAATCTTACTGGGCATGAGCCTTTCGCGGTACTACGCAAAATGGCAGAAATTAACTTGCCTTGTACAACGCAATAGGAGCCAGACAACCCGCAGTTCATATCGCAAGAAAATGGCGTAATCTGCAGAGGTTGTTTTCGGTGCGAAACCACGCAGGAGCCTCTATGATGAAGCTCAAGCACCTCAATAAACGATAGGAGTGAAATGGCTATGCATCTAAGTGAGAAAGAAAAGGAAGTTGCGATTTTGGTTGCACGGGGTATGAAGGACATAGAAATTGCACAGAGCCTATTTATCAGCCGTAGACGTGTAGGTGAGATTATCTTCTCCATTAAAGTCAAATGGGAGATTATCTCCCGGGTACAGATCGGCATCCTTGCTTGCCATCTTGGATGGGTCTGCCCACCTGTAGATGCTCTCTATGAGGAGGGGCGACAACACAAGCGGGGGCTGACTTATGCCTAGATTAAGGGTCCCTTTTATTGAGCAGATGGAGGATTCAGAATGCGGAATTGCCTGTGTCGCAATGATTATGGCATGTTACGGTTGCCGTGTTTCGTTACACGAGATCAGGGAACGCTTCGGCGTTGTTCGTGGTGGGAGTTCACTTCTGCAACTGATCACGATTTCTTCCGGCTATTCCATGAAGAGTAAAGCATATCGAGCTGACGTGGACGAGCTACGCAAACTGCCACTCCCCGCAATTGCCCATTGGGAAAATAAGCATTTTGTCGTAATCGAAAAAGTAGGCAAACACAAGGTCACGATTGTAGATCCTTCATTTGGACGCAGGACGCTCTCTTTGGTAGAAATGCGTGAAAGGTATAGTGGACATATACTTTGTTTAGCACCAGATAATGGGTTTGAGCAGCGAAAAGGGAGAAATAACTGGGGATTTTTCATCAAGCTTGCATTTAAACAACCGAAATGGTTAATCGGAATTCTGTGTGTGTCTCTTATTCTGCAAAGTTTTGGTCTGATTGCACCTAAGTTGACTGCCTATATTACAGACAGTCTTTTAATGGATATGGCTCGAGATCAGATTTCCTTGATCGGATTTGCTCTTCTTTCGCTGTTTGTGTTCTACGAAGCTTTTTGTATGTTGAGAGGTTGGTCAGTAGCCAGGCTTCAGAGTGTAATGGATCTGAGTATGATGCAGACTTTCATTGGACGCTTGTTACGACTTCCTTATTCTTTTTTTGAATCCCGCACAGGCGGCGAATTGATGTTTCGAACTAATGCGAACGTATACATACGGCAGATTCTGTCGAATCGCATGGTGACGGTCGTAATCGACTTCATTTTGCTGATATCTTATGCTGTGCTGATGCTGGTGGAATCGAGTTCACTCGCATTATTGGTCATCAGTGTGGGAATTGGAATATTCTTGGTATTGATCTTGACGACACTAGTGACCAGGAAGTTCTCCAGTCGCGAAATCACCGAGCAAAGTCGGACACAAAGTTTTCTCGCTGAATGTATCTACGGGATCACGGATATCAAGCTTGCAGGTGCAGAAGATCGGATTTTCAATTCATGGCGCGGGTTGTTTACGGGGCAATTAGCGGTAACACAAAAGCGCAATGTTTGGGTCTCATTGCTTGAGTCCTTTTCGACTGGAATTCAGTTCATTCTGCCGTTGCTGCTGCTGTGGGCTGGAAGCCATGCTGTGTGGAGTGGACAGATGACACTTGGCAGTCTACTGGGATTTAACGCACTTGCGATGGCTTTCATGATCCCCATCGTCTCACTGGGCTCAGCTTATACACAGTTGCTTACGGTCAGTTCTTATTTGCAGCGCATTTACGATGTAATTGAAGCGAAGCCTGAGCAAGAAGAAAATGGCGAAGTCGTAGAACGATTGAGTGGCCAGATCGAATTGGATCATGTCTCTTACCGATACACCCCTTTTTCAGCTGAAGCAGTGCAACAACTGAATTTTCAGATCGAACCTGGTCAGAAAATTGCAATCGTTGGTCCTTCCGGTTCAGGCAAAACAACACTGGCCAAACTATTGCTTGGCTTCTATATGCCCACCGAAGGCGAGGTCCGTTATGACGGGCGTTCGTTAAAAAACATGGATTTGCAGTCGCTACGAAAACATGTGGGTTCGATTTTGCAGGACACACGACTGTTCCAACGAACTGTGGAAGAAAACATACGTATGCTGAACGACTCCATAACATTGGAACAGGTCGTACAGGCCGCTATCAAGGCGAATATCCATGAGGAAATTCTCAAGCTCCCGCTTGGTTATTCGACGATGGTGTCTGAAAGTGGTGCGAACCTATCGGGTGGACAGAGACAGCGGTTACTTCTGGCTAGAGCTATTGTAACTGAGCCTCATATTCTGCTGCTGGATGAAGCGACTAGTGCACTCGATAATTTATCCCAAGCCAGAATTGAAGAAGCTTTGTCGCAGATGAACTGTACACGGATCGTTATTGCTCATCGTTTGAGTACAGTGATTGATGCCGACAGAATCGTTGTAATGGACAGAGGATGTATCGTGGAAAGTGGTAGTCATATGCAGCTAATCAGTCAGAAAGGGTTATATTACCAACTTTATATGAATAAGGGGGAAAAAGAGCATGAACTGGCAGTCTAAAGTTAATAATTTGAAGGTTTGCGTTTTGTCCTTATCTATGGCCTTGTCAGCAGGATTAGTAGGAATATCAGGCGTAGCAGTGACGGGAGTAGCTGATGCCTCTGCGGCCATGGAGCTTAGTGTAACAGGGGATTCATACAGTAGACTTATCTTATTCAAGGAAGGGATGTTTCCAGAGCAAGCAGCTACTCTTTTCGAGGGATGGAAAGATATCCAAGCTACTATAGTGCCAGAAACAGGGCTATTACGGTTGAGTGGGTCCTCCCCCACACTCGTGAGAGAAGCGGAGTTAGCTGTTCTACAAGCATTCACAGATGTGGTGGAGTACACTGGCAGTGATCCGAAACTGGAACTTAAATTGGACGATTCAGAAGTGATTGCTGCTGCGCTCACTCCACAGGCTGTGCAACAAAATCTAGCAGATATTCAAGATATGGGAGAGAACCCGAAATTAGATAAGTCAATATTCAAAACAATGGATTTCGAAGGATTAAATGCTAATCGTGGCGAAGAAACAGTTAGGGCAGAGGAGCTATTATATGAGAAATGGGGCTGGGACATCAAAGAAGTAACTGATGATTGGAAAAGTTATGATATTCAACGCGGAAGCCGGGATGTGGTTATCGCTGTGGTGGATAGTGGAATCGATGCTTCTCATCCTGATCTAAAGGATAGCCTTATCGGAACCGGGAAATCATTTGTGCCTGGCATAGAGTCCACTGATGATAACCTTGGACACGGAACGATGATTGCTGGAACGATCTCTGCGGATGGAAAGCTGCTTGGTGTGGGACCCGGGCTTGGATTGGTTCCTTATAAAGTATTCGATACGGGAAAGGCGGATAGTTCTTGGGTCGTTGAGGCCATAGTAGAGGCGGTAAACGATAACGTCGATGTGATTAATCTCAGTTTAGGGACTTACAAGTCTTTATTGAAGCCTGATGACCAAGCAGCGTTACTCGCTTATGAACGAGCGTTGGCATATGCTCAATTAAAAGGGGTGATTGTGGTAGCTTCCTCTGGTACAGATGGGCTTAATATTGGTGATCCATCCAGTCTTGCCCAAGCGCTCAAATGGGATGCATTTGAGGCTGCCGTTCATGCACCTGGCGGTTTACCTGGTGTCATCACTGTCTCTGCCTACAATCGTCAGCATGAAAAATCTTTTTATTCGAATTATGGTTTGCGTGATATGATTGCATCTCCCGGTGGGGATTATGGGAGTACCTGGTTCACCAAAGGTGAGCTGAACTTAACGAGTATGTGCTTGACGACATATCCTACCCATCTTCCGCAGTCAGAGCTAAGCAAGCTGGTGGGTCTGCCAGTCGGTTATGAATTTATGATAGGCACCAGTCTGTCTGCTCCCAAGGTGGCTGCTTCAGCGGGGCTACTGATCGCTGAAGCGAAAGAGCAGGGTTACAGACTGAGTCCATCTGCGGTGAAAAATATATTATTTGAGACGGCAACTGATTATGGGGAACCCGGAGCGGATGAAGTATTCGGTGTAGGGGGTGTGAATGTATACGCAGCACTAATGCGGTTGAACCCATGAACGGGCGAATTCAAGCAAGAAAAGCTCTCTATGAAAAGTATATGGAGCAGTTGATTCATGAGAGAATGAATATGCTTGGAAGACTATTTCTGGAGATGAGTACGTTTGAAATACTAGCAGGAACTCAAGAGATGGACGTTATGTTTGGAGATTCAGGGGAAGACAGCCCCATGGCGTAGGAGGAAGTGTTTTGAAAAAGAACCTGCTGGTTTTTGTTGGAGTGACGATTGTTTTCGCTCTGGCTACTTCGTTTTTGCTGGGGGATACAGAAGGTATACCAATACTAGGAGGGTGGGGGGGGGAGGCACTGCTTACCCTCTTGCTCAATATTGTAATTGCACTGGTAATAGCTATTATGTTACATGAATTCGGGCATATCCTCGGTGCACTGTTTATGGGAAACCGAGTAACCCATCTGATATGTGGACCATTTCTGTTTTCATTTTCACCGTTTCACCTCGAATGGAAATGGAAACAAGCCTACTTTTTTGGAGCAATGAAAGCGGAAATCGCGGCTTATGAGGACGAGCGCACATTTGCTTCATCCATTCGAGCTCAACGCGTAATTTATTCGGCTGGTCCGACGTTTAGTTTGCTTCTTGGTCTGCTCGCTCTGAACCTCTCATCAGATTTCCTCAGCTTGTGGGGGCTGATTGGTCTTTTGTCAGTCGCCATCGGTATCGGTACGTTATTTACAGATGGAACAAATGCTCTTTTGCTCGGTAGACGCAACTATTCACTTTTCTTTGCTTGGAATGCGTTGATTACTGCCAGCTCTATGGACGTCAGGAAGCTGGATTTTCTGCTTAAGGATTCACGGCGGTATTTGTATGAAGTCGCAGAGAGAAATGATACTAAATGGAGCAAAGATCTGCATAATCTGAACGTTTTATATTTTTATACAGCGATGCAGGGTGAAAGAAATCATGAAGATATTTTAGTCACCAGGCTGACAAGGGATTTAGTCGAATTTTGGCAAGAAATGACAAGCCTCATACACCAGAATACAGTAGCAATGATCCTGTCTGAAGAGGTCATTCGGCTGAAAGAAGTGAGTGACCATAGGGAGGCGGACATTCTCTTACATCTTCTGCTCGACAAGCAGGTACTGGGTCCATTGTCTTTACTTAAAGTGGAGGCCTTTACCCATTGTTCGGATGAAAGCGCGGATGTATACTTGAGTTATATTCGAAGTATGTATTCCCCGTTGCATCCTTACGGCGCACTACTCAGTTTTGAAGAACAGCGCCTAAAGACTTTAGAACAAGGTAGACTTCTGAATAAATCTTAAGCGGAGCTCTTCTGGCTACTATATAGCCAGAGGAGTTTTTTTGTCGTTAATTCTTAGGAAGTTGATCTAAAAAAGATAAATATGATATCTTATTGGAAAATATACTCAAAATGGGAAAAAAGAGAATAAGGAGGATGTGTGATGGTGGAAGACATGAAGATCGAACAGATACTGTGCCAGGCCATAGAGAAAGAATTTACAGATGAGGTACTTTGCAAGCAAGCAGTGGAATGTGTTTTGTACAAGTTGCAAGGTGGAACTAAAATCGGAAATCTGACAAGTTTGCACTATCAAATCTATGGTGGTGAAGGCAAAGAGATTTATAGGGCGGTCGCTGCTGTCGAATTGCTTTTGCTCGCGTTAGACATAATCGATGATCTTCAAGATCGTGATAACACAGTGGCCGTTTGGAGCTCCATTCCACAAGAGTGTGTACTAAATATTGCGCTTGGTTTCGTATTCTTGTCCCAGCATCTCTTGCTGGATAGCGACTTTGAGACCACGAGAAAATATAAGGCTGCCGCTCTGCTGAACACCCAAGCTATAAAAGCGGTAAACGGTCAGATGATGGATTTGACAAGCCGGATTCGCAGCGAAAGTGAGTATATACAAACAGTTGTCGACAAATCAGCATCCTTGATTGTGATGGCTTGTCAAATAGGTACGGTTCTCGCATGTGGAGAGAGCCGTGTGGAAGTAGAAGAATACGCCGAGCAGTTGGGTTTAGCCGCTCAGATCAAAAATGATATTTTGGATGTGATGAATCGGGAAGGGAAGAACGACTTTTGGAATCGAAAAAAAACCCTTCCTGTGCTTGCTTTAATCGCGCATCTGAATGGGCAATCCCACTGGGTGATTGATTATTTTGAAGGTCGATTAACGTACAAACAAGTTTGCAACAGAATAAACGAGCTACTAGAGTTATTGGAGAATTCTGGTGCATTGACATATGCTTCTGTTCATATGCGCATCGCTTATTATCGTTATCTTCGGTTGGTTGAGCAGTTGCCCATTCAAGATGGGTTCAAGAAACGTTTATCTGTTGTGATAGAATCCTGATGCCTGTGTAAAGAGGATTACAGGTAAAGTTGCTAGATCACGCAACAGAGCGCAAATTCTTTTGCGGGAATTACAATGTGGGTTGTCGTTTCATGTTCTTTGTTGTACTGATATAGTAAAAACAAGCCGGACACCCGCAGTTCATACATCAGAAGATCATCTCATACTCGTATGCAGCCGGCGTAGAATATATTAGGAATGGGATTTAATACTCATCAAACTAAACTACGATACGGGAGGCTGACTGGAATGTTGAAGGAAGCTATTGAGATATTGATGAAGGAAAAAAATGCGTGTAACAGTTTGTTAAGTGGACAATTGTTTTTCGCCGGACTAGGGGAGATCGAACATCGAGCATTACTGGATGTGTTCACTTTTCGATCGGAAGGTCGCTCCATCACCAGTCAGCAGATTTCAAACTGGGGCGATTAAATCATACATAAAATAGGTTGGAGGATTTTGAATTGAGGAAAGGGAATTGGATAGCCGCAGTTTTGATATACATCGTCATTGTCGTATATGATATCCTCCTCGTTGTTGGGTCACCTTTAATTCATATTGAGGTTGAGGCAGATGTAACAGGGTATTATAAAGTGAGCTCTATTGGCGATGAGGGATGGGGGCGGGCTTATATGGAGCCAGGAGACGTCGTGATTGCCATCGATGGGGCCTCACCAGCGAGAAATTTCACTGTTCAACATTACGGAAGGATTGAACGAGCTGAGTCGATTACCAAAATAGGGGCAGATGGAAAGGAGCAGCTTCTGACGATCCAGAAGCTGCCTTTGCACGTATCACTACTTTCCATTAAAGGTCCACTGAGTGCGTCTGTACTTTTTCTTTTTTTCGTCGTCGTAATGGGGCGCTACCGACGGAAAGATTCATCGGCATTTCTTTTGGCGCTCTTCTTTCTGTTCACAGTTCTAGCCTATCTGGGTGGTTATACTACAGACCGATACGAACCTTTTGGACGTCTTTTTTTCTATTTATCCTTTCTAATGGTACCGATTCTATTTATTCACTTTATGAATAGCTATCTAAGAAAGTTTGAAGAACGGTTTATATCCAAACCCTGGCTTGTTCTGTTTTATATCTGCATCGTGTTCCACATAGTCATGAGGTCGATCCGTGAACTCATTGACGTGGAATTCTACTCTTATGGATCGACATTACTTATTTTATTTTTTGCGATACCCAACATTCTAATTGTCGCGAAGTTAATTCACAAGTATCGCAAACATCGCTTGGATCATTTGCATTCGTTGTTCAAATTGACGTTAATTGCACATATGCTGGCCTTTCTCCCGTTTGTCTGTCTGTACAGCCTGCCATCACTGATCAATTATCCAATTGTATCTAACGATGTGGCTGCAGCCTTCTTGTTAACATTGCCGATTATTTATATATATATGCTGACAACGAGAAGGATGTTTGATGTTGATTTTGTACTAAACCGCTTTATTTATCATGCTCTTCTTGCCATAATACCTTCTGCGTTGATGGCCACGCTTGGGATGTGGATAGCCAATAGCGGAGGGCCGAACGGGATTGATGGCATCCGTATGTTTCTCTTGTTTTATTTCCTTCTGGTTATTACGCTGTTTGTCAAGGAAAATATGGATCGTCGAGTGAAGAAAAAATTGGGTAGTCGTCTGGATATAAGGGACAGTTTTGAACGATTCTCTCACAATGTATCGCGTGTCATGAAACGCTCAGACCTTGAGAAAGCATTGGAGCAGGAAATAAATTCTTCGCTCCCTGTGTTAGATATGGCTTTCTTCGATTGGGATATGCATCAAACCGAAGTGCGGATTGATCAATTGAGGAAGTCAGAGCGTACTGAACTAGCAAGTGAGTTACGGAAAAAAATGAATCGAATCGCTCCAGGATATCTGTTGACCATGTCTCGTGGCATTTGTCTTGTTATTGGAAAGCGTCAGGATTCTTTGTATATACTCTGGATTGACGACAAAGCAAATCATACGCGATTTAACCCGGACGAACGGAACTGGCTCAGTACGTTAGCCAATTATAGCGCTATTGTTTATGAAAATCTTTACTTAATTGAAGGGCTAATTGTGGATATGGAGACGGAAATACAAAAGCACAGTCATGCTCCATCCTGGGTGCTTCGGCTAATCTTCAACTTGTCTGAAAATGAGCGACGACGCTTGGCTTCAGATCTGCATGACTCTGCTCTGCAGGATCAGATCATCTGGCTTCGGCGGTTAGAGACAGCTATTCTTGATGAAGAGATGTCTGAAGGTTTGCGTAATGAACTGGAACAGATTAAGGAAGGGCTACTTGATGTCATCCATCAGATCCGCGAGACCTGTAATGAATTGCGCCCTCCACTTTTAATGGAAATGGGACTTACTCAAGCTTTGGAACAGTTGTTTATTGAAGCTCAGACACGCATGGATTATGTGGTAGATTTCTCGACAGAATCCGTTGATGGACTGCTTGATGATGAACAGACGCTAGCCATTTATAGAATCACTCAGGAGCTGCTTCGAAACGCAGCCAAGCACTCGCGGGCTACGAGAGTTGAGATTGGCATTAGATTGGAGGAGGGGGTGCTACATTATACATATCGTGACAATGGCATAGGGATGCTAGAGTCGGTGACAGAGGACTCATTTAGTCATATGGGGATATCGGGAATAAAAGAGCGCGTCCGTAGCTTTGAGGGAAGCCTGGATTGGTACTCACAGCCTGGAAAAGGATTATTCGCCGTAATCCGGTTGCCGATCCATAGTCATGCTGTAACCAGAGCAAAGGAAGGATAAAGTAAATGTGGAAAGAAAGGAGAGAATCCAATGATTCGTATATTGCTGGTAGATGATCACCCATCAGTAGGAGAAGGAACGAAGCTTCTGCTGGAGCAAGACCCGGAGATTCAGGTGACGGCGCTTACACTTCCCATGGAGGCGTTGGAACGATTGCAAACCGAGAACTTTGACCTATTGCTTTTTGATCTGAATATGCCTGGGATCAGTGGATTGGAGCTGACTAAACGGGTAATCTCGCTCGATCCGGAAAATCGAATATTGATCTACACCGGTTATGACATAAGTCCCAACTTCAACATCCTTATTGACTCAGGGGTGACAGGTTTTGTGAGTAAGACAGCAACCCGTGAGCAGCTTCTGACTGCAATTCGCTGTGCGATGCGTGATGAAGCAGTTATTCCGGTTCATTTGCTGCGTCAATTGCGTCGGAGTGAGATTCATTTGAGTAAACGTAAAGATCAGACCTTGAATAAGGTATCCATCACAGAGCGTGAACAAGAGATTTTGCAGGAAGTTGCAAGTGGCCGTAGTAACAAAGAAATCGCTGCAAAGCTACTCATGAGTCAACGTACGGTTGAGTACAGTCTGACTCGCGTCTTCGAGAAACTCGGCGTACGCTCCCGCTCCGAAGCGATAACAGAAGCGATGCGTATTGGGCTATTGCGTGACAATTCCATTTTATGACGAAAGGAAGATATAGGCTCTGCTGATGTTGGTGAAAGATGGAGCGGACCATATGGATATTCGAATTCGCATGGATTTCAATTATGGATAACTTCTGCCTTCTTCCATTTGAAAAAATACGCCTAACCCACAAAAAAGACACGTTCCGCACGGTGAAGTGAAGTGCCAGAACGTGCCTTTTTCTGTTATTAGGATGTTGCTAGGATTCGGCAGCAACAACTTCCTTATAGTGCTTGTACATATATACGCGCCAGCGTACGATCATGCCGAAGGCCAGCAGGAAGAACAATCCGCCCGTTTGCGGGATGCTCACATAGCGCTGGATGACTTCATGCAGAATCAGACGAACTGCCAGCAATCCAAGCAGAATGAAAGCAAAACTTCGTGAACGAGTGGCGAAAATTTCATCGTTAATGCGTTCGAATCGGGTACTGTGGATGAGGGGATACGAGAAAATAAACCAGCCCACCAACAGTGCGATGAATGCCCACAGAAGCGGAACATGTGTCTCAGGCACAACAAACATTAGAAATCCCGTACTCATGCCCAGCGGAGGGATAAGAATTTTGCGAATGGTAACCGGGCGGTGACTGGCTTTCATTCGAATGAAAATGGCAAGCAGGGCCATGATGAGCATACCCAGTGTTGCGCCGATCTGAAGGTAAGACGGACTGATTTGAGCCACGTAGAACTCCCTCTTTCTGGAATAATATGTTATCCGGATATCCGGAACATGACGCCAATTACCGGAATTTTCTGTTCCTATTATATCACAAACGCAGAAAGCCGATAGAACGCTTAGTGTCTCATGGACCCGGAATGAACATACGGGATTTATTTGAAAAATTTGTATTTATTGTACCCCGTGTGAGGCGGTTTATTCGAGTAAGGGGAAATCAGGAAATGAACGAACATGTAGGGTCATAAAAATCGACGGTGACAAGACAGATAACCAAGTGGGTCATACAGAGCTTGTCAGGCGACTGCATAAACGCATGAAACAGATGAAAGGGCGTGGACGTATTATATACATCCCCGACTCCATCTGCAGTGTCAGAGAGCGGCGACGTGTGGAGTCAGCTTCGGAAACAAAAGAGGTAACTTGGGCTTTAACCTACCCATTCGATTCATACCTTGGAACAGAGCAAGGAGGAAGACGCTTCGATGAATAGAACGCACAGACCAGTCAAGGTATGGACGATGGCTTGTCTGACGGTGGTTTCGGTAGTTCTGGTTGTGCCCTGGATCTTGTGGCAATCTCAGGCTTCGACACCGCTAAACATCATGATTATTGACAAAAGCAAGCCTGATCTTTCCTATGTGGCACATAAGGGATTAGTATGGCTTCTGAATCAGCAGAAGATTGTACAACAGACCGGGGAACGTTACAGGTACGAGGAAGATTACTACGGATATGACACCCAGAACGACATTCTTCGTATGAAGCGGCCCTTACCTGATGAGGTGACGGATACGGACCTGATCTATCTGACGTCAAACCAGAGTATGTCATCTGATGATCCCAACGAACATATACAGGGCCAAACATTGGAAGGTCTCACGATATACGATGCCCAAAAAATTTGTGAAGCTGCCAATAAAGGGGTATCCATTGTAGCCGAGTCCAGTGCCTTGTGGAACATCACCTCTGATCTGACAAGAGAGCAGTTGTACCCCATTCTGGGCATGAGAAGCAGCGGATGGCAGGGCAGATCGGTATCGGATCTACAGAATACGGATGAAGTACCGCAGAGAGTGCGAATGAACTATGAACGGAGCGAGAAGAAGAATTGGTCTTTCCATGGAGCGGGCATTGTACTTGCGCATGAGGATGGACAGGTTCTTGTACTCCAGAAAGGTCGGGATGTGAAGACGGAGGATATCCAGGTTTCCTTCACAAAGGAAGGTGCAGAATGGAGTGGAGTTACGAAGGATACCCATTATAGCAACTGGTTTGACGTCATTGTACCGGAGCAAAATGATTTCGTACTGGCCTGGTATGGAACCGACCTGACCAAGGAAGGCCAACAGAAACTGAAAGATGCAGGCATACCACCAGACTTCCCCGCACTTATTCGACATGATGACCATAATCGGTCTTATTATATGGCAGGAACATTCGGTGAGATGAAGCATTATTCGTTTTGGCGGCGCATTAAGGGATGGGAAGTACTGAGAAACAAGCTTACGCCGGATGAAAAGGGGATTCCGGACTTGTTTTACTGGAAAGTCTACGTACCCGTTATGAAGAAGATTTTGCAGGAAGTGCAGACAGGGCGACAACCCTGGCAATAGAAAAACCGTTTCAGGAAAAGGAAAGCCGGGATACATATAGAAGGGCTGTCTCGGTAGGGCTCCCGCTACGGGGAGGCGTGCCCGAACGGCTGCTCAGCGTCATGTGCCAAACTTTACAAGGTACCTAAGGAATCTACCGCATCTTAAATGACGGATTGTTAATACATGCTAATTTTAACGAACTTCAGTGACGCCATTTCAGTGCAAACACGGCTTCAGAGCTTAAAAAGCGGCGTAACCGATGACATAACGTCTTTGTGATTCGTTACATCTCAGGACGGTGCAAATGAGAGCGAATAACGTGTGCCAGGTTCGTTAGACCATAATAATGATAACAAGGGGCGCCCATCGTCATGCTTATGACTGATGGGACAGCCCCTCTTCACTTTGGTCTGTAGAAACGGGTTAGGCTTTGTGAAGGTGATGCAGCCCACTCAGAAAAGCGGCAATGGTCAGACGCAAGCTTTCGTCCGGGTCAAAGTCCATGCCGAAGCCGCCTTGCGCCCCCATAGAGGCGAAGCCATGACACAGGCTGCGCAAACCACGGACTGCATGCAATGCTTCCGCTTCGGTTAGCGGGTAGGGCTGCAGAATATGTAGCAGCACCTCCAACGCAGCTGTGCTGGCCGCAGCGAGCTGCGGTTCCTCGCGGTCCGGGGCATGAAATGAGGCTTCATACAGCCCCGGATGCTCTCGGACGAAGGCGATATATGCGGCAGCAACCGCTTGAATGGCTTCGTCGCCCGAGCGGTCAGCCGCTGCCGCGGTTAATGCGCGGCTGAGCTGCTGTACAGACATCAGCGCCAGTTCCTGGCGAAGCCCTGGAAGTCCGCTGATGTGGTTGTACAGCGACGGGGAGCGCACATCCAGCCGCTGGGCCAGGGCGGCCAGCGTCAGCGCATGGAATCCGTCGCTGTCGGCGAGCTGGGCGGCTGCGCTTAACAGAGCGCTGCGATCCAGACCCTGCCGCGGGCTCAAAGGCGCCCCCCGGCAGGGCTCAGCCGGTGCTCTGCGTCAGCCGCTGCTGCGAGCATGGCGGCCGCGGGCTGGCGCAGGAGTCGTCCGTGCCCTACAGCGAGCACGGACGGCTCCAGCTCAGCCAGGCGCTTGGCGCTGGCAAGAGCAAGTTCACGGTTCCAGGTCGCAAGCGCCGGGAACGGGAAGAGCGGGCGCAGGCGGCCGGATACGGCGAGACCGCCATGCAGCTGGTACGCGTCGCCAGCGATCAGCACGCGGCTGCGCGTATCCATGAAGGCCATGTGGCCAGGCGTATGGCCCGGAGTAGCAATGGCGACCAGGGAGCCGATCTGGTCGCCGTCATCCAGCAAGCGATCCGGCCGGGTTCGCACCGCTTTGGGCACACTGCCGCGCACAGGGGTCTGTGGCTCGCCGGGAAGCAGGGAAGCATCTCCGGCCAGCAGCGGGGCATCCCGTCTGGAGATGCAGACTTCGACATGGGGCAGAGTATCCTTAAGACCATCCAGTGCACCAACATGATCGCCATGAGCATGAGTCAGAATGATGCGGGTAATGGGTTTGCCGAGGGATTGTGCAGTAGCCAGAATCCCTTTGAGGCTGAATGGCATTCCGGTATCAATCAGGGTAAATCCATCCTCTTCTTCGACAAGATATACATTCACGGGGAAGAGGCGTGGAAGAAATGAAATTTGAATGACGGCATGTTCACGGGTGATTCGCATGATAAAACCCTCCTCAAAACTAATGATATTAGTAATATAACTAATACCATTAGTTTTTGCAATCCCTGTGTCGATATTCGTTTAGAACAGAAAAATTTAAAATAAAGATCCACTTGACAAAAAAAGCGTTTTCAAAATGACGATAACCGATTATAATAATCACGTAAGCCCTTTCATATGTCTATCTTATTGGAGCCTTTCGCGAAGCGATTGGCTCACTTTTTTGTTCTTTTTCATGGAAATACGACCCAAATTTGATGATATACGATCGACGAAAAGAGATTGTAATTCCTGCCTGTGTCGGGATAAATCAGGATTCCTAACCGACTGTTGGAGAGTGTTGACAAAGATAACTGTTATTCCTATAATAACAGTTATACTTGCCTTGGAATGAATTTTTATCGGTGGAATGTGCCGGGAAAGGAGTAAGTAATGAACAGCGAATTTACCATTGCTGTGCACTGTCTGGTCTTTCTGTCCATGAAGGATGAATGTATGGCCAATAGTGAAGACTTGTCTCAAAGTGTTGGTACACATCCAGCCAGAGTACGCAAGGTTCTTAGTGTTCTGAGGAAGAATGGATACCTGACCACCAAGGAAGGTGCCCACGGTGGATATTTGCTCAGTCGTCCGAGTAAGGACATCAAGCTTGGAGATTTGTACAGACTGGTAGCGGGCGGGTCACTTGGTCCCAGCTGGTGTTCGGGAGAATCCGGTTCAACATGCGTCGTTTCTTCCAATATGCAAGAAGTAATGGGAGGCATCTACGATGGAGGCGAACAAGCGTTGAGTGCTTATTTTGACCGCATATCCATTGAGGATGTGAAGCATCGTATCAGCAATGGGGAAGAATGTTCCTTGTCCAAGGAGCTTTTGTCCACAAAGGACAGATCATGACGGATAATACTGCTAACGCTTCTTCATGATCTGGCCTTGGACTGCTGCTGCTGGTTTGCTGGACAGGCTATAAGGGCGTTTGCTCCGGTTGTAAGATCCGTTGATGTTTCAGGCGATTCCGGGCATAACGTGAACACAGATGGAAGCGATCGTCTGCGCTGATGTTATTTTCGGAGGGTAAGTACTCGGTAGAGTTTGGCCTTGCGAACTTAAAAAAAATAAAAAAAGAACTTGGGAGTGGAACACATGTCCAGCATTGAAAACAATGAAACACTTCGTGTGATTAGCGAACGTCACGCTGTCAAAAAGTACGAAAAAGATTTTGTTATGCCTGAAGCAGATCTGAACGCGATCCTGACTGCCGCTTCCGAAGCACCGTCTTCATGGAATCTGCAGCACTGGAAATTCCTCGTGATCGAATCCGAAGCGGACAAAGCCAAGTTGCTGCCAATCGCTTACGGCCAAAGTCAAATCACAGACAGCTCCGTTACTATCGCCGTACTCGGAGATCTGGAAGCGAACCGCAACGCCGTGATTTATGATCAGGCTGTTGAAGCAGGTGCAATCCCGGCTGAAGTTCGTGACGCATTGGTTGGACAGATCAACAATGCCTACCAAAATCCGCAAATCGCCCGTGACGAAGCGATTCGCAATGCGTCTTTTGCTTCACAGAATATTATGCTTGCTGCACGTTCCCTGGGATATGATACTTGCCCAATGGGTGGTTACAACCCGCAACAATTGATCGAAACATTCAACATTCCATCACGTTACGTGCCAACGCTGTTGATTACTGTGGGTAAGGCAGCTCAACCAGCTCGTCCAGCAGGTCGTCTCCCGCTGTCTGAAGTTGTGGTTAAAGGATCGTTCTAAATCCTGATTGGAATACCGGTATATCGGTGTACAATTATATATAAGCCAGAAGATAAACAGAAACAGCCGCATGTTCCTCTTGAGGGAGCATGCGGCTGTTTTGTTTTGCTTTGAATGTGGTTCAGGGAGGATCAGCTACTCAGGCTCTCCCGTAGTCATTACTTTTCAGGTGTCTCGGGGATTTTCGGTGCATTGAAGTCTTCCATATACGCCTTGGCGTTATACATCATAACTGCAGCTTCAGCACGTGTAATGGTATCTTTCGGATTGAAATTTCCGTCCGCATCGAGCGTGTTAATCTTCAAGACAAGCGAGCGTTGAACAGCGCCTTGATATTCGGGAGTAAGCTCCTGTTCGTCCGTGATATCTACCGGTTTGATGTTAATCATCGGCAGACCACCTTTGGCTTCAATGCCCTGCATCAGGAACAGGGTGTACTGTTCACGGGTCAGTGCTTTGGATGGATCAATATCATCTGACATTTTGATTCCATTGTATTTGGCGCGGATAAAAGCATCGCTGTACCATACGCCATCTTTTACGTGGGAGAAGGAGTCACTCGGCAGCGGTTCTTTAACAAAACGAATGGTATCCAGATTCAGATCCAGTCCATCGGCAATGAGCTGTATGCCCTGAGCGGTGTTTAATTCCTGTTCCGGCTTGAACAAGCTGTCACTCACTCCCTTAATTAATCCATCCTGATGCAGGGATTCAATCTTGTCTGCTCCCGCAACGCCTTGAATATCGGTGAATCCCGCTTGAGCAGCGTGAATTGGAGCAGCGCTCAGAGAGAGTGTAAGTAAAGCTCCGGCGGTCAATGCAGCCAACTTATTATTTTTTTTCATTACAGATTCGCCTCACTTTTCCAGGGGTCATCCCTTTATATAAAAGCTATTTGTCCCTATAGACGACCCTTCCCTCAAAAAGGTTGCTGTAATTTCCCATGCCGTATTCCAAAATATTCATAACCAATCGTTTGGCACTCCAATAATTCTATCCTTTCGATTTATTGCGATAATCCGTGGGTGAACGTCCCATCATTTTGCTGAACAGGCGTGAGAAGTAATACGGGTCCTTGAACCCCAACTCGGAGCTGATCTGTTTTACGGTCCAATCGGTAAAATCAAGATAGCGGCAGGAATGCTGAATTTTGAGGCGCAGGAAATAATCAATGGGTGAATGTCCTGTAGCCTGTTTGAACAATTGGGAGTAGTGAGGTACAGACAAACGGGCTTGGGCAGCCAGCTCCTTGAGGGTAACCCCACTTTCAAGATGTTCCAGCATATACTGGACAGATTGTTCTGCTGCTCTTTTGCTGCTGACCATCCCGCCCTCTGTTTCGTGTCCATAAGCGAGCATACCTAACATATAACCCGCAATCAGGGAAGTGTATGTCAAGGTTTGCATTGAATAACCAGTCTCCAGTATGCTGTAACATTCATGGAACAGCTCCAGCCATTTCTGTGCCTTGGTGGGAGACATCTTGGGGATGACATCTGCAACCAGCGGCTCGATATAAGTAGAGGCGTGTTCGCCGCGCAGATGCATCCAATAGATGCTCCAAGGTTCAGCCGAATAGGCTCCGTAGACGTGGGCGATATGGGCAGGCAGGATCACCAGATTTCCGGTGGTAACATCATGCCGCTTGCTTCCAGCGAGCGTATACCAGCCCGTACCCTGGACACAGTACATCACAATATGCGAAGCACATCCTTCGGGCCGGTCCCGGTAATGGTGCTCAGCTTCATGGAAATACCCAATATCGGTAACGTACAGCCCGGACGTGACTGGAGCAGCCGCGGCATCCTCCAGTAGCGGATCAGGCAATACAATAAGTTTTTGCATATGGAATCCGTCGGATTTACGCATTGGGGTTGAACTATTGTAGAGTCTCATACTTTGTATTATGGTGAGGGAGGATAGGGGAGTCAATGGTCTATCTGCAAGCGCTCACAGGATATGCATATCCATAAGAATGGAGGGCGACCAATGAAGCAGAAGTCTGTGAATTGGGTAAGTACATAACAATGGAATCCATATTTGAATGAATAGGGGGAGAATAGTTGATGGAACCAATCGCAACGAATGAAACATTTTTCTATACAGGTACGTATGCATCAGCGGATCAACCCGGAATTTTTCTATGTGCATTGAATACGGATACAGGTGAGATGCGGATTGTGAATCATACGGATGGTGTGGATAATCCATCCTATCTGGCACTGTGCCCGGACGGGAGCAGCCTGTATGTGGTGAGTGAAACGGATGAGGGAGAAGTGCTAGTCTATCGCCGGGATGCGGCAACGAGTGAACTTCATCTGATGGATCGCAAATTGACGAAAGGTGCTTCACCTTGTTATGTATCTGTTACGGAGGATGGCAAGTGGGTTCTTGCGTCAAACTACAGCAGTGGTAGTGTGAATGTATTTCCGATCAGAGATCAGGGGACGCTTGGAGAGATGAGTGTGCTGGTTAAACATACGGGAAGAGGGTTGAACGATGATCGTCAGGAAGGGCCACACGCACACTCCATTCAGCCAGATCCTTCCGGGCAGTATGCCGTTGTCTGTGATCTTGGATTGGACCAGATCATTGTGTATCGGTTGGAAGAGGGGCGTCTCGTTACTCATCGGGAGATGAATCAGCCTCCTGGCTCAGGGCCGAGACATCTGGTCTTCCACCCGAACTCACAATGGGCATATGTGATCAACGAGTTGAGCAACACCGTTACAGCATTCATGTATGATGAGCGTAGAGGTGAATTCAATACATTGCAGCATATATCCACTCTGCCTGAAGGATATAATGGAGAGAGCACGGCAGCCGATATTCGTGTATCCACGTGTGGTCGTTTCCTCTATGCTTCCAATCGTGGAGATGACAGCATTGTGCTGTATCACATTGATCAGGAATCCGGTGAATTGGAAGCGGTCGAGTGGACTTCGACGATTGGTCAGACCCCGCGCAACTTCAACCTGCTGCCAGGTGGCATTCTGCTGGTAGCCAATCAGGACAGCAACAATCTGGTCGGTTTTCAGATGAATGGAGAAGACGGCCGTCTGACGCATAACGGGTTCAAACTGGAGTTGTCCCGCCCGGTCTGTATTGCTCCGGTTGTTTAACATTGCTTGGTGTAAAGTGCAATAACGTCAAGATTAGCTGTGGAAATCCTGTCTGTATGACAGGGCTTCCACAGTTTTTTTTGTGTCCGTAGAAATTTGATTTTAGAAATGTGCTATGAATATCGCTTCTAGAAATTTACTAATTTAGACCTATAGATGGAATTATATGTTTAATTTAAAATGAATATATTAAAGCGCTTACATAAAGATTGCGTTACGAGGGTATTGGGCTTACCAATTCGATTGGGGGAGGCAATGGTTTATGGGAAATCGATCGTTATGGATGCGTACGTTGCGAACGGCTGGAGTATCCTTGCTGAGTTCGGCGTTACTGGTTACTTCGCTCGGCCTTGGAGGAACTGCGGTCACGCATGCTGCGGGTGCACGTCAGATGGAATTGCTGGATCGTGGCGTTGTTGCAGTGAAGACAGGTACGGGTGTATTTGTCAGTTGGCGGCTTCTGGGCACGGAAGGGTCGAATGTGTCGTATAATGTCTACCGGGATGGAACCAAGGTAAACGCATCGCCCATAACGAACAGCACCAACCTCCAGGATGCAAGCGGGACAAGCAGTTCCAAATATACGGTTCGAGCCGTAGTCAGTGGAACCGAGCAGGCTGCTTCGGCGGCGGTCAGCGTATGGGGCAATAATTATTTGTCCGTACCTCTCAGTGTGCCAGCAGGGGGTACAACACCGGATGGTGTAGCCTACACGTACAGTGCCAATGATGCGAGTGCAGGGGATCTGGACGGTGACGGTGAGTATGAATTGATCGTGAAGTGGGACCCGTCCAACTCCAAGGATAACTCCCAAAGCGGCTATACAGGCGAAGTATTTATAGATGCCTATAAATTGAATGGAACGCGCCTGTGGCGTATCAGTCTGGGCAAAAACATTCGTGCGGGGGCTCATTACACCCAGTTTATGGTGTACGATCTGAACGGAGACGGCAAGGCCGAAGTGGCGATGAAAACGGCAGATGGGACCAGGGATGGTACGGGTGTGGTCATCGGCGATGTCAGCAAGGATTACCGGAATTCAAGCGGATATGTCCTGTCGGGACCGGAGTTCCTTACGATCTTCAATGGGCAGACCGGTAAAGCACTTTCCACAGTGAACTATGAACCAGCGCGTGGCAATGTGTCTGATTGGGGAGACAACTACGGCAACCGGGTGGATCGATTCCTTGCAGCGATTGCGTATTTGGATGGGGAGCGGCCAAGTCTGGTCATGGCACGCGGTTATTACACTCGGACTGTGCTGGTGGCGTACAATTGGAGAGATGGACAACTAACTAAGCAGTGGACGTTTGACTCCAACGCGTCAGGTAATTCAGGATACGCAGGACAGGGCAACCATAATCTGAGCGTTGCAGACGTGGATGGCGATGGCAAAGACGAAATCGTTTACGGAGCGATGGCGGTGGATGACAATGGTAAAGGTCTGTATACGACAGGACTGAAGCATGGAGACGCCATGCATCTGAGTGATCTGGACCCGGATCGTGCAGGTCTTGAAGTATTCCAGGTCCATGAGACACCTTCCAATGCCGGGGTGGAGTTCCGGGATGCGCGTACAGGTCAGTTAATCTGGGGCATACCTACGACGAAAGATATTGGACGTAGCATGGCAGCCGATATCGATCCACGTTATAAGGGTGCCGAAGTATGGGCGGATGGTGGTTTGTATACAGCCAAAGGACAGAAAATCGGGACAACCTTACCTTCTTCCACGAATTTTGGCATCTGGTGGGACGGTGATTTGCTCCGCGAACTGCTGGACAGCAACCGGATTGATAAATGGGATTACGCCAATAGCAAAACCGTTAATCTGCTGACCGCTTCTGGTGTCTCTTCCAGTAATGGAACGAAATCCACACCGAATCTGCAGGCTGACCTGTTCGGAGATTGGAGAGAAGAAGTGGTATGGCGGACCAATGATAGTTCAGCGCTGCGTATCTACACAACAACAGCGATTACGGATAAACGTATCTATACCCTGATGCACGATCCGGTATACCGTCTTGGCGTAGCCTGGCAAAATGTAGCCTATAACCAACCGCCGCACACCGGTTTTTATTTGGGAGATGGCATGAGTACACCTCCTGTACCCAATATCCGGTATGCAGGCAAATAAGCATAAGCATACAGGCAGGCGATCCCAATGAAGGCTTTGCAACGAATAAGAGTTGTTTAACGCAGGGGAACAATGGACTCGGGTCCGTTGTTCTTCTTTTTCACCCCTTGAACAGAAAATCGGCAGAAATCGGAAAAAACGTTTGACAGCCATATGTACTGCCCTTATGATACGTATATAACTTACTAAACAGGTAGGAATAATAAAAATGACGTTGCTTTACATTGCAAAGCAGTCATTGACAGTCACATTAGAAAAGCAACGTGAACAGAATAACGTTCTCACCGTATAGACGGAGGAACACCGCAGCACATCATTCTGGATGAAGCATACACGGCCTTTGGACCGGCATGACTTTATGAGGGAGAAGTGCGCGGGAGTTCCTCCGTTTTTTGTTTTTTTTCGGTGCGTTCCATGCTGTTCAGCCTGTTGAAGGAGTCTTGCAGAACCATTCGGGGGGAGTGTTATCTATGAAAAAGAAAATTCATAAGGGTATTCTGGTTGGTCTGGCATTGGTGTTAACAGGGGTACTGGCGGCATGCGGATCGGAAGGCGGTGGATCGAATGCAGCAGGAACACCGGAGGGAGCGGAAGGCGGCAAAGAAGGGGCAAAAGCGATCGAGCTGCTGAATGTATCCTATGATCCGACACGTGAACTCTATGAGCAATATAACAAGGCGTTTGCGGCGTATTGGCTGAAAGAGAAGGGCCAGGAAGTGACGATTAAGCAGTCTCATGGCGGTTCAGGTAAACAGAGTCGTTCCGTGATTGATGGTCTGGACGCGGATGTGGTTACGCTGGCTCTAGGATATGACATCGATGCCATTGAGGATAAAGGTTTGATCAATGCGGGTTGGCAGGACAAATACGAGCATAACAGCTCCCCTTATACATCCACGATTGTATTTTTGGTACGCAAAGGCAATCCGAAAGGCATTAAGGATTGGGATGATCTCATCAAGGGAGATACACAGGTTATTACACCGAATCCCAAGACGTCCGGCGGAGCACGCTGGAACTATCTGGCGGCATGGGGATATGCGCTCAAACATAACAACAATGATGAAGAGAAGGCCAAAGCATTTGTTGCAGAATTGTTCAAACATGCGCCTGTTCTTGACTCTGGAGCGCGTGGAGCGACGACGACGTTTGTAGAGCGCGGTATTGGTGATGTACTGCTTGCATGGGAGAATGAGGCTTTCTTATCGGTTAAAGAGCTGGGTCCGGACAAATTCGATATTGTTGTGCCTTCCGTCAGCATTCTGGCTGAACCACCTGTAGCGATCGTGGATAAAAATGCAGACAAAAAAGGAAGTCGTGAAGTGGCGGACGCCTATCTGAAATATTTGTACAGCGAAGAGGGGCAGACCATTGCTGCCGAGAACTATTACCGTCCAACCCTGGACAGCGTGAAGGAAAAGTTCAAGGACCAGTTCCCGCAGCTTGAGCTATTTACATTGAACGATGTGTTTGGCACATGGCGGGATACGCAAGCCAAGCACTTTAATGACGGCGGTATCTTTGACCAGATTTATGTTCCGGGCAGCTAATGCGATTTCTGACATCAATGATGTTGCGTAACCATGTAAGCGGCCAACCAGTCCTACCGACTGAAGGCAGAGAGGATGAACGTGCATGAGCAAGGTGATGGCGGCCCGGAGTCGCACGCTGCCGGGATTCGGATTAACGATGGGTTACAGTGTGCTCTACCTGAGCCTTGTTGTACTTATTCCATTGGCAGCGCTCTTGTTTAATTCCACAGGACTGACCTGGTCCACGATGATTGAGGTGGCGACGAATCCCCGGGTACTGGCTTCCTTTCAGGTGAGCTTTCTAACTGCAGGCGCAGCGGCTCTGATCGATTTGGTCCTCGGGCTGCTCCTGGCTTGGGTACTGGTCCGGTATGACTTCCCCGGAAAACGGCTGTTTGATGCCGTTATTGATTTGCCTTTTGCCTTGCCGACGGCTGTGGCGGGGGTTGCCTTAACGGCATTGTATGCCGGAAATGGCTGGATCGGACAGTTGGTGGAACCTCTGGGCATTAAGCTGGCATATTCACAGGCAGGCATTACTCTTGCGCTGATGTTTATCGGAATTCCGTTTGTGGTGCGTACGGTACAGCCGGTATTGCAGGAACTGGAGGCTGAGGTGGAGGAAGCTGCGGCTACGCTTGGAGCGGGAAGATGGCGGATATTCCGGAAGATCCTGCTTCCCGATCTGATCCCGCCGCTGCTGACAGGTTTTGCGTTAGCTTTTGCCCGAGGCATAGGCGAATATGGCTCAGTGGTATTTATCTCAGGCAATATGCCGATGAAAACGGAGATTGCGCCCCTGCTAATCATGGCGAAGCTGGAGCAGTTCGATTATGCGGGAGCTACGGCGGTAGCCTTGCTGCTGCTGCTGGTCTCTTTTGTCCTATTGCTGATCATTAATTCATTGCAGCGCTGGAGCCGAAAGGCAGGCAGAGCTTAACGCATATAAATAAGCCAACCTATATAAGTTGAACTTAACCTTTACACGATAACGGAGAGGACAGAAAAATCTGGAGAAGCGGAGCGTTTGCCTTTATCCCCGGATTTCCCCTTTTTAGGATTGGTTCAAGAAAAATCGGGGGATAACAGCAATCGGAAGATGCTCTGACCGCGCAGTGGCTTAGTGTAAAATCATTTGTTCAACTTATATAAACCAAAAGGAGGTACAGAATATGGCGGGTTCCGTTCCATTAACGCCTGCTTCCCGTGTGCGAACCGGGCCGAGTCCAAACCGTGCAACCACGGAAGGGCCATGGGTTAAATGGCTGTTGATCGGATTGGCAAGTCTGGTGCTGCTCTGGCTGCTCATCTTGCCGCTGGTGATCGTGCTAATGGAGGCGTTAAAGCAGGGCTGGGGTGTCTACATCGCCGCGCTTACCGAACCGGACGCCATGTCAGCCCTGAAACTTACGCTGTTGGTTGCCGGGATCACCGTGCCTCTGAATACGATATTCGGTGTGGCGGCCGCGTGGGTTATTACCAAGTTTCAGTTCAGGGGCAAAGGGCTTATGATCACCCTGATTGATCTTCCGTTTTCGATCTCGCCTGTCGTGGGCGGGTTGATCTTTGTCCTGGTCTTTGGTTCGAATGGATGGTTTGGACCGTGGCTGGCCCACCATGATATCAAAATTATTTTTGCGCTGCCAGGCATTGTGCTGGCTACATTATTCATTACGTTTCCCTTCGTCGCCAGAGAGCTGATTCCGCTGATGGAGGATCAGGGCACGAGGGAAGAAGAAGCGGCCGTTACGCTTGGGGCCTCCGGCTGGCGGATCTTCTGGAACGTGACGCTGCCCAACATCAAGTGGGGACTGCTGTACGGCATTATTCTGTGTAATGCGCGGGCGATGGGCGAGTTCGGAGCCGTGTCTGTTGTGTCGGGGCATATTCGCGGAGAAACCAACACGCTGCCGCTGCATGTCGAGATTTTGTATAACGAGTACCAGTTCTCGGCATCATTTGCCGTCGCTTCCCTGTTGTTGATCCTGGCTTTGGCTACGTTGCTGCTCAAGAGCTGGCTGGGGCATAAAACGATTCCTGAAAAGTGAAGAGAAGGGGCCCGATGCTCCTTAATCCTTGCCGGATGCCTTAGCCTGGGTGACAGTATGGCATAAAAATAAATTTTGCCTCATAATCATAAAAATTCGGATTGACAGCTACTGGAAGCCCTGCTAATGTATAAACCAAGTATATAGGTTGGATAAGAATGAATTATAAAGTCGGTTGGATGACAGCACACGAGTTGAATATCGCGGGCAGCAGCCCGAGAAGAGGAGGCGGCTCTATGGCTAAGCCGTTAAAAGTGGATGAGGTATGGATGGATCGCATTGCCGGACAGCTGAATGACATGGAGTTTGGCTCCCTGCACATCGTTGTACACGAAGGTCAGATTGTACAGATGGAGCGGACCGAACGCAAGCGATTTGAAAATGCGCCCTCCGGCAGCGCCTCCAAATCCGGCAGCACTGCACGAAGCAATACACCCCGTTCGTTGCGCGGATCAAATGCGAGCGCGAAGGGATAGGCTTAAGGTGATCCACGATTGAACCTGTTATCATATGTTTGGACCTTTTCTATAATGGAAATCGAAGTATGCAAAATGCTGAAAGAAGTGAAAATCATAAAAAGAGAAGCCGACGATTTCGCGGGCTTCTCTTTTTTTTGATATTGAATTAACTTGAGAATGCACATATCAGGCAAACCAGTTAAAAGGTTCACTTTTCGGAAATGGCTCCGGGTGTGCGTGGTTTATGGAGATTCAGCTCCAGGTTCAGGTTCTCATTGGCATATGTGTCTGTACTCATATTCAATCCATCATCGGAATCGGTGTGTCCCACATAGGGACGATCACTGCGAGAAGGACTTCCTGTCAGGCCGAAACCGGAGATGAACAGAATGAGTTGCAATCCGAGCGCATAGGGAGCAGCAACGAGTCCAATCAGATGCAAAAGGCCGCACAGTGCAATCAGCAAGGATAGCGCCTTGGTAACTGTACCTGCTGTATCCTGTCTTGGGCTCGCCCAGAGCAGATAGCCATAAATTATGGTAATCATCAGGGAAACGAAGCGTATCCAGGGCAAGGCTGCCTGCCAGGAATCGATGGAAACTTCGAGAAGACGCTGACGGAATATCAGATCGATTGTGAGAACCGACACCGCGAACAGCGCAGCGGGTTCAGCAACAGGCCGGATGATTTTCCAAACGGCTTTTCCCCAATGATCAGCCTGTGTATCCCGGCTAAGTTCTTCGGATAATGCTGTACTCTCACGTTCCAAAGCCCTGTGCATCAGTGCGAGTCTGGCCGGATCATGATCCCGAACACAGTCACGGATCTGATCCTGGAGCTGGGAGGATAGGCAGGCTGCTGCCTTACAGGCCAGCATGGCGGTTAACCATTCATTATGTTCATGTTCCGAAAATTTAAATTTCCGATTTTCGATGTCGGCAAGTTGTCCCAGAAGAGCTGTACTTATGTATAAAGTATCTCGTATTCTCCGCATTCGCCGGTCACGGCTGCGGCGAACTTCAGTGGCAGACCATATGTATATGCCAAGAAGCACAGCCATTACTCCGAACAGCACAGCATCAGATCCTGGTCGTGATGTGGCATCATCTATCCAGCGTTGAAGCACATGTGTTCCTCCTTTGCATGAACTTGGTGTATCATAAAATACGAATCAGTTCAGCTTCTCTCAACTATTACACAGGAAGTACATGAATTCAAGCAGGAACAGTAGGAATTTACTGTCATAAGTAGGGTTAAGGGGCCTAAGCAAAGAAATATAATCTCCATGGGATTTTCTATTTTTGCATGTAATCCTATTTTAATAGGAAGGGGTATGATTTATGGACCGAATCAACGTTGAACACACACCGCCCTCAGCAGCAGAGTACCTTGCGTTACGGAAGATCGCAGGTCTCAGTGCGATGAGCAAGGAGGGGGCGGAGATCGGGCTGCCGAATAGTCTTTTTGCTGTATGTCTGCGTGAAGAAAATGAAATTGTAGGCATGGGCCGGGTCATCGGAGACGGTGGTTGTTTCTTTCAGGTTGTAGATATTGCTGTACACCCGGAATACCAGGGCAAGGGCTATGGCAAACTGATCATGAGCGAGATCATGAATTATTTGCGTGAACGGGTACCTGCTCGCGGTTTGGTCAGTCTGCTGGCAGATGTCCCTGCGGATCGTTTGTATGCTCAATTTGGCTTTGCCTACACCCGTCCGAAATCGGAAGGCATGTGGTGGAGACAAGGGGAAGATGGACCGGAATAAAACAGCGGGCTGTAGAAGAAGCGAGGTATGATGAAGAAACTCCATCTCAATATGAGGTCATTGTTGTTGAGCTGCATCATGGGGCGTTTTCCTATGAATTAAGGGCAAGAGATGTTTTTTTACGATGGTTTACAAGTGAGTACACACGGTTTAAGATGGCGTGAGCCGTTTAAGGTATATAACAATGGGATTAAGTATTAAAATAACGGTAAATTGACAAGATGATATCTACTGAAAAGAGGGATTTAATATGAAAGTTGCCATTTTTGGAGCAACCGGAGCGATTGGGAAGACGATACTGTGGGAATTGATGGACCGTGGACATGAGGTGACGGCAATTGTTCGTGAGCCTTCGAAGGTTGAGATGGAACATGAGCGTTTACGTGTGGTGCAAGGGGATTTGCTTAACCCGGACCAGATTGCCGACTTTACAGCCGGTCAGGAGGCCGTTGTAAGCGCCTATGGACCACAGTTTGGCCAGGAGGAAGAGATGCTTGAAGTCACGCGATCTCTGATTGAGGGGGTACGGCGAGGCAAGGCGGGACGTTTGGTTGTCGTTGGCGGAGCGGGAAGCCTAATCACGGATTCTGGGGACATGCTGATGGATACACCAGGATTCCCGGAGGAAGTCAAGCCACTGGCGAAGGCTCATGCAGACGCGTATGACCTCATTGAGAAATCGGATATACACTGGACCTACATGAGCCCTGCGGCTACGATCACAACGGGAAGACGGACAGGCATCTTCCGGGTGGGCATGAATCGTGTGATCACCGATGACCTTGGTGAGAGTTCGATTTCCGTTGGCGATTTTGCAGCGGCGTTAGTGGATGAACTGGATGATCCGCAATTTATTCAATCCCGGTTTACGGTGGGGTACTAAGCACGTTATGCAGACTGAATGGTAAGATGGAGAACCTTGGCTGGTTTTATGGAAGGTGAGTGCGGAGTTCAAGTCTGGAGATGTGAAAGTGCGGCAAGTAAGATTAACTAAGGTTGGGTGAAGTTGTAAAAAGGGTTGTCACCGGGGAGGGATGGACTGTTGTTTATCGTAACCGCTGAACAGATGAGAGCTGTGGATGAGCATACCATTCATCAGCTTGGCATTCCTGCGGCCAGTCTGATGGAGAATGCAGGCAGGGCTATTGCCGAGGAAGTTATCGGGCTGTGCAGGGAAGATGGCACGAGGCGTGGAATGGAGCGAGGAGCGCGGTGTGAAAAGACGGCATCGAATTCCATGGCTCGCACCGGGCCCGGGGATCGGCAAGGTCATGGTGGCGACATCATCGCCGATCCGGCGCTCGTGATGGAGCAACCCGGCGATCAGCAGTGGTACATGCTGATCGGCAAGGGTAATAATGGCGGCGACGGGCTGGTTGCCGCGCGCCATTTGGTTGAAGCGGGGCTCGGCGTGACTTTGGTTTACGCCGATGCGCCCGAGTCACTGCGGGGAGAAGCCGCAGTGCAGCGGGATGCCGCCGCGCAGCTCGGCATCCCTGCTCTGGTCCACGGGCGCGAAGCCGTGGACTTCAGCCGGTGCACAGGCATCGTGGATGCGCTGCTGGGCACCGGCTCGCGGGGGGCGCCGCGCGGAGTTTACGCGGCGCTGATTGAGGCGGCGAACGACAGCGGCAAGCCGGTCGTGTCCGCCGATGTGCCAAGCGGGCTGAATGCCGACACCGGGGAGGTATATGAGCCCTGCATTCAAGCCCGGGTGACCGTATGTCTCGCGCTGCTCAAGCGCGGGCTGGTGCAGTACCCGGGTGCTTCCGCTGCAGGGCGCATCGTAGTGCGCTCCATCGGCATTCCCGCGCGGCTTGCGCCGGAGCATGGCCCCTCGGTCCGTCTGCTGACGGAAGAGGTGCTGCGCAGTGCCCTGCGCGTGGACACGGGCCGCCTCCGGGCACCGGACGGCCATAAAGGCACCTACGGCCATGTGCTGCTGGCCGCAGGCAGTCTGCCGATGAGCGGCGCGGGCTTGCTCTCGGCCAAGGCCGCGCTGCGCGCTGGCTGCGGGCTCGCCACATGGGCGCTGCCCGCGGCACTGCTGCCGCATGTCATCGGCACCGTGCCCGAGCTCATGCTCGCTGCCGCCGCGGATGGCGACAGCGGCGAGTGGAACGCGGCTTCCGCAGACGCTGTGCTGCGTCTCGCGGAAAGCCGCGACGTGCTTGCGACCGGCCCGGGCCTTGGCCGCTTCAAAGGCGACACAGACTGGCTGCGCCGTCTGTGGCAGCACACGGATCGCCCGCTCGTTATCGACGCGGACGCCCTCAACATGCTTGCAGACGCCGGCCCACAGGGGCCTCGCGACTGGGGCAAACGCAGTGCGGCGACCATCCTGACGCCGCACCCCGGAGAGATGGGTCGACTGCTGGGCATGCCGACCCCGGAAGTGCAGCGTGACCGAATCGGACACGCTGCACGGTACGCCCGCGAGCAGGGCGTGACCCTTGTGCTCAAGGGAGCACGAACGGTCATCGCAACGCCTTCCGGCGAGGCGTACATTAACACCACCGGGCATGCCGGCATGGCTACCGGCGGTGCCGGAGACGTATTGACCGGTATTATCGCCGGTCTGCTTGCCCAAGGGTTCAGCGCGGAGCAAGCCGCTGCCTTTGGTGTGTATCTGCATGGGCAGGCTGCCGAGCGAGCAGCATTGCTCCGCGGTGATCCGGCCTCTCTGCTCGCTGGGGACATCATCGACGCGCTGTGATGCTGGTTTGTGATTAGCCATTAGACATACAATGAATAAGGCACCTCGCACCCAAATATAAGAAAAGAAAACCTACGTTTCCCTCATGTAAAAGGAACGTAGGTTTTCTTTGGATATACCATTAAATCTAACTAGCGCACGGCTCCATTTTGTTCATATGTAACTGTTGGTGAATATGAGTAACCGTGATCTAAGTGATGAGCTGAAGGAACATCTTGCAAGTGGTTATATGGTTGGTCCACTGGAAATGCCGGATGCAGTACTTCAGGATCACTTACCATTGCAACAAACCTATCAGGACTTAATTTTCTGAGCAGCAATAAAAAAAGATAAGATACCAAGTTTGAGACAGGGAGTATAAGTGTTGACGCGTGAGGTGAGCATTTCCCTATATGTATATCGGCCAGAAACAGAGTGGGTATTATGGTGCTGGATGAAAATTTACGGAAAACGAATATAATCTCATGAATTGTACATTCTGTTTACAAATCTCAGCCATATGAATGTGGAAAAACTGAAACTGGTGGTTTGCAGATGTACAAAGACTGAAAAAAGGCAAAGAGGAGATGGGATGAATCATCTCCTCTTTGCCTATGGAATGGATCAGTTGCGTACATATTTTACATCATGTGTATGTCCTGCTGTTGATGTTAATCGTCCAATCGAAATGTATAAGAAAACGCTGTGGTAGCGATTAGCGATATACACTGGCTCCAGGGTTCCCTGTGGGTCACCATGCGGCTACCGAGCCATCAGCCCGGCTTTCCGTGCCGCCGCACAATACACCGCTGTCCGGGTTGCGCCAGATGATCTGGCCCCGTCCAAACATCGACGGGTCGAGAGCGACCTGTATGTCATGCCCTTTGCGGGCAAGTGCCTGTGCAATATGCTGAGGGAATCCGGGCTCAACCAGGATCGTTTTGCCTTTGGTCCACTGCCAGCGCGGAGAATCAAGCGCAGCCTGTGGATTGAGGTGAAAGTCCACCGTATTCATGACGACCTGCACATGACCCTGGGGCTGCATGAAACCGCCCATGACGCCGAATGGTCCGACCGCTTCATCACCCCGTGTGAGGAAGCCTGGAATGATCGTATGATATGTCCGTTTGCCCGGCTCCAGTGCGTTGGCGTGATCGGGATCAAGCGAGAAATTATGTCCCCGGTTTTGCAGGGCAATGCCTGTGCCTGGCACAACCAGCCCGGAGCCGAAGCCCATATAATTGCTCTGGATGAAGGAAACCATGTTGCCCTCACCATCTGCCGTTGCGAGATACACCGTTCCGCTTGCTCTTGGGTCGCCCGCTTCAGGTAGAAGTGCCCTATCGCCAATGAGCTTGCGTCGTTCGTCTGCATACGCTTCGGACAATAATTCCTGCACCGTTACGCCCATCTTGCGTTCCTCGGTAATGTATTTCTCCCCATCGGCAAACGCCAGCTTCATGGCTTCCAGCTGCCTGTGGTATGCCAGAACGGATTCCTTTTCTTCAAAATCAAAACCCTTCAACACATTGAGCGCTGCGAGAGCAATCAGTCCCTGACCGTTCGGCGGGATCTCCCACACGTCATAGCCACGATAGGAGACCGAGATCGGATCAACCCATTCAGGCTGGAATGCAGCCAGATCTTCCTTGGTCAGGTAACCTCCGTGCTCTGCCATAAAAGAGTGGATACGCTCCGCGAGTTCGCCTTCATAGAAGTCTCGCGCATCGCTCTCGCCAATTCGGCGCAGTGTAGCCGCATGATCCAGCGAACGCCACATCTCGCCCGCGGCGGGAACACGCCCGCCTGGGGCAAACGTCTCAAACCAAGCACGCCCGGCTTCCGCATCGCCTTGGCTTGGATAGATATCAGCTGCCCGTGCCCATTGGCGGGCCAGCCTTGGCGCAAGCGGGTAACCTTCTTCCGCATAGCGGACAGCCGGTTCCAGCGCTTCCGCCAGCGTGAGCCGCCCGAATCGGCGGCTCAGCTCAGCCCAACCGGCCGGTGCGCCAGGCACCGTCACCGGGATGACCCCAAGCTTCGGCATCTCCGAATGGCCTGCCGCCTTGAGCGCCTCAATCGATATACTTTGAGGCGCAGGCCCGCTCGCATTCAGGCCATGCAGCTTGCCCTCGGTCCAGACGAGGGCAAAGGCATCGCCCCCAATGCCGTTGGACGTTGGCTCCAGCACGGTCAGTGCCGCCGCCGTTGCGATGGCCGCATCAATGGCATTGCCGCCTTTTTTTAATATATCCAGTCCGGCTTGTGCAGCCAAAGGCTGTGAAGTGGCGACCATGCCTTGCTTGGCATAGACGGGCACACGGTAAGACGGATACGGTTGGTAGAGTGGATCGTAGTTCATCAGGTTGCTCAGCTCCTTGTCGCAAGACGTCAGGTTCCGGATTGACCGGTTCGATTTACGAAAGTACTCCTAAACCTCTTCGGAACAAGACCGCCGTTCTCCTGCTGACCGTACGAAATCCAACCTGACATGCCCGATCACACCGAAGTGTACGCCGCGCCGCATCCATGTCCTTGTGAGTTTCCTTGAATGGAGAAATGGTGCAAAAAAACCACTATCAATGTGACCCATTGGGATTAGGTTGTTACCATATCGCCGCCATTGACATGAATGCACTCACCGGTGACGTAGGAAGAGTCGCGGGATGCGAGATAGACGTAGGCAGCCGCTAGTTCATAAGGCTGGCCTGCCCGGCCCATCGGCGTCTCTGTACCGAACACCTGCACATCTTCGGCCGAGAAACTGGAAGGAATAAGAGGTGTCCAGATGGGTCCAGGAGCCACGCAATTGACCCGGATTCCTTCGGAGGCAAGCGATTTGGCGAGTACCCGGGTCAAAGAAACCACCGCCCCTTTGGTGGAGGAGTAATCAATCAGCTGCACATCCCCTTTATAGGCCGTAATGGATGCCGTGTTGATGATAGATGCTCCTTTACACAGATGGGGAAGAGCCGCTTGAATAAGAAAGAAATAGGCAAACACATTGGTCTGGAATGTATGGTATAGCTGTTCTTCCGTAATATCGACTATGCTCGGCTGTACGTATTGCACGCCATGATTGTTGACCAGAACGTCGATTTTGCCGAAGGTTTCCATCGTCGTGCGAATGACTGCCTCACAGTTTTTCTTCAAACGCAGATCAATCTCGATCAACAGACACCGTTGTCCCAGCTCTTCAATGCGATCACGTGTCCTCTCGGCGTCGGTCCGTTCATATAGATAAGCGATGGCGATATCTGCACCTTCTTTGGCAAAAGCAATGGCTGCCGCTCTGCCGATTCCGCTGTCACCACCGGTAATAATGGCCACCTTGCCCTCCAGCTTGCAGCTGCCGATATAGGCCGGATCTTCACTGATCGGTTCAGGTACCATCAAGGTTTCCAGGCCCGGCTGCTGGTCCTGATGCTGGGGTGGGAAAGCCAGCTTTTGTTCCTTGCACACCGTTTTCTCACCGTAAAAAGGATAGACAGGACTCATTTGTAATACATCCTCCTCGCACGTTCGTTCATACGCCTAAACTATGCATTCGCCCAGAAGAAGGTGCGACAGGAGGAAGAAGGGCATTTGTTTTTTGCGCAAAATATACCATAATAAGGATGTAGCTAGGGCAACACGCCATTAAAATATGGAGGTGTCAAGAGCCAAATGAATATTCAGGGGATCAATCATCTCTGCTTTTCGGTATCTAATTTGGAACAATCCATTGCTTTCTACGAGAAGGCTCTCGGTGCCCGCATTCAAGTGAAGGGACGTAAGCTGGCCTACTTCGAGCTTGCAGGTCTCTGGATCGCCTTGAATCAGGAAGATGTGATTCGCAATTATACCGAACGAACCTATACGCATATTGCATTTACCGTAAAAGAGGAAGAATTCGATGAATCTGTCCAGCAATTACGGACAGCCGGGGCAGACATTCTCCCAGGAAGACCACGTGATCCAAAGGATGCGTTGTCCGTTTATTTTACCGATCCAGATGGTCACCTGTTCGAACTGCATACAGGTAACATGAAGCAAAGGATGGATTATTATCGCGAAGAGAAGCCTCACATGACTTTTTATCCATAAAATCGTTGTGTAAATGGAGGTAAATGGTAATTAAAGTATTTAATGTCACTGCGATTATCCGTAAAATAAGTCTCAGGTTCGCCGAGGATAAAGGATAGATCTATTGCCAAATGATACAGAAGGAGAGATGGACGTGGGGAGCAAAGGATCCAAATTACGGGTAATGGCAAGTGGACTCTGCATGGCCACAGTCGTGCTGGTTTCGGTTCTTACAGGGGGGATTCACGTTTCGGGGGAACGCACGGGGCTTGTTGAATTTTCGGATCAACAGAATTACGGATTTCCACCTTCAACTCTACTTGATCTGAATGATCCGGTTCCTCTTAGATGAACATGTTGATTGGATCCTGTGTCGTTTTGAAGCTTAAGCCGTAAATAGGGGCCTCTGTACCAGAGACCCTGGATACCATAAAACCTTTTCGTTTTGTTTCTGCAGTTGTTAGGAGAAGATGATAGTTGCCTTATTTGATAAATGCTTTGTAGTCGTTGTATTCCATTTTACCATTCTGTTTGCTCAGAAGGAGTAATTGGTGGCTGATGTTCGCTTCACGGTCTGCATAGATGCGTTTGAGCAGATCGTGGCTCATTCGAAGAAAGTAATAGCCTTCGTCTGGATTGTCTTTCTCATGAAACACCACGCCAAGAAGACGATATAATTTTGCCCGGAGTATCCCTTCATCTTGCTGATCCAGCAATTGAAGGGCTTCTTTTTCTGCTTTATGATAGAAATCCAGACCTTGGTCCACATTCCCCAGGCGCAGTGATTCTGCCGTAGCTGTTCTGTTAAGCAGAGATGGTCATCAGCATGTCGTTCAGGCGACGCATATTTTTCGGGATACCCGGTTCCATACCGGCTATCACGCAACCGCCGATGAGATTACGGCATTTAACCGATTGTATGTGGATCATATCATTCAAGGCATGGAAGAGCTGCTGTCCATGAAAGGCTTGACTCTTCAGGAAGTGGATCATATTTTCCCCCATAACGTCAACTGGAAGACCTGGAGGGAATTCTCACGGCGAACGGGGATGGGGCAGGAGCGGATATATCTGGATAACATTCAGCGAATCGGGCATACCTTCTCCACGGATCCGTTTATTAATTTGAGCTCGGGATTGGAGCAGGACTGGGTTTGCAGGAAGGGACGCTCCATCATGGTCAGCATCGGGCTGGGCAGCTTTTTCGGTTTTGCATTGGTAGAGCATGGAGGGAATGAAGAACGAGCGAACAGGAGGAGTGACAATGCACGTCATTGAATTCTAGGGAAGGGGAGCGAAACCTGCTGGCCTGCAAGCGGCTGGCGACGGCTGTTACACCCCGTAATACGGAGCTTGGAGTAGACGTTGAGTGGATGCGTCCGTTGCTGCGTCAGCAAGCCATTATTAACCGATTTCTGACTTTGGAAGAGCAAGGTTATGTTCTGGATAGCGCGTGTAAGGGAGAAGAGCATTTCCCCCTGTTATGGGAGATCATCACTCGCAAGGAGGCTTGGATCAAAGCGTGTGGCCAGGCACTGTGTGGACAATGGAGGGCGCTAAATACGGTGGATGAACGTTTCACTAAGCTGGATCTGGTTGAACACGAGGGACGCTTTTATAAGCTTTGCAAACGGGATAACTTAGGATTGGGATATAATGCCACTCTATGTACTGAAGGGAGAACAGAGTCTTCCATCCGATGGATGTCTTTTATTTGAATTTGGACAGGAAATAGCTTACATATCTCTTGTGCAAACAATGGATGTACATATAATATGGACAAGTAGACCCTTAATTTACCACTGTTCAACGGACTACCATGTTGGAGGAGGAATGTCATGATTCAGTTTCCCAAACCGGATGTAGAGCAATATTTCCAGACGTATCGGATATCCCATTTTGCCGTATCGGCCGACGAGAAGCGCATGTATTTTGACAGTAATCTGAATGGTCAGCCTAATATCTGGGCGATGGATTTGCCAGGTGGATATCCGTATCCCTTGACGTATTTAAATCAGAGCAGCCAGTTTATTAAAGCAGACCCACAAGGACGCCATATTCTCACGGCGTTTGATCGGGATGGAGATGAGAATTACCATCTATATGCACTCCAACCGGAAGGTGGCGTTCCATTTCCTGTTGTTCCGGCAGAGCCGAATGATCGATGTTATTATGCCCACTTATCCGAGGATGGACAGCGTTTATATTACATGACCAGTAGGGATAACCCCAACTATCTCAATTCACGCCGGATTAATCTGGAAACGGGGGAGGATGAGCTTCTGCATCAGGGGGAAGAGGTTACAAGCAATCTGGTTGCTGTGAGTTCGGATGAACAAGCCTACGTAATCCTGGATGTATACTCTAATACCTATCAGAAAGCATACGTGTACCGGAACGGTGAGTCAGAATCCATTATTCCGGTCTCCGAGCGGCAGAGTCAGGTCCCGTATGTCCTTTTTGCAGACAATAATCGGCTTCTGATGATTACCAATGATGACGAAGCGTATTCCTATGTAGCTGAATACCGGATGGATAACCGAGAATTCCGCTCATTGTGCAGAATTGAAGGCGAAGACGTAGAGGAAATTCGTTGGCACAAAGCTTCAGAGACGTTATATTTCTGGACGTTTACAGGACCAGAGAATCGGATGTACGCGCTGGATAAAGGCTCCGAACAGCCTCGTCGTGTGGATATGCCGCTGGATACGGTAGATCAAGTGACGGTTACCGAGGCTGGCAACGTGTATATTCTGGGGCGTGGAGCCGTCCAGCCGCATAACATCTATCGGTTGATGGCAGGTAGCGACTCCTGGGAACCTTTGACTGCCAATCGGGTAACGGGGCTTGATCCGAGTGATCTCGTCTACCCGGATGTTATTCGATATAACTCCTACGACGGACTGGAGATCGAAGCGCTTTTTTTCACGGCGAAGCCGGAACAGGCTAATGGCTACACCGTATTTTGGCCGCATGGCGGGCCACAGGCATCAGAAGCGAAGTTTTTCCGACCGATGTTCCAATTATTGCTGGCACAGGGCTATCATATTTTTGCCCCAAACTTCCGGGGAAGCACGGGATATGGAGCTGAATTTGTCAAAATGGTTGAGAGGGATTGGGGTGAGGGTCCCCGCCTGGATTGTGTTGCCGGTATAAACTGGCTGTTTGACGAGGGGATTTCGTCTCCAGAGCGCTTGTTCGTGGTAGGAGGCAGTTATGGTGGATATATGACCCTTCTGCTGGCAGGACGTCATCCGGAGTTATTCCGGGCTGCTGTCGATATTTTTGGGCCGAGCAACCTGTTCACCTTCCTGGAATCGGTGCCGGAAGACTGGAAGCCAATGATGGACAACTGGCTGGGTGATCCGGTCCGGGACCGCGAACGCTTAACGAAGGATTCACCGATTACGTATCTGGATCAGATGGTGAACCCGATGCTGGTCATTCAGGGGGCCAATGATCCCAGGGTCGTGAAGGCGGAATCGGATCAGATTGTGGCCGCGCTGCAGGAGAAAGGGGTAGACGTGGAATACGTTGTTCTGGATGATGAGGGTCACGGTTTCTCCAGAAAAACGAATGAGATTCTCGTTTACCGACGGATGCTGGAGTTTCTACAGAAACATCAGGAAGCTCCCGTTCCGCAATCCTAATACAGATCAACGTCTACCCGTTAGCTCCAGCTTCATTGTGAATTAATGTATAAGAAAAACCGTCAGAATGAGAAGTTCTCATCGCCTGACGGTTTTTTTGGCGAGTGGTTTGATTAGGCTAATCCAGCAGAGCAACAACCGAATCCAGATATTGTTCCGCCCACTGCGCAAATGGCATATCTGAAATCCAGGTCACTCGGCCTGTTGCTTTAACTTCGCCCCACAACAAAATACGTTGATACAGCAGATGTATTCTGAGGCGTGTAGCGAAGTGCTGGCATCGCTCTGCGTCTGTTGCACATACAAGCTCCCGGTAACCGGACAGGAAACGCTTAGCGAGTTCTGGGGAGCCCTCGCTTACATACCTGGCTGTTATTTTGGTGAGATCGGCTGTACCGTCTCCAAAATAGGAAGTAGTAAAATCAAAGAGGCCACTAATTTCCCATTCCGAAGCAAGGCTGTTCTTCTTCTGGATTACAAAGTTTTCAACCTTAAAGTCCCCCATCACAAACCCGGCAACAGCAAAGGCATGAAACGCAGATTCAGCCTGTCTTAATTGCTCGTCCACCCACTGTAGATCTTCATCCGTAATCACAGAGTACTTCGCAGCATCCTGTAGCCAGTGACGGATGGTTCCGTAGAGCCAGTCCTGGTACGTTCCGGCAAAGGGGACAATCCTTCCAACAACTGGGTCGTATTCACCAGCGTCGGGTACTTTCCAGCGGTGTAATTCTGCCAAGGCGTGGGCGAGCATGGTAGCGATATTCTCCTGCTCCTCCTGGGACAGTGAAGCCTTTAAGGACGGATCATGTAGGTGTCTTCCGGGTAATCGGGGCATAATGGCATAGCTCCAGCCCAACGTGTCAGTTTCTTCATCTAGCAGGTATGGATCAGGCACAGGAATGTTGGTGTAAGTCGTCAGCTGTTCTATGAAAAATTTTTCCTCCTGGAGCTGTCCTGGATATAGGGGGTTACCTTTCAGAATATACTCCCCAATGGAGGAACGAACGAGCAGCGTCTGGCCCATCATGCCTTCTTCTGTCCGCTTATAATCGATCAGCGTTCCCAGATTAAAATGATGCAGTGCATCTTGTAATGAAGCAGAGGAAATCTCTCCAAGTGTGTTGGAGCCAAAGTAAATACGGGTTGTCATAAAGCTCCCTCCTAGTGTTTAATCCTCAACTTCTTCGTCAGACAGTTCAATCGTATCCGCATCAACCAGACCGCGTATAAATGCTTCAAAATGAGGTGCAAGATATGTAATCTCATAATCGTCTTCCTGATCCACATGAACGACAGCAGGCTCGCCCTCCGGGCCGCAGAATCGATAGTCCAGCATCACCACATCATGCCCGGCGGAAGGGCAATCACAGATGACAATCCCGAGATCGGGATATCCCCATTCTTCGATCATGAAACGACTTCCAAATTCCCCAGCCAACGTATTGGATTTGTCCCGACCAATTCCAAGGATTCCGGTAATGGCGATATGATCTTCAGCCCATGAAGTTGCTGCTTTGGTTGGAAAAGCGGTGCGTGCAGGAATGCCCCCGTTTTGGGTATTCATTAGCTGAATATAGGAAGCGGGGAGCTTGTACCCCAGCTCTTGTTCAATGGAGATAATTAAATCTTCGTCGAATGGCGGAGATACATAGCTTTCCAGCGCATATTCACTTTGCTCCCAAAATGTTGCAGGTACATATGTACCCGATGCCGCCCTTAGATGATTCAGTGTATCACTCTGTTCTAAAGCCAGTCGTTTCTCTTCATGTTGCTGACGGTCCCGCTGCATCTTTTCGGCTTTTGGGCGTACCCATCCAAGGAATTCGATGGTCGATTCATCATGGGGCGAGAGCTCGTTCGCCATCTCAAAAGCTTGCAGCGCCTGTTCATACCTGGCCATATGATAATAGGCGTAACCCAGGCGGTAGTGCCAGAGCGGATCACTTGCTCCCTGCCCGTTGACGAATAGTAACTGTTGGACAGCTTCACGGTAACGTCCTTCATTGTTATACGCTCTGGAAAGTTGTCCAATTAGCTCATAATCCCGCTGCGATTCAGGGATATGTTGAATGCGTTCGATTATGAGACCGAACTGGTCCTGTTCATGCCACATGTTTAGTTGTTCCAGCAGCTCTTTTTCCATCGCTATGCCTCATTTCAATAAGGGAATGTGAACCTAACCTATTTCCATTATATCTTACAAGCTTGCAGGATGAATGGGTATAGTATCCTATCCAGCTGTATGGAAAAAAACACTCCCCTGTGCTGAAAGCCATCAAGACAGTTCAACAAGGGGAGTGTTGTGTATTTGTTTTATGTTGCGTTCAATTCATCAATTAACTTACAGATCGTCAAATCCGTTATCGTCGCCAACTTTACCATAGTTACGGGATTTAGCTTCGAAGAAGTCTGTTTTGGTTGCATTCAGTGCTTCATCGGAGAATGGTTTGATCCAAGGCATGCAGTTCACATCCACGCCTTCGTATGCTTTTTCCATGCCCATCAGGCGCAAACGTTTGTTGGCGATATACTTGATGTAGTCTTCCAACTCGTTCAGGTCAATGCCGCGTACGTTGCTGAGTGTGTAGTGTGCCCAGTTGGTTTCAAGTTCAACAGCGCGATGGATTGTTTTGTATACATAGTCCATGTTCTCAGGCGTGTTCAGTTCAGGGAAGTCTACCAGCAGCTGTTTGTACACTTCAGCGAAGAAGTAACAGTGTTGGTTTTCATCACGCTGGATATAAGAGATCATCTGACTGGTTGCCATCATTTTCTGGTCACGGGCCAGATTATAGAAGAAGGCAAATGTACTATAGAAGAAGATACCTTCAAGTACCAGATCGGCTACCATGGCTTGGAAGAACGTCTGTGGAGACGGATTATCCCGGAACGTTTGGTAGATGTCGGCGATGAACCGGTTACGGTCAAGCAGCACCGGATCATGCTTCCAGTATTCAAAGATTTCCTTTTGCTCCCGATCAGATACGATGGAAGAAAGGACGTAGGAGTACGATTGGTTGTGTACCACTTCCTGTTGTCCAATGATTGCCGAGATCGCTTCCAGCGAGGAATCGGTGAAATAACGTTTCACGTCACCGACAAACATCGTTTGCATGGAGTCCAGTACAGCGAGCAGGGAGATGTTGACTTTAAATGTGCGCTGTTCTTCCGGGTCCAATTGGGCAAATTGGGAAGCATCCTTGGACATCGGGATTTCATCCGCGATCCAGTGGTTGAGCAGCAGTACTTTGTACAGCTTGTACATATGAGGCATGCGAATATCGTTCCAGTTCAGAATGCCTGAGCATTCACCTTCAATGATACGGGTAGACTGGTTAGGCGCTTCGGTATTGAAAATTTTCTGCAATTGCATAATCCGTTCACTCCTTGAATGAATTTACACTGTATAACTACGATGACAGAACAACTTTTATATTAGGGGCTGTAATGTGGCATCTATATCAACATCCATGATGTTGTGATCATGTTTTGGGCAAAAAAGTACCAGGGCAACACCATTTTGCAATCAAAACAGGGATGCCCTGGTGGTCATCTTGGATCTAGTGAATCTTCTTCTTCACTGATAAAACTTAGCTTGCACAAGAATCGCATTCTTCAATAGTCAAAGCACGGCTGCGGACATAATAGGTTGATTTCAGGCCGGCTTTCCAGGCATGCAGGTGAAGCTCCAGGAACTCGGTTGCTTTAATATCTGGACGTACATAAAGGTTGAAGCTTTGAGCCTGATCGACGTGGCGCTGACGGGCAGCAGCCATATTGATGGAAGCATGCTGGTCCACCATGAACGCTGTTTTATAGTACCAGATCGTTTTTTCAGACAGGTCAGGGGCCGGGTTGGCAATTTTGTATGTCGTTTTCTCTTCATAGGACAACAGTTCGTAAAGTGGATCAATACTGGCTGTGGAACCTGCGATGATGGACGTTGAACCATTCGGTGCAATGGCGAACAACCAGGCGTTACGTACACCGTTTTGCTGTACTTCCGTTTGCAGTTCTTTCCATTGGTCGGTTGTAACGAATTTGCCTACGCGCTCACCGGTTGTGTACTCCCGTTGGTCGAAGTATTTGCCTGTCTGCCAATCGGAACCTTGGAATTTCGGATAATGACCTTTTTCCTTGGATAGCTCCATGCTGGCTTTAACGAGCAGATAGTTAATTTTTTCATACAGGTTATCGTTATACGTGACTGCTTCTTCCGATTCCCACCGAATGCCTTCAAGAGCAAGCAGGTGATGGAGTCCGAATGTTCCCAGACCAACCGCACGGTACTGACTGTTGGTATATTGGGCTTGCAGCACTTCAATATTGTTAATGTCGATAACGTTGTCCAGCATACGAACCTGAATCGGTACCAGACGCTCCAATACATCATGCGGCACTGCACGTGCCAAGTGAATGGAGTTCAGGTTGCAGACTACGAAATCGCCCGGCACTTTGGAAATCACGATGCGGGTTTGTCCATCTTTGGTTACGAGCTCTTCCTTTTCAACTACAGTTGCAGATTGGTTCTGCATGATTTCGGTACAAAGGTTGGATGAGTACACCATGCCGTGTGCGCTGTTCGGGTTCGCACGGTTGACGGTATCCCGGTAGAACATGTAAGGCGTACCCGTTTCCAGTTGGGATTTCATGACACGTTTCATGATGTCAATCGCCTGAACCGTGATCCGGGACAGCAGCGGGTGGTTGACCGCCTCCTCATATTTCTCACGGAATGCGCCTTCGCCTACGGACTCATCATAGAAATCTTCCAGTCCGAGTGGACGACCGTTCTCATCTTTCCAGCCCATCACTTTTTTCGTTTCATGTGGGCAGAACAGGCTCCATTCACCGCGGCTGGCTACCCGCTCCATGAACAGATCTGGCAGGCAAATCCCGTGGAACACGTCATGCGCACGCATCCGCTCGTCACCGTTGTTCAGCTTCAGATCGAGGAAGGCCAGAATGTCTTTGTGGAAGACGTCCAGATAAACAGCGATCGCACCTTTACGTGTTCCGAGCTGGTCTACGCTGACCGCAGTGTTGTTCAGTTGGCGAATCCAAGGGATAACGCCAGAACTTGTATTTTTGTGCCCCCGGATGTCCGATCCACGCGCTCTGACTTTGCCAAGATAAACGCCGATGCCGCCGCCCATCTTGCTCAGACGCGCTACATCTGTGTTGGAATCAAAGATTCCTTCAAGGGAATCGTCTACTGTATCAATGAAGCAGCTGGAGAGTTGTCCGGCCACTTTCTTGCCCGCATTGGACATTGTAGGTGTAGCTGCTGTCATATACATGTTGCTCATGGCCCAGTACGCTTCTTTAACGAGATCCATACGTTTCTCAGCAGGCTCCTGATGCATCAGGTACATGGCGATAACCATGTAACGCTCTTGTGGCAACTCCATTACTTTTCCGTCAAAATCGTGAGCGAGGTAACGTTCTGCCAGTGTGAGCAAGCCGATATAGTCAAACAACAGATCATTACGGTAGTCGATGCATTCAGCAAGTTCGTCGATCTGCTCCTTGGTGTAACATTCCAGCAATTCTTCACGGTAGATACCTTTCTTCACGAGATCTACGAGAAGAGGGTGGAACGCGCCGTATGGCTCTTCCGGATATGACTTATATCTGCGGTTTGTGGCCGCTTTTTTGTAAAGGGATGTCAGCAGGGAGCGCGCCGCTGCAAATTTCCAGTTAGGCTCTTCCTTTGTTACCAGTTCCAGTGCGCTCATCATAAAAGCGTTGCTAATCTCGTCTCCGGTAACTTCGTCACGACGGAGCTTGCTGTTTACCCCGCGTACCAGACGTTCCTTGTCCAGCATGTCCAGTCCTTCCAGAATACGATCCGCATATACCGAGATGCGCATTTCATCAAAGGCAAGCTGGCGGTTGTTCGGCTTGGTCACAACTTGTGGCATGAATATTCCTCGCTTTCACATGTTTAAGAGATAAAATGGAGAAATTCTTTATATAAAGAATTGAGTGTCTTCTTACGTTGGGATATAGATATATACTGCATAATGCGGACTGAATGGTGGTGACAGGGCGTCGTACTTCATCTTGTGACATAGGACAGCTTTCAGCACCTGATCCATATACAAGGTATTCTTCTCGCGTTGCGATTGGAAATGCCCATGGAAGGATGCTCTGGCTTCCTTATGACCCATTATTAAAGGTGCAACAAATGACATAAAAGGTTTCTTATGTAAACTTTTGTCTATTGCAAACGCGCCTGTATGATGAGGATACCGGGTGCAGTCCAAACAGCCCCGTTAACCTCAGTGTCAGCTCTGTTTCGAGAAAGCGATTTACACCTACAGGGACGTGCCTTTGAAGGTGATTTCATCCTTTTTTCACGAGATTTCAGAAGGTGACTCATAGAAGTGGGGTAATTCGAATTCACTACATTTTGTTGCTGTTATCATAATGTAACCCAACATATAGTGTTTGTAAACAGGGTCAACACCGTGAAACGTAATTCCGAGTATACCATTTTAGCCAGGAATCCGCAAAGGAAAAGGACTGGAAGATTTGAAGATTGTTCAAAAAAATTTTTGGGTCAAATCAGATGACGTCTTCACGTCAGTTTGAATTGTTACGCATTCAGCTGGTAGAATAAAAATAGTCAAAAATCGACTAAAATGAGCGGCAACGGTGAATCACGGGGCCCAGAGGAGGCGGAGCGAAAGTGGCAATAGCAGAAGTGACTGTAATTCCAATTGGAACCGGGACGACCAGCTTGAGCAGTTATGTGGCGGATATGCAGAAAGTGTTGGAAAATCAGCGGGGCATTACATATCAGTTGACCTCCATGAGCACCATTATTGAAGGCCCGTTGAATGAGGTGTTCACCGCAATTGCGGCCTTGCATGAAGCTCCGTTTCTATCTGGAGCCCAGCGTGTTTCCACCTCCGTGAAGATAGACGACCGTCGTGACAAACCGGACGCTTCCAGTGTGCAGAAGCTGCAATCTGTTCAGGATCAACTGGCATCTCGTCAAGCTCGGCCCAATTAGCAGATACCTTTAGTGTATATGGCATTCTGATGCAGGATGCAAACCTAAAAAGCTTCGCAGGATTTCTCCTAGCGAAGCTTTTTAGGTTTACAGGATACTGAATACTACAGAATTAAACCTGCTTTTTTAAGATCAGCTCTGTTTAGTACCAAGGATCCTTGTAGTTTTTTTATACGAACTGTATTTCCGGATGGAGCGGTTACAACTTTCTCCTCATCCTCTTTGAGACCATTGGCATTAACGCTGAGGATTGTTTTTAAATTTTTAGAAATGTTATATACATCTGCTGAATCTCCCTTTAGATTAACCTGGTATCCATTAGATGCAGACAAATCAATCAATGTAATCCAATCTGCCTGGGATTGGCTTTTGGCAGAGAATTCAATAGAGCGGGTTGCACTTGAATAGTTTACCTCATAACCGAGGATTTTAGCAGCCTCGCGTAGTTGGAGATATGTATTCCCTTTATAGAGCAATTGATCAGATGTTACTGACTTGGATTGGCCATTTACGATAACTTTAAAGTTCGCAAGAGTGGCTTGTACCTTTTTGGAGGTAGCTGCAACAGCCATGGAAGAGGACCCGATCAACATCCCGATGGATAAAGCAATAATTACCTTTTTCATTTTCACGTGCATCATCATCTCCTATGTAAGTATGCTATACCTAGGAATAATACCCTAATCAGGAAGGATTGACACGGGTGTAAATTATTATATTTTTACTCCTTATGAATCAATTGTTGGCTTTCATATATAAATTCAAATGTCCAAATATGTTCATGAATTTTATGAACGGGTTGTTTAATTGGTCCCAAAGATCTGTATTTATAAAATAGTGTTATGACAAGAGGACTATACCCTTTCATTTTTATGTTAATACCGCGGCTTGCCAAAAGTAAGGCCTGGAGGTCTGGTGGCTTTGCCTTGCCTGCATTCTGCTTAAAAAAGCCGCAATGGTGGAAAAACGCAAAAGGGACAAAGCAGGATAAACCTCTGCTTCGTCCCTTTTGAACGTATGGGTGTTATTTCTCTTCACCAATATGCTTTTAAGGGCATTTGAGACAGCCCCTTTAAGGAATATTGAGAAGGCTATTCTGCAGTCACCAGTGCTGCTCCAATGAGCGTAGCATTGGTATAACCACCTCCAACATTCTCAAATGAGAAGTTGGCGATCGGAGCACCGATTACGGTAGCGTAGTCTCCCTCAAGCAGATCGCCTGTGGAGGATGGATAGATGGCGAGTACATTGTTTCCGTTATCATCCATGATATGAACGATAGCAGCTGTGGAGCCATCAGAAGTATCTTCTTCAACCTCAATAACTTCACCGCTAATTTGTATAAAATGTTCATAGTAATTCGCAACATTTTTATTCAAATGTTTGGTTGTCACTTTGGTATCCACCAAACTTTTAAGCTTTTTGCGAACTTCAGCTGTACTGGCTGGGATTAAATCGTCGTGCGCTGTGAAAAAGTCATAAGAAACTTGTTCCATGATCGCTGTATCATTAGTTATGATCGGGGTTAATTCTTTGAAATAATCAGCCGCAGTTACTACTGTCTCCTGGTTTAAAGAAGCTGTATTCGCTTTAGTCTGTTCAATAGGAGAGGAAATAACCAATGAATTCAAAATTTCATTGACTTGCTCTTTTCCTTTTTGTTCATAATAGTTCTTGGAGTAGGTTAATGTCAGACTATAAAGCTCAGCATTGGATGGAATCAGGTATTGAATCAAGACAACCTCTCCTCCAGATGGGTGGTTATATGTTCCTTCCAGAACACCTGCATTGTAATCTTTGAAAGGTTTTTTGGTGTAACTGGTCTTCTTATACTCTGGAACACCAATGCTTTGCCCATTTTGTTCATAGTAGGCAACAGTTGCATTGGCTATTGCTTCGGGGTTAGTTTCACCACTCGGATTAGCATCAATAAGAAAATTAACGTTATCGGCAAATTGAGTTGCTTCCTGGTTAGAAAAAGCAGCTTTGAGTGCTGGCACGTTCAATTGGCTTGTATCTACGCTTTTCCAGTGATCCGGATATGAAAATGAGAAACCTTCTCCACTATATGTAGTGTATTTAGTAGCTTTAGCCTCGGCCGAGCTCGTTTCGGTTGTACTTGCTTTCTCTGAAGTTTGTGTATCTGCTGTTTTTGTTGTTTCTGAATTACCGCAAGCACTAAGCAATGCTGTTAATGCCAAAATCGTAATAAGCTTTTTCATGATATCTAATTGCTCCTAGTGTGTTCCCCATCGGATGGGATTTTTTTCTAAGATCATCGTGTGGGTTCAATGATTACGATCTGAACTGCTCATGATAAAGTTGAAAAATTGCCTGGTTTCGTTTTTGAGTTGATCAGGCGCATTAAAAAATTCCCTTAGAAAGACTCCGTGTAAGGGATGATCCAGGTAAAAAGACATTTGCTCATTTAAACTCTGAATTGGATTTGAGGTTAGACCGATAAGATAATCGGCACTCGTCCCCAGAACGTTCACCAAACGACATAAAGCATCTGGATCAGGTTTCCTATGATTGTTTTCATACCGGGACAATTGAACTATTGTAAGGTTCGTTTTTTCAGACAATTCCTTCTGAGAAAAACCCTTCAGTTCCCTTAAATGTTTAATGCGTTCACCTAGAGTAGGCATAGACACTCCTTTCTACTTGAATAGTAAAATAATATCATCCCTACATAAATGAGAATACATAATTACCGAAAAGGTAATGAGTGTGTTGAAAAGACGGTAATCCTATCCAATAAAATATACCATTACGGTAATGTTTAAGGATGTAAATAAACAACATCTTGATAAAAAACTATGATTTTAATAAATATACGCGTGCTCCTAAAGAACCATGGGATCGTTATATGTGTAATATTGAAGCTTAAAGTTTCACTGCTGTAGGGAAGATATCCTTTGAAGGACAGCCGCCCAATTTTAACTGGAGCCCGGTCTCACGAGGGACTTTTGCATATAGTGAATTGTACCTCAAATCAAAGGAGGGTTTTACATGAGTGGAGTTGTAGGTGGATATGGCGGCGCTTGGACATCGACTGGTGCCATTTTGGTTCTGTTCATTCTTCTCGTTATCATCACTAAATCTTTCTGGGTATAATGTGTGGAACTCCGCCGGTTTACCGGTGGGGTTTTTTTTGTAGGTTGTGGACAAGCCCATATGAATAGTGAAAACGCCTATTTTGTCAAAGGAGGGCGATAGCCCGATCCAGAGGTAGGCAGAATACATAGCTTAGGGGTGTAGGCAAATGTTAAGGAGGAATGAACAATGAGCGAAGTTAAACCGAATTCACCGAACGGACAGGGACACGTATACGGACATATGGGAGGGTATGAGCATATGCAAGGATATCAATACACAGGTCATGAAATGCATGGGTACGGATATGGATATGGGTGTACAATGCCGATGGGATATGGCTACGGATATGCACATCATGCGAATCATGCTCCAATGCTGCATGGTTATCAGCAGGGTTGTGGAACTTCCTATGGACATGGTGGAGGAAGCTGGGGGTCCATGGGTACGATTCTTGTACTGTTCATCCTGTTGGTCATTATCTCCAAAACGATGTTTATCTAGCTCTTGCCATAACAACGGGTTCAGGGAGTTGATCCGTACAACTCCGATGAAAGGCGCCGAGATTGTATCGGCGCCTTTTGGCGGTCTGACGTTGCCAAAACTTAACACGGTTGTAATCCCGTGGTTTCTGTAAGCAGACATGGAAAAACACCCGGAACCCAATTCCGGGTGCTTTGTGTATGTTTTCAATCTTCTCAAGAATAAGTGACATCCAAAACAACAAAAGCCCTACCTCTCTTTTGTCCTTGCGGCTCCGATGACCGCGCCAGTGTGAATGGGAACATCTTGTGAAACTCTGTACTACCGGGTTATTGTGATTCAGGTTCTTCAATCTTCATAGGTTAATGTGCTTGTTCGCTGCGGTCGCAGCATGAAGAAAATATTCCGGGGTTAAAAGAAGACAGAAAATCATATGAGGTTGTTTAAAAACCAACTCTTATACTATACCACAGGCTGTAATTTTTTGCAATTAAAAGGAAGGGTGAAGCTTTTTTTGAAAACAATTGCGAAAATATTTCAAATTTTATCTTCCATAAGGTAATCCTCTTCGATTGATTCATTTTATATGACCGCTATGAGCGGGCGGTGTATTCTTTTGCCTACCGGATCGTTGGTGATCCGATGACTGCAGAAGAGACTGTTCAAGAATTATTCTTGCGGGTCTGGAACAATGCGGAACGGTATGAGGCCTCACAGGGGAAGCTGACCACATGGATGTTTGCCATTACGCGCAACATTGCAGTGGACATGCTGAGGCGGAAATCCAAAGGTGCAGCTACGACCTCAGTGGAGAACGAAACACTGGCGGCTTATGCCGATGAACATACAAATACAGAAGAAGAAATAGAACGCAAATGGGAAGGTGTCCGAATCAAAGAGGCCCTGTCCCAGTTAAACGGTGATCAGCAACAGGTCATTGAATCGATCTATTATGCAGGCTTAACGCAACAGAAGGTATCCAGCAGATTCGGGATTCCGCTGGGTACGGTAAAGAGCCGTGTCAGGCTTGCCATGCGGCAGCTTCAGAAGCTGCTCGCCGATGCTGAATTGCATCCGGACGCGGGAAGGGAGGGCATACATCCATGATAGAACGACATGAGGAATGGTCTGATCTGGCGCCGGTGTATGTGCTGGGAGGACTCGAAGCGGAGGAAGTGGCAGCGTTTGAAGCGCATTTGGCCCATTGTGATTCTTGCCGCCAGGAGGTGAGGGAATTGCAGGAAGTCACTGGCTTCCTGCCACTCGCGGCGGAACCTGTTGCACCGCCGCCTGGCATGCGAGCACGTGTGCTGGGCAACGTGCTCGGCCACGCGCAGCAGAGCGCCAAGGCGAAGCCGGCGGCTCCTGCGAAGCCTGAAGCACCCGCGGTGCTTCAGGAGGATCTTGCGCCGCAGCAGGAAGCGGCGCAACCCGGGCAAGGCCTGCCGCCGGAGACGGCGGTGCCTGCAGCCCGGGTGGAAGAGGCTGCACAGGCACAGCCGTGGCAGCCACAAGGACGCGCGCGTGCGCGCAGCAGCCGCGCCTGGCGCGTAGCGAGCGCAGCCCTTGCGGCAGCGGCGCTTGTGCTTGGCATCTACGCCGGGCAGCTGCAAGGCCAGATCAATTCGCTGAAGCAGCAAGCTGCGGGCTCATCGGCTGCGCAAGAGCAGCTTGCTCAGGCACAGGCACAGAATGCGCTGCTGCAAGAGCGGCTTGCTTCAGCAATGCAGCCTGCACAGGGGATGCAGACAGGTGAAGCCGTCAGGCTCAATCCTGCCACGCAGGACATCGTGGCCCAAGGTTTGGCTACCATCGTCATTGACAGCAAGGGGACGCACCTTGTTGTACAGGCAGAGAACTTGCCCACGCTGGAGGGGGATGAGGCGTTCCAAGTTTGGCTGATCAAGGGGGATACTCCTCAGAATGCAGGGACATTCCTTAGTCGTGACGGTACGGGAGCAGTGTATTACACACTTGACTCTGCCAACGACTACGATACGGTTGCCATCACACTTGAACCGGATGCAATGGGTAAGGAGCCTCGCGGCACGATGATTCTGGCTGCCAAGATCAAAGGATAATAAAATGAATGACCATACCAGACTGTTCCCTCCAGGGAGCAGTCTTTTTATCGTGCTGCATGAGTATAGATAGGGGTGGAAAGTACAATTCCAACAATCTAGCAGGGGTGGGTTTCCAGTTCTTCTATTGGCTGATTCAATTAATTTTTTTAGTCCAAATAACCGATAACAAATAGGAGGCAATACTCTTAATCTCTCCACTGTCATCAATGGGGAGAACTGGTTGCACCAAGAGAGTGAGGGGTTGGGTTGGAAGTATACCGTTCATTTATCTTACGTCTGTTGCGCAATTATCTGATCGGTTCAATAGCGGCTGTTTTTGTGGTTGGTTCCGTGGTTATGGTGTCTACATTACAACTACCAAACATTCAATTTATACGTCTTATTATCATTGTGCTGATTTCACTCTTGTTCATGCTTGTCGCTGAACTGATTACCCTATGGGCGCAACTTGGGCCCATTCGGCAATTTTTTGCATCAGAGCATCATGAGAAGGCTGATCTGACCAAGATGTATGAGAGCATCCACCGTTTTCCTGGACAAACGATTTATCGTATTTTGGGTCCGCATATGCTTGGCTTTTCCCTGCCGGCAGCCGGACTGACGATATGGATGATTTCTACCGGGGGACTGGAATTTCCGTACGGATACGTCGCAGTTGCAGCTGCGTGTGCGTTATTGATTGCCGTTATGCATGCCTTGATTGAGTATTTCCTGACCGTTCGGACGGTGAGACCATTGCTGCTGGAAGTTCGTCGCAGAGGCAAAGAGCAGCATGGCATAGAGCCATCGCTTGGTGGACGTGTTCTGGTTTCCATTCAGCGTAAATTTCAGCTGAGTACGGCACTGATTGGTTTATTTCCATTACTTCTGTTCTTCCTGGCTACATTTATCCGTCTTCAGTATATGGATAGCGAGTTTGCGAAAGAGTATATTCTGTGGGCAGTTCTTATCGTTGTGCTGGGCGGGGGATTCGCTCTTGTGGGAAGCTGGCTGCTGATTCGGGATGTTCGCGGTCCGGTTACGGAGCTGACTGAGGAGATGACCCGAATTCAAGAGGGGGATCTTGGCAGAAGGACCCCTGATCTGTACGCGGATGAATTTTCTGCACTGATCTCCGGATTCAATATGATGATTAACCGGCTTGAAATGCGACAGGAACGCAACCGGCAGTTGCTGCAGAGTTATTTTTCGACCCTGGCGGCTGCACTGGATGCACGGGACAAATATACGGCTGGTCATTCTATGCGAGTCGCAGAATATTCTATCCTGATTGGGAAGCTGAGCGGAATGAATGAAGAGCAAGCTGATCTGTTATACAAATCAGCGCTGCTGCATGATATTGGGAAAATCGGCATACCCGATGAAGTACTCCTGAAGGATGGAAAACTAAGCGATGATGAATTCGCCATTATTCGCACACATCCCGTGTTAGGGGAGAGTATTTTGCTACAGATTGAGCCGATCGATGCCATGGCAGACTTCCTGCCGGGTGTAAGATCTCACCACGAAAGATATGATGGCAAAGGATATCCGGATGGCATGGTTGGTGAGGAGATTCCGCTGTTTGGCCGTATCATTGCCGTAGCCGATGCATTTGATGCGATGACGTCTGACCGTCCATATCGGAATGGGATGAGCCATGAGAAAGCGTTATCTATTTTGGAAGAAGGAAAAGGGACCCAGTGGGATCCCTATTTTGCCGGTTTGTTTATTGACGAGTGGAGAAGGCAGCAACAACAGCATGTCCAGGAGCCAGCCGAGCGAGGGGTCAGCTGATCCCCTCTGTCCACTTCGATTCTTTTCTGCGCCGACGGTGAAGAGCAAGTCCGGATATGATTGTGAAAATGCATTCGCCAAGAACAACTGCGCCCAGAGCGTCATAGATGACGTGTTGTTTGATCATTAAGGTGGACAGTATAATCAGGGCTGCACCCGCAACAATAAACCATTTGACCTGTTTTCGAATGTTCTGAACGGATAGAACTGCACGCATAACCAGATAAGAATGAAGAGCATGAATGCTGGGAAAACAATTATATGGACGATCCTGGCTGTATAGCCATCCAACAACAGAAGCGCCGAGACCTGTACCTGTTAACTCGGGACGGGGCACCATAGTCTGAAAATTAAAATAGATCAGATAACAGATCCAGACACAGATATTCATGGATAACAGGACACGGTAATAAGTGAGCCGATCCTTCGCACATAGATAAGCCAGCACGCCAAAAACAAATGGATACCAGGCTAGATATGGAATGGACATGGCAGGTACATAAGGAATCAACCGGTCGATCGGGGAGTTAAGTACAGAGAATCCGCGCTCCGGACTATTCAGAATATCATAGAACATTCCCATGACAGCCAGGGAAAGCATTAAGCTTAATGACAGCCAATAGGATTTGCTTTTTAACAAGTGCACAACACCGGTTCTCCTTTCATCCATGTTCGCAAGGAACAGGATCAGCAGTAATTAAAATTTAAACAACAATATATTCTACTACGTTCTGCGCACAAATTGAATCCTGATTTGTGTATTTTTGTGCATTTTTTGATGGCATGGGAATGCCGAAGGCTGAAAGGGCATGATATGATAGAGGCATACGGACTAAGGTTTTCAGTCATTGAATACACGACAACAGGAGTGAGTGAATGCAATTTTCAAAAATGTTCGTATTGAATATGGGGATGCTTATTACCATTGCTTACCTCGCCAGTGTGTTCTATAAATACGTCGTAATACGTGCTTCATCACGTGTAAAACAGATCAGTTCGTTGTTTGTACTTATATTTGCTGGCTGGATCAGCACGGTATTTGGGTTTCAACTTAATGATGAAGTGGTCTTCGATCTTCGTTTTGTTCCTTTAATTGTTGCGGTTTTGACGTATAGACAACCCTATAGCGCTATTATCGTAGGGGTTGGAATTGGACTGACCAGGTTAACTTTCGGTATCAATGAGGCTACGTTGGCTGCACTGATTAATATGTCGATTCTGGGCGTGGTGTGTGCCGGGTTGAATATATGGATGAGACGCAGTGACTACAGGCTGATTGTTAAAGTTGTGCTCGTTACAGTGATCGTAAATGTGATCAATAGTTTGAACATCGCTGCTTTCGGTGTTATCCCGGCTGCATACTTTTTCTCACATATTATGCCGTATACCCTTCCAGCAGGTATTGTACTCAGCCTTATTTTTGCTTTTATTTTGCGTGATTTTCAGAATGAACAGAATCGGATTTTGCTCATCCAGAGCACAAACCGTCTATTATCTATACAAAAGGAAGAATTGCAGAAAGCAAAAATAGTCCTGGAAGATCGCGCCAAACAATTGATGATCGCTTCGCAGTACAAATCGGAATTTCTGGCGAATATGTCACACGAGCTGCGAACACCGCTGAACAGCGTGATTAACTTTGCCCAGATGATCAGTGAGAACAGCGATACAATGGAACCGGAGGATATCAGCCGTTTTGCAATGATGATTGAACAATCTGGTCAGGAATTGCTTGCATTAATCAACGACATTCTCGATCTGTCCAAAGTGGAAGCAGGCAGACTGGATATCGTCTTGGAGGATATCAGTGTGGCACAACTCACGGAAGATGCCATGAACCACTTCCAACTGGTTGCCGAGAAAAAGGGAATCCAGCTGCATCTGGTCAAGAAACCAGGGTTGCCAGAGACCCTCTGGTCTGATCCCCAGCGGGTTCAGCAAATTTTGCGCAATCTCATGTCCAATGCCATCAAGTTTACTCATCAGGGGAAGGTCACACTGACCGTGAGTACCAAGCAGATCAAGAAGTCAGGTATTCAGAGTCGATGGATTGTTTTCTCGGTGCAAGATACCGGGATTGGGATTTCTAAGGATAAACATCAATCCATCTTTGAGGCATTTCAACAAGCGGACGGGTCCATTAGCCGAAAATTTGGGGGAACAGGTCTTGGCCTGTCCATTAGTCGGGATTTGGCCAGATTGCTGGACGGATCAATTGAACTTGAAAGCACTGAGGGCAAGGGAAGCACCTTCTATCTCTATCTGCCGTTGAACCGTGAAAAAATGAGTTGACAACCCTCACGCTGTGAGTAGAATTTGGGGTGACAACTAGCATCGACCGGCACTTGAAACCCGGTCTAAGGAGTGTATCCCCATACAGAAGACGGTCAACGTTAACCCTTCCCCGTTTGCAGGCAAACCACGGCGCAAGGGTTCAACACAACGCATGAATTTATCCATTGCAACATGGGAGGGTGTTCCGGCAATTATTTTGCAGACGTTGCTGGGAGGCCCATTTTTAACCGGATTTCTGTTGTACCTCGGGGCCGGGTCAAGACATATTGGCTTCGTGCTCGCCATCACGACATTTGTGAATATCGCCCAGATTGGGGCAGCTTACTGGATGCAGCGTATTCGCAGCCGCAAACGGATGCTAATAGTATTTGTGGGAATGCATCGCATTCTGTGGAGTTCGACGGGGCTAATCCCGTTCCTTTTTCCCAAGGAGTGGTGGGTAGTCATCTACATCGGTGTGTATACGGTTGCATTCATAGCCAATACAATTGGCGGTATGATCTGGACTTCGTTGATTGGAGACATTGTTCCTGCCAAGGTGAGAGGACGATATTTCGGAATTCGGAACACCATTCTGAATGCGCTTGGAAGCATATGCTTATTCGTAGGTGGCATCGTTCTGGACCGATTCCCCGGGGAGACGGGGTTCTTGATCCTGTTCATTCCTGTATGGATTTGCGCCATTGCCAATACGGTAATTTATTTCTTTTATCCGGATGTGCCGTTTGAGCGTTCAACTGAAAAGGTTTTCTGGAAGATGTTCAAAAAGCCGTTTCAGGATTCGTCCTTTCTGAAGGCCGCACTGTTCCTCGCTGCCTGGTTACTGATCCAGACGTTGATCGTTCCGCTATTTTCCTATGTGATGCTCGACCTGCTTAACATTAATTATCAGACGGTATCCATGATTACCGTGGTACAGACGCTCGTCATGATGGCCGGATTCTATATCTGGGGTAATCTGAACGCGAGATTCAGCAACAAAACCTTATTATTTTGGACATTACCGATCATTGCACTCTCCTGTTTGTCATGGGGATTGATGTCGTTTATGCCTGTTTTGATAGCGCTCTTTTTATCTCATATTTTTCTCGGTATTGGTGTGGGCGGGTTCAACCAGCTTGCCTTCAACTTTACAATCGGAGATACACCGAAAAGCGAAAGACCAATGTTTGTCGCCGTTTATTCAGCTCTGACCGGAGTGACTTCGTTTCTTGGGCCGCTGATAGGCGGCTGGTTGTATGAGAGAATGGAAGCCTGGCCCGATGCGTTGACCTGGGTTTCTACCTATGGTTTCCAAGTGGGTGTCGGTGCAGCCATGCTGATTCTCACTTTTACGCTGGGCCGTCGTGTACTTCTGAAATAAACATCCAGTTTGGCGATTGGAGGGATGTAATTGGAGAGTCTTGAACGGAAAGCGATAGTGATTGGAGCTACGGGGCTTGTTGGTGGCTTATTGGTGCGGAGTCTGCTCCAGCATCCGGGGTATCATCGAATTCGAGCGCTGGTCAGGCGACCGCTGGAATGGGAACATCCCAGGCTGGAGCAGTATGTGGTGGACTGGGAACAATTGGAGAGCCGCACAGATCTGTTTGATGATGTGGATGACTTGTATTGCTGTCTGGGGACAACGATTAAAAAAGCAGGCAGTCAGGAAAATTTCCGCCAAGTGGACCTTCATTACCCCGTAAGAGCCGCAGCACTTGCTAAGGAGCAGGGAGTTACCCAGATGCTTGTCATTTCCTCCATGGGAGCGGCTTCCGGTTCCCGATTGTTCTATAGTCGAACCAAGGGTGAGATGGAGGAGGCATTGTCGGCTATCGGTTTTCGTTCTTTACATATATTCCGTCCTTCCTTAATCCTTGGCGATCGCAAAGAAAAACGGTTGGGAGAGCAGTTGGCTGCGCATGTCATGACATTTCTGGATCGCTGGATGAAAGGCAGAGTGGATAAATACAGGGCAATCCAGGCTTCCACCATAGCTCGAGCCATGATTAACATTGCCATTGTTCGAGCGAAGGGGGATCATGTGTATTCCAATGACGTCATTCATGTGCTGGGATTGGATGAGTCCTGAGAGGGATCGTGGTATAATAGGCTGTATAAATAAATTCGGGGCCTGCTCCCTAGAGAGACAGGACGGCGAATAAGAAGGAGAGAACTCGTTCATGAAAAAACCAATCTCCACCGATCAGGCGCCAGGCGCTATTGGTCCATATAGCCAAGCCGTTGATGCAGGTGATTTCATCTACACTTCCGGTCAACTGGGTTTGGACCCGCATACGGGAGAATTCGGAGCAAACGTACAAGAGCAGACTCGTTTGTCTCTGAGCAATGTAAAAGCAATTCTGGAAGCAGCAGGTACGAGTATGGATAAAGTCGTGAAAACGACGGTTTTCCTGAAAGACATGAACGATTTTGTACCGGTAAATGAAGTGTACAGCACGTTCTTCGAACAGCCTTATCCGGCACGCAGTGCGGTTGAAGTCGCTCGACTGCCGAAGGATGCACTTGTGGAGATCGAGGTCATTGCTCTGAAATAGAGCTGACGGGTATTTGCCAAGCAGAATCAGCATTTTACGTTGTTTTATTTATGCAAAATGCTCGGATACATAAAAAGCCGATTTCAGGTCATGTGACTGAAATCGGCTTTTTGAATTATTCATGAACTGAGGCTCAATCCCGATCCTGATTACGGGCGAAGAACAGCCATACCGCATAAATGGCCAATGCGATCGCAATGATAATTGCCGTATAATATACGGAAGTGACGTCTTTTTGTTTGAGAGCGATGGCAATGTATGCCCATGTGAAAACAAGTGGATACGCGCTATCCCGGTAAGGGAAGCTCACGAGTACAGCCAGCACCAGACCTACAATTAACATAATGATGGTCCAGGTAGGTTCACTGAGCCCGAAGCCATCCCAGCCGACTTTATATAATAATACAGCCGTATTGATAATGGTTGCCACGCTGACCCACCCAAGATATATGCTGAATGGCAGCTTCACGAGCCAGACTTCGGCAGTCGTGGGGAGGGTGATTGCACGCGTTTTTACATACAACATGATCAGGGACAGCAGTAACAGAACGATGACGACTAATGCGAGTCCAATTTTGAGGTTTTGAAAAGCAAAAATCCACGCTACATTAAAGGCGCAGCTTGCCAGAAACCAGTAACCGAGGCGGGTAATGGAGTCCCTTTTCCACGAAGAAGGAACGAATTGATAGATGACAAAGCCGGCGAGCAGCAGATAGATCAGTCCCCATATGGAGAAAGCATAGCCAGCAGGTGTGAGCATTACAGGGTACATATCCGATACGTTCTTGTTGGTCCTGCCTCCGATCGGCAGTGCGTTGGAAAGGTAGTTTACTACGATCACAGCTATAAATCCAATCGCGTTTAACCACTTATACGGATTGTTACGTGACATGGTGTTTCCTCCTTGGTTTAACAAAAATGAATGAACCACGGGTCAGTATACAATGAATATACCCAGTTCTTTCGCAGTCTAATAAGGAGCCGCAAAAAAATTCACAGGATCGTTGTCTTCTATCCTGCGGTTTGCCGCTCTTTTATTCGCTGTGCTACGTCTCAATGTACGCTAGCAAAAGCAGAAATATGTTCACTTTAAAGGAGGAAGAAAGTTGTTTACGAGAGAAACGATGGAGAAGCAACAAACGTGGTTTTATGTCGTTGCCCTGTTCGTGGGAGCGGCGATTGGGCTGGGCACCCCTGAATGGGGATCAGCGCTGCATTATACGGTTTCACCCGTGCTTGCCATTTTGTTATATAGCATGTTTGCACAGATTCCTTTTTTGCAGTTAAAAGAATCCTGGTCTAACCTGCGGTTTATTGGAGCTTTGCTGGTCGCAAATTTTATCGTTGTCCCTGTGATTGTGTGGTTGTTAACGTTGGTGTTTCCGCAACCTCCTGCCGTACTCATAGGCGTGTATCTCGTACTGCTGACTCCCTGTATTGATTATGTTATTGTTTTTACACAGTTGGGTCGTGGCAATGAAAAGTTGATGCTTGCCGCAACACCCATCCTGTTTGTGATGCAAATGGTCCTATTGCCCGTTTATTTGTGGTTGTTGATAGGGAAGGAAGCGGCACAGGTCATGCAGGTGGGGCCTTTCGTGGAGGCTTTTCTGTTCCTGATCGTTATTCCGCTGCTGTTGGCTATTTTTACGCAAATTGTGACCAAAGGCAAAGCTGGAGGGGAAAGGGTGATGAACGCAACCGCCTGGCTGCCTGTACCCCTGATGGCTTTGGCATTGATTGTCGTTGTCGCATCGCAGATCGGTAAGGTCTACCATGATTTTGCTGTGATTGTGGATGTTCTGCCCATCTATATTATTTTTCTGATGGTTATGCCCTTCATCTCACGAATCGTAGTGGCTCTATTCCGATTGGATACAGGCGCAGGCAGGGCCGTTATTTTCAGTGCAGGGACCCGAAATTCACTTGTCGTTCTGCCATTGGCACTTGCGCTGCCCCAAGAGTGGGCGACAATTGCCGCCGCTGTGATTGTAACCCAGACGATCGTGGAACTGGCGGGGGAGTTAATCTATATTCGAATTGTTCCTTCTGTCATACTGCGGGATCGCTGATCCCTTAGAAAAGAAGATCCGGTTGTATCTATTAAGATAAATTCATTGGTGTAAAAAGGAAAAGGGGCTATCCCAGAGTCATAACATGACGGGATGCCCCTTTTACAATTCAAGGAATAGAGCACGTTTTATTTAGCGAAATTTTCACAGTTCCGGAGACTCATTAAGTATTCCCGTCAGATAATGTTTTGCGGTATTCCCCCGGTGTGATGCCCTCCATTTTTTTGAACACTTTACTGAAGTACTTCTCGTCCTGATAACCGACCATCTCCGAGATTTTTGCAATTCGCAGTGAAGGGTTCTGTAACAGCAGCTTGGCGTTATTGATCCGCAGCTTGCCTAAATACTCCGACCAGTTCAACCCGAATTGCTGCTTGAATCTGCGTGAAATATATTCGCGACTCAGGTAGAACCGTGCAGCAATCTGCTGCAGGGACAGGTCCTCCTGATAATGGGCATCCATATAACGTGCAATCTCACTCATTGGGTCCGGAGTGGCGTGATGATGTGCAGTGAGTGCCTTACCGGCAGCGAGCAACCGCTGTTCCAGCAGGGAACGCAGCAAGGGTAGAGATATCAGACCTTCGTGATCCCAAGGTAACTCGGCGAATGGAATGGACTGTTCCTCTAACGATTCCTCTTCTTCCTTCGGTGGTGCGCCTGCGGCATCGTCGAGCCAACGGTCGAGCATCCACTCCAATTCATCCACCCATTGCTGTATTTGCTCGGCGGTTACAACATCGAGCCGAGTGATGGGATCAATCCATTCTGCAACTGCATTGGACACACTGGAAGCACGTCCGCTCATGGATGCGAGCCGCAAAGATTCCTCAAAGGTGGATAACCTCAGCCCCTTGTTGCCAATGGAGGACTCCAGTGCATCGTGAATGCGCTGCTTCGTTTGCAAGGCGTTGCGTCGCCACAACCGCATACTTGCTTCCTGATAGGCTCCCGAGGTTCCTGAGGGATAAAGCTCACAGCTGGATATACCAAAATGAAGACGGCGCTGTATAGTCTGTTCCAGTCCATCGTTCACTTTTTCGAGAATGGATTGAAGTGACGAGCATTGGCCCCAATATAGGATAACGATCTCATCCGGTCGATCAAGCTGGCGGAACACGACACCTTCGGCAGGTGGGGATAACATCTCCGCACAAATATTCAGGACGGAGAATACAAGCAGGTCAGGCTGACTGCGGTATTTCGCCAAACATTGAGCATCGAGATGCGAAAGGCTGGTGACTGCCACACTGCAACTGTCGATCTGCTCGGGCAGATTCAATTCATCCCGCAGCCGCTGGAATTGGGTATGGTTACTCCCGCGCCCAACGACCAGCTCCGTGAGCAGTCTATCATGGTAGTGAGGGCGCATCTGGTTAACTACCATGGATTGTCGTGTGGACTGCTTACGTACCGCATCCGCTTCTTTCCAGGCATCGACGGCTCTGAACAAGGATGAATTCAGTTCATCTGCTTCGACGGGTTTGAGCAGGTAGTCTGTACCTCCATAACGAATCGCATGTCTGACCAGTTCAAAATCATCATATCCGCTGATGACCAGTACCTTGCTATGCGGGGCATGAACGGATATCCATTCAAGCAGAGCCATGCCATCCTTGCCAGGCATTCGCATATCGCTGAGTACAATCTGCGGTTGATGGGCCGTAATGGCGGCGACCGCCTCGTGACCATCTGCGGCCTCATACAAGGTATCAATTCCTGCCGCATCCCATTGGCCAAGTAGCCGTATCGCATCGCGGACGTGTTTTTCATCGTCGACAATCAAGGCTTTCATGTTGTTCACTCTCCCGCGTATAGTTTGACTATAATCTCCACGCCATTTGGTTTCAGATTGCCAATCGTAAGAAGCGCATTGTATCCGGGCGGGGAATTCAGTTGGAGCCGGCGCATCACGTTACGCAGTCCAATCGACTCGCTTTCTTCTGTATTTTGAGTAGGGCCGGAAGAGATGGACGCTTCACGCAACCAACGCTGAATTTCGGACAACTTGTCTTCCGGGATGGACGGCCCGTTATTTTTCAGATGAATTTCAATCCAATCGTCAGGCGTCCTGCGGCTGGTGATCTGTATCCTCCCTTTACCGGGCTGGATGTCCGCTCCATGTTTGAAATAATTCTCAATCAAAGGCTGCAAAGTCATCCTCGGCATTTCAGCGCGCAGGGTATCTCCGGCAAAATCCAGCTCAACCTCCAGGCGGTCACCGAACCGCTCTTTTTGCAGTTCCAGATAAAGCCGTGCATGCTCGGCTTCTTCATGCAACGTGACCTGAGTCTGGTCACGCATGCTGTAGCGCAGCATTTTGGATAAGGAAGAGAGCAGCACATACACCCGCTGTCCTTGTTGTTGCAGCGCCAGTGTACCAATGGATTGCAATGTATTGTACAGAAAATGGGGATGAATCTGGGCTTGCAGTGCTTTAAGCTGATTGGTTTTATTGGCAATTTCCAACCGATATTCCCGCAAAATCAAATTGTTCACCGTATCCATCATATCTCGGAAGTGGCGGGCGAGCACACCGATCTCATCTCGACTCGTTAACCGGATATCCACATGAAGACGTCCTGCCTGAATCTGGTTCATATAACGCATTAATTGCTTGAGCGGTCCGGTGATCCGAATGGAGATGAACAGGGTTGCCACAATGACCAATAACAAGGCAGCAATGGCGATCATGGCGTTATTCCACGTTAATGTGGTGGCACTGGCGTACAGCGTTTCATTCGGAATCTGCTTGATAATGGTCCAGTTGGCAAATTGGCTGCCTAATTGCTGGTACACATACATCGAATGATCTTGTTCAAAATGTCCCGACGCGGTCTGGGCTGACCCTGTAGCAGTACGCGCTGAATTCAGCTGAGTCGCCGCTTCCTGCCGTAATGCATTCGTTCCACTAACTTCCGATTTTCCTTCGTATATCATCTGGTTCTGATTGTCGATGACATAGATCTGTTCCTTTACCGGATCATACAGTCTGCTGCAAATTTCGGCAATTGTATCCATATTCAAATCAATGGCAAGCACGCCCAATCGTTCAGTCGAAGGTACATCCTTGATCACACGGTGAAGGGTGATTACGGTTCTTGGAGGATCGTCCGCTGACGCCGCCTTGAAGCCGTAGGAATGACTAAGGTGCGCCGATTCGATCCAGATATCGGGGCTGTTGCCGGCGGCTATTCCATGTAGCGAGTCGGAATAGGCCTTTTTTCGTTCTTCCCGCTTCGGGAAAGGATTCGCAATCAATGTCGATTGATTGGCAACAAAAGAGTGCAAATACAGCTGGAAAACATCCGGTACAGCCGCGCGGATCGTCTGCAAAGTGGTGTATACCTCGGCAACTGCGCGATAGTCACCTGGGATTTTCGACAGATTCCGCAAAAAATTCGGATCGTTGTACACAGCAAGCGAAGCCCTTGCCACGTTATCCACGTAATTGTTGAGATTCGTGGACGCCTGAAAGATCAGGCGTTTGTTCTCTTCGACAGCCTGCTCACGCAGAGCGGTCTTGGTCTGGATAAACGTCATGCTGATGGAGGCCAGCAGCGGAATCGTCGTGGCAATGAGCATAAAAGCGATGAGCTTGGTGCGAATACTGTAGTATTTTGACATCGGACACCCCTTCTGGTTGCAGGATAATAGAGGACAATATTTTACACCCAACTGTTCACCAGGGTCGGTGTTTCCCTGCCCGAGATTGGGGTTTAATAGAACAAGAGACCAATTTCATCCATCAATAGAAGGGGAGAACGATATGAAGCATCGCAAGTCTTCACAGCTGTTGCAGCAGCTTGTGTTCGTAGGTCCCTCCATCGTCTTTTTTATTCTCATTATCGTGGTCCCTTTCCTGCTTGGTATGGTGTATTCTTTTACCGACTGGAACGGGGTGTCAGCTAACATTCATTGGGTGGGATTCGATAATTTCAAACAAATTTTTGCGAATGATCCCAAGTTTGTATCTGCGTTTTGGTTTACGGTGCGCTTCACCTTGGTTGGTGTAATCTTGACCAATGTTATCGGTTTTTTCCTGGCGTATTTCCTGACCAAACCGCTCAAGACGAGAAACATTCTGCGTACGATCTTTTTTATGCCTAACGTGATCGGCGGGCTGTTGCTCGGCTTTATCTGGCAGTTCATATTTGTGAAAGGGTTTTCAGCTGTAGGCGATGTAACGGGCTGGTCCTTCTTCAACCTCCCATGGCTGGGAGATGAACCGACCGCCTTCTGGGGGATCGTCATTGTATTTGTCTGGCAGACCGCAGGGTATCTGATGGTCATCTACATCTCTTCCTTGACCAACGTCTCGCCTGATCTGCTGGAAGCTGCCGAAATTGATGGTGCCAGCCGCTGGCAGGTACTGCGCAGCATTATTTTCCCGCTCATTATGCCGGGAGTTACGATCTGTCTGTTCCTGGCGATTTCCTGGTCGTTCAAAATGTTCGATCTCAATCTGTCCCTGACCAAAGGCGGACCGTTTGGATCAACAGAGTCGGTAGCTCTGAATATTTACAACGAAGCTTTTGTGAATAATCGGTACGGCATCGGTACAGCCAAAGCACTTGTGTTCTTCGTAATCGTTGCCATTATCACGATGATTCAGGTACGTGTGACGAAGAGCAAGGAGGTGGAGGCATAGATGGAAACGTCGAAAAATTATCGCTTCAGTACCATTGTAACCGAAATTATTATGGTGCTCATTGGATTATTGTTCCTGGTACCGTTCTACTTCCTGTTTGTCAATTCGGTCAAAACGTTCGGTGACTTGCTCACCAATTCAGCTGCTTGGCCGGAAGCATTCCAATGGGGCAACTATGCGAACGCCTGGGAGAAAATCAAATTCCCATCAGCGTTGATGAACTCGCTCATTGTCACAGTGGTCAGCAATCTGCTGCTTGTACTAATCAGCTCCATGGCCGCCTATCGAATGGTTCGCAGCGATACCCGCTTCAACCGGATTCTGTTCGGCATGTTCATTGCTGCCATGGTGATTCCGTTTCAGTCTATCATGATTCCACTCGTTACTGTAACCAGTAATCTTGGACTGATCGACAGTCTGTTCGGACTTATCATCTGTTATCTCGGTTTCGGGGCACCGATGTCCATCTTCCTGTTCCACGGATTTGTCAAATCGGTTCCGCTCGAAATTGAAGAAGCAGCGCGGGTGGATGGAAGCTCTGCCTACGGCGTGTTCTTCCGGATTGTATTCCCGCTCATGAAGCCGATGTATGTTACGGTCATCATCCTGAATACACTCTGGATCTGGAATGACTATCTACTGCCATCCCTGATTCTGCAAAGCTCCAATTTGCGTACAATTCCGATTGCGACCTTTGCGCTTTTTGGACAATATACGAAGCAATGGGATTTAGCCCTGCCTGCACTGGTGCTTGGCATCATGCCAATTATCATTTTCTTCCTGCTGATGCAGAAATACATCATTCAGGGGATTACCGCTGGATCAGTTAAAGGGTAGTGCGAGGGGATGTGCCGCTCCGGGATCATGTGGGGGAGTGCGAGGGCGGTCCGCTCCGGGATCATGTGCGATTTCGGTCGCTGTTGCTCCTCGGTGGCCTGAATGAGTTAAGGCAAAGAAGCCACCGAGTATCAAAGGCGAGCGCTCCGCTCCTCCAGCGCATCATGATCCCTCCGCTCCGACCTCGCACGGAGGTATGCAAATGGAGTCATGCCCGCATAGCATGGGCTTGACTCCAGAAGGGAAAATGACCAAGGGCGATGCGATGAAAGTATGCATAGTCTGGGCACTTCTCTGGGGAGGAATGATATATTCTCGGGTCAAAGTTCTAACGAACCCACCGCATCTTATGAGGTGAATAATCAAGGGATTCAAAGTTTAACGAACCTCAGTAACGTTATTTAGGCACAAACAAGCGTCCGAGCTTAAAATTCGCACAAATCAACGAAATAACGTCTCTATGATTCGTTAAATTACTAATCTGGGCAAATAATAGCGAATAGCATGCGCTTGGTTCGTTAGAATGGAAGAACGATAGAAAGGGGTGTAACTCGTCATACACATGGCTTATGAGCCTTTCCCTCGGGGAAAGAATAGAGCAAAAACGAGTTGCAAGAGCGAAAGCTGCGGGGCGGTTGTGAATTAATCACCGCTTGTTCCCGGTGGCCAGAATTAAAAAGCAAGGAAGCTGTTATACTGAAACTACTATAGGGAGAGTGTATGTATGAAAAGAATGACCAAGTTGACGTTGCTTATGCTAATTGCTTTTTCCGTAATGCTTGCGGGTTGTGGCAACGGAGATAAGAGTGGAAGTCCTGTTAACACAGACGCCCAAGGTGGCGGCGAGGCAGCAGCAGGGGACAAAACCATTAAAATCTTTCAATATAAAGTCGAAATTGCGGAAGCGCTTAACCGTCTTAAAGCGGAATACGAGAAATCCCATCCAGGCATCAAGCTGGACATTCAGACTGTGGGTGGCGGCAGTGACTACGGCGCTGCATTGAAAGCCAAGTTCGCGGCTGGCGAGCAACCGGATATTTTCAACGTTGGCGGTTATCGTGAACTGGACACATGGCTCGAATACCTGGAAGATCTGTCAGGTGAAGCATGGGTTAAAGATGTGCTTGATGTAGCCAAAGAGCCAATGACCAAAGACGGCAAACTGTATGGACAGCCGCTGGCACTGGAAGGTTATGGTTTCATTTATAACAAAGACCTCTTCCAAAAAGCAGGCATCACCGAAATTCCAACCACACTGGAACAATTGGATCAGGCTGCACAGAAGCTACAAGCCGCAGGAATTACCCCGTTCTCCAATGGATATCAGGAATGGTGGGTACTCGGCAATCATAACGTAAACGTGGCATTTGCGAATCAGGCTGATCCGGTGAAATTTATCCAGAGTCTTAACGAAGGTACGGAGAAAATCCCTGGTAACCAAGTGTTCACGGACTGGATGAATCTGCTCGATCTGACGCTGAAATACAGTAACAAAAACCCGCTCACAACCGACTACAACACACAGGTAACCCTGTTTGCAAGCGGGGAAGCAGCGATGATGCAGCAAGGGAACTGGACGCAGGTACAAATTGATGGCATCGATCCTAATCTGAATCTCGGCATTCTGCCGATGCCAATTACGAATGAACCGAATGACAAACTGTTTGTTGGTGTACCGAATTACTGGGTTGTGAACAAGAACTCGCAAGTAAAAGCGGAAGCAAAAGAGTTTTTGGAATGGCTCGTGACATCGGATATCGGTAAACAATACATGACCAAAGAATTCAAGTTTATCCCGGCATTCAGTTCCATTCAGGCATCTGAAGAGGATCTGGGTGACCTCGCAACCGACATCATGAAGTACAGCCAGGAGAACAAAACGTTAAGCTGGAACTTCAACCGTTTCCCTGAAGGTGTTCCACAAGAATTCGGCAGCACCATTCAGGCATATGTGGCAGGCAAATCGGACAAAAAAGCGCTGCTTGACGCCTTGCAGCAAAACTGGGATAGTCTGAAAAAGTAACCAACTCGGATTAACCATATGCAGAAGTAAAATAGTGCCGTCTCAACCTTGAATGGTTATCCACATACTAGTATCCACAGGCTATGGGAGCCATTCGCATGTGATTTGGATGAACAGCCAACTCCAATAGGTCAACCAGAATTGTTCTGGTTGGCCTATTTTTTAGTTGGAGGACTTTCTGCTATCGCAGATCGGAAGAATATTTGCGATACGGCTCCTGAAATGTGGATAACTCCATCATATGTAGAGGTTCAATGACATTTTTAACACAGGGATAATACTATATGTGGATATCTTGTGTGTACAACCTTCTAAATGTGGACAAGTATGACTAATTTCGGGCAAAGAGCATCTTTTGTTAACGGAAAAACTTGTATTTGTTTAATTAGTACTGTATAGTTCTAAATATGACAAATGAAAAATCAATCTCTGGATCTGTGAAATCCAAAAGTTCCAATCCGGTCAATCGGATCAAGGCAGTCGAAGTGGCCGCTCAGTTATTTTTACGTCAGGGATACAGCTATGTCAGCATGGACGAGGTCGTGCGGACAAGTGGTGTATCCAAATCGAATATCTATTATCATTTCAAAAACAAGGAGGAATTGCTTCAGGCCGTGGTGCAATACTGGATTGCCCAGTATGAATCGGAGCTCTACCTGCTGCTCAGTCAGCGTGAACGAGAGGTGACAGAACGCATCTATTCGTTTATAGCATCACTGTCCGCAGGCATGGAGGGGCGCGATTATAAAGGAAGCTGTCCATTTATTACACTGTATATGCAGACACCAGTCAGCGCGCCCGAAGTGAAAGAAAGTATAGCCCGCTTTTTCCGGGATCTGCAGCCGATGATGGAAAAGCTGCTGCAGCAAGGACTGGATCGTGGAGAATTCCGTAAAGGAATTGAGCCGGGACCGGCGGCTTCATTATTTATTGCAGCATTGGAAGGGTCACTTGTACTCGCGGAGACTGCGCGTGATATAGGGATTATTAAACAATCAGCACGTACATTTTGTCAGATGCTTCGGTAAACGAAGCTCTTTTTTTGGATTTTACTAGTACTATATAGTACTAAAATACATGGTGCTAAAAAGGGAGAGAGATTAGAAATGAGTATACATAATTCATCATTGTCAAATGCAGAACGTAACACCAGTCCTTATCAGGCAAAAAACAGCATAGCGACTCAATCAACCATTATTTTGATGACTGGCAGTACCGGATTTATAGGTAAGGAGGTAGTGAAACAACTTGGGGACAGTGAGGCCCAGTTATTGCTGCTTGTACGCTCTGAATCCAAAGCCAGGAAAGCTCTGAAAGCATACGGAGTAACGGATTTCAGCCGAACAACCTTTATTCAGGGAGATTTGTCAGCTCCAGGTCTGGGTCTAACCAAAGCTGATCGTGAGCGTGCTCTTCAGGCCAATGTCATCATTCATGCAGGTGGAACGATGGATGTTACATTGGAGCCGAAGGTGGCAGAACAGATTTTTATGAATGGAGCAAGGGAGATCGCCAAACTTGCGGAAGAAATCCAGCGTACACATGATTTGAGGCATTTTATCCACATCGTTGGTTTTATGAGTCCGTATGGAAGGACGAACTCTCCATCCATATCTTCAGCCAATAATGATGTTGGGCATAAGTTGAACCGACAGAAGTCATTGATTAGCAAATATTTTCATTCCGAGAGTGCCTATGAGCATATGAAATTCGAAGCGGATCGCTATATTCGACAACACGCTGAGCAACATTTGTATACCTTATCGGTTGTAAACCCGAGTACAGTCGTGGGTCCGTATCCCACGGGTGCAACCGAGCAAACGGGCGGGATTGGCATGCTGATACAGGCGATGAGAAGGGGGAGAATGCCTGTGATTCCCGGTGGTTTTCTGCACTGGCTTCCACTTGTGTCCAATGACGTGGTTGCACAGACCATTGTTTTTCTAACCCAGGACAGCAAGCCATCCGGCGGCACATATCCCTTGTTATCCAGAAAAGTGGACAGTCCGGATATGAACGATCTGATTCGGTTGCTGGCGGCAGAATTGGATGTATCTGCACCATGGTGGTCAGTGCCACTGCCGCTGATTCACGCAGCCATGAAGGCTGGTGGCACAAGGATCAGCGGTATTCCGCCTGAATCCATTTCGTTTATAACCAAACAGGATTTCGAGGTGGAGCAGACGGAACAATTGTTTCGGCGAATGGGGCAACGCATGCCGGATATCAGTCAGCTATTGCCTTATGTTACAGCTGATCTGGACTATCGATTTAGCTATTCTTCACAGGATAATCTGTCTTCGGGCTGGACTCGAACAAGGAAGGGCAATCTTGCGGTGCTGGTTCATGAGGGCCAGGGAGAGCCGTGGGTAATTATTCATGGTTTGATGAGCAGTGCAGACGATATGTTACCTTTGGGAAATGCGTTATGGTGCATGACGGGGAACCCGGTATGGCTTGTGGATCTTGCCGGATTTGGGCGTTCCCCGGTTCATAGAAACAGGGCAAAGGGGATGGCTTTCAAAGGGCAGGTCGAGGCGGTGCAAAGTGTACTGGATGAGGCGCATGGCCCTGTTAGACTGGTGGGGCATTCCGTTGGGGCTGCGATAGCCGCGGTGGCAATGCAGGAGAGTGAACGTCATCATATCCAGCTTGCCATGCTGCAACCTGTATGGGAAGCACCGAGGGGTGGCGCTCAGCGCCTGATATCAAGGTTCCCGAGAAGAATGCTGCAAGGAATGCTATTGCGAATGACTCCACATTGGTTGGCGGGGCTGCTAAAGAGGGCAGATGTTTCGGATATCGATCCAACTTTGTTTGATGACTATGCCCGGAGGGCTTCTTCCGGTCTGAAATCACCACGCATCGCAGGAGCGAATGCAGATCTGCTCCGCTGGATACAGTCCCATCCAGACCATAAAATATCACAGACGAGTGTGGAGGCACAGCGCACATTTATGATTTGGGGGATAAACGATCAAGACTACACACGCCCGGCAAATATACATTCATCAGTCCAGCGTGTGGAAGTTCCCTACGGTCACCAGTTTCCTGTGTTTTATGCAGAGGAAACAGCCTCATTGCTTGTTAATTGGCAAATGGAGAGTAGGACATCGTTGAATTGAGTGTTACATCCCCAAGGATTGGATCATATTCAGGAGAATCGACACTAATGTTAAATAAAATAACATATTCAGTTAGATAAAACGTATAAAAGCGTTATTTTCATTCCCATTTATACTTGCCGCACAATAAAACCATGCTCATTTTGGCAAGGCAGTACATTGTGACCCTCTTCTGAACTGCGATAGACTTGATCTCAAGATCAACAGCTAAGAGGAGGATGTGTACGATGCCACTTCAAAAAACGTTATTGGCACTGGACGCGCTGGACAGCGCTTATGTGAATGGTGAGAGTGTAAAGCAATTATTTGTTCCATATCCACAGGTTTCCGTTGGAGTACTGACCGTACATGGGGAAAAGGGGAGTACGGATTTTGTTAAAATCATCATCCCCGGTACGGAGGGTAAGCGGTCTGGAGGACAAGCCCCGACCATGGGTATTGTAGGACGATTAGGTGGGATTGGTGCCCGTCCAACGCGCATTGGACTTGTCTCGGATGCCGACGGCGCCGTCGCTGCTGTTGCAGCAGGCCTGAAGCTCGCCGATATGCAGACCAAGGGCGACTCGTTAAAAGGGGATATCATTGTGACGACGCATATCTGCCCCGATGCACCTACTCTGCCGCATGAGCCGGTTGATTTTATGGACTCTCCGGTCGACATTTTGCAAATGAACGAACATGAGGTTCTGCCCGAGATGGAAGCTATTTTGTCTATCGACACAACCAAAGGAAACCGAGTGATTAATCATAAAGGGATCGCTATTTCGCCAACGGTGAAAGAGGGATACATTTTACGGGTGAGCGATGATTTGCTCCGCATCATGGAGATGACCACAGGGCAGCTGCCTGTGACATTCCCGATTACAACACAGGATATTACGCCTTACGGCAATGACTTATACCATATCAATTCCATTTTGCAGCCAGCGGTGGCTACACATGCACCTGTTGTAGGCGTAGCTGTAACAGCCCAATCCGCAGTGCCGGGATGCGGCACAGGAGCAAGCCATGAGATTGATATTGCAAGCGCAGTTCGTTTGGTTGTGGAGACCGCCAAGGAATTCACCAATGGCACTTGTTCTTTCTACAGCGTGGAGGAATATAACCTGATTACTCGTCTGTATGGATCAATGAAAGTACTTCAGACCCCGGGGATGCAAGCAGCTCCCTCTGCATAGTGTTCCTGAAGAGGTAACGATTGAAGCGGCAGATGGGAATACTGCTGCGGACATGCGAATGTAACGTGTACAGCAGATATGAGATGTAGGGGGCATAAAATGATAAAGCAGCTTGGCATGATAACAATTGGACAAGCTCCGCGAACGGATGTGGCACCTGTCATTGAGAAGCATTTGGAGGGGCGGGCAGAACTTGTTCAGGTCGGGCTGCTGGATGGACTTTCAGCAACTCAGATCGCTGCGCTGGCCCCGGAACCTGGTGATTATGTGCTAACTTCCCGTCTGCAGGACGGCAGTGCGGCTATCGTATCCCGAGAAAAAATCAGGCCGATTCTGGATCGTAAAATCCGCGAATTCGAAGGCTTGGGTGTCTCCAATATTTTGTTGCTGTGTACAGGTTCATTTCCGGGTCTGCGATCAGCCAAGGCGCATCTCATTGAACCTGACCGTATTATTCCTCCAGCGGTACAGGCCATGGCCGATGGGCGCCGTCTCGGGCTGATCGGGCCTTTGCCTCAGCAGGCGGGGCAGCTTGATCTGAAGTTTTCCTCCCTGGTCCAGCCTGCGTTTGCCGCAGCTTCTCCCTATACATCCGGCGAAGCCGAATTCCGTCAGGCGGCCGAATCACTGAAGGGGCGTGTTGAGCTCATTTTACTGGATTGCATGGGGTATGATGAGCGCCACCGTCAATGGGTTGCCAATGCAAGCGCAGGAATCCCGGTCATTTTGTCGAATGCTCTAATGGGCAAGTTAGTAGCGGAAATGGTCTGACACAGGAGGAGACGAACGAATGAACCAGCAGCGAATTGATGTCAGTAAAAATGTTTTGGTGGAATGCCTTGGACTTCGCAGTGGTGAGACACTGGCTGTTGTAGCGGATGATGCCAAGAGAGAACTGGCGGAATCCATATATGAGGCAGGCAAGGCACTTGGAGCAGATGCGGTGCTTATGGTAATGAAGGAACGGAGCAAATCCGGTGAAGAGCCGCCTGCGCCGATTGCCGAAGCGATGAAACGTGCGGATGTCGCGGTGTGCGTAACCCGTTATTCACTAACCCATACACAGGCTCGCAAACAGGCGGCAGCTGCCGGAACCCGGGTAGCCACGATGCCGGGCATGACGGACGATATGTTCATGAACGGTGCAATCACCGCAGAGTATCCCAAAGTGAAGGCTTTGACCGATAAGGTTACAGGCATGCTAAGTGCAGGGAGCAGCGTTCGCATCGAGAAGGATGGATACCAGCTGTCATTCTCCATTCAGGGACGCAATGGCGTGCCGAGTACAGGCATGTATCTCAATCCGGGTGAGTCCGGCAATTTGCCTTCAGGTGAAGCTTACATCGCACCCGTTGAAGGCATGGGCGAGGGTGAAATTCTGGTGGATGGCTCCATCGCAGGAATAGGCGCGATCAGCAAACCTGTTCTGTTGACGGTTAAAGAGGGCCGTCTTGTTTCGGCAACCGGCACCGAAGGAGACAAGCTGCTATCCATGCTGGGCGAAGGTGAGGGTCGGATTCTTGGCGAATTCGGCATTGGTACCAATGACAAGGCCCGAATTACTGGGGTTGTCCTGGAGGACGAGAAAGTCTACGGGACGATCCATGTTGCTTTTGGCAGTAACAATACCTTCGGTGGTACAGTTGCAGCAGGGGTTCATATTGATGCTGTTGTGCAGAAGCCGGATGTCTACATCGATGATGTCCTTATTATGCGTCAGGGAGAACTGCTTGATCAGAAATAGAGCAGAATAATCATGAGATAACCTTGTGGATCAGTAGAGGTGTATGAGAGCGTACCCACAACCTATCCACAATGGGGGTAGATGCGTAAATTTCGCGGTAGTTTTAGCGACAAATACACAACATATTCACAATAAATATAGAGATATCCACATGATTGGGGGTAACTATCAACAGATTGTGGGTAACATACGCACAAGATATCCACAGCCTGGGGAGGAACGCCAATGTTGGGTCTTATAAGAGTGATTACGCTTCATCATGAAGAAGATATCCACAGACACGGGGCATTAATTGAAGGGCGCTATGGCATTCGGGTCCGAAGTCGATGCATTCCCCAGCAACCGCTGGGTGTGTATGATCGAGCTACAGAGCTTGAATCGATTCCCAAAATTGTGGATCTGGCGCGGGAACTGGAACAGGAAGGGTGTACATCTATTGGTATTAGTTGTGCAGCTGATCCGGGTATTGCAGAAATACGCGCCGCTGTTCGGGTACCCGTATATGGTGCTGGATCATGTGCTGCACATCTTGCACTCACCTCAGCTACACGGGTAGGTGTATTGACGATTCTGGAGGAAGTGCCTAGCCTGATTCGTGAAATACTTGGAGAAGCTTATATCGGGATGGACCGACCCGAAGGCGTGGTTACAACCCTCGATCTGAACACGCCAACAGGGCGGATGGCGGCACTGGAAGCTGCTGGAAGACTGAAGGCTGAGGGTGCTGAGTCCATTGTTCTCGCGTGTACCGGCTTTGCAACGATGGGTTTCGCTTTTGAAGTGGAAAAAGAACTGCATATCCGCGCACTCGACCCGATCTATTCCTTAGGTGCAGCTGTGTCTCTGCGGTAAATGCTTAATCCATGGGATGCCTGAATCGTATTTTAGTAGGAAAATATAGCTTGATTCTAACGCCGATGCAGTTATTCACAACTGTGTCGGCGTTATTTGTGATGCTAGGATAGTTAATCTCGGTATAGGAAGTGAATAAGTGAAGTTTGTTTTATAATGTGACGCGATAAAGTGTTAAAATTATTTTTTGGGTTATATGCTGCAACTAACAACCTGAAAAGTTTGTTTTATTTTATGAACGTAATCCAAGCCATACGAATATCACAGAATTTCCCGTTTTTTTTGATCAGATAGTCTGGTAAACTATCCAAAAAATTAGATGCAGTATGCGAGGGCGATTTGCAAATCTGGCTGAGGGTGGTCGATAGGCTTGAAAACGACAGGCATTACACTGAAAGAACTGTTGAATATTCCTATACTCAGTAAGGCCAAGGTGATCAGCGGGCATCAGGGATTGGATCGGGTTGTTCGGTTTGTGGATATTATGGAGGTGCCTGATCTGCAAGGATGGTTGCGGGAAGGCATGCTCATGCTGACTACGGCCTATTCGATTCGCGATAATCCCGGTCTGCTTGGGGAACTGATCTATACGCTTAATGAGGCGGGGGCGGCTGCTTTGGCTATAAAACCTGCCCGTTTTCTCAAAGAAATTCCGGAAGAAGCCATAGCAGCCAGTAATGACTGCGGCCTGCCTATTATTGAGATTCCTCCCGAAATACCTTACATGGATATTACGCAACCTGTTATGGAATTGGTGCTGGACCGACAGGCAGCCTTGCTCCGCAGATCCGAGGAAGTATATCGAACACTGATGACTATGGTGCTTGAAAACAGTGGGATTCAGGCTGTGGGAGACAACGTGGCCGAACTGCTCCAGGCGCCTGTAGGTGTCATCGACAATGGTGGACAGATTATTGTTTCTTCACCCCCTGATTATGATTGGAAGGAAGCTGTAAGCCCGCTCGTATGGGAGATCAATCTGGATCGCCGGAAGGTTGCGCGGCTGCTGGTGGATAAGGACTCCCTTGATGAAATGGAACAAGTCGGAATTGAACAGGCCAGATTGGTTCTATCCCTGGAATTGATGAGAAACAAGGTGGCGGAAGATACCGAATTGCGTTTACGGGGCAATTTCATTGATGAACTTTTGACACCTCCCCTGCTCTTACGGCATGAAGCCGAATCCAGAGGGCGCAAGCTCGGAATGAATCCGGAGCATCTATGGGAAGTGGCCGTAATGGAAGGTGAGGCTGCCCCTGATGAAGACTTGTTGACTGAATTGCTTGCACATGAAGCCAGAAAACGGAGAGTTACACCTCATATTGAGTTCAGGACTAACCGGGCTGTGCTCTTTTTGCCAACACCGGAGTCCAAGGATGCGGTGTGGATGGATCACATTCAATCCTGGACTGAAACCATCGCGGTATGGATCGAAGATCCGGCAAACAAGTTTGGACAATGTAGAGTTGGTGTGGGCACACAGGTTTCGCTTTGGAATATGCATCAGAGCTATGGAGAGGCCAGAAATGCTCTGATGGTATCCTCCCGTTTGTCGGGAGGGCGTACCACCCGGTTTGAGGATGTGGAGGTATATCATCTGCTGGGCGAAACGGCAGATGATCCGGGTTTTGCAGCATTGTTTGAGCGAAAGCTAGGGAAATTACGTGACTATGATGAAGAACATAGCGGCGATTTGCTGCGGACCTTTTTTTATTATCTGGAAAGCCGGGGGAGTCTGATTGAGACAGCAAATCGGCTCTACATCCACCGGAATTCAGTCAAATATCGCCTGGAGCGGATTAGGGACATTACGGGCTTCGATCTGAACCACCCGCGTGAACAATTTGTCTGTCATCTATGTCTGGTGTACTACTACATGAGGCAGGACAAACAAAAGGTTTAGGTTCTACTCATCGGGCCTAAAGGTCGAAAAATAGCGAACTATGTCTTTAAGTGTGATTTAACATGACATATTGGGGAGACATTAGTGCACAATCGACAAACGGTTGTGCTTTTTTTTAGCTAAATGGGACGTAGTTCGTCGCTTGGTTTCTAGGTAAAATAAGCACAATTACAAAAGAAGAGACGGATGACAGACATGCTGTCAACATTGGGCCGTCCACAGAGAACCGTAAAACAGCAAGTGAGACATCAGAGTTAAAGGGGTTGATCGATTGTTTGCTTACACGCTCCGAAGGCTGCTGCAGATGATTCCGGCGCTGATCGGCATCGTGGTGATTACCTTCATCCTGTCCCGTGTTCTTCCGGGAGATCCCGCCATTGTCATGGCTGGTGAACAGGCCACGGATGATGTCATTGCCAAAATCCGAATGGACATGGGATTGGACAAGCCGCTAGTTGTACAGTTTTTTAGCTACGTTGGACAATTGCTTCAAGGGAATCTGGGGTTCGCCTACCATACCGGTCATACAGTGCTGAGTGATTTCGGTACCCGCTTTCCAGCAACCATTGAGCTGACGCTGGCCAGCGTGATTATAGCCATCTGTGTTGCAATTCCGGTAGGTATCATCGCCGCAACCCGAAAAGAGTCCTTTGTGGACCATATCTCCAGGGTGTTCTCACTGATTGGAGCATGTGTACCGATCTTCTGGCTGGGGTTGTTGTTTATTTACATCTTCTATTCCATCCTCGGCTGGGCTCCAGCTCCCATGGGACGCATCAGCGGAGACCTCAACCCACCGACTCATATCACCGGATTGTACGTGGTAGACAGTCTTATGACCGGAGATATGGTTGCACTCAAAAGCAGTCTTGCACACTTGCTGCTCCCGGCGATCTGCCTGAGCACAGGAACCATGGCGATTGTCGCGCGTATGACCAGGTCCAGCATGCTGGAAGTCATCGGACAGGATTATGTGCGTACTGCACGAGCCAAGGGCTTGAGCGAAACCGCGGTCGTCGGCAAACACTCCCTGATCAATGCTCTGATTCCCACGTTGACCGTGCTCGGCCTTCAGTTCGGAGGATTACTCGGTGGTGCGGTAATCACGGAAACGATCTTTTCCTGGCCTGGCGTCGGCGGTTATGTCACAGATTCGATTCTGGCTGCCGATTATGCACCAATTCAGGCGTTCACACTCGTAAGTGCCATTCTGTTCAGCTTTATTAATCTGGCGGTGGATCTGGTCTATGGATTGATTGATCCACGAATCCGTTATGAATAGGGTCGCCGCGAAAGGAGGAGTACCGCTGTGAGTACTGCCGCACCGACTTCCATGGGAACAAAGCCTACACAAGCGGTTGTTCCCAAACCCAAAACCTTTCTGAGACTATTGCTCCGCAATCGGCTCGCTGCCATTGGTCTGGTCTTTATCGTCATGTGGACGGTCATTGCAGCCATTGCTCCCTGGATCGCACCATATGATCCGTATATGACCGATACGGCCGTGAAGCTGGAATCCCCGTCAGGCGGTCACTGGTTTGGTACCGATAACTATGGTCGGGACATTCTGAGTCGCGTACTGTACGGAGCCAGAATCAGTATCTGGACGGGCTTGATTGCCGTCAGCATCTCGTTTGTCATTGGGGTTCCGCTTGGCGGAATTGCTGCTTATTACGGTGGACGTACCGGCAATATCATCATGCGGGTGATGGATGTATTGCTTGCTTTTCCCTCGCTGGTGCTGTCCATGGCTATTGCTGCTTCCATCGGCAACGGACTGACGAGTGCAATGATTGCTGTTGGAATAGTCGGCATTCCCGAATTTGCCAGATTGATGTATGGACAGACGGTATCTCTGCGCGAGAAGGAGTACGTAGAAGCCAGCAGAGCCATTGGTGTACGGGACAGAGTGATTCTGTTTCGCCACATTTTGCCGAATGCTTTGGCACCGCTGCTGGTGCAGGCAACGCTCGGTATGGGTTTTGCGATCTTGACGGCATCCAGTTTGAGCTTCCTCGGTCTTGGCGTCAAACCGCCTACAGCCGAATGGGGGGCCATGATCTCTGAAGGACGAGAGTATATCATTTCCGGACAATGGTGGCTCGTGACGTTCCCTGGACTGGCTATAGCCACATCCATTCTTGGTTTTAATCTGCTCGGAGATGGTTTCCGTGATGTACTGGATCCGCGGTTGCGTTCGGGAAAATAGAGATGGGTCACCACCAGCCTCTATAGAACCGATTCATAGATAGCTGTATGGTGGAACCGACTTGCGGGGAATGCCTGAGATAACGGCATGCAAGGTTCCATCATCGGCAGTAGGCTGATCGAATGCTGGTGTTTGGCATCGGGAGTGAGGTGAGCTGCCTTCCCGGTACTGAAGTACACATTTACTCTGTCTAATGAAAGCTGCAACGTTTTACAGCTGTATTGCATCATAAGACTGGTTCGAAAAGGGGAGGAAACTAAAAATGAAAAAGTTCAAATGGTTTTCTGCAATGATCGCTCTTACGGTTGTTCTAGGCGGCTGTGCCAGCAATGCCAACCAGCAGCCTGCGGCATCCGGTTCAGGGGAAGCAGCGAAACCTGCACCGACACTGACAGTTGCGTATTCAGAGGGTGGGACGACGATGGACCCGGCTGAGGCGAATGACCTGACTTCCGACACATTGGTACTGGCAACCTACGACCAGCTGGTAACCTATGGTGTCAAAACGGTGGATGGTGCAGACGTAGCCAACACAGAAGATATTCAACCGATGCTCGCTGAGAGCTGGGAAGTATCAGATGATAACAAGACATATACGTTCAAAATCAAAAGTGGCCTGAAATTTCAAAGCGGAAATCCGGTTAATGCGGATGCAGTTGTGTACTCTTTTGACCGTGTGGCCAAATCAAGCTCCGGCAGCTTTCTATACGGAATGGCCGACATCAAGAGCGTGACTGCCAAGGACGACTCCACTGTCGAGATCGTGCTGAATAAAGCCAACCACATGTTTACCCAGATCATTGCCATGTATACCTTCTCCATTGTGGACCAGAAGCTGGTCGAGGAAAAAGGTGACGATTATCTGAAAACAAATGCCGCTGGCTCTGGCCCGTTCACACTCGAAAAATGGGACCCGGCCAGTGAAGCCGTCTTCCAGGCTAACAATGATTACTGGCAGGGTGCACCGAAGCTCAGCAAAGTAACACTGAAATTCACGAAGGAAGCCTCCAACCGTGTTCTGCTGTTGAACAAGAGTGACGTGGACATGGCAATTGAGATTCCTCCAAAAGATGTTGCGGCTTTGCAAGAGAACAGTAATTTGACGATTAAGTCGAATGCGAGTAACCGCATTTTGTTCTTCGCGATGAACAACAATGTCAAGCCGTTTGATAATGAAAAAGTACGTCAGGCCATCAACTATGCGATCCCTTATGACCAGTTAATCAACGATGTCATGTATGGTCAGGCCAAAGAGATGAAGAGTGCTGTGGCGAGTAACACACCAGGCTTTACGGATGCAGGCTATGTGTACGAGTACAATCTGGACAAGGCCAAGGAATTGTTGAAAGAAGCAGGATATGCAGAGGGATTCAGCTTTGACTTTACTCTCGGTTCCGGATTTGACGATTGGGAATATGATGCGGTGCTGATTCAAGCGGAACTGGCCAAGATCGGTGTCAAAATGAACATTAACAAGGTCGCTCGTGCACAGTTCCTGGAACAACAAAAAGAAGGCAATCTGGTCTCCTACATTTCCAAATGGACCTCTTTTGTTAATGATCCTGGATACCACCTGGGCTTCCTGCTCTACGGCAAAGGTTCTTCCAACTACATTCACTACAACAATGCAGAAGTCAACAAGCTGTGGGAAGAAGCAGGAGCAGAGCCGGATCAGGCGAAACGAAACGAGCTGTACATGAAGGCACAGGAGATTATTACAACAGAAGCACCGTGGGCATATCTCTACGAATACAATCGGGTTGTCGGCATGAACAACAAAGTCAGCGGATATGTGTACTACCCGGATGAGGTTCTGCGTTTCTACCCACTTAGCAAGGAGCAGTAAACGAAGGATGACTTTGGGGGACAGGCAATTATGCCTGTCTTCTGACGATTCGTGCCAAGTACCATACAGCCAATATTGGAAGGAGCCTGATCAGGATGGATTGGAAAAGGAAAGTACTTGAAGCAATCGAGGAAGGCCAGGATGAATTATTGGAGTTATGTTCACAGTTGATCCGCTTTCCTACGGAGAACCCTCCAGGGGATTCACGCGAGATTAGCGCTTTTATTATTGAATATCTCCATCAGGCCGGAATCGATACCAAAGTACATGCGGCAACGGAAACGATGTTTAACCTGATCTCGACGTTAAATGGAGAAGGGGCGGAGAAGTCGGACAAACATCTGATTTTCTGTGGGCATACGGACGTTGTGCCAGCCGGGGATCTTTCACGATGGGATTTTGATCCGTTCTGCGGCGAAATTAAGGACGGCTACATGCTTGGACGGGGTGCATCTGACATGAAGGGCGGGCTTGCGGGTCTGATCTATGCGACGGTTATTCTGGCGAAGCTGGGTGTACCTTTGCGGGGTGACCTGTCACTGATGATTGTCCCTGATGAGGAAACGGGAGGCGATTTGGGTGTGCCCTGGGTACTGGAGCGCGGCCTGGCAACGGGTACTGCAGCAGTCATTGCCGAGCCGTCCAGCCCGCAGCATCCGACGATTGGACAAAAGGGGAGCTGCTGGTTTGAGTTTACAGTGGAAGGCACACCGGGTCATGGCAGTCTGCAGCCCATTGTAGGCGATAATGCGATTGTAAAGGCGGCCAAGGGTATTGAAGCTTTACAGCGGCTGTGGGACATCAAGCCGGACATCCCGGAAGACGTGAAAGACATTATCCGCATCTCGCAGGAGTATGCTCGCGACCGGGAGAAGGCAGGTCTGGCCTATCAGGTGTTCGATCATGTAACCGTGAATATCGGTTCGATTCAGGGTGGAACCAAGGTGAACGTGGTAGCGGATCGCTGTACGGTTCAGGTGGATTCACGTGTTCCATTTGGTGTGGATTACCGGGATGTGCTCGACCGTGCTCGTTCGCTTCTGCTTGAAGCAGGAATTGAGTCGGAGTTGAAGCCTTTTGGTTTCCAGGGCAACGCAAACTGGACGCCAGCACATGAACCGATCGTTAGTCAACTGGTGGAGAGCATCAGCGAAGTGAGCGGCGAAGAGGCGTACGGTGTGCTGCAATGGGCATCCAGCGATGCACGCCACTTCCGTAATCATCAGATTCCGGTATTGCAATATGGTCCGGCAGAGCTATCCACGATTCACAATTTTAACGAAAAAGCACCCGTATGGCAGATTATCCAATGCGCCAAAGTGTATGCGCTGAGCGCCCTTAAATATTTGGGTGTGGAAGGCATGGAAGATGAGACGTCATTGAAGAATTTGAAGGGTTTGAACGGTGCAGCTTCCGAAGAAGCCACGATTGCCAAGCGCTAATTCTTTTTCGGGAGAGAAGGGAGTCTGGAGAACAAGCTGAACGACTGAGTGGTAGGGGCATGTGTGAGGATGCAGAAGATTCAGAACGTAATGGTATGGGAGGGGAACAACATGACTGCACTGCTCGAAGTTTCGGATTTGCGGACAGAGTTTATAACGGATGCAGGCGTAATTCGTGCCGTGGACGGAATCAGCCTTTCCATACGGCAGGGAGAGGTGCTGGGTATTGTAGGGGAGTCGGGATGCGGGAAAAGTATTACCTCGTTATCGATTATGCAGCTTCTTCCCAAAAAGATCGGCCGCGTGGCTTCAGGAGAAGTCCGTTTCCAGGGGAAAGATATGCTCAAGCTGTCCAGGAGGGAGATACGCCGAATTCGGGGTAACCGAATGGCCATGATCTTTCAGGAACCGATGACTTCGCTCAATCCGGTATTCAAGATCGGCAAACAAATCTCGGAGGCGGCAAGGTATCATCTGAAGCTGGGCAAAAAAGAGGCTTGGGCACGGTCAGTTGATATGCTTCGCAAAGTCGGCATTCCCCGTCCCGAACGAATTGCGGAACAATACCCGCACCAGCTCTCCGGCGGCATGCGCCAGCGGGTGATGATCGCCATGGCGATGGTATGCAGCCCGCAGCTGCTCATCGCCGATGAACCGACAACCGCCCTGGATGTAACCATCCAGGCGCAGATTCTGGATCTGATGCGTGACCTCCAGCGGACGGAGAATATGGCAATCATGATGATCACCCATGATCTCGGCGTTGTAGCTGAGATGTGTGATCGCGTCATGGTGATGTATGCAGGACAAGTAGTGGAAGAGACGGATGTCAAAACCCTTTTTGCCGATCCGAAGCATCCGTATACCCGTGGACTGCTCGCTTCACTGCCACAGCTTGCGGGAGATCAGGATCGTCTTCAGTCCATTCCGGGCCAAGTTCCGAATCCCGCCCATATGCCGTCTGGCTGCCGCTTTGCTCCTCGTTGTCCGGTTAAGGAAGCGCGGTGCGAGACGATACAACCCGAATTACTGGAGACAGCGCCAAGTCACAGCTGCCGCTGTCTGCTGCAGCAGGAGGGGATTATATGAGTGCGATATTGGAAGTCAGAAACCTGAAGAAGCACTACCCCATTCGTAAAGGTCTTTTCTCCAAACAGGTCGGTGCCGTCAAGGCCGTTGATGGCGTAACGCTGTCCGTGGAGCGCGGTGAAACGCTCGCTGTGGTCGGGGAATCCGGGTGTGGCAAATCCACTACAGGACGTGCAATTTTACGACTCATAGAACCGACGGATGGCGAGGTGTTCTTCGAGGGCAGGGATGTACGAAAGCTGCCCCCAGAAGAGCTGCGCCGTTTCCGAACCGACATGCAGATGGTATTCCAGGACCCGTATGCCTCCCTCGATCCGCGCTGGACGGTACAGCGTACGCTGGAGGAGCCACTGCTTACCCACCACAATCTGGGGAAAAACGAGCTGAAAAGCCGAATCGAAGAACTGATGGAAGTGGTTGGATTATCTCCATATCAGGCACACCGTTTCCCGCATGAATTCTCGGGTGGACAACGCCAACGGATCGGTATTGCCCGTGCTCTCGCATTGAACCCGAAGTTCATTGTGTGTGATGAGCCGGTCTCTGCATTGGATGTGTCCATTCAGGCACAGGTGCTGAATCTGATGCAGGATCTGCAGGAACAATTCGGACTGACGTATATGTTTATCTCTCACGATCTGTCCGTCGTTAAGTTCATCAGTGATCGTGTGGCCGTCATGTATCTGGGCAAAGTGGTGGAGCTTGCGCCCACCTCCGAGTTGTTCACCGAGGCGCTGCATCCGTATACGAAAGCATTGATGTCTGCTGTTCCCGTTCCTGACCCGAATGTGCAAAAGGAACGAATTGTCCTGAGCGGAGATGTGCCCAATCCGGAGAACCCGCCATCCGGTTGTGCTTTTCATACCCGTTGTCCGTATGTAAAGGACGAGTGTCGCTCTGTTATCCCGGAGCTGCGGGAGATTTCCCCGGGACGCCAGGTGGCGTGTCATCTGTATTAAAGTGATCACCAGAGTTGAAGAAATACGTAGAGAAATGCAAACAGATAATGCAAACCGAAATGCAAACAAGTCTCCAGTGTACGTGGGGCTCCGTTTGCATTTTTCTTTTCTTTAAGCCATCCCATCAGGCCAGTAATTGAATCCTAAAATTTTTCCTGACATCAACCGATATAAACACAGAGAAAGCAACATGAGATGGATTATTCATGATCAGGTTTATTATAAAAAGCTTCTTATCGAAACTGAAAACAAGAAGGGTATGAAGACATCTATGGATGAGGAAGTACAAGTTCAATACATTAATTTCTCAGTCGGAAATCAGATTTGTGCGATTCGTATTGATGAAGTTCATGAAATTATCAGAATGCTCCCGGTAACCACTGTTCCTTTTGGCAGCCCTGAGATCAAGGGTTTTACACCCCTTTACGGCAAAGTGGTTTCGGTTGTTAGTGTACGCGTCCTGCTGGGCATGCCTGACGAGGAGCCTACACCGTCCACTCGCATCATTGTTGTGCCGTACCATGACGATTATGTACCGCTCGTTGTCGATTCAGTGGATTCCGTGGTGATGTATGATCGATTTGAAGAGCCTACGGAAGAATATAGACGTTACGCAAAGGGAATATTCAAGGAAATCGCACACAATGACGATCATGAAGCCGGTATTCTTAATCTGGACGTATTGCTCGGTAATTTAACCCAATCCCATTAAGCATTGCTCTTACGGATGCTATAACAAAGCATAAATTCAGTTAGTTATGAAAATGCTCCTTGCCCTTTTCAGGGATGAGGGGCATTTTTTAGTGTGATCATCCTATCCTCCAATGCAATTTACGTGTTGTGTTTCACCCTTTAACAGACGTAGTCAATATCATATAAAGTGGTTTGGATGGTTTTTTGAAGTGATGTAGAAGCAGAAAAACGGAAAAGGGAACTATTTTTCGGTACAGATCAGAGGGGACAGGGAACAAAAGAAGCACTTTTTATGTGTAAAAGTTTTTAAATCCGAGCATTTTCGTATATGATGGAGAGTAACAATGCGAAGGGATGACGGGAGACTGTAATGATGCAATCGCTGTATGGAGTATGGCTTGGTGACGTGTTTTTTTGTTTTTCCGGTGAAACATCGGAGCCGCGTGTGGATGCGTGGAGCCACGTGGTACGGAAGCTGAATTTTGGCGACGGGGGCCGTCTGTTTCAGCCTGCGGCTCTGCGTCTTGCGGAGCTTCGTTGGCCTAATCCGATGCGTAATGCTGCGGAAGCGAAGGGTACGAAGCGGCGCCAATTGCTCGGACGGACGTTGGAGGGGCTGGCTATCTCGCCCAAAGATACGTTCAAACTGCTGCTAAATTGGGACGACAGGATATTGAATGCGTCAGGAATTCAGGCTGGAGAAGAAATTCGCTACTGGGTAAAAGCGGCACAGTTTACACAGGAACTGCTGCTGCGGGGAGAATTTTCTCCTTCCGCTGAATTTGCGGCCAAGACGGGTGCGCGTCGCCGTACTGGTCAGGAAACGCTGACAGGGGTATGGCGTCCACGTCTGTTGCAAGAAGCGGATGTGGACCGTTTCCGGGAGCTGGCGGAATCGATGCCGCCGATTGGATTGTCTGCTCCCGGAGCATACGCATCTTCTGAACCGGAATCACGGGAGGAGGCGGGAGCGACCGTATTATTTTCATTTATGAGCGGAATGGTTCATGCGGTTGTCACGGGTGAGATGGAGGGCATGGATAGTGAGTTGTCTCGCTACCGTACCCCATTCCGGCGTGGATCTTCTCCAGTTGCGGAGTTATGGTGGAACAGCCTGATCTCGATGTTCCGTCCGGTGACGGTGCAGGGCCCGACGGAAGAAATGACAGAACTCATTGGCACGCTGCAAGAAGCGGGTGGAACAGCGATGCCTGTCGTAGGGGGCGAAGAGTCCACACCGACGGAAGGTCAATTGAAGCTGGTGCTGCGACTCGAACCTCCTCTGGGTGAGCATGAATCGTTGTGGGGAATTACCTTCTGGGTAGACAGTGAACAGGAAGCCGGTCTGAGATTGCCTGCACGTACAATCTGGGCCCATCCGGACCGGGATCTGGACCGGGGCAAGGTGTGTTATATTTCGGCTGCTGAGCAATTGCTGATGGGGCTGGGTCAGGCCGCAGAATTGGCACCGGAGCTGGAGACGGCACTTCTTCATGCAAGGCCGGAAGGAATGAAGCTGGAACAGCAAGCGTTTTTTGAATTTTTGACGTATGCTGTGCCTCGTCTGCAGAAGGCGGGAGTAACCGTGTTAATGCCTTCCCGCTGGAGCCGTGCCGGGAAGCGCCGCGCAGGATTGCGCCTGCAGATGCTCAATCGTGGAACAGAAAGACCGCTCGGAGCCCCGTCTGCACTGGGTATGGAGCAGTTGGTCGCTTTCAAAGCGGAACCGATGCTGGACGGCAAACCTGTGACGTCGGAGGAGCTCGCTGCTCTTGCGGAAGCAACGGTTCCTTATGTCATGTTCCGCGGCGAATGGATTGAAGTGGATACAAAAGAGATTCGCCAGGTTCTGCGTTATATGAAAAAAGAAGAAGAACAATATATGCCTCTCTCCGAATGGCTGCATCTGGCAGCTGAGGAAGGTGAGGATACAGCATGGAAGGGTCTGTCCGTCTTTGGCGCGGATTCCGAAGGACTGCTCTCCTTCCTGCTCGACGGACAGGTGCTTCGCAGTATTGAGCCGCGTCAGGTTCCGGCAGAGCTGCATGGTGAACTAAGACCTTATCAGGAGCGGGGTTACCAATGGTTATCCGCCATGCGTGAGCTTGGGTTTGGGGTATGTCTCGCCGATGATATGGGACTGGGGAAGACCATTCAGGTGATCACCTGCTTGCTGGATTTGAAGCATGAGGAACAACAAGCGGCGGCTGAAGAAGCACGTGAACATGAAGCGTTTATGGGTATGGAAGGACGTTCCTCGAATGATGAGCAGCTGAACATGCAGGGTGTACATCTGCCTGCGCTTATTGTGTGCCCTACCTCTTTGCTCGGGAACTGGCAGCGTGAGCTGAAGCGCTTTGCCCCGAATCTGTCATTGTATATCCATCATGGCGGACAACGGCTGCACGGCAGTGCCTTTCAGGAAGAAGCACAGTCTCATGATATTGTGCTGACAACCTATCATCTGGCAGGCAGGGATGGCCCGGATCTGGCTTCGTTGCATTGGTCTACCGTTGTGCTGGATGAGGCACAATATATTAAAAATTACCGTACGAAGCAAGCACAAAGCGTCATGCGTCTGTCTGCGCCGCACCGCATTGCGATGACGGGTACGCCGGTAGAGAATCGGTTAAGCGAGCTGTGGTCCATTTTTCAATTCCTGAATCCGGGGTATCTGGGTACAGCTTCTTCATTCCGCCAGCGGTATACGGGACTGGGTCCATCCGAAGAAAATGCAGCGTCCTTGCGTGAGCTTCATCGGCTTGTATCGCCCTTTATGCTGCGCAGACTGAAAAGTGACCCGGATATCCGCAAGGATCTGCCGGAGAAGCTGGAACTGAAATCCTATTGTTCCCTCACGCCGGAGCAGACCGTTCTGTATCAGCGCGTAGTGGATGATCTGATGGGTGGATTGGATGGGCGAAACGGAATCGCCCGTAAGGGAATTGTGTTGTCCTCACTGACCAAGCTGAAGCAGATCTGTGACCATCCCGTTCTGGCTGACAGCAGCCGGAAGGAACATGGCAAGGCTGAGGCATCCGGCAAAATGGAACGTTTGCTGGAATTGCTGGATGCAATCCGTGACAACGGGGAATCAGCGCTGATTTTCACCCAGTATGTGGCGATGGGGGAGCTGCTCGTTTCCCGGCTTACACAGCGCTACGAGGAAGAGCCGTATTTCCTGCATGGCGGTGTATCGAAGTCGCAAAGGGATGATATGGTGGAGACCTTCCAAAAAGGGGAGGGCCCATCCTTGTTTGTCCTGTCTCTTCGTGCCGGGGGTGTGGGTCTGAATCTGACGCGTGCCAGTCATGTCGTTCACTACGATCGCTGGTGGAATCCGGCGGTGGAGAATCAGGCGACGGACCGGGTCTTCCGAATCGGACAGAATCGCAATGTACAGGTGCATAAACTGATCTGTCAGGGCACCCTGGAGGAACGGATTGATGAGCTGATTGAGAGTAAAAAGGCACTTTCCGAGCAAGTCGTCGGTTCAGGTGAGAACTGGTTGACGGAGATGTCGGATGATGAGCTGCGCGGCCTGATCTCGCTACAGGGCGAGGCGTGGCTGTAAGTTGCGAGATAAACAATGAATGCACAATATAATCACAGGAAGGGGGATTGTTGTGAGCGAAAAATGGAATGTCGAGCTGCATATGTCCCCCGGTGGATGGACAGCAGAAGTGAGTGCAGCTCCTGATGCAGGCCAAGCGGCGTCAGGAGACGTAGTGAAGACCGGATCAACCGTAGGCCCGTTCACGGTCACAGGTACGCTGCCGCAGCTAAGTGAAGCCGCACGCGAGGCCGTGCTAGATCAGCTGCGCAAGCGCCCGCTGGCGCTGTATGCGCTGCTGCGCGGCGGCCCAGCCCCGGCGGAACTCGCCGCGCTGCTTCCCGCTGCGCCAGGCGAGGCCGCGCCGGGCACGGCCCCCGCTGGCAGCTCGCTTGGCGCGGGCGGCGCAGCGGCGTGCACCTGCGGCCGCCCGGGCTGCGCGCATGCCGCGGCCGCTGAGCGTGCCGTTGCTGCGCGCTTCGCGGCCGAGCCGCTGCTGCAGCTGGCGCACGCTGGCCTGCCGCGCGAAGCGCTGCTCGCCGGCGTGCTGGGGTCATGGGCGGAAGAACTCGCCCATGATCCCAGCGGCCCCGGCCGCGCAGCCGAAACGGCCGGCCGCCCGCAGGCGCGGGGCGGCGAAGGCGGCGCAGCCGTCGGCGAGTGGATCGCCGAGGCCGCCGCGGAAGGCGCCATGCACCAGCCAGGGCCTGGCTTCGGCGCCGTGAAGGTGCGGCTGGTGCAGCCGGGCAAGCTCCCGGCAACGCCGGAACTGGCGGCTTTGCTGCCAGGCGTGCCGGCCGCCGCAGGGCTGGCATTGATCCGCGAGCGCGTAGCCGCGCGGATGTGGGAGGCTGTCCAGAAGAAGAAGGACAGCCCGGCAACCAAATGATGCATCCATTGTGGCGGGGGAGATCTCAGATCGCCCCCGCTTGTTTGTGATGTGCATCCGAACCAGCTTTCTATCCGGAAAGGTATACACACTCGTCCAATTCACTTCTTTTGTATACATCCATGGGATAAGGGCCTAAAAGTCCAAAAAACGACCGTACAAGCTGTACACCCGGCATATCTTTATGTTGACTTCTGCTCAGGGAGCTCTTTGTCGGTGGAGCTTTGTTGCAATTTAAGGTATACTGTCGCAGGGGATGACAAGCCCGAATGCACAATTTCAGCCATTTTTGATCATATTGCGATAGGAGATTTTACATGAAAACACGTACAGGACGACAGCGCTACATTGCAGTTATGCTGTCTTCACTTATGATATGCGGAGCCTTGCTGTCCGCTTGCCAGGACGGTTCAGGATCAGAGGAGAATCAGAATCTGAACGCCGCAGGAAATGCACAGCAAGAGTCCGATGGGACCACCGTTCATTTTACCGAGGACAACGGCGGTGATGGTAACACAGGTGGGGATGAGAGTTCATCTTCTGGCGATAGCAGTGAAGGTACGGATAGTAGTTCTGGCAATGCTTCAAATGGAGAAAATCAAGGATCTTCTGATGCAGGCAATGGAGCCACAGCAGATGATCCCCTGATGGAGAAACGCAGCATTAGCGCCCTGCAAACGACGATTGATGCACAATCGGTAGTGACCAATGCACAGGCGATGACTGTTATCGTTAATAAACAGCGCAGCCTGCCTGAAGGGTATGAGCCGGATGATCTGGTGGAGCCGAACGTACCGTTCTCCTTCGACGGACCGCATGAGAAGCGTCATATGCGCAAGGAAGCTGCCGAGGCGCTGGAGAAGCTGTTTGCAGGTGCCAAGGCGGACGGCATTGAGCTTCGTGCGGTATCTGGCTATCGTTCTTATCAGCGTCAGGTGTCCATCTACAACAACAATGTCAAAACCAAAGGTCAAGAATACACGGATCGTGTAAGCTCTGTGCCAGGCCACAGCGAACATCAGACCGGACTTGCGATTGACGTTTCCAGTCCAAGTGTAGGCAATGCGCTGGAAGAGGTGTTTGGCACATCAAAAGAAGGCGAGTGGTTGGCCGAGCATGCAGCTGAATATGGGTTCATCATTCGTTATCCGAAAGGTGAGGAAGGTGTAACCGGCTATGTGTACGAGCCATGGCATATTCGCTATGTTGGCCCCGAGCTGGCCCCGGATGTTGTGAAAAGCGGCTTGACACTTGAAGAATACTTCGACGAAGCCAATATCAAGCTGTAAGTTAAGGGCCACCTTACGTTTGCATACAAGAGTGCAATAGGATCAATATTCCGAAGTCCCTGAAAGATACTACTTACCGAGGTAAGTGGTGATCTTTCAGGGGCTTTTTTAATATATATGAAGTTCAACCGATGAGAACCTTAATTTCCTTGTCTACATGGACAGTAGACTGATATACTTCAGAGATTAATCAAGGGGTATGACAACGAAAGCGAGGGACAGCAGAATGAGCAAACAGCAGGTGTTTACGGGTTCTCCATGGGAGCCGCTTGTCGGATACTGTCGTGCCATCCGTGTAGGCAACCGGATTGAAGTGGCGGGGACAACGGCTATGCAGGACGGTGTTGTGGTTGGAGCAGGTGATCCATATGCACAGACGAGATTTATTTTGCAGACCATTGAAAATGCACTGAAAGAATTGGGAGCAGACATGTCTCATGTCGTAAGAACCCGCATGTTTGTAACCGACATTTCCCGGTGGGAAGAAGTGGGCAAGGCTCATGGTGAATTTTTTGGTCAGATCCAGCCTGTCGCCACGATGGTGGAGGTTCGCGCACTTATTGATCCTTTGTTGATGGTCGAGATCGAAGTGGAGGCCATTGTAGAAGCAGAAACTGGAGCTGAAGCTGAAGTTGATACCGAAATAACAGAATAGGTCCAATACGTACATTCGCGAAGAACTTTTTTGGACAGCAAGATATACATTGGAAGATGTAAAAAATGCGTGATCGAGAAATAACCTTACCCAACCTCCATGAAAGAGGATATGCGGGATAAGGTTATTTGTGCATGAACCATGTTTGATCCAGGGTTTTCTATAGATGAAGCAGGCCAGCCATCACTGGCTGTTTATTTCGCTTCGGATGGTGCTGCTGGTGCCTCCAGTACCACTTTCCAAGCGTTACCGATCGGCGGCAGACTGCGAGTCAGGACCGGGCTATAGAATCCGATGACTTTTGCCCCTTTGGTCAGTTGTTCCGCTTTAACCGTTTCCCCTTTATGGTTCACCAGTTGTGCATCCTTGCCAATGTTAAGGATAACATGATCAGGTGCTGTCTCTGTCAGACGGGAACCGGAGATCTCGATCTGAGAGCCATTATCTTCGATTGTTTTTACGTTTTCAATTGTACCTGCTGTACCCAGAACCTCTTTTGGTTGTGCTTGGGATTCAGAAGCTGCAGTATCCAGTACAGTGACCTTGTAGGTAGGTGTTTGCGGTGGCAAACTGAGGGTTGCAATCTCTGAATGCTCCGCTTCCACGCTCATACCCAGGGTCAGATCGGTGAGTTTGATTTCTTTGCCATCCGCGGATTTGAAAGTGGTATCCTCACCGACATTCAGTACGATCCCGTCTGTACCTGCACCGCCGATATGGATGGATTGATATTTGCCTTCGCTGTTGATTCCTGTAATGACACCACGCTCGGTTACGGTTTTCACGTCCTCTTCAAGAGAAATGTTAACCTGGTTTCCTGTTGTTTTCACTTGACCATGCAATACCTTTTCTGCAAAAGAAGCAGGTACAAATAACTTGCCCTCCGTGATTTCGGGTGCTGTTCCCAGCGTAAGCAGCATTTTGTTGACCGAATACTGGTCTTTGCCTGTAATGACGAGTGTCCAGAGAGTGCCTTTGGACAATTCGGCGGATTTGTTCTCCTTGTTCCATTTCAGTTCAATGCCAAGCGCCTCGGTAAGGTCACGCAGCGCGATCATCGGTACTTGACCATCTTTATTCCAATAGCCGTCAGCCATTGATGCGCCATTCACAGATACTTTAACGGCTTCGAGGCCTTTGCTGTCAGCTGATACGGAAGTTGAGTTAATCGGTTGTGTACTGTCCAGAGTAGCTGCATATGCCGCTCCGCCGCTCAGGGCCAAGGACAGGACCATCAGGGCGCTTACTTTTTTCATGTTGTTGTTCATTGCTGATTTTCATCCCTTCTAATCTTGGTTATATCGCGGTAAACTCCTAATTAGGGCCGCGCTTCATTCTTATAGACGGGACAACTTGATTAAGTGTTGCACTTGAAAGTCATGAATGGAAGCAGTATGTCAGATCATTATTTACAATATCGGCCAAATTGCAGGTTACAGGCATCAGGATACGGTTAAGATCCAAGTGAGTGGTAAACCTGTAATTCACATTCCTGATTGTCTATATTTTGGAATGAATTCATATGTAACTGATCACATTCAAAACAAGGAGGAACAGGTCAGATGAGTGATATGTTGGTTAAGCTTTACGATTTGCCGGAGCAAGAGAGTGGACTGAAAAAGTTGGAGGAATCCTCCATTGTCATCCGAAGAGCCATCGCACCAGAGAAGCAGCTTGTGCTGGATTGGGTGAGATCCCATTTTAGCCAGGCGTGGGTGGATGAATGTGATGTGGCCTTTGCACGTCAACCCGTGTCTTGTTATATTGCACTCGAGCATGGCAAAATGATCGGGTTTGCCTGCTACGAGTCGACGTGTCGCAACTTCTTTGGTCCAACAGGTGTGGGTTCGGAGGCAAGGGGTAAAGGGGTGGGCACTGCTTTGCTCTTGGCCTGTATGCATGCCATGAAAGCTGATGGTTACGCTTACGCGATCATTGGATCGGCGGGACCGGTGGACTTTTATGCTCAGACATTGGGGGCCGTGAAGATCGAAAATTCAACACCAGGGATTTACAAAGGCATGCTCCGGGCAGACTAAACAATATCCATGTTCAGGAAAAGGAAGGGAGGACGAAGATGAGCACGAGCAAAATGCTGCATATTGGCATGATCGGTACGGGGTCCATCTCGGATCTTCATATGAGGTGTTATGCCAAAAACGAGAATGCCGTTATCTACGCCATCTGCGATCTGAACGAACAACGTGCTACCGCAGCCGCACAGAAATATGATGCACAGTCAGTGTACACGGATTACCGGGAGATGCTGAAAGACCCGCATGTGGATGCCGTTAGTATTTGTACGTGGAACAATACCCATGCGGATTTTGCCATTGCTGCTCTGGAGGCAGGCAAACATGTGCTTCTGGAGAAGCCGGTAGCAACCAATGTGGAAGATGCGCTGCGAATCGAAGAGGCCGTGAAGAAGAGCGGGTGTACATTCATCGTGGGTTTTGTGCGTCGTTATGACAATAATATGCAGATGCTGCGCAGTTTCATTGATGCGGGTGAGTTTGGTGAACTCTATTATGCCAAAGCCTCTATCCTGCGGCGTCTGGGGAATCCCGGAGGATGGTTCGCGGACAAAAACCGTTCCGGGGGTGGTCCACTCATTGATCTGGGCGTACATATTATCGACCAATGCTGGTATCTGATGGGCAGACCGAAACCTGTTTCGGTCAGTGGCAATACGTATCGGAAGCTGGGCAATCGTGCCCATATCGAACATCTTTCTTTTTACAAAGCCGCAGACTACAGCTCCGCAGTTAACAACGTGGAGGATATGGCGAATGCACTGATTCGCTTTGAGAATGGGGCCTCTCTGGCAGTAGATGTGAGCTTTACCCTGCATGCCCGCGGGGATGAATCTTCCGTTAAGCTTTACGGTGAGCGTGGGGGATTCGAGCTGGAACCCAAAACGCTAATCGTCACCGAGAAACACCATACGATTCTGAACATTGAACCCCAGACAGACTATACAGGTTTAGATATTCATGGCGCCTTCCAGAATCAGATTGATCACTTTGTGGATTGTTGTTTGAATGGTACCGAGCCGATCAGCCCGATCGCGGATGGTGTGGCCTCGACAAGGATGCTGTGCGGGATCTACGAGTCAGCCGGAAAAGGTCAGGAGATTCGTCTGGACTGATTCATCTTACAATCGGTTCGGTTTCCTTTAATGGATTCATGGATCGTGATCAGATAAGTGGACTACCGTTTACTTTTCAAACCCTTCCAACACGATTTTACCAATCGCAGTGCCCGATTTGCTCTTTCGGTAGGCTTCCAGCAGGTTAGCCGCATTAATCGGTTTAATCCGCTCTGCCATCGTTGTATGAATCTTGCCAGCATCCACCAGATCCGCGATTTCATTAAGTAGATGATGTTGTTCAATCATATCATCTGTCTGGAACATCGGACGGGTGAACATCATTTCCCAAACGAGCGTTACACTTTTTGAAAATAACTTTTGAAGTTCGGCTGGTTTTTGGAATGGCAGAATGGAACAAATTTTCCCTTGCGGCAAAATAACGTCTGCCATCTCTTCCATATGCTCATCTATATGATTTAGCACGAAAATATATTGTACACCAGTGAGTCCGAGATCTTTAAGTTGGGGTCCAAATGGTTGATGATGGTTGATCACGTAGTCTGCCCCGTTTGATTTTGCCCAAGAGACCGATTCGGGACGAGAGGCAGTTGCTATGACTTTAAGGCCAGCCAATTTGGCTAATTGAGTAGCGATCGATCCGACGCCCCCCGCAGCCCCGATAATAAGCATACTGTTGCCCTCGTTATCCGATGCATTCCTGGAAATGCCCAAGCGCTCGAAAAAGGCTTCTCCCGCCGTAAGGCTTGTCAGAGGTAAAGCTGCCGCCTGGGCGAAATCCAGATTTTTCGGCTTTCTGCCGACAATTCGTTCATCCACTAAATGAAATTCACTGTGTCCGCCTGGGCGCATATTGCTCCCCGCATAATACACTTCGTCACCAACGTTGAACAAATGGCAATCGGAGCCGATGTCAACGACCACGCCCGCTACGTCACGGCCAGGCACAGTCAGGGATAAATCGTCTGGATGTTTGGAAAGATGCGACCTCCAATCCGTCGGATTAACAGACACCGCCTTCACCTCAACAAGTAAATCCTGTCCTGTAGGTTGGGGTTTCTCCACTTCTACCTCCTGAAATGGCGGTATGTCAGTCTCTATCCCAGGTTCGTAATATCCGAACGCTTTCATCATGATTGGATTTTCCATCGCTATAGTTATCCTCCTCGCAGATATAAGTTTAGAATATAAATATATGACATAATATCTAAAATAGATAGTAGTATCAATTTTGGTTTATAGTATCAATAATGATACTATTGGGGCGGAACCTGTAAAAGAATAAAGACCTCCGTCCCCCTGAAACAGACGACTGGTCTGGATCGATCGGAGAGGAAGTCTTTGTGAAAAGAGTTTATTTATTCAGTGGTGAGTTTTCGTACCCCGGGTCATCGTAATCCGTGTCTTGCAGCTGGGGAAGCACATTCATACTTTCAATCGCCTGCCGGGTATCCGGAGTGCCGTGGTGATACAGAAAGGTGTACAGCAACGTCATGCCATCCGAAAACTGTTCCGTAGCCTCATCATGATCAGCCGATTTGTAGGGAACCGGGGCTCGTTGCAGCGTATAGGCATCTTCATCCTCCAGCACTTTCATCAGGTCTTTTAACCGGTTTAGCTGTTCATCGTCGACCATGACTTCAAACGGTGTTGATTCGTTCTTGGTCTGTTCAATGAGATTATGGGTTACCGATACATAGTAATGCTTTTTGCCGTCCTGCATAATCCAACCTCCATTCTAAAATGGAAAAAAGACGCTTCTACTGTTAATAAACAGCAGGAAGCGTCCTGAAACGAATGGCAATCGTTTACCTTCCGAACCGCCCGGTTACGGGAACCTTGCGGGTACCGGCTTCCATCGTGCCTGAACACAGGGGGCAGACTGGAGGACCAGACGTTACCCTTTTGGATGCTTTGGCTGAAGGCACGTCCGATTTCTGGCGCAGCCACGCCTTGCAGGTGGAAGAACTGCATTTCCAGATCGCCACGGTCTCCATACGTTCGCCATTTCCTGAGGAATGCGATCCCGAACGGTTCGAGGACGAAGATGCCTGACTCACACCTGTTGTGCTGAATGCTTTATGATTGCGGATTTCACCGCTGCCACGCCGTTCACTGAGCCGATCATCGTCACGTTCATTGTGCACTTCGAAGTCACGACGTTCACTGTGGCTGATTGCACGACGCTGTACAACATCCCGACTTTCGGAACGGGCACCAGAGCGGGCGTGTTGTCCATTGCCTTTGCTATATGACGCGTGATGGCCTGTTCGGCTGTCTTCGCGGTTTTTGCGTTTGTCTGGAACTTCCATGCCAAAGGCCTCAAGCAGAAAACGGGAAACATCTGCCGGTTTTCCGTGATGACTGGCGGGAGAAGTTATATATAAATACTGCTTGGCCCGTGTGATGGCTACATAAGCGAGTCGCCGTTCTTCTTCCAGAGCCATATCCAGCTCTGCATCCGTTTGCTGCACCGTAAGGGCAGCCTTCTGGTCTTCGGGAATATCCTGCCGCAGAGCTGTGCTGTGAGGCACGATTCCTTCGCTGGCTCCGATCCAATACACACATGGGAACTCAAGCCCTTTGGCGCGATGGATGGTCATCAGTTGTACCGCGTCACTGTCCTGTGCACGGCGCAGTGATTCCATCTCTCGGTGCCTGCGGGAGAGTTCATCCGCAAATTGGATGAATTCTTCAACCGTCTCAAATTTTTTGGCAGCAGCTTCGAATTCGTCCAGTGTCTCCAGCATAGTCTCCTTGTAATGGGTAAAGATGCTTGGATCACCGCTCTCCATATACTTGTCGTAGAACTGGCGGCGCATTTCCTGGATGGCAATAACCGGTTTCAGTTTCGTTAGCGATTTGATCAGTTTGATGCGTTCCTTAACTTGTTCCTGCTGGAAAGGTTTCAGCTTGTCCCATTTGGCCAGATGGATGAGTGGATATTTCTTCGCCTGTTGCTGTTCACTACGCTGAATCCACTCCAGACCGGCGTCCCGGGACACATAGAGGGGTCCAAGTGCGCTCGGCAGAGCTTCCATGGCGCGTGGATTTAGCGACAGACGCATATGATCCATCAGCGGTCTGATCAGCGACTGATCATAGAAGACCGGCGAAGCCCCATGTTGTACAAAAGGTACATTCTTCAGAACAAGTTGCTCAAATATCGCTCGACTGCTGCTGGCTGTCCGGTGGAGAATCGCAATATTGCGATAAGTGTGCAACCCTTCCTCCACCTGTTGACAGAGCTGGTTCACGACCCAAGCTGCTTCTTCCTCGGCATTGGAGGGAGTTGCAAACCGGGGGGCGTCCCCGCGGTGTCCAGCTGCCCGCAGCCGTTTGTCGCGTCTGCGTTTGTTCCGGGCAACCAGTTCGCTGCCTAGTCCCAGAATACGCGCATCACTGCGGTAGTTGATATCCAGCGTCACGATACGTGCACCAGGGTAAACTTTATCGAATTCCAGTATGGATTCCTGGCGCGCTCCATTAAACGTATAGATCGTCTGGTCGTCGTCTCCCACAACCATGAGATTGCGATGGGCTGCAGCCAGTTTTTGTACAATCTCATATTGCAGACCGTTGGTATCCTGGAACTCATCAACCATGATGTATTGAAAACGCTGCTGAAGTGGTTTAAGCACCGCAGGATCACGCAGCAGAGCAGCTGCGCGCAGCAAAATATCATCAAAATCCATTTTGCTCCGATCCCGCTTCCAGGCTTCATAACCAAGAAGAACACGCTTGGCATCGCGTTCTTCCTGAGATTTTTCGGGCAGATCGTTGGTTTCCGATCCTTGCATCTTCCAGGCAGACAGCATGGCCAGCAAACTCTCCGGTTGGAATGCCTCACTCATGCCATATTGGCGAAGGAGCATCTTGATGACAGTGTGCTGAGCCCGGGACTCGCCAAAAATCTCCTCCTGCACGCCGTAATGACGCAGCAGCGTCAGTGCAAAGGAATGGAAGGTACGGGCCTGCACCGCTCTTGCGGCCGCGGGACGGATGCCAGGCAGTGCGGCAATACGGTCCTTCATCTCGGTAGCAGCTTTGTTGGTGAACGTCACCAGCAGGATGCTGCCGGCGTGAACCCCACTAACCTCCATTAGATAGCCGGCTCGTGCAGCGAGTACGGTTGTTTTGCCGCAGCCCGCTCCTGCGAGGGTCAGCAAGGGTCCCTTGCCATGGCGAACCGCGGAGATTTGGGGTCCGTTCAGCCGGATGCCCACCTCCTCCAGCGAGCGGAAATAAGGGGCATCCCGTTCATCGCTGCTCACAAGTTGCCTGCTCGTCTCCAACGGAGCGGAAGGAGAGTTAGGCAAGGATGCCGCCGGGGTAACCCCAAGCGGACGGGGGTAAAACGTTGAGTTCGGACTTAACATGTTTCATCCACCTCTGTATGCATTCAGGGATAGGGACTATCCCGGTTCAAAAGTAATCCATTTGCCCTTTTCACAATCACATTGTAAATTGGTATGATAGAGTTAATTATCCAAGTAGGCGGACCAACAGGGCCAAAGCTTCATTATAACCGAACGTATGGTCCTGACGAAAGCCCCCGAATTCATCCAGCATCGGCAGAAAACGGGCAATCACGCAAGATTGCGCAACTTTTTGGCATGATATCGTATAAGTTATATACTGGAGCATCATCTGATTATGCAGAATGCTTAACAATGAAACATTCAAAATGATATGGGTTTTGACGGGACCGAGGAGGAGATTTCATGAAATTGCTTCAGCGAATTAAAAACGGAGCGAACAAAGCAACAGAGCGTGCCCAACACGCTGTTGAAATTGGGAAATTGAATAACCAGATTGTGGGCTTGCAACAGGAGCAGGAAGTCCATTTTACAGATATGGGTCGAATCTTCTATGAGGGTTATCGGGCACAGGACATGACGCGTGCGGAAAAAGAGATGGTTGATCTGTCACGGTTATGCGATGAGCTGCAGGATGAGATCGATGGTCTGCGCAACAAAATTGCAGAGCTCAAAAATGAGCGGTTATGCGAGTGCGGGCACGTCGCTTCACTGGATGCCAACTTCTGTCCGAAATGCGGACGCAAGTTGGGTGAATTCAAGCCCGCAGCAGCTTCTGTGGGAGCCACAAGTGCGGCGAGACAGGAAGCAGCTGTAGCCCAAAGCCCGGAGCGGCCAGCTTACGATGCGCCAATGGAAGAGGAGCTGGAGGAAGCTGAGCCGTATCATACGGTCATTCCGTCCATCGCGGACCTGGAGACTGAATCGGAATATAACAGCACGGAGTTTACCCAGGAAGAAAAGGAAGCGTTCGATGCAGAGTGGGAGCGCCGCCGGGATGAAGAAATGCAGCGGGAGCGTGAACGTCAGCAGGAGCTGGATGAGCGCATTCGGTACTGGAAAGAAAATAACCCAATTGTGAATACAGTCGACGTACAAACCGAAGTGCCACGTGAAATGGTCAATTGTCAGATTTGTGCAGCTGAGCTGCCCAAAGGTTCAAAATGGTGCCCGCGCTGCGGTGCTGAGCAGATCTGATGCAGTAGAAGCGCTGTTACATTCAAAGTGTGAGGCAGCGCTGGTTGCTGACAGCATGGGGGGACGGGAATATGGACCAACTGCTGCATCATTTGCGCCACCTCGGGTTTACCGAGATGGAATCTAAAATTATGGTAGAACTTGCCCGGCAAGGGTCAGCCTCGGGGTATGAGGTTGCCAAACGTCTGGGCGTGTCCCGTTCCAATGTATATAGTACCCTGCAACGTCTGGAACAGCGGGGATTCCTGCGATGCAGCCCAGGAGAGCCTGCGAAGTACAGTGTGCTGAAGCCTGACGAGATGACAAGCATGATCTCTGGGCAGATGCGTGCCTCGCTGGAGTATGTACAGAGCAGTATGCCGCAGCATGAGCCGGAAAAGCCAGTCTTTTACAACATTGAAGGCGACAAAAATGTATTTGAGAACCTAAGCCGTGAACTGGCTGAGGCCCAACATGAGATCGTGGTGGATGTATGGCGTGAGGAAGCGGAATTGCTGCATGATGACTTGCGGCGCGCGGAAGATCGGGGTGTGCGTCTGTTATGGTCATGTGATGGTGGAGAAGGCATGATGGACCAACCCGCTCCCTGGCCAGGCTTGCCTCTGTACGGTACCGGTAATGGCCGAAAGTTCTCCCTCGTAATTGATCGCCGCTGGAGCATGTTAGGGGTGCGCGGAGAATCCTGCGCGACTCAGGCGCTGGTGACAGAACATCCCGTCATGACCGGACTGCTGCTGAACCATTTTGCACAGGAACTGGTGTTGTATGAACTGGAACAGGACATGGGTGAGGAGCTGGAGCAGCGTTATGGACATCGGTACAAAAACCTCTCTGCACGTTATTGGTCGGTTCCCTCGAAAGGTGATCAGGAGGCCTGAGCACTGGTGCTGAATCATCCTCAACCTGCTTACTTATCTTGATTTGCTTAGCTTAAACAGAACCAAGTATCCGATGAACTTGAACTTCAATACATGCGTAAACGAAGCAGGCGCTGCCATGAGGCAGACGCCTGTTTATGCTGCTTGAACCGAAGCAGTGATGTTCATCACAGCAAATGTTCCCTGCTAAGTTAATGTAATAGAGGTATGAAGTCTTGCTATTTTCGAGAAAATGAAGCTATGAACGTAACTTGAGCATAGGCAGAATGGGATCAGTCTTTGGGCACATGATATAACGCCTCAAGGACATCCATATAATATGCTGTACCGTGTGGTACAAACTCGGAGGCTCGAATCGGACGTTGTTGAATGGACAGGGGAACTGGATTATCCGTTGTCTGATGTACATGATGTACATGATCCGGCCCCACTGACTGGGCCGCCTTCACTCCAGCAGCATGAATGACGTCTGTTTCACCTCGAAACAAGGCGAGCAGATCATCTAGGGGTACTTCGAACAAGCTGTCGACTTCACTTGCTTGCAAGGTATAGGCTTCGAGAGGCTGGTTCAGGCAAAGTCCATACACGGAACTGAATTCCCGGTCGATAAAGGGTACACCTCGCACTTCCCCCTGTAACTGCTGCTTTGCAGTCATCAGGTAGGTCAATGTTTCAAAAGGTGTCTGCACACCCAGCTCTTCCTCCAGTTCACGACTGGCTTCATGCAGCTGTTCGCCGGCAGTGAGGTGTCCTGCAGCTGTAATGTCGTAACATCCAGGGAAGGTATCCTTGATCTCCCGTCGTCGCTGAAAAAGAACCCAACGTTGCTCGCCTTCGTCGCGCACGATCCAGCAGTGAAATGAACGATGCCAGAATCCTTTGGCATGAACCACACTGCGCAGCTCGGTACCTATCCAATTTTGCTGATCGTCATAAATATCGAAACGTTCTGGGGTCATGAAACGTATCTCCTTATATAGCAAGTTTTAAAGTTCAAAATTTCACAAAGTATGCTTTAAACGAAAGGGGAACGATTGTATGGAATGCATTGTACACTTTCAGGTCATTTATCCGCAACCTCAGGAGCGCAAAAATCTTAGAGGGTTGATTCTAGTAGGGCAGGGTCAAGAGCCAGCCAATAGCCAGTTAACGACGATGTTCAAGGATATGGGCTTCAACGTACGTCTGGAAGACGAGAGCCAATTGTTGTTCAAACCTGTGGATGCTTCAATGAATTTTGAGTATATCCGGGTAACCGAGCTGGATACCGGGGAAGAAGTTTATAAAGAGGATAAGGATTTGAAGTCGATTTTGGAACACTTGTTGCCACGTCGATTCTAGTTTTAAGCAGGCACCTGTAGGTGTGAAATAGGAAAGGCCCCACCTTAACGGTGAGACCTTTCAAGTGTTTTTTACATAACACTAAGATAATTAAGGATAATACCCATTGTCTTCAATCGATGCTAAGCAGAAATTTAGTTCTTTGATGTGCTTGAAGCGTGGAAACGACTAAGCCGTTGCACCGTTTCCTTCTGCCTCCAGTGCCGAAGTGCAGTGCGAACAGCGGGTAGCGGCAGCCGGAATTTCGGACAGACAGTATTTGCAGGCCTTGGTCGTTTTTTGCGGCTCGGGCTTTTTGTGTTCTTTGCTTTTGATGTAATTGATACCTTTGACAAGCATGAAAATACAGAAAGCAACGATAATGAAATCAATCATGACGTTAATGAACTGCCCGTAAGCAATTACGGTTGCGCCAGCTTCGTTGGCTTGTGCCAATGTTTTGATTTCCTGCCCACTGGCGGTTCTCATATCCCAATCCAGATTGATAATTTTCTGACTGAAATCAACCCCTCCAAGCAGCTTACCCACCGGTGGCATGATGATATCATTCACGAGAGATGTGACGATTTTACCAAAAGCAGCCCCGATAATGACACCGACAGCCAGGTCGATGACGTTGCCGCGTACAGCAAATTCTTTGAATTCCTTAAGTACACCTTTCATGCTCTGCAAATCCCCTTTGACGATTAAATTCATAACACAAGCAGCGTTTCCATCCATTCTCCGTTCGGACACGCGCTTCCGCCTTCATATTGTACATAAAAAACACGCAGCAATCACCCCTTTCATGCAAATTAAGACAAGTTTCCGCAATTTCCATGAAAATACTTCTTTATTTCACGTCGCTGATTCGGTATACTTCTAACATTATCAGTTACGTTCACTTTTACATTCAGGTTCGCGATCATACATTGTAACGAATCATGGAGCTTAAAAATTTAATATGCCGACTCGTATATGTGCAGGAATAGGCCTGCATGTTTCTACCCGATCACCGGAATGATCGGACTACGGGAAAGATTCTGCAACGTTTTTAAGGTATGGAGAGAGATGATTCTCGGGCCGTGTGTCTGAAAAAGGATATTCAGGCAGCATTAGTTCCCTTCCTGGATAGGGAGGTTAGAGGTTTGCTCCGAGATATCCAGTTATCATGCTCTTCCATTACGCTACGCTTGCAGTATCCATGCGGCTTGTCCACATACGTACAAGTCCGTCTTTTCCCGTCTCCGGTTCTTCCGCAGCGTGTGAAAAGGCGGGCTTTTTGTTTTTTTACGCCTTGGAGACGGGAGGGCATGCGGACATCTGCTTTGGAGGGCATACAGGGGGAAGAATGACATGCAATTGTTAAAAGACAAGGTAAGACAGGAAGGGATTGTCCTGTCCGAGCAGGTGCTCAAAGTGGATTCATTCCTGAACCACCAGATGGACCCGGTTCTGATGAAGGAGGTCGGCAAGGAGTTTATCCGCCGCTTCGAAGGAGAGAACATTACCCGTGTGCTGACGATTGAGTCGTCAGGGATTGCACCCGGGATCATGACTGCGCTGGAACTGAATGTCCCCCTTATTTTTGCACGCAAACAGAAGTCGCTCACGCTCACAGAGGATATTCTGGTTGAGAAAGTGTACTCCTTCACCAAGCAGGAGACCAATGAAATTACAGTCGCCAAGAAGTTCATGCAGCCCGGTGACCGCGTATTGATCATTGATGATTTCCTGGCCAATGGCGAGGCGGCATTTGGTCTGGCCCGCATAGTGGAGCAAGTCGGTGCAGAAGTGGTTGGGATTGGCATCGTTATTGAGAAGGCATTCCAGCCGGGAGGCCGCTTGCTGAAAGAAGCAGGATACCGGGTGGAATCGCTGGTTCGCATCGGGGCGCTGTCCGATGGACAGGTTACGTTTGCGGATGAGGAGGTCACGATCTAATATGGCACGCGAACGTATTTTTCAGCGGCATCGGCATCCGATCAAAACGTTCTCCCTGGGTCTCCAGCATGTGCTCGCGATGTATGCAGGAGCCGTTGTTGTTCCGCTTATCGTCAGCAAGGCGCTTGGCTTTACGCAGGAGCAATTGACCTACCTAATTGCGATTGACCTCCTCGCCTGCGGCGTAGCCACATTGCTGCAAGTCTGGGGCAACCGCTTCTTCGGGGTTGGTCTGCCGGTCATGCTGGGGTGTGCATTCCAGGCGGTCTCTCCGATGATCCTGATCGGTATCAACAGTGGAGTATCTGCCATTTATGGTGCGATCATTGCATCGGGAATATTCGTCGTACTGTTTTCAGGGATTTTTGGCAAATTGATTCGGCTCTTTCCGCCAGTCGTGACCGGTTCGGTCGTAACTATTATTGGTCTGACCCTGATTCCGGTAGCATTCAATGATCTGGGTGGCGGTCAAGGGGCAGAGGATTTTGGTAGCGGTGTTCATCTTCTGCTCGGGTTCGGTGTCCTGGTGTTTATCATCCTGATGACGCGGTTCACTACAGGATTCATTCGTTCAATCTCGGTCCTGATCGGGCTTCTCGTGGGTACAGTGGCAGCAGGGTTTATGGGCGAAGTTAACTTTGCACCCATTCGTGAAGCGAGCTGGTTCCATGTCGTGAAGCCGTTTTACTTTGGCACACCGACGTTTGAGATTGTACCGATTCTGACCATGATTCTGGTTGCCATTGTCAGCGTGGCGGAATCTACAGGTGTATTTATGGCTCTAGGCAAAATTTTGGACAAAGACCTGTCCTCCAAGGATCTGGCGCGTGGTTATCGTGCAGAAGGGCTCGCCATTGTGCTGGGTGGTATTTTCAACTCATTCCCTTACACTACTTACTCGCAAAATGTAGGGCTTGTACAGATGACTCGTGTCAAAACGCGCGATGTAATCGTTGTAGCGGGTGGGCTGCTTGTGGTGATCGGCTTTGTACCGAAGATTGCTGCACTGGCGCAGCTTGTCCCAGGTTCAGTTCTTGGCGGGGCCATGGTCGCGTTGTTCGGCATGGTAGTATCGTCGGGTATTCGCATTCTGGGCAGTCAGGTCGATCTGAACCGTCATGAGAACCTGTTCATCATCGCTTGCTCTGTAGGCATGGGGCTTGGTGTAACGGTTGTACCTCAACTGTTCGCAGGTGCACCGGACTGGGCACAAATTATGCTCGGTAACGGAATTATTGCGGGAAGTTTTACTGCCATTTTCATGAATTTGCTGTTTAATGGTCTGGGTTCTCAAGCAGCGGCTGACCAAATGGCTGAGCGTCAAGCGGATGTGATCCTTGGAGAAAATGGCAAGTCTGCGTAACATATAATGTTATGAAATCGGGGTTGTTATTGCCTTCAACATGTATGTTATGTTAACTGTATATGTTTCATGGAATGAATCATAAATGATGTGAAGTAAAAAATAATATGACATGAACTATTTAGGGGTTGAATCACTTATCCTGTGAATAGTCATCTTGAATGCATAAGGGAAACACCGGAAATCCTTGCTCGGAAGAGCGGAATTCCCGGTGTTTTTTGTGTTTTTCAGATTGAAAACAAAATTAATTATTATGTTGACTCACGGGATGAATTACTTTTGAATCGAATTCGCACCTGTTACAGATGCCGCATCTGTTTCTCTGCAAAGTCTCCGACCCATGGCAGCTTCAGCCATTTGCCTTGCAGACTGGTGACTACCATGAGAAGCCAGACCACTACGCCAAGCAGGGACAACAGCGATGCCAGCAGTGGACCAAACAGTGGGAGAAATGCACACAACACATGACCGACCATAATGAGGCCAAATACCGTGGCGGATTGAAGTGCATGAAACAGAACGAATCGGCTTCGTTTCTCTACAGCCAGAAAGACGATTCCGCCTACAAAAGTGAACAGATAACAGAGCATGCCGGCAATATTCTCATCCAGACCGCTTGATGATTTCATGGGGGACATCCGGTCCAGCCTCCTTTGTCCTTTTTAACTAGGTTATGAAGGAGGTGGACAGAACTGAACCGGTTTGATCAAGGAATGTTCCAGATGGACAAAAGAGAAGGAGATACTCAATTAGGTAAACACAACGTGAGACTATGGATTCATTTGAGAATTGAAGTGCGTATATACACATCCAATTTGAGACTTTCTACATATTCAAAATATTCCATAAAATTCCGAATTATATAAATACAATTATAAAGGGTAAACCATTAATTCATTTGAGATGCAAGGAGGCTTATTCATGAATATATCCGCAACAACATACGGTCAGGTTCGGGTAACACCTTACGAAATCGTTCGCCTTCAAACCCTTGAAGTGAATAAAACGATGAACGGACATGCACGAATGAGAATGACGGCAGTGATACCGGAAGCCCGAAAAGACAGCTATGTCCAGGCAACAACATCCCAAACCGATATTAAAGTGAAAATTACAGATGACGATGGACATGAGAAGGTGTTCTTCTCCGGTGTGGTGCTGCATGTGAAAGTGAACGTCATTAACGATGTACATACACTAATGGTTGACGCTGTATCCCATACCTACTTGCTGGATGTAAAGTTGCACAAGCGTTCCTTCCAAAACCCTAATCTGTCCTACAAGAATTTGGTGCGCAAGATTATTTCTCCCTATGAAGGTTCAGATGTCATTGATTTTGCTACAGACGGCCGTAAAATCGGAGACTTTGTGATGCAGTATGAGGAAACAGATTGGCAATTTATCAAAAGGATGGCTTCCCATTTCTACACTGGAGTTGTACCGGATACAGCGTCAGGCAAACCCAAGTTTTATTTTGGCTTACCCGAAGGCCAGTATAAGGGAGAATTGCAAGCATCCCATTACATAGCAACCAAACGAATTGCCGACTATCGTTCTGCCAAAGAAAATAAAGTACCGGGTGCCAAAGATCCGGATTATATCGTATACGAAGCGGACAGCAGGCAATGGTTCGAAGTGGGGAATGAGGTGGAATTCAAATCCAAAAAGTGGATTGTAGGAGAGGCGAAGACCCGATTCATCGATAGTTTGCTAAATCATACCTATTCCTTATTTCCTGCGGAGGGGCTTCGTTATAAGAAGAGCTACAATACTTCCATTATTGGCGCTTCCATACAAGCCTCGGTTCTTCAAGTCAAGGGGGACAAAGTTCGTGCGAAGCTGGATATGGATGAGCAGCAGGATGAAAGCACGGCCTATTTCTTCCCCTATTCAACGATTTATGCTTCCGAGAATAATACGGGCTGGTATTGCATGCCTGAAGTGAATGACAGCATCCGTATTTATTTTCCGAGCAAAAAAGAGGAAGAGGGCATCGCCATAAGCTCTGTAAAAAGACAAGATCCTGAGAACGTGCCGGCTGTACCGAGGCAGGTTTCAACCGCATCACCAGCAGCTGGAAAGGGTAGCGCTTCGGGACAGTCTGGCGGAAGTCCAAGTGGGAGCAAACGTAATAGTTCAGGCGGGGGTGGAGGCGGAGGGACACCAAGTTCGGCCAGCCGAGTAGCCCCGCCCCCGGTGCCCGAAGATCGAATGGGCAATCCGGACATCAAGACATTCCGAACCAAGTATGGAAAAGAGATCATGCTGGCTCCAGACAAAATCGTGATCTCGGCGGGTGGAATGTATATCACGGTCAGTGACGAGAATGGCATCGAGATTGTAAGCGATCAGAATGTGAGCATTACAGCGGGTCAGGATGTCGTCATGTCAGGACAAACCATTCGGATCGCAGGCGAAAAGGTTGAGTTAACCGGAAAGGGCAATACCATCACTTTGGAAGAAGAGCTGAAGATGCACGGAGCAGAGATCAAGATGAATTAGCAGGAGGTAGAGAGGAAGAGATATGAACAAAGCGGAAGCGATCGTACATTTGCAGCAGGAAATATTGGAACCCGTACTTCAGGATCATCTCTCAAGCCTCCGGGTGTACATTATGGAACATCAAAACGCGTTAATCCAATCTTTCGTAGAGTCTATGCGGCAACTCTGTTTAAAAGCAGAGTTGGCACAACATGAACTCGGGAAAGAACCAATCTCAATTCTTCATTGTTCCATGTTGAGAACATCTATATTGGATGGGAGTTACACCTGCTTATTGGAGGCGTACTCCGATCAATGGTATTGGGATGAGGTAGAGTGTCTCCATACATATGATGCGACGTGGGCATTCCAGTCGTTAACTCCGTTAAAAGAGCTTCTTCATATCGAAATGAGACGTTATGGAGGTGTACTTAATGCTTCTGATGCGGAACGGATGATGTTGCAGTCTGCGGGTCGTTTCAATGCCTATGTCACTGCGATTGCACGTTTGGCTGTTCCTCATATGTTGAACTTGAAAGAGATGGAACGCCTGCACTGTGGGGAACAGTTTCAGATCAGGGTAGGTGAATACAAGGACTGGAGTGAGCCTGTGTATGTCAGGGACTATCGGTATAGGGATATTCAGAACATTCGCAAGAAATTGACCTTAGCAGAAGGGATGGAATGTGCCTATGCAGACTATACGTCACTATCCTTGACAGAGGGACTATTTGATCACGTTGATATCAGGTATTCCGATTTCAGTCTTGCTGATCTGAGCAAGAGCGACTTAAGAGGTGCTGTATTGATTGGGACCAGATGGGAACAAAGCGACCTGAGTGGAGCTGACCTCAGAGGGGCGCTACTGGTGGATGCTATGTTCCGGGAATGCAGTCTGCTTGGAGCCAACCTGTCTGATGTCAGTGATGGAGCAAGTATGGAATTCCAGGAAAGTGTTCTTGGTCTTCAGGGAATCTGTTTTGCCGGAGCCAATCTGGAAGGCGCCAATCTTAAGGGAGCGCAATTATTCCATGCTGATTTCCAGGGGGCTAGGCTGAGTCAGGCACAGATATGGCTTCATGACCGTGAACAGTATAGGCATGTTTTGAGTGAAGAGCAGATTGAATCGATACGCTGGGTTGTCTCCCATGAGAAAGAGGAGGAGTTATGATCCCGCGATTTTATGAACTGACCGAGGATCATCGGATATTGAATCCGTTTAGGCCTCCTGCACTACAAACCAGTTTTGATGAGTTGCCCATTTCATCCGTCTTGATGATTGAACGCAGACTGAATGAAGAGCCAACGGATTGGATAAGTAGGCCTTCATATTTTGTCAGTGACCGCATGAAGCGGCTGATGGAAATGGTCGATGAAGCAATGTTGTTCAAATCGGTCACCTTCATCGATCAAGGTAGCGGGGAACAGTTGAGCTACTGGGCGTGTCATATCCCTGCTGTGCTGGCTTTGTCTGACCATAGCCTGTTTTATCCGAATGGTTCAATACAGCAGCTTGTATTGCAGGGTGAGGCGGTTAAAGATCAACGCATATTTACATTGGAGGGTGTAAGAGGGAGTGGTGTAATCGTACGTTTTGATGTAGCAGAGAGCATGCTTCGCAGAGGGTTAAGTGGCTTTGTTTTGCGAAAGGTGGATCTGGAATGAACCGATATGGTGATGAGATGCTGCTGAAAATGGATCGGGATTTGCGTTTGGCAAAGCGCATTCAGGAAGCTGAAGCGGCAAGTAGGGAGCTGATGACGCAGGAAGAGGTTACATACGGAGTACGCCAGGGTCTGATCGAGACCGAAGCAGAAATCATCACGTTGAACAATCACCAAATCTGGGAGGGGATAATAACCCTTCCTTTACCGGATCATCTGGTCCAGGTTCCCCGAGGCAAACTGCAGGAGGGCCGAAACAGCCATGGACGAGATGAGGTCATGTGGATTGATGAGCAAAAGGGTATCAGCTTAAGCCTATCTAGATCATCTCATCCATTGCACGTAAGCCAGATTGAGGGAATGGGCAGTATCATCACAGATCAGATGCGAAAGCTCAAAAAGGATGCGCAATGGTTACATGAGGAGACGGTACAAGGAGATAGCCTGATTGTCTTCTTTGGAGAATCCATTCAGCCCTCAACCTTGGGAATGGCTTACGATATTGTGATCGTTACATCAGTAAAAGGAAGAGCGGTTACAGGGAATGTCCGTTTTCCGGTTGAGCGGCTTCCTCTATGGCGACTTCTAACAAGGGCGATATTCACATGCGCCCAGATGAGTGAAAACGGAAATGAACCAATCGATTTATTGACATAGGAGGGAATTAGAATGCTGCTACCCATGCTGTTCAAAGCTTTGATGTCAGGAGGTTTCGGTGGTGAATTCACCTATGTGGTCAGAGGTGCCGAGATTTCCTGTAGTCAGGGGTCAGATCCGGGTGTACTGAACCTGCCTCTTTCCCACGGCATCTATATCAAGGAACAGCCTGTATTAAACGTTGCTGACGTGATTCCACTAGCTAACGTTGGACGATGCGGGTTTTGCAAAATGGACGGAGCATTGTGTGAACCAGATACGTTCTTCAACAAATGGAGCCAAGGCAAGGAGGACGTGCTGGTGGAAGGTGAGGCTGCTCTGCTCAGTCGATCTGAACTGATATGCCGAAAAGGCGGGATTATCAAGATTGAGGTCGATGGACAGTTGTAAGATGCAGACGGATAAGAAAGGGGGAACACTGTGCAGACATTGGAAAAATCAACTCTAACTTATGGGGATATCCATGTCCATTGGCCGTATGGCAAGATACGCCTGGATAAGCTGGAATTGATCCAGCAAGCAGGGGCCCATGCCCGGTTATCCTTCAGTGGATGGGTCGATGAAGAATGGGAAGAGACCATTATTCAGAAGGCTGGTAGTCACGATCGAGTCGGATTCATCCAGATGGATGAATCCGGAAGGGAGTTACCCCTGTTCAAGGGACAACTCCATGAGATCAAAGTCGAAGCCACCAGAGGGATCGTATATGTGATGGCTGTAGTCATCTCACATACCTATGAACTGGATGCCTTACAGAGAACGAAATCCTATCAGAATGATAAGCTGCGTTATTTGGACATTGTTAATCGTGTTATGAAGGGTTATCCTGAAGGAGACTATATTGATTTTGCCTTTGATGAGACAAAGACGGGCGCTTTTATTATGCAGTATCAGGAGACCGACTGGAGCTTTCTGAAACGGCTCGCTTCACATCTGGGAGCAGATCTGGTGCCGGATGTGACTGCACACAAGCCCAGGTTCTGGATTGGATATCCTGAAGGCAGAGGGGCATTTGAACTGAAATCCATCCCTTTTGAGAAAAGTCGTAATATTGAGCGTTTTTTACATACCGAAGCCCAGGGAAAACATGCGGTGACCGAGGAGGAGTACACAACGTATACCTTCAATCTGGGGCAGGAGCTTCAATTGGGGGATGAAGTATCCTCTGATGGCCATACCTACAACATAACCTCTCGCCAGGCGATGCTGGAACGGGGCTTGCTACAGTGGAAATATACATGTGCATTGCCAGCATCGCATCCACTGCCCAGACAGCTTCAAACGATGATCACGGGTGCGGCTATCGAAGGGAAAATCATTGATGTGAAACGTAACCAGGTGAAGGTTCATCTGGATATGGATGAGGGTCAGCAGGCAGGAGAGGCACGCTGGTTCCCGTATGCCGCGGAAGGCAGTCAAGTATGGTACATGATGCCCGAACCCGGCGCGAAGGTGAAACTGTATTTCCCAAGTGCAGAAGAAGACGAAGCCATGGTGATGCAGTCGGTTCGTCAGGAACCAACGGAAGCGGGACATGTGGAGAAGAGCGGCAAAGTGATGCAGGACCCGGGTGTAAAGTCTTTCGGTAACCCGCAGGGGAAATCGTTCACCCTTGGCGACAGCGAACTTGTCATGAACGCCCAAGAGGGCGCCTTGTATATCTCGATGGCTGCGGGTAACGGCGTTACATTGAATAGCACAACCCACGTACAGATTCAATGCATGGGTGACCTGAACATCAGCGGAGCCAGCGTTAGTCTGGAGGGTACAGAAGGTCTGTACATTCAGACGATGACAGATCATGTGGAGCTTGTGGAAGAGGTCAACGGAAAGAGTGAGAATGTAGTACTGGAAGCCGAGATCCATCGTTCCTTTGACATGATTCAGTCTGCGTTCGACCAGAGTCTGGCCAGTATGGGAGAGAGCGCGCTGAAGGAAGCGCGGCTGAAACGAAACTGGGATGCACGTGAAAAGGGAAAACGAGATGGTGTAATCGAAGAGGGGAAAACCCTGCTCAGTATGGTCGGTGATGTGGCTGACCTTGCATTTACAGGGATTTTCGGGGGTGACAATGCCCAAGGATTATACAGCTGGGTGAAGGGAGAACAGGTCGGATCGTTAACGGAGCGGAATGCTACGGTACAAGGAACGATTACGGGCGTAAATAACGTCATCGATTATACGGGAGATCTGGTCACGGGTCAGAAATCAGGGAAAGAGATCTGGCAGGATGTATCCGGTGCGGGAAAAGCGTATGCCAAACCGTTCATGGACCTGAAAGGCGAAGACAACCGCACGATGCTGACCCTGACGGAACAGGAGAGCCACGACGCAGGGTTAAACGATGTTGGTGCTACGATGCGAGTCGTGGATACAGCGGGGGCCATATTTGGTGGGGCATCCTTAGTCAAAAATGGCGTCAAGGTGCTCAAGGGTGGTGGCAAGAAGTCTGGTCATGCAGATGGAGATGGAGCCAAGGGCGGCGTTCCGCATGGTCATGGAGATGGGCCAGATGGAACCTCAGGCGGTGCGATGAAGGATGGCAAGCTCAAGACCAATGCCGCGTTAATGCCTTCCTCTCTTTCCGAGCTGGGAGAACGAATCAGCCAGGCTTTGGGCAACATGACCGCAGGCGCAGCAGCCAGTGTTCCATGGCGAGTCCAGCGGGTGAGGCTGAGCAACGGCCAGACCGTGCCGGTGATTGTGAAGAATGACCATCATATGTTCTCGGATGCAGGTGGGAATCGTGGAAAAGGCAGTGATTCTGGGAGTTCGAAGGGATCGCCGCACACTTCTCATGTGGATTCGAGAGAGAGTAGTGCGCCATCGAAAGGAACCGTTCATAAAGAGTCGACTAAGACGCCTTCAAACGTTACGCCGGTTAAGCCGAAGGATGCATCTAAACCTAAAGATGCTCCGTCATCGAAAGATGGAAGTAAGGTTAGAGATGGGAATACTGAGGGGACGGGTAAAGGTGTTATAGAACAAGGTTTCACACCATATGAAAACAGGTATGCTCTCGATCCTAAAACCGGACAATTAATAGATTTTAACTGGGTAACTACAAGAAAAGTTGATCTAGTAGCTGATGCATATATTGTTGAAAGAGTGAGTGAGCTAAAAAGTCGTTTATCAAATACAGTATTAAAAAAGGGTGGGAACTTTGGATATGCAGAAGTAGACATTCCTACATTAAATCAAAAAGAATTTTATTCTTCTAGTCAAGTTGATCAGTCATCTGGGAATCCCAATTTGAATGGTTTTTCTTTCAAACCAGACAAACCAGTATTTAAGGCTACAAAAGCACCTGATATTAAGGGAGATGTTTTTATAAGGGATACAGATACGGAATACAAAATATTGAATGATTTAGCTGAAAAGATAGGTGATGATCCTACTGCTACAGGAAAAGTGAAGTTATTTACTGAAAAGGATACCTGCGGAAGCTGTAATAATATAATTACTCAATTTAAAGAGAAGTATCCTAAAATAGAGGTTGAAGTGATTCATAATAGTGGTGATTTAGTCCCCCCTAAAAAAACTGATTTATAAAAGGTGGTAATTATAGTATGGATCTAAAATGGGAATATGATGAATTATTCGAGTCTTTTATGGAAGATTATAATTCTTATAAAAATAATAATATGAGTGATAGGGAATCTTTAGCAAGGACATTTGGTGAGTATGAAACAGTACTGAATGAAGGAGAGATGGAAAAAGCAGTTATCCATGTTTTGTATGGAGAGTTATTGTTGAGGCAATCGAAAGTTCTAGTTACTGCAAAACGAAGAACAAAAGAGGATTTACTTTCAATTAATTTGAATAAACTTAAAATGGAAATTACAGATGATCAATTTAAGGATATACTGGTCCGTAAAGATGAAGTCTTACAGGAATTAGATATGAAAAAATTAGATTATTGTCCTGAAGTAAGGTGGTATTATTTTGAAATTACAGACAAAGTAAAAGAGTATTTCCTCAGTCAAAATCTTGAAGTGCTTAGTCAAGTTGAGATAGTTAATAATATTCTGGAACGATTTAAAAGAGATTGCATGAATACTTTAAGTGAAAATATTACTATTAAAACAACTTTACTTGAAATGTTATTATTAAATGACATACCTCTAAGTGAAAATATCAGAATTTTAAAGAGTGAGTTAGAGAATTTTGATTTTAATGAAGTTGGAGAGCAATTGTCAGAAGATGAAAAGTTAGACTTATCTATCCGGATTAAGGAAGTACTGAGTAAACTCTAAAAGTAGTCCCTATATGACTCAAATTAATTACTTGAACTTTGATATTATTACCAGTAAGAGTAAAGATTTCTTCAATTCGTATACATTGAACAGGCTGATTATGGTCGGATATCGCCATGATTGACCTGTTTTTTGTTATGCAAGACCCGGATGTAAAGTCCTTCGGTAACCCGCAGGGGAAATCGTTCACTCTTGGCGACAGCGAACTTGTCATGAACGCCCAAGAGGGCGCCTTGTATATCTCGATGGCTGCGGGTAACGGCGTTACATTGAAAAGCACAACCCACGTACAGATTCAATGCATGGGTGACCTGAACATCAGCGGAGCCAGCGTTAGTCTGGAGGGTACAGAAGGTCTGTACATTCAGACGATGACAGATCATGTGGAACTTGTGGAAGAGGTCAACGGCAAGAGTGAGAATGTAGTCCTGGAAGCCGAGATTCATTGTTCCTTTGACATGATTCAGTCTGCGTTCGACCAGAGTCTGGCCAGTATGGGAGAGAGCGCGCTGAAGGAAGCGCGGCTGAAACGAAACTGGGATGCACGTGAAAAGGGTAAACGAGATGGAGTAATCGAAGAGGGGAAAACCCTGCTCAGTATGGTCGGTGATGTGGCTGACCTTGCATTTACAGGGATTTTCGGGGGTGACAATGCCCAAGGATTATACAGCTGGGTGAAGGGAGAACAGGTCGGATCGTTAACGGAGCGGAATGCTACGGTGCAAGGAACGATCACGGGCGTAAATAACGTCATCGATTATACGGGAGACTTGGTCACGGTTCAAAAATCAGGGGAAGAGATCTGGCAAGATGTATCAGGCGCGGGAAAAGCGTATGCCAAACCGTTCATGGATCTGAAAGGTGAAGACAATCGCACAATGCTGACCCTGACGGAACAAGAGAGTTACGACGCTGGGTTAAAACGATGTTGGTGCTACGATGCGAGTCGTGGATACGGTAACGGCTGTAGCTGGTGGAGCATCCCTGGTCAAAAATGGTGACAAAGTGCTCAAGGGTGGTGGCAGAAGTCTGGCCATGCAGATGGAGATGGAGCCAAGGGCGGTGTTCCGCATGGTCATGGAGATGGGCCAGATGGAACCTCAGGTGGTGCCATGAAGGATGGCAAGCTCAAGACCAATGCCGCATTAATGCCTTCATCCTTGCGGAACTGGGGGAACGAATCAACCAGGCTATGGGTAAAATGACCGCAGGCGCAGCAGCCAGTGTTCCATGGCGGGTTCAGCGGGTGAGGCTGAGCAACGGCCAGACCGTGCCTGTGATTGTGAAGAATGACAGTCACATGTTCTCGGATACAGGTGGAAATCGTGGGAAAGGCAATGATTCTGGGAGTTCGAAGGGATCGCCGAGCACTTCTCATGGGAATTCTAGAGAAACAGGGAAGCCACAAAAAGTGGAGTCTGGTTCTTCATCCACTTCACCGAAGGTTGGGGCATCCAAACCCCAAAATACATGGGTTCCCAAAGATAGTCCATCCGAAAATATCAAGCCGAAGACAAGAAATCACCAGGAATACGATGATCCACATCTGAATCAACAGAGTATATCCAAACTAAATGCAGCAGCAGATGAAGGGATCATTACACCCAACCAATGGACCGGGAAATTGGAATGTAAAAGTGGAGATCTGGAACATCTAACACAACGTGAGTTACAAGAGATTAATAAGCTGCTCATCGCTGGAAAAAATGTGGATGCGGATCGGATCATGACGTTACGCAATCAGTCTTCGAAGCTTGCAGAAGATTATTCTGATAAAGTTAAGGAAAGTAACGGATGGGAGCTCAGCAAGGAATATCCTGCATCCAGGCAGGACTCCGTAGTACTTGGAAAAGAACTGGAAGAAGCAGGTATTACCCGTCCGCCGGATTCTCAAGCGCATCACCTCGTGCCTGTAAATCAAGGAGGACTCCGAGAGCTAATCGAGAAGTATGGAATTAACATCAATTCCTCGGCAAACGGAGTCTTTCTTCCTCAGAAAGCAATGTCGGATTGGCCAGGGCAAGTGACGCATTTCCCGTTTAACAACATAGATAAAAAAGGGAATCCTATGTTCAGGCATGGTCAGGAGTATATTAATTATATGAGAGATAAATTAACGAAGATAGATAAATCAAATCTAAGCCCAGAATTAAAGAAGGAGCGTATTTTATCTTTTTTAGAGGAAACAAGGGAAGGTTTGTTAACCGGTAAGCTGGAAATCCTATATCAAGATTAGTGAAATGAGGGGATAGGTTTGAGAATATGGAAGATGTCAGAGGATTGCGATAATGAATTGCTTGATGTTACGGAAGAGAAAAGTGTTATAAGTGATATTAATAAAGGGAACTCTTTAGCAAAATTGTGGGAAGAAATAGATTTGAGAATGCATAGTGAAGGCGAGTCTGCTGATATTTACAGTATCGCCAGTCATTTAACGGATTTGGTGTTGAAGGAGCATGCAGCTGATGTATTAAGTGATTTGTTAGTAGACAAGGTGGAACTTTTACCCGTGTGCTATAACAATGATAAATATTATGTGGTGAATGTATTAAATATTCTGGATTGTATTGATTTGGGGAATTCAATTGCCGATAAGTATGGAGGATTCGATAAAGTAGAGTTTATTGAAGATAAAGTTACTCGTCAGCATATTTTCAAAACGCTCTCTTATGATTACCAAATCCAAAATGATCCAATTATTTCAGTTGAAACCTACGTATCGGATGAATTCAAACAACGCGTTGAGAAATTGGGTTTAAAAGGATTCTATTTCCGTTTAGCTTGGTCAAGCGAACCCGAAGCATACGTGGAACGTAATCCACGGATTCGAGTAACGGATCGTCAGGATGCGGAGGCACATATCAGCACATTCTATGGACCTATTCAGCATATGATTCCAGCAGATTCGAACGATGCAGGCGACCCGGAAATTTATATAACTGAACCGACTGCTGCCGTACCATATCAAACGCTGGTTTCATTTGGGAACAGTTACTTCCGGGGGATGACGCCAGCTTCACTGGATACCGGATATTCAGAAATTGTAATGCATCTACCAGTGGATGCGCAGTTGACGGAAAAGAACTGGGAGAATCGTCCGTTCGGTTGGGTCGTACCTATGATGCGGCACTTTGTGAAAGAGATCATGCAGCGTGGATATTTTATAGGGCAGTGGCTTGTCTTCCCTAACCAAAGTGAGGAGGATTTGGCGGACACATATCGTGAGATGTTTAGCGAGACAGGAGTACCTGCGCATACACAAATCCTGCCATATGACAAAAGTACTTCTTATTGTGGAGTTATGATTGTCCCGCCGCTACCTCAATGCGCAGAAGCGTTAAACATGCCGTACCGGGATGAAGGTAAGGAGATGGAGGGCGAATGGCCGATCTATTTCCATACATTGCTGCCTTTGTACCGGGAGGAGATCATACACTTTTTTGAAAAGGGACGGGATTCGCTGATCAGCAAGCTGATGTCCAATGGTGTTGAGGCAGTATATCAGTGGGATCGGAAAAATAGTTGTCTGTAGGCAAGTGAACGTATAACAGATCGATCGTGGTCAAATGACCAATGGGATCGGTCTGTTTTCTTGTTGAAAAGTATTGTGAATTACCTACAGTTTATATCCCGTATGCCGCGAAGGCAGCCAAGTATGGTACATGATGCCTGAACCTGGTGCGAACCTGAAGCACTGGAGGCCAAGATCCATCGGTCCTTTGACATGATTCAGTCTGCGTTCGACCAGAGTCTGGCCAGTATGGGAGAGAGCGCGCTAAAGGAATCGCGGCTGAAACGAAACTGGGATGCACGTGAAAAGGGTAAACGAGACGGTGTGATCGAAGAGGGGAAAAGCCTGCTCAGTATGGTCGGTGATGTGGCTGACCTTGCATTTACAGGGATCGTCGGGGGTGACAATGCCCAGGGATTATACAGCTGGGTGAAGGGAGAACAAGTTGGGTCATTAACGGAGCGGAATGCCACGGTGCAAGGAACGATTACGGGCGTAAATAACGTCATCGATTATACGGGAGACTTGGTCACGGGTCAGAAATCAGGGAAAGAGATCTGGCAGGATGTATCCAGTGCGGGAGAAGCGTATGCCAAGCCGTTCATGGATCTGAAAGGCGAAGACAATCGCACGATGCTGACCCTGACGGAACAGGAGAGTCACGACGCTGGTCGGAACGATGTTGGTGCTACGATGCGAGTCGTGGATACAGCGGGGGCCATATTTGGCGGGGCATCCTTGGTCAAAAATGGCGTCAAGGTGCTCAAGGGTGGTGGTAAGAAGTCTGGCCATGCAGATGGAGATGGAGCCAAGGGCGGCGTTCCACATGGTCATGGAGATGGGCCAGATGGAACCTCAGGCGGTGCGATGAAGGATGGCAAGCTCAAGACCAATGCGGCATTAATGCCTTCCTCTCTCGCGGAACTGGGAGAACGAATCAGCCAGGCTTTGGGCAACATGACCGCAGGCGCAGCAGCGAGCGTTCCGTGGCGAGTTCAGCGCGTGAGGCTGAGCAACGGCCAGACCGTGCCAGTGATTGTGAAGAATGACCATCATATGTTCTCGGATTCAGGTGGGAATCGTGGAAAAGGCAGTGATTCTGGGAGTTCGAAGGGATCGCCGCACACTTCTCATGTGGATTCGAGAGAGAGTAGTGCGCCATCGAAAGGAACCGTTCATAAAGAGTCGACTAAGACGCCTTCAAACGTTACGCCGGTTAAGCCGAAGGATGCATCTAAACCTAAAGATGCTCCGTCATCGAAAGATGGAAGTAAGGTTAGAGATGGGGATACTGAGGGGACGGGTAATGGTAAACGGTTAGAACTGTCGGATTTCACCAAAGAAATAATGGAAACAAAGCCCATGAATTCACCTGTTCCTAAAAAGTGGTATGATAAAGGTGGACACATTTCAATTGATGAGAATGGAACTTGGACATATACAAACAAAGAGGGGATATCAATCAGTTATCCTAATGGGTATCCAGATTTTTCAGCATATTACCATCCTACTGTTAAACCAGTAACAATAGAAGTTACTGTGCCTAAAAACCCTCAAGAAGACTTTAAAAAAGCAAATGTAGAAGCAGGACTTAATAAGGATTCTGATCCATCTGTGCCAGCAAGTAATAAACCACCTGAAGGTTATACGTGGCATCACCATGAAGATGGAAAGACAATGATCCTTGTTGATGAAGATATTCATAGAGAGTTTAGGCATATTGGTGGTCAGTCAACAGTAAATGGAAAAAACAAAAAAGGAGAATAACTGTGGCGAATATGGATCGGGAAAACGAGAAAATAACTATAAATGATATTCGTGAATTTGAAGGTGAATATGTTCTTAAGCTTCCTGAACAGTACGTTGATTTCTTACTTAAATATAATGGAGGGTACCCTGAAAAATCGACATTTAAGATTTCTGATGAAGAGGGTGAAAGTGTTGTAAATAAATTCTACGGAATTGGTAACATGAAGGGGAATTTGGGTAAGGTATTTGGGGTTTTAGATGGAGAGTTACCTGAAGGATTTATATCGATTGCTAATGATCCAGGAGGAAACGAAATTTGTATTGGAACTGGTGAGAGATACTTTGGAGAAATTTATTTTTGGATGCATGATATGGAATCGGATGAAGAAATGGGAAATATGTTTTTTTTAAAAAGCAATTTCAACGATTTTCTTGACAACTTATATTAAAGATTTCGTTCAATATGGGCTGTGTTGTATGAGTGAACTTACACCTCTTAAAACAAAGATTGACAGCCGACATTGTTACATGGCGAGCTAACTGCACTTTTATTGCTCTTGTTCAGTCTCAGCTCCCTACCCAGTACCGAATAAGTCGGGTGGCTGATTCCAAGTAGCTTAACCTAAGTAATACCAGTACAAAGAGTTCTCCACTTCGGTTGTACGCATATCAAATGCTTTAATTTTATAACCTAAATAACACTATTCCGATACATTAAACAGGTTGATTATGGTCAGATACCACCGTAATTGACCTGTTTTTTGTTGTAAACGATGACAGATCATGTGGAGCTTGTGGAAGAGGTCAACGGAAAGAGTGAGAATGTAGTACTGGAAGCCGAGATCCATCGTTCCTTTGACATGATTCAGTCTGCGTTCGACCAGAGTCTGGCCAGTATGGGAGAGAGCGCGCTGAAGGAAGCGCGGCTGAAACGAAACTGGGATGCACGTGAAAAGGGTAAACGAGATGGTGTAATCGAAGAGGGGAAAACCCTGCTCAGTATGGTCGGTGATGTGGCTGACCTTGCATTTACAGGGATTTTCGGGGGTGACAATGCCCAAGGATTATACAGCTGGGTGAAGGGAGAACAGGTCGGATCGTTAACGGAGCGGAATGCTACGGTGCAAGGAACGATTACGGGCGTAAATAACGTCATCGATTATACGGGAGATCTGGTCACGGGTCAGAAATCAGGGAAAGAGATCTGGCAGGATGTATCCGGTGCGGGAAAAGCGTATGCCAAACCGTTCATGGACCTGAAAGGCGAAGACAATCGTACGATGCTGACCCTGACGGAACAGGAGAGCCGCGACGCAGGGTTAAACGATGTTGGTGCTACGATGCGAGTCGTGGATACGGCGGGGGCCATATTTGGCGGAGCATCCTTGGTCAAAAATGGGGTCAAAGTGCTCAAGGGTGGTGGCAAGAAGTCTGGCCATGCAGATGGAGATGGAGCCAAGGGCGGCGTTCCGCATGGTCATGGAGATGGGCCAGATGGAACCTCAGGCGGTGCGATGAAGGATGGCAAGCTCAAGACCAATGCGGCATTAATGCCTTCCTCTCTCGCGGAACTGGGAGAACGAATCAGCCAGGCCTTGGGCAACATGACCGCAGGCGCAGCAGCGAGCGTTCCGTGGCGAGTTCAGCGCGTGAGGCTGAGCAACGGCCAGACCGTGCCTGTGATTGTGAAGAATGACCATCATATGTTCTCGGAACCAGGTGGGAATCGTGGGAAAGGCAGTGATTCTGGGAGTTCGAAGGGATCTCCGAGCACTTCTCATGGGAATTCTAGAGAAACAGGGAAGCCACAAAATGTGGAGTCTGGTTCTTCATCCACTTCACCGAAGGTTGGGGCATCCAAACCCCAAAATACATGGGTTCCCAAAGATGGTCCATCCGAAAATATCAAGCCGAAGACTAGAAATCACCAGGAATACGATGATCCACATCTGAATCAACAGAGTATATCCAAACTAAATGCAGCAGCAGATGAAGGGATCATTACACCCAACCAATGGACCGGGAAATTGGAATGTAAAAGTGGGGATCTGGAACATCTAACACAACGTGAGTTACAAGAAATTAATAAGCTGCTCATCGCTGGGAAAAATGTGGATGCAGATCGGATTATGACATTGCGCAATCAGTCTTCGAAGCTTGCAGAAGATTATTCTGATAAAGTTAAGGAAAGTAACGGATGGGAGCTCAGTAAGGAATATCCTGCATCCAGGCAGGACTCCATAGTACTTGGAAAAGAACTGGAAGAAGCAGGTATTACCCGTCCGCCAGATTCTCAAGCGCATCACCTCGTGCCTGTAAATCAAGGGGGGCTCCGAGAGCTAATCGAGAAGTATGGAATTAACATCAATTCCTCGGCAAACGGAGTCTTTCTTCCTCAGAAAGCAATGTCGGATTGGCCAGGGCAAGTGACGCATTTCCCGTTTAACAACATAGATAAAAAAGGGAATCCCATGTTCAGACATGGTCAAGAGTATATTGATTACATGAAGCAAGGATTAAACAAAATAGATGAACTGGATGCCAGTTTGCAAGTGAAAAGAGAGAAGATACTGGCTTTTCTTGAGGAAACAAGGGAAGGGTTGTTAACTGGAAAACTGGAGATCTTATATCAGGATTAGGGAGAGTTCTTATGAAAATTTGGAGTATGTCAGAAGCGGTGGATACAAAAATTCTTGATTTTATCAAAAATGAAGAGATGCTTCATAGAGTTAGTAAAGGTACTCAACTGATTGACAAGTGGAGTTTATCCGAGCTGGGGCTAAAGTACGACGGCGATGAGACTCAACTCTACAGTATTGCAAGTCGATTATCAGTTATGGTTATGGAAGTTAGCGCAATAGAGGTTTTGAGAGATTTATTAGATGGTAAGGTAGAGTATCTGCCCGTGCTCTATAATAAAAAAGAACATTACATTTTGAATGTGTTAAATATTTTGGAAGTTATTGATTTAGAGAAATCGGTCTCTGATAAATATGGAGGATTTGCTAAATTAGAGTTTATTGAAGAAAAGATAAGCGGACAACATATTTTTAAAACAATCTCTTATGATTATGAAATTACTGAACATCCAATCATATCTAGTACAACTTACGTCTCAGATGAGTTCAAACAACGCGTCGAAGAGGCAGGGTTACAGGGATTTCGCTTCCGCCTAGCTTGGTCAAGCGAAGCCGAAGCATACGTAGAACGTAATCCACGGATTCGAGTAACGGATCGTCAGGATGCGGAGGCACATATCAGCACATTCTATGGACCTATTCAGCATATGATTCCCGCAGATTCGAACGATGCAGGCGACCCGGAAATCTATATAACCGAACCGACTGCTGCCGTACCATATCAGACGCTGGTCTCATTTGGAAACAGTTACTTCCGGGGCATGACTCCAGCTTCACTGGATACCGGATATGCGGAAATTGTAATGCATCTACCAGCGAATGCACAGTTGACGAAGGAAAACTGGGAGAATCGTCCTCTCGGCTGGGTCGTACCTATGATGAGGCATTTTGTGAAAGAGATCATGGAGCGTGGATATTTTATAGGGCAGTGGCTTGTCTTTCCCAACCAAAGTGAAGAGGATTTGGCGGACACGTATCGGGAGATGTTTAGTGAGACAGGAGTACCTGCACATACACAAATCCTGCCATATGACGAAAGTACTTCCTATTGTGGAGTTATGATTGTCCCGCCGTTACCTCAATGCCCAGAAGCGTTGAACATGCCGTACCGGGATGAAGGTAAGGAGATGGAGGGCGAATGGCCGATCTATTTCCATACATTGCTGCCCTTGTACCGGGAGGAGATCATACACTTTTTTGAGAAAGGCCGAGATTCGCTGATCAGCAAGCTGATGGCCCATGGCGTTGAGGCGGTGTATCAATGGGATCGGAAGAATAGTTGTCTGTAGGGAAGTGAATGTTCCAAAAAATCAACTAAGTAGCTTAAAGGCGTAAATACATCAGATCGATCCTGGCCAAATGGCCAATGGGATCGATCTGTTTTTTTTTTGTTGAAAACTTTGGGGATAAGAACATATTTAAAAATAGAAATGCGTATATACACATCCAATTTGAGACTTTCTGCATATTCAAAATTTCCCATAAAATTCCGATTGATATATAAATAATAAATTAAAGTTAGATGAAAGGGAGGGGACAGCGAACTATCAGGAATTCGACATTACATAGTGTAGTTGAGGAGTGGAAGAAATTTTGTATTACACAGAGCAAGAGATTTGTCCGGAATGTGCACACCAGATGGAAGTGAATCCAGGGTACAGCACCTGGTGTAGGAAGTGTAATTGGAATGTTTATGAGGATGAAAGAGGACAAGGAACAGATGGAGGGTTAAACGGGAATGATGATGAACGATCATCAGACCGATTGTTAGCGGAGTTTATGTATAGTGTCAATCGGGACCTTCCCTTCACTAAACAGAGGTTTTACACCTATTTGGTTGCTCTAACCGTGCATCTGTCAACGTTATCCATTTTGGGAGTAGCCATATTTTTCTTTTCAACCAATTCAACATGGCTAGGTATATTTGGTATTGCGTTGCTGTTCCTCTGGATCACAATTATATTGCCATACCGGAAACGACTTCCGGGCAGGGTGATCTCCAGAGACGAATATCCAGAGTTGTATGGAATGATTGATGAGATTGGTGAGCGCTTGAATGTTCCACCTGTGGATATGGTCATCATTAGCGAAGAATATAACGCATACAACCTGCATCTCAAAAGAAAAAAGAGAGCACTTGTCCTGGGCATTCCCTTTTTTGCTGCCCTAACGTTACAGGAGAAGATAGCCGCAATCAGTCACCAAATGAGTCAATTTGCACATCCGAACATTTCCAACAGCTCACTGGTCGAGCGAGCCGGGCATGTACTGAATTCATGGATTGACACCGTTGATCCACAAGATAGCGGTCTGTTATATTGGGTGGTATTTCCACTCATAATACTACGCTCATTGTTATTTGCTGTTATAGGCGGTGTCTATGCATTGTTAATCAGAAGCATGCGGAATGAGATGCAGCGAGTATTCTACATCGCAGATCATGAAGCATCTGAGACAGCTGGCAGTGAGGCAGTGTTATCTCTATTTTTGAAGTCCGAGCTGGAAGGCCTTTTTGCACATACGGCTGAACAGGTTGCGGAATATCAATATAACAAGGAGCTGTATGAGGAGTTCAGAAAACGGATTTCTGCCGTTCCAACTCAAGAATTTCTTCGGATTCAGCGGCTGCAGGAACTGAATGATACTCCGAACCGTAGCTATCATCCTCCAATGAAGAATCGCATAGAATTGATACGTGAGCATTGGGCGATGATTCCTGCGTATCGGCCGGATGCTGCTAAAGAGCGAAGAATTAACGAGGAGTTTCGACAATTGGAACAGCGTTCCCAGAAAATTCTGCTGAGTGATCTGAGGGGAAACTAACCAATGAATTTCGATTAAAATAATAAAATAAAATCAGGGGCAGTAGAAGCCAATGACGGCGTGTTCTGCCCCTGATTTTTTGTGGTTCATCCTTACTTTAACCAACAGAACAGTTATCCGCCCTGGAATTGTCTGCGCGGGCTGGTGATCTTGCCGTTTTTGTCCGTATCATTCTCTTTGGGCACCAAACGTTCATCGGTACGCCCTTCATGGTGGTTATCGAATGCAAATTCGGTAAGTTTCCATTCCGACTTGCCAAGCACGGGGTCAGCCGGGAAATGTTGCCCCCGGTGCAGATGCTCCTCGCGTCCAGCCTCGTTAATGTACACTCCGTCCACTTCCACCTTTTCATGCGAAAGGGGCAGCATATCCTGTTCTTTGCGGTCCATGAAACGGCCTCCTTTGGATAGCAGTAATTTAACTGTATAGGTAGTCCGTGATAATATCCCCCGAATAGTTGAGTGTTATGCTGGACAGATTAATCCGTATAGAATGGTCATATTCATGACTATGATTCGGAATTAAACTTTTTGGGCATAAAAACCGTTATAAATATTAGGTAAAATCGTCAAGTCGTAACATAGTTCCGAATATGCTACAATAAGATTATGATTCATACCGAATCATATCGGGTATTTATAGTGTCAGGTACTTGCTTAAGCAAGGTTCCCGACCTAAAGCTTGCTTTGAGCCGCGCACACAACTTCATGGATGGCATTTAAGACTTATTCGGCATTCTCTAAACGGAGCATTCACTTTCAACGTTTTGGGAGGGAATTACTATGGCAACGAAAGGTCACAATGAGGTCAAAGAAAGTTTGAGGGAAATGACTCGGATTTTCCGTCCTAAAGATCCAAAAAAATTCGTGAAGGAGTACGTGAGAAAATACCGGATTACGGGTGGATACGAGGAAGAATTGACTTCTGTGGTTGAGCATGAGCTTGTCAAGATGGATTCTTCCGTGTCCTGAAACACACACAACTCTGATTATACTGTTCCGATATGAATAGAACCGTCTCCCGGGCATCATGCTCCGGCAGACGGTTTTTTTTGTGTGGAAAATGATGGGGGTTTTGTTCCGTTCCTGCTGCATATACATGGAAGTAGACATATGGCAGGAAGGATGAATGCTTGTGGACCCTATTTTGAAAACAAAAGAAGAGATTGGCTATATGCGGGAAGCAGGACGAATCCTGCGAAGCTGCCATGAGCATATTGAAAAGTGGCTCACTCCCGGTGTAACGACAGGAGATATTGACGAGCGGGTGGAGGCTTTCCTGGCTGAAAGAGGAGCTATACCGGAGCAAAAGGGATATAAAGGCTATCCTTATGCCATATGCGCCTCAGTGAATGAAGTGGTTTGTCACGGCTTCCCGGATGACAGGAAGCTGGCCGAAGGGGATGTGGTAACCATTGATATGGTGGTGAACAAAGATGGCTGGCTTGCCGATTCTGCATGGACGTACGGGATCGGTGAACAACGCAGATCCATACGCAAACTAATGAATCGAACGGAAAGGGCCCTTCATAAGGCGATAGCACAGGCAGTGCCAGGAAATACGCTGGGGGATATCGGGAACGCGATTGAACGGACAGCCAGGCTGTATCGTTACGGGATTGTGAAGCCACTCATTGGTCATGGGATCGGTCGATATATTCATGAACCACCGAATGTACTCCCTTATGGGAAGCGCAGGACGGGTATGATGCTGACAGAGGGCATGGTTATAACGATAGAGCCCATATTTACGAAAGGCAGCTCGGGGGCGGTTGTATGGGACGAAGACGGATGGACGGTGAGAACGGTTGACGGAAGCTGGGGCGTCCAGTATGAGCATACGGTAGCTATCACTGGGGATGGCCCTGTTATACTGACTGACGGGACTTGAACACTCAATCTATCACAAGCTGCTAGTGAAAGCGTATATGATATCCGGAATTCGGGATCTAAAGTTGTTTAATAAACTCCGTGCCGTCTAATCCTGAATGAGGCGGTATGGAGCTCGATTGCTCCTTCCACGAGCTGTAAGAGAGACAACCTGATGCAGGCTGTTCCTTTTTGCATAATACTGCATGTTTCCAATGTGAGAAAAATCGGCAAAAAAATCAATTTCATCACCGAAATTTGGCAAAAATTTTCAAATGTAGAGAGTAATATTTTTAACTGAAATCGTTTACAAAACAAGTTGTGGTGCGGTTTTTTACATATAGTGAACAATTTGTGAACATGTGTCCAAAGATTGACAAAATCATACCCTCAACTTATATTTAATAAGTGATTGAACCATATAGAATGAATTGGAAGAATGCGCAGACATGCCCTGAGCAGGAAATGACGGGAGTACTGGAAGCGTTATTTTTGTAAGCGTTCTGTATGACGGACAGGATTACGTGTATTGTATTGAAACGGACTGAGTTAAGTTTGTTCCAGACGACACCGGTAATCTACGAAAATGTAAAAAGTGGGGTAGATCAATGATGAAACAGTGGCAGGTTGCAAAGCGAATTCTCCCCTTGCTAGCGGTGTTCTCTTTGCTGCTATCCGCATGCGGGCGGGAAGACTTGTCGGTAATGAAACCTCAGGGTCCTGTGGCACAAGGCCAATATGATCTGATGAAGCTGTCCATTACGATTATGATCGTGGTGCTCATCATTGTATTTGCAATTGCCGCCTATGTGTTGATCCGGTTTCGCAGACGAGCCGGGCAGAATAAAATGCCCGAACAGGTTGAAGGCAATTTCAAGCTGGAAGTAATATGGACAGCCATTCCGTTGCTGCTCGTTATCGTTCTGGCAGTACCAACGGTAAAAACGATTTTTGCCCAAGGCGAAGATCTGTCCAAGGACAAAAATGCAATTCAGGTCAAAGTCACCTCGCATCAGTACTGGTGGGAATTCACTTATCCTCAATATGACGTAACCACCGCTCAAGACCTCATCATCCCGACCGGAAAGAAAATCGCATTCGAATTGAAAACCGCTGACGTGCTTCACTCCTTCTGGGTGCCGTCTCTTGCGGGTAAAATGGACACAAACCCGGATGGAACACTTAACAAATTTAGCTTCTCGGCGCCAAATGAAGGCGTTTACCGAGGGAAGTGTGCTGAATTATGCGGCAGATCGCATGCCTTCATGGAATTCAAGGTCAAAGCGGTCAGCCAGGAATCCTTTGACAAATGGGTCAACGAAATGAAAGCTCCAGCGGTACTTCCGGAAGATACCCAATTGGCTGAAAAGTTCAAAACGAACTGCCTTTCTTGCCATGCAGTTGGGGACCAGGGCGGGCCAGTTGCACCTAACCTGACAGGTATCGGCGGGAAGCAATCCGTGGCAGGCATTCTTCTGAATCAGGGCGAAGGCCAGGAAGACGGTAATCCGGTACTGGACAACATGAAAGAATGGCTCCATGATCCACAATCCGTGAAGCCGGGTAATACGATGCCTAATCCGAAAGACCTTGGACTCACAGATGAAGAAATCGACGGAATTGCCGAATATCTGGCCAACTACAAATTGGACTATGAATAGAACAGCAAGGACGAAGAAGGGGGTACACAACCTTGGCTCATGCTCATAGCGTCAAGCGGTATAGGGGCTTAATGGATTGGATTACCACCGTCGATCACAAAAAAATCGCCGTGCTGTACTTAATTGCGGGTGGATTTTTCTTTGGAATCGGCGGCATTGAAGCCATTTTGATTCGGATTCAATTGATGAAACCGATGAATGATTTTGTGTCGGCGCAGGTCTTCAACGAATTGATTACGATGCACGGAACAACGATGATTTTCCTTGGTGTCATGCCTATTATTTTTGCCGTTATGAATGCCGTTGTGCCTTTGCAGATTGGGGCGCGGGATGTTGCTTTCCCTTTTGTTAACGCTCTGGGTTTCTGGACATTCCTGTTTGGCGGACTGCTTTTGAACCTGAGCTGGTTGATGGGAGGGGCACCAGATGCCGGCTGGACTGCGTATACGCCACTTTCGGGCAGCGAGTACAGCGGAACGCACGGTGTGGATTTCTACACGATCGGTCTACAGATTGCAGGTCTGGGTACACTAATCGGGGGCATTAACTTCCTCGCCACCATCATAACGATGCGTGCACCGGGAATGTCCTATATGCGGATGCCGATGTTCACCTGGACTACATTTATTACATCAGCCATCATCCTGTTTGCATTCCCTGCCATCACGGTAGGACTTGTATTGTTAACGTTTGACCGTATACTGGGAGCGAATTTCTTCGATGTTGCAGGTGGCGGTAACCCGGTACTCTGGCAGCATATCTTCTGGATTTTCGGGCACCCGGAGGTGTATATCCTCATTTTGCCGGCATTTGGTATTATTTCTGAGGTCATTCCAACCTTTGCACGTAAAAGATTGTTCGGTTACAGCTCTATGGTGTTTGCCACCATCCTGATTGCCTTCCTGGGATTCATGGTGTGGGCGCATCACATGTTTACAACAGGACTGGGGACAGTTGCCAATGCATTGTTCTCGATCTCAACCATGCTGATTGCTGTACCAACGGGGATCAAAATATTTAACTGGCTCTTTACGATGTGGGGCGGTCAGATTCGTTTTACGGCAGCAAACCTGTTTGCTGTTGGATTCGTACCAACCTTCGTTATGGGTGGGGTTACAGGTGTCATGCTGGCCTCTGCACCTGCGGATTTCCAGTTCCATGATACCTACTTTGTTGTAGCTCACTTCCATTACGTCATCGTTGGTGGATTGGTACTTGGCTTGTTCTCAGGCCTTCATTACTGGTGGCCGAAGATGTTCGGTCGCGTGCTGAGCGAAACGCTCGGAAAATGGACATTCTGGACGTTCATGATCGGCTTCCAACTAACGTTCTTTGTACAGCATTTCCTCGGTCTGATGGGGATGCAGCGCCGGATCGTTACATACTTGCCGAATCAGGATTTCGACCTGCTTAACCTGGTCAGTTCCGTCGGTGCGTTCCTGATGGGTGTTGGGGTGATCTTGTTCCTCGTGAACATCGCGATCACAACGAGAAAACCAGCAGATGCGCCGAATGATCCATGGGAAGATGGCCGTACACTAGAATGGTCGATTCCATCTCCGCCGCCAGAATACAACTTCAAACAGACTCCGCTGGTTCGTGGTATTGATGCGTACTGGAAGGAAAAGATGGCAGGACATACGGAGATGACACCGGCCGAACCTGTAGGTTCGATTCATATGCCGTCCGCGACTCCGCTGCCGTTTGTGATGTCTGTCGGTATATTCATTGCCGGACTTGGCCTCATGTTCAGCAAGGATGACTTCCACAATGCGTTTATGAACGGGTTGTTCAACAATTATATTGTGGTCATTATAGGTCTGCTGATTACATTTGGTGCAATGGCACTGCGTTCACTCTACGATGATCATGGCTGGCATATTGAACCAGAGGATCAGGATGAGAAGGGGGTTAGAACATGACAACTTCACATGCCGAACCGGTAAACGGCAAATTGCCGCATGAACCGGAGAAAGCAACGCTGGAAGGACGCAACAAGCTTGTAGGCTTCTGGTTGTTCCTCGGCGGCGAGACGGTATTGTTCGGAACCCTCTTCGCAACCTTTTTGGCTCTCCGTGGCCAAACGAATGAAGGACCAACGGCGAATGAATTGTTTCATCTGCCACTCGTGGCTGCCGCAACCTTTATTCTCCTGGTCAGCAGTTTGACAAGTGTATTTGCCATCCAGGCTATGCACAAGGGGAAACGCAATGCTCTCGCTCTCTGGCTTGGCATTACCGTTGTACTGGGTCTCGGATTCCTCGGTCTGGAAATTTACGAGTTCTATGAATATGTGAAACATAAAGAGTTCGGCATGACCACAAGTGCATTCAGTTCAGCGTTCTATACGTTGGTTGGGTTCCACGGAGCTCACGTTGCATTCGGTATTATGTGGATCGGGCTTATTATCGGGCAACTGTTCAGAAAAGGCTTAACGGTCGTAACTGCACCTAAAGTTTACGTCTCCGCAATGTACTGGCACTTTATTGACGTGGTCTGGGTGTTTATCTTTACGGTCGTGTACCTGCTCGGAAAGGTGGGGTAACACATGTCGGTACAGGATAAGAGTGATCAGCAGCCTGTGAAGCGTCGTCACCGGGTGGAGGGGCCACAGAAACACGTTGTTGTTTTCATTTTCTCGATCATCCTGACGCTCATTGCGTTCGCGGCTGCCGCCGCGGGAGGAGTTAATACGACCTTTACCATTATTATATTGGTGGTTATGGCAATCCTTCAGGTGTTTGTGCAACTTGGCTATTGGATGCACTTGAAGGATAAAGGACATTTGATGCCTATCCTGTTCATGGCCTTTGGATTTTTCGTAGCTTTCACATGCATCATTATGGCACTCTATTGGGTTTGGTGGTAAAAGAGATGGCGGCGGCGCAGTGTCGCCGTCTTTTCCCCTTTTTGGCGAATCAATCCATCAATGGATTCAGGCAACAACCAAATCAGGTCACGGGGAGGTTTCCCGTATGCTCGGGTTGCAATATTTTAGTTTTAACGATTTATGGAGTCCCCTTATTCTGGCATTATTTCTGCTCATTGCCGCAGCTTATCTAGTGCTCGTTGGTCCCTTCAGTGAGCGGATCAAGGAGGCCGATCAGACAACGGCTACGCAAAAAATCATGTTTATTACAGGACTTATTGTGTTGTATCTGGCTCAAGCGGGGCCATTTAATCTGCTCGGTCATGTGATGTTCAGCTTCCATATGGTGAGTATGGCTCTGTCTTACCTTGTCGCACCTCCTTTATTAATGAAGGGTTTACCGCTTTGGGTATGGCGGAAAATAGTTCAGTGGCTTCCGACAAGGCAGCTATCCTTTCTGGCTCATCCCATCGTGGCGGCTGTAATATTTAACGGATTGTTTTCGTTATATCATCTGCCGATAGTACATGATTATGTCATGCTGAATTTTACGGTTCACCGCTTGTATTACTTTGTACTCTTTATCACTTCCATGCTCATGTGGTGGACATTGCTTAATCCTTTGCCGGAAGGCAGACAGGCATCGGGCTTGTCCAAGATTGGATTTATTTTTCTGAACATGGTGCTTCTGACACCAGCTTGTGGGCTAATTATTTTTGCTTCCGAACCTTTGTATGAGACCTACAGCAATCCTGCCGTATGGGCCGAGGCGATGCGGTATTGTGTATCGGGGGATTCCACGGCATTGCTGCGATCATTCGGCGGACCGGCGTTCTTCAACTTCCTGTCCTCTGCCAAGGAGGATCAGCAGGTGGGCGGTATTTTGATGAAATTCATACAGGAAGGCATTTTCGTTTCCATGCTGGCTTATGTCTTTTTCCAATGGTACCGCAAGGAAAAACGGGAAGATGACGATGATTCATATCCTGTAGAGAATACGGAAGGACCGCTTAATCCTGCAGCGAAATAACACAAGTCTTGTTTGGACAAGAGGGGGAAACACACGATGGATATGTATTTTTGGCTACCCACGATCAGTACTTCTTTCATTGTGATTAGTGCGGTGCTGGTTGGGATCGGCTGGGTGCTGATTATTCGTGGCAAACGGGAGGCGCACCAAACCGCGATGGTTGCAGGGGCCGTTGCTGCGCTGCTGTTCTTTGTCATTTACACGTCTCGTACCATCTTTGTTGGCAATACAGCTTGGGGTGGGGACCCGGAGATGGAGATCTTCTATCGGATATTTTTGATCTTTCATATTATCCTCGCTACCGTGGCAGCGGTCTTTGGTATTTCCACACTGGTGCTTGGTTTCAAAAAGAAATTCAAGACACATCGCCGCTGGGGACGATTCACATCCATGATCTGGTTTAGCAGCGCCATTACTGGCGTCATTGTATATGTTTTGTTGTACTTGTTGTATCCCGGTGGGCATACACGTCCGGTATGGGAAGTCATCCTTGGGGTGTAGGTCAATGAATATAACACTTTGAAAATATGAAAATGGATGAATTGATCCGTTTATGCGTCCAAGCTTCCTCTCGCTTTCATTCATAGAATGAGATCGAGAGGGGGGAATAACAAATGAAAAAAACAGTCCATGTTAGTCAAACGTATCCACGTCTCACGGTCTATTCAGAAGAGAACTACTTTGGAAGAAGCCGGATTTACCGTGGCAACACGGGTCTTCGTAATCTGGACAACATTCTGGGTGGAGTAGAAAGCCTGCGTTTCTTCTCGACAAGGTCGAATGCAACGTTGGTTGTGTTTACACGTCCTAACTTTCAAGGTGGATTCCGTGTCTTCCGCGGCAACACTAACTTGAGAGATTTGGATGATCTGATCCGTGGCAATGATGTGGAATCCCTGATCTCCACCAATCAGCGTTTGACACTGGCTGAGATTCGCGCGATTCGCCGTAATCGCAGTCTGCCAAGTGGCTATAACCTCGTTTAAGAATTAAACCTCTTTTGTATTCAGGTGCCGGGAAACAGGAAAGAGCTGTTCCGAATTGTGTTCGCACAATATCGGACACAGCTCTTTTTTGGTTGGAGGAGTTATCTTAATCTCCCCCGCCCCCGCCGTCACCACCTCCGCTATCTCCACCACTGTCGCTACTGCTTCCGGTATCGCTGCTGTGATGGTGATTAGATCCCGAAAAAGAATCACCATCATGATGCTTGTGATCGTGAGTGTGTCTGGAATGATGAGTATGGGAGTCATCATTAGTAATGACGGGGTATGCCGGAGATGAGTCGGTGTAGCCATTGTTACGCCGCACACGATGTCTGCCTTTTTGAGCAGCATGTCGTTTGGGTTCGTCACGAACAATCAGCCAGATAACCACAATCAGAAAAAGGAACACAAACCCAATCTCTATTAGCGAATCCATGTTTGGATCATTCCTTTCTGTACGCTTATCAAGTTTTATTTTAACGTAACTCTCACATGAATCCCATACCCTCTACCTGATTCAGGAAAATAAGGGGTTGACGGAATAAGAAAGAGGTCTGTATACTGTGTATATTGATATATACAGTAGATACAGTGAACATAGTCAAGATGGAAAGGCAGGCAAGCGATATGAACGCATGGAATCAGGCGTGGTGGCTGACTCGTTACGAATTAAATAAGGATAAACTCCAATGGCTATGGACTGCGGTCTTTATGGTTTACGCTGGCGGCATGGGCGGTGTGATGTTACTGGGACAACGGCAGGAGGATTTTTTTAGTCCATTTGGAGACGCCTACTTTATGCTCATGTGCCCGTTCCAGGGGTTCATGTTCAGTAGACGATCCTTCCGATATATCCAGGAAGATTCCTATACACAGATGTTAACCTATTACCGCAGGATTCCGATCCCGGAACCAACGGTGATGTGGTCACGTATTCAGCAATCGTTGATAGCCTTTGTATACAATGGTATTTTTTTCTACGGCTTATTATATGTCGTTGGGCTCCGTACAGAAGGATTCCGATGGGATCAATATCTGGCTTTTGCCTTGACTTGTACGGGCTACGGAATATTGGTTACAGGCTTATATATCTACGGCGAATTTTTACACAGCGGCAAGAAATATTTGCTTCTCAATCTGCTGTTTGTCCCGGTCGTGATCATCATCTCCATTCTGATTCGAATGGCAGGCGGCAATGGATTTCAGCTTTTGTTGGATACGAGCAGAGCATGGGGGATGCTCTCCCCGATCATGTGGGCTACCCTGCTGGCGGGGTTAACAGGGTTATGGCTGTTCAGTCGGTTAACGATGAAGAAGCTGGCGAAGCGGGATTTGAGTTAGTTCATGATATGAAATATAACCGAATAGAACGAGTAGAGGAAACCGGCACTGTCATGGAACAGACTGAAGTGTACCGGAGGGCGAGGTGCAAGACGTGAATATACCGATTCAAATTAATGAAAACAGTGCTGAACCTTTATATCACCAAATTGAAAACCAGTTAAGATCGTTAATTATTACAGGTCAATTGGGGGAGGGGACACATTTGCCGTCCATTCGTGAATTCGCCGGATCTTTGAATTGCAGTGTCATCACGGTTCGCCGGGTCTATCAGGATCTGGAGAATGAGGGTCTGCTTCGCACAAAGCAGGGGACGGGCACATTTGTTGCCGAGGTTGAAGCTGGGGATCGGGAAAATTATAAATTAACTGCGGCCAGAGAAGCCTTGCAGGCTGCGGTACAATCGGGCAAAGCGGTAGGATGCAGCCAAGAGGAAATGGCAATTCTGTTCCGTGAAGCTCTCCAGACCATCTTTGATTCGAAGTAAAGGAGTGATCCACACATGGAATCGATAGCGGTTCAGTTGAACGGTGTATCCAAAATGCGAAAACGAAGAATCATCGGGCCCATTGACCTGACCATCCCGGAGGGTTATGTGATTGCCATTTTGGGACATAACGGTTCAGGCAAAAGCACGCTGCTAAACATGCTGCAACAAGTGGTACTGCCGGATGCCGGACAGATTATGTGGTTTGGAAATAGTTACCGGGAAGGGCTTCCCATAGAGCTTAGGCAGCAGATCGGTTTTGTCGCAGATAACGGGGGACTGGAAGAAAACCATATTACGGCCCTTGATGCGGCGAAGTTTCGATCGTATTGGTATCCAAGGTGGGACATGAGTCTTTTCAATCAACTGATGGATGAAATGGACGTACCTTATGATGTGAAACTGATCAAAATGTCCAAAGGGGAACGCCGCAAATACGAGATTGCAGCGGCTCTGGCAGCTCGGCCTAAACTTCTGCTTTTGGATGAACCTTCATCAGGACTGGACCCTTTTTCCTGGAAGATCATGATCGAGCAATTCCGAAAATTTATGGCGGAAGGGGACACCACGATTCTGGTTGCCACGCATATTGCCGACGAAGTGAAGCGACTTGCGGACTACATTGTGCTGATGCATCGCGGACAGTCTCTGGGTATGGCGGAGAAAGATGTCGTACTCGATCAATGGAGGGAAATCTGGTATGAAGGCGAACTGCGACCCGAGAGCATTCCTGGTGTCGTTGAATCGGTTCAGGAAGAGAACGGTCTGATGCGGGTAATTACAACCCGGGTGAGTGAAGCACAGGAACGGTTGGAGCTTGCAGGGATACGAGTCATGAAAGTCCGAAATCTGGAGCTGGATGAAGTGCTGGCATTCTGGATTGCCGGGTATGCACCAGCACAGTGGAGATAACCGAAGGGAGACGATACATGATGAACCGATTGGAATTGAAGCAGGTAGTCAAGCAATATGCAGACAAAACAGCAGTTAACGGGGTAACGCTTAATGTAAAAGAAGGGGAGATTTACGGACTGCTCGGAGCCAACGGCGCAGGCAAAACGACAACGATGCGTATGGTACTTGGGCTGATCCATCCTGACGGGGGAAATATCCAGTATAATGGAAAACCCTACAGCACGGAACTGCAGCAGATTATGGGCTATCTTCCGGAAGAGCGCGGTCTGTATCCAAAGGTGAAAGTCAGTGAACAGATCAACTACCTGGCCCGGCTGCGCGGCATGAATGGAAAGGACGCGGACCAGAGCCTGAAGTATTGGTTGGACCGATTCGAAGTGCCAGAGTATTACGACAAGAAGATTGAGGAACTATCCAAAGGAAATCAACAGAAAATGGGCTTTATTGCCGCAGTGGTGCACAGACCGCAAATTCTGATTCTGGACGAAGCCTTCAGCGGACTTGATCCGGTGAATGTGGAATTGCTTAAGTCCACGGTCAAAGAATTGCGTGATGAGGGCACGGCCATTCTGTTCTCCACACACCGTATGGAGCACGTCGAGGAATTATGCCGTCAGATAACCATATTGCATCGTTCCAATACCGTGGTGCAGGGAGAGATCAAGGAGATCAAGAGTCGTTATCCACGTGAGCAGGTGTTCCTGAGCACAACGGGCAATGTGAGTGGTCTGGAACAGTTGCCGGGTGTGAACAAGGTAGAGAAAAATGAGCGAGGATACCTGATCCATATTGGTCAGATGGAGGCAGCTCAGGAAATTCTGAAAGCTGCCATGGCTCAGACGACAGTGGAACATTTTGAAATCAAGGAACCAACGCTTAACCAAATCTTTATTCGTGAGGTAGGTGAGTCGAATGAATAAAATGGGGACGATTACCGGATTTACGTTCAAAAACAAAGTGAAAACAAAGTCTTTCATGGTGACGACCATTGTACTTGCACTTTTAATTACGATTGGACTCAATATTCCATATTTCATTACCTTATTTAATGGTGGTCCCATTGGCGGAGGTGCGGGCGGAAGTGGTTCTGTGAATATCGGTCTGCTGAGCACAGGGCAAACGGAGGTAGCTGAGAAGCTGGAGACCTACTCATCCGCACAAGGCAACGAGACATATCACTTCGTTAACGATGCGAGTAAAGATGAAGCGGCACTCAAAGCCGATGTGGAGTCTGGGGTTCTGGATGGCTACCTGAAGTTTGAACCTGTTGCGGGGCAAGACTTCCCGCAGCCTGTCCTGTACTCCAGCGAAGATATCTCCCCGCAGGTTGTAGCACCCATTGAAGCAGCACTTCAAATTGTGAGGCTGGATGTGGTCGTGAAGGATACACTTACAGCAGAGCAAAAACAGCTCATTAGTACGCCAGTGAAACTGACAGAGCAAAGCCTTGATTCTGATCAGAGTGGAGCTGCTGCCGAGTCGGAAGGTGGCATGAGTGGCATCAACTATATTGTTGTTTACCTGTTGATTATCCTGTTGTTCACTTCAACGATGATGACTGGTAATATGATTGCCTCCGAAATTACGGCTGAGAAGAGCTCGCGAATTATGGAAATTCTGATTACGAGTGTATCTCCGCTGAGCCAGATGTTTGGTAAAATTATCGGTATTTTCTTGGTAGGTTTGCTGCAAATCGGTATTTTCGGTGCCGTAGTTGCCGGCAATATGCTGTTACCCCATAACCGCGATGTATTGAGCGATTTCAATATGAATCTGAGTGATGTGAACGTCGCAGTCATAGTATATGGACTTATCTTCTACATTCTGGGCTACTTCCTGTATGCGGTTATGTTCGCCGCTATTGGCTCGATGGTGAGTCGGACAGAAGAACTGGGTCAGGCCGTGTTGCCGATTACGATGTTGTCCCTGGTTTCCTTCTATATCGCCATCTTCAGTATTGCTACACCGAACATCCTGTTGTTGAAAGTGGCGAGCTTCATTCCGTTCACTTCCCCAACGGCGATTCTGGTACGGATTGGGGCAGGCGTTGCACCAACCTGGCAGATCTGGACGTCACTTGCGATTCTCTTAGTTTCGATTATGATCTTCGGTTGGCTCGCAGCGAAAATCTATCGTACGGGTGTGCTGATGTATGGTAAACGCCCAACGTTCAAGGAATTGTTCAAAGCGATGAAGGCTTATAAAATCTAATCTGATGATGAATAAGTGCATTAGATGGAAAAATATTTTATAAGGTGTTATATACCAATAGTAGTAAAGAACCGATGGGTGCTTGGGGATTTATGTTAGAACTCACTGATCTATGGATGATTACATTAAACGCAATTAAATTTTAGCAGGTTCTGCACTGGAAGAGGGGTGCTGAACCTGCTAAATTTTTTTCTAGTGAACTATTGTCAGTTGATGGTATTTCTGTCGGTTCATTTCAATGAATATGTCTTTTTTCCTTAAGCATCACAGTTTTTCAACAGCACCTGCTAGACTCTTACGAGTCCCAACTAGGCATGTTTAATAACTTTTTCAAAGATCTGCGAGAAGAAATGCTGAAAGCAACACTCGATAACTTCGATGTATTGGATGAAAGTGTGGACCAAATGGCTGAGACATGAAAAAGGGGCAATGTCGATCGATCGTAACATCGGTATGTCCGGTGAGATTGAAGGATACCTAAAGAGTAATTGGAGGTAGGAGTACTTTATCATTGTAGGGGCTACTCACTACCTGGGCAAGAATGTTATCGTGAAGGTTTCCGTCCGGTTGCTGAGATCCAATTCGTTAGTTTTATCTTCGAGTCGCTCATCATTTTCACTTATAGTGGGTGAATGAAACATTTTTTTCTATCTACTTTTTACCCTTTATTCTCCTGCAGGGCAGCTTGTGCTAACATTTTGTCAGGAAAAAATTGGTGTCATGTTTGGTAGTCCGGAAGTAACTTCAGGAGGGCGAGCATTAAAATTTTTTTCCTCTATACGCCTTGATATTTGTCGAATAGAATCCATAAAAAATGGATCTGAAATTGTAGGGAATCATGTACGTGTCAAAGTTGTGAAAAACAAGTTAGCTCCACCATTTCGGATGACTGAGTTTGACATCATGTATGGTGAGGGTATCTCAAAGATGGGAGAACTTATCGATATAGGAATTGAACGTGGATTGATTCAGAAATCTGGTTCTTGGTTTTTTCAAGGAGAATTGAGACTTGGACAAGGGAGAGATTCAGCAAAGAAATATTTTATGGATCATCCTGATGAAGCAAAAACATTAGAAGATGAAATTCGAAAATGGGAGCACGCTTCTACAGGTGATAATGAGAAAGATTCAGTACAGGACAAACACGATCTATTATTGGATGCTAGGGATGATAGGGCCATATTGAATAATGATTAAGTTCTGTGTGGGACAAAAGATGCTATTTGTTAAAAATTCTTGTAACTTCTTGATTTCGTGCTTGTAGTTCAAGTAAAACAACGATTAGTTCTTAAAACATGCGCTATAATAATTGAATTTTTTTGGTTTTGATGTATCTAAATGAACATCTGCAATGAGTAACATTATGAGAGTAAAGGGACCATATGAATAAAGAATATTTTAATGAATCAATTGCAATGTATGAAAATAATAAAGACACCCATGTCCGACAATTACGGAAAGAAAGTTCGATGAAGGATTCTCTACAATTTTATTTAGACAACATAGGAAAAGTACCGCTTCTTTCTAAAGAGGATGAAACAATTTTGGCAAGCCAAGTCAAACAAGGCAATGAAAAAGCTAAGCTGAAATTCATAGAGGCGAATTTGCGTTTAGTTGTCAATATTGCAAGCAAGTACAAATGGAATGACTTGCCTCTTCTTGATCTCATTCAAGAGGGGAACCTAGGTCTAATAAGAGCAGTAGAAAAATTCGATTTTCAGAAGGGTTTCAAATTCAGTACCTATGCGACTTGGTGGATCCGCCGAGCAATAGAACAGGCTATCGTAGAAAAAGGACGGATTATTAGATTTCCAACTCACATTTTTGAATTATTGAGAAGATGGCAAAAAATTTACCAAGTCTTTTTTTCAGAATTTGGTCGTGATCCTACTCTTGAAGAGATGGTACACAAAATGAACATGCCAATGAACAAGATAATTGAAATAAAAAAACTGGCTGAAAAACTAGTTTTGTCTCTAGACTTAGAGGTTGGGGTAGACAAAGATACAAAACTCGGAGATTTGCTTGAATGTACTAACGAAAAAAGTACCGTTAAACTTGTAGAACAAAAATTTCTAGAGGAAAGGATAAACAATGTTCTTCATACTTTGAGCGAGAGGGAAGAAGGTATAATTCGTTTTCGCTACGGATTTGATGACGGAGAAGTGCATAGTTTTCAAGAAATAGGTGAGGTGTATGGTGTTTCGCGTCAACGTATTTACCAAATTGAAATTAAAGCATTAAAAAAATAAGCGAATATTTTCGTGAAGAACGACTTCAGGACCTTCTTGAGGTCTGAGAGTTTGGTATTTAAAGAATTTAATTTATTTTAGCAAATTCTAGGGATCTTATGGGGGTAAAACATGAATGGAGTCAAGACAGGAGAAATGTTTTTTTATCCATTTCATGGGGTAGGGCTCTTAAAAGAAAAAGTAACGCGTCCATGTGAAGATAAACAAAAGGATTACCTCAAAGTCTATTTTCATGAACTAAAAATGGAGATTTACATACCTGTGGACTCGGCTGAACAGAAGGGAATAAGGGCACTGACAAGTCGAGAAACTTTAGAGAAATCAAAAAAACATTTCTTTAAAAAATACAATAAATTACCTCTTCTAGCCTCTGAAAGAAAGAAATCGTTGGACCGAAAGTTAAAATCAGGAGAAGTCCTTAACATAATTGAGGTGATTCGAGATTTAGTCTGTGCATCTCAATATGATCTTAGATTAGGTTTCCAGGACAAACAGTTACTTGAAGTAGCAAGTAACTTACTGAAAGACGAATTGATGCATGTTCTCAATTTATCGAGTGAAGAAGTTTCTGAAATTCTGAAGCGTACTATTAAGTCAAGATCAAAGAACAAATAACTATTATTGTTATGATCATAATTGATTTGCTTGACGTGTGCTGAATTTAGGTATCACTAAGTTGCAGTACACTATGAGAATTTAAAGACAAGGTGGTAAAGAAGCACATGAAACGTGTACTTTATCCGTGTATTGAACAAACTATACATTTTCGTTTAAAAGAGGATGCCGAGGGTGAGGTTGCACTACGGACTGTCCGAGCAGAATTAGAAGATTTCAAATCAACTTTATAACGGAAGAAAAAAAATACAAAATTATTGAGGAAATCAATCAAATCGATGGTCTATTATTGTGAAATTAATAAGACAGCACAATAACTATGATTGCGGCAGTTACCTAGACTAGTTAGTGCAGTGTCGAGAGTGATTGTTAGTTTACTTGTGTTTTACTATCAATTTAAAGTACGGAGTCTCTCCATAAAATTAAGTTATTCCTTTAGTCAGGGACTCTAAAAAAACTCTAAATATTTTATAACAGGACTCTAAATATTCAGTACGAAGAGGAATAAACATTGTACTGAAAATGTGTTTTTCAGGTTAATAACCTCCTTTTCCGCGTGTCAGATAGTTTTTTTCGTGGTATCATACAGGAACAAATGTTCTTGTTGAAAGGAGTGGAGAAAATGTTACCACCAAGACAAAAGTGGCCCAATCATAGTGTTCTGGCCATTGACGCAAAAAGTTTCTACGCTTCAGTTGAGCTATCTGACCGGTCTCTGGATCCTTTGAAGACCAAACTTGCTGTAGTCAGCGATTTGTCGAGACGCGGTAGTGCAGTGCTCGCAGCATCACCCGAATTAAAACTCCAACACAATATCAAAACAGGTAGCAGGCTTTTCCAGATTCCTAACCGTGAAGATATCATATTGGCTCAGTCCCGTATGGGAAGATATGTAGATGTGTCTATGGGTATCATAGATATTTAATATAAATATGCACCATCAGAAGCTATACATGCTTATTCTATTGATGAGTTGATGATTACAATAGATGGTACTGAACATATGCATGGCTCGCATAAACAGGTCGCCATGAAGATTAAGCATGATATATACAAAGTATTTGGAATTCCTGTAAGTATAGGTTGGGGGCAAAATAAAGTTGTCGCGAAGATAACGATGGACTTAATTGGTAAAAAGAGTGGTTATGCTGAATGTAGTTATGATCAAATTGAAACACTTCTGTGGCCACATTCAGTGAGGGACGTTTGGGGTATTGGAGGTCGATATGCGAGAAGACTCAATGCACTGGGAATCTATACACTGGGTCAATTAGCCCAAAAACCGCTACATGTGCTGCGACAAGAGTTTGGCCCAGCCATGGGAGAACAACTCTATTATCATGCAAACGGATTAGATTTTAGTCCCGTTTTTGTTGATCCAATAATGGAGGCTCGTAAGGGGTTTTCCAATGGAATTACCTTCATGACTGATTACTCGTGGGAAGACACAAAAGTAGTTATTCACGAATTATCTGATTTACTTGCTGCTCGGCTTCGCTCTTATCATATGGCAGCTTTTACAGTGAATTTGTCAATGCGTTATACGAATGATTATAATGGTCGGCGCTTTTCTCAATCGATCACTTTATCATCCGCGACCAATTTATCTGTTCATTTATTTGAAGCCTGTATGACTATGAATTCTAAGAATGAGATACCGGCACCAATTCGACAAATTTCCATGTCAGTAACGAATGTCATTCATGAATCAGAAATCCAGTTGGATTTATTTAGTTGGGAAGAGGATGAGAAGCAACGGGCTCTTGAATCAGCTTTAGACAAAATAGTAGCCAAATTCGGAACCACAGGAATCTTCCGAGCAACATCACTTACCAAGGCTGGTACCCTTCAAGATCGTGCTAAGAAAATAGGTGGACATTATGAGTAGAGAGTATCCTTTGCCGTATGACCGGGGAAATAAAAAATGGACTTCTCTTTTACTTTCAGAACATCGTGAACGTCTGTTGCAATGGAAAGCGAGTCTTGGAAAGCAGGAAAGACCTGTTCTTACCCCAGAACGCAGTAACGAGCTTGCATTTCTAATTCAAGAAGCATTTTACGAACAAAGTTATATCACAATAACTTATTTTAGTGGTGATGAATTTCAACAGTTACATGGCAAAATTAAAAATTGCAGGTTAGATATAAAATCAATTGAAGTAAGTAGTAAAGACGGTCCTGCCAGTATCCTTTTTAGTGACATCATTGATATCCTATAAAGAGATAAAAAAACATTAATTTTGTGCCACGTGCCATTTTGATTATATTTTACGGTTCGCAATTCAAATCATCTAAAAGCAGGTTATATATGATTCTTACAAGGAAAGAGGCCACAGTAATCGAAAAAATCCGCAATCGTAGCACTCGAAAGGAAATTGCTCGCAAACTAGGGATTAGCACGTTCGAGGTAGAGGATATAGTCAATGATCTGGTTCAGCGTTTAGCTATTCAGCGATCGGACAATGTAAAGGAACAGTGTGAAGTTCTCTTGGACACGTATGAAATTGAGGATAACACTGAGAAAATATCTAAACAAAAAAAGACAATTGAAGTATTAATACCTGAAGGATATGAAGACCACATTAGAAAGCAATATGGGATACTTCCTCGCAGGGAAATTGCAAGACAACTTAATTTGAGTAAAGTAACACTGAATCTTATGATCATGCAGCTTGGGTTAAGGGAGAAGGGGATGCCAGAGCTTCATAATCAGCGCTTTTTTGAGCAGAATGAAGACCACATTCAAAGTGTCAACATTAAAGAAGTGTAAAAGACTAAATCGATTTTGGACTCTCTGAAATCTAGGTGTAGTCATACTCCCCCCAACTCCAATTAAACAGAAATGAGATCATTCATACCAAGAAATTGGTGTGTATCAAATGTCTCTTGAAATAAACAACAGACCAAGGAATAATCCTTGGTCTGTTTCAGCTTTGAGAGAAAAGCAATAGTTTAAAGTTCTTCTCCGTTACTTTATGTCCTTATTCTAATTTAGTAAAATCAAGTTTACACAGAAACGCTGTCCGATGTGTATATAATATATACGTAGGTCTTTGCTTAGTCTTTCAATAGTGTGTCAACGAAGTTATCATCTCGTTGATGCAAGTTAGAGGGGAAGTGACTCAATACATATTCGGAGGAGTTTTATGGGAGTCGTAAATAAAACAATTTTAGCGATTAACCCGGTTGAAGGTCAAGAAGCACTAGGTATGTTGATTACGTATGCGAGAGTAACCCCTAATCCTATGATTCGATCAGAAATACTTGCATAACAAAAAAAACTTCTCAGTCTGGGTAAGGATTACTTGAAAAGGATCCCAGAGGTGCAACCAGGAACTTCAGCAATAGAAAAAGAGATTCTTGAGTTGAAGGAAGAGCAGGAGCTTTAGAGCCTGCAATCGGATGGTATGAAAAAGGTGGTGAAGAGTTAGCTTGAGCAGCTTACGTCAATAGATTATAAGGGGAATGTTTGGGCCAAAGAATAAGAATAGAGCAACGTTGAACTATAAAGGAGCATTGATATGTTGATAGTTTACAAGTAGAGACTTTATTCGAATATAAAACAGCCTTAGGGGATTGACTCTGCTTTAGTACGCTACCGACGATTTTTTAATCGTCTATTGGACGAACGGATACACACGCTAACCGAGACAAAGGTGAAATCCTTAACTACTACGATCAAGCGAATACATTGAAAATATGCTTGCAATTCCAGTACTTAACCAGCTAGACTCCCAAGCATTATGGAACGTTGGCAAACACGCAAATTCGTTTTAGCTGACATTCTAATATATCTCTCTGTCCCAATAATCCTGAGTTACATGGCTGAAATATAGGCCAAAGTCGAAATCTTATACATTATTCTCACCGTCAACATGACGTCCCATATTATGAGTTACATCTTCCAACTGTTACCGCAACGGATGATTGAGAATTTCAATATTTTCGATTCTGAATTAAAACAAGAGAGCATCATCACTTTTTCGTGTTAATACGGCGAGCGCTCTCGCGTTGCATTTGAAAAGCACTCGCCGTATTAACACGTTGTTCCATTGACTATCGTATTACCAAGGCAACTCTGTGTCCATATGGAAGAACTTACCTGTCGGTCCGTCCGAAGGCAACGTGGCAAGCATTACACTTGTCTTACCGCCATCTTCAAGATCCATATCAGCGTATTTTCCGCCCAGTGGAGTCTTCACCCAACCAGGGTAAGCAGAATTCACTTTGATTGGTGTATCCTTCAGCTCATGTGCTAGATGGGTCGTAAAGGTATTCATAGCCGCCTTCGAGGCATCGTAAGCAAGAAGTTTAACATCATAAATTTGAGCAGTGGGATCAGAATGGAGTGTATTCGATCCAAGCGCACTGGATACATTAACAATTCTTCCGGCTGGAGCTTTGCGAATTAACGGCAGCAGCAGTTGAGTTAATTCAACCATACTGAAGAAATTGGCATCGAAGGTTTCACGCATAACGCTCGGCGTAACGGTACTTGTTTCATTAATCGGTGAAAGATCTTCAATCTCTATCTGTATCCCAGCATTATTGATCAACATATCAAGCTTACCGTACTGCTGTTCAAAAAAATTGTAAGCAACTTGAAGGTCTTCGGCTAGATTGACATCCAATTTGATATTCTCCGCTTGGATTCCCTCCGAACGAAGTGTATCCACAGCAACCTTCCCTTTCTCCAAATCGCGTGACCCAATAACGACCGTGACGCCAAGCTTACCTAATTGACGTGCTGTTTCCAATCCAATACCACGATTTCCTCCAGTTACAAAAGCAACTTTACCATCCATGTTTATAGTCATTTTTAAATTCCCCTTTGAGATTTATTTTATACAGTTCTTTGACTTAGCCTTGATGATTATAAGATTAGCATCGCACCAAAAATGAATGCCGCTTTTGATTAAATTCAAGAACGATCATTCTAATTATGTTAAAAATTTAGCCCAAGACTGCTAAAGTTGTAGCTTCTTCTGTGAATGCACTTGCCCTGGAAAAGCTCTTATATGGAAGTTTTCGTAGTACTTCTCGCCATGATCATTCTAACGCTTTTTGCTGCACCACCCCTGTCTGCAAATTCATATTATCATATTGAGAACGATCGGTAAAGTATTTTTTTAATTGAGCTGCACCTCTTATCAATGGGGGTTTACCGATTGCACCGTAAAGAAAATCGTTCCCATGTTATGATTACTGTTCTTGTTGTTTTGATCCAGAACGCTAACAAAACAAACAACCGTCTCTTGTACACTAATGTGTGGAGAGGCGGTTGTTTGTTTTGTATAGAGAATGAAATCGTGATGAATTTGAGAAGCTCCAAAAAGGATTTAGACATTCTTTGGTTTTAGAGAGGGTTCTTTTACGACTTTTTCGAATCCAACTAGAGGTTTGGATTCATAGACCCTGTTTGATTAAATTCCAGATGCGTTCAAATCTGTTCTGATAGTCTGGTAAATTCCAGGATTCTTTGAAGGACGGGAGGTTAAACACGGCAAACGCGGAGAGAATCGCTTCTGCTCGTTCCAAGTGGGGATCCTGATAGTCCATTAAGCCGTCAATAATTTGGTAGGAATCCCAGAGAACGTCACGTAATACCAGTGGATTGCTGTCAACATAGTGTGTATTCAAGGCGAACATTTTGGCATTCTCGTTATAGGCACGTTTTTTTGCGTTAGCAAATGCCCAAAGCCAATCGTGGAGCAATTCCTGTGGATTAGCCATATTAGTCATGTCTATTTTGATTTGTTCTGAAATCATCCGGTTGAACCAGCTCTTCGACACAGCTGCCCAGAGCTCTTGCTTATTTTTAAAGTGTTTATAAAGTGCTGCGTGGGTGATACTTAATTCATCCGCAATTTGAGAGAGGGTCACTTCAGTTTTTTCCGTGCGTTCAATTAACGCTTCCGCTGTTTCAATAATGAGCTCTTGTGTGATTTTAGCCACTGTGCTGCCAACCCTTCTTTCTTCATTACATCCCCAATAATCGTTTGTATACCTGCCTGTATTTTAGCATACAGAACAATGAGTAACAATTGTTGACTTTTATAACATCTGGCATTATGCTTGTCACGCAAGTTACAAAAACAAATAAATGTTACTTGTTATTCAGCGCATAGGAGGCTATTCATTATGAAAGCAGCACAAATTAACAAATACTCAAAAAAGTTCATAGTAGAAATTAATGACATTCCAGTCCCAGATATAAATGATAACGAAGTCTTGGTCAAGGTGAAAGCGGCGGCGGTTAATCATTTAGAATTACTCATCGGTACTGGAAGTGTGAAGCTGATTCAGGATTATGAGTTCCCTTTGACCCTGGGTAATGAGCTGACAGGTGTTATTGAGAAGGTTGGTAAGAACGTCCAGGGATTTAAAGTTGGCGATGCAATTTACTCACGCCTGCCACTACAAAAAATCGGCGCTTTTGCGGAATACGCAGCGATTCATGCGGATGCCATCGGGCACTTGCCCGCTAATCTCGATTTTGTAACCGGTGCTGCTGCGCCATTAACAGGATTGACTGCTTATCAAGGTTTGCATGAAGAATTGGCTGCCAAAGCTGGCGAAAGCGTGTTTATTCCCGGAGGTTCTGGTTCATTTGGCCAAATGGCCATTCCTATCGCCAAAAGCATGGGGCTGAGGGTCATCGTTAGTGGAAACCCGCAAGCACGTGAACGGACAATGGCGACTGGAGCAGACCAATATATTGATTACACGACTGAGAATTATTGGGAGCAGCTTAGTAATGTAGATTATGTGATGGATACGTTGGGACCAAGCGAATTTGATCATGAACTTTCTATTATTAAAGCAGGAGGTCGCCTTCTTTCTCTGCGGACCGGACCTAACAAACGTTTCGCCGAGCATATGGGCTTACCAGGTTGGAAACAAAAGCTCTTCACCATTGCCGGGGCTAAGTATGATCACAAAGCGAAGAAAAAGAAGATTCAATATCATTTCATTTTTGTTCGCAGTGATGGTGAACAATTAAAGAAAATCACTAAGATTATTGAAGATAACGGGATTGTACCAGCGGTGGACCCCACTGAATTCCACATTGAAGATATTAATGAGGCTCTGAAGCTTGTTGCAACTGGTCATCCTAAAGGAAAAGTCATTATCCGATTTTAAGGAGAGCACCTAATGAAAGCTGCACAAATTGCTGGATATTCCAAAACACTTGAAGTGGAAATCAACTCAATCGATATTCCATCAATAACATCAACTCAGGTTCTGATTAAGACTAATGTAGCCGGTGTTGATCCACACCTTGTTTTGGCGATTACAGGCAAAGTTAAGTTGTTTGATCATTACGACTTTCCGTTGACTCTGGGCAACGAGTTGGCTGGAGTTGTGATCGACGTCGGCGCTAGTGTTATGGATTTTAAGGTGGGTGATCACGTGTACACCATGCCACCGCTTGATAAGATGGGGGCGTTTGCCGAATATGTCGCAGTAGATGCGGCAATTGTGGCTAAGATGCCAGCCAATCTTTCCTTTAAAGAAGCAGCGGCCGTGCCATTATCTGCTTTGACGATCATCCAAGCTCTAGATATTTTAGGTGCTCAACAAGGCAGTGAATTATTTGTCTCTGGAGGTACTGGTGGCTTTGGACAGATTGCCATACCTTACGCGAAGTCACAAGGACTGTTTGTGACCGTCAGTGGTAGTAGTGGATCTGCGCGTGATTTGGCCAATCGACTCGGTGCAGATGAGTTTATCGACTATGAAACGCAGGACTATACTCACATACGGAGAGACTATGATTATGTTATTGATACCCGTGGCGCCAGTGAAATTAGTAAACATATGAAGATACTAAAACCCGGTGGTACATTATTGGCGTTAAGCGCTGGTCCCAATGCCCGTTTCGCTAATCGAAGCGCAGACTTGTCAACGGGGAAGAAGATTCTTTTCAGTTTACTGGGGTTGCCTTTTGATGGGCTAGCGAAATGGCATAAGAAGAGTTATGACTTTCTGTATGTACAGCCGAATGGTCAGCAATTAGCAGCTTTTACACAGTATCTTGAAAAAACAAACATTAAGCCGGTGATTGATTCCGAGTACACGTTTGACCAAGTGAATGCCGCGATTGCTAAGATTGCGACAGGGCATAGCCGAGGGAAAGTTCTGTTACAAGTAGAAGATGGAGGTAAATGAATTATGGCAACTAACTATTCATATGTTAAAGCACCAAATCTAAGTATTAAGGCGGCTGATAGAACAGTTTACGCATACCGTGAACTAGGAGAGAAAAAGGGTATCCCCGTCATTTTTTTCACTCATTTATCTGCAAATTTGGACAACTGGGACCCACGCGTAGTGGATGGTATTGCCAAAAAACATTGGGTCATTGCATTTGATAATAAGGGTGTTGGACTTTCTAGTGGGAAAGTCCCAGATACGATTGAACAAATGGCAAGAGATGCATTAACGTTCATTCATACATTGGGATTTGAGCAAATCGATATTTTGTCATTTTCGATGGGTGGTATGATTGCACAAGAACTCTTGGCCATCGAACCAAGACTGGTTCGTAAACTTGTTTTGTCAGGAACAGGCCCGCGTGGTGGTGAAGGCATTGAACATGTTACGAAACTTTCTGATCGTGATTTGATACGTGCCATCTTCACGTTGAGAGATATTAAAACCTATTTATTCTTCACGCGAACAGACCATGGCAAACAGAAAGCAAAAGAATTCTTGGTTCGGCTCAAAGAACGTAAAGAGGCGCGAGATAAACAGATTAGTATCAAAGGATATCGTAGACAACTTAAAGCCATCCACGAGTGGGGAATGGCAAAACCCGCTGATTTGTCAAAAATTACGCAACCTACCCTTGTAGTAAACGGTGATGATGACAGAATGGTACCTACACCTAACTCCTATGATTTGGCACAACGTATTCCAAATAGCAAGCTCATTATTTATAAAGATTCTGGTCACGGTGGGATTTTTCAAAATCATGATGAATTTGTGAAATCAGTAATAGCATTTTTAGATAAATAACAATGTTGACGTTAGATCACTGCTTGCTAATATCTCAGTTGCAACGCATCGACTTATTCTGCAACGAAGGCTGGCGTCCACATGTTCAGCGATGGCTTACGTGAGCAAATCGGTTACAAAGGTAAAAATATTCATGCGATGGAGCTTTGTCCACCAATTATCTCTGAAAAATCTTATACATTCTTTTCTTTATCGATCGTTCTCAATATGTTATATTGAGTATGGGAGGAGGGAACCAGAATGGCACGTTACAAAGAATTTGAAGAAAATGTAGTACTAGATAAGGCAATGAAGCTCTTTTGGGAACAAGGTTATGAAAAGACTTCTATGACGGATCTAGTTGAGCATATGGGTATCCATCGGAGAAGTTTGTATGACACCTTTGGCGACAAGCATACGTTGTTTCTGAAAGCAATGGATCGATTTCGGTCTAAAGTAAATAGCGAGCTTGCAGGAATAGTTAAAGGCTCTGAGACGGCTGTTGAGGCTCTTCAATTGATTATGAGTTACATGATATATGGGAATGAAGACTCACCTTCTGGTTGTTTAATGGTCAATTCTGCCGTGGAATTAGCCATGCGCGATGTAGATGTGGATTCAAAGGCCACTGAATCATTTACACTCGCAGAGCAACTGTTCAAGGATATTATTTTGTGGGGACAGAAGAATGGAGAATTATACCTAGATTATGATGCCGAAGTACTGGCAGAACATCTGAATGTGGTGGGTATTGGGTTGAGAGCAATGGCGAGAACTTCCATTCCTAAAGAGAAACTGCAAGGTACAGCAAACATTTCTATAGAACTTTTAACCACATAGTATGGTTAATTGTCCTTTATATAGCATTGTATATCATTTTTAGAATGATCGTTCTTTTTACTAAATATAGAATGATCATTCTTATATTATAAAACATATTCCTCCTCTGAATAAGCATTTATATCTGAGAAGAATATAAAAAAATATTTTAGAATACTACACTACAAAATAAAAAGGAGAAATTAAAAATGAAAATTTCTGAACAAGTCGCATTTGTCACTGGTGCCAACCGAGGTCTTGGTCGATATCTAACGCTTGAACTTCTGTCCAGAGGAGCAAAAGTTTATGCTGCAGCAAGAAATCCAGAATCTATTGATATCCCAGGTGTAATCCCCGTGAAACTGGATATTACCAATCCTCAAGAGGTGATTGAAGCTGCTAAGATCGCTCAGGATGTAACACTTCTAATAAACAATGCGGGATCTTCAACAGGTGCTTCTTTACTTGAAGGAGATCTAGATCAAATACAATTAGAATTTAACACGCATTTCTTCGGAACTCTTTCTATGGTTCGTTCTTTTGCGCCAATTATGACTAAAAATGGCGGTGGTTCGATTCTGAATATTCTCTCCGTATTGTCTTGGTACAGTTCGGGTACTGTGGGAGCTTATACGGCTGCAAAAGCTGCAGAATGGGCATTGACGAACGATTTACGTTTAAATCTCAATTCTCAAAATATTCGAGTAGCAGGGTTACATGTGGGCTATATGGAGACAGACATGACATTGGGCTTAGAAGTTCCCAAAGTTAACCCATTGGACGTTGCAAAAGCAGCGATTGATGGTATAGAATCTGACAATTTTGAAATTATTGCAGATGATGCTAGCCGTCAAGTACAAGCCGGACTTGCCGGTGGTGTAGCTGCACTATATCCTCAACTTTCCTAAAAATTGTATTAATATTCACGAATCAACTTAAAAAGTGATCAAAGGAGACAATAAAAATGATAATTTCTGAACAAGTAGCATTTGTTACTGGAGCAAACCGCGGATTTGGCCGTCATCTTGCTCTTGAACTTCTTTCAAGAGGTACGAAAGTATACGCAGGTGCAAGGAACCCAGAGACTATTGATATTCCAGGTGTTATACCAGTTAAGTTGGATATTACCAATGCTCAAGAAGTTGCAGCTGCTGCTATGATTGCTCAAGATGTTACTGTACTCGTAAACAACGCAGGTTCATCAACAGGGGCATCTTTACTAGAAGGTGATCCTGATCAAATAGCTTTGGAATTAAATACACACTTTTTCGGTACATTGTCCATGGTTCGCGCATTTGCACCGGTTCTCGAGAAAAACGGGGGAGGATCAATTTTGAATATTCTCTCCGGATTATCATGGTATAGTTCGGGAACTTTGGGCGCATATACTGCTGCAAAGGCTGCAGAGTGGGCTTTAACGAATGATTTACGATTAAATTTATATCCACGTAATATTAGAGTAGCCGGTCTACATGTTGGGTTTATGGAGACAGACATGACTTCCAACATAGACATGCCTAAATCCAATCCTGCAGATATCGCGAAAACAGCTATTGACGGCATAGAATCTAACAGCTTTGAAATTATCGCAGATGAAGTTAGTCGTCAAGTACAAGTTGGACTTGCCGGTGGCGTAGCTGCACTATACCCACAACTTTATAAATAAAAAAACTAATTTAAACTACAGAGGAGTTGTTCGTAATGAGTAAATTGTGGACTAAAACAAAAATCGGAAAAATGGAATTGCCTCATCGTTTAGCTATGGCACCAATGACACGTAGCAGAGCAGAAGAGGACGGGACACCGGGTGAACTAAGTTCCCTTTATTATGCTCAAAGAGCATCGATGGGGTTAATCATTAGTGAAGGCACACAACCTTCTGATGATGGGCAAGGTTTCTTGAATTCACCTGGTATCTATACTGAAAAGCATATAGAAGGTTGGAATAAGATTACGAATGCAGTGCATAATGCGGATGGTTATATATTTATCCAATTAATGCATGTGGGCCGCATGTCGCATCCAGATAACACACCCCATCATCGTCAAGCTGTTGCTCCATCTGCAATCGCGCCAGGTGTGGAGCTGTTCACCGCTAAAGGAATGCAGGATATCCCGGTTCCGCGGGAGTTAACTAAAGAAGACATTCAAACAACCATTGCTGATTTCCGAAAAGCAGCAGCAGCGGCTATAAAAGCAGGAGCAGATGGTGTCGAAATTCATGGAGCGAATGGTTATCTGATCAATCAGTTTCTTGGAGAGAATTCAAATACACGGACAGACGAATATGGAGGCTCAATAGAAAATCGTAGTCGCTTCGCGATCGAAGTAGCGAAAGCCATTATCGAAGAAATTGGAGCAGAAAGAACTGGCTTCCGTATTTCTCCAGGAACACCTCTTGGAGGAATACAGGATGGGGAACAAGGTACTGAACTTTATCTCCACCTCGTAAAGGAATTAGCTCAATTGGACTTAGCTTACCTTCACATCATGCATCTTGGAAATGAGAAGCTTCTCCAAGACATTCGCACAAGCTGGACAAACGCATTATTGGTCAACAGAGCAGGGCGTGCGATTGATGATATTAGCGTAGATATTGATAGTGGTACAGCCGATCTGGTACCCATTGGTGCATGGTCTTTGGCTAATCCAGATTTTGTGGAACGTCTCAAAGTAGGTTTCCCTTTAAATGAAGTTGATCGTGATACTGTATATAGTGGCGGAAGTAAGGGTTATACAGATTATCCTACGATGGATGAAGTGAAAGCTCAAAAGTCGATAAAATAAATTGTTGCATTGCTTTCAAAAGAGAGAGGTTTAAGTTGAAAACAGGCCGTTCCTACAACTAGGAATGCCTGTTTTTTTATTGTTTGAGTCAGCGAGGATAGGGTAACTTTCTAATCCTTGTGGTGCAAGCATTCTTGATTTTTTCGATATTCTGAAGGAGTACATTTTTTAATCCGCTTGAACGTTTTCGAAAATAAAAGAACATCCTTATATCCAACGGATCGAGAGATGTCACCGATTTTGAAAGTGGAATTAGTCAACAAAAAACATGCTTTATCCATTCTCGTCGCGTATTCCCTGACTCCGAGATATGCATGAGGATTGATACCTCTCTGGTCAATAAAACAGTTGTTGTATTTCAGAATACATTACCACCACAGGATCTTCATTTACAACAACTCTATCAAATGGTTGAAATCTCGAAAAGTAGAGGGGCAGCTTATATTATCTGTGTTGTGCCCTATCTTGCTTACTCTCGTCAAGATCGTCGATCAAACGAAGGGGAACCCGAGTCCGGGTTGGTTGTTTTACGAACACTCGCTATGTTAGGCGCTAATGATCGCGGGACAAGGCATGATTGCTGGACAGGCCAGTGTGAAGCAGCTCGTACTCGTGCATCTGCCCGGCGACGGTAAGTTGGAGTTCATGCGTGATGAAGCAAGTCGGACCTTCCACGGACCGGTGGACATCCCTGAGCCACTGCGCATGTATACCCTATGATACATTGAACAGGAAGGAATGGTTGAGTTGCATAGATTGCTTGCTCTTGATTTGGATGGAACCATGTTAAATACGAATAAAGTCATTACGTCAGAAACGCGAAGTTCCATCCAGCAATTAATGGCGAATGAAGTAGCTGTCACCATCGCATCCGGGCGGTTTCCCGCTTCGGTATGGCTACATGCGAAGGAAATCCTATTGAATTTTACTCTGGTCGCACTGAATGGTGCCGTGACCGTTGATCCAAAAACAGGACAAATGATTGAAGGATCCCCGCTGGAGACAACATCACTTTTATACATGCTAGATGTGATTGAGGAAGAAGGCGCCTACGTCCATTTCTATGGCTACAATGCCCTATATGTACGGCAAATCAATGATTTGAATCGGAGCTGGCCAATGAATAATGTTGTTGTGCGACCAGAACTGACATGGACGGAAGATCATTATAGAGATCAAACCGAACTGATCCGTTTGGTTGAAGTCGGTTCCGATTTCAGAACGTTCGTAAACAGCATGCCTGGCATGATCTACAAAGCGGCCGTCATTTGCACAAACCTTGCCGCCCGCGAACGGATATTTAAGCGACTTGAAGCATCGGGAATGCTTCAATGTACTAAAACAGGCAGTTTGCGATTTGACGTAAACGCGATCGGAATCAGCAAGCGCGATGCACTTGAGCGACTGTGCCGCAAGCAAGGTATCGATCGACAAGAGGTAGCTGTAGCAGGAGATTATGACAATGATCTTGACATGCTGCAGTGGGCTGGATTGGGTATCGCAATGGGCAATGCTGAGCCCCATGTCAAAGCGATCGCAAACGTCATTACAGGTACAAACGAACAGGATGGAGTCGCCATGGCAATCCGCAATTACCTGCTATAAGTGGCTTATAAAGGAGAGAACTTTCGTGATTCCATTCAAAAAATCATTACTTCTGCCCGTTCTGTCAGGCATGATCGTATTTAGCGGTTGCTCTACACAAGGGCAAGGCGCTTCAGAGCCGAATAATGTCAACGCTGGAATCAAGTACGGTATCGGGAAAGTTGTCCTTCTATACCTCTCAGCCTGAAGAGGGGCTACGAAGCTCTCTACTTAAGAAATGAAAATAAACCTCCTGATAGATGCATTAGACTGAATTGCTCTAAAGGAGATTTTTGTTATCGATAGAGGAAACAAGGGTAAACATTGCAGTTATATAAAAAACTCGGTTCACATAGTAACCGGAGTTTCAAATGTACAGCCTCGGGACGGGAATTCCCCTTGGAGGCAGATAATGAACGTCTGAGCAGTAAATGCCTGCATGTTGTTGTACGGTTGTAAACCACCAGTTACGTTTACAACTAATCGATGAATGCCATTGTAACGCACAAAGCTATTTATTTTCTAATTCGGGCAAAAGCGAATATTCAATCATTAGTACTCGTTTCTTCACGCAGACAGGCACAAAAAGCTGAGCAGCTCGGTGCATCTGCGGTGATTGTCGTCAGAAATGAGGGAGGAGGGCATATTGGACGTGATGACGTTAGAACCATGATGATCGTCCCCCAGGTCGTTGATACGGTAGAATCCCCGCGGTTCGGTGATGGCCGAAGATGGGTGGTAGCCTATGCACTTGGAGCAGAGGTAATCGAAATGGGCACACGTTTTATTGCGACTCAGGAATGTGTTGATGCATCCACATACAAAAAGATGAACAATGTGATTATGTTTAACTAAGTATGAAGGCTACTATTTGTGTCATAGGCTTATCTTAAATCATATTAAATTAAATTTTACTGATCCGGATCGCAAAAATGGTGTGATTCAAAAAGATGGTTTCCTTGTGCTCAATACTCATAATCATCTGGTCAGGTTTAGCTCACCCAAAAAATTGTGTCTCGGGAATTGTTAGGCTTTGATGTCCGTACTCAATAACTACAGATAATATCAAATTCTGCTTAGTTTATGGCAATGTTTGCGTTATTTTTACTCGTTAATCATAGAAAAGACGCACAAATAAGCTAATTACTTGTTATATTGTTCACTTTTTATGTAAAAAAACTTGATAAAAAAAGTAGCCTATGCTATATTACATTTTGTGTAAAAAAATGTTTCGAATTTCATTTCAAACTTTTTCGAAAACGTTACATTTAAAATGTCAGAATAGGGGTTAGAACAATGTTTTTATTTGTGACCTTTTTAAAACGATCATTCCTTGAAAGGTATGCTTACAGATTTGACTTTTACACTTCTATTTTTGGTAGTTTCATATCTCTGTTTGTTCAATTAAATGTGTGGTCAGTTCTTATGGAAAATAACAGTAGTAACAGCCAGGTTTCACTGGATGAAATGCTGACTTACGTCATCATAACTTCGCTTATCACCGCTTTGACAGCATCACAAGTTGGCGAGAAAATAGCACAAAAAGTTGATAACGGTTCCATAATTTCTGATTTTATAAGACCGATAAACATAAGAAACTATCTTTGGGCAGAAGATATAGGGAAAAACATATTCAACTTTTTACTAATAAATATCCCCAACGTAATTATCATATTGCTTTTTATGCGCATAGAAATCGTTTTCGAGCTTTCGAATTTCTTGATGTTTTTAATCAGTTTAGTTTTAGCAATAATTATCGCTTTTTACATACAGTTCGTATTAGGATTACTAGCTTTTTGGCTTCAAACTCCGTGGTATATCTCGTGGATTTTGAATGCTTGTAAAGACTTATTCTCCGGTTCTGTCATTCCATTGTGGTTTTATCCAGATTGGCTCTATCAGATTTCTTCTTGGTTACCATTCAGGTTAATTATCTTCGAACCAATAAATATGTACCTTGGGAATTTATCAATAGATGAAGGGTATAAAATTCTACTACTACAATGTGTCTGGATTGTGTCGTTATATCTTCTGTCTAAGTTAATTTGGTCGAAAGCTCAAAGTAAAATTATTGTTCATGGAGGGTAAATCTTGTGCAATATTTCTCGGTCTATATCAGATTTATTAAGATATCCATCCTAAGTGTGTCCCAGTATAGAAGCTCATTTATACTAGGAGTTATCTCTCAGATCGTCTCATTCTTTTCAGAATTCTTTTTACTTTGGTTGTTACTAAATAACTTTAGTGCGATTGGTAACTGGTCCACATATGAAGTCATGTTTTTGTTCGCCCTTAACTTAGCATCATATGCGATAGGTTCTTTCTTCTTAAATTCTCCCAGCACTCGTCTATCTACAATGATAAAAGAAGGTACTTTTGATGAAGTACTAACTAAACCACTTAATAGCTTTGTATATTTAGTTTGCAGAGAATTTAATAATGGCTACATAACACACTTAGTTGTTTCCTTGGTAGTAATGGTGATTTGTGTGAATCAATTGAACATCGAAATGACTTTCACAAACATCTCAATGCTTATTCTAACCCTGCTTGGTGGTGCTTTAATCCAGGGTTCAACATTGCTAATCATTTCGATACCTTCATTTTGGTTTGTAGAGAATACTGGCCTTAGAGAAGTCTTATTTTTTAACATGCGTAGATTCATTTCTTATCCAATAACCATATATGACAAATTCATTCAGATAATTCTGACATATATACTGCCTTATGCTTTTATTAATTTTTTCCCTGCACAATTTTTTCTACAAAAAAATGATTTCTCAATCTTTTCTCCTTACTTCCAATACGCCACTCCAATTGTAGGATTAGTCTTATTTGTTATTGCGTATAACTTCTGGAGGATAGGAATCAACCACTATCAAAGCACTGGTTCATAAAATAAGTCGACAGAAAGAAGTGAGAAGTCGTGTCAACCATAATAAGTATGGAAAACGTGTCAAAAGAGTTCACCATCTACAAAAGAGAAAAAGGATTATGGAACTCGGTGAAATCGATAGTAAAAAGAGATTATGTTACTAAAACTGCTGTAAATAACATCTCCTTTAATATCAATAAAGGAGAAATGGTTGGATATATAGGTGCAAATGGAGCCGGAAAATCAACAACAATTAAGATGTTGTCAGGTGTATTAGTTCCTTCTTCAGGTACAGTTAACGTAGCTGGGCGAATTCCTTACAAAGATAGAAAAAATAATGCAAAGATCATAGGAGTAGTCTTCGGACAGAGGACTCAGTTATATTGGAGTTTGCCAATAGAAGAGACATTTGAACTTTACAAAAAAATTTATAAGATACCCGACAAAGTCTATCAGCAAAATGTTGAATTTTACATTGAGTTATTAGATCTACATGAATTTATTGATGTTCCTGTAAGACAACTTAGTTTGGGTCAAAAAATGAGAGCAGAATTAGCAGTTTCATTACTACATGATCCACAAATTTTATATCTTGATGAGCCAACAATAGGGCTGGATGTTGTTGTTAAGCAAAAAATAAGACATTTTATTAGAGAAATAAACAAAGATAAACAAACAACTGTAATTCTTACAACCCATGATATGGACGATATAGAACAGATCTGTGATCGGATTATAACTATTGATAAAGGAAATAAGATATTTGACGGAAGCTTGTCGAATTTCAAAGAGGTGTACGGAGCAGGACATACTATTATTGTGGAATTTCAGGAAACCAATGTTCAGTTACAAGATTCGAGACTAACCATCTACAAAGAAGAAAACGCAAAAAAATGGATTAAATTTGATGAAAAAGAAATAAGCGTTGCAGAAGCAATTTCTAGCATCGCCAGAAACCACAACATTGTAGATATTTCACTCAAAGAACCAAGTGTTGAAGATGCTGTGCAAAAGATCTATGGGAATTAATCATTTACTATAATTTGGAGGTGTTTAATAGTGGCTACGATTGAAGTAAGAACAGAAGCTAGTAACAGTTTACTTCGCTATCTCGAAAGAAAGGGAAGAGGACCAACTGGGGCTATTAATCTGATTGAAAATATGGATTTAGGTCCTCTAGTTAAAAACCACAAATTGAATTTTTCAAAAGTATACGAAAGTAAACTCAACAAAAAACTTGAATTACAAAAAACAAAATACAAAATTTTTGAAAATGAATTACTTCTTTTAACAGAAAATTTTCAAAAAAACCAAATAAAATTGATACATATTAAAGGTTGGTTTTTAGGATTAGATCTATATTCTCCTGTCGAGACAAGAATATCCGGAGATATAGATTTGTTAATTGATGTGAACCAACTAGAAGACATTTTGGATTTATTAGGTAACTTGGGCTATTCAGTTGCATATACAGGGGAGATTGTAAACAAATCCTTTATTAATGATGATTTAACAAATCACTCAAGACTCCATAGTCACATCCCAGTTTTAGAGAAAAGAGTTACAACTGAATCTGGTGACGAATTCCTAATAGAGATGGATCTCCATACACGCCTATTTAATAATGTTGAGTCTGAATGGTATAAAATGCAGGCTGTATTGGATAGAGCAATACATACAAAATATGACAAACAACATTTTGTATGGTTATTAGAACATCATGACAGATTAATGCATTTGATGTATCACTTCTCAAAAGAATACACCGTAGATACGCTCCTATATGGTGATAACAATCCTAAAATAAAGCTACTTCATGATATAGCCTTATTTATAGACAAGTATGGGCCCCAGATTAATTGGAAGTATCTTTTAGAGACTACCAATGATCTAAAAGTTGAATTTAGAATCCTACTTACTTCCGTATTAGTCGATGAGATTTATCCAAATCGAGTTCCGAAGACATTTATAGCAGCTTTGAGAGATCACTTTAAACTCAATTATCAACTATATAAGGGGAGTGCTGAACAAATTGAGAAGGCAGTAAATTTTTCTGCAGAAACCATACTTTTTGGGGACTCTCAGGACTTCTATAAAGATTTTGTGACTATTTTGGGATTGAAGAGTGAAGTGCTTGAATGTCAGAAAAAAGATTCTATTGCTCAGTTAGACGAAGTTAGTATTAGACTGACAGAAAATGAATATCCAGTAGCTAATCAGTTTGGTTCTTATGTTGTTTTCGAAAAAAATCTTTCAAAACTCCCTTTACAAGCAACTTGTAATTTAGGGTGGAACTCTTCGTCTTTTCTAGTGAAGATAGATGTAACTGATCATATTGTTGCAAGTCTAACAGACGATAATGCTTACCTAGGCGGAATTTCAATTGGTCTTGGACCAGGAAGTAGCGACCATACTTCAGATAGAAAATCATATATAAAACAGTTTTATTTCAATCCAAAAGTTGATGGAGGATTGAGGTACTGGAATTTAAAACTAGATGATGAGAAAGACAATCAGAATCTTAGCGGTGAAGGTCAGTATCCTTATATATATAATCTAACAACTAATGATAGCGGTTATTTACTTGGATTAGAGATACCATGGTCAAGTTTTGGTATTGTACCCGCTTCAAATTTATGTCTTGCTTTTGATATTAAAGTAAATTTCTATGACTTTGAAGGGAAACCTAAAAAACAAATGGCTTGGTCAAATCACTACGATAACATATGGCATCCGGAGTATATGGGTATTTTAAGAATAGTCGACTAATAATAAGGAGGTTTGTTCAATTGAGTCTTGGGGTTGATTCGATACTTGAAAGAGATGATGACATAAGAGCAAGAGCGTCTAAAGTACAATTCAGTGTTCCTAAATACAAAGGGAAGTTGATTGTCCTGGAAGGAGTAGATGGCGCTGGTAAATCTACTTCATTGGAATTCATTTATGAATTCCTAAAATGCAAAGGTATTACAGCACATAAGATTGATATGTTGTCTCCTGAATTCAGAAAATTATCCTCTCACCGTCTTTATGCTGACGATCATACACGAGCTCTTACCGGTGAAATTGATCAAACGGCCATTGCTATTAGTGCTATGGGAGATAGATTACAAAGGTTCAGATCTACTTTTCATGAAAAGCTTAAAGAAGGGGAGTGGCTTGTCTGTGATCGGTATATTTTCACACCACTCTCGGAGGCGCTCGCTCTTGGAATCAAAGACAATGAATTTAATGTGCTCCTTCAAATAGCTGCATTATTTCCAAAACCAGATCTGGGCTTTGTCGCTAAAGTAGATGCAGAGACAGCCATACAAAGAATACGATCTAGACCAGACGAAAGTGATAAGAAATTGGACATTCGATTCTACAAACGAGCAATCAATGCCTTTGTGGAAAATGGTAAAGCTAATGATTTTGTAGAATTGGATACAAGTCTTGGATTTCAAGCAGTAGAAGATATTGTTCAACATTACTTAGAAAAATTATTAAAAGGGGATCAATAAAATGACTAAAGTTATGGGAAACGTAAGTTCAAATTTATTGCAAACTGCTCAAGAAATTCTACTGGACAAAATCGTGATTATTCCGGATTTCCCCAAAGTGGGAATACGATATTTAGATTTCTACAGAACTTTTGATCAATACGCAGAAGTTCGTAGTGCTGTAATTGAATGTTTCAAGGAAAGATATTCAGAAACAAAGATTGATGCAATTGTGGGTATTGCGAATGGCGGACTAAGTTTGGCATCTGCATTTGCCTATGCCCTTAATGTGCCGCTCCATCCTGTACGAAAAGCGGGAGACACTGTATATGGCGCTATCGAAGCTTCTGTCGGAATGGTTTATGCTGAAAGAAAGTTGTCTCTTGCAACCGATATCATCAAGCCTAATTCAAATGTCGTTTTAGTTGATGATACCATTGCAACGGGTGGTACTTTTAATGGAGCTATTGAGCTATTAAACAAATTAGAAGTTAACATTATTGAGATCGCAACTGTATTTGAAACTGTATCTAAACAGGGGAGGAACAACGTTGCACCTGTTCCTGTGTTCTCCATTTTAGCTAGAGATAATTTTTAAATTTGGAGGAAATGAAATGAATTTTGAAAATCCTTTAGTTGCAATAATAATGGGGAGCCAGTCAGATTGGCCGACTATGAAATATGCTGCGGAAAGTCTTAAGGAAATTGATATTCCTTATACCGTTCAGTTAGTTTCAGCGCACAGAACGCCTGAAAGACTATTTGATTTTGCCAAAAGTGCAAAAGAGAGAGGAATTAAGGTGATTATTGCCGGGACAGGATATGCTGCTCATCTTCCAGGAATGACAGCTTCGCTTACTACACTTCCTGTGATCGGGGTTCCGATTGAATCCAAATCGCTTAAAGGATTAGATTCATTATTGTCCATAGTACAGATGCCTAAAGGTGTACCAGTAGCTACCGTAGCAATTGGCGAAGCAGGAGCACGAAATGCTGGCTTATTGGCAGCTCAAATCTTAGCATTAACCAGCTCAGAATTGGATGAAAGAGTGGTTACCCAAAGGCAAGATTTGAAAGAATCTGTACCATTTGATATTAAAACTGATTAATCAACCGTGTTGTACACTGAGAATTTTAATTTTAACTTCTCAGTGTACACGATTTAACAATGCTAAATACTACCTTTGCCATATAATTTTTCCTGTAAATAGTGGGGTTATAGAAGGAGTTTGTTATGAATAGTGTTCTCACAGCTTCTTATACAAAAGAGAATTCTAGTTTCGGTTCTTTGAAAACCAAATTAGATAATGTAATTTCTACACAAATTGACTCTTATTTGTTATCGGCAACCTATTATCAGTTAACTGGACGCAAGGGAACTTATATTTATCAAGATGAAAGCTCTTTCCTTATTGTAAGCAATCATCCACATTTAGAAAACTGTCTAATGATTTTCCCTGAAGTGATTTCAAATTCTGACTTTTCATTAACTGCTAAAGTCTTACTCGACAACTACAACAGTAAACATCAGATTTTGCTGTGTAGGTATACAAATGAGGAGTACATAAAGTTGTGTACTTCATTATCTAATCTCAAAGAAAACTCAATAGAGCTGGAACGGGTAGATGAAGAAATAATGGATTGGAAATATCCTGTTCGTATTCTTAGTACCGAGGTTGTTTCTAAGTTAGAAGGAGGAAAATTCAGAAAGATACGTAATAAATTATTACGGGCAGGAATTGGAATCGATATCGTACCAATTGAGCAATGTAGCCAAATGAATTTAATGAGAGCTGCTTTAAAATTTTGGGAAGGCAACATGATTCTTAATCAAAAAGATACAGAAGACATGTCTGAATTTTATTACGAGTTATTCAAGCTAATGGAAAATGGAATGGAATTAATCAATGGATTATGCTTTATCAAAGAAGGAAGGCCTGTAGGATTTACTGCGTGGGATATAACCGCTGGAACTGCAAATTTATATGTGAATTTAGCTGACACTACAATAACAGGAGCATCAGACTTTCAATTGGTCTCAACATGCAAATACCTATATGAACATAATATTCAATTATTAAATATGGGGGGATCTGAATTATACAATTTAGATCAGTTTAAAGAAAAATATAGACCAGTAATTACACATCCAATATCTACTTACACTATTAAAGGTTAAGTTGAGTTTATTTAACGTAAAAAGCGAGGGATACAACCCTCGCTTTTTTTCTGTTAAAAAAACAAAAGAAAGCACCACAGAAAATGTGAGATGCTTTCTTCATCTAGCAATTTAACGGAAAGGGTGGGATTCGAACCCACGCACGCTTGAAACGCCTAGCATATTCTAATGAATCTGCCCCCCTTAAGCCTCTTGGGTACCTTACCGAAATTTATTATATCATTAGTAAGTATAATTTTTCAAGTCCTTGGAATAATATTGAATATAAAGTGTTTTCAAAACTATTCAACTAAATTGAAGATCGTAGATCTTAGACAAACCTTGGCTCAAGAAAATCTGTGAAGGCCAATCATTGCAGAGAAGTGCTCCAGGCCAATACGATCTTCTATTTCCATTAGAGGCACCGCACAGATGTCACATAACATGAAAAAATCACAGTTGTTTCGACGTGAGAAGGAATATTACAGTCAGGGTCTTCAAACAACGTAGTTAGGTAAAGCCTATTGCACTAATGTAGAGAGTTCAGCGCTAAGGGCTTGTCCATATGAGTTAATTAATAATCCGATGATTTTGCTAAATAGATAAAATATTCAACTATAACCTAGCTGGGAACGATTGCTGAATATTACCAAGAGGGCAGCTAATCAACGTAATCAACTGCTTTCATAAAAAACGGCAGCACAGTTCGATAACATAGAGATGGATGACGTAATTGAAGAAAGCTAAACTTCAAAATCAGGAGTGAAACAGTGCTGAAATAATATGGATATCCAACAACAAAACAATGGTGCATATAATTCTTTTGAATTTGAAGAGGAGACCACGGGACTTATGTACACTTATGTATAAAAGTTATTTTTTTGACCATACTTCTTAATATTAATTGTATTAGGAGGCAAGAATATGATTAACGAAAATTATAAGAAAGCACAGTCTTAAATTTAGACTTTTATCAAGAAGAAATAAAGGCTTATTCTTTACTTCAGCTTTATCTGGTTCAGAAAGAACATATTTATTGAAGAAGTACTGTCAAGATAATATTAGTACATATTATTTGAAACCAGCTATAATAGATTCAAAATTTCCTAGCGGTATGCTACGAACGAAGTATGCTTCGGGAATTTAATGTTCCTGTGTTCGTGAGAATAACTCAGATGAAATTGATTTACCGTTTAGAGGGAATACTTCGTAATATGAATATTAAACTCCTGATAAATGATGGTTCTCAGAAGATTGGTTTTACTAAGTTAAGCAGTAAGTATTTAAAAGAATTAAATAAAAGACTGGGAGTTAAAGTTGTTTATAGTATTCCAGAGTTTTCATCACATGTTGCTAGAATAGTTACATTAAAGAAATGATATAAGTAAGTATTAGTAGCCAAATTGTTGGAGTGGTTCTAATACAACATATAGATTTAAGGGTCGTGTTTCAGTAGTAGATTATTAAAATGCGAAACGAAATAGTAATTTAATTTGAATGTTTTAAATGAGACTGCAATCTAACATTAGATTGCAGTCTTTTTGCTGTGTTATAATTTACTTGAAGATATCTCCAGAAGCAGTATCCAATTTTATGTATGAATATACAAAGTGAGTTTGTTCATTTTTCTCACTAATTGTGAAAATCACTGAGAAATTTAGATGTTATAGTAATTTTTTTCTCATTAATTATGACAACGCACAGATAAATAATATAAGACAAGAGAAGTCTTAATGTTGACGATTAGCTATTCCTTTATTTAATGAAATATGGATTAGAAAACACAAAAAAGGCTCATTCATCGAGCCTTTTTTGTGTTTTACGAAACCATAACCTGCGATACATTTTTTAAAAGTACATTCTAATTAATGGACTTTTGTGCAACTGAAGTATGGGTTTGGCTTTGCTTGGTCCCAATAAAGCAAAGAATACTGAGATCAAGACGACCAAAGAAAATGGGTTGCCTCATGCCAGTTATTCAAGTTTTTTCTCTTGACCTTGGAGTTTACTCCAATGTTATGATCTAATCGGAAAGGGGGTTTACGGATTTTGCTAGCAAATATCAAATTCAAACGGATACGATTCGTTATTATGAGAAAGAGAACTTATTGAATCCGTTAAGGCGAGAAAATGGGTATCGGGAGTATGATGAAGAATGTGAAAAGCAGTTACAGCTAATTATCGTATTAAAACAATTAGGTTTTACAATAAAAGAGATGCAACAAATACTTATATTACGAGACCAACCCATATCAACAGGATGTAACGATGCAACAGTATGGTTATTGAATCAAAAAATAACGAAACTTGAAGAAAAAATTCAGTTTTACCAACAAGCATTACAAGTGGTGCAAACCATTAAAGAGCTTGCAAGTGAAGCGGTATATTCAGAGAATAAAGAAGTTATTGAAAAATTGTTACTTAGTTTATTCCAAAAGGATTCATAAGGAGAGAGATATGGTGACGAATAAACAAATCGTTCATGTTGAATATATATTAGCTGTTACACTTTCTTTCTTTCTTTATTTACATGCAGCTACACTTTCCAATTTGGTTGTTTTTTGTGCTTTTATTCGTTCCTGATCTTACAATGCTTGGTTACGCAATGAATAAGAAAATAGGTGCGATTGTTTATAATTTCGGACACACATTTATTTTTCCCCTGCTTTTAGCATTAAGTTACTTATATTTTTCAAACGATTATCTGCTGTTAGGGTCGATCATCTGGATAGCTCATATATGTTTGGATAGAGCAATAGGTGCCGGATTGAAATATCAAGATTCTGCATTTACTAGTACACATATACAAAGGCTTTAAAATTGCGGCTGCACTCATTGTACCGATAATTAAAATAGTTTGCGGGCAGGGATGCAATTGAAATTGGAAGAGTTTCAAGTTTCCCAAACGATCTATCGTGATAAGGACAGCCCATGTGAAATAGTTGAGGAACATCTTGTAGTTCATCCGTATTCTTTTCCGAAGTCCTCCATCTTTTCAAGGATGGGCAGTAACTTCATTCCCTTGTCTGTTAACGAATACTCCACTCGTGGAGGTACCTCCGGATAAACATGACGTTGAATAACGCCATCATTCTCCAGTTCTTTAAGCTGCTTCGTAAGAGAGCCTTGAGATAGATCTCCAAGGAATTTTTTGATATCCGAATAACGACGTTTTTCATCTTTTAGATACCATAATATAAAATACTTCCAGCGTCCGGAAAGAACATTCTGGGTAAAGGCTATCGCGTACATATCACTTTTTTTCTCCATAAACTCTTGTTCAAATCCTTCATTGCAAACCCTCATTGATATCACTCCTAATCTATAGGTACAAATAGATGTACTATGTTCATTTAAATTGCCCTCTTTGCAAACGAAACGAATACACTTATGATTGGTCAACAACCAAAACAAAACCATTTTGGTCTTATAGTTAGCAGGCTAAGTAATTATTATATTTCTTCATCCTATAGTTAGCAAGCTAAATAATAACATGGAAAGGATTAACTGATGTGAATACAGCAAATGACTTTTATCCTAATCAAGAAAGGCGAAAGAAAGGTCATGAATTATTGGCAAAAGGATTAGGTTTATCATAAGGAGATAAGTGAACTCGTGAAAAGGAGATTATTCAAAAATGGAAGATAGAAAGCTTAAATTAGGAGGAATTATTGATGGCGTGGGTTGGAATTACACGGGTTGGAGACACCCCGCTATTCCGGCGGATGCCAGTGAAAATATGGAGTATTACGTACAGAAAGCCATACAACTTGAACAGGGAAAGTTCGATCTCATCTTTTTGGCAGACGTAAGTCATATCGGACCTGGCATGATCCCGCACTATCTAAGCATGTTTGAGGGCGTATCCATTTTGTCGGCACTAAGTATGGTAACACACTCCATTGGACTGGTAGCAACCATAGCGACTTCATATGCAGATCCCTTTACGGTTGCCAGGCAAATCGCCTCACTCGACAAGATTAGCAAGGGTAGAGCAGGGTGGAATGCGATCACCTCGAATCCGGGAGGATTAGCCAATTACAGTCGGTCCCATTTAACGAAAGCAGATCTTTATCCCATGAAAAAAGAGTTTTTGGAGATTGTAGAAGGCCTCTGGGATTCGTATGAAGACGATGCCTTTATACGTGATAAGGAACGTGGGGTATTTTATGACCCGCGTAAGATGCATCCACTACATTATACGGGGAACTACTTTTCTGTGGAGGGACCCTTAAATATTAGTCGATCGAGGCAAGGCAGACCGGTCGTCTTTCAAGCCGGTACTTCCCCGGCATTCATGGATATTGCTGCGCAGCATGCCGAAGTCATTATGGCGCCTGGAGATGATTTGGAATATCTCAAAGCATTTACTTCTGAACTAAAACGTAAAGTTCAAAATCAAGGGCGTTCACCATATGACCTGTTGATGATGCCTTCTCACAACCCGATCGTTGGTAAAACGGAAAAGGAGGCACTGGAAAAACTAAGGGAAATCGAATCATGGATGCCTAAAGGTTATCGAATGCCGAAACCTGGGTTAATAGGATCGGCAGAGCATGTTGCCGAACAAATCGAACATTGGTATCGAGAAGGGGTCATGGATATCTTGCTCATTAGACAAGATCATCCAGAAGGATTTAAGGACTTTATTAGATTGGTTGTTCCTATCTTGCAAGATAAAGGCATATTCCGCAAGGAATATGAGGATGATACACTTCGGGGGAATTTAGGTCTACCTTACCCTAAAAATAAATACACGAAGTAATAATCAAAAATACTGAAGATTAGGATACAGCTGAGATAATAAATAAAAAACCAAGGGAGATGTTTTACATTGAGTAAGAAAAAGAATATTCGTACAGGAATCATAGGGGCTTCAATCAATAATGGGTGGGCGAAGGTTACACATATTCCAGCCATTGAGCATTTGGATGAATTTGAGCTTACAGCAGTGGGGACAAGCAATACGGCGAGTGCGAAGAAAAGCGCAGAAGCTTTCTACGCAGATTACGGCTTTGATAACATGGAGGAGCTGGCTCAACATCCTGATGTGGACATGGTCGTTGTCAGTATTAACGTTAAGGAACATTATAACGCCGTTAAAGCCATCGCGCCTGCTGGAAAACCAATCTATTGCGAATGGCCATTGGGATCCAATACGACTGAAGCACTTGAAATGCAGGAATGGGTAGCTTCCGCAAAATTGCCAAATGCGATTGGATTACAGGCCAGACAAGCCCCGGCCGTTCAGTATGTGAAAGATTTATTGGCAGAAGGTTATGTGGGTAAAGTGTTGTCTGCCAATTTGAAGATCTCCATTGATGGCATGGGCGGCGTGGGCGACAAGTCAAGTGCGTACCTATTCGACCGGAAGATTGGAGGGAACTTGCTGACCATTGTAGGTGGACATAATCTGGATGCATTTACCTACATGCTTGGAGATTTCACCGAACTTTCTTCCATCACAGCACAGCAATTTCCTGAAGTTGAATTGGTGGATATTCAGAAAGTCATCAAGAAGACGACAGCTGATCAAATACTGATTACTGGAAAATTAACTAGTGGTGCAGCAGCGAGTGTTCATATTCAAGGTGGAGTCAAACATCAGACAGGACTAACGCTTGAAATTTTTGGGGATCAGGGGACAATCGTGCTGAGTGCGCCTGCATCCATTCAATTCGGATCACACCAATTACGCGGTGCTGGAGCTACTGACAACGTCCTTCGTGAACTAACCATTCCGGATTCCTATTACTGGGGCCCACAATCTCTAAAAAATGACTCCGGATTTGTTCTGAATATGGCTCAGGCTTATCGTAAATTCGCGCAAGATATTCAAGAAGGCACTACCTCAGCACCTACTTTCGCGGATGCGGTGAAACTTCATCAGTTTCTGGATGCCGTCGAAAAATCAGCACAGACCGGTGAACGTCAATATTTTTAATCCATGAGTTGCCCCTAATAGGCGGTAACTCTAAGGTAAATTGACACTTTAATATCACCGTGATACATTTAGTCTGCTAAATATCATTCGGATGACAGGACGGGATAATTCATGACAGATGCAGTAGATTGTGATATTCGACAGTCGTTAGATCGGATTTCCTCCCAAATGCGTCGGAATTATAGTGAATCTCTTAGGGAACTTAATCTCTATGTAGGACAAGATAATTTGTTGTATCGTCTGTGGTTGGGTGATGGGGTAACACAAATGCAACTGTGTGAACACTTGAAATGTGAGCCGCCAACGGTAACGAACATGGTTAAATCACTGGAGCAGAACGGATTCATATATCGTAAACGTGATGGCCAAGATGCCCGGATCATGCGTATTTATCTAACGGACAAAGGAAAAGAATTAGAAAAGCCGGTTGAGATTAAATGGAGGGAGCAGCAGGATAAATTGCTTCAATCCATTTCGACGGAAGATCGGTTGATATTAAGACAGCTAATGCAACAAATGGAGAGGAATTTAATATGACTCTCTATTTCTTCGATATATAATTAGCCTGCTAAAGGAATAGAGTAGCAATTTCCGGCATTTTGTATATATCTGTATCTTTAAGCAATCCGGAACTCAGTTTCCCTACGATCGACAGGCGCACGGCATTTCGCGGAACATAAGGACAGCTGTACCTGGACTGTACTGGATAACAGCTTCACTGCTCAACACAAAGTCGCTAAAATAGCGGCTTTTTTTCAATTCCCAAAAGAGGTTTGAAGTTTAATCAAGTATGTAATCCAGATTTGAGCCGCACCTTATATTTAATGATATTTGGGTTGATACTTGATATAGTCCCGCGACTATAACGAGTGAAAGGGTGCTAACATTGATCGATCAATTCATTATCCTTATTAGAAGTATCTCTGCCTTCTTACTTCTTTTGGTCATCGCGCGCATACTGGGAAAACAAACGTTGTCGAATATGAATTTCCATGAATTTGTCACTGCAATCATCATGGGAGCAATAGCCGCCAATTTAGCTTTTAATGAGAAGATGAAAGTCACGCATCTAATCATATCGTTGATTGTTTTTACAGGAACCTCGTATTTGTTATCCCAATTAAATCTGAAAAGCAGAAAAATCCGTTTATTGGCTGAAGGATCACCTACCGTATTGATCGAGGGTGGAAAAATTATGGAAAATAACCTCAGAAAGAATAAACTAACATTGGATTCCCTTAACCAAATTCTGAGACAAAAAGACATTTTCAACATGGAGGAGGTAGAGTATGCATTACTCGAAGTGAGTGGGCAAGTTTCGGTAATGAAAAAAGCCAATTACAGAACGGCTACAGTTCAGGATGTCCATAAGAAGGTAGAACAGAACCGTGAACGTATGCCTGTGGAGTTGATTATGGACGGAGAGATTTTAAGCAAGAATCTGAAGCTGAATGGCATATCCGAAGAGGAATTAGTCCAACAGCTTGGAGCACAGAAGAAGAACGTTAGCGATGTATTCTACGCGGTTAAAGGAAGTGATGGACGGCTGTATATGGATTATTATGTGGATCAAATTAAACATCCTATTGACGTAGAATAACTTGCAGGGGAAGCACACACGGGGATAAAAAATTCAATTCATCTGGTAAACGAATGCTTCGTTTCATCAGGTGATCTCCGTCTTTTTTTGTTCTCGTGCAGAGTGTTTAGTCCAAATAGATTTAATTATATGAAACTAATTTTAACTAAGACCGTTATTTATAATCAGAGAACGGTCTTTTTGAATTGATCGGATTTGGTTTAATGAGGACTGTTCTTGCACTTCATTCTTAGATGTAGGGAGAAAATAATGAATATGAAAAATTGGAGAAAATCGCTTTTATCGCTCATCATTTCTACAGGTTTGTTGGCAACAGCGGCCCCGGCTATGGCTGCTCCACAGCAGACAGCATTGAAGGTCAATGATCACAACGTGGACTATACAATCCACTCACCAATCGTGGATCAGGGCACAACCCTGGTTCCGTTGAGAACGACACTTCAGGCGATGGATATCAAGCTGAAAAGCGCGGAGAATGGTACCATTCATATCGTTATGGATGGCAAAGAGGTCTCACTAAAAAGCAAGACAAAGCTGATTAACGGCGTGATGTATGCTCCGATCCGGCTCGTTGGTGAGGCAGCAGGCTACGAGGTTCGTTGGGATCAGCAATCTCGCACCGTACTTCTAGTGTCCAAAGCAACAGGGCAAGGGGCCCGTGGTTTTATGTGGGAAGTTGAGCATAATGGCAATACGGTATATCTGGTAGGCTCCATGCATATTGCAGACGATAGCTTCTACCCATTGCGTCCGGAATTTGAGGAAGCTTTTGCAGAAGCCGACTACCTGGGTGTAGAAATTGATATCAGTAAAGCGGCCGATGAAGCACAGCAGAAGCTGATTATGGATATGGGAATGTACCAAGATGGAACATCACTGAAGGATCATGTGTCCAAGGAAACGTATGCCAAGCTCGGGGATATTTTGAAGCAAAGTGGGTTGGAGACCAATGCTCTTGATACATTTAAGCCCTGGGTGGCGGAGACGACAATCAGCAGTCTGAAATCAGTGAAGGCTGGTTATGAAGCGTCTGCGGGTATCGATCTATATTTCATTCAGAAAGCCGTTGAACGGAAATTGCCCGTGCTGGAGCTGGAATCGTATGAATCCCAGTTAGGAATGTTCAATGATTTCACCAAGGAATTGCAAGAGAAGAATTTGAACGCTGCGCTCGACAATTTTGATGTGCTTGATGATAGTGTCGACCAGATGGCCGAAATGTGGAAAACTGGGGATGACCAAGGATTGCTTGAGTTCACCAACAGCATGGCTGTCGACCCGGAGTATAACAAAGCGATGCTAATCGATCGGAATATCGGTATGGCAGACAAAATCGATGGCTACTTGAACAGTGATAAGAAAGAGGAATACTTCATCGTGGTTGGCGCAGGTCACTTCCTGGGTAAGGATGGGGTCATCCAGTTACTGAAGGATAAGGGTTATAACGTTGTGCGTAAATAAATGTGCTGATTTCAGAAGTTTAAAAACCCATGGCTCCTGTAGAGCATGGGGTTTGAACTTTATAGAGCGAAACATCTTCACGAAGTATGATCTTCTGGTTAAAAATGAAACGCTGAAAGTCCTGCAGATCGATAGAATCGATTTGCAGGCTCTTTTGGTTTTAGCTTCCCTCGAGGGTATCGACGACAACATTGACAGGTATGAAATGGTTGTTTATTGTACTTATATGTGTAAAAATATATTTTATATATAAAAATATAATGAATGAATTGGTGATGTGATTATCATGAGTACGAATGATCGAATACCGTTGTACCAACAAATTCAAGACTATATCCGCAAATTTATTGCTTCGGAAAATATGAAGCCGGGTGATCGAATACCGACAGAGAAGGAACTCATGGATCGATTTAACGTTAGCAAAATTACGGTAGTCAACGCCCTGACAGGTTTGGCTAACGAGAAGTTGATCGCACGTGTCCCAGGCAAAGGCAGCTTTGTCGCAGAAGGCATAGATGCAGCTGACACCGCATTTTCTGAATCTCCGGCAGTAAGGGGAGGCAGATCGAGTACAGGGATGATTGGGGTGATCATGCCTACGATTCACGACTACTTTGCGATTCGACTTATCGAAGGGATTGAGAAGTCACTCAATCAGGAAGGCTATCGCAGCATGATCATGCTGACGCAGGGCAACATTGAGAAAGAAAAGGACGCGATCAGGGAGTTAAAGGCACTTGGAGCTGAGGGGCTGTTAATCTTTCCTGTGGATGAAGGTAACTATAACGAGGAGATTCTCGGCATGAAGTTATCCGGCTTCCCTTTTTTGCTGATTGACCGATATTTGCCTGGCGTCGAAACCCATTACATTGCGGCTGATGGAAGGTTGGGCGTGAGGCTGGCCGTTGAACATCTATGGGAGCTTGGACATCGTGATATAGCGATCTGCTCGGATTCTCCGTTGCAAACCGTCACGGTCCAGGAGCGGATTGACGGTTATATTGAAGCGCTGAAGGATAAGGGAGCACTGATTAATCCCGCTCATATGATTACGGATTTCAAGCCATTGTCTGTTCTGAAGGACGCCGAAGCCCATCCATTGTACCGATATATCAGCAACAAAATGGTGACTGCTTATATATCGCTGAATGGCAGGCTGGGGGTCCAGATCTATCAAATGGCCAAGCAAGCGGGTCTTCGCATTCCCGAAGATGTATCGATTGTAAGCTTTGATGACCCCACTTCCATCGTGGAGGAATTCAGTATTTTTACGCATGTAAAGCAATTTGAGAGAGAGATGGGAATCCGTGCAGCCAGCCAGCTTCTCGAAGTCATTCGGAATAGCCCTCAGCTTACAGGCTTCAGCAAAATTCTGATTGAACCTGAACTTGTCGTTCGTCAAACGACGGGAAGTTGTCCCTAATCATCATTTCAATGCTTAAATTCAAGTCTTTTCCGTAGATGTACGGAAAGGGCTTTTTTATTTTTCTTAAAAAAACATATTGAATATATTCTTAATGTATATTATATTTTATGAAATGGTGAATATTTACAACGGAAGACCAATCCAACAGGGGCAGGGAGGTCAAAGCTGTGGTTAGAGATCGGAAAGAAGAACGAACCGGATTCCAGGAATCAGCACCCTATCATCCTGATTATGATCTGCAAACGGATTTTGTCATGGTCTATGGAATGGACGAAACGATGCCGCAACGTATTCAGGAATGGAAGGATAAAGGGTACGTGGTCCATTTAATGACAGGGGTAGCATGGGGGACCTATAACGACTATCTGGACGGGGAAGTAGACGGGGAAACGCACTGGGATGAAGCTCAGATGGATCGCGATGGCGAGATGATTGTCCATGGGAAGGAACCTATTATTCCTTACATGGTCCCAACTGTTTCCTTTGGTAAATATATCGCTGAACGCATACGTGTAGCTGTTGATTCGGGCGTAGAGGCGATTCATCTGGAAGAGCCTGAATTCTGGGTGAACGGAGGGTACTCGGAATCGTTTAAGAGAGAATGGCAGCTGTACTACAAAGAATCCTGGATTCCGCCTCATTCCTCACCCGATGCACAGTTTCGGGCCTCCAAATTGAAAGCTTACTTATTCACACGTGTGTTAGACCGCTTATGTACCGAGATGAAAGATTACGCTCTGAAACGTTACAATCGCATCCTGCGGTTTTACGTCCCAACCCACAGTCTGATCAATTATACGCAGTGGCGAATTGTCAGCCCGCAGTCTCGATTGATTGAGCTTCCATCCGTTGATGGATATATTGCGCAAATCTGGACCGGGACTTCACGAACAGCGAATGTGTATGAAGGGGTGCGGAAAGAACGAACATTTGAAACCGCTTACCTGGAGTATGGTGTCATGCAAGAGCTTGTGCGGGGTACAGACAGACGGATGTGGTTTCTGCATGACCCTATCGAGGACAATCCGAATTATACATGGGCCGATTATAAACAGAATTACCTGAAGACGGTTGCTGCTTCACTTCTTCATCCGGGAGTTTCCCATTACGAGGTCACGCCTTGGCCGCGAAGAATCTTCAAAGGAACTTATCCGTCTGATGACGGTGCACATAAAGAACAGATCCCACCTGATTATGCAACGACATTGCTGCATGTGATGCACACACTTGGAAATATGGATCAAGACCATATCGAAACAGAGGATGAATCTCTTCAGGTTGGTGTATTGATTGCCGACTCAGCGATGTTTCAGCGTATGAAGCCTGAGCCGGAAGCATCGAATGCAGGAAAGTATGACGGCACAGATCCGGAAGGTTTTCAAGAGGATGGCGACACAGAGCTGCTGGATTTCTCTCCATTCTATGGTCTTGCTCTGCCATTGCTTAAACACGGAATACCTGTGAGACCCGTCCAGCTCGATAATGTGAGGCGGTATCCGCATTACCTGGCTCCCTATCGTGTCCTGCTGTTGAGTTACGAGTACATGAAGCCAGAGCACTCCGATATCCATAATGCCTTGGCCCAATGGGTACAGGATGGGGGCGCGTTAATCTATGTTGGAGACGACAGCGACCCGTATCACAACATCCGGGCATGGTGGAATAATGATCAGCACAGTGAAGGCCCAAATACCATATATACCTCACCACGCGAGCACTTATTTGAACAACTTGGACTTAAGGCAGAGCAGGAAGGAATTCATCCTGTGGGCAAAGGATTGGTGCATTGGCTCTCAGTACATCCAGCTGTATGTTCGTCAAGCAAATCGGGTGCAGATCAACTTCGCCAGTCTGTGAAAGAAACATGGGAGAAACTTCAGGGTTCCAACTTCCGTTGGGAATCCAAGCATTATTTTAAAATCAAACGTGGGCCCTACATCATCGCCTCTGTCCTGGAAGAATCCATATCCGAAGAATCACTGGTTATTCCAGGTCCGGTGGTGGACTTGTTCGATCCTGACCTGCATGTTCGGCAAGAGGTAAGGTTAGCTCCTGGTGAGCAAGCACTGTTATACGACATTACGGCCGGAAGGCCACAGCAAGACAAGGTGAGCCTGATCTCTGCATCTTCCAGAATTGAAGATCTGACGATAACGAATACAGGTTTTCAATGTGCAGCCAAGGGTCCGACCAACATGCAGGCCACCGCCAGATTCTATTGCCCATTTGAACCCGTATCCGTTTGCAGTATAGATCAACACCAGACTGTACCTGCCGAATGGAAATGGGATTCAAAATCGAAAACAGTACTGCTGAAATATGAGCATGGCAGCAAGAACAAGGTGGAGATTCAAGTAAGGTGGGATCGTGAGAATGCAAAAGCTTGATGAATGAGAGGAGAGAATAAAACCATTATGCCATATGAACCGATTAGACTCGGACATTTGAATCAAATGCTGTCCAAACTCCGTGAAGCCATATATGAGCCGATTGCCAAGTTGAATGTGACAGCATGGGTTACCCCGGAGCCCGTTTCGTTCGAGGAAAGAATGTCAGGCCAGAAAATCACTCTTTCACAGGGCGAGCGTTGGGGGGAGTTATGGGATTGTGCCTGGTTTTGTTTTACGGGGAGTATTTCACCGTTTGATAGTGACGCCAAAGTTGTTCTCCTGCTGGACGTGAACGGCGAACTCTGTCTGGTAGATCAGGAAGGAACACCTGTACAGGGTTTGACAACCATCAACTCGGAATTTGAATTCACATTGGGTCTGCCCGGGAAAAGAGTGGTTGAACTGGACCATGCGTCGATAACAATGACAGACGGGGCATTTGAACTGTGGGCTGATGCTGGCAATAACGACTTATTTGGCAAATACCAAGGCGGTACGGTAAAAGAAGCGGTCATGGCCATCTGTCATGAAGATATCCGAAGTCTCTTTTACGACACAGAAGTGCTTCTGGAGACGGCAGAACATCTTCCTGCCAACACGGCGCGCAGAGAAAGAATTCTTCAATCCCTATATGACGTTTCCATATTATTGACGGAACTCAGCCCTGAACGCATTCAGCGCGCCAAGAAATTATTAAACGAGCCATTATCACGTCGTGGCGGAGATCCCGTGATGAACATAAGTGCGGTTGGGCATGCCCATATCGATTTGGCCTGGTTATGGCCGATTCGCGAAACGATCCGCAAGGGCGCAAGAACTTTTTCAACGGTGCTTCGCATGATGGAGCGTTATCCCGATTATGTGTTCGGAGCGAGCCAGCCTCAGCTATACGATTGGATGAAGCAGCATTATCCCAAGCTGTATGACCAGATCAAGGAGCGGGTGCGGGAAGGCAGATGGGAACCACAAGGGGCCATGTGGGTGGAGTCGGATACCAATGTGCCAGGCGGTGAATCTCTGGTACGCCAGATCCTGTATGGGAAACGCTATTTTCAACAGGAATTCGGAATGGAGATGAAGTCGCTGTGGATGCCAGACGTATTTGGCTACTCCGCAAGCTTGCCGCAGTTGTTGAAGAAATCCGGTGTGGATTACATGATGACCCAGAAGCTCTCCTGGAGTGAGTACAATCGCCATCCTCATCATTCCTTTCTGTGGGAAGGGATCGACGGTTCCTCGGTATTAACACATATGCCGCCCGAGGACACGTATAACAGTCCCGCCGCTCCACGGTCTATTGCCAAAGCAGAGCGGGAGTATCTGGACAAAAATGTGTCCAGCCACGCATTGATGCTCTTTGGCATTGGAGACGGCGGCGGAGGCCCGGGAGAAGAGCATTTGGAACGGCTGGAGCGGGAGAAGAACCTGCTCGGTCTGGCGCCTGTTGTGCAGGAACCTTCCTGGAAATTTTTTGAACGATTAAATGAAGAAAGAGATCGATTCCAGACCTGGCGTGGGGAGTTGTATCTCGAAAAGCACCAAGGAACCCTGACCAGTCAGGCAAGGAACAAGCGGCACAACCGCAAGATGGAGAAAGCTCTGCGCGAGCTGGAGTTTGCTGCTGTACTGGCTGCCCGCATTGGCAAGTCTTATCCGGCTGAAGCATTGGAGACGATCTGGAAGGAAGTGCTCCTGTACCAGTTCCATGATATCCTCCCCGGATCTTCCATTAAGCGAGTCTATGATGAGTCGTTAATACGGTATGAAGCATTGCTCCAGCAGACGGAAGGCATGATCACCGAAACCTACAGCTATATTACAGATTATATCTCTTCCCAAGAGGGAAGCTCCAATTCAACTGTGGTATTCAACTCACTGCCGTGGGAACGTCAGGAGTGGTTGCACCTCCATGGACGATGGCGTAAAGTGCAGGTTCCATCCATGGGCTACATCGTGGTATCCGATCATGAAGACCAGGAGGTCATGGGAGAGATCGCAACGGGCATTGAAACGGATGTTGCTATGCTGGAAACAGATTTCCATGACACAGCCAAGGAGCACAGTATGGAGAATGACATTCTCATCGTGAAATTTGATCAGAACGGCGGTATCACCTCGATTCTGGATAAACTGGAGGCTCGCGAAATCATCTTACAAGGACAGCGTGGGAACGACCTTCGTGTATATCATGACGAAGGCGATGCCTGGGATTTCCGCCATGATTATTCATCTCAACCGGGGATGCCATTAATTCTGAATGATATCCGTGAGCTTCGGGATGGTCCGAAAGTTGGGCTGGTTTTTGATTACAGCTACGGAGAATCGTCTCTAACCCAAACCGTTATTTTAACTGAGGGCAGTCGGCGTATTGATTTTGAGACAGTCGTGGATTGGCAGGAAAACGGTAAAATGTTACGCACTTCGTTCCCGGTGCAGATTCGTACCGATCAGGTACACTGTGAAATCCAGTTTGGCAGCCTGAGCAGGCCGACTCACCGCAATACGATGTGGGACTTTGCCAAGGATGAGATTTGCGCTCACCAATGGGTGGATATATCAGAGCCGGATTACGGAGTCGCCTTACTCAACGATTGCAAATACGGACATCGAGCCATTAACAATGTGCTTGACCTTCATTTGCTGCGCAGCAGTTCCTACCCGGATCCGGTGGCGGATCGTGCAGAGCACCAATTCACCTATTCGTTATATCCGCATCAGGGGAACCATGTTCAGGCTGAAATCTATCGAAGAGGCAATGAGCTCAATATTCCGCTGCGCCTGAGTTCCTTGTCTGCACCTTCAATGGATGTAGAAGAGGAAAAGCTGCCTTACACAAAAGCATTCCTGCAGCCGGATCATCCGCACATCATGGTGGAGTCAATCAAAAAAGCCGAGGACAGTAATGACATTATCGTCCGTCTGTATGAGACCTCGGGGACCCAGGTTAAAACGAAACTGTCTATCGGATGGGATGCTGCTGAAGTTTGGGAGGTTGATCTCATGGAAAATAACATTTCATCCCTGGAGCTGCACAATCAATCTGACGTAGTTGTATCCTTCACACCATTCGAGATCATTTCGCTGCGATTAAAAGGGTAGCAAGAATAACGGTTTCAACCTTCCGCAAGGGAAAGGAGCGTTGGGAATGTGATTAAGAACAGTGTGTTAATGAAGCGAATCTGGAAGCATAAGCTCTTTTACTTGTTCATGTTACCTGGCATCATCTGGTTTTTCTTATTCTCCTATGTTCCCTTATATGGAATTCAGGTTGCCTTCAGGGACTATACCTTCGTTGGCGGTTTTACCGGAAGCCCTTGGGCAGGTTTCAAGTACTTTCAACAGTTCTTTAACTACTATCAATCGGGTGATATCATCCGCAACACGGTGATCATCAGTCTCATGAAGCTGTTAATCGGCTTTCCGATGCCAATCATTCTCGCCATTCTTTTAAACGAAATACGCATGATCAGGTTCAAGAAAACCGTTCAGACACTTTCCTATTTACCCTACTTTGTATCCTGGATTGTGGTTGTTACCCTGATGCAGAGATTGCTCACGCCATACGGCGGGCCAGTGAATGATTTGCTGGGGTCGTTCGGGACTGAACCAATCCAATTCCTGAACAATCCCACCTGGTTCTATCAGATGATTGTTGGATCGGATATTTGGAAGAACATCGGCTGGAACTCCATCATATTCATGGCTGCCATTGCCGGAATTGACCAGCAGCAATATGAGGCTGCCAAGATCGATGGTGCAGGGCGTTTCCAACAGATGTGGCATGTGACCCTGCCGGGTATCCGTAATGTCGCCATTATATTATTTATTCTCGCCGTTGGTAATTTGATGAGCGCCGGTTATGAGCAGCTGCTTCTCCTGAATGGACCTGCGACCGCTGGCATGGGCAGTGTGCTCGACGTGCACGCCATTAACTCGGGTATCCGGGAAGGGCGTTTAAGTTACGCGGCAGCTGTGGGGCTGTTCCAGAGTGTGATTGGGCTAGTTTTGGTACTAACGGTCAACCGGATTGCCCGCAAAGTCAGTGATGTATCCCTGTTCTAAGGAGGTGATGTGATGACACGCAAATGGTCCTTATTTTCAGTTATAAACTATACCATTCTCGCTTTGGTCGGATTCTCCATGATCTACCCGTTTATTTACATCCTGGCGTACTCGCTGAATGATGGCAAGGATTCCATGCAGGGCGCGATCTATTTCCTTCCTCGGCAATTTACACTGGAAAACTATGCCCAGGTGTTTGATAACGCGCGCATCTGGAAGGCGTATCAGATCACCATCATGCGCACCGTGCTGGGTACGTTCCTTCATGTGATTCTGTGTACACTGATGGCTTACGCGCTCTCGAAGAAATCATTGCCGGGCCGTTCGTTCTTCACCTTTTACATCTTTTTGCCCACGATTTTCAGTGCCGGATTCATTCCATTCTTCATTACGCTTCAGAAGCTGCATCTGATCAATACCTTCTGGGTGTATGTCTTGCCGCTGTTATTCAACTTCATGCATATCATCATTATTCGGACCTTTCTGCAAGGTATTCCCGAAGAGCTGGAGGAATCCGCCCACATTGACGGGTATGGGGATTTTCAAATCTTCATTCGCATCATTCTGCCTCTCTCGGGACCCGTACTGGCAACGATCTCCCTCTTCATTGGGGTCGCTCACTGGAATGACTGGTTCTCGGGTGCCTACTATGTATCCAACAAGGATCTGATTCCGGTGCAGACCCTCCTCCAGGAGATGCTGACCGAAGCGGAGTCGCTGTCCAATTCGATGCAGCGCGCAGCACAACAGGGCGGGCAGACGATTGGCGGTTCAGGCGGAGCGGGTGCGACACCCGAATCCCTGCGTATGGCTTTGCTTGTCATCACGGTCTTCCCGATCCTGTGTATCTATCCTTTCCTGCAACGATATTTCGTAAAAGGAGTGATGATCGGTTCGGTGAAAGGTTAGGTGGCCCTGACCCGGAATTTGCTGAGCTTTACCAGGCTTGACCAAGATCATTCATATTCATATTTCAGGAGGCGATTGGTTTGAACCGAATTGGGTCGAAAGGCGTATCCGTATTACTCGTGTCCATCTTGGTTGGAGGATTGTTGAGCGGATGTACGGATTCATCAGGGAACGGGAATAGCGGGGAAGCTGCAGATGGTTCATACAAGCTCAAAATATTGCACAACTGGAACGGTTCGGGTGGTTCGGATAACGGAATAACGCCTGTGGAAGAAGTCATCAAGGAGAAGACCGGCGTCACGCTGGATTGGGAGTATACCAAAGGCAGTGAGACCGAGAAGGTCAACCAGATATTTGCCACGCAGGATCTGCCGGATATCTATACCGGACCCGCATGGGGAGGCGAGCTGGACGGCATTATCAAGGCGGCCAAAGAAGGGCAGCTCGTCGATATTTCCGACAAATTGGGGGACTATCCTAACCTCGCGAAATCCATTGCCGAAGAAAATGTACCCCCAGCGCTCTACGAAAAGGCGATTAATGCCTATGACGGCAAAAAATATCTGCTTCTGCAAAACCAGCCTGCCCAGAATGAAGATGGCATGGATTGGCTGTACGGCTTCTATGTTCGCAAGGATATCGCGGATAAGGTTGGTATAGACCCTCAGTCGGTCGTGACAAAGGAGGAATTCTATAACTTCCTCAAAGCAATCAAGGATGCCAATCTGCAAGAGAACGGGCAGCCGGTCTTTCCACTGGGCGGCTTCAGCAACGGCTGGTCTGTCGGCATCGGTAATACCATGTTCAATTCGGGTGGCAGTTATGTTGACAAAGGTGACGGAACGGTAGAGCACAACTTTTTCACGAAAGGCTATGAAGAGTACACGCTATTCTATCGGAAGTTGGTTGAGGAAGGGTTAATGGACCCGGAAGCATTTACCCAGACTGACCCGATCGCCAAGGAGAAAATCAATCAGGGGCGTATCGCCATTCTGGCCGCACACTATCCGGCCATTCTGGATGCCTCCAAAGAATATGTCACTTCACACCCTGGAAGCGATTACATCCCTATTGGCCCGTTGGAACGGGCAGATGTTGATCCGAATCGCCCTGTGGATCTGGGCATTCAAGGCAACAACGTAACAGCCATCACCAAGAACTGCAAGGGCGCATGTGTGGATGCGGCGCTGAAGTTCCTCGATTACATGGCTTCCGATGAAGGATTTATGCTGGCAAGATACGGAGTTCAGGGCGTTCATTGGGATATGAAAGAGGGTAAACCTGTTGCCAATCCGGAATGGTTTGATAAGTTTACGGCAGATCAATCGGGCAAAGTTCGCAAGAACGAAGGCATTTCCATTGGTTTGGAATCCATCACGGGGCCTGATCGAATCAATTCGGTCGCAGGCGGAGATATATGGGCGGATCAGAAACGGCTTGATGCCATGGAGAAGGCACGCAAAATCCTGCGACCTAATGGCATTCATGTCATTACAGCCTATAACCCGGGCGATGTGATTACCAAAGCACCAGAATGGGAGATGCTGAAGCCCTCAATGGACCGCATGAGTGATGCCTGGAAGGAAGCGATCTTTGCAAAGTCGGATGAAGCGGCGATGGGGATTATTAATGAACTTCGCGAGCAGCTTCGAAAGACCGGATATGATCAAGCCATGCAATTTACGAACGAAAATCTGAAAGGAAAAGATGTAGTTACCGTTCAGATGCCGAACTGATGACGAACATCGCTATTCTTGATTCTGACTTTTACACGAAGGAGTTGTAAGGATATGACCACCCGTTTCAGACCACCTTCCGTACCTCTTGTCACCGTGGACCCTTACTTTAGCGTATGGTCGGCCGCAGACCATCTGTATGAAGATCATACCCGGCATTGGACGAACAAAGCGAATGGCATGGTGGGCTTGGCGGTGATCGATGGAAAGCTTCGACGATTTATGGGGAAAGTGGGATCGGAGGAGCGTACAGCTGTCCAGGAACCTGAAGTGCTGGTGCAGACCAACCTGACTGTCCAGCCCGTAACGACTCGATATACCTTTCAAGGCGAAGGAATAGAGCTTAATGTTCAGTTCACCACACCTTTATTGCTGGATGATTTGGACCTGTTATCCAGGCCGGTGACGTATTTGGATTTTCAGGTCAAATCGATCGATGGGGCAGCCCACCAAGTCAAAATTTATGTCGATGTAACAGGCGAATGGTGTGTAAACACAACCGATCAGCACGTAACCTGGGAACGCCATGTCATTGAGGAACAATGGAATGCCATGTCCATGGGTACTGTGGATCAGCCCGTATTGAAACTTGCCGGTGATGATACACGAATCGATTGGGGATATATGGTTCTCGCTGTTCCTCAATCCTCTCATATCCAGACGGCCATTCACTCAGTGACAGGCCGCGAACAGTATGTACGCTCCCGTCAATTGCCGACAGAAGATGATCAGCACCAGCCGCAAGCTGTATCGGACAACATGCCGGTTATGGCAGCCGAGATCGATCTGGGGGCTGTCCAGGACGAACCGATATCCGAATTTCTCATGCTTGCATATGACGATATTCATGCGATTGAATATTTTCAACAACCACTGACTGCGTATTGGAAAAGAAATGGATTAACGTTTCAGGAGATGCTGTTACTGGCAGCTCAACAATACGAAGAGATTCAGCAGCGCTGTGACAGCTTTAATCTTGAACTCATGGCAGAGAGTCAGGCCGCAGGCGGTGAGAAATACCGGGATATTGTGGCGCTAACCTACAGACAGGCGATTGCAGCGCATAAGCTGGTTGCCGATGAGGAGGGGAATGTTCTATTTTTCTCCAAAGAGAATTTCAGCAATGGATGTATCGCTACGGTGGATGTCAGCTACCCTTCGATCCCACTTTTCCTCAGGTACAACCCTGAACTGATCAAGGGCATGATGCGTCCGATTTACAGGTATGCGATGAGCCATGATTGGACGTTTGATTTTGCACCTCATGATGTAGGAACATACCCTAGGGCCAACGGTCAGGTGTATGGAGAGAATAAGCTGGAATACCAGATGCCGATTGAGGAATGCGGCAATATGCTGCTGATGGCTGCGGCGGTCAGCAAGTATGAGGGGAACATCGATTTTGCCCGGAGTCATTGGGAACCCCTTACGAGATGGGCAGACTATCTGCTGCAAAATGGACTTGATCCTGTAAACCAGCTGTGCACAGATGACTTTGCGGGACATTTGGCGCACAATACTAATTTATCGATCAAGGCCATATTGGGTATCGCTGCGTATTCCTACCTGTGTGAAAAGCTCGGTTTGCAGGAAGGGGCGAAGTACCTTGAGGAAGCTCGGAACATGGCTCAGGAGTGGGTGTCCATGGCAGATGCCGGGGATCACTATAAGCTGACGTTTGACAGTCCCACCGATTCATGGAGCATGAAGTACAATCTGGTCTGGGATCATCTGCTCGACCTGCATCTGTTCCCCAAAGAGATTGCTGCTAAAGAGCTCGCATATTATACGAACAAACAAAATCGCTATGGCTTGCCGCTGGATAGCCGTGAAACGTATACCAAATCCGATTGGCTGGTATGGTGTGCCTCCATGAGTTCAACGCAAGCGCAGTTTGAGTCTTTCATTTCACCGCTGTGGGATTTCATGAATGAAACTTCGTCTCGTGTTCCCGTAACGGATTGGTATGACACGGTCACCGCTAAGCAGATGAATTTTCAGAATCGTTCTGTGGTCGGCGGCTTTTTTATCCAATTACTCATGCAACAGTCTACAGACTAATGGGTGTGAAGGCAGGTGGTGAGTATGAAGGCAGACGCAGAAGAAATCTGTAACCCTTCCATAGAACTCAAACAGGAATTTGCGAATCCGGATGAAACATATCGTCCACAGCCTTTTTGGTTTCTGAATCATGAGCTGGAGAAGACGGAACTGGAGAGCCAGATTCAATCCATGTTTGAAGCGGGAGTTGGTGGCGTGGTTCTGCATGCTCGGCATGGGATGCAACTGCCATATCTTTCGCCGGAATTCATGGAAGTGCTGGAGTTCTGCACAGCAGAATGCGAGAAACGAAATATGGTTGTTTGGCTGTACGATGAGGAGAATTGGCCGAGCGGAACATTGGGTGGAAAACTGACACGGGAGCACCCGGAATATCGCATGCGTTATTTGAGAATAGAGGAAAAACGGTATTTGCAAGGTACATCGCAGGAAGGCATGAAGCTGGACTTTGCCTCCTGCGATCACAATGAGCTGATCGCCATTCTGGCCTATCGCGCGATTAATTGCGACGGAGAGTGGCTGCTTCATGATGAATCGGAAGATATCACACATTATTGGGGGCGGGAGTGGACGCCGAATCATGTCGATGATTCTTATATCGTGCTCGCCTGCTGGTCTTGTGAAATTGCCGAAGGAATCACCTTCGCTCAAGGGTATTATCTGGACACATTGAACCCGAAAGCGGTTCAGTCTTTCATTCAGATGTCTTATGAACCGTTTCTGGCATTAAAGCCCTATTACGGCTCAACCATCCAAGGGGTGTTTACAGACGAGCCGGGGCTTATGATTCATGATGGTTTCTTCGGCGTGGAGGCAATCCGAACCGCTGTTCATGATGTGGAGGCTACTTTGCCTGGGCTCGTCTTCGCTTGGACTGAGGGGATGGCCGAACGATATCAGCAAGAGAATGGGTATGATCTAATCCCGCGGTTAGGTGCATTGTTGTATCGAGTGACAGACGGCAGCCGATCCACAAGGCAGCAATATTATGATACGATCACCCGTTGGTATGTGGAGGGATACCATGCCGGGATTCGTTCATGGTGTGAACAATCCGGTCTGCTCTATATCGGTCATACGCTGGAGGAGCCTGTCTGGGGGCAGGCTCGATCTCAAGGCAATCAGACCCGAGTATTGCAGCAATTCCACTATGCAGGCGTGGATTATCTCACTCCCGGCATCGGGTCAAAGGCGAATCCGCATCGCATTGTGTCCGTCAAGACGGCGGCTTCTGTCGCGAAGCTGAACAGGAAGGAACGGGTGATCTGTGAAGCCTTTGGTGCAAGTGGTCATGGTTATTCCATGCGCCAGCGGCGACTTGATGCCAATTTTATGGCCTTTTTGGGAGTTAATCTGTTTATTCCGCATGCATTCTATTATTCGTTTGCCGGGTATCGGAAGACCGACTTTCCACCGACTGAATTCAAACATGCACCCCATTGGCTGCATTATCGTGCTTTTGCCGATTATATAGGGCGATTGAGTTTGCTTGGAGCAAAAGGAAAACGAACGCCGGAAGTTCTGCTGTTATCGCCTATCCATACGGTATATGAAAACATGTTCACATCAGGCGAAGCGGATATGCATCCTTCATCAGATGTGCTGTTCTCTCTTTTGTCAGATCGCTTGCTGCGATCATCTATCGACTACGACTATGTGGATGAATGCCAGCTTCGCGATGCGCTCCTTGTTGAAGGAGAGGGCTTGCAATTTAATGGCAACGGTCATAGCTATTCGATGGTCATTATGCCGGAGATTGAGGTGATGTCAAGGGACATCGCAACCAGGCTTGTATCCTTTGTTAAACAGGGCGGAAGTTTAATTGCAATAGGTACAATTCCGCAGCATAGTGAATCCTTGCGCCAAGACCCAGCGCTGCTGAAGGATATCCGGGAGCTGTTTGGTTCCGATCCTCAGCACGGAAAATTAGTTGCTGTTGGCAAGGGGCACAGTCTGTTTTACTCCATGGATGAGGCTGTTCATCAAGGCGGTCAGAGTCAGCGTCTGGATCCACTCGAAGCGTTTTGTATTCAATTAGGGGAGTTGATCAGAGAACCACCGGTAATACGATGGGATTGGATTGAAGGTCAGTCTGACGATTTGATTAGCGTCGAACGCAGAATTGGAGATTTGGTATATGTATGGCTTATGAACTGGTCGGAGCACTCCGTGACCATTAAGCTCATTTACGATGAAAAGAAAGGTGACTTGGAAGAGTGGGAGTTGGAGAGTGGAAGAGTACGCAGCATTGACGCTGAATCGTTCCTTTCATTCGTACCCGGAGAGCTGCGTGTGCTGTCGGTAAGTCCCCAAGAGAGCTCTTCTTTTCCGCAAGAACGTACGGATCATGCGGAGTATACAGAGCAAGTTCAACCGGGAGATCAATCTTTTTCCACGAATGTGGTAGAGGTCATTCTGGATGAGCACTGGCGGTTCAGGACTGCAGGACCCAATGTTTTTCTGTTGGATCGATGGCATGTCACGTTGAATGACCGACATTCCAGGATGAACGCGACCATGCCCGGGCAAGTAAATACGTATCGCACGACGTTTGGCATGACGCAAAAATTGATTGAACGGCTTCAATCCCGGTGTGGTTCGGATCGTTCAGGTAAGGCGGGAGAAGAATCATGGGGCAGGATGGAATTGATTCTGGATGATGTAGATCAGAACATTCCATCCCATATCGGATTTTTGCAGCGTAGGCGTAATCTTGAAATATTCGTCAATGGGGTACGTCAGGAAGCGTTAAGACGCTCTTCGTGGCAGGATGGCGATTATGACAGTGTAGATATCACTCCACATTTGTTGGCCGGCGAGAATGAGTTGGAGATTCTGACGGTTTCGTTATTGGAGCCGATGCCTGCTATTTCATTCCCAGCATATCTGATTGGTCCGTTCGCGATAGAAAACGATACGACGTTAAATACCGATGTGGAACAATGGGGTGGATGTTGGAATGCTGCTGGCTATCCTTATTATTCAGGTACGGGTGTCTACTCGCAGCAGGTGGATCTGTCTAACGTAAACTTAGCTGCAAATGAGGAGCTATGGCTGGTAGCCGAGGATATAAGGGAGACAGCAAGCCTATATGTGAATGATATTGAAGCAGGTATTCGTTTATGGCCGCCTTACCAATGGAACATAACGCCATATATTCAAGAAGGATTGAATGAAATGAACTTACATGCCGCAAACACACTGGAGAATATGTATGGAAAGTCAGCACTGACATCAGGACTCAATGGACAGGTGAGGTTGATCCGACGTACGCGAAGAACATCACAGACGCAACATCACAACAAATCATAAAAAACTTTAAAAATGCGTGTTCAAAAAGTCAGGTTTTCAGCACCGAAGCTAATGCTTCCGAAGTGCGTTTTTTCAAAACGCTGGAGTTGGATGAAGCTAGGGACGGAGTAGCGGAGGATCAAAAGTTGACTTTGAACAACCTCTAAAAGGAGATATGAACATTATGATTCGTAAATTAGCCGTTTTGTGTGTTGCCCTGGTCTGTACAACCGTGTTATCGGCTAGCGCATTTGCTGCCACAGATGAGTTGAAGCATACAAACTCTTTGAAGTGGCCTCAAAATCAAGCGCTTCCAAATTTCAATAAAGTAGAACGTTTGGATGTGGCGAATGTATATGAGGAATCTGGCGATATCAAATTGCTTTTGACGACGCTTGAAGGGGTTATCAATCGGGAAAAACCACGAATTTACATTCAACAGAATAAAGTAGACCCTTGGCTGCAGGACTTGAACGTTCCTTATAAGCAGCATGACAACGTAATGGATGTTCTCAAGCAATATGCGAAAGAGATCAAAGGCATTATCGTATATGATCCGCAGCTGCCGGACTCCATTAACGTGGCAACGACACTTGCCGGACTCAAAAATGCTGTTGTTGCCAGTCCTGAACTGGCTCAACAATTGACTGCAGCACCGTATAACCTATCGGTAATCGAAGACTTGCAGGGCAAGTTCAAGAATCGTATGGATGCATACAACTGGCAGTATGAGCATCTTTGGAGCCAGACCACTCAACGAATGTTAGTCGGATTGAGTCCAGACACCTCCATCCCGATTCCGTCCGGAAATTTTGATTCATTCCAAACGGTTGGAGTCGAGAAGGAACAGATCCGTGATGCAAGCAACAGGAAGACCTATGACTATGACTTGTCATCCTACTTGGGAAAAGAAGCGGTCTACCTCCGCTTTAATGATGCCTTTCCTCAGGATGGCTGGGGGCCTGCGGTTCATCAAGTGACGGTGAAAGCAGATGGACAGATTATTGCGGATTTCAAAACAGGTTCTTCTGAGGAAGAAGCGTTTCTCTATGATCGACATAACTCCAAATTTTTGCCTGGAAGCGATCACCGCTTCGCAGATAATGGAAACTACTTTGTATACGAATTTAAGCCTGCAGCGGACACAAAGCAACTAACCGTATCGATCGAGATGTGGAACCAATACAAGGTATCTGCGAGCAATGTTCAACCACTCTCGTCTGAAGAAAAGGAACCTTATGGCTATCTCCGCGATTATGCCGTAGCGAACAAAGCCATGGTGTTCTGGTTGTCTACCAGTGTGCCAGAGGAAAAGGCGCTATTTGAGAAGATTCTGTCTGATGTAAAGCCAGGGACACCTTATTTGGGTTGGTTCGACAATGATTTTGAAGGTGAAGTTGCGGGCATAGAAATCACATCACGTCACGGTGTCTATGTCGTTCCTTCCGACTGGTTCCATAACATGACCGTATTTTCAGGAACAACCGTAAAACAACAACCTGCTCCCAAACCGGTGAAATCCAAGCTGGAGAACAAAATCTATGTAACCTATACCTTTGGCGAAGGTGACAACATGCAATACGATCAGAATCATATGCGCAACCTGTGGGCTGATCCCGCTCGGGGTAAAGTGCCTATCAACTGGACTTCTAGTCCGTTACTCTACGATGCAGCTCCTGCCATCCTAAACTATTACCGTTCAACCGCGACACCAAATGATCAGCTTGTGGCAGGCCCATCCGGAGTGGGTTACTTCAATCCAAATGTCTGGCCGAAGAACACATTTCCAGCCTATCTGAAACAAACCTTTTCATATCTGAAAAAGACCAACATGTCGTACCCTTTTGTCCTCAATCGTGAACTTGGAAAAGACGTTCCGCTGAGTGATTCGATTGCAGCTGCGTACGAGAAGAACTATAAACTTCCAGGCCTGTTCCTCGCAGGCGAGGACAAAGCCAATGTTCAGATCATGAATGGCAGCCTTCCGGTCTCCATTCTGCGAGGCATCTCAACCGTTCAGGATGGTAAAAATATCCTAAATACTACCAAGGCAGAATGGGATGGCAGCTCTCCAACGTTTATCTCGGTTGGCATCAACGCGTGGAGCATGACACCATCGGATGTTCTGGCGATCACGGAATCTCTTGGAGCAGAATTCCAGGTTGTGAAGGCGGATGAATACTTCTCCCTGATCCGAAAAGCGTACGGCTTGTCCAAATAAGGTATAAACCTTTCGGCAGTCTTCGAAGCAATCGGAAACTTGAGTCACGCAAGTCCGGTTTGATATCCGAATATAATTCGCCAAATCAAAGACCTGCCGATCCTTGGGGATCATGCGGGTCTTTGGCTTGTTAGTACGTTTATTCAATCGTTAGACCGTTTATCCGTTCTGAGATGGATCTCTTTCTATAGTACATCCCAATAGTCACCAGAACTATCATTTCGGATAGCGGAACGGCAAGCCATACACCAGTGATACCTAAGAAGGAAGGGAGGATAACAATTAAGGCAACCATAATAATCATCTCGCGTGCAGCTGTAATCCAGATAGCCATTTTGGCATTCCCGACAGATTGGAAGTACGTGCTCATGACAAAGTTAATACCCATGAACAAGTATGCAAAAGTAAATATTCGTAAACCGTACACGGCGTTATCCGTCACGCTGTCACTGAAGTTTCCGAAAATTTGCACAAAATAGGGTGCGCCCAGTTGTACAACGAGTAAAAGCAGGACCCCACATGTCAGAGCCGTTCTGGAGGCTAAGCGAATGGTCTGTTTTTCCCGATCCATCTGTTTGGCTCCGTGATAATAACTGACCAAAGGTTGGGCAGCGGACGCCAGACCGAGAAATGCCAGCAGTACAACGCCATGAATATAGTTGAGGACTGTAAAGGATGCCACGCCATCCGTGCCCGCAATCCGGTCCAGTGAGATGTTGTGAGCGATGGAGAAGACGGACATGCCCAATTCAGCCAGAAAGCTGGGGAAACCAATGAGTACAATGGAAGCCAGCAGTTTGGTATTCCATTTGAATCGGGTGAAGGTGAGATTATTATTTTTCCTGAAAAAGTGAGTTAGCAACACAAGAAGTGCCAGAGATGCGGATACAATTGTACCAATCGCGACGCCACGAACGCCCCATTCCAGCACGTATAACGTTACATAATTGAGCACAATATTCGCTACCGCAAACGTGATCTGAGCATACATGGATGTATTGGGATTTCCATCGTTACGAACAAAAATAGTCAGTGCGTTCTCAATGGTAAAGACAAAACCGAACAACAAAATGATATTCATATAGTCCGCAGCAAACGGGAATGTTTCGGTATTGGCACCAAGGGCGTAGACCAGCTTATCTTTGAATGTGTATGCCGTATATCCAATGACCATCGTAATCAGCAAAATAATCGTAATGGATTTGGTGAAAATCTGCTTCGCAGTCGTGAGATCTTTCTTGCCCATGTAGGTTGAGTATAAGGTTGCCCCGCCCATACCAATCCATAGCGACATGGCCACAAAAAGTGTGTAGACAGGAGAAGCAATCCCGATTCCGGCCAGCGCGGTAGAACCCAGTTTGTGTCCAACCATAATGCCGTCGATAATAAAATTAAAAGCGATAACCAGCATCCCTAATATGGAAGGTACGAGGTAGCTTACAAATGCTTTACCTACAGATTGCTTCTCCAATGGGTGCGTCCAATTTGTGTTCATGGTGACCTCCGTTAGTATACTGAATGTTCGTTCTATATTATATTATACTGAACGTTCGTTCTGTATAATAACATGCCAAGAATTTGGTTGGCAACTTTTTCAAAAGATTTTCGTTTTTATGTTAGAGTTAATGGAGCATCTTTTATGACACGGGAGGGAATCTGTTTATGAAGCAAAACAAATACGATGAAGCTGAATTCTTCGGCAATTACAGCCGGATGGCCCGATCAACTCAAGGGCTGGAGGCTGCTGGCGAGTGGCATGAATTGCAAATGATGCTGCCGGACTTAAAGGATAAGAACGTACTGGATCTGGGGTGCGGGTTTGGCTGGCACTGCCGATATGCACGTGAGCAAGGTGCACGTTCTGTAATTGGCGTGGATTTGTCCGAAAATATGTTGCAGCGTGCACGCGAGATGACGGATGACCCTCATATCCATTACCAGCGTATGGCGATTGAGGATATTGATTTTGCACCAGGACAATTTGATGTGGTGATCAGCTCGCTGGCCTTGCATTATATCGAGCGTCTGGATGAGGTATATGCCAAAATCCATACATGTCTTGTCCAGGGGGGCACGTTTGTCCTGTCTGCGGAACATCCTATCTTTACAGCGCGGGCGGAGCAGGACTGGCATTACGGACCTGAGGGCGAGATAAAGCACTGGCCCGTGGATCATTATCATGAGGAAGGGCAGCGAGTAGCGAACTTTCTGAATCAGGACGTGGTGAAATATCACCGGACAGTTGCGACACAGTTGAATGAATTGATCCAGGCCGGGTTTATCATTCAACAGGTAGCGGAGTCCAAGCCATCACCGGAGATGATGGAGCAGGTCCCGGGTATGCGAGACGAGAGCCGCCGACCGATGTTTCTCATGATTGCTGCGGTTAAGGCGTGAGCAGCTTCGGTCTCGGAATGAGGTTTATTAGCTTTATTATAGATAGACCAGCGTGTTCAGCACATGTGAACATTGCTGGTTTATTTTATTTTGCAGAAGTTGGGTGAAAAAATATTGCGACTGGGAACCAAAGCTGAATGGACGAAGTCTTATTAAGTGAGGTGAACATTAGTTGGACTATCAATATTTGGCACATGCTCAGACGATCGACAATTACACACTTAGCAGCATGATGGATGAGTACGGGAACGATGTATGGAACTACGCGTACTTTCTGACCAAAAGTACTGAGCAGGCGGACGAATTGTCACAGGAAGTGTTTATCCGGGCATATTCCGGGATCGCCCATTTTCGCGGGGAATGCTCATTGAAGACATGGCTGCTGACCATTACTAGGAACACGACATTTACATACCGGAAGTCCAGATTTTTTCGCAGCAGTTTATGGGGAGAGACACTGCCAATTCACACGGAACAGGTTAATACGAGCCAAGGTGAGATGAAGCCTGAAAAATGGGTTCACCCTTCTGCCGAAGCAGAGGCGATTAGCAGGGAGTACGTTCATGAAATCTGGGACATCATCATGGCCCTGCCGGACAAATTCCGGGAATTGCTTTTGCTGCATCTGAAGTATGAGCTTACGACGGGTGAAATTGCGGAAATGCTGGGCATAAGCGCGGGAACGGTCAAATCCCGACTGTCCAGGGCGAAGGCCAAAGTACGGAAACAGTGGAAGGAGCGAAGCGAATGAAACGTATCGATGACGAATGGGAAAAAGTAGTCCAACAGGAGCCGTTTGCGGCGTCTCCTTTTACCGAAGAGCATAAGCAGAACGTACTTCGCCAGGTAGCCTGGCTCAAATCGGGATCTGCACAGAAAATAAGCGATGCTCACGATAAGTCTAACGAGCAACACGTTCGGTCGAATCAACGTAGAAGCCGTCTTCGCTCTCGCAAAGCCATTATGGCGTGCACGACGATTGCAGCCGTGGCAGTGGCGGTCATTCTCTGGAACGGACAGATTGTGGAGCCGATCATTGAACAAGTATATCCCACAGCAGCGCTGCAATATACGGATGATGCTGGCATGAACCTGCTCACAGACAAGATGAAAAAGAATGTAGCCGTCACGATGCGAGACTATCTTGGCAAACAATTACGTATAACCAAAGTGCAGGACCTGCCTGTGTCTGGAAGAGTGTCTGTCGAGGCTGGAAAAGAGGGCGATGCAGAATATGCGTTGATCTGGCTTGATGCGGCAACAGGCAATCTGCGTGAGGTACAGATGAGACGGGAGATGGCAGCTAATGAGCTGGAGCACCTTTATTTGCGTCAAATTCCGTCACTGCTTGAAGAGATAAAAAGTGACCCTACGCTAAAACCGATCTCAGCCAGACGTTATGTGAAAAAGAAACAGGGTCAGGAAAAACCCGTATGGTTCACAACAGTGTTTTTGGAGAATAGTAGGGGCAGGGGCAGTATCGAATGGACGAGGGATGAAGCAGTATCCGTTTCTGGTAGTGTGAGTTCTGCCACTGTATCACAACAATTAATAACAGATGCCAGAATGTCGATTGAAGCCTTGTCTGGTGAGCCCGCACCTGATTTGAAAGATATAATATTTAAACAAAATGACAAGAAGCGTGAAGGAACAACGGACCTATATTTTGGAGATCGGTATTTAGTAAGAAGAATTAGCGGGATGTTTAGCGATGAATATACTGTTATGGATTTCCAGAGGGGGATTCCAAAATCTGTAACTGGGAAAGAGTATGAGCTTTACTTAGAGAAGTTACGTAACATGAAGGAAAGTGTAATCAGGCAGAACGCAGCACCAGTAATCAAACAAATATTCAAAATCGACCTTGATCTATATAAACTTGAAAGAGATCCAAATACGCCTGGAATGGTCACATTCCGTTCAGTAGAGACAGAGGTTTACAATACTTTTAAGGTTCGATATGAAGAAGATGCAAGGATTACGATGATCACAATAGATGCCAACCTTTAAGCCTTGATCCCATATGGTACAATCAATTTAATAGATGGCTGGAGCATAAGGAGCATAACGATGAAATATTTGGTGAGTTCATGTCTTGCTGGCGTAGCCTGCCGTTACAACGGAACAGCGAGTCTGGATGCGAAAATTCAGGAGCTTGTAGAGCAGGAACAGGCAAAGATGGTCTGCCCGGAACTGCTTGGAGGGTTTTTCACCCCGCGGGAGCCGGCTGAAATTATCGGCGGTACGGGTAAGGATGTGCTGGCAGGTACAGCCAAGGTCATTGAGAAGAGTGGCAACGATGTAACAGATTTATATATTAAAGGAGCCTATCAGACACTTGAATGGGCGCAAAAACTGGATGTCACCTGTGTGGTGCTCAAAGAATTCAGTCCTTCCTGCGGTACACAGATGATCTACGATGGCAACTTTGCCAACCACAAAGTCGTGGGCGAAGGGGTTACTTCTGCTTTGCTTCGGCAAGAGGGATTTACGGTCATCTCGGAAAATGAATTCATGCAGCAGTTGTAATCATAATCATCTCTGAAACGAAACACAGGTAAGTCGCCTTGGGGAGCAGCAGATTCCATGGCGACTTGTGTTTATTATAACAGGCGTGGAGTTGATCATTGAAAAACCTTGTCAGTAAACATTTGTTACTTTTATGAAGTAAGAAACATTATTGTGCGTACTTTTAAATTTTGATTATAGAATCTAAAATAATACTCAGGTATTCAGATTAAAACTAATGAACATGAACATAAACAAAAAAAGGATGTGCAGATCATATGGAATCTACGGCAAACGCCATTACGAAAGAAAACGTCTTGAACGCTTACCATTTTCGGCATGCAACCAAACAGTTTGATGCTTCACGTACCATTTCAGCAGAAGATTTCGAGTATATTCTGGAAACGGGACGACTGTCGCCAAGCTCGATCGGATTGGAGCCATGGAAATTTCTGATTGTGCAGAATGCGGATTTGCGCAAGCGTCTGTCCGAAGTTTCTTCCGGGGCTCAGAAACAATTGGCAGGGGCAAGCCATTTTATGGTTATTTTGGCGCGATCCGATGCGAGTTATAATTCTCCTTACGCGGAGTATATGCTGAAAGAAATCAAGGGCATGCCGGATGACGTATTCGAGTTGACCCGTGAAGCTTATGGCAAATTTCAAAAGAACCAACGAATGCTGGAAAACCCCCGTACTTTATTGGACTGGGCGTCCAAACAGACCTACATCGCTCTCGGCAATATGATGACTGCGGCAGCGCTGATTGGTATTGATTCCTGCCCGATTGAAGGGTTTAACTATGAGGGCGTACATCACATTCTGGAAGAAGAAGGACTGCTGGAGGATGGACTTTGGGATGTTTCCGTTATGGCAGCCTTTGGTTATCGTGCGGGAGATCCGCCACGGGAAAAATCCCGTCAGCCTTTGGAGAAAATTACGCAGTGGATTGATTAAGGTTAATGTAATATCGGCTGTTTATATATAAAACATAACGGGGCGGTCCGATAATTGTTCTTGAACAATTACATGGGACCACCCTTTGTTATTTTATTCTAATGAACCGAGCACACGCTATTCGCTTGTATTTTCACAGGTCTGAGATATAACGAATTACAGAGTCGTTATTTCGTCCAACGGGTCGATTTTTACGTTCTGGGGCCATTTTATGAATGAATAACTGCGCTGAGGTTCGTTACATTTTGAATTCCCTGATTTTTTGTTTTATAAGGTGCGGTAGGTTCGTTAGCGCTTTGGCAAGAGAAAAATCCCCTTCGGGAGAGTTCCTTGTTAAAAAGAGTTGAATATACATAGATATCTATGTATAATGAACTCATGCCAAATTACAACGCAATTGCACTGATCGCAAGAATCAGAGATCACATTCACAAACAGATTGTTCAGCAGTTGGAGCAACAAGATGTTACAGGGATAGTTCCGTCCCACGGTGATATCCTGATGTTCCTGTACCGTGAAGATGCACTATCCATCAAGATGCTGGCGGAGCGAGTACATCGGACCCAACCAACTGTAACAGTACTGGTGAACAAGTTGGAGAAGTTGGGATATGTAGAACGCAGTAAGAGTGCCGAAGACAGCCGAGTGACGATGATTCGTTTGACAGAACAGGGCCGGCAACTTGAACCTGTATTCCAACAGGTATCACAACAGATTAATGGAATGGTATATGGTCATTTGACAGACGATCAGGCAGATCAGCTGGAAAGTTTGTTGACCAGTATCGTTCGCAAGTTATAACCATAAAACCATAAGCATTTTGCATGAATCAACAACCGAGACGATCGGATGATCAAAAATGCAAAATGCTCCAACTCCCTTTTTTTACTCATATACATAGATGTCTATGTATATGAAGAGAATTATTCACGATTTGGCAGCAAAATTTAATATAAACTTGGAGGGATTTATTTATGAAACAGCTAATCGTATATGCGCACCCGCACACAGACAGCTTGAACCATGCTATTTTGAACACCGCAGTGGAAACACTTGAGGCTCAAGGCCACGAAGTCGTTGTACGCGATCTGTACGCACTTGGATTCCAGCCCGTATTGAGCGCGGCGGATAAAGCATCCATGCGTGCAGGACAGACGCCTGAGGATATCGCAACCGAGCAGCAATATGTCACGGATGCAGAGGCCATCACCTTTATTTATCCGATCTGGTGGACAGGTCTTCCTGCTATCATGAAAGGGTATGTCGATCGTGTATTCGCCTACGGTTTCGCTTATGCTTCAGGTGAAGCCGGCATTGAGAAATTGCTGACAGGCAAAAAAGGTCTGATCATTAACACACATGGCACGCCAAGTGAAATTTACGATCAAATCGGCATGATTGCCAGTATGAAAATGACTTCCGATGTGGGTATCTTCGATTTTGTAGGCATTGAAGCGGTAGATCACTTGCTCTTTGGCAGTATCGGATATTTGGAAGCTGCGGATTATCAGTCCATGCTGGAACAAGTAAAAGAAACGGTCAGCACCAAATTCTAAACGTAGATACATGTATTTATTGGCAGGCCGGTTCGTTCGTCGAATCGGTCTGTTTGGTTTGCAAAATGAAAGAAAGGCGGTATAATCTTACCCATGGAACCTATACTCATATTCAAAGCATTATCCAACGAGACACGTCGACAGATTCTGTTGTGGCTCAAAAACCCGGAGCAGCACTTTCCACCACTGGAGTTATCCCAGCATCCGGATGCTGGAAAGAGCGGCATATGTGTTGGAACGATTCAGGTGAAGGCCGGACTGGCTCAATCCGTCATATCCAGCTATCTGCTGACCATGCTCAAAGCCGGGTTGCTGATCTCTGAACGCAGGGGACAGTGGACGTATTATCGCCGCAACGAAGAAACCATTCGTCAATTTGCCGAGTACGTACAGCACGAGCTATAAGCCGGACGCCGAGACGGAAGCAAGAATGCAGGTGCAGGCGGGTATTCCGTCCGGATGTAAACGGCTGAGGAGCAGCTCTGTCACATCATTTTTTTGTGCTTATACATCTATATATCTGGATATACAAAAATAAAAATATAATACAGAGGAGAACTATATATCATGTCTACCGAAAACACAGCGTCATCCCCAAAAAAACATATTAACGATGTTAAATTGTCCATTCTGGACTTGGCTCCTGTCGTTGTGGGTGCCACTCCTGCGGATGCGCTTCGCAACAGTCTGGATCTCGCTCAGCACGCGGAGCGTTGGGGATATCACCGTTACTGGGTAGCGGAACACCATAACATGCCGGGTATCGCTTCTTCCGCGACTTCGGTTGTGATTGGTTACCTCGCGGGTGGAACGAAGACCATTCGTCTCGGTTCAGGCGGAATCATGCTGCCTAACCATGCGCCGCTTGTGATCGCCGAGCAATTTGGTACACTGGAGTCCCTGTATCCTGGCCGTATTGATCTTGGACTGGGCCGTGCACCGGGAAGTGACCGTCGAACATCACTTGCACTACGCAAAGATCTGAACAGTGGTGAAGATTTCCCTGAATTACTGGCCGAGCTCAGAGCATACTTCGATGCTTCTGCTACATCGTACCATGCGCCCGTTCGCGCTGTACCCGGTGAAGGGTTAAATATCCCGATTTACCTGCTCGGGTCCAGTGATTTCAGTGCTCGTCTGGCCGGACAGCTGGGATTGCCGTTTGCTTTTGCCAGCCACTTCTCACCGGATTACACCCGGATTGCACTTGAAACGTATCGCAGCAGCTTCCAGCCATCCGATCATTTGAAAGAGCCCCATGTTATTGTGGGTGTAAATGCAGTCGTTGCGGATACCGACGAAGAAGCTGCATGGTTGGGTACAACGATGCAGCAGCAGTTCCTGAACATTATTCGTGGGACAACCGGATTGGTGCAGCCACCAGCCGATATGGAAGGCAAATGGACGGATCGCGAGAAAGCTGGTGTAGAGCAGACGTTGAAAGCAGCTGTGAACGGTTCTCCGGAGACCGTGCGTGGTCAACTGGAATCGTTTATCGCTCAGACCCAAGCAGATGAGCTGATTATTACGTCGATGATCTATGATCACCAGGCGCGCCTGCACTCGTATGAGCTGATTGCACAACTGGCGGGAAAAGCATAAACAAAAGCATAAGCGCAACAGCGGACGTGAACATAAGGCTCGAATGCCGCTGACATATTAACGGTTGGTCTCTTCGGAGGCGAGCCGTTTTTTGGTAGTCTATTTTTCATAAAAGTTTGTATGAGGCAGATGGTTCTTTTTAGGGTAAAATAATCTTATTGGTCTAATTTGAAACGGTTAAACAGCGCCATACGTATAAATTCAGTGTGTTATACATATGTTGGCTTGTACAAGCCACTTTATGCGCAGTCAAGAAACATGCAGATTTCCAGCTTATTCGTTGAATTAAGGATACATAAGAGAGGAAGACATGCCTATGGAGCAACCCGAGCAACCCCGCATTTGGCCGGATCGGTTTAAACGATTTTTTCTGAATAACAAGTTCGTCCTTTTTCTGTTAATTCTGCTGCTGGTAGGACTGAACGTGATGGTTCTTACCAAGGTATCCTTTGTTCTGCATCCGCTCGCGGTGCTGATCAAGACGATCGTGCTGCCGATTATTCTGTCGGGTATCCTCTATTATCTGCTGAATCCGATTGTGGATGTCATGGAAAAGTGGAAGATCAAGCGTGGCTGGTCCATTCTGATCTTATATCTCGCCATCGGAGGCATCCTGACAGTCGTCGTGCTGGCAGTCATTCCGGTTGTGCGCAACCAGATTACGGGGCTGATCGAAAATTTCCCAACGTACAGTGAGACGGTAAAGCATCAGTTTGAGGAACTTACGGGCAGCCAGCTGTTCAGCCAATTCCAGGAAGCGGTGAATCTGAACTCCCAGGACTGGTGGGGCACGATCTCCCAGAAAGCCACTGAGATTCTGAATTCGACCTGGACCAAACTGGGTGGATTCCTTGGGGCATTCACCGAGACGGTGCTGTCCATTGTAACAGTCCCGTTTATCCTGTTTTATCTGCTCAAAGACGGCAAGAAACTTCCAGCGAAAATTCTGTCTTTCCTGCCAATCAAGAGCCGTACGGGTGCAATGCATGTACTGGAAGATATCAATCACCAGATCAGCTCGTTTATTCGTGGACAGATTATCGTCAGTTTCTGCATCGGCATTCTGCTCTACATCGGTTATATGATTATTGGTCTGGATTACGCGCTGATTCTTGCCATTATCGCATCGTTTACCAGTGTTGTTCCGTACCTGGGACCTGCAATCGCGATAACGCCTGCGTTAATCGTGGCCCTGGTCACTTCTCCGGTGATGCTGCTGAAGATGGTAGCGGTGTGGACGATCGTGCAATTAATTGAGGGTAAATTCATCTCACCTCAGATTATGGGCAAAACGCTCAAGATTCACCCGATCACGATTATCTTCGTCATTCTGACTTCAGGCAATCTGTTCGGTGTAGTGGGCATTCTGTTGGCCGTTCCGGGATACGCTGTGCTGAAAGTATGTGTGTCGCATATCTTCAACTGGTTCAAGGATCGATCCGGTCTATATGATCCGAAGAATAACAATCTACTGTAACCGGAGTGGGCAAGCCCTTAGCTTAACCTGTAATAAACTTCCTTTTTGGCAAAATGGTGCCCTTATTCAACAGAACCCCCGTCCATCGGCGAACAGCCGAGAGGCGGGGGTTCTGTTGTGTGAACAGGCAGGCTCATGCCTAGCCATGTTTAATATGCTGGAGCGTTTGCAGGAAGATCTCCTCAATATGTGCATCATCCAGAGAATAATACACGGTCTTGCCTTCTTTGCGCCGCTTGACGATCCGCATGTTGCGAAGCGACCGCAGCTGGTGCGAAATGGCCGACTGTCCCATATCGAGCAGCACCGTTAGATCGTGCACACATAATTCCTTCTGCAACAGCGCATCAATAATACGAAGCCGTGTCGGGTCGCTGAATGCCTTGAACCAATCCGCCATCTCGGAAGAGGTCTCGCGATCCATGAGAGAAGCACGAATCGTCTGCACGTCAGCCTCTGTTCCGGAGCACGCCGCGTCGCATTCGGCTGGAGCCTTAACCGGTTGTTCCATTTCCTATCACCACCTATATGAACTCAACCTTTGATGAAGTGTTGTTCTTCGATAAGCCTATTATATCCAAAAAACGTCTAAAGCGAAATGATTACTATTAGCATATTCTGTATGGAAAATCAACTGGAATTGTTGACACTCCTGTTTAGGCGTGCATATAATAGGGTTAACTAGACATATGAATGATTGCTCATATATTGATTGAAAAATCAAAAAAATTACGGATAACCATCATGTTTTACGTACTGCAAAGGGGAGAGTTCACATGGGAACCGGACAGGAACAGGTGAAAAGGGAACTGCTGCTGGATGGATTGGATTGCGCCAACTGCGCATTGAAGATTGAGAATGGCGTCAAAAAGATTAAAGGCATTACCGATTGCTCGGTCAATTTTGTAACCAAAACCTTATCCATGCACACCACATCCGATATGGATGAGCAGGTGGTGGAAGAAGCGAAACGCAAAGTGCTCCGACTGGAGCCGCATATTCGCATCTCGGAAAAAGGTAAACCTTCGCACGGAAGTCGTGCTACTGCCGCGCCAGAAGGCTCGACATCCGGCAACATGCACGCACATGCAGGTAGCAGAGTCCACACGCATGAGCATATGTCGAGTGGGCACGATCATGATGGTCATGACCATGACCATCAACATGGAGTGCATGATCATGCCCATGACCACGGCCATCATCATGGCATTCAAGGGCAAGCGCATGATCATGGAAGTCATGCCGGGCACGATCACGGACATGCGGACGGTCACAACCATGACGCGCACGCCGGACACTCACATGAACATGGCGCTGGGCAGACGAAGGTGCTGCTGGCACGTCTGGCGGCGGGTTCCATTCTGGTGGCAGCCGCGATCTGGTCTCCGCTGGAAGGATGGGCGCAGCTTGCTCTCTATGTTGTCGCTTATCTGATCGCAGGGGGAGATATCGTCCTTCAGGCATTCAAAAATATCATTCGCGGTCAGGTATTCGATGAATACTTCCTGATGTCTGTGGCTACCATCGGTGCTTTTGCTATTGGTCAATACCCCGAAGGTGTTGCGGTCATGCTCTTCTATCAGCTCGGTGAGCTGTTTCAGGGAATGGCGGTTAATCGCTCAAGGAAGTCGATTCAGTCGCTTATGGATATTCGCCCGGACTATGCCAATATGCTGATCGGTACGGGAGAAGAGACCAAGCGGGTTACTCCGGAAGAAGTACGTATTGGTGATCGCATTATAGTGAAAGCGGGTGAGCGGGTACCTCTGGACGGGATCGTCAAGGCAGGTCGTTCCATGGTGGATACGTCTGCTCTGACGGGTGAATCGGTGCCTCGTGAACTGGAACCCGGCAGTGATGTGCTGAGTGGATTCGTGAACAAAAACGGGATGTTAACCGTTGAGGTAACGAAGACCTTTGGTGAATCCACGGTATCCAAAATTCTGGACCTGGTGCAGAATGCGAGCAGCCGCAAAGCCAAAACGGAGCATTTTATTAGCAAATTCGCCCGTTATTACACCCCGGTTGTTGTCATTCTGGCCGCATTGATTGCGCTTGTTCCACCGCTGGTGCTCAGTGGAGCAACGTTCGCCGATTGGATCTATCGAGCACTGGTGTTCCTCGTGATCTCTTGTCCGTGTGCGCTGGTCGTTTCTATTCCACTTGGTTTCTTCGGCGGCATCGGAGCTGCCTCACGTAACGGTATACTCATCAAAGGAAGTAACTACCTTGAAGCATTGAACGATGTCAAAGTCGTTGTTTTTGATAAAACGGGTACACTAACCAAAGGTGTTTTCAAAGTAACAGCCATTCGCCCTGAAGGGGGACGCACGGAAGATGAATTGATGGAGCTTGCTGCGATTGCTGAAGCCCATTCAAACCATCCAATTGCTGAATCCATTCGCGCAGCTTGGGCAAAAGATATCCGGACTCAAGGTGTGGACGATTACGATGAGGTAGCCGGACATGGCATCAAGGTCAGTGTAGATGGACGTAAAGTGCTTGCTGGTAACGCCAAATTGATGGAACAGGCGGGTATCTCCTACACGCCTCCACAAACCGTAGGTACGGTGGTGCACGTTGCCGAATCAGGTTCGTATGTCGGTCACCTGATCATTGCCGATGAGGTGAAGGATGACGCAGCGGCAGCCATTCAGGCACTCAAGAAGCTCGGTATCCGCAAAACGGTCATGCTGACAGGGGATGCCAAGGCTGTTGGTGAAGCTGTAGGTCGTGAGCTGGGTGTCGATGAAGTATACGCTGAGCTGCTGCCACAGCATAAAGTCGAACAGCTGGAGCGTCTCGAAGCTTCCAAATCTCCAAAAGAGAAAATGGTGTTTGTCGGTGATGGCATTAACGATACGCCAGTGCTCGCACGCGCCGATGTAGGCGTAGCGATGGGCGGACTCGGTTCGGATGCTGCAATTGAAGCGGCCGACGTGGTCATCATGACGGATGAGCCATCCAGACTGGCAAGTGCGATCCGGATTGCAAAACGAACACGAACTATTGTTTGGCAAAATATCGGTTTTGCATTGGGTGTCAAAGCGATCTTCCTGCTGCTGGGTGTGTTCGGCATTGCGACCATGTGGGAAGCCGTATTCTCTGATGTAGGAGTGACCGTGCTGGCTGTCCTGAACGCCATGCGAGTACTGCGGGTAAAGGACATCTAAGATTTACGAAACGATCCGTACGGCTCTTCGTATATACGTAGAGCCGTTTTTTGTTTTTATATCTGTGGTTTATTTTTAATGGAGTTAGGGGAGGACATGGTGGCAGGAGCAATTGTTGGTCTGATATGTGGCATATGTTATTTCGTACTGGGGTTAATGGTTTACAAAAAACCGCCTAAAAAAATCAATGGCATATATGGATACCGTACCCCGCGCGCGATGAGTAACCCGGAATTGTGGGAAGAAGCACAACGATACAGCGCCAATTTGATGATGCAGTTTGGTGTCATTATCACGGTGTTTGGCATTCTCGGTTTCTGGTTTACCGATGTACAAGCATTGGTTCTGAGTCTTTTCGCTGTCGTGTTCTATACGGTACGGCTGTTTACCAAGGTTGAAGGTCGCTTGAAGGAAATGCAGCGTGTTCAGCAGCAGGGACAGAAGAAGCAAGGCGCTTAGAAGCATGATGTGAATTCGACCTGAACAAGAGATCCGCGAGAGCGGATCTTTTTTGCGTCTTATAGAGGTAGAGAAGAGAGGGAATTACATTTAACAATATATTGGAAAGCTTTTATTGAGATATTCAGTTGATGTTTGAGACATACTATATATTCCGGTCAAAAATCTAACGTTGACGTTAACGTTAATAATATATATAATTATGTACATAACATTACAGACATATAAAAGTGAGGTGAAGGAAATGAGTTTATATAAAATCGACGACGTAGCGAAGGAATGCGGTTTGACCAAGCGTACCATTCGGTATTACGAAGAGATCGGTGTTATGCCTTCACCTCAGCGGACGGACGGCGGTACACGGTTGTACACCCGGGAAGATATCGATTATCTGAAAAAGGTGGTCCGGGCGAAGGAAGTGTTGGGTTTCTCGCTTCAGGAGCTGCATACCTATGTGGCAACGGCCGATGCGCTGAACGAACAGCGTTTTGATTATCAGCAGACCACTGAAGTGAGGGAACGGATCGAGAAGCTCACCAAGATAGAAGCGACGCTGGATGACCAACTGCAACTCATTGAGCAGAAACTTCAGAGCATTCATGCCGTACAGGAGGAACTGGAGCAATTGCGTGAACGGGTTCAGAACGGCATTCGACGGTTGGAAGGGCACGAGGATGACACATAAATGAGCATTTTGCATAAATCCAAAGAGCGTGTTCCAATCAGCATGATATAGATCGAAATGCTTTTATCCGTCTATATCATGTACCCGAAGCGAATGCATCGAATGATGCAAAATGCTCAATAAGTATTCCACAACAAGCACCGGGAGATCCGGTGTCATTTGTGCCGTTTTGTTTCCTTTATTTCTGAAAATAAAGATGATTATTTCACTATTTTCACAACGTTTCACAATTTGTTTCACAACATAAATCATGAACCAGGAGGAATTACGTATGAAAAGAGAACCCTCATTACCTGACGAATTGCCGTCATCCCGTGGTGGTCTATTATCCCAGCCCAGAGCGGTATGGGCAGTAGCCTTCGCCTGTATCATCTCCTTTATGGGACTGGGATTGGTTGACCCTATTCTGCCTGCCATTGCGGATCAACTGCATGCTTCCAAAAGCCAGGTATCTTTATTGTTTACAAGTTATAACGCAGTTACCGGGGTAGCCATGCTGATTACCGGGGTAGTATCCAGCCGGATTGGTGTGAAGTGGACACTGCTCAGCGGGATATTGCTGATCATTGTTTTCTCTTTCCTGGGCGGAACCTCTGATACCGTAGGTGCACTGGTCGGTTACCGTGGCGGTTGGGGACTGGGGAATGCCCTGTTCATCGCAACTGCATTATCCGCTATTGTAGGACTGTCCACTTCGGGGACAGCCAAAGCGATTATTTTGTACGAAGCAGCGCTTGGTCTGGGGATTGCCGTGGGTCCATTGCTCGGTGGTGAACTGGGTTCCATCTCATGGCGTGGTCCGTTCTATGGGGTAGCTGTTCTGATGGCGATTGCTTTTATCAGTATTACGTTTATGCTGCCTAAGATGGCCAAACCCAAAACTCGCAGTTCCTTGTCCGATCCGTTCAAGGCTCTGGGTTATCCTTCATTGAAAACATTGGCGATTACGGCATTCCTGTATAACTTTGGTTTCTTTACCTTGATGGCTTATTCACCTTATGTCATGAATCTGGATGAACACGGACTCGGTTATGTATTCTTCGGTTGGGGTCTGATGCTGGCAATTACGTCTGTATTTGTCGCTCCAAGACTGCAACGTCGATTCGGATCGGTTCCTTCCATGAGCGTTATGCTGACCCTGTTCGCCATTGATTTGCTGGTGATGGCTGTCGGTACGGTGATGGGATCATCCACAACGGTTATTGTGGCCGTTATCGTGGCCGGGGTTTTCCTTGGGATCAACAACACGTTAATTACAACGGCAGTCATGGAAGCTGCGCCCGTGGAACGTTCTGTGGCATCGGCTGCATACAGCTTTGTCCGCTTCCTTGGAGGTGCGCTGGCACCTTGGCTTGCTGGTAAATTGTCCGAGTGGTTCCTGCCGGAGACACCGTTTTATTTTGGCGCATTGATGGTTCTGATCGGGGTCGTTGTGCTTCTGGTACGCCGCAGACATCTACGCGATATCGATGCTGCTATTACGAACCATTAATGAACAGGAGGAATGGAACATGCTGAAACAAATATTGGTTGCGGTCGATGGGTCGGATCATGCACATAAGGCTCTGGAGCAAGCTGTTGATCTGGCAGAAAGTTTGAAACAACCGGCTTCCTTGATTATCATACATGTCAATCCTTCGATCTCGCTGAATGAGCCCGCACTGGGTGTGGACCTGGAAGCAAGGATCGCTGAAGAAGGACAGCATATCATACAACCTGTTAATGACTTGTTATCCGGTCGTTCGGTTCATTCTGAAACTTTGCTGATTGCCGGTGATCCTGTGAATGAGATCTGCCGGGTAGCGAAGGATAGGGACTGTGATCTCATTGTGATGGGTACGGCCGGGAAAAGCATGCTCGCCGAAATTGTGGTGGGAAGTGTCAGCCACGGTGTCCTGAAACAGGCAGGATGTCCGGTGATGACTGTGAAATAGTGGTATGACCTTCTTGTGTGGATGTTGCTAAAGTAGTGTATAAATAGGTATAGGGAAACTCTGCGGTAAACATGAATGGAGGATACAGCAATGAAAAAACAACATCTGTTCATCTGGGGCAAGCCCACCGAATCAGTAGACTATAAAGCACTTCAAGCACCATACTCTGGAGAAACGCTGGCAGAAGTATCCACAGCGTCGCCTGAGGAAGTCGAAGCGGCGATTGCCGCTGCAATTCAGGCGGGTCAAGAGATGCGCAGAATGCCTGCCCATCAGCGTGCGGACATCCTTTACAAGCTGTCAGCCATGCTGGAAGAACGGAAGGAAGAAGCGGCACGGATTATTGCGTTGGAGGCAGCGAAGCCGATTACGGCGGCGCTCGCGGAGGTTGATCGTACGGTGGAAACGTATCGTTTCGCCGCAGAGGAAGCCAAGAGGCTCACTGGAGAGACGGTCCCCATGGACGCAGCAAAAGGCGGAGAAGGACGGATCGGGTATACGATGCGACAGCCCTTGGGCGTTATCGGAGCCATTACACCGTTTAATTTTCCGATGAACCTGGTGGCTCACAAGGTAGGCCCAGCACTGGCGGCAGGCAACACAATTGTGCTGAAACCGGCGGAACAGACGCCGCTGTCTGCCTATTATATCGCCAGCTTGCTTCGGGAAGCCGGATTACCGGATGGAGCATTGAATATCGTGAGTGGTGACGGCAAAACGATTGGTGATGTGCTTGTAGAGCATCCCGATGTGGCTCATATTACATTTACAGGCAGCCCTGCTGTAGGCCGAAGCATTCGCAGCAAAGCCGGGCTGAAACGGGTAACATTGGAGCTTGGGTCCAATGCGGCAGTTATTATAGACCGGGATGCCAATCTGGACAGTGTGGTGCCGAGATGTGTGACCGGAGCTTTTACGTACCAAGGACAGGTGTGCATTTCATTGCAGCGGATTTATGTGCACAGCGAGATTGCGGATGAGTTTATTCGCCGCTTCGCTGAAGCCGCAAAACAAGTCGTAGTAGGAGATCCGCTGAACCCGGAAACTGTCGTCTCTGCGCTCATTACATCCAAAGACGTGCAGCGTACAATGGATTGGATTGATGAAGCGAAGCAGGCAGGCGCTGAGGTTGCAGCAGGCGGCGTAGCCGAGGGAGGCATATTGCGTCCAACGGTGCTGGTTAACGTTCCTCGGGATGCCAAGGTATCTTGTCAGGAGGTATTCGCCCCCATCGTTGTCATTGATACAGTGGAATCGGTTGAAGAAGGCATCGAACATGTGAATGATTCCATCTATGGGCTTCAGGCGGGTGTGTTCACGAATAATATTCATACCGCATTGCATGCAGCGGACCACATTGAAGCAGGCGGCGTGATGATTAACGATATTCCCACATTCCGTGTGGACCATATGCCTTATGGCGGTGTGAAGCAGAGCGGCATGGGACGTGAAGGGGTCAAGTATGCCGTGGAGGAAATGACGGAATTGAAGTTTGTCATGTTTAACAAGAACTGAAGACATTTTAGGGCGAGCGGATAATTTGAGGTGAAAACAAAATAGGTAATCCTGTGCCCAAGTTAACGGGTGCAGGATTTTTTTGCTTTTTCTGCATCGATCCATTCCGTCAAAAAAATACATAGCCTTTCTTCAATGACCCAGGGTTCACATCTGATGAGAAGGGTATAAATACTTATCATACCGCAAATCTACCCATTAGATGCCTATCATATCACCGAAACATTTTGTATCCATTCAGAGAAATGAACGGAATTTTGGGGTACAGAATGGTTGGAAGTCTTATAATCTCACACTTGAATTTAAATACAATGCAGTATGAATAAGCCTGAACCTAGAAGTTACAGGCCAGACAGGAGGTGTATTCAAATGGCATATTCCATGGCTGATGTATCCGGGATGTCCGGTGTAAGTCTGAGTGAATTGGGACAGTACGCTGAGACGGGGCTGCTGAATCCTGCCTTCGTGGGTCCAGATGAGGATATTTACTATGAGGAACCCGAGTTGCTGAGACTGCAGCAGATTCTCTTCTGTAAAGAAGTAGGCATGGAGGAAGAAGAGATAGGACCCATGCTCAGGGACACCCCTCGAGACATGATCCGTATTATGCAGCAGCATCGGATCGAGATACTGGAGAAGGCACTTCATTTGCATGGATTGATTCAGACACTGGACAAAACCATCTCCTATTTACGTGGCGAGCAGGAACTGAGTCAGGACGAACTGTATGCTGGGTTTTCGAATAAGGGGCGTCATCGGCTTTTGAATGAAGCGGCCTCTGACCATGCAACCAAGAATTATTCTGAACAGAAGCAGACAGAGGCCAGTCAGAAGTACAACATTTCCCCGGAGCCATCCACCCTGCCTGAGGTTCAGGAGATGAAGTCGAAGGAAGATTTTCTCGATTCCCAGGCGAAGCTTGACCGCATTCATCTGGATTTGCAGAGGGCTATCGAGAATGGGTTAGAACCCGGAAGCCCCGAAGTGCAACAGATTATCGGCAGACATCTCGAATGGATCAAGGATTATTACACCCCTACGGCAGAGATCTACCGGGATCTGGGCAATCTGTACGTCGAACACAAAAACTTTCGTCAGATGTATGATGGGTACCACCCCAAGTTGGCCGAGTTTTTGCGAGACGGGATGATGATAAAAGCGGAACAGGATTTATCCTAGATGCATAAAGTATCATGGGCGAGCGGAACATGGGTGTGAGATAAGAATGATAACAAAGAGCGCAGTCCTTTGGGAGGATGCGCTCTTTGTTATGGACATCATCGTAAGGCCGATGAACTCTCCATCGGCTTATTTGCCGTACTTGAGGTCCTTAGGATAATTCCAACTGCTCTGTAATCAGGCTTACCGCCTTTTCCAGGAAAATGCGGTCTTCATCGTCAAAACGGTTCTTGAGCGGACTGTCGATGTCGAGCACGCCGTACAATTCGCCGTTTTTGATAATCGGCACAACAATTTCACTGTTCGATGCGGCATCACAGGCGATATGGCCTGGAAAAGCATGAACATCTTCAACGACCAGTGTACGTCTTTCCGCAGCAGATGTGCCGCACACACCGCGTCCAAGCGGAATACGGATGCAGGCAGGCAACCCCTGAAAGGGACCGAGTACAAGTTCTTTTCCATCATACAGATAGAAGCCGACCCAGTTGGTATCGGTCAAAAATACATTGAGCAGCGCCGCAGCGTTTGCCAGATTGGCAATGGCGCTAGGTTCATCACGGATCAGAGCACTTAACTGTCCCAGGACGGCGGTGTGCTGCTCGCTTCGTGTTCCTTCATAGGAAACAGCTTGAAACATGGTAAATCACCCTCCCGAGCAAAAATGGTACTTATTTTCAAGATAGTGCAGAGCCTCCGGTTAGTCAAGCGGAGGATTTCGGAAAAGGAGGCCAATCCCCGAGTATCCCCCTGTTTCTCATCTTCCTGCGTGGGGTAATTACTTAGCAATCACGGAGGGCTACAACCCGGGAAGGAGCTTGGCTTATGCATGCAGAGGTACAGAATCTTTTTGTACGAATTCATCTTTTATATTTCGCTCAGAATCAGGACTTAACCATTGGCGACGCGTTGCCTCTATTGGAAGAACGGGGATATCGTGTTGGAGAGCGAGAGATCAAGCAGGAGCTTGAGCATCTGACACAGGAGAACTTCCTGACTGCCCATGGAGATCAATGGAGCCTCACGGGGACAGGCATTGAGGAGTTTAAAGAAATCATAGCTGTCTTTGGCCGAGTAAGCGAAGAATTACTTGCGACAGGCAAGAAAACGTCTAACGTCTGAACTTGAATTGGACAGGCATGCCCGGGCATACTTCAAACTGGAATGGATTCATACGTAACAACAAGACCGGGGGCGGAAGAGACCCGGTTTTTTTGATGTGATTATGATGACTGAACAGTTGCCATTCAGCGCAGGTTATGGTTAGATGGCTATTGAATCTTATGGTCTTAGAGATAGTTCGGATCGGAGTGTCTTTATATGTATAAATGCAAAGGGAGAATTCCCGAACTAGAGACAGGGCGTCTGCGCCTGCGCAAAATGCGTCGTAGGGACGCAGCCCAGATGTTCGCTTGCTGGTCAGACCGGGACGTGACCCGTTATATGAATTTGGCGCCCATGATTGGGACAAGCGAAGCTGCGGACATGATTGGGCTGCTGAACCACATGGCAGGAGAGGAGGAGGCGATTCGCTGGGGAATCGAACTCAAGGAGACGGGACAGCTTATCGGCAGCTGTGGTTATAACACATGGCAGCTTGAAGGTGCATTCCGGGGCGAAATCGGATATGAGTTGGGCCGTGAACACTGGCGTCACGGGTACATGACGGAGGCATTTTCGGTCTTGCTGCCTTTCGGGTATGAAACGATGGGTCTCAATCGGATCGAGGCGCTGGTAGACCCGCGTAATTTGGCTTCCGGTGAGTTTCTGACGAACTGCGGCTTCACGCGGGAAGGCCTGTTGCGTCAAGTGCAGCATACGTCCACCGGATATAAGGACATGGTGATGTATTCCCTGCTGTACGATGAGTTTTTGCGTAAGAGAGATAAATAAAAGAAAGCAATATATAATTTTTCACATTGAAATTTACACAATAACGAAGGGGCAGAACAAAGCTGGAGAAGCGGAGCGTTCGCATTTATCACCGGATTTCCCCTTTTGGAGGGGATGGAAAAAATCTGGGGATAACAGCGATCGAAAGATTGTTCTGGTCCGTAGTGGGCTGTGTAAATCAATGTTCCAATTATATAGAGAATTGAAGAGAGAAGGGTTTGAGTGAATACAACCGGAGGTTTGAACCGCAGTTTCATCTTGGCAGGATTACTGCTGGCAACCTTTTTGTCAGCGATTGAAGGTACGGTGATTGGACCAGCCGGACCAACCATTGTTAGTGAATTAGGTAGTGTGCAGCTTCTCAGCTGGATCTTTACCGCATATCTTCTGACGATGGCTGTGAGTACGCCGATCTTTGGCAAAATCAGTGACCTGTACGGGCGTAAGCCGGTATTTCTGATTGGCTGTGCCTTATTTTTACTGGGTTCACTTCTGTGCTGCCTTTCGCAGAACATGGAGCAACTGATTATTTTTCGCGCGATTCAAGGGATTGGCGCAGGTGCGGTGGTCCCCGTTACGTTTACAATCATTGGTGACATTTACCGGATTGAAGAACGAGGCAAAATACAAGGCTGGATCAGCTCGGTGTGGGGCATTTCATCTTTGGCCGGACCGCTGCTGGGCGGTTACTTTGTAGATAATCTGGGCTGGCAGTGGATTTTTGGATTCAATGTGCCGTTCGGGCTGCTGGCGATGTGGTTTGTGTTTCGTTATTTGAAGGAAGAAATGTCTCCGCGTACCGCCAAAATTGACTATATGGGTGCATTGACCTTTACCGTTGGTATTACCGCATTGCTCTTTGTATTGTCCGCAGGTGGACAGTATTATGCCTGGAGTTCTCCGATTATTGTGGGACTGAGCATTGTGGCTGTTGTTTTTATGATTTTATTTTTTGTGGTGGAAAAAAGGGCCCAGGCCCCGATGGTTCCTCTCCATCTCTTCCGTATTCGGGACATTCGGGTGGCGAATATCGCCGGACTGTTAACCAGTACCCTGATGATTGGCCTGACCAGTTATTTGCCTCTTTGGGTGCAGGGGGTTCGGGGCGGTAATGCGACTGAATCGGGGTTGCTGCTTGCACCGATGTCGGTTGGTTGGCTGATCGGTAGTGTTCTTGCTGGCCGTCTGTTGATGAAGATTGGATCACGCTTAACAGCGGTGATTGGATTAACCGGGATCGCCATTGGATCGGGAGGACTCTTCCTGGTCGGTGGAACGTCTCCTCAGGCGGTACTGTTTATATTAACCTTTATTTACGGACTCGGCTTCGGATTTGCTTTTACCATATTCACCATTATTGCGCAGTCGTCGGTCGGCTATAAGGAACGTGGATCTTCTACGGCGCTGCATACCTTCATGCGTACGCTGGGACAGACCATCGGGGCTGCAGCGTTTGGTACATGGTTGAATTACCGAATTTCAACGTTGTCGGACGAACAGCATCTTGCAGATGCAGGCATTTCGGAAGGGGATCTGAATCAGCTGCTTGCTCCACATACAGAAGCTGCGCTGTCGGATGACAAATGGGCGCTTCTTCGTAACGTATTGGAAGGAAGTCTGCATTCCTTGTTTGTCATCATGTTTGTCATTGCCATTATCTCATGGATAACGACACTGGCCTTGCGCAAACGGCTAATCGTTCCTGAGAAAGCAGCAGATGCTCCGCCAAAGGCCCAAGCTTCCGGGCAGTGACGGGAAAAGAATTAAGGCAGCTGTTCCTCGGCGGCCTTTTTTGGTTTATTATTTTCTAAAAGGAGCTTGCAATAAATGGGAGGCAGGTTGAAATGACAAATCAATGGACCAGATCGATCTGGGTAGTACCTTTCCCAATCAAATGTCTGGCAGCCATATTGACCAGCACTTCAATTTCTCTGATTGTCGGGATCATGGAATATGTCCCCTTGGCGGAACGAGCGGAACATACATATTACTATCCCTTCTGGTATACATTGATCATAAGCGTTCTTATCAGCTCGGCTATTCTTCTGTTTCTGATACTGCCTTTATCGTTATTTGCGGATCATGTGCTTGCTTCCCGAAGAATGAATAGAATTGTAACCAAGGTGATATTTGCAATCTTAACGTATTTGCTCCTTGGAGTGGGGAGTGGAGTGTTGTTCTCGATCTTTGTATTCAAGTTGGATGCCTTTGAGTATACAGGTCATTATCAGTACATCGTTATAATGACCTTTGTCTTTCTGTTGTGGCAACTAGGGCTGAGCGGGTTATTAAGCAGGGGCCGTGATGAGAACAGATCAGATAGCATCATTGATAAATAGCCAACTCATGCTGAATGGAGGCGCGGATGATGTTTCCCAATAATCTAAATTCGTCCAAGGAAGATGAAGCCAAACGCAAGTACGAAGAGAATCAAAGAGAGATTGAGGGTCACAGCCGCTCGGGTCTGTCCAGTTACATTGTCGATTTGCTGATTGCAGGTGGGTTGGTCGTCGCTGCCCTAACGTTATTGATGTGGATTCTGTATCTTTGATGAACAACTACGAACAACCGGTACTGCCTCTATAGGCAAACCGGTTATTTGTAGTGGAACAGGTGATACAGTTCTGGTCGTCTTAGCCGTTTGCAGATAAACGATCCGCACCGTGTGCAAGCCTTTCCAACAGCTCAGAGAGCAATGTTTTATCATCCTCGCTAAGGCCGCTGACCGCACGATCTATTTTGTGTGCGTAACCCGGATAGATGTCATCCATCGTACGCTGGCCTTCCTCGGTCAATTCTACGAAAATAATGCGTCTGTCCTGCGGACAGTGTTTTCGAAGTAAAAGTCCCTTTTGCTCCAGCTTGTCAATGACATAGGTGACATTTCCGCTTTGCAGCAGAAGCTGCGCACCGACTTGTTGAATGGGCTGTGCTCCTTTCATATATAACACTTCGAGCACCCCGTAAGCGGTGGGGTTGAAGCCATGCGCTTTGCTTCCGGATACAGCGTGTTCATTCACGCTCTTGAATGTCTGGGCCAAGGTGCGGTACAGATGAAGAGAACGTTCGGTTCCGATTTCCTGTAATTCCAGCATGCTGATCCCGCCTTTTCAGATTATTGGAGTTGATGTGAATTTACATTTGACGATTCAGAGGTTCGCCATGTTTTTATTGTAAGTGTCTGTTTCCACGAAAAACATGCGATATGTCACAAGATTTGCATTTTTAGCAATTAAAATTTAATCATTTTCCATCTTTTCTGCTCTCAGGCATTATTTTGCTATGGATTCCTGGAGCACGGGTGAATTCATTATACAAATGCCCCAAATGATCAAACATTTCCTCATTAACTCGATTACAATAACAATAATGAATCAAACAAGCACCTGACAGGACAGGGAGTGAATGATATGCAAATCGAAAACAAAGATACAGTCGGACAGGAGTCCATATTGGACGTACATATTACGGAAGCAGGGTATACTGCGGGGCAATCGATAATACGAAACATCCGAATTCATGTGGCGCCGGGGGAACTGGTGGGCATTATCGGACCGAACGGGGCTGGTAAAAGCACCACTATCAAAACGTTGCTTGGCCTGATGGAGCATGCCCAGTACGAAGTAACTATTGGAGGAGACGGGCGCTATGCCTATATCCCGGAACAACCTGTTTTTTACGAATATATGACGCTGTGGGAACATCTCGATCTGGCTGCAGCTGCTTATGAGATGGAAGATGACATCTTTATAACCAGAGCGGAGGAGCTGCTGGTTCGTTTCGGAATGGACCATGTGCGCAACGATCTTCCGGCGAGTTTTTCCAAAGGCATGCGGCAGAAAATGATGCTGATGATCGGTTTTCTGTCCTCGCCGGATGTATATATTGTGGACGAGCCTTTCATCGGTCTGGACCCGCGGGCAACCAAGGATTTTCTGAAATTGCTGGATGATGAACGCCGCCGTGGTGCAGGTGTGCTCATGTCTACGCATGTATTGGATACTGCTGAGCGAATCTGTGATCGCTTTATACTCATTCACTCTGGACGTTCTGCTGCCGAGGGAACGCTGGACGAAATTCGTGCAGCCGCAGATTTGCCGGAAGCCTCGTTATTTGACTGTTTTGATACACTGACATCCTGACCGGAAAGGGGGAAGATGAGATGGAAACCTTCCAGCGTTACACACCACTTGGTTTATACCGACGCAGACGCAGAGAGCACTTCAAAGAACAGTTGAAAAACCTGAAACTGGTGGTCGATTGGACGGTATGGGTATACCTGCTTGTTCCCGGTCTGTTATATCTTGGTGGGTGGTATGTGAGTTCATGGACCAAACCGCTGCCCTCATGGGCGACTGGCATAACGCTGCCTACACTGACCGGATTGATCGACATCGTTATACTTACAGGCGGCGTGCTGATATTTGTAGAGGAAGCGGACGTGTTATTCCTGAAATCGAGGCCGTTGTGGATGCGAACATTGATGAAACAGGGGATGTACCGGGCTTGTTTGCAGCATCTGGGCAAAATGATTGCGATTATGGCTCTGACGGCACCACTTTGGTCCCGTGTCTATGACATGTCTTTTATCCAGATGGCTCTTATAGCAGTCTGGTTCGGGGCAGTTGCTTCATTTCAGGCTATTGTCCTGCATATGACGAAAGTGCGTCATACCGGGTGGAGACGCTGGATTCGAATGATCCCTTTGGCTGCTGCAATGGGCATCATGACGGTGATTGCAACATCATGGATGCATACACAGACCTGGAGAATGATGCTGGGTACTGTGCTGGTAATGCTTCTAGTAATTACGGTTGGCCAGATGAGGCTGATCATGAAGGGAACATTTGAAGGCGATGTGCGTGAGGATCTACGAGGAAGACTAAAGCTCACGGCACTTTTACTTAGTCGATCTGTGACCAAGCCCAAAGCACCGCGCACACGGACGATGATCTTTCGCAAGCCGCGCAAGTTGCTGCGTAATCGTTCCATCGCTAATCGGACAGCAGAGACGGCATTCAAGGCATTTTTTCGGAACTCATCAACCATGAAGTTGTATTTGCAGCTTGGTGGCTTATCGATCGTTGCCGTTGCGCTGCCGCCTTTTCCGGTCAATGCGATTGTGTGTGTATTGTTGATGATCATGCTGAGTGTACTCTTTTACCGTTCATGGGATGTATTTGCTACCTCCGATTATATTCAGCTCGTATCATACGATACCGAGGCGTTGAACCAGGCAGCGCAGACCATGGTAAGGATGTTGTTCATACCACTGGGGATTCTGATGGGATTTTCATTGGGAGCAGCATGGTTGGGCTGGTTGGAGGGCGTTGTTACAGCTGCTGCTGTCGTGGCATTGGGGTTATTTATCCTGTCTATAACGGGCTGGATTCGTTCTCTCCGTTCCGATTGATTGATATTCTTCCTCGCATCGTAGCATATCCGGTCGTGTAACTGACCATGCTATATAAGGGCAGCTCCTAACGTTTTGAAGGTAAGAGATGAGCTAGCAAGGAGGAAGAGATTATGTTGGAAGATCGTGAACTTCAGGTTCATTTCTCAGACCGTACAGATCTGCTTGCCGCTCAGGCGACACTGGAGGAACTGGGTTATAAGCCGTATCAATCAGGTCCGCTGGAATTGTACATTCCTACAGATCGTCAGGACCCGCAGTCTGCTGTGGAAATCGTACAATCCCATGGAGGGAGTGCGGTGTTTGCATCTTCTGTAGAGGATCTGGATCAGTTTCAGAATATATCCATACCGGCTCATCTTGTGAACGAAGATTGGGATGAAGCATATACGAACGGAAGCCAGACAGAGAGTCCCGAGAAGGGTCTGCATAACCGGGACGATGACCCGACATATGATGATTCCGTTGATGGATTTTCCGGTAGTGTCAAAGCGTAAGGATCACTTAAGCGATACCCTCGCTGCTGAAAAAACCTCGAACACCACAGATCGTGGAATGTCGAGGTTTTTCATGTTTTTATTACGGAATTCGTACGGGATTTTGTTATACATCATGAAATGTTTGCATCATACACGAGCGTTTTTATACGCTGCTGCATGCATACCAGCCGTGTATCCTGTAGAGAAGGCAGCGGTAATATTATAGCCTCCTGTGTATCCGTGAATGTCCAGAACTTCGCCGCAAAAGAATAGTCCCGGCAGCAGCTTGGATTCCATGGTTTTTGGGTATATCTCCTTTAAGTGGATCCCTCCACCAGTTACAAAGGCTTCTTTGAGAGAGCGTGTTCCGTCTGCGCGGAAGGTAAAAGCCTTCATTAGCCCAACCAATGTAGTTAACATACCTTTGGGAAAATGGTGGAATGTGAGGTCTTCGCTAATCTCCGCACGTTTCATCAATAATGGAATCATGCGTTCAGGAACCCATGTTTTCAGTATGTTTTTAACCGCTTTGCGGGATTCGTGTTCCAGCACCTGCTGAACCTGGTTTTCCAGTGCACCAGCGGACAGATCCGGGAACAGATCAATACTCATCGTGACCTGAGGATTTCCTGATTTCATCTGTACCTTGCGAATGAACTGGCTGCAACGCAGCGCGATGGGTCCTGACACGCCAAAATGGGTAAAGATCATATCTCCGCGATGGGAAATGACCGATTTTCCTTTGGCATCCAGAACAGATAACCCAACATCACGCAAGGAGAGGCCTTGCAGTTCTTTGGATTGAATCCAGCTCTCGCCAGACACAATCGGTACTTCCGTCGGATACAGCTCTGTAATCGTATGTCCAGCTGCTTCCGCCCAAGGATAGCCATCTCCGGTTGATCCGGTTTGAGGAACGGATTTGCCTCCTGTAGCGATGATGACAGATCGCCCAAGCACTGTTGTACCGGAAGCCAGTTTAACGCCCTGCACATGTTGACCGTTCTGAATTAAATCCTTAACCGGCTGTTTGGTGCGGATCTCTACCCCGAGGGAAACGATTTTGCCTACCAACGCATCAACGACCGTTTTCGCTTTATCGGTGACCGGGAACATTCTTCCGTTATCCTCTTCTTTCAGGGCAATACCGAGATTCTCAAAGAAACGCATAATACCCTGATTGTCCAGATTCTGAAATGAACTATATAAAAAGCGTCCATTGCCTGGAATATGTCTGATCAGTTCATCCGTCTCCTTGGCATTGGTCACATTACAGCGACCTCCCCCAGAGATTCCAAGCTTGCGGCCGAGTTGATCTCCTTTATCCAACAGAAGTACGGAGGCTCCATACTCGGCAGCAGCCACACAAGCCATTAAGCCCGCCGACCCGCCGCCAATTACAATGACATCATACATATTTTATTACCCTCTTTTTTTATTAATTTTATCGGTATACCGCATTTGTATCCAATCTGGGGATTGAAAATCAATCATCTATATATAGATTGGGGTTTTTATTTTAATCTATATATAGTGTGTTCAAGCATTTATTATCGAATTATGCAGGATTATGTTTAAATGGTACATATTTTTGACCATTTATGGGAAATCAATCGTTCTATTATGCTGTCTTAAGGGATATATTGTAATATACTGTCGCCTATGTTTTAATCAGAAATACATAAGGGATGTGCAGGCGAGGAGGGAGATGGCATTGTGGTTGCGTTAAAGGATATTCTTATACAGGTTCTGCTTGCAGGATCTGCAGTATTCCTGATTCCCTTATTCCATCTGGGGCTCACAAGACAGGCTGCCGCCAAGTTGGAACGTGCTGGAATGACGCAGATCAGTTTTGCTGCAACCAGCATGGTAAGCATGCTGCTGTGTTTGCTTTTTGCCTACTATGCGAGTTCAGTGTCCGTCCCCATTTCCATGGGTATTGTGCCTTTGACCCTCGTCATATTGTATTGCAAACCCCGCATCGGTATCATGTTGTCTCTTCTCCACATATTCTTCTATTTTCTCTTTGCGCATCCCTATAATCTGTTCGAATTTCTACTTCAAACGGGCGTTCTTCTGTATCCTATTGTATGGTTGTCAGCCAAACGATTCAAGCATTATACACGTTCACGCAAAATGGGAACGATTATCGCCTTGATTACGGCTGAACTGGCTGTGGCCAGTGTACTGTACATCCTATCAGTTGAAAGCGAGCCCATCTTCTTCACAGTGGAGTGGGTGATGATCTTCCTGGGATACTTGATAGGCGCAATCATTGCCGGCAGTCTTAGTATGCTCTGGATTGAACATATGCAGCATCATCGGGGACTGGAGCAGCATCTATCCGAAGTTCATCACAGATACATAGCAGAAACGGAAAAGCTTAACCAAATTCTGAATGCCGTGCCTTTATCTATCGCTACTGTAGATAAGGAAGGGACCGTACAGTTTGTCAACGACACCATGGAGCAAACAGCACGGGATCAATTGCCCTGCACCACGACACCGGATTTGATAGGACATCCGGCAAGTCAGTTTGTCGAACAAGCTCAGGCAGACAAGATGGAGAGCGGTATTCAAAAAGCCATTGTTCATGGAGAAGTGAGCGGACTGACTGTACGATACGGCTCCCATGTGTTCCAGTCCCGAACAGTGCCTCTTTATTCTTTTTCCAAAGAGTTTCCAAGAGAGGTTACAGGAGCCATGTTGATCATTCAGGATATCACTGAGCTTGAAATGCTGCGAAGTGAGCTGGATAATGTGGATCGCCTCAGTCTGGTGGGCCAAATGGCCGCAAGCATTACCCATGAAGTAAGGAATCCGATGGCGGTTGTGCGTGGTTTTCTTCAATTAATGCAGGAAAAAAGCCCGCAGTCCCTGGATCATTATTACCGGATCGTTCTGGAAGAGCTGGATCGCGCCAACAGCATTATTAATGATTTTCTTTCATTGGCACAAAATCGGATTGCCGAGAAAGAAGAATCCCAGCTGCATGACATTATTCATGAATTAAGTCCATTGTTATGGGCGGATGCAAATTTGCGCGGTCAAAGTATCGAATTCAATCTTGCTCATAATGTACCCAAGCTGCATCTGAATTCCAAAGAAATCAAGCAAGTCGTCCTTAATCTGGCCCGTAACGGAATGGAGGCCATGAATGAAAAGGGGGTACTTACGCTGGAGACCCGATTGGTGGATGACACTGTAGAGCTCTGTGTACGAGACACAGGGCCGGGTATACCTCCAGGAAAACATGAGAAGCTATTCGAACCTTTTTTTACAACCAAGGCAAAAGGAACCGGATTGGGTCTATCCATGTGTCTGAGCATTGTGGAGAGGCATAACGGAAGCATCACTGTAGAATCGGAGGAGAATCAAGGGACGACGTTCAAGGTGACATTTCAACGCTGAAGCCTTAAGCATATTTTGCCAAGAATGAAGACATCATATTGAAGAAGAAGCCTTTCCGCAGGCGGTGTCTGATCCTTGCTTTCATTGCTTAGGGATGTATAATAGGAATAGCATAAAAGCATTTAATTTTTGAAATAATAGAACCTACATGTTTAAGGAGTGAAACTGAATGTCGATGTCATTTGATCAATACATGAAAGATATGGTTCAGCCAATGCGGGATGAGTTGACTCGTTTGGGAATTCAGGAGCTTCGTACACCGGAAGAAGTTGAAGCAAGTTTGCCGGATGCGAAAGGTACTGCTCTGGTTGTCATTAACTCTGTCTGCGGATGTGCGGCAGGTCAGTGCCGTCCGGGTGTATCTCAGGCACTTCAGCATGACATTACGCCAGACCACCTGTACACGGTATTTGCTGGTCAGGATAAGGAAGCTACCGCAAAAGCACGTGAATTCTTTGCACCGTACCCTCCATCTTCACCGTCTATCGCCTTGATGAAAGACGGAGAACTCGTTCACTTTATCGAGCGTCACCAAGTGGAAGACCGTTCTGCGGAGGAAATTGCGGCTGAACTTACAAGTGCGTTTGACCGTTACTGCCGTTAATCAGCTCCAACAGCGCCCCGCCCTTCGGATGACCGATGCCGGGGCGTTTCATTTTGAGTGGATAAGGTTATTGAACCATTCAGACCTTTCAAAGTGGACATCAAATTTCATTATTGTAGAAACGGGGTGTGTGAACGATGAGTTTGCAACAACAGATCATCGCTGAATTGAAGGTTAAACCAAGCATTAATGAAGAAGAGGAAGTGCGCAAACGCGTTGATTTTCTCAAAACGTATGTAAAAAACGCAGGTTCCAAAGGATTGTTGATTGCGATTAGTGGGGGTATAGACAGCGCTGTAGCTGCTGCGCTCTGCAAAAAAGCGACGGACGAGCTGACTGCCGAGAACAATCAGGAATACAAGACGCTGGGTGTGTTCCAGCCTTACGGGGAGCAATCGGATATCGGCGATAGCTATGCTGTTGCGAAAGCTTTTGACCTGAAGCATGTCGTGGAAACAAACATTGAAGATGCCGTTAACGAGATTGCTCTTGAAGTGGAGCAAGGCTTCAAATCCATGGGCAGTCCGCGTCATATGACTCACCAGGGCAAAGGGAACGTGAAAGCGAGAACCCGCATGGTGATGCAATATGCTCTGTCTTTTGAGGAAAATTTGCTGGTGGTAGGTACAGACCATGCTTCCGAAGCCATTACGGGCTTTTACACCAAATGGGGTGACGGTGCTGTCGATATCACACCATTGAGCAGTCTGAACAAACGTCAGGTGCGTCAGCTGGCTGCCTACCTTAACGTACCGCAGTCCATTTTGGACAAAGCTCCTTCGGCGGGATTATGGGAAGGCCAGACAGATGAGGATGAACTGGGTATTTCGTATGAAGCGAACAGTGACTATCTGGAAGGCAAACCAATCGACCCGGCTGCACAGGAACGTCTTGAAGCATTCTACAAGCGTACACATCACAAACGCAATGCCATTCCTGGCATCTAATAACGATGCAGGCGTGCCAGCCGTGAATGGTTAAGACCCGTATCTGAACAGGGTGAACAAGCAAAGAGTCTCTGCATAAGCAGCGACTCTTTTTTGTTATGTGGATAGGATGTACTCGCTTCTGCGCCCCCCTCCTGCTACAATAGAATACGTGTTCGGAGAGTTACGGATAATGCGACGGAATGGAGATCTTTTACAATGCATTTTCAAAAAGGGGTTTTCAGTACCAAGAAGATGGGATGAAGGTAGAAATGGAGTAGCGGAGCGTAGGGAAAACTACGTGAGCAACTACAATGTTTCCGAAGGAAACATCCTTCGTAAGCATATGCTTATTCGGCTGAATTCCATGTTCGAAGCTGATGATGCCATTAGGCATCCTTCGTAATCAAAAGCGGACTTTTGAACAACCTCTTACAGTATGAAAGATTAAGCGGGTGAAGCGTTAATGATATATGGCATTGGTAACGATGTGCTGGAGATAGGACGGATGCGCAAGCTGTTGTCCGGTCGCCATGCGGAAGCATTTATGAATCGGATTTTAACATCTGCAGAGCGGGAGATTGCCAATCATCGGGGGAAGCGGATGACAGAGTTTGTATCCGGTCGATTTGCAGCAAAAGAAGCGGTGTCCAAGGCATTTGGCTGCGGCATCGGGAGCAAGATGAGTTTTACCGACATTGAGGTGCTGCCTGATGAGAAAGGGCGCCCCGTTGCCACACTGTCCGCTCAGGCATGGGAACGACTTCAGTTGCCTTACGGCAAACAATATGACATTCATCTGAGTATTACGCATCAGACAGAATTGGCTGCGGCCTTTGCTATTGTGGAGCAGATGGAGAAGTCGTTGCCCGGGCTGGAATAGTAACAATGAGGGAATGAAAAGTGGGAATAACGTTAGCACGGTAACAGGAGAGGACGAAATATGGGTTTAATGGAACAGAAACGACATTTCAGCGTCCATTTGCTGGATTGGTATATGGTTAACAGACGGGATTTGCCGTGGCGTCGCCACAACAATCCGTATTTTACATGGGTATCGGAAATTATGCTTCAACAGACTCGGGTGGATACGGTGATCCCGTATTTCAATCGGTTTATCGGTAATTTCCCGACCGTACAGGCGCTGGCTGAAGCACCGGAAGAAGAGGTCTTGAAAAATTGGGAGGGACTCGGCTATTATTCCCGTGCCCGTAATCTCCAGGCAGCTGCCAGACAAGTGATGGAACTGCACGGAGGAGAGATGCCGCAGGACAAGCAATCCGTCTTTGCGTTAAAAGGCGTCGGCCCGTATACAGCCGGGGCCATTCTCAGCATTGCCTACAACCAGCCGCAGCCAGCGGTGGATGGCAATGTCATGCGGGTACTGTCCCGCTACTTCCTCATTGATGAGGACATTATGAAGGGCAGCACCCGGGTGTTGATGGAAGAGCTCGCAGGAGAGCTCATTCCGGAAGGGCGGGCGCGTGATTTCAATCAGGCGCTGATGGAACTTGGTGCGCTGGTGTGCACACCCAAAGCGCCGCACTGCCTGACTTGCCCGGTCATGGAGCAATGTTCCGGCCGCATCGCCGGACGGGAGCTCACACTGCCGGTCAAGACCAAGGCGAAGCCGCCGCGTCCTGAGCAGCGGCTGGTCGCCATTGTGGAGGGCCGCGGCGCTCATCGCGGCCAAGTGCTTGTGCGCCAGCGCCCAGCAACGGGCCTATTGGCCCGCATGTGGGAGCTGCCGCATGTGCTGGCGGCGCCCGCCGCAGCCGGCAAGGCGGCGGGGCCGCTGGCAGATGAGCCGGCCATGGCTTTGCTGGCCGGCAGTCTATGGGCGGAAGGCTTCGCTGCCCGCCCGGAAGGGCTGGCTACCCATGCGGAGCATGTGTTCAGCCATATTGTCTGGGGCCTGCAGGTGTACAAGTGCACCGAGCAGGACCAGAATGGCGAGCTTCCGCTGATCGCCGCGGAAGCCAGAGCCGCCTACGACGCACAGGCGGCCGCCAAGGACAACTCCTCCTCAGCTTCAGCTGCATTTGAGTCGGCAGCGAATCACTCGGAGCAGCTCAGTACAAAAGCACTCCAAATTGCGAACTTACTGGACGATCCGAGTCTGCGAACTGAATCACCACAGGCAGATAACGCAAGCGCGCAGCTCATGCTGACAGGGAAGGGCGATGGCCTGACCTATCGTTGGATCGGACCGGAAGATATGGACAAGATGGCCTTCCCGAACATCTTTCTGAAGCTGATCAGCAGTTATTTTGCAGGGGCTTATGATCAAGCGAACGAATAGGGCTAAACTTAACTTTTAACTCCTCACGAAAAGTGAAGAACGCATCTTATGGATGTCAGACTACGTTCATACGCATGCAAGAGGCTGTTCCCAAACAAGGTTGTTGGAAGGGGTAGCCTGCTAACGAATCCTAAAGATCTTATTAAGCGAATAAATTTGAAATATAAATTTTAAAGAACCTGAGTGGCGTTATTTAAGCTGAAACGACTAAAAAGGCGTACCTGAGTCAACACATGGGATAATAACGTCTCTGTGATTCGTTAGATTTTCCATGCAATGGAATACGAAGCAATAGCGTGTCCCCAGTTCGTTAGTAGAAACGCTCATGAGGGTTCCGGTTTTCTACCGAAATAAAGAAACATACGTATTTCTTATGTATTGCCTAACTAAAAAGAGCCTGATCCGGTCGCAATGACCGAATCAGGCTCTTCTATTATGCTAACAGTCTTATTTCGCTGCAGCGTAACGTTTGTTTACTTCGTCCCAGTTGATTACATTCCAGAAAGCACCGATGTAGTCAGGGCGTTTGTTTTGATATTTCAGGTAGTAAGCATGCTCCCATACGTCCAGACCCAGAACTGGAGTCAGACCTTCGAAGAGAGGGCTATCTTGGTTAGGTGTGCTAGTGATGGACAATTTGCCATCTTTGCCAACTACGAGCCAAGCCCAGCCGGAACCAAAACGAGTTGTAGCTGCTTTTGCAAAGTCTTCTTTGAATTTGTCAAAGCCACCCAGTTCGCTATCGATTGCTGCTGCGATGTCGCCAGTAGGAGCGCCGCCGCCGTTAGGTCCGATGATTTCCCAGAACAGGCTGTGGTTCGCATGTCCGCCACCATTGTTGCGAACGGCTGTGCGGATACCTTCAGGTACGCTGTCCAGGTTAGCGATCAGATCTTCCAGGCTTTTTCCTTGCAGTTCAGGAGCGCTTTCCAGAGCTGCGTTCAAGTTCGTTACGTAAGTATTGTGATGGCGATCGTGGTGGATTTCCATCGTTTGTGCATCAATATGTGGTTCCAGTGCGTCGTTAGCGTAAGGAAGTGCTGGTAATTGAAAAGTCATAGTGAAATACCTCCTGAGATTTTTGGATTTTGTTAAGGTCAGCATTTTGCATAATTCAATTCGAATCGCTTCCGGGACAAGTTTTAGACGAATAGGTTCACTTCGATCTATATCTTGCTGAATGAAAGTCGCTCATAGGATTTATGCAAATTGCCCAGGTACCTATGTAATAATACCCTTGTCACTAATATTAAACCGCATCCGGGCTAATTAAGCAACATTTTTGTTTATTAAGTCCCCCCAAATGTTAATCCATTCATGGGTTAGAGATAACAAACATATTTTACCCATTATGAAACTATTTATGTGATTTTCGGGGTTTAAATAGAGAAAAAGTTTAATATTCGGATGTAAACGATTACAATTAAGCGCTTTCAAAAGAAAATGCGTGTTTTATGGCGTAAAGTATGGTTTAATTGACGAAGAAGCGGTATTTTCTCGTTTTTTGTCATTATATGAACATTGGGTTTTTGGTAAAAAGGGGAGCCCCTTTTTGTAAAACCTCATCTAAGCTAACGAAAAGGGAGATTTAAGACATGCACGTTCGTTCCTTTCAGTTGAGTGATGCAAGCCAGATGACGGAGCTTCTCCAGGTTGCACTATCGGAAGAGTGTTATGAGAACACGATGGGCCCGTTTGCCCGTCAATTGTCATGGGATTCTGACCTGATCATGGTTGCAGAAGAAGAGGGAGACCTCGTCGGCGCTTTGATCGGTACGATTGATCACAACCAGGGATGCATCTACCGTATTGCGGTCCATCCAGACTATCGTCGCCGCGGAGTCGGCAAAAAACTTGTCGAGACCATGGAACAACGGTTCCAGCAGCGTAAAGTCAGTCAAATATGGGTGGCAGGTGATGAGCACAACAAAGTAGCCATGCCTCTGTATGAAGCAATGGGTTATGGTGCCAATCAGATTATGAGTGCTTTCCAGAAACTTAGTATCTTGTCCAAAGCTTAGTTTGTATGGTTAAAAAGAAAAAAAACAGATTTTGATTTCATATTAGGCGTATCTCTTCAGCGTGTAACAACGTGAGGGATACGCCTTTCTATTTATATGTGCGCTATTCACCGATTATTCCTGTTTTCGCATCGCATCTTCTGCCGGATATTGGTGCTCATAACCAATTGTTTCACACTTCCAAATGAAGTAGACTTAAAGAGAGTATGATGCATCGAATTAGACGATAACTGAACGTATATACCTATAGAGCACCGAATTATTGTTATTGGATGAGCAACGTCTTTATGTGTGGACAACGTGCTGAGAGTCCGGAAATAGACGTTTTTAACAAAATTGATAAACGAGGTGTCCCTGTGAATTCCAACAACTTTTCTACGGAGCATATGGCTCCAGAGGAACGAAACGGGTCGGCAATGCCTGATCAGCCGGAAAAATCCTGGGCTGCAGAGCTGTGGGATTGGGTGAAAACGATTGTGATTGCTTTTGTAATCATGATGCTTCTCAATCTGTTTGTATTCAATCTCTCGATGGTCAAAGGGCAATCGATGCAGCCAACGCTGGTCGAGCGGGACCGTTTATTTGTGAATAAAATTGTATATGATTTTGGGACACCATCCCGTTCGGATGTCATCGTACTTCGTGATCCAAGCGAAGGCGTCGAGAAGAAGGATTTTCTGGTCAAACGGGTTGTCGGACTTCCCGGAGATACGATTGAAGTACGGGATCATCATTTGTACGTGAATGGCGAGCAGCAAGCGGAAACGTATACGGATACGGAGGTTCAGGACCCTGATTTTGGACCGGTTACGCTGGAAGCAGACCATTACTTCGTGATGGGGGATAACCGTCATGAAGGCAAGAGCAAGGATAGCCGTGTGTTTGGAAGTATTACATCCAGTGAAATTGTAGGCCGGGCAGAGTTTATCTTTTGGCCGTTCTCGGAGATCAGAAAACTGTAAAATGTTAGCAGGACAACAACTTCACAACGCATTTTGCGTAAATTATATAGACTCGGTTTCATATTCAAATACGTTATGCAAGATTTGCATATCGAAATCAGCGCCTGTCCTCCCCCGTGAGGCGGGCGTTCCCTGTTTACGGAATACGAGCTGGAAGAAGCGAGGGAAGAGACATGACAAGCGTACAGACCGGGGCAGCACAGGCAGCCGCTGTATGGGAGAAGTTAAAACAGGAGATTAAGGCTGCTGCCCCAGGACTGGGCATTGATGATATTGGATTTGCTTCGGCAGAACCGTTTGTGACATTGAAATCCATACTGGAACAGCATCGGGCTAAAGGCTATGAGTCCGGATTTGAGGAGCCTGATATTGAGAAAAGGGTACGTCCTGAACTGAAAGATGGCGAGCCCGCTTCGCTCATTGCCATTGCCGTGGCTTATCCGTCGAAGATGGTCAATCCGCCGAAGTCGGAGCCAGGCGCATATCGCGGTATTCTGGCCCGTTCCGCCTGGGGGCAGGATTATCATCAGGTCCTGCGGGCAGCAATGGACAAGCTGGTTCATTTTATACGTGAGCGCGTACCTGAAGCCATGATCGAAAGTATGGTAGACACCGGGGCGTTGGTAGATCGTGCAGTCTCTCAGCGTGCAGGGATTGGTTTCAGCGCCAAGAACTGTGCCATTATATCGCCCAAATTCGGTTCATGGATCTTTCTCGGTGAACTGGTCACGAATATTCCGTTTCAGCCGGATACACCGGTGACGGAGGATTGTGGTGAATGTACGAAGTGTATTGATGCCTGTCCAACAGGAGCATTGGTGGGACCTGGACAGCTGAATGCACAGCGCTGTATTTCATTTGTGACCCAGACGAAAGGGTTCGTGGATGAAGAGTTTATGCTGAAAATTGGTAACCGTCTGTACGGTTGCGATACTTGTCAGATCGTCTGTCCGAAGAATCGTGGCAAGAACTGGGATCATCATCCCGAGTTTCATCCCGATCCGGAGATTGTGAAGCCTTTGCTGTTACCGCTGCTGGACATTGGCAACCGTGAATTCAAAGAGCGTTTCGGCCAAAGCTCCGCCGCCTGGCGGGGCAAGAAGCCGATTCAGCGCAACGCCGTGATTGCCCTGGGCAATTTCAAAGACAAAACCGCTGTACCGAAACTAACCGAGGTACTGAAGCGAGATCCGCGTCCTGAGCTGCGGGGAACCGCAGCCTGGGCGCTGAGCAGAATTGGAGGAGAAGACGCAATGAGAGCGATTGGGGAAGCTGCCGCTAACGAACAAGATGGGAACGTGCTAAGCATGCTGCAGAAGGCCAAGGAACGACTGAGTGCGTCCATGACCTTACCCGATAAGACGAAGGCAAAGCAAGTAAGCCATGTTAAGCTTGAGGAACAGAAGGAGCAGAAGGAACAAAACAAGCAGAACAACCCGTTGGACATGCAACTGTCGATTCAGAAAACGGAAGATGCACCCGAACAGGAAAGCGGGCAAACTACAAAGTCAGCCAAACCGGAAGCGGCAGCATGGAAACCTTCGGCCGTAACGGGCCTGCATGGTACGCCGGTCTATTACGATGAGGTGCTGACACCAATTGGTACGCTTACGCTCTGTGCTACGGATAAAGGCCTGTGTCACATCGATTTTGGGGCTTTCCACGTGCGTGAAGCGCATCTGCAACAATGGGCCCGTACCTGGATTGGCGAGTATCGATATGAGAGAAATGAAGAGAAGCTTAGTGAAGCTGCAAAGCAGGTACAAGCGTATTTTGCTGGAGAACGAAAAGGGTTTGATCTGAAGCTCGATTTGTTTGGAACACCGTTTCAGCTACAGGTATGGCAAGTCCTGTCCGATATATCTTATGGAGAGGCCTCATCACACCAACAGGTTGCGGAAGTCATCGGGAGACCCAAAGCGGTTCGTGCCGTTCTGGATGCGATTAGCAAAAATCCGATTCCGATCATTATTCCCTGTCACCGCATCAGCGGCAAGGACGGAACCCTGGTGGGTTATGTAGGCGGTCTGCAAACCAAAGAGCAATTGCTCACATTGGAGCAGCAATCGTAAGAGCGGGGGACGTTCATGAAGTATGTTAACGTGGAGAGCGTGGAAGCGGGGGAGCTTCTGGGCAAAACAGTATATTCCGGTAACGGTACAGTATTGCTGTCTGCCGGAGTCCAACTCACCGTATTTATGGTTAATACGCTGAAGCGTATTGGCGTTACCATGCTGTACATCCAGGATGAAGCGTATAAAGATGTGGATACAGAAGACATTCTGGATGAAGCCACGAAAAAGGCAGTAATTAATGAAATGAGTGTCACGCTTGACTCTATCCGTTCCGGGAAGGATTGGAGCCCGAAAAAGGTTGCAATCAGCATAGACAAACTGCTGAACGATGTCCTGAATGGACGTGAACTGCTAGTTCAGCTCACCGATATTCGGACCAAGGATAACGCACAGTATGTTCATGCCATGAATGTATGCCTGCTGTCGTCTGTCATAGGCCTGAATCTGGGGCTGAATTATGTGCAGCTTAAGGATCTCGCTATTGGAGCCTTGCTGCATGATATCGGCAAAGTGGGCGAGTCATCCGGCAGCGGTTCGGCAGCAAATTCTTCCTTGCACCACACGTGGAGGGGATTTGAGCTGATCAAATCCAAACGGGAGTTCAATCTGCTCGTGGCACATACGTCTCTGCAGCATCATGAGCATGTGGATGGCACAGGGCTGCCAAGAGGCATTAAGGGAAAAGACATTCATCTGTTTGCCAAAATCGTCAGTGCAGCTAACACGTATGATAATCTGATTAACGGTTTGTCGGGTCGCAGCATGCTGCCACACGAAGCATGTGAAGAGATGATGGCCATGTCCGGCACGAGGCTGGACCGTGATATTCTGATTGAATTTAACCGAAGTGTGTCCGTTTATCCGAATGGAACAGCTGTTCGATTGTCTACCAAAGAGACTGGAGTTATTGTACGTCAGCATCGGGGGTTGCCCGGCAGGCCGGTCATTCGGGTTGCTCGTGGCAGTACACGTTATGATCTGGATGTGATAGAAGTGGATCTGGCTCAGCAAACAACCGTTTTCATAGAATCAGTGCTTGCGTAGCTGATTCGGATCTGCCTGAGTAGTTTTAGGCACCGTTTTCTGTTCGTTTGCTGGGTGACAAATTCAGAAACCAACTGGAAAATCCGTTTGCTCAAGGCGTGCGGAAATGCTATGATAGCTTTCAGGAAATCCGGTTCGTGACATGTTTATATCTTGAGTGTTTAACATCAAGTGCTGACACGGATCATCAGGCTTTTTAGATTGCATACAGAGGTGTCTAAGAGATGGATATTGTAATACCGATTATTACATTGATCGTAGGTCTGGTCGGGGGATTTTTCATCGGGGTGTACTACTTGCGTAAACAACTCGAGAAAATGCAAAGTGATCCCGACATGCTCCAGAAGATGGCGAAGCAAATGGGTTATAACCTGAACGGCAAGCAAATGCAGCGCGCCCAGCAGATGATGAAGAACCAGCAGCCTGGCGCGAAGATGCCTCAGCCTGGGCAACATCCTGCGCGTAAAAACTCGGGCCGCCGAAAATAAAAGCTGTTTTTTGAATCGAATTATGCATAATGCTGAAGTGAATGACTGCTTACAGCATGTGGTTCGAAAGGAGGCGTTCGGCAGTGGCTGGCGTTAAAGATTATTTGAATTCAAAAGTATCCGACAATCGGGAGAAGATCGAGTACCATGTGGAACAGATCCTCAAACTGATCGGAGAAGATAGTACACGGGAAGGGCTGCTTGAAACGCCTGCACGTGTGACCCGGATGTACGAAGAGATTTTTGGCGGATATGAAGTGGACCCGCGTGATGTACTGGGAGTTACTTTTGACGAGAATCATGAAGAACTGGTCATTGTGAAGGACATTGTCTATTACAGCCAATGTGAACACCATATGGCACCTTTCTTTGGCAAGGTGCACATTGGATATGTACCGAGTGGCAAGATTGTGGGATTGAGCAAAATGGCCCGTCTGGTTGAAGCGGTTACCCGCCGCCTGCAGGTTCAGGAGCGTATTACCTCACAGATTGCCGATATTCTGACTGAAGCGGTAGAGCCGAACGGTGTCATGGTTGTTGTGGAAGGTGAGCACTTGTGCATGTGTTCCCGCGGCGTGAAGAAACCTGGCAGCAAGACGGTAACGTCGGCTGTACGTGGTTCTTTCCGTGACAATCCGGCACAGCGTGCCGAGTTCCTGTCGCTCGTGAAAGATTAAGATCGGGCTCAGTCCACTCGTTGGACAAGCCGAAGTATTGATCCGTTGGCAATGGCAGAATAGATGCTAGTGCCCATGGAAGATTTCATAAAATAAGCCGTGTTCCCTGGGGAACCGGCTTATTTATATATTACTTTTGCATGCACACCAGGTGCTACATAAGGATCACGCTATTACTTCAATTTATCCAGATTAGTTTAGTCGGAGGCTATCATTATATGAGTGTACCGTCCAATTCAGATCAACCCGGATCGCCGGGAGCAGAGCAACCAATGCCGCTTCACCCGTCCTTGCGTCTACAGATTTGGGAGACACCATTGCTGCGCCACGGAAGCAGCGTTCTTGAAGCATTTGCCTGGGAAGAAGTGATGTGCCGCCGAGTGGGGGAGGGGCAGTTACCTGTTGCTCATATTTGGCGGCATCCAGATGCCTTTGTAGCGGGGCTGCGGGATCGGAGGCTGCCACATGCCGTAGAAGCCATGGAACGCATTAGAGACATGGGAACGGCGGTCTGTGTTCGTCCATCCGGTGGTGCAGCAGTTCCGCTGAATCCAGGGGTGGTTAACGTGTCTTTAATTTTGCCCAATCCGGGCCGTGCGATCAATATTCATGATGATTTCCGGGAGATGGCTTCACTGATCGCCGAATCGCTAACACCATGGTCGAGTCAGGCACAGACGGGTGAAATCCAAGGTGCTTTCTGTCCTGGTGATTATGATGTCAGTGTGGGAGGTCTGAAATTCTGTGGAATTGCCCAGCGCAGACAGGCCAAGGCTTATATTATTACTGCTTTTATCATCGTGGAAGGACAAGGAGACCAACTGGCAGCAGACGTTCGCAAGTTCTATCAGGACGCAGCAGGCGATGCAAGCGAAGGGTATCCCGATGTCCGGCCTGGAACGATGGCGAGTCTGCAGGAACTGGCAGGTGTCCCTTCTGCTGCGGCGTATACCGCATCGCTGGTGCGCACACTGCGGCAGCGGTATCCCCTGGCAGAGACAAACCGAGTGTTGACCGTGGAGCAGGAAGCCGTAAGACTCACAGCCGAGCAGATGAAGCTGCGCTACGATTAGGTTCACAAGCTTGGACTTGGAATTGGGTAATAGAGATGATATGATGTGATTTCGAAAGGAGAGTGTCTACATGGAAACATTAAGATATACGTATTTATATGAGGTCATTTCCACAGGCGAAAAGTCTGAATTCAGCCAAATGGCAACAAGCAAGGAAGAAGCAGCTGCCCTGATCGTTGCCCGTATCGCGGATCTTGAATTTACAGGTGAAGAAGATATCAAGCTGGGCGATCTGATCGCGATTAGCAAACAGGTTGGCGACAACTATGTGGCCTGTGAGGGTTGCGCCTCTTAATGGCGTGAAGTTCATAGAATTATCCTGATACAAGCAAGTCTTCTTGGATCAAGAGGCTTGCTTTTTTTTGCGAGTTTCAATATAAGAGATACCTTTCAGTCATCCGGCTGAAAGATATCTCTTTTTTGGCATATTTCCGAATGTTTAATTCTCAGTAAGGCGGCCACAACAGCTTGCGTGCGGTCTCGTAACGTTCTGCCACAGCAGGCCAGTACACGACATTCCACCAGTTCTCAATATATTTTTTTCGTTCATTTTGGTGTTTCAGGTAATAGGCATGCTCCCATACATCGAGTGGTAAGAGTGGGACGATGTCGGATTGGGACAGGTTCTGGTGTTTCTCCGCCTGCAGAATCTCCAATCTGTGCGCCCGTGGGCTCCAGACCAGCATGGCCCAGCCACCGCCTTCCACTTTGTTGGCAGCTTCGGTGAATTGATTTTTGAACGCTTCATAGCTGCCGAAATCCCGCTTGATCTGCTCTGAGAGCATACCGGAGGGTTTGCCTCCACCCTTGGGATTCATGACCGTCCAGAAGATCGTATGCAGGTAGTGGCCTGCACCATTAAAGGCGAGTTCACGTTCCCAATGTTTGATGAGTTCGAAGTTATTCTTTTTCCGCGATTCCGCCAGTTTTTTCTCTGCGGTGTTCAGTCCGTCCACGTAGGATTGATGGTGCTTGTCATGGTGAATGCGCATCGTCATCTCATCAATATGGGGCTCAAGGGCGTTATAAGCATAGGGCAGGGGAGGGAGAGTGTGTCCACCGATGGGAACAGGCTTCTCCTTGACCGGCGCTGTCGAAGAGGTGGATGAACCCTCTGTAGTTGGAAGACCAGACTGAACAGCCGCAGATGATTGTGCCTGCTCCGATGGATGAGGGTTCAATTTTCCAACGGTAGGCGAAGGATCTTCCGTTGCTTCACGATTGGACTGCCCAGACTCGTATGGCGGGAACTTCTGTAGATTGGGTTCTGACGGGTACCCCGAGGTTTGAAGAATCTGATCCAGTGAAAAAGATGGGTCAGCCGCCAAATCCCGCATAACTCCAGGCTGCTTCAGCGTATCGAGCACCCCCAGGAAATACTCGGATTCGCGAATGAAATGCAGGAGAACCACTTTGGCGAGTGGCACAGCCTGCACGGCGGTACTTTGCTCCAGCAGGACATACAACTGTCTAATGAACTCCCGTGACTGTGAGCAGGAGGCGGCGATCAGTTGTTCGATGCAGCGGATGATGTAGGGGGCTGGAGGGTGAGTTCCTGGCAGGAGCTGCTTCAGCAGTTGATTTGCCGTTCGCTCACTATTTGCAAAGGTAGCCTCCCATTCTTCAAGCAGCTTGACATAAGAGGACTCAAGCTCAGGAACCAGTGCTCGCAAAACGATCGTATGCTCCTTCTCCTGCTCTTTCCAGAAACGGATCTCTTCGAGTACCCGCAGAGGCAGCAGATGCCCATATCCATACCAATTCATATACGGTGAACCTCCATTCAAATTGAATTCAAATTCAGACCCAACAGCAGAAATAAAATTGGCTAGCCCGGTTCGCTCCATTTTAATGTACAAGCTAGAGCTGTCTTTAATTACGTCCCAAGAGTATATTCTCCCGGCATGTTGTCCTATGTGTACATAAAAAAAAGAGCCCCTAAGGGCTCTTCAATTACCGAATCATCACGATTCTCCGCTATTGGTATTATCCACATCATCGCTGCTTGTCTTCGTCACATGACTCAGGAATGTGGAGACACGGCGCAGATATTCCTTCGGATGCTCCCGGAAGATCAGCTCATGATGCGCATCGTCCACAATCCACTCATCGGAATACGGATTGGTCTGGTTGGCAGCGAGCAGCTCCGCAATAGGGTAAGGGGCTTTCTCGTCCTCGGTACCATGGATGAAGAAGATCGGGAAAGGATAATCTTCTTTTTTCACTTCCTGATACGGAATTTGCTGCAATCCGGTTCCGTTCAGAATCGGGAACAGCAGGTTCATAATCTCCAGCGTAGGCTGACGCGGCAGATCAATCTGATTATGGATGTTGTGGTACAGTGTATCCGGCTCCAGCAGGAATGTGCTGTCCAGAATCATCGCATCCACATCTTTGGTAATAAGTCCAGTCTGGAGGGCCGTACCGGCACCCATGGAGAAGCCCCATACGACAAGTTCCTGAGCTCCGCGCTGCTTGGCAAATTGAATGGCACCAAGCAGCTGCTGGGACTCGGCTTTACCTCCTGTAGCGACGGCCTTGTTCACCTGGGAGGCGAAGCCATAATCGAACATCACCACATTAAATCCGAGCTGGTGAGCATAATGGGCCAGATCATACATCGGAACCCAGGTTTCCTCACGATTCGCACCATATCCATGGCTGAATATGATCGTTTTGTTCGCATTATTGTCAGCTGGGATATACCAGCCCTGCATCGTTCGACTGCCGTCAGCTGCCGGGAACGTGATGTCTTGATACTTCATGTTCTTGGCCTGCATGGGATTGGAGAAGACGGGCGCCACAGTTGGATTGGATAATACCCAGGCAATATACCCGTGTAGTGCAATGAAACAAAAGAGCAGAAAAAATACAACGGAGAGCAATAACGCCACGACAATATGTTTGAACCGGATCAGCCTCGGTGATAACGAAGAGGGCAGATCGGACACTTTCGTTTGCAGCGGGGCTTCGCTCTGGGATGTCTGATACATGATTGCCCCTCCTTTTAAAATCAAATGAAGATAACAACGAGACGAACAGAGCGGATAAATGATAATGATAAATGATTTTTCTGACTACTTATGAAGCAAAATCTGAATTTAATATATCTTTATCGTATGTTCCAATATAGTCAAAGTCAATTGATTGGAGGCATTTGTTACGCAATTGTTATATAGTTCTGAAGATATATGGTTAACATTTCCTAAGGGTGCAAATTGCAGGGGATTTATATTTATAAAAAGAAAATATTTACACTTCTCCCTATTCCATATTGGCGCTTTTGGTTTACAGATGAGACCGTTTCTCATATAATTTATGTAACCGAGTTTCATGTGATGAAACATGAGGAGGATAACATCCATGGAAGACCGCAAGTTAACCGTCCGGGCTGTAGAACGGGCGCTGGATATATTATTATGTTTTACAACCCGTAGTGATCTGGGACTCACGGAAATTGCCAGCCAGATCGGTCTGCACAAAAGTACAGTCCACCGTCTGATGGCAACTTTGGAGGAACGAGGATTCGTCATCCGTGATGCAGCAACCGAGAAGTATCGACTCGGCATACGTATATGGGAGCTGTCTGCACATATGTCTCGAAGCGATGATCCAGCCATTCTGCTCCTTCCTGCGATGGAGCGGCTAAGAGATCGGCTGGGCGAAACGGTGAGTTTGTATTTGCGTGATGGCAGTGAGCGGATTCGGATTCAAGCCGTGCAGAGTGATCAAGCGATTCGCCGTGTGGCTCCGGTGGGAGTGAGGCTGCCGCTATCCGTGGGAGCGTCCAGCAAAGTGCTGATGGCTTTTGCGACCGAAGAGGACCGTGAAGATCTGATGAATGGGCCGGAATGGCCTGTATTTATCGATCCCAAAGTGTATCTTGCACAGATGGGTGACATTCGTGAACATGGATACGCAACGAGTTATGAGGAACGTGAGCCGGGAGCAGCAGCCGTATCTGTCCCTATTATGGACCGCAGAGGTAATATCGCTGCCGCCTTGTCGTTATCCGGCCCAGTTAGCCGCCTGTCCCAGAAGACCTTGCACGAATATGCACCTGTGTTGAAGGAAGCTGCCACACAGATGGGACTTATGCTGTCCTGATTTCAGATTTCTGGAATATAAAGGTTGTCTTTTTTATTTCGATACGCTACTCTGTAATGGACGGCCTCACAGGCCAGCATAACTGAATATGGATCTGCAGCGTATATGCTGCAACTTGTTAACGTTACTGGGGGAGTCCGAATTGTCCGGACTGAGACGGAATCGCATGAGATTCCGGACCCTTTGCACCTGATCTGGATCATACCAGCGTAGGGAAGTAATCGGCGATACGACCACGAACACCACATATGTGACTTATGGATGGACTCCGCTCTGGAGCCTGAATGAGTTGCATGAGTGGTGATGGACATAGGCCGGTTCCCTTGGGAACCGGCTTTTTTATATACCGTATACAGGCGGAAGACGATACCAGAGCTGCTTTTTGGACAAGTGCCAAGAGTGGTTGGCGAGCGTTGGGGAGGAAGTTTTTTTTGCCCCGAATGTCTGTATTACTTGGAATGTGATGTCCTTATCTTCTGGTGTATGACCGCTCTTTCTTTTTCTGTGTTGTGGATGATCCAGGACTGTGCGCAGAGCTATCAATCCAGTCGATTACCAATGAGGAGGAGACAAGAGCGATGAGTACAGAGAACAGAACGATGGGACAAGACGAGCAGGATCAGCCGTTGGAAAAGAGTACAGGTGCGGCCGGACGGGTTCAGCCCTTCCCGGGCAGCCGCAAAGTGTACATTCAGGGCTCACGACCGGACATTGCTGTACCGGAGCGTGAAATAGCCCTTCATGACACGAATACTCCCCAAGGGGTGGAGCATAACGAGCCGCTGCGTGTCTACGATACGAGCGGACCAATGACTGATCCCGGATTTCATGCCGATATCCGGGCAGGGTTGCCCGCGCTGCGTACCCGCTGGATTACGGAGCGTCAAGATGTTGAGGCCTACCAGGGACGAATGGTAAAACCGGAGGATAACGGATTGAAACCGGGCGGGAAGCGAGCTGGAGCCGAGGAGTATCCGGGCTTGCGTGGTAAACCGCTGCGGGGACAGGCTGGGCGCTGCGTGACCCAGATGCATTATGCAAGGCAGGGAATGATCACCCCTGAGATGGAGTTCGCCGCCATTCGTGAAGGGGTGGAGCCGGAGTTTGTGCGGCAGGAGCTGGCGAGTGGCAGGGCCATCCTGCCGTCGAACATCAATCATCCGGAGAGTGAGCCGATGCTGATCGGGCGTCATTTTCACGTGAAGATCAACGCTAACATCGGAAATTCTGCTGTATCCTCCTCCATCGAGGAAGAGGTGGAGAAGATGACATGGGCCGTGCGCTGGGGCTCGGACACGGTGATGGACCTGTCCACAGGTCGAGACATTCACACTACCCGGGAATGGATCATCCGCAATTCACCTGTGCCGATTGGCACGGTGCCGCTCTATCAAGCGCTGGAGAAGGTCAATGGCGAAGCTGAAGCACTGACCTGGGAGTTGTATCGAGACACGCTCATCGAGCAGGCAGAGCAGGGCGTGGACTATTTTACGATTCATGCCGGCGTGCTGCTGCGATATATTCCAATGACCGCCAAACGGATGACCGGCATTGTGTCACGGGGTGGGTCCATTATGGCAGCATGGTGCCTTGCGCATCATCAGGAGAATTTTTTGTATACCCACTTTGAAGAAATCTGTGAAATTATGAAAAGGTATGACGTGGCGTTCTCTCTAGGGGACGGACTGCGCCCGGGAAGCATCTACGATGCCAATGATGAAGCCCAGATGGCTGAACTGGCTACGCTTGGTGAACTCACGCAGGTTGCCTGGAAGCATGATGTGCAGGTGATGATCGAAGGTCCGGGACATGTGCCGATGCACAAGATTAAGGAGAATGTCGATCTGCAAATGGAGATCTGCAAGGAGGCGCCGTTCTATACGCTGGGACCGCTGACGACCGATATTGCACCAGGATATGACCACATTACCTCAGCGATTGGTGCAGCGATGATCGGCTGGTTCGGCACATCGATGCTCTGTTATGTTACGCCAAAAGAACATCTGGGCCTGCCCAACAAGGATGATGTACGGGAAGGGGTTATTGCCTACAAGATCGCTGCTCATGCCGCCGATCTCGCGAAAGGCCACCCGCGTGCCCAGCGTCGGGACGATGCGCTGTCCAAGGCACGGTTTGAGTTCCGCTGGCGGGATCAGTTCAACCTGTCACTGGACCCGGAACGAGCGCTGTCCTATCATGATGAGACGCTGCCAGCCGAAGGGGCCAAGGAAGCCCATTTCTGCTCCATGTGCGGGCCAAAATTTTGCAGCATGCGTATAACGCAAGATATTCGTGCCTTTGCCGTGGACAAGGGACTGTCCGAGAATGAGGCCGTGGTTGCGGGCATGCAGGAAAAGGCAGAGGAATACCGGACACGCTCCTAGGCGTCGTTACAACGCAATCTGGACAGCCTGACATAGTGAAAAGCCGTTCCTCTCCGTGATCGCGGAGAAGAGCGGCTTTAACTTGGGTACGTGGTGCGCACACTTACTCTTAAAGAACAAGAAGTGCGACTCAATATATGTTTATCAGTTATAGGTTGATTGTCTAACAGATGCATAATAATATGAATATAAGTAAAAACAAATAAGAGTAGTCAGGCCAATGGCTACTCCTGCACAGCATTTGCGATGGGTATTCCTCCAATTACAGCATCTTAAGACGAAGTGACCCGTCAGGCCCTCAACCTGTGGCGGGTCACTTCTTTTTTACGGTCTATGTATGTCAGGAGTGCAATAATTAACATTGCGAACAGGCAGCCCCTAACGAACCGAGCACACGCTATTTGCCGTAATTTCAACAGATCTGCGATTTAACGAGTCACAGAAACGTTATTTCTTGAGATGCACGTCCTGCTGTACTGAAATCGCATGTCTGGACCCCATTAAGGTGGCTCAGGTTCGTTAAACTTAGCAGATCACGATAATTCTGCTAATAAGACGGGCTGGTTTCGTTAGAGTTTTTGCTCCAATCTAGAGCAAGAGAACTTCTGGAACAAGTTCTTCAGATGAGATGTCGCATCACTGACTGATCTTTGGCGTGGCGTTACCGATATAAGCAGTCTGGAAAATCAGTTTTTATATCGACGCACCGCTCATACGCACTTACCGCTCAACATTAACGCCGAATTATGTTCAAATTCTTCTCCAAATACGCCGCAAGCGAAGTCAATGGACTATAGATCAACATGCCTGCGTCTGCGGTGACACGCGCCGCTGCGGGAGCCATGGACAGTTGAGCAGCGATTACCCTTTTAGTAGGGAACTGCTCAGCAATTTGCTGTAATCCAGCACTCACCGCCGCTAGATAGCCTTCCTTATCGCCTCGCATAATTAACTCAAATGTCCCTGGGATCAGCACCGCTTCAGTCCCCATGGTCACGGCCTCGTGCAGCTGCTCATGTTCATCATTTTGCTGCAATGCCTGATTCACCCGCGCCATCGTTCCTTCAATCGTTGCAGGGTTGGTAAACGCCAATATGAATCTCCCCGGTACCCGTTTCATTTCCTGAAGTAATGGATCATCAATGCCAACCACGAGGACGGGAACATGCTGTGCCTCCTGCCCAAGTACGGCCGCAAACAGGGTGCAAGTGACGAGGATGGCGTCGGCATGACAGTGTGCGATCCATTGCAGCGTCTGTGATACTTTCTCATGTGTAACTGCCTCAGTGAAATCAGCGTCATGTTTGAGGCGATCCAGACCCGGATCGACATAGTGTACGAGTTCAACCTCATAAGGAGCGAGTGCCTCTTCAATCAGAGCAATGTTGGAATAATGAGCGTGAAAACAGGCGATGGTCATCATCGTATTTTCCCCCTGAAATGGATTATGTTGTCTCAATAAGTGCCGCAAATATTTAACCCATTATAGAGGTTTATAGAGATGTGACAATAGACTGTACATATGTACAATGCAGATGTAACAGCAATTAAACTGAAAACGCGAATAACCGTTCATCCGCAACTTCGCAGAAGAACGGTGAATATACAGGAAGCGAGTATGAATTCGCTCCTCATTTCATTTATCGCAGTGAAGGGGAAGCATTCTTTTTAGCCATTTTTTGCTGCAGAATTTCATGAAAGGATAGACCTTGAGTGTTCTCATTCTCCTTTTTGGGAGCAGTGGTCGCCGTGTTGCGCGGATACTGGTGGTGGTACGGGATCATTTGCTGAATAGGCATGCGGATCATCTTGGTTCCTCCTTTAATGCATTCTCGAATATGCATATGTGATTTTTGATAGATTATGTATTCTGGCGAGTTATCGTCCCTTTTACGCAAATAGGTATATGTGACTTGTTAGACGAAACAGGCAACTTAAGGTGTAATTCCAATTGGATTGTAGTGATTTTACCCCGTATTGGTGAGATGTAAACGTTTTTGGGGAAATTCAGGAGGAAAGGACTGCATATGTGAGGTTTCTTATGGGAGGATAGAAGCGGTTGTTAAGTGAATAGACCCAGTTTTGATAATGCCAATGGTGTCGAAATTAAGACCTATTGTCTGGCTGCATAGGTACGACGCAAGCTAACTAACTTGGTACCATGGTCGGTTGTCGGGTGCATAATTAGGGCAATTTTCGAAGGGGAGATCACGTAGTATGGCAAAAAGCCGCCAGGAAAACCTGACAGCCTAACAACATTTTGCATAAATCCAGTGAACGGTATTCAATTGCTGAAATATAGATTGAAACGGTCCAATTGGAATGAAGAAATGAACATAATCACTTTTTTCTTATTGTTCTTGCCGAACAGCAATATACAGATCTACTTGTACGTTCTCAGGATCGAGACTCCGCTCATCATACAATTCGAAATCGCCGGTAAACGTGCGCTCCCCCTGATTGTTCCAGGCCCAGACCGCACCCCAGGCTTCACCTACAACTTCGGCCATCGGTCCCTTTCTGGAGGTGAACACTGCATACGTCGCAGGCGGCAGCTCAACGGAATTCACTCCCTCAGGCAATGTTTCTTCCGGATCTACCTCATGCCCCACCAATATGGTGTATTCTCCATTTATACCATCCGTATAGTCTGCGTAACAGCCATAACGGGCCGCTTCAGGGGCTGGCTGATGATCTGAAGCGAAGTAGCTGTTCCAGAGTCCCTGAATACAGCCTTTACCACTCATCTCAATGGCATTGGTTGTTCTCGCGGACACACCTGCAAGGCGTTTCCCTGGCAGTGTGACATACCTCACTGGTTGGGCAGATAGAGTGTTATCGCCATCTAGCCGACCGGGATGAGCAGGCTCATTTGAATTTTCTGCCGAAAATGCATTCTGTTCAGAGGCAGACGTATTCCATCTTTTCAAAAAAGGGAGTTGGTTGCGCAGCATTGACCTTGCGGATTCCTCGTCCATACCTTCCTGGTCCAGAATGGCGGTGCACATTTCAATCATGCCCTCCAGCGTAATATCGGGCTGCTCGAACTTGCCCTCTTTGTAACAATAGATACAGTATTCGCGGGTTGCATTACCATCCGCTTCTGTTCCGAATTGGGCGGGGGTAGTAAGCGGCATTCCGCAGCTTTGGCATACGGTGACGTTCATCATCAATTCCTCCTCGTTATGTACAGCTTGGATATAGTAAAAGTATAACGGGAGGAACTGGACATCTGTCTGTCAGGTTAGGGGAGGAACTTTATAATTTTGCACAATCTGTTCAGCGATTCTACGAATCTCCTCTCGAATATGCAGAGGCTCCAGTACTTCGACATCTGCACCAAATCCAAGAATGAACCCATACAGCCAGTTGTCCTCCGGAAATGCGACCTGGCTGATATAATATCCCTCACCATCTGAAACGACGTTTTCTATGCCAAACCATTCCTCTGCGATGTGGCGGATACGGGCATGGAATCTCAGGCTCAGGGCCACCTTATTACACGGAGTAGCCCAATCCTGCTGCCAAGGCTTGTCCTGCAGGTTAATCGGCTTGCGTTCGAAGCTCCCTTGTGCAAGGGTAACGTCTCGCATACGGACCAGCTTGAACATGCGGAACTCGTTGCGGTCGTGACAGAACGCATAGAGGTACCAGGAATGTTTTTTGAGCACAAGGGTATGCGGATCGGTCGTTCGATGGGTCTGGGTACCCTCGGCACTGCAATAGGTAAATGTGATAGGCCGCAGTTGATCCATGCCCTGCTCAATGAGCTGAAGCTTGATTTGCAGCGCTTCGGGATGCGTCCACATCGAATAATCCACAATGAAGCGGCTGGTATTGGCCTGAAAATCCTCATTCTTGGCTTCAGGCACGATACTGCTGAGTTTCTCCATCAACAAGTCCCGTGCCACATTCGTATGGGAAGTGGAGACACTGCGTAACGCAGTGACAATAGAGGCCAGATCCTTGTCGGTCAGTACATTCCGGTCAAGCCGGTAGCCTTCTGCAAGGCCAATACCGCCGCTTGCACCCTGATAGGTGACGACAGGAATACCCGCCTGACCCAGTGTGTCTATATCCCGGTAGATGGTGCGGATGGATACTTCAAACGTGTCCGCCAAATCCTTGGCTTGTACCCGACCACGATTGATCAGCAGCACGACGATAGCTAATAAACGGTCCAGTTTCATATATTGGATTCCTTTCAATCATTTATAAGTTGGATTCAGATATGTTATATTGTTGAGCATCACATATAGGAGTGGAATAAGCAATGAAGCGTATTACGATTTTGATCGCAGATGATGAAATTGAGATCGCAGATCTGGTTGCGTTGCACTTGCAAAAAGAAGGATATCACATCATTAAGGCATTCGATGGGAAAGCGGCGGTCCAAGCTGTGCAGACACAAGCGATAGATTTAGCCATTTTGGATATCATGATGCCTGGTATGGATGGTTATGAGGTCACCCGTAAAATTCGGGAGCACTACCACTTGCCTATCATTTTTCTGAGTGCCAAAACTTCCGATATGGATAAGATCACCGGACTCGTGATGGGTGCGGATGATTATATGACCAAGCCATTCAACCCGATGGAACTGGTTGCCCGGGTGAATTCCCAGCTGCGCCGTTCACTTCAATTCAGCCAGTCTGCACCGGTCCAACGCTCTATTCTGGAAAAAGGCGGGCTTATTATCTCTCCAGATCAGCATAGTGTCACCCTGTACAGCAAACCAGTAGAGTTAACACCGAAGGAGTTCGACATCCTGTATCTGCTCGCGAGCCATCCCAAACAGGTGTTCAGTGCGGAGAGCATCTTTGAACAGGTATGGGGAGAGGCTTATTACGAGAGCGGTAATACCGTTATGGTTCATATTCGGACCCTGCGCAAGAAGCTGGGGGAAGATGTGGACAAGAACAAGTTTATCAAAACGATCTGGGGTGTGGGGTACACGTTCAATGAATAAACGCAGAAGTTTCCGAACGACCATGATTCTGTTGCTTGGTTTAAGCATGCTGGCGTCTGGCGCGATTACCTTTGGTGTATATAAGCTGATGCAATACTATTACATGGGTGTTCGCGCAGAAGATCCGCTCGCAGAGTATCGCCATTTTATGAGAAGTATAGGGGATATCTACTTTTTCCTCATCTTGTTCATTCCGCTTGCCATCCTATTTTTCTTCTGGTTTACCAAGCCTTATGTCACTTATTTCAAAGACATTTCTACGGGGATTCGGCATCTCGCCAGTGGGGACTTCCAGCACCGCGTGCAGATTTCGACGAAGGATGAGCTGGGCGCTATTGCGGAGGATATAAATCTGGCGAGTCAGAAACTGAGGGAAGCAGTAGAACGAGGAGATTTTGCCGAGAACAGCAAGGACCAGCTGGTAGTAAACCTGGCGCATGATCTGCGAACCCCGTTAACTTCCGTATTGGGTTATCTGGATCTGCTAGTGAAAGATGATCAACTAACGGAGGAGCAGGTTAGGCACTTCACATCCATTGCGTTTACCAAATCCCAGCGTTTGGAGAAACTGATTGATGATTTGTTTGAAATTACCAGAATGAACTATGGCATGTTGCCGATTGAGAAAAAGAGACTTGATCTTAGTGAACTGCTGAGGCAGATGAACGAAGAGCTGTACCCCGTTTTTGAAAAAAATCGCCTGGTCACCCGTCTTCATATCGATTCCGAACTAACCATTTCCGGGGATGGAGAGCTGCTTGCGCGCGTGTTTGAGAACCTGTTAATCAATGCAGCCCGTCACGGCAAGGACGGTCTCTATGTAGATATCCATGGTCATCGTGATGCAGGACAGGTTATCATTCAGGTCATGAACTATGGCGGACATATTCATCCAGAGGATCTGCCCCATATCTTCGATATGTACTATACCGGGGATCGTGCCCGGACACCTCAGGAGGGTGGAACAGGTCTGGGCCTGTTTATCGCCAAAAATATCGTGGAGCAGCATGATGGGTCTATCTCGGCCCAAAGTGATGTGGTACGGACCGTATTTGAAGTTCGTTTGCCTACATTAGAATGAAGTAACAGGCTATATAAATTGAACTAAACATTTACACGAGAACGGAGAGGACAGAAATAACCTGAAGAAGCGGAGCTAAAAGCTTTCTGAAGGAAAGCTGCATCGGAAGCATACACTGCGCCTTTATCCCCGGATTTTCTCCTTTGAATAAGGGAACCCAAAAAAATCTGGGGATAACCGTGATCGGAAGGTTGTTCTGTCATCGGAGTGGTAAGTGTAAATATTATTTAGTTCAATTTATATAATTTAAGAAAAACTTTAGAAATGCCCTGCTTTTTTTTAACTAGTTTTCTCTATCCTTGATCATACGAGGTAAAGGAGGAACATGGAATGAAAAAGTGGGGATTTCTGATATGTATCATTGTATTGGGATATTTTCTGATCAAGTCACCTGCATGGCTTCAACAGCCAAAAGAAGCGAATGTGGAAATTCAGAATACGGTTGAAATTCCAGCGGGGTACACCGAAACAATCAGCGTGGATATGAAGAATGAAGTACATAAAGGGAATCTTTTACTGGTCAATTCGGAATATCCTGTACATGCGGATGGTATTAGAACCGACATTGTCAATTTGGCTGAACAACAAGAGCTGGTCCGTGGATATGGCTTACTGGATCAAAATATCATGTTGTCACGGTATGTAGCACAAGCGTTCCAGAAGATGATTGAAGCTGCTGGGGAAGAAGAAGTACGATATTTTATCATTAGCAGTGGCTATCGGGATTTTAAGAAACAGGAGCAGCTTTATGAGGAAAAGGGATCGGATTATGCGCTTCCTGCGGGTCACAGTGAACATAATCTGGGCTTGTCCATGGATATAGGCTCCACTCTGGCTGCCATGAGTGAGGCACCAGAAGGAGCTTGGTTAGAGAAAAATGCATGGAAATACGGTTTTGTTTTGCGTTATCCAAAGGATAAAGTGGACATCACCGGAATTCAATACGAACCATGGCATTTCCGGTATGTAGGACTGCCGCATAGTGCCATCATGTACCATAATAATCTGGTGTTGGAGCAGTACCTGGAATTGCTGCAGCAGAAAAAGAGCATTTCCGCTGAAGTTGAAGGCGAGCACTATCTTGTACGATATTATGAAGCATCCAAAGATAAGACCATCAACATACCTGAGCACGGTCAATATGAGATATCGGGAGACAACATGAAGGGAGTAATCGTGACAGTGGAGGAGTAAACAACAAGAAATACACGGAGGTTCATTATGAAACCTAAGGGGTTAAATATTAAGATCGTTTGGGTGGCCGCATTAATTATATATCTATATCTGTTAACCAAACTGATCCTGTTCAAGTGGCATACGATGGATTGGGACTTCGTTTGGATTCAACTTATGACGATCGCGCAACAGCCGGAATTGATTCATACGCGAACCGTTAACCTGACGCCATTTCAGGAAATTTTAAGAGACTGGCATAGCCTGACTTTGCATCGTCCGGGTACTACGATCCATTTGCTCGGCAATGTCATGGCTTTTATCCCACTGGGCATCTTCATTCCTGTACTTATGGGGAACAAGCTGTTGTCTGGGGCAAAAGTACTTGTACTTTCCTTGCTTTTGAGTTTTGCTTTTGAAGTAACACAGCTATTGACGGGCATGGGCATATTCGATGTGGATGATCTGATGCTGAACACCTTTGGTGGCATGATTGGGTATGTTCTGTATACGATGCTTATCGGCATCAAGCGGTTGATTGTGGGTGGAACCACTCCTGCCGCGAAAAAAGAGTATAATTCTAACCAGAGTCGCGTGTAAGGAGGGGAGCATTTGATTTTATTGGCTGCTTTAATGATTGGCACAGGTATTGTGTTTATCGTTCGTCCGCGCTACGTTACTCATTCTTCTTCGAAGGATGGAATCAACAACAATCAAATCACCGCCAGATGGATTGGGTACTCATTAATCATAATGTCCTGTCTGTTTCTGGTCATGGCCGCACTTCAAACACTGGATCAAGCTTCACATTACATTGGACATTAAAGGGAAGTTGGCATCAAACATCATTAAGCATGCCCATATTCATTCTATTAAAAAAGCTCCTCGTCACGTGCAGAACGCACGTGACGAAGAGCTTTTCTGTATAACTTAATTGCATTAAATATAAAGGCAATTAAGATTTTTTCATCATTTGACGCAATACGGTTTGCAGGATACCACCGTTATGGTAGTAGTCTACGTCAACCATGCTGTCCAGACGAGCGATAACAGGGAAGTCGAACTTGGTACCATCCTCACGAGTTACGGTAACCGTCAGCTCTTGACCCGGTTTCACATCATTGCTCAGACCTGTGATGTCGTACGTTTCACGTCCGTTCAGACCGAGGCTGGACCAGCCATGACCTTCCTGGAATTGCAATGGCATTACGCCCATGCCTACCAGGTTACTGCGGTGAATACGCTCGAAGCTTTCTGCGATAACGGCTTTGACGCCAAGCAGGAATGTTCCTTTTGCCGCCCAGTCACGTGAGCTTCCTGTACCATACTCTTTACCAGCGATAACGATCAGGTTCTGTCCTTCATCCTGATACTTCATGGAAGCATCGTAGATGGACATTTCTTCGTCCGTTGGCAGGTATTTCGTAATACCACCTTCGGTACCTGGAGCCACTTGGTTACGAATACGAATGTTGGCAAACGTACCGCGCATCATGACTTCATGGTTACCACGACGGGAGCCGTAAGAGTTGAAGTCTTTGCGTTCTACGCCATGTTCTTTCAGGTACAGTCCAGCCGGACTGGATGGTGCGATATTACCCGCTGGCGAGATGTGATCCGTTGTTACGGAATCAGCAAGCAATGCCATGACACGTGCGGAACGAATATCTGCAATATCCGTCAACTTGTCGCCAAGCTCCTGGAAGAATGGTGGATTCTGAATGTACGTGGAGTTTGGATCCCATTCATACAATTCGCCTTCCGGTACAGGAATCGTATTCCAACGTTCGTTAGCTGTAAATACGTTCTCGTATTTGTTGCGGAACATTTGGGCGTTCAGGGAGCTTGCAATGGTATCCTTGATTTCCTCGGAGCTAGGCCAGAGGTCTTTCAGGAATACAGGCTCGTTGTTGGTATCATAACCAATTGGATCGGTTGCAAAATCAATATTAACGGTACCCGCCAGAGCATACGCCACAACGAGTGGCGGAGATGCCAGGTAGTTGGCTTTGACCTGTGCATGCACACGGCCTTCAAAGTTACGGTTACCGGACAATACAGCCGCTACCGTCATGTCGTTCTCGGCGATTGCTTCGCTTACTTCGTCTGGCAGTGGGCCAGAGTTACCGATGCAAGTTGCGCAACCATAGCCGGCAACGTTGAATCCGAGTTTGTCGAGGTATTCGATCAGACCTGCTTTTTCGAGATATTCGGTAACCACGAGGGAACCTGGAGTCAAGCTGCTTTTCACGTAACCAGGCTTAGTCAGACCACGTTCAACGGCTTTTTTCGCAAGCAGACCCGCTCCGACCATAACGCTAGGGTTAGATGTGTTAGTGCAGCTTGTGATTGCCGCGATAACGACAGCACCAGCAGTCAGTTCGCTAGTGGAACCGTCCGGGTGTTTCACAGGCACTTTCTCAGCGATTTTCTCGTCGCTCAGTCCATAACCGCCTTTGTCGATTGGCGTACGGATGATGCTGTTGAAGCTTTCTTTCATTTGAGTCAGTTCGATGCGATCCTGTGGACGCTTAGGTCCTGCGAGACTTGGTACTACGGAAGCCAGGTCCAGTTCAATCACATCTGTAAATTCAGGATCAACCGTGCTGGAAGTCCGGAACATGCCTTGAGCCTTGTAATAAGCTTCAACCAGATCCACTTGTTCGTCGGTACGGCCCGTATTACGCATATAGTTCAGTGTTTCGCTATCAACAGGGAAAAAGCCGATGGTTGCGCCGTATTCCGGTGCCATGTTGGCAACTGTTGCACGGTCAGCCAGACTGATGTTGGCAAGGCCTGGTCCGTAGAACTCGACGAATTTACCAACAACGCCTTTTTTACGCAGCATTTGCGTCACTGTGAGTGCCAGATCCGTTGCGGTTGCACCTTCGCTCAGGCTTCCTGTCAATTTGAAACCGATAACGTCAGGTGTTACAAAATAAAGCGGTTGGCCCAGCATGCCTGCTTCAGCCTCGATCCCGCCAACACCCCAGCCAACAACGCCGAGTCCGTTGATCATGGTGGTGTGGGAGTCTGTACCTACGAGGGAATCCGGGAATACAACGGTCTCGCCATCAATCGTTTTGGTGGCAGCCACGGAAGCCAGATACTCCAGGTTAACCTGGTGAACGATCCCTGTGGATGGTGGAACGGCACGGAAGTTGTTGAATGCCGTTTGCGCCCAGCGCAGGAAGCGATAACGCTCTTCGTTACGCTCGAATTCAACCTTGATGTTGTAGTCCAGTGCGTCATTGGTTCCGAATGCATCGACCATGACGGAGTGGTCAATTACGAGATCAACCGGTACAAGCGGATTGATCTGTTTTGGATCGCCGCCTGCTTTTTTTACCGTATCGCGCATTGCTGCAAGGTCAACGACAACGGGTACACCGGTGAAATCCTGCAGAACGATACGAGCAGGAATGAATGGAATTTCCTTGTTATTGTCACGGCCTTCTGCCCAGCCGGTCAGTTGTTTCACATGTTCTTCAGTAATGGCACGTCCGTCGAATTGACGAACTGCTGCTTCGAGCAGCACTTTAATGGAGAAAGGAAGCTTGGAAAGGTCGCCGTAGCCGCCTTCCTGAAGAGCATCGAGACTGTAGTAGCGGTAAGACTTGCCTCCGACCTCAAGACTGCGGGCGGCGGAAAAATGATTCTTGGCTGACATACATGTACCTCCTTAAAATGTGTCGGTGAGATGAAGAAAACGTTCATTTAGGTGAAGAACAGGCCTTCATCGTTCCGTGTCCCTGTTTGTGAGTTTCATTAGGTGAAACGTAATTTCATAATTGTAACTTTAGTATTAAGTATACCGTTTTCAACATCGTACGTAAAGGGCTTTTTGCCTTCCCAGTCAAGCCATTGGAACTATGAATGCGTTTTCCCGAAGAGATGAAGGACATGACCCCTTCCGTTCGCATTATACCCTTTTGTAAGGCCTCAAACTCAACCGGACACATACAACCGAAAATTCCCTCATATAAGTAGAAAGAGTATTCATGTAATGGATTATTCCAGACAGAACGGATGCCAAAGGGGGACACAGGCTTGGAACGCGAATGGAAGAGTGCCTTATATACCTACGTGAACCAGTATAACCGCTGTGAGATCGATTACCGTCCACAGACGAGTGAACGGATCGTCACCGATCCGGAATTTGTGCTGGAACGGGGAGAACGGATGGCCAGACTGGACCAATGGTACCGTAAGCGGCGGGCCGTTCCTCTTCGCAGCGAGACCAGTGCCAAGCTTGTGCGGACACTTATGGATGGGGCGGATGAATCGGTGGTGGATGTGCAATTGTACAGCAGGCTGTTCTATGAGAAGAGCGGCCTGACCCATCGGGAGGACCGGATTGAGCGGGAACGTCTGACCTTTCTTAGGCAAGGTGGAGTCTGGACCATTGCACGTGTGGAACGTGAAGTGCCGGAGCGTCGTCCGGTAGGGGAAGGACGTCCTTTTCAACAAGCGGATTTTGTACAGGCGATGAATCGGCCGCTCCTTAACCGGGAAGTACTGGGACAGGGCAGAAGATCAAGACAGCAAAGTTATCGCAGGGATCTGGCTGTCGCCTACGCAGATCGGTGGTGGAATGCGGGAAACCCGGCATTTGAGGAATTCGAGGTAGACTGCACCAATTATGTGTCCCAATGTATCTTTGCAGGGGGAGCACCCATCCACTATACTGGTAAAAGAGAAGCAGGCTGGTGGTATAAAGGGTATGTAAATGGCTCGGAAATGTGGAGTTACAGCTGGGCAGTGTCCAATAGTCTGGAGCGTTATTTATCCGGCAGCAGTTGGGGCTTATCTGCCACAGAAGTGGATCGTCCCGAGCAATTGATGCTCGGAGATGTAATTTTCTACGACTGGGACGGCGATGGCAGGTTTCAGCATAGTACCGTTGTGACCGCCTTTGATGCGGGGGGCATGCCGCTTGTGAATGCACATACGGTCAGCAGCCGCCACCGTTTTTGGGATTACCGGGATTCTTACGCTTGGAACGAGCGGACGGTGTACCGGCTTTTTCACATTGCAGATGAGTTTTGAGAGCCAAAGATTTTACGGGATTCGGTGACGTGGGCATCCGCTTCCGTGTAAAATAAGTCTAGATAGCAGAATAAAAGTGGTGCTGAGCATGCAGAGATGACAGCATCATGCACAGATAATCGGAGGTTACGCATGAGTATGGATAAATTAAAAGTAGGCGTCGTTTACGGCGGCAAGTCAGGCGAGCATGAGGTATCGCTGCAAACGGCGTTTGCTGTAACAAATGCATTTGATTATGAAAAGTATGAACTGGTTCCTTTTTTCATCTCCAAGCAGGGTACGTGGAAAAAAGGATCCGTAATGCATGCGCCATTCGCGCAGATTGAAGATTTGAAGCTGGAGCAGGCGTCGGGTGGAACCCAGGAAGCGCTGAACGCGCTGTTTGGCCGTTTATATGGCGGAGAAGAGGCGATGGACGTGATGTTCCCGCTGCTGCACGGTACGTTTGGTGAGGATGGTACCATTCAGGGCATGTTCGAGATGGCGGATATGCCTTATGTTGGGGCAGGTGTACTGGCTTCGGCAGGCGGCATGGACAAAGTGGTCATGAAAAAGCTGTTCGCACAGGCCGGAATCGACCAATGTGCCTTTACCTATTTTAACGCAACACAGTGGAAGCAGTCCGAATATGAAATGATTGTACAGGTGGAGGATGAACTTGGTTATCCTTGTTTCATTAAGCCGGCCAATCTTGGCTCCAGCGTAGGGATCTCGAAAGCGCGCAATCGGGATGAGCTGAAGACGGCAGTGGAGTTCGCACTTCGTTATGATACGAAGGTTGTCATTGAGGAGTTTGTAGAAGCGCGTGAAGTTGAAGTCAGTGTGCTTGGCAATGACGAACCGATGGCATCCGTACCAGGAGAAATCGTATCTTCCGGTGAATATTATGACTATGCAGCCAAATATATTGATGGGCAGTCACAGATGCTGATTCCTGCTCCGCTCGACCCGGAAGCCGCAGATCGCATCCGTGAGGCCGCATTGCAGGCATTTCGCGCGATTGAAGGCAATGGTATCTCCCGTGCAGACTTTTTCATTCGCAAATCGGATGGGGCATTGCTTATTAATGAAGTAAACACCATGCCAGGTTTCACTCCATACAGCATGTATCCGCTCTTGTGGCGTGAGACAGGTGTATCGTATGCCGAACTGCTGGATCGCATGATTGAGCTGGCCTTGGAACGCTACAACCGCAAGCAGGCGCTGAACTATGAGAACGGCGTACAGGCATAGCCTGAGGACGATAATACAAGGAGGGGTATGAATGGGATTTCAGACTGAATTCAATTCCGTATGCAAATTCAAGAATGAACAAGAGTTGTTCGAATTGCTTGAATACGGCCGTGGCAAAATGGTCAAACAAGGCTTTCGTGTATTTCCTACCGGACAGAAAGTCATTGCGTACACACCGGATAACGTGGCCGTAGCCATCGTAAAAATTGTAGTCTCCATTGCAGAGATTAACTTCCAGGGTCAGGAAGTGACCGAAGTGGAGATGCAATTGATCCGCAAACTGAACGAGGAAGAATCACGCATTCAGACCGCGCTCGCAGATGAGATGTTCTTTGGTGAGCAGGCCCAGGGATAGATTGTTACATTTGAAGTGAAACGGTGGACGGATTTGCTCAAATAACGATTATGGTCACTCTTTTAGGGTAAAACTTGGTTATATACAGTGAAGGGAAGACTGTCGGCTTTATATGCCGGAAGGAATCCCGCCTTAATAGAGAGGAAGAAATTCATGCTCGTACGTTTTGGCTATGTAGCGATGTCTGTGCTTGTGGAGAATGCTTCACCTTCCCGGACGATGACCATGTCCAGTTTTAAAAAAATCGATGACAGGGAAGCGGCGATTCGCAAGCTGGAACGGATTGCGGCCGAGAACTTGCATAATACATTACGTTTGCTCAGACACAACAAAGGTAGCCATATTCATGTATATCGTTTCTCTTCCAAATTAATTCCGCTGGCAACTCATGAGGATTTGAGTGATTGGGACCCTTTTCCCGCGCTCAAGCAGGACTTTGCTGCAATTGGTGATTTTGTGAAGGCGAACGAGATGCGTGTATCCTTCCATCCGGATCATTTTACCGTACTCAGTACGCCAAGGGAGGAAGTGTTGCGCAACTCCATGCGGGACCTTCGGCATCATGTACGGATGCTGGATGCCATGGGCCTGAATGCCACTGCCAAGAACAATATACATATTGGTGGTGCATACGGGGATAAGCCTAGTGCAGCGCTGCGCTTTGAAGAAAATTTTCTGAAGCTGGATCGGGATATTCAGGAGCGGATGACGCTTGAAAATGACGACAAAACGTTCAATGCATCCGAGACCCTTGCGGTATGTCAGCGTTTGGGACTGCCCATGGTATTGGATATCCATCATCAATGGGTAAACAATGAAGGCGAACAGCCGTGGGAGCTCTGGCCTGATATATTGAAGACCTGGGAGTCCCCGCTTGCCCAAGCGGATTCACCGGCAGACAAGCCGCTGCCACCCAAAATTCACGTCTCCAGTCCAAAGAGTGAGAAGGACCTTCGTGGTCATGCTGATAGTGTAGAGGTGGAGCCGTTGCTCGATTTCTTACGTCATATTGCAGCAGGTACGCCGGCTCTTGATGTGATGATTGAGGCCAAGCGCAAGGATGAAGCTCTGGTGCAGTTGATGCAGAAGCTAGCATTCTATCACAAAGAGGGTGTGGAATGGGTGGACGAGTCGACGGTTATCATTCATCCGTAGAGCCAAAAGGGGCCTGGGCAGCGGGAAACTTTACGACCCTTGGGGCGTATACTTTTAACAAGTATTTCAACTTTTCGTAGATTGATATAGAAAGTAGAGTGAACGCTTTGAATGAGAAGGAAAAAACACCTTATGTCGTGACAAGCAAAAGCTATACTGCCGTTGCCATTAATGCAGCTTCCAAAGCTGGAGAGTGGATCAAGAGCCGTCTCGGAACGGTGGGGGAACCCGGAACCAAGTATTCACCGCAGGATCTCGTTACCGAAGTCGATAAAGGAGCGGAACAGATGATCCGCCGCCTGATTCTGACGCATTTTCCCCATCATGCCATCCTGGGTGAAGAAGGCGTTGAACCGGGACCGGAAGCTTCGGCGAAAGCGCTGAAAGAAGCGGAGGAAGAAGAGTTCCTCTGGATTGTGGACCCGGTGGACGGAACGACGAACTTTGTACACGGTTTTCCGTTCTATTCGGTATCCATTGCTTTGGCCCATAACGGTGAGGTGATTGTGGGGGTAATTTACGATCCTTCCCGTGACGAAATGTTTGTTGCAGAAAAAGGAAAAGGCGCCTACGTCCACGGAAACCGCATGGTTGTGTCTGGTGAACAGGAACTGGCCCAGAGCCTGATCGCGGTTGGCTTCCCAGCGGATACGACCTACGCGTTGCCGATTAATATGGCCGCTGTCCAGGCACTTGCGCCGCAAGTGCGCAGTCTGCGGGCAGGCGGTTCTGCCGCCCTGCATTTGGCATATGTTGCAGCGGGTCGCCTCAGCGCTTATACCGAAGTTGGTCTGAAGCCATGGGATATCGCCGCAGGTGCACTGCTGGTTGAGGAATCCGGCGGCAAGGTTACCGATACCGTGGGGACGCCTTACCAGCTGTCCGTGAGTCATGTGGTTGCCAGCAATGGCAAGATTCATGATGCATTGACTGATGTGCTGAAGGAAGCAAACGCAACCGGTTTGGAGTGAGTGAGTTTATTCAACTCATCAATGCTTGAAAAATTTGAAATTGTACATTAAACGGAGGGGACTGAACAAATCTGAAGAAGCGGAGCGCTAGCCTTTATCACCGGATTTCTCCCTTGGAAAAGGGAATCAAGGAAATCTGGGGATAACAGCGATCGGGAGATTGTTCTGTCAACGAAGTGAAAGTACAATAGTAAGGTTAGTGCATATGTGACTTTAATTTAAGGAGCGAACAACAATGGATGAATCCAAAGAACTGGAACGACGTTTGAGTGATATGCTGACTGAAGGGGACATGGAGGAGTCCGGCGATGCTGACAAGCGTGAACGCCAGCTGATTCCTCCCAAGTACGAGGTGCGCATCCAGACAGAACGGGACCCGATTGTCGAGGAAACGTTGAAGTTCCGGGATATGGCCCGAGAAGTGGATGATCGTTATGATCGTTATATCGAACGTTCTGCCGGGAACAAGCCGGATACAGACACGATTGATTCAGATCCAGAAGACTTGGAGAAACCGAAATCTTGACAGATTAGCTTTTGATCTGTGGTAAACGAAGGGGCTTTCCAATCGTCATGAATATGACGGGAAGCCCCTTTTAGGTGAGCGCCTCCTTTTTCGTACAGACGACAGCGCCCCTTTAATAATGTTAGAATAGAGTTACACGAACTTCTGTCATCAGAGTGAACAGTGTATGTCATTTTATTTTATAGATACGAGAATAAGGAGTGTTCCAAGAATGAAGCGTAAACGTATATGGAGCAATACAGCGGCAGGTTTAACAGCCAGCATGCTGGCGGGTATGTTGTTGCTGGCATCTTCCGCACAGCCTGCGCAAGCCGCAGATAACAGCTCTATCGCATTGCCAGCTGGTAAAACCGAAGCATCCCTGTCTGCAAAGAAAGATGCAATCGCGTTAACCAAAGAATTCCGCATTGTCACTTTGGGGGATTCTATTACCGTCGGCTATGAGCCTAACCTGAAAGAACTGCCTTATGGTTATGTAGAACGGTTGCAACAACAAGGCCTGCTTCATGGACGTACCAAGGTGGACAACTATGGGATTGCGGGCTTGAAGAGCACGGGTCTGAAAAATTTTGCAGATGCGATGAAGGAAATTAAAGCAATCACATCCGAAGCGATCCAACCTTCTCTTCCTGATCCAAGAGCAGGACAAGTAGGTGCCAATATTGCTGCCATTCGGGAGAATGTAGCCGGGGCTAATCTCGTTGCAATCACGATTGGAGGTAATGATGTATCCGAGTTGCTCGGTACAGCAGATAAACTAAGTGATGCGGAAATGGAAGCAAAAGTAAAGGAATTACTATCTTCCTATACAGCAAATGTTAGCGCTGTGATTAATGATATTCATGAGATTAATCCCAATGCCAAAATCGTAATCGCAGATCAATACCAACCTATGCCAGAAGTAGCTGGTAAGGAGCTTTATGCGAAACTGATGGAAGCCTCTCAGGGATTCACTGCAACCATTGATCGTATTGCGACTGAATTTTCCACTAAAGGGATCGACGTAAAAGTGGCTCATGTTGCAAAGGAATTTGTAGGCGGTGAAGGCACGATGACTCACATGATTAAGGATCGCGATTTCCATCCGAATCAGTTGGGTTATGAAGCGATTGCCAAAGTGTTTGCAGAAACCATCTGGGGCGATTACACCAAGCTGGCTGCTCCTGCAGCAGGTCAACCGATGAATATTATCGTCAGTGGCAAAACGCTGGATACACCGTACAAACCAATCATCCGCAATGGCAAAAACTTTGTGGCGATCCAGGATATCGTGAACGCTGTTGGCGCAACCACGGTATGGGATAATAAAACCTCAACTGCAACCATTACATACGGAGACCGGAAGGTTGCCGTGAAGATCGGTGCCACGGCCGTTCAGGTGAATGGCGCATCCGTAGCTGTGGATACACCTGCATTCCTGAATAAGGTTGGTAAAGAGTCCAAAACCTATGTACCTCTTGCTATGGTAGCCGAGGGTCTTGGTTTTGATGTACAGTATGTAGCCAAGCTGAAAACCGTTTTTGTGAATCCGTAAAACGTATGTATTAATTAAATAAGGTTTGTGAATACGAAACGATGTTAAAATGAGAATGCCAGTCCCTTCCTTTATGATCAGGAAGGGACTGGCATTCTTGTTTATTGGAACTAAATAAAACTATAAGGTCGTACTATTTTTCCTCTTTTTGTAAATATGGTGAATCCAAGTGAATATCCATTCCATAATATGATATAAAACTGAAATGGATAGAGCTGACCAGAAATCTTGGATATATACCCCTTCAAAGATGGACCCCAAAAAATAAATAATGATACCGTCGATTATTATGGTGACAGAGTTTCTGGTATAAACTGAAACCCGTCTTTGTATACCATAGTTCAGGGCAGCAATGATAATAGGATGGAAAAGTGTTTCAAATAATATAAAGCCAATTAAAATAAATACAGAAAATATAATCCCATCACCAATCTGTTCAAAATATAACGAATTACTCATTCCACCAAAAGTATAAAAAAACAAACTATATAATATTGTGAAAAAAGCAACAGGAACAATGATCAATAGAGATAACAAAGGAACAAGCCAAAGTCTTACGTTTACTGGCGGGGGCGATTCTTTATCTTTGCGAGCTATAAACTTAATGATTTCATTTAGTGATAGGAAAAGAAAAAGTAGCAAAATAAAGAGAATAAGCAAATGGGTAGAATTCATAATTTCTCCTTAAGGAGCATTTTAATTAAAATTACTATAATTCCCATGGGAATGAAATACGCTACCCTTCGAAAATGACTCACATGTTGCATAAATATGGCTTGTCATCTGACCATGGATGTGTAAATATGAAAATAACTTACAGCAGATCGAAAACCATTTCGAATAACAGCACCCTTCGCAAGCCAAAGGAGCGCTTTGGATGAGAAAAATTAAGAACGCTTTCACGACATTGCCCATTCATCACAAAACCATTCTTCTCATCGGACTTTTGATGTTGATCAGTTTCACGTTCTATGTATCTGTCCTCGGATATGTGTTCAGAATCTATGATCGACAGATCTATGAGAAATCGTCACAGGTACTTAATATGTCTTCCGTAGGCATTGAGAATCAGCTGCGCGAAATCTCTAATCTATCCTTTAAAGTCATGTCTGATGAGCCGCTCCAGCAATACCTTCTCCAGTTAGGAAAAGCCGAGACGGGATATGAGCAAAATGGGCTGCGTAAAAAAATTACCAATAGGTTAGTGGCTTATGCCGGCTCAGAGAAATATGTCTATTCCATGATTTTTATCGATAATGATAATAATATTATGGCGGCTGGGAACCGGGAGGGAATCTCTGGGGCACAGCAAAAGGAATTGGTTGCCCTAGGGCAGGAATATTCAGGTTCCAACGTCTGGTACACGAGTGGAGATCAACAAGCGAGACTGCTGTCTGTGAGACAGGTGAAGTCCTTTACCGGTGGAGCATTCACGCTGGAGAAGCTTGGTACACTCGTTATTCGTGTACGACTGGATCGGATTGTTCAGGACCAGATGCAGCACCCGGCAGAGGATTCACAGCTATTAATTACAGATGGCCGGGAAGTGATCTATCCCACGCAATCCACGGTAAGTGAAGAAGAGCTCAATTCGGAATTGAAGCGTACCCAGCCTTACGGGATTGCGATGTTTGAGAAGGGGAGAAATTTCGTTGCCCGTGCGCATTCATCCTATACGGATTGGGTGTATCTGTACATGACCCCCTTTGATCAGATGTTTAAACAGATCCAGTTTGTCAAACAGTTGGTGACGGTTATTTTTATCATGATTTTCCTAGCGGCACTTGTATTTGGGGCGAAGTTGTCCAGAAGCATTACCCAGCCCATCGCCCAGTTGATCAAGAAAATGCGCAATATTGAAAAAGGGGACCTCGACAAACTGGAAGAAGCTGCACTTGGCAACGTTCCGGAATCTTCACAAAATGAGGTCGGATTGCTGCATCGCACGTTCAAGATGATGTTACAGCGGATACGTGAACTCATTGATGAGAATTATGCAAAGCAACTGGTGATTCGTGAAACAGAATTGAAAGCGCTTCAGGCACAGATTAATCCACATTTTCTATATAACACACTGGAATCGATCAATTGGCTGGCCAAAGTACAGAAACAGCACCAGATTTCCGAAATGGTTGAAGCTCTCGGATTTTTGCTGCGCAGCTCGGTGAACATGTCCGAGAAGTGGATCACGCTGGAAAGAGAGCTTGATATCGTCCGCAGTTATGTGACCATCCAACGCACGCGATTTGAGGAAAGACTTGATTTTGAGATGGACATTGCTCCTGAAGTGGGGACGGCCCGCATTCCGAAATTAACTTTGCAGCCATTGGTTGAGAACGCAATTCATTATGCATTGGAGCCAAGTATTGACCCATGCCGGATTCGGATCAGGGCCAGAGCGGATGGAGACAACGTTGTTATTGAAGTGGAAGACGATGGTCCAGGCATGACTCCGGAATTTCTGGAGCAGTTGCAAGAAGGACGAATACAGACGAGGGGACAGGGGATCGGGCTGTCGAACATCAAGGAACGGATCAGATTGACCTTTGGCGACGAAGGCGAAATGATCATGAGCAGCAATCCCGGCTCAGGGACCGTAGTATCGATCAGAATACCTTGGATTAGAGAGGACGATGACGATGTACAAAGTGATGCTCGTAGATGATGAACGTGTCATTCTGGAGGGAATTTCGCAAGTCGTGGACTGGGCCGCAGCGGGAACAGAGCTGGTGGATACCGCGAGAAACGGAATTGAGGCACTGGACAAAATCAGTCAGTCCAGACCGGATATTATCATTACGGATATATCCATGCCGGGTCTGGATGGTCTTGGACTAATTGAAAAGGCGTCCGAAGCTTATCCTGGACTTCGCTTTATCATGTTATCCGGTTATAAGGAGTTCGAATATGCCCGCCGGGCCATGCAATATGGGGTAAAGCATTATCTGCTCAAACCGTGTAATGAGAACCAGATTCATGATGCTTTGGCTGAACTGCTTCAGGAACAGCAGGATGCTCAGGTGAAGGAACATGTGGCAGGAGAAATGAAACAACGGCTGCAGCGTGTGCTTCCACATGTGAAGGAGCAGTTCCTGCTGGAGTTTATGACCAACCGGACCTATGGTCCGGTCGACTTGGAGTATTACCAGGAGCTGTTTGATCTTGAACTTGAGGCTAACGAAGTTCGACTGCTGCTGTTCCGGATTGCGGATGAACATGATTATAGTCACCTGTTTGCGATCAAAAATATTGCCAGTGATCTGCTGCCTCATGTTCTGTTAAGCACCACTATTGAAGGCAAGCTGTTAATTCTGCTAGCTGACGCTGCCGATCCTGCGAGGCTGAAGGCGAGCATCGAGGAAGTGCGGGCTGCCTTTACGAGACTGTACAAGTTGGAAGTCACGGCTGCACTCAGTGAAGCGGATCGAATGATTCAGTCCCGGCGTTTGTTTCGGGAGGCGCTGCAATGTCTGAATCACCGCTTTTTTATCGGTGAAGGCAAGTTGATTACCAAAAGTGATCTGGAGCTGGCCGGGGAATGCGACGGGGTGCATGTTGAGCAGGATGCAGAGCAGCTGTGCCAGTTAATTAAGTCAGGCAACACAGAGGAAGCCGCAGCTGAAGTGGATCGTTTGTTTGATCTTCTGTCCGGCCAACAGCTTGAAATTGGGATTACCCGTTCTTATGTGGTGCAGCTGTATTCCGCCATGATCCATGTCTGTCCACCTGAGGAGGCGGCGGAGTTCACGCAGCGCATGGCAGATTTGTCTCATATTGATACGTTGTCTGGCTTGAAGTCCTTTGTCGCCAGCAGTGCAGCCCGATTAACCTCCGGTTATTACAAAAACCATATTAGCCGCCAGTCTTCTGCTGTGGAGAAGATGATGGATATCGTGGATCGTCATTATGGGGAAGCGGATCTTTCCCTGAATGGAGTCGCTCACCAGATGTTGTATATGAATCCAGATTATCTCGGTAAAATTTTTAAAAAAGTGACGGGCGAGAACTTCTCCAACTATGTCAATCGTTTGCGTATTGAACGAGCCTGCGATCATATTCGCAGAGGTGGGGATGTGAAGGTATTTGAGCTTGCCGAACTGTTTGGTTTCGGGGGCAACTCGCAATATTTTAGCCAAGTGTTCAAAAAATGGACCGGTATGACACCGACCGAATTCCGTAGAATCGGCATATAACAATTGACTACCGATCATGTAGTCGATATGGGGGAGGACGAACAGCACCATATAGGGTGCAGTTGTCCTCCTCTGTTTTTTGAACCAACAAGACGGTTTTGTGTATTCAACTCTGATCGTACATTTGCGAAAATGACAATATAAAGTTTGTGAAAGCGTTATCAGAAGTTAAAGGGTAACTCGTTCACACAACCATTTCAACATAAAAGGGGAGATTGGCATGGTGAAAAAGGCAATATTCCTGATGATGGCGGCATTGCTGGTATTAACGACGGCATGCAGCAGCAGCGGAGAATCGGGCGGAACGTCTGCGGATGATTCGGTAACACTTCGTATCGCGTGGTGGGGATCGGATGCAAGGCACGAATACACACAGAAGGTCATTGACTTGTACAAAGAAAAAAATCCGAATGTCAAAATTGATGTGGAATATGCCTCATTCGACGACTACTGGAAAAAGCTTGCTCCACAAGCTGCCGCGAATCAGCTGCCGGACATTGTCCAAATGGATATTTCCTACATCAGCCAATACGCGCAGAATGGTCAGCTTGAGGATTTAGCGCCTTACCTGGGCAACCAGATCAAAGTGGACGACGTATCCGAAAACGTCATCAGCACTGGAGTAATCAATGATAAACAATACGGTGTACCTGCAGGGGTTAACGTATTGGGCTTCCAATATGACCCGGCTTTGCTGAAAAAAGCAGGAGTGGATACATTCCCGGAAAATTTGACTTGGGAAACTTACGAAGCACTGGGTAAGGAAACAGCCGCCAAAGGACTGTTTCTGGATGGGGGCGTTGCCCCGGATATTTTCTTCCACTATTTCCTGCGGACCAAAGGATTGTCTCTTTACAATGCAGAAGGAACCGGTCTTGGCTATGACGACGATAAACTGTTTGTTGAGTTCTTCGGATTAATGCGTCGGATGATCGAGCAGGGTGCAGCACCTTCACCGGATGTGGCTAACCAGACGAAAGGCATTATTGAAGAATCGGATTTAGTCAAAGAAAAAGGAATTGGTGTATGGCAGTGGTCGAACCAATTTGTAGCCTTGCAGCAGGTAGCCAACCGTCCATTGGAGATTGCTCCAATGCCAGGACCGGATATGGAAAAAGGACTCTATATGCAGCCAAGTATGTATTGGGCTGTAACATCCAATTCGAAAGTGAAGGAAGAAGCGGCCAAATTCATTGATTTCTGGGTGAATGATGTGGAAGCAAACAAACTGATCAAAGGTGAGCGTGGTGTGCCGATCTCCGGCAAAATCAAGGAAGCTATTGCGCCTGAGTTGAGTGAATCAACGAAACAGGTATTTGACTTTGTAGCGGCCATGGAGCCAAAGGCCTCTCCAATGAGCCCACCTCCACCTGTGGGTTCACCTGAAGTTATCGCTTCTCTGGCGGATGTCGTAGAGGAACTGAACTTTGGCAAGATTACACCGGAACAAGCAGCAGCGACATTCCGCAAAAACGCCGAATCTGTTCTTGCCAACAATAAATAACAGTTGAATGATTGCTTGCTCATCCCACTTCCGGGATGGATGGGAATAGGGCTACTCGTTTACCGCGAGGGCCTTTCCCCGTCCAGTGATTTGAATTCAGGCAGCGGGGAGCAAGCGGATCAATAAAGGAGGTTCGTTCCGTTGAGGCAGTATTCGTCGTTGCGCAGAAATTTAACCGGGTATGCATTTATAAGTCCGTTTATTATCGGTTTTCTGGGCTTTACACTCATCCCGATGTTTGTATCCCTGTACATGTCGTTTACGAGTTATAACCTGTTCACTTCCCCGCGCTGGATCGGGATGGACAACTACACCAAAATGTTTTTTGATGATCCGAAGTATTGGAACTCGGTGAAGGTAACGTTCCTGTACGTGTTCATTGGTGTACCGCTGAGGCTGGTCTTTGCGCTCTTTGTAGCCATGATCCTGAATACGGGGTCTCGTATGGTCGGAACGTATCGTACCTTGTACTACCTGCCATCGATTATTGGTGGTAGTGTGGCCGTATCGATTATGTGGCGTAATCTTTTTAGTAATGAAGGTGTCATCAACAGTGCATTAACGGCAATCGGAATTGGACCAATCAGTTGGTTTGGTGATCCGAATGCATCCTTGGTTATGCTGATCTCTCTATCTGTTTGGCAGTTCGGATCTTCCATGCTCATCTTTCTGGCGGGTCTGAAAAATATCTCACCCGAGATGTATGAGGCGGCAGGTGTGGACGGGGCAAACCCAATTCGCAAATTCTTCGGTATCACCCTACCGCTGCTCAGTCCAATCATCCTGTTCAACCTGATTATGCAAACGATTGGTGCATTCATGACCTTCGTACCTGCATATATCATTTCCAAAGGAGAGGGCGGTCCAATGGACGGTACCATGCTCTACTCGCTGTATTTGTTCCGTCAGGCCTTTATGTTTAACAACATGGGTTATGCTTCGGCCATGGCTTGGATCATGCTTATTATGATCGGTATACTCACAGTCGCGGTGTTCCTGACATCCAAGTTTTGGGTGTTTTATGAATCCGAAGGAGGGAAGTAACGATGGTTTGGAGAAATGTAAAATGGCCCATTTATCATCTGTTCGTTGCAGCTTTGGCCCTCCTGATGCTCTATCCGGTGCTTTGGATGCTGTTCAGCTCCTTCAAGGAAAGCCGCACCATCTTCGTGACTGCTGAGTCCCTGTTTCCCACGGAATGGATTTGGAGTAACTATGTGGATGGTTGGAAAGGTGCAGGCGGAAGACCGTTTATGGATTACATTACCAACTCTTTAGTTATCGTGGTCATTTCCACGATTGGTGCCGTGTTATCCTCGTCGTTGATCGCTTTCGGTTTTGCACGGCTCAACTTCAAGGGGCGTAACTTCTGGTTCTCCCTGATGATGCTGACCCTGATGTTGCCGCATGATGTTGTACTTGTACCTCAATATATTATCTTTACAAAGCTTGGATGGCTAAATACCATTCTGCCGATTGTTGTACCGACCTTTTTCGGGATGCCGTTCTTCATCTTCCTGATGGTTCAGTTCATTCGTACCATTCCGAAAGAGTTGGATGAGGCAGCTACGATTGATGGATGTAATAAGTTCAGGTTATATGTGCAGATTATTATGCCGCTTATCAAGTCATCTCTCGCAACAGCTGCAATCTTTTCCTTCTACTGGAGATGGGAAGATTTGCTCGGTCCGGTGCTGTATCTGAATTCGCCTGAGAAATATACTGTATCCATGGCGTTGAAAATGTTCCTGGATAGCGAATCTGCCTCCAACTGGGGAGCGATGTTTGCGATGTCCATCGTTAGTCTCGTACCTGTGGTGGCCGTATTCTTCATCTTCCAGAAACAAATTGTACAGGGCATGAGCACCAGCGGTTTGAAAGGTTAATAGAAAATCGTGGATCAAACCCATGGCCGGATGCTGAACAAGGAGGTTGTTTCTATTGGATAGAGCCCAGGATGATCAGGCCGCTGCCGAACAGGCAGCGGCAAAGGGCGTGAAAGAGGCGGTTACCGCCTGGAGGTTCAATTTTGGACCGGACTTGGGAATAGAGAACTACCCTGCGGGTTATCTGAACATATCCGCTGGCACAGTTTATGAAGAACAAGGTGGATATGGATTTGAAACCGGTTCTCTTGTGTATGAGAAACAACGGATTAGTGAAGACGAAGGGACGAATACCAGCAAGGTAAATTACGGAACTCAGGGAAAGACCACCGGGTTTGCACGATTGCGATCAGGCTTCTGCATTCCGCTTAAGGCATCTTTCATCGTTGACGTACCCGATGGAACCTATCAAGTATTACTTATAGCAGGAGATGAACTGGCGGAAACAATCACCCGAGTGAAGGCGGGTGAAGGCAGATTAATGCTGCCAACCATTCGCACGCTTCCCGGGCAATGGGCAGAGGTCCGGTTCTCGGTTGTGGTTCATGGCGGGAAGCTTAGACTGTCGTTCTCGGGGCCCGCTCCGCGGGTTAATGCATTGGAGATCACGCTTGCGAATCAAACCATGACTGTATTCCTCGCCGGTGATTCCACGGTGACTGACCAGCCAGAGAGTGGGTATCCGTACTGTGGATGGGGCCAGTTGTTGCCTGCGCAGTTCAAGCATGATGTGGCTGTAGATAATCATGCCCAGTCGGGCCGAAGTTCCCGCAGCTTTATTAATGAAGGCAGGCTGGACGCCATGATGGAGCACATCAAGCCGGAAGATTTTCTGTTTATTCAATTTGGACATAACGATGAGAAGCCGGGCCCTGAGCGGGGAACGGAGCCTTTCACAACATATAAGCAATATCTGAAAAAGTATATTGATGCTGCCCGCGAAGCCAAGGCCCATCCGGTGCTCGTGACCCCTGTGCATCGGCGATATTTCGCCGATGACGGAACATTGACCGACACCCATGGTGATTATATCGTCGCTGTGCGTGAGCTGGCCGAGGAAGAAGGGGTGCCGCTGATCGATCTGGCTGAGCGCAGCCGTCTTCTGTTCGAGCAGGCGGGAGTTGAAGGCAGCAAGGAAGATTTTATGTGGGTGCTGCCGGGTGAGTTTGTGAACTTCCCAGCAGGCGTGGAGGATAACACGCATTTTCAGGAGCGCGGTGCCCACCGCCTCGCTGCCCAGGTGGCGGAAGCCATCCGCGAGCTGCGATTGCAGCCGCTGCAAATGTATTTGAGGTAAGCCTTTAAAAAGCTGTGGCGAGCGTTGCAGCGAAGGAGGGAATCGGAGCAGGGGGAGCGAAGCGCCCGCACCGCGAGCCTCCCGCGTGTTTAACCTAATTATTGCATTAGCAAAGGAGGACATTCATTGACAAAGGATCAGACGAATGCTTCAGCACATAAAACACCTTCCACAGGGACAGGCCACACCTACTGGGTGATTCCCGATGGGTACATTCCGCCAGACAGCATGGGCAGACTGGAGAGTCACGAGAGCATCTGTGTTTTAAATACAGGTACAGCGGATGCACAACTGCAAATAACGATATACTTCGAAGACAGGGAACCGCTCGAAGACATCGTAAGTGAGGTGCCTGCACGGAGAACAAAGCATATCCGGACAGCGTCGCTGAGATCTGGTGAGCAACTTATCCCGGTAGGAGTACCCTATGCAATTACGGTCTCCAGCAATGTTCCTGTTATCATTCAATACAGTCGTTTGGATACAACCCAGCCCGAACTGGCACTGATGAGTGTCATGGCGTTTCCACTAGACAACCAATAGGAGAAAGCAAAGACGACCAGTAACCTTGTATTCCATTACAAGCGGCTGGTCGTCTTTGTGCATTACTCATTGTATTTATACGTGCTGGCATTGAGGATGTCCACTTTGACCTCCACCTTCCCAAGCTTGAACCGCTCAATAGGATTAGCCCTTTTGGACACCTGTCTCCATAAGGCGAGATCATGACGATAGAGGTGTTCTACAAGACCGTACGAATCAATCTTGCGTGATTTAGTTTTCTCAAACGTATCGCGGATTTCGGACTCGATTTGTTTTTCGGCATCTCTTTCCATGGAATGAAGAGACCAGGGGGGCCCATGCTCCTCAACAATGGAACTTTTTACAGAAGTTTGCAGGTCGAATATAACACCATCTCTTTCTTTCCTTGCCTTTATCGTAGTTTTCGGGTTATTAAGTCTCAGGGTCAGCTCCGGAGTCTTTGCTCCATTTTTGTAAATGTACAACGGGTACTGATAAACGTGATCATAATTAACGAATCGTGTACCGTCTGCTTCCTTACCTGCCACTTTGCCCTGATTCTTGCCGTTTGAAATCACATAAAATCCATCCATTTTAACAAGTGGGGGGGCTTTCTTCCCGTTGAACCAGGTCTGGTTTTTGTTCGAAATGGACGGCAAAAGAATAACTGACGCTGGCTCCCGAAATCCGTCAAGAAGCTGATGAAGCCGAATGGGTTCGAAGGTGGATTGTTGCTTATACAGCTTGATCGGTTCAAACAGTTCGATGGTCTGAGGAGATTGGTTCAGCAATGCAGAGGAAGAGAGCACTTCAGGAATGTTATGGTCCGTACCGTAAATCCAAGGTGTATATCTCATCTGGCCTGAATGAAGCAGTGTATTAAAAATATCCTCCAGGCGCCCGTCCAGGGCGTTTTTCGATAAAACGATCGCTTTTACATGGGTCCATAATGTTTGCTGTTGTGATGTTTGATATAGGTCATTAATAGCCATGCTCAGCGTCGTGCCCTCGCCGCGTCCCACCCAGATATCACTTGCTTCCCGGGAAGTCGGACCCTCCTGCTTGGCAATACTGGAGAAATCAATCAATTGGGCATAAGCAATGTAGTGGTTATCCGCATAATCTATCCCTATTCCCGTGATAAAGTTAATGCTCTGAACCTCTTTGGAATCCCAACACCCGGTCAGCAGGATGAAGCAGCTCATAAGCAAGCACCCCTTAGTCATCCATCTTGTCACGGGCGTTTCCTCCGGCGGGTGGAATCCTGTGTATGGAGTGCTGCTGGACGCTTGGTCCGTTTCATGGAAGGGTGCATGGATATGGTTTGGGTGAAATCGCCAGGAATATAGGGAGATACGGGTGACAGATATGATACGCCATAACACTCCAAGGAGACGAGGTGCACCAGTAGAGCAAATAACCCAATCATGAAACCGAAAAGTCCTAGGATGGAGGAGATCGCAAGCATCCCGATGCGGACATGGGCAGTAACCCCGCTTAGCACGGTATTTACCAGAATATAGCTCGAGATGACTGAGATGGCTACCGTTACAATGATGGTGGGAGAAGTAATCCCTGCGCGAATAGCGGCATCCCCGATAATAAGACCGCCAACCACGCTGACAGTCTGTCCCAGTGCCCGAGGGAGTCGCCGACCAGCTTCATTGAACAGCTCGAACATAAAAATCATCAGAAATGCTTCCAGCGTGACCGGCAAGGGCAGACCCAGCCTCGTGCCGGCAATCGTCGCCAGAAAAGGCAGCGGAATCTGCTCCACATTGAAACTGGTCAAACCGATATAGAATCCGGGAAAGAAACAAGCGATCAGCAACCCGGCAATGCGCAAAATCCGTTCAAAAGTTACAATGAAAAACGGCGTACTCTCGTCTTCCGGTGATTTCAACTGATTGAACAGGGTAGTTGGAGCAATGACTGCGACTGGTGAACCTTCAATTAAAACGGCAAAACGCCCATTTAATAGGGAATCGACAACATAATCAGGACGCTCTGTATTATCCGTGAGCGGGAAAATGCTGCGAATGCCTCCCATCACGGCCCGTTCCATAATGGAGGTACCAAGAATGCCATCGATTTCAATCTTGTCGAGATTTTGGCGTGCTTCTTTCAGAATATCCGGATTAATGATGTCTTTTACATACAACAGACCAATGGAGGTCTGTGTTCGACCGCCTTTAACGTATTTTTCATAACACATCGAAGAGGTTTTCATGCGTTTACGAATGAGTGCGATATTTACGCTCAACTCTTCGGTGAATCCATCGCGAGGCCCTTTTACGGATGATTCGATGGCTGATTCCTCAGGGTTTCTGCCTGGTATGCTCGCGATATCGAGACTCCAGGACTGATCACCATTTCCGAAAATGAGAAGTAATTGTCCACTGAAAATCAGAAGGTTTACATTCTCTGCATCGGCGAGATCTTCTATTGGATTCAATGTTAATCCCAATTCTTGGGGATGTGCTTCTTCTATAAGTAGAGAATGCTGCTCCAGCCGGGGGATAATAAATTGGTTGAGTTGTTTGCCATCGATCAAGCCGTCGCAATAGAGCATAATCACCGACATATCAGTTTCATCTTTGGCAGGAAAGGTATGAATAACAACATCTGCGCAGGGGTTGAACTGATCCTTCAAAGAGGCAAGCAATGTTTCATGGGACGTGGTGTCAATCGGATGGTGCTCCATGATGTTTCCTCCTCTGATGGCGTGAACTGATGAATGCAATTGTCGTTGCAATAACCGCTAGTCCACTAAGATACATGAGATTGAACGGGAATATGTAGCCGACAAGCAGCTTCTCGAACGTCATGTCATCCAGACGGTACATCATGGTGAAAATAAAGAAGACAGCTAACGCGACACAGCTGATGAGCCTTCTGGTGGCGCTCTTAATATTCCAAATTTCTACCATAATATACATGGCAAGACTAATTCGGGTGAAAGATCCAGCAAGCCACTGATAGATCGAAAAGAAATCTGTCTGGGCGATGTATTTACCCAAGGAGGCAATTCGCCATTCCTCAAAAGCGGGATATCGCATTTTGGCAGCCTCAAAAGGGTCAAATTCCACGATAGCCCCAATGAGGGGGCCAAGTGTCAGCCCAAGAATAATCAACGCGAGCATCAGATACTGCCACACGCGTATCCTTTTGGAGAGGTGGGGCTGTATGTACCAGATGAAAAGCAGCTCAAACATGCCTGAAAGACTGTAGACCATGCCTTGAAGCACGGGGTGCCAGCCATGTTCAAGCACAGGTAGCAGACGGCTGTAATCCTTGTATTGTGTATTTACAATGGCGACATAGAATCCAAGCAGGACAACCAGAGGCAGGATCAGCCCTGCTGTAAATGCCAGAGAACGTATTCCTTTATAAGCAGCGTATGCACAGAGAGACATGATGGCAATGCTTGTAACCAATACCGGTGTCTCTGTCAGATAGTTGGTTTTGGCCCAGGTGGTCGTATCGTGCAGGGTGAGATAGATCACGGACAGAAAAAAGAGACTGTTTCCCATCCGAAACAGCAGGCCAAGGGGTTTGCCCAGATGGGAAGTCAGCCATTCATGGAGAGTTTGATGCTGGAGAAAACGGGAGACATAGGCAAGCATCAGGGTGAATAAAAGATACGGGCCTGCAGACAACAGAACGGATATCCACGCATCTCTTTTGGCCGAGGACAGAAGGGCAGGGATAATCAGGACATGGCTGATCAGGCCGACGGATAACATAATTAACATCATGGCTTGCAAAAAAGAAGGCTGTGTTCGTTTCATGCTGAGGGGACCTCTTTTCCCAATAGACTGTTCTCAGCAGTGTTAACGTGATTGGAGCGCTTCATACAAGACAGCCTGAATACTAAAGGTTAAAATAACGAATACCCATGGCTTCTCGCACCTCAAGCATTGTTTCCCGCGCGACTTTCCGAGCTTGACGGGTGCCCTCGATAAGAATCTCTTTCACCTCATCTTCCCGTTGCTCATAGTCTTGTCGCCGTGCACGGAACGGGGCAAGCAACTCATTAATTGCATTGCCAGCCAGCTGCTTGCAGTCTCTGCATCCAATCGTCCCCTGGCTGCAATTGGCATGGATTTCTTCTGCATTTTCATTGCGAAATAACTGATGATAAGCGAATACCGGGCAGATATTCGGGTTTCCCGGATCGGATCGATGAATACGCGCCGGATCTGTCTTGGCCTTGGTCAGCTTGGCATGTACATCATCAGGACGGGCATTCAAGGAGATCGCATTGCCCATACTTTTGCTCATTTTCCCGATGCCATCAAGTCCACCCAGACGCTCTCCGGTCAGAATGCGTGGCTCAGGCAGCACCGGAGCATATAACTCATTAAACCGACGTACCAGTTTCCTCGCTGTTTCGATATGAGGAATCTGATCTTCGCCTGCCGGAACAAGGGTTGCTTTGCAGAATGCAATATCCGCTGCCTGGCTGACAGGATAACCGAGAAATCCGTAATATAGATCCGTATAACCCCGGTCACGTGCTTCATTTTTAATCGTGGGATTATGACGAAGATTGTTAACAGTGATAAACATGGAGAAAATGACAGTCAGCTCGGCAATTTCCGGAATCATGGACTGGATGAACAGAGTAGCTTTATTGGGATCGATACCTACGGCAAGGTAATCGAGTGTCACTTGATGCACGCTGTCTGCAATCAGTTCGGGCTGGTCGTAATGGGTAGTTAACGCTTGGATGTCTGCCAGCAAAATGTACGTTTTATATTCGTTCTGCAATTGCACCCGGCTGCGCAGGCTGCCCACGTAATGGCCGAGATGAAGCTGTCCGGTTGTCCGGTCTCCGGTTAAAATAATGTCTTTGTTCATGTTCATGGTTTAGTCTCCTTTGAATTTGTGATGTTCCGATTATAGGTTGCTGACGCCACCAGCCGTCTTCCACGACCATCACCTCCTTTCAGCCTGCCACAGTTTTGGGCTCCAATAAAAAAAGCTTCGTCCTTCATCCTGTTTCCCAGACGGGAACAGAATAGAAGGACGAAGCTTATGCCTCGCGGTGCCACCTTAATTGGCCGCTGGTTGCACGGCCCACTTGAAAGATACGGAATAACAATATATGCGGAAAGCCCGGTTGTGGGAAGTCCACATATACCTTATCGATATCCTGTTCATGGATAACGGCTGAACATGCCGCCTTGCCTACTGACGATCCACGCTCCTGACTACAGGTGCAGACCGGGTTCAACTCGGAACTCCGAAGCCCATTTCCACATGACTGATGCACCTGCTCACACCATCCGCCGGCTCTCTGAACCATCCTGTCCTGTGTACTTCTCTTCATCATTGTCAATAACGTCCGTTTACAATTTTTCACATTGTATCACGCTTTGGCTTGGTTGACCAGTCTGCGCTTTCTTCCACTCATATTGGTGCCAAGTACACCAGCGATGATGAGCAAGGCACCCACAAAGTGGTAGCCGTGTACTGGCTCAAGCAATATCCACGCCCCGCCGGCAATGGATATCAGTGTGGACAAGTTGCTGAACACACTCATCTTGGAAGCTTCCAAATGAGTTAGCGCATAACTTGCCAGCAGCGTGGAGATCATCGTGGAAAGGATGGCGAGATAGGCTAGTGCTCCCAGATACGATGCATCTCCGAGTGGTTTCACATAGTCCACCAGGGTTCCGCTCGACGCATGACGAATCAGGGATGCCGCGTTAAAGACGATAAATCCAACCATCAGGGTCACCCAGGTCAATTCCATTGGTTTATATTTTTGAGCCAAGGGCCGTGCCAGCACACCATAACCTGCAAAACAAACAGTGGAGAGCAGCAGTAAAGCAATCCCTTTAAAGTTGCCTGTGGACATTCCGCTGCCTTTCATTACGAAAATAAAGACTACACCCGCCACAGACAGCAGCAGGAACAATTTTTGCAGGGTGGACGTACGCTCCTTGAGAAAGATGGAGGCGAGAACAAGGGTGAATACAGGGGCAGTGGCCTGGATAATACCTGCTTCCGAAGAATTGGACGAGACGAGTCCGAATGCCTGAAAAGCAAAGAATAAAACAGGAGAGAGCAGCCCCAAAGGAATGATACGCCACAGGTCACGCAGGGTTAGCTTAATCCTGATCCATCCGAAAATGACAGGGATGCTGACTGCGAGTAACGACAAAGCAAAACGATGGGCCAGTACATCGATAGGATGTGCAACACTAACCGTCATTTTGACAAATAAAAAAGATAAACCAATAATGGCTGCATATAAAACAGCTGCTACATATGCATATGTTCGAGTTCGGGTACTGTTCATGAGGTTTCCTCCAAATATTACGGTTTTTCTTTTCAACTACTACTGTTGCATATGTTGCTGTATGGTCTGGCCTTATTCAATATACTGCCAGACCAATAGTGGTACAATAGACAAAAACATTTACTGTGCCGGTACAATTAAGAGTATGGATGTCAGAGGAAGGGTAGATTTCAATGAGAAAGTATGAAATGATCGCCGAATCACTAAAGCGCTGGATTCAGGAGCAATTGCAGCAGCAGAACAGTGGACAATGGCAGGACAAAGGTATCAAGCTCCCGGCTGTGCGTGTTTTGGCCGAGCAATATCAATGCAGTGTGAGTACAGCCATCCGTGCATATGAGTGGCTGGAAGAGCGACATCTGGTCTACGCAGTGCCTCAGTCCGGGTATTATGCGGTACAGAATGGAGCCGATGTCGATGATCGGGAGTTGCAGGGACCGTTGAATTTTGCCTCGGCAGCACCTGATCCACGGGTATTTCCCTATTCCGATTTTCGTCATTGTGTGGATCAGGCGATGGAGAAGAAACAGGCGGAGCTGTTTTTGTACGGAACGGAGAGGGGCTTGCCTTCATTGATTGAATTGCTGCAGAAGCAATTCGCCGATTATCAGGTCTTTGCCCGGCAAGAACAGTTTTTTATTACGTCAGGGGTGCAGCAAGCGCTGGCTGTATTGGCCTTAATGCCTTTTCCGAATGGTAAAAAGCAGGTGATGCTGGAACTTCCGGGTTATCATAATATGCCCTCGCTTTTGAAGGGACTGAATGTACCGATTGCTGGCGTCAGACGCTCTCTGGACGGCCTGGATTGGGAAGCGCTTGAACGACAGTTCCGTGAAGGAGATATCAAATTTTTCTATGTCATGCCGCGTTTTCATAACCCGATTGGCACTTCCCTGACGGCAGCAGAGAAGAAGAGATTAATTCGGCTGGCTCAGCGTTACGATGTCTATCTGGTAGAGGATGATTATCTGGCTGATCTGGAAGAGAACACGAAGCAGGACCCGTTATGGTCCTATGATACAGAGGGGCGGGTCATTTATCTGAAAAGTTACTCCAAAATCCTGTTTCCCGGCTTGCGGATTGGCGTAGCTGTTCTGCCTGCAAGTCTTATGGCATCGTTTAGTACATACAAAAAAATGCTCGACATTGACACCGCTGTTTTGTCCCAGGCTGCACTTGAGGTTTACATTCGTAACGGGATGTTTGCTCATCACGGCAAAGTCATCCGCAGCCGTTATGCTGCCCGAATGAACAAGTTATATCAAGAGTTTAACGCCTTTTCGGACTTTGCTCCATTTGCGAATGCGCCGCGTACAGGAGGGGAGCATACAGTTCTGCCACTCGCTAAGGATATGCCGCTGAGGGTCTTGCTGTCCCGTTTGGATCAACGGGGAGTCATTGCCGATACAACAGAACGATACTATCCAGAAGGTACACAAGAGATTCATCAGGAGAAAATGCTGCGGTTGAACATATCCAATGTACCCAAGCAGCGGATCAAGGAAGGGTTGCGAATTATCCGTGAGGAAATAGCGAAGCTGCAAAAGGCGTCCACACAAGCGGAATAATCGCTAGTGTGGACGCCTGATTTCATGAGATCATTTTCAATGATAACTTTATTATGGTGCAGTGCATGAATAGTTTGATAACGGTTTACGCCTGAGCCATGGCCTTGAAGGAAGCTTCCGCGGCTTCGAGTGTTTCCTGAACATCCTTGTCCGTATGTGCAGTCGTCAGGAACCAGGCTTCATATTTGGACGGAGCCAGGTTAATGCCACGGTTCAGCATGTGACGGAAGAAGGAAGCGAAGAGCTCTCCGTCGGTATCCTGGGCCTGATCATAGTTCGTAACCGGGTGGTCACAGAAGTGCGTGGAGAAGGCACCACGAATCTGGTTGATCGTCAGGGCAATACCATGACGGTCAGCGGAAGCCTGAATTCCTGTCGTCAGGTCGATCGCAAGACGTTCCATCTCTTCATACACCCCTTGGCCTTGCAGCACTTCCAGACATGCAATGCCCGCTGAGATGGATGCCGGATTGCCCGCCATCGTACCTGCCTGATATGCAGGGCCTAGCGGAGCAACCTGCTCCATCACCTGTTTCCGACCGCCGTAAGCACCAATGGGCAGGCCGCCGCCAATGATTTTGCCAAGCGCAGTCAGATCCGGTTCGATCTCAGCATGGTTTTCCAGCCCAGCGTATGTCTGGGTAGAACCATAATGGAAGCGGAAAGCGGTGATAACCTCGTCGTAGATTACAAGCGATCCGTTGCTCCGAGTCATGGCACAGAGTCCTTCCAGGAAGCCGGGTTCCGGCATGACCATACCGAAATTACCGACAATCGGTTCAACCATGACAGCAGCGACATCATCGCCCCAACGCTCCAGAGCCGCTTTCAGGCTTTCCAGATCGTTGAAAGGCACCGTGATGACTTCGTGTGCAATACTGGTTGGGATGCCTGCACTATCGGGAATTCCCAGCGTGGATGGGCCTGAGCCAGCAGCAACAAGCACCAGATCGGAGTGACCGTGGTAACATCCGGCGAATTTCACGATTTTGTTGCGTTTCGTATATGCACGGGCAACCCGGATGGTGGTCATGACCGATTCTGTACCGGAGTTCACAAAACGAACCTTATCCATCGAAGGAATGGCTTCTTTCAGCATTTTGGCGAGTTTGATTTCAAGTTCCGTCGGCGTGCCGTACAGTACGCCATTTGCTGCTGCCTCGGTAATCGCCTGGGTAATATGGGGGTGAGCATGTCCTGTAACAATTGGGCCGTACGCTGCGAGATAATCGATATAACGGTTATCATCGACATCCCAGAAGTGCGCACCCTGCGCCTTTTTCATAAATACAGGTGCACCGCCACCGACGGCTTTGAACGAGCGGGAGGGGCTGTTAACACCTCCTACAATATGTTGAAGGGCTTCTTCGTATAAAAGTTCGGAACGGGAACGTGATGGATTCATAAGATAACTTCCTTTCGTATTTAATATTAATATCTATACAGAACACAGCGAAAGGGCAGCGTAATGGCTGCCCTCTGCATGTTTCACTTCGTTACTGTGCCGGTTGCTCCGAATTTTTTTCGTCCGCGCTGGCTGTTTTGTCGTCTGCTCCGGTCTTGGTATCTTCCGACTGGGCAGGGGGATGAATGATATCCTGAATAAGCTGTTTCAACTTCTCTTCATTGGTAACAGTCAATACTTGAGCTCCGCCTGGGGTACGTTCTTCCTTAAGCATATTCATTGGCGGAATTTGCTCGCTGCCGTTCATGCTGCTCTGGTAGCCAAGTCCACCCAGTTTCCACATGTCAGAGAGGGTCAGGTTGGTATCCACATAAGGATTGACCTGTTCCAGAATGGAAGGCAGTTTGGCAATCGTAGTCGTTGATTGCATTTTCGCTGCTACTGCTTTCAGGAATTCACGCTGACGTTCGGAACGTGCAAAATCCGACATGGCATCATGGCGAAAACGTACGTACATCAGAGCTGTTTCACCATCCAGATGCTGGTAACCTTTTTTCAGATCAATATCGTATTCATTTTTGTCCGCTTTGCTTGTATAGTGCATGTCCTTCTCTACGTCAAAATCCACACCGCCAACAGCATCCACCAATTTGATGAATCCTTGAAAATCGGTATACACATAATACTGTACAGGGATTCCCAGCAGATCTCCGGCAGCTTTCATCGCTGCATTGGGACCGTGGGTAATCGCTGTATTAATGCGTTCTTTGCCATATCCATCGATATTGACGTATGTGTCTCGCAGAATCGAGAACAGATTGATTTTTTTGGTAGTTGGGTCAAGGGATACGACCATCATGCTGTCGGAGCGGGGAACTTCCCCTTCCTTCAGTCCGCGGGCATCAACGCCCATAACCAGGATGTTCACTGTTTCGGTGCCTTCCCATTTGGGAGGGTCCGGGGTGTTTACTTTTTCAACATTATCGATACCGGCAAACGGGGATTCGTCGCCTTCCTTTTGCAAGCCATTCAACTGATTAAGAATAGAACCAAAATAAAATGCCGCTGCGCCTCCAACGATCAACACGAAGGTGGCAAGAGAGATCCAGATGGTTCTCTTCGTCTTTCTGGTCATGCTAGCTCTCCTTTGTATTCAGAATGAAATTAAAAACGAGTTCGGGCAATCCACTATTCCGAAGCTGTCCGAACACATCATCCATCCTTTCGGCAGAGGATGCGGCTTCAGAGTATTTTAAAGCTTGCTGAATTTTGACTGATACCATTATAATTTCTTTTTGGGCTACAAGCAATTTCAACAAAATCCAAGTGAGGTATAATCATGCTGGCGATTGATGTCAAAGATTTACGCAAGTCGTTTAGTGTCCAGAAAAGTCGAGGTGGACTTAAGGGCGCATTCCAGGACCTGTTTGCACGTCAATACCAGGAGGTATTGGCTGTAAATGATATTTCATTTCAGATTCCGCAAGGCGAAATATGCGGATATATCGGGGAGAACGGTGCCGGTAAATCAACTACGATCAAGATGTTGACCGGCATTTTGGTGCCTACTTCAGGGCAAATATCGGTTGGTGGATATGTACCGTATCAGGAACGTGAGAAGTTTGTACAGAATATTGGTGTCGTTTTTGGTCAACGCAGTCAACTATGGTGGGATATCGGTGTCATTGAGTCCTTCCATCTGTTGCGCAAGGTATATCGGGTAGGTGAGGTCGATTTCCGTAAACGGCTGGATGAGCTGGTTGAGCGGTTGCAGCTCACGGAACTGCTGAACCGTCCGGTACGGAAGCTCAGCCTGGGACAGCGTATGCGCTGTGAGCTGGTTGCTGCGCTGCTGCACAATCCGGATATCGTTTTCCTGGATGAGCCGACCATAGGTCTGGATATTGTTGTGAAGTCGGAAATTCGCGAATTCCTGAAAGACATGAATAAGGAACACGGAACAACCATCTTGCTGACGACCCACGATCTGCAGGACATCGAAGCGCTATGCTCCAGAGTCATTATGCTTGATGCAGGCCATATCATCTATGATGGCGGTTTGGATCACCTGAAGTCCCAATGGGGCAAGGAAAGGGAAATCCGATTCAAGTTCGGCACGGGTCATACCATGGAGCAGATGCTGGAATGGACTGCTGGGCTGCCTGTTCGCTGGACGGTAGAGAACGAACTGTCCGCATCGGTCTGGATTCCACTTGAACTCAATGTATCGGATGTGCTGGGACGCGTAGTGGGACAGGCGGATATTACCGATATTCAGATTATTGAGATTAACACGGATGAGATTGTGCGCAGTATTTATCAATCCGGTTCTGCCGAGCGTCCCGAGATTGTGGGAGCAGGGAACGAAGCGGTGGGTGTATCCTAGATGAATAGTGCATTTTTTGATTTTATGCGCATCCGGTTTCTGACGATGCTTGCATACCGGGTGAATTATTATTCCGGCATTTTGATATATACGCTGAATATCGGCGTGTATTACTTTACCTGGCAGGCGATTTACGGCAGCAGTGGTGAACTGGGCGGTTTTACGGCAGCTCAGATGACGACATATGTGGCGGTATCGTGGATGGCGCGTGCGTTTTATTTTAACAATCTGGATCGGGAGATCGCTGCGGACATTCGCGATGGCTCCATTGCCATTCAATTTATAAGGCCGATCAACTATGTCATGGTCAAAATGATGCAGGGGCTGGGCGAAGGCATTTTCCGTTTCCTGCTGCTGATGATTCCGGGGATGCTCATTGCCATTCTGCTGTTCCCGGTGGAACTGCCTACGGCGCCGTCTGCGTGGATTGGCTTTCTGGTCATGCTGTTCTTCAGTTTTCTCATTAACTCGCAGATTAATGTCATTACCGGACTGGCGGCCTTCTTTGTGGAAAATAATGAAGGCATGATGCGCATGAAGCGCGTTGTGGTCGATTTATTCTCTGGTCTGATTATCCCGATCAGCCTGTATCCAGGGTGGATGTCTGCAGTGATGAAGGTATTGCCTTTTCAGGCCATTACGTATCTGCCCGGCTCGGTTTTCACCGGAAGAGTAGAGGGCACCGGCATCTGGAGCGTACTCGGCATCCAGGTGTTCTGGTTTGTCATACTGCTCGTTCCGATGATGCTGATCTGGCGTCAGGCGCGCAAGCGTCTGTTCGTGCAAGGAGGGTAATGCGATGTACTATATAGGTTTGATCTGGGAATATTTGAAGAATTATATGAAAACCAGGCTCACGTACCGTGCCGACTTCTGGGTGGAAATCCTTTCAGATCTGTTGTTCCAGGCAACAAACCTGATCTTTATCTTTGTTGTTTTCCGGCATACGGATAATCTGGGCGGGTGGAGTGAGAGCGAAGTCCTTTTTGTTTATGGGTATTTTATGGTGCCTTATGGCATCTTCAGTTGTTTTATCAATCTGTGGGGGTTCAGCGAGCGGTATATTGTCAAAGGTGAGATGGATCGCATATTGACCCGTCCGGCGCATAACCTGTTCCAGATTTTACTTGAAAATGTGGACCCGCCTGCGCTTGTGGGATCGTTTATCGGCCTGGTCATCATGGGCATCAGCGGTGCGGAGATGGGACTCATGCTGGAGTGGTGGCATATCCCGGCCCTCATTATTCTTGCCCTTAGCTCCGTTTTAATCTATGCGGGCATCTACATCACCTTGACATCGTTGTCTTTTTATTCGGACGCGCCTACAGGTATCCTGCCATTAATGTACAACATTCAGGGATACGGACGTTATCCGGTAACGATCTATAACCGTGCGATTCAGGTCCTGTTAACATGGGTCATTCCGTTTGCCTTCGTGGGCATTTATCCGGCAGCACTGTTCCTGGAGCGATCGGAGATGCACCGCATGGCTATGCTGACACCAGTGGTGGGATTGGTGTTTGGCTCCATCGGCCTTCTGCTGTGGAATTATGGTGTGAAGAAGTATCGCGGAGCAGGATCATAACAGAAATCCTTGTGAAAGGAAGATGAGGTAGAGGAGGAATGGAGATGACATTAACCGAAGGCCAGCTTGCTCCAGGTTTTGAGCTTCCATCGAGTACGGGAGATACTGTGAAGCTGTCGGATTACCGCGGACAGCGGGTACTGCTTTATTTTTATCCTAAAGATATGACTTCTTCCTGCACGCAGCAGGCATGTGACTTTCGTGATCGGCATGAGGCGTTCAAGGGATTAAATGCTGTTATTTTGGGCGTCAGCACCGATCCGATGAAACGGCATGACCAATTCATTGCCAAATACGGCTTGCCCTTTATTCTGCTGTCAGACGAAGATCATCAGGTAGCCGAGCAATACGGCGTATGGCAGCTCAAGAAATTGTATGGCAAGGAATATATGGGGCTGGTACGCTCCACGTTTCTCATTGACGAGGAAGGTGTTCTGCTGAAGTCGTGGTTGAAGGTACGAGTCAAAGGACATATCGAAGCAGCGCTTGAGGCTGTAAAGGAATTGTAAAAAAGGGAATGTTCCTGTTCTCTCCATAAAGGAATATGTTCATTTCTTATGAAGGGCTGTGCTCGCGGAACTTACCGTGGAGCACAGCCTTTTTATGTCTTACTTTTTCCTTTTGTAATATGGCATGTTTGATCTATTTCTCGCTGATCGTAGGAGGCTCCATGGATTGATGCAAAATGTTCATGTGTGTAACCGTTCTGGGCTGGTTTGGCTTTTTTTGTTCTTGCCAAAGCGTATGCGATGAACCAGCAAAAGGAACAGGGGGATGATGAAACTTACGGTGATGTCCCAATCCACCCAGGCAGGCATGATGGTATTAGTGTAGAAGATGACATTGGGTGAAATCAGAATAGACAATGCAAACATAAGCAAGGCTGAAGGTAATATAAGGGGTTTATATGCTTTTAACTGAAACAGTTGAGCTAGTCCGATAACAAAAGCGAACATATACAGAAGGCTTTTGAAATAGGTTGCAATTAACCATGAGATAGCCATAAAGGCTTCGATACGCTCAAAGAAGTTACCAATATTAATCTTTTGGGCCAGGGCATACGAGGTATAGATGTTATGCTGTGTCATGAATGTCCCGACAACGAGCAGTGAGAACAGTAACAGTGCACTCAGAAGCATACCTCCCAACAACGTGGCAAGCAGCATATCGCGTTTGACATGTGGACCTGTCATTACATAAGGAAGAATCATGGTAAGTACGATGAGTTCACCAAAGGAAGTAAAGGCTGCCCGAACCACTGCTTCGATCAGATGAATCCACTTGATGCTCATGAAAGGTTGCAGATGTGAACCGTCTATTTTGGGCAAAAGCCCCATGAACAGGAGAAGCATAAAGATAACAACAACGGGGGTTAGCAGTTCAATGCTTGCTGCCATGGGCTGCAGACCTTTCATAAGGCCCCAGATCAGAGAACACAAGAGCATAATCAAAATGACACGAATGGGAGTTTTGAGGTAAATCTGGGTGGTCATAAAGTCTCCAACCTCACGGATACAGACGGCAGCACCTATGGCAAAATAGAACAGGTAACCAACGGATAAGACCGATCCTGCCCAGAGACCAAGCAATTTTCTGTTGATTTCAATTAGGGAAAGATCCGGAAACGTTTGATGGAGTTTGTACAGAATCCATATGAGGAACAGACCAATGGGCTGCCCGAGGATAGAGCAGAGCCATGCATCATTTTTACCCAAAGCGGAGACCAAGGGTGGATAGATCAGAATCATATCCCCTACCATGACAAGAAAGGTAAGCAAGGTGAATTGCCGAATACTGATTTTATCTTGAATGGTCATGATCTCTATCCTCCTTTCTGAACGATACGTATACTTATCCGGAAGACTTGGTCATCCAGCGCTTTTTGAACATATGCACCAACAATAACAACCCAGGCAAAATAATGCTTAAGGTGGTGTCCCAATCTACCCAGTACGGAACGACGGTAATGACGATGAAAGTCAAACTGGGCGAGACCAAATTGGCAAGGCCAAAGACCAGCAGGGATGTCGGCAGGATCAGCATGCGATACTGCTTGAGCTTGAACAGCTCGGCGGTTCCCAAAACAAATGCATACATATACACCATGGCTTTGACATATGTGGAGATAAGCCAGGAAGAAGCCATAATCGCTTCAATGCGCTCGAAAAACCCGCCGATATTAATCTTCTGAGATAAAGTAAAGGAAGCATAAATATTATGCTGTGTAAGGAAAGCACCCAGAACCAGCAGAGAGATGGTAACGAGTGCTGCCAGGATCAGGTTGCCGAGCCCTGCAGCAGCAAGAACATCCCGGGTACGGTGTGTCTGATTCAACGTGTAGGGGATAATCATCATGATGGGAATCACTTCACCTACCGGGTATATGATACTAACGAGAATCCCTTGCAGGATAGAGACCACACCCGTATCTGTAGCAGGCTTCAAATGACTAGGGTCAACCTGGGGCAGTAGACAGAATGTAAGCACAAGAATAAACACAATAAGGATAGGCATGAGCAATTCACTGCTTCGTCCCATCGTTTCCAGCCCATGGTATACTCCCCAGCCAAGCGCAACAACAAACATCAGGGCAATGACGCGAAGCGGAGTGTACTGAAAAATTTGGGAGGTGATGAAATCTCCGACTTCCCGGATGTGGGTGGAGGTGCCTATCACAAAAAAGAAAAGATAAAAAATGGAGACAAGCGTGCCTGGCCAAAATCCCAGAATACTTCGTGAAATCTGTATCAGATTTTTCTCCGGATAAAGACTGCATAGCTTTAGAAACATGAGCATAAGGCACATTCCGAGTGGAACCCCGACAAGAGCGCATATCCAGGCATCTTGTTTGGCATAGGAAGTGATAACCGAGGGATAGATGATCATCATATCCCCGACCACCATCATGAAAATGAGAGTGGACAATTGTCGTGTTCCAATGCGGCCCTGCTCCAGCATAGTATCCCTCTCCTTTTTCCTAAGTTCCAGTCAGATGTGCCAGAAATTGATTTACGGGTTCATAGATCCATATGATGAGATATAGTGGACTCGGGAATTCCCACAAGTTTGCTGCAATGACACTTAAGAAGGTAGCCAGCAGAAGCAAGGTACTGTATACAGCCGTTTCTTTCCATTCCTTGCTTCGTATGAGGGCAGGAAGATCGAACCACCCGATCAGCCCAGCAATTACAATGACGCTAAGTGTAAGCAACATCCTGTTCACTCCCTAATTTCGTCTTTGAACGAATTATCCAGTGTCCCTACACGTTTGATTTGCACATTGACATCATAATGCACATCCAGATTTTCAAGATAGTCATCCCAGTCTTTCTCCACTTTTTTGAAAAATGTAGGATCTGCGTGATATACCTCTTGTCCAAATCCGAAAATATCAACATGGAACTTGCGCTGCACCGACTTGATGGATTCTTGCATCAGATCCACAAGCCGCTCCTCACTGTCCCGCTCCAGTTCCTTGATGACGTCCATGGAACCAATCTTGATTCCGCATTCCACAGCACCGATGGAGGATACATTTTTGATTTTGATGCTGATGACAGGATGACCGGCAACGACTTTTGCTTTGCGTTTGGTTGTTGAGCGCAGGGTTTTGAAGGTCACGTTCCCACCTTTTCGGCAAGGAAGATGTCCAATGGTAGATTTCACATTGTTTCGGATATAGTTATATCCCTTGGACTCATCCTCCGTTAGCCAGCCAATCAGCTTGTCCTTTTTGAATACGGAAAGTCCGGTTGATTTCAGGCTGGCGGGAGAATGGATGGTTGAAATGTTATCCTTACTTCCGCTTTTCTCCTGTGGACCAACAATCTCCACGCCGGTTATGACAGGCTGTATGCCGGGAGCAATCATATATTCCATTAACTGATCTCCGGTAACGGTTGTCGTGGGTGACCAGATTTTGGAGGATACATCCAGTGAATTAAACAACTTCTCTGCCGGCAAGTTCTCAAGTGGAGTTAACACATCCAGTACTTTGGCAGCCGTTGTATTTCGGGCCACCATGACATAGTAGTCAGGGCGTACCGTAGGTTCCCGCATTAGAGCTTCAGTTACATCATATATACCGGCTTTCCGGGCATATTCTTCACCAATGACCATTACGCGAATATGCGCCATAAAGATACGGCGGGGACTAGATTGAGTTAATTTTTGCATCGCTTCAAACAATGTTGGGGCAGAAGCTTGGTACTGCGTCACAGGTGTCCCTTTGCCTCCTCCTGATTTGGAAGATACTTCATTGGGCACAACCACTTGAGCGGTCACCTTAATCATTTCGCCATCCTTGTCCACACCCAGTCCCAGCATGATGCCGAGCTCATTGAGTTCCTGTCGATCCCAGCATCCGGTAAGGAGAGGGAGCAGAACAGCAACAGACAGAATCAATTGTAGGCATTTGTTCATACACGTTCTCCTTACCGATTATCGTTTTGTTTTTTGGTTTGCCTGTCTGGTTTCGTTTGGCGTTCCGGTAGAAAGAGGACGGGTCTTCATCCGGGTCCAAGGCACGCGGAAAAGGGTGTCTTTGATATCTTTCCCGATATAAGGTGCAAACGGGGACATATATGACACGCCAAAAGACCTTAAACTGCATAGATGAGTTACAGTGATCAGCAGAACGATCAGAATGCCGTAGAATCCGAAGGCAGCAGCCAAGATCATCAGAACAAAACGCAGAATTCGCACAGAGATGGACAATCCATTTTCCGGAATGACATAACTGGATATCGCTGTAATGGATACGATAATAACCATGGCAGCCGATACAACGCCTGCATCTACTGCGGCCTGACCAATAACAAGGGTACCCACAATGGAAACGGCCTGACCGACAGTCTTTGGAATCCGAATGCCCGCTTCCCGCAATATTTCATAGGTCAATTCCATTAAGATGGCTTCAATGAATGCCGGAAATGGAACCCCTTCACGCTGAGCTGCCAGACTAATGAGCAGATTGGTAGGAAGCATCTCCTGATGAAAGGTAGTAATAGCAATATAAAAGGATGGGGCAAGTAACGCGATAAAGAAGGCCAGATAACGAATCATTCGAATCAATGAACTAATATCGGCCCGCTGGTAGTAATCTTCGGGAGACTGAAAGAAATGAACAAACAGGGCTGGCACCAGCAGTACGAAAGGGGTGCCGTCTATAATAATGGCCACCCGGCCTTCAAGCAGGGCTGCACAGACGGCGTCTGGCCGCTCACTATTATAGACTGTTGGGAAGATTGTACCTGTCTTGTCCTGCACGAGCTCCTCGATATATCCGCTTTCCAGAATGGAGTCAATATCAATCTCATCCAGCCTGCGCCGAAGTTCCTGGACCACCTCTTGATCAACGATATGCTCCAGATAGACTACCGCTACCCTGGTGTTGGTGACACGACCAATCTCCCTTTCTTCGATCCACAGATGGGGGTCTCGAATTCGTTTGCGTATCAAGCTGGTATTCGTGCGCAAATTTTCATTAAAGCCTTCCATGGGACCACGAACAACCGTCTGGGATATGGGCTCACCAACGGCGCGGTCTTCCCAGCCTGCTGCTGCAATTTTCAAGCCCTGATTCGATCCTTCAAGGAGCACAACGACAAAGCCTGCCAAGAGAGCATCGAGGACGTCTTTCATCTCATCGATCAATAGAACGTTGCTGGCCACCAGAACGTCATTCTGGAGATAGTGCAGATGCTCATTTTCCGCCGAAAAGTCAGGCAACTCACGGATCTGTAATAAGGATTGCAGGATGGAAAGATTAACAATCTGTACATCTACCATTCCATCAATGTACAACATGGCAGAAGGCCATTTGTGAAGACATTGCAGAGGACGAATCATCAGGTCTTTGCTGTTTCCCATCACCTCCTTGCAGTAATCGGTATTCTCTGTAAGATCCGGAGATATTTTTTTCGGACTTTGACTCGGATTGTGCTGCTCTGCTGTACTCATTCCTTCATCCCCCCTTTACACCCTATATTTGCAAATTAGTATGACCTGGATGAATCCGGATTATCACAAAAGTGTTATTGAATATCCTCGTGCAAAAAAAAAGAAGATTGCCAATGGTTGTATATTAGAATAATATCTAATTAGATTGTTATCTAATATATTGAAAAGAGGATTGTTCATGTTATTCAGGTTTTCAATTCTGTCTTTACTGCAAAAGGAGTCGGGGTACCGCAGGATTTTCATTGCAGGAATGGTGAACGGCATAGGTGATCGGTTTTCCCAGATCGCCATGCTTTCATTAATTCTGAGTATCACAGGATCTGGACTGGCCGTAGGACTTGTGCTTGGACTTCGTGTGCTTCCGTTTCTGGTGCTTGCCCCTGCAGGGGGCTTGTTGACCATGCATTTTTCTCGGCGAACGATTATGCTAATTACCAATTTGTTGAGAATTCCTCTTGTCTTGAGCTATTTATTTGTCAATCATGCGGATGATTTGTGGATTCTGTACACCGTGAGTACTTTACTTGCTTGTGCAGAGGCCCTCTATTCACCGGTTCGCAAATCAGGAATACCGCTGCTTGTACAGCCGGGTAATCTGCTCCAGATTAATGGGCTTGAACAGGTGATGAATGGTACGGTGCTGATTGCAGGTGCTTTAATTGGAGGAATCACTTCATCGATGATGGGACCGCAGGCCGCTTTTATAACTAATGCATTGTGTTTCCTGGCAGCAGCTATTGTGATCCGTAAAGTCTCATTTCCAGCAGAAAGGGATGCTGAATCCGGTGAGATTTCAATTGAAAATGTAGAGAGTTCAGCCAGTACAGCCAGTGTGACATCTGATCATACTTCAGGGATTACTCGCGACCAGGGTACAGTTCATGTTTCTTCTGTAATATGGCGCCTGGTTCGGTCTTCTGTAGTATTACAGATGATCATCCTGTTTGAGTTATGGGTTCCGGTCATAAACGGAATCGATAATGTATTGATCAGTGTGTACGCAATTGAGGTGTTTGGGCTGGGGGATTGGGGAGTAGGCATGTTCTATGCTGCTCTGGGAACAGGCCTCGTATTGAGCAATTGGTGTTCTCGTTATTTTCAGCGCTGGTTACTTCCTGGTGTACTCATATGCCTGCTGGTCGAAGGGGGACTGCTTATGCTGCTGAGTACTGCGACTCAACCATTGCTTGCTTCCCTGATCTATGCTCTGCTGGCTCTCATGTCAGGCGTAGGCAATACCTGTCTGGATACATTATTGATGCGTGAAACGCCTGAGAAGTACCGTGGACTCATCTTTGGATTAGTGACGGCATGCAGCAGTTGTATGCTGGGATTGTCCATGTTTGGTACGGGTTTATTATTGGAGGTAGTGGAACCGCGAACGCTAGGATTTGCAGGAGGTATGGGTTTCGCAGCGATTGCTGTATTACTGACATGGTATGGAGGGTTACGAGCACGTGGGGGTTTAAATATCAGAAGCTAAGGCAAATGAATATGGAAAAAAGGAGCCGCGACTTGTGCGCTGCTCCTTGCTTATCCTATCTACAATAGGAACATCTCCCAAGTAGGAACATCAAACGTTCTTAAGCCTGGCTTCTGGTTTACTTTTGTCTTTGACGAACAGGAGCTGGCTTGCGCAGGGATCTCGCTGTCCAGGCTTTTCGATAACGGTATAATACCGCTGCAATTAGCAGCAGTCCAATACCCGCCGCGATGTACGCGGCATATTGATGTGCAAGGTGGAACACGGCGTTCCACTGGGGTCCGAATATTTTGCCAATACCCAGAAATAACAACACCCAGAACAGCGCGCCAGAATAGGCGTATAATGCGAATTTCCGAAAGGGAACAGCAGCCATTCCGGCGAAATATCCGGTGAAATGCCTTACACCAGGAATGAAATAACCAATGAAAATCAGGGCATTGCCATACTTGGCAAACCACTTTTGTGTCTTATCGAGCTTGTCCTGTTTCATCAGAAACCATTTTCCATACCGTGTAATAAACGGCAGACCAGCTTTGGCTCCAATAAAATAGGTGATGGTCATGCCAATCGTTGTTCCCAGAAAAGCCAGGATAGCGAGTATGCCAAAGTCCAGATGTCCCTTGTAGGACAGGAAACCTGCGTAAGCCATCGTTGTTTCTCCCGGAAAGGGAAGGGCGATGAATTCAAGCAACAAGCCAAAAAACAAAACGCTGTATCCGTAGGACCCAAACAGATGCTGGACCTTCTCAAGCAATTCCAATAGATTTCACTCTCCTGCAGACAGGGTGGGAGCATAACTACTCTCCATAGTGTTTTGTTCACGATCCTACCTGTCCATTATGCTACCTAATCTGAGGCGAAGAATCAATCGCAGGCCATCCCAAATTGTGAAAAATATAAAACAAAATCGCGTCTTTTTTCGGCGACTCCTCCATATAATTCTAACAATCTGCTGAAGTCTATCAGCAAATTTCACTAGAGACGTTGGAGGTTGATTTATACATGGTGACACCAATACAACCATTTTTATCGGGTAAAAGGTCTGCTCTCATTCTTCGCATTATGGTATTGCTGTGTGTATTTGCTACATATGCAGGCACATCTTACGCTTCTTCTGTGTCAGGCTTTGTTGTGTCTGCCTCCAAAGAAGAGAATCTCCAGGACAAAGTAGTCTATTTGAGTTTTGACGATGGGCCGGGGAAACATACCCATGAAGTATTGGATATTTTGCGTACAGAGCAGGTTCAGGCTACATTTTTCGTGTTGGGTGAGCAGGCAGAACGTTATCCGGAGATGATCCGTTCAGTTGTAGAGGACGGGCATGCTCTGGGCAATCATACATTTAATCATCAGTATGAACAGTTATACAGTGATTTCAAAGTGTTCTGGAAGCAGATCAAACAGACAGAGGACGTGGTGGAACGCATTGCTGGTTTTCGTCCGAATCTGGTCCGGGCTCCGGGGGGGACCTACGGGCATTTTGACCAGAGCTATTTTGATCTGTTGAAATTGGGCGGGTATACCGTTATGGATTGGAACGTAGACAGTGGCGACTCCAGACGCAAAGGCGTTCCAGCCAAAGAAATTCTAACGAACGCAACGAAGGTGCCTGCCGGGGCACGTTCTGTTATTGTACTGATGCACGATGGGGGCGCTCATGCCGAGACGGTAAAAGCACTGCCAGGTATCATCAAGTATTACCGTGATCAAGGCTATCGATTTGACACGATGAAAGCCTCGGATCAGCCTGTTCAATTCCGCGTACATCCCGCTGAGAAATACAAGTTCCGCAAAGCTCCGGGAAAGTCGTGGATTGCTGAGCATGTGCAGGAGAACAGCAACCTTTGGCTAGCAGGCAAGGAACTAAAGGTGGAAATGGGTCTGGCGGCCGCCACGTTGAAACCAGGGGAGTTTCGCGTGGAAGATCAGCGGATTATGGTGCCTTTGCGGACCTTTATGAAAAAGTTCGGAAGCAGCGCTCGCTGGGATGCAGAGACCAGAACCGCTAATGCGGTATGGAAAGATCGAATCATCCGTGCAGATAGTATCAGCGGAGACCTGATAACGAAGCGTGCAGGCCAGGTGGATGACATGAGGACAGTGGGGGCCGTACAAACCCAAGGGGGAACAATATGGGTTCCGCTGCGAGAGCTGATGGAGCACATGGGGGTTAACGTACAATCCCTGAAGGTGAACGAAAATGAATGGATTGTTAAAACCGGTATGCCTCTGGCAGCTGCAAACAGCATGTACATCCATAAAATGATCTGAAGAAAGTCGTTCTTGCAGGACTATTCTCTCTACTTCCGGGCAACACTGAATCATAGATTACTATGGCTCAGGAATGCCGATGGATGGAAGGATGGAGATCAAGAAAATGACTTATATCCGAATGGAACATGAGCATGCCGTTGAATTGCTGAATAGAGTTATGAAGCGAGTTGAAAGTGTGATCGTTGGTAAAAAACAAGAGATTCGTTATGTGCTGACTGCGATGCTCAGTGGAGGTCATGTGCTTCTGGAAGATGTACCGGGTACAGGCAAAACGATGCTGGTTCGCGCCGTCGCTTCCGCGCTGGATTGCTCCCTGGGGCGTATTCAGTTCACGTCGGACGTGATGCCGGCAGATGTGACAGGCACATCGATGTATCATCCGCATACTGGCGAATTCAAGTTTCGACCTGGACCTGTTATGTCCAACATCGTTCTGGCTGATGAAATCAACCGTGCTTCTCCCCGGACCCAGTCGGCACTTCTGGAAGCGATGGAGGAACGACGCATTACGGTGGATGGCACCACCTATGCTTTGCCGCGCCCGTTCTTTTTGCTGGCAACGCAAAATCCGTTGCAATTTGAGGGTACCTACCGTCTGCCTGAAGCGCAGCTGGATCGATTTATCATGAAAATCGGGCTGGGGTATCCTGAACCGGAGCAGGAAGTGGAACTGTTAACCCGGATGTACAGCAGAGAATTATTGGATGAGCTTCGTCCGGTCATGCTTTCGGAAGAGATCGCAGCCATGCAGCGTGAAGTGAAACAAGTACATGTCGACCCTGTCGTCAAGCAGTATCTGGTTGCTGTTGCCGTGGCCTCCAGAAGTCATCCGGCAGTCAGGCTGGGAATCAGCCCCCGTGGAACGTTGGCCTGGATGGTTGCAGCCCAATCGTTCGCATACCTCCAGGGACGAAGTTACGTTATTCCCGATGACGTCAAAGAGATGGCGATACCTGTCCTTTCCCATCGTATTCAATTGAAAGCCCAGAACAGAGGGGAGGCATGGGGCCAGGCGCAAGTCATTCAGGAAGCTCTCTCAACGGTCCCTGTACCTGTACAGATGGCGTCCCAGGGAAGGGGACGGCGTCAATGACTGCGTTGGGTCAACGGATGCTGGGTGCTGTCCTTGTGGCAGCTTTTGCTTCCTTGTATGTATGGCATGGCGGTAAAGCCGCCCTGTTTCTGTCCATTCTGGCAGCCTTGATGCTTGCAAGCGGGATGCTTATCCACTTCTTCGGCCCGCACAATATTATTATTCGGCGGCAGATGCAAGCGAACCGGATTGCAGCAGGTGAAAAGGCGCGGGTGCAGGTGGAAGTGGAATTCGATTGCAGGATGCCGTTGTTATGGATCATTTTGTATGAGAATACTCCTGCCGGGATACACCGCAAATTAATCTTCCCTGGAGCCCGGCGTCAATTTACGTATCAATATGAACTATCGGGTCTGCGCAGAGGTGTGTACAGATGGGAGACAGGCAAGCTGTACTGGGGTGATGTTTTCGGTTGGAATACCGTTTCCGCAGAGATAACGGTTCATACTCCTCTGATTGTTGTCCCCCAAGCGGCGGGATGGAGCGAGAGTGATTCCGGTGAATACTCGGCTCTGGGCGAAGATTCGTTGTCAGAGCGAAGAAGCAGTCAGGGAAACCGCAGTCCGGATTATCGTGAATATCAGCAAGGAGACCCGCTCGGGCGTATTCATTGGAAGAGCACAGCCAAAACAGGCCGACTCCAAACCTTTTTGCCTGAAACCTCGGATTCAACCTCGCTGGGTATAATGGTGTATGAAGGTGCATCGGGATATGAAATGAGACAGTCGGGAAAGGGGGATACCCCTGCATTTGAACATGCGGTTCGTGCAGCTGCCGGCTGGGTTTATACTGCAGAACGAGACAATATTGCTTATCAACTGTGGATGGAAGGCAGGAGTAGTACCTCTGATCAACAAGAGAAGTGGCAAGAAAACTTCTTGCATTTGACGGAGGATACTCATGCACTGGACAAACTGGCTCAGGCACAAATTTCCAAGGTTCAGCCTGTCTCTCCATCGCTTCGCACAGATATGTTGGATAGGATGGCTCCTGGGTCGCGAATTGTAGTTCTCACAGGGAAAATGGATGAATCTCTGGTGGACTGGGTAACTTGTGCAACCGGGTTGGGTTATCGGGTAGAGATACAGCTAACCGGGCTCGCGGCTGGAGAAGAATCACCGCACACACGTTTGAAGCCTTTAGGAAGCACTGTGGAAGAGAATCGGTTACATCATGTGGACGATCCGGTTGCTAACGTAGTCTCAAAGTCGGCGCAGTTTTCATCATCAGGCCCGTCCTTTCACAGTTCTGACTATGGTTTTAACCGGGAGAACCTGGAACAACTCCATCACAGAGGCGTGCAGATCCAGTGGATCACAGACGGCTCTCTACCTTCCATGGGAAAGGCGGAGGTAACCGATGTGGGAGCCTAATGGAAAATATCAAGCGAATTCCACTGTGGCAGGCAGAGAACACATCATCGGTTCGAGATTGGAATCTGTTCATTCCCCATATATAGCTGAGCCCAAGACAGCTGGCGCAGATATGAAGAATATTGGACAAGGCTCGGAACCTGTCCTGTATAAATTTTTCATTTCTGTCATTTTGCTTATCTTGTCCCTGGAGTGGATTTATCCTGTTACGTCATCAGGCCAGCAGGGCAGTGAACGGTTCTTGTCCGTGATGGCTGGGTTGACAGGAGCTCTCCTGCTGGCAGGGTTGCTTCGAACGGGCTGGATCGCGGGGATTCTGATCAGGCTCTTCATTGCTCTGGCAGCCTTAGGCTGGATGTATGGAGGAAGTGATCCTGCGGGATGGGCGGTTACATACCCTTCAACACTTGCAGCGGATATGGGCAGTTTTATCCATACCTGGCGTTTTCACTCGATCAGTGTAGAAACCAGAGGTTTGCTTATGATGTGCGGTTGGAGCATGTTGATTACTTCCGTGCAATCGCTTGTACTGCTGCGGCGAAGTGTGATGTTGTTTGGCAGTGCAACATTGGTGTACTTGCTGTTGCTCGAATCCTTTGCCGGACTGGATGTATATGCCTCGGTGGTGCGCTCTGTGTTATGGATCTTACTCATTCAGGCCATGCTGCAGCTGCTCCGCCTCAATGGTGGAGTGACAACCCCGATCTACAGACGCAGTCCCTATGTGCTCTGGTCTGCGGTAACTCTTGCGGTGTCGGCATTCATGGTCCTTTTCTCGGCGATCCCTGGTCAACTGGCTTCCATTCCTCCACCGGAACGTATATCCCTTGAGCAGATGGGTATGCGGCTGGCCCGCTGGGCAGGCTATACACAGGACGCAAGCATTCCTGCCGCAACTGCCGTTACTGGGTATAGTACAGCGGATGCACCAATGGGAGCCCCATTGGTACAGGGAGACAGCATCTTTTTTGAGGCGAAAAGCCCAGAAGCTACGTATTGGCGGGGAGAGACACGTTCATATTATAATGGAAGTACCTGGAGTGATCCGGCTCAGCGCTTTGAGACGGCGAGTCCATCCGGATTGGTGCGTACCGATGGTTGGGAAAACCCGACCTATTGGCAACGTATTCGTCAAACCGTGACAATGAAGCGGGAATGGAGAGGACCGAATCCCCTCTTTACAGGTGGAATGCCGCTCAATCTATCATTACTGGATAAGAACAACGATAATCAGAAGAACAAACGTTTACTGTTGTCGAATGAAGATTCTGCAACGTTATGGCTCGCGGGTAGCTCTGACAATCGACCGGTCAAAAGTTATACGGCTGACGTCATGATTCCCGTGGCAACGGCCGAACAGCTCCGTCTTCTGGGGAAGTCGTCCAGAATGAAAGATCCGGCTGCTATTCGCAGAACGTATCTTCAACTTCCGACTACGCTCCCTGGGCGGGTGCAGGTTCTTGCGAAGGAAATCATTCAGGGAAGTGAATCCCGTTATGATGCTGTGCAGGCCGTAAAAACGTACCTTGCTGATCACGCGGAATATACGCTGGATACCCGTATGCCGCCGCGAGGAACTGATTTTGTGGACGATTTTCTGTTCGTCACACGGCAGGGATACTGCAATCATTTCTCAACAGCGATGATTGTGCTGCTGCGTGCAGAGGGGATTCCGGCACGCTGGGTTAAGGGGTTTGGCCCCGGAGAAGTAGATCCGACCGTCTCCGGGCGATACATCGTGACCCAGGGAGATGCACACTCCTGGGTGGAAGTGTATTTCCCCGGCGCGGGCTGGATGCCATTCGAGGCTACGCCTGGCTTCACTATGACGCAGGGTGAAGGCCAAGATGCTGCTGCGCTCAGCGGGCAGCATCCCGTTGCCGTTACCCCGCCGCTGACGGACGGCGGGGCGGCTCACGCGGGCGCATGGCTGCTCGCCCGCGCACGGGCTCTTGCCGCGCACCCATGGCTCGCGGCAGCCCTTGCAGCGGCGGCACTGCTATGCGCCGCCGTGGCCCTGCGCATGCGGCGGCTTCGCCCCGCGCTGCGGCTCAGGCTGCTGCTGGCGTGGCCGCGCAGCAGCTTTCCGGACCGCGAGCGGCTGCTCAGCGCCGCCGCTCCGGTCTGGGCCGCGCTCGCGCGCCGCTACGGCCCGCGGCCGCCGGGGATGACGCTGCGTGAATATGCAGCGTCCCCCGCTGTGGCCGCAGGCACGGACGGCGCGGACATCGCGCGGTTTGCAGCCGACTGGGAACGGCTGCTGTACGGGCCGGACCGTCCGCTGCGCGCGGACAGTCTGGACTTCCTGCGCCGGGCGCTTCACTTGGCCCGGCGAATGCAGGCGCTGTAACACGAAGTACAGCGCAGCGCTTAACAGAGACGCCTCTCTCGCTCCGTCAAGCGAACGAGGCGTCTTTCCACGAGCATATACTATGAGCATCATGCGGAAGCACTTTTTTATGAAAATGCGCGTCAATCCTTTTCTTATATTTCCGATCGGAAATGAATAGAATCAAAGCGGGAAATTCGACCCAATACCGTATTCTCAGGCATGGGATATGCCATGTTTTGAGATGTCGAAAAAAGGAGTTTCGCCTTTCCTTGACGGTATGTTTTGTCGTTGCGTATAATTAGTTTCATTAATTGAGGGAGGCACGGTAATGAATAAGCAAAATGAAATAGTGGTTGTCCTTGACTTTGGGGGCCAATACAACCAGTTAATCGCCAGAAGAATCCGGGATCTCGGCGTATACAGCGAGCTTTTGCCGTATAACACACCGGCAGAGAAAATTGCGGAATTATCACCGAAGGGGATCGTTTTCTCAGGAGGCCCATCCAGTGTTTACGCCGAGAATGCTCCGCACGTGGACCCGGCTATATATAATCTGGGACTTCCTATCTTCGGAATCTGCTACGGTATGCAGCTTATGGCGCAGCAGCTCGAAGGTAAGGTAGAACGTGCTGAGAAGCGTGAGTACGGTAAGGCTGATATCGCGTTTGCTCCAGGTGCTGCTCTTGCACAAGGTATCGAAGGTGATCATACGGTATGGATGAGTCATGGTGACCACGTGGTTACTCTTCCTCCGGGTTTCAAACTGGATGCAGGCACGGAAAGTGCGCCAATCGCAGCGATGAGCAACGATGAGCGCAAATTGTATGCTGTTCAGTTCCATCCGGAAGTGCGCCACTCCGTTCGTGGTAACGATATGATTCGGAATTTCCTGTACGAAATTTGTGGTTGCGAAGGCAACTGGAGCATGGAGACGTTCATCGAAGATACGATCAAGGATATTCGTGAAAAAGTGGGCGACGGTAAAGTATTGTGCGCACTGAGCGGCGGTGTGGATTCTTCCGTTGTAGCTGCATTGCTACACAAAGCCATCGGCGACCAACTGACATGTATGTTTATCGACCATGGTCTGCTGCGCAAAGGCGAAGCGGAGAGCGTAATGGAGACGTTCGTCGGCAAATTCGACATGAAAGTAGTCAAAATCGATGCACAGGAGCGTTTCCTGTCCAAATTGGCAGGCGTGGATGATCCGGAGCAAAAACGTAAAATTATCGGAAACGAGTTTATTTACGTATTTGACGAAGAGTCCAAGCAGTTTGATGATTTTGAATTCCTGGCACAAGGTACACTGTACACAGATATCGTGGAAAGTGGCACAGCGACAGCTCAAACCATCAAATCCCACCACAATGTGGGCGGATTGCCTGAGGACATGAACTTCAAGCTGATCGAACCACTGAGTGCCTTGTTCAAGGACGAGGTGCGTAAAGTCGGCGAAGAGTGCGGTCTGCCAGAAGCAATCGTATGGCGTCAACCATTCCCTGGTCCGGGTCTGGCGATCCGTGTACTTGGCGAAGTAACAGAGGACAAGCTCAAAATCGTTCGTGATTCGGATTACATCCTGCGCGAAGAAATTATCAAAGCCGGTCTTGACCGCGAAATCTGGCAATACTTTACGGCTCTGCCGAACATGAAGAGTGTTGGTGTTATGGGTGACGCGCGTACGTATTCCTACACGGTAGGTATTCGCGCCGTAACATCCATCGACGGTATGACTGCGGACTGGGCACGTATCCCTTGGGATGTGCTGGAGAAAATCTCCGTGCGGATCGTTAACGAAGTAGATAACGTAAACCGTATCGTGTATGACGTAACTTCCAAACCACCAGCAACAATTGAGTGGGAATAGAAGTTATCTATACAGATTTAATAACAAGAGATCGGAGTTCCCTCTAAGGAGCTTCGGTCTCTTTTTTCTTTTCATTTGTTGTTGTACAAGATGTTATTTATACTTTTAATTAAGATAATCAATGGACTGTCTCTGTCTGATAGCTATTACGAGAGAATACTCTGCGAGGAGGAACTACAACAATGAACGGAAGAATCGAACTCAACCCGGGATGGACTCATGAAGAGGTTGCCGCACTTACAGCTCATCCTGAGCTAAAGATTGTTCAATACAGCGAGCACAACATCCCGGATGTAAACGTGATGCAGATATTGAATGAGGAGCTGTTTGCCAACAGACCCGATGTTACTTTTCGCATATATGGCTTTCATTCGCAATCTGGCGACCTGTCTGTTCTAAAATATATGAAACATGTAGAAAAGCTAGTGATTGATTGCAACAGTAGCGTTCACGGGATTGAGGCCATAGGCGCATTGCCAGGGCTGAACGAGTTTGCTTTTGACGTATTTGAAGCGGACTCCCTTGATGTACTAGCCCTTGTACCTACCACTTTACAACAGCTCCGCATCGGCAAAACCCAAACGAAGAAAACGGATATGTCTGTACTTAGCCGCTTCAACGAGCTTAAAACGCTGATTGTGAATGGGCATACGAGGAACATCGAAACGATTGGAACATTGCTATCACTCCGGTCCCTCTATATTTCGGGAATGCCATTAAAGGAATTGGGATACTTAAATGATTTAACAAATTTGCGTGAACTTCATCTCAGTTTTGGTGGAGCAGAGAATTTGGATAGCCTTGCAGGCATGGAATCCTTGGAATTGTTGAAGCTCCTAAGAGTGAAAGGTTTATCCGACCTATCTGTATTGCCTGAACTGAAGGGGGTGCGCTTATTAGCGATAGAGGACCAGCCGCAACTAACAAGCCTGCCGTCTCTTGAAAATCTGACTGAATTACAGCGTATTTACCTGAACAATGTAAACGTAGAAAATACCGCTTGGGCAGAGACCTCTGAAAGCCTGAAAGAGCTCGCTCTTCTGCAAATGAAATATATTACCGCTGAAGATATCGAATCCCTGATTCACCATAAATCCTTAGCAAGAATGATCGTTCATTTGAAAAGTGCCAAACAGCAAAAAGTGGCGAAGCAGGCGATAATGGCAGCAGGCATGTGGGATGAGAGCGGATGGTGGTATAACGATGAATCTTTGAATATTTAATTCCTTTTTTAGGTTCGTTTCAGATTATTTTCATGTGGGGCTTGTACACTGAGTACAGAATATGGCTATACGGCAACTGAAAGGAGAATTGAATGTATGCGTAAAACCGACAATATGAGCAAATGGAAGATGGGCATTGGAAGTGCGTTTCTGATGGTGATGCTGGCAGGATGCGGCTCGGGTATGCAGGACTTGGCTCTTGGTGCGGGGGAATCTTCATTTGTAAATTTAGAGGCAGCAGATTCGTCTTCCGATCAGGCCCAGAATCAGGAGTTTTCTGAGGGAGCGACCGATAATACAGTTCAGGAACAACTGCAGGTACAGGCCGATGATGTGCCTCAAACAGAGTTTTAGAATTATGGCATTGGACCTATCATGTAAAAAAGTGAACTCGTAACCGTAGTGGTTCGCTCCCTATACCTAATCTTTCTCATGTCCAAATACATTATCCTCATCACATAACCATCTTCTCGGTAATCCATGGAGCTACCGCAATCAAAGTGTGTATGACACCTTTGACCGCGGTAGCTTTTAATCTTTTAATATAGTGCAATTGATGGGAAACACCCTTTGCCAGGATCGACATATAATCGAAAAATCCACCGGAAACCTCATTTTAATTTGGGTTGTAAACCGCTGAACTGGTTCATTTTGTTAAATAATACGAACGATATATATAGTGATTGTCAAAAACATTCGTTTTTTTTCATTGACAAACTAGAGGTAACCCTCCTAAAATAGTGATTGGAAACACACAAATAGCGCATACTACTTCGTATAATCCTGGGGATTGGCCCGGGAGTCTCTACGAGATCACCCTAATGATCTGGCTACGAAGAGGAGAAGGCTGAGCACCTGAATTCTATATGATTGCGTCGGGCATAACATTACGCACATTAGAATTTTTTTTGTTCTCCGTAATTGGCACGGTGCCACTCCTCGTCAGCGATAACCCTGGGTGAAGCATTCATCTTCAGGGTATTTGTCGTTTTTCAATATGGCTTCAACATCTCTAAGGAGGAATTAGTGAATTATGGATCGTTTCTTTAAATTAAAAGAAAATGGAACGAACGTTAGAACGGAGATTGTTGCGGGTCTTACTACCTTTATGACAATGGCGTACATTCTTTTCGTCAACACATTGTTCTTGGGATCGAACGGAGCCGGTATGTCGGACAATGCTGTATTTTTTGCAACAGCCGTCGGTGCCGGATTGATGACCATCATTATGGGATTGTTTGTTAACATTCCGATCGCCCTTGCTCCAGGTATGGGGTTGAACGCATACTTCATGACGGTGGTCCTGAGTTCCAACGGTGCGATTTCCTGGCAGGCCGCTCTGGGAGCTGTGTTCCTCTCGGGTATTGTGTTCATTATTTTGACTGTGACCAAAATTCGTCAAATGCTGCTCGTTGCAGTTCCAGATTCATTAAAAATGGCAATCACAGTTGGTATTGGTCTCTTTATTACCATTGTCGGCTTCAAACTGGCTAATCTGGTCGCTGTAACAGTCAATGTTGCACCTGATGCGGATCTGAGCCAACCGATTCCAGGCAGCAGTTTTAATCTGTCTTTGGGCAATTTCGTAACGCATCATGATGCATTACTGGCTTTGATTGGACTACTCATTATTGCTGTACTGATGGTTATGCGTGTCAAAGGTGCATTGTTGATCGGTATCATTGCCACAACGTTGATTGGTATCCCGATGGGCGTTACGAATCTTAGTGGTTTGTCCGGTGCAAGCTGGTTGCCTAACTTCAGCGATCTGGCGGTTGGACAACTGGATTTGAAAGGTGCAATCAGTCTTGGATTGTTTGAAATCATCTTTATCTTCACCTTTGTAGAGCTGTTTGACACATTCGGAACGATGGTAGGTACAGCAACTCGAATGGGGATTATGAAGGATAAGAAAAAAGGCGAGAAAACGATCGGTAAAGCAATGCTCGTCGATGCTGTAGGTGTAAGTGCAGGTGCTGCACTGGGTACGAGTACAATTACTGCTTTCGTTGAAAGTGCCTCTGGCGTCGAAGCTGGTGGACGTACGGGTCTGACTTCTGTAACGACAGGTATCCTGTTCATTCTGGCCCTGTTTATTGCTCCGCTGGCACTGGTTGTTCCATCGGCTGCAACAGCTCCGGCATTGATCATCGTAGGTGTCTTAATGATGAGTCAGGTTCGCAGCATTGAGTGGGATGACTTCCTGCAAGCTTTCCCGGCGTTCCTTACCATTGTATTGATGCCTTTCACTGGAGGAATTGCAAACGGGATCTCTGCAGGGATTATATCCTATGTAATCCTGGCCGTATTCAGTAACCTGGTTACTGAACGCAAAGTGAAGATACACTGGCTCATGTGGATTTTGGCTATCATTGTTGTGTGTCGGTATGTATTTATCGGTGGAGAATAACAAGTTTGACTGATTGAAATAGGCCAATGACTTGCCATGGGTTCGTCATTATACAAGCGAAGATGCGGAAGCCTTGGTGCGATATCGGGCTTTCGCTTTTTTTTGTTTTCTTCTATTAGGTAACATGAAGCCTGAAAGAGGGGACAGGAGACACTTTGAAATGTTACCGTAGTGGGATATTCTTGATTTGTGGGATAAACGGGAATCAACTTTCTTCTATATATAAAGGGGGAACAAACATGAGTTACGATTTGATGGTTTTTGATCCAGTCAAAGCTCCAGGTGACAAAGCGTCGTTCATGAATTGGTATGGCGAGCAGACCAAGTGGTCGGAGGATCATTCCTACTCGGACATTAAGGTGAGCTCAGAGTCGTTACAACGTTTTTATGAGGAGCTTGTTCTGACATTTCCTTCTATGAATGTGGACGATGATGTGTTTGAAGCGATGGAAGAGGCAGGAACAGATAATCGATTAACAGAATACTCGCTTGGAAAAGACGTGATTTATGCTGCATTCGCATGGTCTGTTGCGGAGGAGGCCTATACAATGATGCGTGAGTTGGCTAAAAAGCATAACGTTGGATTTTTTGATGTAAGCGGCTCGGATGGTGAGATTATCAGACCCTAATCCATATACTTAAATAGACATCTATAACTCAGGAAAACGGGAGCAAAGATACTCTACTATATAATAATAGATGCGGGTGTAATAAATGAGAGTTGCTATTCTCCCAATTTGGAATGATAGTCGCTGATATGAAATGAATTAATCTATTTTATATGCGATAGTACAGGATTAGATCATTACGTGTCGTACTAAGAAGCGTTGCGTAAGGATAATAGGGAGTGCAATAATATGTAGGAAATACGGCCCTGGAAAATTTGAAAATAAAGCTTGCAATCATAATTCGTACATGATATATTATTAATCCGGCCAAGAAAACACGAGAAACACGGTGTGGCAAGCAAATGAAATAAGCTTCGAAAGAAACTTAAAAAAAGAGCTTGCAAAGTTGGTTGGGACGTGATAATATATAAGAGTTGCTGAAGAGAACAACGACGGCAGCGTAAATAAGTTTGATCTTTGAAAACTGAACAACGAGTGAGTAACGATCTTGCTTGCAAGATCGACGCTGAGAAATCAGTATTCGTCTTCGGACAGTACGATTTCAAAGCATAAATGAGATTTTAATCTCGTCAGATTCAAATTGAGCTAATCGCTCTTTTCAATACTTTATTGGAGAGTTTGATCCTGGCTCAGGACGAACGCTGGCGGCATGCCTAATACATGCAAGTCGAGCGGACTTGATGAGAAGCTTGCTTCTCGGATAGTTAGCGGCGGACGGGTGAGTAACACGTAGGCAACCTGCCCTCAAGTTTGGGACAACTACCGGAAACGGTAGCTAATTCCGAATAATTGTTTTCTTCGCCTGAAGGAAACTGGAAAGACGGAGCAATCTGTCACTTGGGGATGGGCCTGCGGCGCATTAGCTAGTTGGTGGGGTAACGGCTCACCAAGGCGACGATGCGTAGCCGACCTGAGAGGGTGATCGGCCACACTGGGACTGAGACACGGCCCAGACTCCTACGGGAGGCAGCAGTAGGGAATCTTCCGCAATGGGCGAAAGCCTGACGGAGCAATGCCGCGTGAGTGATGAAGGTTTTCGGATCGTAAAGCTCTGTTGCCAGGGAAGAACGCTTGGGAGAGTAACTGCTCTCAAGGTGACGGTACCTGAGAAGAAAGCCCCGGCTAACTACGTGCCAGCAGCCGCGGTAATACGTAGGGGGCAAGCGTTGTCCGGAATTATTGGGCGTAAAGCGCGCGCAGGCGGTCATTTAAGTCTGGTGTTTAATCCCGGGGCTCAACCCCGGATCGCACTGGAAACTGGGTGACTTGAGTGCAGAAGAGGAGAGTGGAATTCCACGTGTAGCGGTGAAATGCGTAGATATGTGGAGGAACACCAGTGGCGAAGGCGACTCTCTGGGCTGTAACTGACGCTGAGGCGCGAAAGCGTGGGGAGCAAACAGGATTAGATACCCTGGTAGTCCACGCCGTAAACGATGAGTGCTAGGTGTTAGGGGTTTCGATACCCTTGGTGCCGAAGTTAACACATTAAGCACTCCGCCTGGGGAGTACGGTCGCAAGACTGAAACTCAAAGGAATTGACGGGGACCCGCACAAGCAGTGGAGTATGTGGTTTAATTCGAAGCAACGCGAAGAACCTTACCAGGTCTTGACATCCCTCTGACCGGTACAGAGATGTACCTTTCCTTCGGGACAGAGGAGACAGGTGGTGCATGGTTGTCGTCAGCTCGTGTCGTGAGATGTTGGGTTAAGTCCCGCAACGAGCGCAACCCTTGATCTTAGTTGCCAGCACTTCGGGTGGGCACTCTAAGGTGACTGCCGGTGACAAACCGGAGGAAGGTGGGGATGACGTCAAATCATCATGCCCCTTATGACCTGGGCTACACACGTACTACAATGGCCGGTACAACGGGCTGTGAAGCCGCGAGGTGGAACGAATCCTAAAAAGCCGGTCTCAGTTCGGATTGCAGGCTGCAACTCGCCTGCATGAAGTCGGAATTGCTAGTAATCGCGGATCAGCATGCCGCGGTGAATACGTTCCCGGGTCTTGTACACACCGCCCGTCACACCACGAGAGTTTATAACACCCGAAGTCGGTGGGGTAACCGCAAGGAGCCAGCCGCCGAAGGTGGGATAGATGATTGGGGTGAAGTCGTAACAAGGTAGCCGTATCGGAAGGTGCGGCTGGATCACCTCCTTTCTATGGAGAATCGTTTCCTGTAACGGAAACATTCAAATACAAGTCTTCAGGAAGCATGCTTCCGAAGCGAGCTTTACTTCGTAAAGCTTTTCACTCACTCGTTGCTCAGTTTTGAGAGCTCAAACTCTCAAACAGCTTGCTATTGCATGGAGCTTGTTCTTTGAAAACTAGATATCGAAACGAAAAATGCGAATTAGAACATTCCTTTTTAGCTGAACTTGTGTAAACAAGTTTCAATAAATAGTGAAAACTGCATTGCGATGGTATCGGATGGGAGCGACTTTTGGCTTTGCGTAAGCAAAACAAGGGAAGCGAGCAGTCGAAACCGGAGCAAATATGGTTAAGCTACTAAGAGCACACGGAGGATGCCTAGGCGCTAGGAGCCGATGAAGGACGTGGCGAACAACGAAACTGCCTCGGGGAGCTGTAAGCAAGCTTTGATCCGGGGGTGTCCGAATGGGGAAACCCAGCTGGGGTAATTTCCAGTTACTCACAACTGAATACATAGGTTGTGTAGAGGCATACCAGGGGAACTGAAACATCTAAGTACCCTGAGGAAGAGAAAACAATAGTGATTCCGTCAGTAGCGGCGAGCGAACGCGGAGAAGCCCAAACCAGAGAGCTTGCTCTTTGGGGTTGTGGGACGTCTCACATGGAGTTACAAAGGAGCCGGTTAAACGAAGAGGTCTGGAAAGGCCCGCCAAAGAAGGTAAAAGCCCTGTAATTGAAAGTCTGCTCCCTCCGAGACGGATCCCGAGTAGTGCGGGGCACGTGAAACCCCGTATGAATCCGGCAGGACCATCTGCCAAGGCTAAATACTTCCTAGCGACCGATAGTGAAGCAGTACCGTGAGGGAAAGGTGAAAAGCACCCCGGAAGGGGAGTGAAATAGAACCTGAAACCGTGTGCTTACAAAAAGTCAGAGCCCGTTTTAGGGGTGATGGCGTGCCTTTTGTAGAATGAACCGGCGAGTTACGTTCCCGTGCAAGGTTAAGGTGAAGAGCCGGAGCCGCAGCGAAAGCGAGTCTGAATAGGGCGAATGAGTACGTGGACGTAGACCCGAAACCGGGTGATCTACCCCTGTCCAGGGTGAAGGTGCGGTAACACGCACTGGAGGCCCGAACCCACGCACGTTGAAAAGTGCGGGGATGAGGTGGGGGTAGCGGAGAAATTCCAATCGAACTCGGAGATAGCTGGTTCTCCCCGAAATAGCTTTAGGGCTAGCCTCGGAAAACAGAGTCGTGGAGGTAGAGCACTGATTGGGTGCGGGGCCCGCAAGGGTTACCAAGCTCAGTCAAACTCCGAATGCCATAGACTTACTTCCGGGAGTCAGACAGTGAGTGCTAAGATCCATTGTCAAAAGGGAAACAGCCCAGACCATCAGCTAAGGTCCCCAAGTGTGTGTTAAGTGGGAAAGGATGTGGAGTTGCACAGACAACCAGGATGTTGGCTTAGAAGCAGCCACCATTGAAAGAGTGCGTAATAGCTCACTGGTCGAGTGACTCTGCGCCGAAAATGTAACGGGGCTAAACACACCACCGAAGCTATGGCTTGGATCGACTTCACTGCTTCTTTGAGGCGGTGTTTACCACAAGGACATTTTTGTCTGACAAGAGATGATATCTTGGATGACCAAATGCTTCTCAGGGGATAAACACAGGACTTCGAAGCTGGAGTGAAGTCGATCCAGGGGTAGGGGAGCGTTGTATAAGGGTTGAAGGTGTACCGTAAGGAGCGCTGGACATTATACAAGTGAGAATGCCGGTATGAGTAACGAAAAGATCAGTGAGAATCTGATCCGCCGAAAGCCTAAGGGTTCCTGAGGAAGGCTCGTCCGCTCAGGGTAAGTCGGGACCTAAGGCGAGGCCGAAAGGCGTAGTCGAAGGACAACAGGTCGAAATTCCTGTACCACCGTAAGCCGTTATGAGCAATGGGGGGACGCAGCAGGGTAGTGACGCGGACTGATGGATGTCCGTCTAAGCAGTGAGGCTGATGTGTAGGCAAATCCGCACATCGTTAAGGCTGGACTGTGATGGGGAGCGAAAATTACAGTAGCGAAGGTCATGATCTCACACTGCCAAGAAAAGCCTCTAGCCAGGTGATGGTGCCCGTACCGCAAACCGACACAGGTAGGCGAGAAGAGAATTCTAAGGCGCGCGGAAGAACTCTCGTTAAGGAACTCGGCAAAATGACCCCGTAACTTCGGGAGAAGGGGTGCCCCGGTAGTGTGAATAGCACGAGGGGGCCGCAGTGAAAAGGCCCAAGCGACTGTTTAGCAAAAACACAGGTCTGTGCGAAGCCGTAAGGCGAAGTATACGGGCTGACGCCTGCCCGGTGCTGGAAGGTTAAGGGGAGCGGTTAGGAGCAATCCGAAGCTGTGAACCGAAGCCCCAGTAAACGGCGGCCGTAACTATAACGGTCCTAAGGTAGCGAAATTCCTTGTCAGGTAAATTCTGACCCGCACGAATGGCGTAACGACTTGGGCGCTGTCTCAACGAGAGATCCGGTGAAATTTTAATACCTGTGAAGATGCAGGTTACCCGCGACAAGACGGAAAGACCCCATGGAGCTTTACTGCAGCTTGATATTGAATTTGGGTACGATCTGTACAGGATAGGTGGGAGCCTTTGAAACGTGAGCGCCAGCTTGCGTGGAGGCACCGTTGGGATACCACCCTGATCGTATCTAGGTTCTAACCTGGTACCGTAATCCGGTGCGGGGACAGTGTCAGGTGGGCAGTTTGACTGGGGCGGTCGCCTCCTAAAGAGTAACGGAGGCGCCCAAAGGTTCCCTCAGAATGGTTGGAAATCATTCGAAGAGTGCAAAGGCATAAGGGAGCTTGACTGCGAGACCTACAAGTCGAGCAGGGACGAAAGTCGGGCTTAGTGATCCGGTGGTACCGCATGGAAGGGCCATCGCTCAACGGATAAAAGCTACCCTGGGGATAACAGGCTTATCTCCCCCAAGAGTCCACATCGACGGGGAGGTTTGGCACCTCGATGTCGGCTCATCGCATCCTGGGGCTGAAGTAGGTCCCAAGGGTTGGGCTGTTCGCCCATTAAAGCGGTACGCGAGCTGGGTTCAGAACGTCGTGAGACAGTTCGGTCCCTATCTGTCGTGGGCGTAGGAAATTTGAGAGGAGCTGTCCTTAGTACGAGAGGACCGGGATGGACGTACCGCTGGTGTACCAGTTGTTCCGCCAGGAGCACCGCTGGGTAGCTATGTACGGAAGGGATAAGCGCTGAAAGCATCTAAGCGTGAAGCCCCCCTCAAGATGAGATTTCCCAGTATGTAAGACCCCTTGAAGACGACGAGGTAGATAGGCTGGGGGTGGAAGTGCAGCAATGCATGGAGCTGACCAGTACTAATCGGTCGAGGGCTTATCCAAATATGCAGGTTGTAATCGCAAGTTTCGTTTCGGATCTAGTTTTCAGGGAATAAACTCTGAAATGAAAATAGGTACATCACAGAATGTGTGTATGATTTTCAGCTCCACAATGGATTTCAAGAAGCGCTGCTTCGACAAATCGCGTTTGGTGGCGATGGCGGAGGGGTTCCACACGTACCCATCCCGAACACGACCGTTAAGCCCTCTAGCGCCGATGGTACTTGGACCGCAGGGTCCTGGGAGAGTAGGACGCCGCCAAGCAAAGAACCACTGCCGATGTTATTCGGTGGTGGTTTTTATTTGTTTATAAGAAATATCATATATAAACCTTAGCAGCCCTGGATATTCACCGGGCTGTTTTTTTAGTTCAATATATGTGAATATGTCAAACCTTCTAAGGTTGTTCATTTCTTTATAGTACATCGAACTAAGCATCCTCTATCTATCTATCTATCTATCTATCTATCTATCTATCCATGGATTCATTCATTCATTCATTCATTTGCTCGCAAGCATCTCCTAGACTTATAAGGGAGTTCTGCAATGCATGCTGGGTTTCCGAATCTATGATGACCCCTTGTTTATTCATTTTCAATGTAATATGAGGAATGGTTAGTGAGGCCTCATGTAAGACTCGGGCATTAATCATGTTTAACGTCAGCAATAGTGAGTCGTGGGCTTTGTCACCGCCCATGGGGCTTGGAGAAGCAGCGATGGCAACGGTGGGTTTATTAAGCCATTCTCCAGAAGATACAACCCAATCTAATGCATTTTTTAAGGCTCCGGGAACTCCGTTTCCATACTCGGGTGTGCAGATCAGTACTCCATCCGAGTGCTTGAGTTGGGCTCTCAAATTTTGCACGGACTCTGGGCCTTCCTCGACATCGAGGTCAGGGTTAAAATGTGGTAGATCGTTTAATCGATTGTATACGTCAAACTTAAGTTTAGGAGGAGCCAGCTTAATTATGGCATGCATTAGTAACGTATTAGAGGACTGATTGCGCAGACTTCCGGAAATCGCAAGAATATTTAATTCTTTCTTCAATGTAACATCATCTCTCTTCTTTAGTAATGTAGGCGATTTAATTATTTTCCTCCTCTAGGAGTGGACTGTCTATAAAAAACAAATTTAATTAAGGTATTCTTCATGTTTCTCAGGGAGTATCCACATTTCTTCATCAAAAATGCATATTATTCTTTGCATGGCTCTGGGTAATAGGTTGTAAAAGGGCACTATAAATAACTGCAGATAAAGATGAGCATAAATATTTTAAAAAAAATTAGTACCAAGTACTAATACTTAGTGCTATAATGATAAAAAACAAACGAGGTGACTACCGGTATGAATCAATCAAAGGCAACCATTACGGCAATGGGTACGTATGTACCGGATCGAATATTAAGTAATGCTGATTTGGAGAAGCTGGTCGACACGAGTGATGAATGGATTGTACAGCGTACAGGGATGAGAGAACGGAGGATTGCAGCTGCTGATCAATTTGTATCTGATTTAGCCACAAGGGCTGTAGAAGATATGATGCGTCGTTATCATGTTAGCGTAGAAGATGTGGATATGATTTTGTTGGCTACCAGCACACCGGAATATTCATTTCCGAGCTCAGCATCCAGAGTACAGGCCAATCTCAAGATCCCACACACGGGAGTTCTTGATTTGAATGCAGCATGTGCAGGGTTCACGTATGGATTGCAGTTGGCTGACAGTTTGGTAAGCAGTGGCATGTATCATAAAGTGTTGGTTGTTGGAGCAGAGACGTTGTCCAAAATTACCGATTATACAGACCGTACGACATGTGTATTGTTCGGGGATGGGGCAGGTGCATTTTTGGTAGAAAGATCTCCTGAGAAAGGCGATTTTATGGCAGCCATCTCAGGTACGAGTGGAGAAGGAGGTATTCACCTCTATAAGAGCGGTCTATCTTCGGAGATGAATGGCGTTCCTCTGCAGGGTGAGGGATGCCTTGTGCAGAATGGCAGAGAGGTCTATAAGTGGGCAGTACGCATGATTCCGGAACAATTGGGTGGACTTATAACCAAAGCAGGGATGAAACCGGAGGAGATCGATTGGTTTGTACCCCATAGTGCTAATCTTAGAATGATTGAAGCTGTTTGTGAACGTGGCCCTATTCCGTTGGAACGCACTTTAACAAGTGTGGAGTATCGGGGAAATACCTCCGCGGCTTCCATTCCGCTCGCTTTGCAGCTTGCAGTAGACGAAGGTAAATTAAAGAATGGGCATCAAGTAGCACTATTTGGTTTTGGAGGCGGACTGACCTATGCTGGTCTGGTGCTGAGATGGAGCGTACCTGATACCAATTAAAAAACGGATGTAACTCTTTTCATGCTTGAATTGAGAGAACACAAAAAAAGTACACCCTTTTCATGAACCCATGAAGTGGGTGTACTTTTTTGTTTAGCAAATCGATTAGCAATTGATACCACGCAATTCCTATGGAGCCGTATATTTATCCTGAATGCTTATACTATTCCAAGCGTAGTTTATTTAACCTAATAAAAAGTTTATGGCGTAAGCTTAGGTGCTTGACGGTGATGAGTCCCTTGCTCGTAGCTGTAAGCTAACTTGATCAAGGTTCCTTCGTCAAAGGCGCGGCCCAGGAATTCCATACCTACTGGGAGACCTTCAGTTGTAAATCCAGCTGGTACGGTAATTGCCGGGAAGCCGGAGAATGGACTCAATCGGTTGTTACCACCAGAGTTTTGTCCTTCGCCAATAACACCTGCAGCTTGCGTGGATGTAGGATAGATGATGGCATCCAAGTTGTTGTCCGCCATAACTTTCAGCAAGGACTCACGTGTAACTTTGGTGCGTTTCAACACAATGTCCTTGTATTCTGTAGTTTCCAGCGTTTCCCGCGCATCACGAGCCTTCATCGACTGTTCTTGTGACTTGTCGAACTGCCCGGAAGCAATAATCTCGGACAAGCTGTGATAAGGGGCTTCGTCACCAAGAGACTCCAGATAGTCATTCAATTGGAATTTGAATTCGTATCCACTCAAGCTTGGGTATTTGTTGATTTCAGCTAGGTTCGGAATGCTGATTGGGACTGCCGTAGCTCCTAGAGTTTTGAGTTCTTCTACAGCGTTGTTGATCACGTCAGCGACGGCTTTTTCCTCCATTTTCGTACTTGGGATGAGTTCGGTGGCCACACCGATCCGTGCACCCTTCAGCCCGTTTACATCCAGGAAATCTGTATAGCTGGAAGGGATTTTGCCTACGGCATAGGCTGTAGCAACATCGTTTTTGTCATAACCTGCTGTGGCATCCAGCAAGATCGCGGCATCACTCACGGTACGAGCCATAGGGCCACCGACATCCTGTGTCAACGCAAGAGGTATGATTCCTTCACGGCTGGACAGCCCGATCGTTGGACGAATACCGACAAGGCTGTTGAAGCTGGAAGGGATACGGATGGATCCGCCCGTGTCAGTACCCATGCCTGCGGCTGCAAAGTTTGAAGCGATGGCGGCACCTGTACCACCGCTTGACCCGCCTGGATAGTGATCCAGCGCGTAAGGGTTCAGTGTTTGTCCACCCAGTGAGCTGGAAGTGGTAATGCCAAATGCGAATTCATGCAGGTTTGTTTTGCCCAAAATAATGGCCCCGGCTGCTTTGAGCTTCTTCACTTGCTCGGCATCGTGAGCAGGCACAGAATCTTTCAAACAGATACAACCTGCGGTTGTAGGCATATCGTTTGTATCAAAGTTATCTTTGACCAAAACCGGAATACCATGTAAAGGCCCACGGGCGCCTTGAGCAACACGTTCCTCGTCCAAAGCTTCAGCGATTTGAAGTGCATCCGGGTTCAACGTCAGGACTGCGTTAATACTCACACCCTGATCATCGTATTTTTCAATCCGATCCAGATACTTCTGTACAAGTTCTTTGGATGTCAGCTTTCCTTGCGTCATGGCAGCCTGGATATCCATGATGCTTGCTTCCTCCAGAACAAATGGCTTTATGTAGTTATAAATGCGGTCTTTCAGTATGGCGACATCATTTTGGGTAAGTACTGCATTAGGAAGGAAGAGGGTGTCGGTATATCCTTTCATCAACCCAGCGGTGTTCAGGGCACCAACGGCTCCGGCAAAGCTCGCCTGATCCGGAATATCCGTGAACGACTCTGGTGTGGACTCCAGCTTCAGCCAGGTTTGCAGGGCTACAGCAGCGTCTTTACGCTGTACCGTTGTGCCGGAAAGCTTGTCCATGGAAAAAGGAACACCTGCAAGTGTAGCGGCTTCCTCCATAGCTTGAACAAATGCTTTTGCAGTAACAGGCGCCTTACCAGTTGTTACGGCTGCAACCGTAGCTTTGCTCGAAGGCGTTGCTACTGCAGCTGACGCTGAGGGAACCGTTCCTCCCCATGTTGTGGCAACAACTGCTCCAGCAAGTAACAAAGCCCCACCTTTTTTCAATACAGATCCATGATAAGTCATGCATCCACGCTCCCTTCCTGTGTATCAATGATGTGTGTGCTAGCAGATTCTGATATAGATGCTTTTGTCACATTTTAAGTAGATGTAAGGTATTCTTACAACACTCGTATTTATCCATGAAAACGTATACAGATTGTCTTTTCAATGTTTTTCCTGCCAAATCCTACGTATCTCATGCATAGAAGAAAATTGTCGAAGATTATTGTGTTATATTATCTAACATTAATTTGATAGAAAGATACATAAGAAGCGAGTAACGAGAGAGGAAGCAGCAAAGCTTTACCGTGAAATGTTATAATGAGAAGATGAGCTGATCAGGAAGAGAAGAGTCATAGGCTTGAAGAAGAGAGGAAGAGATAAAGTGAAAACATTGGTACTCGCAGAAAAACCATCTGTAGCACGCGAAATAGCCAGAGTGATGGGCGCGCGTGATAAACATAAAAGCTATATGGAAGGCCCAAAATATATCGTGACCTGGGCGCTTGGACATTTGGTTGGATTGGCTGAGCCAGAGGATTATGACAAGAAGTATGCAACGTGGAATCTGGAGGATTTGCCGATTCTGCCCGATCGTACCAAACTGAAGGTGCTCAAGGAGACAAACCACCAATACAAAGCGGTACAGCAGCTGATGAAACGTCAGGATGTTGGTGAACTGGTCATTGCAACGGATGCAGCGCGAGAGGGAGAATTGCTGGCTCGGTGGATTATGCAGATGGTGCAGTGGAAAAAGCCGTTCAAACGGCTGTGGATATCATCCCAGACGGACAAGGCAATCAAGGATGGGTTTGCATCGCTGAAGCCAGGCAGCCAGTTTGATCGTCTGTATGAATCGGCACGCTGCCGGGCAGAAGCGGATTGGATGATCGGGCTTAACGTAACCCGTGCATTGACGGTCCGATTTAATGCACAATTGTCAGCTGGACGGGTACAGACTCCTACACTTGGCATGATTATGGATAGGGAAAATGAGATCAACGGTTTCCGCTCGCAGGAGTATGAGACGTTAACGGCAGATTTGGGCGGTTTTCAGGCGGTATGGCGGGCTGCAGGCGGTGATTCACGCATTTTCGATCCGCAGGAGACACAAGAATTAAAAAAACGGGTCGACGGCCGCAAAGGGACGATTGCCCAAGTGAAAAAAAGCGAGAAAGTTGAGCCGCATCCGCTGGCTTATGACTTGACGGAATTACAACGGGATGCCAACCGGAAATACGGTTTTTCTGCCAAGCAAACTTCGAATGTGCTGCAACGACTATACGAACAGCACAAGCTGGTAACCTATCCGCGTACAGACAGCCGTTATCTGACTTCGGATATGACAGGTACATTGAAAGAGCGCTTGGAGAGTGTAGCGATTGGCCCTTATGCGTCGTTGGCTCGTCCGTTGTTGCGTAAAAATCTGAATATTACCAAACGTATCGTGGATGACAGCAAAGTGACGGATCACCACGCGATCATTCCAACAGAACAGACAGTTCTCCTTAATCAGTTGAATCCAGAGGAGCGAAAGCTATATGATCTCATCGTACGCCGTTTTATCAGCTTGTTCTATCCGGCGGCGAAGTACGATTCTGTGGCGATCACAGTTCAGGTGGGCACTGATTCCTTCCATGTGAAAGGCACAACGGTAAAAGAAAGCGGCTGGCGAGAAGTATACGGCGGGGATTATAGCGATGAGGATGATGATCGTGCTGACGATCCCTCAGACCATGAGCGTGCGCTTTTGCCAGAAGTAAAGCAAGGACAGTCAGTGACCGTTCAACGGTGTCATATCAAAAGTGGGCGGACGATGCCGCCTAAACGTTATACCGAAGCAGCATTACTTTCCCAAATGGAGAAGCATGGATTGGGTACGCCGGCTACACGTGCGGATATTATCGAGAAGCTGGTCAGTTCCGACACCATTGATCGTCAAGGCAACAGCATGCATCCAACAGGAAAAGGAAAGCAGTTGTTTGAACTTGCTGCCCCTCAGCTGCGTACCCCGGAGCTAACAGCCCGTTGGGAAGCTGAACTGGAGCGCATCGCACGTGGACAAGGGAAGCCTGAGCCTTTCCTGGAGAGTATACGCTTGATGGCGAAAGAGCTTGTATCTACGGTAAAAGGAAGCAAAGCCGAGTACAAGCCGCATAATGTATCCAATAGTCATTGTCCGGATTGTAATGCCCGCTTGCTGGAGAAGAAGGGCAAACGCGGCAAGTTCCTCGTGTGTCCTACAGAGGATTGCGGATATCGTCGTTCGGCAGAGAAAAGATTATCCAACCGTCGCTGTGCACAGTGTCACAAAAAGATGGAGATAAAAGAGGGTAAGGCAGGGTTATACGTGCAGTGTCTGCCTTGCGGCATAACGGAAACATTAGATAAAGACAAACAGCATGTGAATAAACGCGATCAGCAAAAGCTGGTTAAACAATATGCGAAGCAGGAGTCGATCGGTTCCAATCTGGGAGAGTTGCTGAAGGCAGCCATGGAGAAGAAGGGAGAATAAGTCCTTAGAAGAACACAAGCGGTGATGGTCGTATAAGATTCTCCTTTTTCAGGCAACGTAAGCCTAGGAGGTGATACGCAGATGCCACATAACAAACCAGAGAAGATTCATAATCAGCAGAACAAAGACAGTATTCAGGAAGAAAGTATCGCTGTACGTCCCGATAAGGCAGCTAAAAGAGTACCCAGCCTGAATGGTATTCCTAAACAGGAGTCATAGGATCAATATTCGGGCTTCATTGTTTCTAAATATCTTTGCGGTTCCCTTCTCGCGTTGATCATGTTCCTTCAGAGGACTATAATGGAGGTACAGGGAGATGTCCCGGGATAGGGGGACCGCTAAAAGGATATGCAAACCGGATTGATACTGTGGTTCTTATTTATCAACGTAGTAGGTTACCTGGTCATGTCAGATGACAAGAAGCGTGCGCAACGCCGTCGTGACCGTACACCCGAACGAACGCTCTTTCTGCTTGCCTTCATCGGTGGAGCTTTAGGAGTGTGGATTGCAATGTATCGTAAACGTCACAAAACAAAACATCCCAGCTTCACGATTGGCATTCCGTTGTTGTTGTTTCTGAATGCGGTAATCTATGGTTATTTTCTGCAATAAGATGACGGAATAAATGGATGTTAATAATTTGTGGTGATTCTTGTGAATTACTCGTAGTACTGTGTAATTATTTCCGTACGAATGGTTCACTTGGTCAAGGGACGTTTAAGGAGTTACATGAATTCTTGTATTATATTTTAATTTATTTTATGTCAGACCGAAGCTTGCTTCGAGTGTTCTACATATAAAGGAAGGGACGGGATTTTCATGTTATTCTCCAAAATACTGGTTGCTTACGACGGTTCAAAAGCTTCAAATAAAGCACTTGATCGTGCAATTGAGTTAGCCAAAGTTTCCCCGAACGCTGTACTGGATATTATTCATGCCTTTGATTTCCCACGTGTATTCATTGGAGAAGGATTGGCACCTTTGCCGCCATCAATCAATAATGACTATTATAATCTGGCAGTTCAAACCACAGATGAAGCGAAAGAGCGGGTCCAAGCCGCGGGAGTTACCGCGAACGTCGATTTGATTCAGGGTGCTGCTGCCGAGGTTCTTCTGGATTATGCCAAAGAAAACGGATCGGACATCATAATCATTGGTAGCCGCGGTCTCGGGGGAATTCGTGAATTTGTATTGGGCAGCGTCAGTCATAACGTGGTGCAGCATGCTCAGGTTCCTGTTCTTATCGTGAAATAAAAGTAGAAAAAATGATTACAAGAAATAAGCAGGAAGCCGGCTGTCTTCGATGGATTGAAGAGAAGTCGGCTTTCTTTTTTGGCCTAAACTGGATGGACTATCTCTATAATGTTCGTTATTCCCGAACATTATATTTGTCAATATGTTAAATGTTCGTCTTTAAGTTGACATTAGCTGTAGGGGATTGTTAAAATGTTAGATGTGTCGATCAGATGAAAATAAGGTCGAGTAAGAGCGAAGTGTGTAGAAGATGGAATAGAATGAATAAGATGGTTTGAAAAGATATTTGCTCGTATAACGCCGGGAATAGGGCCCGGAAGTATCTACCCGGGAACCGTAAATTTCCGGACTACGAGGAGATACGGCTGAGAGTCGCATGAATACAGATGCGGACAGCAAGCCCACTTTTGGCATGCCCAAATGCGGGATACGTATTTCTTGGAGTCCGGTGTCCGAAGAAAATGTGATGTTTTCGAGGGTAGCGGATTTTTTCATTTCATAAGGAAATGGAATGAAACAAGATACGATGAAATCAAAAAAGCTCAGACGGGAGTTGGATTATACATGTCATTGCAGGTCGCTGTAATTATGGGCAGCAAGTCAGATTGGGAAACGATGAAGCATGCGTGTGAGGTGCTGGACGAGCTCGAGATTGGATATGAGAAGAAGGTCGTATCTGCGCATCGCACACCGGATTTGATGTTTGAATATGCGGAGCAAGCGATTGGCCGCGGATTCAAGGTTATCATTGCAGGTGCGGGCGGAGCAGCACATTTGCCCGGCATGGTTGCTTCCAAAACGATGCTTCCGGTCATTGGAGTTCCTGTACAGTCCAAGGCGTTGAACGGGCTTGATTCCTTGTTGTCCATTGTTCAGATGCCTGGTGGAATCCCCGTCGCAACTGTAGCGATTGGCAAAGCAGGTGCAACGAATGCAGGATTGCTGGCAGCTCAGATCATCGGTGCTTTTGACCAGGATGTCCAACGTCGTAGTGAAGCTCGCAGAGAGCGTATTAAACAAGAAGTGCTCGAAAGCAGTGACGAAATATGAATAATACACATACAAGGGCTCTATCTGGATCGGGAGGCGAATCAGAACATGTCTTGCTTCCTGGGAAAACAACCATCGGCATTCTCGGGGGAGGGCAGCTGGGACGCATGCTGACATTAGCCGGGACAGCGATGGGTTATCGGTTTGTTACGCTTGATCCGGCAGCAGATGCACCCTGTGGACAAATTGCCGACCAGATTGAAGCTGGATATGACGACGAGAAGGCAGCGCTCGAACTGGCCCGGCAATGTGATGTAATCACGTATGAGTTCGAGAATGTAGATGCAGATGTTGCTGCATTGCTGGAGCGGGAATCCTACGTGCCTCAAGGAAGTTCATTATTGTACACGACTCAGCACCGTCTGCGTGAGAAACGAGCCATTGAAGCAGCAGGTGTGCGCGTAGCCCCCTATCGAGAAATTACAAGTAAGGATACGATGCAAGCAGCCGTAAGCGAACTTGGGGTTCCTTGTGTACTGAAGACAGTGACCGGAGGTTACGACGGTAAGGGCCAACGGGTCATTCGGGAAGCGGATCAGGCGTTAGCCGCTTATGAAGAACTGGCAGCTACCGGTGCAGAACTGGTGTTGGAGCAATTCATCAAGTTTGACTGCGAAATCTCGGTTGTCGTTGCACGGAGCACCAATGGGGAGATTAAGACATTCCCGCCTGCGGAGAACATTCATGTGAATAACATTTTGCATGCCTCGATTGTCCCAGCGAGAGTGGCTACGGAGGTGCAGATTGAAGCGCAGAAACTGGCAGCAGCCGTGGCGAAATCGATGCAAGCCGTTGGATTGCTGGCGGTGGAACTGTTTGTTGCGGCAGATGGAAGACTGTATGTGAATGAGCTGGCGCCAAGGCCGCATAATTCGGGTCACTATACAATGGAGGCCTGTGCCACATCACAATTTGAACAGCATATTCGTGCGATTTGCGGATTACCGCTTGGAGATACTTCATTATTGAGTCCGGTTGTTATGGTTAATGTGCTTGGAGAACATCTGGAAGGCATTATCGCCAGAACAGGGCAACCTGATGCAGAAGCGATAGAACTCGGTGTGATTCCCAAGCTTCACATATATGGTAAAACCGAAGCGAAGACAGGACGTAAGATGGGGCATGTGAATCTACTCTGTCAGGATGTTGAAGAAGGATTGCAATGGATTGAACAAACTAATCTTTGGAGGAATACAAATTCATGATTGAACGTTATAGCAGACCTGAAATGAGAGCCATCTGGACCGAAGAGAACAAATTCCAATCGTGGCTGGAAGTTGAAATTTGTGCATGTGAGGCGTGGGCTGAACTGGGTGTAATTCCGAAGGAAGAAGCAGCATTGCTTCGTCAGAACGCTTCTTTTGACATCGACCGCATCTATGAGATTGAAAAGGAAACACGTCATGACGTTATTGCATTTACACGTACGGTATCGGAAAGTCTGGGTGCAGAGCGGAAATGGGTCCACTACGGACTGACTTCCACGGATGTTGTTGATACTGCTTTGGGATATGTACTGCGCCAGGCAAACGAAATTTTGGAACGCGATATTGTGAACTTTATTGAAATTTTACGTGAAAAAGCGCTGACTTATCAGCACACGCCAATGATGGGACGTACACATGGGGTTCATGCGGAGCCAACAACATTTGGACTGAAAATGGCATTGTGGCATGAAGAAATGAAACGGAACCTGGAGCGTTTCCGTCATGCGGCAGATAACGTACAATACGGCAAAATCTCCGGCGCAGTCGGCACATACGCAAACATCGATCCATTCGTTGAAGAGTTTGTCTGTGAGAAACTGGGCACCAAACCTGCCCCAATCTCGACCCAGACGCTGCAGCGTGACCGTCATGCCGAATACATGGCAACCCTGGCATTGATCGCCACATCTTTGGACAAGTTCGCTACAGAAGTACGTGCACTGCAAAAGAGTGAATTCCGTGAAGTGGAAGAAGCATTTGCGAAAGGTCAAAAAGGATCTTCTGCAATGCCGCACAAACGTAACCCCATCGGCAGTGAAAACATCTCCGGTCTATCCCGCGTCATTCGCGGACATATGGTATCGGCATACGAGAACGTGACACTGTGGCACGAGCGTGATATCTCCCACTCTTCCGTAGAGCGGATTATTCTGCCGGATGCAACGATGCTGTTAAACTACATGCTGAACCGTTTTGGTAACATCGTGAAGAACTTGACCGTGTTCCCTGAAAATATGAAACGCAATATGGAGCGTACCTTCGGTGTACCATTCTCCGGTCGCGTCATGACGAAGCTGATCGACAAAGGTTTCAGCCGCGAGCAGGCTTACGATACGGTTCAACCACGTGCGATGCAGGCATGGGAAGAACAACGCCAGTTCCAGGATATCGTGAAATCCACACCGGAAATTACGGAAGTACTGAGCGAAGAGGAAATCGCAGATGCGTTCAACCCATCGTGGCACCTGAAGCATGTGGATACCATCTTTAAAAAACTCGGCTTGAACGATTAATACTTCAATAAGGCTATAGAACCGAATGATGGACTGGCAAGGAACGGAGAGGACAGAGCAAATCTGTAGAAGCAGAGCGTTCGCCTTTATCCCCGGATTTTCACTTTAAAAAAGTGGATCGAAAAATCTGGGGATAACAGCGATCGGAAGATTGTTCTGTCATCGGAGTGGAGTGTGCACCATCGCGGTTCTGTCTACAGCCTTACATCTCCTGAAAGAAGGTGAGCATCATGGCATTATCCACTGCAGCTGATCTCGTAAAAGCACCTCTGTTATATAAAGGAAAAGTACGTGAACTGTACGATCTGGGTGAACATTTTCTCATCGTGGTTACGGACCGGATTTCGGCGTTTGACTATGTGCTGGACCCAGCCGTTCCTGAGAAGGGCAATGTGCTTAATAAACTGAGCAGCTTCTGGTTTGAACTGACGGGCGACATGATGGACAACCACGTGGTGCATACCGATGTGAACCAATTGGGTGATATCCTTACGGACCCTGAACTGCTCAAGGACCGCATCATGGTGACCCGCAAAGCCGAGCGCATTGATATTGAATGTGTGGTGCGGGGATACATTACCGGGGGCGGATGGAGACAATATGAGACAAGCGGTGAAGTGAATGGGATTAAATTGCCTGTTGGACTTCGCAAAAACGCCAAGCTCGACGTTCCCATTTTCACTCCAGCAGCCAAAAACGATGTCGGTCACGACGAAGACATTCCGATGGATCGCATGAAAGAACTCGTTGGGGACGCTCTGGCGATTGAGTTACAGGAAAAGAGCCTGCGTCTCTATGAATTCGCTCGCGACTATTGCGATCAGCGCGGTATCATTCTCGCAGACTGCAAATTCGAATTCGGTATTGTTGATGGCAAAGTCATTCTGATCGATGAAATCTTCACTCCAGACGCTTCTCGCTTCTGGGCTAAAGAGAATTACGCACTCGACATCGAGATCGACAGCATGGATAAAGAGCCAGTTCGCACCTATCTGGCCGGGAGCGATTGGGACAAGAACAGTAAACCTGACCCGCTTCCACAAGAGGTTGTGGAGGCAACAACCGCAAGATACGTCGATATTTATAACCGTTTAACGAGATAATAACGTTTGAGTGAGCTACGGGAAAGTTTGGCTTTCGATCGCTGTTGCCCCCGGAATGTTTTGATTGGAATCCTTTTTTCAAAAGGAAACATTCCGGTTGCAAAGGCGAACGCTCCGCTTCTCCAGCTCAAATCTTTCCCTCCGCCAGTGTCAAACTGGGGGATGAGGCAATTAAGAGCGGTGGCTTTTCACAGGTAGGGAAGCCTGAAAAGATTACGAGAATTAAATTCATTGATTACTGAAGTAACTTAAAGACCATTCACTGGTTTCACGTAATGGTCAGTCTCGACCATTACCTACCGTGCAACGTAAAAGGTTTAAGCCTTTAAAAAACGTCGCATGGACTAGCGGAGGGCGGAATTGTTCTTAAAGGAGCAATAGCGTTCGCCTTTGTCCCCGGGTTTTGACCGCACAGCGGTTCAAAACAATCCAAAAAACCTGGGGACAACAGCGATCGGAAGAACAATCCGCCCCGGAGCAAGCTCCCAAAGTAACTTTTTTAACAGCATAAGCATTTATCCCGTTCATTACTGAGGAGGAACATAAGGATCATGATCAAAGCAACCGTATATGTCACTATTAAACAAAGCGTACTCGACCCGCAAGGCGTAGCTGTTCAAGGAGCCCTGCATTCCATGGGATTCAATGAAGTGGAAAGTGTACGGATCGGTAAAGTCATGGAACTGAACCTGGATACAACAGATCGTGCGGAAGCGGAGAAACGATTGAAAGTCATGTGTGAGAAGCTGCTGGCCAACACCGTTGTTGAAGATTACCGCTACGAATTGGAGGGTTAATCTCATGAAATTTGCAGTTCTTGTGTTCCCTGGCTCCAACTGCGACATCGACTGTTATAAAGCGGTAGAAGATGCAATTGGACAAGAGGTTGATTATGTATGGCACACGGCTACAGATCTTTCGGCTTATGATTGTATTCTGGTTCCGGGTGGTTTCTCGTATGGTGACTATCTGCGCTGCGGAGCGATTTCCCGCTTTGCACCGGTAATGAACGAGGTAGCCAAAGCTGCTGAACAAGGCAAATATATTTTGGGCATTTGCAACGGATTCCAGATCCTAACTGAAGCGGGATTGCTTCCAGGTGCATTGATCCGCAACACCTCCTTAAAATTCCGTTGTCACGATACGGTATTGAAAGTGGCAAATGCAGATACGCCATTTACGCGTGACTACGCACCTGGGGAAGAAATTATCATCCCGATTGCTCACGGTGAAGGCAACTATTATTGCGACGAGGAGACCCTTGCGAGTTTGCAAGCGAACAACCAGATCGTATTTACGTATGGCAGCAACCCGAATGGTTCCCTGGGCGATATCGCGGGGATTTGCAATGAGGGTGGTAACGTGGTCGGCATGATGCCACATCCAGAGCGCGCGGTGGACTCACTGCTCGGTTCGGAAGACGGCAAACGTATGTTTACATCTATTTTGAAAGCATGGAGGGATCGGCATGACGCAGCAGCTATCCGCTAAGGAACCGACAGCAGAACAGGTCGCAGAACATAAACTTTACGCACAAATGGGCGTATCTGACAGCGAGTATGAGCTGATCTGTGAGTTCATGGGGCGCAAGCCGAACTATACGGAAATCGGTGTATTCAGTGTCATGTGGTCCGAGCATTGCGCGTACAAAAACTCCAAGCCGTTACTGCGCCGTTTCCCTACGAGTGGGCCGCGTGTCCTGATGGGACCGGGTGAAGGTGCCGGTATCGTAGATATCGGTGACAATCAGGCGGTTGTTTTCAAAATTGAAAGCCATAACCACCCTTCCGCGGTTGAGCCTTACCAAGGTGCGGCAACAGGTGTAGGCGGCATTATCCGTGATATTTTCTCCATGGGCGCAAGACCCGTGGCGTTGCTGAATTCCCTGCGTTTTGGCAAGCTGGAGAGCGATCGCGTTAAATATTTGTTCGAGCATGTTGTAGCAGGTATTGCCGGGTACGGGAACTGTATCGGTATTCCTACCGTTGCAGGTGAAGTGATGTTTGATGAGAGCTACGAAGGCAATCCGCTGGTTAACGCCATGTGTGTGGGTCTGATTGATCATGACAAGATCCAGCGCGGCGTAGCAAAAGGTGTGGGCAACCCTGTGTATTATGTCGGACCGCCAACAGGCCGGGATGGTATTCATGGCGCTACCTTTGCATCGGTTGAACTGACGGAAGAATCGGAGTCCCAACGGACAGCGGTTCAGGTCGGTGATCCGTTTATGGAGAAACTGGTGATGGAATCTTGTCTGGAATTGATCGATACGGGAATCGTGCTCGGAATTCAGGATATGGGTGCAGCGGGTCTGACATGTTCGAGTGCAGAGATGGCAAGTAAAGCGGGTAACGGTCTGGAATTGTATTTGGATCAGGTACCACAGCGAGAAGAAGGCATGACACCTTATGAAATGATGCTATCCGAGTCTCAGGAACGTATGCTGTTCGTTGTTGAGCCGAAGGATGAAGCGCAGGCGATGGAGATCTTTGAACGTTGGGGCGTTATCTGTGCCAAAGTCGGTAAAGTAACGGATGACGGTCGTCTGAAATTGATCCACCACGGCGAAGTGGTTGGAGACATGCCGGTAACAGCACTGGTTGACGAGTGCCCTGTGTATGACAAACCTTCTTCTGTACCTGCCTACTACGAGCAAAGTGCTTCCATCGACACGCTTCGTTACGACGAAGTGTCGGATCTCGGCGGAGCGCTGAAACAAGTGCTGGCTTCACCAACAGTAGCGAGTAAAAAATGGGTTTATGATCAATACGATTACATGGTGCGTACAAGTACTGCGGTTCGTCCAGGTTCGGATGCAGCGGTTGTAACGATTCGTGGAACACGTAAGGGTCTGGCAATGACAACAGACTGTAATGGACGATATGTGTATCTTGATCCAGAAGTAGGCGGACGGATTGCTGTCAGTGAAGCTGCCCGTAACATTGTATGTTCCGGTGCAGAGCCACTCGCGATTACGGACAACCTGAACTTCGGTAACCCGGAGAAGCCGGATATTTTCTGGCAGATGGAAAAAGCAGTAGACGGTATGGCAGAAGCTTGCCGCGTGCTGGATACGCCGGTTATCGGTGGTAACGTGAGTTTGTATAACGAAAACGCCAAAGGCTCCATCTATCCAACGCCAGTCGTCGGTATGGTAGGTCTCGTTCATGACACGGATCATATCACGACACAAGCATTCAAATCCGAAGGTGATGTCATCATCCTCCTCGGTGAAACCAAAGCCGAGCTGGGCGGCAGCGAGCTGCAATACGCCGTTCATGGTCAAACAGAAGGCCGTCCGCCAGAACTGAATTTGCAAACGGAAAAAGCATTGCTCAGCACCGTGCTGGAAGCCATCCAATCCGGTCTCGTTCGCTCTGCGCATGACTTGTCTGAAGGCGGTCTGGCTGTTGCATTAGCAGAGTCCTGCATCAGCGGTAACGTGGGTGCACAAGTGAATGTGGAGACGGCATTGCGTGCAGACCATGCATTGTTCAGTGAGAGCCAATCCCGTATTTTGTTGTCCGCTTCGCCGGAGCAAGCGGGCAAGCTCGAAGCATTTGTACGTGAGCGTGGTGTACCTGTAGCTGTAATTGGACGTGTAGAAGGAAGTAACCTGACGATTGAATTGAACGGAACATCAGCCGTGAACGAACCTGTAGGAGGTTTAACTCAGGTCTGGGAGGATGCGATTCCATGTCTCATGAACTGATGACAGGACCATTGTGGACAGGTGATTATTATAACGAAGGGTCCGGCAAAGAAGGACTCGACAAATTGAAGGAAGAATGCGGCGTGTTTGGGGTGTATCGTCACCCTGACGCGGCTTCTCTTTCCTATTATGGTCTGCATGCGCTGCAGCATCGCGGGGAAGAAAGTGCAGGCATGTGTGTGAGTGACGGTACGCAGTTTAACTATCACCGCGGTATGGGACTGGTGAAAGAAGTGTTCACCAAAGACCTGATGCAGACGTTGACCGGGGATATCTCCATCGGACACGTTCGCTATTCGACCAGTGGTGACAGTAAGCTGACGAACGCACAGCCATTGGTATTCAAGTATCGTGATGGTGATCTGGCTGTAGCAACCAACGGCAACATCGTCAATGCACCAACGATCCGGCGTGAGCTGGAGCAGAGCGGGTCCATTTTCCAGACGACGAGTGATACTGAGGTTATTGCCCATCTGATCGCGAGATCATCCAAGGGATTGGTGGAAGCGGCAAAGGATGCATTCCAGCGTATTGTGGGTGGTTATGCCTTTCTGATCATGACCAACGACAAGCTGCTGGTTGCTTCTGATCCCCACGGTCTGCGACCGTTGACGATGGGCAAATTGGGAGATGCGTATTTATTCGCATCCGAGACATGTGCCCTGGAAACAATTGGTGCAGAACTGATTCGTGATATTGAACCGGGTGAACTCCTGATCTTGGATGCGGATGGTCTTCACGAAGACCGTTTCGATCATCATAAACACCGCAAGGCGTTGTGCGCGATGGAGTATATCTATTTTGCTCGTCCGGACAGCGACATGAACGGTGTCAATCAGCACGCTGCCCGTAAACGGATGGGTAGCCGGATGGCGATTGAGTCCTTTGTGGATGCCGATTTGGTAACTGGTGTACCGGATTCGAGTATTTCCGCGGCAATCGGATACGCTGAGCAAACGGGAATCCCGTATGAGATGGGTATGATCAAAAACAAATACACCGGACGTACGTTTATCCAGCCAAGCCAGGAACTGCGAGAGCAGGGTGTGAAGATGAAGCTGAGTGCCGTGCGTCGTGTGGTGGAAGGCAAACGTGTGGTCATGATTGACGACTCCATCGTACGGGGAACAACGTCCCGCCGGATCGTGAACATGCTGCGTGATGCAGGAGCAACCGAGGTCCATGTTCGTATTACATCACCACCGTTCAAAAACCCGTGTTTCTACGGTATTGATACGCCTGACAGCCGCGAATTGATCGCATCATCATTGTCGGTGGAAGAGATCTGCCGTGAGATCAACGCGGACTCCCTGGAGTTCCTCAGTCCCGATGGGCTAATTGCATCGATTCAGGGAGATAATCAGGATGACTATAAAGGCGGGCTCTGCCTTGCATGTTTTGATCATGATTACCCAACCCGGCTCGACTTCGACGGCGAAGAGAAATTCGGCTGTAGCTGCTAGTTGTAATGCCCCGCCTTGCGGAGCAACAGGGGCAAGGGCAGCCGAGCGAAGCAGCTGCCCCTGGGCATAGCCCAAGCCCTTAAGCCCCGCCTTGCGGAGCAACAGGGGCAAGGGCAGCCGAGCGAAGCAGCTGCCCCTGGGCGCAGCCCAAGCCCTTAAGCCCCGCCTTGCGGAGCAACAGGGGCAGGGGCAGCCGAGCGAAGCAGCTGCCGCCGGGCGCAGCCCGAACGCCCTTAGCCCCGCCTTGCGGAGCAACAGGGGCAAGGGCAGCCGAGCGAAGCAGCTGCCCCTGGGCATAGCCCAAGCCCTTAAGCCCCGCCTTGCGGAGCAACAGGGGCAAGGGCAGCCGAGCGAAGCAGCTGCCCCTGGGCATAGCCCAAGCCCTTAAGCCCCGCCTTGCGGAGCAACAGGGGCAAGGGCAGCCGAGCGAAGCAGCTGCCCCTGGGCATAGCCCAAGCCCTTAAGCCCCGCCTTGCGGAGCAACAGGGGCAGGGGCAGCCGAGCGAAGCAGCTGCCTCCGCGGGCTTGCCCGCAACGCAGCCGAGCGGGGTTCGCGCTGACCGATGGCCTGTGGCCAACGGAATCGGCGAACAATCCAGCGAGCACACGCACGAATCAACCATAGCAAGATCATACCAGCCACCCCTGCACCGCTTGTTTGGCGGGTGTCCAGAGGGCCTGCCAAGGTCCTATGGGGTCCTCCCGGGCGGGAGGATTTAGGAGGGGCGAAAAAAAGGAGCTGATTCCACTTGTCAGAAGCATATAAAAAGGCCGGGGTTGATATCGCGGCAGGCAATGAAGCGGTTGAACGGATGAAAAAACACGTTAAGCGTACCTTCCGTCCGGAAGTGATGACAGATCTGGGGGGCTTTGGCGCCCTGTTCGGTTTGAACAAAGATAAATATGATGAGCCGGTACTCGTATCCGGTACAGACGGCGTAGGAACCAAGCTGAAAATCGCGTTTGCCATGGATCGTCATGACACGATCGGCATCGACGCGGTAGCCATGTGTGTGAACGACATTGTTGTACAGGGAGCAGAGCCACTCTTTTTCCTGGACTACCTTGCTTGTGACAAAGTCATCCCTGAGAAGATCGAAGCGATCGTTGCGGGTATCGCGGAAGGCTGTCATCAATCCGGCTGTGCATTGATCGGCGGTGAAACGGCTGAAATGCCGGGCATGTACAGCGAAGGGGAGTACGACATTGCCGGATTTACCGTAGGAATTGTGGACAAAGCCAAGATCATCAACGGTACAACCATTGCTCCTGGTGATACTGTAATTGGGCTGGCTTCCAGCGGTGTGCATAGTAACGGGTTCTCGTTGGTACGCCGACTGCTGCTTGAAGAAGCGGGACTGGATCTCCACACTGACATAGCGGAACTGGGCGGCAAATTGGGTGATGCCCTGCTGGAACCAACGAAAATCTATGTGAAACCACTTCTGTCCCTCCTTGAAAAGGTAAAAGTAAAAGGTATGGCTCACATTACAGGTGGCGGCTTCATCGAGAATATTCCGCGCATGTTGCCAAGCAACGTAAATGTAGATATTGATTACGGCTCTTGGCCGATCCTGCCGATCTTCAACTTGCTGCAGCAAAAAGGATCTGTTTCCAATCGTGACATGTTCACCACATTTAACATGGGAGTTGGACTTGTCCTGGTGGTTAATGAAGCAGATGCAGCGGAAGCTCTGCAACAGCTGAAATCATCTGGTGAAGAAGCGTACATCATTGGCCGTGTTACTGAAGGAGATGCGCGAGTAACCTTCACGGGAGCGGATGTTTAATGGCGAACTACCGCATAGCTGTATTTGCCTCGGGTGAAGGGACTAACTTTCAGTCATTGGTCGATGCAGTACGGAACGGTGGGCTGAATGCATCCGTAGATCTGCTCGTATGTGATAAACCGTCTGCACGTGTTGTGCAGCGGGCACAGGATGCAGGCGTAGATTGTCATCTGTTTACTCCGAAAAATTATGCTTCCCGTGAAGCCTATGAGGCAGAGATCGTGGAAGTGCTTGAATCCAAAAAAATCGACTTGGTTGTTCTTGCAGGATATATGAGATTGCTGACTTCTGTTGTGGTGGATCGTTATGCAGGGCGGTTGATTAACATTCATCCGTCCTTGCTACCGGCATTTGCAGGCAAGGATGCGATTGGACAGGCACTTGACTATGGTGTGAAAGTGACGGGCGTGACTGTGCATTTCGTAGACGGAGGTATGGATACCGGCCCGATTATTGCCCAGCATCCGGTTCCCATTCTGCCAGAGGATACGCCTGAGTCAATCAGCCGTTCCATCCATGCAGCCGAACAGCAGTTATACCCTGAGGTTGTTTCCTGGTTCGCTCAAGGTCTGGTTCAATTAGACGGACGTCATGTTACTGTTAACAAACCGGTTTGATATAGTTTTAAACTGTTTCACACATTAACGGAGAGGACAGAAATAAGCTGGAGAAGCAAAGCGCTCGCCTAAAAGCTTTCTGAAAGAAAGCTACTTCGGAAGCATAGGCTTATTACTGGATTTTTACCATTGAGAAATTGTTCAAAAAAATCTAGGAATAACAGCGATCGAAAGATTATTCTGGACTCGTAGTGTTTTAGTGTGAAAATCCATTTATCAACTGTATAACAGAAGTCGAAAATTGGTACGCATTTTGTGATATTTCTCGGGAAATAAATCGGTTGTGTTTCGCCATGAAACGCGAAGCCATGGGACATTAAAGGAGGAGCATATTGTGAGTATCAAAAGAGCGCTGGTCAGCGTATGGGATAAAACAGGTATCGTGGACTTTTGCCGCGAGCTGTCGCAAATGGGTGTGGAGATTATTTCGACAGGAGGTACAAGCAGCCTCTTGTCGAAGGAAGGCGTGCCTGTCATCGGAATTTCAGATGTGACCGGATTTCCGGAGATTATGGACGGACGTGTCAAAACATTGCATCCGGCAGTTCATGGTGGCTTGCTGGCTGTTCGTGACAGCGAAGAGCACAAACGCCAAATGGAAGAGAACGGGCTGGGTTATATTGACCTCGTTGTTGTGAACCTGTATCCATTTCAGGACACCATCGCCAAGCCGGACGTAACGTATGAAGATGCGATTGAAAACATCGATATCGGTGGTCCAACTATGCTTCGTTCTGCTGCTAAAAACCATGCTTATGTTAGTGTCGTTGTAGACACCGCAGATTATGGCAAGGTGCTTGAAGAAGTTCGCAGCAATGGGGACACCACACTCGAAACACGCAAACGGCTTGCAGCAAAAGTGTTCCGCCATACAGCGGCTTACGATGCAGTTATTTCCGATTATCTCTCCAACCTGAACGGTGACCCGCTGCCAGAGCGACTGACGGTTACTTACGAGAAACTTCAAGATTTGCGCTACGGCGAAAATCCGCACCAGCAGGCGGCATTCTACCGCAAACCGCTGGCAGCCCAAGATACGTTGACAACAGCCGAGCAGTTACACGGCAAAGAATTGTCCTACAATAATATCAACGATGCAAACGCAGCCTTGCAGATCGTTAAAGAATTTGAAGAACCGGCAGTTGTGGCGGTTAAACATATGAATCCTTGCGGCGTAGGTATTGGCGAAAGCATCTATGAAGCTTATGGTAAAGCCTATGCGGCAGATCCAACTTCCATCTTTGGCGGAATCGTGGCAGCGAACCGCATTATCGACAGCGATACAGCAGCCAAACTGAGTGAAATCTTCCTGGAAATCGTGCTGGCACCTGACTTTACACAAGAAGCACTCGATATCCTGACCAAAAAGAAAAACATTCGTTTGCTCAAAACGGGTGAACTGAACGCTGCCCGCAATCGGGAGAGCCAATTCGTAGTCACTTCCATCGACGGAGGCATGATCGTGCAACAAAGCGATGTGCATTCCATCGAAGCGAGCGAGTTGAAAGTTGTTACAGATCGTGCACCATCCGAAGAAGAATTGAAACAGCTGTTGTTTGGCTGGAAAGTGGTTAAGCATGTGAAATCCAATGCGATCGTGCTCGCAGCAAACGACATGACTGTAGGTGTAGGGGCTGGGCAAATGAATCGTGTCGGCGCAGCCAAAATTGCTATTGAACAAGCAGGGGATCAAGCCAAAGGAGCCATTCTGGCATCCGATGCGTTCTTCCCAATGGGCGACACACTGGAACTCGCAGCGAAAGCTGGAGTTACGGCTGTTATTCAACCAGGTGGCTCCATCAAGGATGAAGAATCCATCAAAGTAGCGAATGAATACGGCATTGCTATGGTTTTCACTGGCGTTCGTCACTTCAAACACTAATCAACCACTATATAAAAAAATTGGTGTGAATAGAATGCGCTCGATTCGTTAGACTGGTATGCGTTGGTAAGGGGTGTCCTCCGTCATGCTCATGACTTATATGGACACCCCTCTTTTTCAGTTTATTGGCCAAGAGAACGGAATATATTCTTAATTCATGGAGGGGAACAACGCTAATGGATATTCTCGTAGTAGGCGGCGGCGGCCGGGAACATGCAATTATATGGGCACTGGCGAAAAGCCCGAAGGCTGGCAAGATTCATTGTGCTCCGGGAAATGCAGGAATTGCACAGCTCGCCGAGTGTCATCCGATTGCGGTTAATGAATTCGATAAACTGACGGAACTTGCCGTGGAGCTTAACGTGGGTCTGGTTGTTATTGGCCCAGATGATCCGCTTGCAGATGGCATTGTGGATGCTTTTGACAAGACAGGCATACCGGTATTTGGACCACGCCGTAATGCAGCAGAGATTGAGGGCAGCAAAACGTTTATGAAAGATCTGCTGCACAAATACAATATTCCGACTGCGGCCTATGAAAAATTCGATAACTACGAACAAGCTCAAGCATACCTGAATGAACAAGCTATTCCGGTTGTCATCAAGGCCGATGGGCTGGCAGCGGGTAAAGGTGTGACGGTAGCTTATTCCCGTGAAGAGGCTGATCAGGCACTCCGCAGCATTATGGTGGACAAGGTATTTGGGGAAGCAGGAGCCAAGGTCATCATCGAAGAATTCCTGGCAGGTCAGGAAATGTCGATTTTGGCTTTTGTCGATGGGGAGACCGTTCGTCCCATGGCGGCTGCACAGGATCATAAACCGGTATTCGATAACGATCAGGGGCCAAACACAGGTGGCATGGGTACGTACTCACCATTGCCTCATATCCCGGCTTCGATCATTGAAGAAGCTGTGGAGACGATCATCAAACCCACAGCCAAGGCGATGGTGTCCGAAGGGCGTCCGTTCCAAGGCGTGTTGTTTGCCGGACTGATGATCTCTCCCGATGGCAGACCCAAAACGATTGAGTTCAATGCACGTTTCGGTGATCCCGAGACACAGGTTGTGTTGCCGCGTTTGAAGAGTGATCTGCTCGATATTTTCTGGGCAACCGTGCACGGGAAATTGGCTGATATTGAGATTGAGTGGAGCGACGAAGCCGCTGTATGTGTAGTGCTTGCTTCTGGGGGATATCCTGGTCCTTATACAAAGGGAGCAGCCATTGAGGGACTGGATCAAGTTGATGAAGCCGTAGTATTCCATGCTGGAACGGCACGCAATGAAGCTGGAGAATGGGTCACCAATGGTGGGCGGATTCTGGGCGTTGTGGGTCTTGGCTCTGATATTGCTGAAGCCAGAGACAAAGCTTATGCGCAAGCGGAACGAATCCGTTTTGACGGGAAACATCAGCGTTCTGACATCGCTGCCAAAGCTTTGGTTTAACCCATTCGAATTAAATAACGTAACACAGGAGGGTCCGTGCAGATGTACACCGAAAAAGGTGTTTGCATCCTGCGGGCCCTTTTCAACGTATATATGATTATGGTATGTACTGCTGGACTGATCTTAGTCTGGATACGACAAAGTGAATTGGTGTAAATTAAAGGTCCTGAGCAGGTTTAATCCACTAAAGTAAGGGGTAGTTTTTCTATAAACGGGTCTATACTATACATGTGAACAATATCACATGAATTAACTGTAGGCACGATACAAAGCAAGACCACGTACATAAAAGTTTATTTTGTGAACACGTTTTAGAATCCATATTCCAAACCATAACGTGCAACTGGATGGTTTGGCGCAGATCATGTTATACTTTTCTGAAACAGGGATGAACAAGAGGGGAGGTGGATATCTATTGGGAAGGCGATATTGTAAACTGTCCAAATGGAGAATTTTGGTGGAGTAAATCGGGAAACCATGACAGCATGAGGGGCAACCCTGTTTTTAGTGAAGTAGTTTCTAAGTTGATTGACTTCATCCTGAATTCCTGTTTTGCAATTTTACAAGGTCAGAGTACAACTTATACAAACGTTAAGATCAGATCGATTTTATATAAGGCATACGCCGTGTTTGAACGAAAATCAGCGGTTGAATGGTTAACCAAGTTAACGACTCACGCTGTAACTATCTCTGGAGGTGAATCCCTGAGAAGCGGGGAAATCATTGGACATAATTACCATATTGAATATTGTATTACTCATTATTTTGATTGCGTTGACCGCATTTTTCGTTGCATCCGAATTCGCTGTGGTCAAGATTCGTACGTCACGAATAGATCAGCTTGTTGCGGAAGGCAATAAGAAGGCTGTTTTGGCGAAAAAAGTAGTGTCGGATCTGGATTACTATCTGTCAGCCTGTCAACTTGGTATTACCGTCACTGCCCTTGGATTGGGAGCGCTCGGTAAACCAACGGTTGAAAGGCTACTGTATCCTGTATTTGATTACCTTAACGTATCTGCTTCCATCTCGTCTGTTGCATCGTATGCGATCGCGTTTATACTCGTCACGTTCCTGCACGTTGTTGTTGGTGAGATGGCTCCCAAAACGATGGCAATTCAATTTTCGGAAAAATTGACGCTGTTGCTCTCGCCGTCACTGTACTGGTTCGGAAAAATCATGTATCCGTTCATCTGGGCGCTGAATGGAGCGTCACGTGTCCTTCTGCGGGGATTCGGCGTTAAACCTGCCGGGCATGATCAAGCCTACTCGGAGGATGAGATCAAGATCATCATGAACCAGAGTTACGAAGGGGACGAGGACAACAAGACCAAGCTTTCGTATCTGGAAAATGTATTTGTATTCGATGAACGGGATGCCAAAGATATCATGGTTCCGAGGACGGAGCTTGTGACACTGAATCAGAATATGACCTATGACGATATTATTCCGATACTGGATGAACATAATTATTCACGTTATCCCGTCATCGAGGATGGAGACAAGGACCGTATTGTCGGTGTGGTGAATGTGAAAAAGATTTTGCCGGACATGGTTGCTACCCGGGCACATCAACTGAGCGAATTCGTGCGCGAGATTCCGTTCGTATCCGAAGTTACACGTATCCAGGATGCCATGATCAAGATGCAGCAAGAGCGAGTCCATATGGCTGTTGTTGTGGATGAATATGGCGGTACAGCAGGTATTCTGACGATGGAAGATATTTTGGAAGAACTCGTGGGTGAAATTCGGGATGAGTTCGATGCCGATGAAGTTGCTGACATTCAGGAGACTGGAGAGAACCAGTATCTCATTAACGGCCGGGTGCTTCTGGATGAGCTGGAGCGGCAGTTTGGGCTTGTTTTTGAAGGCAATGAAGAGATGGATACCGTGGCCGGATGGATTCAATTCCAGAAGGGTGTCGGTGTGGAAAAAGGAGATACGGTAGAACACGGTGATTACGTCTGGACCGTTGTGGACGCAGAGAATTTTCACATTAAGCAGGTACTGCTTGAACGTGTAAACGGTGCTGAGGTTGAGGAAACAGCCAGTGACCTGGCGTGATTTTGGTTCGATCAGGGCTGTAATCTTGGTTTGACTACACAATTGGCTACTGTTCTCAGGATTTATTTGGCAACGTCACTCGTGCAACCTTATTTTAAATTTTATTGGAGGTGAATCCCTCAACCTGAGGGAAATCATTGGACGGAATAATAGCCTTGAACTTATTTTTAGTAGCCGTATTTATAGGCCTGACCGCCTTTTTCGTTGGAGCGGAATTTGCAATTCTGAAAGTACGGATGTCCCGAATCGATCAGCTGATCCTGGAAGGGAACAAAAAAGCGGTGTTGGCCAAAAAAGTGGCTCACAATCTGGATTATTATCTATCTGCTTGTCAATTGGGTATCACAATCACGGCTCTCGTATTGGGTGCATTGGGTGAACCTACCGTTGAGAAAATGCTGCATCCACTGTTTGAGCGACTGGAAGTGCCAGCAGCCTTGTCTACAGTACTCTCTTACGGAATTGCCCTCGCGATCATCACGTTCCTGCATGTCGTAATTGGTGAATTGGCACCAAAAACATTGGCGATTCAGTTTGCCGAGAAGATGACGCTTATGCTGGCACCACCGCTGTACTGGTTTGGCAAAATCATGAATCCGTTCATCTACGCGCTGAATGGGGCTGCCCGTCTATTGCTTGGCATATTCGGTATAAAGCCTGCCGGTCACGATACGGTTCACTCTGAAGAGGAATTGAAGCTGATCATGGCGCAGAGTTATGAGAGCGGGGAGATCAATCAGACGGAGCTTGACTATCTGAAGAACATTTTTGCTTTTGATGAGCGTCTGCTTCAGGAGATTATGATCCGCAAAGAAAAAATTGTGACGCTGGACAAAGAAATGCCGCTGAATCGTATGATTGAGGTTTTAAAGCAGCATGAGTATACACGCTTCCCTGTGATCGAAAAAGGAAATCAGGATCACTTCGTTGGATTTATTCATACAAAAGAGATGCTGACAAGTGTTGCCGCAGGCCGTGCATTCAACATGGATACGTTTGTACATGACATGTTGAGATTTTCGGAGTTATCTCCAATAAAGGATGTCTTGATCCAGATGCAGCAAAGTCGTTCCCATATCGCAACGGTTCATAATGCGGAGGGAGCTACGGTTGGCCTGGTTACAATGGAGGATATCCTTGAAGAAATTGTTGGAGATATCAAGGATGAGTATGATGGCAAAGATCTGGTTCAACCGCCAAAGCGATTGAAATTAACCTAGAAAGCGTCCAAATAAGGTACAAAGAAAGACGGGTTTCCGAGTGATCGGGAACCTGTTTTTTGTTCCTGAAAATAGCCCAAGCCATGGTTAAGCAAGTTAAAAGAGTAACAATGTCTTAATTTTAAAACAAAAGCTTGCATAATGTCGGCAGATAGATTAATATAAATTTAAAGAATCTTAATTTAAAGATAAATAACAAAAAGGCAATGCATAACAAACTGCTAAATATAACAATGATACAATTAAAACTAAGGGAGTGGAGATTATGTTCAGAACTTCAGGAATCCATCACGTTACGGCTTTTGTAGATGACGCACAGAAAAATGTTGATTTTTACGCAGGTGTATTGGCACTGAGACTGGTGAAAAAAACAATTAATTTCGATGCACCGGATGTGTACCATCTGTATTATGGCAATGAGGATGGGGCACCGGGCACCATTATCACGTTCTTCCCACAGCAAAATGCAAGAAGAGGTGTCATCGGCTCAGGACAGACCGGCGTAACCGTATATGCGATTCCAATGGGCAGCCTGTCATTCTGGAAAGAACGTCTGACTTCCTTCAATATCCCGTTTGAAAATAAAACACGATTTGGCGAGCAGTACATTCGCTTCTTCGATAAAGGCGGTCTGTTGCTCGAATTGGTCGAGCGCGAAGGAGGTCAGCCAAGTCAGTGGGCATTCAATGGTGTACCGTCTGAACATGCGATCAAAGGTTTTGGTGGAGCTGTATTATTCAGCCATGTACCCGACAAAACAATGGATGTACTGACAACGATGCTTGGTCTGGAGCAGGTTGGAGAAGAGGATGGAATCATTCGCTTGCAGGCGACTGGTGACATCGGTCAACTGATCGACATTCAATCGACTGGAATCCAGCGGGGCATTGGCGGAGCAGGTACGGTTCACCATATTGCATGGCGTGCGAAAGACTATGTTGAGCATGAACAAATGCAGCAGGATCTTCAAAAAGCCGGATACCATCCAACACCGGTCATTGACCGCCAGTACTTCAACGCTGTGTATTTCCGGGAACCGGGAGGTATACTGTTTGAACTGGCTACGGATCCTCCGGGATTTGCACGGGATGAACCACAGGAGAGCATGGGACAGAAACTGATGCTGCCTGAATGGTATGAACCACAGCGTGAGCAGATTGAACAGATGTTGCCACCTATTCAAGTACGTGAATGGAAAGGAGAGTCCAAATCATGACTACTACCAATACAATGAAACATATTTATAAAGCAGGTTCTCAGCCGGATGCCCCTACAATTTTGTTGCTGCATGGGACAGGTGGAACGGAGAATGATCTGGTAGGTCTGGCCGAGATGATTGCACCAGGAGCAGGTATTCTGGGGGTACGTGGTAACGTCTCCGAGAACGGGATGCCCCGATTCTTCCGCCGTCTGGCGGAAGGGGTGTTTGACGAAGAGGATCTCGTTGCACGGACAGCGGAATTAGGTTCTTTTGTGGATGCAGCAGCTGTGGAGTATGGTTTTGATCGTGCGAATGTCTATGCCCTGGGCTATTCCAACGGTGCTAACATCGCCGCGAGTCTGATCTTCCATCAAGCTGACGTATTCAAAGGGGCGATTCTGCACCATCCGATGGTACCCCTGCGCGGTCTCGAAATGCCAGACCTGAAAGGTCTGCCTGTATTTATCGGCGCTGGAGAGAACGATCCGATTGTGCCGAAACGTGAGACAGAAGAACTCGCTTCACTTCTGAGTGGAGCAGGCGCAGCCGTGCACATGCACTGGGAGCGTCAGGGCCATCAGCTGACCCGTACCGAGGCGGAAGCTGCGGCGGCATGGTTTAAAACTCAGGGATAAATCTCCCTGGAGGCTCTAAATACTTCTTTAAAAGGGGTGTCCCATAGTCATGAAAATGACGGGGACACCCTTTTTTGGCATTTTTACTGATGTGCTTCTCGGGCCGAGATGTTGATCTGGAAGATGATTAATAAGGCTACATTACATTGCCAACGTTTAATACGCCTTGTCCTAAAGGGTGGAATAATTTATAATCAAGTAATTGATAATCATTTTCAATTAGATCGGTTTGTGATGACTAAGCGTGTAATCAAGCGGGGAAGATGAACTGGCGCAAGGAAAGAACAAAAGTGATACAATAAAAGAAAAAGCAATGCTTGCATTGCCAACCAAGATAAGCGGAGTGTGGAGAAGAGATGAAACCAGTGGAACAAGAACCAACGGGAACTACAAATCCCGGCCGTGCCAGTGTTGGCATGGAAGATATCGTGCGCGCACATCATGTGCTGCGTGAAGTCATTGTAAGAACACCGCTGCAGCGGGACGCTGTATTGTCGGCCAAATATAACTGTAATGTATACCTCAAACGGGAAGACTTGCAAGTGGTACGTTCGTTCAAAATACGTGGTGCATACAACATGATTCGTAGTCTGACTCCAGCAGAGATGGAGAAAGGCATTGTCTGTGCGAGCGCAGGAAACCATGCACAAGGCGTTGCTTTTTCCTGTAATGCTTTGGGCATCCACGGCAAAATCTTTATGCCGAGCACGACGCCTAACCAAAAAGTGAAACAGGTACGTCGGTTTGGTGGAAATAATGTTGAAGTTGTGCTCACAGGCGATACGTATGACGATGCTTATGAAGAAGCAATTCGTACCTGTAATGAACAAGGCATGACGTTTATCCATCCATTCGACCAACCCAAGATTATTGCAGGCAATGGTACGGTGGCGATGGAAATCATGGAGAGCCTGGATGAGAACGCGGACTATATGTTTGTTACGATCGGTGGCGGCGGTCTCGCTGCTGGAGTCGGAACTTATATGAAGACGGTCAGTCCGGAAACGCGTATCATTGGTGTAGAGCCACTTGGCGCAGCTTCCATGAGTGAAGCCATGTTCCGCAAACAGGTGGTCACGCTGGATGATATCGATAAATTCGTGGATGGTGCTGCGGTAAAACGCGTGGGTGACCTGACCTTTGATATCTGTAGTGGCACGCTGGACGACATTGTGAAGGTTCCTGAAGGTAAAGCCTGTACCACCATTTTGGAGCTGTATAATGAAAATGCCATTGTGGTAGAGCCTGCCGGTTCCCTGGCGGTTGCTGCGCTGGAGCAGTATCGCGAGCAAATTGCGGGTAAGACCGTTGTTTGTGTAATCAGCGGCGGGAACAACGATATCGACCGGATGCAGGAAATTAAGGAGCGTTCCTTGATCTACGAAGGTCTGAAATATTATTTCATGGTCAATTTCCCACAGCGTGCAGGAGCTTTGCGTGAGTTTCTCGAGGAAGTATTGGGACCGAATGACGACATTGCCCGTTTTGAATACACGAAGAAGCATGATAAGGAAAATGGGCCTGCCCTGGTGGGCATTGAGTTGATGTACAAGGAAGATTACCAGCCGCTGATTGAACGAATGAATCGTAAAGGCCTCGCGTATACGGAGCTGAACAAAAATCTCAATCTGTTCAACATGTTAATCTGATGAATCACTCCCATGTGAAGTCGGACCGTAGTGAGGCGCAGCCTCTGTTGAGACCTGCTCGCAAAGAAGATGCAGCACAGGTCATTCCTTTACTTTATCAGGCGATCGGTGATATTGCATACGCTCTGGCTGGTGAAGAAGATCATGAGAAAGCGATGGGGATTTTGCAGCAATTTTACGTGCGTGAAGACAATCGGATCAGCTATCGTAATATAACGGTAATGGAGCAGGATAAGCAAGTTGCTGGAATTCTGGTAGCCTATGATGGCGGAGAAGCAGACATTCTGGATCAGCCGATTCTGGATCGGCCTGGTCGGAGCACAGATGAGAAATATACGTTGGTCAAAGAAACCCGTCCCGGGGAGTATTATCTGGATACTCTATCGGTAAGCGAAGCATATCAGGGGCAGGGCATCGGCAAGGCATTGATGGCTGCTTTTGAGCAGCGTGGTCGAGAACTTGGACACTCGCAGGTGTCCCTCATTGTTGAACGTGACAATGGACGGGCCTTGATGTTATACGAACGGCAAGGGTACATCAAAGATGATGTGATTGTAATTGCTGGACATGAGTATAACCATATGGTCAAACCAATTCTGTAGTTCTTGAATTTGAGTTAGCCGGGTATAGGAGTTACAAATACAACGGTAGAATCAAAAGAAAACCGACATGGGAGCGAATCCTGTGTCGGTTTCTTTGAGTTATTTAGATGATTAACACCATAAATCAATTATGAATTGGCATTATCTCCGGTCGGAACATTCTGTTCAAGCCATTTCTCCACTGCTGCTGTTTTCTCATACTTTGCTTCTTTAACAACATCCATAAAGGCACCCAGCTTGGTTAGGAATTCACTATCCACGGATGCAAGACGCTGTAACACACCATTGTATCCTCTTTGGGCATTGGCAACCATTTTGTTCGTTTCATAATCAAACAGCGGTGTATTGTTCAGCCCATAAAAGGTATACAGGGTATAACTGTTCAACAGATCCTGCATCTGTTTAGCCCGATTCGATTTCGGATGCAGCTCCAGGAAGCTTTCCTGGCTGCGTGCTCGATCGAGAATTTCCTGATAGCCAATGATCAGAGCTCCGTCATCCGCAGGCAAGTTTTTCGTTTCCCTCATCATGATGAAGATGTAGCTTGAGATATCCTCAGTAATATCAGAGGTATATTTCACGAGTGCCGCATAATTCATAATGGGATAGAGGGAGCCTTCGAGCATGACGAGACGATAGCCGCTGTCACGGGCTTCTTTTAGCAGTGCACGCAGATCGGAGTCCTGGGTACGCTTCATGAGTTTAGTGAAGCTGTCGTTCGCTTGATATGCCTTGAGCATCTTGTCCTGAACGTTGGGAACGAGCAAACGGTCCGTCATCGAAGTTAAAGTCTTCAGGCGTGCATTCTCCAACTGCAAAACCATCAGGGTAGCGTGATGCGTTGTTACCTTTTTGATATTGGATTCCAGATAGGTGTCAGCGGCGGGCAAGCCGTTCTTTTTTTGGAGCATGGATTGGAATGTTTTATATATGGCGGTTGAACTGCTGGTGGTTACTTTGGCATCCGGGCCTGAGGGAGCTGCAGCTGCAATTCCAGGTGTCACCGCAGTTGCTGTAATGATTGCAGTAAGGGTAACAACAGTTATGAAGAAACGTAGCCCTTTATGCTGGCCAGATAAATATGATGATGTCATCCGTGTAGACCTCCCGTAGTTTTAGAGATAATAGGTTGTTATTCACTATAGATTAAACGAATTTGGGAAGAATGTTGTTTCGGAATAATGACAAAATATTCTGTTATTTTTAACCTTTCAAAGGTAGATGATGGAAGGGGATTTCTGCGAAAATATTTTTTGTGGGATTGGAAACTTTTACGCCTATTCATACGTCTTAGATGTGCACAGGAAATTACAGGAATTAATGAAATTCAGAAACGAATACAATTAACTTAAATAATGAAGAGAATGGGGATATTGGATATGAGGAAAGCGGGAGGACGTCAAGTGAAAAAGGTAATGTCAGCACTGGCCGTATCAGCCATGTTGATGTCTGCACTACCCACGTCAGTGATGGGTGCAGCTGCAAGAATCAGCATATATATTAACGGTGCGGAGCTGTCGTCAGCACAAGCCCCTGTCATGAAAGGTGGACGTGTACTGGTTCCGTTGCGCTCCATTTTTGAAGGCTTGGATGCCACAGTAAAGTATACGAATAAAACCAAAACGATTACAGCAAGCCGGGAAGATCAGGAAGTGATCCTGAAGCTGGGCTCCAAAACAGCATACATCAACGGAGAAGCGATCTCATTGGATGTACCTGCGAATACAATCAAAGGAAATACGATGGTTCCCATTCGTTTTGTGAGTGAAGCATTTGGAGAAAAAGTATTCTGGAACTCTCGTAATCAGCGGGTAGATATTAAAACAACGTCTACACCTCCTGTGGATGAGACGAAATATGCAGCATGGAACATTTATGGTTCTGTATCCGGAAGTAATGGGGATGGTCGTGATCTGACCGTAAGCTTCACGCGTCCAACGTCCGAGAAAGCCGTATCCGCATATCGTATTATGCTTGTAAAAACCCGTGATGTGAATAGCTTCAATGAGTCTGCGGCAACGGCTGTGCCTGCTGCGAATTATACATCCGTTACTCCAAATGGCACTGATCCAAGATTGACGCTTAATGCACAGACCCGTGACGTGAACGGGGATCTGTTAAATTCCAATGAGACCTATCGTCTGTATGTCCTTACGGTGGGAAACAGCAACAATAGCTACAAAAATCTGCTAGCCTGGTCCTCCCAGTCTTTGAAACTAAATAACAATGTGAAAACGACGGTGCAACCTGTCACAAGCCTGCGGATCGCAGATATCAGTGACTATGGGGACGGCCGTGATCTGGAAATTAACTTCACACAGCCGAGTACCACATCCAATATTACGTATTACCGTGCTTTTGTAGTCAAGGCGAAAGATGCTTCTTCCTTCAATCTGACTGCGGCGAATAATGTGTCCAGTTCCAATTCAACCATTATCTACAAAGGCAACAGCACGACGGTCAAAAGCCAGCTCTCGTCTTCTACGCGTGACACATCCGGGGAACTGATCAAAAGCGGCACATCCTATGTCGTCTACATCATGTCCGTAAGCTCGAATGCGGCAACAGCAGACAACAAACTGTCCGCGGTATCTTCTTCCCTAACGCTTGGAGTAAATACAGCAACAGCACCTGTCATCACGTCAGTGAGAGACAATTCCGATTATGGAGATGGTCGTGACATCCAGGTGAGCTTTAACCGTTCATCCGATGAATCGAAGGTTGCTAATTATCGAATTTTCGTAGTGCGCAACTCGGTATCCAGCAGCTTTAATCTGACTACGGCGAGCAATCTGTCTTCGAGCTTGTATTATACTGTGAACAAGACAGGCAACAACATTACAACCACACTGCCATCCTCCATGAAGGACACCAGTGGTTATAACGTAACGAATCTGCAGGACTACCGAATCTATGTTATGGCAGTGGGGAACCAGCAGAATGGATATACCAATGCGCTGTCCTCCTCGTCAACGCAGTTGAGACTGACAACGAATAGTAATGCTGGTGTCGCAAGCAATATTGGGGTGGCTGATGTGAGTGACTACAGCGATGGACGGGATCTCCGCGTTTCGTTTAATAGAGCTTCGGATGAATCCAACGTTTCCGCGTATCGGGTATATGTGGTACGTTCCGGCAATGCAGGCAGCTTCACGCTGAGTGCGGCTAACGCATCGAACAATTACTATCAGGTAAACAAGACAGGTGGAAATCAGTCATTTACTCTTCCTAACTATATGGTAGATACCAATGGTTACACAGTTACGAATAACAATAACTATCGTGTGTTTGTCCTGTCGGTAAGCACAAGTGGAAATTCCAGTCAGAACGCGCTGTCCTCTTATTCTTCACAGATTACCCTGACTGCCAATGCAGCTGTGACTGCACCAAGCAATGTGGCGGCAACAGATATTGGGGATAACGGTAATGGTAGCGATCTGCGTGTGACGTTCAATCGTTCGACGGATGAGACGAATGTGAATCACTATCGTGTGTTTGTGGTGAAATCGGGTACCAACTTCAATTTGGCATCAGCTAATGCAGTTGGTAGTGCGAATTATACGTATGTAAACAAAAATGGAAATAACCAAACGGTTAACCTTACAAGTAATACTAGAACTGTGGATAACAGTACTATTGGCAATGGAGTAGCCTACCAAGTATATGTGATGGCAGTGAATAATAACGGCTCTCTTGCCAATGCATTGTCTTCGGGCTCGGGAACGATCACATTAGCTTCCAATACCGCTGTGTCAGCAGCGAGCAACGTGAACGTAACCGTGAAAAGTCAGGGGCAAGCGGGAGATGCATCGGATGTAACGATAAGTTTCAATAAAGCTTCCAGTGAAAATGGAATTGCCGGTTACAGAGCATTTGTTGTACCAGCAAACCAGGTAAGTGGTTTTAATACGGCTTCTGCACTGGGAATTTCTTCGAACATTGATATCAACAAAAATGATGCTGCCGGTCCTGTCGTCCTGAATAATGGTCATCGGGATATTAATAACAAGTCACTTGTTGTAGGTCAAAAATATCGGGTCTTTGTGTTATCCGTATCAGACAGCGGCTCGCGCGCTTCCAATCTGTCCGCTGCTTCCAATGAGTTCAGTATTCTTGCGCCAGTCACTGAAGTCAAAACCGCAACTATAAGCGACTTAAAAAATACTAGCTCGACCACGGATGTCAGTTATAAGATATTATTTAGTAAACCATCGGATGAAGCTGGAATATCCCAATATCGACTTTTTATTGTTAAAGGATCAGATAATTTGAATGTAGCCTCAGCAGCCTCGGCAGTCTATAGAGTAATTACTCCGGGAGAACTTGCGTCGGGGGAAATCAACCTGACACTAGGAACAAAAGATTCCACAGGTACCGATATTGCCATTGGCAATGATTACAAAGTGTATATCTTGTCTGTAGCCGCAAATCCAACGACATATAGTAATGCTCTTTCCGCTGTATCAAGAACAGTCAAACTGGAATTAGCTAAGCCTGTTGCACCTGTTCAAGATCCAGGTCAAGCTACAAATCCAACTGCTGATCCTTCTCAGAGCAGTGGGAATACACCACAGATCTAAATTGAATGGTAGGAACTAATCACAATAAGAATATGGCTCCCTTTCTAAACTGGAAGGGAGCTTTTTCTATCATAATTCATGAAAGTTAACAATAAAATGCGTACGTAACAGCGAGTAGGAAACTTTTCTGTGATGCTATAAAATCCATTAACCAAATAAAGCAATGGAGGAAGACTCTACGTTCGCAGGGGATCATTCGTTCTGAAGTACGACAAGGCCAGTCCTTTTTCTGGAGTGGATGGAAATCAAAATAGCTGTCGAGACTTTCTCGACAGCCGGGGAGGTAGGGGCCATTACCATAATGGCTCCTTTTTTGACACTCGATATTCTATCCTCTCACCGAATGTCGTTACTTCCTTTTCACATACCATATTCCGTTGTGATATACCCAATGATGCTGCTCAACAAAGGGCAATCCTTACGCTTTCCGCTGTCCGAAGAGTGGTCTCAATGTCGCCAATCCCACAATCCCGATTACTAGACTTATCCATGGAGCCAGTGTAAATACGGGAAGTCTGTCACGCAGCGGATAACCTACAAACAAGACCAGCACAACGATGACGATATAAATGACGATTCCGCGAAGGTTGATTTGCGGTCTGGAAGTCTTGTCTGCTCCGTGATCGTCAGGCCGCTCAGCGAGACGACGAAGCATTTCTACCAATGCAATTCCGCCAACCGCCGCTACGATTAGCGAGAACAGGCTGATATGGTTAAAAGGTTCCGTATCTCCACCTGTCCAGCCGACAAATAGCCCTGCCCCACCCTGAATCAGCATGACAAAAGACAAAGCAGCCCAGGAAATCATGGCATACCACTTGGGCGTGCGTCTGACCTGCTCCGGTGTCTCCGAGGATTCGGTTTCATCCGCTGATTCTTTTTTCTTGGCGGAAGTATTTTGTGTATTCGATTTGTTCCGGCTGCCGGATGCAGCTGTACTTGAAGCTCCGGATGGTTGAACCTTGGAATGGCCAGCAGTGGCATCCTGTGTATGCTCATCAACACCAAGCCGCGAATGGATATCCTGTTCCAGATCAGGCCCGTATAATTCACGAGCAGGCTGTCCCTCACGCTGAGCTTGTACGATGGCTTTTCCTGCATAGAGAATCCATTCTTCCTGCGTTCTCTCGTCAGCAGGTGCATGGCGCGCAATGGTGCTGATCTGGTCGAACAGCTTTACATTTTCAGGCGTCATTTTACTCATTTCGGTCATTTGGCGATTCTGTATTTCTTTCAACTTTTTATAGGAAATTCCCAATGATTGCTCCCCCTGTCTACACACGTTCTGATCCCCGGCGATCTGGAGACCCTGACGGTATTTTAGTATACGGGAAGGGCTCTCGTTTCGCAAAGTCATTCCTTATAAAACAACTGTTTGTGATTCGCCCATAGCCCTGCAAAGGCCAGAATGACACAGGTGCACAGCAGCACCAGTTTTCCGTGATTGCGAATCCATTCCAAGATGTGTTCCATGAGTTCAATCCTTTCACCGGAAGAGTCGAAAGGCAAATGTTGCCTGTGATATATGGTCTATGTTCCCCTTGGCTCGTCGTAAATATGCGTAGGGTTCCGTCCATTTCCAACGATTGTGTGAAGCATGAATAAAGTGCAGCCGATTCCACCACAATAGTAGCATTTCCAACAGAAACCAGGGATTGGAGTGTGCCAGATATGGATCAACAAACGGAACAATTAACCAGGAAGCTGCTGTTAAACAGTAATTCTCGTGGAGTTACGGATGAGGTTGTGCCTATGGAAGAGACGTTGGAAGATACTGAATATGCCGAAGAATACACTGAAGGCACCTTTCCGTCAGGAAGCTTCTGGGAAGGCTCTAACTCGGCACATGAACAGGATTGGCAGGGACGGGTGGAGACCCATGAGATGTTCCGACGGAGCTACGAATAGCTGTCACGACACATATTAAGTTCCCAATACAAGTGCTATCAGGCCACCTTCGACAAGAGGCTCGGCGCGCAAGTTATTCGCCTGTCTCACTTATATACAAGCTTAGGAATGATTCGAGTCAGCTGCTGTCAGCATGGCTCATTTTTTTTGGGATATCCCGATAAAATGTGGACAAGCAGCCTCTTGGAAAAGGACATTTCCTCACGTTGACTTGAGGATCACAGGATGATAATATACTAATATCATCTTAATACACATTAAACTTATCGGATTTATAGATAATTAAAAAAATGAACAAGAGCAGGGAAGAATGGAAAGGGGAAATGAACATGGAGCGTCAGATCAGTATTCGTCATGGGCAGGAGGAATTAACAGCTACGATTCATTATCCGGTTGTGAAAGACATCAAGGAGGAGAATCAACAGAAGCGTGTACCTCTGGCTGTCATTTGTCATGGCTTTGTAGGAAGCCGGATCGGTGTAGATCGTCTGTTTGTAAAAACTGCTCGTGAGTTGGCCGAAGATGGGTATCTGGTTCTGCGCTTTGATTACATTGGCTGCGGGGAGAGCAGTGGTGAATATGGCGCAGAGGGACTGGAGTCCATGATTCTTCAGACACGCTCCGTGTTGGATTACGCTGTGAATTGCAGTGATGTAGATCCAACCCGTGTAACGTTAATCGGTCATAGTCTGGGCGGCGCCGTGGCCCTGCTTACCGCTGTTCGAGACAAACGTGTCAAAAACCTGGTGATGTGGTCGTCCGTGGGTTATCCATTCAATGACATCGTGAAGATTACAGGAAGGGAAGTTTACGATGAAGGGGTGAAACAGGGTTCTGCCGATTATCTCGGTTATAAGTTCACGCCAGCATTTTTTGAGTCACTCGCTGAGCATCAGCCATTCCAGGAAGCCGTTAAGTTCAACGGGGATGTTCTGGTAGTACATGGAACATCGGATGAGATTATTCCTGTAGATTACGCATTCCTGTATCAGAAGGTACTCTGGATGCGTCAGGAAGGACGCTGCGACAAGGAGATTATTTTCCAGGGTGATCATACCTTCTCTTCTGGTAAAGAGCGGGAACAACTGATTACCCGGACGAGAGAATGGCTCGGAGAGCGTCAGAAGATTGAACAGGATTGGCAGCACTGGATGATCTAAGAGCGATATGGGTGGAGTCTTTGGGTGCCGCTGGAACATCACAGGGACAACATGATCGATCTAAATGGCAACATGGCGTCCGAATGCCAACAGATTGGGATGTCTGCTTGGAAAAGCGCCTTCTTCGGGGTAAAATAGAAGAGGTAAGCATCCTATCGTGTCTGGAGGTTGGCAGCAATGACATTACCCGCATTTTTCATTGCGCATGGTTCTCCCGCACTGGCGGTGGAGAGCAATGACTACACTCACTTCTTGAAACAGCTTGGAGACAGGCTGCCGGCTCCGAAAGCCATTGTTGTATTTACGGCGCATTGGGATTGTCCCGAACCGTCCGTCACAATGGATGATACACATCAGACTTTGCATGATTTTTACGGATTTCCATCTAATATGTATACAATGGATTACCCTGCACCTGGCCAACCAGATATTGCGAATGAAATCTGCGCTTTGTTCACCCGGAGTAATCTTCCGCATCAACCGATCCGAGGCCGTGGTCTGGATCATGGGGTATGGGTACCGCTGTTACACATGTATCCAGAGGCCCAGATTCCGGTAATAGCGTTATCCGTGGATTCGCTGCGCTCCCCGCAGGAACAGTATGATATAGGCCGGATGCTGGAGCAGCTGCGCCATGATGATGTGCTGATCCTTGGCAGCGGCGGAACGGTCCATAATCTGCGCTTGCTTGGTAGTGACGACGAACCGCAAGAATGGGCGGTTGAGTTCGACAACTGGATTGGCGAGCGGCTCACGCAGTGGAATACGAGAGAGCTGTTTCAATATGACAAAAAGGCACCCCATGCCCGCACGGCTGTTCCATCGTATGGAACGGAGCACATTGCACCCTTGTTCTATGCCATGGGTACAGCGGATATGTCGCGATCTGCAAAACGTCTATTTCAGTCGTATCCTTACGGTACGCTCAGTTTGAACTGTTGGCAGTTTGGTGACGGCGCATAACTTGGAGCAGACAACAGAACGTAAACGGTCTGTGGGTGTAATTTTGCTAATCTGCTTGTCATTCTGCAAGAAAGACAGACGTTTAGTTGAACAGCAAGACAAAAAGGTTTCTGCAGCCAGCTTGGTGGGCTACAGGAACCTTTTTCTAACTTGGAAAACTCCTAATACAATACGTTAATTACTTGCGAATCTCGAAGAGCTCACATGCTGTACGCGAATGATAAGCCAGTTCACTAACACTGGACTGCACGACAACCGTGTTATGGTCAAACCGAATAATGACGCCACCGGAATTGATCTGGTGGTTATCTTTAAAAACACGAACCTTATGCTTCATTTCCATGGCTTCCTGGAAGTCGGCATCGGTTTCAAGACGGCGCTGGGTTGGCATGTCACGTACTCCTTTAGTTATAATCAATCGCTATGTTCATCATAATACGTGTTTCTGTGAATGAGCAAGCGAGACTGAATACATAGGCTTATGAAAGGAAGAAAAAAGTCCTGCTCTCCAGGGGGAGGAGAGCAGGACCAAGTTATTTAGTCGAATGATTAAGCTGTTTTATGCGTAGGGCTTATCGTTGGTGTGTCTTTAGGCTGGCTGCCTTTATTGCGAGTGAACAATCCGCGGAGGTAAGGCAGTACCCAACGATCCAGACCGATTTTACCAGCGTTTGCTCCAGCGACCACAAGGAAGATTTCCATTAGAACCAGTTGAGCATTCGTGCTTACGGTTCCCGAGAAGAGGAACGCGAAGTTCATGACCATGGCCATCAATGCTGCCAGTGTTGTGAAGCATCCAAGAATGAGACCCAAACCTACAAGGAACTCACCGAGAGGGATGACGAAGTCGAACAGTCCTGCATTTGGTACTGCGAATTTCTCAAGGAAGGTTGCCCACCAAGCTTGAACTGCCGGATGATCGCCCGTTGCTTTTTCTACAGCTCCTGCAAGGAATCCACCTGCTTCAAATCCGCCTGTCAGTTTGCCCCAGCCGTGTGTCATCCAGTCGTAACCGATATACACCCGAAGTACTGTCAAAATCCACATTGCCACTTTGTTTTCTCTAAGCCATTGGTTGAAGCTGAACATATAAACCACTCCTTCATGGAATTTAGTGTGTGTTGTTTTTGTTTTTCTAAGTGATCACCTTTGATGTCTTTATTGTATAGTTCAAAAGTCATCTTGTTTGTGATTATTATCACAATCTAGTTCAAATTTTAAGTAAGGTTTGAGAAGTTCACATTTAGGACTTATTTTCAGCTTGCCTGAAGTTTCAAACGTAAAATACAGGGTACAAAATGCTCCCTTAATCGAAGACAAATGATGCAGTGTGTGATTAAATGGAAAGAAATACGTGAAATGGTCACCTCATAAGAGCAACTACAGCCTAGATTTCAGCCAAATCGTTCAGGAGGTACATATATTGAAGCAATGGAAATGGAACAAAACGACGTCAGCGGCGTCGATGTTCATTCTGGCTATGAGTCTGGTGGCTTGTCAGAACAAGGAGATGGTCCAGAACCCGAATCCGGAACCCGTTCCAACACCTGTACAGGAACAAGTGACGGAAGAGCCTGCCACGTCTCTCTACACAGCACCACTCACAGGTCTGCCTGTGGATGAAGCGATTACACGCCGCCCACTGGCGGTCATGATTAACAATGCTCCTGCGGCACGGCCACAGTCAGGTCTGAGTGCGGCTGACATTATTATCGAAGTACTCGCAGAGGGAGGCATTACCCGTTTTATTGCGATCTTCCAGAGTGAAGGCGGATCAGAGACGGTCGGACCTGTGCGCAGTATCCGTCCATATCTGATCGAGCTTGGTGAGAGTTACGATGGTGTATTAGTTCATGCAGGCGGCAGCCCGGATGCATATTCCATTTTGCAAAAGCAGCAAAAGCAGCATATGGATGAGATCTCGAATGGTGGCCCCTATTTCTGGCGTTCCTCCGATCGTAAAGCACCGCATAATCTGTACACGTCGTCGGACAAGCTGAGAGAAGGTGCGGACACCAAGGGCTATAGTCACGATTTCAAGTCTCCTGTGTATACGTATAACGAAGAAGGTTCTACATCCTCTGGCGAGTTGGCCAAGCGATTCGATATTCATTATTTATTGAAGAGTTACCAGGTCACGTATGATTATGATGAAGTTGGCGGACGATATATGAGATTGGTGAACGGAAAGGCAGATCAGGACATGGACAACGACGAACAGATTGGAGCGACCAACATTATTGTCGCCGGTGCGAATCATAAGGTGCTCGACAATGTGGGCAGACTGTCGGTGAATCTGGAACAAGGCGGGGAAGCCATGCTGTTTCAGAAGGGAAAGGTCATTCATGGGCAATGGATAAAGAAACCAGGGGATATTATTCGTTTTGTGCAAAATGGGACGGAAGCTGCTCTGGTTCCTGGAAAGACCTTTATCAGTATTGTTCCGAATCAGCCTGACTTTGCAGAGCATGTTGAAATTCAAAATTAATCCAATTCCAAGAGAAATGTAAACGCAGTGTAAAATTTCATCATCATTTTTCCAGTCATTCCAAATAATTAAGATTCATTTCAGATTTATGTGATAAGAATATAAAAAAGGATCATGCCTTATGTACAAACCATGAAACAAATATGATAAGATATCAAAGGTTGTCATTTCATGTTTCATCGGTTATCGGCAATTTCTCGTAAAGGGGATAGAGCTATGAAGCTTAAGAAGAAGAAGGATATATTTTTTGAGACACTAGAGAACATGGCAGATACGGTCGTGCAAGCGGCTGATTATTTCTCCCAACATGTTTCCAACCTTCAGGATGTGACTCTTTTTGCCAATGAAATGAAGAAGTACGAGTCCCAGTGTGATGATTATGTTCATACCATCATTACAGAGCTCAACAAAACATTTATCACGCCGATCGAACGCGATGATATTATGGAACTGACAACGACACTTGATGACGTATTGGACGGACTCGAAGCAACGGCTTCCCGTTTCTATATGTACCAACTGACTGATCCGGACGAATATATCGTTCAATTCGCTGAAATTTTGCGCCAATCGGCTTACGAAATTCAGAAGGCCATTCATTTGCTGTCTCAGAAAAAATTGCTGGCGATCCGCGAGTACACGATTCGTCTGAACGATCTGGAAAACCAGGGTGACGAAGTGCTGCGCAACTGTATCAAGAACCTTTTCGCTACCGTGCCTGATCCGATTGAATTGATCAAGCGCAAAGAAATCTATGAACGTCTTGAGACGACAACGGATGCTTGTGAACACGTAGCGAATGTGCTCGAATCCATCATCATGCGTAATTCTTAAGGAGCCAGAGAATAATGGAAACAACGATTTGGGTATTGGGTATAGTCGTCTTCCTTGCACTGGCGTTTGACTTCATTAATGGTTTTCACGATACAGCGAATGCCATTGCAACTTCGGTTTCGACACGGGCACTGACCCCGCGGCGGGCAATCCTTATGGCTGCAGTGATGAACTTTGTCGGTGCCATGATGTTTACTGGAGTAGCGAAGACGATTGGGGGAAGTGTAACAGACCCCACCAAGCTGGATAACGGGATTGAGGTCGTCATCGTCACCTTGATCGCCGCGATTATCTGGAATCTCGTTACATGGTGGTTCGGAATTCCTTCTTCATCCTCGCATGCACTGATTGGTGCTCTTGCTGGTGCTGTACTTGTTGGCGCAGGGGCTGATAAAGTGAAATGGAGTGGATTTATTGATATCGTCGGAGGATTGTTGTTATCACCTCTGATTGCATTTGCCATAGGTTATGTGGTCATGACGATTCTCAAATATGTTTTTGCGAAACGCAGTCCGCATAACGTGAACAAAGGTTTCCGTACGGTCCAGATTTTTACGGCAGCGCTCCAGGCGTTTACACATGGTACGAATGATGCTCAGAAAGCAATGGGGATTATTACGTTTGCACTGGTTGCAGCAGGCGTACAGGATCATCTGGATGTTCCGCTGTGGGTTAAGATCTCAGCAGCAACAGCCATGGCTCTGGGTACGTCCATCGGTGGTTGGAAAATCATCAAAACGATGGGAACCAAAATCTTTAAAATTGAACCGATTAACGGGTTTGCCGCGGATTTGTCAGCTGCATCCGTTATTTTCTCAGCAACGTTGCTTCATCTTCCAGTGAGTACAACACATGCGATTACATCGGCCATTCTGGGTGTCGGTTCCGCGAAGCGTTTTTCGGCTGTGAAATGGGGACTTGCTGGACGTATTATTATTACGTGGTTCATTACGATTCCAATTACGGGGTTGCTCGCAGGTTTGCTGTACTGGATTATGTTCTAACAAAGTTATCCCGGAAGCATTCGGGGTTACAGAGTTAACAGACAAACTGTTCATAACTGTGTGAATATCGGGATATGTGGACAATTATACAACCATAATGAAGAGACGCCTGTGCATGAACATGTGGACAGGCTGGATATGTGGATAGCCATCCGTGGAATGATAAACCAAAAGAAGATATTCCTGTGGATACAGGAAACTGTGGATAGGGAAATGAGAGAAGCCAACAGGGTTGGCTTTTTTTGTTGTCACGTCCGCAGGATAAAGTGGAATCATGGGCAGTTGCAGGAGACGATTCAGTGGTTAAAGTTGTACAATAACGTAAAGGATACAAGACAAGGACGTGGTCTAACTTATGATTCGTACACTCGCGATTACACGGGATCATCAGGTTTCCGTGAATGTACCACTGACACAGCTGGACCTCCAGGATTACGCCTGGGTATGGGCAGACTTCAACCAGCCTTCGGAAGAGGAAAGCCGATTGCTGGATACATATTTTCATTTTCACCCCTTGGCGATTGAAGATTGCTTGCATGTGCTGCAGCGGCCCAAGCTCGACTATTACGACAATTTGCAGTTCCTCGTACTGCATGCATTGAATCCGTCCACATTGGAAGCAGAAGAGGTGGATCTGTTCCTCGGGGCGAACTTCCTGGTTTCTTTTCATCATGGCGTATTGGAAGAAGTCGATGAAGCATGGGAGCGGTTGTTGCATCACGCACACGAACGAACCATGTGGGCCCGTGGCCCGGTGGCGGCTGCCTATACGGTGATGGACAAGCTGGTTGATCATTATTTTCCGTCACTGTTTGCCATCGAGGATGAGCTGGCTGAATTGGAGAACCGGGGCGGGCAAGAATCGGTGGAAGAGCTGATGAACCAGGTGTTTGACCTGCGCAGTCGATTGCTGAAGCTTAGACGAACGGTAGTGCCGATGCGGGATCTGCTATATCGGGTGGTCAATTCCCAACATGTGCAGCGATCAGGGGAGCATACAGCATATTTTACGGATATCTATGATCATCTGCTGAAGCTGACCGACATGATTGAAGCTGATCGGGAGATGACCGCAGACCTGAGAGACAGTTATATTTCGCTGAATTCCAACCGAATGAATGCAATTATGAAGACCCTCACGGTAATTACGACGGTCTTCATGCCACTGACACTGATTGCGGGGATCTATGGCATGAACTTTGCCTATATGCCTGAGCTGCAATGGAAATTTGGGTATGGTGCGGTGCTGCTGTTGATGTTCATTCTTGGCGGGAGTATGGTGGCCTGGTTTGTGAAACGGGGCTGGTTTAAGTAAGGGATAATAGAAACTGGATAGCAAGTGAAGAGTTAGCGGTCTGCACAGATCGCTTCTTTAGCCTGTCTATAATGTGCATAAGAGGGCAAATAGGAGTACATATAGATTCATTTTCGGAATAGATGTCCACATGTGGATAAGATAAATGAAGAAGCATCATGTGCATAACTTGGTTTAGGGGAATCTATCTGTTACGAACAGGGTGAAAATAGTAAAAGGCATCTTCAGTACTGAAGACACCTTAGGAATATTTCAAATTTCAAAAAATGGATTCCATGAGCTGAATTGTAACATGGGATTCTTATCATGAAATGAACCCTGCTACGTTTTCATAATAAGTTGGATGGCTCTATCGTATTGTAGATTACTCTGTTTGCTCCAATACAAAGGTAGCTGTAGCGGTAGGTTGTCCATTAACGACAATCGTTAGTGTATGCAAACCGGCATAATAACGTCTCGTCGTAATCACTTTGAACGATTGCTTTGTAGCAACCTTGGTTCTTCCCGTGGGATAAGTCTTATCGGAGCACTTGAAACGTTTGGGTGCCTGTTTGCCGTTTGCCTTCATATACCCAATTTCATACTCGATCCGCAGCATCTGTGGCTGGCCGCTCTCATTGACCACATCGAACGAAAAGTGAAGCTCCTCGCCAATGACTACTGTATCCTGGGCAAGCTGAAGATGCTCAATATGTGTCGCGTTCTGCTCTACATAGCCAAAGAGACTTAATGCTTTTGGATGGCCCTTCTTCAGCAGGGAGCGGCTTGCATGACGAACAATCCAGTCGGTGTGTTCATGCTGCCCGTACCAGCTGGAGGCCAGATCCAGAACCCGTTCCGGATGATCTTTCGAGATGTCGTTCAGATGATTGGCTACACTTTTTCTCACGTACAAGGACTCGTCCTGCTTCAATTTATGCAAAATCGGAAGTACAGGCGTTGGATCGGTAATGAATGTCCGAAGTTTGGAACCCCACGGAAGACGCGGACGACTGCCTTCACTGGCAAGTCTGCGAATGTGTTCATCGGAACTGCCTGCCCATTCCATCATACGTTTCATCGTCTCGATCGGGTAACGTTCAATAAACGGGCGTACCGCGAACTCGGAACTGGAATAAGGTGTGAAAACGGTCAAGTACTTCATGGATAGCTCGTAGTTTTCCGATGCCAGTCCGTTCACTTCAATAAAATCCGGTACGAACAAATACTCAACGCCTCGCATATGTGGTGCAGCCTGTTCGATAATCGTCAATGCTTCTTCATAGCTGGGAGGTAGCACTTCAGTTAGAGCCAACGTGATTCGGCGAATACGAGCTTTGAATTCCAGTTCATCCCAGCCATCGGCAAATACAAGTTCTCGGAATTGCTGTATGTTCAGCTTGGGATAAAATTGGTGCAGCTGTTCTCCCGTCCGATTGATTAAAGCGGGAGTATATTTATCTTTGAACAGTTCCATAGTCCGCCTCCTTTATCTAATTCCAGTATACCTCAATTCACTGGGATAAGAACATAAGTTCCTGTAATTTCTGTTTGTAATTTATTTTATTCGTTGAAAAGGTGCATGGATTGGAGATATGAGCAGCGGCGTGAACATGGATGAAGGCACCCTCTTTCTGCAAGAGAGTGCCTGGGAAATGAATTAGATTTTTTTGCTGCTTTTGGGACGACGTCTGGTAGAATTGGATTTACGACGGGGGTTGCTGCTGGAGCTGCGTTTACGCGGTACAGCAGTCGTTTTCTTACGGCGTTTGCGTGAGCGAGGCGGCGAATATTCTTCATAATCTTTATCCGCAACGCTTTTGTTCGTTTTTCCTTTGCCAAAAGGAAGCATACCCATCACGAGCTTCATCATGGGCGCCATCTGCTGAATGCCGCCCACGACCTTTTGCATTTTGCCGATCCCGTTCATGATGCCATCGATTCCCCCGAAGCGGTCGATCATACCCTTCAGTTCTCCAATGTTGGCCAGTGAAAAGCCTGAGGAAGATGCAGGTGCTGTCACCGGAGCAGGAGGGGCTGCAGGAGTTCCTCCGCCAAAGAGACTTCCTCCAGGTCCTCCCGGGCCTCCTGGGCTATAAGGTACAAGTCCGGATGCTTCGACCTCCTGGAATGGAGGGTAGTATGGATCTACTCCAGGATATACGGGTTGAACCTCAACTTCATTCAATGCCCGCGGCGGCATGTATGCAGATGTATAAGCCTGCCGATGCGAATGGGAAGACGGACGCTGCCGCGAGGCGGACTGGCGGTGATAATAATGCTGTGGCATGAACTATCACGTTCCTTCTATGTTGGATTTCGGAATTGCGTTCCACCAGCTGTATGACAGATGTGCATAACAGACCGAGATGGAACTCCCTTTTGCTATACTGTATGTCATTCGCGGAGAGACGGCGTAGGCGGTTATCCCGGAAAACGGGATATTTGCGGATTTGGGCGCAGAGGGAGATAAGAGGTTTAGAGTTGGGTGGCCTAGTTTAGACACAAATTTGTAACATTTTAAAGGTATAAAATCATACATGATTAATCGGATATATAGAGGTGAATAATGGGAAAAATCGTGATATAGCAGGGATTGTACGCGAGGGAAGGACAATAGTACCTGTTGAAAGCGGTAACATGTATTTTTATTCTGTACTGCGTGAAAACGGTAACGCTTGAAATACCAACTCAGGGTTAGTACAATGTAGGTACACAGTAACCGCTAGGGGATGATGATGAAATGCAGCTGAAAAAGCTAAATGATAAAAGTATTGAACAACTATTTGAGGCCATTTTGACTCTGAAAGATATTGAAGAGTGTTATGTATTTTTTGATGACCTCTGCACGGTAAACGAGATTCAATCCATGTCCCAGCGGCTGGAAGTAGCCCGTATGCTTGGTAAAGGAAATACGTATAACCAGATTGAAGCAGAGACGGGAGCAAGTACCGCTACGATCTCTCGTGTTAAACGCTGCCTGAATTACGGCAATGACGGGTATAAAATGACGCTGGAACGCCTGGGACGCTAAGCAATGAAGAAACCGGGTGTACTTATCATTAGTCACGGTTCTCAGGAGAAGACCTGGGTGGAATCCGTCGATGACGCGGTCTCCCGGTTGAATCTGCCTGAATCATTACCCGTTGAAGCCGGGTTTCTTGAACTTGTGGAAAGACGCCTGATCCAGGACGGTATCGACCGACTGGAAGCACAAGGCGTAACGGACATCCTGGTGGTACCGTTGTTTGTTTCATCCGGTAGTACACATGTGGATGAAATTGAATATGCCATCGGTGCCAAAGACGCTCCGGAACGCGAGACGGATCTGGAACCGTTCCACGTAAATGCGCGGGTTCACTTCGGTTATCCTGTGGATAATGATCCGGACATTGCAGTCATGGTATGGGATAAAGTAAAATCCCTGTCGCGGCAACCAGAACAGGAGACGATTCTGTTAATAGGACACGGTAGTATCCACAATGGATTCCGTCAGCGCTGGGAAGCAGGTATTTCTTCACTCGCACAGCGGGTGCAGGAAGTTAGCGGAGTCGCTCATACCGATTATGCGCTGCTAAATCCGGATAGTGTGTACGACAAGGCGAAATACTGGAGTGAAGAGCGGGGGAGTCGGGTTATTGTGGCGCCGCTGTTTTTGAGTGCCGGTTATTTCACCATGAAGGTGATCCCGGGCCGACTGAAGGAACTGGATTACGCGTATAGTGGTGAGACGCTGCTTCCACATCCGCTGTTAGGAACGTGGCTGGAGCGCCAGATTCGAATTTTGCTGGACCGATGCAGTGAGGCCAAGGTTTAGTTCAGGGAAAACAGGTCGCTGTTAGCGATTATTCCCGTTATCTCTAACAATAGCTTAAACACAAACGGCAGAAATGCCGTTTTTTTGTTTTGTATAAACTTTAGATAAACACGCCGAAGCAGGGCGTGTTTTTTTTGTATTAGGAAAAACCCTCTTCGAGCCGAAGTTCCGGGTTCAATCCGTTCATACAGAGTGGAGGGTGAGGGTTCTAGCTCAGAAATGATTCTCTTTACAGGAAAGTTTTTGTCTGATAAGATGTCAACATTCAATTGTTAACCTATAAAATAATTTTGGGTTAACAATTGAAATGATCTAACGGAAGGTGATATCTTGTGACACATTATGAACGGCTTGCAGCTATAAATAAGGCCCATTTATGGAACCCTTTTACGCAGATGAAAGATTACAATAACTCCGATCCTCTCATCATTGAACGAGGCGAAGGCGTCATGCTGTATGACATCCAGGGACGTGCTTATTATGATGGATTCTCCTCGGTTTGGCTTAACGTTCACGGACATAACATACCCGAGCTGAACCAAGCTATAACGGATCAGTTGGAACGTGTTGCACATTCTACGTTACTCGGAATGGCTAATGTGCCTGCTATAGAACTTGCAGAGAAATTAGTAGAGATCTCCCCAGAGGGATTAAATAAAGTATTTTATTCCGATTCGGGAGCAACCGGTGTCGAGATCGCAGTGAAAATGGCATTTCAATACTGGAAGAACCGGGGAGAAACCGGTAAAACGAAGTTTATCACGATGAAACAAGCCTATCACGGAGATACGATTGGTGCGGTAAGTGTCGGTGCAATTCCGTTGTACCATGATGTGTTCCGTCCGATGCTGTTTCCTACTCATGTCATTCCATATCCTTACGTTTATCGACATGAGGACGGCGAGCGAGAAGCCATGCAAGCCACGATAACCGCGTTACGCAATTTACTTGAAACCAGTGCAGGTGAAATCGCGGCTATTATTGTGGAGCCGATTGTGCAAGGGGCTAGTGGCATCCTGATTATGCCAGAGGGATGTCTACGCGAGATGGCAGCACTTTGCCGTACATATGGCGTACTGTTCATAGCCGATGAGGTGGCGACAGGGTTCGGTCGGACAGGCGCTATGTTTGCTTGTGATCTGGAAGAGGTATCACCTGATTTGATGGTGATAGGCAAAGGCCTTACAGGCGGCTACTTACCTGTGGCTGCGACACTGGCAACGGATGATGTGTACAACGCATTTTATGCTGATTACGAAGAGCAGAAAACATTTTTCCACGGTCATTCTTTCACAGGTAACCCGCTCGGTTGTGCAGTAGCTTTGGCTAACTTGAAACTATTTGAAGAGCGCAACTTGGTAGAAGGTGTAAGAGCCAAGGCGACTTTTGTGGAGCGCAAGCTCGCAGTGCTTAAAGATTGCCCGCATGTCGGTGATATCAGGCAGAAGGGTTTGATGGTAGGAATTGAGCTTGTACGGGATAAGGTGACTCGCGAACCTTACGATTGGCCCGAACGCATCGGCGTTCGTGTAACCGGGCGGGCCAGAGAGCTTGGCATGCTTACGAGACCGCTTGGTAATGTTGTGGTGTTCATTCCTCCTCTTGCCAGCACTGAGGCTGAGCTTGATGCAATGACTGATATCCTGATGCAATCCATCTTTGATGTCACTGAGGGTGGTTTGGAAACGTGAATGTCATTCGCGGATTATTCGTAACAGGCACGGACACCGATGTTGGAAAAACAATCGTTACAGGGGCTCTTGCTGCTGCGCTTCGTGCTGAAAATCTGAATGTAGGCGTCTGGAAGCCCGTGCAGTCCGGTGCACTTCTTGGCAGCGGAGAAACCGATGCAGAACGTCTATTGCAATACACCGGAATTCATGAACGTGCCGAGGATGTGGCGTCATTTACCTTCCAAGCTCCAGTGACCCCGATGCTCGCTGCCAAGCAGGATGGAGTGACGATTACGTTACAGGAGATCATCAACGCTGGTCAGCCGCTGGCAGATCGATACGAATCAGTACTCATCGAAGGGGCAGGCGGCGTCGCTGTTCCATTGACTGAAGACTCTTTTGTGGTGGATTTAATCTCGGAGCTTCGGATACCAGCTCTGATCGTTGCACGCTCAGGACTAGGTACAATTAATCACACACTTCTTACGGTGTCATACCTGCAGCAGCATGGGATTCCGATCATAGGTTTTATTCTGAACGATGGTGAATCTGACGAGATTTATAACGATTCCAGCATCACAACAAACGCGGAGCTGATTGAACGTAATTGCGGCATCCCCTTTCTTGGGCGCTTTCCACGCTTAATGGATGAATTAAATACGGAATTGTTGATCCAGGTGATTCGAGAGAAGATCCAGTTAACACCAATCAGACAGGCACTAACAGTTCAATTCATGGAGGAGGAATGAATATGAAAACAACGGTAACTAATCTAGTATGGTCGTCGCTTGCGGACCGATCGTTGAAGGGCGAATGTTTAACAATGGAAGAAGGACTTGCCGTGCTTGAAGCAAACGACGATGAGGTACTGCCGCTGATGCAAGCGGCTTTTCAAGTGAGACAATATTTTTACGGCAAAAAAGTGAAGCTGAATATGATCATCAACGCCAAAAGCGGCTTTTGTCCCGAAGACTGCGGGTATTGTTCACAATCCATCGTGTCCACCGCTCCCATCCAAAAATACAGCTTGCTTGACAAAGAAACGCTGCTTGCAGGAGCAAATGAAGCTATGGCTCGTAAAGCAGGAACCTACTGCATTGTAGCTTCAGGCAAGGGTCCCACGAATAAGGAGCTGGATCAAGTTGTAGAGGCAGTAAAAGAAATCCGTCAAACGATGCCACTTAAAATCTGTGCTTGTCTAGGAATCTTAAAGGACGGTCAAGCAGAACGTTTGGCCGAAGCAGGTGTACACCGATACAATCACAACCTGAACACAAGCAAAGCCAATTATCCGTCGATCACCACAACGCATACCTATGACCAGCGAATTGAAACCGTGGAAAAGGTAAAAGCATATGGTATGTCCCCCTGCTCCGGGGTCATTATCGGTATGGGGGAGAGTAATCAGGAGATTGTTGAGATGGCTTTGGCACTCCGTGAGCTTGATGCCGATTCAATTCCGATTAATTTCCTGAATGCGATACCGGGAACCCCTCTGGAAGGAGCAGGACGCACACCGGCTATGAAGGCGCTTAAGGTACTGGCACTATTTCGGTTCATCTGCCCATCCAAAGAGATTCGTGTCGCGGGCGGACGTGAGATCAACCTGCGTACATTGCAACCTTTGTCACTGTATGCTGCCAATTCACTCTTTGTAGGTGACTATCTAACAACAGCAGGTCAAGAAATCTCGAACGATCATCAAATGATTGAAGATTTGGGCTTTGAGATTGAGCTAAATGCTCTTTAAGGCGGTACAGACTATGGACTGGATGGAAAAAGAACTTTCGTTATTGGCGGATGATTCCAATGAACGTTACTTACGTGATAGTGCTGCTGTTTCGGATAGTCCTGGCTATACGTTGAGAGGAGATCAAGTGCTGCTCAACCTGGCCTCCAATGATTATCTGGGACTCGCACAGCATCCCGCTATCATCGATACGATTCGTAAGACGCTTCTTACCGAAGGAGGGGGTTCGGGGGCATCTCGTCTTGTCACTGGGAATCGACCACTGTATGGCCATCTGGAAGAAGCGCTGGCTACTTGGCAGCATAGTGAAGCCGCGCTTGTTTTTGCAAACGGCTATATGGCTAATTCCGGTGTCATTCGTGCACTCGCAGGCCGGGGCGATGTGGTGTTTAGCGATCAATTAAACCATGCGAGTATCGTGGACGGCATTGTGCTGAGCCGTGCGGAGCATGCCCGGTATCGACATAATGATATGGAACATCTAAAACTATTATTGAACAAGCATCGGGATAAACGACGTAAGCTGATTGTTACGGATGCTGTCTTTTCTATGGATGGGGATCAAGCACACCTGCGTGAGCTCGTTGCGCTCAAACAGGAGTACGGGGCAATGCTGATGGTAGATGAGGCGCACAGTGGAGGCATCTATGGGGAGAGGGGCGAAGGACTATGCTTTAAGCTTGGTCTGCAGAATGATGTGGATGTGCATATGGGGACATTTAGCAAATCGTTTGGTTTATATGGAGCTTATGTCTGTGGCAGCCGAACATTAATCCGCTTTCTCATCAACAAAGCAAGGCCGCTCATCTATTCAACGGCATTGCCTCCTTCTCTCGTCGCAGGTATTTCAACAGCGTTAACCTTGGTACAAAATGATCATTGGCGTCGTGAACGTCTCTACTCTACCAGTAAGTTATTCCGTTCTTCGCTTGGTGATGCCGGATTTAACGTTGGGATTGGGGACTCTCCAATTGTTCCGGTAATTATCGGTGATAACGAAAGGGCCCTTCGTTTCAGTGAGGCACTTGAAGCAGGCGGAATTGCTGGGGTCGCCATCCGACCGCCTACCGTTCCTGATGGAACTGCGAGAATTCGCTTCTCCTTATCGGTCAACCATACCCCTAAGGAAATGAATGATGCCAGTTCACGAATCTGCAACATCGGGCTTCAGTTAGGGGTGCTGAGCTTATGAATGCCTCGGAAAATATTCCGCTGTTAAAAGAGCAGGAGACAAACGGAACCATTCTGTGGCTAACGGGATGGAGCATGCCAGATGTGGTGTTTGACCGTCTTCGCCTGTTATTGCCCGATTTCCGTCATATTTCTGTAGATTACAGTGCTGCTAATTCTCCAGAAGACATGTTGTGCGTAGCTGAAACGGCAGTGAGTAATATTTTATTTGTTAGAGGGTCAGCTGGTACTGAACAGGCGATTCACGGTCCGCTTTTGGTATCAGGCTGGTCGCTTGGAGGTTTACTGGCGCTCAGACTAGCAGCTAAAGGTTGCGTGGATGGCCTTGTGTTGTTCGGTGCAACGGCTCGTTTTACCCGCTCAAAGGAAGAGTTTGACCGCGGTTTGGCAGATGCATACGTTAGACAGATGATCAAAGGGGTCTCAAGGGATCGACATGTAGTTGAAACGAATTTTCGAAAGATGATGTTTACGGAGCTGGAATGGGAGGGGGGGCTTGCTGAACGTCTACCTCAAACGGGTAGCTGGACAACTCAAGCACTACTGGCAGGTCTTCAAATTTTGAGAAGCGAGGAATGCTTGTCTCAACTGCCCCATATCGATTGTCCGGTTCTTCTTATTCACGGGACTGAGGACAAGATTTGTCCTTACGGTGCCGCTTTGGAGCTTACGGCTCAATTACCTCATGCTAAGTTAATAACATTAACCGCATGCGGGCATGCACCTTTTTGGGGAAGGGAAGTACAGATAACGGATGAATGGAGGAGATGGTGGTATGGCCTATAGTAGGAATAGTGCTGTTCAACGCCAATTTAATCGTAGTGCCATTTCATACGATGCACACGCCCATATTCAGCGTTCTATGGCTAATCAGCTAGCAAGATCTCTCGCAGGATGGAAAGGCATGGGATTCACAAGTAACCCGAGCATTCTCGAAATCGGTTGTGGCACAGGGGCTTTGACTCAAATCCTGGTGAATGAATGGCCCAGTGCGAAGATCACTGCAATTGACATTGCACCCGAGATGATCGAAGTGGCTTCAAAACGGTTCCGATCAGCACAGTATCCAGGTTCAAGAAATCGTGCAGCGGATCGTTTGCGTTTTCTTCAAGCGGATATTGAGACATGGGCGGCAACTGCTCCAGAATCCTCCGTGGATATCATCGTCTCCAATGCCTGTTTTCAATGGCTAAGTTCTCCGCAGGAAACACTGGATCATCTGCGGCGAATGCTGCGTCCCGGAGGTTTGCTGATATTTACGACCTTCGGGCCGGATACATTTCGTGAGATGCATGAGGCATTTAATGAAGTATATCGAGCCAACGGAATGGAAGCACAGCGGCATGGACTTTCATTTCCATCGCCTGTTCAATGGGAAATCATGCTCCAGGAATCTGGATATTCTAGTTTCCATTGTGAGCGTTCAATTCATAAGGAAAAGTATGCTTCTGCAAAGGATTTTCTGTATTCGGTTAAAGGGATGGGAGCCAGCACTTCAGAAGCAGTAACGGTATCAGGTTACAGCTTGCGACGATTGTTCACCGATATGTATCAGGAGTATGAGAATATGTTCAGCATGCAGGGAGGAGTCGCAGCGACGTACGATCTTCTACTCATTCAATCCGTAGCTCTTTATTAACCCTTTACCTGAGAAGGAAGGATCAGGTGAAGCTCCAGCAAAGACATCAATTCTTCGACGATCTGCTCCGCAGGATAGGGCATGGAATTCATGATCCACCATTCCAGCAGGCCAGCGGAGGCACAGGCCAGAAATTGTACAGTGATCTCCCGGTTGATCCCTTTGTGAATGCCGCATGCATCCACCTGCTCTTCGACCCCCTGAATCAGGAGCGTCATCATCCGATTCCGGAAGGCGGGAATGCCTTTTTGGGTTAATAGCGTGGTATACACGGGGGCATGCTGCTCCAGGTAACGGAAGGTTCGGAGCAACGCCTCCCTAACAGTCATGGGAGTAGTAGGGCTCTCGACCATACAGCTCTCCACCAATTGCTGCAAATACGTCTCAATGCTTTGATCCAGCAAATCAAACTTGTCCGTGTAGTGCAAATAGACGGTACCACGGTTCACATTGGCCCGATCAGCAATCTCATTAATCGTAATTTGCTCGAAATCCTGCTCTTCTAACAACCCGATAAACGCATCGGTTATGGCTTTTCTTGTTTTGACAACTCGTCTGTCCATGGCGCCTCCTTTGATGTTTTCAACAATATGAATCAATTCGTTGATTATTCAACAATAACGGATATTTTAGCGATTGAAGCGTTGCACCTGCTTTGTTACTCTTATTTTATCAACAAATGTTGATAAAGCAACGAATATCCATAAAAAATTGAAATAGAGGGATAACAAATGAATATATTAGTGTATGGCGCAGGTGTTCTGGGCAGTCAGTTGGCGCAGGTTCTGGTACGTGGGGGAAATAACGTTACCCTTCTGGCTAGAGGGAAGCGGGCAGAGGAACTGGAGAGAGATGGCATTGTCATTCGTCATGTGTTCCAGTTTAAAACGACCGTTGATCCGGTTCGGGTAACAAGAACGCTGGAAGAGAATGATGAATATGATCTTATTTTCGTGGTTATGAAGTATAACGATTTCCCATCGGTGCTGCCTATTTTGGCTGCCAATCAGAGCAGGAACATAGTGATCGTCGGCAACAATGCAGATGCACGAAGCATGCAAATCTTTTTGGAGGAAAATAGCAAGGTGGAAAAAAAGGTCGCCTTTGGTTTCCAGGTCAGCGGCGGGCGGCGGCAAGAAGACCGTATGTTATCCATTGGTGGAGCAAGCGGGCAAATGGTGATTGGTGGGCTGGATGGTGAAATTGCCTTTAAATCCATACTGGATCAAGCTTTTGAGAAGACGAAATACAAGTTGAATTACCTGGACGATATCGATGCCTGGCTGAAAAGCCATATTGTGCCCATTCTGATGCTTAATGCGGTGAGCTTTAATGAGAAGTTTGAAATGATCAAGTTGAATGGGAGCAGAAAACAAATCCAGCATATGATTGGGGCGATGGATGAGGGATTTAGCGTGCTTGAAGCCATGGGCATATCGATCATACCTGAGATTCAGGCCAAACTGATTCGTAAGCATCAACGAATGTTTTACTTCCTGTTGAAGATCTATAGTATGCTTCCGGTCTATAAACTGGTTGCGGGTTCTTATGGGGAGATCGAGGCGTTAAATGATGCATTTACCGATTGGAAAAAGGCTACCCGCATGCCTACTCCTCATTGGGATGTGCTCAAAAAAGAATATTCTAATCTCAAATGAGATGACGTCACTGTAAAAGTGAAATTTCTTCTGAAAATTTGCCTATAGTAAGCATCCGGCACATATCTTCCTATTGCTCAATGTCCCAATCCCGACTACAATTAAACCAACTAATAAAATAGGGATAAGGTGATATGCAAATGCGGGAAGTACCTATGCGCTATGTCAAAGCGAACCAGATTGGGATTGTGCTATTTGTTATCCTGTCATTTCTGTTTAACCAGCCGTTATTTCTGGGAGCGTTATGGATCATCCAAGTTGTCGGTCTGGCATCCGGAGGCAAGCTTAATCTGTTTGTGCAGATTGGGAAGGTTGTGTTAACTGGAAAAGGTACAGAGACGCAGGCAGTGGAACTGCAACGCTTCAACAATGTTCTGGCCGTATTGTTTCTTACGCTGGCACTTGTTTCATTCGGCCTTGGTTGGCAGGTAGCGGGTTATATTTTCTCGTCGATGCTTCTCCTCGCTGCAAGTGCCGCATTGCTCGGCTACTGTGTGGGCTGCACCGTATATTTCTGGTATAAGCAATTACGTGCGGGCAGAAAGATTGGCTTCTAATCCGCAACTCCATACGTCAATCCCCTCCAAGTTCAGTGGTCTACTTGAAGGGGATTTTACTTTTTTATCTAAAACCAAGCCTTGTTTAAATTGTTCGTAAAATTGCTGTCGTTCAATGGAACATTGGCACTGCCAAAATCGGTCGTATTCAGCGTATCGCGTGCCGCAGACGTCAGATCATCCCAGCCGATCAAAGGCTGCATTCCGCCGACGGTTCCAGTAACTCCAAGCTTATGGTTTAGAGGCCAGGTACTGCTGTAACTAATCAAAGGATTCGTACCGTTCAGGTTCGTATTACTTGGTGGAACATTACGGGGGGGAATGGAACACATCCATGGTAGACTTTTAAGTAGGGTTGGAAACGCTTGGCTGCTATTTGGGTGACGGTGACGGGGCTTACTTCCTGGAATCCGACAACCTGATCATGATTAATTACCGCTGCTTCAACGGCTTTGACAAAGGGAATACAGGACAGGATCGAAACCATAAGCAATAATACAAGTTTCTTCATTCGGTGATCTCCTTCATAGGTATGATATTGGAATGCGTTGAGGATGTTGATTTAAGAGGGGATAAGACTATTTCCGGCCCAAGCGGGCAGAATGGTGATGAATGGTTATAAATGACGGGAAATCCATAGGATTAGATTCAAGAGGAGTGCTAGAGGTTTATTTTGTAAAGGATAGACAGGTTCGGAAATATGGGAAAGCATGAATGCCAATGCTGCTGGAGAGAGGTGGCTCTCTTGAATTTAGTGTTATTGTCATCGTAATGTAAAATTCAGCGATCTCAATATGAAAGTAATTACTTATCAATCGCAGGCTAGGACATCTTTACATTTGATGATATGATAGTACATAAAGGCTTTGGAATGAGATGGAATTCCTTATGCATAGATATAGGTATGGATGAAGATTCGGGCAGGATTAACGGATGTGGGTCATCATGTAAAATGGTGCCGGCTGTGGACGTTCGCAAGTGGAAAGATAATGAGATTGTTCAGACTCATGGATAATGTGGAATAGGTGGCGTATGAGATGAAAAAAGCTCGTTTAATATATAATCCGACCTCTGGCCGGGAAGAAATGAAGAAACGTCTGGCTGATGTTTTGCAGCGTTTGGATCAAGGTGGAATTGAAGCTTCAGTACATGCAACAACGGGTGAAGGAGATGCAACCCGGGAAGCGGAGCTCGCAATCGAGCGTGGTTATGACATGATTATTGCCGCAGGCGGCGACGGTACGTTGTACGAAGTCATTAACGGCATGGCCGAGCGGGAGAATCGTCCTCCGCTTGGTGTTTTCCCATTGGGAACGACGAATGATTTTGCGCGCGCGCTGGGTATTCCGAGACAGTGGGAAGATTACGTAGATCTGGTCGTTAACCAGCAGCTTCGCCCACTTGACCTGGGAAAGGCAAACAATAAATATTTTATCAATATCGCAGGCGGAGGCTCGTTAACCGAGCTGACCTATGAGGTGCCAAGCCGTCTGAAAACGATGATTGGGCAACTTGCCTACTATATGAAGGGTATTGAGAAAATGGCAAGCCTGTCTCCGCAGGAGTTGGTTATCCGTGCTGCGGGTCAGGAAGAAATTCATGATGAATTCATGTTGTTCCTCATTGCCAATACCAACTCCGTCGGGGGCTTCGAGAAGCTGGCTCCGGGTGCAACCATTGATGATGGTCTGTTCGATGTGATCGGTGTGCGCAAATGTAATCTGGCTGACATGATTCGCCTCGTAACCCTTGCGCTGCGTGGGGAACATCTGAATGACAAGAAGGTCGTTCATTTCCAAACGGACTATATGGAAGTGACGTCACCGGGCTATGTTCAGTTGAATCTGGATGGCGAGCTGGGCGGCACACTGCCTGCGACATTCAAGAACCTGCGTCATCACCTAATGTTGTATCGTTGATCCGAATGGACGCTGTAACCTGAAGCTTCCCAAGACATGGAAGTCAAACAGATCCGGCAAGCGGGACGTCGGACCGGGGAATGGAAAAAGGGTTGTCGTTGCACTCTGCATACTGCATGGATGAGTCAAGCAATGAAGCGGTTTATCGTAGAGCTTTTCCAGTTGCGGCGGTTGCCGAGATCACGTATAATCTCATGGGGTTCGTTCGTGCTAATGAACTCAGGAGGTCTTATTTTGGCGAAATGAGTGGAATTAGAATTCTAACGAATCTTAGCGTCGCTATTTAGGCTGAAATGACCTAAAAAGATATGGAAACACGATTGTAGACTGAAATAACGTCTCTGAAGTTCGTTAGGATTTTGGAACGTTATTTTTGACGTAAATAAAGTGTCTCAGGTTCACTAGATTCAGTGAATTATCTCTCGTGTACGTGTACCTAGAAAGTGTCCCACATGACTGAAACCACTGCCTGAACAGGCAGGGTACTATATAAGAAGAAAGAAGTGAATGTACGTTGTCTAATACGAACCGCAGCGGTCGTGGAAAAAACCGCCGGAATTCGGCTGCCTCTCAGGGGCTAGGGAATGCTTCAGCGTCCCGTCAGCCAAGTCAATCATCTCGTCCATCACCACGTCAGCAAGGAAAAGAGGTGCGGCCACAAGGCGCATCTCTTTCTGCCGTTCGTCCAAAGGGGAGAACGCGTGAATCTGCACCAATCGAAGGACTGCCCGTTAGTAAAAATGAAGAGACCGTCATCGACATCATTGGCATGAACCATGACGGTGAGGGTGTAGGTCGTGCGAATGGATACACGCTCTTTGTACAGGGTGCGCTTCCAGGTGAAACCGTGCGTGTGCGTGTGATGAAGACCAAGAAGCAGTATGGCTACGCCAAACTGCTGGAGATCGTGAAGGCAAGCCCGGATCGGGTGTCCGCGCCTTGCCCGATCTATGATCAGTGCGGCGGCTGCCAGATCCAGCATATGAGCTATGCCGGACAGCTTGCGTGGAAACGCCAGTTGGTGGTAGATAATTTGCAGCGGATTGGCAAGTTGAACGTGATGGTGGAGGATGCAGAAGGTGCAGAGGAACAAGGCATTCGCGTACTGCCTACGATGGGCATGGACGAGCCATGGCGCTATCGCAACAAGGCACAGGTGCCGATCGGCGTAACCGAAGGCGGATTGGTAGGTGGGTTTTATGCTAAAGGAAGCCATCGGATCATCGATATGGAGAGTTGTCTTATTCAGCATGAGCACAATGACGAAGTGGTTGCGAAGGTTAAGGAGATCGGCAGTCATTTTGGAATCAGCGCATATAACGAAGAGACAGGTCGCGGTTTGCTGCGTCACGTGGTCGTGAAGAAGGCGTTCCGTACAGGCGAGATGATGCTTGTTCTAGTCACCAATGGCCGAGACATTCCGTACAAAGACGAATGGATTGGCAGTATCCGTGAAGCGATTCCGCATGTGGCGAGCATCTGCCAGAACGTGAACAAGAAACAGACCAACGTCATCTTTGGCGATGAAACCCGCGTCCTGTGGGGCCGTGATGTAATTTATGATTATATCGGTGATGTGCAGTTTGCCATTTCGGCGCGTTCGTTCTATCAGGTGAATCCGGTACAGACGGAAGTGCTGTATGGGAAGACGGTAGAGTACGCAGGACTGAGCGGCAAAGAGACAGTCATCGATGCCTATTGCGGCATCGGTACGATCTCTCTTTTCCTCGCGCAACATGCGGATCAGGTGTATGGTGTGGAGATCGTGCCCGAAGCGATTGAAGATGCGCGCAGCAATGCGATGTTGAACGACATGAAGAACGTCAAGTTTGAAGTCGGTGCCTCCGAGGATGTCATTCCACGCTGGAAAGAACAAGGCATCGAAGCAGACGTCATCGTTGTCGATCCGCCGCGTAAGGGTTGCGATCCGCGCTTGCTGGATACGATCCTGGAGATGAAGCCGGAGCGAGTGGTGTACGTGAGTTGTAATCCGAGCACGTTGGCACGTGATCTTCGTGTGCTTGAGGATGGCGGATATCGCACGGTTGAGGTGACGCCGGTGGACATGTTCCCGCATACGGTGCATGTGGAGTCGGTGGCGATGTTGGTTAGGGTGTAGTGTTTTGAAGCTACATTTACCTGTTTTAATAAATAGCTACTTTGCCCGAAGCTTCTAAAGCTCGGGCTATATTTGTTATAACCAAAGTAATTCATTCAGCGAAGGGCATTTGATGAGGCTTCCGTTCGTCGGATACTAGTTTTATATAATCATTAGTAGAGTTGATGTTGGTCTGAACAATATCAAGTTTTCCAGTTTATCCGTTTTCAATAGCTTTGTATTGTTCAGTGTTTTCTAATTCCACAGTAAGACGTGGCAAAGGTATACCTAACTTTTTTGCTTCTCTCACAACTTCAAGTACCGCAAAACCGGCTTTACTATTGTTGTATTCAATGAAAAGTCGTGGTAAGCTACCCTTTGCAAAAATAACCTTGTTAAAAAGCGTGCCGAGAAGTGCCGGTGGAATCTTGGTCAACAGTAGAGTAATCGCGTCCATCTTTGCGCCTCTTGCTTTAAGTACAGGGGTCATTTCCCGCATACTCTTACCGACATTTGCGAATGAATCACTATGATTCAAGACTGCTGGGAAACTTCCCCGTTTTAACACCTCGGTCTCCATCGCCGCATTCATGGCAAAGTGATTCCATAGCCAGCTTTGCATATCCTTGATCCAATTGATTTTAAAATGGGCGCTTTCAAATAGTTCTTTGACCTTGTTGTTTATCTGTTCCGTGCCTACCCGTGGTTTTTCCAGAAATATCGTTTTTAAAAAGCCGCCCCTAAGCTTATTGTCCTCAATGCCGCCTCCTGCTCCTGGGAACCCAAAGACAACATTGTTCATAGACAAGGGCAAGATCGATGATTTTAAATCTTGCCAAATATTATTGAATATTAGGATCGGGGTGTTACCCGCGGTAGTCGATAGTAATTGTGCTGCTTTGGGAAGTTGCTCCGTGTTGACACTCGCAATAATGAGATCGTAATTTGGGCTTATCTCCTCATGCAGCTTGACTTTCCAGCTTTCTTGGATTAACTGTTTCCCTCTTCGTGCGTCCCACATTTCAAGCGCTATATGACTTCCGAGGGTTTTTTTTCTCCCTTTTCTAACGTAAAACTCAACGGTATGCCCTGCCTTTTCGAAAGCCCACGCGTATTGGGTAGATATTACACCTCTACCGAAAAATAAAATTCTCATCTTAGCCTCCTATATATCCATATTCATCCTTGTTGATAATCAAACAACGTGTTGTATAATGTATTGTATAGATTCACTATCCGGTCATCAACCATCAGATTTTTAATATCTGTCGTATAATTGATCGAACAGCAAACGGAGGCAAATAATGAAAAAGCAACCTGAAATTACGGACAAAACAAGGCAGACATTCATCAATGTATTCTGTGATTTATATACTCAAAAACCAATCGAAAAGATATCCATTCAAGAGATCGCTAACCAATCAGGATATAATCGGAGTACATTTTATCAATACTTTACAGATATCTATGAGTTGTTGGACTGCGTTGAAGAGCGTGTTTTGAAATCCATTAACGAGGAAATGGCAGGCAGAGAGTTTTCAACACATACGTTCCAGGATGCACTTCAATGCTTGGAAAATGCAGAGGACATTTCAGTTCTGAAAGCTCTCTTGGGAGACTATGGTTCTGTTCATTTTGTGGAACGCTTGAAAAAAGAAATTCCCTTTGAGCGATTGATTGTGGATTTTCCAACAGATGATGTCTTGGCACCATATATCATTGAGTTTTACATTTCAACATTAATATCTATGTTTCGTCTTTGGATACGCAACGACAAAGATCTATCGTCAGAAGAATTGGTCAAGCTGATCGATAGCCTATTTGCAAAGGGGATAACACCGTATCATATCTTTGGCGCGGTCAATCCGCAGCGCTCTGATTCGAATAAAGAGTAAAGGGACGAGGAGAAAGAGAATGAGGGACTTACGGTAACAGAATCCCTGATACTAGGGTCGCTTCCCTAATCATTTTGCAAGAGCCTTTTCTGGTGTGCCTACAAACAGATCATACAGATATCCTCGCGAAAATAGTAAAGAGGAGCATTTGCTCCTCTTTACTTCCTTAACTATAGTAGTCTAAAACTCTCCATCATCCCAGGCGGTAATTAATATACGTGCACACTCGCACCAACCACGGATTTGTTTTGTACGGAATTACCGGATAGATATACCTTTTGCAGATTAGGCAGCTGGCTTAGGGTCTCTATATTGGAAATGGCATTGTTCTCGAGATGAAGCTCTTCTATGGCCTGCCAGTTGCTCATAAATTCGAGAGAAGCCAAATTGTTATCTTGCAGAGTAAAGGAACGTAGAGCGGACATGTTGGCAAAGTAAGGCATCATTTGGTCAACTTCAGCAACAGAGGTGTTGCTTATGCTGAAATATGGCTGCTCTAAGGTCAAATGTTCAAGCACGTTATTCTCCACGGCCGCCTGTTGTTCAAAGTTCAGCCTGCACTCGGAGCACATCAGAGATTTGACCTGCTTCAAACGAAATAAAGCATCGCTCTCCTTATATAGTGACGAGTCGTAAATGCTTAGGGCCTCTAGGCTGGACAAGCCGTCCAGGGCGCCAAGACGGGTTACTTCACTGACCTCCGAGAGGGAGAGTTGCTTAAGTTTCGGAAATTTCCCCAGCGCCGCCAAGTTCAATTCCCCGCTTCCGCCACGAAGCGTCAGGCTGGTAACGGCAGGTGCCTTCAGCCCGGGGAGAAAGGAGCTTGGAATTTCCACTCGTTCTACTTTAGGCAGTGTCAGAGCTTCCTCCTTCTCGTAATAACCGGACAGCGTTAATTCCCGCAAAGAGGAGAGGCTGTTGATGGGTTTGACCGAGCTGAGCTTACTTAAAGAAGCCAGGCGCAGTTTCGTGATGGAAGTCTTGTCGGTCAGACGCTCCAGACTGGAGAAATTTAAATTTTCAATATCCAGTGTTTGTAGAGCAGGCATGTTTTGCACAAAGTCGATGGACTTTACATTCGTTAAAAAGGACAACTGAAGCTCCTGAAGCTGAGTTAAGGCGTACAGCGGCTGCAGGTCTGTGGCTTCACTGTAATTGATGGACAGGGAGGTCAGCCCGGTCAGAGACGACAACCATCCCAGTTCATTGATATACGTGAGTGACAGGGACTTGAGCGGCAGTTTGTTCAACAAAGAAAAATCCGTTACCGATTCATCCACATAGGTAATGGATAACGAGTTTAGATTAGGGAATTCCAGCAGTAAGGCCAATTCCTGATTGCTGCGAAGCTGGGTGGAAAGCTCCGTAACTTTGGACTTGTCGCCAAAGTAGCCGGAAAACGTGCTGAAGGATTCGTTAAAAGCACCACCATAGCTTTTTAATCCGGACATATGAGCAAACGTGGTTTGGTTCGACTGGGAGATTTCATAGGTATTCGTCAGGTCCAATGCCGTCAGTCCCGTAAAGGCTTCAAAATCTCGCTGATCGATCTCCTGAGTATTCAGTTTCTTGTCCTGAGTAACATAAGTGATCTTCTCGGCCTGTTCATCGCTGAAGGGATCGGAGAGGCTATATGTAAACGTCCACTGATCATTCTCCGAATGCTCTACGGTTAAATAGCGAAGACGAGCCAATTCCTCCTCGGTAGGCAGGGCAGAGCCTTTATCGAAGATATCCCGCAAAAAGGAGAGCAGAACCTCGCTTTCAGGCATCTTCCTCACAGGCAGATTGGCTTCTGCTTGGGGATGAGTGGAGCTGACGCTGTAATAAAAATAAGTACCGATGGCGCCTGATATGACGAGCAGCAGGACCAATACCAGCCTTAGGGGGACGGAGATGGAGACGGACGGCTTCGGCGTGGCCTCAGGAACTGTCCCGTGGTAATGGTTAATGGTCTGATCCACATAGTAGACATGATTTTGTTTCAATAAAAGCTCTGTTTCACAATAGGGACACTTTAAAACTTCATCCTCCTTGTATTCAATTCTTCCGTTGCAATTGGGACAGTTTAACGGAATAAATGCCACGGATGCTCCTCCTTCATTATGATGGTCATAAGATCATGCTGAACGGTTATCTGACTTCATTATACCTTGTGAATTTACGTTTGATGAGAGAAAGAAGTTTCACATAGCGAAGGAGCAGGGAAATCCTGCTCCTTTTTGATCTTTTTTAAGTATGGCTGGGGGTAGGCATTTGACATCATCAAGCGAACCGCTGCTTTACCTGGGGAGGTTTATTTATGTTTATTGAACGCGAGGGTGAGTATGTTATATTGAGGAAGGGAAAATCAAACGATACCATTACATAAACAGGTGTAAAATGCTGCAAGCCACCAATCTCTTCCTCTATATCTGGAATAAGTTTCGTGCTTTCAGACGGATGATGCGTTTGTTCTGGATTATTTCACGTAAAGGTTTGGCTCATTTGATTCAGCAGGATCATGCCAAACTGCCCTTTGCGATTGCTGAGGTTCTGGATAACATGGGCGGCGTGTTTGTTAAATTTGCTCAAGTGTTATCGACCAAAAAGGACATGCTGCCTGCGAACTATATTCAAGCTTTCTCCAGTCTGCATGACCAGGTCAAACCTCTGAGCCAAGATGAGCTGAAAACAATCATTGACACTAGAATTGGAAATATGGATGAAACCTATGAATCCTTTGGGATGGAGCCGATTGCTGCGGCTTCGATCGGACAGGTTCATCTGGCAAGGCTAAAGTTAACGGGCGAGAAGGTTGTCGTTAAAATTTTAAGACCTGATGTGAAGCAGAAGATGACAGTGGATTTGGATATTTTGATCCAGTTTGTCACATGGCAGTCCGAACGCTCTATCAAAATCAAGAGACTTGGGTTAATCCAGTTGGCCGAAGGATTCAAACAGAATTTGCTTGAAGAAACCGATTTTGATATCGAGGCCTTAAATACGAATCTGTTGCGAAAAGCCTTCGAGGAACATGATATTCAGATCCGTGTTCCTAAAATCTACGCCGAGTTCTCGACGAAACAGGTGCTCACCATGGAATATATCGAAGGAACCAGCTTCACAAAAGCAGTGACAAACGACGTTTCGGTGAGAGTGATGCACGCATTTTTGGATCAAATTCTGATGATTGGTATCTTTCATGCGGACCCCCATCCTGGAAACCTCATGCTGACTGCTGATGGAGAAGTAGCATTGATCGACTTTGGTTCAGTGGGATATCTAACGGATGAGGAACGAGGCGGCATGTTAAGCTTCCTGATGGGTTACAGCACTAAAGATACGAAAGAGATGGCGCATGGCTTAACGCGAGTCTGTGAGGAAGGAGATTTACTGGATAAAAAGCTGATTGAGCAACGCCTTAACCGTTTGTTAGCAGAAGCATCTTTCTCACCAGACCCGACAAGTGTCATGATGAAACGTATGATGACCCTAATCACGGATATGGGTATGTCCTTAAAACCGACCATTGCTGGTGCATTCAGAGCTATCATTACGCTGGATGGTACGTTGTCATCTGTAGATGATACCTACTCTTTATCCGCAGTAAGTCAGTCCTACGCCAGCCATATGGATAAAGGGCAGATGGTTAAGGAGCGCATAAGCAAGGTCAAGGAGCAGATTACGGACTACATCCCTAGATTATTGGAGCTGCCTATTCTGAAGGATAATAAAATTACGATTGCTCGTGAGCAAAATCATTCATTGAATGATGTTATAGGCACGTTAACTGTGGGAATTTTCACGGTAATCTGTATGGTTGTTATGCTCGCAAGCTTTGTTGTGCAGAGCGAAGTCATGCGATTTCTACTTGGTCCATTATCCATATCAGGCTTTGGTGTAGGGATGACCATTTTGAGCGTATCTGTAATTAAACATTTGAAGCCCAAGGTGTAGTGTAGAGATAGATCAGTCAGATCAGGATGGATAAGCAATCGTTTACTTTTTTAAGAGTAGGTCGCACTGTGCCAGTATCCATAGATAAAGCCAAGGACTTTGTGTACGCTAACGGTGTGCTCTGGGAGCAAGCGTTATTTCACTATCTTGTTGACAGCGGATCGCATGAATGCCTTTATCAGTGCCTGCTCTGTTATAAAAATGCAGACGGCGGGTGGGCACACGGTTTGGAACATGACATTAAATGCCCGGATTCTCACCCGCTTGATTTGGAATTTCTGTTAGTGCGAGCACTTCGCAGATGGCATAGGTATTATCGAAGCCAAGACAAACTCTCGCTTGCAGCGTGTACTGACACTGATGTCCGATTCCGAGATTGACGGCCGCGCGTTAATACGAGTTCATTTGGAACTCGGGAACCGAAGCGAGGCGCAGCGTGTATATTTGCAGTTAGAGCAGGCTGTGCGTGTTCAGTTTTTAAGTATGGCTGGGGGGAGGCGTTATTAAATGGATCATTAAGCGATCGAAGTAATCGGGTATTTAACATGCACAGGGTAGATGCTGTCACCAGGTTTTTTTACAAATAGGCCTTCATTGTTGATTGTACTTTTTAGAACGATCTGATCTGTTACATCTGGTGTGAAATGGAAGGTTATTTTCTCCGTATCCTCATCTGCAATCTGATGTAAAATATCGATCATATGGATTTTGTTTAAGCTAATCACATCGAAGAGGTCGATGTGATGTTTCTCTTTTTTATAAATAACGATGACGTTTTCATTTTCCAAGTAATAAATATCATCACTAAAAACATTCAGGCAGTAAAACATGAATATGCCCTGGGCATGATCGGTTGCAAAATGCTGCGAAACAGGTATTCTTTCGTGTGAAAATCTATGGATAAGGCGTAAATCCTCCGCGTTAGTAACATCGAGTTTCTGAATGTTCGCAGCCTCCGGTGATTTTTTTGCCGTATAATTCATTGAAAAAAGATGTTCTTCCACAGGCTTAAACCCAAACTTGGGGTAAAAATCAAGCACCGTTTCATTGGCAAAAAGGTACATGCAATCGTATTTGTTCTCATATTCCTCTAAGACTTTATTCATTAAACGTGTTGAGAGTCCTTTCCCCCGATAATCAGGATGTGTCATCACCGTGCCGATTTGAATCGCTTTTTTCTTCTCTCCGTGAATGATGAGCTCAAGGATGTTAACGGAAACGTTGGCAATAACCTGGTCCCCATGGACATATGAATAAGGGATGTAACCCTCGCCCCAGTACTCTTGTTGATACCAATCTTCAAAATTGATCTCAAACGTGTTGGCAGCAAGCTCAAAAAAACTCTTGCGAAGTGCTTCATTCGTTTTAAAATTCCTCATAAATATTAAATCTTGCATGGTATTCTCCCCTTAATCCTCAATAGTGACTGCTAAAATGACCAAGCGTAACTGCAATTAAGTCAGTAATCTGGTGTTCACTATTCAAAATCTTGGTCCATTAATCTATGTTAAAATGCACGACTGCACTATATAACATTTTGGTGCGAATAGGATCAAACGTTACTTGATGTTGAACTTGCTTCACACGCAGCATTAATGCCTTATTAATCTCTATTCGTTCTTCGATCGATCGCGCCAGTTCATGGAAGTCATACGCCTGCAAGCATTCGACTTTGTCTTTGATCATATCCAGTGAAATATCCATATACAATTCAGGCCTCCTCCAAAATATGATTTGCAGGTTAAAAGCCTGCCGAGCTTCATTGTAGAGGAGCTTTTCCAGTTCGGCAAGAGTAATCGTGCTGAAAATCAAATAAAGACGTGATAAAATCGGGAAAGGGCAATTCCAGATTCGACGAACTTTCAATAATCTGAAGAGCTAATGGAAGTACTAACAGATACTGATGTTTGAGGGAAGTTCATTTGCATGGTATAAGTGAAGAAGCAAGGACACCATAATGTAAATTGTAACGAAAAATGGTAGTGTTGATGCTAAAGTAGATGATAGGCATGCAGATGTAAGAGGTACGATTTTTTACTATTAATAAGGACAAGATGGTCCTGGTAAGTATAGAGGAGTTTTAGAGATGACAAAGGAAAACTTTTGGCGTGAACTATCACGACCATTTTTTATACTGGCACCGATGGAAGATGTGACGGATGTTGTGTTTCGGCATGTCGTAAGTGAAGCGGGCAGACCGGATGTATTTTTTACGGAGTTTGCGAACACAGAGAGTTATTGTCACCCGGAGGGGCACAAGAGTGTACGTGGGCGTTTGACATTTACAGCGGATGAACAGCCGATTGTGGCTCACATTTGGGGAGATAAACCGGAATTCTTTCGTGAGATGAGTATCGGGATGGCAAAAGAAGGCTTTAAAGGCATCGATATCAATATGGGGTGCCCTGTAGCGAATGTAGCGGAGAATGGAAAGGGAAGCGGATTGATCTGCCGTCCCGGAATCGCAGCCGATATCATTCAAGCAGCCAAAGCCGGGGGGCTGCCTGTCAGTGTGAAAACAAGGCTCGGTTTCACAGCTGTAGATGAATGGCGCGACTGGTTAACTCATATTTTGCAGCAAGACATCGTGAATCTGTCTATTCACCTGCGTACGAGAGAGGAAATGAGCAAAGTAGACGCTCACTGGGAACTGATTCCGGAGATCAAAAAACTGCGGGATGAGATCGCGCCGAATACACTGCTGACGATTAACGGGGATATCCCGGACCGTGAGACAGGCCTTAGACTCGCAGAGCAATATGGTGTGGATGGTATTATGATTGGACGCGGTATTTTCCAGAATCCGTTTGCATTTGAGAAGGAGCCGAAGGAACACAGCAGTGACGAATTGCTTGATCTGTTGCGGCTTCATCTGGATCTCCATGATCAATATTCAGCACAGGAGCCACGTTCGTTCAGCCCGCTTGCTCGCTTCTTCAAAATATATGTCCGTGGATTCCGCGGGGCAAGTGAACTTAGAAACAGCTTGATGAACGCCAAATCAACAAATGAAGTACGTGCTTTGCTCGATGAATTTGGAAGTAAGGAACACGATGAGGCGGAGTAACGTGGAAGTTAACATCTCTTTGTTAAGGGAATGTGCGAAATGGGAGAGGGAAGACTGGAAATCCATGTGACTGTTTGAAATATAATTAAAGCTAAACAGCAATTCTTCCAAATAATTTTGGGAGAAAGCAGTTTAGCTTTTTTGCATTATTTCTAATTCAATAGATAAAGAATAAGCCCGCGATTTTATTGAAAAAGGCCTAGGGCATTAACGCGTATACTCCAGTTGTGCCATCGCGAGGGGCTGAGGATTAGCAAGCACCCATAACACCGCCAACTCGCATAATCTAGCAGGCGCATCATAATCCGATCCATTGCGAAGTCTACCGGCCCAAGTCTGCTGCCTCTTGGAGAAGTACCGGAGCTAATGGCGCACCACTGCCAAGGTGCCGAGTCAGCGCATCCAGCATCTTACGATACTCAGCATCCCAGTTTTCACCGGGGGGATTCCCCTGTTTATTCTCTATGTTGATATTAGCATCTTGGGTTACCAATTCCTGTTTCTATATCAATAGGAGAGGCCATTTCGTGGTGCTGTGTTATACTTTAGGTGAATGTCGTTATTGGAATTAGAGAGGTACATGTAGATGTTTAATTTAAGATGTTTGCCGCCATTCGAGCGGTAGGCTTATTGAAAATAGGAGGATCTATGTCCTGGAGTAAATTGAAGCAACAGCTGGAGAGTTTTCTCAGTCCTACGTTAGCTGGAAGAGTTGAATATCGCGCAACTGGTTATCGCTATTCACCTGATAAAGCAGGGCTTTGTTATATTTCGGTAGATAAAAAGAACGTACTCAATATGAGTGATAAAACCAGCTCAATCAGATGGTATCAGACGGAGCTGGAAATTAAGAATGATCCCAATATTCAAATTCCGATCAGCGATGATGAATTGGAAGCCGTCAGGAAGGAAACAAAAGGGACCGTTCCAGAGGATCGTCTAAACGTAATTGCAAGAAATAGAAAAGTATCCGTACTCTCAAAGGAGCTTTTGTCAGCACAGGCTGCATTAAGTAAATCCAATTTTGTGGCTACAGCGAATAAGTTCTTATCTACTTCTATAGAAGAAAGCATAGAGAGCGATGATATCTTATTGAATATTCTAGCTTTGATAGACAGACGAGTTGGCAAAAAGCGGATTTTAAACATGGGAGATATGATGAAGTTAAAGCATCCGATTGTGCAATATTTTTATGAACTGCGGCGCAGTGCGTGATGAGAATAAATAATGTTCGTTGAAAGAATCATATTGCACTTGTGGAAGAGAGGGAATTTCATGTCTGAACAAACAAAGTCGGAAAGAGTTCATCAGGTATTTGAAAAGATATCGGATTAATACGACTCGATGAACTCGGTCATCACGTTCAGGAGACATATCGCATGGCGCCATGATGTTATGAAACGGATGAATGTGAAAGTAGGTAGTAAAGCTCTTGATGTGTGCACTGGAACCGGGGATTGGGCGATTGCTTTAGCAAATGCTGTTGGAACGCATGGAGAAGTCATTGGATTAGATTTTAGCCAAAACATGCTCAGAATAGCACAAGATAAGCAAGAGCAACAAGCTTTAAAGCAGCTTACACTTATCCAGGGAAATGCCATGGAGCTTCCTTTTGAAGATGATTCATTTGATTATGTAACCATTGGTTTTGGTTTAAGAAATGTACCCGATTATTCCACCGTACTGCTGGAGATGTATCGAGTAACTAAACCAGGCGGACAAGTCGTTTGTTTAGAAACATCCCAACCCACATTAATCGCTTATAGACAAGCATCCCTCTTTTATGTTCGCTATATCATGCCCTTGCTTGGAAAGTTTATTGCCAAAAGTTATGATGAATACTCATGGTTACAAGAATCAGCCCGTCATTTTCCCAATAAAAATGCACTGAAACAAATGTTTTTGGAAGCGGGATTTTCCAAAGTAGATGTAAAAAGCTATAGTGGTGGTGTCGCGGCAATGCATAAGGCGATAAAATAGATAATAGAAAGAGGGGTATCGCCCTCTAGGCAGAGCATTGCCCAAGGTAAAACAACGGTTTCAGCACCGGCTCAGTCCTTATCAATCAGAATCAGACTTCGTTAGAGTTGGCGAAGACAGCCTTGGCATATCATGAGGGCTGTCTTCCTAAAGGGATAAGTCGCTGACAAAGCGGCTTTTTTGGTATGGTATTATGACTATATTGCATAAAATGATCAAGTGACAGAAGGGAAGTACGAATATTACATTGGGGTATAATAATTTTTTGAAATGTTATTTGGGAGGAGATTAGCTGATACTTGAAGATACAATTGCAAGAGAAAACGAAGAAGAGACAGGACTTAACACTAAAGTTTCTAAGTTATTATACATATGCGATAAACCGGATGCTTCGCCTTCACTAATACACATAACGTTCCTACTCGAAAACATAGGTGGGGAAATACGCTTCCATCGAACGAGTTTGATTATAAGTGTTATGGAGATGGTTCCGATCCAAAAACTTGCAGCTTATGGATTCTCAGAGAATTTTATGGCGATTGTTCAAAAAGGCTTTCCTGACAAGTCCATAGTCTTTCTTCTGTTTTTAGCACGACTTTAATTACCTTTTTGGTCCCGATCTTCATATCCTCCTACCGTTGTATTGTTTGAATTGTAATAATCTGATTAAAAAAATTGTGGAATTAATTTAGAAAATGGAAATAAAATAAGATAATAGTACATTCAAAATCTGTGGCATGTCTCACGGGAGCGCTACAGATAAATAAAAAACAAGGAGGTTTGAAAATGACTAATAAAAGGTTTCCTTTTAATCCCTTATCACTTTTGGTAGTTTTAGCAGTATTTCTATCCACATTCTGTGTAGCCCTACCGTCAGTAAACGCAGCAGCTAGAGGAGCATGGGCTCCAAATACCACATATGCAGTAAATGACACAGTAACCTATAGTGGAAGCACTTATACCTGTCTTCAGGCACATACTTCTCTCGTAGGTTGGGAACCGTCCAATGTTCCTGCTTTATGGCAGAAAGACGGTAGTGGCGGAACTACGCCACCAACCACACCACCGACAACGAACGGAGTAACATTCTATGCAGATATAAACTATGGAGGAAAAGCAGTGACACTCGGGATAGGCAATTATACACTGTCTCAGTTGAACACAAACGGAATTCCGAATGACTGGATGTCGTCTCTTAAGGTTCCAAGCGGTTGGACGGTTGAAGTATATGAGAATGATAATTTTGGAGGAACAAAGTGGACCTTTACTTCAGATTCTTCCTGGGTTGGCAACACGATCAATGATAAAATGTCATCGGTCAAGATTTATACGGGTTCACCATCTCCTACAGTAACAAAGCCTGCCGAGGTTCCAAGCCATATCTGGACATATGTCATGAATGCGGACAATACCTATGGGAAAGGCGGAGATTTTGCTTTATTGCTAAGTGCTGTTATCAAAAAGGAAAGCAGCTTTGGAGCAGGTTTACCAGGTAGTCCATCGGCCGGCGACGGATTGATGCAGGTAGAACCAAACACACGCAATGCGTATTTATCTCAATTCAGCTCAAAATTTGGCCGTGCGTATAATCATAGCAGTGAACAAGATCAGGTATATCTGGGCGCGTTGATTTTAAATGAGAAGATTACGAAGTTTGGAAATATCTACAACGGATTATTACACTACAACGGTGGAGATAACTGGTATCCGGGAGCTACGGATTCTTATGGCCGTCCTATTCTGGCAGATCAATATGCAAATGCAGTTTACGCTACTTATAAGGGCTATGGCGGTAAGAATTAAGGTGTTACATTGAACAGCCGATGGTAGCCCATATCTGGGGAGATAAGCCGGAATACTTTCGTCAAATGAGTATCGGCATGGCGAAAGAATGGTTTAAAGTCATTGATATTAATATGGGTTATATTCATAAATTTGGAATAAAGGATCATGTTGAGGTAGATGAACACGGAAATTAAATGGACAGTCGATAATATTTTTGGAAAACATGGCCGACTTGGCTGTGTTTTTTCTTTTGGAAACATTCAGTATCAAAAGTAATCTTAGCAGTCATTCTAGTTATAGCTTCTAGCTATAACTAGTTATGGTTTTTAAGTATCTGATCTAACCCCTTTTTGCATGATATGATAATGGTATACAACGAGGGGGTTTTTACATGACTGATAAGTTCCAGATCGTAGGAAGTTTATTGCGGCCCGATGAGCTGCTGAAATATAAAACGCAAATTGAACATCGTGATGATATCCAATACCCATTCTATGAAAACTTCGAAGGTTATGAGAAGTGCGAGACGGAGGCAATCCAACAGGTTGTGAAGAAGGAAATCGAGCATGATCTGTCGATTATTACAGATGGCGAGTTTTCCAAATCGATGTGGCATCTGGATTTTGTGTGGGGTTTTGGCGGAGTTGAACGCTATATCGCGGATCACGGCTATTTTTTCAGAGACGTGGATGGAATGTCAAAATATGAAACACGCAAAGATATTGGCCTGCGTATTACCGGCGATTTGAGCGGTAAAAATCATCATTTCATTCAACTGTTCAAACAGTTGCAAGACACGGCTGGTGACCAGCAAACGAAACTTTGCGTACCGTCGCCTTCCCATATCTTCGGTGAACTTTCCTGGTCGGATAATATTGGCGGTACGGGTGCTGTTTATCAGAACATTCAGGAGCTCAAAGCGGGTCTTGTGAAGGCATATATAGAATTTGTCGAAGAATTCGCTGCGGTAGGCGGGAAAATCCTGCAATTTGACGACTGCCTGTGGGAGCTTTTTGCAGACGACAACCCGAACTCTCCGTTTACAGGGGAACATATTAATCAAGAAGAAGTACAAGGCCTCGCTACCGAATTTATTGATATTAACAATACAGTAATTGACTTCGGTCATAGCCTGGGCTTGAAAATGTGGACACACAACTGCCGCGGTAATTACGATTCCCGCAACATGGGTGGTGGATCTTACTCGAAAATCGCCAACCTGTTCCTGAAGCAGTTGAAGTATGACCGTTTCTTCCTGGAGTGGGATGATGACCGTGCAGGTTCGATTGAGGCGCTGGAAGTGTTCAAAGACAGACCGGAAACGGAGATTGTACTCGGTTTGTTATCGTCCAAAACAAGTACACTTGATGATGAAGCACGTGTCGTCCGTTTGTTGGACGAAGCATCCAAAATCATCGATAAGGATCGCCTGTTATTGTCCCATCAATGCGGTTTTGCATCCTGCGATGGTGGCAACGAACTAAGCGAAGCCGAACAATGGGCAAAGATCGATCAAGGCCAAAAGATTGCCAAGCAGTACTGGAGCAACTAATTTGTAAATAAAAAGAACGTTTTATAAGGCGGCGGTCTTTTCCTGAATTCAATCAGGGAGAGTTCGCCGCTTTTGGTGTAGAAACGTTCCTTGGTGTGAACCGATCCGAATCTCGTTTTTCAGTTTACTCTGGGATTTGCCGTATACTCCAATAATCCTGCTGCGTCGGTTGTGGTAAAGTTTCTTAGCTTCAACCGATTGGTTCGAGGATTTACATGTAATACCTCCATTTCATTTTTCAAAAATATAGGCAAAATGTAAAAGTATATGTAAGCTGTGACAAGTAAAAAGCTGTGGAATAACAGGTTGTTTTTCGACTGTGAATTTACTAGAATTTAGTTGGACAAGAATGAGAAACGACCTATTGAAGGGAGAAATATAGATGACAACGAGCACATTTGGAAGTGAGAGGGAGCTATCGCCAGAACAACGTGAGGGACTGCTCCAAACCTTGAAAGCGCGCTTTGAAAAAAACATGAACCGTCATCCAGATATGGAATGGGCAAGCCTGCAAGCGAAGTTAGAGGCTCAACCAGAAAAACTGTGGTCACTCCATGAAATGGAAAGGACTGGCGGCGAACCGGACGTTGTGCATTATGACAGTAAGGCAGACGAATACACTTTTGTGGATTGTTCAGCGGAAAGTCCCAAGGGCCGCAGAAGTATTTGTTATGACCATGAAGCCCTGGAGTCAAGAAAAGAGCATAAACCACAGAATAGTGCGGTTGGAATGGCAGCGGATATGGGTATTGAGCTTTTAACGGAAGAGCAGTACCGGGAGCTGCAGAAGCTGGGAAACTATGATTTGAAAACGTCGAGTTGGGTGACAACACCCGCTACTATTCGAAAACTAGGCGGAGCCATCTTTTGTGATCGTCGTTATGACACGGTTTTTGTATATCACAATGGAGCAGAATCCTACTATGGTGCAAGAGGATTTCGCGGCTCGTTAAGGGTCTAACTCGTTAAGGGCATAAACCTAAATAATATCTACCTATGTTTTAAGCTCAAGTGGTATGCGACTTGAGCTTTTTGTTTTGATCATAGATACGTATGCTAATCATGTGATAGTGCCCTATAGTAAAGTTATGAAATCGAAGTACAGGTGAGGTATCCTGTTTGGATATACCGGGTGTATAATTTTGGTAGTTCATAATACATAGATTCATTGAGGGGTTCAACACATGAATAGTGAATATAAAGATAGAATGGATAGAGTGATCCAATATATTAGGCAAAATAGTCATCAAAAGCTCAACCTCGATATGTTGGCTGATGTTTCAGGTTTTTCCAAATATCATTTTACAAGAATATTTACATCGTTGGAAGGTGTGTCTCCAATCGCATTTGTAAATCGAGAGCGTTTACAGAAGGCTGTATATCTTTTGGGTGAAAACAAGAGAACCATATTAGAAATATCGAATCACTGCGGTTTTGAATCGGTATCCACCTTCAATGCTCTCTTTAAGAAGCACTTTGGCAAGACCCCAAGTGAAGTCCGAAATAACATCGGAAAACATAGCAATTATCCGTTACATTTTAGCAAGAAGCAAGAAGAGTTATCCTCTTTGGAAGATTACAATAGAAATGGAAGAAATCATCTTCTAGAGAGGGCATGGAAAAAAATGATAACGATTAAGGAACTGCCAGATTATGAGGTGGCGTATGTCAGACATGTGGGGAGTTATTTGCATACTCATGTGGCATGGGAGAAGTTGGGACATTGGGCTAGCGAACAAGGAATTACTCCGAATAATCATTATTTTATTGGGGTGTCTTTGGATGATGGAACTTTCGTCGAAGAATGGGCTTGCCGATACGATGCTTGTATAACATTGCCCCGTGGATTTGATAAGCTCCCACATCAGGGGCAAGTCGAATTTAAAACGCTATCTGGTGGAATGTACGCTGTATACCCATTCTACGACACCATTGATCATCTCGTTCTAGCCTATGAAAGCGTATTTGGCTTATGGCTGCCGAATAGTGAGTATGATGCCGACGACAGACCCAGCCTTGAGTTCTGCATGAATGATCCGGCGAAGGATGAGCAAGGGAAATGCAAAATCGATTTATGTATTCCGATCAAGAAGTCTCTTTAACCACACATCCCATGAAACATGGCTATGAAGCTGAGGCGAAGAGCTTGACGTATCATGATGATTTACCAATAAAAGATAATATGGGGAAGTGACGAAAAAAGTGAATGTGGAGGCAGTTTATGATCAACTTCCGATTCTAAAGTCAGATGAATTGGTATTGAAAAAGATTGAAGATCAGCATGTTAACGGAGTTTTTGAAATCTATGATAATGACAATGTATTCGAATACTGCGGTATCATACCCAAGCATAATAAAGAGACAGTGAAGAAGATGATCGGACATTTCGAGAGAGATTATCATAAGAGATCAAGAGTGAAGTGGGGCATATTCGCGAATAATGAACCCGATCGGTTGCTTGGTATTATTGAAGCCACCGATTTCAATCTGAAGGTGAATATGGTGACGATTGGTTACTTTTTAGCAGAATCACATTGGGGGAAGGGGATTGCGACCCAATCGGTGGGGATGTTGCTCGAATTTTTGTTCACGAAGGTTAACGTCAATCGAATTCAGGCAGAAGTGATGCCTGCAAATGAACATTCGAAAAAGGTGCTATTAAAAAACGGCTTCATTCATGAGGGGACACTTAGACAAGCAACCTTATGGTCGGGCAAAGGAATTGTTGATTTAGAAATGTACGGTATTTTAAGAGAAGACTATGCAGTATCACATCGGGATTCTATGGTGGGGAAGGCGCTCAAGTAGGTGAAGTAGCATAAACTCGACTATTCGCAAGGTAGAGAAGAGCCATGCGTCAGCATGGCCCATACATATCATGAGAAGGCAAACTTCATGTCTTAAACAACATGTGCACTCTGCTTTTTGAAATACTGCTCCACTAGAAACGTAAGCATCGGTCCGGGGTCTGCCTTCTGTAATTGAGACTGATCTCCGAATTCCATGAGATACGGCTGCTCCGTGGTGCAAGGAATCCAATGAGGCATCGGATAGCCGGTGGAGTCGGGACCGTTCGGGTCACCGGTAGCAATAAAATTAGACAAATAGTTGCACATCTGTCGGGCCAGATCGTAATGTTTGCCCACGAAAGGACGCCAGCACTTGGCGAGTGTTTCGAAGAAAAACCACAGATCGACGGAGTGGAAGGTACCCGGCTGGTCCCAGCCAGGAATCTCGGCGTCGAAGTTGTAATAGTAGAGCGGCGTTTCAGACGGATGGCCGCTGTTCGCGCGGATGGCCAGCAGGATGGCATGCTGGATCATGCGGACAGATGCGTGTTGCAGGGCACGCTCTATTTGGCCGGTATCAGCCTCACATAGCTGCAAAAAGGCAGGAGCCTCCTCGCCAAATAGCTCTGCGGCCATCTGTTTCAATTCTTCCATATTGGCTGCGGCAGGTCGGGTCCAGAATTCCGAAGAAGTATGTCCCAGCATGACGGGGATTGGCTCACGTTCCTGCTGAATAAAGCGGGTAAACGGATCGCCTGCACAGAATTGTTCATCGATGACGGTGCCCCAGAAGCCTTTGTATTCCAGAGCTTTGTCGCGAACATATTCGGCATCCAGTTGTCTGGCCTCTGCCAGAGAGGATACGCCCAGGAAGCGGAAAAATTTAACCCCTTCCTGCTCTGCTTCCCGCAGTGTGGAGCGGACAGAAGGCACGCGGACCTTCGGGTACAGCTCGGTAGCTATACCGCTCATAATGACGGCTCGCTGGAACAAGCCTTTATTTTGCGGAGAGGTCATCTGGCTGAGCACACTGCCTCCGCCTGCCGACTGCCCGCCGATTGTGATCTGGTCAGGATCACCGCCAAAGGCGGCAATGTTGCGTTTGACCCACTGGGTACCTGCTTGCTGATCGAGATGTCCGAAGTTGGCCGGTGCATGTGGGGATTCGGCACTGATCTCGGGGTGACACAGGAAGCCGAAAGCATTCAGTCGATAGTTGATCGTGACGACGACAATGCCTCTGCGAGCAATTCGCTCGCCATCAAATTCCATTTCGGCGGTGTTCCCGACCTGAAGGCCTCCCCCAAAATACCAGACAAAGACAGGCAGTTTCTCATCTGTTCGTTTGGCAGGTGTCCAGACGTTCAGATACAGACAATCCTCGTCCATAGGCAGATCCGGATCAACGGCCCATTCGCGGGTATAGATGTTGTTATCGTCTATAACCGTTTTGGCTTGCATGGAGGTGGGGGCAAAATCAAAAGCTTTCAGAATGCCATTCCAATTGGACTGCGGCTGCGGAGCGCGCCAGCGATTCTCACCTACAGGAGGTGCGGCAAAAGGGATTCCCTTGAAGCTGGTAATACGCGGGTCCGCTGCGGGCAGCCCTTGCACTTGTCCGTGTTCTACCGTTACCATTCTAAGCAACACAACATTCTCCTCTCTGGATAAAGCGTATATCAATCATGCCGATCAAAGATGTATGGATGCGCTTACAAATGTGTGGGCGAGATGCCCTCTATTTTCATAATAAGCAACTTTCAGGGAGCTTTCCAGTATTCAAACAAAATATAAGAATGCATGGATGATATATAAAGATTGAGCTATGCGTTAGGGGGAATCAAGGTTGAATCCGATTTGGCATGAGAGCAGCAGAGCCAGTCATTTGTATTTTATCAGCGGCGGTCACAAGCCAGCCAACCTTCACCAATGGGGGCCAGGAGTACGTGACGTTTATGCGCTGCACTATATTATTCGCGGCCAAGGGACGCTTGAGACGGGCGGCCGCGTGTTTCAGCTTGGTGCGGGGGAAAGCTTTATCATATTTCCGCAGAAGGAGATCTACTATTACCCTGACCCGCATGATCCGTGGGAGTATGTTTGGGTAGAGTTCAGCGGCGAGGATGCCGGGCGTTTGCTGGAGCTAACAGAGCTCTCAGAGGTAGAACCTGTGGTGACGGTCACGCCGGAGACGCTGCAGCCCTTTTTTCATCTGGCGTGGAACGCGGGCGCATCGCCCTATGAAATGCTTCGGGCGGATGCCCGTTTACGTCTCCTTCTTTCCTATTACATGGAGTATTATCCAAAGGAGCCGCAGATGGATACCAAGGATTATGTCTGGCTGGCGAGAAAATACATCGAGCAGAATTACTGGAAGCCAACCTTGACCGTCACGGAGATCGTAAAGGCAGTCAATCTGGAGCGCAGCTATTTGTTTCGCCGGTTTAAGGGAGCTACCGGCAAATCTGTGTTGGAGTATATTACATCCTGCCGAATTCGGCGAGCCTGCGAACTACTAAAGATGTCGGGTTTGCCCATTCAATCGGTGGCCTACTCCGTGGGGTACAATGACCCGTTATACTTTTCCAAAGTATTCAAGAAAGCAACATCACATACGCCATCAGCGTACATGATGCTGCATGCGGAACCAACAGAGCTTCAGCGGAACAGGGCGCAGTTGCCGGATTCCCGGAAATAACGAATCAGCTTTTCAATGGGCTCTCGCCCGCAATTCAGCTTCATGCCGAGGCAGTCGATGCACGAAAATTGCTGGGCAGAGCGCGATACCAGCTTCAGGTAGATGGCCACATCGTCTGCTGCAAGCGGAACCTGACAGGACTGGCACAGGCGATTGCTGACCATCTACTTCACCAGCTTGGCCCGGACAATGAGGCAATCATGTGCTGCGACAACTGGGGCGAAGCGTTCACGGAACTCGCCCAGCTCCTTATGTTCCCAGCAGTCGTACAGCGACAGGGCGTAACCGGCAGCGTAAGGCAGGCCCATGTCCCAAAATTGCAAAGACAATTCCCGCTGGCTGTCGCTCAGATTGAAGAAACCGATGGCCAGATCGCCGTCTGTCAGCACTTTCACCAGCATAAATACATCGTCTGTGTGAAACCACTGGGGCTCTGGTTTAATGCGGTAAGCTCCACGTGCCTCCACATCCTGATTGATGGCAATCAGGTCGGGATTCAGCAGAATATCCTTTGTAATCTGGTTGGCTTTGCGCACGTCGCATCCGATCATCAACGGTGACCCCATCATGGACCAGAGCGAGAAGTGGGTTTTATACTCAATGTCGTTGCATCCGCCGATGCTGCCAATATAATCATTGTTGCTACCACCGTACATCCCCACAATCAGCATGTCCATGTCGTTATGGCAGAAAGAGCCGGTGTAGCTTTGTTTACCTAACTGCGAAAGGGCAAGTTCTTTCACCGATTCCCAGTTATCACGGATGTCACCGGTAGAGCGGTACATATGAGCACCCGATTCCCTAATCCAGTCGTATACGTCGTCGGCTCCCCAGTTGCAGGCGGAGAACAGGATGTCCCGTCCGCAGTTTTTGAGTGCGAGGCTCATCCGTTTGTACAGCAGCTCGCCCGAGATATGGCGTGGCTTGAAGCAATAATCATACTTCAAATAATCAACGCCCCACTCGGCAAAAAGCGCAGCGTCCTGGAATTCATGCTCAAAGCTGCCTGGATACCCGGCACAAGTATGCGTACCAACGCACGAATACATCCCGAACTTCAGTCCTTTGCCATGGACATAGTCAGCAAGCGCTCTCATTCCACTCGGAAATTTCTCGGGATCAGCCACCAGATTGCCGCTTGCGTCCCGTTCTTTCAGGCTCCAGCAATCATCTATGACAATATACTCGTAGCCAGCAGCCAGATAACCTTCCGATACAAACACATCAGCGACATCCCGAATTAACTGTTCGTTAATATCCCACGTAAAGGTATTCCACGAATTCCAGCCCAGGGAGGGGGCAAAACCTAACACTTGATTGTTGCTCATCTTATCGCATCCTTCCTCATCTCGGGTTCGTTAGTAGAACTAAACTGAACTTAAACGATGAGCGACGTTCCCAGCCATAGCTAGACGTTGCTTGGACATGGACAAATGATGCTCTACTGGTGGAAGCAGCCTTTCCGATTAGACAAGTGGCAGGTATTTAGAATGTTGTCGAAATAAGCATAAGAAAGGAGAAATGTCCGCCTGCGAAGAAGTTATATTCTTTCAGGTGTCTTGTGCGAAACGATGGCAGGGATGCTATGATTGTTATAATCATCTGACAGGATGTTAGAGCATCCGGGAAAACATGGATAACATTCTGTTTTATAAGGGAAGATACTCCAGTAGGGGAATTTATAGGGTTAAGGGGTGTTGGGAATTGAATCTGGATGAAGTAATGCAAGAGCTGGAGGCACTGGGCAAAGAACGAACAAAGAAAATATATATGTCCAATGGCGCACGTGAACCGCTTTTTGGGGTGGCAACCGGAGCGATGAAACCCATGGCGAAGAAAATTAAAAAGGATCAACCTTTGGCTGAGCAGCTTTACGCTACAGGGAACTATGATGCCATGTACTTTGCTGGCGTGATTGCCGATCCCCAAGCGATGACGGAAGCTGATTTTGACCGTTGGATCGACGCCGCTTATTTTTACATGATCTCTGATTTCATCGTTTCAGTCACGTTGGCGGAGACGGACATTGCCCAAGAGGTTTCGGACAAGTGGATTGCGAGCGGGGATGAACTGAAAATGTCTGCAGGCTGGAGCTGTTATTGCTGGTTGCTTGGAAGCCGTCCAGATCATGAATTTGAGGAAAGTAAACTGAACGATATGCTTGGACAGGTACAACAGACAATTCATGAATCACCTGAACGCACCAAGTATTCCATGAACAACTTCCTATACACCGTTGGTGTATCCTATCTTCCATTGCATGAGCAGGCGGTGGAGATTGCCAAGGCTGTGGGGCCTGTTGAAGTCAACAAAGACAAGCCGAAGAGCAAGTTTCTACAAGCTTCCGATAACATTCAAAAGGCAGTCGAAAAAGGACGTACGGGGTTCAAGCGCAAATATGTAAGATGCTAAGCTGAATAATAAGTCGGATAAACCGATTGGTACAAAAGATTACAGAAAACACGCCATTATGGACGTGTTTTTTGTGTTTTCTAACCTTTCATAACCATTTCTTTGGCTTGCTGCCTGCCTGAAGCGAGAAAGCTGTCGCTTAGTTCAGGATCATTAACAGAACGTGCAAGAACAAGCGAGCCAACCATGGTACTGAACAGTGCACGACCTTTGGACACATCCATATCTGCCAGATTGGAGATAAACGTGACCATCCGCTCCAGTTCATGAGTGAATACCTGCCGAACCTCTTCGGAGGAGCGGGATATTTCACCGGAAAGGGCAGGGAAAATGCAGCTCATTTCCGTTTTGTCGCGGTGATAGGGACTGAGATAATAATCGATGACTGTATTAATTTTGGGATTCTGCTCTTCCTGATCAGCGACTTTCTGAAGGAGTGCGATGGTATCGCTGATGGCATATTCGCAGGCTTCGGCGACCAGTTGTTCTTTGTTGTCAAAGTGTGAGTAAAACCCTCCATGAGTCAATCCGGCTCCCTTCATAATAAACGGGACACTGACGTCCTGGATACCATTGGTGCGAAAAGCTCGAGCGGCACTCTCAACAATTTTACCTCGTACTTTTATTTTATGGCCTTTGGGATAGGGCATTGTCATTCACTCCATAGCTTCATCATTCAATTTCTATACTTTTAAAATATTATAGTCATCATAATAAAGCCTGTCAATTTGGCGACTGGATAGCTGTGAGTTGATGAAAGGGCAAGTGCAGTTGTTGACGGTCTTAAAATATGATGTTTATAATATATTATGATCATCATATTTTAAATCGACTTCAAATCAGGAGGTATCAGGATATGGGTAAGCTTCAATTGGTAGATACGTTAGTTATTGGATCAGGGCCAGGCGGGTATGTAGCTGCGCTGCGTTCTTCTCAACTGGGGATGAATACGGCAATTGTCGAACGTAAACAGCTTGGTGGGGTCTGCACGCATGTGGGTTGTATACCATCCAAAGCATTAATTGCGGAATCCCATCGTTATGATTTGTTCAGACAGTTCAATCAAGCTGAAGCGGCAGCGACTTTTAGGAATGCTCAGCAGTTTAAGCAGGGGGTTGTGAATAAACAGGCAGGTGGTGTCCACTATTTGTTAAAAACTGCGGGTGTGACCATTCTCGAAGGAGAGGCCTGTCTGGTGGATGAGCACACAGTGATGATCCAGCAAGCTGGACAGGAGCAAAGCCTTTCTTTTAAAAACCTCATCCTGGCAACGGGGTCTCGTCCGATTGAGCTGCCAGCATTTCCAGTTGGAGGTCGTATCTTGTCCTCCACAGAAGCACTGTCTCTGCAGGAGGTTCCGAGTAGTCTGGTTGTGATCGGCGGAGGGTATATTGGTGTGGAGCTTGGACAGATGTATGCCAAATTCGGAACAAAGGTAACGATTCTGGAGGGAGGGGCTCAAGTATTGCCCGGATTCGAGGCGGAACTTGCGGCCCCTGTAGTCAAACAATTGAAGGCGGACGGCATCCACCTCGTAACCGGAGCGATTGCTGAAAAGGCGGAGCAGAATGCTGACTCCATTACATTGCATTATTCGAGGAATCAGGAGCAGCACCAGGTTACGGCTGAATACGTATTGGTCACGATCGGTAGGAAACCCAATACAGACGGTCAGTTAGGACTGGAACGCATAGGTTTGCCCGTAACGAACAGGGGACTGGTGGAGACGGATGAACAGTGCAGAACGGTTATTCCTCACATATATGCCATTGGGGATATTACGGTCGGTCCTGCGCTGGCTCACAAGGCATCTTATGAAGCCAAAGTAGCAGCAGAGGCCATTGCAGGCCTTACCTCCAAAGTGGATTACAAGGTGATTCCGCTTGTCGTGTTCTCTAATCCGGAGCTATCAAGTGTTGGAGTAAGTGAGACAGAAGCGAAAGCACAAGCCATTCCGGTGGTTATCGGAAAATCTTCTTTCGGGATTAACGGAAGAGCATTGGCATTAAGGGAAACCGAAGGGTTTGTGAAAATAGTGGCAGACCCAACCTCGGGAATTGTCATTGGTGCGCAAATCGTTGGCGTGGAGGCATCCACCCTTATATCCGAGCTCGCACTTGCGATCGAGATGGGGGCAACCGTGGAGGATCTGGCCATGACGATTCACCCTCATCCCACACTGGGAGAAGTAATCATGGAGGCTGCCGAGAACGCAGTCAACAAGATGATGAAAAGTAAACATGCACAACAAATTTAACTATAAAAATTGAACTAGATACTTACACAAAATGGAGAGGACAGAAAGAACCTGAAGAAGCGGAGCGTTCGCCTTTATCCCCGGATTTACCCCTTTTAAGGGAATCAAAAAAATCTGGGGATAACAGCGATCGGAAGGTTGTTCTGTCATCGGAGTGTCCATTGTAAATATTTTTTAGTTCAACTTATATATACGAGGATTGGGAATGGGAGAGATAAAAGAATGAAGATAAAAGCAGGTTTGTATATCGGAATTGCGCTGGTGCTCATTGCTGGAGGTTCACTTCTGGCTGTGAAAGGAAAGGATGCGGTAAGTCAGGCTGAGAGCAGGAAACAAGGCATACTTGAGGCAGAACAAACGACTTTATTCTATCAGAATAGTCCTGGGGCAATTGTAGAGGCGGGTGCTTCCGCAGGTGACTCCGTGAAAGAGGGAGAGGTGCTTTTCAAAGTGAAATCCGCTGGGGAAGGAGATGTGGATGTACTGGCACCGTATGATGGTTTGGTTGACCGGGTTGCTGTAAAGCAGGGAGATCAAGTGCAAGCAGGAGTGCCGCTGGCGGTTCTGCAAAAGAATAATTACTATACGGACCTCTATATCCAGGAAAGTGAAATCCAAAAGCTTGAAGTGAATCAAAGCATTGATGTTCATTTTCCGTATTTGGATCAGCCAACGCAAGTGAGCGGGGTTGTTACTGCCGTCTCATCTGCCCCACAATTCGCAAGCTTGCGCATGTCACGGGAAAAAGGGCAAGCCGATTTAAGTATGTTTCTGGTCCGAATATCGATGGATTCGAATGCTGGTTTGCTTCCGGGGATGACAGCAGAGGTGAAACTTGATGAAATCACTGATTGATGAGTGGAAATACGTATCGGGAAGTAAGTTTGTTCGATTGATTTTTATCGGCCCGCTTATTGCAGCCCTGTTCTTTGGTTTAATGTTCTCACACAATCAAATTTGCAAATCTCCAGTTGTGGTCATTGATGAGGACCATAGTGAATATTCACGGCAGTTGATCTCCAAAATAAATGCTTCACAATACATGAGTGTCAAAAATGTATATGCGAGCCGAATGAGTCCGGAAACATTACTTGCCAATGAGCAGGCGGTAGCGGTCATTATGCTTCCTAATCTATTGGGAATACGTCAACAACAGGGGAAATCGACGAATATCGGCATCTTGATGGATAACACAATGCCCTCGGGGCTAACTGGAATCCGGACAGCGATTCAGGAGATCATCCAGACGGAAAATATGACCCTTTCCATGACACGTCTGATCCAGAAAGGGATGGATGCCGATACAGCTAAAGGAATCGTGTCGCCGTTAGCCCTTCAGCAACGGATGCTGTTTAATCCAACCTCAAGTTATGTTGGTTTTATGGTGCTTGGATTTGTGAATATCGTTGTATTGATGATTACAACAAGTGCAGCGGGCTCAATTGCACCTCGGCTGCGTCAGGAAGGAAAACTGTTTACAAACGGAAATTCACCTTTCCAGCTATGGATTCGGTGTGTACCCTACACTGTGTTGAGTTCGATTTCGCTGCTTCTATCCTACGGATTATTAAAGCAAATAGGGGGGATGCGGTTTGAAGCTGAGCCTTATCTTTTCATCATTCCGCTCGTTATTTATGCCTTTGCTTTGTCACTTCTGGGTATGTTGATTGGATACACAGCCAAAGACATATCGAAAGTAAGCCTACGAACCAGCTTTGTGTTGTATCCGTCCTTTCTAGCTACGGGAATTCAACTAACGCCGCTGGCATTTCCTGAACCGTTCCAGATTTTCGCATGGGCATTACCGATGAACTGGCTTAACCGCCTGATTCGCGGAATGGCTTTTCGGGATGGGGCATTAACCGCCTACAGTCAGGAGTTGGGGGCATTGCTGATTATTATTGGCGTAGTGTCCTTGTTCATGGGGGGACTGTTTCTGCGGGAAACGAGAAAAGCTTCTACCAGCCGGGAACTACTGTTGAATGCAGATGTGGTGCCAGGCGGCTTATAATTAAAAGATAAGCATTAAATAACGAGAGCAGACGCACGGGAATCATTCCTGATGCGTCTTTCTGTTTAGTGAAAATATTCTTTAGTTGAACTTATATAGCGAAGGTTTTTTATATCGTTTATACTTGTAAGGCCAATTTACTTGAGGAGTTGTCTAACGAATCATGAATAAAAAAGAAGTCGCGCATATACGCAAGCAATTTAAGATGGATCATGATTTACTGAATATTTACGATATTCTCAACGTGTATATTACGAAGGAAACGAACGAGGTCTATCACTGGGAGCGCCATCCGTTCGAACTGGTGGATCGAGAGAAGCAAGAGTTGTACATGGGGAATTTCAAAAAGCTGCTGACCGGCGAATTGGATCAAAAACTGTTTGAGTTGAAATTCCAGGAAGAGGCGGAGGACCCGGCACAGGTGCTTCTCCACCAGGCTCTGGTAACAGGTGATCCGGACGAATGGCAGGATCTGATGCTGCTGCTCGTGGATAGAATGTTGGCAGATGCCAAGTATGAACGGGATATGGTGGCCACGTTCGTGCGTGGACAGTATTACTTGCCGACGAAGGCCCGTAACGATCAAGCGGAAGAGAGCGAGAAGAACGAAGTGTTCGCACATCCATTCATCCTGTGCAGTGTAAATTCCACGGAGAAGCAGCGGAAAACACTCTTGTTTGATTATGTGGAGAGAGAATTTAAATACAATGTTATTGTAGATCCGATTATCAAATTAAGTACACCGGAGCAGGGTTTTCTGTATCCCAGCGTGACGGACAACTACTCCGATGTGAATCGTGTTCTATATTGCACAGGGAAATCCAATTTCCCGGATCCGCATTTTGTTGAAAATGTATTGAATGGAGAAAGGTCTGTGACAGCACTGGAAGAACGAGCGATCTTCGAAGATATTGTGAAGGAAGTGGCCGGTGAACAGCTCGACTCAGCTACAATTGCACAGGTATACGAGGAGATCAACCGAGTGATTGAAATTAACGAAGAGTCACATGAAGAGGAACCGCCGAAGCTGGATTATAAAGATCTGGAACGTGTACTGACTGCAAGCGGTGTAGAGGACCTGACGTCGGAGAAAGTGGAACGTGCATTTGAAACCATCGTCGACAACAAGAATTATGAAATGAAAGCGACCAGCGTCATGCCGAAATTTACTTCCAAATCCATTAAGATTGAAACCAAAGTTGCTACGATTTCGGTTAGCCCGCAGGATTTGAGATACGTAAAACAGGTGAATTTCCAAGGTAAACGCTGCATCATGATTGAAGTCGACGAAGATGTCGCAATTGAAGGCTTCACGCTCGCTTCAGAGACGCTGTGACATGCTTCACGGCGTCGTTTTTTTGAGATAAATAGATGAGACTCTCTAGGGCTATCCTTAAATCTTGCATCAAGATTTTGGATAGCCCCTATTACTATTCATACTCTTGCTACATCCAACCCGTAAACTCCAATATAGAGGCTTTCGCAGATTGCGCTTCGGACTGTGCGCCTTTACGCCATTGTTTGGGTGACTCGCCCATAAGTCTGGAGAAACATCGGTTGAAGCTGGAAATGGACTGAAAACCAACTTGCTCGGAGATTGAAAGAATGGAAGCGTCCGTGCTTTTTAATTGCTTGCAGGCTTCTTCAATTCGGGTGCTATTCAGGAAATCCAGAGGTGCGGTTCCCATGATGTCATGGAATTTTCTTCGGAAATGAGTGGTGCTCAGGTGGCACAGATCAGCGAGAAAATCGATGGTAATGGGCGACATATAGTTTTTGGTGATATACTCCAGAACCGGAGAAATAACAAGATCGCCTTTTAGATTATGCTGCGATTCTTGATCAGCCAAGGGTTCGTTCCGGGAATGGATTCGCAGGAGTTCGATATAAAGGGATAGCAATAAGCCATAGGCACTTTCCTGATAGTAAGGACCTTTTTGCTTCAATTCCTCTACGACCGATGTCGCAAGTGTATAAACCTTCGGATGATCCTCCCTGTTTAATATGCAGTTCATTCCCTGAATTGCCCACCAATTGGGCTCAAAGTTACTGTAGGTACTACTTTTAAACGAATGCTGAAAGAGATCCTCTGGTGAGAAAAAGAGATAAGACCATAAGCTGGCTTCATTGGGTGAACTATACGTTGTATGAGGAAGATATCTGGGGATAAAGGTCACATCACCGGCTTTAAAAGGTACTGATTCACCTTTGATCTCCATCATGCCGCTATTCGAATGGCAAATGCCAATCTCCAAATGGTTGTGGAAATGGAGATGTTCACTTTTGATATCGGAGATTTTCCAACGTTCACCGCTTAACAGCAGAATAGGAAAGTGGATCGGCAAGCTGTAGTGACGGTATTCAATAATGGGTTGCTTTTTTCTGGGCACATTCGATAACTCCCATTCATAAATGATTGAAATTGCGCATTTTTGTTGCGAATATGCTTAGATTGAAACTATTTTACTGCGTACAATGGAATAAGTAAAGCGTTTTCAAACCAAGGACGGACAGCTCTCAAGCGCATTTGGGGGCGTGTGCGCCAGGAGAGGGGAATCACCGATGCTTCAAGTGAAATATGACAGAGAAGAAATGTTAAGAGTCATTGATAACGTTACCCAAAAAACACTGGCGATGGATTTGACGTGGGACTGGCCTTGCGGTGTGGCGTACTATGGTGTAACCAGAGCTTATCAAACGACAGGGAATAAAGAGATTTTGGACAGGCTTGTCCAATGGGCGGATGAATACATCGAGCTGGGCTTGCCGGACTGGACCGTAAATACATGCGCGATGGGTCATATGCTGATTACTTTATATGAAGAAACTGGGAATCAGAAATATTGGGATATTGTGATGAGCAAGGTGGATTATCTGCAAAATCATGCGCTTAGATTCGGAGATAACGTGCTGCAGCATACCGTATCCATTTCCAATGATTTTCCCGAGCAGGCATGGGCGGATACATTGTTTATGGCGGCATTTTTCCTGCTCCGTGTAGGAAGCAAATTAAAAGATGAGGCCATGATTCAGGATGCGCTGAACCAGTACTACTGGCATATCAAATACCTTCAGGACCCGAGTAGCGGACTTTGGTACCACGGCTACAACAATGTCAACAAGGATCATATGTCTGGATTTTACTGGGGCAGAGCGAACGCCTGGGGAGCTTATACCATGTCTCAGGTGAAACCTCAGTTGAAAGACTGGTACCTATATCCACAGTGTATGGACGTCGAGTGTTCGCTGCGGGATCAACTAGCCGCTCTGAAGCTGGTTCAGACCGAGAACGGCTTGTGGCGGACAGTTCTCGATGACGAGGAGTCGTATGAAGAGGTGTCGGCTTCTGCTGGTATTGCAGCAGCCATGATCAACAACGGTAATCCGCTACACACAAAATACGTGCAAAAAGCATTGGAAGGTATCCTGAACAACATAAGTGAAGATGGACGTGTGCTTGGTGTATCGGGTGGTACGGCGGTGATGAAGGATCGGGATGGCTATCGCAATATTCCAAAAGACTGGATTCAGGGCTGGGGTCAGGGTCTGGCGCTCGCTTTCCTGTCCGACATGTTGAAATAAGGGAGGGAACCAAGTTGTCCAAACCAATCAAAGGCTCCTTTACGCTGCCCGGCGAATCCGGTTATGAGGATCTGACTTTACAACTTGCCGAGCGATGGGGGGCAGATGTCATTCGTGACAGTGACGGCACCCAATTGTCTGATGAGATTATTAACGCTGGATATGGCATTTACTCGACGATCTGCATTATCCGGGATCATAACGAATGGGCGTCCCGTAATATGGATAAGCTGCAGCAATGTTTTCTAATTACGAATCCCAAGGTAGCTGTACAAGATGATGTATCATTCTATCTGATGGAAGATTTTTTTGCTGAACAATTCAAGGTGAATGATTCCAAAGAGGCGTTTAAATACTGGCAGGTCTACGACCGGACAACCGGGGAGGAAGTGCCAAGAGGACTGTGGAATTATGAAAGGGAATCCGGCCATGTGGTCATTACCGGCATTGTCCCTTGGCATAAATACACAGTAAGCTTCATGGCCTATCGGATCTGGGAAGAGATTTCGATGTACAATCACACCACGAACCATTGGGACAAAGAGCACTTAATGCAGATTGATCCGATCTATCCGGAAACGCAAACATATTTGCTGGAATGGATGGAGAATTGGTGTCAGCAGCATCAGGAAACAACGGTGGTCCGGTTCACCTCATTATTTTATAATTTCGCCTGGATCTGGGGCAGTGATGAGCGGAATCGCCATCTGTTCTCGGATTGGGGTTCATACGATTTTACGGTAAGTTCAAGAGCGCTTGATCTGTTTGCTAAAAAATACGGATATTCGCTCTCTGCCGAGGACTTTGTGAATGGCGGCAAATATCGAGTGACTCATATTCCGGCACAGCAGCGCAAGCTGGATTGGATGGCATTTATCAATGATTTTGTAATCGAATTTGGCAAGAAGTTAATTGATATCGTGCATCATCACGACAAGCTGGCGTACGTCTTCTATGATGATAGCTGGGTTGGCATGGAGCCTTATAATGACCGTTTTCAGGAGTTTGGATTCGACGGGATAATTAAATGTGTGTTCTCCGGTTATGAGGCAAGGATGTGTTCAGGTATCAACGTCGATACTCATGAGATCCGGCTGCATCCCTACTTGTTTCCGGTTGGCTTAGGCGGACTTCCTACTTTTAAGGAGGGCGGAGATCCCACGCTGGATGCCAAAAAATATTGGATCAATATAAGGCGCGCCTTGCTCAGAGAGCCGATTGACCGGATCGGATTGGGTGGATATCTGCATCTGGTTGAGCCTTACCCGGACTTTTGCGATTATATGGAGAAGATTGCGGACGAGTTCAGGGAAATAAAAGAGCTGCATCATGAAGGCAAGCCTTATCAAATAAAAACCAAGGTAGCTGTTCTGCATAGCTGGGGTAAATTAAGATCGTGGACGTTATCCGGCCATTTCCATGAAACGGTTATGCATGACTTAATTCATGTAAATGAAGCCTTGTCGGGCTTGCCGGTTGAAGTGCAGTTCATTGATTTTGAAGATATCCGTCAGGGTGTACTGCAGCATATAGATGTCGTGGTCAATGCCGGCTCTGCTGGTTCAGCCTGGAGCGGGGGAGAACATTGGAATGACCACTCGTGTGTGGACTTACTGACTCAGTGGGTGTATGAGGGCGGCACCTTTATTGGCATCAACCAGCCATCGGCGGTAGAAGGGTACGACAGCTTTTTCCGAATGGCACATGTTCTTGGGGTAGATGAGGATACTGGCGCCAGGGTGGTTCATGGAAAATGGAAATATGAGACTCGCGATGAGTATGGTTTGCTGCCGGAAGGGGCAAAAATAGCGGCGAAGAATAACTTATATCTTACCGATGGAACAGCTGCTGTGGTGGATGACACGGATGGTATGGTCACATTGTCTACACATGATTTTGGTAAAGGAAAAGGAATCTATCTGCCTTCATTCGAATTCAGTTGGGAAAATACCAGATTGCTGCTGAATCTGATTCGCTTTGCAGGCAATGAGTACGGTGAAACAAAGTATATCCCGGATAACTTGTATACAGAGTGTGCTTACTATCCGGAAAGTAAAATATTGGTCGTCATTAACAATAGTGATCAAGTTCAAACCACGACGATCGATACGGATTATGGAAAAGAGACCTTGGAATTGGCCCCGTATGATACGGTTATCACCAAAATAGGTTTAACAAAATCGGTATCCTCATAGAATGATGACTCAATAGACTGCATTCCCCAACCAGGAAGCGGTCTATTTTATTTGAAAAGGAATTTTACCCATTCATATTTTATAATGTAAACCATGAAGCTCGGTTGTTCTTTAATATATACATTATAGAGGCGGGAGGAGATCAACTTGAAAGCGGAATATAAATTCCTGGCTCAGATTTTGGAAGGTCACAATGATACGGAAGAATCCATTTCCGAGGAAGACATTCGTGAACAGGAACATCAGCTCGGTTTTTCTTATTCTATGACGTTTATAGTGCGGGTCTTACTGTATCGTGTTAGCATTATTTAGTAAAATATTTAAATAAGGGTAGAGATCATGAGCCCTAACATGTTATTGCTTTCATCTTTTCAAAGGAGAGAATGTCCTAATGTACACTTATAAAATGTTGGACAAGATAAGCATGGAAACACTTCACCAAGTGTTTGTGGATGCGTTTTCCGATTACCAGGTTAAAATGGATTTGCCTTTTTGGAAGTTTCAACAAATGCTCCAACGAAGGGGGTATCACCCCGAGATATCGATGGGGGCTTTTAAAGAGGAGAGAATGGTCGGATTTGTCCTCAATGGACTTCGAAACTGGAATGGAAAGGAAACCGCATATGACCTTGGAACAGGTGTTGTAAAAGAATGCAGACGGCAGGGCATAACAAGAAATCTGCTCTTGAATATACAAAAGCTGCTAAAAGAAAAAAATGTAGAGCAATATTTGCTGGAAGTCATCCAATCCAACGAATCTGCAGTTCAGCTTTACAGTAAACAAAACTTCAAAATTCAAAGAGAATTTTCATGTTTCCAGTTACAAAAAGATAAATTCATACCGCAAACGACCTGCACGGTGGAATGTGTGGAGAAGATCGATCTGGAGCAGTTCAGGGGATTTTGGGATGTGGAGCCCTCCTGGCAAAATTCAATTGATTCCATCTACGCTGTGCCGGAAGCTTTTATCTATGTGGTTGCACGTCAGGATCACAGCATTGTTGGCTATGGCATTATAGATAAAAAAACAGGTGATATTCCACAGCTCGCAGTCAACCCAAATTACCGGGGCAAAGGCGTTGCAAGCAGCATTCTGGCAGAGATGATCCTTAATACAGAATCTCCTAAGATCAGTGTCCTTAATATGGAAACTCATCTGAAACCGATGGAAGATTTCCTGGTCAAATCAGGCTTTGCGTATCATGTTGGCCAGTACGAAATGCTCTTGAAATTATAACGTGGTCGCCGACAGCCTTTTCCGAATGGCACAAGTACTTGGGGGTCGGGACTAATTCCTGAAGCGTCTATTTTTGCACATGTAGTACAAAGCCGATCCCATGAATTATGGACCGGCTATTGTTGTAAATCAGCATCTATATGGAATTCTTTTCAACTAATCCTCCAGTCAATCCCGTTATTGCAGCTGCCAGAGGGTTGGTGTTGATGAAGGGATCCAATCTACTTGAGACTTGTGGGTTAGGAGGCATTTGTATGTCAGGTTATTGTAGCTCACGATTGTACCCGCTGTGTATTGCGTATTGGCTGCCCATGCAGGAGCAGTAGAAACTGCAGCTGTTTTACCGCTGACTGTGCTAGCAGCCGATTGGTTGCCTGCTGCATCCACAGCATAAACCGAGAAGTTGTAGGTTGTGTTCGCTTCAAGATTAGTTACCGTATAAGAGGTTGCCGTCCCGGATGTCGTTGTAACTAAAGTAGAGCCATTATAAATTTTATACCCTGTCACTCCTACATTATCCGTGGATGCCGTCCACATCAGCTGAATGCTGGACGCGGTTGGTGTTCCCATCACATGTAGCCCGCCTGGAGCTGTAGGTGCGGTAGTGTCATTAGCAGGAGGTGCAGTTGTGGTAACGCTTACACTATTACTGGCTGCAGATTCGTTGCCTGCTGCGTCGACTGCTTTGACAGTAAAGGTATATGCCGTATTTGCTGTCAGCCCCGTTACCGTATAGCTTGTAGTTGTGCCGGAGACATTCCCTACCAAAGTATTCCCGTTGTAAATTTTATACCCTGTTACACCTACATTATCTGTTGATGCCTTCCATGATAAAGATGTACTGGTCGCAGCAGTTGCAGTTGCTACAAGGGAAGTTGGAGCAGTTGGAGCTACATTATCAACCGGATTTGTCCCGGAGAAGTTCACGTCGATGACATTATAAAAGGCGTTGGCAGTATCCGCAACCTCCCAGACAGCTAGAATGACATGATAACCACTGCGTTCGGGTACGTTGCAAGAGTTGGTGTAACTAAACGGAGGTTGCTTACCGTCATAGGCAACGGAACAGAACGGTGTCAGGTCAAACGAATCACGAGATAGAGGTGCATTCGGATTCCAGTTCGTTTTCGTAATATAATATTTCCAGCTTGCCGTTGAATGGTTTGCTGTGAGCTTCCAAGTGAACGTATTACTACCACTAGACATATTTACTTTCGACCAACGCGTAGCGTATTGCTCATCAAGCTTAGGGAACACACCGTTAGCACTTGCAATGTGGCCGTCGGTAGGTCCAGCACCAGGGAAGCCCTTAGGCGCTTCAAGACTTTGGGGCTCATACACGATGTTGCCGCAATCCTGATTGACTCCCGAAGCACACAGCGCAGCCCGGCTCGCTGGCCCTTCTACGTAGCCATGTGACAACGCCTTTGGACTGTTGAGCAGCATGCTCACCGTTGTAAGCACCAGCAAACAGCAAATCAATACGAGCTTGGAAGACGGTAAAATGAATCTGAACATTCGATAGCCTCCTGTATCATTTTTTTATATAAACTCAAGTAAGAGCTTATATCGTAAATAAGGAAGTGCTATACCATATATGGATATCGTTTAATAAAGAAATCGATATACGGGAATTTCTAAAGTTATTGTAAAGGACGCACTTTTGCTGAACAAGGATAAATTCCAACGATTATCCAGTTATTCAACACTTAGGTAGTACATACAAAAGGCCTTTGCGGAGAGATCATCTCTCTACAAAAGCCTTTATTTCTGACTGGATTGAAAAGTTAATTAGCTATAAACGAAAGTGGGTATAAGGACATCAAAAACAACTATTTAATGTTTAATAATATCAATGATTTTGCGTTCTGCATCCTTGGCTTCAGGAATAGGATAAAGCACAAAGACATGATTCATTTTTGGATAAACAAAAGTGTTATGGTGTATATATAGAATCACTTTTTGGTCAGCAGAGATCTGATCATTCAAAGTAAACACCTGCATATCCTCAAAAGAACGTTCGGTTACTGAGGAGATTAATTTAACTTTACCCAACTCATAAGGCTTAGTATTCTCAACATCCATGTGCTTCAGGTGATTCAGAGTATTTTCTCGCGTGGATAAATTCTTCTTGGTATCTAATGTTCCAATGTATTTTTCTAAAAGATAGCTCGTTACAGAGCGTCTATTATTATAAATTTGTATGCTCATTTAAGGTTCGTCCTCTCATCATTGAAGTATGATATGTACAGTATAAAGATTGAAGTATACTTCAAGGTCAAGGCTATGAAATGGAAATGAAAAGGTGCTTATTTTAACATACTACATTACTCGCTAGGATATAGGAATCATAGAAAAAAGTAAGAGCATACCTGTTCGAAATTAAGGATTTTAAAAATAAATAATGAAATTATTACTAGATAATCGTTAAATGAGATAGAATTATTCATAATATTATGAAAGGAGCCGATAATGAATAAGGAAATAAATAACTGATAAAAAGGAGAATTACCAATGTTAAAATGGAACAAAAAAAAATTTTTGATTGGATTATTTTTAGTATGTCTAGTTGTAATTGCAGCATGTTCAGGTAAAGAAAAAACAGATGAGGAGAAATTGACAGAGCTTTTAAAAGATACTATTGTGAATTCTGGAAATATCAAAGAATCTTCGTCAGAAGTAGAGCCGCCGACTGTTGAATCTGAACTCAGAGAGATTAATAACTTTCTAACTATGGATATCTGGAATGATGGCTTTGTGAACATTAGTTCGTATACTAGGCGTGGGACTGACGCTTTAGGCCAGACCTTGGATATTGATTTCTTAATTGAGCGTCTAGGTAAATCTATGGAAAAGAAAGCAGAGTATGACACATACATACAAGGATTAGATCCAAAGTATGACGATCTGAAGCAAGTGTGGACCAAACTTTCAAATGAGACTGACATTCTGTATAACACATTAAAGGATAATAAGCCTACAGCTAATGATGAGGATTATAAATTTGATACCGGATTGTATTCTCAGTACAAAGATGCTTTTAGTAATGATGTAATGGCACTAAATCCTTAATTAGTCTCATGATTACATAAAGTTATTAATGGAATCAGCATGGCGCGGAGCATTTGTTCCGCGTCTTTTTGTTTAATAGTTGAGATCATCTTTGATTACTCTAAGAAAGGAGTTTGAGCCTCAATCACGAATGATACTAAATTCTAGGAATATAAACTGAAGGAGTATACACATGTTCAATCAACCGACAGCTTTACGTTCAGTGCTCAATCCTAAATATCTGGAGTTTGTATTGAGTGATCAATATGACATCGGACCATGGAAAGAATGTTTATTTTGGCTGCGAGGGTTAAATGATACCTACCGGTTACGTACTTCCACTGGAATGTATATTCTTCGTGTCTACCGTACAGAAATTACGGAGGAAGATGTTCGTTATGAGTTGGCTTTATTGTCACAATTGAAAGGCACTCTGAGTTCATCTGCACATACCGACATTGGAGAGTATATCGAGAAAAAGGATCACACCGAATATACGATGCTTGATGCGGCAGAAGGAAAGCGTGTGGCGGTGATGTTTCGCTATATCGAGGGAGCAGAGAATAACCTTGAGGATGAGGAATCCTGTTATACCTTTGGTCAGTCTGCCGCTGAATTGCACAGTGCCATGGATCGGGTAACGATGGAGCTGCCACGGTATGAGCTGGATACGAAGTTCCTGATCGACGAGCCGCTGGAGCGAATCTTGAATTATGTCGGGAAAAGTAGTGAAGCAGTACCATTCCTGAATGCGTTTACACAAACGTTAAAAGAACGGATTGCTGCCGTATCCAGTCAAGGCCTGGACGTAGGACTGTGCCATGGCGATATGCATGGGAACAATAATGCTTTTCAGCAGGGGAAACAGTTTATCCATTACGACTTCGAGTGGGCGGCCCCCGGCTGGCGTGCCTATGATCTGGCTCAGGTGAAGGCTCGAAAGAGACAATCCGGTGAGCGTAAAGCAGTCTTGTGGGATGCACTCATGGCGGGTTATCGTTCGATTCGAAGCTTCTCCAAGCAGGATGAAGAGGCTGTTGATCTTTTCATCATCGCTCGCAGATTTTGGGTGATGGGTCTGGATGTTGCGTTTATTGAGAGTGATACGGGCGGGCTGGATTATGGTTCGGATTGGCTGGACAGTTTCATTGAGGAGTTTCGTGAGACAGGAATTGTTGTAAGTGATGACTTACAGCAATTATGGATTCAATGAAGAAGGCCTTCCCCCCGTATCCATTCGGGCACCGATCACGGTTGTGACGGCCATGCCTATCGTTTTACTGTATCCGTTCTTGCAAAAATACTTTGTGACTGGACTCACCAGTGGAGGGATAAAAGAATGAAAAAAGTAATGGAAGGCCAGCAATGCAAGTTCAAAAACCCGATTATGCCCGGGTTTTATCCAGATCCATCCATATGTCGGGTGGGGGAAGATTTTTATTTGGTGACATCGACTTTTGCCTATTTTCCTGGCGTTCCGATCTTTCAAAGCCGTGATCTTGTAAATTGGAAACAGATTGGCAATGTGCTGGATCGTCCTTCCCAGTTGAATCTTGAGGGTGCTGGTCATTCACAGGGCATTTTCGCTCCAACGATTCGTTATCATGAAGGAACCTTCTATATGATTACAACCAATGTATCACATGGCGGGAATTTTGTTGTAACGGCTACTGATCCGGTGGGGCCATGGTCCGATCCTTATTTTATCGAAGGAGCAGAAGGCATCGACCCCACGATTTTCTTTGATGACGGCAAAGCCTATTATCTGGGTACACGGCCTTGCTCGCAAGGGGTTCGTTATAACGGGAATTGGGAAGTTTGGCTGAAAGAGCTTGATCTGACGACGATGAAGCTGGTGGGGGACAGTCATGTGCTCTGGCGCGGGGCGATGGTGGATGTCATTTGGCCGGAAGGACCGCATCTGTATAAAATCGATGAATATTACTATTTGTTGATTGCAGAAGGAGGTACAGGACCGAACCATGCCGTGACTGTTGCTCGCAGCAAAAGCTTGACTGAAGGATTCGTCGGAAATCCAAACAATCCGATTATTACGCATCGCCATTTGGGCAAGCGTTACCCCATTGTTAATGTGGGACATGCCGACCTGGTGCAGGGTGCGAACGGTCAATGGTTCATGGTCATGCTGGCTTCCCGTCCGTATGGAGGAAGCTTTAGCAACTTGGGCCGGGAGACGTTCCTCGCTTCGGTCGATTGGGAGGACGGATGGCCGGTAGTGAATGAAGGTCGCGGAATCCTGGAGGAGCAGGGCATTGTTAGCTTGACACCCGCTCCCGTCGAGCCGCCATTGCGAACCGACCACTTTGACAGTGATAAACTGGGCTTGCAGTGGATGTTCCTGCGCAATCCCCAGAAGGACCTCTATTCATTAACCGAGCGAAAAGGATACCTGAGGCTGAAGCTGAAACCGCAAACATTGAAAGAGAAAGAGAATTCCAGCTTTGTTTGCCTGAGGCAAAGGCATATGGATTACGTGGCAGGCACAGTGATGGAATTTGTGCCCCAAAGCGTTCATGAGACGGCTGGTCTTGTCGTCATTCAGAATGATCAATATCATGTTCGGATTGAGCGTGCGATGACCGAGCAGCAGCAGGTGCTGCGCGTGATGTCCTGGATCGACGGTCAGGAAACCCGCATTGCGCAAATCATGCTGGACAGCGATGCTTCGCGAGTGTATATCAAAATGGCTGCATTAGGACAGCAGCTCAGTTTTTACTTCAGCACGGATGGAAGTCAGTATCATCTGGTTGCAGAACAGGTGGATACGAGCAGCTTGAGTACCGAGGTGGCCGGGGGCTTCGTTGGCTGCTGTATAGGCATGTTTAGCACCAGCAATGGCGAGCCATCGGATCAGGTAGCCGATTTTGACTGGTTTGAATACGGCTCCTACTAACGGTGCCGATAACTTTCAGAAAGATCATCACGGGATGAGGGGAGTCCCTTTCAATATGTTATATGTTATGATATTTGCATCTTCAAAAGTTCGATTGAAGGGGCATAGCGTATGAATCAGAGCATACAACAGTTTAAAGCGGATTTTTTCAAAGCGTTGGCGCATCCGATGCGGATTCAGATTCTGGAGCTGTTGAGCGAAGGGGCGAAGAACGTTAACGAGTTGCAAAGTATTCTAGGCTCGGAAGGCTCAGCTGTCTCGCAGCAGTTGGCTGTATTACGCAGTAAAAATGTTGTGCAAGGACTGAAAGAAGGGACCACGGTCATATACTCTCTGCGGGACCCCTTGATTAAAGACTTGCTGGTGGTCACCAAACAGATTTTTGATAATCATCTGGTCGATGCCATTTCCATGTTGGAAGATATACGAAAAGAAACATAAACACATTAAACAAGAGGAACCGGAAGTAAATTCAGGTAACTTCTTGTTTTTTGTGTTGTGGGCCTGCATGACATGTGAGGAGTAAGATTGACAGGGGATCGACTAGGGAGTAGTCTTCATATTATATTCAAATATTCAAATATATGAAGAAAAGAAGGTTAGTGTAGATGAAATGGATGGGGAGATATGCAGGTTACAATGCTGCCGCTTTTCGCAAGGATCTGTTATCAGGGCTGATTGTAGGAATTATTGCGATTCCACTGGGTATGGCGTTTGCCATCGCTTCCGGGGTCAAACCAGAGTATGGCTTGTATACAACGGTGATTGCAGGTATTCTCATTTCTTTGCTGGGTGGGTCTAAGTTCCAGATTGGCGGACCAACGGGTGCATTCATTCCAATCCTCTTCGCAATTGTGATGCAATATGGATACGAAAATCTATTGATTGCCGGGATCATGGCCGGATTGATACTTGTAGTGATGGGGCTGTTTAAACTTGGCGCATTGATCAAATTCATACCACGACCTGTGACCATCGGTTTTACGGCGGGTATTGCCGTTATTATTTTCAGTGGGCAGATTGCTAATTTCCTGGGATTAAGCGGGATTAAAAAACACGAGGATTTTTGGTCCAATATGAAAGAAATCGGGATGCATATCTCAACCGTTAATATATACAGTTTGCTGACAGCAGGCAGTTGTCTGGCTGTTATTTTGCTTGTGCCGAGGTTTGCGCCGAAGGTGCCTGCCTCACTGGTCGGGCTGGTTCTTTCGACGATAGTCGCAGCGTTCTTTTTTGAAGGACAGATTGCTACGATCGGATCGTCCTTTGGTGCCATACCTAACTCCTTGCCCCAGTTTCATGTGCCGGAGATCACTTGGGAGCGAATTGTAAACTTGCTGCAACCCGCATTTGTCATCGCCATGTTGGGTGGAATCGAATCGCTGCTGTCTGCTGTTGTTGCCGATGGCATGACCGGAAGCCGGCATAATAGCAATCGAGAGCTGATTGGGCAGGGGATCGCCAACCTGGTGACCCCGCTATTCGGTGGTATTCCCGCAACAGGAGCGATTGCACGTACAGCAACGAATATCAAATCCGGCGCGGTATCCCCATTTTCGGGGGTTATTCATGGCGTAGTCGTTCTACTGGTACTCGTTCTGTTCGCACCGTATGCATCTCACATTCCACTTGCCAGTATGGCTCCAGTCCTGATGATGGTTGCCTGGAATATGAGTGAACGGAAATCGTTCATGCATGTAATGAAAACCAAAACGAGCGATTCGCTTGTGCTACTCATTACCTTCTTGCTCACTGTATTTACAAGTTTAACAACGGCGGTAGAGGTTGGGTTGGTTCTGGCTGTTCTTTTATTCGTAAAGCGGATGAGTGAGATGTTGAAGGTTGCCAAAGTATTGCCCGATCCCGATCATAAACATGAGAAAGTCATGGCCCACATGGTTCAGGAGGGACATGACTGTCCGCAGATCAGCCTTTATACAATTGAAGGGCCACTTTTTTTCGGCGCAGCGGATGGTTTTGAGAAGTCGGTCATGGAATCGATTCATCGACGACCGGGTACTTTGTTGTTGCGCATGAGCAAGGTGCCCTTTATGGATACGACGGGGGAATCCAATCTGGCCAGAGTTGTCAAACATATGGAGAGATCTGGCGGAAGAGTTCTGCTATCAGGCATTCAGGCTCAACCCCTTGAGATGATGAAAAGAACGGGATTGATTGGACGGATCAGGCCAGAGCATATGTTCGAGCGTACAGGTGAAGCGATCAATGATGCATTAATGCATCTGGATGTTCAGAAATGTAGGGGATGCAAGCATTTTGCCTTTCGTGAGTGTGCTGCTTTGTCGAGTTCAGGTCCAATCTTGAGCGTAAGAGCCTGTTGGAGCAGTGAAAGGGAGTCAAAGCAAACAGCTTTCAACAGCAATAATCAAAAACGATCCATTCATAATTTTGTAAGAGAAACCGATAACAAATCCTGATTGCAGGAATTTCTATTTTTGGAACGTTATTAAGCCTTGCTTTATGTAAAGCATAAACCAAAGGATAAATTGTCGAAAAGAAAAGACACTTGTTTTAAAACCGTTGATCTCAAAGAAAAATCAACGGTTTTTTATGCTTTGGAGGAGGATAAGAACAAATTTGTTTAAGAAGTTGTCTAAATGGTGGTATTTTTTTGGTGTAAGTTCTTGTTCCAAGCCAAGTAAAAGAACTTGGTACTATTGCCGAATTAGTTGAAGAAGGGAGGTCTCCTGATGCATTTCAATTCATTCAGTGATCTGTTATGGTTTAATATTGACACTTGTAGCATACCAGTGCCCGTTCTTGATTTTTAAATTAATTGTTAGCGGCTCACGAAATCCAAAGTTAGGCTGATTATATTCGTGAGTTACGAATACCTTAGCTATAAAAAAGAAATGTAATGGGAACGCGGCACCTATTTTATGATTTTCGGGTTCATATGAAAAATTGTCTGAAGTATCGCCTCGTGCTATTAAATTTGTTTTATCAAAGACAGATTGACTCATGTATTCTACATAGTTACTGTCTGATTCCAAGGACTTTTCCAAGATAATTTTAGTATCCTTCGCTATCCAAACACCAAACGAAATGTAAATTAATGCGAACAAAAAAATAAGTGTTAGGAACCATTTCTTTTTATTCATAATTAGTCCTCCTATACTAAAAAGTTGGTACAGTTATTAGGAGTTTCGTGAGACAGGAATTGTTCAGTAAGTGATGACTTACAGCAATTATGGATTCGATGAAGAAGGCCTTCTGGATGGTTCCAGAGGGCCTGTTTTATTTTATAAAATGAATTTCATGACCTTTAGCTCGATGAGGACGAAGCAACGACGGCGGCCGAAGTTGCAGCAGCGGCCATGGCAGCCTGTTGAGCGATGATAATGTTGGTGATGCTAGTAGAGACTGTCGTGGTCAGAACGCCGTTTCGCAGATCCTCCACATATTGAACCGCCACCAGCGAAGATGAGAGCAGCAGCAATTCCTGTTTGTTGATCGACCAGGCACCGAAGCCCTTCTGTGTACGCAACGATTCATACGTTTCCTCAACTTGTTCTACAAGCGTATTTCTGTCAGCAGGCAGCAGAGAGAGTATCCCCAGAGAGGGCAGGGTGTACAGTTTGTCCATTCGTATCTCCCGACTGCGGAACGCTTCGTTTAATGCGAGTACACGAGTACCCGCCTCCGGATTGTCATCTCCTAGGACCAGCACCTGCGTTAATGCCTGCACGCTGTTCCCCGGTGAGAATACAGGTTTTAGTTCAGTATAGAGCTGCTCCATACGGTCCACACCGGATTCCATGTCGAGATCGGAAAGGGCCAGCATGGCAGCGAAAATATAGTCGTCCTGTCCAGTAAGAAAGCGGTGTTGGTTTTTCATGTGATCATAAAATGCTTTCGCTCGTTCTACCTTATGCTCGAACGAATCAGGCGTCGCATGAGCCGCGATCTGATAAGCGGCAATGACCAGATAATCAGATGTACGAAATTTGATTTTTTTCATCAAATCATAGATCAGAAGGGTGTCTGTCAGTTTCGTTTCCTGATCTGTCGTAAGCGAGAGCATGGTGGCGACGCTGATCGCCAAATTTCCCCTGAAGGCTGAAAAGAGATTGGTGTTTTGCTTAATCAATTCATGGCTTTGACGGATGGCTTCACCATCGGCTTGTTTATTTTCCGTTGCATATAGCAGGGCCGCCAGACGTTGCATCATCACATTTTGCCACTTGAATGACTTTTTGATGATCTGAGTGTTGGAAACGAATAGTTCGACTCGTGCTGCATGTTGCTGTTGCATTAGCAGACCTCCCAAGTGATTGAACATTTTCCCCAGTTTACTATAAATGCATATGCTTACACAGCGCTTTATTTGATGTAGCTAGCAAAGTTGAACTGGACTATTTCAAATTGTTCTGCTCCCAATAATCCCCATGGGGTAAATAAATGATCTGAATATGTATTCTTAAATTCAATATGAGGGTGCTTTTCGAAAAATAGGTACAGTGCCGCATGAATGAGAAAAATATATCCAGTACCCAGAACGTAATCGTCGGGTAAGAACTGAAAATCAGTGGAACGATGATGGTTCACTTGCCTTTTTAAGGACTTTTTGTTCTAGCATTTAACTCCAAACCATACAGTCCACAGATCCTTTTCGACAATCGGGTTTTGAACGGGCTCCAGTTTACGTTCCACGTATTCCACCAATTCTTGCAATTCCTCACCGGACAGTTCATGAAGGAGTGAGCGGCCAGTGCGCGACATTAAATCTTCTTTCAAAGACTCCATATTTTCATACACACGGCGAGTCTCCCATAAAGAAATGGTCTGGTCAAGCTTGAACCCGCTTGCTTCCATTGTCTGTTGCACCTGATTGGCATCATATCTGCGATTCACTTCCAACTCGATCAACCGAGGAAATTTTTCGAAGAAAAACCCTCTTAGATGATGTTCACTTCCAGGGAGTGTACAGTCCTGAGGCGTACGATCCTGAATGATGAGGGTTCCACCTGGTTTTAAAATTCGGTGGGCTTCCCGAAAACAAGCGCCTAAATCGTTAAGGTGATGAATCAACGCCCGCTCTAACACAAGGTCGAACTTATGGTCAGGGAGGTGGGTATCATAGGCATTGCCTTGTAAAAATGTAATGTGCTGAATCGATTTGCAGCTTGCAGAGGCTCCCTTTAACATCTCCTCGGAAAAGTCTACACCGATAACCTGTACTGCCCCCATCTGGGCCAGAGCTTGAGTATAAATACCACCGCCACAGCCAATGTCAGCGACATATTTTCCGGATACATCCACGTTTTCTTGGATCATGGAGATCCAGGAATCGTTCGCAGATCTTGTGGTATAGGTGAAACGATTCTGTTCATCATGAAAATCAATAGGCATATACATGACTCCTTTCACTTGTTCTATATTTCATCTAATGAAACCCAGTTTCATTAGATGACTGTAATTATACCATAGATATCCAGTGATGTTTAAGGTGAACACTCGCCTTTTAAAATAATTTCTGCTTTTTCAATAAAAATCAGACTTCAACGGACTGCTGTATTCATTAAGGGGTTATCCTGTTACTGTGTCCTGAATCCGCTTCCTTACATTCCTTGTTGTATTTCTGCGGCACATCTCGTACAATTTGGTGAAGCAATTCTGCATTGCGTTAATGTGAATACTAAATTGTAATCTTACGGCATGAAACTGCACACAAGAAAAGGGGAGAATCGTTTGGAATCGAAGCAACTATCTAGAGGGCTAAAGCCCCGCCATGTAGAGCTGATTGCACTCGGGGGTACGATTGGCGTTGGATTGTTCATGGGATCGGCTAGTACGATCAAATGGGCAGGACCTTCCGTGCTGCTGGCCTATTTGCTGGCCGGGATCATTATCTTTTTTGTCATGCGTATTATGGGAGAAATGTTGATTCAGGAACCTGTCACCGGTTCGTTTGCCACATTCGCTCACAAATATATCAGTCCGCTTGCCGGGTTCCTGACGGCCTGGAGTTACTGGTTCCTCTGGGTCACAGTGGGTATGGCGGAAGTTACGGCAATTGGGATCTATGTAGGCTACTGGTTCCCTGATATTCCACAATGGCTTCCCGCCTTGGCTGGTGTGCTTATAATTGCGGCAGCGAATCTGGCAGCGGTAAAATACTATGGCGAATTCGAATTCTGGTTTGCGCTGATTAAGGTAACGGCGATTGTCTTCATGATCGTGATCGGAACCGGACTCATCTTCTTCGGCTGGGGGAACGGAGGACAGCCAATCGGGCTATCGAATCTGGTGAGCCATGGCGGATTTTTCCCTGGAGGGATCAAAGGTTTCCTTTTCGCCCTGTGTATCGTAACGGCGGCCTACCAGGGCGTCGAAATGGTCGGAATTACGGCAGGAGAAGCGGAAAATCCGAAAATCACGCTGCGTAAAGCGATCAAGAACATCGTGTGGCGTATTCTGATTTTTTACGTGGGAGCGATCTTTGTCATTGTGACACTGTATCCCTGGAATGAAGTAGGCGAGACGGGAAGCCCGTTTGTACTGACGTTTGCCAAAGTCGGCATTGTGGCTGCTGCGGGCATTATCAACTTCGTGGTGCTTACCGCCGCGATGTCGGGATGTAACAGTGGAATCTACAGTGCAGGACGTATGCTCTATACTCTTGCGGAGAATGGACAGGCACCGGCCTTTTTCAAAAAGTTATCCAAAGGCGGGGTTCCCCGCAACAGCATTATCATCACGATTTCCTTGCTGCTGGTGGGTGTTGTACTTAACTATCTGATGCCGGACTCCAAACTGTTCCTGTACATCTACAGCGCAAGTGTTCTTCCGGGGATGGTTCCGTGGTTCGCACTGGCCTTTAGCCAGTTCAAGTTTAGGAAGCGTTGGGGCAATGAGATGGCGGATCACAATTTTAAATCGAAATGGTTCCCGATCAGCAACTATATCATCATCGTATATCTGACGCTTGTTATTATTGGTATGGCATTTAACCCGGATACACGATTACCGCTGATTGTCGGGGCTACATTTATGGCGATCGTTGTGATCGGATACTTCGTGTTTGGAATAGGGAAAAGACAGCGGGTAGACGAAGGCGAAGATCGCTAGCCTTGGCTCAGAGATAAGAGGGCACTGCAATCAGATTGGAAAAGGTGTAACTTTCCCTAGTCAAACTATAGTGAAACATCATACGTGCATTCCTTGTACACATTGGAAACCTTCGGGAGATCCAGTGTTATGCAGGGAGTGCTTTTTTGTTTCTCAAAATTCAGGCTTGAATCTCCTGTTACTGGAGGTTTTAGGATTGAAGATAGAAGGGGGCAAGGAAAGATGAGGACACTAGAATGGATTTATCTTATTTTCAATGTTGTCATGCTGGTGTGGTTGATTGGGGGGCGGAATAAACCGCGGAGAATGGTGTGGGGAGGATTAGTCATATCGAGTACGTTATGGTTGATGCATGGCGTGGTTGAGGGATTGCGTTGGCCCATGATTCCGGGATATCTGCTCACACTGGTTCCACTGATTGTGTTAATCGCGGGAGCAAGAAGGGAATGGAAGTCAGGTGCAGATTTAGACCAAAGGAGTCATCTACATGATGTGGTATCCATGGGCGAAGCACCATCTCGAACCACGATCCTGCCTGGATCGTTCTCAACTTCCGCGCAGGTGCGCAAATTCGGACGTGTTCGAATCATCGGAACATCGCTGTTGGTATTGGTTTATGCTGCGGTGACCATTGGATTACCACTTCTGTTCCCGGTATTTTCATTTGATAAACCAACAGGCCCTTACGGAATCGGTACGGTTTCTTATGACTGGACGGATGAGAGCCGAGAGGAATTGCTGACCAGTACAGCTGGAGACAAACGGGAACTGATGGTGCAGATCTGGTACCCAACGGATCAAGACACCAAAGGAACAACAGCTCCGGTCAGCCAAGGGTATATTGTTGTGGGCATTAATCATACGTACAGCAGTTTGGTCTCCGTGTTCCCGGATGGGCGTGTGGCGCAGTTTGAATCAGAGGGCAAGGAAGGCTTCGATCAACTGCAATTCAGTTATATGGACAAGCTCAACGAGACATGGGTGAAAGATGCGCAGTTTGTGCTGGATGAAGTGGAGAAGCTTGCAGCCAATGATGCAAATGGACGCTTTAACGGTCATATGGATCTGGACAACATCGGCATGTTTGGACATTCATTTGGCGGGGCAACCACGGTACAGATGCTGATGGACGATCCTCGTGTCAAAGCAGGCATGAACATGGATGGCGTATTGTTTGGAGAGAAGCGCATTCCTGCTGGAGGTGTGGGCAAACCGTTTCTTATGATGAGCGCGGATACAACCGTAGCAGGTACAAGTGTCATGAGTGACGACGAGATTGCAGCTATGGGTACGACCCGCCCGGAAGCAGAGAAATACTACGAAGGAGTGTATGCACGTTATGAACTGGTGACCGCAGGAGGAAACTATTGGATGGAACTGAGTCAGACCAAACATCTGAGCTTTTCTGACCTCTATCTGATATCTCCTATTCTCGAGTGGTCACAGGGTGTAGATGCAAAGGGAGCACACCAAATCGTTAACGATACCACCATCGACTTCTTCAACCACTATCTGAAAGGACAACCGCTTCAGTTGGACAGTGAAGTGGGAGAACACCCATCCTATTCATTGAAAAAAGGTTGAACGTACAAATGGAAGAAGACTGAAGTTCAGTCTTCTTCCATTTGTTTTAAGCGCACTCGCATACCTTCCTGCAACAGATGAATGCCGTCTACGATCTGGCTCCATTCGGGATTTACGATCTTGCAGAGTTTGTTAAAACGAAGGATGCGTTCTGTCACGGAGTCTAGCATATAACGAGCCTGTTTGCGAAAAAATGCTTCCGGATTTCCGGCATGTTCAATACTGGCGTACATCATCACAAACTCCCACACCATGCTCTGCACTGCGGGGCTATCTAACGGCCAACGTTTGTCCAGAGCTTCGATGGTACGGATGCGGATAGCCTCCATTTTTTTCACCCAGGCATCTGCCTTAACCTGTGGATGATTCGCCATGGTGAAGAAGGGCAGTTCGAGACGGGACAGATCGGCGATGTAGGCCGGATCGTTAATGATTTTCTGGATTTCCTTCCAAGCCAAGGTTTGCTGTGCAGACAGCTTTGTATCTTTCATCATGTATTTGTCGAAAAAATGCAGAAACGAAACTCTCCATTCGTGCGGAATGCCGTCCAGCAGGTGATATTCTTCCATTTTGGCAGAAACGAATTGTTTTCTTTTTTGGGCATTGGCTGTCAGCGAATCCACCAGGCTGGATACATAGGTAAGAGACTGTCCCGAAAGAAGTGTATCCTCCGCTTCACGCTGTTTGGCTTGTTGCAGAATGGAGAGCATGGAATTCATTGTTCCGATCTGGGTTTCCAGAGCGCCGGAGCAACTCGATTTCATCGTAATAACGAATCGTTTTGACGGTCGAGCCGATCATTTTGGCGGCTTCACCGATTGTATAGGTATCTTTGCTTTGGTTCAACGAGACCACCCCATCTTCTATTATACAACCTCCAGTCACTGGAGATTCAATGGCCAGAAAGTTGGCATGGGAATGACCAGATCCGGTTTAAATTCCACCCATCTCGGTTACAAAGGAAAGAGTGCAACTTTTGTGAAAACAACATAATGAATAAATAAATAAATCCGAGGAGGAATTGAACATGGCTAATCAAGACCAACACACCATGCAAGATCCGACGACACAATATCCGAAGGCCACATCAGATTGGAAACAGCAGCAGGAAGAGCCGGGACTTCAGCGTGAAATGACTCCTGTTCCTGATGCGGGTGAGAAAAGCTATAAAGGCAGCGGGCGACTGACCGGCCGTAAAGCTGTTGTAACTGGAGCCGACAGCGGCATTGGTCGGGCAGCAGCCATCGCTTTTGCTCGTGAAGGCGCGGATGTCGTTCTGTCCTACCTTCCTGAGGAAGAAGCCGATGCCAAGGAAGTGGTCAAGCTGATCGAAGAAGCAGGCCGCAAGGCTGTTGCGATTCCAGGTGACCTCAAGGATGAGAAATACTGCGAAGAACTCATTGAATCTGCTGTAAAAGAGCTCGGCGGGATCGATATCCTCGCCAACGTGGCAGGTAAACAGCAGTTTGTTGAGCAGATCGCTGATCTGACTACAGAACAATTTGATGCGACATTCAAAACGAATGTCTATTCGATGTTCTGGCTCTGCAAAGCAGCGGTGAAACACATGAAACCAGGCAGTTCCATTATTAACACGTCTTCTATTCAGGCATATAAGCCATCTCCAATCCTGCTGGATTATGCGACCACAAAGGCAGCAATCAACACGTTCAGCAAAGCGCTGGCCCAACAAGTCGGCAGCAAAGGCATTCGTGTGAACGTCGTCGCGCCAGGACCGGTGTGGACACCGCTTCAGGTCGTTGGTGGACAACCCGTAGAGAAGCTTGCTGATTTCGGCTCCAATACACCGCTTGGCCGTGCAGGGCAGCCTGCGGAAATGGCGCCAGCGTTTGTATTCCTGGCAAGCCAGGAATCCAGCTATGTGAGCGGCGAGACATTGAACGCCAATGGCGGTACAGTTAGTCCGTAAACTTTGGATATAAAAGGCCAATGAGTGATAGGTCAGTGATCATAGGCAAGATAAGCAAAGAACTCCATTCCCGATGAAGGTGAATGGAGTTCTTTATTGTTATGGAATTTTTCTTGATTATTGCATTACTTCTGATCCGGGTTAGGCTCCAGAATGGCGTAGCTGCCAAGCGTGGCCAATTGCGCCGTACCCAGAAGGGCTTCATCGACTGCAGCTAGAGCCTCACCTGCGGCGGTCATCAGTTCATCTGAATTAACGGGCGAGGCAAAACGGAGAATGACCCGTTTCTCCCCATTTTTCAGCTCACTCTCAGCCTTCGTTTTGTATTCACTAATCGAAGCAACTTCGAGATCGTTCTGTACATAATAATCGTTTGCATCACTTTCGCCATTAAACAGGGCGAGTTCGGAATCGAGCCAATAATCCTTATCCGCTATCGTTTTCTGACTTGCAGCCGTTACATCATTTGCATTGTACAGGAAGTACGGAATACCGGAGTTGGTCAGGTTGTTGGTGGCATCCACATGGAACCATTCATTCCCGATTTTGACCTTATTCCACGCATGAGGAACACCGCTAGATGCTCCCGTTACGACAATGCTTTCCAGTCCTGACAGATCGGAGAGCAGTTTGTAGACGGAAGCATAGCTGGCACATACGCCAACCCCTTTGACCAGAATACCGTAAGTAGTAAATGAGTCATTAAACTGTGCATCGACATTTTTAAAGTTGTTCTGTTCCGCATTTTCCAGTGCTGCATCATCATATTTCGCGTTATCGTTCAGATAATCGTAGATGGCCTTCCGTTTCTCATCATCCTTCATGCCATCCTTGATGATGGAAGCAACAACTTCGTTTGCTTTGGTAATAATCTCGCTCTGTTTTTTCTGGATGACATCTGCCGACTCATTGTAATGGATCGAAAGGGTAAGTGTACCGTAATTGTATTCAAAACCTTCCACACCCAGAATCAATGGATTCTGGTACATCACTTTCAGGACTACATCCGAGAGTGTTGTGAAGTTTTGGGCTTCGGGAAAAGCTTTCAATGAGATCTTGTCTTGCGCAGCAATCATGTTTTTGGCTAAAACTTCTTCCAATGCAGAATCTGCATTGATCGTGGCATCACCTGTAGCTGGCTCAGGAACCGTTTCCTGATTACCTTGCTCTACATTCTGCTGTGTATTGGATTTCTGCTCATCTACCAAGTTGTCTTCTTCAGTTTCGGAAGCTGGATCAGGTGCTTCACTCGAAATTTCATCAGAAGCTTTATCGGAAGTTTCATCCGCCGCTGCTTCTGTTTCCGTTTCCGTTGAAGGCTCAGATGCTGGTGCATCATGATTGTTGATGATGGTTGGCACATCAGGTGCAGGGACGTAAGGTGTGTCATTTTTCGGTTCTACGAGTCCGTTACTGGATTCTGCGACCGTTTGTTTATTTAATTTATCCAGATCCTCCTGAGTCACATTTTCCACCCGTACGTAACTTTTCAGGGCTGTCCCTTTAATGTGAAAAGGAATATTGGTTTCATTGAACTCTGAGATTTCCACGTTAATGGTATCATAGACAATCGTTTCTTGGGAAAACGAACCATCAATGTACTCAATACTTGTTGTTTTAGGCAGTTCATTTATGTTCTTCAGTTTCTTCATGTACAGTTGTTCTTTTATAGCCATAGGCAGCTGGTTAGAGAGTGGAGCAGTGGCAACAGCGTTGCTGAAATTGGATTCCTTGTCTCCGCTGACTGCGGTGACGTAATATTCACCCTTCATTCCATAATTCTGATAGGATGTCATCAGCTCATTAATGGTGCCAAGACCGCCTTTTCCATCTTTCATGAAGTCATTAAAGGATGTTTCTGTTGTTGTCGTCAAAACCAATGGATTACTTCCATTAAAGGCTTTCTCTGCCCCTTGCAAAGGTACGTTGTTGGTTTCAAAAATAACCGTTCGATCGGCACGATTATAGATTTTGTATTCGGTTGCGCCCTCGACCTTGTCCCAAGTCAGTTTAAACCGTTTATCCTTGTCGATCTCATATTTGAGATTAGGAACAGCCAGTTCGGATTTGACTGTGAAAGGAATGATCATTGGTTGATCCAGCAGCGTGAGCTTTTCGGCATCCAGATCATAGTTAATACGAATGTAATAAATGGGGGCGCCGCCCCAAGTGCTTTGCTCCTGTGTCCGTAACTTATCTGAGCTTAAAACACCCCATCCAAGAGGCTTAATGGAGACACTGTTGTCATCGATTTCTGGTATGGCATAAACTTTGCTGGCTTCAAGTGCCTTAATATCGGTATGTACACTAATCATATCACTTGCTTGTATGCGGCTATTTTTCAAATCCGCTTTAAACTTAAAATTAAATTCTTCATTTTGAGCTACGTTATACATTGGCATAATCGCTTTATTTGATTCAGAGCCATACTTCTGCTTCAAACTTAATATGCTAGCACCTTCTACTATTTCTGTGGGGTTATTTTCGGACGGGCTACTCTCCTTGTCATTGCTCTGGCATCCAGCCAATAACAGGGTGAGCGTAAACATAATCAATAATAAACGTTTCATGATACACCGCTTTCTCGTTTTTCTGAGTTGTTGCAAAGGCTAATTTCTAAATAATTTCTAAACACCGTAGATTATCATTTCTGGTTAAAATCCATTTTCAAACCTCTTATCAGCTAAACCTCCTATTAATTCCCTAATGTCTGTTGCTAGTCTATGGTCATATAGACTTATTGTCAAGATATGTAATGGTATATTATGACTATATACAATAGAGTAAGAATCCTGTATAAAAACTAGTTAATTGATATTTACGAGAGAGTGAGATTCTTCGATACTTCTGGTACAATGCATGATAAAACGGAAAATGGAGTGGATCGGATGACGCCAGAACAGATTGTCAGGACTTTTTTTGAAGAAGTGCGCTCGGGTCGTAATCTTGATTATGCCAATACACTGATGGCCGAGCAGGTGCTGGCTCACCAGGTAATCGCGGAAGAGGAAGCGACAGTCACAAGAACACCTTCCGACTATGCGGATCATGTGAGGGAAATGATGGAGGCATACGGAGATTTTTCACTCCAGATTCAGGAGCTGCTTGCACAGGGAGATAAAGTATATGTACGCTGGAGACAAGTGGGTACTCATGTCGGAGAAGTGGATGGATATGCGCCGACCCACCTGCCTGTGATAGAAATTGCGAGTGCGGTATATCGAGTGGAGAATGAGCGAATTGCAGAATACTGGATTCAGATTGACAGGCTGGGGATCGAAAAACAATTGGAGCGTAATCAGAGCTGAGAACCAGCTCTTTTTTTGTTTAAATTGCTTGAAGCTAAAATCTGATCCAGATCAGATTTTAGCTTTCTTGACCCTATACCAGTAGGTATAGATTTCCGAGAATCCAAGCTTGGCATACAGTTTTAATGCGGGAGCATTATTAGCAACCACTTGCAGGTAACTGGACGTAGCGCCATTCGCTTTTCCCCAATGCAGCAGATGCAGGATCATCTGCTCGCCCAATCCCCGATTCCGAAAGTTAGCGTCCGTAATGATGTCATACAATCCAATATAGCCTCGTTCCACTACACCGAATCCACAAGCAACGACTTGTCCGCCAATGAACAGCGAGATGAAACCTGTGCGCGTACGGATGTTGGTCAACATTAGTTCCATCGTACCCCGATGTAGATCATTCACTTGATTCAATCTGCAAAAGTGATCCAGCCACTCTCCAGTTAACTGTTCGTCCAATTTCACTTCAAAATGCTCAGGCTCCTTAATGGTATCCAGGCTCCGGGTTTGAACCCGGCTCAGATCCACAACGTCATACCCTTTTTCATGCAAAATGTGGTCGAGATGTTCCGGTTGGATAAAAGGCGTAATCTTAAATATGGTACTTAACTGATTGGAAGCGTAGATTCGCTCGCATTGCTCGATCTTTTCATGCACATCCTGGGTCGAGTAGTGAAGAGGTTGAATGGAGTTGGCACGCTTCGTGTATCCCTGTGCAAAACGCAGCACCCATCCGTCAAAAAGCAAGGTGGATAAGGGCTGCCAATGGTTGAGTGATAGTTCTTCAATGGTTTTGTAATCCGGATTTGATGTAGGGGTCATATCTGTCCTCCTATCTTTTGATTTTATAATAATACATATTTATGAATAAAAATACAGTGTGAGATAAATAATGTCGCTGAACATTATGCAAGGAATCACAGGATGGGTTACAATCTGAATGAATAAATCCAAATTTTGAAGTTGAAATATCGGAAGAAGTGGAGCAGGTTATGCTAACTATTGAAATAAACAATCACATCATTAACTGTCATATCGAATATGGAAAACGCAAGAAAGTCTCCATTACTATGGATTTGCCTTATTTGGTCACCATCAAGGCTCCTAATGGCACCAGCGAAGAGATGATCCAGCAGCTTGTGGAGCAGCACGGAGAAGTGATTTTGGAAAAATCAGCTCTGATGCAGCAGGCATTGGACGGTCCTCAAGCGAAAGAATATGAAGAGGAAGGCAAAGGGAAGTTTCTGCTCTTTGGCAAAGAACATGCGCTGCATCAGTTAATTGATGTAGAGGGATGTTCAGAAGAGGATTTGCGTGCGAATCTGAAGAAGTTTTATTTTGCCGAGTGTAAAAGAATGATCGGTGAACGCATCGGCCGTTACCAGCAGGAGTTGAAGGTAAAGCCGAAGTCTGTGGATATCGTGGAATCGGTGACCAAGTGGGGAAGCTGCAGCTGGGACAAAAAACTTACGTTTAACTACCGTTTGGCGATGGCACCGCTGGAAGTCATTGATTATGTCATCATCCATGAATTGTGCCATATTCACCACATGAATCATGATCGTTCTTTTTGGCGTCGTGTTGGCAGTATTATGCCAGACTACAAAGCCAAGGAAGATTATCTGATGCGAAATGGCCGAGCCATGACGTTGTGAAAAATGCCATACCACGAATGGACGTGGTGGAAGGAGTTTAAGATGTCAGAGAGTACCTCTTCTGATGTGCTGGTTGATGAATATATCTCGCAATTTCCTTCGGATGTACAGGTTAAATTACAAGCATTAAGGCAGTTGATTTGCGAGACCGCTCCAAATGCCGTGGAGAAGATCAGTTACAAGATGCCAACGTATGCACAGCACGGGAACTTGGTTCATTTTGCAGCGTACTCCAGGCATATCGGATTTTACCCGGGTTCCAGTGGGATTGAAGCGTTCCAGGAAGATCTTTCCCAATATAAAGGAGCCAAAGGATCGGTGCAATTTCCGTTGGATCAACCATTGCCAGAAGAACTGATACGTCAGATCGTTCAGTTTCGGGTGCAGGAAAATGTGAAGAAGGCTTTGGAAAAGAAACGAAAGAAGTAGTGGAAGTACCGTAAATATATGCGCGAGTATAAGGAATTGTATGAGGATTAACATGGTTTATATGTGACTTCTAAGATTTGAGTATGGTATAATTAGAGCAGATTAGACGTAAAATGCAAAGAGAGCCGTGCTGGTAACACGACTCTCTGAGCAATAGCCGCTTTTAAGGGCGGTGGGCTTCAGTAACATAAGGGCACGATGAAATAGACCGCATTCCTTGCTACGGGGGCGGTCTATTTGCGTTTATCGGACAGAATGGCAACGATGAGCGTACCAAAGGTAAGCATCAACATGATTGCTTCAAAAACTGTCACAGGGCATCCCTCCCTTCATGGCGAGGTAGCCGACCGACCCTTTAAGCCTATTCTATTGCTTTGTTGATTATAGCATATTTTGTAAGAAGCTATGGCGTCAGAAATCTTTGTATATGTAACTCGCTCATTAGTTGCAGGGCATCCCGAAACCCTTGTAAATAAATCTCTCTTTCCAGAAGTGTTTGCATAGAAAGTTGAGTATCTTCATATAAAAAAATGGTCTGATTCAGATGTTCAGGTAAAGCTTGGCGAATGGTATGAAAATAATGATCAGATTCTTTAGATAGTTGGGTATAATCAGGCTGCGTGTGAGACAAATTGTTGTATAATAACTCTAAGCGCGTTCGGATTAACGGTTCTGCCAAAGATTCCAGAGATTCTATCATTTTTGCACACCTCTTTTAGGAAATGTAGAGATATTGAGCTTATATATGAACACTACAGTGTACATTATATTCATTCAAATATACACTTTGTGGTGTGCTTTGTCAACACTACAGTATGCATTATAGTTTGGAGGAGAACATGTATGATTAAGATTCATTTATCTCGAATCATGGGAGAGAAAAGAATTAACATTGCCGATTTATCTCGACTAACCGGATTACATAGAAATGGGATTGCTAAATTATATAATGAGGAAACAGATGGTGTGAAGTTCGATACGCTGAATCGAATATGCGAGGCTTTGGATTGTGAGATCCAAGATATTATTGAGTTTATTAAGGACGAGAAGGATCACCTTTAATGATCAAATTCACTCTCGAACAAGTTCTAAAGGATAAGTGTATGTCTATTTATGCTTTGGCTAAGAGAAAACAGGAGTTCGTCCGAATACCATTGGATAATGGGTAACGGAGCGGTTTTGAAGTCAAATCGGTCTCAATCGAAATTCTTGAGAACATTTGTGTAGCACTGGAATGTCAGCCAGGCGACTTAATCAAGTATATTGACGAGAAGTGATGTTAAACGATTAGTTTAAAGTCCTATACTCTTTTTTTAAGATGGCTATGTTAAATTCTAATTTGTGACCATAAGAAAACCGCCTTTGTGAAAAGGCGGTTATTTAGCGATTTGTCTCCCGTTAGCGTAATCACTTTAAGTAACAAGGTCATCTTACCGTCTGGTAAACGAGAGCTATGGCTCCAGAATCAAAGGTCTTATTTTCGATTAGCTTAAGATTGATCTTCTCCTTGAGGCCTTGGAATAATGGCAATCCCTTACCGATCAGTACGGGAGAAACCGTAATTTTATACTCATCAATTAAATCAAGCTGCATAAGGTGATGTGCGAGCCTAGGACTGCCGAGGATGACCATATCTTTGCCTGGCTGCTGTTTGAGGTTATTGATCTCTTCCTCGATATCTTCTTTTACGAGTCTGGAGTTATTCCATTCAACGTTCTCCAGCGTTGTGGAAAATACGATTTTGGCTGTCTTTTCGATCCACTCGGCATGATCCAGTTCATGTTGCGAAGCTGATGGGTTCGAAGGCACAGATGGCCAGTAATTGTGCATCATCTGATAAGTCCCACGCCCCCAAATGACAGTGTCGGCAGTACTCAGAATTTCTTTCGCGTGCTTCTCCAAATCAGCATCGTAGGAAACCCAGCCAATATCCATTTCACCTTTCGGTCCTTCTACAAAACCGTCAAGCGATGAGTGCAGAAATAGAACGAGTTTTCTCATTTTTCAGTTCTCCTTTGTGCATGAGGGATATCTACACTATACATGTACTGCATCTTACCTAATTCAACTTGGGGTGTTTGTTATGGATTGCTACTCCCAACCTGCCGATTAGCTTAACAAGAAGAAGCAGAAGGCCGAAGCTTTGTGTTCGTCTCGGTGACAATAAACAGGCAAGATTCGAGCAACATATTTTCTTATTCGATGAGGTATCCTCATTTTCCTTGTTGTCTCTATGAACATGCTGAAGGACAAATCTGAATTCAGCCTTTTTTCAGGCAGAGGCATTATACTATTCCCGAATCCTGTACTGGAAAAGGAGTTTTGGCATGTCTAAGGTGATTCATAAGTCGTTTTATCTCATTCTGCTTGTGTTTATCGGACTTTTTATCGTTTCGTCCCTGTTTGTCCGGGCGCAGTACAATTACACCTTATACGGGGACAACCCGATTTTGGGCACGCAGCAGTGGGGTGTGTTTATCCCGGTGATTGCGTTGCTTCTGGTATCGGGTATCGGATTGTACCGCCTTTGCCTGAGGCTGAACAAATACAGCCCCAAGGTTGTCATTCCGGTGGTGCTACTATGTTCTCTGGCTATTCAAATTATAATGATCTTCGTATTTCCACGAGTGCCCACGGATGATTCACAGACCGTGCTTTCACTCGCGATGAACATGCTCTACGATCAGGACTATTCCTCGTTCGAAACGGGAGGATATCTGCACATGTTCCCGTTCAACTTTTCGACCGTGTTGTATCTCAAAACATTGCTGTACCTGTTCCCGGATAATTATCTGGTAATCAAGCTGTTCAATATTTTGTTTTCAACGTTAACGACATTTATGATTTATCTCATGTATAAACAGTTTAATAACAAGTCCACGGAACGCGATTACGGGGTTCTGATCTTTGCGGCGACGTATCTGCCATCCCTGTTCCTGAACAACCTGATCTATAACGATGTCATTGCTACGGCGTTTCTGACGTCTTGTTTATACTTTTTGATTCGGTTTCAACGTGAAAAGTCTTGGAAAACAATCATCATCGCCGCCATTCTGCTCGCGATTGGCAACGACTTCCGAAGCGTCGGCGTGATTGTGCTGATTGCTGCTATGTTAACCATTCTGCTGAATATGCGAAGTATAGGATTCAAGAAAGGGGTATCCTCCATTTTCGTGTTGGCCATTTTGTTTAACGTTCCAGGGTGGACTCAGAATGCGGTCTTGAAATCTTCAGGTGCTGTAAGTGAGACGGTCGGCGAAAATTCAGCACCGGTCTATATGTGGCTGAACATGGGTATTAATCTGGAACGATTCGGATTCTGGGACAATATGGAGAGTTACCAGATTTATCAGAGACAGGCCCATTATAATAAAGCTGAAAGTACAGAGCTGTACAAGCAGGAGATTGAGCGGAAACTGTCGGAAGCGAGCTTAAGTGACTTGGCCCAGATGTACTACAAAAAGATCATTTGGACCTGGACCGAAGGCACTTACCAAATGGATCGATATGGCATCGGTAATGAAAGCTCCTCGGGTATGAGAGCCGGAAGAGGTGGCGGAATCGCCGGTTCTTACAGTTATACCAATGCGGTAACTGACTTGTTTCAGGGTGATTCCGTCTACCGGACGGGGGTGCTCTGGGTCGTTTATGTGATGAATTTCTTGATGTATTGTTTTATTTTCCTTCGCTTAATCGGTAGCATTCGTGGAAAACGGTATGATGAGGTCTCTTTAATCCTGATCATTCTCGGATTTATCGGGTTCTATATGCTGTGGGAGATTAAATCGAGGTATATCTACCCTGTATATCCGCTGCTGGTTGTGTTGTCGTACATGGGATTCAAAGATGCGTATGACTTTATTTTTCATAGAAAACTCGGCTGGGAACGTTCTTCCCTGAGAAAAGGGTGATCCGTATGCGGAAAAATGGTTATCTCACATCGGCCATGCTCCTGTTGTTGACCTGCTCAGTTTTGCTCGCAGCCTGCGACGCCATTACTGCCCAGAACATTACGAATACTGCTTCTGCGCAAGGCATGAACGGTGGAGGAATGATGAATGGCGGTGGCCCGGGTATGAACGGAGGAACACAGAGGGGGATGAGGAATGCCGATCTTACAGGTAGAGTGGTCTCTGCCACAGGGAGCACAGTCACGATCGCGTTACTTGAGGTGCAGGACAACGCATCCACAGGCTCCACGAATGGAAATGGAAGACAACCAGGCGGCTCCAGAGGCGAGAGCATGAATATGAAAGATACTGGCATCGAAATGAAATTGAACATCGGTGATGATGTGAAGATCACGGAAGGCATGGGCATAGGTGCCCCAGGTAACAACCAAAGCACTGATTCGTCTATTCAAGTATCCGATCTGAAAGAGGGCGATGTCGTTATGGTGTGGTATAAGGAGAACACCAAGACCGTAGAACGAATGGTTGTTACACAGTTTTGATACTTAATAGAGTATGATGGAAATAAAGAGCAGAAGCACGAGATGGTTGAGTATTTTCGGCAAACGAATAAGCGTATTCGGTGGAAAGCTTTGAATACGCTTATTTATTCAAGAAGCGAAGAATGCATAGTTATCCCTATCCTTTTTAGAACACTAATTTATAAATGACGTACCCTATTACCAATAACATAATGAGGATTCCGGAGACTTTCCAACCCAAACCGCCAACTAAATCTGCGAAACTCCCGAATTGTGCACGATTCATGCTATCACCAAACGTACCCATGGGATTTCCTTTTAATTCTTCTTGTCTCAAACGTTCTCTTTTTGCTTCGGGTGTTTCTTCTCGAAAATACATTGGACCACCCCTGGGATTTGATTTTTTGGTGAACAGAACCTATATTCAAAAAGAGCACAGGTGATCCAGAGTAAGTCAGGACGCTTTGTGCTCTTTGCTGTATTTAAATGATGTAGAGCTTAGGCTTCGATGCTTAGATCGAAATCAGGCTCACACATATAGTCGATGGGATAGAGATCATCTCTCGCCGAGATTAATGCACGTAGGTGCAGGTATATATTATTGGGTTGTACCACAACACCACCAACACAATAGGGGGCAAGTTCGGCTACGACGAAAACATCCTCTGCATTATTACATTTGAAAATTACATTATTCGGGTTGCACACTTCCTCCATATAACTGTAAGTCATAACATGGAAGGTGCGTCCCTTCCAATTCGTCTGGATTACTTGATAGGACTGCGTCCGCACAAGATCAAGATAACGTTCCAGTGAAAAGGTATGCTCGAACTGCGTGATATACCCCTTTTTATCCACATCAATCGTGAATTCCACATCATAGCTCTCTTGAAACTCTTCTTGGTACGTTCCCTTCATCATCTTCATCGCATCAAAGATTGAGCCGAATTCAGGATCTTCCACATAGGGAATGGCAATAAGCTCAGGATCAACATGATCGGTAATTATAGTATTCTTGGAAGTGCCAGTAATAAACTTGGACGGCTGAAGCTCAATTGATCCAATCATTTTTCCAGCGTAAGCAGGACTGCAGGTTATTCGCATCGTCATCTCCTTTGTTGATAATAAGTCATTAGACGAAAGATTTTAGGGGAAGTTGCGCCAGAATAAGGAAATAAAGATATTATATGACGCGCGATCCTCTATCGTCGAGCAACGTTGGCTTCCGAGTTACGCCCCTGTTCTCACCCTCATTCCTGCAATTTGGTAGTATGTTGCTCTCGATATTGCTGTGGCGTGATGCCGAAGTGATCCTGAAATTTTTTGTAAAAAAAACTGAGGTTGCTATGTCCCGTGCTGCTGGCTATGTCATAGATCGGGCGATCGGTATTGGCGAGCAGGAACGAGCAGTAGTTCAGTTTTTCGCTCTGGACCAGATCCTTGAACGTCTGGCCGGTCGTTTTTTTGATCAAGGTGGACAAGTAGTTGGGATTGAAATTGAAATGGTCTGCGGTGGATGTGAGAGTGCAATCCATGTAATGATTCTCGATGTATTTCAGAATTTCGATGATTGTCACCTTGTTCTGCGTCAGTGTGCCGGGGCGATTCGTATCATACTGAAACACACGTAGCAGTTCATAAAAGATCAACAGCATATAGGAATCCATCATTTCGGAAGAGCCTACAATTTCAATCCGATTCTGGCAGGACTTGTGCTGGGTGGACCGTGGATTCTCATTGTTATGTTTGGTTTGCATTGGGCCTTTATTCCAATCTTTATTAACAATATGGCAACAATCGGTTTCGATTCTCTTATGGGATTGCTGGCAGCGAATCAGTTTGCGATGGCGGGGGCCGCTCTGGCCTTTGGGCTGAGAGCACGGGACAAACAGATGAAAACGTTGGGAATTTCCACCGGTGGTACAGCCTTGCTTGGTGTGAGTGAACCCGCATTGTATGGCGTACTACTTCCTCAGAAAAAAACGTTAATCATGGCGATTATCGGCGGTAGTGTTGGTGGGGTCATCGGTGGAGCTTTTTTGTCCAAAGTCTATGCGTTTGCTCCGTCCGGTGTATTTGGTATTCGAGGTGCCGTTAATCCTCAAGGCATTGATGCTGGATTCTACGGTTATGTAGTACAGATGTTGGTGGGCCTCGTTGTTGGTTTCATTCTGACTTATCTGTGGGGGTACAAAACCCGATCAGAATCTGCGAAGTCTATACCCCAAGGTTCAGTAAATTCCGTATCTATATCTGATGTCCGTGGACAAAATAACAATTCAGGTTTACCCGTACAAAAGGCAGAGATGACGGTACACAGTCCACTGTCGGGCGAGGTGGTAGAACTGGCCAGTGTAGCGGATGAAGCATTCTCCAGTGAAGCCATGGGAAAAGGAGTTGCCATTATCCCTTCGAGTGGCACAGTGGTTTCTCCTGTTGAGGGTGTAGTAACAACCATAACCAAATCCAGACATGCGATTGCCGTCATTGGCAACGATGGTGTGGAGGTGTTGATCCATGTGGGCCTGGATACCGTCAAGCTGAAGGGCGAAGGATTCACCCTCAAAGTGCAGGAAGGTGATCAGGTGAAAGTCAGGGATGTAATGATGGAAGTGGATTTGGCAAAAATCAAGGAAAAAGGATTCCAATTGATTACGCCAGTAATCATCACGAATTTTGGCAATTATTCATCGGTAAGTGGGATCGGGGCACGGAACATCTCTGCAGGTGCGCCAGTGATTACGGTAAAAGTGTAGATTCATCCGTTATACGATTCATTTGCCTAAGAATTATGATAATATGACTCCAAGCCTGCGCTCATAGCGGGCTTTTTTTGCATTCAGAATATATACATAAATATTTTTGATCTTTTATGATCAGGTTATCGTTAATTGAATTGAGGGGGTGAGGGAGCGTTGAATGATGAAGAGTTGATTCAGGAAATTCGTAAAGGCAGCCGGGCTGCGATGGAAGTGCTGGTGAAGAGGCATTACAAGTCGATATTCGCCTATGTGTACCGGAAAACGGGTGACTATCATACCGCTTATGATCTAACCCAAGAGGTATTTGTGAAAATGATGAATTCACTGGACAAGTATCGGGACACCGGAAAATTCAGTCACTGGCTGCTGAAAATTGCAGTAAATCATTGCCTGGATTATTTTCGTGGACGCGATTTCAAACAACAGCAGAGAGAGAGTGAATTAACGGAAGAGGCGCTCCCTGCCAATGAACACCAGAATGTATGGAACATCTTCCATAAACGGCTTCAGAACGAACAAGTCAAGCAGGCGGTATTAAGTTTGCCCGAGCACCAGAGGGAGGCGGTTATCCTGAACTATTACAACGGACTAAAGATTAGGGAGGTTGCCGAACTGACGGGAGCAAATGAATCGACAGTGAAGTCACGCATACGTTTGGGCATAACGAAATTAAGGGAAATCATTCTGGGAGGTGATCGGGATGAAACGAAGAGGACACGGAGATAAACGAAATCGAGCAGCTGAATTGGAGATGGAGGAGTACAACGAAATTGCTCCCTATCTGAACGAGTATGCGGTCGATTTTCCATCCGAAATGGAGATCGACAGAACGATCAGGGCACTGGATGCCCATATGCCGGATCAGGTGAGCGTTCGCACGAAACAATCATACGGAAGGTTAATGCGGGAATTGTTCCAGCTTGTTCGGGGGGAGGTTGTGGTATTCCACAAATCATACTGGTTGGTTTGTTCACTGCTTCTGTTGCTCGGATTTTGGCTGGGAACACACAGTAAAATTGACCCTTACATGAGCGGTCTCGTTCTGGTTCCTGTACCTTTTGTTCTTGGATTGCTTGAAGTATTCAAAGGCAGGGATCAGGGGCTCATGGAAATCGAGCTGACCTGCAAAATAACGGCACAGCAGCTGATGCTGACCCGTCTGATCGTAGTGCTTGCAGGGAATATGGCATTTGTATTTCTGCTTATGCTGGTGATGTCCGGTGGATCAGGCAGTTCCATCTCATGGAGTGCAATCGGTCTATGGTACGTACAGCTGATGATTGCGGCAGGGGCCAGTCTGTGGCTAGCGATGCGTGTGAGGGGGGGGACAGCTGTCAGTATCTTTTTGACATTATGGTTCGGACTGATATGGCTTGCATTAAGTAATCCCCAATTTGTTGCGTTATTTCAATCGATCCAGCCGTCAGTACACATCGCAATCACGCTATGTGGAGTGATCCTGTTGATCAGTCAGATCTACCAGATGGCAAGAAAATATACATCACAAACAGAAAGAGGTTATTCCTTTGATATTGACCATGGATAACGTATCCAAAAAGTATAGAGACAAGTGGGCCGTAAAATCGTTCTCACTGGAGCTATCCAGCGGTGGCGTTTACGGTCTGCTCGGACCGAATGGAGCTGGCAAAACAACATTGCTGCGCATGCTTGTCGATATTGCCAAGCCAACGTCAGGGCAAATCATGCTGGATGGGCAATCCATAGCGCAGCTGGGAGATCGATATCGCAGTATATTGGGGTATATGCCACAGCGCTTTGGATTTTATAACCGTTTCAGCGCCCATAAATTTCTCATGTATATGTGTTCATTGAAAGGGCAGAGCGTGGAACAGGCCTCTGTCCGTGTGCAAGAAACGTTACGCATGGTTGATCTGGAACAGCAAGCCCAACATAAAATTCGTACGTTCTCAGGTGGCATGAGGCAGAGGCTGGGTATTGCACAAGCCTTGCTGAATGATCCGCAGATTCTGGTTCTCGACGAACCCACCGCTGGGCTGGACCCGAAGGAGCGCATTCGATTCCGCAATATTATTGGCGAGCTGGGGAGAGACCGAATTGTTCTGTTATCAACGCATATTATCTCTGACCTGGAGTTCTCGTGTAAGGAAATGATTCTGATGAACGAAGGTCAACTGATCACCCGGAACACGCCGGAAGAGATCATGAACAGGATGCAGGGCAGCGTTTGGAAGGCAATGTTAACGCAGCAGCAGCTTGCAGAGCTTACATCTCATTTCAAGGTAAGTGGCTTGTCCTATCAATCGGATGGCATCGTAGCCAGAATTTTGGCCAAAGAACAGCCTGTACCTCAAGCTGTACCGGAGACTCCTCGTCTCGAAGACGTATATATGCACTATTTTGACGAGGAGGCGACATCGTGATTCGTTTAACCCAATTTGAATTTGCTAAAATAATGACACGTAAAAGCATTTATCTGGCACTCAGCGGGCTGCTTGCGCTGCTTGTTTTATATGCCTGTTTCGGACATTCCGGCCCGTTGAACGGTACATCATATTACAAGCCTTACGAAGGAGCTATTACGGAGGAGAAGGTTAAGGCCGCGCAGGATCAGATGCAGAGCGAGGGTTACAGTGAAGAAAAGAATCAGAACCGATATGGTATATTTTATGAGATTGCCATATTTTCGCCGGAATCCATCAAGAACTTCACCAGATATGATGATAGCGGGAATGTCATGGAACGAACCGTAAGCGTCTCTGAAATTCACTACAATAAGCCATGGGGCTATCTGTTGGAATACATTGATCAATTTGGAGTGCTCTTTATGATGATCATGATTCTGCTGGGACTGGCACCCGTATTTGCGGAGGAATATGCACTCGGAACGGTAGCATTATTGCGTAGTAGCAAACGGGGGAGAAGCCAAATCGTATCAGCTAAATGGATGGCTTCCACGTTATATGTAGTGCTATGCGTCATATTGTTTACAAGTGCCAACTTGTTAATTTACTGGTTAAGGTTTGGAAATTTGGCTGGATCAGATACACCTCTTCAGAGTGTAGGGATGTATTTTCAGGGCTTTGACTATGAGTTCTCTCCTTATCGGTTATCCGCGGTTCAGTATTATGGAGTACAGTTGGTCACTCACTTGGCGGGCAGTCTAGTCTTTGCATGTGTTGTGTTATGCATCTCTGCGCTTAGTTCAACGTCGTTTGTTGCCATAGTCATTAATGTTGCGATTGTAGGCGTGCCTTATCTGGCATTCGATGTGTTGAACTTTAACCCGGGATGGGCCAAATGGATTGAGGAATTTTCATTCAGTACAATGATGCGGGCAACGAGGTTATTTCAAACACCGACGAGCTACTCCGTATTTGGATTGGAACTGTCCTATTTGAGTTTGTATATGATCATCATGGCTGTGGTTACTATTGGAGTCATACTTGGTACTTATCGTACGTTCCGCACTCGCGAGGTTTTTTCTTGATAGAATTCTATAGGGAATATTATTATTAAATGGGGGGTCCGCAGTTATGCGGGCTTCTTTTACATCATGTACATCATGTACATCATGTAATATTTCCAATCGTCCTACTCTTTTGATACAGTAACTGTAGTACATTGCGGAGGTAAAACCATATGGAACAATCGCTTCAGGAACTGCTGCGCAATGTGCGCGCGGAGGAGAATACCTTTTTGTACATGCTGCACGAGGAAGCGCGCTTCGACCAGAGGTTATTCTGGAAGTATGTAAACAGTATTATGGAACTGACCCGTCTCACCGCTGACCAGCCGTTGGATCGGGAAATGGCAAGTGCCGTTAGCTTCACATATTCCAAAATCATGGAGCATCTGCAATGGCATCATTCGGATCGGGATGTGTACGAGATCCAACAGTTTCCCTATGAATATGCACATCTCATCGTGGATCGTCTGGGCAGGGTGGTTGATGGTTTCTTTAAGGGCACCATGCTGGAAGAAAAGAACTTTGACGAAAAGTTTCCTAACCCGGCCTTCGCAGGGGAAATGGCAGAGGAGCAACCAGCGGTGTTGCAGCTGGGGTATTATAAACAAAATACGAATGTGTACGCGATCGACTTCCGAGAGGAAGATGGGACGTACCGAATTGTTTTGAACGAAGAAGAGGATAGAGAGCTTTTGGACTCCAGGCTGAGCCGCCGAGAGGTGGAGGGAACGTACCTCTTCATGGCTCCGAATGCCAGCAGCGCTCACCAATTATTTCATGAATGGGTGATGGGTAATCACACGCCATATCGCTCTGCAATTAATCTGTCTTCTGAAGATGTTGAATAGCCATACCTCTTACAAGCATTTAAAGTAAAAGATGAAATTTTACAGCCAGAAGGCTTACACTCATCATGTAATTCATTAGGAGGCTGAATATGTTATCCAATAAAATTATTGATTATTGTCAAAATCAGGGCTGGTGGCATGAAGATGTGCTAGCAGAGTATGAAGAAGCTTTACGTAAACTGGGTATTGATCTTGGATCGGAGTTTGCACAGTTTTATTTGCATGCGGACGATGGACCGACCTTTTACAGCAGGCATCAGGAGATCTATCAGATCTGCTGGGTGATGGAAAATACCGTATATTTGGAGGACATGACGGTGGCTCAACTCACGTTGGGATTACCAGAAGCTTACATACCGCTCGACAGCTTTGAGGGCGAGGGTGGATTCTTTTATAACCGCCAAACGGGAGAAGTGGTTCTGGTGGAGCTTGGTGAGTCGATTGAACGTTTCCTGAGCGGTGAAAGTGTACCGCAGTGGGCAAGCTTCAACAATTTTCTGGAATGGTATTTCGAACTGGAGGAGGCGGTTGCGGAGTGAAGGATCTGACACCAGAGCATCCCGAACTGGAAAGAGAAATTATCAAAACAGTTGAAGTGGGCAATGTTCTGGATGAAACGAAGCAGCATGAGCAGGCCCTGATCTATTATGATCAGGCTTGGGGGATGCTGCCTGAGCCGAAGACTGACTGGGAAATAGCAAGCTGGATTGCTTCCTGTCATGTGAATTCATATATGGACCTGGAGCAATACACACTGGCGAAGCCGTGGGCTGAAATGGCCCTGCAAACGAGAGGTTCCGATATTAATACCGGGCCGTGGATAGAGCTAGGTATGGTCTGCATGAGGCTAGAGCAGCATGATGAAGCTTTTGCTCATTTGAACCAGGCATATGCATATGGCAAGGAAAGAGCGTTTCAAGGCAGTCCGCGTGACGTTTTGCAATATTATAAGGAACAAAAGATGAAGCGTGAACGAAACTGATTCTACGGATTACAAGATGAAAAGGTACCCTATCTGCCAAAGCATTGGCCGTGGGGTACCCTTTTCTTTTAATTTTTTATATAAGTATGATCCTTCAGCGGGTTAATCTTTCGCTCCGTAAGGGAAAAATTCATCCACGAGATCCTGCGGCGATATGGATACAAATACGTGCGTTTACATGCGAAAAGGACGCCTTGCTTGTCGATCTTCCCGGGAACGTCGCTTTATGGCGCCAGAGGCTTTCCGTTGTCTTTTCCATAGCCAGTAGAGTATGAGTCCATGGATTCCGGCAGCTGTTAACAAGAGCCAAATAAACCATCCCACCGATGTTTTCATCAGTGGATCCGCAGGGCTGAGCACCTTGGTACCTTCAGATGGGTCAGGAATAGAACGTGGCGTCCCGTCGTTCTCCTGAACATTCATGGCCGAAGAGCGATCCAGTATGACGATTGTTGTCAGCCTCCATTTGCCATTTACAAGTGCGCGGATGGTGGCCCGCTCAGCATCAGCATCGGTATGAACCGTCAGCAGTCCATCCGGTGTAATGGATACGCCCTGAACGGGGGTGTCGAGCTGAAATTTTACATCAGGTGTTTCTTCTAAGGCGGATTGAACACCGTATTGGACTGTGGATTCCCCGGTTACAGGCTTCACCACACGCTCATCACCAGTCATTTGCAAGGTAGTGAGCCCGTTCTCGGCCACAGCTTGCTTCCTGGACAACGGCTTGATATTGCCGATGCGGAAGCTCAGCTTGGCGTTTTCGGGAGTAGTGGTAGTAATGCCCCAACCAATGACTTTGCCCAAGCTCACTTGACCTGTCGTGTTGGCTTTGTTCTTAACCATTAGGCTGGAAAAGGGAATGCGGATCTGTCCGACAAATCCCGGCTCCAACTCAATCAGGCCGGATACCGGGCGAACCAGTTCAGCCTGTCCGGTTGCTTTCTCGACTACGATGACGTTTCGATTATCAGAGACAGTCAGGGAAAGTTTATCCGATCGGGTCAGTACGATATTAAGAGGCAGCTTTTGGTCCGACTCATTGCGAATGGAGAAGGTCAAAGCCCCATAGCCTGACCAGTCCCGATTCTGCAGCTCATAGACGTAGGCCGAATAGTTTCCTTTTTTGAGCCCCTGTGTGGAGGTCTTAATCTGAATACTGCCTTTGTTATCAACGCTGGCGTCTACCTTGGCGCCGTTGTTCCATTCATGGAGTGTATTCCCACTCACCTTGAGCTGCTCTGCCTGAACAGCCTGAATGGGATATACGTTCCATAACACAGCAAGGCTGGCGACAAGCGTCAGTTTTTTCCACTTCTTGATCATGCTTCACTTGCCTCCTCTCTATAGAATACAGATAAGCCATCTCGTTCAGTTCGTCTGGAGAGATGTTGTTCTTGCCCTGGGGTGCAGGGTACAGGTTACCTCGTTTGTCACGCAAGGGTTGCCCCCATACGCATTACAGTGAGAGGTTTTCGCCAAGCGGAAGATGTGATCTGACATGAGCACCCAACACAAAAATGACAAGCCAGGGCTCGTCATTTTTGTTTCAGCCTTTTGATATCTTTCATCTTTCATCGGCAAAGGCCTATATTCAATTGAAAATCAGTCGGATATGTTGCGCGTGTAATACTCAATAATATCCTTGCGACGGATGATACCAAGGAAGACGCGATCCACGTCCACCACAGGCACAAAGTTTTGGTCCGCTGCGAGCGTCAGCATATCCTCCATTTCGGCCTTGATAAAGACGCATTCATTATATACCCGGTTGTCAATCTCATGCACCTGAACTTGATCCATGGTTTCGAAGGTCAGACCCGGAGTGCTCCGCATTTTCCATAACAAATCGCCTTCGGACAGGGTGGCAACATATTTTCCATCCTGGTCAATCACGGGAATGGCGGTATAATGCTGCGACTCAAGCTGCTCGATCGCATCTTTCATGGAAGCGGAAGACTTGATATAGGCCACTTCGGCTTTGGGGAGTAAAAAATAGCTGATTTCCATCATCGGGCTCCTTTACTATAATCTCACTATCCTTATTTAAACATATTATGTGAGCTTTCGGCTATTTTTAATGATAAATTCGTCAGATTTGTTCCATTGTTTAAATGCGGCTGGAAATCTATAGTGTATATTAGAGGTGATATGACCATGAAATCAAAACGTAAAATTATATACGGACTGCTTCCCATCTTGTTTGCCGGTGGAATTGGAATGTACTTATACATGCAGAATAACAAAACAGAGGAAGTAAAACCCGAAGCCACCGTTGACCAGTACATAGAGCATTTGCAAAAGAAAGAATTTGATCAGCTGTATACCTTGATGACACCTGCTTCGCTGGGTGAGTCAGGCATGAACCTTGAGCAATTTGTGGAGAAATATAATGCAATCTATTCAGGTATGGAGGTTTCTGCCGTTAAAGCAGAGGTAAAGCCGCAGGTAACCGAGTCGACAACCGATGGCAGTGGAAATCCAGCACAAACTCAGAACCCGGATACCTTTGAGACTGACTACAATCTGCAGCTTACGACCTTTCTGGGGGACGTGAACGAGACACATACGCTGAAACTGGTGCGCGAAGAACTTGAGGATGGGGGCAAAATCTGGCGGATTAACTGGAAGCCATCCTTGATTCTGGCCGACATGGTTAAGGGCAGCAAAGTCAGAGTGAGGACGCTTTTCCCTGAACGTGGGGACATTGTTGATCGCGAAGGGCTTCCTCTGGCAACAAAGGGAAACATATATGAATGGGGCATTGTACCGGAGAAGCTGGGGGATAACCCGGAAGCAATGATCTCCCAGATTGCGAAGCATTACAAGGTAACGGAGGATGGCATTAACAATGCGCTTGCTCAGAAATGGGTGAAGCCGGAATACTTTGTCCCCATCGCTTCAACAGAGGACTCCCGTGTACCTGCTGGACTGGCTGGTGTGCAAGTTCAATCCAAGGAGATCCGGTATTATCCGCTTGGTGAGGCTGCTGCACATCTGATCGGCTACGTGCGCAAGGCCACCAAGGAAGATCTGGAGAAGGATACAGAAGGTTACTACCGCGCGGAAGATTGGATTGGCAAAGCCGGACTGGAGCAATCGCTGGAGAAACAGCTTCGCGGGGAACGTGGTGGGCTGATTGAGATTACAGATGAATCCGGTAACACTCGCTCAGAGCTAATCCGCAAAGATGCAGTAGATGGACAGAATATTCAACTGACGATCAGCTCAGCGAAACAGCGAAAGTTGTATAAGACGTTATCCAGCAGTGGTGACGCCGGGGCGATGGTGTTGATGAACCCGACAGATGGTAACCTGCTGGCACTGGTCAGTGCCCCTGCTTACAATCCGAACAAGATGGTAACGGGGCTGACACAAGCTGAGTGGGATGCATATTCGGCAGATGAGAAGCTTCCTTTTATCAACCGATTCACGAATCGTTATGCACCAGGTTCAACCTTCAAAGCCATTACGGCAGCGGCAGGGCTGATGGAGAAGGTTACCACTGCGGACAAATCGCATGAAATCTCCGGTCTGCAATGGCGCAAGGATGAGAGCTGGGGCGGGTATTATGTAAAACGTGTAAAAAATGTGTCTCCTGTAAACATGGTTGATGCGTTGGTCTACTCGGACAATATTTATTTCGCAAAGGAAGCCGTAGAGATGGGCAGCGCCAAGTTCATAGATGGCATCCAGAAGTTTGGCTTTGGTGATAATTTTGGCCTGGATGAACTGTATTTGAAGCCAAGTCAGTATGCAAACGAAGCTCATCTCGATCTTGCATCCGAGGTGCTGCTCGCCGACACGTCCTATGGACAGGGAGAAATGTTGATGTCGCCGATCCATCTGGCATCGTCCTTCACCCCTTTTATTAATGAAGGAAAAATGGTGAAGCCTGTGCTGATACAGGATAAGGAGACCGCCGAACCGGAAGTTGTGATTACACCTGAGGTCGCAAATACGGTGAAGGATGCTTTGGGCCAGGTTGTGACCCGATCGGGGGGGACGGCCCATTCCTTGAACTCAATCCCTGAGGGACTTGCGGCCAAGACCGGAACAGCGGAGCTGAAGGCCAAGAAGGGAGAGAAGGGACAGGAGAACGGTTTTGTTGTGGTGTTTGATACCGATTCGCCATCCTTCCTTATAGCGGCAGTCATTGAAGGGGTAAACGGAAGAGGCGGCAGTCATTATGTTTTGGATAAATTGAAGCCTTTCCTGGAGAAATAGGGAGTAATGCAGTAATTTTGAGTACGATTTATGATGCATCTTTAGTATTTGAAAAGCCCAGCCATCATTTAAGTTCCTCTTAAAGGCGGCTGGGCTAATTTTTGCTTTTTATAAAATTATTTGCGGGCGTATCCCATGATAGCTGGCACGCGTTTTGACCCAGCCCGACGACTAATTACTTCGACGATTCGGTAGCAACATCCATTTCACCTCACCTTGTGGAATTACCGCTATTATAATGAATTGACAGCGTATACGCGAGGTGTTAATTTGAGATAGACTCTACTCTATTAGATTGAGGTGATCGATGGTGGCTGTTCGCGCCAAGCAGATTTTTGTCAATTTGCCCGTTAAGGATTTAAAGAAGTCCGTTGATTTTTTTACCAAAGTAGGGTTTGAGTTCAATGCGAATTTTACAGACGAGTTTGCGACTTGCATGATTATTGGAGACAACATCTATGCGATGTTATTGGTGGAGGATCGTTTCCAATCGTTTACTTCGAAGAAGATCTCCAATGCGGCGGACACGACAGAAGTCATTGTTGCCTTGTCGGTGGAGAGTCGTGAACAGGTCGATGTGATTGTACAAGCTGCCCTGGATGCTGGCGGCAAGCCACATAATGATCCTCAGGATCATGGGTTTATGTATGGATGGAGTTTTCAGGACCCGGATGATCATCTGTGGGAAGTTTCCTATATGGATCTAAGCAGCTTTCCGACACAAGAATAAATTTGAATTTACGTTCGTCAGTGCCTTCCTATTGAATAGGGAGGCATTTTTGGTGTCCATTTATTCGAATCATGCACACTCACACATCCATCTCAATATGGACATGAATAGGATAACGTAGGCAGAGATAGCGTTTGTCGGCATCTTTTTTTCGTGTTGTGGAAACAGGCACCGAATTTATCCTGATAACATATGGTGCAATTTACCTTTTTACTATATGATAAGTGTCGATTCATGTAAAAATAGCATAGTATACATACGTTCTTTTTGATGGAGGGATCAGGGTGTATTGTCACGTATGTGGGACCAAAAGCAGTCCAGGGGACAGCACATGTAGAAAGTGTAGAACGAAATTAAAAGATTCGGACTCTACAGAAGAACAGATCTGGGCAGAAACTGCGGTTGGACTGGAAAGTGGAGCGGGAAAAGCAGTAAACCAATTATCGAGACAGCAGCAGTCTGCACCGGAGCAGAGCAACACTGCTCAAGGCCGTGCATTTAGCTGGATCATTCCACTGCTTCTGGCAGCAGTGATGGGTGCTTTGCTGACGTATTATTACAAGCAGGAGATGGGGATTAATGCGGAGGTAAAATCGCTGCATCAACAGGCGGAACAAGCGGCCCTGGAAGGTAAATACAAAGTAGCTCTTCAGTTGCTGGACACCGCTCTAGCGAAACGACCGAACTATAATGCACTTGTACAGGATCGCCAAATTACGGCGAAAGCGTTCAATATGATGAATCAGTTAAATGAAGCGTCCACAAGTCTGAAGACGGGAAAATTGTCCGCAGGAGACAAGACCATACAGGCTGTAGCCAAAGTGCTGAACGAACGGAAAGAACCCGTATTTGCCAAGGTACGTGCCACATTAAACAACAGAAAGGTAACACTCGCTGTACTGAAGGTGAAAAAGGAAATCGATAGTTTGACCACGGTAGAGGCGCTTGCCGAGAAGCTGGATACCGTATCGAAACTGAAGGGAAATGAAGCCGAGGCTGTAGAGAAGCAAATCGTCGACAAGCTGGCAGGCCTCAGTTATAAACAGGCTGAACAGCAAGTGAAGAAAAAGGATTTCACGGCTGCCTTACAAACGGTGGATCAGGGATTGTCCTATGCGCCGGAAAATGAAAAACTGACTGCCTACCGTGAGCGGGTCATCAGTGAGAAAAAGGCGTTTGAGAAAGCCGAAGCGGAACGTATCCAATTGGCCGAGCAACAGGCTGCAGAAGAAGATTTGAAGAATCGGACATCCGCAGTAAACATCGTGAACGTTGAGGCAACGCTTGATATGTATGGTGACCTTTATATTAGCGGTTCAATGGTAAACAATGCGACCCGGCCAATCTCCTCCGTCACTGTCATGATCGATATTTATGGGACAGACGGTACCTATCTGGGCCAGACATATGTGGATGTGTATCCAAGCTGGCTGGATGTGAGGGAAGAAGGTTTCTTTGAAACCTATTATTATGGTGTGTACCAGGAAGCGGAAGTCTCTGTTGTGAATGCAACGTGGTATCTGGAATAGGAGGACAGGTTGGAATGGCCAAACGAACATGGAGTACGATCATATCCAGTGCCATAATTATTGGTGCTGGGGCAGGAGGCGTGTTCTGGATACATCAGCATTCAGTAGATCAGCTGCAGGATGGGCCCAGACTGGCCGTTGTCGCTGCGAAGGAAACGGAAAATGCGGCAAAGACGACTGCTTCCAAGAAACCTGAGAAGAAGACGCGCAAACAGATTATTGAAGAGAGCCAGAAGAAAGTGGTCACGATTGAGAGCAGCAGTGGATTGGGTTCCGGTTTCCTCTACAATGATCAGGGGGACATCGTCACAAATGCGCATGTGGTGGAAGGCTCAAAAGAAGTGATCGTCCGTACCCTGAGTCATGAGGAATATAAAGGGACAGTGATTGGTATGGGAGAAGAGACGGACGTGGCTATTGTCAGGGTACCGGATCTGAAAAAGGTCAAACCACTATCCATTGCCAAATCCAAAGCCGAGATCGGAGACGAGATCCTGGCACTGGGCAGTCCACTCGGACTGGAAAACACCGTAACTACGGGGATTATTAGCGGTGTAGGACGCAGCTTTGAAATAGCACCTTATATGTATAGCAATCTTTATCAGATCTCAGCGCCTATAACCCATGGTAATAGTGGCGGACCACTGATTAGTGCGGAGACGGGCGAAGTGCTCGGCATCAATTCAGCTGTGGTGGAGCAGGAAGGCGGAATTGGCTTCAGCATCCCTATGACCAGTGTGCTCAAGCAGGTACAGGCTTGGTCCAAGAATCCTTCAAGTACAACGACGATTCAGACGGCAGGAAATACGCATTCAGGCTCAACCTCCGCCTCAGTGGAAGCAGAGACACTTGTGACAGATTTCTATATGAGCCTGAATCTGAATGATTATGTAACCGCCTATGCATTGCTCGGCAGCGAATGGCAGAGTGGGACGACATATGCCAAGTTCCGCGAAGGGTATATAAATACGAGCTATGTAACAATCGGAGAAATGGCCTCTACGACCAACGAAAATAAAGAGATGGAAGTGGTGGCAGTCATTACTGCCGATGAGCGTAGAGATGGCGAGTATGTAACAACAAAATACAAGGTTACGTATCAGATAGGGTCTGAGAACGGCCAGCTGAAAATATTGCATGGCCAGGGCAAAAAGATCAAATAAAGCGAGGGAGGGGAGTTGGCAGATATGCCAACTCTCCTTTTTTGTTGATTATGCGCGATGGTTCTGTTAAAATACAGAACGAACGTTCAGTATGCGCGAGGTGGAGTGAAACGTATGAATATGAATAAAAAGCAACTACAAACCGAACAGACCAAGAAGAAACTTGCGGATGCCTCAAGAGCCCTTTTTGTGCAAAAAGGATATAAAGCAACGTCCATTGAAGATATTGTGGCTGCGACGGGCAGCAGCAAAGGAAATATTTATTACCATTTCAAAAGCAAGGAAGGTCTGTTTCTCTACCTGATTGATGAGTGGGATCGGGAGTGGGAAGAGAATTGGGCGGCCAAGGAACATCTGTATCATACGTCTACGGAGAAGATTTACGGCTTGACGGAACAATTGGTCCTTGATGACATGAATCACCCGCTGACGAAGGCGGCAGATGAGTTTTTCACCGGAGAAAAGAAAGAAAACGATATTGAAGAACGCATAGCTTTGATGTTTGAGCGGCATATTCAATTTAACAAACAATTGGTGGAACAGGGGATAGAGAGCGGAGAGTTCAAGGCGGACAACGCAGACAATCTTGCTCTCATTCTGGAAAGTACCATTATTGGACTTAGTCAGCTGTCGCGCGGAATGGAGCCAGAACAGGCTCTTGCCTTGTATCGTCAGGCGGCTAGCGTATTCTTGTATGGAATAGCAAAAGATAAAGCTTAAGCTTAAGGCAACATTTTGACAACTACGGAGGATGGAATCATGGCATTACTAACACGGAACAGGGGCGCATTGCTGCTGTTGATGTTTAATATTTTTCTCGTTTTTACAGGAATAGGGCTAGTTGTGCCCATTATGCCTGCGTACATGGATCTACTGCAAATCACCGGCTTCACGGTTGGTTTGCTGGTCGCAGCATTTTCCTTCACGCAGTTTCTGTTTTCTCCGGTTGCGGGCCGTTGGTCTGACATCCTGGGACGCAAAAAAATTATCGTTGGCGGCATGTTAATCTTTGCTGTATCGGAGTTTATGTTTGGTGCTGTGAATGCACCATCGCTGCTCTTCGCGGCCCGGATGCTTGGCGGAATCGGTGCAGCGATGATTTTTCCGGCAGTTATGGCGTATACCGCAGATATTACCACAGAGGAAGAACGCGGAAGAGGTATGGGATTAATCAATGCGGCAATTACTACAGGATTTATCATTGGTCCGGGGATCGGCGGATATATCGCTGACTTTGGCATTCGGATTCCTTTCTATGCCGCAGGTATTGCAGGTTTGCTGGCATCCATCATTACGTTAATCATTTTGCCCGAATCGACCAGAATTACCGGAGAGCAAACCAAACCTGTTGCGGGTGCACCGAAGGTCAAAAGCCCGGGCATGGTTTCCCAGTTGCTGCATTCGTACCGGGAGCCTTACTTTTTCAGTTTGATTATCGTATTTGTCATGGCGTTTGGTCTGGCTAACTATGAGACGGTCTTTTCGCTGTTTGTGGATCATAAATTTGGCTTCACCACCAAGGATATTGCATTTATTATAACGTTTGGTTCCATTGCAGGAGCGGTGGTGCAGGTCTCACTGATTGGCTGGCTGTTAAACCGATTTGGTGAGAAAAAAGTCATTTCAGTCTGCTTGCTCTTTGTCGCAGTATTTGTACTGTTGACTCTGTTTGTGAACACCTACTGGATGATTCTTGTCGTAACGTTTATCGTTTTCCTTGGTATGGATATATTGCGTCCGGCAATCAGTACGCAGATGTCCAAACTGGCGGAAGAACAGCAGGGTTTTGTGGCCGGATTGAACTCAGCTTATACAAGTTTGGGAAATATCGCGGGTCCAATTGTAGCGGGAGCACTATTTGATGTGAATATTAACTACCCTTACGTTTCGGCAGCCGCCGTTCTGGCAATCTGTTTCCTTTTATCTCTGCGGGTGTTAAGAGGTGTTAAATCCACAGGTAGTGCCAAAGCAGAAATGTAATTCTGATTTGAATAAGAGTACGTGAGTGAACCAACACCAAAAGCCAGTCGGCTGCACATGAACCATGTGTAAACGACTGGCTTTTTATTTTACAGTATTAACGGACTTCTCCATTGGTTTCGATCAGTTTTTGATACCAATGGAAGCTCTGTTTTCGAATGCGTCTTAATTCTTTGATATCGAATTCTTCCCGCTCCACGTAGATGAATCCATAACGTTTGCTTGATCCCTGATGTGTGCTGACCAGGTCAATCGCAGACCAAGGGCAGAAGCCAAATACATCTACACCGTCTGTAATAGCCAGTTGAATCTGTTCGATATGTTTATTGAAAAACTCGATGCGGTACGGGTCGTTGACCACGTCGCCTTCCTCCAGTTTATCAAATGCACCCAGACCATTCTCGGTAACGATCAATGGCAGATGATAACGGGAATAGATCTGGCGCAGTGTTGAACGGAAACCAACGGGATCAATTTCCCAACCAAATTCAGTCTTTTGCAGATTTGGATTTACAGATCCTCTATATGCGCCTGGTTCACCGACGATTTCGTGCTGATCTCCTGTATGGGAGAAGTCATTGCCATCGTTCAGACTTTCACCAACGGTTTGGGAAGTGTAGTAGTTGAATGCAATAAAGTCAGGGTTTCCTTGAGCCAGAAGATCCATGTCTCCATCTTCAATGACAGGGGTATATCCTTTTTCTTCGAGATAACTCCAGGCAATATGATTGTAGCGTCCATATACCGCCATATCGAGATAGAGCCAGTTTCGAATGGCAGCATAGTTATCAGCAGCGAGCGTATCCTCCGGTTTGGAACTCGCGGGATAGATTACACCGATATTGGGAGCTGGGCCGATTTTGGCTTCAGGAAGCATCTCGTGACACAGGACCATGGCTTTGGCTTGAGCGACCAGCATGTGATGATTTTGCTGATACAGCGTTTTTTGCGGATCAACAAGCGTTGTATCCAATGTACCCAGAGAGCCGGGATGCAGGATCAGCATATTTTGTTCGTTGATGGTCAGCCAATATTTGACCCGGTCACCGTAGTTCTCATAAAGGGTTTTGGCATATTGTTCAAAGGCTTCTATTGTTGCGCGGTTGGACCAGCCCCCTTTTTCTTCAAGTGCATATGGAAGATCAAAGTGATACATGGTCACAATGGGCTCAATGCCGTATTTAATTAACTCATTAATGAGAGAATCGTAAAATGCGAGACCTTTCGGGTTCACTTCACCTGCTCCTTGCGGATAGATGCGTGTCCAGGCGATGGAGAAGCGATAGGCTTTGAAGCCCATTTCGGCCATCAGCGCTACATCTTCCTTGTACATATGATAGTGATCACTTGTTACCTTGAAGTCGGTTACGCCTTCCACATGATTGCCCATGTCGATGACTGAAGGGCCTTTGCCATCTTCGTTCCAGGCTCCCTCGAACTGATAGGCGGAGGTTGAACCTCCCCAGAAGAAATCTTTGGGAAATGGCTTGAGTTGGGTATGCTTCATTGTTAGTTCCTCCTAAATTGAATACATAGGTTATAAGTTAAGTTAGACAACCAAAGTTAACAGGACATCGTTTTTCTTTACATGCTCTTGAGTCGTTTCGAATACATCCACTTCCTGCTGCGTAAGAGTCACAATGACAGGAGTCACGGTCTCGTATCCGGCTTCCTTGATTTTATCGATTTCAAATTGGATCAACAGATCGCCTTGTCTAACGATATCACCTTCCTGAACGACAGGAGAGAAGTGTTTTCCCTTCAGCGCTACTGTGTTGATGCCAACATGAATCAGAATTTCCGTTCCTGCGTTGGTCGTTAATCCAATGGCATGTCCAGTAGGGAAGAGTGAAGTTACAACGCCATCCACCGGAGCGACAACTTCACCAATTTCAGGGACAATCGCTAATCCTTTACCCATGGCACCTGTTGAGAAGGCTGGATCATTTATGGTGCTCAAGGCTACAGCTTTACCTGTAAGCGGGCTATAGATTAGTTCCTTTTTGATTTCAGTTGTCTTTGCCTCAGTTACGACAGGAAGTTCTTCCGTTGTAATTTCAGCCGCTGAGTTGGAGACCGATTCATTTTTTTCGGCAGCATTGTCTTTGGTTTTGCTTTCGTAACCGAACATTACGGTTAATACCGCCCCTATAGCAAAAGAGCAGGCAATCGCAATCACGTAGACAACCGTTGGTGTATAGACAGGAATGGCAAATAAATTATGGAACACATAAGCAGTCATTTTAACACCAAAGTGACCATTAATGGCGCCGCCAATCGCACCTGCAATGACAACGATAGGAATTACACGTTTATAACGCAAGATCAGACCGTATACAATGGGTTCAGTTACCCCTGCAAGTAAACCGGTAAGGCTGGTGGAGCCTGCAAGAGTTCGCAGCGTTTTGTTCTTTTTGGCTTTCAGGAAAATACCAAAGGCTACACCAATTTGTGCAAACACGGCTGCAGCAGCCATAGCCTCAATCGGATCGCCGCCAACCCCAATATTCTGAATCGTAATCGGTGTGAAGCCCCAGTGGAGTCCGAAGACTACCATGAAAGTCATGAATCCGCCCAGTACAATTCCTGACAAAATGCCGCTGACGCCAATAAGTCAAGTTACGCCGGAGGAGATCCAGTCACCTACCGTGGTGCCGAATGGTCCGAAGGCCATTGCAGATAAAGGAACCATAATCATCAGAGCAATCATCGGTACCAGGAATAATTGCAGATCCTTCAAAATGATCTTCTTCAGCTGCTTGTCGAGTACAGCGTAGATGCTGATGGATATGAAAATCGGGAACACGCTGGCTGAATAATTCATCATGACAACGGGTATGCCGAGGAACGATACATCCGAGCCTTTATCCATCAGTCCGGTGAAGTTTGGCTCCATCAGAGCGGCACCAATTACCCCGGCTACATAGGGATTGGTTTTCAGTTTCATACCGAGTGTGATACCGAGGAAGATAGGCAAGAAATAGAAGACAGCGTTGCCAGCAGCGGATAGAATCAGGTACGTGTCACTTGTATCAGACATCCATCCAAGCATGGTCAGGACGGTCAGCAAAGCTTTTAACATACCTGATCCAGCCATGGCCGGGATTAACGGTGAGAAACTTCCGGATATAATTTCAAAAACTTTGGATAATACCGAGGTCTTTTCCCCTGTGGACTCCGTAGATGAGGAGGAATCCCCTCCAAAATCTCTGTTCTTCATGATCTCTGCATATACATGAGCTACATTGCTGCCAATAACGACCTGGAACTGTCCGCCGCTTTCGACAACGGTGATGACACCGTCGTGTTTCTCAAGTGTTTCGCGTTCTGCTTTTTTTGAATCTTTCAGATCGAATCTCAGCCGGGTTGCACAGTGGACAAGCCCGTTGATATTGGCTTCACCGCCGACGAGGCGAACGATGTCATCCCCCATTTTTTTATGATCCATGTTCATTCTCCTTTGTTGTTAAGATTGCCTGAAAACAAAAAAATACCTAAACGAATGGCTATGATCATCGGAAAAATGACCCGCTGCCAATCATTTAGGTATCGCCTGCTTTACCGGTAACAATCCTTGTCGTTAAGTTGTGAGACCTACTATAAATGACGCCGAAATCGTTTGCAAGCTTTTTTTATTCAGCGTCCAGCATATCGTTACGGGAAGTGACACGGTGAATATGGATCGTCAAATACACTTTTTCATCAATGGACATGGCGCTTTCAAACTTCTCTTCAAGGTACTGATTAATCAATTGGGTACACTGAAAAGCCTTGGCATACTTGTCTTTAACCTGCTCATACAGGAAGTTGTCCCCCGAAGCAAATTGCTCCTGTTCGTTACTCAGCATTCTCTGAACAAAGTACTGCAGATGGGTAATAAACCGGGAATAATTAAATGAATTTTCATCCAGGGCGATGTGGTAATGATTGGTGACAATGTTGAAAATATCATCAATAACCTCGGTGATTTAAACTGTCTGTTTCATCCCCTGACCATCTTGGCGGGCGTTGACAAAATGCATGGCAATAAAGCTGGCCTCATGTTCATCCATTTGGATGCCAAATTGTTGCTGGATCAGCTCCACGGCGTTCATGCCAATCCAAAATTCCTTTTTGTAAAACTTCTTAATCTGCCACAAAAGGGAGTTCTTCAACCCTACGGAATTGCGGTACCGTGTAATGGCGAATTGAATATGATCGATTAACGAAATATAGATATTATCACTAAAAATATCGCCCATTTCCTTTTTGGCATAGGCCACTATTTCGTCAGCCAATTTTAAGTATTCAACTGATGTTTCACCGATCAGATCAATCAGTTTTTGCGGTATTTTATCCGATTTCAGCACAAAGGTTTTTTCGATTTTATCCTCATCCACGGGCTGTCCATTTTTCTTCTTGAAACCCAGACCGTTGCCAATGACAACAAACTCATGCCCTACCTGATTCTCGGCGCGAATGACGTTGTTGTTGAAAATCTGTCGGATAATCATATAGGTGTTCACCTCAATAGCACATAATAAATAACAAAAACCCAAACAAAGGCATGTTGGACAGCCTTTTGTTTGGGTATCGCCTGCTTACCAGTAACAATCCCGAAGAAGACGCAGCTTCCTCTTTCAATTATGTCCACTATACCGCTTTCATAACAGAATAACAATACAATGATTTATGGAAATGAACGTAAAGACGTCGATTTTTGTTATAATAAGAAATGCTGGAAGTGAATAATATGGGCTGGGTTGCATAACAAGTTACCGAGGACGGTCATTTTTAAGCATATACAGGATTATTGGAGTGATAACATGAGTAAAGCAAAAGGAAAAGGCGGCACCGGCCGTGGTACTGGCAAAAAAGGCTGGAACCGTTGGCAAGCCGCCGCTAACCGGGCGAAAAGTGCCCCGAAGCCATATAAAAGTAAAGGTACGAAGAATAAAACCGATGCTGAAACGCCAAGTGACAAGTCCGTGTAAATACACCAAAGATCTAATGGAAGAGGGAGCTACCTGAAGATGAGGCGGGTCTCTTTTTATTTCATCGCAAGCGAATCATATTAAACGAATAACAAAAAACCAAGACGCAGGAGTTACCCTCAAGCATCTTGGTTTTTTGTTAACGTTCTTATTGTTTACTTGGTATTCAGCTCTAGTTTGCCCTTACTTTAAAGAAGGAGATCAGTTCTTGCAATTGGCCCGATACAGCCGAGAGTTCATCAGAGGCAGCAACAATGGAAGCCATGGATGACTCCTGTTCGGCAATGGATTGCTCGATCTGTTTGCTGCTATGTGCTGCTTTGCTGACGCTCGCAGACAACTCATCCGCAGTAGCGGACATTTCCTGTGTGCTGGCGGATATTTCTTCGGTTGAGCTGGAGATATCCTGAATTTGGTTAGCGACTTTGTTTGTAGCTGTTAAAATATCTTCAAAGAATTGCCCCGTCTCCATAGTGACATGAGATCCCTTCTCCACTTCTTGGGAGCCAAGCTGCATAGCTTCGGCAGATTGAAGGATATCGCGCTGAATGCCGTCAATTAAGGTACGGATCTGTTTGGCAGAATCCTGTGACTGTTCAGCGAGTTTGCGTACTTCCCCTGCAACCACCGCGAACCCTTTGCCTTCCTCACCAACACGAGCTGCCTCAATGGAAGCATTCAGGGCGAGCAAATTAGTCTGTTCCGCAATTTGTGTAATCATATTCACGATGCTGCTAATTTCGTTGGAGCGGCTTTCCAAAGACTGTATGGATTCCGATGTGTGCTTCACCGCACCCGAAATCAGGCGCATCTGTTCAATGACCTGTTGCATGATTTCATGTCCTGAATTAGAACGTTGTTCCATGCTTAGGGCTTCATCCGCTACATCTGCAGAACTGCTGGCAATGGTCTGTACAACGGTAGACATTTCCGTCATTGCTCGGGCACTTTCCACGCTGGCCTTATCCTGAGAGCGAAGGCCGTGAGAGATGTCCCGGATATTACTGCTGATCATCTGGATGTTATCATTATTTTTCTCGGAAATATCTAATAATTTTTTGGATGAATCAGAGAGGTGATAGGATGTCGTTTGCACTTTGAACATCGTGTCATTGAATCGCTGAATCATCGTATTGAATTTTTCATTGATAATTCCCAGATCATCCCGTCCGGTTTGGATGGTTACATCCAGATTGCCTGCGCTTGCAGTCTCAATACCTTTCATGAGATCACGGATTGGCTTAAGTGTTTTCTTCAATAGAATATATTGCAGTATCATAAACAAGATCAGGAAACCGATAAGGAAAATACTACTGTATGTAATCAGCTTATGAAGTCCTTTTGGAACTGCGTTTGCATCAACGTCGAAGTAAAGTGCAGCGTACATTTTTCCTTCGGCATTTTTAATAGGGTACATAATCGTAGTCCAAGTACCATATTCGTCCGTATAAAAGCTGCTTAATGCAGGCTTCTCGTCTTTTTTCATACCTTCAAGAGCTATAACATTTTTCTGTGGTAATGGATACATTGAACCTGCTGCCATATTGCTTTCTTCAAATGGCCCGAGCAGGTTGGTAGGAATCGCGATGATGGACGTCTGATTTCCTTCCTTCAGTTCAGTGCCGAAGATATAGGCTTGTGCAATATTGGGATATAGCTCATGGATGGAATCCAGGTATTCTCTTAATTCTTTCTGAACAGGTCCGGAATAACTTTTCTCATTTACTGCTTCAAGTACTTTGTCTGTGTCCAGATCATCAAACCATTTCTGAGTCGTAACCTCAGCTTGCTCGTACAATTGTTGACTCAAAATATTCTTTTGCAGTTGATATCCCGCTGTAATCAGGATAACCCCAATTAACATAATGCTGCCGAATGAAATAACGAGATTTTTAGCAAAGAAGGGAAGAGTACTCCACCGTATCTTATCTAACAACATAGTTCACTCCTTTTTCTAATTGTGACCATCTGGATGCGTGTTGATCTGCGTTTGGTGCTATGTATCCATGTGATATATCGTAAGAGGGCAAGACTAATGTTAGTTTTTGAATGAAAATGATGCTTTAGTACCAAGGTTTTCAGAATTCCCCTCATTTCTTTCATTATTATGTTCATTATTAAAAAATGCGCAAATCTATTAGGGTAATTTTATTAAAGATTGGGGTAATGAAATGCCAAAAAGATTAAGATCCCTTCATTTTGAGAAATGAATTGTTGCCTAACATGTATATACATAAAGGGAAGAGGGGTTATGTTGATATAAAGATACGCGCATATATGAAATACATTAATACGCAAAAATGACTCAACGAGACTTTGCGAATATTGGAAAGATCACTGAATGATCTATTGAAAGACAGCAGTATATAGATGAAGTTAACTTAGTAAGTGATGACATTAATGAAGAAAAGTTTTCTCGGCCCTACGAATCAAACTGTTATTAGAGTAGGCATGGGGATTACAACCAATTAAGGCTGTCCCACAGAACTCGTAAGGCGGTTTCGTAGATTTCGTTAGCTTAACAACCGCTGGAGTGCATTTATAATAGGAGAGTAGATCAACTCAATGTAGTGAATAAAATTAATTTATAATATGGGTTGTAATTAGTATTAGAACATGATATATTATTAATCCGGCCAAGAAAACACGAGAAACACGGTGCGGCAAGCAAATGAAATAAGCTTCGAAAGAAACTTAAAAAAAAGCTTGCAAAGTTGGTTCGGACGTGATAATATATAAGAGTTGCTGAAGAGAACAACGGCGGCAGCATAAACAAGTTTGATCTTTGAAAACTGAACAACGAGTGAGTAACGGTCTTGCTTGCAAGATCGACGCTGAGAAATCGGTATTCGTCTTCGGACGGTATGGTTTCGAAGCACAAATGAGATTTTTAATCTCGTCAGTTTCAAATTGAGCTAATCGCTCTTTTCAATACTTTATTGGAGAGTTTGATCCTGGCTCAGGACGAACGCTGGCGGCATGCCTAATACATGCAAGTCGAGCGGAGTTGACAGGAAGCTTGCTTCCTTGATACTTAGCGGCGGACGGGTGAGTAACACGTAGGCAACCTGCCCTCAAGTTTGGGACAACTACCGGAAACGGTAGCTAATACCGAATAGTTGTTTTCTTCGCCTGAAGGAAACTGGAAAGACGGAGCAATCTGTCACTTGGGGATGGGCCTGCGGCGCATTAGCTAGTTGGTGGGGTAACGGCTCACCAAGGCGACGATGCGTAGCCGACCTGAGAGGGTGATCGGCCACACTGGGACTGAGACACGGCCCAGACTCCTACGGGAGGCAGCAGTAGGGAATCTTCCGCAATGGGCGAAAGCCTGACGGAGCAATGCCGCGTGAGTGATGAAGGTTTTCGGATCGTAAAGCTCTGTTGCCAGGGAAGAACGCTTGGGAGAGTAACTGCTCTCAAGGTGACGGTACCTGAGAAGAAAGCCCCGGCTAACTACGTGCCAGCAGCCGCGGTAATACGTAGGGGGCAAGCGTTGTCCGGAATTATTGGGCGTAAAGCGCGCGCAGGCGGTCATTTAAGTCTGGTGTTTAATCCCGGGGCTCAACCCCGGATCGCACTGGAAACTGGGTGACTTGAGTGCAGAAGAGGAGAGTGGAATTCCACGTGTAGCGGTGAAATGCGTAGATATGTGGAGGAACACCAGTGGCGAAGGCGACTCTCTGGGCTGTAACTGACGCTGAGGCGCGAAAGCGTGGGGAGCAAACAGGATTAGATACCCTGGTAGTCCACGCCCGTAAACACGATGAGTGCTAGGTGTTAGGGGTTTCGATACCCTTGGTGCCGAAGTTAACACATTAAGCACTCCGCCTGGGAGTACGGTCGCAAGACTGAAACTCAAAGGAATTGACGGGACCCGCACAAGCAGTGGAGTATGTGGTTTAATTCGAAGCAACGCGAAGAACCTTACCAGGTCTTGACATCCCTCTGACCGGTACAGAGATGTACCTTTCCTTCGGGACAGAGGAGACAGGTGGTGCATGGTTGTCGTCAGCTCGTGTCGTGAGATGTTGGGTTAAGTCCCGCAACGAGCGCAACCCTTGATCTTAGTTGCCAGCACTTCGGGTGGGCACTCTAAGGTGACTGCCGGTGACAAACCGGAGGAAGGTGGGGATGACGTCAAATCATCATGCCCCTTATGACCTGGGCTACACACGTACTACAATGGCCGGTACAACGGGCTGTGAAGCCGCGAGGTGGAACGAATCCTAAAAAGCCGGTCTCAGTTCGGATTGCAGGCTGCAACTCGCCTGCATGAAGTCGGAATTGCTAGTAATCGCGGATCAGCATGCCGCGGTGAATACGTTCCCGGGTCTTGTACACACCGCCCGTCACACCACGAGAGTTTATAACACCCGAAGTCGGTGGGGTAACCGCAAGGAGCCAGCCGCCGAAGGTGGGATAGATGATTGGGGTGAAGTCGTAACAAGGTAGCCGTATCGGAAGGTGCGGCTGGATCACCTCCTTTCTATGGAGAATCGTTTCCCGCGTGGAAACATTCAAATACAAAATCTAGCCAGGTCGGCTAGTTACTCACTCGTTGCTCAGTTTTGAGAGCTCAAACTCTCAAACAGCTTGCTTTTGCATGGAGCTTGTTCTTTGAAAACTAGATATCGAAACGAAAAATGCGAATTAGAACATTCCTTTTTAGCTGAACTTGTGTAAACAAGTTTCAATAAAAACGGTAGATTGCATGAGCGAGTGATCGAAATGGAGCGAATTTTGGCTTTGGACGCAGTCCAAAACAAGCGGAGCGACAGCTCGAACACGAGCGGAATGGTTAAGCTACTAAGAGCACACGGAGGATGCCTAGGCGCTAGGAGCCGATGAAGGACGTGGCGAACAACGAAACTGCCTCGGGGAGCTGTAAGCAAGCTTTGATCCGGGGGTGTCCGAATGGGGAAACCCAGCTGGGGTAATGTCCAGTTACACCTAACTGAATACATAGGTTAGTGTGAGGCATACCAGGGGAACTGAAACATCTAAGTACCCTGAGGAAGAGAAAACAATAGTGATTCCGTCAGTAGCGGCGAGCGAACGCGGAGAAGCCCAAACCAGAGAGCTTGCTCTTTGGGGTTGTGGGACGTCTCACATGGAGTTACAAAGGAGCCGGTTAAACGAAGAGGTCTGGAAAGGCCCGCCAAAGAAGGTAAAAGCCCTGTAATTGAAAGTCTGCTCTCTCCGAGACGGATCCCGAGTAGTGCGGGGCACGTGAAACCCCGTATGAATCCGGCAGGACCATCTGCCAAGGCTAAATACTTCCTAGCGACCGATAGTGAAGCAGTACCGTGAGGGAAAGGTGAAAAGCACCCCGGAAGGGGAGTGAAATAGAACCTGAAACCGTGTGCTTACAAAAAGTCAGAGCCCGTTTTAGGGGTGATGGCGTGCCTTTTGTAGAATGAACCGGCGAGTTACGTTCCCGTGCAAGGTTAAGGTGAAGAGCCGGAGCCGCAGCGAAAGCGAGTCTGAATAGGGCGAATGAGTACGTGGACGTAGACCCGAAACCGGGTGATCTACCCCTGTCCAGGGTGAAGGTGCGGTAACACGCACTGGAGGCCCGAACCCACGCACGTTGAAAAGTGCGGGGATGAGGTGGGGGTAGCGGAGAAATTCCAATCGAACTCGGAGATAGCTGGTTCTCCCCGAAATAGCTTTAGGGCTAGCCTCGGAAAACAGAGTCGTGGAGGTAGAGCACTGATTGGGTGCGGGGCCCGCAAGGGTTACCAAGCTCAGTCAAACTCCGAATGCCATAGACTTACTTCCGGGAGTCAGACAGTGAGTGCTAAGATCCATTGTCAAAAGGGAAACAGCCCAGACCATCAGCTAAGGTCCCCAAGTGTGTGTTAAGTGGGAAAGGATGTGGAGTTGCACAGACAACCAGGATGTTGGCTTAGAAGCAGCCACCATTGAAAGAGTGCGTAATAGCTCACTGGTCGAGTGACTCTGCGCCGAAAATGTAACGGGGCTAAACACACCACCGAAGCTATGGCTTGGATCGACTTCACTGCTTCTTTGAGGCGGTGTTTACCACAAGGACATTTTTGTCTGACAAGAGATGATATCTTGGATGACCAAATGCTTCTCAGGGGATAAACACAGGACTTCGAAGCTGGAGTGAAGTCGATCCAGGGGTAGGGGAGCGTTGTATAAGGGTTGAAGGTGTACCGTAAGGAGCGCTGGACATTATACAAGTGAGAATGCCGGTATGAGTAACGAAAAGATCAGTGAGAATCTGATCCGCCGAAAGCCTAAGGGTTCCTGAGGAAGGCTCGTCCGCTCAGGGTAAGTCGGGACCTAAGGCGAGGCCGAAAGGCGTAGTCGAAGGACAACAGGTCGAAATTCCTGTACCACCGTAAGCCGTTATGAGCAATGGGGGACGCAGCAGGGTAGTGACGCGGACTGATGGATGTCCGTCTAAGCAGTGAGGCTGATGTGTAGGCAAATCCGCACATCGTAAGGCTGGGCTGTGATGGGGAGCGAAAATTATAGTAGCGAAGGTCATGATCTCACACTGCCAAGAAAAGCCTCTAGCCAGGTGATGGTGCCCGTACCGCAAACCGACACAGGTAGGCGAGAAGAGAATTCTAAGGCGCGCGGAAGAACTCTCGTTAAGGAACTCGGCAAAATGACCCCGTAACTTCGGGAGAAGGGGTGCCCCGGTAGTGTGAATAGCACGAGGGGGCCGCAGTGAAAAGGCCCAAGCGACTGTTTAGCAAAAACACAGGTCTGTGCGAAGCCGTAAGGCGAAGTATACGGGCTGACGCCTGCCCGGTGCTGGAAGGTTAAGGGGAGCGGTTAGGAGCAATCCGAAGCTGTGAACCGAAGCCCCAGTAAACGGCGGCCGTAACTATAACGGTCCTAAGGTAGCGAAATTCCTTGTCAGGTAAATTCTGACCCGCACGAATGGCGTAACGACTTGGGCGCTGTCTCAACGAGAGATCCGGTGAAATTTTAATACCTGTGAAGATGCAGGTTACCCGCGACAAGACGGAAAGACCCCATGGAGCTTTACTGCAGCTTGATATTGAATTTGGGTACGATCTGTACAGGATAGGTGGGAGCCTTTGAAGCGTGAGCGCCAGCTTGCGTGGAGGCACCGTTGGGATACCACCCTGATCGTATCTAGGTTCTAACCTGGTACCGTAATCCGGTGCGGGGACAGTGTCAGGTGGGCAGTTTGACTGGGGCGGTCGCCTCCTAAAGAGTAACGGAGGCGCCCAAAGGTTCCCTCAGAATGGTTGGAAATCATTCGAAGAGTGCAAAGGCATAAGGGAGCTTGACTGCGAGACCTACAAGTCGAGCAGGGACGAAAGTCGGGCTTAGTGATCCGGTGGTACCGCATGGAAGGGCCATCGCTCAACGGATAAAAGCTACCCTGGGGATAACAGGCTTATCTCCCCCAAGAGTCCACATCGACGGGGAGGTTTGGCACCTCGATGTCGGCTCATCGCATCCTGGGGCTGAAGTAGGTCCCAAGGGTTGGGCTGTTCGCCCATTAAAGCGGTACGCGAGCTGGGTTCAGAACGTCGTGAGACAGTTCGGTCCCTATCTGTCGTGGGCGTAGGAAATTTGAGAGGAGCTGTCCTTAGTACGAGAGGACCGGGATGGACGTACCGCTGGTGTACCAGTTGTTCCGCCAGGAGCACCGCTGGGTAGCTATGTACGGAAGGGATAAGCGCTGAAAGCATCTAAGCGTGAAGCCCCCCTCAAGATGAGATTTCCCAGTATGTAAGACCCCTTGAAGACGACGAGGTAGATAGGCTGGGGGTGGAAGTGCAGCAATGCATGGAGCTGACCAGTACTAATCGGTCGAGGGCTTATCCAAATATGCAGGTTGTAATCGCAGGTTTCGTTTCGGATCTAGTTTTCAGAGAATAAACTCTGAATGTAAGACTAAGCTAAGCGTTTGGTGGCGATGGCGGAGGGGTTCCACACGTACCCATCCCGAACACGACCGTTAAGCCCTCTAGCGCCGATGGTACTTGGACCGCAGGGTCCTGGGAGAGTAGGACGCCGCCAAGCAATTAAAAGACACGATCATTTAATTCGATCGTGTTTTTTTGTTGTATTTTTAACTTTAGGGAGTTTGTTAAAAATACAATGAACTGCCTTTTGTACGCTTGATTGGAGAGATAAAACTCAGTTTATACATAAAATACTGGCATTCCCATCATCGAAGCTGTGATACAATAGGTGAGGTCTATATAGAAACGGAAACACGATGTGTACGAGGAGGTACTGGAACACGATGAAATCAGCCCCGTTTATTGCCGTGGAAGGTCCGATTGGAGCGGGGAAAACTACGTTGGCTACAATGCTTTCCCAAGAATTGAACCTTCCGCTGGTCAAGGAAATTGTAGAAGAGAATCCCTTTCTGGCTTCCTTCTATCAGGATATAGATGAGTGGAGTTTCCAGCTTGAAATGTTTTTTCTGTGCAACCGGTTTAAGCAACTAGAAGACACAGGCGCGCACTATATTAAACAGAACACACCGGTCATTTCGGACTATCATATCTACAAGAATATGATATTTGCCGAGCGTACCCTGAAAGGGACAAAGCGGGATAAATACCGCCAAATCTATCATCTATTAACGGATGATCTGCCGAAACCCAATCTGGTGCTCTATATCGAGGCTGAACTCGGTACATTGATGCACCGTATCAACAAACGTGGGAGGCCTTTTGAGCAGGATATGGATCCCGCTTATATGGAACAGTTAATTGCAGATTACAAAACAGGCATGGCCTACTTGGCCAGCAGCCCGAACCCGCCAATGATCATTAAGGTGAATGCGGAGCAGCTCGATTTTGTAGAACATCCGGAACATTTTAAACAGATTGTTAATCAGGTAAAGGAGTATATCACATGAACAACTATGGCATTCCGACGAATGCATTAATTACGGTAGCAGGCACCGTTGGGGTGGGAAAATCCACACTGACAGCGGCTCTGGCAGAGCGATTGAATTTTAAGACTTCTCTGGAGCAAGTTGACCACAATCCTTATCTGGAAAAGTTCTATCATGACTTCGAACGTTGGAGTTTCCATTTGCAGATTTACTTCCTGGCCGAGCGCTTCAAGGAACAGAAAAAAATCTTTGAACTGGGCGGTGGATTCGTACAGGATCGTTCCATCTATGAAGATACCGGCATCTTTGCGCAAATGCATGCGGATCAAGGTACAATGTCAGCCACGGATTTCGAGACGTACAGCAGTTTGTTTGAAGCCATGGTGATGACACCGTATTTCCCACATCCGGACGTACTGATCTATCTGGAAGGCAGTCTGCCATCCATTCTAAACCGGATTACCGTTCGTGGACGTGAGATGGAGATCCAGACAGATCGTTCTTACTGGGAACATATGCACGAGCGCTATTCCGTATGGATTAACCAATTTACGGCTTGTCCGGTACTGCGTTTGAACATTGATGAATATGATGTGAATGACCCTGCATCAGTGGATGCGATATTGGCACAGATCGCTACTGTCATTCAACCTTCCAACGCAACACAGCTATAAATGGGAATGCATCTGAGATACACTTTGCATAAGATAATGAAAGCTTATTAATAAATATAAATAGATGTAAAGATGTCCCCTCTGTGCCAGCTTTAAGGCCGCTAGAGGGGATATTTACGTTATTTTGAAACCATAGCATGGCGAACGCCATGTATTTTATATGTCAGAAAAAAAAGTAGAAATTTGTTGAATAAAAGGAGGATTTGTGGTTTCATAGGAAAGGTGAATTCTGGAAAACAAGCATAAGCATGACTCAGGAGGGAAAGACAACGTGGAAGAGAAACAAGGGATCAAGATCGGCATGCCAATCGTTGGTGGATTATTGGCAGCAATTGTAGGAGGCATTGTGTGGGCAGTGATCGCTGCCCTAACGGAGAGGGAGCTTGGGCTCATTGCAATCGTCATTGGGGCGCTTACAGGCTATGCGGTCGTATTGTTCTCGAACAAACGGATCGCAACGGTACATAAAGTCATCGCAGTTATCTTTGCACTTATCGGCATTTTGCTGGGCAAGTACCTGACGGTGGTTTATTTTACATCGGAATTGTTTAGCGATGCGGGCATGATGGATTTGGTGTTCGATGGTGAGATGGTTAGCGCGTTTGTGGATACCTTTACAGACTATTTCAGCGAACCGATTGACCTGTTATTCATCGTATTGGCCATCGTATCAGCATGGCAGATTCCAGGACGGATGGCGAGAACCAGTCTGGCATCGAATGCATCTTCATCTGACCATGCTCCAAGAGCTTAATTGATCCGACTGGAGACGCAGAAGGACTGCGAATGCAGGACTGCAAGCGTGGAAAGAGGAGTACTCAGAGTGGGTGCCCGTAAAAGGCGTGTTCACATTGCGGCTGAGATACGAAAAAAGGGACGTAGCGCCAAGGGCGTACGTCCCTTTTTGAATTAACTGAGCAAGAGCCGCGTCCGAGTGATGTTCAAATCGTGTAAGTAAATGAACACCACCTAATGGCGATGGACATTGGATGATGCAAAATGGGAAGTAAAGCCTAACCGACTGATTAGCTGTTTCGGTCAGCAAACACAGACATGGCATTTCGCATAAAAACAGCTAAACCTTCACCGAATTGGTCAATATTCCGTGTGAAACGTTCGTCATCCACATACATCTGGCCCAGCCCTCTAAAGGCCTCAGGGGAATAGGTTCCCATGTTGTTCAGATAGCTGTACCATTCCAAGATTCCGGCTTGAGCCTCGGCAGAGGTTGGGTCTGTGTGACGAAGTGCTGCTAGGCGGTTGTAGATTTCATTCATTTGATCGGAGAGGGCTTTTTGCTCCGAGGGAGACTTGTTCTGTAATTTTTGGTTAGCCTGATCCACTGCTTGATCTCCCCAACGTTCCCGCGCCTCCTGCTCATACGGGTTATGGCTGAAATTGAATCCTTCGAATTGTTCTTTGGCTGTCATCTTAATTTCTCCTCTCACGTGCTGAACCGATTTATCAATGGTGGCAATCATTTGGTCCAATCGCTGGCGCTTCTCCAATAGAATGCGGCGATGCATATTTAGGGCTTCCTCCCGATCGAAAGAGGGATTGCTTATAATCTCCTTGATATCTTTCAAAGAAAAATCGAGTTCTTTGAAAAATAAAATCTGCTGCAGCATTTCCAGATTGGCATCTGAATACAGTCGATATCCGGCAGAAGTCACTTCGTCCGGTGTTAACAGTCCAATCTCATCATAGTGATGCAGTGTGCGCACACTGATCCCGACAAGTTTGGCTACTTCTTTTACTTTCATGGCCATGATGGAAAACCTCCTTACACCACCGATTGTACAGCGTCACGTTACGTGAGAGTCAACAGGTGAAAATGGGAAAATAAGATACGAGTATGGAAACCGCATCTTGAGAATGGATTGGGTGACTGAATGGCTGTGTGTTTGACTGGATAAATGATGGAGTAAATGTGTAAATTAAATGAATGAAGGAACGAGTGAGAGCTTGGATAATTTCAACAATCAGTTAGCTTAAGGAGAACAGGAGCGCTTTCAATGTTATAGTCTGTTGCACTGTAGGAGGAGGGAGCTTGCCTTCTCAGTTATGGGAGGAGGCAAGGCGCTCTTGTGCAGGCTGCACCCTCCACTGGGTGCAGCCCACGGGCTGGCGGTGCAGGGAGCGCATGGCTACGCCTGCATCCCTTGCACCGCCGCAGCGAACTGCGCAGCCGCTGCGCGCACGTCGGCCGCGCCCGCGATGGCGGAGATGACGGCTACGCCGTCGGCTCCTGCCGCCATCACGGCGGCCGTGGTATCGGGCGTAATGCCGCCGATACCCACCACCGGAACTGCGATGCCTGCGGCGCGCAGTTCCGCCACCCCGGCGGGGCCCAGCACAGCGTGGGCATCCGCTTTGGACCGCGTTGGGTACATGGGCCCGACGCCAAGATAGTCGGCGCCCGCCTGTACCGCACGGCGGGCTTCCTCCACAGCGTGGGCGGATACGCCAAGCATCCGCCCTTCTCCGATGCGGGCGCGTACCAGCGCCGCGTCCGTATCGTCCTGGCCGACATGTACACCGTCGGCCTCCACTGCCACAGCCAGCTCCACATCATCGTTCACGATGAACGGTATACCGTGCTGGCTGCACAGCTCGCGAAGCCGCATCGCAAGCGTGATGCGTGCTTCGCCTATCAGAGCGCCAGTTCCTTTTTCCCGGAACTGGAAGAGCGTTATGCCGCCAGCGATAGCCTGGCGCAGCACCTCTACCGGGTCACGTGTCGTATTCACGCTGCCCATCACCAAATACACCTGCATCGCATGCCGTACTGCTTCTGCATCCAGATGGCACATCACTGCTCACCCCGCAGTCTGCGTTGATACGCAAAATGATTCGTTGGCCCATGCCCGGCCCCAATCCCCAGCACATCTTCGATGGCTGCCTGAATGAATGCACGCGCAGTCGTGACGGCAGCCAGCATAGCTGAGCCCTTCGCCAATTCGGCAGTAATGGCTGCAGAATACGTACATCCCGTTCCATGGGTATGCCGAGTCACCACCCGAACGTTCTCCAGGTAATGAAAAGACTGCCCATCGTAAAGTACGTCGACAATCATGCCACTTCCCTCATCATGACCACCTTTCACCAAAGCATACGTGGAGCCCATCTGCACAATCCGCTTTGCGGCTTCTTCGCGCTGACTCAGATTGGTAATAGACATTCCAGTAAGAAGCTCAGCTTCCGGGATGTTCGGTGTCGTGATCAGGGCATGAGGTAGCAGCTCTGTAATTAGAGCCTGAACGGCCTCCTGTTGTAGCAGAGTAGCGCCGCCTTTGGCAACCATAACCGGATCGATGACCAGATTGGACCAGCTGTATTGCTGCCATTTCTCGGCAACCAGTCGAATAATCTCGGCACTATAGAGCATACCCGTCTTCACTGCTGTAGGTTGAAAATCATCACCGGTCGAATCCAGCTGTTGAGCAATACCTTCATATGAGATAGGGAAGACGCCCTGCACACCGGTTGTATTTTGGGCAGCGATAGCTGTAATTACAGTCATGCCATATACACCAAGCTCCTGAAAGGTCTTTAGATCGGCCTGTATTCCGGCACCGCCGCCATTATCGGAACCTGCAATCGTCAAAGCCTGCGCAATACTCATTGTGCACCTCTATCAATCCGGCGAACCTGTGCCCGCTGCGCGAGAATGTCAGGTGTTACTTGGGCCAGTTGGTTCAGCAATTCGATCTGGAAGCTGCCCGGTCCAAGGTCAGCGGTACGTTCCGCCGCAATCTCTGCTGCAACGCCATAGAAGGCGAGAGCTTCCACAACACTGCTCAGCAAGTCTTCACCCGGTTTTGCTATGGCTGCAAAAGCACCGATTACTGAGCTGAGCAAGCAGCCTGCACCAGTCACTTGGGTGAGCAAGACATGTCCATTACTCGTCAGGAACGTCGTTTGCCCATCCGTAATGACATCCTCGCGTCCGGTAATGACGACCACACAGCCGAGTTTTTGTGCTGCACGTTCCGCTATTCCGATTCGATCTCCCTCACCTTGACCTGCATCCACACCTTTGATGTTCCAACGCTCGCCGATGACATTAGCGACTTCCGCCACATTGCCGCGCAACACCGTGAGGCGAAGCTCACGAACAAGTATCTGAACGGTTTCTGTACGATAGGCGGTTGCGCCAGCGCCAACCGGATCGAGCACCACAGGCACATTATTTGCATTCGCCGATTGACCAGCCAGGCGGATCGCTTCAACTACCCGTTCGTCCAAAGTGCCAATGTTCAATACAACTGCTCCCGAAATTTTGGCGACATCAGCCACTTCTTCATGCGCATAGGCCATAAAGGGAGATGCACCTAGTGCGAGCAAACCGTTGGCCGTAAACGGAGCAACGACAATATTCGTAATGTTATGAACGAGTGGATTTTGTGTACGAACACGTTCCAGATAAGACATATGAGTTCCTCCTTATAAATAAGCAATTTAATCAACAAAAGCAGGCAGGGTTACCCTTATACGCATAAGTTTTCAAGGTTGTTGGGTAGCAGGATTTTCATAAATGATTGAGTTATGAGTTAAAGGTCATTCTCGGATAGCTGCAATGTCCATATAGAAAGACTAGATAAATAATTCATCTACTTAATAAAAAATCCATATATTCTATAGAAATTTTGTACAGTTATTGAATACCGAAGAAACTCATGTGGCAATTTCCAGCATTGAATTTCCTACTTTAAGATTTTCTTTGATCTGATCCAGCAACCGATGTCTACTCGCCCTGCAAGTTGATAAAAGCATCCTCAGCCTTCACGGAACCGGGAATCAATTCACTTTGAACCAGCCATGCACGTACGTTTTTCCAAGAAGAGGCGTCCTGCCCGCCAAACGGCTGACCTTTTTCATTCATCAGTGGCAGTAAAATATTCAGGCTTTTGGTTTCGATCTCCGGGTCAAGTGGAGAAGTTTCGTTCTCATGCGCGAGCAGAATGTTCAGCGCATCCTCGGGGTGCTCTGTCACATATTTCTGTCCTTCCTGCATCGCTTTGATGAACCGGGTAAGCTGATTCTTTTTCAATTCAATACCCGTGTCACTTGCAGTCAGTACCAGCTCATAATAATCAGGTACGCCGTAATCAACGGGATTGATCGATTTCATGGCATGGCCTTCCTTTTCCAGAATCAATTGCTCATGGTTAATAAAACCGCCCATAATGGCATCTGCCTGCCCGGAAGCCAGGGAAGGAATCAGGTCAAATCCCACATCTACCAGATTCATCTTGTCGGGATTACCTCCATCCTGGCTGATCATGGTACGCACCATTGCCTCATACAGAGGAATTGAGGAATAGCCGACCGTCAATCCTTCAAGATCTTTAGGCGACTTCACTTTACCGTCTGCTTCAGTTAATAGATGCACGAGTGGATGCCGAACGACGGCCGCAATGGAACGTACAGGAATGTTTTCCCCGCGCGCAAGCAAAATTTGCGGCTGGTAGCTCAGCGCCAGATCGATTTTTCCGGCAGCAACCAGTTTGAGTGAGTCATTGGTATCGGCAGGCATTTGAACATCAACATCCAGACCTTGATCCGCGAAGTATCCTTTCTCCTGAGCTACATAGATGAAGGAATGCACTGCATTCGGATACCAGTCGAGCATGATGGATAGCTTGTCTTTGGAATCTACTGACGTTTCGGTCACAGATGATTCTGTATCTTTGGTATTGGAAGCTGAATCCGTAGCAGGCGTGTTGGTGCCCGTCTTGCTGCATCCGCTAACGATCAGCAACAGAGCTATGAGCAGGAGAGGGAGCAGGGAATATATATGCTTATTATTCATTACGTAAAGTTCCTCGTTTCTTCCTTGTTATCTGTTATGAAATTCATAAAATTCTACATACCGGTGATTGGAAACCGATGTGCTGCTATGGCCTCCCAGCGGATAGTAAGGGGAAGACGCTAAGTAAGATAAACCTGTCCCGTCAGGTCTACCTCCGAAAGTTATCCAGCCTTTCTTCTACCTGCATGACGTGGTGCAGCGAATCTTCTCTCCATCCATGCAATGAGTACAAACAGGGCGATACCAAGCAGGGATAACAGCACAATAGCGGCGAACATCGCATCCGTGTTCATGTTGCTCGACATTCTGCGACTGAAATAACCGAGACCCTTGCTTCCACCGAGCCATTCCCCGATCGTTGCACCGACCACACAGTACACTACAGACATTTTTAGTCCCGAGAAGAAGGAGGGAAGGGCAAGCGGAATCTGGAGTTTGCGAAAAATATCCCACTTGCTGGCCCCCATCGTCCGCAGCAATTCACGCTGCTCCGGATCACCCTGGCGCAGTCCATCGTAGGTGCTAACTACAATCGGGAAAAATGCGATCAGGAATACCACCGCAACTTTACTCCACAGCGTGTAGCCAAACCACAGGATGAAGACGGGGGACAGGGCAATCAACGGAATCGTCTGACTGATCAAGATGAAGGGATATAACGCTTTTTCAATCGACCGATTCATATACATACCTGTTGCAAGTGCAATTCCGGCACCAATAGACAAGCCAAAACCAACGACAACTTCCATCAAGGTAGCGGGCAGATGTGTAGCCAGCAGAAGGTGGCGATGTTCATACAGCGAACTGGCAATCGCCGTCGGGGCTGGAATGATGAAGGAAGGCACCCATCCCATATGCACAATCCACTCCCAGAGGGCAAGCAGCAAGATCATGAGCAAAAGAAACAGACCATAACGGGCAAGCCAACCTCTTACGCTATGCTTCATGCTATCTCTCAAGTTACCGTCTCGCATGCAATTGTTCCTCCAGTAATCGTCTCATCTGAACGAGAGTCGGTTCGTAGATCATGTCCGAATGTCTTGGACGCGGCAAAGGTACTTCCATATCTTGCAGCTGTTGGCCTTGGCCCACTGGAGTTAACAGGATAATCCGATCACTGAGCAGCAGGGCTTCTTCAATGTCATGCGTGATGAACAACACGGTTTTGCCCAGGCTTTCCCACAGCTCCAGCAGCCACCGATGCATCTCCCGTTTGGTCAGGGCATCGAGTGCGCCGAATGGTTCATCCAGCAGCATGAGCTGGCCGCCTGTCAGCAAAGTACGAAGCAGCGCGACACGCTGGCGCATGCCACCCGACAGCTCGTCCGGGTAAGCATGCGCGTAGCCGGATAAGCCAAATCTGTCGAGCCCAGCGAGAATGTCCGCTCGCATCCTTGCCTTATCCTGCCGCCCTGAAGCAAGTTCGGAGGGGAGCATGCAATTCTCCATGACGGTTCGCCAGGATAACAGGAGGTCCTTTTGTGGCATGTAGGCCACCTGGCCCAGTCGCTTTCCTTCTTGAACCCAAGGAATTTCAATGGTTCCGTGGGTGGGCTCAAGCAAGCCTGCCAGCAGCTTGAAGAGGGTGCTTTTACCGGAGCCGCTGGAGCCGATGATCGAGACGAATTCTCCTCTCGCTACACGCATCGACACATTGGAGAGCACAGGGGAATCCCTTTTTCCCGGGAAAGCATAGCTCATGTTGTGAATGGTGATGTCGTCACCCATTTTCTCGCTTCCTTTCCTCCTCGTTATCAAACAAACAGCAAACTGCGGGATCTCTAATTACACCTTCTGATCTGCCCGCAGAACGCGAAAAAGACCCACCCATTTCCGGAGAAATGAGTGGGTCTGTAAGTTCAATTCACATTAAATTTCATCATCAACATGAAAAAATCCACTTACTGAAAGGCCGCTCCACTTCCCTCCGCTGGTATGATCCAGATCAGGTTCAAAGGGTCCGAATCGTTCGATTCGTCTCAGCCGCAAGGCTCCCCTAGTGTAATGTTCAAGATATGCAGTTGTGTACTCAGCATATATCATAAAGAAGCGGAATGTAAAGAGCCTGATCAGGCAGGTCGTGGTGAGGAAGATAAATGAATGAGGGAAGAAGTCATATACCGACTAGGGAATGAGTGCGCCCAGCTCACGGATCAAACGGGCAATCTGCTCAGGTGTACCAATCGTAATCCGAAGCCAGGTAGGCATGCCGAATTCGGCACCGCCGCGAACAGAGATGCCTCGGTTCAACAATTCTCTGGTAATGGGGCCACTGTCCTGTAACAGATCCACCATGATGAAATTCGTTTCGGAAGGGATGTAGGGTAATTTCCACTGATCAAAGGATTGCATTAACGTTTCCCGTCCCTGACGATTGTAGTGCAGGCAATGAGAGACAAATTCATGATCATCCAGGCTGGCCGAAGCAGCGGCTTGGGATGTGGCTGTCAGACTGATGGGCAGCTTGACCCGGTTAATGCCTTCAATGATGCTTTCATTCCCGATGCCATATCCGATTCGCAGGCCGGCCAGCCCATATATTTTGGAGAAGGTCCGCAGAATAATCAGATTATTGTACTGTTCCAGCAGCTTAACCGTATCCGGATAATCTTCGCTTTCCGCGAATTCATAATACGCTTCGTCCAGGACAACCACGACATGGGAGGGAACATGTTCAAGTAAACCAAGCAGGGCATCTGCCGTGAAAATGGTTCCGGTCGGATTATTCGGATTGCACAGCCAGATGATTCGGGTTGAAGCATTGATCCGTTGCCGGAATTGCTCCAGGTCCAGCGAATGGTTGACCAAAGGCACTTCATGAATAACACCGCCTGCCAGCAGGGTAGCGCCTTTATACCAGTTAAAGGAGGGCACCGGAATGAGTGATTCCTCGCCGGGATTAAGATAAGCTTGGGCGGTAAGGGTCAGTAGCTCGAACGATCCACTGCCAAATACCAGTTGGGAGGTACGCACACCCAGCCGCTCCGCAAGTTTGTCACGCAACAGTTGGCTGGAACCGTCGGGGTATTGTGCCAAAAGATCGGAGCCCAGGGATCGGACTGCTTCCGCAGCCAAGGGAGAAGAGCCAAACGGATTCTCGTTCGCTGCGAGTCGATCGACACTTTCCAGTCCCAACTCCCGCCGAATCTGTTCCATGGATTTGGCAGGTGTATAGGCTGGAATTTGATTTAACAGGTCTTTGACAGGAGGAGAGGGAATGGGTGAAAGGGATTGCATGATCATACCTTCTTTCCAGTGGAATTAGATCGAGAATGATATCTGTTTCTGGGCAATCTGCTGTGCTGTTTCTTGTGGAGGAGTCAACAACCGATTAAGAATCAGGTTTTCAAAATGAGCAAACCCGCTGTCCCGAACGCGTGGCCGCTCCAGCGTAATTCGGGTATCCATCGTTATATGACCATCCTCGATTAACAGTACCCTGTCAGCAAGTGCAACCGCCTCGCTGACATCATGAGTGACCAAAATGACGGTCAGCCCTTCTTCTACCCACAAACGTTCGATTAATTGCTGCATCTCAATCCGGGTTAAAGCATCCAATGCACCCAGCGGTTCATCCAGCAGCAGTAAGCGAGGATGACTGGCGAGTGCGCGTGCCAGAGCGACACGTTGTTTTTGCCCGCCCGATAATACTCCCGGCCAGTCGCCTTCACGCTCTCCGAGTCCTACATTGCGAAGCGACTGGCGTGCATCTTCCTTGTTCTTGTCGGGGATGCCCAACCGTACATTGTCGAGCACGGATTTCCAAGGCAGCAGCCGGGCCTCCTGAAACAGAAACCTTGTCTCGGGTGCGGTACTGCCAAGCTTTCTATTGCCCAGCATAACGTTACCTGAAGAGGGGGCTTCCAGCCCGGCGATCAGACGCAGCAACGTACTTTTGCCACAACCGCTTCGTCCAACGATGGCTACAAATTCCCCTTGTCTCACACTGACGTTGATGTCGGATAGAATCGTGCGCTGATCATACGATTTCTGAACCCCATCCACTTGCAGAAAAGGACTGATCTGACTTGTGCTCATGAATAAATTCACGCTCCTTCACATTACTTGCGGGATAGAGCCGGGTTCCAGCGCAGCCAGCGCCGTTCCAGCCATTTGGCGATGGTGTCAGACAGCTTGCCCAGCAGGGCATAGAGCAGAATGCTTAAGACAATCACGTCCATCTGCATGAATTCCCTTGCGTTCATCGCCATATATCCAATCCCCGCATCCGCTGCAACCGTCTCGGCTACGATAAGTGTTAGCCACATGATGCCAAGTGCGTACCGAATACCCACCAGAATGGAAGGCAGCGCACCAGGCAGGATAATGTCCTTATAAAGGGACCAACGGCTGAGGCCATACACTTTGCCCATTTCAATCAGACCGGGATCGACCGACCGTATGCCGTGGAACGTATTCAGATATACCGGAAAGAATACGCCCAGGGAAACGAGAAATAATTTGGCTTCTTCACCGATCCCGAACCACACAATAACGAGGGGGATCAAGGACAGATGCGGAATGTTACGGATCATCTGGACCGAGGAGTCGGCGATCTTTTCCGCAAGAGAGGAAATGCCATTCAGTACACCCAGCAGGAAACCCAGACCTCCCCCGATGACGAAACCTCCCAAAGCCCGCCTGGCGCTGATACTTATATTGTTCAGCAACTCACCGTTACGAAGCAGACGAAAGAAGGCCTCCAGTACCTGAGCGGGACGGGGCAAAATATTGGCTGCAACGACTCCAGACGCAGTGAGCCATTGCCACAGAGCCAGAATGAGCAGTGGTACAACAAAAGGAAGACATTGGTTAAACCATGCCCGGTTAAAAGTGTTAGAACGCACGTTATACATACCTCCTTGCTTCGTTCGTTATTGGCTACCAGGAGCTGGAAGCTGATCACTAAGAGCGTCGCTCCAGAATTGGCTCACGTCTACTGCCTGCTCAAAAATACCCGCTTGCTGAAACGTATCCGCTACGTCCTGTTCGGACTGGATGGCCTCGTCGGATATTGAAACAATGCGTGAGGACCGTTGTGCTTCTCCATCGGTGTAGGTTTTAAGCGCTTGTTCCACAGGCTGGTGGGTGTTGTCTGCTGTAATTTGAGCCCATTCATCCTTATTTGCCCGCGCCCAATCATTGAATTTGTTGATTCGCTCCAGATAATCGGCAAGGGCCTTTTTCTGTTCATCATTCGCAATAGCTTGATCGGAAGCGGCTACAAGGAAGCTGCCTGACAGGATATCTTTGGCGCTGGCGAGCGTCGTTGCTTCATTCTGATGTGCGGAGATGATGGCATTGCCGTAACTCGCAAGGGCATCCACTTTCCCGCTGATCAGGGCGCTGAGTCCATCGGCTGTTGTAAGTTCAACCGGACTGATGTCACTCCAGGTTAATCCGGCTTCCTCCAGCATTTTGAGCAGGAAATAGTGGGCCGTTGTATTTTTTACAAATGCAACTTTCTTGCCTTTCAGATCGGCAACCGATTTGATCGTTGAACCTTTGGGAACAACGACCTCCTGATTTAAGGTACTGCCTTGTTGTACCGCAATAATTTTGAAGCTTCCACCGTTGGCAGCCTGAGAAGCAAAAATGGGCGGGATTTCACTGGTTACACCGAAGTCCAGTTGGTTTGCAGCCATCGCTTCAAGGATCAGGTTTCCTCCCTGGAATACGTTATAAGTGACTTTATAGGGGGTGTCATCGAGTCCGGCGGCTTTTAGCCCCCATTCGAGATTGCCCCATCCGGTCTGACCAACCCGTATGGTAACGTCACTATTCGAAGCAGCTGATGCCGCTGTCGGTGTTGTGCCTGTACCTGTAGCCTGATGATCAGCTCCTGTAGAGCAGCCGGATACAATGAGCAAGAGAAGTGCGCTCACAAGAGCGGTTAAAGGTAGGGAGTAACGGCGATTTCGACGAATCATAGGGAAGAAACCTCCTTGGTCTGTGAAATGCTCTCACTGGAAATACCGGACTCACTTAATTTGCTGGATGCAATAAACGCTCGGCCGATACGGTCTGCCTGAAGAATGGCTTCGGTTACCTGCGCTGTGCTAACTCCGAAGGACAGATGAGCCGCACTGCCTTCCCGCAGCTGTAGTCCTGCTGCAATGCGCGCAGCAGCTTCCTGGGGTTGTTGTTGTATGCCGAGTTGGGCAAGAGTGATCGGCAGATTCAGCTTATGTAAAAGAGTGGTCAGCTCATGAAGCTCATCCCCTGCTTTGCCTTCAAGAATCCACTGGGTGAAGAGTCCGAAGGCTACCTTTTCTCCATGTAGCAATGCGTGTGTTTCGGGTAATTTGGTCAGGCTATCATGCAGCCCATGAGCAATCGCAGCATGAAGTGATCCATCGCTAATGCTGCCTACAAGGCCTGCGAGCACAATAATGGCATCAGCAACATCACGGAATTGAGGTGTACTACCGGTCGTGTCGGGGGATTCATAGACATCGATGGCATGCGCTTCAAGAATATCGAGTGCAAGCTTGGCAGTGCTGACACTGTTTCGGAGAGTGAGGCTGGTCGCATTGCCACTCAGATTAACGGCGAACTCATGCCATTTTACGAGCGTGTCACCGATCCCTGCAGCCAAATATCGCCTCGGTGCACTTGCGAGAATATGAGCATCTGCCAGAACGAGATCCGGCGAGCGGCGCAGGGGGCGATAACCTGCAGATTGCCCTTGATCATCATAGAGCACGGTTAAAGCAGACCAGGCAGCACAGGTTGCGGCGATAGTTGGGACTGTTACGATCGGCAGCCCGGATTGTTCGGCAACCGCTTTGGACAGATCGAGTACTTTACCGCCCCCGACGCCGATGATCAGATCAACGTCCAGATCGAAGGCTTGCTGGGTGAACGCATCAATCTGACCTGTCGTAACTTCCCCACGAAATAGCTGCACATGGAACTTGACCTGATGCTCTTCCAGTGAAGGCAGAAGGTTGGGCTGTACAGTTTTCAACGCAGACTCACCAGCGATGATGAGAACATGCTGCCCAAGCTGTGCTATACGCGATCCGCTTTGCTCAAGAATGTTAGCCTCGTGTACATATACTGCGGGTGCTTTAACCGTAATCATGGATACACTCCCTTTATAACTTATTATTCTTACGTTTTAACTTGGTTTTTAAATTGTTTAGATTCTAGCATTGTGATCCTGCAACCACAATAACCTGAACAATCAATACATCCTATACTTCGATTGAAAGAATCTATAGGTGACAATAGAAAGGGGAAAAGAGAAACATCGACTCTCTACTCCTCTTACTGAGGCAGGTTTATTTAATAAGAAAGATACGGTAAAATGTCTATTAACTTTCTATATGTTGTTTTCGGAATATATCAAATGAAAAGGGGGAGTGTTTATGAAAACGATTGGCCTTATTGGTGGAATGAGCTGGGAATCATCGTTAGAATATTATCGAATTATTAACGAAGAAGTGAAAATTAAATTGGGAGGATTGCATTCAGCCAAGTGCATTTTATATAGCGTGAATTTCGAAGAAATCGAGCGCTATCAAGCTGAAGGTGATTGGGAAAGTGCTGGTAAATTATTAGGGAATGCAGCTCAGTCTTTGGAGAAGGCAGGAGCTGATATGATTGTAATTTGTACAAATACGATGCATAAAGTGATTAATCATATTGAAGAAAAAGTCAGCTTACCCGTTGTACACATTGCTGATTCAACAGCAAACCAGATTCATAAGTCCAAAATAAGTACGGTTGGTTTACTTGGCACCAAATATACGATGGAACAAGATTTTTATAAAACACGTATTGAGCATAACGACATTAAGGTTTTGATACCGAATGAAGAGGATAGAAAAGTTATCAATAAAATAATATATGAGGAATTATGTTTAGGGAAAATTGAACCCTTATCAAGGGATTATTATAAAAAGGTGATCAAGAGGTTAGTTGATAATGGAGCTGAAGGAATAATATTAGGTTGTACAGAAATTGGATTATTAGTTAAACCGGAGGATTCAGAAGTGCCCTTATTTGATACAACACGTATACATGCCATTGAATCTGTTCATTTGGCATTAGAAAAATAATTTTGACATATCCCGATAAACCCGTTGTCGGATTTACCTTGGCTCCCGAACCCGATATAATAGTGGTGGCGCATAAGAGCCGGATCACAAATGAGGGTGGGACTGTTCTCCCTCCTAAGCAGAATGGGGACCCCGAGTTGAAAACATTCAAGAAAGTATATATTGAGATCACAAGTATATGTAATCTGGCATGCAGCTTCTGTCCGCAGACCAAACGTGCCAAAAATTTTATTGACCCTGAAGTCTTCAACAATATATTGGATCAGATTAAACCTCACACCAAACATATATATTTACATGTTAAAGGGGAGCCGTTGCTTCATCCCAAAATTGATCTGTTACTGGATTCCGCACATGAGAAAGGATTCAAGGTCAACATTACGACCAACGGAACGCTGCTGCCCAAGACCCAGCACAAGCTGCTCGGCAAACCGGCACTGCGCCAAATGAACTTCTCTCTGCACAGCTTTGATGGTCACGAAGGTTCCACAGACCGTGAGGGTTATCTGGGCAATGTATTGTCTTTTGTCAGGGAAGCCGTAAAGCACAATGTCATTATTTCATTCCGACTCTGGAATCTGACCCAGGATAACTTCACGAATGCTCAGATGAGTAGAAACCGGGAGACGCTGGAGGTTCTTGAACGGGAGTTCAATCTGGATTTTCGCATCGAGGAGAAGGTAGTGCCGGGGAGTGGTGTCAAAATTGCCCCGAATGTGTACCTGAATCAGGACCATGAGTTCCAGTGGCCGAGTCTGGATGCACCGGAAGATGACGGTAAAGGCTTCTGCCACGCGCTTCGCAATCAGGCGGCTGTGTTGGTCGATGGAACGGTAGTCCCATGCTGTCTCGATGGTGAGGGTGTAATTAATTTGGGTAACGTTCACGAAAAATCGTTCTCGGAGATTGTGGATGGTGAACGAGCCAACAATCTGTTCTATGGTTTCTCCAAACGGGAAGCCGTGGAGGAATTATGTCGGAAGTGCGGATATCGTCAGCGGTTCGGGGCCTAGTATAACGATACACTAAGTGAAAAGTAAAAATTGAAAACATACCAAGATGAAAGATTTAATTTCATTTTGGTATGTTTTTTATATGGACAAATCCTCTGAAGAAGAAACGGAGATGAATCCAGTTTAACAACTTTTTTGTAAAATGATAGATTAATAATCTTGTTTTTATAAATTGCCATGGTATTATTATCCTATTGGCAAGGAGGTGTATTGGTTCTAAAGATTCATATTTTATAGTTTTTTACCTACCAGAAGCCTACAGAGGAGTGTGTCTTAGTTTTGAATTCAAAATGGAAAAAATTTAACAACAAACTATCTTTAATGCTTTCTACGTCGTTGGTTGTCTCCATGTTATCAATGAGTTTATCTGTATCAGCAGAAGTAGCTACTTCTAAAAGTTCTCTTACTGATATTGATAAGTCGTATGCCAAAACTGAAATATCAAAATTGGTAGAACAAGGTATAGTCACTGGATATGCAGATAATACTTTCAAGCCATCGCAATCTGTAACAAGAGCTCAATTAGCAAAAATCATGGTTGGTGCGCTTAATTTGAAGCCAGATGCTTCAGAGGCAATCCAATTTAAGGATGTTAAAGGAGATTTATGGTATGCTGGATATGTCGGTGCACTTGTCAAATCTGGGATAGCCCAAGGTACATCAAAAGAAAGTTTCTCACCTAACAAAAATGTTACTAGAGAAGAATTAGCAGTGTTTTTTGTCAGAGCCTTTGGCTGGAAACAACAAGATGTAACGGGTCAATCTGCTAAACCTTTGTTGTCCGATTTGGATCAGGTATCTAATTGGGCTAAAGAATCAGTATCTATGGCTTATCAATCCGGTTTCATCAAAGGGATGGTTCAAAAAGATGGAACTGTGAAATTTAACCCTTCAGGTGTCGCGGATCGACAGGCTCTGGCGAGACTTGCATATGAATTTGTAACCAACAAGTCTACATATGATAACTACATGACTCCTGCAAAAGCGGAGGAAGCAACAGAAGAATCAAATGAAGCAACACCGGAAAGCCCAAAACCTTCTCAAAGTAGTAATAAAGGAAATAGTGAAAGTAGCTCCAGTGGTAAGGGGAACGATAGTAACAATAGTGGGAATACTGGAGGTAATGAGCAAGTATCCAATAATCTTAAATCTCCAGGTACGTATACACTTGGGAATGTAACTGGAAATGTGACGATCAGTTCTCAAGGTGTTATATTAAAGAACACTAAAATCAACGGTAATTTGAAAGTGCTTCAATCTGTTGGCGACGGTGATGTGACACTTGATAATGTTGTCGTTACAGGAACCACAGAGATCCAAGGTGGAGGACCCAATAGTATTCATGCGGTGAACTCGATTCTGGCAACAGTCATTGTTAATAAAGCAGATGGTAGTATCCGTTTGGTACTTGAAGGTGGAAGCGATGTTCAACAGATTGAACTCAAATCTGGAGCGATTGTAGAAAACAGCTCAACGGGTAACATTGGTCCGATTGAAATAGCAGAATCCGTTCCACATAACTCTTTAGTAAGTTTTAAAGGAAGTTTTGATTCTGTATTGGTTCATGCCGAACAAGTGTCTGTTGAATTCGGTGATGATTCTACAATTGGTAATCTTGAAGTATTAGAAAAAGCATTGAGTTCGTCATTTAAAATTGGACAGGGAGCAGTAGTAAACAGGGCCATTTTAAATGCAATTGTTCAATTTTCTGGACAGGGAACATTAGTTTCAGCCCAAGTCAATGTAGATGGAGTTGATTTTAGCCAACTTAGTCAGTCTCCAACCATTGAAGCGGATCCCACAGTGACTCAAGTCGTTTATTCTCCTGGGTCAGTAGAGTTATCAGCAATGAATTCAACACGTCAGATTGTTTTTACTGGAATAACTGGAACGGCTTCTAAAGATATTACTTCCATGGCGAAATGGGAAGCAGAAGACAATTCCATTGTTGTTGTGAACTCTGGTAAGATTGAGGCCAAAGGCAACGGTACGACGCAAGTTAAAGTCCAATATGGCAACTTTGAAATGTATGTTCCTGTAACGGTCGCTGTTTATAATGAAGGGGAAAGTTATCCGACAATTAAAGCGATCCATGTCACAAATGGAAGTGCAAAACTTGAATTTACACCAGATATTGATATGAGCCTTCTGACTTCAGATCATTTCATCGTTACAGCCTATTTAAATGGAGCAGAAAAGCATTTGAATAATCTCCAGTATGCTAACGGAGAGTTTACGTTTGATCCTGTTGACAGTTATGGAAATACTCTATATGTTACTATAGAATCTGATGCTGATAAGACACTTTTTGCTGGAAGTCAAAGTGGAGCAATCAAGCTAACAGGTTTCAGTGGACACATCAAAGATGTGGCTGGAGAAGCGGTTGCGAATCTTGCAATTGATTTCAGAAAAGGTCTGGATAACAAGACGGGTGAAATTGTTGGATCAGTTACGACAGACACCTACGGAAATTATCAAATTTATCTTCCTCCAGGCATATATACAGGTGAATTGGGCGGAGGAAGTACAAAGTATATAAAAACATTTTTAGTTGCTGTCGCAGCAGTAAATGTAGAGAATAAAAATGAGAATCAAACAGCAATTGAGGTACCTTCACAAGATGAAACACGAATCGTTTTGACATGGGGGAAAGACCCACGGGACTTAGATTCTCATCTCGTTGGTCCTGCAGGGGATGAGGGCGTATTTCATACGTTCTTCTCAGACAAGCAACATTATTACAATGACGAACTTATGGTTGATCTGGACTTAGATGATGTCACTTCCTACGGGCCTGAGACTACCACAATTCGTCACTTGCTTCCTGGAATGTATACGTTCTATGTACATCATTTTTCCGGAGAAAGTACAATTAAAAGCTCCGGTGCTAAAATTGAAGTATATCATGGAGCAGTAGCCACTCCGAGTGCACAGTATATTGTTTCAGAAGGAAGCGGCAACGAGAGATATTGGGTTGTTTTCAAAATGAACGTCTCGGATACTGGGGCAGTAACTTTTGACGCAGTAAATGAATTTACTAATTTAGATCCTTTCTACACATTTCAGTAATCAAATTAGACACGTATACTGAATAAATTATCGTTCTTATGATGTTATTCTTTTGAAGAGATCCTGTCTTTTATAGACTAGGGTTTCTTTTTTTATAGATTCTTAGTTCTTTTGTTTATGTTTAAAGCTGTAAATGAAGCATATTTCAAGTTGAGATCAGCACATCATACGCTGTTGAGTGATAGAAGAGTACGTCAGCTACCCAGGTTTTATGCTATATGTTGTAATACTGATCTAATGATTATTATCGTTACATCCCTTTTTTGGTAGGATTAGGGTAGGTTCCGGGCAGAGGTGCACCTCTGAAAGGTTCCGTGAGGACGAGCTTATGTTTGTCCGCCAATCTGTCGAACAAGGGAGGATTTATTGATGAAAAAAATGTTGACGTTGTTGCTGTCCGCCGGTCTGGTCGCTTCACTATTCGGTGCAATTCCAGCTTCTGCTGCGCCTACGGTTGTAAACTCAACGATTGTTGTACCAAAGGGTACTACCTTTGATGGTAAAGGTCAAACCTATGTAGCCAATCCCTCTACTCTGGGCGATGGGTCCCAAGCAGAAAATCAGAAACCGGTATTTCGTTTGGAAGCCGGCGCTTCACTCAAAAATGTAATTATCGGATCACCTGCTGCTGATGGTGTTCACTGTTATGGCAGCTGTAATATATCGAATGTAGTCTGGCAGGATGTCGGAGAAGATGCACTGACACTGAAGTCTTCCGGAACGGTCAACATCACTGGTGGGGCAGCATACAAGGCGTATGATAAAGTGTTTCAAATGAATGCAGCCGGGACAATTAACATTAAAAATTTCAGGGCAGATGATATTGGCAAGCTGGTACGTCAAAATGGAGGGACGTCCTTCGCCGTGAACATGACGCTGGACAATTCGGACATCTCCAATGTCAAAGATTCGATTATGCGTACGGACAGCAGTACATCACAAGGGAAAATTACAAATACACGTTACTCCAAAGTACCGACCTTGTTTAAAGGCTTTGCATCGGGTAAGACAAGTCAATCGGGGAATACACCATATTAAAAAGGGAGCTTATCTTTTGAATTAAAGGTTCCTCTAAACGATATGAAGCATACAAAGGGTTGTCTCATAAGTCATGAATATGATGGGGGACATCCCTTGCTCGCTTTATTTTGGTCTAACGAACCTGACACAAGCTATTCGCTGCCCTTTACGTCGTACTGAGATGTAACGAATCACAGAGACGTTATTTCATCAATGGGGTCGATTTTTAGGCTCGGACGCCGCTTTTGCACTGAAATAACGTTACTGAAGTTCGTTAAAATTTGCATGCCTTAAGAATTGGCCGTTTAAGGTACGACAGATTCGTTAGAACGTTGCAAGCTTGATGCATCACGCTACCAGCAGGTGTGGTCAAGCTTACGGAAATGGGAAGCCTTTTCGAGACATTCCCTTGGTACGATGCGAAGGTTACATGCAAGAAATATGCCTTGAACCAGAAGCATATTATCACAAGAAAAAACATATATTTAACCACTCTATCTCAAAGGTGATGCATGATTTGCCTGATCGGGATTGTCACAAATACCCATGTGTTGTACAGTAGAAGCAATGAAATAAGTGAACCGGGAGCTCAATGAAGTTGGGCTGAGAGAGCGGCCTTGTGCCGCTGACCGTAGATCTGATCTGGGTAATGCCAGCGTAGAGAACATGAATTTGCGATGTGCAATGGTAAGGGTAAAGAATAGATGATAAATGTCAGCGTTCTTGGGTGTGGCGGTTTTTTCTGATGCGCACGAAGGATGAGGTCGTTTGTATCTACTTTTTCTATATCCGCTTACTGCGTAGCATCGTAAGAATTGTAAACTGTGCGTATGGCCTGCCTGGGAACCGGGGAGGCTTTTTTTGTTTGTTTTATAACCCAAGGGAAACAAGGAAGGAAGTAGAGAACATGTCAACAGCAGTAGGCAGCAACAGATTGAAGTTAACCGATATTCTGGTAACGATTGTGATTGCAGTGGTATTCGGGGTGATCTACAAAATATGGGGACCTACATATGATCTGATGAAGCCATTCGGCATTCATGCGGAGCAGATGATTTACGGCATGTGGTTTATGGCGGGCACCTTTGCTTATGTGATTATTCGCAAGCCGGGTGTAGCCATTCTGGCTGAAGTTGCGGCATCAACAGTGAGTGCTTTTCTCGGAAGTGAGTGGGGCATGTCCACACTGGTATATGGACTGCTGCAAGGGCTGGGAGCGGAGATTTTCTTCGCCGCATTTCTGTATCGGAAAAGCAATCTGCTCGTCACCTGCCTTGCGGCTATTGGTGCAGCGGCGGCTTCGCTTGTACTGGATTATCAGTACGGGTACATTGATTCCCTCTCGGCCTGGAACTACACGCTGTTTATCGGTTTCCGCTTCATTGGCAGTATTCTGATTGCAGGTGTATTCGCCTATTATCTTGCTAAAGCGCTGGAGCTTACAGGTGCAACACGATCCCTTAGACCGGTGTCGAAGCAGGATTATGAGGCGCTGGACTAGATGAATGAAGTGGAGAATGTGCAAGCGGTAGGTGTTACGAATCTAAGATGCAAGTTCCCGGGAGAGAAGGCCTTGGTGTTCCAAGGCTTGTCTCTCTCTGTGCGTCAAGGGGAGAAAGTATTGTTGCTTGGACCAAGTGGCTCTGGCAAATCAACCTTGCTGCAAATTCTGAGCGGTCTGATTCCGCGATCTGTGGAGATTCCAATGAAATGTGACGGTATTCAGGTGCCTGAGCAGCCCGGCATAGTTTTTCAAGATCCGGATACCCAGTTCTGTATGTCATATACGGATGAAGAGATTGCTTTTGTCCTGGAGAACCGGAATATTCCACGCGAGCAGATGCCTGCTCTTATCCATCAATACCTGGAACAGGTGGGGTTATGCTTTGAACATAATCGAACACTCATTCAATCCATGTCACAGGGCATGAAGCAGCGTCTTGCGATGGCTTCAATTCTGGCCATGGAACCTGACGTACTCTTCTTGGATGAACCAACGGCACTGCTGGATGATGAAGGAACCTCTCAAGTGTGGGAAACGGTGAAACAGATTGCACAGGACAAAACACTCATTATCGTAGAACATAAAATTAATGAAATTGTCGAGTGGGTAGACCGAATCATCGTATTGTCGCCTGAAGGAAAGATTGTGGCAGATGGCCCGGCAAATCAGGTGTTTACAGATGAGCGGAGTATGCTCAGGGAATACGGAATCTGGTATCCAGGAGTTTGGGAAGAACGAGGGCAGACGAAAGCACAGACGTTGGTCACAGGAGAGTTTAATCGTTATGGGGCAACAGAAAGTGAAAGTATGGATAACAAGGAGGGGCGAGCTTCTGCGCTGCCCCAACCAGCACTGGAAATGCAACAATTCACCGGATGGCGTGGAAAAACACCATTCATTCAGGTGGAACAGGCCAAGGTATGGAACGGAGATTGGGTGGGGATTGTCGGGGCTAACGGGGCAGGTAAAAGTTCATTATTACTGTCCATGATGAATATTCTAAAAACGACAGGTCACTATGTTGTGGAAGGACAATCAGCCGGGAAAACCGAGCAGCTTGCAGATCGCATTGCCTTTGTATTCCAGAATCCTGAATTCCAATTCGTGACGAATACGGTTCGGGATGAAGTGGAATTTTCCTTGCTGAGCGGCAAGCTAACTGCCGAAGAAAGAGGTGTCCGAACCGATCATATGCTGGAGCAATTCGGTCTGACTGACCTGTCGGGGCGGCATCCATACCAATTGTCGACGGGACAGAAAAGACGGCTGAGTGTAGCCTCAGCGCTGGTACGGGAACAGCGTATTTTGTTGCTGGATGAACCTACCTTTGGACAGGATGCGCGGAATACCTTTGCCATGTTATCACAGCTGGAGCGGCTGCGGCGTGAAGGGACAGCCATTGTGATGGTTACGCATGATCGTGAAATCGTGAAACGTTATTGCAACCGGATCTGGACGGTGGATGAGGGGAGGTTAACGGATGCAGCTCTCGTTTCCTCATCGTGAGACCTGGCTTCACGCGGTGAATCCGGGGTTGAAAATGATTTTCCTGACGCTGCTGTTTGTCTTCGTCATCCTTGTTCACAACCTGAATGTAATGGCTAATGTGGCGGTCGTCATGCTGTTATTGCTGGGCTGGACTGGTCACCCATGGCCCAGATTATTGCTGTATGCGTCTCCGTTCATTCTGGTATTTATATCAACTTCCACAGGGATGATCATGTTTGGTAAAGGCGAGACCACCTGGTTTCAGTGGGGATTGATTCATATTACCGAAGAGAGCTTCTATCGCGGGCTGCACCTGGGATTTCGTTCCCTAAGTATGGCGGCAGCTGGATTGTTGTTCGGCCTGACAACCAAGCCTGTCCGTCTCTTTTATTCCCTCATGCAGCAGTGGAGACTCCCACCCAAGTATGCTTATAGCTTTCTGGCGGCGATGCGCATGATTCCGATTTTGCTGGATGAATTCCAGACGCTGCGGTATGCCATCCGCATTCGGGGAACGAGTCAACGCGGCTCCCGCTGGAATGTATACGGCATACTGAAACGATATGCTATTCCACTACTTGCACAGAGTATTCGCCGTGCGCAGCGTATGGCGGTGGCGATGGAAGCGAAAGGATTCAAGGAGGGCGGGAGCCGGACCTATTACGTCCAGATCGGATATTCCCGAGCGGATGTATGGTTTGTGGGGTATTTTATCATCATGTTAACGGCTGCTTATATATTGGGAACCACATTCCCTTATCATTCAACGCTAGTGTATGTAAGGTAAGGCTTGTAATTATTTTGCACCTTGTAAATATATTTAGGATTAACGGTAACTTTTCCTTGTTCATAACGTCTTAAATGGAAATAACTTCAAATGATTGGAGTGGACTGACGTGAAGACGGGGCGTAAAAGGCAGGGGACGGGCTACCCATGGAACATCGTTGCTGGCATTGCAGCTCTGCTGGTTACGGGGGGGCTACTGATGAATACCCATTCAATGGCGCTGGAGGGGCAGGGTTCGGGTTCAGTAACGCAAGCGCTATCTGTAAAGCAGAATTATAAAAAGGGGGATAAAGTCACGATTGCAGAAGGAGTACCTATTTACAGCCAAGTGGTCGAGAGCAGTGTTTCCCCTGATCGGATGGACATAGACGGGTATAGCTCCGCTCAAGGAAGCTTGCAAATCGACGCTGTTCGCGGGGAATGGGTCAAACTAAAAGGTAGCGATTACACTGGATTTTGGATACCTGGCTGGTATACCTCCAAAGAAAGCCGAAGCCTGACGAAAATATCGCCACAGACGTTCAAGCTTCAATCGGGCAGCAAGCTGTATCTGTTTCCGGGAAGTCAGGCAAGCTGGTCTTCAGGGGCATTCCTGAAAGATCAGGCGTTCATTGTTGCGACGACGAAGGACTGGTATGGCGTGTCAATTGCCCCGCGCGTCTGGAACAAGGAATCGTCCATCTATCGTCCTGCATTGCTTTGGGTTAAGGCAAAGGATGTAGCAGAGCATGCCAAGGTTGCTGATGGCTGGTTTCGGCAGGAACTATCGATGCCAACAACGACGGTACGCCATTTGACAGATATGATGCTGAGCCAAAAAACAACCTCGAAACAGGTCGCGCAGTGGCTTGGCGAACCGGATTGGCAAGAGCATTCAGGCAATTTGAATGATACCGGTTATACGATGAGCATTGGGAAGACCTGGCGATACGAGCGAGCAGATGCTCATTTTCTCGTGACATTTAACAAGAGCGGCAGGGTGGTTCGAACGCGCTGGAATATACCGCAGGACGATCGAAACGGTGTAGTGTCTAATTGGGAATTTGGTCGTTCAGATGAATATCAGTTCACGACTAAAATCTATGGCACAACACTGCCTTCCACCTTACCCTGGAAATCGGTATGGACCAATCAGGGGGATATTAACTACACCTTTCTACAAGCAGCAACGGATGATGTGCTCCTGATGAAAGGGGATGACGGTGGATTTAGTGGTGGATATTACGAAGGTTCTGTTTACGCCCTTGATCGTCATTCCGGCCGGAAGTTATGGGAGATCAATGGTGGATTTGGAAGACAGCAGGCAGAGGTGGATGTCGGACGCCAATACGTCACAATCTATACCGATTATGACCCTGACAAGAAAGAATACGTGGATCGTATACGCCACCTCCAATTGAAGAGCGGTGATATTTTATGGGAGTATGCACCCAAGCAAAAATTCAGATTGAATGGCATCACGGCCGCAAAGAATGTCGTCATTGTGAACAGCGCGGTTGTTGAAGGATCGAGCAATGGCTGGTTGACGGTGCTGGACAGTACGAATGGTAAAACATTATGGAAACGAAAACTAACGACTGGGTATGAATTATTGAACAAGAGCGTGGAAGATCCTTATGTCATGTATTGGGAAAAGGATAAACTAATTGCAGCTGATCCGCAATCAGGCCGCACTGTATGGAGCATTGCAGCAGGGAAGTCGACGATAGAGCATCCCGAACGGAATCCTTATTTTGATGGAATTGCTCGTATTGATCCGTTTGAACCCGCACAGCCAGAACGCTGGATGCTGCTGGATGACCAGTGGGTGCTGGTCGATCTGAACACAGGACAGAAGCTTGCACAATTTACTGCCCGGGTTGGACAGCAAATTGAGGTGCTGAATGACGGCAGGGTGCTGATTCGTGATAACAAGAAAGGGGATATATACGGCGATTACGCAGATTTCACAACGACTCTGTACGATGCCAAGAGCGGCACAAAACGTTGGACGCTGAACAGCAAGATTGAACGAGGGTTCGTGGAGGACGATCAAATATATGTAATCAAGAACGGGTATCCGGCAGCCCTTGCCTATGATACAGGGGAGACCCATTGGTCCGCACAAAACACGATTGCTGCCTTTCAATACCCTACCAATCAGGGGAGTTACATGATGATTGATGATGAGCTTTTGCTGCCGATGGGTGACGATCTTCTGGTGATGAACAAACAAGACGGTACTTTGTTGGGGCGTGTGCATGACGTAGTGATGGGTAATCCGGAGCACCGGGATCGGGATGCGAAGAACGGGACCCTGAATCGGATTGGAAATGAAGTCTATATTGGTTCGTCCAATGGGCGGTTTAGTTTATATGAGGCAAGTGCCTTGAAAACGGATATCTCACGTTAAAGCTTGTTTCATGGGGGATGATGATTTATTATAAATAAACAGGATTGCTCGCGCTCCGGTCTTATCGGCTGTGCGGGCTTTCTTCATGTGTTCTTGAAGGACCATGTACGATCAATCGCAGGAGGAATCTCCCATGATTTCATTATACGGGGTAAGCAAGCGATATAACGAGCGTGGGTCCCGTGAAGATCAGGGATTCGAGGCGCTAAGCTCGGTGTCCCTAGAAGTAGGCCAGGGAGAGATCCACGGCATTATCGGCTCCAGTGGTGCGGGGAAATCTACGCTTCTGCGCATGCTCAATGGATTGGAGAGGCCGGATGACGGCGAAGTTATTGTGAACGGGCAGCATCTAACCCGGATGAGTGAGCAGAGTCTGCGTCAGGTGCGGAGGACCATTGGCATGATTTTTCAGCACTTCAATCTGGTCAGCAATCGGACCGTGAGCGGCAATGTCTGTATGCCTCTGGAACTTGCGGGTGTCTCCCGTTCCGAACGGGTTGTGCGGGGACATGAAGTCTTGAGATTTGTCGGACTTGAGGATAAGGCGAATCAGTATCCTGCACAGTTAAGCGGAGGTCAAAAGCAGCGTGTGGCCATCGCCAGAGCACTTGCCAGCCGTCCGGATGTGCTGCTCTGTGATGAACCGACATCTTCGCTCGATCCGCAGACAACGAGCGGAATTCTGGAAGTGCTGCGACACGTCAATGAGACGCTGGGTGTGACCATTGTGCTCGTTACACATGAGATGGAGGTTGCCCGAAAGCTCTGTGACCGGATATCGGTGATGAAGGAGGGACGGATTGTCAAAACGTTATCGGAGGCGGAAGTCCGCAGCATACCGGTACCGAAGCCTGATCTGCTGACATCGTTGCTGATGGGTGAAGATGCATCATCCATGAGTGGACCTAATACTTCTCTTCATAACGGGGAGGACAATAATGATGATACCTGAGTCCGTTGTGAAGTATCAGCATGAAATTTGGCAGGCCATCGGGGAGACCTTTGTTATGGTGGGTATCTCCATCACAGCGGCCGTGTTAATCGGGTTGCCTCTGGGTACACTGTTGTATCTGTTCAGAAAAGGGCAACGGTATCAGAATCGACCTCTGTTCATGATTCTGGGAAGTCTCGTCAACATCATTCGTTCCTTCCCGTTTCTGCTGCTCGTCGTATTTATGATTCCGTTCACACGTCTGGTCGTTGGAACATCCATCGGGACGCTTGCGGCAACCGTGCCGTTATCGGTCATCGCAGTTGCTTATTACGCCAGACTGGTAGAACAGGCATTGCTTGATGTACCGAAGGGGGTAGTTGAAGCTGCCTCTTCCATGGGCGCATCGACCATGCAGCTAGTGTTGAAATTCCTGTATGTGGAGGCTCGCTCAGGACTCGTCCTCGGTTTAACGACGGCAACCATCAGCTTTATCTCATACTCTACGGTCATGGGTATTGTGGGTGGTGGCGGTGTTGGTGATTTTGCCATTCGTTACGGTTATCAGCGATTCGAGACGGAGATCATGGTATTTACCATTATCATTATGATTATCCTGGTACAGATGATCCAATTTACAGGCAGCAGATTGTCCCGCTGGCTTGATCGCAGATCCTGAAGAAGGACAGGCCAGCAAAGAAAGAATGAAATACAGTATGACCAATACAGATTACATGATGAAGGGGTATATACAGATGAAAGCAAAACTAATGCTCATGCTGTTGGCAGTGATGCTGGTGGCAGTCGGATGCGGCAAAAAAGAAGAAACACCTGCGGCGGAGGGAAACAAGGAAGGCAGTCAAGCCGGACAAGAAGTGACATTGAAAGTAGCTACTTTGATTCCGCCAATGACGGATGTGCTGGATATTGTGAAGCCATTGCTGAAAGAAGATGGCGTTAAACTGGAAGTTGTGGTACTTTCGGATAACGTTCAACCCAACACTGCACTGGCGAATAAGGAAGTGGATGCGAACTTTTTCCAGCATGTGCCTTATATGAATCAATACAATGAAGCGAATAACGCGAATCTGGTCGCTGTGCAACCGATCTACAATGCCATTTACGGAGCCTATTCCAAAAAGGTTAAGTCTATTGAAGAATTGCCCGAAGGTGCAACGGTGGCAATTGCCAACGATCCGTCCAACATTGGGCGCTCGCTGGTCATGATGGAACAGAACGGCCTGATCAAGCTGAAAGAAGGCGTCGGTTTCAATGCAACGCAAGCAGACATCACCGAAAACACGAAGAACTTCAAGTTCAAGGAAGTAGATCTGTTGATGCTCGCTCGCATGTTGGATGATGTTGATCTGGTTGCCATGACTCCGGCCTATGCGAGTCCGCTGGGGCTTACACCGAAGAAGGATGCGCTGTTCACCGAGAAGGATGATTCCCATTTTGCCATTACCTTGGTTGCCCGGGAAGATAACAAGGATTCAGAAGCCATTCAGAAGCTGGCGAAGCGTATGGCGGGTCCAGAAGTGAAAGCTTTCTTTGAAGAGAAGTATGCGGATATTGCGATCCCGGCTTTCAAATAAAACGCTGTTAACCTGCAAATGAAATAATTTTAAAGGTATGTTTCAAAAGAAACAAGAAGACCCAGGCTCATTTGCCTGGGTCTTCTTTTACATGCAGTACGATGTGAATGGGAAGAACAGCATCAGCTCTTATCAGAGTCGTGTTCTGCCTTCGGTTCCATGAGACGGATCAATTTCCGCTCGGTAGCTGTGTCTATTGCAGGTGTGTAGATGCTGCATCGCAGATCAACATTTCCTTGAACCTGTAGTGAAGTAAGATCAAAAAGCATTTTGCCAGCTTTGGAATGTCTAAATTCAATCAATACATCCGGGGCACTACTGACACTGCTTTGTTTCCAGAGGATGTGAAAATCAGGATATCTGTCCATCATGTCGTCCAAAAACATGTTATACCATTCATCATCAACATATTGACCGTAATAAGCACGGAAAATAGCCAGGAAGCCGCTAACAAAATCTTCCCAATTGACGGCCAGTCTCCGAAATTCCTTTCGTTCAAACAACAAGCTGATCATGTTCCGCTGTTCCGCAGGAATCTGTTCAAAATCCATAAACACATGCCGGGCGGCTTCATTCCAGCCCACAATGTGACAGCGTCGATCCGAGATGATCGTGGGGCAATTGCGAAGTTCCTGCAATATTTTTTGCAAGGAAGGAGGAATTTGGAGTGGCTTCTCATCCAGGATATGAAGTTCCGAATGGTACTCCAGCGCAAGGGAAAACAAGTACTTCCGTTCGTCCGAGGTGAGCCTGAGAGCTGACGCAATATTGTCCAACACCGAATGAGATACCTGAATATCCCGGCCTTGTTCAAGCCAGGTGTACCACGTTGTGCTTACGCCTGCCAATTGGGATACTTCTTCTCTTCTTAATCCAGGCGTTCTTCGACGCGAGCCTGCGGGTAAACCGACGGACTCGGGAGAAATTTTGGATCGCTGGTTTTTTAGAAATGCGGACAATGCCTGTAGCCTGACATCATGGTTCAATCCATCACCTTCGATCATTAGTTTATCATGGTAGTGATTATACTATTATATTTGACAACTTGTAATAGGATAATACGAATGGCAATATAAGTGCATAACTTAATTAAACAATTATTCAAGGAGCACTAAAGGAGGATGCATTATGGAGCGTGTAGTTATTACAGGAATGGGGATTATCTCTCCTTTGGGGAATGATGTGCAACCATTTTGGAATGGCTTGGTAGAAGGCAAATCTGGGGTTTCGCCTATTGAGTCGTTCGATACAACATCCTACAAAACGAAGATAGCGGGAGCAGTCCGTGATTTTGACGGAGAGGGGCGCTTTGGACGGAAGGAAGCTCGGCGCATGGACCGGTTCGTGCAATTTGCTGTTGCGGCAGCGGATCAGGCTCTGGCTGACTCCGGTCTTGTGATGGATCATGTGGACAGGGAGCGGGTTGGCGTATATATCGGTTCAGGGATCGGCGGAATCCAGACTCTGATGGAACAAGGCAAGCTCCTGTCTGAGCGTGGGCCTTCCCGAGTCAGTCCAACTCTGGTGCCTATGATGATATCCAATATGGCTGCAGCCATGGTGAGCATGAGATTTGGATGTTGGGGTCCTACTCTATCACCGGTGACGGCCTGTTCGATCGGTAATACAGCGATAGGTGAGGCCTTCCGGCTGATCCGTCATGGTGGGGCAGATGTCATTTTTGCTGGTGGGACGGAGGCAGCTGTCACCGAAGTATCGCTTGCAAGCTTTGGCAACGCGACGGCACTATCTACACGAAACGATGCGTATGAAGGGGCGAGTCGACCATTTGATGCTGGCAGAGATGGTTTTGTCATGGCTGAGGGCGCCGGAGTCTTGGTTGTGGAGTCCTTGTCTCATGCCCTTGCGAGAGGCGCAAATATCCTTGCGGAGATTGTTGGTTATGGTGCCAGTTCAGATGCGTATCATATGGTCGCCACCCATCCGGAAGGGCGCGGTGCATACTTGGCTATGAAAGCCGCTTTGGCAGATGCACAGCTTCAGCCGCATGAGATCGATGTCATTAATGCTCATGCTACGAGTACCGAAGCGGGTGATCTCTCCGAGACCAGAGCGATCAAGCAGCTGTTCGGTGCAGAAGCCTATACTATTCCGGTAACGGCAAACAAATCAATGACCGGACATATGCTGGGTGCAGCGGGTGGAGCAGAAGCCATATCGCTCATTCAAAGCTTGCGTAGCGGTATCATTCCACCGACAATCAATCAGGAGCACAGCGACCCGGAATGTGATCTCGATTATGTACCCAACGTTGCACGAGAAGCTGATCTGAAGATTGGTATGTCCAACTCATTTGGCTTTGGTGGTCATAATGCGGTCATCATTTTGCAGAAATATTCATCCTGAATAGTGGGATCTGAATATGAATCCAATCGACGAATTAACGTCTGTGTGATTCGTTACATCTCAGAACTGTGCAAATGGGAGCAAATAGTGTGTGCCAGATTCATTAGACTAAAATAACGCGACAAAGGGGCGTCCACCGTCATGTTCATGACTAATGGGACAGCCCCGTTCGGCGTGGTGTTGATTATCTATATTTGTATACAGCAGACTGCGGACGAATACTCCTAATACTCAGGATCTCATAAGGGATGATCAGAATAATTAGGACGTGAGGGACGGAGATTCAGTGATGCTCTTGCTGCTTTTATTCAGCCAGCTGACACGCCAACGCGATTGCATGATGAGAACGAGGAACATGGACGCAGCCGCAATCAGACTAAGAATGACAAAGCCGGGTGTATAGGAGTGGTAGGAACTGTACAGTTGACCGAGAATGAGGGGCAATGCATATCCGCCCAATCCGCCAGCGGCACCTACAATACCAGTCATCAGTCCAATCTCGTTGCCGAATCGTTGGGGAACCAGTTGGAACACGGAGCCATTCCCGGCACCAAGACACATCATGCCAAGGAACAACATGACGACCACAACGGGAAGTGGTGGCATGAAGGACACGCCAATCAGCATGATACATGCTCCTGTGTACAGAAAGGTCAGCATGCGTGTTCCGCCAATTTTGTCAGCCAGGTAACCCCCGACAGGCCGGAAGAAACTGCCTGCGATCACACAGAATGTGGTAATGTCCGCGGCATGAACTGGAGAAAGGCCATACTGGGTGTTGAAGAAGATGGTCAGATAGTTGCATAACCCCACGAAGCCACCAAAGGTAACACAATAAAAGGCACAGAATACCCATGCATCCTTTTGTTTCAGCAGACTTCCGTATTGAGACAGTTTCTTTGGTTCAGGCCGGTTGGGGCTGTTACGAGCAAAGAGAGAAAAGAGAATAAATACGATTGTGATGGGGATAATTGCCAGTCCAAATACCACTTCCCAGCTGCCATAATGGGTAGCCAAGCGATTGGCAAACAACGTTGCGAGTACTGTTCCGCTGTTACCTGCCCCAGCAATACCCATGGCCAGACCCTGATGCTCCTTGGGATACCACTGTCCTGCCAAAGGAAGAGCAGCAGCAAAGGAGGCGCCTGCTACACCAAGCAAGAGAGCTACTACATACAGTTGGCTCAGGGAGTCAACCCATAGCCAGCCCAGTAGCAGAGGCACAAGTGTGACGAGCATCCCGATCTGTGCGGTCAGCTTCGGCCCGATATAATCGGACAGGAAGCCAAGTACAAGTCGCAGAATTGAGCCGCCAAGAATAGGCAAGGCCACCAGATTGGCTTTTTCCAATGGTGTCATTGGATAATCCAGGGCAATCACTACCGCGAGTGGACCAAGCATACCCCATATCATAAAACTGATGTCAAAATACATAAACGCCCCGAACAGGGTAGGCTTATGCCCGCTCTTCCAAAAACTTTTACTCTCCATCATCCATCATCGCTCCTCATCCAATTGAGATCTTCGAGACTTGTCTATGTGCATGTTCAGGCAGAAAAAGGCCGCAATTCGTCCTGATAAGAACGATTTGCGGCCCCGTTGCCGACAGGCGGTACACGTCATTGTGTTCCCGCACCTGAGTTGATCACAGCACTGTGATTTTGATTCAAATTATAAAAAGGGAAATTAAATATGTCAACAAAATTTACATGGAATTTAAAATATTTTGATTTTTTATGATTTTTATAATCACAATGTTAATGTTGTTGACATATGTTTGAGATTACCTTAATCTGAATCTATTATGAGTCTACACAATGGCGTGTGGATTCCGGAGGCAACGGTGCCCTTTTCCGATATATGGAGAAGGGATTTTTCTGTTTATTTTCAGATGTGTTACAGAGATTAGGGGGCAGCCCATGAGCAAAAAGAAACTGGTGATTATCGGGAATGGTATGGCCGGTGTGAAATGTGTAGAAGAGATTATTGCACTGGAGCCTGACAGTTATGAGATTGTGATCTATGGGAATGAACCCCGTCCCAATTACAATCGCATTATGTTGTCGAAAGTGTTGCAGGGTGAACATTCGCTACAGGATATCATTATTAATGATTGGAATTGGTATAAGGAGCATGGTATTCGGCTCTGTACAGGAGAAATGGTGCACAGGATCAATACTCAGGCGAACTATATAGAGACTGAATCCGGCATAAGGGAAACATACGATATTCTGATACTGGCAACTGGATCTTCTCCGTTTGTTCCACCGATTCCCGGCATAGATAAAGAGAGGGTCATGTCCTTCCGCACGATCGATGATTGTACACGCATGTCGGAGTATTCGAAAGAGTATCGTAAGGCAGCGGTAATTGGTGGGGGATTGCTTGGGTTGGAGGCTGCACGTGGATTGCTGCATCTGGGCATGGAAGCGGTGGTGGTGCACAACGCACCTTATATTATGAACCGACAGCTGGATCTGAAGGCTGCCTCGATGCTTCAGCAGGAGCTTGAGGCTCAGGGGATGACCTTCCTTTTGGCGAAAAATACTCAGAAAATTATCGGTCGTTCGCAGGCCCAAGGTCTCCTTTTTACTGATGGTTCCAAGCTTGAGGCTCAGGTTGTTGTTGTGGCTGTGGGCATTCGCCCAAATGTGGATCTGGCCAGGCGTAGTGGGATTGCTACGAATCGGGCGATCGTGGTCGATGACTATATGCGTACGAGTGTACCGGGTATATACGCGGTTGGGGAATGTGCTGAACATCGAGGGATCAGTTATGGTCTGGTGGCCCCGTTATACGAACAGGGAAAGGTCCTCGCACGTACATTATGTGGGCAGGACACGCCGGAATATAAGGGATCAATTCCATACTCCCAGTTGAAAGTATCGGGGGTCGATGTTTTCTCAGCGGGTGAGATCAGTGGTGAAGGACTGCAGACTGCTATTCAAACGCTGGACGGGATTCGCGGCACATACAAAAAAGTGCTGATGAAGGCTGGTAAGGTGCGTGGAGCCATTTTGTTCGGGGATACGGCTGAGGGGACTGCATTGCTGGGACTGGTGCAACGCGGGGCAGAGGTCGCGGAACTGGCTCCACGCGAGGATGCCCCCGACCCTGCCGAAATGGCAGCTGCTGCACTTCCGGATCAGGAGACCGTATGTGCCTGCAACAATGTGACCAAGGCCGTCATCATGAAGGCTATTCAGGAGCAGGGTCTTCAGACGGCAGATCAGGTAAGGGAGCAAACCAAAGCTTCAGGGTCATGCGGTGGATGTCGCCCCATGGTTGCTGCTCTGGTGAAACACACACATAATCAGAAGAATAACGGCGGTGCGGGTACGGTAACCCAACTGGAGGAAAAGTCTGTAATGCCAGTATGCAGCTGTACAGATCTTAGCCACGCCGGACTGAAGGAATCGCTGGATCACATTCTTAGAGAAGAACACATGGATATATTACATCATCAACCTGTGATAACTCGGCAGATAGACATAACCTTGATCTTACAGAAACTGGATTGGGCCACAGAGCAAGGATGCACGGTATGTCGTCCTTCGATCCACTATTACTTGCAGGTATCCACTTCAACGATGAATGAGCGGGTGACGATAGCTGATGAACATCCGGCTGCTGGGCGGGGAGGTATGCAGCAGCAATTTATGGAGGCCGGAATCAAGCGTAAACATGAAATTCAGATCCGCTGGGATGATGGTATTCCTTTGTCATCCTACACCCTGGATGTGGGAGACTTGGCGGCGAAACTTTGTTCGAGCTGGACAGACGCACATATGCCATCCCCCGTGAACGTGGGTATTGCACCTCGGCCTGGCTCATTGGTGAGTGCACTGGTTCAGGACCTTGGCTTGCTGGCTTCTCCTGTAGGGTGGGAAATTTACGCAGGCGGACATGCGGAGCATCCAGTCAAGGAAGGCAGATTGCTCGGCGTTGCAGAAACAGAGCTGCAAGCAGCATTGCTCGCAACTGCCTGCCTGCAGTGGTACCGTCAAACTGCTTGGTATGATGAACCATTATGGGCATGGACGGAGCGATTGGGATTTATGGCGATTCGGGAAACGCTTTTGGATGATCAGTTCCAGAAGGAACTTGCGATGGGTATCATAGCTGAAAGGCAGGGATGGGGAAATGAAATTACCCGTGAATTCAGAACTGACAGCTTCAAGGCTTCTTGTAAAGGAGACTCAATGTCCGTATTGCAGTGTGCAATGCAAAATGACAGTTGAAGCACTTGCTGAACCTGTTAAGGGAGAGCATCGTGGGGAGTATTCGGTTCAGGGCGTTCCGAATGAAGCCTCCCAGGGCAGATTGTGTGTTAAAGGCATGAATGCACATCAGCATGCGCTCAGTGGGCAACGATTGCTGCACCCTTTAATCCGTCGCAATGGCGAACTTGAGACGTGTTCCTGGGAAGAGGCCATCCAATATATCGTAAAGCAATTTCAGAGTATGAAAGATGACTATGGAGCAGATACGATTGGGGTATACGGAGGCGGATCTTTGACAAATGAAACAGCATATCTTCTTGGGAAATTCGCAAGAGTTGCAATAGGTACAAAATACATCGATTACAATGGACGATTCTGCATGTCAGCCGCAGCATCTGCCGGGAGCAAAGTATTCGGCATGGACCGTGGACTGACGTTCCGGTTATCCGATATTCCCAAAGCGAGCTGCATTATACTGGCAGGCACCAACATTGCGGAGTGTCAGCCAACCCTGCTGCCATACTTCAATCAGGCAAAGGAGAATGGGGCTTTCATTATTGTTATTGATCCGCGGAGAACCGCCACCGCGGCGATGGCCGATCTTCACTTGCAAGTGAAACCCGGGATGGATGCTTTGCTGGCAAATATGATGCTGAAGGTGATTATGGATGCCGGCCTAGTGGACCCTCATTTTATAGAAGATAGAACCCATGGATACGAACAATTAACGTATGTTTTGGCAGATTTACAACTGGAGCAGGCCGCAGCGGCATGTGGGGTTGATCTGGCTCAGGTTCGTCAGGCAGCAATGGCATACGGTAAAGCAGACACTGGAATGATTATGACAGCGCGGGGAGTGGAGCAGCAAACGGACGGTCATTTGGCAGTCAGACATTTTCTGAATTTGGTTCTGGCGACTGGCAAAATTGGCAAACCAGGCTGCGGATACGGGGCCATCACAGGTCAGGGGAATGGGCAAGGCGGGCGGGAGCATGGGCAAAAGGCCGACCAGCTGCCTGGCTATCGCTCCATCGAAAATGAAGCAGATCGTGCCTATGTAGCTTCAGTCTGGGGAGTGGACCCGGCAAGTTTACCGGGAAAAGGGGTCTCGGCCTACGAGATGATGGAGCGTGTGCATAATCAGGATATTCGGGCACTGCTTGTGATGGGGTCGAATCCGGTGGTATCCAATCCCAATGTGCGTTTGGTGGAGGAGGCACTACGTAAACTGGATTTCCTGGTGGTGGCAGATATGTTTCTGTCGGAGACAGCCCGATTGGCCGATCTGGTTCTCCCGGTCACGGCCTATCTGGAGAATGAAGGTACACTGACCAATCTGGAAGGACGTGTTTTGTTGCGAGAACAAGGCCGACCTTCCCCCGGAGAAACGCTTAATGATTGGGATGTTTTGTGCCGAATTGCTGCAGAATTGGGCAAAGGCACTTACTTTCAATATGATTGTGCTGAAGACATATTTAATGAGCTTAGGGTAGCCAGCCGCGGGGGGATCGCTGATTATTATGGGATAACCTATGAGCGTCTGCGTAACGAAAAGGGGGTATACTGGCCATGTCCTGCTCCAGGGGAACAGGGGGAAGGGTTGCTATTCAGTGAGCGGTTTGCCCACCCGGATGGCAAAGCTGTATTTACAGCCGAGTTAAGCCCGGGCTGGAATGAAGTATCCCCGGAATTCCCCTTGATTCTCACCAATGGACGTGTGCTTCCTCATTACCTGACAGGGGTTCAGACACATCGAAGTGCAGCGCTCGCAGCTCGTGAATTGGAGAACTTCGTTGAACTTCATCCGGCTACCGCAGCCCGTAATCGTGTACTGGATGGTGAATGGGTAGAAATACAATCGGTGTACGGGAGCTTCACCGTTCGTGCGCGAGTCAAAGCATATATTCGAGAAGATACCTTGTTCGTGCCGATGCACTGGGGTGGTGTTCAGAATGTGAATCGGGCAACAAGACCCGAATTGGATCCATATTGCCGTATGCCAGGATTCAAGACGGTCGCAGTAACCATTCATCCTTTACGATTAGTCAGGTGAGTAATACGAGTCGAATAACACTATGAGTGTCTGATGAAGAGCTTAACGGCTGTGTAGTCCCATATTTATATGAGACTGCACGGCTTTTTTTGCGTATTAAACGTAGAAATGCAATAGTTCCGAGGTTCCAGCTAAACATGAGGATTGGCCCATGAATATGGCTGGAATATTCGTTATGATATTAATTAGGGGCACATATGTACGTGTTTTGGAGTGGGTAATGAAACAAGCTGATGATTAAGTTAGGTCCATTATCCATGGTGGTATAGATATAAGGACTGTATAGAAGCTTCTTATTAATATAAGGCAGTACATAGGAGGGAAAGCAGTGAACGTATGGATTACGGTGAAAAGTCTGGGTAGACGCAAGCCGGCACTTGCCAAACAAGCTGCCGAACTTCCGGAAACAACCGATACGTTGAGACAGCTTATTAAGAACATGGTGGCTCAGCAGGTTAAGGTTCTTCAGGAAAAGAAACATGATGCGGAATGGCTTGCATACCTGATGCCAGAGGACATTCAGGAGCAGGGGACTACGGGAAAAGTGGGCTTTGGTGCAATTTACAACCAAGGGATTCCCCATGTAGAAGGCGCCATGGATACAGCTGTAACCGCATATGAAGATGGGTTATTTAAAGTGTTTCTCAATGATGAAGAGCTGCTGGGACTGGACGAGCCGCTAATCTTGCGGGAAGACGATAACGTGGTGTTTATCCGCTTTACAATGCTTGCCGGGCGTCTGTGGTAGAGAGTGACGAGGAGGAGATTGGAATGACCCAGGAAGATAACGTTCGACAGTATCAACATGATTTGCAGGGAAAGCTGAAGTCGCTGGATGGTGTAGAGCAGGAGCTTGCGGGCTATGTTGCAGAGATGGCTGGATTCACTTATTTGCGCGAAGACGAAAAGGCCTATTTGAATACAGATGAACTATTGAAGCGTGTGGCTGTGGAGACGCAATCGTCATTGTTCCGTCCTTTGCTTGATGTGCTGGAGCATCTGGTCAGTGATACATTCCTGGCACGTTTCCGTTATATTGCAGAACGAGCAGTGAATTTTCCTTATAGTAAAAATTATGAGCGCAGACCATTTCGTACGACCGATCCCGAACAGCATATTGGACAGGTTCTTCGTAAAATGATTGCCTTGTTTCGTATGGAGATGCATGGCTTTTCTCTGAACGAATATGTATCCATGCGGGAATACAAGTTTGATTATTTTCATGAGATCAGAGCGGTCTTGCCGGATTGCATTGCCTATGAACTGGATCATGGAACCGGAGATATGAAGCAGGTGCTGCATGATATTATCTATGGCGACAATCAAAATGGATTGCTGACCACTGAAATGATCAAAGGTATCTTTATGAGTGATCAGGCGGATGCCTACCAGATGATTGGGGAATTGCTGGTTGCAGCCAGACTGCAAGAGGGTCTGCGCCAAAGCATTGTGGAACGGATGGACGAAGGAACACTTGAGGCGTATAAATACATATTAAAAATAATTATCGACAACAACCTGATTCGGTTCAGTTCGGTGGTGAGGGCGCTCGCCGTATGGACAGGGATTGGAATTGAAGCGGCGAATCAGCGTGTTGCTGCGCAATTAATTACACAAGCGCATCAAGCATTGACTGATCCTGCGGTACGAGAGGCGTGGCAGCAAAGTACCAATGCAAATCAATTGTTTATCAGTCTCTGGGCAACCGCAGTCATCGAAGAGAATGAGTTGGAGCGAAAAGTCATCCAAATCATGGATCACGGGAAAGTATATCAGCAGATAGTTGCTCAATACGTACTTGCTAACAGTCAGAACAGAGGGCTGCGCTTAAACATGGCACGTCAGTATCTTGAAGTACAGGATCTGGAGCTGCTGCATTGGGTGATTGAGAATTATGATGCCATGTACATGTTTAACTGGAGCTTTGAAAATGGGGAGAATCAACGTAGTGTTCACGTCTGGCCACTGCCCGTTTTTGAGGATAAAGCTGTACGTCGGCGAGACTTTGATCTGTTTAAACAAATGCTGGCCTACATTCCGCAGGGAGGGGCTGGTGGACCATCTGGTGTTCTTGAATTTGTTCAATATCGGATCGATCCGGATGATGTAGTGAAAAAAATGCTGTACCTTGCTGCGTATGACATGGATCCGGAATGGATAGGCGAGGTCATTGCGCTCAAAGACAAGCTAAGCCCGGATTTGCGAGGCGAATTGTTGTCCCAGTTTGTCCATCATCCCGAGATTGAAGTACAAAGACAGTTTATTTTTGACAGTCTGTCGGATAAGAGCATGAACAACCGTGAGAATGCTCTGCTCAAAGCCAAGCTGTTAACGCTGACGCCCGAAGAGATGCTGCAAATGGAGGCGTTGCTCAAACTGAAGACGGGATCGCTGCGTCAGAAGATTATTCAAGTGTTATTGCTTCAGCCAACCGATCAGTTGATGGTATCGTTGAAACGACTTCTGCAATCCAAAAGTGAACTGCAGCGATTGGGCGCGCTGGAACTGCTGACCGAGATCTCCGCAGATCCACAGCGCTCGGAGCAGCAGGAGCAGATGCAACCATTAATAGAACTAATCAAGACACCAACAGCCAAGGAGCAGAAGCTGCTGGACAAGCTTACAGAGCAGAGCAGCAGATATACGGAGGCTAATGGTTTCGGCCTGTATGATCCTTCATGGGAAAATCCACTGCTTCAGGAAGAACGTGATCTGGGCGGCTTTAAGCCGAAGGACCTGTTTACCCTTTCCCTGGAAAAAGCGAAGCAGTTTCTTGAAGGTTTGGATGCGTTGCTTCATGAGCACAGAGACCATGAATATGAGGCTGAATATTATGCGGGCTACAAAGAAACTTTGCTTGTAGGTGCGACATTGCGTGCTATGGTCTTCATTCCTTATGATCAGCGGCAAGATATAGCATTATTGGAGCAGTTCCCTCTCCATAACATATGGGGAGAATATGTGCAGAAGAGTGGTCTGGATAGTAAGGAACTGCTGCAAATGTTGTTTGCGATCCGTTTGGAGGATCTGAATAAGAAGCTGGATCATTATTATCGATACTATTCCAACGTGTACGACTACAGTGAGTTGGAGAAACACTGGCTGTTGGAAGGGTGGCGCAAGGAATTTGCCGAAGAGGTCTATCCGGTTCAGCATATCCAGGACCTAAAAAAGATGGTCAGTGAGCTTCGTTATTCAGATCAGGTGAAAACGCTGATTGAGGCCGTGTATGAGGACAGTGATAAGTCAGATACATTTGAAATCGCTGAGCGGACATTGTATGCGCTGATGAAAATGATGCCTGAGGAACAAATGGAAAAGGAATCGGGCATACTTGCTCTCTTGTCCGGCCCATGGTTTTATATTGTCCGGGATCGTGTACATGACGATGAGAGTTTCATGCGATACTTTCAGACTATAAGCCAATTCGACCAATTAAATAGGGACAGTAACCGAGGTTCTTTCCTTACGCTGAACGATTACCTGCGTGCCTACGAGCTGGGCTTCATTGATGCACAGGAAGTCTACAAGCAGCTGCTTGTCGGAGAGTCCCGTGCCCTGTTTATTCGGGAATTGACATCCAGTCGGTCTGACTGGATTGCGGAGAAACCGTTACTGGCAGAACTGCGAAGAACAGTTGTTGAACGAATTTTGGAGATCGAGTTGACCCGAGGAGAGCTCTCAACAGAAGTAAGTACGCTGGCCATGAAGCTTGAGCGCATTGAAGGCATGGAGCATTGGGTGCATCTTGTTGCTGCCATGGATCAGGATACCTTTGTCCGTGGATATATCTACAGCTACGGTGACAATACGACACGTAAAGAAACGTTCAGCCATCTGATCCAGGTTTGCCATCCGCGTGCTGGAGAGGACGAACTGCTGTTGGGACAATTGCTGGCGAAGCATCCCATTCAGGAAAAAAAATTGTTGGAAGCCGCGATGTACGCGCCCCAATGGATGGAGATCGTTGCGAAGCATCTGGGATGGGAAGGCCTGCGCAGTGCAGCGTGGTACTTCCATGCTCACATTAATGAACGTTTCACTGCTGAAAAAGAAACTATTGTGGCGCATTATTCTCCAATTTCGCCACAGGACTTTAACGAAGGCGCATTTGATATCGCCTGGTTTGAGGAGGCATATGAAGCCGTCGGTGAGGAACGGTTCAGTCTGTTGTACGATTGTGCCAAGTATATTTCCGGGGGAGCCAATCACCGCAGATCACAACTGTTCGCGGATGCAGCACTTGGGAAGCTGAAACTTGAAGATATGCTTGAATCCGTGGAAGAGAAGCGCAATAAGGATCATTTGTTGACCTACAGCCTGATTCCGTTCACGGAAGAAAGGGAACAGGATCTGCGTGAGCGGTACGACTTCATACAGAAGTTTCTAATGCAGAGCAAGCAGTTTGGCGCACAGCGACGAGCCAGCGAGGGACTGGTATCCCAGATTGCCCTCGGCAACCTTGCCCGTAATGCAGGATATGCTGATGTTACCCGGCTGATGTGGGATATGGAAGCTCGCAAGCTGGATGAGATGAAATCCTATTTTGAGCCGCATGAACTGGATGATAGTACCACAGCCCAATTGGTCATTGATGAAGAAGGTCAGCCTGAAATGGTCATCGTGAGCAAAGGGAAGACACTTAAGTCTGTACCTGCCCGGTTCAAGAAAGATGGTTACATCACCGAATTGAAAGAATTAAAGGCGGATCTGGTGGATCAGTACCGCCGGGCAAGACAGGAATTGGAGCGTTCCATGACGGCTGGAACATTCTTCACACGTGAGGAAATCTCCAATCTGATGCAGAATCCAATCCTTCGTCCACTGGTTCGCAGCCTTGTATTCCAGGCTGGTGACAAATTGGGACGCTTCGATGTAACTTCTGGTGGTCTTATTGCTCCAGATTCGGCGGGTACAGATAGCTCGATTCAAACCTTGGCGGAACAGGATACATTGCTGATTGCACATCCATTGCATCTATTCCAGAGTGGAAGCTGGGGCAAATTCCAACGGGATCTGTTCAACCGTCAGGAACGGCAGCCATTCAAGCAGGTGTTCCGTGAACTCTATCTTCCGAATGAAGATGAGCTGTCTAATGGTACCGTATCCCGTCGGTATGCAGGTTATCAGATTCAACCGAAAAAATCAGTTGCCCTGCTTAAAGGGCGCCAGTGGACAGTCAGTTATGAGGAAGGCCTGCAAAAGGTTAGCTATGAGCATAATCTGATCGCCAATCTCTATGCCATGGCAGACTGGTTCTCGCCCGCAGATACAGAAGCACCTACTCTGGAGACGGTGCAGTTCTATGATCGGAAGACGTATAAACCTGTCGCGTTGAAGGATGTGCCTCCTGTTTTCTTCTCGGAAGTCATGCGTGACATCGATCTGGTCGTTAGTGTTGCCCATGTTGGCGGCGTAGATCCGGAAGCCAGCTTGACCACGATTGAGATGCGTCACGTGATTGTGAATGAGTCGCTTCGTCTGTTGAAGGTCGATAACGTACGTCTCGATGGAAATTATGCTCGAATTGATGGTGAACTGGGCGAGTATGCCGTTCATCTGGGCAGCGGCAATGTGTTCAAACAGGCGACGGGCGCACTTCACATCGTGCCGGTGCACAGCCAGCATCGGGGCAGAATCTTCCTGCCATTCCTGGATGAAGATCCGAGAACGGCTGAGATTTTGTCAAAAGTGATGTTGCTTGCCGAAGATAAAAAAATCAAGGACCCGCAAATTCTGGCACAGCTTCAACTATAGGAACCGATTGTGCCGCCCCGTTTGGGGCGGTTTTTTACGTGTTATTCCGAAATCCAATGTAACCAGTGGAGAGAAATGAACGGAATCACGTTGGAGGAGGGAAAAGTAAAGAAAAATCCAACATAAAGGCAGCTGAAGAACCTGTTAAAGGGGACCTCAGTTGCTTTTTAATTTTCTATTTATTTATTGGCCGGAATAGTTCCGGTTTCAAAAAGACTTTGAACCCAGGGGATCGCGGAATATTCCTTAATCTGATAATTAATTGAATTAATTGGTTGAACAGATATGGGCCCATTTGACTGTTTTTAAAGGTTAAGAAATTGTTCAACAATAGTTACGGAAATGTAAATAATTCGTTTTCTTGTATTGTTATTTGAACTCGAAGGGGGGTGATGCGAAAGAACTAGAAACGTGTGGAACGCTTTTTTACCAAATTTAAGGGGGTGTAATCTGCGAGCAGGTCGGCTATCGTTAGGAAACGAAATTGCTGTCTTGCTTGCAAGTGGCAGTTTCAGAAGCTCTGTGCAAGACGACCTGAATGCTTGAAAGACTGGGATTAAGCCAGTACGTATTCCCTTGTATACATGTATTCAAGGTGTATGCGAGAAAAATGATCAAGAGAGAAGGAGAACTTACAACATGAACAGAAGACTCAATCTGATTTTCCTCAAACGATGGTTTATGCTGTTAATCATCGTGGCAGTAGCGGCTATGCCGTTGCACGCCTTCGCCGCAGAAGCGGAATCCGGGGCTGATCGCCCATGGATGAACAAATCCCTGTCTGCGGAGGAACGCACCGCGTTGTTGCTCAAGGCGATGACACTGGAGGAGAAAGTCGGATTCGTTACCGGTAAAGTAAATAACTATTATGGTTTCTATAATGATGGACTGGAGCGTCTCGGCATTCCAGCGTTACAGATGGCGGATGGACCTGCTGGGGTACGTGTGGCGAACCCGGATGTTCAGGACAAAAAGTCCACGGCACTGCCCGCACCAATTGCCCTCGCGGCTTCATGGGACACCGATCTTGCCAAGAAATACGGTGATCTTATCGGGCAGGAAGCCCATGACACAACACATAATGTGGTACTGGGCCCTGGCCTGGATATCGCACGTACCCCCTGGGGTTCCCGTAACTTCGAATCCCTTGGTGAAGATCCTTTGCTGGCATCCGGCATGGGTGCGGCATATGTGAACGGGATTCAGAGCAATCCGGTTATTGCTACCGCAAAGCACTACATCCTGAATAACCAGGAGACGGAGCGTTTCACAACCAATGCAACAGCCAGTGAACGTGCCATTCAGGAAGTATATGCACGTCCGTTCCAGGCGATGGTGGAAAAAGCGAATCTGGGTTCGGCGATGTGTTCGTTTAACCAGGTGAACGGTACATATGCTTGTGAGAACAAGAAGATGCTGACGGATGTCCTCAAGAACCAGTTTGGCTTCGAAGGGTTCGTCATGAGTGACTACGGTGCCAACTTCAGTACAGCGGCATCCGCGAATGCGGGACTCGATCTGGAAACACCGGGTGAACCTTATGGCAAATGGGGAAGCAAGCTGCTTGAAGCCGTGAACAAAGGTGAAGTCAGCGAACAAACCATTGATGAGAAGGTCAGACGGATTTTGCTTCAAATGTTCGAGAAAGGGCTGTTCGATAACCCTGTAACAAATACACAAATCAATGCGAAGGCAGATGGCGCTAAAGCACGTGAGTTTGCGGAAAAGAGCATGGTTCTCTTGCAAAATAACGACAACATGCTTCCACTGTCGAGCAAAAATGTGAAGTCCATTGCAGTCATTGGACCAGATGCAGATAACGCATCTGCTGCTGGTGGAGGTAGCAGTATGGTTAACCCGACGTATACCGTAAGTCCACTGCAAGGAATTCGTAACCGTGCTGGTAACGGGGTGGATGTAAAATATGCAGCTGGAACTGATCCGATCTCTGCAGGGGATGCATTTAACGGTCCTTCCGCTGTTCCATCCACACTCCTGTCTCCGGCAAATGCCGAGAAGAGCGAGCAGAACTATGGTACGGAGAAAGCAGAGTATGGTCTGCATGCCGAATATTGGACCAACAAGGACATGGAGGGCAATCCTGAACTGGTCCGCACGGATAACCAGGTGAACATGAATCTTGGATTTTACAACTATGAAGGGTTCAACGCCCAGTCATCCAAGCTTCCGGTGACACCAACGAAATTCAACAGTAAAATGTCCGCTCGTTGGACGGGTTCCATTACGGCTCCCAAAACGGGTGAATACAAATTGTCTCTGACGAGTCTGGGCTCTGCGAAATTGTACGTGGATGATCAGCTGCTCGTAGACAATCAAGGTGAAAATTTGAGCACGACCAAGAAAGAAATCACGTTAGAAGAAGGCAAGTCCCACAACATTCGCATTGAATATCGTACCGATTTCCCGGTACAGTCGAGTCATGATATGGGTGCCCAAGTTCGTTTCGGCTGGGAAGCACCTGAAGATGCTGTGGATGCCAAGATGCAAAAGGCAGTTGATCTGGCCAAAAAATCGGATGTCGCGGTTGTCGTGACACGTACGTATGACAGTGAAGGGTATGTAGACCGTTCCGATCTGGAACTTCCGAACAACCAGGAGCAATTGATCCGCGAAGTGGCGGCAGCCAATCCCAAAACGATTGTGGTACAAATGAGTGGTCGCGCCGTGGAAATGGATTCTTGGCAAAAAGAAGTGCCATCCATTGTTCAAGCCTGGTATGCAGGTCAGGAACAAGGTAACGCGGTCGCACGGGTTCTATTTGGTGATGTGAATCCATCCGGCAAACTGCCCGTGACGTTCCCGTCTGATGATTCACAGACCCCGGTATCCACTGCGGAACAATTCCCGGGTGTGAATGGGGTGGGCAACTACTCCGAGGGTATCTTTGTAGGGTATAAAGGATATGACAAAGAAGGCATGACTCCGGCGTTTGCTTTTGGACACGGATTGTCTTACACGAACTTTGACTACCGTAACCTGCATGTGAAAAATACAGGCAAAGGTGATAAGGCAACGGTAGAAGTATCCCTGAACCTGCGTAATACCGGTAAAGTTACCGGTGCAGAAGTGGTACAGGTCTATGTTGGCAATCTGCCAACCAAGGTGGAGACACCGGAGAAGCAGCTTGCTGGCTGGGCGAAGGTCGATCTGAAGGCTGGCAAGCAGCAGCGTGTCAATATTCAACTGGATCGCAGTGCACTGTCCTATTGGGATGAAACATCGCATAAATGGGTGATGCCTAAGGGGAAAGTACAGGTTTATGTCGGCAGTGCATCCGATGATATCCGCCTGACAGGCAGTGTGAATATCGGAAGCAAGTCTGGTAAATAAAAGTTATAAATGAGTCGTGGCCGAATGGCCGCGGCTTTTTCCAATCAACGTGGGAAGGGAGTGATGAGTGATGAACATAGGCTGGCGAGAGCATCCCAAACGATGGATCATCCTATCAATCGCTGTTTGTTGTGTCGCCGTAGGAATCGGGCTTATCATCAACCGAAGCGATTCACCTGTTCCACCGCCAGTAGAGGACAAGCATGCAGAGGCTGAAGTTTGGCTAACGACGGGAGATCAGCAACATTTGCAGGAACCGCAACCAGCGATCCCTATAGCAGATAACCACGATGCTGGCACCAGCTCCGTTGATTCCGCATCACAGCAGGCGGAACATTCCCGGTTGGAGTTCACCATACGAATTGACCCGGAGAGGACCTATCAGACCATGGATGGATTTGGCGCAGCTATGACGGGTTCGTCGGCACATCTGATCAACCAGCTCCCAGAGGAACAGCAAGAACAACTGCTGAAGGAACTGTTTACGACTGAAGGACTGGACATGGATATGGTGCGTCATACGATTGGTGCCTCGGATTATTCGGTGGATGAATCAGGTCAGGCATCAAGTTATACCTATGATGATATCGCGTCAGGCACGGATTACAACATGGAACATTTTTCGATTGATAAGGATCAGGAAGTCGTGAAGATCTTGGAGCAGGTAGCTCGATTAAAGTCGGACCTGAAAGTGTTGGGCACACCATGGACGGCCCCGGCCTGGATGAAATATGGGGAGAAGACCACGAACGGCTGGTATCTGGATTACAACGACCCCCGGGTGTATGAAGCTTATGCGCGATATTTTATGAAGTATATTGAAGCTTATCATGCGAAAGGCATACCCATCTACGGGATAACGTTGCAGAATGAACCGGAGTTTACTACAGCTGACTATCCAAGCATGAGTATGGGCGCTGAGGAACAGGCGATGTTTATTCGTGATTATCTTGGTCCGGCTCTCAAAGATGCAGGACTGGACACGCGAATCATCGCGTATGACCATAACTGGGATCAGGCGGTCGAATACACAAGCAAGGTGCTTGAAGATGAGCAGGCTGCTGCATATATCGATGGATCGGCCTTCCATTGTTATGCGGGTGATCCGTCCGCCATGTTGGAAGTGCATGACCGCTTTCCAGACAAACATGTTTATTTTACTGAATGCAGCGGCGGGGAATGGAGTCCCGATTTTGGTGTGAATTTAAGCTGGCAGATGTCCAACCTCATGATTGGTGGCCCGCGTAACTGGGCGAAGAATGTACTGCTCTGGAACATCGCATTAGATCCCCAAGGGGGACCTACGAATGGGGGTTGTGGAAACTGCAGAGGAGTGGTGACGATTGATCCGGTGAGCGGTGAAATCATTAGAAATGTGGAGTATTATGCGCTTGGGCACATCAGCAGGTATGTTCGTCCAGGCGCTGTAAGGGTGGAATCTACGCAAGAACAGGGGAAGGTTGAGAACGTCGCCTTTCGCAATCCAGATGGAACTATGGTGCTGATTGCAGCGAACACGGACAACGCAGAAGTCTCTTTTAGCGTTGTCTTAGACGGACATTCGTTTCGATATACCTTGCCTTACCAATCGGTAGCAACGTTCCGCTGGAATCCGCAAACAACTGCGAAAAGTTAACTCAAGAATGGTAAACATGGGTACAGATTGATTGTTGGGCATGGTAAAATATATGTTAACGTAGAGTCATCTAAAATTTAATATAATAACCAAGTCCGATCTGAGGGTCGGATGGTACATAACCGTTTACTAAAAAGGAGAATATGTTGGACATGTTAATCGTTTCATATCGGGAACAGGATCATGACAAGTTGGTCGAGATTTGGGAGAGAGCTGTTCGGGCGACACATACGTTTTTGGAAGAGCATCATATCCAATTCTATAAAAAAGTAGTGAGCGATGTGTTGCAGCAAAGGCAAGTCGAGGTTTGGGAAGCATTGAATGCTGACAATGAACCCGTTGGTTTTATTGGTTTGGATGATAACTTTATCGAGATGTTGTTTGTAGATGTCAGTCAGCATGGACAGGGTCTGGGACGTCTTCTGATTAACCACACCCTTCACCTCAAAGGCCTTCACCTCAAAGTGGATGTTAATGAACAGAATACCGGGGCAGCCCGTTTCTATGAGAAGATGGGATTTGTACAAATAGGTCGTTCCGAATTGGATGGTTCGGGTAATCCGTTTCCGCTGCTTCATCTGGAGATCAAGGCAGATTAGGAGGGAGCTAGCTCGTAAACAAACACCCCCGCAACCTTCATCGCAAGATGGAAGGGTTGCGGGGGTGTTTCAGATTTCCCTTACCGGTTAGCCGAGGTCGATAGACCGGGCCGGGAGGGGATTTTTTTTTCCAAGATTAGTGTGTCTCTTCGTCCAGAAACGGTTTGTTCACGGCATAGTACATAAAGCCCATCAGCAGCACACCGCCCACCAGATTGCCGAGCGTTACCGGAACCAGGTTGTGGATCACCCCGCCCAATGAGATGGTCCCCGGATGATTCAGTACCAGTGCAATTGCGAACGTACACATATTGGCGACGCTGTGCTCATATCCCGAGATGAAAAAGCAGAAGACAAAGAGCATCATGGCGAACATCTTGGCTCCATTCTCCTTCATGAACATCGGCACAAAGAACGCCAGACATACGAGCCAGTTACACAAAATACCCCGAAAAAAGAGCTGCATGGCCGGAGCCTCCATCTTATGCTCTACGACACTCAGCAGAAAACCGTTCACTTGAGATGAATCGAACAGTCCCGTCAGATAGATTAACAGGGCGAATACCGCAGCACCCATCAGATTCCCGCTGTAACTGGCGATCCACAACTTGACCACTTCGAACCATTTCAGTTTTTTGCGTAATGCAGCATACGTGTAGTAGAACGTATTTCCGGTGAACAGATCACCGCCACCATAGGCGATCAGAATAATTGCCGCGCCGAACGTGAGGGCAGCCATAGGGTATGTAAAAGGGGAATCCTCCATATAAAAGAAGTTACCCGTCTTGAACGCCACGATGACGCCAAACCCGATAAACATGCTGGCGAGCATGGAGCGTGCAAGGTACCTGATTAAGCTTTGTTTGTAAATCTTGTGTTTCTTCAGAGCAAGCAGTTCCACGTTCCGTAAACCTTCCGTTTCCATAATTCGCCTCCAATAACCAAGTTGATTGATTGCATAAACTTACAAATCTCACCAAGTTCTTTTCATTATAACGAATTTTGAGATAGATACACGTGATTTCAGAAAAAGAATGTAAGAAAGCATAAAGAGGATTTTACATGAATGCATATTATATAAGTGGATATTATTTATCTATTTTTGCAACTTTTTATGCATTAAGTTCATTTTGATTGACAACCTTTTTTTGTATGTAACATCATGGCCTTATGTTAACGGAAGTGAGGGTATAGGCGTTCTTAATAAGCACCTTTTAATTGGATAATATGGTAGTCATTTTGTTCAGAATTTGTTCAGAAAATCTTGATAAGCTATGTGCCGAGTACGAGTTTTTTTGGGGAGGAACAAGCATGAATCAAGATTGGAAAAAAATACTGCTGACTTCAATTGTAGTAGGCGTGCTGTGGGGAAATCAGATCGTCAACGCAGCCGATCAAACGGGAGGAGCAGTAAATCATATATCATCGGTTTTCACAGATCAAACCGATATCCGTTCCACTTCTCTGCAAGCGGTTCAGGAAGCGGTAAAACAAGGACTAATTTCGGGTTATCCAGATGGATCATTTCATCCACGTCAGTATTTAACCCGGAGAGAGATGGCCGTATTACTGGTTAAAGCATCCCATCTAACGATTGAAGAACCATCGCAAACGGTACGAAATAATTTGGACTGGGCCGCTCCCTATATTGAAGCTATTCGGCAGGCAGGCTGGATGACTGGAGATGCATCTGGTAATTTCCGTGCCAACGATCCAATTCGCCGGGAGGAACTGGCTTCCATTTTGGTAAGAGTCACAGGAACACAAGGAATCAAGAGTGGCCAGCAGCAGACGGTTTCAGATGAATCCATGGTGAGTGGATGGGCTAAAGAACAGGTAAATACTGCATTGAAGATGGGATTATTGGAATCTATTGATGGAAGATTTGAATCCAAGGCTTTGGTGGAAAGGCAAGATATTGCAAAGATTTTGGTCGATGTCTTCCAGACGGGTGAGCAAACAGCTTCATTGACTGAGTTGGATGGAGATATTGCATATATCGATGGACGTCCGTTTGTAATTGGTAAGGAACTGCAAAGCATTCTGAATGAAAAGAACAAAGAGGCATTACAGAATGCTGTGATCACCTATGATGCACGTACACGTAATCTGTCATCCTTGTCAGCAATTCAGATTGTCCAAGCAGGTACGGTTAAAGATCCCGTGACATTGAATATGAAAGAATCAGCCTACCAAGGTGTAATTTCTGTCTCGGCAGATCATGTTGTTTTAAAAGCCGATACATTGTCGCAAGTTGTCTTAAAACCTGGTGTTAGTGTAGTGACAATCGAAGGGGACATCGACGAAGTTGCCCTGGATACCACTGACAAAGTTATTGTTCAGGGAAGTGGGAAGTGGAAACAGATTGTACTGAAAGATGCGAAGTCTGTTATTCAATTGCCTGAGAGTGTAAAAACAGACAAGGTTATTCTTCCGAAAGGAGGGGCATTAACACAGATCATCCATATTACACCTCCTGTAACGGCATCCTCCAGTGATACGGGGACTAGCAACTCTAATACAGGTTCAGGAGGCACTTCAGGACCATCAACACCAACGCCTGAACCAAGACCGCCTGTTGTCATTGTACCTCCGTCTCCCGAGAATCAACCGCCTGTTGTTCAATCGAACATACCCGACAAGAGCGTATTTTTAGGAGATGGTGCACAAGAGATCGATCTGAGCACTATATTTACGGATGCGGATGAAGATGAATTAAGCTATGAAGTTTCAGAAATAGACCAAAGTATCGCTTCTGCTGACATTCAGGGTTCCAAATTAAAAATACAGCCCATTGCTGTAGGTAATACACAGGTAACGGTGAAAGTTAAAGATGGCAAAGGAGGAAGTAAAACAACCTCTTTCCTCTATGTTGTTCATCCTTTTTTCATTCCACCGCCGATCCCACCAATTCCACCCATTGTAATCCCGCCAATCATATTGCCGCCCATAAACCATGCTCCTGAAGTGGTTGAACCATTGCAAATGGTTGAAGTTGAAATGGGAGCTTCAAATGATCCGATAGACTTGAAAACTATTTTCTCAGACCCGGACGGAGATGAACTGACTTTCGTTGTAACTTCATCCGATAACCACGTTGCGGATGCTGATATTACAGGAAGTATGATGACTCTGAACATCTATTCTCTGGGTAATGCTGAAATCACGGTAACCGCCAAGGACAGTAATGGAGCGGAAGTGGAGAACAGGTTTAATGTTAAGGTCAAAGCGCCTGTAGCTGTTAATCATAAGCCCACGGCAGTAAGGCAGATTTCCAAGTTGGAGGTAACTTTGGGAAAGGTAAGCGATACGGTTAACCTGGCTGGAGTGTTCGAGGATTCAGATGGAGACAGTCTATCTTACACGGCAGAATCTTCAGATGCGAATGTAGTAGATACAAGTGTGCAAGGAGAAACGTTGACTTTGCAATTCAAGAACGTTATGGGTTCAGCTACGGTTACGGTCAAAGCAACCGATCCCCGTGGTGAAGAAGCTGAGACCACATTTACGGTTAACGTGGAAGATCCGGATGCAGGAAAGGGATTATTTATTTCCGAGGTAGTCTGGGGTGAGGATTCCAATCAGGCAATTGAGCTGTATAACCCTACATCCAAACCGCTTAATGCAGGAGATATCACGATTGTACGCAGTGATTCCAGTACTCCTATTACGCTGGACTCAGGCACAATAATTCCATCAAATAGTACGTTGGTTCTCGCAGAAGAGTTTAGTGGATTTACAGATGAAGATTATTATTATTTGATTTTGGATCTGGTTGAAAAACAGGAACCGGTAACACTAACGCTTTATTACAAAGGGGAAGTCATGGATACGGCAGTTATTGTACCGGCTCAATCTTTGACAAGAAAATGGGATACCGTTCAAGGTGACAAAGTTTCTTATGAGCCATCCGAATGGAGCAATATTGGAGAAAACAATTATGGTAACTTGGGCAAGTTTGATTCTTTAATCACTCCTTGATTTCGTTAACTTAACACCAGATACAGAAGGAGAATAATGATGCGAAAAATGAAAAGAACAGCACAATTAGCCATAATTGCATTGCTTCTAAGTAATGCTGTTCCAGTTGCTGCACAGAGTCGGGATTCAGCAGATCGGATGTTAACCTCATCTAACATATCTTCAGCCTATAATGCTACAAATCAATTAAATGATTCAATGGATAAGGCTGTAACTATGGGTATCATTAAAGGAGAACCGGACGGTAACCTTAGGGCAGCTGATCCGATCACTCGTCAGGAACTGGCGGTTGTTCTTGCACAGGCCCTTGGATTAACAACAAGTAAAAAAGCTTCAGCACCATTTGCAGATGTGAAGTCAGCTAGCTGGTCAGCACCTTCCATTCAAGCGGTGAAGAAGGCTGGTCTTTTACAAGGAGATGCCAAAGGTTATTTCCATCCAGGGGCAGAGATTACTGGGCAGGAATTAATCACCGTTTTGGTCAGAGCAACGGCTTATGCTAAACAAGGTGATCAGGTAGAGTCGCTTCCTTCGGAATGGAAAGGGGCAAGTGCGTGGGCGGCTCCTTATATCCAAGCTGCTGAGAAGGCTAATCTTTTAAGTGAATATCAGGGAGAGAATAAAGTTAAACAAGGACTTGTTCGAGGCGAAGCCATAGGCATGATGTTGTCAGCGATCTTCCCAGAAACCCGCCTGTCTGTAGTTCAGTCCATCCAAGGAAGCCAAGTTCAGATCAACGGGGTTGTCTATCAGATCTCTGAACAAGTAGCGGGTCTTCTGAATGATCGTAACAAGGCTGTGCTTAATCAGGCAGGAATACAGTTCATGAGCCGAAATCATATGATTACCGATATTAAGACCTTGGAAATTAGAAAAGGCGGAGAAGCAGCACAGACAGGAGAGGCGGAATTCACCCGTAATCTGTTATTGAATGCTGGGGAAACCACACTGAATGGAGATTTGACGATTAAGGCAGACTTCATCTCGGTACAAGAGCTTAAGATCAAGGGGAAACTGACGATAGCCCCGGAGATGGAGCATGACTTTTATGCCAAAAATATAAATGTGGAACAGCCTGTCTTAGTTCAGGGTGGCGACAGCAATACCGTTGTGTTCGAGAACGCTGTTCTAAATAATGTGAATGTAGACAAAAGTGATGTGCATATGGTGCTCTCGGGAAGTACCCATGCTCAAGAGGTTAGCATTGAATCCGACAGTGCGCTTAAAATTGCAGATACGGCTGAGCTGTCTTTGTTGAATATTGTAAATGGCGCAAGTAAGGTGGAATTGCAGGGAAGCGTCGATACGGTCAAGTTGAATACGTCACAGCCTCTGCAACTTAACGGTAATGTCAACTTGCGACAATTAACGGCAGATGGGGTTGGGGCAGTTAATCTTAATGCAGTGGGCACCATTCAACAACTTCAGGTGAATAATGCAGCAGCACAGGTTAATCTAACAGGAAATATTAAGGTTGCCGAGGTTTCCTTGGCAGCCGGAGTGCCATCTTCGGCCGTAAGTGGAAACACAGGAACAGTAACTTCGAATGTGGCATCTCCTTCGTCAGGAGGAACGGGAGGAAGCGAAACGACTCCTGTTGTTGCCAATCGGTCACCTGAACTGCTGAAGCCATTTGAAAACCGCAAGTTTACAGCAAATGGTCAGGGTACATCGCTAAACCTGAACAACTATGTGACTGATCCGGATGGTGATCCAATAACGTATACGGTTGCTTCGTCCAAATCCTCAGTAGCTAAGGTTGTGCTTAGTGGATCAAATCTCGAAGTTATACCATTGGAACATGGTACAGCCACAGTAACGGTGTCCTCAAATGATGGTCGTGGCAAAAGGTTGAGATCCACATTTGAAGTCAATGTGAATGCCCCTCCGCTCGCATCGCCTATTCCTGATCAAGAGTTAATAGCAGAGTCAGGCAACAAGGATGTGGATCTCATGGTCTATGTTATGGATGATGAGAAATATGAATCGGAGTTGCTTTACAGTGTAACGAATAGTGCCCCGGAAATCGTGGATACGGAGATCGTGAAATCGGAATATGGGCAGTCTGTATTGAGGTTAACGCCTAAAAAGGCTGGAGAGGTTGTTCTTAAAATCAAAGTGGATGATGGGCAAATCGCAGATGATGGCAGTACGGGTGTTACAGAACTCGACATGAGGGTTGTTGTTCTTCCGCCACTCAACCGTGTGCCTGTGGGGGAGGCTCCACCAAAAATAGACGTATATCTGGGGGATGACATCCCTGTAGTGAAACTGAACGAGCTATATACTGATCCAGACGGTGACCCACTTACATTCAGCGCCAGTTCATCTGATCCGGACGGATTGATAGTAGAAGAAATTTCCGGAGTGCTGAATTTTACTGCTTTGAAATTTGGAGAATATACCATTCACTTTTTGGTAGACGATGGTAGGGGCGGTTTCATTTCAACTGCATTTCAAGTAAGGGTTAATCCTAAGCCTAATGCTTCTCCAGTTCTTACGAGTAACCTACCTGCTCAAACGTTGTTTCTGGGTAAGGAAGATACTGTCATTGATCTCTCACAATATTTTAGTGATCCAGATGGGGATGTGTTAGAGTTTCAAACGCCACTTGACTTCAATAATCTCCTCATTGCAGAGGTGAATATTCAAGATAACAAGCTGATTATTCATCCCAAGCAAGTTGGCAAATTTCAAGCTGATATTATAGCAAAAGATATATATGGCAAAGAGGCAACAGCCTCTATTGACATAGAGGTCTTAGAATCAGGAAGTATCGGTTCGATCCCGGATCAAACGGTAACATGGCCTTGGTCTACTTTGGATATAGACCTTACTCCGTATCTGTTGAATTTTGACATGAACACATTAACGGTTGATGCTTCTTCTGCAGACGTCAATATTGCAGCGGTCTTAACCAATGGCCCACAGATTTCGGTCACTCCAGTAGCAGAAGGACAAACAACGGTGACGCTGACGGTTTATGATTTGGCAGGACGAACAGAACAGATGTCGTTTGGTGTGACCGTTGCAGGGGAGCCTGCCAGTCCGAACGTGGCGCCAGAGGTTGTAAGCAGCATTTACGAACAAGTGTTAACGCCAACGGTAACGAATGATCGTACGTTTGATCTGAGTCAATTGTTCAGTGATCCTGATGGAGATACGTTGCAGTATACCGTCAGCAGCAGCTTGGACGAAGCAGTTAGTGCAAGCATTAATGGAAGCCTGTTAACATTGAAACCGGGAACAGGGAATACAGTTGCTCCTTTAACTATAACTGCGAAGGATGGAAAAGGTGGAGAGGTCGATTACACCTTTAATGTTCGTACGGCTTCACTGGTGAATGGCGGGGTGATGCAGATCAATACGAAGTCAGGGGTAAAGGATGCTCTAACTTATCCAACTTCGAATGCGTTCCCGGGACAGACGAGTTTCAAGGTATACAGCGGTACGCCAGATTCGACGTTTGCAGGACCGAATACGGTCAATGGGACGCAAATTCCTTTAACTGTATCTCCGTTGTTATTCTGGATTATCGGGAATGATGGTAGAGCGGTGGTAGTGCAAGTGAACTCGCTAGCACAAGGTTCACCGGAATTATTTTTCTCCCAGTATATGGATGCGGGAGATGGGCGTAGTGTCGTCCAACTTTATTACACAGGTGATGGAGACCCGTCACATAAAGCAACTGGGTATCAGTTAGAAGTACATCAATGGATGAAAAAGACGTCAACAATGAAAGTGACGACGAAAAATGTACTCGATGTTAATCCAGGTATGCCTTATATAAACATTAATACTATTTTTTACGACTTTTTCGATATCACTCCAGCCTCATACTACAATGATGAACTGGAATTATATAATCCGGATGAGTATAATGTCGTTGCATTAGTTCTCAAAAAAGATGGACGAACTGTGGACGTTTTGGGCGACCCATCTTCGCATGATCAATTTATGCCTGCTGGCGGGACATTTATTCGCAAACGTGGAATTTACACGGGTTCACAACAATTTTCATTGACAGGTGAATGGAATGGGTTTCCTAAAGGAACGTTGCAGTATGTGAGTACACATACACCGTAGATTGTGGGTAAAACCAAGTGTGTATGGTTTTACATGTAAAGTGTTTCGATAGCACCAGATATAAAAAATCCTCGATACTCAGAAAATGAGTATCGAGGATTTTTATTTAACGGGATAAGGAAACATGCAGCACCTGAGAATTTCTGCCTTCTGCTCTTCTGTACGTTCACGTGGGGCAAATTCTTCTGCGTAGGAACGCTCTAACTTGTTGCGCATAAATGTCTCTGCATATGCATTGGGACGGGAGTGAAAGTCTTTGGCGAACTCTCTGAATGCACTGACCTTAAGCACCTTTTCCAGCACGCTGTTCAACAAGGGGCTGCCCGCGTATAACAGGGAATCGTTCTCTTCACATTCAAACTTGAGATAGAGAAGGGCCTTCTGTAATGCATTGATCTCGCCTTGGGTAAGGTGAATCGGTCGTGTAGCGTTTTCTCCCGATTCTTCACTGGACTGAGCAGGGTTCTTGTTAGGCTCATGTTTATTTCGGGAAGGTTCGTCCTGCTTACTCATTGAATATCACTTCCTTAATTCGGATGAAGTTCCCGTCTCGCAGATGCGCCAAAATCGGGATGGTATTGAAGTGACTCTAATGCGGACCTGGCACCAGAAACATGTTGATGTGCAACAAGAATAGCAAAGGCAGCCCATTTGACCAAAATATACGCATCCCCCTCCAGAACCTCCTGAGCCAATTGGATCTCGGCTTCTGTAATGGGCAATAACGCGAGAGTTTGTAAGACGTAGTTCTGTACATCCTCATCTTCTTCCGAATCGCGAACAAGTTGCGCGGCAGCATGAAGGATCTCATCCAGAAGAGCAGAGGAGCCTGCCATACCAAGAGCACGCCAAGCTTCTATACGTACCAGATCTTCTTCGTGTGAATCCAAGCCAATAGCGAGGACTTGGTGAATAAGGTGGTTATCCGTTAGCTCAATCAGATCACGAAGTGCCTGCAGTTTTTCTTCTCCACGGACTGCGGCAAAATCGGGCTGTTTATTTTTGTTGTTGTCGTTGTCGTTATAATTCATATCAGACATATCCGATCATTCACCTCCTGAAGTTTGTTAGGGCTGGGGCGGAAGAATGATTGGACGAGCAGCCAGGGCCTCCTCCACGATCTGTTCGGGTGTCAAGTCCCGATCATCCCAGAAAATCAGATTACTGATCTCCGTATAAGGCAGCTCTTGCTCTAACTCGTTTAGCATGTCATCCAGTTCATCCTCGGTTCCTTCGGCATTCATCAGCTTGCGAACCAAATCGATTAAATGCACATGGTTGGACATATTCATACCTCCTAAATGAATCATAGAGTGAACAAACTAGTCTTTCATGGGCTGATCCAATGGATCATACGTAACGAGTACAGGCAACCATTTCGGTTCTAGCGTCAGGCTCATGGGTTTTCCGTCTTGATCAGCATAAGAAATGATATAGCTACCAAAATGAGATTCATAGATGAAATCCCTGTATTGAAAGGAGTGTTCGGGGTACTTTATGTTCACATATAATGTTGTTACCCCTCTGGAAAAGGTCTCTTTCAACATCGGAATTTGGGCCAAAAGCATAATAGCAACAAGAACAATGGCTGTACGTTTAGCGAGACGGGTCAGATGGATTCACCCCATTATCGAAAATGATTTTTACCCATTAATGAAGGTCCATCTAAAATCAGATGTCACTCCACGAGTATAGCAAGATTGCCAAACTGCTTGCCCTTTTCCATGCGTTCGAATGCTTGTGCTGTATCCTGCAACAGATATGTGCCATCGATTACAGGATGTATATCATGCCGTTCCACCCATTGCAGCATCTGGACAAACTCTTCACGGCTTCCCATGGAAGTTCCAAGCAGGCTAACTTGCGGGAAAAAGATCGAGCGGATCGGAATATTCAGATCATCTCCCGAGCTTGCACCGTACATCACGATACGTCCACCTGGTCTGATTATATCAAAATATTTTGGGAACATGGTTTGTCCTATGCTATCCAAGATCATGTCAACAGGTTCCAGACCGTTATGCGAATTCCAGTCTGTATGGCTATCCAATGCACGGTTAGCGCCCAGACGCAAGGCCTCTTTTCTTTTGGCTTCACTTCTGGAGGTGACGGTTACCTTGGCACCAGCAGCTACAGCCATGAGCAGGGCATAGGTCGCTACACCTCCACCGATGCCGGGAATGAGGATATGTTCACCCTGCTTAAGTGCGCCACGAGTGAATAGTGCGCGATATGCAGTCAATGCCGAAAGGGACAACACGCCTGCTTCCGTCCATGAGAGATGAGCGGGTTTGGGCAAGGCATTTCTGGCAGGGAGCGTCATATATTGTGCGAGCGTTCCATCCGCAGGTCCCCCTATAATATCGGGCACGATAGGTATGTCAGCTGCATGCTCCCAACCGAGAGTAGGGTGGATGATGACCTCATCACCTACAGATAATCCGTCTACACCTTCTCCAATCTCTACGATTACACCTGCTCCATCTGAACCAAGAATGAGAGGTGTGTCCTGTGAGGTACGTCCTGCCATGATGAACAGATCTCGATGATTGATTCCAGCGGATTTCAGTTGGATCTGTACTTCACCTGCTCCGGGTGACCGAGATGTTGAATTTGTATATTGAAGACCTCCAAGGCCGCTTTGGCCTGAATGTATTATAGCTTTCATTTTCATAATTCCTCCCTGTCTATATAAATACTTCACTATTGAGCCTCATTGTACAGATAGGGCAGATTCACGTAAAATGAACAAAAATGAATGTCAGTATCAATTCAGATCATAGATAACAAGAAGGTGACCAGGGGCATGGATGCAGGAGATTTAAAAATATTTCAGGCGGTTGCCCGTGAAGGCAGTATCAGCAAAGCCGCATTAGCGCTGAATTATGTGCAATCCAATGTAACAACGCGAATCAAACAGCTGGAAGAACAGCTGCAAGTGCCACTGTTTCATCGTTCCAATCGAGGCATGTCGCTCACACCGGCGGGTGAGAATTTGCTTGGATATGCGGATAAAATATTACATTTGTTATATGAAGCGGAGCAGGCAACGCAGATCGGAAATCCACCTTCAGGTATGCTTCGTGTTGGTGCGATTGAGACCGCAGTCTCCAGTTATCTGACGCCGCTGCTCGCTGAATACCGTTTATGTTATCCCGAGGTTCAGCATTCGTTAATTACAGGGGGTACACATGAACTCAATCAGAAGGTCATTCAACATGAGCTGCATGGGGCTTTAATATATGGCCCGGTCGACCACCCTGAGCTGAACTATATGAAAGTGTACGACGAAGAATTGGTGCTGATTGCCGAACCCGGGACCCATAAAATGCATGATTTATTGTGCAAACCCATGTTGTTTTTTGAAGTAGGCTGTACTCATCGCGAACAGGCAGAAGCCTTTTTGAAAGATCAAGGCGTGCACACCCTCAATGTCACGGAATACGGAACACTGGATACTATTTTGAACGGCGTATCTGTCGGGTTGGGTGTATCATTGCTTCCACGTTCCTCGGTTACGAAAGCAGAACGAAGAGGTGAGGTTGCAGTCTTATCTTTGCCTGATCCGTATCGCAGGTTGGAAGTAGGATTCGTGCATTCCCGGAGTGAGCATCGATCCGGAGCACTGGGTGCATTGGTGCAGATGATGACGAAACAAGGACCAGAACAATAAAAGGAGTGAATAACCTTGAAGGATACAGAGCTAACGTTAGCGGAAGCATTTGATCAGGCGGAGTTTATTATAGGCGGCCATGGCAGCCGTAAAGTCAAAGTGCTTCAGGAAGTGCTGGCGCATGTGGATGGGGAACAATATAGTGATCATTATGGCAACGGTAAAATCATTGATCAATTCCAGCAGCAGATGGCTGACGTTCTGGGCAAGGAATCGGCTGTGTTTTTCCCCAGTGGTACGATGGCACAGCAAATTGCTTTACGTATCTGGTGTGACCGCAAAGGCATCAAGCGGGTAGCTTACCACCCTTTATCTCACCTGGAAATCCATGAGGAAGACGGACTGAAGGAACTGCATCAGATTGAAACCATTTTGCTGGCAGACAAGGATCGACTGATTCGATTGGAAGATGTAGAGGGGATCGATCAGGACGTTGCCTGCCTGCTGCTTGAACTGCCGCAACGCGAGATTGGTGGACAATTGCCTGCGTATGAAGAATTGGAGGCGATCTCGTCCTATTGCCGTGAACGCGGGATCAAGCTTCATTTGGACGGGGCACGCCTGTTTGAGATCACTCCCTATTATCAGAAGACACCAGCTGAGATTTGCAGTCTGTTTGATAGTGTCTACGTGTCTTTTTACAAAGGCATTGGTGGGATTGCGGGTGCTATTTTGGCAGGGGATACGGATGTTATGCAAGAATCCAAGGTATGGAAACGTCGTCACGGCGGCGATCTGATCGGGTTGTATCCGTACATCCTTAGTTCTCAGTATTATTTCAATGAACGGATTGGCAAAATGGAGCTTTATTATGAGCAGGCCAAGGAACTGGCCTCCTTGTTAAATGCGTGTGACGGTATACATACGTTGCCAGAAGTGCCTGTCTCCAATATGTTTCACGTACATATTCCGTTGGCCCAAGCCGAGGTGGAGCGTATCCTGGCATCCATGGCTCAGCAATTCGGTATTGGGATCACGTCGTATCTGCAAGAGACAAGCGGTCACAGCTGCGCTTTTGAATTCTCCGCAGGTGATCGTTATGAAGGTGTTCCCAAGGACAAGCTGCGTTCTGCGCTGGAATGGCTGGATGAAGAGATGCGGAAACATGTGAAATAAAAGAAGCTGACCAAATCGATATGTATAGTTGCTCTATCCGTTTGTTGGATAGGGCTTTTTTTATGTTTTTAAAAGGGCACTCCTGCATGAATGGGCACTTGTCATTAGTCCAAAGTCCGGCTTCTATCTCGAAAATAGGATGAACGGATGCATGAACCTGTAGAGAAAACAGGTATGCAGGATTATTCCAATATTTTCTTTACCATGTAAAATATAAAAAGGTAATATATTCCATTAGAAATAAAGGAGCGAAACTATACCGTTTATTGATTTCAACTTCATTTTAGGGAGAGAAAGGATGAATATCATGTTTTCACGTCAAAAATTTACGTTAGCTGTGATGTCACTCGCTTTATCTGCAACCGTACTGGGAGGAAGTGCTGTCTGGGTTCCAGGTACATCCGTAGCGGCTGCAGCTGATTCTGGTGTATCGATCAACGCCGTATTGTCGGACATGCCTTCGGAATTGAGATCATCTATTGAGTGGGTGTATACCAATCGCATGATCAAGGAAGGTTCGGTGAACCGGAAGAACCTGATCTATGATCAGATTTTTGCCGGGAAAGGAACGATCAACTACGTAGTGCGCTGGCAATCGACCAAAAACCTTACACTGCAGCAGCGGAAGGATATTGAGAAGATGCTTGGGCGGCAAATGAATAACTGGACGAAGCATCTTAAAGGGTATGATGGCTGGCCATATGGAGATATTGCGGTTAAGGTTGTGGGTTGGGCTGTAGCCAATCCGGCACAAATTTTGGACAAGCAGTCCAGTGAAAAGGTCTACACCACAACAACAGTGGATGAACTGAGCAAAACAGACCCAAGAATCCCGGCGACTTTGCCGTACGCTCCGAGCGAATTGTCACGATTTGAACACTTCACCAATCCGAACTATGTCTATCCAGGTGGTTTGGACAAGCGGTTTGACATGTATTTGTGGGGAACGTCCAACTTCGGCGGTGGTGCAGGCGGAGACTGGGGACAGCGGGTGTCCGATGATTACATTTTGAGTACTGTGAACAATAATGAAATCCAAATTACCGAGCATGAGATTGGACATGGGTTCGGAATGCCTGATTTCTACGAAGCGCAGGATCGTCCGCCGGGTGGTTTCCCGTTACCGACGATTATGTGGGCGGGCAATTCATCGACGATTACAAATTGGGACGTATGGTTGCTGCGTTATACGTGGAGCCAGTTGAAGAAGGATACTGCACGTTTCCCGGTTGCACCGTCAACCAATCAACCTGTTAATGCTGCCGTCAGCGCCAACGTGACGACATCGTATGTTTCCCCATGGGAAACGATTACTGCGTTGAATGACGGATTGGACCCAGCGCACTCCAATGACCGAAGTCAGGCGGTGTATGGTAACTGGCCGGAGACGGGTACGCAATGGGTACAGTATGATTTGGATCGCGCTTATACGGTATCGCAGAGTGATGTCTACTGGTTCAAGGATAACGGCGGAATCGATGTACCTCGCTCGTACAAGATTCAATACTGGGACGGGAATGTATGGCGTGATGCAAGCAACGCGAAGGGGCTGGGCACACGTGCGGATACGTATAATACGACGACATTTGATCCGGTAAGCACAACGAAGATCCGGCTTCAGATGGAGGCGAGCAATCCGGCTTCCACTGGGATTCTGGAATGGAGAGTAACCGGTGTCGCGTTATAAGAAAGACTCTTTGAATTTGTAAACGAACGGCTGTTCAGTGGATAAAGTCCCTGATCAGCCGTTTTTTGCAGGAAAAAGAAAAATGCCTCTTCAAGTGGAGTGTTATGATCATAACGGTGAGCATAATAGACATCGATATAATCGGTCTGTAACATTTGCAACGATGCCGTGGTTGCTCATTGTTCCTGCATGTATTTGCGATAGAGGGCAGGCGTAATCTCCTCGAATTTTTTGAATATTTTGATAAAATACCCCGATTCATTGAACCCCAGTTCATCACTGATCTGTGACACGGGCATGTCCGTAACTTCAAGCAATTGCTTGGCCCATTTGATTTTGAGTCGAGCAATATAAGTCGTGAAGTTTTCACCCGTTTCCTTGGCAAACAGCCTGCTGAAATAACTTGGACTCAAGTGGCACAGATCGGCCATTTGTTTAAGCGAGACTTGCTCACTCTTGTGACTATGAATATATTCAAAAGCAGGTTGGAGCACCGGGCTGGAGCTCTCTGTATCACTTGGACTGTTTTTAAGATAGGCATCCGCAATCGCATTGGTCATTTCTTTTTTGATCGACTCAATGTTACGGATAGAGTATCCAGGCAGAATAGTGGACAGATTCAGAGACTCTTGATTCCCCGAAGCTTTCTCGAACATCTCCACCAGCAAATTTTTATTGAGTGCTTCCTCGACAATGTAGTTACAGAGTAAAGATAGCATGTTGGAAATTTTCACAACCTCTTCATAGGTCATGACAGGCAGCTGGTCATAATCGTCCCGTAATTCCTCCAGCTTTGCAGCATGCATAGGCACGTTCTTCGACGTAACGATCTGTTCTAGATCTGTCCCTTTCTCCGGGTCAGCAAGCTTCACTTGTCCTGCCATTACAGCACCGATATATTTTCCATCAATCGTAATTGGAATGGCGATGTCGACTATATTGAAATGACACAGGTAGACATAAGGTTCATTCAATCGAACGGCTTCCAGACCCCCACGAGAATCACATTTCTGGCAGTAGGGGAGCAGTTCGGGATCTTTGCGAACATTTTGGCAAAAGGACTGACAGCTGCTATGGCTGGTTACGGGAATGCCTTTATAATCAACAGTTAGAATGGCCAGCTTGGTTACGGTGGCAAGGGAATCCTGTAGACGCTTCCATTTATTCAGATCAAGGATTTTATTGATATGCAGATATTCTTTAATCATGGGCAGAACCTCCATAGCTAACCTGATGAATGATTTTGGTCGTTAAAAGTTAGCAAGTTGTACATATTAAGATGAGATAACAACGGGTACAGAGTGATGGAAGGTCAAAATTCAACCATCGCATGACAATAAGATACCATGATTCCACTAAAAAGCAAAAAATTACGATTGCAAATTATAATAATTTGTTATCAAAGTCCACTGTAACCCTGACATGTAAGGTATATATTTATATTAATTGTGAGCCATTAAAATTGAATGTTTTAAACACTATATTAACGACGCTATAGGAGGCATATATCATTATGAGAAAAGCATTTATCAGTCCGACGAAATACGTGCAAGGCGAAGATGAATTGTTGAACCTGGGTTACTTTGTGAAATCCTTTGGTGAATCCGCCTTGCTGATCGCGCATCCCGATGATGTAAATCGTGTAAAAGGGAAGCTCGATGCAACAGCACAGAAATTCAATATAACGTTTGTTGAAAGCGGTTTTAGAGGAGAATGTTCGCGCGAGGAAGTCGCTCGTCTGCAAGACATTGCGAAGGAAAAAGGATGTACATGCACCATCGGTCTAGGTGGCGGTAAAGCGATTGATGCAGCCAAATGTGTTGCAGAAGGCGAGGCGTTGATCATCTGCCCAACCATCGCTGCAACGGATGCACCAACAAGTCACTCTGCTGTGTTGTACACGCCGGAAGGTGCGTTTGATGACTATGCATATTTCAAACAAAGCCCAAGTGTTGTTCTTGTGGATACAACGGTTATCGCAAACGCTCCAACACGGTTTCTCGTATCAGGTATGGGTGACGCACTATCTACGTACTTCGAAGCAAGAGCTACAGCAAAATCATACTCTCGTGTGAATGCAAGTTTGCCTATGGGTTCACGTGAAGGATATACCCCATCCGCTGTAGGAACGAATGCAGCACTTGCACTGGCGAAGCTGTGCTACGAAATGCTGCTGACTGACGGATTGAAAGCAAAAGTAGCCAGTGACAGCAACGTCGTGACTCAAGCGCTGGAAAACATCGTTGAGACAAACATCCTGTTGTCTGGTCTCGGATTTGAAAGTGGCGGGCTGGCCGCAGCACATGCGATCCACAATGGTTTGACCGTTCTGGAGGGTACACATCACTTCTTCCACGGTGAAAAAGTAAGCTTCGGTACGATTGCGCAGCTCGTACTCGAAAATGCGCCAACTGAAGAGCTGCATGAAGTCATGGACTTCTGTCTCGCAGTGGGACTGCCTGTAAGCTTGGCGGATATCGGTGTAGATACCATTAGTCAGGAAGAGTTGTTGAAAGTGGCCGAGATCGCTTGTATTCCGGAAGAATCCATTCACGCTATGCCATTCCCGATTACGGTTCCTGAAGTGGCTGCTGCCATTGCAGCGGCTGACCGTATGGGACGGGACTACAAAGCAGCTCGCCGGGAGGTGAAATCATGAAGAAAATCATCAATCAGGCTGAAAATGTAGTCATGGAAATGTGCAACGGGATTGCGCTCGCGCACCCGGAGCTGGAATTCCTGAAAAAATATAAAGTCATCAAACGCAGAGAGATTCAAGCTGACAAAGTCAGCCTGATCAGCGGCGGCGGAAGCGGTCACGAACCGGCTCACGCAGGTTATGTGGGCAAAGGCATGCTGGATGCAGCCGTCTGCGGAGATGTGTTCGCGTCTCCTTCCCAGATTCAGGTGTACCAGGCGATCAAGGCCACAGCCAGCAAGAAGGGCACGCTGCTAATCATCAAGAATTACAGCGGCGACATGATGAACTTCAAGAACGCGGCGCATCTTGCAGAGGAAGATGGCATTGACGTGCAATATGTACGGGTTGAGGATGACATTGCTGTACAAGACAGTCTGTATACGGTTGGACGCCGTGGCGTTGCCGGAACCGTACTGGTGCACAAAATCGCTGGAGCCGCAGCTGAAGAAGGCCGCAGTCTGGCAGAGGTAAAATCCGTTGCTGAGAAAGCAGCACAGAACGTACGGAGCATCGGATTTGGATTTACTTCCTGTACCGTGCCTGCCAAAGGCACACCGACGTTCGAAATTGCCGAAGATGAAATGGAATTCGGTGTAGGAATTCATGGTGAGCCAGGTATTCGCCGCGAGAAATGGGTATCTGCGGATGAGCTCGCAGGCCGCATGGTTGAAGCGCTGCTTGCAGACATGAAGCTGGACAGCGATGCATCCGCTGAGATTGCTGTGCTTATCAATGGCTTTGGCGCGACACCTTTACAGGAGCTGTATCTGCTCAATAATTCAGTTCAGCGTGAGCTGGCACAGCGTTCAGGTCTGGGTATAGCCACGACGTTTGTTGGCAATTACATGACGAGCATTGATATGGCAGGCGCATCGGTGACGATCCTGAAACTGGACGATGAACTGAAAACGTTGCTGTTTAAGGAAAGTGATACACCTGCGTTCAAAGTATCTGGCCCTCCAGTAGCACAAGTGGAATACTCCGAAGCGTTGGAAGCCGTCGTGACTGAAGATGTTCCAGTATCCTATGAAGTGGAGACCCCAGCAGCGTCTGCGGTAATCAACAACAATCAGTTCACCCTGGATAATATCGTCTACCTGATCGATAAGATGAGTGAGATCATCATTAAGAAAGAAGTCCCGTTCTGTGAACTGGATTCCCATGCAGGTGACGGCGACTTCGGCATGAGCGTAGCGAAGGGCTTTAGACAACTTAAGCGCGAATGGAACCATATCGTGAACGAAGAGAAAACGAATATCGGTTCATTCCTCGATGCATGCTCTCTGGTCATTATGGAATACTGCGGCGGTGCATCCGGCCCGATCTGGGGTTCGGCATTCCGGGCGGCGGGCAAAGCTGTAGGTGACAAACAGCAATTGAATGTTGCCGAATTCGCTAATATGATGCAGGCGGCAGTACAAGGGATTCAATCGACAGGTGAGCGTTCCTTCGGACGTGGTGCCGTTGTAGGTGACAAAACATTGATCGACGCACTCGTTCCTTGTGCCGATGCCTGGACGCAAAGTGCGAAGTCCGGAGACGACTTCAAAACAGCGTTTGCCAAAGGTGCCGAAGCGGCAGTAGAAGGTGCGAAGAAAACCGAAGACATTGTGGCACGCATGGGCCGCGCGGGTGCTGTAGGTGATCGCAGTCTGGGCTACCCGGATGCTGGCGCATATGCGCTGGGGGTTATTTTCACAGAGCTATCCGAGTCCATGAAATAAATATATTCTATGGGTTTGTTTGACCACTAGTGTTTGTTTTATATTATAATGTCGGTAACTTTATAGTATTTTGGCGGTAGTTTTATTTAATGTTGTCGGCAAACACGAAAAAACTCGAATTATTCAGTGAAAAATATAGGATTATGGATTGTTTCCTCCATAAAGTGCAGTATCACATAGTGATACTGCACTTTATGGTATAATGTCGTTTTTTTATTCTGCATTTATGGTACAAGATATTTTGAGCTAATACTATATCTTCATTATATAGCGATGGTACAAGAATTCAGTTCTATAGAGAAAAATGCGTTGTATCATTATGATTTTTACCTGTTCGATGAGAACATCCACTAGTAGATATTAGTACCCGCGAAACAGTTCATTTTTGGCCTTTAAACATGGACCTCCTTCGCACATAATTGAGATAAATATTAGAATGATGTCAGACGATCTACATCATTCAAAAAAGAAATGAAGGGACTGCTTTTAGTAGTCCCTTTGTGGTTTATATCATCAATTGAGACAACATATGTACTGCTGAAACCCAGTAAGGGCGGGGATTCAGCGTATAAACATTCTGAAGGTCTGTTATTCGTCTTCGTGGCAACAGGATTCAAGTGGAAATGCGTATGAGAAGGGGTTATCAATAATGGACCACCAGGCACTTGAGCATTGGAGCAAGAATTGTGTTGGCAGGGATTGAACATTTTGAAAGAAATAAATCAGTAAACCATTGAAAGTCGCTGTAATAGCGGCTTTTTTTTATTTTAGGAAACCAAGTACCAGCCATAAAGGACAAGAATATATTCTAATTGTTATTGAGGAAATACCAAATGAACAAGGTAACTACCAGAATCGACAAATCCTATTGTATAAATTCGTTCGAACTATTAAATTAAGAACATATTTTATTGTGTTAATCAATCTTCCATGACACGATATGAATACTATCATATATGTATTATTAGAAACATGACAGGAGTGAATACGATGCTATCACAAATCGAGATTGAAAAAATGCTAAATGCTGCACTTGAAACAGGTGGTGATTTCGCCGAAATTTTCGTTGAGGATAAGACAAACGCCAGTTTGAGCATGTTAGGTGGAGTACTGGAGAAAGCTGTCTCAGGGCGGGATTTTGGTATCGGAATCCGCATATTAAAAGGAGATTTCTGTGTCTATGCCTATACGAATGATTTTGCAGAAGAAAATCTAATTAAGGTAGCCCGTACGGCTGCTCAAGGGATTCAAGGACAGAAACAGGATATTACTTTGAACTTGATAAAAAAAGAAAAGTTTAATGCTCACCCTATAGAAATACCAACCTACAGCATTAGCAAAAAAGAAAAAATTGATTGGTTGAGAAGGGCGCATCACGCGGCTAAGGATTATGATCCAGTCATTGGTCAGACCCAAATGTCATATAGCGAAACGATTCAAAATGTATTGATTGCCAATACGGAAGGCATCTATGTCGAAGATCGCAGAACCCGGAACATACTTAACTTCATGGCGATTGCAACTGCTGGAACAAGTATGGAGACCGGCTATGTGAATCCGGGTTATGTAGGTGGACTAGAGCATATCCGAAATCTCGATATTGAGTCTTATGCCAGAGAAGCTGCCAGAAGTGCAAAAACCATTTTAAATGCTGATTATGCTCCGTCCGGGAAAATCCCGGTCATCATTGACAATGCTTTTGGTGGAGTGTTGTTCCATGAAGCTTGTGGACACGGTCTTGAGGCGACATGTGTTGCGGATAATGCTTCCGTATTCTCAGGAAAGCTGGGAGAGTATGTTGCTTCACCTCTTGTTAGTGCCTATGATGACGGAACGATTACCAATGCATGGGGATCTGAAAATATTGATGATGAAGGTATGCCGAGTCAAAGGAATCTCCTCATCGAGAATGGCATACTTAAAGGATATCTTATTGATAAAATCGGCAGTCGCAAAATGAACATGGCCCCTACCGGATCAGCAAGACGTGAATCTTACCGTTATAGTCCGACATCGAGAATGACGAATACCTTCATTGCCTCCGGCAATTCGACACCTGAAGAGATTATTTCCAACACGGAATACGGAATATTCGCCAAGTATATGGGAGGCGGGTCTGTAAACACAGCAACCGGCGAGTACAATTTTAATGTAAGTGAAGGGTACATGGTGAAAAACGGGAAACTCGCTGAGCCAATCAAGGGTGCAACGCTAATCGGAGACGGGATGAGCACGCTGAAGAATATTGATATGGTAGGTAGCAATTTGGATTATGGCGTTGGCATGTGTGGGGCAAGAAGTGGGACGATCCCCGTAACTGTAGGCCAACCAACGATTAGAGTTTCAGAACTAACTGTAGGTGGAAGATAGGAGGAGATTGGACAATGAATATATATGAATTTCAAAAAGGATTGTTTGAACAAGGAAAGCAATATGGATTCAGTGATATGGAAATATTCTTTTCATCGAGCAAATCCACGAACGTAAGTGTGCAGAACGGCAAGGTGAAAGACTATAACATCACGGAATCAGCGGGTCTTTCCTTCAGGGGAATCTATAAGGAGAAGATGGGTTATTCATATAGCGAAAAAATAAGCGATGAATCTATAGATTTTCTGCTCAAAGAAGCCTTGGAGAACGCCGAAGTCATTGAAATCGATGATGAAGAGGAACTATTCGAGAGCAGTGAGCGCTATGAAGCCATTAATAAATATTCTGAGGATATAGCTCTATTGCCTGTAGAGAAGCTAATCGAGTCAGCATTCTCAATGGAGAGAACGGTATTGCAAGCGGACTCTCGAATTAAACAAGTGCTCGATTGTACCGCTTCTAAATATTTATATGAGGTAGCCATTATGAATACGAAAGGACTGAATTGTTATTCACAAGGTTCTACGGCAAGCGCAGCGGTATATGTAATGGCGAGTGAGGGGGAGCAGACCTCAACAGGCTTTTACTACGATTTTACGCTGACAGACTTCTCTGAAATTGATGTTTATCATATTGCAGATACTGCAGCAGCTGAAGCTGTTTCGAAGTTAGGTGCGGAATCCTTGCCATCCGGAAGTTACCCTGTGATATTCCGTTATGACACGGCGACGAATCTGTTAGGTTCTTTGGTATCCAGCCTCTCAGGTGAAAATGTAGAAAAAGGACTGTCCAAACTGCAGGATCAGTTAAATAAAAAAGTCGTCGGCTCAAACATTAATATCATTGAGGATCCTCTTATGATTGGAGCACCTGGTGCAGCGGCTTTTGATGCAGAGGGTTACCCAACCCAAACAATATCTTTGGTTGAGGCTGGAAAACTGTTAAGTTTCATGCATAATCGTAAATCGGCTAAAAAAGCAGGAGTCAGCTCTACCGGTAATGCTTCAAAGTACAGTTATCGCTCCACCGTGGCAGTTGGTCCTCATAATGTGTATCTCAAACCGGGCGAGAGAGATTTAGATGAAATCATCAAAGATACAGAAAAAGGTATCTTCATCATTGAACTTCAAGGTACACACTCAGGCATAAACAGTGTATCAGGTGACTTCTCATTATATGCTTCAGGCTTCCTGATAGAGGACGGAAAACTTATCAAGCCAGTGAATCAAATCACGGTATCCGGAAATATTTTTGATGCTCTGAACAATGTGGATGAGATCGCGAACGATCTAATGCTTCGAGGCAATGTTACAGCACCATCCGTGAAGGTGAGAACCTTAGCTATAGCGGGACAATAATCGACAACGGTTTTGTGGTTGTACTAGGGGGAAATTTGATGAGAAATCAAGCAAGTGTTCAACCCAATGTGCGGATGTTATTGGATACGGATGAAGATCGAAAAGTAAAGGTATGGAAGCCTTTTTTTAAGCTTATTGCCATGGTAAGGCTTCCCTATTGGTGGATAGCTCTGTGTATAGTTGCAACACTCTCTCAGGGCAGTATCGCACTGCTCTACCCTCAGTATGTTCAGAAAATCTTAGCAGGTGATCTCAGCCAAGGAACTATGTGGATTACGATCGCTTTATTATTTGGCATAGGTTTAACAGTGAGCTTGGTGCAATTTGTTGCGAGTGTAACAAGTGCCAAGATTTCTTTGAAATTCAGAAAATTGATTTGGGAACATCTAATTCATCTGCCGGTTCCTTATTATGACGTCAATATGCCAAGAGAAATGATCAGCCGTACAACAGATGATACCACAAAACTAAGTGATCTTTTTGCAAGAGATTTGGGCAATGCCATTTCTTCAATATACCTCTTGATTGGAACTTTTGTCATTCTGTTTAGTTATGACTGGCGTCTGGCCTTCGTCGAAGCATTAATAATCCCACTCATCATAGCGCTAGGGATTATTAATGGTCGACTTAGTTTTAAATGGACAAACAGAGTTCAAGCCAGTCTGGCCCAATTAACTGAATTTTTGTCGGAACTTCTACTAAATATCCCGCTGATTAAAACATTCACAAAGGAGAACAGAGAAGACAACCGGGGAAAAGAGTTAATTGACAAGTTGTATATTACGCGACTCATGTATGAGGTCATCACTAAAACACTACTATTAATGAATGAACTGATCAGTGTTCTACAAACCATCATTGTTATAGTGCTAGGGATCTATCTCGTCTCTAAAGATATCATCACATTACCCATATGGATTGCATTTTATCTCTATGCACAAGGACTAACCAGTTCTGTAACTGTTGTTATGAATGCTTGGACCAATCTAAAAACTTGCCAGGGAGCAGCAAGACGAATTACAGAAATCTCTATCGAACCCACTGAGCCATATAATACTGTCTCGCAATCTAAAGAAATAAATGGTGATTTGTTGTTTGAGAATGTAACTTTTAAATATGCTGAAAATAACATACTGACCAATGTGAGCTTTATGATCCCTCATGGGAAGGTTACCGCTATTATTGGGCCAAGTGGAGCTGGTAAATCTACCATTTTCAATCTGGTTGAGCGCTTTTATAAGCCCGATACTGGCGAGATAAAGTTGGGTGATTACTCTATTAATGACTATAACCTTCAGGAGTGGAGGAGGTCGATTGGTTGCGTTTCTCAGGAAACCAAATTATTCTCGGGTACAATCCGGGATAATATCACGTATGGTATAGATCGGGAGTTAAAAGAAGACGAGATCATTCGTGCTGCTAAAGCTGCTTCTGCCTGGGATTTCATTACGTCCTTCGACAATGGACTAGACACTGAAGTGGGTGAAGTTGGTTCCAAATTGTCCGGTGGGCAGAGACAGAGAATCGCAATTGCTCGCGTAATCTTAAAAGATCCCGAATACGTATTACTTGATGAAGCGACATCAAATCTTGATGCTGAAGCAGGATACTTGGTCAATCAGGCTTTAAAGAAACTGTGCGTCGGCAGAACCACGATAATTATTGCACATCAGTTATCAACTATTGAGGCAGCCGATCAGATCATTTTATTATCCGATGAACAAGTGAGTGGTACTGGTAGTCATGAGAGCTTATTGGAAAGTAACGCGTTGTATAGGCAGATGATTAATATTCAACAAGGCATATAGAAGCACAGAGGGGGTGACTACATGAGTAACGCTGTTGTAAGGGAGCAGGGGTGGGGAAATTTCATCAAATTATTATTAAAATCCAAATTGCCTTGGAAATGGTATGTGGTGCAAGTAGTCGCTGGCATTATTATGTCGACGGCTATTGTAAAGCTGCCACAATTAGCCGGACAAGTCATGCAGGGTCAAATATTTGATAAGCAGCTGGTTACTCAATTTATTGTTTTAACAGTTGTCACTACGCTGCTAAAGGCATCGGTAAACATATTTACCAGTTGGGTTAACTTGAACACGGATCGCAACATTGAGAAGTCTATTTGGACAAAATTAATCAGAATGCCGATGAGTTTCATAAATAGTCTGAATCCTTCTTCACTAACAAGTCGTGTGACAAGTGATGCTATAAGTGTCAGTCAGGCCCTTAGTCAGTTCTTTGCTCTCTTTTATGTGACATATACATTAATTTTAACTTTAATTACGGTCTATGACATGAATACGAAAATTTTTATGGCTATGTTTGCTCTTATTCCATGGGTCTTACTTGTAACCATACTGCCTGGAAGATTTATGTTTCGTGCTCAAAACAAAATACAATCCAGATATTCGGAATTCACCAATTTTGTCACGGAGCGATTAGCCAACTTGCGCCTGATCAAATCTGCAAGTTCTGAAAAACATGAGGTACAGAAAGGCTTCGCAACAGCAGAAGACCAGTATAAATCAGAACTGTATATGGCCAAAGTTAACTTGATTGTGCAACCATTTATATTCTCAACACAAGGCGTTTGTATGGCCATCATACTTATTTATGGCGGTGTTCTTGTTAATCAAAACGAACTGGATATAGGGCAGCTGATTACGTTGTTGATGTACTCGCAAATTATCCCAGGAATGGTCTCACAATATATATTATGCTACCAGGAGATCAAAAGAGCACAAGGCGCTACAAACAAGATTAGTGAGATTATGGAGTCTGACAGTGAGAACGTTGAAGGGAAAATATCGTTTGCCCTGCCGGATGATGATATTGTCTTCAATAAAGTGTCGTTCAGTTATGGCAGAGAGAATGTGTTATCCGACTTGAGTTTTGTCATTCCTAAGGGAAAAGTAACGGCCATTGTGGGGCCCAGTGGTTCGGGTAAATCGACTATCCTGAATATGCTGGAACGTTTCTATAAACCAAAATCCGGGAAAATTTCGTTTGGCAATGTACCCGCGGAGGATATTCATCTGGATGAGTGGAGAAGTGCAATTGGTTATGTTCCACAGAACAGCCCGCTTCTTTCTGGGTCCATTTGGGATAATATCGTGTACGGACTTGATCGAGAAGTGAAAGAAGAAGAAGTCATTCGCGCAGCTGAACAGGCAAATATCTACGAGTACATTAATAAGTTACCAGCAAGATTTCACACGAAAATTGGAGATTTGGGCTCCAAATTGTCTGGTGGACAGAAACAACGTATCGCTATAGCTAGAACAATTATTACCAATCCTGATTACTTGCTACTGGATGAAGCCACCTGCAGTCTTGATCCGCAAAATGAACATGAGGTTCAGAAGGCTTTGAATAATCTAATGCAAGGACGAACAACGGTAGTTGTAGCTCACAATATCAAAACGATCGCCAATGCGGATAATATCATTGTACTGAATCAAGGTAAAGTTAGTGCAACAGGAAAACATGATCAACTCTACATCGAAAATTCGCTTTATCGCAAATATTTTGACTTACAGTTTCATTAAAAACATCAGTTTGTTCGCTTATCATTCTAAGGTGAAGGAGTTTAAGGATTTGAATGTGGAAAACAGTGTTACTACCTGTATACACGGAGTGCATACAGCCCCTAAGAAGATTGGTCCCATTGCCAGCAAGATCATACCGGCTGTAGGATACTCATTTCCGGATTTGGACAGTGCTGTTGACACGGTTTCCGGAAAAGTGAATGGGAATTTCTATGGTAGATACGGGAATCCGACAACCCAGACTTTGCAAAGCAAAATCGCCAGTTTGGAGCATGGAGAAGCATCCCTTGGCGTAAGCAGTGGAATGGCAGCCATATCGAGTGCTTTATTGATGTTTCTTCAAAATGATGATCATGTAATATGTACGAAGGATGTTTATGGAGGCAGTTATAAGTTCCTTACGAATATAGCACATCGTTATGGAATCACAACAGATTTTGTTGATTGTACTGACATTTCTGCAGTTGAAAGATCAATCAGGCGGAATACGAAAGTGTTATATATCGAGACGCCATCGAATCCTTGTCTTACCATTCTGGATATTCAAATGTTATCTGAGCTTGCCCATTCATATGGTGTGAAAGTGATTGTCGATAATACGTTTATGACGCCAATTCTGCAATGTCCATTAGACCTGGGTGCCGACATTGTTGTTCATAGTGCAACCAAGTATTTAAATGGTCATGGGGATGTCATTGCTGGGTTTATCGTCGGAGATGCTGAATCCATTGATATGATGAATAAAAAAATGGTTGGTGATCTGGGACAGGTACAAAATGCGTGGGATTCATTTCTAATTGATCGAGGATTAAAAACGTTGGGTGTACGTATGAAGCAGCATTGTCAAAGCTCCATGAAACTTGCTGAATTCCTGGAACAGCATCCATGTATTGAAAGAGTGTATTATCCAGGACTCACTTCACATCCACAACACTTGCTCGCCAAGAAACAAATGAAAGATATGGGTGGCATTGTATCGTTTGAGCTAAAGGGAGGATATGAGGAGGCAAGAAGGTTTATCAACGCCCTGAAGATGGCCATGATTTCGTTTAGTTTAGGTGATCCCGAAACGCTCGTTCAGCATCCTGCAACGATGACCCATGCCAGTGTACCACTAGAAGAAAAGTTAAAGTGCAATATAACTGACAGTCTGGTTCGAATATCTATAGGATTAGAAGATACAAAAGATATTATATTGGATATAGAGCAGGCGCTTTCTAAAGTATGAGTGGTTCCATCCTTATTAATATGCATCATGATACAGATGCTGGATCTGTATCATGGTGCATTAGCTACATATTTATCAAATGTTGCTCCTGTGATCATCCAAATCCAAAAAAAAGATAAATTCCGTCATACTCGAGTTAGTGATGAGTGGATTTGTTTTCTTCAATTTCCGTCTTCTTTTTTGCGACAAGTGTACACATAGACGGGAGGGAAATTGTAGGGTACAAACTTAATATTCTCAATAATCAATTGCTCAGCCAACTTTTTCTTCATATGAAGTGAGTGTTGGTATAACACTAACAAACCTCCAGGCTTTAGTGCCGTTGTAATCTGAGAAAGGATGTTCTCTCTCATTTCCCTTGAAAAATTAAAAAACGGTAATCCGCAAATAATACAATCCAGCTGATGGACGTGCTCTTGATGCATCTTTTTTAATAAATAGGATGCATTGGAATGGAACATAAAATCAGGATATTTCCCTTTCAGATTATTCCTCATACCTTTGTCTCTTTCAAACAAAAACACGGTTGTTGAGCATGGTAAGTGTGCTTTCATGAGATGTGTGATAGCGCCTGTACCTGAACCAAGCTCTGCAATGATGCTAACTTCATTCCATGGTATAGACTGGACGATTTTACTTGCCAGAAACTTTGAACTGGGTAGGATACTTCCTACTCGTTTTGGATTTTTAAGAAATGCTTGAAGAAAAAGGAGAGTTTCAAATTTTTTCATGTTATCCTCCATCTGTGTTCATTAAGATGTTCTAAAAGAGTTCTGAAAGATGAAGGGACGAGCAAGGGTAAATATCACTGGACGTTGGATGGCAAGCTTAACTGAAACGTAAATGCGTTATGGACATGTTGAAGTGTTAACGTGCCTTGATGTAACTCCGCAATATTTCTTGCAATCGAAAGACCCAGACCAGACCCCGATTGAATGCCTTCGCTACTCCTTGAATAATCAACCTTATAAAAGCGATCAAACAGTTTATCTTTTTGTTCTATTGTGAGCGGCGCACCTTTATTTTCGACTTCAATGGTAATGTGTTCATGACGCATGTTCATTCGAATATGAATCATACCAGGCTTAAAGGAATATTTAAGGGCATTCATAAGAAGATTATCGATGGCCCGAGCAATCTTATCACTATCCACGCAGGCAATAATTGGGACATTGCCGATCTCTTTCTCGATATGAATACCATTCTCCTGTGCTAAAGGTTCAAATTCAAACAACAACTGGTCCAATAGCTGATACAGATCAACCTTTTTCAAGTCCAATTGCGTATCTACGGACGTTAGACGCGTGTATTCAAATAAATCATCAAGCAGCTTCTTTAAATGCGTTGCTTTGTTATAAGTGTTTTGAATGAACCGGTCATACTCTGCTTTGTCTCGAAAGGATTCTGTTCTTAGAAGCTCAATATACCCGATTATGCTGGTAAGCGGTGTACGCAGGTCATGTGAGATGCCCGTGATCATGTCCATCTTGGATTTCTCCAATTCACGTTCTTTAGCGATCTGTTGCTGTAACTGTTCTGTCATGTGATTGATGTTGGAAGCGACTCGCCCCAGTTCATCTTGCCGAACTACAGGCACCCGGTAGTCCAGATTACCTTCAGATATGAATTGAAGCCCCTGCTCTAACTGAATGATGTCTTTAACCATTCGGCGTGTTAATAACAGAAAGGTTATGATGAAAGTTAATATAAAAATCGGAGTAATGACATAGGGAAGCGAATTACGGAACCAGGCCTGCTCCCAAGCTTTGAAAACATCTATAGAAAGGAAAATGAGCATATTATTAAAACCAGCTGCAGCAATAGTACTCAAAATAACTCGGATCAAAATGTTAACCTGAATTTTTTTCTTTCGGTTTCGCTGAGGAGGGTTAGATTGATTAGTCAATTTTATAGCCCACTCCCCATACCGTTTTAATATACTGAGGGTCCCGTGGGTTCACTTCCAATTTCTCTCGCAAATTACGAATGTGGACCATCACCGTATTATCCGAGTACCCATAAGGCTCTTTCCATACGGTTTCGTAAATCTTCTCGGAGCTAAATACTTGTCCGGGATGGCTGGCAAGCAACACCAGAATGGAAAACTCCAGTGGAGTTAGTGGAATGTCATTCTCTTTTAGCTTCACGGAATGTTTACTTTTATCAATGACAAGGTCCTTAATCAGGATAAGTGAATTGAATTCTGCTTTGCCAATCAGTGTTTGACGCCGTAGCTGAGCCTTAACACGGGCCAGTAATTCTAACGGATTAAACGGTTTGACCATGTAGTCATCAGCCCCGGTAGTCAGGCCTGTAATTTTATCAATGTCCTCTTCCTTGGCGGATAGCATTATAATGGGAGTCGTTGATACTTCCCTTATTTTGAAACAGGCTTTGATTCCGTCCATAATGGGCATCATGACATCCAGTATAACGAGCTGGACTGATGTTGTTTTGATAATATTTAATGCTTCTTCACCATTGGCTGCCTCAACAACATGATATCCTTCGTTACGTAAATAGACATGAATGACATCACGGATATCGGGTTCATCATCAACAACGAGAATGGTACTCATCATCAACACTCCTTTTATGACTTGTTTTAAATAAAATTTTAATCCTTTTAAAGAAGAATAATATCAGTGTAAACGATAGCCCAGGATGTTTAAATTGTTTCCTTCTTGCGACAGACATAAACGAACGCAGCTGGGATATTCAAAGGCACTAATTCTATTTTTTCGATGCTAAAGTGTTTGGATAATGTTTTTTTCATTTGAAGTGAATATTGAAAGGCGATGAATAAACCTCCAGGTTTGAGAGCCTTATGGATCTGATCTACTAAGGTATTTCTCAATTCAGGTTCAAAATTAAAAAAAGGTAAACCACTAAATATAACATCTAATTGCTCAATGTTTTCTTGCTTCATTGAATCCACCAAGTGAGCAGCATTCGGAAAGCAAATGGACTCTGGATATGCTCTTTGTAGATTATTTCTCATCATCTCATCCATCTCAAATAATAATACTTTCGTGGAATCGTGTACCTTACTATAAATATAACGTGTGATAGCTCCAGTACCTGATCCAAGTTCAGCTACAGCTTTAGCCTCAAACCAAGGAGCATGATTAACCATGTTGTTGGCCAGAAAACGGGAACTGGGTATGATACTCCCTACATTTTTTGGGCTGTGAAGAAAGCTTCTCATAAATAAGATATAGTCATTTGAATTCAATTTGTATTCCTCCATAGGGTTTATTTAGGGCAAATCACTAAAACTTAATGTGATGGAGTATGGTTAAGAAGGGATAACCAAAGTAGATGCCGATAGTAAAATAAATTATGGTCCATAACAGAGCACTGGAATATGAGATAAGTGCAAACTTCCTGAAAGGTAAGCCGTTTAAGCCGATTACTATTGGGAGAACATATCGTACCAGTGGGATGAATAGGCCGAAACTCATTGCCCAATTACCACGTTTGTTCAAAATCTGTTCGGCTTTGATAAAGTGTTTATTATGTTGGAATCGTAGCTTGATTTTTGGTCCGAAAAATTTCCCGGCAGAATATGCAATAGTAATGGCTGTTAAAAGCCCAGACAAAATACAGAAGTACGTTATCCATGCATTGATTACACCTGTGTGGCTTAATATAGCTCCGCTGATAATTGTGATTTCATTCGGAATTGGAATGCCAAAAGGTCCAAGGGAGAAGGCGAAATAAAAAATCAAATATCCGTACTGATGAAGTAGTTCCAATATGGTATTACTGATCATCGATGTAGCTCCTCTTTCGTTGATAATGACAGCATAATAAAAAAAACTGAGGAATTAATGAGGATAATTCTGAAGGAAATCTAAAGATTTGATAAGTGATGACTTATGAGTCAGTATTTAATCAAAAAAATCTTGCCAACTTGTATATTGGCAAGATTTTTAATGTTTTATTCCTCAGTACTGAACAAGCGGGAGTGTGAAAATTATAATGTGGTCAACTGTGCTTAAGGATAGTGAACTCCCGTGCAACTCAATAACATTCCTAGCTATATGAATTCCTAAGGCCGTTTTGAGGTTGATCCCACGTTGATTGCTTTTACGCCGATAATAAGGTGATTATGATCTCTTTGGATACTATGGCGAATAAGTCCTGATTAAGTGAAGGGCAACTGCTTCTCAACCAAAAAATCCTGTTCGATGGCAATGGGTATAAATTTAGTTAAGCTATGATTAGTAACACGGACTATCTCTGTGTCTTTTAAAGACATGAATTTAATGGGAAGATAAACGGGCATATTGTGACAAATCATTAATTAACTTCCTTAACTCGTATGCTGCAGTATACGTTTCATGAACAATTTGTACATGATCCTCTTCACTTTGATACGAATGTCTTTTTAGCATGCCTAGGTTACGAATTATAGCATCTAGAGGCGTGTGCAACTCATTGATTACTTGTTCAATCCATTCCTTTTCAGCACTTTCACTTTCACGTTCATTTGCGATCTGATCTTGGATATGTTCTACCATAGAGTTTACTTGAAGCGAAAACATCTTTAATTCAATGAGATGCATCGGCGGGATACGGTGGTTAAAATCTCCGTCCGAGATCGTGTCTATCGCACTTTCTAGAGCCACGACCTCTTTAATTATAGGATGAGTCAATATGAAAAAGGAAAGTATAAAAAAAACAGCAGATACCATAGGAATAAACTGTGAAAGATACAACCCATATATCTGCAGTTCGGCTAAATAAGGGAATGCAGATAGCATAAACATCGACATAAAATTCATGAAGTTAGCAAATACAAAACTGAAACCAAAGCTAAGTACAATATTGGATCGAATACTACTGTTCTTTAACAACCATGGTACGCGATCTGTCAAAGTTCATATCACTCCTATCTGCTGTTATATGTTGTTTGCGACCGCATTAGAGAGAATAATAAGAATGGTTAGGCTGGAAGTCATCGCGCAAGTGAAACTTGAAATTATACTTGCGCCTCTAAGAATCAGGTAACTTGTTAACAATGAATACAGATCAATCCGGCTGGCGAGACACCAAACGAATAAGATCAATTGTCAGTATAGGAAGTGCAATACCTGCGGGATACGCTAAATATCGTGCATGCCATTCGGGAGAAAATTTTTCTTTATATCGACGTAATCCTTCAAACCCGTACCAGTATCCACCATATCGAAACACCAAGCGTGCTAATTTTTCTTGACGATGAGCATTGTGGTTTTTACCCACACTCGAGAGTGGGGACATCCCTAGATTAAAATAGGAATAACCTTGTCTTTTAGCCCATTCAATTAATCGTACAAATAAAACATCCATAGTACCGTTCGGCGTATCATTTAGATGGCGCATCAAATCAATAGAGATAACCTGTTGTTGGCTGTATGATGGAGCCAGCGACGCAAAAGCCAGAATATGGCCATCAGCATTACGGAGTATGGTTACGGGTGAGCGCTGAATATAAGCTTCGTCGAACCACCCTAATGAGTAGGTTTTTTCCTTACGACTGCCGAGCCACTCATCTGAAATCTGACGCAACGCAGATAATAATTCTGAAGCATATGGAGGATAGAGTATTTCAAAAGTCTGACCTTCACGTTCTGATTTGTTTAGGGCTGTTCGTAAATTTTGGTTACATCTTCCCCTTAAAGTAAAGGTGTTTAGAGGTACCATAGCTTCTTCGCCTAATTTGAAAAATTTGTACCCATTCTCATGATAGATTGATAGATAATCAGGTGTGGCCTGATAAAATACAACCATCAATGCATAGTGATGCGCGTAGTTCTGAAATTCTTGAATAGCAGCACCAACAAAATTTTTATTTCCCATCGGATCACCAAGTACGATTAGTTTCCGACCCACTCGTGAGTAGGGAATCAAAATCTGGTCATTTTGTGCCCAGTAAAAATTTTTGTCTCCTAGATATAAAAGATGCGTGAGCAGATTGCCGTCTTCTGCGGCGATAAATTGAGTCAGTTTTTCAAAATCTTCTGGACCAGGACGCATTCCTGAGTAGCGAGATGGACGTAATGTGAAGACGAATGCTATGAGAACCAAAGCTCCCATTAATACGCTAAGTGCTGTCAGTGCATAATTATGGGGGCGTAAAACCCATTGCTGCGCTCTTGTGGGCAGATGTTGTACAATAGCTGGATGCATATTTGAACCAACAATGTAATATGAAACCGACAGGATCAGAGCAAGGAATGCACCAAGGTAGATGCTTTTTCCTGAAATAGGAACACTCTCGCGGTCAAACCGCGTAGGAGATATCCATAGAATGAATGCTACGGTTAATAAAATGAGAGCCTCTTCATAGTCAAATCCTTTTGTGAACGTGAAGACTGCACCTGCTAATAATAATACTCCCGTCCATAGGTAAGCGCGGCGAATACGCATGGATATTCCGCGTGATATCACAATAAGCATGGCACCAATAATAACGGACAACTGTTCTGATAAACGCATAATTGGTAATGATAACAGATGCTCCATGAAGCTTAAGCGATTAATTAGACCTGGTGAAGCTGCAGAGATGAGCAGGAGGATACCACTAGCGAATACTAATTTCCCAAGCAACCATGCCCCTAAATCATTAAGCAATCGGAATCGAGATGGCCAACTCCAAAATCTGATCCCTGTATTACGTGCAGTATTCACACAGGTCATCATGATTTCACGCCATTGCTTACAACTTGGACTCAACTCAAGCCCAGCTAGAACAAGTCCAATAAACCAAGGAATCACAAAGTAAAACATCCTAAACAATAACAAGATTGTTAGTGCTCGTGAGGATTCAACACCTAATGTTTGCAATCCAAGTAATGCAATTAGATCAAAGGCACCAATTCCCCCCGGCGCCATACTAATAATCCCCGCAATAGCTGCTACCACATATACACCGAAAACCGGAGCGAATGGTATATGAATTGAGTCATGAAAGACGAATAACCAAAATAATGTTCCCGCACAAACCCATTCCAAAACAGAAGAACCCAGCGAAGCAATAATCACTTTCCATGGTAATTTACCGTTGCCTTTGTTGAACCACTTAGCGAATAGGGAGGATCGTTGCATAAGCAAGAAGAACGGCAAGTACAAAGCAACTCCCCACACGCCGTAACGGAGCCATGAATGTTTCTCAAATACAGGGTTCACTGGCAAGATACCTATTAATGCAAGAGAACCAAGTAAGGATAAACCAACTAATAAGATCGGCGATAGAAAAAGTACAGCAGCACCCATCGTTTTCATTGGAATACCACTTTTCTTGTAGAGAAATGTACGTAATCCTACACCGGTAAGACCCGCGAATCCAACCATGTTGTTAAATGTATTAGCAATCCATGCATACCGAAACGTGGTCAGCCAGTGAACATCGAGCTTAAATTGTTTTCGAATTAGAAAATCATACATGCTCATAACCGATACAGCTACAAATGAAGCGAAGATCAATTGAAACAATACATGTAAAGGTTTCATATGTAATTCATAGAAGATGTTGGCTAAATTAATACTTTGGAGCTCATGTCTTCCATATATAAAGATCAGGACCAATATAGCTAAAGGGATTAGTGCTCGAATGAGTTTGGAACGAAAGCATGCACTTAGAAACTGGATTAATTTTTGGTTTTGAAGCAAATCTTTCATTTGTGTCGTCGACTCCATCTTTAAGCAAATTCAATCGGATTAAATATTAATTGATTATGTTACCGATTGAAGACATCATAATAAAAAAAACTAAGGAATTCATGGGTATAAATCTAAAGAAAATCTGAAGAAATTGCCCAAAGTTCTTTTTTTCTAAACGTATCAAATAGAATTCCTAGAAAACAATATTCTAAGATTCGAGGAAAGTGGATGTTCGAGGGCTCAACTCCTAAAACGAATTGTTCAATATTTCCCTATTAGAGATAAACTCTGAAGAACGTGATAGGTATTCTCTCATAAAATTCTTAATCTATAGTAAATTTTGACTTGAAAAGGAACGGAATAAGCATTGAAGCTACCAGAATTGACTGACATCCTAGACTTGCTTTACCTTGGATGATAGCATTTACAACATGAAGTACATTATTTACTTTGGGAGGCGTTGGAAAATGGCTATCACAGAATATAATCCGGAAACGTATGTTGAAATGATTAAGGAAGGTTTCACCATTGTTGATTTTTACGGAGAACGATGTGGTCCGTGTGATTACTTGTCCAATGTATTGGATGAGCTGGTGTACGAACTACCATTCCTCGATATTATTAAAGTGAATACAACCGTTGAACAAGAGCTCGCCGAGAAAAATAATATTCGCGGTGTTCCTGTGATCTATTTTTATAAGGATGGCGAAGTGGTCAAAGATCATGTGGGTAGCATTGGTTTGGCTCAAATCAAAGAGCTAATCAGCGAGATTATGTATTGAAAAATCAATAAGTCATTGAAATTTAGGTCACCCCCTAATTCCAATGGCTATTTTTTATATGGGCAAACATCAAATAAATTGCGATTCAATTCATAATAACGGAGGAGAATAACGAAATGCTAAAGTCTAAATTAATTAAGCTAGCTAACTATAAGGATATGGAAATTACCGATGATATGTGTGGAGAACCGATGAATGAGAATGAAATAGAGGGTTTTCTTGATAAACTTGCCAAAAGGAATGTTGTAACTACAGATGTTGAGAAGATTGAGAATGGCGATTTTGCAGTACTGAATCTCACATCAGAACAGGAAAAATTCAATCGAAAAAATCTGAAATTAACGGTAGGCTTAGGAATGTTTAGTTCCGAACTTGAAACTCAAGTGATTGGGATGAGTAGAGGTGAGGTTAAAACTCTGAATGTTCACGGGCATGATGTTTTGGTTGATGTACAAAGTGTACAGAGAAGGAGTCTTGCTGAAGTATCCAACGACATTATTTCATCGCTTAATATAAATGGCGTAACAACAGTCAGTGAATATAGGGCACACATAATAAATCAGGATTATATGCAAAAAAGACAAAGAGTTATCTGTCAGCACATCATAGACTTTATGATCAGTGAAAGTGAATTTGTGATTTCTGATGAAGATATTTCGTACCTGTATCAACTGCAATTGGATACTTACGATCGTATTGCCCAGCGTGAAAAAAAATCCTTGGAGGAGCTAGTAAAACATTATTTTGGAAAGTCAGTAGATGAGTTCAAAGAATCATTGATTAATGGAGTCCCTAATTCAATAAAATATATCCTTTTATTTGAAGAATATAGTAAAGAAGATCAAAATATAGAACTTATTCAAGCGCACTATGAAGAGCAAATAAAAGAGGACTCAGCAAATTATGGTGTATCTATTGAGGAAGCGAAAGAAGCTCACCCCTATGATTTCTTCGTGATCAGCAGATATAAGGGAATGGTGATCTCTAAATGGTTTGACTACGCAGAAGAGAGAATAAATCAAGAGGAACCGGCCAAATAAAGGAGTAAAGGTAAAGAAAGAACAGAACAGATTAGAAGTGTAGGGATTTAAGATAACTTAAATCTCTTCGCTTTGTTCACTTGATTGTGATGGACAGTAACAAGGAAATTCTTCTTATAAAATTGATTTAACCCCCGTACTTTTCTCTAAAAATGTGCCATTTACTATGGAATTCAACTGTACAGAAATGCGATGTTTTATTAATAAAATGAATCTCTCCCCCCTATCTTTTTTATCCGATATAATTTTAATTATTGAATTGTAGTACAAAGACATGCTAAATTGAGCTTAATTTTAATTAATTATCTGTACTGTCGCAAGTGTTATTAAATTATACAAACGTTGATCATTGCAGCTTACGGGGGAGGGCATTTCTTGATGAATAAACAGTTGGACGTGTTGTTAGTGGATGACGAGCGAATAAGTCTGGATATTCTTCAGAGCTCCCTAAAAGTCTTTAATTATGTTAACGTGGTTGGTGAAGTTACTAATGGTAATGATGTGATTAAATATCTGCAACAATACGAAGTTGATGTCATATTTCTTGATATTATGATGCAAGATGTCAATGGATTTGAACTGGCAGAGCACATACAATCTATATACCCGGATGTTTTGTTAGTTTTCCTGACTGGAAATGTCGATTTTGCGTTAGGGGGATATGAGTATAGACCTGTCGATTTTCTAATAAAACCTGTGCCATTATTGCGACTCGAACGGGCATTATCCAAGGTAAGGGAATTGAAATATAGTTCAAAAGAGAGAAAAGCGTCTCAGATTGGCATCCATGTCGAAGGTGGGATGGAAATCATTAATGTTTCTGATATCACATATATAGAAAAAAGCGGACGTAAAGTGTATATCTGTTGTGAAGGAGGAAAAAAAATTCATTCAAGCGATTCTTTACAGAAGTTGGAGTCTGTATTTGCTGAATACAATTTTTTTCGCTCACATCAATCTTTTTTAGTTCCTTTAGAGCGAATAGAGAGCATTCATATCGATGACTTCAAGAGGTCTTATAGGCTTCGGTTGAAAAATGTAAAAGACATTCTTCCCCTAAGTAGGGACAAACATAGTGAATTGAAAAAATGTCTCTCACGAAAGGGAATGAAGTTCCATTGAAAATTGAACAATTTCAAATTTTCCAACTTTGTTCAATCTTTGGCCCACTCATGTTAGGGCTCTCCTTAATTGGCCAAAACCCCAAAAAAGTATGGAGAGAGGTCGGCTTTGCAGTAGTGATCATGGCTGTTATCGTCTGGGGATTCAGTAGTGTTGTCAGCTACAGCCACTTTATTTTCATTATCCTTTTACTGTGGATCCCCTTATTAAAGAAAGTATTGAAAATTTCATATGCATTCACTGTGATTGCGGTTTTGCTCGCTTTCGTGTTATTCATGTTTCAGATCATGATCAGTCAAACTATACCTCATTATACGAGTATAAGTTCAAATGAATATAAACTATACGTAAATTTGATATTAGCATTACTATGTTCTGTACTTTCATTCGTTGTACATTTGACCAAACTTACGATCTTCCCACAGAATATTGAAGTGTATGCTGTCGCTGAAAAAAGTCAAAAGACGAATTTTAAATATTATTTAGTTCTAATGATGATTGTCTTAAGCATTCTAATAGTTTGGATTGGATTTCTTATTGGAAATTTAAGTATGTATCCTCTCTCGCACCAAGTTTTTTTCGCGTCAGTTACCTTTATCTTATTTATCATTTTTGTTTCTTTCATGAGACGATTGTCCATTGATGCAATGGAACGTATAGAAGCGATTCTGGATAAGCAATATCAAACAGAATTGCTCGGTTTTATGCATATTATCCGTTCACAGCGTCATGATTTTAACTTTCACCTTCAAGCCATTTATGGCATGTTAGAGAACAAAAACTATTCGGATTGCAGTGATTATGTTAAGACAATGGTAGAGGATGCCAGTACCATGAATGATGTATTGCCTTTGAGTCATCCTGCTATAAGTGCATTACTGAATACGTTTAGTGAAATGGCTTCGCTAAAGGGGATTAAATTGGAGTTTATGATCTATTATAATCTAGAACAAATGCCATGCACAGTGTATGAAACCAATAAGGTTATTGGAAACTTGATTCAAAATGCCATAGATGAAGTGGAGCAGCATCCCGATCGTCCATCTTGGATCAAGGTAATGATCTTAAAGCGTAGTAATAACAATGTGATTAAAGTATCCAATAGCATTCAAAATAATATGGACAGTTATAAAAACATGTTTAATCCAGGGTATTCTACGAAAGAATCGCATGAAGGAATTGGACTGACTACCGTTCAGAGAATCGTATCTAAATACAACGGAACTATATATCCTGAATTTGAAGGAGACATCATTCACTTTATTGTGAAAATACCTTTTAAGTATTAATTTTTAATTAGAAACAATCAATGATTGTAGTCATGAGTTACATCCATAATCATTTGTTTTAAAGAAGAGGCTGCTGTTTAGTATAGCGGCTTTTTGTATTTTAGTTACATCAAGAATGGAGTAATGTTACTCCGAATATATAGGGCTCGATAGAATTGTCTAAGTTTAAGTTAATAATATTCATTCATCTATGGATAAGTCCAACGTAGAATGAAAAATGATAATGTGAGAGGGATATAGATAGTTAAACGTGGGCCTGTTTAAACCAAATATTAAAGAATAGAGGGCATACATCATGAAACCAAAAAAAATCTGGTTCAATCGTCCTGCTGACAAATGGGAAGAAGCGTTTCCCATAGGGAATGGGACCCTTGGCGGCATGGTTTTTGGTAAAAACCATATCGAGAGGGTACAACTAAACGAAGACAGTCTGTGGTACGGTGGTCCAATGGAACGAAACAACCCTCATGCTCTTGAACATCTGGATGAGATTAGAGACCTTGTTTTCAAAGGAGAAATAAGACAGGCAGAAGAGCTCGCATCTATTGCTTTAGTTGGAGTGCCTGATGGACAGCGACACTATGAGCCTTTAGGTGATTTTTACATACAAATGGATCATGTAGACAAAGATTTAAGGGATTACCATAGGCATCTCGATCTTAGTAAAGGGACTGTACACGTTGGGTATACTGCGGATCAAACTTCGTATAAGCGTGAATATTTTTCGAGTTTTCCAGACCAGGTACTTGTGGTTCATCTGAAATCTAGCATACCTGGAAAACTATCATTCTCAACCTTGTTTGGAAGGGGGACGCTTCTCGAGCCCACACCATGGTCTGATATCCTCAAACATCCCGTTGGTTTCCAAGCCTATTTGGATCGAATCGAAAGACAGGGTCCAGATACTGTGATTATCCGCGGAAGAAGTGGTGGAGAGGGAGGTATACGATTCTGTTGCGCAATTCGAATCGTATCAGAGGAAGGACGAATTCATTATGCAAGTGGACAACTTTCTTTGAAACATGGCACTTCAGCTACCATTTTGATTGCGGCTTGCACAGACTTTCGAGTTCCTGTGGAACAAATGGTTGATGAATGTATCCGGAGAGTCGAACTGGCATCAGTCAAGACATATCATGAACTTTTGACCAATCATGTCACCGACTATCATTCTCTGATGAACCGGGTGGAAATGGATCTGCAAGGGGAGGAGAATGATAGCCTGTATTCTGCACTCCCCACTGATCAACGGCTGGAAAGGCTGAAATCTGGGAAATCTGATCCCGAACTTATTAGCTTGTACTTTCAGTTCGGTCGTTATCTACTTATTTCAAGTAGTCGGGCGGGTTCATTACCAGCTAATCTTCAAGGAATCTGGAATAAAGACATGCTTCCGATCTGGGACAGCAAGTATACGATCAACATTAATACCCAGATGAACTACTGGCCAGCGGAAAGTTGTAACCTTGCTGAATGCCACGTTCCGTTATTTGAATTTATAGAAAGGCTACGAGTTCGAGGACAGAAGACTGCGCAAATGATGTATGGGTGCAGAGGGTTCGTCGCTCATCATAATTCAGATATCTGGGCAGATACTGCCCCGCAGGATGTATGTATTACTTCAACCTTTTGGACGGTGGGAGGAGCATGGCTTTCATTACATTTGTGGGATCACTATGAGTACACCACAGATATTGATTTTCTTAAAAAGGCATACAGTACAATGAAAGAGGCAGCCTTGTTTCTCTTGGACTATTTGGTGGAAGACCCCTCTGGAAACTGGGTAGTATGCCCTTCGTCCTCACCTGAAAATCGTTATACTCTGCCTAACGGAGAATCCGGAGCTTTATGTTACGGTGCTTCAATGGATAGCCAGATTATCAGAGAGCTTTTTATGAGATGCATTGAAAGTACGCGTATATTACAAGAGGATCAGGAGTTTGGGGAAGAACTACGCTACGCTTTGACGAGAATCCCGGAGCCGGAGATTGGGAAACATGGTCAGATTCAGGAGTGGAGTATCGACTATAATGAGCTGGAGCCTGGCCATAGGCATATATCCCATTTATTTGCACTCCATCCTGGAACACAAATTACGTTGGAAGCGACCCCAGATTTGGCTAAAGCAGCCCGAGTCACATTGGATAGAAGGTTACAACATGGAGGAGGACACACTGGGTGGAGTAGGGCATGGATCTTAAACATGTGGGCCAGGCTGGAGGAAGCGGAGCTTGCTTACAATAATATTATTGAACTTCTGCGTTCCTCTACACTACCGAATCTTTTTTGTGATCATCCTCCATTTCAAATTGATGGAAACCTAGGGGGAACGGCGGGGATCGCTGAAATGCTTCTCCACAGCCATGGTGGAGAAATTCGTTTGCTTCCTGCTTTGCCAAAAGCTTGGCCTAAAGGGGCTGTTCGTGGCCTTCGGGCACGTGGGGGATTTGAAGTAGATATGGAGTGGAAACATGGACAACTTCAGCATGCGGGCATTTGGTCTGTGGAGAAAGCAAAAGTTACGATATCCTATCAGGACCAAAAAATAGATTTAACTTTCCCAGAACCCGGATCGTATATCTCATTGATGGAAAATGGACACCTTAAGTAGGGAGTGTTTTAGTTCATCTGTTTCACAATCTGTCAGTTGTAGGAGAAAAGTCTTTTGCATACAACGCATTGATTAGCAGAATGGTTAGGCGTTTGAATTAATTTTCAGTTCAGAAAAAGCTTCCTTCATGAAAAGGAAGCTTTTTCTGAACTATGCGAACCGCCAAGCTTCAGGATACCTCACTTTTTGTTGCGTTAAACTTTGGGTTCATTCTCTTTCAGTTTGGATAACAGTTTGTCTCCCTCGACATCTAAATTCGGGAGTATACGGTCTAACCATTTCGGCAATTTCCATGCTTTATCACCGAAGACTGCCATGACAGCAGGGACGAGTATCATACGAACGATAAAGGCGTCAATAAGAATACCAATAGCGAGTGTGAAACCGATCTGTTTAATACTGATATCTGAGCTTAGAGCAAATCCGGCAAATACGGATACCATTATTACGGCTGCTGCTATGACAACGCGGCTCGACTGCTCATACCCGTGAACGATGCTGTCCCTTCCATTATATCCATGAACATAGGACTCACGCATGGAACTGACAAGGAAAACCTGATAATCCATAGCCAATCCGTAAAGAATTCCGGTGACCATGATGGGCATAAAGCTTAGTATTGGACCGCCGGTGTCAAAGCCTAAGAGCGAATGCAACCAACCCCACTGGAACACCGCAGTACAGATCCCGAAGGTGGCAAGTATACTAAGAAGGAAGCCGATTGTAGCTTTAATTGGAACAATAATCGACCGAAACACAAGAAGTAGAATAATCAGCGATAGGATAACAATAATCCCTACGTAGAGCGGGAATACCTGCGCCAGCTTTGAGGACATATCAATATTAATTGCAGTAAACCCGGTTACGCCGATCGTCATATCATTAGTCTTTGCAATACTCGAATCGGTATCACGTAAATCCTGTACAAGCTTTTTGGTGGCTTTGTCAGAAGGTCCTGTTTTCGGAATGAGACTAATAATCGCCATGTCTCCCGTTTTATTAATGTTCACTGGTATCACCTGTGCAACATTATCTTGTTTCTGGAGATCAGCTACAAGATTGTTCATCATTTCCGTTGAGATTTTCTTGGAAGAATCTTTGGACTGGGAGACAAGAAGCAATGGACCGTTGAAGCCTTCGCCGAAACCTCTCGAAATGGCGTCGTAACTCTGCCTTGCTTCTGTTTTTAAATTGGCTGTGGCGCTAGAAGGAATTCCTAAATCCATTTTCGCAGCCGGAATTGCGGCAATGCCTAGTACAGCAATTGAACAGATAATAATAAGCCAACGATACTTAATTGTTCCCTTAACCCAGCGAGTCGCAATTCCATTGCCAGCATTGTTCTTATGACTGCTGTACTTCATACGTTCCTTTTTAGAGACTATACGTTCACCTACTAAACCAAGCAGAGCAGGTAGGAGGGTTAGGGATATAAGTACGTTGACAAGGACGCTCGCTGCTGCGACCAGAGCCATTGTTGATAAAAACTCGATTCCAATCACCAGTAAGCCGCACAAGGCACTAATGACTGTTAAGCCTGCAAAAAATACAGCGCTGCCTGCGGTGCCAATCGCTCTGCTCGCCGCTTCACGTGCGCTAAGTTTTTGGTCTAATATCATTCTACGCTGACGGTTTATAATGAATAGAGAATAATCGATTCCGACAGCCAATCCAACCATGAGTGCCAAGGCTGGAGTGGTACCGTCCATATTAATGAATTTCGATAGTGCGAAGGCTCCAATCAAGCTGATGCCGACTCCGAGAATTGCAGTCAAAAGTGGTAGACCAGCTGCAACCATTGAACCTAGTGTTATGAAAAGAACAATGGCAGCAACAACAAGTCCGATTGCCTCTGTAATACTGATTGGACTTACAGATATAAGCGAATCACCTGGCAAAGCAGTAATACCGGAATTATGCAGCTCGGTAGCTTTAATCGCATCCAATACAGAGTCTATTGTAGATTGAGGCAACGAATCAACCTGAACAGTAAAGTTAATCTGGAATAGACCTACGTTTCCGTCAGGGGAAAGCCTCACGTCAGGCATGAGTGCTTCGGATGCGCCTGCTGTTTTTGCTGCATCATGCTGTTTAGTCCCCGTACTCGAACTGTCGGCTTTCCCACTCAATTCACTTGGATTTACCACATAATCCAGCTTGTAAACGTCTTGAATGGCTTTATTAATTAAGCTCAAACGTTCGGGTGTGTCCAGTCGTTCGCTTTTAGGTGTTGTGAACACGATTCTAGCTTGTCCACCGGTTGCTTCGGGACGTTCTTTAGCTAATTGATCCAAAACCTTTTGGGATTCTGTACCCTCAATTTTTATCCCCGAACTAAGATGAATACCGTTTGCTAGAAGTAATGACAGAACAACTCCAAGGATAGCGACCCAACCAACAATAAAATACCAGGGTTTGTTATAGGCAGATTTGCCCACTTTGTACAAAAATGACGACATAATAATATGTTCTCTCCTCTTTCTATTGAATGAACATATTCTATTGCATGTTTTTAAACTGAGTATAAACAAAAAACCACGAAACGCTTTAGCGCTCATGGTCAGGTAAAGTTACACTTATAATCGTTCCATGGTTCAGTTGGCTCTGCACATCGATCTGGCCTTGATGTAAAGCCGTAATTTTTTGTACAATCGCAAGTCCAAGACCGCTTCCCTCTTGTGAACGATTTCTTGCTTTATCAGATTTATAGAACCTTTGGAAAATGAGCAGTGCATCTTCATCGGCAATCCCAATGCCAGTATCGATAATTCGAACAGTCAACTTGTTCTCACACTTTGTAAGTGAAATGGAGATACGCCCGCCTGGAGGGGTGAATTTTATGGCATTCGTTAATAAATTTATCCACACTTGCGCAAGTTGATCCTCATCCGCATTAACGAGAATTTCCTGCATATCTAAATCAATATCCAATTTTTTTTTCGACCATAGCGGCTCTGTGGAGATTACCGTGCGTCTAAGCTGCTCGTCCAGACGAAAAAAGGTAGGGTTAAAAGGATGATGTTCCGACTCAAGCGAAGCCAGCTTCAATAAATCTTCACTTAAACGGGATACGCGCTCGCTTTCATCAGCAATTATCGACAAATAACGTTTACGGTCAGCATCAGAAATATTATTTTGCAGCAAAGTGGTCGAAAAGCCAAGGATGGAAGTTAGCGGAGATTGGATTTCATGGGACACATTCGATACAAACTCCTGCCTCATCTGTTCGATTTGCCTCAGTTTTTTTACCATCTGATTGAAGCTGTCCGAAAGGATGCCCAACTCGTCTTTGTATTTGACCTGGACATTAACATGATAGTTGCCGGCTGCGATTTTTTTCGTAGCTTTAGTTAACATTTTAATGGGTCTAACCAGATAACGCGATGCGACAAAAATAAGTAAACTTCCTATGATTAAACAGAGAACTAAAGCAGTCAAAACAATTTGATTGTAATTTTTAAGATAACTTTCAATGTGAAAATCAGCAAAAAGAGCATAGGATTCTCCGTCAATGGATAGTGGAAGTCCAATAACAGCAACGTTATTGTTACTTTGATAGAGGCTTCCGTGTAATACTGCGTATATATCATTTTGATTTATGGAACGATTTGGATTTAAACTTGTTAGATCACTTTTATACAAACTCAACTTGTATTTCGAAACGGCCATCACACTCTCCATGTATCCATTAATATCCTCAATTTGTTTCTCTGTAATATAGTTGACGATTTGCTTCCCCGCATATAAAGAATTCGCTTGAATCTTTAAGACAAAATAGTTACTGAATAGCACTCTTAATACTAAAAATGTTATTAGCATACTCATTAAGGTAATCCCTAGAAAAGTGACGACTACCCGGATATAGATTGATTTCATGTTTCAGCGCCAACCTCCAGCCGATAGCCTAAACCGCGGATTGTGACAAGCCGGAAATCGTTCGTGACTTTAGCGAAACGCTCTCGCAGTCTATTGATATGAACGTCGACTGTACGGTCCACTCCTGTATAATCTAATCCCCATATTTGTTCGATCAATTGCTCCCTGGTGAAAATTTGTCCGGGATAGCTTGCCAGCTTGAACAGAAGCTCAAATTCTTTCAAAGGCATAGGAATCTGTTCATTATCTGTAGCCCTTATTACTTTCGCTTCAAGTCTGTTACGATCTAATTGAATATTGCCGATCTGGATTGTCTGCGACATGGAGATTCGGTACCGCTTTAATAGTGCTTTCACACGCATCACCATTTCCATCGGATCAAATGGCTTTACCAAATAATCATCTGTACCTAATTGGAATCCTTTCATTTTGTGCGCAGACTCGCTTTTTGCCGTTACCATCAAAATGGGTATATCGCGATCCTCGCGCAAATACCTGCATAGCTCGTAACCGTCCATCTCAGGCATCATAATGTCCAATATTACCAAATCAATCTTCTGTTCTTCTAAAACCTGTAAAGCTTTTTTGCCATTTTCCGCTTCCCATATATGAAAACCTTCCTTTTTTAAGTGATGGGCTATCAATTCTCTAATAAAAGCATCGTCATCGACGATTATGATTCTAGTCAAGATCATTCCTCCTAATACAATTCCTCTTTCCATTCAAGGATCCAAGGTAACAATTGAATGTAAACTCCATATTAACTGGATTAAAAAAATGACGTTATATCAATAAGGATATTGGAATTTTTTTATTACTTGATATTGCGTTGGGTATCAAACGGTAATAATCAAAAAAAGCGAGAGATCAGACGTAAACGTCTTGATCTGCCGCCTGGATAGCAAACTTAACAATATGAAGCCTCATTGGCTTACAATTTGTTTGTAGTCTTCCTCATCGACTTGTTTGGTTCGTTTGATAAAGAAGGAAAGAATCAATCCAACAAAAGCGATTCCGATGATAACAACATAAGCATCATTGATACCTTGGATCATAGATTCTGTGGCCAACTGCTGTTGACTGAGGGCGTTGGCTGAACCCGTAGCTACGATATCCTGTGCATGTACCTTTGCACGGGAAGTCATGACACTCACGAGTAATGAAGTACCTACAGCGCCAGAAACTTGTCTGATGGTATTAGAGATGGCTGTACCGTGTGCGCTGAGTCTTGAGGGCAGTTGGTTAAGCCCTGCAGTTTGAATCGGCATCATGAGCAAAGCGATACCAATTCGGCGGCTGGTTGACATTAATACCAAGAAACCATAACTGGTTGAATCGGTTAAGTCGATGAAAGCAGTCGTTGTCAAGATGGTGATTACCATGCCGATAACAGCCAACCATTTTCCTCCGAATCGGTCAAATAACTTTCCGGTCACAGGCATAAGGAAACCCATAACAAGGGCACCCGGAAGGAGCAATAATCCAGATTCAAGTGCAGTAAATCCACGTGCGTTCTGGAGATACAAGGGAAGTAACATCATGTCAGCATACATGATCATCGTAATCGCGACATTAATGATCGTAGTTAGGGAAAACATGCTGTACTTGAAAGCCCGCAAATCAAGCAGGGGAGTATCGGAAACGAGCTGGCGCCATGTAAATAAGGCAAGAGCAACAATTCCTACAGCAATGAAGACAAGTACTTCTGCACTTGACCATCCCAGACTTCCTGCCCTGCTGAATCCATACAATAATGCTCCGAATCCGATGGTCGACAGTACAACACTGATGATGTCGAATTTAGAGTTGACCCGTTCGGATACATTTTTCAGGTATACAAAAGCAAAACCGATGACCATAAGAGTTAACGGAATCATTCCGTAAAACATCGTTTGCCAAGTATAATTCACCAAAATATAACCGGTAAGAGTAGGCCCGATTGCAGGAGCAAAAATGATAGCAAAACCAACCATGCCCATTGCAGTTCCTCGTTTCTCAGGAGGATACAAGGTCATAACAACGTTCATCAGGAGTGGCATGATAATACCAGCACCCGCAGCCTGAATCATGCGACCTGTTAGTAATATTCCGAAATTGGAAGCAAGGGCGGATACGATGGTGCCGATTAAGAAAATAAACATGGAAGCTTGGAATAATTGTTTGGTTGAGAAACGTTGCATGAAATAGGCTGTGATGGGAATGAGAACTCCATTCACTAGCATGTAACCTGTTGTTAACCACTGTGCCGTTGCTGCGGAAATGTTAAAGTCACCCATTAGCTCAGGGGTTGCGACACTCATGATGGTTTGATTCAACGTTGCAAGGAAGGCTCCCAAAATCATAATAAACAAGATGGGGCCTTTCTTTACAGAGAGTTCATCTTGCACTCTAGCTTGACTCAATTCTATTCATCCTTTCAATCCACGCATGACTAATTGTACAACGTGTAGTATAGTTTACAATGTATACATTAGGATTATATATATATTTGAACAGATTGCAATTTACGTATTGGTCATTTTTGTTGCTTATCTTACAAAAAAATAAGAACTTGTTGTGTAAATCAAAAATAAATAACAAATTTTTGTTGAATATTTAATGTTAAAAATTTGAAGGAGGGCTCGGCATGAAGGGCGATAAGAAATCAGCGTTAGACCCAAGAATTGTGCGAACGCGTCAGTTAATCCGAGGTGCGTTTGTTGAATTGCTGAAGGAAATGGATATCGAAAAAATGTCGGTAAATAAAATTGCAAAACGTGCGACAATCAGTCGAGTAACTTTCTATCTGCACTATAACGATATCACGGATATGTTGGAGAAGATCGCCGATGAGATGATTCAGCACATTGAGCAAATTGTGGATGTATATGCTCCTGAATTTGAGAAGAAAAGAACGGAAGAGGCTTGGCCGGTTTTGGTGAAACTACTTGAACATTTTGCAGAAAACTCTGAGTTCTATCAAGTGGTACTTACCACGAAGCGCACACCGATTTTCACAGAACGACTTCTCAAATTGTTCAGTAGACTGGTCCAAGCTAAAAACGATCGAGTAGAAGTGGTCGGTCAACAAAATGAATCCGGTAATCACAAAGAGATTGCAATATGGTACGGTTCTTCCGCCCTGATTGGAACTATTGATGCCTGGTTGCGACATGATATGCCTTATTCACCCCATTACCTTGCTAAACGTCTTATACTTCTAATGACCTGATACAATTAAACTACAATCCACATACGGCAAACGTTGTCAGGTGTGAAGAAAATAATTTATTCCTCGCTCCATCCATACCTAATAGAGGAGGAATAATGTAATGAAACATAGTGTAGAGCGCATCTATGTGAGAATTCGGAAGGTCTAAGATAAATTTTAGTTGGTATGCTCATGGATTTTTTATGGAATTATCCCCGTTCATCCTTGATTCATCAGATGCTAGCTGGATTCTTTCGTGGAATAGTATGATCGTTCTAGATAAACGTAATACAATTGGCATTAGAACATTAAAGTAGTACACAGAAGAGGTATTGATTCAAATATAAAATTTTAGCTTTATGCCACTATATTCTATGTAGACGAGACAAAAAGAAATTTAATCAAATTATTCGATTCTTTATTTTATCCGGTATTTTATAATAGAATTTCAACAAAAAAAGCAGCTTTTGAAAGCAGCTTTTTTTGTTGAATAACGAACGTAGGTTCCCTTTGTGTAATGGAAAGCAAACAAAAGTTCTTGTGGCCGTTGAGATTATTTATGAGGATCAGAGCGGCATGATAACGAGACGTCGTATGCAGGTCAAAATTATCCGATCCGGAATGATCAAAGTTGATAATCTATTGTCCTGCATCCTATCCAATCAGAACAACGACTTGGTAGGCGAATATATGTTAGTTTATATTAATAGATTAAGCATTAATTTAACTAATAAAAAACCCAAGTTGGTAATAAAACCTACTTGAGTTAGGGCAACTACTAAACTAAAAATATTATGTTGTAATATTTTCAAACATAAAATTAAGAAGAGACCGGATCTATTGACCGGTCTCTTTCGTTTGATTTTTTTCTGTAGGAGGATAGATATACACAGCTGGAAATACTTTTTTTAGGAGGGGTGAGGTTCAATGCCTTTTTCAAGACCTATTCTGAACTACGGAGGTGCCATAGCAAATGCGAATATTAAGTAATAATGATGTTAAAAAAGTATCAGATATTCAGCAAGTAATCAATCCCAGGCAAGGCAGGTATGGATATTAAACGGGTTACTTAAAGCATGACAAGGTGTTTGGACATAAAACAGTGACATGGTTTGCAGATACCGAGGGAATTCTCATAATTTTACCCTTATCAAGTGGGCCCTTATGTAGCTGGATTTATAGAAGTAAAAGTACCCTACACAAGAATCGAGTCCAACAACACTATGCTTTTTAGATTTAACAAAAGACTCAGTTAAATATTTGAAGCAAGGATAATTACCTAGTTTCAAAGAAATAGGCTTTGGAAAAACCATAAAACAAGTATCTGAGGCACTGGATAGCAAAGTGAGAGAATCCTATTATGAGAGTGGAGGACTATTTTGGATTTTGAAGGATGGAACTATGCTTCTTTTAATTTCAGTGAAGAATCTGGGCGACTAGCCTATGTATATTTAAGTTCTAGAGCTTTTCCTATGAAAGGGTTCGATGATATCGAGAAGATCTTGGGCAAAGGCATAAGGTTTGAAAGTACAAGAGTGGAGTGACTATCTCCGAATTTATTAATACCAAACTACCAGAGAAGTTTATAAATTCGGTGAAAAAATATCAGACTCTATCTGGACAAACTCGATTCCGAAAAATACCTTGTCAGTCGCCTTGATGTAGTTCATATCAAACGAGTACTACAATGATCCGTTCTAAGAAGCCAAACATGACTTGGAATGGACAACAATATGATCATGTTCATAGGTGTTCTGTTTGTTATGTAAAATACGGTTTCATTAAAAATGCAGAAGAACCTAATAAGCTTAATCAGGTGATTAAAGGAAAGTTAGATGGTGCTGCGATGAGACAAAGGGCAGAGACATATATAAACAATCAAATTGCCAAAAATGAGATTATAGCAGACATCTATCTTTACAAGTATTTAGATACTACTAAAAAGACTGTTAAAAAGTTATTTCCTGAGCTATTGGAATGGATTGAGGAACAGAAACAGTTACAGAAAGCGCGAATGAATAACAAAGTAGAGGAGGAGCGAATAGAGCGCATTAAAGAAGCCGTAATTCTTATCACAAATCATGGGGATTATCCAACTTATGAAAATGTTGTTGAAATAAGCGGAGTTCCTAAAAATTACATTAGAACTCATAAGAAGGTAAGCAACGTCTTTAATGAGTTAAAGAAAAGATATAGGAGAAAATAATTTCTTCAAAATACTGCGGCAATTTATAAACGAGCTGCTTATTTGTTCTTTTATTAAGCTAAAGAAGACTAATGATCAAAAACGACATTATACTATAAATTTACCGACAAAAAGACTATAAAATATTCATCATATTAATGATTTTTACCGACAAAATAAAATAAAATTAACAAGTACAATTCAGCGAGCATAAAATCAAGCGGCGTATCGCTTGATTTTATGCTCGTTTTTCTTCCCGGTTTGCCGATGGTTCACATAAATGTGCAATGATTATTCGAGATGATTACAAGTGATCAGCAAAATGTAATGCTATTGTTGATGTAACACTGTCCGCTTTAGATATCACAGACCACAAAAATAATTCTTTACCGATCGTTCTTGAAATGATATAGTAACAGCAAGTTAGATCTAATTGTTTTTTTGCGACTTTGGGAACGATCGTTCTAAAATTGTTTTGCAAGCTTATCTACACTAATCTGAATAATCTGAGGGAGAGAATAAGATGAAATACACAGTGATCACAGGAGCAAGTTCAGGGATTGGATATGAGACGGCATTGGCCTTTGCTGCACGCGGCAAAAACTTGATTTTGGTAGCTAGAAGATTGGATAAATTGGAAGAACTCAAGTCAGCAATTCAGGATATTGATCCTGCTGTAGATGTTATTGTTCGTACAATTGACCTGTCTGTTACAGATCAGGCTTACACGCTGTACGACAATTTAAAAGAATACCAAATTGAGACGTGGATTAACAATGCAGGGCTTGGTGAAGGTTCTTTTGTAGCAGAACAGAAGCTGGATAAGGTTGAAACGATGTTGCGTGTTAATATCGAATCCTTGACCATCCTTTCTACACGATATGTAAGAGATTATGCTGATGTAGAAGGTACTCAACTCATTAACGTCTCATCCGCACTTGGATATGCCATTGCTGTTGGAAGCGTCGCTTACTCTGCATCTAAATATTACGTGAGTGCCTTCACAGAAGGGCTGGCCAAAGAACTCGAACTGAAAGGTGCAAAGCTAAAGGCAAAAATTCTGGCACCAGCGATAACGGAAACGGAATTCGTCAAGAAATCATTAGATGCTGAGGAATTTGATTACAAAGTAAACATGCCTAGGTACCATACTGCCAAACAAATGGCGGGCTTCATGGTGGATTTGTATGATAGCAACGAAGTGGTAGGGATTGTAGATCAGAACTATGATTTCAATCTGAGAGGCCCAATCTATCCAATCCTTTCAGAATTTTAAATTCAATTCGTATATGCATGGAACTTTATCGAAAGAGGAGAGTCTCGAAATGGAAAAGTTGTGGAGTAAGACGAAGATTGGAACAATGGAATTAGCTCATCGTTTAGCAATGGCACCGATGACACGTAGTAGATCACAAGAAGATGGGACACCGGGAGAGCTAACATCCCTTTATTATGCTCAACGAGCGTCAATGGGACTCCTTATTACTGAGGGGGTACAGCCTTCTGATGATGGGCAAGGTTACTTATGGTCCCCTGGGATCTATACGGATAAACATATTGAAGGATGGAGAAAGGTTACAGATGCAGTGCACAAAGCAGGTGGATATATGTATATCCAATTAATGCATGCTGGTCGCATGTCACATCCAGACAACACACCACATCATCGCCAACCTGTTGCACCATCTGCAATCGCACCCGGTGTAGAGATGTTTACTGCCAAAGGAATGCAGGAGATCCCTGTTCCGCGTGAGTTAAGTAAAGAGGATATTCAAACGACCATTGCGGATTTCCGGAAAGCGGCAGCAGCAGCTATTAAAGCAGGTGCGGACGGCGTTGAAATTCATGGAGCCAATGGGTATCTGATCAATCAATTTATCGGAGAAAATTCGAATACACGGACAGATGAATATGGGGGATCAATCGAAAATCGTGCTCGCTTTGCGATCGAAGTAACAAAAGCTATCGTCGATGAAATTGGAGCGGAAAGAACAGGCTTCCGTATTTCGCCAGGGACACCTCTTGGTGGGATTCAAGATGGTGAACAAGGTCCAGAACTTTATAGCTACCTTGTTAAGGAATTAGCTCCATTGGATTTAGCTTACCTTCATGTCATGCATCTTGGGAACGAACAACTGCTCCAAGACATTCGTTCAATCTGGACGAATCCATTGTTAGTCAATCGTGCTGGACGAGCTCTGGAAGATCTTAGCGTGGATATAGATAACGGCATTGCTGATCTGGTACCCGTTGGTGTGTGGTCATTAGCCAATCCGGATTTAGTGGAACGACTGCAAGCAGGTGCGCCATTGAACGAAGCAGATCCAACAACATTTTTTGGCCTGGGAAGCAAAGGTTATACGGATTATCCTACGATGGAAGAATTAAAATCCCGAAAAGGTTAATCATAATGTAAATGGTAAATCATGGCGTACAACGGATCGTTGTGCGCCATGATTTATTCACAAACGTTCATGTGAGCGGCGTAACCTAAACATTTTAGCTTGATGCATACATTACATTCTATCGGCAGGGTGAACCGTGTTTTGGTTTAAGGCATTCGCATCCACCCTGATTTTATTAGCAAAGGAAGAGGATGGATCATGAAAGCAGCACAAATACGGAAATATTCAAAGAAAATCCAGGTGGAATTAAATGATGTAAGCATACCACAGATCAATAGCCGTGAGGTGCTTGTCAAAGTAAAAGCAGCAGGTGTAAATCCGCTGGACATTCTTAATATGAATGGTAGCGTTCGGTTGATTGCCGATTATGCGTTGCCATTAACTTTAGGAAATGAACTGTCTGGCGTTATTGAAGCCGTTGGTGATGATGTTTTGAATTTTAAGGTGGGTGACCCTGTCTATACGAGGCTGCCACTTGCTAAAATAGGTGCTTTTGCCGAATATGCGGCCGTGAATGAAGATGCTTTATCCATCATGCCTGAACATCTATCTTTTATTGAAGCTGCTGCAGTACCCCTTACTGCCTTGACAGCTTATCAGGCATTGCATGATGTACTAGCTGCCCAGCCGAATAAAAAGCTATTCATTCCTGGGGGAACCGGCGGCTTCGGCGCTATGGCCATCCCCATTGCCAAATCCATGGGATTACATGTTATTACAAGTGGCAGTGAAAGAGGCAGATCTCGTGCAATGTCGATCGGCGCGGATCAATTCATTAATTATAAGACAGAGAATTATGCTGACGTCCTATCCAATATTGATTATGTGATTGACACTTTGGGGGCTAACGAGATCAAAGCTGAACTGGCTATTTTAAAACCGCAAGGGAAATTGGTCTCATTAAAAGCCGGGCCTAATTATCGCTTTGCAGTTGATCATGATTTTCCATTGTGGAAAAAAGCATTGTTTGGTTTAGTGGGTGCTCGGTTAGATTCTTTAGCTCGTAAGAATCAAAATGAATATCGTTTTTTATTTGTACAAGAAAATGGAAGTCAGTTACAGAAAATCACTACACTTGTTGAAAAAGAAAATATCAAGCCCTCTATAGATTCAACTTATACATTTGAAGACATTAACAAGGCGTTGATTAAAGTGTCGACGGGTCATTCCCAGGGCAAAGTGATTGTAACCTTCTAGACAGGAGGAATCCAAATGGCCAGAAGCAAAGAGTTCGAAGAGTCCATCGTATTAGATAAAGCGATGAGACTTTTTTGGGAACAGGGCTACGAGAAGACATCCATGACCGATCTTGTCGGGCATATGGGAATCCATCGCAGAAGCTTGTATGACACATTTGGCAACAAACATACGCTGTTTCTAAAGGCAGTAGAGCTTTATGATCAACAAATTAGCACCGCACTTGCAGCAGGGGTAAAGCGTTCCAAAACGGCAACGGAAGCACTTCAGTTTATTGTGGGCTTCTTGATCTCAGGAGAAGAGAATCCAGCTTCTGGTTGCTTAATCGTGAATTCGACGGTGGAACTTTCTGCCCGTGACGCCGATATGAATAATAAATCCATGGAGATGTTTGCGGCCGAAGAGCAATTATTCAGGGACATTATTCTGTGGGGGCAGCAAGACGGTGAGTTCACACCGCAGTATGATGCGGGGGAATTGGCGGAATATGTGCACAATGTAGCGGTGGGATTAAGGGTCATTGCCAAAACTTCGATTACCAAAGAAAAACTTCTTCGTATAGCTAATCTATCGATCCAGCTTATCGCAAAATGATATTTTTTTCACAATATTAATGAAGGGCGCGATCATCGAGGCCGGGCAGGTGGCGGAAGAAGGATATCGAGGCTTTTGCGAGGGAAGATGTTAATTATGCCAGGTGCTCGAAACTGAATGAAAAAAGATTGAATTAGCGGTGTATAAGCGATGAAGCAGTTTAACGATAGCGTATGCTTTCGAAGCAGCCTTCTCTCGGATGATTAGGTTAACCGGAATCCTCTTGGTTGGCCTTTTTTGTAATTGTCATGCGATTACGGAAGGCAGAAATTGGCATGAGTCTGCGAGATAGTGTAATCTGTAGTCAAGTACATAGGTAGCCGAGATTGAACGAGAAGGGATTGGGATGATTCAATGACGCAAAAAATCTATTATGACTTCGCGTACACACGGGAGTGGCATACACAAATTACAGGTAGAGTGGACAAGGAAGATGGTATATATGTCACACTGGCGGAAACAGCTTTTTACCCACATGGAGGTGGACAACCTTGTGATCTGGGGCAGATTGGTGGCATTGCCGTGCTGGATGTGATCAGTGAGGACGGTGAGGTCTTGCATAAGCTGGAGCGTGCGCCCGAGCAGAATGAGGTGGATTGCCAAATCGATTGGCAGCGCAGATTCGATCATATGCAGCAGCATACCGGGCAGCATTTGCTGTCGGCCATTACGCTGAAGCAGGCAGATGCGATGACTTTCAGTTTTCATCTAGGGACAGATTATATCACGATTGATGTAGCCGCAGCCGAACTGGGAGCGAACCAACTGGCTGCAATTGAAATGGAGGCCAATCAGCAGATTTACCGAAATGCTAAAATCAACAGTTCCTGGGTCACTGCGGAAGAAGCGGCACGTCTGCCGCTGGTAAAGCAGCCTTCCGTAACCGAAGATATTCGCATCGTGGAGATCGAGGGTGTGGAATATAATGCTTGCGGTGGAACACATGTGTCAGCCACAGGTGAGATCGGGATCATTAAACTGTTGAAAACCGAGAAAGTGAAGGGTGGCACCCGGGTTTATTTTAAATGCGGATATCGGGCACTGAATGAGTTCAACGCCGCGCAGAGCGTGCTTACAGGGATTACAGCCAAATTGAAGACCAGCCGGGAAGAGCTTGCGGAGCGAATCGATAAAATGGAAGCAGAACAAAAGAAGCTGCAAGCCGAGCTGAACGCTGTGAAAACTTCGAATGACGCTTATTATGCGCAGGAGCTTTTATCCGCACGGGAAGGGCTTGTCATTGCTCAAATCTTTGAGGATAAATCGCTCAAGGATATGCAGAGTCTGGCGACCAAGCTAACGTCAGAACATGAGGGACTTGTGCTCTTTGCGAGCATCTCGGAGGCAAAAGTCGTTCTGGCACAGAACGGACAGCCGCCGGAGTGGGCTTGCGGACCTTTCTTCAAGGGCAATCTCGGAGCCTACCAGGGCAAAGGCGGCGGCAACGACAAGATCGCTCAGGCGGGCTTTGCCAGCAGCGAAGATGCGATCGCTTTTTATGAATTTACGAAGGACCAACTCGGACATCACTGATCAACAAGCCGGCTGATCGATATGATATTGTGCGCTCAGCGCAGCGCATCGTGAGGTGAATCACACAAGCAGAGGGGGTCCCCATAGGATGACAGAACGCATTCCGTGTATACGAGAGGGTTGCGCAAATACGATTTTGCCAGCAACGGCTGTCAGAACAGGCGGGTACTGCATGCCTTGCAAGCAGGAGATGGAACGTGAGGCACAACAAAAATACATTGAGGCCAATCGGCGAAATGTGAACTTGTATGAGGGAATGACGGACCCTGTGGAGATTTTGAAAATCATGCATACTCGCCAGGCTCATGATCCATTGATCCGTTATGTACCATATGAGGAATCCCAGGAACAGGTATATCTGTCCTTGTCTATGGAGCAGCAAGCTCTCATGATTGATTATGCGATGCAGCTGATTCGTGCAGGAGATGATGATACGGGTAAAGATATTCTGGTATATCTGGTTTGTTACCATGATATTTCGTTGTCTGCACAGATTTTGGAGCTGCTGGAGCGCGAAATCTACTACCCTGTCATTTTGTATAAGAGTGCCTCTGCCGAAGTACGTGATCAACTCATACAGCAGGTGAACACCGATGATGAGAATCGGAATAATCTATTGCTCATGCTCGCCTATATTGGAGATGAAGTGGTCGTACGTCAGTTCCAGCAATGGAGGCAGTCTCCACCTCACTGGGCAGTTCAGCTGCATGTCGCACCAGAGCACCATACAACCGAAGCCGGTTGGGAGTTAACGAATGAAGGCCAGCGCAGGGATTTATTCACCACCCCAAGTTATGCACTCTATAAAGTAATAGAGAATACAGGTACTGACGACACGTTAATTGGCGATCCAATGTCCATGCTTTTACCCAGTGCCAATAACTGTAAGTGGTGTGGCAGGAAGTTAACGACCTTAATTGAGCTGGATGTCGGGCATCCAGCATTGCAGGACGTAGCTTGGAACAGTGAGCGACTTCGAGTGCAGACTTGCGTGATATGCAGCTGTTATGGCGTCGTTTATATGGAGATGGATTCAGCAGGTGAACTGTGCTGGAGTGCGCATAATGTGATGCCCATGGGGGCGGATGATCTTGACCCGGATGACTATGCTCAGCTTGCACCGGATGCAGGGCGGCAGTTTCGGATTGCGATTGCATCACGTCAGGCGTACCATGCCAGTGAGTGGGCGATGGAGCCTTCTTTATCCCAGATTGGGGGCCATCCTGGATGGGTTCAGGACGCGGAGTATCCAAATTGTCCATGCTGCTCTTCAAGGATGAGGGCCGTTGGTCAACTGGACTGGAGCGAGGTTGAGGAGTATGGGGATGGTATGTATTACATGTTCATTTGCGAGCCATGCCAGATGACTGCGGTATCTTATCAACAGTCCTGATGAAGGAAGCAAAGATCTGATATTTCATAGATGCAATACAGAAGTTGTAAAGACAGTCGAATATTTAAAAGGGGCTATTCCGTATCTAGAACATTACGGAAAGCCCCTTCGTATGAACAGGGGGATGTCCATAAGTCATGAGGATGACACTGGACGCCCCTTGTTCACCTTATTTTGGTTTAACGAACCTGACACACGTTATTCGCACCCATTTGCACCATGCTGAGATGTAACGAATTACAGAGACGTTATTTCATCGATGGGGTCGATTATAAGGCTTTGACGCCGTTGTTGCACCGAAATAACGCCACTGAGATTCGTTAAAGTTTCCATTTCTTAAGAATCAGCCATTTAGGGTGTAACAGATTCGTTAGCGTCTTGGCCAAATGGAGAAATGAAAATTCAAGATAGTCTCACTATTTGATCGTATTCTCTAATGCTTAGAGTTCTGCCGATGCCTGAGTCAGAAGACGAGTCAACCATTCATAATCCGGCGTATCTTTTTCCTTGATTTTGATGGTTTTGCGTTCTGCCGGGCCTTCGAATATACCATCTGGCAGGTCAAGCCCGGTTGCATTGAAGATCGTGAAGGATACTGCCGGCTTGGACGGGGAGATGACCGCCGCGTATTTACCGTTTTTCAGGAAATGAGGTTTCTTGTACTGCACACGTTCCTGTACTTCAGGGATCGACTCATGTACCAACTCCCGCAGTTTGCTTGCAACCTGGACTTGCCAGGGAACCGGGATCTGTTCGATAAATTCAGTGACTTCCGCATTCATATTCATGCTTGTCCACCCTCCACATTGATCTGATTGTGTGCTTCCCATTCTGGTCGTAGAATGCCCATCCATAAGCGATCGTAGCGCTTGCCGTCACGATACACGGCTGATCTGGCGCGACCTTCCAACTGAAAGCCGACCTTCTCATAGGCACGGATGCCTTTTGCATTATAGGCGATGACATCCAGACCTACCCGGTCCAGATTCAATTCATGGAAGGCATACCGCAAAATAAGATTCAACGCTTCCGTTCCGTACCCTTTGTTGCGATGCTCTGCGAGCCCGATGCCAATGGCAAGCTGTCCGCACCGGTTGTTCCATTCAATGCTGTGAATGACAACGAATCCGATCAGTTGTTCATCCTCACGTGTTCGAAGCCGGAAGTAAACTTCCTTGTCCTTCGTCTCACCTTCATCTTCAAGTTGCCTTTCCGAAAAAGGAATGGCAATATCCGTATCCACATTTCGCAAATATTCGGGATCTTCATTCCATTGCAGCATGGTCTGCACGTCTTCTGCACGGGGCGGAGTCATTTTCAATCGTTTGCTATAAAACAGATTTTCAGTCGATAGTGTCATGGGGGTCTCCTTTGAATAAGTTAAGTTTGCTTCACCTCAAAACGACGATTAACTACATAGCTGCTACGCAATATTCTTCGCTCCTTTTGGTTTCAGATAGCCTCACTATAATGGAAATTTCAGGGCATCACAATAGACATTTCATTTGTGTTTTTGAAGCTGTTGTCAGAAAACCTGTCATGGTAGTACTATATAAACAATAGTCATGTATTCTGTGATACAACATACAACAAAATTGTCGGCAGGAGTGGTAGATATGGAGATCAAAGTAGACGATTTGAGCGGTCATCAAGTCATTGGATTAATTGCAGAACATTTGCAAGGCATGGCAGCAGATTCGCCGCCGGAAAGCATTCACGCCCTGGATCTGGATGGGTTAAAGAAACCTGAGATTACATTCTGGTGTGCATGGGAAGCAGATGAGCTGCTCGGCTGCGGTGCCATGAAGGAGCTGAATTCGGAGCATGCAGAGTTGAAGTCCATGCGTACAGCCAAGGCTCACCTCAGAAAAGGCGTCGCGAGACAAATCCTTGCCCATATTATCGGGGTTGCCCAGAATCGGGGGTATCAGCGGATCAGTCTGGAGACAGGTTCGATGGATTCTTTTATCCCGGCGCGGAAGCTGTATGAGGACTTTGGATTTGTTTACTGTGAGCCATTTGCAGATTATCGTTTGGACCCGAACAGTGCTTTTATGACGAAGGAATTATAAATGGATGATAGATATATAGGCATAACGGCATAACGTGAACACAGATAACCAGCATTCTGTTGCATACAGACCGCTGGTTTTTTCGTGTGCATAATTGTTTTGAACATAGTGGTGGATTGCAACAAATCATACATATTCAAGGGCGCAAGGAGAGTAGAATATATTTAAATGAATAGGTTACGATGCATACCGATTGGCTCGTATCATTGTAGGGTATAAAACATACGTCATGTCAGCATAGGCTTGGGATGAATTGGCCGTACGGAACTGCTGGGCTGAGGCATGCACAATAGGGTATACTGGACATTATGTTTATATAAACATGAAACAGGAATGCAGACGTTTTTTACATCAGGAGGATTGGAATTGGCTCAGACAGAAGGAACATTGCAGAAGAAACTTAAACCAAGACATATTAGCTTTATGGCTATGGGCGGTGTCATTGGAACCGGAATTTTCAAAGGAAGCGCCGAAACGATTGGACTCGCAGGTCCGGGAGTCATTGTAACGTACATTTTTGCTGGATTATTGTTACTGGTTGTCATGGCTGCGATGGCGGAGATGGCTACGGTTTACAAGAACAAAAATATGAAGGATTTTGTGCAGGAAGCATTCGGCAGCCGAGTCTCCTTTGTCATGGGATGGATGTATTGCTTCCTATGGTTATCGGTTTGTGTAATTGAGGTAATTGCCGCAGGCAGCTTTCTGCAGTATTGGTTCACGGAAGTGCCGCTGTGGATGCTTAGTCTGGCGTGCGCGGTGTTTATTATACTGATTAATCTGCTGAGTGTAGGTGTATTTGGGGAATTTGAATTTTGGCTGGCAGGCATTAAAATCGCCATGATTATTATTTTTATTATTCTTGGTGCTGGTCTGATCTTTGGAATTATTCCAAGTGACAATACACCGTATTTGCAAAACTACACGCAAGCTGGGGGCTTCCTCCCGAACGGTTGGTCATCAATTTTCTCGGCTCTGCTGGTTGTTATGTTCTCTTATGGAGGTTCGGAGTTGATTGGTTTGACACTGACCGAGACGGAAAATGCGGACAAGGTGATGCCCAAAATTGTGGGGAACTTCATGCTGAGAATCATTTTATTTTTCACGCTGCCGATTCTCATCATCTGTGGCCTCATTCCGTGGAATGAGTTGGGTCCAGAGAGCAGTCCCTTTGTACAGGTGCTGGCTTCCACGGGACTCCCAGGTGCAGCGCATATTATGAACTTTATTTTGGTGACAGCCGTTTTGTCTGCTGCAAATTCGGGCATTTACGGTGCATCCCGAATGATGCACTCCATGGCGGTAGGTGGTGAAGCGCCCAAGGCATTATCACAAACGAATCGTAACGGCAGCCCAGTTAACACACTACTGGTATGTGCCGTGGTCTTGCTCGGAGGTTCCATGTTGGGACTATTCGCACAGGATCAGCTCTTCCGCGTGTTGCTGGCGGTTCCGGGGTTCGTGGTGATGCTTGTGTGGATTTGTATTGCGTCTTCACAGCTGAAGCTGCGCAAGAAATACCCGCTAAAACCGACATTCAAAGTTTGGGGATTCCCTTACATCACTGGAGCAGTGGTGCTTTGTCTTAGTGTAATTGCAGTGATGTTTGTGTTTGATGAGGGCAATCGTTTCAGCATCAGCATCTGTTTATCTGTACTCGCGTTACTGGTTATCTGGTCCCTGATTCGATTCAGGAAGACGGATGGACGGGCAGGGAGTTAGTTTGTATCAAAATTTTATACAAATCTCTGGATCATAACGACATCTCGGCGCTCGCGCCGGGGTGTTTTTTATACCGAAATTGTACTTCAAGCTTCGGAATTCATAACTGGTCCAGCTCAATCGCCTGTCTGAAGCGTTGGGCAAAGCGCTCCGCGGCTATAGCAACCTCCTTGGATTCGGTCTGTACGAAGCCGATTTGCATTTTAGGTTGGTCTATCGAAGCGATCTCTACCATTTTTGCAATGCCTTCTTTCCATAGCGGATGTTGGTGGAAGGAGAAGTCATGACCAATGGTAGCGGCAATATTATTTCTTAGAACTGTGGTGATTGCTTCCGAGTTGTTCGTTTTGAAGAGGATGGACAGAGGGCCATAATCATACGTGAACTCCTGCAGGAAATCTTCGATGAATCCATCACGATACAAAGCCAGCTTATGTTCTTTTAATTGCTCGGGAGTGACTCGGCTAAGCTTGGCTAGTTCGGATTGGTGATGAGTGCATACGACCAATTTACCCGAATACATCGGACTGAAGTGCAGTCCATCGAATTCCCGCAATTGTTTGGCGTAGATGGCAATGAAGCCCAGGTGGGTCTTGTTGTTCCGGATATCCTCGATAATTTCCATGGAACCTTTCTCTTCAATGGCAATATTCAATTGGGGATGTTCGCGTTTCATATCTGCCGCCGTTTGCACAAGGTAAGGCATCACACTTGGAAAGGTGGCGACATGCAGTTCTCCGGTTAAAGAGGACGTCTCGGCATTCAGTGATTTCAATTCATCAATTCGCTGCAAAATATCGAGTGCCTTGGCAATAAATGGTTTTCCTTCAGGAGTGGGAAATGTCCCCTGCCGGGAGCGTTCGAACAGAATCATACCGAGCTCGTTTTCCAGGCGGTGGATCGACTGGCTGATTGCCGACTGAGTGACATGCAGGTGCTCCGAGGCAGCCGAGAATGATTGGGTTTTGGCAATTTCAACAACATATTCAAGCTGTTCCAGATTCATGGTTTCATCTCCGTTTTAGCATTAGTACAAGTAATATTAACATTAGTATCTATAAATATGAATAATACGTGAACAGCGATATAATGTATAGACAGAGTTGGAATTTAGATGGACTAGACAAACAAAGGGGGATGAATCGAATGAAAGCAGCAGTATGGTACGCCAAAAAAGATGTCCGGGTCGAAGAACGGGAAATACCGGTAGCCCAATCAGGACAAGTAAAAATCAAAGTCGAGTACGCAGGAATCTGTGGCAGTGACTTGCACGCTTACCATCATGGCGTAGGCATTCAGGAAGGGCAGAACCACCCGCTTTCAGGGCAGCAAGCGCCGCTGACACTTGGTCATGAGTTTGCAGGAACCGTTAGTGAACTGGGAAGTGATGTAAGCGGTATCAACATAGGCGATCGTGTTGTTATTGAACCGTTGTATCACTGTGGACAGTGTGAGTACTGTATCCAGGGGCGCTATAACCAATGTACCCAATTCGGATTTGTTGGGCTGAATGGCGACGGTGGCTTTGCTGAATACGTTGTAGTTGAGGCGTACATGGTGCATAAATTGCCGGACAACGTATCCTTCGAGGAGGGCGCACTGATTGAGCCTACGGCCGTAGCCTTTCATGCCGTTCGCCACAGCAAGCTGAAAGTGGGCCAGAAGGTTGCCGTGTATGGCGCGGGTCCAATTGGACTGCTGACGATTCTGTCAGCCAAAGCTGCAGGAGCTTCCGAAATCTATGCGGTAGACGTGTTTGAAGAACGCCTGAATCTGGCAGCCAAGCTGGGTGCCATTCCGGTGAATAGTGCCAAGGTCAATGCCACTGAAGTGATTATGCAGCAATCTGGCGGAATTGATATCGCATTTGAAGCGGCTGGTGTACAGCCAACCATGGATAGCGCCGTAGCCGTCATTAAAAAAGGTGGAGAAGTTGTTGTCATCGCAGCCATTCCGAATCCATTGCAGGTGAATTTCTTCGACCTGCTGGTGAAGGAAGCGAACCTGACTGCGACGCTAGCCTATCGTCATATCTTCCCTGAGGTCATCTCTTTGATTGCTGAGGGAGCACTTGATGTGAAACAGGTGATTACCAAGAAAATCAAGCTGGACGACATTGTACAGGAAGGGCTTGAACTGCTGATGAGCGATAAAAGCCATGCGAAAATTTTGGTGGAAATCGGCGGTTAATCATGTGGAAAATGATGCGAATAGCATTTGCTGCTCGATACCGATTTTTTAGCTCAGAATAACGCAAAAAGGGATGTCCATACGTCAGTTAACTGATGTTGGGACATCCCTTTTTCTGCTATCCATGGTTTATTACCATTTGCGAGAATTATGAATCATAACGGTAGCAGATCGCTTTGCCTCCACTACTTTCGGAACTGAATTCCGGGTCTTCTACAAAACCGAAACGTTCGTATAATCGGATCGCGTTCACCATCTGGCCACCCGTATATAAATACACCGTATTTTTGCCCATGTCTTTGGCAGATTCAACACATTGTTGAAGCAGTTCTCTGGCAATGCCGTGACCTCTCCACTTGGGATCAACGCCCAACAGTCGAATAAACGGATAATCAATAGGCAGCTCGAAGTTCGGGTAAGCCTTATGTGCGGTCTCAAACAATTGAACCGTTCCAACAATCTGATGTTCTATTTTGGCAATCCATAATTGCTTAATATAAGGATTGCTCGGCGATTCCCGAATATCCTTCAAATAATGTTCCCATTGTTCCTGTGTTTGGAAAGTGTCCCGGTACTCGGAGTAACTTTCAATGAGAATATGTACAATTTCTTCATGGTCAGCTTCTGTAGCGGGATGAATCGTTACTGCCGTTGTCATCTCAAGTTCTCCTTCTGTTCTTGGTTTGATAAGAGATATAGCTGACTTGAATTGTAACACACCTGATGGTGCTGGATTAATTCAAATTTTCTATATATGACTCATGAAATTCTATGAGTTGGTGCATTCGCACAAGCACATCCAAGGTTCGCGCCCGTACAAGATTCATTATAAGCGGTTGAGCTGTGTGGAATACAGATTATTGCGATATTCGGTGGGTGTATTGCCCTCGTATTGTTTGAACATACGCAGGAATAGTTTGTAATCGGAAAAACCGCATTGTCCCGCAATTTCTTTCACACTGGCATTGGTATTGAGCAGCATCTGCTTGGCCCGGTGAATCCGTTCCGTGAGGATATAGGTTTTGAGTCCGATGCCTTTCTCGCGTTTCACCATTTTGGAGATATAGTCCTTGTTAAAATTAAAGGTCTCCGCAATTTTGCCTACCGTAATCTCAGTATGAAGATGAATATCCACCCACTTGCAGATATGGTCAACGATTGCATTGTGTGGCCGATAACCAGCTTGAGTGTTGCGTTCCAGCTCTTTGAGCAGCAGTAACAATGCCGCATCTGCTTCTTCCGGTGAGAACGATGAACTGTGCAGCAGCTGCTTGAACAGCTGATTAGCCGTGGACGGAACCTGAATGGTCGCATGGGTGGGATACTGGTCGAACTCTCCCTCATTCGAATCATAATGAACCCAGTAAAAGCTGACGGGAGCATCGCTGACCTGATAGCCATAGTGGATGCGTCCAGCCCTCAGAAATAGCAGATCATTCGTACGCACCACGTACTGCTGTTCCTCCTCCGCAATGTACATCTCGCCTTCCAGCATCAAAATGACCTCGTGAACAGGCATGCTGCGCTTCATGTGGCTCCAGTTGCCTTCGGATATGAATTTGCCGCACAGGTAATGCTCCAGTGGTTTTGGCATAGGACGGATTTCTCCACCTTTTCTTGGATTATGAGTCTGATGTAGTTGTATTTTATTTGATAATATGAGGATATTCAAGGATTGGATTGAAAAAGAACGCAAGGAATATATGAACCGCAACACGGATTTTATCCTTATCCTTCGTACATCCATTAAAGTACATCTGAATATCGACTACATTTCGAGGAGGAGCGAGATAATGATTGAAACGAAAAAAGGTTTTTTGGGACCTGAGCATGTAGATCTGTTAAATGGCGTTTTCCAAACGTCACAAGAGGTTGGGGAACGTTATCTGTTAACACTGGACATTGATCGTTTTCTTGCGCCGTGTTTTGAAGCCCATGGATTACCTGCCAAAAAGGAACGGTACGCGGGTTGGGAAGCACGCACCATCAGCGGGCATTCTCTCGGACACTATCTGTCTGCCCTGGCTGTAACCTATCAGGCGACAGGGAATGAAACGCTAAAACAAACCCTGGATTATGCCGTCAGCGAGCTTGCATCCATTCAACAGACAACAGGCAGCGGGAACATCGGCGGATTGTCCGAAGAAGCTTTCCAGATGGCTTTTCGAGCAGAAAATATTGGTGGCTTCAACATCGGCGAGTACTGGGTACCTTGGTACAGTGTACACAAAATCTACCGCGGTCTGATTGACGCTTATAAATTAACGGGGAATCAGCAGGCACTTGAGGTGGTAACACGTTTTGCAGACTGGGCGGTAGAAGGCTTGCTGCCGATGACAGAAGAACAGGTACAGACGATGCTTCAAAGTGAGCACGGGGGCATGAATGAAGTATTTGCACATTTGTATGGGATTACGGGCAAAGCCTTATATCTTGAGATAGCTAACAAGTTCACCCATCAATTGATTCTCAGACCGCTCGAACACAAGCAGGACGATCTTCAGGGCAAACATGCCAATACGCAGATTCCGAAAGTCATCGGTGCAGCCGAAATTTACAATCAGGACCATACCCATGAGAGTTATCGGACAGCGGCGGAGTTTTTCTGGGATACCACGGTTCATCATCGTTCTTACGTGTTTGGTGCGACGAGTATTTCCGAGCATTATGAAGCCAAAGGTATGGAAAGTCTGGGCATCAAAACCGGAGAGAGCTGCTGTACCCACAACATGTTGCATTTGACGAAACAACTCTATACTTGGAACCACGACAGTGCCTATATGGATTATTATGAAAACGCTATCTACAATCATATTCTGGGCACACAGGACCCGGATACGGGGAACAAAACGTACTTTGCGTCAACGCTGCAAGGCCACTACAAAATCTATGGTACTCACGATACCGCCTGGTGGTGCTGCACAGGATCTGGCATGGAGAACCCGGGCAAATACGCCGAGGCGATCTATTTCGAGGATGAACAGGATCTGTACGTCAACCTGTATATCGCTTCACAGCTGGACTGGAGATCCCAAGGTCTATCGCTGAAGCTCGAAACCGACTTTCCTTATTCGGAAAAGGGTACCCTGACGATCACCGAAGGCAGCGCTTCGGCCAATCTTAGACTACGTGTGCCCTCATGGCTGCAAGAGCCAATGACGGCAACGGTCAACGGGGATACGGCGCATCCGTATACCCGGATGGAACCCGGATACCTCGACATCGACCGCAATTGGAACGCAGGCGATGTCATCACCATCACGCTGCCGATGTCGCTCCACCAATACACGTCCCGGGATGATGCGCACAAGGTGGCATTCCTGTACGGTCCGATTGTACTGGCAGGGGCTTTGGGAAGCGAAGGGCTGCCCGAGGATACCATCGTGGACGAAACAGCACTGAATCCCAAGACCGCACCTGTTCCTGTAATCTGGACAGAGCAGGAGGACGTGAGCGAATGGATCAAGGTGGTAGACGCAAGTGCGTTAACATTTGAGATCAGCAAGGATGTCACCTCGGATGGCAAACCGGTGAAGCTGATTCCGTTCTATGATGTACATCATGAGTTCTATACGGTATATTGGCCGTTCAACGATGAAGGGGATGCGCTGGAAAAGGAATTAAATGATATCACCATCGACAGGGTACAGCCTGACGGACAGCAGGATGAGATTGGACATCTTCTGGATAGCAATTGCCGTGCGGAACATCATAACGGTTCCTATACAGACGGCCGCAACAAGCTGCATATGTGGCGGGAAGCATTTGGTGTCAGCGGGGCCTATTTCAGCTACCAGCTGGCGGTGGATGGTTCCGTACCGAACGTTCTATGCGTGGCATACTGGGGCGGGGATCATTCTCCTTTTGAACGAAAGGGTACGAAGTATGAGAGAACATTTCATATCACTGTCGATGGAACGGTAGTCGGTGAACAGCGGATTCATATGAACAAGATTGGCGAAGTGTTCTACGTTACCTATGATATCCCTGGGAAGGTTACGTCAGGCAAAGATAGCGTTCGGGTTGCATTCCAGGCATTGGACGACAACGGCTGTGCCGGGAAAGTCGTGGAAGTACGTACAACGCGTAGCAAACCGGAGTCCATCTTTTCGTAAAAGAAGTATGGTATGAAAATGGGCAAACACAAAGGTATATTAAAAGCAAAATGCTCGTTAGGTAAAAGAGGAGGTAGGAAGTGTGGCCAAACCGGATAATAAAGGCATCTATACTTTTCAGGATTGGCTGACTTGGGAGGGTGCATGGGAATTAATTAACGGGAAAGCCTATGGCACGTCTCCAGCACCCACCTCATTACACTCGTTTATTGTGGGTGAGCTGCACTTCTCATTGCGTACTTTTTTTCAGAATCGAAAATGTTTTGTATTTGTTGCCCCCTTTGACGTGTATTTCAGCGAGAATGAACAGTATGACGTACCTGACCATGTTGTCCAACCGGATTTATCGGTGGTTCTGTATCAGAAATATGGTGTGAATGAATATGGGATTGTTGATCCTGGGAATCAGACCGTTCATGTGTACACATTGGAAGAAGGCAGTTACCAAAACCGTCATCTGTACACGGAGCAAGAAACGATTCAATCGGAGTTATATCCGGAACTGGAGATTCCGCTTCGGAATTTATTCAAGCTGAATTAGATTAAAAGAGATTTGCTCTAAGGAGCCAATAAGAAGAACAAAACATCATAATCACTCCGGCGCTGGCGTCGGGGTGTTTTTTTAAAATTTTTATCAAATAAGCCCTATATAAAAAATGACACGCACTCCGTATTACCACGTATTACCTGATAACATTTATTTTTCCGTCACCGTTTGTTCAAGGGCGCCAGGCTCTTTTTCCAAAGGTTACAAAATCGGTTCCACGTTGTCCCTCTAAAGATGAAATGGGATAAGCCCATGCCACGTATATTATGAATATCCATATTAATCCACCCGAATGCGACGACATCATGTACAATGAAATAAAGTTCCAATGGGGAATATCGACATAAAAGTCCAACACATAGCGCGAAAGGAGGTCTGATGATTTACATGATAAAGTACATAAAACTGCTGGGGCTGATCTTCGGCGTTGTCGTCATGGATGTGCTGCTGTTCTCGCCAGGATTCATCGGACTGGGGTTTAGTGGGGGAGCCTTTACGACAGCGCTCTCGGTGACATGTCTGTTCGGCAGTGTGCTTGCTCTCTTCTATGGAAGCTACACCTTGTTGTTCAGGCAGCCTGTAGTTCTGCCCGTGAAGCAGATCGAAACCCATGAAGATTATGTGGAAGCGTTATCCTTTTATCGACGCATTAAAGTGCTTGAGGAAGATATCACACTGGGGTTGTCCCAATTGAACCGCATGAAGAAAAAGAAAGAAACCCTCCTGAACGTGCTGAATCAGCGATTTGATCCGGGGGAACTGAGTTACAAGAAGTTTGCTTCGGTCACCCTCGAAGTGGAGAAGCTGTTATACCTCAACATCCGAAGTGTACTTAACCGGCTCAATGTGTTCGATGAAGTGGAGTACGCCAGCCTGATGAAGTCCAAATCCGCTACACTTCCCCAGAAGCTTTTTCAGGAAAAGACCAAAGTATATAACGACTATCTAAGCTATGTGAAGAACTCGCTCCATACCAATGAGGAAATTTTGTTAAAGCTTGACCAGCTGATGCTGGAAATCTCCAGGCTGGACAGCTTTGAAGCCGGAGACATTGAACAGATGCCTTGTATGCAGGAAATTGACCAATTAATCAAGCACACCAAATTATACAGACAGTGAGGGGTTGCCTTATGGCGAAGAAGGGGAAGTTTTTTTTCATATCGATCATGATGCTGTTGCTCGTGTTTGGCCTGGTATATGCAGGGATTACGCTGACATCGAACGTTGGTAAATCCAGTACACAGGTGACGACAGAGAATGCAGGCAAAGAATTAGGGAAGCTGTATGCGGACATTGCACCGGCAACGGCTGAACCGGTCAAAGGACAGATCGATCTCGATCCGGTCGATGTGGCAGAGTCTCTGCCGGATATCTCCAAATTCCCGATTACGGTCGAGAATACAACGAATGATTATGTAGAGATTTTCTCTTCGATTGAGAAGGCGGGAACCGGAGCCGATGGCTGGTTAACCGAAGTAACCGAGGAGTTCAACAAGGCTAACATTACCGTTGGTGGCAAACAGGTCTCAGTGAAATTACGCAATATCGCATCCGGTACGGCTGCTGATTATATCAAGTCTGGCAAATATGTGCCTGATGCATTTACCCCTTCGAATGAGTTATGGGGCGAGATGGTGGCCGCGAGCGGTGTAAAGACAGATCTCGTATCCAAAAGACTGGTGGGGAACGTTCCCGGTATTGTGATCTCCAAAGCCAAATATGATGCACTGGTCGACACGTACGGCTCGGTTAATGTAAAAACCGTGACCGAAGCGATAGCCAACAACGAACTTGCAATGGGGTATACCGATCCGTTTGCCAGTTCCACGGGGCTAAACTTTCTCGTGACTGCACTCAACACATATGATAGCTCTAATCCGCTCGGAAAGAAGGCCATTGAGGGTTTTGAGAAGTTCCAGGCCAATGTGCCGTTTACAGCATCAACCACCATTCAGATGCGTGAAGCAGCCAAGTCGGGGCGTCTGGACGCCTTTGTACTGGAATATCAGACTTACGTAAACACCGCAGATCTGAAAAGCGGATACGTCTTTACACCGTTTGGCGTAAGACATGATAGCCCGCTGTATGCACTGGGACAATTGCCACAGAACAAGCAGGAGATCATCAAGAAGTATGCGGAATTCGTAACCCAAGCGAAGTATCAACAATCGGCTGAAGAATTTGGATTCAACGGCTTGCAGGATTACAAGTCCGAGTTGGCCACAGTAGATGGCGATACGCTGCTGTCTGCGCAGAAAGTATGGAAAGAGAAAAAGAACGGCAGCAAACCGATCGCAGCCGTATTTGTCACCGACGTGTCTGGAAGCATGGACGGCGAACCGCTGAACCGACTCAAGGAATCCTTGCGCAAAGGTCAAAAGTTCCTGGGCACAGACAACAGTATCGGCCTCGTCTCTTACTCCAGCGGGGTGACTGTGAACCTGCCGATTGCGAAGTATGATACGAATCAGCAGTCCATGTTTGTCGGTACGGTGGATAGCCTGCAAGCGGGTGGCGGTACGGCAACCTTCGATGGCATCGTTGTAGCGATGAAGATGCTGGAAGATTATATGGCTGCCAATCCGAATGTGAAACCGCTAATCTTTGTCCTCAGTGATGGCGAGACCAACGAGGGTCATACCCTGAAGGATATCCGTGATCTGGTCGAGACGTACAAAGTACCGATCTACACGATTGGTTACAATGCGGACATTAAAGCTTTAGAGAGCATTTCCAGCATTAACGAAGCGGCGAGCATTAACGCGGATACTGACGACGTGGTGTACAAAATCGGTAACCTGTTCAACGTGCAGATGTAACACGGGGATTGCACTCGAAATGACCTGGAGCGTGTTTTCAAACCTTGTTATGAAAATCTGAACCGGGCCGAACGTGTCCGGGGCACTAACGAACATGAGACACGTTATTCAAGGGTTTGAAGCAGTTGCAGAAGACTAAAGGAACCTGAGACACGTTATATCGGGATTTAGTGCCGCATGTCGCATTTTTTGAGGGGGGTTAGGAAATAACGTGTCTGGTGTTCCTTACGATTGAAAAAGAGGGTCTGGAGTCCGAATAAGACGTCTCATGTTCCTTGGAAAAGGGCAAAGCATGGGTCGAGCGAGTGCGTGTGTGTTCTTGCCTGAGTTTGAAGGTACGCCTTGGTATATGGTTCATTATTTCATTTATACAGCACGTAATTGAAGGGGGAACTTGGATGTCGTTTTCGATGGAGATACCTAGCCAGAAGGAAATTCAGAAGGTGATTGAGGAAGAAGTAAAACCCGTACCTGCCGAGGTAGCGGAGCTGCAACAAGTGGCGAATGCCAACGTGGAGATGATCATGACACTGGATCTTGAATCGTTGGAGAAACGCAAAGAGATTCTGCAATCCATTGACGGCTTTGGCATGAACACGATGAGATCATCTTCCGAGAAAAACGCGTTGCTTCAAGTCTCCGTTGGACATCTGTCCAAGACGGGAGACGAGGGCGGTCAGGTCGCCAAAGGCTTAACCGAGCTGCATATGCAGCTGAAGGATCTCGACCCGAGCGTCGTCGATTTTGCCAAGACCGGATTCCTTGGCAAATTGTTCAATCCGCTGCGGGCCTACTTCCTGAAATACCAGAAGGCGGATGCGGTAATTGCCGACATCGTGACCTCGCTGGATAAAGGCAGATCAACCTTGAGAAACGACAACACCACACTGGAGATTGAACAGCAAAATCTGCGGGAACTTACGAAACGATTGCAGAAGGAAATTCAGCTTGGCGTGCTCATGGATGAGTCGATTGATGCGCAGATCGAAGCTGCCAAGGTGCGTAACGAGGACCCGGAGAAAGTCCGCTTTATTACGGAAGAAGTCTTGTTCCCGCTGCGTCAGCGGGTCATGGATTTGCAGCAGATGTTGGTCGTGAACCAACAGGGCATTATGGCGATTGAAGTCGTGATCCGTAACAATAAGGAGCTGATCCGAGGTGTGGATCGAGCCAAAAATGTAACGATCTCGGCATTGAAAATTGCCGTTACTGTAGCGAGTGCTTTGTATAATCAGAAGATTGTATTGCAGAAGATTGAACTGCTTAACCGGACAACCAACGACCTGATCGCAGGTACGTCCAAAATGCTGAAAGATCAGGGCATTGCCATCCAGAAGCAAGCTTATGAGGCCAGCATTTCCGTTGATACGATGAAGCAGGCGTTCACGGATGTGCTTTCCGCGCTCGACTCTATCAGTGTGTATAAGCAGGAGGCCTTGCCACGGATGCGGGAGACCATTAATCAGTTCCGTGAACTGGCGGATACCGGGGAGCAGCAGATTCAGCGGTTGGAGAAAGGGCAGAAGTTGGGGTTATAATTTTAATTTTCATAAATATACAAAGCGGCCGTTCCTTGTTAATCATTGGGGAACGGTCGCTTTTTGGCATACATGCATACTCGCATCATTGAACTCATTTTAGGGTAGACTGAACCACCATATCACCGGGTTTGAAATTAATGATTTTGAATAATTCTTCTGCCATATAAGCGGGGCTATGTTTGAATTCCTGCCGAATCCATTCAATAATCATGCCAAAGATCGCATGGGATTGATAACTTGCCAGCAGCTCGCGATTGATGTGGGACGGAAAGACTTCGTTTAGGTCCTGAAGGGCAAGGTCACGCAGAACATCGCAGATCATCTGCTGAAAATTGGACGATGCCTCCGATTTCACGACAAGGGTGTAGAATTGCGCATGCTGATGTACATGTTCGAAAATTTTGATTGCCGAAGAGGGCATATGACTTACTTCAAATATTTCTTTATCCAGATAAGGTTCACGATAGGAGAAGACCAGATCCTTAATGATGTCATCGATGATCTCATTGAACAGGTCTTCCTTGTATTGATAGTGTCTATAAAAGGTTCCCCGATTCAGATCCGCCAGCTGTACGATATCGGTAATGGATATTTCTTTGAATGACTGCTTTTGCATCAATTGGATGAGGGCATCCTTCAGTGCCGCTTTGGATTTCTTGATTCTTCGATCCATGGAACTCGGAAATTCGGTCATAGGCAGTACTCCTCGTAAATAGGTATTTTAAGATAAAGTACATTCGGAATTAGAAGTGTTGATTAACGTACAATTGGACAAGCTTTTACTGATTGAAGAGGAATGCTATGACTTATTATACTAAGGATAAGAGTTAATGAACATTTGTTTGTTAACTTATTGTAAACGAATACATGGAGGATGATACAACATGAGACTTCAAGATAAAGTAGCTGTAGTAACAGGGGCAGGTTCAGGCATGGGTAAAGCAATTGCAACACTGTACGCGCAAGAAGGTGCTAAGGTGGTTGTATCGGATATCAATGAAGCTTCAGCGCAGGCGGTTGCTGAGGATATCAAGGCAAATGGTGGAGAAGCGACGGTTGTGGTTGCCAATGTGGCGAAGGAAGAGGATATTCAGAACCTGATCGATACGACGGTTAACACCTATGGAACAGTGGACATTCTGGTCAATAATGCAGGCATTATGGACGGCATGGAGCCAGTTGCCGATGTTCTGGATGACAAGTGGGAAAGAGTATTTGCAATCAACACGACCAGTGTCATGCGTGCGACACGCAAAGTGCTGCCAATCTTTCTGGAGAAACAAAAAGGAGTCATTGTGAATATCGCCTCAGCAGGTGGGTTAAACGGTGGACGAGCAGGTGCAGCCTATACAGCCTCCAAACATGCAGTGGTAGGATTAACGAAAAACACTGGCTTCATGTATGCCGAACAAGGCATTCGTTGTAATGCAATTGCTCCAGGTGGGGTGGCAACCAACATCAGTTCGTCCATGGACGGGATAAGCCCATTTGGTGCAGGGCGACAACAGCTGGGCATGGCGATCAATCCACGTGTAGGGACGAGTGAAGAAATTGCACAGGTGGCGCTGTTCCTTGGTTCGGATGAATCCAGCTTCGTGAACGGAACAGTCGTAACGGCAGATGCAGGATGGAGCTCTTACTAATCCATCGTTCAGTGCAGGGGCTATCAGGAATGGGAAGATGTCATAATGAGGCCTTCTTGTTTCTGTTCTGCTAGCAAGTAAAGTTAAATAACTGAAATATGAAAGAAGCTCATACCAGTGTATGGGCTTCTTTTGAACGTTCATAAAAGAACTTCGTCATGGATAAATACATTTTAAAGTCTGGGCAGAGCAATTAAAGAATCTTGATTAATTGAGCAAGGTTTCTGGAATAGGAAGAATCCCGGTGATAAAATAGAAGATTACTGAAGAGGATTCTGCATTAATAGGTGAGAATAAAGAGAAATAGATTGATTTTTAAAGGAGTTATTTCTCTTCAAAACTGCGTTCTGTTTTCCAATACCAGAACTTTGAGCCTTGAGAAATGATGAAACGCTCCAGCCAAGTCTCAAAGTTGCTGTAGAATCGTCCTGTGTGTTCAACAGAAAATAAACTCTCACAAAGCAACAAATATTGCTCATTGCCGGAACGCCAACGTTCTAAATCAATTAGGATTCGATCATCAAGAATATTAGCGACCACAATCTTATTATCTGATGCTTCATTGTAATGTATGACATCCTGGACTGAGTATAAGAAATTTCCCCCGCCATATTCAGGGTCTGCAAACAAGGACGCTCCATTACATAATTGTAAAAAGCTTATGTAGTCTGGAGGCAAGGGAGTAGAAAAATAATCGGAAAGCTCTTTGATTTTATCTTCTGATGCACTTGGTTAAAATTTATTAATAGCAGGTGTTTTCCCAGCAGGAGTAAGTATTTCAATGTGACCTTCATTTTGGTCAGACCATTTCTTAAAGTCTTTGAATACATCCATTTACATTGCTCCTTCTTAAAAAAACTGACTTCACAAAAAGCCTGTGAAGTCAGTTTATCATATTAATACCCTGTGAACCAAGGACTTACAATCGACTCATGCACTCTAGCAGGGATAGGTATTAAATTGTCAAAAGCATTAGTTCCGCCATATTCACGTGGTCTAACATGGTGTATATGGGTCACGGCTCCAGCCCAGTTCCAGCCACTACTTGGATACAATTCGATGTATTTTTTATGTATACACCGCGTTCAGTTTTACCCCATATAACATAGGCCAGTCGGATGGGCGAACCCTTTAACTCTCAGTCCTACCTACTGCCTCTTTCCACGGTGTGTTTTGTTTTATCAGGACTCTCTTTTGCATAACTATTTTCCTTTCTCCTGAACATAAAAAAGCCGCTAAAATAGCGATTTCATTGGGAATATGTTCTTGTCCCTCGACATTTTCTTCTTTTCAACTACTCTTTATCACTGTGTTCTGTAACGATTGACCATCCGTTACCCTTGCCACTCAAAAAATCTTGCTCATAGAAATCTATGCCATCAGAAGTTATGCTTATTTCAACCATCTCAGGCTCATTTTCTACTGAATTTGCGACTATGTAGCCTTTATTTAATAGGTAAGTTATTGCTCTATGCTTCTCGATGTGTTCTCGTTGATAAAACTTTTCCTTCGGAAATACTAAAGTAGGGTTTTCAGTAAACCACGATGAATACAGTGCTTCTACTATATCGTATCTTTCTTGTATACGTTGTTTTATTTGACTTTCTCTTTCCATAAATAGTTTTCCTCCTTAATGGAATAAGGAGCCTCATAAGGCTCCTTTCAAATCTACTATTTTGCTTCTGGTTCGTCTGAAATAATAATTCCCCCTCCATCATAACTTCTTGCCCCTGACCAAAGCAAAACGTCATGGTGTCCGCCTATATATGAGACTTGACCTACAAGCTTAACGCGATATTGACCTTTTTCAGAAATTCGGAAGGTATGTTCATTTCCCTCATGGTCACTCAAACCACCTCCATATACAAAAGCGTAGGAATCGATAGTTTCCCAAGTGAAGTCAAGAAAGCTTGTTCTGTATTCTAGTTCCATGGCTAGAGCAACTTTACTGACAATTTTACCGGGATTATCATAAGTCCACGAACCCCTAACTGTTCCATTTTTTGGTTCAGATATATCAAGATTATAAGGGCCTGTTGCTTGGATTTCTACGCTGTCATTTCCGGGCGCGGCTGTAATCGTAGATGTTTGACCACTATCGTCTACCGAGAAACAGGTTACTCAATACAAAAATATATTAAAAGGAGTCATGTCTAACGAAAAAAACTATGCTTATATTAGCTGCCATGTGTAGCTTTGCATTTATCTCCATTGTGGGAACAAGCACAACAACTTACACTACAAATAATTACAGGTCTGGCTACTGATCATACCCTTTAAAAAAAGAATCGACTCTCTTCTTATAGAGAGTCGATTCTTTTTTTGTAATCTTACAAGGGCGAAAAATTTAAAAGATTTCTTTTCGGTGAATAATTGCTTTATTAATTTGACTAATCAGACGAGAGTATAGGACAGCAGAATAGTAGGACAAACGTTTGCACATGCATGTTTAAGGGTTCCCGGACAGCGTAAACAGGGACGAATCTCGAACAATTAAGCGGTGCGGGATGATGACCGGGTTCTGAGGCAGCTGCTCCCCATTCAGAATTTTCAACAGTACCTGAACCGCGGTATAGCCCAGCTGATAAGTTCCGATATCAATCGAACTAAGCGGCGGCGATGCAAGTTCCGACAAGGCAATATTGTTGAAGCTCACAACACTTATATCTTCAGGAACGTTATATCCCAATTCGGCCAAAGCGCGAAGTACGCCAAAGGCAACATTGTCGTCAATAACAACGAGGGCGGTGGGCCTGTCGGGTAGCGACATGAACAGGGACATCGACCGGAAGCCGCTTTCCTGCAAGAATTCTCCCTCCACGATCCAGTCATTGTTAGCATCAAGACCCGCTTCTTCAAGCGCATTTTTGTATCCAAGCAGGCGATCATGAGACAACGTCAAGTCTGGTGGTCCGCTAACAAATCCAACTCGTTTATGCCCTTGGGCAATCAGATGTGTGGTTGCATCGAAAGCCGTCTGTACATTGTTATTGTCCACCATCGGAGCATCAGGATGCGTTTCGCTGCGGCCAATCAGTACAAAAGGAAACTTTTCCGCCTCCAAAAACGAAATAATCGGGTCTTCCCGTTTGGAGCCAAGCAGCAAAATGCCATCCACGCGCCGCCCATGTACCAGGCGAGATATGGCATTCAATTCATCGCTGGAAGACGTTTCCGTTGAGAGAAGAAGTTCATAATTCATGCGGGTGGCATGGGTAATGATTCCCCGAAGCAATTCTCCGAAAAAGTAGTTCTGAAACAGCTCTTCAGCAGGTCGGGGCAGCATGATACCCAGGGTTTGAGTCGTTTTGGAAACAAGGCTTTTAGCCATCATATTTGGATGATAATTCATTTCTTTCATGATTTGCTTCACTTTGAGTGATGTTTCCGAACTTATTCTGGGATGGTTGGAAATAACCCGTGAGACCGTAGAAGGGGATACACCCGCCAATTTGGCAATATCTTTGATTGTAATCATGTGAAAAATCCCTTCTGTACAAGCATTTCAACATGTCTCCTATGTTAATTCAAAGACTTCGATAAATCAATTGCTAACTACTTCATGGTAAAGAGGAGAAACGAAAAATAAAGGAAGATGGTGGGAGATCAAGCAAATAGGAAATTACAGAAAGAAACACCACAAAAGTGACGGAAAATGAACGAAAATGACTTGTGCAAACGTTTGTACAAACAAAGTTTGCTGTTGTATGATGTTATTGTTATTATAGCGCTTACATGAATTAAATCAACATACTTCCTAGAATATTCATCCCGATTACATAAGGATTGGACCAGTCTGAGGTTGATATGAGCAAACGTTTGTATTGCTTTCAAACGGAACCACGGCGAACTTCGGAGTACAGGAACAGTACACAGAAAAACGGGTGAAAAGCGCGAGTACAGCATCGATCAAGACTACGAAAAGGGGGAAATTCAATGAGAAAATGGCAGCAAGCAGCACTTGCAGGTTTCATGGCACTTGCACTTACCGCATGTTCAAGCGGAGGTGGAGGCGCTGCGCCGACCACAACAGACAGCGGTGAGACTGGGGAAACCATAGTGACCGCGGAAAATATTCAGCCAGAAGAGGGCGCGAGCCTTGTCATATGGGAGGATAAAAATCAGCGCAGCTTTATCGAGGAGCGTGCGAAGAAATTTGAAGAGGAGTACGGCGTTACTGTAAAGATCGAGGAATTGCCGCCGACCGATCAAGTGACCAAGCTCACTACGGACGGACCCGCAGGATTGGCTGCGGATGTAGTCGTTTTCCCGCATGACAAGATTGGTAGCGCTTCAGAAGCTGGACTGATCTTGCCGAACGATATTTTTGAGCAACAGACCACACAATCTACCAGTGACAATGCGGTTAAAGCCGTAACTTTCAAAGACATCTTATACGGATATCCCTACAGCGTAGAAACCTATGCGTTATTTTATAACAAAAAGCTTTATCCCGAAGCACCGAAATCATTTGATGACATTATCAGCTTTGCCAAAACCTTTAATGACACCAAAAACAACAAGTACACTCTGATGTGGGAACTCCAGCAATTTTATTACAACTTTGCTTATCTGGCTTCTCAGGGCGGATATATCTTTGGCGATGAAGGCATGAACAGCGAGGACATTGGCCTCAACAATGAGGGAGCTATCAAGGGTGGTCAGTTCCTGCAAACGCTGAAATCGGAAGTACTGCCTGTGAAAATGGGCGATGTGAACTATGACATCAAAAAAGGTCTATTTTCAAGTGGAAAACTGGCCATGGATATTAACGGACCTTGGTCCATCGCCGATTATCGCAATGCTGGCATTGACTTCGGTGTGGCTCCACTCCCGGCCATTGAAGGCAAACCGATGACCTCCTTCTCTGGAGTCAAGGCGTATTACGTCAATGCATTTACAACCTATCCGAATGCTGCCAAGCTGTTTGCGGCCTATCTCTCCAGTGCCGAATCCCAGATGGTCAACTTTGAGCTGAACGGAACGCTCCCGGCCAATAAAGACGTGGCGGCAGATCCGAAGATTCAAGGGGATGAAATCACGAAGGCATTCCTTGAGCAATTCAACAACTCCACCCCAATGCCTTCGCTTCCTGCCATGGATAACGTATGGGGTCCCATCAGCGCGGCAATTACCGACATATGGGATGGAGGCAAGGATGTAAAAACCTCTCTGGATAACGCAGTGAAACAAGTCAAGGAGAGCCTTGCAACCGTCCAATAAAAAAAGAAAGAGCAGGTGCAGAGGAAGCTAACATGTCCTCTGCACTCTGTTATAACTGATCGGTAACTTCGCTTGCCGGGAAGGAGTAGGAATGAATGAAACAACAGCATGTTCCAGTCACTGTTAAGCCGAATAGAGAAAGACAGCATCGCATGACAGCAGCTGTGTTGTCCGTTGTCCTCCAAGGACTTGGACAGTTGTATAACCGTCAGTGGATCAAGGGAATCTGTTTTCTGATCTTAGAGGCAGTGGGACTCGCCTATCTGATTCCCCGTTTGAATCAGGCCGTATGGGGCGTATGGACGCTGGGCGAGCAGACGCAGCGTTTCGTCAAGGTCAATGGATCAACGGTGCTGCAGCAGGGCGACCACTCCATCTTTTTGCTGCTCAACGGAATCATAGTACTTTTGGTATTTTTCGTTTTTCTTCTTCTGTATATCTTCAATATTCGGGATGCGTACCTCACGGGAAAATTAAGAGAGGAAGGCAAGCAGGCCACCGGAGCTTCTGCTTCCCTGAGATATCTGCTCGATAAACAATTTCCGTATCTTTTCTTATCCATCCCTGCACTGGGCATCCTGTTTTTCACGATTATGCCGATTTTGTTTACGATTACCTTGGCCTTCACCAATTACTCGGCACCGGATCATATTCCGCCCGCCAAGCTGGTGGACTGGGTCGGTTTCAAGACATTCACGGATCTGGTCCAGCTTAAATCGTGGAGCCATACCTTCTTTGGGGTATTAACGTGGACCGTGATCTGGGCCATTCTGGCAACGGTCACCACGTATTTCGGCGGGGTGCTGGTTGCGCTTCTTATTGAACAAAAGGGTATTCGCTTCAAAAAGGTGTGGCGGACGATCTTCATTCTTCCTTATGCCATTCCGCAGATTATCTCACTGCTTCTGATGCGTAACCTGTTCAACGGACAGTTTGGTCCGATTAATACGTATATGAAGGCTTTTGGCCTCGAGGGGTTGCCATGGTTAACTGATCCATTCTGGGCAAAAGTTACTGTTGTTATTGTAAACATGTGGATCGGAATCCCGGTCAGCATGGTGCTCATACTGGGCGTGCTGACGGCGATTCCACGGGATTTGTATGAAGCGGCTGAGGTAGACGGTGCGTCCGGATTTCAGAAGTTTCGCATTATTACGCTTCCTTTTATCATGTTCGCTACGACACCGGTGCTCATTATGCAATTTGCCGGGAATTTCAACAACTTCAATGTCATCTTCCTGCTAACAAACGGCAATCCGCTGCGTGGTGATTATCAATACGCGGGATCAACCGATCTTCTCGTGACCTGGTTGTATAAATTAACGTTGGATAACAACAAGTTCAATATGGCTTCGGCGGTCGGCATCATTATTTTCCTGATTATTGCGTCGTTCTCCATCTGGAATTTCCGTCGTTCCAAATCGTTCAAGGAGGAGGACATGATCCAATGAAAAAGCGCAACAATCCCATGCGTCTGGCGATCAGTTATGTGCTGTTGGTCATTATTGCCATCGTATCGGTGTATCCCGTCTTGTGGATATTTCTCTCGTCACTGCGTCCAGGGGCGGCGCTGTACAGTGAACGTCTGTGGCCTGAAGCGTTCACGCTGGCCCATTACGTGGAACTGTTTACCAACCCGTCGTTCATGTATGGCACATGGTATCTGAACACGTTGAAGATCGCCTTTTTCACGATGATTTTCTCAACGCTTATGGTCACTTTGGGCATGTATGCCTTATCCCGTTTCCGTTTTCGCGGGCGTAAGACCATTCTATCCACCATGCTGATCCTGGGGATGTTCCCCAGCTTCATGAGCATGATTGCCATTTATATTATTTTGCTTCAGATCAAATTGCTGGACACTCATGCCGCGTTGATTCTGGTCTATTCGTCCGGGGCTGTGCTGGGTGGATTTATTGTCAAAGGGTTCTTTGATACCATCCCGCGCAGTTTGGATGAAGCAGCACGAATTGATGGTGCCAGTCATCTGCGTGTGTTCACCAGTATCATTCTGCCGTTGTCCCGGCCGATGCTGACTTATGTAGCCTTAACCAGCTTCACTGGTGCGTGGATGGACTTTATCTTTGCCCGGCTGGTACTTCGGACAAAAGAGAACTGGACACTTGCAGTTGGCATGTGGGATCTGGTTAGCCGTTATCAGGACAGTAACTTTACGATGTTTGCTGCCGGTGCTGTACTGATCGCCATTCCGATTACGTTGTTGTTTGTATTCCTGCAGCGCTTCCTGGTGCAGGGGCTGACCTCTGGCGCCTCCAAAGGATAACGTGATAAACAATTAACCGCATAGACAGCCTGTAGAACATATCCAGGCCACCAATCAGGCGCTTCTGAGAGGTTCCATTCATCGCTGGAACTGTTCCGGAAGCGCCTGCCTGCTGTTTGAGATCCGAATGACAAGAGGAGGAAAAGATCGATGGGAACGTTACAGTCCCCGGAACCGGAAGTGGGGCCAAACGGGGCTCTTGCTGCTGCGGAGAGTCAGAAAATGGCCAACAGGGCGCTTTGGCGCAATGTTGCTTATCGCAGAATTTTGTGTGGCTATGGCATCTCCGTATTTGGTGATTGTTTCAACGGCATTGCCATCAGTCTGTGGGTATTGCAGACCACGGGAAGTGCGAAGAGTATGGCAGCTGTACAAGTATGTAATATGGTCGTCAGTTTTTTGTTCGGATCATTCGCGGGTACGTTTGCCGACAGACTGGATCGCAGAACATTGATGTTGTCGTCGGATTTGTTTCGCGGGGCCATGGCATTTATCATCGCAGTGAGTCTGTTTGTGCTGCAAGCTCCTTTTCCAATCGTTCTGCTTATGCTTTCCCTTTCGATGTTCTCCAGCCTGTTTCAGGCGCCTGCATTTCATGCTTCGGTAACCAGTCTGGTGGGGAGGGAGCATCTGCAGCAAGCTACAGGAACCATTCATCTGGTCGATAATATTGCCCGGATCAGCGGATTGGCCGCAGCGGGCATTGCGGTTTCTGCATTTGGAGGATTTACGGCTATTATGATTACGGGTGTGACCTTTCTGCTGTCTGCGATATGTGTAATGTTGGCCGGACGTTTTCCGGATGTACAGCGCTCTTCCATGCATAGAGGATCGTTCGTAAAGGAGTGGGGCGGTTCGTTCTCCTATATCTTTGCACATCCCCTGATTCGCTCAATCGTTATCCTAAATCCGCTGCTGATTCTCTTCTTCATGTCAGCCATCATGCTTGTTCAAGTTATGGCCGTCAAAGTATGGCAGGCGAATCCTGTCCAGTTCGGACTGATCGAGACATGTATTCCGCTGGGGTACATGCTAGGCTCCGGGATTCTGATTGCCTCAGGAAATCGGCTGAAACGGAGGGGACGATGGGTGTTTATCGGTCTACTGGTCCTTGGTCCACTGTATATGCTGTTATCCAATGTATCTTCTCCTTTGGTGGCCTTGCCGCTGATCATTGCCGGGGGAGCCATGTTTGCGTGCTGTACGATGTTAACCCAGATCATGATGCGTGCCGAGGTTCCCGATGAGCTGCAGGGGAGAATCTACGGGGTGCTCGGAACGATAACAAGTACAGCCCCGATCCTGGGATTAACGGTAGTTTCCGTTTTGGCTGATCAGTGGGGTGCCCAAACTGTGCTGGAGAGCCTGGGAGCATTGCTGCTGGGGGTAGGGATTATTGCGGCAGCAGGATTAAAATCCATTCGGACCTATCAATAGTAAATGCATGCCATATGTAAGGATGAGCCTAATCAAAGAACCCGGAGCAGGCGCTTATCGCGTCTGATTCCGGGTTGAATGATAGGGCAAGGAAGGAAGGAATGACTATTGCCAGTCCACTGTAACGGTCGCGGTTCCACTGGTTGGTGTGGTAAAGGTATGATTGTTGCCATTTTCCCACGTAATGGTAGAGCCGTTCTTTTTGAAGAACTTGAATTCCAGATTCGTTCCGGCAGGCACGCTCACGTCATAATACCAGGTTGGATAAGAATAGATCACCTGATTGAACGCCGGACCAATGGCGAGAGGGCCTGTGGACCAGTTACCCAGCTCCGCAACATTGCCCGTCAGATAGAGATTCTGGCCGAGTGTCGTGGATGCATTGTTGATGACAAACCGAACGGAAACCTGGTTGCCACTAAGAATCGTGAAATTGTTATAAGTGTTGCTGTTGACTCCACTCGCTGCGACTTTAACTGCATAGTTGCCGGCGGCAACAGCAGGGATGGTCACTTTGATCTGAGTATCTTCCCATGATGTGATGGCTGAACCGGTAACAGCGGTTGTACCGAAATAGACAGTGCCTTTGGTAGTACCAAATCCACGACCATCAATGGTAACGGTATTACCCGCTTTGCCCATTACAGGGCCCACATGCCCGATGGTTGGTGTAGTGGTATTGGCTGTATACTGCCAGACTGCTGTAGCTCCTGCTGCCAAAGTGAAGTTAGCGACGTTACCTCCTGTAGAGGTAATGTTATTACCACTTAATGCACCTGCAAGAACATCGTTGTATGTACCCGAAGGGAGTGAAGTGGTAAGGCCACTGATGGATGTGGAAGTCGAAAGATTACGGTTAACCGCTACGACGGCCACGTTGTTGCCGAATTTACGTTCATACACATACACATCATTGTTAATCCAGCGCTGCTGGGTTGTTCCATAGGCGATGGCTGGATTAGTTTTGCGCAATGGAGCCAGCTTGCTGATGACGTTAAAAGCAGTTGTTGTTTTGGAGAACGAAGGCATTTTGGCACGGTTATCCGGGTCACCGTTACCTGTCATATACTGCTCAGTGCCATAATAGATGGCTGGTACGCCCCGAGAGGTAAGTGTAAATGCAAGAGCTTGTTCCAGGCGACGGTTGTTAACGGCACTTGTTTTGAAGCGATCCATGTCATGGTTATCAATAAAAGTCACTTGGTCATTCACCTGGGCATAATCAGCGGCAGTGCTGGTGATCATGGAATCCAGGGCAACCATCGTGGATGTGTTATCACGGAACACGTTACGTACTTCATTGTTGAAACGGAAGTCGAGCAGACTCATGCCGGATTGGTTGGCGAAGTTGGTGTTGTCCGCATCGGATGCGGATGAACCCAGGAACCATTCACCAAACGTGAATACCGGTTTGTAGCCATAGATGGAAGACATCCAGTTCTTTTGCCATCCCATCGGCATATGCTTCACCGCATCTACCCGGATTCCGTCAATGCCCATATCCAGCCAGAGCTTGATCGCATCCTTGAAGTAGGTGTCAATGGTGCTGTTATTGTGGTTCAGGTCAGCGAGATCATAGAGATTTTTGTAGATGCCATTCTCCAGTGTGGAGAAGTCAGAGCCGCCATTGTGGTGGAAGTATTTGTTCGTATCATTGGTGTAGCCACCAAGCAGAGTGCCGTTATTGTACAACTTTCCATTCTCTGCGAACGAGGTGTCAGTCTCCATGGCAGGAGAGGTATGATTGGGAGCGAAATCAATGATGACTTTGATGCCCTTGGCATGGGCTGTGTTGATCAGGTTCTGGAAGTCGGTCATCGTACCGAATGCCGGATTGGTCTTCTTGAAGTCCCGTGCCCAGTATCCGTGATAGGCCGTGTTGTTGACACCGGAGTAGTTGATCAGCGAGTATATGTTCTCGACAGGCTGGGAGATCCAGAGTGCCGTAATGCCCAGATCGGTAAAATAGTTATCATTGATCTTGTTGATCAATCCCTGCCAGTCGCCGCCGCAATAGAGCTTCAGGTTGGTACAGGAGGAATCAGAGGCCCCCCCGGTAGGATTATTCGAGGGATTGCCATCCAGGAATCGGTCGGTAAACACCTGATAAATGACATCGGTGCTGAAATTCTGCTTGTTGGTTACTGCCGTATCGGCATCTGCGAATACAGAGGCAGCCGGGAATAATGGAAGTGCGCTGCCAGCCAGCAAGCTGAGGGTTAGCGTGGTACTGAGGATAATTCGCTTGGTCCAATTGAACATGGTAATCCACCCTTCGTTTATTAGATGTGTATTCTCTTCCTTGATCAGAAAAGCGCTTTCAAGTCAGTCGTTGACCGATTATCCCTAACGTGTCCCCTCCTTTTTGAATGCCAACAACCCCGGCACCTCCTGCTGGAGTTACCGGGGTTGTCCTAAACCGAATGGGTTTAAAAGCATGGCCCTCTAGTTATAATCACAACGTTATGATAATTAAATAATGGCGGAGTTGTCAATAACTTTTTGTTGAGCATTTTTTTTCTATTTCCATATTTACAAACAAGCCTCAACAGATTTAAACTATTCGCAGACACACTAATATAAGGGCTATGCATTTTAGAACATCTCGGTGTTTTAAAACAACCCCGTCTCTTCTGAGACGGGGTTGTTTGTCGATGCAGCCGAGGGCAGAGCACGAGCAGGAGGCATATCGAAAACCCGGTAGTGTACCGAGGAAAATCCATAGGAGAGGCGGTTGATGGCTCAGTGAACACTCATTCTGTCATCGAATGTGTGGAAGGTTTCAATGCATCCCGGCTGGGTAACATGAGAACGATATTTATCTATTTGCCACCAGGCTACAAGGAGCATGTGAATCATCGCTATCCAGTGTTATACATGCATGCGGGTCAGAGGGCCTTTGGTCCTTCGGCTGCGGGAAATGAAACGTGGAATGTGGATCAGGTGGCAGACCGGCTGATTGCTCAAGGCTTGATGGACGGGCTGATCATTGTCGGGATAGCCCATGTGCGTCCGGTTACACACAATGAATTCTATCATTTCATCAGGCCTACAAGAGAAGCGGTGAGTGTGGGATGCTCAGGCCTGGACTATGAACACTTTATCATTCATGAACTGAAGCCATACATTGACGAGCATTACCGCACGCTTCCGGACAAGGACAACACGGGACTGCTTGGTTCTTCCGCAGCGGCACTCAGCACCTTCCATATCGGAACACGTCATCCTGATATTTTTGGCAAACTGATGATGCTCTCGCCTTTCTTCGTGGACGTGCAGCTGGATGAAACGTCGGAGAGCAGGCTGCAGGAAGAGAACATGTACCTCATGCCTGAGAGTAATGCTCCGGTTCAAATGTGGATGGATATTGGAGACGCAGAAGGACTGTTTCTGCCTTCCCAGGTAAGGGATATGGTTCATCAGTTGCTTGCTCTGGGATACAAACCTGGCAAGGATATCGCATTTCTGGAACAACCGGATGCCGGTCATCAGGAAGCGGATTGGGGAGAGCGTGTTCATCTGCCTTTATTGTACATGTTTGGCCGAATCGGTAACCCAACTTCTCTGGAGCTGAAGGGAAGGGATGTTATCGGATTGAAAGGCGGAATGAGTTGTCACATCAATGCACTGCTTCATTACGACAGCGGGTTCACCATGAGTGTGATTGAAGGGGACTATAAGTCCGATCATCCTGAGGTGCTGGAGGTACGACCAACCGGGGAACTGGTTCCTTTACGACCTGGTAATTCAGTGGTCACCCTGACGGTGGGAGAGCTGTCGGCATCATGCATGTACACAGTCTTGGAAGAATTATCGGGGTATGTGAGCGTATGTATGAGTGTAGAAGCACCGCCCCAGGATATATATGATGAGTCTATCTACGGAGGAATGGGTATGAAGCTTCTGCATACAGGTGGTGGGCGGTATGAGGGCTGCTTCGAGGTTCCGCGTGATAGCGGCTTTCGGTTCAGGTTCACGCGCGGCTTTCGGCAGTTCGAAACCGATGCTGATGGCAAAGCGCTGCCCAATCGGGTGTTCCGAGCCCGTGATAACCTGTCTCTTCATTATCAAATCCAGTCTTGGGGCAGCGCGGCTGCCAAAGCCGGGAACAGGAGGTAGCCATGATCATTCATTCGTTTCAACCAACGATGGATATTCCGTATTATTATCCCTGCAATTTTCCTATGATTCATGAAATCCTTCAGCGTCAGGGCTTAATAAGCAGTCTGGGCCTGTTGGCCTCCAGCCGCTTGTATAGTCTGCCTTCCTGTTCAGATCGTGGCCTGATCAAGCCTTATTTTCACAAGCTGAATTATGGTGAGTCGGTGTGGGAAGTACGTGGAGAACGGGAGTTTGGCAGCTTCGAGCAAGGAAAGGAACATATTGAGCAGCGGCTGCGGGATGGGGAGCTTTTTATCGCCACAGGTACAAGCTACTGCCTGCCTTATGGGGAGGATTACCGTAATCCTGAGTATATTCATAAACTCGTTAAACAAGGCTCGCGCCTGCATCTGGTCGACCATTGGCTGGCCGTGTACGGAATGGATGAGAAGCAGTTCTATGTCTATGATCCCGTTCCTTCCAAATACATGGGAGCTGTATCGTCTGCAGACTTCCAGGAATTCTGGAAAGGGAACAAAAATATTTCCGAGCTGGAGGTAGCCCGGCGTAAAGAAACATTGCGGACATATGGCACGATGGAGATCTGTGCTGTGGAACCACTTGACTCTGCGGGCTACCGGGACATGTTGCGCACTGCGCTGGCAACGCAGGCTCATGAATTCATCACGGGCAGAACGGTCTGGCAAGGAAAGCGAAGCTATTATTTTGGACAGGCTGTATCCCTACAATTGTTACAACGTCTACATCCGGATGCTGAGGTGGATCGGGAACAAGAGAAGGCCGTCTCCGCGTTCTTGTTCGATATGCGCTGGAGTCGCTATTTTTTTCGCGATTTGCTGGAAGAGGCCGCCAGATGGCTGGATTCTCCCCATGATCGATATGTTGAGGGGTTCCGTGCAATCATAGCCCGCTGGGAACAGGCGCACAAGTTGCTCCAGATCGCCAGGATGAAGCGAAGCGCGGATTGGCGGGAGCAGTTGACGGGTATCGTTCAACAATTGGCGGCGGACGAATTGCGCTGGTACGAAGCGCTGATGACGACACATCAGCATGCTGACCGATTCAGACAGAACTCTTCGACTGCAGAGAACCCCGGGCCTTCACAACGGGAAGTTATTGAGCGGATCGTACTGGGGAGCTGCGAAGAGCTCAATCGATACCATAACGCGCCCATTCTTCTGGAGCAAGGCATGCAATCGCCTCTGTATGGAAGCCGGGGGAGACTGGACTCTCTTGAACTTGTCACCTTGCTTGCGATTGTAGAGCAAGGGGTTGAGGATGAGTTCGGTGTAGGAATAGCTCTCGCGGAAATGTCGGCTGCTACCATGCCGGAAAGCCCTTATCGGACCGTGGAATCGTTGGTTAATTATCTGGAGGCGCAATTGGAACGTTGCTCAAAGGGGGACACGGGATGAATATCACTTTTCTTCTCGAACGGTTCGCTGCATATGGTAATTGCCCTGCGTTGATATGGGAGGGTGAGCAATATAGTTATAGCTGGCTATTGAATCAGGTACACACCCTTAACCAGTGGATATCCAGAGAAGGGCTTGAAGGGGCGATCATTGCGCTTGAAGAAGATTACTCCCCTTATTCGGCAGCGGCGTTGATTGCTCTTTTGGAACGGGATTGTATTGTGGTTCCGCTGGATCGTCATCTGGTTGAGGCCAAACGGAATGAATATATAGCGCTCGCACAGGTAGAATGGCGTATGAGTGTTGGGAACGGAGAAGTAGTGGTCAGACGCTGCTCTGTGCAGGGCAGTCGATCCCCGATATTGGCCAGGCTGGTTCAGGAAAAGAAAGCAGGTCTGGTGATCTTCTCATCCGGATCGACAGGGCGAAGCAAAGCTGCTGTTCACTGCGCGGATCGACTCCTGGACGGTTTCAGACGGCAAGTCCGGCCGCTCTGTACCATTCCGTTCATGATGTTTGATCATATTGGCGGGTTAAATACAATGCTGCAATCCCTGTCCAGCGGCGGGTGTTTATGTGTCATACCGGATCGCTCACCTGTGGAAGTATGTCGAGCCATTGAGAAGTACCGCGTTCAGGCGCTGCCTGTCTCACCAACGTTCATGAATCTAATGCTCCTTAGCGGAGTCTATCGGGAGTTCGATCTATCCAGTCTCGAAGTGGTCTCTTATGGTTCAGAGGTTATGCCAGAGACGCTGCTCAGCGCATGGAATCGCCAGTTTCCGAATGTACGCACAGTGCAGGCTTATGGCATGTCGGAGCTTGGCATCCTGCCCACTCGTTCCAAAGATTCGGGTTCATTGCTATTTACGGTTCGTGGTGAAGGAGTCAATTATAGGATTGTGAACGGGTTGCTTGAGATCTTGACCGAAACGGCCATGATCGGGTATCTGAATGCTCCATCTCCATTCACGGAAGATGGTTGGCTTCAGACTGGGGACGAAGCAGAGATGGAGGATGGGTACATTCGCATTTTGGGCCGCCGCTCCGAGATCATTAATGTTGGTGGGCGTAAGGTTTACCCTGCGGAAGTGGAGAGTATTCTGGAGCAAATGGATTCCATTGAAACGGCTGTCGTGAGCGGGGAGCCCAGTGGAATTACGGGGCAGATGGTCAAGGCCACGATCAGACTTACAAGTGAGCAGTCTCTTAAGGAACTGCGAAGACAAATCTGGGACTTTTGCCAAGACAAGCTGCCACCCTACAAAATCCCGCAAAAGATCGTCGTTACCCAGGAGACTTTAACAAGCCCAAGAATGAAGAAATTAAGAAATGCCGGTCCAATCTACTCCGTTCGGGATGAGGTTGCGGCCAGTATGGAGGAAAATTTGGGAGGGACAAATTAACGGAGTGGCTAATAAATGCCAACGCAGGATGGACACAGCGGGTTGCAATGGGAGAGGGGAACCGTAGGCTGCATTACGCGCCAAGGGTTCCCCTTTTTTTTGTCTTTAAGTGATAAACATATCTGCATATTAATGTGCTTAACAAAAAGCATGACTTTACTCCTGACCGGAAGTAGCATCGAGAAAGCCTCATAATTCAAGTGGAATATTAAGCGTTCACATGTGATTTGACATCCAGCTGCAACAGGGAGAAACCGTACGCATCCAGCGCCAGCGCCAGCTTGTTATGCTGAGTCTCCTTGGTGGTGGCTGAGAATACATCACGCCAAGTCCCTTGGTGCAGCGGCAGTTCCATGCTGCGGGGTTCTTCGCTTGCATTCAGAACGAGTACAAATTGTTCCCCGGTATCCCGATCCTTGCGTCCAATGGCAATGCACGGATCTCCAGCTTCAGCGTATATCATCGTAATGTCCGCACTGCGCAATGCAGGGTGTTGTTTGCGCAGGGCAATGGTTTGGGTGAAGAAGTCGAGCAGATCCTTGTTCTGCTTCTGTTCGTCCCACTCCATACATTTGCGGCAACCTGGATCATAGCCTCCATCAAGCCCTACCTCGTCACCATAATAAATACAAGGAGCACCTGGATACGTAAGCAGCAGGAGGACGGCCAGCTTCATTTTGCGTACATCTCCCTCACATAAGGTGAGGAGTCTTGGCGTGTCATGACTACCGAGCAGGTTGAAAGCAGCTTCCGTTACAGGCTGTGAATACGCAGCGAGCAGTTTGCCAATCTCGTTGGCGAATCCGAGACCGTCCAGCTTGCCGAGAACGGCAAAGTCCATAACTGAATTCGTGAACGGGTAGTTCATGACCGCGTCAAATTGGTCCCCTTGCAGCCACATGATGGAATCATGCCAGATTTCGCCGAGCAGATAGGCATCCGGATTAAGTGATTTGACCGTTTGCCGGAATTCACGCCAGAATTGATGGTCCACCTCATTGGCAACATCCAGTCTCCACCCGTCGATTCCCATATCCTGAATCCAGTAGCGAGCTACTTCCAGCAAGTATTCTTTGACCTCGGGATGCTCCGTGTTCAGTTTGGGCATAAGGGGTTCAAAGGCAAAGGTATCATACGTGGGAATACCGTCCTCGATTCGAGCCGGCCATTCTCTGACGTGGAACCAATCCGCATAACGAGAAGCCGCCCCTTTTTCAAGCACATCCGCAAATGGAAGAAACTCTCTCCCGGAGTGGTTGAACACCGCGTCCAGAACAACCCGTATGCCACGTGCATGGCATGCATCCACGAGTTCCTTCAATTTCTCATTGGTGCCAAAGTGGGGATCGACCCTCATATAGTCTGCGGTATTGTACTTATGGTTGGTTGTAGCCTGGAATACCGGGCAGAAATAAATGGCGGTAATGCCAAGCGCACTTAGATGGTCGAGGTGGTCCAGAACTCCTTGCAGATCACCTCCAAAAAAATTGACAGGGGTCGGCTCACCGCCCCAAGGCTCAGCGTTCTTCGGACTGATCGACGGATCACCATTGGCAAAACGTTCAGGAAAGATCTGATAAAATACAGCGTCCTTGACCCACGCTGGCGGTTCGAAGATATCTGCCGGATTCATAAATGGAAAATCGAAAAATTCCAGCGGATGATCGGGCAGAGCCTGCTCAAATCCCCGTTCCGTCATCCAGACCGATTCCTCTCCCTTAATCAGTTGGAAGCCGTAGCGTAATCTCCGGTAAGGTGGTTGCGCGTCCACTTCCCAATAATCGAACAAGGCATCACGGGCAAAGATTCGCATCGGAAGGTGGAGAACCGTACGATCCCAGGCATATTTATCCCCGATGATGGCAATTACGGCATCCAGATCGCCCCGCTTGGAACGGAGTCTCAGATGCATGGTTGAACGGTCATACACGTAGGACCAATTCATTTTGGGACGATGATAAATGGCTTCAAGTAACATGGTATTCACTCCTTGGTTGGGATGAATCATGCAGCTATAAACGCAAAAAAGGCACAACCCCAATGTTTACGAGGTTGTACCTTTCGGCAGCATAGCCTTTTGATTATACTGCTATTATACGAAGTAACTTGGAAAAAGAAAACACTTTTTTTTCCTTAATTCTCAATTTATCGAATTCAAAACGCAAGATGCGTTTTCGCTTCATATATGGGATAAGGTGATTTGGAATCACCAATCCATTTGGGTTCTATTTACTAAAATTCATACCCAAGTTTATTGGCATAAGCAGAGATTTCTTTGTGATACTTTTCGATGCTTTTCTTGCCGACATCAATTTTGGCGTTAGCTTGTTTCAGGACAGCACTGTTTACCGTTGTTTTGGAGACGGATTTTTTAGCGAGTTGGAATCCCTCCAGCTGTGTATAGCTACCTTTGATCAAGTTGGCATGGATTTTTTGCAGCTCCACATTTTGCGGTTTAATGAGCTTCAGCTGGGATACATATTTGGTGTAGTTAGGAATCGCTGTGTTGGTCAATTTCAGGAAAACGGACTTGCGATTGGAAGATGTAATGTAAAATCCCCCTCCCAAAGCATTGAAGGCTTTCTCCTCATATACGGCTGCGATATCCAGTTGATCCAGGTAGTTCAAGAAATCCTCTTCGTCGGCTGTAAGTTCCGGCTCTTCTTCTGTCGTGTCAACTTCGGTGTATCCGTCTTCCGAATATGTAGTCGTTGAGTCATCCGCAGCAGCGGCATAGGACCCTGCAGGTGCGAATACCCCGCCGAGCAAAACAAAACTCATAATGATGGATAGTACCCATGATTTCTTCACGTTCTAATTTCCCCTATCTATATATGTGATATTATTCCAATGGATAATCTAACATAGCACGACAAGAAATTACAGGAATTGATTGCCATAAATTCAGACGTAAGGGATATCCGTGAGTTTAAATGGTTCTTGATCGGATAGGAAAATTACAGAGAGAAAGGACAGGAGCAGACGACCAGTTAAATATTTTGTTCATAAAACTTATCAAAAAAAGTGCAATAAATGGACGTACAAACGCGGGGCAGATGATATAATCGGGGAAGTGTTAATGTTTCATCATATTATGTTCGAAAAGGTTTTCGGGGATAAGTCTATTTTTGTTTGTAACCGCAATCATAAATACACACAGGAAGTGAGAACTGAGATGAATCAGAAAAAGCTTTTTACAGATGGATGGCAATTTGCGAAAAGTAAGCTGGAGGTTTCGGAACCTGCAGGGTTAACGTTTGAACCGGTCGAACTTCCTCATGATTGGCTAATCTATAATACGCTTGAACTGTATGAGGACAGCATTGGCTGGTATCGCAAGACATTCCCGTATACGAAGGATGAGCAGCAGGTTCTGCTTTGCTTTGACGGGGTGTACATGGATTCTTCCGTATATGTGAACGGTCAGCTTGTCGGGGAATGGAAGTACGGCTATTCAGCTTTTGAGCATGAGATCACGAGTGCTTTGGTGGAAGATGACAATGAAATTGTAGTCAAAGTGGTGCATCAGAGCCCGAACAGCAGATGGTATTCCGGGGCCGGAATTTACCGCAATGTGTGGCTGAAAACGAGAGAGCGGAATCATATCGTCACAGACGGTACCTATGTATCCATTCAGCAGCAGCCAGAAGGTTGGCAGGTGGAAGTGGATACGGAGCTGAATCTCGACAAGAACGCACAACTGGTGCACACGATTTGGTATCAGGGTAAGCAGATTGTATCCAGCAAAGCGAACGTTACCGCCAGAGCGGATAAAGACGCTGGACATGGAGAGATACAATTGAACAGCCAACAGCTGACGGTCGATCATCCGAAGTTATGGAGCCCGGATGAACCGAATCTGTATGATCTGGTAACGGAGCTGCAAGTAGCTACAGGTGAGCAGGGCTATGAGACGATCGAGACCGTCACACAGCGGATTGGCTTCAGGGATATCAAGCTGGATGCAAACGAAGGCTTCCACCTGAATGGGATCAAGATGAAGCTGAATGGCGTGTGTGAACACCATGATCTTGGGGCGCTGGGGGCTGCTTTTAACCTGACGGCGCTGCGCAGAAGATTTGGGCTGTTGAAGGAAATGGGCGTTAACGCCATCCGGACCGCTCATAATATGCCTGCCAAAGAGTTCATGGAACTTGCGGATGAGATGGGGATGCTGATCGTTTCGGAAGCGTTCGATATGTGGGAGAGAGCCAAAACTCCTTACGACTATGCGAGATTTTTCCCGGAATGGGCACATACCGATGTGAAGAGCTGGGTGAAGCGTGACCGTAACCATGCCAGTCTGATCATGTGGAGTATCGGTAACGAAATCTATGATACCCATGCGGATGAGCGGGGGCAGGAAGTCACTCGCATGCTGATGGAGTATGTACTGGAATTTGACCCCAAAGGGAATGCAGGCGTGACCATTGGTTCGAACTACATGCCGTGGGAAAACGCGCAAAAGTGCGCCGATATTGTAAAGCTCGCAGGCTATAACTACGCGGAAAAATACTACGACAAGCATCATGAGGAACATCCGGATTGGATTATCTATGGTAGTGAAACGTCGTCTGTGGTGCAGAGCCGTGGGATCTATCACTTCCCGTTTGAGCAATCCATTCTGGCAGATGATGATGAGCAATGCTCGGCGTTGGGGAACAGTACAACAAGCTGGGGCGCGAAGTCGGCAGAATACTGCATTTTGGCAGAACGGGATACCCCGTATTCCTTGGGTCAATTCCTGTGGACCGGATTCGATTATATCGGGGAGCCGACACCGTATCATACGAAGAATTCGTATTTTGGACAGCTGGATACAGCAACGTTCCCGAAAGATTCCTATTATATCTACCAGGCAGCCTGGACGGATTATAAGAAAAGTCCGATGGTTCACCTGTTCCCTTACTGGGATTTCAGCCCTGGTCAGCTGATCGATGTACGCGTGTGCAGTAATGCGCCGAAGATTGAATTGCAGCTGAATGGCAAGACAATTGGCACGTATGATATCGATCATGCAAAGGGAACCCAGCTGGCAGGCTGGTGGAAAGTGCCGTATGAAGAAGGTGAGCTCAAAGCCATCGCTTATGATGAAAACGGAAACGTTATTGCAACGGATGTGCAACGATCCTATACCGATGCGAAGAAGATTCGCCTGCAAGCGGATCGGGAGCAGCTGCAAGCGGATGGTACAGATCTTATGTTCGTAGAAATTCAAGTGGAAGACGAAGCAGGCAATCCCGTGCAAAATGCAAATAACCGGGTGCAGGTCCAAGTGACTGGTGCAGGCCGTCTGCTGGGTCTGGATAACGGCGATAGCACGGACTATGATCCATACAAAGGACTGAGCAGAAGATTGTTCAGCGGTAAGCTGATGGCAATCATCGGAGCAACGAACGAGCCGGGAACGGTACGGATCGAGGTGACTTCGGAAGGGTTAGAAAGTGCGGTTGCCGAGTTCGAATCGCGAGCCGTTGAAGGCGAAGGGAATCGTAACTTCATTGATTCCGGGGCCGCCGCCAGTCAGGAGCAAACCGTGCTCATGAGTAATACGGATCGTCCGGTATTGACGGGACGCGCGCAGGAGATTCCTTTGCGGAAAATTGAGATTATCAGCGCAGGTGGGCAGCTATTCGATCCATCAAAGCAGGAGATGACGGTGAGCGCCAAGCTGTATCCAGAGAACACATCCTACCGGGATATCGAGTGGGCCGTGGTGAACGATGCAGGGATCGAATCCAACATTGCTAAGGTCGAAGTGATTCATGCGGAATCGGACGTGGATGGAGATAGTCAACATGTAGTGAAGGTCATGGCGCTGGGGGATGGAAAATTCCGACTTCGTGCGACAAGCAGCAACGGTACGGATAAAACGAAACTCATCTCCCAGCTGGAATTCAAAGCAACGGGTCTGGGCACGGCTTACAAAGATCCATACAGTTTTATTACGGGCGGACTGTATGATTACACCAAAGGGGAAGTCGGTAACGGTAATGAACGCGGGGTAGCGACAAGCCGGGATGGGGAGACGCATGTGGGCTTCCGAAATATCGACTTCGGGCCGTATGGCTCCGATACCCTTACGATTCCGATCTTCGCGTTGTCCAGTGAGGATTACTTCATTCAGATCTGGGAAGGCATGCCGGATGAAGAGGGAAGCACACTGCTTGCGGATGTGGTGTATCAGAAGGAATCCAGATGGAATGTATATCAGGAAGAGACCTATCAACTGTCCAAGCGACTTAGCGGGATTACGTCGATCTGTTTTGTACTGAAGCAGAAGATTCATATCAAAGGCTTCTCGTTCGAGCGCCAAAGCCGTGCATTCGAGCAGAACACAGCTGCATCATGTGATCATCTCTACGGGGATACATTCAAGATCGAGGGCGATCATGTTGAGGGGATCGGAAACAATGTGTCGCTGGAGTTTGAAAATATGGACTTCACGGCAGAAGGCACGTCCAAGCTTGTGATCTATGGCCGTTCGCCGATTGATAAAAACACGATTCATATCCGCTTTGCGGGTGAGGATGGACAGAGTAACCAACTGGTTGAGTTCACACAGTCCGATGGATATGAGGAGCGGGTGTTTGCGCTTGAGCTGGTAAAAGGTGTGCAGAAGGTGACCTTTATTTTCCTGCCGGGTAGCCAGTTTGACTTTGGCTGGTTCCGGTTCGAAAAGTAGAGTAACAGAGCAATCCCCTTCAAGTAAACGGTGTTCGTTAAGAACAAGACGTTTATCTGAAGGGGATTTTTTCTATGCTATGCGGCTCGTTTAGCGTCCTGAATCTTTCTGATCAGCATCGTCAATGGTCAGCATAGCTTTTTCTGAATCCCAGGATACGTTCAATCCCAAGTCGCGTAATACCTCGAAAGGCACTGTGGTTGCTCCTGAGTAATTGCCTATAGGTTCCGATAGTGTCCTGACTTGCTCCCCAGACGCAATTGCGTGTGTTACAAGATACTTTGTTTCATTGGGGCGGAGTGTAATTGTTCTGCCTTCATATTTCAACGTATAGTGGTCTGCGCTACCTTCCGTCTTATGAACCTCAAATTCTGCACCGAGTGCTAAGGCGATGGCCTTAATTGGCAGCTGCACGGTCTTAGGCGTTTCAATAGCAGCATACATCGACTGGAACAGTTCACCGTTCAGATATACATCTGTACCAATTTTGGCTTGAACGGGTTTATAAACCATGCCTCCAGATGATGTTGCAGGTGCCCCCGCTTCCTCGTATTTATCACTTCCCCAGCCCCATACGGTTCCATCCGAGGATAAGGCAAGACTGTGGTAATATCCTGCTGAAATATCAGTAATGCCGGATAGATGGTTTACTTTTCCTTCTTTGCCGTTCACGGTCCTTCCGTAGCTGTACACCTCACCGGATGTCGTGAGTAATAACATATATTGCGAATTTCCATCCATCTTCTTCACCTTGAAGTCGTAATGAAAGCCGAACGCTTTCCCTTTCTCGTCCACCCCCCAAACTTTCCCGTTCTTATCCAATGCAAGCAGGGATGTATCTGAACTTGTGATCGATGATATGTTGGTCAGGCCTTTTATCTTGGTAGGTTTGGACAGGGTTTTACCGGGTTCGTCGGGCTCGTTCCACGTCCATACGGACCCATCTTTCTTCAGAGCATATCCATGCAGACCTGCCGTTCCAACCTGGATGATATCTTTCAGTCCACTGATCGCATGCGGTTTACGTAAGTGATCAGAATCGCTTACTTGAGCCGCCGGGCGCTGCCATGACCAGACTGTCCCGTTCTGGAGAAGGGCAACGTTGAAAGTACCAGTCACCACATCCTTCGCAGAGTGGATGCTTTCGACTTTGCTGGGTAGTTTACCAGCACCCCACTCCCAGACGGTTCCATCCGCCTGAACGGCTGCGTTGATTCCACCACTGGCGGCTGAAATGGCTATTACATTGGATAGTTCCGGTATGCGGGTTGGACCAGATGTATGACGATATCGAACCTTTTCGCTCACACCCAGCTCTCCCCACAAATTACGGCCCCAGGTCCAGACCGAACCATCACTTCTCAAGGCAACAGTGTAATAATAAGCTCCCTCTACAGCGGTATAGTAGAGTTTCTTCTCTGTGTTTGCTGCATTCGATTGAACAGAAGGATTACTGGCTGAATGCTGTACGATGGTGGCTGCGTGAGTCGTTGGTACAGTAGTCAGCTCAATCAGCAGGCCTGACGCAACTAATGCGGCAGCCATTGCAATGGCGAATCGCCGGGCTGATTTATTTTTACCCTTGGGTCTATGATTCAAGCGTGAAGTGGAGCGTTGTTTGTCTTTTGCTGTATCATCAAATGGGTTAACCGAACGCATGGTATCGCCTCTTTTTCGGATGAGATGGATGTGAATGATGCATTGTTATATAAACGCCTTATGAAGGATTGAAGTTACATACCAATGATAAAATTTCTTTTATATTGAAGATCCGTGCTGAGTGTGTTTAATTTCTTTCTAGCAACCAATAGGAAACATATACGGAGTCGTAACTTAAACGTGGGGGGATAGAATGAGAAAAAATATATATCATATCGTTAGCGTTAATCCTGTTAACTTCAATATCCTTTTGACCCTTCATAAGCAGACAATGAACGCATATCGGTAAGACAAAGGACTATGGCAGGAGCTGTTGTCTTTTTTATTGGGCATCCTTCCTAGTTATACGCACACTCTCCGAATGTGCTAATGACATATATATAGGGCATATACACTGTGTGCTTTGGCCTAAGGAGAGTGAACGTTTTGAAGTATCTAAATAAGAGGATAGCTACGCCTAAACGATTAAGATCCAGACGTTCAACATCGAAATGCAGAAACAAATCCCCAGGAAAACGCAGGATATGCCATATTATCCGTAAACCTTGCCGGAAAAAGCGGCGCTACCTCCGACCGAAGCGCCCAATCAGACAACTGAAAGTAGTCTGTGGCAAAAAAGTCATTGCTTTGCCGAGGGGGATTGGCGTCAACCCGGTATTTCCGGAGCCCGGGTCCCGGCTCGCTCCGACGAGACAACATGAAACGGAGACGGTCGGACCTCGTGGAACACAAGGTCTGGTAGGGGAGCAAGGTGCCAAAGGCCCTGCTGGCCCTCACGGCGAGCATGGCCCACCGGGATTTCCCGGAGCCCAGGGGCTCGTCGGCCCTCCCGGAGCGGAAGGTCCTGTCGGTCCTCCTGGAGTGCCGGGCGCGCCAGGGCTTCCCGGCTCCCAAGGCCCCGTCGGCCCTCCGGGCAAGCAAGGCGAACCGGGCCTGCCCGGAGTACAGGGTCCCGCCGGACCTGCTGGTGAGCAGGGCGTGCCGGGGCCTCCCGGCTCCCAAGGCCCCGCCGGCCCTCAGGGAGAGCGAGGCGACCCGGGCGTGCCCGGAGCGCAAGGCCCCGTCGGTCCTCAGGGCGAGCAAGGCCCTGCTGGTCCTCCAGGTGAGCAAGGTCCGCCGGGCAGCGTACCCGGAATTGAGATCATTCCTACGGTAAACCGTTACTTCTATTTTCCGGAAACCGATCTGGATTTATCTGACTCGGTTACGATTCCCGTCGGGGAATTCGTGAATGACGAAGGCGGTAGCGCAATCGAATTTGCTGGACTTGGACTTACCAGCTTCAGCAATCTTTATATCAACGGGATTGTCCAGCCAGGCAACTCCTACGACGTAAGTGTTGATATGTTGTTCTTCCCGTCACAAAGCGGTGTGCTCTTTGCTGGAACGCCAATCATTGTGGAGACAATTCAACTAACAGCAAATATAACAAATGGTTAAATTTGGTCAAACCTCCTCGTGACTTCGCCTTCACTACTCTCGAATCTACCACATATACTATGTCAGGTAGGAGGTGAGAACTATGCCACTCGTAACCCCATTTCAGAACAGTGTAAGATTTGCTGCAACCATTGGTGACGGAACAGGTACCGGAGCAACGTTTGCGATTGCTGCAACTGCTTTTACAAACGACGCCGGTGCAGCTGCAACGGCATTTCCAGGCACGTTCAATTATTACAATCTTTATATTAACGGCATTATGCAAACAGCGGATACATCTACCGTAACAACCACCACAATTACGATTCCTGGTGGAGACGCACTGAATGCTGGAATTCCAGTTGTCGTACAATTCGTCGTGTCTTAACGCTTACCTGAATCATGATGCATCATTATCTTGTTCGGCTTCTATCTCAGATAGAAGTCGTTCTTTTTTTGTACAAGGCATCAGCCAACTTAAGGTATTCATGCACTAATGCGCAAAATAGCAACCTAAGGGATGTTGCCCAACGACCGAATAACCGATGAGAAAATGAATCCTCCGTTTGATTCCAATTCCCTTTCTGACTTGTTAAAATTTAGGTACATACACTACGGACAGGTTGGCGGTGAAGAGGGAATGCAACGAATCGAGGTACATCCCGTTGTATTGGACGAAAAAGCCCGGTTGGTCCAGCAAAAGAAACAGGAACTGGAGCGAATGGTCCGAGAACTGGAGAAATCCATCTATCTGTTGCAATCCGAATGGTCGGGTGTGACAGGGGAACGTTTCTTTTGGGATTTTATGCAGGTGAAAGAAGTGTTCCCGGCCACACTCGGGCTGCTGGACGACATTCAGAATGAGTTTACCTTTATTGCGAGAAATTTCAGGACAACCGATGGCTCAGGTGAGGTTGCGCTGTACATCCCAGAAGAACTAAAGCGAAATTTCGCTGTAGGACTGCTTGATAAATCCATTGGCGAAACGATAACCGGAATGGGCCAGACGGCAGAAGCGCTCTTCTATAATCCGTTCAGTACATTAAGCAGTGTGGCATATGCCATGACAGTGGGGAAAGTGGTTGACGTTGGACGAGGTATTGGATTCGCATGGGATGCAGCCTGGGGCACGGGAACAGCTAGGTCTGATATAGAACAATTTGTGGATGAGCAGAAGAAGCAGATTGATGAGAGTGGAGCAGGATATTACGGTGGAGCGATGACGGGCCAGGCCCTGGCCTATGTTTTATTTGGCAAAGCTTTTCGTTCGGTGGAGAATAAGCATAGCGATCTGGGTGGATCGGGTGGAGGTAAGGGCAAAGAGGGGAATGTTGGTAGTATAGTTAGGGATGGAAACAAAACAAAATATACGAACCCTGCTGGGAATGATCTGACGTTTGTTGACCAACACCCTAAAAATATTAATCGTGATGTTGTTAACTTTTTGAAAAGTCCAGACGTAGGTAAAGCCACTGAAGCCAAGGTTGCCGACTTTATTAACAAAGAGCAGCAAGTCACAGCATTTGGGCAAAAAATCCTGAAAGAGAATGGCGAAGCGGCAGGTGATCTAGACGTAGTTACCAAAAGTGCAATTATTGAGGTGAAGGCTTCAATTAAAGCTGTAAAAGAAGATCAATTTAATAAATTCATGGATAAAAACCACGAGTTATTCTTTAATCCAGAGCAAAAGCAGGTAATTCTATATATTGATAAGCCGTTAACCAATTTGAGATCAGAACATTCACAAATGTTAGAACGCATTGAAAAGCAAGGTGTAACTGTTGTAAATTCATTGGAAGAATTAAAGGGGGTATTAAAATAATGGGAACTTCCGCATTTATATTAACGGATCGAAAAAAATATACAACTGAAAAGTTATTATCAGATTCTATAGTTGCAGCTTTTAATGCAGATGTTATGCTCAACTTTCACAATAGTAAGAATTATTCAGCAGACGGTCATTTTCTCTCAACTACCATGAACATAAGCCATAAATTAGTGAAAGAAAATAACTATTCGTTTATCTTCTACGTTGATGCAACAGATAATCCGGGATTGGAATTTTACTATAATGATGATGTTGGACTAGAAGCAGACAGAGAACTTTTTCAGGTCGGCTGCATAGAAGAAATATACGGTGTTCAAGAACTTGTTTTTGAATTTATTTACCATTACCTCAAGTTAAACCCTGATGATTATTTTTGGGTAGCAGACTATGACTGGGTTTATAGTTGGGGGGATATGGAAAAATTAAAGGCTCTACCGTACGACCCGGATTGGTGTTATAAGAATCCGCGATCTTAAAGAAGATTATTAACATGTGACATGTTAAACAGCCTATTCCTATTAAGAATATATGAACAAAAGAGAATCTTTTCTTTGATAAAGATGAAGAAACTTACAATAGCGAAGGTGCATTAAAATATACTCGACTATAATAATTGGTGTTATATAGATCCAAACAAAATTTAGGTGAAACACAATAATTAAGATTCAGGCACTTCTACCAGACCCTAAGTAGAGGTGCTTTTTCTATAAAATCACAACAACTAGATTGGATAGATAACGAGATTAAAACCTTAGAGAAGGAGAAAAAAATATGTTTGGTAATTTTTATTTTGGAGGGGATTAAGAAATGTCCATCAGTGCTGTGATACTTGAACCACAGAATGATTATGAAAAGAGTTTTTTTGTTGCAGTAGCAACAGAAGCTTTTTTCAAAGAGTGCTGGCAACCTGCTGTTGAATCATTAGATTGACGCCAAGTCTTCTAATTTTCCAATTGAGCTGCCTATATTCATTTTGATCCTTTTCAGACACTCAGCCATAACTGTATTTTCACATTTATATTCCTATTGTTTTTAAATTTTAAAAGCATAGGGTTTATAAACTAAAAATCAGGTTGCTGATCATATACCCTAAAGGTTACCTTTCTTTATAGACAAAAGAAAGGTACTTGCCCTAAGCTGCTAAAGCTTAGGGCAAGTACCCATGAACTACTATTACCTATTGTTGATTCTCAGCAACAATACGTTTGATTTCTTCTTTAAATGTAGCTAGATCCTGGCCACTTATCATAGCTTTTGATTTCTCCTGTTGATTTACTGAAAATACCCTGTCGCCTTGGATTTCATATTTTCCCTGAAACTCACCTGCAACATAATAAAGTGGGCCAATCTCTTCATCATGTCCAGCTTTCAAAAATAATACGTAACTGTCACCCGGTTTCATAAGTGGGTTATCACGCTGAATAGTGAGTTCGCCTGTTTTTTCCCTTTCCTCTTCTACACCAACTTGTGTTAGAATAACTTCTTTCTGCTCACCATCGCCCTTTAACTGGTCTGTAATTGTAGCGTTATAAAATGTAGAGTCCTTTTCAACATCTTCGCTACGAACATCCTTTATCTTCACTTCAGCAATGACGACCGAAGCCGCTTCAAGTTCCTCTATACTATCATAAGAGTATGCCAAACTTCCGGAGGTCCCTCCAGTGACAGCCTTAGATTTAGGATCACTTGTTATTACTGATACTTGATCTGCCGCTGGAGCAGTTGTTTTTTGACTCACTTGGGAGGGAGTCGCAGAACATCCTGCAATTACTGCAACCGCTGCAATAGATCCAACAATTATCTTTACAGATTTCAAATTTACCGCCTCCACTTTCGTTTAATAAAGAGAATTAATACCACTTAAATCATCGGATTGAGGTGTATAAACGCCACATGTATCATACCGAGCAGGTGTGTTGTCCCTCATCAGAACACATCCTGATGCATGGTCAAGTCCTAGTACATGGCCGATCTCATGTGCTGCTACGGAACGTGCCTTAAGACTAGAATAGCCGCTAGTGTAGTATGTGTTTATCCAAGTGTAGGAGTAATATGTTGTTCCGTTAACGTCGGTATACCACTGTGCTTTTCCATCATAGTCAGTATTGCTTAGGTGTACACCTTGAAATTCAACATTAGGACTTGATGTTGTTTGCGTAGAAAAATTAGGTTTGGTTGATTGCTGGTTCCAGTTATAGATAGCATCATTCCAAATAGAATTAACCGAATCAGATCCGGTTTTATTATAGCTTAACTTACTGACTTGATTAGTAGACCATTTAGCTCCAGTGGGAACCCATGCGTGCGTTACATCAGTAAATCCACTAAACGGAACGAGAAGGCCCGACATCATTGCTGCGACGGCAATTTTCACACCTATACGTAATTTCTTTGTTTTCATACTAAAACACCATCCTCCTTTTGTTGGATTCCCTGAACAGGTCTGCAATGGATCGGGCTTTCATTCTCTAAACGATCCATCCATGAGAAATGTTTCCAATTTCCAAAAATTCGCAACACCTAACCCCCTCTGATAATATTCACTCTCACTGTACAGGAAGAACGGAAAGCTCCTTTAGATCAGAGCCTATTGATTATAACGTATAAAATACCAAATCCTGACCGTTTCTACCAATTTTTTTTATAAATAAGGTATACTATGTTTACCAAATATATGATCTACCGCACTTTCATAATTTAATCCTGTATTTAAAGTGAACCATCATTACATATGCAAAATGGGAAGGAGTATACACCAGTTGACGAGGGAAAAATGGTTTTATTTATTACGCAGGCCAATGGAAGAATTGGAAAATGATCAACATGAAGAAATCTACCAATCATATTATAAATTTATCTATGGAAATTTGTATTCGCTGCTTGGAGATCATGCACTCACAGAAGATTTAATTCATGAGAGTTTCCTTAAAATTATTGTAAAGGGACCCGATCTTCAGTCAGAACAAAATATCCCCGCTTGGATTAGAAAAGTTGCCTACAATACCACTATTGATTTTTTAAGAAAGAAAACTAAAGAAAATCAAACATTAAAAGCCCTTATTCCCTTGTACGAGTGTGATACTCATAGGACCAATAATGTCGAATCTGAACTGGAATTAAAATGGAGGAACGAGAAGCTTTATCAAGCTATTGGGGAATTAAAATTAAATCATCAGATAATGCTCAAAATGTTCTATGTAGAGGGGAAGACCTGTAAGGAAATTGGGGAATCTATTTCTCTGACAGAAGCTACTATCTCTAAGAGATTATCGAGAGTCAGGAAATATCTACGCGAACTTATTATAAATCAGTAATTATTAGCTCTGGGATAGCGCCCGTTGGAGCCTATAGAGTATTGAAGAAATACTGCTACAGCTAATTTCTATGGACAAATTGTTCCATACAATAGTTCTGGATCAACAGTTGAACCAGATGACTATTGGAACTATACCGCAGTTTTATATATGACCATATAATGAGGGCAATCGCTGCTGGAGAAGTTAACAGTAAGTGGCCTTCTTTTCCATGAGAATGTGGATTGTTCTGTTTCAGATCAACTTAAATTATGAATTTTAGGAGGATTTGTATGAGGGAAATTCAAAGCATCACAGTATAATTAGCGTCAAACATGCACTATTGCGCAAAAGAGCTGGCTTAGGAATGTTCCCCAACTACCGGATAACCAATGAGAAAATGAATCCTCCGTTTGATTCCAATCCCTCTTCTCACTTGTTAAAATTTAGGGATAATTACTACGAACAGGTTGGCGGTGAAACGACATGCAACGTATTCAGGTACATCCTGATGTGTTGGAGGAAAAAGCCCGGTTGGTCCAGCAAAAGAAACAGGAACTGGAGCGAATGGTCTGGGAACTGGAGAAATCCATTTATATGTTGCAATCCGAATGGTCGGGTGTGACGGGAGAGCGTTTCTTCTGGGATTTTATGCAGGTGAAAGAAGTCTTCCCTGCTACACTGGGTATTTTGGATGATATCCAGAAAGAGTTTACCTTTGTAGCGAAAAATTTCAGGACAACGGATGGTTCGGGTGAGGTTGCTCTATATATTCCTGAAGAGCTGAAACGAAACTTTGGTGTAGGGCTGCTCGACAAGTCGATTGGAGAGACAGTAACTGGAATGGGTCAGACGGCGGAGGCACTCTTCTATGATCCGTTCGGCACGGTGGCCAGTGTGGCATATGCGATGACGGTGGGAAGGGTGGTCGATGTTGGGCGAGGCATTAAGTTCGCATTTGACACAGCCTGGGGAAACGGTACGGCCAGATCGGATGTGGAGCAGTTTGTGGAAGAACAGAAGAAACAGATTGATCAGGATGGACTGGGTTATTACGGCGGCTCCATGATGGGTCAAGTGTTGGCCTATGCTTTCGTTGGTAAGGCGTTTCGTTCGGTGGAGAACAAGCATAGCGATCTGGGCGGATCGAGTGGGGGGAAGGCGGAGCCGGGGAAAGGGAACACTTATACTAATGATGCTAGGTTAAGAATGGAAGGGAATAAAACTATATACCCTAATCAATTCGGTAATGAGATATCTTGGACCAAACAAGGTTCTAAAGATATAGATGCTATTATCGAGAAGAATTTAAAAAGTTCAAAAGCTGGTGATGTTTTAGAGGGTGAAGTAGCACAGACTGTAAAAGGTACAGGAAGATTACAGGGGACTGGAATACAGTTGAAATTGCAAGATGATACAATAGCAGGGGATATTGACGTGTTAACAGATTCACATCTTATTGAAGTGAAAAAGTCTTTAAGTGCAGTAAGTAAAAAACAATTTGATAAGTTGACTGATCCGTTAAATGAGAAATACTTTAACTACGATAACAAGGAAATCATATATTATATTGAAGATATTACTGTAAATAATAGAACCCAGGAAAATCTAGTTAAAATGATTCAGAATAAAGGAATAAAAATAATAAGTTCTGCTAACGAATTAGAGGAGGTCTTGAAGAAGTGAGTTCTTTGATTTTTTTGAAAAAGATAGAAAATTACGTTCCTGAAAAAGCCATTGAGGATTTTAAGAAAGCAGCTCAAAAAGCGAATATGTTTTGCATTTTGATAAAAGATAAATATCGTGATGATCTTTTTATATCTGCTGAAGGGACACTATCAGAAGTTGATGAATCTACTTTTAAAAGCGTAGAGAATAAGGACAACTTAAAGTACTTCACATTTAATGTTAATCAAGTAGAAGAAGATTCAATTGATAGTTTCACTTGGCTTACTCAAGACGAAAATTACTTCTGGGCTATGGATATTGAAAATATAAATCATGAGTACAAGTTTATCTTTAGATTCGTTGTAGAGTACTTCAAAGATAATATTCAAGATTATCTATGGTTTGATGATGCTGAATGGTATTACTCCGCTGACGATATTTTAAAATTAAGTCAGATGCCATATGACCCGAAGTGGTGCAGTGAAAAGATTATATAGTCTTATACATCTATAGATAATTCATTAAAGTGATTAAGCACTTCTACAAGAGAGATTCAAAATTAGAAGTGCTTTTCTTCATGAACGGGTGCAAAAGAAAAATCAGACATCAGTGATGAAATGCCACAGTGTAGGGCATATTAAAACATACTCGACTATATATAAGTCACACGCCATTTAGGGAGACCTTTATTTCAGATCTTTATTATAACGATAGTAACAATTGAAATTTTCGTATATATAGTCCCACGGCCAGATCGGATGTGGAGCAGTTTGTGGAAGAACAGAAGAAACAGATTGATCAGGATGGACTGGGTTATTACGGCGGCTCCATGATGGGTCAAGTGTTGGCCTATGCTTTCGTTGGTAAGGCGTTTCGTTCGGTGGAGAATAAGCATAGCGATCTGGGAGGATCGGGTGGAGGTAAGCCGGAGTCTGGGAAGGGAACAGATGCGTATATTGGTAGTATAGTTAAAGATGGAAACAAAACAAAATATACGAATCCAGCCGGAAATCAATTAACTTGGGTTGATCAACATCCGAAAAATATTAGTCGTGATATTAAGTCATTTGTTGATAGTCCCAATATTGGTAAAGCAACAGAAGGAAAAGTTGCAAAACTTGTTTCGGAACAAAAAGAAGTTATAGGCTTTGGACAAAAGGTTCAGAGGGAAGATAAAACACCAGCCGGTGATTTTGATGTGTTAACAAAAGATGAAATTATTGAAGTGAAAGCTTCTGCTGGCGCTCTAAAAGTTGATCAAATTGAAAAATATACAAATGTAAATCACAAAGATTTTTTGAATTCAGAAAACAGAAAAGTTATTGTATACATTGAAGAGCCACTAATTAATCTAGCGCCTGAACAATTACAAAAATTGAATAAGATTAAGGATATGGGCGCAATTATAGTAAACTCAGATGAAGAATTGAGAGGAGTTTTAAAGTAAATGGGAACCTCATCATTTTTTTTAGTTGAAAGAGACAAATATTCACCAGATAACTTACTATCATCCATAATGTTAGCAGCTTTTCATTCTGACGCTATGCTTTACTACAGGAATGAAAAGTATTTTACCGAAGAGAAACAATTCAAGTATACAACGATCAGTATCATGCAGGATCCAGATATGGATGATAATAAATTTTTAATATACATTGATGGAGTTAAGAACGATGGGTTAGAGTTTTATAATAATGGACAATTTTCAGGATTAGAAACCTCCCTTTCCTTATATCAAGTTGGTTGTATCGAGGATGTGTATGATAACGAGAAGTTACTTTTTAGTTTTGTGTATGAATACTTGAAATTAAATCCCCATCAATATTATTGGTTGGGAGGTTATAATTGGGTTTACAGTTGGGAGGATATGAAAAAACTTAAATCATTACCGTTTGATCCGGATTGGTGTTATAAAAATCCCCAACACTAAACACCCTGATGCATGTGATGAATTCTTGAAAAACTTCAAAAAGCCTATTCCAACTTGATTAAAAGTAGGAATAGGTTTCTTTTTACAAGGCTAGCTCACAGAAATGAAATCTAGTTAGCAAGAATAAAGAACAATGCATACCGTCCACCGGACTATTTTAGTTCGGTTTTTGGGGGGGGGGATTAAGTAATGTCTATCAGTGCAGTAATACTTGAACCACAGAATGATTTTGAAAAGAGTTTTTTTGTTCCAGTTGCCACGGAATCCTTTTTTAAGGAGTGTTGGCAACCTGCTGTTGAATCATTAGGATTAAAATGGATTGACCTCTTTCCATCAGGTGTTGATATAGAGAAGGAAGATGTAACCTTAATTATTGGGGAGCTAATGCTGATAAAAGAATGGGCGGCAGAAAACTTAAATGAGGAACAAAGAGATAAAATATTCGAAAGGATAGCAGGACTTCGAGATAAACTGCCACTTGCATTTCAACGTAAGGATACAGTTATTTTTATAGGGTAGACGGATTTATATTCTATGAAAGTTTAATAGGATTTGAATAAGATTGAAGGAAAATGAGGCTTTGTTTATTCAGAAGAGAAAACACATTCAAAGACATATAACCCTAAGTGGTACAGTAAAAAGATTGTTTGAGTCTACTCTTCCTCATAAAACAAATAAGTAAAGCACTTCTACCAGATCACAAGTAGAGGTGCTTTTTCCTATGAAATCAAAACAACTAATGAAATCTTCCACAGGTTGGTCGATAATATAGAAGAAGTAATTTTTAGCTCACCATATACATAGAGAACTATCCACAACCATCCTACACCCACACGAGGTACATTCATGAAACAAGGCATATATGAACAGCTTATCAACACCATCACCAGACAGGAGATTTCGGCGCTGGACCCGGATGTGTATAACATTGGGACCGAGAAGCTGGATGCAGAGGAAGCACGTAAACTGCTGTCCACGTATTTGGCGGCGGTGACCCGGCGAGCGCTCAAGATTGTACGGGAACAGACAGAAGATAAGACAGCTGTGTTGGCGCAAATCCGAACGTGTAATGAGATTATTGCTACCCTGAAAGGTACGCTTGGGGAAGAAGAATACAACGAATTGCAACTGGATGAGCAGGGGGAAGTGCTGACCCATGTGTATTCCAAGCTGAACAGCATTCGTGCGGTCCGGGATACCAAAATCGTTCGTCCAGATACGCCCATCTCCCAAAGCTCTTTATTCACAGGTGCAAAGTCCGAGCCGAGTATGTTACTGGAGTTGCAAAAGGAGATCGTGACCGCCGATCGGATCGACTGGTTGGTGTCATTTATCAAATTTAGCGGGCTTCGCCTACTGCTGGAACAGCTTGAACAGTTCACGGCTAGTGGAGGGAAGCTGCGGATCATCACAACTACATACATGGAAGCAACCGACCTTAAGGCCATCACTGAACTTAGCAAACTGCCCAACACGGAAATCCAGATTTCCTATGATACCAAAGTGACTCGGCTGCACGCCAAAACGTACATTTTTCACCGCGATACTGGATTCACCACAGCCTATGTCGGCTCCTCTAACCTGTCCAACCCGGCGCTAACCAGTGGTATGGAGTGGAACCTCAAGGTGACGGAGAAGGATTCACTCGATGTGCTGCGCAAGATTGAAGCGACCTTCGAGAGTTACTGGAATGACCGCGAATTTACTCGGTATGTAGCTGAAGATGAGGGACATGAGGCACAGTTGAAGGCGGCTCTGAATCGCAAAAAAGATCAGTCCAACCACTTTCATCTCGACATCCAGCCATACGATTATCAAAAGGAAGTGCTGGAGCAGCTGGACGCTGAGCGTACGCTGTACGGACGAACCCGCAACCTGATCGTCGCCGCCACAGGCGTTGGCAAAACGGTCATCTCTGCCTTTGACTACAAACGATTCCGTGCATGTCATGCGGGAGCTAAGCTGCTTTTTGTCGCCCATCGGGAAGAAATCTTGAAGCAAAGCCGGGATACGTTCCGGTATATCCTGAAGGATATGAATTTTGGTGAGCTGCATGTCGGGAATCACCGAGCGGAGGCGCTGGACCAACTGTTTGTTAGTATTCAGAGTCTTAACTCCATGAAGCTGACGGAGATCACCAGCCCAGACTATTACGATTACATCATTGTGGATGAATTCCACCATGCCGCTGCTCCTTCGTACCAGAAGCTGTTATCCCACTACGAACCGAAGATTTTGCTAGGACTCACTGCAACTCCGGAACGGATGGATGGCAAAGACATTACAGCCTACTTCGATCATACGATTGCCGCCGAGATCCGTCTGACTGATGCGATTGATCGGAAGCTGCTGAGTCCTTTTCAATATTTTGGCGTCACCGATACCGTTGATCTATCTCAGGTGAAGTGGTCGCGTAAAGGCTATGATCTGAATGAATTGGAGAAGCTGTATACCCATAACAAAATCCGTGCCAACCAGATCATCCAAAGTCTGAACAAATACGTAACCGATCTGGACGATGTGAAGGGACTTGGGTTCTGCGTAGGGGTGGATCATGCAATGTATATGGCAAAAATATTTAACGAAGCCGGCATTCCATCCATGGCCCTGCATGGCGGGTCGAACGAACAGGAGCGTCATTCTGCGAAAGGACAGCTGGTAAACGGGGAACTGCGCATGATCTTTGTCGTTGATCTGTACAATGAGGGCGTGGATATCCCTGAGGTGAACACCATCCTGTTCCTGCGTCCTACCGGAAGTCTAACCGTATTCCTGCAACAGTTGGGACGTGGACTACGGATGGCGGATGGAAAAGAGTGCCTGACCGTGCTCGACTTCATAGGACAAGCGCATCAGGAGTACAGGTTTCAAGATAAGTTCCGTGCTCTGATCGGCGCCACCAAACATTCCATCTCGTACTACGTCGAGAACGGCTTCTCTAAACTGCCACGCGGCACGTTCATTCAATTGGAAAAACAAGCGAAGGAATACGTCATGCGCAACCTCAAGCAGATGAGTCGTAATCGCAGAGCGTTGATCCAGAAGCTGCAAACGTTCCAGCAAGACACCGGACTGCCGCTGACACTGGCTCATTTTGTAGAGCATCACGGGATGACACTATATGAATTGTATGGTGGACGTACGGGCAAAAGGTATTTCCGCGGTATGTTGGCCGAAGCCGGATTAATAGCACCCATCGAAGATGAACACGAGGAGTATATCCGCCGACTACCGTCTGTGCTGACGATTAACTCCCGAAGCTGGCTGACGTTCCTGATCGACTTTATTGAAAAAGGCCAAGAACCGACTACCGCCGATGAACAGCGCATGTTGATTATGTTCTATTACACCTTCCATCGGGCTGCGCCTGAGAAACTAGGACTGAGCAGCATCGAAGAGGGTGTGCGGCGTGTGTTGTCTTGTGAGGCATTCCGAGCAGAGCTTGTGGATATTTTCAAATATAATTGGGCTCATCTGCGATTTGTGGATAAAAGTAATTCGTTCCCGTACACTTGTCCACTGGATATCCACTGTATGTACTCCATAGACCAAGTGCTTGCCGCCTTTGGTTATTGGAATGCCCAGCAATCGCCCGCCTTCCGCGAAGGTGTGAAGTATTTTGCCGATGAACAGACGGATATTTTCTTCATTACGTTGAACAAATCAGACAAAGATTTCTCACCCTCAACGCTGTACGAGGATTATGCGATCAACGAGCGTTTATTCCACTGGCAGACTCAGAGCCGGGTGTCGGAGCATACGGCTACCGCGCAGCGGTATATCCATCATCGAGAGACGGGCAACCGGATCGCGCTGTTCGTGCGGGAGTATAAGGAGGAGCATGGCTATACGTCTCCATTTGTCTTTCTGGGCGAAGCGGATTATGTGAGTAATGAGGGGAACAAACCGATGAGTTTTGTTTGGCGGTTAAGGGAAGAGATGCCCGCGAAGATGGTGGCGGTGGCGAATAAGTGTATTGTTTGATGGAATATAATTGAATATAATATTTATTAGTTATATATTTTGCACTAATGGATTATAATAGTGCAAATTTGCCCCAGATCTGTGTTGTTCCGTTTTCAAAGGGAATAAAGTTGAGTTATTTGCTTAAATATATTATTTTTTGTCGATTCAGCTTAGGAGTGTAAATCTTAATTGCGGCATTGTTTTAGAGTTCAATAACCTTTAGCTATTAAAAGTTATTTGTTACATTTTTAGTCCAATATCGAGTTAAGTTCGGTTTTTATTATAATATTTTTAAAGGAGGAAAAGAGAATGCCGCAAATCCCATTCAAAGTTTCAGCAAGGGCTGCAAGACTTATAGGTAGAGAAAATGTTAGCAATGCAGATGGTGCACTTATCGAGCTTATAAAAAATTCTTACGATGCTGGGGCTAGTATCTGTGTGGTTTATTTTGATTGTACGAATCAAGATGATAATTCTATTTATATAATAGATAATGGTCATGGTATGAATGCGCAAGTGATCGAGGACAATTGGATGACGATTGGGACTGACAATAAGGAGCATGATTATTTAGGCGAAGATGGAAGGGTAAAAGCGGGCGCCAAGGGAATAGGTCGGTTTGCACTCGATCGATTGGGTGGTAAAGCTGAGATGATTACCCATCCCAAAAGTGGTAAAGAGACTTACTTTTGGAATGTTAACTGGGAAGACTTTGAAGAAACAGGGACTACCATTGAGAATGTGTATGCTAATATTGAGATAAATCAAGGGTTTGATTTTCAGAACAGTGTAAAGAATCTATTGGATCTTTTTGAACAGAGGATAGATTTTAAAAGACATAAATTCAATAACGGAACAATTCTAAAAATAAAGGAGTTAAGAGATGATTGGAGTGATTATTACATTGATAAAATCAATACAAATTTAGAATTCCTAGTTCCAGCTAAAGAGCAAACAATATTTGAATTATATGTATTTAATAAGGAATTTCCTAAAAAGTATGGACAAATAAGTTCACTTGCCGAATATGATTTTGACTACAAGCTTCGAGCAATAGTTCTACCGAATAAGAATATTGAAATTGAGATACATAGGAATGAGCTAGACTTAAAGTTAGTTGACATGGACTTGTTTGAACTTGAGGAAATGAAAGCAGCACCTTACGATATTGACACGTTTAAAAGAGGCTTTTTTCAAAAGTCAACAACATTAAACTATTTACTACCTAACTTTGAGAAGGAATTTAATAAAAATGTTTTAGATAATTTAGGTGGGTTTGAGTTTACTATGTACTTTATTAAAAGATCTTTCTCCAATAATGATAGGAAAAAGTTTTTCTATAGAAATTTTGATTCTGGAAAACGAGATAGTTGGATGAATACGTTCTCTGGAATTAAGGTATATAGGGATTATTTTAGAGTAAGACCTTATGGAGAAATGGAAGGAAGTTCATTTGATTGGCTGATGCTTGGGGAAAGAGCTGCAAAAAGTCCAGCAGCTCCAAGTCACAAAACAGGTTCTTGGAGAGTACGTCCCAATCAAATATCTGGTAGTATATCTATATCCAGGCTTAATAATCTTAATTTCGAAGATAAATCAAGTAGAGAAGGTTTTCAAGAGAATAAAGAGTTCCAAGCACTAAAAGAAATAATAAAAAAAATTGTCCACGAATTTGAATATGATCGTCAGTACGTAATGAGAGCCTTAGATAAATTGTATTCTAAGAAGAATTTTGATGAACAAGATAGAAAACAAGCAGATAAAATAGCAAAAAATATCTTAAATAAGATGGTAGATAATGAGCATGAGGATATTGGTACATTAACCGAGAAGAACATAAAGTCATTAAATGCTCATAACGTAAATATTTTGGCTAAATCGTATCTGGCACAACAGCGCTCATTTAAAGATCTGATAACTGAGAACCAGTTGCTAAGGGCTCTCGCAAGTACAGGACTAACTCTGACTTCATTTGCACATGATTTAAGCAATTTAAGTTCAAACATACTGCATAGAAATAATAATGTAAAAAAAATGATGTCGAGGTTAATTGATGATCATCAATTATTAGAGTTAAAAGAATATCAAAATCCTTTTGTATTAATTGATGATATGGCAAAAGAAGATGAAAGATTGAAAAATTGGCTAGAGTTTTCTTTGAATACTATAAAAGTTGACAAAAGGAAGCGTAATAAAGTTGATTTATACAAATATTTTGAGGTTTTTGAAAGATCTTGGAACCCTGTTTTGACATTTCAAAAAGTAAATATTGTGGTTCCTTCATCTATGGATAATGAAAGATTCTATTTTAGAATATTTGAAATTGATTTTGATAGTATATTTAATAATTTAATATCTAACTCACTCTCTGCGTTTCGACGAGAGGATGCATCAGAAAAAAGGGAAATCCGTATTGAGTTGTATGAAATTAATGATGAATTAGTTATTAACTATTCTGATTCGGGCCCTGGTTTGTCTCAAGATATTAATGAGCCTTTTAAAATTTTTGATCCATTATTTACAACTAAGAGAGATAAAGCGGGGAAAGAAGTTGGTACTGGTTTAGGAATGTGGATAGTAAGGTCTACAGTCGATTATTATAATGGACTCATAAAGATTACCAATATCAGACCAGGCTTTTCATTACAACTTGTTTTTCCTAAAAGAAAAGATGAAGGAGTACTAAATTAATTATGTATAGAATCGCGTATATAGACGACGAAACTAATATAGTAAGACAATTTCAAGCGACTATGGATGAGGATTTCGATGTAATTGAAATTGATCTAAAAGAGAATATTGAAGATATGATTGAAGATATCATAGAATCAAAAGTATCAGCAGTGGTAATTGATTTTAATTTAAATAGTTCTAAATCTGAAATTCATTATAACGGAGTGGATTTGCTTAATTATTTGTTTGGTGTAATGGAGAATTTTCCGGGTTATATTCTAACATCATTTGAATCTGAGGCAGAGGGGACTCTGCTTGATCCTGATCTAATTCGTGCTAAAGAATTTGTTAGAGACCATAAAGATTGGTTTGTTCATAAGCTAAAAAAGAAAATTGAGAGTCATAATAAACAGATAGATTTATTCAAGTCTGAATTATCTAACTTAAATAGAAAATTCCCTAATTTGAATTCTAAAGAAGAAGAAAGACTTATTTTTTTGGATGATTATTTAGAGAAAAATTCTAATGGTTACAAGTCATTACCTAGTGAAGTTAAAAAAATATCAAACGATGCAAGGTTAGATAGGCTGATATTGTTATCTCAGAGATTAATAGATGAATTTAAAAATGAGAGGGAATGACATGAGCACCAGTAATCTTAGAACTAGAGATCCGATAAGAACTTGTAAAAAAACTTACACTAATTATAGAAGTTTTAAGAAGTATTTAGCTCAAGATTTCAATAATAGGTGTGGGTACTGTGATGATTTTGACGGATGGATTGGTGGGACTTCAACCTATCATATTGATCATTTTGCTCCAAAAATAAAATTCCCACTATTGGAAAACGATTATACTAATTTAGTATATGCTTGCTCATTTTGTAATAGGTTTAAAAGTGATGATTGGCCCTCCGAAGATCATACTATAAGTGTTGTAAAAGATAAGGGTTACATAGATCCTTGTGATGCTAAATATAAGGGTCATTTTGAAAGAGACCTGTATGGAAACATCATTCCATTAAACAATGTGGCGGATTATATGCACAACAAGCTACAATTTTTCTTAGCAAGACATCGTATTATATGGAATTTAACTAGGTTAAAAATTCAATTAGATGAGTTAGAAGGACTTGCTACTCGTTATAAAGCTGAGAAAGAAAAATATGATAAGATACTTCATTTGTATTTTGAATTAAGTATTGAATTTCAAAATTATCTAAGATATTTGTTAGGGGAAAACTTCCAAGATGGAACATAAGAAAAAAAATGGGGTTTATTATACACCTGATTCCTTGGCGAACTTTGTCATAAATCACTTGTATTTTAATTTCCTCGAAAACAAAAAAAAAATAAACGTCTTAGAGCCAAGTTGCGGTGATGGTATATTCATCAATGCCATTGTTAACAGTAAAACTGAAAAAAAACAAAAACTGAATATTACTGCGGTAGAACTGGATGAACTAGAGATTGGCAAGATATCTCAAGAAATGTCTGATAAAGTTGGAACAGATATAAATATTACTTTTCATAATAGAGATTATCTTGAATTTCAGGTGTTAAATAAAGACAAATATGATTTAATCATCGGAAATCCACCATATATTAGTCACAAGCATCTAACTGAACATCAAATCTCTTTAAGTAATGAAGTATTAACTAAGGCAAAAGTGAGTCCACCTAGAACAAAGAATCTATGGATTTCCTTTTTAATAAGTTCAGTTCTATCATTAACCAATAATGGAACTATCTGTTTTATATTACCCTCTGAGTTGTTACAGGTTAAACATTCGTTATCTATTAGAGATTTCCTATTTAAACATTTTAATTATATTGAAATATTTACTTTTGGAGAGATAGTTTTCGAAGGTATTGAGCAAGATACTATTATATTCATAGGTTCTAATTCAAAAGGTAAAAGAGGTTTTAAATACAGCAATATTGACAATTTGAAGGATTTAAACATAGATGTAATAAATGAGAGCGAAAATTTAGCGGATATTCAAATCAGCGAAAAATGGACCTCCCTAATATTAACGAATAGCCATATCGATAAGTTAACTGCTATGAAAGAAAGAGTTTATCCCCTCGACTTTTACTGTAGCTCTGGTGCAGGTATTGTAACAGCGGCTAACAAAAGTTTTATTGTTGATGATAATTTAGTTGAGAAATATAAGCTGGAAGAATTTAAACTCCCTATAATTCAAAAAAGTTCACAAATAAAAAATTTAATAAACTTCACTAAAAATGATTTCGAAGTGATACAACATTCAGGAAAACCTACTAACTTACTGCTTTTTAAAGATCAGGATTATGAACTCTTCACCCCTGAGAGTAAGTTATATTTAGACCTTTTAGTGAAAGATAAAGTACATCAGAGATATAAATGCACAAAAAGAAATAGGTGGTATGTTGTACCTTCAGTATGGAAATCTGATGGTTTTTTCTTTAAAAGATCATTTTTGCATCCCAAAATAATTGTAAATGATGCTGAGGTATTGGTAACTGATACAGCTTATAGAATAACCATGAAAGAGGGGTATGATATTAAATCATTAGCATTTTCGTTTTATAATTCCTTGACGCTTGTATTTACTGAATTATTCGGTCGATATTATGGTGGTGGGGTCTTAGAACTTACTCCGAATGAATTTAAAAAAGTACCGATACCTTACGTTAATGTTACCAATGAAGTGTTAATACAATTAGACGATATGTTCAGAGATGAAGAAGATTTCAGTAAGATTTTAACCTTTACGAATGATATTGTATTAAAACAAAGTTTTGGTTTCACAAATGATGAGATTGAATTTTTAAATACTATAAGAGAACGGCTAATAAATAGGCGGTTAAAAAGATACTGAAACCATATTAATCTGGTAGTATTTTGATTAGGTCGATAACATTTTTTAGTTGTTGATTGGATATAGAATATGCTTGGAAAATAGTTAGTGGGTTAGCCTCATGGGCTTCAATTTTACATTTTTGTAGTTCGAGGAATTGTTTATTTGAGGAATAGTTCTGTTCTAAAATTTTTAAAATTTCCTGTTTATAATCCATAATTCACCTCTAAATTTAACTTATTGTATAAAGTCAGTATTATCCATTGAGTGCGATGTATTCATTTAGATTTTTGATCTAGTCTGTTATTGATCAATACTTCCTAAATTTGTTCTGAATTATACAGGGTATGTTTATTCTCTTTGTAAAAGACCGCAGAAACAAAGAAGCAAAGTAGCCAATAGCTGCTTTGCTTCTTTGTTAACCTTTTAAAATCTCGCGTATCACATTTTTCGTTAGTTGAATACTTTCTGGAGAGGCGTCTCTCAACATTGTTACAATTTCTTGAATTACTACTTCTGACTCTGTGAAGTGAAAGTCCTCATCAACATAAGCGAAAAGCTGCATTAAGTTTACTTCAAGTGACTCAGCGATCTTTGCCAAGTTCACCAAAGAAACATTCTTTTCTCCACGTTCGATCTGTCCTATGTATGAAAAATGAAATCCACCTTTTTCTCCGAGGGATTCCTGTGAATACCCTCTTTCTTTGCGTAGTGCGCGGATTCTGGCTCCCACCAGCTTCAAAACTTCTCTGTCCTCGTTCACGGTATTCACCTCTCTATGTTCAAAAGTGTAGACAAGTTTCCTCAAGGTAAACACCAAACGAAGAATACAAATAATTTATTTGATTACTATAGGTATCATTTTATTGTATAATACTGGTATTAACTCTTTGGAGGGATGACAATGGCAAGAAATTGGTCCATAACCGAAGCACATTTTAATCACCAAGTAGATTTTACTCCACGTTCGCAAGACCATGATATCTCCACACAACCTAGGTCCAAACACATTCCTGCTTACCATATGCTACATACTACAACAAATGCCTATCACCAACATGCTAAGTATCATCTCAAACTTGCCGCCATCATGTGTAATCATAATCAGTTTAAAGCCTGCCTAATTCTATGTGATTGGGCTCTAGCCTCCATGATTAAGGCGCTTTATATCCATAAGTATCATTCAGTTCATCCACCCAAGGAACTCACCATGAACGAAATCTTGCCTTTAGTGCATACGGACACTGAACCCGGACTGGATATTGCCTTGTTCATCGGCACGATGCAACATATGTCATCGCAAGCAGATTACCCACATGACCAGCCACTAGAACTGAACAACATCGAAAAGCTTCTTCAACGAACAGAAGAGATATTGTACGAGTTATCCAAACGAATAATGAATAATTCATCAGAGTGAGATTGATTTTGAAATGGCTTCTTAGGGTTAAATGCTTGAGTAATCTATGTTGCGCTTACAAGATGACATCATCCAAATAAAGGATATATGATGCAGAGAATACAAAGGATGCTCCTTTCTCTGCATCTGGAAAGTAGGTGTACATTTTGAAAAGAGTAATCGCTATCTCGTTTCTTATATTATCTCTATTGGAATTGGTTACTTTAATCCTAGTCGGTAAAAGCATGATGAACGGGTATATGGAACCAAGCACGTTTAGAGGGATGATTTCATTCCCGTTATTCGCGATGTACCTATCGATCTGGATGTTCTTCTCACGACAAGAGTTTACCGGAGGACGAGTCGCGGGACAGATCAGTTTGACAGCGGCATTGTTGACGTCGTGCCCGTTGGTGTGTTTGTTGATTATTTTCTATTAAATCAACCCATCTCTTCCCATGGCAAATGGTATAATGGCAAAAAGGGAGATTCTGGCGCGAGGCTTGAAGCTCTCACAGCAGAAAGGATGTTATACCACATGCCTACATACAACAAATTGGTGCGGGACAAGATTCCGCATATTATCACATCCAGTGGTAAGGAATGCCGCACACGCATTCTGGACCCGGAGGAATATAAGCAAGAACTAAGAACGAAGCTGCGTGAAGAGTCTGAAGAATACATGAGTGCAGCGAGTGATCAGGAAGCTTTGGAAGAACTAGCCGACATGCTGGAGGTGATCCAGGCGCTGGCGGAGGTGCATGGTGCGAATGCGGCCCAGCTAGACAAGCTTCGGGCAGACAAAGCCGAGGCGCGTGGTGGATTCCAGGAACGGGTGTATCTGATCGATGTCGACGAAGCTTAACGTTAAACTCATTACAGATAACTTGGCAGACGAACTCATTTCCCGGATGCAGCATGCGTCCGGGATTTATATTATGACTTCCTTTATCATGCAGTCTGGTGTGAAGCTGCTTGCTCCGCATTTGAAACGGGCAGCAGAACGTGGAGCCGAGGTACGGATGCTCGCGGGAGACTATCTGTATATTACGCAGCCGGAAGGACTGCGGGCGCTGTGTGAGGTAGATCCACGAATTGAGGCACGACTGTGGCGAAGTATGGGAACTTCTTTTCACCCAAAAGCCTATCTGTTCGATCATGACAACGGGGAAGGACTGCTGATCGTCGGCTCGTCGAACTTCTCATTCACGGCGCTGAAGACGGGGTATGAATGGAATCTCGCGATGAATGCCGAGGCGGAACCGTATACGTTCCAGATGGCCTTGGACAAGTTCATGCAGAGCTTCTACCATGAGACGACATTACCAGTGAACCCGGATTCGATTGCGCTGTATGAAGAAGAGTACCGGAAGTATCACCAGAAGAACCCGGAGATGATCCAGCGGATCACGGAGATGGAAGAAGCGGAGTTCGGCACAGGGCTGCCGGAGGAAACAGAGGAGGAAACCGCCGAGCTGTCGCTTGTACCCATTCAGCCGCGGTTTGCGCAGCTCGATGCACTTGAAGCGTTGGAAGGCACGATGGAAGAGCAGTATGACAAGGCGATGGTCGTTATGGCGACCGGGCTTGGCAAAACGTATCTGGCGGGTTTCTTCGCCCAGCGGTTCAAGCGGATACTGTTTGTGGCGCATCGGGAAGAGATTTTGTTCCAGGCGAAGAAGTCTTTTCAGCGGATCATGCCGGAGCGCAGTCACGGTATTTACAACGGGCAGCATAAGGATGGAGCGGCGGATTGTGTGTATGCTTCGATCTTTACACTGAGTATGCAGCGACACCGGGATGGTTTTGCGGCGGATGCATTCGATCTGATCGTGGTGGATGAGTTCCACCATGCGGCAGCTAAGACGTATATGTCGGTGATCGAGCATTTTCAGCCGAGGTTTCTGCTGGGCATTACCGCTACCCCGGATCGACTGGATGGCAAGGATGTGTATGCGCTCTGTGATGGGAATGTGGCGTACCAGATGCATTTTATTGAAGCGATCCGGCGAGGTTGGCTGGCGCCATTTCAATATTACGGAGTATTCGATGATACGGACTATTCGCAGATCCGCTGGATCGGGACAAAGTATGATGAAGAACAGCTCATGGCCGTTCAGTTGCAAGAGGAGCATGTGGAGACGATCTATGCGGCCTGGGTGCGGCACAAGCAGACGAGAACGATTGGCTTTTGCTCATCGATCCGCCAGGCGGACTATTTAGCTGCCTATTTCCGCAGTCAGGGCGTGAAGGTGCTCAGTCTGCATTCGCGCACATCGGAGATGTCGCGGGAGGAAGCCATTCGCCAGCTTGATGCGGGTGAGCTGGAGGTTGTGCTGACGGTGGATCTGTTCAATGAGGGGACAGATATTCCATGTGTGGACACGTTGTTGTTCGTGCGTCCAACGGAGTCACTTGCGGTATTCACCCAGCAGGTGGGGCGTGGTCTAAGGCTGGCGGAGGGAAAATCGCATTGTGTTATCATCGACCTGATCGGAAACTACCGAAATGCGGATGTGAAGCTGAGTCTGCTGGACGTGCGTGGAGATGAGGAACGAAGCGGGAAAGCGATGGATTCGGCTGTGCCTGAGGTTCCGGCTAACTGTGGGATTCATCTGGAGACCCGAGTGGTGAACCTGCTTCAGGAGCTAAGCCGCAAACGGCTACCGCGCCGCGAAAAGCTGCATCAGGATTTTCTGAATGTGAAGCGAGAACTGGGGCGTATTCCGACTTATCTGGAACTGCATCTCATGGGGCATTCGAAGAGTATCGGGTACAGGAGCGAATTTGGTTCGTATGTAGGGTTTCTGCATTGGGCAGAACTGCTGTCCCCATATGAGGGAGAGATATACGTCCGGCATGAAACGTGGCTGCGGGATGTGGAGAAGACGGTTATGAACAAAAGCTATAAAATGATTGTGCTGCTGTACATGCTGGAGCGAGGAGAAGCGCACTGGATGGACCCGATCACACCGGGGGAGATGGCAAGGTTCTTCCATACGTATCTGACGGAGAAGGAGTACCGGAAACGGAAAGACTTTTCGGACAAAGGCAAACTTGCGCTCTGGGAGTGGAATGAGAAGACGGCAACAGAGATTGAAAAGTTGATTGTTGATATGCCGATGACGAAGTGGAGCAGCGCGAAGGGCAGCATAACCCGGTTTGTGGATGGAGTCTTTTCGCTGAATGTGCAGGTGGAGGATGCGGAGGAACGTGCGGTCCTGTATCGCTGGACGAAGGAGATTTGTTTGTATCGGTTGCATGCGCATTTTGAGCGGGGGTAATCTCTTACGATTAGATTTACTTGAAGATATTTTTTTGATCGATTAATTGATCACAATATCTAGTTTTTAAATTCATAAATAGCCAGAATTATAATGGCGATTAACGCTATAAGAAAAAAAATAGCCAGGGCAATTAAAAGACCGTAACCTAGTACAGAGGCTAACTTGGTGATTAACTTTTTCATAATAAACAACCTTTCTGGCGCTCGGTAAAGTTACTGTTACTTGGGCAACTGAAAAAGTAAGCGGAAATTGGAATTGGTACTTATTAGTATATAACAACGGAAAAAGAGTTTAGTTTCCCATTTTTGCAAAAGAGTGACTCTGAATATCGGAGTCTCTTTTTTTGAGTTAGCACCTGATAGATTTCGTCTGCAACGGAATGAAGTATAGATCCATATATAAATCTATTGTGGAAAATTGTGGTTTTATGGTGGATAATGTCTGTATAGCAATTATAGATTTTGACTAGGAGCGGTTCGCATGGCATATACAGTACCCGAAGCTATTCCGAAGAAAGCGACAGCTGGAGAAAGGCTGTTATTTGAGACACTGAAGAAACATCTTCCAGAAGACTACATCGTATATTATGAACCTGAGATTCGTGGAAGACGACCGGATATCGTGATTATCGGGCCAGACCTCGGCCTGCTTGTGCTTGAAGTGAAGGATTATACGAAAGGAACGCTGCATCAGGTGAACCGGGATGAATGGATATTGCGCAATACGGCAGGAGAGACGGTTACCGCCCGGAGTCCGTTGAAGCAAGCGAGAGACTACGCATTTCTCATTGCGGATCAATTGAAGAAGGACAAGAACCTAATTAAAGAGGGAACGCCGGGATATTTGAAATTCAATTATGGGTATGGGGTCGTCTTTACCCGCCTGAAGCAAAAGGATTTTCTGCACATGGATTTATACAGCGTCATTGATCCTGTGTTTGTGCTGACCAGGGAAGAGATCGACCCTGAGGATGAGGATTTCTCGGAAACAATCCTGATCGAGAAGCTGCTGAACATGTTCACGGTGCCGACTCGAAATCGATACACCTTGACCGATGAGGATGTGCAGGCGATCCGGTACCATCTGTTTCCCGAAGTGCGGATTAGCGCGGAGCGTAAAGAAGTCGTACCTCATCAAGACCAGCTATTATTATCCCTACATAATATCAAGACGATGGATCTGCATCAGGAAAAACTGGCGAAGCAAATCGGGGACAGGCACCGTTTGATCCGTGGAGTAGCGGGTAGTGGCAAAACGCTGGTGCTCGTCAGTCGGGCCCGGATGTTGGCCAAGGCCAATCCGAACTGGAATATCCTTGTTCTGTGCTATGGTTCTACACTGTCCCAATATTTGAAGCAGGCGATTGTACAGAAGATGGCGGAGCCTGAGGATTTATTTGATTTTGCCGATGGTGATGCGGCTTCAGCGCATACATCGAATATTCAGGTGAGCACGTTCCACTCGTGGCTGGGTAAACATTTTCGCATCATCGACAGGAAGTTGCCAGCGTTGCTGGAGAAGGTGGAGCAAGGGCTGGAAGAGTTGCCGGAATATGATGCCATATTGATCGACGAGGGGCAGGACTTCGAACCAGAATGGTTGAAGCTGGTGAGCGCTTGCCTGAATGCTGACACGCAGTCCTTGCTGCTGGTGGAGGATCGGGCACAAACCATTTTCAAACGAAAGAACAGCTTGGCCCAAGATACAGGGTTAAATTTTCGTGGCCGCTCCAAAATACTGACGATCAACTACAGGAACACGGCTCAGATCGTGCAATTCGCATGGGATTTCTACAAGGAGTATTCCAAGCTACAGGAGAAAGTCATAAGTACTACGGTAGACGGAATCGAGATTATACCGCCTCAGTTCACGAAGCGTAAAGGGCCAGAGCCTCTGATCTACAAAAGCCGGAGCACTCAGGCCGAGATGGCGTTTGTTGCCAAGTCCATTGACTTTTTACGACGGGAAAAATCGTTTGCCCTGAAGGATATTGCAATCCTGTATAGGGTACAGGAACATCAAGGGATTAACATTATTGGTGAGATGCAGCAAGCTCTAAACGATAACAGTCTTGCGTATAATTGGGTGACCAGAGATGACCAGAGCAAGAAGAGTTTTGATCGGGAAGAGGAAAGCATTAAAATTCTAACTATCGATAGTGCAAAGGGCTTGGATTTCAGGGCTGTGTTTATCATTTCCATTGAAACGATGCCACGCAAGGTTGGCAAAACAGATGAAGTGGATGAGCGGGAAGTGTCCCGCTTCTACATTGGAATGACTAGAGCCCTGGAATGGCTGTTCCTTAGCTACTCTGGCGAGTCCCGATTCACGCAGTATCTGGATGAGGTGCAGCAGCAACGAACGGAGAGGCAGATGGATAAGGCTGTAAGGAAAGTGTAAATGCTCGTGGTTTGAACAGAGGAAAATAAAATACTCACTGAACTATACTTGAAAAAACGTACCTTTCATACATTTTGTTATGGAAATGCGTTTTTTCGTTTTGTGTTCTTTTAAGAGGTGCATTCATACAGTTCCAGAATGAGGTGTTTCGTTAGAATTTTCAGGTGCAGGATACGGAGGAACGGGCGGTGCTGTAATGTTGGATGAAGGAGATCTGTCTATATCCGTTGTGTATACATTTTGAGTGGGGGGCGGAATATATTTTATTTAAGAAGAGGATAAATGTAGTTGAAAAACGTCTATTTTAAGTAAATTTAGTGAAATTAAAAATTTATCTTGACACAGAACTCACACAAAAAAATAAAGACTGGTGATTGAATAAAAGAAAACAAAATGTATAATTGTATTATAATCCCAGTTGGAGATGAGAAAGGAGCACAAATGAAAAAATATGTTGGTTTGAATGTTCTTTTAGGGGTAATTGTGATTTTATGCTTTGTGACTATAGAAAATCTTTGGCCTGATCTAAACTATAAATTCCTGATTTATCTAGGTCTCATTGTGGCTATATTGTATATTCTCAAAGATTTTTTCTTAACCAATAAACTTTCTTACAAAACGAGTTCTACTATTTTATTGATATTTCTAGCTGTTACTATAGTCGCGCATTTTATATTTTCCGTCTTAATTATGGACAAAGGTTTTTTTGATAACAATTATATTGTTTTTTTAGGATTAATTTATTTGTTAGTATGGATTCGTCTAATGTACACCAATAAATCTAAACAAAGGGCATAGAAGGAAATTTTCAAAATGATTTTAAAGCTCTACTAAGTGGAATTTTAAAATAAATAATAACACGGAAATGAGGTGATCGCATGTCAGAGATTACGAATTCCGATGTTACTCCAACTTGGAGTAAATGTACAACTGGTTGTTTAGTGTGTGTAGGGACTTGTGTTGCCGACGGCCCAGTCCCATTGGTTGATGTAGCAGGTGCCATTATAGCTTCTGAATCACTTGACTGGTTTAATAATCACTAGTGAAAGGAATGTATTTTGGGTTGGCTCTGCGTTAGTCAGCTATTCTGCGGGGCTGACCCTCACCTTAATTAAGGAGGTAAAACCAAAGTGAACGTAAAGCTTAGCTTTGGTTACTGCTCATGAAAAGGGGATTTTATTTTTCAACCAAGAAGAATAACTACTTTTACGATGATATAACAGGAAATGTTGATATAGTCAGAGATGATTTACCTGAAAATGCTATTGTTTATGGAGATTCTAAATATACTCCATCAAATGTCGACACAATGGAAATCGAATATTCGTGAGCGGTTCTCCAACCCAAGCATTTTCGTGGTCTGTGATTCATTAGATCGAGTGAATGGGCGAGATCTTCATCGTCCACTTGAGCGAGATCGGTACCTTTAGGGAAAAACTCTCGAAGCAACCCGTTTGCATTCTCGTTGGAACCGCGTTGCCAAGACGAATACGGATCAGCAAAATAAACGTGCAGGTTATGGGTCGTTTCCAGATTGGCATAGCATGCAAACTCCTTTCCTCGATCAGCCGTAGCTGTGAGGAAGGTCCCTGTAGGGTACTGTGAGATAGCTACACCGAGCGCAATCTCCATCGACAACGCGGTACGGTCGGGCATGAGAACAGCGGTATATAGGCGTGTTTTGCGTTCAATCAACGTCGCTACGCAGCCTTTACTTTTCCCACGACCCGATACGACGGTATCCAGTTCCCAGTGTCCAAACGTTTCACGGGAACGAACCTCTTTGGGGCGATCTGAAATGGATTGACCAATAGCGAATTTACCGCGAGTTTCTGCGGGTTTCTGGCGCTTCCCCTTGTGCCGAAGAACCTGTAATACACCTCGAACCAAGCGCCCAGCGTAGATCCAGCGATAGATGGTTTTGAAGGAGACTACACGCCGGCCTTCGGTACGGAAGCGTTGAGTGATCTGTTCCGGAGACCACGTTGCCTCCAGCTTTTCCTCCAGTGAAGCAGCCAAGCTGTCTGACCATTTACCTGGAGAGACAGAGGCTTTACGACGCTCCTCATAAGCGTTCTGAGCGTGTTCTGCCTGATAGGGTTGTGATGAAGTAGCACGATCTAGTTCACGGCAAATCGTGGATGAGTGCCTTCCCAGCTCTTTTGCAATGGCTCTTGAGCTTTTTCCTTGTCTGTGGAGGATTTCTAGCTTGCTGCGTTCGATTATGCTAAGATGTGAATAACTCATGGACTGATTCTCCTTGTGTGAATGCTTGTGTGGTAACTTTCATTCTACACGAATCAGGCTATGAGCCATTTTTTATTTACAGTAGGTGTCGCACTTCATATTACAATCCGTCAATAAAAAAGAAAAAGGCTATCTGATGTCAAGAATTTCAGAGAGTTCGAATGTTTCTAATTTATTTTCCCCATCCATGATTAATATGGTAGTAGGAGTTTTCGATTTTGTTATTTCTTTGATGATGATATTCAAAATTAACCTTTACTTATCTTTAGTTGTTGTGATCATGCTCCCCTTTTATGTTGTCCTTTCTGTTTACTTTTCAAGTAGAATAAAAAAATCAGTCACTCAAATGAATGAGGATTCCGCAATCATGGCAGGTGGAGTATTTGAGACAATTAATTCTATAGAAGAGATTAAAATACTAGATTTGAAAACAATTCAAATGAATAAAGTTGAGAAATTATCCAAAATTGTAAAAGAATCCATTGTAAATATGAATCGAAATTTAAATTTTTACTTTGAGAATTTTTCTTTTATGAGTGCATTCATTGGTACAGGAATTTTATACTTATCCGGGCTTCTAATCATAGATCATGCTTTTACTATCGGGAGTTACATAGCTTTCACAGGTTACTTGTCCAGAATATTAGGAAACCTTCAAGTCTACTCAACAGCTGGTATTACTATTCAACCCATACTTGTAAGCATTCGAAGAATTCAAGAATTTCTTGGCTATGGTGATGAAGGAGATGAAAGAGACAGGAATCTTATTGGTGGTATAGAAAAAATTGAATTTATAAATGTTAGTTTTAATTATGCAGACAAACGGGAAGTCATTAGAAATTTTAATCAGACAATTATCAAAGGGGAGACCATTTTGATTCTGGGGTCTAACGGATCAGGGAAATCAACTTTAATTAAATTATTATTAGGTCTGTATAATCCCAGTGATGGTCAAATCATGCTTAATGATGTTGATCTTACTAAAATTAAGCTGAATGATCTAAGGGAAAAGATAGGCGTAGTTTCTCAAAATATTCATTTATTTAAGGGAACCATACTAGATAATATACTTCTAGGGAGTGATGATTCTAAGTTGAGTTATTTAAATAAGCTCATTAAAGATTATAACTTAGATGTATTCTTGAATTTCGAAAATAAGTTGGATACCGAAATAGGAAACGGAGGAAGTAATTTATCTGGGGGGCAAAAACAATTAATTGGCTTCTTAAGAGCTCTTGTTTTACAAAAAGAAATTCTTATTCTGGATGAGCCGACTTCGGCTTTAGATACAGCAGTCAAGGAATGTGTTATCGACATTATAAAAAATAGATCCATCGCAAATATTACCATAATTATTTCCCATGATCCTAGTTTTTATTTTATCGATAATAAAATTTATATGAATAAGAACTTTGAAGGTATGGTGGCGAAATAAAGGATCAAACTAACGATCAGAGGCTGACAATATAGGTCAACAAATTGGATGGTTAGAGGAATTCTGGAGCAAAGAGTTGGTTTTAAACTTTTGATCTATATTAAATTAACGATTCAAAAAAAAGGAAAAGTAAAACGTTGGAACGTTAAAGTATTGGAAAAAAACCTTTGGATGCATTCCGAATCCATGAAGAATACAACCAAAGGTTCTTTGTTTTGTTTGGACTGAAACCTCCCACATATTTCGTTAGGCATAGAAAAAATCTTATACTTCCTCACCCTCCACAAAAACCATAATCGCCCGATACAAAAATTCCAAGAATTCCGCATCGCCAAACTGATCAAAATAACCCGCGTATCGACGATCCGTCGTATAGGCCTCCGCAATACATCTCAGAATCTCAGCATCACAGACCATGAACTGTTCCAGGCAACTCTTCCATTCACGCACTAAGGCTTGTACCTCACCAGAAGCAGGAGACAACTCCTGATGCTTCGCCAATTCCCGAAATACCTGCTCCATGTTGACCGAAAACTGCTGGTAGGCTTGTTCTTGTTCTTCCACTGACAACTGGCCCATATTAGCTTTGAATTCCTGATATTTCTTTGTATCCCCGTAAACGAACTTCGCCTCGGATTCATATTGTTCTTGAATGGACAGGATGGGGGAGTCGCCAAACAGATTGAGTTGAGCGATATCCGTTCCATCCACATACTCGTCCAACTGGCCGATGATCGTTTCGAGCTTTTGTTTTCGTTGAACGAGCGTACTGCGATGCTCTCTTAGAATATCTTTCTGTTCTTCTTTGGAAAGCTGCATCATAGCTGCAATGTCTTTCAATGAGAAATTCATTTCTTTGAACAACAGAATCATTTGCAGATTCCCCAGTGCTTCCTGATCGTAATACCGATAGCCATTGCCCTCGACTTTGCTCGGTTTTAATAGATCCGTTCTATCATAATAATGTAATGCGCGTTTGGTGATGCCGGTAATCTGAATGATATCTTTAACGGTGAAGTACGGTGTCTTCATTCCAAAAGTCCTTTGTTTCCGCAAGGATGTCACTTGCCGGAGTGATAGTTGCTTCGGTAATCGATTTGCCTGTTTTGTTCAAATAATATTGGATTAAGTGATAGCCGCAGGCATAACCAGCAGCATATGGCATCCCTACGGGAGTGAAGTTTTGCATCTTCGCAAGTTCATCGCCGTACAGATACGGATTCATCTGGTCAAAACCGGTGACATGCAGCTGGTCTTTCATTTTTGGCTTGATTATGGTATTCAATGTTTCCATATTCGTTTTGGATACCCAGGGTCCTAGTAACTCTTCTCCATACAAAGATGTCGCAAAGTTCTCGGCCAACCCCTCACTAACAACCATTTCTCCAAGCGTAATCTGTGGATTCCACTGGATAAATTGATATCTCACATTATGATTGCATTCATGAGCTAACACGGATTGCATACGTGGTAAAGTATACGCACCCGGAATCAGGTTCGCCATAATATAACCAGGGATGCCGCCATCTCCACATATGCCTTCATTCATTTGTAGCGACGGGCTGTTCTGATCCCCCAATAAAATCGTGTACAGATATTCGGAGACCGGTAGTTCAATCCCGTGATCAGTAAAGGTGGAAAAGCTTGTTGTAACGGCTTCATGACACTTTTGCCAAAATGCTTCAGACGAGATCGCTGCTAACGGTTCGTTAATCTCAGTTGTTATATCTGCGGGAGCGATATTCATGAAATTGTTCATCATAATCACGTCGAAGCCGTTAGGCTCACTGGATCGAAACGGAATCTGTTGAATGTTCCACTTGTTCATAAATGGACCCATCATATGCTCGCGATATAGCTCCAACTTCTCATCGGGTGCGGCCTTGATGATCTCTTCATAGATTTTATCCGAGCGTAATGCGGTAATCTTCATCTTTAATCTCTCCTTCATGTTAGCTTGAGTTCATTATCAAGTATGACCTTACGTTACAGTCAAGGAGGATTTGCCTTGTGGTACCTTAATTTTAACAGGTGAGTGGAATAATTAACCAAATAGGTGATTTACTAATTGTTACAATTTTGGTTCTATTCCTTGAAGCTTTGAGACAGAACTGAAACCCGCATCAAAGTTCCTTATTATATAATGCTTTTAAATTGGAAAAACACCCCACAAAGGGGTGTCCACTTTTACCGTATTAAAAGTTGGTCGAGTATGACAATCCAAATGTTGAAATGTTATAACTTTTTCCGTGTACGGTGCCTGATCCGTTACGGATCGCTGTTCTACGGGCAATCGGATCTGAGCCGCTAACTCCTTTCAAGACAGAATACAATCGGTCTTTGTCGGGATAACGACCTGTCTCGCCCATATCTCTCCATGCTTTTTCGAGAGATGTAATTTCGGAAATAATGGAGCTTTCTCCGGAAAGGCTCCAGGACTGCACGGAATGATCGAATAAGAATGCAAGCCCCTGCGTGCTAATAATGCCGAATTTGCCAGCGAAGGTGATGGCACGATTAAAATAACTTTCGGCGTATTTACGCTGAAGTGCCTGGTTCGCAGACTTTGCCCCCATGGACTCAAACAGTGTCTTCCACTCGGATACCACATTACCACCACTTGTTGAGATACTTTCACCCCAAGCAATTTGCTGTGATTTTGTTTTGTTGTTGACCACATCTTTCAGAGTCGCGGCTTTGGAGGTACCGAAGACGGCTTTGAACTCGGTGTCATTGTTCTGGATGTACTCCTTCAGTAGAGGTTGCAAAGTACCTTGTCCAAAATTGTACTGAATGATACCAAAGGAAAGTCCCTGTCCATCAAAATTACCAGTAACGTTCGAATATCCATTGTTGCCTTCAAAGAATCCGGTATTTCTCAACAATTTGTCTTTCAAGCTGTCTGTAAGTGCCATATAACTTCATCTCCTTATGTTTGGGAATACTCATAAGGCGAACGAAGTCGACTATAAAACAACCTGAAATGAGGAAAATGGTTATGAAAAAATATACGATCTTCTTCTTGCTCTTGTTCATTGTTGGTACGGGGAGTCTGGTTTGGTTGTACATAACCAACTCATCCGCGAGTGAGGCAGCTGAAACAGTTGCCACGGAGACGGAACTCCCGCATACCGAATTATCGACTTTACCTGATATCGTTGAAATCAAAAGTGAGGGGAAATCCATAAAATTATCCCTTAACGACATTCCTCAGTATAAGAATTATTTATTAAATGAAGCAGATATCCAATCGGAGATTGCTCGTACTCAATTTACGTCGTTGGATGTACCTTCTTCCGAAACGTATGCGATACTGAAATATGGCTGTGGGACCAAGGATTGTTCCACCATTTTAGTTAAAACAGATGGAAGTAAGAGCGAAAGTCTAACCATGCCTGTCGGCATATTTCAGGATTATAAACTTTCTCCAGATCAAGGAAAGATGTTAATTCGTTATGCTTATGATGAAGGCGGCCTGGTCCGTAGACAAATCCTTGTTGCCGTGGATCTCAAACCATTAAAAGTCATTCCGTATACATCAGCTGATCTTGAAGAGCCATTCATGTTGAAGCCGACTTGGCCCATCATCTCATATGATTGGAATGATAATAACGAATTCACTATTGAAACGGCAGCGTTGGAAACAAGCGAGTATTCAGCATTGAAAGACTGGTTTTCTTCCGAAAATCGCAAAACCAGGAAGGTCACGATCCGGCTGGATTCGATCAGACGCCTCGATGAATACCCAAAAGCTACTTAAAACACTCAGGTAAGCTATATCAATCTAAAAGTGATAATAAGACATCGGCCTAATTGTGCTGGTGTCTTATTTTGTATATCTATGGATCATGGGGATAAGTAATCCTAAAGGATGATCTTTTAGTTATTTTGTACGATATGGAAAAAAATATAGTATAATAAAGGGAACAAATGTTCTTATTAATGGTTGTTTTTTCTATTGGTAAGAACGCCTTCTTATATATAAAGATTAAAGGAGGGGGAGTCAGATGAGTACCCTAGAGAAGACTAGTGATTACACAACACTTGCGGTTACTGCACAGTTTGAGGAGTACAAGCACCAAAATCCAGCGTTATTCCATAATCGGGTTGTTCTAAACTTTTTTGAGCAGGAGAAGCACCAGAAGTTACTGTTGGAGTCCTTGAGAGGGGAGGCTGGTAAGGAAGAAGAGTTAAATGAGGCGTTCCGCAAATATTTCTTTCAATTTCGATTTATCACTTATGTCACATCATCGCTCAAATTCATGAGTATCGATCAGATGCGGCGGAATCAGCGTTATGCAGCTCGAAATGTATTGATCTATGACAGGCCATCCTCGGACGAGTCCAGTGTGTGTATCGGTGAGACGATGAGTGCCTATCAAACTTCAGCGGATATTCTACAATCGGATGAACGTTCTATGAATTTCCAAGAGGGTTTTGCTGATGAGCATGTGGAATCGGCATTTGAGAGTTTAACGGATAAGCAGAAGCATGTCACCACGCTATATTATGGACAAGGCTACCACGATCATGAAATTGCGAGCAGGCTTCAGGTCAGCCAGCAGGCCATAGCGAAGACAAGAAATACAGCTCTGAAAAAAATGAAAACCGTAATGGAGAAAGGAGTAAGCAATGGATAATAGCTCATTTGCAACTTTTATAGGGGGAATCAGTCAGGTCGGTTTTCCCATCATGATTACATTATATTTATTTACCCGATTCGAGAAGAAGCTGGATCAACTCTCAGTGAATATCAGTACTCTTATAGAGGTAATCAAAGCGGTGATTAAAGATGAATCAAAACAAGGTTGAATTCTATGATGCAGTGCGGAGGGCACAGAATGGAGATCGAGAGAGCATGCTTCAAATTATCAGTGCATTTCAACCTATCATTCAGCGGATGAGATATCAGGTTAAACCCCAGGAACGTGACGACCTGTCACAGACCATTGTTGAAGGATTGATCATTAAAATCATGAATTACGAGTTGGAGCATGTACCTACGTACTCGGAGTTCTGCAAACAACTGTTTAATGCCGAATGAAAGACGAGCGTATATACTTAACTAACCGAATTCAGAAGCCCTGTTATATTCCATGGTGTCACTAAGTCACTGTGAAATATAGACAGGGTATTTATAATGTTAAAAACAAGAATCGATAGTGGCTTCATCAAACGAGGTAAGGCAGTTGTAACGAAAATACTCTATCGAATGTTGTTTCGCTGACTCGCACCAGTAATCCGCCAAGCAAGGTACCAACGGCACTAATCCCAAAAGACAAAAAGCGAAACACGCTTCCAACCCTGCCGAGCAACTCATTAGGTACGGAACGTTGCAGGATTGAAGAACGTGTAACATTGTAGACGATAATGAAAAATGCAGCACAGAAATACAAGCCGCCTACCCAATAGGCGTTCGTGGTTAAACCCACCACACCGTAGATGATGCCCATACACAAAATGGAGGAGATAATTAATTGTTTTGTACTCCATTTCTTACGCATATAAGCAACGGCCTGGCTCCCCACGATGCTGCCGATTGTTGCAATGGAGATTAATATACCGAATGCAAAAGCATCCAACTGAAGGACATCTCGTACAAAGAAGATTTGAGTGGCCAGAATGATCGAATACATCAGCGTAATCGTGACGGACAGAATCGCCAAACCACGGAGAAAACGATCATGATACACATATTGAATCCCGGACCACATCTCCCGTTTCCAATTCTTCATTGGGCGAGCTTCCTTCCTGGTTGCTTCCGTATCCCCTGGGTAAAAGTTTCCCTTCAAACTGATTAAAAAGAGCAAAGCAACAACAGCCGTCACGGTGTCTATCGCAAAAGGAAAGACAATATGCAGGGTGATGATGAACCCTCCCAGAGCAACGCCCAGAATATCACTCGTCATTAACTGTCCAGCGGTGAACTGCCCATTGGCTTTCTCTAATTTACTTTCATCTACAAGTTGCGGGATGATCGTCTGCACCGTGCTGTCGAATACGACTCGACTCAGTCCGATACCAAACATGAACAGAGCCAGAATCGGAATGCTCACCCAGCCTCCCCATATACATAAAGTCAGCACAAGGAGAAGAATCATTCGAGTAAAGCCTGCTCCGATCAGCATATGTTTGCGAGAATATCGGTCGATTAGAACGCCCACGGGCAGACTGAAGAGAAGCCAGGGCAAACGGAGGGCTGTCATGGTTATGGAGGCATATAAAGTATCGGTCGTAAGATTGGAAATGAGCCATGGAACCGCAGCGAGCGTAAGTCCATCACCCAAGAAAGTAAGAGAGAACGCACCAAAGAGTTTAGTATAGTTCGACTTGATCTTCATAGTTTCCTCCACCATCAGATTCAAAGCAGTTCTACATCAACCTGTATAAAACCATATTTATCCTTTTTAATACAAATTTAAGTTATTGTATAATGGAGTGCAATCCTAATTTTACCATTTGAAAGTATAGAATGGGTGAAAAAGGGTTCATTTATGTGCAAGCGTTTTGATTTTTATAGAAAAGAAATAATGAATTGACATTTTCTATGGGGTGAGTTATCTTTGCCTATATAGTTAAGCTATTAACTAAATGGAGAGGACAGAACACATGGATAATCTGCAAGAAGAGAACCTACTGCCAATTGATCCTAAACAAGATACGCTGCAAGAATATTTGCTTCGTCTGCCACTGCCCAATGAAGCTTTTTTTACGATGGTTGAGGCGACTGCCAATCTGGTGGCCGTGTCGGAGAAATACTGGCAATCCCAAGGGCTGAATGGAGCAAGAATTCGCATACTCGTAGAGATTGCCAAAGATGGGGGAACGATGCTTCCTTCAGTGCTTGCCGAAAAAATCGGTGTCACCAAGGCCAACATTAGCTTGCTGCTGACACCGCTGGAGCGTGATGGCTACATTGCGAGGGCTGAACATGCCCGAGATGGTCGCAAGACGGTGATTTCCATTACCGATGCAGGACGAACATTGTTGAGGGAGCATCTGCCGGGTAACCGTGAAGCTGTGGCTGGGCAAATGGGCAAGTTGAATGAACAGGAGCAGCATCAGTTGATTGCTTTGTTGCAGAAGCTGAACAGGTCTTAATCCTTAATGCAGTCTAAAACGATGCTAAGATCAGTCGATTCTGAGGCAAGATATGTGTGGAAAGGGATAGGATTGGTTCAGTGAGGAACATGTTGTAGTTCAGTGGATCACTCTGTCTATTTAGTTAATGACTTAACTATTTGTTGCAATTCATTTACAGGAGGGAAAAGCAGGATGACGATCATGATTACCGGAGCCACAGGACAATTAGGCAATATGATTATTGCAAATATGCTAGTCAGGGTCCCCGCTACAGAAATTATCGCAGGAGTCCGTAATGGGGGGATGTCTGCAACCTTAAAAGCTTTAAAGGATCAGGGTGGGGAGGTTCGCTGTATTGACTATGATAGGCCGGAAACGCTACAGAAAGCCTTTGCCGGTGTGAATAAATTGCTACTGATTTCCAGCTCGCATAACGATGATACAGTCCGGCTAACTCAACATACAAGTGTAATCAATGCGGCGAAGAACGCTGGAGTTGAACATATCCTTTATACCAGTTTTGCTTTCCCACAGACGGGCCTTAAAGGTTCAAGTAACGTGCATAGACTTACCGAGCAGGTCATATTTGATTCGGGGATGAAGTATACGATTTTGCGCAATGGGCTGTATATTGATTTTGTGAATGTCCTTGGACTACAGGAGGCGATACAAAGTGGCGTGCTAACAACTCCAGCCGGAGATTGGCGGTTTAATGCGGTTACACGCAGTGATCTTGCACGGGCCATTGCGAACGTACTCGCAGAGAAAGGTCATGAGCAGCGGATATATGAGCTGGCCGCGCCACGGACTTGGACCTTTGCTGACCTGGCAGAGGTGCTTACAGAGTTTGCAGGCAAGACCGTCATTCACAGCGAGGATGTGTCGGTACAGCACTGGATCTATCCTTTTTTAAGCAGTATTGATACCGGATCTACATCTAAGGATCTTGAGCAATTGATGGGCCAACCGATAACTTCGTTGAAGAAGAGTATTGCACCTTTTCTGAATTAATCGAATTACATTGGAGTGACGTTAAGCCCGTATGAATTGTTAATGCATTAACTTCAAAAAACGCTTACAAACTTTCAATTCTACCCTACCTTTTCGGAAACGAAGCTGAGATAATGGAAAAGTAAACGGGCATGAAGTCATCCCGCTATCGTTCATCATTCACGTAGAAAAATACATGCTGCATATCCATAGGAGGATTATTCATGACTACACAACCATTGGCACTGATCCAATCCACTTCAGGCCAAACGCTGCTTGCCCAAATGTATGGTCAGCAACAACTGGAAGAACAGACAGCACGTTACACGAAGCTCAATGAATCATTCGAACAGTACTTCGGCGTACAAGAGGGCAGCAAGCTGTTCAGCTCGGCTGGACGCAGCGAAATTGGGGGCAACCATACGGATCATAACCACGGTAAGGTACTGGCGGGCAGTATTACGCTGGATACGATTGCGGTAGCTGCGCCAACGACGGATTCGGTAATTACTTTTTATTCCGAAGGGTATGACCAGAAATATGGTATCGATCTCACGGATTTGGCACCCAAGGCGGAGGACGATGGCACTACGGCTTTGATTCGTGGTATGGCTGCAGGGTTCGGGGAGTTCGGATATAAAGTAGGCGGATTTCAGGCGTACATCTCCAGTAATGTGTTCTCGGCATCGGGCCTGAGTTCGTCGGCATCATTCGAGATGCTGATCTGTACGATCTTGAACCATTTCTACAACGAAAGTACGCTGGATGTTGTAACTCTGGCGAAGATTGGTCAATACGCGGAGAATCACTATTGGAACAAACCGTCCGGTTTGCTGGATCAGATGGCTTGTGCCTATGGTGGGCTGATTGCAATTGATTTTGAAAATTCGGCACAGCCGGTGATTGAGCCTGTAAAGTGGGATTTTCAGGAGAACGGATACTCTCTCGTGATTGTGAACACAGGTGGGAACCACGCGGATCTGACAGAGGATTATGCTGCTGTTCCTTATGAGATGAGAGCTGTTGCTCAGGCGCTGGGCAGTGAGTATGTTCGGGAAATTACGGCTGAGGCAATCTATGCCAATCTCAAGCAGGTCCGTGAGGCTGCTGGAGATCGTGCGGTGCTGCGTGCACTTCATTTTCTGGCAGAGAATGATCGGGTGGATGGTCAAGTGTCGGCGCTTCGTGAAGGGCGTTTTGCTGACTTCCTGAACCTGATTACGGCATCCGGGAACTCTTCCTGGAAGTGGCTCCAGAATGTATATCAAAGCGGTTCGGTGAAGGAACAGGAGATTGGGATCGCGCTGGCACTGACAGAGAATTATTTGCATAACTTGGGTGATGGCGCTTGTCGCATCCACGGTGGAGGCTTCGCAGGGGTCATTCTGACGATCCTTCCCAACGCTAAAGTTGAGGAATATATGTCCTGGATGCACGGCATGCTGGAGACGCCAATTATTGTGGTTAATGTGCGCGAGCAGGGTGCGGTATGTTTGAATGCATTGTTGAATAGTTAAGCTGGATTTATGAGTTTTAAACGAATAAAACATTTGTTATAACTGTGCATAAATGCGCATTGCTATTGGCGTATAAATTCTATAATATGGATGAAAAGTGAAGAACAGCCTCCTGAAACATCATGGTTCTGGAGGTTGTTCTTTTTTTGTTTGTCGAATTTTGTAATTAAATGTAGAACGTTTAAAAAATAGATGATATCCCTTTATAAAATACTTCATGGTATATGAGATGTTTTTGTTTTTATATGTAGAAAAATGACAAAATATAGAGTATAGTAAAGGGATAATTTAACTATTTTATGCCATGAATTAGGATGTAATGACGTATATTGTATTTTGCTAGTTTGCAAAGGAAGTTGAAGTGAAATGAATCTAGTAATGGAGGATAACAATGAGCTCATTCAGAAATTGGCTTAACTCGACGAAACAGGGTCTTGAGGAGCAGGTTAAACGATTTAAGAACAAGGATTTTATGGATGCTGTAGTGGCAGGTTGTGCTTTAGTTGCTTTTGCAGACGGTACGATCGATGCTTCGGAGAAAAACAAGATGGCGGGATACATAAATCTTAGTCAGGAATTGAAAGTATTTGATATGACTGTTGTTATTGAACGTTTCAATCACTATGTGAATAATTTTGAGTTTTCCCCCGAGATCGGGAAGCAGGAAGCCTTGAAAGCTATCGCCAAGTTCAAGTCCAAGCCGGAAGTCGGTCGTGTCATTGTGGGTGTATGTAGTGCTATTGGTTCTGCTGACGGTAACTTCGATGATCAGGAGCGCAGAGTCGTAGCTGAAATCTGCACGGTCCTTGGGTTGAACCCAGGTGAATTCAGTTTGTAGCAAACAGTACGCATCTCAAGCTGAAAGGAGGTGAATATCAGTGGCTGGTATTAATTTGGTCAAGGGACAAAAAATTGATCTAACCAAGGGTAAAGCAGGGTTAACTCAAGTTATAGCCGGTTTGGGTTGGGACCCTTTAGCCTCCAAAGGATTTTTCGGAAGAAAAAAGCAGGCGAATATCGATTGTGATGCTTCGGCTTTGCTGTTGGATGAGAATGGCAAGTTAACGAAGGAAACCAATCTGGTCTGCTTCCATAACAAGCAAAGTCTTTGTAGATCTGTAGTTCATTCAGGAGATAATCTAACTGGCGAAGGTGAAGGGGACGATGAGCAGATCAAAATCAACCTCTCCTCTGTACCTGCCGATGTTCATAAAATTCTTATCGTCGTTAATATTTATGACTGTGTGAATCGTAAGCAGGACTTTGGCATGATTGAACGAGCTTATATCCGTATTTTGGATGGGAGCAACTCACAGGAATTAATAAAGTTTAATCTATCCGATAATTATGCAGGTATGACAGCCCTCATCTGTGGCGAATTGTATCGACATGGTGGAGAGTGGAAATTCTCTGCAATCGGTGAAGGCGCTCATGCGGTACATATCGATGAGCTTGCACGTCGCTATACGTAGAAATATATTGGATTTCCGGAATAACATTTTGTATCTAATATTACAGCGAAGCGGAGATGAATCGAATGGCTATCAATCTATCCAAAGGTCAAAAGATCGACTTAACGAAAACAAATCCAGGACTGGCCAAAATCACTGTAGGTTTGGGCTGGGATACGAATAAATATGATGGCGGCAAGGATTTTGACCTGGATGTATCCGTATTCTGCGCTAATGCGGACGGTAAGGTTGACGGAGAGAAGAATTTTATTTTCTTCAATAACCCGCAAAATGAAAATGGTTCGGTAGTGCATACGGGCGACAACCGTACGGGCGAAGGAGATGGCGATGATGAGCAAGTAAAAATCGATCTGCCTAATGTTCCGGCGAATATCGAGAAAATTGCGTTCACCATCACAATCTATGAAGCTCAGGAACGCAGCCAGAATTTTGGACAAGTGTCCCGTGCATATGTACGTATTCTGAATGAAGCGAATTCCGAAGAACTGATCCGTTTCGATCTGGGCGAAGACTTCTCCATCGAAACAGGTGTTGTTGTTGGTGAATTGTACCGTCATAGCGGTGAATGGAAATTCAGCGCGATTGGTAGCGGTTATCAGGACGGTCTGGTCGGCCTTACGCGCGACTACGGTCTGCAATAGGATTCATTTATTAATCTGTGACCATATAAAAGTCAGGGAAGCCGTCAATTTGGCGGTTTTCCTTTTCATTAGAGAAAGGTATTTCAACAATAAAGAAAGGTGGACGAATATATGACAATTAGCTTGGCTAAAGGACAGCGTATTGATCTAACGAAAACGAACCCTGGCTTGACACGGGTTGTCGTAGGCCTTGGATGGGATACCAATAAATATAGCGGTGGAGTCGACTTTGACTTGGATGCTTCTGCATTTCTGCTTCATGAAGATGGCAAAGCCAAAGGTACGGACGACTTCGTCTTTTACAACAACCCAACGGGTGGTGCAGGTTCATTAACGCATACTGGGGATAACCGTACAGGCGAGGGAGAAGGCGATGATGAGCAGATTATCGTGGATTTCAGCAAAGTCCCTGCAAATATTACTCGGATTGGCATTACCGTAACCATTTATGATTATGAAGCGCGCGCACAGAATTTCGGTCAGGTGTCCAATGCGTTTGTTCGCGTTGTAGATGCGTCCAATGAGCGAGAGGTTTTACGTTATGATCTGGGCGAAGACTTCTCCACCGAGACAGCTGTTGTATTCTGTGAATTCTACCGCTCGGGTGCGGATTGGAAGTTCCAGGCGATCGGCAGCGGTTTTGCTGGCGGACTTGCAGCTCTGTGTCAGAACTACGGATTGGACGCCCAATAAGAGAAGAAGAAAGGTGAACCTGTTATGGCTGTAACTGTCGTCAAAGGGCAAAAGACGGACTTGACCAAAACCAATCCCGGGCTTTCCCGTCTTACGGTTGGTATTGGCTGGGACTCTTCCTCAGCTCTTGAACTTGATACATCTGCATTCCTTCTTGGTGCTGGCGGTAAAGTGTCAGGTGATGAAGATTTTATCTTTTATAACCAGCCGACAACGGCATTTATTACGTATAAAGACACACCTCAGCAGACCGATAAAAAGCAATTTGATATTGATCTGAGCAAAATCCCTGCTCGTATTGAGAAGATTGCGTTCAGTCTGACGATTTATGAAGGTGAGTCCAGAAACCAAAGCTTTGGACAGGTTCAGCATACCTATATCCGCTTTGGGAATGCCAATAGTGGACAGGAAGCATTGAGATATGACTTAGCCAGTGGGTTTACAGTCGAGACGGCGATCGTCATTGGCGAGTTGTACCGACATAATGGAGAGTGGAAATTTAATGCGGTGGGTTCCGGTTTTGCTGGCGGACTGAATGCCCTGTGCGGCAATTTTGGAGTGAGTGTAGAGAGTGATACTTCAGCTTCACAGCCTGTTCCTCCAACACCCCAGCCGCCCGCACCGAAGCCTCCAGCTCCACCTGCTCAGCCGCCTCAACCCAAGATTGAACTGAACCTTAACAAGATTGAACTGAAGAAAAAGGGCGACACGATCAACCTGAAGAAAAATTCTGGCGGACTTGGGGAGATTTTAATTAATCTCAACTGGAATCAACAGACCAGCCGAGGGTTATTCGGGCGAAACAAGAGTGTGGATCTGGATCTCGGTTGCCTGTTTGAAATGAAGGACGGTAGTAAAGGAGTCATCCAGGCACTGGGAGAATCATTCGGGTCTTTGAACCGATATCCATACATTTCGTTGGATGGAGATGACCGAACAGGGTCCGTGAGAACTGGAGAGAATTTACGCATTAACGGTGCGCATATCTCCGATATCAAGCGCATTCTGGTGTTCACTTACATTTATGAAGGGGTTACGAATTGGTCACAAGCCGATGGCGTAGTCACGATCAACCAGAAAGACGGACCTGATATTATCGTGCGCATGAATGAATATGGAAGCTCCTTGGGAATGTGTGGAATTGCTATGTTCCGCAACGTAAATGATGAGACGTTCAGTATTGAGAGAATTGTCCAGTTCTACAATGGACACCGTGCCCTGGATGAAGCCCATGGGTGGGGAATGCGCTGGACTGCCGGCAGTAAATAACAATTTGAGTTAGCGGAGGCTCTCTTTTCATGTTAAGTGATTTTTTCAAAAGTATTAGCGAGAACTATGGCCATTTTTTCTCTTGGACCGAGATTGTGGCTACGCTCTCTGACCCTGTAAGTTGGGGGATTATTGGTAGTCTGATCTTGCTGGAAGGGCTTCTATCCGCAGATAATGCGTTAGTGCTGGCCGTTATGGTTAAACATTTGCCTAAAGAACAACAGAAGCGCGCGTTGTTTTATGGTATTTTGGGAGCTTATATTTTCAGGTTTATTGCCATTGGGCTGGGGACATTCCTCGTCAAGATTACCTTGATCAAGGTGCTTGGAGCGTTATACCTCTTGTACATTGCCTACAAAGGACTATTCAAGTCTCAGGCAGAGGAAGATCAGGAAGGCAAGCAATATTCATTCTGGAAAACCGTGCTTATGGTCGAGTTGATGGATATTGCTTTCAGTATTGACAGTGTTATTGCAGCATTTGGTATCAGTGAGCAGATTTGGGTACTCTTCCTCGGAGGCATTATCGGGGTGCTCATGATGCGTGGTGTTGCACAGGTTTTCCTTAAACTCATTGACAAGTTCCCTGAACTGGAAAAAGCAGCATTTGTCCTTATTGCTATTATTTCAGTGAAAATGATGTTGAGTGCTTTTGGTATCCATATCTCAAATGTGATCTTCTTCTCATTACTGATTGCTGTATTTGCTGGAGCCATGCTCCTCAGTTCTGCCAGAAGAAAAAAAGAAAACAAAGGTCAGGCCTAATCATTTTCGTCACATTTGCCACATCAATCCCTCCGCTTCTTGGAGGGATTGGTTTTTATACCCCGACAGCATTCATTTGACGATGCAGACTGGCTTCAAGTCAGATGTGTAAGGAGGAGAATAACCTGAAATATTTTAATTTTTTGAACTCAGAGGAGGAAGAAACGTTATTTTTTTCTTCGCCCGTATCGTTTAGTCATCGAACCTCCAAAGAAATACTGGCATACGCTGTTGGGGCTGCTTTGTACATGCCGGCTACCCGTCCGCATATTGCGGACGATATTATGAACGGTAAGCATGAAGGACTCACGACCATCATTATTGATCTGGAAGATGCTGTAGGAGATGAGCAAGTTGAGTTTGCGGAACAATGTTTGGCCCAGCATCTTACACTAGTTGCAGAGTACATGGAGACGGGAATGCTGCTTTCCAGCAGAATGCCTTTGCTTTTTGTACGGGTAAGATCTCCAGAACAGTTGGAACGTCTTTTTGAAATACTGGGTGAACGGATATCCCTGCTGACAGGTATTGTCCTGCCGAAGTTCAACTGTGAAAATGGACGTGCTTATTTGCAGCTTGTTCACGAATATAATCAGCAGAAAAGTAGCGCACATGCAATCCTATACGCCATGCCAATTTTGGAGACAGCGGAAGTGATCTACCGTGAGACGCGCTGGGATACATTGCTCCAGTTGAAGCAGATCGTGGATGAGTATGCACAGTATGTACTGAACATTCGAATTGGAGCGACGGATTTCTCAAGCCTCTTTGGACTGAGAAGAAGTCCGGAACTCACCATATATGATATTGCAACCATTCGTGATTGCATATCTGACATTATCAATTTATATGGACGCGTAGACAATGGTTATGTGATATCGGGTCCAGTCTGGGAATATTTTAGCCAGCGTGAACGAGTGTTTAAGCCGCAATTAAGACAGACACCATTTGAGGAATCACTGGGCAAGACAGGCCGGAATCTCAGAATGAAATATATTTCGAACTCCATGGACGGAATGATGCGTGAAGTCATGATGGATAAGGAGAACGGTATTATAGGAAAAACAATCATTCATCCGACACATATCAAGCCCGTTCAGGCAATGTATGTTGTTACCCATGAAGAGTTCATGGATGCACAAAGCATTGTAGCTCGCAATGACGGAAGTTTAGGGGTTTTCAAAAGCGTGTATACCAACAAAATGAACGAGATCAAGCCGCACTTGAGTTGGGCTAAACGAATTTTAATCCGATCACAAATATATGGGGTGTTACATGAACAGCAACATTTTGTCGGGCTCTTGCCCAAACACGAACCAACTTACGTTTCCTATTCTTGATCAGTTCAATGTCACGATTGAGGCTACCCACAATCCTTTGGAAATCCCACTGGAGAATCTATTCTCCATGGCGGCTCGCTTGAATAAAAAGAGATCATTTCTCTTTGTCAGTAAGTTACTTGGCAAGCATATTGCCGTCAATCCCTATACCTCGCTATTAAGCGGGGCTGCCCTAGCCGTTCTTCTGTATGAAGATCTAAGTCACGGAGAGGACAAGCGCATTTCAGAATGGAAACAACGGATGGTTCACGGATTGACAGACCCGGATCAAGCTCGAGAGGCTTATGAGTATTTAATGGATGTCGGAATGACTTTGCCTGAAGAGGTGAAATTCGTCGGTTTCGCCGAGACAGCCACTGCTCTCGGTCACAGCATGTACGAATTATTCTCTGATCATGCAACGTACATTCATTCTACAAGGGAGTATCTGCCTGAAATAGAGCCTCATATTCAATTCGAAGAGGAGCATTCTCATGCGATGTCTCATCGCTGTTACGCATTGGACTCCGAATCACTCGCAGAGGGTGGACCTCTTGTCCTTGTGGATGATGAGATGACAACGGGCAATACAACATTGAACATTATTAGGGATATCCAGCGCACTTATCCGCGCAAGAAATATTATATCGCTTCTTTGCTGGATTGGCGCACAGATGCGGATGAGCAAAGATTCTCTGCGCTGGAAAATGAACTTGGAATAACAATTACACCATTATGCTTGTTAAAAGGGAAAATTCAGGTCATGGGTGAACCATTGATCGATGCTTCCAGAGAGAAACTGGTGTATGAACCCTCATCGTCGATAAGTGTTTTGTCTGTAGCAGGTGAAATGGAGCAATGGGCTGCTGTCTCTGCTGATTCGGAGGGGAATCGCTCGTCAATTCCCTATCTTCGATATACAGGACGGTTCGGAATTCATTCAGCCCATAATCCCGTTCTTAGTTCAGGTATTTCAAGGATCGCAGCTCTTTTGCGAGAAAAAAGGAAGGGCCAGCGCACCCTTGTTATGGGCACAGGCGAGTTTATGCATATTCCGATGCGGGTTGCAGCTGAAATGGGTGACGGGGTGCTGTACCAGTCCACGACTCGAAGTCCCATCTATCCTGTGAATTACCCGGGATACGCTGTTATTGCTGGTGAAGGATATGCTTCGCCAGAAGATCCGGCTGTCCAGAATTACATCTATAATGTATCCCCGGGGCAATATGATGAGATTTTTGTACTGATGGAAAGACATATGTCCGAAGTTCACATGCAGCCTATGATGGATGTATTGTCACGACTCGGATGTAAGCAAATATACGTGGTGTACTGCGGTGTTCCACAGGAGGGCTGAGAAGACAAGCTATGAATTTATCTACGATTGAAAGTATGATGAAGCGCAAGATTAAATCCCCTGAGCCGCTGGGCAGTTATGACTCGTCCGATGTTGTGTTTTTATTAAAGGACTTAAGCAACATTCATTTGGAAAAAGAGACCGGAGAGCGTGAACATGCCATTCAGTCGGGTGTGCATTATTCGGAAATGCTACCCGTGGAGTATCACCCTACGGATGAATATATGGAGTTATTTCACGATACTTTAGCACAATCGGCGGAGAAAGTGGCTATGGCTGCTGCCGTGGTAGCAGAGATGATCGTGCGCAAGAGGGGATTGGACACCGTTCTGGTCTCGCTCGCTCGTGCAGGAACGCCAATTGGCATTTTGGTCAAACGTTATATTTCAATGAAATATAACGTGGATATGCCTCATTACAGTATTTCCATTATTCGCGGAAAAGGAATTGATGAGAACGCCATTCTATATATTTGGCAACAGCATGGATTGAATGCACCTATTCAATTCATTGATGGATGGACGGGTAAGGGGGCCATTCGTAAAGTACTGGTTGAAGCCTGCGCGAAGATGGAGGCGCGTTACGGTATTCGACTAAATGATGATCTGGCCGTGCTTGCTGACCCAGGCCAATGTTCTGAAACCTATGGCACTCGAGAGGATTATTTAATTCCGAGTGCTTGTCTGAACTCGACAGTGTCCGGTCTGATGAGTCGTACCGTACTACGGGAGGACCTCATTGGACCGGATGACTTCCATGGAGCCAAGTGGTATAAGGAATGGGCTTCTTCCGATCTGTCGGTTGTTTTTGTGGACAAGGTGGTCGATTACTTCACTAAGGTTGAACAAGAGGCATCCCTTCAAGCCGATGAAGCACTGTCTCATCCCTCAGAAGTGACTTGGCAGGGAATGGAGGATATCCAAGCCATTCAACAGGCATTCGGTATTCAAGATGTAAATCTGATCAAGCCGGGGATTGGAGAGACTACACGCGTACTTTTGCGTCGTGTACCTTGGAAGATCCTGATTGACCGCCCGAACAATCCCAATCTGAAACATATTATGCTGCTGGCAGAAGACCGCGGAGTCCCCGTTGAAGTGTTTCCTGGATTGAGCTACTCCTGTTGCGGTATTATTCAATCGGTAAGGGGGGACGGCGAATGATCTATGCAAGCGATCTGGATCAGACCCTGATTTATTCTCGCCGCTCCATGGGCGTTTCCGACGATTCTTCGGGATTGGTTCCAGCCGAATGGATTCGGGGTGAGTTATCAGCCTTTATGTCAGGTGATGCGTTACATCAGCTCAAGACTCTCCCCAAAGATATCTTTTTTATCCCTGTAACTACACGGACCGTAGAGCAGTACCAACGCATTCGGATTTTTCAGCAGGACGTCATTCCGGCTTATGCGATAACGAGCAATGGGGGGAATATTCTGATTGACGGTGAAGTGGACCTGTCCTGGAACAAGTATGTCCGCTCTCAACTTCAGCAGCATTCGGTGGAGGCTGTTGAGGTGAGGCAGATGTTTGGCGATGTGCTGAACAGCGACTGGGTTGCAGGGGAGCGACTATGTGATGACTTGTTCTTTGCCTTTGTGATTCACCGTGACCGTATGCCGATAGAGCAAGTCAAAGAGAAGATTCAGGCTTTGGAAGCACTAGGATGGGAGGCCTCCATTCAAGGGCGCAAGCTATACCTTGTTCCTTCTGGAGTAAATAAGAGAGCTGCGGTAGAACATGTTCGGCAGCGGATCGGAAATGGTCCTGTTATTGCTTCAGGGGATTCTCTACTGGACCGTTGTCTACTTGACTTCGCAGATTATGCTATTGCTCCGCGCCATGGTGAACTTTACCGAGAGAAGCAGCGGAATTCTGACTTGATCCCTTACCAATTTACCAAACAATCCGGTATATTTGCCGCCGACGAGATATTGGAATATGTTCGTTCTATACACCACGTTGCGATAGGAGATGCTGTCTCATGAACAAGACCCGTATTTATTTTAATCGTTGGTTTTCGGTGGCATATCACTATATGAATCTGATTCGAAACAACGAAGATGGTTTAGCATTCGAGATCTACGGCACACATTCCGATCCGAACAACATGGCGCTTCAGGGATGTGACCACGCAGAGCTAGAGCCGAAGGTTACGGGAAGAGAGTACGTTGATTTCTGTCTGGATTTTTGCCGTAGACACCAGATTAATGTGTTTATTCCACGTCTCCATATGCTGGATATTAGCAAGCATGTTCACCTCTTCGAAGAGATTGGAACCAAAGTCTTGGTTTGCACAGATACAGAATTACTGGCGCGACTGATGGAGAAGGATCGTTTCTATGAATCTGTGCGTGAATTGGGAATTATGAATATCCCGGATTATTTCACCGTTAGCAACGCTTCACAGTTCAAACAGGCTTATGAGGCACTCTCTGGCTCTGGTCATGAGGTGTGTTTCAAACCATGTAACGGTGAAGGTGGGATGGGATTCAGGGTTATCGATAACAGTCGCAATCCGCTAGAGGAGTTGTTTGGGCATACCCAGAACCGCATCTCTTTTGAAGATGCATTCCGTGCATTTTCTTCTGTGGAATCCTTCCCCAATATTATGGTCATGGAACGACTCGAGGGGTATGAGTACAGTATTGATTGTCTAGCTGACAGTGAGGGGAATTTACTGGCGGCTGTCCCACGCTGCAAAGCAGGTGGGCGTTTAAGAAGGCTTGAAGAGCATACTGAACTATTGAAAGTTGCCAGTGATGTTGCTGCTGCTTATCGCATTCCTTATAACTTCAACATCCAGATGAAATATCGCAAGGAGACTCCGAAACTTCTGGAGATTAATCCACGAATGTCTGGAGGATTACACGTATCCTGTCTATCGGGAATCAACTTCCCTTATCTGGCTGTGAAGCTGGCTCTAGGTTATGAAGTAGGTCCCTTATATCCACAGTATGGTATATTGGGGAGTCATGTAGAACAGCCACTGATTATGGATGCGCAGAAGGTTAAGAACATTAAAGTTTAGTTTCCAAACATTGACACCTTCTGACTGGTTTTTTTACAATACGATTATATAGATGATCTTGAGAGTTACACAGAAACGAAGTGATCAAGTGTAGTCTTCATTTGTTCATTGTATACCATGTGTTGTTACAGGCAGGAGGATACAGGATGTTACGCAAAACAAAAATTGGACTGGGCGCGTTGATTGGATATGGTATCGCGGCCGCCAGTAGTCCCTTTGTTCCCGAATTTGTCTCATGGGCAATTCCAGCTCTGGCTACTATGGTAGGTGGTTTGATCCCCTCAACAAAGCCTCAACAACGGCAAGTTGAAACATCAGGGGCAGCCCAGAGGTCTGTTAAGGGTCAAGGAAATGGTGGAGAATTGGAGAGAGCCACCAATGACCGATCTATCGTGACACCCACAGATGATAGATCTCAGATAACAGCACAATCAGGAGGAACCAGAACGGGACGCCAGCATGATCAGTCTGAACAGGACCTTGTATTTGGACCTGTTATTGAATATCTCGAAGTATTGGAAGATATGGTCATCTCCGAAGGACAGAAGAATGAATTGGACAATGAGATAGTTGAGAAGTCGTTAGCCTTATTTGCAAGATTGCAGCGTGTTATCCCTGCACTGAAAGAATTAAACAACGGGGACATAAACCACACGATGCGCAGATTGGTTTTGAAGGATCTAAATGGTTTCATCAATCCATTCCTTCGTCTGAGTGGAGAAGCCAAGCGTACAAACCGACGGATGTTGTTAAACGGATTGAAAGATGTGGATTCAAAAATTTCCGAGATTGTATCTACCATAGAACATAAAGATTTATTGGAGCTTCAGAACAAGGCAGAGCTTATTCATCAAAGGTATAATAGCTCCGAATTATAGGAGGGATTGGCATGGCAACTGATTATGTTCCATTAAAGCAGGAAGACGAGCAGCGAATTAACCAGGAAGCGACCCAACTGATTCAAAAAGTTTCGCAGAGTGATGTATTTCATCTGGATACATTAATGGATGACATCGGCAAGTTGGGTGTAAGAACACAGGAAAAAGCCGGCCAAACGCTGAAAATGCTGGATCGTCCTGTGAATGACCTCATGTCCGGGAATCGGGCTGAAGTGTCTAACATGATATTGAAATTGCGTGATGAGTGCGAAAGTCTGCAACAGAGCAAGAACGTCAGTTTTGTAGGACGTTTACTTCGCAAAAGTCCCCTGAAGAACTATGTATACCGATATCAGTCTGTTCGAACCAACATAGACAGCATCATCAACGGGTTACGTGACGGGAAGGACAATTTGGAAGAGAGTATCGTAAACATGCGTCAGCTGAAACGTTCCTCGATCCAGGAGATATACAACCTGCAGACCAAGATTGCTTTCGGTAATCAGCTTAAAGGATTGTTTGAGGCAGAGATTGCCAAGCCGGAAAATGAGAACCGTAAAGCACATCTGGAGCGTGGATTGCGCAAAGTTGTTACACGTACACAATCTATGACTGAGATGATCATGCTGTATAATCAGGCGATTGCGGCGACAGATATCATTAATGACAACAATGACAAACTCATTGACTCCGTGAATAACGCTATAGACAAGACGGCTAATTTGATTACGGTATCCGCGATGATTGCTATGGCTTTAAATGATCAGGAGAAGGTTATTTCGGCTGTAGAAGCTACGAACAAAACGATTGAAGATCAGTTTAAAGAGAATGCGAGATTGCTGCGTACCACAACGGAGAAGACCAATGACCTATTATCCAAACCATCCATGTCTATTGAGTCCGTTAATCAGGCGATCGGAGACTTAATGTCTGCTCTTGATCTGTCTGAGCAGTCCAATCGCCGTATTATTGAGAGTTGTAATGACTATACAACCAAGATGACTGCATTGAACGCAGGTATGAGTGAGAGATTGGGACTGGAGGCTCCGAAGGCTGCAGCCATTCAAGGGAAAGGCCAGCCTGATGCCAATTCGTTAAGCTCTTATTTGGATTAAAACTCGTTTTCGTTAAAAAGAGACGCTGCGGCGTCTCTTTTTGTTTTCATAAATAGATTTATAGAGATCCACACTTGAATAACGGATTTGGTTTATAAGGGTCTTCACCCGGCAATAATAGGCATACATTGAACTCTCCTGCATACAATCTGGTAAGTAAAGAAGGATGCATTTTTCATAGGAAAGGAGTTGGATTTATGCTAACTATAGTTATTGCCGGCATTGCTTGCGTTTTAATCGTTGTTGCCAGCAGTGAGAAAGCAGAGTCGATTGCGGAGTTGAATGACCGTTAATCTTCTGTATTTTTTATTGAGCGTTTGATAGAATGAAGGTAAACTTTGGAAATGTGTGAAGGAGCTTACTCAACATGCTGGAATTTTCATTCGAGATTATTGATGAGACTAAGATTAACATTCAGTACAAATACGGTAATCAGTTTTTTAATTTTAATCTGTTTTGGTCCAATGGCAATTGGACATTGCATCCTTTTGACGGCATTCTTATCGAAAATCGGGAGATGTGCAGCCTAATTGTAGCGGAATTGCTGAAGAATAAGGATTTTCATGTCATGCTTGCAAAAGAAAAGATTATGCTTTCCCATTTACGAACTACCGTAAATCTTCAACCAGACGACGAACCGGAAGAGTTCGAATTAAACCGTCGAATTGCCGATCGGTCATATCAGGATGATGATGGCCTGATGAGTTACATAGAAAATCATAGTTTTGAAGAGATTCTTCAACTGGAGCAGCAGCAGATCCATGCAAGAGTGGAATTTTTCCAGCAAATTATTCAGAGAATGTTTATGGAAGGTATTGGACCAGAAGATGCTGATTTTGGCAAGGTACAATCCATTATTCGAATCTACAAGGATACTCTCGCTAGACTGGGGAATATCAATGATACCAATATGGGCGATTACAATAGCAAAAGATGGTAGAGGTTTTTGAATCTGATCTATTGGTGAGAGGTTGAATTAAAGATTGATAAAGAAGGGATTCGATCCCTTCTTTTTTTGGGTTCTTCGGGAGTTCGTTCTTGTATGATCTGCTTCCTCAGGAATAGAATGATACGGAAGATTATCATGTACAGGACATGACGATTAAGCAGATATGGGATTAAATGAACATGTGGAGCTTCTACATTTATGGTGACGGCAGGTTTTCGATAAAACTCCAAACTTTGGATAGTGTTACCTTGTTAATTAGGTCAGGAGGGGATAAGGGATGACAAAACCTATAGTGGCTGAGCAGGAAGAGGCGCGCTTATATGGCGAGTTGCAACGTGTGCTGGAGGATGTAGAAGAAGGGGAACAGCGGCAAAAAATGTTGAATCATATGATCAGACAAGTCAAGTTTGCCCAATGGCGAACACGGCGACTCCGCAGGTTTGATCAATACTTCCAGAATCTAAGGCCAGCATCACTTTGGATCATGTTAGCTACTGGGGCGCTTATGCCAGTTGTGTTATTCAGCATATTTATATGGATATCCTTATGGGTGGAATGAGCCTGAGAAGAAGAGGGTAAGTACCTTCGTTAAATGAATTGCATTTTCATGTCAGGGGGCAGTGGCAAATGTATGAATCATGTGTACAGTTACTGCCTCACGTATACACGCAAAAGTGTGAGATTGTTTCTGGTAACAACTGCCTAGGTATTTGAAAGAGTCGGCTTCTACTGCCCAAAAGAGATAAAGACTTTTTGCTTATTTTTCAGTTGTTATATACACGTTACACCGAAGATGCACTATAATGATGCTGCTTCTTTGGGAAAAAGAGGATGAAATTTGATGATATTTAGTCCCTATTACATAATTAAAGAGCCTTATTATTAAAGGCCCTCTGATAAAAAATCGTATATGTTCCTATGAGTTTGAAAGAGTTCATTTATTTAAGAGGTTTGATTTCATCAGGCACTGAACCCGTCTTGACTTCATAGGTATCATAGTCGACCATAGTGAATATCTCCTGATCTTTGTTTCCTTTCACATAACCAGTTAAAGAAACGGTATGGGATAAATCAGCGGGAATAAACTTATGGTCTGTAAATTCAACATCAATTCCATATTTTTCTTTAAAATAGGTTTGGCTTGCTACTTGGGCTTTTTGGATAATCTCTTTTTTCTCGTTGGACATACATCCTCCTAAAGTGAATGATATAGCGCAGATCATTAATATAAAAAGTAATCCTGATTTTTTCAATTAATCACCTCATATTCCTAATGTTGTCGTTTGATAATGTGCATTATACAACTTCCGTTAACTAGAAGAAAGGGTGAATAGGATGGATAAATACATGACTGACGAATTATATTTAAAAATATCTGAGCTTGCATATACGGATGTTCCTGCAGGCCGTAGTGACATTTTGGACAAGGATGAGTACAAGGAATGGAGAACGGTTGAACCAAAGGATGCAAGTCTGCACAGTGCGTATTCAGGATTTGATGCTGTAGTGCTTGAGAATCCCAAAACAAATCAAGTTATCATCGGCTATAGAGGTACTGAACCTGAAGGTATTATTGGAAAAGCAGCTGATATTGAGACAGATGCCTTCGATGTGGTAGGTGGCAGAACCAGAAGACTTGAGGATGCAATCACGGATCCAGAACGCCATAATATATTTAAAAATAGTCCCTTCAAGCTGATGAAGGATAACATGGATTGGGAAAATAATCAGTTTCACCAAGCTGAGGAATTGTATGAGGCGGTGAAAGTGGCGTATCCTGATTCAGACATTTCATTGACTGGGCATTCCCTTGGTGGCGGTTTGGCTCAATATGTAGCTGCACGTCAGGATGTGTCTGGCATGACATATAGTGCTCCAAGCGTAACGAATCTTCTGGATGATGTAAGCTTAGCCAAAGTGAATGAGGGTCATTTTGATAACAAAATGGTTAACGTGGTTCATCCCAATGATTCTGTAGGGGCTGGGGGAATAAGTGAATATGACAGGCACGTAGGAAATACCGTGTATAAGGGTCAGGACTTTGACACCGCGAATGCAATGTACCAGAACTGGAAATTTCAGTTTCAGTTAAAGGTTCCTTTTCAGCCTCTGGGCGCAGGCTCGCCCATGTTAGTTCATGATGTAAGAATAGGTGTGGATCTGGACAAGCTTCATGTGGGTGATATTATGAGATTTTTTGATTCATTCTCGAAGGACGAAGGCAAGGGATATCATTCCATGGATCAATATGAGTTTGATGAGCATGGAAATCTGAAAGGTCCGCTAATAGACCGGAGCACAGGGGAAACCATTAATATTTCTCCAAGATGGACGGCCCATCAGAAAGCATTAGCCACGTTCTCAAATTTGATGTCAGGCATTGTTCCTCCGTTGATCGCAGCGGCTACAGGAAATGTTGGTGGATTGGGCGGGGGTAAGATTCAATTAACACCGGAAGAGTTAGCGCAGGCTGCTAGGGAGATGAGGCTAAGTTTAAGTGGCTTCTCGAGCGATGCCCAGGCTTCGATTCAGATGTTTCAGACACATATATCTACCAGCGACAGTCAGTCCTTTACGCCCATTGCCTATAACGCAACAGCAACACTGCAAGCAATTAATCGTTGGTATCAGGAATCCATCAGCGAAATTGCGGAGTATATCGAACGTAAAAGAGAGGATTTTATAATCGCAGACCAACACTAATGCTTTTCTACATAGAAGGACTAACAGGAGGAAATGAGAAATGGGCAGAATATCCATATCCTTGTCTGATTTAAGAAGGGCTGTTCTGCAATGTGAGCAGTTGCAGCAACGGCTTATGCAGCAGGAACAGAAAATGCGCTCCATTCATGGCCGATTGCAGCAAGACTGGTTCGGTACATCCGCAAATGAACTGACATATAAGATGCAGTCCTTTATGGATGGGGCTTCTGCAAAGCTGACAGAACTTGAAGCCCACAAAGAAGAACTGAAGCGATATATTCGTAAAATGGAGGAAGCGGACAGAGAAGACCGCAGGAATCGCAGCCGGATACAATAATACCTCTTCACAAGAAGATAGTTAGATAGGAGTGAGTCTTCCCATCTAACTATTTTGGTTTATTTATACATTGGAGCAGCTTCATCTGAGTAGCCGATACAGATTAATGTGTAGCTGACTTCGCTTTATTCAACGTCTGAATCTTCTCTTGCATGTACTGGTGGTAATCGCGAAAACTGCTAATGTGGTGCAGGGAGTCGGAGTTTTCAGATTGGATCTTGATTTTCCCGTCCTGTGGTAAGTCTTTCATCTCAGCAACCACTTGTTTCGAGCCCTGAATATCTCCCGACATGTCCTGAATTCGCTGTAACAGAGTTGGATGACCTTCATGTTGCAGCATTTCAGCGAGCGGTCTCATTTCCTCCAGCTTCTGGCTTGACCGTTCAAGGGTGGTCATCACTTTGTCTCCATCCATGCTCGCATTCAGCGAAACCATGCGATGGATGTGATCCTTCTCCATCCGCTCCAGTGCCTCCAGGTGAGAAGCCTCCAGGCGTTTGGGATCGTTCCAACTCTCGGATTGCACAGTATCCGTCTGCTCCGAAGCCTGATTCATATTGGTATTGCCACAGCCCCATAACAGAGTCGAGCAAGTTAACACCGTTCCAACGGCGATAATGCTTTTTAACCTCATGTTGTCACTCCTTCAATAATTTCCTTATGGTAGTATGAGCCGTAAATTGGTAATTATGCATACAAACCAATGGATCAGAAGGTCCAACCTTTTGGCATGGGTATCGTTTATAAAAGTAAAGAGATGCTTGTAAAAGGGGAAGCCAATGAAACTCTACACTCACAACATTTGGCGATGGAGTACGACACTGTTGTATCCACTGCTAATATTTTTAGATAGGAGTTGGACGGGACAGCCCCATCCATGGATCACGTTAACCATTGCCATTGTATTTTGTTTTCGACCCTTCTCAACCCGCTGTGCAAAATAATCGGAACATCAACCAACAAATCCCCTTGTCCGTTACGACAGGGGATTTGTTATAGCTACACTTTCCTACGGAATTTACCCGTGTATGGAATCGTAATATAAATGTTCAGCTTCTGAATGGAATCTTCCGTAAGGATCATCTTCGAGCCGTTGTTGGACAGCTTACGCCAAAGACTTGGATTTTTGCGATAAAGTTTCTCCTGAAGTCCATAGATATCGACCCCTTTTTGCAGACCTGCGCGATATGTTTTCAGGATTTGATCCCGTATCGTTTTCTCGCTGAATTGGACCATCTCATCATAGGAAATTGGGCTGAGATATTCATACAAGGCGGTCAAGTACTTGGCATCGATATTGAAATGAACTTCATTCCCACGAACAACAGGGTCAATCTTGATTTTTGGCAAACCCACGCTGAGCACGCCATAGATCGTTCCCTCATTTTCAATAATTAATGGCGCTCGTCGCATGTCTTTGAGTAGCCAAGGGTATCCAGAAAGCTTGCTGTGGGGCAAATATTCGAAATCATTTCCGGTTCTTTCAAAAAAAGCACCGTCAATGATAAACAATTCATGATTCTTTTTGTTCTGCGACCAATGATTCTTGTTCAACGCGATGCAAGGCAGATAGGTTGTCGTGGATGCATCGTTATGTGTGGCAATGAGCTTGAAACTGAGCACTGGAGGGTAGAGCGATTCTTCCAAAAATGAGGGAAGAGGGTTGTGCAGAATGCTGTCCAGCGGCGACATATTGTATAAGGAGGTGGTACTCAAAATATTTTCCAGCGGTTCACGAGTGCCATACACCCAGGTCGTATATCGCGACTCAGGGAAGCGACCCAACATATCAAATGCATCCTTGATGTGATTGCTTGTCAGGATGCTTTCGGCCATGACAATGGCCGTCACATGCCCCCAGGCGATATGAAGCTGGGAACTTCGGAACAGCTCGTTGACTGCCAAATTCAATGTTTTTCCCGCTGCATGTCCAACCCATACGGGCGGGCTTTCCGCTGTTTTGGTTGGGCTGTCACTCTTGGCCACACTGGCAAAGTCCATGGTCTGAACATACATGTGGTACATCCCATCCCTGTAATCTATTCCGATCGCTTTGGCATAGTCGACCTGTTGGATTTCATAGGCACTCCAGCACCCGCTGGTCACCAAACATAGAGAGAGACTTAACAACCCTAGCAACCATAGGTGCATGAGCCGTTTCATCGATCATTGCCTTCTTTGCGCGGCTTCTGTGTTTCCAGATAGACAGGTCTGCGTTTCATCCATCCCTTCGGCAGTTTGAACAAGGAGGCCAGAGCCTGTTTGAAATTAAGCGGGGTGAGCGGTGTCAGATAAGGAATACCGAACGATTTCAGGTCGGTCAGATAGATCAGGAACAGAATAATGGACAGAATGAACCCGTATATCCCGAGGGATGCCCCCAGTACAAAACAGAAAAAGCGCAGAATCAGAACTGAGCTGGTCATGACCTGATTCACAATGGTTGCCCCGGCCACCACGGTAACGGCAATGACAACAATCATGAGCGGGGAAACCATCCCTGCACGGATGGCTGAATCCCCGATAATCAATCCGCCAACAACGGTCAGTGTCTGACCGATGGCGCTCGGAAGCCTTACCCCCGCTTCCCGGAAGAGCTCCATCAAAAGCATAATGAGAAACATCTCTACACTGGACTCCATGGGCAGGCCCATTCGTCCAACCGAGATCGTGGCTACCAGCGGAAAAGGCAGCTGATCCATATGAAATGAAGTCAGTGCAATATAGAAGCCGGGCAGGAATACGGTCACCAATAGCCCGATAAAGCGCAGCATGCGGCCCATATTCACCGGAAGGAATGGGAAGCTGGCATCCTCGGGGGATTTGAGAAGCAGAAACAGATTAACGGGACCAATGATGACGCTTGGATTGCCATCCACGATGAGGATGAACCGACCGTTCAGAAGACATTCCGAGGCAAAATCGGGTCTGCCGGTGTAATGGGTTACCGGAAACAGTGTAATTTTCGAAGGGGACAGCAATTCTTCCAATTCATTAGCTGTCATGATTCGCTCGATGTCGATTTTGCGCAGTCGATCCTTGACATCATTGATTAACTCGGGATTGGCTATATTTTTGATATACATCAGGGCTACTTTGGTCATGGAGCGAGAGCCGATTAATTCAATATTACAGGCTAATTCGGCTGTACGCAGACGTGTACGAATCAAGGCGATATTGACGGACAAGCGTTCGATAAATCCGTCTCGGGCTCCACGGATGGATACTTCAGTGGTGGACTCTTCCGGTGTCCGGGTCGGAATGTTGGATATATCCATGCTCCACATCGTCTGAAGAGAAGGGACGCAGATGAGCATATGTCCCTCAAATACCCGCAGTGCCATGAGTTCCGTCCCCAGTGCCTCATTTTCCAGATCCATACGGGTCCATTGAAGTGTGACGGACTTTTCGATATCGGATGTCCGAACAAAGTGAGTACTCTCGTAGGTTCGCGTCAAATCGGGAAGAATAATATCATATATGGATTTGCTATCTACCATGCCACTGCAATATACAACAACAATCTGTAGGGAAGAATCCCCGATCATATGACTGCTGATAATGACATCGTCTGAACCTGCAAAAAACGTCGTCAGATTATGCTCATTGATTCGGAATGGCTCAGCCAGATGAGGGTTCTTCTTTGGTGCTGTTTTGATCGGCATGGGTCGGAGCCTCCTTGTCTTTTTTGTGAATGAGTGCAGCCAGGGTCAACAGGATGGTGATTATGGATACATAAACCAGCATCACGGGAAACTGAATATGGCTTACATAATAATCAACGTAATCTATCCTCCACCACTGAGCAGCTACGAAGCACATGATAAAGGTGACCGTTAATATGGCAATATACCTCTTTTTGGGTCTGCGAAAATCGAGCAGATCCACGATAAGATAAATGGAGATAGCCACTCTGGCAAAAGAACCGCTCAGCCATTGATATATGGAAAGGAAATCCACGTGCTGAAGCAACTTTCCGATGTTTACCAGTTTCCATTGCTCGTAGGGGCTATTTCGTTGTTTGGCGGCTTCTTCCGGACCAAACTCAACAATGGCTCCAAGGGTAGGCCCGACGGCCATACTGAGCATGAATAGTCCCAGCAGAAGGAGATGCCACCAGCGAATTTTGCTTTTGACATCGTGTTGAAACAGCATCAGTATCCATATCTCCATCAGTCCGGCAAGCGAATAGATCATACCTTTCAGGACAGGACCGGTACCATACTCCATCATCGGGAAAAGTTGTCCGTAGTCCTTGTATTTCATGTTCGCTGACATCACGAAGTATCCAAGCATTATCACGAAGGGAAGCAGAATGCTTGAAGTCATGGCAATGGAACGTATGCCTTTGGCAGCAGCCCAGGCAGCAACTAATGCACCGCCTCCTGCAAGCACATAGGGTGGGGTGAATTGCAGATAGGTAGACACCGTCCAATTGGTTGTTTCATATAACGTATGTGTTCCCAGACTGAGTAACAGCAGCGATGCAGTAATTCGAAAAATCCATGAAGGCACCATGCCGAATTCGCGGGTAATCCAATCTGTTATCCGCTGTCCCTGTACCCGCTTGATGATAATGAACATCATACAGAGAAATAACATAAATAAAGGTGCAGCAGCCAGTACAGATAACCAGCCGTCTCTGCCTGCCTGATCCAGAATTGCCGGAATGGACAGAACATGACATACGAGCCCGGCACTCAATAAAATGATGGAAAAGGATAGCCAAATCGTGATTTCACCCTTTTCACGACTCATGGGAATCCTCCTTTCCGAACGAGGAAGTTTCCGTTAGGTTGTACAGGAAATGGATTTTCGATTCCTGTTTTATCTTTTTGAACAATAGAAGACGAAACAAGATAGACGGAAGAGACAGAAAGCATTAACATACAGATATAGCACGTTTAGAAGACAAGCTCCCAAAAGAAACAGAGAGAAATAAGGAGGAAACCTACGATGACAAATACGACGAAGGCACCTGAAGAGACAAAAGTTGGCTTTATCGGTACAGGCGTGATGGGCAAAAGCATGGCAGGTCACATCCAGCAGGCAGGCTACCCGCTGCATGTCTACACGCGCACGGCCGCCAAAGCGGAAGCATTGGTGAAAGAAGGTGCCGTATGGCATGACACACCAGGCAAACTGGCAGCCGAGTGTGATGTCATCATCACGATGGTGGGGTATCCGAAGGATGTCGAGGAGATTTATCTCGGTGAAGAGGGTCTCGTTGCGAACGCCAAACCAGGAACATACCTGATTGATATGACCACATCCAGTCCGCTGCTGGCTTCACGTATCTATGAAGCCGCTGAAGCCAAAGGACTGCATGCATTGGATGCACCTGTATCCGGTGGAGATATCGGAGCACGGGATGGCAAGTTGTCCATTATGGTCGGCGGTAGTATGGAGGCCTTTGAAGCGGTTCGTCCGTTGTTCGAGCAGATGGGCACCAATATTGTGCTGCAAGGCAAGGCGGGAGCAGGACAGCATACCAAAATGTGCAACCAGATCGCCATTGCTTCAGGCATGATGGGTGTATGCGAGGCACTTGCCTATGCCAAGACATCCGGTCTGGACGCGGAGAATGTGCTGAAGAGCATCGCTACCGGTGCAGCCGGAAGCTGGTCACTTAGCAATCTCGGTCCACGTATGATTGCAGGCGATTATGAGCCCGGATTCTATGTAAAACATTTTATCAAAGACATGGGTATCGCTCTCGAATCCGCCAAAGCCATGGGCATGAAGACGCCAGGACTGGCGCTGGCCGAATCCTTATATCAGGAAATCTCAAGGAACGGTCTGGATGAGAAGGGTACACAGGTGCTTTACACATCCTATTTACAGGCTTAATGGCCACAACCAACCAGACCAGCAGCGTGTTCTTTTTCTTCAATAAGAAAGGAATGCGCTGTTTTTTTAAAATCTCCCCTCTTCTATGCGTCTAAAGTCACAGTATTGGTTAAAGAATCGTATATACTTTAGTTAAGTGTGGGATTTTGCTCCTCTTCCCTTTATTTTTGCCCCTCTTTATCCGACATAAGTAATAGAAGTATACATAATGGATGTGCAAGGACGTATCTCAACCCCTTAATGGTCACCTGTAACTCACACTATATAGAACGGAGCTTGCCCATGTTTAAAAAGATCCTGTCTCTGTTCAAGACACAACCAGAGCTTGCCAACCAGATTACAGCTTCCGCTCCAGCTATGCCGACATCCGGACCTGCGCCTACACGCCTGGTTCGCAGTCGGCGCAAATCCAAATCGCAAGAGGAGTGGACCCGTCAGCCGGAGGAGCCGAGTACTGCCCAGCAGCTGCATGGTCTTCCTGGTGAATACAAAGTTCTAAATGACTTGCTCGTTGCCAATACCAAGTCCCGATCGGGTTATTCATCCATTGATCATGTCGTCATTGGTCCCCGGGGTATCTTTGTCATTGAGACCCGAAACCTGACGACGGGTGAGATCCGCGGCGGCCGAAGAGAGGCTAACTGGACCGTCAGCAGCAGCCGTATCAAGATGTATAACCCACTGATGCAGCACCGTGGACATGTAGAGGCCATTCGGGCACACCTTGGTGATTATAAAAGAGTACGTCTCGTCTCGATGGTGACCTTCACCAATCGCTGCCGGATCAGCGTTGATCCCGCTGTGCGCTATGTCAATTCAGATGAACTGATTATCTATGATCATGAATTGGTGGAGACCATTCTGCGCAAAACGGAACGACTTGAGACCGAGGTTCCCGAAACGTTGTATAAAGAACAGGATGTTCAGGCGATCTACAACTTGTTGTCCGCAGTCAATTCCACTGATCCCCAGATTCGGGCTGATCATATGGAGAAGGCCAAAGGTATCAAATAAGCGAAACCTGAACCTGTTGCATCAATCAAGCGCGATGAATTGGAATTGAATAATTTGTGCTCTTTATTTCGGTCCATCACTTGATGTTAAAGTATGGATGAAATGAAGAGCACTGGATACATATCAACACGGTTATCCTTTCATGGATGACCGTGTAGTTTGTGTTTTGTCCGGGATTAGGGAATAGGTGAGGTTACATAAGGATTCAGGCATATTGTCGTATACACCCAGTATTTAACTTATGATAAAATAAAGACCAGATTATATGTTGAAGTACCCCTGTAATCTGAAAGGGTACTTATGGAATAAATAGGCTGTACATGCATTAAAGTAGAGGTTAATGCAATTCAGGTAACGTAAGATAAGGGGAAGATTATACAATGATATGGAATCATAGAATCAAGATGTTTACGGCCATTTTCAGCTTGGCTGCAATACTGACTGCATGTGGCGGAGGGGCAAAGGACGCAACAACGAATCAACCTGCTCAGGAAGCGGGTACAGCGAGCAATACTTTGGACACGTCCAAGACCGGAACAACGGCAGCAGATAGCGGTGACAAGGATTCCACCGACACAACGACTGCGAATGCAAATGACTCTGCATCAGAAGAGGGCAAGATTGGTTTGGATTCTACACTGGAGGAATTGAAGCAGAAGTATGCCGACAAGCTTGGCTATATTCGTGTCCCGCTTAATGACCATCCAGTTCGCAGGGTAAGTGAAGAAGGATCCAAAAATATTAACATTGCCAATTACAGTGATGCGGTAGTGGGTATGAACACAGGCATTCCGATTCACTCTGATTCACAGCGTTTGATCGATGATGCCTATCCTTTTTTCACAACTGTTCAGGCGCCAGACGTCTCCTATGTACCATGGGAAGAAGCAACCAATCTGGAGCGTGCCATGGTCAAAACGTTGTTTATCTCTCGTGAAGGTCTGCTCATCACCGAAGATGCAATGAATAATAAGGATTACAGCAGTAAATCATTTCAGGATTCCATGGACTTCTTTGAGGTAACAGCCAAATTTGAATCCATGGCACCGGTAGCGCAGCATCCATATGACATCACATTAAGTCAACTCTACGACAAAGCACGGGATTCATGGGGCAAGCTGGCTGCAATAGACCCTTCTCAAGACGAGGCGGCATTTGCAGAGATGTATAAGACGGCTCGAACAGACGCAAATAACGCAATGGGACTCCTGAACATTTTGCTATCCACCAATGAAGAAGAGCGTATGGAAGAGACGTACGGGAAATAGATAGGAACTCTGACTACCATGAACGTGGGGTCAGGGTTTTTCTGTTTTTTTGGATGGGGGTATGATATCTTTTTTTAGAAAAACCTGGTGTGGGACAAGGGTGAGGTGCGTAGGGCAATGAGGTGGTTTCATTTATGTAAACGCTTTAAATTCAGAACGAAACTGATTTTGTTTTTGTCGGCGGCGACCGTTTTGATATCAGGCATCACGGGGTTGATCACTTATCGCATACATATCTCGCTTTTTAATGAGGAAGTTAGTCGCCAGTATAGTCTTACCGCAGAACAGGTACTTGCAAGACTCGACTCCAGAGTCCACGACATGTATAAAGTGACGGACTACATTACGCTGAACCCCTCCGTGAAAAATGCAATCAGGACACAGGCTGCGGGCATTTCTTCCTATGATCAGATGAAGCTGGAGGATGAACTGGATGACCAGTTGTACCAGGTACGTCTGGATGCGCCCGAGATTATGGGGATTCGGATTTATGATCTAAAAGGAAATATATTTAATCTCGGCACATTTGCCAGTTCGTTTCAACAGATGGACCCTTCATATTTGGCTCAGATGGTCCATAAGCTGGAAGGGACGGGCGGGGAATATGTATGGAACCGTCTGGAAGCAGATGCTTTCCTTCAGGAGGAAAAATCGAACTGGATTCTCGCAGGGCGTTTAATGCGATCGGTTGATCTGGAGACCTATGGAGTCATGTTAATCCTCTTTAATACTTCCCTGTTTGAATCCTATCTCAAGGACCTGCGTCTTAATGAAGATATTGCCGCGTATTTGTTGGATTCTGATGGAAAACTGGTGTATGCGTTCCATAACCAAGATGCAAATCCACCACCGCTTACGCAGTTGAGCATGGGGGCAACCGAGATTCGGGACGAGCAGGGGACTACCCATTTGTATACGAAACAAACGTCGGACAAGACCAGATTTACATTGATCAGCAAAGTATCCTTATCCCAGATTCAGCACAAGGGCAAGATTATCGTCAAAGTGGCTGTGTTTTCCGCGGCAGCCAGCGTTCTGTGTTCCTGGATTATTATTACCATCATCAGTCGCAGGCTGCTGCGTCCCTTGGCCAGTCTGGTGAACGCGATGAAAAGAGTGCGTGACGGACAATTTGATACACGCGTTCCGATTCAGACACAGGATGAGCTCGGCTTCATTGGAGAACGATTCAATGCGATGGCATCACGGATCGATACGTTGATTCATGAAGTGTATGAGCGTGAATTAAGTGAAAAACAAGCCGAACTCAAGGCTATTCAGGCACAGCTGAATCCACATTTTCTGTATAATACGTTAAGCATGTTTTTCTGGAAATTCTATATGCTTGGAGATGAGAAGTCGGCGCGTCTGGTCACGGCCTTGTCCGAGATGCTGCAATATACACTGGAACCGGTTCAGCGGTTGACTACGCTGCAGGATGAGATGACCCAGATTGACCATTACTTGCAGATTCAGCAGGCCCGGTATCAGGAAGCATTGTCAATTGAAGTTTCCGTTCCTTCTGAATTGCTTCGTTGCCGGGTTATTCGGCTGCTTCTGCAACCCATCGTGGAGAATGTGTTTGTACATGCCTTTGCGAACAAAAGAGACAATCGCTGTCTGGAGATTCGTGGATTTTGTAACGGGGGAGATGATGCAGAACCGGACATGCTCATCCTGGAGATAACAGATAACGGATGCGGGATGGACCCGTCCATGATGGATCGTATTTTTGCACCCATGGCACACGCCGATGAGGAACGCCAACACATTGGCATGCGAAGTGTGCTCAGACGAATCGAGCTGATTCATGGTGAGCCTTATGGTGTTCAGATCGAATCTACTGCTGGGCTGGGCACGTTGGTACGGCTTCGTTTGCCCTATCAGGTGGAACAGGTTGCTGTACATGATCAGATTAAATGCTGAGAGGAGAATACATCCATTGAATGGACGAATGCTCGTAGTCGATGATGAAGCGATGTTTCGGCAAGGGTTGATACATCTGGTTCGCAACAATCCGCTCGGTTGGGAAGTGGTTGGAGAAGCGGCCGACGGCGAAGAAGCGCTACAGGCCGTGGGCACCTGTACACCGGATCTGATCATAACGGATATCAACATGCCGGTGATGGACGGCTTGGATCTGGCGGAACAGATCCATGATAGCGGTCAGGACATTATGATCATTATTTTGACCGGCTACCGGGAGTTCGAGTATGCACAGCGCGCCATCCGTTATGGCGCCATGGAGTTTCTGCTGAAGCCTTTCTCTATCGATGATGCCTGTCGTGTTCTGCGCAAAGCGCATGAGCGATACCGCCAGCGACAATCCGATAACCGGATCAGGGAACAGTACAGTCAGGCAGATCGTTTGGAGAGGTTGCGAGAGGAACTGGCCTCGCTATTGTTGAATCATCAAGTCCCACAGATGGAAGCGCGGATTGAGGAGTTGTTCAGCAAAGCCTCACGGATGCCTTTACCCGAATGCAAAGCCGAGATTCAGATGCTCATGAAGGTGATGACCGATCTGCTTGTACAGCAGTTGCGTATACAGGAGTCTGCGGGGGCTGACAAGTTCGGCCCTGATCCGTTGCTCTGGATTCATACGGTTCAGGAAGTGATGGCTTGGGCACGCTGCAAAAGTAAAGAATGGCTTGGTATGTTGGCGCGACTTATGCAGGAACAGCAGGATCATGTGGTCCCACGGGTCCTTCAGTATATCGAGATGAACTATTCCACCAACTGCACACTACAGGCCGCAGCCGCATATGTTCATGTGACCCCCAACTATCTCAGTTACCTGTTCAAAAAAGAAATCGGTCATGGTTTCAGCCAATACGTCAGCAAGCGTAGAGTGGAGAAAGCGAAGCTGCTGCTGTGCAGCACCCGGCAGAGCATGGCGGATATTGCCGAACAGACTGGGTTCGATAACTCCAGTTATTTTACAACCGTGTTCAAACAGATCACCGGGCTGTCGCCCCGTGAATTTCGCAAGCAGCCGAGCCTTGAGAGCAACGGATAGAAGTTGATGGAATCAGTCATCTTGTGTCTAAGCCAACCACGATCAAGATGGTCCTAACACCATGCTCGCTATCATCACAGCCCCACGATGTGGGGTTATTTTGCGTAGAAATTTAAAAAAGGATCGTTGAATATCAAATGTTTACGCTTACATTATTATCTAAAATACAACTATAGACATCAGCAGCAGAGAGGAGTGGTGAACATGAAGGGAGAACTGGCCGTCAGGCCGCCAGGGCTGGAACCGCCTGACAATGAAGTAAGGCAGAGAATTCGGCAGCAGCGGCTTCGCCGTTTCAAAACCAATATTCCGTTAATATTGATGTTTCTGCCGGTGATCCTTTTTTATCTTACCTTTCGTTATGCACCGATCGGAGGGCTGGTCATCGCCTTCAAGGATTACAACTTCTATGACGGACTCTGGAACAGTCCATGGGTGGGCTTGGATCATTTTCATACTCTGTTTAGCGATCCGCGCACGGTAGAGATTATTCGTAATACCCTGTTCCTCAGTTTGCTTAGCATTATCGTGGGTTTTCCCATTCCAATTATTCTGGCGATTATGCTGAATGAAGTTCGAAACATGGCCTTTAAGCGGACCGTGCAGACCGTGGTGTATATGCCCCACTTCTTCTCATGGGTCATCATTGCGATGATGATTATGACCGTATTTTCACTGGAGAACGGAATTGTGAACCGATGGGTGGAAGCCTGGACGGGAGAACCGTATCCGTTTATGTACAACAAAGGCTCTTGGATTGCTGTGTTTGTCGGGTCAGGCATCTGGAAGGACATGGGCTTTAACGCCATTATTTTTCTGGCGGCACTGACGACCATCGACCCAAGCCAGTATGAAGCTGCACAGATGGATGGGGCGAGCAAGCTGCGGCAGATCTGGCACGTCACCCTTCCGGGCATCCGCTCCACCATTATTTTGCTGCTTATTCTGTCGATGGGGCGCGTAATGGAAGTAGGATTCGACCAGGTGTATATGCTTCAGAACTCCAATGTGAACGAGATAGCCGATGTAATCAGTACGTATATTTATCGCGCAGGCCTTCAGGGAGCACAGTTCAGCCTGACGACGGCCATGGGATTATTTGAATCGCTGGTCGCATTCATTCTCATATACTGTGCCAACTATATCGCGCGTCGATTTAACGAAGGTTTGTGGTAGGAAGGGGGAGCAGCGTGAGAAGAACTCGCGGAGAACAAGTCTTTTATATGATCAATTATGTATTGTTAACATTGGTCGCCATCAGCTGCATCCTGCCTCTCCTGAATATTGTGGCCTTGTCATTAAGTGATGCGAGAGCCGTAGTATCCGGTAAAGTGGGGCTATGGCCGGTCGACTTCACCTGGTTTTCCTATCATAGTTTATTGACCGGGACGCCGATCCTGAATGCGTTCTGGAACAGTGTAGAGATTACATTAATCGGCACAGGGCTCAGTATGGCTGTTACGATTATGGCAGCGTATCCGCTGTCGCGCAGGCATTTTTATCACCGCAGATTTTTTACGATGGCGATGGTGTTCACGATGATTTTCAATGGTGGATTGATTCCGACCTATCTGGTGGTGCAGAACCTTGGACTGGTGAACAGCTATGGTGCACTCTGGCTGCCGGGTCTGGTGAGTACGTACAACATGCTGATCATGAGATCCTATTTCGAAAATCTGCCGGGGGAAGTGGACGAAGCTGCACGCATCGATGGCTGCGGAGAACTCGGTCTTTTGTTCCGAATCGTGCTGCCGCTCTCCAAACCACTGCTGGCGACCATTGCTCTGTTCTACGGTGTAGGGTACTGGAATTCATTCATGAGTGTGATGATTTATATCAACGATACCTCCAAATACAACATGACCGTGCTGGTTCAGAATATGATCATGTCCAATCTGAATGTGCAGGATTTTACCGATCCAACCATGATTTCGAACCTGACGCCAGAGGGCATCCGGGCAGCGGCCGTGATCGTAATGGTCATTCCCATTTTGGCAGTATATCCGTTCTTGCAGAAATACTTTGTTAAAGGAGTTATGCTGGGTTCCATCAAAGGGTAGTGTAGGCTGCAATCCATTCGCTTGTTTCGTTTCATATTATATAAGAAAGTGGGTCTGATCTTATGGTGATGTCCATCAAGGCATGGGTGAAGTCCGGTCTCGTTCTGGGCCTGATCGGCGGAATACTGGCGGGATGTTCGGGAGAAGGCGAAAGTGAGCAGGCCGAAGGTGAAAGCGGGCGCGGCAACATAACGTCGACGATCTATGATCGGGGCTCCGTGCCAAGCGGCATGGGCACGATTGAGGATAACATGTGGTCCAAGTGGATCAATGAGAATGGCCCGGCCAACGTCAAATATACCGCGGTTCCCCGCTGGGAATCCCAATCCAAATTAAACGTGTTGTTTGCTTCAGGCAGTGCACCGGATGTTATTTTTGAATTTGGGACGCCTATTCGTAATACGTTATTTAATCAAAAACAGTTGATGCCGCTGGATGACCTGATTGCGAATTCCAGTGTGGAGTATAAAGCGCTGATGGAGAAGTATCCACAGTTAAAGAAGGCTGGGATCAAGAGTGATGGAAAGTTATACGAAGTTGGCCGGATGAATGAGGTATTTCCGCTGACCAGTTTTTTCATTCGTGCAGATTGGCTGGAGAAGCTGAATCTGGAGGTGCCGACGAACGAAGCAGAGATGCTGGCGGTCGCCAAGGCATTCACGGAGAATGACCCGGATGGGAACGGTGCAAACGATACATATGGGATCGGAGGTTTGCAATTTGGGGACACTGCTGGATTGTTCCGCTACATGTACAATGCCAATTGGGTTAACGTGGAGGACGGGGAGATCGTGGTTGGCCCTAATCATATGAAGGAAGCGACGGCGTTTAAGCGGGCATTGTTTGAGGCTGGGGTAGTAGACAAGGATTTTCTGACCGACAAGGATGGAGCGAAGTCCAAGCAGGATTTCCTGAACGGTAAAATAGGCATGTATGCCGCCATGACGTCCGATTATACCGGATTTGCGGCCAAGGAACTGGACACCCTTATGCAAAATGTACCTGATGCCAAACTGAAGGTCATTGCCCTGCCTTCCACATCGGTGGGTCAATATACCATGGTATGGAATAACCCGGTACAGATGACAGCTGTTGTGAATGCCCGTGCCAAAAATCCGGAAGCCGTTATTCAATATATCGATTTCCTCACCAAAACAGAATCAGGTCGAACGTTCAAAAACGGATTTGAAGGCACACACTATACATTGAACGAACAGGGCTGCCCGCGCATATCTGACCAGGAAAAGTACAAACAGGAAATTAGCTGGGCCGGAGATTACGCGATGCTGTACAGTCGCCTGGAAGAGGGGAAATGCGGATACACCGAAATGCTGTTCAGTGAGGAGATCCCGTCTCAGAAGGAAGGACTTCGTCTCTTCAAGGAAGCGCGGGAAGTATACATGAACGATCTTCCGGTGGGCGAGGGCGTTACCCATTCGGAACATATGCCCCAGCTGCCTAAAGAGCTTCAGGTGAAGCTTACCAATGTGACGACAGCCATTAATGATATTTTCACACGTTCCATTATTAGCGGCAGTAAGTACACGGTTGAGCAGGCTGCTGCAGAAGCGGAGCAAAAGTGGGAGCAGGGTGGTGGCCCGGAGATCGAAGCGTGGTACAAAGACTGGTGGAGCAAGGAAAAGGACAATGTCCTTATATGGGACGACTTCTATGAAATCTATGAACAGCAGCAGGCTGACTTTAAGAAGTAGAGTGACTTAAGTGACGTTCCAACACGGTGTGAAAATCATTGTCATAGATAGAGAATTAAAGGGGTGGTCTCAAAAGCTCTAAAAAACATATCGATTGGGAGCAATAACACTGATATGTTCAAACGGGACGAAGCAGAGGTCTATTCTGTTTCGTCTCGTTTGCGTTTTTCCGTGATCGTGGCTTTCTTGAGTAGATTGTGGGCAAGGCCAAGCCACCCGACCTCCAAGATTTTGACATAATTGATATCACAGCTATGTTAAGTTGTCTAGGTCTGTTTGTTAAAATTTATTGACAATTTGGATTTGATGTTGTTTCATATGATTAAACTATGTTGAATGACGCTTAGTTAGGAGATCAATGGAATGGAACTGGGAAGCAAAATCCGAAAGCTTCGAAAGGAACAAAACCGTAGTCAAGATGACATCGCAAAGGTTTGCGGATTTACCAAAAGCTTGTTGTCCAAAATCGAAAACGGGAAGACGGTTCCTCCCATCGGTACGCTGATCAAGATTGCCGAAACGCTTGGAACCAAAATTTCCATTTTGCTGGACGATAACGATTTTAACGGAACGGTGTACACGCCAAAAGCCAGGAGCATGGAAAAAATGGTCCAGACGGATCGAGGGTATCTGTTTTCCGCCATAGCGGCCGAACGGCCGGAAAAACTGATGCAGCCGTTTTACTTTGTTGCACAGAAAGGCAAAACGGGCAAAAGAACGATTTCACATGTCGGGCAGGAATTTATCTATGTCCTCGAAGGCACAATGATTTATTACGTAGGGAAGGAAGAGTACACTTTAAATGCCGGTGACAGCTTGTATTTCGATTCGGTGGAAAACCATAAATATATGCTGGTGACCGATGAAGTCAAGTATTTGTCGGTATTCTGCTCCGACACGAATGGTTAGGAGAGGGGATGAAATATGTTAAACATTTTGGTTGTGGATGACGAACCGAAGCACAGAAGAGGACTGTCCCGAATGCTGAACGCTCTGAAACCGGAGTATAACATTTTTCATGCCAGAGATGGGGAGGAGGCTTTGCAAAATTTGAATGTTCATCCGATGGATCTGGTGTTCACGGACATTCAGATGCCGGTTATGGACGGCCTGGAATTAATGGAACAATTGACCCGCCGCGGAGGAAATGAAAGCGTTATCATACTAAGTGCTTATTCGGATTTTGTTTATGCCCAGCGTGCGCTCCAGTTAGGCGCCAGCGATTATTTGCTAAAGCCGGTGGAAGAACAGAACATCCTGCCGCTGCTTGCAAAAGCGGAGCGTAAAGCCAGCACTGCGCGTCTTGCATGCATAGAATCCGCACTTTCCGAACTGTTGGAAGGATGTCCATCCAATCAAGATTATCGATTATTGGAGAGCGCATTCCCGGAATTTAAGCAAGGGATCGTTCTGACCGCTGTTTTTGGCATGGCGAAGGACCATCCATTTCTGCTCAGCAGCCTCCAAGACCGGCTGCTCAAGATGATGGAGAAATCTGGATTCTCCTGCGCTTTTTGTATGAAGGAACAAATGCTCACCGCCTTGATTATGAACTCCGAGTCCTCCTCCATGGTGACTGCCGGCTTTGAAGACAAGATGCAAGAGGTCATTCAACACTTCCTACGGGCATACGGGGCGGAATTAACGCTTGGCCTTGGACGTTATTTTGCCGAATGGCAAGAAGCCAGGCAAGCTTACCAGCAGGCGTGCCATGCGCTCAAAGCCAGGTTTTATAAAGGAGGAGGGGTGCTGTATGGAGCCGAGCAGATGAATAATGGAGACCGGCCTGCCGTCGTGAAGCTTGAAGTAAACGGGCTGACCCGAGCGGTCCTGTCCGGAAACAAGCCGGAAATTGAAGCCTGTCTGGATTCGGCTGTTTGCCAGGATTCCGGGAACGGCTTTCCTGAGCCGGAGAAATTGAAATACGTTCTCGCCGCCTCGATCGATCAAGTCATATCCCTTTTAATGGAAAAAGGGCTTGCGCCCTTACATAGCAGGGTCTATGAGGAAGCTTTGCTTCACTGTCATACCGTTGATGAACTGAAAGAGGCGGCCCGGGAGTGGATCTTCGAGCTGACGGATCGTCTGGATCAACGGCGGCAGTGCAAAGCCGAGTCCATTATCGACAGCTGCAAAGCCTATATTGATACGCACTATGGCGATGGTGATTTGTCACTGAGCACGCTGGCAACGAAATTTCATTTTAATCCCTCGTATTTTTGCATGTTGTTCAAAACGCATTCCCACATGACCGTCCATCAGTACATCGCCCATACCAGAATGAAGGCGGCTGCTGGCCTGCTGCTGCAGACCTCCCAGAAGGTTTACCAAATTGCCGAGAGCGTAGGATATAAAGACGCAAAATACTTCATTCGTCTGTTTCGCAAGGAGTTTGGCACAAGCCCCGAAGAATATCGCCATTTATCCGCTACTCTCTAAAAGGAAGGGATGTCATTTGAGAGGACGTTGTTTATTGCCGCGTTTTAAGGATCTCAGCTACAGGTTCAAGCTTTTCCTGACCTATGCGCTCATCGTTTCGCTCCCCCTCAGTATCCTGAGCTGGATGTATTTTCATTCAAGCCGGGAATTTGTCTCCGAATTTGCCAGGCAAAATCTGTACTCCATCGTAAAGCAAAATAATGAAATCATGGACGCCGAGCTCGCACAGGTGGAAGAAAGCAGCCTGGCCATCATCGCGGATCAAACGTTGTATGAGCAGTATCTGCATGCAAACCCTGCAGATGAATACAGTATGATCTCGATGGAGAAAAAGGTTAGCCGGACGTTAAACACGTATTTTACGGATTTGGGGCAGATATATTCCATACATCTCATTACCAGTTATTCCAATATTGGCCCAACGGGCGCCTCCGCATTTATTCCGTATAGTAATTTCAACCAAACAGCATTGTACCGGGCTGCTTTACAGGGGGAAGGGGCTATGGAGTGGGTGCCGACCTTCTCGTTTGATCAGATGTTTAAGCAGGATATCCGCCGCTCCAAGCCCCCCGAATATGTTCGCCTGCTGGCGGGTGCCCGCTTGTTGAAGCTGTTCAATATCAATAACGGCGAAGTCGTCGAACTGCAGGGCAAGGCCGAGCTTCCCGTGCTGGCCGTTGTTTATCGGCCGGAAATCTATCATTCCCGCTTCGCCAACACGCTCCCTTCTGCCGGAGCTTCTTTTTTTGTGGTCAGTCCGGCCGGACAGCCTGTGGCGGGCACGTCCATGGAGCATGAAATGGCAGGCATCGATCTCGCTTGGCTGGATGAAATGACGGAGATGAAAAGTGGCACTTTGACGGTGACGCAGGATGGAAAGCCGCTCATCGTTTGTTTTGATACGTCTAAGGTGACGGGATGGATCTCGGGTGTCACCATCTCGCCAGAAGCGATGGTGGCGGCTTTTTTGCCAGAGATCAAATCTTATACCTTCTATTTGGCCATTATTCTCCTGTTTATTTCGCTCCTGCTCGCGTATGTTTTTGCCAATTCCATTACCAGGCCCATTCATCAGCTACTCCAGGCAATCAAAAAAACGAGCGAAGGTGAATTCGACACGCGAATACCCGTAGAATCCTACAACGAAATGGGGCTGTTAATCCACAAATTTAATCAAATGAATGTCAAAATCAACAATTTGATTGAAGAGAATTACAAAGTCAAGCTGCGGGAAAAAGAAACAAAGATCATGTCGCTGAACATTCAATTGAATCCCCACTTTATGTACAACACGCTGAATATCATGAATTGGACGGCACTTGAAAACGACCAAAAAGAGTTGAGCCGCATGATTGTCAGCTTGTCCTCCATGTTGCAGTACACCTCCGAGAACAGCCAGGACATCGGCGATTTGGCCCAGGACCTGAACTGGCTGAAACATTATATTTACATTACCAATCAGCGTTTCGAAGATCGGTTTACCGTCAACTATTGCCTTGCCCCTGAACTGTATGCATACCAAGTTCCCAAGCTGTTCCTGCAACCGTTTATCGAAAACGCGATCGTTCACGCATTTTCCCGTTTGCACAGCGGGGGAAGGATCACCATCCGGGGATGGATGGCCGACGGTGAGCGTTTTTTTACGGTGGAGGATAACGGCACGGGGATCGCTCCAGACAAATTAGAAGAGCTTGCAAAACTTGAAGGCGAGTCGATCGGTATCCGGAATGTGGACAAAAGAATCAAACTCATCTATGGAGACGGCTATGGCGTCACTCTGACTTCAGTTGAAGGACAGGGCACAACGGTAACAATCAACCTTCCTGTATCAAACGTGTGAAAATAATCCACCAATACAAATATGTTGGAATTTTATTCGGAACGGCTTTTTTTTACAATAAATATACAAACCATCAGCCAATGAATGGAGGTTTCGTAGATGAACAAAGCCAAACGTGTCGCAGGAGTGGTTTTATCGTCTGTTCTGACGATCAGCTTGTTGCTGACGGGATGCTCGGACAGCGGAGGAGGTCCCGAAGCCCAAGGTGGCAAGAACGGCCAAAAGGAGCCGGTCACGCTTAAATTTTCCTTCTGGGGAGACACCATTGAAAAGAAAACGGTTACAGAAGCGCTTGAGCGCTTTGAGCAGGAGACCGGCATCCAGGTAGAGCCGATGCATGTTCCAGCGGATTATTTGACCAAAATGACAACGATGGTCGCAGGGAACGTTGCGCCGGATCTCGGTTATTTGTCATCGGGGGCCGCTCTGAGCTGGGGACGTGACGGGAAACTGCTAAACCTCACACCGTTTATGGAGAACGACCCTGATTTTAAAAAGGAAGATTATCTGGACCAGATTTGGTATGAAATCGAACCTGGCAACATCATCGCGATGAGTACCGCCGTCGAAGGTTATGGTCTTATGTACAACAAGGATTTGCTGCTGGAAGCTGGGGTCGAGCTGCCTCCAACGGATGCGAACAAAGCATGGGATTGGGATACGTTTGTGGAGTACGCTAAAAAATTAACGCTGGACGATCAAGGAAGAAATGCGTTGGATCCGAATTTTAACCCGGATAAAATCAGACAGTTTGGCCTTCAGTACGATCCGTATAACATGATGGCGGCGGTAGTCTCCAATGGTGGCAACTTCCTGACCGAAGACGGCACAGGCTTCGGGCTTGCCCGGCCGGAAGCGATCGAAGCGATTCAAAAGCTTGCAGATCTGATGTATGTGCATCATGTTTCCCCTACTCCGCTGCAGACCAAAAACATGCCTGACACGGCGCTTCAGACCAAAAAAGTCGCGATGACGGTATCCGGCAACTGGGCGCTTCAAGCCTTTGCGGAACAGGATTTTAATCTTGGCGTCGGGGTCCTGCCAAAGCTGAAGGAAAGCAACACGCTGCTGGACGGCGCGCCAACGGTCATTTTCAAATCAACCAAACATCCTGAAGAAGCTTGGCTGCTGTACAAATATATGACGGACCCTGAATCGGTGCTGCCGCTGATTGAGGGCGGATTATGGATGCCGCTGAAGAAAGAGTGGTACACGAATCCCGAGCTGATCAACAAATGGGCAGCAGGGAACAAAGCGCATCCGGAAGGCTACACGGAAGCCTTTATGAAACAAACCATTGAAAACGGATTCCGCACTCCCGGCTTTGAAGTGAAGAATCTGGACAAGATCAACGCGCTCGTCACGCCCGCACTCGATTTGGTGTGGACGGGCAAACAAAAAGCGGAAGAGGCACTAAAAGGCGTGGAGCCCAAAGTATTGCCGCTTATTGAGGGATATTACGGAAGGTGATCCTTTTCCGGCGGCAGCAGCAAACCGCGTTCTGTTCATGACTTGAAGGATATTCATTGAAGATAGGGGGGATTCATATTCAACATAAACGCCGAATCGCAATGGCGGGCATTCTGTTTGCCCTACCCAGCATTTTGGGACTGATGTTGTTTGTCATGCTGCCGATGCTTGCCAGTTTGCTGCTCAGCTTTACGGATTACCGGATTGTCAACACGCCTAAATTTATTGGACTCGCCAATTATATTCGGCTCTTTGATGGAACGGACCCCTATTTCTACAACTCGTTATGGGTCACCTTGAAATACGTGATTCTCCGTGTTCCGCTGGGCCTTGTGTTCTCTTTTATGGCTGCGTTTTTGCTGAACATGCAATTCATTCGCGGCAAATCCGTCTTTCGCACGATCTTTTACTTGCCGTCTATTGTACCTGCTGTCGCCTCTTCCATGATCTGGCTCTGGTTGTTCAGTCCCGATCTGGGACTGTTCAACAGCTTTCTTGAAGCGTTGAATCTGCCCACGCTCAACTGGCTGTATTCCGAACAAACGGTGGTGCCTTCGATTGTGCTGATGAGTCTTTGGGGGATGGGTAGCACGATCATCATCTTCCTGGCGGGCTTGCAAGGGGTGCCGCGATCCTTGTATGAGGCGGCCACTGTGGATGGTGCCGGCGCCCTCCGGAAATTCCAGCATATTACGATTCCGATGATGACGCCAATTATTTTCTTTAATTTGATCATGGGGTCAATCGGAGCCTTTCAGGTGTTTACTGAGGCGCTGATTATGACGCAGGGAGGTCCAAATAACGCCAGCCTGTTTTATAACTACTATATTTACCGGCAGGCCTTTCAGTTTGGCGAAATGGGGCAAGCCTCCGCCATTGCGTGGATTCTTTTTATCATCATCCTTTTGGTTACGGTTATATTCTTCCGCACATCGAAGTCCTGGGTATTCTATGAAAGCGAGGTGTAGCTCCCTGTGAAGAAAAGCCGCCGTATTCAGCAAATTATCGTGTATTTGTTCCTCATTGGGGGAGCTGCCTTTTGTTTACTCCCGCTGTTTTGGCTGGTACGCAGTTCGATGATGAATTCGCTGCAAATTTTTGAGATGCCTCCGAAGTGGATTCCTTCGCCGTTTCGGCTGCAAAACTATGTGGAGGCACTGACCACCATCGACTTTTTCCAGTTTTTCCGCAACACCTTATTCATTACCGTCAGCTGTCTGTTTGGAGCACTCTTTAGCAGCTCGATTGGAGCCTACAGCTACGCCAGGCTGGAATGGCCGGGAAGGCGGCTCTTCTTCGGCTTGCTGCTGGCCAGCATGATGCTTCCCAGCGCCGTCACCTTGATTCCCACTTTTATCGGCTGGAGGTTTGCCGATCTGATCAATACGTATTTCCCGCTGATTCTGCCGGTATGGTTGGGATCTGCCTTCGATATCTTTTTGCTCCGGCAGTTTTATTCCACGATACCGAAAGACATGGATGAAGCCGCATATGTGGATGGGGCAGGGCCGTGGACCATTTTCACCCGGATCATCATTCCTTTGTCCAAACCGCCCCTCATCGTGATTGGATTGTTTTCCTTTATGAATTCCTGGAACGACTTCATGGGACCGCTGGTGTACTTGAATGAGGAGAGAAAGTTCACGCTGGCATTAGGCCTGCAGATGTTCCAGTCGCTTCACAGTGCGCAGTGGCACCTTCTGATGGCGGCCTCGACCGTGGTCATTTTACCGGTCATCGTCGTTTTTTTCATAGGCCAGCGTTATTTTATCGAAGGGATTACGTTGACCGGAATGAAAGGGTAACTCGGGTGTGGGCATACCTATAATTCAACATTATTGAATATAATTCAATTCAGTTTCGTAACATGCTGTAAAGGCAGAAATTTCGGCTTTGTCACAATACGGAGGGAGCGTAAAAAATATGGAAGCTCAGCGACTCAGCAAGGTAAGGGAAGTGATCGAGCAGCAGGAAATGGATGCACTGTTGATTTCCAGTCCGTTTAACCGGAGATATGTTACCGGCTTTACGGGAACTGCCGGTTGGGCTGTAATTACTCAGGATCAAGCGTGGCTAGTGACCGATTTTCGTTATGTCAGCCAAGCGGGGCAGCAAGCCAAGGAATTTGAAGTGGTGCAGCATGGGGGCCAGCCGCTTGAGCTGATCCGCGAAAAACTGGGCGCCGCCGGCGTCAAGAAAATGGGATTTGAAAAACATCATGTTCCCTTTGCCGACTATGAAACGTACGAGCGCACGTTTGCCGGCATCGAACTAGCGCCAATTGGGGACGCCATCGAAAAGCTGCGAGGCATTAAAGATGAGAGGGAGCAGCACTGTATTCGGAAAGCAATCGAAATTACGGAAAAGGCCTTTGCGTTTATTCTGGGTGTAATGAAGCCTGGCGTTACCGAAAGGGAGGTGGCGGCGGAGCTGGAATATTTCATGCGCAAAAACGGCGCGGTGTCGTCGGCGTATCCGATCATCGTCGCTTCCGGCGCGCGCTCGGCACTTCCGCACGGATTAGCCAGCGACAAGCCACTCGGAATGAATGAATTCGTGACCATGGATTTTGGCGCGAATTACGAAGGATACTGTTCCGATTTGACGCGCACGGTTTTTATCGGCAAACCGACCGAACGCCATCGGGAGATTTACCAGATCGTGATGGAAGCGAACCAATCCGTCCTGGAGGGGCTGAAACCGGGAATGACCGGGAAGGAGGGTGACTCGTTGGCCAGGGAATATATTACGGGCCGCGGGTATGGGGATTATTTCGGTCATGGTCTCGGCCACGCCTTCGGTTTGGAGATTCACGAGCCCATGCGGTTTTCCCAACAAACGGAGGATAAGCTGGAGCCCGGCATGATTATGACGGTTGAACCCGGCATTTACCTGCCTGATTTTGGGGGCGTCCGCATCGAAGACAATATTCTGGTTACCGATACGGGCATCGAGGTGCTGACAACATCGAATAAAGAACTGATTGTGCTGTAAGAGGGGAGGCAAGGGATCGATTCATGAATGCTGAATCTGCGGAGGTTGTTGTTATCGGCGGCGGGATTATCGGCATGTCCATCGCTTATTATGCGGCGAGGCAAGGTATGGATGTGGTTGTGGTGGAGCGGGGAGAACTCGCCGGAGGGACCTCTTCCAAATGCGACGGCAATATTCTTGCGATTGACAAGGATCCCGGCTTTGACAGCCAGATGTCCTTAAAATCGCAGGAACTGGTGGCGGAATGGGCCCGGGAGCTCGATGAGGAATTTGAGTATCGCGCCCCCGGAAGCATCCTTGTCTGCGAGACGGAAGAGGAGATGCTTGCCGCCGAAAACTGGGTTTTACGCCAGAGGGAGGCCGGCCTTCCGTTCCGCATGCTCGACCAAAAAGATCTGCGCAGCGAATGGCCAGCGCTGGCCGAAGATCTGCTCGGCGGCTTAGAGTGCGCAACGGATTCCACCGTAAATCCGTTGCTGCTCACCTATTCGCTGGCATCCGCCGCTCGCCGGTATGGAGCCAGGCTGCGGGTTCATACATCCGTTACGGCGATTATGCTTGATGCTCAGCGGAGAATCCGCGGGGTAGAGACCACTGGCGGTACGATTCATGCACAGACCGTCATCAATGCTGCCGGGGTATGGTCGAAGCATATTGGACAAATGGTCGGGCTGGATATTCCGATCGAACCCCGCAAAGGTCATATTCTGGTCGCTTCCCGCTCAGAGAGCATCGGGAAGCGGAAGGTGATGGAATTTGGTTACCTGATCAGCAAGTTTGGCGGAAAGCGGAGCGTGGACCCGAAATTTGAACAATACGGGATCGCGCTTGTATTCGAACCGACCGCATCGCAAAATTTCCTGATTGGATCGAGCCGCCAATTTGTGGGGATGGACGCTCGCGTGGACCAGGAGGTCATCCGGCTTATCGCCGAAAGGGCAATTCGCTTTTTCCCTGCCCTGGAACAGATTCCGCTGCTTCGAACCTACGCGGGATTGCGTCCCTGGACACCGGATCATCTGCCGATTGTATCTGCCGTTGATGAAATTCCCGGGTTCTACATCGCGGCCGGACACGAAGGTGATGGCATCAGCCTGGCCGCCGTTACGGGAAAAGTCATTAGCGAAATGCTGAACGGAGCGGAGACCTGTATTCCGGTTGATCCGCTGCGTTATGACCGTTTCCGCCACGAGGCGGGCCGACAGGAGGTAATCTTTTGAGAATATCCAAGCTGGTGAGCACAATCGACACGCACACGGGGGGGAACCCCACCCGGACCGTGACAAGCGGAGCACCCGAGCTGATCGGCCACACAATGGCCGAGAAGATGGTGTACATGTCCGAACATTACGACCATTTCCGCCGGGCTCTAATGCTGGAACCGCGGGGGCATGAAGTGATGTCCGGCTGCATTTTGACCCCCCCGTGCAACAAAAGTGCAGACATCGGGGTTGTCTTTATCGAAAGCGGTGGATATTTGCCGATGTGCGGACACGACACGATCGGCCTATGCACGGCACTGATCGAGGGAGGAATTTACCCCGGGAACAAAGACGTTATCCATTTGGATACGCCAGCAGGAATGGTTAAAGCAAAGCTTACAGTGGAGGACGGGAAGGTAAAGAAGGTTTCGTTCACCAACATCGCTTCTTTTTTATACCAATCGGATGTACGGGTTCGCGTTGAGGGTATTGGCGTCATTTCCGTTGATATTGCGTATGGTGGCAATTTTTACGGGCTTGTGGACGCGCGCCCGCTTCATCTGCCACTTGTTCCCGGACGGGGGGCGGAGATCGTGGAGCTGGCGATCAAGATCCGGGAGGCGATCAATCGCGAAATCGAGGTGGTACATCCCGAAATCTCCGTCATTCGCGGACTCACCCATATTGAGTTTTACAGTGATCCGGTCTCGCCGTCCGCCAACTGTCGGAATACGGTTGTCGTACCCCCTGGGGGCATTGACCGCTCTCCATGCGGCACGGGAACTTCTGCGAAAGTTGCCGTGCTTCACGCCAAAGGGGAGCTGCAAAAAGGGGAGGAGTTCGTGCATGAAAGCATCGTAGGCTCCTTGTTCCAGGCAAAAGTATTGGAAGAAACGACCGTGGGTGGTTTGGCAGCAGTCATCCCCGAAATATCCGGTTCAGCGTGGATTACGGGCTTTCATCAGTTTGTTTATAAGGAGCAGGATCCGTTGAGTCAGGGATTTTTCCTGCTCTAATGAATTTTACCGGAGGGCGGCATTATGGAAACAACGAAGTGGTATGCGGCGCTCGATACGCATTCCTGCGGTCAGCCGCTGCGGATCATCACCGGGGGGGTGCCTCAGATCAACGGCTCCTCTCAACATGCGAAGTCTTTATTTTTCAAAAGGCATTTCGATTCCGTCAGGAAGCTGCTGCTGGCTGAACCGCGAGGGCATCGTGAGATGACGGGAGCGATTGTGACGGCACCGACAACGGCAGAAGCGAGCTTTGGATTGTTATTCCTGAACCAGGAAGGCCTTTCGGCCATCAGCGGTCACGGAATCATCGCCGCCGTTGCGGCATGGGCGTCGACAGGGCAGCTATCTGCTTCGGACGCTGCCAACGGCGTTCTGATCGATTGCCCGGCCGGAACGGTCAAGGCATTTGCCGATTTCGATGGACATGAAGTCCGGTCAGTTTCTTTTTTGAATGTCCCAAGCTTCGTTTATGCCGAGCAGTTTGCGGTGAAGGTTCAAGGCATGGAGGTAAGGGTCGATGTCGCTTTTGGCGGTGAGTTTTATGCTGTGGTCGATATGTCAGCTTTGGGAGACGGGGATGTGTTCAACCTTCCGAAGCTGCGTGAATGGGGCAGACTGATCCGCGAGGAGATCGAACGGCGGCTTGAGGTGAAGCATCCGCATCTGGACTGGATATCCGGAATTCACGGCGTCTTTTTTTATCAAAGGGGAGATGCATCGTGCGATGACCGAAACCCGAACCGGCTCACATATCGCTGCACGGCTGCATTTGCCGGAGAGCAGCTTGACCGGTCGCCGGGAGGGGCTGGCACCTGCGCTCACATGGCGGTCCTGCATTCCTGCGGTTCGTTGAAGCCAGGGCAGCAGATCGTTTATGAAGGGATCACTGGCGCGCGAATCGTGGGAAGCATCGAAGGGGAAAAGGACATTTACGGGTATAGAGCTGTCATTCCTCGGCTCACCGGAACCGCTCACATCCTGGGCTTCATGAATTTCTTGCTCGATCCGTCAGACTCGCTGCCGGAAGGTTTTGTTCTGTACTGAATCGAGGTTGATATTGAAATGGATAACACTGAAGGGAGAAATGTCAATATGGCAACATTTGAAGGAGTTTATGTCGCACTTGTCACACCGTTTACAGCGGATTACGAGGTTGATTACAAACGTTTGGCGGAGCTTTGCGATGACCTTATCTCACAAGGTGTGAACGGTTTGATCCCGGCTGGATCATTAGGCGAATATGCGACTTTAACACAGGAGGAACGGGCCAAGGTTGTGGAGACGGTCATCGAAACCGCGGCAGGCCGAGTGCCTGTAATGGTCGGTTCCGCGGCACCTTCCACCAAGCAAGTGGCAGATTGGGTACGGCATGCCAAGGATGCGGGAGCTGCCGGCGTGATGGCACTGCCACCGATTAATTACAAGCCGCTTGAGTCTGAGGTCATTGCTCATTATGAAGCGGTCAATGAGGTCGGTTTGCCGATTATCGTTTACAACAACCCGCATGATTACAAAGTTGATTTGACTCCCCAGCTGCTTTCCAGGCTTTCCGAGCTTGAACATGTCGTGGCCGTGAAGGAATTCTCCGGGGACATCCGCCGCGTGCACGATATTTTGGCCCAAACCAATTTGGAAGTGATGATTGGCGTTGACGACTTAGCTATGGAAGGTGCGCTGTGCGGGGCAACGGGCTGGATTTCGGGCGTGCCAAATGCTCTGCCTAAGGAAGGAGTGGAGTTGTTCAATCTGGCGAGACAGGGCAAAGTTCGGGAGGCGTCTGTTCTATATCGCCATCTTCTCCCTTTGTTCCACTTTGATGCCAGTCCACAGCTTGTCCAGTCGATCAAATATATGATGGAACTGGCCGGATTCCCGGTAGGACCGACGCGTCCGCCTCGCCTGCCACTCCCGGCAGCCGACTATATCGCCATCAAAGAAGCATTTGAGTTTGCCGTGAAGCGCGAAATAAGCCAGCCATGAAGCCTTAACCAATAAAGCTGAATTATGAATCCTGCAAAAGGAGGAACGCAAATGAAAAACAGCCGCAACTGGATCGGGGGAGAATGGATAGAGCCGACAGCGGGAGAGTGCGCCGTAATCAACCCATCCAACACCAAGGAGCAGGTGGGGGTGTTGCATTTATCGGATTCATCACAAGTCATTCAGGCAGAGCAGGCGGCGCGTGAAGCTTACGGCCCCTGGTCTGGCTTGAGCGGCCCTGTCAGAGCCGGTCATTTGGAACGGATGGCGGATTTGCTTCAGTCAAAATCGGGTGACGTCGCTAACCTCGCAAGCATGGAGATGGGGAAGCCGATTGCGGAAATGCGCGGGGAAGTAAGCCGGGGAGTAAACCTGCTGCGTTATTACGCCGCCGAGGGACTCCGGGCGAACGGGGCGGTCATCCCTTCCAGCGAGCAGAATGTGCTGCAATTCACCAGGAAGGTTTCTCTCGGCGTGGCGGGCATCATTACGCCATGGAATTTCCCCGTTGCCATTCCGATCTGGAAAATAGCACCCGCGCTGATTTGCGGAAACACGGTCGTATGGAAACCGGCAGAGCTTGCATCGCTGACCGCGACCAGGCTGGCCGAACTGTTTGAAGAAGCTGGGCTTCCGCCAGGTGTCATCAATCTGGTTATCGGCAAGGGCAGCCAGATCGGTAAAGCGATGCTTGAGCAAACTCCTTTGGACGCCGTGAGTTTTACCGGCTCCACGTCCACAGGCCTTGGCATTGCCCAAATTTGCGCCAAGCGCAATATCAAATATCAGACCGAAATGGGCGGCAAAAATGCTGCTGTCGTATTAAACGACGCTGATCTCGAAACGGCTGTGCCGCTCATTGTCAGCGGTGCGTTTCGGTCGGCGGGCCAAAAATGTACGGCAACAAGCCGGATTATCGTTGAGTCGGGAATTTATGATTCGTTCATCAAGAAATTGTCGTATGCCTTGTCCAACATCAAGCTGGCTCCGGCACTTGACAGCGAGGCTTACCTTGGTCCCGTGGCTTCCGCAAGCCAGTACGAAACCGTGATGTCTTATGTGCATATGGCGAGCGAACAAGCGGATATTCTGGCGCAAGGTCCGCCGCTCTCCGGAGATCAGGATGGTTATTATATCCGGCCAATCGTGGCCGCTGGCGTAGGCGCAGGACACCCCTTGATCCAGGAGGAAATATTCGGACCCGTCGCCACGGTGCTGGAAGCAGCCGACTTTGAGGAGGCGGTGGCTTTGTGCAATCAATCGATTTATGGGCTGAGCGCTTCGCTGTTTACTCAAAATTTATCGCATGCCCACCGGTTCCTGGACGAGGCCCGGGCCGGAATGGTCCGTGTCAATCAGGAAACCGCGGGTGTTGAGTATCAATCCCCGTTCGGCGGTATGAAGCTGTCAAGCTCCCATACGCGCGAACAGGGCCAGGCTGCACTGGACTTCTTTACCGAGCTTAAGACGTGTGCTATTTCTTATCGATAGGAGGGTTCCCATGAAACGCTCTTCCATGATCATTTGCCGATGCGAAGAAGTAGCCCTCATTCAATTGGAGGCCGCATACGAGTCAGGATGCCATACTTCAAGGCAGCTAAAAATGAAAACACGTGCCGGTATGGGAGCCTGCCAGGGCAGGATATGCAGGCATCTCCTCGAAACCTGGGTGCATGCCAAAAATCCGGAGTCTGTCCGCGATCCGGAACTGCTGCCCCACCGTCCTCCGGTGCGGCCGGTGACCTTTGGCCAGCTGGCTAATGGTGAAGCGTAATGGAACGGATTACGAATCATCCGATTTTGGGTCCGCTGAAGAGGGGGAAGGAACCGGTCAGCTTTACGTTTGACGGCAGAACGCTGACCGGACTTCAGGGCGAACCGATTGCTGCGGCCTTGCTGGCCTCGGGGATTCGCAGACTGCGCAGGCATGAGGAGTCCGGCACCGCTCGCGGGCTGTATTGCGCCATCGGCCACTGTATGGAATGTCGGCTGAACGTGGAGGGGAGGGGGCAGGTGCGCTCCTGTCTTACCCCGCTCGAAGAGGGGATGCGCATTTCGGAAGGGCGGCAGCTTTCCAATGAAATTACGGGGAGGAAGCTGCCATGACGTCATTCGATCTGTTGATTGTTGGAGCCGGTCCGGCGGGATTATCAGCCGCCGCAGCGGCGGCCGAGCATGGCTTGAGTGTAGCTGTGCTGGATGAATTCCCGCAGCCGGGCGGGCGCATGCTTGGACAATTCCATGAGGAAAAAGGGAGATGGTGGGTTGGCAGGCAGGTTGCAGAACAGCTGATAGAAGAATGCAGCGTCAAGGGAGTGGATATCCGCTGCGGCGTTTCCGTTCACAGCATACTCCGAATTGAACAGCGCTGGGTCGTAAGAGTCGCGGGCGGATCGTTCACGGCAGCAAGGGTGCTGCTCGCCACCGGCGCTTCCGAAATTCCTCAGCCGATTCCGGGCTGGACGCTGCCAGGGGTTATGTCGATCGGTGCAGCCCAAGTGATGGCCAATGTGCACTATGTGAAGCCGGGACGCCGCGGGCTAATCATCGGCGTGAACGTGCTCGCGATGGCGATTGCCCGCGAACTGTCCGTTAGCGGGATTTCGCTCGCCGGGATCGTGCTGCCAGAACGAAATTCCGTATTCGGTAAGGAGGCCTTGCCTAAAGAAGCAGTGAAACGCCTGCTGGGCCTGGCTCATTTGGCACCGTCTCCGCTGATGAGAATCGGAGGAAAGCTGGGCGCGAGCTTTGGGTTGGCTGGCGCGGTATCCCGCTTTTATCCACGGGGCGGGCTTAAAATATGGGATATTCCTTTACGGCTCCGCACTTCCGCCATATCCATTAACGGCGTACATCACGTGGAATCCGTGACGCTGGCGGATGTAACCGGGAGAGGCGAAATTATTCCGGGCAGCGAGCGGGAGGAGAACGTCGATTTTGTGGCTCTTGCCGGCGGTTTATCCCCGCTAGCGGAATTGGCCGCGGTGGCTGGGTGCCCCCTGGTGTATGCAGAGGAACTGGGCGGTCATATTCCGCTGCACAACGAGGAAATGCAGACGCCAGTAGAGGGCCTGTACGTCGCCGGCAATATTACGGGAATCGAAAGCGCGCTGGTCGCTATGGCTCAAGGCAGTGTTGCGGCGGCTGCCATTTGCCGGGATGCTGGAGTGCTGGGGAAGGATCGGGAACCTCACCTGCTTGAAGCGATGGAGCATGTCCGCCGGATTCGCGCCGAAGCTTTGATCCAGTTTCATTCAGGCATTTCGGATGCCAGAGAGCAATTTTATAAGAAATGAAATGAGGAGGAATGAACATGAAAAAATGGTTATCCATGGCGCTTAGCTTTGCGCTGTTGTTTTCCTTATGTGCATTCCCGGCCGCGGCCGAGCCCGTGAAACCGGATTCAACCACCGGCGAGGCGAAGATCATTGACATTTTCGGAAGAACGCTCAACGATTACGGCGTCGAACTGGTAGACTGGCAGGGATACATCGCCAATCCGTATGTGAAACTGAACGTTGTTCCGCCGAAAGACGCCGCCTATCCATTGACGATTGACATCAAGGCCAAAGGCACCTCTCGCCTGATGATGGACCGGCCGAGCACCTTGAGCGAGACAGGGGCGGCAAAGACGCTGACGTTTCAAAATACCGGCGAAAGCAAGCACTTTCTGCTCGAAATTCATCCCGACCGAATCGGAGGCAACGGTGAAATCGAACATTATATGCTGGAGCTCACGGTCACGGATGCCAATGGCAATGTCCAAAAACAAACCACCCCGATTCGTGTATGGGACCAGGATGATGCCAGAGAGCCGAGCCTGCCGCTGAAATTTGATTATAGATATGACACGATCCAGCCTTATTTCAGCGATCCCGCGATCCGAAATGCCAGCGAGCAGGCGATCAAGGATTGGTTCTATTTCTTTGATATGGAGCCCTTCGATACCGTCCCGGCGAACTCGGAAGTCACCCGGCTGCCGCAGGATAATTTTGACGGGCATATCTCGGTGACCAATAATGAGCCTTACAACGGAATGTGGGTCTACCTCAGAGGGCTTAACGAGCCATATTCCACTGGGGGAGCGTCCGACAACGGGAAATATCATAAACGTAACGGAGTGACGGTTCCCGACAGAATCCATCGTTCGCTTCTCACCATTTTGGACTTTTACGATACTGCGACGCCGTTTAGCTCGCTGGATGATGAGAAATGGTACCTGACGGAGATGTCAGACACCTCTACGGACGTGTACGGACTCATCATGCACGAATTCGGGCATGCGCTTGCGTTTTCCCACAGCTGGAGAGGGATGGCTGCCTATAAACGCAGCGGAGGAACGGCGGACAATATCGTCGCGTACCAAGGGGGTCCGGTTCCGTTGGATGACACCTACCATATTCCTGGAGAACCGCAATACTGGGACCGGATCAGCGGGCAGAACGGCGGCCGTACACATCTCTTTCACAACAAGCGCTGGATGCTGACCAAACTGACGCTGTTGATTGCGGAAAAAGCGGGCTGGACATTGAATCGTTCACTGACGCCTTTCCTTAGCCCTGCCATTAAAAACACTCCGGTTCCCAATGCTAAGCCAGGACAGAATTATGAGCTGAAGCTTCAGGCGGAAGGCGGAGTCCCTTTCTATGATTGGAATATTGCAGGGGGAACCCTGCCGGAGGGATTGACGCTGGACCGTTTTACGGGCAAGATCGCGGGAAAAGTATCCGGTGGGGCCAAAGGCAGCTACAGGTTTACGGTACAACTCCGGGATTATGACGAAAAGAGTGCCCCGGTTCAAAAGGAATTCACATTAAATGTCGGCCAGGGAGAACTGGCGGGAGATTACTTGTTTGATGAAAAACAGGCCGAGGATTCCGGTATCGCCCTGGATTATTCCGGTGCGAGCCATGATGCTGCCGTTTATCATGCTTCTCGGACGGACGGCGCAAGAGGCGGAGGATTGGGCTTGAACGGTTTGTCAAGCTACATGAAGCTTCCGGATCGGATGCTGAAAGGAGCCCAGGACTTCACCTTCTCCGCATGGGTAAACGTGGCCGGGAGTCCGGCTGCCTCATCCTCCGGCAACTCTGATATAAACGCAGCCAACGTGCGCATTTTCGATTTTGGCTCACGCCCAGGCAAATCCATGGCGTTATCCATCGAAGCTGGCGGAACGTTACGCTTGACGGCACCGGGCCCGCAGGGGACCGGAGCCGTGAACATTTCTGGCAGCGGCGTAACATCCGGACAATGGCATCATGCGGCGGTCACCGTATCTGGAAGCACGGCAATCCTTTACCTGGATGGGGCTGAGCTGGCCAAGACCTCGGATGTGAATCCAGGCAGCATCCGATCCCTTCTGAATGGGGCGAACAAGTATATCGGAAAGTCCGGGACGAACGAACATTATTTTGCCGGAAGTCTCGATGAAATCAAGCTCTATTCGCGTGCGCTGCTTGCGGCCGATATCGCCGCTCTTGCCGCGGATAAACCATCTCCGCCCGTTGTCGAACCGCCGGGACCGATAAATCCAAACGTAGCGGTTGAAGGAAACGTTACGGCCTCCTACGTCTCGCCTTGGGAAAGCCTGGTGGGACTAAATGATGAATACGAGCCGACGAGCTCGGCGGACAGGGGGCACCCGATCTACGGGAACTGGGATACCCGTGGGACCGAGCAGTGGGTGCAGTATGATTTTGACCGGCCGTTTACCCTCTCGTCAAGTGAGGTATACTGGTTTGCCGATCATGACGGGATCGATCTGCCAGCGTCGTTTTACATCCAGTATTGGACGGGAACCGATTGGGTGAAGGTGCCTGATCCTTCCGAATATGGCGTTCTTCCGGATCAATATAATGTGACCTCCTTCGATCCGGTAACAACGACGAAAATCCGCCTAACCATGAAGGCCAAGGCAACGACATCCACAGGCATTCAACAGTGGAAGGTGATTGGAACATCCACAAGCGAATAGGGGGGCATGACATGGGTTTGGTTAAAGAGGATGAAAGCATCGTAATCAAGGATATGGAGACGCTGTATTTAGGCAATCTGGCCACGGTGGAATTCGACCTCCGCTTGCCCCTGGAAGGGAAATACGGCTCAAAAATCAACTGGACATCAGGGGATTCCCGCTTTCTCCATGACGACGGTACGGTAACCCGGCCGAAATACGGCATTGGCAAACGCACAGTTCCGCTGCGCGCAACGTTTCGATATGGCGATTGCATCAAGGAAAAAGTCTTTGAAGTGACCATTTTGGAGGAAAAGAATCAAATTCGGGTGTCACGGATTTATCCGATACTGCTGAAAGAGGAAAAGGGGCGGCCGTTTTATTTGCCGACGGTCGCCGTGGTCGAAACGACCGAGGGCGAGATCATTTCCCATGCGGTGGATTGGGAACAGGGGGAGGCATGCATTGTCGATGAGCCCGGTCCTATCATGTTTAAAGGGGTCCTGAAAGACACGGCGATTCCGGTAAGTGCGGAAGTTTGGATGGCAGCCGGGCAGCTTGAACGGGAAACGATGGACACCACTCCTGCCGTGCACGGCTTTCCCGCTGATGCGGTAGCGCTGAAGGACGGGACCGTCTTTAAAGCGGCTCAGGACAGAAGCCTGGTCTTTTTGAGAAATGTCAATGACGACCAGATGTTATATAATTTCAGGGCTGCCGCCGGACTGGATACACGCGGAGCTCCGGAAATGACCGGTTGGGATTCGCCCGACTGCTTGCTGAGGGGGCATACGACCGGGCACTATCTGTCCGCGCTGGCATTGTGCTATGCGACTTCGGGGGATGAGGACATCAAGCGGAAGGCAGAGTACATGATCGCTTCGCTGGAAGAATGCCAGCAGGCTTTTGCAGGCCAATCCGGAATTCATGCCGGCTTCCTCAGCGGTTACACAGAGGAACAATTTGACCAGTTGGAGAAGTTTACCCGCTATCCGGAAATATGGGCTCCTTACTACACCCTGCACAAGATCTTTGCCGGGTTGCTGGACTGCTACCGCCATTTGGGAATTCGTACGGCGCTGACGATCGCCGATCAGCTTGGCGACTGGGTGTATCATCGTTTGAACAGGCTCCCTAACCGCGTGCTCAAAACCATGTGGAGCATGTACATCGCCGGCGAATTTGGCGGCATGAACGAATCGCTTGCCGAGTTATACTCCATGACGCATAAGCCCGAACATCTGGCGGCGGCCAACCTGTTTGAAAACGATCGTCTGTTTGTCCCGCTGCGCGCGGGTATTGATGCCCTTGGCGGCCTCCATGCCAACCAGCATATCCCTCAGGTCATCGGCGCCCTGAAAATATTCCAGGCTACCGGGGAGAAGGTGTATTACGACATGTCCCGTTTTTTTTGGCAGGCCGTTACGAGTTCGCATATCTATTCGATCGGCGGCACGGGAGAAGGCGAAATGTTCCGGCAGCCAGACAGAATTGGAGAGTGTCTCAGCGATAGAACCGCGGAAACTTGCGCCTCGTACAACATGCTGAAATTGACGAAGGAATTGTTTGTGTATCATCCGGCAACGGAATATATGGATTATTACGAGCGTACGATGTTTAATCACATTTTGGCCTCCTGCGATCATCAACCGACGGGAGGCAGCACGTATTTCATGCCGTTGGCACCCGGCAGGACAAAGTCTTTTGACGTAGCGGGGAATACCTGCTGCCATGGCACCGGATTGGAGAACCATTTTAAATATTCGGAGGCGATTTATCATTACGATGAATCCGCGCTATATGTTAATTTGTTGATCCCTTCGACCCTCCATTGGCGGGAACGGCAGGTGAAGCTGGCGCTGGACGCGGAGCGATACGATCCAGGTAAAGTGACGCTGCGGGTGGAGGGGACAGGGGCTTTTACATTGAAGATTCGTCGTCCTTACTGGGCCGGGCCGGATTGCGGAATGGAGATCAACGGCCAGCCAGCCGACATGGCTAACGACCCTGAAGGGTATATGTGCATCAGACGGGATTGGCAGGATGGAGACGAGATCAAGCTTTTCTTCGACTGCAGGCTCCGCGTGGAAACGGCGCCGGATCGGAAGGAACTGGTGTCTCTTGCGTATGGGCCGTACATTTTGGCTGCGCTCTCTGAAGAAAGTGACTATTTGCGGCTTCAGCTGCGCGAAGATGCCCTTCAGGAAAGTTTCACCAAGGAAACCGGGCCGCATGGGTTCGCTTTCCGCTATGCCGAGGATGATTTGTTGTTCATTCCACTTGCGAATGTGTTTCACGAACGATATCACGTGTATATTGAACGGGACACGATGCTGCAGTAGGAGGAGAAATAGCGCACACTTTTGCAGTGTGCGTTTTTTATATTTGAACTTGAGCTTCATATAAGCCCATTGATTTTGGAGGGCATTATTAATTCGTGGTCATCGTAGAGGCTCCGAAATCTTCAATGTCCACCTTCACCTCAAAGGTCACGGGTACGGTTGCAAAGACTTGATCCCAATGGTCCTTCACTTGCTCCCACATATCGGGGTGTTGAATTCGCAAGGCTTGGCCCATATGTGCTACCTCCACCCGCATTTTTTTCATCTTGGATACCGTTTGCTGTGCCAGCTCCTTGATCTTGTCCTGAACAGCATCTGCTTCTTCGTGCAGTGTCTGATCCTTCATTTTATTTGCATCAGAAACAAAGCTTTCAGAAAGGCGACCCACGGATGAAATCTTCACATGGAACGAAATGTCGTTTTTATTAACGTGAGCCTGAATATTACTTTTTGCCGATTTGATCTCATAGACGAAATCCCGTTGCGAACGGGAATCGGTACCTTTTACAATCCCACCTGTCAAATCTCCTGTAATCCATTGCAATCCTTCTACATCCATTTTACTCAGATATCCTGCATATTTTTGCGTGTTCCCCCTGATAACCCCTGCACCAAATAGTGTGATTCCATCCCTAATCCTGATGACGTTGGGTAACACGAAGCTGGATCTCGATTTTAGCGGTCCGATCACTTTGGCGAGAGTTACGGGCTTGACAAGACGATTGGTGTGGCTGCGGTTGTCAAAAAGATCTTTCAGCATGAAGGCGGGCGTTTTCCCCGAGCTCATTTCCTTGAACACATCGCTTGCTGTACCGGTGCTTGTTAAGAGCAGAATACTCAGTCGAATGTCGTTATCCGCCAAATAAAAATCCAATAGTTCCTGAAGGGGGACTTTTTGAAGTAATTCCGAACTAATGATAATGGTTTTAAGGTGAAATCCTGCCGGAGACTGATTGCTGAGATAGGATTCTCTTGTCATTTCCATGATTGAATCGCCAAGCTCTTCTTCATTATAAAACTTGTTTCCCTGTGAAGGAGAGCCTGAACTGCTTCCCTCTTCCGGAAGAACAAACTGAACAGTTCTTCGAATCTGATATTTCGGATGTTGTTGCCGGGTTTCTCGGACCGACGTCTCCGTTTTCTGAGGTTCGGCATCCAACGCAATGCCTGCTTCCAAATTCCTCTCCTCAATGGGGGAACTGCTCCAGCAGCCAGCAAGCAGGAAGCAACATGTAATCATGCAGGTGTATCTCAAGCAACGCTTCCAACTCTTCATGGAGAATTCACCCGCCAACGTGAAATGAGAAGCAACAGCACAGGCAAGCATGAGAACAAGACCAGATTGGCCTTACCCATGTATGCTCCCAGAGCAAAAACTTCGTTGATGTCTTTAGGCAACTGGGAAATGAGACAAATGAACGGCAAAATCAGAAACATGCTTATCCTGTAGGATAAATTGAAAATTTGGGAAACGCCTAAGGCTGCAGAGTAGAAAATAATTGTGAATATAGAAAAAATCTGTAATATCCAGATCGCCAAGAGCAGGGATTCGAATCGTTCCAGCAGGAGGTCTTCGAATTCCACGCTGCGGGCAAGATCGAAGAACGGCCAGGTGCGCGTCAAAACCCCGTCCAGGGAAAATACCCCAATACAGATGATTACGGCTGACGTATAAAAGATAACGGCAAGGCCGATTCCCCAGCTCATGACTTTAGCTGCTTTTTTGGGAGCCTGCATCTGACTCAATATGAACAGGAAACATTCGCTTCCGCTGAAGGCGAGTGTAGTGGATGGAATGCCTTTCATGATCGGTGTCCATCCCTTGGCAACGAGGGGACGAAGATTATTCATATCGAAAGCGGTAGACCCCAAAAAACAGATAAGAATAAGAACGGTTATGGATATGGGAATAATAATCTGGCATAATTTCCCGATTGTGCTGATACCCTCCATGCACAAGTACAGAGATATCCAGACAAAGCAAGCCAATATAGCCCATCCTGGTGTGCCCTCCAGAAGATAGAAGGAAGCCATTTCTTCCATAGACCTTAACTCATAACTGGCAAGATGAATGTAATAAAGAACGACAACAAGTCCGATGCATTTTCCGATAAGCTTACCAGTGATTTGTTGTACGTATTCATAGAAGGTGAAATGCGGATATCGCTGGCCGAGCAAGATAATGATCCAGGCTGTGCAGAAGCTGAATATGCCCCCCAGAACAACCGATATCCATGCGTCGGCAGTGTTTACTTTGCTAATTATCTCCCTTGGCAGGGTAAACAATTCCGCTCCAATCATGAAACAAAGAATAAGCGCTAGCGTCTGTAACGTGGTTAACTGTTTCGTTTCAGGAATTCCGGCTGACATCAGGAATGCTCCTTTCCATCTAATCTTTGCGTTTGGATTCCTTGGGCTTGAGCACCTCGGGACGATATTTCATGAATTGCAGAGGTACACGGATTACATAGTCTTTCCAGTCTTTCAAGGACTGGGGAACGGCCAGATTGACATAAGAAATGCCGAAGCTTTTCAGCTTGAGCATATGGACGGTCAGGAAGAGAAAAGACATGATTACACCATACAATCCGAACATCGCAGCGCTAAACATAATTGGAAAACGCAGCAGGCGCATGGATAACCCTGCGCTGTACATTGGCGTCGCAAAGGAACAGATGGCTGTCACGGCAACGACAATGACCAAAATGGGACTGACGATTCCTGCATTTACCGCAGCCTGTCCAATGATCAGTCCACCTACGATTCCCATGGCGGGACCGATAGGTTTAGGAAGTCGCAGTCCTGCTTCGCGCAATACTTCAATGGCGATTTCCATGATCAGCGCCTCAATGAGTGTCGAAAAGGGAACGCCTTTCCTTGTGGCGATGATGGAAACAACCAATTTGGTTGGAATCAGGCCGGGATGAAACGAAATAAATGAAATGTACAGGGAAGGAGCGAAAAGGGAAATGAACGTGCAGACAAAACGAAGAATGCGGATCAGCGAGCTAGGAAGCCAGCGTTCATAATAATCCTCCGGGGATTGTAACATCATGGCATAGGTGACGGGCATTAACAGCGCATAGGAAGAACCATCCAACAATATGGCTACTCGACCTTCCAGCAAGGAACTCATAACCCGGTCAGGGCGTTCTGTATTTTGTATTTGGGCAAATGGACTCAAAAAATTGTCCTCGATGAGCTGTTCCACATAACCGTTCTCCAATACTTCATCCACATCAATGGTTCTTATACGCCGTTTGACCTCTGCCACCAACTCTTCATTGGCAATATCCTTGAAATATATAACCATCAACTTTTTTTGCACCCGCTTACCGACTTGATAGGACGTCATGGCAAGGCTTTTATTTTCTCCGTGTCTGCGCAACATGGCCGTATTGTCGCTTAACGTTTCGGTGAAGCCGATTCTTGGTCCGCGAAGAACGGCTTCTGAGATGGGTTCCTCTACAGAACGGGTCTGGCCGCGAGAGCTTCCCAACAGCAGGGCACCTGGCATGCCTTCAACTAACAGCATGGTAGAACCGAACAGGACTTTTCGTAATGCTTGATGGACATCGACGATCCACTCGGTCTCCGAAATCAACAAGACTTGTTGCACAAGGTAATCCTCTAGCTTTTCATTTCTAATATGTTCATCTGTTAAGGGCTTACTTGCCCAGTCCAGAAGCGGCTTTAATATATTCTGGTCGAGTCCCGGTTTGTCGGTAAGGCCGTCCACAAAAAACAAGATGCCTCTGGCTTTCAAATTTTGGAGAAAGATCGTTCTCTCGTTGACATCATCCATATCCAGAGCAGTTTTCCTGAATTTGTCCAGGTTAAGTTGATAGTCATCCGTATAAGAAAGTATTTCCTCATCTGATGCTGTCCGCGTATCGCCCGAGTCGAGTCCACGTTGGTCTTCCCGTTGTATTTCCTCTAATTTTTGTTTTCTTTGGCTATAAGCCCCATCAAATATTTTAATCTGTCTGATGGTGAGTAGAATGAGCAGTGGAACAGCCGAAAGAAAAAAGACTTCCATTAGCACTCCCCATTTAGGTAAATGGTTCAGGATGAATTGTGGCATCACAAGGCCTCCATTTCCAGAATATCCACGTTGGTTAATAGAGTTGCCAAACATAACAAAATAATGCATTACTAAGGGGCAATACGTATTGTACCCATTTGCAGTCCTGATTTAGGCACGCTGCTCCGTTTTTTTTATCATAGATCGATGTTCCCATGTCCATTTCAGGTTAATAATGAGAAGGAAAGTAAGATATTAACGATTTGATGATGCAAAATGCGATATAATAAGCGTATTGGATACGTGAAATTTTACATAGAATGATGGAATGAGACTAACGGAGCTGGCTGCGTGGACACAAAAAAATGAGTCACGGTAACAAGCGCTCCGGGCCGGAGGAATGGTAATGATCAAGCTGTTGTACTACTTGAAGAAGTATCGAGTCGCCGCCATCGCAGCACTGGTCATGATGCTGATTGAATTGACGGTCGAATTGGCGCAACCCTATCTGATCTCGAAGATCATTGATAACGGTATCCAGCAAGGAGATCTATCGGTAGTTTGGCTATGGGGTGGGGTGCTCGTGGGCAGTGCCGTCGTGGCGTTTGCCGCGGGAATTGCAAGCTCGTTTTTTGCGTCCCATGCAAGTCTTGGCTTCGGGTACGATTTGCGGGAGAAGCTGTATGACAAAGTGCAAGCGCTCTCTTATGCCGTCTTTAACCGTTTTTCTACATCTTCCCTGATTACCCGATTGACCGGGGACGTTACACAGGTGCAGGATACGATCTTTATGAGTCTGCGATTCATGACGCGTGTGCCGCTCGTAGTGATTGGCAGCATGATCATGGCGGTTGTGGTAAATCCGAGGCTGGGTCTGCTGCTCGTGGTGATGGTGCCTGTATTACTTGTGGTTGTCGTCTGGATGATCAAAAAGGCGGCGCTGCTGTTTCGCAATGTGCAGCGCAGACTGGATGCCGTGAACGGAGTCATCCAGGAAAATCTGACAGGCATTCGGCTGATCCGTGTCTTCGTACGGATGGGCCATGAGATTGAACGCTTTGCCACATACAGCGGCAAACTGATGAAAGGCACGATCTCCGCGCTGCGCCTGACGGAGACAACGATGCCATTCATGCTGCTCATGATGAATGGTTGTATCATCGCCGTACTGTGGTTCGGACGACGTGATATCACTACCGGAAATGCAACCGTGGGTGAAGTCGTTGCAGTCATTAACTATCTGCTTCGGACCATTGGTGCCATGTCTGCACTGTCCTGGATTCTGGTAACCTTCTCCAGAGCGAGTGCTTCAGCACAGCGGCTTAATGAGGTTTTCGATACGGAGGATGTATCGGAAATGGCACAAGGTGAAGGGGGAGGGAAAGCCGAACAAACAGGACAGAAAACAAAGCAATCAACAGAGCAGCCAAGTCTTTCTTTAGAACCAGATCGTTCCGTACAAGCTGGGAAAGGAAATCCTGTTATCCAGGGTGCAGTTGATTTTCGGGGTGTGGGATTCAGCTATCCCAATAGTGAAATTACTGTCCTGGAAGATATTACGTTCTCGGCGAACCGAGGAGAACGTATCGCCATCATGGGAGCGACAGGTTCGGGGAAATCCTCACTGGTTCAGCTCATTCCAAGACTTTATACCGAAGATCAGGGCAAGGTTCGTATTGATGGCAAAGACGCAGCTCGCCTGGATATTGCTTCACTGCGTGGAGCTATCGGTTATGTACCGCAGGAAGTGGTTCTCTTTACCGGATCGGTAAGAGATAACATCGCCTGGGGTCGGGAGGACGCAACGCTCGAAGAGATTAAGGAAGCAGCGCGGCGTGCCCAGATTCACGAGACCATTGAGAAGTTGCCAAATGGCTACGATACACAGCTGGGTCAGCGGGGAGTCAATCTGTCGGGTGGACAGAAGCAGCGGCTCTCGATTGCCCGTGCATTGATACGTCGTCCGAGTATTTTGATACTGGATGACAGTACAAGTGCACTCGACGTGGCGACAGAAGCAAGGCTGCTTGATGCGCTGGAAGAACTGTCCTGTACAACGTTCATTATTACGCAGAAGATCAGTTCAACCACCTCTGCGGATCTGATTCTGCTGCTGGACGATGGGCGTCTGATTGGTCAGGGGAAACATGAGGATTTGATGGATTCCTCCGAGCTGTATCGCCGAATCTATGAATCACAATACGGGGAGGGTACACCACATGTTCAAAGCATTCACTGAACCTTTCCGTCAGCCCCCACCGTCGATTGATCCCGAGACGCTGAAGACGGGTGGAGGACGCAAGCCTAAAGCACGGGCGAAGAATTGGTCTGGTACGTTAGGCCGGATCTGGACGTATCTGGCACGTCGCAAGGTCAAGCTGGCTATGGTGCTGTTAATGGTATTTGCCAGTTCCGCACTCGCTTTGCTTGGACCTTATATGGTCGGTGTGGCTGTGGATAAATTCATTGATGGAGAAGCAACGAGTTCCAGCTGGACGACATTTTTATTGGGTCTGGTGGCAGTCTATGTTCTGTTCTCCCTGACATCATGGCTGCAAAATATATGGATGATCGAAATTGCACAGGAGACCGTGTTCCGCATGCGGTATGATCTGTTCGCTCATCTGCACAAACTGCCGATTCCATTCTTCGGCAAGCGTCAGCAGGGTGAGATTATGAGCCGGGTTACGAATGACATCGAGAATGTCAGCGGTACGCTGAACAGCTCAGCCATACAGATTTTTTCCAGTATATTAACCTTGCTTGGAACGTTTGGCGTGATGCTCTGGCTAAGTCCATTGCTCACCTTGCTTACATTTATCGTAGTACCGCTGATGGCTATTGGTATGCGCTGGATTACACGCAGAACCGGGCCGTTGTTCAAGCAACGTCAGCGCAATCTGGGCGAACTTAATGGGTACATTGAGGAAACATTGTCCGGGCAGAAGATTATCAAGGCATTCTCCCAGGAAGAGCGGGTCATTCGCGGGTTTGAGGAACGAAATACGAACATCCGGTTGTCCGGTTTCTGGGCGCAGACGATCTCCGGCTTTATTCCCAAGCTGATGAATGGTCTGAACAATCTGAGCTTTGCAATTGTTGCAGGCATCGGTGGAATTCTGGCGATTCAGGGTTCGGTTACAGTCGGGGTGATTATCATCTTTGTGGAATACGCTCGTCAGTTCACACGTCCGCTTAACGATCTGGCAAACCAGTGGAATACGTTGCTGTCTGCAATTGCCGGGGCAGAGCGGGTGTTCGAAGTGCTGGATGAGGATGAGGAAGCGAAGGATGAAGGCGCAGCGGTGTCATTGGACAAAGTGGAGGGAGCCGTTCGCTTCGACAAGGTGTCCTTTGGATACGATGAAGGGCGTAATATTTTGCATGAAATCAACTTTGAAGCTAAACCGGGTGAGATGATTGCCTTGGTAGGCCCGACTGGGGCAGGGAAAACAACGTTGATTCAGCTGTTATCTCGTTTCTACGATGCTACAGACGGCACGATAACGGTGGATGGACGTGACATTACCACTATTCGACGTGAGAATTTGCGCTCCCATATGGCATTTGTTCTTCAGGATTCCTTCCTGTTCCAGGGCACGATTCGGGAAAATATCCGTTTCGGCCGTCTGGATGCGACCAACGAAGAGGTGGAGGCTGCTTCAAGGCTGGCGAATGCGCATTCGTTCATCGTGCGGATGAAGGACGGATACGACAAAGTGCTTCAGGCCGACGGAAGTGGTATCAGTCAAGGACAGAAGCAGCTGCTTGCGATTGCCCGGGCAATTTTGGCTGACCCGTCCATTCTCGTGTTGGATGAAGCAACTAGCAGTATCGATACCGTCACGGAGATCAAAATCCAGGAAGGGTTACAACGTCTGATGCAAGGCCGCACCAGCTTTGTCATCGCCCACAGGCTGAACACGATCCGCCAAGCCGATCGAATTCTTGTACTGAAGGATGGTCAGCTCATGGAGCAGGGTTCGCATGACGCATTGCTGGAACAAGGCGGCTTCTACAGAGAACTGTATTACAGCCAGCTGCGGAACAAGGCACAGTAACAGAAAGAGCATGGCCGAAGAACTATGGCGGCCATGCTTTTTTTGTAGGTTATAATGGGTGGTTCGGGCTATCGCTGGCAGAGAATCAGCGAGAGGATTTTCTCTGTTGCTCAGCTGGAAAAAGGAGAGCAGGAACGGAGGGCATAATGAGTATTATGCCTTTCATTCCTGCTTTTTGCCTCTTCACATATTCGCTGAACATGAGAAGTAACTGAGAATTACTTCGTCACACTGCTCAGCTTGAATGAGCCGTCGGTCAATTTGTTTGTATTGGCAAAGTCCACGCCGGGTTTATTCGTTTCCGGATCGATGATCGCAATCGCGATATCATAGGTTCCTGCGGCAAGACCGGAGACTGGAATGGAGTCGGTCAGGGTGTAGGTGCCCGTTTTCCACGTGGTTAGATTAACAGTTGTTGTTTTCTTGGCGACCACTGTATTGCCACTGCGCAGTTGAATTTCAACCGGCCACGCAAATGGGAAGTGCTGTACGCCCTTATTTTCTACCTTAATCGTTGTTGTAAATGTACTTCCGTTAATGGTGGATGGATGCGAGATTTCTTTCACGACAAAGTGGTAACCCATTCGTTTCTTGAGTGCATCGATGTTGGCCTGTAGTGCATGATTCAAAGGAAGCGAGGCAGGGGAGTTCGGTCCCAGCCAGCTCGGCTTGCTCAGCTCCGTTTGACGCAACGTTTCCGTAAATCCGCTGCCGCTGGTCAATGCCGCAAGCATGCCGGAAGCTCCACCGTAAAATTCTCCACCGGAAATTCGTGTCTCCCAGAAGTTCGCATGTGCAGGCTGCTGCTGGCCGATGTCATCCCAATAACCATTCTGGGTGCCTGTGTACCAGCCCCAATCTGCATCGAAGCTTTCTTTATGTCCAAATACATCATTGAACATGCCCATGACCATGCCTTTATTATTGGTTTTGGCGAGGGCAATACTGCGCCGGATCAGAACCTGCATCTTGTCCTCTTTACCGGCAAAGGCATCGATATAATGCTGTACGTACTTGTTCGATATGTCATTTGTAGGGAAAGCGCCTGTGTAGTTGGTCTCGCCATTCGGTCCGACATAAGGCCAGGTATGGAACTCGCCCCAGTGTCCGAGGGAACCGATCTGGACAAAGGCGACCGGACGATCATTAGTGTTGTACCTTGCCGCAATGGCATCGATGGCTAATTTGTGCCTTTCTTGCAGATAGGTGGAGTTGTAGTTGGGGGAGAAGCCCATGTTGTTGCCTGTGCCCATGCCCCCGGTTGTATCGTTGTAAACTGTTCCGGGAGATTCTCCACGGGCAATCATGTCATTGTAGAGCCAGTCTGGAATATCCCGGTGAGCCTGTCCAGTTGGGCTGTCCAGAATGAAGCGAAACACCACTTTAACCCCTTTGCTTTTCCAGTAGGCAAAATTGTTGGCAGCTTCAATTGCGCTAAAATCGTACGTACCTTTGATGGACTCAAGCTCTTTCCAGGTCACACCGGCATATACGAGCCTGTGTGGCTGTGCATATGTTGTGCTCTTGGCCGAAGGCGCCCAGCCTTTGAATGGATTGTTGAGTGGGCTGTCCAGCTCTACGGGATTCACCACAGTATTGTTCCCTGTACCTCCACCCGATCCAGCCGAAGTCAAAAGGTAAGCGGGCAGCGTTTGTCCCGCCGCGGGCAGTCTCGACGTATCCGAGCTGTTGTCGATATACCCGACCCGTACCGTGCTGCCTGCACTGATTTGCAAGGTAGAGAGAGGAATCGCAACCTCAATGGCGGAAGAGCTGCGATAGAATTGGGAGCTGGTTAACGTGCTGTTGAAATTCCAGCTCCAATCGGTTCCGCTACCGCCATAGCGGTATAATCCTGTATTTTCAAGCAGCCACTCCACACCTGTAGCTCCCCAGCCCGCAGCCTGGTAACCGGTTGAAGTATTGTTATCGGTATTGATCCAGAAATTCCCCATCGTTGTACTCAGACCAGAGCCTTGAATAAGCAGATAGAGGTTGGTTCCATCATTGGTCACTTTGAGCGTCTGGGCAGAGCCACTATTGGTGGTGAGAGCACTAACGCTGCTCCAATCGCTGACATTGCCATCAATGGTAATGGTCGCAGCAGAGGCCTTTGGCAAAGCTCCCGCAGGCAAGAGCAGGGTAATCATGAGGATAAAAGCCAAAAACAGTCCAAGACTCCGTTTGCTTTGATCAAATAATCTTGTCATGGTATACCTCCTGAATAATGGATTTTTGAATGAGTACTCGTTCTGCCTTGCCCCTACATGTCTTCATGAGGGAGAGTTAGGAAAGTTCAACTCCTTTCTGAGCCGCCAAAGTGGCAGGATAATGACGTTTTATGTAAGAGTCATGGTAGTAAATAGAGGATAAGCAGCTGAAAACGATCATACTTTGGTTTGCGGCAAATATAAAATGTGCTTTTAGTTCTTGAGTTCCGCGTCTAAATTGCATTATAGGGGACAGGAAAAGGAGATTCAACAGATTTTTTTCCATAATTTATTTGTTTTTCTATTGAAAATAGAGGTATATCATTGAAGATTGAATATAATTCAATTTAGTTAACAAGTTAAATTTGCCGCAAATATAATTGGATTCACATTAAATTATATGATAATAAAATAAAAATGTAAACGCTTAATTTATGATGAATAAAGAGTTATACTGTTTAGTGGTATACAAATAACACCACGAAACTATTGCCGCAAAATGTTTAAAAATTTAGCCAAAATCAATTGACAACCAATCAAAACTATTTTACTATCGTTACATAGTCGCAATCCTGTTAGATTTCTTAACATCAAATTGGCTTGATGGCATTTGCCGCAAATTTACGAGCAACGGAGAGTGTAAGCATGGGGAAGATAAAAATGGCTTTTATCGGTGTAGGAGACATGGGGTCACATCATTGCATTGGTTTTGATTTGCTCGAAGAGTGTGAGGTTCGTTATATCTGTGATATGAATGAGGCCAATGTGGCACGTACGCTGGTTGAACTTAAGAACAGTAACCCCGCCATAGTAAGCGATTATCGTGAGCTGCTTGCCAAGGAAGATTTGGATGCGGTGGTCATCAGTGTACCGAACTATTTGCATCGTGAAGTGGCAGTCGCTTTTCTGGAGGCGGGCAAGCATGTATTTCTGGAAAAGCCTGTCGCCCATACCATTGAGGACTGTGATGCCATTATAGAAGCTGCGGAAGCCTCGGGACGAATTTTACAGATTGGACTGGTCTATCGGTATTCAAATCTGTATCGCCGGATGGAAAAGGAGTTGGAGAACGGACGACTTGGCGACGTGAAATTGATGTGGTGCAAGGAGTTCCGCGATCCGTTCCCACCTGCAGATTGGTTCTATGACAAGACCAAGTCTGGGGGAGCGATTGTAGAAAAGGATTGTCATCACTTCGACATTTTCAACTGGATGATCCAGGCAAAGCCTGTCCGCGTGTTTGCCTCTGGAGGTCAGCATGTCATGAAACAAGGGGAGCCCAATCAAATTCAAAATTCATACAGTCACTATCCGACGAAAGAAATTTCGGACACCTCCATCGTCGATCACGCCTTTATCACCATTGATTATGATAACGGCAGCAAAGCCAATCTGGGCCTGTGCATGTATTTGAAACCGCGCAATCTGATGGGAGAAGGGCTTGAGATTGGCCTGATCGGAGAGAATGGCGGTCAGATGGTGGCACGGAATGACAAGACGATTGATATCGTTGGCGGGCAGGACTGGACGAAGGACCACCTGGACATTGATGTGTCGTCGGATTCAATCATGGGTGGACATACCGGAGGACAGACCCAGCGTATTGATTTTCTGAAATGTGTACAGGAAGGCAGACAGCCTTTTGCGAGTGCGCAGGTTGGTCGTAACGCGTTGCTTATTGCCCTGGCGGCAGAGAAATCCATTGTGGAAGAACGGTACGTCTATTTAGAAGAAATTTCAGGCTGAGGGGTGTCATCATGAACAGATTGAGAAAATATGACACGCTGCTGTTTTTTCTCTTCATTTTGCCTTGGATCATCGGATTTATTACCTTTTTCCTTTTTCCTTTCGGGACCTCGGTCTTCTACGCTTTTACAGATGCGAGGCTCCCGGGAGCAACCAACTTCAACTTTGTCGGCATTGATAATTTTACACACATGATGGACGATCCCATCTTTTTGAAAAGTTTGATGAACACGATGTTTTTCGTTGTATTCGGTGTTCCGATCGTTACAGCGGGCATGCTCGGTTTGGCGATGCTGCTTAATTTTAATGTCAAAGGCATTGCGTTGTTCCGCACCTTCTTCTATTTGCCGACCCTGGTGCCCATTGTGGCAACGGTCATTATCTGGCGGCTCGTATTCAACTCCGAATTCGGCATCCTGAATGCCGGACTTGGCGCGCTCGGTATAAGCAAAGTGGATTGGATTGGCGGCGAACATACAATTAAGCCAGTCATCATCATGCTCCAGGTCTGGATCTCCGGCAGCGGCGTGCTGATCTTTCTGGCTGCACTGAAAAATGTACCCCGACATTTGTACGAAGCTGCTGCGATTGACGGTGCAAGCGGGATTCGTCGATTTTTCCAAATTACGCTGCCGATGATCAGTCCGTCCATTCTGTTTGTCATCATTATTCAGACGATGTATAACTTTCAGATGTTTACGGAAGCGCTGCTGCTATCTAAGGGGGGGCCGAACTACTCTGCTTATACGTTTGTCTACAATATTTATAAATCGGCCTTTACCGATCTGAAATTCAGTATGGCGATGACGCAGTCGATTTTCCTGTTCGCCGTGATCTCGCTTGTCACCCTGATCCTGATGAAAGTATCGAACCGCTTTGTGTATTACGAGGGAGAACGATAGGAGGAGAGTTACATGAACAGCCGAAAAATAGCGGTAAAAGCGTCTCAATATACATTGCTGATCGCAGCGTTAATGCTGTTTGCAGGGCCTCTGGTATGGATGCTCTCGACCATGCTGAAAACCAAAGCGGAGACCTACAAGGTACCTCCAACCATCCTGCCGGACACATTCAGTCTGGAAGCCTTTGAACGATTGTTCGCCGTACAGCCGATGATGTGGCAGTGGATTCAGAATTCGTTTATCATTTCCTTTTTTGTTGCGGCGGGAGCGGTGGTGTCCAGTTCACTTGTCGCTTACGGTTTCTCCCGTTTTGCAACCAAATATCGGAATATTCTGTTCCCGGTCGTGCTTGTTACCTTAATGATTCCTCCATCCATTATGATGATTCCCTCGTACGTCCTTTTTTCCAAGTTGAACTGGATTGATACCTGGTTGCCGCTCATTGTGCCAGCCTGGCTCGGAGGCGCCTATTATATCTTCCTGTTCCGACAGTTTTTCATGACCATTCCCCAGGAGCTGGACGAGGCTACATATCTCGACGGCGGCAATCGCTGGACGGTATATGCACGGGTCATTATGCCGCTGTCCAAACCCATTATTATGACAACCATTATTTTTGCCTTTGTGAACTCCTGGCTCGATTTTCTGGGGCCGTTCCTGTATATCAAAAACGCAGAAATGTTCACGCTGAGCGTGGGCTTGCAGCTGCTGATTGGTCAGACGAGCCAGGATTTGCCGGCGCTCGCTGCGGGTGCATTTATCAGTATTGTACCTATTGGACTGCTGTATATGTTTGCACAACGTTATATCGTTGAGGGGGTGGTGCTTACGGGCACCAAAGGGTAGAATGGCTGCCTCGCTTTCCGGTTTTCGGGTGGATAGAACTTTTTTGACTTTTTGATATGACATGACATAAAGGGGAGCTGTGTATATGAGAGCGAAGAGTAAGCGGCTATTCAATGTATGGGCACTTGTACTTGCGACAATGGTGGTGATCAGTGGATGTGGAAATGGAGGATCGTCCGAAAACGCCGACTCTTCTGGTTCCGGCAGCAGCCAGAGCGAACCTGTAACGATCACATACTCCCAGTGGGGGACGGCGGAAGAGCTTCATCGTACACAGGAACTGTTGGATCAGTTCATGAAGGCCAATACCGATATTAAGGTGAAACTGGAAGGCAAGGATTGGGGCAGCTACTGGGATGGACTCACAGCAAATGCAGCTGGGGGCACACTCCCGGACGTATTCAAAACGAGTTATGCATATGTGGAGAAATACGCCGAGCTTGGCATTTTCAAGGAATTGGACGGCTTGCTGGCGGAAAATCAGTTTGATCTGAATAATGTGGACAAAAGTCTGCTGGGCCTTCACCAATATCAGGGCAAACAAGTATCCTTGCCCATCGATGCCAACGTCATCGTATGGTATTACAACAAAGCGATCTTTGAGAACGCAGCAACCAATCCTCATAACGCCCCGGTTCCATCGCTTGAACCAACCTGGGATGAAATTACCGACATTGCAACCAAGATGACGCTGGATAAAAACGGGAAAAGCGCTGACGAAGCGGGTTTTGATGCCGAGAACATTGTGCAGTGGGGCTTGTCCATTTCACCGGGATCAACGATGGATTGGTTCCTGGAACCGGAGCTATGGTCCAACGGCGCCAAGCTGGTGAACGACGATGGTTCCCTTGCCCTTGAGACACCTGAAGCGATGGAAGTGCTGAACTATTTTATCGATTTGACCAAAAATAAAAAGATTAACACCACACCTGCACAGATTGAAGGTTTGGGTGGACAGGTGAATCTTGCAATTACTACATCCAAGGTAGCCATGAATCCGGGTGGCAGCTGGAATACAACCAACTACCAGGAGGCTGGCGTGGAGTACGGCATCTCCTATTTGCCAAAATTCAAAACCAACCAGACCGTCGTTCAGCCAGCAGGTCTGGCCATCAGCTCCAATACCAAGCATGAAGAGGCGGCTTACAAGCTGTTGGCCTGGCTTGCCGGTCCGGAAGGACAGACTGAACTCGCGAAGCAGGGATATTCCATTCCGGCTAATAAAGCCGCAGCGGATGCTTATATTGCCACTGTAGGCGAAGATAATAAAATCTTCCTGGATGCACAGCAGTATGGTATTGTATCTCCCTTTACGACCAAGAAAACCGATCTGGTCTGGACGTATGGTGAGCAATCGCTCAAACTTCCACTTGCCGGGGACGGTGATCTGAACGCAGCACTGAAGGATTTGGCCTCCAAGATGCAATAAGTAGTTAAAGAGGAGGCAGAGCAGAGCTTCATACGTTTTCTTTAAAGGATTATAATTTGGCGGCAGTATAGGGGATAGCAAGCGCCCCGACTGCCGCCATTATTTTATAAAAGACCGCATCCGTGCACCATTTCATTGACTTCTGGCGAGTAGAAATATAGAATTATATTTGCCGCAAATTTGTGTTTGCAGGGATGAAATTGCCCCAATACAAATGGGGTTTAAATATATGTTTAGAGAAAAGGTGGGGACTTCACATGGCTAAATTGAAGGATATTGCAGACCGGGTAGGTGTATCGATCTCTACCGTTTCACGTGTGATGAAGAACGATGTCAATCGCTCGGTCAGCGATGAAACCCGCAAAAAAATCTGGGATACCGCTGAGGAGCTGGGTTATCGTTCGCAGCGACCGGCCAAGAAGAAAAAGGTGGAGCCCAAAACGGCATATGCAATCGGCTGTGTGGTTGCCATTCCGCAAAATAAATACAATAGCCCTTATTTTTCAGTCATTATGGAAGGGATCGAGAAGCAGCTTGCTGAAGCGGGCATGCGTCTGGAATTTGTGTACAGCATCGAGAACGATGGGGACATCGTGCAGCTGCAGTCCCTTGTGAAGGAGCATCGGATTGATGGCATGATTGTAGTGGAGCGAATTGACCCGGAAGCCTATCGCTGGCTCAAAGCCAATGTACGGACCGTAGTAGGTGTAGATATCACGGACCCGGACATCCCTGTCGTCGGTTATGACCGTGAAGAGGCGGCCAGAGAGGCAACGAATCATCTGATTGCGCAAGGGCATCGTATTATTGCCTATATTGGCGGAGCGGAGTACAAGAATGATTTTCGTGAGGAAAAACGTTTCCTTGGTTATCGGCGTGCAATGAATGATGCGGGATTACCTGTTGATGATGACTGGGTGATCGATGTGAAATGGGATGTTTCGCTGAGTTATGAATTGACCAAGCAGGCATTTACCAACAATGCAAACAGACCTACCGCAATATTTGCAGCCAGTGACATGATGGCAATTGCAGCCATGCGTGCTGCAACCGAACAGGGTCTGCGCATTCCGGAGGATATCGCCTTTTTTGGGGTGGATAATATTGAAATATCTGAATTCACCTCTCCGCCGTTATCGACCATTCATGTTCCCAAGCTGGAGATGGGCATGTTCGCGGTTAAACAGCTGCTCGATTATCTGGATCATCATTATGAAGTCGCTGTCAAAATGATCGTTCCGTATCGCTGTATATTCCGCCAGTCTTCCAATGGCAAAATAGAATAGCTATCAACCAAAGAGTTCCCGTGTCCAGAGTTGGACAGAGGGAACTCTTTGGTTAAGATTTAATCGTAGATCACATTTTTTCCTTCTTCACTTAATTTTTTTAAAGATGTAAGCATATGATTGATCTCTTCATCGGAGTGTCTTTCCCATGAAGCTAATTCAGCTACTATTTTTAGAGGTGATTTAGATCTATATGAGCGTGTTGGGTTGCCAGGAAATCTTTTATCCGTTAAGTTAGGATCATTTTCAAAATCTCCTAATGGTTCTACAATGTAGATTCTTTCTTTTGCATTCGTTTTTGCTAATTCCGCACCCCACTTGGCAGCATTTAATGTTCCGGTAAAGTAAATGTGGTTAGATTTTTTATCTTGGTAATTGGATAAGTATTGCGGTTCTAATAAATCTCCAATTTTCAGTTCTGCTTTAGTACCATGAAAAAAAGGTCCGTTATCTAAGACATTTTTTTGGTCATCCATACTGATGCACCTCTTCTTTTTAGATTTGTATTTAGCAGTATAGTGTAGGAATCGCCAAAAAAACAGTCTATAAAAAACATATAAATAACGGTATAATGTAAGTAGAGAGAATGATATTCAAGAATCGGACAAGTGGGGACCCACGAATAAGCATACCGAACTGGAAAAAGTAAGAGAAGCGATGAAACAAGCCAAAGAGCGACGATTGAAAACGTCATGCGATTCATTGCTCAACGAAATTCGTATCAAATTAATAACAAATAATGTGTGATGCTCAAACAAGAAGGCAGCCGATCATAGTGATCGGCTGCCTTTGTTCAACTAACGGGCAGGGTAGTGCAATGGTTTGCGTTAAGATATGTATAATAAGGTATATTGTAGTTTGAAAAGGGGAGACGAGGCTATGTCGCAATCACTAATTTTTGATATGGATGGAACACTATTTCAGACAGGAAAAATATTAGAGGTATCACTCGAAGAAGCTTTTGATCGTTTAAGGTCACTAAAAGTATGGGATACAGTAACGCCTATTGAGAAATACCGTGAAATTATGGGAGTACCTTTACCAAAAGTTTGGGAGGCATTATTACCCAATCATTCTGATGAAGTAAGAAAAGAGACGGATGCTTACTTTTTGGAAGTGTTAATAAAAAATATAAGATGTGGGAAAGGCGCTTTATATCCAAATGTAATGGAGATTTTTACGCATTTAAAAGAGAATAATTGTTCAATCTACATAGCAAGTAATGGTTTAAAAGAATATTTAAATGCAATTGTGGGTTACTATAATTTGGATAATTGGGTTACTGAGACCTTTAGCATTCAACAAATTGAATCTTTGAACAAGTCAGACTTAGTCCAAAGTATAATTGTAAAATATGGAATTAGTAGTGGAGCAGTAGTAGGAGACCGCCTTTCGGATATAAATGCAGCTAAAGATAACGGTTTGGTTTCCATAGGATGTAATTTTGATTTTGCGCAAAGTGATGAACTTGCTCATGCTGATATCGTTATAAACGATTTGATCGAGCTGAAGACAATAGTAATACAGTGAAAAATACGAAGACTTTGATTCTAATTCAGCTTGTGAAACATATGAAAAATTAGCTGAGAATATAGAAAAGTATCAACTTTTTACAATTTTAGAGGAGGAAACAATAATTGGTGCGATTGATATAAGAGGAAATGATGATCGTATTCACAGTTTAATATTTTTTCTCTTCTGAAAATACGGGAATCGATTGACAAATAAGAGAAGAGCCTGAGGGGGACGACGAAATCACGAAACCCTCCAGGCTCTTCTCTATTATGATCTTCATAACCATATTATTAGTGATTATTTATTGAGAACATCCGCGTATTCGGAGAGACGTTCGAATCGTCCCTTGGCAAACGGGCATAAGGGTAAAATCTTAATACCGTTTTCCCGCGCGTATTCCACCATAGCTTCGATAAGCTTATCGCCAAGCCCTTGCCCTCGGTAAGCATTTTCGACAAAGGTATGATCAATAATGTAAAGTTCAGGACTTGAGATTACATACGTCATCACCGCAGCAATGCTGCCGTTATCTCGAATAAGAAATCTTTTTTTGGCGGTTTCATGTTCTACCACATGCATGTTCATCCCTCTTTCTCTGTTGAAAATTCACCGTCCAGGCGTCTATACGTCAGTGCTCCGCTTGGGCATGTGTCAATATGCCGGGCAATTGCCTCCGTAGTGTCAGCATCTGGATTGATCCAAGGACGCTTGTTTAAATCAAAAACACCAGGCAGGCCTTTTACGCAAATACCCGAATGAATGCATACCTCTGAATTAAACATTACCTCGATATCTTTACCGTAGTATACTTTCTGCTTAATCATCATTTCTTCACATCTTTCACTATTGAGTTTGTTTAAAGACCAATCCATTCTTCGAAAGCTGATAGAAATCTTTCCAAATGGCGAAGCGTTGATTCGTCTTCCAATTCTGGGGTTTCATTCACCGGTTTTTGAATCAACCGCTTTTCGAATGCTTTTTCTTTAAATTCGAAAACCGACTGGGGAACGTCTTGGCTCTCGATGTTCGAATTATAAAGAGGAATCGTTGGTAAGTCAACGAGATGAACCACCCGATGCTTTGTCGAATGCAGCTGGGTTTTGAGATAGCTTATGGGCCGAAGTCCCCCTGCATTCAAGGGTTTTCAGAGTTTCTTTTTTAGATCCAACCTTGGGCAGTGCTATTCTTCATTTCATAAATTTTTTGGAGTATATGGATTTGCTTCGCCTTCTGGTCATCGTCCTCTGCATGGAGATACCCCTCCACAAGCCTGTACCCGAATATGAGCAGGATCAGCTCGTAGACGCAATGATCGGCGACAGGGGATACATCTGCATACTCCGAAAAGCCTTTGTAATACGCGGGGACACATCGCTGGTAGTATTCGACCATATGATCGGTATCCGCTTCATCCGCAATCAGGCTTGCGAGATCCTCGCCCAAGTAGCCCCATCCCGATGTATCCCAGTCGATGAGCGCAATTTTTCCATCGGCGTAGATCAAGTTGGTCACCCAGAAGTCCCGGTGGCATAGCACGAGGGGCAATCTTTCGATGCGGGCAAGTATTTCGTCCGCGTGCTCATCGATGTCGATAAGCATTTGCCGTACGTGCTGCGGGAATTCACAGTCCTCCGAACGAATATAATCGTAGACGATTGGCCATGACCGGTAATGCATATACGTATTCTTCATGAGATCCGCATGGCTCAGGTTTGTCAGGCTCTGCAGTACAGTGGGCTGTTTCGCATACAGTTTACCTTGAAAGCGTCCTAACTCCAACGAAGCCTGTTCATACATGTCACCGGTCAAGTCCAAACCTGTTACACCGTCGATATATTCCAGCCATAGCTGGAATTCATCTTCTTCGGTATTCATCTCGGCGTGATAACATGCTGGCCAACGTAAGGCATCTGAGAACGTCGCTCCCAAGTCAGACTCATAAAGATCATATTCCCGGCGCCATGAACCCGGATCACCATAACGCTCCCATTTCTTCTGAATTTTAAGTACGATATCGTACGGCATTTTTTTGCCACACGCGGTTTCGACGATCCCGGTTACCAGGTACACATTTCCCACAGTACCACCCTGTAACGGCATGGTTTGGCAGTCGGCCGAGATAATATCCTTCCTGAACTGTTGGCTCAAGGCATAGATCAGCGTTTGGAGATTAATATTCATAGCTTCCAACCTCCGTTATTCTTCGTTTGCTTGCCCTGCCTGGCTTGTGTCAGGTACCGCATGATGCGGGTAACGTTGAAATCCGAATTCAGAGAAGAAAGGATAAACACATAGTCAAAGTTGGTAGCGACGACTTGTTCCAGCACGGTTTTGGCATAGCCTGTGGCATGCCCTGAGTAATCCGCGCGTGAGAACTTGGAGCGGCGGGGCAATACCGTAACGATGAGTGAATGTCCGCTCTCGTTGTGGTGCAGCAAGACAAAATCACCGACGCACGGAAAGTCCACGCGTGTTTCCGCGCCGTGATAGAAAGTTCCCTTGAGGACTGCCGTTACTTCCCCACGCTCAGTCATGACCGTGAAGCGCTCTCGACGAAGCTCCGTCACCCTGCCGGGCAATAATCCGCCTTGAATTGCATCTATTTCTGTATAGCCATAGGTTTTCAAATCCATCATGTTTTTTGTTAGCTCCTTTAATGTTGTTTTTTGGACGCAAAAATGCCATGGACAAGCAGCCTCTAAAGAAGCTGCTGTCGCACGGCATCAGGACGTAAAAAAAGATACGACCTTCATCGTATCTGCAAACAGCAATATTCACGAAAGGTTACTTTGGATGGCATACCAAATAATACGGCCGTTTTCCCGCTTTTTTCGCATATGCCTACTATTCGGTTTTAAGACGAAACCACCATATAAGTAGTTGCCATTAAAAACATCTCCCTTCGTGTCAGGAACTTGCTTATCACTAAGCTGTCTATAAAATAACCTTTTTTGGAAAAAAAATCAATGCTGAATACGACTAACCGTGAATTAACCTACTTTATCATATAGAATTCGCTTTTACAGCATTCTGGACAACTTCCGATATTCCCGGGGCGAAATGCCCTCATATTTGCGGAACATGCGGCTGAAATAGTGAATGTCCGGGTAACCGCTTTGTACACCCACAGCCTCAATGGAATGATCCGTTTCCCGCAATAGTTTGCGTGCCTCGCTTAGGCGCATGGATTGAATATATTCGTTGGGTGGCATGCCCGCAATCTGTTTGAATAATTTGGCCATGTGATCCACACTCAGGTTCAATTGTTTGGCGATGCTCGAATTGGTCCACGGGTCGGATGGGGCGACCTCTATACGTTTCATGAGTTCGAGCAGCTTCTCTCCGTGTACCGAATCATGGCGTGGTGTATTTCGCCAGGATGAACGCAGCAGATGGGTTAATAATTGCAGCATCAGAGCTTTACATACCAGTTCATATCCCGGTGGACGCATGGTGAATTCATGAACCAGTTGTTCCATGAGCTGCACGGCAGCTGGAGAAGGGGTATAGACCGGATTGGAGGATAACGGCGTCATGCCCTCAGCGCACGCTTCCACTGCGAATTTATGAGGCTGAACCGTTTCTTCGTTAACCACCATATCCGCCTCGGTCTGAATGGTCAATTCATTGAAGAAATCAAAATGAATGCCGATAAAACGAGCTTCCGGGCTGGATACGACCTCATTTTGGTGATAGACACCGGATGGCAGCATAATCAACTGTCCCGCCTTCAGAGTATGGTTTTTACCGTTCATATAAGTTGCAGCTTCACCTTGAGAGACGTACAGAAGTTCAAAATCATACAAACGCCGCTTTGCCAGCTTGCCGGGAGGAAGGCTCTGGAACTGAGCATAATGCACGTTGGGAGACCAGTCCTTGTAAGTGACGGTTCGTTGCAGAGGATATACCGCTGGTTGGAGAGACATAAATTCCATCTCCTTTTTCAATGAGATTGGCACAAACAGATTTAATTAAAACTAAACGGAATTGTGCAAAAAATCTCTTTATCTCCTAAATAAATGATCGGATGAATTATTTATAATATATGTATTATCACATGTTCAAACGAGAGAGACAACATCACGGATTATGCTAAAAAGGAGATGAATTACAATGCGCTCTCTCCCTGTGGAACGGAGCACGAGTTATTGCTGCGAACCACTCCGTTCAGTTGCACGGAATGGATTTCCTTCTGCTGTGGATTGGGAAAAGTGTGTCCCAGTGGAACTGGTGGATACGGTGACAGGCAGACCACCTCATCAATCCACGGAAGTCCGTTTTGGCTGGAGTCCCGAATTCCTGCATATTCGATTTGTATGCCAGGATGATCACGTCGTATCTGATTTCACAGAAAGGGATCAGCCATTATATGAGCAGGATGTGGTTGAACTGTTCATTGATGAACAAGGCGATGGCAGGAACTACATGGAACTGGAGGTCAGCCCGCACAACGTGGTATTTGATGCACTCATTCACAATAACGGCGAGGGTTCCGAATTGAAAGCAGATGTAACTTGGCAGGTGGAGGGTTTACAAACGGCTGTAGAAGTGGATCGGCAGGGCAATCGTGTGTATTTGATCCATATTCCCGCCAGTAACTTCAGGTCTCCCCTGGCTAAAGGGGTATGTTGGAGGGTTAATGTTTACCGTATTGATGAGAATGTGCTGGGAGATCGGGAATATCAGGCATGGCAGCCTACGGGGGCTGTAAACTTTCATTTGCCTGCCTGTTTTGGTCATTTTCGTTTGGGATAGCCATGCACTGCAGAAGAACAGGGTTCCATATTTTGAAGGAGGGGTTTGACATGAAAAAAGGGATTAACATATGGTCGTTTCCAGGAGATGCCTCGATTTCGGATTGTATTCAGACGGCGAAGCAGGCTGGCTTTGAAGGGATTGAACTATCGCTTAATGGAGAAGGCGAGCTGAGTCTGTCTGCCACGGATCAGGAGGTCCGTGATATTCAGGGACGTCTCGAAGAGGCCGGGATTGAGATCGCGGGACTTGCAACCGGTTTGTACTGGGATTACCCGATGACGAGTGCTCGTCCAGAGATCCGTACAAAAGCATTGGATGTATGTAAGAAGCAGCTCGAGCTTGCCGCGGCATTTGGTGTGGATACCATTCTGGTCATTCCAGGTGCTGTTGGTGTGGATTTTATTCCAGACAGCGAAGTGACGGATTATGAAGTCGCCTACGAGCGGGCGCAGGAAGCGATTGCGCACCTGCTGCCGTATGCGGAAAGTACCGGCGTATCCATTGGCATTGAGAACGTATGGAACAAATTCCTGGTGTCACCGCTAGAACTGCGTTCCTTCATTGACTCGTTTAATTCAGAATATATAGGTTCGTATCTCGATGTGGGCAATGTCGTACAGAACGGTTATCCGGAGCAGTGGGTTCGCATTCTCGGCCATCGGATCAAAAAGGTGCATTTCAAGGATTACCGCCGTCAAGCGGGAGGACTTCACGGGTTTGTGGATCTGCTGGCTGGAGATGTGAATTATCCGGCGGTGATGGAGGCATTGCAGGCCATTGGTTACGACAACTATGTGACTGCCGAGATGATTCCGCCGTACACTCATCATTCGAAGCAGATCATATTTAATACATCCAAAGCGATGGATGCCATCCTTGGATGTTCTTTGGAATAGGGGATACATCTAACAATGGGAATTGGAACGCAAAATTTTATTTTATTCGGGAGGTAGAAGCATGTTAAAAGTGGGATTGATCGGTTTTGGGTTTATGGGACGTATGCATTTCGATAACTATGTACGCCTTGCTTCCGAAGGGGAACCTGTGGAATTGGTAGCCATCTGCGATCTGAGAATAGAGGAACTGAAGAACGGTAAAGCAGCTGGCAATATGGCAACAGAGCAAGAGGTATATGATCTCACACCTTATCGTTTGTACGACAACATCGACGCGATGCTGGAGCAAGAAGAACTGGATATCATCGATATTACGCTGCCTACGCCATTGCACGCTGAACTAACGTGTTCCTTGCTGGAGAAAGGCATGCATGTGCTGTGCGAGAAGCCGGTTGCACGTCATTCGGCGGAAGGCTGGAAGATGGCAGAGACCGCCAAAGCGACCGGAAAAACACTGATGATTGGTCAATGTTTACGCTTCTGGCCAGCCTATGCCTATCTGAAATCTGTTGTAGAAGATGGTCGTTATGGAGCGGTAAATGCAGGTTATTTCTTCCGGGGTTCAGGTTTGCCTCAAGAGTGGTTCCTGGATGGCGAGAAAAGCGGCGGCTGCATACTGGATATGCACATTCATGATGCGGACATCATTCACTGGCTATTTGGTAAACCGGATCAAGTCTCCACACTTGCCCGTAACGTAATTCCGGGAAGCGGTTATGATACGGTGTCCACCAACTACGTATACCCTGACGGAAAAGTGCTGAATGCCCAAGCCGACTGGACGCTGGGGGGAGACTATGGTTTCTCCATGACGTATAGAGTTAATTTCGAACAGGGGAATCTGGTATTTGAGAATGGTGAGCTGAAAGTAAATCCGAACAATGCACCCGGCTTCGTCGCTGAGTTGTCACCCGACACGGGATATTATCACCAGCTCAAATATTTTATCCAGTCCGTGCAAGCAGGTGCCCCTGTATCTGTATGTACACCGGAGAGCGCAACGGGCACGCTTGAAATGATTGAAGCCGAAATGCGTTCGGCGGATGAGCACGGGGCATTGGTTTCGGTGGCGGAAAAGACAGGTCAAATGACAGCAGAGGCATAAATCAGGATGTACTGGAAAATACAACCGTGACGGTATGTAATCTTGTGGATATACTGGGGTGAGATTGTTATTCCGGGAGGTCCCTTGTCATGAAAAATCGTACCGTGGCGAATTGGCTCTTTTTTATCAATGCGATCAATTTAATTACACTGGTAGCTTATCCTTATATGCTGCTCATCAGCTTTTATATGTTTGCCAGCAGCAATACGAATGATTATGTATTGGAGTATATCGCCGCAGGGGTGCTGGCTACCTATCCGGTTCCGGTCCTGGCATCGTTCACCTGCTGGGTGTTCTATAAAAATTACAAATTCAAGATTGCGCTGATCATGGCAAATTTGTTACTGGTGTGGGTGGCCATTCTTTTGCTTGCCGCACTTGCGTCTACTTTGATTTAGATCGAGACGAAATGGAAAGAGCAGAACCTTCGTACATGAAGGTTCTGCTCTTTTTACAATAATGTTCCTTTTAAAAATCGAACATGAAGAAATGTAAATGATATTTATTACTGTTTAATTAATGGATTTATCGGATAATTTCTCTTGTAAATACAATTTAATAATTATATTTGTTTGTTAATCTAATTGAAGGGAGGTAGAGATATGCTTAAACAAATCAATAAGGGATTTGCTAAGGGTTCTTCTGACTCAAAGTTATGTTGGACATGTGATACAAAGGACTACTGTGTAAAATGTGATGCACTTGACTGGGGATGTTCAGGTGGATGGGAAACTTGCATTACCAAAGATTCTGATGGTTAGATTGTGAGAAGTGACTTTTTACTAGACACACTCCTCAGCAAAGAACCCAGATGTTCTAAGAAATAATCTGGGTTTTTTGAGCGTTATTTTATCAAGAATAACTTACAACGTATAGAATGGAGCAAAGGAAATGAACGAATTAACAAATGTTTGGGAAGAACGCATCACACCAGGAGATGTTATGCTTCTAAAGCATAATTCTACTAAATATGCATACGTTCCAGAGAGTAATGCATTATATGAAATTGATAACAATTTAGAGATGATTCTCAAGTCGGAAAATGAAACAGCATCGGTGTTATACAATAAATTACCTTCGCCATTAGAGAAAGGAGAGTTTCTCGAAGTCATTGATTCTCTGATCGAGAATGAAATGATCAATCAAGAAAGAAAAACTAAAGAAATTGAGACAGCCCATTTTCAAACAATCAGCGCTCTAACACTTATGATGGTACAAGAATGCAATCTAAAGTGTACCTATTGTTATGCTGGAGATGGCGAGTACAATGAAAAAGGAAAAATGAATTTCGAAACTGCGAAAAGATCTGTGGATTTTTTAATTCAGAATTCAGGAAATATTGAAGAATTGACTCTTGTTTTCTTTGGCGGGGAACCTTTATTAAATTTTGAAACGATCGAGCAAGTTGTACAATATGCTAATAAACTAGCTGAGACACATCATAAAAAAATTAAATATAGTATGACTTGTAATGGAACCCTCATTACTCCGAAAATCATTAACTTTATTAGGGCTCATGATATCTATGTTCAAATTAGTGTTGATGGCCAGAAGTCTGCTCATGATCAGAATAGGTTTTATGGTAACCAAAAAGGCAGTTACGAAATAATCATGAATCGTACGGAAGAGCTCAGAGACAAAAAACAGTTGGGAGTGCGTTCTACACTTACTCCCGCAAATACGAACTATACAGAAATATACCAACACTTATTTTCTTTGAATTTTCGAAGTGCTTTTTTAGCACCTGCTATGCAAATGTTTAACAGAGAGAGTTTTGAAGATTTGGGTGTAGAATTTGAGGTTCTAACACAGTATTTTCTAAAACTTATAGAAGCGAAGGAATATAGTAAGGCTAAAAAGATAAATAATGTAATGAAATTTTTACAGAGATTACATAGTGGTTTCGAGTCGACCTATTCATGTGGAGCCGAGGTTAACTTTTATGCTGTTGATATTCATGGTGATCTCTATCCGTGTCATCGCTTCGTTAACAATAAAAATTACAAACAGGGCAACGTATACTCTGATATTGATCATTATAAGAAAAATGAATTTCTTCTAGAAGCACATACATCCAATCGGCAAAATTGTAATTATTGTTGGGCTAGAAATTTGTGTGGCGGTGGCTGTCATCATGAGAACTATGAGTTATCTGGAGCTGTAACATCACCACCGGTGGATTATTGTAGGCTTACAAAAACACAATTACAGTCCATTTTTCATCTTTACTTAACTTTGACAGAAGAAGAAAAAGAGATATTGCTAGGTTAACTTTTAAAAGGGTATTACTAAGGAGATTCAATTATGAAAGGTCTTGCTTTTATATATAAAAGATTGCTCCCTTATAATCGTGAGATTGTGACAATTTTGTTATTCATGGGACTGCCTCTGTGTTTTGGAATAATACAGCCTATCCTGTTTGGAAAATTCGTTGATTTGATTAGTTCTAACCAGATTAAGGATGCTTTTTTTATCGTTTTTTTGATTTTTATTGTTTGTTTGATGAGTCTTCTTTTTAACTTGGTGTGCAAATATAAAGTAGCAAGTATCTCTTATAAAATTCAATTCAGTTTAAAGACTGATCTAATTAAACGTATCTTCTTTCTTCCTATGAACATCTTCGAATCGCTCCCCAAGGGAGAGATAATTAACAAAGTTGAAAATGATACAAAAGCATTCTCAATTGCCGTAACGGACTTAGCAAAGTTTCTCGTAGATAGTATCAGTTTCATCTTTATTATTATTATACTCATTAAAATCAATCTGAAACTTTCATTAATTTTAGTTCTTCTTGGGCCGATATTACTTATATCATTCTTGGTATTTGGAAAAAAAATAAAATTTTGGGACGCGATTGTTAAACGGAAATTAGATAGTTATCTTAATTTATTGAATGAGATCTTGGAGAAATTCACGCTATTTAGAGTTTTTCATGCAGAAGGTGTGATCTTTCGAAAGTTTGAAGGGGAATTGAGTAGTTATCAATCGTCATCATTAAAAAAGAACAGGATAACCATTCTTTCTAGTGGTACAGTAGAAGGCCTAAACTTTATTTCATATATAGCAATTCTCTTGGGTGGACTTTATTTTATTGGAAATCACAATCTTACTCTGGGGGAACTTGTAGCATTCACAACGTATTCCAGCAATTTCAATTACTCTCTGTTAAGGTTTTCTCAATTTAACGTCCTGGTACAGGAAACCGTGGTCTCTATAAATCGAATGGACAATATTCCGGCTCCAGCATTAAAAAATAGCAATGAGAAAGGTAAATATGATTTGGGGAGTTTAACTAATTTTACCGGAAATGTCATGGGAATATCGAATCTCTCCTATAGCTATGCTGAAGTTGGTATTAGGTGTATTAATGAATTAACCTTGTCTGTTTCTCGATCAAAAATTCTTCAAATTACTGGGGCAAACGGGAGCGGGAAATCAACCTTGTTAAAAATTCTAGCAGGATTTTATCGGAACTATACAGGTGAGATTCGTTATAAGGGATCAGATATTAATGATATCCCTCGTTCTGTATATTGTAATGAGGTATGTTTGGTTACTCAAGAACCTCAAGTCATTTCTGGCTCAATCCGTGAGAATCTTTTACTGGGGAACGCTCAAGCAACTTCGGGAGAACTACGCAAGGTGTGTGAAATGGTTGGTATTGCTTCGTTTATTGATTCACTAGATCATAATTATAATACTTTAATCGGTATTAATGGAATTGAACTATCTGTTGGTCAAAAACAGAAGTTATCCATGGCTAGAGGACTACTAGTAAATGCAGAATTATACTTGTTTGACGAAGTCACTTCTGCACTGGATGCGATGCATAAACAAACTTTTTTCGAATTGATGCACTCTTTGAAAGAGAACAATAAGGCGATTATTATCATCTCTCATGATCCACTTCCACCTGGCTTGGTTGATGAAAAAATCGAATTATGTATCTAAGGACTGAGATGTCAAAATAAAAATAAGGTAGCAGGTGAGTATTTATGAAATTGAGCGTTAAAAATCTTTCGAAACATTACGATAAGCCTATTCTCCAGAATGTATCTTTTGAAATGAATACTGGAATACTTGGTTTGCTAGGCGAAAATGGAGCAGGAAAAACGACATTGCTCGAAATCATCTCCACGCTCATTGCCCCCCATACAGGTCAAGTAGACTATGAAGGCATGGATGTCGTTCAGGACTTACATACGATTCGAAAACAGATTGGCTACTTGCCACAGAAGTTTGATTTTTTTCCCCACTTGACCGTGCAGGAGATTCTTGAATATGTTTGTCGTTTGAAAAATATTCATGGGAGGCAGCGGATAACAGAAATTGAAGAAAAACTCAAGCAGGTTGGATTGCTGGAGCAAAGAAACAAAAAATTCAATGCTTTGTCTGGAGGTATGAAGCAACGCTTAGGTATTGCCCAGGCTATTGTCGGCAACCCCAAGTTACTATTGATTGATGAACCTACCGTGGGACTTGATCCTCATGAGCGTGTATCGTTTAGACAATTGTTAACAACTCTTGCAACAGACCGGTCTATTATTATTTCCACTCATATTGTCGAAGATGTTGCACTTACAACAGATTTTGTTCTTGTACTGCACCAAGGGAATGTTAACTACTTTGGAGATATCCCTGCTTTCATCAAATCGGTCGAGGGAAAGGTGTGGCTTTACAGCGGAGAGAATGTGACAGAGAAGCTTCAAAAACAAGGTGCACTAATCATCTCAACACAGGTCACTGCAAGTGGTGTACATATACGCTATCTATCGGATACCCCGTTGGAAGGCAGCCTTTTATTAGAGCCTACTTTGGAGCACGCCTATATTTATACGAATAGAAAGAAGGTATAACCATTGAATGAATTTATGGTACAACTTCATTTTTCGTTTAAATCTTTGCTAAAACATCGCATGCTACTTATCATTGTTTTTTTTCTCACAACGATAATCCCACTTGTTTTGGCACAAATGAGTGGAGAGACCCGCTTTGAAAATCGTTGGCTTTCTATGCTTCAGCTCCAAATGATTATTGTGACGCCTCTAGTCCCCGTTCTCGTAAATGCTGTTTGGGGCGGAAAACTAAGAGACTTCGAACTGAAAACGATCATGTTTTATCTAATTAGCCCAGCAAATTATTTAATCTCTAAGCTTGTAGCGGTTGGGGCCGGAATAAGCATGAGTTTGATACTGATCGATTCTATTTATTGGTTTGCATTATCAAACCAAGCTCCTAATCTCTTATGGTTAGTTACACTCTTGCAAATCATCTTAACCGTATCCTTTGTTGTCTCGTTAACTGGACTATGCTCACTTATTTTTAAGAGGACGATATACAGTACTATTTTAGTTTTTATTTACTTGATTATCAGTATTCAATATGTCCAACAACCCATGTTTGCGATCTGGTTTAATCCAGATTATGTATCGGAAATGATACTACAGCCGAATTTTATGCTTCAACGGTATGTCTTAGTCTTGTGGGTAGCCCTCATGCTTTTGATCAGCTCAATGTTGTTCAGAAAGCAGGTTGTACGCACATGATACGGTTATGGTTTTTAAAACTAAAGGTCCTATGGCGCAGTGAACATATCTGGGCTTTCTACATGGGACTGTTCATGTTGTATTTGACCAAATTTGTATTTTTCATAGATGAATTGCCTGTTACCATACCTTTATATGGACTTTTCATGTCCACCATGACGCTTGTTATATTGAATTCACCTAAGCGTTACCATATGGTTCATATGATAAGACTTACCAACTGGAATCCTATACGGAGAACTTTGCAGTCATGGTTATTTAGTTTTTTTTGTACGCTTCCAGCCTCAACCCTCTTATTTTTCACTATTCGTGAAATCTTTAAAGACACTCCTGTTTATCTGCTTATGTTTGTTATTTTCGGATTATCTTACTTCGCAATCAGCTTTGCGTTTGTAATTTCTTTATTACCTTTTAAAATGGCTATTCTATGCAGTGTATCTTTGTACATGGTCCTCACTTTAATGCATGGTTATAAACTGGAGAGTGTTCGGTACGTTGCACCAACTCTGAATTTTATGTATCCAGATTACCCTGATATGATTAATATGCTGTCGATATTTTTTCTTGGTATACTGATGCTGGCCATCTATTGTTGGAGCGGAGTCGATTGGCCTCGCCGACAAAAAAAAATATTGCTTTTCATTCTCATGATTATCGCTGCCGCATACATCGCAGTTCCCCTTGGACAAATATGGAATGGAAGGCATTTAGCAAATGAACCTTATCAAAAGGTTCAAGTGAATAACATCGTTGTGCAGTATAAAGGCATCCCTCATACTATTGCAACAAGATATGGTCAGGTAGTCTCTGATATTATTGATGAGTTGAACGAACATAAGATTAATCCCAATATTGCCCAAATCATAATTACTCGATTAGATCATGTTCCCAAAGGTACTCAACTGGAGCATATTTTGAAGTTAGAAGAGAAGACGCTATACATTGAACCCTATTCAAATAAGTTTTATGAGTTTAATTATGGATATAATATAATTCGGGATATGCTTGAACTTTCCGAAACTGACCATCAAATTGGACAACAAATAACCCAAAGTTTGATTAGTAAAAACAAACATCACTTTTTCGATTCACTTCAACGCAGGGGACTTAGTGAAACCTATGAATAAAAGATATGGTTTCATAAGAGTAGGCGTGTCTTCAAACTGTTTGAAGACACGCCCTGGAACATTAGCTAATGGATTTTCCGCACTATCGAATTTGGTGATTGTACTTTTTTTGAAATACATACTGGCTTGATTTTATTTTTGAAACTTAAATTACCCGCCAGTTATTCGCCTGCTCCACCGTCACTGGTTGATGCCTGCGAATATAATCTTCCACTAATGCGGCCATATCCGTGGCGCCTTCGTGCAGTACCTTTTTGCCTGGATACATGGCATAATCACCACCACCCGCCGCACGATAACTGTTCATCACTACGGAGTACGTTGCGTCCATTGCAACAGGTATACCCTCACGTTCCAGCTTCACCACACGATCCCCTACAGGTTTGGAGATTTCCAGCTCATATTCGATGCCTGCCCACATGTCGTAATTATAATGTTGCGGTTTGGGCTGCATGTACGCGGGATTGACGACGACGTCGCCTGAAGCATCCAATTCAAAGTAACGTGCCGTTTGCTCCAACGCATCCCGAATGTCCTGCCCACGAAGCTCCAGCACGGTCAGTGTATTAGGATAGATAAAGTTAGATAATACATCCCGAACGGTAATGAGGGAACCGAACCCTCGGGCTTCTTCACTAAGCAATGCCGTATTGGAAATCTGTGCACCTGTTGCTTCCATCTGTACCTGATGTACAAAAGCCATGAAGGGATGCGCAGCAAGCCGCAGTGCGGCAGGATCTGCGATGGACAGGTCTCCGGCAACTTCGCCAATCGGCTGGTCCAGCCATGCCTGTGCTTTTGCTTCCAGCTCGTCTGTCAGTTTCATAACAGCATCATCGGGCTGTAAGTCCGTATGTTCATCCAAAAGCAGCAAGCGAGCCTGTTTTCCGGCAATCTGCCATTTTCCATCCGATAAACGCTCCAACTGGACGGATACCTGACCTGCACCGTTTCCACTAAACCCCGGCTGGATGACGGTCACCCCATGTATTTCAGCCGTAAGCTGACGATGTTGATGCCCGGTGAGCAGAACGTCAATCCCTTCAATGTCACGGCAGATGGCGTACGCCTGATTTTCTCCGGTTAACCTTTCGGCAGGTTCGCCTGTCTCCAGATCACTTTCAAATCCCCCATGATAACTGACCACGAGCACATCCGGCTGTTCATGTTCACGAATATAGCCAACCCACGCACGAATAGTCTCCAGAGCGTCAAGGAACTGTAAACCTTCTATATTTTTCGGATGCTCCCAGTTCGGAATATAGTGTGTCGTTGCGCCCAGCAAAGCAATTTTAACGCCCGAGGACAACGTTTTGATCAGATAAGGAGGGCCAAAGGCAGGTATGCCTGCTCCAGGAGGCGCAACAGCCCGTATTTCTTTTTCAGGATTCCCTTCATATGCATGGATCACGACCTGTTCATCCTGATACGTTTTGTACGACGGCTGATCGTCGGCGCTGTGTTGTGACGCTAACCCTTCATGGTCACTTTCATGATTTCTCTCATCCTCTCTATAAGGATCTTCTTTATGACGATCCATAACAATGTTGGCGGATAGCCAAGGAAAATGAGAGTCTTCCACGGCTTTACGCAGCAATTTCTGTCCGTAGTTGAATTCATGATTGCCCACCACGGCAGCATCATAGCCTAGTTCATTCAGAACGTGAATGAAGGGATGCACTTCATGATCTGATACAAAGGACGCCGCATATGAGGCCAAAGGAGAACCCTGCAACAGATCGCCATTATCCACGAGCAGCAGTTCAGGTGAGCATTCCCATTCCCGCCGGATCAGTGAAGCCAGCAAAGCAAGCCCGGCTGGACGATAGGCATTGGTATTATAATGAATGGGCCGAATGGCCCCATGCAGGTCACTGGTTACTATGATGTCGAAGCTTGACGTAGATGTTATGGATGTCATTTTACAATCTCCTCTAACTATATAAGTTTAAACATATGAAATCCCAGGTCATTCTGGCGGCGGAGTACGTAGTAATTACCATTTCTACTTGTATCATCTGCCGTAATGAGCCTATTCTACCAGATGAAAGTCGCTCTGACAGCCTGACAGGAAACTTTACAAAACTCCAAATTTCGTTTCACATCGCGCAAATATTCGACGACTATAGTAGACAAGTATTGAAAAATAGAAACTCTTTGGAGGGTGTTCGCTTGAAGAAGTCTGCTTTATTTTTACCATTGTTGATTTTGGTTCTGTTTCTAAGTGCTTGTGGGTCTAACAGTAGTACAACAGGTTCAGCTAACGGAGCTGATACGAGCTCGAATGCACCCGGTACGGAAACGGCAGAAACAGACAAAGCCGCTGAAGGTTATGTGCCAACTGAACTGACTGTACAATTCGTTCCATCACAAAATGCAGATACACTCGAAGCCAAAGCGAAACCGCTTGAGAAGCTGCTGGGTGACAAATTGGGCATCCCGGTGAAGGTTAGCGTATCCACAGACTACAACACAATTATTGAAGCAATGGCTTCCAATAAAGTGGACGTTGGTTTCTTGCCTCCGACGGCTTATGTACTTGCCAAAGAAAAAGGCGCAGCTGAAGTTATTCTTCAGGCACAACGTTTTGGCGTAAATGATGAGACTGGCGCTCCAACCGAGCAACTGGCAGATTCGTATAAATCCATGATTATCGTAAAAAAAGATTCGCCGATCCAATCCATTGAGGATCTGAAAGGCAAAAAAATCGCCTATCAGAACGTAACTTCTTCCGCAGGTTATGTATGGCCGGCAGCCCTGTTGCTGGACAGAGGCATTGATCCGTTGAAAGATGTAACACCTGTAACGGTAAAAGGTCATGACCAAGGCGTTATCGCTGTACTGAACGGTGATGTTGATGCAGCAGCGATTTTCCAGGATGCTCGTAACACAGTATCCAAAGACTACCCAACTGTATTCGAAGACACCCGTGTACTGGCGTTCACAGAGCCAATCCCTAATGACACCATTGCTGTTCGCACAGACATGAATGCAGAGTGGTCTGCGAAGATCAAACAAGCGTTCATCGACATCGGTAAAGATCCTGCAGGTCACGAGATCGTTAAGGAAATCTACACACACGAAGGTTACGTAGAGTCGGATGACAGCAAATTTGATATCGTTCGTGAGTACGGCGAAAAAGTGAAAACAGAGTAGTTTTCTGTTAAAAGAAAGATAGTTAATGATCGCATTGCATTGCTTATCTTTTCATTGGAGAACTTCATCGGTTCAGCGGGCAGGCCAGTTCAGCGTGACATACGCTGCGCTGGCTTGTCCCATTACAGCGTGACTCTAAGAAATACCATATTAATGAAAGAAGGATTAACGCCATGATTGAGCTTCACAATGTAACGAAAACTTATGCTAACGGCACGAAAGGCCTGAATAATATTAATCTGAAATTTAAGCAGGGGGAGTTCATTGCCGTAGTAGGTTTGTCTGGTGCAGGGAAATCAACGCTCTTGCGTTCCATTAACCGACTGCATGATATCAGCGAAGGCGAGATTTTGATTAATGGCAAGTCGATTACGAAAGCCCATGGCAAGTCACTTCGCATGATTCGTCGGGATATCGGCATGATCTTCCAGAGCTTCAATCTTGTGAAACGTTCCAGTGTTCTTCGCAACGTGCTTGCTGGGCGTGTGGGATATCATTCCACCATGCGTACCATTCTGGGACGTTTTCCCAAAGAGGATACGGAACTCGCATTTGGAGCACTGGAGCGGGTGAATATTGCGGAGAAAGCCTATTCCCGCGCGGATCAATTGTCCGGTGGGCAGCAGCAGCGGGTAGCCATAGCTCGCGTACTTGCACAGGAAGCAAAAATCATTCTGGCAGACGAGCCTGTCGCTTCACTTGATCCGCTGACAACGAAACAGGTTATGGATGATCTGAAACGCATCAATCAGGATCTCGGAATTACAACCATTGTTAACCTTCACTTTATTGACCTCGCAAGAGAATATGCGACCCGTATTGTTGGATTGCGTGCGGGCGAAGTGGTGTTTGACGGACCTGTTTCCGAAGCGACGGATGAGCGTTTTGCAGAAATTTATGGCAGACCTATTCTGGCAGACGAGCTGCTGGATAAACAGGCTGTACAGGAACAGCGGGGAGAAGTTCTGGTATGAAGCAGCCCGTGAATGTACCGATAGATGGATCATTGCAGAACGATTCGAGGAAGGGCAAGCGTCCTGGCCCAGGCTCAGGTTCGACGATCCACCGTCCCAAACCACCGGGGCGCACCAAACATCTGCTCACGTTGATCATCATTCTCCTGCTTTTGTGGGCAAGTGCCAAACAGACGGATGCCAGCTTCAGTGAACTGATCGAAGGTTTTCCGAACATGCTGGACCTACTGCGGGAGATGTTCCCGCCGCGATGGACCTATTTTGACAATATCGTTCAGGGCATGCTGGAGACGATTCGTATGGCTCTCATCGGTACAACGATTGGTGCAATCATCGCGATTCCCGTTTCCATCATCTGTGCTGGTAATTTGATGCCCAGCCGCTGGATCTATTATCCGGCCCGCTTTGTACTGAACCTGATTCGTACCGTGCCAGATCTGCTGCTGGCTGCGCTGTTCGTTGCTGTATTTGGACTGGGGCCGATTCCGGGTATATTGGCACTCGCCGTCTTCTCGGTGGGACTGATTGCCAAGCTGACCTACGAAACGTTGGAAACGATTGATCAGGGCCCCCTTGAAGCGATGACCGCTGTAGGCATGAATCGGATTCAGCTCATTATCTATGGCGTGGTGCCGCAACTGGCTGCCCAGTTTACTTCCTATGTGCTCTATGCCTTTGAGATTAATGTGCGCGCCGCCGCGATTCTCGGATTGGTCGGTGCAGGGGGCATTGGGCTGTATTATGAAGCGACACTTGGTTTCCTGGAATATGACAAAACGAGTGTAATCATTCTGTTTACCCTTGTCATTGTTCTGATTATTGATTATGTAAGTACTAAGCTGCGGGAGAAATTGTTATGATGAAAAATGAAACAAGCGTTATCCGGCGCAAACCACGGAAAAACCCGCTTCGCTGGGTCATTGTACTCTTGCTTATCCTTGTGTATGCCTGGGCACTTGCCGGTGTACCGTTTACCGGTTTCAAGGAAACCGCTGGTCAGATCATGAAGGCGATTGTTGCCGGAATTTTCTCCCCGGATTGGAACTTTGTCTATCTGCCTGAGGGTGAGGATCTGCTGCGAGGGCTGCTGGATACGCTGGCGATCTCCGTGCTGGGTACCGTCATTTCCGCTGTACTGTGCATCCCGTTTGCGTTCTGGTCTGCCCGAAATATGAGCAGCTTCCGTCCTGTATCGGGTACAGGCAAAATGGTGCTCAGCTTTATCCGTACGTTCCCGGAGATTATTATGGCTTTGCTGTTCATCAAGGCGGTAGGACCGGGTTCTTTCGCGGGTGTGCTCGCCCTTGGATTGCATTCCATAGGGATGCTCGGTAAGCTATTCGCTGACGAAGTGGAAAATATTGATTATGGTCCTTCTGAAGCGTTGCTCGCTTCCGGAGCGACTCGCATGCAGCAGCTGTGGTTTGCTGTACTGCCACAAGTTTTGCCAGGATTCCTGAATTACACGTTGTATCGGTTCGAGATTAATGTGCGCTCCGCAACCATACTAGGTGTGATTGGGGCAGGGGGGATTGGTACACCGCTGATCTTCGCACTCAGCACACGGAACTGGCCACGAGTAGGTATTATCCTGCTGGGTATTATCGTGATGATTACGATCATTGATCTGATCTCGGGATACATCCGCAAGAAGCTGGTATAAAGAAGAAAGAGAGATCACCTGTAAGAGGGCAAGCGAAATGGAATGAAAAATAGAAAATCTTTGGTTAAGCGGCGATTTTTCCCCGAAATTCAACAGGGGAGAGGTCGCCCAGTTTGTTTTGGCAACGCTCCTCGTTGTAAAACAGAATATATTCGTTAATTAAGCTTCTCGCTTTCTCTAGATTCTGAGGTGCCGCAATTGCAACTTGTAGGTTATTTCGCTGAATTCAGATACGTGATCGTACATGATACCTGGAGCAACACTCCGACAGATGTTTACATTTACTTGCCACAACTTTCTTGGAACGAGACGGTAAAGGTTGTACCAAACTAAAAGAAGGGAGTAGCCTTTATTATAATGTACCCTATAAGATAGACACTTTAAAAAAGGTCATCTTATAGGGTGTTTTTTTGTTTAATGTAACCTTTTATGGGAATCTTCGTCTTGGAGGTAGGAGGTGACAATATGCTTAGCATTAGAAAATCTGCATATATAGTTGTGCTGCTTGTACTATTTGCTTCGTTCCTTTCTGGATGTGGCAGTTTAGAAAACGATGAGACGGGGGAGAAAATTATGCCTCTAACAGACGTGTTAAAAAGTGATTTATCCAAAGTAGATGGTATCGATTTACAATTTAGCGATGGAAACAAGTTGTCAATCACCGATTCAAAAACCATTCAAGACATCGTTTCCCAAATAAAGAACATTAAAGTTCAAGAAACGATTAGCAAGGGTGTCGGGTATTTGTATTATTTAGACCTGAATGAAGGGAATAAAACGTATCGATTAAATAGCAATTTAACTTTTGGGGAAAAGACTTACGAAGCGACGGACAATAATGCAAATAAATTGAACGAATTTATTCTAAAGTTAGGAAGGGGAAAAATTCCGGGGCTGCTTTCAGGTGTAAAATAAATTCTGAATTTAAACGGAGGCTTCTTGGCTATCACCGAAAGAATGTGTGCTTTCATGAAAGCATTCTGCTTTCTCTACACTGCTAAAATGTTTCTTAGTTCATAACAAAAATCCCCTCCGTTTTCCAGTGCTGAGTTCATTTTAACATGATCTCTTTTTTCACTGTCTACCTTGAGGGGATCATACCAGCTTGACTCTTTTTGTGTCCATCTTCGTATTCGTGCTTGATAATACTTTAATTTCTTAGCTTGCTGCTGGCAGAGATACGGATTTCGTTACTTGTACCGTAATGGTTTCAGTACTTGTCACACCTGCTGCATTGATCAATTCTGCACGATACGTGTACGTTCCATTCGCGTGACCGGATACATCTGTCACGGCGCTTTGGGCATTAGGTGTTACTGCGTTCAACGTCTTGGTGTCGATCAGTTGACCGTTCTCATAGAGACGGTATTCTGTTGCATTCGTTCCCCACCAGAGATTCATCGTTACTTTGTAGTTACCGTCCCCATCCCAGTTGTCTTGGGAGAGAACGGCTTTGCCAGGGGCAGCATTCGCCACTTGTACCGTGAGTACCTCACTGCGAGTAGTGCCCTTGGAGTTCGTCAGCTCGGCTACATAGGTGTACGTACCGTTAGCTTTGCCATGAATCGTTGTCTGGGCTGATTGAGCTGCCGGAGTAGCGTCTGTCAGCTTTTGTGTGTCGATCAGCACACCATCTTCATACAGCTTATAGCTGGTGCCATTGTTACCCCACCAGAGGTTCATGCTGACGGTGTAAGATCCTTCGGACAGACCGTTGCTATAACCATTGTTGGAGGTAAGCGCCGGTTTACCCGGTGCGCCAACAGCTGGCGTGGAAGGTACTTCCTCAACTGCTGCAAAATCGTCCAGGTTTCTTGGTTTCAGTTGAAATACATCTTTGAAAATAGCGGCAACACCTGTCACGTTGATTTTATCGCCTGCCACATAAGGGAAGGACGTTTGTGTTACACCTGTACGTGTATCCACACGGACATGGGTGCTTGTTCCATCTGCTGCAATCGCATCGAATTCGAACGAGCCTACGGGTGTTGCGCTAATGATATTTTGAACCGTTACTTCTTTCAATTGAACGAGTTGACCCTGATTTTCAGCCGTTACCGCTTGAACTTCAACGGCAGCAGGGATGGAGGCTGTACCTGTTTTCTCGATTGCCACGATATCCGTAAGTTCGAATTCGCTATTATACAGCGCCGTTGCTGCGGTTACTTTAACTACATCACCCGCGTGGAAGCCGCCAGTGCTTTGAAAAACATAAAGGCCGCCAGTTGTATCCTGAAGATAGAAGGATTGTCCGCCAAATGCACCCGGTTCTGTTGTAACTACACCCTCAACTGTTACGGTTGACCCAGCTGCTTTGGTGCGTGCATCAGCAATGCTGATCGTTGCCGGGATGGGTCCTTCTTCCTCTGGAAGCTGCTCAGCCGGAACATTACCGACCGTAACTGCATTGGTAATCAGGTTGCTGCCATTCAGGCGCAGACGCAAGCTGGCAGCTCCAGTTGTACCCGGTTTGATGCGTACATTCAAGTCTTTAATTGCACGACCTTTACTATCTGAGGTTACGCTAAACGTAGAGCTGTAACCGTACGAAGTCGGCCATGTGCCACTTTCATTCTGAATCATGGCTACCTGTGTTCCGCCAGTCAGATAGATCCCTGCACTATAGCCGGAAACGGTTGTGTTCGCAGGCATGTTCTCTACAACAACGCGGATCTGGAAATCCTCCGCATTAGGCAGGGTTTCCTGCTTCACAAAGCTGTAAGAAGCGTTCGCGCTTGAAGCTGGCCCACCATAAGAACCTGCTTTGAACGTGGAACGATCATACCACTTATATCCCGCAGCGGGTGCCGCCCAAGGTTCAGCCTGTGGTTCTGTGGAAGCAGCAGGTTGTTCGAACGGAAGCAATGCTGTCGCATTATCCAGTTGAAGCCCGTTCACTTGGCTCAGGCTTGTGTAATTTTCCTGAGTAGCGAGCCAGTTAACTGTATTGACCAGCAATTTACCGTCATCGACTTCTTTGAAGCCGTCATAGGTTGTTTTGCGAGCGCCATTCTCTTCGCGCAGATACTTCGGTGAAGCATCCTCAACCGGAGAGGAGTCCCCGATAAAAGCAGCCTTACCTGCACCCAGCTTGGAAACAGCTACGTAAGGGCCTTCTTCGACTCCGCCGCCATTGTACACGCCTTGGTCAACTGCATTGGGCCAGGCTGCATTCGTTTTTGGCAGGTATACAATACCTTTGGCTTTGGTTGGATCAGTAATTGCGAGGGTGGAGCCTGCATGCATTGCTACAGCAGATACCCCTTCTGTAATGCCAAATGCCTGTCCTGCAGGCATGATGTTAGTGGCGTTAATATCACCTAGTGCGTTGTACCGGAAGCGTACACCAAAATTGTCGGACAACCAGTCGCTGCTGGTTACATTCTGCATGGCTTCGGAGTTACGCTCCTCTGTGCTCATGCCTTTGGCTGGATCTTCATAAGCACCGCGACGGTAGCCATTGATTGCTTCGGAACCGTCCCAGCGGTTTTTGTTACGGTCTGCATTGTAGTGATCTCCAATGAAGAAAATGCTGCCGCCTTTTTCCACATATTCTTTCATGGCTGCCTGCTCTGTCGTTTTGAATGGAACGTTGGGCTCGGCAATTACAAAAACACTATAATCCTTCAGATCCTCATACGTAAAAGGGGTGGTTTTGCGAAGTTCTTTGACGTCATATCCGTCATTTGCGAGTGCATTTCCGAAGTCCGAGAAACCTCCGTCAATGACCCAGTCAGCCGCTCCGGCTGTCTGTGCATGAGTATTGTCGAACAGCACTTTCTTGCCTGCATTGCCATTAACCACTTTGGCCTGGATGAACGGTGCCGGGTCTGTCGGCCCTTCCGCATGAACCGAAGCATTTCCATTCCATAATCCGATCTGAAGCGGCAATGCCATGGACAATGCCAGGAGTGATTTTACCCATACTCCTCGCATACGTGTCAATTTACCCAACCAAATCCCTCCCAAATATTAGTTGAAACATGAGTTCGTCCATATTCTAACACACCAAAATCTCACATAGTCATAACAATTTGTAAAAACGAACTCGACTTTTGTAAAAATGAGTCCTTTGTCATGCTCCATCTATCAAATTTTGATACTTTCTAACATTAGATGTTGATTTCACGTCATTTCTGCTCATGAAAAAAGCCATCTCTTATGAGATGACTTTGGCCCGAATACGATTGACGGCATGAAATACCGAGGATTTGATCATGCCTTCACTGCGGTTGACGAGCTGTGCGGTTTCCTTGATGCTGTACCCGTGAATCACGCGTAATTCAAGAATTTTGCGATGTTCCGTATTGGGGATGTGGCTAACCAGGTCGTTGACCCCTTCTTCGATCTCCAGTTTGGGTGTATCACAGTGATATGTTGGCATCTCCAGCTTGCTGTCTCGCTTCACTGTACGGGTTTGCCTGCGGAAGGTATCCATGGCAAGGTTACGGGCAATTTTTTTGAGATAGTAGAGAAGACGTTCTTCCGATATGTCTGCCGATACATTCATCAGCCGAATGAAGCAATCCTGTGCAAGATCCTCTGCATCCTGTGGATGTTTGACAATTTGAGATAGATACCGTGTCACTTCTGATTTATAGTTTACATAAGCCTCATGAATGGTTGTTTTGTTCACGTGATGTTGTCCCCGTTGGATACCGATCTGGCCTTGTCCGGTCTGGTTTGTTCTCTATGGTCCAAGTATATCGGGATGATGTTTCCAAAGACGCCAGACTTGTATCGGAGTTGTAACATTTCCCGTGAACCTCTGTTCATTCATGGATCAGGGATACAAAATATAGGCAGATGAAATTCATAGAGCAGGGAGATTAAGATTCATCATGAGACCGAAACAGATTTTGATAATAGAAGATGAAGAGTCCATTCGCGACATCCTTTCCTATTCGTTGCGCAAGGAAGGGTTTGAGATGACAGAAGCGGCAACAGGCAGAGAGGGATTGGAACTGCTGAGGGAGTCCAGACCGGATTTGATCCTGCTTGATCTGATGCTGCCTGACATGAGCGGGTTCGATGTATGCAGACAGCTATCCGTGAATTCGAAAATTCCCGTGATTATGATTACGGCGAAATCCGATATGTTAGATAAAGTGCTTGGCATGGAGCTGGGGGCTGATGACTATATTACGAAGCCCTTTGACATCCGGGAGGTGGTTGCCCGCATTCGTGCCATTTTTCGTCGTATTGATCTGATCAGTGAGACATTGGAGAATCAGTCCTATGAAGTGGTGCGGCTTGGCAGACATATTGAGATCCGGAAGGATGAGCGTGAAGTCTGGAAGGATGGGGAACGGGCCGGACTCACCAACAAGGAGTATGAACTGTTACTGTATCTGGTGGAACACCACCGCAAAGTACATACTCGCTCCGAGCTGCTCGACAAGGTGTGGGGCTTTGATTTCCCGGGGGATACCCGTACAGTTGATATTCATGTGCAGCGCATTCGCAAAAAATTGGATAGCAGTGTGCATGGAATTTCACTCATTGAAACCGTGTTCGGCGTGGGTTACAAGCTGAATATACAGGTACAGACATGAAGTGGACCATTCAGTTCAAAATGGTGGTGCTATTCTCGGTTATCATCTTCATTGGTTTCTCTGCCCTGCTGATCATCTCCAACAAGGTAGGCGAGGAGAACATGTACCGGGAAGTCCATGAGGACATGGTTCAATCGAAAAAAAATCTGGATATTGCGCTCAATCAGTATTTCCTGATTCATAACAAACGTATGACAACCGTCTCGCTTGAGGCCGGGAATCGTGAACTCGCCGATCAGATCGGTTCCGCAGTGGGAGGGGTCGTCACTATCTACCGTCCAGATGCTACGGCATACAACTCAGCTGGCAGAGGCGGGGATGCCGTTGATCTATATTCGGATTACCCTGATGTGAAGGCTGCCATGGACTCCAGAATCGCTTACTCCACACAGACGAAGCAGGGACGGGTCAAGGCAAGTCTTTCCTTCCCTCTTCAGGTCCATCAGCAATTGCTCGGCATTGTTCAACTGGAGAAGGATTATACGGAGCTGTTCAAACGCAATCTTCGTTTTCAGAATACGATCAAGTTATTTGCAGCGATCATCTTTGGGTTTGTGTTTATAGCTTCCATCATGATTTCCCGGAAAATTACGAAACCGATTCGTGTGCTCACAAAACGTTCAGCGGAAGTGGCCCAGGGCAGTCTGAATGCGGATATCCAGATTGCGACAAAGGATGAGATTGGAGAACTGGCCTCAAGCTTCACCATCATGATTGATCGGGTACGGGAGCAGATTGACGTGATTGAGCAGGAGCGGGACGAAGTGAAGCAGGTACAGGCAAGAAGCAAAGTTTTCTTTGACAATGTGACCCACGAATTGAAGACACCGCTGACGACCATTCTGGGATACGCCCAGATTTTACGTGACAATGGATTTACGGATCAGGCTTTCTTTGATAAAGGGTTGAACTATATTATTAATGAGAGCCGCCGTCTGAACACGATGGTCGCTGATATTCTGGAGGTGTCCGTATCTTCTACGGTTATTCAGTCCTATCGGTTTGAATGGATTGATGCTGCGGAGATCATTCGTGAAGCTTGTGAGGATATGTCCATCAAGGCAAGTAAATACAATATAGGCATTCATTATGAGCTTGAAGAGCAGTTATATTTGCAGGGGGATCGAGTAAAGCTCAAGGAAGTCTTTCTCAATTTAGTGGACAACTCGGTTAAATACGCCTATGTCAACTCGATCATTGAGGTTCAGTCGTTCCGTTTGGGAGATCAGATCGCTATCCTTGTTCGCGATCAGGGAGAAGGCATCGGTCCAGAAGCGTTGAAGCATGTTTTTGAACCCTTTTATCGGGATAAAGACCTCAACAGAACCGAGAAAGGAAGTGCCGGCCTGGGCTTGTCTATTGTGAAGAATATCATTGAACAACATGGAGGGACTGTAGAAATCAAGAGTATCATGCATCAAGGAACACAAGTAAATATCAGTCTGCCGGGGGAAAGCAAAGCATGAAACATCCTGGATTTTGGCGTAAAAACCGCGATATCTTAATGCTGTCAGGCCTGTTGATCGTATTTGTCGGAGGCATCTTCGGTATTGGCAGCCTGTTCAGTATCAGCAGTCTCAAGCCTCGAACTGTGATTTTACCGAGTGAACAGTTTAATAGCCGCCTGGCTCCGCCACAGAGCAATGTCATCCAGATCGAGTCAGCAACCAAGCTGACAACGGATTTTGCCATCTATGACTTTGATATGGTTGACCGGAATACCATGATATTGAATCGCCCGGAACGTTCCTATTCAGGGCTCAAATTGTCTCTGCTGCATCTGGATGACAACCAGGTCAAGGATATCGCCGGCAACACCGATTATGGCATTTCGCTGAGCCCGAATCTGGATAAACTGATCTACTCCCAGTATCGTTCGGGGCTGAATCAGAAGACCACATATGAATACGATATTCAAAGCGGAGAACGCAGCAAGTTGCCCAATGACAATTCATACTACAGAACTTTTATAGGGAACGACACCTATATAGGCCAGGATGATCTCGCCCTTAATTTGGTCGATGTGAAGTCGGGCCACAAACGGGATATATACAGTTATGACGAGTTGAAGGCCCTGATTACGGAGATGAGGCATATCAAAAATCAGGATAAAACCTTCTTTATTTTGGATTATTTTGAGGCCAGTCAGCAACTGAAGCAGGTCTATATCCTGGTAATGCTGAACGATAAATACGCCATTTACTCCATTTCACTTGCGCCTGAGGCTGACGTCAAGCTATATGCGGAAATGAAAGAAATCCAGCAATACAAGCTGCTGAAAAATGGAGATATGCTCATTCAGGGGAACTTGAACAATGTGGTGGGCTTGTACCGATATCGGGCGGAACAGAAGCAGTTTGATCTGCTGGTTAAGGGATCAATCTGGAATTTTGATCTAGATACGGACGAATCCCGTATTGCCTATTTCCGTTCTCTGGAGGGTCAGAAGTATGAGGTGCATACAGCATTCCTGAATGGAAGCAAGCTGTCATCCGACACCGTGATCTATCGAAATATCGATAATTTTGTCAAACTGAAATGGAACAAGGATGAACTTTTTGTCGTAGGCAGTTCCGTGGATAAAAGCGAGCTGTACCGTTTTAGCTTCAAAGCATGGTAGATAACTCTTTACTGCCTAATCTATACTCCCCTCACCCTTCAAAAGGGTAATTGCCCCTGTTGGCCGAAGCAGAGCTTCGTGACTGACAGGTTTTTTTTGTGAGCAAATTTACAACTTGGATACATCCTTGGGCGGCTAGGATACAACTTCACCCTATACTGAAAAGGTGATGAAGCTCTATGAGTCCTATACATATTCAGCAAATAGAAAGGAAGACATACAGGAATGCTTCAAGTTGAACAGTTATCCCACTCGTTCCGAAATGCACAGGGACCTGTACCGGTGCTGCAAGATATCAATTTGACTATTGGTAAAGGCCAGATGGTTGCTCTGCTTGGCAGCTCAGGTTCGGGCAAATCAACGCTGCTGAATCTGATGGCCGGGCTCATGAAGCCGGATCAGGGCAGGATTTTAATAGCCGGACAGGATATCGTACGTTTCAGCGAAAATCGTCTGGCAGAGTTCAGGCGCAGCCATATCGGTTTTATTTTTCAATCCTATGAACTGCTGTCGAATCTTACGATTCGGGAAAATGTAGAGCTGCCGCTGGTGTTTATGGGGGTAAGCCCCTCGAAGCGAAAGTCCAAAGCGTTGCAATTGCTGGAACAGGTCGGTCTGGGTGATAAAGTGAACCTGTTCCCTTCCCAGCTGTCTGGCGGTCAACAGCAGCGGGTGAGTATTGCGCGTTCGCTCATTACAGAGCCTTCGGTTATTTTCGCAGACGAGCCTACAGGGAACCTGGATACAGAGACCGAGGAGGAAATTATTGCGATCCTGCAGCAGCTTAATCGAGATATGAATACGACGTTTGTTATTGTGACACATGAAGCGGAGGTTGCGGAGCAAATGCAGGCCGTGCTTACACTGCAGCATGGAATGCTGGTTGAAGAGGGCGTAAGGGAAGTTTGAGGCAAAAGGAGAGGAATTGTGAGAATACGGGATGTAATACGTATGGCCTGGGGACAGATCATTCGCAGGAAAATGGTGACATTGCTGTGTATGATGGGGCTGTCCATCGGCTCTGCCGCCATGATCATTGCACTTAGTATAGGGCAGTCCGTACAGACATATAGCGAGAAAACATTGAATGACAATTACAAGATGGATGAAATTACGATTACGCCCAATGAAGGCATTCGTACCGGCAAAGGTAGCAGCGGAAGCGGTCAGACCTCGAAGTTTGAACGCGGTGCGTTGACCTTGGAAAAGATTCGGATTATCCAGAGACTTCCCCATGTTGTTGCTGTGGCGCCCATGTTGAAGCTGGATGCACTCGATATGGTGCTTCCCGACGGACGTAGTTCCTATGTGGAAGTTGTAGGTACGGAGCTGGATACGCTGAGCGGATTCGGATACCGTTATGCACAAGGAAGTGGTGCCGGGGACGGGCGGATTGCGGTGGCGAATTATGGGGCAACGTTCGGATTTATGGATCCCAAAGTCACCCAGAAATTATTCGAGCAGCTGAATGCTGATCCCTATAACAATGAGCTTTTGCAACAGTATACAGACATGTCGTCCATACAGGAGCAGCTGATGCAGCAGCGTGTTCAATTTCGCTATGAAGACTACTCGGATGGAAGGAAAACCAAAATGAGTGGATCGGTTCGGGTGTCTGGTGAACTGATGAAGCCTTCCAACATGGACGATATGAGTGCCCAGGGCGAAAAGAGGGTATACGTACCGCTTGATACGGCGCGCGCCTTGCAGAATGAGCTTGGGTTACAACAGGTGGACGGTACTGCGACCAAGCATCTCAACTCGGCACTGGTCAAGGTAGAGGATAAACGCTATGTATCCCGTGTTGAAGAACAGATTAAAAAGCTCACGTTAAACACACAGAGCAATCTGTTCCAGGAGGAAGCGATGGCAGGCCAGATGGCAATGTACCAAAAGGCGGCATTGGGCATAGGGGGCTTTATCATGCTGCTGGCCTCGCTGTCCATTATTGTGGCTATGATCATGTCTACACATCAGCGGCGCAAGCAGATTGGTGTCATGAAGGTGCTGGGAGCGAATCTGTGGCAGATTCGCCAGATGTTTATTACAGAAGCAGCAATGCTTGGATTCATGGGCGGCGTGGCTGGTGTGGGGATTGCGTTTGCAGCCCTTGGAGGGGTAAACCAATTGCTGGCGAGCCAGATGGCAGATCAACAAAATGGGCCGCTCACTGTAGTCATTCAGCAATCGGCTTTGCCGCTCGGCATCATGTTTGCTGTTCTGGTAGGTATTGTATCGGGTATCTATCCGGCGATCAGCGCATCCAGAACCAATGCTCTGAGTGTCATCAAGTCGATGTGAATTTTATCAGTGAAAGGAAAATGGCTGCATGAAGAAATGGATCAAAATAATCATTACCGTTGTGCTCATAGCAGGCGCGAGCTACTGGCTATATGAGAAATATAAACCAAAGCCTGCCGAACCTGTGGAGGCTCCACCACAGATTACCTTTGATGTAACACAGGAAACTATGACACAAACGATCCAGGTTAAGGGCAAATCAGTATATACCGATCAGACGGATATCATCGCGCCATATGCCTCCAACATTCAGAAATGGAACGTGAAAAATGGGGAGCAGGTAAGCAAGGGAGATGTCCTGTTCACACTCGATACTTCAGCCCTGCAATCCGAAATAGATCAATTGGAGAGCGATCTGGCAAAGGCGCGAATTGAATTGGAGGTCAATGAGGTCAGCCAGAATCAGGCAGATATGAGCGCTCCGCTTGGCGTAACGGAGGAGGAACGTAAAAAGGCTTTTGCAGATCGGGAGAGCAGGATTTTGACTAACGAGCTGAGTAAAAAGACGTTGGCAATCAAGGAAAAGGAGTTACAGAAGAAGCAGGACATCATGAGCAAGGGTGTGGTCTATGCCCCCGCTTCCGGTATTTTTCAAATGAATGATCCAGACAGCAAAACACGGATGGTGACCGAAGGACAGTTAGTCGGGAACATTATCAATATGGGCAAACTGAAATTTATGACCATCGTCGGAGAAGATGAAATGTTCAAGCTTAAGGCGGGAATGCCTGTCCAGGTCCGAATGACAGCTCAGAAGGAGACCCCTTTTACTGGAAAGGTGAGCATTGTATCCAAATTTGCACGTAAAGGTGCGTCGGAAACGAACCTCAAGGAGGCTTCTCAGTTTGATGTTGTTATTGATCTGAAGCCTGACCCCAGAATGTATGGGGGCGTTAGTCTGGAAGGGGACATTGAAACGGCACGCAAGGACAAGGCTATTGTCGTATCCAGCTTGGCCATTATGCGAGATCAAGGAGAACCTTATGTTTTATTGAGCAAAGGGAACGGAGAGACGGAGCAAAAGACAATCCAAACAGGCATGGAGTCAGGAGACAAGACGGAAGTGCTTAAAGGATTAAAGCCGGGGGACATTGTGGTTCTTCCCTAAACGTTCGGGCGCCTTCATTTCATGGGCATTCATTCACTTCAAAGTGGAATTGGACTCAGCGACGTTCTTCACAAGAAAAGGTTCATTGTGGCAAATAGCCATAATGAACCTTTTTGCCCGCATGGGAAGGGGACTCTCCACATTCCTGCTTGAATTATGGAATTTTATATAAATTATTTTAAATAATTCAATTTACAGTAATATATTCATGACGTATAATCAAGTGAAAAGGAGGTGGACATGTGATGTACATGTAATATCGAGGGTAAGCTTTTTTTTTAAAATCAAAAAGAAAGCGCTTCCCTTGAAAAGCCCAGTATAACTGCTTGAAGCGATTGCACCCATGATCACCCTCACATCCCTACACACGCTGTACCCCTCACAAGGAAATGATCCGCATATTCAGTCATCCATCTTTAGGTTTAAACTCTTGATGTTCTGCTCTCAATGCAAGTTAGCATACAAGTCTTTAACGCAAGTTATTCGTGCTGCCGTTCCTTATATTGCAAACCAAATCCATTCCAGCTGGAGGTGAGGCGTTCACCACTCATCCATATGTTCTCTACCGTGCATAGCATCTTGCCGACACAGAGGATCCGACATGAGTATATACCAATCCAACCACAGGAAAGGTGGAACCCTAATGACAAAATCGAAAACCTTATCGAGAAACGGAAAGGTCCTTCGCAGAAGTGTAAAACAAATGCTGGCAGCCACACTGCTCGCGGCAGGCATTTTCCCAGGCATGGCTCCAGGTGTGACCCAGGCGGCAGAAGCGCATGTGGATAATCCATTTGTCGGAGCTACGGCGTATTTAAATCAGGATTATTCAGCCCTCGTGGATACGTCCATTGCGCTCACCAGTGATGCTTCGTTAAAGGCCAAGATGCAAACGGTCAAATCTTACCCTACAGCAGTCTGGATTGACCGTATTGATGCTATAAATGGCGGGACGAACAATGCTGGACGCAAGAGTATTGAGGAGCATCTGGATGCTGCGCTTGCTCAAAAGAAAGCCGGCACACCGATTACTGCTTCGTTTGTTATTTACAATTTGCCCGGGCGGGACTGTCACGCACTCGCGTCCAACGGTGAATTGCCGCTGACACAAGCTGCTCTGCAGACGTATAAAACGGATTATATTGATGTGATCGCAGACATCTTTGCAGATCCGAAGTATCAGGACATTCGCATTGTGGCGATCATTGAGCCGGACAGTCTGCCTAACCTTGTGACCAACCTGAGTACGCCAGCTTGTGGTCAAGCCAGTTCAACAGGCATCTATGAAGCAGGTGTGAAGTATGCACTAGACAAGCTGCATGCCATTCCGAATGTGTACAATTATCTGGATATCGGCCATTCGGGCTGGCTCGGATGGGATAACAACCGTGCAGGTGCAGTCGCGCTGTACACAAGCGTTGTGCAAGGAACAGCCGCGGGTCTGAACAGTGCGGATGGTTTCATTACGAATACAGCAAATACCACACCGCTGGGAGAACCGAATCTGCCTAACCCGGATCTGAATATCGGTGGACAACCGATTAAGTCCGCCAAGTTTTATGAGTGGAACCCTTACTTTGACGAAACCGATTTCACAGCTGCGCTGTATGCCGACTTTGTGCAGGCAGGCTGGCCAACCAGCACTGGCTTCCTGATCGATACGAGCCGAAATGGCTGGGGAGGCGTCAATCGCCCGACAACCGCAACGGGCAGTGATATCAATGCCTACGTGAATTCCGGGCGCGTCGATCGCCGGGAGCATCGGGGGAACTGGTGTAACGCCAGTGGAGCTGGCATAGGTGAAGCCCCTAAGGCAGCACCGGGACCTGCCCATCTGGACGCATATGTATGGGCCAAGCCCCCAGGTGAGTCCGATGGATCAAGCTCCGAAATTCCGAACAACGAAGGCAAAGGTTTTGACCGGATGTGTGATCCAACATTCACGACTCGTGATGGAGTATTGACGGGGGCACTGCCTAACGCACCCGTGTCAGGTCACTGGTTCCATGATCAATTCGTCATGCTGGTGCAAAATGCATTCCCGATCCTGCCTGCCAGCAATGGCGGAGGGGATCCAGGCGAGGGAACAACAGCGCCAGCTGCTCCGTCAACACTGACTGCGACAGCGGGCAATGCACAGGTTTCCCTGAGCTGGACAGCCTCCACAGGAGCGACCAGTTATAACGTAAAGCGTGCGTTGAGTGCGTCCGGTCCATTTGCTACGATTGCTGCGGGCGTGAGCGGCACATCGTATGCCAACACAGGATTGACCAACGGGACAACCTACTATTATGTGGTTAGTGCCGTGAATGCCGTAGGTGAAAGTACTAACTCGACTGTAAAAAGTGCCGTACCGGTTGCAGGCGCGACTGCCCCTGCTGCACCAACTGCGCTGACAGCTACAGCAGGAAACGCACAGGTCTCCTTGAGCTGGACAGCCTCCACAGGAGCGGCTAGTTATAATGTGAAGCGGGCAACGACGGTCGCCGGACCATTCGCAACTGTTGCTGCGGGCGTGAATGGTACCTCTTATACGAACACAGGTCTGACCAACGGAACGACTTATCATTATGTCGTTAGTGCCGTAAACGCTGCCGGGGAAAGTGCCAATTCTGCCGCAGCTTCCGCTACACCGCAAAGTGTCGTTGTTCCGACCAGTGATCTGGTCCTGCAGTATCGGGCGGGAGATACCAATGCAGCAGATAGCCAGATCAAGCCGTATTTCAATATCAAAAATGTGGGCAACACGGCTGTAAACCTGAGTGATCTGAAGATTCGTTATTACTTCTCCAAAGAAGGCACGGCAGCGATGGACTCTGCAATTGACTGGGCTCAGGTTGGCGGTGCCAACATTCAGCAGACGTTCACCGATACGTATGTGGAACTGAGCTTCACTTCTGGAGCAGGTGCGATTCAGGCGGGTGGACAATCCGGGGATATCCAGCTCCGCATGTACAAAACGGACTGGAGCAACTTTGATGAATCCAATGATTATTCCTACGATCCAACCAAAACATCCTATCAGGACTGGAGCAAGGTGACCCTCTATCAAGGAGGTAATCTGGTCTGGGGAATTGAGCCTTAAAAGAACCGAAAGGATTTATCGGATCGAACGGATTGAAAGATTAAAAGGATCGAAAGATTTAAAGGATTGAAAGATTTCAAAGGAGCGCCAAATAATGGCCGAAATGATCGATCAGTGATCAAGGTGAGTAAGATTACGTCATGTAATTTAAGGCAGATAAGTTTACTTGATGTAATGGAGACCATAAGGGCGTTTGCATGAGATGATCATGAAGAAGGGGCCTATCGAGGTCATGATAATGAAGTAAGGCCTTTTCCAGCCCATCACATGAAGCAGGGGCGTTTCCAAGTCATGTCTATGACTTGGAAACGTCCCTGTTCTCATTTTAACGAATGGAGCGCATCTTATTTAGTGGAATTGAGCAGGTGCGGCGGTTTAACGAATCGTAGACAAGTTATAACCATGTTTTCAATCCATGTTCGCTAAGTTCTACCGAGATAACGTTACTGGAGTTCGTTAAATTTTCCATTGCCCACTTATCTTCAGAATAAGGTGTAATCGGTTCGTAAGAGCGTCTAACTTGAACATATTATGCGTGAACATTCATTCATCCGGGGATCAGGGAGGGAAATAACGAATCAGTTGTAACCGGAACGGCTGCTCCGCATAACCGTAAGCACAAATTTCCCCATCGAGCCTTCCAGAACAACACTGAATATTGATCGTTTTGGACGGATATTTGCCTATGTCGCAGCAGGCAGGATGACTATAATAATACCCGATGGGCAGGATGAAGCTGCTCAGATGGAGAGGGAATGGAAGGGGGACGGAGTCGAAGAAGTCTGATAGGTCTGTTCACATGGATTATTCTTTTGAACATTTGTAAGCGCATTCAGTTAAATTTGAAAAATATGAACGTCAGTATGAATTGACAGAGGTCGCAGCGATTCAAACGCATCTATAAGCATCACCATTCTGTCTCAAGGAGAGTGAAGGTGGATGAAATTCCAAACAACAGCGCCGATACATAAGAGATCGGTTTCAGGTATGCACTCCAATCGGAGGAAGGTGCGTATGCCACTTGCAGCCAAGGTGCTTTCGTCGGCACTAAGCGTGGCCCTGCTCGTTGCGGGAACCGCAGGTACGAGCGGAGCAGCGGCTTCCAATGGAAACAATGGGGCGGAGGCCAGCCTGCAGTCACATAAGGGGGGCGGACCTTTGAAGGACATTCAGTTGGAGTATCTCGATCGAGGTCTGGTCGCGGCCTCTACATCCGAGGGTGTTTTTCTCAGTTGGAGATTGCTTGGTGATGAGGCTACAGGGTATAGCGATAAAGGTCTGACAGGTACGGATTTCAACGTGTATCGGGATGGCAAGAAGATTGCTACGGTCACCGATAGCACCAACTATGTTGATGCGGCAGGCCAATCGTCATCGCGTTATGAAGTGGCAGCGGTAACCAAGAAGGGCAAGGAGAGCAAACGCAGTGCATCTGTCCAACCTTGGGCGAATGGCTACGTCGATATCCCTTTGCAAAAACCGGCCGATGGTGTGACGCCAGTGGGAGAAGCCTTCACATATTCTGCGAATGACATGAGTGTGGGCGATGTGGACGGGGACGGTCAGTATGAGTTTTTTGTAAAATGGGACCCTTCCAACTCCAAGGATGTCTCGCAAAAAGGCTACACCGGTAAAACGTACGTGGATTGTTACACGCTGGACGGACAATTGTTATACCGGATCGATCTCGGGGTTAACATCCGTTCGGGTGCTCATTATACACAGATGCTCGTTTATGATTTTGACGGGGATGGCAAGGCTGAGATGATGTTCAAGACCGCTCCGGGTACTAAGATAATTCAATATAACAAAAAAGGGAAAGTGACGTCCGAGAAATACATCACCCTTCCGAAGCAGGATCGCAAGGCAGGATACTCCAACGAAGATGATTACCGTCTAAGTGCAGATGGCTACTATGATCATGTCGTAGATATGTTCAAGAACTGGCATAAACATGAAGAGGTCGTGAAGGGCAACTGGCCTGCTACGCTGGAAGAAGCTTTTGGAATGGAGAAAAAGTATACCTATCCATTATCTCAGCAGGACGCCGAAAGTCTGGCCGATTACTTCATCGATGTGTATGCACCGAGCCGCAGTGACAAGAATGAGCTGCGCAAGTTCGAAGGCTTTATCGTGGATGGGCCTGAGTATGTAACGGTGTTCGAAGGAGAGTCAGGCAAAGAGCTGGAGACGATTCCTTATGAGCCGGGACGGCAGGATGATGGGCTGATGTGGGGCGATTACGCGATGGCTCGCATCGAACCGGGCAACCGGGTAGACCGTTTCCTGGCAGGCGTGGCCTATCTGGACGGGAAGCAACCGTCTGCGATCTTTGCACGCGGCTACTACACACGTTCCACCATGGTCGCCTACAACTGGGATGGCAAAAAGCTCAAGCGTGAATGGAAAGTGGACAGTGGCTGGACACCGATGAAGAACCCGTTCAATGACGGTCCGCATGGAGTGGATGGTACAGATCCGGAGTATGGTTCCATCACAACGCAAGGCGCGCACTATTTTAGTGTCGCTGATGTCGATGGAGACGGTAAACAGGAGATTGTATACGGCTCGGCCACGATTGATCATGATGGCATTGTGCTGTACAGCTCCACGGACCTGATGCCTGCACAGAGTGCTGCACCGGGAACGATCGCTCGTCTGGGGCATGGTGACGCACTTCATGTAGCCGATATTGATCCGGAACGTCCGGGACTGGAGATCTTCATGGTGCATGAGGGCGGCCCTTGGGCTCCATACGGATATTCCCTGCGGGATGCGAAGACCGGGAAAGTGATCTATGGTGGGTACACGGGCAAAGATACCGGACGCGGCATGATTGGTGATGTGGATCCGACCCGCCGAGGGTTGGAGACATGGGCTGTGGGATTGTGGACAGCCAGCGGTGAGAAGATAAGCGATAAAGCCCCTGGTACTAATATGAACATTCGCTGGGCGGCCGATATGACAACTCAGATCGTGGACGGGGCCATCGATGTCACACCTACGATCAAGGATTGGAATCGGGGTACGCTGTTAACCGCAACCGGAACGTTGACCAACAATTATACCAAAGGAACGCCATCACTCGTAGCGGATATCTTTGGGGATTGGCGGGAAGAGATGCTGGTGAGAACCGAGGACAGCTTGGCAATCCGCATCTATCTGAGCACCGAGAAGACCGACCGCAAACTGTACACGCTGATGCATGACGCGATGTATCGTGTCGGCATTGCCGGACAGAACAGTGGATACAATCAACCGTCCTACCCATCCTTCTATATGGCCTCGGATATCGATTGGTCGAAGGTTACACTGCCCAAGTTCCACACGCCCAAGTCGGGTAAGGGTGGGAAGTAAGAAGTAATAGGTGATAGGTGATAAGTGAGAAGAGGCCCAAAACACAGATTATCTGAAGGTTGGGCTTGAGAACGCATACCAGCATGGTGATTCATCGTGCTCTGGGGGATGCCATCTGGAAACGTAAATTCAAAAGCGTAATTCCGAGGGCGTAATTCCAAAAGTACTATTTTGTTATAGAAGTTGTTTACTATTGTAATACAGCGAAGCTCTGGAGTAACCTCGGGTGCGTTTAGGCGTATGGAGGATTACTCGGAGCTTTTTTTAGGTGGCTAAACCGAAACAGACAGCATCATCATTTCAAATGTGCTACGGATGCAAAATCTTGAATGGTGTACTTCCCGTTTTCATGAATCAATGTGGTGATAGAGCATTCGGGAATCAGTTGACTTTGCATGGCTATAAAATCAGGATGCCAGACGTTAAGCTCATGCACTGGAAATGTGTTTACCAGAAAATCCGTAATTAACCCGCCATGAGTAACGATAACAATATGACTATCCGGTGGCTCTGTGTTCGCCAGTTCGGTTAGGAAAGAGGCTAAACGTTCCCCTGACTGTTTGGATGAATCACCCACGGGTGGAAGGTAGTGTGGATCAATTGTGCATCGGTCCCACATGGCAATAAATTCTTCAAATGTTTGTTCAGGCAGGTCCCCCCAGTTGGCGCGTTCGCGAAGACGCTGGTCTTCAGTCACAATAGCTTTAGTCTTCAAAGCAAAATACTCTGCGGTTTCCTTTGCCCTTCGAAGTGGACTTGAAACGATCTTGGTGATAGGCGCATTAGCCAAATGAAGTGCTGTTGACTCAGCTTGTGCTATTCCTTCGGATGTGATGGGAACATCACCGATTCGCTTTTCTTTGATCCCATGCCTCACTAGGAAAAATGTAGTTCTCATGCCCTCAAAACCTCCTGCTTATAGATTGGATAAATACCCAATTTATTAGTTATAAATCTAATTATATGATTATCTAATTTAATATAGCAATGATATTTTTTTGAACGGGTGAAATACATCGCCAAGACTTGTTACAATGGAGAAAAGTGAGGATCGTTGCAGCAACGGAGGTGCAGGCATTGGAAGCAAAACATTGGACAGGCAGTCTGTTTCAGGAGAAACTGCGCACAGATGACTATGGACCGCGTTTCTACGCGTATTATTACAAGCAATGGGCTAACTACCAAATGTCCTATCACGACCATGATTCCACTGAGATCATGTACATTATTTCGGGAATGTGCCGGGTCGACGTACAGATGCCGGATGGGAGCTCGGAACAGGCTGTATTGAAAAAAGGGCAGTTCATTCTGCTGGACGCCGGGGTCCCACACCGACTGCTGGTACAGGATGGTGTCCCGTGCCGCATGCTGAATGTGGAGTTTGGAGTTGCCAGGTCGGAGCCAGGGCAGCCTTCCATTCGCCAACTCGCGCTGGAGGAGGAAGAAGTCCATGCATTTCTCACTCAAGCCTCGCCTTATCTGGTACTGCCTGACCCGGAAGAGGTGTACCACATTATGAAAAGCCTGGTGTTGGAGCTGGATCAACGAGGTCTGATGGAGCAGGGAAGATCTTCTAAACCCATGCGGATTATTCCGCCGGAGGAACGCTCGCATCATCGTGAATCCCGTGATCTGAAGTCTCCTGAGCAAGGTACGCTGGTACGCACGTTGTTTATCCAACTGCTGGTTCGGGTCGCCCGACTTCGCGGGGAAATCAACCGAAGTGCACTGGATCAGACAGAGCTGTATGTGAAAAGGACGATTGAATTCATGCATCACAATATGGATCGCCATATTCAGATGAAGGATATCGCGGCAGCAGTGAATCTGCATCCGGGCTATTTGCACCGTATTTTTCGCCAGCACACGAAGCGCACGCCTACCGATTATCTGACGATGCTTCGAATGGAGAAGGCCAAGATGCTGCTGCAACAGACGGATATCCTCATCTCCGAAATTTCCGATTATGTGGGCGTAGGGAGCAGGCAATATTTTCATATGTTATTCAAGAAATATACAGGACACACTCCGGTTGAATTCCGTTCCTCGATAGAGCGACATGTCAGTCATTATCCCTCGGATGAATAGGGGCGGATAGATCGTCTGATTTGTTCCGAGTAGGAGAGTGCCAATAAGCTGGGACACAGAAGTTAGGATTTTTGACAACCTTTACGTGAACAGGTCATGATTTTGATAACGCTTACGTGTTCTCCGTTGATACAATGACTTCATCAGGAAATGGTAATTCCAAGTCCAATATTACTGAATGAAATCATTAACCGAAACCAATCATTTCGGATTACGGGGGGAACTGTGCATGTCGTTTAAAGTGGCATTTATCGGGGCAGGCAGTATCGGATTTACAAGGGGGCTGCTGCGGGATTTGCTCTCAGTACCGGAGTTTAGGGATATTGAAATTGCGTTCTGCGATATCAATCAGCATAATCTGGACATGGTTACCGAGCTGTGTCAGCGGGATATCCGCGAGAATGGACTGAATATTCAGATTCAGCCGACAACGGACCGGAGAGAAGCGCTTAAGGATGCGAAGTATGTACTGTGTACAATTCGTGTAGGCGGGTTGGAAGCTTTTGCAACCGATGTGGACATTCCGCTCAAGTATGGGGTGGATCAATGTGTCGGCGATACATTGTGTGCTGGTGGGATTATGTATGGACAGCGCGGGATTGCCGAGATGCTGGACATCTGTAAGGATATTCGTGAGCAAAGTGCACCGGATGTTCTGCTCCTCAATTATTCCAATCCGATGGCCATGCTGACGTGGGCCTGCAACAAGTACGGCGGCGTGCGCACGATCGGACTATGTCATGGGGTACAGCACGGACATCACCAGATTGCGGAAGCGTTTGGGCTGAAAATGAATGAAGTGGATATTGTATGTGCCGGCATTAATCATCAGACCTGGTACATCAAGGCATCCCATGAAGGCAAAGATCTTACGGGTGATTTGCTCGAAGCCTTCGAGAAACATCCGGAATATAGCCGTACCGAGAAAGTGCGGATTGATATGCTGCGCCGATTTGGTTACTACAGTACGGAATCGAATGGTCACCTTAGCGAATACGTACCTTGGTACCGCAAACGTCCTGAAGAGATCAAGGATTGGATCGATCTGGACAGCTGGATTAATGGCGAGACAGGCGGGTACTTGCGTGTATGTACAGAAGGAAGAAATTGGTTTGAGACCGACTTCCCGAACTGGATGAAAGATGAGCCGAAGCAATTTGCCCAGGAAAAACGGGGCGGGGAACATGGTTCCTACATTATAGAAGGGTTGGAGACGGGACGTGTATACCGCGGACACTTCAATACCGTCAATAACGGTGTAATCTCCAATCTGCCGGATGATGCAATCATTGAAGCACCAGGATATGTGGACCGCAACGGCATTTCGATGCCGCTTGTAGGCGATTTGCCGCTCGGTCCGGCTGCCGTGTGTAACGTAAGCATTTCTGTACAACGGCTTGCGGTTGAAGCTGCTGTACATGGTGATGACAAACTATTGCGTCAGGCATTCATGATGGACCCACTTGTGGGTGCAGTATGTAATCCAAAAGAGATCTGGCAAATGGTCGATGAAATGCTGGTCGCCCAAGCTCAGTGGTTGCCGCAATATGGGGATGCCATTGCCGCGGCAGAAGCAAGACTCGCTGCGGGCAACCTGATTCCTACGAAGGATTACGAAGGTGCTGCACGTCTCAAAGTGAAAACCGTTGAGGAGATGCAGCAGGATCGTGATGCCGCCAACAAAAATGCGGGTGAATCGGATAAAGGGAAAGATCGCGAGAAAGTGCAGCAATAGATAGAGGCAGGATGTACAACAACGAAATAGGAATAAGAATATGATCGCAAGAAATAACCAAATGAATATGAATATAAACAGTAAACAGGGCCCTCTCATTATTGAGGGCCCTTATTTGTTTCTATTTTTTCTCCACAACACGAACCGCAAAAGCAAAAGAAGTACTTCCCAAGCTGACCTGTGAATCTTGACTTGAAGTCCAACGGACAGATGCTCCGTAATAATGTGTTCCTGGTTCCTTAGGAAGTTGGAAGGTCCCATCCGTGGAAGCGATAGGCTCGACTTGCTCCTCTATATATTCAAACAGATCCCATTCATCAGGCGGAATATCAGTGCCCATATGTATGGATACTTCTTCGCCAACAAGGACAGGCACAAATGTATGCCCTTTTAGCAAGTCCATACCTCCCACATAATCAGCGCAGGTGCCACTCCAACAATAACTGCCCTGTACAGCTGGAATAGAGATGCCGCTTTCGCTCTGGATAGTTGGCGTAGGCAGTTCCTGGGGTAAGTTGGAATCCGGTTCCTGAGCTTTGTCCTGTTGAGATCCCATATCTGCTTCCTTTGGATTGGTCGTTGGGGGTGAGCCGGATTCGTTTGTACCGTTACTTGGAGCAGGACTACAGCCGGATAATATCAGCAAAGTTGTAAGGAACACGACTGAAGACAATGTTCTCATTGTTTTGATGAATTTTATTTTATCCACCTCCCTAATATCTTCCAGACGAAAAGCAAGAGAAGAATGTTGCTCAGCAGTGGGCTGGAACGGAACTGAAGAAGTTTCAGGAGACGGGGAAATGGGATTCGCTTGTGCATGAGAAGCTGGTGGAACCGGCGCAAGTGAAAGAAGCTTTTTCACAAATTGTTGACAATTAAGTGGATTCAAATAGATGGAAAAGGACAAGAGGCTCGACTCTTCTTTCATGCTATGTTATTATAAGACTCTGATAACGTGGTAACGAACTAAAGCGTTTGGGTTTTGGTTATAGACATGGAGGGGTTAGAGAGATGAGAAAACAAGCGATATTTCTATTACTGATCAGCATATGCATGATTGTTGTTGCGGGTTGTTCCAGCTCGGGAAGCAAGGATGAACATGCCATTATTGTGGGAATAGATGATAAGTTTGCTCCAATGGGCTTCCGGGATGACAAGAATGAAATTGTTGGTTTTGATATTGATTATGCCAGAGCGGCAGCGGAGAAAATGGGGAAAAAGATTACGTTTCAGCCCATTGACTGGTCTTCCAAAGAATCGGAGCTGAACAGCGGCCGCATCGACCTGATCTGGAACGGTTACACAATTACGGATGAGCGGAAAGATAAAGTGCTGTTCACGAAGCCGTATCTGGAGAACAGTCAGGTTGCAGTCACACTCGCGGACTCACCGATCACGAAACTGGATGAACTGGATGGCAAAAATGTAGGGTTGCAGGCTCTGTCCTCTGCGGCTGATGCACTTGCCGCAAGTCCTCTGAACGATAAAGTGAAAGCTTCCGAATTCCCGGACAACGTACTGGCGCTAACTGATCTCAAGACTAAACGTTTGGATGCTGTCATCATCGACGAAGTGGTCGCGAGATATTACATGTCCAAGGAAGAGGGAACGTTCAAATTGCTGGATGAATCCCTTGCTCCGGAACAATACGGTATTGGTGTGAAAAAAGGTAATGAGGAACTGCTGAATCAGCTGCAAAAAGCACTGGATGAGCTGAATGCCGATGGCAAAGCAGCCGAGATATCCACCAAATGGTTTGGTGAAGATAAAGTTTTGAAATAGGTCCAGGCACTTGCCTGACATATGTAAACAACATGACCCCGGATTCCAAAATGGAGCAAGTCTCCTGAGGAATGCGGGGTTAACAGATTAGAGGAGCCGATTGCGATGAGTTGGGAATATCTCTCGGGCATTATGAAGCCCATGCTTGAAGGGGCACAGACCACAATCTTTTTATTTTTGCTGGCGATTGTGTTGTCTGTACCGCTTGGATTTGGAGTAACCTTGTTGATGAAAAGCCGATTCAAGCCACTGGCATGGATCGCTCATACGTACGTATATGTGATGCGGGGAACGCCTCTGATGCTTCAGCTGTTGTTCTTCTGCTTTGGTCTTCCGCTGCTTCCAGGCGTGGGGGAGTATCTTGTATTTGACCGCTTCACAGCAGCGGCACTGGCCTTTATTTTGAATTATGGTGCGTACTTTGCCGAGATTTTCAGAGGCGGATTGCTCTCGATTGATAAAGGACAACATGAAGCTGCACAGGTACTGGGCCTAAGCAAATGGCAGACGATGACGAAGGTCATCATTCCACAGATGATCCGGGTTGTTTTGCCTGCGACGGCGAACGAATCCATTACCTTGATCAAAGATACGGCGTTGCTGTATGCAGTTGCTGTACCTGAGTTACTCCACTATGCACAGGCTGCGGTAAACCGGGATTTCCGTCTGACCCCATTCCTGATTGCCGGTATTATTTATTTGTTGCTGACCATGGTACTCACCTTGTTCTTCAAGGCACTGGAGAAACGTTATACATTTGAGTAAACACGCACGGACCAGAAATTTATGAAGTTATCCAATCTGATCAATTAAAGGACTGTCTGCATATGACCCATATTATAGAAGTGAATCAGTTGAGAAAATCATTCGGTACACTCGATGTGCTGAAGCAGGTATCGTTTAACGTGGAGCCGGGCGAGGTCATTGCCGTGATCGGACCTTCAGGTTCCGGTAAAAGTACAATGCTGCGCAGCCTGATTCATCTTGAAGAGATTTCGGGTGGATCGATTCGCATTCAAGGACAGACGCTGGCTGAGAACGGATCGTACGCGGGTGGCGCGGATATTCGGAAGATTACGGATCGCATGGGCATGGTTTTTCAGCATTTCAATCTGTTTCCGCATCTGACCGTACAGGCGAATCTGGAACTGGCACCGAAGACGTTGAAAAAAGAAAGTTCGGCGATCATTCGGCAGCGCAGTCTGGAATTGCTCGGTAAAGTAGGGCTGTCCGACAAGGCGGATGCCTATCCCGCCAACCTGTCGGGTGGACAGAAACAGCGCGTAGCCATTGCTCGCGCACTGATGATGCAGCCGGATATTCTGCTGTTCGACGAACCGACCTCGGCACTCGATCCTGAGCTGACGGGAGAAGTGCTGCGTGTCATCAAGCAGCTCGCACAGGAGAATATGACGATGATGATCGTCACGCATGAGATGAGCTTTGCCCGCGATGTCGCGGATCGCGTCTTCTTCATGGACAACGGCGAAATCGCCGAGGCGGGTCCGCCGGAGCAGATTTTCGGCAATCCCAAGCTGGAGCGCACACGTACGTTTTTGCAGCGGGTGGAAGTGGAAGGGTAACTAGAAATATTTAAAATGAGGATGTCCCATAAGTCATGAATATGACGGGGCATCCTCTTTTAGCGTTATTTTGTTTTAATGAACCTGACACACGCTATTCGCTCCCATTTGCCCAGATCTGAGATCTAACGAATCACAGAGACGTTATTTCGTCGATTCACTTGATTTTTTAGGTTTTGAAGCCCTTTGATGACGAAATAGCGTTACTGAGGTTCGTTAAATCTTGCAACCGTTGATGATCTGCCTTTTAAGGTGCGGTAGGTTCGTTAGCGCTTGGAGCGAGGCAGAATTCCTTTTGAGAAAGACCTATTTTTTTGGAAAAGTTCCATTCAAGAGATGTAGCCGTCAAACAGCCAAATGCCTTCTGGGGAACGGACAAAAGAGAACTCATACGCGATATATCCTTCCAAACCTTTTGTCGTGATGTATTGTGCTATGAATAGCATGAAATGGTCCGTATCTTTTTGATTGTAACCTCTGAATTCGAATTCACCCCACTGTATACCCTGAAGGAAATTGACTTCATAGGAGTGGCCTGCATTATGAATAGTCATGGTATTGTTGTTTGTGGATATATCCACATTAGGGGAGGATACGGATTCAATATACGCCGTATCTCCAGACTCCATGGCAGAGATCAGCTTAAACGTCATGTTCAGAGTTTCTCTTAAATTGTTTCTGAGCTCCTCGCTATGTACGTTCTCTTGAATTTGAGCGATCTGTTCCTGAAGGCGAGCGTTATCTTCCCGTAATTCCTTGATGGTTTGCATATTTTCCTGGTTAAGTTCCATCGACTTCAAAGCTTCGACAGACGTATCCGATCCACTGCAGCCTGTCATCAAAAAAGTAACCGACAATAGTAAAGGTGCAAATTTATACATAATAAACCTCCTTATCCTTAAATTAGAATATCATAATTTCTGTGTTCTTAGGTGCTCTTAGTTTGCGGTCGATAAAGTAAATATATTTAATAAAATCGGAATATTTACAAATAATGGAGCATATTTTCCAAGCTAATCAAGTATAATGAGAATACTTAATAAACAGGGAGGATTTACCTTTGGACCAACGTCAGCATGATGCAGATCGTTATTATAGCGATCCGCTTCCGCCACCACCTTATGTAATACCCAAAACCAATGGCAAGTCTATCGCAGCGCTTGTCATGGGAATTTTGTCAATCATGATTCCATACTTGGGGTTTCTGATTGGAATTGTTGCTATCATATTTGCATCTATTTCTCTTAAAGAAATCAAGCTTCGCATGGAACAAGGAAGAGGACTCGCGATTGCTGGTCTCGTCTGTGGCATCATTGGCACGGCAATTTATGCGATTATCTTTTTGTTCCTGCTGGTTGCATTTCTCGCATTCTCCAGCGGCGAGATTTCTTCATATTAGGATATGTGGAATGAGAAAGGGCGATCTGCATTTGTCTCCTCACTAAAAAAGCAAGGCCGTGTATAAGCAAACACCCGCTGTGTTCCAGACGTGGGCCTTGCTTATACACATGCCTTGCTTTTTATTTTCCCATTTTATACGTGAAGTGCTGCCTCACCGCTTACTTCTTCGATCTCACTCGTACGATGCACCATGAAATAGGTGAAGGTAGCCGCCAGCCCAATCACCGCAAAGATGCACAAAATTCCGATCTGATCCCAAGCCACATCAAACTGTCCACTCGAAATAACAGCTTTATACCCGGTTACCGAATAGGTCATCGGCAGCCATGGGTTGAAACCTTTCAGCCAATTCGGAATAAGTTCCAACGGGAACGTACCTGCGCTGGTTGTCAGTTGGAAGATTAACATCAGGATCGCCAGGAAGCGTCCGGGATTCTCCAACCAAGTAACCAGGGCTTGAATGATGTACATGAAGCTTAGACTCGTAACAAAGCTGAATAAAAGGAACAAAGGTATGCTTTGAACTTCAAGGCCCAGGCCAGACAAGACAAGCCAGGAAGCGAGCAGGGACTGCACAGCACTCATGATCGTGAAGGCCAATGTTCTGCTCACAAAACGATTCCAGCTGCCCGCATCGGCAACCGAGCTGCCGCGTGTGGGTACAACCAGCGTTGCAATCAATGCCCCGACAAACAGCCCCAATGACAGGAAGTATGGTGAGAATCCTGTACCATAGTTGGGCACTTCGTTATGTTTATGTTCATCCACCTGAACGGGCTCGGCATACATCGTTACAAGTTCATCCGTTTTTTTCACACTGCCCGTTTGATCGGCGGCTTCATTCAGTTTGGTGGCAAGTTCACCAGAGCCGTCGGTTAACTTGGCGGTACCTTCTTTTAAATCTCCTGCGCCATTATCCAGCTTGCGAGAACCGTCGGCAATGGTCGTAATTCCATCTGAAAGTTGGTTCAACCCATCAACCAGTTTCCCTGCACCTGCGTTTAATTGACTCGAACCCTCTGCAAGTTTGGCTCCGCCAGTAGCAGCCTCAGATAATTTGGAGTTGAACTGTTGGAGACCTGTCGCAAGCTGTTCCTGTCCAGCAGACAACTGCGTTGCTCCTACTACAAGCTGCTGTTGTCCTTGTACTAACTGGCTGCTGCCTTGATGCAGTTGTTGCTGCGCAGCTTGCAGGCGTTTGCTGCCTTCGACCAATTGCTGTCCGCCTTGATACACCTGTTCGCTACCAGCAGCAACAGCCTGACTTGCTGCCAGCAACTGTTGTACAGCCGGGTTAGCAGCTAACTCTGGACTGGCCTCAGCTAATTGGGCAAGACCTTGCGCAACGCCCTTGGCGCCTTCACTTACTTTGCCGCTGCCTTCGACTGAAGTCTGCAATCCTGTGGTCAGCTTGGCGCTGCCTTCCTCGGATGCCGCCAGTCCTGCATCCAATTGGGCTGCTCCTTTCTGAGCAGATTGAATCCCGGCCTGCAACTGTTTACCGCCAGCTTCAGTTTGGGCTGCTCCATCACCGAGCTTCGTGCCTGCCGCCGCCAATTGGGACAAACCATTGGAAAGGGAGCTGGCTCCCGTATGAAGCTCGCCAATACCTTGAGCCAAGGTGCTCGTGCCTTCTTTTAACGGGGTCATACCTGTTTCGAGTTGGTCGGTTCCATCCGCCAGTTTGGACAGGTTCTCTTTCAATTTGGAGGCACCTTCGTCCAGCTTGACCGCACCCTCGTTAATCTGACCTGCGCCATCTCCGGCATCCGCCAAACCGCTAGAGATTTTCTCCACCTGATCCAGCAACGTTTCAGTATACGATTCCGTCACTTTGGCGGAGACTTTGGATTTGATCTGTTTGACCGCCGTCCCGCCAATCTGACCCGCGAGGAAGTTGTATCCTTCATTGGGTTCATAGATCAGCTCTGCCGGCTGGGGATGGTCATCCATCAGCGTGGTTGCTTTTGCTGAAAAATCCTCCGGAATAACGATCGTCATATAGTACGTGTTGTCTTCCATGCCTCGCTCCGCTTGTTCCCGTGTTACGAATTGCCAGTTGAAGTCGTCACTCTTTTTCAATTCATCGACCAGATTCTGTCCGACTTCCAGCAATTTATCGTTGTAGGTTGCCCCCTGATCCGTGTTGACCACGGCGACAGGCAATTCATTCATTTTGCCGTAAGGGTCCCAGAATGCATTAAGGAACAGACCGCTATATAGCACAGGAATGAACAGCACCACGAGAATCGGAATAAAAACTTTTGGTTTCTTGAAGGCGGACTTGAAGTCCTGCCCAAATACAGTGAATGATTTCATCATGTTCTCTCCCCATCATTACGCTACTCTGTTACTATCTCTTTCTCTAATCTATTAAAGGATTCAGCCGCACATCTTTCTTTATGTAGGAGATAATCCACTTTTGAGAAAGAGGCCCACAAAATCCTTGATCTGATCCTTGTTCAGCGAAGGATGCGCTTTGTTCCAATCGGATGTTAAGGTGACATACAGCTTCAACAGGACAAAAGAGACCAGTCTGGGATCGTCCTCGCGAATCTGCTGTAGTTCCATGGCACGTCTTACTTGCCGCTCCAAATATTCAAGAATCGCAGTCTCTACTTTCTGCAGACCTTCCTTCGCTTGAGGCGTACCGAACTCGTTCACTTCCTGAAACAGTTTGATCAACAGTTCATGTTCTTCCCTGTATTCCAACAAAGAGTCCATGCTAAGGTGTACGTTATCCAGAAATGAATTCTCTTCCTTTACCGTTTGTTCTGTAATCTGCTTCATATCGGTAATGATCGAGTGGAGAATCTCGTCGAACAGTTCTTCCTTGTTTTCGAAAAAAGTATAGATGGTTCCCTTGCCTACATTGGCAAGTTTTGCAACCTGCTCCATGGTTGTTGCTTTGTAACCAAACAACGCGAACGATTTTTCAGCCGAGTCAATGACTTGCTGCCTTCGATCGATTGTTCTCATGGCATATCCACCTCCTAGTCGTATGGAATGTTAAAGGTAAACCCGGAATTGACTGAATTACTTAATTGGTCAATTGGTCGTTTATAACTGTAGCACTCGAACGGGCAGAGTGGATGTGATCTTTGTCATAATGTACATGGGGGGAGTGAGGAGGTTATTCAGTGGAATCAGGATGTGACTTAGGCAGGTGCGAATGTGAAGCTCACATGAAAACCCTGGGGGATTCGCACCTCAGATTTTGTCGAAAAGGGGGCAATTATTGCCTTTTGGCATAACGTAGACAGGAATAGATTGAATTATGATATGGAAAGCCATAGAATAATAGTGAAAAAACGTGTTTTTGATGGATCGGATCGTTAAGATACGTGTTTTTTCGCTGTCGCACTCCGTATGGAGTGCGTGGATTGAAATCAACCAGGAATGAAGCCTCCTGCACAGTGGTTCAAGTCGCACTCCGTATGGAGTGCGTGGATTGAAATTGGAAACATATTTGAAGCATGGAAAGCTGTATCTGGTCGCACTCCGTATGGAGTGCGTGGATTGAAATTGAAGCTTATGCTTGGGAGATGCTTGACGAGACAGTCGCACTCCGTATGGAGTGCGTGGATTGAAATAATCAATCTTGCGCGATTATTATCATTGTCTAATAATGTCGCACTCCGTATGGAGTGCGTGGATTGAAATATCGGAACTGGAAAGAAGAAAGCCCAAGCTGCTATGTCGCACTCCGTATGGAGTGCGTGGATTGAAATCTGTCTGTTACCAATGTTCTGCTGCGCTGTATTGGTCGCACTCCGTATGGAGTGCGTGGATTGAAATATCCAGTGGGGAGTAGTTGGCAGTAATATTTAAGTCGCACTCCGTATGGAGTGCGTGGATTGAAATCATAAGGGCCTGTAGTAAATCATCAACCTCTTGGTGTCGCACTCCGTATGGAGTGCGTGGATTGAAATCATAACAACACACACTCCTATTTTTTAGATGATGAGTCGCACTCCGTATGGAGTGCGTGGATTGAAATGGTAACTGATAACATAATGTAACAACTCCTATTTTGTCGCACTCCGTATGGAGTGCGTGGATTGAAATGTTCAACTTTTCGGCCGCTTCGTAGTTCTCTTTTGTCGCACTCCGTATGGAGTGCGTGGATTGAAATACTTAGACTTATGGTCCTGGCTATGAAGTTAATGCAGTCGCACTCCGTATGGAGTGCGTGGATTGAAATAGGAGTTGATGTCCGGCCGTAAGGAACCAATCTCGCGTCGCACTCCGTATGGAGTGCGTGGATTGAAATTTCAACTCAGCTAGGCTTACCTGATCCTCGTTCCAGTCGCACTCCGTATGGAGTGCGTGGATTGAAATCTTTTAGGCGAAGCGGATAATAGTCGCTGGTACAGGTCGCACTCCGTATGGAGTGCGTGGATTGAAATATAGCTTGACCGATACACTTTCGCGGATTAAAATGGTCGCACTCCGTATGGAGTGCGTGGATTGAAATTATACGGACTACGCGCTTAAGACTCGCGATAAGAGTCGCACTCCGTATGGAGTGCGTGGATTGAAATAGCTAGCATTCTTGCCTGCCCTACAACCACTGTTGGTCGCACTCCGTATGGAGTGCGTGGATTGAAATTTTCACCCTCGCTCCCGATGTTTGTTGTTGCAGAGTCGCACTCCGTATGGAGTGCGTGGATTGAAATTTTAACGTCGATTACCGCAAGGCCGGGAGATAGCGTCGCACTCCGTATGGAGTGCGTGGATTGAAATATCACTACCATACAAACGCGCCTCCTAGTTAGTCGGGTCGCACTCCGTATGGAGTGCGTGGATTGAAATGTTTGGATTAAGAACATTCACCAGCGCAATCGGGCGTCGCACTCCGTATGGAGTGCGTGGATTGAAATTCTATATTTGCCCTCACTGATCGGCGGATCAAATTGTCGCACTCCGTATGGAGTGCGTGGATTGAAATATTGTTACCAAAGGGGTATTTGCGTATTGATTTCTGTCGCACTCCGTATGGAGTGCGTGGATTGAAATAACATTGGATGGAAAGCAGACAGAAGAAACATCCAGTCGCACTCCGTATGGAGTGCGTGGATTGAAATCTAAATGGGGGTTGCATCATTTTCCCAATCGTGTTGTCGCACTCCGTATGGAGTGCGTGGATTGAAATAGGAAGCGAGAGAGAATTATAAAATCTGGCTAGAGTCGCACTCCGTATGGAGTACGTGGATTGAAATTGTCCAAGCGGATGAAAGTTCCGTCTTCGTTAATGTCGCACTCCGTATGGAGTAAGTGGATTGAAATCAAGGAACACCGCCAAATTCAGCAGTGACAATGGTGTCGCACTCCGTATGGAGTGCGTGAATTGAAATTGGTTACGATCAAAGTGGACACCCATCCATTGGAGCTACAATCCGAATGGAATGCGTAGATAAGGAGGAAGATAAATAAAAAAAGGAAATTAAAATGCTGGAACGTGTTACCGTTCTTATATACAGCGCTGTAGGTTTAGAATTCCAATTATATTCCTTAAAAAAATTTGTGGGTTCAAAAATAGATGCGCCATCTATAGAGTGCGAAGTGAATAGATGCGAGCTTGTCTTTTTCGATTACTGAACGTTCGATTGTGGGGATGATATTAGAGGAGATTGAACCTTAATAGGCTCTTTTATTCAAAAGTTGATGATATATGTGCTAAATCAGGATAATATGATTACCTTTTTTCAAAAAGTAATTATCGGAACTTGTGTTGCATGAACATCAAATTTTCTTGTTGGAAAGGAGTATCGGTTGGTAGTTGTCGTAAATTAATGTGAAATGCAGACAAGTTTACCTATATAAAGTAAATCCGCTGTTTCAAATCCACTTAAATTTACTCCTCTATAAATTCAACAACTTCTTCAATACGACATTGTAGTTCTTCACAAATACGTGCAATCACACTTAACGCAACAAACTCTCCATTGGACATTTTGGCTAGAGTAGAAGGTGAAATACCTAGTTGAGTACGCAGGTAAGTTTTAGTCTTGTCCTTTTTAATTAGAGTAATCTCCATTGGTTTATAGCTAGGTTTTAATGCCATCATTAACCTCCAAGAAAAAAGTGTGTATATACATGTATTTTATTGAATATGGACTAAAAATACAAGAAGTCGTACTTTTTGTATAAATTAGTATTGAATAAAAATCTAATTTGTTATACTATATGTATAACAAATCGAACTTTTAGTTCATAAAAGATTTTATTTATTTTTGTATATGGGGGCGATATCTCAGAACGAAGGATTACTATGCATGAAAAATGATTTTTGATTCAAGTAGATATATTAAGAAAATTGTTAGACTTTGCTGAGGCTGAGGCGGTACAGAACAAAAATATAATTATACTAATCTATTAAGTTACAGAAATATGAGATTTTGATAGCGATCTAATGAAAAAGAGGTGTCCCTAAGTATGTCAGATCGTATTGAATTAGCTTCTGTAGTGATGACGTTCGGGATTTTTATATTTACCAAGGCTATGTCTTGAATGAAAGTTATATTTTTTTCCTTGACGAAGGTACGCTATGGCTGCGGCATGTACACAAAGTTGCTCACGTAGATCACTTATATATTAATGGAGATACCGGAGGAATAATTCTCGCTGAGCACCCCCAAGGAAATGTCAAAGAACTGATAGAGTCAATCATGGATAGATTGTGTGGCATGGATGCTTTGACATTTCTCACGGATGTCTTATTGTGGACTCCAGAACGTGTTGATATGAATTTGAAGCTTGATCGTCTTCAATAAAAATATGATGCGATGGTCATAGCAGCATATAGAATAAGATCAAATACATTGGATATTTTTTGGTTCTTTAGATGTTGATATTATCAAAATAGTATTTTTAAAGTAACAAAGATTAGACCTGTAAAAAAGCGCTGCTTTACTGGTGCGAATGTTAAGCTCACATAAAATCTCTAGGAGATTCGCACCTCGAAAATTGTCGATTAAGCTATTATTGTCCCCTTTTGGCACTCGATTATTTGTATTAAGATGAATTTATCATCTTTACTAAACGATAGAATAACGTTAAAAACATCTTTTTTTAAACGACTATACGTTATTTTCTGTTGTCGCACTCTAAACATGAGTGTGTGGATTGAAATTCTTATGCTTCGAATATAAAGTTGATGCTGGACGTCGCCCTCCTTATGGAATGCAAATCGAATCCCTAAAAAAGTTTTACCTTTCTCATGCTAAACATGGGTAAGAGGGTAGGATTTTTTTATTTTAGAGAAATAAAAAATATTGAGTATAGAAATGTTCTATTAATGCAGCATATTTTAAGGTTTTTTGCTAAACAATAGATTTGACCTATGGTAGAAAAATCAATATAATGTTATTAATTGTAAAATGAGGAGGAAGGGTATGTCGAGGTATTATGATGGATACGGATTAGACTCGACTGTGACACTTCTCAGAATAGCTTATGGTCTTGACAACTGGAGAGAGGTCGTTAAGTTAGGTGAAACACTTTATGAAGAATCACTTCGTATATATAATTTACAAATGTTGACTAAGGAACAGGACATCGTTGAAATACATACACAGCGGGCAATAGTATATTACATTGGATACAGTCGTTTGATGCAAGGAATAGCGTATCAAAAACTACTAGAGTTTGATAAAGCAAGGGAATGCATATTGCAATATAGTGATTTTCAGTGGATTAAATTGACTAATCAAGAGACACTTAATGAAATTGAATTTTACAGCGATATAGCCACAATCAATTTAATTGTTTTGGATTTACTTGAGGGTAATGCTACAAAGCTTGATGAATACGTGGCTTACATTCAAAAGTCAAAAGGTGAGATTATATCTGGATTATTGACTTTGCTTGAAGCCAATCGTTTAAATAATTTACCTATTAAGAAGTTAGAGTATCTATTTGAAGAACATCGTTCGATTGGTGATACTACCGTAATGTCGGATATTGATATCTCATATTATCTTAAATTTAGTTTTGAGTTGGCGCTGTATTATACCCGAAGTAATAATGATCCCGATGCAATCGATATCTTACTCAATTGTTTGGCAATATCTCCTAAGATTAATCATAATAAGATAAAATATGTAGCGCTTTTTGAAAAAACCAGAGATCAGGCTACACATGCACAGATTAGCTTTTACAAATCTATCTTAGAGGGGATGTTATGATGAAGAAAAGAAATGCTCTAAATATGTTGTATTCAATTGTTTTGGCAACGTTAGTAGCACTCCCGATTGAGAGTATAATGCAGTTATTTAATCATGGCGTTGGCCATTAATTTTCAAATAATCGACTGAATAAAGAAAATCTATCCAAAGTATAGACTGTACCCTATAGAGGAGACACTTTAAAAAAGTCTCTCTATGGGGTATTTTTGTTGTATGCAACGATTTGAGACAAGGGGATGAAGATCAACCCATGTGTAAAAAAAAAATTACAGAAAAGATTCACCTGCTCCAAGTAGAGAATGAACTCTTAAAAAAGATTTGCATGGCCGAACGGAGGTGGAACCACGAGTTAAACTAGCGCCTAGTCTTCGATTCAGGTTTGATCCGAACCGTGATTGAGAAATAGGCGAATGGTGAGTTATTTGTGTGGATGGGTTTGATATTATTTAAATCTTCTGCTATTTGCGTGGATTGAAAATGCTAAATTGTCATTGTGGAGTTTTGTTGCAAAAGGCGCATCCTTTAAGAGGATGCGCAAGTTATTATTAAAATTGTGAAGTACATAAATAGCACAAAATTAAGAGAATATATGGTTTCACTAACCTATAAGAAATCAAGGAGGGGAATATGTGATAAATGGATTTTATTTAGACGAGTCTGGAAATAATGGATTTGGAGATATGCAACAACAACCTGTAGTTTGTTATGGTGGGATTTTAGTTCCTAACACCAGTGTTATAGGTCTTGAACGTGATTTTGAAGCACTGTCCTTTAAAGCAGCTTTGCAAATTAAAGGTGAGATAAAAGGATTGACAAGTAAACAGGTTAATACGTTACCGTTCTTTCAAAAGTATGAAATTCACAGTAAGTCTTTCTTTGATGGGGACGATCTGTATTCCAAAATTCCGATCAATGATCGGTTTAAGCTCGCTGAAGAAATGTTAGAGCTTATTGATCAACATGGAGGTAAAGTGCTTGCCTCTGTAATTAATAAAAATACATATAAACAAAATACAGGTGATACAGGTCATACTAACATGCACCAGCTTGGAATGAGTAATTTAATTCAATTAATAGAAAAAGAACTCATTCAAAGGAATGAAACAGGAGTTGTTATTCCTGACAACGGACGCGACGAAGAGAGAGAACTCTTAATTCAAGTTATCCGACAGGAGACGACCAGCGATCGTATATATAATAGCTCTTTCCTTCAGAATTCACACCATTGCCAGTTAGTACAGTTAGCCGACATCATTGTATTTCTTACAACTGTCTTTTTTCGATTCCAATATGGATATGCGCCTCGTAAAGCAAATAATAAAGAATTAATAGAACTATATCAAAAAAGGATAGCTCCTTTGTCCCCAACAGTATGGGAGTACAGGTGATTACAATTAAGGGAGCATACCATTGTACGCTCCCTTAATGTGGTCGAACCAATGTGCGGCCACATATATAGTATACCCAATATTGGACTTCAATATGCACAATACAAAAAGGGAAACTTCATGTTAGGTCGGACCAATGTACGAGTTAACATGAAGTTTCCCTTATAGGAAAGTTAATTAGGTCGAACCAATGTGCGAGTCAATTAACTTTATCTAACAATATTATACTCTGTAACTGAATCCGAGTCAATGATATAACAAGTTTAACACTACTTGATAGGGGTAGAAACTAAGGATTTTTTTGGGTAATAAAAAAGGAGTTTGTCGTCTGAAGTCGAAAGGTTAATATAAGTAATTTTCCCAATTAATGAGTATGGGAAACGGATTTGAATCCCTTTTCTGAAAGGAATCGAGGCTTAATGACCTTTATTGCACATATCCGTCAAAAGGATGGAAAAATACAAACCGTTCAGGATCACTTAGTAGAGGTTAAGCAAGGGGCGGAGCAGGCTGGAGAGAAGATCGGCGTTAAATATTTGGCAGGCATTGCTGGTCTTCTGCATGATATGGGCAAAAATACAGATCTTTTTCGAAACTACATTCAGGAAGCTGTCGCAAACCCGGATGCCCCTCCTCGCAAAGGTTCAGTTGATCATTCGACTGCTGGGGGCAAGCTACTGCACAGCCTTTACCATGGAAGTGGCACAACGCTTGAGTCAAAGTACACCGCGGAGTGGATTGCCAATTGTATTATCTCCCATCATCAGGGTCTAAGAGACTACGTATCACCTGATAAAGCCTCACCTTATATGGAGCGAGTCATTTCCAGGGAACTAGATCAATATGAGCAGGCAAAAGTAGAATTTCTCAAGCACAATCCCCCAGACCAACTCGACCATATGTTTGAGCAAGCGACCCAAGAGCTTCAACAATACATACAGATCATCAATAAAAATAAACTTCCACGAATTGCGGGAGCGCTGCTTATTAAATATATCTTTAGCTGCCTGATTGACGCGGATCGAACCAATACAAGACGATTTGAAGAAAACGAAACATCGACAGAAGAAATCGATTACAAGTTGTTTTTTCAACAAAGCTATGAATTACTATCTCAACATTTAAGCGAGCTTGAGCACGGCAGTATAGTAGACACACCCATTAATCAATTGCGACGTGAAATGTCCCGGCAATGCGAACAATTTGCGTATCGTCCATCAGGAGTGTACACCCTTTCCATACCAACAGGCGGGGGAAAAACGCTTGCTAGTATGCGCTACGCGCTAAGACATGCCATTGAACATAACAAACAACGGATTATATATATCGTTCCCTACACCACCATCATTGAACAAAATGCGGCTGAGATCCGCAGTATTTTGAAAAACGATGACATGATTTTGGAACATCACTCCAACGTGGTGGATGACAAGGATGACGAACGCCATGAGGGCGACGAAGGGGAAACTCTGGATTTACGCAAAAAGAATCTCAAGCTTGCCCGTGATCATTGGGATCGGCCGATTATTTTTACGACGATGGTTCAGTTTTTGAACACCTTTTATGCCAAAGGAACCCGAAACGTCCGCAGATTACACCAGCTTTCCAATGCAGTCATTGTATTTGATGAAGTGCAGTCGGTTCCGGTTCATTGTATCTCCCTCTTTAATGCTGCACTGAATTTCCTGAATGTGATTGGGAGATCCAGCCTGTTGCTCTGTACAGCGACTCAGCCTGCATTGGATTTTGTAAAGTACAAGCTGCATTTCTCGGAGCAGCCGGAGATTATTGAGAATTTAGATGAGGTGGGGCGAAGCTTCAAACGAGTTGATTTACAGGACCTTACGAGGGATTCACCTTCGGGTTGGGACGCAGAGGAAGTATCTTCCTTTATCCAGGAACAGATGAGGGAAGTGGACAGTGTGCTGGTCATTTTGAACACGAAAACAGCCGTCCGTAAACTGTTTGAACAGTTGATTGAGGTGGAATGGCTGAGAGAGAGTGGCGTTCAGTTGGTTCATCTGAGCACCAATATGTGTGCAGCACATCGCAAAGAGGTTTTATCCGGGGAGTATGGCGTTATTCCGAGATTGGCAAAGGGTGAACGGATCATCTGTGTGAGTACACAGCTTATTGAGGCGGGTGTGAATATCAGCTTTGATTGTGTAGTTCGTTCCTTGGCTGGTTTGGATTCGATTGCTCAGGCGGCAGGGCGATGTAATCGGCACGGGAAAGATAAGGTTCGCAATGTGTACATCATTCGCTCATCGGATGAGGTGTTAACGAATCTGCCTGAGATTCAAATTGGCGCCGAGAAGACGGAACGTGTGCTTCAGGAATTCAAGGATGACCCGAGTTCGCTCGGCGATGACTTGTTATCTTCAAAGGCAATGTCCCGTTATTTCGAATATTATTTTAACGATATTGGAGACAAAATGCATTACCCCATTCCTAAGCTTGAACAGAACTTGTTTGATCTGATGGACCGTAATCGTTATTACGTGGATGCCTATAAGAAGAAGCATGATTGTAAGCCGGAGGTTGTGAATCACTATGCTATAGCTACGGCAGAGAAGTATTTCGAAGCCATTTCCACAAACGCCACGCCCGTAATTGTGCCTTATGGGGAAGAAGGAAAAGAATTGATTTTGGACTTGAATGGAGAAATTGAACCTGGTGAAATGAGTGAGTTATTACGCAAGGCTCAGCAGTATACGGTGAATATTTACGATCAAGAACTTCGGGCCTTGGAGAGAAATGGAGATGTATATCCCCTTTTGCATGGGCATGCCCTGGCATTGAGGGAACCAGCATATTCCGATGATTTTGGCGTGGAATCCAAGGGTGAGGGTGCTTGGGAACCGATGATGATTTGATCATAGGATTCATACAGGAGGGAGATTCATGATACATGTTTCTCCCTCCTATACCCCATAGAAAGGAGCTGAAATGTTGAGAAATCAAATCGAATTTGAGGTTTCGGGAAAATATGCGCTATTCACCGATCCACTCACGAAACTTGGCGGAGAAAAATTCTCTTATCAGATTCCTACATATCAAGCCCTCAAAGGGATCGTGGAATCAATTTACTGGAAGCCAACGCTGATCTGGATTATAGACGAAGTCCGCATCATGAATCCAATTCAAACGGAATCGAAGGGCATGCGTCCGATTGAATACAGCGGGGGCAACACACTGGCCTATTACACCTATTTAAGAGATGTTCGATATCAGGTGAAGGCCCATTTTATATTTAATCCTCATCGTGAAGATCTGATACATGATCAGAATGAACACAAGCACCACAATATCGCCAAACGAGCTGTCCAGGTCGGTGGACGAAGAGATATCTTTCTGGGAACCCGTGAATGTCAGGGCTATGTTGAACATTGCCAGTTCGGTGAAGACGAGAGCTTCTATGATCGTATAGGTGAGCTTGATTTTGGTACGATGCTGCATGGGATCAGTTACCCGGATGAAACAGGAAGCAATGAGCGAGAGGTTCGTCTGTGGAAAGCGAAAATGCAGCATGGTGTGATTCGTTTTATCCGTCCAGATGAATGCACATTGATTCGTAAAGCTGGAGAAGGTACAGCTAAAATATTTGGTTCAGAGAATATGCAGTCTGTTGATGATTTACACTCGGAGTGGTTCGATAATGAGGTGAATAAATGAGCTGGCTGGCCAATTTAAGTAAAACGTATGATGATCACGCTAACGTTGTCGGACAATTTGAAATGAAGAAAAATGGCAAGGAATACGCTCTGATTCCAATCTCGCACACCACACAGACCGCGCATATTGAAGTGCATCTGAATGGAAGAGGGGATATCGTTAACGCCTATGTGGTTGATAAAAATGATGGCAGCACGATTATTCCTTGCACCGAAGCTTCCGCAAGCCGAACGAGTGCGCCTGTACCGTATCCTCTTTTTGACAAATTATCTTATGTTGCAGGAGATTACACTCAGTTTTGCGGAGAAGCCAAGGGAACACCGTATCAAGATTATTTGAACCAACTGAAAGCTTGGTGTGAATCTCCATTTAGCCATCCTAAAGTACAGAGCGTACTTCACTATGTTAGCAAAGGTACGCTGATTACTGATCTGGTCGAGAGAGGGATACTTCATGTGGATAGTCGAGGAAAGCTATTGGAGAAGTGGGTAGCTGCGCCTGGCGACCAAGAAGGGAAAAAGCCTGACATTTTCAATGTGATAGCTTCGGATCAGAGTGGGGCATTTGTTCGATTTGCTGTAGATATCCCAGGAGAACCCGAATCCAGATTGTGGCGTGATGCTTCGGTACAACAATCTTTTATCCAGTTTTACGAGATGAGTTTGCAGGACAAGGACATCTGTTTCGTGACAGGTGATTACCTACCAGTTGCGGATAAACACGCTTCTCGCATACGTCACTCAGGAGACAAGTCCAAGTTGATCTCCGCCAACGACTCCAGTGGATTTACGTATCGGGGGCGTTTTCGTACCAGTCGTGACGCAGCAACAGTCAGCTATGAAGCATCGCAGAAAGGGCATAACGCTCTCAAGTGGCTGATTGATAAGCAGGGAACTACGATGGATGGCAAGGTTTTTCTAGTGTGGGGAAGTAGTCGTCTGGATATGCCGGAGCCCCAGGAGGACTCGTTTATTTTTTGGGACGATGCGGATGATGAGGCAGCGCTTGCTGGTGGAGACCGAACGCATAAGGAATTTGCTTTGCAGATCCGGAAGGCGATTAATGGTTATCGTTATGATGGAGATTATCAATCCAGTCATGAAGTCACGATTATGACGCTGGATGCGGCTACACCAGGTCGTATGTCAATTATGTATTACCGGACGTTGGATCAGAACATCTATTTGGACCGGATACAAGCCTGGCATGAGAGCTGTTATTGGTTGCATCGTTATCGGAAAAATAAATACGACAAACTTGTCTCTTTTATCGGAGCCCCCGCAACCAAAGATATCGCTTTTGCCGCCTATGGCCCACGGGCCAGTGACAAGGTGGTCAAAGGATTAATGGAGCGTATGCTTCCATGCATCATTGATGAACGACCGATTCCACTGGATATCATTCGCAGTTCGATTCATCGTGCATCCAACCCGGTAGGCATGGACAATTGGGAATGGGAGAAAACACTTAGCATTACTTGCGCACTGGTTAGGAAGGATCATCAGCAGGATCATAAGAAGGAGGGGTACGGGGTGAGTCTGGATACAGAAGCAACGGACCGCAGTTATTTATTTGGGAGAATGCTTGCTATTGCGGATGTTTTAGAGCGAAGCGCGCTGAGTAAGGATGAAAAACGAGCTACCAATGCCATTCGATATATGAATGCTTTTGCACAACGACCGGGTCGGACCTGGACCATCATTCAATCGAATCTCCAGCCTTATCAGGCGAAGATGGGCACTGGAGCAAGATATTATAATTCACTGCTGGATGAGGTCGGGGCCAAACTTCGATTGGAGGATTATACGGACAAACCTCTGACGGGCTTGTATTTGTTAGGCTTTTACAGTCAGCGTAACGATCTGTACACCAGCAAAAAAGACAAGGAAGCCGCAGCTGCACTGAATCACAACGATGAGAATGAAAACCAAATGAACGAACAAGGGGATAACTAAATGAGTACACTTGATCACAAAATCGATTTTGCTGTTGTGCTGTCTGTTCGTAATGCCAATCCGAATGGAGATCCACTGAATGGAAACCGTCCTCGTCAGAACTACGATGGCTTTGGAGAAATCTCGGATGTATGTATCAAACGTAAAATTCGTAACCGTCTGCAGGATATGGGAGAGTCCATTCTCGTACAATCCGATGAAAAACGTAATGATAATCACCGTTCCATTAAAGATCGTGTCGATGCCAATGAGAATGTGCAAGAACATGCCAAAGGCAAGAAGGCAAATAAAGATCTGTATGCCGAGGCTGCTTGTCAGTCCTGGATTGATGTTCGTAGCTTTGGACAGGTGTTTGCTTTTGGTGGAGGGGAAAGTGTATCTGTGGGTATTCGGGGTCCGGTATCCATCCATACCGCTGTAAGCTTGGATCGGATTGATATTTCCAGCATGCAGATTACGAAGAGTGTAAACTCAGTCACAACGGCTAAAGATCCGGACAAAAAAGGATCGGATACGATGGGCATGAAGCATCGAGTAGATTTTGGAGTATATGTATTCTATGGCAGTATCAACACGCAACTGGCTGAGAAGACCGGCTTTACATATGAAGACGCGGAGAAGATTCGTGAATCGCTTAGAACTTTATTTGAAAATGATACATCCTCGGCCCGTCCTGATGGAAGTATGGAGGTTCACCAGTTATATTGGTGGGAGCATAGTTCCAAAATGGGGCAATATTCATCTGCAAAGGTACACCGCTCTCTGCAAATTGAATTGAAGCCAGACGTAGCCGAAGCGAAGTCTTACGATGATTATAATTATAGTGTTCAGCCACTGGAAGGCTTGGCAGTTCAAGAATATGAAGGACTATAACGAAGGGGATTATCTGCTGCTTTCGGGTATTCAACATTTTAACTTTTGCAGAAGGCAGTGGGCATTAATTCATATCGAACAGCAGTGGGAAGACAACGTGCGTACTATTGAGGGAGATCATTTGCATCGAAAGGCAGATCAACCAGCGCTTCGTGAAAAACGAGGCGATAAACTGGTAGTTCGTGCACTTCCGGTGCAATCGAGGGAACTCGGAATCACAGGCATCTGTGACGTGGTTGAATTCATTCGTGATCCGGCTGGAGTTCCGCTTGCGGGAGAGGAAGGGTTATACCTTCCTTTTCCTGTTGAATACAAACGCGGAAAACCGAAACGTAATGATTCGGATCATTCCCAATTGGTAGCACAAGTCATATGTCTCGAAGAAATGCTCGTATGTGATATTCACAAGGCTTACCTTTATTATGACGAGATCAAGCATCGGGTAGAAGTGATCATTACTGCGGCGGATCGGGAACGAGTAAGAGTGAATATACAGGAAATGAGACACTATTTTGAACGAAACCATACACCGAAAGCCAAAGCAGGGCCACACTGTCAAAGTTGTTCGTTGAACAATATATGTGTACCGGACATTTTAAATAAACGATCCGTTTCAAGCTACATCGAAAGCAGGTTGAATGAATGAAAAAGCTGCTGAACACCTTATTTGTGACATTACCCGATACATACCTTGCACTGGATGGGGAAAACATTGTGGTGAAGCAGGAGGAAGAAATTCTTGCTCGCTATCCACTGCATAATTTGGAGGCCGTATGCACCTTTGGCTATGCTGGAGTAAGTCCAGCACTGATGGGGGCTTGTGCGGCACGCAATGTGAATCTGACTTTTATGACACGAACAGGGCGATTCCTCGCACGGGTCATTGGTGAGGATCGAGGAAATGTTGTATTGCGGAAGGAGCAGTACCGTATCTCGGACGATGAGGTGCGCAGTGCGCGGGTTGCTCGTAATATGATTACAGGGAAGTTATACAACAACAAGTGGATTCTGGAACGTGCCACACGAGATTATGCACTACGTATCGACACAGAACGAATCAAGAAGGTCACGGAGTCGCTAGGAGAAACGATGAAGCTGTTACGCGATGTAGAGCAATTGGACGTATTGCGTGGCTTGGAAGGCTCTGCCGCTGTTCAATATAATTCCGTTTTCGATGATCTGATCCTACAGCAAAAGGAGTCATTTTACTTTTACGGACGCAGTCGCCGTCCTCCCTTAGATAAAGTGAATGCGTTATTATCCTTTGCCTATACCTTGCTCGCTAATGATATGAAGTCTGCACTTGAATCTGTCGGACTTGATGCATACGTCGGCTTTTTGCACCGGGATCGTCCTGGCAGAGCTTCTCTTGCACTGGATATGATGGAGGAACTTCGGGGAGTGTACGCAGACCGTTTTGTGCTCTCTCTTATTAACAAAAAAGTGATTAACGATAAAGGCTTTTATGTAAAAGAAAATCTTGCAGTCATTATGGATGATGAAACACGAAAGAAAGTGTTGAAAGCATGGCAAGATCGTAAACAGGACAAGATTATGCATCCGTATTTGAATGAAAAAATACCTTGGGGTCTTGTACCGTACACTCAAGCGTTACTACTGGCAAGATATATACGTGGGGATCTGGATGAATATCCTCCGTTTCTGTGGAAGTAGGTGTGATGATTGCTTATTTTGATTACGTATGATGTGAGCACAATAGGTAGTGAAGGTCGAAGAAGGCTATCTAAAGTGGCTAAAAAGTGTGTGGATCACGGTCAGCGAGTGCAGAACTCGGTGTTTGAATGTATACTGGATGCTGCCCAGTTTAGACGTTTAAAATTTGAACTGGAAGAGTTAATTGATAAGGAGACCGATAGTCTTCGATTCTATAACTTAGGCGATAATTACAAAAGTAAAGTTCAACATGTGGGAGCCAAGGATTCCTATGATATGGGTGATCCGTTAATACTTTAACAGGTGCGAATGCCAAGCTCACATGATTTTCCCGGGGGATTCGCACCTCGAAACTTGTCGAAAAGGCCTTTTTCGTGACCTTTTGGCAATGAATTTAGGCAAAGTTGACTGAGTAAAGGTTCTTAATAAGCCGAAATAACGAAAAGACGTTAATATCTATTCGAGAAATATTGCTATTACGTGCTTTTTCGCTGTCGCACTCTGTATGGAGTGCGTGGATTGAAATAGCATTTGTAAACTTTGGATATGCATCAATCGCATGTCGCACTCTGTATGGAGTGCGTGGATTGAAATCAACAGCTGCCGTAGAAGTAGACTTTTCCGGAGCAGTCGCACTCTGTATGGAGTGCGTGGATTGAAATCGTTATCGTCAATCCCAACCCAGATGTCACGGCAGGTCGCACTCTGTATGGAGTGCGTGGATTGAAATTCATGGGAACAGGGAGAGGGTAGGGAGTCTATACCCGTCGCACTCTGTATGGAGTGCGTGGATTGAAATGAATACACAACGCGTGAACAACCCGATCCTATAGGCGTCGCACTCTGTATGGAGTGCGTGGATTGAAATAGTGCGGCTCTTAACGTAACTGTAAGCGTTGGTCGCACTCTGTATGGAGTGCGTGGATTGAAATAATGGTTGTATTAAAACCATATTGGGGTTCACGACGTCGCACTCTGTATGGAGTGCGTGGATTGAAATCATCGTTGATGATGGTACACGCGAAACAAAGAACAGTCGCACTCTGTATGGAGTGCGTGGATTGAAATTCTGACTTCAATGTGGCGACTCAGTGGATAGCGATGTCGCACTCTGTATGGAGTGCGTGGATTGAAATTCGATGAGACTTACGCTAATCTTACCGACGCCGCGGTCGCACTCTGTATAGAGTGCGTGGATTGAAATGAAGAATAAAGGCTGGAATAGGGTGTATGTGTTAGTCGCACTCTGTATGGAGTGCGTGGATTGAAATGTAGGAGAGGAAATAACGCAGATTATGAAGAATTGTCGCACTCTGTATGGAGTGCGTGGATTGAAATCATTATGAGTGCCATTGGATAGGGAGATAGGGGTCGCACTCTGTATGGAGTGCGTGGATTGAAATTTGTCAGTGAAGAAAACTTTTGGTGGTAAATATCGTCGCACTCTGTATGGAGTGCGTGGATTGAAATTCAATTACAATACCGAATAACAACCGCTTCGGCCGTCGCACTCTGTATGGAGTGCGTGGATTGAAATTATAGCAGACAGCTTGCCGAAAGGGACTCCTGGAGGTCGCACTCTGTATGGAGTGCGTGGATTGAAATAGAAGATAGCGGCGCGCGTGCCCGGGCATTTCTGGTGTCGCACTCTGTATGGAGTGCGTGGATTGAAATCATTTCAGCAAACCGGGATACGTAAGTTGCTGTGTCGCACTCTGTATGGAGTGCGTGGATTGAAATTATCTTGCTAATCTAGCAGAGACGGATGAAGAGAGTCGCACTCTGTATGGAGTGCGTGGATTGAAATCGGACGGACACAGAAAGCACAGGAGGTGGATATCGTCGCACTCTGTATGGAGTGCGTGGATTGAAATAAGAACCAACCGCTTAATAGCGAACCCGATAGACATCGTCGCACTCTGTATGGAGTGCGTGGATTGAAATAAGAACCAACCGCTTAATAGCGAACCCGATAGACATCGTCGCACTCTGTATGGAGTGCGTGGATTGAAATTTTTTGAAGCGCTACTTGTTGTTCATTCACATAGCGTCGCACTCTGTATGGAGTGCGTGGATTGAAATAATCATCGTCTTCCGTATCGATTCAAACTGGATCAGTCGCACTCTGTATGGAGTGCGTGGATTGAAATTAATCATCCCGGCTGTGGCGGCTTTTGCGGCCATGGTCGCACTCTGTATGGAGTGCGTGGATTGAAATCAGTCACGCTCCTGGCGGATATCCTATTGATTTGCGTCGCACTCTGTATGGAGTGCGTGGATTGAAATTTCCCGGTGCCGATAAAGGAACGGGCCGGAATATTGTCGCACTCTGTATGGAGTGTGTGGATTGAAATCTTTTAAATGGGGTGATTTGAGGTGGCAGGAGGGTCGCACTCTGTATGGAGTGCGTGGATTGAAATTTGCTTTGGGTAACGTTGGGGTAACACTAGGGTAAGTCGCACTCCGTATGGAGTGCGTGGATTGAAATTGGTTTGCGTTTATGAACGATCAGCAAAATACTTATGGAAAGCGAAACGTATTCTTTCAAAGTAACCAGATACAAATAAGCCGGAGGCGCATGTTGGGCCGCACTCCGGCTTGTTTGTATTTGTAGAGATTCATCCTGCTTGGAAGTAAGCTAAATTTGGTCTTGCAATCATCCATCATTAAAGATATATTATTAATTAATTAACTGATCACTTAATTAAAGTTTAACTTAAAGAGAGGGGAATACCTTTGGCAAGACCCATCAATGAAGAAAAAAGGCTGGAGCGTCGTAAACGGATTCTAAAAGAAGCTGTTGTTCTGTTCGCAGAAAGTGGATATTCCAATACCACAACGGCGATCATTGCGAAAAGTGCGGGAGTGACTTCTGGAACCATTTTTCAATATTTCCCTAGCAAAGAAGCTTTATTCTATGCCGCTGTTCTTGAGCCGCTTGCTGATATACAGATGAGATCACTTGCTTGTCTACAACAAGAGGGAACGCCAGGCGCATTGATTAAGAACATGGTGGCAGAACAATTCAACCATATCTACTCCTATACCAATGAATTACGGCTTGCCCAATCTGTCTTAGGGCAACGAATCAGGTTCCCTGAACTTACACAGAAGGTCCTTGAGAGTATAAAGGTAATGACCGATGAGATCGAAAGTGTCTATGCCAAGGGACAATTAATGGGAGAGTTCAACAAAAGCTTTTCTCCCGCAATGATCTCCCGTGCCTATATCTCTTTCTTAAATGGAGTGGCTTTAACTCTTGGAGAAAGTATTCTTCAACATCCCGAGTGGGAAGATCTGAAGGGGCATGCCTTTTATTTGTTCGGACCCATATCACCTATAGAAAAACTGGAGGAGTTTGAATGAGTCAAACATCATTAGAGCCCAATCATAACGTTCGTGTGAAAAAACGGAACAACATTTTATGGAGCCTGGGAATCGTGCTTTTGCTTGTGGTGGCTCTTGTGTTTTTTATATCGTATAAAGTAGTAGACACCTTGTTGCATCATCCTAGAGACACGAATGTCAGCTACGAATTGAATATCGATAAAACGCCCTACGAAGAGGTCGAGTTCAAGAGTTTGAAAAATGATAATACGATCAGAGGTACCTTCTTTCCTGCAAATGCTGGTGTTAAATCAAGCGATAAGACAATTATTGTCGTCCATGGATATACGAGCAATCGTTTAGTCAAAGGGCGGACCCCAAAGTTAGTAGAGCATTTCGTTCCCAAAGGCTACAATGTATTGGCATTTGACCTCAGCTCGCAAGGTAAATCCGATGGTGATCTGATTACACTGGGCCTCAATGAAAAATACGATTTGCTTGGAGCCGTAGACTATTTGAAATCCAGGAACCATGCTGGGGATAACATTGGAGTGATCGGCTTTTCAATGGGTGCAGCTACTTCTTTGTTAGCCACAAGTGAAAGTGATGATATCCAAGCTGTAATCGCGGATAGTCCGTTTCGCAATGCTGGGCTATTTCTGAGAGAGGGTCTGCCTTTCTTTTCAGGTTTACCTGCGTTCCCATTCAGTTATACATCGACCTGGATGGCCAATTGGGTCTTTGATGTTGATCTTGATTCCGTATCTCCCATGGATGCGGTGAAAAAAATGAAAGACAAGCCCGTAATGCTCATTCATGGTACTGGAGATCAGCAAATTAGTTATAAAAATACAGAAAGGATTTATGAGTCCTTAAAAGATAACCCAAGCGCAGAAGTGTGGTATCCGAAAAACACGGAGCACATCGATGCGATCAACCACTACCCCACTGAATATTTCCAAAGAGTAGATCGTTTTTTGGATGAGTATGTAGGAAAATAAATGTAGTACTTGAGAGATGACTAGTAGAAGGGTTTTCTGACGAGGTAAAAAAACCATAATATCAAGCATTTTCAGCCTATAGCGTGCAAAACCGCTATAGGCTGAATTTACATAAAAGAACAGTTATTTTAAAGCCGGAAACGGTGGACGCAAGGGTTGCTCCAACCTAAAGAAAACACAAGTGAACGAAAAGACAGTCCATTGTTGCTCTCTCTCAGGAACGCTAAGATGAAGTTGTTAAAGCGTTTACATTACTTGGTGAAAGGGAGATGAACTCGGATGCCGGAAATATCAATCAGGCTGTATGAAGGCAGGACGGATGAGCAGAAGCAGGAGATCGTGGAGGTGTTCACGCGCGAGCTATCGCGTATTATCGATCGTGAGCCGGAGTACATTTCCGTTGAATTCAATGAAATCCCATGGGACGAGAATGTTCCTGATAATTTGAAAAGCATGCAATCACAGAAGCAGGGAGGGGAAAAGACGTGAAGCCGGCGGATATCGCGCCGCCAAGCCGGGGAACAGCCAGACTTCACTCGTCTGGTCTGGGCACTCGGCTCGGGGATGCGGGACGTTATCTGTGGCGATACCGGATATTGTATCTGCTTTCGGTGCCGGGCATCCTGTATTTTTTTCTTTTCAAATATGTGCCTCTGTTCGGCTCGGTCATTGCTTTTCAGAACTACAACATTTTCAAAGGCATCACCGGAAGTGATTGGGTCGGTCTGGAGCATTTTCAGAAGATGTTTAGTCATTATGACTTTTTGCGAATTCTCAATAATACACTTCTGCTCGGGTTGTATGATCTGGTAATTGCATTCCCGGTACCGATCTTACTGGCCATTCTGCTGAATGAAGTACGAATGATTGTGTTCAAGCGGTTGCTGCAAACGATTGTATACATGCCTCACTTTCTGTCCTGGGTCGTCATTAGCGGTATTTTCATGGGGATTTTCTCGATGGATGCCGGGGTGGTGAACAAGGCACTTGGATTTCTGGGCATGCAGCCAATCTACTTTCTTGGAGAAGACTCATACATTCGTTCCATTCTGATCGGTTCCGGGATCTGGCGCGACTCCGGGTACGGCACGATTATTTTCCTGGCTGCCATTGCGGGAATCAATCCCGACCTGTATGAAGCGGCAGAGGTGGATGGAGCCGGACGTTTGAAGCAAATATGGTCGATTACCCTGCCATCCTTGCTGCCGACAATTATGATTTTGCTGCTGCTGCACATCGGAAAGTTCCTGGATCTGGGCTTTGAGCGTGTGTTTGTATTCCTGAATCCGCTCAATCTGGAATCTGGTGAAATTCTGGATACGTATATCTACAAAGCCGGGCTTCTCTCACAGCAATATAGCTATACAACAGCCATCGGGTTGTTCAAATCGGTCGTGGGCTTGATGCTTATTCTACTCGGTAATTTCTTCAGCAAAAAAACAACCGGCGAAAGCCTGTATTAGGAGGCGAGTTCTATGCGTACCCCCAGTGTCCGTTACCGTATATTTCGCATTGGAAATCTCGTTTTTCTAACGCTGCTCTCGTTGACGATGATTCTGCCTTTCATTAATGTGCTGGCCCAATCACTCAGCAGCTCGGAAGCGATCATGGGCGGAAAGGTCAGCTTCTGGCCTGTTGCTTTTACCTGGATCAATTATGAATATGTATTCGGAGATGCTTCGTTCTGGCGGGCATTTGCGGTATCGGTTGGGGTCACACTGTTCGGGACGCTGGTCAATCTCGCTGCAACGGCATCGCTGGCATATCCCGTGTCCCGTCCAGAGTACAAGGGGCGTTCTCTGGTCGTCATGTTTGTCCTGGTGACCGTTGTATTCTCGGCGCCGCTCATACCGAACTTTATCCTGATGAAAGAACTGCATCTGGTCAACAATCCACTGGTTCTGATTGTGCCGGGAGCGATTAATGCCTTTAATTTCTTCGTTATGCGCTCGTTCTTCTCACAACTGCCGGGTGAACTGATCGACGCTGCCCGCATCGATGGCTGTGGTGAATTCGGTATCATCTGGCGTATCGTCATCCCATTGTCCAAACCGGCCATGGCATCACTCGGCATTTTCTATGCAGTAGGCCACTGGAATGCCTATTCCACCGCCCTGTATTATCTGAATGATCCAGCCTGGTGGCCGATCCAGGTAACACTCAAGAAGCTGTTTGAAAGTGACGACATCTCGGTCGATCCGGGGTCTGCCGTCTATAGCACTCTTGCACATACATCGCCGGAAGGCATCAAAATGGCAACCATTATCATCGCCACCTTACCGATTATTATCATTTACCCTTTCCTGCAAAAGCATTTTGTAAAAGGAATCATGGTCGGCTCCGTCAAATCTTAAGTACAAGAAGCATACAGATCTGACGGAAACGGGGGAATGGCGATGTTCAGAATCTTGATTGCGGACGATGAACCAATGATTCGCATGGGTCTGGCCAAAATGATCAAGCAAGCGGGGCTGTTTGACTGCGAGATTCGGCAGGCAGCACATGGGGAAGAAGCTCTCCAGGTGGTGGAGGACTTTCGGCCTCACATCCTGTTTACGGATATCCGCATGCCAACGATGGATGGTATTGAGCTGTGTCGACGTTTATCCGAGCAAGGCAGTACGATACGAATTATTGTGGTCTCCGGTTATTCGGACTTTGAATATGCAAGAGCCTGTATGGATTATGGGGTAAAGCGATATCTGCTAAAACCTGTGGGGCGACAGGAGCTTCATGAGCTGCTGCTCAAATTGATGGCGTCTGAAGAGGAAAAACCTACGGTTTCCCTTGTACCTGTGAGGGAGCTGAATGACTGGGCCATGCGTCTGGAAGAGGCCATATGGGAGCTACGGCAGACCGATGTGACGGAACTGCTCGCAGCATGGTCAGGTCGGTATCCGGCATATTCCCTGATGCCTGAGCAGACAGCGGAGCTTTTTCAGGAATTGCTCGAATTGATTGTGGCCCGAATGAATGCACGAGGCAACGGAACGATGAGTACGTCTTGCGAGATAAATGTAAGCGCTTCCTCAAAAGAGTGCTACGACGCTCTGGGCAACGAGATTCACAGGTTGATGAAGACGATCAAGGAAAAGCGCAGCGGCAAGCGCAAGCATCCGGTGGAAGAAGCAAAAGCCTATCTGGAGCAGCATTTGCGCCGCGAGGTGTCACTGGAAGAGATTGCCGCCAAGCTGGGACTTAACCCGTCCTACTTCAGCCAACTATTTAAGCAAACGACAGGCCAGACCTTTATCCAATACCGGATACGCAGCAAAATGGAACTGGCCAAACGCATGCTGGAACAGCCGGGCAACCGGATTACGGATATTTCCTACGAAGTGGGATATGCGGATCATCCCCATTTTACGAAGACGTTCAAGAAGATTACCGGACTGACACCGTCCGAGTACCGCAGCAAGTTGGGCATTGAATGATGAAGCGCAGCCTGTCGATCCGCCTGTTCTTTCATTTTGCCATCGTGATTACGTTGTCCCTGTCCGCCATCGGCTTGTTTACCTACACCTATGCTTCGACTGAAATGAACGACCAGCTCGCGGACAACATCGCCCAAACGATGCGTAATACGGCGTACCAGACCGATCTGTATTTGCAAAATTATGATCGTGCAACCTACTCCATCCTCTCGAATGGAAGTGTGAAGCACTTCCTCGATATGAATTCGGAGGACAGTTATGCCTATTACGAGTATAGCCGTCAGATTAAAACGAACGTGTTTCCGCCTGTTTTTATGTTATACCCACAGATCAAGTTTCTGTATGTTATCGGGGAAAACGGGCGTGTTGTCATTGACGACAATCAGAACTCAGCTGGCATACCGGATATCAACGCGGCAGAGCAGTATAAGGAGTTGCTGGCTGCAACCCCTGCAAATGGGGAATCGATTTTGCTTACCCGGAGTATTCGCAGCGGACAGAGTGCAAACGTGATTACGATTGCGCGTCGGATCAGAGGGGTGTCCTCCTATATGCCAAACGGCGTGTTGGCGATGGAAGTGAATGTGCTGGAGCTTGACAAAATATGGGGAGAACTCGACCTCGGTCAAGGTGGGTATCAGTATGTGATGGATCAGAATGGAACGGTCATCTACACACCCGGGGACGAAGAGGCGCAGACGGCGATGCCGGCCAGCACTGTAAACAGGCTTATGCACATGGAGGAAGGGTCGCTGGAACAGAATGCGGATGGCATCAAACGACTGTTCATATCGGAGCTTTCTGAGTATTCGGGCTGGCGTTTTGTCGCTTCCGTGCCGCTGTCGGAGCTCCAAAGACCGATTGCAACGATCCGTTCGGCCACCTTGTGGGTTGGCGCAGGAACGCTGCTGGCTGCACTGGTCGTGGCCTATCGGATCGGCGCTTCTCAGGTAGAACCCATTCGTGTGCTGATGAATGGAATGAGACAGACCGAGAAGGGAATCTGGAACAAGGTGGAGATGAAGGAAAGGCGCGATGAAATCGGCGTGTTGATCCGCAGTTATAATCTGATGGTCAGCCGCTTGTCGGACATGATTGAGAGTGTGTATGAATCGGAACTGCGCCGTCAGAAATCGGAGATCGAGCTTCAGCAGGAGGCGCTGGAACGGCATCGTGCTGAATTTCAGGCGCTTCAGTTGCAGATCAATCCGCACTTTCTCTACAACACCCTGGAGACGATCAAATGTTATGCCGTTGTACAGGACTCCGAAGAAATTGCACAGATGGTGGAATCGATGGCCCATATGCTCCGTTATTCCATTCAGACGAATCTGGAGGAAATCACGGTTGCGAATGAACTGAAACATGTGCTGGCCTACCTGTCCATCATGAAACATCGCATGGATCGGGAGCTTGAAGTGGAGGTCATCATTGCACCGGATCTGTTACTGGAAAAAATGGTTCGACTCACCCTTCAGCCGCTGGTGGAAAATGTGTTACAACACGCGTTTCCGCGGGGCATGGAGCCCGGTCATTATATCCGCATCGATGCTCGGCGCCTGGAAGATCGCTTCCTTGTCATCGTCCAGGATAACGGCATGGGCATGAGCGAGGAACGCCTGAAGAAGCTGCGTGACCGTCTGGAATTGAATCGTCTGGCAGGTGAAGATTCCGATGATGTCTATCATCGCGGGGGCATCGGGCTCATGAATGTTCATCGCCGGATACAGCTGGTATTTGGAGAAACGTACGGCTTGATGATGGAGAGTGAGCAGGGCTTGGGAACGACCATTACGATGGCGCTTCCGGCGGATCAGCATAGCAAGCGGATTTAATTTAATGGATACCAATAACAGGGAGGAAGATTAAATATGAATATCAATTTACAGAACAAAATTGCACTTGTAACAGGTTCTAGCGGAGGGATCGGCGCTGCCATTGCCGGGGCATTGGCTTGCTGCGGGGCAAAGGTGGCTGTGAATGGTCTGCACAATATGGAGCGGGCTGAAGAGGTTGTAGCTGCGATCCGGGATGCTGGTGGTGAAGCAGCGGCATTTCAGGCCGATGTGACAGATACGGATGCCATTGCATCAATGGTTGGAGATATTACGCTTCGCTTCGGCGGACCGATTGACCTGTTGATCAATAATGCGGGACATTTGGTGGAGCGGAGCCCTATTGAAACGATGAGTGAGGAGCTTTACAGCCGAATTATGGATGTAAATCTGAAGAGTGCCGTATTTGTCTCCAAAGCGGTCATTCCTGGCATGAAGGCGGCTGGAGGCGGCCGAATAATCAATTTGACTTCGGTAGCGGCTCATAATGGTGGCGGTCCGGGAGCAGCTATTTACGCAGCCTCCAAGGCAGCAGTCATTGCGTTAACCAAAGGGCTTGCCAAAGAGCTGGCTCCTGGAGGGATTACGGTTAATGCCCTCTCACCAGGCTTCATCGGGCAGACAGCGTTCCATGCTACGTTCACCTCGGAGGAAGGGCGATCTTCTGCGGTAAGCAGCATTCCGCTTGGACGGGAAGGCAATCCCGATGATGTCGCAGGTGCGGCGCTGTACCTGTGTTCGGAGCTGGGTTCTTTTATAACCGGAGAAACGCTTGAAATCAATGGCGGAATGTATATGCGTTGATGCTACATCATTGCGATAAGGAGGGGATTAACGATGGAAGTGAAGCGGAAGCCTGCAGAAAGACCGTTGTACCAACCCGTTAGCGGGCCGTTCCATGTGGACTATGCACCTGAAAAACATACCGTTCTGACAGAGAACCCGCCGAGATTTACCTGGATGGCAGCACAGCAGGAGGATGAGAATGCCTATGTGCTGCAGGTGTCGGTGGGGCCTTCTTTTCAGGAAGAAGGGACGATGACGTTTGCACCGCTCCCCTATAACTTTTTCACGCCGGACCGGGTGTTTGAACCTGGTGAATATTACTGGCGTTATGCACTGCTTGTGAACCATCCCGTGCAGCAAGGAAGCGAAGCTGAAGCGGATGCCGTTCAGGAGAAACAGCAGGAAATGTCGGCATGGAGTGAGGTACGGAGGTTCACCATGCCAGAGGGGTTACCCGAGACACCGATACCGTCTCGGGCACAGCGATATGTTGCCACGGACACGTCCCACCCCCGGTTGTGGCTCGGAGAAAGTGGGCTAAAGGCACTTGCGGATGGCATTGCGTCCGATCCCACATATTGCGGCTGGGATATATTTATGGCAAATTCCGTTGAGCCGTGGGCAAACCGCGAGCCGATCAATGAACCGCTGCCTTACCCGGAGAACAAACGCGTCGCTCCGTTATGGCGTCAAATGTACATTGACTGTCAGGAAGTGTTATATGCGATTCGTCATCTGAGCATCGCTGGTCGGGTGCTTCGTGACGAACGGTTGCTTGAAGCGGCGAAAACCTGGTTGCTGCATGTGGCGGCCTGGGATACGGAGGGAACGACCTCCCGCGATTATAACGATGAGGCTGCCTTTCGGGTTGCGGCCGCGCTCGCTTGGGGTTATGACTGGCTGCATGATGAGTTGAACAGTGAAGAGCAGGATGCGGTAAGGCGGAGTTTGCTGCGGCGGACAGAGCAGGTGGCCCAGCATGTGATGATTCGCTCTAAGATCCATCATGTGCCTTACGACAGCCATGCGGTGCGTTCATTATCTTCTGTACTTGTGCCCTGCTGTATGGCTTTGTTGCATGAGGAGCAGCAAGCTGCAGCGTGGCTGGATTATGCGATCGATTATTATGCCTGTCTGTATTCCCCTTGGGGAGGCAGCGATGGGGGTTGGGCCGAAGGTCCAATGTACTGGACAACAGGCATGGCCTATGTGACCGAGGCCATGAATTTGTTGCGAAACTACGCAGGCATCGACTTCTTCCGTCGGCCGTTCTTCCAGCGTACCGGGGATTTTCCACTCTACGTGTACCCTCCTGATGCTCGGCGCGCCAGCTTCGGAGATCAGTCTACGCTGGGTGACCCGGTAAACTTGAAAACAGGCTATCTTGTCCGCCAGCTGGCGGGTGTTACAGGTAACCGTTGGTACCAGTGGTACTTTGAGCGTGTACGCCAGTCCGATCCGGGGACAGAGAGAGCCTTTTATAACTACGGTTGGTGGGACTTTAACTTTGACGACTTGGTATACCGCCACGATTATCCGCAGGTAGAGGAAGAGTCGCCTGTGAACATCGAGCCGCTCAAATGGTTCCGGGATGTGGGATGGGTAGCTATGCATCACCGGATGGATGATCCGGATGAGCATGTTATGCTGCTGCTCAAGTCAAGCCGTTACGGCTCTATCAGTCACAGTCATGCGGATCAGAACAGCTTCACTCTGCATGCATTCGGTGAGCCGCTTGCGGCGGATACGGGCTACTATATCGCGCACGGCAGTTCCTTTCATCGGGAATGGCGCAGGCAGACGCTCTCCAAAAATAACCTGCTGATTGGCGGAGCAGGACAGTACGCCGAGAACAACAAGGTGCTGAACATGGCCGCAACCGGACAGATTGAAGAAGCCTATTGGCGAGACGGCGATGGTTATGTGCGCGCGGTAGCGACCGATGCCTACGCCAGCACCGTACCGCATGTGAAGCGTGTTGTACGGGAAATTCATTTTTTACAGTCATCGTACTTCGTTATTGTGGACCACATTGATCTGGAGAAGCCGGACAGCGTTCAATGGCTGTTCCATGCCCTACACCCGTTACAGCTGAAAGGGCAGAGTTTCCGTTTGAACGGGAATAAGGCAGGGTTAGAAGGGACGTTTGTCTACGCTTCCTCCGGTGAGCTGTCCCTCAGCCAGACGGATCAATTCGCAGAGGTGGACCCGGCAGAGTACGAAGGGCTGGACAGACATTATCATCTAAGCGCGGAAACGCGGCCTGCTTCAAGCCATAGAATTGTAACGCTGCTTGTGCCGTATAAGATCGATGAGCCGAAGTATGTTCCTTATTTCATCGATGACCAGGATCACGGTATCCATCTCTATTTTACCGACAACGGTATAACGAAGAAGATCGAGGTATCCAAAGCGTACTAGATAAGATGAACTGAATATTTACACAAGAACGAAGAGTGCAGAACCCATCTGAAGAAGCGAAGCGTTCGCCTTTATCACCGGATTTTCCCCTTTGGAAAGGGAATCAAAAAAATCTGGGGATAACAGCGATCGGAAGAGGGTACTGCAATCGGAGTGGCTGAGTGTAAAGTTTGTACGTTTAATTTATATAGTGCTATATGACTGGATGCTGTGGAACTTTAAGTATGACCTAAAGAAAACGCAATCTCATCTAAAACATCCCCATTGTTGCAGGCGGTGGGGATGTTTTAACATCTATATGAAAGCGCTTCACCAATGATTGGTACCTAAATCTAAATCAGGATGAAAAGAGGGGTAGCATGAAAAAGTGGATGGTCTCAGGCATCGCGCTATTGCTGGCGGCATCGGTCATCGCGGGATGCAGCAAGGGAAGCGGGGCAGAATCCGGTGAAAATGGTGGAGACGGCAAGACGAGGTTCTCCATGTCACTTCGTACACTGGCGTATACGTATGTGGAGAAGTCGCCGGACATTAATCAGGATAAATGGGTGAAAAAGCTGGAGGATCTGACCAATACCGATCTGAAAATTGTCCTGGTGCCCCATAAGGAATATGAGCAGAAAATGGTCCAGATGTTTGCCACCAACGATATTCCTGATGTGGTGCAGGGTGATGGCGGCGTCAACGGCAAAGAGATGGCCGGCTCGGTCGAAGCCGGGGTATTTCAGCCGCTGGATGAACTGTTGCAGGAGTATGGGCAAGACTTGCTCAAGGCCGTGCCGAAGGAAGCCTGGGACCAGGTAACCCATGACGGCCAGATCTATGCCATCCCTGAATATTTATCCAATCCATCCCGTCGGGCAACCTGGATTCGCAAGGATTTGCTGGATCAAACGGGCCTGCCGGTACCAACTACGGTTGAGGAAACGATGGAGGTTCTGCGCGCCTTTAAAAAGCTGGGTGTCGAGAATCCATATATGGGGCGGGAGGATTTCAAATATGCAGATACCTTTTTCGGTGCCTATGACGTGCAGCAATTCCTGTCCATGATGGAGCAGCAGGGCGACCAGGTTGTACCGAAATTTATGGATAATGAGAATATGCAGAAAGCGCTGACTGTGTACAAAACGATGTATGACGAAGGGCTGATTAATAAAGAGTTCGCGACCATCAATTCGACGGTATTCAAAAATACGATTCTCTCTGGCAAGGCGGGCATGTGGTCCATGAACGCCAACGAGCTGATTCAATGGGAGAAGCAGATTAAAGCATCGGTTCCTGATGCCAAAATCGAGATTATCCCTTCGCCTGTCGGCCCGGACGGAAAGGGCGGTTATTATCTGTACGGTCCGGTGACACGTGCCTACTTTATTAATAAGGATGCAGCTGATCCGGCTTCCATTATCCGTTTCTTTAACTGGATGGTGTCCGATGAAGCGGAGAAGTTTTTCACGTACGGCACGGAGGGAGAGACCTACACAGAGGATAATGGCGTGATTTCCTACACAGCTCCAACAGATTCCGCTGGCGTGGACGAAGAGCGTTATCGTCAGTCGTTCTTATGGTTTGTACAGGACACGACATACAACAAAGGCTCGTTGTCACTGACAAAAGAAGGCAAAAAACTGATGAATATTTACGATACCATTTTAGCCAAAGAAGGTCGGGATGGCATCAACTTTGATCCGCGTTTGGAGGCCTTTGTACAGAATCCCGACATTGCTCCCAATTCGGATACACCTCCTCAGGTATTGCTCACACACATGATCAAGATGGTTTATGGGAAGGAGCCGATCTCCGATTGGCCGAAAGTGGTTGAGGAATGGAAATCCAAAGGCGGGGATCAGGCCATCAAGGAAGCCACGGAGAAGTTCAAGAACGGTGAAGGCGTGTCGGCACCGCGTCGCTAACTATATAAGTTGAACTATACATTTACACGATAACGGAGAGGCAAGTGTGAATACGGAGGGGATACAAGTGAATGACGTGTTCAAAACGTGGAAAAAGCGGGTTGTACTTGTTGCCATGTCTGTCATACTTATTAGCGGTTTTGCCGTTCCCGTGCATGAAGTCCGGGCGATGGAAGACACTGTTCCTCATTCTATTTTAAATGCTACGCAGGAAGGGAATATCCCGGATCCGGAGGGCCCGGAGCTGGAGATTTACGCGGAAAACTTTGATGACCCGGACAATTTTGGCTCTACGGGTGGAATTGCATTGAGATCTCCCTGGTCGCAGGAAGGGGCAGGTGGAAGCAAGGCCAAAACGTCATCTTCCACCACCGCACCCTCGCTGCCCAACATGATCAAGATGGACGGAACCGATGCTCTCGCGCTGCCACTTAATCTGACCGGATACGGAAATATCCGGCTAAGCTACTACACTCGTGCCTCATCCTATATAAGTGGAAGCGTGATTATCGAGTGGTCGAAGGACGACGGCGCATCATGGACAACGCTGGAGACGTTCGAACTTCCCCCAGGCACTCCAGACATGAAGAACAAGGAAGGTAATACGCTAAAAAGCTGGACGCTGGGTTCGGAAGCGAACAATAACAGCACGGTGAAAATTCGTTTTCGGACAGGAGATGCCATGCAGGCCAACATGTATATCGACAATGTTGCCATTTACGGTCAGGCTATTCCCGGAATAACGCCTGCCCCCTCCCCAGTGCCACCTGGAGAGGGGAATACTGAATTTACGCCACCACAAGGAGTGACTTTGTACGAAGATGTGGAGATAGGTACGGCTGGTGGGCGGGCGATGTATTCATCCATTGCTGTTCCCGAGACAGCGGCAGCTGAACCGATGCCGGTCATAGTCTACATTCACGGAGGTGGATGGAACCATGGGGACCGGAAGCAGGCATTGAACTCCATATGCAATTATGTACTCAAACGCGGTTACATCGGTGTATCTCTGGACTACCGACTGACGCCTGAGGCGCCTTTCCCTGCCCAGATTCAGGATGTGAAGCTCGCTATCCGATACTTGCGTGCCCATGCAGCCCAGTACAATCTGGACCCGAGTCGGATTGGTGTCTGGGGATCGTCTGCTGGCGGCCATCTGGCTGCATTGCTTGGCACAACAGGGGACATGGTTGCTGGTGATACCGTAGTGCTGGATACAGGAGCGACGGTAGAAATACCTGATCTCGAAGGTTCTGGCGGATGGCCTGAGTATTCCGACAAAGTTCAGGCGGTCGCCGACTGGTACGGACCTGCTGATTTTACGACGACATTTGCCAATAACTATAGCTCGGTCACGGCCCTGCTTGGCGGGCATCGTGCGTTCGATGTACCGGAACAGGCCAGACTTGCCATGCCGGGCACGTATGCTTCATCGGATGATCCACCGTTCTGGATTCGGCACGGCGATGCTGATGCCACCATTCCCTACACGGACAGTGTTACTTTTGCGGGACAGCTTCAATCCGCGGGTGTTCCGATTGTGGATCTGAAGATCGTACCCGGTCAGGGCCATGGATTTACAGGGACGGCTTCCGAGATTGCGAATGCGGAGGCATGGGCCTTCCTTGATGAACATGTGAAGAACCGGGTTGTTACGGAGCCCATTATATTCAAAAGCAATCACGAAGACACTTCGCCTGGAGATGAAGAAGTGGGTGAAGAAAAACCGTTGATTGAAAAGGTTATATCCAGCAAGCTGCCCAGCGACGATGCGGCGATAGACAGCGGCAAGCCTGACGTTAATTTCAATCAGACTACGGGCTCCAGCACCGGATTACTTAGTATTTCTTCCACTTTGTCAACGAAGAAATATGTGTATTTTAAGTTTGACATGACCGGAAATGAGTCTGAGGGAGACCGGTATCGATTACGGATTGCTGCAAAGAAAGGCACGTCGAATACGGATACGGAATTGTCTGTGTACGGTTTGGATGCAACAGACTGGAGCGAATCATCACTTACCTGGTCGAATGCTCCTGTCCAAAGTCTCAACGAAAGTTCGCTGCTTGGCACATTCCAGGTCACGGCAGATCGGAATGGAAGCCCGGCAGTTTATGAAGTCGATGTGACCGATTATGTGAAGAGCCGATCAGAGGAGGGGCAGGTGGCATTTCTGCTCGGGGATGCCGGATCAACAGGCGTTTCTGTGAACGTGTACACCAAGGAAGCCAATGGAACGAGCAATCCGCGTCCACAGTTATTTGTTATCTCATTAATCGAAGATGGAAGCGACACACACGCGCCAGAATGGGAGCAGGGAGCTGAGCTGGAGATCCGCAACTGGGGAACGGAGTTTGCAGAACTGAGATGGCCTGTTGCCAGCGATGATACGGCTGTATTTGCCTACCGAATCTATCGGGATGGAGTTCTGCTGGCCGAACAAGGCAAGCAGTCATTCCGGGACAGCGGACTTGCAGCCGGAACACCGTATACGTTTCAAGTGAAAGCGATTGACGAGGCGGGCAACGTCAGCAGTGCTTTATCAACCGACATGACCACCCTTGACGTTCCGGTATCGTCCCTGCTTGTTGCTTCCGTTTCGGCAAGCGGCAGCGACGGCAACTTGGCGACCAATACCATCGACAATAACAGCTATACTCGCTGGTCTGTTGCGGGAGAGGGGCAATGGATAACATTTGATCTGGGGCAGGCACAGCAAGTCGGCTATGTCGGGATTGGTTTTTACAAAGGGGATGTAAGGAAGACCTTCTTTGAGATGGAAATTTCTGTTGACGGTAATCATTGGACCCAGGTATTCAACGGCGAAAGCAGTGGGGATACCACAGAAATGCAGGCATTTGATATCCCGGACACGTCTGCACGTTATGTACGAATCACCGGGCATGGCAATTCCGATGCAAGTATTTATACGAGTCTCACCGATGTTCATCTGTATGCCCCATTTACAGGGGGAGGGACACCTGTTGCCCTGATTCCATATATGGAGCCGCAACCACCTGAGGGGACGGTGCCATTTGTCGCTCCAGGTCTAACGGAGACAGATGGAACACCGCATGCGGTTCATTCTCCGCATGCCGTGACCGGACGTACCATTGATGTACGGGATTACGGAATAAATCTGGCTGACAATACTAATGATGACCGACCTGCTATACAGGCTGCCATTGATGACGCCAATGTCGGCGATGAAGTTTTTTTGCCTGATGGCGTATACAATTTGTTATCCGGGCCGGATGCAACCACCAACCTAATGCTCAAATCCGGGGTGAACCTGAGAGGAGATAGCCGTGAAGGAACTGTGCTCAAGACATCGCTGGATCAGGTGACAGGAAGTACCGTCCTGAAAGCATCGGCTCAGCATAGCATTCTTGTATCCAACATGACCCTAACTTCATCCTGGTCCGGCAGCTACACAACCGATCACAAATCCAATAACCCCTCCGCAGGGGGACCGGATAGCCTGATTCACATCGCTAACTATGGCGAAGCTCCATCGTATGACATCACGATCGACGGCGTGATTGTGGAGAAATTCAAACGAATGGCGATCCGCATTGAACACAGCCGCGATGTCGTTGTTAAGCATGCAACGTTCCGCAATGCGACCGATCTGGGCCCTGGCGGTTCAGGCTACGGCATTTCCATTCAGGGAACGGCTAAGACAGATCGACTCGGTTTTGACAATGATACGTTATGGAATCTGGTGGAGGACAGCACATTTGAGGGTCCTTATCTCAGACATGGAGCGTTGATCCAGTTTGTCGCCCACAACAACGTGCTGCGTGGCAATACGTTTAACGGAACCAAGCTCGATGCCATCGATCTTCATGGTGAACTTGAGTATTTCAATGAAATCTCCGGGAATGTGATTACGGATGTGCTGACAGGCGCAGGAATTGGACTCGGCAATACAGGGGGTTCAGCACCCAGCAACCACAGCAAGTCGGGCAAAGGAAACTACATTCATGACAACACGATCACGAACAGCCAAATCGGCATTTCGGTGACCATGGGCACCCCTGATACCCTAATCGAGGATAATCTCATCGAGAATACAACCACAATTGCAGATGCGGCAGGAATCAAAGTGCTGAACGGACCGGGTACGGTGATTCGTGGCAATGTGATCCGAAGCAATACCGCCAGCGGTTACTGGGGCGTGCGGCTTGAACGTGATAAAGGCGATGCCGGAGCAGGCAATATTGGCGAAGGGGACCCCGAGAATGTGTTGATTGAAAATAACCGAATTGAAGGTAACACGAACGGAATCGGTCTCTTTGCCGGAGTCGGCATTTTGCTGAAGGCCAATATACTGAGCAACTTGAACGAGGACTACTACAAAGCAGCAGGTGTGACAGTTACCGAGTTATAAAGGATCAGAACAACTAGTAGCCTAACAGGAGTTCGGACCTGATGGGCTACTTTTTGTTGTGAATCATTGATTTAAGATTCATTAAAGGTTTGTCCTCTACGATGGTTTCATAAGCCTAAGTGGCTTTACAGAAATCAAGAAGGAGGATTCATCATTTGAATAGCTTATTACGTAAAGTTGCGATAACGGCCTTGTCCGTGACCATGGTAACGTCATCTTTTGCCCTGCTCGGAAGTCCGAACGCTGCGTACGCCGCAGAGGATACAACTACCAGCACAGGAGTTGCGAAAGCCTATGAATCGTTGTTCCAGACGGACAATGTGATTGATGTGAATGTTACGATTGATGATGCAGACTGGAAGAGCATGCTCGAAAGCCCGCTGGATAAGGATTATAAGAAGGTAAGTGTGGAGGTGGACGGGAACAAGCTGGATAACGTTGGTTTCTCCACCAAGGGTAATCTGACTTTGAAAGCTGTAGCCTCGATGGAAGATTCGGACCGCTACAGCTTCAGACTAAAGTTCGATAAATACGACAAAACACAAACCCTGCTCGGTCTGGATAAAATGGTCCTGAACAACAACTACGCCGATCCATCGTACATGCGTGAAGTTCTTCACTATGAGGCGCTGCGCAGTATTGGCATGGATGTACCGATGACAAACTACGTTAATTTGTATGTAAACGGCGAACTGGTTGGTTTCTATACCGGGGTCGAAGCAGTAGATGACAGCTACCTGGAACGTAATTACGGGGAAGATTATGAGGACGGTGTCCTCTATGATACAGATGAGAAGAGTTACCTGCAATATGCAGAAGGCAGCGACTATACTACGATCACCGAAGATTTGGGTACGGACGAGAACAAAACCAAGCTCAAAAACTTCATTAAAACGCTGAACGACATGCCTAAAGGTGAAAAAGGTGATATCGAAAGTGTGCTGGACGTGGATTCCGCGCTTCAATATATCGCGGGTAACATGGTCTTTGGCAACTATGACAGCTATAACGGAGACAAAGGGCACAACTATATGCTCTACAGTGATGCCAATGGCAAGTTCACGGTTGTACCTTGGGACTTTAACATGTCCTTCAATGGATACTCGGGTGGAGGCGGACGTGGAACAACGACGAACGGATCAACCACGGCCAACACCAACGCAACGAACGTATCCGTGGACGAGCCAGTACTGGGCATCAGCATGGAAAACGTACCGATGATCAACAACCTGCTTGCCGTGCCGGAGTATAAGGAAAAATACTTGAGCTATGTCAACGAGTTGACGGATTATCTGGAAGGCATCCAGGACCGCATCACAGGTCTGGCTGATATTATTCGTCCATATGTCGAAGCAGATCCAACGAAATTCTACACAACAGAACAGTTTGAATCCAACATCGTCTATTCTGCCAACGCTGATGCAGCAGGCGGTATGGGTGGTACACCACCGGAAGGATTCGAAGGCATGACGCCACCAGAGGGCATGGAGGGGATGACCCCACCGGATGGAACAACCCCACCGACACCGCCGGATGGCACCACGGGAACAGGAACAACAGACACAACAACGAACACTGGGAATACCCCCCAGACACGTCCTGGCGGTAACTTTGGCGGTGGTATGGGCTCCATGGCAGCAGGATCGCTGACGACATTTGCTCTGAACCGACTTGCCAATTTGCAAGAGCAACTCGGACGTGAAGTCACACCTTTGCCTGAGTCTTCGGAAGATACAGGCACGACAGGCATGGATAACGGAACAGGAACGACGGGCAATATGATTACCGTAACCCTGGATGGCAAAACAATTACGTTCCCGGATCAGGACCCGCTAGAGCAAAGTGGCCGAGTGATGGTACCTGTGAACGCCATTCTTGAAGCTTTGGGTGCGAAAGTGACATGGGACAAAACAGCGAAAACCGTAACCGCCGTTCTCAATGACCAGACGCTGGTGCTCCAGATCGGAAGCAGCACAGCAACCGTTAATGGGGAGACGCTCGAAATGGATACACCCGCCATGATTAAGAACAGTCGCACGCTTGTGCCGGTACGCTTCATTTCGGAAGGACTCGGATTAACAGTGAATTGGGATCAATCGGCTGCAAAAGTAAGTCTTACATCCAAATAATCAGGATTGAAAAAAGGGACTCGATGACCACATCGAGTCCTTTTTTGTTCGCATCATTCCATAGATCTCCCACGCTGCCAGCAAAGCAAGACGGAGAAATTATTGATGTATAGGTGTAAACAAAATCTGTGTAAAACTGTGGCAAATATCATAAAAGTATTACCCGACTATCGTAATTTGGAATTGGCGGCTACGGCATAAACAGCGGAGAGCAGAGTCCTCTTTTTTGCGAGGGTTGAACTGCAGCCACTCATATCGAATTATGAATATGATTATTGATCAAATATACTTTAGAATATGTCATTGTATCAAACAGTCTTTCCATTCGTATGAAAGGATTCCTCAATCATCAGGATGATCGGCTGCCGAAGCCTGCTGGGAATGACTGCGAAATTCGCTTGGTGCTATACCTGTCCACCGCTTGAACTGACGGCTGAAATGCGCAAGGGTCTTATACCCCAGCATCATCGCAATATGGTCAATGTTCAGGTCTGTTTGCTTTAACAGCCGCTGGGCTTCGTTCAGTAGGGTTTCGGATAAAAACTTGCGCGGTGCTGTGCCGTATACGTGCTGAAAGATCCGATTGACCTGCGACGGACTGATGTTCAGCGACTTGGCGATGTCCTGGATCCAGGTTCGCTCGTTCTCCCGGGTTTCACCATGAAGGTGGATATATCTTACGGAATCCTCAATATGTTCAGCAATTTGATGGGCGATGGCTTCTTTTCTGGATAGAGTAACAGATGCATTCTGAGATAACTGGCCGACCAGGGAGCCGAGCAGTTCGAATACGGCGGCATGAACCTTCATTTGTTTGGAAGAAGACAGCGAGATGGACAAGTGCTCTGTGGCCAAATCATATAGTGTAGACAGTGAGGAGGACAGTCCCAGAGCTAAATCCGAATCTGCCGGATAATAAATGTCCTTGTAGCGATTGAGTTCTCTGCAAAAGGACGTATCGTGTATGCTGAAATGAACGGAAAAGTAAGTGAAACCCTGCGGTCCGGCACCGGTGCAGGAATGGGTCATGCCAGGGCGGATGAACAGTAGATCTCCAACAGACTGACTGTATAACTGCCCGTTGACCACCATGTTCATCTGACCGTCCATCATCCAGTGGATTTCATACATCGAATGCTCGTGGGACGGATACGTCCAGCTGGAATCTACTTTTCTTGCATGCAGCCCCATTAATTGAAACGACATGCGAACATCGGGCAGACGGCCTAAATACACGGCTTCTGAAAGCTTGGTCACAGCAACCCAACCCCCTCGTAATGTTCTACATTCCAAATACGGATCGATTCGTATAGATTCATCTTAACAGAAAAACAATGCGTGAAAAGGGTAAATCGTCGGAGAGATTAGAACATCGTCATGAAGCATGGCTGGTGCTAAGGTAGAATTATCAACCCGATGGGGAAAATAGGGGGCAAGCTTGAATGAGAATTATTCGATTTCTGGACGGACAACAAAAGTGGCTGGCAGCCGTTACGGACGATGAAAAAGCCTATCGTTTGCCACAGGCAGATTTTATGACTTTGATCTATCAAGCGAGGGAGCAGGGAATTCATCCGGTTCAATTGGTTGAAAGCGCTTTTAAGCCGTTGAACGAGCTGACAGACGATTGGACTTCCCTGCACCTGATCACTCCATTGGAAGCTCCGGAAGTATGGGCGGCAGGTGTTACGTATCAACGGAGCCGGGAAGCGCGGAATTATGAAGCTACGGATGGCAAGCTGGATGTGAAGACTTTTTACGATAAGGTTTATGATGCAGAAAGACCGGAGATCTTTTTTAAATCCACAGCGGCCCGCACCGTTGGACCGAATGAGGCTGTCACGCTGCGCAGCGACTCCGCTTGGCAGATCCCGGAGCCTGAACTTGGATTGGTGCTTGCTGCTGATGGCAGCATTGTAGGATACATCGCCGGTAATGACATGAGCTGCCGCGATATCGAAGGAGAAAACCCGCTGTACCTGCCACAAGCAAAAATGTGGCGTAACTCCTGCTCGATAGGTCCGGCTATTCGACTGGCAGAAACGGTGCAGAATCCCTATGCATTCAGCATCGTCTGCGAAATATATCGCGAAGGCGAGATGGTTGTCAAAAGTGAGGCGAGCACGAGCGAATTAAACCGAAAGCTGGATGAACTGGTCTCCTTTCTGGCAAGGGACAATGATTTGTTTGACGGTACGGTACTTTTGACAGGCACAAGCATCGTGCCACCCAATGAATTTACGCTTGAACCCGGGGACCGCATTGAGATATCCATTAGCGATATCGGGACACTCGTTAATCCTGTCATTTCAAACTAGTATATAAGGAGGATGAATGCTATGACCGCATTTCAGGTAGAGCAGACATACAGAAATTATATTAACGGAGAATGGGTGCAGGCTGCGTCCGGAGAAACCGAACCCAGCATAAATCCGGCGAATCGGAATGAGGTCGTGGGGTATGTACCAAACTCCGACGTAGGGGATCTGAACCGGGCAGTTGCAGCGGCGAAGGCAGCAGCCAGGGATTGGCGGAGGTTAACCGGTGCGGAGCGTGGTAACTATCTATTTCAGGCCGCGAACGTGCTGGAACGCCGGGCCGATGAGGTTGCAGAGGCGATGACCAGGGAAATGGGCAAAACACTCCCTGAAGCCAAAGGAGAGACGATGCGCGGAGTCGCGATCTTAAGGTATTACGCTGGTGAAGGCATGCGGAAAACGGGTGATGTCATTCCTTCGACGGATAGCGAAGCGCTGATGTTTACAACACGCGTACCGCTTGGTGTAGTAGGCGTTATTGCTCCATGGAACTTCCCAGTAGCTATTCCCATCTGGAAGACGGCTCCGGCTTTGATTTACGGCAATACAGTCGTATTAAAGCCGGCACAGGAAACGGCGGTCACTGCGGCCCTAATGGTGGAATGCTTTGAGGAGGTGGGCATTCCGGGTGGCGTTCTCAATCTTATATGCGGCAGAGGTTCGGTGATTGGATCTGCACTTGCTGAGCATCCGGATGTGGGCGGGATCACGTTCACAGGTTCCAATGAAGTTGGAAAGCGGGTCGGCGCCGCAGCGCTGGGACGAGGGGCCAAGTATCAACTTGAAATGGGCGGGAAAAACCCGATTATCATCGCGGCAGACGCTGACCTGGATTTGGCTGTTGAGGCCACGATCAGTGGTGGCTTGAAATCTACGGGCCAAAAATGTACGGCCACCAGCAAGGTCATTATTGAACGAAACGTATATGATGCCTTTAAAGAAAAACTCCTCTCGCAAATCCAGGAAATCCGGCTGGGTGACGGCATGTCTTCCGGAAGCTGGATGGGGCCATGTGCAAACGAAGGACAGCTCAACACCGTGCTGAGCTATATTCAAAAAGGACAGGATGAAGGTGCCGTTCTGCTGGCAGGTGGAAAAAGACCGGACGACCCAGGGCTTGCAGAGGGATTTTATGTCCAGCCGACCGTATTTGAAGGTGTCGAATCACACATGTCCATCGCCCGGGAAGAAATTTTCGGCCCAGTGCTTGCATTAATGCCTGTGGATTCCATGGAAGAAGCGATCGAAGTGGCTAATGATAGCGATTACGGTTTAAGTGCTTCCATTTATACTCAAAATGTTGGAGCGATGCTGTCTTTCATCCGGGATATGGATGCAGGATTGGTCAGAATCAATGCGGAAACGGCCGGCGTAGAGCTGCAGGCTCCGTTCGGTGGAATGAAGATGTCTAGCTCACATTCCAGGGAGCAGGGGCAAGCGGCCATCGAGTTTTTCACAGCTATCAAAACCGTCTTCGTGAAGTCATAAAATGTGGGAGGGTATCATGTACGAACAGATTATGTCGATTATGGGGGAGAAGGAGTCCAACTGCTTCGATATCATAGCACATGCTCCAGGGGCAGCAGGACGTCTGCCTTTAACGGATGATTTGCTGCGGAATGCTCCAAGCGGCGACTTGTTCGGCATGTCCCAGAATGTTGGAATGGGCTGGAAGCCCGGGGAATTGAATGGTAAACAGTATCTGATCCTAAGTACTCAAGGGGGTATCCGCAATGAGGACGGCAGTCCCGCAGCTCTCGGTTATCATACGGGCCACTGGGAAGTCGGTCTGCTGATGAAAGCTGCCGCGGAAGAACTATCGAGCCGTGGAGGAATCCCGTTTGCCGGATATGTCAGCGACCCTTGTGATGGCAGATCACAAGGAACGACCGGCATGTTCGACTCGCTCCCCTACCGGAACGATGCAGCTATGGTGTTTCGGAGACTGATTCGCTCACTGCCGACGCGTAAAGGCGTGATCGGCGTCGCAACTTGTGACAAAGGTCTGCCGGCGATGATGCTCGCGCTTGCGGGCATGCCGCAGCTGCCGGGAGTGATCGTTCCCGGTGGCGTCACGCTTCCGCCTATCGATGGAGAGGACGCTGGTAAAATTCAGACCATTGGCGCACGATACGTCAACGGAGAAATCTCTCTGGAAATGGCATCGGAGTTAGGATGCCGGGCTTGCGCAACACCGGGGGGAGGTTGTCAGTTTCTGGGGACCGCGGCAACAGCCCAGGTGGTAGCTGAGGCATTGGGCATGACGGTGCCGCATGCCGCCCTTGCACCTTCCGGGCAGCCCATTTGGATTGAAATGGCGCGCCAATCCGCACGTGCACTGATCAGCATGGAGTCTCAGGGGATGAGGATGGCGGACATTGTCACAGATGCGTCGATTCGCAATGCCATGACCGTTCATGCCGCGTTTGGCGGATCTACCAATCTGCTTCTTCACATACCCGCTATTGCCCATGCAGCCGGTTTAACCGTGCCTTCGGTACAGGACTGGATACAGGTCAACAAGAATGTTCCGAGACTGGTGAGTGCCCTGCCGAACGGACCGATCTTCTATCCGACCATTCGGGTATTTCAGGCCGGAGGTGTACCCGAGGTCATGCTTCACCTCAGACAGCTTGGTCTGCTGGATGAGTCTGTCCCTACAGTAACAGGTACGTCATTAGGCCAGGTGCTGGATTGGTGGGAATCGTCGGAACGCCGGCATCTCATGCGCAAACAATTGAAAGAGAAGGACGGCATTGATCCGGACAGTGTCATCATGAGCATGGAACACTCGCAGCGTCTTGGGATTTCTTCGACCGTGACATTTCCAACCGGGAATATCGCTCCGGAAGGTTCTGTCATCAAATCCACATCCATCGACCCTGCTGTGCTGGATGAGCATGGCGTGTATCGTCATCGTGGCCGGGCAAAGGTGTTTACAACCGAACGTGCGGCGATCCATGCGATTAAAACCGGCGGTGTTCTGGCAGGCGACGTTGTTGTACTGCTTGGGCGTGGACCCTCAGGAACGGGGATGGAGGAAACGTATCAGCTTACGTCTGCGCTCAAGCATTTACCTTTTGGCAAATATGTGTCGCTCATCACGGATGCCCGGTTCTCCGGTGTTTCCACCGGAGCGTGTATTGGCCATGTTGGCCCCGAAGCACTTGCAGGCGGGCCCATCGGCAAGCTGCGGAACGGAGACTTGATTGACATTGTTGTGGATCGGGGCACGCTGGAAGGCAGTGTTAATTTTGTCGGAGAAGGCGGGATGGAGGTTTCGCCGGAAGAAGGAGCACTCATTCTGGCCCAAAGGCCTTTTCATCCCGATATGCGACCTGATGAAGATTTGCCGGATGATACCCGGCTGTGGGCAGCGCTGCAATCCGTCAGCGGTGGCACATGGAGAGGAAATGTGTACGATGTTGAGCGGATTCTAACCGCCCTGGAAGCCGGCAAAAAAGCGCTAGGCTGGCAATGAGATCACCTTTTTTGTACCTCTTTTGAGTACAGATCATTACTTTCTTACCGGAGGTTTCTTCAATGAATATGATCAAGCAAATGATCACGAATCCCATCCTTCCCGGTTTTCATCCTGATCCGTCCATATGCCGAGCGGGGGAAGATTATTATATCACCACATCCACCTTCGAATGGTTCCCGGGTGTACGGATTCACCATTCCCGGGATCTGGTTCATTGGCGGCCGATCGCTTCTCCGCTGACCCGCATTACACAGTTGAACATGGAAGGAAACATAAACTCTGGAGGCGTATGGGCTCCCTGCCTTAGTTATGACAACGGCGTGTTTTACCTGATTTACACCGATGTGAAAAGCCGGGTAGGCGCTTTTAAAGATACCCACAATTACCTTGTGACAGCAACAGATATTGAAGGACCCTGGTCTGAACCGGTGTATCTGAACAGCAGCGGCTTTGATCCTTCCTTGTTTCATGATGAAGATGGACGCAAGTGGCTGGTCAATATGATTTGGGATCACCGTAAGGGCAAAAACCGGTTTGCAGGCATTGTTCTTCAGGAATATTCGGTCCGGGATCAAAAGCTGGTCGGGCCAGCAGATAACATATTTAAGGGAACTGAACTAGGACTAACCGAAGCACCACATCTGTATAAGCGCAAGGACTATTATTATCTAGTAACGGCTGAAGGGGGAACCGGTTATGAGCATGCGGTTACGGTAGCACGTTCCCGGACGTTACAAGGTCCTTATGAGGTCGACCCTGCCAATCCGATCCTGACTTCCTACGGCAGGTCGGATTTAGTCCTGCAAAAGGCTGGTCACGGCAGTCTTGTCGAGACCCACACCGGCGAATGGTACATGGCCCATCTCGTCGGCAGGCCTGTTAATGAGAAATTTTGCATCCTTGGTCGTGAGACTGCTCTTCAACAGTGTACCTGGAGCGAGGAAGGCTGGCTGAGGCTTGCGAGCGGTGAGCGGTATCCCGAGGTCCAGGTGATTGCACCGAAGATTACGGCACATTCATTTGAACCGGCAGCGGACATGGACCACTTTGATCATTTCGAGCTTCAGAACGATTGGAATACACTTCGTATCCCACCGGATTCGACTTGGCTCAGCCTGACGGAACGTCCAGGTTACTTGCGCTTGCGCGGAATGGAATCCATGAGCTCAACGCACAGGCAAAGCATGGTCGCCCGGAGACTGCAGGCTTTTGAGTGCGAAGCTGAAACTTGTCTGGAATTTGCGCCGGACCATCCACAGCAAATGGCAGGATTGATTCTGTACTACGATACCCAAGACTATCTCTATTTGCGGGTAACTTATCATGAAGAGAAGGGGCTGTGCTTAGGAATTATACAGTCCAAGTACGGGATATACGACGAACTGTTGGAGGATATACCGTTACAATCGGTGTACAGAATCCGGTTAAAGGTTGTGGTGGATCACAATCGTGCCTGCTTTTACTACGCGTTAGTTGATGATCCATCCTGGTATCCGGCAGGCGAGTGGTTTGATATCACACATTTGTCCGATGAATCACCGGAATATATCCGGTTTACGGGAACCTATATCGGTCTTTGTGCGCAGGATCTGGGTGGGACCCGGAAGCATGCTGATTTTGATTATTTTGTATATAAAGAAACAACCAAACGGCTTCATTAATTTCTATCAGCAGCATTCTTCTTGATATCTATAAGGACGTTTTATTATTTCTGGTACAATGAGGGAAAAGGAGGGAATATATATGGCTCCCGATAAAACCAAACTTTTCCCAAACGAGAATATCCGAACCGTCTGTTATATTCAAAATTTGCCGCCGCGTCCTAATGTGGACATCGGTGACTATACGTATTATAGCGACAACAGTCATCCACCCGAGCAATTTTATGACCGCATTCAGCATCACTATGATTTCCTGGGTGATCGTCTGGTGATCGGCAAGTTTTGTGCAATTGCCGAGGGCGTGACATTTATTATGAATGGTGCCAATCATCGGATGGAAGGTATGACGACCTATCCTTTCAATATTTTCGGTGGTGGTTGGGAGAGAGTGACCCCTACGCTGGATCAGCTGCCCTTTAAGGGAGACACTGTATTAGGGAACGACGTCTGGATTGGGCAAAATGTAACCATCATGCCTGGTGTAACCATCGGAGACGGTGCCATCGTCGCTTCCAATGCGACAGTCACCAAGAACATCGAGCCCTACACCATTGTAGGGGGTAACCCGGCCAAGCCAATCAAACAGCGCTTCGATGATGAGATCATTACTTTGCTGCTTGAACTAAAATGGTGGGATCAGAATGAGGCGTGGCTGGACGCACATTTGGAACAACTGGTCTCTACATATGATCCGCAGACATTGCGCGAGCTTCTGAAGAGCAAGTAGAGAACGCGTACGTAAATTGATTTGCAAAAAAATGAGGCTATAGCTGGTTCCTGATGGAGCCAGCTTGTTTTATTTTGGACTCCATATGCTCATCATTACCATCATAATTCAGGGAACCTTGCATACCCACGCTAAGCCCCTGGATGGAAGAGGTCAAGAGAGCCGATCCATCTGTAGGTGGACTTACCTCCCGCTGAATTCGGCTACACTGAATGTAGTCGAAGAGCATATGGAGAAAGTGAGGAAAAGCATATGATCAATATTGTGATTATAGCCGTCATTGTTCTACTGTTCTCTTTAAGAGAGAAGGAAGTGAAGATATCCCGTTTATGGATCTTTCCAGCGATCGTTGCGTATGGGGTACTTTCGAGTGTGATAAAGACGCCACTAACAGCAGACAACATCTTGTTATATCTTGTTTTTCTCACCATAGGTTGTGGGATTGGCGCGTGGCGTGTACATCTGGACAGCTTCGAACCATCCAACCACAGGCAAATGGATGTCCAAGGGATCGTTAGCCAGTATCTACATAGAAGTGTACATAAAGAAATATGTACATAATTCTCAGTTATACCAGTGATTCCTTATACCTCTGGAATACCCATCATGAAATGTTCATTATGGAGAAGTGTAACAAATATGTTGAATCAATCAATTAAACCTATGTTGCTGTATCCGTTGCAGCCTAATCAAATAAAAAGCTGGAAAAATAATAGTTTGAAATGGGATGGCTTTAGAATACTGATCCACTATGATGATGGAAAAGTTCGTGCATTTTCAAAGCACGGTACGGAAATTACATCAAGATTTCCGGAATTGTTAAACTTCCCGTAAAATCAGCGATCCTGGATGGAGAGTGCATAGTATTTGGTTTAACCCAGCCCAAGGATCAGCCACCGAAATACTGGTGGGATGATTCTATGGCAAGATTTAATACCAAAATTGAGTCAGAGGTTAAACGAATTGTGACCACGTTAAGGGCTCGTTTTCCTTTGTGGGATATTTTATATCTGAATGGTGAACCGATAATACAGAAGACAAGGCTAAAGAATTCGGTCTTGAGGGTACGTGTCAGTATAATGAGGATGCTCCAATGATTTTAGATGGGCGTTCAGAACGTCACGTCGTTATGGTAAAAGCGTATCAATACATTACCTGCCAGATAGAATCTATGCGGATCAAGGGGAGCTTTGGGGTGGGGTCTATCAGTAAACGGTAAGTATGTTGGTATGCTGGAATTTCCGCCTAGCCATGAAGAAATACGCGAGTTTAATCATATATCGAAGCAGCTCATTTGTGGCGAAGGTAAAGGCTGGCGTTATCTTGATCCGTTAATAAGTTGCAAAATCAAGTTTCAAGTTGTTTGAGTATTTTTGTATGGGTGACTTTATGTAGATACTTTTAAAGGCAAAAAGCAGTTTGTACTACACCAATAGACGACCCAAGGATTTGTGGCAGCGTGAGGTTAACTATAGGACCTTTTTTGTCTAATGCTACCGGCTTGTAAGATAATATTTATTAGCAGTTGTCCAAATGATAGCTGCTTTTTTGTATTGAATCGATTATGAAAACTCACGTTACAAAGGACCTGCGAGCTGCCCGGGTCCACACTGCGCTAGGTGTGGGATCGGCAGCGTGCGAGGCGACACTGCCGCGGCTCTGCATCTTGCATACGGGGAGTAGATAAATAAAGCATAGAAAGAAAATATATTAGTCGATTATTTATCTTGGTAACTATTTGATGTTCAGGACCGTTTAAATAATAAGTGGAAAACTTATTTTATTGGGGGGGACGGATGAAGAAAAAATGGAAGATTATTTTATTTAGCTTTATTGGAGTAATTATTCTTTTAGTCATATTAGGAGCAACATACATCAACAACGTTGGTTATAACAATGTAAAGCTTATGTATAAGTTAAATACAACGGATGTATCAATTGTTCAGATGGATGAAGAGGGGCAGTACCTTGGACTAAAAATGAACAGTAATCAAATTCTTAAAGATCGAATGGAGAGGGAAGGCTGGCAGTTCAAGCAGCAGGAAGGGGCTGCATTTTTCTTTAAGAAAGACAATAAAGAAGCTGTTATTTCTACGGAAATATGGAATAGTAATTATGTCCTTTATCGTGTAGATGATAATGTCGTCAATCTTGCCGACAAATAAGGCAAAAAACCAGCCTGTCCACTTATATGTGGAGGCTGGTTTTTAATTAATTAGTGGCTCTATCTATTTCATAGCCATACACGCCATAACCTTCGCTGAACATATCGAACGTAACCTTGGATGGCAAAACAATTTCGTTCCCGGATCAGGACCCGCTAGAGCAAAGAGGCCGAGTGATAGTACCTGTGAACTCCATTCCTGAAGCTTTGGGTGCGAAAGTATGTGAGGTATAAAATTGTTGATTTAATGTTTTCAAAAAAATATTGAAACGTTTCCAATTAGGTGTTATTATGAATTCCATCAGAGAGATAGGCGGGGGGGTTAGATGTCAAGTATTAAAGATGTAGCCAGCTTAGCTGGTGTAGCTGTGGGAACCGTGTCCCGTGTTATTAACAATTCGGGCGCCGTTAAACCCGCAACACGCAGAAAAGTCGAGAAGGCCATACAAGAGTTGAAATATATCCCTAATGAGATTGCCCGAAACTTCAAAATGCGGAAGTCCAAGATGGTAGCCCTGCTGCTCCCGAGTATCTGGCATCCTTTTTTTTCCGAACTGGCTTATTACATTGAAGATGAGCTGGATCAGGAAGGTTTCAAGCTCATGCTGTGCAATAGCGGTGGCAAACCTGAAAAGGAATTATATTATCTGGATATGCTCCAGCAAAACAAAGTGGCGGGTATTGTCGGCATTACGTACAACGATATCGAAAATTACGTCAGTAATGACATTCCGATTGTCAGTATCGACAGACACTTCAACAAGAAAATCACATGTGTTACGTCGGACAATTATGAAGGAGGGCGTCTGGCGTTAAGGGAACTTGTCAAAGCAGGAGCCAAAAAACCGGCTTTTATGGGGAGTGTCACTTCTGTTTTCAGTGAAACCATGAATCGGAGAGAAGGTTTCATTCAGGAAGCCAGAACCATGGGGGTTGACTACGTTGTATACGAGAAGCCAGACCCGGTTTTGGACGATGATGCCTATTATGATGAGTTTCTAAAAGAGCATGGGGATGTGGATGGTATTTTTGCCATTACGGATATGTTCGCCGCCAAATATATAGAAAGAGCCGGCAGGCAGGGCATTAGGGTTCCTGAGGATGTAAAGGTCATCGGATATGATGGCATTCAGGATCATCCTTATTTCCATCCAATATTGTCAACAATCAGACAACCTGTGGAGGAGATGGCACGTACGGCGATCAGGCTGCTCTACCAAAAGATCGATGGGGAAACATTGGACCGGGAAGTTTATCGTCTTCCAGTCATATTTAGACAAGGTGAAACGACTTGATCGTTCCTGAGAACAAAAAGCTTCACTTCACCCTTTTAATTAGTTTAGAAAAACATCAGCAGCCACGGCCGCTTCACCGGGTGGATTAGCCGGGTGACGTTTTTCTCATGTTGAATTGGAAACGTTTCAATTAATATGGAAGCGCTTCATATAAATTGGAAACGTTTCAATAACAAATATTAATTTTACGAAGAAAGGGAGTATGACGGTGATTTCACGAGATTCCGGAGGAGAACAAACCCTGATCAAAGAAAATCGTAAAACTTGGAGTCGAATTAAACGCAACTATGAACTGTACCTGTTCCTGCTGCCGATCATTCTGGTTTACCTCCTGTTCAAGTACTACCCGATGTACGGAGTACAAATTGCATTTAAGGATTTTTCACCAAGCCAGGGCATTTGGGGCAGTGAATGGGTGGGGTTCCGGCATTTTATTGATTTTTTCAATTCTTATAACTTCTGGACGATCATGAAAAATACGCTAACACTCAGTTTTCTATCGCTTGTGTTCAGCTTCCCGGCTCCTATTATTATCGCGATCATGCTGAATCAGATGCTGGGCAAGGGATACAAGAAATTTATCCAGACCGTCATTTATGCGCCACACTTTATTTCTACCGTTGTACTCGTCGGTATGCTCCATGTTTTTTTATCGCCAAACAGCGGAATCGTGAACCTCATCATTTCCTGGTTCGGTGGAGAACCGATTCTTTTCATGGCTGACGAAGGCTGGTTTCGTCCTTTATACATTTTGTCAGGGGTATGGCAAGAGACCGGTTTCGCCACCATTATTTACCTGGCTGCGCTTGCCGGAGTTAATCCCGAATTGCATGAAGCCGCGATTATGGATGGAGCAAGCAAATGGAAGCGTGTATGGTATGTGGACATTCCGTCCATCTTGCCGACCATTGTCATCCTGCTCATTCTCGCACTCGGGAACGTCATGAGCATCGGGTTCGAGAAAGCATTTCTAATGCAAAGTGACCTGAATTATGCCACCTCCAATATTATTCCGACCTATGTATATGAATTGGGGATTCAGAAGGCGCAGTACAGCTTTTCTACAGCGGTCGGACTGTTTAACTCCGTCATCAATATCATCCTGATTGTCACTGTTAACCGAATTGCCAAAAAATTAACCGAAACCAGTTTGTGGTAGGGGGGATTAACTTTGAACCAATTTTTGAAGAGAAAAAGCAGAGGAGACGCATGGTTTGACGCTATCAACTATTTCTTCTTGACCGTCGTTATGCTGCTTGTATTATTTCCGCTGTATTTTGTGCTGATTGCTTCATTCAGTGATCCCGATCTAATTTATTCAGGGGAAGTATGGTTATTACCAAAGGGATTCACGCTCGACGGCTATGAACGAATATTCAATGACTCCTCCATATGGATCGGGTACGCCAACTCCATATTGTACGCTGGCGTAGGAACCTTGATCGGAGTAGCGGTTACCGTATTTGCAGCTTATCCGTTAGCACGGAAGGATCTGGTTGGAAGGTCGGTCATCATGTGGTTTTTGCTGATCACCATGTTTTTTAGCGGCGGGTTGATTCCGACGTATTTGTTAATCAAGGATCTTCACATGCTGAATACGATCTGGGCGCTTGTAATCCCGGGTGCCGGTGGCATAATGAACGTCATTATCGTAAGGACCTTCTTTCAGTCCTCCATCCCGGATGAAATGAGGGAAGCAGCGTCGATCGACGGATGTTCCAACACCAGATTTTTCTGGAGTATTGTGTTGCCTTTATCCAAGTCCATTTTAGCTGTCATGGTGCTGTATCACGTCGTCGGCTTTTGGAATGGTTTCTTTGACGCTTTGATCTATTTGAACGACGAAAACAAATATCCGCTTCAACTGGTGCTTCGCAATATTCTCGTCCAGAACCAAGTAAACTCCGGCATGATGGTGGATGTCGAATCCTACGCAGCGAAGATGCGCGTAACGGAACTGATTAAATATGGAGTCATCATGGTATCCAGTCTGCCGCTGCTGATTTTGTATCCTTTCCTGCAAAAGTACTTTGTCAAAGGCGTAATGATCGGCTCGATCAAGGGATGATGTTGTCATGGTACTTGAAAGGGGGGATGTGCAGCAGAATCGATATATCTGCATCCAGACCACTATAGAGTAAGTCAAGGTAAGATATTCAACTTGTGGAATGATCTTGAGGGAGGTTATGCACGATGAAATCTGTATTCAAAAGAGCGGGAATTCTTATGTTGGCCGGAGCTTTTGCGCTGAGTGGATGTTCAGGAGATTCCAAGAATCAGTCGGAAAATTCCGCTGCGACTTTTAACAAGACGGGTCTTCCGATTGTGAATGAACCAGTATCGTTAAAGATGGTATCCCCGAAAGCTGCTTTGGCACCGGAGTACTCGCAAATGGAAATTTTCAAGAAGCTGGAAGAGCAAACCAACGTCAAGATCGAGTGGGAGAACATTCCTGATACCGACTTTACCGAGAAGAAAAATTTGTTGCTGGCCAGCGGAGATTTGCCTGACGCTTTTTACGGAGCAGGATTCTCGGATTACGAACTGGTCAAATACGGTGAAGACGGGACCATTCTTCCATTGGAGGATTTAATCGATCAATATGCGCCTAACCTGAAAGCGCTTTTAGAACGCAGGCCTGACATCAAGTCCTCGATCACGGCACCGGATGGGCATATTTACGGACTGCCTTCTTGGGAAGAGAACAATCTTGGAACGAACCCCTTCTTTCACGTTATCAATAAAAAATGGCTCGACAAGCTGGGGCTGAAAATGCCGCAGACACTGGATGAATATACGGAAGCATTAGTTGCCTTTAAAACACAGGATCCAAACGGTAACGGCAAGGCCGACGAAATTCCGCTGAGCTTTATGCATATGCAGTGGTGTATGGACATTGCTGGGATATTCGGAGCATTCGGACTTCCGGATAACATGGAACATCGGGTCGTCCGGGACGGAAAAGTAATCTTTACTGCTACGCAGCCTGAATATAAGGAAGCGTTGAAATATTTTAATGAAAAATGGTATAAGCAGGGCTTGATTGATCCTGAATCGTTCACCCAGGACGCTGCTCAGTATCTGGCCAAAGGGAAAACAACAGTAGAAACGCTCGGCTCCTATATCTGGTGGGAAGTCGATGAGGTGGTCGGAACGGAGCGAAGCGAAGATTATGCTTTGCTGTCCCCGCTCAAAGGACCGGACGGGGATCAATCGATCGGTCGCGGCAACGGTGGCGGCCCAGGACGCGGTGCTTTCGTGATTACTAAAGAGAACCAGAATCCGGAAATCACAATGCGTTGGATCGACCAGCAGTATGAACCGTATATGGCTGCTCAAATCCACTGGGGTCCGCTGGATGTCGTATTCAAGAAGGACGAGAATGGGAAATTGGTGAACCTGCCGATTCCTGAGGGCACTTCCGCGGGCGAATTCCGTCAAAAAGTGGCTCCAGGCGCAGGCGGCCCTGGCGTCATTACCATCGAAGATTTGGGAAAAGTAGTGGATCTGGAGCCTAGAGCCCAGCAGCGCGTTAAAGACTTGGAGAAATATTACGATCCCTATATGGAAGAGGAAAACTACCCGAGTATCTTCTTTGAGCCGGAGGAGCTGGACAAAATCAATCGAATTGAGCCCGAATTGATTAAATATGTAAATACCCAGCGAGGAAAATTCATTGTTGATGGCGGCGTGGATGAGCAGTGGGACAGCTATGTGAAGAACCTGGATAAGATGGGATTAAACGAATTGATGGAGATCTATCAAAAAGGGCTGGATCGTTATAACGCAAGTTTAAACAAATAATTAATTAAATCGATGATCATGGAATTAACAAGACGGGAAGGGGCTCTTCAATCTATGCCGAAGACTGAGGAAATGAATAAGATAATGGGGTCAAATAAACAGCTTATGGATGAGAGATTTAGACCGGGATATCATTTTTCGCCTCCATCCCACTGGATGAACGATCCGAACGGATTAGTCTATTACGAGGGAGAATATCATCTGTTTTATCAACATCATCCCTATAGTAATAAATGGGGGCCGATGCACTGGGGCCATGCCGTAAGCCAAGATCTGATTCATTGGCAGCATGAACCTATCGCTCTGTTCCCAGACGAGCATGGAGCCATTTTTTCTGGTTGCTGTGTGGTTGACTTTAATAACAGCAGCGGACTGTTCGCGGGTACCCATGGATTGATTGCGATTTTTACCCATGCGGATACTTGTCCAGAGACCGGGCAGCCGCGTCAGCGGCAAAGCTTGGCTTACAGCAGCGATAAAGGCAGAACCTGGCATAAATATGAGGGGAATCCGGTTCTTGCCGAACCTGATCTGGCAGACTTCCGGGACCCGAAAGTGTTCTGGCATGCACAAAGTGAGCGGTGGGTCATGACCATTGTAGCGGGAGATCATGCTCGGTTTTATGGATCGGAAAATTTGCGTGAATGGACATTAACAGGGGAATTCGGGCAGGAAGAAGGCTCGCATGACGGCGTTTGGGAATGCCCGGATCTCTTTGAATTGCCAATCGATGACAGTGGACGTTCCAAATGGGTACTTATCATTAGCATTGGGGATAACCCTGCCTTTCCGGAAGGATCACGCACGCAATATTTTATCGGAGAGTTCGACGGAAATACATTCATCAACGACAATTCGGCGGATCATATCATGTGGTTGGATCATGGTCGGGACAACTATGCAGGGGTCACCTGGTCGGATATGCATGAACAAGACGGACGACGCGTGATCATCGGTTGGATGAGCAACTGGAAATATGCCAACGAGACGCCAACCGGAGACTGGAGAGGCGCAATGACTCTGCCTCGCGCCCTGTCACTGACCAGTCGGGACGAGGGCATCATGCTAACCCAAATGCCTGTCCGGGAAATAGAACAGCTGCGGAAAGAGTCGATAAGCTGGTCTGATGTCACGGTTACGCAGGAGGTCCCGTTTATGATAAAGACAAAGGATGATCTGCTGGAGATTGAAGTGGACATCGATATTCGAACTGCGGGTGAGGTTCATATCAAACTGCAAACGTCCGGGCAGAGTGAGACAATCATCGGCTATGACCCTGTGCGCCAATGGCTATTCATCGACCGTTTCCAATCGGGCATGACTGATTTTCATCCATCATTTGCTTGCCAGCATGGGGTCATGCTGGTTCCGGAAAATAAGAAAATCAGGCTGCATATCTGGCTGGATCGCAATGCGGTTGAAGTGTATGCGAATCAGGGCCTGGTAGTTCTGACAGATCAAATTTTCCCGGATGCAACACTGGATCGTATTTCAATAGGAACGAATTCAGGGCAGGTTGTATTGAGCTCACTTCATATCCATGCTCTTCAGTCCATTCATATTCCCGATGGCATCACAGAGCAGACCTTAGGGAGGGCGGAAGCGTGAGTCAAACATATGACAGTCAGCGGCTGATGATGTATTGGGCCTTTGATGAGGGAACCGGAGCCAGCGCTGTGGAGAGCATATCTCAAGTACAGGATGATATTCAGTACGTATTTAATCAAGCCGAGTTTACGGAATCCTGTGATCCACAGTGGAGACAGGGAGTTATGGGGGACGGGCTCCTCTTCGATGGTTACTCGACTTATATTGCCCATTCGGTCAATGAGGGAGAACCGAACGGCAAGCAAAAGTATCGATCAGCGCTAAGTATTGGAGTATGGGTAGCACCGCGCTCTTATGAATGGGGCTCTGAGGGCAAGTTGTCTGCCATTGTGAACCACCACAACATGGATCGCAAGCAGGGGTATCTGCTTGGGATGTACCGTCATGGCTCCTGGTCCTTTCAAGTCGGGCTGGAAGGAGGGGACTGGAAGGAAGTTTGGTCGCCGGAGGGTCATGAACTGCCCAAGAATGAATGGTCTTACGTGAATGCAGTATTCGACGGGACCCAAGGAGAAATGAAGCTGTATTTAAACGGCAGGGAAATCGCTTCGGCTGATCTGCCCCCCGGTTCTCGCCTGGCCGAGGCGGTGGACACGGAGCTGCTCATCGGCAAAAACAATCACAGCAGCCTGCTGGCGAAAGTATTTAGCCTTCACATGTTTAGCGGTATCCTCGATGAACTCAAGGTTTATAATCAGGCCCTGAGCGAGGAAGAGGTGGTCGCTTCCTATCGGCACGTGTTGGATACCGCCTATGGAGGAGCCCATCCGCCATTAACGTATGATGAGATCAAGCTGGATCGGACGCCACTGCTGCCGGATCGGCACAGACCGCAGTATCATGTCAGCCCGCCGGCTCATTGGATGAACGAGCCCCATGCGCCGATCTATTTTGACGGGCATTATCATTTATTCTATCAGCATAACCCCCTTGGGCCATTTTTCCATCAGATCCATTGGGGACATTGGGTAAGTAAGGATCTGGTGCATTGGCGTGATCTTCCTGTAGCATTAGCCCCTGAAAATGATCAGCTCGCACCAGACGGGATCTGGTCGGGAAGCGCGACATATGATGCAGACGGCCTGCCTGTCTTATTCTTTACGGCGGGCAATGACAGTGCTTGGCCCAATCAGAGCGTGGCGCTTGCCCGAAGCACCTATTCCCGGGATGGAGATCCGGATTTGGTTCACTGGGTCAAACACGCGGAGCCGTTGATTGTGCAGAAGAAGGGCATGGGTGTATTCGGAGATTTCCGGGATCCGTTCGTGTGGAAGGACGATGACGAATGGTTTGCCTTGGTAGGGTCCGGGATCGAAGGCGAAGGTGGAGCAGCGCTCGCATTTGCATCACAGGATATGCTGAATTGGACGTACAAAGGGTCATTATTTAAAGCGGATATTCAGAAATTCCCTTATCTTGGACCCATCTGGGAGCTTCCTGTGCTTCTTCCCCTTGGCAGCGACAAGCAGGGAGTGAACAAGCATCTTCTATTGGTGAGTCCAGTGGGACAGGGAGCGGATGTCGAGGTATTCTATTGGATAGGGAAGCTTGACAAACAAAATCTATCATTCATTCCCGATCAAGAGGAGCCGCAATTGATTGATGTCGGTGATTTCCATTTTACCGGTCCGAGCGGAATGGTTGATCCGAAGACCGGCCGAAAGATTGTGTTTACGATAGCGCAAGGTGACCGGACGTCTGAGCTGGAATATCAATCGGGCTGGGCTCATAATGGCGGCTTGCCGTTAAGCGTGTATTTGAGGGATGACGGACGTTTGGGAATTGAGCCGATTGAAGAGCTCCAATCCTTGCGTGGTGCCAAGCGGTTATCGCTCCAGGACAAATCATTGGCTGAGGCTAATATGCTGCTGGGGGATGTACAAGGAGACATGCTTGAGATTCAACTGGAGATGGAGCCTGGCAGTGCCAAACAACTCGGCATCAAGGTCCGGTGTACGCCGGATAACGAAGAAGAGACCCTGCTGTATTATGATTGGAATCAATCGATGCTCTTGGTCGATCGAACGAAAACGACGCTTCATCCGGGAGAAAAGTGCCGAGGGATCCAAGGCGGTAAGCTGGAACTGCTAGAGGAGAATTTAAAGCTTCATATTTATTTGGATCGCTCCATGGTCGAAGCCTATGCAAACGGATTGAAAAGTCTGACGACCCGGGTGTATCCAAGCCGTAAAGATGCTTTGGGGCTTGAGATCTGGGGAGATGGGGAATTGTTGGTTAAATCGATCGATATATGGGAGATGAAATCCATTTGGTAAAAAGAGCGCTTAGGCGCTCCTTACACCCTTTGGATAAAGGGACCAAAGCTCGAAAATTTGTACTCTGTAGTTTGGAAACGCTTCATATATACGTTTATCTTTTCTCTCCTTCCTTCATGACTATTCATCCTTGTTACAGGGAGAGCATGTCGAAATGCGGTATCGATGTTTTCTGAATATGAAATCATGGAGGAGGATCTTGAATGAGGAAAGTAATAACAAGGGAAACCTGGATCTCAAGAATGGTCATATGGGTAATGGTTCTCCAGCTTGTTGCTCCAGGAATATCGGTTGCAGCCGAAGTTGGAGTGGATGCTCGGGAGGCGTTAACCCCTAAGGCTAACGAGGGGTTGTCAGTTACGGATACAGTCTATCAAATCCAGAATCCAAGCTTCGAAACCGGGGATATGTCAGGCTGGACGGTTGTCAGAGGCCAAGCGTTCGGTCAGGACAGCGTATCGGACGAAACCACTTGGTGGGCGGAACAAATTCCGTACAACCAGGAAGGGACCTTTCATTTAAATGGCTGGCAGCATGACGAGGCTGCGACAGGTGTGCTTCGTTCCAGCACCTTCGAGCTAGGCGGCAGCGGCTGGATCAGCTTCAAGCTTGGCGGTGCGAAAAATCCAAACAAGGCATATATAAATATCGTGGAAGCCGAGACGGGGCAAGTCATTGCCCGGTATGGCAATAGCGCCTTCGCTGACGTTGGCTTCCCAAATCCCGATCAGGGCTTGCGGCTTGCCAATATGGAGCAATATAAGGCGGATCTTTCCGAATATTTGGGCAAAAAGCTGTATGTGGAGATCGTTGACAATGCAACCTCGGATTGGGGCGTGATCTTTGCGGACGCCTTCTTCATGTACCATGAAGCCGAGCCGGCCGGAGGAATTGCCGCCACGGATATCAAGCCGGATTTCAAACGCTATCAAATCGAAAATCCCAGCTTTGAAACAGGGAATTTAACAGGCTGGACGATTGTAGAAGGTGAGGCGTTTGGTCCGAACAGCGTGTCGGACGAAACAACCTATTGGGTTGAAGAAATCCCGTATAACCAGGAAGGCACTTATCATTTAAACGGATTGAAGTATAACGAGGCTGCGACAGGTAAGCTTCGTTCCAGCACCTTCGAGCTGGGCGGAACAGGCTGGATTACCTTCAGATTGGGCGGAGGCAAGCATACGGATCAAGTGTATGTGAGCGTCATCAATGCGGATACAGGTGAACTGATTGCCAGGTACGGTAACACCGAATTTAACGAGTCGGGGTTCCCGGATCCGGCACAGGGCCTGAGGCTCGCGAATATGGAGCAATATAAAGCCGATCTCTCCAAGTATATCGGCAAGAAGCTGTACGTGGAGATCGTTGATAATGGGCACTCGGATTGGGGAGTAATCTTTGCGGACGCCTTCAACACCTTCAATGAACTCGTACCGGAAGAAGGAGTTATGGCAGATAACATTATGCCGACTGAAATCCAGAATCCCAGCTTTGAAACCGGAAATTTAGAGAACTGGACCGTTGAAGGCAACGCTTTTCAAGTGAACAATGAAGCTCAAGCGGGTAAAGAAGGCAACTATTTTGCTAAATCCTCCTTGGAAGGACAGGGCTCGATTATCTCTAGCACCTTCACGCTTCAGGGAACCGGGACTATTAACTTCACTGTTTTGGACATTGTCAATCCGCAGCATGCCTACGTCGCATTATATGATGCCAGTACTGACACGTTGCTTGAGAAGACCGGGGAAGTCAGTACGAATGAGAAGATTTCCTGGAAAATGCAGCAGTATTATAACAAGCGGCTTTATATCAAAGTTATCGATCAATCCAATCAAGCTCGTATTTCCGTTGATGCTTTTCAAGCTCATGGTGCGGGTACCATCTTTCACATGAGTCTTGATGAAGACGGAGGAAGAAAGGCGCTTGAGAAAGTAAGCAATATTGAACACGATGTGAACTATGTATTTAACAACGCCAGATACATGGACTCCAAGGAACCGAGATGGACTCCGCGCGGAGTAAAAGGCGGCGCCCTGCTGTTCGATGGATACTCAAATGATATCGAGGTCAATGCAAAGAATGCCGTTCCTGTAAGTGACGCGTTGACGCTTGAAACTTGGGTCGCGCCGCGCAGCTACGAATGGGGAGACGGAAACAAGCTGTCTGCTATCGTGAACCAGTCCGATCAGGATAAAGCGGAAGGCTTCGCGCTTGGCATGTACCGGCACGGCACATGGTCGATGCAGGTCGGGATCGGCGGCCAGTGGATTCAGGTATGGGTAAAAGATCATCCACTCGAAAAGTACAAATGGAATTATGTGGCGGCTACGTTCGACAAAAAAGATGGAATGATCAAGTTGTACCTGAACGGTGAGGAAGTGGCTTCCCAAGCGACCCCTGTCAACGTTCCGATCACACCCTCTACCGAAAACCTGATTATTGGTAAACATAATAAACCGGTAGAGTTGGCGGGGTTGTTCTCTTACAATATGTTCTCTGGACTCATTGATGAAGTGAAGCTGCAAAACAAAGTCCTCACTGATCAGGAGATCCTTGCTGAGTATGAGAATGTGAAGTCGCTTCACGGCGGTTCGGTCCCGGAAATTCCGAATGGCGATATTGATGAGGACCCAAGTGTGTTTGATGGTGATCAGCATCGTCCTCAGTACCATGCGATGCCTCCACAAAACTGGATGAATGAAGCGCATGCGCCGATTTATTATAACGGCAAATACCATTTGTTTTATCAGCATAACCCGCAAGGTCCATTCTGGCATCAAATCCACTGGGGACATTGGGTGAGTGACGATATGGTACATTGGGAAAATGTGAGGCCTGCTCTTGCCCCCGAAGCAGGCACCCTGGATCCGGACGGTGTATGGTCAGGCAGTGCAGCGTATGATCGAGACGGTAATCCTGTTCTGTTCTATACCTCCGGCAATGACTCCCTGTCGCCGAATCAAAGAACAGGGCTGGCGACTCCGACAGATTTGTCTGACCCCAATCTGGAACAATGGGTGAAATATCCTGATCCGGTGACGGAGCAGAACGGGAATGGCATCCATAACGAGTTCCGCGATCCGTTCGTCTGGTATGACGAAGAGGTGGATAAGTGGTATCAGTTAGTGACATCCGGTCTTCAAGACTTCAGCAGCGGCACAGCTTTGGTGTATGTGTCCGACGACATGTACAACTGGGAGTATAAGGGGCCTTTATTCGTTAGCGACAGAAGCCTGTATCCGGAGCTCGGTACGGTATGGGAACTGCCGGTATTGCTGCCGTTAGGCAAGGATAGCGCTGGCAAGCAAAAGTATATTTTCATGATCAATCCCCATGAGAAACCGGAGCAAGTGCCTCCAGCGAACGATGTGCAAAGAGATGTTGAGGTCTTTTATTGGATAGGTACCTGGGACCGGGATCACTTCAAGTTTATTCCCGACCAAGAGGCACCCTCCAAAATGGATGTGGGCGATGGCTATTTAACTGCAGAGAGCGGTATGGTCACACCTGACGGAAGAACGGTCGTTTACTCCATGGTGCAAAATGTAAGAACGCCGCAAGCCGAATACCAAGCCGGATGGGCGCATAATTTGGCATTGCCAGTTTCACTGAGCCTGGATGAGCATGATCAATTGCGTATTGAACCGATTCAAGAATTGCAGAGTCTCCGGGGAGATAAGGTGGTTGATTTCTCGGACAAAAATTTGGCGGCCGCTAATCAATTGATCCACAATGTCAAAGGCGACATGCTGGAGATTGTGATGGAAATTGATCCGGGCGAAGCCCAGAAATTCGGTCTCAAAGTGCGGCGCTCCGATAATGGCCAAGAAGAAACGCTGATTTACTATGACAAGACAAACGGGACCTTTAATGTAGATCGGACAAAAAGCAGCATTGATCCGGATGTACGCGTGGATGGCATTCAAGGCGGTTACGTGGATTTGGACGGAGAGAACCTGAAGCTCCATATTTTCCTTGACCGTTCGGTTGTTGAAGCCTTTGCCAATGACAAAAAAAAGCTGACAACCCGCGTCTACGTAGGCCGATATGATTCCTTGGGCATGCAGATTTGGGCCGACAACGATATTACGGTCAAGTCGATGGAAGTATGGGAGATGAACGCTTTAACGGGTGAACCGGCTGCTCCGGTCGATGTGCCTGACAACTGGGACAACTCCGTGTATACCGATATTACGGAGCTGCCAAACCATGATTTTGCTACAGGAGATTTGACAGGCTGGATTACGGAAGGAGACGCCTTCCAGGATGTCCATGTAACCGATGCCCAGTTTTTCTGGGATACGATTTATTTTAATCCGTCGCATAAAATTCCGGGTGGCCATCACTTATGGGGCTTTAATGAGGAAGCTGGCGGTGACAGCTTGATGGGAACGCTAAAAACACAAAACTTCGTCCTTGGCGGGAATGGCAAAATCAACTTCCTTGTCAGCGGCGGCCGTGATATAGATAAGCTCTATGTTGCGCTGGTTCGGGCGTCAGACGGCAAAACGTTATTTAAAGAGACAGCAACCAATTATGAGGAGTATCAACGGAAGATTTGGGATGCGTCGGAGTATATCGGCCAGGAGCTTTACATTAAGGTGGTTGATCAATCCACAGGCGGCTTTGGACATATAAACGTTGATGATTTCAATGTACCGGTTAAGGTGCAGAATCCGACTTAATAAGATTAACAAATAACGGGTAAGAGGAGCGCCTGGCATGAATCGAACGGAGCAGCAGTTCCATACCTATCAAGACCTCATGAAGCGATTATATGATCTTGAATCGCTAGCGGTACCGCCGCAGGCTGGAGAGAAATCGGGATGCTTCTCAAGTTTTGACCGAAACTCTATTTATAATGCCGAGACGGGCTTATACGAGAATTGGGGAGCCAATGATGATGGAGGAGGCTTCATTCGCAAGGAAGGAGAAAGCATCGTCGCCATGGAACTTGACGGTCCTGGCGTGATCTGGAGATTCTGGTCTGCACTTCCTGAAGACGGGCATATCCGGATTTATATTGATCACGCCGACACCCCCGTGATCGATCAGCCCTTCCGGGATTATTTCGATAAATTCAATCAGGAAGGGCCGCCATCCAATTTTCCGAATCTGTTTCCTATTTTGTCCCGCGGAAGAAACTGCTTCATCCCAATCCCCTTCCAAAAACATTGCAAGGTGTTGCTGGATAAAGGTTGGGGAGCCTATTATCACATAACCTACACCATCTTCCCTGCCGGGGTCCAACTGCCGTCCTTTAACGGTAGCATCGATAAGGAATCGGCTATTGCACTGGCCGAAGCAGACCGGATTTTGCAGCAAAGGGGAACGTACTCGTTTATGAAAAAGGAAGGGTCCTCCGCCGAGAGCGTTACGGTATCCGTACCGGCAGGCGGCAAAGCGTTGCTTTTGGATAAAAAGGGGGCTGGCGCTATTTCCATGATTCGGATTAGGACAGACCTTGGACGAAAGAGCGAGGAACAGCAGCGGATCTTGACCAGGCAGTTGGTCATCTCGATGAGATGGGACAATGAAGAAGCTCCTTCCGTATGGGCTCCACTGGGTGATTTTTTTGGAAGCGCACCCGGGATCAAGCCGTACCGAGCCCTGCCTCTGGGCATGAATGAACATGAAATGTACAGTTATTGGTACATGCCGTTCTCGGAAGGCGCGAGGATCGAAATTGAAAATGATGGAGTCGAACCGTGCGAGATAGCGGCTGATATCCGGTATACTCCCTTAACGACATCTCATACGGACGATCTCCTACGTTTTCATGCAAAATGGCACCGGGATGATTATCTGTATCTGGATACGGGCCGATTCAAGGAAGGCGGGGATCGTTGGCCGGATTGGCCTCTGCTGCTAACGAAAGGCCGGGGAAGGTTCTGCGGCGTTCATCTGCATGTGTACAATACCTGGGAGAAACCAGATGAGGAAGCCGAAACATGGTGGTACGGGCGATGGGATCGAAAAACGATTGATTGGTGGTGGGGAGAAGGAGACGAGAAATTTTTCGTGGATGGCGAATCCTTTCCGTCCACGTTCGGAACGGGTAGCGAGGACTATATTGGCTATGCCTGGGCAGCCGAGCCGCCTTTCCCGATGTTTGACAGTGCTTTCGCCAGTCAGCCGTTTATCGAGTTGGATGCAAACGGGCATACCTCGGTTAACCGATTTCATATTTGTGACAACGTTCCCTTCATGGACTCTTTCGAAGGATTTATTGAGAAATATAAAGGGAATCAATGGGGCCCAAATAATCAATGTTTGTATGCAGCCACTGTTTATTGGTATCAGGAACGAGGCACAAGCGATGCGTACATGCCTGTTCCGGTGAATGAGCGCTTAGCTACTTTAACCATTAGGAGAGATGAAGGATGAGGGAGTTTTTCTACCGGCCGGCTAACGCCTGGGTCGGAGACGTTATTCCATATTATGAAGACGGAGAGTTTAAGTTATTTTATCTTCACGGATGGAGGGATAACTATCGTGAGGGCCTTGACCACGGCTGGCATCTTGTCGGAACAAAGGATTTCGTGAATTATCGGGAAGAAGGAGCTTGCAAGATCGAAGGCGGCACCGGTCATATACTGAAAGTGGACGGTATCTACCATATGTTCTACTGCATATTTCCAGAAGGCAAGCAGCTGGTATGTCATGCGATCAGCAGAGACTTCAAGACTTGGGAAGCGATCCCTGAGGATACCTTTGGGGCTGATGACCGCATCTATGAACTGTCTGATTGGCGTGACCCCTTCGTATTCTGGAATGAGGAGGAAGGTCAATACTGGATGCTGCTCGCAGCGATGGCGAAAGGGCCAACCAATCGAAAAGGATGTACTGCACTGCTGTCATCCAAAGATCTTCAAGCTTGGGAGTACCGCGAGCCCCTGTACGCACCGAATCTGCACGTAGGGGCTCACGAATGCCCCGATTTGTTTCGGATCGGGGAGTGGTGGTATTTGATCTACTCCTCTTATACCGGGCGATTTGCGACCTTTTACCGGATGAGCCGTTCCCTGGATGGCCCATGGATTACCCCAAAGGAGGATACTTTCGACGGACGGGCTTTCTATGCGGCCAAATCCGTGGATGACGGGCAGAAACGCTACCTGTTCGGTTGGAATCCAACGAAAAATGACGATTTATTCGGCTGGAATCCGCCGAAATCCCTTGGCAAGGATTACGATACCTGGGACTGGGGCGGGAATCTGATCGTGCATGAAATCGTTCAGCGTCCCGATGGCAACCTCAGCGTAAAGGTACCTGAAACGGTCGATGCCGCATTTACGGATGGGTTTCCTATACATCTCAATGGAATTGCAGGAGATTGGATCCATTTGGATAGCTCGCTTTCCTGCGAGTCTCTGTATGGGTTTGCCGGCTGCACGAGCCAGGAGGATTTGCCTGATCAATGCAAGATATCTGCACACGTCTCATTTTCCGGGGAAACGCAAGGTGTTGGGTTCATGTTACGAACAGAAGACACTTTGGATGCAGCCTATTACCTCACATTGGAACCGCAACGAAACCGTATTACCTTCCGGGGGGCGATAATGCAGTCGGAAGAGGGCGGGAAAACGTTCCCTTATGAGGTTGAACTGGAACGTCCCGTTCAGCTTGTTCCCAATCATCCTTATGAAATTAAAGTGTTTATTGACGGAACGATCTGCGAAATGTATGTAGATGATCAAATTGCAATGAGCGCCAGAATGTATGATATTCATCGAGGGAAGCTTGGCTTGTTCGTTAGCCAAGGTAGTGCCCAATTCAACAGTGTAAAAATCACAATCAGAGAGTAGGATTCCCGGTGGTATAGACCGATAGATTGGTCGACGAAATATTTCAAAGTCTAGCTGATGATTTGCAAAAAAAATTCGGCTGGAAGACCGCACACAGGCGGTCGTCTTTGCCATACGTAATGGATTCGTCAAGTAAACCGTTCTTGATCTAATGTGAAGTAATAAATAATCATAATTCAGCAGATAACCAGCTGCTTCTTGCGGAGCTGGTTATTTCGTGTGTCCGTATAAATAATGTCTCAAATTTGAGAAAAGAGATGGAATGTTTGGTGTGAGATAAGTCATAGAATAACTTTAAGTAAGCGCTTCCAATAACATCAATATGAATTCACGGAGGGGTTCAGAATGCGATTTAAGAGAGCTGCCACACCGCTCGTCGCTCTGTTCATGTCGGTCACATTGTTTGCCGGATGCCAAAATGTTCAGCCACCATCCGTAAGTGAACCACAAGGGACGGTGGATACACCGACCACGACAACCCAGAATGAACCTGCACCACAGACCAACAAAGAGACACCACGCAATGAGACCTTGTATATCAACGGGCTGCAATGGGGACCACCAACCAACTTCAATCTGCTGAGCGGAAATCCTGCATTTCCTGTGAATTACGGCAACTCCAGGGAGTTGGTGTACGAGACGCTGTTCATGGTGAATCAGCTGGACGGCGGCCTTGAACCGCTCTTGGGCAAGTCGTATGAATGGACGGATGAAACCACACTGCGCATTGAGCTGAATGCGGATGCGAAGTGGAGCGACGGGGCGGCTTTTACAGCAGATGATGTTGCATACACCTATGAACTGGGCAAAAAATACGATATCAATTGGAGCAGCTTCTGGACCTACATCAGTGAAGTGAAAGCGGATGGAGCGCAGGCTGTGGAAATCAAGCTGAACCCTGATAACCCAAACAAGCTGACCGTACTGGATAGCATTGAACTGATTCCGATGCTGCCGAAGCATATCTGGGAAGAGATCGAGAAGAAGAACAATAATGATCTGACCGCGATTCGTAAAGAGGTTAATGACAATCCGGTGGGTACCGGTGCGTATAAGCTTCATTTTTACAATGACCAGAAAATCACAATCATCCGTGACGATAACTACTGGGGGCAAAAGTTGTTCGGCAAGCTGCCTGCACCGAAGTACATCACCCATGTAATCTACAAGGATAATGCCGCAGGTGATCTGGCGTTCAAGAGTGGGCAAGTGGACGTCTCCCAGCAGTTTATTCCGCAGGTGTGGAAGATGTGGGAAGGCGGAGCTGCCGTTAAAACGTATTTGAAGGATGCGCCGTATTATCTGCCAGGTTCCATGCCAAGCATTTTCTTCAATCTGTCCAAAGCCGGACTCGATAACGCTGACGTTCGCCGTGCAATCGCCATGAGCATCAACTATGAAAAAATCTCGGAGCTGGCCATGAGCGGATATTCCGCACCAATGCAGCCTTCCCTGACCTTGAACTCGGACGCCGAGTCCAAATATATTGACCAGGACGCCATCAAGTCGTTGCAATGGACGATGGACATTGAAGGAGCCAACGCCCTGCTCGACAAGATTGGAGCAAAGAAAGGCAAAGATGGCATCCGCGTTCTTAACGGCACACGACTTGGACCTTTCGAGATTGAATGTCCTTACGGTTGGTCTGACTGGAATGCTGCTCTGGAGATCGTAGCACAGAGTGCCAAGGCGATAGGCATTGAGATTCGTACCAAATTCCCGGAATCCCCAGTATGGACCAATGATCTGCAAACCGGCAAATTCGATATCATCATGAACACACCTGCGGGCGGGGTCAGCCCAAGCCAGCCGTGGAATCGTGCAATGACGATCATGTATTCCAAAGGGGTTGCCCCAATGGGCGAGATGGCATTCTGGAACTGGGGACGTTACCAGAATGACCGCGCAGACGCCATCATCGAAGAGATTCCATCCGTGTCCGACGAGGCGAAGCTGAAGTCACTGTACACTGAACTGAATACCATCTGGCTGAAAGACATCCCTTCCATTCCGCTGATGTACAGACCATGGGTGTTTGACACCGTGAACGAATCGGTCTGGAAAGGCTTCCCGACCGAAGGCGATGGCACCAACATTCCGCCGCAAATCTCGATGGACGGCGCAGGTATTAAGGCATTGTATCAGATCCACAATTAAGGAACTCATATTGAATCAGGATACGATGAAGTAACATGCCACTTCAGACATAAGGCCCTTATCCGCTAAACTTGGGGGTGCTAAATCCTATGAATGCCTATTCCAGATATGTCGCCAAAAAAGTATTCTGGTACGGCCTGACCCTGGTCATCGCCATCGGACTGAATTTTATTTTGCCAAGATTGATTGAAGGTAACCCGGTGAGCATGATCGCTTCCAAAATGACGTCAGGGATGACCGACTCGGATTCCATCAAGCGGGTGTATGAGACGTTTACGGTTGAATTCGGCATTGATCAGCCGCTATGGACCCAATTCGGCATCTATTTAAAAAATCTGTTCACAGGCAATCTGGGTACGTCTTTCGGATTGTACCCGAAACCTGTGACGGACATTCTGGCCTCCGCCGTCCCGTGGACGGTGGGGCTTCAACTTCCGGCCATCCTGGTCGGCTGGCTGATTGGCAATTTGCTCGGCGCCATTGCGGCGTACCGAAAGGGTGTTTTTGATAAAGTGCTGTTCCCGGTCGCGCTGTTTATCAATTCCATTCCTTTTTTTACTCTGGCTATTATTATGCTGTATGTCTTTGCCTTATCACTAAAATGGTTTCCGTTGTCCGGGGGATATGACTTCCAGATGGTGCCGCAGCTAAGCTTCGACTTCATTATGTCCGTGGTTCGCCACCATACCTTGCCGTTCCTCTCCATCGTGCTTGTGACCATTGGTGGCCAGGCCATTGGCATGCGGGAGATGTCCATCTATGAGCTGAATTCAGACTATGTGTTATACAGCAAACTGCTGGGTATTCGCGACGGCCGAATTGCGCGTTATGTGTTCCGTAACGCCATGCTGCCGCAAATTACGGGGCTTGCGCTCTCCATCGGTACGATGGTCGGAGGATCACTCATCTGTGAGATTGTCTTCAGTTACCCGGGCATCGGCACATGGTTGTTCACGGCCATAAGGCAACTGGATTACCCACTAATCTCGGGGTGTACGCTGTTGATTGCCATTGCTGTATTACTTGCCAATTTTACCATTGATGTCATCTATGGCTTCATTGACCCGCGCATCAAGGCTGCTCAAATGGAGGAACAATGATATGAAGCATTCGATCTCTATTTTGCTGAAGTCACCCAAATTCATGATCGGTGCGGTGACTTTTGTCGGCATGCTGCTCCTGGTTACGATCTATCCGCTTATCAACCGCAGTGATCCCCTGGAGATGATTGCGATGGCATTCCAGCCGCCGGGTGATGGCTTGCTGCTGGGATCGGACAATTTTGGACGGGACATCTTCCTTGAATTGATGTATGGCATCCAAACGTCCATACGAGTGGGACTGATTGCGGGTGTGTTTGCGACTGTTATTGGACTCGTTATGGGCCTGGTGTCTGGTTATATCGGAGGGATGCTGGATAACTTTCTGACGGCGATCACCAATATTTTCATCGTTATTCCTTCGTTTATCATCCTGATCCTGATCTCGGTCAGCATTGATTCACGCAGCTCTTTGGTGACGGCAATTATTATCGGGATAACCAGCTGGCCCTGGACGGCCCGGGCTGTGCGAGCCCAGACGACATCTCTGCGTAGCCGGGATCATGTGCACATTGCGAAAATTTCGGGACACAGTACACCGCGGATCATTATCCATGAGATTTTGCCGTATATCGCGTCTTATGTAGTGATGGCTTTTGTGCTCCAGACGGCCTCGGGCATCCTGTCCGAAGCTTCCATCTCGATGCTGGGACTGGGACCATATAATACGATCTCGCTCGGCATACTGATGAACTGGGCACTGGTCTTTGAAGCGCCAGTAGCGGGGGCGTGGTGGGCGTTCATTCCTGCAGCGCTGGCCATTGCCGTCATTACCTTCTCGCTTTATCTGATGAATACGGGCATGGACGAAATTTTCAATCCGAAAATAAGGAGCTAAGACCATGAACCAACCTATACTTCAGGTCAGCGGTCTCAAAACCTATTACCGTACCCGGCTCAAGGAGAACGTCTTTGCTGTCGACGGGGTGGAGTTTGGACTGAACGAGGGGCAGACGCTGGGCATTGCAGGGGAATCGGGCTGTGGCAAATCGACGCTGGCACTCAGCCTGATGGGCTTTTATTTCCCGCCGCTTCATTATGGCAGTGGTTCGATCCGGATCAATGGTACCGATATTATGCAGCTGAACAAAGAGCAGCTTCGTTCGCGCATTTTGGGCAAGGAAATTGCCTATATTCCGCAGGCCGCCATGAATGCACTGAACCCAACGCTGCGGATTATCAGGTTTATTGAAGATATCATGAAGGAGCATCGTCCCGAGATGAAGCGGCCGGATGTACGGAAGATGGCTACCGAGCGATTCCAATCCCTGAATCTGTCGCCGGATGTGCTGGATATGTATCCAAATGAATTGTCCGGCGGCATGAAGCAGCGAACGGTCATCGCCATCTCAACAATTCTGAATCCGAATGTGCTTATTGCGGATGAACCTACTTCGGCACTGGACGTCACTTCTCAGAAGGCAGTCATTCGTCTGTTGAAGGATTTGTTGAAGCGTAAAGTCATCAAATCATTGGTGTTCATCACGCATGAGCTGCCGCTGTTGTACCATGTCACGGATGAAATTATGGTTATGTATGCCGGGGAGATTGTGGAACGAGGCACAGCAGAGCAGATGATTTTCAATCCGTTGCATCCGTACACCCGCAAGCTGATGGGCTCCATCATTGTGCCGGAAGAGGGCATGAAGGAGCACAAGCTGGCGGCCATTCCCGGTGCACCACCGAATCTGAAGAATGTGCCGGAAGGCTGTCGCTTCGCAGAGCGCTGTACACTGGTGACCGACGAGTGCCGCCAGGGCAAAATCGAGAACATTCACGTTGATGGGCGCATATATCGCTGTCTCCTGACCCCGGAGATGCTGGAGCAGATCAGGGAGAAGGAGCAGGAGCAGGACGATCACGTAGAACAGAAGCCCGTGAACGAAGAGTCACAGGAAAAGGAACAAAACCAGGAGGAGAACGACTCACACAAAGAAGATGTCCGAGATGATCAAGCTGATACAGACGATATCGCAGACCGATGAAATGATTCTTTCTGGGCGTAAATGGCTCGGATCTAGGCTCCCCGAAAGGAGTGAGGTAGTATGGCGATGGGCAAGGTGCTGATCAGCGGCCGCCATCTGACCAAGGTGTACGGTACAGGCAATCGCAAAAAGGCAGCGGTGGACGATGTCAGCTTTGATTTTCATGAAGGGGAGATTATCTCCATTGTAGGAGAGAGCGGCAGCGGCAAGACGACACTTGCCAAAATGATTATGGGATTGCTGAAGGAAACGGGCGGGGCAATAGAATACGATGGCAAGCCAAGACAGTTGAAGCGGTATCGTGAACGTAAAGCGTATTGGAAGGATATCCAGGCCATTTTCCAGGACCCGTTCTCTTCGTTCAACGTATTTCACCGGGTGGAGAAACTGCTGGTGGACTGTATCAAACTCCAGGGACTGAAGCTGAACAAGGATGAGGAATATGCCAAAATGAAGGAAGCCTGTTCCTTCGTCAACCTGAAGTTTGAGGAATTATACAATAAATATCCGTTTGAGCTGTCCGGTGGACAGATGCAGCGGCTCATGATTGCCCGTATTTTCATGCTGCATCCAAAGGTGTTAATTGCCGACGAACCGACGTCCATGGTGGACGCATGCTCTCGTTCAACCATTTTGGATATGCTGCTGAAGCTTCGTGACGAGAACCGTATGACCATTGTGTTTATTACGCACGATGTGGGTCTGGCTTATTATGTGAGCGACACGATCTGTATTATGGAGCATGGACGAATGGTGGAGGCAGGAAGAGCCGAGGAAGTCATTCATCATGCGGAGCATCCCTATACCAAACAATTAATCAATGACGTACCCAAAATTCATTCTCCCTGGGTGCTCGATTGACTCAAATTACACAAATCAAGCCCTGGACCGTTTTGAGCGGAACAGGGCTTCTTATTGTCCAAGATGAAAGGTTCGTTTTAGCGAGTGGGTGGTTGTGGCGTCTGTGCAGACTCTGCTGATGGGGGTGTTGAATGGGTGTGATCTTCCGCGTTATTCTGGTTTGTCTGCTTGCCCGAATAAAAGTTAATGATATCATCAACCGTAGAAAACACGACATTTACATCAAAATGTTCGTTGTGTGTTTGAATAAAAACCTCTTTTCCAATCGTGTTGTTGCTGTTTAGTTCAAAGCTTCTTTCATCGTTAATCCTGCTGTAAATACAGGTACCTTACCTGCGGGAAGTTGAATTTCTTTACCGGTTCTCCGGCTTTTGCCCATACGTGCTTCACGATTACGCACTTCGAATTTTCCGAATCCAACCAGTTGAACTTCTTTGCCTTCTTTCAAAGCTTCCAAAATGGAATCCAGTACAACGGTTACTGCTTTTTCAGCGTTCTTTTTGGAGAATCCGCCGTTTTTGGCTACTTCTGTGATCAATTGTTCTTTATCCATTTGTCATACCTCGCTTTTCGTTATTGGATGAAATAAAACAAAAAGCTGCCTTGTACAAGGCAGCCTTAATATAATTAAACTTTAGTAACGTTCTCAGCCTGTGGACCACGGTTACCTTGAGTTACTTCAAATTGAACGCGTTGTCCTTCGTCCAATGTTTTGAAACCGTCGCCTTGAATTGCACTGAAATGAACGAATACGTCTGTTCCTTCTTCAGTTTCGATAAAGCCAAATCCTTTGTCCGCGTTAAACCATTTCACTGTACCTGTTTGCATGTAGTTCCTCCAAAAAATAAGTTTTTAAACGACCATTTTGAAAAGGGTTAATTAGAAATTAACGCTAATCAGGTATATTCAAACCCACAGACTTGATGTCCGCTAATGTATCGATTAATATGATAATACCATGTCCGCTAATATAAGTCAAGATTTGGAGGTTTTTTCTATTGGATAAGGGATCTGGTACTTCGCTACAAGGGGAAATGGTTGTTCAGGAATTCATATATATGCTTACAATTCAGGGAGAATTGACTCCCAAAACCTTGAAGGAATACGCGAGTGATTTGAAACATTTCACTGAATGGTATAAGGGAAACGATACTCGAAGTGAAGAAATTTCGTTTCGAATCGAAGACGTGGATACATCGACTTTGGTCAATTACCGGGAAGATTCAGAAAAGGTATTGCAATTGAAACCATCTACCATTAATCGCAGATTGATTACACTCAAGCGTTTTTTCAAGTGGGCGGTAGCCGAATCCAAAATCAACCTGGATCCTTCCAAACCTCTGAAATTCATTCCGGAAGACAAGGTCAGCCCCCGCAGGATGACAACTGCTGAGGAACAATCATTCCTCTTGGCGGTCGAAAACGGCAACTCGCTTCGAGACCGAACCATCCTTACCCTCATGTTTCATACGGGTTTGCGGACGATGGAGGTATGCAACCTCGCTCCCGGTGATATTGAATTAGGGAAACGAAGCGGACAACTCACGGTGAGGGCCGATAAACGAAACGGTCAACGGAAAATCCCGCTGAACATGACATGTATTGCTTTGTTGAAGAGGTATATGGCCGGTCTCGCACCGGATAGCCCTTACCTGTTTCCTTCGGAGAAAACCAGTGATCGCTTAACAGAGAGGGCGCTGCGCCATTTGATCAAAAAAGTGATGACTACAGCCGGGCTGGAAGGGCTAAGTTCCCATGATCTGCGTCATCGGTTTGGATACGCCATGGCCGAGCATACACCACTGCATCGCTTGGCAGAAATGATGGGGCATATCAATCCGGATACCACGATGATTTATGTGAAGGGGTTAAATGCCAATTTATCTTTGTCAGAAGAAGAGGATGGAGAAACGGAACCACATTAAAGTACATGCAGCACTCTTTATGAGGGATTACGAATGGATATAGGATCAATGATGCCCTGACCCACTTCAAGTGGATGAGGGCTGTTTGGTTATCCAAGAATGACGTACATCCCATTCAGGTTTGTTATTTTCATTGATTTGCAATCCTGATGTGATAATGGCGTAGGTTCCATCATGCTTTTCCCAAAAAAGTATCGCCTTTGTATGATCGGGATGTAAAAGCAAGGCAGGCATGATATCTCCGGTTTCCAGCATGGTTCTTCGTTCGTTACTGTAATAGGCAGCGATGAAGGAAGAGTGCTCTTGATGGGGAAGGCTGTTTAATGAATCCTCCAAGCTGTAAAACAGTTTCCAATCAGTTATATTCTCATTTTCACTGTTCTCATTTAGAGTGCTACGTATTGCCTCTATTCCTCCGCTCCATGATGTTGTTAACTTCTCCTGAAGTTCATGAGGTTGGTTCTCCCAGCGTGAAGACTCGGTGGATGTTTCTAATCGATCGGTTCGAATTGTCTCCGTGATTGCACCGCTGCAAATTAATATTGCGGCAATACCGGTCGTTATCATTCCGGATTTCAAGTAATTCATCAGTTAATAGACTCCTATTCTATTTCATAATTAACTCCTTTCTATAATTTACCATATATTTGTTTGTGAGTGCTCACATCAATCTTATCACCTTAAAAGTAAGCGATTACATAATTAAATTTATATTGTATATTATGATGGCAACCTTGGATCGTATCGACATATACATTATTGCTTGGGCTTATGGCCCCTTAAATAAAGGAGGAATCTGACGTGTACCGGGTATTGCTGGTGGATGATGAAGAGGATGTACGCGAAGGGTTGGTTGTAGAGGTGGATTGGGAAGCACTCGATCTGCGCATAGTTGGTCTGGCGGAGAATGGACGTGAAGCACTGGAGATGGCAGAACGAGTGGAGCCGGATATTGTGGTAACGGATATCAGCATGCCATTTATGGATGGACTTGAACTTGCCAAAAGGCTGAGGGAGCGAAATCCACTCGTAAAAGTGGTGATTTTGACTGGATATGATGAATTCGACTACGCCCGGCAAGCAGTCTCGCTGAGTGTGGATGAATATTTACTGAAGCCTTTCTCGGCGGGACATTTAACAGAACTGCTTACAAGATTGCGTGCGCAGATGGCGGCTGAAGTGGCCGAACGAGAGGATGTACAGCAGCTGCGCGACCATTATTATACAAGCCTGCCCTTGTTACAGGCGGACCTGATGGCCACTTTGCTGCATCGGCAAAAATCACCGCAATATATTCATGGCAAAGCAAAGCAATGTGGCCTGGATCTGCATGGTGAGCGCTATGGTGTATCCGTATTGACCCTGCATATGGACGGAGACCAATCCGGGGATGTGGAGCTGAAGCAGTTCGCTGCGCTAAACATTGCCGCAGAGGTATGGACGGAACACGGGGCCGGACATGCTTTTATGCATCAGGAGACGATTGTGCTGCTCTATGTAGATCGGTGGGGTGGAGAAGACGGGGAGAAACGACAGCAGCAGGCGCTGGAAAATGTAATGCGCAGCATCAATCACTATCTGCGTATTCCTGCCACTGTTGGATCGGGCTCGATCGTGAACACACTGGCAGGTGTGAAGCATGCCTATGAGGATGCACTACTGGCACTGGATTATCGGCTTGTCCCGGGGACCGATCCTCTTATCTATATTGCAGATGTGGAGCGGCAGACGGCGGGCAAATTGCGTTTTGACGAGTTGAAGCAGCAGACGCTGACACGTTGTCTGAAAGCGGGTACGCAGGCGGAGCTGGAGGACGCGCTAGAGATCATTTTCCGGGAAATTACGGTGGAGCATGGGCGAAGTGACATTCAACTGTATCTGATTGAAGTTTTAACGAACGTTTGGAAAGCGGCCCAGGCATCGGGTGAGGCCATGGAGGACATTTTTGGGGCAGGGTTCCAGTTGTATGCCGATTTGTTCCGTTTGCCTGGGTTGTCTGAGGCACAGGGTAAGGTGCGGGAGGTCTGTCTGCTCGTTCAACATCGCATTGCCAGCGGAAGGCAGCATGTATACAAGGATATTGTGGAACAGGCGTTGTCGTTTACCAAAGAACACTACGCCGATCCGGATCTGTCCATTCAGAAAGTATGCGGGCATCTGCATATCAGTTCGGGTTATTTTTGTGGCATTTTCAAAAAAGAAGTACAGCTTACCTTCCTGCAATATTTGATGCAGATCCGGATGGAGGCGGCGAAGGAATTACTTCGATCCACAGAGATGAAGTCGTTTGAGATTGCAGGGCAGGTAGGCTTCGCGGAACCGAATTATTTCAGTTTTTGCTTCAAAAAACATATCGGCATCTCGCCCAAAGAATATCGCAAAATGACTGCACTAACAACTAGTGAAGGCTCAAGCCGATGAAAATGTCTGCCGGATGGATAAAATCCCTTTGGCTCAAGCTTCGGTCCAGGCTGCGTTCATCCAGGGTCAGCAGCATCCGCTTTATTATTACGTGGTCCTTCTCCGTCTTCATTGTATTGGTGCTGACCATCATGGCGATGCTGCTGCATGACAAATTCACGCAGGCTGCGGAGCGAAGTGCGGAGCTGACGACGAGACAGATCGTGGATCAGGTCAGTTACAATCTGGAGGATTATGTCCGCAGCATGTCCCATCTGTATCGAGCCATCGAAGAGCATATGCTGCGGGACGGGACTTGGGAAGGGGAGCAGGTAGACAAACAGCTTGACACACTGCTTAGCAGCCGTGAAGATATCATCTCTATTACTTTGCTGGATTCCTCAGGGCAATTACTCAAGAACAGACCCTCCGCCGAATTAAAGTCGAGTGCCCATGTGACACAGCAAGGGTGGTTTCAATCTGCGCTCCGAGTGCCGGATCACCTTAGTTTCTCGCTGCCTCATATCCAGAACATGTACACAGGCCCATACACATGGGTCGTTTCCATGAGCAAAGGCATTACCGTACGGCAAGATGGTCAGGATCGACAAGTAATTCTGCTGGTCGATATCAACTTCAAACAAATGGACGAACTGAGCCGCCGGGTCAGTCTGGGGCAGCGGGGATACGTCTACATTATCGACGAAAGTGCAGGCAATATCGTATACCATCCGCAGCAGCAATTAATGTACATGGGGCTCAAAAGTGAAAATATCGAACAGGCGCTGGTGGCAACCGGCAGTTATGAAGATGAGGCGGATGGGCAGAAAAGGCTGAATACCGTCAAGTCAGTCGCCAATATTGGTTGGAAAATCGTTGGTGTGGCCTATCTGGATGAGATCATGACAACCCGCCAGGAGGTCAATGGATACCTGATTCGGGTACTGCTGGTTGTATTGGTATTGGTCATCCTCGTTTCGCTGTTTCTCTCTTCCAGTCTGACACGTCCGATCCGGCGCATGGAACGAAAGATGAAGGCGGTGGAGCGAGGGGATTTTAACGTGGAGCTGCCCATCGAGGGGCCGTTGGAAGTGGAACGTTTATCCCGCCGCTTTAACCTGATGGTCTATAAGATCCGTACCTTGATGAGTGAAATCATTCATGAACAGGAACAGAAACGACGTCTCGAACTGGAAGCTTTGCAGGCTCAGATTAATCCGCATTTCCTATATAATACGTTGAATTCGGTCGTGCGTATGGTGGGCATGAGCCGGAATGAGGAAGTCATTACGATGATTACTTCGTTATCCCGATTGTTTCGCATCAGTCTCAGTCAAGGGAAAACGATTATTACGGTCAGGGAAGAACTGGAGCACGCCCATCATTACCTGACGATTCAGCAGATGCGGTTCAAGCGGAAATTCAATTTTAGCATGGATGCGGATGAGGACACGCTGGACTGCCTGACACTTAAGCTGGTGCTTCAACCGCTCATTGAAAATGCCATTGTGCATGGCATTGAGTATCAGATGGACGAGGGGTGCATTGAGATTCGTGTATACCGGGAGGACGACAAGCTGGTATTTCGTATTACGGATAATGGGGTCGGCATGACGGAAGAACAGATGTCGAGACTCCTGGTGGGCAGTCCTATCGTGAAAAGTGGAGCAGGATCAGGTGTAGCTGTACGCAATGTGCATGATCGGATTCAGCTCTATTATGGCGAGGCTTACGGTCTTGAATTTGATAGTGAACTGGAAGAAGGCACAACCGTCTGGATTCGGATTCCGATTCAATGGGAACGAGAGGAGGATGATGCTCATGATGAACCATAAAGATAACAGCACGTGCGCCAAGCGAACCAACATGGTGACGACGACCAACAGAACGGATTGGATCGGGTATGTGGGAATGAGAATGAAAATCCTCTTCCGCTCGGAAGTCGACCAAGGGGGAGTCCGAGTTCTTATGCTTCGTTTAATGGCAATGACAGCAGTAATGTGCTGCATCTTATTATGTATGGCGTGCAGTATGTCGAGTACGGATTCAGCTGGATCGTCGCCGCGTATTGCAATGATTACACCAGCCGGAACAGGTGAATTGGCGGAGGCGATAAGGCTTGGGGCTGAAGCAGCTGCCAAGGAGGCGGGGGCGGAGCTGATTACGGTGGAGGCCTTCCCATCCGCAGGGGTTAATTACGCACCATCTAACCCCGACTTTACAGCAGGACAGCGAAAGATTAACCAAGAGCATTTGCCAAATGGGAATTATCCACTGAGCGAACGTGAACAAGCTCAGGTCGATGCCGTATCGCTGGCACTGGAAGAGGGAGCCTCGGCACTGTTGATTGATCCCTTGAGTGAGAGGGCACTCATAGAGATTATCCAGAAGACCCAAACAATGAATGTCAACGGAGCGGTCATCCCCGTGATTGTGCTGAACGATGAGTTTCCTGTAAAAGGTATAACAAGTGTCATCTCGATGGATAACGTCGAGGCTGGACGGCAGGCGGGCCAGGCTATGGCTGATCTTCTCGGAGGACGAGGACGTGTAGCCTTACTGGGTCCTGATCCGGTAAACCCGGGTCTGATTCACCGGGAGCAAGGGGTGGAGGAATCACTGGCCCAGTATCCGGGCATTCATGTGGAGCCACCATTCGTATGCAGCACCCGGGATGGCTGCTGGCAGGCGGCGAAGCAACTGCTGGACCAGCAGAAGGTGGATGGCTTCATTGCCCTGCAGGAACCTGCTTCTCTGGGAGCAGCCGATGAACTGAATCGGCGTACGTTGGGGAACAACGGGATAAAGGCAAAGATTGTGGGATTTGGCAGTGAGCAGCAGCAGCTGGAGCAGTTGCAGGAGGGTAAAATCCAACACTTAATTGTACAAAACGGATTCAGTGCAGGATATCTTGGTGTGAATCAGGCCGTTGCGAGGCTGAACAATCAACAAGTGCAAGCGAGGGTGACGCTGGAAACGAAACTGGTCAGTACGGACAATATGTTCTGGATGGATAATCAGAAGCTGCTGTTTCCTTTTGTACAATGAAGACAGGAAAATAATTGAGGAAGATTTTGATAAAACAGAGGAAGATATTGTATTCGAATTATTTGTAAACCCTTTCATAATAAAGACATCGGTAAAGCCGAATGAACTTGGGGGAGGTCATTAGGATATGAAGAAAACGTGGATGACATTGTTGCTTACAGCGTGTATGGTTGCGGCGGCGGGGTGCAGCAGTGGCGGAGACAGCGCAGGCGGAAGTACAGGAACAGATACAGGAGGTCAGACGGCCGCAGGAACGGAAACGCCGAAGATTGGCGTGGCGATCTATAAGTTTGATGACACGTTCATGACGGGTGTACGGAATGCAATGACGGCAGCAGCGGAAGGCAAAGCCACACTCGATATCGTGGATAGCCAGAACGCACAGCCGACTCAGAATGAGAAAGTCGATCTGTTTGTATCCAAGAAATACAACGCAATGGCCGTGAATCCGGTTGACCGGACCGCTGCAGGAGTCATTATTGACAAAGCCAAAGCGGCCAGCATTCCAGTTGTCTTTCTGAACCGTGAGCCGGTTGCTGAAGACATGAACAAGTGGGATAAAGTGTATTACGTTGGAGCCAAGGCGGAAGAGTCCGGCACGATCTCCGGTCAGCTCATTGTGGACTACTGGAAGGCCCACCCGGAAGCAGATAAAAACGGTGATGGTAAGCTGCAATACGTCATGCTGAAAGGCGAGCCGGGCCACCAGGATGCTGAGCTGCGGACTAAATATTCCGTACAGGCCATCCAGGATGCCGGTATTGAAGTGGAAGCGCTGGCGGAAGACACGGCGATGTGGGATCGGGTCAAAGGCCAGGAGAAAATGCAGGCGTTCCTTGCCTCCCACGGAGACAAAATTGAAGCGGTATTGGCTAACAACGATGACATGGCACTTGGAGCCATTGAAGCGTTGAAAGCAGCCGGATACTTCAAAGACGGCAAAACAATGCCTGTTGTCGGCGTGGATGCAACGGCTCCGGCCATTCAGGCCCTTCAGGACGGAACGATGCTGGGCACGGTGTTGAATGATGCCAAGAACCAGGGCGCAGCAACGGTTGCACTCGCTTCCGTACTTGCGAAAGGTGAGACGCCAACGAAGGAAAACACGGGTTATGACATTACGGATGGCAAGTACGTCTGGATTGCTTACAAAAAAATTACGAAAGACAACATTGCCGACGCCCAATAACAGCAGCAAACAGGGACGTCCTTCATGAGATGGCGTCCTTTTTTTGCCGGGTTTACGGAAGGGGAGGATGAAAGATGGAATCACCTTACCTGCTGGAGATGGACGGAATATCCAAAGCATTTCCAGGTGTGCAGGCACTGAGTCAGGTCACATTGAAGGTAAAGACGGGCACGGTTCATGCACTGATGGGAGAGAACGGAGCGGGCAAATCCACGCTGATGAAATGTCTATTCGGTATGTATCGCCCGGACGAAGGGACGATTCGGATTGACGGCAATGAGGTGGAGATTCCGAGTTCGAAAGCGGCGCTTCAGCATGGCATATCGATGATTCATCAGGAACTGAATCCGGTGCCACACCGTCCGGTGATGGAGAACATCTGGCTGGGACGGTTTCCGATGAGGGGGCTGTTGGTGGATGAGAAACGAATGTACGCCGATACACTAGCCTTGTTCAAGGATCTGAATCTGGACATTGATCCGAAGGCTCAGGCGGGAACGTTATCCGTTTCCAAAATACAGTCGATGGAAATCGCCAAAGCGGTCTCTTTTCAATCCAAAGTCATCGTGATGGATGAGCCAACATCCTCGCTCACGGGCAAGGAAGTGGACCAGCTCTTCGCCATTATTAATCAGCTGCGCAGTCGCGGGGTGTCTATTATCTACATTTCGCACAAAATGGAGGAAATTCTGACGATCTCGGATGAAGTCACGATTATGCGGGATGGTTTTGTGGTGGGTACCTGGGATGCTGCCGATTTAACGACCGATCTGATCATTACCCGCATGGTTGGACGTGATCTGGATGAACGGTTCCCGGAACGGACGAACGTACCTGGAGAAGTGATTTTGAAGGCAGAAGGCTTAACCTCCAGCCAGCCGAATTCGTTCCGTGACGTGACATTTGATTTGAGGAAAGGTGAAGTGCTTGGCATCGGCGGCCTGGTTGGGGCACAGCGGACAGAATTAATCGAGTCACTGTTTGGCTTACGAGGACTTGCTTCAGGGACGATCTCGATCCATGGACGCAAGGTAAAGATCAAGTCACCTGCCGCAGCAAAGCGTCATAACATTGCCTTGCTGACCGAAGAGCGGAGAGTCACAGGAATCTTTCCAGTGTTGTCTGTGTATGAAAATACGATTATAGCGAGTCTCGGACGTTACCGGAATCGAATCGGTCTGCTGGATGAGAAAAAAGGCCGAGACGAGGCACGCGAGCAAACTCAGAAGTTCAGAACTAAAACGCCTTCAGTTAACAAGCTAATTCGCAACCTTTCCGGTGGTAATCAACAGAAGGTGCTTCTGGCTCGATGGTTGTTGACTGACCCTGAAATTCTACTGCTCGATGAACCGACACGTGGGATTGATGTGGGCGCCAAATTTGAAATCTACACCATTATTACGGAACTGGCCCGCCAGGGCAAAAGCATTATTATGATCAGCTCGGAGATGCCCGAACTGCTGGGCATGTCGGATCGAATTATGGTCATGAGCGAAGGACGGCTCACCGGAATTGTGGACGGAGCCGAGGCAACAGAGCAGGATATCATGAGGCTGGCCGCACAGCAGCGGATGGCTTAGTCAGGAGGGAACACATGAATACACAAGTTATCAATCAGGTGAAGCAGTATGTGGCGCAGCGCGCAATCTTTATTGTGCTGATCCTGCTGGTCATTGGCATTGCTATTGCCGATCCGCACTTTCTTGCTTTCTCTACACTTCGGGATATATTACAGCAGTCCTCCACACGGGCCATCATTGCGCTGGGGGCGGCGTTTATCCTGGTAACGGGCGGGGTCGATTTGTCGGCAGGGCGGGTCGTTGGGCTAACGGCTGTTGTATCCGCATCCATGCTGCAAATCGACGAATATGCCAATCGGTTCTTTCCTGATCTGCCACATTTATGGGTGGGATTACCGATC